>NZ_CP197231.1:0-4800000 GCF_052075965.1 Bradyrhizobium sp. 482_C4_N1_8 | reverse complement strand
ATCGACAAGCCGCAATATGCCTCCGGCGACACCATGACGGTATCGGTGAACGTCCGCAGCGCCGGCAAGCTCACCGTCAATGTGCTCGGCGACCGCCTGCTGACGACGCAGACCATCGACGTCAAGGAAGGTACCGCGCAGGTGAGGCTGCCGGTCGGCAAGGACTGGGGCACCGGCGCCTATGTGGTGGCGACGCTGCGCCGGCCGCTCGATGCGGCTGCGCAACGCATGCCGGGCCGGGCGATCGGCCTGAAATGGTTCGGCATCGACAAGCAGACCCGCACGCTCCAGGTGAAGCTGACGCCGCCGGCACTGGTCCGGCCGAATGCGACGTTGAAGATCCCGGTCAAGCTCGACGGGCTCAATCCGGGCGAGGACGCCAAAATCGTCATCGCCGCGGTCGATGTCGGCATCCTCAACCTGACCAATTACAAGCCGCCGGCGCCGGACGATTACTATCTCGGCCAGCGCCGCCTGAGCGCGGAAATCCGCGATCTCTATGGGCAACTGATCGACGGCATGTCGGGCACGCGCGGACAGATCAAGTCCGGCGGCGATGCCGGCGCCGGCGAATTGCAGGGCTCTCCGCCCGCGCAAAAGCCGCTCGCGCTCTACTCGGGCATCGTCACGGTCGCCGCCGACGGCACCGCCGAAGTGAGCTTCGATATCCCCGAGTTCGCCGGCACCGCGCGCGTCATGGCGGTGGCGTGGACCGCCACGAAACTCGGCCGTGCCAACACGGATGTCGTGATCCGCGATCCCGTGGTGCTGACCACGACCTTGCCGCGCTTCCTGCTCAATGGCGACCACGGCACGGTCAACCTCGAGATCGACAATGTCGAGGGCCAGGCCGGCGACTACGTCATCAACGTGAAGACCGGCGGCCCGGTGAAGATGACCGGCAATCCCGCAACCACGGTCAAGCTCGCCGCCAAGCAGCGCAACGCGTTTACGCTCGCAATCGACGCGACGGCGGCGGGGCAGGCGACGCTCGACGTGGACATCAAGGGGCCGAACGGCCTTGCGCTGGCGCGTCACTATGCGCTCGACGTCAAGGCGGCGACACAGGTGCTGGCGCGGCGTTCGATCCGGACGCTGGCGAAGGGTGAAAGCCTGACGCTGACCTCGGACATGTTCTCCGATCTCGTCCCGGGCACCGGCAGCGTCTCGGTTTCGGCCAGCCTGTCGACGGCGCTCGACGCCGCAACGATCCTGAAGGCGCTCGACCGCTACCCCTATGGCTGCTCGGAACAGATCACGAGCCGTGCCTTGCCGTTGCTCTATGTCAATGAGCTCGCCGTCGGCGCGCATCTGGCCATGGACACCGAGGTCGACCAGCGCATCCGCGATGCGATCGAGCGGCTCCTGGCACGCCAGGGCTCCAACGGCTCGTTCGGCCTGTGGTCGGCCGGAGGCGACGACGCCTGGCTCGACGCCTACGTAACGGACTTCCTCACCCGCGCCCGCGAAAAAGGCTTTGCGGTGCCGGACGTGCTGTTCAAGAACGCGCTCGACCGTATCCGCAACTCGGTCGTGAACGGCAACGAGCCTGAGAAGGACGGCGGGCGCGATCTCGCCTACGGCCTCTACGTGCTCGCGCGTAACGGCGCTGCTCCGATCGGCGATCTGCGCTACCTCGCCGACACCAAGCTCGCCAACCTCGCAACGCCGATCGCGAAGTCGCAGCTTGCGGCGGCGCTCGCACTGGTCGGCGACCGCAACCGCGCGGAACGCGTCTACGGTGCCGCGCTCGACAGCCTTGCGCCAAAACCGGTGCTGGAGTTCGGCCGCACCGACTACGGCTCGCAGCTTCGCGATGCCGCCGCGCTGGTCTCGCTCGCCAGCGAAGGCAATGCGCCGAAGGCGACGCTGACGCAGGCGGTGTCGCGGGTCGAGACCGCGCGCGGTCTGACGCCCTACACTTCGACGCAGGAGAATGCGTGGCTGGTGCTGGCGGCGCGCGCGCTCGCCAAGGAGAACCTGTCGATGGACGTCGACGGCCAGCCGGTCAAGACCGCGCTGTACCGCAGCTACAAGGCCGTGACGCTGGAGGGCAAGCCACTGAAGATCACCAACACCGGCGATGCGCCGGTCCAGGCGGTGGTCTCGGTGTCGGGCTCGCCGGTCACGCCGGAGCCGGCTGCATCGAACGGCTTCAAGATCGAGCGCAATTACTTCACGCTCGACGGCAAGCCCGCCGACATCAGCAAGGTCAAGCAGAACCAGCGTTTCGCCGTGGTGCTGAAGATCACCGAGGCGAAGCCCGAGTACGGCCACATCATGGTGTCCGACTATCTGCCCGCGGGCCTCGAGATCGACAATCCGAAGCTGGTGTCGTCGGGCGACAGTGGCACGCTGGACTGGATCGAGGACGGCGAGGAGCCTGAAGATACCGAGTTCCGTGACGACCGCTTCACGGCGGCGGTCGATCGCGCCTCGGACTCCAAGTCGGTCTTCACCGTCGCCTACGTCGTGCGCGCGGTCTCGCCCGGCAAATACGTGCTGCCGCAGGCCTATGTCGAGGACATGTACAATCCCTCGCGCTACGGCCGGACCGGGACGGGTAACGTCGAGGTGCGGGCGGCGAAGTGAGTGGAGAGATGAGCGAAGCAGAGCCACATACTCCGTCGTCATGCCCGGGCAAAAGCGCGAAGCGCGTCTTCGCGCAGATGTCCCGGGCATCCACGAGCTGTGGCGCTGCCGGCAAAGACGTGGATGGCCGGGTCAAGCCCGGCCATGACGGGGCAAGGGGCAGGGGCTTTCGCGTCCTCTCGGGCCTCGCGCTCACGCTCATCCTCGCCATCTTCGGCTTTGTCGCCTGGGTCTACTCGCTCGGCCCGCTCCCGCTCGACGAGGCGCGCCAGGTCTCCACCACCATCGTCGATCGCAACGGAAAACTGCTGCGCGCGTATGCCATGGCCGACGGCCGCTGGCGGCTGCCGGTCGATGCCAAGGCCAATGTCGATCCGACCTATCTCAAACTGCTGCTCGCCTATGAGGACCAGCGCTTCTACGCGCATAACGGTCTCGACCCGCTCGCTCTCGGGCGCGCCGCACTACAGCTCACCACGCGCGGCCACATCGTCTCGGGCGGCTCGACCATCTCGATGCAGCTGGCGCGGCTGATGGAGCCGCGGCGGCAGCGCTCGCTCTATGCAAAGCTGCGGCAGATCGTGCGGGCGATCGAGATCGAGCGCAGCATGAGCAAGGCTGAGATCCTCGACCTCTATCTCGCGCTCGCGCCCTACGGCGGCAATCTCGAAGGCATCCGCTCAGCCTCGATCGCCTATCTCGGCAAGGAGCCGAAGCGGCTCTCTCTGGCCGAGGCCGCGCTGCTGGTGGCGCTGCCGCAATCGCCGGAGACGCGCCGGCTCGATCGCTATCCCGAGGCCGCACGCAAGGCGCGCGACCGCGTGCTGGACCGCATGGTCGAGGAGCATGTGGTCAGTCTTGAGGACGCGAAGCAGACCAAGGCCGTGCCCGTGCCAAAACTGCGCAAGCCGATGCCGATCCTCGCGCCGCACGCTTCCGACACGGCGCTGTCGACGGTCAAGGATACGCCGGTCATCAAGCTGACGCTCGATGCCAATCTGCAAAAGGTGCTGGAGCCACTGGCGCGCGACCGCGCCATTGCGCTCGGGCCCAACATCTCGGTCGGCATCATCGTGGTCGACAATGAGAGCGGCGACGTGCTCGCCCGCGTCGGTTCGGCCGATTATTTCGACGAGAGCCGGGCGGGGCAGGTCGACATGACCCGCGCCGTCCGCTCGCCGGGTTCGACGCTGAAACCCTTCATCTATGGGCTCGCCTTCGAGGACGGTTTTGTCCATCCCGACAGCCTGATCGACGACAGGCCCGTCCGCTTCGGCTCCTACGCGCCGGAAAATTTCGACATGACGTTTCAGGGCACGGTGCCAGTGAAGAAGGCGCTGCAATTGTCGCTGAACGTGCCGGCGATCGTGCTGCTCGACCGCGTCGGCGCGAGCCGGCTGTCGTCGCGGCTGCGGCAGGCCGGCGGCAATCTGGTCCTGCCCAAGGACGAGGCACCGGGGCTCGCGATGGGACTCGGCGGCGTCGGTGTGACACTCCAGGACCTCACCCAGCTCTATACGGGTTTCGCTCGGCTCGGCACCACCATGCCGTTGCGCGACCTCATGACCGGCCGGGACGATCGGGAACCGCTGCGGCTGCTGGACCAGGTTGCGGCCTGGCAGGTCGGCAACGTGCTCCTGGGCACGCCGCCGCCCGAAAACGCCGCCCACAACCGCATCGCGTTCAAGACCGGCACCTCGTACGGCTATCGCGACGCCTGGTCGGTCGGCTTCGACGGCCGCATGACCATCGGCGTCTGGGTCGGCCGGCCCGACGGCGCGCCGGTTCCCGGCCTGATCGGCCGCGTGGCCGCAGCCCCGATCCTGTTCGACGCCTTCGCGCGCACCGGCAAGACGCTGGCCCCGTTGCCGAAGCCGCCGAAGGGAACCCTGGTCGCCAGCAACGCCAAGTTGCCATTGCCACTCAAGCGGTTCCGCCCGGTCGGGGACCTGGTGCGGACCGGCAGCGAGCAGGCGCTGCACATCCAGTTCCCGCTGAACGGCTCGCGGATCGATGTCGACCGTTCCGGCGGCGAGGGGAGCGCAGCCATGCCGGTGAAGGTCGCCGGCGGCGTCCTTCCCATGACCGTCATGGTTAATGGAACATCACTCGGCGAGATCGACGGGCGCCGCCAGCGCCTGATCGATCCGCCCGGTCCGGGCTTTGCGCGGCTTACCGTGATCGACGCAACTGGCGCCGCGGACACAGTTGTCATTCGAATTCAATGACCCCGCCTTAACCGGTTGTCGGAATGACGGTTTCAGCGTAAGCGGAACCAATGGCCGAGACCTATCCCAGCCCCCGTTTTGGAGCACCCCGCGAGCCGAAAGCGCCCGTGAATCCGGGCAGCCGGCTCGTGCTTATGCTGGACTACGCCACGGCCAGTCACGCCCGCGCAGTCGGCTTCCTGCTGCTGTGTGCGCTGCTGCTGTTCCTGCCGGGCTTCTTCACGATTCCGCCTGTTGACCGCGACGAGGCGCGCTTCGCGCAGGCCACCAAGCAGATGGTCGAGAGCGGCGATTATGTCGACATCCGTTTCCAGGAAGACGTCCGCTACAAGAAGCCGGTCGGCATCTACTGGTTGCAATCGGCCGCAGTTGAAGCCGCATCAGCGCTCAAGCTGCCGAAGGCCGAATTGCGGATCTGGGTGTACCGGCTGCCGTCGCTGATCGGCGCCATCGGCGCCGTGCTGATGACCTATTGGGCGGCGCTCGGCTTCGTCACGCGGCGCGCGGCGGTGCTTGCCGCGCTCCTGATGTGTGCCTCCGTGCTGCTCGGCGTCGAGGCGCGGCTGGCGAAAACCGATGCGATGCTGCTGTTCTGCGTGACCGCCGCGATGGGCGCAATGTCGCGCGCCTATCTGTCGTGGCAGCGCGCCGAGGATGAGACCCATCCGCCGTGGAGCTGGCCCGCGATCTTCTGGACCGCGCTCGCGGTCGGCATCCTGATCAAGGGTCCGCTGATCCTGATGTTCGCAGGCCTCACCATTGTCGCGCTCGCGATCCAGGACCGTGATGCCTCGTGGCTGTGGAAGCTGCGTCCGCTCTGGGGCCTGATGTGGATGCTGGTGCTGGTGCTGCCCTGGTTCGTCGCGATCTTCTGGCGCGCGGGTGATGCCTTCTTCGCCGATTCCGTCGGCGGCGACATGCTGAGCAAAATCGGCGCCCAGGAATCCCATGGCGCGCCGCCCGGACTGTATCTGGCGCTGTTCTGGATCACATTCTGGCCGGGCGCGCCGCTTGCGGCGATGGCGGCGCCGGCGGTGTGGCGGGCCCGGCGCGAGCCCGGCGCGCAGTTCCTGCTGGCCTGGCTGATCCCGTCCTGGATCGTGTTCGAGGCGGTGCTGACCAAACTGCCGCATTACGTGCTGCCGCTGTATCCGGCGATCGCGATCCTCACGGTCGGTGCGCTGGAGCGGAACGTGCTGTCGCGCTCGTGGCTCGCGCGCGGCTCGGCGTGGTGGTTCGCGATTCCCGCTGCCGCCTCGATCATCGCCGTGGTCGGCGCGGTCATGCTGACGCGGCAACCGGCGTTCGTGGCCTGGCCGTTCATTGCGGCCTCGCTCATCTTCGGTCTGTTCGCCTGGTGGCTGTTCGACACCAACCGCGCCGAGCGCTCGCTGCTCAACGCGCTGGTCGCAGCGCTGATGCTCGCGGTCGTGGTCTACGGCATCGTGCTGCCGTCGCTGACCCCGCTGTTTCCGAGCATCGAGATCGCACGCGCGCTTCGCAACGTCACCTGCGTCGGGCCGAAGGCAGCCGCCGCCGGCTATCACGAGCCGAGCCTCGTGTTCCTGACGGGCACGCAGACGCTGCTCACCGACGGCTCGGGCGCGGCGGATTTCCTGCGGCAGGGGAGCTGTCGCTTCGCGCTGATCGAGCAGCGCTCGGAGCGCAGCTTCGTGCAGCGGGCCGAGGCGATCGGGCTGCGCTACAAGGTAGGTACCCGCATCGACGGCTATAATTTCTCGCAAGGGCGCGCGATCTCGATCTCGATCTTCCGCTCGGAAGGCACTGAGTAGATGCCAGCGCCGGCCGACAGCGCGCCACGCCCGGGCTATCCCGCGCAATTGCTCGCGGTGTCGGGCCATGCCCTGGTGCAGCTCGTCCGTACGCCTTCGCATTCGCGCCGCGCCGAAGCCGCGCGAAAGCTGGCGCGGCATTCGCTGTGGCTCAGTGCGGCCGGTGCGACCTTGATCATCGTGCTGATGCTCGCGTTCGATCAGACCGAGATCCAGCTGATGCCGACGCGCGGCACGCCGAGCCTGTGGCCGATCCGTATCCTCACCGATTTCGGCAAGGACGAGTATGTGCTCTCGGTGCTCGGGGGGACGCTGGTGGTCCTGGCGCTCGTTGCAGCGGGATTGCACGGCACCCGTCGTGGGCTGCTGCTCGGCATCGGTACGCGGCTGCAGTTCATGTTTCTGTCTGTCGCCCTGTCCGTGTTCGTTGCCGAGATCCTGAAATATCTCATCGGCCGCGGCCGTCCGTTCGTGAGCGGCAAGGCCGATCCGTTCAACTTCATCCCGTTCGAGGGAACGGGGGCTTATGCCAGCCTGCCGTCGGGTCATGCGGTGACGGCGTTTGCGCTGGCGTTTGCTGTCTCGGCGCTGTGGCCGCGCCTGCGCGTGTTCATGTTCACTTACGCAATCGTGATCCTGCTGACCCGGCTGGTGCTGCTCGCGCATCATCCGAGCGACGTCGTCGCCGGCGCTCTGGTCGGCATGGTCGGCGCCATGGCAGTGCGCTACTGGTTCGCGGCCCGGAGGCTCGGCTTTGCCATCCGCGCCGACGGCACCATTGTGCCTCTTGCAGGGGCGGTCTCGGGCCGCCTCAAAAGGGTTGCCCACGGGGCATCCGCCCCATAAAAGCGGCTGCCTGCCGGGACCGCCGGTTCCCCGGGGCAGGCCAATTCCAACCACGAGCTTTCGATTTGTCGTCGTCCCAGCCTTCGGTTTCCATCGTCGTTCCCGTGCGCAACGAAGCCGACAACATCGCGCCGCTGATCGAGGAGATCGGCGCGGCGCTCGACGGCCGCTGGGCCTATGAAATCATCTACGTCAATGACGGCTCGACGGACGCGACCGGCGAACGGCTCGGCGCGATCATGCAGCAGCGGGACAATCTCCGGCAGCTTCGCCATGCCAGATCAGGCGGCCAGTCGGCAGCAGTGCGCAGCGGCGTGCGCGCAGCGCGCGGCGCGATCGTGGCGACGCTCGACGGCGACGGGCAGAACAATCCCGCCTTCCTGCCGGACCTGATCGCGGCGGTCGAGAAGGGGGCGGGGCGCGTCGGTCTCGCGGCCGGTCAGCGTGTCGGACGCAAGGATACCGGCTTCAAGAAATTCCAGTCGCGCGTGGCGAACGGCGTCCGCAATGCTATCCTGAAGGACGGAACGCGCGATACCGGTTGCGGCCTGAAGGCGTTCCGGCGCGACGTGTTCCTGATGATGCCCTATTTCGACGGGCTGCATCGCTTCCTGCCGGCGCTGGTGCGCCGCGAAGGCTACGAGATCGCCTATGTCGACGTGATCGACCGGCCGCGCCATTCCGGCGTGTCAAACTATGGTTTCTTCGACCGGCTGTGGATCGGCATCATGGATCTCGTCGGCGTGTGGTGGCTGATCCGCCGCAAGAAGCCGACACCAGATGTGACTGAGGTGAAGGCATGATCATCCAATACGGTCAGGCGTTGAATAACTATCTCTACGACGTCTTCGTCGCCAAGTTCGATTTCTGGCTGGCGTTCGGCCTCGTCGCGCAGCTGTTCTTCACCGCACGCTTCCTGGTGCAGTGGATCGCGAGCGAGCGGGCCGGCAACAGCGTGGTGCCGATGGCGTTCTGGTTCTGCTCGATGGGCGGCGGGCTGATGACGCTGGTCTACGGCGTCGTGAAGCGCGAGCCCGTCATCATCCTCGGACAGGCGCTCGCGACCATCATCTATATCCGCAACATCATGCTGATCATCAAGAACCGCGGCCGCGCCTCGAGGACGCTGGAACGCTGAGACGCGCCGCTAGCGCGGTAACGCCGACGCCGCGCCGGAGGCGGGCAGGGCGGCATCCGCCTCGCTCCTGCGATAAGGCTCGCCGGCGGCATCGAGCACGGGATAGGCGACCGAGCAGATATGCGAGTGGATGCGGCGTAGGTCGCGCAGCACGTCGAGATGCAGCGAGGTGGTCTCGATGGTCTCGGGGCGGCCCTCGCGCAAGCGGTCGAGATGACGCTCGACGGCGGCGAGCTCGGTGTTCTTCAGCGTGGTCTTCTCCACCAGCAGCTTGCGCGCTTCGTTGGCATCGCCCGACATGAAGACGCCGAAGGCGATCCGCAGCGAGTCCATCGTGCGCTTGTGGAAGGCGGCGAGCTCCTCGGCGCCCTCGGCCGAGAACTGGAAGCGGCGCTTGATCTTCTTGGTCGCGAGCTCGCTCAGGCTCTTGTCGATGATGTCGCCGATATGCTCGAGGTTGATGGCGAAGGAGATGATCTCCATCGCGCGCCGGCCCTCGCTCTCGTCGAGGCTGCCCCGCATCAGCTTCGTCACATAGAGCTTGATGGCTTCGTCGAGGCTGTCAACGACATTGTCCATCTTCGTGACCTGGTCGACCAGCGCGCGGTCGCCGGTCATCATCGCCGCCATTACCTTGCGCAGCATGACCTCGACCAGATCGCCCATGCGCAAGGTCTCACGCGCGGCGTCGGCGAGCGCCAGTGACGGCGTCTCCAGCGCGCTCTCGTCGAGATAGCGCGGCCGGGCCGGATCGTCTTCCCGGACGCGATCAGGCAGCAGCCGGGTCAGGAGCCGGGACATGATGTCGAGCAGGCCGATGAAGATGACGGCCGTGCCTACGTTGAAGGCGATGTGGAAGGCCGCCGTCATCCTGGCGAGATCAGGCTGCCAGGCGTGCATGTGCTCAGCGATCCCATTCAGGAACGGCAGCACCAGCGCGATCCCGATCACGCGGTTGGCGAGATTGCCGAGCGGCAGGCGGTAGCTTGCGGGATCGTCGCGCCGGGCCCCCTCGAACACGGGATTGATGGCGCTGCCGAGATTGGCCCCCAACACCAGCGCGAGGGCCGCGTAAGGTGTGATGAACTGCGAATAGGCCAGCGACATGATCAGCAGCACGCTGGCGACGCTCGAATGCACCGCCCAGGTGACGAGCGCGGCGATGACGATGCAGAGCACGGGATCGCCCGTGATCGCGGACATCATGACACGAACACCCGGCGCGTTCTCCGCCGGAGCCAGCGTGTCGAGCAGGATGTGCAGCGACAGCAGCATCAAGCCGAGACCGATGAATACGCGCCCGATATCCTTGATCCGCGACCGTGGGCCGGAGCGGAAGGCGACGAGCCCGAGCACGAACAGGACAGGCGCAACGGCTGCGATGTTGAACGACAGCACCTGCACGATCAGCGTCGTGCCGACATTGGCCCCCATCATGATGGCGAGCGCGGCGGCCAGGCTGACGAGGCCTTCTGCCGCGAATGAGCTGGTGATCAGCGCCGTCGCCGTGCTGCTCTGGAGCAGCGCGGTAAGGCCTAGCCCGGCGGCGAACGCGTTGAATCGGTTGCCGAGCGCCTTGCCGAGCAGCCGCCGCAGGTCCGGGCCGAAGGCGCGCAGAATCCCGCTGTGGACCATGTGCAGGCCCCACAGCAACAGCGCCACGCCGCCCATCAGATCGAGCAGAACCAACGTTCCCATGCTCCGCGTCCGGATTGGAGTCGATTGGTGAGGCTAGCGCCAAACGTCAGCGGTTCAAACCCTTTGTTGGCGCATCCGCGTTAACGTTTGCGGCGGTTGCGCGTTCCCGCGGCGCGCGTTTTGCGCGTCCGCCGGCGCGCGATTGCCGCGTCCCGAGGCGCGATGCCTTGTGAGCAGGCTCACATTGCCGCCTTGAGGGCAGCGAAGCCGCGATCGAGATCGGACTTGAGATCGTCGACGCTTTCGAGGCCGATGTGCAGTCGCAGGGTCGGGCCGCCCGGCGACCACTTCGTGGCGGTGCGATAGGCGTCGCAATCGAAGGGAATCACGAGGCTCTCGAAGCCGCCCCAGGAGAAGCCCATGCCGAACAGCTTGAGCGTGTCGAGCATGGTGTCGACGGCCTTCTGCGGCGCCGGCTTCAACACGATGCTGAACAGGCCCGACGCGCCGGTGAAATCGCGCTTCCAGATGGCATGGCCGGGATCGGTCTCGAGCGCCGGATGCAGCACGCGCGCGACCTCGGGGCGGGCCGCGAGCCAGCGCGCCATGTCGAGCCCCGAGCGGTGATGCTGCGCCAATCGTACCGACAGCGTGCGCAGGCCGCGCAGCGCCAGGAAGACGTCGTCAGGGCCGGCGCAGACGCCGAGCAGGCGGATGCCTTCGGCAATCTGCGGCCACGCCTTGGCGTTGGCCGAGATGGTGCCGAACATGATGTCGGAATGGCCGCCGATATACTTGGTGGCGGCCTGCATGCTGATGTCGACACCCTGGTCGAGCGAGCGATGATAGAGCGGCGTCGCCCAGGTGTTGTCGTCGATGACGAGCGCATCGCGCGCATGCGCGACCTCGGCGATGGCGCGGATGTCAGGCATCTCGAACGACTGCGAGCCCGGCGCCTCCACCAGCACCGCGCGGGTGTTGGGCTTGAACAGCTTGTCGATGCTCGCGCCGATCAGCGGATCGAAATAGGTGGTCTCGATGCCGAGGCGCGCGAGCATGCCGTTGCAGAAATTGCGCGAGGGCCGATAGACGTTGTCGCAGACGAGCAGATGGTCGCCGGTCTTCAGCACCGAGAGCAGGGTGGTGGAGATCGCCGACAGGCCTGACGGCACGATGCCGACGCCGGCGCATTGCGGCCCCTCCAGTGCCATCAGCGTCTCCTGGAACGCCCTGGTGGTGGGGGTGCCGTGGCGGCCGTACTGGAACTCGCCGCGATGGGCGTGCAGGTCCTCAGCGGTCGGATAGAGCACGGTCGAACCGTGAAACACCGGCGGATTGACGAACCCCTTCTGCGCCTTGGTGTCGCGGCCGGAGGTCACCAGCCGGGTTTCGGCGTGCTGTTGGGCGGGATGCGAGGAATCCATGCGTCTGCTTTCAAAAAGCGCGTTTCCACCGGGCGCGCCGCGCCCGCGGGCCGGCCGAAGGCCGCTGCCGTTAATAACAGAACACAGAAGAGTCCCGTCAACCCCTTGACCCGGCTCGCCAGTCGTTCTGAGATGCGCGGGTGCTATTCAGTCGCCGCATGTTGAGGGGCTGCCGCGACCTTCGATCCATCGTCTGACCGGACCTTGCGTCACAGCCATAACGGCGGACGCCTGCGGCGGGGATTAAGGTATGGCCTCCCGGGATGGGCGAGTGTTCGGCAAGGTTTTCCAGCATGACTCTTGCAAGGCTAGTCTTGATGCGGCTAGCCCTGGCGGAGACGATCCCAAAGACGCCATTCCTGACCTTGAGACGACTTTGAAAGGCCTTCAGCCCATGAAACGCGTAACCCTGGCTCTCACTCTCGCTGTCGCC
Organism: Bradyrhizobium sp. 482_C4_N1_8; assembly: GCF_052075965.1. Taxonomy (NCBI): domain Bacteria; kingdom Pseudomonadati; phylum Pseudomonadota; class Alphaproteobacteria; order Hyphomicrobiales; family Nitrobacteraceae; genus Bradyrhizobium; species Bradyrhizobium sp. 482_C4_N1_8. The sequence goes on along the minus strand of NZ_CP197231.1, from coordinate 4,787,908 downwards.
GCCGGCCTCTCCGCCCAGGCCGCCGATGCGCAAACGCTCAAGACCATCAAGGACCGGGGCATGCTGTCCTGCGGCGTCAGCCAAGGCCTGCCCGGCTTCTCCTCGCCCGACGACAAGGGCAACTGGACCGGGCTTGACGTCGACCTCTGCCGCGCGATCGCAGGCGCGATCTTCAACGATCCGACCAAGGTCAAGTACGTGCCGTTGTCCGCCAAGGATCGTTTCACGGCGCTGCAATCCGGCGAAATCGACGTGCTCTCGCGCAACACCACCTGGACCATCTCGCGCGACACCTCGCTCGGCGCCAACTTCACCGGCGTGACCTATTATGACGGGCAGGGCTTCATGGTGAAGAAGTCGCTCAAGGTGAATTCGGCGCTCGAGCTCAACAGCGCCTCGGTCTGCGTCCAGACCGGCACCACCACCGAGCAGAACCTCGCCGACTACTTCAAGGCCAACAACATGAAGTACGAGGTGATCGCGTTCGGCACCAACGACGAGACCGTCAAGGCCTATGAAGCCGGGCGCTGCGACGTCTTCACCACCGACCAGTCGGGCCTGTACGCCAACCGCCTCAAGCTTGCCAATCCCAACGACCATATGGTGCTCCCCGAAATCATCTCGAAGGAGCCGCTCGGGCCGATGGTGCGTCACGGCGACGACCAGTGGTTCGACATCGTGAAATGGACGCTGTTCGCCATGGTTACCGCCGAAGAGCTGGGCGTGACCTCGAAGAACGTCGACGAGAAGGCGAAACTGGAAAATCCGGAGCTGAAGCGCGTGCTCGGCAGCGACGGCAATTTCGGCGAACAGCTCGGCCTGACCAAGGACTGGGTGGTGCGGATCGTGAAGGCCACCGGCAATTACGGCGAGGTGTTCGATCGCAACGTCGGCGCCGGTTCGCCGCTCGGCATCAGCCGTGGCCTCAACAATCTCTGGAATAAGGGCGGTCTTCAGTACGCGCCGCCGATCCGCTGATCCCGCCTGATCCGCGGCGATGAGCACCGAGGCTCGAAAACCGCCGGCCCGGATCGCGCTGAAGATCAGGCGTGTTCTGGGCGGCAAGGCAGGCTGGAACGGCGTCGCCGTCCAGTTTGCCTTCGCGGCGATCCTGGGCTGGATTGGCTATGAGATCGTTTCCAACGCCCGGACGAACCTCGAAAACCAGCACATTGCCGCCGGCTTCGGCTTCCTCCGGAACAATGCCGGCTTCGACGTCAACCAGACCCTGATCTCCTACACCGGCTCGGACACATTCCTGCGCGTGTTCGTGGTCGGGCTTTTGAACACGCTCGTGGTCTCGGTGGTGGGCATCTTCTTCGCCACCGTGATCGGCTTCATCGTCGCGCTGTGCCGGCTGTCGCCCAACTGGCTGTTGTCGCGCGTCGGCGAGATCTATGTCGAGATCTGCCGAAATCTGCCGGTGCTGTTCCAGATCCTGTTCTGGTACCTGGCGGTTCTCGCGGCCTTGCCCAATCCGCGGCAGAGCATTTCGCTGCTGGGCATCGCCTTCATCAGCAACCGTGGGCTCGTCATTCCGCGCCCGATCGGCGAGGGCGGCTTCGAGCCGTTCCTGGCGATGCTGGTCCTCGGCATCGTCGCTTCGCTGGTTTTGCGCTTCTATGCGCGGCGGGCGCTATTTCAGCGCGGTCAGATGATCCGGATCTGGCCCTATGTGCTGGGCCTGCTGTTCGGGCTGCCGCTCGCGGCCGTGCTGGTGTTCGGCCTGCCCTTCACCTTCGAGCTGCCGCAGCTCAAGGGGTTCAATTTTGCCGGCGGCTCAAGAGTCATCCCGGAATTCGTGGCGCTGACGCTGGCGCTGTCGACCTATACCGCGGCCTTCATCGCCGAGATCGTGCGCGCCGGCATCCTGTCCGTCCACTCCGGTCAGATGGAAGCGGGATCCTCGCTGGGGCTGAGCCGCGGCACCACGTTGCGCCTGATCGTCGTGCCGCAGGCGATGCGCGTGATCGTGCCGCCGCTGACCAACCAGTATCTCAACCTCACCAAGAACTCTTCGCTGGCGGTCGCGATCGGCTATCCCGACCTCGTCTCGGTGTTCGCCGGCACGTCGCTGAGCCAGACCGGGCAGGCGATCGAGATCATTGCCATGACGATGGGCGTCTACCTCCTGATCTCGCTGCTCACGAGCGCCGTCATGAGCGTCTACGGTTGGCGCGTCAGCCGGAGTCTGGGCGCATGAGCGACATCATCTCGTCCGCCTATGTCCGCCGGGACCTGCTCACCGAGCGTCCCGCGCCGGTCAAGACCACGGGCTTCATCGGCCTGATGCGCACGCGCCTGTTCAATTCGCCGACCAACATTTTGCTCACGATCGTGGGCGCCTTGCTGCTCTGGTTCACCGTCATTCCTGCCGTGAAGTTCCTGATGGTCGATGCGGTCTGGACCGGCAAGGATCGCACGGCGTGCCTGACCGAGAATGCCGGCTTTACGGTCGGCGCCTGCTGGCCCTTCATCCAGGCCAAGCTGCCGCAACTGATCTACGGCTTCTATCCCGAGGCCGAGCGCTGGCGGGTCAATCTCGCGCTGATCCTGTCGGCGGCTCTGCTGCTGCCGCTGCTCATTCCGCGCCTGCCGGCGAAAGGACTGAACGCAAGTCTCTTCTTCTTCGCCTTTCCAGTGGTTGCGTTCTTTCTGCTGCACGGCGGCGGCATCACCGGGTTCGGCCTGAGCTGGACGGCCGGCCTGCTGCAATTGTTCGACGACAGCATCATCGGCGCCGGGCAGGCTCTGCTCAGTCTCGCCAAGACCTCGGCCGTCGCACCGCTCTTCTGGCTGGCCGGCAATCTCATCGTGCTGGTCGGCAGCGCGATCTACTGGCTGATCTTTCCGCTGACCTGGCTCCGTGACCAGCTCCAGGGAACGGGCCAGTCGGTCTGGGCCGATTTCGCCATCACGGCGGCGGTCGTCTCCCTGATCGCCTTCGCTGTCGGTGGCGGCGTTCGCACCGGCGGCCGGGCTCTGACATCCAGCGTCGGCACCTTCATCGGCATCGCGGCCGTGATCAAGCTGATGGGGCTCGATCACGGCGGCCTGCCGGTCGTGACCACGAATCTGTGGGGCGGGCTCCTGGTGACGCTGGTGGTCTCGGTGACCGGCATCGTCACCTCGCTGCCGATCGGCATCGCGCTGGCGCTCGGCCGCCGCTCGACCATTCCGCTGATCCGGATCTTCTCGATCGCCTTCATCGAGTTCTGGCGCGGCGTGCCGCTGATCACCGTGCTGTTCTTCGCGACCTACATGCTGCCTTTGTTCCTGCCGGGCAATTTCACGGTCGACGGTCTGGTGCGCGCGCTGATCGGCATTTCGCTGTTCACGGGCGCCTATCAGGCCGAGAACGTCCGCGGCGGGCTGGCCGCGATCCCGCGCGGGCAGGGCGAGGCGGCGGCCGCTCTGGGCCTGTCCTGGTGGAAGACGACCTCGCTGATCGTGCTGCCGCAGGCGCTGCGCCACGTCATTCCGAACCTCGTCAACAGCTTCATCTCGCTGTTCAAGGACACGTCGCTGGTCTCGATCGTGGCGCTGTTCGACCTGCTGGGCTCGCTCAGGGCGTCGTTCTCGGATCCGAAATGGTCGACGCCGTCGACCGCGTTCACCGGCTTTGCCTTCGCCGGGATCATCTACTTCATCTTCTGCTTTGGAATGTCGCGCTACTCGCTCTTCGTCGAGCACCGCCTCAACGCTCACCGTCGCAACTGATCGAGGTCATCATGTCCGACCCCATCGTCAAGATTTCCGGCCTCAACAAATGGTACGGCGAGTTCCACGTGCTGCGCGACATCGACCTCGAGGTCAAGAAGGGCGAGCGCATCGTGATCTGCGGCCCCTCAGGCTCGGGCAAGTCGACGTTGATCCGCTGCATCAACGCGCTCGAGGAATTCCAGGAGGGCGAGATCGTCGTCGACGGCATCGAGCTCGGGCCGAACCTGAAGCACGTTGATGCGGTCCGCCGCGAGGTCGGCATGGTGTTCCAGAGCTTTAATCTGTTCCCGCATCTGACCGTCCTGGAGAACTGCACGCTGGCGCCGATCTGGGTGCGCAACATCCCGAAGAGGGACGCCGAGGTCAACGCGATGAAATTCCTGGAGCGGGTCAAGATCCCGCACCAGGCCAACAAGTTTCCGGGACAGATGTCCGGCGGCCAGCAGCAGCGCGTCGCGATCGCACGCGCGCTGACGATGAACCCCAAGGTGATGCTGTTCGACGAGCCGACCTCGGCGCTCGACCCCGAAATGGTCAAGGAAGTGCTCGACACCATGGTCGACCTCGCCGAGGAGGGCATGACCATGCTGGTTGTCACCCACGAAATGGGCTTCGCCCGCGAGGTCGCCAACCGCGTCGTGTTCATGGATGCGGGCCAGATCATCGAGGCCAATACGCCGAACGAGTTCTTCGCCGCCCCCCAGCACGCGCGGACGAAGCTGTTCTTGAGCCAGATCTTGCGGTGACCCCGTAGGGTGAGCAAAGGCGCCTTTGCGCCGTGCCCACCATCCGTCCGCAGTCTCCGGCAAGCAAGGTGGGCACGCTTCGCTTTGCCCACCCTACGGCTACGGCACCGCGGCTTGCCTCAACTTGAGCCGGACTTCGAAATCCGGGCGGCCGCAACCCTCCCGGCCTAGACGAACGGCGGCTTGATGTTGCTGCGCTTCTCCAGCCATTCCGGCACCGGCAGGTTCTTGGCGCGCATGAAATCCGCATTGAACAGCTTCGACTGATAGCGGCTGCCGGAATCGCAGAGCACGGTGACGACGGTCTTGCCGGGCCCGAGCTGTTTCGCGAGTCGTATCGCGCCGGCGATGTTGATGCCGGTGGAACCGCCGAGGCACAGGCCTTCGTGCTGGAGCAGCTCGTAGATCACCGTGACGGCTTCCGCGTCGGGAACGAGATAGGCGTCATCCACCTTGGCGCTCTCGACGATTGCGGTCGCACGGTTGAGGCCGATACCTTCCGTGATCGAGCCGCCCGGCGTCGCCTTGGCGTCGCCGCTCCGGAAATATTCGAACATGCCGGCGCCATGCGGATCGGCGCAGGCGATCCGGACGTCCTTGTTCTTCTCTTTCAGATAGCGACTGACGCCGGCGAGCGTGCCGCCGCTGCCGACCGAGCAGACGAAGCCGTCGACCTTGCCTCCGGTCTGCTCCCAGATCTCGGGGCCCGTCGACTCGTAGTGCGCCTTCGCATTGTCGAGGTTGTTCCACTGGTCTGCGAACAGCACGCCATTGGGCTCGGTCTTGCGCAGCTCGTCGGCGAGCCGGCGGCCGACATGCTGATAATTGTTAGGATTGGCATAGGGCAGGGCCGGCACCTCGATCAGCTCGGCGCCGCACAGCTTCAGAAAATCCTTCTTCTCCTGGCTCTGCGTCTCCGGGATCACGATCAGCGTGCGGTAACCGCGCGCGCTCGCCACGACCGCGAGGCCGATTCCGGTGTTGCCGGCGGTCGCCTCCACCACGAGACCGCCCGGCTTGAGCTCGCCGCGCTTCTCGGCCTCCAGGATCATCCATTTGCCGGCGCGGTCCTTCACCGACTGGCCCGGATTCATGAACTCGGCCTTGCCCAGAATGGTGCAGCCGGTCAGTTCGGAGGCGCGCTTGAGCTTGATGAGCGGGGTGTTGCCGATGGCTTCGACAACGTCATTTTTGATGGTCATGTCAGGCAATTACCGGCTGGATCATAGGGTGGGCGCGACCCTAAAGTAGGGTGGCGGGCCTTACAAGCGACCCTTGCAAGGCGAGCCCGCAAACTCTTATTGCTGCTTTGCGAAGATGACTTGCCGGACGTCGATATTTCCGGACAGGAATCCGGCCTCGCAATAGGACAGGTAATACTCCCACAGCCGCCGGAACCGGTCGTCGAAGCCGAGCGGCACGAGGCCCGGCCAGGCCGTCTGGAAGTTATTCCGCCAGGTGGCCAGCGTCTTGGCATAATCCTGCCCGAAGATGCGCTCGCGAATGACGGGCAGGCCGAACCTGTCGCCGAGCGACTTGAGCACGGCGGGCGAGGGCAGCATGCCGCCGGGAAAGACGTAGCGCTGGATGAAGTCCACCTCGCGCCGGTAGCTCTGGAACAGCCTGTCCTGGATGGTGATCGCCTGGATGCCGGCGAGGCCGCCGGGCAGCAGCCGGTCCCGCAACTGGGCGAAATATTTCGGCCAGAACTGCTCGCCGACGGCCTCGATCATCTCGATCGAGGCGATGCGGTCGTAGCGGTCGCATTCGTCGCGATAGTCCTGAAGACGGATCTCGACCTTGTCGGCAAGGCCCGCCTCGTGAATGCGCTTCTGCGCAAAATCGCGCTGCTCGGTCGAGATCGTGAGGCCCACCACGCGCGTGCCGAAGGTCTTTGCGGCGAACTCGGCGAAGCCGCCCCAGCCGCAGCCGATCTCGAGCAGCGTCTGGTCCGGCTTCAGGTCGAGCGCCTCGGCGAGCCGGCGGTATTTGTTGGTCTGGGCTGCCGTGAGATCGGAGGTGCTCTCCTCGAACAGCGCCGAGGAATAGGTCATGCCGGGATCGAGCCAGGCCGAATAGAACGCGTTGCCGATGTCGTAATGGGCATGGATGTTGCGCCGCGCCTGACGGCGGGTGTTGCGGTTGAACCAGTGCTGCAGCAGTTGGACGAACCGCATCAGCGGCTTGTCGTTCAGCATGGCCTGGATCAGATCGTGATTGACGCAGAACAGGTAGAGGAATTGCGTCAGGTCCGGCGTATCCCAGTCGCCGGCGAGATAGGCCTCCGCGATGCCGATGTCGCCGCCGTTGATGAGGCGCGACGCGAAGCCGTAATTGTGCAGTCGCATCGCCGCATTCGGGCCCGGCTCCTGGCCGCCGAGACGGATCACGCGTCCGTCGGGCAGGGTGACGTCGAGCGTTCCTCGCCGCAGCCGCGCGCCAAAACTGAGTGCGAGCCGAACGATGCGCGGCAGATCGGCGAGCACTGTGTCTATGGTGTCTGACGTCACCGAGATGGTATGCGACATCGGCAGATCCATCACCTGAACGGATACTGTCCGACCGCGAGCCAGGCGCCCCCATACGCCTCATATCGCTGGACCCGAGGGCGCCCCGCAAACGGTCAGCGTCGAATCATGCGCATGATATAGGTGCGCGCTGCGCCGGTCGCCAAGGGGCTGGCGGGGTACCTCCGGCAGTCCACCGCCGTGTGCACAGCGCAATTGCGGGCCAGCACCCGATCATAGCGCGCCGTGCGCTCAGCCAAGGCCGGGGAAGCTGCGGTGCGCCGCGGCGCAGGTTTCGGTGGAGCGCCTGGCGGGACCGGTAGCTCTGGCGTCGGCGTGGCGGCAATATCACATGAAATCTTGGTAAGCTTGAATGCGCCTCGGAGCGAGGTTGGAATACAAAAAAGCCCTGTGACACAGGTATATTTTGTATTTGCGTGAGTTCGACATCGACGCATTCGAGGCCGCATTTCGCAGGTGCGGGACTGTCCCCCTGTTCCGCGCCCCGCTAGTATGAACTTCAGGTTCCGCAGAAAGCATCACGGCTGTGAACGAGTTACATAAACGCCCCCGGCCGTCCCGCCACGAATCGGTTAATCCGGCTCTGCGGTGGCGGATCTATCTGCCCGGCGGGGGGTGGATGTGACACAGGATGGTCCTGCGGTCGCCATGAGGCGATCTCCCGGCCTTACGTTCCGGACGTCGCGCGCGGCGCGATGGGCTGCCGTGGCGTGCCTTGCCGCCAGTTCAGGCGCCTGCGTGCTGACGCAGGATTTGCCTGATCCCGCACTCGATGTTCCCGCGCAGTACAAATACGCGGGCAAGCCGGATGCGCCGCCGTCGCTGGATTGGTGGCGCGGCTTTCGCTCCGCGGAGCTGACGCAACTGGTGGAGGAGGCGCAGACCGTCAATCTCGACATCGCCGCCGCCGTCTCGCGCATCGTCCAGGCCGACGCCCAGGCGCGGCAGGCGGGCGCTGCGCTGCTGCCGAGCCTGTCGGGCGGCGGATCGGAAACCTATTCACGCACCTCGGGTTCGAGCGCCTCGGGCCTGTCCATCGGCGGCCGCGAGGTCGTCAACTATTCGGCGTCGCTGAGCGCGAGCTACCAGCTCGACTTCTGGGGCCAGAACCGCGATGCGCTGCAATCGGCGGAAGAGACGGCGAATGCCAACCGGTTCGATCGTGACGTCGTCGCGCTCACGACGCTGGCAGGCGTTGCCAACGCCTATTTCCAGGTGCTGGCCTCGCAGGACCGGCTGCGCACCGCCCAGAGCAACATCGCCAGCGCGCAGCGGATCCTTGATGCCATTCGCGAGCGCCGCAAGGCCGGCACCGGGACCGATCTCGACGTCGCCCAGCAGGAGAGCGTGGTCGCCAACCAGAAGGCGCTGGTGCCGCCGCTGCGCCAGACGCTCGACCAGAACGTCAACGCGCTCGCCGTGCTGGTGTCGCGGCCGCCGGAGAGCGTGCGCGTGCTCGGCGGCACGCTGAACAAGATCGCGATCCCGCGCGTCACGCCCGGCCTGCCGTCGGAGCTTTTGACGCAGCGGCCCGACATCCGCCGCCAGGAGGCACAGCTCGCCTCGGCGACCGCGAACATCGGCAATGCCCGCGCGCAGTTCTTTCCGACGATCCAGCTCACCGGCAATGGCGGCTATCAGAGCTCGGCGCTGGTCTCGCTGTTCCAGCCGCATGCGGCCTTCTTCCAGCTCGTCGGCAGCGCCACGCAGCCGATCTTCGACGGCGGCAAGATCCTCGGCAATTTCGAATTCGCCAAGGCGCGGCAGGACGAGTTGCTCCAGACCTACCGCAAGACCATCATCCAGTCGTTTGCGGACGTCGACAACGCGCTGTATTCGATCAAGCAGACCACGATCAAGCTACAATTGCAGCGCGATGTCGTTACCTCGTCGAAGCGCGCCTTCGATCTCGCCGAGCAGCAATTGCGCGCCGGCACGGCCGACATCGTGACTGTGCTGAACGTCCAGCAGACACTATTTCAGGCCGAAGATGCGTTGTGGCAGGCCCAACTCGCACGGCTTCTCGCCATCGTCAGCCTGTATCAGGCGCTCGGCGGCGGCTGGGAGCCGCGAATGGAGAAACCGGTCAATGCTCTTTAAGCCGGATACGAAGGAAGGCGCGAAAGAAGGGACGGCGAAGAAATCGCGCGGCCGCGGCTTCGTCATGACCCTGATCACGCTCGCCATCCTTGGCGGGCTCGGCTATTTCGGCTGGACCGTCTGGCACCAGCAGCCGCAGCAAGCGAATGGCCGCAACCAACGGCCCGATCTGCCGGTGCCGGTGCTGGCGGCGACGCCCCGCATCCAGGACGTCCCGGTCTATCTCGACGGCGTGGGAGCGATCCGCGCGCTCAACACCGTGACCGTGCGCTCGCAGGTCGACGGCAAGCTGATCGCCGTGAAATTCACCGAGGGCCAGGACGTCAAGAAGGGTGACGTGCTCGGCGAGATTGATCCCGCGCTCTACCAGGCGACGTACGACCAGGCCGTCGCCAAGAAGGCGCAGGACGAGGCCCAGCTCGCCAACCAGCGCATCGATCTCACGCGCTACGAGCAGTTGGCTGCCTCCAACGCGGGCTCCAAGCAGCAGGCCGACACCCAGCGCGCCGCGGTCGCGCAGACCGAGGCGCTGGTCAAAGCCGATCAGGCCGCGATCGACAATGCGGCGGCGACGTTGAGCTACACCAAGATCGTGGCGCCGCTTTCGGGCCGCGCCGGCCTGCGGCAGGTCGACCAGGGCAACATCATCCACGCCGCCGACGCCACCGGCCTCCTGGTGATCACGCAATTGCAGCCGATCGCGGTGTGGTTCAGCCTGCCGCAGCAGCAGATCATGCGCGTCAACGCAGCGGCGTCGAAGGGCACGCTCGCGGTCGACGTGTTCGGCAATGACGGCATCACCGTGATCGACACCGGCAAGCTGACCGGCATCGACAACCAGGTCGACCAGACCACCGGCACGCTCAAGCTCAAGGCGGAATTCCCCAACGCCAATTATCAGCTCTGGCCGGGCCAGTTCGTCAATGTCCGCCTCAAGGTCGAGACCTTGATGCAGGCGCTGGTGGTGCCGACATCGGCGGTGCAGCGCGGACCGATCGGCACCTTCAGCTACGTCATCGGCGAGGACAATGTCGTCTCCGCCAAGCCGGTGACCGTGACCCAGCAGAACGAGCATGACGCCGTCATTGCCAGCGGCTTGTCGCCGACCGACAAGGTCGTCACGACGGGCTTTGCCAATCTGTCCGACGGGTCCAAGGTGGTCGTCGGCCGCGATGACCAGACACCGTCGGCCGATCTCGCCCCGCGCAAGCGCACGCGCGGCCCGGACGGCCAGAAAAAGGATGGGCAGGCCAAGGACGGGCAAAAGGACGGACAGGGCAAGGACGGCGAGCACCGCGCCAAGCGGAGCAGCAGTGAAGGCGACCAGAAGGGGCAGACCGGACCGGCATCGGGGCCGGGGGCATCGGGACCTGGAGCCAAGCAGCCATGATCCCGACAACAGCCGCCTGAGCGGCAGGCATATCCCATGGGCGTCTCCGAACCCTTCATCCGCCGCCCGATCGCGACCTCGCTGCTCGGCATCGCCCTGCTGATCGGGGGCGCGCTCGGCTATTTCTCGCTGCCGGTCTCGGCGCTGCCGCAGGTCGATTTCCCGACCGTGCAGGTGTCGACGCAGCTTCCGGGCGCGAGCCCCGACGTGATCGCCTCGCTGATCACCGCGCCGCTGGAACGGCAGCTCGGCCAGATCCCGTCGCTGACGGCGATGAACTCGACGAGCTCGTTCGGCGTCAGCCAGATCTCGCTCCAGTTCGATCTCAACCGCGACATCGACGGCGCGACCCAGGACGTGCAGGCCGCGATCAACGCGGCGGCCGGCGTGCTGCCCAAGACGCTGCCCTATCCGCCGACCTACGCCAAGGTGAACCCGGCGGACGCACCGGTGATGACCCTGGCGCTTCGCTCCGACACGATCTCGCTGCGGGCGATGAGCGACATCGCCGACACGCTTCTGGCGCAGCGGCTGAGCCAGATCTCCGGCGTCGGCCGGGTCTCGGTGCTAGGTGGGCTGAAGCCGGCCGTGCGCATCCAGGCGGATCTGGCGCGCCTTGCCGCCTATGGCATCGCCATGGAGGATCTGCGCACCGCGATCTCCAATGCCAACGTCTCCGGGCCAAAAGGCTCGCTCGACGGCGCGCAGCAATCCTACCTCATCGCCGCCAACGACCAGATCGCCGCTGCCGACGCCTACAAGCCTGTTATCATCGCCTACCGCAACGGCTCCCCGGTCACGATCGGCGACGTCGCGCAGATCGTGGATGGCCTGGAGAACGACCGCACCGGCGGCTGGTACCAGGGCACGCCGGCGGTCATCATCGACATCCAGCGCCAGCCCGGCGCCAACGTCATTGATGTCGTCAGCCAGATCCGGGCGGAAATCCCAAAAGTCCAGCGCGCCATTCCGGCCGGCGTGAACCTCACCATCGTCTCCGACCGCACCGTCACGATCCGCGCCTCGGTCCGCGACGTGCAGTTCACCCTGATCCTCAGCGTCGTCTTGGTGACGCTGGTGGTGCTGCTGTTCCTGCGCTCGCTGCGGGCCACGCTGATCGCGGGCGTCGCGCTGCCGCTGTCGCTGATCACCAGCTTCGGCATCATGTATTTCGCCGGCTTCAGCCTCGACAATCTGTCGCTGATGGCGCTCACCATCGGCACCGGCTTCGTCGTCGACGACGCCATCGTCATGATCGAGAACATCGTCCGCCACATGGAGAACGGCGACAGCGCGATGGAGGCCTCGCTGAAGGGGGCCAGCGAAATCGGCTTCACCGTGATCTCGCTGACGGTGTCGTTGATTGCGGTGTTCATCCCGCTGCTGTTCATGTCCGGCCTCGTCGGGCGCATGTTCCGCGAATTCGCGCTGACGCTGACGATCGCGGTCGTGACCTCGGCCGTGGTCTCGCTGACGCTGACGCCGATGATGTGCTCGCGGCTGCTCAAGCACGCCCATGAGGAACTGGCTGTGCCGGGATTGGCCGCGATCAGCCGCTTCATCGATCGCACCGTCGAGTTCTATCACCGGACGCTCCTCTGGGTCCTGGAACGCCAGCGCGCCACGCTGCTCGTGACGTTCGCCACGCTGGGCGCGACCCTCGTCCTCTACGTCGTCGCGCCAAAGGGCTTTCTGCCGCTTCAGGACACCGCATCGATCACGGCGGTGACGGAGGCGGGACCCGACGTGTCGTTCACCGAGATGCAGAATCGGCAGGCCGAGGCGGCCGATGCCATCAAGGCGGACCCTGATGTGGTCGGCGTGGTCTCGGTGATCGGGGCGGGCTCGGTCAACCCGACCACCAATGTCGGGCGCCTGGTCATGACCTTGAAGCCGCGCGGCGAGCGGCGCGACGACGTCAGCGCGGTCGTGACCCGGCTGAAGGAACGGGTGTCGGCCATCCCCGGCATGACCGTCTATTTCCAGCCGGTGCAGGACGTGCAGATCTCGACCCAGTCGAGCCGTTCGCAGTACCAGTACACGCTGACCGGGACCGACGCGACGCTGGTGTCGGAATGGGCGCGCAAGCTCGTTGCCGAGATGCGGCGCGATCCGCTGTTCCGCGACGTCTCCTCGGAGGCGCAGGAGGGCGGCCTGCGGGCGCAGCTCGATGTGGACCGGACCCGGGCCGGACAGCTCGGCGTGAGCCTGCAAGGAATCACCGACACGCTCAACGACGCGTTCGCGCAGCGGCAGATCTCGACCATCTACGGCCAGGCCAACCAGTACCGCGTGGTGCTGGAGGCGCTGCCGATGTACCAGCGCGATCCCTCGATCCTGTCGAAGCTGTATCTGCCGGGCGCGGCGAGCAGCATCGTGGGCGCGCCCAACGCCCAGGTGCCGCTCTCGGCCGTGGCGACCCTGAAGCGCACCACGGCGCCGCTCGCGATCTCGCACCAGGCGCAATTCCCGTCGATCTCGCTCAGCTTCAACCTCGCCCCGGGCGCCGCGCTCGGCGATGCCGTCGAGGCGGTGAAGACGATCGAGACCCGGATCGAGATGCCCAACAGCATCGTCGGCGTCTATGCCGGCGATGCCGCCGAATTCGCCAAGGCGCTCGCCGGCCAGCCCTGGCTGCTGCTCGCCGCCGTCATCACGATCTACATCGTGCTGGGCGTGCTCTATGAGAGCTACATCCACCCGATCACCATCCTGTCGACGCTGCCCTCGGCCGGCGTCGGCGCGATCCTGGCACTGATGCTGTGCGGTCAGGACCTCTCGGTGATCGGCCTGATCGGCATCATCCTGCTGATGGGCATCGTCAAGAAGAACGCGATCATGATGATCGACTTCGCGCTCGAGGCCGAGCGCAGGCAGGGGATGTCGCCGAACGAGGCGATCGTGCAGGCCTGTCTCTTGCGCTTCCGTCCGATCATGATGACGACGCTGGCGGCGCTGTTCGGCGCGCTGCCGCTCGCGATCGAGAGCGGCACCGGCGCCGAGCTGCGCTTTCCGCTCGGCATATCCATCATTGGCGGCCTGCTGCTGAGCCAGCTTCTGACGCTCTACACCACGCCCGTGATCTACCTGGCGCTCGACCGCATCAACCGCCGCCTCGAGCAGGCGCTGCCGCCGGCTGAATCCGGCGGCCCGCCGGTCGCGGGCGCAACCGAGGGGATGCAGTGATGGCATCGATCTCGGAGCCCTTCATCCGCCGGCCGGTCGCGACCACGCTGCTGTCGATCGGGTTGTTCCTGCTGGGTGTCGTCGCCTACGAGTTCCTTCCCGTCGCCTCGGTCCCGAACGTCGACTTCCCCGCCATCTTCGTGTCGGCCAGCCGGCCGGGCGCCGACCCGTCCGTCATGGCGGCGACGGTGGCCTCGCCATTGGAGCGTCGGCTCGGCGAGATCGCGGGCATCAACCAGATCACCTCGACGTCGTCGCTCGGCACGACCAGCATCCAGCTGCAGTTCGACATCGGTCGCAACATCGACAAGGCCGCACGCGACGTGCAGGCGGCGATCAACGCGGCGCTGATCGACCTGCCGAGCGACCTGCCGACGCTGCCGCGCTTCCGCAAGGCGAACACGGCCGGCGCGCCCGTTTTCGTGCTGGCGCTGACCTCGAAGACGCTGTCGGCCAGCGCGATCTACGACGTCGCCGATACCGTGCTCGCGCAGCGCATCTCGCAGGTGCCTGGTGTCGGTGACGTGACGGTGAGCGGCGCCGACCAGCCGGCGGTGCGCGTGCAGCTCAACCCCGTCGCATTGTCCAACGCCGGCATCGCCACCGACGACGTCAGGACCGCGATCATCAACGCCAACCCGCTTGGTCCCGTCGGCATCTTCAACGGCGAGCGCCAGAGCGAGACGCTGTCGCTGAACAAGCAGATGCGGACGGCGAAAGAGTTCCGCGACATCATCATCAAGAGCTCGAACGGCAATTTCGTCCGGCTGGCCGACGTCGCCGACATCGAGGACTCCGTCCGCAACGCTCGCTCGATCGCCTGGTTCAACAAGCAGCCGGCCGTGCTGATCCAGATCACCAAGCAGGGCGACGCCAACGTCATCGACACCGTCGACCGGGTGAAGGCGCTGATCCCGGCGCTGAAGCAATGGATCCCGGCGGGTGTCGATATTTCCACGCTGGTCGATCGCACCAGTACGATCCGCGCCAGCGTGCTCGACATGCAGTGGACGCTGCTGGCAACCGCTGTCCTCGTAATGGTCGTGGTGTTCGTGTTCCTTCGGCGGCTGACGCCGACGATCGCGGCCGGCATCTCCGTGCCGCTGGCGTTGGCCGGGACCTGTGCCGGGATGTGGGTCGCGGGCTTCTCGATCGACAATCTGTCGCTGATGGCGCTGGCGATCTCGGTCGGCTTCGTGGTCGACGACGCCATCGTCATGATCGAGAACATGTACCGCAATCTCGAACATGGCATGCGGCCGCTCCAGGCGGCGCTCGTAGGCGCCCGGCAGATCGGGTTCACCGTGGTCTCGATCAGCCTATCGCTGATCGCGGCTTTCACGCCGTTGATCTTCATGGACGGCATCGTCGGCCGCCTGCTGCGCGAGTTCTCGCTGACGCTGACCTTCGCGATCCTGGTCTCGACGCTGGTGTCGCTGACGGTCACGCCGATGATCTGCGCCCATTACATCCGGCAGACCACGTCCGGGACCGCGACGCTGTTCGATCGGCTGATCGAAGGCTCGCTGTCACGCGTCGTCACGTTTTACGCCCGCAGCTTGCGCACCGTGCTGCAATATCCGCTGCTGACGCTGCTGGTGTTCTTCGCCACCATCGGCCTCACGGTGACGCTCTACATCAAGGTCCCCAAGGGCTATTTCCCGACCGACGATTCCGGCTTCGTCATCGGCGCGACGCGCGCCTCGGCCGACATCTCGTTCCAGTCCATGCTCGGCCTGCAGCAGCGGCTCGCCGACATCGTGATGCAGGATCCGGCCGTGGCCGGCATCGGCTCGACGGTCGGCAGCGGAGGCGGGCCGGGGGGAGCGACCTCGAACCGCGGCACCATGTTCATCAGCCTGAAGCCGCCGGAGGAGCGTGACCACGTCTCGACGCAGGTCGTGATCGACCGTCTCAGGCGCGCCCTGTACCCGGTGCCCGGCATCCGCCTGTTCATGTTCGCCGCCCAGGACGTCCGCGCCGGCGGACGGCAGAGCGATTCCGACTACCAGTACACGCTGACCAGCACCGACCTTAGCCTGCTCCAGAAATGGGCGCCGATCGTGGCCAAGCGCATGGAGAGCGTCGAGGGCATCACGGATATTTCCAGCGACCGCGATCCCGGCGGGCTTCAGCTCACGCTCTCGATCGACCGCCAGAAGGCCTCGGCGCTCGGCGTCAAGGTCCAGGACATCGACAACGCGCTCAACAACGCATTTTCGCAGCGGCAGATCGGGATCATCTACACTCAGCGCAACCAGTATATGACCGTGCTGGAGATCGACCCGAAATTCCAGGTCGACCCATCCAACCTCGATCGCATCTATGTCGCCGGTGCCAATGACGCGCAGGTGCCGCTGTCGGCCGTGGTGCATGCGACGCGCGGGCTCGCTGCGCTGGCGGTCTACCATTCGCAGGGGTTTCCCTCGACCACGGTATCGTTCAACCTGATGCCGGACGTGCCGCTCCAGACCGCGACCCAGAACGTGCAGCGCGCGATCGAGGAGCTGCACATGCCGGAAGGCATTCGCGGCAGTTTTGACGGCAATGCCGGCGATTTCGCCAGGACCAGCGGCCGGCAACCGCTGCTGATCCTCGGTGCGCTGGTGGCGATGTATATCGTGCTCGGCGTGCTCTATGAGAGCCTCGCCCATCCGCTGACGATCATCTCGACGCTGCCGTCCGCCGGGCTCGGCGCACTGCTCGCCTTGCAGCTCACCAACACGCCGCTGACGGTGATCGCCTTCGTCGGCATCATCCTGTTGATCGGCATCGTCAAGAAGAACGGCATCATGATGGTGGACTTCGCGCTCGATGCCGAGCGCCAGCGCGGCCTGTCCTCGGCGGAGGCGATCTTCGAGGCCTGCCAGGCGCGCTTCCGCCCCATCCTGATGACGACCATGGCGGCGCTGTTCGCCGGCATTCCGCTGGTCATCGCGACCGGTCCGGGCACGGAGATGCGCCGTCCGCTCGGCATCACCATCATCGGCGGCCTGTTCGTCTCGCAGATCCTGACGCTCTACACGACGCCCGTGATCTACCTGCTGATCGACCGCCTGCGCCGCCGTTCCGAGCCCCGTCCGCTCGCCGCGCCCGCGGAATAGGCCAAGTATCGCGCACGTTCCGACACCGTCAGTCGGCTCGATCCCCTAACATTTGATGTTGTCAACTTAACATCTGTTCTCATAAAGGCTGTTACTTCTCATTTCTGTCAACAAAGCTCGTTACAGAACGGAGACGGGCGCGGCCTTCGCTCGTCGCGCCGCCCGAAGCTATTGCATTCGAACGGAATCCCGCCCCGAGAACGTGTGACGTGCTTGGGAATCCTTGCGGGCGAGCGGAAATCGGCTGGCTCGTGGTGTTTTGGAGTGATTGGCCAAATGGCTAATACGGTCGGATCGCACTTTTTCCCGGAGATTGCGGCGGGTGGATTCTCTCGGGTCGATGGCACGGTTCAGTTCTGGCAGCGGGTCGGGGCTTTGGTTGGCCCGGATTCCGTCGTGCTGGACTTTGGCGCCGGGCGAGGCGCCGGCCAGAGCGAGGATTCGGTCGCCTACCGGCGCAGTCTGCGGTCGTTGAAGGGACGGGTGCGCGAGCTCGTCGGGGTGGATGTCGACCCGGCCGTAACGACCAACAAGGCGCTGGATCGGGCGTTCGTGATCACACCCGATGGAGAGCTACCGATCGCCGATCACTCCATCGACGTGATCGTATCGGATTTTGTGTTCGAGCATCTCCAGGATCCTGCCAGAGCCGCCCGTGAACTCGACCGCGTGCTCAAGCCGGGCGGCTGGATCTGCGCGCGAACGCCCAACCGCTATGGATACATCGCACTCGCCAACCGGATGATCCCCGACCAGTTGCATGCCCGCATCATCCAGTCGGCCCAGGACGACCGCAAGGGCGAGGATGTCTTCCCGGCCGTCTATCGGCTGAACACTGCCAGCGCGTTCAAACGGCATTTTCCCGCCTCCCGATACGATCTGTATGTGATCCCGTGGGACGCGGAGCCGGCCTACTATTTCGGATCGAAGCTGCTCTATTCGCTGTTGCTAGCGGTTCAGCACTGCACGCCGGCTCCGTTCAAGACGGTGTTGACGGCGTTCATGCGCAAACGCCCCGTGCCGTGAGCCCGACAGCCAAGTCACGTCGGGCTCAAGCCGCCGTACACCTCATTGCGAAGACGGGACGAAAGGCCTTCGAGCGCGGAACGTCACGCAACGCAGGCGCCTTGTAGAAAGATCGTACCCTCCAAGACGTCACCAAGTCCGAGCGATAACGTCATTCGGCGATCAACTGGGGCGTGTATTACGGCCTGACCACCACACTTCATGACCATCGCCTCCCAATCCCCATCCCAAAGCCCATGTCGACGTAGGTGCTCAGTTCTACGACACAGACCTCAGCAAGCCGATTTGGGTCGCCAACGTGGCCGCGAATGGTACTGTGGATTGGAGAGACGCTGCCGGAACGCCGGTCTAGCAGAGCGGTCGACGCGTTCGACATACCGGCGCAACGAGACCGCCTTCGGGCGGTCTTTTTGTCGTGTGCCGAGGTTCGGGGTTATGGCGGCGCCACTCCCGGCAAGAGAGTTGTTGAACCGCCGCTTCAAGCGTATAGCGGCGACCATGTCGAACCCCACAGCCGCCGCGCCGGCCGATCCGATCCCCGAATGCCCGCACTGCCAGAAGCCGATGCCGCTGTGCATCTGCGACAGTGTCACGCCCATCAAGAACCGGCTCTCGCTCCTGATCCTCCAGCATCCGCAGGAGCAGGACAGGGCGCTCGGCACCGCCCGGCTGCTTGCGAAGCACTTTGCCGATGCCACGGTGCGGGTCGGCCTGTCCTGGTCGAGCCTGTCCAAGGCGCTGGCGCGGCCGGTCGAGAACGCCTCGCACTGGGCCGTGCTCTATCTTGGCTCGGCGCGCGCGGCCGATCTGGAGGCCGAGGGCGAGATCCTGGCGCTCAACCGCAAGGGCGAAGTCGCGGAGAACCAGCGCTCGATCCTCGGCAAGCTCGAAGGCGTGGTGCTGCTCGACGGCACCTGGAGCCAGGCCAAGGCGCTGTGGTGGCGCAATCCCTGGATGCTCAAATGCCAGCGCGTGATCCTCAACCCGGCGCATCCCTCCCGATACGGACGCCTGCGCAAGGAGCCGCGGAAAGACGGGCTGTCGACCATCGAGGCGGCCGCGACCATCCTGGCCAGTCTTGAGAAGCGCCCCGATATCGCCGAGACGCTCAATGCCAGTTTTGAACGGATGTTGACGCGCTACCGCGAGGTTCAGGCCGAAATGCCGGAATTGGCGCCAAAACCGCCGGTCAAGGACCGCCGGCGCGGTGTCCGGCGCAGCAAGCGCAGCTGACTCGCGCTTAAATCCTCCGTACGGTTGATTGCCCCGCGCGAGACGGGCGGGTAGAGACGATCGGCCGATGGGCCGCGAACTGTTATCTTCGCAGAATCGGAAAGCCGGAAGCGGAAGGGGCAGTCGAATTCAGGCCGCGGCGAAGGAAATCCTTGCACAGGCGGCGCGGCCCGATCGGTGGGGCACGCTCGCGCTGATGGACATCTCGCTGCGTTACCGGCGCACCGTGATCGGCCCGCTCTGGATCACGCTGACGCTGGCAGCAACAATCGCAAGTGTCGGCACGGTCTACGCCGCACTGTTCAAGCAGGACATCGCCGGTTTCCTGCCGCCCTTCGCCGTCGGCCTGATCGTCTGGACCCTGATCGCGACGACGCTCCAGGAAGGCTCAAGCATCTTCGTGGCGTCGGGCCACTTGATCAAGGCCGTGCCGGCGCCGCTGATCGTGCATGTGCTCCAGATGATCGCGCGCAACGTGCTCATCTTCGCGCATCATCTGGTGATCGTGGTGCTGCTCTACATCGTGATGCCCTGGCCGCTGCATGGGAGCATGCTGCTCGCGGTGCCCGGCTTTGCGATCCTGCTCATCGTTCTGCTCGGCGGTTCGGTCGCACTCGGCATGCTCTGCGCGCGCTTTCGCGATATCGGCACGGCGGTCGTCAGCGGCCTGCAATTCATCTTCTTCCTGACGCCGATCATCTGGACCGAGGACGCCCTGCGCGGCACCGCGTTCTCCTGGCTGATCCGCGCCAATCCGTTCGCGACGCTGCTCGACCTCGTGCGCAGGCCGCTGCTGTCGCAGCCGACCGATCCGGTGCAATGGCTGCTCGGGGCGATCTATGCGATCGTCGTAGCCGTCATCGCCTTCGGCTGCTACGCGAAATACCGCCACCGCGTGGCGTATTGGCTGTGAGGCGCGCATGAGCCTTGCTGCCCACATCGTGCTTCGCAACGTTTCGGTCAACTTTCCGGTGCTGTCGTTCCGCGACCGTTCGCTGCGCAGCCGGTTCGTCAGCGCGGTGACGCTGCGCCGGACGCGGGCTGTGCCGCACATCGTCTCCGCGCTCAACGACGTCAGTCTCGACATCCGCGCCGGCGACCGCGTCGCCATCATCGGCGCCAACGGCGCAGGCAAGACCACGCTGCTGCGGGTGCTCGCCGGCATCTATCATCCGACCGCGGGCAGCGTGGACGTGCTCGGCCGCTGCCTGTCGCTGTTCGACCTGTCGGCCGGCTTCGACGAGGAGGCCACGGGCTACGAGAACATCGTGCGCCGCGGGCTCGTGATCGGCGCGCGGCGCTCCGAGATCGATGCGCGGCGGGCGGAGATCGCAGAGTTCACCGAGCTCGGCGACAGGCTCGACCTGCCGCTGCGGACCTATTCCAGCGGCATGATGCTGCGGCTGATCTTCGCGGTCGCAACCGCCGTGGAAGGCGAGATCGTGCTGCTGGACGAATGGATCGGCGTCGGCGACCAGCAATTCCGCCGGAAGGCGCGGCAGCGGCTCGACGAGATCGTGGCCCGTGCCGGCATCCTGGTGCTGGCCTCCCACGACATCGAGCTGATCCAGAGCACCTGTAACCGCGCGATCCTGCTCGAGGAGGGGCGGATGACCGCGGCCGGCCCGACCGATGCGATTCTTGCGAAATATCTCGCCGGTCCTGGCGTGGCAAAGGCGTAAACACCCGGCCGGGGTTGCCTAAGCCATTGATCCCCTATATTGCTCCGCCCGTACGGGGCCACGTGGCGGAGTGGTTACGCAACGGTCTGCAAAACCGTGTACACCAGTTCAATTCTGGTCGTGGCCTCCATTACAACTTCCTGATATTTCATCACAAATTTTGCTCACCGCGCGTTCCGCCAAGCGCGCGGCTAAGGCCTGCCAGGTCGTGCACACCGGGTTTGCCCGGGGCTTGGCGGACACCAGCGATTCAGGCCCGATGGCATAGACTTCGCATCTGCGAAGTGATGCGTCAGGCCCCCCTGGAGCTGGAGAGCACGTGAGCGACGTCGTCCGATTTGTCCCGAAATCCGAGCTGGAGCGGGCTCGCCTCATTCGCGAGGCCCGTGCGATCTATGACAGTATCTTTCCGCCGGCCGCACCCGACCGGGTGCCGCAGGACGGCGAGGAGCGGGTCAAGACCTGATCGGAGCCGCGCCGTTCCGGCGCATGGCCGATAGCAAAACGCCCGCAGGAGCGGGCGCATCGGTTGACGTTGAAAGTGGTCTCAACAGGCCGCGTACCAGCCGTCCGGAAACGGCAGAAGGGGCCAGGCGCCCTCATTGTCATTGGCGGCTTTGGGCGTTGCGACGTACGACCACGAGCGGGGCACGAATTCCTCCTCCGGCTCGGGCGCGAAATCTTGATAGACCATGGCGTCCCGGACGGCATCCAGCAGCAAGTTGAATTCGGCTTCGCTCATCGCACCCTCGCAGAACGCGGATGGCGCAATGTCGCAAAGCCGGTTTGTTACCCGATTGAGCCGATCGTTCGCATTTTAGCGATCCGGCGATCGGGCTCCGATTGGTTAGCGATTCCTTAAAATCCCCGCGGAACCGTACGTTCCTCCCGTCCGGCCTCAGTGTGAAAGAGATCACATCCCCCGCGATTTATTTCTCCTACCCCTTGGCACGACACCGGCCAGCGAAGGCCGGGGGCGGGCAAGGCAGACGGGAGACTTGGTCATGAGGGCAAGGTTCTTACGGTTTGCGGGGGCGAAGAGCCGGGCGCGCCGCGCCTCGACGGTCGGGCTGTTCCTGGCGCTGTTCGCCTCCGCCGCCAATGCACAGCAGGGAACGCCGGAGCAGCGCCGGGCCTGCACCCCCGACGTCTACCGGCTCTGCGCCGGCGAGATCCCCAACGTCCGCGCCATCACGGCCTGTCTGCGCCGTAACCGGTCAAGCTTGAGCGAGGCTTGCCGCACCGTGTTCGATCAAGCCGGCGGTTGACATAGCCGCCCTGTGGGTTTGTGCGCAGCAAGTGGCTCGTGCGGCCTCGCGAATCCGGCATAGTCGGCCTGTGGATATGCTGCGGACAGGCTGTGGAAAGCGGTGAGATGCTGTGGATGTCGTCCACAGATGCGTCTGCCCCGCGCCTCATTTCCGTCAGCGAACGTCATATCTCTGTCAAATATCCTGACTGATTGATTCTCCAACCGTGCAGATTATTGCGTCGCGCGAGATCATTTGGTTCTCCCGAATTCGGAATTGCGTGCCGCAGGACACCTGACGCACGAACAGTTTTTGTGCAGCCGGCTGCCTAATTCGCGGGCCTCATTCATCCAATTTTTTGTACGCCCGCGGACAAGCTTTCCCGTCCGCACTCCACCTAGGCTCGCTCCCGAGATCTGGAACATGGCCAGTGCCATGACAATTCAAAGGAGCTGGAGATGGAGAGACGGGTATTGCCCCACGCGCAGGGAACGGCGCGCGCATCATCACCGTGGCGCAAGGTCGCGCTCGGCGCCACCATCGCCTTCGGCCTCGTCGCAGCGGCGCCGCTGAGCGCGCAGGCCGCCGCGCCCGCCGCCTGCGCCGCACTCCAGGAGAAATATCCGGACTGGAAGGGCAAGACGCTCGTCAACGCCATCAACCCGCATACACCGGGCTATGAGACGATCGACCCGAAGGATCCCAGCAAATATATCGGCTTCGACATCGATCTTGGCGAGGCCATCGGCGAATGCCTCGGCTTCAAGCTGACCTACAAGCCGGTGACGTTCGCAGCACTCCTCACAACGCTCGCTGCCGGCCAGGCGGACATCGTCATCTCCGACATCTACGCCACCAAGGAGCGCGCCAAGGCCGCCGACTTCATCACCTACTCGAAAGTGTTCGACGGGGTGCTCGTCGCCAAGGGCAATCCGAAGGGCATCAACGGCATCAACATGTCGATGTGTGGCGCGGCCGCCGCCGAGAACACCGGCTATGTCGAGGTGCCCCTGATCCAGGCCCTGATCCCGGAATGCAAGAAGGCGGGCAAGGCCGAGCCGACCATCCAGCTCTACGACAACAACGCCAACTGCATCCAGGCGATCCTGGCCGGCCGCGCCGACACCTATGTCAATGACGTCAACACCGTCGACAGTGCGGTGAAGGCCTATCCGGACAAGCTGGAGAAGGCGATCGCGGTGACGATCCCGTATTCGGTCGGCATCGCCGTTCCCAAGGACAAGCCGAAATTCCGCGACGCCGTGCTCGCCGCACTGATCGAGGTGCAGAAGGCCGGCACGCATATGGAGCTTCTAAAGAAGCATGGGCTCGACGTGAACAACTTCAAGGAGCCTGACATTCTGACGGCAGACTGATGTCGCTGTTCCTCCATTACCTGAGCATGCCGTATCTGCTCGAGGGCATCGAGCTCACCCTCGAGGTGACCGCCCTCGGGCTCGGCGGTGGATTGATCCTTGGATTGATCCTCGCCGGCATGCAGCTCTCGCGCTTCTGGCTCCTGGCGGCGATCGCCAGGGCCTATACCGTGATCTTTCGCGGCACGCCGCTGATTCTGCAGATGGTTTTCGCCTACGATGCGTTACCGCATATCGGCATCAAGCTGCCGGCGGTGCTGGCGGCCGGCCTCGCGCTCGCCTGCAACGAGGCGCCGTTCATCGCGGAGATGCTGCGCGCCGGCGTGCTCGGCGTCGACCGCGGGCAGGTGACGGCCGGCCAGGCGCTCGGCATGACGCCGCGGATCCTGATGTGGCGGGTGATCGCGCCGCAGGCGATCCGCACCATGATCCCGGCCTTCGGCAACGAGGCGGTGAGCGCGCTGAAGAATTCCTCGCTGGCGTCCGTCGTCGCAGTCCAGGAGCTGACCTTGCGCTCGACTCAATTGGCGTCCTCGACCTTCGACTTCTTCTCGATCTTCTTCGCCTCTGGCCTCTTGTACCTCGTGCTGACCTTTGCCATCAGCGTCATCCAGTTGTTCGTCGAATGGCTGCTCGATCTCGACCGCGCCAAGGGACGGAAGCGCAAGCTCGCCGATTACCTGCCGTGGCGTCGCGTCGATCTCGGCGCCAAGCTGGAGCTTGCGGAGGCGACCGTCGCCGATCCCGAACCCGTGCAGGCAGAGCTGACCGACACGCCGCCGCTTGCTCTGACCAGAGAGGAGCGCACGCGGCGTTCCGCGACGATCGCGCGCAACAACATCGCGGTCGAGACCAAGGACCTCACCAAGAGCTACGGCACGCAAAAGGTGCTCGGTGGCCTCGATCTGACCGTTCGCGTCGGCGAAGTGGTCGCGCTGCTCGGCCCCAGCGGCTCGGGCAAGAGCACGCTGCTTCGCTGCATCAACCATCTCGAAAGCTGGGACGGAGGCACCGTGCGCGTCGGCGGCCGCCGTCTCGGCTTTGACGACGACGGCAAGTTGCTGTCACCGCGGGCGATCGCCAACGAGCGGGCAACGGTCGGTGTCGGCATGGTGTTCCAGCAGTTCAATTTGTTCGCCCATCTGTCGGCACGCGAAAACATCGCCGGGCCTTTGCGCTGGGTCCACGGTATGACCCGCATCGACGCCGACCGTCGCGCCACCGAGCTGCTCGACCGTGTCGGTCTCTCACAGCGCGCCGACGCGCTGCCGCGACATCTCTCCGGCGGCCAGCAGCAGCGCGTCGCCATCGCCCGCGCGCTGGCGCCCAATCCAAGCGTGCTGCTCTTGGACGAGCCGACCTCGGCGCTCGATCCCGAGCTCGTCAACGAGGTACTGGAAGTGATCCGGCGGCTCGCCATCGACGACGGTCTCACCATGATCATCTCGACGCACCAGATCCGCTTTGCCGATGAAGTCGCCGACCGCGTCGCTTTCCTGAGCGGCGGCACCATCATCGAGGAGGGACCGGCGCACGAGGTGCTCACCAATCCCCGCAATCCGCTGACGGCGCGTTTCCTCAGCGTGATGGAAGCCGACAAGACTCCGGAGGCGGTGCGATGAGCGCCGCCCCCACGTTCAAGACCGCGTTCCCCGAAGAGGCCACCTGATGAAGCATTTCACGCTGCCGGTTTCGCCGAAGACCGTCCACTGGGGCTATTTCTCCAAGAAGGTCACGCCGGCCCTGACACTGCGCTCCGGCGACCGCGCCACCATCGAGACGCTGACCCATCACGCCAACGATGATTACGAGCGCATGATCCAGGGCGATCCCGGCGCCGAGAGCGTGTTCCAGTGGACGCGCGAGTACAAGGCGGTCCCGCGCCGCGGCTCAGGCCCGGTCGAAGGTCCGTTCATCCGCGGCGCAGGCGAGGGGATCGGCGTGCATCTTCTCACAGGTCCCGTCGCGATCGAAGGCGCCGAGCCCGGTGACATCCTGGAAGTGCGCATCCTCGATATCAGGCCGCGGCCGAGCTGCAGCGCCTGCCACGCCGGCCGCTGCTTCGGCTCCAACGTCGCCGCAAACTGGGGCTTTCACTATCACGATTTGATCGAGGAGCCGAAGCCGCGGGAGGTCGTCACCATCTTCGAGCTCGACACCTCGGGCGAGCCTTATGCGAAAGCGGTCTACAACTACGTCTGGACGCCGCAGACCGACCCCGACGGCATCGTGCATCCCACCATCGACTATCCCGGCGTGCGCGTCGATCACGCCACCGTCAGGAAGCGCGAAAACATCCTGTCGAGCGTGAGGGTGCCCGCGCGATTGCATTTCGGCACCATGGGCCTCGCGCCCTCGGAAGCTGATTTCGTCAGCTCGATCCCGCCGAGCTACACCGGCGGCAACATCGACGACTGGCGTATCGGCAAGGGCGCGCGGATGTTCTATCCGGTCGCAGTCCCCGGCGCCTATTTCTCGGTCGGCGATCCTCACGCCGCGCAAGGCGACAGCGAGCTCGGCGGCACCGCAATCGAGACCTCGCTCACCGGCGATTTCGAGTTCATCCTGCACAAGAAGGCTGATCTGGCCGGCACCAGTCTGGAGGGCCTCGACCATCCGATGCTGGAGACCGATCACGCCTGGTCGTTCTACGGCTTCACCTATCCGAACTATCTGGCCGCGCTCGGCGCCGACGCACAAACCGAGATTGCCAATCACTCGAGCCTCGACCGTGCGATGCGCGATGCGTTCAGAAAACTCCGGCGGTTCCTGATGACCGTGCACGGTCTCAGCGAGGACGAGGCGATCTCGCTGCTGTCGGTCGGCGCCGATTTCGGCGTCACCCAGGTCGTCGACGCCAACTGGGGCGTCCACGGCACGATCCGCAAGAACATCTTTCGCTGCGACTAATGCATTGAGACACAGCGAGTTTTCGGGATGAGGGGATGAGCGGCGAACGTCATTTGCGGCCCGTTGCTGCGACGGATGACCGCGTTCGTCTGGCACAGAGGTTGCTTCGATCAACTGCAATCTGGGTTGATCTGATGAGCTTCCGGCCGTTCACGAGCGAGTCCTACGCGCAAGACGACCGCCCCGAAGCCTGGCGGGACGTGCTGGCGGCGGTCGGCCTGCAACCGGCGACCGGCCATTCCTTCTTTGACGGACATGCAACCGCATCGCATCGCCACACAGCAGGTGTTGCGCTGACGCGGATGGCGGCTGGCGCGCAAAGCGTCGCGCCGCTATCGCAAGCGAATGAAGACCTTCCGATCGCGCTGATCCCGGTCGAGGACGGCATGGTGCTGAAGAGCGCCGGCGGCCACCGCATCGTTCCGGTCGGCCATCTCGTGCTGCTGCCGCGGAGCGGAGACTGGAGCATCGTGTTCCAGCGCGACATGCGGGCCATCGTGCTGTCGGTGACCTCGGAAGCGCTGCACGGACGCCTCTCGGGCAGGCCGCGGCTCGGCGAGCCCCGCGTCGTTCCACCCAGCGGCTTTGCCGATGTGTTCTCGCGTCTGCTGGACGCGACCGCGCGCACGCTCGACACGTTGAGCGATGCCGAGTGGAATTCGGTCGCGCAGTCGCTCGTTGACCTGCTCCTGACGCTCGCGCATCAACTGGCGGCTTCGACGTCCGATGCCGGATCGAGTGCGACGCAGGCCGCGCTGCTGCACCGGATCTGCCAGACCATCGAGCGGCGGCTCGACGATCCCGAACTGGCGCCGGCGCGCGTCGCGCAGGCCCAGGGGATTTCCGAGCGCTACCTGCAAAAACTGTTCGAGACGGTCGGCGACAATTTCACCCATTACGTCCGGGAGCGCCGCCTCCAGCGTGCCTGGGCCGATCTGTCCAATCCGACCGAGGCGCTTCGTTCGATCTCGGAGATCGCCTACGCCTACGGCTTTGGCGATTCCGCACATTTCAGCCGCGCCTTCCGTCATCGCTTCGGCCTGCCGCCGCGCGAATTCCGCCAGCAGGAGGCGGAGCGGGCGACCTTGCAGCACGGCATTGCCGGCCAGCGCGGCTGGCCGCAGGAGGCGCTGGCGCAGCTCCGCGTGCATTCGAGCGTCGAGGCACGCAGCACCGCTGCTTGCGCCGGCACCGAGGAGCGGACGACCGCGGAACGCAGGCATCACCATCTCCCGGTCGAAGCCAGCCGCATCCATTGGGGCTATTTCAGCCGCTCGCTATCGCCGCAAATCGAGATCGCCTCGGGCGACACCATCACCATCGAGACGCTGACGCAGCACGCCTCCGATGCGCCCGAGATGATGATCGCGGGCGATTCCGGTGCTGAAAGCGTGTTCGGCTGGACACGGGACAAGAAGAACGTCGATCGTCGCGGCGCTGGCCCGATGGATGCCAGCGTGTTCGGCCGTGGCGCCGGCGAAGGATTTGGCGTGCACATCTGCACGGGGCCGGTCGCGGTGAAGGATGCCCAGCCCGGCGACGTGCTGGAGGTGCGCATCCTCGACATCGTGCCGCGCGCGAGCCGCAATCCGAACCATGCCGGCCGTGTGTTCGGCTCCTCGGTCGCGGCTTGGTGGGGCTATCACTACAACGAGTTTCTCGGCGGTCCCATGCCGCGCGAGGTCGTCACCATCTACGAGATCTTCGACGATCCAGAGGAGCCGCACGCCCGGGCGCTTTATTCCTATCGCTGGGAGCCGCAGACCGACCCCTTCGGCGTCGTGCACGCCACCTACGACTATCCCGGCGTCCCCGTCGCGCCGGCCACGGTGAAGCGCCGGCATGCCGTACTCGATGGCATCCGCATTCCCCTGAGGCCGCATTTCGGCGTGATCGCGGTGGCGCCGCGCGAGGTCGATTTCGTCGACTCCGTGCCGCCGTCCTATTTCGGCGGCAATCTCGACAATTGGCGGCTGGGGAAGGGCTCTACCGTCTATCTTCCGGTTTCGGTGCCCGGCGCGCTGCTGTCGGTCGGCGATTCCCACGCCACGCAAGGCGACGGCGAACTCAGCGGCACGGCGATCGAATGCTCGATGACAGGGACATTCGAGGTGATCCTGCACAAGAAGGCCGATCTTGCAGGCCGGCCCTTTGCCGATCTCTCTTATCCCCTGATCGAGACCGAGACCGACTGGGTGCTGACCGGCTTCAGCCATCCCAACTATCTCGCCGAGTTCGGCGCGCAGGGCCAAAGCGAAGTCTACACAAAATCCTCGCTCGACCTCGCCATGAAGGATGCGTTCCGCAAAATGCGGCGCTTTCTGATGAACGTCAAAGGGCTCAGCGAGGACGAGGCGATCGCCTTGATGTCGGCCGCCGTTGATTTCGGCGTCACCCAGGTCGTCGACGGCAATTGGGGCGTGCACGCCATCCTCAGCAAGCGCCTGTTTCGGGACGCGACTTAACAAGGACATCTCAAGTGAAATTCCACATGATCAGCGGCGGACCGAAGCCGGTCGCGCCCTTCAGCCACGCCGTCGAGACCGACGGGTTTGTCTTCGTCACCGGCCAGATGCCGGACACGCCGCAGGCGCCGGGTGTGCTGCCCGACGGCATAGAGGCGCAGACGCGGGCCGTGATGGAGAATTTGAAGGTGGTGCTCGCCGGCCTCGATCTCGGCCTCGAGCACGTCGTGATGACGCGGATCTATCTGACGCGTTTCAAGGAAGACTATGCCGCGATGAACGAGACGTATCGCAGCTTCTTCGCACCGGATCGTTTGCCGGCTCGCACGTGTGTCGGCGTCACCGGGCTCGCCTATGACGCACTGATCGAGATCGATCTGGTGTGCCGGCGGCCGTGAGGCGATGCTGTAGCCCGGATGGCGCGCAGATCGATCCTGGACGCGTCCTGAGGCCCCGGATTACGCTGCGCTCCATCCGGGCTCTAAAAATGGAAGTGTCGGGACATCGACCAGCCGATTAACAGTCGGATGGTCGGCGGCAACGTTGACCAGTCCGGTTTCCGTTGGGTTCGCCTTAAATTGCAACCCGTGCGTGCATGAAGTCTTGATCGGCCGTGATCTAGGGATGATCAACCTCCTTGAACGCGTCGCCTGCGGCCGACGACTAACCCACAGAGTGCATGAGGGTCAGGGGAACGTGATCGTACTTCCTCTTCCAAAAGCACCAAAATGGTGCTTTAGTGCTTTCCATGAGCCCGTCGTCCAAAAACGCGCCGTCCGCGCTGCGTTACAGGCTTGCCCCTGACCCGTCCGCCAAGGCCGCCATGGAGGCGACGTTCAGGGCCTATGACCGCATGATGGAGATCCTGGACGAGGTGGCGCGGAGCCATAACGTCGGCTCCAATGTCGTCCTGCTCCATGCCCATGCCTATGAGCCGATCCGGAAAGAAACCGCGCTGCCGTCGCGGCTGGTGACGCTGGGCCTGCGCGACCGCGCCGATTATCGCGCCGCGCAGGGCCGCCGCCTGCCGCTCGACGACAAGCTCGCCAAGATCAAGGGCCCCGCCACCATTTCGATTGCAACCGTGGAAGGGCGCTTCAGCGTTCCCTTCGACTATGCCGGCTATGCCGAGGGTTGGGGGCAGAGCGCTCCCGCGCACCTCATCCGCACCGACGACGGTTTCGAAGTTCACTACGGCGTCACGCCGAACAATCTGCCAGAGGAGGAGAACGCTATGGATACCATCGCTGCCGCCCCCGACAACTTCCTGTCCCGGGTCGGGCGCCTGATCGCCGGGATCGCCTATGACGCGATCGAGCAGGCGGAGGGGAAGAACAAGCTGAACGTGGTTGGCCAAGCCATCCGCGAGATCGAGCGCGCGGAGAGTGAAGCGCGCGATGCGCTCGCGGCCGCGCGCGCCGAGGAATACCGTCTCAACGCGCGCCGCACCGAGATAGAACGCGAGATGACCAATCTTGCGCCCAAGATCGAAGGTGCGATTGCTGATAGCCGGGACGATCTCGCCCGCGCCGGCATCGCGCGGCAGATGGACCTCGAAGCGCAGTTCGAGGTGCTCTCCCGGGCCATCGACGAGAACAACGAGAAGATCGAACAGTGCGTGACGTCGCTGCGCGCCGTGCTGTCAGCATTGCAAGATGCCGAGCAACGCCGCGCCGATCTCGAAAAGAGCGAGGCTCAGGCAAGCCATCAGGCTTCGACGTCGCCCCGGAAGTCCGGTGGTGCCTCGGCGGCAGCGAAGGCCTTGCGCGCGGGCAGGGCGGTGGCGCGCGCCACCGGCGTCCCGGCAGCGATCCCGTATTCAAGCGACATCGACGAGCTCAGCACGTTGCATCGCGACAAGGAGATTGCAGCGAGGCTGGCGCGGTTGAAGTCGCGCTCCTGAGTAATGTGTCATGAGCGCTCTGCTCGAACACGTGATGTCGCCGGAGGTCAGGCCGTTCGCGATCGCGGCGGCCATGATCCTCATCGTCGGCTCGATCGAGGTGGTCTCGATGCTGGTCGGGGCCTCGCTGAGCGAGATGCTCGGCACCAACATCGATTTTGGTCACCCCAGCGACAATGGCGTGATCAACGCCATCTCCTGGATCAATGTCGGCGGCGTGCCGCTCTTGATCTTCCTGCTGTTGCTGCTTGGCGCGTTCTCCATCACCGGCTTCCTGATCCAGGACATCGCGCGGATGGTGGCCGGTCCCTTGCCGGCAACGCTCGCGTCGGTCGGAGCGGTCGCCGTCTCGATTCCGGTGGTCCGCGCCGCAAGCAGGGGCATCGCGCGGGTCATTCCCAAGGATGAAAGCTATGCCGTCGGTCTCGGCGATCTCGTCGGCCGTGTCGGCGCGGTCGTGATCGGCCCGCTCGATCAGGGGCCGCCCGGCCGCGTCAGCGTCGCCGACATCCACGGCAACCGCCATTTCGTGTGGGCGGTCGCCGCACCGTCATCATTGCCCCTGCCGCAGGGAACCATGGTCCTGCTGGTCGATCGCGCCGGCACCCGCTTCGTGGCGGTGAAGGCCGACGATGAACTGAAACCTTCCAAACCGCCTCTAAGCAGCTGACAAGTCATTTATCGGAGAAAGTCATGTTCGACATTGCAGTCCCGGCCATGATCGGCGTCGCGCTGATCGTCGTCCTCGGGATCGTCTTCACCATCCTCTACAAGCGCGCCACCCGCGACGAGGCCTTCGTGCGCACCGGCCTCGGCGGCAAGAAGGTCGTGCTCGACGGCGGCGCCATGATCCTGCCGATCTTCCACTCCTATGCCAGCGTCAATTTGAAGACGCTGCGGCTCACCGTCGAGCGCAAGGAGCGGGAGTCCCTGATCACCAAGGACCGCCTGCGCGTCGACATCGTCGCCGAGTTCTACGTGCGCGTCCGTCCTGACGATGAGAGCATTGCGCTCGCGAGCCAGACGCTGGGCGCGCTGACGAATGACGCCGAAGCCCTGCGTAACCAGGTCGAGGCAAAATTCGTCGACGGCCTGCGTTCGGTGGCGGCCACCATGTCCATCCTGGAGTTGCAGGAGAAGCGCAGCGACTTCGTCAAGCATGTGCAGGCGACAGTGGAATCGGATGTGAAATCCAACGGTCTCGAGCTTGAATCGGTGTCGCTGACCAAGCTCGACCAGACGGATGTGAAATTCTTCAATCCGGAAAACTTCTTCGACGCCGAAGGTCTGACCCAGCTGAAGACCGTCACCGAGACGCGCCGGCGCGACCGCAACTCGATCGTGCGCGACAACGAGGTGGCGATTGCGCAAAAGGACCTCGAGGCGCGGCAGCAGACCCTGACCATCGAGCGCACCAAGAAGGAGGCCGAGCTCTCCCAGGAGCGCGACATCGCCAACAAGACCGCGAGCACCCGCGCTGAAGTCGCAACCGCGACCCAGACCGCGCGCCTGACCGAGGAGAACGCCCGCATCGATACCGACCGCGCCGTGGCCGAGAAGGAGGCCGGCGCCAAGCAGGTCAAGGAAACCGCGGTCATCGAGTCGGATCTCGCCATCAACAAGCGCAAGACCGACGCGCAGCGCGAAATCCAGATCGCCACGCAGGAGAACGAGATCCAGATCGCGGCCAAGAGCAAGCAGACCTCGGAAGCCGTCGCCGACGCCAAGACCGCCGAGGCGCTCGCCGTCTCCGCGGAGGAAAAGGTCGTGACCGCCCGCGCGGTCGAGGTCGCCGACCGTGCCCGTCTCACCCAGGTGCTCGCCGCGCGCACCGAGGCCGAGCGCAAGTCGACCGAGCTGATCGTCGCGGCCGAAGCTGAAAAGAAGGCCTCGCTCGATCGTGCCGAGGCCGTCAAGACGCTGGCCACCGCGGAAGCCGAGTCCAACAAGATCAAGGCAGTCGGCGTCAGGAATATCGGCGAGGCCGAAGCCGCAATCATCACGCTCAAGAACGAGGCGCAGAACAAGCTCGGTGCCAACGTCATCGACTTCGAGCTCGCCAAGAAGCGGATCGAGACCATGCCCTCGGCTCTGGCCGAGATGGTCAAGCCGATCGGCAATCTCAAGGACGTCCGCATCCTGCACACCGGCGGCGCGTTCGGCGGCAATGGCACCGGCGGCGGCAATGTCGGCTTCGGCGAAGGGCTTGCGGGCGAGCTCCTCAAGGTGCACGCGCTGCGTCCGATGATCGACGAGATCCTGCGCCAGAGCGGGTTTGCGCCGGGCGAGGATCCCGTGAAAGCGCTGGTCGGCGCGGTGACGGGAAAGAGCAACGGCGCCGCAGTGCCGGCGCCCGTGCCGGAGAAAACAAACACCGCCGATCTATGAACGCCGGTTCATTGCTGCGGAGAATTCGAATCGATATGAACTGCCCGTGCGCGTCTCGCGTCGCGCACGCTCCGGAGCGTCGATCGATCGCGTGTTGAACCACTTGATCGCGCTCCGGGTGAATTCTTCGAGGCAACGCCATTTGTTGCCGCGGTGCCTGCGCGGATCGACGTCAGGCACCGGAGCCTCTTTCGATCGGGGGAATTTCACATGAAGTATTTTCTGTCCGGACTGATCGCGATCGGTCTTGCGATCGCCGCTGCGCCGTCGTTCGCGGCCGACGCCCGCAACGTCACCGTCGTCAACGAGACCGGCTATGCCATCAAATTCCTGGGCTTCAACGCACCGGACGACGGCCTGGACGAATGGGAGAACGAACTCGACAAGGTTTTGCAGAACCAGGCGAGCACCTATGTCGAGTTCGAGGAGGACGACGAGGGATGTGTCTGGAACATCCGCGTCGACTGGCAGAACTATGACGAATCCGTGCTCTGGAAGAACGTCAACCTCTGCAAGATCACCGCGCTTCGGTTGCGGTACGATTCCGGAACCAAGACCACGTCCTTCGTCGCCGAATAGTTTGACCTGACTTGAGCCAGGGGAGGGGCGGCGGCCCTTCCTCGGCGCATTGTGCAAGATCGCGAATTCGTCCTTTGCAAGCGCAAGCGGCTTTGTTATACGCAGCCGCGCGCGAACGACTGGTTCGCCCTTTCCTCGGTAGCTCAGCGGTAGAGCATCCGACTGTTAATCGGATGGTCGCTGGTTCGAATCCAGCCCGGGGAGCCAAAATCCAGCAAATTCAAAGCCTTACTTGCGTTGCAATTGCGCAACACTACCCGCGGCCGCCGCGTTGGGCCCGGTGCACGGCTGTGCAGTCGACCGGTGGAGCGGGAATCGGTCGGACCATAGCCGTCCCCCAGCACAGCCGAACCAGGCGCCTATAATTCATGCTCAGAGGGTTGAACCCTCAGGCGAGGGACAGTTCGTCCTCCCAGGGTCTGCGACGGACGTTCCCCGAACATCGCATGGTAATATTGCGAGAACCGCCCGAGCTCGTAGAAGCCCTGCTGCATGGCGACAGCGGCCACGGTCGTCGAGCCGGGAACGCTCTCATGCAGAATGGAATGAACGGCACACAGCCGCTTGTGCCTGAGGAAGCTGACCGGGCCCAAGCCGAACACCTCCTGGAACGCGCGATGGAGGGTGCGGCGCGACACCCCGAGAGCGGCGCAGATCTCCGAGACATGCACCGGGCGCGTGCCGGCCTCGTCGAGATACTCCTCGACCCGGCGGATCAGCCGCCTTGCCGAAGGCAGCCAGCCGGTGTCGTCGGGCGGCAGTGACGACATCACGTTGGCCGCCATGCATTCGACGATCGATCGCTTCCAGAAATCGGCGGTCGAGGGCGTCAGGCCGCTCCTGTAGGTGCGCAGATGCGACATGATCCGGACCAGACGATGTGCGGCGATCGCGCCGCCATCGGGGTCCGCCCGGAAATGGTCGCGCCTGCGCCAGGTGTCGGGATTGCTCAGCCTCGCTTCGCCGCCGAACAGCGATGCGACCTCGTTGATGTCGAAGCGCATGGCGGCGTAAGCGGATCCACCGTGAAAGATTCCGTCATGCTCGAGCAGCGGCGGGATCACGAGCACGTCGTTGAGGCGCATGTCGAAGGACCAGTGGGTGACGCGCTCTTCGGCCGCGAGCAACATCCCGATGATCAGCTTGTCGTCGCTGGCGACGCGCTGCGTACGCATGCCGACGCTGAAGGTGCCGATGCTGAGCGAGAAATCGCCGATGCCGACATGGGACAGCGATCCGCGCAATCGCCCGCGCCCGAGCTGCATGACATCGACGTGCGAGCCGTGAACGGCCTGGTGAAGACCTTCGAAGCCGTCAAGCTTACGCGAATCAACCAGAAGGAATTGGCCCATGGCGCCACCCTGTTACTCAAGCGCGACAATTCTGCGGCAGGCGGCGGCTGAATACCACCACAACGCGAAGTGGGTACGACGAGCCGAGTTCGCGCTTTGAGGTAAATTATCACCGAATTTGACGCGAGCTGTGCACCACATGATGCTGTGGATTGAGGAATTTGCGACATGTGTCGTTAAGCCTCACCGATCGGCGCGACGTATTGGCACAAACTGCACATCACGGGCATCCAATCTTCGGATACCATTTGCAACCTAGGCGATTTCGGTGACGATCGCTCTGCGAACCGCGGGGCGAGGATGGCGGTATGGTGTTGCCGCGGGCTCGAAGGATGTGCGCAAAAGAGGGAGAGATGCTGACGCAAGTCTACGACACCCATCTCGCACCCTCGGCGCCAAGAAGAGGGGACCAGACAATGCGTCCAGAATGCCGGGCAATGTGTTCTCGTCGACGCCTGCTGAAGTCCGCGCCATAGTATCGGGTGGAATACTCGTATCGGAGTTTCCACAATGCTGCGGGCAGATACGGATCACTGCGAGTGGTTACCGGACGACGCGAAGACCGGCGAGATGGTCTTCATTCCCGGCGGGACCTTCCGTATGGGATCCGACCATCATTATCCCGAGGAGGCGCCGAGCCACCGCGTCTCCGTCGACGGTTTCTGGATCGACCGCACCTCCGTCACCAACCGGCAGTTCAAGCAATTCGTCAACGCGACCGGCCACGTCACCGAGGCGCAGATCGTTCCCGACCCCAAGGACTATCCCGGCGCGCTGAAGGAGATGCTCTACGCCGGCTCGCTGGTGTTCTCGCCGCTGCCGCGCATCACCGATCTCACCGACTGGAGCCAATGGTGGTCCTTCATGCGCGGCGCCAACTGGCGTCATCCTTACGGCCCCGGCAGCAACATCAAGGGCCTCGACGACCATCCGGTCGTGCACGTCTCCTATAGCGATGCGGCAGCCTATGCCCGCTGGGCCGGCAAGGAGCTGCCGACGGAAGCGGAATGGGAGTTCGCCGCGCGCGGCGGCCTCGACGGCGAGGAGTTCGCCTGGGGCGATGCGCTGATGCCCGGCGGCAAGCACATGGCCAACATCTGGCAGGGCAATTTCCCCGTCCAGAATCTCGGCGAGGATGGGTTCGAGCGTACCTCGCCGGTCA
Organism: Bradyrhizobium sp. 482_C4_N1_8; assembly: GCF_052075965.1. NCBI lineage: Bacteria > Pseudomonadati > Pseudomonadota > Alphaproteobacteria > Hyphomicrobiales > Nitrobacteraceae > Bradyrhizobium > Bradyrhizobium sp. 482_C4_N1_8. Next base: position 4,751,805 of record NZ_CP197231.1, on the reverse strand, counting down.
TGGCTTTCCCGCCGAACGGCTACGGCCTCCACGACATGATCGGCAATGTCTGGGAGTGGACCTCGGACTGGTGGTCGTCAAAGCATGCCGCCGACGCCGCAAAGCCCTGCTGCATCCCGAACAATCCGCGTGGCGGCCGCGAGGACGCGAGCTACGACCCGCGCCTGCCGGACATCAGGATCCCGCGCAAGGTTCTAAAGGGCGGCTCGCACCTCTGCGCGCCGAATTACTGCCGCCGCTATCGTCCCGCCGCCCGCCACGCCGAGCCGGTCGATACGTCGACGAGCCACGTCGGGTTCAGGTGTGTGGTTCGAGCAGTCGATCCGAATTCAGTGAGATCACCGACCACAAAGTAGGAGCATCGGAATGAGCCGTGGAATTAGGAGCAAGACCGGGACGGACGCAAATGATGCCATCAATCGTCGCAATCTCCTTCTCGGGACGTCTTCCCTAGTTGCCGCCGCGGCCCTAACATCGGAGGCATTAGCGCAAGCCCAGAAGGCAGCACCAGGCGGCTCGCCGGCAGCGACATCATCCGGTCGCAAGCCGAACATCCTCTTCATCATGGGCGACGACATCGGCTGGTTCAATGTCAGCGCCTACAACATGGGAGTGATGGGCTACCGTACCCCCAACATCGATCGCATCGGCAAGGAGGGGGCGGTATTTACCGACTGGTACGGACAGCAGAGCTGTACCGCAGGCCGCGCCGCCTTCATCACCGGCCAATCGCCTATCCGAACCGGCCTGACGAAAGTTGGTCTTCCCGGCGCCGAGCTCGGCCTGGGACCGCTCGACCCTAGTGTCGCCGATGTGCTCAAGACCTACGGCTACGCCACCGGCCAGTTCGGCAAGAACCATCTTGGTGACCGCGACGAACATCTTCCGACGGCGCATGGCTTCGACGAGTTCTTTGGCAACCTCTATCATCTCAATGCCGAGGAGGAGCCCGAGAATCCCGACTATCCCAAGGACCCGGAGTTCCGGAAGAAATTCGGGCCGCGCGGCGTCATCAAATCAACTGCCGACGGCAAGATCGAGAATACCGGCCCATTGAATGCCAAGCGTATGGAGACCATCGACGAGGAATTTCTTGGCGCGGCCAAAGATTTCATCAACCGACAGCATCGGGCCGACAAGCCCTGGTTCTGCTATTTCAACTCGACGCGCATGCACATTTTCACACATTTGAAGAAGGCGTCGGAAGGAAAGACAGGTCTCGGGACCTACCCTGACGGAATGGTCGAGCACGACGGCATGGTCGGAGAACTGCTCAAGCTTGTGGATGACCTCGGTGTCACCAACAACACCATTGTCGTCTACACCACCGACAATGGCGCCGAGGCATTCACCTGGCCGGACGGTGGCTCAACGCCGTTCAAGGGTGAGAAGGCCACGAACTGGGAAGGCGGCTTCCGCGTCCCGTGCTTGATGCGCTGGCCGGGTGTCATCCAACCGGGCACGATCATCAATGATATCTGTGCCCACGAAGACTTCATCCCGACCTTCGCCGCAGCGAATGGCGATCCGGACCTCGTCGAGAAGGTCAAAAAAGGTTCAATGCTGAACGGCAAGACTTTTAAGGTCTATCTGGACGGTTTCAATCTGATGCCGTTCTTGAAGGGCGACGTAAAAGAATCGCCCCGCAAGGAATTCCTGTACTGGAGTGATGACGGCGACTTGATGGCTCTTCGTCTGCGCGATTGGAAGATCAGCTTCATGGAGCAGCACACGGAAATAGGTCCCAAGACCCCGCTTGGAGTCTGGCAGGGCAATTTCACCAAGCTTCGCGGGCCAAATCTCTACAATTTACGGACAGATCCATTCGAACGTGGGCCCGACAGCATCTATTACGCCGATTGGCAGGCGCACCGCGCATTTATGTTCGTGCCGGCGCAGGCCATTGTCGCGAAGTACATCGAGAGCTTCAAGGAATTTCCACCGCGCGCCAAGGCGGCAAGCTTCACCGTCAGCGACGTCATGGACAAGCTGACGACAACGCCTCCGGGCAAGAACTGACAAAAGCGGCCTACCGGCCGGCTGCGTTCCGGCCGGACGCTTCTCGATGAGACTGGAAGGACATGTCGGATTCCGGAACGGCGCAAACGTCAGGCTTCACAGAGCGAGCGGACACCAAACGCTCGGCCTCCCGCGATGCCGTGCTCGAGCTGAAATCGCGGATCGGAAAGTCCGTGCTTGGCCAGGATCATCTGGTCGAGAGCATGCTGATTGGCCTTCTTGCCAACGGTAATCTTCTGATCGAGAGCCTGCCCGGTCTCGCCAAGACGCGGGCAGTCAAGACGCTGGCAAAGCATCTCGCCGCTGATTTGTCGCGCGTGCAATTCACCCCGGATCTCCTGCCGTCGGACGTGACTGGCGCCGAGATCTACGTCCAGACCGACAAGGGTGGACAGTTTGAATTTCAGAAAGGGCCGATCTTCGCCAATCTTGTGCTCGCCGACGAGATCAACCGCGCTCCGGCCAAGGTGCAGTCCGCGCTGCTCGAGGCCATGGAGGAACGCCAGGTCACGGTTGCAGGCAAGACTTACAAAATGCCGGACCTCTTCATGGTGCTCGCGACCGAAAACCCGATCGAGCAGGAAGGCACCTATTCGCTCCCCGAAGCGCAGCTCGACCGCTTCCTGATGCATGTCGTCATCACTTACCCCGACGAGGCATCCGAGGGCGAGATCATCCGGCTCAATCGCGCCGAGAACGCGCAAGCACCGAAGGATCACACCTCGGAGCCGCCGCCGATCCCGCAACAGGCGATCCTGGACGCACGTGGTGAGATCGACGGCATCTTCGTCTCGGACCTCGTTCAGAAGTACATCGTCGACGTGATCTACGCGACGCGCTTTCCCGGGCGCTATGGCGAACCGCTGAGCAAATGGATCCAGGTCGGCGCCAGCCCGCGCGGCAGCCTGGCGCTCGATCGTTCCGCGCGGACTCGCGCCTGGCTCGATGAATACGATTTCGTGACGCCCGACCACGTGCGCGCGGTGATCCACGACTGCCTACGCCACCGGATCATCCTCAGCTACGAGGCAGTGTCGCAGGGCGTTACGCCCGATCAGGTGATCGACAAGATTACCGAGCTAGTTGCGGCAGCCTGAGGCCATCATGACCGAGACATCAGCCAATATGCCAGGTGTCTATGTCGGTCTTCACGAATTGATCGCGCTCGAACATCGCGGACGCAAGGTCTCCTTCCTTCCGCGCCAACCCGTGCATAGCCTTTTGTCCGGCCGCTTTGCGTCCCGCATGCGGGGCCGGGGCCTGAACTTCGAGGAGATCAGGGATTATCGTCCCGGCGACGACGTCCGCTCGATCGACTGGAAGGTGACGGCGCGCCTGCGCAAGCCGCATATCCGGGTCTTCAACGAGGAGCGCGACCGGCAGACGATCCTGGTGGTGGATCAGCGCCTGTCGATGTTCTTCGGCAGCCGGCATGCGATGAAATCGGTGACGGCGGCCGAGGCCGCAGCGATCGGGGCGTGGCGGGTGCTAGGCGTCGGCGATCGCGTCGGCGCCGTCGTGTTCAACGATCGAGACTTCATCGAGGTGACGGCGCGCCGCAGCCGGGCGACCGTGCTCCAGATCCTCGCGGCGGTCGTCACGCAGAACCAGGCGCTCGGCGTCGGGCGCGGTCTGGTGTCCGCGCCGGCGATGCTCAACACCGCGCTCGATCATGCAAGGCGTCGGGCACCGCACGATGCCGCCGTGATCATCATCAGCGATTTCGACGGCGCGGACGCTGCAACGCGCGATATGGTCGCCGCGCTGGCGCGGCACAATGACGTCGTCGCTGCGTTGGTCCATGATCCCCTGCAAAGCGATCTGCCACCGTCGGCCAGCATGACGGTGACCGATGGCGAGTTGCAGATCCGGCTTGATGTCGGCCGTGACAGCGTCCGCAAGAGCGTAGCGCAGGTCACCCGGGACCGCCTGAAAGGCATCTTCGACTGGACGCACGAGCTCGGAATTCCCGTGCTGCCGCTGAGCGCGGCGGAGGACACCGCTGCGCAGCTTCGGCGTCTTCTTGGTGGTCTGCCGGCCGGTCGTGGCCGCGCGGCCCCGCATAACCAGACGGAGGCGGCTCTTGGCTGAGGCTACATCCGTGACTGCCGACCCGGTGGCCGGCCTAATCGACTTCCCGCTGCCGCGCGAGGTCAGCCTCTGGCCACAGACCTGGGAGGCGAGGCTTGCGATCGCCCTGCTGCTCGCGGCCATCTGCGCTACCGTGTGGCGCGTGGCGCATCTGCGCCGTGTCAACCGCTATCGCCGCGAAGCGCTCGCGGAGCTTGATAGCATCGAGCATGCGCGAAATTCGGTGCCGTCGGAGCTGTTGTCGAAGCTGACCTTGCTGGTGCGGCGCACGGCGCTCGCGGCCTTTCCGCGCGAGCGAGTGGCGCCACTGGTCGGGCCGGCATGGCTGGCCTTCCTCGATCGCAGCTGTGGAGGCGAGGAGTTTTCTCACGGCGTAGGCCAGCTGCTCGCGAGTGGTCCTTATCGGCAGATTCCGCCTGATGGCGCCGAGCTGCAATCGCTGGTCCGTCTCGTGCGCCGCTGGATCAGGGGGCATCATGCTTGAATTCGCCTGGCCATGGTTGCTTCTGCTGTTGCCGCTGCCAGTCCTGGCGTGGTGGCTGCTGCCGCCATACCGGGCGCGGCAGGCCTCGATCCAGGTGCCCTTCTTCGACAGGCTGGCGGCGGCGACCGGGCAGACGCCGCAGCGCGGCGCGGTCGTCCTTGAACGCCGCACCGTCCAGATGGTCGCGGCAGTGGCCATCTGGACGCTGCTGGTTGTGGCGCTGGCCCGGCCGCAATGGGTCGGCGAGGCGGTGACGCGCGAGGTCTCCGCGCGCGACCTGATCCTGGCGATCGACATTTCGGGATCGATGGATCAGCGCGATTTCAAAGCGCCGGACGGTACGTCGCTCACCCGTCTCGACGGCGTCAAGCGCGTGGTCAGAGACTTCATCGCCCGCCGCAAGGGCGACCGCGTCGCCCTGATCCTGTTCGGCACCATGGCCTATGTGCAGGTGCCATTCACGCAAGACCTCCAGACGGCGCAGCAACTGCTCGATCAGGCGGGGGTCGGCATGGCCGGCCAGCAGACGGCGATCGGCGACACGATCGGTCTTGCCATCAAGACGTTTGCAGCCAGCAGGGCGAAGCAGAAGCTCCTGATCCTCCTGACGGACGGCAACGATACGGCGAGCCGGGTGCCGCCCGAGCACGCCGCCGACATCGCTCGCCAGAACGATGTCACGGTCTACACCATCGGCGTTGGCGATCCCGCAGCCTCGGGCGAGAACCGCGTCAACCTCGCCGTCTTGCAGCATGTCGCGGACGCCACCGGAGGGCACTTTTTTCGCGCCGAGGATGGCGCGCAGTTGCAGGCGATCTATGCCGATATCGATCGCCTCGCGCCGGCCAAGCTTCAGACCTTGTCATGGCGGCCGAAGCTGCCGCTGTTTCAATGGCCGTTCGGCCTGGCCATCGCGATCGGTCTGCTCTTGTGGCTCTGGCTCCTGCTCGGCAGCGAGTGGCGCCGGATGAGGAGCGTCAGCCATGCGTGACGCAGCCACCATGTCCTTCCATCTCTTACGCCCGCTCTGGCTGCTCGCGCTGCTCCCGCTTGCTGTCGTGTTTGCGGTGCTGCTTCGCCGGCAAGATGTGCGCGCGCAATGGGGTGGCGTGATCGCGCCGCATCTGCTGACGCATCTCATCGTGCGGCCGGGACAAGGACGCCAAATCAACCCGCTCTATCTCGTCGCCGCCGGAATGATGCTCGGCATCATCGGCCTGTCCGGTCCGACCTGGCGCCGCGAGCTTCCGCCCTTTGTCGAAGACAAGGCACCGTTGATGATTGCGCTCGCAGTCGGATCATCGATGAATGAGACCGATGTGGCGCCCTCGCGCCTCGAACGCGCCAAGCAGAAGATCAGGGATCTGCTGGCGGCCCGCGCGGGCGCCAGGACCGGGCTCGTGGCCTTTGCCGGCACCGCGCATCTGGTGATGCCGCCGACCGACGACCGGTCCGTGATCGAGCCGTTTCTGGCCGCGCTTGAGCCAGGGCTAATGCCGGCGGATGGCAAGAACGTTGCGGGTGCGGTCGCGCTGGCGGCCGACGCGCTGGCGGCCGAACCGGTCCCCGGAACGGTCCTGCTGGTCGCGGACGATCTCGGGACCGCGGATGCGGCCGCCGTGCGGCAGGCAGCCGGACGCAATGGTCTCGTCATATTCGCGGTCAGCCCGGATTCATCGGCGCTGCCCGCTGGCGCGGACGTCATTCGGGTCAGCATCGACGGCTCGGACATCGTGCGACTGGAGCGCCGGATCGAAACGCACTTTCAGGCCGCCCAGGGCGATGCGTTCGGCACGCAATGGCGGGATGAGGGCTATTGGCTGCTGCCGCCGCTGGCCCTGTTGAGTCTTCTCTGGTTCCGGCGCGGTACGACAGTGGCGTGGGTCCTGGCTCTCTTCATCGTGACGCACGCCAGCGCTTCGAGAGCCGAGGAGACATCGCGCTTTACTAATCTTTGGCTGACGCCGGATCAACAGGGACGGCTTGCATTTGACCGTGGCGACTATGCCGCCGCGAAAACGACGTTTGCCGATCCAATGTGGCGCGGCATCTCGGCTTACCGCGCATACGATTTTCTCGCCGCTGCCGAGGAATTCTCGCGCGTTGACACGCTGGAGGGAAAATTCGCGCTGGGCAACGCGCAGGCGCAGAACCACGCTTATGAGAAAGCGCTCAAGACCTATGACGAGGTGCTCAAGGCGCAACCCGGCAACGCCGCCGCGAAGACGAACCGCGCCATCGTTCAGGCGGCGCTGGATGCGCGTGAAGCCAAGCGCCGCAAGCAGGAGCAGGATGACCCTGCACCGCCGGATGAGAAGGCCGACGAGATGCGCGTCGATCCCAATCAGAAAGGCGGAAAGAAGATCACGGTCACACCGCAGGACGTCACCACTGCCGGCGCCGCCGAGGCCTGGATGCGTCAGGTCCAGACCTCACCTGCGGATTTCCTCAAACTCAAATTCGCGATCCAGGCGGCCGCTCCAGCCCAGGGGAGGGTGTCGCAGTGAGAGTTTGGATCGGCTTCATCGCCTTGCTGCTCGGCGGCGCGCTCCCGTCGCAGGCTGTGTATGCGCAGCAATCAGTGGCGCTCGAGCCGATCGTGCAGGTGACGATCGCCCCGCCGCGAGTCGTGGTTGGGCAAAAAACCACGTTGAGTGTCCTGGTCCTGGCGCCGAACTACATGACGTCGCCGCCCGAACTGCCGGATTTTCAGGTGCGCAACGCGGTGACACGACAATTGCAGAGCGTCAACACCAGCGAGCAGCGCGATGGCGTGCCCTATGCCGGTGTGCGGTTTGAATACGCGATCTCGCCGCAGGAGCCGGGGTCCTACGCCGTCGCCAACCAGATCGTCAGGATCAAATATGCGGCCGAGCCGCCAGCCACCCGTGAGGTGGCTGTCGCGCTGCCACGCGTGTCATTCGAAGCATTCATTCCGGATGCGGCGAGCGCGCTTCGCCCGTTCGTATCGGCCAACAGCCTGACCGCCGAGCAGGACGTCAGGCGTTCGTCTGACCCGCTCAAGGCCGGTGACGCCGTGACACGAACCATCACGATCCGGGCGGAAGGCACGCCGGCGATGCTGCTGCCGCCTCAGCAATTCCCGTCTGTCGATGGCTTGAAGCTTTATCCGGCGCAGCCGAAGCTCGAGGACAAGGTCGACGGGCGCTCCGACGTCATGACGTCGACCCGCGTCGATTCCGCAACGTATATGGTGGAGCGGGCAAGTGACAATTCGCTGCCGTCCATCGATATCGGTTGGTGGAATGTCGGCAGCGGCAAGGTCGATCAGGTTCATCTCGAGGCCGTGCCGCTCAAGGGAACCGTGACTTCGGCGGTGGCGGGTCCAGCTTCTTCGAACCAATCAGCTCGGCGGTGGACGTGGGATAGCGTCGTCGACTTTATCTTCGACCACTGGCTGACGGCCCTGCTCTTGGTGGCCGTCACCGCCGGGTTCGCTTGGTTTGCTCCTCGTGTGACCCGCCGCGTTGCGGGCAATCTTCATCGTCGGCACCAGGCCTATCTTCAGTCGGAGGCGTTTGCCTTCAGCCGGTTGCGCCGCGCGATCCGCCATCGCGACTCAAAAGCGTCTTATTTTGCACTGCTTGAATGGCTGCCGCATCTCAACGCGACGCAACCTCCAATTTCGGCCGGAGCTTTCAAGGCCGCCGCACGCGATCCGGAGCTGGATCTCCAGCTTGATGCGATCGAGAGCGAGTTGTTCGGAAATCGGGGCAATCCGGCTCATTGGTCTCCACGCCGGCTGCTCCACCAATTGGTCGCCGCCCGCCGCAAGCTGCGCCCGCGCGCCGGAAGCCGGGCCACGACAGGTCTGCCCCCGCATTTGAACCCGGTCGGGACCCCGAAGGTCACCGCGTATGGAAAACCCGCGAGATAAGCAAAGCACAGGAGGCCACTCAGACGGAACGGACGATCTAGATTCGCCCTCATCCACGCCAACCAACATCGAATAAGTCAGGGAGCGTCGAATGACCAACGAGACGAAGAAGCAGAATAATGCCGTTGTTGATTCCACCTGTAGCGACCATTCGGCGATTCATCGCCGCGCCGTGTTGCTTGGCACATCGTCGATCGTCGCAACAGCGGCGCTGACATCGCAGGCACTGGCGCAGGCTCAGAAGGCGGCTCCTTCGGCGGCGCCGACTGCGGCGCCCGCCGCGGGCCGCAAGCCCAACATTCTCGTCATCTTCGGTGACGACATCGGCATCCCGCAAATCAGCGCCTACACCATGGGCATGATGGGATATCGCACGCCCAACATCGACCGCATCGCGAATGAAGGGGCGATCTTCACCGACGCCTACGGCCAGCAGAGCTGCACAGCCGGTCGTGCCTCCTTCATCCTGGGGCAGGAACCGTTCCGGACCGGCCTTCTCACGATCGGTATGCCGGGCGACCCCCACGGCATCCAGGATTGGATGCCGACGATTGCCGACGCCATGAAGACCCAGGGCTATGCCACCGGGCAGTTTGGCAAGAACCATCTGGGCGACCGCGACGAACATTTGCCGACGAAGCATGGCTTCGATGAGTTTTTCGGCAATCTCTACCACCTCAACGCGGAGGAGGAGCCGGAAGGGTACTTCTATCCCAAGGATCCGAACTTCCGGAAGCAGTATGGTCCGCGTGGCGTCATCAAATCATCGGCGGACGGAAAGATCGAAGATACTGGACCGCTGAATACCGCGCGCATGCCGACGGTCGACGAGGAGTTCCTGGGGGCAGCCAAGGACTTCATCGGCCGTCAGGCCAAGGCCGACAAGCCGTTTTTCGTCTGGTTCAACTCGACGCGCATGCACGTGTTCACGCATCTGAAGAAGGAGTCGCTCGGCAAGACCGGCAAGGGCATCCACGCCGACGGCATGGTGGAGCACGACGGGATGGTCGGGGAGTTGCTCAAGCAACTCGATGACCTCGGCATCGCTGAGAACACGATCGTTCTCTATACGACCGACAACGGCGCCGAAATCGCGCTTTGGCCGGACGGAGCCATGACCCCCTTCCATGGCGAGAAGGGCACCACATGGGAAGGCGGCATGCGCATTCCCATGATGGTGCGCTGGCCCGGCGTGGTGAAGCCCGGCACCCAGTACAACGACATTATCTCGCTGACCGACTGGTTCCCGACCCTCTGTGCAGCGGCGGGGATCCCCGACGTCAAGGAGAAGATGAAGACGGGATTTGCAGGTGCAGGCGGGAAGAACTTCAAGGTTCATCTCGACGGCTACAACTTCATGCCGTTCCTCAAAGGCGAGGCCAAGCAAGGACCACGCGAGGCGATCTATTACTTCGATCAGGGCGGCAACCTCAATGCCATCCGGTGGAACGACTGGAAGCTGAGCTTTGCCTCGTCGAAGGGAAACATCGCAACCGGCACGCGTGAGGTTACGGCCTGGTCGCTGATCACCAATCTGCGCATGGATCCATATGAGCGTGGCTTGGAGGAGGGCGGCGAGGCGATGAAATTCCTCGCCCAGAACATGTGGCTCATCGTGCCGGTGCAGGGCAAGATCAAGGAGTTCTTCTCCGATTTCGATCAGTTCCCCTATCAGGAAGGCAGTTCGCTGAACGCGGGCAGCATCAACTACGGAATGCTCCGGCAGCAAGCGGCGCTGAAGCGGCTCAACGAGCTTGAAACCCTCAAGCCGCAATAGCAACGGGCAGAAAGGACAAGTGTGCTGATGGTTAGGGTTTACGCTGTGCTGCCTGCATGTCTCGCAGCCATCTCCGTTGCGGTGGCTGTTGCGGTGGCGCAGCCGGCGGATCCCTTGCCATCGTGGAACGATGGCGCGGCGAAAAAGGCGATTTCCGATTTCGTCGCGCGCGTCACGACGCAAGGCGGAACGGACTTTGTGCCGCCCGCCGAGCGCATTGCCGTGTTCGATTTCATCAACGAAGCAAGAACAATGTGAGAAACCAAGATGCTTGAACATATGCGCGTTTTTCGGTTGACGACCTGCTTGCTGGCGCTGGCCACCGGCGCTTCTCTTCCGATCGGGGCTGCGGCGGCGGCGCCGCTTCAGCCTGCCGCCATTCACTGGGACGCCGCCACATCGTCTGATCTCATCGAAGTGCGCGCGGCCGTTCGTCGCGGCGGAGCTGCCATGGGTCCGCGCGGTGGGGCCGTGGTTCACCGCGGCGGCGCCGTGGTCGGGCCTCGCGGCGCGGCCTATCGCGGCGGCACCGTGGTGCGCGGACCGCGCGGCAACGTTGCAGTTCGCCGAACCACGGCCGTGGCGGGACGCGGCGGCTGGGCGCGGCCCGGCTGGTACGGTTGGCCGAGGGGCGGTGCCATTGCGGCGGGCGCCGCGATCGGTTTCGTGACAGCGGCCACGGCTGCTGCCTGGGCAGGTGCTGCGCCTGCGCCCGGCATGTGCTGGTACTACACCGATCCGTCCCGGACCCAGGGCTTTTGGGATTACTGCCAGTGATGGTGGGGCGCCGATCGATGTGATGCTCGCCTGCGAAGGCCAACCGGGGCGGACGCTTACCGGCCCGGTTCCCATCTCCGGACAAGATACGCGTCCGATCCCCAATGGTGGGTAGAACGATCAACAAAGTGCTGGATGGAGGTTTAGAAATGCAGCCTGGTCGCGCGCGTCTACGGGCCGAGCAAAGCCGCGATGACCGGAGCATGGAAGCCGCCGCCACTGGAGCCGATGCAATGATGAACGGGACAACGCGTCGGATTTTTGTCGCCGGCTTCCGGTTTCGAACGCGAGGATCAGCGATGAAATTGAGATATGTCTTTTGGGGATTGCAGGGGATACTTATCTGCACAGGTGCGGCCTTGGCGCAGGTTTCAAACACAATTCCCGTCACGGTCGACAATTTCATCCGTGCGGAATCCGATCTCTATCTCAGCGTCGTCGCGATTAAAGAAGGCGGCTTCGGCAGGTTCGAGCACCATCGTGAACTGTCACCGATTGATGCCCAGACCATCGTCCGGATGAACCGCGACACACTCTACTCGGCGGCTGTGTTCGATCTCGATGCCGGCCCCGTAACGGTTACGCTGCCGGACGCGGGCAAGCGTTTCATGTCTCTTCAGCTTATCAGTCAGGATGAGTATTCACCGCCTGCGCTCTATGGCGCCGGCAAGCACACCATCACCAAGAGGCAGATCGGAACGCGTTATGTGCTTGTCGGCGTACGAACGCTGGTCGATCCCAACGACGCCGCCGACGTGAAGAAGGTTCATGCGCTCCAGGACGCGATCAAAGTCGACCAGCCCGGAGGGCCGGGCACGTTCGAGGTACCGAAATGGGACCCGGTCAGCCAGAAAAAAGTTCGCGACGCGTTGATCGTTCTGGCCACAACGCTCACCGACACCAGCCGCTCCTTCGGCACCAAAGATCAGGTCGATCCGGTCCAGCGTCTCATCTCGGCAGCTGCGACGTGGGGCGGCAATCCACGGAAAGATGCCATCTATCTCAATTACACGCCGCCGAAGAACGATGGAAACTCGATCTACAAGCTCAGCGTCAAGGATGTGCCCATCGACGGCTTCTGGTCGATCAGTCTCTACAACGCTGACGGCTATTATCAGAAGAATCCGTATGAGGCTTATTCGCTCAACAACATCACATCGAAAGAAAAATGCGGATGGATCGGTTAGCGTTCAATTCGGCGGCTGCGACGGCACGATTCCCAACTGCCTGCCGATCATGAGCGGCTGGAGCTACACGGTGCGGCTCTATCGCCCGCGTCCCGAAATCTTGAACGGCAAGTGGAAATTCCCGGAGCCGCAGCCGGCGAGCTAGAGGATCGACCATGAGCGGCTACGACATCTTCGCTTGGATCGTGCTCATCATTCTCGTCGTGAGCGCGATCGGCGTGGTCTGCATCGCCGGCTGGTTGCCGGGACACATCGCGAAGTCCCGCAACCATCCTTACGCGCAGGCGGTGACGGTCGCGGGCTGGATTACGTTGTTCTTCGGCTTCGCGTTGTGGCCGATTGCCTTGATCTGGGCCTATGTCGACGTACCCTCGCGCAAGGCGGGAGACGCGTGATGGCGGTCGCGATCCTCAACATCTATCTGCTGCTGCTGTTCCTGCTGGTGCGCTTCAAGGTCGTACCTTTCAACACCTTTTGGAAGGCTTCGCCGTTCATCGTTCTGGTGCTCGTGATGTTCGGGCTTCTGGTTCCGATGGGCTGGGGTGCGCCGCAAGGTAACGCGCTGGTGGTACGCAATGCCGTATCGATCGTACCCGACGTGGCGGGTGAGGTGATAGACGTGCCGGTGGTGGCGAACACTCCGCTCAAGACCGGAGACGTGCTGTTCAAGATCGATCCGACGCCCTACGCGGCGCAGGTCAAGGCCATCGAGGCCCAGTTCAAGCTTGCCAAGACGCGCCTGGGCCAAATGACGCAGCTCTACGAGCGCGACGCCGGCCGCGGCTTCGACGTCGAGCAGCGCCAATCGGAGGTCGACCAGCTTGGCGGTCAGTTGGAGTCGGCACAGTGGAATCTCGACAAGACGGTCGTGCGCGCACCGACCGACGGCTATGTCACCAACCTTGCGCTGCGCAAGGGTGCCCGGGTGGCGAACCTGCCGCTGTCGCCGGTGATGGCGTTCATTGATACTTCCAATACGATCATCGGGGTCGAGATCAACCAGATCGACGCCCGCTACGTCGCACCCGGACAGGACGTCGAAGCCACGTTCAAGTTCGCGCCCGGGCGGATCTACACTGGCAAGGTCGAAAGCGTGCTTCAGGCGATCGCGACCGGGCAGGCGCAGACCTCGGGTACGGCGGTGCTGCCAAAGGCGATCGAGGCGGCCCCCTTCATCGTTCGGGTCAAGCTCGACGATGCTGCCTTCGCCGACCGCTTGCCAGCCGGCAGCGCCGGAACGGCGGCGATCTATACTGACCATCTGAAGCCGACCCACATCGTCCGTCGCGTGGTCCTGCGCCAGCTTGCGATCCTCAACTACGTCAACCCGTTCTAGAGAGGAGCCGCCGATGAAAAAGACGATCATTGGAGCAGCTATCGCAATAGCTCTCGCGGTGTCGGGCACACACGCCCAGAGCATTTCACCGGACGAACTGAACAGCCGCAGCATCCAGCGCCGCGCCATAGAGGCCGTAATCTGGGGGATGCCGGTGGTCAACTACGACTTGATGCTCCAGGAAATGTTCGCGAAGACGGAAGGAAAGGTAGGGCAGGCGATCTATTGGGGGCGGCCGCTGGATTGGCACAACCAAACCCTGACCCCGAATCCCGACGCGCTCTATTTCATGGTGTTCTTCAACACCAAGGACGGTCCGGTCGTGCTCGACCTGCCGCCCGGCGACAATGACGGCTCGTTCAACGGCAACATCGTGACGGTCTGGCAGATGCCGCTCGAAGACGCCGGGCTTCTCGGTGCCGACAAGGGAAGCGGGGGAAAATATCTGGTTCTGCCGCCGGGGTATTCAGGCAAACCGCCGGACGGATACGTCACACTGCAATCCGATACGTTCGGCGGATACATGCTGTTCCGATCAAATCTCAGGAGCCACGGCCCCGCCGACGTCGCGACGTCCATCGCCTACGGCAAGCGGCTCAAGGTGTATCCGCTGGCGCAAGCCGAAAATCCTCCTGCGACCGTTTTCACCGACGTCAAGGACGTCAACTACGATTCGACCATCCGCTATGACGAGAGCTTCTTCGAGCATCTTGATCGCATGGTGCAGAGCGAGCCATGGCTGCAGCGCGATCGGGCGATGATCGATCAGCTCAAGACGCTCGGTATAGAGAAGGGAAAGCCGTTCCAACCGGCTGATGCGACCAAGACCCTGCTGGCGTCTGCGGCACGTGAGGCCGGGGCTCTGCTGGAAGCGAAATACGACGCCGGCCTGCCACCATTCTTCTCGACGACGAGCCGCTGGACCTTTCCCGCGCCGCCAGATCTGATCAAAGCGGCGCAAGAAGGTTATGCGGATCCGGAACAGTATCCGGTCGATCAGCGTGGCATGGCCTACAGCTACGCTTATATCGGCATCAAGCGCCTCGGTTCGGGGCAGTTCTACCTGATCTCGATCCGGGACAAGGACGGCCAATCGTTCGAGGGTGGCCAGTCCTATCGGCTGACCGTGCCGGCCAATCCGCCGGTCGAGCAATATTGGTCCGTCACGGCGTATGACCGGCAGACCCATGCGCTGATCAAGAACATGTCGCGCGCCAGCCGCTCCTCGCAGATTCCCGAGTTGCAGAAGAACGCGGATGGCTCGGTCGATATCTATTTTGGCCCGGCGGCGCCGGCGGGCAAGGAATCGAACTGGGTGCCGACCGACCCGAACCGCAAGTTCGAGTTGATGTTCCGCGCCTATGCGCCGACCAAGGCGCTTTTCGACCACAGCTGGAAACTGTCTGACGTCGAGCGGATCGCAGCGACTGTGGGAGGTGCGACGAAGAACTAGATCGCTGGGAGATGAGAAGCACAGTTTTTAGGATGGAATGAAGGACTCGACATGACGGGACACATTCGCAAAGTCGGGCTCGCGACGGCATTGGCGATGGCGAGCTTCGCCGCTCAGCCTGCGCTCGCGGCTTCAGGCGGCGTGAGCTTCTGGCTTCCGGGCATCTTCGGCAGCTTGGCCGCCGTTCCCGTAACGCCTGGATGGGCCTATTCGACGATCTACATTCACCTCAACGAAAAGGCCGGAGGAGGGCAGAACTTCGTCACTAGCGGCCGCATACCCGGCTCGGTGACCGCCGGCCTCAACGCACATGCCGACGCGTTCGTCATGGGCATCACCTACACCTCGCCGATGCCGGTGCTGGGCGGCCAAGCCGGCTTCACCGTGCTCACCGCGCCCGGCAACATTGGCGCCGGCATCGATGCGACGCTGACCGGTCCGCGCGGCAATACGATCTCGGGCAGCGCCACCGACAACCGCACGACGCTGACCGACGTGTTCTACCAGGGCACGCTGAAATGGAATCAGGGCGTCCACAACGAGCTTGTCTACATCACCGGCAACATCCCGAGCGGCACCTATGATTCCAGCCGGCTCGCGAATCTGAGTTTTGGCTTCCCCGCGATCGATGTCGGTGCCGGCTACACCTATCTCGATCCGAAGAGCGGCCACGAATTCTCGATCGTCGGCGGGCTCACCTATAGTTTCATGAACGGGGCCCTGCAGTATCAGAACGGCATGGATTTTCATGTCGACTGGGCCGCCTCGCAGTTCGTCAGCAAGAACGTTCACATCGGCATCGCCGGCTATTTCTTCCAGCAGATCACCGACGATAGCGGTCCCGGCGCCAAGCTCGGAGGCTTCCGCGGCCAGGCGGTCGGCATCGGTCCGCAGATCGGCTTCATGATCCCGATGTCCGACGGCTACCAGGGCTATCTCAATATCCGAGGCTACAAGGACCTTGAGACCGAGAACCGGCCGAACAGCTGGTCGACCTGGGTTACTTTCTCGGTCTCGCCGTCGGCGCCGGCGGCGACGAAGCCCATCGTGCGAAAATACTGATGGAGGCGTTCAGGCAGCTCCGATGACAGGAGAGAAGACCAGCAAGCGCGTATTTCGCATTGGCTTTCAGACATCGATCATCACGGTGTTCGTGGGCGTGGTGTTGCTTGTGGGCCTGACGCTGGTCTATCTCAGCTTCGAACGCGTGACCGCCATCACCAGGACGGCCGCCTCTGGCTTCATCGAGAAGGTGGCACAGCTTGGCGCCGATCACATCGACGAGCAGTTCAAGAATGTCCGCGACAATCTCGACATACTGTCCGGCCTGCCGCCGATCCAGGAGGCCGACATCGCGGACAATACGCGGCTCTACAGCCTGATGGCGGC
The DNA here is from genome assembly GCF_052075965.1 of Bradyrhizobium sp. 482_C4_N1_8. Classification (NCBI taxonomy): domain Bacteria; kingdom Pseudomonadati; phylum Pseudomonadota; class Alphaproteobacteria; order Hyphomicrobiales; family Nitrobacteraceae; genus Bradyrhizobium; species Bradyrhizobium sp. 482_C4_N1_8. The sequence goes on along the minus strand of NZ_CP197231.1, from coordinate 4,735,394 downwards.
GATGCTGCGCAACAACCCGCAGCTCTTCAACCTCTATGTCGGCTACGAGGACGGCTCGTTCATCGAGATGGACGTGATCGACCGCGCCCAACCGTCGTTCCGGAAGGGCTTGAACGTCGATGAGGATGCTGCCTTCCGGCTGGTCGTGATCTCGCGCACGACGGGGGCCGCGCCTGTCACGCAGTATCTCTCCGAAAACCTCATTCAGGTTGCCGAGGTCGCCGGACCCGCGAGCTACGACCCGCGGCAGCGGCCCTGGTATGTCGAGGCGTTCAAGAACGACAAGACGCTGTTGACCGGTCCTTACGTCTTCTACGCCACGGGCGAGCCGGGCTACACGCTGCGGACGCCGTTGAGGGAAGGGCGCCGCGGCGTCATTGCGGGTGATTTGCTGCTGAACCGGTTCGAGGACATGCTGGCGGAGCAGAAGCTCGGCCAATCAGGGCTGGCGTTCCTGTTCAACGATGCCGGGCGCATCGTCGGCCATCCCGAGATGAACCGCCTGATGGCGGAGATCCCGGAGCGGCAGGACGACCTGCCACAGATCGGCGCGCTCCGGCTGCCTGCGCTCGTGCCGGTCATCCGCTCCTGGCGGGACGGCGGCGCGGCCCAGCAGTTCTTTGCCGACGCGTCGGGCCGAACCTATGTTGCGGCGGTTCACAGGCTCGAGACGGCCGGCTCGGCCAATATCCGGATGGCGATGGTCGCGCCGCTCGACGAGTTCTATGCGCAGATCATCGACGAGCGCCGTACGCTGTTCGCGCTTGCGCTGGCCTTTGTCGGAGCCACGCTGCCATTCGCGTTCTGGCTGGGATCGCTGATGGCGCGGCCGCTGCGCAAACTGGCCGACGAGACCGACGCGATCCAGCGGTTCGAGATTACCGAGCGGCCGCGCGTCCATTCCGTCATCGCCGAGATCGAGGAGCTTGGCCGCTCGGTGTTCACCATGCGTAGCGTGGTCCGCAGCTTTGCGAGCTTCATCCCGCGCCAGATCGTGCGGCAGTTGATCGAGACCGGCTCTTCGCTCAGCCTCGGCGGCTCCAGGCGTGAGGTCACGGTGCTGTTCACCGACGTCGCCGACTTTACCGCCAAGACGGAGCGCGCCGACCCGTCGCAGGTGATGATCCACACCTCGCGCTATTTCGCGGTACTGTCGGACGAGATCATGCGGCACCAGGGCACGGTCGACAAATATATCGGCGACGCCGTGATGGCGTTCTGGAACGCGCCGGCCGACGATCCCGACCACACCGTCAATGCCTGCCGCGCCATCCTGGCATGCCTTGCGGCCAACGAAGCGCTCAACCAGGAGTTTTGGCGCGAGGGCTGGCCGCCCTACGACACCCGCTTTGGCCTGCATGTCGGCGATGCCGTGGTCGGCAACATCGGCTCGAGCGACCGGATGAACTACACCGCGCTTGGCGCCACCATCAACCTGGCGTCGCGGCTGGAGGGACTGAACAAGAATTACGGCACGCGCGTGCTGGTCAGCGCGGCGGTCCGCGCCAGCGTCGGCGATCGGTTCCTGTTCCGCAGCGTCGACAGCATCACGCCGAAGGGATTTGCCGACGCGATCGAAGTCAGTGAGCTCCGCGGCGAGCTGGCGCACGCCGATGAAGCCGAGGTTGCGATGTGTCGACGCTGGGATGAAGTCTTTGCGGCGATCGCGCAGGACGGCGCGGCCGAGACGACGCGGGTCCGGCTGTCGGCCTTCCTGCACGACTATCCCGAGGATAGCGTCGCGCTATTTCATGCCCAGCGATTTCGGTCCGCGGCCCGGAATGCGGGAGCGGCGGCATGAACATCTGTGGTCTCAATCGCCGGCAATTGCTGCGGCACGGCGCGGCGCTGGCGGCCGCGTCAATGCACGCGGCGCCAGCCATTGCGCAGGCGCGCAGCAGAATTCGGCTCGGTTATCTCCACGTTGTCGCCGTGGACGGACACATCTGGACCGGGCTCGATCGCGGCTCGTTCGACCGCGAAGGGATCGATTTCGAATTGCACGAGTTCAACACCGGACCTGAAGTCTTCGAGGCGATGGCGCGGGGTGAGCTCGACGTTCTCTCGGCCGGCGGCGTCATCTCCAACTATCTGGCGCTCGGCCGCGGCCGGGGCTTTCTCATCAACGACATTGAGGTCGCGACCGCACAGCTCTGGGTCCGGCCGACGCTCGGCGTCAAGGGGATGGCCGATCTCAGGGGCAAGCGGATCGCGACGACGATGAAGACCACGGCTCACATTTTTCTCGATCGCGCGCTGCGGGCCAACAACGTCAATCCGTCCGAGGTCGAGATCGTCAACGGCAGCATGGCCGCCGCCGTCAAGGCGTTCATTGCCGGCGAGGTGCCGGCCGTTGCGCTCTGGGTGCCGTTCAACATTGCCGTCCGCGATGCGTTGCCGGATGCGGTCAAGCTGGTGGACGCCTCCGCCTTCTACCCGCAATCCGCCGTGCTCGGCGGCTGGGCCGCGCGGATGGATTTTTATGCGGCGAACAGGGAGGTGCTGGCCCGGATCATCCGCGCGTGGGCAGAAGCGAACGACCACATGGTGCGCAACCCGGCGGCCGCAGCGGAGGCGATCCAGACACATTACGGGCAGTCGCGTCCCGCCGACATCGCGGAAGCCTTCAAGGCTCAGAAGCTCTATTCCTCGCGCGAATGGAAGCGGCTCTATTCCGACGGGACCGTCGTGAAATGGCTCCAGCAGGTCAGTGACTTCTTCATGACGGATGCCGGCGTCACCACCCCCGTGCGGGCCGCAGACTATTTCGACACGCAGCTTTACCTTGCAACCGTCGCCTGAACTTGCAGGGGGCACAGGCTCGCACGGACACTCCCTTCGGGCCATGCATCGGCCTGCCCAGCGTCCAGATCATATTTCAATGTGTTTTCAATATCCTGCGCCCGCATTCTAATGTAGCCGCGGCACCACGTCAGGTGATATCCGCCCCAGCGCAGAATCGCACTCAAGCAGTTGTGTGTGTCGGGCGCGGTCGCGTCATGAGGGCGACGCCAATTCGACCCAATTCAAATCGAGCTTGGCAGGCGCCGGATCCTTACGGAGGTGATTCCAATGCCAGACGTCCTCGACCGTTCCGAAATGGCCCCCTCGATTCTGCCGGCGGACGTTCCCGAGCTCAGCGATGATGAATGCCTGGCCTGCCTCGCGCGCGCCGTCGAGGCGCACGATTCGGCGCGGCTCGACGAAGTCGCCGCATTGATCGGCCGCCTCGCAGTCACGATCGAATAGCTCATCGATCACCTTGACGCCTCGGGTTGCGCAGCCTGGTCCGCCGGGCCAACGGACGTGTTGCGTTTTCGCGGAGCCTGTTCCAAAGATGCCGCCAAATTTCGTCCGCGGCATCGTCCGCATTGCAGGGTCCGCAAATGTCCGGTTTCTCGACCGCGCGCCTAAAAATGGTCGATGGCCAGGTGCGCACCAATGACGTCACCGATCGCCGTATTCTCGACGCGATGCTCACAGTTCCGCGCGAGGCGTTCGTGCCGATTGCCAGGCAGGCATTGGCCTATCTCGACCTCGATCTCGACGTGAGCGAAGGCGGGGCCAAGCGGTTCCTGATCAAGCCGCAGCTGACCGGCAAGCTGCTCCAGGCCGCCGAAATCGGCGAGGGGGACAACGTGCTGGTGGTCGGCTGCGCCACCGGCTACCTCGCCGCGCTGACGGCCCGGCTCGCCCGTCAGGTCACCGCGACGGAGTGTGATTCGGCCCTGGCCGCGAAGGCCAAGGATGCTTGCGCCAGCCTCGCCAACGTCACGTGCAAGGCCGCAGCCTGCGCCGAAGGGGATCCTTCTGCCGCTCCCTATGACGTCATTATCCTCAACGGTGCCTTCGAGGTGACGCCAGAGGCGCTGCTCGGGCAGCTCAAGGAGGGCGGGCGCCTCGTGGGGGTGTCGGCCCAATCCACGCCCCCCCGGGCCGTGATCGTGACCCATACCCACGGTGAATTCGGCCATCGGGCGCTGTTCGATGCCGCAGCTCCGGTCCTTCCCGGGTTGGAACGGGCCGCCGCTTTCGTTTTCTGAACGCCCGATTGAGGGCTTTGGCCCGTTAAAATCCCGTTCTGAATCAGAAGTGTGGCCCGGATGCTGCACGTGAAGAGTTTCCACCGGGAACTACCTTCAGGTGGTTCCGTTGCGCCAATTGGCAGCCTATGTTGCTGAGGGGCAACGACTCCACTCGGTAGACGGTATCCTAGCTCGCGGGCACGAGCGGGGCGTTAGAATGAACGGAATTTAAGGGATGCATGGGGTGAAGCTCTTCACCGGAGCTGCGGTTTCGGTCCTGCTGCTGGCGCTTGCCGGGCCGACGCCTGCCTTGGCGGACACGATCGAGGCCGCCTTGGTGCGGGCCTATCAGAACAATCCGCAGCTCAACGCACAGCGCGCCCAGGTGCGCTCGACCGACGAGAACGTGCCTCAGGCGTTGTCGGGCTATCGTCCCAGGGTCGCGCTGACGGCGAACGGCGGCTATCAATATCAGGATACACTGAGTTCGCCGGGGCCGGGTAACACACCAATCAACGGGCCGAGCGTGCCGCGCAGCGTGGGTGTGACCGTCACGCAGACGCTCTATAACGGCAACATCACCGGCAACAGGACGCGCGCCGCCGAGAGCCAGGTTTCCGGCTCCCGCGAAGCGCTGCGCAGCCTGGATCAGAGCGTGCTGCTTCAGGGCGCTTCGATCTACATGGACTATCTGCGCGATGCAGCTACGCTCGAAGTCCAGCGCAGCAACGTGCGCGTGCTCGAGCAGACGCTGAAGCAGACGCGTGATCGCTTCAACGTCGGCGAAGTGACGCGCACCGACGTTGCGCAATCGGAAGCGCAGCTGGCGGCTGGCAAGACGCAGGCCCTCACGGCCGAAGCAAATCTCACCACGACGCGCGCGAACTTCCGCCGCATCATCGGCAACGAGCCGACGAACCTCGCGCCCGGTTCGCCGGTGGATCGTTTCTTGCCCGCAAGCCTCGCCGGGGCAGTCGAGCTCGGCCTGATCGAACATCCCAACGTCACGGCCGCGATGTTCGGCATCGACGTCAACTTTCTGCAGGTCAAGGTCGCCGAAGGCGCGCTGCTGCCGACGATCGCGTTGCAAGTGGGGGCCACGCAGGGGAACGAACAGTCCTTGATTCAATACAGGTCGTTCAACGCGTCCGCCATCGCGCAGGCCAATTGGCAGCTCTACGATGGCGGCAATACATATTCGCTGATCCGCCAGTCCAAGGAAAACCTGGCGCAGCAGCGTCTCAACCTCGAAACCACCCGCGACCAGACCCGCGCGACGGTCGTGCAGTGGTGGGGTTCGCTGCAGGCCGGTAAGGCCCAGGTGCAGTCCGCGCAGGCGCAGGTCACGGCGTCCGAGATCGCGCTGAACGGCGTGCGCGAAGAAGCCAAGGCTGGTCAGCGTACCACCCTCGACGTGCTCAACGCGCAGCAGGCGCTGGTCAACGCGCGCGTCGCGCTGGTGACCGCACAGCACGACCGCGTGGTCGCGTCCTATCAGGTTCTGGCCGCCATCGGCCGTCTGTCGCCGCAGGTCCTCGGCCTTGCGACCACGGTTTATGATGCGAGCGTTCACTACCATCAGGTCCGCGACAGCTGGGCCGGCGTGCGCACGCCTGACGGACGCTAAGGTCCGTAGTCATCCGGTCGGCCTCGCAAACAGCCGAGGCCGACTGGTGCTTTGCTTGCAATCATCAAAATCCCTGACATAGCCTTGCCAAGAAGATGCGGGTCGATTCGCCCGGCACCTGATGTCGTGTGCGTAAAGGCTTGAGTGCCGAGGGCAGGGGCGCACCGCCGCACGTTGAGCCGTGAACTGGGGACAAGTCGGGCTGCCGCGACGAAAATGTCGGGGCGTCCGTTGCGGAACCGGCCAATCCTGTCGTGCTTGGTGTAAAACAACGCATGCGAGGGCGTTGATGATGTGGAGTCGGAGATGACGCAGCCTGCAAAGGTCACAGAACCCTCGATGGAGGAGATTCTGGCCTCGATCCGGCGCATCATTGCCGACGATGAGGCCAAGCCGCCGCCGGCCGAAGCTGCCAAGCCAGCGCCCGCTGCAGCTGCGCCGAAGCCGTCAGCAATGAACGACATTCCGCCATCCAAGGTCGCTCCCGCGAAACCTGCTGCCGAGAAGCCCGCGCCGCCGCCGGTTGCGAAGCCGGCTCCAGCGCCGCCGCCGCCCGCACCTGCGGCGGATGCATCCAATAACCAGGACGATATTGATGCTCTGCTGGCGGGGCTGGACGCGGCTACGCCTGCGCCCGAGGTCCGTGCACCTGAGCCAGAGCCCGAACCTGAACCCGACGTGCTCGAATTGACCGACGAGATGGCGGTGGATCCGGAGCCGACGCCGCCTCCGCCGCCGCCGAGCTTCCGCAAGGTCGAGCCGCGCGACGATCTGGAATTCGCCGAATCGCCGCTGCGCCTGATGCCGTCATCGTCCTATGCGGCGGTGGACTACGATGCGCCGCCGGTACCGCCCCAACAGCCGATCCTGGCCCAATCGACGGTCTCGGCGGTCGAATCCGCCTTCAACTCCCTGGCCCACACGGTGCTCAGCAGCAATGCGCGGACGCTGGAAGATCTGGTCAAGGAGATGCTGCGTCCGATGCTGAAATCCTGGCTCGACGACAACCTGCCGGGCCTCGTTGAACGCATCGTGAAGGCCGAAATCGAGCGGGTCTCGCGCGGCGGCAGGTGAGGGCGGCTCCCGAGCCCTCATAAAGCCCCTCTTATGCGCCTGTTTGGCCTGCCGACCGGCCGGCAAGCCGTTTTGCCGCCGGGCTTTCCGTTGATCTTCTCTTGGTCCTTCTTTTGGACCTTTTCGTTGACTTGCCCCCCGCGCGCGGCTTTCTAGCAGCCCATGATCGAGAAAAATTACCAGCCCGCCGATATCGAAGCCCGCATGTCCGTCGTGTGGGAGGACAGCCGTGCCTTCAGGGCCGGCCGCCCCGACCGCCGCGACGCAGTGCCCTTTACCATCGTGATCCCGCCGCCGAACGTGACGGGCTCGCTGCATATGGGCCACGCCCTCAACAACACCCTCCAGGACATCCTGTGCCGGTTCGAGCGAATGCGCGGCCGCGACGTGCTGTGGCAGCCCGGCACCGACCATGCCGGCATCGCCACCCAGATGGTGGTCGAGCGGCAGCTGATGGAGCGTCAGCAGCCCAGCCGCCGCGAGATGGGCCGCGAGAAGTTTCTGGAGCGGGTCTGGCAGTGGAAAGCCGAGAGCGGCGACACCATCATCAACCAGCTCAAGCGCCTCGGCGCCTCCTGCGACTGGTCGCGCGAACGCTTCACCATGGACGAGGGCCTGTCGAAGGCCGTCATCAAGGTGTTCGTCGAGCTGCATCGCGACGGCCTGATCTACAAGGACAAGCGGCTGGTGAACTGGGACACCAAGCTGCTGACCGCGATCTCCGACCTCGAAGTGCAGCAGACCGAGGTCAAGGGCCACCTGTGGTATCTGCGCTATCCGATCGAGGGCAAGACGTTCAGCCCCGAGGATTCCTCGAGCTTCATCGTCGTCGCCACCACGCGGCCCGAGACCATGCTCGGCGACACCGGCGTCGCGGTGCATCCCGACGACGAGCGCTATCAGAAGCTGGTCGGCAAGAACGTGATCCTGCCGCTGGTCGGTCGCAAGATTAAGATCGTCGCTGACGAATATTCCGATCCGGACAAGGGCTCGGGCGCGGTGAAGGTGACGCCGGCGCACGACTTCAACGATTTCGAGGTCGGCAATCGCCACGGCCTGGGCCGGATCAGCGTCATCGACAAGGAAGGTTGCCTCGACCTCGTCGACAATGAGGTTTACCTGCGTAACCTGCCGGAAGGCGCTTCGCAGTTCGCCGAGGAGTTTCACAAGGTCGACCGCTTCGCGGCGCGCAAGCGCATCGTCGAGCGACTGGAATCCTTCGGCTTCGTCGAGCGGATCGAGCCGCACACCCACATGGTGCCGCACGGCGACCGCTCGAACAGCGTGATCGAGCCCTATCTGACCGACCAGTGGTACGTCGACGCCAAGACGCTGGCAAAGCCCGCGATCGCGGCGGTGCGTTCGGGCGAAACGACGTTCGTGCCGAAGAACTGGGAAAAGACCTATTTCGAGTGGATGGAGAACATCCAGCCCTGGTGCATCTCGCGCCAGCTGTGGTGGGGTCATCAGATCCCGGCCTGGTACGGCCCTGATGGCAAGGTGTTCGTCGCCGAAACCGAGGAGGAGGCCGTCAGCCACGCGCTCGGCTATTACGTCGAGCAGGAGGTCATCACGGCCGAGCAGGGCCGCGAGATGGCGCTCGACCGCAACAAGCGCGAAGGCTTCATCACGCGTGACGAGGACGTGCTCGACACCTGGTTCTCCTCGGCGCTGTGGCCGTTCTCGACGCTCGGCTGGCCCGAGGACGCGCCGGAAGTGCAGCGCTATTACCCGACCAACGCGCTGGTGACCGGCTTCGACATCATCTTCTTCTGGGTTGCCCGGATGATGATGATGGGCCTGCACTTCATGAAAGAAGTGCCGTTCTCGACGATCTACATCCACGCCCTCGTCCGCGACGAGAAGGGCGCCAAGATGTCGAAGTCGAAGGGCAACGTCATCGACCCCCTCAACCTGATCGACGAATACGGCGCCGACGCGTTGCGCTTCACGCTGGCCGCCATGGCGGCGCAGGGACGCGACATCAAGCTCGCCACCAGCCGCGTCGAGGGTTACCGGAATTTCGCGACGAAGCTCTGGAATGCGTCGCGCTTCGCGGAGATGAACCACTGCGCCGTGCCCGAAGGTTTCGAGCCGGCGAAGGCCAAGGAAACGCTGAACCGCTGGATCGCGCACGAGAGCGCCCACACCACGCGCGAGGTGACCGAGGCAATCGAAGCCTATCGCTTCAACGATGCGGCCGGTGCGATCTACCGCTTCGTCTGGAACGTCTATTGCGACTGGTATGTCGAGCTCGCAAAGCCCGTGCTGCTCGGTCCGGACAGCCCCGCCAAGGACGAAACCCGTGCCATGGTCGCCTGGGCGCGCGACGAGATCCTGAAGCTGCTGCACCCCTTCATGCCCTTCATCACCGAAGAGCTGTGGGAGGTGACGGCCAAGCGCGACGGCCTGCTGGCGCTGGCGCAATGGCCGCTGAAGCCGTCCGAGCCGACGCCGGAGCAACTCGCGATGCTCGCCGCGGCTGCCGGGCCGACTGATCCGCTGATCTCGCCGGTCCTGATCATGCCGATCTTCGACCATGCCGACTTCACCGATCCGAAGGCGGAAGCCGAGATCGGCTGGGTGATCGACCTGGTCACGCAGATCCGCTCGGTGCGCGCCGAGATGAACATCCCGCCGGCAACGCTGACGGCGCTGGTGCTCGCGGGCGCCTCGACCGAGACGAAGGAACGCGCGCCGCGCTGGACCGACGTCATCAAGCGCATGGCACGGCTGTCCGACATCTCCTTCGCCGACCGCGCACCTGATGGCGCGGTCCAGCTCCTCGTGCGCGGCGAGGTGGCCGCGCTGCCGCTGAAGGGCGTGATCGACGTTGCCGCCGAGCGCACGCGCCTCGACAAGGAAATCGGCAAGGCCGACGCCGACATCAAGCGCGCCGAGTCCAAGCTGGCGAACGAGAAGTTCGTCGCCAACGCGGCCGAGGAGGTCGTCGAGGAGGAGCGCGAAAAGCGCGAGGCGGCGCTGGCCCGCAAGGCCAAGCTGCTGGAGGCGCTGGAGCGGCTGAAGCAGGCGTCGTAGAGCGTTTTCGAGCGAAGTGGAAACCGGTTCGCGTCAAGAAAACGCGTCAAAACTAGAATCTAGAGCCCGTTCCATCGGAACGGGTTCTAGGCCTCCTTCGGGAACGGCTTGCTCAAGAACTTCGAGCCCTTGACGCCATAGCGCCAGGGCAGCTCGACGGCCTTGGTGATGCCGATCCGGATGCCGGCCACCACTTCGACCTCCTCTGTCCGCGCATGCAGCGCGATCGGCGGCCGGTCCAACGGCAGGGCGTTGTGCGCGATGGTGATGCCCAGCGCCTCGGTCAGCTTGCCGGGACCCGAGCACAGCGCGTGCACCTCCTGGAGATGGCGGCGGCGGCGCATCGCGGCGATGCCATGCGTCGGCTCCAATGCGCGGATCAGCACGGCGCTGGCGGAGCCTTCCTCCTCGCAGACGAAGTTCACGCACCAGTGAATGCCGTAGGAGCGGTAGACATAGGCAAAACCGGGCGGGCCAAACATGATTTGGTTCCGCGGCGTCGGGCCATTGTAGGAGTGCGCCGCCGGCTCGGTATGATGATAGGCCTCGACCTCGACGATGAGGCCGCCGACGCCATTGACCAGCATGGTGGCCCCGATCAAATCGGGCGCGACCTCGTGGACGCTGCGGCCGAAAAACCCACGCTTCAGGGCTTTGCCGAGCCGCGGTGGTGAGGCTTTCGAGGTTGGAGCCATTCGAGGTGAGAATCGCCTGAGAACAGAGCAGGATATTGCCCATATCTGCCATGTTCCCTGAAGCGGCGCGAGCCGGGTTGCGGCAGGCAGCCAGACCGACTAGGTAGGACCTGAACAGACCGGACAGCCCATGGTCGTTATTGTCGACACCATCTCGAACCCGTTGCGCCCCCGCCACCCTGAAAAGGTGAATCGCCCTGATTCCGCTTCGCCGCCGAAGCCGGATTGGATTCGCGTGCGCGCGCCCAATACCCGCGGCTATGCCGACACCCGCAACATCGTGCGCGCCAACGGCCTGCATACCGTGTGCGAGGAGGCGGGCTGCCCGAACATCGGCGAGTGCTGGGACAAGAAGCACGCGACCTTCATGATCATGGGGGACACCTGCACCCGGGCCTGCGCGTTCTGTAACGTCAAGACCGGCATGCCCAATGCGCTGGATGCGGCCGAGCCGCAGAACGTCGCCGAAGCCGTCGCCAAGCTGGGGCTGGCCCACGTCGTCATCACCTCCGTCGACCGCGACGATCTGGCCGATGGCGGCGCCGAGCATTTTGCAGAGACCATCCGTGCGATCCGGGCCGCGTGCCCCTCGACCACGATCGAGATCCTGACGCCCGACTTCCTGCGCAAGGAGGGGGCGCTCGAAATCGTCGTCGCGGCGAGGCCCGACGTGTTCAACCACAATCTCGAGACCGTGCCGTCGCGTTACCTCACGGTGCGGCCCGGCGCGCGCTACTTCCACTCGATCCGGCTGTTGCAGCGGGTCAAGGAGCTCGATCCCACCATCTTCACCAAGTCCGGCATCATGGTCGGCCTCGGCGAGGAGCGCCACGAGGTGCAGCAGGTGATGGACGATCTGCGCTCAGCCGACGTCGACTTCCTGACCATCGGGCAATATCTCCAGCCGACCCGGAAGCACCACGCCGTGATGCGCTATGTGCCGCCCGACGAGTTTTCGTCCTACGAGAAGGTCGCCTACACCAAGGGTTTCCTGATGGTGTCGGCGAGCCCGCTCACCCGTTCGTCGCATCATGCCGGCGAGGACTTTGCGAGACTGAAGGCCGCACGGGCCGCGACTGCCCGCTGAACCGCCATGCCCAAATTTTCAAGCAAGCGCCGTGTCCATCACAGCGCGTCCGAGATGTTTGATCTGGTCGCCGACGTCGAGCGCTACCCGGAGTTCGTGCCGCTGTGCAGCGCGCTCAAGATCCGCCAGCGGATGGCCAAACCCGACGGCACCGAGGTGCTGGTCGCCGACATGACGGTGTCGTTCAAGCTGGTCAAGGAGTCCTTCACCAGCCGCGTGACTCTCGACCGCGCCAATCTGAATATCCGGGTCGAATATCTGCAAGGCCCGTTCAGCAACCTCGAGAACCGCTGGACGTTCGAGCCCAAGGGTGAGGGCGTCTGCGACGTCGGATTCTTCCTGGCCTACGAGTTCAAGAGCCGGATGCTGGCGATGCTGATGGGCTCGATGTTCGATGCCGCGTTCGCGCGCTTCTCCATCGCATTCGAGAAGCGGGCGGATGCGATCTACGGCCGGCCGAAGCTGGCGTCGTCGTAAGGCGTACTCTCTCCGCCGTCATTGCGAGGAGCCCTTGCGACGAAGCAATCCAGGGTCTTTCCGCGGAGGGATTCTGGATTGCTTCGCTGCGCTCGCAATGACAGTGAGGCTCAATCCACCGCCTTCACCACATCCGGCGGCTGCGAGGCGTAATAGGCCGCGGCCGCCTCGATCTCCTGCGGCGTCATCGCGCGGGCGATGTTGCGCATCTGCTGGCTGATGTCGTTGCGCCGCTCGCCGGATGCGAAGGCCTGGAGCTGCGCCTTCATGTAAGCTTCGGACTGGCCTTCGAGCCACGGACTGCCGGTCTTGTTGTCGAGGCTGCCATGGCAGGAGCCGCAGGGCGCGATCCCGCGCATCGGCGCGCCGTAGATGACGATGCTCGGTTTCGGCAGCTGCGGCGTCGGGTGATAGGCTGCCGGCCGCGGCAGATAGGCGTAATAGTTCGAGAGATCGGCGATCTCCTGGTCCGTCAGATTGACGGCGAATGGCGACATCACGGCATTGGTGCGCGCGCCGGATCGGAAATCGTGCAGCTCCTTGTAGATGACGGCCGCGTACTGGCCGGCGAGATTGGGCGAATCCGCGCGGCTGATGCCGGTCGGGCCGTGGCAGATCGCGCAGCGCTGCGCCAGCGTCGCGCCGCGGCCGATCGCTTCCTGGCTCGGACGCGACAGCGTATGCGAGGTCAGCACGACCTCCGACAGGCGTTTTGTCTGCTCGGGCGCAGTAACATTCGCCGCGCGCTGTGGCACGCCGGCGGCGCTGCAGATCGCATCCCAGACATTGGCGAACTGAACCCAGGGCTGTGCGAAGGGCAGCACGATGAAGCCGGTGATCGCCGTCACGATCAGGATCGCGGCGGTGATGCCGACGCCCATCCTGAAATGGCTGTTGCGGAAGGTGAAGAGGTCGCGCGCGCTCATCACTGCGCTCCCACATAGACGGCCGGCACCGACGTGCCCTCGGTCAGCGCCAGCGTCACGATCGGGTAGCCGTAATTGGTGAGGGTGAGGACGATCATCAGCGCCACCCACAGCGCATGCGTGTTGAGCGCGACCGGCACGGTCGCGGGCTGATGCACAGCCAGCGCAAAGCGGTACGGGCCGGCGTCAACCCGGGGCGCACGCATGCCACGTGCGAGGATGACGATGAACATGATGCCCGACGCCAGCAGGATGAAGCCGCCGATCGCGGAGAACGTGACCGAGAGCGCCTGCGGCGCGATCGCGGGATCGCCGAAGTCGAAATAGGCCATGCGGCGCGGCATGCCCAGGATGCCGACCCAGTGCCACGGGAAGGTCGTGATGATCATACCGATGAACCAAAGCCAGAGCTGGGTGCGGATCAGGCGGATGTCGATGAGTTCGCGCCCGGTCAGATGCGGCCACAGATCATAGGCGATCGCAAAGTACATGATCACGATGGCGCCGCCGAAGATCAGGTGGAAATGGCCGGTGATCCACTGCGTGTTGTGGATCGACGCATCGAGCTGGTAGCTCATGTTGATCAGGCCGCCGGCGCCGCCGAAGCCGAGCATGACGAACGAGAACGCCAGCGCCAGCATCATCGGGTTGTCCCAGGGCAGCGCCTTGATCCAGCCGAATAGGCCGCGGCCGCCGCGCAGGCGCGCCGCGATCTCGACCGAGGCGCAGATCGTGAACACGGTCAGCAGCGTCGGCAGCGCGACCAGCGCCGTGAAGGCCGAATGGATGAACTTGAAGCCGGCGCCGACCTGCGGATCGGCGAAGGTGTGGTGCATGCCGATCGGCATCGCCACCACCAGGAACAGGATGAAGGAGATCCGCGCCATGCTGTCGGAATAAACCCGGCCGCCGATCGCGCGCGGCACGATGGTGTAATAGGCGATGTAGGTCGGCATCAGCCAGAAATAGACGATGGCGTGCAGCGTCCAGGAGAAGAACACGCGGGCAAGACCCGCGTCGATCGTGGCCTTCAGCCCGGCCGCGACGGGAATGATCTGGAGCAGCAGCTCGAGCGCGGCACCAACCGCGGTCCAGGCCCAGAGATAGGAGCCCGCAACATTGGCGAACATCGCCAGCGGCACCGGTGCGCCGGGATGGGCCTTCCGCCAGACGCGCAGATTGATCGCCATCAGCGCGACCCAAATCCAGGAGCCGACCACGACCAGCACGACGCCGAGGTAGTAGAAAACGTTGCCGATCAGCGGCGGATAGAAGGTGTAGAGCACCGACGCGCGCCCCAGCGCGACCGGGATCAGCGCCATGACGCTGCCGATCACGATCAGCCAAAATCCGGTCCAGGCCCAGCGCACGCCGACCAGGCGCTGCTCCAGCGCGGACTCGCTGATGGCATAGCCAAAGCCCATCGCGACGAGCGTGGGAAAGACGTAGCCCATCACCGTGCCGTGCGCGGTCAGCGAGCGGTAATAGAGCTCGGGATTGGACAGCCAGGTGCCGATCGGGCTGCGGATGAACATCTGCCAGGCGCCGAGCGTGAGCGCGATGCCGAACACGCCGAAGGCCAGCCAGAAATGGGCGAGGATGAGTTTCCTATTCGCCAACACAGCTCAGCCTCCCGCCACCCTTCGCGCGATCGGCGAAGTCGGTCTTGTTGATCACCTTGACCTTGCCCCACATGCCCTCGTGGCCGAAGGAGCAAAACTCCTGGCAGGGCATCAGATAGTCGCCGGTCTTCGTAAAGCGCATCAATTGCTCGGAGATGTAGCCCGGCACCAGCATGGTGTTGATGTTGGTGCCCTGGATCAGGATGCCGTGGACGACGTCGGCGCTGGTGGCGCGCATCGTGATCGGCGTATCTACGGGCACCACGATGCAGGCCGGCGTGAAGGAATATTGCTGGCCGATCGCGCGCACGGTCACATTGCCATTGGCCTCCAGCACGCTGCCGAGATTGCTCTCGACGAATTCGCCGGACAGATGAATGCGCGAGGGATCGGTGGTCTCGACGCGCGGCTGCGGCATGGTGGCGCGATGGATGCCGGCGAAGGCTGCCAGAAGCGCCATGCCGACGACGATTATCACGGCAATGGTCGCCCAGCGCCGCTCGACGCGGGCCGCGACCTCGGCGCTGCCATGGGTGTGGGTGTCCCCTGCGCTCATTGCAGCGATCCGCGCGGCAGGAAGACGAAGAGATAGAAGGCAAACCACATCGCGACCACGCAGGCCGTGGCGATGCCGGCCAGCACGATCGCGCCGGACGGTCCTTGCGAGACGACTTCCTCGACGGCCTGGTCGGCGGCGGCTGGGCTGGTCGGCGGATCGGAATTGAACATGACGCCTCTCAGTTCAGCGGTGCGGAGCGCAGCTCGTTGGCCTCGCGCGCCGAGACCGGCGTGCCGCGATTGCCCCAGGCGGTGCGGATGTAGGAGACGACGGCGGCGACCTCGTTGTCGGAGAGGAGGCCTGCGAAGGGCGGCATGCCGTAGGGCATCGGATTGCCCTTGGTGCCCGGCGGATAGCCGCCGTTGAGCACCATGCGGATCGGATTGACCGCCGACTGCATCTCGATCGACTGGTTGTTGGCGAGCGGCGGCCAGTGCGGCGGCTTGCCTTCGCCCTGCGCCCCATGACAGCTCGCGCAATTCTTGTCGTAGACGGTCTTGCCGAGGCTGATCAGCAGGCTGCTCTCGGTGTTCGGCAGCGCCGAGCTCGGCGCGGGCGGAGGCGAGGGCTCCGCGATGCCCTTGAGGTACACCGCCATGGCGCGCGTGTCCTCGTCGTTGAGGTATTGCAGGCTGTTGTGCACGACCTCGGCCATCGGGCCGTAGACCACGCCGCGCATGGAGACGCCGGTCTGGAGCAGGTCGGTGATGTCCTTGATGCTCCAGTCGCCGAGACCCGCCTCACGGTTGGAGGTGAGGGACGGCGCGTACCAGTTCTGCATCGGGATCAGGCCGCCCTTGAAGGCGTCCGATTGCGAGGTGCCGCCGAGCGCGTTGATCGGCGAATGGCACATGCCGCAATGACCGAGCCCCTCGACCAGATAGGCGCCGCGATTCCATTCCGCCGACTTGGTGGGGTCGGGCTTGAACTCACCCTCGCGGAAGAACAGCGTGCGCCAGCCGAGGATGAGCTGGCGGTTGTCATAGGGAAAGCGCAGCTCGTGCGGCTTGTTCTTCTGGTTCACCGGCTGAATCGAGCGCAGATAGGCGAAGATCGCGTCGCTGTCGGCGCGTGTCACCTTTGTGTAGGACGCGAACGGCATCGCCGGATAGATCAGCCCACCATCCGGGAAACGGCCGTTGTGCATGGTTCTGTAGAAATCGTCCGCGCTCCACTTGCCGATGCCGGTCTCCGGATCGGGCGTGATGTTGGAGGTGTAGATCGTTCCGAACGGGGTCGGCATCGGGCGCCCGCCGGCAAACAGCCGGCCCTCAGCCGCAGTATGGCAGGCCGTGCAATCGCCGGCGCGGGCGAGATATTCACCCCGCGCAATGACGTCGCCGGCCTTGTCCTGCGCCTGCGCGGCCGTGATGAGCGCGGCAAGGGCCAGGAGCTTGATCGAAAGCAGCGTGATCGACAGTCTTGAGCCCATCATGCGCCTCGTCAGTTGGGCTGGCTGCCGCAGCCGAACGGCAGCGCGTAGGTGCCTTTCGGGACGGGGGCCGGGTTGGTGGGCGCGGGTCGCGTCGCGAGCCAGGCCGCAACGGCGGTAACATCTGCTTCCGTCAGATGGCCGGCGACGAGCTGCATGCAGTCCGGCGATTTTGCCGTTCGCGTGCCGTAGCGCCAGGCGCCGAGCTGCGCACTGACGTAAGCGGCGCGCAAGCCCAGCAGACCGGGGATGCCGGGCTGCATGCCGGTGAGGCCCGGGCCGTGACAGCTCACGCACGCCGGTATGTTACGACCGGCATCGCCGCTGGTCGCGAGCAGTTCGCCCTGCGCCAGCACTTCCTTGCTGACTTCGCTCGGCGCGGGCTGCGGCAGCGGCGGATGCTCGCTGGCGAAATATTCAGCCATCGCCTCCAGATACGGATCAGGCAGAAACTCCAGCAGATAGTTCATCGGCGGGTATTTGCGCCGGCCGCTGCGGAAGGCGAGGAGCTGGTTGTAGAGATAGCCGGCCGGCTTGCCGGCAAGCCGCGGGAAATAGACGTCGCTGGTGCCTTCGCCCTTGTTGCCGTGACAGGGCGTGCACGCCTCCACCCGCGCCGCCATGGTATCCGGCGGCTGGTTGGCCGTTTGTGCGGCAGTACCATCAATAGCGGCCAAGGTAGCAATTGCGATAGCCAGTGCAGTGTCGCGAGCGAACACGCCGTCGCCCTCCAAAAAGCAGGACCGGGTTGATTCCTGGCCACAGCGTAGAGCCGCATTATTGCGCCAATACAGTCGCGCGCAAGATCGGACATGGCGATGACGCTTGGTCGCGGTTGCACATTTGCGATCCTGATCGAATTCGACAAGAATTGCGTGCTTTTTGAAAACTGGCGTAACGCCGCGATCTCGCGGCGTATTCCGCCCGAGCTTTGCTTCACAAGCGGGAAGCGCGGCAATGTGGAATCCGTTCGCGCGCGCGGGTGTTCTGCCGCTTGGGCCGGGCAGACGACCTGTCATCAGAGTGCATCTTCCCGTCGGGCGACAAGTGCAGTTTGTGCCAAAACGCAGCGCGCTGACGCAACACCCCTTGCCGCAAACGGCGCACCACGAGCTCTGCCCTTCGCGAAAGGTTTGACTACAATCCGAGTCGGGCGCGGGCGCTTTATCGCGGGATCGGGGGAGATGGGACGCTGGAAGCAGGCATGGAGCGAAGAAGACCTTGGCAGGCTGAAGGTACTGGCAGGCACCAAGCCGATTGCGCTGATAGCGAAAGAGCTCGGCCGGACCCGCGGCACGGTGCTGGCGAAGGCGATTGAGCAGAAGCTCCCTGTCATTTGTCGGACGAAGCGCCAGGAACAATAATTGGATGTCGCGGAACCCATTCAGCTTCCTTGCGCCGAACGCACATGCCGGGAACGCGCGCTTGGCCGCGCTCAATTGACAGCATGGGACAGGCCGGCAGCTGGCTGACCAGATCCTGAAGGAGTTGCGTGAAGATCCTCGCGTCGACGAGCGGGCCGCGCCATCGGTCAATGTGTCGAAGGTGGTCGCCGCCGATCCCGCAGCGCCCGTCGTGGAATTGACGGTGAGCGCGAAGGTGGCGCCGTCCGACGCCGATGCGGTCAAGCAGCGCGTGCTCGACCACGCGAGCGCGCTGCTGGCGGCGGCATGACGTGGCTCAGCCGCGCGGTGACCGCGGCGTCCTGCGCTTCACCGCATGCCGGCGCGGCGAGCGGGTCACGCGGGGACGCAGGCGGGTTGCCGCGGCGGCGCGCCGGGGCTTGGGCTGGGCCTTCGGGCCGCGGGCGAGATCCATCAGCATGCGCAATGCCTCGACCACCGAGCGCTGGCGCACGGCGGTCCGGCCGATCGCGCCAAAGCGATGCTCGCGATGGACGATGCGGCCGTCGCGCGCGGCAACCGCAAAATGCACGAGACCGACCGGCTTGCCGGGCGTGGCGCCGCCGGGGCCGGCGATACCGGTGATGGCAACGGCGAGATCGACGCCGGCCCGCTCCAGCGCGCCGACCGCCATCGCGGTTGCGGTCTCCTTGCTGACGGCGCCGAAATTCGCGAGCGTGCTCGCCTCGACGCCCAACATCGCGCGCTTGGCATCATTGGAATAAGTGACGAAGCCGCGGTCGATCACGTCGGAGGAGCCGGGAATGTCGGTCAGCGCGCCGGCAACCAGGCCGCCGGTGCAGGACTCGGCGGTGGCGATCGTCAGCTTGCGCATCCGGCAAAGATCGAGCAGCGAGCGGGAGAGGGCGCGTGCGTCGCTGCCGCCCATGACCTAGACGCCCCAGGGCAGGCGGATGGTGGCGCTCGCGGTAGCCGCGATGCCTTCCTCGCGGCCGGTGAAGCCGAGCCGCTCGCTGGTGGTCGCCTTCACCGCGACGCGCGAGATGTCGACCCCGGAGATCTCGGCGATGCGGGCGCGCATGGTGTCGCGCAAGGGGCCAATCTTCGGCCGCTCGCAGATCATCGTCACCTCGAGGTTGGCGACGCGGCCGCCGCGCTGCGCGACGCGCTCGATGGCGTATTTCAGGAACTGGTCGGAGGAAGCCCCCTTCCATTTCGCATCGCTCGGCGGAAAGTGCGAGCCGATATCGCCGTCGGCGAGTGCGCCGAGGATGGCGTCGACCAGCGCATGCAGGCCGACATCGCCGTCGGAATGGGCGAGGAAGCCTTTGGTGTGCGGTACCCGCACGCCACAGATCATCACGTGGTCGCCTTCGCCGAAGGCGTGCACGTCGTAGCCGGTGCCGGTCCTGATGTCGCCGAGCAGGCTGGCCAGGCGCGCTTCCTCGCGCACGAAATCCTCGGGAGTGGTGAGCTTCATATTGGCAACATCGCCTTCAAAGGTTGCGACCGTCAATCCCGCCCATTCGGCAATCGCGGCATCGTCGGTGAAATCGCTGCGTCCATCCTTTGCCGCGCGACGATGCGCCTCGAGGATGACGTCGAAACGAAAGGATTGCGGCGTCTGCGCGATTCGCAAGGCTGAGCGGTCCGGCGTGTCCTCGACATTGCCGCTCTCGCCGGTGACCTTGATGGTGTCGGTGACGGCAACGACGGGGAGCGCGGCGCCGGTGCGGCTCGCCGCCTCGATTGCGCGCGAGATCACGCCTGCCGAGACGAAGGGGCGCGCGGCGTCGTGGATGAGCACGATATCGGGCTTATGCCTGGCGAGTGCTTCGAGCCCTGCGAGCACGGAGGCCTGCCGCGTCGCGCCGCCATTGGTCGGCGGCTCGTGGCTGAGACCTGCGACCGCTGCCGTGAACATGGCGCTGTCGTCGGGGTTCACCACCGGCTGCACGGCAAACACGTCGGGGTGCCGGCTGAAGGCTTCCATGGCGCGATAGATCACGGGCACGCCGCCGATCTCGCGATATTGCTTGGGACCACCGGCGCCAGCCCGCAGGCCGCGTCCGGCCGCGACGAGGACGACTGCGGTGCGCTGTGATTTCGCCATAGGACTCAAATACTCAGTTGGTGATGAAGAGAGTCGGGGAGTGGGGTGATTGCCGCATGCCTCTAGCACGGCAGGCCCGCAAAAAAAGGGGGTTTCCCCGGATTGTGGGAAACAGCATTTTGCTGCACTGCACTTGAAAGATTTGCAGAACTGTCTAAACTGTAGGCATGACGCTTGACTGCACAAGAATTGTGCGCAAGATAGGTCATGGCAGGCGCGATGAGGCCCTGCCTACGCAACGAGACCCCTGTGACCGGCTCGGCAGTATCAGGCTCTAAGCCGTTGAAAATTGGCGATATCGAGGTCGCCACCCCGGTCTTCCTGGCGCCGATGTCGGGGGTCACCGACTCGCCCGTCCGCAGGCTCGCCGCCGAGCTCGGGGCCGGTTTGGTCGTGTCCGAAATGACCGCCAGCGATGAGCTCGCGAATGGCCACAAGATGTCTCGGTTGCGCTGCGAAGCGACCGGAATCGGGCCTCATGTGGTCCAGCTCGCCGGCTGCGAGGCGCACTGGATGGCCGAGGGAGCCCGGATCGCCGAAGCCGGAGGCGCCGACATCATCGACATCAACATGGGCTGTCCGGCCCGGCACGTCACCGGCGGCCAGTCCGGCTCCGCCCTGATGCGCGATCTCGACCATGCCGTCAGCCTGATCGATGCGACGATCGCGGCGGTGAAGGTGCCGGTAACGCTGAAGATGCGGCTCGGCTGGGACGATCACACCCGCAACGCGCCGGAATTGGCGCGGCGTGCGGAAGCCGCCGGCATCAAGCTCGTCACCGTGCACGGCCGCACCCGTTGTCAGTTCTACAAGGGCGAGGCCGATTGGGATGCGATCCGCGCGGTGCGCGAAGCGATCTCCATTCCGCTCGTCGTCAACGGCGACATCACCACTTACGAGAAGGCGCTCGCGGCGTTGGAGGCCTCCGGCGCCGATGCCGTGATGATCGGCCGCGGCGCGCAGGGGCAGCCTTGGTTGCCCGGCGAGATCGGCCGCCGCCTGAAGGGCGGGGCGGTCGAAGCCGCGCCGTCGCTCGCGACCCAGCTGCATTATGTCCGCACGCTCTATGAGGGCGTCTGCGCGCTCTACGGCCTGCGCATCGGCCTCCGGCACGCGCGAAAACATCTCGGCTGGGCGCTCGACGTCGCGGCCGATGTGAGCCGTGCGCCGGCCGAGAAGCTGAAAGCCTGGCGCCAGAAGATCCTCACCTCCGAGGATCCGCGCCTCGTCCACCAGTCGCTGCAAGATGCCTTCGACGATTTCGCATGGAGCGCTGCTGCATGAGCTCAGCTGCTGACCATCGCCGGCCGCTTCCGTCCGAGAGCGATGCGATCCTGGATGCGCTGCCCAATCCCGTGCTCATGATCGGGCCGGACGGCAAGATCGTCGCCGCCAACATCGCGACCGAAGCCTTCTTCGACATCTCGACGCAGTTCCTGAAACGGCAGTCGCTGAAAGAGCTGGTGCCGTTCGGGAGCCCCTTGCTGGCGCTGATCGACCAGGTTCGTTCGTCGAACTCGCCGGTCAACGAATACAAGGTCGATCTGGGCACGCCGCGCATGGGCGGCGACCGCCAGGTCGATCTGCATGTCGCCCCGCTGACGGAGCGGCCCGGCCATATCGTGGTGATGCTCCAGGAGCGTTCCATTGCCGACAAGATGGATCGCCAGCTCACCCATCGCAGCGCCGCGCGCTCGGTGATCGCGCTGGCCGCCATGCTGGCGCATGAGATCAAGAATCCGCTCTCCGGCATCCGCGGCGCGGCGCAACTGCTGGAGCAGCAGGCCTCGTCCGAGGACCGCATGCTGACGCGGCTGATCTGCGACGAGGCCGACCGCATCGTGACGCTGGTCGACCGCATGGAGGTGTTCGGCGACGAGCGCCCCGTGGTGCGCGGTCCCGTCAACATCCATTCCGTGCTCGATCACGTGAAGCGACTGGCGCAGTCGGGCTTTGCCCGCAACATCCGCTTCATCGAGGATTATGATCCGTCGCTGCCGCCGGTCCTGGCGAACCAGGACCAGCTCGTCCAGGTGTTCCTCAACCTCGTGAAGAACGCCGCCGAAGCGCTGATCGACGTCCCCGACGCCGAGATCCAGCTCACCACCGCGTTCCGTCCCGGCGTGCGCCTGTCAGTCCCCGGTCAAAAATCCCGTGTATCGCTGCCGCTCGAATTCTGCGTGAAGGACAACGGACCAGGCGTGCCGGACGATCTTCTGCCCAACCTGTTCGATCCCTTCGTGACCACCAAGCAGACCGGCTCGGGTCTTGGCCTGGCGCTGGTCGCAAAGATCATCGGAGATCACGGGGGCATCATCGAATGCGAGTCTCAGCCGCGCAAGACCACCTTCCGCGTGCTGATGCCGATGTATTCCACATCGGTCAAACATGCCGATCCAAGCAGCCGCGACGGCTCTGCCGGGAAGTCGTCGTCTGCGTCACAGGGGGCGAAATGAGGATTAACGATGCCCGCAGGTAGCATTCTCGTTGCTGATGACGACACCGCCATCCGCACGGTTCTCAATCAGGCGCTATCCCGCGCCGGCTATGAAGTCCGGCTCACCGGCAATGCCGCAACGCTGTGGCGCTGGGTCAGCCAGGGGGAGGGCGATCTCGTCATCACCGACGTGGTGATGCCCGACGAGAACGCCTTCGACCTGCTGCCGCGGATCAAGAAGATGCGGCCGAATCTGCCCGTCATCGTCATGAGCGCGCAGAACACGTTCATGACCGCGATCCGCGCCTCGGAGCGCGGGGCGTACGAATATCTGCCAAAGCCCTTCGACCTGAAGGAGCTGATCGCCATCGTCGGCCGTGCGCTGGCCGAGCCGAAGGAACGGGTCTCGACGCCGGACGAGGACGCCGAGATGGAGGCGATCCCGCTGGTCGGCCGCTCGCCGGCGATGCAGGAAATCTACCGCGTGCTGGCGCGCCTGATGCAGACCGACCTCACCGTGATGATCACGGGCGAGTCCGGCACCGGCAAGGAGCTGGTGGCGCGCGCGCTGCACGATTACGGCAAGCGCCGCAACGGCCCGTTCGTCGCGGTCAACATGGCGGCGATCCCGCGTGACCTCATCGAGTCCGAACTGTTCGGCCACGAGCGCGGCGCCTTCACCGGCGCCAACACCCGCGCCTCGGGCCGGTTCGAGCAGGCCGAGGGCGGCACGCTGTTCCTCGACGAGATCGGCGACATGCCGATGGAGGCGCAGACCCGCCTGCTGCGCGTGCTCCAGCAGGGCGAATACACCACCGTCGGCGGCCGCACCCCGATCAAGACCGACGTGCGGATCGTCGCGGCGTCCAACAAGGACCTGCGCGTCCTGATCCAGCAGGGCCTATTCCGCGAAGATCTGTTCTTCCGCCTCAACGTCGTGCCGCTGCGGCTGCCCCCCTTGCGCGAGCGCATCGAAGACCTGCCGGACCTCGTGCGGCACTTCTTCACGCTGGCCGAGAAGGACGGCCTGCCGCCGAAGAAGCTCGATGCGCTGGCGCTGGAGCGGATGAAGCAGCACCGCTGGCCCGGCAACGTGCGCGAGCTCGAGAATCTCGCCCGGCGCCTCGCCGCGCTCTACCCGCAGGACGTGATCACGGGCTCCGTCATCGACGGCGAGTTGGCGCCGCCCACGGTCAGCCCCGGTGCCGCGGTCCAGCAGGGCGTCGACAATCTCGGCGGCGCGGTCGAGGCCTATCTCTCCTCGCACTTCCAGGGCTTCCCGAACGGCGTGCCGCCGCCGGGCCTCTATCACCGCATCCTCAAGGAGATCGAGGTGCCACTGCTCACGGCCGCGCTCGCCGCCACCCGCGGCAACCAGATCCGCGCCGCCGATTTGCTCGGTCTCAACCGCAACACGCTGCGGAAGAAGATCCGGGACCTCGATATCCAGGTGTACCGGAGCGGGGGTTAGTCTTCCCGAACGGACGGTGGCTCAGCTCCCCCTACCAAAGCGGAGCTGAGCCTGTCCGGATCGCGCTGGCCGTTGTGGCTAACGCGGTGAGCAAAAGTCCGAATCAGGCCGAAACGTTCCGCTGGAACGTATGAATTGCTATTCAACCGCCGAGCGCAGCGTCGCGCTCATCTGATCAGCCGCGCCGAGACCGGCTGGGCGCTGGCGACGTTCGCCAGCGGCTGCTGCACCCCGAGACCATTGACCAGGAGGTCGGCGGCTACGATCAGCAGCAGCACGGCCGACACCATCATCGCGAGAAAGAACCTGTCCATGGCGGTCAAGCCGCAGGGGCGGGAATCCGTTCCCGCAAGCGAGGTTTGCCAGAACAGCGGCCTGTGGATGCGCCGGTCCGTCGCGGCGAGGGCGCCGCGGAATTGTCGCAATTCGGCAACAATGTGGTACGAATACATCAGTATCCGCCCGCCGCGGACCCCGTTTTCAGCACCATTGCCGGAATGACCAGCGCAGATACCTCGGCCGCACACTTCGACACGGCCCCAGCGGAAGAGCCCCGGCGTTGGTCGGTGCGACGCTGGCTGGCACCCCTTGCCGTGGCGATGGCGTTGCTGTCGGCCCTCCTGACCTTCCTGGTCCTGACCGGTCTCACGAGGATCGAGCCGACGCCGGAGGTGGTCCGCTCCTTCTATCTGATCAATGCGGCCACGATCCTGCTGCTGGTTGGCATCATCGTCCGCGAGCTCTGGCAGTTGATCCTGGCGCGGCGGCGGGGCCGGGCGGCGGCGCGCCTCCATGTCCAGATCGTCAGCCTGTTCTCGATCGTGGCGGTGCTGCCGGCGGTGCTGGTCGCCGTCGTCGCCAACGTCACCATCGAGCGCGGCCTCGACCGGCTGTTCTCCGGCCCGACCAAGGAGGTGATCCAGAATTCGCTGACGATCGCGCGCGCCTACATGCAGGACCACGCACAGCTGATCCGCGGCGACATTCTCGGCATGGCCAATGACATCGCCCACGCCCGGCCGCTCTACGACCAGGACCGCCGCTCGTTCCGCGAGCTGCTGACCGCCAGCGCCGGCTCCCGCAACCTGCCGGGCGCGATGATCATCGACAAGAACACCAATATCCTCGAATCGGCCGACACCGGCATGCGGCTCGCCTATTCGCCGCCGGCGCCGGACTTCCTCAGCAACGTCAACGAATCCGAGCCCGAGATCGCCGTGCTGCCGGATGCGAGCTTCGTCGCCGCGGTGATCCGCCTGCGCGCCTTCAGCGACACCTTCCTTTATGTCGCGCGGCCGCTCGATCCGAACGTCGTCAACCAGCTCAAGCAGACCGAAGTCAGCGTCGCCGAATACGCCCAGATCGAGTCGCGCCGGCTCGGCATCCAGGTCGCCTTCGCGCTGATGTTCGCGGTGATCGCGCTGACCATCCTGATGGCCTCGGTGTTGATCGGCCTCAACTTCGCCAACTCGCTGGTGGCCCCGATCCGGCGGCTGATGAACGCGGCACACACGGTCTCGACCGGCGACCTCCATGTGAAGGTGCCCGTGCACCAGTCGGAAGGCGACCTCGCCCAGCTGGGTGAGACCTTCAACAAGATGACGCAGGAATTGCGCAGCCAGCGTGACGAGCTCGTCAACGCCAGCGATCTCATCGACAGCCGCCGCCGCTTCATCGAGGCCGTGCTGTCCTCGGCGAGTGCCGGCATCATCGGCGTCGACAATTCGGGCAGCGTCGGCATCCTCAACCGCTCCGCCGAGAAGCTGATCGGGCACTCCGAAGCGGAGACGCTCGGCCATCCGCTCTCCGACGTGCTGCCCGAGCTAGAGGAGATGATGAAGACGGCGCGGGAAGGGACCCAGCGCCTGGTGCAGGGCCAGATCACGATCACGCGCGACGGCACCGAGCGCAACCTGTCGGTCCGCGTCAGCGCCGAGAAGACCAGCCAGCCGCACGACAGCTACATCATCACGCTCGACGACATCACCGAGCTGGTCTCGGCGCAGCGCACCTCGGCCTGGGGCGACGTCGCGCGCCGCATCGCGCATGAGATCAAGAATCCGCTGACGCCGATCCAGCTCTCGGCCGAGCGCATCCGCCGCAAGTTCGGCAAGGACATCACCGAGACCAAGGACAAGCAGATCTTCGAGCAGTGCACCGATACCATCGTGCGCCAGGTCGACGATATCCGCCGCATGGTCGACGAGTTCTCGCGTTTCGCACGGATGCCGAAGCCGGTGATGGAGGGCGAGGACGTCGCCGACACCGTGCGGCAGGCGGTGTTCCTGATGAAGGTCGCCCATCCCGAGATCGATATCGAGGCCGAATTCAAGGAAGATCCGCTGCGCGCGCAGTTCGACCGGCGGCTGATCTCGCAGGCGGTCACCAACATCGTCAAGAACGCCACCGAGGCGGTCGAGCAGGTGCCGCCGGAGGAGCTCGGCAAGGATTACGGCAAGGGCCGCATCGACGTCGTGGTCTCGCGCGAGGGCGAGGACGTGCTGATCGACGTCATCGACAACGGCATCGGCCTGCCCAAGGTCGCGCGCTCGCGCCTCCTCGAGCCTTATGTGACGACGCGGGCCAAGGGCACCGGCCTTGGCCTGGCGATCGTCGGCCGCGTGCTCGAAGACCATGGCGGGCGTATCGAGCTGAAGGACGCTTCCGATTTCCGCGAGGGCCAGCGCGGCGCGTGGATGCGGATGCGTTTTGCGATCTCCGGTGCCCCCGCGAAGAGCGAGGGGACCGTGCAGGCATCGTTGGCCGCAAACGCGGTCACGGACATCGCCAAGCCGCCCGAAACAAAACCGCCGGCCGCCGAAACCAAAGAGCCGGCTGAAATGACCAATGATTCAACGAAGATCGAAGCCTCAACAGGCATCTGACAAGACAGGCGCGAACCATGGCAAGTGAAATTCTGATTGTCGATGATGAGGCCGATATTCGCGATCTCGTCGCGGGCATTCTCGAAGACGAGGGCTTCGTGACCCGGACCGCTCGCGACAGCGATACGGCGCTCGCCGAGATCGCCAATCGCAGGCCGCACCTGGTGTTTCTCGACATCTGGCTCCAGGGCTCCAAGCTCGACGGCTTGCAGCTGCTGGAGCAGGTCAAGAAGGACAATGCCGATCTGCCGGTCGTGATGATCTCCGGCCACGGCAATATCGAGACCGCGGTCGCCGCGATCAAGCGCGGCGCCTACGACTTCATCGAGAAGCCGTTCAAGGCCGACCGGCTGATCCTGGTCGCGAACAGAGCGCTGGAGAACTCGCGACTCAAGCGCGAGGTCAAGGAGCTGAAGCAGCTCGCGCCGAGCGCAAGCTCGCTCGTCGGCCGCTCGCCGAGCATGAACCAGCTGCGCCAGACCATCGATCGCGCGGCCAAGGCCAACAGCCGCATCCTGATCGTCGGCCCGGCCGGCGCGGGCAAGGAGCTGACCGCGCGCACGCTGCATACGGCCTCGGGCCGCGCCGATGGTCCGTTCGTCGTGATCAATGCCGCCGCGATCACGCCGGAGCGCATGGAGCACGAGATGTTCGGTGTCGAGCAATCTAACGGCGAGCAGGCGCGCAAGCCCGGTGCGCTCGAGGAAGCCCATGGCGGCACGCTGTTCATCGACGAGATCGCGGACATGCCGCGCGAGACCCAGAACAAGATTTTGCGCGTGCTGGTCGAGCAGTCGTTCCAGCGCGTCGGCGGCACCGGCAAGGTGCAGGTCGACGTCCGCATCATCTCCTCCACGGCGCGAAATCTCGAAGAGGAGATCGCTGCCGGTCATTTCCGCGAAGACCTCTATCATCGGCTCTCGGTGGTGCCGATCCGCGTGCCCGCGCTCTCGGAGCGGCGCGAGGACATTCCGGAATTGATCGACTATTTCATGGAGCAGATCTCGGCCGGCAGCGGCCTGCCCAAGCGGCAGATCGGGCAGGACGCGATGGCGGTGCTGCAATCGCATGTGTGGCCGGGCAACGTGCGCCAGCTCCGCAACAACGTTGAGAGAGTCATGATTCTGGCCGCGGGCGGACCGGAGGTGATCATCACCGCCGACATGCTGCCGCAGGACGTCGGCTCGATGGTGCCGGCGATGCCGACCAGCAACAATGGCGAGCACATCATGGGGCTGCCGCTGCGCGAAGCGCGCGAAGTGTTCGAGCGCGACTATTTGATTGCACAGATCAGCCGTTTTTCAGGAAATATTTCTCGCACAGCTGAGTTTGTTGGCATGGAACGTTCGGCGTTGCACCGGAAGCTGAAGGCGCTCGGTGTCGGCTGACACCGCGACGTCGCGGCCGCACCTCAGGGATTAGCGAGGAAAATCATCGATTTCCGTAGTTTTTCGGGGCATTTGGGCGTGGCCTGCCGCGTGAAGCGGCTTGCCTAATAACCCGTCCTGTCCTCTAATCGAACCGCTGTTCCTCCGAGGGGGATCTCATGAGGAATAGCAACCGGAAGAGGCCCCGAATGTCACAAAGAGGGCCGCAACCGGCGCAATAAAAAGAAACTCAAAGCGAGAAAAAAACAATGGCGGCAGACCGCGCACAAAACCTACAGGACACCTTCCTCAATCACGTTCGCAAAACCAAGACGCCACTGACGATCTTTCTGGTCAACGGAGTGAAGCTCCAGGGCATCGTGACCTGGTTCGACAATTTCTGTTTGCTGCTTCGGCGCGACGGTCACTCGCAGCTTGTCTACAAGCATGCGATCTCGACCATCATGCCGGGCGCTCCGATCCAGTTGTTCGAAGGCGGCGAGGATCAGCCGGCTTGAGAGTGATCTGATTGGAACCCCGGAATTTCGACGGGGAGGCCGACCGTCCGCGGTCGGCAGGGGCGAAGCAGACGGGGCGGGTGCTTGTCATCGGCCCCTACTTGCGTGTGCGCGCGGGCGGTACCGACACGCAATCGGAAAGCCATGTTCAGCGTGACGCGGAGGCCCGGCTTGATGAGGCCGCCGGCCTCGCGCGGGCGATCGACCTCGTCATTGCCGACGCCATCATCGCGCCGATCAGCCAGATCCGCCCCGCGACCTATATCGGCAAGGGCAAGGTCGAGGAGATCGCCGCGCTGGCCAAGAGCCTCGACGTCGAGCTCGTCGTGATGGATTGCGCGCTGGCGCCGATCCAGCAGCGCAATCTCGAGAAGGAATTGCACGCCAAGGTGCTCGACCGCACCGGGCTCATCCTGGAAATCTTCGGCCGCCGCGCCAAGACCAAGGAAGGCTCGCTCCAGGTCGAGCTTGCGCATCTCAACTACCAGCGCTCGCGCCTCGTTCGCTCCTGGACCCATCTGGAACGCCAGCGTGGCGGCTTCGGCTTCATGGGCGGTCCCGGCGAGACGCAGATCGAAGCCGATCGCCGCCTGATCCAGGAGCGCATCTCGAAACTCGAGGGCGAGCTGAAGAAGGTGCAGGCGACGCGGCGGCTGCATCGCGCCGGCCGTCAGCGTGTGCCGTATCGCGTCGTCGCGCTGGTCGGCTACACCAATGCCGGCAAGTCGACGCTGTTCAACCGCCTGACGCGCGCAGACGTCCAGGCCGCCGACATGTTGTTTGCAACACTCGATCCGACCCTGCGCGCGCTCACTTTGCCGCATGGCGGCAAGGCAATGCTGTCCGACACCGTCGGCTTCATCTCCAACCTGCCGACCCAGCTCGTCGCGGCCTTCCGCGCTACGCTGGAAGAGGTGCTGGAGGCCGACGTCATCCTGCATGTGCGCGACATCTCGCACGAGGATGCCGAGGCCCAGCAGAGTGACGTCGACGCGGTGCTGCGCCAGCTCGGCATCAACCCCGACGATTCCGGCCGCATCATCGAGGTCTGGAACAAGATCGACCGTTACGAGCCTGACAAGCGCGAAGAGCTCTTGAACATCGCCGCGCGCCGGCCGGAGGATCACCCGGCGATGCTGGTGTCGGCCGTGTCAGGCGAGGGGATCGACGCGCTGCTCGCCGCGATCGAGGAACGGCTCGCCGCAAAGCGCACCACGCTCGATCTCTCCATCGACGCCGCCGACGGTGCCGGGATCAGCTGGCTGCACAGGAATTCCGAGGTGCTGGCGAAAGAGCTGCACGACGGCCGCTTCGACATGACGGTGCGGGTCGACGAGACCAAGCGGGATATCGTGGTGAACCGGTTCGATGCCGTGCCGCGCGTGGCGTGATCCGAAGGGCGCGGTGCGCCCGACCGGCCTGCGTGCGATATCGACCATATCCGCGTTTCTGGGTTGAGACGCGTAACGCTAGAATGGAATGGTCAGGCCCGGATTCTTCGCCTGCGCCTTGGTATAGGCGACGCCGTGGATCTTGATCCCGCGCTCGTCCAGCAGCGAAATGATGCCGCCCTGGTTCGACAACTCCATCGGCTTCTGCACGACGATTGCGAGCGTGCCCCCGGCCGCGATCTTCCCTGACAGGGCCATCTTGTTCTTCTGCTTGTCGGCCAGCATCCAGCCGGTGAGATCGATGTCGCGATCGGCCGTATTGAGCAGCGTGACGACTTCCCGCTCAGGCGTTTTCAAGGCATTGACGAGTGCTGCGATGATGCGCACGAGTCCGTCAGGCATTTGCCCGGTCGGAGGAGCGGTCGGATCTGGCGGCTGTGTCGGCGCGCCGAGATCGATGGGGTCACCGGTCTTGTCGTCGGTGTGCCAGGCCTGCGTCTGAAATTTGAGGAAGACCGCCGTCCATAGCTTCTGATCCGGGAATTCGAACACCAGCCCGCCGTCTTGCCATGGCCCGTTGTCGCCCGAGAATCGCCCGATTGGATTTCCCTGATTCATATGGATGTCGTGAATGCCGCGACCCGGCCGGAAGCCGAAATAATTGTCCGCTTTGGTTTCCGGCCCCCATGTCTCACCGAATGCGTAGATCATCGCGCTTTCGTTTGAGAGCGCGCGCTGGACGAACTGGTCGAGCTTCTCGTTGAGGTCATTGTCGGGTCCGGGCACGGACAGCGGCAGCGGGATCATCTCCTGGGGCTGCATCAGATTGCCGCGAATGAAGTCCAGCGCGATGCTGGCCGGCTTCGGCGGCTGCGGGTGCAGGCCCTCCGGCAGCGCCGCGAGATGATCGGTGATCGGATGGACAAAGTGCGATCGCACCAGGAACTCGACTTCGCTTCCGTCGGCTGACTGCACATTGACGGCGATGCGGAAATCCGCGTTGTCGGCCACGACATGGACTTGATAGTGCGGCGACTGGCCGGTGCCGAAACGCATCGCGATCGGGCGTCCTTTGAGGACCGAATAGTGCTTTAATGGCATCGCACTCACCTGAGGTGGGATTTCGGCTGCGCGGGCTCCGTTGCTCAACTCTAGACTGCTTGTCGTGACGGTTTCATGGCTTGACTGCGATCCGCCATGACCGCCTCGCGGCATTCGGGAAAAGATGCTGACCTATATCTCCTTCGCGACCGCTTCGATCCTTGCGGGTACACCGATGGAGCAGGCCACAACGCTAGCGGCGGGCCTGCGAGCGAGTCTCTGATACCGGTTTCCCCTCACTCTTCGCCGCGTTCCACAGCGCGTCCATCTCCGCCAGCGACGCCTGCTCGAGCGTCCGCCCTTGCGCCTCAAGCGCGCGCTCGATGAAGGCGAAGCGCCGCTCGAACTTTGCATTCGTCGCGCGTAGCGCGGCTTCCGGATCGGCGTCGACGTGGCGGGCGAGATTGACGAGTGCGAACATCAGATCGCCGGTTTCCTCCGCCAGCCCCTCGCTGTCGTTGCGGTCGAGCGCCGCCTCGATCTCGTCGGCTTCTTCGCGGATTTTCGCCAGCACCGCGCGCGGGTCGTTCCAGTCGAAGCCGACGGTGGAGGCCTTGCGCTGGAGCTCCATCGCGCGCGTCAGCGCGGGCTGACCGGCCTTGACGCCCGAGAGTAACGACTTGTGCGTCGGCGTTTCCTCCGGCGGCCGGCGAGCCGCACGTTCGGCTTTCTCCTCGGCCTTGATGCGGTCCCAGACCTCCTTGACGTGGGAGGAGGCGAGGTTGCCGTCCTTGTCGGCGAAGACATGAGGGTGGCGCCGGATCATCTTGCGGGTGATGGCCTCCACGACGTCGCCGAAGGTAAAGGCATTCTGTTCTGAAGCCATCTGGGCGTGAAACACGACCTGGAGCAGGAGGTCACCGAGCTCCTCGCGCAGATCGTCGAGATCGCCGCGGCTGATGGCCTCGACCACCTCATAGGCCTCCTCGATCGTGTAGGGCGCGATCGTCGCGAAATTCTGCTCGAGGTCCCAGGGGCAGCCGGTCACCGGCGTGCGCAGCGCCGCCATGATCTCGATCAGACGGGAAATGTCGCGGGAAGGGGTCATTGCGGGGCAGTCTCCTGGCTCCAAAGCCTTATGCCAAAAGCGGCCCGCCGTTCCCAGCGCGGCGCTGCGGAACAGGCCGATTTCCACCGATTGGCGGCAGATTGGCGAGCCGCGCCCGCAGTGCTAAAGCGCGGGCCATGAGTGACGCATTTTCATCACAAACCGCCCTGGTGCTCTTTTCCGGCGGCCAGGATTCCACCACCTGCCTCGCCTGGGCGCTCAGCCGCTTTGCACGCGTGGAGACACTGGGTTTCGAGTATGGCCAGCGCCATGCCATCGAACTCGCCTGCCGCGACCGGCTGTTCGACGGCATCAAGGGGCTGCGTGCCGATTGGGCCGCAAGGCTCGGCGAGAGCCACACGCTGTCGATTCCGACGCTGGCGGCTGTGTCCGAGACGGCGCTGACGCGCGACGTCGCCATCGCGATGGGCGCCGACGGCCTGCCGAATACGTTCGTGCCCGGCCGCAACCTGGTGTTCCTGACGTTTGCCGCGGCGCTCGCCTACCGGCGCGGCATCACCCACATCGTCGGCGGCATGTGCGAGACCGATTATTCCGGCTACCCCGATTGCCGCGACGACACCATCCGCGCCATGCAGGCCGCGCTCTCGCTCGGCATGGCCAGGCAATTCGAGCTGCATACGCCGCTGATGTGGATCGACAAGGCGGCGACGTGGAAGCTCGCTCACGACCTCGGTGGCGCAGGACTGGTCGATCTCATCCGCGAGCACTCGCACACCTGCTATCTCGGCGAACGCGGCGCGCAGCATGAGTGGGGTTTCGGGTGCGGCGAGTGCCCGGCGTGCAGTTTGCGGGCGAAGGGATGGCGGGAGTTTGCGGCGGGCCGCTGAGGCCACATATTCGGTGTCATCACCCGCGAAAGCGGGTGATCCAGTATCCCAGAGACCGTGCTTGAGTCGAGAGGCCGCGGCCTACTGGATTCCCCGCTTTCGCGGGGAATGACAGCGGAGGGCTTGGCACGAGCGTGCCTCTTACCGACCTACCGAAAATCCTCCGGCCGCAGCTCGATCGGCTTACCGTGCGGCGTACGATCCGCGGCGTGGTCCCAGGCGTCGCGGTAGCGGTGCAGCGTCTCCGCCGATGCGACGCCCTTGCTTGCAACCAAACCTTCCAGCGTGGCGAGCCAGTGCAGGTAATAGGTCTCGCCCGTGTCAGGGTCGCCGGCGGCTTGGGCGCGCTTGATCTCGGAGGCCAAGGCTGCGGCCCATTCCGGCCAGGTGAACACGCCGCGCTCGTGCAGCGTCAGCGCCATCGCAAACGCATGCGCTTCCCAGGGTGCGCGGAACACCGGGCCGTCGTCATCGCGCGGAATGCTCGGAATGGCCGCCGTCGCAGCGGCCGCAGCCGGGCTGCTCATCACGCCGGGTCCAGATAGGGTTCGAAGGCGTCGATCGACACCTTCAAGGTCGGATCACCGTCCGCGCCCCAGAGGTCGCGGCCCTCGAATACGACCGTGTAAAGCCATTGCGGATTTTCGCCGAGCTCCATCGCCGCCGAATCCGGAAATACGTGGCAGCCGTGGTTCAGCTCGACGACACCGACATGGCCGCGCACATAGCGCGGCAGCCGCGTATGCGTGGTCGGATGAATGTTCTTGGCGCGGACGCGATCGCCGATGTTGAATTTTGCCGGCGCCGGAGCAGGGCGGGCGAACTTGCCGCGCACCATGACGCGCTCGACATTGGCGAGGTCGAACTTGCCGTGCTTGAGCGCCTTTGCAGGCTGCATCGCGTGGCCGGCGGCGACCTCCTCCCGGGTGAGGTAGCCCTTCTCGATCAGCATCTCCTCGAGCCCGAGAAACCATTTCTTGTAGTAGGAGCTCGAGAGATAGTCGTGCGGCGGCAGCGTCTCGCGATAGAAGCGCGAGGTGTCGATGTTGAAGGCGCCCGCCGCGCCCATCGCGCGCACCATGGCGAGAACACGCGATTCCCACTCCTCGTGAAACATCGGCTCGTTCGGCTCGGCCTCGACCTTGCCGAACCCGTCCATGCCGCCCATGTCGTGGACGCCGTTCACGAGGGCGCTCCAGGCGTCTTGGGAAAGCCGGTGCCGATCATGGAATCGCGCGTGACGAGTTCGGCGAGCTGCTCCTCACTCCAGCCTTCGGTGCCCGCGGGGCGCATCGGCAGCACCAGGAAGCGGGTCTCGGCCGTCGAATCCCAGACACGGATTTCCATGTCCTTCGGCAGGGTGACGTCGAAATCGGCGAGCACGCCGCGCGGGTCCTTCACCGCGCGCGAGCGATAGGGCGCAGCCTTGTACCAGACCGGCGGCAGCCCCAGCATCTCCCAAGGGTAGCAGGAGCACAGCGTGCACACGACCATGTTGTGTCGCTCCGGCGTGTTCTCGACCACGACGAGATGGTCGCCGACGCGGCTGACATGGCCGAGCGTGCCGATGGCCTTCGAGCCATCCTCTAGCAGCGCCTTCTTGAACGCCGGATCGGTCCAGGCCTTGGCGACGACGCGCGCGCCATTGTGCGGTCCGATCCTGGTCTCATAGGCCTGGATGATGGCGTCGAGCGCGGCCGGCTCGACATAGCCTTTTTCTGTCAGGATCGTCTCGAGCGCGCGCACGCGCAGCTCGGTCTCCGACAGCTCGGAATGGTCGTGATGATGGTCGTGATCGTGGCTCATGGCGCAAAGATAGGCGCAATGGTCCCTGCCTGTCGAGTATGCGCTGGGGCGCAACCGGGTCCCATATTCGTGAGGCCGGATGTAGGCTAGCCTCGCAGCAAAGCGGATTGGGAGACATTGGTGACGAACTTCGTGACGATCGAGAAGGGCCTCGGACCGGAGGGGCGGATTGCGGTGGTGCGGTTCGACCGCGGCGACGGCATCAACGCGCTCTCGCCGGAGGCACTGCGCCAGCTCACCGCGGCCGCGCGCAGCTTCGAGGATGATGCCGCAACGTCCGTCGTGGTTCTGACGGGCAGCACCAGCGCCTTCAGCGCCGGCTTCGACCTCAAGGATGCCGAGGGCCGCTCGCGCAAGGACATGGATCTCGGCACGCTGCGGCGGCATCTCAAGCTCGGGCCGCGTCTGACCCACGCCTGGCATGAGATGGAGCAGATCACGATCGCCGCCATCGAGGGTTTTTGCGTCGGCGGCGGCGTCGCGCTGGCCGTGGCGCTCGACTTCCGCGTGATGGGGCACGACGCGCATCTGCGCGTGCCCGAGATCGGGCTCGGCATGAACATGAGCTGGCAGAGCATCCCGCGCATGCTGCATCTGATCGGGCCGGCCCGCACCAAGCAGGCGGTGATCCTGGCCGACCAGCGCATCAGCGCTGATGAGGCCTATGAATGGGGCCTGGTGGAGCAGGTGGCCGATCCCGGCCATGCGTTCGATGCCGCCATGGAGCTTGCCCGGAAGGTCGCCGCGCAGCCGCCGCTCTCAGTCGCAATGACCAAGCTGACCGTCAACCGGCTGGCACATGCGCTGGACGATCTCGCCAGCCACATGGACGTCGACCAGTTCGCGCTGGCGAGTCTCACCGAAGACCACAAGGAGGGCATCGAGGCGTTCCTGACCCGCCGCAAACCGCGCTTCAAGGGGCGGTAGCAAGGGGCGGTAGAACGTGAAGTCAGGCCATTGATCGCGCCGCGGACAGTCCGTATACGCCGCGCTAGGACAAAAACGGCTCGGCCAACGGGCGGTACAATGCGACGACAATCGAGGGGGGAGGGCCCATGGCCGCTAGCTCGCAGACGCCTCAGGCAAAAGGGTTTAGCTGGAAGCTGATCGCGCCGCTCGTGGTGTGGCTGGCCATCTATCTGTGGCCGGTGCCGACGGGTCTCAACGCCAATCAATGGCACTATTTTGCCGTGTTCGCGGCCGTCATCACCGGACTCATCCTGGAATCGATGCCGGTCGGCGCGGTCGGGTTCATCGGGCTGACGGTCGCTGGCGTCGCCGGCTATATCGATCCCGATCCCGGCAAGTCGCTGCGCTGGATGCTCGCGGGCTTTGCCGAGAGCACGGTGTGGCTGATCGTCGGCGCCTTCGTATTCTCGATCGGTTATCGCAAGAGCCAGCTCGGCCGCCGCATCGCGCTGGTGCTGGTGCAGAAGCTCGGCCGCAACACGCTCGGTCTCGGCTATGCGGTGGCGATGTCGGACTTCCTGCTGGCACCAGCGACGCCATCCAACACCGCGCGCAGCGGCGGCATCGTCTATCCCATCATCAGCAACATCCCGCGCATCTACGGCTCCGAGCCGGGACCGACCGCCGGCAAGATCGGCACCTATGTGATGTGGACGGCGTTTGCGGCAACCGCGATTACCAGCTCGCTGTTCTTCACCGCGCTCGCGCCCAATGCGGCCGCGCTTGCGATCGCCAAGAGGACCGCCGGCGTCGAGGTGAGCTGGGCGCAGTGGTTCGTCGGCTTTGCGCCGCTCGGCATCCTCCTGATGATCCTCGTTCCGCTGCTCAGCTATGTGGTCTGCCGTCCCGAGGTGAAGCACAGCCCGGAGATCTCCGAATGGGCGGCCAGGGAGGTCAGCGAGATGGGCCCGATGTCGCGCAACGAGTGGATCATGCTGGCTCTGATCATCCTCGCGATGTTCCTGTGGATCGCGGGCTCGAGCCCGGACATCCACGTGCCGCTGCTCGGCTCGAACTTCGTCAACGCCACCACCGTCGTGTTCATCGTGATCTCGCTGATGCTGGTGACGGGCGTGATCGAGTTCGCCGACATCGTCAGCGAGAAGAGCGCCTGGGAGGTGTTCTTCTATTTCACCTCGCTGCTGACGCTGGCCTCGGGCCTCAACGAGATCGGCTTCATCAAATGGTTCGCGACCGAATACGCCAAACCGCTCGCGGGGCTGTCGCCGTCGACCGCGATGATCCTGCTGGTCGCGCTGTTCTTCTGGATCCACTACTTCTTCTCGAGCATCACCTCGCATGCGGCGGCCGTGCTGCCGGTGGTGCTCGCGGTCGGATCGGGCATCCCCGGCCTGCCGGTCACGACGCTCGCCATGCTCTGCATGTATTCGCTCGGCCTGATGGGCGTGATCTCGCCTTACGCGACGGGACCCGCGCCGATGTATTTCGGCAGCGGCTACATCGGGAAGGGCCAGTTCTGGGGCTTTGGGCTGCTGTTCGGGCTGCTCTATTTTGCGGGACTGCTGCTGATCGTGCTGCCCTGGTTGCAGATCAGTTGAGCGGGGCCGGAAGCTCATACCCCCGGCAGACGAATTTTCTTCGCCGGGGTGGGATTAGGAAAACTTCGTCCAACTCCCCGCAAATATCTGACATTGCAAGGAAGACCTGAAAAGGCGATGGTGCGTGCTGCAGTGCAGCGCGTTCCACCGGAACCCTCGCCGCGATTTCACTCTCCGTCGCTTGACGCGACCGGTTCCCGCATGCCCCACGGGGGCAGCAGGAACTGTTGTGCATGAAGGCCGCCCCCATGAACGCCCACCAATCGCTCGCGATCGGACAGAAGATCGAAACGCTTGAAGCGATTTCACCTGCCGCCCGAAACGCTGACGCGATGGTCCGTTTCGAGGGCATCTCGAAGATCTATCCGGCCTATCGCGGCAAGCCCGGCGTCAACGCGCTGCAAGACATCGACTTCGCGATTGCGCGCAGCTCGATCACCGGCGTCATCGGCCGCTCCGGCGCCGGCAAGTCGAGCCTGGTCCGGCTGATCAACGGGCTGGAGAAGCCGACCACGGGCCGCGTGATCGTCGATAACAGCGATATCTCGGCGCTGGCCGGCCGCGAATTGCGGCTGGCGCAGCGCTCGATCGGGATGATCTTCCAGCATTTCAACCTGCTGTCGTCGCGTACGGCGGCCGACAACATCGCGCTGCCGCTGGAGATCGCCGGCTGGGCCAAGTCCGACATCAAGGCCCGCGTCGCCGAGCTGCTGGCGCTGGTCGGCATCGCCGACAAGCACGACCGCTATCCTTCCGAACTCTCGGGCGGCCAGAAGCAGCGCGTCGGCATTGCCCGTGCGCTGGCGACGCGGCCGAGCGTGCTGCTGTCGGACGAGGCGACCTCGGCGCTCGACCCGCAGACCACGCGCGCGATCCTCGATCTGCTTGCCAACATCAACCGCGAGCTTGGCGTGACCATCGTGCTGATCACCCACGAAATGTCCGTGGTGCGACAGCTCGCCAAGGAAGTCGTGGTACTCGATGCCGGCCACGTCGTCGAGAGCGGCCATGTCGCCGATATCTTCACCCATCCCAAACACCCGATCACACAGTCTTTCCTGGCCGAGGTCATCGGCGACAGCCTGCCGGTCTCGCTGGCGAGCCGGATCGTACCAGAGCCGTCTGCGGGCGGGCAGGCCGTGATCCGCGTCCAGGTGCGCGGGGCAGGGGCCGGCGACACGGTGGTGGCGCGGCTTGCCCGCGAGCTCGGTCTCGACGTGGCGCTGCTGTCGGCGCGCATCGACGAGATCGGCGGCCAGCATGTGGGCTCATTGACCCTCGGTATTCCCGGTGGCGAGGACGCGGTGACGCGCACGCTCGCCTGGCTCTCTCAATATCAACTCCCGGCGGAGCGTCTCGGCTATGTCGCCTGAACTCATCAACCTCATCGTCCAGGCAACAGGCGAAAGCCTGTACATGGTCGGCATCGCGGCACTGCTCGGCACCGCCTTCGGCCTGCCGCTCGGCGTGTTCCTCGCGACCAGCCGGAAAGGCGAGCTGTTCGCGGCGCCCACCATCAATCGCGTGCTCGGCATGGTCGTCAATGCGACGCGCTCCACGCCCTTCATCATCCTGGTCGTCGCCATCATCCCGTTCACGCGGCTCATTGCCGGCACCTCGATCGGATCGACCGCGGCGATCGTGCCGCTGGTCATCGCATCGACGCCGTTCATCGCGCGTCTGGTCGAGGCCGCGATCCGCGAGGTCGATGGCGGCCTGATCGAAACCGCGTCCTCGTTCGGGGCATCACCGATCCAGATCGTTCTCAAGGTACTGATCCCCGAAGCGTTGCCCGGCCTGCTGCTGGCGCTGACGCTCGCGGTGGTCAGCCTGCTCGGCTACTCCGCCATGGTCGGTGCCGTCGGCGGCGGCGGACTCGGCGATCTCGGCATCCGCTACGGCTATCAGCGCTTCATGCCGGAGATGATGCTGGCCGTCGTGGTCGTGCTGATCGCGCTGGTGCAGCTCGTGCAGAGCGCGGGCGATTATCTGGCACGCCGGGTCAACCGCCGGCTGCGGCAGCGCTGATACTCATTCCCTGAAACTGGAGACTACAATGCGCTTTCTCGCAACCCTTGCGGCTGCAGCCTTGCTTGCGACCACCGCTCAAGCTGAAACCATCCGCGTCGGCGTTACCGCCGGCCCCCATGCCGAGATCCTGGACGTGGTGAAGAAGGTCGGCGCCGAGCGCGGCCTCGACATCAAGGTGGTCGAGTTCACCGACTACGTCATTCCGAACCAGGCGCTGGCGCTGAAGGACCTCGAAGCCAACTCGTTCCAGCACGAGCCTTACCTGAAGAACCAGATCTCCAAGACCGGCTGGAAAATTGTCAAGGTAGCCAACACGATCGGCTCGCCGCAGGGCGTCTATTCGCAGAAATACAAGAAGCTCGCCGATTTGCCGGAAGGCGCTCGCGTTGCGATTGCCAGCGATCCCTCCAACGGCGCGCGCGGCCTGATGATTTTGGCGCTGCACGGCGTGATCAAGCTAAAGGATCCGAACAACGTCTCCTCGACCATTGCCGACATCACCGACAATCCGAAGAAGCTGCGCTTCGTCGAGCTCGATGCCGCCCAGCTGCCGCGCGCGCTGCAGGACGTCGACGTCGTCTCGATCAACAACAATTACGCCGTGCAGGCCGGCCTCAATCCGGCGACCGATGCGATCGCGCGCGAGAACCCCGATGGTCCCTGGGTCAACATCCTCGCCGTCCGCGAGGAGGACAAGGACAAGCCGTGGGTGAAGCAGTTGATCGCGGTCTATCACTCCGATCCCGTGAAGGCGTTTCTTGAGACGCGCTTCAAGGGTACGTATTTGCCGACCTGGTGACGTGCCCGGCCTGCATGGCTCGAGACGCCCGCTTGCGCGGGCTCCTCACCACGAGGGTCCAATATCTCGCCGCAAAACACGACCTCATCCTGAGGGCCCGCCAGAGGCGGGCGTCTCGAAGGATGGCCGCAAGCGAGCTGCTAGCCACGACTAGTCGTAGAGTAGAAGACGCGCGCGTCAGGCGATAAGCCTCGCGCGCCGCAGTGTCTCCGAGGGCAGCTCGGAGAAGTGGCGCTTGTAGTCGAGCGAGAACTGGCTGAAGTGCCAGAAGCCGTGTTGCACGGCGACGTCGTAGATCGACGTCTCGGCGCCGCCGGCGCGCTTCAGGTCCCGCCGCACCCGATTCAGCCGCATCGCGCGCCAGTAATGCATCGGGCTCGTGC
The DNA here is from genome assembly GCF_052075965.1 of Bradyrhizobium sp. 482_C4_N1_8. Classification (NCBI taxonomy): domain Bacteria; kingdom Pseudomonadati; phylum Pseudomonadota; class Alphaproteobacteria; order Hyphomicrobiales; family Nitrobacteraceae; genus Bradyrhizobium; species Bradyrhizobium sp. 482_C4_N1_8. Next base: position 4,694,738 of record NZ_CP197231.1, on the reverse strand, counting down.
CCACGACTTCCTGAAAGCAATAGCCGAGCTTGCGCGGGCTCGCGCCGACCGCCTTGCAGACCTCCAGCAGCGACAGCGAGCGATCGCCGCTGCCATGCATCAGCTCGCGGGCGCGATCCACGGTGCGCTTGCGCGCCGTGGCGCTGCGGCCGGGATCGCTGGGCTGGGCCGTCGGCAGCATGTCCATGATCTCGACGAGGAGGGCGTCCTCCAGCGCCTGTCGCGCGGCCGGATCGTCGAACCGTTCGGATGCGGCCGTGATGGTCTCGTGAATGGCGGCGAGGTGGGCGCGCAGCCGCGCGACCGGCGCCGCCGCCATCTCGATCACCAGCAACTGGTGCCAGACGGCGCGCGGCAATTCGATGTCGAGCCGTGCCGCAAGCTCCGCGATCAGCGCCGCGCTGGCGACGACACCGCGGAGCTCGAACGCCTTCGGCGTACACATGTCGATCTCGGCGTCGATGCTGGCGATGACCTGGGAGCCCGCAACATTGGCGCCGTTGCAATTGACCTCGCTGCCGCCGTGCCAGGGCAGGCCGATGCCAAAGCTGTCGGCACCTAGCTGGCCGTATTGGCGCACCTGCTGGCTGGTGATCTCGCGGAAGACTTCGAGCCGGGGCAGGGAGAGTTGCGTGAAGCTGCCCCGGAACGCCCCGGCGCTGATCTGGTCGTAGCTCAGCCGCCAGCGGCCGAGCGTGGCGCAATGCTCGTCGACATCCGTGCTGCTCGCTTGAAGTAGATTGGCAGCCGAGTCTTGAATCGGAAGAGTTGCGCTTAAGGCCATGACAGCACGTCAGTATTTGCAAGCCGAATAGCCAGCAAGAACTACGCCAGACTGGCACGGCCATGGCCGCTGTCCAGCAAAATATTGCCGGATCTCGATAACGCCCGATGCGGCCTGTGTGCAGTCTTCTCCCTTGCCGTTCCGACATCGCAGTCGGGATGGCCTTGCGGAGGATCGAGATGCGACCGACGGACATCATGCGCGGCAGCCCGCCCACGCCCGAGGCCCAGGTGACCCGCGCCAACTGGCGCAGCTTTCCCGCCATCCGCTGGGGCTTCACCCACACCCGCGAAGTGCTGCCGACCGCGGAGGTTCGCCGCTCCGCGCATCCCACACCGATGGCAAGCGCGCCGCGCGAGCTGCAAAAGCTCAGCTTCACCGCGCCGGACGGCAAGCCGACCACGGTCGAGGCCACGTTGCGCGAAACCTTCGGCGATGCGCTGCTGGTCATGCACCGGGGCACACTGATCCACGAATGGTACGGCGACGGCATGAGCGTCACCACGCCGCATCTGATCTGCTCCATCAGCAAGTCGATCGCCGGCACGCTCGGCGGCGTGCTGGCTGCGCGCGCCCTGCTCGATCCGGAGGCGAGGGTGGTGCGCTACGTGCCGGAGCTGGAGAGCTCGGTCTATGGCAGCTGCACCGTCCGCAACGTCCTCGACATGGCGGTCGCGATCAAGTTCGAGGAGGACTACGAGGATCCGGCCGGCGACGTCGCGCGCTATCGCTTCTCCTCGGGCTGGGACGTGCCGCCGCCAGGCGTCGAGGCCGGCCATCAGCGCGCCTATCTCACCACGCTGCGCGGGACAGGAAAGCCGCACGGCAAGGTGTTCCACTACGTCTCGACCAATACGGAAGTGCTCGGCTGGGTCTACGAGCGCGCCTGCGGCATGCCTTACCATCGCATCCTCTCCGACTATCTCTGGCAGCCGATGGGCGCCGAGGAGGATGGCTCCCTCACGCTCGACAGCCACGGCATGGGCCGCATCGCCGGCGGGCTTTCCGTCACCGCACGCGATCTGCTGCGCTTCGGCGAAATGATCCGCTGCCGCGGCGTGGTCGAGGGACGGCAGGTGGTGCCGGGCTAGTGGATCGACGACATCCACGAGAACGGCGATCCCCAGGCGTGGAAAGACGGCGACCTCGCCGACATCTTCCCGGGCGCCCGCTACCGCAGCAAATGGTACACGATCGATCCGTCGCGGAACGATCTCGCGGGGATCGGCATTCACGGCCAGTGGCTCTACATCGACGCGGCCACCGACACCGTCATCGTCAAGCTCGCGACGCAGCCGAAGGCGATGGACGTTCCGCTCGACCACCGCTGGCTCGCCGCCTTCCGCGCCATCACCGCGCATCTCGCCCCGCGCTGATTTCTGGTCATCATCATGCTCGATACCGTCAAAGCCAAATCACCGATTCAAGCGGCCGCACCGCATCCGCTCGATCCTCTGACAGCCGAAGAGATCACGGCCGCCTGCACGCTGGTTCGTGCCGCCGCGACCTCGCCGGAGAACTGCCGCTTCCCGACCGTCCGGCTGGAGGAGCCGACCAAACAGGAATTGGCTACGGGCGGAGCAGGGCGCCGCGCCTTCGCGCTGACGCTCGACGTCACCACGGGCGAGGCGATCGAGCACATCGTCGATCTCGGCCGCAACGAGATCGTCGGCCGCAAGGTCATTCCGAACCGCGAGGCGCCCTATGGGCAGCCGCCGGTGATGCTGGAAGAATTTTTCAAGTGCGAGGCCGTGGTGAAGGCCGATCCAGGCTGGCGCGCGGCGATGGTCCGCCGCGGGCTCACCGACAAGGATATCGAGCTGGTCCAGGTCGATCCGTTCTCCTCGGGCTTCTTCGATTTTGAGTACGAGCGCGGCGCCCGTATCGTGCGCGCCGTCAGCTTTTTCCGCGAACATCTGCAGGACAACGGCTACGCCCATCCGATCGAGGGCGTAGTCGCTGTGGTCGACCTGATCGGCGGCAAGGTCATCGACCTCACGGACGCAGACCCGATCGTGCCGATCCCGCGCAAGAAGCGGAATTACGGCGCGCATGAAGTCAAAAACCCGCGCACCGACATCAAGCCGCTGCATATCGAACAGCCGGAGGGCGCGAGCTTCAAGGTCGATGGCTGGAAGGTCGACTGGCAGAAATGGAGTTTTCGCGCCGGCTTCACGCCGCGCGAAGGGCTGGTGCTGCATCAGCTCGCCTACCAGGACGGTGATCGCAAGCGCTCGCTGATCCATCGCGCCAGCGTCACCGAGATGGTGGTGCCCTATGCCGATCCGACCGAGAACCATTTCTGGAAGTCGGCGTTCGATGCCGGTGAATACGGGCTCGGCATGCTCGCCAATGCGCTCGAGCTCGGCTGCGACTGTCTCGGCAACATCCATTATTTCGACGTGCCGGCCGCCGACAACAAGGGCGCGCCCTTCGTCATGCAGAATGCCATCTGCATGCATGAGGAAGATTACGGAATTGCCTGGAAACACTACGAATTCCGCAACGGCCTGTTCGAGGTGCGCCGCTCGCGGCGCCTCGTCATCTCGTTCTTCGCCACCGTCGGCAATTACGACTACGGCTTCTACTGGTACCTGTACCAGGACGGCACGATCCAGCTCGAGACAAAACTCACCGGCATCATCCAGACCGCCGCCGTGCCATCCGGCGAAAAGTACAAATGGGGCGGCATGGTCGACGACAATCTGGGCGGCCCAACGCACCAGCATTTCTTCAACGTGCGCCTGCACATGGACCTCGACGGCGGCGGCAATACCGTCACCGAGCACGAGTTCCTGCCGCGGCCCTGGGGCGCGGACAATCCGCACGGCAACGCGTTCGATACCACGACCCGCATCCTGTCGCGCGAGCGTGATGCGGCTGCCATTGCGAACGGCGAGACCGGCCGGTTCTGGAAGATCAGCAATCCCAACGAGACCAATTCGGTCGGCAACGCGCCGGCCTACAAGCTCGTGGTCAATCCGAGCCCGCTGATGCTGGCGCAGGAGGGCAGCTATGTGCGCAAGCGCGGCGGCTTTGCCACAAAGCATGTCTGGGTCACGGCCTTCGACAAGGACGAGAAATACGCCAGCGGCGATTATCCCAATGTCCACGCCGGCGGCGACGGCCTGCCGCGCTACGCCGCGCAGAACCGCAACATCGAGAATACAGATCTCGTGGTGTGGCACTCCTTCGGCCACACCCATGTCTGCAAGCCCGAGGATTTTCCGATCATGCCGGTCGAATATGCCGGCTTCATGCTGAAGCCGACCGGATTCTTTTCGGCCAATGCCGCCGGCGACATTCCGCCGGAGCGCAACAGCCGCAGCGTGCTGGCGGGCGACCCGAAGGATGCCGCCGGCGGCGCGTGCTGCCACGCCGGCAAAGCGTAGGCTCGTCGCGCGACAACAACGTTCGCAGCAGGCCAACCAGCGCTGGTTCGCTGGTCGCATGCGCTCGCGGTCGAATTGTCAGGGGAGTATTGCTGCCCCTTTCGAAGGGCCCGCGACGCGACGGCCGGCCGCACGTCGAAAAGATCGCTTCCAATTCCTTTCGAGAGTGATACCATCTTAAGGTTGTATTCTTTAAGGAGATTTCCCATGACCCATGCACTCAATCTCACGCTGCCGATCAAGCAGGATGCCGAGACCCTGGCAAAGCTGCGGAATCTCGAGGCGAGCTTCACTGAGAAGGTTCAGCCCGCCATCGCGGCGGCGCTGAAGCAGTCCAGGATTGTTCATTTCGCCCGGGTCGTCGTCATCGAGGACAAGTACATCCAGGTCATCACCGAATATGAGGGAACGCACCAGGAATACACGGAGTTTTTCCGGCGAGCGCTCACGCCGATATTTGCCGCGATATTTTCCCTGGCAGATACGACTGGCCTGGACATCAACGATCCCAATGCGTTCTTCGAATTCTCGAAGAACCACAACGCGCGCTCGCTGGGCACTGCGACCGACGGCTCAACCGACATCAGCGGCAACCCGTCCGGCTGGCTGTTCTCGGCTTACGACGGCATGACTGTTGCAGACATTCTGGCAAAGCTCGGGAAATAGCTTTCAGAGCGTATTTGCGCTTTCGGGATAGGCCGGCTTTGAGGCTGCCTATCGACTGACCGTTCTTGCAGGGCAGGCGCCATGGTGGATCTCGGCAATTTGCAGGCGATCGTCGCTCGAAGCTCGGCCAAGCCGCTACTTGCGGCTCTGTTGTTTAGGTTTGGCGACGCCGGCGGCGCCAGGTCCTTCCTGCGGCAATGGATACCGCGGGTCGCGGTGGGGGCGGGCCCGGACGCCGAGGGTCCCGCGTTCCACTTCATGTTCAGTTGGAACGGCATCGCGACGATGATGTCGGGTCGCGCCGACCTTGACGTCGCGCAGGGGCGGCAGCAATTCGAGGTATCGTTCGTGGACCCGGCGCAGGCGCCGGATGGCGGCATTGCGACACAGCTTGGTTTCTTCGACGCCAGCGCTCCGGCGGGATGGTGGGACGGCAAGTTCAAGTCGAGCGATATCGATCTCGCCATCCACATCGGGTTCGACACGCCCGAGCAGAAAGCCGATTGCCTCGCGCAGGTGCGGCAGTCCGCGACAGGCCTCGGTGTCCGGGAATTGTCGCTCGACAGTTGGGACGACGGCGCGCTGTCCGGCTGTCGGCCAGCCGACGGCCGCCTGCATTTTGGCTATCGTGATGGAATCACCGCGCCCAATATTGACTGGCAGGATGCGCCGGCTGCCAGGGCTTCCGACGCCGTCGATTGTCGCGAGATCGTCGTCGGCTATCCGAACAGCGATTTTCCCACTGCACCGTTCAAGCCCGGTCCATGGCAGGACTTCGCGCGCGATGGATCATTCGTCGGCCTGTCGTGGCTTTATCAGGACGTCGCGGCCTTCAACAGATTCCTGAAGGCGAATGCACCGCAGGCGGCGCCGCATGTCGGCCCGGAACTGGCCGAAGAATGGATCGCGGCCAAGATGATGGGGCGCTGGCGACACGGGTCGCCGCTGTCACGTTTTCCGGATGCACCACCGTCGACCCCGCAATTGAACGATGCTTTCGGCTATGGCGACGATCCAAACGGCGTCAAATGCCCGCTCGGGGCTCACATTCGCATTGTCAATTGCCGCGATCATCCGCTGAAATTTGCCAATCAGATTCGTTTCCCCAAGGGGCCGCCACGCGTCATACGCCGCGGATTTTCCTACGGTCCTCATCTGGAGGGCACGGAGGACGACGGCAAGGACCGCGGCATCGTAGGGCTTTTCTACTTCGCCAGGATCAACGAGCAATTCTATACCATCTTGCGGTGGATGCATCAGACCGACTTTGCCGACGCCTACATGCGCCTTCCGAACGGAGCCAACGCGCAGGATGCCTTGACTGGAAACCGGGCAGATCCAAAGGCCGAGACCCGGTTCCAGGTTCCGCTCGCGGGGGACGCCTCCGTGACGTTCCAGATGAAGCAATTTATCCGCTACAAGGGCGTCGCAGTGCTGTTTGCGCCGAGCGTTAAAGCGCTCAACACGATGATTGCCGTGCAACGTTGAATTGCCGGCTCCCGTCAGCCTTCGCATCGTCGTCGCAGCCATTCGCTCGCGGCAGCGAGTCCGCCGTTGTCACGCGTTTGCGGACAAGCGGCGAATGTTCTCACTCTAGAAGCATTCCATATCGAAGCGCTCATAGAAGCCGGCGATGCGCCTCGACGCGCAGATGGGCGCATTGGTCGCACGATTTATTCCCCGGTCTCGATAGATTCTAACTCTGCGTCTCTCGCACTGAGAATGCCCCCGCGTTAGGGCGAGAGTCCAAAAATCATTCCGGCAAAGCCGGCAGCGCGGGACCTCGCTAGACGTGTCAGACTTCCAACTTCGTTCGTGCTCCAATGCGCGTGTTCGACAGCTTCAGGTGCTTTTCTTCGGCGCCGTCAGCACATTCGCTCTCTGCGTTCCCTTCGCGCCCGTACAGGCGCAGACTCAAATTCCCACGGTCTCGGTGGAAGCGCCGGCGCAGCGCGCCCGACCCGCTTAATGAGAGTCGAGACGATGAGAGCGATATTTGGCAGGCTGCATCGCTGGGCGGGACTGCTCACGGCCGGATTCCTGTTCTTCTCCGGCATCACCGGGGCGATCATCTCCTGGGACCACGAGATCGACGAGGTGCTGAATCACCACCTGTTCGATGTCACCAGCAAAGGCCCGGCCATTCCCTCGATCGAGCTCGCGAAGATGATCGAGCAGCGCGATCCCCGCGCGCGCGTCGTCTACCTCTTCATGACGCCGGAGGAGGGGCACTCGCTGTGGTTCTTCGTGATGCCGCGGATCGATCCGGCGACGGGAAAACGCTTCGCGATCGACTACAACCAGATTTTCCTCGATCCCAACACCGGCGCGGAGCTCGGCCGGCGCTATTGGGGCGCGGTGTGGCCGGTGACGCGCGAAAACTTCGTCTCGTTCCTCTACAAGCTCCACTATACCATGCACATCCCGGAATTCTGGGGCAGCGATCGCTGGGGCATGCGCGTGCTCGGCGTGATCGCCATCATCTGGACCATCGATTGCTTCGTCGGCTTCTATCTGACGCTGCCCTCGCGACGGCGCGCCAAGACCGCGCGGGCGCCCCAGGTCACGCGCCAGCTCGAACGCGGCTTCTGGGCGCGCTGGGCGCCGGCCTGGACCATCAAGGCATCGGGCAGCGCCTACCGGATCAATTTCGACATCCATCGCGCCTTCAGCCTGTGGACCTGGGGCGTGCTGTTCGTCATCGCCTTCACGGCGTTCTCGCTGAACCTCTATTTCGAGGTGTTCTCGCCGATGATGAAGATGGTGTCGAACTACACGCCGACGCCCTATGAGCAGCGGCCCTACCGCAATCCCGACGATCCCATCGAGCCCAAGGTGACGTTCGCCGACATTGCTGCGCGCGCGGCGGCTGAGGGCAAGGGGCGAGGGTGGACCGTCCCGGTCGGCGCGCTCAGCTACGGCCCGGCCCATGGCGTCTATGCCGCGGCGTTCTTTCATCCCGGCGACGATCACGGCGCCGGCGGCGTCGGGCCGGCGCAGCTCTATTACGACAGCGAGGACGGCCGCCCGATCGGCGAACGGCTGCCCTGGGTCGGCACGGCCGCCGACATCTTCGTGCAGGCGCAATTCCCGCTACATTCGGGCCGCATCGTCGGGCTGTTCGGCCGCATCTTGATCTCGATCATGGGCCTCGTGGTGGCGGCACTGTCGGTCACCGGCGTCGTGATCTGGTGGCGCAAGCGCCGCGCCCGCGTCCGGGCGCGCGAGACGGCGGCGATGCGCCTGAGCCGGCAGCAACTCACGCCGGCGGAGTAGGGCCGGCGTGCCGCTCGATCGTCTGCGCGTTTACCGAGTCCGCTCGTTGACGATGGGCATCGCTGTCTGCAGCGCCTGCTCGTAACGCTTCGACTGACTGAGCGAAAACTTCTTCATCGCCAGCAGTTCGTCGGACGTCTTGCCTCTCAATCGGGCGACGTTGGATGTCTTGAACACGTCATCATTTGCCGCCGAAGCGTTCTGTCGAAGCGCAAAAACCCTTTCGATGTTCTGCGACAACAGCCGATTGCGCTCCACCCCTTTGTTCGCGTGCTCCACATAGTGAAGCAGTCTATCGGTGGGCATGGCGCGAGCACTGTCTGCATCGCCTTCGATGAGGCGAAGCAGCTGCTCATCAACGATATCGGTGCATAGGTCGATACATTCGTCGCATATAAAGACAGCTGGCCCAGCCACCAGCTTGCTCACTTCATGCTGGTTCATGCCGCAGAACGAACAGTAGATGGGACGATCCTGCTGGGCAGGATTCTGCACGCCAGCACTCGGCTGCGCCGCATCAATCTTGGCCGACAGAATATTCCAGTTCTCGTACCCGAACGCTTTCGCGATCAGTTCCAAAGCTTCGCTGTGAGTGGTTTGCACGGCTTTGGCATTCAAGGCATCGCGCAAGGAACGAGCCATAGCCTTCGCATCGCGGAAATCGCGCATGAGAGCACCCGTATCGGCGAACGGAGAAGATCGGTGCCTGCCTTGCCGACCCGCTCGCCAATAGCGAGGGTGAGGGCGACTTTGATACGTTCACCATCCCCAAAGGGCGCAGGCAGCGGGTGTATCGACCCAACCGAATTTTGGCGCTGGACGGCCGCTCTTGTCAACCTGAAACGGGTACATCGACACCTCCGGCCGCCGCGCAGTTTGCAGTTCAGGAGCCGATGAACCTTCCAGTCCGGCACCGGCACAAAGACTGGAGATCGCTCCCAGTCTTCCGGAAATTGCAATGAGATCGCTCGCCTTGCTCTGCCTGCTCGTTTTCGCGACGCCAACCGACGCCGCCACGCCCGAGCAGCACTATCTCGATTTACGCGATCGCTACATCGCAAAATTCTCCAAAGCCAAGGAGAACGACGAGACTTTCAAGCAGCACGATGCAGCGCTCAACGAGCTGACCGGTGTGCTGCGCGGCCTGGTCGGACCGGTTACGATCAAGGGGCTGCCGGCCGAGGGCAAGTCGAACGCCGACACGCTGTTCAAGGGCGACTCGGGCTTCGGCCATCTCGACGGTCTGGGCTTTGCCTCCGAAGGCGACAAGATGCAGGCCGTGGTGACCACCACAGGTCTGCTCAAGCACTGGCTGCGCGAGCACCGCGAAGACGGCATGCCGCAGGAGATCGCCGCAGCCTTCAAGCCGGATCGCTTCTACTATCAAGCCATCCAGGACTCGGCCTTCGCCAAATATGCCGAGCTGCCGATCACGAAGCCCGCATCCACGAGTACCGCGGTCGCCGTGCTCGGCGTGCGCGGCAACGGCGACCTGAAGGGCGCGCCGCACGAAATCGATGTCGTCGCGATCCAGGGCGAGAAGGTCTTCTTCCTCGCCGTCACCGACGCCGTGAAGACGGCCGAGATCCCGGCCTGCGAAAAAGTCTGGAAGCAGATGATGGCCAGGAAGACTCCAGAGGACGCCATGGCCAAGGAAGACCAGGCGATGGACGGCTACACCAAATGTTTCGCCAAGGAAGCGCCAAGCCAGAGCTGGTTCGCGGGCGCGGTGAAGAAGGCGCAGAGCCAGCTGGAGATGCTGCTGGCGCGGTAATTGCGCAGCTTCACCACACTCCGCACCTCATCCTGAGGAGCCCGCAAAGCGGGTCTCGAAGGATGGCCACACGCGAGAGGCGGGCCTTCATGGTTCGAGACGCGCGTGCCGCGCTCCTCACCATGAGGGTATTGCAACGCCATCAGGCTAGAGCGCGCTGCCACCCAAATTCCACCCCCGTCCGCCCTCGCCAAAAATCTCATACCCGGTCGGCGTCACCACAACCGTGTCCTCGAGCTTGATGAAGCCGCGCTTCGGATGCTTCATGGTGGTCTCGATCGAGACCACCATGCCTGTTTCGAGCGGCAGGCGGGCGTCGGTGTCGTCGTAGGGGACCGGGCCCTTCGCGGTCAGGCGAGGGGCCTCGTGGCTGACGAGGCCCATGCCGTGGGCCAGGAAATCGGTGCAGTCGCGCTGGGTGATCTGGGCAAGCTGCCGTTCGGCCGCGACGTAGATGTCGCCGCCCAGAGCGCCCGGCCGGACCGCGGCGAACGCGGCGCGCTGCACGGCTTCGATCTCGGCCAGACAGTCTCTCAGTTCGGCATCGGGCTCGCCCAGCACGGCCATGCGGGCGAGGTCGCCGATATAGCCGTGATAATTGCCGCCGGAGTCGAGCGACAGCACGTCGCCTTGCTCCCAGCGCTGCGATGACGGCGCCCTGTTGTGGCTGCTGCCGCAGGCGAGCAGGCAGTATTCGAACGTCAGGCCGCGATTGGCCTCGGCGATGCGCAAGCCGTCCGACAATTGCTGCTTGGTCGTGCCGGGCCCGTGCCCGGCGATCACCTCCAGCATCGAGGCAATCACCAGTTCGGATGCGGTCTTGAGCTTGGCCAGCTCATCGGCCGACTTAACCGCCCGCAGCCGCTCCAGCACCAGCAGCGCGTCCTTGAGCTCGGCACCGGGCAGGGCGTCGGCGAGCGCCCTTCCTGCATCCATCGGCAGGAACGCCATCTCGACCCCGACCCGCTTCAAGGGCACGCCGGCATCCCGGATCAGGCCCACGGCCCGCGTCACGGCATCCACCGAGCCATTGGATTCGGTGCGGACCTGCGGCACCCATGGCGGCGCCACGGCACGCTGATGGGTTTCCAGACGGTGACCGATATAGACCGCCTTATCAGGCGCGCCCCTGGGATAGACCAGGACCGGCAGATAGCGGCTGACACCCATGGCGTCCATGTAGTCGAAGAAAATCGCGCGCTCGGCGCCCAGCAGGTACTGCACATTGTGCTTGGAGGTCGCGACCAGCACGTCGAGGCCGGCGGCGTCCATCAGCTTGTCGAGTTTGGCGGCATCGAACGGAATGGCGCGCGAGCTGTTCGCGCGGGCGGCGCTCTCTTGCATGACAGGGCTCCCTTGGGCGGGCGGTTGGGACCGCCTTGTATCGTTGACCTCTTCAGGACTGCGACGCCTAGTCTAGCACAACCTTCCACTCGCGCGCCCCAACCGAACGACCCGATGGAAAATGGAACCAGGACTGAGAGCGTCTCCAGCTAGCGTCCACGCCTGAGATCCGCTGTCGCGCGCCTGAGGATATCGTGAAGCCAGTCATGCGACGGCTCGCCCTCGATACGTTCGTGCCACAACAGCCGGACCTCGACCGGCGTTGTGGCGTAAGGCAGTTCGTACGTCGTGATGGCATGCTCACGTTCGAATGCCCGCGCCAATGGACGCGGAACGATGGCCGCGAGTTCAGAGTCCGCGAGCAGGGCGGGCAGCGCCAGGAAATGCGGCAGCGAAACAGCTATGCGCGGCGGCCGGTCGCTTTCGGACAATGCCCGTTCGAGTGCCGCGCGGTCATACATCTCCGATCGCCTTGCGAGGCCACGCTCGGAGATGAAGCCTCCGATCGCTCCCTCCTGCTCGCCGCCGAAGGAGACAACGACCAGCGGCATGCGCGCCAGGGCCGCGTTGTCGATCCGACCGAGCTTGCGCTTTCCGCCCACGATCAGCACGTCGTCATATTCGAACAACAGTGAGGTCCGAAAGCGGTTCGGCGGATCCGAGAAGACGCCGATCGCAACGTCGATGCGACCGAGGTCGATCTGCTCGGCGAGGTCGATCCGCGTCACCGGCTTGATAATCAGGTCGATCGCCGGCGCCTCAAGCCCAAGTATCTTCAGGAGCGGTGACGCCAGCACCATCGTGGTGAAGTCGTTGGCGGCCAGGGTGAACTGTCGGGTCGAGGCCGCCGGAACGAAGCGCGGCTGCTCGACCGCCGCCTCGAGAGATCGCAGCGCTTCGCGAACCTGTGGAGCCATCGTCAATGCACGCGCGGTTGGCTGCATGCCGGTCGCCGTGCGCACGAACAGATCGTCTTCCAGCATCTCGCGGAGCCGGGCGAGCGAATGGCTCACGGCGGATTGACTGAGCGCAACCCGCTGGCTCGCCCGCAGCACGCTGCGCTCCTCCATGACGGCGTCGAAGACCTTGAGCAGGTTCAGGTCCAGGGTCTTGAAGGAAACAGCCACGTGCAGGACACCGTCGCAGGCGGATCGCGCGCCCGTTGCATAACTGCGATCTATTCCAGTTAAGGCCATGCGCGCAGCCGACGCAACCGAGCAGGGCGCCCGGACCGCGACGCCTGGCCGTTCGCGCCACCAATCTGAAGGCGGTTCAGGATCACTCTGCAAGAGTTTCACTTCCGCATTCGCGCGATCCCGTCATGATCCCGACGCCGGATTTGGAGGAGATGGGCAATGAAATCCTGCGGGATGTCGATCGGAGCTTTCGGACTGGCACTGGCGCTGTTCACGGCGCCGGCTATTGCGCAGGACGGTCCGGTGAAGCTCGGCGTTCTCACCGACATGTCCTCGCTCTACGCCGACAATGGCGGCCAGGGCTCGGTGGTTGCGGCGCAAATGGCGGTCGACGATTTCGGTGGTCAGGTGCTGGGGCGCGGTATCCAGATCGTCGCGGGAGACCACCAGAACAAGGCCGATGTGGGAGCGACCATCGCGCGGCGCTGGATTGAAAACGAAAACGTCGAGGTCGTCCTCGACGTGCCGAATTCTGCGGTCGCGCTGGCGGTGCAGGGCATCACACGGGACAAGAAGAAACTGTTCCTCGCCACCGGCGCCGCCACGTCGCGCCTGACTGGCGACGAATGCTCGCCGACCGGAATTCACTGGACCTACGACACGTATGCGCTGTCGCAGGGAACGACACGGGCGATGTCGCGTCTCGGCGCAAAGTCCTGGTATTTCATTTCGGTCGACTATTCTCTCGGCGCCCAGCTCGAGGCCGACAGCCGCAAGGTCATCGATGCCATGGGCGGCAAGGTGATCGGCGCCGTGAAACATCCGCTCAATACGCCGGATTTTTCGTCCTTCCTGCTCCAGGCACAGTCCTCGAAGGCGGACGTGATCGCGCTCGCCGACACCGGCGGCGACTTCATCAACGTCGTCAAGCAGGCCGGCGAATTCGGCATCACGCAGCGGCAGAAGCTGGTCGGCCTGCTCGTCTTCATTGCTGACATTCACAGTCTCGGGCTCCAGAGCGCCCAGGGCCTGATGCTGAGCTCGGCGTTCTATTGGGACCTGAACGAGGATACACGGGCGTGGTCGAAGCGCTTCATCGCCAAGACCCAGAAGGTCCCGACCATGATCCACGCCGGCACCTATGGCGCGGTGATGCACTACCTTAGGGCGGTCCAGGCGGCCGGCACGCTGGATGGGCCGATCATAGCCGCCAGGATGCGCGCCATGCCCGTGAACGATCTCATGACCAGAAATGGCCGGATCCGCGAGGACGGCCGGCTGGTCCGCGACATGTATCTGTTTCGCGTCAAGTCGCCCGAGCAGTCCAAATACAAGTTCGACTATTACGAGCTGCTGGCGACGATTCCGGGCGAGGAAGCCTTCCGGCCGATGGAGCAAGGCGGATGTCCGCTCCTGAAGCAGCCATGATCGGCGAGGGCGCAGCCGTGCAGAGCGGCATAGACGAGATCATCGCAGGCCGTTTTGCATGCCGCGACTTCTCGGGCGCGCCGGTCGGGCGAGGGACCATCGAGCAGATTCTGCGCGTGGCACGGTTTGCGCCAAGCGGCGCCAATATCCAGCCCTGGCACGTCTACGTGCTGGCCGGCGATGCCAAAGACAGGGTCTCGGTGGCGCTGCGCGAGGCGCACGAAACCGCCCGCGACGCGCATATGTCGGAATACAGATACTACGCCAGTGATCTGCCCGAACCCTACCTGCAACGACGACAGGAGTTCGGCCGGTTGTTCTACGGTTCGCTCGGCATCGCCCAGACCGATATCAAAGCCAGGAGCGGCCAGACCGCCAAGAACTATGCGTTCTTCGGCGCGCCCGTCGCGCTGATCGTCACGATCGACCGGCGCCTGGAGGTCGGCAGCTGGCTCGACCTCGGCATGTTCATCCAGAACGTGCTGCTGGCTGCGGCAGGCCATGGGCTCCAGTCATGTCCGCAGGAGACGTTCTCGAAATACCACCGGATCCTGCGTCCGCTGCTGTCGATCCCGGCGGAGCAAATGGTCGTGTGCGGCATTTCGATCGGCCGTGCCAGGCACCAAATCGCGGGCAGGCTGATGCCGCGCGCGGACATCGCGGACTTCGCCTCGTTCGCGGGCTTTGAAGAACAAAGTGCAACCCAAATGGAAAGGACAACGCCATGGGAAGCCGAGACGAACTGATTCAGTGCAGCATTCCGTTTCTCCGCGAGGTCAAGGACATGACGCCCGGCGCGGAGATGGAGCGGTGGCTCAACCAAACCTACGGCGAGGGCAGCCAGCTCTACCAGGACCTGGCGCGGCTGATTAAGCGCGGCGTCGAGGAAGGCTGGGCGGCGAACCAGGAGGTCGACGGTCCGAACTACCGGCGCAGCCGCATCATGGATCCGACGCCTGAAACGTTCCAGTTCAGCATCACGGCCGTCTACATGAACAGCACCGATCCGCGCCGCTTCAAGGACGAGGACGACCACGACGTGCTCCGCGGGCAATATCACGGTCACCCATACGGGGAACTGAACCTGGTCGTGCCGCTGGACAAGGGCGCCGAGCTCAAGGGGCTGCAGGGCTGGCAAGGGCCTGGCTGGACCGCGCCCGACCCCGGCAGCCGGCACTATCCTGAGGTGCGCGGCGGCGCCGTCATCGCGCTGTTCTATCTGCCCGCCGGACGCATCTCCTACGACTTCGCGGCGCCGTCCTGACTGCCGGCCGGACCATCTCGGGTGACGCCGTGCGCGAGCGTCACCCGCTCAGAAGAATGCACAGCTGAGCCCGCGCGCGGCGATGCGCCGCGACGCCACGGCCAGCAACGCGGCTCACCATGAACGGTGGGGAGGGATTTCGGCGACCATGCGCCAGGCGGGCCCCAGCCCGGACCGCCACATCCGTAATTCGCATAAGGTATATTATGGAATATCTTTATATACAATTAGATCAGATATTTAGATCGAATTCCTGACACCGCGTCTTCGCTTGCCGTCCGTTTTCGGTCTACGCCGCGACCGGCCTCTCGGCTCTTGTTGTTTTTCAGATTTTGAATCCGGGCCATCTGCCGAAAGCCGATATTGCCGCAACGGTGCCCGGCTGCAATAAGCGAGACCTCGCGAGATCGCAGATGACCTTCAGGCCTTCCGTCCGTATAGGTTTGCATCTCAGAACAATAACAAACTTCCGAGGAAGCAGACCCATGAGCTTTTCCCGACGCACGCTTCTCAAGGCCTCCGCCGCGACCGCGGTCCTGGGCGGCCTCGGTGCGCCCCATGTGGCCCGCGCCCAGAGCGCCGAGTTCACCTACAAATACGCCAACAACCTGCCTGACACCCATCCGCTGAACGTGCGCGCCAAGGAGATGGCGGCGGCGATCAAGGCCGAGACCAACGGCAAGTTCGACCTCCAGATCTTTCCGAACAACCAGCTCGGCTCCGACACCGACATGCTGAGCCAGATCCGGTCCGGCGGCGTCGAATTCTTCACGCTGTCAGGCCTGATCCTGTCGACCCTGGTGCCGGCCGCGTCCATCAACGGCATCGGCTTCGCGTTCCCGGACTACGGCACGGTCTGGAAGGCCATGGACGGCGACCTCGGCGCCCATGTCCGCGGCGAGATCAAGAAGGCCGGCCTCGAGGTCATGGACAAGATCTGGGACAACGGCTTCCGCCAGACCACGTCGTCGAGCAAGCCGATCACCGGTCCCGACGACCTCAAGGGCTTCAAGATCCGCGTGCCGGTGTCACCGCTGTGGACCTCGATGTTCAAGGCGTTCGACGCCGCGCCCGCCTCGATCAATTTCGCCGAGGTCTATTCCGCGCTTCAGACCAAGATCGTCGAGGGCCAGGAGAACCCGCTGGCGATCATCTCGACCGCCAAGCTGTACGAGGTGCAGAAGTACTGCTCGCTGACCAACCACATGTGGGACGGATTCTGGTTCCTGGCCAACCGCCGCGCCTGGAGCGCGCTGCCAGAGGATGTGCGCACCGTCGTCGCCAAGAACATCAACGCCGCCGCCGTCAAGGAGCGTGAGGATACCGCCAAGCTCAATGCGAATCTCCAGCAGGAGCTCGCGGGCAAAGGCCTGACCTTCAACCAGCCTGCGGTGGCGCCGTTCCGTGACAAGCTGCGCTCCGCCGGCTTCTATGCCGAGTGGAAGGGCAAGTATGGCGACCAGGCCTGGGATCTCCTGGAAAAGGCCGTCGGCAAGCTGTCGTAACGCGTCGGGGCCGCCGAGGTTCTTATCGAGATGGCTCATGTCGAGGTTCAGGCGACCGAAGTGGTGGGCGAGGTGGCTGTTCAGCCCCCTCGCCGATCCCCCGTGCTGGCCTCGCTGGAGCGCCTCCTCGGCCTCGCCGTCGAGATCCCCGCGGCAATCCTGGTCGTCGCCGAGATCGTAATCCTGTTTGCCGGCGTGGTCGCACGCTATGGCGTGCACCGGCCGCTTATCTGGTCGGATGAGCTCGCCTCGATCCTGTTCCTGTGGCTGGCGATGCTGGGCGCGGCGGTCGCATTCCGCCGCTCCGAGCACATGCGCATGACGGCGCTCGTCGCGAGCGCGCGGCCGGCGTTGCGCGCCTATCTGGACATGGTCGCGACCTGCGCGGCGCTGGCGTTCCTGGCGCTGATCGTCTGGCCATCCGCCGAATACGCCTACGAGGAAAGCTTCATCACCACGCCGGCGCTCCAGATCTCGAACATGTGGCGCGCCGCGGCGCTGCCGGCCGGCATCTGCCTGATGGCGGTGTTCGCGCTGCTGCGGCTGCTGCGCGCCGCCGATTACCGCATGGTGCTGACGGCGGTGATATCGGTTGCCGTCATCGTCGGTCTGTTCTGGTTGGCGCAGCCTTATCTGCGGCCGCTCGGCAACCTCAACCTCGTCATCTTCTTCGTCGGCGTCGCCGGCTTCTGCGTCTTTGCCGGCGTTCCCATTGCGTTCGGGTTTGGCCTCGCGATCTACGGCTATCTGGCGCTGACCACGCGGACGCCGGTGATGGTGCTGGTCGGGCGGATGGACGAGGGCATGAGCCACCTCATCCTGCTCTCGGTGCCGCTGTTCGTGTTCCTGGGGCTTCTGATCGAGATGACCGGCATGGCGCGGGCCATGGTCGCGTTCCTGGCGAGCCTGCTCGGCCATGTCCGCGGCGGCCTGCATTACGTGCTGGTCGGCGCGATGTATCTCGTCTCCGGCATCTCCGGCGCCAAGGCCGCCGACATGGCGGCGGTGGCGCCCGTGCTGTTCCCGGAAATGAAGCAGCGCGGCGCCAAGCCCGGCGACCTCGTGGCGCTTCTTGCGGCTACGGGTGCCCAAACCGAGACCATTCCGCCGAGCCTCGTGCTGATCACGATCGGCTCGGTCACGGGCGTATCGATCGCCGCCCTCTTCACCGGCGGCCTGCTGCCCGGCGTCGTGCTCGCCATCACCCTCTGCATGCTGGTGTGGTGGCGCTATCGCCACGAGGACATGAGCCATGTGCGCCGCGCCACGGGTGGCGAGATCGGCAAGACCTTCGTCATCGCCCTGCCCGCGCTCGCGCTTCCCTTCGTGATCCGCTACGCCGTGGTCGAGGGCATTGCGACCGCGACCGAAGTCTCCACCATCGGGATCGTCTACGGCGCCCTGGTCGGCCTCCTCGTCTACCGCCGCTTCGACTGGCGGCGGCTGTTTCCCATGCTGGTCGAGACCGCGGCGCTGTCGGGCGCGATCCTGCTGATCATCGGCACGGCGACCGGCATGGCCTGGGGGCTCACCCAATCCGGCTTCTCGCGCTCGCTGGCTTCAGCCATGACCGGATTGCCCGGGGGGCCTGCGACCTTCATCGCCGTGTCGATCCTGGCCTTCACCATCCTCGGCAGCGTGCTTGAGGGCATTCCGGCAATCGTGCTGTTCGGGCCGCTGCTGTTTCCGATCGCCCGTGCCGTCGGCGTGCACGAGGTGCACTACGCCATGGTGATCATTCTCGCCATGGGTATCGGGCTATTCGCCCCGCCCTTCGGCGTCGGCTATTATGCCGCCTGCGCCATCGGACGCGTCGATCCGGCCGAAGGCATCAGGCCGATCTGGGGCTATCTGCTGGCGCTGCTGGTGGGATTGATCATCGTCGCGATCTTCCCCTGGATCTCGATCGGATTCCTGTAGAGCGCGGCGTCAAGGAGGGTTCGATGAGCGAGCGGCAGAACCAGTACAATATCGGCCTCGACAAGACCCCCGCCAATTACGTCCCCCTGAGCCCGCTGAGCTTCCTCGCGCGCAGCGCCGCCGTCTATCCCAACCACGTCAGCACTGTCTATGAGGGCCGCAGCTTCACGTGGCGCGAGACGCATGAGCGCTGCAAACGCTTTGCGTCCTGGCTCGGCGGCAAGGGCATCGGCGTCGGCGATACCGTCGCGGCGATGCTGCCGAACATTCCGGCGATGAACGAGGTGCACTTCGCCGTCCCCATGACCGGCGCCGTTCTCAATGCGCTCAACATTCGTCTCGATGCGCCTTCGATCGCGTTTCAGCTCGATCATGGCGGCGCCAAGATCATCCTGGTCGATCCGGAGTTTTCGACTGTCATCACCGACGCGCTCGCGCAGATGAAGGGCCCGAAGCCGTTCGTCGTCGACGTCGACGACGCCGCTTTCAAGGGCGGCAAGCGCATTGGCGAGATCGAGTACGAGGCGGCGGTTGCGCAAGGCGACCCGGACTTCGCGGCGATCCCGCCCAAGGACGAATGGGACGCCATCGCGCTGAGCTATACTTCGGGCACCACGGGCAATCCCAAGGGCGTCGTCACCCATCATCGCGGCGCGTATCTCAACGCCGTCAGCAACATCCTCGCCGGCCAGCTCGGCCAGCATCCGGTCTATCTCTGGACGCTGCCGATGTTCCACTGCAACGGCTGGTGCTTCCCCTGGACCATCGCTGCGGCCGCCGGCATCAATGTCTGCCTGCGCAAGGTCGAGCCGACAAAAATCTTCGAGCTGATCAAGCAGCACGGCGTCACCCACATGTGCGGCGCGCCGATCGTCTACAACACGCTGATCAACGCACCCGATGCGCCGAAGGGCAGTGCCGCGCGCGGCGTCGTCGGCCTGATCGCCGGCGCCGCACCGCCGGTCGCGGTGCTCGAAGGCGCAGAAAACATCGGCATCAGGCTTACGCACGTCTACGGCCTGACCGAGGTCTACGGCCCCGCCTCCGTCTGCGCCGAGCAACCCGGCTGGGACGATCTGCCCGCCGCCGAGCGCGCCAGCATGAAGCGGCGGCAGGGCGTGCCCTACCCGCTCGAGGAAGGCGTCACCGTCATCAATCCGCAGACGATGCAGGAGGTGCCCCGCGACGGCGAGACCATCGGCGAGGTCATGTTCCGCGGCAACATCGTGATGAAGGGTTACCTCAAGAACGAGAAGGCGACGAAAGAAGCCTTCGAGGGCGGCTGGTTTCACACCGGCGACCTCGGCGTGCTCGACGAGCACGGTTACGTCATCATCAAGGATCGCTCCAAGGACATCATCATTTCCGGCGGCGAGAACATTTCCTCCGTCGAGGTCGAGGACATCCTCTACAAGCATCCGGCCGTGCTGTTCGCAGCCGTCGTCGCAAAGCCCGATCCGAAATGGGGCGAGGTGCCCTGCGCCTTCGTCGAACTGAAGGACGGCGCCAGCGCGACCGAAGCCGAAATCATCGCCTTCTGCCGCACGCATATGAGCGGCTTCAAGACGCCGAAGGCCGTCGTGTTCGGACCGATCCCGAAGACGTCCACGGGCAAGATCCAGAAATTCCTGCTGCGTAACGAGATCGGCTCGTCGAAGGCGATCTCGGCCTGAACCGAGCCGGCGCGATCAGTGCGTCTCGAGCCGCATGCCGTCGTAGGCCGGCACCACGCCCGCCGGCAGCGATTGCCGGATCACCTCGTAATCGACGTCGGCCGTCATGTTGGTGATGACGGCGCGCTTGGGCTTGAAGCGCTCGATCCAGGACAGCGCATCGTTGATGCTGAAATGGCTGGAATGCTGGGTGTAGCGTAAGCCGTCGACGATCCAGAGATCGAGATTCTCCAGCGCGCCCCAGCTCTCGCGCGGGATGTCGTTGAGGTCGGGCGTGTAGGCGGCATTGCAGATGCGATAGCCGAGCGCGGGGATCTGGCCGTGCTGGACCAGGAAGGCGGTCATGGTCACGTCCCCGCCCTTGCCGCTGATGGTCCGGCTTTCGCCGGCCTCGATCGAATGCCGGTGCAAAATCGGCGGATAGTCGCTGCCCTCGGGCGAGATGAAGCAATAGGAGAACCGCGCCATGATGTCTTTCGCGGTCGACTGGTTGAAATAGACCGGAATGCGCTTGCGCATGTGGAGCACGACGGAGCGCAGATCGTCCATGCCGTGGGTCTGGTCGGCATGCTCGTGGGTCAGGAACACCGCGTCGATGTGGTCGACATTGGTATCGATGAGCTGCTCGCGCAGGTCGGGCGAGGTGTCGATCACGATGCGCGTGGTGCCGTGGTGTGATGTCTGCTCAACCAGCAGCGAGCAGCGGCGGCGGCGGTTCTTTGGATTGTTGGGGTCGCAGGCGCCCCAGCCGAGTGCCGGGCGCGGCACGCCGGCGGAGGAGCCGCAACCCAGGATCGTCAGCGTCAGCGTCATGCGGCTCCCAGTCCTAAGATTTCACCTTGGAGAACAGGCGGAAGAAGTTTTCGGTGGTCTGGCGTGAGATCTCATCGAGCGACACGCCGCGCGTTTCGGCTAGCACCTTGGCGACCTCGACCACATAGGCCGGCTCGTTGCGTTTGCCCCGGAACTTGCCGGGCGCAAGATAGGGCGAGTCTGTTTCAACCAGAATACGGTCAGACGGCAGTTCAGCCGCAAGCGCGCGCAGGGTCTCCGACTTCTTGAAGGTCAGGATGCCCGTGAACCCGACATAGAGCCCGAGCGACACCGCCTTCAGCGCCAGCTCGCGCCCGCCCGTGTAGCAATGCAGCACGGCGCGAAACGATCCCTTGGCCGCTTCCTCCTCCAGGATGCGGCCGCAATCCTCGTCCGCCTCGCGGGTGTGGATCACCAGCGGCAGGCCGGTCGCACGGGCCGCCGCGATGTGGGCGCGGAAGCCCCTCGCCTGCGCCTCCGGCGCGCCGTTGTCGTAGAAATAGTCGAGCCCGGCCTCGCCGAGCGCGACCACCTTGGGATGCCCGGTCAACCCGATCAGTTCGTCCGGCGAGATGCCGTCTTCCTCGTCCGCGTTGTGCGGATGGGTGCCGACCGAGCAGTAGACGTCGTCGTAGCGCTCAGCGATGGCCAGAAGCTGATTGAGCTTTCGCACCCGCGTGGAGATCGTGACCATACGGCCGATGCCGGCCGCACGTGCACGCGAGACGATCCCGTCGAGATCTTCCGCAAAGTCCGGAAAATCCAGATGGCAGTGGCTGTCGACCAGCATCGCCCGAACGCCCTAGGCCGCCGGCTCGATGTAGCGCGGGAACGCCGGTGTCGGCGCCGGTAGCGTCGAGCCGGGCGCGATCCGTTTGGCGCCCCCGAGCATCACGAAATTCCGCTCGCCCGCGGGAATGCCGAGGCTGTCGAGCAGCAAGCCCGAGGCAGTCGGCATCGCCGGCTGGGCCAGGATC
The DNA here is from genome assembly GCF_052075965.1 of Bradyrhizobium sp. 482_C4_N1_8. Taxonomy (NCBI): domain Bacteria; kingdom Pseudomonadati; phylum Pseudomonadota; class Alphaproteobacteria; order Hyphomicrobiales; family Nitrobacteraceae; genus Bradyrhizobium; species Bradyrhizobium sp. 482_C4_N1_8. The sequence continues at coordinate 4,672,786 of NZ_CP197231.1, read as the reverse complement.
GCGATCTGGCGCACGACTTCGGCGGTGACATAGAGCACCGTCTTCTGCCTGACAGGATCGGTCTTGGCGAGCGCCCACGGCGCCTCGCCCGCGAAATAGCGGTTGGCCTCCGCGACCACGGCCCACACGGCGTTGAGCCAGTGATGGATCTGCTGCGTCGCCATCGCTTCGCGCGATGCGGCGATCATGCCGTCCGCCATCGCCAGAATCGCCTTGTCGTTGTCGCTGAACTCGCCCGGCTCCGGCAGCACGCCGCCGAGCTGCTTGGCGACCATCGACAGCGAGCGCTGCGCGAGGTTGCCGAGGTCGTTGGCGAGATCGGCATTGATGCGCGCGACGATGGCATCGTGGTTGTAGTTGCCGTCCTGGCCATACGAGACCTCGCGCAGGAAGAAATAGCGCATCTGGTCGACGCCATACTGGTCGGCAAGATTGAAGGGGTCGACGACATTGCCGACCGACTTCGACATCTTCTCACCCCTGTTGAACAGGAAGCCATGGGCATAGACCCTCTTCGGCAGCGAAATGCCGGCCGACATCAGGAATGCGGGCCAGTAGACCGCGTGGAAGCGGATGATGTCCTTGCCGATGATGTGCACGTCGGCCGGCCAGTAGCGCCAGTTCTTGTCGCTCTCGTCGGGGAATCCGACGCCGGTGATGTAATTGGTCAGCGCGTCGACCCAGACATACATCACGTGCTCTTCGTCGCTGGGCACTTTCACGCCCCAATCGAAGGTGGTGCGCGAGATCGAGAGATCGCGCAGGCCGCCGCGTACGAAGCTCACCACCTCGTTCTTGCGCGAGTCCGGGCCAATGAATTCAGGATGATCTTCGTAGAGCTTCAGAAGCTTGTCCTGATAGGCCGACAGGCGGAAGAAATAGCTCTTCTCCTCGACCCATTCGACTGGCGTGCCTTGCGGGCCGAGGCGCACGCCGTCGTCGTTCAGGCGGGTCTCGTCCTCGGCGTAATACGCCTCGTCGCGCACCGAGTACCAGCCGGCATAGGTGTCGGAGTAGATGTCGCCGTTCGCTTCCATGCGCCGCCAGATTTCCTGGCTGGAGCGATGGTGCTGCTCTTCGGTGGTGCGGATGAAGCGGTCGAACGACACGTTCAGACGCTCGTCCATCTCCTTGAAGCGGCCAGCATTGCGGGTCGCGAGCGCGGACGGGGTCAGGCCCTCGTTCTGCGCGGTCTGGACCATCTTCTGGCCGTGCTCGTCGGTGCCGGTCAGGAAGAACACGTCCTTGCCGTCGAGCCGCGCAAAGCGCGCCAGCACGTCGGCCGAGATCGCCTCATAGGCGTGGCCGATATGCGGGCTGCCGTTGGGATAGGCGATGGCGGTCGAGATATAGAAGACGTTGTCGCGCGCGGGCGCAGCAACGGGAGTTGCGGCTTGCGGAGCGGCGACGGGCTTTAGCGCGGGCGGCGCCTCAGGCTTCGACACCTTCGGCTTCGACACCTTGGGCTTCACAACCTTCGGCGGCGTGGCGACGGGAGCCGGTGCGACGGTCACGGCAGGCGCAGTCACTTTCGTTTTCTTGGCGGCCTTCTTCGCGGGAGCCTTGCTCTTCGCCGGAGACTTGGCTGCCTTTTTGGCCGCTTTCTTCACCGCCTTCTTGGCGACGGCCTGCTTCTTCGCAGCCTTCTTGCCGGCCTTCTTTGTCGTCTTCGCAGCGCTCTTCTTCACGCCCTTCTTGGCGGCAGCCTTCCTGGTTTTCTTGACCTTCTTGGCAGCTTTGCGCGCGAGCGCCTTCACGGCCTTCTTCACGGCCTTGTTGGCAGCCTTCTTCTTGCTGCTCTTGCCTCTAGCGGTTTTCTTAGCTCGCGTGGCCACGACGAATTCCTTTACCGGCTTCTCGAAATTTGGAAACGAACCTGCGTTAGGTCATTATTTGGAGCATGATCCTGTCGGAAAACCGCTGCACACTTTTCCGGATCATGCTCTAGCGCGTTGCGTCCGCCAGCCAGCCAAACACCGAGAAAACCAAGGGCTTTCGCTCCAGATTGTAGGTTTCGGTGTCGCGCGCGGCGCGGACGATCTTTTCCCATACCTCAGCTAGGCGCGCAAGGCGCGGCAGATTCTGGTTGGCATTGGCCTCGTCGGAGTGCAGGCGTTCCGCAATCCAGCGATCGATGCCGTCGATGAAGGCCGCCAGCGCGACGCGGTCACTGGTGCCGAGCGAATCGCCGAGCGTGTGCAGTTCGCGCGGATCGACCTGTGGCAGGCGCGCAAGCAGCGCCGCCGTGCGCTGCTGCAGCTTCAGGGCATCGCCGCCGAGCAGCGTCAGCGCCCGCGCGACGCTGCCCTCGGAGGCCTCCGCGGCCTCGCGCAGCGCCGGATCGTTCGGATCGAGGTCAGCCGTCGAAGCTGCGGCGCCGATCACATCATCCGTGCCGAGCGGGCGCAGGCGCAGCTTGCGGCAGCGCGACTGGATCGTGGCGAGCACGCGCGCCGGCGCGTGGCTGACCAGGAGGAACAGCGACTGCTGCGGCGGTTCTTCGAGGATTTTCAGCAGCGCGTTGGCGGCATTCGGGTTGAGCTCGTCGACGGTGTCGACGATGCAGACGCGCCAGCCCTCTGCCGCGGCAGTCGAGCCGAAAAAACCGATCGTCTCCCGCGTCTCGTCCACGGTGATCACGGTGCGCATCACGCCGCGATCGTTGGCGGTGCGTTCCAGCGTCAACAGCCCGCCGTGCGAGCTGGCCGCAACCTGCCGCGCCACGGCGTTATCAGGATCGATCGCGAGGGTCTGGGCTTGCTGCACGGACGGCGCCAGCGGCTGGCCGTTGGAAAGCACGAAGCGCGCCATGCGATAGGCCAGCGTCGCCTTGCCGATCCCCTGCGGCCCGCCGATCAGCCAGGCATGCGGGATGCGCCCGCTGCGATAGGCCGCGAGCAGCGCCGTCTCGGCCTCGCGATGGCCGAACAGAAGGCTCGTCTCGCGCGGATGCGGAATGGCGGTTTCGCGTTCGGCCTGGCGCGGGCTCATAGGGAAACCACCGATGCAGGGGTTGGGAGAAGACGGTCGCGCAGCGCCGTCCAGACTCGTCCAGCAACCGTGTCGGGATCGGAATTGGCATCGATCAGGACGCAACGGCCGGGATCGTCCTCGGCGATCTTGCGATAGGCCTCGCGCAGGCCCTGGTGGAAGCTGAGCTGCTCGCCCTCGAACCTGTCAGGTGTGCCGCTACCACGACGCACGGCGGCGCGCTGCAATCCAATCTCGACCGGCAAATCGAGGATGAGGGTGAGGTCCGGCTTGAGATCGCCGATCGTGACCCGCTGCATCGCGTTGATCAGGCCCATCGGCACGCGGCCGAGGCTGCCCTGATAGGCCCGCGTCGAGTCGGCGAAGCGGTCGCACAGCACCCAGGCGCCCCGATTGAGCGCAGGCTGGATCACGGTGCGGACATGGTCGTCGCGGGCAGCCGCGAACAGCAGCGTCTCGGCTTCGGGCCCGAGCAGCTTGCCCATCCCCGACAGCACCAGGTGGCGCATGATCTCGGCACCCGGCGAGCCGCCGGGCTCGCGCGTGACGAGGGTCCGCATCCTGGCCGCAGTGAGGCGATCGGCGAGCTTCTTGATCTGGGTCGACTTGCCGGTGCCCTCGCCGCCTTCAAAGGTGATGAAGCGTCCGCGTCCGGACGGCCGCTGTGCTGCGCTCTCACTCATGATCAGAGCTTCTCGGCGCCCGCGCGGAACATGCCGATCACGAGCTCGCTGGCGCCGTCGATCGCGCGGCGCATGGTCGAGCCGGTGCCGATCGCTTCGGCGGCATAGACGGGCGTTTCCACCGCGATATTGCCGCTGCGCCAGACCTTGACCACGCCGACCTTCTGCCCGGCTTCGATCGGCGCGCGCACCGGTCCGCTATAGACGATGCGCGCAATCAGCTTGTCGCTGCCGTTCTTGTGCACCATCACCTTGACGGGCGTCTTGGCGACCAGCTTGACCGAGCGGCTCTCGCCGCCAAACACTTTTGCGTAGCCAACCTGCTGGTCGGCCGCGATCAGGGTGCGGGTCTCGAAATTGCGAAAGCCCCATTCCAGCATCTTCTTGGCTTCGGTGGCGCGATCCTCAGGATCTTCCAGGCCATTGACGACCACGATCAGCCGCGTGCCGTTCTGCACGGCCGAGCCGACCATGCCGTAGCCGCCTTCTTTGGTGTAGCCGGTTTTCAGACCGTCGGCGCCTTCCATCGAATTGAGCAGAGGATTGCGGTTGGGCTGGCGGATCTTGTTCCAGGTGTACTCCTTCTCGCCGAACAGTTTGTAGAATTCGGGGAAGTCGAGAATGATGTGGCGGGCGAGGATGCCGAGCTCGCGCACTGTCATCTTGTTGCCGGGATCGGGCAGGCCGTTGGAATTGCCGAAGGTCGACTTCGTCATGCCGAGCTCGCGGGCACGCTTGGTCATGAAGTCGGCGGCAAAGATCTTCTCGTTGCCGGCGATGCCCTCGGCCAGCGCGATGCAGGCGTCATTGCCGCTCTGGATGATCGCGCCATGCAGGAGGTCGTCGACCGAAACCTTGCTGTTGATGGCGGCGAACATCGTCGAGCCGCCCGAGGGCGCCCCGCCTTTGCGCCAGGCATTCTCGCTGATCCGGTACTCGTCGGTCGGCTTGATGTCGCCCTTCTTGATGGCATTGAAGACGACTTCCGCCGTCATCAGCTTCATCATGCTGGAGGGCGCACGCAGCTCGTCGGCGTTCTTCTCGAATAGGACGCTGCCGCTGGAAGCCTCGATCAGGATCGCGGTGGGGGCGTCGCCATCGAAGCCGGAATCCTCGGCTTTCTTGGCGCCCTGGATGCTCTGGTTGGCGGCGTAGAGGGCCCCGCCCCAGCCGATGCCCGCCACCAGAACCGCCGCGATCAGCCCACGCGCCAGCGCACCGGCGGAGAACCGGGTGCGACGGAGCGGAAAAAGACGAAATGCCATGGCGAAGCCCTGAGAGCGGCGTTCTAACAGCAGGAACCGGTGCGAACAACACGGGGCTGGCCGCCGAACCCGAGATTGCACGATTCTCGGCGCGCCCCTATCGTGGCACCTGATATTTCCCGACCAAACCCCTGAAACAAGGCGGAAAAGCGATGTTGTCCACCCGCGTGATCAAGGCCAACGGGATCGACCTGTTCATCCGCGAGGCCGGCCAGGGTCCGCTGGTGGTGCTGTGCCACGGCTGGCCCGAGCTATCCTACTCCTGGCGCCACCAGATCCCGGCGCTGGCGGACGCCGGTTTCCACGTCGTCGCCCCCGACATGCGCGGCTACGGCCAGAGCGCGGCGCCGGCGGACGTCGCCGCCTACTCGATCTTCGACACGGTCGGCGACATCGTTGGCCTCGTGCACGCGCTCGGCGAGAGCAAGGCGATGGTGGTCGGCCACGACTGGGGCGCGCCGGTCGCCTGGCACGCGGCGTTGTTCCGGCCCGACATCTTCACGGCGGTGGCGGGCCTGAGCGTGCCGCCGCCATTCCGCGGCCGCGGCAAGCCGCTCGATCTGCTGCGCCTGGGCGGCGTCAGCAATTTCTACTGGCAGTATTTCCAGACGCCCGGCGTCGCCGAGGCGGAGTTCGAGCGTGATGTTGCCCGCACCATGCGCATCGTGCTCGGCGGCCGCGGCCTTGCCGATCCCAGCGCCGCGATGTTCGTCCAGGAGGGCAAGGGCTTTCTCGGTCACGCGCTCACCGAGGAGCCGCTGCCCAACTGGCTCAGCGAGGCTGACCTCGCCTATTTCACCGAAAGCTTCCGCAAGTCCGGCTTCCGCGGCGGGCTGAACTGGTATCGCAACCTCGACCGCAACTGGGAGCTGACGGCGCCCTGGCAGGACGCGCAGATCCATCAGCCATCGCTCTTCATTGCCGGCTCGAAAGACGCTGTCATCACCGGCCTGATCGGCGCCAAGCGCGTCAACGAGCTCGAGCGCGTGCTACCCAATCTGACGCGGAAGCTGATCATCGAGGGCGCCGGCCATTGGGTCCAGCAGGAGCGGCCCGACGAGGTCAATGCCGCGCTGCTGAAGTTCCTGCGCGAGGTGACTGTGCGTTAGGCGAGATCCTTTTTCATCGCGATGTGGACGGCGCCCGCCTGCCCCATCTCGGCAAATCCTCGCCGCAGGTAAAGCCTATGCGCGGCCGAATTGTCCGCAAGCACCGAGAGCGTCAGCGCACCGACACCCTGCTGCCGTGCGCTCGCTTCGAGCGCGTCGAGGATCTTCGTGCCGGCGCCGCGACCGCAATCGGCCGGCAGCAGCGCGATGTCGATGATGTGCCAGCACTCGCTTGCGCAATGAAGCAGCAGCCGGCCGATCGCGGTCGCGTCCTGTGTGACGATCAGCGAGATCGCACGCGGAAACTGCGCGGCATAGCCGGCCGCCTGGCCGCGGAACTGTTGCGCGATGATCTGGCCGACGATCGGCCCGGACAATCCGGTCGCGGTGAATTGCCCTGTCCGCACCTCCTCGAAGAGACGCCGGATGAACGGCTCGTCATTCGGACTTGCGGGCCGAAGCCGAAGAGCCGGATCGTCCGGGACGATGTCGAGCGGCGCGCCGTCAATCATGCCGTTGCGCACTCAAGATCGTTCAGGAGCTGCCGAAAGCCGGAAAGATTCCCGCGTAGGCGATACACCACACGATCGCCTGGGTCGGCTGCATGTTGTCGTGCGGCAGGTTCTGCCCGGTGAGTGTGACGGCGCTTGGCACCAAGGTGAGACTGCCGGGTGGCGCCGTGAAGCCGGTGAAGTTCGGGTCGATCGCAACCGTGGTCCCCGCCGCGCCGGGACCTGCCGTAGCGCCTGTCGCGCTCTTGTCGCCGAGTTGCAGGGCGTGCGTGTGCCTCGCCATGTTGTCGCCGATCAGCGTCACCGTCGAACTGCCGACGGTCTCGCCGACGACATAATTTTGCAATCCCGGACCTTGCCCCTGGCCGATCGCGACCGAACCGTTCAGGTTCGGCAAGGCGAAATTGGTCGTGCCATTGCCGCCGTAGTAGGTACCGACGAGTGCAAATAATGCACTGTAACCCTGAATTGGCAGGAGCTGGCCGCCGCACGGCAGCCAGGCGCTGTTGAAGCCGCCGACTGCAAAAGGAAACGCAAAAGCCTGGATTTCTCCGACGAACGGATCTGACATGGTGTCTTTCCTCGAGACTGAATACGGATGCGCGCGCAGCCTAACCGGACGAAGGGAAGACGCCCGCGTAGCAAATGCAGTAATTGGCAACGACGCTCGGCATCATGTTGTTGTGCCCGAGGCTGTTGCCCGAAGTGGCGACGCAGGGGGCCATCGTGGAGTACGTCCCGGCGTTCGCAATCGGTGCGTAGAGTTCACCTGCTGACGCCGTGGCAAGATGAAGGGTCGGCCCGGGCGTTACATCCGTTGCCGTCACGGTCGAGGACATCAGCGCATGACTGTGGGTCGGCATTTCGGCTTCGATCAGGGTGTGGTTCTCCTCACCCCCGGGCTGGCCCAGCGTATAGTTCGGAAGGCCTGTCCCCTGTCCCTGTCCAATCGGCACACGGCCGCGCAGATCGGGAAGGTTGAACGTGTTGACGCCATCGCCGCCATAGGTGGTGCCGATCACGGCGTAAAGCGTCTCAAATTGGGCAATCGAGACCGACTGTCCATTGCAGGCGAACCAGCCGTCCGGCACCCGCGGAAAGCCAAACAACCTGATCTCGCCGAGAAACGGATCTGCCATCGCATATGATCCTTTGGTGTGCGCCCGTTCCGATCCGATCGGCGAATGCGCGAATGTGGGAAAACTGAAGTGGATGGATTACGGTTGCGAAAATGCGGCCGTGCAGCCGCTCAGCTTCGCGACGGAAAAATCCCCTGCGTCGCGATCAGATAGCTGATCGTGAGATAGGGCTGCATGTTGTTATGCTGCTGGTTGCCGCCTTCGTTCACCAGATTGGTGGCGGTGGCCAATGGCGTGTCGCCGCTCCCGGCTGCGGCAAAAATCTTCGTCGGATTGGTCGCCGGCAGTGAGTTTGTCGCGAAGACGTTGCCTGTGGGAGGGACGCTCCCGCGTCCGCCTCCTCCGACCGCTGCAGACACTTGAATAAGATGATTGTGGGCCGGGAGCTGCTGCACATTGAGGCTGGCCATATACGATCCGCCGGTCATGCCCACGGGATATTGGCCGGCGCCACTCGAGCCGAGGATCGCGCGACCGCGCAGATCCGGGAGTGCAAACGTCGTCACTCCGTTGCCGCCATAATAGGTGCCGAGCAACGAGAACAGTGCGGAATTTTGCTGGATGGCCAGCAGCGCACCGTTACACAGCGCCCAACCTCTGGGAATCACTGCGCCCGCAAAAGGCATGATCTGTCCGAGAACCGGCTGTAACGGCATGACCCCTCCCCCAAAAAACTAACGACCCGTCGCGTGATGATGCAAACCACGACGGCGGCACTTAAATTAAAGAATGAATTTATTGCGGCCCACTCGCCGAGATTGTTGAACAGCCAGCGTCGACAGTCAAGCGCAAGCGCAACCATAAATTGATACATCAAGCGTTTCCGTCGATTGCCATCAAAGCACGCTTTTGTTGCCGCTATGCAACGGTTCGCCGCAAAGTAGTGCCCGCGACTTGGTTCCGGCAGTTTGGCTGGCTCGTTCGCTTGCGTTGCGCACCGCGTCCCGTCAAATGCACGCAACGATATAGGCGAATAATTTCACAATCAGGGATTTTAGGCGGATGCTCTATCGAGAGCTGCCGCTAAGGGGGGCCGGTGAGTCACGCAATTGCGGTGGCCATTCCAGAGATAGTCGGGGAACTGGCGGTCCCGACACGCGATGGTGAAGCTAAGCCTTCGCAGATATTGCGCTCTCTCTGGCGGGCGGCTCAACGCATCTGCATCGCGGCCGTCGTGATGCTCGGCGCGATGGCAGCGGCGAACGCGGCTTGTGATCAAACGACGGATTCGACGTCGGGCGTGACGATCAACTTCACGTCGGTCGGTCAGATCTATCGCCTGTGTTTGACCGTTGGCGCAGCCGCGGCCGACGACTCGGTTGTATACGGCGTCTATTCCGTCGCGGGCACAGACGCCTTTTACAATGCACCGATCGCAAATTCGAGCGGCCATTCGGGCAGCCCACTGCTCACAGCGGCCGATTATAATCCGACCACGTCAAAGGCAACTTACACATTTCATCCAACGAACCCGAACCAAAACGGTCAATCCGCGAAGGCCGGCCAGGCCGAGATCGATATCACGCTGAACAGCAAGACAGGTAACGGACAGGACTCGATCATCCTGTATTACGCGCCGGGCTGCAGCGATTTCAACGTGGGCTGCTCCGGCAGTTCGATAGCAAACACCGCTTACACGTTCACGATCAATCTGCCCGTCCCCGCGCCGACCATCACTTCGATTACGCCGACTTCAGGCCCAGGTGGAGGCGGCACCAACGTGATCATCACTGGCACCAATTTCACAGGTGCGACGGCCGTGACGTTCGGGACAACGGCCGCGACTGGCGTCACGGTCAATTCGGCGACCCAGATCACTGCGACATCTCCGGCCGGGACTGGCACCGTGGATGTCCGAGTGACGACGGCCGGCGGGACGTCGGCGACGTCGGCGGCAGACCAGTTCACCTATATTGCCGCCCCGACTGTCACCTCGATCTCACCGACCGCAGGCCCCACCGCCGGCGGGACGTCGGTGACGATCACCGGCACCAACTTCACCGGAGTCACGGCCGTGACGTTCGGCGGGACCGCGGCGGCCGGCTTTACGTTCAATTCAGCGACATCGATCACGGCGACCTCGCCGGCGGGTGCCGCCGGTGCTGTTGACGTCAGGGTCACGACACCGGGCGGGACATCAGCGACCTCGGCTGCGGATCAGTTCACCTATGCTGCTCCGCCAACCGTGACGTCGATCTCGCCGGCATCAGGCCCGCAGACCGGCGGCACAACCGTGATCATCACCGGCACGAACCTCTCCGGAGCAACTGCGGTCACGTTCGGCGCAACAGCGGCAACCGGTTTAGCGGTCAATTCCGCGAACCAGATCACCGCGACATCGCCCGCAGGCACTGGTACGGTCGACATCACGGTGACGACCGTGGGCGGAACATCGACAACGTCAGCAGCCGATCAATTCACTTATGTTCCGGCACCGACGGTCACTTCGATTTCGCCGACCTCGGGTCCGGGCTCTGGCGGCACCTCCGTAACCATCACCGGCACCAACTTCTCAGGCGCGACGGCCGTGGTGTTCGGAGCAACGGCTGCGACTGGCGTCACGGTTAATTCGGCGACCCAGATCACCGCGACGTCGCCGGCAGGAACCAGCACGATCGACATCAGGGTGACGACAGCCGGCGGCACGTCGGCAACATCGGCAGCGGACCAGTTCACCTATATTCCCTCACCGACCGTCACCTCGATCTCCCCCACTGCGGGCTCGCAGGCCGGCAGCACGGTGGTGACGATCACAGGCACAAATTTCACCGGCGTCACGGCCGTGTCATTCGGCGGGACGGCCGCGCTCGGCTTCACGTTCAATTCAGCAACATCGATCACAGCGACCTCGCCGCCCGGGACCGGCGTCGTGGACGTGAGGGTCACGACGCCGGGCGGGACGTCCGCGACCTCGGCGGCTGATCAATTCACCTATGCCGGCCCTCCCTCCATCACGTCGATTTCGCCGACAGGCGGCCCCCTGGGCGGCGGCACGACGGTCACGATCACCGGCGCCAATCTGTCAGGTGCAACGGCGGTGACGTTCGGCGCCACGGCGGCGGCCGGCTTCACCGTCAATTCGGCAACCCAGATCACCGCGACATCGCCTGCCGGGGCCGGCACCGTAGATGTCAGAGTGACCACCGTGGGCGGAACGTCGGCAATGTCCGCCGCTGACCAATTCACCTACACCGCCGCGCCGACCGTCACCTCGATCTCACCGACTACGGGTTCGCAGACAGGCGGCACGGTCGTGACGGTCACGGGCACAGGCTTCACCGGCGCCACCGCAGTGACATTCGGCGCAACCGCCGCAACGAGTATCACGGTCAATTCGTCAACATCAATCACCGCGACGTCACCCGCCGGTACCAGCACCGTTGACCTCCGCGTGACCAATCCAGGCGGCACCTCGGCCACCTCCGCCGCCGACCAGTTCACCTATGTCGCCACGCCAGCCGTCACGTCGCTTTCGCCGACGTCGGGGCCGGCGGCCGGCGGCACGGTGGTAACGATCACGGGCACCAATTTCACCAGCGCGACAGCCGTGACGTTCGGTGCAACCGCGGCGGCGGGCTTCACCGTCAACTCCGCAACCTCGATCACCGCGACATCGCAGGCCGGCACCGGTACCGTCGACGTCAGGGTGACGACCACGGGCGGCACCTCGGCCACATCGGCGGCAGACCAGTTCACCTATTTCGCCGTGCCGACCGTGACGTCGATCTCGCCGACGGGCGGCCCGCTCGCAGGCGGCACGTCGGTGACCGTCACCGGCACCAATTTCACCGGTGCGACCGCCGTGAAGTTCGGGGTGACGAATGCATCGAGCTTCACGGTCAATTCCGCGACCTCGATCACCGCGGTCTCGCCGGCCGGCGCCGGTACGGTCGATGTCACCGTGACGACGCCAGACGGAACGTCCGCCACATCGGCATCGGACCAATTCAGCTACACGCCGGCACCAACGGTCGGCTCAATCTCACCGAGCTCCGGATCCGCGATCGGCAGCACCTCCGTGGCGGTCACGGGGACCGGATTCACCGGCGCCACCGCAGTGAAGTTCGGCGCCAACAACGCGACCAGCTTCACGGTTAATTCGGCAACGTCGATCACGGCAACCTCGCCGCCCGGCGCCGGCACGGTCGATGTCACCGTGACGACGGCCGGAGGAACGTCGCCGACCTCGGCGGCAGACAGGTTCACCTATCTGTCCGCGACGACCACCACGGAGCTCACCTCGTCGAAGAATCCGAGCAGCTACGGCGAGTCTGTAACGTTCACGGCCAAGGTGAGGAGTTCGGGCGGAACGCCGACGGGAACGGTCACTTTCAACGACGGCGGCACGCCGATCGGCACGTCTACCCTGTCGGCCGGTGACGCCACCTTTGCCACGACCACGCTCCCCGTCGGCAATCACAGCATCACGGCGACCTACAACGGCAGTGTGGCCTTCAACGCCTCGACATCGCCGGCTCTGAACCAGTCGGTCGACATTCCCGCCGACAGCGCCAAGCTGCGCGCCCTCCAGCTCAACGTCACCAAGATCGTGGCACAGAGCTCGGGACAGGCGATCTCCGGTTCGATTGACACCGCGATTTCCGAAGGGTTCAGCGACGGCGGGCAATACATCATGCCAGGCGCGGGCGGGCTGCGCGTCAATTTCGCCGCCGCGCCCGACGGCGATGAGGACGACAAGCCCAAATCCGGTCAGCAGCCCGGTTCTCAAAGTTTGAACGCCTATTCGGGCGACGGCGGCTCCGGCCGGACCGGCGGCCGCGGGCGCGGCTCCTCGCGGATCGATGACGCCTTCGCCGCGATCGATCGGGCGGCTCCGACCAAGGCACCGGCTGCGCGCTTCAGGGAGCAGAAGGACTGGCTGTTCTGGATCGACGTGCGCGGCAGCGGCATCGATCAATGGGGCTCGTCCGGCAACATCGGTCAGGGTGCAACCCAGGCCACGCTTTTCGGCCAGCAGATCAACCTGCTGTCGGGACTGACCTACCGGGCGAGACCCAATTTGCTGGTCGGTGTGACCGGCGGCTACGAGAACTTCAGCTACACCCAGACCGACATCAACGGAAAGCTGAAGGGCGACGGCTGGACCGTCGGCGCCTATCTCGGCTGGAAGATCATCCCGACGCTGCGTTACGATGTGGCCGTGACCTATTCCGGCATCGGCTATGACGGCACCGCCGGCACGGCGCAAGGCAACTTCAACGGCAATCGCTGGATATTCGCGACCGGCTTCACCGGCAGCTACAGCTGGGCCAATTTCAATATCGAACCGTCGGCCAAGGTCTACGCGATCTGGGAGCGGGAAAACGCCTATGTCGACTCGCTCGGCACCCAGCAGGCGGCCCGCACCTTCTCGAGCGGCCGCGCGTCTGCCGGCAACAGGGTCTCCTATCCCGTGCCGTGGCTCGATAGCGTGCTGCTGGTCCCCTATGCCGGCGTCTTTGCCGACTATTACTTCACGCAGGACGATGCGGCCGCGATCGTTGCTGCGGGCGGCATCCCGCTCGCTTCGACACCATTGCTCCAGGGCTGGTCAGCCCGCGTCACGGGCGGCATCGGCGCAAGGCTGGCGGGCGGCACCACGGTCGGCTTCGGCGCCGAACTCGGCGGCATCGGCAGCAACACGCAGATCTGGACGTTCACGGGACGCGCGCGCATCCCATTCTGATCCCTGAGCGCGACGACGTGCCAGCGGCGCTACGTCGCTCGCCGGATTTGCCGGCTTGGTACCTGCTTAGTAGAGGCCGCGGCCGCTCAGGATGCTGCGGGCCTCGGCGGCGCCGTCGGCCGATGACGGAGCGTTCTCGGTCGCGTAGCGGCCATCCTCGTCATAGGACACGGCGCGCGCGTTCTGGAGCGCCCGGCCCCGGCCCCGGCTGCGGCTCGAGGCCGACATCTCCGAGGTCGCGTTGAGCGACGCCATGTCGGCGGAGGTGTTGCCGAGATTGTAGGGCCGCCCTTCCGGCGTCGGAACCTCGCCGCGAATGGCGCCGCGGTTCGAGGACGGAAGCTCCGGCACGAAGGGCCTTGCCGAGGCAACCCGCACCATCGAGGGCGACGGCGCCGGGATCCCGGTGCGCAGGGTCGCCATCAGCTGGCGATCGTCGGAGCCTTCCAGCGGCGCCCGGCCAACGTATTCGACACGGACCTTGGCGACGCCATTGCCTTTGAATTCAAGGAGTTCAGCGGCTTTGTTCGAGACGTCGATCAGCCGGTTGCCGTGATAAGGCCCCCGGTCGTTGACGCGCACGATCAGCGATTTGCCGTTCGAGACATTGGTCACCCGCGCATAGGACGGCATCGGCAGAGTCGGATGCGCCGCTGTCAGCGAGGTCATGTCGAACACTTCGCCATTGGCGGTCAGGCGGCCGTGGAAATCGTCGCCGTACCAGGACGCCATACCCTCGGCGCGGTAGTTGACGTCCTCCTCCGGCACGTAGGTCCGGCCGGCCACAACATAGGGCTTACCGACGCGGTAGGTGCCGCCGCCTTTCGGAACCGGATCCCCAAGCGCCACGACCCGCGGGCTCGAGGACACGCCGTACTTCGGATCGACCCGGCTGGCGAACTTGTTCGAGGAGGCGCAATTGGCGAGCGCGAGGCAGGTCGCGACCGCGGCAACACCGCGTGCGGCCCGCAAAACCGAATCTGACCGTCGGATCCCCATGCGCCCCAAATACCACTTCGCCGGAGGCGTACCCAACCCGCTTTGGCTACGGGGGAGCGCTGTCCGGTCCCAAAATCCGAGGCGGCCCACCACCGCGTCGGAAGCAGTAAGGATAACGCAACCCGAACACGGCGGAAATGGGGAGCCCACAGCGTTCACGCCGGGATGGTAAACGGGGCGTTCGCTTCTCCCCGTTGATCTACGGAGCGCAGGCCCCCTGCTCTGTGCCACTCCTGGACATTCTGTTGCGCCAAATCCTCACTCCACCCCCATTGTCTTGTGGCTCACTGGAATTCTTTTGACTGTGCAAGGCCGCACGCGTTTTCTCGGTTGCAGGGGCGAACTGGAATTTGACGATGATCGAGACGGTTTCGGCACTGATGGGTCTGGTAAGCGCGGGGATCTTCCTGGCCCATGCGTTTGAAGGTTACCGCACGAGGGCCTGAGGGCATTCGCGCGGACGGCAAGGATCACCTCTTTCAAGACGGCACGTTCGGACAATCTTAATCGATCCGACCGAGCATCGAACACGAGAGCGGCAGGTGTCCCATGCGCAACCATGACTTCGTATCCGATGGCTTCCTGGCACTGACCGCCGGCGGCTTGTTTCTTCTCTGCTCGAGCCTCGTGGCACTGGCCTTCGCCTGAGCACCACCACCAGGCTCCTTCTTTCTAACCACAACTACACCGCGATGCAGCATACAGCTCTGTCCGGTATTGCCCTGCTCCCGTTTAGTTGATTGAATTTCTGCGTTCGGCGCCTCGACTCATTTCAAGAGGCCATCACCAACGAGGGTGACGCAAATGCTTGCTGAGAAATTTTTTCTGGTTCTGGAATCGCTGATCCGCGGCGACCGCACCTATCCCGACGGAAGCCCCCGGGTGATCAGCACCTCCCCGCACGTGCCGGTGAAGCTGCCGGACCGGAAATAGCCATCCCCCAAACCTCCGAATCACGCGCTGCTCAGCGCAGGCCCAATAGCGAGCGGCGATAAAGGCTGTCGCGGGCCTCGCTCAGGCACACGAAGCTGCCGTCGAAACCCTGGCCATACCGCTTCTGGCCCTTGCCGTAGTAGATGCCTTTCCTGAAATCGAGCCAGACCACCTGATCGTGCGGGCAATGACGTTGCGCCTGCGCCTCGTAGCGAAACGGCGTCAGCGGCGTCGCCGAGACCTCCGCGCCACCGGCGCCAACCACGATTGCGACGGCGACCGCGATGCCGCCGAGCCCTTTGCCGAAGCCGCTCCAAGACACCCCCGCCTCCCGATTCAAGCCCTGACTCTTTGGCCGTTCGGCACAGTAGCACGAGACTGCGCGATCTGCCGGCCGCAGCCAGCGGCTTGGCCGTCTTCCACCGGCCATCTTGTCGGGTTACATGAAGGCGAGATCATCTCAGCTCGCGAGGATGCTGCCTGAATGTCGGTTGAGCCTGGACCCGAGTCCGAACTGCGCACCGAACCCCGCCCGCCGTTGCCGCGTTTGGGCCTGCTGCCGATGATCATCTTCGGCTCGCGCTGGCTGCAACTGCCGCTCTATCTCGGACTGATCGTGGCGCAATGCGTCTACATCGTGCTGTTCCTCAAGGAGCTCTGGCATCTTTCCTGGCACGCGATCGACCTCACCGAACAGCAGATCATGATGAGCGTGCTGGCGCTGATCGACGTCGTGATGATCTCCAACCTGCTCGTGATGGTCATCGTCGGCGGCTACGAGACCTTCGTTTCGCGGCTCGACCTCCAGGGTCATCCCGACGAGCCGGAATGGCTCGGCCACGTCAATGCGAGCGTCCTGAAGATCAAGCTCGCCATGGCCATCATTGGCATCTCCTCGATCGCGCTGCTGCGCACCTTCATCGAGGCCGGCAATCTCGGCTCGAACCGCGCCGGCTTCACCGAGACCGGCGTGATGTGGCAGGTCCTGATCCACATCACCTTCATCGCCTCGGCGATCGGCATTGCCTACGTCGACAGGCTCAGCGACTCCGGAATGCGCAAGCACGCCGAGTGAGGGCAACGGCCGGCCTTCTTATTGTTTGCTTGCTTCGAGCTGCGCGAGCGCCTGGTGCAGGCACTCCTGAAGCTTCTGCGCGACCTGCTCGCGCGCCACGCCCTTGGCGGCAAGATCGCCGGACACCTTGCCCACGACATCGTCGATGCTCTGGCTCTCCAGATTGTCTGTCACCAGCGCCGTTGCGTAGCTTGCCGCGGCGTCGCCGCTGAGCCCGAGCTGGCCCGCGGCCCAGAGCCCGAGCAGCTTGTTGGACCGGGCCGTGGCCTTGAACATGAATTCCTCGTCGTGAGCGAATTTGGCCTCAAAGCCCTGCTCGCGCTTGTCGAACGTGGTCATGGTCAGCTCCAATGCGTTTTCGCTGAAGAGAATCGGACTGGCTGGGAGCGAGCGTCTCCGTGGTTCTCGTCAGTTTAGGATCATTTGAATCTTCCTCCCGGAAGGCAGAGGCCGTCAAGCCTGCGCGGTGGTGCGCCGCAGCCCGGGCGTGGGCACGGCACGCACCAGCGCCACGCCAGCCAAATCGGCTAGGCAGAGATGTTTACCGTCCGTTAAGCAGACTCGGCGCCCGATGGGCCGGGGGACATCGAGAGCTGACGCATGAACAAAGAGCTGCGGGAGTTTCGACGGCTTGAACGGGTCTGCCTCGAGCAGGCCGCCCTCTCCACCATGGATCTCGCGCGAAGCGGGTTGCTCAAGGTCGCCGACGATTGTCGGATCGCGGCCGAGGCGATCGAGGCGCAAGCGCCCCGCGGCGCGTTCGCCGGCGCCGTCCAGGCGCTCAAGCTGGCTTTGAGCGCAACGGGAATGTCCAACCGGCATTAGCGGCCGGTCTCCGGTTGGGAGATCGCTTCAGAAGATTGCGGGCGGAGACCGCGTTCGGTCAGCCCTTCGCCTCGGCCGCTTCGCGCGCGAGCCGCTCGGCCCTCAGCCGTTCCTTGTTGGCGTAAAACGCCTTCTGGGCCTCTTCGTGATCGCGCATGGCCTTTTCGGCCTCGATCCGGCGTGCGGCATCACGAGCCTGGCGCTGCTCAGGGGTCAGGGGTTTGCGTCGGAAGGAAAGGTCTTCGGTCATGCGGAGACAACGCGCAAGCAACGAAACGGTTCCATGAGTTGAACCCGGCAGTCGACGCGGCCGATTGAAGTATCAACATATCAGATAGTTAGATGATGCATTCGGTCGGCCGGACCTATTGCGTCGACCCCGGCGGCTTGACGCCTGTGAGCGGGCACTGCGGCGCTGCGGGAATCGCGCTGCGCACGGGCGGATCCGGATAGTATTCGGTGTTTTGCTGAACCTGACGCGCCAGCTCCGTGCCTCCGAGCAGCGTGATCAACATCAGGGCCTCGTCGAGGCCCGCGGATATTCCGGCTCCGGTCAGGCGATTGCGATCCAGCACGAAACGCGGATGTCCGTCGGCAACCTTCACCTTCGGGAACAGCGTCGGGAAGCATTCCAGGAAAGCCCAGTGCGTCGTCGCCCAGTGGTCGTCGAGAAGGCCCGATGCCGCGAACAGCATTGCTCCCTCGCAGACCGAGCACATGTACTTCGCACCAGCGGCCTGCCCGGTCAGAAACTGGACGTAGGTCCGGTGCGGATCGTTGATGATCTCGGTGAGCGCGTCTGGATCGCCGCCGGGAATCCAGACGGCATCATACTGGGTGCATTCCGCGAAGGATTTTGCGACCTCGAACGGAAATCCCCGGTTGCGAAACCGTTTCATTCCCGGCTTTGCCGCGACGATCTCGACGTCGAAGTCGGCCCAGTCGAACATTTCGAAGGGACCGGCGACGTCGAGCATGTCGACGCCGTCGTAGACGGGAATGCCGATCTTCATCGCGCGCAATCCTCCCTACCTCCTGTGACGATCAATGTTTGTGGCCTACGGGCGTCGCCGCGGGTGTCGCCGTCGGCTGCTTGGCATGGCGCATCCCCGCCATCCCGAGGCCGCCGCCCGGCGCGTTGAGGTCAGGAACGATCGCGATATTGGCCATCATGCCCGCGTCCTCGTGGTCCAGGATGTGGCAATGCAGGACGTACTCGCCGATGTAGCGGTCGTACCGCGTCCTGACGCGGATCTGATAGTTGTTCTCGACGATGATCGTGTCGCGGAATGTGTGCCACATGCCGCAATACTGGTTGGCCAGTTGCTGCTTGTCGGCATACACGATGTCAGCTTTGCAGGTGCCGTCGGGATTATAGATCGATATCTGCTGACCGTTGGTGTTGGTGGTGGTGACGTCGATCACCTGGAACGGATTGACGTGGATATGGAAGATGTGCGGCTCGCCTTGCGCGGACAGCAGCCAATCGTCCGTGGTGTTGACCTCGCGCGTGAAGTTCACCACGTCGGGATCGTACGAGGCGTTGTTGACCGTGAAGGCCGGGAAGTTGATCGCGAAGGCCGCCTGCTGCTGCTGGCTGCCGGCAGCCGGCGGCGCAAGGTTTTCGAATGGCGCCCACGGCCGCAGATCGCCGTCACGCAGCCCGGTGCGAACGGCGTCCGGCAACGTCGGATTGGCATCGTATAGCGCCTTGCCGACATAAGCCTGCAGATCCCCCGTCACGGGCTGCCCTCCGCGCACATGGACGTAGGCCAGCAATTGCGGGGTCGACGGCCCCTGCCCGCCGCCATTGCCGTTGGACACGCGCTCTGCCTTCGGCGCCGCCTGGTTGAGCAGGCAATAGTCACCGTCCGAGGGGAATACGACGAGGACGTCGCTGCGATAGCCGGGCTGCATGTAGTTCGATTCAAGCACGCCGCCGACTTGCGAGGCGTGCACGGTGCGCAATTTGGTCCGGGTCAGACCGTCGGATGCGATCTCGAACTGCGGGATCAGTGTGCCCGTCGAGGCGTTGCAGGCGGCCAGAAGATCGGCCTTCTGCTGCTGGCGGTTGCCGCTCAGCGCCGAAGTCGCGATCAGGTTCGTTGTGCCGACCGGCGTAGCCCGCACGAGCTGAATGTTGATCGTGTCGTGAATGCCGGCATGCACGAAACGCCAGCGCTGGATCTCGCCCGCCGGCACGGTGAGCGTCGGCTGCACGATGCCATTGACGCTGGTGAAGCGGCCATTGGTGTCCCAGATCGACGATGAGTCCAGTTGCAAGCCAAAGTTCTCGACGACGCCAGGGCTTACCGGATTGCCTGACGTCGCCAGCGGGCACGTCCACGGCGCGTTGGCGATATTTGCCGGACTGCTGGCGTTGTAGAGTCCCTGCGTGGTGTAGATCTGTTGCCACGGGCCGCCGGGCTGGTTCGGCTGGTTGGCGAAGCAGGCATAGGCGATCTGCTGAAACAGGAAGAGCTGCTCCTTGAACGGGGCGCCGTTGACGTCATGCAGGACCGTGTCGATATCGGCAATCGGCTTCGGGTTCTGCGACGACGGTGGCGTATAGGGACGCTCGCCCTTGACGACCAGCACGCCCGAGGCGCCGCTCGCCACCTGCACTGCCGTCGAGCCATGACGGTGGGCGTGATACCAGAACGTCCCCGCCGGATGGTCGTTGGGGATGTTGATCTCATACGGAAACTTCGTCTGCGGGGCGATGTTGAGCAGCACGTTGTCGCTGTTGCCGGCGGGCGAAACGTGCAGGCCGTGCGTGTGCAGGTTGGTGGTGTTGAAGCACCCGACCAACGCCGGCAAGCCCAGCCCCTCCGGCGGATTGGGCAAACAGCTCGGGTCGTCCTTCGCGAGCTGGTTGATCAGGTCGACGCGCAGCGTATCCCCGGGCTTGACGAAGATCGCCGGGCCCGACTTGCAGCCGCCATAGGAGCGCAGCTCGACGGGGTCGAGGCCATCGGATTGCGGATCGGTCGGATCCGGGTTGTTGATGAAGAAGCGGCCACGCACGAAGTTGAGCACCACCGAGACGATCGAGCCGCTGCGCGAGATCGATCCTTGCGGCCGGCAGCCGCCAACGGCCGGCGCCACGCCGGCCTCCAGGGCCACGACATTGCCCTGTCCGGGCAGCGTCGGCGGCGGTTCGAAAGCACGGGGAACCGGCGCCGCGAATGCTGGAAGGCTCGGTCCCAGCGCGGCGATGACAAGACCAATTCGCGCGAAGCTCTTCATCATGTTGTCCGCCCTACTGTTCCAGAAGACTGCTCGAAGCATTGCGTGAAGGCGCGTCGGCACGCCGGCGCCGCCAGAACGGGCGCTCGGGCCAGCGCGAGACACTGCCGTAGTGCTCGCTTAGCGTCGTCGCGTAGGCCGCAGCTTCGCGCGCGATCCACGCGCCGTAGCGATCGAGAGCGGCCGCATCACCGCGCGCGAGGCAATCGCTGGCGGCATAGGCGGCGAACACGCCCGAGCGCATGGCCTTGACCACGCCATGACCCGAGATCGGATCAAAAGCGCTCGCGGCATCGCCTGCGCAGAGGAAATGGAAGCCGGCAGTCGTTGCGGCGCACCGACTGCCCGCAGGGATCAAGCGGGGTGGTTCGAGCCGAATGATCTTGCTCGCGAGCGCCGAGACGAATTGCGTCCTGGCGAGAGCTCTGCGCCAGCCGTCCGGCGTGTTCAGCCTGAGGCCACGCGCGAGATCGGCATCGGTCATGCACGCAAAGGCGCGCCTGCCCTGGTCGAGTGCCATCGTGTACCACCAGCCGTCTTCAAAGGCCTCGACGAGCAGTTCCGGTGCGGCCGGTCCCGATGTCGTCGCCTCGGCATAGGCCGCAATCAGGCGGTCCTGCGCTTTCGCCCGCGAACCCTGGCGGTCGGCGAGTGCGCGGGCGCGGCCCGTCGCATCGATGATCAGCCGGGCCGAATGGCTGTTGCCGTCGTCGCAAACGACCGACCAGCCGTCCGCCTCGCGCGCGAGATGACAGACCTTCGCATCGACGCGCTCGGCCGCGCGGCAACCCGCCGCCGTGAGCCAGCCATCGAACGCCATTCGATCAACGCGCCATGACGGCCCGCGCGCTTCCAGCAGCAATTCGCTCGACGCCAGGCCGGCCTGGTCCCAGGAGGTGAGCGTGCGGTGCGACGGCGCAAAGCCCTGCGCCAGGAAAGTCGTCCACAGACCGAGCTGCCGCAGCACCGGCTGGACCAGCGGTGACAAGACCTCGCCTCGTCCTTCGTCTCGCCCGCGCCGCCCGGACGGCGCGATCACGGCCACCCGAAGCTCTGGCGCGCACATCGCAAGCGCGCGGGAAGCGGCCGTTCCGGCTGGACCTGCGCCTGCAACGATGATGTCGAACGCGGCCAAGGTCAGTCGGCCCGGACTGCGTAGAACGACGCCACGACGCCGGCAGGCGCCACCGTGCCGGGCGAGCCGCCGCTATGCGGGATGGTCCGGATCACCGAGCCGACGATGGCTGGGCGCTGGTCGACGCCATTGGGCCAGGCCGGCACCAGCGAGCCCCAATAATCGTAGATCCATTCCTCGCCGCCGACGACGCCGGTGCCCTGGAAACGCACCTGCATCGGCGATCCATAGGCGCGCGATCCCTTCAACGCGAGCGACCAGCCCGGGCCGCCGATCGTGCCGGTCAGCAGCTGCATCGGCCCGTCCGCGATCTCGATCGTGCCACGGCCGAATTCGAGATTGTTGAAGGCCGTGTTGACGTCGGGATCATTGAGCAGGCTGCGATAGGTCCAATGTCCGACGAATGGATTGTCGCTCATGATGCCTCGCTTTTGGGATCGGGCCGCGCCCCCGTTGTTCGCTCGACGCTGATGTATTTGGGCCCTTGATAACTGTCGGCGGGCTTGACGGCCGGCTCGTAGGGATTGCGCACGATGAAACCAAGCAGCGACCACTCGGTGACCATCTTGAGGTCGCCGACCGGCGTCTGGGGGACGCCGCGGCTCCACGTGGTCCAGACGTAATTGGGCTTACCGTTCGAGACCGAGGCGATCTCGAACGACTGCAACGGCCGATGCGCCGGCCACCACAGCGTGGTCCAGGTCTTCTCGTCGCGCCGCAAGCGATCGTCATTGTCGCTGTCGGGCCACAAATTGTTCCAGTCGGCGTAGGTGATGTTGATCGGCTGCGTGGTGCACTCGTTGAAATCGGACTGCCAGGGCAGACCCATATATTTGGTGAGGTCACCCGGCTGAAGACCGGTCTCGAAGTCGTTGTCCTGGCTGAGCGGCGAGTTGACGTTGAAGGTCGGGTCGGCAATCACGGTGCCGTGGTCCTGATTGGCCTGGGCGGCGCTCTGCAGGAAATCCGAGACGCTGCGATCGGCGTTGATCCGATACGGCGCCCAGTAGATCGAAGGGTTGCGCATCACCCAGCCGAGCTCGGCGCCCGGACAAAAGGCGCCGCCGAGCACGTTGCTGAGCACGCCGCGGTCGAGCTCGCGACCGGTCTTCGGCGGTGTCTTCGGATAAGGCGCGAAGGGTGAATAGCCGTCGGGCAGCCAGCCCTCCTCCTTCTCGTTGATGAACCAGCCGCGCGCCCATTGGCCGAGGATGAAGAGCTGGTACTCGGTGAGATGAAGAAACTTCGACGGCGTCTCGTTGGTCAGCGGATTGTCGCCGCACAACAATGGCATCAGCGGCAGCGAATGGACGCGCGACGATGCCCGGTCCTGCACCTGGAAGGAATTGGCCTCGCCCGCACGGCGCAACAGATCGAACAGGAAGCGGCGCATCGGTCCGTAGGGATCGTCGGCCTTGGAATAGTGGGTCGGACCTGCGACCGCCGCCACCGCCATGACCGCTTCGCCCTGACTGGCATCGCGCAACGGTGCATCCGACGGTGTTGCCGTCGCCGTCGGCCGCGTCGCGCGTTTCGGGGTCTTCGATAATTTGTCGGGATCGAACGTGCCGCGCTGCGCCTGATCGTGCGGGTAGTTCGATTGCTGAAGGATATCGTTCAGATACCTGAATTCATCCGGCCGGAACAGGATCGGCCAGATGTCGCGATAGAACCACGGCCGGTAGTTGCGATTCCAGGCAAGACGGCCGGCCTGCCAGTGACGCAGCGCCGCCTCGTCGCGGAACGGGATCTGCTGCGGATCGTCATAGGTGCCGAGCGTACCGTAGATGCCGGTGTCGGTGGCGAACTGGCGCACATAGAGATCGTACAGCACCTCGTCCATCGTGATCATGTCGAGGATCTCAGGGACGAAGCGCGGATAGCCGACCACGACCCAGGCCGGAAACTCGACGTCGATGTAGCGTGTCTGGCCGACCTGCTTCGAATACATGATCAGCCGCGCCATCACCGGCCCGTCGGAGATGTCGTCGTACCAGCCGTCGGTGTTGGCATAGTCCTCGATCTTCGGACCGAAGCTGCCGTTGACGTCCATGCCCGAATTGCCGTGACCGCCGAGCACGACCAGGCGGCCCTTGTTGTCGGTCATCATCTCGCCGAGCGTGTCGATGTCGAACGGCTGGAGGCCCCTGGGCGGGAACGTGGTGGCATAGCCGCCGGGGCCGCCCGAGCGATCGAAATGCGCGCGCCGGTTGGTGGTCGCATTCACGCTGCGCGGGCCGGGATCGATGATGAGCAGGTCGCGGTCCTGGCCGGTGATGTCGGCGTTGCGGCGCGCACTGCCGGGGGCGTAGCCATGCTCGCCCTTGAGCTCGGTGAACGGGTACCAGGAGGCTTTCTTGTTGGCGACATAGACGCGCCACTGGATGTCGACGAGCACACCATGATTGCCGCCGCCCTCCACGGCATCGCCGAGCGCCAGCGGCCTGCCTTCCGGGGACTCCTCGTCATAGACGAAGATCTGGAAGCGCGCGGCCTGGCGCTTCACGCGGCCCTGCGCATCCTTGAAGGTCTTGACCGGAACAGGTGTGACCCCGTCGGGGCCGTGCACGGGATTGCCGAAACTGTCGCAGGCGAGCGGCATCGCCGCGGGCGTCTCCGGCGCGAGGTAGAATTCGCTGTCGCTGTTGCCCAGGCGCGCGATGCCGATGCCCGGATGGATTCGATACGTCGCCATGACTTCCCCGCCGCTTTCTCAATCCAGGAAACTGATCGACACGCCTTCCAGCTTCAGAAGCTCCCTCTCCTCCTGGTAGTCGCCGCCGATCACGACCAGCGTGATCTGCAGCGGGCCCTTCTTCTTGAGCGCCTGCCTGGCGGCGGCCGTGACGTCGATGCGATGGACGCGCGGCATATTGTGGCTGCGCCCGCGCTGGTCGAAGCGCCGCGGCTGCGGCGGCGGGATATCGCAATGGCCGGGACCGCCGTAGCAGGCCCCATGTCCGAAGATCGAGATGTAGCCGGCGTAGTGCGGATTGCCCTTGATCGGCGTCGAGGCGTCGGCCCCGGGTTCGTTCAGGAAGGCGCGCACGAAGCAGGAGCGCATCAATTGCGGCACCTGATGCAGGCGGATCTCCGCGCGTTTGAAACTGCGCGCGGCCTGCGGCACGTTGATCGGCTGCGACACGAAGCGGCTGACCGGCGCCTCGAGGCCGACCGGCATGAAATGCGAGCTGCGGACGTATTCGTAGCCGAACGGCGCGATGTCGAGCGTGTCGCGGATGGTGTAGTTCCACGGCGACAGCACGGAATCGAGATCGGCCGGCAGCGCATTCGGATTGAGCTTCTGCCACTCCCACCAGATCCGATCGATATTGACGTGGATCGGCCAGAACACGGGATCGTAGGAGGCCGTCAGGTTGCTGAACATGTCGCCGGAGCCCGGCTGCGAATAGAGATCCGGGCGGGCGTGGAAACGGCGCCCGCCGACCTGTACGGCATCGTTGCGGCGCTTGGCGAGCGCGCGCAGACGTGTGGTCTCGGCGTCGGATTGCGACGCAGCCGCCGCGGTCGGGGCATCTTTGCAGACATAGGTCGCCTGCCCTGCATCCGGATTCTGCCCACCGGTCCAGATGTGCATGGTGTTGTGCGGATTCTGGTCGAGGAACCCGAACGCCGCGTCGTAGATGCTGCCGCCGCCGAAGTCGCGGAAATTGTTGAGGCTCAGGATCTGGGCGATGTCGTCGGCCGACGGGTAATGATAGTTGATTGCCTGGTTGATCGTCTGTCCCTTGGGATATTCGGCCGGGTAGCGCAGCGGATACCAGAGCGAGTTCGACTGAAGCAGCGCGTCGATGAAGCGCTGGCGGTTGGCATTGTCAGGATCCGGCGTGACGGCCGCATAGCCGATGTTGCTGATGACATAGCAGAAGAAGCTGTGCTGTGAGGTGAAGGTGACGCGGTCATGCGCGAGCGCCAGGATCGCCTTCTTCTGCGCCGCCGTCGGCGCCGGGTCGAGCGCCGCCAACAGCGTCTCAGCCGCCTCCTCGGTGAGATAGGCCTTCATCGAATTCGGAATGATGCGGCCCTTGTCCGGCTCCTCCGGCCGGTACTCCGGCATCGTGAAGTCCCAGTACGGGAGCATCAGCCCGGGCTCGAAGTCCTGAAGGTTCTGTTCGAACTCGTAGAGATAGGCGCGGTGCCAGGGCAGGAAGCGCTCCCAGCCGTGCTGGCAATGGTTCTGGTGGATCAGCGCCTGGTTGTTGTAGTTGCGCCGGTCTTCCGGCCAGTGGTCGAGATCGTAAAGCCGGCGGAAGCCGCGGCGCAGCCGTTCGAGCTGCGGCTCGCTCATGCAGTCGATGTTCATGCGCCGCCGGGGCTCGCCGGCATCCGCGGCCGGCGAATAGCCGTCGGCAGCGACCGCAAACTCGGCGATCTCGCTCACCTTCACCGTCGCGGTCTTCGCCGGCTTGCCAGGCGCAAGCTCGACTGCGACGCTGGTCGCATCATCCGGGCAACCGGCATCGATCCAGTCGGCAATGCGGTCGACGTCAGCGGGCGCGAGGCGCTTGCCGCCCCATGGCAGCGCCGGGAACCGGCCACCGTCGAACGGTGCTTCACCGCGCAATCCCTTGATCAATCCGGACGCGTCGCTGCGCGCATGCGGCGGGATGCAGCAGGCGTGGCCCTCCGGCACTGGAGCAACCATCTTGATGCCGAAGATCTCGGCCGCCTCCAACGCCTGTGCGCCCTTATCCCAAAACCGTCCAGCGCCACCATAATCAGCGGTGCTATCGCCGGCAGCTTCATCCAGGATCGCCTTCACGCGCGCATAAGCAACGGTCAATGCTTCGGTGTCCATTCCAGCCCCCGGACAGCAAGACGAAGAAGGCGGCCGGAGACTAATCACAACTTTTGGGTGATGTCACGTAGACACGCACCTTCAACGTCGAAGCAAGCGCGAATATTTTTCGGGGTTGCGTGATCTATTTCATACAACCTTTATCGAAACGACAGATCTGGCCATGCGTCGTGTGGATGAGGCGGATGCGAGCACGAGTGCGTTGCTCAAGCTCAGCGCCGGCCATCGGACGTGTCCGGTCATCAAACGCTGCGTGATTGAGCGTAGCGTGCATTCCAGTCGTCGTGGGATGAAGCCGAGCCACACCGGGAGCGAATCCGCGCCGAACGACTGCTCGACGAAGCCGAGCTTCGCCCTTCCCGGCCCGTTTCCCCATCGGACTTGGTTTTCCCCCGCAAGCGCCAACTTCGCGTTGCCTTGCGCGGTCGACTGCGTTAAGCGACAACCATTCTCTGTCCGGAAGGGTGGCCGAGTGGTTTAAGGCACCGGTCTTGAAAACCGGCGTGCCCGCAAGGGTACCGTGGGTTCGAATCCCACCCCTTCCGCCAAAACATCAACAAAAGCAATTAGTTAGCTCGCGGTTTTCGCTTCAGCGCACAATCGAACGTACAATCGTCGCTTGGTGGCGCCGTAAGCGTCGCGGTGAGATCGAGTCGATTTGTCGCAGTTCGGACGAGGCGACGCCCGATCCCAACACTGATGCCGCCGCCGATCTCATCAGCTTTCCGACGTCGCGATGGACTGTCGTGTTTCGACGCGATGCATCGAAGGAGCGACAAGACGGTCCTTGAATCACAGCGATGGCGTCCCGCATCTATCCACACCCACGACCGGCAGTAGCTCGCGAGCATTCCGCGCCGCTAGGAATCGATAATTTGACTCTCGCCTGCGCGGTTCGATGGCGTCATGACCAAGGCAGAGAACAGAGCGGCGGCGAGAGCTTGGCACCAAGAGCGCATGCGTCAGCGCGCGGAAGAAGTGCGGGCCGAGGCGGTAGCAGCCGACCTGGCCGAACTCGGCCGGCTTCGCCACTACCTCATCTTTGGCAGGAAGGATCGCCGTGCCGACCGCGAGAAGCTGATGAGCGCCATTGACGACTACGTCGGTGAGATGACTGGCGACCGAACCGCGCTGCACGCCAAAAACCACAAGTGCGGGTGAAGCAGTACGGCCTGGGGACGAAGAATCGGGTAGTCGATCTGCATGAAACTCGCCGCCGAACGTGCCTTTGCCGCTCCTGAAGCCGCCGCCCGCAAACTCGCGAAGACCATTGAAGCTGTCCAGGACGGTCGCATTCACATCGAAAAGCTCAATGCTTCATTTCTCTACGCGCTCAAGGCCACCGGGTTGGAGTTCGGCGCCGGCATCAAGCATGCAGTTGAGAAAGGCTGGCTCGAGCTGCACGAGAGCGGGACGTATGTCCGGCTGATCGGCACCAGCGCAAAAGCGGCCCCAGCAAAAGACTAAGTTGCCGGGGCCGTTTGGAGGTCACCTTGGCGGTAATGGGGTCGCCAGGTGGTCATGAGCATAGGAAAAACCGGCAATCAGTTCTGTCCACTTGTGCCCAAAGCGGTATAGTTCCTCATCGGGAACGGAACCGATCGCAATGAAGTTTAGAAGGGACGGCCCGCCAGCGTGACCAGCGGGCTGGTAGCGATCGTCAGGCGCAGTCGCGACCTCCGCGGGGCACGATCGAAGTACTGGCTCGTGGAGCTTCGCACGCGTTCTCAATGTCCGAATGGAGGTTCCAATGCGTACTCCGGCCTTGGCGATTTTGGCAATCGGGATGGCATCAACAGAGCCGGCGGCAGCTCAGACGTATAATCCGGCCTTTCCGGTTTGCCTGCACGTTTACCGCGCGGGGGCCAACTATTACGATTGCAGCTACACATCGCTGCCTCAGTGCAATGCTTCGGCATCGGGCCGCGCCGCAGAGTGCGCCATTAATCCATACTTCGCGGGCGTGGAAAACCCCGCAGCTTATCGGCGGCACGGCCGCCGCGCCTACTAGGGCATTGCGAGAGACGCTCAGCCCGCCAGCGCGAACCGGCGGGTTGCTGCTTGGGCCGCCTGCGTTTCGGTACCGCAATCCCTAGCGGCTTGTGTCGACGCTACCACCGCGCTTCTATCGGACGATCCGATCAAGACGGCAGCCCGTTATACAACCAAATATCTGATCTTTCATTTGGGTGCCTACCCGGCAACCCCTAATGCAAGCGCGCACATCGTCGCCCCACACACGGCCCTTGGTTTGAGAACTCGAGATACATCGATTGTTGCATGCCTTGTCGTTATCGGGGCATTTGGACAAACACGCCGCAAGGCCAAGTCGCTCGCCTTCTGAAAATGTCGCTTCTTGGGCGGTTGCGAGCGTCGTTGTTGTCGCCGCAGTATAAAGGGCTAGCGCGAGCGCGCTCTTTAGGATTTCTGTAGCCGACATTATCTCCTGCCTCTGTTTGAGACCTCGGAAAGCAGCGTACGCCGGATACACCACCAAGGCGCAAGGCGGCCAGGAAATATCGGATCGCGAAGTAGGCCGCCCGCGTGAGCCGGCGGGCCTGGCTTCACGGACGTATCGTCCGCTCAATTTCACGGGCCGCCCAGGTCGCAACCATCATCGCGAACCGGAAGCGCTCGCGCGTTTCCGCAGGTATTTGGATGCTGCGAATTGCGACGCTGTTCACATGTCCGGACCCGACAGCATGCTATTGTCGGTGCGGTCATGCCGAACTGTTCGTTTGAATGGCTTCCAATAGAATTAAGTAGGACGAGCAAATATTCGGCTCTGATGCGCTGAAGCTGTTCGTACACACAAGGGTCCTGCCATGGAAATCGGGACTTGGCTGAAAAGTTTGGGCCTAGGACGACATGAGTCCCTGTTCATCGCGAACGCCATAGATTGCGATGTGTTGCCGCAATTGATAGAAGTTGACTTCGAAAAGGTTGGCATCCCACTCGGCGACCGGAAACGCCTCGTGAATGCGATCAGTGCGCTTCCCTCCAGCCTTCCCTCCACTGTCGTGAATGCTGCAATTGCGCAATACGCGGAACGGCGCCACCTCACGGTAATGATCTGTGACTTGGTCGATTCGACCGCCCTGACGGCACGCCTTGACCCGGAAGATATGGGCGCCGTCATCGATGCCTATCACGCTGCTTGTGCTCGTATCACGCGCTCCTATGACGGCTTTCTCGCCGACTTTCGCGGAGACGGCATTCTTGCGTATTTCGGCTATCCCATTGCGCACGAGGACGATCCCGAACGAACTGTAAGAGCTGCGCTCGATATCATTGCTGCTGTCGCACGGCTTGAAACCCGCGCTGGAGAACCGCTCGCGGTGCGTATCGGTATCGCTACCGGCATGGTGGTAGTCGGTGACCTGGGCGGCGAAGGCAAACTTCGGGAGCACTCCGTGGTTGGGGGCGCTCCCAATATCGCGGCTCGCGTGCAAGCCTTGGTCGAGCCGAACACCGTGGTCGTCGCAGACTCCACCCGTCGTCTCCTTGGCGATATCTTTAGTCTTCGCGACCTTGGCGCCCACCACCTCAAAGGCATTAGCGAGCCGGTGAGCGCGTGGGCCGTCCAGGGCGTCTCGGCTTCCGAGAGCCGCTTTGAGGCGGTGCGTCCGACAGAACTCGCCCCTGTCATCGGCCGCGATTCCGAGTTGGAGTTCTTGTTGGAACGTCAACGTTTGGCTCGCACGGGCGAAGGCCAGATCGTTCTCATCTCAGGCGAGCCGGGTATCGGGAAATCGCGCTTAGCAGCGGCTCTGGCTGAACGTGCAGCTAAGCATCAACCACACGTGCATTTCCGTTATCAGTGCTCGCCTTACCACGCCAACAGCGCACTTCATCCCGTGGTCGAGCAGTTGGAAAGGAGTGCCGGATTTAAGGCGGACGATCCCGTCGAGACGCGGCTTGACAAGCTGGAGGCACTCCTCTCGTTGAGAGCACCGCAAGTTCAGACGGTAGTACCACTTTTTGCTGAGCTGCTATCGATCCCATTCGCGAGCCGTTATCCAAAACCGCAGCTAAGCCCCGCCCAGCAGCGTCGCCGCACACTTGCCGCGCTGCTCGATCAATTCGAGAGCCGTTCTCGCAAACAGCCCATCCTGTTGCTTATCGAAGATGTTCAGTGGGCCGACGACACCACCCTCGAATTGCTCGACCTCATCGTAGAGCGAGCCCGACAGTTGTCTATCCTTGCGCTGGTTACCTTTCGACCAGAGTTCGAGCCTCCCTGGACCGGTCTTGCGAATGTCGGAAGCCTGGTCCTCGGACGGCTCAACCCAGATGATGTCAAAGGTGTTGCCACGCAGGTGGCCAATGGCCGAGCGCTTCCGATCGACGTGATGAAGCAGATCGTAACAAAGACTGACGGAAATCCGCTCTTCGTGGAGGAACTCACCAAGGCTGTCCTCGAAGCTGGCATTCTGATCGAATGCCAGGATCGCTATCAGCTCGGGGGACCGTTACCGCCCTTTGCCATCCCGGAAACCCTTCACGACTCCCTGATGGCGCGGCTCGACCGCCTGCATTCGGTGAAGGAGATCGCCCAGATTGGCGCCACCATCGGTCGCGAATTTTCTTATTCCTTGATGCGGGCTGTGGTCGCTCGAGAGGAAACACGGTTGCAGCATTCCCTCTCCGAACTCGAGGAGGCCGGGCTTATTTTCCGCGAAGGTGACCTGCCGGATGCCATTTATAGCTTCAAACACGCATTGGTGAGGGATGCGGCTTATCAGAGCCTGCTGAAGACACGGCGGCGGCAACTCCATGCGCAAATAGCGCGCGTGCTAGAGGAAGGCTTCCAGGATGCCGTCGTGAACGACCCTGAAATCCTTGCGCACCATTTCACCGAAGCCGGCATGCTTGAGAAGGCTACGGACTATTGGCTCAAGGCCGGAAAGCGCGCGCTCGGGCGCTCCTCCAATGCCGAGGCTGTAAAACATCTCACGAGAGGAATGGAGCTGACCCAGCAACTGCTCAGCTCGCCGCAACGCGATCGCAAAGAACTGGATTTCTATCTGGCCCTTGGTCCTGCAGTCGCCGCAACTGAGGGCGATGCCGCGGCTGAAACGTCGCGGGTCTTCTCACGGGCTCGCGCGCTGCTAGGCGAAAGTGTCAGCCTAGAAGAACGGATGACGATCCTGTGGGGCAGCTACCTAGCCCACAGTGTGCGCGCGGAGTATAGCTCAGCGCTGGAGGATGCCCGGTACGGCCTCGCGTTGGCCGCAGAGCATGATCATCCCGGCGTGGCCGTCCTAGCCACGCGCTTTATTGGACAATCATTGCATCTCACGGGTGCCTTCGCCGACGCACGCGAACACCTCGATCGCGCCCTCGCACTGTGCTCAACCAATCCAGCCACGATATCGACCTATCGCCGCTTCGGAGTCGATGACGCGGTGAACAGCCTGGCGTGGCTCTCGACGACGCTATTGGTCCTTGGCTATCCTAAACAGTCTACAACAATCGTCGAGCGTACTGAAACTCTTGCTCGAACGAGGGAACAAAGCTTTACGACGGCCCTGGCCCTGGGGAACATAGTCGTTCTGGGCACAATCGGCGGCGACGCAAAGCGCGCTTTGGCTCACGCCGACGAAGCGATATCGCTCAGCATCGAGCATGAATTTGCGGCAATTGAACGAAGAGCACGTTTTTTCCGCGGAGCGCTATTAGCCCAAGGAGGGGATCTTCAAGTCGGGATCGAACTGATGCGCGGCGCTTTGACGGCAACTTACCAAAACTCTGAACGGTGCCGCCGCACTCTCTATTTGGGCCATCTCGCCTTCGCTCATGCCCAGCTCGGAGAGCTTGAAGTTGGACTGCGCCTGCTGGACGAAGGCGTTCAGCTGGCCGAAACAACAGGGGAGAGTTTCTTTGAGGCCGAGTTGTATCGTCTTCGGGGCAACATCAACCTAAAACTCGGCAGGCGTGACCAGGCAGAGGCCGCACTGCAGCGAGCCGTGGCGATTGCGCGGCGACAACAAGCTCGCTGGTGGGAGTTGCGTGCCTCGATCTGTCTCGCGCGGCATTGGAGTAACGAAGGCAGATATTTCGAGGCTTGGTCCCTCTTAGAGCCTATATACACTTGGTTCACCGAAGGTCGGGATACACCCGATCTGACAGACGCGAGAAATCTCGTCGACGAACTACGCTCAGTTTCAGGAATGAAATCGGTTTCAGGAATGAAAGATGAGCCAAAGCGTGGCAGCTGTTGACCAGCACCGCTCAACATCATGCCTGACGTAAATTGATCAGCGTCCGATCAACGCCTGCCCTTCGCCCGCTTTCCGGACTTGCCACCTGTTCGTTCAAGTTTGCTAAGGGCGCTCTCGACATCCTTGATTGCCTTCTTGAGCTGCTTCTCGCGCTTTCCAAGAATGCTCTTGAGTTGTCTTCGCTGCTCGGCGGTCAATGTCGTAAAATCGATCACCTTCGTAAACGCGATGAAGGCCATTGCTTACCTCCCGATGGTGGTGGTCGTTAGGCCGTGATCAATATGTGCAAGGCAGTGAAACAAATATTCTCCAATATCATCGACCTATAGTCAAACGGCATTTCTTCCAGAAATACTCGATCGGCCTTCCGACCCACGGGCCCTCGTGGTGAGCGCGAGAGAAAGCGGTAGCAACTGACATCGCGCTACCACGCCGTCGTTATTTCACTTCCGCTTTTTGTTCTTGAGCCGCGCCGGTCGCGAGGTGCGCTTCGTGCGACCGAGTCGGGAAGACCTTACAGTCGGAGATTTCTCGTGGGGCCTTGATCGCTGCAACAAGGCGCGGAGCGTGGCAAACTGGCGTTGATCCAGCTGATTGGCGAAGCTCTCGAAATCAGTGGCGTCACTGCCAAGCTGGCTCAACCAGACAAATGCACTGTCCAAGGTGCGCAACTCAGGCGTCTGGTATGACAGCAGATCTCGGTAATAAGTTGCCGACTCCTCGCAAAACAGATCACGCGCGATGCCATTTACGAGCCGCCGCACTCCATATTTTATCCCCGTGATGGCCGCTCCTGATATTCCATGGCTCAGCATCGCTCCGAACGTAAAGTTGTGTAGCCCTCGCAGAAACGGAGCAGTGCCGCGGTGCCGCTCCGTGAATTCAAAGGCTTGGCCCAAATAGGGATAGCGCGCGAGGGCCTCGCTTTCCTCGCCCGATGGAGGCGTGAAGCGGTCGCGCCAAAGGGCTATTTGTTCAAAGAATAGGGCGAGCTCGGGACGCGCCGAGAGATCCGCCTCAACGCCGCTCGCAAAAATCATGAAGTCGAATTCGAATCTACGATTGCTGCTTTGAACCCTTGCAATACCGCAAGCTTCGTCGATGAAACTCCATCCGCAGTCGGGGTGCCAGGCGAAATTCTCAAACTCGCGGCATCGCCAATAAGCGTCCTGTGTAGGCGGGACCGGAAGCTCCTCAAGAATGTGACGCATGAACCGCCAGCGGTCCAGGTCCGTCAGATCGCCGAAGTGGCCCAACATACCGGCAAAATTCATCCAAGTGAGTGGGTTGACCCGCGGCATCTCCGAACGGCGGAAGCAAAGGTCTACTCGCGCGGCGCCCGCCTCAAGTGCGAGAGCTGCGTTGTCAAAGGCGGATGCCCCGGCACCAAGGATACCAATGCGCTTTCCTGCAAGCTTGCGAAAATCGATATCATCGGCCGAATGTGCGTAAAGATCTGCCGACAAATGGGCGACCAGAGACTTAGGAGCGCCCCACCTTCCACTTCCCTCAAAGCCTGTCGCAAGAATAATCTTTCTTGCATACACCCGCTCAATTCCTTCGGAACGACGGAGATGGGCAAGGAAGATGCCATTCGCCGGCTCAATCAACATTAGTTCGACCTCGTTCTCAACCGGGAGGTCCAGGACGTCTCGGTACCAATCCAGATACGAGCGCCACACCTCCCGAGGGACGGTATCTATGCGACCCCATGCTCGCCGCCCAAATTTTTCCTCGTACCACGCACGCACCGTTAGACTCGGGACGCCGAAATCAATCCCAGTCACCTCCTTCGGAGTCCGCAACCGTTCCATCCGAGCGAAACTGCGCCAAGGTCCTTCGAAACCGCGCTGGCAACGATCGATGATCCTGAAGTTTGCTATGCGCTCAAGCCTCAAGCCGAACGCGATACCCAGTCCGCTCTGTCCAGCGCCGACAACCAGCACGTCCAGAACCGGCACTCCGTCCATAAATCGCGGGACGGTCCACTCCCGAGCCGGATAGTCCAAATAAGTCAGCTCGCGTCGAACGCGCTTCGTGAGTTGGGAGACGCTCATGGGACATTCCTGCCGCTGCGCTCTTGTTAGAAATGACTTTTGCCATTCGGCTTAGTTCTGTCCCATTATCACAGGTCTGATTGCAGAAAAATCGACCGCCCGACCGCCATTGGGCTTCGCACAGAGCGATTTTGGCCCGCAAGACAGCGGGCTATTATTCTAGCGCTCACTCAAATGCTGATCCGCTCGACGATCGAGCCATCAGTTGCCTCCGATCGCGAGACACGCAACATCGACAATCAACGCGCCTATCGGTGACGATCTGAGCGTCAATCGACTGAAAGACTCAGGCTAGCTCGCCCATCAGGTAGCCTCATAGCGGCACGCTTAGCCGCGTTCCTGACGAAGTCCCCTGCCCGCCCAATCGGCGTAGTGCCGAATTTGCGCGGGTCCATTCGTAGCTCGTCACCGTAGCATTGTACGCGAGCTCCGCGCGGATCGTCAGAATTTGCAATGAGTTCAACTTCTTGGCTAGCGTTGTTTGGAGGAGCGGTGACAGATCACTGACCGCGGCTTTTTGACCGTGGGTTCAGAGGACGGTTTTTCCTGAGGAATGGCTGGAAGGCTCAAACCGCTCGAGGTAGAGCGCCAAACGCCGATGGAGACGGACTCTACCTGATCATCACCGGACCAACATCGGAGTCGCATTGGCCGATTGGTGTTGCGGTCCGCGTGTTTCCACCGATTGGATAGCGCGCGGAGCGCTGTCCAATATGGACCGCGCGACCTCGGAAACGCCGGTGAGGATGATCTGCACGCCGATGCAGAGCAGCAGGAAAGCCGACAGTTTCGTCACCACGCTGGTGCCCTCCTCGCCGAACAGGCGCGCCATTGCGCTCGATTTCCGGTAGGCATGGTAGATCGCCGCGGTGACGGCGAACGCCACCAGAAGCGAAACGATCGATGACTGGAACATCGCATCGAGGCTGCTGGTGCGGCTAATCCCGATCGCGATGGCTGTCGCGATCGTTCCCGGCCCGGTCGTCAGCGGAATTGTGAGGGGAAAGAAGGCCATGCGCTTCATGGTCGCATGATCGGGGGACGAGACCTCGTGAGGTCCGGCCGGGCCCGAGGGTGCGTGGAGCATGGACCAGCCTGTCGCTGCGACTACGAGGCCGCCGGCAATCCGGAGCGCCGGGATGGTCACGCCGAAGAAGTTGAGGATCTGGCTGCCCAGAAACAGCGACACCAGCAGGACCACGAAGGCATATCCGGCAACCCGCAGCGCAAGGCTCGCGCGCTCGTCTTCAGAAAGACCTCTCGTCTTGTCGAGGAAGATGAAGGCCAGTCCGTAGGGATTGATGATCGCGAACAGCGCGCCGAAGCCGAACAGGAAATCGGCAACCAGCCCCGATGTGGCGATATCACGCATGCTGCGCCCACTCCGCTCCTCGGCTTACGGCCATGTGAAGCCGGGCGCTTTGAAATCGGCCAGATTGTCGAGCGGCTTGCGCAGAACCTCAAACAGCACGGCCACCGACCAGCTGTTGGCGACACGGGCCAGCATGCCGACGAAAAACCGGGGCATCATCCGATGATACCGGATCTCACTTGTCCTTGCCGGGTGATCGTTCAAGACGCGATCTCTGCGCGCGCATGCGCTTGATCTCCTCCCTGAGCGCCTCGGCTTTTTCGTCTCGTTGCTCGCTCGCCGTTTCCAAGGGTTCGTCGCGAAGCAACTTCTGGAGTGCCTTTTCGACAGAAAGCTTGTTGGTCTCGGCCATACCAGACCTTTCTGACGCTACCGCGTCTGTCAGTACCGTGGTTGCAGTCTCAGCTCTTCGGACTGAACATGCCGCCGGCCGCCTTCATCGCCGCCTCACCCATGGTCTTGGTCTGGTCGGTCAGGGCCCGCATCTGCTCCTGGAAGAAATCGGCTTGAAGCTTGAGCGCGTCCTGGACATCCTTGGCATGGATCAGCTTGTCGCTGAGGTCCAGGGTCGCTGTGACATTGCGCTGCATGAAACTGCAAAACTCCTTCGCCTGGTTCGCGATCGGCAGAGGCGACGAACTGATCCCCTTCTCCAGCATCTCGAAATAGTCGGCGTTGGCCTTGCGCAGGCGGCCAAGTGCCTCGGTCAGCGCCGCACGGACGTTATCTGCGGATAGATTGATCTCTGCCATGACGTCTCTCCCTTCAGGTGTTAGCAGTTACGCGGTAAGCCCTCCGAACCAGGCGCCGAAATAACCGGCGTAGAGCGCGGGTACTTCGAGATTCATCGAGTGCCCGACGCGAGGCACGATCACGAGACGGCAATCCGGCATCGCAGCGGCCATGACGTGAAGATCGGCTGGCAGAATCCAACCGTCCCATTCGCCCCATAGCACCAGGTGCGGATGCTTCAGCTCCGGCATACGGCGCTCGAGCTCCCTGCTCTCTCTTTCCTTCGTGAGGTTGACCGGCGTTCCGATCCAGATGCCCTCGGAGACGCCAAAGGTCTGCTCGATGATGCGGTCGAACAACGCCTGGATGTCCTTCAATCCCTCCCGAAATCGAGGCACGGCGTTCGGCGCCATGCTCTCGGGCACGAACAGCGAGGACGCCGCGGTCGCCATGATCGTCCGTGTCAGGTCCTTGCTCGCCATCATCGCCCGAAACAGGCCGATCTGGTCGGCATTGAAAGCCATGCCGAGCGGCGTCACCGGATCGAGTGCGAACACGCGTCCGAAACGCTGCGGCTGCATCAAGAGCATACGGGCGGCGATGATGCCGCCGGTCGAATGCGTCGCGAGATGGCAATGGCCGATGTCGAGCATGTCGAGTGCCGCCAGCATGTCCTCGGCATGCTGCTGCATGGAGTAGTTCGCATAATCGGCGGCAGGCTTCGGCCGGTCGCTGTCCCCGCAGCCGCGCCAGTCGATGGCGATGACGCGCAGGCCCGTCGGAAACAAGGGCGCAGCCAGCTCGATCCAGTCCTTGCTGGCGAGATTGCCATGGATGAAGACGACGGTCACTTCGCCTCGGCCCCACTCCCGCCAGCCAAGCTCGATTTCACCCGCCTGCACCCGTGGCATAGACCGATCCTATTTGTTGAGACCGGCGGTTGGTGCCGCACCGGGAGGTGTCGGCGCCACTGGCAGGGCGGATACCACGGACCCCTTGATCATGCGATCTGTGCCGAGGGGCGATGAGGTGTCGACCGTTCCCTTCGTGACGAAGTCCACGACGTCGGCGGAATATTCCACCGGATTGTCGGTGTGGATGAAGTGCCCGGTCTCCGGATAGATTTTCAGAATCGGCCGGTTGCCCGCGTTGGTCATGCGCGTCATGAACGGCGTGATGACGTCGCGTCCGAGATCGGTCAGCCCGTTGAAAGCGGGCGTCGGGATGAACGGCTCCTTGTCACCGAAGGCGAGGAAGATCGGCGCCTTGATCTGGGTGACCCGCTCGTAAAGGTTCTTCGGATCATCCTGCTGGAGCTCGGCCCCGATCGTGTAGATGTCAAAGATGAAGACGTTGCACCACTGTTCGAGCTCCTTGGGATTGCCCTTGGTAAGCCCGACGCGCTGCTCGGTATGGAAGCGCGCATATTCGCTGTCGCTGAAGAAGTAGCCGCTCTTCGCCGCCGACACCACGCCGGTGTCGGGGTCGCGCTTCTTGAAATAGAAGAAGTCGCGAATGCCCTGCTCGTCGCGGGCCTTCTCCGCCGCCAGGATGCCGGTCTGGTCCCAGATCTGCTTCCACTTGTCGAAGTCGCGACCGAGTCCCGGTTGGAACAGAGGTGCCTTCTTGTCTTTCGCGATCGTGATGTCGCGCGGGTATTCCTCGAGTCCGGATGGTGCTTCGAGCGCGAGGCCCTGCACCGCATCCGGCCAGGTCAGGGCGTACCCCGTGACGAACTGACCGCCCAGCGAGTGGCCGAGATAATAGGCTTTCTTGACGCCAAGCTGGTTTACGACGAGATCGTAGATGACCTCGCGCATATCCTGCATGGTGCGCGCCGGGCTCTTATCGAGATTACCGGGCCCGGACATGCCGTAGTTCGGCAAGTCCGGCACGATCACACGCAAGCCACTCCGCAGCGCATATTGCATGATGTTGCCATAGTGCCCGCCGAATGCGCCCTTGCCGTGGATGATGACGAGGACCTTGGGATCCTTGTCGGTGCCGGCATACTCATCCATGTAACCAATCTGCCAGGTGTTGCCGATCTTGTCCTTGGCGTTGGCGTATTTGACCGGATAGGGATAGGTCACGAAGTCCTTCCAGAAGGACTTGCTCGGATCGATGTTTTCGGCGACGCCCGGTACGCGATAATTCTTGTCGACGAACATCCTCGCGCGATCGAGAGCCGCGACGTCGTCCATGAAGGCGACGAACTTCGGATCGTTCTTGCGCTGGTTGATGATTGGGAATACGCCGTAATGGGCGACCGGGCTCTCCTGCGCGATCAGGTCCGCGCCCGGCACGCGATCTACGGCCTTCTGCGCCAGCTTGAAGTTCAGCCAGAGGTCGTTGGTGATGTGCATCACCAGCGTGCGCGCCTGGATGCGGCCGAGATATGGATTAATGTTGTGGGTCTCACCGACCCGGTTGCGCCAGACGAGATCGACGGCGTCATAGAGCTTGGCACGGTTGGTGACGCTCAGACCGGCCTTCTCGTTCGGCGGATCCCAGTAGAATATCTCGGGCTGGACCGCGGCCCAGTTCTGGGTCGTGCGGAAGCCGAAGTCGTAGCCCGTCATGCCCAGGATCGACCAGCCGAACGCCACACCCGGCATCGGGTGCTTCTCCTTGGGCAGATTGTAGTAGTCGCCCTTGGTCGCCTGCCAGACCGGATCGCCCTCGATCGCGGCCGTCATCATCTGGAAGGTCCAGTTGCCGACGGGGTCTTCACCGTCCGACTGCGTGGTGCCGCCGATCGGCATCAGGGCGCCGATATATTCGGGATGCATGACCCCCCACACGTAGGTCTGGGTGCCGCCCATGGAGACGCCCGTGACAAGCGCGACGCGCGCCACCTTCAACTCGTCGCGCAGCAGGCGGTAGTTCGCCTGCACCATGTCGTAGTAGCTGTACTGCGGAAACTTGATGCCGAGGCCGTCGGACGGTTTGCTGGCGCCCCACGTCCCGAGCGGGTCGACCATGATGACGTAGTAGCGGTCGGTGTCGATCGGCCGTCCGGGGCCGATGATCGGGACGCCGCCCGACAGGGCCGCGCCCTTGACCCACTGTTCGTACATATCGGTGGAATCGCCGGAATAATAGGAATTGATCACGACCGCGTTGGTGATCTCACCGGCGGCATTGCGCCGCGCGTTGCCGATCGCGATGTATCCGGTACGCAGCTTGCCTGCCCCGAGCGATTCCAGCGTCACGCCGCCCTCGCCGCCATTCTCCCATTTGGAGGGATTGGCCAGGTCGTACTTGCCGCCAAGCCGGAAGTTCGCGATCTCATAGGTCTTTTTGAGCCCGTCATGCTGCATCTGCGACGAGCGCCGCGTGAACGGCTGGGCGACCGCGAGCGCGGTACCGACCAGCAACAGGATCAGGCTGACGAAGCAACGCTTGAGTGCGCTTCTCCCGTTCATGACGAACTCCCTCCTGGCGGTATTTTGCGCGAACGCTAGGCTGGACCTCCTCCTGAGGTTTGATTTAGCTCAATGGAATCCTTGAGCCTGCCTTGAGGATCGTGGTCATCGTCACGCTGGCCGGTCCCCGCAATGCCCTTCCTCAGTCATGGCTCATATCGTATCCGCTATGAGCTCGACGGACCGGCGAATGCGCCTGCCTATGTGCTGGTCAACGGTCTCACGCAGTATTCCGAGCTTTGGGGCACGTATCGCGACACGCTAATCGCACGGCGGTTCCGGGTCGCTACCTTCGACCTGCTCGGCCAGGGCGTCTCCGACAAGCCCGCGCTGTTCATCGATCAGGACGACCACATCGCCGTGCTGCATCGCCTGATCGGCGAGCTTGGCGACGGTCCGGTCTTCCTCAGTGGCATCAGTTTCGGTGGCTTGATCGCGCTGCGCTATGCCATCGAGCATGGCGCGCGGCTGTCGGGTCTTGTACCGATGAGCTGCTTCGCCGAGCTTTCGCCACAACTGCTACTGATCGGCAACGCCTTGCGCACCGGCCTCATTCTGGGCGGCACCGGCTACCTCCAGGATCTGTTACTGCCGATGAACCTGTCTGATCAGTGGTTGAAGCCGCTGCTGGACAAGCTCGACAACGTGAAGCGGCAGGGCTGGCTGGTCAACGACGTGTACGCCCTTCAGAACCTGATGGAGTCTTTCCTCGACTTCAAGCCGCTGACGCCGCGGCTTTCCTCAATATCCGTCCCAACGATGATCCTGAACGGCGAGTTCGACTTCCTCACGCCGCGGGCGCTGCACGAGACGTTGCGTGTGGAAATTCCTGACAGTGCGCTCGTCATCATCCCGAGGGCCTATCACGCCTTCACGCTCGAAAAGGCTGCACTAACAGCCGACCTGTTGGCGCGCTTCGCCGAGGACGTGTTGGCTGGCCGCTGGCAGGGCAACAAACAGGTCTTGATCGCGCCGGAAGAGGCCGGCGGGGACTTTTCGCCGTTTCCCGCCGGCTATGACCATCTGCGCGCGATTCCGGTGCAGAGGCCAGCAATATGAGCGCGTTCTTCGGACCGCTGCAAGCCGACGGACGCGTGCCGCCGCGCCAGCAGACGCGGGTCGCCGCGTTCCTGGTTTCTGCGCATGGTGCGCTGGCACGGCAATTCGCGGTCGCCCTGCCCGCGAGATTCGATGCCGCCTGGCAGACCGAATTGAACGCGCAGTTCTATCGCGAGAGCGAGATCGTCTCGCTTCTCATGCGCGCGACCGCGTGGGTCCCGGACCTCGCGCTGGGCCCCATGGCGGCATCCTGGGAGATGGCCTGGCTTCCCGCCCCGATCGAAGGCATCGCCGATCACACCCGCGCGCAGACCATTCACCTCGCGACGCTCGCACATGCGGTCCATGCCGGGATCCGGCCGGCGGCCCTGCTGCCGACGGAAGCGAACGCGAACGATCCCTTCGTGATGGCGCTGCGCCGCATCGAGTTCGAGAGCGGCCGGCTGTTGCAGGCGCAGATTCTGTTCCTGAAGGGCCCGGACCTCCTACCTTTCCGGGACGCCGTCAGCGCGACGCTCGAACGGCGGCACGCCGAGGTGCGCAGGCTCTGGCACGAGACCCTAGCAGGCGTCGGCGTTGACCTGCGCGAATGACCCGGCAACCTTGACGCAGATCAAGGCCGAGAGTCTGCCCGCCCCCAACATCGATCCAGTATTCACCTGCACCTCCGACCGGAGTTCCGCCCATGAAGGCCGTTTCCGTCGAAGAAGCCGTTGCGATGATCCCGGCCGGTGCGAGCGTCATGGTCGGCGGCTTTATGGGCGTCGGAACCCCGGAGCGCCTGCTTGACGAACTCGTGCGGCAGAACAAGACCGGCCTGTCTCTGATCTGCAATGACGCCGCTACTCCCGGCAAAGGCGTCGGCAAGCTGTTCGACGCTACGCTGGTCTCAAGGCTGACGGCAACGCATATCGGCCTCAATCCGAAGGCGCAGCAGCAGATGCTCGCGAACCAGATCGCCGTCGATCTCGTGCCGCAAGGCACCTTCGTCGAACGCATCCGCGCGGGCGGATGTGGCCTCGGCGGGGTGCTGACGCCGACGGGCGTCGGAACGCTGGTTGCCGAAGGCAAGCGTCAGATCGAGGTGGATGGCAAGCCGTTCCTGCTGGAGACGGCATTGCGGGCGCAGTACGCGCTGGTTCACGCGTTTCTCGCCGACTATCTCGGCAATCTCGCTTACGCGCTGACCTCCCGCAACTTCAACCCGGTCATGGCGATGGCTGCCGACACGGTCATCGTCACTGCAGAGAACATCGTGCCCGTCGGTGTCATCGCGCCCGATCACGTCGTGACCCCGGCGCCGCTCGTCGATTACCTGATTACCAACGGGTGAGATCATGGACCCGCAGATCATCATCGCCCGACGCGTCGCCAGGGAGTTGAAGAGCGGAAACCTCGTCAATCTCGGCATCGGCATTCCGACCTTGGTTGCGAATTACGTTCCGGCCGATTTGAAAGTCTTTTTTCAGTCGGAGAACGGATTGATCGGCACCGGGCCGATTCCCGAACAAGGCATGGCGCATCCGACGCTGACAGACGCCGGCGGCCGCCCCATTAGCGCGCTCCCAGGTGCGGCGACCTTCGACAGCGCGATGTCGTTCGGACTGATCCGCGGCGGCCATGTCGACGTCACCGTGCTCGGCGGCCTCCAGGTCGATGCGCATGGGCTTCTCGCCAACTGGATGATCCCGGGCAAGATGGTGCCGGGCATGGGCGGGGCGATGGACCTCGTCAGCGGCGCAAAGCGGGTCATCGTCGCCATGCAACATGCAGCGAAGGGCAAGTCGAAGATCGTCAAGACATGCAACTTGCCTCTGACCTCGGCGCGCCCGGTTCATCTGGTCGTGACCGACATGGCGGTCATCGGTTTTGCGGACGGCAAGGCGACGCTGCTCGAGACCGCCCCAGGTGTCAGCGTTGGCGAGGTTGTGGCGGTGACAGAGGCCGAATTGGTCATTCCTGACAACATCCCGGAAATGACGATCTAACGAGGTCACGACCATGCGGATATTCAGCGACTTCAACGAGATCAAATCCGCGGTCGGCACCGAGATCGGCGCGAGCGACTGGATCGAAGTGACCCAGGATCGGATCAATAAATTCGCCGAAGCAACCTGTGACGAGCAATGGATCCATGTCGACCAGGACCGCGCCAGGAAGGAAGCGCCCGGCGGCACCACCATCGCTCACGGCCTGCTGTCGCTCTCGCTTGCTCCGCTGTTCATTCGATCCGTGATGGGCTTGAAAGGGCTGCGCAATACGCTGAATTACGGCGCGGATCGCATCCGGTATTTGGCGCCGGTGCCGGCCGGCTCAAAGCTCCGCGGCCGGGTCACCGTCGCTGAAACCGAGGACGTGCCGCCGGACGGCTTGCGCGTCAACTATCATCTCGTGATCGAGATCGAGGGCGGCAAGAAGCCCGCTTGTGTCGCCGAGCTGATCGCCCTCCACTATCGCTGAGGGCGGTCAGTCGATGATGTGATACCCGCCATCGATATAGAGAACGCCCCCGGTGATCAGCTTGGCGCCATCCAGCGCCAGGAACGCAGTGGCGTTGCCGACGTCGTCGATGCTGACCAGGCTGCGCGCCGGCGCTTTAGACTGCGCCTTGTCCATGAGCTCGTCGAACTCCGGGATACCTGACGCCGCGCGCGTGGCGAGCGGGCCGGGCGAGATCGCGTGCACGCGGATGCCCTTGGGGCCAAGCTCGGCGGCCGCGTAGCGGACGGCCGCTTCAAGCGCCGCTTTCGCCACGCCCATGATATTGTAGTTCTCCACCACCATCTGGCTGCCATAATAGGTCATGGTGAACATCGTGCCGCCGTTCTTCATCAGCGGCTCGGCGAGATGCGCCATGCGCAGGAATGACCAGCAAGAGACGTCCATCGTCTTAAGGAAGCCATCGCGACCGACGTCCACCACGCGGCCATGGAGTGCCTCCTTCGGCGAGAAGGCGATCGAATGCAGCAGGAAATCGAGCTGTCCCCATTCCTTCGTAATCCGCTCGAACACCGCCTCGGTCTGCCCCTCCGTCATCACGTC
Source organism: Bradyrhizobium sp. 482_C4_N1_8 (assembly GCF_052075965.1). Taxonomy (NCBI): domain Bacteria; kingdom Pseudomonadati; phylum Pseudomonadota; class Alphaproteobacteria; order Hyphomicrobiales; family Nitrobacteraceae; genus Bradyrhizobium; species Bradyrhizobium sp. 482_C4_N1_8. Next base: position 4,628,452 of record NZ_CP197231.1, on the reverse strand, counting down.
CAGCGGCATGAAGATCGGCGCTTCCAGTGCCTGCGCCAGCGGCTCGACGTGTTTCTTGGCGCGATCGTTGAGATAGGTGACGGCCAGATCGGCCCCAAGCGCACGAAATGCCCTCGCGCACCCCCAGGCAATGGACTGGTCGTTCGCGATGCCGACGACGAGGCCCTTCTTGCCCTTCAGGGCAACCTTTGTATCCGGGAACACGGGGATCATGACACCCTCTCTTGTCTTGGATTGGTCGATTGTCCGTTCATCAACAGCGACAGCGTATGCTGTGCGATCATCAGCTCTTCGTCGGTCGGCACGACGTAGACGGGGATGCGGCTGTCGGAACGCGAGATCAATCTGGAATTGCGGGAGTTCTCGACGGGATCGAGCGTGACGCCGAGCCATCCGAGCTGCTCGACCACGCGCGCGCGAATGTTCGCCGAATTCTCGCCGATCCCGGCCGTGAAGACGAAGGCGTCGAGGCCCTGCAAGGCGGCCGCGAGCATGCCGGCACTGAGACCGATCCGATAGACGAAATAGTCGACCGCGAGCTTCGCCTTGGGGTCCGCGCTCGCCTCCAGCTCGCGCATGTCATTGCTGACACCGGAGAGCCCCTTCAATCCGCAGTCGCGATAAAGGAAATTCTGCACGTTTGAGGCGGACATCCCTTTCTCGGAGATGAGATAGATCACCACCCCGGGATCAATCTGCCCTGGACGCGTTCCCATCGGGAGGCCATCGAGCGCCGTGAAACCCATGGTGCTCTCGACGCTGCGCCCGTCCTTGAGCGCACACATCGACGCGCCGCTGCCGAGATGGGCAACGATCACGCGCCGCTTCGCGATATCGGGCGCCACGCCCGGCAGCGTCCGGGCGATATACTCGTAGGACAGCCCATGAAAGCCATAGCGCCTGACACCCTCGGCATGAAGTTGATGCGGAATAGCATAGTGGTCGGCGACGGCATCATGCGTGCGGTGAAATGCGGTGTCGAAGCAGGCAACCTGTGGCAGCGTCGGGAAATTCGCCAGCAGCGAACGGATCGGCGCCAGATTGTGGGGCTGGTGCAGCGGCGCCAGGGTCACAAATCGTTCGAGACGGGACACGACGCCGTGGTCGATCAGTACTGGCCGCGAATAGTCCGGCCCGCCATGCACGACCCGGTGACCGACCGCGATCGGCGTGACGCGAAGTTCGTCCCGCAGCCAGTCGCCGGCAACGGCCATCGCCGCCGGAACATCAGGCACAGCCTCGATCGGATAGGCCCGATCGGCCATCGGATCGCCGCTCGGGCCACTTGCCCGCAGACGCGGTCGGCTGCCGATACCGTCCATCTGTCCCTTGATCTGACGACGAAGCGCACCGTCGCCTTCGATCGCGTAGACCTGAAACTTCACACTGGACGAGCCGGCATTGACGACGAGGATCGTATCCATGGCGATCACGCGGCAACCGTCGGCGCCTTCTGACGCCGGGCATGAGCATAGAGCGCGGCGACCGCACAGGACGCCATCCGCGCACGTGGGGAATCCGCGCGCGAGGTCAGCACGACGGGCACGCGCGCACCGAGCACGATGCCGGCGCCATCGGCCTTGGCGAAATAGGCGAGATTTTTGGCCAGCATGTTGCCGGACTCCAGGTCCGGAACCATCAGGATCTGAGCGCGGCCGGCGACCTCGGATGTGATGCCCTTGATCCGCGCGGCTTCCAGATCGATGGCATTGTCGAAAGCCAGCGGGCCGTCGAGGATGCCGCCGGTGATCTGGCCGCGATCGGCCATCTTGCATAGGGCAGCGGCTTCGATGGTCGAGGGGATTTTCGAGGTCACGGTCTCGACGGCAGACAGAATCGCGACCCGCGGCGTCTTGCCGAACCCTGCCTGATTGTAGAGGTCGATCGCATTCTGAATGATGTCGCGTTTGGCGTCGAGATCGGGGAAGATGTTGATCGCCGCATCCGTCACGAAGATGGTCTCCGCGTAGACAGGCACGTCCATCACGAAGACATGGCTGATACGCCGGTCGGTGCGCAAGCCACCGGTCTTGGCCGTGACGGCGCGCATCAATTCGTCGGTGTGCAGGCTGCCCTTCATCAACAGCTCGCCTTTGGCGGCATGGATGAGCTCGACGCCCTTGGCCGCGGCTTCGTCGCTGTGCGCGGCATCAACGATCTCGAAGCCGGACACATCGAGATCGCACCGGGCGGCGGTATCCTTGATCTTCCGCTCGGGCCCGACGAGCACGGGCCGGATAATGCCGGCGCTTGCGCTGTCGATAACACCGCGCAGCGAGGTCTCGTCGCAAGGATGCACCACGATAGTCGGCGTTGGCGGCGCGCCCTTCGCCGCCGCAATTAACCGATCATACTTGCTGCCGGGCTGGGTTTGCGTCGTGTCGGCCGACATGATGTCACTCCCGATCCTGCCAATCCGCGTTACGACGCCCGTGCCTTGGGATCGAAAGGGGCGACGTTCGATGTCAACTCCGCCTCTCCGTCCAGACCGAAGAGCGCGGCGACGCGCTTCAGGCGATTGGCCCGCTCGCCGGTGATGTCCTCACTCGCCGACAGCACCTCGCGCATCGCCGCGAAGGCCGCACGCCGCTGGTTGGTGTCGTCGGGCAACAATTTCGGGATCGCAGCGAGAGCACCTTCGCGATCAAGAAGCAGCATGAAGAACTGCTCACGCACCAGCGTCTTGAATTCCGACAGCGTCATGCGGGCGCCGGCATGGTCACGCCGAACCTGCCGCAACGCCTCGATGCTGCGCTCATCAACCATGCCGCGTGCGGAACCAACATAAAGCAGCGCACGGAGGGCCGCTTCGCGGAGTCCGCCCTCACCGATGTGCGATTTTAGCTCGGCGATCCGTGCCGCGAGCATGGCACGATGCTCCGGCGACATCTCCCGGTGGCGCGAGGGCACGGAATTAGGGTCGACGCCGACCGCGGCCTGGAGCAGTGGTGAGCCGTAGAGGTTGAGGAAGACGGCCTCGCTCAGCGCCTCCTGCGCGTCGCGCCAGCTATCCAGCGCGTGCACGATCTGCTTCGACATTTGTTCCTGGAATGACAGGAATGGATTGTCCTTTGAAACCGGCTTGCGGTCTGTCTCGACACGATCTGCAGCCGATTTGACCGTGGACATCCAGGGGTTCTGGCTGCTGAACGCCTCGTATTGCAGCCGCAGCGGATGCATGTTGCGGGCCCATTCCGCGAGTTGGGGCGTCACCATGCCCTTCACCCACGGCCGCAAGAATTTTTGATAGGCCGCGAGATTTAGCTCCGAGACACGCTTGGCCGCAGCGAAGCGCCGCTCATCCTCGGGCGAATTTCCGCCCATTGCGCGGATATCGTCCAGCGTGCGGGCCTCGCAGCGCATCACCCACTGGCCAGCCGCAAGATCCGCATTGAGCGTCTCGTTGCCACGGGCCTCGAACGTGGCCTCGTAGAGTCCTGGCGGCAGCACGTCGATCAGATCGATGTTACTTGAGAACTCAGCGTGCTCCTTCTTGGCCACGCCGCCGGATACGAAGATCCCGAGATGGCCGATGCTCTCGTGAACCGTATAAACAATAGTCTGTCCGTAAGCTCTGATCTCGTCGACGTCGGCGTAGCAGTCCAGGATCCAGTCCAGCGCCTGTTGCGGCGGGGTGACATTGTCGCCCTTGGAGCAGAACACCACGATCGGCGAACGAATGTTGCGCAGATCGACCTTCTGGCCATCGGACATATCGATCCGACCGGCGGCGAGATTGTTGCCGATGAAGAGTTCGTCGACGATGAACTGGATTTCCTCGGCATTGAGATTGACGTGTCCGCCCCACCAGCGCTCGAAATCGAGATAGCGTTCCGCCTCGGTATCGACCTTGGAGTAGACGTTGTACTGCTTGGTCCAGAGCGTATTCGACGGGTTCTGGTTCTCGAAATTCTGTACCAGCCAGGCACCGTCGAACTTGCCGGCACCGAGATCGCTCGTGAGCGCCGTGAGCCAGCTTCCGCCCAGCAGGCCGCCGGAATAGCGCATGGGGTATTTGCCATGCACGCCTGCCCAATAAGCCAGCGGCGCACCGGCGATGATCAGCGGCCCGAATAATTCCGGCCGCAGTGACGCCAGGATCATGACGGCCCAGCCGGCCTGACAATTGCCGATCACACAGGGCTTTCCGTCGGCGTCCGGATGACGGCTGATGACCGTCTCGATAAAGATCGCTTCCGCGCGCGCAATGCGTTCGATGGTTTGCCCGGGCATAGGCTCCGGAAGGAAGCCGATGAAGTAGCAGGGATGCCCCGCCTTCATGGCGACGCCGATCTCGCTATCGGCCTTGAAGCCGCCGATGCCGGGTCCATGGCCGGCGCGCGGATCGACCACGACGAACGGCCGCCGGCTCATGTCGATCTCAACATCCTTCGGCGGAACGATGCGCACCAGCGCGTAGTTGACCGGTTCGTCCAGCTTCCGGCCGTCCGTGACCAATTCAGCAGCATATTGCAGCACATGCGGCGCGGTCTGGGCGACGTGATCGCGGTACTGGTCGCCGCGCTGGCGCATGATGTCCAGGAACAGGACGCTGCGCTGTCCCGCATCGACCATGTATTCCACGGCCGAGGCGACCAGCCCCGACATCGGGCCATCAGGCAGCTTTAAGTCTTTGATCGCCATGTTCGACCTCGTCGTCGCGCGAGGTCATTCAAAAAGGTCGGCGGTCGCTGACGTTGATTTAGGTCAACGGTTGGTGACGGCGTTCGCGTCAATCGGGATCGACCAACCGCCCCGCGGGGGCACGCCGCAATCGGGCCGCGGGAGAGCTTAAGTGCCGGATGCAGCAAATTACAGCCGCCAGGAGAGACTACGCGACGGACGATTGGTCGATATCCGGGCGCTTCGTCCCGAGGATGAGCCCGACATGCTTGCCGCGCTCGAGGAGACCAGCGCTCAATCGCTCCAACGCCGCTTCTTTGTGACGAAGCGTCATTTTTCCGAACGGGAACGCGCTTTCTTCATGGAACCCGATTTCAGAAACCACGTGGCGCTGGTTGCGTGCACGGAAGAGGCGAGCCGCAGCATGATCATCGGCGGTGGTCGCTATGTCATATTCGAGCCTGGACGGGCCGAAGCAGCTTTCGTCGTGATCGATGCCTGGCAGGGACGCGGCGTTGGCGGGCTGCTGACGCACCATCTGATCGCTATCGCCCGCGAGGCCGGTTTGACGGAGTTGACCGCGGAAGTGCTACCGGAGAACGCAGCGATGCTCCGCGTCTTCGACAAGTTTGGCTTCAAGCCCGCAACGATCCGCGAACCCGGTGTAATTCACATGGCATTGAAGCTGTCCTAATACGCGGCCGGCACGGGAGCTCCAGCATCGAGAGAAATGGCGGCGGCGCGTCGCGCCACCGTCCGTTGGTACCGGCACCTCCAAACGCGCGCCCTCACCCCAAGCCTGAATTTTCCGCCGCACGTGATCTGTCAGGCGAGCGTCAGCCTGTTCGTCTAGCTTCGCAACATGTCGGCCGCCGACACACGCCGCCCCTCAGCAATCCCGGACACTGGCGACACCGCCCAGGGCGTCGCCGGTTGCGAGGCCCGGTTGGATTCGCGTCCATTTCCGGGCCTCGTTTGCTGCCTCAAAAGAAAACGGCGCCCCCAAAGGAGCGCCGCCCGAAACTCTTCGTCGCTGCGTTGGCTCAGTAGCCGCAGGACGCGCAGCCCATCTGCACCGGCGCGTAATAGGAATAGCCGGGCGAAACCATCTCGACGCGCTGGCGCGTGGCGTATTGCGGCGGGATGCGTTCATACTGGACGCTCGGCGGTGCCACCATCACGGTCTGCGGCACCATCACGGTGCGGTACTGCGCCGGCGCGCGGTGCGCGACGGTCGCGCCGGGCGACACCATCACGGTCTCGTCGACGGTGCGGTATTGCGGCTGCACGTATTGCTGCTGGTAGCAGGTCTGGCACGGCGGTGGCGCGTAGCAATTGTAGCAGCCGGCGGAGGCCGCGCTCGTCATGGAAATCGCGGCGACGACTGTTGAGAAAGCGATAGCGAGAGTACGAGACATTGTGGTGGTGCCCCAGTTGCCCAAAATGGATTTGCGAAGGTCGCGAGCAGTATACGCTGCAACATCCCGAGTTGCCGAACTTCGTCGAGGCATCCTTAATGCGAACGGCCGGCTTTCGCCGGCCGTTCAGAACTTGTTGACTATGCGCGCGAGGCGCGGACGGTGCAGCGCTTACTTCGTGCGCCGCTTCACCTCGCGCACGGCACCGCGCGCAGCGCTGGTGGTGAGCGCAGCGTAAGCCTGCAGCGCGGTCGAGACGTTGCGCTTGCGGCCCACAGCCTGCCAGGCGGCATCGCCCTTGGCCTCTTCCGCCGCGCGGCGCTTGGCGAGCTCCTCGTCGGAGACTTCCAGCGTGATACTGCGCTTCGGGATGTCGATGGCGATGCGGTCGCCGGTGCGCACCAGACCGATGTTGCCGCCTTCCGCCGCTTCCGGCGACAGATGGCCGATCGACAGGCCGGACGAGCCGCCGGAGAAGCGTCCGTCGGTGACGAGCGCGCAGGCTTTGCCGAGGCCCATCGATTTCAGGTAGCTGGTCGGATACAGCATCTCCTGCATGCCGGGGCCGCCGCGCGGACCTTCGTAAATGATGACCACGACCTCGCCGGCGACGACCTTGCCGCCCAAAATGCCTTCCACAGCGGCGTCCTGGCTTTCGAACACGCGCGCGGGGCCGGAGAATTTCAGGATCGAGGCGTCCACGCCCGCGGTCTTCACGATGCAGCCGTCCTGCGCGAGGTTGCCGTAGAGCACGGCGAGGCCGCCATCCTTGCTGAAGGCATGCTCGAGGTTGCGGACCACACCCTTCTCGCGATCGCTATCGAGCTCGTCGTAACGGCGCTCCTGGCTGAAGGCGACCTGCGTCGGGATGCCGCCGGGAGAAGCGCGGAAGAACGTACGGACAGACTCGCTCTTGGAGCGCTTGATGTCCCAGCGCTCCAGCGCGTCGTTCATGGTCGGCGCGTGCACGGTCGAGACCGAGGTGTCGATCAGGCCGGCGCGGTCGAGCTCGCCCAGAATGCCCATGATGCCGCCGGCGCGATGCACGTCCTCGACATGGACGTCGGCGACCGATGGCGCGACCTTGCACAGCACGGGTACGCGGCGCGACAGCCGGTCGATGTCCTGCATGGTAAACTCCACCTGCCCTTCATGGGCCGCCGCCAGCAGATGCAGCACGGTGTTGGTCGAGCCGCCCATGGCGATATCCAGCGTCATCGCGTTCTCGAACGCCTTGAAGTTGGCGACGTTGCGCGGCAGCACGGAGGCATCGTCCTGCTCGTAATAGCGGCGCACGATATCGACGATGGTGTGGCCGGCCTCGACGAACAGGCGCTTGCGGTCGGCATGGGTGGCGACCACGGTGCCGTTGCCGGGCAGCGCGAGGCCAAGCGCTTCGGTCAGGCAATTCATCGAATTGGCCGTGAACATGCCCGAGCAGGAGCCGCAGGTCGGACACGCCGAGCGCTCGATCACCTTGACGTCCTCGTCGCTGACCTTGGAGTCGGCGGCCGCCACCATGGCGTCGATGAGGTCGACGGCCTTGGTCTTGCCCTGCAGCGTGACCTTGCCGGCCTCCATCGGGCCGCCCGAGACGAACACGGCGGGGATGTTGAGCCGCAGCGCGGCCATCAGCATGCCGGGCGTGATCTTGTCGCAGTTGGAGATGCAGACGAGGCCGTCGGCGCAGTGCGCGTTGGCCATGTATTCGACGCTGTCGGCGATCAATTCGCGCGACGGCAGGCTGTAGAGCATGCCGTCATGGCCCATGGCGATGCCGTCATCGACCGCGATGGTGTTGAATTCCTTGGCGACACCGCCGGCCTGCTCGATCTCGCGGGCGACGAGCTGGCCGAGGTCCTTGAGGTGGACGTGGCCGGGGACGAACTGGGTGAACGAGTTGACGACCGCGATGATCGGCTTGCCGAAATCGGCATCCTTCATGCCCGTCGCGCGCCAGAGGCCGCGGGCGCCCGCCATGTTGCGGCCGTGGGTGGTGGTGCGGGAGCGATAGGCTGGCATGGCGGTTTCCGTCCTCGGTTGGGTCAGCCGGGCGGAAAAATGGAAGCCGCCTCAGGCCTTTCCGGCCGGATAGCGCACGGGCTGGGCGCGCGCAACGGGAACTTGCCCCGAAACGGCCCGGATCGGCCCAGCGCAGGCCTCCCCTGCTCCCGGCGCGGGTTATTGCAGGGTCGCGCCAGCGCCGGACGGACGCTGCAGCAGCTAGCGCTTCGGCTTGGGCAGCACAATTCTCCCCTGGGAGGCAACGCCGCCCCACTTGGCGGACCACCCGACTTCCGAGGCCGAGAATGGCTCGATGCCTGCATGCCCCCCGGCACCCTGCAGTGCAAACAGGGCGCCTTGGGGATCCACACATCGTGCGATCCAGCAGCCATCAGGCAATTCGATCGGACCCTGGAGGATCCGGCCTCCACCAGCATTCACATGCTTCGTCGCCGCGCCGATGTCGTCGACATTGAAGTAATGCAGCCAACATGGCTGCGCTACGCTCGAAAGTTTCGTCAGCATGCCGCCGACCGTTTGCCCCCCCGCCGAAAACAATTGATACCAGTCCGCTGGATCGGTTTGAGCGTCAGCCTTCTGCCAACCAAATAGTTTGCTGTAGAAATCGAAGATCACGGTCCGGTCGGCGGCCAATAGCTCATGCCAGCCTACGCGCCCCGGCTCGTCCAGCCGGCCCGGTTTCCATCGGCCATATGTCGGTTTCTCGATCAGCCCGAACGTCGCTTTCTGCGGATCGGCAGCGACTGCTATTCGGCCAATATTGGTGTCGGTCGGCGGCACAAAGATCGCGCCTTCGAGACGCCTGATCTGCGCGGCAGCCCCGTCCAGGTCGTCGACAGCGACGTAACCCATCCATCTCGGCGTTGCCCCCGATCTCCGCCCCTCTTCCGGGATATCCATAAGGCCGCCCAGCGGGATGCCGCCGCTACGAAGCACCGTGTAAGGCAGTTCCGGAGTCGATTCATCCTTCACGCCCCAGCCGACGACCTTGCGATAGAATGCGCCCGCCGCCGCGACGTCCGTGGTCAGCAGTTCGTACCAAGCGAAACGTCCGAGTTGATCCGCCACGCCGATCTCTCCGTTCAAACCTGGAAGCGATTGCGGCACTGCACCAAGTTGCACGCGCACCGAGAGCGTGGATCGTTGACGCGTTGTGTCAACCGGCCGTGCTGATTGCCGTTCATGAAGATGAATACATCCCGAACGTGCAGCGCCGCGCTTTTGTGCGCGTAATTGTTGCCCGCGTTATTTCCTGGGCGTAGACTTACCGCGGCTGGGATACTTCTTGCAATGCTCGGAGGTTCGACCATGCGGCAGGCGAAGAAGACTTCTAAAGGGAAGAAGCGAGTAAGCAAAGTCGCCGTGCCGGCGTTCGGAGCCGCAGGGTTGACGTTCTCGCTGGCGGGAGGCGCATCGGCGTCCGCCGTGCCGACACCCGACGTACAACAATTGCCGCACCTTGGAACGGGCCAGGCAATCACGCTCGATGAAGAGGAAATGGCTGACGTCAGCCTGGCCACCTTCCATCTCTTCGACAAGGAAAACGCCGGTAGCCGCGTGCAGCTGGCATGGCGCGGATGCGGCGGTTGCCGCGGCTGCGGAGGCTGTCGGGCTTGCCGTGGTTGTCGATGTGGCGTCGGTTGCCGATGTGCGGGTTGTGCAGTTGGCTGTGCTGTCGGCTGTGGCGTTGGTGTGGTGGGATGCGCCGTATCATGCGCGGGTTGCTGCGCATCGTGGGGCCGCTGCCGCGTGTGCTAGACCCCGGCGCATTCCGAATGTCAAATTCACGGGTTGATAGGTCATTGGCCGGCCTCAAGAAAGGGTCCGGCCAATTGCTTGAATTCGCTACGACGCTTGCATCGGCGGCTTGCGGGTGACGGCTGAATTCGTTTCAATTCTCTGGGAAAATGCCGGCGCGCGGTCGCGACGATCCATCTTGCGCCGGGGATCTAGCGTGACGGCAACAGGATCAGCGTGCTGACTCAATGACTGCAACTCGCAAGACCCGCGTTGCGCGGCAGACCCGCAAAGACATTCTCCGATTTGCACCGAATTTCACCGCTTACTTGCTGCCTCCCGATGCGGTTTGTCTCTATTCCGAGAACCGCAAATTCTTCCTGCACGGCGAGCTCTACTGCGCCCTCGCCAGTGCGATCGGGCAACACGGCAAGGCCAGGTCGGAGATCATTCGCCAGCTTTCGAAGCGCTTCCCGGCCGACAAGATCGAGGAAGCAATCAAGCGGCTGCTCGATCGCCGATATGTCGTTGCGCGGACCCCGAAAGCGTTCGACGACGCCGTCGGCGGTTTCCTGGCAAGCCTCGGCATGCCCTTGGAGATCGCCGAACAAAATCTTCGCAATTGCCCCGTTCAGGTCGAGTCGATTGACGTCAAAGGCGCCAAGGAGCTGACCGCGGCCTTGGGTAAGCTCGGCGTTCAAATCGCCAAGCGCTCGCCGAAGCTCACGATCACGCTGGTGAACGATTATCTTGACGGGCGACTTGCCGAACTGAACCAGGAACGCGTGGCCGGCAAGACGTCCTGGTTGCTGGTACAGCCGTCCGGCGCGTTTCCGCTGGTCGGGCCCATGTTCAAACCGGGCGAGAGCGCCTGCTGGACCTGCCTGTTCGATCGCATGATCCGCAACCGGGAGATCAAGGGGTTTCTTGACCGGGGACCGGCGCGTGCGGTTGCCATGTCGCCTCTCGTCAGAGAAAGCGTCGGCAAGACTGGAATCCATTTTGCGGCAGTCGAGATCGCCAAGGCAATTGCCTCGGATTTTCGCACCGATTTGTGCGATCACATCGCAAGCTTAGACCTGACCGGCGCCGCCATCGCCAAGCACTACGTGACGCGACGTCCGCAATGTCCGACCTGCGGCAGCAGGAAGCTGAACAACCCGCGCCGATCTCCGGCCCTGGTCGAGATTGCCGAGGGCAAGAGACTCGTCATGACCAGCGGTGGATATCGCACCGTGACGTCGCGGTCGACGGTGTCGCGCTTCCGCAAGCATGTGAGCCCGCTGACCGGCGTGGTCACCCGGCTCGAGCGGATCGACGTCGACCTGCCGATGAACACCAATTACTTCGCCCAGCACAATTTCTCCGCGCCGGCCCACAGCATCGACCAGCTCAGGTCCGGATTGAGCGGCGGCAGTTTTGGCAAGGGCTCGACCGCCGAGCAGGGTGAAGCCAGCGCGCTGATGGAATCGATCGAACGCTATTCGGGCATTTTCCAGGGCGATGAGATCAGGACGACGCGCCGCTTCATCGATTTCGCGCCTGGCGACGCGCTTCTTCCCAACGACGTCCAGCTCTTCAGCGAAACGCAGTTCAAGACCAGGTTTCTGCAGCAGCCGGACGATCCCCATCCGGTGCCCGAGCCGTTCGATCCCTCGACGAGGACCGAGTGGTCGCCGGTCTCGTCGTTGCGCGACAAACGCTTCAAATATCTGCCGACCGGCCTCCTGTACTTCTTCTATGGCGGCTTTCATACGGATTCCAACGGCTGCGCGGCCGGCAACACCCGCGACGAAGCCATCGTTCAGGGCTTCCTCGAACTGATCGAGCGCGATGCCTACGCGATCTGGTGGTACAACCGGGTGCAACGCGCCGAGGTCGATCTCGGGCAATTCGACGATTTCTATGTTCGGGATCTCCAGGCTCAATTTGCGGAAGCCGGGCGCAAGCTCTGGGTGCTCGACATCACCACGGACCTCGGCATTCCGACTTACGTGGCGATCATGCACTGGATGCAGAATGGACACGAGAATATCGAGTTCGGTTCCGGCGCGCATTTCGACCGCCATATAGCGCTGCTGCGATCCCTCACCGAACTGACCCAATTTATGTCCGTCGGCATGATGGGCGGCGCAAGCGGCGAGAAGCCGACCCTCGACGGTGTCACGCCGCTGCGCCTGGAAGACTACCCGTTCCTGACACCGAGCGACCACCCGATCGTCCCCCCAGCGCCGAGCCTCAAGCTTCACGACAATACGCGTGACCAGGTCATTGCCTGCGTCGAGATCGCCGCCCGTGCAGGCTACGATTTCCTCGTCCTCGACCAGACACGTCCCGACGTCGAGGTTCCGGTCGTCAGAGTCCTCGTTCCCGGCCTGCGTCATTTCTATCGCCGTTTCGCACCGGGTCGCCTTTACGATGTGCCGGTGAAGCTCGGATTGTTGGACCGGCCGCGACCGGAAAGCGATCTGACTTCATTCCTTCCACACACCTGAAGGGTTGCTCTTTCGTGCGCGCTCCCCGGAAAAAGCCGACCAGGAAGATCGCGCCAGACATTGCCGCCCGGTTGAGCCATCATTTCTCCCTCCAGATGCAGCCGGACGGAAACATCACCGCCATTCTGGGCGACTATTCCGTCAACCTCGGACAATTCAGCGCGGCCGCGATGGACTGCGCGCGACATCTGAGCACCGGCCTTCCGCTCGCGTCCTTTGCGGGCAAGAGCGCCCTCGCGAGAGACGTCGACGCCCTGGTACGTCGCCTGGCCCGGCAGGGGCTTCTGGAATACCGCCTCTCCTCGTCGCGTAACACGCAGGACTTCGTGGTCATCGAGCCCCAAGTCCCCGAATACTGGCCGCGGCGCGCGAAGCTGGGCAGTCGTGACACCATTGTGCTATCGCGCTTTGCCTTTCTCCGTCGGCGCGGCAACGAGCTGGTGCTGGAATCGCCATGCGCCGGCGCGTTGTTCCGGATTGGCGATCCCGCCATCGCCGCCACCCTTGCGGCGCTGTCGCAGCCCCGGAAGATCGGCAAGCTCAACCAGAAGGTGGCTTCCTCCACCCTCCATCTGCTCGAACTGTTGCTGGACAGCCAGATCCTGCTCAAGCTCGATGCGAAAGACGGACAAGGCCTGCGGGTGAACGAAGGCGACGGCAACCTCGTACTCTGGGATTTCCACGATCTGGTGTTTCACACGCGGAGCACGGAGGGTCGGCAAGCCAATCCGGTCGGCGCCGCCTTCACCTATGCCGGCATCGTTCCGCCGTCGCCAGCGGTGCGTCCGCCCTGGGCCGGCAGCAAGATTGACCTGCGCAAATTCTCCTCCCCGGAGCCGAACTCCCGCTTCCCGAAGCTGTTGCGCGAACGCCATTCAACGCGGGATTTCGACGACAAGAATCCGGTCACGCTCGGCGAACTCGCGCAGTTTCTCGACACCAGCGCGCGCGTCTTGTCCGAGTGGAAGAGCGAGCCGTATTTCGAAGGCGGTTCCGACGTCACCTACAGCACAAGGCCTTATCCGTCGGCGGGCAGCGCGTACGAGCTGGAATTGTACCTTACCGTCGCGAACTGCGACGGGCTTGCGCGCGGGCTCTACCACTACGATGCAGGGAGCCACGCGCTAGTCGCGATCAGCGCCTCCCCCCAACAACTCCAGGCGCATTTGGCGGCTGCCCAGTTCGCCATGGACGCGCCGGGTCAGCCACAAATCCTCATCACGATCGCGGCGCGTTTTGGGCGGATCTCCTGGAAATACAGCTCAATCGCATATTCGCTGATCCTGAAGGATGTCGGCAGCCTGATTCAGACGCTCTACCTGACGGCAACCGATATGGGCCTCGGCGGCTGCGCCATTGGCAGCACCAACATCGATCTGTTCGCGAAAATGACGGAGTTGGAATTCCATATCGAGGGCCCGGTCGGTCAATTCGCGCTCGGGCGCGGCAGGACGCCGGAGGTCCAAGGCTAGAAGCGGGTGTCCGACGGCGTCAGGCCAGTCGCCCTATTGCAAGGTCGGATCGAGCCGGTCGCGCAGCCAGTCGCCGATCACGGAGACGGCCAGCGTGGTGATCACGATGGTGGTCGCCGGCGCCAGCATGATCCAGGGCGCCCGGGTCAGGTACTCCCGGCCATAGCCGACCATGTTGCCGAGGCTGGTCATCGGCGGCTGCACGCCGAGGCCGAGGAAGGACAGGCCGGATTCCATCAGGATCACCTCGGGGAAAACCAGCGTGGTCGAAACGATCAGGGTCGAGGCGATGTTGGGCAGGATGTGGCGCAAGTAAATCCGCGACGGCGTCGCACCGAGCTGGCGGACGGCCGCGGCATAGCCTTGCGCATTGGCGGAGATGGCGAGGCCGCGGGCGATGCGGGCATAGCGCTCCCAGCCGAACAGCCCCATCAGGCCGATCAGCAGCGGCAGCGAATTGCCGAAGAAGGCGAGCACCGCGAGCGCCATGATCAGGAACGGCATGCTGGCCTGGAAGTCGGTCAGCATCAGCACGAACTGCTCGACGGCCCCGCGGAAATGCGCGGCAAGGAAGCCGAGCGTGGTGCCGACGATCGCCGAGATCGCGGTCGCGCCGAAGGCGATCAACAGCGAGATGCGGATCGAGACGAGGAGCCGCGACAGCACGTCGCGGCCAAGCTCGTCGGTGCCGAGCCAGTGCGCGACATTGCCGGGAGCAGCCAGCCGGTTGCGCAGGTCGAGCTGGGTGAAGCTGTAAGGCGCGATTTTCTCGGCGAACGCCGCGATCACTAGCATCGCCACGATCCAGGAGATCGCTAGCCCGACCGAGACTGGAATGGCCGGCAGGCTGATGCGGCGGCGGACAGCCGTATCCTTCAGCGTCGCATCGGTCATGCGTGCGCTCCCTTGGCGCGGAGGCGCGGATCGAGGAAGCCGTAGAGGAAATCGACGATCAGATTGGACGTGACCATGGTCATCGCGACCAGCAACAGGATGCACTGCACGACGGCGAGGTCGCGGTTGGCGACGGCGACGACCAGCAGGCGCCCTACTCCCGGCCAGGCAAACACGCTCTCGACCACGACCGCACCGGCGATCAGCGTGCCCACCATGAAACCGAGAATGGTGACGGTCGGGATCGCCGCGTTCGGCAGCGCATGCGACGTCACCACCTTGCGCCACGGCACGCCCTTGGCCGAGGCGGTGCGGATATAGGGCTGGCCCAGCACCTCCAGCATGGCGCTGCGGGTGAAGCGCGCCAGCACCGCGGCGCCGCCGAGGCTGAGTGTCACGATTGGCAGGATGGCGTGACGCCAGCTGTCCTGCCCGCCCGACGGCAACCAGCCGAGCTGAACGGCGAAGACGAGCACGAGCAGCAGCGCAAGGACGAAACTCGGCACGGTGAAGCCGGCGACCGCCGTCATCATCACGGCGCGATCGATTCCCGAGCCGCGGTGCAGCGCCGCGTAGATGCCGGCGGGAATGCCGAGGGCGACCTTGAAGAAGAAGGCCGGCAGCGTCAGCGCCAGCGTTGCCGGAATCCGCTCCAGCACGAGCTCGATCGCCGGTCGCCCGTCGCGCATGGAGCGGCCGAGCTCGCCCTTGGCGATGGCGCCGAAGTAGTCGAGGTACTGGAACCAGATGGGATCATCGAGCCCCCAGGCCTTACGGAAAGCAGCGAGCACTTCCGGCGGCGCCTCAGGTCCCAGGATCATCAGCGCGGGATCGCCGGAGAGGCGCAGCACAACGAAGGCGAAGGTGACGACGAGCACGATCGTCAGCGCCGCGCGTCCAATCCGAATGGCAAGGTAGCGTCCCATCAGGCCGCGTCCCGCGTCTCGGCCTGCGGCCCCGTCACGAGATGGCAGGCGACTTGCCTGTCACCGCTGACGGCCGACAGCGCCGGGACCTCGCTCGCGCAGCGCGCGATAGCGCGCGGGCAGCGCGGATGGAAGGCACAGCCTTGGGGCCGCGCCGCCGGGTTCGGCGGATCGCCTGCCAGCACGATGCGGCCCGCGCTGCGGCGGCCGGGCGCGGGTGACGCCGAGACCAGCGCCTGCGTATAGGGGTGTTCGGGACGCGCGAAGAGATCATCGGCGCTGCCGATCTCGACGATGCGGCCGAGATACATCACGGCGACGACATTGCTGATCTGCCTGACAACGCGTAGATCGTGGCTGATGAACAGCAACGTCAACCCGAGCTGCGCCTGGAGATCGCAAAGCAGGTTCACCACCTGCGCCTGGATCGAGACGTCGAGCGCACTGACCGGCTCGTCGCAGACGAGGAAATCGGGCTTTGTCGCCAGTGCCCGCGCCAGCACAATACGCTGACGCTGGCCGCCGGAGAGCGCGCCCGGATAGCGCGCGCCATGCGCCGGCGTCAGCTCGACGGCGCGCAGCAATTCGCGGACACGCTCCTCGCGTTCGGCCGGCGTGCCGAGACCGTGAATGTCCAGGGGTTCGCGGATCTGGGCTGCGACCGGCAACCGCCGGTCCAGCGCCCCCAGCGGATCCTGGAAGATCATTTGCATGCGCGCCCGCTGCGCGCGCCACGCCTTCGTGCCTGGCGCGGCCATCATCTTGCCGTCGAACCGCACCTCGCCGCGATCGGGCGGCTCGAGGCCAAGCACGATACGACCCGTGGTCGATTTGCCCGAGCCGGACTCGCCGACGAGGCCCAGTGTTTCGCCCTTGCGGATCGCAAGTGACAAGCCGTCGACCGCGTGAACCGCTGTGCTGCGGCCGAACATCCCGGAGCGCATCGCGTAGCTGCGCGAGATCGAGGACATCTCGACGAGCGGCCCGCTCATTCGGCGGCGATCCCGAGCAGCGCACGGCGCGAAGCTTCAGCCCGGATGCAGGCGACCACGCGATCATTCGCGATCGGCGCCAGGCTCGGCACGGCAAGTCCGCACGGCTCGGCCGCCAGCGCGCAGCGCGGCGCGAAGGCGCAGCCGCTTGGCATGTGCGCGGGATCGGGAACGGTCCCCGGAATGGCCGTGAGACGTCGACGCGGTCCGTCGAGCGGCGGCAGTGCGCCGATCAGGCCCTGCGCGTAGGGATGCACCGGATCGGCAAAGAGCTGATTGGCGGGCGCCTGCTCGACGATGCGGCCGGCATACATCACGGCGACGCGGTCGCAGTTTTCCGCGACGACGCCGAGATCATGGCTGATCAGCACCATCGCCATGCTCATCTCGCGGCGGATGGTCGAGAGCAGCTCCAAAATCTGCGCCTGGATGGTGGCGTCGAGCGCCGTGGTCGGCTCGTCCGCGACGAGGAGATCGGGATTTCCGGCCAGCGCCATCGCGATCATGATGCGCTGGACCTGGCCGCCCGAGAATTCGTGCGGATAGGCTTCGAGCCGCCGCGCCGCATCGGGAATGCCGACGAGATCGAGCAGCCGCCGCGCTTCGGCTCTCACCGCCTCGCCCGAGAGAGCGCGATGCAGCGCCAAAGCCTCGCAGAGCTGCTTGCGAATGGTGAGCACCGGATTGAGTGCGCTTGCGGGGTCCTGAAAAATCATGGCGACCCGCCCGCCCCGCACCCGGTCAAGCTCACCCGTGGGTGCGCCGAGGATTTCGCGTCCGTCGAGCCGCACGGAGCCCGAGACTTTTGCATGCCGCGGCAAGAGGCCGAGCGCAGCAAGCCACGTCACTGACTTGCCGGAGCCGGACTCGCCGACGAGGCCGAGAGCCTCGCCCTTCTGCAAGGTGAGATCGACGCCGCGCAGGACCGGGACGCCGTTGAAGGCGACGCTGAGGCCCTGGATGCTGACCAGCGGCGTCACCACTTACGCCTCGAAATTGCCGGCGCGGAAATCCATCGCGAATGCCGGCGACGCCTTCCACTTGATCGACTTCGGCTTCGCGGTGAAGGTCGCGTTCTGGTGCAGCACCGTATAGGCGGGATCCTCGCGCTCGGCGATCTCCAGCATGCGGCGGAACGCCTTCTTGCGGGCGGCCCGGTCGGTCGAGGTCTCCAGGAACTCCGAAAGCTTGTTCAGTTCGGCGTTGGTCCACTCGCCGATCTGCTGCTGCTGGCCGTTCGGGCCGTGCTGGGCGACCAGCGACGAGACGGGATCGTTGAAGGCAGCCGAGTTCGACCAGTCGCGTACCGCGCGGGTCGGCGCGCGTTCCATGATCTGCGACCAGTTCTCCTTGGTCTCGATCTGGACGTTGAGGCCGACCGACTTCCACATCTCGACCAGCACCTGGGCGGTCGCAACCTGGTTGGTGTAGTAGTTGTTGAGCAGGCGATAGGGAATCGGATCGCCCTTGTAGTTGGCCTGCTTCAACAGATCCTGCGCGAGCTTCGGATCGTAGGCCGGCACGCTCCAGTCGGCGTTGAACATGTCACCGTAGAATTCCCACTGCAGGCCCTTCGGCACGCGGGTCCGGCCCGCCCACAGGCTGTCGACGATCGCCTGGCGGTCGATCGCGTGGGTGAAGGCGCGCCGCACCAGGGGATTGGCGAGCACGGCGTGGTTCTTGTCGAATACGGTCAGGCGGTGATTGAGGATGGTGCCGCCCTGCACTTCGAACGCTGCGTTCTTCTCGATTCCGGCAATCTGGTCCGGCGGGATGTCGCAGGCGAACTGGTATTCGCCCGACAGCAGGCCGTTGATGCGGCTCGCGACCTCGGGCACTTCGAGGAAACGGATGCGCTTGAGCGGCGGCCGGCCACCCCAATATTCGTCATGCGCCTCGAGGGTCAGCGACACGTCGGGCTTGAGTTCGACGACCTTGTACGGGCCCGTCGTGATCGGCTTGCGCGCCCAGTCGAGATAGCTCGCGGACTGCTCCCAGGCGCGGCGGTTCATGATGTCGGAGCCGTAGCGCGACAGCCGGCCCTCGATCGTGACGTCGGGCGTCGCGTTGTAGAAGCGCACCGTGTACTTGTCGACGGCATCGACGCGCACGAGGTCCGGCCAGATGCGGCGGGCAACCGCCGGCACATCAGGCGGCAGTTCCTTGCCCGGGCGCGGCGTCGGGATCTTCTCGAAGGCCTGGATGGTGGAACGGCTCTTGGCCTCGGTCTCGCCGAACATGCGCTCGCGGCTGAAGGTGAAGACGACGTCTTCGGCCGTCAGCTCGTCGCTATTGTGGAACTTCACGCCCTGGCGCAGCTTCACCTCGACGGTCTGGTCGTCGATGCGACGCCACTCGGTGGCGAGGCCCGGCACGGCCTCCAGGCTGCCACGCCAGTTCTTGGAGATCAGGCCCTCCCAGATCGAGGAGAAGAACACGCGCTCGCCGACGTTCGATTGCTCGCGCAGCACGTCGAGCACGTTCGAATTCGTCACCTTCTGCACGGCGATCGTCACCGACGGACGGTTGTCCGCCTGCCCGATCGCGAAGCGCGGCAGGAGAAGCGTGCCCGCGGCAGCGCCGCCGGACTTCAGGATGGTGCGACGGGTGAGTTTGCTCATGACGATAAGCCCTGACCTTTGTGATGCCGGTTATTCAGCGAGACCGAGCGCGGCCAGATGGGCTGCGCCGGCGCGAACGTCGTCGTGATTGCGGAGTTCGAGGATCAGCCGCGGGTTGGAGGTCAGCCGGCCCAGAGCGCGGAACACGGCCACCCACGGGATGTTGCCTTCGCCCGGCGCCCAGTGCCGGTCGGCAAAGCCGTCGGTGTCCTGGAGGTGCACATGCGTCAGCATGTCGCCGGCGGTCTCGACGTAGTAATCGACCGGCGGTGCGCCGGTGGAGATGTGGGCGTAGTTGGCGTGGCCGGTATCGAGGGAGACGCGGACCTTGTTGCTTTCGAGCGCCTTAGCGAGGCGCACGCGGTCGCGCGGATCCTTGTCCTCGATGTTCTCGATGACGACCTCGCAGCCGATCGTCTCGGCGCGCGCGATCACCTCGGCAAGCGTCGTCTTGACGCGTTCGACGAGATTGCCGCGGTTATCGGGATAGAGGTCGAGATTGTTGTGGTCCCAGGTCGTGAACGGTGAATGGATCACCATCTGCGTCGCACCGAGGAATTCCGCGGCATCGAGGCCCTGGAGCAGGCGCTTCGTCACCGCCTTGCGGATCAAGGGATCATGGCTGTCGATCTTGAAGCCCCAGAACGGGCCGTGAATGCCGAGCCGGCCGGTATGGCCCGAGAGCATCTGCTTGATCTCGCTGGCCGCACTCCGCCAATCGCCGTCGAGCAAATCCGCGCGGAAAAAATCCTGGATTTCGAGATCGCGCTGCCGTTCCAGAAGCCAATCTCGGTGAGCAGGGATCGATTTGATGGACAATGCTGCGCCCAGCACCGGCTTCGACATGGCTTGCTCCTTGACCGTCAGCGATGACGGGAGCAGCGCTAGACCAGTTAAGTGACAGGCCCGTGAAATGCAGGTGCCGGGGCGATGCGCTGATGTGGACATCCCCGCCGATCGCCTGCATCGAATTCAGGCAGCAGTGATCGCAGCAGATGCGGACGAATGCACCAGCGTGCAGCATCAAGCGCGTTCGTGTCCGTAGTGATCCGGAATGGAATCCTAACCATACTTCGCGTACATCGCGCGCATCGATCGGCGGCCTTCCAGGGGCATCACCTTCTGATCGCGCTACATGGGGTTGGGGGACCGCATGGGGCGGGGGGATCAAAGGCTGGGGCAAGGTGACGAGGTCCGGACTCCTAGGCACTCCGGACCTCGGCACTTTCTAGATTGAACGCAATTTCGCGCCGCCGGCCTTATGGGCCGCGCGGCGCGAAGTCGTTCTGGAGCTACCCTGCCCGCGTTCTGGAGCTACCCTGCCCGATCAGCCGTCTCAATCACTTCGGAACGTTCCGCTCGAGATCCTCAAGCCATGCCGCAGCGCTGGAATCCGACGGCGCGCGCCAGTCGCCACGTGGCGACAACGAGCCGCCGGCCGAAACCTTCGGCCCGTTCGGCATCGCCGAGCGCTTGAACTGGCTGAAGGCGAAGAACCGGCGCAGGAACACCTCCAGCCAGCGCCGGATCTCCGGCAGATCATAGGCCCTGCGCTTATCGGTCGGGAACGCCGGCGGCCATTCGCCCTTGGCGACATCATTCCAGGCGTGCTGCGCCATGAAGGCGATCTTGGAGGGCCGCATGCCGAACCGCAGCGTGTAGAACAGGTTGAAATCCTGCAGCTCGTAGGGCCCGACGGAAGCTTCCGTGCTCTGCGGCTTCTCGCCGGGCTTGACCGGAACCAGCTCGGGCGAGATTTCGGCCGACAGGATCGACGTAAGCGTCCGGTTGACGTCGTCGCTGAACTGTTTTGAGGCGATCACCCAGCGGATCAGGTGCTGGATCAGCGTCTTCGGCACCCCGGCGTTGACATTATAATGCGCCATCTGGTCGCCGACGCCGTAGGTGCACCAGCCGAGCGCGAGCTCCGAGAGATCGCCGGTTCCAATGACGATGCCGCCATGATGGTTGGCGAGCCGGAACAGATAGTCCGTGCGCAGGCCCGCCTGCACGTTCTCGAACGTGATGTCGTAGACCTTCTCGCCCTTGCCGAAGGGATGACCGATGTCCTTCAGCATTTGCGTCGCCGTGGGACGGATGTCGAGCTCCTGCCACTCCGTCTGCAACGCCTTCATCAACGCCAGTGCGTTGGTCTTGCTCTCGCTGCCGGTGGCAAAGCCCGGCATCGTGTAAGCCAGGATGTTGCTGCGCGGCAGTCCGAGCAGGTCGACCGCCTTGGCGGCGACGATCAGGGCGTGGGTGGAGTCGAGCCCGCCCGAGACGCCGATCACCACGCGCTTGGTTCCGGTCGCGCGCATGCGCTGCACGAGGCCGGCGACCTGGATGTTGTACGCCTCGTAGCAATCCTGCTCGAGCAGGGCTTCGTCGCTCGGCACGAACGGGAAGCGCTCGATCTGGCGCAGGAAGCCGATGTCGGTGGCCGGCGGCTTCAGGGCGAAGGTGATCCTCCGGAAAAAGGCTTCGCGTTGCCGGCGATTATCGTCGAACGTGCCCATCAGCGCGCGTTCCTGTCTGAGCAGATCGAGATCGACGTCGGCCAGCGTGATCTGGCCGTCCTGGCGGAACCGCTCGCCCTCGGCCAGCAGCACGCCATTCTCATAGATCGAGGTCTGGCCGTCCCAGGCCAGGTCCGTGGTCGATTCCCCTGCTCCGGCGGCTGAATAGACGTAGGCCGCAAGACAACGCGCCGACGTCGATTGGCACAGCAGTGCGCGCGAGCGCGCCCGGCCGATCGTGATCGGGCTGCCGGATAGGTTGATCAGCACGCTGGCGCCGGCAAGCGCGAGTTCGGATGCCGGCGTCACCGGAATCCACATGTCCTCGCAGATCTCGACGCCGATGATCAGGCCTGGAACATCCTCGGCCGCGAACAGGAGGTCGACGCCGAACAGTGCATGCAGCCCGCCAAACGCGATCGTCTCTCCGGCGATGCCGGCGCCGGAAGCGAAATGCCGTCCCTCGTAGAATTCGCGATAGGTCGGCAGATAAGACTTGGGCACGACGCCAAGGACGTTGCCGCGATGAATGACGACGGCGCAATTGTAGATGCGATGACCAAAGCGCAGCGGCGCGCCGACGATCAGGACGGTCATCAGCGCCGAGGACGCCTCGACGATCGTGACAAGGCCGCGCTCGACCGCATCGAGCAGCGGGTCCTGCTTGACGAGATCCTCAATCGCGTAGCCGGACAGGCACAGCTCCGGAAAGACGGCGACCGCCACCGACTGTTCATGGCAAGCGCCTGCCGCTGCCAGGATCGCCTTCGCATTGGCCGTGGGATCGGCCACGTGGGAGGCGGTGACACAGGCCGCCACGCGCGCAAATCCGTGGGCGTAGATCGAGTGGAAGCTCATCGAGCGCGGTACCCTTAATCTTGTCGCGGCCGCAGCCGCCAGTTCCGGATGATATGTAACCCATCGACCGGGCCCCGTGCAGGCCATCCGCCGTCATGCATAACGGATTTGCGTGTTCGCCGGCCCGGCCGGGCCAAGGTACTGACAAGGTCAGGCGCTGCGGGCCAGCACTCCGGAGAGGTCGTTGCGCAGCCACTCGGCGATCCGGGGCCAGGCATGGGCGTGGGTGCGCGCCCCCATGAACAGGCCGAGATGATTGCTGGGCTCGGAGGCCGCGGCAATGAAGGCCGGCGGTGTTCCGAGCAGACCGGCGGTCGCAAGCGCCTGTCTGGCCGGCACGACGTCGTCATCGAGTCCGGCCAGCAGGAAGACCGGCGCCTTGACGTCCCTCAGATCAACCTCGCGGCCGAGCGCCGTGAAGTTGCCGCCGGCAATCCGATTCTCCCGGAAGATTCGGTTGACGATCTCCAGATAATAGGTGCCGGGCAGGTTGAGCGTCTCGGTATTCCAGCGATCGAAACGCGCGAGCAGTGCCGCGCCCTCCTCGTCCGAGAGATCCCTCTGCAATGCCGCCGCAATGTCGTCGCGGCTCGGCGCCTTCGTCCAGAAGCGCAGCATCTCGTCGCCGCTGACATTGCCGCCGCCGCGCGCCACGAGCTGGTCGTAGAGCGCCTCAGGCGCATTGCGAGCTAGCTGGGACAGCGCGGAATCGATCGAGAGATCGACGGGCGCCCCCACCAGCACCAGCCGCCGCACCTTGGCGGGAAAGCGCGCCGCATAGAGCAGCGACAGCCAGCCACCCTGGCACAGGCCGACGAGATCGACCGGCGCGCCGATTTCGTCGACGGCGACGTTGAGATCGCCGAGATAGGCGTCGATCGAGAGATAGCGCATCTCCGGCGAGGCCGAGCGCCAGTCGGTGAGGTACACCCGATCGATGCCGCCATTTTGCAGGGACTGCACCACGCTGTGGCCGGGCGCGAAGTCGGCGATCAGGGCCCGATGCAGCGCATAGGGCGCGCAGACCAGTGCCGGCTGGCCGGATTGCGTCCGCGTGCAATCGCGCAGGCGCATGGTCGCAAGCTCCAAGGCGACTGTGTTGGGCGTCGTCCACGGCAGATTGCTCTCGTCCTGTTCCGGCGGACCGCGTTCCAGCCACCAGAAGCAGGCGTCCATCGCGAGCCGCGCTGCCGCAAACGGCCATAACAGCGGATCATCCGGAGGACGGTCCGACCCACCCAGCGGTTTGCCGCTCTTCTCCACCATGACTATCTCAGGGTCCTCACAGCAAGGCCTCCAGGCTGACGATCGAAATACCGCGCTCGCGAAAACTCCGATGGGTCGCGGCCACAGAGCCGTCGAGATCGATGCCGCGGCATGCGTCCTCGATGACGGCGACCTCGAACCCCGCCTTGCGGGCATCTTCCGCCGAGAAACGAACACAGAAATCCAGCGCCAGACCGGCGATGAAGACGGTCTTCAGCTCGCGCTCGCGCAAATAGCCGAGCAGCCCGGTCGGCGTCCGGTGGTCGTTCTCGAACAGCGCCGAATAGGAATCGATGCCGCGACGAAAGCCTTTGCGCACCACGAGGTTTGCCCTGGTAATTTCGAGCTGCCCATGGAATTCAGCGCCCGCCGTGCCTTGCACGCAGTGCGTCGGCCACAGCACCTGAGTGCCGTAGTCGAGCTCGATGGTCTGGAACGGCTGCTTGCCCGCATGGTTCGGTGCGAACGAGACGTGGTCGCCCGGATGCCAGTCCTGGGTCAGCACCACATTGGTGAATTTTGCGGCAATTCGGTTGATGGCCGGGACAACCTTCTCGCCGCCGGGAACGGCGAGCGCTCCGCCGGTGCAAAAGTCGTTCTGCACGTCGATCACCAGCAGCACGTCGCGGTCGGAAATCTGCATCGCAAGGTCCCGTTCCAGCCGTCCGGCGCGACGGGCGCCGAACGCTCCGTCCAATGTCGATCTTCCCGCGCGGCTTCGCAACCATCGACACATGCGGCGATATCGCGCCCGTCGCACCTGGGATGCAACGGTTTGGCGTTGTCCGAGTTGACTAGGCTCACCCAAGGACGGATTCTAGAGACGTTCGCAAATTGCGGATCTGATGGAGCGGAGGGAACGGTTCCCGCGAGCCTGCAGGGCGCGGCAGCCACAAGGTCATGAGTATCGGCAAGACAGGACAGATTCTTCTCGCCGATATCGGCGGCACCAATGCGCGCTTTGCGCTGAGCGAAAGCGCATCGGACAGCGGCGACCAGGCCGGGCCCATCGACTATGTGAAGGTCGCGGACTTCCCGACCGTCCGGGAAGCCATCGCCGACGTCCTTGCGCGCCGGTCCGGCGGCAAGCAGCCCAAACGCGCCGTGCTGGCCGTCGCGGGTCCCGTGACCAATAACCGCTGCGTCATGACCAACAGTCCGTGGGTCATCGACGGCAACGAGCTCCAGCCGGCCCTCGGCTTCGAGAGCGTGCATGTGCTCAATGATTTCGAGGTCGTGGCCTGGTCCCTGCCCGCCTTGAAGCCTGACGATTTGATCCCGCTCGGGGGCCAGGACGGCCTCCCCGGAGAACCGCTGCTGGTGGTTGGGCCTGGAACCGGCTTTGGCGTCTCCTGTCTGGTCGAACGCCACGGCGCCCGGCTGGCGGTCGTCACCGAGGCAGGCCACGCGACTTTGCCGGCGGAGACCGAGCGCGAGGAGCGCGTGATCGCGGCCATGCGCCGACGTCTCGGTCATGTCTCCATCGAGCGCGGCGCGCTTTCGGGCTCCGGCCTGCAAAACCTCTACGAGGCGCTGGCGGAGGTCGACGGCGCCCAAGTGCCGCACCGCGACGCCGCCGCCATCACCAAGGCCGCCCTGGAGGGCAGTTGCGAACTGAGCCGCGCGACGCTGGAGATGTTTTGCGCCATCCTCGGCTCGGTCACGGGCAATCTCGCGGTGACCTTCGGCGCCCGCGGCGGCGTCTACATCGCCGGCGGGATCGTGCCGCGCTTTCCGGAGTTCCTTGCCGCTTCCGCGTTCCGGGCACGCTTCGAAGCCAAGGGACGCTTCCAGGACTATTTGCGCAATATCCCGACCAGGCTGGTGACGAAACCCGACGCGAGCTTCGTCGGCCTGAAGATGTTCGCCGACCACAATCCGGATTGATGAGCCGCGATCGGCTCCGACGCCGTCCAGTCCGTTAACTATACACAGCTGATTGCAGCCAAGGCGCGGTTCCACGCAGGATCGTGCTTGCCCGACTGTGTCCGATGGGAAACAATTCCCGTAGTTGCGGGGGCGTGACATGCGTAAGCAGGACTTCGGTTTCGACTATCACCGCTATCACCGCCTGCTGACCGAGGCGGACGACGATGACAAGCGGCTGGCCCTGATCGAGCTCCTGATCGAGGAAAAGGCGCGCGACCGGCTGGCCGCGCAACGCGCCTCTGATCGCGCCGCCATGACGGCCCATACCATCGCCACTGTGCTGAAGAACGGCCGCAACTGAGACTTGCGGGACCGCTTGCTACTCGCGCAAACACGCGAGCGATGGCGATTCCGTTAACGATCCCTCGCAAGCTCGCGTCAAACTTTTTGCTCTAAGAGCTTCCCCTACCTGATGCAATTCAGGGGTCAACAAAGGGGGGAATGAACATGAGCATGATTTCGCTTGCCGCGATCCCGGCCGCCGTCGAAACCCGTTTTGCCGATTCTTCGTTCAAGATCATCTTGCTGTTCTGCTGCATGGGCCTGGTCGCCTCGTTCGGCGTGATGGCGCGCGGCATCGACCTCAGCGCCGGCCTGATCTGAGACGACGAGACATTCTTTCGCCAAATGGCCGCCCCTCACGGGCGGCCATTTTCGTTGGCGATCTCAGTACGGCGCTTCTCAGTGAGGAGCCTTCTCAGTGAGGAGTTTTGGCGACCGCGTCCGGAAACAGCGAATCGATCATCACCTTGAGCTGGTCGAGGGAAATCGGCTTGCGCAGGATAGGCCGCCGCCGGAGCAAGGACGGCAGCAGCTCCGGCCCGTAGCCGGTGGCGAACAGAAACGGCTTGCCGCGGCGCTCGATCAGGTCGGCGACTGGATCGACGTAGAGGCCCTTCAGGTTGATGTCGAGGATGGCGAAATCGTATTGCGCGGTCATCGCAAAGGCGCTCGCGTCCCGGACATTGTCCGCTTCCGCGACGACATGATGGCCGAGTTCCTCCACCATGTCGGCGATCATCATCCGGATCAACGCCTCGTCTTCGACCAGGAAAACGGAGAGTCCGTCCGCCATATCAACCCCGCAGTCAGCTTACGAAGCTAACCATACCCGAAATGCGGAGAGGATTCACGAATTCGTGGCGGGCGCCGTTAATTCAGACGCCCGCGATCGGATTCAACTTGATTAATCCAGCCCGCGCTCGTGGCTGAGGCGCACCATCTCCTGGATGAAGACCTGCTTCTGCTTGTCGTCGAGGCTCGAATAAAGCGGCTCGGCGGCATCGGCGACATTGCGCTGGTCGGCGGCGCGGTCGATCAGGAATTGCGATTCGTTGCGCATCTGCTCGATGATGTCGTCAGGCGGATCCCGCTTGGCGCGGGCGATCCGCAGGTTGAGCCGCTCCGCGCCATTATGCCCCAGATAGTGCATTGCGCTCGAGAAGCCGAACCAGTGCTTCTCCTGATCGGGCGTCAGGTTCAACTCGGTCTTGATCCGCTCGATATAGGAATCGCTGTTGGCGACGATCTGCTCGGCGGACTGTTGCGGCGCGCCGGGCTGGGTGAGGACGGTGACGTCCTTATTGTCCTTGTTGTCCTGCGGCGCATTCCTGGCTTCCTTGCTCGCCTTGGCGCCCTTGCCCGCCTTGGCGGTCTCCTTGGCGCCCTTGTCCTTGCCGGCGCCCGGCTGCTTGGAATCCTTGCTCGCGTCCTTGCTGGCATCCTTGCTCGCGTCCTTGGCAGCCGGAGCCGGCTGGTTGTTGACGCCGAGCACGCCGGTGAAGACACCGACCACGCCGCCGATCGCACCGCCCAGCACGCCGCCAACGGGTCCGGCCGCCTTGTTGCCGGCCGCAGCTCCATCCTGAACGCCCTTGACCAGGCCTTGCGCCTGCGCAACGGCGGCGGCGCCCAGCAGCACCGCGAGCACGGAGCCCAGCGCGAACCATCGCCGCAGGTGAAGCCGCGCAGGCGGCGCCGGGTTGATCATTCTGGTCTCCATCGTCGATCCGATTGTCCTGTCCGGGTGGGGGCCACCCGCCGGTTGCAACTCTATCGTTTTCGCCGCTTCGCGGTCCAGCCGCAGCCAATTGCTGTCCACGCCCGAAAACTGTTTGGCGCGAAGCGGTTATGAAGGCTTATTCGAAACTGCGGCGTAATTGCGCACGAGATGTCCTGCGGTCCTTGACCCGAAGTGTGCGTCGCAAAATGCGCCTCCGAGGTTCACCGCTGGCGCGCGTCGCGCGACGGCGCCGCCGCGTTCCCGGACGCAACGTTAGTTCTAGACGGCGAGTCGTTCGGCTTCCTCGACAGACGGGATCAATCATGATCTGATCGCGCTACCAATTTGCTGCGCTTCGCGCGATTTCACGGCGAGGCGGTAGCACCAAGAAACGCGAACAAAAATCAAAAACAAAACTCGGAATGCCAGAGGAAACGCGAAAACAATAAAACATCCAGGTGAGGAAACGAGATGTCACGCAAGACACTGACGCGACGTCAATTTGTAGCCGCCACTGCAATGTCCTCCGCCGCGCTGATCACAGCGCCCTATGTCCGCGGCGCTTACGCCGCCGGCAAACTCTCGATCGGCTTCTGGGACCACTGGGTGCCCGGTGCCAACGACGCCTCCACCGCCATGGTCAAGGAATGGGCTGAAAAGGAGAAGGTCGAAGTTTCCATCGATTACATCACCAGCAACAACAAGAAGATCGAGTTGACGGTCGCGGCCGAAGCGCAGGCCAAATCCGGCCACGACATTCTTCAGATGTACACCTGGTGGCCGCATGCGTATGCCGAGCAGTTTGAACCGGTGAACGACGTGGTCGAGGAGGCGATCAAGCAGAACGGTGAGGTCAACGACACGGTCAAATATCTCGGCAAGGCCAACGGCAAATGGCTTGCGGTCCCGGCAACCCCGGGGAGCCAGATCAAGGGGCCCTGCTCGCGCATCGACCTCATGAAGAAGCATGCGGGGATCGACGTCCAGGAACTGTACCCCGTCGGCGCGCCGCCCAAGGCCGATAGCTGGAATATGGATACATTCCTGAAGGCGGCGGAAGCCTGCCAGAAGGCCGGTTTCCCATTCGGAATCGGTCTCGGCGAGACCACCGACAGCGTCGATACCGCGGGCGCCATCTTCCAGTCGTTCGGCGCCGAACTCGTCAACGCCAAGGGCGATGTCACGGTGAAGACCGATGAGGTTCGCCAGGCGCTCGAATATTACAAGAAGCTGATCGCCTTCCTGCCACCGGACGCGCCGTCCTGGGATGATGCGTCGAACAACAAATGGCTGATCTCCGGCCGCGGCGCCCTCATCATGAATCCGCCGAGCGCCTGGGCGGTCGCCAAGCGCGACGCGCCGCAGGTCGCCGAGCAATGCTGGACGCACGGCTTCCCCTCCGGTCCTAAAGGCCGGTATGCGCCGTTCCTGCCCTATTTCTGGGGTCTCTGGAATTTCTCCAAGAACAAGGCATCGGCCAAGAGCCTTCTGGCTTTTCTGTCACAGCCGTCATCGATCGAAAAGTTCGTCGCGGCGAGCGGCGGCTACGATTTGCCGGCCTATTCGAAGATGACGACCCTGAAGACCTGGGCCGAGGTAGGCCCGCCGAAGGGCACGCTCTATCACTATCCAAATCCCTACAATCATCAGACACTGTCGATTGCGGCCTCTCCGGCGCCGCCGAAGATCGCCCAGCAGATCTACGCGCAGGCCACGCTGACCAAGATGGCGCTGCGCTTTGCGCAGGGCGAAAAGTTGGAGACCGCACTCGCCTGGGGCGAAGGCGAGTGTGAAGGCTTCATGCGAACCTAAGCCGGGGTGTGCCACGGCGGTTCACGCATCCCCGCGTGAGCCGCTAGGGCACCCCACCGTTCGATGGAATGAGCAGATCGAGCCGACACGCGGGTGCCGGCTCCGCCGTTGGACATTCCGCAAGGAAGCTTGACCCAAGGACACTGACATGGCCGATGTCGTCGTTGAGGACGGTCGCGTCGCCCGCACGGCGAGCGCGCGCAAACGGACGGGCCTGCACAATGCGTTGAAGCGGAAATCGACCGTGGCGTTCTTCCTGACGCTGCCGCTGATCCTGCTGATCGCGCTGTTCGTGCTTTACCCTGCCCTGTTCTCGATCCACCTCGCGACGCTGAACAAGTCGATGCAAAAATTCGTCGGCTTCGGCAACTTCACCTTCCTGTTCAAGCGCGAGACGTTCTGGATGGTGGTGGAGCAGTCCTGCATCTTCGCGATCACCGCCGTGTTCTTCAAGGCGCTGATCGGCTTCATCGTCGCGCATTTGGTGCACAACATACCGGCCAAGGGCCAGCGCAAATGGCGCGGCATGCTGCTGGTGCCCTGGGTGATCCCGCCGGCGATGAGCACGCTCGCCTGGCTGTGGCTGTTCGACCCCTCCTACAGCGCCTTCAACTACACGCTCTCCTTCTTCGGCATCGGTCCCATCAACTGGCTCGGCAATGCCGCCTGGGCGCGCTTTTCCGTCATCCTCGTCAACGTCTGGTACGGCGCGCCGTTCTTCCTGATCATGTACCTGGCGGCGCTGAAATCGGTGCCGGACCAGCTCTACGAGGCCGCCGCAATCGACGGCGCCAATTGGTGGCAGAAGATGTGGTACGTGACGCTGCCGATGATGCGCAACATCATCGCGATCACGACGCTGTTCTCGCTGATCGTCACCTTCGCTAATTTCGACATCGTCCGCATCCTGACCTCAGGCGGGCCTCTCGACCAGACCCAGATCTTTGCCACCTATGCGTTCCGGGTCGGCATCGAGAGCAACGACATTCCGCTCGGCGCCAGCGTCTCGCTGTTCATGGTCCCGATCCTCGCCGTCGCAGCGATCTTCATCCTGCGCGACGTCAATAAACGCGGGAACGAATCCTGATGAGCACAATAGCGATCGACAAGGCCGGCCCCCGGCGCAAGGTTAAATATGGCAGCATGAGCCGCGACCGTACCTGGGCGCTGCGCTGGTCCTATTTCTTCCTGGTGCTGTTTGCGATCTTCTTTCTGACGCCGCCGCTCTACATGGTGATCACCTCGCTCAAGAGCAGCGCGGAGATCTCGGCTGCGACCAATCCGTGGTGGGTGTTCCACCCGACGCTGGCGAACTATGTCGAACTACTGACGTCGAACCAATTCCTCCGGTTCTTCTGGAATTCGACCATCGTGTCGCTGGTGGTTGTGCTCGTCACGATGCTGATCAGCATCCCTGCCGCCTTCGCGCTCGCGCGGATGAAGTTCTGGGGCTCGACGACGCTCGCCACCGGCGTGTTCCTGACCTACCTGGTTCCGGACAGCCTCCTCTTCATCCCGCTGTTCAAGATGCTGGCGCTGGTTCAGGACATCACCGGCATCACGCTCCTGAACCGATGGTACGTGCTGCTATTCGTCTATCCGACGCTGACGGTGCCGTTCTGTACCTGGATCATGATCGGCTATTTCGCCTCGATCCCGAAGGAGCTCGACGAGGCCGCGATCATCGACGGCGCCTCGTGGCTTCAGACCCTGACGCGGATCTTTATTCCGGTCGCGCTGCCGGGCCTGATTGCCGCGACCATCTTCGCCTTCACGGTGTCCTGGGCGCAGTTCCTCTATCCCCTGGTGTTCACGACGTCCATCGACCAGCTCGTGCTCCCGGTCGGCATCACCACCACCCTGATCAAGGGCGACGTCTTCAACTGGGGCCAGATCATGACCGGCGCGCTGCTCGGCGCAGCTCCGCCGCTGGTCATCTACGCCTTCCTGATGGACTACTACATCGCCGGCCTGACCGCCGGCGCGACAAAGGGTTGATGTCTCATGGCTGACGTTGCATTGCGGAAGGTGGTCAAGCGTTACGATGATGTCGAAGCCGTGCGCGGCATCGACTTGGACATCGCCGACCATGAGTTCATCGTGCTGGTCGGGCCTTCGGGCTGCGGCAAGTCGACGACGCTGCGCATGATCGCGGGCCTCGAGGACATCAGCGACGGCGACATCATGATCGGCGGCGACGTCGTCAATGACGTACCGCCGAAGGATCGCGATATCGCCATGGTGTTCCAGAACTACGCGCTCTACCCGCACATGACGGTCGCGGAGAACATGTCGTTCGGGCTGCGCCTGAAGCACTTTCCCAAGGCCGAGATCAAGGCGCGGGTCACGGAAGCCGCCCGCCTCCTCGACATCACCGACCTGATCGACCGCAAGCCGAAGCAGCTCTCCGGCGGCCAGCGCCAGCGTGTCGCGATGGGCCGCGCCATCGTGCGCAATCCGAAAGTGTTCCTGTTCGATGAGCCGCTGTCCAATCTCGACGCCAAGCTGCGCGTGCAGATGCGGATCGAGATCAAGAAGGTGCACCAGAAGGTACGCACCACCACGGTCTACGTCACCCACGACCAGGTCGAGGCGATGACGTTGGCTGACCGCGTCGTTGTGATGAACAAGGGCCGCATCGAGCAGATCGGCACGCCCAACGAGCTCTACCACAAGCCGGCGACGCGCTTCGTCGCCGGCTTCATCGGCTCGCCCGCGATGAATTTCATCCCGTGCCGGCTGGAGGATGTCGGCGGCGCGCTCCAGATCCGTTTGACCGACCGCATCGCCTTTGCGCTGCCACAGGCTCGCGCCGCGCGCTACAACGCGCTGCCGCGCACCGACAAGCTGCTGCTCGGCCTCCGGCCGGAGCACCTCACCGAGTCGCATGCGCATCTCGGGCCCGGCGTCGAGACCTTCGACACCGTGCTCGACGTCACCGAGCCGATGGGGATGGAGACCCTGGTCTATTTCGGCCTCGACGGCACGCCGATCTGCGGCCGCGTCGATCCCAACGCCGGCGCCAAGGACGGGGCACCCATGCGTTTGGCGATGGACCTCAACAATATGCACCTGCTAAACGAAGACACCGGCGTCGTGCTGTGACGCCGTCTCAAGAAACGCAAGCAGGCGGGGAGCGATGGCGACCAACAAGAAGAAGATTTTCGTTACACAAACTTTGTCGCAAGGGGCACGCGCCCTCCTCACCCAGCGGGACGATATCGAGCTCGTCGAGTTTCCGAACCTGATCTCGGCCAAGGATTTCGAAGCCTTGCTGAAGAACCACGCGCCGGTTCACGGCGTGGCGCTGGGTGCCACCGCCTTCGGTGAGACCGAGCTTGAGGCCTCGAAGGACATGAAGGTGGTGACCCGCATCGGCGTCGGTTACGACGCCGTCGACGTGCCCGCCCTCTCCCGCCGCAAGGTGCCGCTGATGGTGGCGGGCAGCGCCAACTCGCCCTCGGTCGCCGAGCAGGCGCTGTTCATGATGCTGACGCTGGCCAAGCGCGCCAATGAGATGCACGCCTGCGTCAAGGATGGCCAATGGGCCAACCGGCTCGGCATGCTGCCGTTCGACCTCTACGGCAAGACCGTGCTGATCATCGGCTTCGGCCGCATCGGCAGTCGCACCGCCAAGCGCTGCCAAGCGATGGAAATGAAGGTGCAGGTCTACGATCCCTACAAGCCTGCCGCCGAGATCAAGGCCGCGGGCTGCGAGCCCGTCGCCGATCTCGACGCAGCGCTGCCCAACGCCGACTTCGTCACCATCCATTGCCCGAAGACGCCGGAAACCGTCGGGCTGTTCGATGCGGCGCGGATCGGCCGGATGAAGCCGAAATCCTATCTCATCAACACTGCACGCGGCGGCATCGTGAAGGAGGCCGCGCTATACGACGCCCTGGTCTCCGGCAGGATTGCCGGTGCCGGGATCGACGTGTTCGAGGTGGAGCCGCCGCCGGTCAGCAACGCGCTGTTCGCGCTGCCCAACGTCATCATGGCCCCGCACGTCGCCGGCGTCACCGTCGAGGCGGTGAGCCGCATGAGCGAGCAGACCGCTCGCAATATCCTGAGTGTGCTGGACGGCGATCCCATCCGGCAGAACATCATCAACCAGGACGTGCTCGGCTGAGCCGACCTCCGGGCGGGCGGTTATCCGCCCGCCTCCGGAACGCCAGAATGCGTCCCATTTTGGTGCAGATCGAGCCCCAACTCAGCCTTAATCAAACCCGCGTAATAAGTCCGGCCGCGGCGGCAGTGGGACAGACTTGCCGGCCGCGTCGAGCTGGAGGATGAACCCTTGTCAGAGATCGACCCGACCGACCACGCGCTGGCAACCATCGCCAGCATTTTGGAGCACCCCGAGCCCGTCCGCGAGACCGAGACCGAAATGGTGGTCGACGGTGAGCAGGTCGTCGCCGACGAGCATCCGATCGCCGACGAGCATGTGGTGGTCGACGAGCATGCGATGGTCGACGAGCACGAGCATCCTCTGGTCGAGGAGCAGCCGCTGGTGCCGGAGCACACCGATGCCGATGGCTACAGCAAGGTCGGTCCGGGGCCGATGGTGGCGATCCGTCTGAAATGGACGGTCCATCGCGGCGATGACGGCCAGTTCTACGTCCACGAGACCATCGGCGAGCAGTCCGCGCCCGTGGTCAGCGGCCCGATGACGAGCGAAGCCGCGGTGCATTTCGTCGACGCGCACGAGGACGAGGCACATCGGCGCTTCGAGGAGCTGCGCAGCGAGATCGCCGGCCGCAGCTCGCTCGCCGATTACGAGCGCAAGGGCGAAGCCTAGCGCTCGCGGGGGCCGAGAAAATCCCGCTTCACGAGCTCGACCCCGGCATGCCGGAGCAGGTCGTAGGACGTCGTGACGTGAAAGAAGAATTGCGGGACGCTGAACGTCAGCAGCAGCGTCCGCCCGGTGAAGGGCAGCTCGGTCCCGTTTTTCAGCCTGAAGAAGACATTCCGTTCCGCCGCACTATCGATCTCGGCGCGCGACAGGCTTTCGATGAACTCGATTGACGTCGCAATGCGCGCCTGAAGCCCGGCGATGTCGTGCTCCAGCGCCGGCAGCGTCACCGGCTCCTGGTCGGCCAGCAAGGCCGGCGCGACCGTGGCATGGCGGCACGCCTCCCCTATCTGCTGCGCCAGATCGTACATATTCGGCGCCATGCGCATGCCGAGCAGGACGGCCGGATTGAACTTCCGGCTTTCGGCATAGGCGACGCCCTTGTCCAGCAGTGCCGACAGGTTGCGCAGATATGGCACGAAGACGCCGACCGAGGCGTCGTACATCGAGATCGTCACCCTAATTTCCCTTCAATTCCGCCTCGCCAGTGACGGGCATCTGGTCTAAATCCAAGTTTCAAGAGCTGCACAATGACAGCTCGGGCATGGGTGGAAAAGAGATGATCGTTCGAATCGTGGCGGCTTTGACCGCGGTCCTGCTGGCGAACTTTTCGGCATATGCGCAGCAGCCGGCGCCGTCGCGCCTCGACGAGATCGTCAAGCGCGACACTTTGCGCGTCGGTATGACCGGCGACTACAAGCCTTTCACCTACCTGGACAAGGCGACGCAGCAGTTCAGCGGCTTCGACGTCGACATGGCGGAGGCGCTCGGCAAGGCGCTCGGCGTCAAGGTCGAATTCGTGCCGACGGCCTGGCCGAAGCTCATGAAGGACTTCGAGGCCGACCAGTTCGACATCGCCATGGGCGGCGTCTCGGTCACGCTCGATCGGCAGAAGAAGGGCTTCTTCTCGATGCCGATCATGCGCGAAGGCAAGACGCCGATCGCGCGCTGCGCCGATGTCGGCAAGTACCAGACCATCTCCGACATCGACAAGAAGGGCACCCGCGTCATCGTCAATCCCGGCGGCACCA
The DNA here is from genome assembly GCF_052075965.1 of Bradyrhizobium sp. 482_C4_N1_8. Lineage (NCBI taxonomy): Bacteria > Pseudomonadati > Pseudomonadota > Alphaproteobacteria > Hyphomicrobiales > Nitrobacteraceae > Bradyrhizobium > Bradyrhizobium sp. 482_C4_N1_8. Next base: position 4,592,983 of record NZ_CP197231.1, on the reverse strand, counting down.
ATGAGCGGTTCGCGCGCGCCAACATCAAGGACGCCGAGATCAACGTCTTCCCCGACAACACCGTGATCTTCGACGAGATCGCCAAGGGCAACGCCGATTTGATGATGACGGACGCCTCCGAGACCCGCTACCAGCAGAAGCAGCATTCCGGCGTGCTCTGCGCGGTGCATCCCGAAAAGCCGTTCGACTTCTCGGAGAAGGCCTACTGGCTCCAGCGCGACATGGCGCTGAAGGCTTTCGTCGACCAGTGGCTGCACATCTCGATGGAGGACGGCAGCTACAGGAAGATCTACGCCGCCTGGTTCGACTAGCGACCGATCTTGTCCGTCACTCCAGATGCTTGCGGAAGAAGCTCACAGCCGCGTCGTTGAAGGCGCTGTGAAACGCTTCCCTGTCGAACCCGGGCGGATCAGTGCACAGGATCGGCGCGGCTTCGGCCAGCTTGGGCGGACATGGCGCAAGAAAGGAAAAGTGCGACGAGTTCGGCACGATCCGGAAGTCAGGGCGCGCGGGAAGCATTTGTTCCAGCGTATCGACTGAAGCGGGCACGACACCGTCGCCGCCGAGCGCCGAACGCCATAAGAGAATTGGGATCGTCACATTGGCGAGGCGCTCCCGGTTGAAAAGGCCTTCATAAAGGGGCGGATCCGCCAGCACGGCAGCTCTGATGCGGGGGTCGTGTACGGCCGCCTCTGTTGGCACAAGGCCATCGCGAATGGCCTGGCATTTTGGCGTCGTGGCTCCATCTCTATCGCAGAGCGGAGCGAGCGCTCCGAAATCGGGATTGCCGCCGATCACGACGAGACCGGTATAGGCGCCGCGCGAGAACCCGAACAAGCCAACCCGCTTGGGGTCCAGGACCGCCGCTTCCTTCCAGGCGCCGAGCATGAAATCCGTAAGCCGCTTCATGTCGGCGGGGCGCTCGACCAGGACGGAGAATTCATCGGTCCGGCTGCTGTCTCTGGCAGTGTCGCCTGGGTGATTGATCGCGGCGACCACGAAGCCGGCATCGGCCAATGCGGTCGCCGTGTCGACGTGGCCCAAAAACGAGCCGCGCCGTCCGTGCGACACGACGATCAGCGGCAGTCGATTGCCCGCTACCGGACAGTCCTTCACACCCGGCAGGAAGACACCGCCGCCCAAAGCGACCTCGGAGGGCGCCGCCGCACAAGGTGTCCACACCATGCCAGTGAGCGCGGAGCGGCCGGCGTCCGCCGGCACTTCGATAAATCCGAGCCCGGCCGCGTGCGCCAGTGTCGCAGCAAGGCAAGCGACTACGATCAGAACAAGTTCGCCAAGGCGCGGCCATAGCATTTGCGTGTGCTTTCGGAAGCTTCAACCACAACGGTTTTACTTGCCCATCCCATACCCCGTCCAGAGCTGCGCCGCGCCGCCGTCCAACTCTGGACGGAGTTCAGCGTTATTGAACCCGCAACCGCCGGACCACGACTCATACGGTGACAGTGATCTAGATCACTTTTTGCGATCGAACCGACGCGTAAGCGTTGGTACGGGGACCAGCTGTTCAGGAGACGGAAATGAGGAAGCTGTTGGCCACGGCCGCATTCCTTTTGGCGAGCACCGCTGCTCAGGCGCAGTACACTTTCGAGTATGGCGGGCGCACCATCCGCATCGATCCGGACCGCGGCACGGTGCAGATCCCCGGCGTCTACGACAACACCGGCCAGGGCAAGGCGAAGAAAGCCAAGAAGAACGAGACGACCCCGGGCCAGCAGGCGCCGCAACAGGCCAAGGTTGATCCGCAACCGCCGGCCGCTCCGGCGCCAGCTCCCGCCCCTGTCGCAGCGCCGCCCGCAACCGAACAGGCGCCAGCCGCTGCAGCGCCGCCGCCAGTTCCGCCCCCGCCCGCTCCGCCGCCGTCTGCAACCGCCAGCAACGCGCCGGCTGAGGCGGCCGTGTTGCCGCCACCTGCACCGCCTCCGGCGCCCGCTCCGGTCGAGCAGCAGGCAGCCCCCGCCGTGGCGCCGCCGCCGGCCCCGACTGTGGCCGCTGTACCCCCGGCGCCGCCTCCAGCCCCCGCTCCGGCCCCCGCACCCGTTCAGGCGGCTGCCGTCGCACCGCCGGCTCCTGCAGCCGCGCCCGCGCGCGATCTCAATTCACCACTCGGCATCTGGCTGACCGAGGAGAAGGAAGGCAAGGTCCGCATCGAGCAATGCGGCAGCAATCTCTGCGGCTATTCGGTCGACAGCAAATCGAACCAGAACGGCGAACAGGTCCTCATCAACATGAAACCCGCCAAGGACCAGAACAAGGATCAGAAATGGTCCGGTCGCATCCTCGATCTCAACTCCGGCTCGACCTACGATTCCACGATCGCGATGAAGGGCACCGACCGCCTGCGCGTGCAGGGCTGCGCCTTCGGCGGCATGTTCTGCGGCGGCCAGACCTGGACGCGCGTGAACTGAGTCCGACTTCGACGTTCGAACCGAGACGAGGGGCCCGCGATCCGGGCCCCTTTGCTTTTGTCCGCGATCTCTTTGCGGAGTGCGCCACCTCACGGAGCCCCTTGCGCACGTGACAGCCCTCACATCGCGGGTTCCGCGCTCATGCCACGATCCCCCCATGGTCAACCAACGGGGCGTGTCATGAACGGATTTCGCAAAGGTCTCTTCGCCAGCATTGTCGCCATCGCGGTCCCGCTGACGCAGGCGGGCGCGGCGACCTCCACCTTCGACGGCGCATGGAATGTCCGCATCTCATCAACGAGCGAGACTTGCGGTAACGGCGCAACGGTCTCGATCGGCATCAGCAACGGTCAGATCGCATCGAGCAGCGCTGTGGTTTCAGCATCCGGCCGCGTGGCCGATGCCGGCAGCATCAACGTCACCTTGAGCACCGGGATCAAACGCGCCGTCGGCTTCGGCCGGCTCAGCGGCACTTCAGGCTCCGGCACATGGCGCGGCCCCCTGTGCACGGGCACGTGGACGGCGGAGCGGATGTGATTTGCCGCGTCCCGGACGCGCTGCAACGCGCAGCGTTGCTGCACTGAGCCGGGACCCAAGGGCACTTGCTTTGAGGAAGCTTGTGGGCCCCCGGATCGGCAACGCAGCGCTTACGCGCTGCATTGTATCCGGGGCACGAGAGATTAGCCGAGCGGCGCGCCGTACTCCGTGTCGGTCACCGGCTCCAGCCAGGTCGAATAGACGCCGTCGAGCGCCTCCTGCATGGCGATGTGGCACATGCTGTTGTTTGGCGAGGCGCCGTGCCAGTGCAGTTCACCCGGCGGAATCCAGACGGTGTCACCGGGACGGATCTCCTTGACAGGGCCACCCTTGGTCTGGACGCGGCCGACGCCCGAAATCACGTAGAGCGTCTGCCCAAGCGGATGGTGGTGCCAGTTGGTGCGCGCGCCCGGCTCAAAGGTGACGCGCGAGCAGTTCAGCCGCGCCGGCGCCGGCGCCATGATCACGGGGTCCTGCAACACGGTGCCCGTAAAATTTTCCTTGGGCGCGCGGCGGGTCGGCCGCGTGCCTGCGACGGTGATTTCCATGGGATACCTCGTTTCCTGTTACTTCTTGCTGGCGGCGTAGCGCGCCTTGGTTTCGGCGTTCATGGGATAGAGGCCCGGCAGCACCGCGCCGTTGTTCACCTCGTTGACGATCCAGGCTTCCATCCGCTCCTGCTCGACGCTCTCATTGAGCACGTGATCGAGCATCGCCTGCGGGATCAGCACGCAGCCGTCCTGGTCGGCGACCACGATGTCGTTCGGGAACACCGCAACGCCGCCGCAGCCGATCGGCTCGCCCCAGCCGACGAAGGTGAGGCCTGCAACCGACGGCGGCGCGGCATAGCCGTCGCACCACACCGGAAGATTGGTGCCGAGCACGCCCTCGACGTCCCGCACCACGCCATCGGTGACGAGTGCGGTCACGCCGCGCTTCATCATGCGCGCGCAAAGAATGTCGCCGAAGATGCCGGCATCGGTGATGCCCATGGCATCGACCACGGCGATGCAGCCATCCGGCATCGCCTCGATCGCGGTGCGGGTCGAGATCGGCGACGACCAGGATTCCGGCGTCGCCAGATCCTCGCGCGCCGGCACGAAGCGCAGCGTGAAGGCCGGCCCGACCAGGCGCGGCAAGCCCGGACGCAGCGGACGCGCGCCGCGCATCCAGACGTTGCGCAGGCCCTTCTTCAGCAGGACCGTGGTGATGGTGGCAGTGGTGATGCCGGCGAGGGTCTTGCGGGCTTCGGGGGACAGCGACATGGACGAGAACGAGCTCCGGATGGGCGGGAAAGAACGCGCGCATCTTGCGAGCCGCAGCCCTTGCGTCAAGGGCCAAAGAGCCGGCAAGAACGCAGGGCCGCTGGGCTGTTATGCGACGCGATAACAACGCTTTATCGTTTCCCCTTGCATTAATTTATTGGACTTGCGGGCGCATTTACGCGAAGCAAGGAAAAGCGGAACTCAAGGCTGAGCCCGCATTTCCTGAGAAGCCCGATTTCGACAGCCCTTCGACAGCTCATGGCCGCGACGCTTCCCCCGCCCCGCCTTCTGCCCAGTGGCGACAGCGCCGTCACGGTCGAATTCAGCCGCACCATCGATGACGCCGCCAACGAGCGCGTGCTCGCGCTGGACAAGGCGCTCGCAGCAAGCCCCATCGACGGCATCACCGAGACCGTTCCGACCTATCGCTCGCTGCTGGTGCATTACGATCCCGGCAAGATCGGCTTCGACGCGCTCGGCGAAAAGCTGCTTGCGCTCGCCAGCCAGCCGCTGCCGCCGGCCGCGAAGGCGCGGCGCTGGCGCATTCCCGTCGCCTATGGCGGCGAACACGGCATCGACCTCGAGGATGTCGCGAAGGCGCTGAACACAACGCCCGACGACATCGTCGCCCGTCACGTCGCCGGCGACTACCGTGTCGCCATGATCGGTTTCACCCCGGGCTGGTCCTATCTCAGCGGCCTCGACAAATCCCTGCACATGTCGCGGCGGCAGAGCCCGCGGCTGTTCACGCCCGCCGGCACGATCTCGATCGGCGGTATCCAGGCCGGAATCCAGTGCCTGGCCGCGCCAAGCGGCTGGCACCTGCTCGGCCGCACGCCGGTCAGAACCTATCAACTCCACCGGAATCCGACCTTTCTCACCGAACCCGGTGATCGCGTGACGTTTTTCGCCATCGACCACAAGACCTTCGAGGAACAGGATCGCGCCGCCGAGGCTGGCGAGATCATCGCCGAGCAGGTGGTCGCATGAGCCGGCTCGTGATCGCCAGCATCGGTCCCGCAAGCTCCGTTCAGGACGGCGGCCGCCACGGCGCGCAGCGCTACGGCCTGACGGTCAGCGGGGCGATGGACCGTCTGTCGCTGGCGGCAGCGAACACGCTGGTCGGCAATGAGCCGTTCGCGGCCGTGGTCGAGATCGGCCCTTTCGGCGCCACGTTCACTGCCAAAGACGGCGCCGTGCGCGTCGCGATATCAGGCGCGCCGCGCAATGCGGACGTCGCCGGTAAGCCGGTGGCCATGGACACGTCAGTGACGCTCAAGGACGGCGAGACGCTGACGCTGGGCTTTGCCCGCGGCGGCGCGTTCACTTATCTGGCGATCGAAGGCGGGATCAAAGGCGAACTGGTGTTCGGCAGCCTTGCGGTGAACGCCCGCGCGGGCCTCGGCAGCCCCTACCCGCGCCCGCTGCAGGCCGGCGACGAGTTCACGGTCGATGCCGCGCGCGGCGCGCCCGAGCTGCGCATCGAGTTGCCGAAGCCTGCAACAGGCCCGATCCGCGTCCTGCTCGGCCCGCAGGACGACGAGTTCGACGACGCCAACAAGGCGCTGTTCCTCGATAGCGAGTGGAAGATCTCGGCGACCTCCGACCGCATGGGCTACCGGCTCGAGGGCCCGGCGATCAAGCATCTGCATGGCCACAACATCGTCTCCGACGGCACCGTCAACGGCAGCATCCAGGTCCCCGGCAACGGCTCGCCGATCGCGCTGATGATGGATCGCGGCACGTCCGGCGGCTATCCGAAGATCGCAACCGTGATCACGGCCGACGTCGGCCGCCTCGCGCAGACCTCGGCGGGAACCGCGTTCCGCTTCCTCGAGGTCACCATGGCCGAGGCGCAGGAGGAGGCGCGCAAGTTCGCGCAACTCATCCGCAACCTGCCCGATCGCCTGCGCTCTTCCGACACCGTCGAGCTGAACATCGAGGCGCTCAGCGATGCTAATGTCGCGGGCTATGCGGTGAGCGCCATGGATGCCGGGACCTGGCAGGTCACGGCGGAGCCGTAAGCGACAAGACGACCAGAGGCGGAGAGCACCCCATGAAGACGATCGATCTCAATTGCGACCTCGGCGAAGGTTTTGGCGCGTGGGAGATGGGCAACGACGCCGCGATGATCGACCTTGCCAGCTCGGTCAACGTCGCCTGCGGCTTCCATGCCGGCGACCCCGACATCATGCGCCGGACGGTCGAGCTGGCGAAGGCGCGCGGCGTCTCGGTCGGCGCCCATCCCGGCTACCGCGACCTGCACGGTTTCGGCCGCCATCCGATCGCGGGCCTGAAGGCCTCCGAGATCGAGAACCTCGTCGCCTACCAGATCGGCGCGTTGCAGGCGATCGCGACCGCAGCCGGCCACAAGGTCACGCATGTGAAGGCGCATGGCGCGCTCTCCAACGTCGCCTGCGAGGACGACATGACGGCCAAGGCGATCGCCGCCGGCATCAGGGCGGTCGATCCCAATCTCATCTTCGTCGTGCTCGCCAACTCAAAACTGGTGAAGGCCGGCGAAGACGCCAATCTGCCGATGGTGCACGAGGTATTTGCTGACCGCGCCTATGAGGACGACGGCAACCTCGTCTCGCGCAAGAAGCCCGGCGCGGTGCTACACGATGCCAAGGCAATCGCCGATCGCGTGGTGCGCATGGTGCAGGATGGCGCAGTGGTTTCGGTGACGGGCAAGGTGATCAAGATGCGCACGGACACGGTGTGCATTCACGGTGACACGCACGGCGCCGTCGAGATCGCGCGCACGCTGCGTCAGGCGTTGAAGGATGCGGGGATCGAGGTCGCGCCGTTCAAGCGCGGGGCGTAATCAGAACGGGTGCACCGAGAGCGTGCCGAACACGATGGCCGCGATGACCGCGAAGGCGCTGTAGAGCCCAACGTGGTGCATGCTCGCCCCGGTCCGACGCGAGATTGAGCGCGCGTAGAAGTGCAGCCTGGCTTCCGCCGATAGTTCGCGCATGGTCGATCTCCAACGCCCCATTTGTGGGAGTATGAAGGATCAACCCTGGCGGGAGGCAAGATGGCGGAGAAAATAGCGATGGAGGTTCTCTGAAGGCGCCCCGTCGCAGGTGCAAATTCTCTGCACCCAAGGGTTCCGAGAATCTTATTCGTTAAGATCCGAGCCAGCTGGAACCGGCCCGGATGACGCTGGGATGACAGCCGGGCGGAGGCATTCAGACCCCCTTCCAAACAAAATTCTCGAAAACAACCCCATGCACAGTAGAAACGGCCCAGCGGCGCGACGCCCGGCGGTTGCGCCGCCGGGACGATTTGCGCTGATCGGCTCGCGCCTTAGTAGACGTCAGCCTGGAAGCGGCCCGTCTTCTTGAGCTCGGCGACAAAACTGACGGCCTCATCCGTCGAACGCGCCCCGAACTGCGCGACGATGTCGACCAGTGCGCGCTCGACGTCCTTGGCCATGCGCTTGGCATCGCCGCAGATGTAGAGATGCGCGCCTTCGGCGAGCCAGGTCCACACCTCGCGGCCGACCTCACGCATGCGATCCTGCACGTAGAACTTCTTCTCGCCGTCGCGCGACCAGGCCAGCGACATGCGCGTCAGCAGCCCCGAGGTCTTCATCGCGTTGAGCTCTTCCTGGTAGAAGAAATCGCAATCGCTGCGCTGGTGGCCGAAGAACAGCCAGTTCTTGCCGGGCGCGCCGGTTGCCTTGCGGTCGAGCAGGAAGGCGCGGAACGGCGCGATGCCGGTGCCGGGGCCGATCATGATGACAGGTGTCTTCGGATCCTGCGGCAGGCCGAAACCATGCGCCTTCTGCACATAGACCTTGAGCTTCTCGCCCTCGGCGATGCGTTCGCCGAGGAAGGTCGAGGCCACGCCGATCCGCTTGCGCTTGCCGATGACGTAACGCACGGAGTCTACCGTCAGCGACAGTTTTCCCGGCGTCGCATTGTGCGAGGACGAGATCGAGTAGAGCCGCGGCTGGAGCGGCTCCAGCGCCTCGACGAAGGCTTCGGGATGCGGCCGCGTGCCCGAAAACTTCTGGAGCGCCGCCATGACGTCGAGCGTGGCGGCGTCGCCATCGGGATCCTCGCCCTGTGCCAGCGCCCGCGCCTTCTCGCGCTGCGCGCCGCCGGTGATGAAGGAGATCAGCTCGAACAGCGTGTCGGGCGCCGGCGACAGCGAGACGTCGTCGATCAGCACCTCGCGCAACGTCTTGCCGTTGACCTTGGTGGTGTGGGAGGCGCCCAGCAGCGCGATGATCTGATCGACGAGGCCGACCTCGTTGCGTGCGAACACGCCAAAACTATCGCCGACGACATAGTCGAGCTTGCTCTCGGCGAGATCGAACTCGACGTGATAGGTCTCTTTCTCCGACTTCCCCTTGTTGAGCAGGCGCCGCGACAGGAATGTCGCCGCGATCGGATTGTCGCGCGAGCGGCCGGGCTCGGCGATCGTCACCGTCACGGCCGGCGCCGCCACCGCATCCACCTTGTCGGCCGCCTTGGCCGCCGGCGCCTTGTCCAGCTCCTCGTACAGCGACTTCAGCATCCGCGCGGTTTCCTTGCCGCCGGGGACGCAGAGATTGAGCCGTGCTTCGCTACGGGTGGCGATCGCCTCCGAATAGTCGTGACAATTGTAGCCGCACTGCCCGCAATCCTGCTGCGCCATCGCGGCCATCATCTTGCGGCGCACGGGACGGCCTTCGGCGAGCTTCATCCGGTCCGCAATCGGCATGGTCTGGTCGTGCCACGGCGCTTCACCGTCGTCGCCGTCGCCGGCTTGCATGACGGCTGCGCCCTGCTCCGCCGACAGCGGCGTGGCCACATCAGGCGACAACAGCCCGGCGAAGAAGCCGTTGAGCCAGGAGCGCTGCGCGTCGGAGAACGGGGCGCTGGCGGGAATGATGTCGAGTTTCGGCGGAGGCGTGATCTGGTTCATGCGGACACCTGTGCATCGGCAAGCTTACGCAGCGTTTCGCCGTCATGGCGGCGCGCAAAGGACAGGAAGGTCTCGTCGGGCGACGAGCGGTGGGCGATATAGGCCTTGAGCAGTCCCTCGACCGTCTTCGGCGCGTCCTCGGCCTTGAGGTCGTGATAAACCTCCTGCCCGACATCCGCATCGGGACCGAACCCGCCGCCGGTGAAGAGGTGATAGCCGTCCACCGTGTCTTCGTCGTTGATCGGCACGCGCGCTCCGATCAGGCCGATGTCGCTGATGTAATGCTGCGCGCAGGAATGATGGCAGCCGGTGACGTGGATGTTGACCGGCTTGTCCATGGCGACGCGCGGCTCGCACCAGTCGCCGATCTCGGCGGCATTGCGCTTGGTATTGGAAGCCGCGAAACGGCAGCCGGCACTGCCGGTGCAGGCGATCAGGCCGGCGCGGATGTGCGAGGCCTCGACCGCGAGCCCGATCTGCTTGATCGCTGCAATGGCGAGCTCGACATTCTCGTCGCGCACGCCCGATATCAGCAGGTTCTGCCAGACGGTCAGGCGGATCTCGCCGTCGCCGAGGTCCTGCGCCACTTTGGCCAAACCCCGCATCTGATCGCAGCTGATCTTGCCGAGCGTCAGCGAGACGCCGATCCAGTTCAAGCCGTCCTGCTTCTGCTTGTGCACGCCGATATGCGCCATGCGGTCCGCGGCTGGCCGCGGCGCAAACGCCTCTTCCGGCACGCGCGTGAACGGCGTCTTCAGCCGCTCCTCGACGAGTTTAAGGAAACCGTCGTGGCCCATGGCATCGAGCACGTATTTCAAACGCGCCTTGTTGCGGTTGGTGCGGTCACCGTGATCGATGAACACGCGCACGATGGCGTCGGCGACGGCGGTGGCCTGCTCCGGCTTGACGATGATGCTGGAGTATTTTGCAAAGTCCTTGTGGCCGGTGATGCCGCCGAGGCCGAGGCGGAACCAGACACCGGGCTCGACGCCAAAACCGTCCTTCACCTCGAACGCGGTGAAGGCGATGTCGTTGGTTTCCTCCAGCACCGCGATCCTGCCGGCGCCGTCGAAGGCGACGTTGAACTTGCGCGGCAGCCCGTAGAGCGAGCGGTCGTTGAGGATGTGGTAGTGCCACTCACGCGCATAGGGGCGCGTGTCGATCAGTTCCTGCGGGTCGATGCCGGCCGTCGGCGTCCCCGTCACGTTGCGGATGTTGTCGGCGCCAGAGCCGCGCGAGGACAGGCCGAGGTCCTGGATGCCCTCGATCAGCTTGATCGCGTTCTTCGGCGGGATCTCGCGGAGCTGGAGATTGGCCCGCGTCGTGACGTGACTGTACGGGCCGCAGAGATCGTCGGCGAGATCGGCAAGGCCGGACAGCTGCCAGTGCTTCATGATGCCGTTCGGGATGCGCAGCCGGCACATGTAGGAGTCCTGCGTCGGCGCGACGTAGAAGATGCCGTAATAGCGCCAGCGGAAATTGTCCGCCGGGCTCGGCGGCGCGTTGTCGAGCGCCTGCTGCCGCAGTCGCGGATAGGCATCGAAGGGATGCTCGTCGCGCTTGAACTTCTCCTGGTCGGCGAGCTTCTTGCCAGCTGCGATGACCTTGTCCTGCGCCTTGATGTGGACGGCGTCGGGGCCCGTGGCCTCGGTATTGGCCTTGCTGGCGCTGCCGCCGAGACCGCGACCGACCCGGCTGATCTGCAAACCGGTCGTGAAGCCTTCGAGATAGCGTTTCTGCTCGTCGGAGAAGTCGACTGAGAGCGTATCGATTTTCATGGTCGGTAACGAAGCTCCTGCAGCCACCGGGTGGCATCGACGGAAAATTGCGCGACCCGCGAGGAACTCGGCTGGCTCAAGAAGCCGGCTGCGCACCCAACGGTCCGGTCAGCTTCGTTGCTGCGGGACTTGGCTCAGCAGGCGTCTGTGACAAGCTGGCCGCACTGCAACATACAAGTTGCGTGCCAGCTTCAATGAAATGAAAATTTCTTTGATTTCAGATGGATACAGACGAGCCCGGAAAATCGCGGTCCGGAACTCTCATGAAATTCGAGCAGGCAGCCCAAAGTTTAGCCGATGATCTCTTCCGCCCAAAAACGATGCAGGACCGAATCAGGCCTTCCAGCGTCCGACCTCGAAGGCCTCCAGATGCCCCCGGATGTTGCCGGGATCGAAGGCCGGGCCCGCAAATGCCCCGAACGCCGCGGGGGCTTCAGCGGGCGATTGCTGACCGAGGGCTGCGTCGTAGAGGTCGGGCCTGAACACGGCCATCGCCGTCTTGACGCCGTCAGGCGTCAACGCCGTTTGCCCCCAGCGCACCATCTGCGCATAGAGCCAGGCCGCCTGAACCGGATCGGGGCGCCCTGCCCCTTCGCGTCCGACCAGGAGATAGCGACCGCTCTCGCGGAGGGTGCCGTCGGGAGAAATCTTCAGGCGCCCCGTGAGGGTTCGCTGGATAACTTCGGCATCGACGCCGATCCGTTCCGGCTGCGCCAGGATCCGCGCCGCCTCAGACAGGTTCGCGGGGTTCTCGATGAACTCGGCGCCCTTCACGGCCGCGCGCACCAGCGCTGCCACCACATCCGGATGCTTGTCGGCCCAGACCTGGCGAACCGCCAGCACCTTCTCAGCCGCGCGCACGAGAATGTCGGAGACGAAATGCAGGATGTGACCGATGCCGAGATCGACCGCGACCGAGTTCCAGGGCGCGCCGACGCAGAACGCATCGACATGGCCATTGGCGAGGCTATCGACCATGTAGGGCGGCGGCAGCACCACGAGACGCACATCCTCATCCGGATCGACGCCGGCCGCCGCCATCCAGAACCGCAGCTGGTAATTGTGGGTCGAGAACGGGAAGGTCATGCCGAAGGTCAGCGGATCGGCACCTAGCTTGCGACGCTTCGCGACGACCTTCGCCAGCGCTTTCGCCGTGACAAGCGGATCGAAGCGGTCACCGTCGATCTCCTCCATCAGCGCGGCATGGAGCGCCGGCGAGACCGTGATCGCGTTGCCGTTGATACCGAGGTTGAAGGGCGCCGCGATCGGCACCTTGACGTGGCCGAGCCCAAGCGAGGACGCGATCGCCACCGGCGCCAGCAGATGCGCGGCGTCGAACAGGCCGATATTGAGCTTGTCGCGCACGTTGGACCAGGAGACCTCGCGCACCAGCTCGACCTCGAGCCCTTCGGCGGCGGCAAAGCCCTTGTCGACGGCGACGATCAGGGCGGCGGCGTCGACCAGCGGGATGAACCCGATGCGGAGGGGACCGGTCATTTCAGCATCTCCGACGCGGTGATGATCGACTGCGCGATCTCGCCGATTTTCTTCTTCTCGCGCATCGCCGTGGAGCGCAGCAGCACGTAGGCCTCGTCCTCGGTGAGGCCCTTGACCTTCATCAAAATTCCCTTCGCCTTCTCGATGATCTTGCGGTCCTCGAGCTGCGACTTGGTGCGCTCCAGCTCCTCCTGGAGTTTTGCGAAGGCGTTGAAGCGGGACACGCAGAGGTCGAGGATCGGCTTGATGCGCTCCTTCTTCAGCCCGTCGACGATGTAGGCGGAGACCCCCGCTTCCACAGAGGCCTGGATCGAGGATGAATCACTCTGGTCCACGAACATGGCGATCGGCCGCTTCACGGCGCGGCTGACCTGGAACATCGCCTCCAGCACGTCGCGACTGGGGTTCTCCAGATCGATCAGGATGATATCAGGGTCCACCGCATAAATACGGGCAAGCAGGCTCTGCATCTCGCGGATATGGACAATCTGCGTGAATCCGGCCTCGCGCAACCCCTCCTCGAGGATCGCAGCCCGGATCGGGCTTTCGTCGACAATCACGATTTTAGGCGACTGTTCGGCGCTCATGTCCCACTCACGTCAAGCGATTCATCCATAGCATGCCGGAGGGCGATGCAAAGGGTTGTAATTATGGGCAATTGGGACTAGCTCAGGCCTGTCAATCAGGCAGATTTGGATATGGATCAGACGGCTGCGCCCAAGGTCAGCTTCGTGTCGCTCGGGTGTCCCAAAGCATTGGTGGATTCCGAGCGCATCATCACGCGCCTGCGCGCCGAGGGCTACGAGCTCGCCCGCAAGCATGACGGGGCTGACATCGTCATCGTCAATACGTGCGGCTTCCTCGACAGTGCCAAGCAGGAATCGCTTTCGGCGATCGGCGAGGCCATGGCCGAGAACGGCAAAGTGATCGTGACCGGTTGCATGGGCGCGGAACCCGAGCAGATCGAGCAAGCCTATCCCGGCGTGCTCTCCATCACCGGCCCGCAGCAATATGAGAGCGTGCTGGACGCCGTGCATCGCGCGCTGCCGCCCGCCCACAATCCGCATCTCGATCTGGTGCCGCCGCAGGGCATCAAGCTGACGCCGCGCCACTATGCCTATCTGAAGATCTCCGAGGGCTGCAACAACCGCTGCACCTTCTGCATCATCCCGAAGCTGCGCGGCGATCTCGTCTCGCGTCCGGCCAATGACGTGCTGCGCGAGGCCGAGCGCCTCGTCGGTGCCGGCGTCAAGGAGCTGCTGGTGATCTCGCAGGACACCTCGGCCTACGGCGTCGATCTCAAATACGCCGAGAGCCCGTGGAGGGATCGCCAGGTCCGCGCCAAATTCCTCGACCTCGCGCGCGAGCTCGGCGAACTCGGCGCGTGGGTCCGGCTGCAATATGTCTACCCCTACCCTCATGTCGACGAAGTCATCGCGCTGATGAACGAGGGCAAGGTGCTGCCCTATCTCGACATCCCGTTCCAACATGCAAGCCCCGAGGTGCTGAAGGCGATGAAGCGCCCCGCAGCACAGGACAAGACGCTGGCGCGGATCAAGCGCTGGCGCGAGGAATGTCCCGATCTCGCTTTGCGTTCGACCTTCATCGTCGGCTTCCCCGGTGAGACCGATGCCGATTTCGCCTATCTGCTCGACTGGCTGGATGAGGCCGAGATCGATCGCCTCGGCTGCTTCAAATACGAGCCGGTTGCCGGTGCGACGTCGAATGCGATCGAGAACCCCGTGCCCGAAGAGATCAAGCAGGAGCGCTACAACGCGCTGATGGCCCGCCAGCAGAAGATCTCCGCGCGCCGGCTGAAGCGCAAGGTCGGCACGCGCCAGCAGATCATCATCGACGAGGTCGGCCCGACGGTTTCAAAAGGCCGCTCCAAGGCCGACGCGCCCGAGATTGACGGAGCGGTCTATCTCTCCAGCCGCCGCCCGTTGCGCGTCGGCGAGATCGTCACCGCAAAGATCGAGCGCGCCGACCAATACGACCTGCACGGCAGCGTCGCGGGGTTCTGACGGCGCCAACGATCGCGTCACCTCTCTTGCGGGTCGCTGCAACCGGATATGAAGAAGGTCGTCATGCCCGGGCTTGTCCCGGGCATCCACGTTCTTCGTGCCACTGGGCAATGCGTGGATGGCCGGGACAAGCCCGGCCATGACGCTGTGGAAGCCTCTGTGCCTCAAGCTTGCAGGGAGCAGACCGTCGCTGGGCTACAGCTCCGTCAAACCAGCCATTTCGGCACCCAGCGCTCCGGGCGTCGGGCGCGGGCGAGATCGGCCTGGGCTTCGGTCAGCTTGGCGGGCTCGCCGTCGATGGTCGGGCGCACAACGTATTCGAAGTTCGTCATGTCGCTTCTCCCGATGCCTGCCGTCCGTCATGCGCGGAAAACACCTCCTTGGCTGCGAACAGCCCGTTCACCGCCGCCGGGAAGCCCGCATAGACGGCCATCTGCATGATGATCTCCACGATTTCGTCGCGAGACAGCCCGACGTTCAGACCCGCCTCGATATGCACTTTGAGCTGAGGCGCGGCATTTCCGAGCGCCGTCAGCGCGGCGATCGTCGCGATCTCTC
This sequence comes from Bradyrhizobium sp. 482_C4_N1_8, assembly GCF_052075965.1. Classification (NCBI taxonomy): domain Bacteria; kingdom Pseudomonadati; phylum Pseudomonadota; class Alphaproteobacteria; order Hyphomicrobiales; family Nitrobacteraceae; genus Bradyrhizobium; species Bradyrhizobium sp. 482_C4_N1_8. The sequence continues at coordinate 4,577,978 of NZ_CP197231.1, read as the reverse complement.
GATCGCGCAGGCCGAGGTCCGGGCGGCTGTAAATGTCGCCGAAAGGAAACTCGATCACGTATCGTGCGAAATCCGGAGCGATGTCGGCGAGTGAGGCGACGACCTTTTCGCCGGCTCGGCCGTCAATGCGTGACAGGGCCCGCTGGCCGCGATCGAAGCGGCTTTCGGCTTGTGTTTGGGCGTGCGTCATTTTCCTTCGTCCTCTGTTCATCGCCGGCATAACCGGAGATCTTGGTATCAAGGACGAGCAGGCATTCCTGGAGTTCGGCAATCTGCGTGCGAACCTGTTCCCGGTGAATTTCCAGCATCTGCCGCCGGGCTGGCCCGGTGGCATCGCCTTCATCACGAAGCGCCGCATAACGCAACATGTCCCGGATCGGCATTCCCGTGGTCTTGAGCCGACCGAGGAATGCGATCCATGTGAGGATCGATGCGTCAAAGTAACGCTGGCCGGAACGATCCCGGTCTGCGTATGGCAGCAGCCCGACGCGCTCATAATAACGCAACGTGTGCGTCGACAAGCCGGTTCGTTTTGCGAGGTCGCCGATCTTCATGTTTGCCCGTTCTCGTACTGACGCACGTACAGATACCCCTTCGAGCGCACTCTAAGTCAAGGGGGATCGCAAGGGGGATCGAAGGTGCCGTTCCCGCGAGGTCAAGATGGCACGACAGCAGAAGAATACCGGTTCGACGCGACTAGTCGCCGGCAAAAAAGATTCCCTCGATGTCTTCCGCTTGCTGACCTCCGGCCAGACTGACCCAACCAGTCAGTCCATTCTTGTTCCGAACGAGGAAATGGTAGCGCTCGGACGAGTCCTCCTCACGTCGGTCGCTTGCGACGAGCACCTCAACGAACTCACCCTTCGGAATGGTGCCGACCGCATTCGTCGCAGCCTTATCGAAATAGAACGTCAAGTCATGCAGCGTCTTTGACTTGAGGCCGACGTAATGAAACGGCTGGTTAACCTCCTTCAACCGGTCGTCGTCAAGGCAGTACTTGCGTCGATGGTCGAACATCGTATTGACGTGACCGGAGGCGTAGACGCAACCGTCGCCGGGTATCTCGAATCGGAGGCCTTCGATCTGGTCTTGATAGAGATCGCCCGCGCCTCCAATCAGGTTAAATACGCAATTGTAGTCGGCACTACCGCCGGAGCTGCAGACAACCAGGAAGTACCTCTCCGACCGAAGGCGAAGCTTCGTTTCAAAAACGTAGGTGAGAATAACGCCGCCAGCATCGGCCTCATCGCTGTTTTTCTTTTCGTCCGGTGTGATCACGTGGGGCCGCGTGAGCGCGGGATCGGTGGCCAGCACGATCGGAAGGTCGGCAACGGCGCTTTCCACGAGCTCGGTTTGCGCGTCCGCGGCCGAGGCCGCTGACATCAGCAGGATCGCGACAATCAACCGGTGACAAAGGCCGCGCATCAGCGAACTACCCCGACGAGAAGCTAATTCAATCAGCAACCTGATTGCACGGCTCCGTGACGGGATTCTGACGGTGTTCCGTCACGCCAGCCATTTCGGCACCCACCGCTCCGGGCGCGGGGCGCGCGCGAGATCGGCCTTTGCTTCGGAGAGCTGCGCCGGCTCGCCGCCGATGATCGGACGCACATCGTATTCGAAGTTCGGCATGACGCGGCCGTCGACATAGAGGCCGAATTTCATCGCGTGCCACAGCCCGAGTTCGGGCTGTGCCTTGCGCATCTCCTCGCGCAGATCGCGCAGCAGCGATTCGATCGAGGCGGCCTCCTCGAACGGCTGCGGGCCGAGGGTCAGGACGCGGGCCTCGTACTGCTTGCCGACGATCGCGACCTCGAAGCGGGTCTTGTCCCAGGGCTTCTTGCCCTTGGGCAGATGCGCGGCGAGCCGCCAGCCGAGCTCGGCCATCAAGCGATGATTGGCCCAATAGTCTTCGCGATCCCGGCTCCATTTTTCCACGAAGCCGCGGAAATCGGGAAGCTCCGCGGCGCCGTCGTCACATGCCGCCTTGTCGCCGATCGGCTGCCCGGCAAGCCATTTCGCGAGCTCGTCGGTCTGGCACTCGACCTCGTCATGCGGCTTGAGATCGCTCCAGGCCTTGTCAAATTGCTGCGACGTCAGCTTCGCCAGCAAGCCGTCGAGGCTCGGCGCGAGCAGCTCGTAATCGCCCTCGGAGCCCAGCCCCACGATCGGCGGATTGTCGCGATCAAGACCCGCGCCATACCAGCCGCCGACGGCCGAGCCATCCGGCAGCCGCATGAACAGTGAAAACCTGTCGCGCAAGGGACTGCCGTCGAAGATCGGCGCCTGATCGGAGAACTGGCCTTGCAGGGAGAAACGGCCGACGCTGCCCCAGGGGCGCCCGTTCAGCCAATCGGCAAAGTCGACCAGCAGGGATGGCGCCTCGATGCCCGGCGGAAACGCGCCGCGAATGCTGTCGAGGTCGATCGGGTAAGGCGTATCGGACAAGGTCTTCAAACTATCTGGTTGGTCCCGCCTTCTTGGTCTGACCCGTGATGCATTCGGTTCGAACCAAGTCGCGTCCTTCGATCACAAACGCGCTAGAGGCGCAATGGTTTCGATGTGGAAAACAATGAAACACACTGAAACGTCAAGGATTCTCTTCAAGCTGTCTGCGATCGGCATCGCAATGGCCGTGTTCGCCCTGTCCGCCCCCGCCACCGCGCGATCGCCGTCAGCCGCGCAGGCACGCCAATGGTGCTATAGCGACGACGACGGGGACCGCGAGGACCAGCGCATCGCCGGCTGCTCGGCCGTGCTCAAGGCCGATCCCTCGAATGTGCGGGCGCTGGCCAATCGCGGCGAGATGTTTCGGCGAAAAGGCGACACGGAGCGTGCCCTGGCGGACTTCAACCGTGCCATCGATCTCGATCCGAAAGACGCCGACCTCTGGTACAATCGCGGCATCGCCCATGACGATCTCGGCGACACCGACCACGCCATTGCCGACTACACGCGCGCGATTCGGCTGAATTCCCGCGACGCGCTCTACTACAACAACCGCGGCAATTCCCACATCCACAAGAACGACTACGAGCATGCGATGGCCGACTACGATCAGGCCATCAAGCTCGACCCTAAATTTGCGCTGGCCTATTTCAATCGCGGCACTGCCTATCGCAACCATGGCGACGACGCTCGCGCACTGGCGGATTTCGATCTCTCGATCAAGCTCGACCCGAATTACGGCCAGGCCTACGGCAACCGCGCACGAGTCTTCCGCGACCGCGGCGACCGTGCGCGTGCGCTGGCCGACTTCGCAAAATCGCTTCAGCTCAGTCCGAACAACGATCGCGATTTCTTTGCGCGCGCGAACATGTATTTCGACACCCACGACTATGCGCAGGCGCTGGAGGATTACGATCGCTCGATCAAGGCCAATGCGAGCTATCCGGGCGTGTTCAATTCGCGTTGCATGACGCGTGCGATCCTTGGCCGCCTGCAGGAGGCGCTGGCCGATTGCGAGCAGTCGCTGCGGATGGCTCCCAACGACCCCTATACGCTGGACAGCCGCGCCCTCACGTATCTGAAGCTCGGCAATCTCGACGCGGCGATTGCGGATTACGACGCGGCGCTCAGCGCAAAGCCTGAGCTCGACGGCTCCCTCTACGGCCGCGGACTGGCGAAGCGAAAGAAGGGCGACAGCGAAGGCGCTGAGCAAGACATCGCGGCCGCCAAGGCAATCAACGCCGGCATCGCGGACAGTTTTGCGCGCTACTGCGTTCAGTGACGTGCTCCCATCTCGCCGATGCACGCCGGACGGGTGTTCTTCAAAACGCCCGCTTGACAAGCCCTGCCCTTCGGCTGTAGGGACCCGCCCCATGATCAACGCTCGGACCCATCAGCGCACCGAAATGCTCCGCCGTCGCTTCCGCGACGACGAGAGGGTGCGCCATGTCCGACGACGCCGCTGAACCACTGAATTCAGCTGAGTTTTCGAGAAAGGCCGCACCCGCAAGGTGCGGCCTTTCTGCTTTTTGCGCTCCATTTCCACCCGCCTCCAGAGGAGTTCGACATGACCACGCATCCGTTTGACGCGCTGATGGACATCACCGCACGGCCCAAGGCGGTGTTCGTCCGCGGCGCGGGCTCCTACCTCTGGGACGACAGCCGCAAGCGCTATCTCGATTTCGTGCAGGGCTGGGCCGTGAACTGCCTCGGTCACTCCCCGCCCGCGATCGCCGATGCGCTTTCCGCGCAGGCCAAGCGGCTGCTGACGCCGAGCCCGGCGTTCTACAACGAGCCGAGCCTGAAGCTTGCCGAGCGGCTGGTCGCAAACAGCGCGTTCGACCAGGTGTTCTTTGCCAACTCGGGCGCGGAAGCCAACGAGGGCGCGATCAAGCTCGCGCGTAAATACGGCAGCCTGCACAGGAACGGCGCGTTCGAGATCATCAGCTTCGCAGGCGGCTTCCACGGCCGGACGCTGGCGACGATGTCAGCCTCGGGCAAGAAGGCGTTCGAGCCGCTGTTCGAGCCGAAGGTCGCCGGCTTCAAGAAGGCGAAGCTGAACGACATCGCCTCGGTCGAAGAGCTGATCAACGACAACACCGTCGCGGTGATGCTGGAGCCGATCCAAGGCGAGTCCGGCGTGTGGCCCGCGACCGATCAGTTCCTGAAGGAACTGCGCGCGCTCACCGACGCGCACGGCCTGCTGCTCATTTTTGACGAGATCCAGACCGGCATGGGCCGGACCGGAAAACTCTTCCACTACGAGCACACAGGCATCGCGCCCGACATCATGACGCTCGGCAAAGGCATCGGCGGTGGCGTGCCGCTCGCAGCCCTGCTCGCAACCGAACGTGCCTCCTGCTTCGAGCACGGCGATCAGGGCGGGACCTTCAACGGCAACCCGATCATGTGCGCGGCGGGGCTCGCGGTGCTGGAAGAGATCAGCAAGCCCGACTTCCTGAAGACGGTCACCGAGACCGGCCTGCTGCTCGAAAGCGAGTTGCAGAAGGTCTCGGCCCGGCACGGCCTCGGCGGCGTGCGGGGACGCGGCCTCCTGCTCGCGCTCGACCTCAAGCTGCCGATCGCGCCAGGCATCGTCGCGCAGGCGTTCGAGGCCGGCGTGCTCCTGAACGCGCCGCAGCTCGACACGCTGCGCTTCATGCCGGCGCTGAACGTCACGCGGGCCGAGATCGTCGAGATGATCGATTGTCTCGACGGGATTTTGACCAGGGCCGGCGCGGCAAGACGCGTCGCGTGAGGCCAGTCTCGTGCCCCGGACGCAGCGCAGCGCCCCTTCGGCGGTGCGCTGCAGAGCCGGGGCCCAGCCGGGGAGATGGTCCCGGCCCTGCGCAGCAGCGTTTCACGCTGCGGCGCGTGCGGGACACGGGAGCAGAGGATGACGAAGACTACGGCTTCAGAATCGACGCGCCGGTGGTCTTGCGGCTTTCGAGATCGATATGCGCCTTGGCGGCGTCCTTGAGCGCGTAGGCGTGGTTGATCGGCACGTGCAGCTTGCCGTTGATGACGGCGGCGAACAGCGTGTCGGCGCCTTCCAGCAGCTCCTTGCGCGTTCCGACGTAGTCATTGAGCTTCGGCCGCGTCGCAAACAGCGAGCCGTGATTGTTGAGCTCGGCGATCGAGAACGGCGGCACGGGCCCCGAGGCATTGCCGAACGAGACGAACATGCCGCGCGGCTTCAGGCAGGACAGCGAGCCCGGGAAGGTCGCCTTGCCGACGCCGTCATAGACGACGTCGCAGCCCTCGTTGCGGCTGATCTGCTTCACGCGGGCGACGAAATCCTCCTCGTTGTAGAGGATGACGTGGTCGCAGCCATTTGCCTCTGCAAGCTCCGCCTTCTCGCGCGAGCCGACGGTGCCGATGACGTGGGCGCCGAGCGCCCTCGCCCATTGGCAGGCGAGCAAGCCGATGCCGCCGGCCGCGGCATGGATCAGCACGCGATGATGCGGCTCGACCTTGAAGGTCTTGTGCAGGAGATACCAGACCGTCAGCCCCTTCAGCATCAGCACGGCGCCCTGCTCGTGCGTGATGTGGTCGGGCAGCTTGACCAGCTTCTCCCAGGGGATGTTGCGCTCGCCGGTATAGGCGCCGAGATTGTGGTAGTAGGCCACGCGATCGCCGGGATGGAAATGCGTCACGCCGGGCCCGACGGCGATGACCTCGCCCGACGCCTCGTTGCCGGCGATGAAGGGCAGCCCCGGCGCCTTGTAGAGGCCGGTGCGATAGTAGACGTCGATGAAGTTCAACCCGACCGCATGCTGGCGGATGCGCACCTCGCCGGAAGCCGGCGCCGGGACATCGACGCTCTCATAGACCAGGGCTTCGGGGCCTCCGACCTTGTGCACTCGGACGGCTTTGGTCATCACCTGACCTCCTCTCGGTCTTCTCGCCGCTGAGCGAAAGACATCGCGCCCGCCTTGTCAACTCGACCCAGATTGGAACGGCTAAACGGACGACTTGCGGACTTTCCTGCGGTTGCGCTTCGCCAGCACGTTGAAGAATTCCACCGCCGCCGAGAACGCAATTGCGAAGTAGATGTAGCCGCGCGGAATGTGGAATTGGAATCCGTCCGCGACCAGGGCGACGCCGATCAGCACCAGGAACGCCAGCGCCAGCATCTTGGTGGTCGGATGCTCGGCGACGAATCGCGACACCGGCCCCGACGAAATGTACATGATCAGGCAGGCGATCACGACCGCCGCGATCATGATCTCGATGTCCTGCGCCATGCCGATCGCGGTGATGATCGAGTCCAGCGAGAACACGATGTCGATGACGATGATCTGGACGATCACCCAGAAGAACGCGCTGCCGCCGGACTCCCGGTCACCCCCGCCGTCATCGGCTTCGACCTCGGCGTGGATCTCATGCGTCGCCTTGGCGATCAGGAACAGGCCGCCGCCGATCAGGATGAGATCGCGCCAGGAGAAGCCGTAACCTGAAAATGAAAACACCGGCGCGGTCAGGCCGATCAGCCAGACCAGCAGGCTGAGCAGGATGATGCGGAAGATCAGCGCCAGCGCGAGCCCGATCTGGCGGGCGCGGTGGGCCTGCTTCTCGGGGATGCGCGAGACGATCACCGACAGGAAGATGACGTTGTCGATGCCGAGCACGATCTCGAGCGCGGTCAAGGTGAGCAGCGCGGCCCAGGCTTCAGGACTAGTGAGGAGGTGCATCATGCGAAGGATCTTGCCAGGCGGATCAAGGCGTCGCTGAAGCTGATCCAGAGCGCGATGGCGCAGAGCACGATTGTCACGCCGGTGCCGACGCGAAAATCCATCTCCAGCACATAGAGGCCGAGCACGGCCCAGATCGCGATCAGCGACATCGTCAGCCAGCGCAGCCGAACCACCCGCACCGGATGCAGCACGTGGAACGGCACGAAGGTCAGCACGACAAGCGCCGCGACCAGCAGCGTCGATACTAGCGGCGGCCAGTGCAGCAGGAACAGATAGAACGCCGCCGCATTCCACAGCGCCGGAAAGCCGCGGAAATGATTGTCGTCCGCCTTCATGCGCAGATCGGCGAAATATAACGCGCTGGTGACGATGATGGCGATGCCGAGCAGCGGCGCGGCCACCGGCAGCAACAGCCCGCTCGCCACGATCGCATAGGCCGGCACGAACACATAGGTGACGAAGTCGACCACGAGATCGAGCACGTCTCCCGACCAGTTCGGCTGCACATCCTTGACCTTCAGCAGGCGGGCGATCGGCCCGTCGATCGCATCGATGATCAGGGCAACGCCCAGCCACTGAAACATCGCCGCCCAATGCTCGCGCACGGCCTCCAGCATCGCCAGCAGCGCGATGGCCGCGCCGAATGCGGTGAAGATGTGCACCGAGAAGGCCGCGGCGCGGATCGCCGGTCTCGGCTTCAGGGAATCCTCTTGGGTATCCATGGCTTCTGCTATCAGAATGGGACCGGTTTGCACATCCGCCATTGCGGCGCGCGGTCGCACAATTCGCCACAAAATCAAGGAAATATAGCCGGGCTTGAATTTGCCGCGCAGCATGTCAATTGTCGTTCCATGACAGATGCATCGACACTCCATGACGCGGCCGTGATCGGCGGCGGACCGGCGGGACTGGCGGCCGCCATCGCACTGGCGCAGGCCGGCGCGCGGACCGCGCTGGTGGCGCGGCGCATGCCCTACGCCGACAACCGCACCACCGCCCTGCTCGGCGCCTCCATCGATCTCCTGGAGAGCCTCGACGTCTGGCCGCGCTGCAAGGGCAAGGCGGCCGCGCTCGAAATCATGCGCCTCGTCGACGACACCGGCCGGCTGTTCCGGGCGCCGGAGGTCCGGTTCTCCTGCCACGAAATCGCGCTCGACGCCTTCGGCTACAATATCGACAACCGCTCGCTGATGCTGGCGATGGAAGAACGCGCGGCCGAGTTGCCTAACCTCGTCCGTTGCGATGACGAGGCCGAAAGCGTCGTCATCGAAGCCGACGACGTCGCGATCCGCACGGCGTCCGCTCAATTCCTCACGGCCCAGCTCGTGGTCGGCGCCGACGGCCGGCACTCGCTGTGCCGGGAAGCCGCCGGCATCGCGGTGACGCGACGCGACCTGACGCAGACCGCGCTGACCTTCAACGTCGGCCACGCGCGCCCGCATCGCAACGTCTCGACCGAGTTCCACACGCCGCATGGCCCTTGCGTGTTCGTGCCCCTGCCCGGCGACCGCTCCAGCATCGTCTGGGTCTCGGCCCCCGCCGAGGCCGAGCGGCTTCGCGGATTGAGCGACGCGGAGCTGTCCGCCGCGATCGAGAAGCAGTCGCATTCCATTTTGGGACGCATGACTGTCGAGCCGGGCCGCAACCTATTCCCGCTGACGATCGAACGTCCAAAATCCTTCGGGCGCGACCGCATCGCGCTGGTCGGCGAAGCCGCCCATGTGGTCCCGCCGATCGGCGCCCAGGGCCTCAACCTTGGTCTGCGCGATGCCGCTGACATCGCCAGGCTCGCGGGCGAAGCCATCGCCGCGGGCCAGGATCCCGGCGCACCCGACGTGCTCAAGCGCTACGACCGGGCGCGGCGTCCGGACATTCTGAGCCGCACGTTTGCGATCGACATCGCCAACCGCTCCCTGCTCAACGATTTCCTGCCGCTCCAGCCGGTCCGCGCGGTCGGCATGCACCTGCTCGGCGCCATCGGCCCGCTGCGGCGCTTCGCCATGCGCGAGGGCCTGACCCCGACGTGGCGGCGGTAGGCTCGCTTACGGAAACGCCAGCCGGCCGGTCTGGATCGCCCACATCACGCCGGTCAGCGTGACCACCGACGCGAAGGTCCCGAGCAGCACCGCGACAGAGGCGGATTCGATCCACGCGTCGTTCTGCCGCGCGATCACGAACACGTTGAGCGCCGGCGGCAGCGAGGCCATCAGCACGGCGGTCGCGGCCCAGGGCTGCGCGAACGGTCCGAACGCCAGCATCAGGCCGAACGCGGCGAGCGGGTGAATCAAGAGCTTCACTGCGATCACGCCCGGCACCTCCCACGGCACCCGGTTGAACGGGCGGAGCGCCACGGTCACGCCGAGCACGAACAGCGCGGTCGGTGCGGCTGCGTTCTGAAGGAACGTGATGGTGCGATCGAGTGCGACCGGTAGCTCGATATGAAGCGCCGCCACGGCCGCGCCAAAGCAGGCCGACATGATCAGCGGGTTGAGCACGATCTGTTTCAGCACGACGCCGAAGGCATGGACCAGCGAGGGATGGTCGCGGTCGGAGAGCTCGATCAGCAGCGGCACGATCGTGAACAGGAAGATGCTGTCGCAGCAGAAGATCAGCGCGGTCGGCGCCGAGGCCTTCGGCCCAAGCACGGCGAGCGCCAGCCCCGGCCCCATGTAGCCGATATTGCCATAGCCGCCGGAGAGGCCCGCAAGCGTCGCCTCGCGCAGCGTCAGCCGTCCCAAAACCTTGCCGACGACCAGCGCCAGGGTGAACGCCGCAACCGTGGACAGCGTGGTCGCGACCAGGAACGGCGGGTTGTTCAATTCCGCAAACGGCGTCTTCGACATGATCGCAAACAGCAGCGCCGGCAGCGACACGTAGAGCAGGAAGAAGTTCATCCAGGCGAGGCCTGATTCCGGCAGGGACTTGGCCTTGCCGCAAGCGAATCCAACAAAGATCAAGCCGAAATAAGGTAGCGCCAGATTGAGGATATCGATCATTGATGAAGTGTTTTCTGAAGATTTGGGGGCTATCCACCCCTTAGTCGAAGGTCAATTCCAGGTCAGGGCACTAGCATCGGCCACAATCCTGGTCTATCGACGGGGAATGATTAAAGCGAGGACCGCCAAATTCCAGATCGGACAGGTCGTTCGCCACCGGATCTTCTCGTTCCGGGGGGTGATTTTCGACATCGATCCGGAATTCAACAACACCGAGGAGTGGTGGCTGTCGATTCCCGAAGAGGTGCGGCCTCACAAGGACCAGCCGTTCTACCACCTGCTCGCGGAGAACGCGGAGTCGGAATACGTCGCCTATGTCTCCGAGCAGAATCTGGTGCCTGACGATTCCGGCGAGCCGATCCGCCATTCCCAGGTCGCCGAGATCTTCATCAAGGACAAAACCGGCGGCTATCGCCCGCGCAATCCGTCGCTGAACTGAGCCGACCGCGCTTGAAGTGAGTTTTGCCGCCATCAAGCGGCCAGCAAAAAAGGCGCTCGAACCGAGCGCCTTTTTCATGTCCGGGATTTTAGCCCGCTTACTTCTGACCGGTCGGAGCCGCGCCGGGCGCGCCACCGTTCTGCTCGAGCTTCTTGCGCTGCTCGTCGGCCTTCTTCTGAAGCTCTTCCTGAAGCTTCTTCTGGGTTTCCTCGAACACCTTCGGATCAGTCGGCGGACCGTCATAGGCCTTCTGGAATTCGCCAGCGAGCGGCAGCGGCAGCGTCAAGGGCGCACCGTTGGCATTGATCGCCTGGACAACGAGGTTCTGGCCCTTCTTCATGTTGCCGATGAGCTCGGGCGTGGCCTCGTAGTCGGACATGCAGCCATTCTGGAAGCAGATCACGTAGGGGCTCTGCAACGGCGCATTGTTGTCCACGATGATGCGGGTGCCGTGCACGAGCTGCATGCCGAGCGGCAGCGTCACGCGCAGGATCTTCTTGGGCTCACCTTCGGGCTCGATGATCACGGCCGCGATGACCGGCTGGCCCGACTCGATGCGGCCGTCCTTGCCGGTGAAGCAGACCTGCTTGGCGTTGGCGTCCTGGCCCTTGAGGCAGAACTTGGTCCAGGGGGCGTAGATCAGCTGGATCTGCTGATCGGCCGGCTGGGCCGCGGCGCCCTGCTGCGCCGGAGCGCCCTGCGCGGGAGCCGGCTGGGCGGGAGCCTGGGCAGCCGGCGCCGGAGCCTTGGGGGCAGCCTTCGGAGCGGCTTTCGGGGCCGCCTTGGGCGCGGCGGGGGCACCGGGGGCCGGCGCCGGGGTCTGGGCCTCAGCGGCAAACGGAACGGCCAATGCCGTCGCCGTCAACAAGGCGAGAAGTCGCCCGCGCGGCCGGACGGACGCGGCCAAGTAACGGAAATTCATTGCGGAAAACCCTTTCTGAACGGGAAGTGCCCGAACCGCTCCGAAGCGACGAACCTGGCCGCGTTGGGCGCGGCTCTCTCCCCGTCAATTGAGGCGGATAAGTGACGGGCTCGACGCTCTTGCGCGATTGCGTGCCTTCTTAACGTGGCCGACGAAAAGATCAATGCCGACAAGCGTCTTTGACCACGCCTTGAACCGCTCCCTGGCCTGCGATCCGTGAAATTCCTTGTGATAGGATTCAGGCCCGCAGGTCCTCGAATCAACGTGTGCCGATGTCCATGTTCCAGCGCCTTCTCGAGGGCCTTCGTGAGGGCCTTGACACCCGCCTCTGTCTTCTTGCCTTCGTCGTCGCCTCCGCGCTCTCCGCAAGCGGCGCACGGGCTGGGGAAGCCCATGCCATCGCGATGCACGGCAAGCCGGCGATGCCGGCCGATTTCACCCACATGCCCTACGCCAACCCTGATGCCCCCAAGGGCGGCCGGCTCACCTGGGGCATTCTCGGCACCTTCGACAGCCTCAATCCCTTCATCGTCAGGGGATTGGCCGTGCAGCCGGTGCGGAACTACGTGGTCGAGAGCCTGCTCGCACGCGGCAATGACGAGCCGTTCACGCTCTACGGCCTGCTCGCCAGATCGGTCGAGACCGATGACGCGCGGAGCTTTGTCACGTTCCGCCTCGATCCCCGCGCCCGCTTCTCCGACGGCAAGCCGGTCCTGGCGGAGGATGTGCTGTTCTCCTGGCAGCTGCTGCGCGATCACGGCCGCCCCAACCATCGGCAATATTACGCCAAGGTCGCCAAGGCCGAGGCGCCCGACCCTCTCACCGTCCGCTTCGACCTGGCTGGCGCCAACGACCGGGAATTGCCGCTGATCCTCGGCCTGATGCCGATCCTGGCGAAGCATGCAGTGGATGTCGCGACCTTTGAGGAGACGACGCTGACCGGCCCGATCGGCTCGGGCCCGTATCGGATCATGGCGGTAAAGCCCGGCGCCAGCGTGACCTTGACCCGCAATCCCGACTATTGGGGCCGCGACCTGCCCATCAATCGCGGGCTCTACAATTTCGACGAGATCAGGCTCGACTATTTTCGCGAGGCCAACGGCCAGTTCGAAGCCTTCAAGCGCGGCCTCTATGATTTCCGCGTCGAGCACGAGCCGCTGCGCTGGCACGACGGTTACGACTTTCCAGCCGCCAAAAGCGGCGAAGTGATCCGCGACACCATCAAGCCCGGCGTGCCGCAGCCTTCCGAATTCCTGGTGTTCAACACGCGCCGTCCGATCTTCGCCGACATCCGCGTGCGCCGGGCACTGACGCTGCTGTTCGATTTCGAGCTGGTCAACCGCAACTACTTCTTCGGACTCTATTCGCGCGTTGCCGGCTATTTCGCCGGCTCCGACCTGTCGGCCTATGGCCGGCCTGCGGACGCGCGCGAACGCGAGCTGCTGAAGCCCTTCGCCGCGCAGATCCCGCCCGACGTCATGGACGGCAGCTACCGCCTGCCCGTCACCGACGGCTCGGGGCGCGACCGGACGACGCTGCGCGCGGCACTCAAGCTCCTGTCGGACGCCGGCTACGATCTCGACGGCACCGTGCTGCGTAACCGCGCGACAAAGGCCCCCTTCACCTTCGAGATGCTGGTGACGACCCGCGACCAGGAGCGCATCGCGCTCGCGTTCCAGCGCGACCTCAAGCGCGCCGGCATCGAGCCGAGCGTTCGCGCGGTCGATCCCGTGCAGTTCGACCAGCGCCGGCTCGGCTACGAGTTCCACATGATCCAGAACCGCTGGGACCAGTCGCTGTCGCCCGGCAACGAGCAGTATTTCTATTGGGGGAGTGCGGCCGCCGACAATCCGGGCACCCGCAACTACATGGGCGCCAAAGATCCCGCCGTCGACGCCATGATCGACGCCCTCCTCGAGGCCCGTGATCACACGGCCTTCGTCTCGGCGGTGCGGGCGCTCGACCGCGCCTTGATCTCCGGTTTCTATACAATCCCCCTGTTTAACGTATCCGAGCAATGGATCGCGCGCTGGAATCGGATAGAACGGCCAAAGGCCACCGCGCTGTCCGGATACCTGCCGGAGACCTGGTGGTCGAAGGGGCAGCCGCAAGCGAAGTGACGCCGTGAATCAGCCAGCCGTATCGCCGACGCTCGACACGCTGTTTCAGCGCACGCTGATGCGGCAACCGCACGCGCCCGCTCTGCTCGATCCCCTCAACAAGGCCCGCGTGACCGGCCACCAGCCGCGGCGGATGACCTATGCCGAGGCCGACACCACCATCGAGGCCCTGTCGGCGCATTTCGTCGAATCGGGCCTGCCGGCCAATTCCGTCATCGCGATCCAGCTGCCTGCTACGGTCGAGTTCGTGCTGACAGTGCTCGCCGCGCATCGCGCCGGGCTCGTCGTCGCCGTGCTGCCGCTGCTCTGGCGCCATGCGGAACTGACCGCCGCGCTGAACCGCACCGCCGCGCGCGCCATCGTCACCATGAGCAAGGTCGACGGCGTCAGCTATTCCGACCTCGCAATGCACGCCGCCGCGGAGGCCTTCTCGATCCGCTACGTCTGCGGTTTCGGCGCCGACCTGCCCGAGGGCATGGCCTCGCTCGACGACGTGCTGGCCCGCCCGCCGGGCACCACGCGCGCCGTGATCCAGGACGGCCGCAAGGCGGCGATGATCTCCTTCGACGTCACCGCGGAAGGCTTTCGCCCGGTGCCGCGGCCGCATTTCAGCCTGATCGCCGGCGGGCTCGCGATGTCGCTGGAAGCCGACATCAAGCAGGGCGCGACCGTGATGGCAGCGTTCACGCCGATGTCGTTCGCGGGCCTCGCCTCCTCGCTCGCGGTGTGGCTGCTCTGCGGCGGCACGCTGGCGCTGCATCATCCCTTCGAGAATGACGTGCTGGAACAGCAAATCAACGCGCACGAATGCGAGGTGCTGATCGCCCCCGCGCAGCTCGCGCTGCGGCTCGGCGATGCCGATCTCGCGGCGCGGATGCCGAGCTTGCGCAACGTCATCGGCCTCTGGCGCGCGCCCGAGCAGGTGGCGGCGAGCGATGCCTGGATCGCGCCGCATGCACCGCTGACCGACGTCTATCTGTTCGGCGAGGCCGGGCTGTTCGGCGCCCGCCGCGGCGAGGACGGCATGCCTGTTGCGGTGATGCCCGGACCGCACGGCGCCCCGCGCGAGCAGTCCGGTTCCTCCATCGCCGGCGAGATCCTGCTGACGCCCAGGGGCACGCTCGGCCTGCGCGGAGCGATGGTGCCGATCGCGGCCTACGCGCCGCCGCAGCCGGTCGGCGACACGCTGACGGCGCAGCCGCCGCGCGATTATGTCGACACCGGCTATGCCGCGCGGCTCGACCGTCCGAGCGGCGCGATCTGCATCACCGCACCGCCCTCCGGCATCATGGCCGTCGGCGGCTACCGCTTCCTGTCCAACGACCTCCAGGAATGGGCGCGCCGGCTCGGCCAGGGCGCCCTGCTCACCGCACTGCCCGACCGGCTCTCGGGTCACCGGCTCGCAGGACGGGCGCAAGACAATGCCCGCGCCCGCGAAGCGCTCAATGAACTCGGGCTTAACCCCCTGATGGTCGAGGCTTTTCGCGACCGCTCCGGGCCGGTTTAAGCCCAGTTTCGACCCATCCATTGACGCTGCATTAAGGCAACCGGACTAGATTGCGCAGCATCTGTTGCGTGATCAGAGTTTGCGATGTCCCAGGCGGGCCCGATCCTGTTTGTGTCCAACGCCCAGCGGCCGCCTTTCATTGCGGCACTGGACGAGGCCCGTCTGTTTCCCGTCGTCGACACCGACTGGGCCAGCGCGGCGCGCGCGGTCGAGCAGGTGCAGCCGTCCGCGGTTCTCGCCGCGATGCATGTCGGGCACGAGCCCCATCTGGCGACGCTCGCCAGGAAGATCGCGGACCAATCGCCCTACCTGCCGTTCGTGGCGCTCGATGCTGCGGGCACGCTGCCGCAGAACGCCCTGCCCTTCTCCTCGCGCGGCGGCAATTCCGACCGCCTCGTCGCGCGGCTCCGCGCGGCGCTGCGCGTACGGACTCTCCATGCGACGGTTCTGCGCCGGCTGCCGGACGCGAAAGTCGGTTTGCCGGAGGGGGATCCGGCACGCGATGCAACGGTGCTCCTGATCGGCCGCGGCGCAGCTTATCCTGCGCTCTCCGTCGCGTTCGGCGAACGCGTCGGGGTCGTCGGCGCGCTCTCGATCGAGGCCGCGGCCAAGCATCTCAACACCCGCGATATCGATGGCGTCGTGCTCGCCGAAGGTTTTACCGCGCGCGTCACCGACGCCTTCCTCACGGTGCTCGCGGAAGACACCCGATTCCGCAGCCTGCCAGTGGCCGTCACCGCGCACCAGCTCGCGCAGACTTACGACCTGCCCAATCTCGAGCTGATCCCGGGCGAGCCGGCGATGGTCGCCGCCAACGCGCTGCCGCTAATCCGCCAGCACGCGATGGAAGCGCAACTGAGCCGCACGCTGCGCTCGATCGATGCCGGCGGCTGGCTCGACCCGCGCAGCGGCCTGCTCACGGTGGAAGCTTTTGCCCGCGATTTCGCCAAGGCGGTCGAGCAGGCTCTTGCCCGCGGCGGCGGCCTCTCCGTGGCGCGCTTCGCCTTCGAGCCCGGCAATTCCCGTGCCCAGCTCGACGCCGCGCGGATCCTGAGCCGCCTGATGCGGCAGATGGATTTTGGCGTGGCGCAGAAAGACGGCTCCGTCGTCGTCGTGTTCGCGGAGACCGACTTCCGCACCGCCCACATGATCGCCCGCCGCCTGTCGGCGGTGATGCGGCACACCTCCAATGGCAAGCACGAGATGCGCAGCGATCCCGTCGTCAGCGTGGACTCGCTGTCGCCGTCGGATACGGCGCGGTCGCTGCTCGGGCGTCTCTCAGCCGACGCGTCGCGCGCGGCGTCGTAGTCGCGCGTCAGCAATCCCCTATCACGAGCGCGCCCCTTGTACGGGGATCGTCGCGCTAAGCGCCGCCATTCGCGCCCGATTTCGGGGCGGTCGCCAGAGCGGGAGTGGCCAGGAGAAAGCCGACAGTCTCGTTCAGGAGCTCGTGGGCCCGGTCGACGATGTCGTCCAGCGACATCGTCTTTGCGAACATGCGCTGCGCTTCGGCCAGCAACTGGTCGCGAGTCGGCATGCTGGACAGACGCAAATCGGCACGCTGCTGCAACAGAATGATCGCGTCCCGGACCGACAATTCGGTCTCATGGATCGACGTCTTGATCGCCTGTGCGATGTGTTCAGGATTGAAGCGAGCGGCGAGCTGCTCGGCCGCTTGCTTGATCGCGCGTGATCCCAACCGATGCTCATTGCGCAGGACCTGCTTGGGCGGCATCTTCAGATCCCGGACAATCCCGAGCCAGGACAAGGCCACCAGGATATAATAGGTGAGATCAATCTCGTACCAGTGGAAGCCCTGTCGAGCACTGGCCTGATAGGCGTGGTGATTGTTGTGCCACCCCTCACCCATCGTGACGAGCGCGAGCAGCCAGTTGTTGCGGGAATCGTCGCCGGTCACATACCGCCTGCGGCCGTGAACATGTGCAAGGGAGTTGATGCAGAACGTGCCGTGATACACGAGCACCGTGCTCCAGAGGAAGCCGACCACGAGCCCTGACCACCCCGCAATGAGGAAGCAGAGGCCCGCGAGCACGAACGCCGGCAGAAGTTCCAGTTTGTGCAGCCACATCAATTCGGGATACGACGCCAGATCCGATACTTTCACCAGGTCGGTTGCATCGTGCTGCCGGTAGAAGATCCAGCCGAGATGACTGTAGAGGAAGCCCTTGTGCCGGGGCGAATGCACATCCTGCGCCGTATCCGAGTGAAGATGATGATGGCGATGTTTGGCAGCCCACCAGAGGACGCTTTTCTGAGCGCTGCTCTGGGCCAGGAAGGCCAGGATGAACTGAAACACCCGGCTGGTCGCGTAAGCCCGATGCGAGAAATACCGGTGATAGCCGGCGGTGATCGCAAACATGCGCAACCAGTACAGAACCGCGCAAATGGTAACGGCTTGCCACGAGACGCCCGACCAGATCGCCGCGAAGCATCCCGCGTGGACCAATATGAACGGCAGGACCTGCGGATACATGACGTCGTCGTGTTCGTCACCGTGTTCCTGGCCTGAATCGATATTGATAGACACGCTCGCGACCTCAGAAGTTCCAATGGGCGGGCAGCCCCGCTTTGCGGTACAAAAAACCCGCGGCCGGTAAACCAGTCGCGGGTCACACGAATCAGGTCATTAGTCAGGCACGCTATCAGCGGCGAGGCCAAGTCGGAGGCCAAGTCGTCGGCCCAACTCGACGAATCGAACATGGCTGTCGTTCGATCATTCCGCAAGTGGCCATATGCCGCTGTTTTGTATCCAAGTACCGCTCGGTGGCGCTCGGAACAATTACGCCGCCTTCTTGCTCTGCGCGAGCTGTGCCAGCTGGCGCATGATCTCCGTGGTGCCGGCGAGCCGCTCTTCCGGCGTCTCCCAGTCTTGCAGGAACACCACCTTCATGTCGGGCCGCACCTTGGCGGCCTGGCCGTAGCTGCGGATGAACGACACCAGGCGGTCGGGATGGGCGAACGAATTATCGCGGAAGGCGATGACGGCACCCTTCGGGCCGGCGTCGATCTTCCCGACATTGGCCGTGCGGCAGAACGCCTTGATCGCGGCGACCTTGAACAGATAGCGCACCTCGTCCGGTAACACGCCGAAACGGTCGCGCATCTCGGCGCCAAAGTTCTCGATCTCCTCCTCAGTGTCGAGATCGGCGAGCCGCCGGTACAGCGACAGCCGTACCGAGAGGTCGCCGACATAGTCTTCCGGAATGAGCACGGGCATGCCGATGGTGATCGAGGGCGACCAGCGGTCGGCGGCAGGCTCGGACACGCCGGCCTTGAGATTGACGATCGCCTCCTCCAGCATCGACTGGTAGAGCTCGAAGCCGACCTCCTTGATGTGGCCGGACTGCTCCTCGCCGAGCAGGTTGCCGGCGCCGCGGATGTCGAGATCGTGCGAAGCGAGCTGGAAGCCCGCGCCCAGCGTCTCCAGCGATTGCAACACGGTGAGCCGGCGCTCGGCCTGCGCGGTGATCTTCTGCTGCGCCGGCAGCGTGAACAGCGCATAGGCTCGCAGCTTGGAGCGGCCGACGCGGCCGCGGAGCTGATACAGCTGCGCCAGGCCGAACATGTCGGCCCGGTGCACGATCAGGGTGTTGGCGTTGGGAATGTCGAGGCCGGATTCCACGATGGTGGTCGACAGCAGGATGTCGAACTTGCCGTCGTAGAAGGCGGTCATGATGTCCTCGATCACCGCGGGCGGCATCTGGCCGTGCGCGACCGCGACCTTCATCTCCGGCACGTTCTTGTCGAGGAAGTCCTTGACCTCGGCGAGGTCGTCGATGCGCGGCACCACGTAGAACGCCTGGCCGCCGCGATAGCGTTCGCGCAGCAGCGCCTCGCGGATCATTAGCGGATCGTGCGGGGCAACGAAGGTGCGGACCGCGAGGCGATCGACCGGGGGCGATGCGATGATCGAGAGCTCGCGGACGCCGGTCAACGCCAGTTGCAGCGTGCGCGGGATCGGCGTCGCCGACAGCGTCAGCACGTGCACCTCGGAGCGAAGCGCCTTCAGCCGTTCCTTGTGGGTGACGCCAAAATGCTGCTCCTCGTCGACGATGACGAGGCCGAGATCGCGGAACTTGATCGCCTTGCCGAGCAGCGCGTGGGTGCCGACGACGATGTCGACCGAGCCGTCGGCAATGCCCTTCTTGACCAGGTTCAGCTCTTTGGTCGGGACCAGGCGCGAGGCCTGCGCCACGTTCACTGGAAAGCCCTTGAAGCGGTCGGTGAAGGTCTTGTGGTGCTGGCGGGCGAGCAGCGTGGTCGGCACCACGACCGCGACCTGCTTGCCTTCGAGCGCGACGGCAAAGGCCGCGCGCAAGGCCACCTCGGTCTTACCGAAGCCGACGTCGCCGCAGATCAGCCGGTCCATCGGACGGCCGAGCTCGAGGTCCTTCAGCGTGGATTCGATGGCCCCTAACTGGT
Organism: Bradyrhizobium sp. 482_C4_N1_8; assembly: GCF_052075965.1. Lineage (NCBI taxonomy): Bacteria > Pseudomonadati > Pseudomonadota > Alphaproteobacteria > Hyphomicrobiales > Nitrobacteraceae > Bradyrhizobium > Bradyrhizobium sp. 482_C4_N1_8. Next base: position 4,558,406 of record NZ_CP197231.1, on the reverse strand, counting down.
CCTCGGTCTCGTCGTAGGGGAAGCGCGCGCAGAACTCGTCATAGAGGCCCGGCTGCACCGGCAGCTTTGGCGCCTCGTGCAAATGGCGCGCGGCGGCGATCTTGATCAATTCGCCCGCGATCTCGCGGATGCGATTCTTGAGCTTCGCCTTGCGGGTCTGCCAGCCGCTGCCGCCCAGACGATCCAGCTCGACCGCGGTCTGGTCGGAGCCGTAGCGCGACAGCAGCTCGATGTTCTCGACCGGCAGAAACAGTTTTGCGTCGGCGGCGTAATGCAGCTCAAGACAGTCATGCGGCGCGCCGGCGACGTCGAGGGTTTGCAAGCCGATGAAGCGGCCGATGCCGTGGTCGGCATGGACGACGATGTCGCCGGCGGTGAGGCTCGTCACCTCCGAGATGAAATTGTCGAGCTTGCGGCTGGCCTTGCGCGGCCGCACCAGGCGGTCGCCGAGGATGTCCTGCTCGCTGATCAGCGCGATCTCATCGGTCTCGAACCCGGCCTCCAGGCCGAGCACGGCGAGCATGGTCTCGTTGCGCGGGGTCGCCTGCACCGTCCGCCAGGCGTTGACGCTGGTGGTATGGGTCAGCTTGTGGTCGCGCAGCATCGAGGTCATGCGGTCGCGCGATCCCTCGCTCCAGAGTGCGATCACGACCTTCTTGCGCTGGGCATGCAGCGCCATCACGTGGCCGACGACGGACTCGAACACGTTGACGGTGGCGTCGTTGCGTTCGGGTGCGAAGTCGCGGCCCTTGCGCGCGCCGGCATCGACGATCGACGCACCATCGGCCGGAACCGAAAACTGCGTCAGCCGCACCAGCGACATCTCGCTTTCGCGCCTGGTCCATTCCTCGTCGGTGAGATAGAGCCTGTCGGGCGGCAGCGGCTTGTAGATGGCACCGCCGCCGGGATGCTCCATCGCATCGCGGCGGGCTTCGTAGTAATCCTGGATCTGCTTGAAACGCTCGCGAACGGCGTCCTCGGCCTGCGGCTCGATCGCTATGGCTGCGCCTTGCAGATAGTCGAACAGCGTGTCCATCCGGTCCTGGAACAGCGGCAGCCAGTGCTCCATGCCGGGATGGCGGCGGCCCTCGCTGACGGCCTCGTACAGCGCGTCGTCGCGCTCGGGCGCGCCGAACTCGGCGACATAGCCCATGCGGAAGCGGCGGATGGTGTCGGTGACGAGCTGGAATTCCGAGATCGGCACGAGGTCGAGCGAGCGCATGTCGAGCATCGTGCGCTGGGTCTCGGCGTCGAAGGAGCGGATCGATTCCAGGCTGTCGCCGAAGAAGTCGAAGCGGACCGGCTGGTCGAGGCCGGCCGGAAACAGATCCAGGATACCGCCGCGCACGGCATATTCGCCGGGCTCGCGCACGGTCGAGGAGCGGTTGTAGCCGTTGTGCTCGAGCCAGGCGATGATGGTGTCCATCGGCACCACATTGCCCGGCGCAACCGACAGTGCCTGCGCGGCGACGAGTTCGCGCGCAGGGACGCGCTGCACGATTGCGTTCACCGTGGTCAGCACGATCAGCGGCTTGTCGCTGCCGGTCAGCGGCGCAAGCCGCGCCAGTGTGGTCAGGCGCTGCGCCAGGATGCCGCCATGCGGCGAGACGCGGTCATAGGGCTGGCAGTCCCAGGCCGGAAAGGTCAGCACCGGCAAATCGGGCGCGAAGAATTGCAGCGCGCGCTCGAGCTGCTGCATTCGCGCACCGTCGCGGCAGACCACGGCGAGGCTGACGGCCGGTTTCTTCGGCCGCGCCGCGATGGCGCGGGCCAGATCGGAGATGACGAGGCCCTCGGCGCCCTCGGCAACATTGGCAAGCGTCAGCGCGCGGCCGGGCGTGAGCAGCTCGGCCGGCGACTTCATCCCCTGTTTCATAAATCGCCGTCCGTAATCGGGAACGCCTTGATGCGGGCAAACAGCGCGCCGGTGACATCAGCTGGCAGCACCTTGTCACCGGTGATGGCGGCATAGAGATCGGGATCGGACTCCTCGAGCAGGGTCTCGAGCTCGGTCAGCTCGTCATCGGACAGATTGCCGATCTCGGCATCCGCGAAGCGGCCCAGGATCAGGTCCATCTCGCGCGTGCCGCGGTGCCAGCAGCGGAACAGAAGCCGCTTGCGGCGATCGTCCAGCCCGTTGCTCGATCGTGTCGTTCCCGTCATGTCTCAGATCCAGTCAAACGCAGAAAGCCCGGACGTGCCGGGCCGGGGTGATATAGCCACTCGGACCGCCCCTGTCAGCCCTCGATTTGGCATGGCCCGCTGCCCGCGCGGGCGCCGCGAAAAAAGCCGTGGATGCCCGGCATAAAGCCGGGCATGACGGGCCGAAACGATCCTAGATTCGCCTGATGCGCCCCAGCCTGCTCAATCCGCTGTTTGCTCCCGTGACCAGCCTGCCCGGCGTCGGTCCGAAGCAGGACAAGCTGCTGCAGTACCTGCTCAGCCGCAATGAGACGCCGCGCCTGATTGACCTGCTGCTGCATTTGCCGAGCCAGGTCATCGACCGCCGTGCGCGGCCAAAGATCCGCGACGCCGTCCAGGGAACCATGGTGACGCTGGAGGTCACCGTCGATCGCCATCGCCCGCCTCCGCCGCGCAACGCCCGGGCGCCCTATCTCGTCTACGCCAGCGACGACACCGGCGACGTCGTGCTGACCTTCTTCCGCGCCAAGCCCGGCTATGTCGAAAAGCTGCTGCCGATGGGCGAGAAGCGCTACGTCTCGGGCACACTGCAGATGTATGACGGCATCCCGCAGATCGTGCATCCCGACCGCGTGCTCGACGAAGAGGCGATCTCGAAGCTCTCGGGCATCGACCCGGTCTATCCGCTGACCACGGGTCTGGCGCTCGGCTCGCTGCGACGCGCGGTCGCGCAAGCGCTGCAGAAGCTGCCCGCCCTGCCGGAATGGATCAGCCCGGAGGTGATGCGCCGCTGCAGTTTTCCGACGGTCACCGAGGCGCTCAGCCGCGTGCATCAGCCGGTCGAGCTCACCGACATCCTGCCCGAAAAGCCCTACTGGTCGCGCCTCGCCTTCGACGAGCTTTTGGCCGGCCAGCTCGCGCTGGCCCTGATCCGCGCGCAATTGCGCCGCCCGGCCGGCGTCCGCAACGCCGGCGACGGTCACTTGCGCAACAAGATCATCGACGCCCTGCCCTATGCATTGACGTCGTCGCAGCGAGAAGCGACCGCCGCGATCGCGAACGATCTGCAACAACCCGTGCGCATGCTGCGCCTGCTTCAGGGCGATGTCGGCTCGGGCAAAACCGTGGTGGCGCTGCTGGCGGCCGCCGCCGTCGCCGAAGTCGGCAAGCAGGCCGCGCTGATGGCGCCGACGGAAATTTTGGCGCGGCAGCACATCAAGACCATCGCCCCGCTCGCGGAGCGCGCAGGGCTGCGCGTGGCCATCCTCACCGGCCGCGAGAAGGGCAAGGAGCGGCGCGAGCTGTTGGCACAACTCGAAGCCGGCGAGATCAATCTCCTCGTCGGCACCCATGCGCTGATCCAGGACGACGTGATCTTCAACGATCTCGCCCTGGCCGTCGTCGACGAGCAGCATCGGTTCGGGGTGCGCGAACGCCTCGCGCTGACCTCGAAGGGCGCCGCCGTCGATGTGCTGGTGCTGAGTGCGACGCCGATCCCGCGCACGCTGGTGCTAACCTATTTCGGCGACATGGACATCTCCGAGTTGCGCGAGAAGCCCGCCGGCCGCCAGCCGATCGAGACCCGCACCATATCGATGAGCCGCCTCAATGAGGTCACGGACAGCATCGGCCGGGCCTTGGAGGCGGGCAAGCTGGTCTACTGGATCTGCCCGCTGGTCGAGGAATCCGAGGCCGAAGGCACCGAGCACCTGACCAATGCGACCAAACGCTTCGAGAGCTTGCAAAAGCGTTTCGGCGACCGCGTCGGCCTCGTCCACGGCCAGATGAAGGGCACCGAGAAGGACCGCGTGATGGGCCAGTTCGCCGCCCATGAGATCGGCCTTCTGGTTGCGACCACCGTGGTCGAGGTCGGCGTCGACGTGCCGGCCGCGACCATCATGGTGATCGAGAACGCCGAACGGTTTGGCCTTGCCCAGCTGCACCAGTTGCGCGGCCGCATCGGTCGCGGCTCGGAAGCCTCGACCTGCCTCCTTCTCTACTCGGAGCCGCTTGGCGAGATGTCGAAGGCACGTCTGAAGGTGATCCGCGAGACCACCGACGGTTTTCGCATCGCCGAGGAAGATTTGAAGCTGCGCGGCGAAGGCGATGTGCTCGGCGTGCGCCAGAGCGGCCTGCCGGGCTACCGCATCGCGCGGTCGGAGGTGCACGGCCAGCTCATCACCCAGGCTAGAGACGAGGCGCTGCGGATCCTCAAAGACGATCCGAAGCTGAAGGGCGAGCGCGGCGAGGCGCTACGGTGCCTGCTGTATCTCTACGAGCGGGACGAAGCGATCCCGCTGATCGGGGCGGGTTAGCCTGCTGCTCTTCGGCGTCCGACCTCATAAGCCGCCACATGCGCGCGGGCCAGATCCAGCAGCGGCGTATCGATACCGAGCGTGCGGGCGCGATTGGCCATATCGCCCAGGATATGCTCCGCTTCGGTAACCGAACCACGCTCGATATCGCGCAACATCGAGGCCTTGAGCGGCGAGTCCAAGGTGGTGAAGAGCTTTCGGTCAAACTCGATGAACGGAGCGCGCGGCTCAAAACCCGACGCCGTTGCAACGGCACAGCATTCCGCGAACAGCCGGAAAATGGACTGCTCGCCGTTCGGCACCGCCAGGATGTCGCCGATACTTGCGCGCATCAGGCAAGTGATGCCAGCGAGCGTGCTGAGCTGGACGAACTTTTCCCACATGTCCTGCATGATCGCTTCGCTGGCGCGCACGTCGATGCCGGGGACATGGAGCAATGTTTCCAGCGCGAGCGCACGCTCGCTCAGCGCCCCGTTGGTCTCGCCGAAGACGATGGTCTGATTGGCCATGAACTGAACGACACGACCATCCGCATCGAGGCCGGCGCTGACGTTCGCCAACCCGCCGAGGACGCGCGCTGCACCGAACTTCGCGGTCAAGGTGTCGATATGTTTCAACCCGTTGAGGATCGGCAGGATCATCGTATCGGCGCCAACTGCCGGGGCAAACTGGGCCATCGCATCGTCGAGCGAGTAGGATTTCACCCCGACGAGCACGACGTCGAATGTCTCCTTGAGATCGTCTGCCAAGATGATCTTCGGCTGTACGGCAAAGTCGCCATGCGGACTCGCGACCTGCAATCCATTCCGCCGCAATTGCTCGGCACGCTTCGCTCGCACCAGAAAGGTCACGTCGCCGCCCGCTCGGACCAGGCGAGCTCCGTAATAGCCTCCAAGCGCGCCTGCGCCGATCACCAGCACTCTCATTCGAACTCCGATGCATCCATCTGTCTCCGCAGAAACGATAGCAGACGGGGCGTGCGGCGTCTCCTCCCCGTCATTGCGAGCGCAGCGAAGCAATCCAGAATCTTCCCACGGAGACAGGCTGGATTGCTTCGCTGCGCTCGCAATGACGAAGTGGATAGAGCCGCTTCAGAAGACTCACCCTTTCGCCGCGGTCGACTTTATGAAACCTTGCGCTCATGCGCAGGGTCATCGTCGTCGGTTCTCAGGGAAGCGGAAAGACGAGCCTCTCCCGAAGTCTCGGGCGGAAGCTTGGACTGCCCGTGGTGCATCTCGACGTGCTCTACTGGCGGCCGGGATGGAAGCCATCCGACAAGGCCAGCTTCCGTCTACGCGTCGCGGAGGAGATCGCGGGCGACGCATGGGTCATCGACGGCAGCTTCTCGGGGCTCGCCTTCGATCTCACGCTTGCGCGTGCCGACACCCTGGTCGTCATCGACCGCCCACGCTGGCTCTGCCAGTGGCGCATTCTCTGGCGCTCCGCGTTCGATCGCGACACGACGCGACCCGATCTGCCCGAGGGATGTCCGGAACAGTTCGACTGGAAACTGATGAAGGAGGCGTGGCGCTACGACACCGAGCGCGTGCCCGTCATCGAGGCCGAGCGCCTTCAATATGGCCCCGATGTCCCGGTCGTGCGCCTGAGACGCGACCGGGACATCCAGGGTTTTCTGGAGTCGGTTTCAGTGCACGGCGAGTGATCCATCGCCGTGACGTCGGACTGGACGGTCAGGCCTTCTTCTGCGCGACACGCGCTGCGAAGGCCTTCAGCAGTGCCGCATCCACCGCTTCGCCATTCGCATCCGCGGCGAGGTGCTCGAACCAGCGTGCAAAGCCTTCGTAGATCTGGCTCGCCGGATGGTCGGGCCCGAGGAAACCCGAGATCTCCCGCATCTCCGCGACCCAGCGATAGGCCTTCGGGATCATGTCCGGCAGCGCGACTTCGAGCCGGGCCAGGACCGCGGGCTGGCTCAGCGCGAGCTCGTCGCGCAGCGCGTCGGCCGCGCCCGCTTTCGTGGCCGCGACCACCATGGCCGAGCCGATGCCGGCCAGGCCCTTGACGATGCCGGCATAGGACATCTTCAGCGCGGAGGCCGCGCCGACGGGTCCCTCGACAATCCGCACGTCGAGCCCGAGATCCTTCAGCACCGCGAGATCCCCAGCGTACTCGCCGGACAGGTAGAAGGCCGGGCTCTTGCTGCCGGGCTGCGGCGGGAAGCCGATGATGCCGCCATCGACGAACGGCGCCTGCGCCGAGCCGATGATCTCCTCGATTCTTTGAACGGTATCGACATTGACCGCGTTGCAGTCGACGACGATGGGTTTCTTCTCGCGCCGGACGATCAGCGCCGCCAGGCGTTCGGCCAAAGCCACGGCTTCGCCCGGCGGCACGATCGAAAGGATGATGTCGGCCTCCGCGATCGCGTCGTCCTCGGCGCCGATCATGCCGGCATCCGCGGCGCGCTTTTGCGTCGCCTCGCTGCGCCCCTTCAACGACGTCAGCACGCGCGCACCGTTTTCGCCGAGGCGGCGGGCCACGGCGCTGCCCATGGCGCCGGGCGCGAGGATCGCAATGGTCTTCGTCATCATGCACTCCAGGTCGAATTCCGAGCGAGGTGCTCGATTCAACCGGAAGACTAGCAGAGGACGAAAGTGCTTGCGTGAATGCGGCCATCCGAAACGGGAATGGCCCTACTCCACCTTCGCAGGCTGGGGCTGGAGCGCGGACGCGTTGGCAATGCGCGCGGCGTTCGCCATGCCCGTGAGCGCGGCGGCCTTTTTCGGGTCGGGCGCCGAGCCCGGCTGCACAACGCCGGCCGACATGATCAGGGTCGCGGCATCTTCGGTGCTCACGTCAACCTCGACGATCTTGCTCTTGGGCACGTAGAAGAAGAAGCCCGTGGTCGGGTTCGGCGAGCACGGCAGGAACACGGAGACGTGCTCCTCCTGCCCCGGCAGGCTGCGCGCGACCTCTTCGTTCGGCGACTGCGAGATCAGCACGATCGACCACATTCCCGGCGACGGAAACTCGACCAGGCCGACTTTGCGGAAGCTCGAGCCCTTGCCCGAGAACAGCGTCTCGAACACCTGCTTCAGGCCGCGATAGATGGCGCGCACCGCCGGAATCCGGCCGAGGAAGGTCTCGCCGATATCGACCAGCGTCCGGCCGATCAGATTGGCGGCGAGGAAGCCGACCAGCGTCAGCGTGAAGAATGCGACAATCAGTCCCCAACCTGGAACGACATACGGCAGATAGGTTTCGGGCCGGTAGGCCAGCGGCACGAACGGCCGCACCACGCCGTCAACCCAGGTGACGAACCACCAGACCAGATACAGCGTGATGGCAATTGGCCCCGTCACGACGAGGCCGGTCAGAAAATAATTGCGGAAGCGGCCCATCAGGCCGGTATGCGGTTCCGGGATGGGATCAAGCGGCGCAGGCGCGTCGTCGCGGGGGGTCATTCGGGTTCCAGGTCGGTCGCTGCACTCAAGCTAGGGTCTTCTAGCAGGTTTTGGAAGACTACCTAGCGTTCCGGCCTGATCCCTTCTGCCTATTCCACGGTCACCGATTTCGCGAGGTTGCGCGGCTGGTCGACATCGGTGCCCATGATGACCGCCGTATGATAGGCGAGCAGTTGCACGGGGACGGCATAGACCATCGGCGTGAACGCCGCCGCCATGTCGGGCATGACGATGGTGACGAGGGACTCGACGGTCGCCTCCTCCGCGCCCTTGGCGTCGGTCATCAGGATGATCCTGCCGCCGCGGGCGGCAACCTCCTGCATGTTGGAGACGGTCTTTTCGAACACGCGGTCGTAGGGGGCGATGACGACGACCGGCATGGTCTCGTCGATCAGCGCGATCGGCCCGTGCTTCAGCTCGCCGGCGGCATAGCCCTCGGCATGGATATAGGAGATCTCCTTCAGCTTCAGCGCGCCTTCGAGCGCGAGCGGAAAGCTGGTGCCGCGGCCGAGATAGAGCACGTCGCGCGATTTGGCGATCTCACGCGCGAGCTTCTCGATCTGGAGCTCGGTGGTGAGCGCGTCCGACATCAGGCGCGGGATCTCGACGAGGCCATGAACGAGCTTGGTCTCGTCCTCGTCGGACAATTCGCCGCGGGCCTTGCCGGCCGCGATCGCTAGGTTTGCCAGCACCATGAGCTGGCAGGTGAAGGCCTTGGTCGAGGCGACGCCGATCTCGGGACCGGCCAGCGTCTGCAGCACGGTCTCGCTCTCGCGCGCGATCGTCGAGGTCGGCACGTTGACGACGGCCACCGTGTGCACACCCTCGGCCTTGGCATAACGCAGCGCGGCCAGCGTGTCGGCGGTCTCGCCCGACTGCGAGATGAAGATGGCGAGATCGCCCTTGCGCAACGGCGCCTCGCGGTAGCGGAATTCGGAGGCGACATCGACCTCGACCGGCACGCGCGCAAAGCGTTCGAACCAGTATTTCGCGACGAAGCCGGCATAGCTCGCGGTGCCGCAGGCGGTGATGTTGATGCGCTGGATGCTCTTGAAGTCGAAGGGCAGCTTGACCGGCAGCGAGACGCGCTCGGTCGCCATGTCGACATAGCGCGCCAGCGTGTGGCCGACCACTTCCGGCTGCTCGTGAATTTCCTTCGCCATGAAGTGGCGGTAATTGGCCTTGTCGACCAGCGAGGTCGAGGCGGCGTGCTTGATCTTCTCGCGCTGGACGGCGTGGCCGTCCTTGTCGAAGACCGTGGCGCCCTTGCGCGTCAGCACGACCCAGTCGCCGTCTTCGAGATAGCTGATCGTGTCGGTGAAGGGGCCGAGCGCGATGGCGTCGGAGCCGAGATACATCTCGCCGTCGCCATATCCGATCGCGAGCGGCGGGCCATTGCGGGCGCCGATCATGAGATCGTCGTCACCGGCGAAGATGAAGCCGAGCGCGAAGGCGCCGCGCAGCCGCGCCAGCGTCAGCTTCACCGCTTCCACGGGCTTGTTGCCGCGCGTGAGCAGATCGTCCACGAGATGCAGCACGATCTCGGTGTCGGTCTCGGTGTGGAACACCGTGCCCTTTTTCTCGAGCTCCTCGCGCAGCTCGCGGAAATTCTCGATGATGCCGTTATGGACCACGGCAACGCGTTCGGTCGCGTGCGGATGGGCATTGTTGACGGTCGGCTTGCCGTGGGTGGCCCAGCGGGTGTGGCCGATGCCGGTCGTGCCCTTCAACGGCTCGGCTTCCAGCCGCTTCTCCAGGTTCTTCAGCTTGCCCTCGGCGCGGCGGCGCGCGAGATGCTTGCCTTCGAGCGTGGCGACGCCAGCGGAGTCGTAGCCGCGATATTCAAGACGTTTGAGCGAATCCACCAATTGCTCTGCAACCGGCGTGCGCCCGAGAATGCCGACAATCCCGCACATGCGGATCAATATCCCCCAAATCGTCGAAAAATCGCCTAAACGATCCGCTCGGTCTTTAGCGAAGTTCCTAAGGAACCAGATACTCAATAATTATTGCGGATTGAGACAGCGCCGGTTCGCTTCCGATTTCGACTGCGTCGAATTGGCCGGCCTTAAACCGCGCGAATTAACTTGTTGTCAATAAGTTTGACCAACGATTCCCGGCCAGGGAGTAAGGTCATGAAAAGCTCGTCCGGCCGCAAAGGCCTGTCATCGATGTATGCCCACGCCAGCGAGACCACTGGCACGCACCTTGCGCATTGGCCGCCGCCCCAGCGCGGCAAGGAAAGCAAACCCGTCTTCGTCAAGCACGCTGCCGGAGAACCTGCGAAACGGGCCAAGCTGCGCGGCTGGCGCCTGACGCGCGCGATCTTCTCGGAATTCTCCGACGACGAATAGCGGCGCGCCCTACCACCCCAGCATCACGGCCCAGACGAGGAAAATGAGGAGCGCCCAGAACGCTAGCCCGATGACGAGGGCCAAAATCTCGGGCGGATCGTACTCGTTCATTTCCCGCAGCAGCAGTCGCCCCATCCCCGTGACGAATGTGTCAATCAGAAAACTGCTCAGATCGCGCACAAAGCGAGAGGACACCGCAGTTGGCGCTCAGTTCTCCGGCTTCTTTTCCGGCTTCTTGCCGCCGGTCTTCATCTCGCGATAGCGCGCAGCGCCGCCTTCCCGGATGGTCTGCTGATTGCGCTCCAGCGCCATGGCGTCGTCGGGCACATCGCGCGTGATCACCGAGCCTGAGCCGATATAGGCGCCGTTGCCGATCTTCACCGGCGCGACGAGAGAGGAGTTGGTGCCCACGAAGGCACCCTGCCCGATGATCGTCTTGTGCTTCTTGAAGCCGTCGTAGTTGCAGGTGATGGTGCCGGCGCCGATGTTGGAATTGGCGCCGATGGTGGCGTCTCCGATGTAGGAGAGATGGTTGACCTTGACGCCGGCCTCCAGCGTCGCGGCCTTGGTCTCGACGAAATTGCCGATGCGCGCGCCGTCGCCGAGCGAGGTGCCGGGTCGCAGTCGCGCATAGGGGCCGATCGAGACGTTCTTGCCGAGCGTGGTCTGCACGATATGCGAGAAGGAATGGATCACCGTGCCGTCGGCGATCGACACGCCCGCACCGATCACCACGAACGGCTCGATGGTGACGTCATTGCCGAACACGGTATCGGCGGACAGATAAACGGTCTCGGGCGCGATCAGCGTGACGCCTGCTTCCATCGCCGCTTTGCGCAAGCGCGCCTGCATCACGCCTTCGGCCTCCGCGAGCTGCGCCTTGGTGTTGATGCCGCGCACCTCGTCCTCGCTGGTCTCGATCACGACGGACTCCCATCCCTGTTCACGAACGACGCCGACCGCGTCAGTCAGATAATATTCGCCCTTCGAATTCGCATTGCCGATCTTGTCGAGGATCGCGAGTGCACGGCGCCCGTCGATCGCCATCAGGCCGGCATTGCACAGATCGATCTTGCGCTCGTCCGCGCTGGCATCGGCATGCTCGCGGATCGCGACCAGACGGTCGCCCTCGACGATGAAGCGGCCATAGCCGGTGGGATCGGCGGCGCGAAAGCCGAGCGCGGCGATTGCTGCGCCCTTCGCGAGCGGCGCGCGCAGCCGCGCAAAGGTCTCGGCTGAGATCAGCGGCGTGTCGCCGAAGGCAATCAGCAGATCGTCCGCGCCCCGCGCAATCGCCTCGCGCGCCGCCAGCACCGCATGCGCGGTGCCGAGCCGTTCTGCCTGCACGAAGGTGAGCGCATCGGGACGGATGCGTTTCGCCTCGTCCGCGACCGCCTGATGGTCGGGGCCGATCACGACGGCGAGCGAGGTGCCGGTTCCCTTCGGTGTGGCGGCGAGCACGTGCGCGAGCAGGCTCTGGTGGGCGACCGGATGCAGCACTTTCGGCAGGTTCGATCGCATGCGCGTGCCTTCGCCGGCGGCGAGTACGATCGTGAGGCTGGAACGGGCGGTCATCGAAATCCTGTCAAACATGGCCGAATCAACGGGCGGCGGCAGGCCGACGCCGTCATGAGCTGTCGCCTTGCTACCCCCGCAAACGCCCGGAATTCAAGTGCGACGGGGTTTTCCTGTTAATGTTCCCTGATTGATTCGGGGAAGCAGTTCGGGGCTGGGCACTTAACGTTCATGGCAAAGGATTCCGACCCACTGGCGGACGCCTTCGGGGCCAAGGAGACCGGCGGGCTGTTCTCCGGACTTCTGGCCGAGGAAAGCGCGGTCGACCGCAGCACGATGTGGCGGCTGGGCGCGTGGGGCGTGGTTGCCGTCGGCGCCGTCGTGATGGCCGTGATGGCCAATCAGGCCCAGCTCGGCTGGCGCCGTGACCAGGTTGCGTCGGCCGATCTGTCGCGCCAGGCCGACCGGCTCCAGATGCTGACCAAGGAGAGCCAGAACGAGGCCCGCCGCCTCGCCTCCGCCATCGAGACGCTGAACACCGATCGTGACCGGCTCTATTCGCGCGTCACCGTGCTCGAGCAAGGGATGGATTCCGTCACCGGCGCCATCGCCAAGCAGAGCGCGAAGCCGCAGGACGCGCCGGCGCCTGACACCCAGCCCGCGGCGCCGACCGTCGCGCCGGTCGCCTCGACGCCGGCTCCCCCAAGTGACAAGCCGCGCGCGGCAGCCGCGAAGGACCAGGCGAAGGAGCCGACAAAAGACGCCCTGAAGGAGGCCGCAAAGGATCAGTTGATCCCGCCGCCGCAGAACGCCGCCATGGCCTCGCTGGTATCGCAGTCGCCGCTGACAACGTCGGCACTGCCCATGCTTCCGCTGGTGCCATCCAAGTCGATCATGGCGCCACCCGATCCCGCCGCATCGAAGCTGACGCAGCCCGAGACGACGGAGAAGGCCGCCGAGAAGAAGCCCGAACAGGCGCCCGCCCCGACCGAGGTCGCCGCGGCGCCAGCCAAGCCGCCGGAGACGGCCGAGAGCGAGGCCCCTGCAATCGCGGTCCAGCAGACGCGCTTCGCCATCGACCTTGGCGGCGCCAACTCGCTCGACGGCCTGCGCGCGCTCTGGCGCGGCCTGACCAAGTCCAATCCCGAGATCGCGGCGCTGCGGCCGATCATCATGATCAAGGAAGGCAATGCCGGCCTCGGCATGCAGCTCCGCTTGGGGGCCGGCCCGCTGATCAATGCCGCCGCCGCCGCAAAGCTCTGCGCGGGCCTCGCCGAGAACGACCGCCATTGCGAGACCACCGTGTTCGACGGCCAGCGGCTGTCGATGCGCGGCGGATCGGAGAAGGGACAAGAGAAGACTCAGGACCGGGTTCAGGAGAAGAACGCGGACAAGAACCAGGACTCCGTCCCGCAAGCCGAGACTGCGCCGGCGCCCGCTCCGGCCGCCAAACCGGAGAAGCGCCGCCGCAGCTACTCCTCAAAACGCTCGTCGAAGCGCGAGGAGCCCGCGCCTGCCCCCGCGCCTCAGCCGCCGGCCGCACCGGCGAAGCCGGAGACGGCCTCGACGGGATCGACGCTGTCGTCGTTCTTCAGGCGGTAGGAACGCTCAAATAACAAGCATCAACGCAGGGGTGATCGACAATGGTTGATGCTGGAATCCGAGCGCGCGTTGTTCGTTTCCTGAACGGAGACTTTGTGCCGGAGGATCTGGCGCGTATTTTTCTATTTGCCAGAGATCGCTGCGATGGAAGAGAACCTGTTCAGGAAATCGGCGACTTCGTCGCTCATAAGGCCGAACGCAACAAAGGGATAGTTACTCGGGAAGTGCGCGATTGGGCTCTGATCGCCTTCTTCATGTCTTTCTTCAATAGACACCCGCCTGGGGCCAATCCGTACATCACGAACAGATCACTGCCATCCCAGTTCGTGCCTTGGCTGCACGCGACCCTCAGACGCGCTCCGCCGCGCCTCCGAAAATTCCCGATGGCGAAGGCAAAAAAGCTAGTCGAGACGATCGAACAAAAGATCGTCCGCACTAACTTCGGAACGATAAGCGTGGAACGGCTCAACGCGGAAGAGCTGGATTATATTGACAAATTGACGAGTAGCTTCGTCGTCCGGCCTGCATTTACGTCTGATCGACTGTTCACCGATCTGAAGGCAACCCTGAGAAGCAGCGGAGTGCTCGAACCCAAGGAAAGCAACGCTTTCGATCAACAAAAGCGCCTGACTGAGCTCTTCGCGGTAACGCTCATGCACGGTTGCGCTGTCGATCTAGGAGACGGCTTGAACACGACTCTGATGGCATCCGATCCAATAAATGGCGGCCCAATCAGCGTTGATGCCGGAATTCCAGTGCCCAATCCAGGGGGAGTCCCACTGGCCATCGCGACGGCGATGTACAAGACTGAGCTTTCGCCTCAGGGCAATATGGAGGAGGACCTGATTAACGCACCACAACCTTGGGCATTCGAGCTGGAATTGAGGCCCAATGGTCTCCTGTGTCGCTTGGGTTAGCCACAGCGCGCGCGAGCTCGGTCTCATCGCCTAATTGGCGATTATGCAATGGGCAGAAATATCCACCTCGCCTGTTGCCCCCTCCCGTCATCCCGACCATATTGCGCCCATGACAAAAAAGCCCTTCCGCCTCACGCCCTACCAGGTGCAGTTCCTGATCGTCGTCGGCTTCGTGTCCGTCGGCTACGCGATCTATCTGCGCTATCTCGGCATCGAGAACTCGACCGTTGGCCTCGCCTGTGACGCCGGCCTGCAGACTCTAATCTGCAAGGCGCGCACAGTCTCGACGGTGCTGTTCAAGAATTCGGTGTTCGGCATCGTCGCGCTGGTGGTTGCGACGCTGAACCTGATGCGGCCGTCGATCGTGCTGCTGACCGTCGGCATCGTCGCCGCCGGCCTCGGCATCGTGCTCTACAATGTCGTGCTGTCGGGCCTTGCGATCGGCCTGTTCATTCTTGGATTTGCTCGGCCCGCGCCCGCCACAGCGTGAACGCGAACAGCAAGTAGATCGCGCAGGTCCACAGCGACTGCCAGTTCTCGCGGCCCTCGTTGAACAGCACATAGGCGGCCGCCAGCGTGAGCAGGCCCGCGAATACCGATTCCGCAATCGGACGCTGGCCGATCTGCGGCCGGTTCAGCATCAGCACCGCGAACGGCACCACCGCCATCGTCAGCGAGGCGTAGGGGAAGTCGTGGTAGCGCGAGTCGAACACGAAGGCGAGCGCGGTCTGCGCCGCGATCACCGCGGTCACCGCCAGCGTCAGGCCGAGCACGGCGGTGAGCTTCGACCATTTGCGGCCCTCGCGCGGGCCGAGCAGATCGAGGAAGGTCGGAAGGCTGCGGCCGATCACCATCGCCTGCGCGCAGAAGATCGGCGACAGGATGCCGGCCAGAAGCAGCGCGCCCCAGTGCAGCCAGCCGCCGATGCCGTAGCTCTCATAATACATCTTGTCGACGCCGATCCCGAGCAGGGTGCCCGCTGACGTCGCCGAGATCGCGACGCCGAGCCAGGCCGAGAAGCGCGGCGTCCACGGCCGCCTGCGCAGCGTGAGGCCGGCGACCGCGAACACCAGCACGCAGAGGCCCATGCCGGCGCCCATGTACCATTTCCAGTACGGGAAATTGCTGATCGGCTGGCCCGGCGGATATTTCAGGTTCCGGCGCACCGAGTCGTACAGGCCCCAATAGCCGCCGACGGTGCCTTCCAGCTTGCGCTTCCAGGGCTGGTCATAGGACTCGATCAGATTGACGCGAAACTTGTTCGCTTTCGCCAGGCCCAGGATTTCCGAGACGACGCGCGCCTGGTTGGTGCGCGACGGCAGCGCGCCCTCGCGCATGCGCCCTTCGCTGGGCCAGCCGGTCTCGCCGATCAGGATTTCCTTGCCGGGGAACGCGACCGCCATGCGCTCGCGGATCGCCTCGACATGGCTCGCTGCGAACTTCGCCTTCACCGGAACATCCTCCCAATAAGGCAGGATGTGGATCGTGACGAAGTCGACGGCGTCATAGACCTCGCGATTCCTGAGCCAGAACTCCCAGACGTCGGCATAGGTGACGGGCACGCTGACCTGCGCCTTCACCGAGCGGATGATGGAGACGAGGTCCGCCGTCGTCATCTCGCCGCGCAGCAGCACCTCGTTGCCGACGATGACGCTGGTGATGATGCCGGGGAATTCCTTGGAAAGGCGGACGGCGAGCGCGGCCTGCTCAAAATTCTTGGCGCGGTTGCTGGAGAGCCAGATGCCCTGGAGCACCTTCAGCCCGCCGACCTTGGCGGCGATCGCCGGCACCTGGTCGAGCCCGTTCTCCATCGAATAGGTGCGGACGCAGTCGGTGATCTCCTTGAGCTGTCGCAAATCCTGCTCGATCTGGTCGGCTTCGATATGGGTCCACGCGTTCAGCGGCGACTGTTCCCCGCGGAACGGCGCATAGGAGACGCATTGGACCTTGTCGGCCGGGTCGATCGGGGCGCGCGCGAGCGTGATTGGCGTGGCCAGCCACCACCACACGGCAGCAATCGCACCCAGTGAAACGAGCAGAAGCGCCAGTGGCGTACGAAGAGAAATCGGTTCCGTCCTCCGCGAGGTGCCGTCGATTACCTGCTCACGCGCCATCTGCCAAGGGGTGTGTCCGGGATGGATCCTTCCCTCCCCCGAGGAATTTACCTGCGGCCGTTCGACAGAGGCCTAGGATCGTGACTTTGCTGGACAAAATTTCAAATTCAGGTCATGGACTCGGCAGGACTTTGCCGCCGCATTGGGGACCCATTTGGACGCCATCACCGGCGAGTCCGCGAGGTCCTGGCGCGGGCGGTCAGCTGATATATTGGGGAATTCATGCGGCAACGGGTGTTCGAGTTACGAAATGCGGTCCTGCGGCAGTTCGCCGCCACCTTGGCCGTCGCCTCCCTGGTCGTGATGGTCGGTCTCGGTGGCGCCTCCGCCCAGAGCGGCACGCC
This sequence comes from Bradyrhizobium sp. 482_C4_N1_8, assembly GCF_052075965.1. NCBI lineage: Bacteria > Pseudomonadati > Pseudomonadota > Alphaproteobacteria > Hyphomicrobiales > Nitrobacteraceae > Bradyrhizobium > Bradyrhizobium sp. 482_C4_N1_8. The sequence goes on along the minus strand of NZ_CP197231.1, from coordinate 4,541,678 downwards.
CGCCCCGGACCAGGGCAAGGCAGCCGCCCAGCCCGCCGATGCCGCCGCCAAGGACGCCGCCCAGAACCAGCGCCGCACCGACGAATTCGCCGAAGCAGCCCAGGTCATCAACGGCCCGGCCGGCAACCCCGAATGCGTCTGGCTCGGCCGGCGCGTGGTGCGGCTGATGTGGCGCGACGACCTCGATACCGCGTTCCGCCATCTCGACCTCTACGACCGCTTCGGCTGCCCCGGCGGCCACATCCAGGCCGCCTTCCGCTGCCTGACCCGCTTTGGCGGCCAGATCGATCCCAAGGTCGCCGAGACCCTGGACAGCCGCGTGCACGCCTGCTGGATCAACCCGGCATCCCAGCCGCAGCAGGCGTCAGCCAGCGCCTCCCAGCCGGCGGCGCCAGCCACGGGCAATTCGCAGGCCCCGCAGCCGGCCGCGAGCCCCGCGCCTGCGGCAAGCCCGACACCGGCGCCCTCGAAATAGCCGCGATCGTTTCAGCCGCCGTTCAGGAACGATCGGCGATAGAAGCGGTTGGCACTGCCGCACATTCCAAAACTGTCATGCCCTCATACGGTCATGAGGCCATGACAGTTGTGAAACCGCGCGGCAGAGGTATGCTCCATTTGCCGCGGACTCGGTCGGATCTCGGGGTCGGATCCGCTTCCCTGCCACCTCAGCCCCTTTTGGTTTAGCCGCGATGCGCGTTGTCGCCGCCGTTCTGTTGCTTGTGTCCGTGCTTCACGCCGGCATCTGGGGAGTCCTGCGCGACAAGGAACCCGCGCCCGACTTCAAGGGCCTGCTGCCCAGCGTCTCCTACGCCCCGTTCGAAGGCGCGGCGCACCCCGACATCGACAACATCCCCACCGTCGAGAAAATCCGCGCCGACCTGAAGACGCTGTCGACGATGACGCGCGCGATCCGTCTCTATTCGTCCACCGGCGGCGTCGAGCTGGTGCCGCCGATCGCGGCCGAGTTCGGCCTCAAGGTCACCGTCGGCGCCTGGATCGACAAGGACAAGGATCGCAACGAGCGCGAGATCAAGGCCGCCATCGAACTCGCCCGCAAGAACAGCAACGTCGTCGGCGTCGTGGTCGGCAACGAGGTGATCTACCGCGGCGAGCAGAAGGTCGAAGACCTCATCGACATGATCAAGAAGGTGAAGGGCTCGGTCCGCGTGCCCGTCACGACCGGCGAGATCTGGAACATCTGGCGCGACAATCCCGACCTTGCCTCCAACGTCGACTTCATCGCCGCCCACGTGCTGCCCTATTGGGAAAACTTCCGCTCGGACCAGGCCGTCGACCAGGCCGTCGATCGCTACAACCTGCTGCGCAACCTGTTCCCGGGCAAGCGCATCGTGATCGCCGAATTCGGCTGGCCGAGCCAGGGCTACAACCTTCGCAACGCCGACCCCGGTCCGTTCCAGCAGGCGCTGACCCTGCGCAACTTCGTCAGCCGCGCCGAAGCCATCGGCATGGAATATAACATCGTCGAAGCCATCGATCAGCCCTGGAAATATTTCGAGGGCGGCGTCGGCCCGTACTGGGGCATCCTCAACGCCAGCCGCGAGCCGAAATTCGCCTGGACCGGCCCGGTCGAGAATCCCGACTACTGGAAGCTGATGGGAATTGCGCTGCTGGTCGGCATCCTCCTGTCGCTGCCGATCCTGCGGCTGGAGCAACCGACCGCCAGGCAGGCGTTCCTGCTGTCGGCGACCGCCAACGGCGTCGGCGCCTGGGCCGCGACGGTGTTCGCGTTCTGGAACGACCACTATTTCATCTTCGGCTCGGCCTTCGCGCTCACGCTCGGCATGATCCTGCTTGTTCCCCTGGTCCTCATCGCGATGGCGCGCGTCGACGAGATCGCGGCGGTGGCCTTGGGCCGGCCGCCGCAGCGGCTGCTCTCCAAGACCAAGCCGGTCGAGAACGTTCCCGAGAATTACTACCCGAAGGTCTCGATCCACATCCCCGCCTATTTCGAGCCGGTCGAGATGCTGAAGCAGACGCTCGATGCGCTGTCGCGGCTGAACTATCCGAACTACGAATGCGTCGTCATCATCAACAACACGCCCGATCCCGCGTTCTGGCAGCCGATCCAGGACCATTGCCGCGCGCTCGGTGAACGCTTCAAGTTCATCAACGCCGAGAAGGTGCAGGGCTTCAAGGCCGGCGCGCTGCGGATCGCGATGGACCGCACCGCCGTCGATGCCGAGATCATCGGCATCCTCGATGCCGACTATGTCGTCGATCCCGACTGGCTGAAGGACCTCGTGCCGGCTTTCGCCGACCCGCGCGTCGGCCTCGTGCAGGCGCCGCAGGAGCATCGCGACGGCGACCTGTCGATCATGCACTACATCATGAACGGCGAATATGCCGGCTTCTTCGACATCGGCATGGTCCAGCGCAACGAAGCCAACGCCATCATCGTGCACGGCACGATGTGCCTGATCCGCCGCGCCGCGATGGACATGGCCGGCGGCTGGTCGTCCGACACGATCTGCGAGGACAGCGATCTCGGCCTTGCGATCCAGGAGCTCGGCTGGACCACCCACTACACCAATCACCGCTACGGCCAGGGCCTGCTCCCCGACACCTACGAGGCCTTCAAGAAGCAGCGTCACCGCTGGGCCTATGGCGGCCTCCAGATCGTGAAGAAGCACTGGCGGCACTTCCTGCCCGGCCGCAGCCGGCTGACGCCCGACCAGAAGCGCGAATATGGCTTGGGCTGGCTGAACTGGCTCGGCGCCGAAAGCCTCGGCGTGGTGGTGGCGCTGCTCAACCTCATCTGGGTGCCGATCGTCGCTTTCGCCGACATCGCCATCCCCGACAAGATCCTGACCCTGCCGATCATCGGCGCCTTCATCGTCTCGCTCGCGCACTTCCTGTCGATGTACCGCGCGCGCGTCGCGATCAAACCCGGCCAGATGATGGGCGCGATGATCGCCGCGATGAGCGTGCAATGGACGGTGTCGCGCGCGGTGGCACAAGGTCTCATCACCGAGCACATCGCGTTCGCGCGCACCTCCAAGGGCGGCCTGTCCAGGATGTCGATCGAGTTCCAGGCGTTCTGGGAGGCCGTCATCGGCACCCTGCTGGTGATCGGCGCCGGCGTGCTGATCGCCTCCAACAGCTATCGCCAGATCACCGAGATCTACATCTTCGCCGGCGTCCTGGTGCTGCAAAGCCTGCCGTTCCTGGCCGCGGTCGCGATCGCGATCCTCGAGCTCAGCCGCATCAACTCGTTCCAGTTCTGGCGCGACAGCGCGATCCGCACCGCCGAGCTGATCGGCCTGCGCCCGGTTGCGCTGCCGACCCCCGCCGGCACGCCGCAACCGGTGCCGAGCGAGGTCCGGCGGGAAGCGAACTGACGAACGAACGGCCTCTCGGCGCGGGTGAAACCTCCGCGCCGGCAAGCCACCGGCGCTGTTCGGCGTGGATAGCGGGCCGCCAATCGAGTTGAAAATTCTGGCCTAAGCGGCGGAAAGCGCGAGCGAATCCCCGCCTCCGCCAAGAGTTTGGGCCGCCACTCGCACTATTGACCTCAGCGCCCCGTCCCCCTACACAGCGCGGGCCGAAAGCATGATCCGGAAACAGCCGGTTTTTCCCCGCGACGCCAGTTGAGGCAGCGGCAAGACATGCTTCTCGAATGTCCGAAGACGATGGCGATCGATCTTGAAAGCCATCAGCGGCCATGGGAGCGCGTAGCTCAGCCGGTAGAGCACGTGACTTTTAATCACGGGGTCCTGGGTTCGAGCCCCAGCGCGCTCACCAAGCCGAAACAATAACTTAAGCGAAATCACAAGCCGACCGAAAAAGCCGTGTGAGGGCACTGTGTTGGCAAATTGATTGCCGATCAGAGCGTCGAGGATGGCAGCGCGGCAATTGCGCGCGATCGCCATGAGGCCGGCGCGCTCAAGCGGCAGCGCGCCCTCCCCGTCCGCCAGATCCGGGCAGATGCGCTCCATGCGCGCGAAAGAGCCCCACTAGGGCCGGCGCAACACCCCAAGCAGGTCGGCGACATCGATCACATCAAGGTCTTCGCGACGGTGGGCGCCGCGGAACGATGGTTTGAGGAGAACGACCCGGAGGGCGTCGCCTTCGAATACGATGTGATCGAGTGATGTGGAGCGGATAATCAGCGCCACATCGTTGGTGGGCTCAGGGCCTTGCGACCCGCTGCTTTCAACGCGTCGGTTGAGAACTGTCCATGTGCCGCGGCATCGAGCAGCTTCGAAGCAACGTACGCTCTGGCGCCCGTCTCGCTTACAGGAATATTTTCGCAAACTTCATCGAGCACCGCCCTGAGCAGCGCAGTCATTTCAGCATCAAACACGCCGAACTCCCGAAATTGAGAGGATACTGAACGCTGCACAAGCGGAATATATTCGCTTGGCAGCGTTCGCCGCGTATTCCGGTCTGGGCTCTGAAATCCCAGCGCCTTCCAAATTGGCACCTGTCTGTCAAAGTAATGTGACAGCTTCCTCGGCCACATCAACAGGAGTTTGCAGGGCCTGCCAAGGCCCGCCAGCGTGAACCGGCAGCCTGAAACCTTCCCAGGTTTCGTACGTAAAATCTCTATCCGAGGTTTTTGTTAGTTCCCATCTCGGGGCTGGAAATGAACACCGCCGCCGGGACAATGTATTAGAGCCCGGCGGCGTATTTGTTAGCGCCTGAACCGGCGCGCGCCTCGAGCGGCGGCTTCCACCTGAATTTGTAGGGCAGATTTTTTTCTAACCTGAGTTAGTTTTTTCTATGCCCAGCGTCGACTACCCCAATTTTTCTGCGCGTAGAGCAAGGGGTCGACCGGGTGGTTCAACAACTGGGACTGGAGGATTGGGCCTGGCAAATCGCCGCCGACGTGTATCGCTTGAATCTGTATAGCCGACTCACCGGACGAGCGGCCCCGGGAGACGCCGTTTCAGACGAACAGCTTGCCAGAGCAATCCACGAAAGCTTCACTCAAACGAACGACGGCGCCTATCGAGAAATGGTTGAGTTAGCGACCGATGCCGCTTTATCGGCCTACGATCGTGTCGTCTCACGCAATGTCAAACAGGCGCGCGCTCAACTAGCGAACTAACGGCTCGTCGGCGGATGATGACTAGCCTGCCCCGCAAGAGAACCCCGCCGACCTTGTGAGTCGGCGGGCTTATCTCTACCGCTTCAACCGGCGGCGATGCGTCATCAGCCGTTACCGGACGCCGCTCCGATGCATTGATGCCGCAATCGGCGCGATGTTATGCTAGTCACAGAACCGGGAGTTTCTCGATGCGCAAAATCGCCGTCGCTGTCATGTTCGCCCTGATCGCACAGACCGCATTGGCTCAGGACCATGTTCCAATGTACGGCGAGTCCAAGGACAAGACGGAGGCCGAGAAGGCGGACGACATTCGGGCCGAGCGCGCCTATCAACGCTCCCTCGGCAATGTTCCCAACCAGAAGGCAGTCGATCCGTGGGGAACTGCCCGCGGCGACGAAGCGAAGAAGCCGGCCACGCCGGCCAAACCGGTAGTGAAACATTCGTCCAAGGCCAAGAGCGGCAGCCCCCCCAACTAGCGAATTCTAAAGGGGGGCCGCCAGCGCGAACCGGCGGGTCAGCGCTTCGCTGCGTTGCCAGCTAATTCCATCGCGAGATCTAGGGCTGCGATTCCAATTTGGTCGGTCGGACGGGATCTACAGCGCTGTAAAGTCACCGCCTCCAACAATCGCCTCTATCATAGAGCGACGGCCGGCGAGGCTGCCATCGAGCATCCAGCCAAAGCTTATGCCGTGGCGACGGCAATAGCCGGCCAATTCTTGTGAAGCGCAGAAGCCTGGTGCGTGCGGAGCCGGATCCTGAGCGCGGTGGCTCAAGGGCTACGAGTGTTGGTCCACGGGTCTGCAACCTTGGGGAAAACGCTCCCTAGGTCAGTCGGACTGCATTTTCCGAATCAACCAGATGTGCGCGCCCTCGTGTGTGATCTTGCTTGGGGGTATGCGTGAGCCAGTTTCTGTCGGTGCTGCTATTGCTGACGACATTGACGCTGACGGTGTGTTTCGGCGTGGCGGCCTGGCGCCAGTCCGCCGGCAGAGACGTCGATATCACCGCCACCATTTCACATCGGGAAACCGGCTGGAGGTCGGAACGGAGCAACTGAGACCCCGCGCTCGCTCTCGCGAGAGAGTTTTGAAGTCACCGTTGGCGCGCGCCAGCTCGATTGCGATGCCCCCCGGGCTTGATCTCGAAAATGCATCGGGGCGCAGCAGCCCCTGTTGCGGCCTCTAAGTGGAGCGGCCCCTCACGGATAACGTCTCGGTGAATGAAACCGTTCGCCGCATCACGCGAAGCACTCAGGAAACAATCCGGGTCCAGTGTCTCGTCACCCACGAGGGGATCTCAAAATGATTATTCTCAAGGTCTCTGCTGTTGTTCTTGGCGCTGGCATCCTTTTCACGATGTACTCAGGGGAGCTAAGCGCAGACGTCGTGCTTGCCATCGTGTCCTGCTTGGCATGACAAGAAGACCGGCCAACGTGAACTCGAGGGCCAGTACTGCCAACTGCTTCGTTTGAACTATCTTCAGCTTTCCGGAGCCGACGTCGCAGCCGGCACACTCAGCGGCGCTCCCCCAACTGAAACCGGCCCGACAGACTTCGACTGCCGAACCATCCGCTTCCGCATCGCGGCCGACAGTCCATAGCGCGCGTTCGCTTTTCGGATCGAGGACGTGACGTCCGACATCATTGCATTCTGCAGCGTGTCGACCTTCGCGATGAGCGTGGACAGCTGTGAAGATATCTTCCTCACATCCACCCGTTCGTCCGTGATGCTCTGTCGCAGAGACAACAGCACCATTGAATCCTGCTGCAGCAGGGCTGCATTTTGCTGCAAGGCGTGGTTGTTCTCCTGCAGCGAAGCCGTGTGTTGCTGCTGGGCCGACTGAATGTCCTTCAAGGCAGCGACAACCGGATCCGCCTTTGGCGCGGAAGCTTCCCGGCGCGGAAGCAGTTCAGCCAGACTGCTGAGATTCGGCGACGGAAGATCGGCCGGCAATGTATAGATCGCCGCCGCACCATTGATGGCCAAGGCACACACCGACAGTGCCAGGACCGATTTCCGGCTGGACCGCTTGCTCGATGCCGGAGCTTCCGGGGCTGCGGGCTCGAGTGCTGCGACTGCGAGCGCGAGCGCCGCGGGGTCGAGTTGTTCGACGAGGCCTTGCGCCTCGGATGTCGTGGTCATGTCCATTGACCTCAAATGAGCGAGCAACAGGAAGCCGACGCCGGAACGTCCTCGCGACGGCTCCTCTACGCAGCACCCACCTACAACTGCCTAAAATTGTGGGCATTTTGGATTAATTCCACGTTAGCGACATGGCCGCCTGGCAGGCCCGGCCGCCCCGGCCGATTACGGGGGGCGAAGGGACGGAATGAGTCACGCGGCAGCCTGCTTCGAAGCACCAAAGCCGAGAGACAAGGCCCCTGAAAGGTGTAAGATTCACGAGAACCGGAGGAACGGCATGTTTGAAATCAGCGGTTTCGACACGGCAGGCGTCGTCAGCCTCAAGCGGCTGTCACTCGCGGTCGCCCTCAAGAAGGCCCGAGAGCTTGTCGAAGACGGGTGCTGGGACGTTCAGATCGTCGATCCAACCGGGCGCGTACACACCTCGTTTGAGGAGCAGGCCGCTTAGCGTAGCGCTGGACCGGCTCCGCGGCTAGCTCATCAAGAGCACGCTGATCAGGAGCACACTGATCCGGAGCACACCCGGTCTCACGCCTGACGGCCCGTCTCTCAGTACCGCCGATAATAATTCTCTGGCCGGTCCTGGAATTGTAGTGGAACCGTGCCGTTGGGGTAGCAGACACCGTCGCGGATATCGACGTCAGCGCGGTGGCCGCATGGCACCGGACGCCGGCGCATTCCATAGTAAGGCCGCGGGCCCTGATAGTATCCCTGCAGCGCCGCCTGGTCTTCGGGACGGAGATAGCCGTTGGGATAGCACATCCCGTCGCGGGCGCTCTGATCCCAATGATCGCCGCACGGCGGCGGATGCCTCGGTACGCCGCGATACTGCACCTCGAGCGGGCGTTCGACAGCTGCGGCAGGCGCCGTTGCACCGCCATGAAGAGCAAGGATTGTCGCAATAGTGGTGATCAACATCGAAGCGGTCCTCCAAGGCCGCAAGATAGACAACCCCTCGGAATGACGCCTGAACGCGACGAGAGCGCCACGACCATCAGGGTCGGCCGATGGCACGACGGCGGCCACCGCGCTGCACTGGACGCTGCAGCTGTCTGCAGTTCCAAGGGCCTTGCCACAAAAGCCGGGAGACAACGCCCTCGAAAGGTGTAAGATTCAGGAAAACCGGAGGAACGGCATGTTTGAAATCAGCGGTTTCGACACGGCAGGCGTCGTCAGCCTCAAGCGGCTGTCACTCGCGGCCGCCCTCAAGAAGGCCAGAGAGCTCGTCGAAGACGGGTGCTGGGACGTTCAGATCGTCGATCCGGCTGGGCAGGTCTACACCTCGTTCGAGGAGCAAGCCGCTTAGTCGCGCCCGCCCCTCGGCACTTTTCAGAAATCATCCGCCCGATCACGCTTCGCGAGCCGTGGCCGTGACCGCGATCGAAATGAAAACCCCAGCGCCTGGTAGGGAGCGCTGGGGCGTTTTCAAAATATCAATCGGTAAAAGCAATGAGGCCTTCATAGCACCGGTCTCGAAGCGCGAGTGTGAACTGGTTCACACGGCTCCGCCGATCTTCGCGTACCGCGTCCGGGTATAGCTATCCGCCTCGGCCGACGTTGGACGAGGCATTATTGAGCCAGCGCGCCGTTGCTTCATCGCTCCAGCCGGGGACCGCGAAGCGCACGCGAGGATTCGCTTCCGTGCCGAAACGATCGACCGGAGGATGGCGTGTCGCAGGACTGTGCGCACGAGCGTGGTGCGCGGCGTCTGCAGACGTGCACAAGACGATCAAGAGGCCCAGGGCCAAAACTAGACGCATCATATCGGCTCCAATCGAGTCCGCTTCCGCTGATGTAGTACGCCGACCGTCCCACCGCGATCTGACGCGGCTTCACAGCTAGGAGAGCGAAGCGCGAACGCGACGCTCTTGCGATGGAGCGAACCGCCGCTCAACTCCCGCGCGCCGCACCGTTGCCAACCAATTCGTTTGGGAGCACGCTCTCTCCAGGCGCTCAAGACGCCGCACAGGGAGAACCACATGAAGGAACCGGGCCTGGACGGCCGCCATCGGGACAAGGATGGCGCGATCAGCAAGAAGCATGGCAACACGCTGGTCGGTACGTTGCGGAAGATCTACGGAAAGGCATTTGCGGCCGGTTATCCCGATGCGACGCCGCTCAGCGAGGTCTTGCATCAATTGAACGAGACCTCGCTGAGCCAATTGCGTCGCGATCACGACACCGGGCATCTCGTGCACAAGATCGACCACGCCTCGAAGTGAATGGACTTCACTGGCCGATTTCGCTTGGCCGATTTCACATAGCCGACTTCAGGTCGTCGAAACCGACTCCGCCGACAGCCTCTCGGACGCAGGCTGCGCGATCTGTCGCCTCACCGTACTTGCCGTTTGAGCCCTCGCTACCCTCGCGCTAGCATGAGCCCTTTTACGGAGGCTCATTTGAAGCAGCTCATTATCATCGCCGCCATCGCGCTCGCCGTGACCGCTCCCGCCCGCGCGCAGGCGCTGGTCGATCCCAACAAGGTTGCCCCCGAATATCGCGAGGCGGCCGAGAAGCGCCGGGCCGAGCAGATGCGGCAACGCGAATGCGCACTGAAGGCGGATCTCGACAAGGTGCTGCCCAGGGATCGCACCGTCTATCTCAACCACTGCCTGGACACGCTGGCGGTCAAGCAATAGCAGCGAGCTGGGGCCGTCTCGATCAGACCACGACCGTAGGCCGACCTGACCGCACGATGATCTGTCGATTTCGGGCTCGTGTTGTGGACCAGCGGGCGATTTGTCGCACCGGCGCCGCGAAGACGCGGCCCCCCCTCCTCACTGGCGCCGCGGCTTGCTCGGAAACAGCCGATCGCGGATGTAGCGCGAGGTCGGCGTCAGGCGGATGCCGCGCGGCTTCTGCCAGGCGGCGCGGTCGATCTCCTTCTTGTCGCCGATCTCGAGCCTGCCCTTGGCACCCTTGGCGATGAAGATCGCGTCGCTCATCTTGCGACCGGAGCGCTTATTCCTGGCCGTCACTTCCTTCCACAGGCTGATCCGGCCGAGCTTCAGCTTGGGCAGCTCCTCCTTGATCTCCCGCCGCAAGCAGTCCTTGTCGGACTCGCGCGAACGCTTGCGGCCGCCCGGGAACATCCACAGGCCGTCCGACCGCCGTCTGACCAACAATACCTTGCCGCGTTTTGCGGCAACCAGCTTGGAAGACTTCGCCATTACTGCCGTAGATCGAAAACAGAATCGCCCTATCGTAACTTGTCTAGTTGAATAGACAAGTTCGCGGGGCGCTTTGACCACAGCCCGTGCGAGCAGCTCAGCTTTCGCTCGCCGCCGCCCGGTCCTCGGTCCTGATCCAGGCCATCATCAACTCCCAGGCCACCGACAGGATGATCGGCCCGATGAACAGGCCGACGATACCGTGGGCGAGCGTGCCGCCGATCACGCCGACGAAGATCACGATGGTCGGCGTGGTGAGGCCGCGCCCCATCACCAGCGGCTTCAACATGGTGTCGATGAAGCCGACGAGGACGAGAAACACGGTGAGCAGCAGCGCCGTGGTGACGTCCTTGGCGGTCCAGATCCAGATGATCACCGGCAGGATCACCAGGAACGCGCCGATCTGCACGATCGACAGCAATAGCACGATGAAGGCGAGCAGGCCGGCGCTCGGCACGGCTGCCATCTTGAAGCCGATGCCGGCGAGCAGCGCCTGCACGATGGCGACGCCGATCACGCCTTGCGCCACGGCGCGGATGGTGGCGCCCCCAAGCTCGAGAAAATGCTCGCTCTGCTCGGGCACGATGCGAAACAGGAAGCCGCGCCCGGCCGCAACCAGCCGCGGCCCATGCGGAAACAGGAAGCCGGCGACGAACACCGAGACCAGAAACTGGAGCGTGCCGAGGCTCGCATCGCCCGCAAGCGACAACAGGGGTCCCGCCAGCGGCTGGAGATAGGGCGCGACCTCGCGCAGCACCGCACGGATGTTGTTATAAGCCTGATCCCAGAGATCGTAGAGCCAAGGGCCGACCACCGGCCACGACTTGAGCTGCTCCGGCGCCGACTGCAGCGCGAGATCGCCGGTGCCGAGCTGCTTCGCCAGCTCGCGCGCACCGTCCACCGCGCTGAGGCCGAGCCAGGTCGCCGGGCCAATGACGATGCCGAGCGTGATCAGGGTGAGGATCGCGGCCGCGGTCTTCGGGCGGCCGCCGAGGATCTTGGCGACCCAGCTGAAGGCCGGATAGAACGCGACCGCGAGCACGGCGCTCCAGGCCAGGATCGGCACGAACGGGCGGATGATCAGGAAGGTCCAGATGATCAGCAGGCCAAGCAGGCCGACCCGGATCAGGAGCTGGATGATGTCCTCTCCCGTCAGGAGCTGACGGAGACTTTTCACGGGCACGCCTTTCCTTGCGGCATTGACGCGGGTTCCGGCACTTGCGCGGCAAAGCGTTATTGCCAGCCGCGCATCCGGCGTCAAGACGACCGGGCCTGCGGCGGCCCAAGGGATCGGACCGCTGCGCCGCCCGGCGCGGCATCAGCTGTCGCCGAACGGGTTGGTCCAGTCGGCCGAGCGGTGGCGCTCCGTCCGCTCAGAAGTGATAGTTCACGCCCACCGTGCCGGTCTGGATGTTCAGCTTCACATTGGCTGGAGTCGCCACCAGATTGCCTGTCGTCACCAGCTGCTCGGTGATCGTGCCGAAGCCCATATAGTTGTACTCGGCCCGCACCGACCAGTTCGGCATGAACATCCACTCGATGCCGCCGCCGGCAAGCCAGCCGGTGCGATTGAAGCTGCCCGAGGCGGAACCGGCGAGCGGGCCGGCAAGGCCGTTGTTGACGCTATACTTGTCGCGGGTGAAGGCCGCGCCACCCTTGGCGTAGAGCAGCACGCGGTCGAAGGCGACGCCGAAACGGCCGGCGACCGTGGCGATGTAATCGTTCTTCAGCGACAGGTTGAAGCCGGCACCGCCACCGAACGGGCCGCCGGCATTGAGTGTGACGCTGGACCAGGCGCCGGTGCCTTCGAGACCGATCACGAAATTGCTGATCTGGTAGTTGCCGCCGATCTGGCCCCCGACGATGCCGCCGCTGGCCGTGGCCGAGCTCCAGGTCGCCGTCGGATCGGTCGGGTCGATGCCGGTCCATTTGCTCCAGGCGCCGCCGCCATGCGCGCCGATGTAGAAGCCGGTCCAGCTGAAGATCTGGGCCGGCACGATCGGCGCCTTCACCACCGGCGCAGGTTCGATGATGTCGGCCGCAAAGGCCGGAGTTGCCAGCGACAACAGCGCAGCTGTCAAAATCAGTTTCTTGCTCATGATCCCACCCCCAATGACTTTTGCCCTGCTCGACCAGGGCGATGGGGTGAAATCTAGCTGTCCGATCAAGGGGGCGCTTGGACCGACCGGCGGCGCGATTTGGACTGACGGGCGCTCGTCGCAAGCTTAACCGGCTCCACTGGGGGGCCAGGCCTTCGCGCGGGATAGACGCCATTGATACAACTAAAGGTAAATATTATACTCGGACATTTCCAAAGGGGAGGATACCGTGGATCCTTTACTCGCGCAGTCATACTTCAAATTGTTCATGAATTACGACACGAGGAACATAGCTGTTCTCGATCAAATCAAAGCCGCCCTACTGCAAAACCAAATGTCCACATTTCGATCTGACGCTTTGCTCTGCGTGCTGTCGCTTTTCGACCAGATGATCGTTCAACCCTACCAGGATCGATTGAGCCAGGGGAATCTCTCGTCTCCAAATAGCACCGTCGTTCTCACAGCACAGAACCTGGATGCCCAGGTGATGGATAGCTTCTATGAGTTGGTAAAAACAACGAACAACAACAAGCGCGAGTCACTTGCATCTTCCCACGACGTCATCAAAGCGATCGACGCAGCCTGGGGTACCATCTCAACTTATCTTTTGTGGGGGTGACGCCGTGCCAGCTTTCGATCCTCTGACTGCAATTGCACATTTGGAGGCCAACAAAGCGACGATTTGGCCCGACGTCACGACGCAAGATGCCTTTCTATCGGAGGCGAAGGCTCGCCTTGGCGGCCGAAGTTCGGACGACAAGAAGGAAGCGACGAAGCTGGCGGTCGAGACTGCTAAGACGCTTCTCACAATTGCTGTCGCGCTTCTGGTTGCTTCAGGGACATTGCTTCAGTTCACGCGCTCTAATGGCGTTCCGTGGCTGTCTTGGACCGTCGCCTTCTTCACCTTCAGCGTGATCCTCTTGTTCATCAGCATGAGCGCCGGCCTCTCTGCAATCAGCGGGGTCTATAAGCGTGCCGACGGACGAACGTTCCCAACCGAAACCGCTTGGTCAACGCTCCCCGTCTCGAAACGCTTGAACGTGCAGTCTCTAACGGGGGTTTTTGCTCTTCTAGCCTTGCTGATCGGGCTAGGACTTTCGGCGCACAGTACACAAACACCGGGACTGAGCCTCACGATCCCCGGCACTCCACAGTCCGCGCTGCCAGCGGGCCCCCTCATGATCGACGGAACATGGACCGAACTGCGCCTAAAAACGGCAGGAAACCAAGAGCTAAAACTGCCGCCGAACTCACCAACTAGCGGCCCGCTCGCGATCAACTGCAAATAGCCTTGCCATCGTGCCAGTCCTATTTCCGTGGCAGACGGCAAGTCGCCAACTTGGCTAATCGGAATTAACGGATTTTGCGTCATTCGGTTTACTTCGAAGCAAATGCTGAATCCTACGCTGGTCAGCGTGACCTAACCTGTGATTGCGGTGCAATGGCCAACAGCATCTGGACGATCGAAGAATTCACCTGCCCCGGTTGCAGCATGAACTACATTGCGACAAGGGAAGAGCACGCCGAGCCGCATTCGGGCCACTTCAAATGCAGCATCTGCAGTGGCGTGGTGCACTCCTGGTCGGGGAAGCATCACTTCTTCGGCTGGTCCGCGGTGAAGACCAAGCCGCCGGTGTTCGGGAGACGGTGGGCGGGAGTGGGTTGGTAGGCCGAGGCAAGGTTCTCACTGCCGTCGCCTGGATGGAGCGAAGCGAAATCCGGGACCAGTGTCGCTCTATTGCACGAACCCCGGATTGCGCTTCGCTCCATCCGGGCTACGAAACCCCATCGCCACTCTCGCCGTCATTGCGAGGAGCTCTTGCGACGAAGCAATCCAGAGCGCCTCCGCGGAGGGATTCTGGATTGCTTCGCTGCGCTCGCAATGACAATGTTGAAGCAACGACGCACAATGCATCGACGGAGTTCGCAGTGACACCTTGCCCGTCGTCGGGCAAAACACTTCACGCAAAATTCCCACTGCGATTGTCAGCCCTGCCGCTGTGCGGAACAATAGCGATCCTTTGATCATGGCAACTGCTGCGACATAAAAAACCCGCGGCAGGTTTCCCCGCGCGGGTGTTACGAATTTCCGATGATGCCACTCTGCCAGAGTTTTGCCCGACGTGTCAAATCCGGACGAGGCGATGCGTCGCGCCATCGAGATATCGGTAGGCTGTTCGCGTTGGACAAGTCCGAAAAGGACCTGCTTGGCACCAACTGAAAACGACGAATGCATTCAATAGCTCCGCTACTGTGTATGGGGTTGTTTTTCAGCTTTTGCTTTGAGGGCGTTTGAACGCCAGCTTCAGCGCCGGCCGCGCGGCATCAGGCCGGGATCGGCGGCGAGCGCTTTGCCGTGACGCAGGGATGAGGAACTGACGCTTCTGCTCAGCCGCGACACCGGTTAGACTCCCCTCCCCGCAACAGAATCCGACACGCAATGACCGCACCCTTCGTTCCCCAGATCGCTCTCTACCGCAACTGGCTCGCCGAGCAGCGTGGCCTTTCCTTCGCGAATTACGAGGAGATGCGGCAGTGGTCGGTGCGCGATCTCGACGGCTTCTGGCGCAGCATCTGGGACTATTACGATCTGCAATCGCCGACGCCGTTTGCGGCCGTGATCACCGAGCGCAAGATGCCGGGCGCGGTGTGGTTTCCCGGTGCGCAGGTCAACTATGCGCGGCAGGTGTTCCGGCATGTCGAGGCCCCGACGCCGCCGGCCTGCCCGCGGTCGTCAGTAGCGGCGAGGACGGCAAGCTCAACGAAACGAGCTGGCCGGAGCTGCGGCGCAAGGCGGCGGCGCTCGCGCTGCATCTGAAGGATCGGGGTATCAAGCCCGGCGACCGGATCGCGGCCTACCTGCCCAACATCCCCGAAACCATCATCGCGTTTCTGGCGAGCGCCAGCATCGGCGCGGTCTGGAGCGTCTGCGCGCCCGACATGGCTGCGCCCGCCGTGATCGACCGCTTCAAGCAGATCGAGCCGAAGGTGCTGATCGCCTGCGATGCCGTCACCTATGCCGGCCGCCGGCATGATCGCAAGGACGTCGTCGCCGAGCTGCGGCGATCGCTGCCGACGGTCGAGCACGTCATCCTGCACAGCGAGACCGCGCCCGCAGCACCGGACGCCCTGCTCGTCGACATCGTCGCAAGGACAGGCGCCGCGATCGACGCGTTCGAGCCGGCCTGGCTGCCGTTCGATCATCCGCTCTGGATTGTCTATTCCAGCGGCACCACCGGCCTGCCGAAACCGATCGTGCACGGTCATGGCGGGATCGTCATCGTGGTGCTGGCGCTGCTGGGCCTGCACAACGACCTCGGCTGCTCCTACCACGCGAACTCGTTCGGCGAGCGCTATCACTGGTACTCTTCGACCGGCTGGATCATGTGGAATTCGCAGGTCGGCGGCCTGCTCAGCGACACCACCTGCTGCATCTTCGACGGCAGCCCGGGCGGCACCAAGGACAAGCCGGACTGGACCACGCTGTGGCGGTTCGTGTCACAGTCGAAAGCGACCTTCTTCGGCGCCGGCGCGGCGTTCTTCGCCAACTGCGCCAAGGCCGAGATCGATCTCACTGCGGCCGGCGATCTGTCGCGGCTGCGTTGCCTCGGCTCGACCGGCTCGCCGCTCAGCGCCGATACGCAAGCCTGGTTCAACGATCGCTTCGCGGCGTTGTCGAAAATCAACGGCAGCAAGGCGCAGGCCGACATCTGGTGGGCGAACATCTCCGGCGGCACTGATTTCGCCGGCGCCTTCATCGGCGGCAACCGCGAATTGCCGCAGACGCCGGGCGCGATGCAATGCCGCCTGCTCGGCGCGGCGGTCGAAGCCTTCAGCGAGCAGGGCCGCGCCGTCATCGACGAAGTCGGTGAGCTCGTCTGTACCGAGCCGATGCCCTCGATGCCGCTCCGTTTCTGGAACGACAAGGGCGATGCGCGCTATCGCTCCAGCTATTTCGAGACCTATCCGGACAATTTCGACGGCAGCGGCCGCGGGCCGGTGTGGCGGCACGGCGACTGGCTCAAGGTCAATCCGGACGGCTCCTGCATCATCTATGGCCGCAGCGATGCGACCATCAACCGGCACGGCCTGCGCATGGGCACGAGCGAGCTCTATTCCGCGATCGAAGCGCTGCCGGAGGTGCTGGATAGCCTCGTCGTCGACCTCGAATATCTCGGCCGCGACAGCTACATGCCGCTGTTCGTGGTGCTGCGCGAGGGGACAGCCTTCGACGCTGCAATGCAGGCCAGGATCAACAAGGCGATCGAGGCCGGCCTGTCCCGGCGATTCCTGCCGAACGAGATCTTTGCCGTCGCCGAGATCCCGCGCACGCTCTCGGGCAAGAAGCAGGAGCTGCCGATCAAGAAGCTGCTGCTGGGCCAGCCCGTCGAAAAGGTCATCAACAAGAAGGCGATGGCCAATCCCGCCTGCCTCGACTGGTATCTCGCCTTCGCCCGCGATTATCTCGCCCGAACCGCGGCGTAGCTTCGATCAACCGCCGCCGAAATTGGAGGGATCGAGATTCCTGTTCTCCGACGGCGGGATCGGCGGCCACCCGGGAAATTTGTACCAGCCGGGCGGGACCGGCGCGTCCTCGGGCAGTCGGACGGCGACGTGATGGCGCGGGCGGGCATGATGCGCCGGCGCGGCAGCCGCCGACGCGCATGTTGCAATCAGGAGGACCAAAGCCAGGATAGACCGCATCATACGTGCTCCAGACGTCCACCCGGAGCTCCATGTGGTGCGGGAACCACGCTGGGACGACGCATCGCACCGTCACGATGTCTCACATCGGCGGCATCGCTGCTGCCGGGAGACGCCGGAGATCAACCCAATTGCGCCAATGGCGTTTGGATTCCGTTCACCGATCGCCGCTAGATCAGGATGGATCCTCCGCGACGAACAGCAGCTATGGCCGATCTCAACGCAGTCCTCTCCAGGCTCAACGACCGCCTGCTCCGCCTCGAAGGCGAGCTGTTCGTGCTGCGCTCGCTGGCGCGCGCGACGCTGACGGCGGGCGACGACCATGCGGCGCGCATGCGCAAGCTGGTCGAGGCCGCAAAGGTCGCGCTCGACGACGAGGCCAAACGTGAGCTCGACAAACCGACGCGCAAATATGTCGATGCGGCAACCGCGCTGGTGGAGGAACTGCTGGTCGAGCCGACCCAGGCACGGCCGCTGTTCACCGTCATCGACGGTGGCCGGCGCGACTGAGCGCGTCAGATCGGACGTATCCCGCGGGGATCCGGAGACTGAGCCTTCAGCCGGCTGAGCCCCTCCTCGATGATCGCGATCTCCTCGTCGATCTTGCCGATCGGCAGGCTGAAATCATAGCCGGACCTGCTCTTCAGATCGACCGCGAGCCGCTGCCTGTGCATCATCAGCTCGTCCAGCCCACGGCGGTTCTTCAGCCGCACATAGGCGTCCACGATCTGCTCAATTGCGCTCGGCATGAAATCGGTCCCGGCAAAAAAGCCCGCGGCGCACCCACGCCGGCGGGACATTTTTGGTGTCGCGGTACGCAATACAAATCCGCGACGGATTCGTCGATACGACAGGCAGGTTGAGAACGCGTTACCGTTTGATGATTTCGTGATGGCGCCGGCATGAAAAGCCGCTGGCGATCACTCGCCAGCGGCCAAAGCCGGGTTCGAAAACGGATTCGGAATCAAATTTGGCCAGCCCCGGTTGGTGCATTCTAGCGGCACACGGGGGCTGCTTATGTTAGAAATGAAACAGAGGAACCGGCGGATACATCATTTGCTATCGATGTGGCCGCCCGGCAACGCTAGTCCGTGACGCAAAAATACTTGCGCGGCAGCCTGCGGTAGGCGCTGTAGCGGTAGTACGACCTGTAGGCGTAACCGCGATAGAGCGCGGGCGGCTCCTCGCCGTAATAGGCGCCGTGGTAGAAATTATAGACCGGCCCTTCGGCGCAACGATAGGCATCCCACGTCGGACCGATGAACGGCGCCACTCCGACCTCGGGCGGGACCGCCGGGTACGGCCCGCCGGCGCGCGCGGGCGTGGCTACGCTCAGTGCCGCGAGAAGGAAAAACCACGCACTTCGCATGCGCTCGCTCCTGAAACGGTGCAATACGCGCATGGAAGCACCGGAACGGCCGGCTGCGCAATCGCGGAGTCCGTCGCGCCCCGCGCCCGGTGCATTGTTGATAACCGGCACAAACCGCCCGCGGCTGGTGACAGGACGCACCGACGTGTTATCGGGGGATGACGCAGTTGCGAGACGGATCGGACACCCATGCGCATTACCCTCGTCGGCTCCCGCCATTTCGGCGTGACCACCCTGAACATGCTCCGGGAGCACGGCGTCCCGATCGTGCGGGTCGTCGTGGCCGACGCCGAGGATCGCCTCGCCGCGAGCGCCAAGGCGGCCGGCATCGAGGTGACAGTCCAGGCCAATCCGAAGCTGGTGGTCGCCTCCGAAATCGGCCCCGACACCGACCTGATCATCACCGCCCACAGCCACGCCCGGATCGGCAAGGACGCCCTGGCCGCCGCGAAGTACGGCGGGATCGGCTATCATCCCTCGCTGCTTCCGCGTCATCGGGGCAAAGCCGCCGTGGAATGGACCATCAAGGAAGGCGATCCGATCGCCGGCGGCACGATCTATCATCTTGCCGACCGCATGGACGCCGGCGCCATCGCCGCCCAGGACTGGTGCTTCGTCAGGAAGGGCGAGACGGCTCGCGAGCTCTGGGAGCGTGCGCTCGCTCCGCTCGGCCTCAAGCTGCTGGCCGACGTGATCGACTACGTCAAGGTCCACAAGGCGCTGCCCTCCAAGGTTCAGGACGAGCAGTTCGCCACCTTGGCGCCAAGTCTTTCGTGAGTCCCTTCCGCAGTCCTTCCCCTGAGTCTCTCCTGACGTTTACCCTTAACGTGAAGGCGCGTTGATTCTGCTTCGAAAATTGGAGCCGGAAACACAAATAAACTATTGTTTCCACTGGAACAATTTTCGCTTTGGCAATGCAACAAATTTCCGTCACATTTGGGCCGAATAAGCGTCAGCATATCAGACAGATTCAAGGACGGAATTCATGCGTTTTGGTCGCATTACGGCATTCTGTGCCGCTTCAGTTATCACCCTCGCCGCTCCCGCTTTCGCCCAGACCCCCTATGACGGCAACTGGCATGTCACCATCGTGACCAAGAGCGGTACCTGCGAGCCGACCGCGAGCTCCATGCTGACGGTTGCCGACGGCAAGATCACCGCGCCCGGCGCTAACGTTTCCGGCACCATCGGCAGCGGGGGACTTGTGAAAGTTTCGATCAATGGTGCATATGCCAACGGTCAACTCAGCGGCAACGCCGGATCGGGGAAGTGGAATGGAGCATCTGCAGGCATACCGTGCAGCGGGCGGTGGGAAGCATCGCGCCAGTAAGAAATTCGGGATCAGCGTCGTAAGCCGGCGGCTGCTGATCGCGGCCGCCGTTTTGTTTGCGGCGGGGATCGCCAACTCTGAGAGCAAGGCCCAGTCCGGCCCGTTCGCCCCGCTGGCGGGGAGCTGGAGCGGTGCCGGCACCGTCACGCTCGATGACGGCTCGACCGAGCGGATCCGCTGCCGGGCCAGATACGCCCCGATCGGACCGACGATGGAGATGTCGCTGACCTGCGCCAGCGACGCCTACAAGTTCAATCTCGGCGCCAACGTCAGGGCTGAAGGCGGCACCATCGCCGGCAGCTGGTCCGAGGCCAGCCGCAACATCTCCGGCTCGCTCCAGGGCCGCGGCGCCGGCGGAAACTACGACCTGGTCGCCTCGACCGCCGGCTTCAACGCCAACATCTCGCTGAAGACGTCCGGCAACAAGCAGAGCGTCACGATGCGCGCGGACAGCCAGTTCCGCGGCGCCAACATCTCGCTGTCGCGCTAAGGCGGACCGCGTTCAAGCCAAAAGCCCCGGCGATTCCGCCGGGGCTTTTTTTATCCGTTTTATACGTTCGGCACGAACGCCGTGACCTCGATTTCGACCTTGGCGCGCTCGTCCACGAGACCGCCGATGTAGAGCAGCGTCGAGGGCGGAAAATTGCGCCCCAGCGTTTCCTTCCAGGCCGCGCCGATGCCGGCGCCCGCGGCCTCATATTCGCTGCGGCTGGTCAGGTACCAGGTCAGGCGGACGATGTGCTCCGGACCGGCTCCGGCCTCGCCAAGGAGCTTGATGATCCGCTTCAGCGCGGTTGCGACCTGCGCCGCCATGTCAGGCGCGTAATTGCCGGTCTCGTCGCCGCCGGTCTGCCCGGCCAGCACCACCCAGCGGCCCGGCCCTTCGGCCACCACGCCGTGAGAAAAGCCCCGCGGTTTCTTCCATTCGGCCGGCTGCAAGATTTGCATGAGCGAAGATCTCCCTTTTCTTGTTGTTCAATGATGCCTTAGCACGCCGCCCTGCATCGCTGCATCCGCAGTTTTGGCCGTTGCAAACGCCGGCGATGTCGCCGATACCGGCCCTCCCCTCGGGCTCGATCACCCGCACCAGCAACGATGACCGCGACACCGTCCAAAACGATGGCTGCACTGTGGATGGCCGGCTGGCTGGCGCTGATGCTGGTCATGGCGGTTGCCGGCCGCGAGACCACGCGCGAGCTGAACGTCTTCCAGATCATGGAAGTGCGCTCGGTGATCGGCTTCACGCTGCTGCTGCCGATCATCTACCGGGCCGGCGGTTTCAAGGCGGTCGCGACCAAACGCCTGCCCCAGCACCTCGCGCGCAACGGGGTCCATTATTTCGCGCAGCTCGGCTGGTTCTACGCACTGACGCTGATCGGGATCGGTCAGGTCGTCGCGATCGAATTCACCATGCCGATCTGGACTGCGGTGCTGGCCGCAACGTTTCTGTCCGAGCGCATGACCGTTTGGAAGATCGCCGCCATCGCGCTCGGCATCGTCGGCGTCGTCATGATCGTGCGGCCCGCCACCGGCGAGATCAATCCGGGCCAGTTGATCGCACTCGGAGCCGCGATCGGCTTCAGCATTTCCATGATCTTGGCGAAATCGCTGACCCGGACCGAGAGCGCATTGTCGATCCTGTTCTGGATGATCGTCGTGCAGATGGTCGTGGGCCTGCTGCCGACGCTCTATGTCTGGACCTGGCCGTCAACCACTCTCTGGGGATGGCTCTTCGTCATCGGGGTCTGCGGCACATTCTCGCACTATTGCCTCGCCAGCGCGCTCCGCTACGCGGATGCAACCATCGTGGTGCCGATGGACTTCCTGCGGGTGCCGCTCACCGCGACTGTCGGCTGGCTGCTGTATTCGGAGCGGCTCGACGCCTGGACCGTGCTCGGCGCGACGCTGATCCTGTGCGGCAATCTCCTGAACCTGAAGCCGACTGCCCCGGTTCCCGCCCGCGCGCAGTGAACCCGCGCGCAGCCTCACGCGACAAAAACGAAGTGGCCGTGTGATCTGGATCACGTTGGAGGGTCTTTCCATCGTGCACATTCGGCCACACAGCAGCGGGTTGAATACGACGTACTGCCGTTTTGGTGGCGCGAAGTCGGGCACTTCGTGTAGGTTCGTTGCCAATTTGTTGCTGCCTGCAATTCGATTCTGTTGGGGATTTCAGATGCGCACTCTCACCCTGCTCGTTTCGCTGATGTGCATGGCACTGTCGGTCAGTGCCGCGAAGGCCGACCGCCGTGTCGCCTTCGTCGTCGGCAACGGCTCCTACAAGAACGTCGCACAATTGCCGAACCCGCCGATCGACGCCAAGGCGATGGCGGCGACCCTGCGCAATGTCGGCTTCGAGGTGATCGAAGGATCCAACCTCACCCGCGACCAGATGACGGAGAAGCTCCTGGACTTCGGCCGCAAGGCGCAAGGCTCCGATGTCGCAGTGTTCTATTACGCCGGCCACGGCATCGCCGTCAGCGGCAGCAACTACCTCCTGCCCGTCGACGCCGACATCAAGTCGGAGATGGACGTCAAGCTCGGCGCAGCCATCAATATCGACCTGACGCTCGAGCAGACCATGGGCGACGCCAAGGTCAAGCTCGTCTTCCTCGATGCCTGCCGCGACAATCCGTTCGCCGCCAAGATCAAGTCGAACTCGGCAACGCGCAGCGTCAACGTGCAGAGCGGTCTTGCCGAGATGAAGTCGGGCGAAGGCACGCTGATCGCGTTCGCCACCGGCCCGGGCCAGACCGCGCTCGACGGCCAGGAGGGCAACAACAGCCCGTTCACACGCGCACTGATCGACAACATCACCAAGCCCGGCGTCGAGATCCAGCAGGCGATGACGTCGGTGCGCGCCCAGGTCAACGAAGAGACCCGTAAGGGCCAGCTTCCCTGGGGCCACACCAACCTGATCGGCGCGGTCTATCTCAACCCGTCGCAGCAGACGCAGGTTGCCAACGCAGCCCCGACCGCTTCCGGAAACGTGCCGGCGGCAGCGAGCAGCTCCGACGGTGTCGAGCTCGAGTACTGGCGCTCGGTCAAGGAATCCAACAAGCCGGAAGAGCTCAACGCCTATCTCTCGGCCTATCCGAACGGCCAGTTCAAGGCGCTGGCGCTGGCGCGGCTTGCGGCGATCAAGAGCGGCCCGTCCACGGCGACCCGCAATCTGAACTCCGGGATCGATCCCGCCACCTTCACCGACGACTCCACCCAGCTCACCGAGGACCAGATCGGCCTCGACAAGGGCCAGCGCCGCGACGTGCAGCGCCGCCTGACCGGGCTCGGCTTCGACACCAAGGTGACCGGTGCCTTCACCGACGAGACCCGCTCGGTGCTGAAGCGCTGGCAGGCCGCCCGCGGCTATCCGTCGACCGGCTACCTCAACAAGCTCCAGCACAAGGCCCTGCTGTCCGAGATCGTGGCGGCCGCGCCGGCCACCGCGAGCGACGACAGCGCGAAGCCGGCCCGGCGTGCTGCCCCGGCCCAGGCCCAGAGCGGCGCACCGGTTCAGCATCGCAACAGCGGCGGCGGCGATGCCGGCGCGGCCTTCGTCGGCGGTGTCGTCGGCGGCATGATGGGCGGCATGTTCCGCCGCTGAGGCGGGACCCGGCTCCAAAACGCAAAAAGGCCCGGCGAAAGCCGGGCCTTTTTCGTGGTGGCAATGGCTAGTAATCTTGGGTGAACCAAGGCACTAGCGTCCGGATCCGCGGCATCGCCTGCATCGTAATGCTCGTCCGAGCCATCTCCGCGATGCGCGGCGCCAGTGATGAGAGATCGCCACGGCGGGTCACCAGAAGCAGCTCACGAAAAAATCCGGGGCCCGGCAGAGGGAGAGCGCTGACTTGACCAGCGTGAGCGAGCCCCTGCAACAGACACAGCGGCGTGGTGATCGCTACGCCCATCCCGGTGGCGACCATGGCGACCAGGCTGTCCGAGGTGTCAAACTCAAAGGCCCGCGGTGGGCGAATGCCCAAACGGCTCAGGTGGCGCTCGACCTGAGCGCCTGCATAGGAGCGTTCGCTGTACCGGACCAGGCGATGCCGGGTCAGGATCTCCCGCAAATCAAGGTCAGCAAATTCGGCTTCCAATCCGCGCGGCACCACCAGCAGATTTGGCTCGCGGAAAAACGGGAAGCGCTCGATATCATACAGGTCATCCATCGCATCGCATGTGATCGCCGCGTCGATCGTTCGGTGGACCAGCGCCTCGGCATGCGAGTGAGCAAGGCCCGACCAAACGGACAGACTCAGTGCGACCTCGCCCGTCATGAGCTCCTTGACGAGGTGTGCGCCGACCGTGGCGGCATAGGAGTCGATGAGGCCGAGCCTCAGATCGACACGCTCAGGCAGTTTCGCTGCGTCCCGGAGTGCGCTGAGTAACGTGTCAAAGTCGCGATTCAGATCGCGAACACGGCCAGCAAGGATGCGACCCGCCCGCGTCAATGTAAGCGGCCTCCGGCTACGGTTGAAGAACGCGACGCCGATCGAGGCCTCGGCCCGCCGCACAGCCTGAGAAACCGCTGATTGCGTCATCCCGAACTGACGGGACGCCTGAAGCATGCTGCCGGACTCCGCGACGGCAGCGACAATCTGCAAGCTTCGCAAGTCTGGAACAGGTGGCGTCATATCCATAGCTTAAGCAGAAGTCATATTAACATGCAAATTGCCTTCATTATATGAATTATCCTTGTAGGAGAGCCGCATCCGAAAGCAGACTTCGGATCGTCCTAACAATTGAGCAGTCCCGATCCATGAGCGAGCAAGCGGATATTCTGGTGATCGGCCTCGGTGCCATGGGCAGCGCGGCCCTCTATCAACTGGCCAAGCGAGGGGTAAAGGCGGTTGGCCTCGATCGCTTTGCCCCGCCCCACACGATGGGATCCAGCCACGGCGAAACCCGCATCACCCGGCAGGCGGTCGGCGAAGGCCGCGATTACGTGCCCCTGGTGCTGGATACGCACCGGATCTGGCGTGAGCTCGAAGCCGAGACGTCTGCCGAGCTGCTGAACCCATGCGGCCTCGTCGTCATAGCGCCCGGTGTCGGCGAGACGTCGCACCACGGCAAGCCGGATTTCGTCGCGCGCTCGATTGGGGCCGCGCGTGACTTCGGCATCGCGCATGAAGT
Source organism: Bradyrhizobium sp. 482_C4_N1_8 (assembly GCF_052075965.1). Taxonomy (NCBI): domain Bacteria; kingdom Pseudomonadati; phylum Pseudomonadota; class Alphaproteobacteria; order Hyphomicrobiales; family Nitrobacteraceae; genus Bradyrhizobium; species Bradyrhizobium sp. 482_C4_N1_8. Next base: position 4,516,664 of record NZ_CP197231.1, on the reverse strand, counting down.
GATCGACGGGCGAGAGGTGGCTCATCGCTTCCCGCAGTTCCTGAATCTCCAGGGCAACGAGAAGGCCTATTACGAACCCGGCGGAGGGTACGTTTTTCCGGAGCGCTGCATCAAGGCGCAGCTGACGCGCGCGGAGCAGCTCGGCGCAACGATCCGCACGGGAGTCGAGGTTCTCTCGATCGCGCAGCGCGGCCCCGCCGTTCGGGTGGAAACGTCCTCGGGCACATTCGAGGCGGACCAGGTGGTGGTGTCGGCAGGCGGCTGGAATTCCCACCTGCTCGGCGCGCCGTTTGATCGCGTGCTCACGGTGAAGCGGCAGGTGCTGCATTGGTACGAGCTCGACGATACCAGCGCGTATCGCGCCGACGCCCCTGTGTTCATCTGGATGCATGGCGCGACGGATGTCGACTACCTCTACGGCTTCCCGCCGCTGCCTGGCGATCGTCGTCTCAAGGTCGCGACCGAGCAGTACGAGACCAACACGACGGCCGACGCCATCGACCGCACCGTCGATCCCGCGGAATCGGCTGAAATGTACCGGAAGCACGTCGCGGGGCGGCTCGCCGGCGCCACGCCGCGCGTCGCGCAGGCGGCTGCCTGCATCTACACGGTGACGCCCGATCGGGGCTTCATCATCGACCGCCATCCCGACCAGGACCGGATTTGTGTCGTCTCGGCGTGCTCGGGCCACGGCTTCAAGCACTCGGCAGGTATCGGCAACGTCGTCGCCGGGATGGTGACCGGCGGTCGAAGCGCGATCGACCTCAGCCCATTCTCCATCTCCCGTTTTTCGTGACGTTTGGCACGAGCCTTGTATCTTGAACAAGCGCGCTCAACGCGCGTCGTGATCACAATCCTGGAGGCGTCATCCGATGAGAGACATTGTCCGTTCCATGATGACAGGCATCGCGGCGCTGCTGATGCTTGGCAGTGCCCAAGCCGCCGATGGCGTCGATGCCATCAAGCAGCGCGGCACGTTGAATGTCGGCGTCAAGGCTGACTACAAGCCCTTCGGCTTCCGCGATCCCACGGGAAACGTGGTCGGCATCGAGCCGGATCTCGCCGCAGACATTGCCAAACGCCTCGGCGTCAAACTCGAACTCGTTCCGGTCGCGGCCTCCAACAGGATCGAATTTCTTCAGCAGGGAAAGGTCGACCTGCTGATCGCGACCATGTCGGACAGGCCGGAACGCCGTCGCGTGGTTCAAGCCATCGAGCCGCTGTACTATTCGGACTATGTGAACATCCTTCTCAACAAGAAGTCCGGCATCAAGGACTGGGCCGAGCTCAAGGGAAAACCCGTCTGTGCAACGTCGGGGGCCTGGTACAACAAGGACGTTGCCAAATCCTACGGCCCCGAAATCGTTGCGTTTGACGGCTCGGAGAAGCCTCTGTTCGCCATGAAGCAGGGCAACTGCATCGGCTATGTCTACGATCAGACCTTCCTGCAAGGCAAGCTGCTCGAGGACGAGTGGAAGGCGGACTACGACTTGCCCCTGAAAGGTATTTTGCCATCGCCATGGATGATCGCTGTCGCGCTCGATAATTCCAGCCTTCAGAAGCTGCTCGAAGATATGACAAAGGACTGGATGAAGACCGGCTTCATCGTGGCAGCGGAAAAGAAGTGGGGCATTACGCCGACCGAGTATTCGCTGCTCATGCACGAGCAATACAAGGACAAATAGACGCGCAGAGCGGAGCGCCAGATCCGTCTTGCGCTCCGAACAGGTCGAGCCAATGCACTGATACGAGGCATCGCCTCAACAGTTTGGTGTCGCGCAAAATGCACGAAATCGGCGACTGGTTTCAACGGCTCTACGAAACGACGGGGCTGAATTTCTCCGTATTCTACGATGCCTACGATTGGGACCGCTATTTCGGCGGGCTCAAGATGACGTTGCTTCTGAGTGTCACGACCATCCTGCTGAGCCTGATCATCGGCGCGGTCGGCGCCTTGCTGCAAGGCAGTCCGTCCATGCTGCTGCGGTTGCCCGTCAATGCTTTCGTGGTGGTGTTCCGCAACACGCCGCCGCTGGTCCAGATCTTCTTTTTCTATTTCGGCCTCGGCACCATGCTCCCGGCCGTCGAGGCGGCAGGCATGCGCGTTCCGCTGCTGAGCAACGTCCAATGGGCCATCATTTCTCTGTCGCTGTTCGCGGGCGCCTTCAACGTCGAAATCTTCCGCTCAGGCATCGAGGCGGTGCCGAGGACGACGCTGGAAGCCGCGGAGGCGCTCGGATACACGCGCCTTAAGGCTTACGTCCATATCGTCCTTCCGCTGGCCATTCGCGTCTGCCTTCCCGCACTGAACAACAACCTCGTCAACCTGCTCAAGACGACCACCCTCGCCTACGCGATCGCCGTTCCCGAGACGCTGTATGCGGTCAAGCAGGTCTGGTCGGAATCGCAGAACGTCTTCGAAATGATGGTCGTATTGCTGGCGACCTACGGCATCCTTGTCGGCGTCCTCGTCTGGCTGATGCATCGCTGGGAGCGGGCGATGCGCATCCCGGGATACGCCCGATGAAAGGCGCCCAGCCCGAGCACAGGCTTGCCGTCCTTCTGCCGTATCGTCCCGTGCCGACCCGGATGTCCGTTCGGATCGGCCCGCTGGCCGCCGCGATCCTCGGTTTCTGCGCCATCATGGCCGCGTCCACCGCGTGGGCGCAGACCGGACCGGCGGTGCTGTCCCCGCTGCAAGTCATTGTGAAGTGGTCGCCGCTGCTGCTGCGCGGGTTCGCCTTCAACATCCTGATCTCCCTGCTGGCCATGCTGCTGGGGACCATCGCCGGGCTTGGCCTGGGTCTGGGGTTGTTGTCGGAGTTTCGACCGCTCGCCGCCGTCAGCTGGCTCCTGACTCAATTCTTCCGCAACGCACCCTGGCTGGTGCTGCTGTTCTTCGTCATGTTTCTGGTGCCCTTCCAGGTCACCCTCTTCAAGACGACCATCCCCTTGCCGGACTGGATCAAGGCGACGGTGGGCTTCGCATTGCCGGTCATGGCGAACGTCGCCGAGGTCGTGCGCGGTGCCGTCCGCTCCATTCCGTCGACGCAATGGGAGGCGGCGGAATCGCTCTCGTTCACGCGGCGCCAGACGATGTGGCTGATCATGCTGCCACAGTGCATCAAGCGCATGCTGCCGCCCTGGATGAACGTCTATGCGCTGGTCGCGATGTCGACGGTGCTGGCATCGATCGTCGGTGTTTCGGAAATGCTCACCCTGACTGCGCAGGTGCATGCCGCCGAAGGCGGCAGGCCGGAGCTGTTCGCTCCGCTCTACGGTTTCGCGCTGCTGTGTTTCTTTCTCTACTGTTATCCGATCAACCTCTGGACCGCGCGTCTCGAGCGTCGGTTCCGCATACGCTGAGGGAGCAGTGCATGGCCACGAGCTGGACTCCGGATCAGCCCATCGTCCAATGCGTCGACGTCAGAAAGTCGTTCGGAGCTCTCGAGGTCCTGAAAGGCATCAGCCTGTCGGTCAAAAAGAGCGAGGTGATCTGTATCATCGGCCCGTCCGGATCAGGGAAATCCACGCTGATCCGCTGCATCAATGCCCTTCAGCCGATCTCGTCCGGCAGCATTCAGATCGAAGGCATCGAGGTGTCCGATCCCAGGCTCGACAAGCTGGCGCTGCGCCGCAAGGTCGGGATGGTCTTCCAGCAGTACAATCTTTTCCCGCACAAGACCGCGCTCCAGAACGTGATGATGGCGCCGATCCATGTTCTCGGCCAGAAGCGTGCCGAGGTCGAAGCGCGCGCCCGGGCGCTGCTTGCCAAGGTTCGGCTCGCGGGGAAGGAGGATACCTATCCCGGCGAGCTCTCCGGCGGACAGCAGCAGCGCGTGGCCATCGCCCGCTCGCTGGCGATGCGACCGGACATCATGCTGTTCGACGAAGTTACGGCCGCCCTCGATCCGGAAACGGTCAAGGAGGTCCTGGTCACCATCCGGGAGCTTGCCGAGGATGGCATGACATGCCTCCTCGTCACCCATGAGATGAACTTCGCGCGTGAGGTCGCCGATCACGTCTACTTCACCGACCGCGGTGTGATCGTCGAGCACGGGCCGCCGGAAGCCTTGTTTACGGCGGCCAAGGACGAGCGAACGCAGCGGTTTCTGTCGCAGGTCCTCTGAGTTCGCCGGCGCGCCGCCCTTCGGCGCCCCTGGGCAGGAGGCGCTACTTCCCCGCCGCCTTGCGCAGCGCCTCGTTGATGCGGTCCTGCCAGCCGGGACCGCCCTGCTGGAAGAACTCCAGCACGTCCTGGTCGATGCGCAGCGTGACCTGCTCCTTGATTCCCGGCGCCACGTTCGGCTTCGGTGGCGCCACGGCGACCTTGGCGGTCACCTTCTTGAACGCCGCCTCGGCCTCCGACCGCGCATCGCCAAGCGTGCGCGGCCGCCTCGGTTGATCCGTCATGTCCTAGATTCCCTCAAACAGAGCCGTCGAAAGATACCGCTCGGAGAAGGACGGCACTATAGCCAGAATGGTTTTTCCCGCAGCTTCCGGCCGCTTGCCGATCTGGAGCGCAGCTGCGATCGCCGCGCCCGAGGAGATGCCGCCGGGAATGCCCTCATGCCGCGCCAGCGCCCGGGTGGTCTCGATCGCGGTCGTCGAGTTGATCTTCACGATCTCGTCAATCACCGAGCGGTCGAGGATGTCGGGCACGAAGCCGGCGCCGATGCCCTGGATCTTGTGCGGCGTGTGCTGGCCGCCTGAGAGCACCGGGCTTTCCTCCGGCTCGACCGCCACCACCCGCAAGGACGGCTTGCGTGGCTTGAGCACCTGGCCGACGCCGGTGATGGTACCGCCGGTGCCGACGCCGGCGACGAAGATATCGACGTTGCCGCCGGTGTCGTTCCAGATCTCCTCGGCGGTGGTACGGCGGTGCACCTCGGGATTGGCGAGGTTCTTGAACTGCTGCGGCATGACCGAATTCGGTGTCGTCTTCAGGAGCTCCTCGGCGGTCGCGATCGCGCCCTTCATGCCCTGTGCCGCCGGCGTCAGCACCAGCTCTGCGCCGAGAAAGGCGAGCATCTTGCGCCGCTCGATCGACATCGATTCCGGCATCACCAGCTTGAGCCGGTAACCGCGCGAGGCCGCGACAAAGGCGAGCGCGATGCCGGTGTTACCCGAGGTCGGCTCGATCAGCACGGTGTCAGGCTTGACGATGCCGGCCTTCTCCATCGCGATGATCATGGCCGCGCCGATGCGATCCTTCACGCTCGCGGCGGGATTGAAATATTCAAGTTTTGCCAAAATCGTCGCGTTGACGCCGTGCATGCCCGGCAGCCGCTGCAAGCGCACGATCGGCGTGTCGCCAAAGGCCTCGACGATCGAAGAGTAGATCCGGCCGCGGCCGGGCTGGTGCGCTGCACCCGTGTTGGACGATGCGTCCATGATGAACTCCCTGTGACGACAATTTCTGTTTCTGCAGCGTCTCTTGCGCAGTAACGGACAGCTTGGGACGACACGCAAGCGACAATGCGGCACATGTTAAATACGCTGCATCGCAAAATCGCGTGAGCTGTAATTATCAGAAAACCAACGCATTTGTGTTGCGACCTCGTCAACTGATTCGGTCTATGTTAGACTTAGGTCTCAAAGCAGAGAGGTCACCACGATGTCAGCAGTCGCTGAAGTGTTGTCGACCGTCGCACATCACCGCGCCCCGCGTTGCAGCGAGTTGCCGACCTGCGCCGTCTGCGCCGACTCGATGGTCGCCGCCGAAGCATCCGCCTACATCTCCGACCATATGATCAGCTATCTCTGGACCTGCGACAATTGCGGCTACGGCTTCGTGACCAAGCACGCCGTCAAGCAGCGGATCGTCTGCAACTGACTAGCGCGGGGCGATGTCGCCCCTCGCCCAGTCCTGGCGCGTACGCTGGTAGAACTCGTCGAACGTCCCGTGTGCGATCGCGTCCCTGATGCCCTGCATCAGGAACTGGTAGTAGGCGATATTGATCTCGGAGAGCAGCATGGCTCCCAGCGTCTCGCCCGCCTTGACGAGATGATGCAGGTAGGCGCGCGCGTAGTTGCGCGCCGACGGCCAGGAACTCTCTTCGTCGAGCGGACGCGGATCGTCGGCGTGGCGCGCGTTGCGCAAATTGACCTGGCCGAAGCGCGTGAAGGCAACGCCATGACGGCCATTGCGCGTCGGCATCACGCAATCGAACATGTCGATGCCGCGCTTGACCGCTTCGAGGATGTCATCGGGCGTGCCGACGCCCATCAGGTAGCGCGGCCGCTCTCTCGGCAGCATCGGTGCGGTCTCGTCGATCATCGCCAGCATGACCGCCTGTGGCTCGCCGACGGCAAGACCGCCGATCGCATAGCCGTGGAAACCGATTGCAACGAGGCCTTCGGCGCTGGCGTGACGAAGCTGCGGCACGTCGCCGCCCTGCACGATACCGAACAGCATGTAGCCGTCCGGCGCACTCTCGAAGGCGCGCTTGCTTCGCTCGGCCCAGCGCAGCGACAGCCGCATCGCCCGTTCGATGTCGTCCCGCTCGGCCGGCAGCCGCACGCATTCGTCCATCTGCATGGCAATGTCGGAGCCTAGGAAGCGCTGCACCTCGATCGAGCGCTCCGGTGACAGCTCGACCTTGGCGCCGTCGATATGCGAACGGAATGTGACGGCGTTCTCGGTGACCTTGCGCAGGTCCGACAGCGACATCACCTGGAAGCCGCCGGAATCCGTCAGCATCGGCCCGTTCCAGCCGGTGAACCGCTGCAGGCCGCCGAGCGCCGAGATCCGCTCGGCGCCGGGACGCAGCATCAGATGATAGGTGTTGCCGAGCACGATGTCGGCGCCGGCCTCGCGCACCTCGCGCCAGTGCATGCCCTTCATGGCGCCGGCGGTTCCGACCGGCATGAAGGCCGGCGTCCGCACCACGCCATGCGGCGTGGTCAGGCGCCCGGTGCGCGCGGCGCCATCGGTGGCGAGCAGCTCGAAGTGATTGGGTAGACCGGTGTCAGGAAGATTCATGGTCGTGCTTATTGCGTGTCGGAAGAGGCTGATCAACCCGCTCGGACCACGCCAGAGCCGGCTTGTGGCTCAGAGCGGGACACATTTGACGCCGACTTGATCGCCCGGCGCGCTTGCCAAACAAAACGATACAGTGTAGTTTTTGCGCGGGGCTGGACGAGATGCCGCGGTGAATTTTGCCGGCGGCAGTATTTGTGTGATCGCCAGCCACCGACAATGCCCTCCGCTTCATGTTCGACCGAAATGTCCGGCCCCTCGCGCGGCTGGATCAGACAGACAGGCGTCCGCCTGACCGGATTCCTGGTTCTGGTATGCAGCTTGGCACTCGGCGCCTGCACCTCCCTGCCCCGCACGCCCTATACGGCCGCTGAGGCCAGCACGTCGCGCGTGCTCGATATCGACGGCTTGCGCCGCTACGCCGACGAGCCCGTCACGAAATTCAGCTTCGAGAAGGACACCAGCACCGCGACGAAGTCCTATCTGGCGCTTTCCGGCGGCGGCGCCGATGGCGCCTATGGCGTCGGCGTGCTGAGCGGCTGGACCGCTGCCAGAACCCGTCCCACCTTCTCGGTCGTCTCGGGCGTGAGCACCGGCGGCCTGATCGCGCCCTTTGCGTTCCTCGGCTCGCAGTATGATGACACGCTGAGGGAGGTCTACACCAGCGGCATCGCGGAGAGCCTCCTGAACGATCCCAGCATCATGCGTGTGCTGTTCGGGTCCGGCCTGTTCGGCAACACGCGGCTGCGCGAGCTCGTCGCCCGCTATGTCGGGCCGGAGATCATGGCGCAGGTCGCGCGTGAAAATGCCAAGGGCCGAAAGCTGCTGGTGGTGACCACCGATCTCGACACCCAGCGGACCGCCATCTGGGACATGGGCAAGATCGCAGCGGTCGGAACACCCGAGGCGCTAAAACTGTTTCGCGACGTGATGGCGGCTTCCGCCAGCATTCCCCTGGTGTTTCCGCCCATCATGATCGACGCCGAAGGCCAGGGCCGCAGATTTCAGGAGATGCATGTCGACGGCGGCGTGACCGCGCCGGTGCTGACGCTGCCGGAAGCCCTGCTCTCCCAGGACCGCCTGCCCGGCAACGCGCGGATGAACATCTACATCCTCGTCAACAAGAAGATCGAACGCAATTTCGAGCTCGTGTCCAACAGCACCATCGACGTCGCCTCGCGCAGCCTGTCGTCGATCACCCAGTCGCAGACGCGCTCGATCATCTTCTCGACCTATGATTTCGCCAAGCGCAACAATCTCGGCTTCCACCTCTCCTACATCGCGCGCGATTACCCCGCGCCGCCTTCGGAAGGGTTCGACACCGCCTATATGCGGGCGCTGTATCAGTACGGATACGAGAAGGCTGCCTCCGGCCAGGCCTGGACTTCGAAGCTGCCGTGATCTCTCGTGACGGAACGAGACCGTGCCGAAACCGTTGACGATACGGCCAATTCGGCCAGATTCGCGATGACGCCCCCGCTCCTGCGCGATATAGAGCGAATGACGACGATTAGAAGCGCGCAGGAATCATTGGGCATGGGATTGACTGCGACCAGGACAAAGCCGGCAACGCCACGGCGCGAGGTGCCGAAATCACGCGGCGGCCGCCCGACGAAAACCGCTGCGATCGAGCGCGATCAGCGGCTGATCGAGGTCGCCACCCGCCTGTTCCTGGATCGCGGCTTCGACGCGACCTCGCTCGACGCGGTCGCGGAAGCCGCTCGGGTCAGCAAACCCACCGTCTATTCCCGTTACGGGGACAAGCGCGGCCTGTTTGCCGCCGTGCTGAGGCGCGAAATCGCGCGCTGGCTTGCGCCGCTATCGGCAGCCGCCGAGACGCAGCTCTCCAGCGCCTCGGACATTTCCGTCGAGCAGCGGCTGGTCGAGATCGGGCGCGAGATGCTGACCTTCACCTGCGGGCCCGATGCCGTCGCATTCAGCCGTATGATGACGTCGCAGGCCATCAACTTCCCCGACATCGCCAAGCTCGGCAAGGAGGAAGGCTGGCTGAAGGCCGTCGCCACCACGGCCCGCTTCTTCGACCGTCTGGTGGCGCAGGGCGCACTCGACGTCGACGACACCACGATCGCGGCAGAGGTGTTCCTCGACGTCGTCGTCGGTCACACCCACCGCCTGGCGACGTTCGGCACGGCGCTGGAATTGAAGGCCGCCGAGAAGCGCATGCGCGCGGCGATCAAGCTGTTCCTGGCCGGTGCGCTGGGACCAGCAGACCGCATCCAGAGCCCCGCAAAGGGCACACAGCGGCGGCGCCCGTCCCGCTGACAATTCCGTGAGGTCGCGACGTTTCCCCTTCGACGTTACGCCCGCGTCGTTGACCAAAACAAAACGATACGGTATGGTTTAGTTATAAGCGATACGGACCGCTTTTTCACCAGCCCCAAAGGGGTCCGTACCGCCCAAGATCGCCGTGCCGGGTCCAGCCCGCTGCGACGCTCCGCGGCCGGCCGATGCCCAAGGTCGGCCGCGAATTCTTTACGATCATCCGGCACACTCGCTGGCCGAGGGTTTCGAGCATGACGACAGCCAAACGATTGACCTTGCGATTACTTGCGATCGCCTTGCCCGCGCTGCTTCTTGCCGCGCCGGCGCGGGCGATCGTCACCACGGGCACGCCGACCGCGCTTCACGGCGACACAGATGGTGATGCCGAAGCAGACCGCCAAGCGGTCAGCCGCGAAATCGAACGATTCCGCAGCTCGTCGATCTCGATCGGCCAGGCCATGGCGATTGCGGAAGCCCGTCATGCCGGTGCCACGACGGCGGATGTGAGTTTCGACGGAGCCTCCGGCGTGCCGGTCTACCGGGTGAAGACCCTGCACAACGACCGCATCTGGCGCCACACCATCAACGCCGCAACCGGCGAGTTCGTCGGCGGCGAAGCCGCCCTCCCCCTCGCCGAACTCGATCTCGACGACCGCAGCAACCTCGCAGCGCTCGGTGCCATCAAGCACCGCCTTGCGGATGCCGTGCACGTCGCCGAACGTGCGGCATCGGGCAAGGCGATCAGCGGCGGACTGGTGCGCGAACGCGGCCGGCTGAATTTCGCGATCGTCGTCATCAGCGGCGACAACCTCAAGGAGGTCATCCTGGAGCCGCCGGGCGCCCGGGCGAAATAGCGGCGGCCACAATCCCGCCGAAAAGCCATTGACGGGCGCGAAACTCTCCCGCATAAGTCGCCGCCATGTTCACGACCACCAAACGCACGACTAAAACCACCACGGCCTTCGGGGCCCGGGGAGGCGTGCGCGCGTAGGTCGTCGACTTAAACGCAATCCACTCTACCGAAGCTCCGACCTCTGGTCCGGGGCTTTTTTGTTGTCTTCAGCTCAATGCAATGGAGGAGAATGTGAGTAACGATCCCGTCGTCGCGATTGTCGGCGTCACCGGTGCGGTGGGCGCCGAATTCATCGCCACCATGGACAAGCGCGGCTTTCGCGTCGGTAAGCTCAAGGCGCTCGCAAGCGCCCGCTCGGCCGGCAAGACGGTATCGTTCCGCGGGCAGGACGTCGTCATCGAGGAGCTTACCGAGCGCGCCTTCGAGGGCGTCGACATCGCGCTGTTCTCCGCCGGCGGCAGCATCTCCAAGAAGTTCGCGCCTGTAGCGGTCAAGGCCGGCGCCGTCGTGGTCGACAACTCCTCCGCCTTCCGCATGGACCCGAACGTGCCGCTGGTGATCCCCGAGATCAACGCGAACCGCATCCGCGACCACAAGGGCATCATCGCGAACCCGAATTGCGCCGCCATCACCGCGCTGGTGCCGCTCTGGCCGATCCACCAGAAGAACCGCATCAAGCGCGTCATCATCTCGACCTACCAGGCGGCCTCGGGCGCCGGCGCCGCCGCGATGGACGAGCTCGTCGAGTCCACCCGCGCCAATCTCAACGGGCAGGTCTATACGCCCAAGGTGATGCCGCACCCCTACGCCTTCAATCTCTTCAATCACAACACGGCCGTCGACCCTGAAACCGGCTACAACGACGAAGAGACCAAGGTCATCAAGGAAACCCGCAAGATCTTCGAGGACGAGAAGATCGCGATCGGCGTCACCTGCGTCCGCGTACCGGTGCTGCGCGCCCATTGCGAGGCCATCACCTTCGAATGCGAGAAGCCGATCAGCGAGGACCAGGTCCGTGCCATCATGGCGCAGGCGCCCGGCGTGAAGCTCGTCGACGACCGCGTGAAGAACTACTTCCCGATGCCGATCGACGCGTCGGGCCAGGACGACGTCCTGGTCGGCCGCATCCGCAAGGATCTCAGCGATCCCTCAGGGCATTCGATCTCGATGTTCGTGGCAGCGGACCAGCTGCTCAAGGGCGCCGCGCTGAACGCGGTGCAGATCGCGGAGCTGTTGCCGCAGCGTGTGATGGCGTAACCGGTGTCGTAGGGTGGGCAAAGCGAAGCGTGCCCACCAATCGACCTGAAATATGCGGATAGATGGTGGGCACGGCGCTACGCGCCTTTGCCCACCCTACGGCTCGGCGCGAAACAACAAGCACGCATCCCCGTACGAATAGAACCGATAGCCACTCGCGATCGCGTGCGCATACGCCTGCTGCATCGCTTCGAGCCCGGAGAACGCCGACACCAGCATGAACAGCGTCGACTTCGGCAAATGGAAATTGGTCAGCAGGACATCGACGGCACGGAAGCGATAGCCGGGGGTGATGAAGATCGACGTCTGGGCCGCAAACGGCTGGATGGTGCCGTCCTCGCTGGCCGCGCTTTCGAGCAGCCGCAGTGACGTCGTGCCGACGGCGATGATGCGCCCGCCATTCTGCCGTGCGGTGTTGAGCCGCTCCGCCGTCTCGGCCGAGATCGTCCCCCACTCGGCATGCATCTTGTGGCCTTCGGTGTCGTCCACCTTCACCGGCAGGAACGTCCCTGCCCCGACGTGCAGCGTGACGCGATTGATGCCGACGCCGCGGTCGCGCAGCGCCTGCTCCAGCGCCGGGGTGAAATGCAGGCCCGCGGTGGGAGCCGCGACGGCGCCTTCGTTCGCAGCAAACATGGTCTGGTAGTCCGCGAGGTCCTGATCGTCGGGCGTGCGCTTCGAGGCGATATAGGGCGGCAGCGGCGGGCTGCCGAGATCTTCGATCGCCTGATCCAGCGCCGGGCCGTGAAACGAGAATGACAGTGTCACTTCACCATCGGTGCCCTTGGCCTCGACCTCGGCGTCGAGATGGCCGAGCAGGCAAACCTTGCCCTCGTTGCCGAAGCGGATGCGGTCGCCTGCCACGAGCTTTTTTGCCGGCTTCACCAGTGCCTGCCAGCGCGAGCCGTCGAGGCGCTTGATCAGCGTCGCCTCGATCTTGGGCTCGGTCTCGCGGCCGATGCGGCGGCCCTTGAGCTGCGCCGCAATCACCTTGGTGTCGTTGACGACGAGCTGGTCGCCCGCCTTCAGCCATTGCGGCAGCTCGGAAATGAGCTGGTCGCGCAGCGCGCCGCCTTCCACGACCAGCATCTTCGCGGAGTCGCGCGGGCTCGCCGGGCGCAACGCGATGCGCTCGGCGGGCAGATCGAAATCGAAGAGATCAGTGCGCATGTCGGGCTCAGCGCCACGCAGTCAGACCCTCATGGTGAGGAGGCGCGTCGCGCCGTCTCGAACCATGAAGGCCGAGCTGCAACAGCGGGGCCTTCATCCTTCGAGGCGCGCGTTCCGCGCTCCTCAGGATGAGGGTTGAGCGGTTACTCCGCGTCCGCGGCCATCCGCGCCTTGACGATCTTGTCGGGGTTCTGGACGGGCTCGCCGCGCTTGATCTTGTCGACGTTCTCCATGCCCTCGGTGACCTTGCCCCACACCGTGTACTGGTTGTCGAGGAAGCGGGCGTCGTCGAAGACGATGAAGAACTGGCTGTCGCCGGAATCGGGGCTGGCGGCGCGGGCCATCGAGGTGGTGCCGCGCACATGCGGTTCCTTGTTGAATTCCGCCTTCAGCTTCTTGCCGGAGCCGCCGGTGCCGGTGCCCTGCGGGCAGCCGGTCTGCGCCATGAAGCCCTCGATCACGCGGTGGAACACGATGCCGTCGTAAAAGCCCTCGCGGACCAGTTCCTTGATGCGCGCGACGTGGCCGGGCGCGAGATCGGGCCGCATCTCGATGGTGACGGGGCCCTGCGTGGTCTCGAGGATCAGGGTGTTTTCGGTGACGCTCATGCTCGTCTCTCTTGCGTTGGGGGTGAAGTCTTCCGGTTACGGAACTGGATCGCGAATGGACGTCCCGCGGCGGCGCCGGCCATTGCATCGGTAAATGGCATCGGCGTGCAGCGTTGCAGCGCCTCCATCACGGCGACCCGGTATTGCAGCCGGTCATTGTCGGAGGCCTCCGCGGATTCATAGGTAATCCTCGGATGGCCCAAAATGTTTCCGGCCCGGTTAAAGCTCACGACGACGGTGATGTCGATAGGGCGAGCCTTGCTGGGCGGCGGCGGCTTCCAGCAGGTCCGCAAGTGCTGGAAGATGTCCTGGATGGTGTTGACCTCTGCGTCTCCGGCGGCCGCGCCGGAAACGCCTGAAAGCAGCAGCGCGGCAGCCAGCAGAAGCCTATTGCCATAGCGCGCCATGGCCCCATCCTATTTGATGTCGGAAGCGACCTGGACCTTCACCATCTTGTCGGGATCGGTGACGGCACCGCCGGCCGAACCGGGCGGTGCCTTCTTCAGCTTGTCGACGACGTCCATGCCCTGCACGACCTCGCCGATCACGGTGTACTGGTTGTCGAGGCTGCCGCCGTCCGCGAACATGATGAAGAACTGCGAGTTGGCACTGTCGACGCTGTCGCCGCGCCGCGCCATCCCGACGATGCCGCGGGCGAAATGAACCTTGGAGAATTCCTGTTTCAGGTTCGGATATTTCGAGCCGCCGGTGCCGTTGAATTTCTCGCCGTCGCCGGTCTGGGCCATGAAGCCGTCCATGACGCGATGGAACGGCACGTTGTTGTAATAGCCCTCGCGCGCGAGCTGCTTGATGCGCTCGGCATGCTGAGGCGCAATGTCGGTCCGCAGCTTGATGACGATGCGGCCCTTGGTGGTGTCGATGACGATGGCGTTGGCCTTGTCGAGATTGGCCGGCAATTGCTGCGCCACCGCCGGGACCGCGCTGAAGAGCGCGGCAAAGATCGTGGCAAGAATTGCGAGACGACGGATCATGAGAACTCCGGATCAGGTAGGATGAAGAATTGCGCCGTTATCCGGCGAATTTGGCCTTGAGCAGGTTGGCGACGAGCGGCGGCACGAAGGTCGAGATATCTCCGCCCATGGCCGCGATTTGACGCACCAACGTGCCGGTAATTGGGCGGACGGCCGGAGAGGCCGGCAGGAACACGGTTTGGACGTCGGGCGCCATGGCGCCGTTCATCCCGGCGAGTTGCATCTCGTAGTCGAGGTCGGTGCCATCGCGCAGACCCCGAATCATGACAGTCGCGCCGTGCCTGCGTGCCGCGGTGACCGCAAGATCGTCGTAGGTCACGGCCTCAAGCGTACAGCCGACCTGGGCCGCGACCGGCCCGCAGACGTCATGGAGCATCTTGAGCCGCTCCTCGGTTGAGAACAGCGGCTTCTTGCCGGGATGGACCCCGATCGCGACCACGAGCCGATCGCACAGGGGTACACTGTTCCGGACCACGTCCAGATGGCCGTTGGTGATGGGGTCAAAGGAACCCGGATAGAAGGCGATACGCGGCATGTCCCCGTCCTACCGCGCCCGGCCCGGCCCGGCAAGCCAGACGGGTTCCCTGCCGGTTTTTCGGCGGCGCCGAGTCGGAATTCCCCGAATTGTTTCGTCCTCGGGACGGCCATGAAACAAAACGAAGTGCGAACGAAACCATTTCGGGCGTCCGCGAAGACGTCCGGAAACTGGCCATGGTTACTAATCCACCCAACGAATGACGGGCCGCACAACTGGGCGTAGCGGCCGCATCACAGGGGACCGTCAATGATCAAGACCATCTCGGCCGTCGCTATTGCCGCGTTTGTTGCCGCCGCTCTCACCGTCCTTCCCGGTTTCGCTCCGTCCGTCGAAGCGAGCGTCCCGCAGCCGCTGGCCAAGAGCGACCGCCTCGATATCCGCACCGTCGGCAAGGACTGCTCGCAGCAGGCCTGGCCAAACTTCGAGGCGTCCTGCCTGCGTCAGGCCGGCACCAAGGCCAATATCCGCGAGGCGCGTCTCGTGACCGCCGACCGGACCCCGTAGTCGAACCTGTCAGCTTCGCGTCATATAGACCCCGAGATAAATCCCATGGATATTTGCGACGTCCCGTCGCAGACTGTCTGATATTCGCGCCCGTCGGAATGGCCCGGCGGGCGCGATCCCATCGGGGGGTCGACCTTGTCCAGTACGCCCGCAGTCGTTTCCGGCCATCACCCTGACCCTCTGCCAATTGCCATGACCATGGGCGCCCTCGGGGTGGTCTATGGCGATATCGGCACCAGCCCCCTCTACGCCCTGAAGGAAGCCGCCAAGGCGGCCGCCCATGGCGCTACGCTGACTCCCGACGCTGTCCTGGGCGTTGCCTCGCTGATCCTCTGGGCCCTGCTGCTGATCATCTCGCTGAAATATGCGCTTCTGATCCTGCGCGCGGACAATCGCGGCGAAGGCGGCATCGTCGCGCTGCTGGCGCTGCTCCACGCCCGCCACGCCCAGTCCGGCACCTGGCGCGCGCATCTCCTGGTGGTCGGCCTCGTCGGCGCCGCCCTACTCTATGGCGACGGCGCGATCACCCCGGCCATCTCGGTGCTCTCAGCCATCGAAGGCCTCAAGGTCGATGCGCCCTCGCTCGCGCCGGTCGTCGTGCCCATCACCGTCGCCATCCTGATCGGGCTGTTCATGATCCAGAAGCAGGGCACGGGCTTCATCGGCCGCATCTTCGGGCCGGTGATGCTGGCCTGGTTCTTCGTGCTGGCCGCGCTCGGCGTCCACGGCATCGTCAAGGCCCCGGCCGTGCTCGCGGCACTGAGCCCGCTCTATGCCTTCAACTTCCTGATCCACCAGGACTTCCACATCTCCTTCGCGATCCTCGGCGCCGCCTTCCTGGCGGTGACCGGCGGCGAAGCCATGTACGCCGACATGGGGCATTTCGGCCGCTTCCCGATCCGGCTCGCCTGGTTCGCGATCTGCCTGCCCGCGTTGGTGCTGAACTATTTTGGGCAGGCCGCGCTGCTGATCACCGATCCCGCGATGATCGAGAACCCCTTCTTTCAGCTCTGCCCGGACGCCCTGCACTATCCGCTGGTCGCCTTCTCGGCGCTCGCGACCGTGATCGCCTCGCAGGCGATCATCTCCGGCGTGTTCTCGCTGACCCAGCAATCGATCCAGCTCGGCTTCCTGCCGCGCATGCAGATCCGCCACACCACGAGCCATGCGATGGGCCAGATCTACGTGCCGCTGGTGAACTGGCTGCTCGCTGCCGCAACGCTCGGCGCGGTCCTGAGCTTCGGCACCTCGGAAGCGCTCGCCGGCGCCTACGGCATCGCGGTGTCGCTGCTGATGGCGATCACCACGCTGCTCGCGGCCCTGGTCGCGATCCAGTGGGGCTATTCGCCGTGGATCGTGGTCGCCGTCAACGGCTTCTTCTTCGTGATCGACGTGATCTTCTTCTCGGCCAATTCGATCAAGCTGTTCGAGGGCGGCTGGTTTCCGCTGCTGCTCGCGGCCCTCGTCGCCTTCATGATGCTGACCTGGCGCAGCGGCGTGAAGCTGGTCGAGGCGGCGCGCGCGAAGCTGCGCCAGCCCGAGGAGGACCTGATCGAGACCGCGGTCAACAAGTGCCGCGCCAGACTGCCCGGGACCGCCGTCTTCCTGGCATCCGCGCCGCGCGGCGTGCCGCTGGCGCTGACGCAATTCGTCAAGCACAACCACGTGCTGCATGAGCGCATCGTCCTCGTCACCGTGCTGATCGAGGAATCCCCGCACATCAACGATGAAGACCGTGCCGAGGTGATCGAGATCGTTCCCGGCATCACCCGCGTGGTCCTGCATTACGGTTTCATGCAGAACCCGACGATCTATGCGGGCCTAACGCTCGCCTGCCGCCAGGGCAAGCTGCCCGGCATCGACCTCTCCGACATCACCTACTATGTCGGCCGCGAAACCATCATCCCGAGCGAGGACATTCCGGGCATGTGGGTCTGGCGCGAAGGCCTGTTCGCCTTCCTCCAGCGCAACGCCGAACGCTCCGCCGCGTTCTTCGGCGTGCCAACCAGGCAGGTGGTTGAGTTCGGGACCGAGTTGGAGATCTGATCATCGTGTGGATCGCCCGTTCAGGGCAAGGCAGGATTCGCACCACGCGTCTCGATGAGATGCCGATCACCGACAGGTAGAGCTCGTCACGCCCGCTTACCCGGGAGTGTGCGACATTCGCGCGCACCTCAATCTTGTCTGGCCCATCGCCAGACATACGCAGCAACAAATTCCAATGTTTTGTCGATCAGTTAGCTTCGCTTTTTTAGAAGTTCTAAGAATGTCTCCAATTATGACGTTTCGAGTGATTCAAAATTCGTCCAACTCGACGCTCGCAATGTCGCCATCTAACACGCGCGCGGGTGCGAAGTCGCGTGAGGTCAGAAGGATCATCCCGCCGGCGCGGCGATCGCCGGATGGGGCGCTGACATGGAATGCGATGGACACGGACTGCGTGGTCGTGCGGACTATTTTTTAAGGAACACTTTCAAGAGCACAGCCAGCGCACTCACGCTCGGCTGCTTGCTGATGGCCGTCACGCCGGTGAACGCGCAGAACACTGGCCAATCCGGTGCATCCGCGTTGCCGCCGGTGACGGTCGACGCACCCGTTCAGCGCGCGCAACGTCCGGTCCAGGTCCGGCGCAACGCATCGGCGCGGCGCAGTGCGAGCCAGCGGTCCGCTCAACAGGCCAACCGTTCGACAGTACAGCCGGAGCCTCAAGCGCTGGTGGGAACAGCAGCGCGCGTCAATGCCGGGACGAACGGACCCGTCGCAACGCGCGCCTCGGGCGCGACCAAGACGGATTCACCGATCATGTCGACGCCAGCGTCCATTACCGTCATCACAAGGGAAGAAATGGACGTGCGGCGCGCCCAGAGCGTCCGCGACCTCTTGCGCTACGCGCCAGGAATCTATTTCAGCAACGATACCGATTTCCGCTTTCAGAACGTCAGCGCGCGCGGCTTCAGCCTCGAAACATATCTGGACGGGCTGCGGCTCCAGGGCGGACCGTTCGGTGCGCCGCGGGTCGATCCCTATTTGCTCGAGCGCGCCGAGGTGATCACCGGGCCGGCGTCAATTCTCTACGGCGCCGCCTCGCCCGGCGGCATCCTCAACCTCGTCAGCAAGCGCCCGACTGAAAATCCGTTCGGAGAAGTCTCCCTGCAAACCGGCTCGTTCAACCGGATCCAGGGCGCCTTCGATGTCGGCGGCCCCGTCGACAAGGACAAGACGCTGCTCTACCGCGTCACCGGTATCGGCCTCAACGCCGACACCCAGGTCGACAATATCGGCGAGCAAAGATTTTCGATCGCGCCGGCCTGGACGTGGCGTCCGAGTATCGACACCACCATCACCTTCCTGACGAGCTACCGGCAGGACCCGAAGGGTGGTGCCTTCGCGCTCTTGCCGATCCAGGGCACGCTGGTGCCGGGGACGTTCGGGCAGATCCCGCGCAATTTCTTTGCCGGCGATCTCAACTACGAGACTCTCAAATACAAGCAGGCAACCGCCGGCTACGAGTTCGAGCATCGTTTCGACGACGTCTTCACGGTGCGCCAGAACGTACGCTACCTGCACAATGAGCTCAGCTATGTCGAGGTGCAGCCCGGCGGGTTCACGACGACGGGCGCGGGCGGCACGCTCCGGCTGGTCGACGGCCGCACGATCAACCGGAGCTACTTCTCGACCAACGAGAACCTCGACACATTCGCTGCCGACAACCAGCTCCAGGCCAAGTTCAACATGGGACCGCTGCAGCACACGGTGCTCGCCGGCCTCGACTACCAGCGGTTCGACTTCAACAATCTCGCCCGCTTCGCGGCCACCAACACGCTCGACATCCTGGCGCCGAACTACACGCAGAACATCGCCGTCCCCACGGCGCTCTTCCAGAACCTCGACCAGCACCTGTCGCAGCGCGGCCTCTACGTCCAGGACGAGGCCAGGCTCGGCCGGCTCACCGTGCTCGGCGGAGTCCGCTACGACTGGGCCGAGGGTAATACCCTGGCGCAGAACACCGGCGTTCGCGTCCTGAACGACGACCAGAAGCCAACCGGCCGCATTGGCGCGATCTACAATTTCGACAACGGCATTGCGCCCTATGTCAGCTACTCGACTTCGTTCCAGCCGACCTCGGTCGGCACGCTGCTCAACGGTCAGCCGTTCAAGCCGACCACCGGCGAACAGTACGAAGGCGGCGTGAAGTATCAGCCGGTCGGGACCAATCTGATGTTCACGGCCGCGGTCTACGACCTCAAGCAGCAAAACGTCGCAACCGTCATCAGTGGCCCCGGTATTCCCGCCAACACCACGGCGCAGGTCGGCGAGGTCAGCTCGCGCGGGTTCGAAGGGTCCGTCGTCGGCAGCCCCCTGCCCGGCCTGAGCCTGCGCGGGCAGTACTCCTATCTCGACAACCGGATCAGTTCGCCCCAGGACGTCAATTTCGGCAAGCGGCTCGCCAACGTCCCGATGCACACCGCCTCGCTCTGGGCCAACTATCTGGTGCAGGGCGGTCCTGCCACCGGCTTCGGCTTCGGCGGCGGCGTCCGCTACGTCCACGACATGTACACGACCAACGCCAACAATCTGACGGTTCCGACCATCGTGCCGGGCGTCTTCCTGCCCGCCGCCACGGTGCCGGCCAGCACGGTGTTCGATGCGGTGCTGTCCTATGATTTCGGGATGCGGTATCAGCAGTGGAAGGGCCTCAGTGCGGCGGTGAACGTCAACAACGTGTTCGACAAGACCTATGTCTCGTTATGCACGGCCGGCGGCTGCCGCTGGGCGCTGGGGCGCACGGTGCTGGCGACGCTGACCTACCGGTGGTGAGGGGATGACAGCACAGTCAGTCAAATGGTGGTCGCTGGTCCACAAATGGACCAGCCTTGTCTGCACGCTATTCCTCCTGATGCTTTGCATCACCGGGCTGCCGCTGATCTTTCATGACGAGATCGACGAGCTCTTCAAGTCGGAAGCCTCGGCCCGAGAGCTCCCGGCGGATACTCCGCAGGCTCCGTTAAGCCGGCTGGTCGACGCCGCCAAGGCGCGCTATCCGCAGCGCTACCTCCAGGTGCTCGGCTGGGACGACGATCGCGCCAACGTCGTCAACGTATTCCTCTCGGCTACGCCCGAAGCTCCCCCCGGCCAACGTTTCCTGAAGCTGTCATTCGATTCCAGGACCGCGGAACTGATCGGCGAAGACACGCAGCAGGGTGGCCTGATGAGCGCCATCCGCATATTCCACCGCGACATGTTCTTGGGGTTGCCGGGTGAACTGTTTCTCGGCGTCATGGGCCTGTTGTTTGTCATCGCGATCGTTTCCGGCATCGTGCTCTACGCGCCCTTCATGCGCCGGCTCAACTTCGGCACGGTGCGTCGTATCGGCGCGTCGCGGGTCAAATGGCTCGACCTGCACAATCTGATCGGCGGAGTGACTCTCATATGGCTGCTTGCCGTCGGCGTCACCGGTGTCATCAACACGATATCGTTGCCGCTGTTCTCCGCCTGGCGCGCGGAGGTGATGCCGGAGCTGATCGCGCCGCATCTGGGCAAGCCGCCGCTTGCGAAATGGGCCGACGTCGACGACGTCATGGCCGCAGCACGTCGGGCGCTCGACGGCAATACGCCGGCCAGCATCATCGTTCCGACGGTCGCACGGTTCGGGACACCACGGCACTTCATCGTCTGGACCAAGGGCACGACGCCGATCACCTCGCGCCTGTTCACGCCCGCGATGCTCGACGCCGAAACCGGGCAGCTCGTCACCGCGCGTGGCCTGCCGTGGTATCTCAGGGCGTTGCAGGTATCGCGCCCGCTTCATTTCGGGGACTACGGCAGCCTGCCGCTGAAGATCATCTGGGCGCTGTTCGATCTTGCCGCCATCGTCGTGCTTGCCAGCGGCGTCTATCTCTGGCTCGGCAAGCGCAAATCGCCTCGCGTCCCCACGCGCGCTCAGGACGGGCCGCCTGTCGTAGCGACATCCGGGATCCGTCCATGAAGCGCGAGCGCCACACCATGGACGAGATCTTTCGCTGGCCGCTCCTGCTCGGGGGGCTCATCCTTGTCGGGCTGGCGTCGGCGCTGTTCGGCGACGATGGCTGGGACGCGCTGTCCTGGGCAGCACTGGCAATTCCGCTGGCCGTGCTCGGCTGGAAGGCATCGCGCCAGCCGCATCTTCCAGGATCATAGGCCGGACACCGGCGCGTTGTGCCGTGCCGGACCTATCCGGTTGATTGCAACCGTCAACGGGGACGACACCTGACGGGATCGGCTCGATCTACGAACCGTTCCCGTTCTCGCCATTGCCGCTCTCGGCCTCTTCCGTGATGTGCTCGACCGAGACGACGTGCTCGTCCTCGGCGGTGTCGAACACGATCACGCCCTGGGTCGAGCGGCCGGCGACGCGGATGCCTTCGACCGGGCAGCGGATGAGCTGGCCCTTGTCGGTGACCAGCATGATCTGGTCGGCGTCTTCCACGGGGAAGGAGGCCACCAGATTGCCGTTGCGGTTGTTGACGCTCATGGCGACGATACCTTTGCCGCCACGGCCGGTGGTGCGGTACTCGTAGGACGAGGTCCGCTTGCCGTAGCCGTTGACGGAGACGGTGAGCACGACCTGCTCGGCCGCCGACATCTCGATATAGCGCTCCTGCGGAAGCTGGAAGCTGCCGGAAGTCTCCTCGGCCTCGGCATCCACTGCGGGCTCCTCGGTCGTGGCCTCGCCGGCGACGGCGCGGCGCATCTTCAAATAGGCCGAGCGTTCGTCCGAAGAGGTCTCGACATGGCGCAGGATCGCCAGCGAGATCACTTTGTCGCCCTCGCCGAGCGCAATGCCGCGCACACCCATCGAGGTGCGCCCGGTGAAGACGCGCACGTCGGTGACGGGGAAGCGGATGCACTGGCCGCCGGCGCCGGTCAAAAGCACGTCGTCGTGCTCGGTGCAGATCTGCACGTCCACGATCGCTTCATTCTCATCGAGCTTCATGGCGATGATGCCGGAGCGGCGGACGTCGACGAAGTCGGACAGCTTGTTGCGCCGGACGTTGCCGCCGGTGGTGGCGAACATCACGTCCAGGTTGCCCCAGGTCGATTCATCCTCCGGCAGCGGCATGATGGTGGTGATGCGCTCGCCCTGCTCCAGCGGCAGGATGTTGATCAGCGCCTTGCCGCGCGCGTTCGGCGCGGCCATCGGCAGGCGCCACACCTTCTCCTTGTAGACCTGGCCGCGCGACGAGA
Organism: Bradyrhizobium sp. 482_C4_N1_8; assembly: GCF_052075965.1. NCBI lineage: Bacteria > Pseudomonadati > Pseudomonadota > Alphaproteobacteria > Hyphomicrobiales > Nitrobacteraceae > Bradyrhizobium > Bradyrhizobium sp. 482_C4_N1_8. The sequence continues at coordinate 4,494,253 of NZ_CP197231.1, read as the reverse complement.
AGAACAGCACCGGTGTGTGCGTCGACGCCACGAACAGGCGGCTGACGAAATCCTCGTCGCGGGTCTGCATGCCGGCGCGGCCCTTGCCGCCGCGGCGCTGCGCCCGGTAGGCGGACAGCGGCACGCGCTTGACGTAGCCGGCGTGGGAGACGGTGACGACCATGTCCTCGCGCTGGATCAGGTCCTCGTCCTCGACCTCGCCCTCCTGCTCGATGATCACGGTGCGGCGCGGGGTCGCGAACTCGGCCTTCACCTCGGCGAGCTCGGTCTTGATGATGCCCAGCACGCGGGCGCGCGAGCGCAGGATGTCGAGATAATCGGCGATCTCGCCCGCGAGCTTGTCGAGCTCGTCGCGGATTTCATCACGGCCGAGCGCGGTGAGACGCTGAAGGCGCAGATCGAGAATGGCCCTCGCCTGCTCCATCGACAGCCGGATCGTGCCGTCCTCGCTAATGCGGTGGCGCGGATCGTCGATCAGCGTCAGCATGTCCTCGACGTCCCGTGCCGGCCAGTCGCGCGACATCAGGGTGTCGCGGGCAGTGGTCGGGTCGGGCGAGGTCCGGATGACGCGGATCATCTCGTCGATATTCGCGACCGCGATCGCCAGACCAACCAGGATGTGGGCGCGATCGCGCGCCTTGGCGAGCAGGAACTTGGTGCGACGCGTGACGACCCGCTCGCGGAAGTCGACGAAGATCGCCAGCAGGTCCTTCAGATGCATGATCCGCGGACGGCCGCTGTCGAGCGCCACCATGTTGACGCCGAAGCTCGTCTGCAGCGGCGTGAATCGGTACAGCTGATTCAGCACCACATCCGGCACGGCGTCGCGCTTCAATTCGATGACGACGCGGTAGCCGTCGCGGTCGGATTCATCGCGCAGGTCGCCGATGCCCTCGATCTTCTTTTCCTTGACCAGCTCGGCGATGCGCTCGACCATCGTCGCCTTGTTCACCTGGTAGGGAATCTCGGTGATGATGATCGCCTCGCGCTCCTTGCGGATGGTCTCGATCGCGACCTTGCCGCGCATGACGATGGAGCCGCGGCCGAGGTGGTAGGCGGCGCGGATGCCCGCGCGTCCGAGAATGACGCCGCCGGTCGGGAAATCCGGTCCCGGAACGATGTTGATGAGTTCCTCGATGGTGAGCGCAGGATTGTCGATCAACGCGACGCAGGCGTCGATGACCTCGCCGAGATTGTGCGGCGGGATGTTGGTGGCCATGCCGACCGCGATGCCGCCCGCCCCGTTGACCAGGAGGTTCGGGAACTTGGCCGGCAGGACCGACGGCTCGGTTTCGTTGTTGTCGTAGTTCGGCTGGAAGTCGACGGTGTCCTTGTCGATGTCGGCCAGCAGAGCCAACGCCACCTTCGTCAGTCGCGCTTCGGTGTACCGATAGGCGGCCGGGGGATCGCCGTCGACCGAGCCGAAATTGCCCTGGCCGTCGATGAGCGGCACGCGCATCGAGAAGTCCTGCGCCATCCGGACCATGGCGTCGTAGATCGACTGGTCGCCATGCGGATGATATTTACCGATGACGTCACCGACCACGCGCGCCGACTTGACGTACTTCTTGTCGGGCGTGTGCCCCTGCTCGTTCATCGAGTAGAGGATGCGGCGATGAACCGGCTTCAACCCGTCGCGCGCATCGGGCAGCGCACGCGCCACGATCACGCTCATCGCGTAATCGAGGTAGGACTTCTTCATCTCCTCGTAGATGGAAACGGGACGAATGTCCGAGGGTTGCGCCGGCTGGTCGCCGGGCTTGTTGTCGTCGTCAGCCAAGGGGAAATCCGGTGAGATTTTATCTGGGAATCATATAGCGCATCGCCCCCCTGATAACCACCCTTGCGAGGTCTGGGGAAGCGGTTTTTCCGACTGTTTTTCCAGAGACTTACGAGCTCAGCACCACTGCATCGAGCGAAGCCGGAATGAGCCGCATGGAACCACGTCCTAGGCTCCGAAAATCACCCGGTGCATGATCCGTCCAGGCACGAGCGTGAACAGCCCGGCAATGACGAGCGCGCCGACGAACGTCATGATCATGATGCGCCGGTGATCGGCGACCCGGTGGGTGTGCGCCCGCCACACCGCGAGCGGCAGCATCACCAGCGTGAAGATCGATAGGAGATGGATCGGGCTGAACGGCCCGACCAGGCGGATCTGGTGGATCCAGAACGACGATGCCGCAACGACCGCCATGAGCCCCACCCAGATCCAGCCGATCGTCCGGTGCGGCAGCGTGCCCTTGGGGGCGGCAAACTGAACGAGGCCGAGCACGAAGGCGGCCATGGCGGCAAAGGCGTGCAGCGGGATCGCTGGAGCAGCCTCAAGCAGCGGCGCAACGCTCATGCAGGGCTTTCTCCGATCGACGGCCGACCCATGTGAATAGGATTAACATCAAGTTAATACCATTCACATCACGCCTCGTCAAAGGCTTGAGGCAGCACATGAGGCAAGCCCGCAAAAACCGAGCTTTGCCCGTCAATTGGTAAGGACTCCTGTCGTTTTACGCGAGCAAGGTGACATCAGGGGCGAAGCGCCCCCGCCCGCCTCAGAACGGGATATCGTCGTCCATGTCGCTGTTGCGGCCACCACCACCGCCACCACCGCCACCACCGCCGCCGCCGGCGGCAACGGCACGGCGCGGCGCGCTGCTGACGGGACCGGAGGAGCCGAAATCGCCGCCCGGCTCGTCGCCGAAGCTGCCGCCTCCACCGCCGCCGCGGCCGTCGAGCATCGTCAGGGTCGAGTTGAAGCCCTGGAGCACGACCTCGGTGGAGTACTTCTCGGCGCCGCTCTGGTCGGTCCATTTGCGGGTCTGGAGCGCGCCCTCGATGTAAACCTTCGCGCCCTTCTTCAGGTACTGCTCGGCGACCTTGCAGAGCCCTTCATTGAAGATCACGACGCGATGCCACTCGGTCTTTTCCTTGCGCTCGCCGCTATTCTTGTCGCGCCAGGTCTCCGAGGTGGCGATGCTCAAATTCGCGATCGGCCGCCCGTCCTGGGTGCGGCGGATTTCGGGATCCTTGCCGAGATTTCCAACCAGAATGACCTTGTTGACGCTTCCCGCCATCGCCGCTCTCCACTCCGAATGCCACTGAATTTTAGAAGGCCCGGGACGCGCCCGCGTCCTCTGCAACCTGTTGACGCGACCCTATACGCTTGCGCGGACGGATCGGCCCGTCACCCCTCCACTTATCCCCACATATAGCACCCCTGGCCGGTTCGTTCCAGATTTGTTCTTATGACACCCCTCACCTTGTTGCGTTGGCAAGACGGCACCGCGATGCACAAAGACGGCCTGCGCCAAATGGAATTTCCCCGAATTCCTGAGGACGGCGAAACAGCTTAACATTCATCAAGTTAGAAGCAGTTCAGATGCCGCCCGACTGTTGCATTCCGGAGACGGACTCCGCCTCCCGCCTAAGCTACGCTTGCTGCGGAATTAGATTCTTATAGGCGTCGCGCCTGATCAGCCGCTTCGGGGACTTCGAAAAGCGGTCAGAAACTGGGGGGACTGCAATGAATAAGATTTTGATTGGTACTATTGGTGCAATCGCGTTGGGGCTGTCGGCTCCCGCAAGCGCGGCAGATCTCGCTGCGCGTCCCTACACCAAGGCTCCAGCACCGATGATCGCGACCATCTACGACTGGAGCGGCTTCTACATCGGTATCAACGGCGGCGGCGGCACCAGCCACAAGTGCTGGGACGTCGATATCGGCGGTGGCGTTCTCGTAGGCGAAGGCTGCCACAACGCGACCGGCGGCACGGTCGGCGGCCAGGTCGGCTACCGCTGGCAGTCAGCCAACTGGGTGTTCGGCTTCGAAGGCCAGGGCAACTGGGCCGATTTCTCGGGTGACAACATCAGTGCGATCAGCGGCCTGCGCGATCGTTCGAAGATCAACGCCTTCGGCCTGATTACCGGTCAGGTCGGTTACGCCTGGAACAACGTCCTAGTCTACGTGAAGGGCGGCGGCGCCGTCGTCAGCGATCGCTACCGCAGCTTCGACGTCGCCAGCGGCCTCGAGTTCGACCGGGCCAACGAGACCCGTTGGGGCGGCACCGTGGGTGCGGGCGTCGAGTTCGGATTCGCCCCGAACTGGACCGTGGGTTTCGAATACGACCACATCTTCCTCGGCAACCGCACCATCGGCTTCACCGGATCCGGCAATTTCGCCCCGCTCGGCGTTGCCACACGCTCCGATCGCATCAGCCAGGACGTCGATATCGGCCTCGTCCGCGTGAACTATCGCTGGGGCGGCCCGATGATCGCAAGATACTGACATCCCTCTGAAATCGCTTGGAGATCAAAGGCCGGCCTCGCGCCGGCCTTTTTGCGTGGGCAACGGGAATTATAGGTCAGTCACCGTTACGTTTTGCGATTATTGTGGCTTTTGGGAGACACAACTTGCGGCTTTGCTCGTGTAAGCACGACATCAGTTGGACCACGGCGTCCGATGTCCTTCCGAACGCACGGAAGGCAAAAACAGAAACCGGGACTGGGATTAGTTTGAAAATGAAGAAGGTTTTGTTGGCTTCGGCCTGTTTGTTCGCTCTCGCTGCTCCGGCTTCGGCCGCTGATCTCGCGGCGCGCCCCTACACCAAGGCTCCGGTGGCGGTGGCCTCGGTCTACAACTGGACCGGCTTCTACCTCGGTATCGTCGGCGGCGGCGCCTGGGAAAACGGTTCCGGCGACCCGAAGATGAAGGGTGGCTTCGTCGGCGGCACCGCCGGCTACAACTGGCAGACCGGCAACGTCGTGTTCGGCGTCGAGGCTGATGGTTCCTGGGCTGACGTCAGCGCTTCGGCGACCGGCGCCACTGTTGTTCCCGGATTCGGCGTTGTGACCGCAACGGCGAGCTCGAAGACCGATGCCATGGGCACCGTGCGCGGCCGTATCGGCTACGCCGTCAATCAGGTCCTGTTCTACGGCACCGGCGGCTACGCCTGGATCGACAACAAGATCACCCTCTCCGCTCTCGGCCTGACCGCGTCGGACAGCAAGTGGCACTCCGGCTGGACCGTCGGCGCGGGCGTCGAGGCGTTCTTCGCTCCGCAGTGGTCGGTCAAGGGCGAGTACCTCTATCGCAGCCTCGGCGGCGAGACCTACTTCTCGGGCGCCCTGCCCACCGGCACGCTCAACTTCCACACCGTGCAGGTCGGCGTGAACTATCACTTCGGGGGCCCGGTGGTCGCGAAGTACTGAGCTTCGCTTCCAACGCACCGCGTTACGAAAGGCCGGCCTTGCGCCGGCCTTTTTGTTTTCGCGCGTCCAGATCCAGGCCAACCGATTCCCAACGTTTTCGGGGAAAGCTGTGGTATCCCGGTGACACAACCTTCGGCTTCAATGGTGTAGAGCAATGACATCGGTTGGGTCATTGGGTCGGCCGTTTTTGGTCGACAAAGAGAAACGAAACTGGGGAATTGAAATGAAGAAGGTTTTGCTGGCCTCGGCCAGTCTGTTCGCACTCAGCGCGTTGGCTCCCGCCTCGGCGGCCGATTTGGCGGCCCGCCCCTACACCAAGGCGCCCATTGCTGTGGCCTCGATCTACAACTGGAGCGGGTTCTACCTCGGCATCAACGGCGGCGGCGCTTCGAGCCGCAACTGCTGGGATGTCAACAATATCTTCGGCGTTGCGGGTCCGGACACGGCTGAAGGCTGTCACAATGCGACAGGCGGCGTCGTCGGTGGCCAGGTCGGTTATCGCTGGCAGTCGGCCAGCTGGGTGTTCGGCCTTGAAGCCCAGGGCGACTGGGCCAATCTGAAGGGCTCGAATACGAGCGTGGCGCTTGCTCCGCTGGTCAACGAGACCAAGATCGACGCGATCGGCCTGTTCACCGGCCAGGTCGGCTATGCCTGGAACAATGTGCTCTGGTACGTGAAGGGTGGCGCGGCGGTCACGCATGCCAAGTACAACGGCACGGTCGTCGGCGTGGTCCTCGACAGCGCAAGCGAGACGCGCTGGGGCGGCGCGGTCGGCACCGGCCTCGAATTCGGCTTCGCGCCGAACTGGTCCGTTGCGATCGAATACGACCATCTGTTCATGGGCAAGCGCAACAACTCGTTCACGATTCTCGGCATCAACGACCGCATCGACCGTATCAAGCAGGACGTCGATATGGGCACGGTCCGCGTGAACTACACCTTCGGCGGCCCGGTTGTGGCGAAGTACTGACCTTCGCCATCAACGCCATCGCGTTACGAAAGGCCGGCTTTGCGCCGGCCTTTTTGTTTTCGCGCGCACGGCGCGAGCGCTTGCGGACAAGTTCCATTTTTCGGCGCGCTGTGACCCTCCGGTGACAGACTGTCGCACCTCGAAGGTTGTATCGAAGATCGCAACAACTTTGGCCTTGGGGGGTCCGTCTTGAACAAGTTTATGCTTGCCGCCGCCGGCATAGTCGCGATGACCACGTCCGTTTCGGCGGCCGACCTGGCGGCGAGCCCCTACACCAAAGCTCCTGCCCCGATGATCGCCGCGGTCTACGATTGGAGCGGCTTCTACATCGGCGCCAACGGTGGTGGCGGCTGGAGCCATAATTGCTGGGACATCGTCACCAACATCCTCGGTGCGCCGGTCACTCCCCCCGCATCGGAGGGCTGCCACACCGCGACCGGCGGCGTGGCCGGCGGCCAGGCCGGCTTTCGCTGGCAGAGCGCGTCGTGGGTGTTCGGCGTGGAAGGCCAGGGCGACTGGGCTCACCTTAGCGGCTCCAATGGACCGAGCCTGGCTGCCGGCGGCGTCGGCTCAGACCGCTCGAAGATCAACGCCTTCGGCCTCGTGACCGGCCAGGTCGGCTACGCCTGGAGCAATGTGCTGTTCTACGCGAAGGGTGGTGCGATGGTTGTGAGCGACAAATACGAGGGCTTCACCACCGCCACCGGCTTCGTGTTCGACAGGGCGAATGAAACGCGCTGGGGCGGAGCGATTGGTGCTGGCCTCGATTTCGGCGTAACGCCCAACATCGTGGTCGGCGTCGATTATGTGCACGGCTTCATGGGATCGCGCGACAACCGCTTTACGTTCAACAACGGCACGTTCTCGCGCGCCGATCGGATCCGCCAGGACGTTGACATTGCAACGGCCCGCGTCAGTTACAGGTTCGGCGGCCCCCTCATCGCCAAATACTGATCTTCGCCTCCGACGCCATCGCGTTACGAAAGGCCGGCCTTGCGCCGGCCTTTTTGTTTTCGCGCGAGGGTGCACCCAACCGTCTTGGAGTCGTGAGGCGCGCGCAAGGCGTCCGCTAATGGCTTTGGCGAGTTGGGGACGTGACATGAAGACGTGGATGCTGGCTGCGGTCAGCCTGTTCGCACTCGGTGCGGTCGCGCCGGCTACCGCCGCCGATCTCCCGATCTACAAGGCGCCGGCGGCCGCCGTTCCCGTCTATGACTGGAGCGGCATCTATGCCGGCATCAACGGCGGCGGCGGCTTGGCCCATGCCTGCTGGGGCGTGACCCGCGCGCTCGGCATCGCTGTCGATCCGGCCGTTGGCGAAGGCTGTCACAATGCGGGCGGTGGCACGGTCGGCGGACAGCTCGGTTATCGCTGGCAGAAGTCGCGTTGGGTGTTCGGCATCGAGGGCCAGGGCAACTGGGCCGACTTCAAGGGCAGCAATGTCAGCGTGGCGCTGCCGCTGTTCACCAACCAGACCAAGATCGACAGCTTCGGCCTGTTCACTGGCCAGATGGGCTACGCCGTCAACAACCTGCTCTTCTATGGCAAGGCCGGCGCCGCGGTGGCGCACGACAAGTACGACACCTTCGTCCCCGGCGTCCCGGCCGCGGTGTTCAACAGCGTCAACCAGACCCGCTGGGGCTACACCATCGGCATCGGCGTGGAATGGGGCTTTGCCGAGAACTGGTCGGTCGGCGGCGAGTACAACCATGTCTTCCTCGGCCATCACAGCGCCGACTTCGCAACGCTCGTCGGCGGCTTCGCCCCGCGCACCGACCGGATCGGCCAGGATATCGACATGGGCCTGATCCGCATCAATTACCGCTGGGGCGGCCCGGTCGTCGCCAAATACTGAGACCAAGCTTCCCTCAGGAACCTCCAAGTCCTGATCATGTGCGGATTGCCCCAAATCCGCATTCAAACGCGAACGAAGGGCTGGCCTCGCGCCGGCCCTTCGCATGTTCCGGGGGCCCTGCTCCTGCCAGATGCCGCCAGCGCGCCAACAATCCGTTGACGATTCGCACACGCCACTGGAAATCCGTCCCCGTTCTTCCTACGTTCGCTGCCATACCCATCGGCGCCGATCCCGGTTCCGGGCGACGCGCGCCTTTTTTGTTGGCGCGATCGCGCACCTTTGGGATTCCTTGAGGGCAACTCGGATGGATGAAGTGATCAAGGCGAAGCGCCAACAGCAGAACGCGGGATCCAGCCTGCGCGCAATTACGATTCGTGGCGCGCGCGAGCACAACCTCAAGAATGTCGACGTCGAGATTCCCCGCGACAAGCTGGTGGTGTTCACCGGGCTGTCAGGCTCCGGCAAATCCTCGCTCGCCTTCGACACCATCTATGCGGAGGGCCAACGCCGCTACGTCGAATCGCTGTCGGCCTATGCGCGCCAGTTCCTGGAGATGATGCAGAAGCCTGATGTCGACCAGATCGACGGCCTGTCGCCGGCGATCTCGATCGAGCAGAAGACGACCTCGAAGAACCCGCGCTCGACCGTCGGCACCGTCACCGAGATCTACGACTACATGCGCCTGCTCTGGGCGCGCGTCGGCGTGCCCTATTCGCCCGCCACGGGTCTGCCGATCGAGAGCCAGACCGTCTCGCAGATGGTCGACCGCGTGCTGGCGCTGCCCGAAGGCACCCGCCTCTATCTGCTCGCCCCGGTCGTGCGCGGCCGCAAGGGCGAGTACCGCAAGGAACTCGCCGAATGGCTCAAGAAGGGTTTTCAGCGCGTCAAGATCGACGGCACCTTCCATGAGCTCGCGGAGGCGCCGACGCTCGACAAGAAATTTCCGCACGACATCGACGTCGTGGTCGACCGCATCGTGGTGCGCGCCGACATCGGCCAGCGCCTCGCCGAAAGCTTTGAGACCGCGCTGAAGCTCGCGGAGGGCCTCGCCGTCGTCGAGTTCGCCGATGCGCCTGCAGCGGCTGCGCCCGTCGAGGAGAAGAAGAAGACCGCAAAAATCCACGACAAGAGCGGGCCTGAGCGCATCCTGTTCTCGGAAAAATTCGCTTGCCCCGTCTCCGGCTTCACGATTCCGGAGATCGAGCCGCGCCTATTCTCGTTCAACAATCCCTACGGCGCCTGCCCGGCCTGCGGCGGCCTCGGCGTCGAGCAGCATGTCGACGAGGACCTCGTCATCCCCGACAAGGAGCTCGCCATCGGCAAGGGCGCGATCGCGCCCTGGGCCAAGTCGTCATCGCCTTACTATATTCAGACGCTGACGGCGCTCGGCAAGCACTACAAGTTCACCCTGACCACCAAATGGAAGGATCTGCCGAAGAAGACGCAGAACGCGATCCTCCTTGGCTCGGGCGAGGACGAGATCAAGTTCTCCTACGAGGACGGCGTCCGCTCCTACGACACCAAGAAGCCGTTCGAGGGCGTCATCACCAACATCAACCGCCGCTATCGCGAGACCGAGAGCGAGTGGGCGCGCGAGGAGCTCGCAAAATATTTCCACGACGTCCCCTGCGAAGGCTGCAAGGGTTTCCGGCTGAAGCCCGAGGCGCTCTGCGTCAAGATCGGCGGCAAGCATATCGGCGAGATCTCGGAGCTGTCGGTCAGGAAGGCCGGCGAATGGTTCGAGACCGTGCCCGAGGCGCTGAACACGCAGCAGAACGAGATCGCCGGCCGCATCCTCAAGGAGATTCGCGAGCGCCTCACCTTCCTGCTCGACGTCGGCCTCAACTACCTCACTCTGTCCCGCTCCTCCGGCACGCTGTCCGGCGGCGAGAGCCAGCGCATCCGCCTCGCCTCGCAGATCGGCTCGGGACTGACTGGCGTGCTCTACGTGCTGGACGAGCCCTCGATCGGCCTGCACCAGCGCGACAACGCCCGCCTGCTCGATACGCTGAAGCGCCTGCGCGACCTCGGCAACACCGTGATCGTGGTCGAGCATGACGAGGACGCGATCCTGCTTGCCGACTACGTCCTCGACATCGGGCCCGGCGCCGGCATGCATGGCGGCAACATCGTCGCCGAAGGCACGCCCGCCGAGATCATGCGCAACCCGAAATCGCTCACCGGCAAATATCTCACCGGCGAGCTCGAGGTCGAGGTGCCGGAGCGGCGCCCGCCGAACCATCGCCGCACCATCAAGGTGGTCAACGCGCGCGGCAACAACCTCAAGAACGTCACGGCCGAGATTCCGCTGGGCCTGTTCACGGCCGTCACCGGCGTCTCCGGCGGCGGCAAGTCGACGCTGCTGATCGACACGCTCTACAAGGCCATCGCCCGCAAGCTGAACAACGCTAGCGAAGGCGCCGCACCCCACGATCGCATCGAGGGCCTCGAGCACATCGACAAGATCATCGACATCGACCAGTCGCCGATCGGCCGCACCCCGCGCTCGAACCCCGCGACCTATACCGGCGCCTTCACGCCGATCCGCGAATGGTTCGCCGGCCTGCCCGAAGCGAAGGCGCGCGGCTACGAGCCCGGCCGCTTCTCCTTCAACGTCAAGGGCGGCCGCTGCGAGGCCTGCCAGGGCGACGGCGTCATCAAGATCGAGATGCACTTCCTGCCCGACGTCTACGTCACCTGCGACGTCTGCAAGGGCAAGCGTTACAACCGCGAGACGCTGGAGGTCCTGTTCAAGGGCAAGAGCATCGCCGACGTGCTCGACATGACCGTCGAGGAAGCCGCCGACTTCTTCAAGGCGGTGCCGCGCGTGCGCGAGACCTTCCAGACCCTGCACCGCGTCGGGCTCGATTACATCCATGTCGGCCAGCAGGCGACGACCCTGTCGGGCGGCGAAGCCCAGCGCGTCAAGCTCGCGAAGGAGCTGTCGAAGCGCGCCACCGGCCGCACGCTCTACATCCTGGACGAGCCGACCACCGGCCTGCACTTCCACGACGTCAAGAAGCTGCTTGAGGTGCTGCACGAGCTCGTCGCACAGGGCAACACGGTCGTCGTCATCGAGCACAATCTCGAAGTCATCAAGACGGCCGACTGGGTCATCGACCTCGGCCCCGAAGGCGGCGACGGCGGCGGCGAGATCGTCGCCTGGGGCCCGCCGGAGGACATCGCGAAAGCGCCGCGGAGCTACACGGGGAAGTTCCTGGAGCCGGTGCTGAAGAAGGCACGGAAGCCGAAGCGGAGGAGCACGAGCGAGGCGGCGGAGTAGAGTTCATTCCGCCTCGTCCGCGGGATCATCGGGGAAAGGCTGCAAGTGTCCGCGATGCCCAGCCGCACCTACATGCTCTTCCGCAAGGCAATCCTCGCCGAGCAGCAGGTAACCTGCATCTACGAGGGGCGTTATCGCGAGCTCTGCCCCCACATCATCGGCACCAACAAGATGGGTGAGGAAGCCGTCCTCGCCTGGCAATTTGGCGGCGAGAGCAGCGGACCGCTGCCGCAATGGCGATGCCTGAAGCTCGCCAATATCACCAACGCCCGCACGCGCGATGGCCCCTGGCACGAGGGCGGCTCTCACCGGACTACTCAGACCTGCGTCAGCAACATCGATCTCGACATCAATGTTCACGTGCGCAGGTTGCGGTGACGCACATGCGTCCCACGGCTGACGGGCTTGCCGGCCATGATCGCAGGGTTGATTTCAATGCGCTCGTGTCGCATGGGTGTCCTCGAATTCTTCTAAATAATAGCCGCCACGTCTCGTTTGTCAGCGAACTCCAAAACCTCCTCCATGCACTACTCCCTCGCCATCTTCGATCTCGACGGCACACTGGCCGACAGCTTTCCGTGGTTCCTGCGCACCATCAACGATGTCGCCGATCGCTTCAATTTTCGCCGCGTCGCGGATGACGAAATCGAAGCGCTGCGACATGCCTCGTCGCGCGAGATCCTCGCCCGGCTCGAGGTGCCGCTGTGGAAGCTGCCGGCGATCGCGCGGCATGCGCGGCGGCTGAAGGCGGAGGCGGCGGCGGAGATTCCCCTATTCGCCGGCGTCGAGACGATGCTGCAGACGCTGGCCGGGAACGGCGTGCAGCTCGCGCTGGTGACGTCGGATAGCGAAGCCAATGCGCGCGAGAAGCTCGGCGAGTCCGCCGCCCTGTTCGCGCATTTCGACTGCGCGGCGTCGCTGTTCGGCAAGCCCGCGAAATTCCGCCGCGTGATCCGGCGCGCGGGCGTGGAGCCAGGCCGCGTGATCGCGATCGGCGACGAGGTCCGCGACATCGAGGCGGCGCGCGCGGTAGGGATTGCCTGCGGCGCGGTGAGTTGGGGCTACGCCGCGCCGGCGGCGCTGCGGGCGCTTGCGCCCGATCACATGTTCGCGCAGATGGATGAGATCGCAGACGTGGTCTGCCGGATTTCGCTCAAGGCCTGATCCGCAATCGAGCCCCCCCCCGGCCCAAGGAGACGGTGATGACACTCTCGGACGCAGCCCGCCTCAAACTCCTGGAGCCGCCGGTCGGCAAGGTGCGCGTGGTGCTCGACACCGACACCTACAACGAGATCGACGATCAGTTCGCGCTGGTGCAGATGCTGCTGTCGAAGGACCGGTTCGACGTCGAGGCGATCTACGCCGCGCCGTTCTTCAACACACGCGCCGACAGTCCCGGCCACGGCATGGAGCTGAGCTACCAGGAAATCCTTCGCCTGCTGGAGCGCCTCAACGTCGCGCCGGACGGCCTCGTCCATCGCGGCGTCACCGACTATGTCGGTCCCGGCAAGACGGCGCAGGCGGCCCCCGCCGTCAACGACCTCGTGGCCCGGGCGCGCGCAGGCTCCCCAGACAATCCGCTCTACGTCATTGCCATCGGCGCCATCAGCAATGTCGCCTCGGCACTGCTCGAGGCCCCCGACATCATCGACCGCGTGGTGGTGGTCTGGCTTGGCGGTCACGCGCTGGAATGGCCGCACACGATCGAGTTCAACCTCAAGCAGGACGTCGGCGGCGCGCAGGTGCTGTTCGACAGCGGCGTGCCGCTCGTGCTCGTGCCATGCAAGGGCGTCACCTCGCACCTTCACAGCACGGTGCCGGAGATCGAGCGCTACGTCGAACCGCATGGCAGCATCGGCGCGTTCCTCGCCATGCGCTTCAAGGACTATTCGTCCGACCATCTGGGCTGGGCCAAGGAGATCTGGGACATGGCGCCGGCCGGCTGGCTTCTCAATCCCGATTGGGCGCCGAGCGTGATCGTGCCGGCTCCGGTTCTCACGGATCAGATCACGTGGAGCATCGATCGCCGGCGGCATCCGATCCGCTACGTGACCTATGTGGATCGCAACCCGATCCTGAAGGACTTTTTCCTGAAGTTGAAGGCGTTTGCCGGATCTAAGAGTGGTTTAGCGCCGTAGCCCGGATGGAGCGAAGCGCAATCCGGGAAAGTGTCCCCGCATTCCGCTTCGCTCCATGCAGGCTACAGATGCTCCGCGCCCCCTACTCCGTCCTACGCAGGAACGCCCCGAACGCGCGCGGGCCGTCGCCGGTCTTGACCTCGCCGATCACCTTCAGCTCGGTGGCATCGATGATGCTCAATGTGTTGCTCTCCCAGCAGGCGACGATGACGCGCTTGCCGTCGGCGGTCACATTGATGCCTTCGGGATAGTCGCCGACATTGATCCGCTTGACCGGCTTCAGCGTCGCCAGGTCGAACACGCTGACGGTGCCGCCATATTGGTCGGTGACGAAGCCGCGCCCTTGCGTCAGCGCCACCGCATAAGGACGCATCCCGACCGGCACGCGGCCGATCTCTTGGCTCGCGGCGATGTCGATCACCGAGACGTCGTTGGAGCCGACATTGGCGGTGTAGGCGCGTTTTCCCTCGGCATCGATGGTGACGCCGAACGGACGGGTCCCGACCTTGATGGTCGCCCTGCGCTCACGCGTCGCGGTATCGACCACCGAGACGCTGTCGTCGTCGCGGTCCGCCGAGAGCAGCAGCCTGCCATCAGGCGTCACCGCGAGGCCGGACGGGGATGCGCCGACCGCGATGCTGGCCGTGATACTGCGCGAGGCCGTATCGATCACCCGCACTGCCGCCGCATACCAGTCCGCGACGTAGACCGTCTTGCCATCGGGCGTCACGGCAATGCCGAGCGGCCCGCCGCCGACCTCGATCCGCCCCGAGACCTGCCGCGTTGCGGCGTCGACCACGGTCACCGCCTTGGCGTCGGGGCTCGTGACATAGGCAAAGCGCCCATCCGCGCTGACGGCCACGCCGGCCGGCTTGCCGCCGATCGGGATGGTCGCGACGCTGCGCGATGTCGCGAGGTCCACGACCATCAGATCGTCGCTGAGCTGGTTGGTGACGAACGCCTCTTCGGCGGACGCGCTGCCAATACTGGCAGCGCAAAGGCTGGCGGCGAGCGCCGCCAGGATCCGCGCCCGCACGGTCAGCTTCCGCTCTCGATCTTCTTCTTCAGCGCTTCGAGGCCGGCCTGATAGAGCCCCTTCACCGCCTTCACCGCGGCCTCGTCGCTGAGCTCCGGCGGCGGATCGTTGTTGGGGAAGCCGCGGTAGAACGCGCCCGCCCATTCCAGCGTCGCGCCCTTGCCGTCGGCGCTCGGCGTCACCGTCAGCGTCGAGGAATAATTGGTGACCGGCAGCACCTTCACGTCCACCTTGGTGATCCGGTAGGAATAGGTCATCGCGGCAGCGTCGAACTTGTAGAGTTCCTCATCGACGGTGGCGCCTCCCGTCAGGGTCAGCCGCCGCGTCGCTTCGATCTCATTGCCCTTCTCGCCCTCGGTCTTGGTGACAGGCGGCAGCCAGCTCATGTCCTGGAAATTGCCGATCGCGGCCCACACCTTGGCCGGCGGCGCGTTGATCTCGATGGATTCGCGCACCTTCTGCCGGGTCGGCCCATGTGCCCAAGCCGGGCCAAACGCCGCCGTCAAAGCCACCGCGCCCGCGGCAGTCAGCACCGCGCCCATGACCATGCGCCGTCCAATCGTCACCCTCATCTCGTTTCCTCATGCGTCTCGTGGATCGTGCGCGACTTGAGGCGCGCTGCGATCATGGTAGCGCATTTTGCGGCCGTGGGGAGACCTGTTCATGGCGGCGTTGCGGCGCGCGCTCGCGCGTCCCACAACCCCTTGCGCCGCCCGTCGGGCAAAACACCCAATGGGCGGGTCAACCGCACCACGCAGAAATAATTCTCTTTATCCGCATTTCGGATTATCATATAGAAAGCCATCCCACCCCGGGCCGAGGGGCGTTATCGCGATCGTCACGACACGCGGGGTGGGACGTGGTGGACGCAGGCGGCGTCGGCGCGAAGGTGGTTTGCAGGGCGGGCAACCGTGAGCGAACGCCGCGCGCACACGACCGGTGCAGCCTGTGTACGGTAAAACCGTGCCGTCCTGGCGCCCGGAGCCTGTGCGCCAAGTCTTGCGGTGATGTGGCGGCCCGACCGGGCCCGCACATCAGTCATCCGCAAGGCGACGGGGGCAATAGTGCATCGCTCCCCGGGGAGAGCTCGGCATAAGCCGTAAAACCACTGCGCATGAAAAGTATATGCGCAAAAAACCTTTATAAATCAATGTGATGATACTTGAGTGTCGTCATTTGTGTCGCGATCCGCTGAGCAACCGATAGCTGTGCATAATTCTGCGATGCGCGCCCATGCATTGGTTGCTTGCATCCTGTCTTAGCCCTGAGCAGTAGTTGTAATTCCGGCAATTCCCTCGCTTCGCAGGGACGCGCGCTGGTGCGTTCAAGGGTCGGGGCGTCCCCGAACAACGCGACGGGACAGACACGCACCACGGGGCGTCCCTGTGCGTTGGTTCGACCACGCTAAAGACGACATTAGCGATGGGAAATTCGCAGCGAGCGAACGCCGCGACGCCCATTCCAAATGATGCGCGATGGCTTGCGATGTCTGCACTACGCCCGGAAGCAGACATCTGGGCTGGCACTCAGCAGCTCTGCTTTGGGCCACATCCGGACTCATGCAGCGCAGCATCATTCGGTCAGATGGTCCACGCGGTCAGCAGTCATGGAGTGATGGAGTGATGGAGAGATCGGGCTGGCGTTGCCGCTTACGGCGGAAAAGGCACGTCGGTCATCTTGGTCCTAAACCAGTACAAGTGTAATGGGTGCAGTCCTGGTAAACACCCCATCACTCGAACGATGGCAGTAATGAGCAACTCCGCTTCACCACCCAAACGAACGGGTGAGGTTGGCCGTCTCTGGAAGCGATTGCACCGGAAGCGCATTCATCGTTCACCTGTCGTGTGCGGGCGCCCCCGTAGGGGCGCCGCGTGGTTGTGTTACGCGCGGTCGGCTATTGGCTCGGGTGGCCCTGACCCTTCTTGAGCTGATTCATGACCTGATCCAAGTTGTAGCTCGCCGGATCCTGCATCGGCGGGAACGTCTTGTAGGTCTCCAGTTCCGCGAGCCAGAGCGCCTGGCCGATGGGCAGCAGGTTCCAGTCGTATATGTAGGCCGTGGCCGGTGCGGCGAGCGCGCCGCCGAACCAGAAACCCGCTTTTTTCTCGTCGCCCCACCCCATCTCAAATGGATCGCGCTTGAGGTTTACCATGCCGGCTGCGAACATCGTCTGGACTCCCGGGTTCACAAACCCCGTCGGGGTTTCGGGCGCGATCGCGAAATACATCTTCCAATTCTTGTAGCGCACCGCCGACGGGTGGCTGCTGGAATAGTAGAAGAAGACGTCGCGCGCGGACTTCTCGGTCGTTCCCTCCAGGTAGTCGCGCTGATTGAAGCCGTCGAGCGTGGTCTTGACGATACCCGGGTAGCTGCCGGCCTCGATCTGCGCCTTGAGGCCATCGCCCTTGGGGCCGCCGGCGATGTCGACGAGCGTGGGCAGCCAGTCTAGCGAGGCGAAGATCTCGTCCTTCACCGTGCCCGGCTTGATGACGCCCGGCCAGCGGATGACGCACGGCGCGCGCATGCCGCCTTCCCAAGTGTTCATCTTCGAGCCCTTGAACGGCGTGACGCCGCCGTCGGGGAAGGTGAAGGTCTCGGCTCCGTTGTCGGTCGTGAACACGACGATCGTGTTGGCGAGTTGACCCATCTCTTCCAACTTCTGCAGCACGTAGCCGATGTTGTCATCCATCTGCTTCATGCCGGCTTCGTTGACGCCCCAGTCCTTGCCGCCGGGCTCGCCGACCATGGCCATGTATTTGTCGTTCAGCACGGTCGTGACGTGCATGCGCGCCGGGTTGTACCAGACGAAGAACGGCTTGTTGGTCTTCTTGGGATCGTTGCGGTCGAGGAAGTCGATGACCTTGGCCGAAATTTCCTCGTCCACCCCCTTCGAACGCTCAAGGGTCAGCGGGCCTTGGTCCTGGCAAGTCTGGTTCTTCGCCGTTCCGTCGGAGGACTTGCACCAGATGACCGGACGCGGCGGCGTCAGGCAGGTCTTTGTCTTCGTTACCGTTCTCGGATCCACCGCGCCCGGCACTTCCGCAAGACCCGGGATCGGTGTGTTCCTGCAGGGTGGGGCGACGGTCTGCTGGGTCGGGGTCTTGTTAATGTCCGGGAAGCTCACGCCCTGCATCGCATCCAGGTGGTACAGATAGCCCCAGAACTCATGGAAGCCATGGGCGGTCGGCAACGCGTCGGTGTGGTCGCCCAGGTGATTTTTGCCGAACTCGCCGGTGTTGTAACCGAGGTCGCGCAGGAACCACGCGATCGAAGGCGTCCCAGGCAGCAGATAGGTCGGGCTTCCCGGAAGCTGCGGCGGGATCATGCCCGTGCGCAGCGGGTTCATGCCGGTGAAGAAGGCGTTGCGCCCCGCAGTGCAGCTCTGCTCGGCGTAGTAGTGCATGAACTTGGCGCCTTCTTGTCCGATGCGGTCGATGTTGGGCGTCTCGCCGACCATCAGCCCTTGATGGTAGATGCGCGGCTGCATCCAGCCGATGTCGTCGCCCATGATGAAGAGAATGTTTGGTTTCTGCGGTGTTTGCGCCACCGCCGGTCCGGACAGCGACAGCGACACCAGTGTCGTGGCGCCGAGAAGCGCGGCGCAGGATCGTTTGTGCCAACCTGTCGCAACGTTGCGCAGATTTGGGATGCCGGATCTTGTATCTTTGTGTGTGCAGCGAAACATGGCGTCACCCTCCTTTTTTTGCGGCGTCAAAGGCGCCGCGCCAAATGCATGGAAAGCTTGCTCAGAACCGCGAAGCACTCGCCGTGCCCATGTGGCACGGCGAGTGCTCGGTGATAGACCGGCACAAAGCGGTCTAGATTCCATTGATCCAGATCAAGGGTTGGGCCCGCCCGGGGGATTTCGGGAATTGAGCTGCAGCGCTGACTTAAGAACGCGCGAGGTCGTCACGTCCGTTTGGGGTCAATCGCGTCGTTTTCAGCAGTTGGCTCTCGACTTCCGGTCTTCCCCCGGAAGCAGAGATCGTCGCGGGGCGGGTGTCTGTCGTGGTGACGACTGACACGGTCGCGTCTAGGTCGCGGTGATGTGTGACGCTGGTGGGATCGTCGAACATGGCGGCTCACCGCATCGGTGCCGGGGTCCTTCTGAGAGCGTGAATTAATGGGGGGACCGTGCGACCCCACGTCGTGAAGATATTTCACCCGGACGAAATCCAGATTGCGTTGCGGAGAGTTATCGCGCGCCGACCTCACGCTTTGCAGGTGTATCATTTGGTACACCTGACTTTTCGCGCGCCGATCGCATGAGAAGCGCGATGTCGGCCTGCGAAATTGCGAAGCGGGCCGGATCGACCGGCGGGGCGAGCGGTGGTTCGCCTACGCGCCGCCGGAGCCATTCGCGGAATTCTTGCCGCTCAAGCCGCAGCGCCGCCCTCAGGCCCGCTTGGAAGAACCGCTCGCGCTGCTGCGGGTTGAGCCGCGCCCAGCCCTTCATCGTGACCTCGAACAGATCAGTGCGCCGCATCTCGCGAGCCCCTTTGAAAAGCAGATGCGGCAAACAAACATCGAAAAATGAAAAACGCAAATATGCTGAAGGGGCGCGCGTCTATCTATGCTCCCAGAGGGACCCGGACGACCGATTGCCGGAGTTCGTGACAGTCCGATTTAATCCTGAGCGACGGATTACGATTTGCGCAACGGCAGTCGAATACGGAACACCGCGCCCCCTCTGGGTTGATTGTGCGCCGATATCGTTCCGTTGTGGGCCTCGATAACTGATCGCGCGATTGACAATCCCATCCCCATGCCGTGCGCCTTAGTCGTGACAAACGGTTCAAACACGCCTTGGAGTTTGTCAGGCGGGATGCCCGGACCAGCGTCGGCAATTGCTACTTCGGCAAATTCGCCGCGAAGCGAGGTCTGGATTGTCAGCCTGCGGCGAGAGGCCGGAATTTCGGACATCGCATCCATCGCGTTAACGATCAGGTTCACTAGGACCTGCTGAATTTGAACCCGGTCCCCGCTGATCGGCAGCAATGGGGGTCCAATGGCAGTACTCACATCAACCTGCCGCGCAGCAGCTTGGCCGGAAAGAACTGCGACAGCCTGCCGGACATTTTCGTTGAGTTCGATGGGTTTTACCTCGAATGGCACCTTCTTGAGCAGGGTCCGAATTCGTCGAAGTACTTCACTCGCACGCACATCGTCGCGGTTGATGTCGGCAGCGATTTCTCGAATTTCACTGATGTTCGGCGTGGGGGACTCGAGCATCGACTGCATCGTTTCAACGTTAGTGAGAATGGACCCGAGAGGTTGGTTTACCTCGTGCATGATCAAGGCGGCCATCGCTTCCATGCTCGCGAGCTTGTTGTGTTGCTCACGCTGCAGCACATCGTTTGATCGAGCCAAGTGGACGTAAAGCCACGTCGTTTCCGCGAGCAGAATGATCAGGACAATACTCGACGTAATAAGTGAGAATACTCGCCCCGCGTAGAAGCCGGCACTGAAGCGAACGGTTGGCAGCAGGCCGCTGAAGGCAAGCTCCGCAATAAACACCGCAGCCACCACAATTAACCAAAGGTCGAGTACTGAACGCCGCCGGATTAACAAAACGGTGAGGCCAGCAGCGGTGATCAGTATCGTGAACCAGATTGGATAGATCACGAAGGGACTCAGCCGGGACCCGTCAAGAACGATTGGGGGTAGCAGCGCCTCACCTGCGGTAGTTAGCCAGGTGATCCCGATTACCAACGCAACCACGGTTGCCGCGCACCAGCCGATCTCACGTCCGACAGGTGCTTCGGAGGCGAGCCCGTCGTGTTTCGCGTCCTTCGATATCGCGTAACCCAACAGAGCCACTGCGAAGCCAACATGCCAGAAGATGAAAAGCCATGATCCCGTCTGCGGGCCTGCACCGAAGAGTCCCGTTGGCGTGAACGCGCCGGTAAAAGTAAGTGCATGAGGAATGACGATGAATGCCGTGAACAAATAGCCGCTCGCCAGCGCAAGGAGCGAGCGCGAACGGGAAATCGAAAACTGGGCGTACAGCAGAACGGCTGTAATCAGGTCGGTGACCAGAACAATGGCATCAAGTGAGGGAAAAAAGGCATTGAGTGCGACTACCGGTCTATCGGAGAACGGAACTACTGCCGCAAAGCCAACCAATACTATTAATAAAACGGCGATCGCCGCCCGCGTCTGACGCCTTGTCGGCGGCAAGTCCGTGAGCAATATCTCGGAAACAGCCGTGCGGTCTTCCGTAACCATCGTCGGTACCAAGAATATCCGATCGGCATTCCGAAGCAAGCCAGTTGCAACCGTGAGTCAGCACAGAACGATCAGACCCGCGCAGAGATGGAGGTCGGCTAGTTTTGGGCCAGCCGCGCAACTCATGGCCTGTTCCGCGTCGTCAACCGCCGTGTCGGCAACCTCGCGCCGATGCCGGGCGTGTTTCCAGATTATCCGGCCCCGGTGGTGCGCAACACGACACCGGGCGCGAATTGAGCATGATGGGGTGGGACATAGGCAAAACGCCGGGCCGCACTAATCGGAGTGGCCTCCCGGACCTTCCTGCTACTGGGGCCCCCTGTGTATATGGCACATTCCCGCGCAGCATAGGGTTCGTCCACATGGCCGACTCACTGTAACATTGCGTTTTGGTCCTTCGACCACTTTCGCGCGAACCGGCTTTTTGTGGAATTTCAAGATGAAGCACCTTGCCGAGTTCAACACCTTCCTAGAGAGGGAGGTCAATCTCAACAACACTCGAATCAAAACCCTTAGTGATCGCGTCGAGACGATTGAAAGCTTTCTCTGGCGCAGCGACTGGGGCCAAATCATCAAGCGGTTTAGCTCGCAAGGATCATGGGCGCACAAGACAATTATCAAACCACCGGGCGAAAATGGCTTTGACGCGGACTTGCTCATGTTCGTTGATCCTGTCCCGGGCTGGACGGCCAACGATTACATTCTCGGGCTGCGTGGCCTTTTTTTAGAGTCCAAGACCTACAAGGATATAGTCGGGCTAAAAAACCGGTGCGTCACCTTGAATTACGCAGGTGATTTCGAACTCGACGTTGTTCCGTGTGTCGTGGAACGACCCGGACGGATTTATCCGTATGAAGTTTGTAATCGAACGGATGACCGCTTCGAACCCACAGATTCGGAGCGATATACAGAATGGTTTCAACACGCCAATAACTTGATCGGCAGCGATCACCTCATCCACGCCATGCGCCTCATAAAGTATCTGCGCGACACCAAAACCACTTTCTCATGCAAGTCCGTCCTGTTGAACACGCTAGTAGCCAACCAAATTAGCGAGGCGGACACCCACTTCCGGCCATCATACTTCCCGGATTTGCCGACCGCGTTTCGTACTCTGATTTCGCGTCTCGACCATTATCTGCAAGATCGACCCCACCTACACAAGGTCACAAACCCCGTCTTGCAGATCGAGGATTTCAACCGGCACTGGGATCAAGACAAGTACGAGAATTTTCGGGCTATGATCCATAAATACCGTCAGTGGACTGATGAGGCCTACCTCGAGACCGACGAAAAGCAGAGCATCAAGAAGTGGCGCTGGATATTCGGAGACGAGTTCGCGAAAGGCGCGGACATTCTGACTGAGGAGGTCAGCGGCTCGCTTGTTCCCATTCCCAACTTCAATGTGCAGAGGTTTGCGGACACCGTACAGGCGATCAAGCTAATGGGCCTGAGCGTACTCGGTTTAGTTCGGCGGGATTTGCCTTGGGTACAACGAGCGCCGTTCGTGTTTAGCAAACAAGCCATTCCCATTTCGATCAAGGCAACGGTTCACCTACAGGAAAATGGATCAGCAGCCGGAAGCGTCGCCTCTGGTCAAGTTCTTCCTGCGGACCGTCACATACGCTTTGAGGCGGTTGCAGGGACCGGCCTTCCTTTCACAGGTAAGGATCACGATGTCCAATGGCAGGTGGTGAATACGGATCGCTCCGCAGGCTATGCCAAGGCACTGCGCGGCGGATTTTATCCATCGAAGCCGCGCAGCGTTAGGTGGGAACGCACTGAGTATCGCGGCATCCACTGGGTGGAGGCATTTCTCATTCGCAAACGCACGGGCGCATGTGTCGGCCGTAGCGACCGTTTCTTCGTCGTCATAGAGTAATAGCCAATGGTTTCCTATCCCACTCGTATCATCATTTGGACCCGCTCAGGAGGCCGCTGTAATTTTCCCGGCTGTAATGAGTATCTTCTCGATGACTTCATTGCGGGCAAGGAGAATAGAAACTATGGCTTGATCGCACACATCATTGCCGAAACGCCCGGCGGCCCTCGCGGCGATCCCGGTCGCTCTCCCGAACTCGCGGATGATCCCAGCAATCTAATGATGATGTGTTACAAGCATCACAAGATCATTGACGATGAAGAAGATCGCTATCCTGAGCAGCTTCTTCTCGACATGAAGGCTGGGCACGAAGAACGTGTAAGAATTGCTACTGGCATCACGGAAGATCGAGCCACATATGTTCTTCGGTACGCCGCGAACATCGGAAGTCACTCCTCGCCAGTGTCCTTCCCGAAGGTCCGCATCGCCACCTTTCCGGACAGATACCCTGCCGATGGCCAATCAATCGCTATCGAAGTAAAGGGGAGCATACAAACAGACGCGGCCGATCTATTCTGGAAACTTGAGCCCGAAAACCTTCGCCAGCAATTCGCAACGCTCGTAAAGTCGCGCATTGATACCGGCCAAATCCATCACCTTTCTGTCTTTGGTTTAGCGCCTATTCCGCTGCTGATCGAACTCGGTCGCCTGCTTGGCGACATAACGCCCGCTGATGTGTATCAGTTGCATCGCGAGCCAGCGGGATGGCTTTGGGCCAAGACGGGCCCACGCATCTGCTTCAAGACGACTACGCCCGCCAACAAGAGTGGTCCTGTCGCTTTGAAGCTCGGTCTCAGCGCCACGATTACCGACGACCGGATCACATCAGTTCTCGGCAAAGATGCATCTACGTGGAGTATCCACTCCGATGCTCCGGGGAACGACATCATGCGTTATCCCGAAGATCTTTCTGAATTTCGTCGGCTTCTGCGACAAACCTATGAAGCGATTAAAGCGGCTCATGGCACGAGTGCTGTAATCAACCTGTTCCCCGCAATCCCTGTCTCTGCTGCAATCGAGGTCGGACGCGTATGGATGCCGAAGGCTGACTTGCCACTGACCATCTTCGACGAAATACGAGGCGAAGGCTTCGTTCCTCGTCTCACAATCGGGCACTAACGGGCTCGCTAAAGGTCGCGGCGTCAACGTGTCCGCGCGGTCGATCGCCGCGATCGATACCATTTCGCGAGCCGCCAACTGGCGTTGCCCGGCTCGAACGGACGGCTCGTGTCGCTGCGGATCACAAGATGCGCCCACGATGGGGGCTTGCCGATGTCGGCATAGAAGGCCGGGAAGTAGCGCCAGCGTTCGCACACCGGGCGAACGCCGCCCGCGCCGGACATTGGTTTTGCGTGTTGCCATTTTCCGCCCCCTCGAAATGGCCGTTACCGCTGCTGCGTCAACAACTGGGAGAAGCGCATGACCGCGCCCTATCCTCGATCAACGAGGCGGGCCGAGATGCCTGCGCCAGCAAACACCTCGACCCTGACGCGACGGCTCGCCGCCTTGGCCACATGGCCCCGTCGCGTTTTGGTTGGGCGGAACGCGGAGCGAGCGTTCCGCCCGGAGCCAGGACATCTGCGCCAGCGGATGCCTCGCCCTGCGCGCCGTCGAGCATGCCGAGTGCCCGGCGGCGCGGTTCGTGATAGAGGTGGCGCGGAACGGGTTGCTTGACAGACCCAGTCCCGCGCCCGTGCAATGTCGGTGAGGAAGCAGGCAGCGAGCCCACCGGCTGCACGAACTGTGTTCATCGGCGCAACGTCCACGAAAGCCCCGGCGATGTTTCCGGCGATGCGTCTGGGCGCGGCGCGGTGACCAACTGGCATTGCAAGATCGCGAGTTGGGAACAGTCGGCACGGTGCTGGACCGGCAAGTTTTGCTCCATCGCTGACCACACGAACCAGCTTTCATCGCGCTCGACCGCCAAAAGATCGCCCTTCGTCTCGGCTTCGGCTTTCTGGCGAGCTTCGTGCGAGAGCGCGGCCTTATCATCGGCTTCGCTGGCAATCTCGCGGTCAAGCGCGGCGATCAGCCCATCACGATGCAACCATGCGATCAGCGCGAGCGCGTCGGCTGTATCGGTGAAGGCCACTGAACGACGCTCCGCGTGAACCTCCGATCTGAGGCTCTGCATCTGGAAATCCACCGGCCCATCAAGCTCGACAAGGCGCGACACCGATGGCGCTCCACGCTGCGCCAATGCCTCGACCTGCGCGCGCATCTGCGCCTTGGCGTAGCTCGACGGGAACGGTGCGCTCGCGATGCGATGCAGATCGGCGCGCAACTCGCGGACGCGGCGGCGCAAGCGTTCGATGCCCGACAGAACGTCCTCGCCCTTGTCCAGCTTCGGCGGCTCGGTCTCAACCTCTTCGAACGTGGTGCCGTGCGGCTTCCCATCGCGCAGCCAGCTCTCGCAGGCAGCCAGCGCGGCGGATGCTGCATGCCATGCCGCCGTCCGCACCTCCCGCAATTCTGTCAGTCGCTTCAAATCGGCAGTCATCTTTTCGAGATGCTTGATAGCGGTTTTGACGCGCGGGTCATCCGGCTTGAGGTTGAAGCCAAAATCCTGCGGGTGATCGGTCAGCCGCTTCAATTCATTCGCGGCTTCGATCTTCCTCATGCTCGCTTCGCGAATAGTCTCGAACTCTGGAATGAGTCGATGCGCATCGGCGGCACGCTGGCGCAGCAGCCGCAGCCGTTCGGCAGCAGCGGGCGGCAGCCACTCGATCACGTCGAGTTGCGGCTGGAGATGTATCCCAGCGGAAAACGGTTGGGGGTTTGCGGGTTCGAAGCTCATGTGCGCCTCCATGATGATGATCGGAGACACGGTGGCGCAGGCCGTTGGCAAAAAATACCGGGGTCGCTTCAGCCCCGATCTCGCTCGCTCGCCCGCAGCACCTCGCGGACCAGCCTCTCGCCCGGCAGACGATCACGGGCCTTCAGGATCATCCAAAAAAATTCCCGGATGGTGCCTCGATGGCGAGGGGGACAAAGCGCCTCTGGACCATCGTTGCGCCATGCGGTTTCCCGAAATCTCGTCAGTCGGGCGACCAGAATGTCCGCCGCTTCATTGTCGCTCAGCCCGATGCAATACCGATCCGCAGCCGCGATCAGATATCGATCGCGCTCGTCTCGCGACAGCATCGCAGCAGGAGTGGGATGCCCGCGACCGACCGGAAACGCGCCTGCAAATGTTGATGGTCGATGCGGCTTCATCCTCGCATGTCTCGAAGAGGCTCGAACCTCCCGTTGGGCACCACCGGCTGCAGCACCTCCGTTGCCTTGCGCTCTATCACCTCCAGGGAAAGATCGCGAATAAGCCAGCACTCGCGACAGACCCCGAAGACGCTGGCGGTAGTCGGTTTAATGATTGCTGGCGTGGTGAGCAGCAATGCCCCGACATACTTCCTGCCTGACATCTGAACGCCGCAGGTGACGCATTCTCTATGTGGGGGTATCGAGAGACCATCACACCAGTAGCGTGCAGCGCGTTGCAAAAGTGGATGAGCATCGAGCGGATCATCGATATCGACCAGATAGGTCAATAGCGCACCGGACGCCTCGCGCCGGTAACGGCGACGTTCGTGACGGGTGCTCATGTCACCACCTCCCGGTCACGTTGCTCATGCGATCATGTCTGATCGTGGCAGTCTGGTCCAGCGATGACTATCCAGCCTTCGGTGCTGGCATCATCCGCCCGCTCTCCATGGGACGGGCCGGTGGTGTCTCTCGGTTCTCGTTCGGTCCTCATTGCCTGCCGGTCCTGCGCGCGCGGCCCTGCTCATCGATCAGCAGCACGCTGCCGCCGGTCATGGTGGTGATCGCAATATCGGGCGTGCAGGTGCATGGACCGCGCTGAAAGATCGCGCAGTCGCCGTCATGCTCGACCGTGCAGTTCATCACGCCGGGCATGGTGGCCAGATCGGCAGCGGCGGCGAGCAGGCGGTGCTGGTAGCCCGGCAGCGGCTTGCGGGTTTTGTTTTGGCGGCGCGGGCATCGGCGCGGCGGCGATCAGTCATCGTTCGTCCTCCAAGGGTTCTCGGCGTCGTTCTCGCGCGGCCGCTGGCGTTCGACCTCCAGCTTGAGGTAGTTCATCGGGTCAGCCTCATCTGCGGCGCAGGCGAGCGTGTCCATCGCATCCTCGAAGTCGTTACCAAGGGCGGCGAGCAGGCGGGTGGCGACAGCGTCGCCCTTAGCTCCAAACAATTCGCGGGCGCTTCGACGGACCTCCTCGAAGCCGGGACGGGTGCGCGCGCCGTGCGCGGCAGTACCTATTTGATCGACGCGAGGTGTCTGTTGCTCTGGCTCTGCCGCCGGTTGATGGAGCGCCGCGTCAGCGGTGCGCGCTACAGGTCCATCGGTCTCGGCGCTGTTGTCGCTCTCTCTATCAACACGGGAGGTGCGCCCGGCGGCGGGGACCGCCGGGCTATTCAGGTTCTCAGGTTCACAGGTTATTTGTGCTGCCACCCTGTCTGTCACCTGAAACCCCGCTTTTCTGTCTACTGAAGGGGCGTTTTCTGTCACCTGAAGCGACGGGTTCTCAGGTGACAGTATGTTGTCACCTGAGGCGGCACCTTTTGGCTCTTTCTCAGGTGACAGCATGTTGTCACCTGATCGGGTCTCACCTGCGCTGGGTATAAGCAGGTTGATCTGGGCGTTTCGCGTGTTGTCGCCACCGGTCCGATCAACCGAAATCCACCCCGCAGTTTCGAGTTCATCGATTGCCCGGGATACCGTCCGCTTTGAAACTTGCAGGCCTTTTGCGAGCGTTGGATGGCCGGGGTCGCATTGACCGGTTTTGCAGTTGAAGGCTGCGCTCAGCCAGAGGGTGAGACGGAGCGCCCTTGGTGAGAGGTCGGAGGCGGCGGCCAACGCGCGCATCCATTGGTCGCGGCCCATGTGCCCGGAAATCGCTTGGCCGCTGCTCATGGCGCATCTCCCAGCGCCCGCGCCATCGCGTCGGATGGGTCGATCGGCTGGTTGATGCTGGTGATCATCGCGGCCATCCTTTGAGAATGGTCCTGAGGGACTCCTGCTCGGCCTTATTGACGACCTCACACCTTTGCCAGGCATCAGGCTCGATCAACTCGATGATCGCCTGTTCGACGCAATCGCGCAGATCGTTCGGGTCCATAGCGTCGAGTTCCCAACAATCGCGCCCATAGTTGGCAACGAACCAGTTGTAGCGCGGGTCTTTGCGCTTATCGGATGCCGGGAACGACGGAAGGCCGCGCACTTGCTGCCGCGTGAGTGCGATGCGCTTGATCGTGATGTGATTGCCGTCGTACTTGGCGAGCCGCGACGGCAAGTCCATCTCCGACATGAACATGCCGGACGGGTCGAAGTCCCCGACGTAGAGAATGATCAGCAGGCGACCGTCGTCATCCTGAGCAACATCGTAAACAGTGGTCGCGCCGCTGAACCCGTGCAGCACGCGGAAGCCGACAGCATACTGGTCGAGCACGGGCTGGAGCACACCACGCACGGTGCCCTTCTCGGACCAGACCTCGACGCGGACAGGTTGCTGGTTCCAGAAATCGCGGCGATAGGATCGGGCCACGCAGAGGGCGTACTGGTCGGGATTGTCCCATGTCGCGACCCGTTCGAACTCGCGGGTCTCGTCAACGATCCAGTCCCACGGAATGATGCCCTGTTCGCGCGCCTTCAGCAGCAGCCGATAGACCCGCCGCATCTCGTTGCGCTCCATCGATGGGATCAGGCCCTTGGTGAACAGCTTGTAGCCCACGCCGCGACCTGTGATCGGCTGCGCCGCTTCGGTTGTGACGCGCATTGCCTCGATCAGGTCGAGCGAGCCCTGCGCCATCCCCCGACCTATTTTGGTACCTGTTCCAGAATACTCGGTAGTCATGATCGGCTTCCCCATGGTTGGGAGCCGGGGCTTGCAGTGTCTCGCGCGCTGGCGCATATGAGGAGCAGTTCCAAGTGCCCCCTACATTGGCCGGAGCGCTGTGCCTGCAGCGCGTCCGGCTTTTTACTGGGCTTCGGCGGCGCTGGCGGCTTCGCGCTCAGCGCGCCAGCGAGCAGCGGCTTCGCGAGAGATCAGGCGGCGCTTCCCGACGTTGAAGGTGCGGGGCATCAGGTCCGGGCGCTTGTAGAACATCTGGATGCTGACCCGGTTGCGGCGGCAAAACTCCTCGATGGTGTAAGCGTCGGCGTCGTCAAAGGGGATGGGGTCGGCAGCGATCTTGCGGCCAGTAACTTCGGCGCGGGCCATTCTGTCCTCACACAATTCGGTTGCGTGGGAGACAGTAGAAATGCAGGGAGCGCACCGTGTGAAGATAGATACTGTTTCGAAATGACGGGTTTCTGTTTCGAAATAAGCAAGGGCCGTTATTTCGACATGCCCGATCTTATTTTGACATGCCAGCATAGGCCGGTTTGATGATGAGCCGGTAGAGCGGACCATCTTCGCCCTCGATGCCTCCTGCACGCAACGTCGCGCGCGCGGCTTCGACCGTCATCCTGTCCTGGCTCTGCAGGATGTCGATGCCGCGCTCGATCTGTTCTTGCGGGATACTGCGCTTGCGGCCAGCGCCGCGCCCGCGCTTCCGCTCTGGTGCAGTCGGCTCTTGCCGCACTGGCGGCACCGTCTCGCCCTCGCGCCGCTTTTTCAGGTCTTCAGCGAACCGGGTCAGGCCGAGCTTTTCGCCGATCAGCAGCATCCGGTCCTGATCTGCCCGCCTGCTTGGCGACTTGAGCATCCGCGCGCGTTCCGCTGCGGCGGCGCGCTGTTCGGGTGTATGCTCGGCTTTAGCCTTCGTGCCCATGGCTGCGATCCATTGGCTTGCGGGTGAGACCGGCCGGGGCGCTCGAACGCCCCGGCCCGGTCGCTATCATCGCACCATCGCGACCACGTTGCCAGCCGCAGGCGCAGGTTCTGACAGCAGCCCGACGCGCGTGATGTCCTCGATGGAATGCTCGGTGATGTGCTTGCTGTAATGCTTTTCGATCATCGCGACGCTGGTGTTGTGCAACGATGCTACCAGTCGGATCGGCACGCTCATCTTCAGCATCCTAACGATGCTCGAATGCCTCAAGCAATATGCCGTCACATCGGCAGGATCGAGCCCGATGGCGGTGACGACCTTGTCCACTTGGCGGTGATAGTTCTGGCCAGGATTTTTGTCCCACGGACTGGCGTCGCTCTGCATCAGCAGCGGCGCATCGTCGGCACGACCCTTAGCCGCCAATTTCAGCCGTGTGGCCAATTGCACCGTAATCGGGACGCTGTAGCGCTCGATCTTTTTCTGGCTGCGGTTTCTGCCGCCGCCCTTGGCGGACTTTGGCATCATGACCTTTGGGCGGATCGGGTGGTCGTGCAGGTCCTCGACGCGCAGGCGGACAGCTTGGCTTGGCCTCGCGCCAGTGATCGCCAGCGTCTCCATGAGCAAGCCGAACTTGTCATCAAGGCCATAGGCGGTGGCGACGAATTCATGAACCTTGTCGTCAGGGAGGATCACGTTGCGTGCCTCTGTGGCGTCAGGCAGACCGGCGAGCCCGGTTTCCCATTCCGCACGGTTCTTGATGCGCGCATCGTGCTGCGCCGCAAGCGCCAGCGCTGCGTTGACGCAACGGCAGAGGCGGTTGATCGTTGCCGGTGCCATCGTGCCCAGCAGCCCGTCGCGCCATCGCTTTAACTCGGTGGCCGTGAGCAATGCCACCGGCTTTGACAACAGCATGCTGGTGAGATGCAGGCGCGGATGCTCGGCGTTGTAGGGATTGGCGCTGCGCGCTTCCAGGTCGCGCTTGTAGTCCTTCAGCGCACCGTCCACGGTGATCGGCGCGTTGCTGGCGCTGCCGTCCTCGCCGCGTGCCAGCTTCTTCGCCGCGTCCTGGGCCTGATAGAACGTCAGCACGGTCTTGGCGTCGGCATCCTCGAAGTCGTCGGCCAGCGCAAAGCCCTTGGTCCAATATGCGCCGTGCCCGTCGCTGGCCTTCAGCACCCATGTGCCGTTGGTCTTGTTGCGGCGGTACATCAGCGAGATGCCGCGTGCGAGCGTCGGCCCGCTGTAGGGCAACCGACGGACCTTCAGTCGCAGCCGTGCGCTGCGGCTTTCGAGTGCGCTGAAACTGACTTTGCGTGCCATTGATCGTGCCCCGTGTCTCGCGAAGTGTCGCGATTGTGTCTGTAAATGCCTAGAGATGCGTATGGCATTATACGGAGATAAGACGTGAGGGATCAACGAGTTACGCTTTCTACGCGCCTCTCTACAAACCCATATGAGTATTTATTTTCCACTGCGCAGGGAAGGCCGGATGTTTGGCTTCACCTGTATGCCACTGTGCAAACTTCGTAGCGCAATTTCCGCACAGTGGACCGCGGGTGCCAGCCGGCACCCGGCCTTCCCCGCGCCCTCGGCACTTTTGGGGGCGATGAATACAGCAGAGCTCGGGCAGATCTTGCCGCGAGGATGCGAATCCGTGCGTGCGATTTGAATTCGAATGCAAAGATAGAAGCTGCTCGCGTGCCCCGGACGCAGCGCAGCGCTTCCCTGGCGATGCGCAGCATCGTCCAGTGCGGCGGTGCGCTGCAGAGCCGGGGCCCATGCATCAGCGAGCGTGTGACTGCGTGAGTCCCTGCTCTGCGCCGCACCGCTACGCGCTGCAGCGCGTCCGGGACACGAGAAGAGCGAGTGCCGTGGGAGCGCGCCCTCGCCTACTCCGCCAGTGTCGCCTCCACGAACCCGCGCGGATCGTCACAGAACTCGCGCATCACCCGGTAATGATCGGTTTGCTCCACCGTCGTCGGCTCCAGGCCGTATTTGCCCAACCGCAACAGTCTCGCGTTTGGATAGGCCATCAGCAGAGGCGCATGGGTTGCCATGATGACCTGGCAGATGCGGGACTCGTCCATGCGTCGCAAGAGCTTCAGGAATTCGATCTGACGCGCCGGCGACAGCGCCGATTCCGGCTCGTCGAAGATGAAGATGCCCTGGCGCTGGCAGCGCTCCTCGAAGAAGCGCAGAAAACCTTCGCCATGGGAATGCGACAGGAAGTCGGGGCCGGCCTGGCCGGCATCACGTGCGGCCTCGTCGAGATATCGCGCGACCGAGAAAAAACTCTCGGCGCGAAAAAACCAGCCGTTGGCGATCTTCGGCAGCCAGCTTGCGCGCAAGGCCCTGGAAAGCTGGCCGCCCATCTTCTCCCGCGCTTCGGAATGGTCGACGGGCATGTAGCCCTTGCCTCCACCCGCATCGTCGTAGCCGGCAAGCGCTGCGATACCCTCGAGGATCGTCGACTTCCCGGTGCCATTCTCTCCGACGATGATCGTGATGGCGGCGTCGAAGTTGAGCTCGAAATCATCCGGGAAGATGGGCAGGCAAAACGGATATGCCTCGCGATCGTGAACTCGCGACGGATCGAGCCAGACCCGCTTCAGATACGGCGCCGGCAGGTTGATGGTGCGATTGCTTCGTCGGCTCATGCTCTGCTTCCAACCCACTCCGGTCGATATTTCGACTGGAACATATCAGGAACACAATCCTCGCGAAAGCAGCACCTGAGAAACATACAGCAACAAAAACCCGGCATGCGTCACTTGGACGCAAATTAAAACCTAAGATTGCAGCGAAGAATCGCCTTAAGAAAACGTTGCTGCGAGACAGCTTGCTGGCATGAGGCCAGCCCCCACCCCGCGACCCGGCAATGATTGACGGAAGTCCAGGACCGTAGAGCCGCGAGGAATGCGCGATGGTATCAACGTATTTCAGCTACAACTACATTGCGCACCATCTCAAGCAGTCCCTGACGCGGGTTGAACAGCAACCCGATGTCGCGCGAGAATCCGCCTATTACAAAGCCAACATCGGCAAGGTGCGGACCGTCGATGATCTTATGAAAGATTATCGCCTGTATCATTATGCGATGAAGGCATATGGCCTGGAAGACATGGCCTACGCCAAGGCTTTCATGAAGAAGGTGCTGGAGAGCGACCTCTCCGACCCAAAGAGCTTCGTCAACAAGTTGGTAGACAAGCGCTACCGGGAGTTTGCCGCGGCATTCTCCTTCAATGGCAGTGCCACGCCAGTTGCGCAATCGGGAGACCAGACCGACGAGATGATCGGTCTGTACACGACGACCAAGAAGAGCCAGGTCGATGCGCTCGCCGCAGACTCGAATTACTACAGCGCTGAAATCGGCAAGATCAGCAGTGCAGACCAACTCCTGAACAACGACCGTCTTCGCAACTATGTCTACTCGGCATACGGGATCGATCAAAGCAAGTGGCCGGGTGACACGATAAGTCAGGTCTTGCGCAGCGATCCGTCCGATCCAAATAGCTACGTCAACACCACCTTCGCTTCTCAGTTGACCGGCCTCAACGCCCAGCTTGCTCAAGCCAAATCGGACGCCAGCGCCGCTGATCTAAAGATAACCGGTTACAAGGCCCAACTATCGCAACCGGGCGCCGACGTGACCCAGTTGAACATCCAGATCCTGGTCGAAAAAAGTCACCTGGAGTCATATACGAAAAGCATTTCCAGCCTCAGTGACCAGATAGCGACGATTGGCGGGTTTGTAGACCTGGCCGGCGCGTTCGAGTTCTCGCCCGACGGGTCGCTTCCGTCAGGCGTGTCCGCCCAGACTGCCGCAAATGTCGCGATCACGAAAAAGCGGTTCGACGACAGCAAGGCCGCCGTCTATTCGGCGGCAAGCCCGATATACGAAGCTTTGGCGATCAAGCAATTCAGAACGGACCTCAGCAAGATCAATTCAGTCCAGGCGTTCGTATCGACACCTGGCGTGTATGATTTTGCGCTGGGCGCCGTCGGCCTCGATCCCGGAATGGTCTCGAAGGCGACGATCAAGGCAGTTCTCGAAAGCGACGTCAACGACCCCAAGAGCTACGTCTATACCCTCAAGGACAATCGGTACGTAGAGCTCGCACGCGCCTTCAACTTCGACGCAAAAGGCAATCTGACGACCCCCTTGGTGGCTCAAGACTCGGCTCAGGTCCTTCAGATCGCGAGAGAATACGTCGTTGCCGCGCTGAAACAGGCAAGCCCTCAGCAGGAGAAGGCAATTCGGGCACTAGCCACGAAAGATGCGACGGCTTATCAAGAGGCAATCGCAGGCATCGACAGCGTTTCCGAGCTTCTCGCAAACAGGCCGATGGTCGATTTCATTCTCTTGGCCAAGGGTTTGGACCCTAAGAAGGTCAGCACCGAATTTCTCAAGAAGATCTTCAGCTCCGACCTGAACAACCCAAAGAGCTTCGCGAACACGCAGAGCGATCCTCGCTTTGCCGAAATCGTTGCGTCGTTCAACTTCGACAGCAAGGGCAACGTCGCGCGCCTCCCGATGATGGGTCCTCAGAAGAGAGATCAATTCCGGGACACACAGGCGAACTATCTCCAGCAAAGCCTGGAGCAGCAGCAGGGGGAGACGAATCCCGGCGTACGCCTTGCGCTCTATTTCCAGCGAAAGGCGGGAGAAATCACGTCCGCATACGACATCCTTGCCGACAAGGCTCTTTCAGAGGTGTTCAGAACCACCTTCGATTTGCCTGACTCGATGGCCTCGATGCAGATCGATCAGCAAGCCAAGGTCGTGGACAAATTCATGAAGATCAAGGATCTTTCCGATCCGGCGAAGGTTGAAAAACTGTTGAGCCGGTTCTCCGCCATGTATGACGTCAGAAACGGCGAGAGCATCGGCCAGGGTCAATCTCCCTTGCTCAACCTCTTTCAAGGATCGAGCTCGGGCATATCAGGGATAAGTGAATCCACGTTCTTGGCCATCGCCAAGCTACGTGCTCACTGATGATCGCTCGCCGATACTAGCCCAACACCTCGAGCGCCAGCTCCATGGTCATCAGCACGGGATTGTCCCCACGGATCAGACGGCCCTCAGCGATGCCGCCAGTGTAGTCGATCAGGGCAATGTCGAGCGCCGCCTCCGGTGCACCCGAACTGCCCTGTACAATCGTCCCCGCTGTCACGGCGAGCTCGGTCGCGAACGGCTCGGTCACCCCGCCATGGGTGAAGCGCGCGCCGATGGTCGAACCGACGCCGCCGTGAATCTTCGCGCGTGCGATGCCATGCGCGCGGCAGAACGCTTCGAGGCAGCCGGCAAAATCCTGGTTGGGCCGCAGCCGCAGCGCGAAGGCGCGGCTTGTCGTACGCGCGCCGGTGCTCACGCCGGGCACCGGCCCAAACAGCTTGAAATTGGTCTCGGGATCGGGCTCCGCGGTGAACATCGCACCGTCGATGCCGAACGCTTCGACCTCGAGCGGCTCGGCGACAACAGTCTCGTCCGGCAGCATGTGGCCACCGCTTGCCTTGCCGTCCGCCTCGGTCCAGAGCCCGTGACAATGAAAGAACGGGGTGCCATCGCGCATTCCGAGCGTCATGCAGCCGAGTTTCGTCCGCGTCACGCCGCTGGGGCGGAAAGTGTCACTGTAGAACGCCGCGTTCTCACCTGTCTTCGACAGCGCCGGCATCACGTATGCGAATGGTCCGAGTGCAGCGCTGCCAAAATTCAGCACGCCACTGGCAAACCCCTCTGCCGCAAAACCACGCCGCGCGGCTTCGAGCAGCGGCAGACCCGCTTCGACCCTAAACGAGAATGCGCGCCCCCTCGCCTCGACCCATTGGATGCGTTCGGCGACAGGCGCGCCCGGCTGCTTGATACTTCGCATCGCGTATGCTCAGCCCGCCTGCTTGTTGTCGAGATCGAGCAGCCCGCGCGCCTCGAGCTCATCGCGCACCATGCGCTTCGGGATCTTGCCATAGCCGGACTTCGGCAAGGCCTCCCAGAAGAAGAACCGCTTCGGCATCTTGTAGCGCGGCACCTTCGGCAGGAGGAACGCCGCCATCTCGGCTTCGCTCACCGGCTTCTCGCCTTCGCGCGCGACGCAGACGGCGACGCCGACCTCGCCCCAGGTCGCATCGGGCACGCCGAGCACGGCAACCTCGCCGACCGCGGGATGCGTCAAGATCTTCTCCTCGATCTCGCGCGGATAGATATTGGAGCCACCGGAGATGTACATGTCGGAGGCCCGTCCCGTGATGTAGACGAACCCCTCCTCGTCCATGTGACCGAGGTCGCCGGTGCGGAACCAGCCGTCGCGGAACGCCTTCGCATTGGCCTCGGGGTTGTCGTAGTAGCCGGCGAGCACGGCAGGCCCGATCACGCAGATCTCGCCGCTCTGGTTGGCGGCCAGCTCGCGGCCCTCGTCGTCCTGGATCGAGACCTGCATGGCCGTGCGCTCGAAGCCGCAGGTGCCGATCTTCGCATAGGGTCCGTCCTCGGGATCATGCAGCGCCGCCGGTAGCACGGTGATGTTGCCGGTGACCTCGCCGAGGCCAAAATACTGCACGATGACCTTGCCGAGCTTCTTCAGCGCGGCCTTCTGGTGCTCGCGGTACATCGGCGCGCCGGCATAGATCACGTGACGCAGCGAGGAATGATCGTATTTGTCGGCGGCCGGATGCTCCACCATCATCTTCAGGATCGTCGGCACCGTGAAGAGATTGCTGACCCGATGCGCCTCGATCAGGCGGAACGCCTCGTCGATGTCGAATTTCTCCGTCGGCAGCAGCACGGTGCACACGCCGCGCGCGGTCTGCACCAGCTGATGCACGCCGGCGCCATGCGACAGCGGCGCCACCACCAGCGACGCATCCGCTTCCGTAACGCCGGGGGTGAGATCGGCGAGATGGTTGGTGACGACAAAACCCATCTGGCCGTGGGTCAGCACCGCGGCCTTGGAGCGGCCGGTGGTGCCGGAGGTGAAGAAGAACCAGCAGGGATCGTCGTGCTCGACGGCGACGTTCGCAACGCTTGCACCGGCCTGCGAGGCGATGGCTTCCGCCACCGAGCGCTCGCCGAACGAGCCCTTGCCGTCGACGCTCCAGGTGAACTCCAGCGCACCGCCCTTCACGGCTGCAGCGTGCTCGGGAAAATCGACGTGGCACAGGAACGCCTTCGCGCCGGAGGCCTGCGCGAGATAGGTGACCTCATCCGGCATCAGGCGGAAATTGGTGGGCACCCAGACCGCACCGAGCCGGAACGCGGCGAACATCGAGAAGAACATCTCGTCGCCGTTCTTGGAATGGACGAGGATGCGGTCGCCCTTGGCGATGCCGCGCGCGGCGAGTGCGGCGGCCAGCGCCGAGACCTGCGCATCGATCTCGCGCCAGGTCCAGGATTTGTCACCCCAGACGAAACCAGGACGCGACCCATGCCGCCGCGCATTCTGGGTCAGCATGTGAGCGAGATTCATGACGCGGCGGGACATGCGCAGGGGCTGCATCGGGCTTCCTCTTCGACGGCGGACGGCGCACGAGCCGCCCGCTCCTTGCAGCCCATTTATCGCCATCGAATGCGGTGTAGCAAGGCCGTCGGTCGCGCATCTGCCCTACGGCTGCTTGAACGCAAACGGCGTCGCCGTGATGGCCTTCTCCTTCCGGCAGGCCTGCGCACCGAAACCGCCGCAATAGCTGCCGTGCAGATCGAAGCGAATGGTGCGCGCCGCGCCACGCTTCATCGCCGGCGGCAAAATCTTGTAGCCGCGGACATAGCCGTCGAACACGGGGCGCACGCTGCCGTCGGGCAAAGTCACCAGGACGTTCATGACGCAGCCGCCGGTTCCGCAATAGGTGGTCTCGCGCTCCCCGCATTTGGTGTCGCGGAAATCGACGATGTAGTCCTCACGGCCGTCGCCGGTCAGGTCGATCTTGCGCACGGTGTCCGGCGCGAAGGTCACCAAGCTACCATCCTGGCTGTCGCATTCCTCATTGGCGTAGCGCAGCGCCTGCTGCACGCCGGGCGGATAATCGGCCGGATTGAACGGTTTTGCATCATCGGCGCGCGCAGCGGTGGTGAGCAGTGTGAGCAGGAGGATCAGATATCGCATTCGCGTTTGTCGCCGGCGCGGCCGCGACCGTTCAGGGAATTTTAAACATGATCGGCGCAACCTCAGCCAGTTCTCGCGTACAGAGTGCCGCATCATGGTCAAAGCGCCCGCCTTCCTCCTGTTGTCGCTGGCGCTCGCCGGATGTGCCGTGGCGCCTCAGGCGCACCTCTCCGCCGACCCCGCCTTCAAGCCTGCGCGCTATGCCTGGGATGGCGCCGGCGAGGATCCCAACCAGCCACGTTCCGGGGCTCCGCGTGCCACGCGCGCCGACGCCGGCTCCGAGCGCAACAGGTCGCAAGCCGGACTTCAGCCCTATTCGAAGGAATGGTGGCAGGCCCAGGACGGCATCGAGGCCGAGCAGGACGCCAAGGTCACCCGCTCCCTCGTCATCTGCCAGGGTTGCCTCCGCCCGCAGCCGCAATCTGAAGATTCCAGGCTCGCCAAAGCGACCGATTGAACCGAGCGGCCGCGCCATCGGTCTACAGAGATACGCGCTGACGCCGGCCGCTCCGGCCCTGCGGTCGCACGTCATTATCTCAGGGACATTTCATGCTCACCCGTCGGACCTTCGTCGCCGCCTCTCTGCTTGCCACCGCCTCCCCGGCATTCGCCGTGATGCCTGCCTCCAGCGACCCCGTCGCGATCCTGACCGCCATCTACACGCGCGTAGCCAAGGGCAAAGGCGATAGCGGCGGCGCCTTCGTCATCGAGAACAAGGCGGCCAAAACAAAATATCTCTCGAGGGCGCTGGTCGCGCTGTGGGCCAGGGCGGATGCGCATACGCCGAAGGGCGACGTTGGTCCGGTCGATTTCGATCCTGTCACCAACTCGCAGGAACCGGACGTGAAATCCTTCAAGGTTGACGCAGAGAAGATGGAGGCCGACAAGGCGACGATCGCGGTGACCATCACCGGCCACCGCAACGACCGCAAACCCGCCGACCAGATCGTGCGTTATGACTTCGTGCGCGAGGCCAACAGCTGGCGGATCGACGACATCAAGGGCTCGTCCGACGGCGAGGCCTGGTCGATCCGCAAGATGCTGGCGGACTCGTTGAAGACCTGACGGGAGACACCATGAGCGACGTCGTCGATAACAAGGCCGGTCATCGCTTCGAGCTGGAGGTGGAGGGCCATCTCGCGACTGAACACTACAAGCTCGACGGCAACGTCATCACCTTCGAGCATACCGACGTGCCGAAGGAGCTCGGTGGCAAGGGCGTCGGCTCGAAGCTGGTGCAAGGCGCGCTCGACCAAGTCCGCGCGGCCGGCTTGAAACTGATCCCGCAATGTCCGTTCGTGAAGGCGTGGATCGAGAAACATCCGGAGTATGCGGATTTGGTGAAGAGCTAAGCGAGCGCAGGCCCGCCGAGCGCGCGGCGGGCCTGCTCAAATCTACCGCCTATTGCCCATGCTTCAGCATATCCTGGTCACTCAGATCCCAGTCCTGCCACAGCTGGAGCACGCCGAGGATCACCGCCACCGCTCCCAGACTCGTATGGTAGATCCGGAGAAAACCTTCGCCGGAATAGCCGAACACATAGGGCGAGACGATGAGCCAGAGCCCGACCAGGATCGTCGCCACCTCCTGCCAGCGCTGCAACGCGACATATTCGAGCTGGCTCAGGCCAAATACGACGAGGCCGATTGCGACCGTGTTCAGGATCATCGTCTGGCGTTCGACGATCGGCGAGTGATCCTGGATGGGGAACCACGGCGATGCGACAATCAGCGCGCCGAGCAGCATCCCGCACCAATCTTCCCATGTTCGATGAGTCTTGATGAAACTAAAGTCCGACATCGTATCCTCCTCCAAAAGAGGCATACGTCAGCGGCTGGCGATCATGACACTCCGAATGTCTAGCGACCGTGCCGGCCGCATTCGGGCGTATGTCCTGTAACGAGACGTGGGGAACCGGGTGCACGATTGCAAGACGGACTGATGTTTTTTGCCAGCGAGGCGGCGTTAGCGAATTATGGCTCACGCGTTGATCGAACGCTCGCTACAGAGCCCCAAGCTTCTGCAGTGCATCATGGGCGGACGGCAAGCCTGGACGCAATTCCAGCGCCTTCCGGAAATCGGCAATCGCGCCCTGCCTGTCGCCGAGGCGCAGCCTGGCCTGGCCGCGGTTGTTCCAGGAGAACACGTCGGAGGGATCGTATTGCAGCGCCTTGTCGTAGTCGGCGAGGCCGCCCTTGTTGTCGCCCCGATAGAGCCGGATCATGCCGCGATTGCGCCAGCCGCGTGCGTCGGTCGGCGCGACGCGGATCGCCTCGCCGTAGTCGGCGGCGGCCCGATCGAGCTGCTCGCTGTCGCGGTAGACGTTGCCGCGGTCGATATAGGCAATCAGATCCGGTGCCAGCTTGATCCGCATGCTGTAGTCGGCGAGCGCGTGCGCCGCGTCGTGCTTGCGAGCATAGACGAAGCCGCGGTTGGCGTAGGCGGTGACACAGTTGGGATCGCGCTCGATCGCCGCGTCGAAATCGGCAATGGCGCCGTCGAGGTCGCCCTTGTTGAAACGGGCCTCGCCGCGGTTGCTATAGGCCAGCGCCAGCGACGGATCGAGCTTGATGGCCTGGTCGTATTCGGCGATGGCACGATCATAGTCGCGCTTGAAGCTGTAGACGCGGCCGCGATTGTTGTAGGCGCAGGCATAGCCGGGATCGAGCCGGACCGCCTCGTCGAGATCGGACAACGCGGCGTCGAGTTCGCGTTTCTCGGTGAGCCCATGGCCGCGATTGCAATAAGCGCCGGCGAGCCTCTGCCCGCCCTCGCTCCTGGTATCGATCACGGTCGAGCAGGCCTTGATGCGCTCGTCCGGCGTACTGGCCAGCCCGACGCAGGCCTCCCAGGCCGGACCGCCTTCGGCCGCAGCCGGCACCGGCGCGGTCGAGACGAGCGCCGCAAGCAGCGCCACGAGGCTGAGCGGGACACGCATTTTCCGGATATCTCCCCTGCGGCAACCTCCCTTGGTCGCACCTTGGCAAGGGCCGGTTCAGGCGCCTAGATCAGGGAACACGCAGCGCTTCGAAGGGATCTGGCATGGCGGTACGGGACAACAAGGACAGGAGTCGCTTCGAGCTCGATGCGGGCAACGAAATCGCCTTCGCCAATTACCGGCTGACGCCGTCGGCCGTGATCATCACCCATACCGAGACGCCGCGCGCGCTACGCGGCCGCGGCATTGCGTCCGAGCTGATCAAGGGTGCGCTGGACTTGATCCGCCGCGACGGCAAGAAGGTGATCGCCGGCTGTGGCTTCGTCGTCGACTATCTCGACAGGCATCCGGAGGAAGCAGACCTCGTCGCCTGAATGCAAAAGGGGCCCGCGAGATCGCGGGCCCCTTTTGGCTTACGACCGAGCAATCGGTCAGTGCTTGATCTCCGGCGGCAGCTTGCCGCCATTGGCGGCCAGCTTGGACATCACCTGCTTGTGCAGCCAGACGTTCATGCTCGCCGAGTCGTTCATGTCACCGCTGTAGCCGAGCTCCTTGGCGAGGTCCTTACGCGCGGCAAGGCTGGAGTCGATGTCGAGCGCCTTCATGAGGTCGACGATCGAGGTGCGCCATTCCAGCTTCTCCTTCTGGGCAGCGACCAGCTTGTCGACGATGGCCGCAACGTCCACGGTTGCCATCGGCGCGGCAGCAGGCGCCGATCCGCCCGGCGCGGCGCTGGCGGGTGCGCTACCCGAGGGTGCGCCACCTGCGGGCGCGGCGGAAGCCGGATGGCTGCCGAAGATCGCGCCCATGATTTTCCCGAAAATGCTCATGTCTTCTCCCCGAAAAGGATCCGTTGGAAGGGCCTTGAGTGGCACTTATAAACGAAGTTACTGCGTTACGCCCGCGAAGTTCTGCGAACCGACAACCAGCATCAGCTTATCTGCGGCGAAATGACGACCGAATGACATCGTTGAGGTTGCGGTGCGGCATCGAATCTCAACCAAGCGTGTGGGACAGGACTCGGAAATGGGCGTACGCTCCACTTTCAGTTCGCGATGACGTCCGGAATTCGCGTCTGGCCGGAATCGCGAAACTCAGAAAAGCGGCCGCTTGCGCCGTTGCCGGCGCCGAATTCGGCTGCATGGCAAGGGAGCTAGCGACCATGGCCACACTCTACCCGGGCAATGTCCCCACTGTGGCCCAGCCCGCGGATGCGGCTGGACCGGTGATCCGAACCATCCAACTGTCCGATCTGCACGACGCGCTCAGGCGCGGCTGGGAAGATTTCAAGGCGGTGCCGAGCCACGCCATCATCCTCTGCGTGATCTATCCGGTGCTGGGCCTCGTGCTCGCCCGCGCGGTGATGGGCTATTCGGTGCTGCCGCTGTTGTTCCCACTGGCCGCAGGCTTCGCGCTGATCGGCCCGTTCGCCGCGCTCGGTCTCTATGAGCTCTCCAGCCGGCGCGAACGTTATGAGGAGGCCAGCGCCTGGAATGCCATGGAGGTGCTGCGCTCGCCTTCGTTCGGCGCCATGCTCGGTCTCGGCACGCTGCTGCTCGCTCTGTTCGTGACCTGGGTTGCGACCGCTCAGGCGATCTATGTCGCGGCGTTCGGCTATGAGGGCGCGACCGGTATCTCTGATTTCATGACGCGCGTTCTGACGACCCAGCAAGGCTGGTGGCTGATCGTGGTCGGCTGCGGCACCGGCTTCCTGTTTGCGCTTGCCGCGCTCTGCATCAGCGCCGTGTCGTTCCCCTTGATGCTCGACCGCCATGCCGGCGCGTTCGAGGCCATGGTGACGTCCCTGCGCGTCGTCGCCAAGAACCCGGTGCCGATGGCGGCCTGGGGCCTGATCGTGGCGGTGCTGCTGGCGCTCGGTACGATTCCGGCGTTCCTTGGCCTTGCCGTGGTGATCCCCCTGCTCGGCCACGCCACCTGGCACCTCTACCGCAAGGTGATCGTCTCGGAGCCCGGCGCACGCCCGGTGCCGCCCCCGCCGCATCGCCCGCGCAAGCCGGCCGCCGACTTCCCCGCCAACCTCTTCCCCTGGCGGAATCGG
Source organism: Bradyrhizobium sp. 482_C4_N1_8 (assembly GCF_052075965.1). Classification (NCBI taxonomy): domain Bacteria; kingdom Pseudomonadati; phylum Pseudomonadota; class Alphaproteobacteria; order Hyphomicrobiales; family Nitrobacteraceae; genus Bradyrhizobium; species Bradyrhizobium sp. 482_C4_N1_8. The sequence goes on along the minus strand of NZ_CP197231.1, from coordinate 4,451,778 downwards.
ACGGACGCCTGACGATATCGTGACATGCGATCCTGCCCGGGCTCAGCTCGGGCAGGATTGCGCGCTGTCATACGCCTTGCTTTGGCCGCGGTTACAATCGAAATTGCGCCCGCCGGTCAGATCACTTCACGGAATCCATTTCATCTGATGACCCCGACGATTTCTCGTCTCGCTCTCGCAGCCCTCGCCCTCTCCGCGTCAATCCTAACCGCCCAGCCAGCCCTCGCCGCTGTTGCCTGCGGCTCAGGCAATTTCGACGCCTGGCTCGCGGACTTCAAAGCCGACGCCACGGCCAAGGGCGTCTCGCAGCAGGCCGTTGCCGCCGGGCTTGCCGGCGTGACGCTCGATCAGAGCGTGCTCAACCGGGACCGCTCGCAAAAAGTCTTCACCCAGACCTTCGAGGAGTTCTCCGGCCGCATGGTGCCGCCGCGCATGCAGCGCGGCTCCAACATGATGAAGCAGTACGGCTCGGTGCTGTCCCGCATCGAACAGACTTATGGCGTGCCCGGCGAGGTGCTGGTCGCGATCTGGGGTCTCGAGACCGATTTCGGCGTCAACACCGGCAAGTTCGCAACCATCCGCTCGCTGGCAACGCTGGCCTATGATTGCCGTCGCTCCGACCAGTTTCGTGCCGAGCTGCTGGATGCGCTGCGCATCGTCCAGCGCGGCGACCTCGCCCCCGCCGACATGAAGGGCGCATGGGCCGGCGAGCTCGGTCAGACCCAGTTCATGCCGTCGTCCTGGATGAAATACGCTGTCGATTTCGACGGCAATGGCAAGCGCGACCTCTTGCACAACGCGCCCGACGTGCTCGCCTCCACCGCCAATTATCTCGCGGGCTACGGCTGGCAGCGCGGCAAGGACTGGCAGCCGGGCAGTCCGAATTTTGCGGTATTGCAGCAATGGAATAAGAGCGAAGTCTACTCCAAGACCGTCGCCTATTTCGCGACCCAGCTCGCACGCGCCCCTTAAATAGCGCCCGACAGGACGCGTAGGGCCGATCGCCCGGCGATCGGCCCTCTCTTGGTGCGCTTACTTCCCCATGGTGGCGTTCATCGCCTTGTTCAGGTGCGCGCCGCACACACCCATTTTGCCGTTGAGCAGCGCGTCCTGCGCAGCCGCGATCTCCTTCTGCGCCACGAACTTGCTGTCGCCGTCGGCCATGTTCTCGATCGCAGTCTCCGTCTTCTCCAGATTGGCCGAGCTGCAGCCGCCCATAGCGTGCTTGGCAGCCTGGGCCGGCGCGACGGCGAACGCGACGGCGGCAATTGCGATAACCCCGAGTAACTTCGTCATGATGTTACTTTCCTTCTCTTGTTCTTGTGACAGAACCAGCGACATTGCCAGAATCTGCGACATGACTTTCCTCCGGGCGCGGCAACTTGCCGCAATAAATTTCTCGCGAGAATTGCGTGATGTTGCGCGCGGCGCAGAGGCACCATGCGAAATTTCTGATTTTCATTACACCCTTGTAATGAACGCCACACGTTCGGCGTGTGTGCACCGCACCAAGGAGGCGGCTGCGGTCTGAAACGAGGCAGGGTGAGTTTCGACAGGCTCCATGGCCGGTGCCTGGTGATCCGCCAGCCCTGAGCGAGTCGGATCGGCGGGATCCGGTCGCGTGGCATCTCTCATATGAATGAATTTATATTCATCTCTATAGTTCCGCTATCATGCGATTCGCGCATGCGAGACTTGGGCGCAGGCGCTGACTGATCGCCTTGAGAACAGTTGGAACCCTACCTATTTCCATTTCACCGGTAACGAGAGTGGGCGCAGTAAACCCGTGAATTCACGGTGATTTATGGCAAAGCATTCCCTATTTCGCCTACCCTTTAGGCGAGAGTGCTCCCGGGTTAATCGTCCGTTACCACCGCTATGCACCTCGCGCTTAGCTGCATCGCAACATCGGAACTTTCGCACTGCACCACTCTCACCTATATTCATTTCAACGATGAGGCCCGGGCAAGGGCTGAATCGAACTACAGGAGACTACCAATGCTGCTCTCGCTCATCCGCATGATCCAGGCTTTCCGGGACTATCAGCGCAATGTTGCCGAGCTGTCCCAGCTCAGCGATCGCGAACTGGCCGACATCGGCCTCGATCGCTCGGACATCCCGCGCGTTGCCGCCGGTCAGTATCAGGGCTGATTTCGTTCAGCCCTTCACCGGACGAACCGATAGCGCCCGCCTCGTGCGGGCGTTGTCGTTTCTGATGGCAGAAAACTCCATCTCGGCGATTCCACTGACCGCCGAAAAGCGCTACCTGTCCGCCCCATGACAGGACCCCAATCCAACATTGTGCACGTGATCGGCGCTGGCCTTGCCGGTTCCGAAGCTGCCTGGCAGGTCGCCAAATCCGGCGTACCCGTGGTGCTGCACGAGATGCGGCCGGACCGCATGACCGAGGCGCACCGCACCGATGGGCTCGCCGAGCTCGTCTGCTCCAATTCGTTCCGCTCGGACGACGCCGCCAACAACGCCGTCGGCCTGCTGCACGCTGAAATGCGCCGGCTCGGCTCGCTGATCATGCGCGCGGCCGACGCCAACCAGGTGCCCGCCGGCGGCGCGCTCGCGGTCGACCGCGACGGCTTCTCGGCGGCCGTCACCAAGGCGCTCAACGACCACCCCCTGATCGAGATCGCCCGTGGCGAGGTTTCCGGCCTGCCGCCGGCCGATTGGAGCAACGTGATCGTGGCGACCGGCCCCCTCACCTCCGCCCCGCTGGCCGACGCGATCCGCGAATTGACCGACGAGAACGCGCTCGCTTTCTTCGACGCGATCGCGCCGATCGTGCATCGCGAGTCCATCGACATGTCAGTGGCCTGGTTCCAGTCGCGCTATGACAAGGTCGGTCCCGGCGGCACCGGCGCCGACTACATCAACTGCCCCATGACGAAGGAGCAGTATGACGGCTTCGTCGCCGCGCTGATCGCGGGCGAGAAGACCGAGTTCAAGGAATGGGAGACCAACACGCCCTATTTCGACGGCTGCCTGCCGATCGAGGTGATGGCCGAGCGCGGCCCCGAGACGTTGCGTCACGGCCCGATGAAGCCGGTCGGCCTCACCAACCCGCACGATCCCACCACGAAGGCCTACGCGATCGTGCAGCTGCGCCAGGACAACAAGCTCGGCACGCTCTACAACATCGTCGGATTCCAGACGAAGCTGAAATACGGCGAGCAGCAGCGCATCTTCCGCAGCATTCCGGGGCTGGAGAAGGCCGAATTCGCCCGCCTCGGCGGCCTGCATCGCAACACCTTCCTCAATTCGCCAAAGCTGCTCGACGGCCAGCTGCGCCTGCGCGCGCAGCCGCGGCTGCGCTTTGCCGGTCAGATGACCGGCTGCGAGGGCTATGTGGAATCCGCCAGCGTCGGCCTGATCGCCGGTCTCTATGCGGCAGCGGATGCGCGCGGCGAAACGCTGGCGAGCCCGCCTGCTACGACGGCACTGGGATCGCTGCTCGGTCACATCACCGGCGGCCATATCGAGACCATCGAGCCCGGTACGCGCTCGTTCCAGCCGATGAACATCAATTTCGGCCTGTTCCCGCCGCTCGCGAGCGCGCCGACGAAGAAGCCCGACGGCACGCGCCTGCGCGGCAACGAGAAGACGGTGGCCAAGAAGCAGGCGATGAGCGCATTGGCGCTCGCCGATCTCGATCGCTGGATCGCCGATCATTTGCGCATCGCCGCAGCCGCGTGAGTTATCGATGAGTCTTCCCAAAGACGACGCCGCGACACTATCGGCGCTCTGGACCGAGGGCGTGCTGCTCAAGCGCGACGTGTTCTCGACCGTCGAGCGTGGCCGCTTCCGCGGCGATAGCGGCGAGGTCGACGCCGTGCTGCGCCGGCTCGACGAGGTGCCGTGGTGGTCATTCCTCCTGGCCCGTCATCTGTTCGCGCGCGAGAAACACGCACTCGTTCTTGCAAAAGGCCTGAACGTCGGCCCCGAGCTGCTGTGGGCCGGACGCCGCGCCCTGGTACGCGGCTTTGTCGACGGCGTTGCCCTGCATCTGGCCAAGCCGCATGGCGACCTCGCCTATTTCCGCTCGGCCAAGGCGGCGCTACGCCGGCTGCGCCGCGCCGGCATCTGCCACAACGATCTCGCCAAGGAGCAGAACTGGCTGGTCGGCCGCGACGGCCGCGCCTACGTGACCGACTTCCAGCTCGCGGCCTGCTTCAACCGACGTGGCCGGCTCTACCGCATCCTCGCCTACGAGGACCTGCGGCATCTGCTCAAGCACAAGCGTTCCTATGCACCCGAGGCGCTGACGCCGCGCGAGCGAAAGATCCTGGCGAAGAAATCATTCGCCGCCAGCCTGTGGCTCGCGACCGGCAAGAAGGTCTATCGCGCGATCACGCGCGGCCTGTTCAACTTCACCGACCGCGAGGGCGGCGGCCGCCGGCTGGTCAACGACGCGCCGGTGCTGGCCGAGCTGATCCGCAAGAACCCGGCCGTGCGCGACACCGCCATCGTCGCCTTCGCCGACCGCCGCTCCGGCGTCGGGCTCTATGCCTTCGTCGAGGCCGATCAGGCCACGCTTGAAGGCGAGCTTCGCAGCGAGCTTTCGGCCGCCAAAGGTCCCAAGCCGCCGGAGCACATCCAGGTCGTACACGCGCTGCCCCGCGATACCAGCGGCAAGCCGCGGACCGAGATCCTGCAACTGGTCGCCATGAACCAGCTCGACCTGATCGAGCCGATGATGAAGAACGACCAGGACCGCGCCTTCCTCAAGGACATCCTGGAACAGCGGAAGAACCTGCGGGACCGTTTCAACTTCGAGGCCGACCTGCCGGCGAGCTGACGGGCTGCGCGCGCCTTGAAGCGTCCACATTGGCGATAGAGAAGCGATCGGATCATTCGGGCGGCGGGTCATGGGCATTCGGGGGATGATGATGCATCGTGTGGTTGGCAGCGTGATCGCTGGCCTTCTGCTGCTCGCGGCCGCGCCCGCGATGGCCGACTCCCCGGCCGAGCTGATCTCCAGCTTTCGCCTTAAGAACGGTGAAGTCCGCGTCGTCCGCGATTCGATCCTCGACCGCATCGCCATGGACCAGGCCCGCGCGATGGCGGCGAAGGACGACCTCAGCCACGACGCGCTCGGCCCGTTCAACCGGCGCGTCGCACCGGCCGGCGCGGGCCGCGCGGCCGAGAACATCGCCTACGGCTACGACAATTTCGAGAAGACGCTGGGACAGTGGATCGACTCGTCCGGGCATCGCAAGAACCTGCTGCTGCACAACGCCTCCCGCGTCGGCATCGCAAGCGCCAAGAATGCCAGCGGCAAGCGAACCTATTGGGCCATGGTGATCGCGGGCGACTACGAGCCGAAGGGCAAGGGCAAAGGTAAAGGCAAGAAGGACGAGGAGCCGCTGGTTGCCGTGAAGCGCGAGGCCGCGCCCGCCAGCAAACCGAAATCCAGCGGCTGCCACGTCAAGCTGCTCGGCCTCTGTATCTGAGACGAGATAATTTCAGCCGTGGCGCGCGGCCTCGATCGCGGCGACATCGATCTTCGTCATGCCCATCATCGCATCGAAGGCGCGCTTCGCCTCGGCACCGCCGGCCGCCAGTGCCTCGGTCAACACCCGCGGCGTGATCTGCCAGGAGAGGCCCCATCTGTCCTTGCACCAGCCGCAGGCGCTCTCCTGCCCGCCATTGCCGATGATGGCGTTCCAGTAGCGGTCGGTCTCCTCCTGATCGTCGGTGGCGATCTGGAACGAGAAAGCCTCGTTGTGCTTGAAAATCGGACCGCCGTTGAGGCCGAGACAGGCAACGCCGGCAACCGTGAACTCGACGGTCAGCACATCGCCCGCCCTGCCGGAGGGGTAATCGCTGGGCGCGCGGTGGATGGCGCTCACTGCGCTGTCGGGGAACGTCTCGGCATAGAAGCGGGCGGCCGCCTCGGCGTCCTTGTCGTACCAGAGGCAAATCGTGTTCTTCGCCATTGCGCGTCCCCTTCGGTTCCAGGCCATCACACCGCCATCCATTGAGAATGGACGGCGGTGCGATGTCTTTCGCCTAGATACCCTCTTGAATGCGCCTCACCAAGGCGCGCCAATGCCGCGGCCTATGCGACCCGGGGTTCCGCCACGTCCCTGGCTTTCAGGTCTCGCGGAAGCACCGTCAGCAGCAGCAACGCACAGAGCACGCACAAGCCGCCAATGACATAGAGCGCGGGTGTCGTGCTGCCGGTCACATCCTTGACCGAGCCAACCATGACCGGGCTGACGATGCCGCCGACCTGCCCCAGCGTGTTGATGAGCGCGATCCCGCTCGCCGCCCCCGCACCGGTGAGAATTTTCGGAGGCAGCGTCCAGAATGTCGGAATGGCCGCGACAACACCGGCGCCGAGAATGGCAAGCGCGCCAACCAGCGTGACGACGTTCCTGTCGAATACACCGGACGCGAAGAAGCCCACGGCCGCGGTCAGAATCAAGGCTGCGACAAATTTCGGGCGCTCGCCCGATGCATCCGACAATCGGCCTACGACGATCATGCAGATGGCGCCGCAGATATAGGGTACGGCGGTCAGGAAGCCGATCGCGGCTGCACTGCCTCCGCCGGCCGCCTTGATCAGGTCGGGCGCCCAGAAATTGAGGCCGTAGGAGGCGATCTGGATCAGGAAGTAGATGAATCCGAGCAGCAGCACGCCGGGCATGAGCAGCGAGCGCCACGCCGAATGCTCGCCGATCTCGGTCTTCTGGCGGTCCAGCTGAACCGAGATCAACCGGCGCTCGTCGTCGCTCAACCATTCGGCCTGCTCGATCCCGTCGTCGAAGCGCAGCAGCACGACGAAGCCCAGCGCAACGCAGGGAATGCCGCCGGCCAGAAACAGCCATTGCCAACCGGCCAGACCGTGCAGCCCGTTCAGGTAGTTGAGGATGAGACCCGAGATCGGTGCGCCGATGATCCCCGAGAATGCAGTGGCGAGAAAAAACACGGACGTCATGCGGCCGCGATGCGATTTTGGAAACCAGAGTGTCAGGTAATAGAGAATGCCGGGCGCAAATCCCGCCTCCATGGCGCCGATCACGAAGCGCAGCGCATAGAACTGCCACTCGCTATGAACGAAGACCATCGCTGCCGTCGCCAGCCCCCAGGAAATCATGATGCGGGCGATCCAGCGCCGCGCGCCGAAGCGGTAGAGCAGCATGTTGCTCGGCACTTCCAGCAGGACGTAACCAACGACGAACAGGCTGGCGCCAAATCCGTAGGCTGTGTTGCTGAGGCCGAGATCGGCCTGGAGCGCAGCCTTGGCGAAGCTGATGTTGACGCGGTCGAAGAACGCAAAGAAGTAGCAGACGATGATCAGCGGCATCAGCCGCCACGCAATCTTCTTGATAACCTGATGCTCTGTGAGTCCAGTATCGAGGTCGGCAGTCGCCGCCGTGGCAATCGTCATGGTTTCCTCCAATGTGTTTTGAATTTTGATCGTGGTCGCTCAGCCCGAGCGTCGCAGCCGCTCGGGTATGGGATGCAGATCGAGGGGACGGCCGGCCTTGGCGACCTGCCCCGGCACCTCGTGTCCGACCAGTCCAGGCAATCGGAACGAGAGATCGATCAAGCGCTGCAGATCGAGACCGGTTCGCAGGCCCGTCTCGTGGCAGAGATTGACGAGGTCTTCGGTACAGACATTGCCGGTGGCGCCCGGCGCAAATGGACATCCGCCGAGGCCGCCCAGCGCGGCGTCAAAGCGGCGCGCGCCGGTGTCATAGGCCGCGAGGACGTTAACCAGCCCAAGACCGCGCGTGTTGTGGAAGTGAAGCGTGAGCATGTCCGCATGGACCAGCATCAAGACCTCGGCAACCAGCTGCGAAACCTGCTTGGGATTGGCCATGCCCGTGGTATCGGCGAGCGTGACGCCGTCGACCCCGAGATCGAGATAGCGCTTGACGATATCGAGCACCTTCTCGAGAGGCTGCAGGCCTTCGAACGGACAGCCGAACGCGGTCGCAACCGTCGCGTTGACCAACGCGCCGCCTGCATGGGCCGGCTTCACGATCTCGCCGAGCGACGCCAGCGACACCGCATGCGTCATGTTCATGTTCGCGCGGTTGTGCGTTTCACTCGCCGACATCACGAAATTGAGCTCGTCGGCGCGTGCGGCCAGCGCCAGCTCGGCGCCCTTCCGGTTCGGGATCAGCGCCGCATAGATCGTACCGGGCCGCCGCTCGATGCCAGCGAAGACGTCCGCGGCGTCGCGCAGCGACGGCACGGCCGCCGCTGACACGAACGACGAGACCTCAATGCGACTGAAGCCGATCGCAGAGAGCGAATTGATCAGCCGGATTTTTTCGCTGGTTTCGACCAATTTCGCTTCGATCTGAAGGCCGTCGCGCGGAGCGACCTCCTGGATCAGGATGTCCGGTGGCGTTGCCGTCATTGCACCGCTCCGCTGCGGCGCAGCTGCGCGATATCGCCTGCCTGCAAGCCGAGGCCCGCGAGCACCTCGTCGGTATGCTGTCCCAGCGTGGGGCCAGGCCATTTGACTACGCCCGGGGTGTCGGAGAGCTTCGGCGCGATGCCCGGCATCTTTACGGTGACGTCGCCCGGCAGCTCGGTCGACAGGATCATGTCGCGGGCGGCGTAATGGGGGTCCTCGACGATGTCCGCGACAGAATAGATCCGGCCTGCAGGAACATCCGCCGCATCGAGACGTGCGAGGATCTCGTCCATCGTTCGCTCCGAGGTCCATGCCGCGATGGCAGCATCGAGCAAGTCGTTGCCGCGGACACGTCCGTCATTGCTGGCAAGGGCCGGATCGTCGGCAAGGTCCGGACGCCCGATGACCAGCATCAAGCGCTTGAAGATCGCGTCGCTGTTGCCGGCGATCACGACATGGCGCCCGTCGGAGCTGGGATATGTATTGGATGGACTGATGCCCGGCAGGGCGCCGCCGGTGCGGGTCCTGACATGACCCATGAGGTCATATTCGGGGACGAGACTCTCCATCAGGTTGAACACGCTCTCGTAGAGCGAGACGTCGACCACCTGCCCTCGCCCCTGCCCTGTCTTGACTCGGAGCAGCGACATCAGCGCGCCGATCACGCCATGAAGCGACGCAAGGCTGTCGCCGATACTGATGCCGACCCGGGCCGGCGGGCTGTCGGGATCGCCGGTGGTGAAGCGCAGCCCGCCCATGGCCTCGCCGATCGCGCCGAACCCGGAGCGATCGCGGTAAGGGCCGGTCTGCCCGTAGCCGGAGATGCGGACCAGTGTCAGGTCCGGATTGAGCTTTGAGAGCACGTCCCAGCCGAGGCCGAGTTTCTCGAGGCTCCCTGGCTTGAAATTCTCGATCACGACGTCGGCTTGCGCGGCCAGCCGAAGCGCCACGTCCCGCCCGTCAGGCGATTTCAGATCGATCGCGATCGACTTCTTGTTGCGGGATTGCAGGTACCACCAGAGCGAGGTGCCCTGATGCAGCTTACGCCATCTGCGCAACGGATCCCCGCTGCCCGGCTGTTCGATCTTGATGACTTCGGCGCCGAACTCAGCAAAGAGCCGCGCGGCAAATGGTGCCGCGATCAAAGTTCCGAGTTCGACGACTCGTATTCCGGATAATGGTCCGTCCACGTCTGGCGCTCCTCGATCGTCTTTGATCGTGGTGTCGCCGAGCGCAGGGCCCTAAGTCCAATACCCTTTGATGAACACGCGTTCGCGGATGACGAACGACACGAAGGGCGGCATCAGTGAGGTTTGGTTCCGGGCGATCGCAGATGATCGAGCATCAACTGGCTCGTCGCCGACAATCCCGCGGGATCCCTGGCTACCAGCACCAGTTCGCGATCAGCCCAGTCGTCGCTCAACTCGACGGCCGTCAGATTCATGCCGTGACTGAGAACCTGGAACGCACGGTCGGGAATGAGGCCGATGCCCATGCCGGCCTGCACCATCCGGCACACCGCATCAAAACCCGGGACGTGGACTCGCAACCGGATCGACTTGCCGATCTGCTGCGCGGTGTATTGCGAGCGCAGATAGATCGAGCTGGTCGCAAACAGGCCGACATGGTCGTAGTCGAGTGTGTCGGCGAACGAAACGTCTCTTGCCGACGCAAGCGGATGATCCGTGCGCACCACGATGACGAGGCGGTCTCGCCGATAGGAGAACCGCTCCAGCCCGCGCGTCGAAACGTCTGCCGAGCAGATGCCGATTTCGGCGACGCCCTCCTCGACGCCGCGAACGACATCGGCGCTGGGGCGCTCCTGCAGATCGAGCCGCACCAGCTCGTGTGAGCGAAAGAAGCCGGGCAGATCGTCGGGAAGGAATTCGACGATCGACGACAGATTGGCCAGCATCCGCACATGCCCGCGCACGCCGCGCGCATGCTCGGCCATGTCGACGGCGATCTTCTCGACGTTGAGCAGCGTCACGCGCGCATGATGCAGCAGCGATTCACCGGCCGGCGTCAGCGCCATGCCGTTCGGATGCCGCTCGAACAGCGCGACCTCGAGCACCTCCTCGAGATCATGCATGCGCTTGCTGACAGCAGAGGGCGCGATCGCCTCGCGCTGTGAGGCGCGCGTCAAATTGCCTTCCTCACAGATGGCGATGAACAACCTGAGCGTCGTGAGGTCGATCCGTCGGGTGATGTTGGTCCTGAGCGTCCCGGTCATTGAGCGGGATTGCGTCTTCTCTTGCATGGTCTGTTTCCCGATCCGGGAAGATATAGCGTTCGAAGTCACCGGGTTTCTCAAAATCCGGGGAGAAAGGCCGCCGATTTGGAATCCGATACCAAGACGAGGCAATAATCAGGCATTTTGTTCCAAGCTTCACATGAACTTGCTCGCGCTCGTCAACGCGCCTAATTCTTGGGATCGGGACAGCAGAGGCGGAGACCAGCACTTGATCGACATCGACCGGATACGTTCCGACACCCCGGCCGCCTTCCGCCTCGCTTATCTCCACAATGCCGGCGCGGCCCTCATGCCAACTGCCGTCGTCGCGGCAATGAAGGACCACATCGACCTGGAGAGCGAGATCGGAGGTTATGCCGCTGCCGACCGCGAGTCCGACCGGCTCGATGCGGTCTACGGCTCCGTAGCGCGCCTGCTGAATGCCGGCCCCGACGAGATCGCCCTCATGGAGAACGCGACAATTGCCTGGCAGATGGCGTTCTACGCGCTTCCGTTTCGCCAGGGCGATCGGATCCTGACCGCCGAAGCGGAATACGCTGCGAACTACGTCGCGTTTCTTCAGGTCGCAAGGCGCACGGGCGCGATCATCGATGTGGTGCCGAGCGATGCCAGCGGCGAGCTCGACGTCCACGCGCTCGAGCGCATGATCGACGAGCGCGTGAAGCTGATCGCCATCACCTGGGTTCCGACCAATGGCGGATTGGTCAATCCCGCGGCGGCGATCGGCAAGATCGCGCGGGCGCACGGGATTCCCTATCTGCTCGACGCCTGTCAGGCGGTCGGCCAGATGACGGTCGACGTCGACGCCATCGGCTGTGACATGCTGTCGGCGACGGGGCGCAAATTCCTCCGCGGCCCGCGTGGCACGGGCTTTCTCTACGTCCGCCGCGAGATGCTGCAACGGTTCGAGCCGCCGATGATCGATCACTTCGCCGCGCCCTGGGTCTCGCGCGATGAATATCGGTTGCGTGACGACGCGCGCCGTTTCGAGACATGGGAGAACAATTACGCGGCACGTCTCGGTCTCGGCACTGCCATCGATTATGCCCTCGCGATCGGCCTCGGCCCGATCGCGCAGCGCTGCCGACTGCTTGCGGACCGTCTTCGCGGCGGCCTCGCCTCCGTTCGCGGAGTGACCATTCGCGACCTCGGACGCGCACCGGGCGCCATCGTCAGCTTCACGCTGGATGGATATGGGGCGGACGCCATCGTCAGCAGCGCCGCTGCGGCGGGCATCACCATCGGCGCTTCAGATCCGGGGAGCACCCGTATCGATGCCGAAATCCGCTCGCTGCCGCCGGTCGTGCGGGCCTCCCCGCATTACTACAATACGGAAGCCGAGATCGATCGGCTGATCGGCCACCTCGCGGGTTTGGCGCCGCGATAGCGGCGCGCGCCACTCAGGTACAGCGCGCGCTCAAGCCGGATGCGCCGAGCTTGGCCATGACCTCGTCGAGATGCGCGCTGTCGCGGGTCTCGATGACGAGCTGGAGCAGCGTTGCCTTGGCCGGCAGGTCGGAGAAGGTCCGCTGATGCGAGACCTCGATGATGTTGGCGCCGGCCTCGGCCAGCAGTGAGGCGACGGCAGCCAATTGTCCGGGCCTGTCGGGGATGTCGAGCGACAGCTGGGTCAGCCGCCCCTCGCGCGCCAGCTCACGCGTCAGAACGGAGGCGATTAGCCGCGTGTCGATGTTGCCGCCACTCAGGACGAGGCCGACCTTCTGGCCGGCAAAGCGGGACGTATCGGACATCAGCGCGGCAAGCCCGGCGGCGCCGGCGCCCTCGACGACGGTCTTCTCGATCGAGATCAGGGTCGCGACCGCACGCTCGAGTTCGGCTTCGTTCACCAGCGCGATGTCATCGACGAGGCGGCGGACGATCTCGGTCGTGATCTTGCCCGGCGATTTCACCGCGATGCCTTCGGCGAGCGTGTCGCCGCGCGCCGGCAGATTGCCGTCATGGATGGCGTTGTACATCGAGGGGTAGAGCCAGGCCTCGACGCCAAGAATCCGCACTGTCGGCTTGATCGATTTCGCGGCAATGCCGATGCCGCTGATCAGGCCGCCGCCGCCGATCGGGACCACCAGCGTATCGAGCTCCGGCACCGCCTTCAGCATCTCGAGCCCGACAGTGCCCTGCCCCGCGATGACGAGCGGGTCGTCGTAGGGGTGCACGAAGATCATGCCGCGGGCCTCGCCATGGCTGCGCGCATACGCGGCCGCCTCCTCCAGCGTCGCGCCCGTCACCACCACTTCGGCGCCGTGGTGCTTGGTGTTCTCGACCTTCACCATGGGCGTGCCGACCGGCATGACGATGGTGGCGGGAATGCCGAGCCGCTTGGCGTGATAGGCGACGCCCTGCGCATGGTTGCCCGCCGACATCGCGATGACGCCGCGCGCACGCTCCTCCGGCGTCAGCGCGGTGAGCCGGTTGAGCGCACCCCGCTCCTTGAACGAGGAGGTGAACTGGAGGTTTTCGAATTTCAGCCAGATGTCGCAACCGCAGATGTTGCTCAGCGTGCGGCTGTAGCTACACGGCGTCTCGACGACGGCGCCGCGGATGGTGTCGGCGGCGGCATGAATGTCGCCCAGAGCGACCGGCAAGCCGCTGAGATTGGAGGACGTATTTTCGGACAATTCAGCCATAGGACAGCATAGAGCATTTGGCCGTTTGAGGCGATAAGCCGGCCGCTATTTGGTAAATTCCCGGGAACGTGAAGCCCGCCACAGCGTCCATAGCGTGCGCAGCCGCGACGGGGGCTGCGGCGCAAACGGATTGCGCCCGGGTTGCGACAGGCGCTTGAGGTCACCCCGCACTTGGCTCAGCAGCAGAAACGCTGGCCGTGCCGGCGCCGGCACCTCCGGCAACAACGACAAGGCCGTCGTCAAATGCTGCTCGGCTTCGCCCACGAGCTGGCTGAGCACCGCATGCAGATTTGGCGTCTCCTTGCCGGCGAACACGTCCTCCATCTGGCAGCCATGGGCCGCCAGCAGCTGCTGCGGCAGGAACAGTTGCCGGTGCGCCGAGTCGCGCGGCAGATTCGCAATCACCTGCGCGATGCCCTGGGCGAGCCCGGCATGCCTTGCGACATGCTCGGCCGCCTCCGAAGGCAGCGCCATGACCCGCGCCGCGAGGGCAAACAATGCCGAACAGGTCGCGTCCAGATAACCCTCCAGAGCCGCCATGGTCGGCATCGGATCGTTGTAGAGATCGAACTGATGCTCGTCGGCGAGCAGCGACAACGGCTCGACCGGCAGGTCGAAATCACTGATCGCACGCAATAGCTCCGCCGCCACCGGGTTGCCCTCGGCGCTGCCGTGGACGTGGCCCGACAGCATGTCGGTCCACCATTGCAGGCGGATTTCGCCGGGCAAGGGCTGGCTCACCTGGTCGCGGACGCGGACGATCTCGACATTGAAGGCATAGAGCGCCAGCAGCGCCTGGCGCTCGGCGGCCGGCGCAAACAGCGTTGCGGCATAGCGCGGAAAGTCATGGCTGCGCACGAGGCCGGCGCAGAAGGCGACGGAATCGGCCGGAGGCGCAGCGCTGCTCATGGCACGGCGATCAGCGCGGCCGCGACGCGGCGCCGCTCGCCGATCATGATGTTGTAGGTGCGCACGGCGGGACCGGTCTGCATCGTATCCAGCACCACCCTCACCGCCTTCAGCGCTTGCCGCAGGTCCGGCGGCGGCAGCCAGACGCCGGTTCCGGTGCCGATCAGGAGCGTGTCGATGCTGTTGGCCGCCGTGAAGACGCGATCCAGCGAATAGCGGTCGATCTTCGTCGGGTCCGTCACGTCCCAGGCCCAGATCGCGTCGGGCAGGCAGAGCAGCGATCCCCGATGCGACATGCCGGCAAAGGCGAAGCCGCCCTTGCCATAGGCTTCGATCGGCGCCGAGCGGGGAAAATGCGGTGCGTTGGGATCGCCGGCCATGTGCTTCGTCCGAATGAGCTTACTGCCCTCGCAAACGGCTGCGAGGGCACGCGGTTCGGATCATGCCTTGTTTTTCTTCGCCGGCGTAGCCGTATCGGGCGCATCTTCGCGATGCTCGCCGACGCCGAGATAGATCAGGATCGGGGCCGCGATGAAGATCGAGGTATAGGTGCCGACCAGCACCACGCCGAACATCATCACCGCGGTGAAGCTGTGGATGGCATGGCCGCCAAACAGCAGCAAAGCCAACAGCGCCAGCGTCACGGTGAAGTGGGTGATGATCGAACGCGACAGGGTCGAGTTGATCGACTCGTTGAGCAGCTGCGGCATCGGCATCTTCTTGTAGCGGCGCAGCATTTCGCGGATACGGTCGTAGATGACGACGGTGTCGTTGAGCGAATAGCCCAGAATGGTCAGAAGGGCCGCGATGCTGGTCAGGTCGAAATCGACCTGGCTGATCGACATGAAGCCGATCGTCAGCACGATGTCGTGCACGTTGGCGATCATGGCGCCCAGCGCGAACTGCCATTCGAAGCGGAACCAGAGGTAGATCAGGATCGAGACGATCGCGAGCATCAGGCCGAGCATGCCGTAGGCCAGCAGCTCGCCGGACACGCGCGGTCCAACGACCTCGACGCGGCGATATTCGACGGAATCGCCGAGCGCGCCGCGCACCTTCTGCACGGCTTCCTGCTGGGCGGCGTCGCCGCCCGGCTGCTCCGCGACGCGGATCAGGACGTTCTCGGGGCCGCCGAACTGCTGCAACTGGACTTCGCCGAGATGCAAGGCATCGAGCGTCGTGCGCATCGCGGCGATGTCGGCGGCGCCGGACTTGGCCTGCACTTCCAGCAGCGTGCCGCCGCGGAAGTCGATGCCGAAATTCAGGCCATGGGTGAAGAACAGCGTGATCGCGACGATCGACAGCGCCGCCGAGATCGGGAAGCTGATCCGGCGGAAGCGCGTGAAGTCGAAATGCGTATCGTCCGGGACGATACGCAGCGACGGCAGCAGCCCGAGCGCTGCGACCACGGTGAGAACGGCAATGAGAATGCCAAGCCCGATGAGAACGTAGTGAGTCACGGTCTTAGCTCCTAGATCGGCACGCTCTGCGGCCGCTTCCACCGCACCCACCAGGCTACGATCAGCCGGGTCAGCGTGAAGGCGGTGAACACCGTGGTGATGATGCCGATGCCGAGCGTCACGGCAAAGCCGCGCACCGGGCCGGTGCCGATGTAGAACAACACGGCGGCGGCAATGAAGGTGGTGATGTTGGAATCGAGGATGGTCGCAAGCGCCCGCTTGAAGCCGGCGTCGATCGCCGAAATCGCATTGCGGCCACCCCGCAGCTCCTCACGGATGCGCTCGTAGATCAGCACGTTGGAGTCGACCGCGATGCCGACGGTGAGCACGATGCCGGCGATACCGGGCAGCGTCAGCGTGGCGTTGAGCAGCGACAACAGGCCGAAGATCATGGCGACGTTGATCGCCACCGCGATGTTCGCGAACACCCCGAACAGCCGGTAGGTCAGAAGCATGAAGATGATGACCAGGATCGAGCCGACGTAAGCCGCAAGCTCACCCTTCTCGATCGAGTCCTGGCCGAGGCCCGGACCGACGGTGCGCTCCTCGACCACCGTGAGCGGGGCCGGAAGCGCGCCGGCGCGCAACAGGATCGCGAGATCGTTGGCCGATTGCACCGTGAAATTGCCGGAGATCTGGCCCTGACCACCGGTGATGGGCTCGCGGATGACGGGCGCCGAGATCACCTTGTTGTCGAGCACGATCGCGAAGGGCAGCCCGACGTTTTCCTGCGTGGCCTGCGCGAACTTGCGCGCGCCCGAGGTGTTGAACTTGAAGCTGACGACCGGCTCACCGGTCCGCTGGTCGAAGCTCGCCTGGGCGTCGGTCAGGTCGCCACCGGCGACCAGCACCTGCTTCTTGACTACATAGGGCGTGGGCGGCGGCGAGGCGCTCATCAGCAGCTCGGATTCCGGCGGCAACCGTCCCTGCTGCGCCTGATCCGGCGGCACGGACGCATCGACCATGCGGAATTCCATCTTCGCGGTCTTGCCGAGCAATTCCTTCAGGCGGGTCGGATCCTGAAGACCTGGGACCTGCACCAGGATTCGGTCGTTGCCCTGGCGCTGGATGACCGGCTCGACGGTGCCGAGCTCGTTGACGCGGCGCTCGACGATCTGAATCGACTGCTCGATGGTCTTGCGCATGCGGTCGAGCATCGCAGCCTGCGGAATCGCCAGGCGGATCACGCCGCCGCCGGCATCGGTCACCTCAAGGTCGCGCTGACCGCTGGATCCCATCAGTCCGCCCAGTGGCTGGGACAGCTCGCGCAGCTTGGCGAGCGCCGGCTGCACGTCGGATTCCTTGGTGATGCGAACCTCGGCCGCGTCGTTGCGCACGGTCACGCCGCCGGTGAATCCGATCTTGGCATCGCGCAGCGTCCGGCGGACGTCGTCGCGGACCTGGTCCAGCCTCTCCTTCTTCACATAGCTGGAATCGACCTCGAGCAGCAGATAGGAGCCGCCCTGGAGGTCGAGGCCGAGCACGAGCCGGCGCTGCGCCCAGGCGGGCCAGGTCTTGACCTGCGCTTCGGGGAAGAAGTTCGGCACCGCGCAGAGGCACACGATCAGCGCCGTCAGGATAATCCCGAGCGCCTTCCACCGCGTGAAATACAACATCGACTGGACCTGTCAGATCAGGAGATTGGGATGCTCGCGGAAGCGCTCACTTCGACGCGGCGTCGTCCTTGGCTGCTTCCTTGCTATCCTTGGATTCCTTGGCCGGCTCGCCCTTCGCGCGCACGCCCGAGATCATCTGGCGCATCTGCCGCACGCGCACGCCGTCGGAAATCTCGAACTCGATCTGGTCGTCGTCGACGACCTTGGTGACCTTGCCGACGAGGCCGCCCGAGGTCACGACGGTGTCGCCGCGGCGGATGTTCTTCACGAGGTCGGCATGGTCGCGCACCTTCTTCTGCTGCGGGCGCAGAATCAGGAAGTACATGATCACGAAGATCAGGGCGAACGGCAGCAGCGACATCAACATGCTGTTGGTGTCGCCGGCGCCCGCGGCCTGGGCATACGCAGGGGTAATGAACATTCGGACGATCCTCGTGGAAACGGGGGAAAACCGGTCAGGCCCTCAAAGGCGACCGGTTCGGTCAAATTCGCGCGGACTATAGCGGCCATTGCCCCAATTGCAACGCTGCCAGACCGTCGATTTGGCCATCTTGCGGCGCGCCGTCAGGCCCGATAAGGCTGCATTCTCAGGAACTTCGGACATGCCCAAAAAACCAAGCAAAAGCCCGGCCGGCAAAGGCCCCCGCACCCCTGCCAGGACGCCTGCCCGCGTCGCGGCAAAACGTCCCAAGGCAACCCCCAAGGCAGTCGATAAGGCAGCCCCGGACCTCTCCCAGGATCGTATCGTCCGCGCGCTGGAGACGATCGCGGCGCACCTCGCCGCCCAGGGCAAGCCGGCCGCCGAACGCGAATCGTTCGAGCGGGCGGACGCCTATGTCTGGCACCCCGACGGCCGCCTCGCTGCAGTGCCGCGGGTCAGCCGCGTCGAGCTGTTCCTGCTGAAGGGCGTCGACCGGATGCGCGACATCCTTATGGAGAACACCGAGCGTTTCGCCAACGGCCTGCCGGCCAACAATGCCCTGCTCTGGGGCGCGCGCGGCATGGGCAAGTCGTCGCTCGTGAAGGCGGCGCATGCCAGCATCAACGCGGAGCGCAAGGCCGCCGATAAGCTGAAGCTGATCGAGATCCATCGCGAGGACATCGAGAGCCTGCCCGCGCTGATGGAACAGCTTCGCGCCTCGTCCTTCTACTTCATCGTGTTCTGCGACGACCTCTCCTTCGACGGCAATGATGCGTCCTACAAGTCGCTCAAGGCCGTGCTCGAAGGCGGCATCGAGGGCCGGCCCGAGAACGTCATCCTCTACGCCACTTCCAACCGCCGCCATCTGCTGGCGCGCGAGATGATCGAGAACGAGCGCTCGACCGCGATCAATCCTGGCGAAGCGGTCGAGGAGAAGGTCTCGTTGTCCGATCGCTTCGGCCTGTGGCTCGGCTTCCACCGCTGCAGCCAGGACGAATATCTCGCCATGGTGCGAGGCTATTGCAGCCATTTCGGCATTGAGGTCGATGACGAGGCGCTGGAGCGCGAGGCGCTGGAATGGTCGACCACGCGCGGCTCCCGCTCGGGCCGCGTCGCCTGGCAGTTCGTGCAGGAGCTTGCGGGGCGGCTCGGCGTGAAACTGACGGTGAATTAGCGGTCGGATCGCAACCTGGCTACGTGCCGCCCTTCCCCGAAGGCGGAGGGTCAAGGGCGCGTGCCTCGCTTCGTCACCATGTGCCGGGTCGGCGTGACGGTACTTTCAGGCGCGGCGGGCGAGATCGCAAATCGCGCGCGAAGGCGACGCCTGCTACGCGCAGGCACTACGGCCTCGCTGGTGGTCACCGGAACGAGCTTCGACGGGGACCAGGTGCCACCGGTTGCCCGCGTGTTGCAAAGAATGATCAGCAAACTGACAAGCCGCAGCTTGGTTGCTGCTAATATTTTCTAACGATGGGCTTTGTCGTCGGAGGTGCTCCGGGCGCGGGCGGCGAGATAGAGAAGGTGACCCAGGTATTCCAGCCTGATGGCCGGTTTTCCGCAGCGAACTCACCGTAAGCCTTTAAATTGAGATAGCCCTGCATGTCGCCGACCGGAAACAGGAATCCAATCTGGGGGCCGATGCCGACCACTTGGGACTGGAAGCAGCCGACGCGGTCGCCTGAACCGCTGTCGCAGCCGAGCTCCTTATAGACATAGCCCACGAGGCCAACCATGACCTGCTTCGACAGGAATTGCGATGCACCCCAGTCGAAGTGCATGTCGACGCCATTCTGATACTGCGTTGCAGTGTTCTTGAAATTGTAGGTGAAGCCGAGCACGCCGGAGAATTCGTGGCCGGTCTGCGGATTGAAATAGGTGTAGCCGCCGCCGACGTCGATCGCGCTGTGTCCGATGCCTATATTCGACAGGCGATCGGATTGGTAAGCGCCAACCGGGATGTCGCCCATGATATAGGTCATGTAGTTGTGGACCCCGGCGTTCCAGCGCAATTGGAATACCGGCGCTACATCCCCAAAGCCCCATGTGGTGTCGCTGATGGTGTCGGACCGCGCGAAGGGGACGTTGTTGCCGAGAGGGCCCGTGAGCACGCCTGACAAGGTGCCTGCCAGGCTGGTGCCGACGACGCCGTAGGCTGCTAACAGGGACACCGACGCCTGGCCGCCGAGAACCGGCGTCGCGAATACATAGGTTGGGATCACAAAGCCAAGATCGCCCGTGGCGTTGACGTTCAAATTCAGTTTTGCGTCGAGGGTAACATTGGCCGGAACCCTGTTGAGCGTGAACTCGCGCGCACGCGCGACGTCGGCGCCGGCGGAGACAGAGGTGTGATAGTAGATGTTTGCCAGCGACCAACCCGGCTGCTGCGGCGTGGCCGCCAGACTTCCAAAGAAACCGGGGACCCAGAAGCTGACGCCGCCTTCATCGGCCAACGCACAATGGGAAAAACCAACGATCGCGGACGTCAGGACGAATGCAGCAACGCCAAGTCTGCGTCGACGTGCTGATTTCGATCGCTCACTCTGCCCCGCCGCCAGTGCAATGCTCACTGTCATGTCGTGCCTCGTAAGATGTGTTACCTCCGAATACAATCCGGCGACAGCGTACCCCCGAGGCGATCGGGGCTCATCATGTAAAATTCAACGGGGATAGATCTATCGCAAGAAAGATCAATGCTGCGACCAAAGAGCCACATTCGGTAACCCAAGTCCGATCGGGCGCCACGGCAGACCTACTGCAACCCTCTCATAGCTGGAATTGTTGAGTATGCATTTTGTGCCACTGATTCTATTTTCGGACCCCAACAACGAGTGAGAAAAGCAAGCTCGCATCGCCGTTCGCCGGCGTCTCTTGCTGCAACGCGATGCCAACCGTTGTTAGGTCGCATAAGCCTCACGACTGCTTATTGGTAATCGAGTGTGACCAAGAGCAAAGTTGCCAGACGATGAACCTCAAACTCACGCTCGTCGGCGTCGTTCTAGCGTCAGTCTTCGCCGCACCTGTGGCCGCTGGCCTATTCGAGGATGCCGTCGATGCTCACGCCAGAGGCGATTACGCCAAGGCCCTGTACGGCCAAGGCATGGGGAAGCCGGCTACGCAGCAACCTCCCCGCTAGCCGAAACTTCTATTGCGGTGCTGATGACCGCCATGGGCACAAATTCCGATGCTTCACTGCCAGATCGCCCAGCGCGTTCTCAAACAGGAGACGATCGCAAAGTCAGACAACAATGTTCACTTAAAGAACACGAAGCGGCACGAAGATCCTCAATTTCGTTGTGACCGAAATGTCACCTGCATCGACATTGCAAGCTAGGCTTGATGCAGATCAAACAAGTTGATTGGTCAGAGACCTTCTTGGTCATATGTTTGCGAGTTGTGGCCGACCTTGAGGAGGCGACAGTGCAGAGAGTTTTCCTCATTTGCATCGCGGCAGGATTGTTGAGCGGACCCGCTCTTGCGTCCGACCTGCCTGTCAAAGCTCCGATATACAAAGCACCAATCGCGGCACCTTTGTATAATTGGGGAGGGTTTTATGTTGGTGCCAACTTCGGTGGGGGATGGTCCAACGGCAGCCTGAACATTCCCGGCAACAATCTGTATGGCGGCCTGACCGAATTCGTTGGAGGCGTGCAGGCGGGCTATAACTTCCAGGCCGGCCACTTTCTGTTTGGTGTCGAAGGTGAGTTCGATGGAGCCGGCTTCGGTCATCCGGTCTTTCCTGCTCCGACATTAGCCTTTGTAGATCAACACTGGATCGGCACCGTGGCGGGCCGTGTCGGCCTCGTGGATGATCGATGGCTCGTATTCGCCAAGCTTGGCGGCGGCTGGGTCAACAGCAGCGCTACTTTGAACCTCCCCGGCGCCGCTTGGAACGGGACCAGCACGAACACCGGCTGGTTGGCGGGCGCTGGCATCGAATACGGCTTCAAGTCGCATTGGACCGTCAAACTCGAATACGATTATCTTGGGCTATCGAACTGGAGTTCTCCCACCGTCCCCTCGGTCGCTTTGAACCGCGACCTACAAATGGTCAAAGCTGGCATCAATTATAAATTCGAAAGCGGCCTTCCTGCGGTGGCCGAGGCGCCGAAGCATTCCCACGAGCCTTCAGACGACGAAGATCTACAGAAGAAATCACAAAACCCGATCGCGGATTTGGTCAGCGTGCCGTTTCAGAGCAACACCAATTTCAATACCGGACCATTCAATCGCACCCAGGAAGTACTCAACATTCAACCCGTCGTGCCCATGCATTTAAACGATGACTGGAACGTAATCTCACGTACCATCATTCCGTTGGTGAGCCAGCCGAGTCCGTTCTTCGACAGTAGCACCAACGGGATTGGCGACATTACTCAATCGTTGTTTGTGTCCCCCGTGCATCCCGGGCCGCTGATCTGGGGCGTGGGACCAGTCTTCACCGTTCCGTCCGCAAACGATCCCATCCTCGGGACCGGTAAATTCTTGTTCGGCCCAACGGCCGTGTTAGTGGTCACGCCGCCACATTGGGTGATCGGTGTATTGCTAAATAACCAGTGGTCGGTCGGCGGCAATCCACTGCGACCGCCCGTCAACGCCTTCCTCGCCCAGCCCTTCGCCAACTACAACATGGCGCACGGCTGGTACCTGAACACATCACCCATCATCACCGCGGATTGGCTCGCGGCGTCGGGGGAGCGGTGGACAGTGCCGGTCGGCGGCGGTATCGGTCGGGTTTTCAGAGTGGGTGATCAACCGATCAACGCATCGATTCAAGCCTATTACAACGTGATACGTCCGACCGGCGCTCCGGCCTGGTCCCTGCGAACTACTGTCGCGTTGCTGTTCCCGGTTAATTGACACGGCAACCTGGCGCGCAACGAGACTTGTGTCTCAGTGTCCGAAGTGGATGATCGCGTCCTTTGTACTGTGGGCCGACAACTTCCCGACGCCGCGTAATACGGTCCACCTCGGACTCGGTTCGGTTCAGAACAAATCTCCGATTGGCAGAATACATCCGAGGTCAAGATCGCCCCGGAATTTGCGTGGCGCCACCAACAGCTAGTTCAACGCAGAATCGTCACACCATGCGTCTGCAATGCCTCGATGATACCGTCGAAGATCAGCGCAACGCCCATCGCAGAGACGAAGAAGCCAACTATTCGGGTGATAGCATCGATCCCCATTGCGCCGAGCTTGTCGAAAAGTTTCCCGGCATATGCCAGACACAGGTAGGTGACGACCATCGTCGCGAAAATAGCCACGACGATCGCTACGAAAGAGGCCAGTTCCGCTGATGATCGCTTAATCGTGGCAGTCATGCCGAGGATGGTGGCGATGGCGCCTGGTCCGCACATGAGCGGCATCGCAAGCGGCACGAAAGCTATGTTGCCGCTTTGATCCGCACCGCTGGCTGGAATCACGCCACCGGAAGCGGATGGTGAAAATAGCTCAAAGCCGATCTTCATCAGGATGATCCCGCCGACGATGCGGACCATGCTCAGCGGCACGCCGAACAAGCGTAGGATCAGCGTTCCGAAGATCAGAAAAAAGAGCGATAGGAGCAGCGCATAGAGGCAGGCTTTCCATGCCACTTGGCGATGCGTGGCGGCGTCCTTGCCTTCCAACATCTTCAGATAGACCGGCAGGACCTCGAACGGATTTATTATCGCGAGCAATGTCGCGAACGTACCCACGAACAGCGAGAGTTCATGACCCATTATGCCTGCGCCTCACCCCTTCCCCGGGTGTTCGACTTCGGTGAAAAGGCTTCCCTGGGCGGCGCCTGAGCCTGCGCGGCCGCCGCCGGCACCGCGGAGCACCCATGCCGCACCCACTGCGAGAACTGCACCCACGAGTGGGCCTGCGACATACACCCAGTAGCTCATGAAGTCGGTTGCGACTAAGTTCGGGCCGAACGTGCGCGCGGGGTTCATCGACGCTCCCGAGATAGGGCTCCCCCACAGCCCGGCGAGCGCAATGTACGCGCCGACGCCGATCGCGCCCAATATCCCGATGTTCTGGGCGCCGGACGCCGTGCCGAGAATGACGCTGACGAGACCGAAGGTCAGCACGGCCTCCATCAGGAACGCATCGGACGCCGAGTATCCCGACGCGGGATAGTTCGACCCGTAGCTGGCCGACACGTTGATCACGGCGTGCAGGAACAGTGCCGCGAGCGTCGCCCCGATCAACTGCACGGCGATGTATCCCGGCACGCGACGCCACGGGAAGTCGCCACGCAGCGAGAACGCGATACTGACCGCGGGATTGAGGTGAGCGCCGGACACCTTGCCCATGAAGAGGATGATCGCCATCACCATCAGACCGGGTGCGACGACCGCAGCGGCACGGCTGATCGTGCCGGGAAAGGCCTGCCCCATCATGCCGCCACCGGCGGCCACGAGGACGAGGAAGAACGTTCCGAGCAGCTCCGAGAAGAGGCGGCGCCACTCTTGGCTCGGATCGTGGAAGTCGTTTAGCGATGCGACAAGCTCGTGATCCAGATGGCTCAGTGCTCTGTCGGCCTCTGCTTGCGCCATGATTGCTCTTTCCTCTGGTCGATGCCGCTGTCCGTTAGCCTCTCGCACCGGGCCAGCACGGCTCCTCGGGTCCTCGGCGGGCTTGCGGATTTTTCGAGCGGGCCAGGCATGCCTTCAATCCTCCAGGACGGGACCACACCAGCCGGGCAGGTAGCTCGCCTCCTCGTTTTTTGACAATTCCAGGGCTTGCTCGAGCGCGGCCTCGAAGTGGGTCTCTACGGTTTTGCGCTTGACCCGTCGACGCAAAAAGTCCGCCCACAAGAACTCGCTGAACGGCGTCGTGTCTTTGGCGTACCCCCCGGCGCGCCGCAGTTCTCCCGCCAACGAGCGGAACGGATCGTCAACAAGCCCGGCCACGGTCTTCGGTAAATCCTTGTAAGGGCGCAGACGGCCCTCGTCGTCGTACGAATGCATCCAGCTGTGATTGTCCAGGACGAACCAGAACGAATCGGGCTCCAGCGTCCTGAGGTTTTTCACCACGGTAACCAGTACCTCTTCGACCCCTTCTTCATGGAGCGCACGCGCCAGGTGGTGATGATCGATGACGTAGTGGCGGTCCTTCGGGCCAAGCACGACCGGGATCATGTGCTTGCCCAAGAACTCGGCTCCTTTGTTTTTACTCTCGTCACGCCAGCGCTTGCGCTTCTCCTTGACCTCCCGAATGCCGACCGTCATCTGGGTCGGGCGCAGGTCTGCGATCGCAACGGGCTTGAGAATGGGTTCGCGAACCGACATCGTGCAGACTTCTTTGATCACTAGTCCGGAAATGTTCGCTTTTAGAAGAAGACGTCGTCGCCTCGTCAGCAACCCACCGCCGGGCCAGCCGCGTCCGGTCGGTCCCGATCACCAGACATTCTCAGCGCCCGTCGGCAAAGCCCGCCTTTCTAACAACGACCCTTCATTGTGCTCACGGTGGACTCTTCCATTGATCTGGATCAACGGTCGGCCAAGACCCTTGACGCGCGCCCGTACCGGGGCGACACGGACATGATGGCGCTTCGTGATTGTGGTCGATGACGATGCGGCCATCCTGAAGCGTATGACGAATGCTGTTCGCAGGTTTAGCTTCGAATAGTCAATTCGAGGGAGTCTGACCATGAACATCACTCCCACCATGCGCGCATTGGTATGGTCGACCTCCGTTCTGGCTCTCAAAATTGGTCCGACCTTCGCCCAGCAGACCTCGGGAGCGCCGGGCTCACCCAGCGCCACGACGACGATAGACGGCAAATATATCCCAAACCCGCCCGCGCCGTTCGGCGGAACGATCAATATGGATGCCAAGGATTCCAAACCCTATTGGCCACCGACCGTGGTGCCGCCCAAGGGGCGCCCAACGTCCTGCTGATGTCCGCCTTGCGTTAACAGCGGACGTCCGCGCCTCGAACGCGGTGCCGCAGGCGACAAAGATGGTCGGTGTGCAAATCCGGAATGCGTTGCGTGCCTCATGCCGGCAACCATGTCCACTGGCTATAGCCGTCCAGATAGCGCTTATGGGTCCTTAGAGGATGTCAGTCGAAGGCAAAGATGCGCTTCCAGTCCTTCTTCATGTCGACGACGGTCCACTTGTTGACGGCCGCGGCGTCCAGCGCGACGTCGAGTTTCCCGAAATGCGAGTCGCGGTCGTAGGCATATTCGCGTTCCGCATCGGTATGGTGGACGATCAGGCCGAACCGCGCGCCACTGGCGCCGAGCGTCGTCCATTGCAGCATTTCGAGATCGCCGTCGGAATTGCCGAAGGCGGCGATCGGACGCCGGCCGATGTGCTCGTTGATGCCGATCGGCTTTCCCGTCTTGTCATCGATAAAATTGATGTCGGGCAGCCGGAAGAGCGTTGGCGCACCGTCCTTGATCTCAAATCGGGTCTTGATCGACGATCCGACAACCTGTTCCGGCGGTATTCCGTAGATCCGCTCGGTCCAGGGCCGCATGAATTCGATGCCGCCTCCTGACACAATGAAGGTCTTGAAGCCGCTGGCCCGGAGATAAGCGAGCAGTTCGAGCATCGGCTGATAGACCAGTTCGGTATACGGCCGCTTGAAGCGGTGATCGTGCGCGGTCGCCAGCCAATCCGTGACAATCTTCTCAAACTCCGCCGTGGTCATGCCAGCATGCGTCACCGCAATCAGTTCGACCAATCCCTTTTCGCCGGATGCCATCACCGCCTTCAGATCACCGTCCAGCACCCCCGCGAACGGTTGCTTGGTCTTCCATTCCGGATTCATTGGCGCCATAGCCTTTACGCGGTCGAGTACGAAGGCCAGTTGCACGTACATCGGCTGCTCGATCCAAAGCGTCCCGTCGTTGTCGAAGGTCGCGATGCGTTGGTCGACCGGTACGAAGAAGGGCCCGCCTTGCATCGTGATGCGGGCGACGAAGTCAAGAATCGAAGCCTTGGTCGCTCCCTCGTTCCAGGACGGCAGAGGATCGCTCTGCCCTTGTGCCACCGCGGAGGTGGAACGGAGTGAAACGGACAGTACCGGAAGCATCGCCAGGGACGAGAGAAGGACGCGACGATCGATAGCAGGTAAACGGATGATCGGCTTCATGGTCGACACCTTTCCATTGCCCAGCGGGCGCACGGAAATTCGGCGCGCCGGCCATAAATCAGTCGAAGCCCTGGCGACTACCTACTCACTGCCGCCCGGGCCGCCTCGATTTTCGCCTTCACGGCATCGAGGTTGAAGCTCGCGCCCTTTTGCATCGGCGGAAACTCGATCGCCGTCATCGCCAGCTTTTCCACCTGCTGCTGAACAAACACAAAGCGCCAAAATTCGTATTTGAACCAGTCGAAGTACTGTTGCGCGCCTTCTTTGGTCCCATTGTCGGGCCAGCCCGTGCGCTCGAACGGATCGAGGCGAAGGTTGGTCAGGTACGGCACGTCAGCCTTGGTCTTTTCGCCGAGCCAGCCTCTGGGCTGGTCGATGAAACGATACTTGAAGTCGTCGATGCGAACGGCACCGAGTTCGCTCTCGCCGAAGTAAAAGATTTCGTGCCGGTTCGACGGTCCCTTGCCGGTAATCATGTCCATCTGGTTATAGCCGTCCAGATAGCACTTATAGGTCGTGTCACCGATCTGTTTGCCCTTCTTCAGTTCCTCTGCAATGTTCGGGTTGCCGGCCGCCGCCAGGAAAGTCGGAAACCAGTCCAGACCGGAAATGATGCCGTTTTCGACCTTGCCGGCCGGCACCTTGCCCGGCCAACGGATCATGCAGGGTACGCGGAAGCCACCTTCCATGACGGTGCCTTTGCTCTGCGCGAAGGGCGTCTGTCCGCCATCAGGCCAGGTGAAGACCTCGGTGCCGTTGTCGGTGGTGAAGACCACGATGGTGTTGTCGTCCACGCCCATATCCTTGAGCTTCTGCATCACGAGGCCGACGTCGTCATCGAGCTGCGCCATGCCGGCTTCATGTATCGACCAGCCGTTCTTGGAGTTTCGTAGGGCCTGGTATTTGGGGGCGAGGTGGGTGACGATGTGCATCCGGGTGGGATTGAGCCACAGGAAGAACGGCTTGTTGTCGGCCTTGGCCTTCTCGATGAACTTGATCGCCAGGTCGCGAATTTCGTCATCTACGGTTTCCATCCTCTTGGGATAGAGCGTTCCGGCATCCTCGATCCTCTGTTTACCGACCTTGCCCCAGCGCGGATCGACCGCCGGGTCATCCACGTTGGTCGCATAGGTATGAAGCATGTTGCGCGGACCAACGACGTTCAGCAGGTCCTGCGGGTAATTGGGGTGCGCGGGGTCTTCCATTGCATCGAGGTGATAGAGATAACCGAAGAACTCGTCGAAACCGTGCATCGTCGGCAAGAATTCATTCTTGTCGCCAAGGTGATTCTTGCCAAACTGGCCAGTGGCGTAGCCCATTCCTTTCAACGCCGTGGCGATGGTCACGGCCTGCGCGGGTATCCCGATCGCTGCGCCGGCCTGGCCGACCGTGGTCATGCCGGTGCGGATTGGCAATTCACCGGTGATGAAGTTGGCGCGACCCGCCGTGCAACTTGCCTCGGCATAGTAATCGGTAAACAGCATGCCTTCGGCGGCGAGCTTGTCGAGATTGGGCGTCCGCCCCGCCATCAGGCCGCGGTGATAGGCGCCGATATTCCACATCCCAATATCGTCGCCCATGATGACGACGATGTTCGGCCGCTGCCCCGCTGGCGCGGGTGACGGTGTTGGCTGCTGCGCCTGCGCGGAACTTGTCAGCCCGACCGCGGCGAGTGCCGAGGCGGCGACAAGAGAACTCCCGCTCAGCAAGAGATCGCGGCGTTTCATTCCACTGCCCGATTGCGGAGTAGCGTCGTGGGAATCTCTAGGCGGAAGCTTGTTGCTCATGACGCGCTCCTCTTTGTTGTAATGCAATTGGTTCTGTTCGCTTAACGTGTCGGAAGCGGACGTGGCTCGCGGAGGTGCCGCGGGCCTTTATCGCTTTGCTCGCTATTCCGTTGGCGGGCGCCCCTTCGTGAGGCGCCCGCTTCGTCAGATCACGCTCGCGGCTAGTCGCTGCGACCGGCAGTTTTGGCCTGCTTGATCTGTTGCAGCACCTGATCGAGGTTATAGCTGGCCGGGTCCTGGAGCGGCGGGTACGCCTGATAGGTCTCCAGTTCCTTCAGCCAGAGCGCCTGGCCGATGGGCAGCATGTTCCAGTCATAGACGTAGGCGGTAGAAGGGGAGCCGATTACGCCGCCGAGGCCCATGAGCGTCTTGTATTGTGAACCGATCGAGGTCTCGAACGGGTCTCGCTTGATATTGACGACCTGGGCCCAGTGATAGGGAGCCGCTCCAGAAATAAAGCCCTGCGGGGCGTCGGACACCATCGTGAAGTAGATCTTCCAGTTCTTGTACCGCACCGCCGACGGGTCCTTGCCCGAATAGTAGAAGAAGGTGTCGCGCGCCGACGTTTCCGAACGTCCGGAAAGGTACTCGGTCTGATCGACGCCATCGAGCGTCGTCTTCACGATGCCGGGATATTGGCCGGCCTCGATCCGCTTCTTCAGCGCGTCTCCCTTTGCGCCGCCAGCGATGTTGACAAACGTCGGCAGCCAGTCGAGTGACGCGAAGATGTCGTTCTTGATGGTGCCGGGCTTGATGACGCCCGGCCAGCGAATGAGCGCCGGAGCGCGCATACCGCCTTCCCAGGTGCTCAGCTTGCCGCCCTTGAACGGAGTCGTGCCGCCGTCCGGAAAGGTGATGGTCTCGGCGCCGTTATCGGTCGTGAACACGATGATCGTGTTGTCGAGCTGACCCATGTCCTGGAGCTTCTTCAGCACATAGCCGATATTGTCATCCAACTGCTTCATGCCGGCCTCGTTGAGGCCCCAGTCCTTGCCGCCGGGCTCGCCGACCATGGCCGCGTACTTGTCATTCAGCACGGTCGTGATGTGCATGCGCGCGGGGTTGTACCAGACGAAGAAAGGCTTGCCCGTCGTCTTCGGATCATTGCGATCCATGAAGTCGATGACCTTGGACGAGATTTCCTCGTCGACACCCTTCGATCGCTCAAGCGTTAGCGGGCCCTGGTCGATGCATTGCTGAGTCCTGGATGTTCCATCGGACTTGCAGAACAGGACGTTGCGCGGAGGCGTCAGGCAAACCGTCGTTTTCGGATCGACCGCGCCCGGTACCTCCGGGATGCCGGGGATCGGCGTATTCTTGCAGGGCGGGGCAACCGACTGCTGGCTCGGAGTCTTGTTGATGTCCGGGAAGCTCACGCCCTGCATGGCGTCGAGGTGATACAGATAGCCCCAGTATTCCTGGAAACCATGCGCGGTCGGCAGCGCGTCGGTGTGGTCGCCGAGATGGTTCTTGCCGAACTCGCCGGTGTTGTAGCCGAGATCGAGCAGGAACTTGGCGAGCGCCGGGGTACCGGGCCGCAGATAGGACGGGCTGCCGGGCAGTTGCGGAGGAATCATGCCGGTGCGCAGCGGATGCATTCCGGTGAAGAAGGCGTTGCGACCGGCCGTGCAACTCTGCTCGGCATAGTAATGCGTGAAGATCGCGCCTTCATTGCCGATGCGATCGATGTTGGGCGTCTCGCCGACCATCAACCCGCGATGGTAGATGCTTGGCTGGTAGAGGCCGATGTCGTCACCCATGATAAAGAGGATGTTGGGCTTTTGCGCCGGCTGGGCGGCCACCGGCGTGCTGATCAATCCCGCCGACGGTATCATCATCGTCGCACCGAGCAGCGCTGCGCTGGACCGCTTGAGCCACCCTTGCTTCTTGCGTGGCATTGTGACCGAAAGCTCATCATTGAATACGCAATTCAACATGGCATCGCTCTCCCATTAAGATGCGTCAGAGGCTCCTCGCCTGATGCACCGAAATCCAAGATGACTTGTGGAAGTGTCGACCGGCTCCGCATGCCGCGCAGCCGGCCGGTAGCGTCGGCAGTAATTCGGCGCGCACAAATGCGAGCCGCCTTTGATGACCTTGCGTGGAATCTTGACGTTGGTCGTTCTTGGGTCGTAGCTATCGGCCTCGCGGCCGCCGCGCGGGTTCTCCGGAATGCAGCAGGCTTTTGCGGCGTCGGCTTCATGCTGAGGCGAGTACCAGTCGGACGTCCACTCCCAGACGTTGCCGATCAGATCGTGCAGCCCGTAACCGTTCGGCGGGAATGCCGTGACCGGCGATGTCCGTTCGAAGCCGTCGTCCCGGGTGTTCTGGCGCGGAAATTCACCCTGCCAGGTGTTGGCCATATGACGGCCGTCGGGCGTAAACTCATCTCCCCATGCGAACTCGGCGCCGTCCAGTCCGCCGCGCGCCGCAAATTCCCATTCGGCTTCGGTTGGCAAATCCTTGCCGGCCCATTTTGCGTAGGCGACCGCATCGCTGAAGGCCACATGCACGACGGGATGATCGTCCAGCCCACGGATATCGCTGCCCGGCCCGTAGGGATGCCGCCAGTCCGCGCCCTTGGCGAAGGTCCACCACTGGCTGAAATCCCGGAGACTGACCGGATACGCGGGCGGCGAGAACATCAGGGAGCCCGCATAGACCATGTGCGGAAGCATTCCCGGATAGTCCTTTGGATCGGGCACGATCTCGGCAACGGTGACGTGGCCGGTAGCCTTGGCGAACGCCTTGAATTGCCGGTTGGTCACTGGATGGCGATCCATCCAGAACGCATCCACGGTGACGCGGTGGACCGGCGCTTCCTCCGGATAGTGCCGATCCGAACCCATGCGAAACGTGCCGCCCGGCACATACAGCATCCCCTCGCCTGCAGGATGCTGGAGCGATTGCCCGCGATCAGGCGACGATTTCGTATCAGCCAGCTTCATGCCGATCTCCGGACCCGTGCGTCATTACCCAGCGCTGACACGGAGCCGGAACGGCAGATTTCAGAATTGATCCAAATCAAAGAGTCCTGGTCGCGTCCCTCATGACGGAGCTGGGCCACCAGCAAGCCCTGCCATGTCCGCTGCGCCATCGAAACCGAAGCAGCTTCAGGACATTAGGACATCTCCCCGGCAGCCATCGGCTACTTTGCATGGGGTTGTTTTTCGAAAATTGATTGTCCGGACACAAAAGCCTCAGTACGCCACGGTTCGAGGCAGCTTCTCGGCTTGGCGACCGCCGCCTCTGGAATACTGGATCGCCCGCACCAGTGCGCAATGCGCGCAAGGCGGGCGATGACAGCATACTCGTGGTGATTGCGTGCCCTACTCTGTGGGCCCGCGCGTCACGCCCCGTTCAGGAATTGAAGCGGGTCAACCGGGCTCGATCCCTTACGGATCTCGAAGTGGAGCTGCGGCGACGCCACCTCCCCGGATTGACCCGACTTGGCAATGACCTGACCGCGCTTGATGGTATCGCCGCGCTTCACCATCAGCTCACTCGCATGGGCATATGCGGTGACGTAGCCGTTGGAGTGCCGAACCAGGACCAGATTGCCGTAACCTTTGAGCTCGTTGCCTGAATAGGCGACGACGCCGTCTTCTGCCGCCTTGACCGGCGTACCCTCGGGCACCGCGAGATTGATGCCGTCATTGGACTTGCCATTGGTCTTGGCGCCGTAGCTCGTGACCACCTTGCCGCGCACCGGCCAGCGGAAGGTCGGCAGCGCGCTCGTGGTCTCCGCAGCTTTCGCCGGAGCCTCCGCGGCCTTCTCTTCGACATTGGCCGTGGCCTGGGCCAGACGCGCGCTTTGCACGGGTGCGGCGACAGCGGCCATCTTGGTGGCGGGTGCGGGAGCAACCGCAACGGGCTGCAGCGTGCCCGCGACAGGAGCCGCAGCAACCGGCGCCGCGAGGGCGGCGGTCTTGGCACCCGGCACGGTCAGCCTGGTGCCGAGCTTGAGCTTGGCCGACGGATCGAGGCCGTTGGCACGGGCAAGCTCAGCCGACGAGATGTGGTTCTTGCGGGCAATGCTGGCGAGCGTGTCGCCGTGATTGACGAAGTGCGTGCTCGGCGGCGCGGCGACAGCTGCAACCGGCTTCGCAGCAGGCGCCATCGCGGGAGCCGCCGCGACAGGAGCCATCGCCGGTGCGGGCGCAGCGGCTGTGGCCGGATGCGGGATGATCAATTGCTGGCCGGGCGAGAGCGCGCGCGGGCCCTTGTAGCCGTTGGCGGCGAGGATCGCCTGCGGCGTGACGCGATAGCGCTTGGCGAGCACGTCGAGCGTGTCGCTGGTGCCGACGATGATTTTGGTCCCGCCGGCCGGCTGGGCGGCCGCGACCGAGCGCGGCGGCACGGTGGCCGTGGTCTCAAGATGCGGCTGTGCCGGGGGCGCGTAGGAGCTGACGCCGCGACCGCCTCCGGACACCCCGCCACCCGCCGCTACCGGATAGGATTGCGGCGCGGAGACCGCCGGCGGCGGCAAGGGCTGCGACTGATAATAACCGGGCTGCGTCTGCGGCCGCGAATATTGCGGCAGCTCACGCTGCGGCGGCGGTGCCTGCTGCACCGAGCCGGTCTGCTCAGACGCGAAAGGATTGGAGAAATTCGACTGGGACAGCCGCGACTGCATGTCGGCGCTGCACCCTGCGAAGCTGAACGAGATCAGCGCCAAGACCGCAACCTGCGGCACGCGGCGCGAGTAAAGCAACTCGGCGACTACAGACATGGTTACTCACTCGTACGCAACAGAACTGGTCTTTTAAGTAAACACGTCGCGAGTAAATAACGGCTTAACCCTCCCAATAAGATGTTGGCGACACAGCCGATCCGGAAATCTACAGCTCCCGCGCCACCCCGGGCAGCGCCGGCACGAAGCGGACCTCGACGAGTTCCTTGCGCTCGATCCCGGCTTCGGTCCGGCTGAAGCGGACCAGCGTCTGCACACCATGGTGCGGGCCGATGGGTGCGATCAGGATGCCGCCGACCTCCAGCCGCTCGACCAGGTTCTCCGGAAGCTGCTCCATCGCGGCGGTCACGATGATGCGGTCGAACGGGCCGATATTGGCCGGCAGGTTGAGGCCGTCGCCGAGCATCACCTCGACATTGTGACAGTTTAGCTTTTCGAGCCGGGCGCGTGCCGCCTCCGCGAGCTTGCGGTAGCGCTCGACGGTCAGCACCTGGCCTGCGAGACGCGACAGCACGGCGGCCTGATAGCCCGAGCCGGCGCCGATCTCGAGCACGCGGTGCTTCTTCTGGAGCTGCAGCTGCTCGGTCATGTAGGCGACGACGAAGGGCTGGCTGATGGTCTGCCCGCAGGCGATCGGCAGCGCGCTGTCACGATAGGCGGCGTCGCGATCGGTCTCCTCGACGAACAGATCGCGCGGCACCTCCTCCATGGTTCGCAGCACCGCCTGATCGCTGATGCCCCGGCGCCTCAGCGAGAGCTGAAACATCATCTTTTCCGGCGGGTGCTGATCGGAGGTCATCGCTGCTTATCGTCTCGTCGGGTCCGGGGCCACGTGTCTCGTTAAGACCCGGGCAGGAATCCTGTTCCTACCCAGGAACCCATGATAGCCGTTCGGGCGCGGTATTGGACCATAAATCGGCTTGCAACGGGTTGGCTGCAAAGACCATTTTCAGGTGTCCGCTCGCCGAAACGCGCATTGCGTCGATTCGCGTTATCTGCGAACGTTTTCCGTAAATGGGCAAGGACTCAACGACTATGACCGCGACCGGACCTTCGGGCCGCTCTGTATTCCTCGTCGAGGACGAGGTGATGATCAGGATGATGGTCGCGGATATGCTCGAAGAGCTCGGCTACAAGGTGGCTGCCGAGGCCGGCGATATCACCGAGGCGCTGCGGCTCGCCCAGGCGACCGAGTTCGACATCGCCATCCTCGACGTCAACGTCAACGGCAAGGTCATCTCTCCGGTCGCCGATGTCATCAGGGCGAAGGGCTGCCCGTTCATCTTCGCTACCGGCTACGGCTCCTCCGGCCTGCCCGAGCAGTACCGCGACCGGCCGGCCTTGCAGAAGCCGTTCCAGCTCGACGCGCTCGGCAAGACCATCGAAGCCGCTCTTCGCGGCGGCTAGCGATTACTTCAGCGTCGCGCTCAGCGCTTCGGAAAACGCCTCATTGGTGCGGTCGAGCCGGAGCGGCGTGACGGAGACATAGCGCTCGCGCAGCGCCGCCAGATCGGTGCCTTCGGCAGGCGTATCCATCATCGCGGCGCGCTCGAAGCCGATCCAGAAATAGGGATTGTTGCGGCCGTCCCTGCGCTCGTCGATCCTGAGGAAGCCGAGATTGCGCTTGCCCTGGCGCGTGACGCGAATGCCGAGCACCTCTTCCGGCGTACAGGCCGGGAAGTTGACGTTGATGACGGTGTCCTTCGGGATGCCGGCGGCGATCACCTTGCGCAGGATGTCGGGTCCGAATTTGAGCGCGGTGTCCCAAAGCGGGCGCTCGCGCGTCTCGACGCTGAACTCCTGCGACAGGGCGAAAGACGGCAGCCCCAGGATGGTGCCCTCCAGCGCGCCGGCGATGGTGCCGGAATAGACCACGTCCTCGGCGACGTTGCGGCCCTTGTTGACGCCGGACAGTACGAGGTCCGGTGGCTTGGTGCCGAGGATATGGCGCGCGCCCATGATGACGCAGTCGGTCGGCGTGCCGCGCACCGCGAAGTGCCTTGGTCCGACCTCGCGCAGGCGCAGCGGATCGTTCAGCGAGAGCGAATGCGACACGCCGGACTGATCGAGCTCGGGCGCAACGACCCAGACGTCGTCGGACAATGCGCGCGCGATCTCCTCCACGACCTTGAGGCCGGGAGCGTGAATGCCGTCGTCATTGGTGCAGAGAATGCGCATATTAAAAATCGTTCCTGAAGCGGGTCTGAGCCGTCTTATCCGGCCGGGGCCGATCAGGCAAACCGGCCGACTGGGTCCGGGGGCGGGTTCCCAGCCTGGTCCTGCTACCTGCGGATGCGCCATTGCGGCAGGAAGCGTGCGAGCCTGCCTTCCGCGCGCAGCTTCATCGCCGGCACCACCAGGCTCACGACCGGAGCCTCGATCACCCCGAGCGCCTCCAATTGCGCGAGGATCGGGTCCGGCTCCGGCGTCTGCGGAAAGCGTTCGCGCGCCACGGTCAGCGCCTTGTCGAAATCCGCAGCATTCACGCCGGGCTTGGCCCGCCGGCTGCACACGAGATCGTCATCCCAGAGCCGCGCGATCGCGATGTCGAGCACACCACGCAGACGTTGATCGACAGCCTGGATACCGGCACCTGTCACCGCCCATTGTCTGCCGACCCAGAAGATATCGCGGTGCAAGGCCATGAACAGTGAGTTCGCATTGTCGGGTGGTCGGCAGAATAACCAGCCGACCGATCTTCGCAACCAAACGTTTCTGCGTGACAGCCGGGCAACGCGCCCCGGACTCCCGTTCCGATAGAATCGGAACGGGACTTCAGATTCTTATCTTGTTTGACGCGCTTTCTCGACGCGAACCGGTATCCACTTCGCTCGAAAACGCCCTACTCGCGCGCGACCACCTTCAGTCCGCCCATATAGGGCTGGAGCACGCTGGGGACTGCGATCGAGCCGTCCTCCTGTTGATAAGTCTCCATCACGGCGATCAGCGCGCGGCCGAGCGCGGTGCCGGAGCCGTTCAGCGTGTGCACGAATCGTGGCTTGCCGTCCGGACCGCGCGAGCGGGCGTCCATGCGACGGGCCTGGAAGTCACCGCAGACCGAGCAGCTCGAGATCTCGCGGAACGCGCCGCCCTCGCCCTGCCCGGGCATCCAGACCTCGATGTCATAGGTTTTTTGCGACGAAAAGCCCATATCTCCGGTGCAAAGCGTCATCACGCGGTAATGCAGATCGAGCCGGCGCAGCACTTCCTCGGCACATGCCAGCATCCGCTCATGCTCGTCCTTGCTGGTCTCCGGCGTCGTGATCGACACCAGCTCGACCTTGGTGAACTGGTGCTGGCGGATCATGCCTCGGGTATCACGTCCTGCGGCGCCCGCCTCCGCGCGAAAACACGGCGTCAGCGCAGTCAAGCGCATCGGCAGCTGCTTCTCATCGAGGATGGATTCTCGAACGAGGTTGGTGAGCGCCACCTCCGCTGTCGGAATGATGCCGAGACGCTCGGTCCGCAGCCGCTCCAGATCGGGTGCGGCGAGCAACTCGCCCTTGATCGCCCAGAACTGGTCGTCCTCGAATTTCGGCAATTGTCCCGTGCCGAACATGATCTCGTTGCGGACCAGCAGCGGCGGATTGATCTCGGTATAGCCGTGCTCGTCGATGTGCAGATTCAGCATGAACTGGCCGAGCGCGCGTTCGAGCCGCGCCAGCCCCTTCTTCAGCACGACGAAGCGCGCGCCGGAGAGCTTTGCCGCCGTCTCGAAATCCATGTCACCGAGCGCGCCGCCGAGATCGTCATGGGGCTTGGGCGCAAACGCGTAGTTGCGCCGGTTGCCGAAGACATGGCGTTGCACATTGCCGTGCTCGTCGACGCCATTGGGCACTTCGCCGAGCGGCAGATTGGGGATCGCCGACAGCGCCGTGGCAAGCTCTTCGTCGGCGGCTTTCGCAACGGCTTCGAGCTGCGGCATCGTGGTCTTGAGCTCGGCGACCTCCGCCATCAGCTTGGCGGCGCGCGCGTCATCCTTCGCCTTCTTGGCGTCGCCGATCTCCTTGGAGGCCGCATTGCGCCGCGCCTGCGCCTGCTCCGAGGCCAGGATCGCAGCACGCCGCTTCTCGTCGATCGCGAGCAGCGACGCCGACAACGGCTTCAGGCCACGCCTGGCGAGGCCGGCGTCGAAGGCTTGCGGATTGTCGCGGATCGATTTGATGTCGTGCATGGCGGTGGTCCTGGATCAGCGTGCAACAGCCAACGCGGTATGTCGGGAGCTTGCATCGCGCTTCCCACTACCACAGGCGTCATCGCCCGCGAAAGCGGGCGATCCAGTATTCCAGAGACAGCAGTGATTCTCCGAGGGGCCTCGGCGTACTGGATTCCCCGCTTGCCGCCTACGCTGAAGCTTCGGCGCGCCACCACCTGAACCTCGGCGAAGCCTTGGCGTAGCCGGGTCGCGGGGAATGACAGCGCGCCTGGCCGCTACTCCGCCGGATTAGCCGGCGTCGACACGTCGGTGCCGGTGGCGGCCTTCGACGCCGCCGCCTTCTTCTCCACCATCCCGACCGCGATGATCGAGCCCTCGTAGAGCAGGAGCAGGGGGATCGCCAGCGAGCACTGGCTCAGCACGTCGGGCGGCGTCAGAACGGCCGCGATGACGAAGGCGATGACGATGAAATAGCGGCGCTTCTCGCGCAGCATCTTCGAGGTCACGATCCCAATACGCCCGAGCAGCGTCAGGATCACCGGAAGCTGGAAGGCGATGCCGAAGGCGAAGATCAGCGACATCATCAGCGACAGATATTCGCCGACCTTGGGCAGCAGCTGGATCTGCGCGGTCTCGTCGCTGCCGGCCTGCTGCATGCCGAGCGAGAAGCGGACCAGCATCGGCAGCACCACGAAATAGACCAGCGCCGCGCCCAGCACGAAGAAGAACGGGGTCGCGACCAGATACGGCAGGAAGGCCTGCTTCTCGTGCTTGTAGAGCCCGGGCGCGACGAACTTGTAGATCTGCGTCGCGACGATCGGGAACGAGATGAAGCCGGCGCCGAACAGCGCGAGCTTGAGCTGCGTGATGAAATATTCCAGCAGCGCCGTGTAGATGAACTTCGAATTCTCGGGACCCGCGACCCACACGAACGGCCAGACCAGCACGTTGTAGATCTGCTTGGCGAAGAAGAAGCAGAAGATGAAGGCCACGCCAAAGCCAAGCAGCGCCTTGATCAGCCGCGACCGCAGCTCGATCAGGTGGTCCATCAGAGGGGCTTTGCTGGCCTCGATATCGGCGTCGCTCATGACGCTTTGACGTCCTTGATCGCCTCGGGTGGCGCAGTGTCTTGAATGACCTGGGCCTGCTCGACCTCGCGGGTAATCGCGAGCGGCTCGTTCGCAGCCGCATGCGCCTCGGCCTCCACGAAGGTCTCGGGCGTCGGCGCTTCCGGCGTGGTTGGTGTCGCCGGCGTTTCGCTTGAAATCGCCAGCGCTTCACTTGAAGTCGCTTCGACGGTGGTGGTCGTGGAGGCCTCGGCCGGCTTGTCCAGCGCATCGACGCGAAGCGCGTCGCTGACGTCCTTCTGGAGCGAGGTCATCAGATTGTTGCCGGCAAAGCCGGAAGCGGCTTCCTTGACCTCGTCAAAGCTCTTCTTGAGGTCGGCCATTTCGGCCTCGCGCATCGCTTCCTGGAACTGGCCCTGGAATTCGGCAGCCATCTTGCGGGCCTTGCCCATCCACTGCCCGACCATGCGCAGCACGCCCGGCAGCTCTTTCGGGCCGATGGCGACCAGGGCCACGACCCCGATCAGGACCAGTTCACTCCACCCGATGTCGAACATGAGGCCTTCCGTTCACGCCAGCCGCGACCGGCCCAATCCTTCGCGCTTAGGATCGGCGCCGTCACCCGCGTCTCGCGTACGCTTACTCAGACGGCCTTGCTGCCGACGTCGGACCGGGCCGCGGTCGGCGGCGCGGCGGCGTGCTCGATCGACTTGGCCGGCTCGGGCTTGTCGGCGACCTTGTCGTCGTCCTGCATGCCCTTCTTGAAGGCCTTGATGCCCTGGGCCACGTCGCCCATCAGATCCGAAATCTTGCCGCGGCCGAACAGCAGCAGGACGACTGCGATCACCAGGATCCAGTGCCAAATGCTAAGCGAACCCATCCTGCAACCCTCCAAACACACCTGGCCGGGGACCCGGCCGATCTTCCCGGAAACCTAGGCTCGGCAGGCCTCAAAAACAAGGACCAAGGCAGCGCCAATTCGCTGTTGGCGCTACGTAATCTTGCCAGTGTTAACTGGTCGCAGGGAGCCTCTAAACGGCCGGGACGTCAGTCCTCGCTGCCACCCTCGCCGCCCTCATTGCCGCCTTCCGGCGTCTCGGGCTCGACCGCAGGTGCCAGCGCCAGATCCAGGTCCTCGCCCGGTTCCAGCGGATCCTCGTCCTCGCGCAGCTGCGGGTCATCCGACGGGGTCGGCACGCTGAATCCGGTCGGCAGGCGCGAATCCAGCAGGCCCGTGCCCTTCAGCTCTTCCAGGCCTGGCAGATCGCCAAGCTGTTCCAGGGTGAACTGCGACAGGAAGTCCTCGGTGGTTCCGAACGTCAGGGGGCGGCCGGGCGTCTTGCGACGACCGCGCGGCTTGATCCAGCCGGTCTCCAGCAGCACGTCGAGCGTACCCTTCGAGGTGACGACGCCGCGGATCTCTTCGATCTCGGCGCGCGTTACCGGCTGGTGATAGGCGATGATCGCCAGCACCTCGATCGCGGCGCGCGACAGGCGGCGGGTCTCGGTGCTCTCCCGCGTCATAAGCCAGGCGAGATCGCCGGCGGTGCGGAAGGTCCATTTGTTGGCGACGCGCACGAGATTGACGCCGCGCAAGGCATAGTCGGCCTGGAGCTGTTCGAGCGCAGCCTTGACATCGACCCCATCAGGCATGCGCTTGGCCAGCGTCGCGGTGTCCAGCGGTTCATTCGAAGCAAACAGCAGCGCTTCCAGCAGCCGCAGCTCTTCAGGACGTGCCTGGGACTCGTTCTCCATCGGCTCGGCCTCTTCTACCCGCACTTCAGCCAGGCTTGCCATGGTAGCTTCTCCTTCTTGCACTTAACCGACCGGCGCATCAGGCGCAGGAGCTGCGTCCACGACCGGTTTCGGGCGCCCCTTCCGGAAATAGATGGGCGCGAACGCCTCTTTCTGGTTCAATTCGAGCTGACCTTCACGCACCAGTTCGAGCGCAGCTGCAAAGCTCGAGGCGAGCACCGTCGCGCGCTGCGTCGGATCGGCAACGTGCCGGAGCAGAAAGTCGTCGAGAACGCCCCAGTCGTCCTGTTCGCTGATGCTGCCGACAAGCCGCTCCAGCGTGGCGCGCGCCTCAGCGAGCGACCACACCGTGCGCTTGGCCAGATGCACGCTCGCCAGCACGCGCGACTGGCGCTGCGCGGCATAGGCGGTGAGCAGGTCGTACAGCGTCGCGGTGTATTTCGGGTGCTTGATCTCCGCGATCTGCTCGGGCTCGCCGCGCGGGAAGATGTCGCGCAGCAATTGCTGCCTGTTCATCAGCCGGTTGGCGGCCTCGCGAATGGCTTCCAGCCGGCGCAGGCGGTTGGCGAGCGCGGTCGCCATCTCTTCTGCGCTCGGGCCTTCCGCACTCGGCGGCTCCGGCAGCAGCAGGCGCGACTTCAGGAAGGCAAGCCAGGCAGCCATCACGAGATAATCGGCAGCAAGCTCCAGCCGGATCTTTCGCGCGGCTTCGATGAAGTGGAGGTACTGGTCGGCCAGCGCCAGGATCGAGATCTTGGCGAGATCGACCTTCTGCTGCCGCGCCAGCGCGAGCAACAGGTCGAGCGGGCCCTCATAGCCCTCGACGTCCACAACCAACGCCGGCTCACCCTCGGCGAGCTCTGCAGGCCGCCCGGTTTCAAACGATAGGATTTCTGCGGTCATGCGGATGCCGTGTTTGCCCGTGCGATCAATGCGTCCAGTTCGGCGCGTGCGGCCACCCGCTCGAACGGCTGCGGTGCCTTGCGCGACGCAAGTGCGGCCTTTGCGCGCGCCAGCGCCGTGCCGGACAGCTCAGGTGTCTGGCCGGCGACCTCGCGCATCTCCTCGATGTTGCCGTTGCAATGCAGGGCCATGTCGCAGCCGGCCGCGAAGATGGCGCGGGTCCGTTCGGCGATATTCCCCGACAGCGCGTTCATCGACACGTCATCACTCATTAACAAACCCTGGAACCCGATCACGCCGCGAATCACCTGAGTGATCATTGTCGCAGAAGTCGTCGCCGGATGGGCGGGGTCGACCGCGCTAAACACAACATGTGCAGTCATGGCCATCGGCAGGTCGGCCAGCGGCTTGAATGCCGCAAAGTCGGTCCGGTCGAGTTCGTCCCTCGGAGCATCGACCGTCGGCAGTTTGAAATGGGTGTCGGCGGTGGCGCGTCCATGTCCGGGAATGTGCTTCAGAACCGGCAGCACGCCGCCCTGCTCCAGGCCCTCGGTGACCGCGCGCGCGATCGCGGCGACCTTGCCGGGCTCAGTGCCGTAGGCCCTGTTCCCAATGACGGCATCGGCACCCGGCACCGGCACGTCAGCCAGCGGCAGGCAATCCACGGTAATGCCGAGATCGGCGAGATCCGACGCAATCAGCCGGGCGCTGAGGCGCGCAGCCGTCAATCCAAGTACCGAATCAGCGTCGTACAAGGTCGAGAAAATCGCGCCCGGCGGATAGACCGGCCAGTGCGGCGGGCCCAGCCGCTGCACCCGGCCACCCTCTTGGTCGATCAGGACAGGCGCGTCAGCTGCGCCCGCAGCCGCCCGCAATTCCTCAACCAGCGCAGCAACTTGAGCCGGCGCCTCGACATTGCGCTTGAAGAGGATGAAGCCCCATGGGCGTTCGGCACGGATAAACTCCCGCTCGACGGCGGTTAGTTCCGTTCCGGATACACCG
This sequence comes from Bradyrhizobium sp. 482_C4_N1_8, assembly GCF_052075965.1. Classification (NCBI taxonomy): domain Bacteria; kingdom Pseudomonadati; phylum Pseudomonadota; class Alphaproteobacteria; order Hyphomicrobiales; family Nitrobacteraceae; genus Bradyrhizobium; species Bradyrhizobium sp. 482_C4_N1_8. The sequence goes on along the minus strand of NZ_CP197231.1, from coordinate 4,409,636 downwards.
GTAATGAAGGCCCGCGTGCTCATAACGGCCGATTAACCCTGCCCCGCGAGGGGGTCAAGGAAACGGCCGTTAATTCCTCTGGACGAAGCAGGCGGACAGGCCAGCGGACTTCAGGCTGTTGCAAGCCTGCGTCGCTTCCTCGGCCGAACCATAGGGTCCGGCGAAAGCGCGATAGACGACCCCCTTGCCCTTGTCGGTCAGATCGACCCGCTTGATCACCGGCGAGCGCGATCCGAGCACGCTGCCATATTTGCTCTGAAGCACCCGGTAGGACGCGGCCGCGCTGTCCTCGCTCTGCTGCGAGGAGACCTGCACGACGTAGCCGCCGCCACCATTGCTGGCGGGCGTGATTTGCGTCGGGTTGGTCGCAGCCATCCGCTGCGGCACCTCCGCAACCGGCGTCGATTGCGGCGCAAGCGAGAGCGGCTGGTTGGCACTGGCATTGGCCGAAGTCGGCGGATTGCGCGGCGCTGGCGGTGCGGCGGGCGCGGCAACGGGCTTCGGCGCGGCTGCCGCCGGCTTGGCGGAACCGGATTGCGGCGCGGTGCTATCGGTCTGATCGCCTCTCACGGCCACAGTCCTGATCGAGCGCGGCGTATTGGCCGGCAGCGTGCCGTTGCTCGGGATCGGACCCGCGCTTGGCGGCGGGATCGTGGACGGCGCGACGCTCGCCACCGACGGCGGGTTCGCGTTCTGGTTCAGCGGCGGGAACACCACGCGCGGGCCGCCCGCCTTGGCCGCGACGTCGACAGGCGCCTCTTCGCGCGGCACGATCTTCTCGGAGCCGTCGCCGCTCGCCATGCGATCCGGCACCTTGGCCGAGGAGTCGGTCGGCGCCGGCACGATCTTGGTCGGCGTGTTGTCGGCCTTGATGATCGGCGGCTCGCCGCTGCGAGGCGAACCGACATAGGTCTTGTAGGCGAAGGCCGCGCCAGTGCCGACCACGGCAAGCGCGAGGATCGCCGCGACCGTTATCATGCCGCCGCGCGGCTTCTTCGGCTCGTCGAGATCGGCCTCGGGATAGTCGCTCTGGAACGCGTAAGGATCATCCGGATAGGCGGGATCGCGCTGATAATCCTGCTCGCCGCCCTCCAGCCGTCCATAGAGCGCGTCGTCGTAGCGCGCCGGATCGGGCGGCTGATGCGGCTCCTGATAGGCTTGCTCCTGGTAAGCCTGATCATGCTGCTGGTGAGCACGGCCTTGATGGGCCTGATCCTGATAGGCCTGCGCTTGATAGGCCTGATCCTGGTAAGCTTGGTCCTGGTAGGCCTGCGGCTGATGGAAATCAGGCTCGGGCGCGGTCGGCTGGGCTGAATAGCGGTGCAATGGATGAACCGGGTTCACAGAAGCGGGATAGTCGGGCTGCTCGGGCGCGGGCTGCGGCTGCACGTTGGCGCGCCGCATCCATGAGGGCGGCCCGGGCGGAGCCGGCGGCGCCTGCTCGGCATAATCCTGCCGATAGTCGTCCTGCGGATAATCGTGGTCCTGATAGCTCTGCGTTGGCGGTGCCGGCGGCTGCGCGCTCGGCCGTCCCTGCGCTGCGAATGGATCGGTCTGTCCGATCAGGCGGGCGAGTTCGGCCAAGGGATCGTTTTCCGCCTTCCCATGCTGATCGCCACCGCGACCATAGCCATCGGAAGGAAACGTTCTGTCCTGATATCGTTCGGCCATCGTGATGATGCGTCCCTTCGGGAAAGCCGCGCGCCCCTCGACCAAGGCGCGGCTTTCGACCCACAAGGCATTCAACCAAGTCTAAGCGGTCCGGCTTCTGCCGGTTACCCCCAAAATTCCCCTTAAGTAGTTCGCCCCAAACTACCGCATCTCGTCCGGAGCATGGACGCCGAGGATGGCGAGGCCCGATGCCAAGACAGAGACGACGCCCTGGACCATGGCCAGTCGCGCCTTTGTAAGATCTGCATCATTATTGATAATGAAGCGTAAATAGGGCAAATCGCGCCCCTTCGTCCAAAGTGCGTGAAATTCGCTCGCTAAGTCATAGAGATAGAAGGCAATTCGGTGCGGCTCATGGGCCGCGGCGGCGGCCTCCAGCATGCGCGGAAAAATTGCGAGGCGCTTGAGCAGCTCGAGCTCGACCGGGTCCGATAGCCGTTCCACCGCCGACTCGCCGAGCCACGCGATGCGCTTGCCGGTATCCTCAGGCAGTTCCGGGAACACCTCGGCCCGGGCGTTGCGGAAGATCGAGTGGCCGCGGGCGTGGCCGTACTGGACGTAAAATACCGGGTTGTCGCGCGACTGTTCCATGACCTTGGCAAGGTCGAAGTCGAGCACCGCGTCGTTCTTGCGGTAGAGCATCATGAAGCGGACGGCATCCTGACCGACTTCATCCACCACCTCACGCAAGGTGACGAAATCCCCGCTCCGCTTCGACATTTTCACCGGCTCGCCGTTGCGCAGCAACTTCACGAGCTGGACGATCTTGACGTCGAGCGCGCCCTTGCCTGATGTCGTCGCCTTCACCGCCGCCTGCATCCGCTTGATGTAGCCGCCATGGTCGGCGCCCCAGACGTCGATCATCTCGGCGAAGCCGCGATCGAACTTGTTCTTGTGGTAGGCGATATCCGAGGCGAAGTAGGTGTAGGAATTGTCCGACTTGATCAGCGGACGATCGACATCGTCGCCGTAAGCGGTCGCCTTGAACAGGAGCTGCTCGCGGTCTTCCCAGTCCTCGACCGGCGCGCCCTTCGGCGGCGGCAGGCGGCCCTCGTAGATGTCGCCCTTGGCCTTCAGGAAATCGATGGTCTCGGCAACCTTGTTGTTGCCGGTCTCGATCAGCGAGCGCTCGGAGAAGAACACGTCGTGGCGGATGTTGAGGGCGGCGAGATCGTCCTTGATCTCGTCCATCATCATCGCGATTGCCTTGGCGCGCACCGTCGGCAGCCACTCGGCCTCGCTCATCGCGAGCAGCTTGTCGCCGTGCTCCTTCGCCAGCGCCGCGCCCACCGGCTTCAGATAGTCGCCGGGATACAGCCCTTCCGGGATCGCGCCGATGTTTTCGCCAAGTGCCTCGCGGTACCGCAGGAAGGCAGAACGCGCGAGCACGTCGACCTGGGCGCCGGCATCGTTGATGTAGTATTCGCGGGTGACGTCGTGGCCGCCGAACTGGAGCAGGCTTGCGAGCGCGTCGCCAAACACGGCGCCGCGGCAATGGCCAACATGCATCGGTCCGGTCGGGTTCGCCGAGACGTATTCGACATTGACTTTGGAGCCACCGCGGACGCGGCCGTAGTCAGCCCCCTCGCGCAGCACCGTCCGCAGCGCCTCGGCCCAGGCGGTCGGCTTCAGCGTCAAATTGATGAAGCCGGGGCCGGCGACGTCGACCTTGGCAATCAGCGCGTCGGCACGGAGCCGCTCGGCGATCCGCTCGGCGAGGTCGCGGGGCTTTGCCTTTGCCTCTTTCGCAAGCACCATGGCGGCGTTGGTCGCCATGTCGCCATGGGAGGCGTCGCGCGGCGGCTCGACCACCACGCGCGAGAAATCGATACCCTCGGGCCAGTTGGCGTCCGCTGCGAGCGCGCGGCAGGCGGCGTGCACGCGTGCGAGCACGTCGGCGAACAGGTGCAGTGCTGAGGATGTGTCGGGCATGGCCGCCGCCTAACGCAAATCCGGGGTCGAGTCAAAGAGCCGCTGGTGCTCGGTCAGGGCGAAACGGTCGGTCATTCCGGCAATGAAATTGCCGATCCGGCGGGCCCGGTCGCCCTCATTGTCCGCCTCCGCCCCCAGCAGCCATTCCGGTGGCAGCTCTCCGGGCGATGTCAGGTATTTTGCGAACAGGTCGAACAGGATCTGTTCCGCCTCCCCCATCACCCGCATCACCCGCTTGTGGCGGTACATGTGCTGATAGAGAAAGCGCTTGATGGCGGCCTCCTCCTCGGCAACCGCCGCCGGGAACGTGACCAGCGCCCGGCTCTGCCGGCGCACGTCCTGGGCCGATTGCGGTTTCACGGCGGCGAGGTTCTTCTGCGCCTCCGAATACACCGCACCGATCAGGTGCGAGATCAGCTCGCGCACCAGCTCGGCGCCGCGCCTGACGTCTTCGAGATCGGGATAATGCGCCGAGGTCTCGGCAATGATCTCCGCGGTCAGCGGCATCACCTTGAGATCATCGAGATGGAACAGGCCGGCGCGCAGACCGTCATCGATGTCGTGGGCATCATAGGCGATGTCGTCGGCGATCGCGGCAACCTGCGCCTCCAGCGAGGCGAAGCTCCACAATTCGAGATCGTAGGTCTTGATGTAGTCGGCGATGCCGACCGGAATGCCGTGCTCGCGATAGGGCCCGACCGGCGCGCCGCTGCGATCCGTCAGCGGGCCGTTGTGCTTGACGATACCCTCCAGCGACTCCCAGGTCAGGTTGAGACCGTCGAACTCCGGGTAGCGGTGCTCGAGCGACGCGACGACCCGCAAGGTCTGGGCGTTGTGGTCGAAGCCGCCGAAATCCTTCAGGCAGGCATCCAGCGCCCGCTCGCCGGCGTGCCCGAACGGCGGATGGCCGAGATCATGAGCCAGCGCCAACGTTTCCGTGAGGTCCTCGTCCAACCCGAGCTGCCGGGCCAGGGCGCGAGCGATCTGCGCCACCTCCAGCGAATGGGTCAGCCGGGTGCGGTAGTGGTCGCCCTCGTGGAACACGAAGACCTGGGTCTTGTACTTCAGGCGGCGGAACGCGGTGGAGTGGATCACCCGGTCGCAATCCCGCCGGAACGGGCTGCGGGTCCGGCTCGGCGGCTCCACGACCAGCCGGCCGCGGCTGCGGTCGGGGTCGCAGGCATAGGGCGCACGGGGGGCTGCCATTCCGACGGACACGACGAATTTAGTCCCTATCCATTTGATTCTGCGTATGCTTGCACTTAACTATGCCGGACGCGGGATACCAAATGAATTGGACAAGTGAAGTTGGTATGACCGCGGGACTATCGGAGACGAGCTATGACGACTGACGTGACCATCAGTGACCGCGCCGCACGCCGGATTGGGGAGATCCTCAAGGGCGAAGGTTCTGGCGCGATGCTGCGCATCTCCGTCGAGGGAGGCGGCTGCTCGGGCTTCCAGTACAAATTCGACATCGACCGCGACCGCACCGACGACGATCTCGTGATCGAGCAGGAGAATGCCGTCGTGCTGGTCGATTCCGCCTCCCAGCCGTTCCTGGCGGGCTCGCAGGTCGATTTCGTCGACGATCTGATCGGCGCCTCGTTCCGCGTCAACAATCCCAATGCGACGGCGTCCTGCGGGTGCGGGACCAGCTTCTCGATCTAACCCGACTTAAAATCTGAAAAACAACCCCATGCAAAGTAGTCGGGAGCCGGCACGATTCATTTCGGATTTTCCGCAAAACGTTTGACGCGTCGGGCAAATCAGGGGTAAGTTGCGATCATCGCGCGGTCCCAAAGAGCGGGGCTCGGCGGGTCCGATACAGTCTGACGCCGAAGCGGCCCCTGCCGCAGTCCAATCATTCTAGAAAGTTCGAATCTCGTCAGCGGCGCCATTTTACGACAGGGCACGCTACTACGCCCTTCCCGCGGTGGCGCCCGCGTCACGAATGATTCCGGCGTCGTGCGGCTCGCCAGGGCGTGAGCCGCGGAATCCAGCGCGGGACATTGGCCCGGAAATCCTCGTACTCCGTTCCGAAGCTACGAACGAGCGCCGGCTCCTCGTACCCCACGACAAACGCGTGGAAGGCGAGCCACACCAACACACCGTACACAAGAAGGCGCTGGTCGCCGAACAAGGCCGCTTGGCCCAGAATGACGGCGACAAGGGCAACGTAAATAGGATTGCGCACATAGCGATAGAGACCCGTCACCACGAGGTTCTGCGTCGGTGCGATCGGCGCCGGCGTGCCCAATTCTTGCAGCGCAAAGCGTGCAAACGAGTCGACAAGCCCGGGTAGACCGGCGACGATCAACAGGATCCCGACGGCGCGTGTCGCGTCGAGATCGAAGAAGGGCGGCCGAAACTCCCAACGCGTAATCCACCAGGGAACGAGCCCCGCCACTGTGGTGGGCGCAACCGCAAAGAAGAGGGCGGAGCCCAATATCGCGATCGTTTTCGGCATGGCACCTCCTTCCAGTCCTGTCGCAATGTTAATGCAGCCATGTCCGGTCAGCGCGTTCAGCGGAAGTAGGCGGTGGCCCATCCAAAATCCGGTTGCTCATCATAGCAGCATCGGCGGCTCACGCCCGCCCTGGGCAGCAGTCGAGCAAAATTGAACGTTGCATCATAGCGCCACGACGAAGCAATAGTGACCATCTTCATCTGCCGTGGCATCTGCCGTGGCGCGCCAATAGCGGTAGTAAATTATCCAATGCGAGTTATTGATCGTCTGTTCTGTTGCCTCGCTCTATTCCTTGCAATCGCAGCCGTCCCGGTGCTTCCCGCGCGCGCGGCCGAAACCTGCCCGTTCCTCAGCACCCAGGAGCTCGCCCGCGCGATGCCGGCGCTCAAATGGTCACTGATTTCAAATCAGGACGGCCGCGGCTGCATCTACCAGGGCGGGCGCGGCGACACGATGATGTTGACCGTGTTCCGCAATCCCGACAAGGACCGCGCCAGAGAATTGTACACGACCTTCGTCAAGACGCTTGGTGAGCGCATGCCGCTCAACGCAGTCGCGGGGATCGGCGACGAAGGCCAGGGCGGAACGAGCGCCGCCGGCGCGGAGCGCCAGGAGGCCTCGGTCGTCGCCCTGTCCGGCGATTACATTCTGCAGATCAGCGTCTATCCGATCGGCCGGCGTGCCGACGACGCGCTGCTCGGGCCGATCACCGAAGCCGCGCGCGTTGCCATCGCCAACGTGAGCAAGAGCAGCGAGCGGTTCGGCAATTGCGAGTGGCTCACCGCCGCGGATGCCGACGGCTTTCTCGACAAGGGCACGCTGACGGTCCAGCGGACCGGCGCCGGCAGCTGCACGATGTTCGATCGCGAGGCCAACACCATGACCGTCGCGGTGATCGCGATCTCGCGCGACACGGTCATCAGCATGATGAAGCGCTCGGGCCCGTGCAAACATTTGGCGATACCCGAGCTCGGCAGTGAAGCGTTCGGTGAGCATTCCTGCGCCAAGGGCAACGGCAACGCCGTCAACATCTATGTCTGGAAGAACGGCAGGCAGGCTTCGATCCTGTTCGCGCCGGTCAAGCCGCATCCCGAGTCCGGCTCGGTCGAGCGCCTGAGGGCGGTCGCCGGGCGCGTCTATGGAAAACTGTAACGGCGCCGCGTTGCCGGCGCACGCGCCCGTAGAGTCCTGCGGCTGCGGGACCAGCTTCTCGATCTGACCGGCTAGACGCCGGTCATCTGCCTTTCCTCGTCCGTCCACGCGACGTCGATCGGCGTCAGCTCCGGCTGAAGCGGCGCGCCCTCCGACATCATGTGGCCGTCGAGCGCGCGCAGCAAGGCGGCGGCGAGCGCGGGCTTACGCAGCGGCTTTGCCAAAAAATCCGACATGCCGGCCTCGCGGCAGATCTTGACGTCCTCGGGGAAGGCGTTGGCGGTCAGCGCGACGATCGGCAAGGCTTCGAAGCGCCCGCCTTGCGCGCGGATCGCCCGCGTCGCGGCAAGGCCGTCCATGTCCGGCATGCGCACGTCCATCAGCACGACATCGTAATCGCTCTCCGAGGCAGCCTCGACCGCCTGGACGCCGTCGGTGACGACGCGCAGCTCGACCTCGAACGCCCCCAACATCTTGGTCACGACCATGCGGTTGACGGCATCGTCCTCGGCCACCAGCACCTTCAGCGGCCGGTCGAGCCCCGCGATCCGCGCCTTGAGCTCGTCGGCTTCATCGCTGCCCGCCGCCTGGTCGGAGACCTGCGCCTGGCTCCAGGGCAGCACCAGCGTGAAGCGGAAGGTCGAGCCCTCGCCCGGCGTCGAGGTGACGCCGATGGTGCCGCCCATCTGCTCGATGATGCGCCGTGAGATTGCAAGCCCAAGCCCGGTGCCGCCGAAGCGGCGGCTGATCGAGGCGTCGGCCTGCGCGAAGTCGGAGAACAGCTCCCCGAGCTTCTCGGGCGCGATGCCGATGCCACTGTCGGTCACGGTCCATTCGACGGTCGCAAGCAGATCGCGGCGCGCCTGGCAGGTGGCCTTGATCGTCACCTCGCCTTCGTCGGTGAACTTTACCGCGTTGGAGGCGAGGTTGAGCAGCACCTGCCGGATCCGCGCGACATCACCGCGCAGCGTCGGCGGCAGGTTCGGGTCGAGCTCGACCTTGACGGCGAGCCCCTTGCTCTTGGCGCCTGCGCGCACGACGGTCGCAACCGTCTCGACCAGCGCCTGCGGCGCAAAGTCGATCGCCTCGAACGCGAAGCGTCCGGCCTCGAGCTTGGACAGGTCGAGGATATCGTTGAGGATGCGCTGGAGATTGTCGCCGGACTCGCGGATCGAGGTGACGGCCTCGTGCTGCTCCGGATCGAGCTTGGTTTCCAGCAGCATGCTGGCAAGCCCGAGCACACCGTTCATGGGCGTGCGGATCTCGTGGCTCATCACCGCGAGGAAGTCGGACTTCGCGCGGCTCTCGGCCTCCGCCTTTTCCGCGCGCCAGCGCTCGGTGACGTCGCGGCCGAAGCCGCGATAGCCGAGAAACTGGCCGTCGCGGTCGTAGGCCGGCTTCGCGGTCAGCGACCACAGCCGCGCCTCGCCGCCGGCGACGACCTTGAGGTTCATCTCGTGCAGCGGCTCGCTCTGCTCCATCAGGCCGACGACGTTGTAGGCTGCGCTCTTGTCGTCGGGACAGAGCATGTCGAGCACGTCGACGAAATGCGAGCCCTTCAGCAGCGGAAGCGGAAGCTGCGCCACTTCGGCGAAGCGTTGGGGCACGTCGACGAGATGCCCTTCGGCGTCGGTCTGCCACAACCAGTCGCTGGCGTTCTCCTGAAAGTCCTTCAGCAGCAGCGAGATGATCTCGGTCTGACGTTCGAGCTCGAGCCGGGCCTTGAGATTGCCGAGGAACAGATTGCCCTGCGAGACGATGTTGCGCGCCATGAAGAACGCAAACAGCAGCAGGAACACCGCGGTCAGCAGATACGGGCCGGTGCCGCACAGGAACAGCGCGCCGGCGCAGGCCATCGTCACGGTCGCGAGATAGACGAGGCCCGCGCGCGGGAAGGTCGACAGCGTGAAGGCGCCGCCGGACATCATGCCGACCATCAGGCAGGCCAGGATGAGCTGACTGGTCGGCTCGACCCGGCTGAACAGCGCGAGCGGCAGCGTGCCCCAGATCGCCGCGAGGAAGAACGCCTGCCGCAGCATCTGCCGCGCGGCGCGCGGTGACGCTTCCTGCGGCGGGTTTTGATGCGACCGCCGCCACGCGCGCACGGCAAGCGAAGCGGTGACGGCGAGGGTCATGCCCCAGATTGCGAGGAAATCGTTCCAGCCCCTGCCCCAGAACAGGATCAGCACGATGGCGACGTTGAGCATGGTGACAGCCATGGTCACCGGGATCGCGCGCATCACCGCGTCGATCTGCTTGGCGCGGATGCGGCGCAGCTCGCGCTCGCTGAGATTGGCAGTCAGGCCGTCCTCGATCTCGAAGCCGCCGAGCCAGTACAGGAACGCGCCGATCAGGCCGTCGCGCGGCTCAGCTTGCTTCATGGATTTGTCCGGCCATCCCATTCGAAAAACCTTTTCGGTATCAATGGCCCGAGCCCGGCTTAAGCCGGGTTAATTTTGTGGGAGATTTTGCGGCGTCCTTGACGGGCGCGTTTGCAGTTTGTTCTAACCATGACCCCTGCCCGGAGCCCCACCAATGCCCATCAGAGTTGCTACCTGGAACGTGAACTCGGTCCGGCAGCGGATCGACCTGCTGCTGACCTGGCTGAAGGAATGCCAGCCGGACATCGTCTGCCTGCAGGAGATCAAATGCGTCGACGAGGCCTTCCCGCGGCTGGAGATCGAGGCGCTGGGCTACAACGTGGTCACCCACGGTCAGAAGACCTTCAACGGCGTCGCTTTGCTTTCGAAGCTCCGCTTCGACGAGACCAAGTCGGGCCTCGCCGGCGACGACGAGGACGCCCATGCCCGTTTCCTCGAGGGTGTGGTCACGCTCAAGCACGGCGTGCTGCGCATTGCCTGCCTCTATCTGCCCAATGGCAACCCGGTCGGGACCGAGAAATATCCCTACAAGCTCAAATGGATGTCGCGGCTTCTTGAGTATTCGAGGGAGCGCCTCAAGGCCGAGGAGCCGCTGATCCTCGCAGGCGACTTCAACGTCATCCCGCATGCCCGCGACGTCCATAATCCCGCCGCCTGGACCGAGGACGCCCTGTTCAAGGCCGAGACGCGGGAGAGCTTTCAGTCCCTGCTGGGCCTCGGCCTCACCGACGCCCTGCGCGCGGTCACCGACGAGCCCGGGCTCTACACCTTCTGGGACTACCAGGCCGGCGCCTGGCAGAAAAACCATGGCTTGAGGATCGACCATCTGCTGCTGTCGCCGCAGGCCAGCGACCGGCTCGCCAATGTCGGCATCGACAGCTATGTGCGGGCCTGGGAGAAGCCGTCGGACCACGTGCCGGTATGGGCGGATCTGGATCTGGAGGCGGCTTGAGCAGATGGCGCCGGCGGACTGCGCTTCGCGCAGCCGCGGGCTAACCTACCCGGCGGGGGTACCTACTACCGGCGGCCCTGAACGCCCTGCACCCACTGTTCCAGCATTTGCAGGCACATGGCGCGGTCGTCGTCCGAGGCCTTGGCGAAAGCGCGATTGTAGCTTTCCTTGATCCAGGTTTCCTCGATACCGGCGCTGTCACGCGCCAGCGTCAGCCACATCAGGCCACGCGCGGCCTGCCGCGGCAGGCGGTCGCCATTGAACAGCATCTGGCCGAGCAGCGCCTGCGCCTCGTGCTGGCCCTTCTGGGCGGCAAGGCCGAGCCAGCGCGCGCCATAGCGGAAATCCTCGCGCGAGGCGTCCGGGGTCTTCAGATACAGCCGGGCGAGATCGTACTGCGCATCCGCATTGCCGAAATAGGAGGCCGCATAGGAGAACATCTCCCGCGCCCGGTCCGGATCCGACTTGATCTTCGAGTTCGGGATACCGCTCAGATAGTAGCGGCCGAGCGCGACGAAGGCGTTGGCCACGACCTGCGCCTGCGGCGCCGACGGGCTGTCCTCGGCATGCGCATTGGCGATGCGGCTGAAATATTCGAAGGCGCGCACATCGTCCTGGGCGACGCCGTCGCCATCGGCATACATGCGGCCGAGCTTGAACTGAGCGCCGGGATGACCGCCTTCGGCGGCATATTGCAGGGCGCTGAGCGAGGTTTCCTGGGGCGTGGTCGCCGGTGCCGCCACCTTGCTGCGCACGGCACCCGCGGCGCCCGGCAAGGTGGTCACGACCGGGAGGGCCGCATCCTTGCTGGCCGAGCCGTCAAAGGCGAGCGCCGGCGCGGCCAGCGCACCGACCCCCAACACAAACGCAACTATGGCACGCCTAGATGTCCGCATAGCACTGTTTCTCGTGCGCGCCGCCCGGATGGGTTACTGCCCCACCGACCGCTGGTCCAACCTGCTGAGCATACTTCCAGAGCGCACCCGACGTGTGGTTAGTCGCGCGAGCGCTCCATTTGGTCTTGCGCTGGGCGAGCTCTTGGTCGCTCAATTTTACGTTAAGGGTACCTACGACGGCGTCGATCTCGATGATGTCGCCATCCTCGAGCAGCCCGATCGGGCCGCCGATGGCGGCTTCCGGCCCGACATGGCCGATGCAGAAGCCGCGGGTGGCGCCGGAGAAGCGGCCGTCGGTGATGAGCGCGATCTTGCCGCCCATGCCCTGGCCGGTCAGCGCTGCGGTGGTCTGAAGCATTTCCCGCATGCCGGGACCGCCCTTGGGGCCCTCGTAGCGGATCACGATGACCTCGCCTTCGCGGTAGGTGCGGTTCTGGACGGCCTCAAAGGCGTCCTCTTCCCGGTCGAAGCATCGCGCCGGACCGGTGAACCTTAGGTTAGACATTCCCGCGACTTTCACGATCGCACCTTCTGGCGCCAAATTGCCCTTCAGACCGACCACACCACCGGTGACGGTGATCGGCTTGTCTGCCGGGTGCACCACATCCTGGTGCGGATTCCACTTAACGCTTTTGAGGTTTTCGGCGATCGTTCGACCGGTGACCGTAATGCAGTCACCGTGGAGAAATCCGTTGTCGAGCAGCGTCTTCATCAGAAGCGGTATGCCACCTACTTCAAACATGTCTTTGGCGACATAACGGCCACCCGGCTTCAAATCCGCGACATATGGTGTCTTTTTGAAGATTTCGGCGACGTCGAACAGGTCGAACTTAATGCCGCACTCATGCGCGATTGCCGGCAGGTGCAGTGCAGCATTGGTCGAGCCACCGGACGCCGCGACCACAGCGGCGGCGTTCTCAAGCGCCTTCCGTGTCACGATGTCGCGCGGCCGGAGGTTGGAGGCGATCAGGTCCATGACCTTCTCGCCCGCGGTCATGCAGAAAGCGTCGCGGATTTCATACGGTGCCGGGGCGCCGGCCGAGTACGGCAGCGCCAGGCCAATCGCCTCGGAGACAGTCGCCATGGTGTTGGCGGTGAACTGTGCGCCGCAGGCGCCCGCCGAGGGGCACGCCACGCGCTCGATCTCGTCGAGGTCCTCGTCCGACATGGCGCCGACCGAGTGCTTGCCGACCGCCTCGAACATGTCCTGGACGGTGACCTGCTGGCCGCGGAAATTGCCGGGCAGGATCGAGCCGCCGTAGATGAAGATCGAGGGCACGTTGAGACGGACCATCGCCATCATCATGCCCGGCAGCGACTTGTCGCAACCGGCAAGGCCCACGAGCGCATCATAGGCGTGGCCGCGCACGGTCAGCTCGACGGAATCGGCGATGCACTCGCGCGACGGCAGCGACGAGCGCATGCCGTCATGGCCCATGGCGATGCCGTCGGTGACGGTGATGGTGCAGAATTCACGGGGGGTGCCGCCGGCCGACGCGACGCCCTTCTTTACCGCCTGCGCCTGGCGCATCAGGGAGATGTTACAGGGGGCGGCCTCGTTCCAGCAGGAGGCGACGCCGACGAAGGGCTGGTGGATCTGCTCGGTGGTCAGACCCATGGCGTAGAAGTAGGACCGGTGCGGCGCGCGCGTCGGGCCTTCCGTCACGTGACGGCTCGGCAGCCTCTGCTTGATGTCGGTCTTTGCGTCCATCGCAAACCAGTTTCCCCGGCCAACCCTTTCAGACCCGAAAAATCAGAGCCAAGATTTGAATCGACCTTGGGATTTTCCGTCCTTCGAAGACCGCCGATGCCCTTCAAACTTTAGAGCGATTTTATTCATGTTCGGGTGTGGCTAAAAAGCGGCGCTGATGCGAACGGACGGAGATAAGGGTTTAATCCAAGATGAGTGTTGCAGAGACAGCACAATCGTTACCGGGAAGACACGGGTTGGCTTACCGCGATACCCTCGTGAATATGACAATCCACAACTTTAGATTTCAACTCTGCTACGGAACACCAAAACGCGGGTCTCGGGAACGGAGCGTGCCTCACCTGAGTCGCGGCGGCCCGCAGTACCAACACCGTCATCCTGAGGCGGGACTGATGAGCGCCAAGCGCCCAGCTCAATCCGTCAGGTCGAGCCGCATGAACTGGTTGTGCGGGCTTGCCTCATAGTCGGCGAACGGCGCGCAGGAGACAAAACCGGCGCTGCGGTAGAGCGAGATGGCGGGCGCGTGCAGGGCTGCCGTGCCGGTCTCCAGGCTGAGGTGCACGTAGCCCCGCCTGCGGGCTTCGGCGATGATATGACTCAGCAGTGCGCGCCCTACCCCGGTGCCCCGTGCAGCGGGAGCGGCACGCATCGACTTCACCTCGCCATGCGTATGATCCAGCTCCTTCAGCGCACCGAACCCGAGCAGGACATCGTCCTGCCAAGCCGTCCAGAAGGTCACGGTGGCAGCCGAAAGGCCGGTGGCATCGAGAGCGAAGGCGCGCTCGGCCATGACGCTGCGCAGCTCCTCGAGATGATGTGCCAACAAGTCGGCGACATAGGGCGCCGTCGGATCGTCTCGTCGGATCTCCACCTCATCCCCCTGCTGTCGCACGCGTGCCACCGTTTAAGCACAGGTGACACGCCCGCGGCATAGCCATGATCGGTGCTATTCCCAAGTCAGCGCACCACCATTCTGGTATTCGATGACGCGGGTCTCGAAGAAGTTCTTCTCCTTCTTCAGGTCCATTGCCTCGGACATCCACGGGAATGGGTTCTCGACCTCGGCGAACACCGGAGCGAGCCCGATCTGCGCACAGCGGCGGTTGGCGATGAAGTGCATGTACTGCTCGCAGAGCGCGGCATTCAGCCCAAGGAAGCCGCGCGGCATCGTATCGCGTCCGTAGGCGGCCTCCAGCTCGGCTGCGTCGCGGATCATGCCGCGAATCTCGTCCTGGAACGCCGCCGTCCACAGATGCGGGTTCTCGATCTTGATCTGGTTGATCACGTCGATGCCGAAGTTGAGATGGATGCTCTCGTCGCGCAGGATGTATTGATACTGCTCGGCGATGCCGACCATCTTGTTGCGGCGGCCGAGCGACAGGATCTGCGCGAAGCCGGTGTAGAACCACATCCCCTCGAACACGACATAGAAGGCGACGAGATCGCGCAGGAAGGCGCGGTCGCTATCCGGCGTCCCCGTCTGGAACGACGGATCGTCCAGGTGCTGCGTGTGCTTGAGCGCCCAGGCCGCCTTGTCCGTGATCGACGGCACCTCGCGGTACATGTTGAACAGCTCGCCTTCGTCGAGGCCGAGGCTTTCCACGATATACTGGAAGGTGTGGGTGTGCACCGCCTCCTCGAAGGCCTGCCGAAGGAGGTACTGCCGGCACTCCGGATTGGTGAGGTGTCGGTAGATCGCCAGCACGATGTTGTTGGCGACGAGCGATTCAGAGGCTGCGAAGAAGCCGAGATTGCGCTTGATCGCGCGCCGCTCGTCCTCGGTCAGCCCGTCCCGCGACTTCCATAGCGCGATGTCGGCCTGCATCGAGACTTCGGTCGGCATCCAGTGATTGTTGCAGCCTGAGAGATACTTCTCCCAGGCCCATTTGTACTTCAGCGGAAGCAGCTGGTTGACGTCGGCGCGGCAGTTGATCATCCGCTTCTCGTCGACCGAGACGCGGCCGCCGGCGCGATCGATCGCGCCTAAGCCGGTCGGGTCGGCCGGCTCGAGCTTGAGCTGGGTCTGCGGACGCAGTGCGGTGGCGAGACTTGAGACGGCAGGAGCGGCCGCTGTGGTTTCGGTATCGGACCAGTCGAGCATCGTCATCTCCTCACTGGCACGCTTCGCATTCGGGATCGTCGATCCGGCAGGCCTTGATGCCGTCGAGGTCCGGCACCGCAGAGGTCGGTATCATGATCGGCGCGTGCGACACCGCCACAGACGCGGACACCGCATTGAGCTTTCCATCGGTGCCCTTCAACGTCGATTTCTCGACATGCGTGGCGCTGCGCGAGCGCAAATAGTAGGTCGTCTTCAAGCCGCGCCGCCAGGCCAGCCGGTAGAGCGCATCGAGCTTCTTGCCGGAGGGATTGGCGATGTAGATGTTGAGCGACTGCGACTGGTCGATCCATTTCTGCCGGCGCGCGGCCGCCTCGATCAGCCAGGCGCTGTCGATCTCGAAGGCGGTGGCGTAGAGCGCCTTCAGATCGTCAGGAACGCGGTCGATCTGGCCGACGCTGCCGTCGAAATATTTGAGGTCGGAGACCATCACCTCGTCCCAAAGCCCCCTCGCCTTGAGGTCGCGCACCAGGAACTCGTTCACGACCGTGAAGTCGCCGGACATGTTCGATTTCACGAACAGGTTCTGATAGTTCGGCTCGATCGACTGCGAGACGCCGCAGATGTTGGAGATCGTCGCCGTTGGCGCGATCGCCATGACGTTCGAGTTGCGCATGCCGCTGGACGTGACCTTCTTGCGGAGGCGATCCCAGTCGAGTGTTGCGGAGCGATCAACGTCGAGACCACCGCGCGCGTCGGCGAGAAGCTGGATGGAGTCGAGCGGCAAGACGCCCTTCGACCACAGCGAGCCCTCGAAGCTCGGATAGCGTCCGCGCTCCGCGGCAAGATCGGACGACGCTTCGATCGCGTGGAACGAGATTGCCTCCATGCTGGTGTCGGCGAACGTCACGGCCGCGTCGGACGCGGTCGGAATGCGCTGGATCTGAAGCGCTTCCTGAAATCCCATCAGGCCGAGACCGACGGGTCGATGACGCATGTTGGAGCGACGCGCTTCGGGGATCGTGTAGAAATTGATGTCGATGACGTTGTCGAGCATCCGTACTGCTGTCGTCACCGTCCGCTTCAGCTTGGCCTGGTCGACACCATCAGGCCCGACATGGTTGAGCATGTTGACGGAGCCGAGATTGCAGACCGCGACCTCGTCGCCCGAGGTGTTCAGCGTGATCTCGGTGCAGAGGTTCGAGGAATGGATCACGCCCGCGTGGCGTTGCGGCGAACGCAGATTGCAGGGGTCCTTGAAGGTGATCCAGGGATGACCGGTCTCGAACAGCATCGTCAACATGCGACGCCAGAGGTCGCTCGCGCGCACGGTCTTGAAGACGCGCATGCCGCCGGCTTTCGCCTTGGTCTCATAGGCCTCGTAAGCCGTCTTGAACGCCTCGCCGTAGAGACCGTGCAAATCGGGCGTCTCGTCCGGCGAAAACAGCGTCCATTCGCCGTCGATATCGACGCGCTGCATGAACAGGTCCGGCACCCAATTGGCGGTGTTCATGTCGTGGGTGCGGCGGCGGTCGTCGCCGGTGTTCTTGCGCAGGTCAAGGAACTCCTCGATGTCGACGTGCCAGGTTTCCAGATAGGCGCAGACGGCGCCCTTGCGCTTGCCGCCCTGGTTGACGGCAATCGCGGTATCGTTGGCGACCTTCAGGAATGGAATAATGCCCTGGCTCTCGCCGTTGGTGCCCTTGATGTGGGCGCCGAGGCCGCGAACCGGCGTCCAGTCGTTGCCGAGACCGCCGGAATATTTTGCCAGCAGTGCGTTGTCCTTGATCGACTTGAAGATGCCGTCGAGGTCGTCCGAGACTGTTGTGAGAAAACAGGACGACAATTGCGGACGCAGCGTACCCGAATTGAACAGCGTCGGCGTCGAGGCCATGAAGTCGAACGATGACAGCAGATCGTAGAACTCGATCGCCTTGGCCTCTCGGTCGATCTCGCGCACCGCAAGACCCATCGCGACGCGCATGAAGAAAGCTTGCGGCAGTTCGATCCGCTTGCCGCGGACGTGCAGGAAGTAGCGGTCGTACAGCGTCTGGAGGCCGAGGAACTGGAAGTTCAGGTCGCGCTCGGGCTTGAGTGCAGCCGCGATCCGGCCGAGGTCGAAGCGGGCCAGTTCAGGATCGAGCAGTTCGGCAGCGATGCCGGTCTTCACGTAGGCCGGGTAATATTCGGCATAGCGCACAGCCATATCGGCCTGCGAGGCGAAGGTCGGCCCGGCATGGACATAGGACAGCACCTCGCCGCGGAGCTTGTCCAGCAGCAGGCGCGCACTGACATAAGCATAATTCGGCTCCTGCTCGACCAGCGTGCGTGCGGCCATGATCGAGGCCAGCGCCAGTTCGTCCTGGCTGATGCCGTCGTAGAGATTGCGGGTGGTCTCGGTGAGCACGGGTGCCGCGGAGACGCCGTCGAGACCGGCGCAGGCTTCGCCGATAATCAGCGCAAGCCGCTTGGTGTCGAGACCAACGCGCGAACCGTCGGCGAGCGTGACATGAAGTGCCGGCGCGACAGCGGGCGTCGCTTCCGCGGCCGCCTCCTCGGCGCGCTGGCGCGACCGCTCCTCGCGGTACAGCACATAGGCGCGTGCGACCTTGTGGTGCTCGCTCCGCATCAAGGCGAGCTCGACCTGGTCCTGCACATCCTCGATATGGAAGGTGCGTCCCTCGCCTGCCCGCCGCATCAACGCAGCGACGACTTCGGCCGTCAGCTGCTCCACGCTCTCATGGACGCGGCGCGAGGCGACCGCACTGGTGCCTTCGACCGCAAGAAACGCCTTGGTCATGGCGACCGCGATCTTCGCGGAATCGAACGGCGAGACCTTGCCGTTGCGACGGATGATCTGCATGGCCGGCTCGCTCGAAGCAGGCGCAAGCGATTGTGGACGCAAATGAACGATGGGTGCGGAAGCGGTGTCCGCGTCGTGCAGGTTGAGTGACATCAAAGGGCCCCGTGATGCGCGCGTTGTGTTTGAACGGGGCTGTAAGGAAGGACGCTGCAGAAACGCCGGCGGCAGAGTTGCCGGGCGGTGCGTGCAAGCGACCGCCGGACACCCCGCCCGTGGACGTTCAGATCGTCGCGGCAGGTCTCCTGGCTCGCAGGTCGTCGCCCACTTCCCGTCTTCCCGGCGCGAAAGGCACCAGTGACGATTGTTCGGAAGCAGCTCGCTGCTGACAGTTGCGGGGGCAGCGCCGGAATTCCGCGCTCTCGCGCGGTTCACCGGCTTCCCTCTTAGCCACTAAATCTTGCGATCCAGCGGAACCGTGACGCCCACATGTGGTGACATATGCAGCCGGGTGTCAACGATTCGTTGCGGGCCGGAAGCGGTGTTCCCTGTGGAATGCGGGAGTTCCCGCCTGGCTCGCGCAACCCTTGGGATGACGCACATCCAGCATTACGCGTTCCGCATCGCGCGCCCGAACGGATCGACCAGGCGGACGATCTCGCAGGCGGCGACGAGGCCGGCGAGCCAGACGGCGCTGGTCAGCCCGATGCGCGTCACGATGGCCGCAGTGAACGCGCCCTCTCCGCCAAGGAACGGCGTCGCGGCAAGCAGCGCGAGCTCATAGGCGGCGTAGGCGGCGACGAGCGCGATGGCCAGCATCAGCGGCGTGCGGCCCTGCGGCAGCAGGCGGAGAACGGTCGATGCCGCTGCCGTCGACAGCAACGCGGCAGCACCGATGACAAAGCCCCAGGCGATGGTGCTGCCATCGATGGGATAGTGCAGCACGCCAAAGCCGATGGTCTGGTTCACGAGCCAGGCGCCGGTGACGACGAGCAGCGCCGGACGCATCGGCAGCATCGCGGCGGCGACGACGGCGAACGCCGCAAACGGCGTCGCGCAGGCAAGCGCGAAGCTCGCGAGCGCGCATGACACCGTCAGCAGTGCAAAGCAGAACATCGGCGCGAGGCGCGACGCGACCGGATGAAGGCGGAAACGGTCGGCGTGGGGCGGCAGGATGGTGACAGTCATGGAACGATCTCCTTGCGGGATTTGTAGCACATTTTTGCTGAAACGCGGCATCACGTCTGACTCAGTGAAGAGCCTCCATGGGATCTTCAGTCTCGGCTGGATCGCGCCGGTCGTAGGCGGCAAGCCAGGCGGCGAGTGCCGCCGTGTGCGGCTCCTTGGCCGCCAATTGGCGCAAGGCCACGCGAACGGTGGCGCGCGCTGTGCGATCGGGCGGAAGCGTCGCCATCTCAGGTCCCCGCCCCTTCGCGACCGCGTCGACCACGGCCCTCTTGCACACCGTTAGCTCCGGCAGCCCATAGAGCTCGAGCAGCGCCTGGAAGGCTGCGTGATGATCCGGCCGAAAAGCGCGCTTGCGGCCGAGCTGATCGCGGAGCGGATGGGCCGGATAGAGATGCGCGCAGGGGATCCACCCCTCAGGCAGCGGCTCGGTGGCGGCATGGGTGCGGCGATGCGCGAGCAGCTTTGGCAGGACGTGGGTGTGCGGGCCGTCAGGGCTTCGCCCACCCGGCGGCGGGATCGGCTGGAATACCTCGGCGCGCCCGATGCGGCTGATGAAGACGCGGTGCGGATTGGCGGCCAGAATGATCCGCATGGCGTCGCTTTCGGGCGCGAACACGGATTGGCCCGTGCGGCTCCTGAGCGCGGCGACGGCATCGGCATCGCTGACGCGGATGCAGGCGTCGATCTGCAACGTTCCGAGACCAAGGTCGAACAGGATGCCGCTGCGATCCCTCGTCAGGAGCGCCTCGACATCCGGACCGAGCTCGGTCAGCACGGTACGACCACTCATGGCGCTGGCTTCATGCGGAAGACACAGCGCGATGCGGTGGCTCCAGCTCTCCGTGGTCGGCGATTCCGATGCGATCAGGCGCAGATCCGGGTGGGAGACAACGCGTATCCCACCCTTCTGCGTCACGGCGCTGATCCCGTTGCGAGACTGCTCCATATCGAGGGCCTCACCGGGCTCGCGTGTGAACTCGGCAATGGCACCGAACGTGCCGACGCTCCAGCCGGCCTCAGCGTCGGCAAGCTGGCTTGCGATCAGGTCCATGAGCGGATCGGCCGTCGTCATGAGGCTTCTCTCTCTCTCTCTCTCTCTCTCTCGCTATCTGACGTCGTAATTCGCCAGCCGAATGCCGCCATAGACGCCCAGTCCCGGCTGCAGAAAGCCGGTCGGATTTTGATAGTGCACATTGGCGAGATTATCGACCCGGCCAAACACCTTCACCTGGTCGGTGACCAGATATTCGGCCGCCACATTGACGACGGTGTAGGCCGGAGCCAGCAGACGCGGAATGCTGAAGTCGCGGTTGCCATCGACGAAACTCCCGACGTGCAACACGGTTGCGGACAATGTGAGCGGGTCGATCGGATTCCAGATGACATTTGCGCTCCACTTCTCCTTCGGACGCCTCAGCAGCTCCAGTCCCGCCGTTGCATCCACTGCGCGGGTAAAAGTGTAGTCGGCACGAACGCGAAGCCGGTCGGTGATCGCAGCCGCGACGAAGCTCTCCGTGCCCTCCGTGATCGCCTTGCCGATATTGGTGCTGGTGCTCGTGAACGTCACGGGATCGAACGTGCTCTGGATCAGGTCGGTAATGTTGTTACGGAAGTAGGTCGACCCGAAGCGGACACGATCGCCAAACAAGGGTTGCTCGAAGCCGGCGTCGTATCCGACGCTTTCCTCGGGCCTGAGGTTGGGATTTGCAAAGAAGAAGAACGCGGGAAAGCTGACGTAAAGCTGGTTGAGCGTCGGCGCCTTGAACCCCGTGCCGTAGCTTCCCTTGAACTTCGTATCCGTGACCGGCACGATCACGGCAGACGCCAGACGAAAGGTCGGATGCTCTCCAAACCGCTCGTTGTCGTCCTGCCGGACATTGGCCGTGAAGAAGATGCGATCCCGGAACTGGGACTGCAGCTCCATATATCCGGCCTTGTTGACGTTTTGCGCCGAAACCGTCGCCGTTTGCAGTGTTTCGGTCTCATGCTCCGCGCCAATGATGACATTGTTGTTGGGCGCGAGCTGGGTCGTGGTGTGCCAATCATACTTGACGCGGTCGCCGGTCGTGATCGTGGCCATCGCGTCGCCGGGCGAGATGTTGTAGTTCCAGTGATTGGTGTAGTTGACGCCGAAATAGCTTTTCATCCGGTCGTCGAGAGCGGACCAGACCGCCTCCCCGCGCGTGAAGAGCTGGTGCACCGTCTGCGTGCTTTGCGCGGCCGCGGGAAAGCTCGCGGATGTGACGGGATCGAAGGTGTCTCCGGTAAAGCGCAGGGTGGCGTCGGTGTACCGCGCCACGCTATTGAGCGTCAGGTTTTCGCTCAATTCGACGCCAAGCTTCGTCGAATAGGTCATGTTGTCGTAATAGTTGCCGATCGCCTTCTGCCCCGGCGGCAGCAATTCGACCGGCGTCACCGGCACGTCGTTCGCGTGGAAATGCGCGACGTTGAAGGCATAGTTGAAGTGGTCCTGTGAACCGCTCAGACCTGCAGTTTGATTGAACGTTCCGAACGAGCCTCCCTCGACCGAGCCGGTGGCGCGGGCGGGACCGTCGCCCTTCTTCGTCACGATGGAGATCACGCCACCCAGCGCGTCTGCGCCGTAGAGACCGCCCTGCGGACCGCGCAGGACTTCGATCTGCTGAATGTCGGAGGTGAGCAACTGGCCGAAATCAAACGAACGGTTCGGGTTGCTGGGATCGCTGACATCGATGCCGTCGATCAGGACCTTGGTGTGGTTGGAATTCGTTCCGCGCATGAAGATCGACGTCTGTCCACCCGGACCGCCGGTCTGCACGAGGTTCAGGCCAGGAACCGCGCTCAGCGCATCGGATGCGGTCCGGCGCTGATCGCGCTCCATGTCTCTGGCGGTCAGAACCGTCACCGAGCTCGCAACCAGATTGGTCGGAGTGACAACGCCCGTCGGACTGACGACGACCGTCGGAAACAGGTTGGCCGCGGATACCCCGGCAACCGGGGGCGACGCCGGCACCAGCTCGGGCTTCGGCAGCCGAGCGACGCGCCGCTGCTCGGGCTGGTCGGGCGCAGGCCGCGCGGCTCGCGGCTTGGCCGCACGCTCGGTCGGCGCGACCTCGACCGGCGGCAGCAGATCGGGCGATGCCGACTGCTGGGCCTGGGCAATGGACAGATCGAGCGAATACAGGGAAACGAACGCGACAACGCCGGCGCGGAAGCGCCTGGCGGCAAAGACAATACGGGACACTCTTGTAACCTCGGTATGACGTCAGTGGCACGTCACAGCGAACGAGGTTTCACGGCGGAGCGTTCGATTGCTCCGGTGAAGCTAATGTCTGTACTCCCCGACCGACATCTTCGCGTGTGACCACGGCTGACGGCAGGTCTCCTGGCTCGCGGGTCGTTACCTTACGTCGCCTTCCCAGGACCGAGATTCCCAGTGGCATATGACGAAAGATTCGCCGCTTACAGTTGCGGGGGCAGCCGTGGCGTTGAGAATATCCCGGTATCGGGAAAACCTCGCACCACGTTCCCTTTTGATCTCCGTGAGGAGAACCGTCACCAGCCAATCTACGGGGCGGGCAAGCGAAGAGTCAATCGGCCGGTTGCATCACGGTCAGAGCGCCGCACCGGAGATTGAGCCGGCGCAATCAGGCCGGCTCCCGCTCCGAACGCGTCCTGATCATCGCCCGCTCGCCGGCATCGACGAGCTGGCCGATGCCGGTGCGGCCTGTGAGCGCGCAGCGGATGATGTTCTCGGCAACGGACCTGCGAAAGCAATGGTCCTCGCCGACCGGGCGATTGCGGCAGACCCGATCCAGCGCCAGCTTCATGTTGATCCGGGTGCGGGTGTCGAAATGCTCGCTGATCATTCGCAGGGCCTCGATGCGTTGATGTCGGAGCGGAAACGCGTCGGCGTAGGCCGGGTTCCAAAAAACGGACCGCGCAAGGCGTTGCGCAGAGCCGACTACGCCCGATCTCTTGGTCCTGTGACGGGCGGGCTACGCCCGCCCTCTTGGCCGCTGGGCCTGAGCCCAGGCCGCGGTGACGTCGCGCAGCGGAGCGTCGATGCGCCGGATCGGGGTCAGTTCACCGGAGGCCGAGATGATGGCGATCTCCTCGCGGCGACAGCGCGGGCATACGAAGCGGACCTCGTGCGGCGACGCCGACCAGCTCGAACGTTTGACGTTGGCCGCCATCGGCCATGCATCGCAATGCGAGCACGACACCAGGAACCGACCGGGATCGAGCATACCCATTCCATAGGACTCCGCGTCCTGCCTGCCCCTTCAATGACTAACCCATGTGAATCGTTCCGGTGCCCGAGCACCGTCTGCTCCTCAGCTTCAGGCAGCGCCGCCGCTCAGTGCGCGCCCTTGAGGGTGCATGACGTGGTGCAGGTGACGGTGTTGCCGTGGTCGCACGCCTTGCAGGCGGCAACGCACTGGTTCATGTCGCGGGGATTGTAGGACGTGTAGCTCCGCATCGCACAGACCGGGGTCGAGCCGGTGATGTCCTGCTCCTGGTTGCAGGCGGCCGTCATGAGCGCGAAGATGAGGACTGCGAGAAGGCGCATGGGATTGCCCTGGTGAGGAGCGGCAAAGCGACGTCAGCGAGATGCGCTGCACCGCAACGGACCTCGGCATTCCCAATGCGAGCAATCATGATCGCGACGCTCGCATCCCGAAGGATGCGCGCCAAACATTAAGAACGGATTGCAGGTGGCGTCAGGCCGCGGCCTTGGTCGCGATCGCCTTCCGCATATCCACCGCCAGCTGACGGTACTGCTCCGAGAGTCTCAGATAGAACTCGCGCTTGGTGCTGTCGGTGGCGAGCTTGGCAATCAGCTCGCATTCGGCGGTGAGCGTCTCGAACCGTTCCAGCCTGTCATGAAGTTCTGTCATCGGCGTGTCCCCATCAAACGCCACAAGGGACGTCAAACCTAAGCCTGAGAAATAGGTCACGGCGAACATCGTTATCGAGTAGAAACGTTTTTTCCAGCAAGGGCGGTGCAAGCCCGGCAAGGACGGCTATTTCTGCTCCAGCCGCCAGGCGCCGTCCCAATTGGCGTCCGGCGGATTGGCTTCGAACTGCGCGATGCGGCCGAGCAGCGTGCGCGAGGGACCGTCGCCGGGCACGGCTTCGAGCGCTGCATTGAACGCGGCGCGAGCCTCGTCGAAGCGCTGCGCGCGGTAGGCGGCGAGGCCTTCGGCGTAGCGTGCGCGCAGGCTCTCCTGCGGGACGCTGAGCCCGTGCGCCTTGCTCATCACCTCGAAAATGGCCTGCGATGCGCTTTGGCCGGCCACCGCCAGACGATCGATCTCGCGCAGCTCGAGGTTCGAGCCGATCGCGTCCGCCGTGGCCTGCGCGATCAGGATCCGCGTGC
This sequence comes from Bradyrhizobium sp. 482_C4_N1_8, assembly GCF_052075965.1. Taxonomy (NCBI): domain Bacteria; kingdom Pseudomonadati; phylum Pseudomonadota; class Alphaproteobacteria; order Hyphomicrobiales; family Nitrobacteraceae; genus Bradyrhizobium; species Bradyrhizobium sp. 482_C4_N1_8. The sequence continues at coordinate 4,385,062 of NZ_CP197231.1, read as the reverse complement.
CGTAGATCTTGTTGACCAGTTCGAGCCGCGAAGCGAGGTTCACGGCATCGCCCATCACGGTGAAGCTCATCATCAGCTCGGAGCCGATGCTGCCGGTCAGGACCTCGCCGGTGGCAATCCCGATGCGCAGATCGCAAGGGCCTGGCATGGCGCGGATGCCGAGCAGGTCAGGCAATTGCTTCTGCAACGCCGGCACCTCATCGGCCATGTCGATGGCGGCGTAGCAGGCGAACAGCGCCGGCTCGTCCTCCTCAATGAAGGGAGGGCCCCAATAGGCCATGATGGCATCGCCGATATATTTATCGATGACGCCGCGATGGCTCCGGATCGGCGCGGACATCACCGTGAAATAGTGGTTCATCACCTTGACGAGGCCACGCGGGGTCATGCCCTCGCTCATCGAGGTGAAGCCGCTCATGTCGGAGAACATGATCGTCATCACCCGGCGCTGGCCGTCGATGGCGACCTCCGGGCGGTCGATCAGCCCCTGCGCCACCTTGGGATCGATATAGCGGCCAAAGGTCTCACGGATCCGCTCGTTGTGCCGCAGCTGCTCGATCATGCGATTGAAGGCGGCGGCGAGTTCGCCGATCTCGTCCTGGGTCGAGACCGTGATGGTCTTGTCGAAGCGACCCGCCTCGACCTCGCGGGTGCCGGCGAGCAACAGCCGCACCGGTCGCGTGATGCCACTGGAGACGAGGAGCGCGAAAGCAAATCCGACCACCGCCGCGAGGATGGTGACGATGCCCGAAATGATCATCGCCTGGCGCTGGCGACCGATCACTGTCGCCGTACTGGCGAAGACCTGCTTCAGCATGTCGGCGCGGATCGCGTCGATCTTCTGGTTGAACTGGTCGCGTATGGTGTCGAGATGCTCAAGGGTCCCGCGCGCCTCCGTCATCTGCTTGCCTTCGACCTGCTTGAGGAGTTTTGCGTGGTCCTCATTCATGTCGTGACGCAGCTCGGTGAGAGCGGTTTCGATGCGGGTCTCGATCCGCGCCAGCCCGGCATTGTCGGAAGGCGTCCTCTTGTCGTCGATGATCGCGTTGATGTGCGTGCGCGCGGCCTCGCCTTCCTCGTCGATCTTCCGATCGGCCTCCTCGAATTCGCGCAGGCGCGCCGCATAGGCCTCCTCCTCCGAGGGTGCCTGCATCTTCATCATGACCATCCGCCGCAGCGCCACCGAGCGCTCCAGCGAGCGGATGTTGGCGCGCGCCAGATGGCCGTAGGCCGGAATGTAGCGATCGGTCAGCTCGTCGAGCAGGACGCCGACCTGGCTCGACATCACCATCGAAAGAATCGCGGTGACCAGCATCAGGACGATCAATCCGAGGGCGATCCCGACGATCTTGCGCCTGATCGACTGGTTGAAAAGTGGCATGAGCGGTGGGGGTAAGAGCTGAAAGGACCGGTTGGGAACTCAATACACCGGTTTTGGCGGCGGGAACACGCGCAATCTGGCCCGTGCGACGCCCCTGACCGCGCGCAACCGTCGCGCGAGCCCTATTCGTTAACAAAGGTTGAAGGCATTGCCCTTTCCGCCATTTCGGAAGTTCCCGAGTTCCCATCGGTATTTTGCCGCATTGTTGAAGGAGCGTGAGGACTGCGAAACGATGTCGTGGCATCGTTTTGGGTGTCGTCTTTGATTCTCAAGCCGCATGTCGTCGCGGACCTTGGTTTGTAGTGGTTTCGCAGGGGGACCATCGAATGAACCAGTGCCTACGCTCGCTCGCGTGTGTCGTTGCCGTGGCCGCATTGGCCCTTCTTCCTGCCGAGCTGGCAGCGAAGAGCAGTCACAAATCGTCGGCGTCAAAGAAAACGCATGAGACGAAAGCCGGCGGCAAGCAGCGCCATGTTGCGGTCAAGTCGCGCCATGGCAAGCACGCCGAGGCCAAGCGCAAGTCGAAGAAGGACGACGAGCCCTCGGACAAGCCGGCGCCGCCGCCGCTCACCGGCGACCTAGCCGCGCTGAAGGACGCCATCGATCTCGCGCGCAAGGGCAAGACCGACGATGCGAGCGCCGCGCGCGACCGCATTGCCGATCCGGCCGGACAGAAGCTCGCCGACTGGTTCATGCTCCGCCATTCCGAGAGCACGGCACCTTTCAAGCGCTATGCCGCCTTCCTCGCCGCCAATCCGGACTGGCCGAGCAGCGCCCTGCTCCGCCGCCGCGCCGAAGCGCGGCTGTGGCAGGAGAAGAGCGACGCGGCGGCCGTGCACAAGTTCACGATGGACCGGCCGACCAGCGCCAAGGGCAAGTTCGCGCTCGCCCGCGTGCTCCTGGGTGAAGGCGACAATGACAGGGCTACGCGCCTGGTGCGCGAGGCCTGGCGCACGGACGAATTGTCCGAGCGCAGCGAGGAGGATTCCTACGAGGCGTTCCGCGATCTCCTGACCGCTGACGATCATCGCGCCCGCATGGACAAGCGCCTCGGCGCCAAGGACTACGCCGGTGCAAGGCGCGCGGCCAAGCGGATCGGCGAAGACGCGCTCGCGATCGTCAAGGCCTGCTCGGCCGTCACCGGCAAGGCCAACAAGGCCAAGGATTATCTTGAGGACGTCTCGACCGAAGCACGCCGCGATCTCGGCTATGTCCTGTGCCGCGCGCAGTGGCATCTCCAGAACGACCGCATCGACGACGCTGCCGAGGTGATCCTGGCCGCCGCGCCCGACACGATGGCGGCCCAGGACACCGATGCCTGGTGGCGCGAGCGGCGCCTGCTCGCGCGAAAGCTTCTCGACCAGGGCAAGTTCAAGACCGCCTACGACGTGGTGCGCGCGGCGGCGGTGCCCGTGATGGAAGTCTATCGCGTCGACTACCACTTCATGTGCGGCTGGATTGCGCTGCGCTATCTCAACGATCCCAAGGCGGCCATGGTGCATTTCGCCGCGATCGACGAAGGCTCGGCCAATCCGATCGCGCTGTCGCGTGCGCATTACTGGCGCGGCCGCGCGGCCGAGGCGATGGGGGCGACGGCGGATGCCCGCATGAGCTATCAGGCGGCGGCGCGCTATCCGACCGCCTATTACGGCCAGCTCGCACGCGCCAGGCTCGGCGTCGACGGGATCGAGCTGCGCCCGCCCTCGCCCGTGCTGGCCGCGGCCGACACGCAGCCCGCGGACGAGCGCGTCCGCGCCGCCGAGATGCTCTACGGCATCGGCGAGCGCGACATGGTGTTCTATTACGCCGAGGATTTTGCCAAGGAGAGCACCGACGTCGCAGCCCTGGAAGCGCTCGGCGAGCTCGCCGGCCGGCGCAACGATGCGCGCGTGATGCTGGAGGTCGGCAAGTCGGCGCTGGCCCGCGGGCTTGCGCTCGACCATTACGCCTTCCCGACCATCGGCATTCCCGAGCACAAGCAGGTCGCGCCCGCGATCGAGACCAGCGTGATCTATTCGGTGGCGCGCACCGAAAGCTCGTTCGACCAGCGCGACAAGTCACCCGCCAACGCGGTCGGCCTCATGCAGGTGACGCCGGAGGCGGGCCGCGATACCGCAAAGCGCTTTGGCCTGACCTATGACTGGGACAGGATGGTGTCCGATCCCGTCTACAACACGCAGATGGGCGCGGCCGAGCTCAGCGCGCTGCTGTCGGAATATCGCGGCGACCAGATCATGACCTTCGCGGGCTACAATGCCGGCCGCGGCCGGGTGCGCGAATGGGTGCAGGCGCGCGGCGACCCGCGCGACCCCAAGGTCGATCCGGTCGACTGGGTCGAGCGCATCCCGCTGTCGGAGACACGCAACTACGTCCAGCGCGTGATGGAGAATGTGCTGGTCTACCGCGCCCGGTTCGAGGGCAGCGGCACGGCCACGGCGAAGTCCGAGCAACGCGTCACGACGCACGAAGTCAGCGCGGCACCCACGGCAGCGGCCGCAGCCGCCGCGCCCTAGCTTCGCAACGCCGGGGCTGGACGCGGCGCGAAGCTGGATGCAGTGACTGCGGCCGCCGACTCTGCGCGGCCCGCATCGTTAGGCTAGCCGTCACCTCCTTCCGTGGTCAGAAGGTTCGTGCGCGCGCAGAAATGCTTCCGTCAGCGCGCCCGAGAGCGCGCCGAATTGCATCATCCAACTCCAGCTCGAAATGGCCGCCAACACCGTAACCATCTCGAGCGAACTGCGGTAAGGCCAGAGCGCTTCCATGCTCGTCTGCTGATATCTGCGGTAGCAATCATACTCGCAGTACTGCCGTTGCGTGGACACATGCCGGACGTAGCTCGAGCCCAGCGGCCGGGCGCACGCGCTGCAGGAGACGCCATGATGCGGTTGGTCCTGGTTGACGAGCATGAATTTCAACGTTCTGTCCTCCCCTGCCAGCAGTCGCATCGGCCGATGCGCCTCGCCCACCCGTCAGCTCAAGACGCCGCTTGCGCTCGCCTCTCGATCAACGGCGCCGCTTCATGATGGAGCGCGTAACACTCGTAGCCGCAATAGGGCAGCAGCGTCTTCGCGTCGCGCAGATAGCCGCCGCTGATCTCCTCGCAGCACCATAGACAGAATGTCTTGCGGAAAGGGGTCCTGCCGTTCACCAATATGAATCTCACGTGGCACCTCCCAACGCGAAGCAGTAGACCGTGTCGACAAGAGAGGCGGACGGCGGCGGCGCGCAAAGATGGTTGCGGCCGTCGGGATTGTCCCTGTTTCGCTCGACCTTCTGGGATGGAATGAGGATGTACTTCCCGTCTTCCCGGCGCCGCGCGTAGATCCGGCCGTCGACGTATCGCACCTCGGTCGGGTAGCAATCCGCACTGTTGCAGCAGCTGAGCACAGGATTATCGGGCATGTGCCAGCTGGAATAGAACTTCTCGTGCAGGAGCTGATCCTGGAGCGGATGATGACGATGTGCACCATCCTGTCCGAGCTCGTCGGCCTTCACCCCCGTTACCAACGGAAGCGGCAGCGCGATCATCAAGAGGAGCTTGCAAGCACGGTTCAGCACGCAGCCTCCGGTTCAGAATTGCCGAATGGAGCCGATCGAAGGGCTAATCCTCATGCCGCCTGAAATCGAAACAACCATCGGCGGTCGCGTTCGCGGCGCGCCCTGAAGCGATCGAGACATTTTCTGGAGCACAGCGGCGCTCGCCACGAATAATATCGGATCAGGCCAAACTTGCCGCTACAGACAGCGCAGGCCTTTGCAGCAGGGCCACGCTCGGAGTGTTCAGGCGTATCGCACATCATGCTCTCCTCCCGGCTCTCATGGTCGTGGCTTCGCGCGTACGCTGACGCCCGACCATCCACGCTCGTTACTGAAATGCGGCCTCTCAATCGCGACCAGCCAAGCGTGCGGCAGGTCGGGCAATGGACGCGGAGCTATCAGCAGCACATCGAGCCAATCGCCGGCTTGTGGCCTTGCACATCGCGTCCCTTCGATGGTTGTGAGACTAGTCCGCATGCAACGGACGACTCAATTGTACGGAGGTAAATGTGCGCTATGACTTGGGATGCGCGAGCTATACGTAGGTTTGTCCCGTAGTTTTCCGGGCCTTCGCCGCACCTTCGCAACGAGACGGCGCAAGGCCGGAAGGCTGCACGGCTGCCGCGAGTTTCGGCGCGAAGTTCTACTTTGGTCGGAGGGAATTGCTCCCCTGGTTGCAAAGTGCTCTACTTGCTTCGACCCCTGCGAGCCGGGACGCCCGCGATGATGCCTGGCCAAATCGCGAAATTTGGAAATTCGGCCGCACAATTGCTGCTCGGCGGCCTCGCGGCGCTTCGATCTTTCGGCACCGGCGAGAAGGACAGTCCCGCGGTCGGTGATGACTCGCGACAGGACATCATCGATCTACGCGACGCCGTGAAGCAGTGGCACGAGGTGTTCGAGCACAATCCGGTCATGTACTTCATGGTCGATCCGGCCGGGACGGTGCTCAACGTGAACACGTTTGGCGCCGCACAATTGGGCTACACGGCGGCCGAGTTGACCGGCCAATCCGTGCTGAACGTCTTTTTCGAGGAAGACCGCGATTTTGTCCGTCAATGCGTAGGGCTGTGCCTGGAAACCGTGGACCAGTCGCATACCTGGGAGATTCGCAAGATCCGCAAGGACGGCTCGGTTCTCTGGGTCCGTGAAAACGCCAAGGCGATGCTGCGCGGCGACGGCACGCCAGTCGTGCTGGTCGCCTGCGAAAACATCACCCAGCGTAAGGAGGCGGAGGATGCGCTGCGGCAGAGCGAGGCCTACCTCGCCCAGGCTCAGGAACTGAGCCGCACGGGCAGCTTCGGCTTGAGCCCCGCGACCGACGAGATCTTCTGGTCGAGGGAAACCTTTCGCATTTTCCAATGTGACCCGGCCATGCAGCCGAACCTGGGCTTCGTGTTTCAGCGCATCCATCCGGAGGACCGCGATGCGGTCCGCAAGACTCTTGATCGAGCCTTCCGCGAGGCGGAGGATTTCGACCATGAATATCGCCTGTTGATGCCGGATGGATCCATCAAATATCTCCATTCCGTGGCACGCGCGGTGAGACGTGCATCCGGGCGCATCGAGTTCGCCGGCGCTGTCACCGATGTCACGATTGCAAAGGAAACAGAGAAGAGGCTGCGCCGCAGTGAGGCCTATCTGGCCGAAGCCCAGCGCCTCAGCCATACGAGCAGCTGGGCCTGGGACGTGCGTCGTCAGGAGTTTGCCTACCGATCGGCTGAACTCTACCGCCTGTTCGGATTTGAGCCGGACCAGATCGATGTCCCGGCGCGGGCTTTCCAGCAACGGATCCTCGCCGATGACTTTCGACGAATTGCCGACGTGGAACGTCGCGCAATCCACCAAGGGGAGCCCTTCGAAATCGACTTTCGGATTGCGCGTCCGGACGGTTCGATACGACGTGTCCATACGGAGGGACATCCTGTCAAAGGCGGCGATGGCGATGTGATGGAAATCATCGGCACGCACGTGGACGTCACCGAGCAGTTCGCCGCAAAAGAAGCGCTGCAAAAGGCCTTTGACGAGCTCAAGCAATCCGAGCAGCGCTTCCGCGACTATGCCGAAACCGCATCGGACTGGTTTTGGGAGACTGGGCCGGATCACCGCATCACCCGGATATCGGAACACGCCGACACGGCCAGTCCGGTGCCGACCGGCTTGATCGGGCTGACCCGTTGGGACATTCCGCCCGATGCCGAGTTCGAGCCCGAGAAATGGGAGCAGCATCGCGCGGCGCTCGATGCCCACCTTCCGTTCCGCGACCTGGTTTACCGCAGCAGGGATCGCAACGGATCTCAGATTTACGTGCGTACCAGCGGCAAGCCCTTCCATGACGAGAATGGTAACTTCCTCGGCTATCGTGGCGTCAGCAGCGATGTGACAGCGGCGATCCGCACCGAGCAGGCCGAAGATGCCCTGCGCAAAGCGCAAGCCGAGCTCGCGCATGTCACGCGCATCACGACGCTCGGCGAGCTCACCGCCTCGATTGCCCACGAAATCAATCAGCCGCTCGCCGCCGTCATTTCCAATGCCGACGCCTGTATCGGTTGGCTCGGCCGCGACCCGGCCGATCTCGACGCTGCGCGCCGTTCCGTCGAGTGGATCGTCGAGGACGCCAATCGGGCCAGCGAGGTGATCCGCCGGATCCGGGCGCTCGCGAAAAAGACCGAAATCGAGATGGTCCCAGTCGACATCAATCAGGTCGTGAGGGAGGTGATGGCCCTCGTTCGGCGCGAGCTCGCTACCCATGCCGTGTCGGTGCGGATGGAGTTGTCGTCGGGCCTGCCCAACATTTGCGGCGATCGGATCCAGCTCCAGCAGGTGCTGATCAACCTCGTCATGAACGGGATCGAAGCCATGCAAGCCAATGTCGAGCTCCCGCGCGAGCTGGCAATTCGCTCCAGTCGAGACGGCGACGAGCACCTGCTTCTTACCGTGACGGATCGCGGTCTCGGCCTTGACAGCGACGTGACAGACCGCATGTTCATGCCGTTCTTCACCACAAAGTCGAGCGGCCTGGGGATGGGACTATCGATCTGCCGATCGATCATCGAGGCTCACGCGGGCCGGCTTTCGGCATTCCCAAATGAGGGAAGCGGTGCAACATTCCAGATTGCCCTGCCCTTCCCACACGAGGCCGCGTCGTGACCGACCACGCCAAGCCAACGCAGGCGCAGGCACAGGCGGGGGCCGATGATCCGATCGTCCTGATCGTCGATGACGATCCGTCGATGCGGCGGGCGCTCACCAATCTCTTCCAATCGGTCGGCCTCAGGGTGGAGGCCTTCGGCTCGGCGGCGGAGGTCATGGAAGCCAAGCCGCCGGTGGTCCCCAGTTGCCTCGTGCTCGACATCCGCCTGCCCGGCTCGAGCGGCTTCGACCTCCAGGCGGACCTCGTGAAGGCCGACATTCGCACGCCTATCATCTTCATCACCGGTCATGGCGATATCCCCATGACCGTCCGGGCCATGAAGAGTGGCGCCATCGATTTTCTGACCAAGCCGGTGCGCGACCAGGACATGCTGGACGCGGTCCAGGCTGCGATCGAACGCGATCGCAAGCGGCGCGATGCCGAGAAGTCGGTGTCGAGCGTGCGGACTCGCTTCGAAGGCCTGACGCCGCGTCAACGCGACATTCTCGCCCTGGTTGCGTCCGGCCTGATGAACAAGCAAGTCGCTGCCGAGCTTGGATTGGCTGAGATTACCGTCAAGATCTATCGCGGGCAGATCATGCGGAAAATGGGTGCGAAGTCATTGGCCGATCTCGTCAGAATGACCGAGGTGCTCGGAATTCCACGCCCGGGGGGAAAGGTGCAAACCTAAGTATGCTTTCCAAGGTCGCTCCGGGGGCCCATTTTCCGATGGGCGGCTGCGCCGCGCGCGGCCGCTCCCCGATCAGGAGCGATCATCTTGTCAGTCCCTTCGGTCATTTCCGTCATTGACGATGATCCATCCGTCCGCCTTGCGACCAACAATCTGCTGACGTCGCGGGGATACACCGTCTACATCTTTGGCTCCGCTCTCGAATTTCTCCAGTCGGCCGAACTGAGGACGACGTCCTGCGTGATCGCGGATGTGCAGATGTCGGTCATGAGCGGCGTTGATCTCCTGATGCATATGCGCGGCCTCGGTCACCGCACGCCGTTTATCTTCATGACCGCCTTTCCCGACGATGCCGTGCGCGACCGCGCGCTGAAAGCTGGCGCCATCTGCTTTCTCGCGAAGCCGTTTTCCACGCCGGCTCTGATCAATTGTCTGGAGACGGCCCTGTCGAAGCACAGCGAAGCCAAGACGTAACGCGGCGCCGCGTGAACCTGATTGTTCCACAGGGTGCGGCCACTTGACGTTGTGGCCGCATCCGAAAAGGCAATCCGCCTCAATCCACCTTGATGTCGGCGGCCTTGATAATCGGCCACCATTTTGCGATTTCCGCCTTCTGGCGCGCGCCGAGCGCTTCGGGCGTGAGCTGATCCTTGGGCGTCATCTCGAGGCCCTGGCTTTCGAGCTGCTTCTTCACGGCGGGATCGTTCAGCGCTTCCACGGCGGCCGCATTGAGCTTGGTGACGATCTCCTTCGGCGTGCCCTTCGGCACCCACAGGCCCGACCACAACGTCATGTTGAAGCCTTTCAGTCCCGCCTCGGCTGCCGTCGGAATGTCCGGCGCCGACGAGAGCCGCTTGTCGTCGGTGATGGCATAGGCGCGGATCGTGCCGGCGCGGACCTGGTTGATGGAGTTGGAGGTCTGATCGATGATGACGTCGATCTGGCCGGCGATGAGATCGTTCAGCGCGGGCGCCGTGCCGCGATACGGCACATATTGCAGCTTGATGCCGCTGACGCTCTCGAAATAGACACCGGCGATATGGCTGCCGGAGCCCGCGCCGGCGGTGCCGGCGGTCGGCGGCGACGGCCGCGACTTCAGCCACTCGATGAGCTCCTTCAACGAGGTCGCGGGCACCGCGTTCTTGCTGACGACGATCATCGGATTGCTCGGCAGCAGCACCACCGGCTCGAGATCGGCAACGAGGTCATATTTGAGCTTGTAGACGGCGCCGTTGGCAACATGGGTGCCGAGATGGCCGAAGGAGATCGTGTAGCCGTCCGGCGCCGATTGGACGGCGCGCCCGACGCCGATCGAACCGCCCGCGCCGGTGACATTCTCGATCACCAGCGGCTGGCCGAGCGTCACCCGCATGCGCTCGGCGAGCACGCGCGCCATCGCATCCGACGGCCCGCCGGCCGCGAAGGGAACGATGACGGTGATGGGATGCGAGGGATAGTCGTCGGCGCGCGCGGCGCCGGTCACAGCGAGAATACCGAACAGCCCAGCCCAGATGGCCTTCTTCATTGTCTTCTCCCCAGCGATGTCTTTGTTGTTTTTTGTGCCCTCCCGCGTACGGGAAGAGGGATCGGTCGTGAAGAGACGAAATGACGCGCCAGAGCGCGACCATCGCGCTCCGGCGGTCTGGTCGTGCCTAGAACTGCGTGTAGTCGATCGGCTTGTGGCGATCGAGCGTGCGGGTCACCGGCGGCAGCGGGTACTTCAGGCCCGTCGCGCAGTTGAAGAGCATCACGCGGTCGGTCTTGCTGACGCGGCCGTCGGCAAGGCTGTCCTTGTAGGCGGCGTAGGTGGCGGCGCCCTCGGGGCACAGCAGCAGCCCCTCCTCGCGTGCGACCTCGTTCAGCGCCGCCGAGATCTTGTCGTCGTCGACCGCGATGGCAAAACCCTTGCTCTCGCGCACCGCGCGCAGGATCAGGAAATCGCCGATCGCCTGCGGCACGCGAATGCCGGACGCGATCGTGTGGGCGTCCTCCCAGCGCGTCGCATGCTCGGTGCCGGCATCATAGGCCCGCACCATCGGCGCGCAGCCCGACGCCTGCACCGCGACCATACGCGGGCGCTTGGAGCCGATGAACCCGATCTTCTCCAGCTCGTCGAAAGCCTTCCACATGCCGATCAGGCCGGTGCCGCCGCCGGTCGGATAGAAGATCACGTCGGGCACCTCCCAGCCGAGCTGCTCGGCGAGCTCCAGGCCCATCGTCTTCTTGCCCTCGATGCGGTACGGCTCCTTGAGCGTGGACGTGTCGAACCAGCCGACTTTTGCCTTGCCTTCGCCGACGATCTTGCCGCAATCGTCGATATAGCCGTTGACGCGATAGACGGTCGCGCCCTGAAGCTCGATCTCGCTGACGTTCACTTCCGGCGTGTCCGCCGGGCAAAAGATCGTGGTCTTGATGCCGCACGACGTGGCGTAAGCTGCGAGCGCCGCGCCGGCATTGCCGTTGGTCGGCATCGCCATGTGTTTGATGCCGAGCGCCTTGCCCATCGACACCGCCATCACGAGGCCCCGCGCCTTGAACGAGCCGGTCGGCAGGCGTCCCTCGTCCTTGACGATAATCTCGCCGCCGCCGAGCTTGGCGCCGAGCTTCGGCAGCCGGATCAGCGGCGTCGTGACCTCGCCGAGCGAGACGATGTCCTTGCATTTGCGCACAGGCAAGAGCTCGCGGTAGCGCCACATGTCGCCAGGACGCTGGGCAAGCGCGTCCTTGGTCAGCGCCTTCTTCACGCCCGCGAGGTCGTAGCGCACCAAAAGCGGCTTGCCGGCCTTGGAGAGATTGTGGACCTGGTCGGCAGCGTAATGATCGCCCTCCATCGCGCATTCCAGGTGCGTGACGAAGGTCGGGCGTTCGATGGTCAGGTTGTCGTTATCGTGCATGGGTTGACCCCTCTTGTTGTTCTGCTTGGTTGCTATTGAACTCGTCACCCTGAGGTGCCGGAGCGAAGCGGAGGCCTCGAAGGGCGACGAGCCCGGCTGCTGCATCTCGGCCGTTCACCCTTCGAGGCTCGCTTTGCTCGCACCTCAGGATGACGGATCGGGCACGGCGCCGCCGTCCAATCCTCAAATATTCAAAACCCTTCCATACGCATCGAGCACGGCTTCCTTCATCATCTCCGACAGGGTCGGATGCGGGAACACCGTGTGCATCAGCTCTTCTTCGGTCGTCTCCAGGTTCATCGCGACGACGTAGCCCTGGATCAGCTCGGTGACTTCAGCACCGACCATGTGGGCGCCGAGGAGCTGACCGGTCTTCTTGTCGAAGATCACCTTGACCAGGCCCTGATCCTCACCCAGCGCAATCGCCTTGCCGTTGCCGACGAAGGGGAAACGGCCGACGCGGATCTCTCGGCCGCTTTCCTTGGCCTTGGCTTCGGTGAGGCCGACGGAGGCGACCTGCGGCTGGCAATAGGTGCAGCCCGGGATCAGGTTCTTGTCCATGGGATGCGGATGCAAGCCCTTGATGGCCTCGACGCAGATCACGCCTTCATGCTCGGCCTTGTGCGCCAGCATCGGGGGACCGGCGACATCGCCAATGGCGTAGATGCCGGGGACGTTGGTCTTGCCGTAGCCGTCGATCACGATACAGCCCCGGTCAGTCTTCACACCGAGCTTTTCCAGGCCGAGATTCTCGATATTACCGACGACGCCGACCGCCGAGATCACGCGCTCGAACTCGGTGGTAACGGGCTTGCCCTTGCCGTCGTCGATGGTGGCGACGACGCTGTCGGCCTTCTTCTCCAGCTTCGTGACCTTGGTCGAGGACATGATCTTGATGCCCTGCTTTTCCAGACGCTTGCGGGCGAGGCCCGCGATCTCGGCGTCCTCGACGGGCAGGATCTGCGGCAGCACCTCGACCACGGTGACCTCGGAGCCCATGGTGTGGAAGAACGAGGCGAACTCGATGCCGATCGCGCCGGAGCCGACGACCAGCAGCGACTTCGGCATCTTCTCCGGGACCATCGCTTCAAAATAGGTCCAGATCAGCTTCTTGTCAGGCTCGAGCCCGGGCAGCACGCGCGGCCGCGCGCCGGTTGCAATAATGATGTGCTTGGCCTGGTAAGCCCCCTCGCCCAGCGCGCCCTTCGGGCCCTCGACGTCGGACTTCTTCACGGTGACCTTACCGGGCGCGTCGATCGAGGCCGCGCCCCAGATCACGCTGACCTTGTTCTTCTTCATCAGGAAGCCGACGCCGTCATTCAGCCGCTTCGAGACGCCGCGCGAACGCTGCACCACCGCCTTCGGGTCGAACGAGACCTTCTCCGCCGACAGGCCGTAATCCTTGGCGTGCTGCATGTAGTGGTAGATCTCGGCGGAGCGCAGCAACGCTTTGGTCGGGATGCAGCCCCAGTTCAGGCAGATGCCGCCGAGATAGGACTTCTCGACGATCGCGACCTTGAAGCCGAGCTGGGCGGCGCGGATCGCGGTGACATAGCCGCCGGGGCCGGAGCCGATGATGATGACGTCGAAGGATGTATCGGCCATGGCGGCTCCCGTTCAACTCAAGCGGTCGTTGCGCCGCGGGCGCGGCGATTGCGGATGTAGGTTCTGATCAGCCATTCCGAGAGAATGGCGGCCGCCATGACGGCGAAGATGGTGAGCGCGATCGGCGCCCAGATGTTACGCGACAGCGCCTCGCCGGCGAAGAAGGCGGAGTCAACGATGTCGCGGCCGAGCGGGCTGAGCGTGAGGATCAGCGAGACCAGCATCGAGATCCAGGGCCAGCGCGTCCTCATGCGCCATCTCAGACCATCATCATGACGGGATTTTCGATCAGCTGCTTGAACGCGCCGATCAGCTCGGCGCCAAGCGCGCCGTCGATGGCGCGGTGATCACAGGACAAGGTCACGCTCATCATGTGCGCGATCTCGATCTTGCCGCCACGCACGACCGGGCGCTCCTCGCTGGTGCCGACCGCGAGAATGGTCGCATGCGGCGGGTTGATCACGGCGGTGAAGTGGCTGATGCCGAACATGCCGAGGTTGGAGACTGCGGTGGTGCCGCCCTGGTATTCCTCGGGCTTCAGCTTGCGCGAGCGGGCGCGCGCGGCAAAATCCTTCATCTCGTTGGAGATGGTGGAGAGCGTCTTGGTCTCGGCTTTGCGGATGATCGGCGTGATCAGGCCCCCGGGCATCGCCACGGCAACACCGACGTCGGAATGGTGATGCTTGACCATGCCGCTTTCGGTCCAGCTGACATTGCAGTTCGGGATCCTCTGGAGCGCAACGGCCATCGCCTTGATGACGAAGTCGTTGACCGAGATCTTGTAGAGCGGCTTCTTCTCCTTGTCCTTGGGAGCAGCCGCATTGATCTCCTCGCGCGCGGCGAGCAACTTGCCGATGTCGCAGTCGATGGTGAGGTAGAAGTGCGGGACGTTCTGGATCGACGCAGTCAGGCGCTGCGCGATCGTGCGGCGCATGCCGTCATGCGGCACGATCTCGTAGGAGCCGGGCTCGAACAGCGACAGGATCTGCTTGTCCGACATGGTCGGCGCGATCGAGGGCGCCCCGGACGGCGCAGCGGCAGGCGCCTTCAGGCCCTTGCCGGACTTGGCCTGCTCGACGTCACGCGCCACCACGCGGCCGTGCGGGCCGGTGCCCGTCACCATCGACACGTCGATGCCTGCATCCTTGGCGAGACGGCGCGCCAGCGGCGACGAGAACACGCGGCCGCCATGGCCGTTGCTCTGCGCGGCTGGAGCTGCGGCCTGCGGCGCCGGTGCAGCGGCAGGCGACGGCGCCGCCTTGGGCGCGGCAGCGGGAGCCGGCGCGGCGGCGGGCGCTTCAGCAGCTTTCGGAGGTGCGGCCGAGGCGCTGGGCTTGGCGGCACCAGCCGCCTTCACGTCCTCGCCCTCGCCGGCCAGCACGGCGATCACGTCGTTGACCGGGACGTCCTGCGTGCCCTCGGGCACGAGGATCTTGGCGATCGTGCCTTCGTCGATCGCCTCGACCTCCATGGTCGCCTTGTCGGTCTCGATCTCGGCGATGACATCGCCGGATTTGACCTTGTCGCCTTCCTTCTTCAGCCACTTGGCGAGGTTGCCCTTCTCCATTGTCGGCGAGAGAGCGGGCATCAGGATGTTGATGGGCATGCTGACCTCAAGAAGAACTTTGCAATACGTCGTCTCCGACAGCGAAGACGACCAGGTTTAGTTGCCGATGTCGCCCTGCCACAGGCGTTCGTTGGCAGGGATGGAACGCCAATTCTTCATCATGGTGATGGAGCGATCGTCGGCAAGGTCGATCCAGGAGATGCCGAACTTGTCGAGAATGTCCTTGGAGCCCGGGAATGTGACGGATTCCCCAATCACCACCAGTTGGACCTTGAACAGAGCGAGTGCGCCAGCACACATCGAGCATGGCGACAGCGTGGTGTACATGACGGTGTCGTGGAACGAGATCACGCCGGCTTCGCGCAGGCAGCTCATCTCGCCGTGGAGGATGACGTTCTTTTCCTGCACACGGTTGTTGTGGCCGCGGGCGATGATCTCGTTGCCGCGCGTCAGCACGGCGCCGATCGGCAGGCCGCCTTGCGCGATCGAGGCCTCCGCCTCGCGGATCGCCTCCAGCATGAAATCGAAATGATGGGCTTCGATCGCCACGATCAGTGCCCCTTCCCGCGCGGTGTCGTCGTGCCCGTATCGGTCGGCCGTTCAATCTCCGCCTGGAACATCTCGAGGATCCGGCTCAGCGCATCCTCCTCGGTGTATTCGCTCTCGCGCGCATAGGCGCGCGCCGCGTGACGGGCGAGATCGACGAGAAGGAGGCCCCACATGTCGGGCTCCTCGAAGGCGCGCTGGAACGCCATCGACAGCCCGCCGTCCAGCACGAATACGCGCAGGATCTCGACCGCATCGTCGCGGGCGAGGACGTCGGGTGGCAATGGCTGCTCCTTCGGGCCCGCCATGATCTACCTGTAGCAGACGGCTTTGGCGGCCTCGACCACTTCGGCTGCCGACGGCAGCGCGAGCTTCTCCAGGTTCGCGGCATAGGGCATCGGCACGTCCTTGCCGGAGACGCGCGCGACCGGCGCATCGAGATAGTCGAAGGCGTTCTCCATGATGCGCGCGGCGATCTCGGCGCCGACGCCGCTCTGCGCCCAGCCCTCTTCCACCGTGACTGCACGGCCGGTCTTCTTGACCGAGTTGACGATGGTCTCGGTGTCCATCGGCCGCAGCGTGCGCAGGTCGATCACCTCGGCCTCGATACCGTCCTTGGCGAGTTCGTCGGCGGCTTTCAGCGCATAGGTCATGCCGTTCGACCAGGAGATGATGGTGACGTGGCTGCCCGAGCGCACGATGCGCGCCTTGCCGATCGGGATCACGAAGTCATCGAGCTTCGGCACTTCGCCGGTATGGCCGTAGAGCACCTCGTTCTCGAGGAAGATCACCGGATTGGGATCGCGGATCGCAGCCTTGAGCAGGCCCTTGTAGTCCGCTGCGGAGAACGGCGCGACCACCTTGAGACCCGGGACGTTGGAATACCAGGACGAGTAGTCCTGGCTGTGCTGGGCGGCGACGCGCGCGGCGGCGCCGTTCGGGCCGCGGAACACGATCGAGCAGCCCATCTGGCCGCCGGACATGTAGAGCGTCTTGGCCGCCGAGTTGATGATCTGGTCGATCGCCTGCATGGCGAAGTTGAAGGTCATGAACTCGACGATCGGCTTCAGCCCGGTCATGGCAGCGCCGACGCCGATGCCGGCAAAGCCGTGCTCGGTGATCGGCGTGTCGATGACGCGCTTGGCGCCGAATTCCTGCAACAGGCCCTGGGTCACTTTGTAGGCGCCCTGATATTCAGCGACTTCCTCGCCCATCACGAAGACGTCGGCGTCGCGGCGCATTTCTTCGGCCATGGCGTCGCGCAACGCTTCGCGGATGGTCTGCGTCACCATCGCGGTGCCGGCGGGCACTTCGGGATCGGGTTCGGCAACGGCCTGAGGGGCAGCCGCAGCCTTCGGCGCCGAGATCATCGGCTTGCCTTCGCCGACCGGCGAGCGGGATTCGGCGACTTCCTGCGCGACGCTCGGCACGGGCGCGGCCGGCGCCTTGGCGAGATCGGCGGCCGTCTCGCCATCGGCGAGGATGGTCGCGATCGGCGTGTTGACGGCAACGTCGGCGGTGCCCTCGGGGATCAGGATCTTGCCGAGCGTACCTTCATCGGTCGCCTCGACCTCCATGGTCGCCTTGTCGGTCTCGATCTCGGCGATGACGTCGCCAGACTTGATCGTCTCGCCCTCTTTCTTCAGCCACTTGGCAAGGTTGCCCTTCTCCATCGTGGGTGACAACGCGGGCATCAGCACTTGAATTGGCATATCGACTCCAAAAGAAAGCTTGCGCGCGTTCAGCGATAAATGTCGGTCCAGAGCTCGGCGGCATCCGGCTCGGGATCATGCTGGGCGAAGTCGGCGGACGCATTGACGATGTCGCGGACCTCGGCGTCGATCGCCTTGAGATCGGCCTCGCTCACCTTGGCTGCGAGCAGGCGGTTGCGCACCTGCTCGATCGGGTCCTGGTCGTGGCGGACTTTTTCGACCTCTTCGCGCGTTCTGTATTTGGCGGGGTCGGACATCGAGTGGCCGCGATAGCGGTAGGTCTGCATCTCCAGGATGAAGGGGCCCTTGCCGGCGCGGCACCAGGCCGCCGCCTCCTCGCCCGCGGCCTTCACGGCGCGGACGTCCATGCCGTCGACCTGCATCCCGGGGATGTTGAAGGACGCACCGCGCTTGGAGAAATCCTGCTGCGCCGAAGCGCGCGACACCGAGGTGCCCATGGCGTAGCGGTTGTTCTCGATGACGTAGATCACCGGCAGCTTCCAGAGCTCCGCCATGTTGAAGCTCTCATAGACCTGGCCCTGGTTGGCCGCGCCGTCGCCGAAATAGGTGACGCTGACATTGTCGTTACCACGATAGTGGTTGGCGAAGGCCAGACCCGTGCCGAGCGAGACCTGGGCGCCGACGATGCCGTGGCCGCCGTAGAAGTGCTTCTCCTTGCTGAACATGTGCATGGAGCCGCCCTTGCCCTTGGAATAGCCACCGCGCCGGCCGGTGAGCTCGGCCATGACGCCGTTGGCCTCCATGCCGGTGGCAAGCATATGACCGTGATCGCGATAGCCGGTGATGACCTGATCGCCCTGCTTCAGGGCCATCTGCATGCCGACCACCACGGCTTCCTGGCCGATATAGAGGTGGCAGAAGCCGCCGATCGCGCCCATGCCGTAGAGCTGGCCGGCCTTTTCCTCGAACCGCCGGATCAGGAGCATGTCGCGGAGCGCTTTGAGCTCCTGCTCTCTGGTGAATTCCGGGGGCGAACCGCCGTCGGTCTTGTCCTGTGGAGTGCTTGCGGCGGCTTTCTTGGGTGCGGCCATGGGAATTCCGGGTCAGAGAAAACTTCAGCCCTCTCTAACCCAAGTCAAACGCCCTTGGAAAGGACCGCGGCGGCATGGCGCGACTTTCATTATGCCGCACTGCAACGTGGCCGAAACTTTGCAAAACCTTTGCCGCCGATCGGGCAACTTTAGCTCACCGGTCAGCGAAGGGAACGTGGGCAGCCAACGCAGAGAAATCGGACGCGCCGTTTTGTATCCGAAATCCCACGCGCGTCCGATTCGCCGTGCCAGCCTTACCAGCCCAACTCGCGCAAATACGCCGCACGGGCGGCAACGCCGGTATGCGTGAAGTCGCTGAAGACCCCATCGACGCCGAGCCGGTAGAATTTGAGATATTCAAGGCTCGGGTCGCCGCGATAGTCGGCGGCAAGATACTTCTTCTCGTTCCGAAACGTGAAGACATGGACGAAAAGACCGAGCTTGTGCGCGTCCGCGACAAGGCTGGTCGCGTCCTGCGTCGAGGCCTCCGGCGTCGATCCCTTGTAGGGCGTGCCATCGGCGTTGCTGTCCTTCCACGGCGCGATCTTGAGCGGAACGATATAGGCCTTCCACGGACCGATGCCGTCGGCGTAGGTCTTGATCTCGGCAAGCCCCTCGGGCGTCAGCATCGCATCGTACAAGCGCGCATCGCCCGCAACCGTCCAGTCGAACGGGCGCGAATTCGTGATGTTGTTGAGGAGAACCTTGCCGGTTTTGAAGTCGATTCCGTTGCCGTCGACGAGTTGGACCTGCCGCGTCTGGAGGCCGTGGCTGCGCATATATTTCAGGCTGCCGGGTTCGAAGCTCTGGACCAGGATGGGAGCGTCCTTGGTATTGAGGCCGTTATCCCCGATGATCTTGATCAGGGCATCCTCGAGCGGACGACTGCCGGCCGCGCCGCAGCCATTGGCGATCGCCTGGGCATTGTTCCAGGTCGGGTTCTTGGTTTCGGGATAGACGAGGATGGACCGCCCGGTCTCCTTGCTCTTGACCTTGGCGATGTCGATGACGTCCTGGAAGCTGATGATCGGGAGCTTGCCGTTGAAGACTTTCGGCCGCTCGTTGGCCGCGTCATAGGTGGTGCCGCCGATCCATTGCTTCAGCTCGGCCATGGTGAAGTCGCTGATCGACCAATCGTTGGTATGATCCTCGCCGTCCACGATCAGCGACTTCAGCACCGACTTGGGATCGGCCTGGTCGCTGAGATCCGTCAGGTAGTCGGCAGGCACGCCGGTGGCCGACGGGGCCTTGACGCGCACACCGGGCACGGTGCGCTTGCGGGCAGCGACGGCCGCATTGGTCTTCGCCACCTCGGCAATGTTGGTGTTGTCGCTCAGCCAGGGGTTATGGCGCACGACCAGAACGCAATCCTTGGTCAGGTGCAAATCCTCTTCGAGCGCATCGGTCCCGAGCGCCGCGGCGAGGTCGTACGACGCCTCGGTCTCTTCAGGTACCAGGCCCGGCAGGCCGCGATGGCCAAGGACCAGTGGCGCCTTTCCATCGACGGTCAGGAAGGGCTTGGCGCCAGCTGGCGCCGCGCCGGACTGTGCAAAGGCCATCGACAGCGGCAGCACCGCCGCGCCGAACAGCATCGCTGCGACACCCATTGTCCGTCCTGAACGACTGTTCCGCATCACCAAGCCTCCGTCTTTGCCCGGCATCGCTTCGAATGCCGCGGGCGCCGAACCGAATACGGTCGGCGCTGTCGTCTTGTCTCAAGACTCTGACAGACGGATGACGGCGGAGAGGACGGCGCAAGGTTGCACCGCCCTCTCCTGCCCCATCAGATATTGCCCAATCAGATCTTGCCCGATCAGAAGAAGCCAAGCTTCTTCGGGCTGTAGCTGACCAGGAGATTCTTGGTCTGCTGGTAGTGATCGAGCATCATCTTGTGGGTCTCGCGACCGACGCCCGACTGCTTGTAGCCGCCGAACGCGGCATGCGCAGGATACGCATGGTAGCAGTTGGTCCAGACCCGTCCGGCCTGGATGGCCCGGCCGAAGCGGTAGCAGCGGTTGGCATCGCGACTCCAGACGCCGGCTCCCAGGCCATAGAGCGTGTCGTTGGCGATCGCGAGCGCTTCGTCATCGGTCTTGAAGGTCGTGACCGAGACGACGGGACCAAAAATCTCCTCCTGGAAGATTCGCATCTTGTTGTGGCCCTCGAACACCGTCGGCTGGACGTAGAAGCCGCCGGAAAGATCGCCGCCGAGCTCGGCACGACCGCCGCCGGCCAGCACCTTGGCGCCCTCCTGCTTGCCGATGTCGATATAGGAGAGGATCTTGGCGAGCTGCTCGCTAGATGCCTGCGCGCCGATCATGGTGTCGGCCGCACGCGGGTCGCCCTGCTTGATCGCGGCGACGCGCTTCAGCGCCCGCTCCATGAAGCGGTCGTAGATGTCGGCGTGGACAATCGCCCGGCTCGGACAGGTGCAGACCTCGCCCTGGTTCAGCGCAAACATCACAAAACCTTCGATCGCCTTGTCGAAGAAGTCGTCGTCCTCGGCGGTGACGTCGTTGAAGAAGATGTTCGGCGACTTGCCGCCGAGCTCGAGCGTGACCGGGATCAGGTTCTGGCTGGCATATTGCATGATGAGCCGGCCGGTCGTGGTCTCGCCGGTGAAGGCGATTTTCGCGATCCGCGGGCTGGACGCGAGCGGCTTGCCGGCTTCGAGGCCAAAGCCATTGACGATGTTGAGGACGCCGGGCGGCAGGAGATCGCCGATGATCTCGGCCCAGACCATGATCGAGGCCGGCGTCTGCTCGGCCGGCTTGAGCACGACGCAATTGCCGGCGGCAAGCGCCGGCGCGAGCTTCCAGCAGGCCATCAGCAGCGGGAAGTTCCAGGGGATGATCTGGCCGACCACGCCGAGCGGTTCGTGGAAATGATAGGCGATGGTGTCGTGGTCGATCTCGCCGATTGAGCCTTCCTGTGCGCGCACCACGCCGGCAAAATAGCGGAAATGATCGATCGCGAGTGGCAGGTCGGCGGCGCGGGTCTCGCGGATCGGCTTACCGTTGTCCCAGGTCTCGGCAATCGCAAGGCGCTCCAGATTCTCTTCCATCCGGTCGGCGATACGGTTCAGGATCGCGGCGCGCTCGGCGACGCTGGTGCGTCCCCAGGCGCCCTTGGCGGCGTGCGCCGCATCAAGCGCGGCCTCGACGTCCTGCGCATCGGAACGCGCGATCTTGCAGACGATCTGGCCGTTCACCGGCGAGGCGTTGTCAAAGTACTTGCCGGAGATTGGCGCGACGAATTTGCCGCCGATGAAATTGTCATAGCGTTCGGCGAAGGGAACCTGGGTGACGCCGAGGAATTCCACCTTGTTCATTGATCACTCCCGATGTTTGCTGTTTGCGCAATTCGTCGCGTGTTCACGACTTGCGCCGACGATGTCGCGGGAGCGTTTTCCTGTCAGCCCGGGCGGGAGCGATGGCTGGGGTAACCTGTCGCAGTTCTGCGACAGGTGACGCAGCTCCCCCACACACTCAGCCCTCATCCTGAGGAGCGCGCTCTTGCGCGCGTCTCGAAGGATGGCCGCGGGCACAGCCAGGTCTGCATGGGTTCGAGACGGCCGCTTCGCGGCCTCCTCACCATGAGGGTTGAGTTGGTGGGCGCGGAAGAAAAACAGAGCCGCAGCTCAGTGCTTCAGCTCGAACCGCTTCAGCTTCCTGTGCAGCGTGGCGCGGCTGACGCCGAGGGCTTTGGCGGCGGCAGAAACATTGCCGTCCGCGCGCAGCAGCGCCCGCTGCAACACCGCGCGCTGGCCGCCGGCAAGATGGTCATGCGCGGGTTCGCCGCCGAGGAGGTCAGCCGCGGGCACCGGCTGCAAGGGACGGCCGGGCGCAATCCCGAGTCCCACCCGCGCGGACCGGGTCGCGCCGATCACGAGATCATCCGCATCGACCGCGACGAGGCCGCCGGCCTGGCCGTCGGCGCCTTGCGTCAGCACGATGCGGGCATGGGCGAAGGCGCGGCGAAACAGATCAGCCTCGATGCGCCTCGCCGCCTCACCTGCCGCGAGCGCGATCAGATTGGAAAACGCATCGGTCCGGTCGGCGCGGCAGGAGGAGACGTCGAGCACGCCCGCAAACGCCGCCTCGTGGTCGTAGATCGGAACGGCGGTGCAGCTCAGAAGCGTGTTGCGGGTGAAGAAATGCTGGTCGCGGTCGATCGTCAGCGGGCGCTGCTCGACGACGCAGGTGCCGATGCCGTTGGTGCCTTCATGATCCTCGCTCCAGAGCGCGCCGGTCCACAGGCCCCAGGATTGGAACGTCGCATCGTCCACCGCTGTGCCGCGGCGGTCGACCGGCACGCCCGCGCCGTCGGCGAGCAGCACGCAGCAGCCGCTCGCGCCGACCGCCTGATAGAGCCGGTCCATCGCGCCTTGCGCGGCGGCGAGCAGCGGCGCGACACGCTCGCGCGCCTGCCGCAACTCGACATCACTCAGCCGCATCGGCGCGCTGCGACCGGCGGGATCGAGATGATGCAATCGGGACGAACGGCGCCATGAGGCCACCAGCGCGGAGCGCGCGGCCTGGCCTGACGCAATGGCGGCCTCGACGCGGGCCGCGTGATGCCGGGACATTGGCCCATTCATCACTGTTTCCTCCGGGTGGCAGTCTAGGCTGCGCCGGCATGGCCCGGTTGATCTGCGTCAACTCAGGCAGACGGCGGCAGAAGCCATGGGGCCGTTGCTGCGTTGCCGTCAAGGCGGCAGCCCGGTTCCAAGCCTAAGACTTTCGGTAGAATTGCTACACGGTTGCGGGATTTCGGCAGCGGCTTTCGATGCCGGTTTCGAATGCAGCGAAAAGCGCTACTTCGCCGGGATCATCCGAACGAGATCGTGCGGATTGACATAGTCGAGCTGATAGCGCGCCCGCTCGTCCAGCATGTCAGGGTCGATCCGCGACGTCCGCAGCAGCGACACGCGCTGCTCGCTCTTCGCGCGCTCGCGCTTGAGCTGGGCCAGCTCACTCGTCAGCGCGATGATCTCCTGGTCGAGCTCCTGGCGGGCGTTGAGACCGTATTTGCCGGTGTAGGCGTTGACGCCGAAATAGCCGACGATAGCGGCCGCCATCGCATAGAGGGCAAGGCCGGTCAGGATCGATTTCAGGCGCGCGCGGGAGACCATCTTGGGAAGATGCGGCAGGTTGGTTAAGGGAGTGCTAATCGCCTCCCCCTTCGCGTTCCAATCCATGCCCCCAGCTGTCATGCCCGGCCTTGTGCCGGGCATCCACTTTCTTCGTCACCACGAGCCAAGACGTTGATGGCCGGGACAAGCCCGGCCATGACGAAGAAAGACCTCAGCCGTGGTGCTTGGCCACGTGCGCGGCAAACGCGTCGATATAGGCCTGGAGTACGGGCTTCAGAGATTCCTTGGTCAGGTTCCCCTCCGCATCGAAGGCATCGCCGACCGCGTTCAGATAGGTCTCGGGCTGCTGCAGGATCGGGCCGGCAATGCCCGGCAGGATGTTCTGCAGCGTCTTGGCGGCGCTGACGCCGCCGAGCGGGCCCGGCGAGTTCGAGATGATGCCGACCGGCTTGCCGTTGAACGAGCTCTTGCCATAGGGGCGCGAAGCGACGTCGATGGCGTTCTTGAGTACGCCCGGGATGGCGCGGTTGTATTCGGGGGTGACGAAGATCACGCCGTCCGACTTCTGCAGCTTCTCGCGGAAGGACAGCCAGTCCGCGGGCGGCGCGCCCTCGAGGTCCTGGTTGAAGAACGAGATGCCTGCCAGCGTGATGACCTCGAGCTTGAGCGAGGCCGGCGCGAGCTTTGCGAGCGCGTTGGCGACCTTCAGCGAGAAGCTGTCCTTGCGCAGGCTGCCGGCGATCACGACGATGTTGTAGGCCATGGATTGTCCTTGGGGGCTTGAGCGGAAGTTCCGGGGCGGCACTTAAGCGATCCCGGTCGATGGATGCAAGTGCATGAACCGGTCCTGTTTGGAAACGCTGAGTTTCTCGAAAGCAGATGGTCGCTACGATCCAAAAACAATCAGGCCGCCCGAAGGCGGCCTGACGTTTCTCGCAAACCCCTGGCTCGGTTCAGATCGTCGGATTCCAGGCCGACGGGATCAGGCGGTATTTCGCGCCGTCCTTCTCGACATGCCCCACCGAGGGGAAAGTGAAGTGGAAGCCGATCACGGTCGCCTTCTCGGCTGCCGCCATGTCGTAGAATTTGTGGCGCGTCGCCTGCGCCATCGCGCCGTCGTTGTCGAACGCCACGTGCCAATCCGGATTGCGCAGGAAGAACTCCGGAATGTTGGTGACGTCAGATTGGATCAGCACCTTCTTGTCGCCAGAGGCCACCGCGAACGAGGTGTGACCCGGCGTGTGGCCGGGCGTCGCGATCGAGGTGATGCCCGGGGCGACCTCCTTGCCCCACTCGTATTTCGTGACCTTGGATTCGAGGCCGGCAAAGGTCTTCTTCACGTTGGCGAAGTAGTTCTTCGTCATGTCGTTCGGAGCCTTGGCCGCGTTCTCGTCGCTCGCCCAGAACTCCCAATCCTTCGCCGGCACCATGATCTCCGCATTCGGGAACGCGAGCGCGCCGTCGGCGAGACGAATGCCGTTGGTGTGATCAGGATGGAGATGCGACAGCAGCACGACGTCGATGTTCTTCGGGTCGACGCCAGCAGCGGCGAGGTTCTGCAGCGTACGGCCGACCGCGCCCTTGCTCGGCTCGAGATTGGCAACACCGTTGCCGGTGTCGATCAGGACCAGCTTCGAGCCGGTGTTGATGAGCTGCGGATTGAACGGCACCGTGACCATGCCCTTCGGCATGTACGCCGCCTCACCCGCGGCCAGCGCTTCCTCCTTCGGCAGGTTGACCACGAACTTGTCGGGCATCGGGAAGGTGCGCGCGCCGTCGTTGATCGAGGTGCACTCGTAGCTGCCGACCTTGTAGCGATAGAAGCCGGGCGCCTGTGCCCCGCTTTGCGGCACCGAGGCACTGGCGGTGGTCGGTCCAAGTCCGGTTACGGCCGCCGCGCCCATAGCGGCAGCGCCCGCGAGCAGGTCGCGGCGATTCAGATCAGTCATGGAAGTGTCCCCTTCTTTGCTTGCGGTTGCCCCGCTTTCAATTGCGGCGCAAATGTTCCCGCGCTTCGCTCAGAAGGCAAGTCCTTCTTTGGATGGTGTGCCGTGGCACATCACGAAGATTTATTTGGGTTGATGAGGAATTTTTCGCCGGTGGCCCGTTTGGCGTAGACCGCGATGTTGGCGGGATCGAGCGCCTCCTGAAGCGACACCACCTTGGTGTAGTGGCTGGCGAAGGTCGTCTTCAATTCGTCGACGACGCGCTGGCGCAGCCTGGCTCCGTCCGCCTGCCCGATCTTCATCAGGAACGGAAACAGCAGCCAGCCGCCGACGCCCCAGGCCATGCCGAAGCCGCGCGGCAGCTCGATCGGGCGGATATCGAGCGCGCCGTAGACGTAGACCTGCTTGTGCACGTTGGAGCCGTAGCGGCTGTATTCCTTGGCGGTCTTGTTGATCGCGGCTTCCATGCAGTTGAGGATGTCGCCGGCCAGCTTGCCGCCGCCGATGGCATCGAAGGCGATGGTGGCGCCGGTCTCGACCAGCGCATTGGTGAGATCGCCGAGGAAGCTCGGTGCGGTGGAATCGACGACGTATTTGGCGCCGATCTTGTGCAGGATGTCGGCCTGCTCCTTGCTGCGCACGATGTTGACCAGCGGAATGCCGTCCTTGATGCAGATCTTGTTCAGCATCTGGCCGAGATTGGAGGCGGCCGCAGTGTGCACCAGCGCCTTGTGCCCCTCGCGCCGCATGGTCTCGGTCATGCCGAGCGCCGTGAGCGGATTGACGAAGCAGGAGGCGCCTTCGGCCGGCGTGGTGCCCGCCGGCAGCGGCAGGCACTCGCGCACTTTCAGCGTGCGGTACTGCGCGTACATCGCTCCGCCGATCATCGCGACGGTCTTGCCCATCAATGCTTTCGCGGCATCGGACGAGCCGGTCTTGATGACGACGCCCGCGCCTTCGTTACCAACCGGCATGGCTTCGTCGAGCCGGCCGGCCATCGCCCGCATCGCGCCCTCCGGCACCTTCGCGGTGATGACGGGAGCGTCCTTGGTGCCGGACGCCTTCGCCGTGCTCATATCGGCCGCGCCGACGAGAAGGCCGAGGTCGGACGGGTTGATCGGCGCCGCCTCGACGCGGACGACGACCTCGTCCGCGGCGGGCTCGGGGGTCGGCACGTCGACGAGCGAGATTTCCAGTTCACCGCTCTTCTTGATCAGCGAACGCAGTTGCAGTCCGGTCTTGCCGTCACTCATGTCGATCCTCCCTTGTCCTAGCTGGAGCGCCGGCTTATGCCAGCGCCTTCAATGCCGCCTTGCCGCCGTAGAGCGCCTGCTTGCCGAGCTGTTGCTCAATGCGCAGGAGCTGATTGTATTTGGCGGTGCGGTCCGAACGCGCAAGGGAGCCGGTCTTGATCTGCCCGCAATTGGTGGCGACCGCGAGGTCGGCGATGGTCGAATCCTCGGTCTCGCCGGAGCGGTGCGACATCACCGAGGTATAGCCGGCCTTGTGCGCCATCTCGACGGCAGCGAGCGTCTCGGTCAGCGTACCGATCTGGTTGACCTTGATCAGGATCGAATTGGCGCGGCCGGCCTTGATGCCTTCGGCCAGGCGCTTGACGTTGGTGACGAAGAGATCGTCGCCGACGAGCTGGCACTTCTTGCCGATGAGGTCGGTGAGCTCCTTCCAGCCGTCCATGTCGTCTTCCGACATGCCGTCCTCGATGGTCACGATCGGATAGCGCGACACCAGGTCTGCGAGGTACTTGGCCTGCTCGGAGATCGAGCGGGTCTTGCCCTCGCCTTCATAGACGTATTTGCCGTCCTTGAAGAACTCGGTCGAGGCGCAGTCGAGGCCGATCACGATGTCGGTTCCGGCCTTGTAGCCGGCCTTGCCGATCGCGTTCATGACGAATTCGAGCGCGGCGTCCGCCGACGGCAGGTTCGGGGCGAAACCGCCCTCGTCGCCGACATTGGTGTTGTGGCCGGCTTTCTTAAGCTCGGACTTCAGGGTGTGGAACACTTCCGCGCCGTAGCGCAGGCCCTCGGCGAAGGACGACGCGCCGACGGGGAGGATCATGAACTCCTGGAAGTCGATCGGATTGTCGGCATGCACGCCGCCATTGATGATGTTCATCATCGGCACCGGCAACAGACGCGCCGAGGTGCCGCCGACGTAACGATAGAGCGGCATGTCGAGCGAGTTTGCGGCAGCCTTGGCGCAGGCAAGCGAGACGCCGAGGATGGCATTGGCGCCCAGCCGGCTCTTGTTCGGCGTACCGTCGAGGTCGATCATGATCTGGTCGATCTGGGCTTGCTGCTCGGCATCGAGGCCGCTCAGGGCCTCGAAGATCTCGCCATTGACGGCGCCGACGGCCTTGGTGACGCCCTTGCCGAGATAGCGGGCCTTGTCGCCATCGCGCAGTTCAACCGCCTCATGGGCGCCGGTGGAGGCGCCGGACGGCACCGCGGCACGGCCGAGCGCACCATCTTCCAGCACGACGTCGACCTCGACGGTGGGATTGCCACGGCTGTCGAGAATTTCGCGGCCAATGATGTCGATGATGGCGGTCATGATGTGCACTTCCGTTCGTTAGGGCTGATCGGTGCCGGGGGTCTTACACGGGCCGCAAGCAAATGTGAACGCTTGGACGGCGTGCTTCGGCTGACGCGTGAGCGGGCTCGGACTATCCTTGAAGTCGCCTGCTCAGCGCGTCCAACCTCAATCTGAAACAGTCGGGGTAACGCCATGAACCGCCGCCAGTTTCTTGCCTCGAGCGCTGCCCTCCTCGCTGTTCGCCCAAGTTTTGCGCAGGAAGGCCTGTTCCGGACAAAATATTTCCCCATCAGCGCCGGCATCGGCCTGCACGACCTCGCCCCCGCTCGCGACGGCACAGTCTGGTTCACGGCGCAGGGCAAGGGCATGCTGGGCAGGCTCGACCCCCGGGATGGCAGTTTCAAGACAGTCAGCCTCGGCCAGGGCGCCGCGCCGCACGGCGTGACGATCGGCCCCGACGGTGCCCCCTGGATCACCGAGGGCGGCCAGAACGCGATCGCCCGGGTCGATCCCGGCGATCTCAAGGTCACGCTGTTCCGCCTGCCCGAGAAATTCGCCTACGCCAATCTCAACACCGGCGTGTTCGACAAGGACGGCACCTACTGGTTCACCGGCCAGTCCGGCTATTACGGCCGGCTCAAGCCGGGATCGGGCGAGATGGACGTGTTCAGGGCGCCCAGGGGTGTTGGCCCCTACGGCATCGCGGTGACACCCAGGGGTGAGGTCTGGTACGCCTCGCTGGCCGGCAGCCATATCGCGAAGATTGATCTTGCGACCGGCAATGCTGCCATTGTCGAGCCGCCGACGCCGAGCCAGGGGTCGCGGCGGGTCTGGTCAGATTCGCAAAGCCGGATCTGGGTCAGCGAGTGGAACAGCGGTCACGTCTCGGTGCACGATCCCGCCAACGGCTCCTGGAAAACCTGGAAGCTGCCGGGCGATCGCCCTCGCACCTATGCCGTCTATGTCGACGACAAGGACAAGGTCTGGCTGACCGATTTCTCCGCCAATGCCATCGTCCGCTTCGATCCCGCGACAGAGCGGTTCAACGTTTTCGCCAGCGACAAGGCCAATGCCAATGTGCGCCAGCTCGACGGCCGCCCGGGCGAGCTGTGGGGCTGCGAGTCCGGCAACGACCGGATCGTCATGATCCAGACGATCGCGGCCGGTTGACGACGGCGACATTTGCGTCCATCCCGGCATCCTCTGGAGCGTGATCTTATCGCGCTCCGGTTTTTTAGTTGAGCATGATCTTTCGGAAAACCTGCCCACTTTTCCGGATCATGCTCGAACAGGATGTGACGACGATGGCGAAGAAATCCCTCCAGCTCGGCCGCGCGGTCGAATGGCCGCACACACCGGAAGAAGCCCAGCTCGACCGCGTGCCCAATCCGCAAAAGGGCACGGACTATCTGGTGCGCTTCACCGTGCCGGAATTCACCTCGCTCTGCCCGGTCACGGGACAACCGGATTTCGCGCATCTGATGATCGATTACGCCCCCGGCCCGTGGCTGCTGGAGTCGAAGTCGCTCAAGCTCTATATCGCGAGCTTCCGCAATCACGGCGCATTCCACGAGGATTGCACCGTCATGATCGGCAAGCGCATCGCGAGCGAGATCAAGCCGAAGTTCTTGCGCATCGGCGGCTACTGGTATCCGCGCGGCGGCATCCCGATCGACGTGTTCTGGCAGACCGGCCGCGTGCCGAAGGGATTGTGGGTGCCGGAGCAAGGCGTCGCGCCGTATCGCGGACGAGGTTAGTTGGAGACGAATGACGATGACATCGATATCAGCAACATTCCGCAACATTGCCTTCGGCGTTCTAACCGTCCTGTGGCTGACCGGCGCGGCCGAAGCTGCCGAGGTCCATGTGATGATCTCGGGCGGATTGACGGCTGCCTACAAGGCGCTCGTGCCGGAATTCGAGAAGGCCACCGGCAACAAAGTGCTGACGGAATATGGGCCGTCGATGGGGACGACCACCAATGCGATCCCGGTCCGGCTGGAGCGCGGCGAACCCGCGGATGTCCTAATCATGGTGGGCTATGCCCTCACCGACCTCGCCGGCAAGGGCAAGGTCGTGGCCGGCAGCCAGGTCGACCTCACCAGATCGCCGATCGGCGTTGCCGTGAAATCGGGTGCGTCGAAGCCGGACATCAGCTCGGTGGAGGCCGTCAAGCGCGCGCTGCTGGCGGCCAAGACGATCGCCTATTCCGATAGCGCCAGCGGCGTCTATGTCTCGACCGAGATGTTCGACAAGCTCGGCATCGCCGATGTCATGAAGGACAAGGCACGAAAGATTCCGGCAACGCCGGTCGGCGAGATCGTCGCGCACGGCGAGGCCGAGCTCGGCTTCCAGCAGATCAGCGAGCTGAAGCCCGTGAAGGGCATCGATATCGTGGGACCGCTGCCGAACGAATTGCAGAAGATCACGATCTTCTCGGCCGGGATCGCGGCCGGTTCGAAGGAGCCCGAGGCCGGCCATGCCCTCATAAAATTCCTCGCCTCCCCCGCCGCGCGCGAAGCGATCATCGCAAGCGGGATGGAGCCGATCCCGGCTGGGGGCGCGAATTGAGGCAGGCCTACTCCGTGCGCTGCTCCTGACACGCCCTCAACAGATTGGCTTCGCCACTCCTGGTCAATCGGAGGCTGCCGAGGTCTTCTTGACCGGACCGAGATCGCGCGCCGGATAGTTGGCGCCGGATTCGACGATGTGTCGTCGCACTGCTGCAACGAGCGCGGCGAGATCGCGAGACTCGATCGCATCGACGATCTCGACATGGTGTGCAGCGCTTCTCTGCAGCTCGGCGTTCGAGGGCCACAAGGCAATCGGCCCTGGTCTGGCGCGATTTCTGATTTCCACGATGAGGCTGGCGAGCGATTGGTTCGTTGCATGGCGATAGATCTCATCGTGAAAGGCTGCGTTGGTATTTGCCTGATCCGCCTTGCTACCGCGCGCCACAGCATCTTCGAAGATTTGCTGAGCCTGCTTGATCTTCTTGAGTTCGTCGGGGCCGATATTCGGTAGCGCCTGCCTTGCCGCTTCAACTTCGAGCAGCGTGCGGATCGCCAATATCTCGCGGACGACGTTCAAGTCGGGTTGCGCGACCCGGTATCCGCGATTTTCGACATGCGTCACCATCCCGCTTGCGGCAAGCTGGGTCAGCGCACTCCGGACGTCAAACCGTTTGGCAGCGAAGGCTTCTTCCAGGTCGATCTGGCGCAACCATTCGCCTGGCCGGTAGTCGCCTTGCAGGATGGCGGCACCGAGTTCCGCCGCCAACAGCCTCTTCTGCTCCTTCCGTACTTTCATGGCTGCTTCCCTTTTTGGAGCGCTTGACTTGCCAATACTATTGCGCACAAATTGGCGCCAATAAATGTGCATAACAAATCGCGGCGGCCGGAGGAACAGTAGATGTCGGGCATCGATCGTAGAAGCTTAATGGTGATGTCGGTTCTCGGCGCCACGATGGGGCTCCGGGGCACGGCCCAGGCGGCGCCGAACGGGTATCCCGAGACTTATCAGAAGGTCATCGACGACGCTCATAACGAGGGCAGCCTCCTCATTTACTCGATTATGTCGCCGGAAAACTGGCGTCCCGTGATCGAGGGCTTCAACAAGCTCTACCCGAAGATCAAGGTCGAGACCCTGGATCTCCCCGCCTCCCGCGAGAGCTTCGAGCGATATCTGGCCGAGCGGAGCACCAACAGCCGCACCTGCGACCTCATCGCGACGGCCGATCCGGGCGGATGGATCGATTTCCAGGAGCGCGGTGAAGTCCTAGACTACGTATCGCCTGAAGCGAAGGCTTGGCCGGATTGGTCAAAGCCGTTTCCCGGCGTCTACACCGTCTCGTCCGACCCCATGGCGCTAATCTGGAACAACACGCTGGTGGCCGACGGCAAGCGTCCCAAGACACTTGCCGAGTTCGTCGAGCTTGCAGTCGCAAACGAGAAGACCTGGCGCAACCGCATCACCAGCTACGGCGTGCATCAAACAACTTTCGGCTACGGCATCAGCTACGCGTTCGTGAAGAAGCACGGCGAAAAGGCCTGGGACTGGTTCGCCCAACTTGCAAAGCTTTCGCCCCGATTCGAGCGTTCCGGCGGCCCAATGACCGAGAAGGTCACCTCCGGCGAATACACCATGGGCTTCTTCGTTTCGGCCATCACCTTCTGGCCGCGCCTGAACGATCCGGCGCGGGCAAAGATCCTCGGCTGGAGCTTCATCGGAGACGGTCAGCCGGTCGTGCTGCGTGGCATCGCGATTCCGAAGGGATCGAAGAACGTCAACGCAGCAAAACTGATGCTCGACTACGTCGTCTCGGAGGACGGTCAGCGCGCATTCGGACGGGGCGGCCTGACGCCGGCACGCCCCGGTGTGAAGCCGGGCGACGGAATCCGCCACACCTACTCGTCGATCGTGGAAGCCGTCGGCGAGCAGAACATCTGCTACATCGGCTACGATCGGGACGCGGTGCGGGACTACGACAGCTTCCTCGCGCGCTGGAAAAAGACCTTCAATGTCGCTTGACGCAAGCAGCGCGCTGGGGTCGTCGGCCGCGGACGCCTTGCCGAAGCCGCTGCCCGGCCGCGACACGGTCATCCAGTATGGCATGGCGTTGCTGACTGTTGTCCTGATCGCAGCGCCTCTCCTGCCCGTTCTCTATCAATCTTTCCTGGATCGTGCGCTCTACGATTCCGGCCAGCAACTGACGCTGGGCAATTTCGGGCGCCTGCTTCGCACCGACGGCTTCGCGCTCGTCATCTGGAACACGTTCGTGTTCGCCACCCTCACCACCGTGATTTCGCAGACGCTGGGCACGCTGGCGGCGGTGCTGTTCGGCCGCACCGACATGCCGTTTGCGCGGTTGTTTGGCGAGCTCTTCCTGTGGCCGATCTATCTCTCGGCGCTGGTACTGTCGTTCGGCTGGTACACGATCTACGGACCGGCCGGCTACCTCACGCTTCTGGTTCAGTCGATCTTCGACGGCGCGCCCTGGAATCTCTACTCGCTGCCGGGCATGGCGATGATCGCGGGCGTCTCGCAAGCACCGGTCGCCTACATCTACTGCATGTCGTCGGCCTCGATCACCGATCCGACTTTGGAGGAAGCCGCGCGCGTGACCGGCGCCGGCACCTTGAGGACCTTGTGGCGGATCACGCTGCCGCTCCTCATGCCGGCGATCGCCTATAGTGCCGTGCTGAACTTCACTGTGGGACTGGAGCTCCTCGCAATTCCGCTGGTGTTCGGAGATCCCGCCGGCATCACTGTGCTGACCACGTTCCTCTACAACAACGGCGTGGCGTCGGCCCGCCCCGATCACGGGCTGGTGGCAACAGCTGCCGTGCTGATGCTTGCCGTCGTCTGCGTGTTGGTGTGGCTACAAGGACGCCTGCTCGGTAACACAAGGCGCTTCGTCACGCTCGGCGGCAAGGCCACGCGACCGCGCCCTTTCCGCCTGAACAACCTGCGCTGGCCGCTTTGCATCGTCTCGGCGATCTACATCACCGCAACTGTCGTGATGCCGATCGGCGCGCTGCTGCTGCGCGCCTTCACGAGCCTGCTGTCGCCGATGGTGCCGATCAGCGAGGTGCTGACGCTCGGCAACTTCGCCAACATGCTCGAATACCCGGTCTACCCGCGTTCGATCTGGAACTCGCTGATCGTCAGTTCGGTCGGTGGCGTCGTCGCCACTGCGATGGTCGCCCTGATCGCCATCATCGTGCTGCGGTCCGACTTCCGCTGGCGTGGCGCGCTGCACTACGCCGCGCTGTTTCCCCGTGCAGTGCCCGGCGTCGTCGCCGGCATCGGTTTCTTCTACGCGTTTGCGCTCGTGCCTGGCTTGGGCGGCCTCCGAAACACGATCTGGATTCTGGTTGCCGCCTTCACGATGCACTTCATTCCTGTGGGGCTCGGTGCGGTTGCTCCGATGTTGTTGCAGATGAGCCCGGATTTCGATCGCGCCGCCCGTACGCAGGGCGCGGACTGGTGGACGACGAGCCGGCGCATCGTTTTGCCCTTGCTGCGCCCGGCTCTGGTAGCCTGCTTCATCATCCTCTTCATCACGTTCTTCAAGGAATACACGACCGCGATCTTCCTGTTCGCTCCCGGCAGCGAAGTGATCGGGACCACGCTGCTCCAGGCATGGACGCAGGGCGAGGTCGGTCTGGTGTCCGCGCTGGCGACCATCCAGATCCTGGTGATCGGCGTCTGTGTCACGGCGGCGCGCGCTTTTCTCGGAGTGAAGCTTTATGGCTGAGTTGCTGATCGAGAACCTGCACAAGCGGTACGGACCGGTCAAAGCGATCGACGACGTCAACATCCACGTTGCCGATGGCGAGTTCGTCACGCTGCTGGGGCCGTCAGGGTGCGGCAAGTCAACAACGCTCGGCGCCATTGCCGGACTGGATCAGCCGACGAGCGGACGCATCCGCGTCGGCAACAAGACCTATTTCGACAGAGAAAAGGGAATCTTCCTGCCGCCGGAAGCGCGCCATTGCGGGCTCGTGTTCCAGAGCTACGCTTTGTGGCCACACATGACGGTCTATGACAACGTCGTGTTTCCGCTCAAGCTGCGCAAGGTATCGACCGCCGACTGCAAGCGCCGCGTCGAGGAGAGTCTCGCTCTCGTCGAGATGGAGCGCTTTCAGGACCGCTATCCGCATCAGCTCTCGGGCGGCCAGCAGCAGCGTGTCGCGCTCGCGCGAACGTTGGTCTACCAGCCCGAAATCCTCCTGCTCGACGAGCCCCTGTCGAATCTCGACGCAAAGCTGCGCGATCGCGCCCGGACCTGGCTTGCCGAACTGCGCACGCGCCTCGGCCTGACGACGATCTACGTGACACACGACCAGGTCGAAGCGCTGGCTCTGTCCGACCGCATCGTGGTCATGAATGGCGGCCGCATCAGCCAGATCGGCTCGCCCCAAGAGATCTACACGCGGCCGGCAGACAGTTTCGTCGCCGACTTCATCGGAACGACCAATTTCCTCAACGGCGACGTGGTCGGGGCGCCCGACGGCGATGGACAGACACTGGTCAGTCTCGCCGATGGTCAGCGCGTTCTGATCAAGTCCGACAAACGTCCATCCCTGGGCGACAAGGTCACGTTTGCCTA
Organism: Bradyrhizobium sp. 482_C4_N1_8; assembly: GCF_052075965.1. Lineage (NCBI taxonomy): Bacteria > Pseudomonadati > Pseudomonadota > Alphaproteobacteria > Hyphomicrobiales > Nitrobacteraceae > Bradyrhizobium > Bradyrhizobium sp. 482_C4_N1_8. The sequence goes on along the minus strand of NZ_CP197231.1, from coordinate 4,350,236 downwards.
TCGCCCCGAGCAGATGCGCCTGGCGGCGGCCAACGATCAGGCGATCGGAGGTTCGATCGTTGAAGCCGACGTGGTCAGCCATTCCTATGTTGGCGGCCGATGGCAAATCGGATTGAGCGTCGGCGGAAATCAGATCCGCATCGAAACCCAGGAGGCAATGACTGACCGCCAGTTGCGCCTGTGGCTGCCTGTCACCGGCGGCATCCTGTTTACAGAACGGAACCATGGCAAATCCCACTGACGCCACCTCTCCCGAAAGCGGACTGCATCAGGCCGACTACACCCCCGGTGTCCGCGGCCCGCTGACAGGGCTCCGCGTCATCGACCTCTCGAGGCTGGTCGCAGGCAATCTGCTCACCCAGCATCTCGCCGACTTCGGCGCCGACGTTATCAAGGTCGAGCCGCGCGAAGGCGATACGCTGCGCGGCTGGCGCACCAAGGGTGTCGAAACCAACTGGAAGATCCATTCGCGCAACAAGCGCAGCATCTGCCTGGAATTCCGTCACGACGAAGCGGTGCCGCTGATCCGCAAGATGATTCCCGGCGCCGCGATGCTGGTCGAGAGTTTCCGTCCCGGCACGCTCGAGCAGATGGGGCTCTCGCCGGAGGAACTGCTGCGGCTGGAGCCCAAGCTTGTGATCGTTCGCATATCGGGATGGGGGCAGACCGGCCCCTATCATCGCCGGCCCGGCTTCGGGACATTGGTGGAAGGCTTTTCGGGCTTCGCCGAGATGAACGGCTTCCCCGATCGAGAGCCGGTATTGCCGCCTATGTATCTGGCCGATGCCCTGTCCGGTCTCACCGGAGCGTTCGCCGCGATGGCGGCCCTTCGGGAGGTCGAGATCAACGGCGGAAAGGGACAGGTGATCGACCTGCCGCTGCTCGACCCGATCGTCAACTCGCTCGGGCCTCAGGCGGCAAATTACCGTTTGACCGGCGTGGTCAAACCGCGCAGCGGGAGCCGCTCGAGCGGCTCGGTACCGCGCAATGTCTACCGCACGCTCGATGGCGGCTGGGTTTGCCTGTCGGCATCCACGCAAGGCATGGCGATGCGGGTGCTGCGTTCGATCGGCCGCCCGGAGCTCTGCGAGGATCCAAAGTTCAAGACCAACGAGCAGAGGCTCGTCCATGTCGCCGAACTCGACAAGATCATCGGCGATTTCATCGCGACACGAACGGTCGACGACAACGTCGCCTTCTTCGAGGCGGCCGAGGTCACGATCGGTCCGGTCAACGACACCGTCCGCTTGATGAACGATCGCCACGTGCAGGCCCGGGGACTGCTGGCCGACTATCCCGACGAGGACATGGGAACGTTCCCGATGCACGCCGTCCCGGTTCGCCTGTCCGAGACGCCCGGAAGCATCCGGACGCCTGCGCCACGCCTCGGTCAGCACAGCCGCACCATCCTGGCCGAAGCCGGCCTCAGCCCTGACGACATCGATGCCGCCCTCGCCTCGGGCGTTGTGAAGGAAACCAGCACATGACAGTTGAACGAAAATTCCCGGTCTGGCGCTCTGCGCTGTTCGTACCCGCGAACGTCGAGCGGTTCGTGGTCAAGGCCGTCGAGCGCGGCGCGGACGCGCTGATCATCGATCTCGAGGACAGCGTGCCGCTGGCTGAAAAGGCCAACGCTCGAAAGCTGATCCCGGGCATCGTGAAGCGCTTTCGCGACACCGGAAGTTCGGATGTCATGGTGCGGATCAACCAGCCGCTCGAATTGGCGGTGCCCGATCTGGAAGCGGCTGTCATCGCCGGCGTGGACGCGATCAAGATCACCAAGGTCGAAGGCGCCGAGCATCTGCGCCTGCTCGACGAGATGGTGACCAGACTGGAGATCGAGCGCGGATTGCCCATCGGCAATATCTGGTTTGTCGGCCTGATCGAGGCGCCCGGTCCTCTCTCTAGGGCTCACGAGATCGCGCGATCGATCCCGCGGCTGGCCGGCATTTCACTGGGTGCGGAAGATTATGCCACCGCCATCGGCGCCAAGCCGACGGAAGAAACCCTGTTGATGCCGAAGCAACAGGTCGTGCAGGCAGCCCGCGCCGCCGGCATCATGCCGCTCGGCACCATCGGCTCAGTCGCCGATTTCTCCGATCTGGAAGGATACACAAGGATCGTCAGGCGCTCTGCGGACTTTGGCTTCGTGGGCTCTGCCTGTATCCATCCGTCGCTGGTGCCGATCCTGAACGAGGGTTTCAGCCCCTCCGCCAAGGAGGTAGCGGACGCCGAGCGCGTCGTTGCGCTCAACAAGCAGGCGGCTGCCGAGGGCCGCGCATCCTTCGCCATCGACGGCAAGATGATTGATATTCCGATCGTGCAGCGCGCCGAAGCGCTGCTCGAACGCGCGCAAGCAATCGCCGCCCGCGCGCATCGCCCTCGTTGATTGTGCCACCCCAGCGCGGCGCGAAGCGCCGTCTCTGGGGGCCAAGGACATTCGATAGAGCGCGCGGCAGCCCTTACGCCACCGCCCTCACCTTGCTGATGAAGCCGTCGACCTCCGACGTCAGCGAGGTCGACTGGCTCGACAGGTTGGCGGCGGCCTTCAACACGCCGGAAGCGGCGCGGCCGGTCTCGTTCGCCGCTGACGACACGGTTGCGATGTTGCGGGTGACGGTCGAGGTCGCTTCCGCCGTGTGCTGCACGGTGTTTGCGATCTCGGCGGTGGCCTTGTTCTGCTCCTCGATGGCGGCGGCGATGACGCGGTTGATGCTCGAGACCTCCTCGATGGTCTTGACGATGCCGTCGATCGCCGAGACCGCCTTCTGCGTCGCCCCCTGGATCTCCGTGATCTGGGCGCTGATCTCTTCGGTCGCCTTCGCCGTCTGGGAGGCCAGGTTCTTCACCTCGCTCGCCACCACCGCAAAACCTCTACCGGACTCGCCGGCTCGGGCTGCCTCGATCGTCGCGTTCAGCGCCAGCAGGTTGGTCTGGCCGGCGATCGAGGTGATGAGGCCGATGACCTCGCCGATGCGATCGGCGCCGTCGGCAAGCGCGCGCATGGTGCTGTCGGTTTCCTTGACGGTGACAACCGCCTGCTCGGTGGCGCGCGTCGCCTGCTCGACCTGACGGTTGATCTCGCGGATCGAGGCGTTGAGCTCCTCCGCCGCAGCCGCCACGGTCTGCACGCCGCCGCCGACCTGGTCGGCGAGCGTCGAGGCCGAGCCGGCCTGGGTCTGGGCCTCGGCTGCCGTGCCCGACATCGAGCGCGCGGTCGTCTCCAGCTCGCCCGAGGCGCTCGACAGCGTCTGTACCATCTGGCCGATGCGGCTCTCGAATTGCCGCACGAGGCCGGACAATTCGGACGCACGCTTCTCCTTGTCGGCGCGCTCGGCGGCCCGGTCGCCGGACAGGCGCTCGGCGTTGATCATGGCCTCCTTGAACACCTGGAGCGCCGCGACCATGCGGCCGATCTCGTCGTTGCGGCCGAGACCCGGCACCTCACCGGCGAAATCATGCGCCGCGAAACGGGTCATGACACCGGTGATCGCGGTCAGCGGCTGGGTAACGCGGTTGCGCATCAGCATCAGCCCGCCGATCGTCAGCGCCAGCGAGGCCGGCACCAGCAGGCCGAACAGGATCAGGCTGAAGCGGGCGCGCGAGGCACCGTCTTCGGCCCGCGAGATCATGTTGGCGAGCGCGGTTTGTGTGACGATCACGACGTTGTTGGCGCCGACAAGCTGACGATCGCGGTAGTCGATGCCTGCGACGCCGGCGGGCTCGCCGGCGAGCAGCTTGGTCGCAATGGCATTGCGTTCGTCGCTGAGCGCGCCGGAGATTTCCGGCTCGGCGTTACGGATCGCCTGCAACAGCTCGGGCGAGGCCACATTCGGGCTGAGATCGCGCACGACCACCCAGGACTGCTGGATGCGACCGCGGAGATCGGCGAAGGTTACGCCATCGGCGGCGGTCCAGGTCTTGTTGGCGAGGATCGAGGAGAACTGGACGAGAATGGTCTGACCTGCGTTGGCGCGGGCCTGCCAGGAGGCCTGCTTGGCGATCAAGAGGCGATCGACCACGGGATCGATCAGCGTCATCGCGTTGTCGACATGGGCGGTGACGTCGCCGATCGCGTCCATATAGGCGTCGCTGATCTTGGCCCAGCTCGGTTGCAGGTTCGCGTCACGCGCCGCCTTCTCCTGCTTCAGGGCAGTGACCGCGCGCGGCCGCAACTCCTCGAGCTGCGCCCAGATGCCGCGGAGCTTGTCGAGCTTTTCGGCAAGACCGGGCGCTTCAGCAGAGGCGAGGCTCTGCAAGGCCTGCGCGTAATTCTTCTGCACGGTGGCTCGCTGGTCGGCGAGACTGCTCATGACGCTGTCGGGCGCGGGGGCAGCCGACGCCAGATAGCTCAGCGTGTCACCGCGCTCCAGGCGGAAAATCACGAGCGTATTGGTCAGGTCGCGGCTGGCGACCGCGAGCGAGACGATGCGGTTGCTGTCCGAGTAGCGGGTGACCGCGAGCTTCAGCGCATAGGCGCAGATGACGACGAGGACGAGACCGAGAGATCCAACCACCGCCCCGAGGATGCGGGCGACCGAACGCTGCTTTTGCATCGACTGATCCATATTGCCGCCAAGACGCGGTTCGCGGGCAATCTACGGAGCGAACGATGAGATTTGGTTTAAGATTGAACGGCTTTGGCTACCAATCTCTTCCGGGAAAATACGGAAACCGGTAGTTCGATACTCCCCTCAGACCCGTGCGTCCGAGGGTGCCCGCTGCTTGAGCAGCCGGGCGCAGACGAGACCAAGCGCCACCATGATCGCGGCGCTCGTGAGCAGGGTCGAGACCTTGCCACCGTGCTGGAGGCCAAGCCCATAGGCGATCGGGCCAACGGTCTGCCCCATGAAGAAGAAGAACGAATGCAGCGACATCGCCGTTGCCCGCGCCCCGATCGACAGCTCGCTGGCGAACACCTGCAGGCAGCCGTGGATCATGTAGAAACCCCAGCCCATCGCCAGCATGCTGGCGAATTGCAGCTTCCATCCGGGACCGAAGGCGAGCACGCCGAGCTGCAGTCCGACGAGGCCCGCGCCCGCAATCATCATGCCCCTGACGCCGAGCCACGGCAGGAAGCGTGAGACCGTGAAAGTGTAGAACAGTCCGCCGATCGCAAAGCCCGCGATCACGATGCCTGCGATCGACGGCGACTTCTCGCCGAGATCGAACAGCAGCGCGGCGATGAACGGAAACAGGCCGAATACGCAGCAGCCCTCGACGAAGACCGCCGAGTAGCAGTAGCGCGTGTTGGGGTTGGCGAAGATGGTCCGATAGCCCTGCCGCAAGGCCTTCAGATCGGTCTTCGGCGGCGCCGTCAGCGCGGCACCGCGAAAGCCCGCCGCCACTGCAACGGCCGCGATCAGGCCGAGCGCGCCGAGCATCATGAGCACACCGCGCCAGCCGATGAGTTCGCCGATGACGCCGGAGGCGGTCGCACCGAGCAGATTGCCGGTCATCGAACCCGCAAGCGTGCGGCCGATCGCGACCTGCCGCTTGGCGGGTGCAACGAGGTCGGCGGTCAGGCCGAGTGCGACCGGAAACACGCCACCGGAGGCGATACCGGCGAGGATGCGGCTCGCGAACAGGCCCGAGAAGGTGGTCGCGACCGCGCCAAGAATGCAGGAGACGCCAAGCAGCGCCAGGCACAGCGTCATCAACCGCGCCTTGCCGAACAGATCGGCAGCCGCTCCGATCACCGGCTGAACCAGCGCGTAGATCAAGGCGTAGCCGGCCGCGATGCTGGCGGCCGTCGTGATACTGATCGAAAAATCTTCCGCGACATGCGGCAGGACGGGATCGAGCGCGCGCGTGGACAACGCCGCCGAGAAGCTCGCGAGCGCGATGATATTGATCGCGGGCGGAAACTTCTGGTCGGACGACGGCCCGGTCGCAGGCGGGGACATCAGCGCGTTGTGCTTTTCGTCACCGCGTCGAATGCCATCAGCGTGCGGATCAGCCCTTCGAACTCGCGCAGCGGCACCATGTTGGGCCCGTCCGAGGGCGCGCGATCAGGGTCGGGATGGGTCTCGATGAAGACGCCGGCAACGCCGACCGCGACGGCTGCGCGCGCCAGCACCGGCACGAACTCACGCTCGCCGCCCGAGGACGTCCCCTTCCCGCCCGGCTGCTGCACCGAATGGGTGGCGTCGAAGATCACGGGCGCGCCGGTGGTGCGCGCCAGGATCGGCAGCGCGCGCATGTCGGAGACCAGCGTGTTGTAGCCGAACGAGGCGCCGCGCTCGGTAACGAGCACGTTGGGATTGTTTGCGGTCGTGATCTTGGTCACGACATTCGCCATGTCCCAGGGCGCGAGGAATTGCCCCTTCTTGACGTTGACGACCTTGCCCGTCGCGGCGGCGGCCAGCAGCAGATCGGTCTGCCGGCACAGGAAGGCCGGGATCTGGAGGATGTCCACGGCTTGCGCCACCTCGGCGCACTGCGCGGCGTCATGCACGTCGGTCAGGACCGGCAAGCCGAGGGAGGCGCGGATCTCGGCGAAGATCGGCAGCGACTGTGCGAGCCCGAGACCGCGCGCTGCCGACGCGCTGGTGCGGTTGGCCTTGTCGAACGAGGTCTTGTAGACGAGCCCGATCTTCAGCCGCGCGGCGATCTCCCTCAGCGCAGAGGCCACCTCCAGCGCATGCTGGCGGCTTTCGAGCTGGCACGGCCCGGCAATGATCGAGATCGGCAGATCGTTGCCGAACCTGACTGTGCCAATGGTGACGACCGGCGCCGCTGAATTCGAAGAGCTCAAGGCCAATGTCCCTCGTTTCGGCGCGACCATAGCCGCCATCAGGGTCGGATCAACCCCATTCGCCCCGGGCCACCCGAATATCAGGGTTGCGCCGGGGTTCCGTGCGAGGCCCTTGCGCCGGCGGCCCCTTACTTCACCGCCGAGAAGGCGGTCGGCGTCAGGAGCTGGCTGACGATGTTGCCGACGATCTGGCCGTCCGCTTCGCTCTCGGCACGCGCCTTCATCCAGTCCGGGTCGGTCATGAACTTGCCCCACTTCGCTTCGCGGTCGGCGAGCGAATCCCACGCCAGGAAATAGGTCAGCTCCTGGTTGGATTCGCCGATCAGCGTGGTGAAGAACCCGGCCTGCTTGATGCCGTGCTTCTCCCAGAGCTTCAGCGTGACCGTCTCGAACCGCTTCAGGAGCGCCGGCAGGCGGCCGGGCACGCAACGGTAGATGCGCATTTCATAGATCATTCTGGTTCCTCCCTGATGACGTCGGGGGTTATAACGGCTGGCCGTGACGGTGTCTTCGGCCCCGCCCGATACCGCCCGCGGCGTCTGGCGCATGGCTTGCCGGCCCCGATCGCACCCGGTTCCCGTAATGCTGCCGCAATGATACTGCCGCTACAACGCTTCGGTTGAGGCTCAGGTGCGGATCATGCGGATTTTGCTCGTCGAGGATGAAGCGGAGATGGCCGGGGCGCTGGCCTCGGCGCTCAAGCGGTACGACATGATCGTCGATCACGTGCCAACGCTTGCCGAGGCCGAAGAGGCCATTTCCGCCGACGTGCACGCCGCCGTGCTGCTCGATCGCCAGCTGCCCGACGGCGACGGTCTTGCCCTGATTCCGAAACTGAGAGCGCGCGCCGACGGTGTGCCGATCATCGTGTTGACGGCACGCGGCGAGCTCGCCGATCGCGTCGCCGGGCTCGACAGCGGGGCGGATGATTATCTGGCAAAACCATTCGCGGTGGAGGAATTGCTGGCGCGCCTGCGCGCGGTGTTGCGCCGGCCCGCCGGGGTTCAGCCCGACATCATTCGCGCCGGCCGCCTCGCCTTCGACTTCGGCCATCGCGAGGCGAGCGTCGACGGGGCTCCGCTCGAACTGCCGCGGCGGGAGCTCCTTGTGCTCGAAGCCCTGGTCCGCCGCATGGGCCGGACCGTGCTGCGATCGGCGCTGGAGGAAGCGGTCTACAGTTTCGACGACGAGATCCAGTCGAACGCACTCGATACGCATGTCTCGCGGCTGCGCCGCAAGCTTGCCGAAGCCGACGCGCACGTGGAGATCCACGGCATCCGCGGCGTCGGCTATCTCCTGAAGAAACTGCCGTGAGCAGGCACGCCGACCCATATTGCCTGCGCTCTCGGCTGAGCTGGCGCCTGCTTTCGCTCCAGGCCGCGCTGTTCGTCGCTTTGGTCGTCGTCATCATCGGCGCGCTGTGCGCTACGGGCTTCGTGCTGGTCCAACGGGACGAAGATCGCGTGATCGACGTCGTGCAGAGCGCGCTCGCGCGCGACGCGGCCGGCGGCCTGACGCTGCGGCCGACGGCTGAGCTGAAAGCGTTGCGCGAGGAGATCCCCGACCTCTGGTTGCTGGTTCGCGACAGGCAGGGGCATTCGCTCAGTGAAGGCCCCGTGCCGGCTGAATTCGCGGGGATCGGCGGCGCCCTCGACCAGATCAGCCAGGCGCGGCTCGGCTGGCAGCTCTTCGAGGACGACCCACGCAAGCCGGCGGCGCGGTTGAAACGCATCGACACGGCCGCCGGCAACGTGCAGGTCATCACGGCGACGCAGGGCAAGCTCAGCGGCGCCAAGGCGGTGTTCACGACGTCGCTCGTGTTGCTGGGCATCGCGCTCCCCGGCCTGCTGTTGATGGGGACCGCGACGTTCATCGCGACGCCGATGGTCGTGCAGCGCGCTTTCAGAGGATTGGACGCGACCGCAGACCAGGCCCGGCGGATCGATATCCATCAGCGCGGCGCGCGGCTGTCGGTGGAGCAGATTCCGCTCGAGGTGGTGCCGCTCGTGGCCGCGGTCAATGACGCTCTCGCGCGGCTCGATCAGGGTTACGCCCGCCACAAGCGCTTCGTTGCCGACGCCGCGCACGAGCTGCGTACGCCGATCGCGATCCTGAACACGCGCCTGGAGTCATTGCCGTCGGGACCGGACAAGACCCGCCTGATCGAGGATGCGGCGCGGCTCGCGACGCTTGCAGAGCAATTGCTGGATATCCAGCGGCTCGACCGTTGCGGGCATCCATTCGTGCCGGTCGACCTGGTCTCCGTCGCGCAAGGCGTTGCCGCCGACCTCGCACCACTGGCGATCGCGGCTGGCTATGAGCTGTCGTTCGACGCGCCGGCGGCGCGGATCGACGTGCTCGGCGATGCGGCCGCGCTCGAACGCGCGCTGACCAACCTCGTGCAGAATGCCATCCAGCACGGCCCTCGCCGCGGCACGATCGTCATTCGCGTCAGCCGTCCCGCCAGCATCGAGGTCACCGACGAGGGCGCGGGCATTCCGGCCGATCAGCGCGAGCTGATCTTCGAGCCGTTCTACCGGCTCACGCCGCTCGATCGCGGCGCCGGCCTCGGCCTCAACATGGTGCACGAGATCATGCTCCTGCATGGCGGTCACGTTTCGGTCCTGGACGGACCGAACGGCGGTGCATGCTTCAGGATGACGCTGCCGCCCCTGCAACAGGGCTGATTCAATTCGTCTCTGCGTCTCAGGCGCAATGCTGTCGCAATGCGCTCAGGCGACTCTTCGACCGCCTCACCTCTGATTTGCGAGGCGCAATCGAAATGCCGGAGTGCGCATGCCCAACGATTTCCTCTCATTCTTCCTGTCCTGGATGTCGGCCCCGCGGCGGGTCGGCGCGATCGCGCCTTCGGGCGCTGCCCTTGCCGATCTCATCACCCGCGAGATCACCGCAACGACAGGCCCGATCCTCGAGCTCGGCCCCGGCACCGGCGCTTTCACATACAAGCTCCTGAAACGCGGCGTGCGCCAGCAGGACCTCACGCTGATCGAATACGGTTCGGACTTCACCAAGCTCCTGCAAATCCGTTTTCCCGGCGCGCGCGTGTTGTGGATGGATGCGGGACGGCTCACGACGGAGCGGCTCTATGACGGTGCGCCGGTCGGCGCCGTGGTCAGCGGCCTGCCGCTGCTCAATATGTCGACGCGCAAGGTCGTCTCCATCATCGGCGGTGCGTTTCGTTACGTCCGCCCGGGAGGCGCGTTCTATCAGTTCACCTACGGGATGAGCTGCCCGGTGCCGCGGCCGGTGCTCGACCGGCTCGGCTTGCGGGCAAAGCTGGTGGATCGCGCCTTGCTGAACGTGCCGCCGGCCGCCGTCTACAAGCTGACGCGACGGCCGCAGATGAAGATCGTCACGGAAACACTTGCGCCTGATGCCTCAATGCCGGTCGCGCCGGCGCCGATGCACCTCGTGCGCGACTACACCGGCGCGCCCTGAGGCATCACACCAGACGCGACTGCACCATCGCCGCCTGAATGAACGAGGCGAAGAGAGGATGAGGCTCAAAAGGCCGCGACTTCAGCTCGGGGTGGAACTGGACGCCGATGAACCAGGGATGATCCTCGTACTCGACGATCTCCGGCAGCACGCCGTCGGGCGAGAGGCCGGAGAATTTCAGTCCGTGCTGCTCGAGGCGGTCCTTGTAGGCGGTGTTGACCTCGTAGCGGTGGCGGTGGCGCTCGGAAATCTCGGTCGCGCCGCCATAGACCTGCGAGACGCGGCTGCCACGGTTGAGCGCCGCGGGATAGGCGCCCAGACGCATCGTGCCGCCGAGATCGCCGGCCTTGGAGCGCTTCTCGAGCTCGTTGCCGCGCAGCCATTCGGTCATCAGACCGACCAGCGGCTCTTTGGTCGGGCCGAACTCGGTGGAGTTGGCGTCCTCGATGCCGACGAGGTTTCGTGCGGCTTCGATCACCGCCATCTGCATGCCGAAGCAGATGCCGAAATACGGCACGTCGCGCTCACGCGCGAACTGCGCCGCGCGGATCTTGCCCTCGGCACCGCGCTGGCCGAAGCCGCCCGGCACCAGAATGCCGTTGACGTGTTCGAGGAACGGCGCGGGATCTTCCTTCTCGAAGATCTCGCTCTCGATCCAGTCGAGATTGACCTTCACCTTGTTGGCGATGCCGCCATGCGAGAGCGCCTCGATCAGCGACTTATACGCATCCTTCATGCCGGTATATTTGCCGACGATGGCGATGGTGACGTTGCCTTCGGGATTGCGGACGCGCTCGTTGATCTGCTGCCAGCTTCGCAGCTCCGGCGGAATCCGCGAGCCGATGCCGAAGGCGGCGAGCACTTCGTCGTCCAGGCCCGCGTTGTGATAGGCCTCGGGCACGGCGTAGATGTTGTCGACGTCGCGCGCCTCGATCACGGCGCTTTCGCGCACGTTGCAGAACAGCCCCAGCTTGCGCCGCTCTTCCTTCGGGATCTCGCGGTCGGTGCGGCAGAGCAGGATGTCCGGCTGGATGCCGATCGAGCGCAGCTCCTTCACCGAGTGCTGTGTCGGTTTGGTCTTCAGCTCGCCCGCGCTCGGGATGTAAGGCAGCAGCGTCAGATGGATGTAGACGGCATGATCGCGCGGCAGCTCGTTCTTGAGCTGACGAATCGCCTCGAAGAAAGGCAGGCCCTCGATGTCGCCGACGGTGCCGCCGATCTCGACCAGCACGAAGTCGTAATCGTCATTGCCGGAGAGGACGAATTCCTTGATGGCGTTGGTGACGTGCGGAACGACCTGGATGGTCGCGCCGAGATAATCGCCGCGCCGCTCCTTGGAGATGATGTCCTGGTAGATGCGCCCGGTGGTGATATTGTCCTGCTTGGTCGCAGGCCGGCCGGTGAAGCGCTCGTAGTGACCGAGATCGAGATCGGTCTCCGCGCCGTCATCGGTCACGAACACTTCGCCGTGTTGATACGGCGACATCGTTCCGGGATCGAGGTTGAGATAGGGGTCGAGCTTGCGGAGGCGGACCTTGTAGCCCCGGGCTTGCAACAGGGCACCGAGTGCCGCTGAAGCCAGACCTTTGCCGAGCGAAGAGACCACGCCGCCGGTGATGAATATGTACCGCGCCATGGGACTTAACCTCTAATCCCTCGAATTCGATTCGCCAAAGCGATTCGTATTCCGCCCCAAATAATTTGCGGGCCTGTGGGTGAGCCAAAACTAAGAGTGGTGACAGAGCCTTGATGGGGATTTTTGATGCAGGACGGTAGAAGCCGCCCTGCATGGCCCCCCTGCTTTATTGCGAGCGCGGCACCTGCGGGCCGGCTGGCGCCTGGTTCTGCTGCTGTTCGTCGGCCTTCTTCAGCGAATCCAGGATGCCGCCCGAGGTCGGCGGCGCGATCGGGGCGCCTCCGGCCGGCTGGGTCTGGGACGCCGGCGCGCCGATGATCGACGAAGGCGCCCGGTTGTAGCCGGCATGCCAGGACAGGAACAGGCTGGTGAGGAAGAAGCCCCCAGCCAGGATCGCGGTGGTCCGCGTCAAAAGGTTCGCGGTGCCGCGGCTCGACATGAAGCCTGCGCCTCCGCCCATGCCGAGGCCGCCGCCTTCCGACTTCTGGAGCAGGACGGCGCCGATCATGACGGCGACGATCATGAGGTGAATGACGATGACAACAGTCTGCATAGTGTCCTTCCGTCACAAGCCGACAGCGCCGAGACGGCGGCCGATCGCGCTTCGCGGGTTTTCCTGAAGTTGCGCGGTGTTACACGATCGGAAGAGGCATTGCCACCCCCCGATCGGCCACGGCCGCGCATTGAGATTAGCTAGGGGCAGCCCTTCGCAATCGCAAGGAAATCGGCCGCCTTCAGGCTGGCGCCGCCGACCAGCGCGCCGTTGACGTTTTTCACGGACATCAGCTCGGCCGCGTTCGACGGCTTGACCGAGCCGCCATAGAGGATGCGCATCCTGGCCCCGTCCGCCCTGAACCGGGAGGTCAGGAGTTCCCGGATAAAGCCATGAATCTGCTCGACATCCTGGGCCGTCGGAGTCAGGCCGGTGCCGATCGCCCAGACCGGCTCATAGGCCACGACCAGGTTGGCGGCGGTCGAGCCGTCCGGCAGCGAGCCGTCGAGCTGGCCGCGCAGGATGTCCAGGGTCTGGCCGGCATCGCGCTGGCCCTGCGTCTCACCGATGCAGACGATCGCGGTGATGCCGGCGCGCCAGGCGGCCTCGGCCTTCTGCCGGATCAGGGCATCGCCCTCGCCGTGGTCGGCGCGACGCTCGGAATGGCCGACGATGATGGCGGTCGCACCGGCATCGGCCAGCATTTCGGCTGCGATATCGCCGGTATGGGCGCCGGAGGCCTTGGGGTGGCAATCCTGCGCCCCCACCGCGACCTTGCTGCCGCGCGCCTTGTCGGCGAAGGCCGCGATCAGGGTCGCGGGCGGGCAGACCAGCAGGTCGGCCTTGGCGGCCACCTCTGCCGCGCCTTTGAGCATGGCGTCGAATTCGGCAGCCGAGCCCTTGAGGCCGTTCATTTTCCAATTGCCGGCGATCAGCGGTCGGATGGCGTCGGTCATGTCAATTTCCAGCAAAATGAGGTTTGTGCATGCGCTAGCAGAGCCGTCGCGGCAGTTCCAGAGAGCTAAGGCTTTTAACCGCAGCGTCGAGGGACCGCGTGGCCTGAGGTTGCGGGGGGAAAGCCGCCACTTTATGATGATTGATCAATTTGGTGACGCGCTTTTGCGGAATCTGCATTAAGACGCGCTCCCGTTCCCCTCCTGCCAAACAAGTTGGACCAAATGCTTCGAGGAATGCGCAAGGCCTCATCAAACTGGCTCGGCAAGTCCATTATGGCCGTGGTGATGGGCGTGTTGATCATCAGTTTCGGCGTTTGGGGCATCGCCGACATCTTCAAGGGCTTCGGGCAGTCCACGGTGGCCAAGGTCGGCAGCACCGAGATTTCGTTGAACGAGTTCCGGCAGACCTATACCGACCGCTTGCAACAGATCAGCCGCCAGTTCGGCCGGCCGCTGACGCCTGACCAGGCGCGTGCCTTCGGCCTCGACCGCCAGGTGCTCCAGCAGACGATCGCGGAAGCCGCCCTCGACGAAGAAGCCCGCCGGCTCGGGCTCGGCCAGTCCGACGAGCAGATCCGCCAGGTCATCATGAACGACCCCAACTTCAAGGGCGTCGGCGGCAGCTTCGATCCGAACCGCTTCCAGGCCGTGATCCGCAATTTCGGCTATACCGAGCAGCGCTACGTCTCCGAGCAGCGCAAGGTGTCGCTGCGCCGGCAGATCACCGGCACGATCGGCGCCGGCCTCGAACCGCCGAAGGCCATGATCGACGTGCTGACGCGCTTCCAGAACGAGCAGCGCGCGATCGAATTCGTCAGGCTCGACGCCGCGCAGGCCGGCACCATCGACGCTCCCTCGCCCGAAGCCCTCGCCGCCTATTTCGAGGATCACAAGGTCCAGTTCCGCGCGCCCGAATATCGCAAGATTTCCTTCGTCGTGGTCTCTCCGGAAGAGATCGGCAAATGGAGTGAGGTCTCCGACGAGGACGCCAAGAAAGTGTTCGACCAGCGCAAGGACCGGCTCGGCACGCCGGAGAAGCGCCAGATCCATCAGATCGTATTCCCCAACGCCGCCGAGGCGCAGGCCGCACGCGAGCGCCTCGCCGGTGGGATGTCGTTCGAGGACCTCGGCAAGGAGCGCGGGCTGAGCACCTCCGATGTCGACCTCGGGCTCGTGACCAAATCGTCGCTCGACCCCGCGGTCGGCGATGCCGCCTTCGCGCTTCCCGCAGGCGAGATCAGCCAGCCGATCCAGGGTCGTCTCGGCACGTCCATCGTCAAGGTCGACAAGATCGAGCCGGGCAATGAGGCGAACTACGCCAGCCTTGCCGGCGACATCAAGCGCGAGATCGCCACCGAGCGCGCCCGCGTCAAGGTCAACGATCTCCGCGACAAGATGGAAGACGAGCGCGGCGGCGGCGCCAGCGTGATCGACGCGGCGCAGAAGCTCGGCCTCACGGCCGTGACCATCGACGCCGTCGACCGCTCCGGCCGTACCCCGAACGGCCAGCCAGTCACCAGCATCCCGCAGGGCCTCGACGTGGTGTCGCAGGCCTTCAACACCGATGTCGGCGTCGACAACGACGCGATCTCGTTCAAGGGCGGCTATGTCTGGTACGACGTGCTCGCCATCACGCCCTCGCGCGACCGCAATCTCGACGAGGTCCGCGACCAGGTCGAGGCGCGCTGGCGCCAGGACCAGATCGCCGCCAAGCTGAAGACCAAAGCGACCGAGATGGTGCAGAAGCTCGAACAGGGCGGCAAGCTCGCTGACGAGGCCGCCGCGATCAACGCCAAGGTCGAGACCGCCTCCGGCTTCAAGCGCGACGACTCGCCCGCCGGCGTGCCCGCCAACGTCGTTGCGGCCGCCTTCCGCACCGCCAAGGACGGGGTCGGACAGACCGCCGTGAGCGGCGGCGGCGAGGTGATCGTCTTCCGCGTCACCGACATCGTCGAACCCGCGGTCGACGCCGCGTCCGACGCGGTGAAGAAGCTGAAGGACAGCCTCGACCGCGCGTTGACCGACGAGCAGGTCGCCTCCTACGTCAACAAGCTTGAAACCGACATCGGGACCACCATTAATCAGGCCGCCTTCGCGCAGGTGACCGGCGCGAACCAGTGAATTGAAAGCACGCGATGGACGACCTGAAATCGATCATTGGAAAAGTGGCGACCGGCGCCAGCCTGTCGCGTGACGAAGCGGCTTCCGCCTTCGACGCCATGATGTCCGGCGAGGCCACGCCCTCGCAGATGGGTGGCCTCCTGATGGCGCTGCGGGTGCGCGGCGAGACCGTGGACGAAATCACCGGCGCGGTCTCGGCGATGCGCTCCAAGATGCTCACAGTCGACGCGCCCGCGGACGCCGTCGACATCGTCGGCACTGGCGGTGACGGCTCCGGCTCGGTCAACGTCTCGACCTGCGCGTCCTTCATCGTCTCGGGCACCGGCCTGCCGGTGGCCAAGCACGGCAACCGTGCACTGTCGTCGCGCTCCGGCGCCGCCGACGTGCTGGCGTCGCTCGGCGTGAAGATCGACCTCAGGCCCGAGCAGGTCGGCCGCTGTGTGCGCGAATGCGGCATCGGCTTCATGTTCGCCCCTGCCCACCATCCGGCTATGAAGAACGTCGGCCCGACCCGGGTCGAGCTTGCGACACGCACGATCTTCAATCTGCTCGGCCCCTTGTCGAACCCGGCCGGCGTTAAGCGCCAGATGGTCGGCGTGTTCTCGCGGCAATGGGTGCAGCCGCTGGCACAGGTTCTGAAAAACCTCGGCTCGGAATCCGCCTGGGTGGTGCATGGCTCCGACGGTCTCGACGAGATCACCCTCACCGGCCCGACCTTCGTCTCCGCGCTCCACAATGGCGAGATCCGGAATTTCGAGGTGACGCCGGAGGACGCCGGCCTGCCGCGCTGCGATCCCGGTGCGCTCAGGGGCGGTGACGCCGACGCCAATGCGATCGCCTTGCAGAGCGTGCTCGACGGCAAGCCGAGCCCCTATCGTGACGTCGCGCTGATCAACGCCGCCGCCGCGCTGGTCGTGGCCGGCCGCGCCAAGGACCTCAAGGAGGGCGTTGCGATCGGCGCGAAGTCGCTCGACAGCGGCGCCGCGAGCGCGCGGCTGAAGCATCTGATCGCGGTCTCGAACGGCTGAACCTGACATGTCTGACATCCTGACCAAGATCGAAGCCTACAAGCGCGACGAGATCGCAGCCGCCAAGCGCGCGCAGCCGCTCTCGGACGTCGAGGCCAGGGCCAAGGCGCAAGGGGCCCCACGCGGCTTCGTGCGCGCGATCAAGGCCAAGCACGCCAATGGCGATTACGCGCTGATTGCCGAGGTCAAGAAAGCCTCGCCGTCGAAGGGGCTGATCCGCGCCGATTTCGATCCGCCGCTGCTCGCCAAGGCCTATGAGGCCGGCGGTGCGGCCTGTCTGTCGGTGCTGACCGACACGCCCTCGTTCCAGGGCCATCTCGACTTCATGGTGGCAGCGCGCGCGGCGACGTCGCTCCCGGTGCTGCGCAAGGATTTCATGTTCGACAGCTATCAGGTGATTGAGGCGCGCGCGCATGGCGCCGACTGCATCCTGATCATCATGGCCGCGCTCGACGACGCCACCGCCAAGGACCTCGAGGACGCCGCCCTCGCCTACGGCATGGACGTGCTGATCGAAATCCATGATCGCGCCGAGCTCGACCGTGCGCTGAAGCTGCGTTCGCCGATGATCGGCGTCAACAACCGCAATTTGCGCACCTTTGAGACCACGCTCGCGACCAGCGAGACGCTGGCGCCGCTGATCCCAGCGGAACGGCTGATGGTGGGCGAGAGCGGCATCTTCACGCCCGCCGATCTCGCCCGGCTTGAGCGCGTCGGCATGTCGACCTTCCTGGTCGGCGAGAGCCTGATGCGCCAGGCCGACGTGACCGCCGCCACGCGCACGCTGCTCGCGCGTGAGAACGCGCCGCGCGCGACGGGTACGCGCTGACATGGCGCGCAAGCCCGCCAAGGCCAGGCAATCCAAAGCGAAAGCCGGCCCTGCCCTCACCCATATCGGCGCCTCCGGCGAGGCGCGGATGGTGGACGTGTCGGACAAGCCCGCGACCGAGCGGCTCGCGGTCGCCGCAGGCCACGTCATCATGACCAAGGCGACGCTTGATCTCATCGTCTCGGGCAACGCCAAGAAAGGCGACGTGCTCGGCACCGCGCGCATCGCCGGCATCATGGCCGCCAAACGCACCTCGGAGCTGATCCCGCTCTGTCATCCCCTCGCGCTGTCGAAGGTCACCGTCGACATCGAGCCCGACCCGAAGCTGCCAGGCTGCCTCGTCCGCGCCAGCGTGAAGGTGACGGGGCCGACCGGCGTCGAGATGGAGGCGCTCACGGCGGTGTCGGTCGCCTGCCTCACCATCTACGACATGATCAAGGCGGTCGAACGCGGCGTGCGCATCGAGGGCATCCATCTGGTCGAGAAGCTCGGCGGCAAGTCGGGCCACTACCGCGCCTGAACGCCGCGTGATCTATTTCGCCTCGCGCTGCCGCTCGCGATAGGCGCGCGTCTTCATCCGGTTGCCGCACAGCGTCGACATGCACCACCGCCGCGTCGATGGTTTCGAGCGGTCGAAGAACACCCGGCGGCATTCCTCCGACGCGCACATCTTCAGCCGGTCCAGCGTTCCCACAAGCGTCGCGTCATGAAGCTCGATCGCGATGGCCGAGAGGCCTGCGAGCGCATCCTCGCGCGCTGCCGACAGCATCGCGCCACGGCCTGCGCGCGCCTCCACCCGCAACGGAAACGGCGCGAGCGCCTCATTGAGAGTGCCGAGAACGCTCCTGTTCCGGGGCCGTTCGGCGGGCTCACATTGCAGATAGGCGCGCAAGGCGCCGCGCAGTCTTAGCGCAGTCTCAAACATCGCGGGCGTGACACGCCCGCCCTCGGCGCCAAGGCCGCGTTCCCGCATCCAGTCCGCAAGTTCCTTCGGCCCGCCAAGCTCATCGCTCTCCGGGTGCTCCACGCCGAAATGCATGAAGTGGCGAACATCGAGCGTGTTGGCGAAATCGTAGACGTTCGCCAGCGTGTCGGGAACCTGGAATTTGCGAGACTCTTTCGACATCGGGACACCAAAGATTGGAACACCAGTAAAACAGATTTACTGGTTGACAGCAAGCGACACCTGTATCCTAATTATACTAGTGTCGAATCCTTCGGGATCGAGCGCCCATTGCGATCACCAGAACGGAGACCCCGAACCGATGGCCGACGCCCTGCACTATCTCGAACTCACCGCGCTCGCAGCACGCCTCAAGGCGCGCGACATCTCCGCGCTGGACGTGACGCGCGCGCAACTCGACCGTATCGACGCCATGGACCGGGATCTCGGCAGCTACGTTCACGTGATGGCAGAAACGGCCATCGCCGAGGCAAAAGCCGCGGACGCCGAAATCGCACAGGGCCGGTATCGGGGGCCGCTGCATGGCGTGCCGATTGCGCTCAAGGACCTGTTCTGGACCAAGGGCATTCCGACGGCGGCCGGCACCATGCTTCATCGCGACTTTCGTCCCCACGAAGACGCAACCGTCGTGCGCCGGCTCAAGGACGCAGGCGCCGTGATACTCGGCAAGCTGCAACTCACCGAGGGCGCCTATTCCGATCACCATCCATTGGTGACGCCGCCGAAGAATCCGTGGAATGCGAGTTACTGGCCGGGCATTTCGTCCAGTGGCTCGGCGGTCGCAACCGCTGCCGGGCTTTGCTTCGGCTCGCTCGGCTCCGACACCGGCGGTTCGATCCGCTGGCCCTGCGCCGCCAACGGGCTGACCGGATTGAAGCCGAGCTGGGGTCGCGTCAGCCGACACGGCGCCTTCGAGCTGGCCGCGACGCTCGACCATGTCGGACCGATCGGCCGCAGCGCGGCCGATGCGGGCGCGCTGCTCGGCGTCATTGCCGGACACGACCCCAACGACCCGACCTCGGTGTTCAATCCGGTGCCCGACTATCTGGCCGCGGCCGCACAGGACGTGCGAAGCTTGCGGATCGGCGTCGATGCCGCCTGGAACAGCGACGACGTGGACGTTAAGACACAACACGTGCTGGCGGACGCTATCGATGCGTTCCGTGCGCTCGGCGCCGGCATCGTCGATGTCAGATTTCCCGACGTCATGCAGGCGATTGCCGACTGGACACCGAATTGTGCGGTGGAATCTGCGGTCGCGCACGAGGCGACCTATCCTGCCCGCAAGAACGAGTATGGCCCGATGCTCGCCTCGCTGATCGAGGCCGGTCGCGCGCTCTCCGCTCTCGATTATCAGAAGATCCTGCTGCGGCGGCTGGCGCTGCGCGGCCGCGTCACCGCGCTGTTCGAGACCATTGACCTGCTGCTGATCCCGGTACACCCGTTCCCGCCGGTGACGCTCGCCATGATCCAGACGCTCGGCGAGCAGCCGGATCTGATCGCGAAGCTGCAGCGATACACCTGCCCGTTCGACGTGACCGGTCATCCCACGATCACGCTACCGGGTGGTGCATCGGCCGACGGACTGCCGATCGCGTTCCAGCTCGTCGCCGCTCATCTCGGCGAGGCCATGCTCGTGCGCGCCGGCGCGGCGTTCCAGCGTGCCACGTCCTGGCACCGTCGCCATCCTTCCCTCACCTCGCGGAGGCAGCATTGACCATTCAATCCACGCTCGCTCAGCGAAGCATTTTCCATGGCTGGTTCGTCGTCGCGGCGGCATTTGCCGTCATGTTCGTCGGCTTCGGCTCCGCCTACACGTTCAGCGCATTTCTGGAGCCGCTCCAGCGCGATTTCGGCGCCTCGCGCGGTTCGATCTCGCTCGTGTTTTCGATTGCGGGCTTTCTGTACTTCGCGCTCGGACTCGTCAGCGGCCCCCTCGCCGACCGGCTCGGCTCGCGTCCGCTGGCCGTCGCCGGCATGATCCTGATCGCGGTCGGACTTGCGGCGGCGAGCGCGGCGCGTTCCCTTGTCGAGGTCTATCTCGCCTACGGGCTGGGCGTCGGCCTCGGCCTTGGCTGCGCCTATGTTCCCGCGATCGGCGCGGTGCAACGCTGGTTCGTCAAGCGCCGCGGCTTTGCCTCCGGGCTCGCGGTGAGCGGCATCGGGCTCGGTACGCTGGCGATGCCGCCGCTCGCCTCATTGTTGATCGCATCGGTGGGCTGGCGCGGCGCCTATCTGGTGCTGGGCGCGATCGCGCTGGTGCTGGGCGGCGGAGCGTCGCTGCTGATCGAGAACGATCCGAAGCACCGCGGCCTCGGACCCGACGGCGATCCGCCTCGCGAGGCCGCGGGCGCAAGCAATGCCGGCGGCGCTTCGGTGCGCGAGGCCGTCCGGTCGACGCGGTTTATCGCCCTCTACGCATCGTGTCTGGTCTGCTCGTTCGGCGCCTTCGTCCCGTTCGTCCATCTCGTGCCTTACGCGCGCGACCACGGGGTCACAGCGTCCTCTGCGGTGCTGCTGCTCGGCGTGATCGGGGCCGGCAGCACCGCAGGCCGCTTCTTTCTCGGCGCGCTCGCCGACCGGATGGGCCGCGACCGCTCGCTCATCATGGTCCTGGTCGGAATGGCGTTCGCGATGGCGATCTGGGCCATCGCCGCCGATGTCTGGACCCTCGCCGCTTTCGCCTTCGTCTACGGCGTGTTCTACGGCGGCTGGGTCGCGGTGCTGCCCGCTGTGGTCATGGACTATTTTGGCGGACGCAACGTCAGCGGAATCATCGGTATTCTCTACACCAGCGTGGCGTTCGGCACGCTGGTTGGCCCGAGTGCGGCCGGCTTCGCCTACGACGTCAACCACAGCTATACGTTGCCGATCCTGATCAGCGCCGCCGCGAACGTCGTCGCGGCGCTGATCGTGGCGGCGATACTGGCGCGCAGCGGAGCCGACGCGATCAGCGCAGCGAGGAGCTGATCGACCCGAATTTGGCGTTGAGCTTGGAGCCCATGCCGTTCACGACGGAAATGATGGCCAGCGCGATGCCGGCGGCAATCAGGCCGTATTCGATCGCGGTCGCACCACGCTCGTCGGCCAGGAAGTTCTTCAAGGTGTTTGTCATCGTTCGTGTCCTCTCTGTGTCGTCGGCAGGCATGTTCGCAAATCACGTGCCAATGCCGACTCGAGGATCGCCAACATCTTAGATGGTTAAGCCTTGGTTGACCGTGGCACGACCGGCAGGAATTGACCGGCATCGCGAGAGCGTCCGGCAATTCCTGCACGTCTTGCGTCGCGCGCATCGATTGCTTTTGTACGCGGCCGTTCATGTCGCATTAACCGCGCTTCCTAACTTCGCCTCCATATCGTTTCCGTAAACCAACGGATGTTCTCGGGATCAAGAAGCGATCCTGACGTGTGCGCGGCAACGATCGACATGATGACGAAATACGGCAGTCGCCTCTTTGACCAGGTCTTCGTGCGCAGCGGACCGATCCGCTGGCTGGTGGTGGGCGGCACGTTGCTGATCGCGGCCATCGCCATTGGCTCGGTCCTGATGGCGCAGAATTTCCGAGAGCGCGCGCTGCGCAACAGCGGGCGCGAGCTGGAAAACACCGTGCTGCTGCTCGCTCATCATTTCGATCAGCAGTTGCAGGATTTCGCGGTCATCCAGAAGGATTTCGTCGACCACGTCCGCGCGACCGGCATCGCAAGCGCCGAGGACTATCGCAAACGCCTCTCCGGCCAGGACGTCCACCGGATGCTGCGCTCGAAGATCGAGGCGCTGCCCTACATGGGCGGCGTCAACATCATCGATGCCGAAGGCAATCTGATCAACTCGTCGACGGCATGGCCGGCCCCCAAAGTGAACGTCGCCGATCGCGCCTATTTTCGCACTTTCAAATACGATCCCTACTCGCCGAACGTGCTGATCGAGCCTGTGCACAGCCGCGTCTCCGGCGCCTGGACCATCCTGATCGTGCGCAAGATCGTGGGACCGAACGGCGAGTTCATGGGCGTGGTCGGACGCGGCATCGAACCGGCCAATTTCGAGAAGTTCTTCGCCTCCGTCGTGCTCGGCGACGGCGCTACGATCTCGATGCTGCATCGCGACGGCACGCTGCTCGCTCGCTATCCCCATTCCAACGAGCAGATGGGCAGGAATTTCAAGACCGGCCCGTTCGAGCAGCAGAGGATCTTCGGGCTCGATCACTTCGCCGGCCGCATCACGAGCCCCGTCGACGGAGAAGACCGGCTGATCTCCTCGCGCGCCCTGCCCCATTTCCCGATCCTGATGATGGCCACCACGACGCGCGCGGCGGCGCTGACGGACTGGCGCGAGCAGATCGGCATCCTGATCTCGGTTGCGGGCGCCTCCGCGCTCGCCATTGCGGGCGTGCTGATCGCGATCGTGCGCAAGCTGCTGGAGCAGCACCGCGCCTCTCGCGAGCGGCTGACGCTGGAGAAGCAGCGCCTCGACCGCGCCGTCAACAACATGACGCAGGGCCTACTGCTGTTCGATGCCGAGCGGCGGCTGGTGATCTGCAACCAGCGCTACATCGAGATGTACGGCCTGTCAGCCGAGGTGGTGAAGCCCGGCTCCAGCTTCCACGACATCATTGCCCACCGCAAGGCGACCGGCTCGTTCAGTGGCGACATCGGCGACTATGTCGTCCGTGTGCTGCGCGACATCCATGTGCGTAACTCCATGGTGGTCGACACCTCCGACGGGCGCTCGATCCACATCCTCAACGAGCCGCTCGCGGACGGAGGCTGGGTGGCGACCCACGAAGACGTCACCGAGCGCCGGCGCATCGAGGAACGCATCACCCACCTCGCCCATTACGACGCGCTGACCGACCTGCCCAACCGCACCATGTTCCACGAGCACCTACGCGCGGAGCTCGCCGCCATCGCCGGTGGCGAAGAGATCGCGGTGCATTACATCGACATCGACGAGTTCAAGGGCGTCAACGACGCGCTCGGCCATCTCGTCGGCGACGAGCTGTTGAAATCGATCGCGACGAGCCTCAGCCGTTGCGCGGGTCCGCAGGACTTCGTGGCGCGGCTCGGCGGCGACGAATTCGCCATCGTGCAGAGCGCGGTGACGTCGCTGGAGCAGGTCAACGAGCTCGTCGCGCGGGTCTTCCAGGCCATCCGCGCGCCGTTCGACTGCATGGGCCATCATCTCACCACGGACGCCAGTATCGGCATCGCGCTGGCGCCACGACACGGCACCGCGCTGGACCAGATCCTGAAGAACGCGGACATGGCGATGTATGCCGCCAAGGCCGCCGGACGCCGCACCTATCGCTTCTTCGAGCCGGAGATGGATGCCAAGGTCCGCGAGCGGCGGCAGCTCGAGATCGATCTGCGCCACGCCATCGCCCAAGGTGGGCTCGAAGGCGGGCTCGAGGTCTATTACCAGCCCTGCCTTGCCCTGAAGGACGACCGCATCACCGGCTGCGAGGCGCTGGTGCGCTGGCGCCATCCCGAGCGCGGCATGGTCTCGCCCGCCGAGTTCATCCCGATCGCCGAAGACACCGGCCTGATCAACGAGATCGGCGAATGGGTGCTGGCCACGGCCTGCCGCGATGCCGCCAACTGGCCCGACGACATCCGCCTCGCCGTCAACGTCTCGCCGGTGCAGTTCAAGAGCGGCACGCTGGCGCTGAAGATCATGGCGGCCCTTGCCGCCTCCAATTTGCCGGCGAGCCGGCTCGAGCTCGAGATCACCGAGGCCGTGCTGATTCGCGACGACGACGCCGCGCTTGCGATCTTGCACCAACTCCGCGCCATCGGCGTGCGCATCGCGCTCGACGATTTCGGCACCGGCTACTCCTCGCTGAGCTATCTGCACCGCTTCCCGTTCGACAAGATCAAGATCGACCGCTGCTTCGTCAGCGACATCGCCGGTCCCGACGGCTCCGCCAGCATCGTGCAGGCCGTCGTCAACCTGGCTGCCGCCCGCCGCATGACCACCACGGCCGAGGGCGTCGAGACCGAGGAGCAGCAGCGCCTGCTCCGTGCGCTCGGCTGCTCCGAGATGCAGGGCTATCTGTTCAGTGCCGCAAAACCGGCCGACAAGGTGCTGGAGCTGTTCGCGCTGCACCGCAGCCGCCTCGCCCAGCGCGGCGGCGAAGGAAGCCGGCGCCGCGAGGCCAGCTAGGGCGGTCTTCCCAACAATTGGAAGCGTCACCGCACGAATTCGCCCGGGAGCGGTCATCCGCTCCCGGGCGATATCTGGACGTCGTAAGGCTTAGTTCGGTACCGCCGCCTTCGGCGCAGGCTTGGCGGCGACCGCATTCGCGGTCACGCCGTGCAGGAAGTCGTAGGCCGCATGCAGGGCCTTGTCGTCCTTCTCTTCCGGCGGGACGTAGGACTGCGATCCGGTCTGCTCGGTGCCGTCGGCGGCCTGCAGATGGCCGCGCATCTGGGACTCCGCCATGGTGTCCATGCGGCCCTTCAGCTCGGGCGGCACGTCCTGGAGGATCTCGATGTCGGGCGCGATGCCCTGGGCCTGGATCGAGCGGCCCGACGGCGTGTAGTAGCGCGCCGTGGTCAGCGCCAGCGCGCCATTGCCGGCGCCTAGCGGAATGATGGTCTGCACCGAGCCCTTGCCGAACGAGCGCGTGCCGATGATCGTGGCACGCTTGTGGTCATGCAGCGCGCCGGCGACGATTTCCGAGGCCGAAGCCGAGCCGCCATTGACCAGAATCACCAGCGGCTTGCCCTTGGTGAGGTCGCCGCCATGGGCGGTGAAGCGCTGGGTCTCTTCCGGATTGCGGCCGCGGGTCGAAACGACCTCGCCGCGCTGAAGGAAGGCGCTCGACACCGAGACGGCCTGGTCGAGCAAGCCGCCCGGATTGTTGCGCAGGTCCATCACGTAGCCGACCAGCTTCTCCGGCGGGACCTCCTTGGAGATCGACGCGATCGCCTTCTTCAGCCCGTCGGTGGTCTGCTCGTTGAACGAGGTGACGCGGATATAGCCGATGTCGCCGTTCTCGACGTGGAAGCGCACCGGTCGCACATGGATAATCTCGCGCTTGATCGCGACGTCGAGCGGAGCGTCGGCGCCCTTGCGAACGATGGTGAGCTTGGTCTGGGTATCGACCGGCCCCTTCATCTTGTTGACGGCCTGCTCGAGCGTCATGCCCTGCACGGCATCGCCGTCGATCTTGCTGATAAGGTCGCCGGACATGATCCCGGCCTTGGACGCCGGCGTGTCGTCGATCGGCGAGACGACCTTGACCAAGCCGTCCTCCATTGTGACCTCGATGCCGAGCCCGCCGAACTCGCCGGAGGTGGTCTCCTGCATCTCGGTCCAGGCCTTGTCGTTCATGTAGCGTGAATGCGGATCGAGCGAGGTCACCATGCCGGTGATCGCACCCTCGATCAGCTTGGAATTGTCGGGCTTCTCGACATAGCTCGCCTTCACCCGCTCGAACACTTCGCCGAACAGATTGAGCCGGGAATAGGCATCATCCGCGCTCGCTGCCGCCCGTGCCGCCCATACTCCACCGTGCGGGCTGGCGACCAGAAGGGTTAGACACGCTCCCGTGAGCGCGCCCAGGGGGAACAGCAGGTTTTTCCGCATGGATAGGCTGGCCTTCTTGCTGGAGCTTTGCTTTGGGCTTGTGAGGCGCCATGCAAATGGCGATCCAGCCCGCTGTTCACAACACCATTCTGGTTTCTTCAAGGCCGGGACGCCACGCCGGCGGGTACATCGTAAAAATCCCTTCGCCCGGGCCTAAACTTTTGGCAACGTTCCGAAACCGTTTCGCGCAAGGCGGGAATCGACCCGGCCGGCCCACGCCTCGCAGCTATGCGATTTTAGGATGGTTTTGGAGGGCCGGACACGATACGCGATGACAATAACGCTTCAAATTCTCGGGAGGACAACAATGAATGACGCGCCCCGCATCCGGCCGGAAAGGAACGTCGAACTCGGCGCCAGCGCCGAGCCATTCCAGAACCTGCACGAATTCATCCGTAAGGCGCGCGCCAACCTCAACCAGAACGCCTGGGACTATATCGTCGGCGCCGCCGAGACCGAGACCACGATGCGCCGCAACCGCATGGCGCTGGACGAGATCGCCTTCCGGCCGCGCGTGCTGCGCGACGTCCGCGAGGTCGACGGCTCGGTCGAGCTGTTCGGGCGCCGGATGCGGCTGCCGGTGGTGCTGGCCCCTGTCGGCGCACTGGAGATCTTCGATCCGGATGGCGCGGCGAGCGTCGCCCGCGCCTGCGGCACCTTCGGCGCGGCGCACATGCTGAGCTCGGTGTCCGAGCCCGGCCTGGAGAAGACCGCCGAGGCCGCCCCTGATGCGCTGCGGCTCTATCAACTCTATGTGCGCGGCGACGACGATTTCGTCGCCGATGTCGTCAGCCGGAGCGAGAAGAACGCCTACGCCGCCTTCTGCCTGACCGTTGACACGGCCCATTACAGCCGTCGCGAACGTGACATTGCCAAGCGCTATGTTCGCGAGAGCCGCCTGCGCGCCACCGGCGGTGATTACCAGAAGGGCCTGGAGTGGCGGACCGTGAAGATGATCAAGGACAAGTTCAAGATCCCGCTCATCCTGAAGGGCATCGCCACCGCCGAGGACGCCCGGATCGCGGTCGATCACGGCGTCGAGTGGATCTACGTCTCCAACCATGGCGGCCGCCAGCTCGATCACGGCCGCGGCGCCATGCATGTGCTGCCCGAGATCGTCGACGCCGTGAAGGGACGCGCCAAGATCATGGTCGACGGCGGCTTCTGCCGCGGCACCGACATCGTCAAGGCGATCGCGGCGGGCGCGGACATGGTCGGCATCGGCCGGCTGCAATGCTGGGCATTGGCGGCGGCCGGCGAGGCCGGCGTGAGGCGAATGCTGGAGCTGCTCGAGGACGAGGTGCTGCGCTGCCTCGGCCTCTTGGGCGCCACCTCATTCGCCGAGGTCGACAAGTCCTGCCTGCACCAGGCGACTGCAACGAATGCGCCGAGCGTGTTCAGCGCGTTCCCGCTGTTCGACCATGACCCCTATCGATATTGAGTGAAAGGATGCAATGAGCTCGCTCTCTCCCGGCAGCGCGGACGCGCTGCTGTTCGATCTCGGGCGCGTCGTGCTCGACATCGATTTCTCCAAGGCGATCGCCTGCTGGGCGGGACATGCCGGCTGCAAGCCGGACGCCATCGTCGCGCGCTACGTGCGGGACAGCGAAGCCTACCGGCTGCACGAGGTCGGCAAGATCAGCGACGAGGCCTATTTTGACTCGCTGCGCGCCTCGCTCGGGATCGGCATTTCGGACGCGCAGTTCCTGGAGGGCTGGAACGCGATCTTCGCCGGCGAGATGCCCGACATCGCCGAGCTGCTGCCGCGTGCGGCGAAGCAGTTGCCGCTCTACGCCTTCTCCAACACCAACCGGCCGCATGTGGACCACTTCTCGAAGGAATATGCCGGCCTGCTCGGCCATTTCCGCGAGCTGTATCTGTCGTCCAGCATCGGCCTGCGCAAACCGGATGTGGAGGCCTTCGACCATGTCGTGGCCGCGATCGGCGTGCCGGCGAACCGTATCGTGTTCTTCGACGATCTTGCCGAGAACATCGAAGGAGCGCGGTCGCGCGGCCTGACCGCGGTCCACGTGACCTCGCCCCGCGACGTCGGGAATGCCCTCAAGGCGCTCGGAATCTGACCTCTGGCCGGCAAGCCGACGGGCCGCGAGTGGAACTATTTTGCCTGGGGGCGAGGAACCAAAACCCTTTGTGCATTTTTATACGGAGTTCCCGGAACGATTGCCCCTCTCGGGACTCATGAGTCCGTTGTGAATTCTACATCGGGCTTATCGTCGTGTTGGGCAAAACCTACCTTACCAAGCAAGCCTCTCTGCTGATGAAATTCGCCAGAACCACCTCGGATTCTGACCTCTCCGCAAAACTGATCAGCAAGGCCGCCGACCTGAAATCCCAGGCCGACCCGCTGCCTGACAAGGATCAGGGCCCCGCAGCGCCGGACGTCAGTCCGTACAAGCCGCCGGGGAGTTGACCGATGCTGGCCGTGGCTCTCGTCCTTCTCGTCCTCGCCATGGCCATCCTCGTACCGGTCTGTCTCGCCTTCTGGATCATGCCGCGGCGGACTTGATGCTCACCCTTCATCGCAGAGCGGATGACGCAGGATAAATCATCCTGCGCGGCCACTGTTTTGCCTCTGCGCCTGCACTCGGCTAGAACTCTCGCCGCCGATTTGCCCGAACGGGCCCAGCAGGAGTTTTCACCCGTGGCCCTGATGCCGGTTTCCGACGCGCTCGCTGCGGTGCTGGCGGGCGCAGAGCCGCTGCCTGAAGAGATGATCGCGCTCGACGCAGCCTTCCACCGCGTGCTCGCGCGCGACGTCGCCGCGCGGCGCACGCAGCCGCCGCAGGCGATGTCGGCAATGGACGGCTATGCGGTGCGCGCGGTCGATGCGGCGAAGATCGACTCCCAGCTCACCCTGATTGGCGAGGTCGCGGCGGGCCGCCCGTTTGCGGGATCGGTCGGCGCCGGCGAGGCCGTGCGTATCTTCACCGGCGGTGTCGTTCCCGATGGCGCTGATGCGGTCGTGATCCAGGAGGACACGATCGCGGACGGCAAGCGCATAACGATCAAGGAAGCTGCCGTAACGGGGCGGCACATCCGCCCCGCCGGCGTCGACTTCTCGGAAGGCGACGTGCTGCTGCGCAAAGGGGCCCGGCTCACCGAGCGCGACCTCGCGCTCGCCGCCGGCATGAATTACCCGCAACTGCCAGTCCGGCGACGCCCGAAGGTCGCGATCCTCGCGACCGGCGACGAGCTGGTGATGCCGGGTACGACGCCGGGCCACGGCCAGATCGTCTATTCCAACGGCTACGCCCTGCACGCGCTCGCCCGCAGCGAGGGCGCCGATACCATCGACCTCGGCGTTGCCGCCGATACGCTGGAGGCCACCACGGCCGGCATCGGCCGCGCGCGGGAGAGCGGCGCCGACATCCTGATCACGACCGGCGGCGCGTCGGTCGGGGACCACGATCTGGTCCAGCAGGCGCTGAGGGACGAAGGTATCTCGATGGCGTTCTGGAAGATCGCGATGCGGCCGGGCAAGCCGATGATGAACGGGCGGCTCGGCGCGATGCGCGTGATCGGCCTGCCCGGCAATCCCGTGTCATCCTACGTTTGCGGCTTCCTGTTCATGGTGCCGTTGATTCGCGCGCTTTCGGGCCGTTCGATGATTCATCACCGCCGCGAACGCGCGGTGCTCGGCCGCGATGTCGGCGCCAATGACCAGCGCGAGGATTACCTGCGCGCACGCCTCGAGCTGCGCGACGACGGCACGCTCGTCGCCCTTCCGGTCAATCACCAGGATTCCTCGCTGCTTGCGAATCTCGCTGCGGCACAGGCACTTCTCGTGCGCGCGCCATTCGCGTCGAAGGCCGAAGCCGGCACGCCTTGCGAGGTCTTGCGGCTGCCCGTCTGAGCGCTTCGTTCGCGTGCGTTCCGCGAACTTTGTCGCGTTCACGGTAAATTAAGCAGTTGCGGAACATGTATCGAACATATAGTGTCCGTTCATGATTTGTTTCGAGAATGTAGCGGCTTACTGCTGAATTCAGCGTCTCGGAATCGAACGACATCAACCGGGGGATTTTGGTCGAGATGTTAACGCGCAAACAATACGAGCTCCTGCGGTTCATCAGCGAACGACTGAAGGAAAGCGGCGTGCCGCCCTCCTTCGATGAGATGAAGGACGCGCTCGACCTGCGCTCGAAATCGGGCATCCATCGCCTGATCACCGCGCTCGAGGAGCGCGGCTTCATCCGGCGCCTGCCCAACCGGGCCCGCGCCATCGAGGTGATCAAGCTGCCCGAGCTTCAGGCCGCCGCCGGCAGCCGCCGCGGCTTCACGCCGAGCGTCATCGAAGGCAATCTCGGCAAGGTCCGCACGACTTCGAGCCCGCCGCCGGACGAGGGCGAGCGCCCCGTCGCGGTCCCCGTGATGGGCCGCATCGCGGCCGGTACGCCGATCGAGGCCTTGCAGACCCGCAGCCACACCATCAGCGTACCGCCTGACATGCTCGGCTCGGGCGAACATTACGCGCTCGAAGTGCGCGGCGATTCCATGGTCGAGGCCGGCATTCTCGACGGCGACATGGCGCTGATCCAGCGCAACGAGAGCGCCGATACCGGCGATATCGTGGTGGCGCTGATCGACGACGAGGAGGCGACGCTCAAGCGCTTCCGCCGCCGCGGCGCCTCGATCGCGCTCGAGCCCGCCAATGCGGCCTATGAGGTCCGCATTCTGCCGCCCAACCGGGTGAAGATCCAGGGCAAGCTGATCGGACTGTACCGGAAGTATTGATACCGAACGTGCCGGTATCGGTCATTTCGCGCCCCGCGCGCTTTCGATCGGCATCGCCGATCCGGGATTGGAGCGGACGATTGTCCGCTTCCGCTGGATAGTCTTTCTGGTTTCGCGCAGATTATCCGGCCCCTCCTCCAGCGGTACATCCTCGGCACGCCACACGAAGCAGCCCTGCTTCGCGGCCTTCAGGTTCGAGGAGAAGTCATGCGCCAGATCGTTCTGAGCACAGTTGCTGTGGCGCTGATCGCAGCATCGGCCGCGCAAGCCTTGGCCGCGCAATCGCGGCCCCATGCCCGCAAGGATACCGCCGTAAGCGAGCAAGTCCGCAAGGCCCTCGACGCCGTCGACCAACCGTCGCGGCCGGGCTGGCAATATTCCGGCTGGTCGGCGCCTGCGGGGCGCTGACACGCGCCTGCGGAATGCAAAGGGGCGGGCTTTGTTCCTGGTGGATTCGGGAAAGTTAATGTGATTGCGGCCTGCGGCGGCGAGCCGTAGATTTGCCTACAACCCGGCAGAACGTTTGGTATTTCCACTCTGATAGAGGCCTGCGCCTCGATTAAGAGACGTGGGTCGCTATCCCTGCATGAGGAGCACCCGATGTGTGACTACAGCCTGCATGCCGTCGCGTCGCGTCCCGCCGAAGTCGGCGAGACGATCGTCACGACAACCTTCCGCGGCACCTCGACGCGCGGCTTTGCCTCCGCGGCCGATCCGACCGTCGCGGTCTGCCTGCTCCCGGGAACGGAGCTCGCCTTCGCCGACAACGTCCGCTACGACAATCGCTGGATCTGGACGCGCACCGTCAATTCGCGCGTCGGCAAGTTCGGCAAGATCGATCCGCACATTCCCGATCGCCATCATGATGCGATCGAATTCCCCGACGGCAAATCCGTGCTGGTGACGCAGCTGGTCGAAGGCCAGCGTGCGACCGTGCTGCAGCTACCGGTGACCCAGCCGCTCGGCGAGCGCGAGCACAAGCCGCAGACCATCACCGACAGCCGGCCAACCAGCACCCGCCTGCCGATCGGCTGACATCGCCATTCCCGGCCGGCAGGTCGGGCCAGGATTGAAAATCGCCATCGCCGGCCGAGGCCGGCGAGATGGTGTTGCTCGTGCCCCGCGAAACGCCATCGGGCGGACCAAGCCGTTGTGCCTCCCACCGCACGAAGTTTGCGCTGTCCTGCCTGAATTTTAAACGTCCGTTCCGCAGCCAAATGGCCGATGCTTGGTGCGGCTTGAGACGGCGGGCACGTTCGATGAAGACCTTCATTCGCGTCGTTGAACTCTGGGTGCCTGACCGCACGCGCATGCGGCTGGAATTCGGCGGCGGCCTCTACGGCGAAGGGTTGTCCGCGTTTAGGGACGTGAGCGAGGATCTGCACTTCGGATATGACGAGGGACTTCCCGGCAAGGCCTGGGCCAGCGGCCACCCCGTGATCCTCACCAGATTCACCGATTCCTATTTCAAGCGGACCGATCAGGCCATCGCCGCCGGGCTGACCTGCGGCGTGGCGGTGCCGGTGTTTTCAGGCGAATTCCTGCAAGCTGTCATGGTGCTGTTCTGCGGCGACGACGAGGCCCATGTCGGCGCGATCGAGCTCTGGCACAACGATGCCGAAACCTCCCACGAGATGGGGCTCGTCGACGGCTATTACGGCACCGCCGACATGTTCGAATTCAACTCCCGCCACACCAGATTTCCGCGTGGCTTCGGCCTGCCCGGCCGCATCTGGAAAGCCGGCCTGCCGCTGATCATCAAGGACCTGCACGATGCCAGGAGTTTTCTGCGCTGGGAGGACGCCGCCAAGGTCGGAATCAATCTCGGCGTCGGCGTTCCCTACCGGACCGGCACCGATCAAACCTGGGTGCTGACATTTCTCTCCGCGCAGGCGACCCCGATTGCGCGACGCTTCGAGATCTGGGTCCCGGACGAGGCCCGTTCGGCGCTGGTCTTCCGCACCGGCGATTGCAGCGCGCAGACCGACCTCGCCGCGCTCTATGCGACGAAATCCATCGCCAAAGGCGAAGGCAGCATCGGCGGGGCCTGGGCCACCGGCATGCCCGCGCTCAACGACGATCTCGCGCGTGACGGCTCGGTCGCGGCCTCGCAGGCCAGCGCCTCTGGACTGAGCCAGATGGTCGTCCTGCCGGTGATCGGCAATGCCAGGCTCGACGCCGTGCTGGCCTGGTATCTGTAACCCGTCCGCTCAATCCTCAGCCTGCAGGTCCGCTTCCGATGGCGTCGCGTCGCGGTTGCGGGGAGCCGCCGCCTGCGGCGCAAGGCTCGCGCTGAAATCCGCCTCGCCGGCCGCCGCCGGCGACCACGGACGGTCTGTCCCCCTCGTCTTCGCCGCCTGAACCGCAAAGCCGTCGCCGCTTCGCGTCAGTGCCAGCGCGCCCTGCCTTGCGAGACGCTGACGGTCGACAACCATGGCCGCGCAATCCGGCGGCGCCGGCCGCGCCGTCACCACCAGCGCGGCCCGGCTGCAATCGTCAGCCAATGAATCGATGCGCAAGGCCAGCGCGACCAGGCGCCCGTCGGCGAGCGGCGTCACGCAGCCGGCTTCGTCGCACGACACGCCGGCGGCCAGTGAGGCACTGCCGGCATCGCGCGGATCGGCGTCGGCGGCGAGCCATTCCTTCAGAAGAAAACTGTCCTTGCTCGACCTGATCAGATGCAGGTGCCCATCCCTGCCCCGCATCGCGACGCTCTGGCCGTCACCGGCGATCAGGACATCGGGCTGCCGCGCGCACAGTCCCCAGAGGATCGCGGCCAACAACACCACCGCGCCGGCCCAGCGCAACGGCGTGCGCAACAAGCCCATCACGATGATTCCCAAGCTTGCCGCGATCAGCGGTGCTATGCCAAAAGCCGAGATGCGGCCGACCGCGCCCGGCAAAGCGGCCACCCAGCGCGACACCGCAACCATCCAGTCGATGCCGATCCCCATCAGCCACCAGAACGGACCATCGAGTCCGAACGGCGCTGCAATCAAGCCCAACAGGCCCGCGGGCATCACCAGGGCCGAGACCACCGGCATCGCCCCGAGGTTGGCAAGCACGCCGAACGGCGTCACGCGGTGAAAATGGAAGGCGGCATAGGGCGTGGTCGCGAGCCCCGCGATCAGCGAGGCCAGGAATAGCATCGCGATCTCGCGCCCGCCCCACATTGCAATCCGCGCGGTCGCGGAATGATCGGGCGACGCAAACAGGTTCGGCATGCCGATCTGCACCAGTGCCACCAGTCCGAGCGTCGCGGCGAAGGACATTTGAAAACTCGGATGCACCAGCGCCTCCGGCGCGACCGCGAGCACGATCAGCGCGGCCACAGCCAGCGTGCGGAAGGTGATGGCACGGCGATCGACCATGACCGCGATCAACACCACCGCCGTCATGAAGAACGAGCGTTGTGTGGCGACCTCCGCACCCGACAGCAGCAGATAGAACGCGGCTGCGACCAGCGCGGCGGCCGCCGACCATTTCTTGATGGCAAAGCCGGCCGCCATTCCAGGAATCAACGCCAGCAGCGCGCGCACCGCGAAGAAGACCACGCCGGCGACGACCGCCATGTGATAGCCGGAAATCGAGAGCACATGTCCGAGCCCCGAGATGAACATGGCGTCGTTGACGGGCGTGGTAATCGCGTCGCGCCGGCCCGTGAGCAGCGCGGTCGCAATCGCCCGGTTGTCGCCCTCGAGCGTGGCGCGGATGCGCGCGTCGATCGCATCGCGCAGACCCTGCATGAAGGCGGCATAACGCAGCCGCAAGCCGCCGGCATCCGGCGGCACCGATGCCGCAATCGTGCCCATCACGAAGCCGGAGGCGCCGATGCCCTGGAAGAACATGTCGCGCGAAAAGTCATAGCTGCCGGGGCGCACCGGCGACAACGGCGGCAACAGCCGCGCCTTCAACTGCACGAAGCTGCCGACCTCGGGCGCAGTCCCCTTGCGCACGGAGAGGCGCACGCGCTCGAGCTTGACGTCGCTGCGCTGCGCCTCCATCGCGGTGACGCGCAGCACGAAGCGGTCGGTGCGCTCGCGGATGTCGCGGGTCTCGACGAAGCCCGACAGCGAGACGGAATAAAGCGGCTTTGCCAGCACCGTGTGCGCGATCCGCGCCGTCTTCCAGGTCGCCGTGGCAAAGCCGGCCGCGACCGCCGCGATCATGATCGCCGGCGCAAACAACCGGCTCCGCCGCAACAGCACGGCGCCAAGCATGAGCGCGATGGCCGTCGCGGCAACGACCCACAGCACCGGTTCATGATCGGCGGCAAAGTAGAGAGCGATGCCGCCGCCGAACGCGACCGGCACCCATGGCAACAACCGCCCGGCGCCGGCCTCGGCGCGCGCCCATTCGCTCAGGGTCCCGGCCAGCGACGTCCAGAGGTCGAACCCAGCCGGCGCGAGGCCGCCCGCGGATGCAGCTCGGCCGACGGGCCAAGTCCCCGCAATCCAAGTCCCCGCGATCCCCTGGGACCGAACTGGCCGGCCCGGCTCCGCCATTCCCTGCACCTTACGATACGCGACAGGCCAGGAGGCTACCGGAACGTGCGGCTGCGCGAATAGCGGTACGGATCAGGAACGGAGCGAACGGCCCCCTACTTTTCCTCTTCCATCGTCACGGCGACGTCCGCCTTGGCCGAGAGCCGAACCTTGTTGCCCTCGACACCGGCAACGAGGCCCTTGTCGATGAAGTGATGGTGGCCCTTGTGGCTGCCCTCGCCGCTGTCCTTCTTGGTCAGCTTGATGCGATGGCCCTCGACCTTGTCGACCGTGCCGATGTGGACGCCATCGGCGCCGATGACTTC
Source organism: Bradyrhizobium sp. 482_C4_N1_8 (assembly GCF_052075965.1). Taxonomy (NCBI): domain Bacteria; kingdom Pseudomonadati; phylum Pseudomonadota; class Alphaproteobacteria; order Hyphomicrobiales; family Nitrobacteraceae; genus Bradyrhizobium; species Bradyrhizobium sp. 482_C4_N1_8. Next base: position 4,314,843 of record NZ_CP197231.1, on the reverse strand, counting down.
CATATGCTCTGCGATGTTCTGCATGGTGGGTTCCTTGTTGGACCCACCCCAACGCGCGGGAGCAGAGTTCGTTGCTATCGCCATTCCGGGGCGCGCCACTTGGCGCGAGCCCGGAATGACGAAAGAGAAAGAGGCGGAGTAGCGCGACTGCTAGATCAACGGCGCGCGCGACGAGGCGTGGTGATTGACGATCTTCCAGTCGCCGTCCTCGCAGAGGATGACCCAGCTCATCTTGACCGAGAACTCCTCCCTCTCGCCGGCGAGGTCAAACGACACGATCGCGGCCATGTTGATCAGGTCCGGGCTGGTTTGCGTGGCGCGCACCTCGGAAAACACGGCGCTCGGCTGGCGCCAGCGCGGCAGGCCGTTGAAGTAGTCGGCGACGCCGTCCCTGCCCCGATAGAGTCTTGGATTCGAGCCGAAGAAGAACGCGTTCTTCGCATAGAGCGACGACAGCGCGGTCGCATCTAGCGTCGCGAAGCCGGCGCACCATTTCGCGATGATGGCGGAAACGATGGCGTCGGCTTCACTGCTCATAGGCCCAATCCCCTCAGCCCTTGGCGACTTCCTTCGCGAACGTGTCGCGCAGGCCGATGGTGCGCGAAAACACCGGCTTGCCCGGCGTCGAGTCCTTGTCGCGCACGAAATAGCCCTGACGCTCGAACTGCATCGGCTCGGTCGAATTGCTTCCCGCAACCGATGCCTCGATCCGCGCGTTGGAGAGGATCTCCAGCGACTGCGGATTGAGATCGGCCGCGAAGTTCGAGGCGTCCGGGCTCGGGTTGGCGAACAACTGGTTGTAGATGCGGATCTCCGCCGGCACCGAATTCGCCGCCGGCAGCCAGTGCATGGTCGCCTTGACCTTGCGGCCGTCGGGCGCGTTGCCGCCCTTGGTCGCGGGATCGTAGGTGCAGCGCAGCTCCACCACTTCGCCCGCGTCGTTCTTGATCACGCCGGTGCACTTGACGAAATAGGCGTAGCGCAGCCGCACCTCGTTGCCGGGCGACAGGCGGAAGAACTTCTTGGGCGGGTTCTCCATGAAGTCGTCCTGCTCGATATAGAGCTCGCGGCCGAACGTGATCTTGCGCGTGCCGGCCGAGGGATCGTCGGGATGGTTGATCGCCTCGAGCTCTTCGGTCTGCCCTTCCGGATAGTTCTCGATGACCACCTTGAGCGGCCGCAGCACGCCCATGCGCCGCTGCGACGTGCGGTTCAGCTCCTCGCGGATGCAGAACTCCAGCATACCGACGTCGACGACGCTGTTGGCCTTGGCAACGCCGATGCGCTTGACGAATTCGCGCAAGGCCGCCGGCGGCACGCCGCGGCGGCGCATCCCCGCTACAGTCGGCATGCGCGGATCGTCCCATCCGGCGACATGGCCGTCGCGGACGAGCTGGGTCAGCACGCGCTTGGACAGCAGCGTGTAGGTCAGGTTGAGCCGCGCCATTTCGTACTGGTGCGGCTTGGACGGCACCGGCAGCTTTTCGATGAACCAGTCGTAGAGCGGCCGATGGTCCTCGAACTCCAGCGTGCAGATCGAGTGCGTGATGCCCTCGATCGCGTCCGACTGGCCGTGCGCATAATCGTAGCTCGGATAAATCGACCACTTTGTGCCGGTGCGCGGATGATGCGCATGCAGGATGCGGTACAGCACGGGGTCGCGCAGGTTGATGTTGCCCGCGGACATGTCGATCTTGGCCCGCAGCACGCGCGCGCCGTTCGGGAATTCACCGGCCTTCATGCGGCGGAACAGGTCGAGATTCTCGTCCACGCTGCGGTCGCGGAACGGCGAGTTCTTGCCGGGCTCGGTCAGCGTGCCGCGCGCCAGGCGAATCTCCTCCTGGGTCTGGTCGTCGACATAGGCGAGCCCGTCGCGGATCAGCTTCTCCGCCCATTCGTACAGACGGTCGAAATAATCCGAGGCGAAGAACAGGTTCTTGCCCCAATCGAAGCCGAGCCAGTGCACGTCGGCCTGGATGGAATCGATGTATTCCTGCTCTTCCTTGACCGGGTTGGTGTCGTCGAAGCGCAGGTGGCAGCGGCCCGGAAACTCCTGGGCGATGCCAAAATTGAGTGCGATCGACTTGGCGTGGCCGATATGCAGGTAGCCGTTCGGCTCCGGCGGGAACCGGGTCACGATCTCCTGGTATTTGCCCTGATCGAGGTCGGCCTGGATGATGTCACGAATGAAATCGCGCCCAACCTCAGTCGCCACCGGTTCTGTCATTACGAAAATCCTGTAGGGAAATCAGCGGCCCTTCTGCCAAATTCGCTTGGCTGAGCCAAGAGCTTAGCGGTCCGCTGCCGGGCTTTAGTTATGCTCCGGTCCTGTTATATACCACCGCCTCCAATGCATAGGCCCTGCCAAGAATGACCGATTCCGTCGTCACCCGCTTTGCTCCCTCGCCGACCGGCTTCCTCCATATCGGAGGCGCCCGCACGGCGCTGTTCAACTGGCTCTATGCGAAGAAGCACGGCGGCAAGATGCTGCTCCGGATCGAGGACACCGACCGGGAGCGCTCCACCGAGGCTGCGATCGGCGCCATCCTCGACGGCCTCAAATGGCTGGAGCTCGGCTGGGATGGCGACGTCATCTACCAGTTCAGCCGCGCCGCGCGTCACCGCGAGGTCGCCGAGCAGCTGCTCGCCGACGGCAAGGCCTATCGCTGCTACGCGACCGCCGAGGAGCTCACCGCCATGCGCGAGAAGGCGCGCAGCGAGGGCCGCACCCGCCTCTATGACGGCCTATGGCGCGACCGTGATCCGGCGACCGCTCCGTCCGACGTCAAGCCCACCATCCGCCTGCGCGCACCGCAGACCGGCGAGACCGTGATCGAGGACCAGGTCCAGGGCCGCGTGGTCTGGCAGAACGAGAACCTCGACGACCTCGTCCTGCTGCGCGGCGATGGCAATCCGACCTACATGCTCGCTGTGGTGGTCGACGACCACGACATGGGCGTCACCCATGTCATCCGCGGCGACGACCATCTGATTAACGCCGCCCGCCAGAAGCAGATCTACGACGCCATGGGCTGGACGCTGCCGAGCATGTCCCACATCCCCCTGATCCACGGCCCGGACGGCTCAAAACTGTCGAAGCGCCACGGCGCGCTGGGCGTCGATGCCTACCGCGCCATGGGGTACCTCCCGGCCGCGCTCCGCAATTACCTCGTCCGTCTCGGCTGGAGCCATGGCGACCAGGAGATCTTTTCGACCGAGGAGATGATCGCCGCGTTCGACCTCGCCAGCGTCGGCCGCGCCGCCGCCCGCTTCGATTTCGCCAAGCTCGAAAACCTCAACGGCCACTACATCCGCCACGCCGACGATCAATCACTCGTGAAGATGTTCGAGGACGTGCTCGACCACGTCGTGCCCAGCCGCAACGAGCTTAAGGCCAAGTTAAACGACACGACGCGGGCGCAGCTTCTCAAGGCCATGCCGGCCCTGAAGGAGCGCGCCAAGACGCTGATCGAGCTGATCGACAGCGCCTATTTCATCTTCGCCGACCGGCCGCTGGAGCTCGATGCCAAGGCGGCAGCGCTGCTGACGCCCGAGAACCGCAAGCTGATCGGCCAGCTTCATTCCGCGCTGGAGAAAGTCGAGACGTGGAGTGCGGCGAATGCGGAGGCCGCGCTGCGCGCTTTTGCCGAGGAAAATAGTCTCAAGCTCGGCGCCGTCGCCCAGCCGCTGCGGGCGGCGCTGACGGGACGGTCGACATCGCCTGGTATATTTGAGGTTTTGGACGTGCTGGGACGCCAGGAAAGCCTGGGCCGGCTTAAGGACCAGGCCAAGGACCAGGCTACGACGTAAGTCGACCATGCGTGCGGCGATCTTGCAGCGCACACAGCAATAATATACCCATCTCACCCGTACCTTCTGGAATATCCGGCCTGCCCCACCAAGTCATTGGGGCCTTCCGGGTCCGGCCCGTTTCACCACACATCGGGGACCTCTGATGGACGCAAAAGCAAGCAATAAGACCGCCACGCTGACGGTCGGAAACAAGAACTACGATCTCCCGATCCACAGCGGCAGCGTCGGGCCTGATGTCGTCGATATCGGCAAGCTCTACGCCCAGTCCGGGCTGTTCACCTACGATCCCGGCTTCACCTCGACCGCAAGCTGCGAGTCCAAGATCACCTATATCGACGGTGACGCCGGCGTGCTGGAATACCGCGGCTATCCGATCGAGCAGCTCGCCGAGAACGGCGACTTCCTCGAGACCTGCTATCTCCTGCTCTACGGGAACCTGCCGACAGCCGCGCAGAAGAAGGATTTCGACGACCGCGTGATCCATCACACGATGGTGCACGAGCAGATGGCCCGCTTCTTCCAGGGCTTCCGCCGCGACGCCCATCCGATGGCGGTGATGGTGGCCTCCGTCGGCGCGCTCGCCGCGTTCTACCACGACTCCACCGACATCAACGATCCGAAGCAGCGCATGATCGCGTCGATGCGCATGATCGCCAAGATCCCGACGCTGGCGGCGATGGCCTACAAATACACGATCGGCCAGCCCTTCGTGTATCCGAAGAACTCGCTGAAGTTCGCCGAGAACTTCCTGCACATGTGCTTCGCCGTGCCGTGCGAGGAGTACAAGATCAACCCGGTGCTGGCTGACGCGCTGGACAAGATCTTCATCCTGCACGCCGACCACGAGCAGAACGCCTCGACCTCGACGGTGCGCATCGCCGGCTCCTCCGGCGCCAACCCGTTCGCCTGCATCGCCGCCGGCATCGCCTGCCTCTGGGGCCCGGCGCATGGCGGCGCCAACGAAGCCGCGCTCGCGATGCTCGCCGAGATCGGCTCGGTCGACAAGATTCCGGAATTCATCGCCAAGGTGAAGGACAAGAACAGCGAAGTCCGCCTGATGGGCTTCGGCCACCGCGTCTACAAGAACTACGATCCGCGCGCCAAGATCATGCAGAAGATGTGTCATGCCGTTCTCAAGGAGACCGGCCATGGCGACGATCCGATGCTGAAGGTGGCGCTCGAGCTCGAGAAGATCGCGCTCAGCGACCAGTACTTCATCGACCGCAAGCTCTACCCGAACGTCGACTTCTATTCGGGCATCACGCTGAAGGCGATGGGCTTCCCGGTCTCGATGTTCACCGTGCTGTTCGCGGTCGCCCGCACCGTCGGCTGGATCAGCCAGTGGAGCGAGATGATCGAGGACCCGCAGCAGAAGATCGGCCGTCCGCGCCAGCTCTACACGGGCGTCACCCGCCGTGACTACGTCGCGATCAAGGATCGGAAGTAAGATCGGCCTGAGGGCTTTTGGAAACGGCGCCATCCTGTGATGGCGCCGTTTTTGTTTGCGGGCGACATTTGTAGGATGGGCAAAGCGCGGCGTGCCCACCACCTCTCCGCGACCGAGCCAGAAACGGTGGGCACGCTGCGCTTTGCCCACCCTACGATATGGAGAACCCGATGCTGACCGGAAGCTGCCTCTGCGGAGGCGTTGCCTACGAGGTCGACGCGACCCCGGGCACCATCATGCACTGCCATTGCCAGACCTGCCGCAAGACGCATGGATCGGCCTTCTCCACCGTCACCAACGTGCCGCGCGACCGCTTCCGCTGGACCAAGGGCGAAGACTTGCTGCGCGGCTTCGAATCCTCGCCCGGCAAAACCCGCTATTTCTGCTCGCAATGCGGATCACACATCGTCGCCTCGCGCGAGGGCAAGAACACGGTCCTGCTGCGGATGGGCTGCCTCGATACACCGATCACAGAACGGCCCGAGATGCACATCTGGCGATCAGATTCCGCCAACTGGTACGACCCGAAGGCCGAATTACCGGAGTGGGCCGAAGGCACCGCACCAAAAGCCTGATCGGTTCTTCGCCTCATCTTGCTGCCACGCACAACAACAAGTCGGCTCATCGCGTCCGCAATCGCTTGACAGTCGAAACGCTCCGCGCGCAAATTCTTACACTAAGTAAGAATGACGACAGGGATGGAAATGCCGGAGCAGCCGAGAAGTCGGCGGCAGACGCGCGCTGCCATTTTGACTCACTTGCTCCAGTCCGGCGGCTCGTTCCGGCCGCCGCTGGCCAAGGCCGTGCGCCTGTCCGAGGCGAGCCTGTCGCGCATCCTGTTTGATCTGAAAGCCGAAGGCCTGATCGAGGAAGTGCGGCGCCCTGCCCCCTATGTCGGCGGTCCGACAGGCCTCGTGTCGCTCGATGGCTCCGTGGCGCTCGCAGCCCTTGAGCTGACCGGCCAGTGGCTCAGCGTGGGCGTTGGCGGCATGTCGGGCGAAATGCACTACACCGAGCGTGTTCCGTTGCTGAAGAAGCCGACCGTCGAGACCGTCGGCCGGGTGTTCCGCGAAGCCCTCACCTTGCTGCGCGACTGGACGCGCCGCCGCCGCATCAGTCTCGCGCAGATCGGCATCACCATTCCCGGCCTCGGCCGCCTGAGCGCCGCGGGCAATCCGATCATTCCGTGCGACGTCGAACGCATCGGCGACATGCTCGGCGGAATGTTCGCCGGCGTGCCGGTCGAGTTCACCAACTCGGTGGTCGCACACGCCACGTTTCACCGCTGCCGCACGCAGGACTATCCCTTCAGCAGCGCACATCTCTTCGTCTTCGTCGGCCAGGGCGTTGCCGGCGCCTGGATGGACGATCCGCTGGAGGCCGATGCCCCGCAGCCGGTCGAGCTCGGCCATATGGTTTTCAATGCCGACGGGCCGCGCTGCCGCTGCGGTCATCATGGCTGCGTCGAGGCCTATACGTCGCTTCCGGCCCTCGCCGAGCTCCTCGGCGTAACTGAAGCCGAATTGCTCCAGCTCGGCGGCGAATGGGTGAGCACGATCCCGCGCTCGTCGCGAATGCGCCAGGAGTTGCGCCAGCGCCTGTTCCGGCTGGGCCTTTCGATCGGCAACACGCTGAACGTGAAGCCGTGCAACGGCGTCGCGATCAGCGGCTGGCCGTCGCTTCTCTCGGAAGAGGATCGCAAAGCGGTGGTCGATGGGATCGACGCCTGCCTTCTCGGCGGGCGGAAACTGGCGCAGGTGTCGCTCGCCTTCGTGCCGCCCTCGAACGGTAACGATCCGCAAGCAGCTCTCGCCTTCGCCGCCTTTTGTCTCGCCAGCCGCGGCGGGATGCCCGCGGCTTCGACGGAGGCCGCCTGACATGCCCTGAGCCGCGTGGCTCAACGCGCCAAGAAAGTTCACACCGGGAGGAACTGCCATGCCGATCACGACAACAAGGCGCCGTCTACTCGCTGGATCTGCGGCCGCACTCGCATTACCGGCATTCGCCCGCGCGCAAGGCGCGGCCAAGCCGCGCCTCACCGCGATCTCGCAATGGTCCGCAGGCAGCGATGGCGCGGCGATCACCGCACTCGGCAAGAAATTCGAGGAGAAAGGCGGCGTCTGGCAGCACTCGCCCGTCCCCGGCTTCACCACCGAGATGATGAACAAGCTGCGCGCCCAGATCATCGCCGGCGATCCGCCGGCCTGTTCGCAGCTGAAGGGCCCCGAGATTGCGGCCTGGTCGAAGATCGCCCCGACCGTCGATCTCGACGCCCTCGTCGCGGCCGCCGGCTATGAAAAGGTTGTCGCTCCGGACCTCGCAAAATTGCACAAGCCGGGCGGCAAGTGGATTGCGCTGCCGTTGCAGATCTACAGCACCAACATGCTGTTTCTCTCCAAGCGCGCGATGGACAAGGCCAAGGCCGACAAGGTCCCGGTCACCTGGGCCGACTTCAACGATCTCGCCGACAAGATGAAGGCGGGCGGCATCACCTACCCCATCGCCAACGGCGGCACCCGCCCCGATGACGGGCAGAAATTCGAGGCCTCTTTGGCCGGCATCAGTCCCACGGCATACCGTGCGGCCATCATGAATCTCGACAAGAAGGCCCTGGAGGGCCCCGAGATCAAGGCTGCCTTCGTCCAAGTCCGCAAGATCGCCAACTGGATGGACCCCAACGTCGGTGCCCAACCCTACGCCACCAATTTGAAGCGCTTCGTCGACGGCGACATGGGCATGATGATCATGGGCGGGTGGGCGCAGGGCGTGTTGCGTAACGCCGGTTTCAAGTTCGACGACTTCATGATCACGCCGGGCCCGAGCGACAATGGCAAACCGGTCTTCCTGTTGAATGCCGACGCCTTCATCTTCTGGCAGCGCAAGGAGCCGGATCTCCAGGCCGGTCAGACGTTGATGGCCCAGCTCGTCATGGATCCGGCGATCCAGACCATGTACTCGCAGATCACGGGATCGATCCCGGTGCGCACCGATGTCGACCTCTCCGGTGAGGGCTGGTCGGACGGTCAACGGCGGACCGCAGCCGCGCTCAAGGACGCTGTCGCCAACAATCAGGCCGTCCTGAGTCTTGCGCACAATATGGCACAGGAAAACGGCCTGACGGCCGCGATGATCGACGTGCTCACCGAGTATGTGAAGAACAAGACGATCACGCCGGAGCAGGCGGTCACCCGCCTCGCCGAGGCCGTCGAGGGTTCGCGTTGACCGACACCGTCTCCACAGCAACGCGGCCGGCGACGTCTGATCTCGTGCGCCGGCTGCCCGAATATCTGATGATCTGGGTGCCACTGCTGTTGTCGGCTGCGCATCTCATTTCGTTTTCGCTGTGGACGATCTGGATTTCGTTCACGCCCTCGACGCTTGTTCCGGTCTCCGGCTGGGTGGGTTTGCGCAACTACAACGCGGTCCTGGCATCGCGGAACTGGCAGATCGCCTTCGACAATCTGCTGCTGTTTGGCAGTGCTTTCGTGCTGCTGAGTTTGATCACCGGCCTTATGCTGGCGATCCTGCTCGATCAGCGCATTCGCGGCGAGAATGTGCTGCGATCCATCTTCCTGTATCCGCTTGCGGTGTCGTTCGTCGTCACCGGCACGGTCTGGAGCTGGCTACTCAATCCCGGCATCGGGATCCAGAAGCTCGTCCATGATCTCGGCTGGACCACCTTCCGGTTCGACTGGCTGATCGACCGCGACATGGCGATCTGGACGATCGTGATTGCTGCGATCTGGCAATCCTCGGGCTTCGCCATGGCGCTCTTCCTCGCCGGCCTTCGCTCCGTCGATTCCGACATCATCAAGGCCGCCCAGATCGACGGCGCCGGACCGGTCCGAACCTATTGGCGGGTCATTCTGCCGACGCTCTGGCCGATCACCATCACCGTCGTCGTCGTCCAGTTGCAGTTCGCGATCTCGGCCTTCGACCTCGTCCGTGCGCTCACCAATGGCGGGCCGGGAATCGCGACCCAGCTGCCGGCCCTTGTCGTCTACGACCTCATGTTCCAGCGCAGCCAGCTCGGCCGGGGCGCCGCGGCGGCGGTGCTCATGCTGCTCATCCTGCTCGCGGTGCTGCTGCCCTATGCGGCGTGGCGTTATGTCCAGCGAAGGCAGGCCACCCATGCGTGACCGCAGCTTCGCACCGAGCCGAATTCTGATCTATCTCGTCGTGACATTGTTCGCTGCAGCCTATCTCGCGCCACTCGTTGTTGTCGTCCTGAACTCTCTCCGCACCAACGAGGAGATCGCGCAGGGTTCGATGATCGGCTGGCCGCAACATTTGGCCTGGAGCAACTACGCCAAGGCCTGGAGCGGCTTCTGCGTCGCTGAGACCTGCGCCGGCATCCGGCCGTACATGCTGAACTCCGCGCTCGTCACCATCCCGGCGACGATTTTCTCGACCCTGCTCGGCGCTGTCGCCGGTTACGCCGTGTCGCTCTGGCGCTTTCGCGGCGATAGCTGGATCTACGGTATCGTGACCCTCGGCCTCTTCCTTCCCCAGCAGATGCGCCTGCTTCCCTGGACCATCGTGCTGCGGGACACCGGTCTCATCAACACGCTGACGGGCCTCGTGCTGATTCACACGATCCAGGGGCTCTCCTTCACCACGCTGTTCTGCCGAAACTACTATGTCGCCATTCCACACGAGTTGATCAGAGCCGCACGCATCGATGGCGCCGGGTTCTTTCGCATTTTCTGGCGCATCATCCTGCCGCTCTCGGCTCCTATTCTGATCGTCACCGTGATCTGGCAATTCACGCATATCTGGAACGAGTTCCTCTATGGCGTGACATTCACCACCGGCCAGCAGCAGCCCGTCACGGCCGCGCTCATCGCGCTCTCTGCCGCAATTGCGGACATTCCGCAGCATGGCGTGCAGAGCGCCGCGGTGATCATCGCAGCGCTGCCCACTTTGCTGATCTATCTCCTCGGCGGACGGTACTTCGTGCGCGGCCTGACCGCCGGCGCAGTGAAATGATGGGGTCGTCATGGCAGCACTGAGCATTCGCACCCTGTCCAAGCGCTACGCCAATCTGGAGGTGCTGAAGGGCATCAACCTCGACATCGAGAGCGGCGAGTTCACCGTGCTGGTCGGGCCATCCGGCTGTGGCAAGTCCACCCTGCTCAACATCGTCGCCGGGCTCGATCGTCCGAGTGACGGAACGATCGAGATCGGCGGACGCGTCGTCAACGACGTCCCGCCCAAGGATCGCGACATCGCCATGGTGTTCCAGTCCTACGCGCTCTATCCGTCGATGACGGTGCGCCAGAACATCACCTTCGGCATGGAATGCCGTCACGTTCCGAAGGCGGAGCAGGAGAAGGCGCTGGCGAGTGTGGCTCGCCTCCTCCAGATCGAGCCCCTGCTCGGTCGCAAGCCGTCGCAATTGTCCGGCGGGCAACGCCAGCGCGTGGCGATGGGCCGGGCGCTGGTGCGCGATCCCCTGCTCTTCCTGTTCGACGAGCCGCTCTCCAACCTCGATGCGAAGTTGCGCGTCGAGATGCGGATGGAGATCAAGCGGCTGCACCAGCGCATCGGCGCCACCATCGTCTATGTCACCCACGATCAGATCGAGGCGATGACGATGGCAACGCGCATCGCCGTGATGCATCGGGGCGTGGTGCAGCAGTTCGCCGATCCGGACACGGTGTACCGCTATCCGGCCAATCTGTTCGTCGCCCGCTTCATGGGTTCGCCGCCGATGAACACCATGCCGGGGCGGCTCGAGGCCGATAGCGGCGGACCTGTGGCCGTAATCGGCGCGGGGCGACCCGACGAAGTTCGTCTGCGCCTGCATGGACACGACGCGGCAACATCTTATCTCGGCCGCGAGGTGGTCGTCGGGATCAGGCCGGAATGCATCGCCGAGGCCAGCCGCGTCTTTTCCGGCGAGGCGCCCGTCCTCGTCAACGCGCCGGTCGAGATGATCGAGCCGACCGGCGCCGAGACAATCGTGCTGCTGCGTCTCGGCGGCGAGACTGCGCTGGCGCGCATCACGCCGGATATCCGTCCCGCGCCCGGCGCGACCGCCACCTTCGCGCTCGACACGCGGCGCATTTGCCTGTTTGACCCCGAGACGGAGCGGCTGATCGCATGACCCGGACCATCTTTCCCAGCCTTGCCGGCCGCGTGGTGTTGATCACAGGTGGCGCCAGCGGCATCGGTGCCGCCTTCGTGCGCGCCTTCGCGACCCAGGGCGCCCGCGTCGCCTTCCTCGACATCGATGCGAGTGCCGGCGAAGCGCTGGTGCGGGACGTCGCGACCTCATCCGGCTCCGCGCCCCTGTTTGTGCCCTGCGACCTCCTCGACATCGACGCCTTGCGCGCTGCCGTGGCGCGGGTGCACGGATCGCTCGGCGATGCCGCAGTCCTCGTCAACAATGCCGCCAACGACCAGCGTCAGGTCCTGGCCGAGGTGACGCCGGCCGAATTCGACTGGACGATCGGCGTCAATCTCAAGCACGTCTTCTTTGCGGCCCAGGCGGTGGTGCCGCAGATGCAGGCGCGCGGCGGCGGCTCGATCATCAACATGTCGTCGGTGGCGTGGATCCGCGGCGCGCCGGCGCTGCCGGTCTATGCCGCGGCGAAGGCGGCGATCGTCGGCTTCACCAACTCGCTGGCCAGGTCAGTCGGCTCCGACCGCATTCGCGTCAACGCGATCGCGCCCGGCATGGTGATCACCGAGCGCCAGCGCCGGCTCTGGTTTCCGGACGAGCAGAAGATCTCCGAGCTGCGCACCCGCCAGGCCGTTCCCGATGCGGTGACGCCGGAAGACATCGCCAGCATGGTGCTGTTTCTCGCATCCGACGAGAGCCAGCGTATCACCAGCCAGTGTTTTCGGGTCGACGGCGGCCTCGCCTAGGACTGTAGGGTGGGCAAAGCGCAGCGTGCCCACCATTTCTTTCTCGGTTACGGAGAGGTTGTGTGCACGCTTTCGCTTTGCCCACCCTACGAAGCCGTCTATTGCCGCCTGCCCTTGCGCATCGTCGCGAGCACGATGTCGGCGGCGAGCACGCTCGGCGACTTGTTGCCGGTAGACATGATAGTGTCGAGCCTGGCGAAGGCTTCGACCTGTCGTTTGCGCAGCGGCGTGTCCGTGAGCAGCTCCGACAGTGCCGGCGCCAGCTTCTCCGGTACGCAGTCCTCCTGCAAGAACTCCGGAACGACATCCTCGCCGATCACGAGATTGGCGAGGATCACCGAGGAGACGCGGATCGCGCGGCGCAGGATGAAGGCTTCGATCGCGCCGACGCGATAGGCCGTCACCATCGGAATGCCGGACAGCGCGAGCTCCAGCGTCACGGTGCCGGATTTGGCCAGCGCCGCGCGCGCGGTTCGGAACGCGGCGCGCCTCTCGGTCTCGCCGACCACGATTTGCGGCTTGACCGGCCAGCTCGCGATGCCTTCGCGGATGGTGGCTTCGAGATGCGGCATGGTCGGGAGCTTCAGTTCGAAGGCGCGGCCTTCGGCCTGGAGCCGTCCGAGCGTCGCGCCAAACACGTCGAGATGGTGCCGGATCTCGCTGCGGCGGCTGCCGGGCAGCACCAGCAGAACCGGCGGCTCGACATCACGGCGCCGCTGCTCCTCCGCGTTCGGGCGCAGCGACGGCAATTGCTCGATCAGGGGATGGCCGACATAGCTGCATGGCGGCCCGCCGAGCTTGTGGTATTCCTCCGGCTCGAACGGCAGCAGGCCGAGCACGTGATCGACATAGCGGCGCATGGTGCGCGCCCGCCCGGGTCGCCAGGCCCAGAGCTGCGGCGCCACGTAGTCGACAATCGGGATCTCCGGCGTCTTCGCGCGCACGCGGCGGGCGACGCGATGGGTGAAATCGGGACTGTCGATGATGACGAGCGCGTCGGGTGCGGCCGTAGTCACGGCATCCGCGGTCTGGCGGATCAGCCGCAAAATCTTCGGCAACTGCTGGACGACCCCGGCGAAGCCGACGATCGACAGCTCCTCGATCGGAAACAGCGTCTCGAGCCCCTCACGCGCCATGGTCCGGCCGCCGACGCCCACAAACTGCACGCCGTCGCCGAGCCGCTGGCGCAACACTTTCATCAAGGCGCTGCCGAGCCGGTCGCCGGATTCCTCCGTCGCGATCAGGAAGATCTTCCGCTTGGGATCGCGGCTCTGCATCATGCCGTCAGGCCGATGACGAAGAGATATTTGGCGTCGGCGAGCGAGATCATCGCCTGCGGCTCGGCGGCGATGGTGTTGCCGGCGACGACGGCAATGCCGGCCAGTCCAGCTCGAGCGACGCCCTCCAGGGTACGCGGACCGATCGTCGGCAGGTCGAAGCGCAAATCTTGCCCGCTCTTCGGTACCTTCACCAGCACCCCGCGTCCTGTCGCAGCGCGGATGCGCCCCTCCTCGCGCAGGCGTGCCACGCGCGCGAGCAGCGCGTCGGTGCCCTCGATATCCTCGATCGCCACTACATGGCCGTCGATCACGACCGCGGCTTGGCCGATGTCGAACGGGCCGAGCGCGGTCAGCACCGCGCGGCCGCGCTCGATGTCGGCCTTGCTGTTGTCGTTCGGCCAGGCGCGGCTGATGCAGCCCTCGGGCATCAGCAGATCCGGCGCAACATCCTTGATGCCGACCATGCGAAAGCCGCCTTGCTCGAGAATGCGCCCGACGCCGGACAACAGATGATCGTCGCCGCCGCGGAAGGCGCGGATGACGTTGCCGAGCAGGCGCAGTGTCGTGACGTCGAACCTTATTTCGGACAGCGCAGGCCGCACCAATGTGCCGATGAAGATCAGATCGCGGCAGCCCTCCTCGCGGAACAGCCGCATGGCACGGCCGAGCTGGCCGACCGAGATCCAGCGATGGCGGAACTGCTCCACCCGCGTCGGATCGCAGGCGCCACGCAGCGGGAACAGCACCGGCGTGATGCCGCGCGCGGCAAGCGAATCGGCGACCGCGAACGGCATGGCGCCGCCGCCGGCGACGACGCCGACCGGCGAAGAAATCTCCGAAGCCGCCGATGTCATGCCCGCGGCCATCCCGAAATCACTTCTCGATGGCGGGAAGACAGATCGGGCGATGCTTGCGCTTGCCGATGAAGTCGAGGATCTCGGCAATCGCGGGGTCTTCGCTGGCGAGCGGCTGGGCCGCCGCGAGCCGCTCGGCGAACGTGCCGGGGCCGTGGAAGAGTTTTTGGTAGAACGATTGCACAGTCGCGCGCCGCTGCTTGGTGAACTGCCGCCGCTTCATCCCGATGAGATTGAGGCCTTCCAGCGCCGCATACTGGCCGTTGGCGAGGCCGAACGGAATGATGTCGTCGCGCACGCCCGAGAGGCCGCCGACCATCACCTGCGGGCCGATGCGCGTGAGCTGATGCACCGCCGACAGGCCGCCGATATAGACGAAATCGCCTATCTCGCAGTGGCCGCCGAGCGTCGCCGAGGTCGCGAAGATCACGTTGTTGCCGACCATGCAGTCATGGCCGACATGGCTGTTGTTCATGAAGTAGCCGCCGTTGCCGACGCGCGTCAGCCCGCCGCCCTTGATGGTGCCGACATTCATCGTCGCGCCTTCGCGGATGGTGCAGCCGGAACCGACCTCCAGCCTGGTCGGCTCACCCTTGTAGCTGAGGTCCTGGGGCGCGCCGCCCAGCACCGCGAAGGGCGAGATCACGCAGCCATCGCCGATCGAGGTGTGGCCGATGACCGTGACTTGTCCGATCAGCTTGCAGTTCGCGCCGATCACGGCATTCGGACCGATGATGCAGAAGGGTCCGATCTCGGTACCCTCGCCGATCACGGCGCCGTCCGCGACCCGTGCGGTGGGATCAATCTTACTCATCAAGCAATCTGACTCATCAAGAAGGTCTGATTATGTGTTGAAGTCGCTCAGTTTTCCGGTGGTTAGCGCGACTATGCCCGATCTGTCCAGTGACGTATCATCTCGGCCTGTTTCAGGCACCGGATGAGCCGGCCGTCCTAAAGCACGATGAGATTGGGATGAATCGTCATCGCGCTTCAGGCTATCGTTCGAGCATGATCCTTTCGGAAAACCGCTGCACGCTTTTCCGGATCATGCTCTAGCTCGTCAACGCCTTCATGTGGAGCTTGAAGTCATCGTGGTCAGGGCCCTGGCAGTTCTGCTCGCACAGCTCGCGGCCGCCCCGATCGTCTCCGAGACGGTCGAGACCGGCGAACGCCGCTTCGTCGATCTCGGGACGTTCGAGTGCCGCGACATCACCCGCAGCACGGTGCTTCAGCGGGTCTGCTACGACCGCGCGCGGCGGGACCTCATCGTCGCGATCGACGGCCAATATGACCGCTATTGCGGGGTTGCGGCCGAGACGGTCGACAGCCTGCTCGGCGCGCCGTCCATGGGCCAGTTCTTCAACCGGAATATCGGACGCGAGACGGCCGGCGGCCGTTACGGCTGCGGCGCATAATCCATTTCCGCTGGCCTGAGCTGCTCAGTCCGTCAGCATGGCGCCGACGTCGGCTTCAGCAACGATCTGGCCGTTGACCTTGGCGTCGCCGTGAAACCACCACATCGCCTTGCGGCGGCCGATCGAGCGCATGTGATATTCGATGGTGTCGCCGGGCAGCACCGGCTTGCGGAACTTGCACTTGTCGATGGTGAGGAAATACACCGCGCGCGGCTTCTCGGTGCCCTCGACCGAGGTGATGCCGATCACGCCCGCGGTCTGCGCCATCGCTTCGATCATCATCACGCCGGGATAGACCGGGCGTTCCGGGAAATGCCCCTGGAAGGCCGGCTCGTTGAAGGTGACGTTCTTGATGCCAATGCCGCTGTAATCGGCGCGGATATTGATCACCCGGTCGATCAACAGCATCGGAAAACGGTGCGGCAGCGTCCGGAGGATCGCGTTGATATCCACCAGCTCGAATTTGATCGGTGATTCCTCCGTCATTCCCGTCCCTCGTTCTTCGGATCGGCCCTGCTGTCGCGTACCAGGCGCTCCACCGCGATAATTTCCTTGAACCACTGCTTGGTCGGCTTGGCGAAAAAGCCGCCCCAGCGCCCGTTCGGCGGGATGTCGTCCTTGACGCCGCTCATCGCGGTGACCTGAGCCCCATCGCCGATCTTGAGGTGGTTGTTGATGCCAACCTTCGCTCCCAGCGCCACGTTGTCGCCGATCGTCAGGCTGCCTGCGAGCCCGATCTGGGCCGCCAGCAGGCAGTTCCGACCGATGGTCACATTGTGGCCGATCTGGACCTGGTTGTCGATTTTGGTGCCCTCCCCGATCACGGTGTCGCGCAGGGAGCCGCGATCGATGGTGGTGCCGGCGCCGACTTCCACATTGTTCTGGATCAGCACGCGGCCGGTCTGGGGCACCTTGAGATGGCCCTCGGGGCCGAAGAAGATGAAGCCATAGCCGTCCTGGCCGATCGAGCAGCCGGGATGGATCAGCACGTTGTTGCCGATCAGCGCGCACTGGATGGCCGTGCGGGCGCCAACATTGCAGTCCCGGCCGATCTTGACGCCGGGACCGATGACTACGCCGGCGCCGATTACGGTGCCGCTGCCGATCTCGACGTCAGGGCCGATGACGGTCAGGGGATCGACGATGACGTCGTCCTCCAGCCGGGCCGAGGGATCGATGATGGCCGACGGGGCGATGCCGTCATTACCGACCCAGGACTGCGGGCGCAGCGCATCGCCGTGCCATTCCCGGGCGAGCCCGACAAAGGCGCGGAACGGCTGCGCCACCCGCAGCACGGCCACATGCGCGGGCACCTGGGCCTCGAAGCGCGGACTCACCAGGCAAGCCCCGGCCTTGGTCGCCTTGAGCTCGTCGGCATATTTGAGGTTGTCGAAGAACGCCAGATGCATCGGGCCGGCTTCGTCGAGCGAAGCAAGACCGGTAATGACGTGACCGCCCCTGGCAGGGTCGACGAGCTGCGCCTTGGTCAGCGCGGCAATGTCAGCCAGCGGTGAGGCCGGCGGCTTTCTGAAGAAGGTCGGCTGCGCCATTCCACCCCATCGCGGTCCGGCTTCGGCATGAAGCGGTCAGGCCGCATCATGCCTTATCTCACGGATTGAGCACGATCTTTTTGGAAACCGGCCCCAACAAGGGGCCGGCTCATGCCCTGCTGATCGAACTAGAACGAGGTGCCGCCGCCGAACCTGAACTGCTGCACGCGATCGAACTGGCCCTTGGTGAGCGGCACGGCGTAGTCGAACCGCAGCGGACCGAACGGCGACTGCCAGATCAGGCCAATACCAACCGACGAACGGACGACATTGCCGTTGTCATACACCAGGCCGGTACAGGTTCCAGCCGAGGGCGGGTTGATGGTCGACGGCGTACAGTTCGAGTTCCTGGTCGTGGTCATTTCGTTCGTCAGCGACCACGTCGTCGGGCCCTGATAGTCGAAGAGGCCGCCGGCGTCGGCGTAGACCGCGCCCTTCAGACCCACTTCCTTCGGCAGGAACCAGAACGGCATCTGCAATTCGAACGAAGCGCCCCAATATTTGGTGCCGCCAAGCGCGTCTTGCGTGCCAAAGGGATTCAAATCGCGCGGACCGATGCCGTTCGGAGCAAAGCCGCGGACCAAGTTCGGGCCCATCTGGAACTGATCCAGCATGCGGATATCGTTGTTGCCGATCTTGTTCAGCATGCCGCCCTGAAGGTGAACGAGGCCGACGATGTCGGACACCAGCGGAGCGTAGTACTTCGCGTCAACGACGGACTTCAGGTAGGTGACGTCGCCGCCCACGCCGGCGAAGTCCTGCCGGAAGTCGACGAGCAGACCGTCGGTGGGGTTCTTGTTGTTGTCCAGCGTGTTGTAGGTCAGCGTGTAGCCGAGCGCCGAGGTCAGGGTCTTGCCGCCGGCAAGCTCCTTGCGGACCGGCAGCGAGGCTTCGCCGTCGGAGTAGCAGCCGAGACCGCCGGTCGAGGTCAGATCGATCGGCGGCGTTTGCGATGCGGCAAAGGCCGGGCTCGGGTTGAAGGCCGACGAACCGAGGACGTTGTTACAGTTCGCCAGGTAGGACGGCAGCGTGATTTCCTGCTGGTAGATCGAGTAGCGCAGCTGGAGCGACAGATCTTCACGCAGGCTGAAGCCGAGGCGCGGGCTGAAGCCCAGCGTCTTCGTACCGTAGGAGATGTAGCTGTTGGAGAGCTGCTGACGCTGATAGAGGTCGAGACCGAGCGCGACGCGGTAGTCGAGCAGATACGGCTCGACGAACGACAGCGAATAGCCGCGCGCATACTGGCCGTAGGTCACCGACGCCTTGGCGAACAGGCCGCGGCCAAGCAGGTTACGCTCGGAGATCGAGACTTCCGCGAGCGCACCGTCCGTGGTGGAGTAGCCGCCCGAGACCGAGAAGTCGCCGGTCGATTTCTCTTCGAGATCGACGATCAGGACCACGCGGTCGCTGGAGGAGCCCGGCTCCGTCGTGATCTTCACGCTCTTGAAGTAGTCGAGGTTCTTCAGGCGGCGCTCGGCACGGTCGACCAGCGCGCGGTTGTAGGCATCGCCCTCGGAGATGTCGAACTCGCGGCGGATCACGTAGTCGCGCGTGCGGGTGTTGCCGCGGACGTTGATGCGCTCGATATAGGTGCGCGGGCCTTCGTCGATGTTGAACACGACGGCGACGGTGTGCGCCTCGAAATTACGGTCGCCGCCGGGACGGACCACGGCGAAGGCATAGCCGCGCCGCGACGCCTCGATCTGCATTTCCTCGACCGATTTCTCGACCGATTCGACGTTGTAGAGCGCGCCCACATTGACGCGCGAATAGTTGCGCATCGTGGTCGGATCGAAGTTCGGAATGGAGGAGCGGAAGTCGACGGTGCCGACGCGGTACTGCGAGCCTTCCTCGATCTTGAAGGTGACGTTGAAGCCCTTCTTCTCCGGATCGTATTCGGTGAGCGCGGCGACCACCTGGACGTCGGCGAAACCGTTCTTGAGATAGAAACGGCGAATCAGGTCACGGTCGGCCTCGACGCGATCGGGATCGTAGAGGTCGTTGCTGGCGAGGAAGCTCAGCAGGTTCGATTCGTGCGTCTTGATGACGTCGCGCAGGCGGTAGGACGAGAACGCGTTATTGCCGACGAACTCGATCGACTTGACGCCGGTCTTGGCGCCCTCCTCGACCGTGAAGATCAGGTCGACGCGGTTGTTCGGCTGCTCGATGATCTCGGGCGTGACGCGGACGTCATAGCGACCCGAGCGGCGGTAGATTTCGGCGATTCGCAGGGTGTCGGACTGCACCATGGCGCGGGAGAAGGTGCCGCGCGCCTTGGACTGGACTTCAGCGGTGAGCTGCTCGTCCTTGACCTTCTTATTACCTTCGAACGCGATGCGGCCGATCACCGGGTTTTCCACCACGGAGACGATGATCTGGCCACCGGAACCGCGATTGATTCGCACGTCCTGGAACAGGCCGGTCTCGATCAGGGCCTTCAGGCCGTCATCGATGGCGCCCTGATCCAGGCGGCCACCCGGGCCCGGCTTGAAATAGGAGCGGATCGTCTCCACCTCGACACGGCGATTTCCTTCGACGGAAATCGACTGGACGGTCTGAGCAAGCGCAGACGAAGACACAAAACCAGCCCCAACCGGGGCAAGCACCGGCGCGCCGAACAAGATCAGGGATGCGAGCAAGCCCCCCCGGAGTCGCAGTCCAAACTTCATTGCGCAACGCGCCCTTATCAGTACCAGACCCAACCCCAACGCCGGTCCGGGAGATTCCCCAAGTTCGAAGCCGCTTGTAGCCAATTTCCCCGATGTCGCAAACGGCCGCTGACACCGTAATTTCAATTTCATTCCAAGACGTTGCTCATGAGCAACGCCACAAAAAAGCCCGTATCAGGAAGCTGCCATCCGCAAGATGTCGTTATAGGTGGCAAACACCATCAGCATCAGCACCAAACCGAGCCCGATTCGGAACCCCATCTCCTGAGTCCGCTCGGACAGGGGTCGGCCCCGGACCACCTCCGCCGCGTAGAACATCAGGTGACCGCCATCGAGCAGCGGGATCGGGAACAGGTTCAACAGCCCGATCGACACCGACAGCACCGCGCACAGATTGATCACGAACTGGAACCCGGCGCTGGCCGCCTGCCCCGACATCTTGGCGATGCCGAGCACGCCGCTGACCTCGTTGGGATTGCCTTGTCCGACAAACAGCGAGCCAAGGAACTTGAAGGTGCTGGTGATGATGAACCAGACCTGCTCGACACCGATCTTGAGCGCTTCGCCGACGCCGACCGGCGTGGTCGAGGCCTCGCCGGCCTGGGACTTGTGCTCGACGCCGAGCACGCCGAGGCGGTGGCTGTTGCCAAAGGGATCCTTGCGCTCGAGCAGCGCCGGCGTCGCGGTCAGGGAGACGATGGCGCCGTCCCGCTTGACCTGGAAGGCAAGTGCCGAACCGGCATTCATCGCAACGATTCGCTGCATGTCGGCAAAGCTCTCGATCGGCTTGCCGTCGATCTGCACGACGACGTCGCCGATCTTGAAACCGGCCGTGGCCGCAGCGCCGTCGGCGACCACGCCGTCGACGCGGGCGATCGTGCTCGGCTTTCCGTAATAGAGCGCCATGGCGGCGAAGATCAGCGCGCCCAGGATGAAATTGGCGATCGGTCCGGCCGCGACGATGGCGGCGCGCGGGCCGACCTTCTTGTGATGGAAGCTACCGGCGCGCTCCTCGGCCGTCATGGCCGCAAGTGTCTCGGCCGACGGGGTCGAAGCCTCGCTCTCGTCGCCGAAAAACTTGACGTAGCCGCCGAGCGGGATCGCCGAGATCTTCCAGCGGGTGCCATGGCGGTCGTTGAAGCCGACGAGCTCCGGTCCGAAACCGAGCGAGAAGGTCAGCACCCGAACGCCTGCCCAGCGCGCGACCAGGAAATGGCCGAGCTCATGGAAGAACACGACGATCGTCAGGACGAACAGGAAGGGAACCGCGTAGCCGAGGAGCCCATGGCTCAACGTATTGAAACTATGGACGAAAAAGTCGATCATCGAATTCCCTCATCCAGCGCCGCAAGGCCCTGGCCCCGTGCCATCTAGGATGCCTTTAAGGCAATTTGAGGCAATAGGGCGGCAGCTCTATTTCGCGCAACATGGTCAACAGAGATTGCATCGTCAGCGGACGTCAGGGGAGCCTGGTTCCCGCCGCGAATCCAGTCGTCCAACGTCGCCTCGACCAGCCGCGCGATCGCGCCGAACCGGATCTTGCCGGCGATGAACGCGGCGACCGCAACCTCGTTGGCGGCGTTGTAGACGGTGGTCGCCCCCTTCCCGGTCCGGAGCGAATCGAAGGCCAGCCGAAGCCCAGGGAAGCGCTCGAAGTCCGGCGCCTCGAAGGTCAGCTGGCCGATCTTGGCCAGATCGAGCTTGGCCGCCGGCCCCTTGATGCGATCGGGCCAGCCGAGGCAGTGCGCGATCGGCGTGCGCATGTCGGGAGAACCGAGCTGGGCCACCACCGAACGGTCGGAGAACTCGACCATGCCGTGGATGATCGACTGCGGATGCACGAGGACGTCGATCTCGTCGGGCGAGAGCGCGAACAGATAGGACGCCTCGATCACCTCGAGGCCCTTGTTCATCATCGAGGCGGAATCGATCGTGATCTTCTGGCCCATGCTCCAGTTCGGATGCTTCAGGGCCTGCTCGAGGGTCGCCTGCTCGATGTCGGCGGGCTTCCAGGTCCGGAACGGCCCACCCGAGGCGGTGATGATGACGCGGACGAGTTCGTCGCGGTTGCCTGAGCCGAGCGCCTGGAACAGCGCATTGTGCTCGGAATCGGCCGGCAGGATGCAGGCGCCCGCTTTCGCCGCGCGCTGCATGAAGAAGTCGCCGGCGCAGACGAGACATTCCTTGTTGGCGAGCGCGACATGCGCGCCGCGATCGACCGCGGCCAGGGCCGGCTTCAGTCCGGCGGCGCCGCTTACGGCGGCCATCACCCAATCGGCCGGACGCGCGCCGGCTTCGATCACAGCGCTTTCGCCCGCGCCGCATTCCGTGCTCGTTCCCGCGAGCGCAGCCTTGAGCTCGGCGAACTTGGACGTGTCGGCGATCGCGACGTAGCGCGCGGAAAACTCCTTGGCGAGCTTGGCCAGCGCTTCGACATTGCCGTTCGCCGTCAAGGCTTCGACGCGATAGCGCTCGGGAGAGGCGCGCAGCAGATCCATCGTGCTGTCGCCGATCGAGCCGGTGGCGCCGAGAACCGTGACACTGCGGACGGTCGACGCCGCAGCCTTGTTGTTACGCAATGGGACCGCGCTCATATCCTCACCAAACCATAAGACCGCTTCCGGCGCTATGCACACCATGGCGGAGAAAGCCGATAATCCATGCCATCAGGATGGCGGCAACAAAACCGTCCAGACGGTCCAGTAGCCCGCCATGGCCGGGAATCAAGTGACTGGAATCCTTGACGCCGAAGCGCCGCTTCACCGCGGATTCGAACAGATCGCCCGCCTGCGATACCACCGACAGGATGGCGCTGACGAGCAGCAGTGGAACCGCCTTTCCGATCCCGCACGCCGCAAAGCCGGCCGCAACCAAAAGGCTCGCCGCAAAGCCGCCGAGCGCCCCGGACCAGGTCTTCTTCGGGCTCACGCGCGGCCATAGTTTCGGTCCGCCAATGCTGCGTCCGGCGAAATAGCCGCCGATATCGGTCGCCCACACCACGAGCAGCACGAACATCAGCGCGGCGAACCCGTTGACGAGATCCTGCCGCACCAGGATCGAGGCCAGCAGCGCCGCCGATGCGTAGGCGAAGCCGGTGGCCGCCCAGATGAACTTGGCCCGCGCGATCAGCGTCACGATTGCGCCGCCGATGAGGCCGGTGATGATCGCGGTCTTGAGCGCGCCGAAGGCGACGCAGGCCCCCATCATGGCAATGACGATCGTCCCTGCCCCGGTCAGTGCAGCAGACCCCGCGCCCACCACCATCAGCCATTCCGCGAACAGCCCGATCGACACCAGGGTGACGAGAAGCGCCCACAGCCAGCCGCCGGCATAAGCGAGTGCAATAGCGAGCGGCGCCAGCACCAGCGCTGCGAGGACTCGCATCACGAGATTGCTCGAGGCAGGCTTCTCGCCCGCTGATGCGGCGTCGGGTTCGCTCACGAGGCGTTTTTCGCGACCAGACCGCCGAAACGGCGCTCGCGTCTGGCGAATTCGGCGATCGCGCCTTCCAGCGCCGCCTTGTCGAAATCGGGCCAGTGGATCGGCACGAAGACCAGCTCGCTGTAGGCGGCCTGCCACATCAGGAAGTTGGACAGCCGCTGCTCGCCGCTGGTGCGGATGATGAGATCGGGATCGGGGATGTCGGGCGCATCGAGATGAGCCCCGATCGTCTCGGCGTCGATCGTTTCAGGGGCGCGCTTGCCGTCTGCGACTTCTCGCGCGAGCTTCTGCGCGGCTTTCGCGATTTCCTGCCGCGAACCGTAATTGAAGGCGACGACCAGCGTCAGGCGCGTGTTGTCGCGCGTCAGCTCCTCGGCCTCGTTGAGGAGTGCACAAATGTCGCTGTCGAGTCCGTCGCGCTCGCCGATGATGCGGACCTTGACGCCGTCGCGGTGCAGGCTCGCGAGATCGTTGCGGATGAAGCGACGCAGGAGACCAAACAGATCGCCGATCTCGCTCGCCGGGCGCGACCAGTTCTCCGAAGAGAAGGAGAAGATGGTGAGATAGCGGATGCCGAGCTCGTGCGAGGCACGCACCACCCGGCGCAGCGCCTCGACACCGCGGCGATGCCCTTCGGCCCGCGGCAGGCCGCGCGCGGCGGCCCAACGCCCGTTGCCATCCATGATGATGGCGACATGCGCAGGCGCGTCGGACCGGTCTGGTCCTTCGGTTGCTGGCGCGGCGGCGTTGGACATGAAGGCGGCCCTAAAGCATGATCCGGACAAGTGCGAAGCGGTTTTCCGAAAGATCATGCGCGAACAATAACCTAAAGCGCGATGATCGCGCTTTAGACGGTGAGGATTTCTTTTTCCTTGGCAGCCAGCAACTGGTCGATCTCGGAGATGGTGCCGTCGGTCGCCTTCTGCACCTCGTCGGCGTGACGCTTCTGATCGTCTTCCGACATCTCGTGATTCTTCTCGAGCTTCTTGAGGACGTCGAGGCCGTCGCGGCGGACGTGACGCGCGGCGACCTTGGCCGCTTCCGCGTATTTGTGCGCGACCTTGACGAGCTCCTTGCGACGCTCCTCGTTGAGCTCGGGGATGCGAAGGCGCAGCACCTGGCCTTCGGTCGCGGGCGACAGGCCGAGATTGGAATCGACTATCGCCTTCTCGACCGGCTTGACCATCGACTTGTCCCAGACCTGCACCGAGATCAGCCGCGGCTCCGGCACGCTGACGGTGGCAAGCTGGTTGAGCGGCATGTGGCTGCCGTAAGCCTCGACCTGCACCGGGTCGAGCATCGAGGCCGACGCGCGCCCCGTGCGCAGGCCGCCAAGCTCGTGCTTGAGGGCCTGGACGGCGCCCTGCATGCGACGCTTCACTTCGTTGAGGTCGAAATTACCCGTGGCCATCACGTTTCTCCTTCAAAATCCCGGCGACCCACTCCGCGCCCCTCAGGCGCGACCGACGAGGCGTCAGCCGGCGACGACGGTTCCGTGGCCGCCGCCACGCAGCACAGCGCCGATCGAACCCGGCTCCGCGATCGAGAATACGATGATAGGCAGCAACGTCTCGCGGGCAAGCGCGAAGGCGGTCGCATCCATCACCTTGTAGCCGCCCTCGATCGCCTGCGAATGCGTCAGCCGGTCGAATCGCGTGGCGGTCGGATCCTTTTTGGGGTCGGCCGAGTAGACGCCGTCGACATTGGTTGCCTTCAGCACAGCCTCGGCTCCGATCTCGGCGGCCCGCAGCACCGCGGTCGTATCGGTGGTGAAGAACGGATTGCCGGTTCCGCCCCCGAGCAGCACGATCCGGCCCTCGGCGAGGTATTTGTGCGCCGCGGTGCGGGTGAACAGCTCGGAGATCTCGGGCATGACGAAGGCCGACAGCGTACGTGCCGGTGTGCCCTTGCGCTCGATCGTCGCCTCCAGCGCGAGGCAGTTCATCATGGTGGCGAGCATGCCCATGGTGTCGCCGGTGGTGCGCGACACCCCTTGCGAGGACACTTCGACGCCGCGCACGATGTTGCCGCCGCCGATCACCACCGCAACCTCGGTGCCGAGCTGGCGGGCGGCGATCAGATCGTCCGCAACCCGGTCGAGGGTCGGCTGATCGATGCCAAAACCCTGCTGCCCCGCGAGATACTCGCCGGACAGCTTGATCACGACGCGACGATAGACCGGATCAGTCATGAGCACTTTCCCCGCCCGGGCGCCGCTTCCGGCGGCAAGCCGGAAGGAACGTACCGGCGCTTACTTCTTGCCGCTGGCCGCTGCGACCTCGGCCGCGAAGTCGCTTTCCTGCTTCTCGATTCCCTCACCGAGAGCATAGCGCACAAAGCCCGCGATCTTCACCGCGCCGCCGACCTTGCCTTCGGCTTCCTTCACCGCCTGCGCGACCGACTTGCCGGTGTCGTGGATGAAGGCCTGCTCGAGCAGGCAGACTTCCTTGTAATAGGTCTTGAGGCCGGACTCGACGATCTTCTCGATCACGTTCTCGGGCTTGCCCTGCTGGCGATATTTGTCGGCGAGCACGTCCTTCTCACGCTTCACGACCGCCGGATCGAGGCCGGACGGCTCGAGCGCGAGCGGGTTGGTGGCCGCGACATGCATCGCGATCTGGCGACCGAGGGCCGCGAGCTCGTCGGCCTTGCCGGGCGATTCGAGCGCGACGATCACGCCCATCTTGCCGGCGCCTTCGACGACGGCGCCGTGGACGTAGCTCGACACGACGCCCTGCGTCACTTCGAGCGAAGCTGCGCGACGCAGCGTCATGTTCTCGCCGATGGTGGCGATCGCGTCGTTGATCGCGGCTTCGATCGTGACGTCACCGACCTTGGCGGCCTTGATCTTCTCGACATCGGCGCCGACGTCGAATGCGACCTGCGCGACCATCTTGACGAGGCCCTGGAACTGACCGTTGCGCGCGACGAAGTCGGTCTCGGAGTTGACCTCGACCACGACGCCCTTGGTGCCCTTGGTGAGCGCGCCGATCAGGCCTTCCGCGGCGACGCGGCCGGACTTCTTGGCGGCCTTCGACAGGCCCTTCTTGCGCAGCCAGTCCTGCGCCGCTTCCATGTTGCCGTCGTTTTCGGTGAGCGCGGCCTTGCAGTCCATCATGCCTGCGCCGGTGGACTCGCGCAGATCCTTGACCATCGCAGCTGTGATCGTTGCCATCGTTGAAAATCCTTCTTGCCTGCCGGTTTGCCGCGGCGTGGCATCAAACAGCCCCGCCGCGGTCCATCTCAGGAATTCGCGTCAACTGAAATGGTGGCCGGACTTATATCCGGCCAACCCATCGCTCTTTTTGACTATTCCGCTTCCGCGGTCAGCGCCTTGGCCTTGGCCACCCAGGCATCCGCACGGCTCGGCAGACCGACTTCTTCGCCGATCTTGTGCGCGGTGTCGTGATCGAGCTCGGCGAGCTGCCAGAAGTGGAAGATGCCGAGGTCGTTGAACTTCTTCTCGATCGCGCCCGACACGCCCGGGAGCTTCTTGAGGTCGTCGGCGGTGCCGCGCGGACCGGCAAGGCCCTGGAAGCCGCTCGAGGAAGCGGCCGGCAGCTCTTCGGCGACCGGACGAGCCGAGGCACCGATGTCGATGCCCGAATCGCCCTGGGCGCGCGAGATGCCGTCGATCGCCGCACGTGCGATCAGGTCGCAATACAGCGCGATCGCGCGGCCGGCATCGTCATTGCCCGGGACCACATAGGTGATGCCCTTGGGATCCGAATTGGTGTCGACGATCGCGGCGACCGGGATGTTGAGCCGCTGGGCTTCCTGGATCGCGATGTCTTCCTTGTTGGTGTCGATCACGAAGATCAGGTCGGGCAGACCGCCCATGTCCTTGATGCCGCCGAGCGAGCGATCGAGCTTGTCGCGCTCGCGCTGAAGCGTCAGGCGCTCCTTCTTGGTGTAGGAGCTGGCGTCGCCGCCGGACAGCACGTCATCGAGATGACGCAGGCGCTTGATCGAGGCCGAGATCGTCTTCCAGTTGGTCAGCGTGCCGCCGAGCCAGCGCGAATTGACGAAATACTGCGCGCAGCGCTTGGCAGCGTCCGCGACGCCGTCCTGCGCCTGGCGCTTGGTGCCGACGAACAGGATGCGGCCGCCCTTGGCGACGGTGTCGCTGACCGCCTGCAAGGCGGTGTGCAGCAACGGCACGGTCTGCGCGAGGTCGACGATGTGGATGTTGTTGCGGGCGCCGAAAATGAACGGTGCCATTTTCGGATTCCAGCGGTGAGACTGGTGACCAAAGTGCACGCCAGCTTCGAGGAGCTGACGCATGGTGAAATCGGGAAGCGCCATAGTTTCAATTCTCCGGTTGGTTCCTCCGGAAACGTGTGAGCAAAACGGAGCGTTCTCGCCCCGGTTGCCACCGGACGGCCTTGTGAGCCATGTTTCCGTGTGAGATGGGGCGCTATATAGCGCCATTTCGGCCAGAAGCAAGGAAATAAGGGCCTTTCGGGGGCTGTTTTCGCCTCCCGAAGGCTCTCTTCCGTAAAGACCACGCCAGCCCGCAAAGACCTAGCACTTGGGCTGGTTCGGCGGGCACTTTTTCGCCGCCGGCGCCGCTGGGTGCGGCGGAGGTGCCGCTGGACGCGGCGGGGGCGCGACGGCCATCCGCGGCGGCGGCGGTGGTGCCGGCCGGGCCATTGGCGGAGGCGCCGGCCGTGCAACGGCCACAGGCGGAGCCGCTCGGGCCGGCGGAGGCGATGCGACATGCGGCGGCGGTGCCGGGCGAGCGGCGGGCGGTGGCGGCGTCGGCCTCGCCACGGCCTGCGGCCGCGATGCTGGAGTTGACGGCGACGGCCGGGCGGCCTGCGCTGGAGGGGTCGCGGGCAAGTTCTGCGGTTTGACCGGCTCGCGCGCGGCCGAGGGCGGCGGCGTGACCGGCTTGCCCGCGGCGCCCGAGGGCGTGCCGGGCGGCGTGCCCGCAGTAGGTGGCGGCGCGCCAGCCGGCTCACGGGTTGCAGACTTGCCGCCAACGGGCGCGCCGGCAGGCGGGGTCTGAGCAACCGGCGGCTTCGGCGGTTGGCCGGGCGCAGCCGGATTCGCGGTGGGCGCAACGGTCGTCGGAGTGCCGGCCGTTGGCGCACCAGGATGGGGCGGCAGCGTTGTGCCGGGCGCAGCCGTGGTCGGCGCCCCCGGATGCGTCGGCGGGAGCCCGCCGGGTGCATTTGCCGTCGGCGCCAAGGGCCTGCCGCCCTGCGGCGTCCCTGCCCCAGCCGGCGGCCCGCCTTGGGCGCCCGGAACCGGCAGCGTATTGGCCTGCGGCAGCCTGGTCGGCGGTGCGGCAGGGGGCGTGCCGGTCGGCGCGACATTGGCCGGCGTCCCGGGAGGCATCCCCGGCCTCGCCGTCGGCTGGACCGTCGCGCTCGGCGGCATCGGCGCCTTGCCCTGCTGGATCAGCGCGGCGCGCTGCGTAGCGGCTTGCGGCAACATTGGCGCTACCGGGTTGGCGCGGTCGGCAATCGCTGGCCTCAGATTGCCGGGCCCGGTCCCTCCTCCCGCTCCTGCGGGCGGGGCGGGCGGCCGGTTGATCACGGTGTTGATGACCGTGGTGTTATGGATGTTGTTGAAGACAATGTTGTTCGGCGGCGGCGCGACATAGATCGGCGGCCTGACGAACACCGGGATCGGCACGAATAGCGGCTGCGGCAGCACGAACAGGCCGACCACGGGCAGCGGCGGCTCGAGCACGATGAAATCCGGCGGCGGCGGCGGCAGATAATAGACCGGCGGCGGCGGTGGCGGCGCGAAGCCGAACACGGGGTCGCCGAACAGCAGCACGGGACGGTCGACATAGACGATCTCCTCGGGCGGCGGCGGCGGCACGTCATAGTCCATCATCGCGAAAGTCGGCGGCGGCTCGAGCGGCGCGGTCAGGATTGCAAGCCTGCGCCGTGCATCGCCGGCATGCGGACCGCGCGAATAACGACGCAGATACGACCAGTAGGCGTCCGGCGTATCGGCGCGATAGGTCCGCCGCCAGGTGATCGCCTCGCGGCGCGCCGCGACGATCGCCATCACGCGCTTCGACATCGGATCACCGGGATAGGCCGCGAGAAATTCTTCATAGGCCGGCAACGTGTCGCGCTCGAGCGCGGCCGCATAGGCGTCCTGCACGCCGAGATCGCGGATCGGCTTGTTGCGGATCGCGGCAACCTGGTCGGGCGCGGCCTCCGGCGGCGGCGCATCGGGCCCGCGCTCGAAGAACGAGAAGGGTGCCGATATCTTCGCCTCGTTCCACGGCACCTGCGCGCCCTTGCTGGCCTCGTTGACGCGCAGACGGACGCGGTCGAACACCTCGGCCAGCGGCAGACCGCCGGTACGGATCATCTCCGCCAGCGATTGCGCATAAATGCCGTACGGGCCGGGCTCTTCCGGCGCGACCGTGCCGGGCGCGGCGTTGAAGGCGATCAGCATGTTCGGATCCGGCTCGACCAGCGCCAGTCCGCTCGCGATCTGCTGGCCGCCCTCGATGAAGGGCTGTGCGCGCGCCGCGTCGAGCACGACGATGTTGGCCTTGAGCGGAATGGAGGCGAGCTGGCGGGCGTAGTCGCTGATCCGCAGGCCTTCGGTCGGAATGTCGGTGTCGCGGACGATGTTGGAATCGACCGGGATGAAATAGTTCTCGCCCGCAAGCTGGACGCCATAGCCGGCAAGATAGATCATCGCGACGGTGCCGGGACCCGAGGCCTGCGCCTTCTGGATGAAATCGCGAAGACTCTTGCGCAGCGTGTCGCCGTCGAGATCGCGCGCGCCGACCACGTCGAAGCCCGCCGCTTGCAGCGTCTGCGCGATCAGGCCGGCATCGTTCGCGGTCGTCGCCAGCGGCGACTTGGCGTAGGCGCCGTTGCCGACCACGAGCGCGATGCGCTTTTCCTGCTGCTGCGCGCGCGCCGGATCAGGCGCGGCCGCAGCGAACGCCAGGATCGGCAAGAGAAAACAGATGAAGGCCTTGTAGGTCCCACGCATGGCTTGCTTGCCCGCTATCGTTGTTGAGCTGCCACCGTACATGAGACGCGCGGCCGGCTGAATGGCTCTTGAACGAAAAGCGCGGATTGAGGCGGCGGCATGGCGCCCCGCCCCATCAAGTCCCTGCGTCAGGCCCGCGTAAGCCTCGCGACCGCGCTGTGGCGCGAACCTCGCTCAGCCCTGCGCGATCAGATCGACTGTTCCCGTGGTGAGCCGGTAGATGCCACCGACGACCTTCAGCTTGCCCTGCTCCACGGCCGCATTGAGGATCGGCGCGGCCGACTTCAGCTTCGCGACGTTGTCGATCACGTTCTGCCGGATCGCCTTGTTGAGCACGTCCCCGCCCTGCTGCATCGCAGCCTTTGCGGCGGGCGCGATCGCATCGACCAGCGAGGGAATGTGTCCCGGCGGCGACGTGTTGTCCTTGATTGCCTTCAGCGTCGCATCGACCGCGCCGCAGGCATCATGGCCAAGCACCAGGATCAGCGGTGCGTTGAGCACGGCCACCGCATATTCCATGCTGGCAATGGTTTCGGTGCCGGCAAAATTTCCGGCGACGCGGCAGACGAAGAGATCGCCGCGGCCGCTGTCGAAGGCATATTCCGGCGCGATGCGTGAATCGGCGCAGCTCAGAACCGCCGCGAACGGATTCTGTCCACCGGCCAGCGCCTCGCGCTCGTGCTTGAAATCGTGGCGCCGCGCCACACCGTCGACATAGCGCGCATTGCCCTCCATCAACCGCTTCAGCGATGCGTCGGGCGACAACACGTTCTGCGGCTTGGGTGGCTGCTTGGCCTCCTTTGCCAAGGCGCCGCTCGGGAAAGCTCCGCCGGCGAAGGCCATGCCGAATGCAGCGGCGCCAAACAGCATCGCGGATCGCCGCGACGGCGCGATGTCTCGATGCAGAGATTCATGATGCAGAGATTCAGAGCACTTGTCGCACATGTGACGTTTCCCCAGGTACAGTGGACGAATGGAAGCGTCGCGATGATAGGTGCATCGATGTGAAGAAATCACCAATGATAAATGATGCAACTGATGATTGCTGCAACGCGAACCGTGCTGCAAAGCCGAAGCGATCGCTCGCCTCACGCGCAACGACCGCACAGAGCTGCGTCCATCTGCATATATTCGAGATCGGCTGCGAAAGCATGATCCGGAAAAAGGGCAGCAATTCTCACTCACCACAAACGCGGTACGCGTTTGTGGTGAGATCATACGCCAACGCCGATCCCAAGCGCGAAGACGATTCTTCCAGATCTCATCGCGCTTTACAGCTGCTGCACGTCCACCACGCCCGCGACCGCCTTGATCGCGCCGGCGATCTGCGGCGAGACCTTGAAGCGGCCCGGCAGCTTCATCTCGACCTCGGTCTCGAGGTCGAGCATCATCACCAGCGAGACCTCGCCGTCGCCGTTCGAACGCGGCGCGATGCCGGGACTGCCGACTTTTGGCGCGGCGCCGTTCGAGGCCGCCATGTCGGGTCCGGCCAGTCGCTTGGCGATCGACTCCAGCGGCTTGGTGTCGCGCACGAAGATGCGCAGGCCCTTCTGCGTCTTGGCGGCGGCGTCATCGAGCGGCTCGGCATGCAGCACGCGGGCACGAACGTCCTCGCCCTGCAATTCCGCGCCCAACTGGAGCAGCACGGCGGCGCCCGGCTCGAGCACATCGCGGTATTGCGCGAGGCCTTCGGAGAACAGCACCGCCTCGAAATGGCCCGTGGGATCAGAGAGCCCCATGATGCCCATCTTGTTGCCGGTCTTAGTGCGCCGCTCCATGCGCGACACCACGGTGGCCGCGACCTTGCCGGCGGTGGCGCCGGTCTTCACCGCACGCGAGAATTCGGCCCAGCTCTGCACCCGCAGGCGCTTCAGAACCATCGCGTAATCGTCGAGCGGATGGCCCGACAGGAAGAATCCGATCGCGTCATATTCGCGGCGCAACCGTTCGGCCGGCAGCCAGGGCTCGATCTGCGGCAGCATGATGGTCGGCGCGTCCGCCGACATGCCGAACATGTCGTTCTGGCCGATGGTCTCGGCCTGATGCGCACGCTGGCAGGCGGCCAGGATCGAGTCCGCGCCGGCAAAGACCCGCGCCCTGTTCGGCTCCAGCGTGTCGAAGGCGCCGGCAGCGGCGAGGCTCTCGATGATGCGCTTGTTGATCGCGCGTGGATTGACCCGCGCGGCGAAGTCGGCGAGCGAGGTGAACAGCCCGCGCCTGGTCCGCTCCTCGATGATCTGCTCGATCGCCTGGATGCCGACGCCCTTGAGCGCGGCAAGCGCGTAGTAGATCGTCTTGTCACCGACCTCGAAGGTCGGGCCTGAGCGGTTGATGTTCGGCGGCTCGACCTTGATGCCGAGGCGCTGCGCCTCGGAACGGAATTCGGAGAGCTTGTCGGTGTTGTTGAGATCGAGCGTCATCGACGCTGCGATGAACTCCACCGGGTAATGCGCCTTCATATAGGCGGTGTGGTAGGACACCAGCGCGTAGGCCGCCGCGTGGCTCTTGTTGAAGCCGTAGTCGGCGAACTTTGCGAGCAGCTCGAAGATGGTCTCGGCCTGCCCCTTCGGCACGCCGTTCTTGACCGCGCCGGCGACGAAGATGTCGCGCTGCTTGTCCATCTCGGCGCGGATCTTCTTGCCCATGGCGCGGCGCAGCAGGTCGGCGTCGCCGAGCGAATAGCCCGACATGACCTGCGCGATCTGCATCACCTGTTCCTGGTAGATGATGACGCCGAAGGTCTCCTTCAGGATCGGCTCCAGCACCGGATGCAGATATTCCGGCTCCTCGTCGCCGTGCTTGCGCGAGCAATAGGTCGGGATGTTCGCCATCGGGCCCGGGCGATAGAGCGCGACCAGCGCGATGATGTCCTCGAAACGGTCGGGGCGCATGTCGACCAGCGCGCGCCGCATGCCCTGGCTTTCAACCTGGAACACGCCGACCACCTCGCCCCGCGCCAGCATCTGGTAGCTTTCGGCATCGTCGATCGGCAGCGTCGCGAGATCGATGTCGATGTTGCGCGGCTTCAGGAGCTTCACCGCGACGTCGAGCACGGTCAGCGTCTTCAGGCCGAGGAAGTCGAACTTCACGAGCCCGGCCGGCTCGACCCATTTCATGTTGAACTGGGTTACCGGCATGTCGGACTTGGGATCGCGGTACATCGGCACGAGTTCGCTCAAGGGGCGATCGCCGATCACGATGCCGGCCGCGTGCGTCGAGGCGTGGCGGGTCAGGCCTTCAAGGCGCTGCGCGATGTCGAAGGCGCGCGCCACCACCGGGTCTTCATCGCGGAACGCCTGAAGCTTCGGCTCGCTCTCGATCGCGGCGGCCAACGTCACCGGCGCGGCCGGATTCTGCGGCACCAGCTTGGTCAGCTTGTCGACCTGGCCATAGGGCATCTGCAGCACCCGGCCGACGTCGCGCAGCACGCCGCGCGCCTGCAGCGTACCGAAGGTGATGATCTGCGCGACCTGGTCGCGACCGTAGCGCTCCTGGACGTACCTGATCACCTCGCCGCGGCGGTCCTGGCAGAAATCGATGTCGAAGTCCGGCATCGAGACGCGTTCCGGATTGAGGAAGCGCTCGAACAGCAGGCCGAACTTGATCGGGTCGAGGTCGGTGATGGTCAGCGCCCAGGCGACCAGAGAGCCGGCGCCCGAACCGCGCCCCGGTCCGACCGGAATCCCCTGGCCCTTCGCCCATTTGATGAAATCCGAGACGATCAGGAAGTAGCCCGCGTATTTCATCCGCATGATGACGTCGAGCTCGAACGCCAGGCGCTTGTCGTAGTCCTCTTCCGTAGTGCCCTGCGACAGGCCGTGCACGCGCAGGCGGTTGGCGAGCCCCTCCTCCGCCTGGCGCTTGAGCTCGGCCGCCTCGACCGACGCGGCGTCGGAGCTTGCGGCGGCGCCGACCGTGAAGAACGGCAGGATCGGCTTGCGCGTCATCGGGCGGAACGAGCAGCGCTCGGCGATCTCCACCGTCGAGGCCAGCGCCTCCGGAATGTCGGCGAACAGCACCGCCATCTCGGCGCGGGTCTTGAAGCGGTGATCGGGCGTGAGCTGAAGGCGATCGGTCTCGGCGACCAGCCGCCCGCCGGCGATGCAGAGCAGCGCATCGTGCGCCTCGTAATCGTCGTTCGAAGCGAAATACGGCTCGTTGGTCGCAACCAGCGGCAGGCCTTTTGCGTAGGCGATGTCGATCAGCCCGCTTTCGACGCGGCGCTCCTTGTCGATGTTGTGGCGCTGCAATTCGACATAGAGGCGGTCGCCGAACAGGCCGGCGAGACGCTCGCAGCGCGTCGCCGCAATTTCGGCCTGCCCGCTGGCAAGCGCGAGCGAGATCGGCCCGTCAGGGCCGCCCGTGAGTGCGATCAAACCTTCGGTCTCACCGTCAAGCCAATCGAACTTGATGAACGGCGCGTGGCTGTCAGGCGATTCGAGGAACGCGCGCGAGTTCAGCCGCATCAGGCTGCGATAGCCGCGCTCCTGGGCCGCCAGCAGCACCACACGCGACGGCAGCAGCGCATTGCGCGCATTGGGATCCTGGTCGCCGAAATCGATCGCGAGCTCGCAGCCGACGATCGGCTGGATGCCGGAGCCCGCCATCTTGTCGGAGAACTCCAGCGCGCCGAACATGTTGTCGGTGTCGGTCAGCGCCAGTGCGGGCTGGTGGTCTTTCTTCGCAAGCTCGGCGAGCTTGGCGATCTTGATCGAGCCCTTGAGCAGCGAATAGGCCGAGTGAACGTGAAGGTGGACAAATCCGGCGCTCGGCATGGTCGCGTGACGGCCTCTTGCAGATGAGATGGAGCGGTCGCCGGCTCCAGGGGGATCATGAGGACATCTTCCGCCCACCCAGCCGACTCGCCTCACAATGGTGGGGCGTCACCGCTTCAGAGTCCACGCCGGAGCGGCCGATCGGCCGCGTCGTCCCGCTTTTCCCCAAGGGCATGACCTGGGGGTACTGAGGGGATCTGGCGAGCCGCGGCCTAGAGCTGCGGAATCACCTGCGCCCAGATTGCGATCATCCCGACGAACAGCGAGATCGAGGCGAGTGCGGCGGCTTCTTCCACGAAAATCCTGAACATGGCTTGCTCCATCACCAGAACGTATGAAGAACATTGTTCTCATTTCGTTCTAGAGAGTCAAGCCGTGTGAGCTCTCTCGAAAAGTGATGGTTAACTCGCTGAATTCACGCAACAAAAAAGCCCCGGCGCAAGGCCGGGGCTTTTCGACGATCGCTCGAAATGAGCGACCAGTCTCAGTAGCGACCGATCATCGGGCCGCCGAACTTGTAGTTCAGGCGGACGAGACCCATGTCGACGTCCTGGCGGATGCGCTCCGAGCCGGCGAAGCCAGCGAAGGTCACGTCCTTGTCGGACAGGAAGATGTGGTTGTACTCGACGCCAACCGACCAGTTCGGCGCGAAGCCGTACTCGAGGCCGGCACCGACCGTGCCACCCCAGCGGCTGTCGCTGGACGAGGAGAGCAGCGCGCCCGCCGTGCTGGAGATCTCGTACTTGTTGCTGACCACAGCCGCACCGCCCTTGACGTAGACCAGGACGTTGTTCCAGGCGTAGCCAACCTGACCGGTGATCAGGCCAAACGCATCGATCTTGGTGCGGTTGCGGGAGGCGAACAGCGCGCTGTTGTTGTCGCCCGAGAAATCGGCCCAGTTGCCCTGGCCTTCCACGCCGAACACCCACTGGCCGGACTGCCAGCGATAGCCGATCTGACCACCGACCGTGCCGCCGGTCGCATCGTGCGAGCCTTCGCGACCCACGCCAACGAAATCCCAGGTCGCGTGCGACGAACCGCCGCCGCCGTTGATGCCGATGTAGAAGCCGCTCCAGTCATAGACGGTCGCGATCATCGCAGGCGCCTTGGTGTAAGGCCGCGCAGCGAGGTCAGCAGCCAGCGCCGGCGCAGTCGCGCTCAGCGCGACAAGGCTCACAGCAGCAAGCAACAGATTCTTGTTCATTTGATTCCCGTTCCAGTTTCGTCGTTAGGCCCCCGGGCCGTAGGGCCGTCATATCAGCGCTCGACGGAATTGCTGTAACCCCGACGCAACAGTCGGGGCCAAAGGGCTGTGCTGCGTTAATGAATGTTTAGCAGCGCGCGCGCGAAACCCTTTGAAACAAGGGTTTTCATGAGTTCCAATGTCGACTACACGACGTATGTTGCATCTGTGCCTGGACATCTGATGCACGCACGATTGTGTGATTGGAGATTGAGATGCGCAGACAGATTGCCCTCCCCATTGTCGCCACATTTTCGCTCGCAATCGCCACATTCGCGCTCACGCTGAGTGCAAGCACGCCCGCACGCGCATTCGGCACGCATCACGCGTTCTGCCTGACCGGCCAGGAATGGCCGGGGCTGAGCAATTGCACGTTCGACAGTTACGCACAGTGTCAGGCAAGCTCGTCGGGCCGCGCGCTGACCTGCATCGCGAATCCGTATTTCACGGGCCAGAGCGACGATCCCTACGCCTATCAGAATCGTCCGCGCGCCCAGACACCGGGCTATTCACCCGGCTACTACCCACCGCGCTGAGATGCGCAGCGCCCGCTTCGTGCTCGTCGCCACCGGCCTGCTCTTCTCGGGCGTGCCGGCGCACGCGCAGACCTACGATCCCAGCTATCCCGTCTGCATGCAGATCTACGGCCCGGTCGGCTATTTCGACTGCCGCTACACTTCGCTCGAACAGTGCAGATTTCTCGCCGTCGGCCGCTCCGCGAGCTGCGCCGTGAACCCGTACTTTCCGCAGAAGCGGTCAAAGGCTCCCCGGCGGCCGAAGCAGGCCGACTAGGCGTGCTCCCATGCCGGGACTTGCCAACTTTGACGCCCTTACGAGCTTAACGCACTTGCGAGCTTTTCCATCCCGCCGACATTGCCCGCTCACCCCCTCGTCGCGTATTCGGAAGTTACTTTCCGAGCGAGGTCTTGCACGACAGCCAAGAACGCAGCCGACGCCATCGGCCGATACGGCTCCAAGGCCTGGTCCGAGGGCGGTAACGTCAGCAGCAGGTCCGCATCGCCATGACAATCTTGATAATCTTGCAGCCAGAGCGCTGTCACATGGACCGCCGGCACGGTGAGCAGGAAAGCCTCGAAGCGTCCTTCCCGAACTTCAGGAAGCTTCTCGGCACGACGGATCGCCTCCGACGTCGCTGCCACAAACGGCCCTTCGTTCAGGTCACCCAGTTCATACGTCGTCTCATACGTCGTCGCTGCCGACTTCACGATTGTCGCAGCAGCGATCGGCTCCTGTTCCTCTCCTCCACCATCATCAGCGGCGGTGCGCCGCTTCGCTTCAATCACAAGAAATCTCCAATTGCCTAGCTTCGCAGCCGCTCTGAGTTTGTCTGCGCGGCGGATCTTGCCAAAAGCCAGATAGGCAATGCGATGCGGCAGGGAAATGAAGACCGCGTCGCGCTTGGCAGTGGAAAGCCTTGATCGCGGGAATTTCGGGTTGCCCACCCGGCTGGCCACCGCTCGCTTCACAGCTACGACCGCAGCCGCCGGAGGATCGCTGGGATGAATTGCCATCTTTTCTCTCCTTTCACGGTGGCGAGGTTCTAGACCGGGGCCTTGGTGAAGTAAGTGTCCGTCCAGACACCTTTGGCGTCCTGATAGTTTGAGCAAAATCGATCAAACTGGATCTCCGGTGTTAGGCCGAAAAGGGGATCCTCGATGACCAGGCTGTCGGTATCCTCCAGATATCCGACGATCGCGACGAAGTGCGCCGGTCCCTCCTCATCTTCGTCTCCCGACCAGACCGTGCGAACACAAATGGGTCGCCCTGCACTGATCTCCTGCTGCACCTCCATTCGTGTCGCTCGTTGGTCGAGGGCCAACACGGCGAGGCAGCGGACTCGGTTGAGCGGTGATCCGAGAGAATGCGTCACATCGAATTCCAGGCCCGGCGTGCCGCAAGGGAAATCACAGCAATCATGCCGGTTCAATTCAAGGTCGGCGATGCGGCACTGCGTGAAAGTACTGGTCTCGTCGTAATAGCGCGAGATGCTGGAAGCGACGGCGGCCCAGCACCAATTGATGTGACACTGATGTTGCATCGTGAAATCTGGCGCCAACTGAATCCGTGTCCTTTCGATGACGGAAATTTCTTCCACACCCATTGCAATACCTCGTGGTTGAGATCGATTGGTCCAACTTCAATTCCTTGTGGCCGTGCGGAGCGCATCCTTGCAAAATCCAAGGATGCGATCTCGGCTGCGGCATTAGGCACTGTTCAATGCTCTTGTTTTGCCGCCTCGGTCACCGCATGGAAGGTGCTGCATTGCTGGAGGTACGGAAACACGGCTTCAGCAATGGCCTTCCCGGCAGCCGTGTCACTCGGGTAGTGGACGCCAGCGATCTCGCGATTCTTCCCGATCCGCGCGGCCAGCGCCCTCAGTGCACTCTTCGCACCGGGGATAATCTCTCCCAGCGCCAGTGCCATCAGGTGACTCTCCAGCGAATGTCCGCTCGGATAGGAGGCGTGCCAGGGCGACGCGACCATCGGGAAAAGCGCCGGACACACCTGTTGCGGCCGACCGCGATTGAACCTGAGCTTGTAGTAGACGGCGACCATCAGCCCAACATGATCGGCCATCTCCAGAATCTTGATCGTATTTGGATGCGCCGACGGCGAAAGCATGAGGACCTGCGCAAAATAGCCGACAAGCCTCACGTCCTGATCGACGATCTCATCTGCCAACCTCTTGCGACGATCCATCGACGCCCCAAGCAGTTCATCGATCTCGCCGAAAATCACATCGTGATCCGTTGGCGGGCCGGCGACAGTGATGGTTTGCCAATCGGTCTTGGCAAATTCGAGCAATGCGATCTGGGCAAAAAAGTCAGGGCGCCAGGCAGACAGCGGGAATGTCGCCCCGTAATTCAAGCTACCGGGCAGGACTCCGACGAAACTCTCGAAGATCGGGAAAGGACGCGGGGGAATTCCACCACCAACGTAACCGCCGCTGACTGCGCCGTTTCCGCCACCACCGCCGCCTCCGCCTCCGCCACCGCCACCGCCACCGCCGCCGCCACCGCCACCGCCGCCACCGCCTCCTCCTGCAACACCAGGCATTGTGCTCTCCATCGAGGGGCTAATAATTTGAACCGGGCTCCTGGCCCCATCAATCCGGCAACCCAGCTGCTCCTAATCGCTCGACATACAAAGACCCCTGGGGCTCCTTGAACGGACAACGGCGCGCATAGTCCGATACTCTGAAGCCGGGCAGGATGTTCTTATGGTGCTGCGAAACCTGCCGCGCTTCCTCCAGGCGACCAACCGCGACGAGGCTTGCGGCGAGGACGCGCGCGGCGTTTCCAAAACGCGGGCTGAGGGTCAAAGACTTCTTCGACCAGCGAATGGCATCGTCAAACGTTCCGTTCAGATAATGATTTTGGCCGAGCAGGCAGAAATTGAAAAAGGCCTGTTGGCCAAGTGGTGAATGCCGGATGGCGCGCTCCGCACGGGCAATTCCTGTTGAAGCATCGCCGATGAACCCGGGGGTCCCGCTCCCGAACACCCATGCCCACGAATTGCTGGGGGATATGGCAAGAGCCCGCTCACACAGGTCCAATCCGCTGTCGTAGTCACGAAAGAACATGCTCTTGCCGTGCCCCTGTATCGCGAGCGCGAGAGCATTTTGCGGGTCTCTTTCGATGGCACAATTGGACAGCCGGATCACGTCGGCCGAATCCGCATCGAAATCCGACGACCACCCCTCCGCGATCTTGAAATTGTGCCACTTCGCAGCGAACGCGTACGGCGCCGCGTATTCGGGGTCTTCCTCGCTGGCTTTCTCGAGCAGCCCTTTGGCGCGCGAGAAGCTCGCGAAATCGAATTTGTAGAGCAGCTCAAGCGCCCGCAGGAGATAGTCATACGCATTGAGGCTCTTCGGCGGCTTTCGCAGCGCCCGCTTGATCTCCGCGCGACGCACATAGGCGGCGATCTTCTCAACGACACCAATGGCGATCTCGTCCTGGACTTCGAAAACGTCCGCGAGGTCCGTGTCGTATTTCTCGGCCCACACCACGGAGCCAGTCGCTACATCGACCAGCTCAACCGAAAACCGGAATCGCTTGCCCGATCGGCGAACGTGACCGCTGACGTAATAGCGAACGCCAAGCTTCTCGCCGATTTCGACGGGATCGATCTCGCGCTGACGAAACGGCATCGTCGACCCGCGAGACACCACCAGAAGCTCCTGAATATTACTCAGGCTGACAATGATGTCTTCGACGAAGCCTTCGGCAAAATAGCTGTCGTCGACCTCCGAAGAGCTGTTCGCAAACGGAAGAACGGCGATCGAGGGCAGTTTGGTTCGTCTCGAGGATTTGGTGGAAGCGCCGATCACCGTGCGGCGGTCCACTCCCGGCGAGAGCAGGAGAAAGGCATGAACCGGCCGCGACAGGTTCTTGAGATGAAGCTCACCCAGGTCGTCAAACTTGAATTCGCTCAGATCGGCGACTACTCGCAAAAGGGCCGACGACACCACAACGCCGCCCGCGGGAGCGACAGACTGCAAGCGTGCTGCGATATTGACGCCATGGCCGTAGACATCGTTCAGATCAAAGATGACAGGCTCCCAATGGACGCCGATGCGAAAGGCTATGCGGCGCTCGGGAGGTTGCAAGGTTTCAAGCCCGGTGACTTCACGCTGCAACTCGGAGGCACAGCGAAGGGCATCGAGCGGGCTCTCGAACACCGCGACGAAGCCGTCGCCGGTGTTCTTCACGATCTCGCCTCGTCGACCGATCAAGGCGGGATCGATGACGCTCACGCGAAGAGCCCGATAGCGACTATGCGTCTCGACCTCAGCAGCTTCCATAAGTCTGGTATAGCTGACGACGTCCGCCACGAGGACGGCGCGGAAAGGTCTTTCGAATTCGAGGATCGTACCGACTTGGGAATTAAAGTCCTGTTCGGCAGCACCAACCAACCTCGCACCACTGTCGTTGGCGGTGTTCGGCGACGACGGGGGGACGCTCGTAGGCTCCGACTTCATTGATCCCTCAGCGGCGAATAAAGCCTCTTGCCGAGCAGAGTCTCGTCGTTGAACCAATCTGCAACACGCTAAACGCAATTCGGTTGAGGCGCTACCAAAATCACCCGAATGGCTTGGAGCGGCAGCGCCACAACAAGTCGCGGCGGAGAGTAAAAGGGGTTCTTCGGATTACCTCATCTTGGCGATGAGCGGCTCGCACTGGAATAAGGCACCCAATCAATGCACTCTACCTTTCGAATTCCTTTTGAATTCCTTATGTATTCCTTTTGAATTTCGACAGCATTCGCGAATTTCCACTTGCGCCGGGCCCCGACATGGAAGCCCTCGCGCCGGGCGCGATGGCAAAAGGTCGCGCCGACCGCTTCAACCGCCAATACACTTTGCTGCAGCTATGCAACTGTTTTGCCCTCAGGCGTGTCGACCCCATCTGTAGAGTGGATAGCGAAGGTCGCGGGAAGGCCGAAGCGCACCGATGAGGCCACAGGCCTCATGCGCGACGCGTCCAGATGGCGCCACACTTAAATCGGGACGCTGATATGCGGCATGCCTTGCATCGCGCCTCCGATGTTGACGCGGGCTGGTGCGGGTTTAAGTACGACGACAAATCTTGCAGGGGTGGCGACGTTCGCTGGGCTGATTCCCGTTGACGCCACCAATGCAGGACACATGACGACCTCGCCTCACGCGACCTCGCCCCGCGCCTCAGCGCCCCCTCACCTCGCCATCGTCCTGTTCTCGCTCGCGATGGGTGGCTTTGCGATCGGAACCACCGAATTCGCATCGATGAGCTTGCTGCCGTTCTTCGCTGCCGACCTCGGGATCGACGAGCCGACCGCGGGGCACGCGATCAGTGCCTACGCGCTCGGCGTGGTGCTGGGCGCGCCGCTGATCGCCGTGCTTGGCGCGCGGTTCGCCCGGCGCACCCAGTTGCTGGCCCTGATGGCCGTGTTCGCGCTCGGCAACGCGCTCACCGCGCTCGCGCCGGGCTTCGGCTGGATGATCGCGGCGCGATTTCTGTCGGGATTGCCGCATGGTGCCTATTTCGGCATCGCCGCGCTGGTCGCGGCCTCGCTCGTTCCGCAGCACCGCCGTTCGCAGGCGATCGGCCAGGTGATGCTCGGCCTGACCTCTGCCACGATCATCGGCGTGCCCCTGGCCAATCTGATCGGCCAGGCGGTCGGCTGGCGCGCGAGTTTTGGCTTCGTGTCGGTGCTGGCGTTGATCACGGTCGTGCTGTGCGCCCTGTTCGCGCCGCGCGATGCGGCCGGCCGGTCCGACCCGCTGCGCGAGCTCGGTGCGCTCCGAAACGGCCGCATCTGGATCACGCTGGCGATCGGCGCCATCGGCTTTGGCGGCATGTTCGCCGTCTATACATATCTCGCGACGACGCTGATCGAGGTCACCAAGGTCAGCACCGCGGTCATCCCGTTCTTCCTCGCCGTGTTCGGCATCGGCGCCACGCTCGGCAATCTGTTCGTGCCGCGCTTTGCCGACCGTGCCTTGATGCCGACGGCAGGCGTCATCCTGCTGTTCGCCGCGGTCGCGCTGCTGCTGTTTCCGCTTGCCGCCGGCAATCCCTGGCTGCTCGCGGCCGACGTCTTCGCGATCGGCGCCAGCGTCTCGCTCGGCGCCGTCCTGCAGACGCGGCTGATGGACGTCGCGGGAGACGCGCAGGCGCTCGCTGCTGCGCTGAACCATTCGGCGTTCAACACCGCCAATGCTCTCGGCCCGTTCCTGGGTGGCATCGCCATTCGCGAGGGGCTCGGCTGGACCTCCACCGGCCCGGTCGGCGCCGTGCTCGCACTGCTCGGCTTCCTGATCTGGATCGTCGCCTGGCGCGACGCCAGGTCTGTACCGGTCGCGGTCACCGCGAGCAGGCACGCCGCTCCGCCGGCGAACGCGCCCGCGCGCGCGGCGCCGCCGCTGGCGCCGGATCACCGCAGCCGCGCGAGCGACCCGGTGGCTTGAGCGGCAGCTCAGCTTTGCCAGGGCGTGTTGCGGATGCGCGTACACACGTTTGGCTTGTGGAAGCTGGGATCGTGATCCTGGATATAGTCGAAATTGACGGTCCCGAATGTCGTCTGCGGCTTCTTCAGCGCTGAGCAGGTCTGCACCTTCAGAAACTCGTTCTTGAAATCGCCGCGCGGGAACGCAGCGATCACCTGATCGCGCTGCTCCGGCGTGTACTCGTCATATCCAACGGCCCCGACGTCCACCACAACTCCTGCCCTCGTGAGGGCGATTTCCGGTCTCATATATTCCGGAATACCGGGTGTGGTGTGCAGCGCAATCGCCTCCCAGACCAGATCGGCCTGCGGCTCGGCGATGCCGCGTGCCCGGAGAAAGTCCCGCGCGGCGTCGGCACCGTCGACCTCAAATCGCTTTGTTTCGGTGTGGTAGTGATCGACCAGGCCGAGGTCGTGAAACAGCGCCGCGACATAAAGCAACTCGGAATCGAATTTCAGCTTCTGACGCAGCCCCTTCATCGCGCCGAACACGTAGACGCGGACCGAATGGTTGAACAGCATCTCGTCTTCGTAGCTGCGCACCAGCTCGGCGGCCTCGCGCGCCAGCTTGCTGTCGGGAATTTTCACGCCGGAAATCACGCTCGTCATTTTCTAACTCCTGCCTTGCATTGACGTCGGCCGATGCCGTTCGTGGCCCGTCAGGCTGTCTTCTCGACGGCGGCCTGCGGCGTCTTACGGAAGCTGATCGCCATACGATTATACGTGTTCATCAGGCCGATCGCGATGGTGAGATCGACGAGTTCGCGCTCCTCGAAGACCCCGCGCGCGGCTTCATAGGCCTGATCCGGCACGCCGGTATCCGCGACGCGGGTCACCGTTTCGGCCCATGCGAGGGCGGCGCGCTCGCGCGCGTCGAACAGATTGCCGGCTTCCTCCCACGCCTGCAGCAGAGCGAGCTTTTCGATCTTCACCCCGCTCTTGAGCAGATCGCGCATATGCATGTCGAGGCAGTAGGCGCAGTTGTTGATCTGGGATACGCGCAGATAGACGAGGTTGATCAACCCCGCAGGAAGATTGCTCTGCATGATGTAGCCGTACACGCCGCCCAGCGCTTTCACACCCGCCGGCGCGATACGGTCGTAGTCGAGACGCCCTGTCATTGTCCTGCTCCTTGATGATCAATGCCCGGCCCTTGTCTCCGCCATAAATGGCCCTGCCCTGGTCCACAAAAAAGCACCAAGAATGCACGAAAATCGTGTACCAAGGGGCATGACCAAACCGCTGC
Source organism: Bradyrhizobium sp. 482_C4_N1_8 (assembly GCF_052075965.1). NCBI lineage: Bacteria > Pseudomonadati > Pseudomonadota > Alphaproteobacteria > Hyphomicrobiales > Nitrobacteraceae > Bradyrhizobium > Bradyrhizobium sp. 482_C4_N1_8. Next base: position 4,270,248 of record NZ_CP197231.1, on the reverse strand, counting down.
GGCTCGAACTGGATCGATCTGCGAAGACGCCGCTGGCCGAGCAGATCCATGGGGGCATCAGGGCCGCCATCGAGAACGGCGTGCTCGCACCCGGAGCGCGCCTGCCCTCCTGGCAGGATCTGGCAGCCCAGCTTGGCGTCGCGCGGGGCACTGTGCGCGCGGCGTATGAAAAGCTGTCCTCCGCCCAACTGATTGTCGCGTCACGCGCGACCGGCACGCATGTCGCGGATCGGCCGTCCTTTCCCGTTCGCAAGGACAAAGCCCCGGCTCCCGGCTCGTTCATGGAGATGTACCAGGAGCTCACGGCGGGGCCGGCAATTTTCCAGATGGGCGTGCCTGCGCAAGAGACCTTTCCTGCGACGCTGCTCTCAAGGATGCGCGCGCAGGCGGTTCGCGCCGAAATGAGCGCGCCGGCGATCTATCCGGATCCGCGCGGCGAGCTCGACTTGCGGCGCGAGATCGCAGCCTACCTTGCGCTGGCGCGCGGGATCGCGTGCGCGCCGTCGCAGATCATCATCACCAGTGGTTTCAGCGGCGGCCTCGGATTGGCGCTCCGTGTCCTCGGCCCCGAGCCAAAGACGAAGGTCTGGGTGGAGAATCCGGGCTTTCCCTTCACGCGGCACGGTCTCGCGCTTGCAAGACTGTCGATCGCGCCGATCCCGGTCGACGCTGACGGCATCGATGTCGATTACGGCGTGAAACATGCTCCCGACGCGGCGCTGGTTGTCGTGACGCCCGGACAGCAGGCGCCACTCGGATCCACATTGTCGCTGACGAGGCGTTCGCGCCTGCTCGACTGGGCCACCCGACGCAAGGCGTGGGTGATCGAGGATGACTATCTCAGCGAGCTTCAGCTCAAGGGCCGGGCCACGCCGGCGCTTGCCTCGCTCGATCGCGCGGGCCGCGTCATCCACATCGGCTCTTTCAGCAAGACCGTGACCCCTGCCTTGCGGCTCGGCTTTGTCGTTGCACCGGCGGCTCTGGCGGCGCGATTTGCCGAAGCCGCGGCTTGCCTCGCACCGGCGCCCGGGCCCGCGGTGCAGCTCGCGACCGCCGATTTCATGAGCGAGGGCCATTATCTGCGGCATCTCCGGCGCACGAAGCGGGTCTACGCCGCGCAAGGCGATGCATTGCTGAAACAGCTTCGGACGCGCACCGCGAACGTTGCGCTTGCCGGATTGGCAGCGGTCCTGCGGCTGCCGGATGGAGCGCCCGATCTCGCCATCGCCAGGGAAGCGGCATCGTTCGGACTGGCGCCTACCCCGCTGTCGCTGTGGTATGCGTCAACGGCTTCGGCGCGCCCCGGTCTGTTGCTGGGTATCGCCACATCTCCGCAAAAGCGGATCGAGGCTTCCTGCGAGAGGCTCTTCGAAATCATCGATCGTCTGACGTGACGAACGCTGTATTTCGAGACAGCACGATGTGCCGCCCGGCCGAATAAACGCGGGCCGGCATGCCACCGAAAGTTGTAAGCGCGCCGATCATCATGTAACATCGACGTCTATCCTCACCGCGCGTGGCCCAGTCGTTACATGCTTGCCCGTATTTTGTTTCTCGTGGCCATGCTGCTTCCATGCGCGCTGCATGCCGAGGAAACGCCGGCCGAAAATCCCGGATTTGCGCATAGGCTGACGATCTATCTTGCCAAGGGGGCACCGGACGCGTGCGGGCCGGGCTGCGACCGCTGGATCGCCATCGAGGGCGAGATCGATGGGGACGCAAGCCAGCGCATTCGCCGCTTCCTGGCCGGCGTCAAGGACACCCAGCGTCCGATCTACCTTCATTCGCCCGGCAAGAACGTGGAGCAGTCCTACGTCATCGGCCGGCTGCTGCGCAGTCGCAAGGCGGTCGCGCGGGTCGGTCGGACGATCGCGACGGCGTGCGCCGCCGGCACACAGGTGGACGCCGCATGCCTGAAGACCAAGGCCGCAGGCGGCGAGGTCGAGGCGGAGCTCACGACCTACCATGCGATGTGCAACTCGGCCTGCGGTTACCTGTTTCTCGGCGCGACATCACGCGAGGTCGCTCCCGACGCCGCCCTGGCGGTCCATAACTCCAGGCTGGTCCTCGTCTTTCACGGGCATCCGGCGCCGCAGGCGGTCGCGGAATACAGGCAGCGCCGGATCGCGAACGCCGACCGCGACCGCGCTGCGTTCATCGCGGCGATGGGGATCAGCCGCGCGCTCGACGGTCTCATCCGTATCGTGAAGTTCGAAAACCTACATATGCTGACGCGAGCCGAGCTCTATCGTTTCGGAATCGACACGCGACCGTTTGCCGAAGGGATGTGGAGGCTGGAGAAGGCAACGCGGCCGTTCATCAGCAAGATCGCGGTGATGAAGAAGGAAAGCGGCTCTTCGTTCCGGACGATGGAGTGGCGCATGTTTTGCGAAACCAGGAATCGCGTGCCGCTGCTGTTCGCGGGCGAGATCGACGAGGCGAGCGTCGGCAAAAGTACGATCATGATGACGGCGGACTCCGACAAGGACCAGGAGGCCGGCGGGTTTCCGGTGCGAGCCGCGAAGTACGAGATGTGGAGCGGCAGCATCGACCCTGACATGGTCAAGGCGATCATCGCGTCCCGCTCCCTCCATGTCCGGCGGACCACGCCGATGCCGGACGAAAAGGTGGACGTCGCGAAATTCGACATCGACCTGACGGGCCTGGCGTCGATGCGGACGCAGCTTGCGGCGGCGTGCTCGTCGGTCGACGCCAAGCCGAAAGGTCCCTGGCCGGCAAGCCCTTGGCCAGCAACTCCGCTGCCGAACGTCACCGCGCCGCCCTCGGCCGTGCCGTCGCCGTAAGCGCAGGAGCGCCCGATCCTTGTTGGGCGCGCACCGGCAACCTCCTGCCGTTCATCCCTCCGGCACCCCGGCCATGCGCATGCCCTCATACACACGCTCGCGCCCGGCGAGATAAGCCGGATGGTCGCTCGTCACGCGGCCCCGGTAGCGGCGGAGAGTGAAGGTCGGATTGAGCACAAGGCCGGCCTGTGCGGCGGCCCGCGCCTCGTCCGGTGAGCCGAGCAGCGACAGCGCAGCGGCGAGATAGTAATGCGGGAGGGGATGATTTCGGTTGGCCTCGATGCTCCGGCGCAGCCAGGCAACCGCTTCCACGTCGGCGCCGAGAAACAATTTGGCGAGACCGACAAACATGAACCACCGGTAGGCGTAGGAATCGCGAGGAGAGAGGCGAAGCGCCTCGCGGATATGGGCCTCGGTCTCGCTACTGCGACCGAGAAAAAACTTGGCGAGACCGATGAAGGCATGAGCGTCGGCCAAATTGTGATCCAGTGCCAACGCCCGCTCGCATTCAGCGATGGCTCGGGCCGGGTTGCTAAATGATTGGACCAGACCCAGGATGCTACGGGCCCGAGCATGGTTTGGCGCAAGGGACAGAGCCTTGGTTGAGGCTGCCTCGGCCGCCGCCAAGTGCGCTTTCCAGTCGTCGGTGACAAGATTGGCCCCAAGCGCCGCTTCAACCCGCGCCGAGCCGACCAGCGCCTCGATATTGTCGGGATCGAGTGCCAGGGCGCGGTCGAAAAAGGCCTGCGCTTGCGTCATGTATTGCGGGGTCGTCCCATTGTTCTCGTAAGCCCAGCCCTGGAAATACAGGTCCATTGCATCGGGATGGGTTGAACGTTCCGCTCGCCGCGCTTCAACCTGAATGAGCTGGGCATTTAGCGTGTTTGCGAGCCGCGATACGATCTCGTCCTGCATGTCGAACAGGTCGGCGACGGGTTTCTCGAACCTCTCGGCCCATAGGTGATTGCCGGTTTCGGCATCGATCAGCTGAACATTCACCCGAAGCCGATTGCCGCCTCGTTGCACGGAACCTTCGAGCACATAGCGGACTTTCAACTCGCGTCCGACTTGCTTTACATCGACGGCTTTGCCTTTGAAGGTGAAAGCGGTGTTACGCGCGATCACGAATGAGCCACTGATGCGCGAAAGGTCCGTGGTCAGGCTGTCGGTCACGCCATCAACGAAATAGTCCTGCTCGGGATCGCCTCCGAAGTTCGCGAACGGCAGTACGACGATGGAAAGGCGTGGCGCAGGAATCGACATCGCAACTGTCGCGGCATCGGACCGATCTGGATCAGCGGTACCCTGAAACTGTTCACCAGAATCGGCTGTGGGCGCCGCGTCTGCGGACCTCTGCACTTCCTGCACCGTTCCAACGAAACGGAAGCCCTTGCGCTGCAGGGTTTTGATGAGACGCTGTTTTTCGCCGGAATCGCCAATCACACTCCGAGCGACGTTCAGCCGCGTCGTCAGTGCCGCATCGGACACGACACGGCCGTTCCAGATGGTCTTGATGAGGTCGTCCTTGCTTACGACCCGTTCCCTGTTGCGGATCAGGTAGTCGAGCAGGTCGAACACCTGCGGCGCAACCGAGACCACGTGCGCCCCGCGGTAAAGCTCGCGAAGGTCGGTGTCGAATGCGTACTCGTCGAAGAGATACCGCAAGCTGGCAATTCCCTGGGTGGCTTTCCCCCGTCGAACTCTCGCGCCGGTTGCAGCGCAAGAATAAGCCGGCGGTGAAGAGAATGTAAGCAGAATGTCAAGAGCGCCCGCCCATGGCCTGCTACCATCCTCGGGACGGCACAATTTGCTCAGGAAGCAATCCATGAGCACGACCAACGGCTTGCCGTACCGCGCAGCAGTGCCCCGAGCAGCGGCTCAGGATTCAACGTAGGGCCGTCCGCTTGAAGGACTGGCAGCAACGCCACGACGCGCGTCCTCGGAATACAAACATGATGGAGACCGTGATGGCATTGAAGATCACGCGCCGCGCCTTCATCGCAACCGGCGCAGCCACCATCGCTTTGTCGTATCATGATAGCGGGTGGACGCAGACCTGGCCCTCCCGGCCGATCAAGATTGTTTGCGCCTATCCCGCCGGCGGACTTGCGGACACCCTCGCGCGCGTCTACGGCGAATACCTCTCCCAGAAGCTCGGCCAGCCGGTGATAGTTGAGAATAAGGCGGGTGCCAGCGGTTCGATCGCTGCAGCAGCCGTGAAGCAATCGCCACCGGACGGTTACACGTTACTCCTCGCCATCACCGCAACTCTGGTGCAAAGCCGCGTGCTATTTAAGACTTTGCCATACGACGCCGACAAGGACTTCGCGCTCATTTCCAGCATGTCGGCAGGATATCTGCCATTGGTCGCCTATAAGGCGACCAACGCCACCAATTTAAAGGAGTTCGTCGAATACGCCCGCAGGAACGTGACCAACGTCGGGACCTTCGGCGCAGGCTCCTACCCTCATATCGTCGTTGCAGAGCTCAACAAGCAGTACGGGCTGCAGATGAAAGCCGTGCACTACCGCGGCGAAGCGCCGATGTGGCAGGACCTCGCGGCCGGCGTGCTCCAGGCGGCGATGGGGAGTTACGCCAATGCCGTCAACGCGCTGGAATCCGGAGTTGGGAGGGCAATCGCCGTGCAGACGAGGACGCGGAGCAGAAAGCTTCCCGACGTTCCCACATTCTTCGAGCAGGGTGCCGAGTCCGAGCTCTTTGCTATGACCGGTTACGTCTTTCTTGCCGGTCCCATCGGCATGCCGCAGGACATCGTGGAGCGTGTTTCCGGCCTGATGGTAGAAGCTGGCAAGACCGACAAGATACAGAAGCTGCTCGACTCGTACGGCATCGATGAGTCCGCTCAAGGACATGTCGCGTTCAGAAAGCTGTACGACAGCGAAACGCCTCCTTTGTTGGCTGCCGTGAAGGCATTGGGGCTGACGCCTGAATAGCGTGCGGATGCCGGCGCCCGTCCGCCTTGCAGATCGCCGCGGGCCACGAGCGGACCTGTGCGCCACCGGCTGAATGGATGAACCCGTCACCTCAAGAGAACTCAGGGAACAAGCACCGCTGGCATTAGTCCTGTCGGCAGCGGTACAAACTGATTCTGCTGCCCCCGAGCCATCGCCAGGATCGCCAATGCAATTGCGAGGACCGCCAAGAGTCTGGCCATCAATCAAATCCGCTGAAGATCTTGTTGGTACGTACGAGATGAGCTTGGCTTTGCGCTCCTTTGGAAAGGCAACCGTTCGACAGCGACTTGGATCGACCGGTCACACTCAATACATGCATGCTGAAGTAATCAGCACCGTGAACATGTCGACGTCGAACTCGTTCTCCAGGCTAAGCCCGAACCGCTCCAGCCATTTATCCTGAGCCAGGTAGGCCAACTTCTCTCGCGCCTGTGGGCAGACAAATTTGAGCCCTCCAACATTCTGAAGGTGATGGACCATTTCGTGTACCAGGACCGATTGATCGGCTGGCGAAGTGCCGCCCCAATCATCAGGAAGCAGGATCGTTCTCGTCTCGTTGTCGTAAAGTGCAACGACCTCGCGCTGAGCTAGTTGCCCATCGCTTTCCATGAAGCCTTGCGAAGAAGTACGGTCCCTTGCACGCAACCTCGCAAGCTCCATCTTCGACGCAAATTCAACGACGGGACGCTGCTTGATGGCAGGCAGGTCGAAATTCGATGAGAGCCAAGTCACAATGTCATCCAACAGGGCTTCCGCAAGTTGAGCTGCATCAGAATGCAACGAAACCGAACGCGACTCGGCGGACGCGCCGCGCTCCAAAGCATATTCGCAATCGGCTTTAGAGGATGTGGCTAACGTTAGGGAGGCTATCGCCGCGACCAAGAGGAATTGCTTGAACATGACCCTCTCCTCAGAGGCTGTCCGAAAAAGACACTCTTCAAAAAATCAGTCGGCAATTGAATGGCTGGAACATAGCATTCGCCTGGCCATGTCGTTGTGAACCCATTCACACCCAAAGAACTCACAACGCCGCCGGTCACCGAACATGCGGGCGAGCGGCGTGCCTCGTACTTCACCGGGACACCGGCCGGCCGTTCAGCAGACGACGGAACCACGTCGCTAGGGCGTGGTAGCGGACGTGGGCGCCGGGCAAACCGTTCAGAAGACGTTGCTGCCTTCGGCATCCCGAACTGCAGCAATCGAGGCCGTTCGCGGCTGCTGGAAACGAACCTAGTTCGTCTTGACGAACTTGTACGTCCCCTTCTTGTGGCCAATGACCTGACTGATGCCATCGAAGTTGCTCTTGAGAGGGTCGATGGTGACGACGAGCGCGGCCTGGAGACCTTCGAATTTGCCGGTCCCACCCGTTATGTTGCAATTGTTGGGGGATGCGGGCATCCAGTCGCATTGCTCGAACAACTGGTCGCCGTCCTTGTCGACGTAAGTACAGAACCCGTGAATTTCGGCGGTCTTCGCAGACGGATCCGTCAGGCGGCTGAGCTGACAACGTCCACCCATGTTGTTGAGTACAGGATTTCCCGCCTCGTTTGAGGCTGCCATGGCTTGGTTCATGACAGCAAATTCTCTGCCGCCGCCGATCGCCATCGGCTTGGGAGCAGGAATCGGCGTCGCGGTGAATATGACCGAGACGGGGCCCTCCGGCGGCATGCTCTGAGCCTGGACACTCGTCGTTGCCAGAACCGATGCGACTGAAAGCAATGCGAGGCTTGCGTGCAAAATGGCCATCGTTGACTCCCTTTGAGGTGGCGCAGAGAACGATTGCGGGCAGAGCAGGCTATGCCTTGAGTTATTTTGCGGCCTGCTGCGGCTGGGGCGGCGGCGGTTTGGGGACCGACGTGAGCATGCGAATCTTCCATTGCCCGTCTTCACGAACATCGAGAGCGGTCCAAACAACGGTGAAGTCTATAGGAGCGCCTGTCTCGCTGTTGCCGGTAATGCGAGATTCGCCGGTGACCAGAGCCATGCTTTCTGACAATGACTGAACCTCGGTCGTCTTGACCTCGAGGCGACTAACTCCCGCCTTGAAAGCGTTCTCATAGTATCTGGCATTGTCCACGACGCCGTCTTCCGTCACACGCATATAGTTCTTGGTGTAAAGCGAAGTAATCCCGGCAGCGTCCTTGTTGCTGAAGTACTGCTCGTATGCTGAACCTATCTTTCCAAGTTCTTCCTTGAGATTTTGATCTGACGCAGTCGCAGGAATTGCCGATAGTAACAGCGAGATACAAACAGCTCCGAATCCGCGCATGATGTCACTCCCTACTGTTGACGCCGCTCCAGACGAGACTTGAGACGAGGCCTGCCTCCATCCCCGTGAACTCCCGACGCCGCTGCACTTGAGCCGGCAGCCTCGTTGTTCTCCATGGACAGGAAGTCTCCCTTGATCTGACGCAAGGAATTTTTCTCCGCAGTCAGCGCTGCTCGAAACTTGGTTGTTCGTCTTCATGGTGGCAGCAGAGCGGCCGCGATTCCGCCGCTAAGGTCAGGCGGCCGCACGAAAAGAAAACGGGAGGTCGCCGGTATTTCAGCGTCATCTCGGCCGTCCTGGCCGATCAGGATCAATCCGGCTCCGCCATTTGCCACGTTGAGAACCACGGGCTCTCCGCTCCACGTCTTGATCGGCTGCATTCCCACGATGAGGAATTCACCCATGGGCTGATCGAGATATTGAAGGCGCAATTGCGGACCGACCTCCGCTGCCGCAAGTTCAAAGCCAAGTTGCCGGGCCCGCGCGTAAACGACGGCCAGAGGCACGCTATCGGTTTTAAAGCCGAGCTGGACCGCGGATACCGCCAAAAGCTCCACGTCCATCTTGTTAGAACTGACGGTAAATGCCGGTCGAGCGAGAACTTCCGCGGCCAACCCGCCGATATTGCAACCCACGGCATCCAATGCATTGCGCAACGCGAAGGAGTTGCCAAAAGTGCCGACCGCAATCGTCTTCCAAGTCGGAACGTCGCGGGCGGACCCGATGAGTTTTTGCGGCAAATCAACTGCACGAACTTTGCCGAGTTTCAGTTGATTCTGTAACACGTCGCGCGCCGAGCATTGTCCCCACGCCCTGGGCGCGAACTGAAACAAGGAAGCGGCACAGAGCAATGCAACCATCAAGCAATGGCTGCCCCACCTCGCGTTCAGATGGTGATGTGGTGCGGCACGATCCGCGTGGCTTGTCAGTATGCACATGTCGAAGATCGACTTACTGCAAAATTCAACTGAAAAAAGCCCGCCTCCGAGTCAATGGGAAGAACGGAGGCCAATGAAAAACATCGTCCGACCGCACTCAAAAGGGGGGCCGGAGGCGGGACACGATTGGCTCAACTATTCCAACTTCAAATAAACGGGCGGCGGTCCGTAAGCCCGATCGCCCGCCGCATCAAACCGAAACGGAATGACGTGCTCAAACGTAGCACCACGAGTCCCTCGGTACAATCAGCAACTCCGCCCACCAGCGTGCATTGCGATCACTCGATCGCGCTTCGCCGCGAACACCACTCTGAGGCCGCAGTCGTTTGTCATAGGTCACAAGCCGCGACTGTTCGCCGCAAGCTCATCGGCGACAATCGCGCGATCGCGCCATCGCGCGTCCGTCGGCCGCGCCCTCGCCCGCATCGCCACTCCGTATTTCACCGGGCAACGTGACGATCCCTGTGCCTATCACAATCGACCGCGCGCAGACGCCGGAGTATTCATCGAGCTATTCTCGGCAGATGGGCTCACATCGTCAGCGTCCGACCTCAAGACGATGAATCATCGGATGAAGAGCTGCTCCATTTCGAGCACACGAGGTTGCAATCCAATGACGATCCGGCGCTGAAGCTCGTCATCTAAACGCCGGTCTCGGGCGTCGGCTCAAGATCGCCTGGCGTCCGCTTTTGAGGGCCAAGCGGAGCGCAGCGATCCGTCAGAGCAACGCCGCTCGTGACCCGTCGGCGGACGTCCCTTGATCTAGATCAACCAGAACGCGGGGCTTCGCCGCTTAGCTGGCTCATCCTCCTTTGCCTGAGTTGGAAGGAGATAGGAAAACACCCGCAGTGGGGCACTACATCGCCCCACTCGGCCAATGCAGCGAATTTTCAGGAGTACCCTTATGCAAAAGCATCTGTTGTCGCTTGCTGCGATCCTGTCGGGTTTGAGTCTCATCGTATCGACATCGACCCCGAGCGCCGCTCAATCGATTTCTGCGGAAGAGGCACAAGCGATCGCTGCAGAGGCGTATGTTTACTTCTATCCGCTTGTGACGATGGACCTGACGCGCAAGCAGCTCATCAATTCCGATCCCAAAACTGCGGCAATAGGCGGCCCTCCCAACACGTTCGACAATATCCAGGCCTACCCGACCGCAGACATGAAGGCGGTGGTGCGGCCCAATTTCGACACGCTGTATTCGAGCGCCTGGCTCGACCTAACCCGCGAACCCATGGTCGTTTCGGTTCCTGATACCGGTGGCCGCTACTACCTGCTGCCGATGCTCGACATGTGGACCGATGTGTTCGCGTCGCCGGGATGGCGTACGACAGGCACCAAGGCAGCGAATTTCCTGGTCGTGCCGCCGGGCTGGAACGGAAACGTGCCGGCGGGCTTCGCGCGTATCGACGCGCCGACGCCTTATGTCTGGATCATCGGCCGCACCAAGACCGATGGTCCTGCCGACTATGCTGCGGTTCACGAGGTACAGAAGGGGTACAAGATCACACCGCTATCTGGATGGGGTAAGCCCCCGGTCGCCGTGACACAGACCATCGATCCCAACGTTGACGTCAAGACGCCGCCGAAGCTGCAAGTCGACACGATGGCAGGCGATAAGTTTTTTGCCTATGCGGCGGAGCTATCCAAAGTCCACCCGCCACACATCACAGATGAGCCGATCATCGCGCGCATGGCGCGGATAGGTCTCGAACCGGGCAAGAACTTCGATATGACCAAAGCCGATGCCACGGTACGGAAAGCTATCGAGGATGCGCCGGCTCAGGCGCAAAAACTGATGGCATGGAAAATCCCAACGCTGGCACGCGTCGCAAATCACTGGTCCATGAACACGGACACGATGGGCGTTTACGGGAACTACTACTTGAAGCGCGCGATCGTCGCGCAGCTCGGACTCGGCGCTAATCTGCCGGAGGACGCGATCTACCCGAACAGTGTTGGCGATGAAAACGGCAAGCCGCTCGACGGCGCAAACAAATACATCGTCCGCTTTGCCAAGGACGCGGTGCCGCCGGTCGAGGCATTCTGGTCAATCACCCTGTATGACGATGAAGGCTTCCAGGTTGCCAATCCACTCAATCGCTTTGCGGTGAGCAGCTGGATGCCGTTCAAGCGCGACGCCGACGGATCGCTCACGCTCTACGTCCAGAATGACAATCCGGGCGGCGATCGCGAAGCCAACTGGCTGCCCGCGCACAAAAGCCCGTTCAACCTCACCATGCGTCTTTATGCGCCAAAGTCGGAGGCATTGACCGGCGTGTGGAATCCACCCGCCATCAAGCGGGTCGATAGTGAAACCGTTGGCCGGCAGCAATGACAATGCCAAGGGAGCCCGGCTGGGCAAGGCACGCGCGGCGCATTTAAAGCGCCCGAGAAGGGGCAGAGTTGATTCCGCTCGCGAAGCCTGAACCAGGATCACGCCGCCGAAGACGAACCTTCATCGAGATCGAACGGGAGGTTCGCTCCTCAAACGTCGCTCGATACATGCCTCTTGGACAGTTTACACAGCTATGGAGGTAGCCCATGCCGATCGTTCAATTTACTCGCTTCAAAACCGACAAGGTCGAGGAAACGGTCCAGATCATCCGGCAGGCGAAGAAAATCTTTGAAAAACACGGTGCCGAGTTTCTTCGGCTCTCCCGTTTCCACACCGGTCACTGGGCAGGAGAGTTGCTGGTTACGACGCGCTACTCCAATTGGGAAGTCTACGGCAAGGTGCAGGAGGCCGTGGCAAAGGACCCGGAGTTCGCGCAGCTGCAGGCTGATGGAATGAAGATTGCCGAACTGCAGGGCCGCAACATCGCCGTCAGCATCGATCTCTAGTCGGGGCGCCGCCCCGCAAACCACAATAAGCGCGGAGGCCGCCGGACATATGCCGGTGGCCTTCCCGATCTGATGACTGCGTTCTACGCCCCGACCGGCGTATAGATCACGAGCTTCAGCGCGGGATCGTCGTTGGCCTGAAAACTCGTGTGCTCGAAATGGAGCACGCCCAGAGTTGGATGAGACATCGTCTTGAGGCCCGAGGCGGTGCTGCGTATCTCGTGGGCTTCCCACCATTTGACGAATTCCGGGCTGCCCTGCCGCAGCCGTGTCAGCAACTCCGCAAAGGCGGGATCGCCGGCCCAGACGTCGTGGGTGGCGCGAAACATCGCGACCATGCGCTTGGCGACCTCCGCCCAGCCCGCGCCGTAAGCCTTGCGCGTCTGCTTGTTGGTCATCATCAGGAGCATCGTGTTGCGATCCTCCTCCGGCAACCGGCCGAACGCAAAGACCTGCTCGGCGGCCTCGTTCCAGGCCAGCACGTCCCAGCGCCGCCCGGTGATATAGGCCGGATGCGGCAGGCTCTCGATCAGCCGCAGGATCGGCGGCGGCACGATCTCGCGCGTGAAGGTGCGCCTGTCGCCGTCGCGCGCCAGGGCCTTCAGGTGCGCGTGCTCGGTCTTGCTGAGGCGAAGTGCGCGCGCCAACGCATCGACGGTGGTGATCGAGGGGCTGACGGTGCGGCCCTGCTCGAGACGGATGTACCAGTCGACACCGATGCCGGCGAGCTGGGCGACCTCCTCGCGGCGCAGGCCCGCGGTGCGCCGGCGGCTGCCCGTGGGAAGACCGACCGTCTTCGGCGTCAGCTTTTCGCGGCGGGACCGCAGGAAGTCGCCGAATTCGATGCGGCGCGGGTCGGCCATGATGTTGTGCTCCGATAGAGGGCCCTTGTAATACTAGGATAATACCAGGCCTTCCTGACCTTTCCAGGGCGGCGCATATGCCTTTTCACCCGACTTTGAGGTGAACATCATGAAAGCTGCAATACTCAAATCCTTCGGATCGCCGCTGGTGATCGAGAATGTGCCGGAGCCGGTGCTCGGCACCGGCGAGGTCATCGTCGACGTCGTCGCCACGCGCGTCCTGTCCTACATGAACGAGGTTTTCAGCGGCGAACGAAACTACGCGCTCGACCTGCCGATCATCCCGGGTCCCGGCGGCATCGGCCGGGTGCGCGCGATCGGCCCGGACGCGACCAAGCTCGCCGTTGGCGACTGGGTGTTCTGCGACCCGACGGTGCGTTCGCGCGATGACATCGTGGCGCCCGATATCGCCCTGCAAGGGCTCACGGCCGCCGGCCCCGGCGGTATGCGTCTGCAACGGCATTTTCGCCACGGCTCCTATGCCGAGCGGATGCGCGTGCCGACCGAGAATGTGAAGCGGCTTGGCGCGATCACGTCCGCGGAAGCCACGCAATGGTGCGCGCTGGGCACGCTGCTGGTGCCCTATGGCGGCTTCCTCGCCGCCAACCTTCAGCCCGGCGAGACCGTGCTGGTAAGCGGCGCCACCGGCAATTTCGGCAGCGCGGCCGTCTCGGTCGCGCTTGCGATGGGCGCGGCCTGCGTGGTCGCGCCCGGTCGCAACGACAGGATTTTGGCCGACCTCGTCCGCCGCTTCGGCGATCGGGTGAAGCCGGTGAAACTCACCGGCAACGAGAGCGACGACTGCGAAAGCATGAAGCGCGCCGCACCGGGGCCGATCGATTGCGTGTTCGACATCATGCCGCCCTCGGTCAGCACGACCGTCGTACGCGCGGCGATCATGACGGTACGCGCTTACGGCCGCGTCGTGCTGATGGGCGGCGTCGGCATGGCGGGCGGCGCGGGCCTCGATCTGCCCTACCCCTGGATCATGCGCAACTGCATCAGCATCCACGGCGTCTGGATGTATCCGCCGGATGCAGCGAGCCGCCTGATCGCACTGGTGCGCGCGGGATTGTTGCGGCTCGACGAATACGCGACGACGGATTTCGACCTCGACCACGTCAACGAGGCGGTGGAACACGCCGCGGCCAATGCGGGACCGTTCAAATTGACGGTGATCAGGCCGTAACGGCCCCTCCGCTGCGGCGATGCGCCGTCGCAGCCGATAGGTCCGACATGTCAAATGGCTGAAAGGCGTCACCCCGATCGCAGCCGGCCCGGGCCGGCTACTGTGCATGGGGTTATTTTCGCAGTTTTTATTATTCGAGCTCGACGACCTGGCCGTTCGACAGCGACACGCGCCGGTCCATGCGGCCGGCGAGCTCCATGTTGTGGGTCGCGATCAGCATGGAGACCTTGGTCGCCTTGACCAGCTGCATCAGGGCCTGGAAGACGTGATCGGCCGTGTGCGGATCGAGGTTGCCGGTCGGCTCGTCCGCGAACAGCACGCGCGGCGCGTTGGCGACCGCGCGCGCAATCGCGACGCGCTGCTGCTCGCCGCCCGACAGTTCCGCGGGCCGATGGGTGATGCGGTCGCCGAGGCCGAGATAGCCAAGGATCTCCTTGGCGCGCTTGACGCTCTCCGACTTCTTCAGGCCGCGGATCATCTGCGGCATCATCACGTTCTCGAGCGCCGAGAACTCCGGCAGCAGCCGGTGCGACTGGTAGACGAAGCCGATATCGGTGCGGCGGAGCTGGGTACGCTCGATGTCGGGCAGCTGCGAGGTCGGCGCGCCGTTGACGTAGACCTCGCCGGAATCGGGCGCCTCAAGCAGCCCTGCGATGTGCAGCAACGTCGATTTGCCCGAGCCCGACGGTGCGACCAGCGCCACCGATTGCCCGGCCCACAGCGCGAGCTTGGCGTTGTCGAGGATCGTCAGCGGCACCTCGCCCTGCAAGTACTGCCGCTTTATCTCGTGGAGATAAATGACCGGTACATCTTCCGCCCCCTGCTGGCTCTCCATCAGCCCCTCACTCGTACCGCAGCGCTTCGACGGGATCGAGGCGCGCGGCGCGCCACGACGGGTACAGCGTCGCAAGGAACGACAGCGTCAGCGCCATGATGACGACCGCCGTGGTCTCGCCGACGTCGATCTCGGCGGGCAGCTTCGACAGGAAGTAGAGCTCCGGCGAGAACAGCTCGGTGCTGGTCAGCCAGGACAGGAATTGCCTGATGGACTCGATGTTGAGGCAGATCACGAGGCCGACAAAGAAGCCGACCAGCGTCCCGACCACGCCGATCGAGGCGCCCGTGATCAGGAAGACGCGCATGATCGAGCCTTGCGAGGCGCCCATCGTGCGCAGGATCGCGATGTCGCTGCCCTTGTCCTTCACCAGCATGATCAGGCCGGAGACGATGTTGAGCGCGGCGACCAGCACGATCATGGTCAGGATCAGGAACATCACGTTGCGCTCGACCTGGAGCGCGTTGAAGAAGGTCGAGTTGCGCTGCCGCCAGTCGACCAGGAACACCGGCCGGCCCGCGGCCTCCGTCACCGCCTTGCGGAAGGCGTCGATCTTGTCGGGGTTGGTGGTGAACACCTCGATCGAGGTGACGTCGTTGCTGCGGTTGAAATAGGCCTGAGCTTCAGCCAGAGGCATGAACACGAAGCCGAGATCGTATTCGGACATGCCGATCTCGAACACCGCCACGATCTTGTAGGGTTTTATGCGCGGCGTCGTGCCCATCGGGGTGACCGCGCCCTTCGGCGCCACCAGCGTCACGCTGTCGCCGGCATGCAACGAGAGCTGGTCGGCCAGGCGCCGGCCGATCGCGACCCCCTGCCCGTCGTCAAAGCCCTCGAGCGAGCCCTGCTTGATGTTCTTGGCGATCGAGGTGAGGTTGTTGAGGTCGTCGGAGCGGATGCCGCGCACCAGGACGCCCGAGGCGTTCCACGGCGAGGACGCCAGCGCCTGGCCGTCGACCACGGGCGCTGCCAGCCGGATGCCCTGGACCTGGCTGAGGCGGTCGGCGACGTCCTTCCAGTCGGTCAGCGGCGATTCCAGCGGCTGCACCAGGATGTGGCCGTTGAGGCCCAAAATCTTGTCGAGCAGCTCTTTGCGGAAGCCGTTCATGACCGCCATGACGATGATCAGCGTCGCCACGCCGAGCATGATGCCGAGGAAGGAGAACCCGGCGATGACCGAGATGAATCCCTCCTTGCGGCGCGCCCGCAGATAGCGCGCCGACAGCATCCACTCGAATGGCGCAAAAGGCGCGGTTTGCTTGGTCTCGGTCATGGTCTCATCCATCGCTCGATAATCCCATGATTCGGGGTCAATTGTGGCCGGATTGGCGGCCGCGATATCGCGCGATGAACAATATTCAGCCGACCAGCCGGGCGACCGCGTCCGCAGGCGACATCGTCTCGCGGGAGCCGTCACTGCGCTTCTTGATCTCGACCTTGCCTTCGGCGAGGCCCTTCGGCCCGATCATGATCTGCCAGGGGATGCCGATCAGGTCGGCGGCGGCGAATTTGGCGCCGGCGCGCTGGTCGGTGTCGTCGTAGAGCACGTCGACGCCCTTGGCGGTGAGCTCGGCGTAGAGCTTCTCGCAGGCCGCATCGACCGCGGCATCGCCCTGCTTGAGGTTGAGAATCGACACGCGGAACGGGGCCACCGCCTCCGGCCATTTGATGCCGGCATCGTCATGGCAGGCCTCGATGATGGCGCCCAGCAGGCGCGAGACGCCGACGCCGTAGGAGCCGCCATGGATCGGCACATCGACACCGTCGGGGCCCGCAACCAGTGCCTTCATCGCATCGGAATACTTCGTGCCGAAATAGAAGATCTGCCCGACCTCGATGCCGCGGGTGTTCACCCGCTTGTCCGCAGGCACTTCCTGCTCGAAGCGCGCGGCGTCGTGCACGTCTTCCGTCGCCGCATAGACCGAGGTCCATTGCTTGATGATTGGTGTCAGGTCGCTGTCATAGTCGACGTCCTCGCCCGGCACCGGCAGGTCCAGCACGTCGCGATTGATGAAAACGCCGGATTCACCGGTCTCCGCAAGTACGATGAACTCGTGGCTGAGATCGCCGCCGATCGGGCCGGTCTCGGCGCGCATCGGGATCGCCTTCAGCCCCATCCGCGCGAAGGTGCGCAAATAGGCGACGAACATCTTGTTGTAGGAGATCCGCGCAGCCGCCTCGTTGAGGTCGAAGGAATAGGCGTCCTTCATCAGGAACTCGCGGCCACGCATCACGCCGAAACGCGGACGCTGCTCGTCGCGGAATTTCCATTGGATATGATAAAGGTTGAGCGGCAGGTTCTTGTAGGACTTGACGTAGGCGCGGAAGATCTCGGTGATCATTTCCTCGTTGGTCGGCCCGTACAGCAGCTCACGCTTGTGGCGGTCGGCGATGCGCAGCATTTCCGGGCCGTAGGCGTCGTAACGGCCGCTCTCGCGCCAGAGGTCGGCCAGCTGGAGCGTCGGCATCAACAGTTCCAGCGCGCCGGAGCGGTCCTGCTCCTCGCGCACGATCTGCTCGATCTTCTTCAGCACGCGGAAGCCAAGCGGCAGCCAGGCATAGATACCGGCCGCCTCCTGCCGGATCATGCCGGCGCGCAGCATCAGCCGATGCGAGACGATCTCCGCCTCTTTCGGATTTTCCTTCAGGATGGGCAGAAAGAATCGCGACAGCCGCATGGCAATACTCTGGGAATCAGTGATCGCCTGCAGTGAAAGCGGATTGGGAACGAAAACACAAGACCGGGAATGAGGAAAAGCCGCTAAGGCGACGAAATTCCTGTCATTTTTCCGTTGCCTTCAGGTTCAGCATGAACTGCACCGGCGCGCTTTAAGGTAGCCCCAGATCGAGCTCGTCCTCCAGCGTGACCTTCTCGAAATCGGTCACCAGCGCGTCGATCCGCACATGCCAGCGGCCCGCGAAGGGAAGCTCGACCTTGCGCACGTGCCAGTAGCCGTCCGGCTCGAGCGAGGCGCCCCGCTCCATCGGCTCGATGCCGCGCTCCGGCAGGCTCAGGGTCAGCGTCACCTCCTTCGCGATCAGCGGCGTGGCCTCGCCGGTCATGAGCTGGAGCACGAAATCGTCGACGCCGGGTTTCCCAGGAGACACCAGAACCTGGAACATCGCCTTGTCGCTGTGGATGTGGATCGCCAAAGGCGTCTCGGGAATGATCGTCCGCGGCGGCGGGGTGAAGCGCCAGCCGGCGACGACGGCAAGGATGGCGAGTGCGATCGCGCCTTCCAGCAGGATCGAGCGCTTGAGCGCGGGCGTCCCTGTCTCGTCCCGGGCCAGGGCCAGGGCCGGTGTCAGCCTGAACCGATTGAGCGCGGCAAGGGCCAGCAACCCCGTGACCAATGCAAGCTTGATCGAGAGGATGAGTCCGTAGCGGGTCTCGACCAGCGCGACCGGCTTTTCGAGTTGAACGATCGCGAGTGCGAGGCCGGTCAAGGCCAGCACGCCGACCGCCAGCGCAGCGATGCGGGAAAAGCGGTTCACGACGGGGAGCGTCGCAGTCGTCGGCTTCGACACCAGCGCGACCAGCGGCGCGAGAGCACCGATCCAGATGGTGACGCCGAGGCCGTGGAGAAAGATCGCCGGCCGGGTCAAAGCCTCCGGCGGGGCCGTTGCGGCGTGCCCGGTCATGGCAAGCGACAGGCCGACGCCGACCAGCGCGATGATCGCAAGAGCGCGCGCGTACCATGCGCTGCGCAGCGCCATCAACGCGAACAGCATCGCAGCAATCGCAACCAGCAGCGCGGGGCCGGCACTGGTCGCGAACGCGACTTTCCAGGGGGCGGCCGTCGCGAGAGCCGCTGGCGGCAGCCCGAGAAGATCCAAGCCTAACACCCCGAGAGAGACAGCGGCGCTCGGAATGCCGATGGCGAGCGCTACGCGTGGAACGGTCATGCCCGTCGTCGACCACGCAACCCAGCGCGCAAAGAACACGCCTCCGACACCGACGAACAGCCCGAGATAAAGACCGACCCGCGCAAGCCAGATCAGCACGTTCAACCCGCGATCGGCATTGGCGGGAGGTTGCGTCCCCGTCGGCATGCCGATCGAGAAGATCACCGATCCCGCGACGGGATGGCCGTCCTGCGAGATCACGCGGTAGCTGACGACCGCAGTGCCCTGCGGCAGGTCTGGCGGCATCACGACCGAGATCGTTTCGCCCGACGCGCTGACGCGCGCATCGTCCCGCGCCCTGCCCGCGCCGTCGATCAAGCGGATTGCACCAGGCGTCACCGCCTCGTTGAAGCGCAGCTCCACCGCCTTCGGCGCGCTCGCAAGCATGCTGCCGCTCGTCGGTTCGACTGCGACCAGCGCCGCATGCGCAGACGCGCCGGTCGTGAAGCCGACAACGCAGAGGAGCGTCGCGAGCGCGGCGAGAAAGCGCATCAGGGCTTTGGCAGGAGCTTCACGCCCGGTGCCGGCGACTTGCCCTCATGCGAATGCCCTGCCCCGTCCGCCGGGATCTCGATCCAGCGGCTGACGCCGGTCTCGCACTCCTGGACGACAGGGAAATACAGCGTCGTGTTCGGCTTCAGGCTGTCTGTCAGGAAGCTGCTGATGACGAACTCGTCGTAATTGTGGTCCGGCAGCTTGCCGCCGGACCAGGCGACCTCCCTGACGCCGGAGGCAAGCTTGTTGCCGTGATAGTCGTATTCATTGGCGTACTTGCCTTCGACGACATCGACGCTCCAGCCCGCCTTCGGCATCGGCTTCACCGCAATCACGCCTTCCGGAATCTGCACCCTGATCTTCACCGTGGGCGAACCCGCGCAGCCGTGAGGCACGGCGAAGACGGCCTTGTAGTAGGAACCAACCGTCGCCTGCTTGGTCTCGAGCGTGATATGCGCCGATGCAGGCGGCACGGCCAGCGCGGCGGCGATCAGGAACAGGCAGGATTTCTTCGACATGTTTGGCCCCTTCGACTTCGTCATTTGATCAGGATCGGCGATTCCACGTTGACATGATCGGCCTCGGAGATCGAAATTCCGAGACCCAGCATCCAGCGTCCGGGCGTCAATTGCGCGACCTTCACGTGCCAGCCGTCCTCGCCGTCGCGCGAAGCCTCGACCGGCGCGAGCTTCCGGCCGGACTGCGTGTCCACGAGCGTCACCGACACGGCTTTGGCCGTGAGTGGCGTCTCGTCCGTGGTTTCGAGCTGGATGGCGATCTCGACCGGGCCGGCGCGGCCCGGCGAGACCGTGACATTGGCCATGGCCTTCTCGGTGTGCAGGTGCGTGAAAAAGCTGTCGTCGTCCGTCGCCGCCGCAAGCGGTGTGGCGGCAACCGACAGCAACGCAGCCATCGCGAGCGCAAGGCCTGTGAGGGATCGACGCGAGGTCATCGGAGACTTGATCTGTTTCATCACATCTTCATTCCCGAATGATCCGGCATTTTCTTCATCATGTGCCCGCCGTCACCGGGCGCCTGCGCACCGACGCCCTGGACGTCGAGGGAGACGGCGACCTTGCCGGCCTTCTCGAATTCCAGCGTCACCGGTACCTTGTCACCCTGCTTGAACGGACCCTTCAGCTCCTGGAGCATCAGATGATTGCCGCCGGGCGCGAGCTTCACCGTCTTGCCGGCATCGATCACGAGCCCCTTGTCGAGCGGACGCATCTTCATCACACCGTTGTCCATCGCCATCTCATGGACCTCGGTCTTCCCCGCGATGTCGGCGGAAACGCTGACCAGCCTGTCCGCCGTTGTCCCCTTGTTCTCGATGGTGAGATAGCCGCCGGCGACCTTGGCGCCGCCCGGCGTCGCCCGGCTCCAGGCCTGCGAGATGACGAGATCGCCGGCCTTGACGTCCTCGGCCGCCGCTGGTGCTGCGCAGAGTGCGAGAGCGAACGCTGCGAGCAGCACATCTTTCAACATGGTCTTCATATCGGTATTCCCGTTTGCAGATTGAATTTCAGTGTGTGGCGAGCTGTTGGCCCGACCATTTTTCGAGATCGGCCATCTCGGCCGAGCCTTCGATCGTCGTGATTGTCCCGTCGCGGGAGATGAGCATGGTCCGGGGAATGTCGCCCTGCCAGGCGGGGTCGATCTCGAACCTCAAACGCTCGACAAAACCGTCGTTGAAGATGAAGTTCTCGGTCGACGACAGCCCCGCCTTGTCAAGCATCGACTGCGTTGCCGCCGGCAAGTTCGGCACGAGATCGGCGCTGATCGTGACCACGTCGATCCCGGGATGGTCCTTCGCAAACTGCCCGAGCAGCGGCAGCTCGACCTTGCAGGGCCCGCAGGTCACGCCCCAGAAATGCACGAGCGTCGGGCGGCCCGCATGACCCCTAAGGACGCCTTGCCAGGTGCCGCGCTCGAACGGTTTCAGGGCCGGCGCTGCTCCCAGCGTAGCCGTTGACGCGATCAGGAGACCCAGACCCAGAATGCCTGCAAATCGACGTCTCATGGCTGGTCCTCGATTGCTGTGAGCCGATAGCCATCCGCTTTCGTCATCCATGACAAATAGACCTGTTGGCCATTGGAAACGAGCAAGGGATGATCGGATGTGTCGGTCGTGCTCGATATCGTCTTCGGCGGCGACCAGCTTTCGCCATCGTCGCGGGAAATCATCATCTGGACCGAGGTCTTCTCGCCGTCGAACTCCTTCCAGACCATCACCGTTCCCACAGCACTTGCGAGCACGTAAGGACGCGTCGGATTGCGGCCCGGCTGCCCCAGCGCCATGGGTGCAGAGAAGGTGCGGCCTTCGTCGCGCGAGTGGGCGTAGAACAGTCCCTTGCGCGCCTTGCCGTTCGTGTACCAGGCGACGTGATAGGTCCCGTTCGGCGCAACGGTGAGGCTCGGTCCGTGATGCGGGCAGGCGTTGATCTGCCAGTCGTCATTGCTGACCCGATGGATTTCCCCCGGCGTCGAGACGTCGGCGAAGGTCATGACCGCGTGATCGCGCACGCCGCCCTCGAAGATATTTCTGAAGATCACGGCCGGCCGCCCGGGCGCCGCGAATGTCAGCCCCAACCGGCAGCATTCGCAAGTGTTGTCACGCGCAAGCTTCGCCTCCGCGTAGGTGGCGCCGCCATCGCGCGACGAGGCGAAGAACAGCCCCGCTCCCTCGTACCTCCGTCCCGCCTCCTTCGCGGGAACGCGATTGCGCTTGTCCAGCCATGCCGCAAAGACCGTTCCGTCCTGATCGAGCGCCAGCGCCTCAAAGCGCTGGCTCTCATTGTTGGCGGTGATGGGCCTCAGCTCCGCAAAGCTCTTCCCGCCGTCGCTGGATCGCGTGTAGAGCACCTGTCCGTTGAAGGCCTCATCCCTGAAGATCGAAAATGCGAGCGCGATGCCGCCCTTGCGGTCGACCACGATCTTAGGCCGCGCATCCGGTCCCCAATCAAGGTTCAGCCGCTTCGTCGTGACCTGGGTGGGCGCCGAGAAACTGCGCCCCGCATCCGGCGAACTCGCAACCGACACCTGCCCGCCCGCCATCCAGGCCAGCCACAGCGTTCCGTCCGGTCCGAATGCGGGCGTCACCTTGGTTGCGCAGCGCAGCGTCGGCTCCTCGCACGCCGCTTCGGAGGCATGTTGGCCGTGCATCTGCGCGAGCGCCGCCCCTTGCAGGAATGCAAGAGCGACTATCCCAAGCAAGCCACTTCGGACCATGGCCCTATTCCCTTCGAGAGCCCGGATCATCTGAATGCCACCTTCATACCCGCAACGAACAGGCGCGGCGAGCCCGCGTAGATCGATCCCGTCGTGTTTGCGAGCACGCTCGCAGGATTTTGAAGGCCGGCCGCCGTCACCGTATTGGCGATGTTGTTTGCCGACGCGACGTAGGTGCGGTCGAAAACATTCCTGACTTCGAGGAACAGGTTCAGGGATCTGAAAGTGTCGGACACCAGATCGGTCTTGTAGTGGACGTTCAGATTGACCAGCTCATAACCCGGCGCCTTCAACAGATTTGCATTGTCCATGTAGAAGGAGTCCTTCCACTGGACCTCAACAAAGCCACCGAGACCTGCCAGTGGCCCCGCAAACTCGTCGTAGCCAACGCGGGCTGTCAGCTCGTTGGGCGAAATGCCGGGGATCTTGTTGCCGGCCCGGTTGAAGCTGAACACTGCGCCATTGGTGATGTTCTCGACATACTCGGTATAGACCTCGTCGAGGTAGGTGTACGCCGCCATGAACCTCCAGCCCGGATAGAACTTCCAATCGGCCGCAAGCTCGATGCCGCGATGCTCCGAGCGCGGCGCGTTGAACGTGTAGCTCGGGTTAGGTGAATTGACAGGTGTTGCCTGCGATACAAGTTCGTCGCGGAAGAACTCGTAGAAGCCCGTCGCGCTGACTTTGAGCGTGTTGTTCGGTGTCCAGTCGAAACCGAGGTCGTAGCCCAGATTTTTCTGAGCCTGGAGCTGGGTATTGTTGCCCGACAGCCCACTCGGCAGGACAAACAGGTTCGAAACCTGCGGAGTGCCGTACCCCGTAGCAACCCGCCCCCTGAGCACCCACTCGTTGTTCACCGTATAGAGCAACGCTAGTTCAGGCGCAGTGTTCTGGAATTGCCTGTCCGCGGTCGTCAGCGTCGTCGTGGTAATGCCAGTGGGGCCAGCGTACGCATACGCAGTGTTGATCCCCTTGAGAACGGTAGTTTCCCAGCCGATGCCTGCGACAGCCGTCAAGGATGTCGTCAGCTTGAGCTCTTCCCGCGCGCGAACGCCGTAATTGGTCGTCTGGCTATAAAGATTGCTCGACAGACTGCCGAGTGTGGCATTGCCCCCCGGCATGACGTTCCGCGTGTCGCTCGAGGCCGTCAGGGTGTTGTAGAAGGCACCGAAGAACGTGGTCGATTCCAGGCCGAGAATCTCGCCCCGCTTGGTGACGTCGCTCATGAAATTGTACGAGGGAAAATCTCCGATCGCGCTGGTCGTGCCGGTCGGCTGATTGATGTTCCTGTCGTCGAACACGAACTGGTTGCGCCAGGTCGTGGTGTTGTCGAAATCGTGCTCCCAGCGGCCGCCGACGATGGTGCGGCGGTCGTTGCGGCCAAGCCCGGCCTGCACGGCCGTCTCCTTGTCGGTTCCAGCGGTTGCATTGAAGCCGTTGTTGAACAGTGTGACCGTGCCGCATCCGGCGGCGGCCGAGACGCCGGTCGCACAGCCCTGCTGGAAAGGGTTTTGATAGTACTGGTTCAGCGACTGCCGGATCGGCAGCCGCGTGCTGAGATCGTTGTTGATGATCTTGACCGTGAAACGATCGTCCGGCGTCGCCTTGAGCGTGCCGAGGAAGTTGACGGTCTGCGTATTGAACCAGCTATTGCCGATATAGCCGTCGCCTCGCGTGTCGCTTGCGAACAGCGAGCCCTCGAAGTTCCCGACCTTTTTGCCGGCCGCGAGATAATTGTTGAGATAGCCGTAGCTGCCGCCGTCGACGCCATATTCGACGCCGTCGATCGCGCCGCCCGGCCGTGTGCGGAAATTGAGCGCGCCGCCGGTCGCGTAATTGCCGTAGAGCGCCGACGAGGGGCCGCGGATCACGTCGATGGCGGCATAGGCGCGCGGATCGATCAGGTCACTGCGCGACAGGCCGTCCGGCTGCGTCACCGGAAAACCGTCGTCGAAGATCACGAGATTGCGGATGCCGAAGCCATTGCGGGCGTTGGAGCCGCGGATCGAGATGCCGATATCGCGGGGTCCGTTGCCCTGCTTCACCGATATGCCGGGGCTCTCGCGCAGCACGTCGGCCACGGTAACCGCCGGCCGGTTGTCGAACTGGCTGCGATAGATGGTCGTCTCGGTCTGGCCGGTTGGCGCCTGATTGAGACCGTCTCGCGCCGCGCTGGCCGTCACGGCCCGGTTTGGGGTCGACGCGCCGACGCTCGCACTCGGCGAAACGGGCCTCGCTACGCGGCCGGCCGAAGCGGATCGCGGTTGCGAAGGCCGGGTGACTGGTTTGGCACGGGCAGTCTGCGGCGCCTCAACGGTCACCGCCGGCAGCTCCGTGTTCGTGCTTTGGGCAAAGACTCCGCTCGACGACGCAAGCAGCGCGGCCTGGACCGCGACGACGCTCACGCCACGGCGGGCATGACAACGTAACATGGGGCATTCCTGACGCCGGCTTTCTCTCCGGCCCTTCGACAGCATCGATCGCCAGCGGACGGACCGCGGCAATCACGAGGGTCGTCAGGAAAATTGAGGTGGTGCGCGCGCCTGGGCGCTTGTGCCCTTATGGATCGCGACGGCGGATACATCCGCCGCATGCCACACCACGCGCGCGGCGTGGCGGAAGGGAATGGCGAGTGCAACGTGCGGCGGCGAATCGAGCGATGCGCCTGCCTGCGCCAGGCAGCACAGCGCGCACGCGGCGCCATGTGCGGTCGGCGCGCCGGTCTGGTCGTTCAGACCGCCCTGCTCGCTGGCGCTGTGGCAGATGACGCCGGCAGACAACGGATCGGCCACGGCCTGGCCGGCCGCCAGACAGGCGGCAATCGGCGCCAGCACCTGCATCGCCAAAGCGAGCAGGACCAGGGGTAGGAATTTTTGCAGCCGTGCGCGCATCCGCCGAGCCATTCGTTCGCCTACGAACTAAACACCTCGCCGAGACCTGAGTCGAGGTCAGTTCCGCCGGCTTCTTGGCGCAGCGCAAATTTCTCGAAAACTGTGCTCCTGCCGCCCCACGGGATGGGACGTCCGGCATTTGAGGCAGTCCGGCAACCCGCCTCGTCCACAGATTTCTTATATTTGTCATATGCTTACGGGGCAAACAGCCCGATCATTTCGTCAGCTGCTCTAATTTTGAACAATCGTTGCCGAAAATGATGACAAGTGAGAAAAGTTGATCTAGCATCCCTCTTGCTCAGGCTGGCCGCGAGGTCGAAGTCTGGTGGTCCAAGTCTCGGGAGGAGCCCCTGGCGCGCAAAACGCAGCGTCGCCCCGTCAATCAAGAGCAAATCTTAGAATCGGGGATAATAGGGTCGACACAATTTTCGAGCGGGGCTAGGGCCCCGCTCTTTTTTTGCCCGCAAGGCTTCTTTTGCCCGCATGGCTTCGATGCCGATGAGCGCTCCCTCTAATCCAATCGAAAACAGCTTCGAACTCGCAGCCTCGCGTTGCGCGGATCTCACGCCACTCGTCTACCAACGGCTGTTCGAACAGCATCCCGAAACGCAGACCATGTTCCGCTCGCACGGCAGCGAGCTGGTGATGGGATCAATGCTTGCGCTGACGATCGAGGCGATCCTCGACTTCGCCGGTGAGCGTCGGGGCCATTTCAGGCTGATCGCCTGCGAGGTCACCTCGCACGATGGCTACGGCACCCCGCGCGAGCTGTTCATCGCGTTCTTCGCCGTCATCAGGGATGCGCTGCGCGACCTCCTCGGCGACGAATGGTCGCCGGAAATCGCACGGGCCTGGGACCAGCTGCTCGTCGAGATCGACGCCTTCGCCACCATTCCGGCCTGACGCTTTGCGCTGCACCAACACGAGCTGCGGCGATCTCGCGATCGATTGCAGATTGAGTGGCAGGAACTCTTGTGAGAGACTTTCGGACATCGGTCGCGCAATCAATGACGCGCCGACGAAAATTTTATGGGAGCGAGCGATGTCCGGGACGAAAGATTTCTCGACGACGAGGCGCGATCTTCTTCAGGCGGCGGCGACCGCCGGCGCCGGGGCTGCCCTTCTCGGCAGCATGGGCATAAACCCCGCCCTTGCAGCTGAGGTCGGACGATCCGAGAAGCCGCTGAAGGCGGCCTTCTCCAATGCGGGCCTCCAGGCCACCTGGTGCGCCCAGGGCAAGCAGGCGGCGGAATTCTGGGGCAAGCTGTTCAATGTCGAGGTGACCTGGTTCGATGGCCAGCTCGATGCGGTCAAGCAGCGCGCGGCGATCGACAACATGGCCTCGCAAAAGTGGGACTTCGTCGCGATCCAGGCCTTCGGTATCGGCACCCTCACCCAGCCCGTGCAGAAGATGATCGATGCCGGCACGCCGGTGATCGACATGGACACGCTGATTGCCCCGCTCGACCAGATCAACGTCCACTCTTTCCTTGCCCCCGACAACGAGTTCATGGGCGCCTCGGTGACGCAGGCGCTGTGCAACGCCATGGGCGGCAAAGGCAAGATCATCATGACGCAAGGCGCGCTCGGCCATACCGGGGCGCAAGGGCGGGCCAAAGGCTTCAATACCGTCGTCAAGCAGTTCCCGAACATCGAGGTGCTCGACACCCAGCCTGCCGACTGGGACGTGTCGAAAACCGCGCGCCTCTGGGAAACCTACCTGACCAAATATCCTCAGATCGACGCGGCGTTCTTCCACAATGACGACATGGCGCTCGCCGCCGCCAACATCATGAAGGCGCGCAATCGCACCAACATCCTGATCGGCGGCGTCGACGCGATGCCACCGGCGATCCAGGCGGTGAGCGAGGGCCGCATGTTCGCGACCGTGCGCAATCCGTCCTGCCGCATCCATGGCGGCGCGATCATCGCGGGTGTTTCCGCCGTGGTCGGCGGCGAGAAGAGCGGACAGGGCATTCCCAAGCACGTCATCACCGACGGCCCGGTCGTGACCAAGGCCAACGCCGCCGGCATGCAATGGATGGAAGATCACTTCCTGATCTGAGCCTCCATGCCTGAGGTTCGTTCGCCCATCCTGGAACTGCAAGGCATCACGAAGAGCTTCGGCGGCGTCGAGGCGCTTCGTGGTGTCGACTTCGCGCTTTCACCCGGCGAGATCCACGGTCTCGTCGGCGAGAACGGCGCCGGCAAAAGCACGCTGATGAAGATCATCGCCGGCGTGCACAGCGAATTCTCCGGCCGCTTCCTGATCGACGGGAAGGAGACGCATTTCCGCTCCGCCCGCGATGCACACGCGGCCGGTATCGCCATGGTGCATCAGGAGCTCAGCGTCGCGCCCGATCTCACCGTCGCCGAGAACGTGTTCCTGGGCAACCAGCCGACCAACCGGTTCGGCCTCGTGCAATGGCGGCGCATGGCGCGTGAGGCCGGCGAGCAGCTCGCCCGCTTCGGCATCGACGTCGATCCGATGTCCAGGCTCGGCGACCTCCCGATCGGGCTCCAGCAGCTGATCGAGATCGCCCGCGTGCTGTTCTCCGGCGCCCGCATCGTCATCCTGGACGAGCCGACATCCGCCCTCTCCCCGCCCGAGGTCGAGCGGCTGTTCGCGACGCTCCGGCGGCTGCGCGAGGAAGGCACTGCAATCGTCTTCATCTCGCATTTCATCGAGGACATCCTGCTCGTGTCCGACACGGTGACCGTGTTCCGCAACGGGCGGAAGGTCGCCGAGACGGCCGCGACTGCGACCAGCAAGGGCGCTCTGATCGAGGCCATGATCGGCCGCGGCGGCGAAGCGCTTGAGCACAGCTACACCGATGACCTCATGCTGCCACGGCCGAGCGACAGCTCCGTGGTTCTGAAGGTCGACCAATTGTCGCTGGCCCGCAGCCTGAAGGACATCTCCTTCGAGGCGCGCGCCGGCGAGGTGCTCGGCATCTACGGGTTCATGGGCTGCGGCCAGCAGGAGCTGTCGCGCATCCTGTTCGGCAAGCTGAAGCCGGACGGCGGCACGCTCGCGGTCGAGGGCAAGCCAAAAACCTTCGCCAGCACGGCGGCGGCGCGGCGCGCCGGCGTGGCGCTGGTGCCGGAGAGCCGGCGTGCCATGCTGTTCCACCAGGAGCCGGTCTACAAGAACATCTCGATCAGCATCCTGGACCGCATCTCGTCGCTGCTGCTCAAGCCGGCGCGGGAGCGCGACATCGCCAAGCGCCAGGTCGAGCAGTTGCAGATCAGGCCGCCGGTGGTCGGTCTCGACCTCGGCATGCTCTCCGGCGGCAACCAGCAGAAGGTCGCGCTGGCAAAATGGCTGACCTATCCGCCGAAGCTGCTGGTGCTGTGCGAGCCGACCCGCGGCATGGATGTCGGCGCCAAGAACGACGTCATCAACATCGTCCGCGATCTCCGCGCCAAGGGGCTCGCGGTCATCGTGCTGTCGACCGAGCCGGAAACGGTGCTGTCGCTGGCCG
This sequence comes from Bradyrhizobium sp. 482_C4_N1_8, assembly GCF_052075965.1. Classification (NCBI taxonomy): domain Bacteria; kingdom Pseudomonadati; phylum Pseudomonadota; class Alphaproteobacteria; order Hyphomicrobiales; family Nitrobacteraceae; genus Bradyrhizobium; species Bradyrhizobium sp. 482_C4_N1_8. The sequence goes on along the minus strand of NZ_CP197231.1, from coordinate 4,241,523 downwards.
ACCGCATCCTCGTGCTCAAGCGCGGCGCATTGGTGCGGGAATTCAAGAACGAGCCGGTCAGCAAGGACCGCCTGCTGGAAGCGGCGTGACGGAGAAGCACCATGGCGAGCAGTGAGACGGCTTTGGCGGCGGGTCAGCGGCCGCGCGGCGTTGCGCCCTTCCTGCGCTCGCAGATGCGCAACATCGCGCCGTTCCTCACCCTGATCTTCCTCTCCGCCTTCTTCGCCCTTGCCAGCCCCTCCTTCGCGACGCTGGACAACCTCGGCAACATCCTGACGCAGGTGTCGGTCACCGGTATCATCGCGGTCGGCCTCACCTTCGTGATCCTCTGCGCGGAGATTGACCTCTCGATCGCCAGCATCGCCAACGTCACCGGCATCGCGGTCGCCTACTTCACGCTGCAGGAATCCTACGTCAACATCGCCAACATTCCCCTGCCCGGCGCGGTCGCGATCATCCTGTCGATCCTGCTCTGCGCGCTGCTCGGCCTCGTCAACGCGCTCGGACTGACCGTGATCGGCATCCCCTCCTTCATCATGACGCTGGCCATGATGCAGATCGCGGCCGGCGTCTCGGCGCTGCTGGTGCGCGGCCAGATCGCCTACAAGGTGCCCGGCCTGATCACCACGCTCGGCTCGGGCTCGATCGGCGGCATCCCCTGGATCGTCATCGTCGCGGCCATCATGCTGCTCGGCGGCCATCTGGTGCTGACCTACACGCGCTTCGGCCGCTACGTCTACATGGTCGGCGGCAACCGCGAGGCGGCCGAATATTCCGGCCTCAACGTCAAGCTCATCCTCGGCGCCGTCATGGTGATCTCGGCGGTCTGCTCGGGCATCGGCGGCATGCTCGGCGTCGCCCATTTCGGCAGCGCGCAGCAGAACGAGTTCGACACCTATTTGCTCGACTCCATCGCCGCCGTCGTCGTCGGCGGCACCAGCCTGTTCGGCGGCCGCGGCGGCATCGGCAACACCATCGTCGGGCTGTTCGTTCTCGGTGTCCTGAATAACGGCCTCGACCACGTCAACATCGACAGCTTCCTGAAGATCCTGATCCGCGGCCTGATCCTGCTGACGGCGCTGGTCATCAACGTCTACGCGCAACGGCTCAGGGAAAAAGCAGCGGAGTAGGCAGCCCTCAAAACAAAAAACGCGAAAACAACCCCATGCACAGTACAAATCATTGAAGAATTTGGCGCGAGGTGGCTTGAGCCCCCGCCGCAACGACGTTTGACACGTCGGGCAAAACAGGAGCACAACGTCATCATGGCGCCGTGCCTTTAAGGCCGATGGGCTCAGGACCGCGACCCAAACTCCGTCATTGCGAGCGCAGCGAAGCAATCCAGGAATCTATCCGCGGATACATGTCTGGAGCGCCGTTTCAGGCGGCGCGCTGGTTGTGTCGCGACGAGAGATCCGGGCACAGCACGAGCTTGCCCTCGAGGCCACCAGTCTCGAGGCGACGGTGAGCATCGGCGACCTCGTCGAAGGAGATCCGCTCGGCGATGCGCGGCCGGATGGCACCAGTTGCCAAAAGCCCGAACAGACGCTCCAAGTCCTCCTTGAACCAGGTGGGATGTCGCGCCCGCATGGCATTTACCGAGTAAAACCGGGCCCGCTTGCCGCCGGGCAACAATCTCCACAGGTAAAGGCGCGCGATCTCCATCACGATAGGGAGCATGCGACGCTGTGCTTGCACGCTCGCCGAGAAACCGATGGCACAGAGCAGGCCGCCTGGCTTGAGCGCCGCGTATGAGCGGCGATAGCCGTCTTCGCCAACGCCGTCGACGATAACGTCGAACCCGCCCGGCAGGACCCGCGTGAAGTCATCATGCTTGTAGTCGATCGGCGTTGCCCCTAGCTCTCGGACGAGCGCCATGTGCTCGCCGCGCGCGGTGCCCCACAGCTCGATGCCGGCCAATCTCCCGAGCATGAGCAGCGCCTGGCCGACGGCGCCGGCGGCGCCGTGCACGAGCACGCGCTGGCCTCGCTGGACCCGGGCCGCGCGGTGCAGAAGCTGGTACGCGGTCGTCCAGCTCAAGATCAGTGTGGCCGCCTCCGCCGCGTCTACGCCCTCCGGCACGCGGGCCACGTCGTTCGCCCGAAGCGTGCGGTAGTCAGCGTTTGACCCGACCACCGTCATGTCGGCCACGCGGTCGCCAATCTGAAAGTCATGCACGCCTTCACCGAGCTGATCGATTGCCCCGACCACGTCGTAGCCCATTACGAACGGCGGCCGGAGGCCCATCGTTTGCGGGTATAGATGGCGCCTGATCAACACCTCGGTGTAGTTGAGGCTCGACGCAAGTACACGGACCCGCAGCTCGCCCCGGCTGGCGGTCGGCAAGGGAGCGTCGACCACCTCCAGCCTCTCGGGATCACCGAAGAGGCTGACTTGAACAACTCGATTGCGCGGCTCCATCATCGGCGATCTCCTTGCAATGTCGTGATCCAGCGCAAGGACGGGCACTCTTTTGCAGCTATTTTGCATCGCCACGTCGGCAAGCATTGAGGATATGGCCGGCCTGGAGTTCTACCTTGATCTGGCTCAAAGCATGCGATGCGCAATTTGATCGCTACCGGGGCATAGCGGAGTTTCGCGAGCCGTCAGCGCGGCCGATTTATGGGTTCGCGGCCTCATCCGGCGGGAGCCGCGAGAAGCGGAAATTGCAGTGGCTCGCGCCGCCCGCCAATGTTTGTGTCCGCTCCAGGCGGATGCCGCGCGCTGCGTAGGCGACGAAATCGAGGCCGCAGATATTCGGCAGGATGTCCTTGTCCCCGTGGCGCGCTGCGAGCTTGCAGAAGCCGCAGGCCTTGTAGTTGATGCCGAATTCGAAGCTGTCTTGCGGACCCGGCTCGACGAAATCGTAGACGAAGTCTTCCGGAAACTCTTCCTGATGAGCTTTTGTAACGCTCCTTGCCGCCTGCTCGCGCAGCAAGGCCTGGTTCTCCGGCGACATGAATTGTCGCCCCGAGGCGAGACGCTCCGCTTCTGATACGGTCAGCAATTGCGCCTTGTAGGTGTCTCGCTCGATCTCGCCAATCACAGGCACCGGCACGCCGTGTCGTCGCAGCACCCGGCTGATGGCCATGAACCCCATCAGGCGCATGAAGAAATCGCTCATGCGGCTTGCCGCGCCGCCGACATAGGGCATTTGGGTGAGGACAATCTCGAATTCCTCCATCACCTCCCGCCTGATCCCGTCGATGTCGGTGAGATGCGTGCGCTCGCGCAGCATCGCTTCGGCAAGGTCGAGTCGATCGCGCATGGCGACCTCCATTGCGCTCCGATGCGTGTGGTAGAAGGGATGGATGTTCTCAGCCATTGGACACCTGAGGGCTCATTGCAGGGTTGGCGAAGCTGCCTTCATTCCGCGGCAATCGCCTCGATCTCGAGTAGCCATTTGCTGTCAACGGTCTCGACGACCACGACCGTCAGCGCGGGCCGATGTTCGCCGAGCACCTTGCTGCGAATGGTGCGGTTGGTCACGACTTGAGTCCGGTCAGTCAGGAACGTGGTGACCTTGACCAGATGCTCGACGCCAAGCCCCGCGGCGGCGAGCACCTCGATCACGTTGCGCCAGGCCTGCGCGCATTGCGCCTCGAAACCTTCGGGCACGGTGCCGTCGGTTTTCTCGGGCACCTGACCACTGATGAACAACAGACGGCGATGCTGCGTCAATTCAAGTCCCATGCTGTAACCGCCGGCGGGAGGATGGACCGTTGCGGGATTGTGGTTGACGATGTGAGCCATGTCAGTTTGCCTCCTGTTCGACGAATTCGAGCGCCAGACCATGCGCGGTGGCGGGTGGCACCAACAGCACGGCACCGGTCATCGCAAAGCCGACGCCGTTGTGTTTCAGTGTTCGCCCTGTCGCATCCAGATCAGCGACCGCCAGACGCGCCGCGCAAAAGCGCGGCGAAGCGCTGTTCGCGAGGCCCGGTAGCCGGCGCGCCAGTTCGGACGGGCCGAGCAAGGTGATCTGATTGCCGCGCTCACCAATCGTCAGCCGCCCGGGCGCAAGCTCGGCCGTGCCTTCCGTGAGGCGCTCGAGGAAATCGCGGTGCGCCGCCGGCTCCGCCGCCGACATCACCACCTCGACCACGCGGAGGGCGCCGTTGGGATGACGCTGATACTGCGCCTTCCAGAACAATTCCGGCTGGTGACGCTGCTGGCAGGTGAAGAACGCGATCCCGGGCATGGCGGGATCGGTGGCAAAGGCCAGCGAAAACGCGACGCGCGCCGTGCCTCCGCCCGGGAGCACCGCGTCGCGGCCGAAATCGAACGGCGCATAATCGCCGATGCGGTCGGCCCTGAAACGCACGGCATCGGCATGGGCGTCGGTGCTGTGCAAGACCAGCATCGACATCCCCTCGGCGGTCTCAAGAAAATCGCGGTTGTGGGCCGCGAAGCTGAAATGGCCCGGCGTGGCTGGCGGCACCAACGCATTATCGGTGACGGCCAGCAACTCCAGAAAATTGTCGGCGAACTGCGCCAGGCGGTTGCTGGTTCCGAACGGATGCACACCGGTCGGTGTGAGGTTGAAGCCAAGCCGCTGCCAATCCAGCGCAGCCTGCTCCAGATCGCGGACGCAAATGACGAGATGATCTAAACGACGGGGCATGGGGAGTCTCCGGATTGCGGGCCGACCGTATCCGGCGATGACGGCGCCGATCAAAGCATTGTTGCTGCGGTTCAGCGCAAGAAAATCTATTGCAAGGCCAAGGCCCATCGGTGTCAAACTGTGCTGCGATGACCTACGCCCTTCCCCCGCTCAACGCGCTCCGCGCTTTTGAGGCCGCCGCCCGGCATCTCAGCTTCAAGCTGGCCGCGCACGAGCTGCACGTGACACCTGCCGCCGTGGGACAGCAGGTGAAGGCGCTGGAGGCACGCCTCGGCGTGCAGCTGTTCGAGCGGCTGCATAAGCAGCTCATTCTCACCGCGGCCGGTCAGGCCTATCTGCCCGGGGTCTCCGAAGGTTTTCGTCACATTGCGGAGGCTACCTCGCAGTTGAAGCCGGCGGGCGCGGTGCTGCTGCAGTTGGGGGTCCATGGCAGCTTCGACCTGCGCCGGCTCGAATTGGCGGAGTTTCGCAGCGCGCATGCGGAGATCGGTTTGCGGGTGCTGCAGCCGGCCGGCCTGCACGAATTGGTCGAGGGCAAGGTCGACCTCTTGATCGCCCGCGGTCTCGGCCGCCATCCAGGCTATCGCTGCGACCGGGTCAATGAGGGATCAGGCCTCGGTGATTGGCTGATCGCGCCTGAAGGCACCGCGGATTGCCCCGAGATCGTCAGCTTCCGCGACTGGCTGCGCGCCCTGCCAGCCGAGAACCCGCTTGCAAACCGCCGCCCGCGTCTGGTCGGCATCAGCGGAAGCTAAGGCGACCGTGAGGCATGGCTTGAGCCCTCGCCGCTAGGACGTTTGAGACGTCAGGCAAAACACCGGCACAAGTCCATCATGGCGCTGGTCCCGTAGAGACCACCGAGCTCACGGCAGCGGTTCGACCTTCGCCGCCATATCGGGAACCCGCGTGATCTTATACATGGCGTTGCTGCATCTAAGAACCCAAACGTCGCGATCAGGTCGAGACGCCTTCGTGTTCTTCTTTGCGCCGAGTGGCTTTTCGCAAGTGAATCCTTGCGTGCGTATCTGGGCCGCAAGCATTCCCTGAACGGTTTCGGCCGGAATCTGCTGCGCCCGCACTTGCGGAGCAAATAGAATAAAAACGAAGGCAAGTAGTAATGATCCAGATGCTCTGTGCATGATTTCAACCCTTGAAGCAGCCGCCCCGCAAGTTCGAACATCGCACTATAGCAGAAACACCGGTGTTGTCCGCGCCGGGCCTTCCGCGCCGTAGCGCGCTAGCTGCACTCATTGTCAGGACAACGAGCGCGGATTGGTGGCAATTTGCCCGAAAGCAGACCTATTGTGCTCAGTTCAAGCTTTGTCGTTCATGACCCAAGGCGGACCTGACGCGCTCCCGGTGCGGTGTGTTAAAATAGCAGGGAACGGATCGTGTCTATGCCAAGAACTGCTGCTGTCATCGGCACCGCCATCTTCTTCGTGTTCGCGCCCTGCGTGGTGGCTGGGGTGGTCCCGTGGTGGATTTCACGCTGGGAGTTCAGGTTGCCGTTTCTCGGCGTCGAGCTCACGCGCTTCGTCGGCGCCGCGCTAATTCTTGCCGGCTTAGCCGGGCTCGTGGATTCATTCGCGCGTTTCGCACTGCAGGGGCTCGGCACGCCGGCGCCGATCGCCCCGCCCCAACATCTCGTCGTTACCGGCCTCTATCGCTATGTGCGCAATCCAATCTACGTGGCGGTCGCCGTCGTCATTTTCGGCCAGGCGCTCCTGTTCGGCGATTGGGGGCTATTCGCCTACGGCGCAGTCGTCTGGCTCGCTTTCCACCTTTTTGTCGTGGGCTACGAAGAGCCGACGCTGAAAAGGTCATTCGGCGCGGAATACGAAGCGTTCTGCATCAATGTGCCGCGTTGGATCCCGCGCCTAACTGCGTGGCGAGGCGGTCGGTAGCTGCCGTAGCGCATGACCTCGGCGCTGATTTTTGATGAGCTTCTCGAAGGCTCCTCAACAAAGCTTGTCTGCAATTGGGCCCATCAGCGAAGTGACGGCACGCCTCATTGAGGTCCGATCAATAGGGCATAGCGGACTGAATTTGCTCAGGTTGAGTTTTTCGTAGTTTGACCCAGAACGGTCATCAGCCGCCGTATTCGGGCGAAGTTGATATAGATCAACCTTGATGATGTGCATAGTCGATACCGCCAAATGTTGCTTGCAGTCTCTTCGGTAGGAATGAGCCGCAAAGGATAGTCAGTCGTTCAATCATTGACACATAAGGAGACGCGCAAATGAGGAAGCTTGCTTCGGTAGGACTGATCGCCGCGGCCATGTTCGCTAATCCGGCCATGGCCGCGTGGTACGACCAAAACGGCGCAGCCGTCCATCCGTCCCGCGTCGTTCACTGCATCCGGGCTCCAGACGTTGGCAGTTTTGCCGGAGGGCCGTTCAATAAGCCTCCCTGCGAACCGGCAAGCTGGCGTAGGTCGGCGTGGCGCGACAAAAGCGGTGCAGTCGTCCCTACCTCCAACGTCGTTCACTGTGTCCGGGCTCCAGACGTCGGCAGTTATGCCGGAGGTCCGTTCAATAGGCCTCCCTGCGAACCGGCAACCTGGCGCTGAGGCGAGCGGCAAGATGCCGCCAACGTTCCCTGCGAAGCGAACGTTCAATGTCGGGACGGTTCGTTGACGCTGCGCGCCGGTCCCAAAATCACCGAGCGTAGACAAAGAGAGCAACTGGCCGCCTGCGAGTGGCCAGTTCTCGCTTTACATCCGCGTCTACTGGGCGGGAGCAACATCCTCGATGGTCAGTGGAGACCGCCGTTTGTCAAGCGAATACAATCGAGCAGTTAACTACGGCGTCCGCGACGCGGTTCCGAGATGCGAACGGACGATATATCGAACGTCGGTTGTTGGCCCTTAACGGACCTATGGACGCTGTCGTGGATTTGTCTGCTGCTGACCCAGCTGAGACATCGGCGCGGGGCTTCTGTCCCGCGTTTTGTGTTTAGGACCACGGCGGCTCTTCGCTCTTCCCGACCGCCTCGTGGTGGGTCGTGACACCCGCCGAACGCAAGCCGGTCAGCAATACGGTTCTCACAGAGGCCGGATCGAATCCAATATCTTTGGCGTTTGGTGGATGTGCTTCGCTGCCCTTCAACCGGAGCGCCAAGTGCAATTGCTCGCAAAGGTGCTGAACGACGAGATTGACCTGATCGTCAGTCATGATCTGCCTTTCCTGCTACATCTTGCTACCCAACCATGTAGCACACATGAAAATGGGGCGGTATGCGATTGGACCGCGCCAAGGATCAACCCCCAGGCGATGGCCTATGGGCGGATCCCAAAAATCGTCCGCCTGTCAGGACAGACCGGACGTGACTAGCGGCCCACTGGAGCGACGCTTTTGACCTCGACGGACGCGTCTTCCATCCCTAGGGATGCCCGCCTCCGGTCGAGGCCAATGCCGCCTGCCCCGCAATCTCGTCAGCCCGCCAGCACCTCACCTCATGTCCATCGGCGCGCGTTTCCAGCACCGGACCGGGCTCGTGGCGACACACGGCCTCCGCGTACCGGCAACGCGGGCTGAAGGCGCATCCGTTCGGCGGATTGAGCGGGTTGGGAAGGTCGCCCCCTGTCGTTGCTAGCGGCGCATGACGCAGCGGATCGGGGATGGCCGCGATCAGGGCTTGCGTATAGGGGTGCGCCGGCCGCTCGAAGATTTCGCGCCAGTGGCCGTTCTCGACGATGCGGCCAAGATACATGACGGCGACGCGGTCGCTCATGTGCTCGACGACGCCGAGGTCGTGGCTGATCATGATGTAGGAAAGACCGAGCGTGTCCTTCAATTCCAGCAGCAGGTTGATGATCTGGGCGCGGATCGAGACGTCGAGCGCCGACACGGGCTCGTCGCAGATGACGATCCTGGGATTGAGGATCAGGGCGCGCGCAATCCCGATGCGCTGGCGCTGGCCGCCGGAGAATTCATGCGGATAGCGGTCGGCCTGTTCCGGCCGCAGGCCGACGTGCCGCAGCATCGTCGCAACACGGTCCTCGATCTCACTTTTTGCGGTCACGCCATGCACACGCAGGGGATCTTCCAGCGTGCGGCGGACGGTCTGGCGCGGATTGAGCGAGGCGTAGGGATCCTGAAAGACGATCTGCACGGTGCGGGCCAGCGACTTTCGGTCGCCGGATTGCCTGTTCGTCACCACCTGCCCGTCCAGCACGATGCGGCCGCGCGTCGGCGTCAACAGACCCAGGATCGACAATGCGACCGTCGACTTGCCCGAGCCGGACTCGCCGACGAGGCCGAGGCATTCGCCTCGTCTCAGCCTGAGATCGACACCGTCGACGGCACGGAGCACCCGCCGGCCGCGGCCGAGCCAGCCGCCCCCCATCGGAAAATGAACCGCGATATCCTCGACGCTGAGAATGAGATCGTCGTCCGGCCTCGCTTCCCCTTGCATGGCTTGCGGCTCATGCATGGTGGTAACACCGGACGAAACCGCCGGCCTCCAGCAAATCCGTTTGCGGCGCAACCGTGCGGCAGATCTCGGTGGCCTGCGTACAGCGCGGATTGAACCGGCAGCCATCCGGGAAATTCGTGATGGCTGGAACCACGCCCGCGATCTCCTTGAGCCTGGTGCGGCCAAGCGCGGCCCGACTGCCCAGCCGCGGCAGCGAGGCGACCAGGCCCTGCGTATAGGGATGCGAAGGCGCCCGGAAAATATCGGCGGAGCCGCGCTCCTCGACGATGCGGCCGGCATACATGACGGCGACACGGCGGCAGACATTGGCGACGAGGCCGAGATCGTGGCTGATCATCAGGATCGCCGTCCCCCTCTCGGCGCACAGATTGCGCATCAGCTCGATGATTTCGGCCTGCACGGTCACGTCGAGCGCGGTGGTCGGTTCGTCGGCGATCAGGAGGTCCGGACCGCATGCGAGGGCGATGGCGATCATGACGCGCTGACGCATGCCGCCGGACAGCTGGTGCGGGTAATCGTTGACGCGCCGCTCCGGTGCGGGGACGCGGACGCTCGCCAGCGCCTCGACCGCGAGCTGGTTGGCTTCCCGCCAGCTCTTGCCCTTGTGCAGCACGAACATCTCGGCGATCTGCCGTCCTACCGGCGAGACCGGGTTCAGCGCCGTCATCGGCTCCTGGAAGATCATGGCGATGCGATTGCCGCGCAGGTCCCGCTGCCTGGCCGCGGAAAGGTGCTGGATCTCCCGCCCCTCAAACCGGATGACGCCGCCGCCGATCGACAACGGTTGCCGCAACAGGCCGATCAAGGCGAGCGCCGTGATGCTCTTGCCGCAGCCGGATTCGCCGACCAGCCCAAATGTCTCGCCTCGATCGATGCGGAATGAAATGCCCTCGGCCGCCGCAACGCACCTCGCTCCGTCGTCGAGATCGATACGCAAATCCTCGACTTCGATCAGCGGCGCGCCGGTCATGTCCGCCGGCTCCGCGACTGGGGATCGAGAATGTCGCGCAGGCCGTCGCCGAGCAGGTTCAGGCCGAGCACCGTCAGGAAGATGGCAAGGCCCGGAAAGACCGAGAGCCACGGCGCCGTCGTGATCTGCTCGCGCGCATCCGACAACATGCTGCCCCAGCTTGGAAACGGCGGGCGGACGCCGAGGCCGAGGAACGACAAGGCGGCTTCGGACAGCACCGCGCTGCCCATGCCGAGCGTGCCGATGACGACGATCGGCCCTAACATGTTCGGCAAGAGCTGCGTGACCATGATCCGCAGATCGCCGTAGCCGAGCACGGTCGCCGCCTGCACATAGCCCTGGCTCCTCAGCGACAGCGCCGACGCCCGTGCGATCCGGCAGGTAAAGGACCAGTTGGTCAGGCCGAGCGCGATCAGCAGGCTCGTGAGGCCGGGGCCAAGCACTGCCATGATGGCGAGCGCGAAGATCAGCGAGGGGATCGCGAGCATCAGGTTGGTCAGGCCGTTGACGACATCGTCCCACCAGCCGCCCCAATAGCCCGCGCTCAAGCCCAGCGCGACGCCGATGACGCTGTTGATGAGCTGCGAGACGATACCGACGGTCAGCGAGACGCGCGCGCCGTAGACGACGCGGGAATAGATGTCGCGGCCCTGGTCGTCGGTGCCGAACCACCAGGTCCAGCTCGGAGGCTCCTCCGCGTTCATGAGGTTGGCGTCCAGGACGGGATCGGTGTGCGCCAGCCAGGGCGCGAGCAGGCCGACCAGGATCGCGAGCGCGAACAGCGCGCCGCCGATGATGAGATTGGCGCGGAGCTTCATGCGTATCTGATCCTGGGATCGATCACGCCGTAGAGCACGTCGATCAGCAGATTGATCGCGAGAAAGGCCAGCACCACCACGAGAATGGAGCCCTGGACGGCGGGAATGTCACGCTGGAGCACACTGTCGACCAGCAGCGAACCGATGCCCGGCCAGGAGAACAATTTCTCGACCACGACCGCCTGCCCCATCAACCCGCCGAACTGAAGGCCGACGGTGGTGAGAATGATGACGAGCGCGTTGCGCATCACATGCCACTTCACGACACGCGTCTCGCTCATGCCCTTCGAGCGCGCGGTGCGGACGAAATCAGCGGTCATGATCTCGAGGACCGCGGCGCGCGTCGTGCGGGCAAATAGCGCCATCGGCGAGACGCCGAGCGTCACGGCTGGGAGAAGCAGATATTTCAGCCCTCCATCGCCATAGCCGAAGCTCGGCAGCCAGCCGAGCTTCAATGCAAACAGATACATCAGCACCAATCCGAGCCAGAATTTGGCAATGGAAAGGCCCGACACCGCCAGCACCATGGCGAGCGTATCGACGATTCCCCCGGGTTTCAGCGCCGCGATGAAACCAAGGGGAACCCCGATCAAAATCGCAAACGTCATGGCCGTGAAGATGAGCTGCAGCGTCGGCCAGGCCCGTTTGGCGATCATGGTCGTGACAGGCTCGCGGGTCCGGAACGAGGTGCCGAAGTCACCGGTCGCGAGCTTGGCGATGTAGGCGCCGAAACGCCAATACAGGGGATCGTCGAGGCCGAGCTGCTTCTTCATGCGCAGCTCGACCTGGGGATCGCTGTCGTCGCTCATGCTCGAGACAATGCTGCCGGGAACGACGCTGAACAGCACGAAGACCAGCAGCACGACAGCGAGCACGGTCGGAATGGTTTGCAGAAGACGGCGGAGCAGGAACGAGAGCATCCAGGCTTTTCCTCTCTCCCCCCACCGCTCGTCGCGATGGAGGGAGCGCGAGAGCGCGTGTCACTTCGCGGGCGAGGTCTCGTCGACCCAGAGGTCTTCGACGTTCTGATGGGTCAGCTCCGTCGCATTGAGCTGAACGCCCTTGAGCCACGGCTGCACCGCCATGACCGCCTTGTTGTAGTTGAAGAACCAGACCGGCGCTTCCTCATAGAGCAGCGCATTGGCCTTTTGCAGCAGCTCGGTGCGCTTTGCGGGATCGTCGGCCTGCCCTGCCGCATCGATCAGCTTGTCGAAATCGGCATTCTTGTAGTTCATGTAGTTGCAGGCCGGCTGCGGCGTCGAGGAGTGGAAGCATTTGAGCGCGGCCTGGGGATCCGGGCCGGTCGCCTGGGAATAGATGAAGGCCTGATAGTCGCCGCTGCGCACCACCTCGGCCAGCACCGCGGTCTCGACCTGCTTGACCTTCGCCTTGATGCCGACCTTGTCCAGCATCGGGATCACGGCCGAGACGATGGGCAGGCCCCAGCTTTCATTCTGGCTGGTGGTCCATTCGAATTCGAAGCCCTGGGGATAGCCGGCCTCCGCGAGCAGCTGCTTGGCCTTGGCGGGATCGTAGGGGTACGGCTTCATCGCCTTGTCGTAGGCTGGAGATGTCAACGGCAGCCAGCTGGTGGCGCGATAGGCTTTGCCCTTGACCAGCTTGTTGATGATCAGGTCGGTATCGATCGCGTAATTGATCGCCTGCCGGACGCGCTTGTCCGTGAACGGCTTGAACGAGGGATTCATACCCATATAGCGCGTGAAGACCTCGGCGACCTCGACGATGGTGCCTTTGAGGTCGGCGTCTGACTGATAGGCGACATACTGGGCGGGCCCGAGCACCGAGGTGTCGATCTCCTTGTTGCGGAAGGCGACATCGCGCGCCGCGGCCTCACCCATGATCGACACGATGACCTTGTCGGCGTAGGGCTTGCCGGGCTTGTAGAACCGGTCCCACCGCTCCAGAACGATACGCGATCCCGGCACGTGCTCGACGAATTTGAACGGCCCGAGACCGATCGGCTTCTGGATGAAGCTCTCCTTGGCGGCCTCGTCGGCGGGATAGATCGAGGTCAGCGCGGTGAAGAAGTAGAATCCCGGATCGACTTTCTCGGTCAGCTTCATTTCGAGGGTGAAGTCGTCGATCTTCTTCAGGCCGGAGATCTCCTTGGCCTGGCCCTTCTCGACCGCGGCCGCGCCCTCGATCATGCGGACAAAGCGCGCGCCGGGATAGGCCTTGGTGCCGTCCATGATGCGGTTGTAGGACCAGATGACGTCGTCGGCCGTCATCTTGCGGCCGTTGTGGAAATAGGCGTCGTCGCGCAGCTTGAAGGTGTGAACGAGACCGCCGCCCGAGACCACGTCCTCCTTGGCGAGCTCCAGAACCGGCTTGCCCTCCGCGGAATTCCAGATGTAGAGCGACCGGTGCAGCGCCTTGGCGTAGATCTCGTCCTGGGCGCGCTGCGTGGTGTGAATATCGAGGCTCGTGAAACTCGAACCGTAGGGCGCCGTCATGCGGATGGTTCCGCCCTTGCGCGGCGCCTGGGCCTCCGCCGAGGTGGCGAGCGCCAGCCCCAAACCAGCGACGATCGCGATCATCCTGAACATCATGTGTCCCCCAACAACGCAGGTATTCCGATTAGGGATTTGATCATTCGTAACCCGTCGAACGCAAGCTTCGTTTTGATGGCGACGGGTTCCGGAACGCGGCGCTCGCGAGACCCTCGGAGGCCAGGTTGCGTCCCAAGCGGTGCAAGCCGCCGATTGCGGTGCATCATGAGCGACCAAGAGCAGTGAACATTTTTCGTGATCAACGCGACCAAGTTCAGGATCATTATCTGAGCCCCAGGGATCGCGGAAAAAATGAATCGCCGAACGCTAGGTATCTTGCTCGCGGGCGGACTGGTCGCCGCCACGGCGGTGCTGGCAAGCCCGGTCGCGGCCAGCCTCGGCCGGTACAGCGAGGCGGACAGCATCCGGTTCAGCTGGAGCCGCACCACCGGCGTGAACGACTATCTTGACGAAACGTGGTGGGCGGTCCGGGGCCATGACACTCCGGATAATTTCGTCGAACGACTGCTCAGCATCCCTGTCGGAGCGGTCGCACGGGGCGCACGTACGGGTTTCGAAGCCAGGGTTTCCCAGGGCACCGGCCTGCCACTGCCCGAGAGCTGGAGCATCGCTACGGCGAAGAATTCGCCGTTCATCGCGTCAGTCTACGCCGAGACCCCGCGCGATCTCACGGCGGTGCTCGGCTTCTATCGCGCCGAGCTCGGCAAGCGTGGCTGGATCGAGACGGTGGTCGAACCGGACCGGGCCGTGATCACCTTCACGACGGCCCGTGGACCGGTCCTGGTCCGGCTTTCCCGTCAGGACGACAGGACAATCGCCGAACTTTCGCTGCGCAAGCCGGGTATCGCGAATGCCGGCCTCCTGCCGAGGCCGAGGCAGGCAAAGCTGATGCTCGGCAACAAGTCGGACGAGGTGGCGGTCATCACCGTCGCCGACCAGACCATCAAGCTGGCGGCGCACGCCGGCGAGAAACTGGCGCACTCCGACTCTGCCGCAGCCGAAATACCTGACGGCCAAAAGATCGATCTGCCGCCCGGCAAGTACAAGGTCACCCTCAAGGTCGAGGGCGGCACGGTCCAGAGCCGGGAGTTCGAGGTCGCGGCCAACGAGACCTGGGGCCTGCTGGCCGGCACGGACGGCGTCCTGCTGCCGATGCGGCTTTATTGATGCGCATCGCCCCCTAGCCGTTCGCAAACTCAGGCATCCAGTCCCGCAGTTTTCGCGCTGCGCCGGTGACGTCCGAGATGTTCGGAAATGCCCCCGCCTCCACCATCATCGCCCTCGCCAGCCGCACCGCGCGCGCCTCGCTGATCGCCCGCCTCCGCGGGTCCTCGATCAGCTCGAAGTCGATGTTGTGGGCCAGGCCGAAGATACGGCGGAGGGTTTTGGCGGCAGCGAAGCCGACGGTGTCAGTGAATAGCCGCTGCATGTAAGCCTGCCGCTCGGCTTCCAGGCATGCAGCGCCCTTCTCGCCGGCAAAGAGCGATGCCGGATAGGCATCGCCGGTGGCGCCAGCGCGCCAGAGATCGAGGAACTTGCGGGCGAACTCGTTCCAGACCTGCTCGACCGTCTCCAGTACCCAGCTTTCGAACGCCTGCCGCTCACCCGGCGTGCGCTCGTGGCCGGCGGAGGCGAAATAGGCCATCAGGAGGTTCGCAAGCACGGCGCCGACGTCGAATCCCATCGGGCCGTAGAACGCGAATTCGGGGTCGATCACCCGCGTTTGGCTCTCCGTCACCATGATCGAGCCGGTGTGGAGATCGCCGTGGAGCAGCGCCTCGGGACTTGCCATGAACTTCAGCTTCAGCCGGGAGATCGCGACATGCAGCTCCATGTCATCGCGCAGCCCTGCGGCCAGGCGGTCGAGATAAGGCGCAGTCCACCGGTTCTGCTCGGCAATGCGGTAGGGATCGGTGAAGATCAGGTCCTCGGTGATCTTGCAGAGCGCGTGGTTGCCGGCAAAGGCGGCGATGCCCTGCTTCTTCTCGGCCGCCGACAGCGCGAGGTCGGAGGTGAAGAACAGGGTGCGCGCCATGAAGGTGGTGATGTCGTCCACGAAACCGGGATATTGCGTTGCGGCGACCATCCCCTTGCGCATGATGATGTGGGGCTCAAGCAGCTCCATTACCGTCAGCGCCAGCGTCTCGTTGTGGTGCAGCAGCGCCGGCACGAGACCGGGCGCGAGCTGGGCCTGCTTCGACAAGGCGAGATATTCGTAATGGGCCCGCGACAGCGGCAGCGGCCAGCTCTCGCCGACGAGGCGGACGTAGGGCAGCGCCTGCTTCACGGCGACGCCGCCGCGCGCGCCCTTGACGATGAAGACGAGATTGAGATTGCCGTCGCCGACCTCGGTGATGCCCCAGGCGGCCGGCTCGCCACCGAGTAGTGCCTTCAGGTCGGAAATACCCGCGAGATGGTCCCGCAAGGCCGCCTCATGCAGAATCCGGTAGTCCCCCGCGTCGGCCATGACGATCCCACCCCATGATATTTGAGCACGATCTTATCGGAAAACCGCTTCGCACTTTTCCGGATCATGCTCTTGGCATGGCCGGATCGTTACTCCCGCTCCAGGAAGCTCGAGCCGATCTCGGCCTTTCTTTTGATGGGATCGTAATCACAATAGACGCTGTCCGCCACCAGCGTGTAGCTGGCGCTGACGGTGTATTTGTCCAGCTTGACCGAGTTCAGGCCGATCACCGAGGTGCTCTTGCCCCCGTTCCACTTGAACGGCGTCGAGCTCTTGGCCTGCTCGCAGGCCATCACGGCTTCGTTGAAGACAGAGCCCTCGACGAACGCCTTCAGCGTTCGGACCTGCACGGCCATCTTCCATTCGAAATAGCCGATGGCGCCAAGGCCGGCGACGATCAGCACCAGAAGCGCGATGACGATCCGCTGAAAAGTCATTCGTTTCCCCCAAAACAATATTGCCGGCAAAAACGTCTAGAACGGCATTCCCATCAATCTGGACAAGCGCTCGATCGAAAGATAGCCGGCATGATAGGCCGCGATGCCGATCCCGTAGATGATCGCCGAGATGATCGTGGTCCAGATCAGCTTGCCTCTCATCCGCGTCAGAACCGGTGCGCCGGGGTCGGTGCCGGGCGCGCCGACGCCGTCCTCGTGCTGGCTGCGCACGCCGAACGGCAGCGTCAGAAACAGCGCGATCCACCAGATGACGAAGTAGATCGCAAGCGCGGTCGATATCTGGATGGCCATGATCCGGCGCCCTACGCCTGCTCGATTTCGACCAGCGCCCCGGAAAAATCCTTCGGGTGCAGGAACAGCACCGGCTTGCCGTGGGCGCCGATCTTCGGCACGCCGTCGCCGAGCACCCGCGCGCCCTCCTTCACCAGCGTGTCACGCGAGGCGATGATGTCGACGACCTCGTAGCAGATATGGTGGATGCCGCCGTCGGCATTGCGCTCGAGGAACTTCGCGATCGGCGAGGCCTCGCCGAGCGGCTCGATGAACTCGATCTTGGTATTGGGCAGCGTCGCGAACACGGTGGTGACGCCATGCTCGGGCAGCGCGACCGCCTCCGAGATCTGCGCCCCGAACGCGGCGCCATAGATCTTGGCGGACTTGACGGCGTCCTTGGTCGCGATCGCGACGTGGTTGAGGCGACCCAGCATGTTTCTTCTCCCTCAGCGCATGATCCGAAGACCATGCTCAACTACACCGTCAGGACGTGTACCAGACAGGGGGGCTTTTTGCCCCAATGTTCGTTGATGACGGCCCGGACAGCGCGTCGCACCGACTCAGCCAGGGCATCCGCATCGCGGCGGCGCGCCTTCGGCAGGCCCTCGATGGTGGAGACCACGGCGTCGAAGACGATGTCGTCGAAGGGCTCGCCGTCCCGGTTCTTCTCGGGAATGCCGACGAGATCGACCTCGGGATCGTCGGCAAGCTCGCCCTGCTCCGTCATCGCGACCGCGACGAAGGCGCAGCCGGAGAAAGCCATGCGGCGACGCTCGACCACGGCGCGGGACTTGGAGTCCTCCAAGATCGTGCCGTCCTTGTAGATCCGGCCGGAGGGCACCTCGCCGATGATGCCGGGATCACCCGGGCCGAGCTTGATCAGGTCGCCGTTGCGAACGACCAGGACGCGCGGCACGCCGGCGGCGCGCGCGAGCTTGGCATGCTCGTTCAGGTGCAGCGCCTCGCCATGGACGGGGATCAGGAGCTGCGGCTTGGTCCAGGCGATCATGTCGCGCAATTCGTCGCGGCGGGGATGGCCGGAGACGTGGACCAGATGGTCGCGGTCGGTAAGGACCTCGACGCCCTGCAGCACCAGATTGTTGATGATGGAGCCGACGGCCTTCTCGTTGCCCGGGATGGTGCGCGAGGAGAAGATCACGCTGTCGCCGCGGTTGAGCGTGATCTCGGGATGGTCGTCATTGGCGATGCGCGCCAGTGCCGCGCGCGGCTCGCCCTGGCTGCCGGTGCACAGCGCCAGCACCTTGTCCTGCGGAAGATGGCCGTAGACCTCGGGCGAGCGGAAGTTCTGCACGCCGTCGAGATAGCCGGTCTCGCGCGCGACCTGCACCACGCGCTCCATGGCGCGGCCGACCACGACGACCTCGCGATCGGCAGCCCTGGCCGCGGCGGCGACGGCCTTGATGCGCGCGACGTTGGAGGCGAAGGTCGTCACCGCGACGCGGCCCTTGGCGGCCTTGACCAGATCGATGATGGTTCGCGCGACCTCGGCTTCCGAGGGCGAGCGGCCGTCACGCACGGCGTTGGTGGAATCACCGATCAGGGCGAGCACGCCCTCCTCGCCCAGTTCGCGCAACCGCTTCTCGTCGGTCGGGCTCCCGAGCGTCGGGGTCGGGTCGATCTTCCAGTCGCCGGTGTGCAGCACCGTGCCGACGTCAGTGTGGATCGCCAGCGCGTGCGCCTCGGGAATCGAATGCGCGACGGGAATGAACTCGACGTTGAACGGGCCGATATCGACGCGGCCGCCCGACGGCACCACCGTCACCGGGATTTTCGGCGCATTGCGCTCGGCGGCGCATTTGGCCTCGAACAGCGCCGCGCTGAACTGCGTGGCATAGATCGGGCATTTCAGCTTCGGCCAGAGGTCGATGATGGCGCCGAAATGGTCCTCATGGGCATGGGTGAGCACGAGGCCCATCAGATTCTTGCGTTCCTTCTCCAGGAAGCTGATGTCGGGCATGATCAGGTCGATGCCCGGCAGATGCTCCTCGTCGCCGAAGGAGACGCCGAGATCGACCGCCAGCCAGGCGCGCTGCTGACGGTTGCCGAGGCCGTAGATCGACAAGTTCATGCCGATCTCGCCGACGCCGCCGAGCGGCGCAAATACCAGTTCGTCAGGCTTCGCCATCACGCAGCTCCCACGGAGGCGGCCGAGCCGAAGAACACCTCGCCGGCCGCCACCGGGAGGCGTCGGCCGTCAACGGTGCGGACGATCAGGCAGCCGGTGTCGTCGATGGTGTCGAAAATGCCTTCCAGCGTCATCGTTCCCGTGTTGATCGCGACCCGTTCGCCGAGGCCGCAGGCGCGCTCTAGCCAGAGTTTGCGGATCTCCGCAAAGCCGCGGCCATTGTCCCAGATGCCGAGGAACTCGACCCAGGCGTCGGACAGCGCCGAGAACAGCTCTTCCGCGCTGATCTGGACGCCGAGTGCGGCCAGCGACACGGCCGGCGTCGGCGTCCTCTCCGGCGCCGCCACGACGTTGGTGCCGATGCCGACGACGACGGCGAGACGATCGCCGACGGCCTCGGCTTCGAGGCCAATGCCGACCAGCTTCTTGCCGCCCGCGAGGACGTCATTCGGCCATTTCAGGGCGTATCTGGGTCGCTCAGGACCAAGCCGGAGCGCGGCCTCGAGGCTGACCTTCTCCAGCGCCGCCTCTTCCGCAAGCCCCGCCGCAAACCCGATGGTGGCGGCAACTGCAGGCGCAATATCCAGCACCTCGAGGACGCTCGCGGCGAGATTGCCCTTTGGCGCGATCCAGGCGCGCTGGCGCCGGCCACGACCGGCGGTCTGGTCGGAGGTGACGAACCACATCGGGCCGCGTTCGCCGGCCCGCGCGTGCTCGATGGCGTCGGTGTTGGTCGAGCCGGTCCGTTCGAAAGCCGCGAGCTTGTAGCCCGCCGAGAGTGCGCGAGGACCGAGCGCGAACCCCATCCTAAAACAGCGACTTTGCCGCGGCGGAGGCGACGCTCACCACCGGGCCCGCGAACAGCGCGAAGAGGATGTTGAACAGGCCAAAGACAGCCAGCACAGTCTTCACCTCGACGCGCACCGGATCGACCTGACCGGCCGGCTCGTCGAAGTACATCGTCTTGACGATGGTCAGGTAGTAGTAGGCGCCCACGACGCTGGTCAACACGCCGATGACGGCGAGCGTGAACAGGTTCGCCTTGATGGCGGCGACGAAGACGTACCATTTGGCGAAGAAGCCGGCGAGCGGCGGGATTCCGGCGAGCGAAAACAGCAGCATCGCGAACATGAAGGCGAGCAGCGGATTGGTCCGCGACAGACCGGCGAAATCGCTGATCTTCTCGACGGCCTGGCCGTTGCGCTTCATCGCCAGAATGACCGAGAACGAGCCGAGCGTCATCGCCACATAGATCACGATGTACATCAAGACGCCCTGCGCGCCCTCGACCGTGCCGGAGGCGAGGCCGACCAGGGCAAAGCCCATGTGGCCGATCGAGGAATAGGCCATCAGGCGCTTGATGTTGGTCTGGCCGATCGCGGCGAAAGAGCCGAGCGCCATCGAGGCGATCGCCACGAACACCAGGATCTGCTGCCACTGCGAGACGATGCCGGGGAATGCGGTCAGCGTGACGCGGGTGAAGACCGCGAGCGCGGCCACCTTCGGCGCCGAGGCGAAGAAGGCAGTCACGGGGGTCGGGGCGCCCTCGTAGACGTCAGGCGTCCACATGTGGAACGGCACGGCCGAGACCTTGAAGCAGAGGCCGGCGAGCAGGAAGACCAGGCCGAACACCAGGCCGATATTCGAGACCGTCGCGGCCGCCGCGATGCCGGTGAAGCTGACCGTGCCGGTGAAGCCGTAGACCAGCGAGGAACCGTAGAGCAGCATGCCCGAGGACAGCGCGCCGAGCACGAAGTACTTCAGGCCGGCTTCGGTCGACTTGGCGTTGTCGCGGTTCGAGGCCGCCACGACATAGAGCGCGAGCGACATCAGCTCGAGGCCGAGATAGAGCGAGATCAAGTCGCCGGCCGAGATCAGCACCATCATGCCGAGCGTCGAGAGCAGCACCAGGATGGCGTATTCGAAGATCCGGCGCGACGGGTCCGACAGGAACTCGGTCGACAGCACCAGCGTCACCGCCGAGCCGATCAGGGCCAGGATCTTCATGAAGCGGGCAAAATCGTCGACGATGAAGCTGCCGCCGAAGGTGACGTGCTTGCCCGCAGGCTGTGCGTAGACGAGCACGCCGACCACGACCAGCAGCAGGACCGAAAGCGTCGTGACGGTCTTGGTGGTCTCCTGCCCGCGATAGGCCCCCAGCATCAAGAGTGCCATGGCGCCGACCGCGAGCACAATCTCGGGCAGCACCGGCGCCAGTTGATAACCTGCAGTCTCAAAGCTCATGGCGATATCCTGACCTGCCCGATCACTGGAGCAGTGCGGCGGCCTTCACGGCCGTCACAGCGGTGTTGTAATTATTGACGAGTTGCTGGACCGAGACGGCCGACATGTCGAGCACCGGCTTCGGATAGACGCCGAACAGGATCGTCAGCGCGATCAGCGGGAACAGCGTCACGCACTCGCGGAAAGTGAGATCCTTCATGCTCGCCAGCGACGGCTTGACCAGCGCCCCGAACACGACCTTGCGGTACAGCCACAGCGCGTAGCAGGCCGACAGGATCACGCCGAAGGTCGCGAAGAACGCGGTCGGGATCGAGACCTTGAAGGTGCCGAGCAGCGTCATGAACTCGCCGACGAAGCCGGAGGTGCCGGGCAGACCGACATTGGCCATGGTGAAGATCATGAAGGTCAGCGCGTAGAGCGGCATCCGGTTGACGAGGCCGCCATAGGCCGCGATCTCGCGGGTGTGCATGCGGTCGTAGACGATGCCGACGCAGAGGAACAGCGCGCCGGAGACGATGCCGTGCGAGATCATCTGGAACATGCCGCCGGCGACGCCCTGCATGGTGCCGGCGAAGATGCCCATGGTGACGAAGCCCATATGCGCCACTGACGAGTACGCAATCAGCTTCTTCATGTCCTCCTGCATCAGGGCGACCAGCGAGGTGTAGATGATGGCGATGGCCGAGAGCGTGAAGATCAGCGGCGCGAAGTCGTGCGAGGCCAGGGGGAACATCGGCAGCGAGAAGCGCAGGAAGCCGTAGCCGCCCATCTTCAGCAGGATCGCAGCCAGAACCACCGAGCCCGCGGTCGGCGCCTCGACGTGGGCGTCGGGGAGCCAGGTGTGCACCGGCCACATCGGCATCTTCACCGCGAACGAGGCGAAGAAGGCGAGCCACGCCCAGGTCTGCAGGGAGCGCGGCACGGCGGTGTGCATCAGGGTCGGGATGTCGGTGGTGCCGCCATTCCAGTACAGCGCCATGATGGCGAGCAGCATCAGCACCGAGCCGAGCAGCGTGTAGAGGAAGAACTTGAACGACGCGTAGACCCGGCGCGGACCGCCCCAGACGCCGATGATCAGGAACATCGGGATCAGGCCGCCCTCGAAGAACAGGTAGAACAGCACGAGATCGAGCGCCGAGAAGGTGCCGATCATCAGCGTTTCCAGGATCAGGAACGCCATCATGTATTCGCGGACGCGGTTGGTGATCGCCTTCCAGCTCGCGATGATGCAGAACGGCATGATGGCGGTGGTCAGGATCACCAGCGGCAGCGAGATGCCGTCGACGCCCATGTGGTAGGTGATGCCGGTGGCGAGCCAGTTCGCCTTCTCGACGAACTGGAAGTCGGCGCTCGACGGATCGAAGCGCATCACCAGGATCACCGACACCGCGAAGGTGATCAGCGTGGTCCACAGCGCGATCCAGCGCGCATTGCGCCGGGCCGCCTCGTCATCGCCTCGGCTGAGATAGACGATCAGCGCGCCAACCAGCGGCAGGAACGTCGTGACCGAAAGGATTGGCCAGGTTGTCATTTACTGGCCTCCAAAGCCGAACATGAACCAGGTGATCAGGCCGGCGGCGCCGATCAGCATGGCGAACGCGTAGTGATAGAGATAGCCGGTCTGGATCTTCACCACGTTGCGGGTGACGTCCAGCACACGGGCCGAGATACCGTCGGGGCCGAGGCCGTCGATGATGAAGCCATCACCCTTCTTCCAGAGCTGATAGCCGATCCACTTCGCCGGGCGGACGAAGATGAGATCGTAGAGCTCGTCGAAGTACCATTTGTTGAGCAGGAACTGGTACAGCATCGGCTGCGTGTTCGCGAGCTCGACCGGCAGATACGGCCGGCGGATGTAGAACAGGTACGACACCAGGAAGCCCAGCACCATCATCACCGTCGGCAGGATGGCGATGGTCTCGGGGATGTGGTGCATCTCCTCGATGATGTGCGGGTTCATCTTCACGGACTCGCGGAAGAACTCCTCGACGCCGTGACCGGCGAACAGCTCCTTGAACGGGAAGCCCGCGACGATCGAGCCGACCGCGAGAACGCCGATCGGGATCAGTATCCAGAGCGGAGCCTCATGCGCGGCCTCGTAGTGATGCTCGTCATGGGGCTCGCCGTGGAAGGTCTTGAAGATCAGGCGCCAGGAGTAGAACGAGGTCAGGCCGGCGGCGACGACCGTCATCAGGAAGCCGTACATCGCGAACGGATTATGCGAGGCGTAGGCGGACTCGATGATGGCGTCCTTGGAGAAATAGCCCGCCGTGAGCGGGAAGCCCGTGAGCGCCAGCGTGCCGATCACCATCACCGCATAGGTGTAGGGGATCTTGCGCCAGAGGCCGCCCATGTTGCGGATGTCCTGCTCGTGGTGCATCGCGTAGATCACCGAGCCGGAACCCAAGAACAGCAGCGCCTTGAAGAAGGCGTGCGTGAACAGGTGGAACATGCCGACCGAATAGGCCCCTGCTCCCATCGCCACGAACATGTAGCCGAGCTGCGAACAGGTCGAGTACGCGACGATGCGCTTGATGTCGTTCTGGACGAGGCCGATGGTCGCGGCGAAGAACGCCGTGGTGGCGCCGAAGAACATCACGACGGCCTGCGCGTTCGGGGCGAGCTCGAACAGCGGCGACAGCCGCGCCACCATGAACACGCCGGCGGTGACCATGGTCGCGGCGTGGATCAGCGCGGAGACCGGGGTCGGGCCTTCCATCGCGTCCGGCAGCCAGGTGTGCAGCAGGAACTGCGCCGACTTGCCCATCGCGCCCATGAACAGCAGCAGGCAGGTCAGGGTCAGCGCATCGGCATGCCAGCCGAGGAAGTCGATGGTCTTGCCGGTCAGGCTCGGCGCCTGGTGGAAGATGGTCTCGAAATCGGTCGAGGCGGTCAGCATGAAGATCGCGAAGATGCCGAGCGCGAAGCCGAAATCGCCGACGCGGTTGACCACGAAGGCCTTGATCGCCGCCGCGTTCGCCGACGGCTTCTGGTACCAGAAGCCGATCAGCAGGTAGCTCGCCAGACCGACGCCTTCCCAGCCGAAGAACAGCTGCACGAGGTTGTCGGCCGTCACCAGCATCAGCATGGCGAAGGTGAACAGCGAGAGATAGCCGAAGAAGCGCGGCCGGTACGGATCCTCGTCCATGTAGCCGATGGAATAGAGGTGCACGAGCGAGGACACGGTCGTCACCACCACCAGCATCACGGCGGTGAGCGTGTCGACCCGCAGCGTCCAGTAAACCTGGAGGTCGCCCGACATGATCCAGGGCAACAGCGGAATCCGCATGTCGTGGTGCATGAAGCCGACATCGACCAGCGTCATCCAGGACAGCGCTGCCGAGACGAACAGCAGCGCGGTCGTGATCAGCTCGGCGCCGCGCGAGCCCGCGGCCGGCGGCTCGACCGGGCCATGGTCGTCATGCGCGTGATCGTCGTGGCCATGATCATCATGGGCGACCGCCGCGTGGGCGTCGCCGTGGCCATGATCGCCGTGATGCTCGACCTCGTCACCCGAGGGGTTGCGGGCATGGGCGCCGAACAGCGCGATAAGCCCGGCCAGAATGGCGCCCAGCAGAGGCAGAAAGACAATTGCCTGAACCATGACTGAGCTCAGCCCTTCATCAGATTGACGTCCTCAACCGCGATCGAGCCGCGGTTGCGGAAATAGACCACCAGGATGGCGAGACCGATCGCGGCTTCCGCAGCCGCAACCGTCAGCACCAGCAATGCGAAGACCTGGCCGACGATGTCGCCGAGGAAGGTCGAGAATGCCACGAGGTTGATGTTGACCGAGAGCAGGATCAGCTCGATCGACATCAGGATGACGATGATGTTCTTGCGGTTCAGGAAGATGCCGAGGATCCCGAGCGTGAACAGGATCGCGCCGACCGCCAGATAATGTCCGAGCCCGATCGTCATTTCACCCACTCCGCCGCGTCGCTGTCCTGGAGCCCCTGCCCCGACGCCACCTTGCGCATCGCCATCGCCATCTCGGGCGTGCGTGCATTCTGAACGTTGATGTCCTGCCGCTTCACGTTCGCCTTGTGGCGCAGCGTCAGCACGATGGCGCCGATCATGGCGACCAGCAGCACCATGCCCGCGAGCTGGAAGTAGTGGATGTACTTCGTATAGAGCACGAGCCCGAGCGCCTCGGTGTTGCTGACATTGGTCGGGATCGCCGCCGTGATCGTCTTGGAGACGCCGGGGTTGATGACCCAGAAGCCGACGGTGAGCAGCAGCTCGAACAGGAAGATGCCGCCGATCACGAGGCCCACCGGCAGGTACTCGATGAAGCCCTCGCGCAGCTCGAGGAAGTCGACGTCGAGCATCATGATCACGAACAGGAACAGCACCGCGACGGCGCCGACATAGACGACGATCAGGATCATCGCGAGGAATTCGGCGCCCATCAGCACGAACAGGCCGGAGGCGTTGACGAAGGCCAGGATCAGGTACAGCACGGAGTGCACGGGATTGCGCGAGACAATCACCATCACCGCCGAAGCGACGCAAACGCCGGCGAAGAGATAGAAGAACAGCGCGGGAAGGATCATGCTCTCATCTCACCGGTACGGCGCGTCGAGCTCGATCGCTTTCGCGATCTCGCGTTCCCAGCGGTCGCCATTGGCGAGCAGCTTGGCCTTGTCATAGAACAGTTCCTCGCGGGTCTCGGTCGCGAATTCGAAGTTCGGACCTTCGACGATGGCGTCGACCGGACAGGCCTCCTGGCAGAGGCCGCAATAGATGCACTTCACCATGTCGATGTCGTAGCGCACGGTGCGGCGGGTGCCGTCGTTGCGGCGCGGGCCGGCCTCGATGGTGATGGCCTGCGCCGGGCAAATGGCTTCGCACAGCTTGCAGGCGATGCAGCGCTCTTCGCCGTTCGGATAGCGGCGCAGCGCATGCTCGCCGCGGAAGCGCGGCGAGATCGGGCCCTTCTCGAAGGGATAGTTCAGCGTCGGCTTCGGCTGGAAGAAATAGCGCATGGCGAGGAAGAACGCCGAGACGAATTCCGACAGCAGGAGCGAGCGTGCAGTGGCGTTGACATTGATACCCATGACGGCCCTCACTTCGGCGCGATGCCGGCGAAATGCAGCACACCGGCCACCACGACCACCATCGCCAGCGACAGCGGCAGGAACACCTTCCAGCCGAGGCGCATCAATTGGTCGTAGCGGTAGCGCGGCACGATCGCCTTTGCCATCGCGAACAGGAAGAACATGAAGAACACTTTGAGCGAGAACCAGATGATCCCCGGCACCCAGTTGAAGGGCGGCAGATCCACCGGCGGCAGCCAGCCTCCGAGGAACAGGATCGTCGCCAGCGCGCACATCGTGACGATCGCGACATACTCGCCGAGCATGAACAGCAGATACGGCGTCGAGCCGTATTCGACCATGAAGCCGGCGACGAGCTCTGATTCAGCTTCCACGAGGTCGAACGGCGGACGGTTGGTTTCCGCCAACGCCGAGACGTAGAAGATCACGAACATCGGGAACAGCGGCCACACATACCAGTTCAGGATGGTGAGCTGCGGCAACCCGATCAGGCTGGCAAGGCCACGGGCATGCTGGGCCTCGACCACGGCCGACAGGTTCAGCGTGCCGGCGCAGAGCAGCACGGTGATGATGACGAAGCCGATCGAGACCTCGTAGGACACCATCTGCGCCGCCGAGCGCAGCGCGGCCAGGAACGGGTATTTCGAGTTCGACGACCAGCCGGCCATGATGATGCCGTAGATCGACAGCGACGAGATCGCGAAGATGAAGAGCACGCCGACATTGATGTCGGAGATCACCCAGCCGAGATTGGTCGGGATCACCGCCCAGGCCGCGAGCGCGAGCACGCATGAGACCAAGGGAGCAAGGAGGAACACGCCCTTGTTGGCGCCGGACGGGATGATCGGCTCCTTCAGCACGAACTTCAGCAGGTCCGCGAAGGACTGCAGCAGGCCCCAGGGGCCGACCACGTTCGGGCCGCGGCGGATCTGCACCGCCGCCCAGATCTTGCGGTCGGCGAGCAGGATGTAGGCGATCGCGACCAGCAGGACGACGAGCACCAGGACGCTCTCCGCGACCATGATGATCAGCGGCCAGAGGAAACCGGTCCAGAATGCGCTTTCGAAGAATTCCATCGGCTCACTCCGCTGCGGTCAGCATCTGCCCGGAGGCAAGCCGCGAGCATTCCGCCATCACGGCGGATGCACGCGCGATTGGGTTGGTCAAATAGAAGTCCTCGATCGCCGGCTTGAACGGCGCCTTCTCCGGCGAGCCGCCCTTCCCCGCCAGCTTCTTGATCTGGTCGGCGGCGCCGGCTTCGATCTGGTCGAGACGCATCAGGTGCGGCGCGGCCTTGAAGATCGCCTGGCGGAGTGCCGACAGCGAGTCGTAGCCGAGCTTCTTGCCGAGCGCCTCCGACAGCGCCCGCACGATCGCCCAGTCCTCGCGGGCTTCGCCCGGCGGGAACGCGGCACGGCCGGTCATCTGCACGCGGCCTTCGGTGTTGACGTATATCGCGGACTTCTCGGTGTAGGCGGCCGCCGGCAGGATGACGTCGGCGCGATGCGCGCCGCGGTCGCCATGGGTGCCGATATAGACGACGAAGGTGCCGTCCGACGGCTTGATCTCGTCGGCGCCGAGCAGGAACAGCAGGTCCAGCGTGCCGAAGGTCGTCATCTGCGCGGCGTTCAGCCCGCCCGCACCGGCGACAAAGCCGATGTCGAGTGCGCCGACGCGCGAGGCGGTCTCGTGCAGTACGCCGAAGCCGTTCCAGCCGTCCTTCACCGCGCCGACATCGAGCGCGAGCTTGGCGGCGGCGGCGAGAATGGCGGCGCCGTCGTGACGCGAGGCTGCGCCTGCGCCGACCAGGATGATCGGGTGCTTGGCGTTCTTCAGCACATCCATGAAGGAATGCTTGCCGGCCGCGAGCTCGCCGAGCGTCTCGGTGCCTGCGCCGAGGTGGTCATAGTCGTAAGTGAGATCGACCTTGGCGCCGATCACGCCGACCTTGAAGCCGCCGCCGCGCCAGCGCTTGCGGATGCGGGCGTTGAACACGGCCGCTTCCTTGCGCGGATTGGCGCCGATGATGAGCAACGCGTCGGCCTGCTCCACACCGACCAGCGTCGGATTGAAAATGTAGGAGCCGCGACCGAGCGCGGGATCGAAGGCGTCGCCGCCCTGCACTGCCAGATTGTTCGAGCCGTACTTGGCCAGCAGGTCCTTCAGCGCGAACATCTCTTCGACGCCGGCGAGGTCGCCGGCGATCGCGCCGATGCGCTTGCCGTCGGTGCGCGCCGCTTTCGCAGCGATCGCGGCAAAGGCTTCGGGCCAGCTCGCCGCCCGCAGCTTGCCGGCTTCGCGGATATAGGGCCGGTCGAGGCGCTGGGTGCGCAGGCCGTCAACGACGTGACGGGTCTTGTCGGAGATCCACTCCTCGTTCACGGCCTCGTTGATGCGCGGCAGCACGCGCATCACCTCACGACCGCGGGTGTCGACGCGGATCGCCGAGCCGAGGCCGTCCATCACGTCGATCGACTGGGTCTTGCCGAGCTCCCACGGGCGAGCCGCAAAAGCATAGGGCTTCGAGGTCAGCGCGCCGACCGGGCAGATGTCGACGAGATTGCCCTGCAATTCGGACGTCAGCGCGTGCTCGAGATAGGTTGTGATCTCCATGTCCTCGCCGCGGCCGGTGGCGCCCATCTCGGGCGCGCCGGCGACTTCCGCCGAGAAGCGGACGCAGCGCGTGCACTGGATGCAGCGGTTCATCGAGGTCTTGACCAGCGCGCCGAGGTACTTGTCCTCGACGGCGCGCTTGTTCTCGGCGAAGCGGCTGGTGTCGACACCATAGCCCATCGCCTGGTCCTGAAGGTCGCACTCGCCACCCTGGTCGCAGATCGGGCAGTCCAGCGGATGGTTGATGAGAAGGAATTCCATCACGCCTTCGCGTGCCTTCTTCACCATCGGCGAACGCGTGGAGATTTCCGGCGGCTCGCCCTTGGGGCCCGGACGGCAATCGCGCACGCCCCAGGCGCAGCTTGCGACCGGCTTCGGGCCGCCCTTCACTTCGACGAGGCACATCCGGCAATTGCCGGCGATCGACAGCCGCTCGTGATAGCAGAAGCGCGGAATCTCGGCGCCCGCGGCTTCGCACGCCTGGAGCAGCGTGTACTCGGCGGGGACATCGATCTCTTTGCCGTCGATGATGAGCTTGGTCATTCTCTCTACTCCGCCGCGACCATGTTCACGGGATCGCGGACGCCGATATCGTCGATGTCAGCCTTGTGCGAATACTGGTCGATGCGCGCTTCGATCTCGTGACGGAAATGCGCGATCAGGCCCTGGATCGGCCAGGCGGCTGCGTCGCCGAGCGCGCAGATGGTGTGGCCTTCGACCTGCTTGGTGACTTCGAGCAGCATGTCGATTTCGCGCTTGTGGGCGCGGCCATCGGCCATGCGGGTCAAGACGCGCCACATCCAGCCGGTGCCCTCGCGGCACGGCGTGCACTGGCCGCAGCTCTCGTGCTTGTAGAAATAGGAGATGCGAGCGATGGAGCGGATCAGGTCGGTCGACTTGTCCATCACGATCACGGCCGCTGTGCCGAGGCCCGAGCGCAGCTTGCTCAAGCTGTCGAAATCCATCGGCGTGTCGATGATCTGCTCGGCCGGTACCATGCGCACCGACGAGCCGCCGGGGATCACGGCCTTGAGGTTGTCCCAGCCGCCGCGGATGCCGCCGCAATGCTTCTCGATCAGCTCACGGAACGGAATGCCCATGGCCTCTTCGACGTTGCAGGGCCGCTCGACATGACCCGAGATGCAGAACAGCTTGGTGCCGACATTGTTCGGACGGCCGATGCCGGCGAACCAGGCCGCGCCGCGCCGCAGGATGTCGGGCGCAACCGCGATCGACTCGACGTTGTTGACGGTGGTCGGGCAGCCGAACAGGCCGACATTGGCCGGGAACGGCGGCTTCAGGCGCGGCTGGCCCTTCTTGCCTTCGAGGCTTTCGAGCAGCGCGGTCTCCTCGCCGCAGATATAGGCGCCGGCGCCGTGCGCGACGTAGATGTCGAACGGCCAGCCGTTGACATTGTCCTTGCCGACGAGCTTCGCCTCATAGGCCTGGTCGATCGCGGCCTGGAGATGCTCGCGCTCGCGGATGAACTCGCCGCGGACATAGATGTAGCAGGCATGCGCGTTCATCGCGCAGCTCGCGATCAGGCAGCCTTCGATCAGGAGATGCGGATCGTGCCGCATGATCTCGCGATCCTTGCAGGTGCCGGGCTCGGATTCGTCGGCGTTGACGACGAGATAGCTCGGGCGGCCGTCGGTCGATTCCTTCGGCATGAACGACCATTTCAGGCCGGTCGGGAAGCCGGCGCCACCGCGCCCGCGAAGGCCCGACGCCTTCATCTCGTTGATGATCCAGTCACGGCCCTTGTCGATGATATTCTTCGTACCATCCCAGGCGCCGCGGCGCCGCGCGCCCTCGAGCCCCCAGTCGTGGAGGCCGTAGAGGTTCTTGAAGATGCGGTCCTTGTCCTCGAGCATTTCAGTGCTTTCCGATCAACGATTGGACTGCTTGTAGGCAAGTCCGGCGGCGCAGACGGCGAAGGTCAGCGCCCAGAGTAGGCTGCTCTCCTGCGTCGCGTTCATCACGAAGCGCTGCAGCAGGAACATGAAGGCGGCCGCGACCGCGGCGTGCATGGCGACGAAGCCCCATTTGTTCACGGCTTCGTTCCCTCCAATTGCGGGGAGATCACGCATCAGGTGATCTCCTTCAGCGTGGTCGGCCCACCCGTCGGCGCCGAGAACTGGCGGCCGTTCTGCGGACCGGGCTTCGGCGGATTGCCCGAGGCGAAGCCGTCGAGCACCTTGCCAAAGGTTTCCTTGGTCAAATCCTCATAGGTGTCCTTGCCGATCAGCACCATCGGCGCATTCACGCAGGCACCGAGACATTCCACCTCTTCCCAGCTGAAATTACCGTCCTTGGAGAGATGGAACGGCTCGTGGTGAATGCGGTGCTCGCAGACGTGGATGAGATCCTCGGCACCGCGCAGGCGGCACGGCGTGGTGCCGCAGACCTGGACGTGGGCCTTCTTGCCGACGGGGGCGAGCTGGAACATCGTGTAGAAGGTCGCGACTTCGAGCACGCGGATATAGGGCATGTCGAGCAGATCGGCGACGGCGCGGATCGCGGCTTCCGACACCCAGCCGTCGTGCTGTTCCTGGACGCGCCAGAGGATGGCGATGACAGCGGAGGCTTGCCGGCCGGCCGGATATTTCGCGATCTGCTGCTTGGCGAACGCGAGGTTCTCCTCCGTGAACGCAAAGCTCGCGGGCTGGACTTCCTTCGGTGCTAATCGGCGAACGGACATCTCTTATCTCTCACTGCATACGGCGCGCGGTTTTCGCATTCAGGGCATCGATCCTGCCCTGCCAGAATGCGCTTGCGGTGCCGAAAACGTTGTAGCCGACGTGTGTCGAGACCTTGATGCGGTCGAGGATCGACAGCTCGGTCACGGTCTCCATCCGGTTGCTGCGCGGATCGAACACGATCAGCTTCAGCGGCGTCTGTTCGAGGATAAAGCGCGACACCGCGTGGCTGCGATCGCTGCCGTGCTCCTCGCACATGATGACGCTGTCGGTCTCAAGCAGCCGTGCGCCGCCCTTGATCGCCTCGATCTCGACGCCCTCGACGTCGAGCTTGATCAGGTACTTGCCGTGGGCCGCCACCTTGCCGTCATCGATGAGATTGTCGAGCGCGAGAACCGGCACGTCCTCGCCGCCCGCCGACGGTGCGCCGGCGATGCTGAAGGCCTCATGCTTGGTGCCTGACAGCCGCGCGGTACCGCGCGCCGCGCCGATGGCGCATTTCAGCGTCTCGAAGCGGTTGCCGTTGACGCGGGCGTTGTTGGCAAGCTTCGGATAGTTCTGCCCCGACGGCTCGATCGCGATCGCCTTGTGCGATCCGAACGGCTTGCTCGAGACCAGCACCGACCAGTAGCCGTAATTGGCGCCGCAATCGAGCAGCGTGTAGTCGACGTCGATGGAGTCGGCGAACAGGACCTCCAGCTCGTCCTCGTAGTTGTAGGAGCGGTTGAGCAGCTTGCTCCAATAGCCGTCGCCGTAGGGGAATTCGAACACGGCATCGGGATTGAGCCTGATCGCGATGTTGCGCTCGGGCAGCGTCTTCCGCAGCAGGTTCGCGCAGGCGATGTAGCCCATGTGCGAGAAATGCGAGGAGATCTTCGATCCCGTCACCAGCGCCAAGGCAGCCGTCCGCTCCCACAGGTTGGCCCCTTCAAGGGCCCCCGAGGCACGGTCAAACTGGATTGGCGCCTGCGCCATCACCGATCGACCTCTCCGAACACGATGTCGAGCGAGCCGAGGATCGCCGAGACGTCGGCAAGCAGATGGCCGCGGCAGATGTGGTCCATCGCCTGAAGATGCGCAAAGCCCGGCGCGCGGATCTTGCACTTGTAGGGCTTGTTGGTGCCGTCGGAGATCAGATAGACGCCGAACTCGCCCTTCGGCGCCTCGACCGCGGTGTAGACCTCGCCGGCCGGCACGTGGACGCCTTCGGTGTAGAGCTTGAAGTGATGGATCAGCGCTTCCATCGAGCGCTTCATCTCGCCGCGGCGCGGCGGCGCGACCTTGTTGTCTTCGACGACGACAGGCCCCTTCCCGTCGGCTGCGTTCAGCTTCTGGATGCACTGCTTCATGATGCGCACGGACTGGCGCATCTCTTCCATGCGGATCAGGTAACGATCGTAGCAGTCGCCGTTCTTGCCGATCGGGATGTCGAAATCCATCTCGGCGTAGCATTCATAGGGCTGCGACTTGCGCAGGTCCCAGGCCGCGCCCGAGCCGCGCACCATGACGCCCGAAAAACCCCACTCCCAGGCTTCCTTGAGCGGCACCACGCCGATGTCGACGTTGCGCTGCTTGAAGATGCGGTTGGCGGTGAGGAGACGATCGAGGTCGTCCACGACCTTCAGGAACGGATCGCACCAGGCCTCGATGTCGTCGACCAGCTTCTGCGGCAGATCCTGATGCACGCCGCCGACGCGGAAGAAGGCTGCGTGCATACGGCTGCCGGAGGCGCGCTCGTAGAACACCATCAGCTTCTCGCGCTCTTCGAAGCCCCACAGCGGCGGGGTCAGCGCGCCGACGTCCATCGCCTGCGTGGTGACGTTGAGGAGGTGCGAGAGGATGCGGCCGATCTCGCAATAGAGCACGCGGATCAGCTGGCCGCGGCGCGGCACCTCGATGCCGAGCAGCTTCTCAGCGGCGAGGCAGAAGGCGTGCTCCTGGTTCATCGGCGCGACGTAGTCGAGCCGGTCGAAATAAGGGATCGCCTGGAGATAGGTCTTCTGCTCGATCAGCTTCTCGGTGCCGCGGTGAAGCAGGCCGATATGCGGGTCGACGCGCGCGACGATCTCGCCGTCAAGCTCAAGGACCAGACGCAGCACGCCGTGCGCAGCCGGATGCTGGGGCCCGAAGTTGATGGTGAAATTGCGAAGCTGTTCGGGTTGCTCGTTCATGGTCAGACCTTCGGTCCCGCCTTCTCGTCACCGGGAAGCGGATAGTCCGCCCCTTCCCACGGCGAGAGGAAATCGAACTTGCGGAATTCCTGGTTGAGCCGGACAGGCTCGTACACCACCCGCTTCTCCTGGTCGTCGTAGCGAACCTCGACGAAACCGGTGGTCGGGAAATCCTTGCGCAGCGGATGGCCCTCGAAACCGTAGTCGGTCAGCAGGCGGCGCATGTCGGGGTGACCGACGAAGAACACGCCATAGAGGTCGTAGGCCTCGCGCTCGAACCAGTCCGCGCCGGGGAACACGTCGATCAGCGACGGCACCTGCGTGGTCTCGTCGGCCTGGGCCTTGAGCCGGATCCGCGTGTTCAGGGTCGGGGACAGGAAGTGATAGATCACGTCGAAGCGTTTCTCGCGCGACGGATAGTCCGCGGCCGTGATGTCGGTGAAGTTGATGAACCGGCATTTCGGATCGTCGCGGAGGTACTTGACCACCTCGACGATCTTGCTGACCTCGACATCCACCGCGAGCTGGTTGAAGGCAACCGAATGACCGATGGCGGCGCCCGGAAGCGCGCTAACGATCGTCTGCCCCAGGGCGTCGAGCTTGGCGTCGTCCATGACGTAAAACCTTAGCGTTCGATGGTGCCGGTGCGGCGGATCTTCTTCTGCAGCAGCAGCACGCCGTAGAGCAGCGCTTCCGCCGTGGGCGGGCAGCCCGGCACGTAGATGTCGATCGGCACGATGCGGTCGCAGCCGCGCACGACCGAGTAGGAGTAGTGGTAGTAGCCGCCGCCATTGGCGCAGGAGCCCATCGAGATGACGTAGCGCGGCTCCGGCATCTGGTCGTAGACCTTGCGCAGCGCAGGCGCCATCTTGTTGGTCAGCGTGCCGGCGACGATCATCACGTCGGACTGGCGCGGCGAGGCACGCGGCGCGAAGCCGAAGCGCTCGACGTCGTAGCGCGGCATCGAGACCTGCATCATCTCGACCGCGCAGCAGGCGAGACCGAAGGTCATCCACATCAGCGAGCCGGTACGGGCCCAGGTGATGAGGTCGTCGGTCGCGGCCACGAAGAAGCCCTTGTCGGACAGCTCGGAGTTGACCTCGAGGAAAAACGGATCGTTGGCGCCAACCGGCCTGCCGGTCGACGGATCAAGGATGCCCTTGGGGGCCGGCGCGACGACCGGGCCAGAGGACGTTGCAGGGTTCAATCCCATTCCAGTGCTCCCTTCTTCCATTCATAGGCGAACCCGACCGTCAGCACGCCGAGGAACACCACCATGGACCAGAAGCCGGTCGCGCCAAGCTTGCCGAACGCCACCGCCCAGGGAAACAGGAACGCCACCTCGAGGTCGAAGATGATGAAGAGGATGGCGACCAGATAGAAGCGGACGTCGAACTTCATGCGAGCGTCGTCGAAGGCGTTGAAACCGCACTCATACGCCGACAGCTTTTCCGGGTCCGGCTGCTGGAACGCCACGATGAAGGGCGCGATCAGCAGCACGAGGCCGATGAGGCCCGCTACCCCTATAAAGACGACGAGTGGAAGATAGTTCTGCAGAATGCCGCTCATTGACGAGCCCTTTTTCCCGCAGCCTCGGGACAGCCACGGATTCGTCCAGTTTGGAATTGTTCTGAGCCTTAGCGCAGTGCACCAATGGGCGCAAGACACGCTCTTTTTAGGCCCTTTACCGCCCCCAGAACGATAGAAATCCCGGAATCGCCCCGCGGCTGGTATGGAGCAGATCGCCAATCCCAGCAAGGGCGGCCACAGTTTTGCAGGGCAGCCGTTCGAGGATTGCGGCACACGGGCCGAGGCAGCTATTTGCCGCGTGTCGTCCGCGATAATTGCCCGGTTTTTTGGGTGCGGCAGCGCACCCAAACCCAGGCAATGACCAGCACCGGGGCTCCCACCGTCACCCAGGCGACATACTGGCCGACCGTTCCCCAGAGTAGCGCAGCCAGCAGGCCGGTGATGGTCGCAGCCGCGAGCAGGATGGGTGCAGCAAAGACACGTATCCACAGGCCCGAGCGGTCAGAGGAGCCATGCATCACGACGGGACCGGGGTTCGTCTGGCGAATGCGTCGCTCCGGGCGGGCGCGCGCTTGCGCCGCCGTGCCAGCCAGAGATAGAGGCCACTGCCGATCACAACGATCGTGAGAATGTCGAGCACGGCCCAGATCACCTTGAGCGGCATCCCGCCATAATCGCCGAAATGCAGCGGCTGCGAGATCAGGAGCGCCTGGAGATAGACCGGCAGCGCCCGGCTGTCGGCGACCTCCCCTGTTTCGCCGTCGAGCAGGACCGGCTTGAGCAGCCGCGCCGTCAGCGCCGTGTCGCCGCGCATGAAGGCGGCGAAGTGGTGCGAGGAGGTGAACGGCGTTCCCGGAAACGCGATGAAGGCAACCTCCATCCCGGGCGCCGTCTGCCTCGCGCGCGCCACAACATCGTCGAGCGAAGCCAGATGCGACGGCGGCGGCTTGCCGGCATAGGGCGCGACCATGCTGGCAAGCTCGGTGGCCTTCCACTGGTTGAGCATCAGCTCGGCCCAGGTGTTGACGACGCCGGTGAGGCCTACCACCAGTGCCCAGGCCACCGTCACGACGCCGATCAGATTGTGCCAGTCGAGCCAGCGCACGCGGCGCGAGGCGTGGCCGCGAATGGTGGCAAAGCGCAGCCGGCGGGTGAACGGCCAGTACAGCACCACGCCGGAGATGATGGCGATGGCGAACAGCAGGCCCATCCCGCCGAGGAACAGTTTTCCGGGCTGGCCGGCAAACATGTCGGTATGCAGCTTGAGCATGATCAGCATCGGCCCGATGCCGACCGGTCCGAGCAGCTTGGTCGACATCGCATCGAACGCGCGCACGGTCGTGTTGTCGGGCAGCCCGTTGACGGCGCTGTTGGTGAACGCGGTCACGATCCCGGGCTCGTCCTTGTCCCAGGCGATATATTGCAGCACCCGGCCGGGATCGGCGGCGAGCGCGGCGTCGGCGACGGCTTGCGTCGTCGCACGCGCCGCGCCCGCGTGAGCTTCGGGCTGGGGGGCATAGCCCAGGAGCTCATCGATCTCGTGATGGAAGATCAGCGGCAGGCCGGTCAGGCAGAGCAGCAGCAGGAAGACGGTCGAGATCAGGCTGGTCCAGGTGTGGACCACGGACCAGAGCCTGACCGTGCGCGCCTTCACGAGGCCCTCCCCTCGCCGGTGCCTACCACTTGTAGGAGACGCTGGCGGTGACGCGCCGGCGGTCGCCGTAGAAGCATGACGAGGCCGCCGCGCAGCTTGCGACATAGATCTTGTCGGTCAGGTTGATCACGTTGATTGCCGTGCGCCAGTTCTGCCACTCGTAGTGGACCGCGAGGTCGCCGAGCACGACCGCGGGAACCTCGAGGGTGTTGGCGGCGTCCGCCCAGGAGGCGCCGACATAGCGCACGCCGCCGCCGAAGCCGAATCCCGCAAGCGGTCCGTCCTTGAATGTGTAGTCGGCCCAGCCCGAGACCAGGAGCTCAGGCGTGTTGGTCGGCGTCTTGCCGACCAGCGCCGGGTTCAGGTCCCTGCTGGTGAAGAGATGATAGGCCGTGAAGGCGCCGATGAACTTTAACTCCTTCGTCGCATTTGCGACCGCTTCGAGCTCGATGCCGCGCGAGGTCACCTCGCCGGTTTGGTTCTGCAGCGTGGTGATGATCGGATCGGTAGTGGGTACATTCTGGCGCTTCAGGTTGAACACCGAGGCAGTGAAGTAGCCATCAAATCCCTTGGGGGCGACCTTGACGCCGATTTCGGCCTGCTGGCCGGTCTCCGGCTGGAACAGCTGATTTTGCGCGTTGAGCCCGATAATCGGGTTGAAACTCGTCGCGTAGGAGATGTAGGGCGCGATGCCGTTGTCGAAATTGTAGATCAAGCCTGCGCGACCGCTGAACTGGCTGTCATTGTTGCTGGCGAGCGTCGCCCCAGTGTCACGGGCGGCCTGCGTCGTCTCGACCCAGTCGTTGCGGCCGCTCAGCACCAGCGTGAAGTTACCGAGCTTCATCTGGTCCTGGAGGTAGGTGCCGGCCTGCTTCTGCGTGATCAGGAAGTTACGGAACGGCGGGCCTGTGAGCGGGATGTTAATGCCGTAGACCGGATTGAGCACATTGATCGGAGGAACGGTGCCGAAGTTGAAGGCCTGATAGTCGTCGATCTGATAGCCCTTCAGATCGACACCGAACAGCATCGTGTGCCTGACAGGACCGGTGTTGAAGCGATATTCCAGCTGGTTGTCGAGATCGGCCTGGTTGGCGGTATCCTTCGCATACCAATTGTAGCGACCGAGAGAGGCCGCATTGATATTGTCCCAGCCGTTGCCGATGTAACCGCGATAGGTCAGGTCGATATGCGCAAATCGCGCATTCTGCCGGAACGTTAGATCGTCGGTGACATTGCGCTCGAACTGATAGCCGAGCATCTCCTGCTCGCGCGTGAACTTGTCGACGCTGGGATCGCCGGCGAAGAAGCTGGTCGGGATCTTGCCGAACGGCGCGTTGGTCACCGTGCCCTGGTAAGGCAGGAAGTTGATGCCGCGGGTGTCGGTCTTCGATGCCGACGCCAGAACCGTGAAAGTCGTATCGGCATCCGGCTTCCAGGTGAAGGACGGCGCAATGAAGTAGTTGTTGTCCGGCGTGAAGTTGACCTGCGTGTCGCCGTTCCTGATCTCGCCGACGACGCGGTAGAACAGCTTGCCGTCCTGGGGCTGCGTTGCAACGGGCCCGCCGACATCGAAGCCGACATAGGCGTTGCCGAAATTGTTGACGCCGGTCTCGATGTAGCGGATCGGCTCGGTCGGCGGCATCTTGCTGATGACATTGACGATGCCGCTCGGGCTCGATCCACCATAGAGCACCGCCGACGGGCCGCGTAACACCTCGACTCGCTCCATATTGGACGGCGGAAGCCGCCAGCTCGCATAGGCCGTGTAGAACAGCTGCGTGCCGTCGAGAAACAGTCCGATGTCGTCGGACTTGAAGCCGCGGATCAGCCACCAATCGTTGCGCGTGTCCGCACCGAAGGTGCCAGCCCGCACGCCGGCGGTGTAGCGCAGAACCTCGTCGAGCTTGGTCGCCTTCTGGTCGCGGATCTGGTCCGCGCCGATCACCGACACCGATTGCGGCGTCTCCATGATCGGCGTGTTGGTCTTAGTGCCCGACGAGCTGCGGTTGGCGACGTAGCCGTTCACCGGACCGCGCGGCGTCTCGACGAAGCCGACATTGCGCTGCTGAAGCGGTCTGCGGCTGGCGGCGGTCTCTACCGACGGCCGCGCCACGCGGCGGGCGGCCGCAGCAGGTGCGCGGCGTCGTGCTTCCGGCGCGTTGACGGTGACCGACGGCAGGTTTTGCGCACCGCCTTGCGCCGAGGACTGCGCAAGCGATGCCTGCGGTACCACTGCGAAAGCAGACGCGGTCGCCAAGACGACCGACCGCAGCATACGAAGACTGTTCAACGCGCACCCCAACATGTCTGTTTGCTTGCGTCATGCCGTCGTTCCCCCAACGGCAGGCGCTTGCAGTGACGCTTAGGTGAGCGCGCGCGAATTCCCTAATTGAAAACCTCTTAGAAG
The DNA here is from genome assembly GCF_052075965.1 of Bradyrhizobium sp. 482_C4_N1_8. Taxonomy (NCBI): domain Bacteria; kingdom Pseudomonadati; phylum Pseudomonadota; class Alphaproteobacteria; order Hyphomicrobiales; family Nitrobacteraceae; genus Bradyrhizobium; species Bradyrhizobium sp. 482_C4_N1_8. Next base: position 4,202,421 of record NZ_CP197231.1, on the reverse strand, counting down.
GGTTCTTAGAAATGATCCAACATTCCCGGAGATTTCCGAGAGATCAGCGTGAAACTTTCTCGGCTTCGAGCATCTTCTCGGCTGTCGCCGTGAGACGGTCGATCTGCGCCAGCAGCGTCTCGAACTCGTCCTTGCTCAACTGTTCGAGCAATTGCCGATTGCGCTCCTGCGCGCCTTCGACGATCGCATCATGCGCAGCGAGCCCTGCCGCTGTCAGCGCGACCAGCACCTCGCGGCTGTCCTTCGGGTTCGCCGACTTCGCGATCAGCTTGCGCGAGACGAGCTCCGCGAGCGCGCGGCTGATCTGGCCCTTGTCCTGGCCGACGGCTTCGGCGAGCCGCGCCACGCTCATCGGCGGACGGCGACCGAGCGAGGCGACGAGACCGAACTCGACCGAGGACAATCCGGCGAGGCGTTTGTAGCGCAGGATGGCGCCGCGCTTGAGCAAATTGGCGAGCACCATCAGCCGTGACGACAGCATCACGGTGATCGGCGCCGGCGAGTGGCTTTCGTCCGCATCGGGCGATGCGTGCCCGTCCCTGCTCGATGTCTGGCTCATGATCCACCTCTGCCAAGAAAGCCGGGGCGTGCCAAGCGCTGGTAGCGCAACCTCCCCAACCTGATTCCAAATGCGATTAAGAGGCATTCTGGAATATCGTTGACATTGTCATCGAATTATTTTTCACTGGGTCACCGCATCAAAACGACCCGGCCACCTAAGGCCAGCGGCGGGAGGAACAGCATGACGATGACCCAGCGGGATCGCGATCTCGGCACCGCCTATGCGATGAAGCCGGCGCACACGCGCACCGAACTCACCTCGGTCGTTCGCGGCACGCCGATGGGCGAGCTGCTGCGCCGCTACTGGCATCCGGTCGCGCTGGTCAGCGATGCCACCGACAGGCCGAAGAAGGTCCGCGCGCTCGGCGAGGATCTGGTGCTGTTCCGCGACAAGCACGGCCGTGTCGGCCTGCTCCATGCACGCTGCTGCCATCGCGGCACCACGCTCTATTACGGCAAGGTCGAGGAAGACGGCATCCGCTGCTGCTATCACGGCTGGAAGTTCGACGCCGAAGGCCATTGTCTCGAGCAGCCCTGCGAGCCCGACGGCGGCCAGTTCAAGGACAAGGTGCGCCAGCCCTGGTACCCAGTCGAGGAGCGCTATGGGCTGATCTTCGCCTATATGGGCCCGGCCGAGAAACGCCCGGTGCTGCCGGCTTACGAATGCCTGGAAAACATGGACGAAGGCGAGTTCGTCGAAGCCGACGATTCCTCGATCGGCGGCGGCGGCCCCGCGATCATCCCCTGCAACTGGCTACAGCATTTCGAGAACGTGGTCGATCCCTATCACGTGCCGGTGCTGCACGGCTCGTTCTCGGGGCCGCAATTCACTGACATGATGGCCTCGATGCCGGAGGTGAGGTTCGACAAGACGCCGCGCGGCATCGCCGTGCGCTCGATCCGCAAGCAGGACGACGGCAAGGTGTTTTATCGCGTCACCGAAGCGGCCCTCCCCACGCTCCGTGTCGTGCCGAACCCGCGCGTGGCGCAATTCGCCCGCGTCGAGTCGATCGGCTGGACGCTGCCGATCGACGACACCTCGTTCCGCATCTACGTCGCCGGCCGCGTCAAGACTTCCGGCGACATCGGCCGCATGCGCTCGAAGTTCAACGGCAAATTCTGGTGGGACATGACGGAAGCCGAGCACCAGCAATTCCCGGGCGATTACGAGGCCCAGGTCGGCCAGGGCCCGCAGACCATCCACTCCGAGGAGCATTTCGGCCAGAGCGACCGCGGCATCCTGATGATCCGGCGCATGCTGAGCGAGCAACTGGAGGCGATGGAGGCAGACCGCGATCCGATCGGCGTATCGTTCGACGCAAGTGCTGCGCCAGTCGAATTCGAAGCGGGGAATTACATCCGCGAAGGCTGAGTTTTTGGCGCGTTTTCTTCACGCAAACCGGTATCCACTTCGCTCGAAAACGCTCTCGACCAGCCTCACGAAGGGCTGGACCGGCAACGATAACAAAGACAAATTGGGGGGATGCGATGGTCGATGTGACGTCACAGATGTCGGTGCAGACGACTGCGGCGGCAAAGCCCCCGGCGCGGCGCTATTACGTGCTGGGCCTGCTCACCATCATCTATGCGCTGAACTTCCTCGACCGCACGATCTTCAACGTCCTGATCGAGCCGATCAAGAAGGAGTTTCAGCTCAGCGACACCATGATGGGTCTGCTCGCGGGCTTCGGCTTCGCACTGTTCTATTCCCTGCTCGGCATTCCCATCGCGCGCGTCGCCGACCGGCTCAACCGGCGCAACATCGTCGCGGTGGCCCTTGCGTTCTGGAGTGCGATGACGGCGCTGTGCGGGTCGGCCTCGAGCGTGACCTCGCTGGCGCTGGCGCGCATCGGCGTGGGCATCGGCGAATCCGCGGGCTCGCCCGCCTCGCAATCGATCGTCGCCGATCTCTTCACCAAGAACGAGCGCCCGCGCGCGCTCGGCATCTACGCCATCGGCACCTATCTCGGCGTCTTCCTCGGCTATTTCATCGGCGGCTACGTCAACCAGCACTATGGCTGGCGGATGGCGTTCTACGTCGCCGGCCTGCCCGGCATCCTGCTCGCATTGATTCTGTGGCTGACGATCTCCGAGCCGAAGCGCGGCGCGATGCAGGAGAGTTTTGTGCCCGAGCCGCTCGGGCCGACACTGCGCTTCCTGGCCTCGCAGCAGAGCTTCATCATCGTGCTGGTCGGCTTCTGCCTCACCACCTATACGAACTACGCAACGGCGGCCTGGATCCCGCCGTTCCTGGCACGCGTGCACCATCTGTCGAGCGCCGAGATCGGCACCTATGCCGGGACCTTCAAGGGGCTCGCCGGCATGGCCGGCACCCTGCTCGGCGGCTTCGTGGTGGCGCAAATCAGCCGCCGCGACGACCGCTGGAAGCTGTGGGCGCCGGCGATCACCTCGGGGCTCGCCGGCCCGGTGTTCGCGCTGTGCATGCTGACGCAGGATTTCGCGATGATGGTCGCGATGCTGGCGCTGACCTCGTTCCTGGTCGGCTTCCATCTCGGACCGATCTTCGCGATCGCGCAGACGGTCGCGAAGCCGAGCATGCGGGCGCTCGCCTCCGCCCTGATCGCGCTCACCGCCACCTGCTTCGGCCAGGGCGTCGGCCCGCTTGCCGTCGGCATGGTCAACGACGCCCTCAAGGGCACTTACGGCGCGGACGCCGTGCGCTATTCCCTGCTCTCGGCGGCGGTCACGACCACACTGGGCGCCCTGCTGTTCGTCTGGGCAGCCCGTTCGATCCGGGACGATATCGGCCGGGCGGCCGCCTGAGACCTGTTCCGGCCGCCAGCCCGGCGAAACCAAGCGGGCGTATTAATGAAACCATTTTGCGGAACCCGCGAAACCATCCGGAAACAGATGGTCCTTAAGACATGAGCCCATAGACGGCGGCTAAGCCCGTCGGGAGGCTTATATGAACCACTCAATTCACTCGGCTGATCGTGGCACCCACCTGAAGATCGTGGTGGTGGCGCTGGTTGCTGGTATTCTGGTCGCCGGCTTCGGGATCGCAGCCCGCACCAATGCCGATTACAGCCAGACCGCCCAATCGGCCCACGTGATCAAGGCCGGGAAGCCCGTTGCCGTGACCAGCGCAGGCACGTCGGAGATTCGCTGACACGCCCTGTTTCGGGCTGACAGAGGCCGCCGCCTGGCGGCCTTTTTCGTTTTCCAGAGCAATGCTTAGCCGATGCGTCCTGACAAAGCGCAACGTCCTTGACTTCACCAAGCCCCGCCTTTAAGTCCCCCCTCGTTCCGCGCGCTTTCAGCGAACCACGCGGGAGTAGCTCAGTTGGTTAGAGCGCCGGCCTGTCACGCCGGAGGTCGCGGGTTCGAGCCCCGTCTCTCGCGCCATTGTTTCAATGGCTTAGCGGTGGGTAACCCCCTCAGTTTCAACTTTCCCCACCACCGAGTTTCAACTTTCTGAGCTTGTTCTGTTCCGAACCGAGCAGTCTCCGGCCGATTCTGCGCGCCTCGTCCGCGGCCCGAACCGCCGCAATGTTAACTGGCATGTAGGTCTTCTGCAGCTTCCGGTTTTGGTCGATGCTGTTCGCCATCTTGGCGGCAATGGTCTCGACGGACGCCCCTCCGGCATTCGCCTCGACCGCGCCTGTCCGGCGCATGTCCATGAGTCGGCGCATCTCGCCCCTGCCGAAAACCGACCGGCGCAGGTCCGCGAAATCGTCGATTAGCGAGTCTTTGGTGTATGGAACCGGGAGACGTGGCCGGCCGCCCTTTCCAGTCGGCTTGAAGCCCTTGGTCCGGAAGATCGGCGCGTCGTCGTGCAGGTCGTAGTCCAGCTCGGCAACGTAGGCCTCGACAAGCCGCTGCGAGCGGGCTGTGAGCGTGCCTATCGCTGGCTCGCCTGTCTTAGCCCGATCGCTGGTAAACGCCATGTCGGAGCCGCTGGTAACGGCCTGGGCGGGTGTCAGGGTACGGGCGTCCACTGGAGCAAAGCCGGTATCCCACGCAATGGCGATGATGCAGGCCAGCCCTCGATAGCCGGTGCGCCATCCTTCCTTGACGAGGCGAACAACCTCGCCCTCGCTCCATGTCTCGGTGCGGCCGGGCACGCCAGTCTTTCGGATGATCTGTGACGGGTCCGCTTCGGGCGTACAGAGCTTCATGCCGGCCAGTACGTTGTACAGCGCCCTCCAGATCTTGAGCGCCCGTCCGGCCTCGCCATTGCCCTTCACAACCTTGAGCTGGCCATACCACCGGTCCAGCAATTCGAAGGTGACGGTCTTTGGATCAACGTCACCGAAAACAGGATAGATGTACTTCCAGCCGCGGTCCCAATCTTCGCGAGTCCGCGGCGGCTTCGACTTCCACTCGTTGCTGCGGCGGAAACGCTCAAAGCCATCGCCCACACTGCCCGTGGGGTAGACGCGCGCCGGTGCTTTCTCCAGCCCCTTGCGGGCGCGCTGGTAGCGTTCCTCCCAGTCCTTTGCGATAGCCCAAGCATCAGGGCCGTCGTGCCCGCAGGACACGATCCCAAATCCCATGGCGCGCATCTTCGCGGTGGGAAGCCAGTAGCCATGCTTCCCTTTGCGCACCACGTAATGCTTGAGTTTAATGTTTCCCAAGGCTGGCCAACCGCTCCTCGAATACGTCACGGGCATCTAAGGCCACACCAGATGATGCACCGAGCCCGGCGCGTCGATCCAGCCAGGCGTCAATGGCCTGCAGATCATAGTGGCCCGTCACCGGGCAGGCAGCCGGGAAGCCAATACGCTGCAGGGCGGATAACTTGGCTCGGAAGTCGGACTCTGTCAGGTGTAGGCGTCGCGCGGCCTTCTGTGGCGGCACGAGGCGCGGGTCGACGGGGAAGCGGATCGCGCTTCCACGAATGTTGTCGTTGGCTGGATTGGGCAAGGCGCGCCCCTGAAATGAACTGCTCGCAAACCTCGCCGGCTTGAGCCGACGCACACGGCGTAGAACGCGCCACCAAACAGTATATATCGAGCCAGCGCGGATCATAGGCAAAACCCGTAAATTTCTTCGGCGATGGCGAAAAAAGCCCGCCCGTCATCCGGCATTTATAAGCAGACCGACCCACATGTGGCCTCAAGCCTCAAGCGCTCCCGCGCTATGCGGTCTGCCGACACACCTGTGCGCATAGCGTAGTCTAGGCAGACCCGAATTCGCTCGCGATCATAGGGTGGCCTCATCTCCTGTATCGCTTGTCCGACCGCTAAAGCTAGGTCGAGTAGCTGTTCGCGAATCCTCTCGATCAACCCCGCAACGTCGCCTTCGGCACCCGCTGAGCCGTCGTAGAATCCAGCGCATGTATCGTAAAAGCGGACCATCTCTGCGATGTTATGGGGATCCGGTTCGCTAAGCGACTCCAACAGATGATAAGCAGTATCGCGCCGCCCGTCTTTATGAACGGTGGCAGCCTTGATGAAGCCGCCCCGTCTAAAGCCAACAACAAAGCCTAGCTTTGCTCCACCCAATATCGAGACCAAACTGCCCAAGCGCGGACTTTCACTGTTCGTATATGCCATAGAACCCACCCTTTTGTAGCGGAATCGCTACACAGTAACCATAGTCACGGCTATTGCTACGTCAAGTCGTTTTCGCTACAGTGTAGCGGTTCCACACGACTTTGGGGGTGCCAGTGATTTCCGCTTCTCAATCCCGAATGGCCCGCGCTGCCCTCAACCTGGGTGTTCGTGAGGTCGCTGAGGCCGCCGGGGTGTCCACCAACACGATTACTAGGCTAGAGCGCGGTGAGGAGCTGTTGCCCAGGACGGCCGCCGATATCCGCGCTGCACTCGAAGCCGCCGGAGTTATCTTCCTCAGCGACGGCCAATCGATCGATGGCGGGCCTGGAGTGCGGTTCGTGAAGCGGGGCAAATGAATGACCCAGCTCAAACCATTCGCATTTGTCTTGATGCCGTTCGCGTCCGACTTTGACGATATCTACAAAGTCGGGATCAAATCTATCGCAGATGAGCTCGGGATTGTCGCTGAGCGAGTTGACGAACAAATCTTTTCCGAGACCATGCTGGAGCGGATTTATCGCCAGATCGACGCTGCAGATTTTATCATCGCAGACATGTCCGGTCGGAATCCGAATGTGTTTTACGAGGTTGGATACGCTCACGCTCGTGGGAAGTTATGTACGCTACCAGCTCGCTAAGCGTAAGAGCCTGCGCCGGCGACGGTGCCGAATTGCCGAGATCAATCATTTGAGACCTTGGTGACTCGCGTGCTAGAACGCCGCCACGAATTGAATTGAAGGGAAGTGAACTTTGGCCAAAAAGAAGACCGTTCGTCGCGAGTGGACTGCTGCCGATATCAAGGAACTGAAGGCGCACTCCAAGGCACGGACGCCCGTCGCCAAAATTGTCAAGATGACCAAGCGAACCGATGGCGCGCTACGTCAGAAGGCTCTCGTGTTGGGAATCGGCCTCGGGCATCAGCGGTAAATTGACGCTGGCTCGATCATACTGATTTCCACAAGCCGCCAAATTCCGATATTGTTTTAACGATCGCATCTGCCCCGACCGGGTGCAGACTGCTTGCGTCCGTCAAGGCAGCCGGAGCGTTCGCCGCCTTGGGGCTAAGGTCTCGCCTTCGCCAGCCCCGGCGGGCCCTCCCTCAGTCAATAGAATTGACCTAATAATTTTCTTGCAAGTGTAACTTTGATAACATTGCGCCCGGCTCCCTCGCTGTAGGCTTTATCTCGCCGGGGCTGGATCCATATTTCACGTTTTCATTTTAACCCGGCTGGCCGCAGAGGTCCGCCGCTGCGGCCTTTTCGTGTGGCGCCTACCGTCGCGTCGCGGCTCGTTGGCTCACCCGATCCGTAGATTTTCCGCCGAGTCTTTTCCGCGATTGTTCACGACGTCGAAGCTAACCTTGGCTCCCTCTGCGAGCGAGGTGAAACCAGCTTTCTCGACTGCCGAGATGTGGACAAATACGTCCTTGCCGCCCGAATCTGGTTGAATGAAACCGTACCCCTTCGTCGGGTTGAACCATTTTACCGTCCCCAAAGCCACTTAACTTCTCCATATTTGAAAACGAAAACTAGTGCCGGAATTCCGACAAAAGAAAGGCTGGCCCGGCGCAAGCTGAAGAGGGATCAATGATCGTCTTTGCGTACGCTAACACCGCCAAACAGGTCGGCGACGTCGATCACATTAAGGTCTTCGCGACGGTCGATGCCGCGGAAACGTGGTTCGAGGAGAACGATCCCGAGGGAGTGGCATTCGAGTACGACGTGATAGGCTCACCAGCTTGATCCGCGGCGCAAGCTGCCGTGCACTTTCATCATTTGAGGATTCGCGATTATGCCCAAGGAAAATTGCCTGATCGTCCGTGCGGCCGGAAAACAGCTCGATCTACTGCGCGGAGAAGCTTCCCGAATTGCGAAGGAGAATAAGGTCGACTGGTGGATCGATCGGGCCGACGTCGGCATGGTCTTCTGCTTTGAAGACTCGAAGGCGAAAGATGCTTTCGCGCTCACTTGCGACAGCTTCGGCGTTCCATGCCAAGACGGGTTAGCCAAAAAGAAACCCGCGGCCAGCTGAGGCGAACTGGCGCGGAAGCATTGCCAACTGAGGCGGCCCTACGAGAACCGACCCATCGCCCAACGCGCGTTAGACGATGAGCGGTTCCGGGTGGATGGCGCGAACCTAGGAACGAGCCACAGACCGATTGCTCAATCTTTCTGTCGGACGATCGTTCCTATTGAATGACCAACCTCGGGATCCAGCTGACGGCCTTACAGGAAAAAGAGGCCAATGACGGTAGCCGCTACCGGCAGCATCCCCAGCACGATCACAACGCCACGATAGACCAATTCGTTACGCATTGGGAAAAAGTAGCACGGCTGGAAGCAGCATGATGAGCAAAATTGCTCATTTCGCGACTTATTGGGACAGCAGGTAGGCGAAGCCGGCTACCATCATCGCCAAGGAACAGACGATAATAGAGCGCGTATCGGTCCATCGTCGTCAGTTATTCTGGCGGCCGCAACCCGGGCGATCTCAGCCACTCGCTCATGTGTGAGCCGGTCTCAGCTTGCCGAGCCCTGCGGAGGAGATCCTCTCGTTGAGGACAATGGGGGAGGGTTTTGGCTTGTTCGCGGAGGCGTTTTGCTTCTTCGGCAAGTCGTTCTTCCAGTGACACGGTCTGCGTGAAACGACGGCGCTGTTTCATGACACAACCTCGTCTTTACGGGTCCTAACCGCAGGATTTGAGTTCTCGCGAGCTTAATATGCAGACAGGGCGCCTTCGGTTCCAAAGTGAACTTTTCAAATCAAACCACCGTGAATTTCAAATCAGGCCACTGGCCTCGAAAACAGGCCAGCGCCGGCAATGAGGCGGCCTTACCACATCATGGATGCGATTACCGCGAGGGCAAGCGCGGTTGATGCCCATACCAGCGATTCATAAAGCCAGCTGACGGCGGGTCATTTGCTGCGCCTCCCTGACAATACGGAGGGAGCGCTCGGCAGCGCGGGTCGAATTGAGCTAAATCAATGAAACGCTCTTTCGAAGAGAGCGAAGGCGATCAGTGCTACCGGCACAAGGCCAAGCACAACTACCGCGATACGAAACAACCATTCACGACCCATGAGTGATCATAGCAACCGGTTCCAAAGGCAAGCTATGCAGTTTGTGCCAATTTCTTCAAAGCCGCGAACCCGCCTCAGGACAGTACCCATGCGGCGAGGCGCCACGCTATCCAGGCGAGCGTGCAGATCCAGCCCAGCGTTGCGATGCCCGCCAGGCCGAGCACGCACAACCCGAACAGCGAACTTTCCGAATCCGGTACGTCGGAAAGTTCTTCGGTCGTCTCAACCTGGTTCACAACATCCCCTTGCCTTGCGGCCTGCTGTGCATCGGTGCCCGCTCGTTCCGGACGTGAGACGCTCTGGCTGCCCAGACGGGCGAGCGCACGCTGATCCCGGATACTCATGGACGCCCTGACGGTTGGGAAAAACTGGCAACTCGTCGCCCGGTGATTGGTTGCTATCAGAAAAAGGCGCTTGGGCTCGCTCCTAAAATACCCACGGATGCGACCTGCAGAAAATCCGGGAACGGCTGGTCCATGATGCGCTCCATGCTATGCAGGCGGGAGCCCTATCGGTCTCTCAGCCACCGACGCCCACGGGCAGTGCCTCAGCCGGTGATGGAGCATAGATGGTCCCCGATCTCTCTCTGCAACTGCGCCCGCAGCCCGAGCACGACTTCAACAGGTTCGCGGTCGCAACCGATCAGCGACTGTGGATTGCGATCTAGCGGGCTAGCGGCGAACTTCGATCGGCCGAGCGCTGCGGCAAGCGCGATCCTAATGGCCCGGTCGTGTGGATTGTTGAGGCCGCGCCGGAAAAGCTTGATTGCCTCTGGGGTAATGTGCGCAGAATGGCGCCGCTTGGCGCGCCCTGCGGGCCTTACCGGCACGGTGGTTCACCGAACTGTTCGAGCCCCCAGCAGGCGTACCTCGATCCATTCGGATGTTCCGCGCGCCACCTAGCCATGATTTCCGCCCCGAACCGCTGCCAAGCATCGCGCGCCGCCTCTAGGTCAGGATGGCCGTGGGCGTCGAGTTCGCAGATTCCTTCCAGATCCCCCGTGCACGGCCAGCCCATTTCGAGCGCCCATTCCCAATCATCGAGAGTGCCCGTGTTGCGCCGCTTGTTGTTCCGCTTGCGCACGGGCATCAGCGGCGAACCCCGTAAGTTGCATCGCGAGGCATTCGCGGTCCGTCATCCGACTGCACATCCAGCCCTAGTTCGCGGCACAGGATCCGAAATCTGTTCTGCGCCTTGTGCTCAATGTCGCACCATGGCGAGGATTTTTGGCAGCCGAACCTGTCAAGCACGACATGGCCATGCTCCGCCAATGCGGCGCGGGCCTTCTCCGCCTCGTCCATGCTCTCGCACGCCAAACGCAGCAAGTGTCGGTGATGGTCGTCTAACTCGAAGTCCGCGTGCACCTGGCGCCACCACGTCCTGGCGGCGCGCGAGAGGTGCTCGGGCGGTTTGGGTGAGGCCATTCAGGTCTCCAAAATATTTTAAACTCTGGGGCACCCTTCACGCGCGTTGCATGGGGCGCCCGGTAATTGACGGCGAAGATGGAGGGGATCTGCCCCACCCCTCCCCGGCACTCGCTAGAGGATGCCGCGGGCTCGCATCTTCGCCTCGATGCGTCGGCGAGCTGCCTCGTTGTTGTCGGCGGCGGATGAACGCATAGCCGCAGTCGTCGTTGGATAGGCCGGGAATGCCGTCAACGTTAGCTCGAACAGATCTACATCTGTAATCGTTCGCAACGGCAATCGGTCGCCACCGTCGTCCCAAGCTTCAGCGCGTACTCTGAAACCAAATGAGCATCCACGGACATCCTGCCTGCCTACCGTTCCCAGTGCGGTCTGGCCCTCTGGCGTTGAAGGATCGACGGTCAGAGCAAAGTACAAGCCAGCGCTACTCTCTCGCAGAGAGAGTGTTCCAGCCGCCGTCCTGCCCAGAACGCGGCCGGAATCATGATCGAGCAACATCACAACGTCCGGCTTCTCTTTCAGAGTTCGACTGAATGCTCCCGGAGCAATCCTTTCCCGGAAGTCGCCGCCGATTACGGTTTCGTCACCGAACACCACAGCAAAGCCGGTGATCACGTTATCTGTCACGCAACTTCTCCTCGGCGGCAGCGAGCCGGGCCTCTCGCTTGCCAAGCTTGGATTGCGCCCGCAACTCGCGCGCAATCTCGACGGGGTCGGTGTTGGCGTAGGTTTCGGACTTGCCGGGCAGTTTGATGCGGCGCGATTGCTTGCTTGACCGCGCACGCTCTGAGGTGGCTTTCTCAAGCATTGTGACCCGCCTCCCGGACTTCCTTCAGAAAATAGCTGATCTTCCCATCATGCCGATCGCCAAGAAAGAACGCACGAATCGGTCGCAAATAATCGAGGCGCACGTCTTCGCGTTCAATATCGTCAAGGAGCGCATCATGATCTTGGCGAGCAGCCTCCAGATCTTTGGCAGCGTCACACACCGCACCAAGGCGGCGCCGGTACTCTGGCAGCATAGCGCTACAAACAAGCTTGCTAGCGACGTTGCGGGCTTCATCGAGGCGCCTAAGAATCACCTCTTGTCCAGCCTCGATCGTGGACATCTCGGTAGCGATTTCACGCTGCCGCTGCGTCAGCATTGTCAGGCTGTCTGGAGCATCGCCGAGCAAGGCAGCCACTTCAGGTGGAAGACGCTGACCTCCGGCCGCCTTCTCCGTTTCAATCGCGTTGCGAAGTTTAGAGCGTTCGGCACTCAGCTCGCGATACCGATCGTTCAGCGCTTCCCGTTTGGCGATTAGACCAGCGTAATTGCTGTCCGATTCAACCAATGACGGGATGCGAAACGGTTCCGCAGTGTCTTTCTTCGCCATTACTTATCGTCTCCAAAAAGTTCGGTGATTGCATCAGCAAGCGCCGCCACGCTGATGGTGGTTGATTGGTGATGTCCGTTTGACTGCCAGTGCGAGCCGGCTTTTCCGACCTCGCAAAAGCGCTGAACGCCGCCAGCCGGCTTATGGATCGCAACCGCTCGCCAGTTACAGGAGACGGCAATCTGCGACTTGCGAGCCTCCGCAACACCTGCCCTGGCATCCTCAACCAGGATGGAGATAGCGATAGGTGCATTCGGAATTGAATCGGATGCGCCGTTGAGATCAGCACCTCCTGGCGTCATTCCATGAAACGCTTGGACTGCGCCCACCGCGTTGTGCAGCTCTGTGTCCGAGGCGAGCGCAACAACGAGGTCGAGGACATTGTCCTCGTCTAGGACGGGAGGCACGCCGGGCGCGCCGGAGGGCAGTAGGCCGGCCTCCTGTAACCGCCTCGCGATTCCGGTGCTTCGCGAACGCGGGAAATCAAGATGGCGCTCAATTGAGTCGAGCGCAGCGTTTAGCGTGGCCATTTGGCCGCTATCCTTTCAGATTTGGGAGTTGCGATTAGAGGAGAAAATAAAAAGCCGCCCAGCGGCTTCACGGCTCAAGGCCGGAAAAAGGACGCCGGTCGAAACCGGCGTTAAAGTCGGTGCACGTCACGTGAGACAGAAACCTGCCTATAAGGACTAAAGAGTTTGGGTGCCTTGCGAGCGTACACGCCTATGTCGGGTGGCGGACATTGCGTTGCCCCAAGGCTGGCCTGGCCTATTTGAAAATATATCCCAACTATGGAACCGACAGCCGCGTATCTGCATATTCAAATCGGCAGTTCCGTTGACGGATTAGGACACCGTATTCGGAGGTTGAGCGATGAGTGAACGGCGTAGGTTCAAACAAACAGACATCCTAGAGGTCCGTCTTGCCGAAGAAGCGAGACGCCTCCGCGAACAAGCCAAAGCCCTTCCCCACAGTCCTCAACGAGAGGACCTCCTCCGCAAAGCCAGACAGGCTGAGACCGGCTCGCACATGAGCGAGTGGCTGAGATCCCCCGGGTTGCAGCCGCCGAAGTAAGAGCAGGTTGACTCTGCGTGTTCCGAGGATGAAACTGCAAGGAACAAGCAGCAGGCATCGGCGGATGAAAGACTATCAGGCTCAGGCGGAAAAGCTTCGCAAAGACGCGGCCGAGTGCGCGCTGATCCGAGATTTGGCAACCGATTCAGCCAAGCGTGAGCTTTTTGATCGTCTCACCAACCATCTCACGCTTCTGGCCGACCAAGTTGAAATGGCGATGCTAGAACGGAAGACTGGCTAAGACCGCCTAGAACGCTACTTGTCGGGGGCGTTGACCGGGGGGAGCGGCTGCGTGGGCAGGACAGCCGTCTGATGCCCACGCGATAGAGCCAGTGCGAGCGCCAATAAACCTACGGCCAAAATGACTGCCCTATGCATATGATCATCTTACATCACCTAGTGGCATGCACAATTTGACAGAAGTCGAAGGGCGCCAGGTGGCCGCCTCTCCGTCAAGCCGCATCCTGCTCGCCCTCCGCCAGCGCTGCGTTAAGCGCAACGACCGCCGCGCGAACCTCCTTGCCGGCCGAGCGTTGCGCATACTGCCCGCTGAATCCCAGATATTCGCCGATCTCGCCTAAGGTGCCGTCACCCGCCGCCATGTCCAAGCTGGTTGCGGTTTTATGACCCAACCGGGCACGCAGCTTCTCGGTGTCCAGTGCCCGAGTCAACTCCACCTGGGCGTCTGGCATTTCGGCGTCGAAGATCTCGGCATCGGCTTTCTCGCTCTTGCGCGTGCGTATCTTGCCGAAGAGGGCGTCGGGACTGGTCCATTTGTGGCCGTCCCAAACCTTGACCAGCTTATTGTCGACCCAACGCGCCCGCTTGTTCTTGACCGCCCAAATCAGTTGCTTAGCGCTGACATCCACCATCTCGCGGTCCATGTTCGGAGCTACGGGTTGCTCGCCACCCTCCACGTCATTCTCGTCCGGCTCATTGTCGTTCGCAGCCGTGCGCGGCGGCTCGTTCAGGCTGCGCCAGAGCTTAAGGCCAAGGAATGTAGCTTCGTCCCGCTCGCGCTTACACCACGTCAGACAGGGCGACTGCTCGTGGTGTGTGGCATGGGTAGCGGGGGCTGATGCTAACCAAGCGCGGCGGGCGGCAAGCCCTTCTGGGGTGTTGGGGAAGTCGCTGGCCTGAAGCGGTGCGTTGTCGTTTGCGGGGTTCATGGTAGTCCTCGTAACGTGACGAAAAGGCCACTCGCGCGGCTCTTGATTTCGCCAGCCTCTGCGGGCCGGTCGAATAATCAAACAATCAAAGAAGATTCTGTGTGCCGTGCTGGCCCTTGGTTCGAGGGTGGCAGGGATAAGATGGCCCCTGCCCGGTCACGCCGCCTCCTGCCCGAGGTAGCCACAGAAGCAGCCATCCTCATCGACATGAAACCGCGCGCCGATGAACTCGTGCAAATCGTCGCTCGCGCTGCTACAGGCCGGCCTGTCGGTACTGCAAGCGTCTGTGAAATATTCCAACTCGTCCACGTCAAGCTGCTGCGTTTGCAGGCTACCGTTCGTGTCACGGTATTTCACCCGCGCTCCCCCACCGGCTGCCGGCTTAATCCACGTCACCACACACGATGGGAAACGGTTGGCCCGCCTATTGTCTTGCGTGAACTCATAGGTGGTAAGCCAGCGCTTTTGCTCAAGCCACCGGGCAAGGCCCATGCGCGGTCCCTTGGCAGATGCACGCCACGACTCCGCGGCCCTTACCATACGGGCCTGCTCTGCTTCGTCAGGCGCTATGGCATCATACTGTCTGCGGGCCTCGACCAGGTTGTCACCTGGCTTGGCGTACGCAGCTGCAAGCAGATCGAACCCACCCGCAAGCTCGCCGCCCCCGGCGGCGGGCGAAGCTTGCGGAATATCTATATCACTACAAGTAGACGCGTCCGTAGGCGCGTCTCTTGTATGTGTGTCTTGTGGCGTCACGTCACGCCCGGTTGTGACATTACCGGGCGTCGTGTAGCGCCCGGTACATGGCGTCACGTCACGCCCGGTTGAAGTTGTGGCCAAGCCGGCGTCGTGTAGCGCCCGGTTGGCCACATTTGGTAGTTTGCCATGTGCAGCATTTTCGAGAATGTAGGGCGGCACGACGTAACGGGAGGCATTCTTTTGGCCCGTGCCCTTGAGGGTGCGGACGGCCCAACCCGACGCCAGTAGGCAATCAATCCCGTCGCGCACCGTTCGCACCGATATCTTGCAACCATCCGGCGCCCTAGCATTCAGGTGAGCCGTGATATGCTCGCGCGAGGCCAGCGCATCGCCGCGCCCGTCGTGTTCCCAGTCAATCAGGAAATCGAGCACCTTCCTGGCTGCGGGCGTGAGTCGGTCATCCCACTCCGCTAGTTGGGACAGGTTTCGTTCGGCCTTGATGCTTTTTGGATTCTCGGCGCCGTAAAGCCAGAAGTCGCGGCTGCGCTTAATGTCGGAAGCGCTACCGGGCACGGGCTCGCGCTGTTTATTGGTGCTCAAGCTGACACCCTCCGACCGCGACCGCGGCGCGCGCCAGGCCATCGGCAACACTGCGATCAAAGGTCAGCGAATGACCAAAAACACGCAGCGAGCCGTCTGTCTTGCGAATGACGGAAACATCCATCGCCCGAACTCCGGGCGCAATCTCAACGTCGATAGAGGCAAAGCGCCTCCCGCCCGAACATGGGCGCACGTTCAAAATCTTCACTCAAATATCTCCCAATACTAAAAGATGCCCGCGCTCGCATGAGACAATGCGTACTGTGAATTCGGCTCAAAATAGAATTTGCCATCTAGCTCACAGAGGATGAAGCCCCTGCGATCCATGAACGCCATCGTCAAGGCGAGTTGCCTGTGAAAATCCGTTAGACGCGGATCTTTCATTACGCCCAAAGCATATGCTCGACGTTTTGCTCGATTACCCATGGAATCTCCTGATGGAGAAAAAGATCGCGCCCCGGCCTGAGCCAGTCGGCGCTATTGTTGCCGAGGTGTGCCGCCGAATCTGGTTGGTCGCACAGAACCAAATACGGTTGGCGGCGCGCAGACACAGGGCGCCGCTTTAGAAAAATGAGGGTCGGGACAAGACGGTTGGCGCGCCAAGGAGTCTCCGACCAGGGCGGCCTTCTTTTGTTCTTACAACAACTTAAAAGCGATTTATCCGGTTGTGCGGTTGTGTTTGCGGTCGGAATAGAGTTCCCAAAACCGGGTTTCAACTTTGCCTTTTTTGGTGCTCGTTTCGGTTCCCAGAAAGTTGAAACTCTGATTGAATTCGCGGGCCTTCTGTCCGGCCTGTCACGCCGGAGGTCGCGGGTTCGAGCCCCGTCTCTCGCGCCATTTTGGCAATCCCTTCATAGTCTTAGCCCGAACTTCTCGATGCCTTTCGCGGCATTGCCGGCGTCCGCCGGGAACTCGTGGCATAGTCAGCCCGCGCCCGAATCGTCTACGCCTTCCAGGACTTGGAGGGATCCCCACGCTTGACCGGCTTTTCCGGGGCTTCCCTGTCATTGAGGAGGCCAGACATGGCTAAGAAGGATTCGGCCAAGAAGGATTCGGCGAAGAAGGCAGCCGCTCCCGCCACCATCACGCTCAAGCACCTCGCCGCTGACGTCGCGGAGAGCCAGGACCTCTCGAAAAAGCACGCCGAGGCCGTCCTGACCGACATGGTCGATCTGATCGCCAAGCACCTCAAGAAGGGCGACCGCGTCCGCATCGTCGGGCTCGGCATCCTCCAGGTCCGCAAGCGCGCCGCCCGCACCGGCCGCAACCCCACCACCGGCGAGGCGATCCACATCAAGGCCAGCAAGAAGGTCGCCTTCCGCCCGGTCAAGGAGCTCAAGGAAGCGATCTAGCAGCTACGTTTCGTTAAGCCTGATCCGCTTCGTTCCGGCCGCATCACGGCCCGCTTTTCTGATATACCGCCTGCATCCCCCAAGACCCGGCGGTTTGACCAGAAATGTCCTCCCTCTCCTTTTCGCACACTGTGACCGAACGCTTCCTGCGCTACGTCACCATCGACACCCAGTCCGATCCGGAATCCCCGGCCTCGCCCTCGACCGAGAAACAGAAAGATCTCGGCCGCGTGCTCGCCGCCGAGTTGAAGGCCATGGGCGTCGCCGACGCGCATCTCGACGACTTCGGCTACGTCTACGGAACGATCCCGGCCAACACGACCAAGAAGGTGCCGGTGATCTGCTTCTGCTCGCACATGGACACCTCGCCCGACGTGACCGGCAAGGACGTCAAGCCGCAGCTGGTGAAGGACTATCGCGGCGGCGATATCACGCTGCCGGGCGATACCAGCCAGGTGATCCGCTTCACTGAACATCCCGCGCTGAAGAACCAGATCGGCAACGACATCATCACCACCGACGGCACCACGCTGCTCGGCGCCGACAACAAGGCCGGCGTCGCCGAGATCATGGATGCCGCGCATTTCTTCATCAACAACCCCGATGTGAAGCACGGCACCATCAAGATCCTGTTCACGCCGGACGAGGAGATCGGCCGCGGCGTCGACAATGTCGACCTGAAGAAGCTCGGCGCCGATTTCGGCTACACCATGGACGGCGAGAGCGCCGGCAGCGTCGAGGACGAGACCTTCTCGGCCGACGGCGCCACCATCACCATCAACGGCGTTAGCGCCCATCCAGGCTACGCCAAGGGCAAGATGGAGCACGCGATCAAGATCGCAGCCGCCATCGTCGAACGCCTGCCCAAGGAAGGCTGCTCGCCCGAGACGACGTCAGGCAAGCAGGGCTTTCTGCATCCGATCGGCATCGACGGCGCGCTGGAGCAGGCGACGCTCTCCTTCATCGTGCGCGACTTCACCGAGGAAGGGCTGAAGGAGAAGGAAGTCCTGCTGGAGAACATCGTCAAGGACGTGATGAAGGACTATCCGCGCTCGACCTACAAGTTCGAGGTCAGGGAGCAGTACCGCAACATGAAGCAGGTGATCGACCGTCACCCGCAGATCCTCGAATACGCGATCGAGGCGATCCGCCGTGCCGGCCTGCGCCCGATGCGCACCGCGATCCGCGGCGGCACCGACGGCTCGCGCCTGTCCTTCATGGGCCTGCCCTGCCCCAACATCTTTGCCGGCGAGCACGCGTTTCATTCGCGGCTCGAATGGGTCAGCCGGCAGGACATGGAAAAGGCGGTGCAGACGATCGTGCATCTCGCGATGATCTGGGAGGAGAAGGCGTAGGAACGCTGCTACCCCCGGCAGCAGGGCAAAATAATTCCGAGCCCTGCGGAACGATCCAGTGCGGGGCGCGTTAGCGCCTCAAGTCCCAAGGATGAGAATGTGAGCACATAAGGCCTCAGCCGGTCAGCCCCGGGCTGGGGCCTTTCCGCGTTTGGATCGGGCGCAAAGGCCCCCCTCAGGCAGTCACGGCAGCTTGCCCGCCGCGATACTCCGCCCATGCTTGCCGCAAGATTTGCAGCGAAGAGGTGAGGAAGATTCCAGCCATTACCGCGGCGACAGCCAGATCGGGCCATGCCGTCGCGGTTCCAAATACACCGATGGCAGCGACCATCACGATGACGTTGCCGATCGCGTCATTGCGCGAGCAGAGCCAAACCGAGCGCACGTTGGCGTCGCCGTCCTTGTAGCGCGCGAGCAGGAGAACCGAGGTCAGGTTCGCTGCCAGCGCGGCCAGGCTCATCGCTCCCATCAGCTCCGCACGCGGGAGCCCCAGGACCAGGGTCTGATAGAGCGTTGACCCGAACACCCAGGCGGCCATGGCACTGAGCGACAACCCCTTGAACAACGCGGCGGTGGCACGCGTCTTGATGCTCGCGCCGATCACCGAAAGGCTCAGGCCGTAGGTGACCGTGTCGGCGAGGAAGTCGAGAGCGTCGGCCTTGAGAGCCTGGGAGCCGGCCAAATGGCCCGCCGCCATTTCACTCACGAACATCGCCGCGTTGATGGCGATGACGGTCCACAGCACGCGCTTGTATCGCGGATCGAGCCCGTCGAAGACCGGAACGCCCGCCGAGCAGCAGTCGGCGCAGCCTGACGCAGCGACTTCCTCCACACGAGGTTTGGCGGCTTCCCCACAGCACGCATCATGCGAGCAGCAAGACTCTTCGGGCATTCCGAGCTCCCTCTCGTCGTTTCTATCTTACCATCGGACCGTAACGATGGCGATGAACGAACGACGCTGCTTGCAATCGCATGGACACATGCGGGTGCGACGTTCAGTTCCGCACACGTAACATTATTGCGGGTCGACACTGTTCCGGTCGCCATGCTACGAACCCGGACGTAACCAGAGTGACTTCGTGACTGCGATCCGCCGCCCGATCAGATTGTTTCGCCTGCGCAACTGGCGCGGGCTGTTGGCTGCGTGTCTCGCAATCAGCTATCTGCTGTCGGGCGTGTTGCATACGTGCCAATGCCTGGACGTGACCAATCCGTTCGGCCAGCTGGAAATCGCTGCGTCGCCGGGACCCCATTCCGGAGATACGGATAGCAAGACGCTGGCAGCCCATCACTGTCATGGCTGTTTCTCGGTGGTCTTCGCACAACTGCTGCTGCCTGACGCAATGTCGGAGTTGGTGGCCGCGTCAAATCCGCCTCGGCTGACTGTGCTTGCAGGCGTCGTGCCTGACACCGACTCTCCGCCCCCCAAACATCTGACCTGAACTGATCAGCCGGGCGCCCGTGCGCCTACGATGCTATTGTTCACAGGTCACCTTCATGTCTTGCAGACGGACTGCCGCGCGCCTTGCCTGCGCGATGGCGATTTTCGTTGGCCCCTGGCTGACGCAGCACGCGCACGCCCAGACGCTTACGATGCGGAGCGCGCTGTCGCGCGCGCTGGCCGCGAGCCCGCGGCTCACCGCAGCAGAACGCGACGTCGGCATCGCCACGGGGCAGCGCATCCAGGCCGGCGCGCTGCTCAATCCGGAACTGTCCTATGAACAGGACAATTCGTTCGGCTCCGGCATCTATCGCGGCACGAGATCGGCCGAGACCACACTCCAGATCAGCCAGGCCTTCGAGCTGTTCGGCAAGCGTGACGCGCGGATCGCCGCAGGCGCCGCCGGCATCGAGGTGGCCGCGATCCAGCGCAAGGCCGTCAGGCTGGAGGTGCTGTCGGAGACTGCGATCGCCTTCCTCAGCGTGCTCGGCGCGCAGCGGCGCATCCAGATCCTCGACGAGCAGATCGCCGCGATCGACCGGCTGACGCCGCTGCTGCGCCGCCGCGTCGAGGCAGGCGCCTCCTCGCCAGCAGAGACCGGCCGCGCCGAGGTCGCGTCCGCCCTGGTGAAGGCCGACCGCGAACGCTTCAAGGCGACGCTGGCGAGCGCCCGGCGCGAGCTTGCGGTGCTGATGGGGGATCCCGCGGTAAAATTCGGCGATGTCTCCGGCCGGCTCGATACCACGGGAAAGACGCCGACGTTCCAGTCGGTCGTGGCCGCCATCGATGCCAATCCGCAGCTGGTGCGCTGGATGGCCGTGTATGCCCAGCGCAACGCCGAGCTGTTGATGGCGCGCTTAAGGCCCTATCCCGACGTGCGGATCGCGGCGGGATGGCGCCATTTCAACGAGACCAATGACGACGCGGTGCGCCTCACCGTCTCGGTGCCGATCCCCGTGTTCGACCAGAACCAGGGCAACATCCTCTCGGCGCAGGAAAGCCTCGCCAAGACCAGGGCCGAGCGCGAGGCCAACCGCAACACGCTGATCGTGGTCGCCGGCCGCGCCTACGACTCGCTCCAGGGCTCGCTGCGTGAGCTCGCGGTGCTGCGCGAGACCGCGATTCCGAAAGCCACGGAAGCCTCGGAGGCGATCGCGCAGGGCTACGGCCAGGGCCGCTTCTCGCTGCTCGAAGTGCTCGACGCTCAGGCGAGCGTCACCCAGGCGCGGCTGCGCGAGCAGGAGGCGCTGCAGAACTTCCATGCCGGCGTTGCGACCATCGAAGGCCTCGTCGGCAATCCCTTTGCGCTGGCCCGGGAGAGCGCGCGATGAAGAAATCCTCCACCATTCTCGTCGCCATCGTGGCCGCAGCACTCGGCGCTTACGGCTATTCCCTGCTCGCCCCTGCCGGGGTCACGCACACCGAGCATGCCGCGGAGAAGAAGCCGGAGAAGCCGAACGACCATGTCGAGCAGGACGAGCACGGCGCCGACCGCATCCGCATCTCCGACGTCAAGCTGGCAGCTGCCGGTATCACGCTGGCGGAGGCCGGGAGTGCGACGCTGACCGATACGCTGTCCTTCAACGGCATCTTGCGCGCCAACCAGGAAGCGGTCGTGCAGGTGACGCCGCGCTTTCCGGGGGTCGCCAAATCGATCCAGAAGCGCATCGGCGACAGGGTCGGCAAGGACGATCTGCTCGCCGCGATCGAGAGCAACCAGAGCCTCACCGTCTACGAGCTCAAGGCGCCGATCGCCGGCACCATCATCGAGCGGCAGATCTCGCTCGGCGAATACGTCTCCGAGCAGAAGCCGGCCTTCGTGGTCGCCGACCTCTCGACGATCTGGGTCGACCTGTCGATCTACCGGCAGGACCTCCGGCGCGTTCGCCTCAATGACGAGGTGCTGATCGATCCCGACGACGGCCGCGGCGAGATCAAGGGCACGATCGCCTACATGGCGCCGATCGGCAGTAGCGAGACCCAGACCGCGCTCGCCCGCGTGGTGCTGCCAAATCCGGACGGGCGCTTGCGTCCCGGCCTGTTCGTCACGGCGCGGCTTGTGCTCGCAAAACGTCACGTCGCCGTGGCGGTACGCACAGGGGCGATCCAGATGCTGGAGAATAAGACGGTCGTGTTCGTCCGCGAAGACGACGACAAGATCGAGGCCCGCCCCGTGGAAACAGGCGATTCCGATGCGAAGTTCGTGGAGATCCGTGCAGGCCTCTCGGCCGGCGAACGCTACGTCGCCGAGAACAGCTTCGTGGTGAAGGCGGAGATGGGCAAGGGAGAGGCCGACCATGATTGACGCCCTCCTCGCCCTCGCCATCCGCCAGCGCTGGATGGTCATCCTCATCACACTCGCGGTCGGCGCCTTCGGCGCCTGGAACTTCACGCGTCTGCCGATCGATGCCGTGCCTGATGTCACGAACGTCCAGGTCCAGATCAACACCCGTGCGCCCGGCCTATCGCCGCTCGAATCCGAGCAGCGGATCACCTTTCCGATCGAGACCGCGATGGGTGGCCTGCCCAAGCTCGAATATACCCGGTCGATCTCGCGCTACGGTCTCAGCCAGGTCACCGTCGTGTTCCAGGACGGCACCGATATCTATTTCGCACGCCAACTCGTCAACGAGCGCATCCAGCAGGCACGCGACCAGTTGCCGGCCGGCGTCGAAGTTGCGATGGGGCCGATCTCGACCGGTCTCGGCGAGATCTACGTCTACTCGGTGGAAGCCAAGCCGGGCGCGAAATCTCCGACCGGCCTCGAATTCACGCCGACGGAATTGCGTACCATCCAGGACTGGATCATCAAGCCGCAATTGCGCACCATCCCTGGCGTGATCGAGGTCAACTCGATCGGCGGCTACGAGCGGCAATTCCACGTGCTGCCGATCCCCGCCCGTCTGATGGCCTACAAGCTCGGTTTCCGCGACATCATGACGGCGCTGACCGCCAACAACGCCAATGTCGGCGCCGGCTATATCGAGCGCAACGGCGAGCAATATCTCGTCCGAGCGCCCGGCCAGGTCGCCAATATCGACGACATCAAGGACATAGTGATCGGCTCGCGTGGCGGGGTGCCGGTACGTATCCGTGACGTCGCCGACGTGCGGGAAGGGCACGAGCTCCGCATGGGCGCGGCGTCAGCCAACGGCAAGGAGACCGTGCTCGGCACCACCATGCTGCTGATCGGCGAGAACAGCCGCACCGTGGCCCAGCGCGTGGCAGCTCGACTCAACGAGATCGCAAAATCGCTGCCTGAGGGCGTGATCGCGCACGCGGTTTACGACCGCACACATCTGGTGGAAGCCACCATCGAGACCGTCGAGAAGAACCTCGTCGAGGGCGCGGCACTGGTGATTGCAGTGCTGTTCCTGATCCTCGGCAACATCCGCGCCGCCCTGATCACCACCTGTGTCATTCCCCTCTCGATGCTGTTTACGATATCAGGCATGGTCGAGAGCAAGGTCAGCGCCAATTTGATGAGCCTGGGCGCGATCGATTTCGGCATCATCGTCGACGGCGCAGTCATCATCGTCGAAAACTGTTTGCGGCTGCTCGCCGTCGAGCAGAGCCGGCGCGGACGGCTGCTGTCGCTGGAGGAACGGCTGGAGACGATTCACGCGGGCGCGCGCGAGGTCATCAAGCCGAGCCTGTTCGGCACGTTGATCATCGCGGTCGTCTATCTCCCGGTCCTCACCCTGACGGGCACCGAGGGCAAGATGTTCACGCCGATGGCGCTGACCGTGCTGATGGCGCTCGCGGGCGCGGCGCTGCTGTCGGTCACGTTCGTCCCGGCTGCGGTGGCGATCTTCGTCACCGGCAAGGTCTCGGAGAAGGAAAACATCTTCATGCGGGCGGCAAAGCGGTTCTATTTGCCGCTGCTCGAGCGTGCCATCCGCTACCGCGGCAGCGTCGCGTTCGGTGCCGTCCTGATCGTCGCCGGCAGCATCTTCGCCGCGACGCGCATGGGTGGCGAGTTCATCCCGAGCCTGGACGAAGGCGACATTACCATCGAGACCATCCGAATTCCCGGCACCAGCCTGACCCAGAGCGCCGACATGCAGATTCGGCTGGAGAAGGCGCTCAAGCAGGTTCCAGAGGTGGCGACGGTCTTCTCCAAGATGGGCACCGCCGAAATCGCCAACGATCCGATGCCTCCGAATGTCGCCGACACCTTCGTGACGCTGAAGCCGCGTGAGGAATGGCCCGATCCCGCCAAGCCGAAGAACGAGGTGATCGAGGACATCGAGCGCACCGCCAACACCCTGCCCGGCACGGCCTATGCGATGACCCAGCCGATCCAGATGCGCTTCAACGAGCTGATCGCCGGTATCCGCAGCGATGTCGGCGTCAAGATCTTCGGCGACGATCTCGACGTGCTGGCCGGCATCGCCCAGCAGGTCAACGGCGTGGTCCGCGGCATCGAGGGTGCCGCCGACGTGAAGACCGAGCAGGTCGCAGGCCTGCCGATCCTCACCGTCAAGCTCGACCGCCAAGCGTTGTCGCGTTACGGACTCAGTCTCAGCGAGGTGCAGAACCTGGTCGAGATCGCGATCGGCGGCAAGCCGGTCGGAAAGCTGTTCGAGGGCGATCGCCGCTTCGACATCGTGGTGCGGCTGCCGGAAAACCTGCGCGCCAACCCCGATACGATCAAATCGCTGCCGATCCCGCTGCCGCCGGGCGACGATGTCCCCGCCGTCACCAAGACCGCCTGGCCGGGTGCATCGGGTTCGACGCCCCGCTACGTGCCCCTGTCCTCGGTTGCGACGATCGAGATCGCGCCCGGCCCCAACCAGATCAGCCGCGAGAACGGCAAGCGCCGCGTGGTGGTGATGGCCAACGTTCGCGGGCGCGACCTGCGCTCCTTCGTCGCCGAGGCCCAAGAGGCCGTGGCCGAGAAGGTCAAGCTGCCGCCCGGCTACTGGATCGGCTGGGGCGGACAGTTCGAGCAGCTGGTTTCCGCCACCAAGCGGCTGACGATCGTGGTGCCGGTGGCGCTGTTGCTGGTGTTCCTGCTGCTGTTCATGGGCATGGGATCGGCGGCGGATGCGGCGCTGGTGTTCTCCGGCGTGCCGCTGGCGCTGACCGGCGGGGTCGCCGCGCTGTTGCTGCGCGGTATTCCCTTATCGATCAGTGCCGGTGTCGGCTTCATCGCGCTGTCGGGCGTCGCCGTTCTCAACGGCCTCGTCATCATCGCCTTCATCGAGCGGCTGCGTAGCGAGGGGCGCCCCGTGGCCGACGCGGTGCGTGAGGGTGCATTGACGCGGCTGCGCCCGGTGCTGATGACCGCCCTGGTCGCCTCCCTCGGCTTCGTGCCGATGGCGCTCGCCACCGGCGCCGGCGCCGAGGTGCAGCGTCCGCTGGCGACCGTGGTGATCGGCGGCATCATCTCCTCGACCGTGCTGACGCTGCTGGTGCTGCCGGCGCTCTATGCGCTGTTCCGGCGTGACGCAGACACCGAAACGCCTACAATGGCGTCTGATTTGGCGGCGTCCGGGGAGCGCTAGATTTGGGCAGCCACGACCATCACGGTCATCACCACCATGATCATGCCGGCCACGGGCATGATCACGGGCATAACCACGGTTCTGGCCACGCGCATGTCCATGCGCCCGCCGATTTCGGCACGGCATTCGCGATCGGCATTTCGCTCAACACCGCGCTGGTCGTGGCCGAGGCGATCTACGGCTATATCGGCAACTCCACCGCCCTGCTAGCCGATGCCGGCCACAATCTCAGCGACGTGCTCGGCCTGGTCGTGGCCTGGTGCGCGTCGATCGCGGCAAGGCGCGCGCCGAGCGGCCGCTTCACCTATGGCTTTCGCGCCTCCACCATCCTGGCAGCGCTGGCAAATGCAGTGTTCCTGCTGGTCGCAACAGGCGCGATCGGCTGGGAGGCGATCTTGCGGCTGCGCGAGCCGGAGCCGGTCGCAGGCGTCACCGTGATGGTGGTCGCCGGTATCGGCATCCTCATCAACGGTTTTACGGCCATGCTGTTCGCGCGCGGACGCAAGGACGACATCAACATCGAAGGCGCCTATCTGCACATGGCGGCCGACGCCGCGGTCTCGCTCGGCGTCGTGATCTCGGCGGCGCTGATCATCTGGACCGGCTGGCTCTGGCTCGATCCCGTCACCAGCCTCGTCATCTGCGCCACCATCCTCTGGAGCACCACCAGCCTGCTGCGCGGCTCCATTGACATGTCGATGGCGGCGGCGCCCAAGGGCACCGACATCGCCGCGATCAAGATCTTTCTGCTGGAGCGGCCCGGCGTCTCGGGAATCCACGACCTCCACGTCTGGCCGATCTCGACCACCGAGACGGCACTGACCTGCCATCTCGTCATGCCCACCGGGGCCGGCGATGCATTCCTGATGGAGACGGCGCAGATGCTGAGGGCGTCGTTCCGCATCGGCCACGCCACGCTCCAGATCGAGACGCATCCCGACAACGGCTGCGCGCTCGCGCCGGATGATGTGGTTTAGGACTCACAGGCCCAACCACGTCGTCATTGCGAGGAGCGAAGCGACGAAGCTAATCCAGGCTGTCTCCGCGGAGGCAGTCTGGATTGCTTCGCTACGCTCGCAATGACGGTGGGTAGAGCGCCGCCTACGCTGCCTTGGCCGTGACGATCCAGATCGCGCCCTGCAGCGCCACGCTTTGTCCCTTCATGAACGGCGCCAGCATCTCGCGGATTGAGGCTTTTGCGGCAGCATACGTCTCCGGCGGATGGCCCTGGAGCGCGCGGCTGGCCGGGCCGATCTGGAGCGAGCCCTCGACCGCGGCATCGAGACCACCGCCGATGGCGACATCCATCGCGAGATTGTGCGGCGCCATCGCCACGTCTACGAAGCCCGCGCCCTTCAGGATGCGCGTCACGCGCTCCTCTGAGGCGAAGGCGAACGGGCCCGGCTCTTCCGGCCCGACCGGTGGCATCTTCGGGACATGTTTGTAGACCGCCATCAGCGGCGCCATCATCCACGGATTTTCCTTCGGCTCGCGCCAGCAGGCGAAGGCGAGCCGTCCGGTCGGCTTCAGCGCGCGGCGGAGGTTGGTGAAGGACGCAATGGGATCGGCGAAGAACATCACGCCGAAGCGCGAGGCGAGCAGGTCAAAGCTCGCCGGCTCGAACGGATGCACCGTCGCATCCGCCAGCACGAAATCGAGCGGCAGGCCTTTTGGCGCAAACGCGCGCGCCTGCGACAGCATGGGATCGGAGACGTCGAGGCCGAGCGCGAAGCCATCGGGCGCGACAGCCTTCGCGAACGCGAACGTCGTCGCACCGGAGCCGCAGCCGACATCGAGCACGCGCTCGCCCGGCTTCGGCCTGGCGCGATCGATCAGCACGTCGGCGATGGGGCCGAGCAGGCTCTCCTGGGCCGCGTGCCGATCGGCCCAGCGCTGCCCGCTCGGACCGTTCCAATAGGCGATCTGGTCGGCATTCTCTGCGTGTCCGCTTGGCTGTTCCATGGATCCCCTCCGGCAGCTTGGTCGAAAGACCCCGATGCCGAAAAGCAAGGACGCCGTCAACTGAGGCGGCCTGTTCGGTCCACCTGTCAGCGAGACGTTCTTGCGTTCACGCCGCACGACACGGCGTCAGAGGTTGACGGACCGCCGAGGTCTTCAACTGCCGACCTGCGCTATGCCGGATCATTCGGCCGCGAGCGAAACTCCGGTTCGCTTGGCGAGGACGCGGCGAAAGTCGGCTGCCAGCTCGTCGTAATAGTTGGCAAGCTCCTCGTAGAAGGCCCGACCGGCCTCATCAGGAGCTTCTTGAGCCGCTTTCATGCAGTGGGCGGCTTTCGACTCGTACCTTTCCAGCTTGATGCGAAGATCACTCATCACGGCGATACTCCACGCTGCCACAGGGAGCCGTAACGTTGGTTCGGATGGCGATCAAAAAGATGACCGAAAAAGGGCAATTTTGGACCCTTGGAGGGCGGCTCGTGGGCGTCCGATGCCAGGCGCAACGAGGCAGGACAGCCGCCAGCGGCCAAATCGGCGCGCCGTCAGCCGGAACTACCAAATTGGAATGATCGAGCCGCGGCGGCTCATGCGTCGCGCTTCGCGCAAACACGCCCGGCAACAATGTCGGTAGATGAGGTCCAGCAGAGCACACATTGGCCACCCCTCCATCGTGAATTGCGGTGGACATTGGCCGACTCGCGGGCGGACGCCTGTGACAATCATCACAAAGGCGGTCTTGCTCGAGCCCTGTTTGCGATGCGTTCGGGCCTTGCTCGAACACCCGCGGGAGGGCTAAAGAGGCGCCTTGGGGCGGTTAGCTCAGCTGGTTAGAGCATCTCGTTTACACCGAGAGGGTCCGCGGTTCGAATCCGTGACCGCCCACCAGCCTGCGCTCGCGCAGCGACGCAGGCTGCCACGCCGAATCCCAACGGGCGAAGTCGGGCTTTTTGCGGCGAGCTTCGGCTTGGCAAGCCAGCCTTAATCCCCCGGCCTCCCCGGCAGCAGCGGCACCGCGTCGATCCACACCGCCGCCGACTGGCACCAGATCTGCCTGATGGGCCGCAATTTGTCGCGCTGGCGGATTGAGCCCCAGCGGATGCCCCAATCGTCGGCCTGATCACCCTCGCCGCTGGTGAACAGCGGGGAACCGCAGTCGGCGCAGAAGTGCTGGAAACGCATCCGGCCGTTGTCGCCGCGCTTGCCGTAGACTTTTGGCGTGCCGCTGGTCACGCGCACGTCGGCCTTGGTGCAGATCGCGGTCACCCGGAACGGCGATCCCGTCAGGGTCTGGCAATCCCGGCAATGGCAGACCGACACCGCCTCGGGGTCGACCTCGGCCTCAAAGGTGATCTGCCCGCAATGGCACTGCCCGTCGATCTGCATCGCCCTGATCCCCTGCCCCCAAAACAAAAACGGCGCCCGAAGGCGCCGTTTTATCATCTTTCGCTGAACCTTAGTGAGCGGTCAGTCCGCCGGCGGCCTCGTCCCCGTCCGGCTTCACCGTCACCTTGGTGTCCTCTTCCCAGACGATCGGCACCGGCTTCTTCACCAGCGCCCTGGCGACGACGTCGTCCAGACGCGACACCGGGATGATCTCCATGCCGCCCTTGATCGCATCGGAAATCTCCGTGAGATCCTTGGCGTTGTCCTCGGGGATCAGCACCATCTTGATGCCGCCGCGGGCAGCAGCCAGCAGCTTCTCCTTCAGGCCGCCGATCGGCAGCACACGGCCGCGCAGCGTGATCTCGCCGGTCATCGCGACATCGTGGCGGACCGGAATGCCGGTCATGACCGAGATGATCGCGGTGGCCATTGCCACGCCCGCCGACGGACCGTCCTTCGGCGTCGCGCCTTCCGGCACGTGCACGTGGATGTCGCGCCGGTCGAACAGCGGCGGCTCGATGCCGTAGACGATCGCACGCGAGCGCACGTAGGACGCCGCCGCCGAGATCGATTCCTTCATCACGTCGCGCAGATTGCCCGTGACCGTCATCTTGCCCTTGCCGGGCATCATGACGCCTTCGATGGTCAAGAGCTCACCGCCGACATCGGTCCATGCAAGGCCCGTGACGATACCGACCTGCGGCTCGCTCTCGATCTCGCCGTAGCGGTACTTCGGCACGCCCAGAAGCTCTTCCAGAGTCTTCTCGGTGACCTTGACCGACTTCTTCTTGGAGATCATCAGCTCCTTCACCGCCTTGCGGGCGAGTGTGGAGAGCTCACGCTCCAGATTACGCACGCCCGCTTCGCGGGTGTAGCGGCGGATCAACAGCAGCAGCGCGTCGTCGTCGATCGAGAACTCCTTGGAGTCCAGGCCGTGCTTGGACACCGCGTTCGGGATCAGATGCTTGCGCGCGATCTCGACCTTCTCGTTCTCGGTGTAGCCCGCGATCCGGATGATCTCCATGCGGTCCATCAGCGGCCCCGGAATATTGAGCGTATTCGCGGTCGTGATGAACATCACATTGGACAGATCGTAGTCGACCTCGAGGTAGTGGTCGTTGAAGGTCCCATTCTGCTCGGGGTCGAGGACCTCGAGCAGCGCCGAAGACGGATCGCCGCGGAAATCGGCGCCCATCTTGTCGATCTCGTCCAGCAGGAACAGCGGATTGGACGACTTCGCCTTCCGCATCGACTGGATGATCTTGCCGGGCATCGAACCGATATAGGTGCGGCGATGACCGCGGATCTCGGCCTCGTCGCGCACGCCGCCGAGCGAGACGCGCACGAACTCACGTCCGGTCGCCTTCGCGATCGACTTGCCGAGCGAGGTCTTGCCGACGCCGGGCGGTCCGACGAGGCAGAGGATCGGTCCGGTCAGCTTGTTGGCGCGCGACTGCACCGCGAGATACTCGACGATACGGTCCTTGACCTTCTCCAGCCCGTAGTGATCGGCATCCAGAACCGCCTGCGCCGATTCCAGATCCTTCTTCACCTTGGACTTCTTGTTCCACGGGATCGACAGCAGCCAATCCAGATAGTTGCGCACGACGGTCGCTTCCGCGGACATCGGCGACATCTGGCGCAGCTTCTTCAACTCATGCTGCGCCTTCTCGCGCGCTTCCTTGGAGAGCTTGGTCTTGGAGATCTTCTCTTCGAGATCGGCGAGTTCGTCGCGACCGTCGTCGTCGCCGAGCTCCTTCTGGATCGCCTTCATCTGCTCGTTGAGATAATACTCGCGCTGGGTCTTCTCCATCTGGCGCTTGACGCGCGAGCGGATGCGCTTCTCGACCTGCAGCACCGAGATCTCGCTCTCCATCAGGCCCAGCACCTTCTCGAGGCGCGTGGTGACCGACAGCGTCTCCAGGATTTGCTGGCGATCCGCAATCTTGACGGCGAGATGCGAGGCAACGGTGTCGGCGAGCTTGGCGAAATCGGTGATCGCCTGCACGACCCCGACGACCTCGGCCGAGATCTTCTTGTTGAGCTTCACATAGCTTTCGAAATCGGACACGACCGAGCGCGACAGTGCCTCCGCCTCGACCGACTTCGCATCGGTGTCGGCGAGCGCAATCGCGGTCGCTTCGTAGTACTCGCTGCGATCGGTGTATTTCTGCACGCGCGCACGCTCGAGCCCTTCGACCAGCACCTTCACGGTGCCGTCGGGAAGCTTCAAGAGCTGAAGCACGCTGGCGAGCGTACCGGTCTCGTAAATGGCATCGGGCGCCGGATCATCGTCGGACGCGTTCTTCTGCGTCGCGAGCATGATCAGCGCGTCGTTCTTCATCACCTCTTCGAGCGCGCGGATCGACTTCTCGCGACCGACGAAGAGCGGAACGATCATGTGCGGGAAGACGACGATGTCGCGCAGCGGCAGCACGGGATAGGCGTGCGTTTCGCCATGGACGATGGTTGGCCGGGGTTTTGGATTAGTCATGGCCTTTTCCTTTTGCTTTGCCCCCTTGCACGCAGCCCGCCATGCTCATGCGCAACCGCCACAAGGTGCCGAGGTGATCCAGAAAACCGGCCTACCATTCGAAGGTTGGACCGGGCTTGCCGGATCGGAACTGAGGCGAATCTTGAAGAGAATTCTCGCTCGCCGCCGACATTAGGTGGCTATCGACCGGGGGGGTGTCAAGTCATTGAAAGACGCGCGCCATCAGGCGCTTACGCACGCGTATAAGCGACGCAACATCGGCTGCGGAGAACCATTCCGCAGCCGCTACTATCAAAGACGATTGGAGCGTTCCAGCGCCGAAAATCAGGCGCTGGCGTTCTCGACGGCGCGATCGGACCGATCGGCGTAGATGTAGAGCGGACGGGCCGTACCTTCCACGACTTCGCGCGAAATCACGACTTCTTCCACACCTTCCAGGCCCGGCAGGTCGAACATGGTCTCGAGCAGGATCGCCTCGAGGATCGAACGCAGACCACGCGCGCCGGTCTTGCGCTCGATCGCCTTGCGGGCGACCGCGCCAAGCGCCTCGTCGGCGAAGGTCAGCTCGATGTTCTCCATCTCGAACAGCCGCTGGTACTGTTTCACCAGCGCGTTCTTCGGCTCGGTGAGGATCTTCTTCAGCGAGGTCTCGTCCAGATCCTCGAGCGTCGCCACGACCGGCAGACGGCCGACGAATTCGGGGATGAGACCGTACTTCAGGAGGTCCTCAGGCTCGACGTGGCGGAAGATCTCGCCGGTACGGCGATCCTCCGGCGCGAGCACCTGGGCGGCGAAGCCGATCGAGGTCGACCGCCCGCGCGCCGAGATGATCTTCTCGAGGCCGGCGAACGCACCGCCGCAGATGAACAGGATGTTGGTGGTATCCACCTGCAGGAACTCCTGCTGCGGATGCTTGCGGCCGCCCTGCGGCGGGACCGAAGCCACCGTGCCCTCCATGATCTTCAGCAGCGCCTGCTGCACGCCCTCACCCGACACGTCGCGCGTGATCGAGGGATTGTCAGACTTGCGGCTAATCTTGTCGATTTCGTCGATGTAGACGATGCCGCGCTGGGCGCGCTCGACATTGTAGTCGGCGGCCTGGAGCAGCTTCAGGATGATGTTCTCGACGTCCTCACCGACATAGCCGGCTTCGGTCAGCGTCGTTGCGTCGGCCATCGTGAACGGCACGTCCAGGATGCGGGCGAGCGTCTGCGCGAGCAGCGTCTTGCCCGAACCGGTCGGACCGATCAGCAGGATGTTCGACTTCGCGAGCTCGACGTCGTTGTGCTTGGTCTGGTGGTTGAGGCGCTTGTAGTGATTGTGCACCGCGACCGACAGGACCTTCTTCGCATGGCTCTGGCCGATGACGTAATCGTCCAGGACCTTGCAGATTTCCTTCGGCGTCGGAATGCCGTCGCGCGACTTCACGAGCGAGGATTTGTTCTCCTCGCGGATGATGTCCATGCAGAGCTCAACGCACTCGTCGCAGATGAAGACCGTGGGACCCGCGATCAGTTTGCGGACTTCGTGCTGGCTCTTGCCGCAGAACGAGCAATACAGCGTGTTCTTGGAGTCGCTCGTGCCGACCTTACTCATTCATGTCTCCGTCCGCGGTTCGATCCCGCTCCGCTCGATCGCTCCATTCCGGCACGCATGCCGTATGAAGTTCAAATAGAGCAAATTCCGTACCAAAAAAGACCCTACGCGTTACATCCCGTGCGAATCACGGTCACTCGATTCTCCGCGATCATAGCCGATCAATCGTAGCCAACCATGCTGTCACCCGACTATCAAGAATTCGCTAATCGAGGGGGCGCTGGCTACCCGTGACAATACCGTGATTTCACGTCTTGGCACGGACGAAGTGATCGAAATCGCCCCGGAGTTGCTGGATTGCCACGAAAAACAAGCACGAAAGCGGAACTTTCTGCCTGTCGCGGGGCGCAAGACTGTTTTTTGCGCCGCCGCGTAGTGCGCCGTTAACGTGAACGTCGCCCTGACGATCCCGAGAAATCCCCATAGGTATTCCAGGGATCGATGTTGCAGCCCCGTTCGCGTTACTGCGGTTTCGCCGCCGGCTCTTCGGCGCGCTTGTCGATGACCCTGTCGACCAGGCCGAACTCCTTGGCGTCGTTCGCGGTGAGGAACTTGTCGCGTTCCAGCGCGTCCTCGATCGTCTTGTAGGTCTGGCCAGTGTGCTTCACGTAGATCTCGTTGAGCCGCTTCTTCAGGTTCAGGATTTCCTGCGCGTGCAGCATGATGTCGGTGGCCTGGCCCTGGAAGCCGCCGGAGGGCTGGTGCACCATGATGCGCGCGTTCGGCAGCGAGAAGCGCATGTCCTTCTCGCCGGCGCAGAGCAGCAGCGAGCCCATCGAGGCGGCCTGGCCCGTGCACAGCGTCGAGACCGGCGGGCGGATGAACTGCATGGTGTCGTAGATCGCGAGGCCCGACGTCACCACGCCGCCCGGCGAGTTGATGTACATCGAGATTTCCTTCTTCGGATTTTCCGCTTCAAGGAACAGGAGCTGCGCGACCACCAGCGTCGACATGCCGTCCTCGACCGGCCCGGTCAGGAAAATGATGCGCTCCTTCAACAGGCGCGAGAAGATGTCGTAGGCGCGCTCGCCACGGTTGGTCTGCTCGACCACCATGGGCACGAGGTTCATGTAGGTTTCAACCGGATCGCGCATGAGTCACCTAGGGTTTTAGGAGGCGGACATTGCCAGTCTTGGCTGCCAGTTTGGCTGGATTTGCCGGAAGGCCGATGGACGCCAGTGATGCAGGAAGTGGGTAGAGGTAGAACGCTTGGTATAAGACTTGGGTACAGGGCGTACCGACAGATATAGCCCAATTCGCGCCAGACAAGTGCGGAGCGAATTAAGGCTTAATCCACGGGGCACTTGAAGCTGATTCTCGCAAACAGGCCCAGCCAGCCAGTTGGCTAGCCGGGCCCCTTTGCTGATCATCCTTAATGGAAGGCTGTCCTAGAGCCCCGTTCCGATGGAATCGGAACGGAGCTCTAGATTCTAAGTTTGACGCGCTTTCTTTACGCGAACCGGTATCCACTTCGCTCGAAAACGCTCTAGAGCCTTCAGGCTGCGGTCTTTTCCGCGTCCTCGTCCTTGTACAGGTCCTCGCGCGAGACCTTCTTCTCGGTCACGTTGGCGAGCTCGAGGATGAAGTCGACGACCTTGTCCTCGTAGATCGGTGCACGAAGCTGGGCCAACGCCTGGGCGTTGTTGCGGTAATAGTCCCAGACTTCCTTCTCGCGACCCGGCATCGAGCGAGCGCGCTCGATCACGGCGCGGCCGACCTCGTCGTCGGTCACGGTGATCTTGTTCTTCTCGCCGATCTCGGACAGCACGAGGCCGAGCCGCACGCGGCGGTCTGCGATCTTGCGGTACTCGTCCTTGGCCTTGTCTTCGGTGGTATCCTCGTCCGCGAAGGTCTTGCCGGCCGAATCCATCTCGGCCTTGACCGAGTTCCACATCAGATTGAATTCCTCGTCGACGAGCGACGGCGGCGCTTCGAAGCGATGCGCCTCGTCGAGGCGGTCGAGCAGCGCTCGCTTGACACGCTGGCGCGTCGCGCCGGCAAACTCGGCAGCCAGACGCTCGCGCGCGGCTTCCTTCAGCTTGTCCAGCGATTCGAGGCCAAGCGTCTTGGCGAACTCGTCGTCGATCGCGACGTCCTGCGGCGCCTCGATCGAGGTCGCGGTGGTCTCGAACTCGGCCGGCTGGCCGGCGAGCTTGTCGTTCATGTAGTTCTTGGGGAACGACACTTTCAGCGTGCGCGTCTCGCCGGCGCCGATGCCGGTGAGCTGCTCCTCGAAACCGGGGATGAAGGTATTGGAACCGATCGCTACCTGGATGCCCTCGCCGGTGCCGCCCTCGAAGACTTCGCCGTTGATGGTGCCCTTGAAGTTGATGGTGACGCGGTCGCCCGACTCGGCCTTGGCGCCCTCGGCCTTGGCCGCATAGCCGCGGTTGCTGTCGGCGATGCGCTTGATGGCTTCGTCGACATCGGTGTCGGACACGTCGGCGACAGGCTTCTCGACCTGGAAGCTCTTGAAATCGGCGAGCGCAATCGCGGGCACCACTTCGATCGCGACCGTGTAGGTCAGATCGGTTTTTCCGTTGAGCAGCTCCTCGACCTCGGCCTGCTCTGTCGGCATGGTGATCTTCGGCTCGGTCGCGAGGCGGAAACCGCGGTCGGAGAACAGCTGCGTGTTGGTGTCGCGGATGGTCTGGTCGATGGTCTCGGCCATCACCGAGCGGCCATAGACCTTCTTCAGGTGAGCGACCGGCACCTTGCCGGGGCGGAAGCCGTTGATGCGGACCTTGTCCTTGAGATCGACGAGTTTGGCACCAGCCTTGGCGTCGAGATCAGACGCGGGAACGCTGATCTTGAACTCGTGCTTCAAACCTTCCGAGAGGGTTTCTGTGACCTGCATGGCGTCCAATCTTCTTCTCGCTCGGCCCCGGCACGCATGCGTCGGGACGCTGTCATTAATCGAACCGGCGCGAGGCAAGACGCCTCAACGCCGGTGGTTCATCGGACCACTTCCGCCGGAAACACTCCGTGAGGAAGCAGCCCTTCGGTAATCCGTGCAAACGCTGAAAGCGCTTGGTGCGGGCGGAGGGACTCGAACCCCCACAACTTTCGTCACTGGAACCTAAATCCAGCGCGTCTACCAGTTCCGCCACGCCCGCGTGAATTTGCATCAAGACCGGCCGCGATGCCGCGGGCGGCCGGGCTTATAGCATGTGCCTGACTGTTCGCAGCA
This sequence comes from Bradyrhizobium sp. 482_C4_N1_8, assembly GCF_052075965.1. Classification (NCBI taxonomy): domain Bacteria; kingdom Pseudomonadati; phylum Pseudomonadota; class Alphaproteobacteria; order Hyphomicrobiales; family Nitrobacteraceae; genus Bradyrhizobium; species Bradyrhizobium sp. 482_C4_N1_8. The sequence continues at coordinate 4,166,641 of NZ_CP197231.1, read as the reverse complement.
AAAAAATGGCCCGATAGAGACAGGCTTTAAGTAGGCGCGACGGCTGGACTTATCCAGCGCTTCATGGTCCGCATCGAGCCATGAAAACGCGGATCTCTGACCCGACCCGGCGTGAGGTTTTGGCCGGACTTGGAGCTGGACTTGCAGCCCCCGCAGCCGGGTTGATCGCCGGCGGCGCGGCCCCCGCTGTCACCGCCCAGCTCGCCCTGCAGGCAAGGCCGGCAACCCTGGCGCTCAGGCCGGGTCAGCCGGCTACACCGATCTGGGAGCTGGCCGCCGTAAGCCATATCGGCAACGTCCGTCTCAAGCGAGGCGACCGCTGCGAGGTGGTCTTCCGGAACGACCTGCCTGTCCCGCTTGCGCCAGTCTGGTACGGCCTGAATGGCCCGGCCGGGGCCGACCCGTTGCGAGGGCGTACGCCGACTGCGCCGGATGTGACTGAAACCTCAATTGTTTCAATACCAAATGCAGGAACTTTGGCAGCCGACTTCCGCCTCTTCGAAGACGGTCTGAAGCTGCCCGCGCGCCCGCTTCCGATCATCGCCGGCGAGACAAATCGCGTCCCTGTCGACCGCGACGAGGTCCTGTTGATCGAGGAATGGCGCCTGCGGCCGGATGGGACCGCGCTTCCGCCCGGCCGCGCCCCCGGGGACGCGACACCGCTCTTTACCCTCAATGGACGGACTTCGTTCGAACTCTCAGCCACGGCCGGCGAGCGGCTGCGGCTGCGCTTTATCAACGGCTCGCAACGTTCTGTTCTGGCGATCAAATTGGAAGGCCACGAGGTCCAGGTGATGGCCCTGGACGGACAGCCGGCCGAGCCATTCCCGGCGCGCAACGGCGCCCTGGTGCTCGCCCCCGGCGCACGCGCCGACGCCTTCGTGGACGCGGCCACATCGGCCCCATTCCTGTTGCATGACGGCAAGGAGGCGCGCCAGGTCGGGAGCCTCACGATATCTGGCAAGCTCGAGCGGCGCGCGCCGCTGTTGCCGCCACAGCCGCTCCCCCTGAACGACCTCCCCGAGAAGCTCGACCTCAAAGGCGCCCTGCGGTTCGATGTCGCGCTCGGCGCGCCCGAGGCCGGCTGGGCACGGCCTGCAAGCTTCTCCGTCTCCTCCAATCCCGTCTTCCGCGCCAAGGCCGGCCGCACCGTCGTGCTGGCCCTCAAGAACCCCGGACCGGCCACGACCGTGTTTCAAATGCACGGCCATCATTTCCGCCTGCTCGACAAGCTCGACGACGGCTGGAAGCCCTATTGGCTCGACACGCTCGCAATCGAGCCCGGCCAGACCCAGCGCATCGCATTCGCGGCGACCTCACCCGGACGCTGGCTGATCGAATCCGTCGTGACCGACTGGGCCGCGCCGCGGCTGGTGCGCTGGTACGCGGTGGAGTGAGCGGCTACCGCCCCGTCCAGAGGTAGCGAGCGTCAGGCTCCCGCTCCTCGTTCCGCGCCCCGTCGGTCTGCTCAACCAGTGCGAACCCGCGCGCCTCATAGAAGCGCCGCGCCGGCGCGTTGCGCTCGAAGGTCCAGAGCTCCAGCTGGTCGCTGGCCCGCTTGACGACATCGAGGAGTTCTGTGCCGACGCCGCGCCCCTGGGCGGCGGGAAGCACATAGAGCTGCTCGACCCAACCTTCGCGGAAGGCGATGATCCCGCTCAGGACGCCATCATCGAACCGTCCCCACACACGGCACGTCGTGAAAACGCGCTCGCGGTAGAACCAGCTGTCCTCGTCAGGTGTGTGCAGCCCAACCAGCCACGGCATCGCCTGGTCAAACGCAATCCGATGGACCTGCGCGGCCTCGCCCATATCGGTGAGTGCGAGCTGCCTGAGCACTAATACTCCACCCCCAGCGCACTATAGATCCGCCGGTGCACGGCCGGCAGCGTCTCGGTCAGGTCCTCCGCGATCAGCCCCGGCCCAGCCTCGCTTGCCGCCTCGCCATGCATCCAGACGCCGATGCTGGCGGCCTCGAAGGCCGGAACGCCTTGCGCCAGGAGCCCTGCGATGATGCCGGCGAGCACATCGCCGGCGCCCGCGGTGGCGAGCCAGGGCGGCGCGTTGGCGGCGATGGTGGCGCGGCCGTCAGGGGCGGCGATCGTCGTGTCCGGCCCCTTCAGCAGCACGACCGCACCACAGCGCTCGGCCGCGGCGCGGACGCGCTCCAGCTTCGAGCGGCCCGGATGTTTGTTGCTGAGGTCGGAGAACAGGCGCGGAAATTCACCCTCGTGCGGCGTCAGCACCACCGCACTGTCCTCAGAGGACTTGATCGATTCAAACAGCCGCTCGGGGTTTGCGGCAAAGCTCGTCAGCGCATCCGCGTCCAGCACCAGATGCCGCTGCGCGTGAAGCGCCGTGTGGACCAGATCGCAGGTGCGATCGCCGACGCCCGCGCCGGGTCCGATCAGGCAGGTACTGTAGCGCTTGTCGCCGAGCAACGCGCCGAATTCGACCGCTGTGTCGCAGGCGCGAACCATCACCGCAGTCAGCGCGCTGGCATTGATCGCGAGCGCATCGCGCGGCGTTGCCAATGTCACAAGGCCCGCTCCGGCCCGCAAAGCCCCACGGGCGGCGAGCCGCGCCGCGCCGGTCGCGGCGGCATCGCCCGAGACCGCCAGCACGTGGCCCCGTGCGTATTTATGGCCGTCGATGCGCGGCACCGGAAAGGCGGTGCCCCAGAAATCCGGATCGTTCTCGAAGGTCCGCGGCGCGATCTCGTCCAGCACCTGTGCGTCGATGCCGATGTCGGCGACGCGCACGTGGCCGCAATGCATACGGCCGGGCAGCAGCAAATGCGCCGGCTTCTTGCGGAAGAAGGTGACGGTCTCGGTGGCGTTCACCGCCGCGCCCATCACAGCTGCGCTGGTGCCGTTGATGCCGCTCGGCAGGTCGACCGCGAGCACCGGGGCGCCGTTGGCGTTGATCGCTTCGATCATCGCATGCGCCTCGCCGTCGACCGGGCGACTGAGGCCCGCGCCGAACAGCGCATCGATGATCAGCGCGGGCTTTCCGATCGCCTGCGGATTGAACGGCAGCACCGGGTGCTTCCAGCCGCGCGCCGCGGAGGCCGCGTCACCCTGGAGCTGGTCGCGCTCGCACATCAGGATCACCGAGACGTCGCGCCCTTGCGCGGCGAGTTCGGCGGCTGCGACAAAACCGTCGCCGCCATTGTTGCCGGGACCGGCCACGATCAGGATCGGCCCCTCCTCCACCAGCGCATTGGCGGCCTCCGCGACCGCCTGTCCCGCGCTGAGCATCAGCTTGAAGCCGGGCGTGCCTGCCGCAATACTGAGCTGGTCGGCGCGCTGCATTTCAGCGTTGGTCAGAACTTCCATGCCACTTCCCTGGTCCAAACGCCTTTTCAACAGGCACGTTCCGTACAGACCCACCCGGCAGAACAACGATTTGCACAGATATTGAACCGATTGCCTATTTCGTAGTCTGCGGTATTTTGAGCCAGTCGGCTCCACCTATCAGAGATGCGCGTTAAAAGGCTGATAACGCTCCAATAATCAGGGCATTTGCAACTTGGCATAGACCCTGCTTTCGAGGAAGCCGCTTCGGTTCGTCGTGCTCACTGGCAATCTATCAGGGTGTGGCCGGCCGTTGTTGCCGGGTTGGTCAGGCATCCCGGCATAGCGAAGACAAGATCGTGCGTTAAGAAAAGCGCATCCTGACGAAGACGTTGCTATTTGATCGAAAGGCCGGGAGGCGCGCAGTGAAGAAAATCGAAGCCATCATCAAGCCATTCAAGCTCGACGAGGTGAAGGAAGCGCTTCAGGAAGTCGGCCTGCAAGGCATCACCGTGACCGAGGCCAAGGGCTTTGGCCGGCAGAAGGGCCACGCCGAGCTTTACCGCGGCGCAGAATACATCGTCGATTTCCTCCCCAAGGTGAAGATCGAGATCGTGATCGGCGACGATCTGGTCGAGCGCGCCATCGACGCGATCCGCCGCGCCGCGCAGACCGGGCGCATCGGCGACGGCAAGATTTTCGTCTCCAATATCGAAGAGGCGATCCGCATCCGGACCGGCGAATCCGGGCTGGACGCTATCTGAGCCGGGTGCTATCCCGCATTTTGCGACACTCCGACAAGAAAAAGGCTGCTTCGGCGGCCTGATTTTGTTTGTGCGCTCGCGCGCGAACTCGCCAAAAGCGAGAACAATCTTGCTCACCTGGAAACCGACCCGCAGAGCCAAAAGGGGTATGCATGAAGACCGCCAAAGACGTCCTGAAATCGATCAAGGACAACGACGTCAAATACGTCGACCTGCGCTTCACCGATCCGCGCGGCAAGTGGCAGCACGTGACGTTCGACATCAGCATGATCGATGAGGACATTTTCGCCGAAGGGACGATGTTCGACGGCTCCTCGATCGCCGGCTGGAAGGCGATCAACGAGTCCGACATGTGCCTGATGCCGGATCCGGTGACCGCGACGATCGACCCGTTCTTCGCCGAGACCACCATGGTCATCACCTGCGACGTGCTCGAGCCGACCACCGGCGAGCCCTACAACCGCGACCCCCGCGGCATCGCCAAGAAGGCCGAGGCCATGGTGAAGTCGATGGGCGTGGGCGACAGCGTGTTCGTCGGCCCCGAAGCCGAGTTCTTCGTGTTCGACGACGTGCGCTTCTCCGCCAACCCCTACAACACCGGCTTCCGTCTCGACTCCTCGGAGCTGCCGACCAACTCCGACACCGAATATGAAGGCGGCAATCTCGGCCACCGCGTCCGCACCAAGGGCGGCTACTTCCCGGTGCCGCCGCAGGACTCCGTGCAGGACATGCGCTCCGAAATGCTCGGCGCCATGGCCAAGATGGGCGTCAAGGTCGAGAAGCATCACCACGAAGTCGCGTCCGCCCAGCACGAGCTCGGCATGAAGTTCGACACGCTGACGCTGATGGCCGACCACATGCAGATCTACAAGTACTGCATCCACCAGGTCGCGCACATCTACGGCAAGACCGCCACCTTCATGCCGAAGCCGGTCTATGGCGACAACGGCTCGGGCATGCACGTGCACCAGTCGATCTGGAAGGACGGCAAGCCGGTGTTCGCCGGCAACAAGTACGCCGACCTGTCGGAGACCTGCCTTCACTACATCGGCGGCATCATCAAGCACGCCAAGGCGATCAACGCCTTCACCAACCCGTCGACCAACTCCTACAAGCGTCTGGTCCCGGGCTATGAGGCTCCCGTGCTGCTCGCCTACTCCGCGCGCAACCGCTCGGCCTCCTGCCGCATCCCCTACACCGCTTCGCCGAAGGCCAAGCGTGTCGAGGTGCGCTTCCCCGATCCGCTCGCCAATCCCTATCTCGGCTTCGCCGCGATGCTGATGGCCGGCCTCGACGGCATCAAGAACAAGATCGATCCGGGTCCGGCGATGGACAAGGACCTCTACGACCTGCCGAAGGAAGAGCTGAAGCAGATCCCGACGGTGTGCGGCTCGCTCCGCGAGGCGCTCGAAAACCTCGACAAGGACCGCGGCTTCCTCAAGAACGGCGGCGTGTTCGACGACGACTTCATCGACAGCTACATCGAGCTGAAGATGACCGAGGTCGAGCGCTTCGAAATGACCCCGCACCCGGTCGAGTTCGACATGTACTATTCGGGCTAAGCGGCCCAAACTCTCTGCGACAAGCAAAAGGCGCTCCGCGAGGAGCGCCTTTTCGTTTTGGGGAGTCGCAGGGTGGATTACGCTAACCCTCCCTGCAGGACACGACGCGCCCAATCACCACGTTGCAGTGAAGGCGCGCTGGAGCTCGGCCGGAGCCGTAACCCCGCCCGCGATCAGCAATTGAGTGAGAACACGGGCCTTCTGCGGATTGAGGTCCTCGGACACGACGAACCCGTTCTTGTCGTCGTCAACCTCGACATTCCGGGTGACGAAGCCGGATCGAACCCGCGTGGAGCGGACGACGATGATGCCCTTCTTCGCCGCCGCTTCGAGCGCATCGAGGGCCTGCTTCGACGTGTTGCCGTCGCCGACGCCGGCCAGCACGATGCCCTTGGCGCCGTGGGAAATGGCGTCCTCGATCGGAACGGCGTCCATGTTGGCATGCGAGTAGACGATCTCGACGCGCGGCAATTGCTCGCCTGCCGGGAGCGGATAGGTCGTGCGCTTGCCGGCGGCCTGGGTCATGAAACGGATGCCGCCGGCGGTGTCGACATAGCCGATCGGGCCGTCATTGGGGGAGCTGAACGTCTCGATGCTCGTGGTGTTGGTCTTGGTGATCGAGCGGGCGCTTTGGATCTTGTCGTTCAGCACGGCCATCACGCCGCGGCCGCGAGAGCGCGGATCGGCCGCCACCTGCACCGCTTCGTACAGATTGCCGGGGCCGTCCGCACTCACCGCCGTGGCCGGACGCATCGAACCGACGATCACCACCGGCTTGTCGCCGCGCACGACATTGTCGAGAAAGAACGCGGTCTCCTCGAGCGTATCCGTGCCGTGGGTGATGAGGATTCCATCGGCTTCATTCTTGTCGAAGGCGTCCTGGATGCGGCGGGCCAGGGCAAACCAGACCTTGTCGTTCATGTCCTGGGATCCGATCGACGAAATCTGCTCAGCGTTCAGCTTCGCGAGCTTGTCCAGGCCCGGTACCGACTGCATCAACTGCTCCCCGGTGATCTGGCCGGATTTGTACGCGCCGGTCGCGCGCGTGTCGGCCTGGCCTGCGATGGTGCCTCCCGTCGCAAGCACGAGAATGCGCGGCAGGCCGGCCGCCGTCGCGTCCTTGCCCGGCTCTGCGGCCTGCGCCGCATCGATCCTCCACGACCAAAGTGCGAGGGCGACCAGCGGAACGGTGAGCATCAATGTCCGATTTCGGCGGCGGCTTGCTGGTCTGGCGGCATGCTTCGTCATCGAATTTTCCTCCCGTTTAAGTTGGGAACGATATTCGACACCTCCATTTGGGCCGAAGATGGGTCATCCTGCCGCTGATGGCTACGGGTTGTCGCGCCGCGGCACAAAATGGTCGAGCAGCCCCGTCGGCAGCGGAAAGACGATGGTCGAGGACCGTTCGCCCGCGATGTCGTGCAGGGCCGCGAAATAACGTAGTTGCATCGCCTGAGGCTCCTGCGCGAGAATCCGGCCGGCCTCGACGAGCTTTTCGGCAGCCTGCTGCTCGCCCATCGCATTGATCACCTTGGCCCGCCGCAACCGCTCAGCCTCGGCCTGTTTGGCAATCGCGCGCACCATGGTTTCATTGAGATCGACGTCCTTGATCTCTATGCCGGTGACCTTGATGCCCCAGACGTCGGTCTGCTTGTCGAGGATCTCCTGGATGTCCGCGTTCAACCTGTCGCGCTCGGCGAGCATCTCGTCGAGCTCGTGCTTGCCGAGCACCGAGCGCAAGGTCGTCTGGGCGAGCTGGCTGGTCGCGGCCATGTAGTCGCCGACCTTGATGATGGCCCGTTCGGGGTCGACGATGCGGAAGTACAGAACGGCGTTGACCTTGACGGAGACGTTGTCCCGCGAAATCACGTCCTGCGGCGGCACGACCTGCACCATCACCCGCAGATCCACCTTCACCAGTTGCTGCACGATCGGAATGAGGATGATGAGGCCCGGGCCCTTCACGCCGGTAAAGCGGCCGAGCGTAAAGATGACGCCACGCTCGTATTCGCGCAGGATTCGAATAGCCTGGGACAGGAACATGATGACGAGCAACGCAAGCGCCGCATAGGTCAGATATTCCAGCATCATGATGTACCTCCCTCGCCTGTTGGTGCGCGCCGTATCAGCAGCGTCAGGTCGACGATGTTGGCGACTTCGACCGTCTCTCCGGGCTTGAACGTTTCGGCGCCGCGCGCCTGCCAGCGCTCACCATGGGCGAAGACATGACCTTCGTTCCCATTCCAGTCGAGAACCTCGGCGGGCAAGCCTCGCATGGCCTGCGCGCCGACCAGTGCAGGAGCCCTGCCGACGCGCCGAAGCGAACCGAGCACGACGAGCGCAAAGCCGGCGAACACTGCTGCGGTGATGCCGATCACCCACCACGACAGGTGGTAGCCCGGCGCCTCGCCCCTGAAAAGCATCAGCGCTCCCAGCACGAACGCGATGATCCCTCCGAGCCCGATCACCACGGTCGGGTTGAAGGCTTCGATGGTGAGAAGCACGAGTCCAACCAACATCAGGGCGAGGCCGGCATAATTGATCGGCAGCAGATTGAGCGCATAGAGGCCGATCAGCAGGCAGATCGCGCCGACGACTCCGGGGGCGACGGCTCCAGGAGACATGAACTCGAAGATCAAGCCGTAGATGCCGACCATCAGGAGAATGAACGCCACGTTCGGATCGGTGATCACCGCCAGGAAGCGGGATATCGGTCCGGGATCGATGGCTTCGACGACGGCATCCTTTGTCACCAGGCGTTGCGTCTTGCCGCCTGCGACCTCGACCACGCGACCATCGATCTGCCTCAGCAATTCAGCCTGATCGCGCGCGACGAGATCGATGGCATGAGCCTCTAGCGCGGCGTTCGCAGAGAGCGTGGCAGCCTCACGGACCGCCTTCTCCGCCCAGTCCACATTGCGGTTGCGCAGCTCCGCAAGACTGCGGATGAAGGCAACCGCATCATTGGTCGCCTTGGCCGTCATGGCATCCTTGGGCTGATCCTTGGACTCGCTCTGCTGGTCACCGTCCTTCTTGTCCTTGCCGCCCTTGTCCGCCGGTCCGCTCGGAAGACCCGGCAGCGGCCCGCCGATCTGCACCGGCGTCGCGGCGCCAATATTGGTGCCCGGCGCCATCGCCGCGATGTGGGTCGCATAAAGGATATAGGTCCCCGCGCTCGCCGCGTGGGCGCCGGATGGCGCGACGTAACCGACGACAGGGATCGGCGAGGCCAGCACATCCGCGATGATCTCGCGCATGCTGGAATTGAGGCCGCCGGGCGTGTTCAGTCTCAGAAGCACGACCTCGGCACGCCGTTCGCTTGCCTTGGCCAAAGCCTCCTTGACGTAGCTGGCCGACGCAGGGCCGATGGCTCCGTCGATCGAAACGACCAATGCAAGACGGCCGTTCTCCTCCGCTGAGCTGGGAAGGAGGCAGCAGATCAAAGCCACGACGCCAATCGCCGCAACGAGGGCCGCCTTCATGGTCTGCACGGCAGGGCTCCCTTGCAGAGCATATGGTGCGCGTCTTGCGAACCTCAATGCGGCCGCATGCGGGCCATGGTCGTGATTGTGATTGTGCGATGCAATGGAAATCGCCCCGCAGATCGATTGAGCACAGGGCGGTGGCGAACCATGCCTTTGGCTGGTCCGCCCGCGCACGCTGTGCTGCTACGGCCGTGGGACCCGCACGCCATCCGCGCCGATCGTGCCGAACATGCCGGCGATGATCTCAGGCGTCGGCTGCATGCCGCCCAGCGACCAGTGCGCCGGCTCCTGCTCCTCGATCCTGACCCAGACGTTGCGGCGGAAGTCCGGATTGCCCTGCCCTTCGACCTCGACCAGGAGATCGGTGACGCGTTCGAGCAAGGTCTTCTTTTGCCCGGCATCCAGGATGCCGCGGACGGTGGAAATGGTGACGTAAGGCATGTCTCTCTCCAATGATGTCGTGTGACGACGGCACGAGACTGGACCTGACGGCGCCGGCAAGGCAGTGGCGGATGAGACAGAGATCGGGCAATTTCCGCCACGCAGCCCCGCGCCGATCGGCTAGGATCGCCGCGCCTGTCCTGGAGGTCTCATGAAGCTCGCAATTCTGGCGCTGGAAGGCTGTATGCATTCGGCGATCGCCGGGGTCGCCGACATCCTGTCGCTCGCCAATCACGTGATGCAGCAGAGCGGTGCGAAAACGCGCTTCGCCTGGGAGGTGCTTTCGCTCGACGGCAAGCCGGTGCGCGCCGGCGGCGGCCAGATGGTCGCCGTCGATGGCGCGGTCGGCAAACGCGGTCGCTTCGACGCGATCATCGTCCCCGGCAACCTCGTCGATCACGTCACGGCGGAACGCCTGCAACCGCAATATGCCCGCGCCGGCGCCTGGCTTCGGCAGCAGCATGCGAGCGGCCGGCTGATCGGCGCGTTCTGCAGCGGCGTGTTCCTGCTTGCAGGCAGCGGCCTGCTCGACCACCGCCGCGCCACCATCACCTGGTGGCTGCAAGGCGAGCTGCGGCAGCGCCATCCCACCATCGACCTCGCCGCCGACGCCGTCATCACGGTCGCGGACCGCATCGTCTGCGCGGCCGGACCGATGTCGTGGGTCGACCTCCTGCTCAGGCTGATCGAGATGGTCGACGGCAAGGCGATTGCAAAGCTCTGCGCGGACTACGTCGTCATCGACACCGCGCAACGCACCCAGTCGATCTTCATGCCCGTCGGCTATTTGCTGTCGCAGGACCCGCTGCTGACCCGGGCCGACCTGCTGGTTCGCCGCACCGGCAAGAGCCCGATGACGGTCAAGCGCCTCGCCGATGCGCTCGGCCTCAGCGAGCGCACGCTGAACCGGAAGTTCCAGGAGCTCACGCGCGAGCCGCCGCAAGCCTTCATCATGCGCCGCCGCGTCGAGCATGCGCGCACGCTGCTGGAGACGACCGCGCAGCCGATCAAGACCATCGCACGCACGGCCGGCTATGAGGACGAGAGCAGCTTTCGCAAGGCCTTCCGCAAGCTCACCCTGATGTCGCCGCAGGCCTATCGCGCGCGACGGATGGAGCGGACGGCGTAAGCTGCGAAACCAAGGCGCCGTTCAGTCGAGGGCTGCGAGCGAGCTTCTTGCTACGCCGCCGCGCGCTGGCGTACGACCATCGCCTCGCCGAACGCCTCGAACAGCTTGCGGTTGATCGGATTGCGCTGCGGGTCGTATTCGGCGTGCCATTGTACGCCGAGCGCGAAGGTCGGGGCTTCCGCGATGCGGATCGCCTCGATGGTGCCGTCCTCGGCGATGCCTTCGATCAGCACGCGCTTGCCGGGGTCGAGAATGCCCTGGCCGTGCAGCGAATTGACCCTGATCTTCTCGCAGCCGAGCAGCCGCGCGAAGGCGCCTCCGGGCGTGAGGTCGACATCGTGACGGTCGGCGAACACCACGGTTGGATCAGGGTGAATCTCGCCGTTCTCGAGCCTGGGCATGCGGTGGTTCATGCGGCCGGGGATTTCGCGGATCTCCGGATGCAGCGAGCCGCCGAAGGCGACGTTCATCTCCTGGAGGCCGCGGCAGATTCCGAACAGCGGAATGCCGCGGGACACGCAAGCGACCGAGAGCGCCAGTGCCACCTCGTCGCGGTGGATGTCGTAGGGCTCGTGCCGCTCGCACGGGTCGACATTGAAACGGGTCGGATGGACGTTGGCGCGGGCGCCGGTAAGCACGATCCCGTCGACCACATCGAGCAGCGCGCCGATATCGGTGATGTCGGGCGCTCCCGCAAACATCATCGGCAGGCCGCCGGAAACCTCGGCCACAGCGCGCAAATTGCGCTCGCCGACCATCTGGACCTGAAATCGATTTTCGACGCGATGGGCGTTCCCGATCACGCCGACGACCGGCTTTCTCATCTCCCGTTCCGACCTCCCGCGTAAGAAGATTCTCCAAACATGCCCTTGGGATGGAACAAATTCAACAGAAGGGATCGCGGGACGGCAATGCTATTTTCGCGCAAATGCCTCCCGGGCCTCGGTTGTCCCCACGACGGGCAGGCCGGCGGCCTTCAGCGCGGTTGCCGCCGGATCGTCCGGCGTGGCCAGCCAGGGCAATTTCGCCTCGATTCCGCGCGTCACGGGCTCCCCCAGCACCCCGCCGAAATCGATCGGCCAAAACCCGTTGGGCACCACCTCGACGGTGAGGGCACGGACGGCGTAGCCATCGCCCAGAACCGCATCCGCATGGTCGCCGGCGACAAGGCGCGCGGTCTGGGGATCTCGGGGATCGCCAAAGCTCACGAGCACGGGGATCAACTCCCCCTGCACCGGGACAATGCCGGCCTGCCGGCTGATGTCGTTGAACGAGACGCGGTTGCCGCGCGCGGCGCCATAGGCACGGAGCGCGACATAGTTGATGTCGTCGAGGTCGAGCTTGCCGCCCTGCTGATGCGCCAGCAATGCCACCAGGTTCTTGCCTTTGCCGCCGTCTTGGCCGAGATCGACGAACACGGCCTCCCCGCGCATCGTGGTGCGGCCGCCGCGGTTATAGTTGCGGTCAGGCACGACGGCGAGAACACCGGACCCCGTCTTGATCCCGTCAGGCGTCGTCACCTCAACCGTGAGGCGGTATTTGTGGCTGGGCCGGTTGATCCGGATCTGGTCACCGATCACGATCACGGCCAGAAGCCCGAGCAGACCGGCCCACTTGCTGATGAAACTCAAGCGCCCCCCACCTGTTTTCTCCTCATCGCTCTGCACCGTTCGCGCGACAGCGTCAAACCAGCGCGTTGACGCGGTCTTGATCGAAAGCGCGTTTGCCGAAAGAGTGCCCCGCCCGCAGCCGCCGAAAAGGACATGATGTGACCATCCTCGCAGACCAACGCCCCACGACCCGCACCGATCTGGCTTGGGCAATTTCGGTCGGCGGCATCGGTGTCGTGCTGTTCACGGCGATGCTGGTCTTCACCTGGTATTTTGCGACCACGCTGCTGCTGATCTTCACCGGCATGCTGCTCGGCGTCGGCCTCAACGCGCTGACCAACGCGCTCGGCCGCCGCGTGCACCTGCCGCATCCGGTCCGGCTCGCGATCGTCTGCGTCGTGCTTGCGGTGCTGCTCGCGGGCGTCGCCTATCTCGGCGGCGCCACCATCGCCGAGCAGGCCTCGCTGCTGAGCAAGACCATCAAGTCGCAGATCGGCAACGTGAAGACCTTCCTGGACAACCACGGGATCGACACCAGCTTCTTCGATCTCGGCAGCGCTGCGTCTGACGCTTCGGCCAATCCACCATCGGACTCGACACCCTCGCCAGCAGCACCCCCGCGCGGTTCCTTGCCCGGCGCCGGCGCGCTGGCCTCCAGCGGTGGCGCGATCGTGAGCCAGACCTTCAAGCTCCTGCTCGGCACCATCCACGGCGTGGGAAACATCTTCATCGTGCTGTTCCTGGGGCTGTCCTTCGCCGCCCAGCCCGGCGTCTACCACGACGGCCTGTTGTTCCTGGCGCCGGCGAGGCATCGCACCCGCGTCACCCTGATCATCGACGGCATCAGCGAGACGCTGGAACGCTGGCTGATCGCGCAGATCGTCGTGATGATCGCGGTTGGCATCGTGACCTGGATCGGGCTAGCCATCATCGGCATCCCCGGCTCGTTCATCCTGGGGATTCAGGCGGGCCTGCTCGCCTTCATTCCGACCGTCGGCGCCATCATTGCCGGCGTCGTCGTGGTGCTCGCGAGCCTCGCCTCGGGCTGGATTCCGGCGCTGTCGGCCTTCCTCCTCTTCATGGGCGTGCACGCGATGGAGAGCTATGTGCTGACGCCGATCCTGCAGCGGCAGGCGCTCGACATCCCGCCGGCCACGCTGTTCGCGTTCCAGATCCTGCTCGGCGTCGTGTTCGGCATCTGGGGCCTGGCGCTGGCGCTCCCACTGGTCGCCATCGCCAAGGTCATGATCGACCATTTCAAGACGTACGAGGCGCCGCCCCTGGCAGCATGATCCGGAAAAGTGCGCAGCGGTTCTCCGAAAAGATCATGCTCAGGCAACGAGGCGGCGTAAGGCGTCGTGCAGTCGCTCAGGTCGTCAGCACGGTCTCGGTGTGCTCGACCTCCGGGGGCGAAGCAAAATACTGACCGACGAGGCCGCGCCATTCGGTGAAATTCTCCGAGCCGCGGAAATCGACGGTGTGGTTCTCCAGCGTCGCCCACTTCACCATCAGCCGGTAGCGCTGCGGCTTCTCGATCGACTTGTGCAGCTCGAAGCCGTGAAAGCCCTTCGAACCGCCGAAGGCGGCCTTGGCCTTGGCGACGGCCGCCTCAAAATCCTTCTCGCTGCCCGGCTTGACGTCGATTTGCGCAATCTCGGTGATCATCGGTTTCCACCCTGTTTGTTTGATGGGTGTGTCTACCGTAGACCGCAACGAAGAAAAAGGCACCGAATCGGCGCCCTGACCGGTCAAAAATGCGTGCTCTCAGGCGAACAGCAGAGCGGTGCCCGCCACGATGAGCGCGCAACCGATGAACAGCGCGAGCGGCCAGTAGCTACGGCTTTGCGTGTAGCGCCCCTGGGCGCGGCGCTCGGTGATGAGCGCGCGCTCGTATTCATCCGCGGTGGAGAACACGCAAGCGAAGCCGCCGCGTGCCGAGGCCGCAGCGGCTTCGAGCGACATCAGGGCAGCCTGCGGGTTCTGTCGACGGATCGCTTCCATGACCGCAATGGTAGGGATCGAATGGTAAACAGCGGATTACCGAAGGCGCCTCTTGAGGCGCCTCTTGGCTTCAGGCGGTGGCCGGACGCGCCTGCGGCGCACCAACCCGCGCCGCGCTCTGGCGGCGCCAGTTCTCCAGCGACAGCGGCAGCTCCTCCGCCGCCTCGACCCGGTTACGACCGCCGCGCTTGGCCTGATAGAGCGCGGTGTCGGCCGAGGCCAGCAGCACCTCGAGCTCGGTGCCGGCCGGACCGCCGGCGACGCCGATGCTGACAGTGGTGTCGACCGGGCCCTCATCGACGACGACGCCGGAGGTCTCGAACGCCTCGCGCACGCGCTCGGCAACCAGGACACCCTCCTCCAGCGAACACGGCAGCAGCGCCGCGAACTCCTCGCCGCCGATGCGGCCCGACATATCGGTCATGCGCAGGTTGCTGACGACGACGGTCGAGAACAGCTTCAGCATCTCGTCGCCGGCAGGATGGCCGAAGCGGTCGTTGATCGACTTGAAGTGATCGATGTCGAAGATCATCACGGTCACGGGACGGCCGGCCTTGGCCTCGCGCTCGATCACGCGCCCGCAGGCTTCCGAGAAGCCGCGGCGGTTGAGCATGCCGGTCAGGGGATCGGTGGACGCGGCGGTCCGGTGCGCCGTCACCGTGCGCTCCGACACCAGCATGAAGATCACGAACACGGTGCCGACGGCATAGAGGATGAGCTCGACCGCAAACACGGTGACCCAGATGCTGCCGGAGAAGCCGGCATCGTTCGGACGCAGGAAGCTGCCGAGCACGATCGGCAGCATCAGCACGCAGCCGTGCAGCACCGGCACCACGAAGGCCGGCCAGCGCCGTTGCAGGCTCTTGCGCCGCTCGACCCAGAGCTCGCTCGCCGTCAGTGCCGCATAGACCGAGACGATGCCGGCGCCGACGATCATGCGCAGCATGGACGCGGCGGGATCAAGCAGCGTCACGGCGGCGGCCCAGGCCAGCGCGCCGACAAGGAGACCCGGCCAATTCGGCTTGCGGCCGTGGAAGACGCGCGCCGCATTCCACACCATGCCGCAGGCGACGAAGCCGACTGCGTTCAGCGCAAGGTAAAGATGCGGGCCGAGCTTGTCGCCGGCCGCGGTCCATAGCGCGACGGACGCTGCGCCGAGGAGATACGCGGTGCCCCACCATTTCAGCGCGGGGCTGTTCTCCTGCTTGCCGAAAAACACCATCATGGCGCCGAGCAGTGCGGCAACCATGGTGGCGACCAAATAGAGCGTGATGCTATCGAGCGACATCATGTCGGCCCCCTTCTAGACATAGCAAGTTACGCGATCGGCCCAGCCGACTTGCGCGCCCTTCCAGATGCGACGCTATGTCCCGCGAGTTCCATTCAGGTTTTCATGCGGGGCCAAGTTTTCGGGAAACACGTCATCAATTTGCATACAAACGAACAACAAAAAGGGCGCTGAAATCAGCGCCCTTTTGCATCTCATTGAAGCCGCTTTCGCGGCGAATGTGACCGAAGCGATTAACGCTTCGAGAACTGGAAGGACCGGCGGGCCTTGGCCTTGCCGTACTTCTTGCGCTCGACCACGCGGGAGTCGCGGGTGAGGAAGCCGCCCTTCTTGAGCACGGTACGCAGCTCCGGCTCGAAATAGGTGAGCGCCTTGGAGATGCCGTGACGGACGGCACCGGCCTGGCCGGACAGACCACCGCCGGCAACCGTGCAGATCACGTCGTACTGGCCGGAACGCGCGGCCACCGAGAACGGCTGCTCGATCATCATGCGCAGCACGGGACGGGCGAAATAGACCTCGACCTCGCGCGAATTGACCGTGACCTTGCCGGCGCCCGGCTTGATCCAGACACGGGCGACCGCGTCCTTGCGCTTGCCGGTGGCGTACGCGCGGTTGAACTTGTCGACCTTCTTCTCGTGCTTGGGCGCGTCGGGCGCCGCCGCCGTCTTGAGCTGCGAGAGCTGGTCGAGCGACTGGATGGATTCGGCCATGTTATGCGGCCCTCGTGTTCTTGCGGTTCAACTTGGCGATGTCGATCTTCTCGGGCGTCTGGGCCTCGTGCGGATGATCGGCGCCGCCATAGACGCGGAGGTTGCCCATCTGGACGCGACCGAGCGGACCACGCGGGATCATGCGCTCGACGGCCTTCTCGAGCACGCGCTCGGGATGCTTGCCTTCAAGGATCTGGCGCGCGGTGCGCTCCTTGACGTGGCCGACATAACCGGTGTGCTTGTAATAGGTCTTCTGCTCGCGCTTGCGACCGGTGAGGACCGCATGCTGCGCGTTGATGATGATGACGTTGTCGCCGCAATCAACGTGCGGGGTGTAGGTCGGGAGGTGCTTGCCGCGCAGGCGCATGGCGACGATGGTGGCGAGACGGCCGACGACCAGACCCTTGGCGTCGATCAGTACCCACTTCTTCGTCACCTCAGCCGGCTTTGCCGAAAAGGTTTTCATATCGGAGTTTCCGTGGACGGGAGATATCGGCGCGAACACCGCGCCGGACTGGGCGGTTTTCTAGAGAAGAGACGCACAACGGTCAATGCCCCAGAGCGGGAATTACAATAGCAAAATCAATATCTTAAAATTATGGTGCTATATTACCTGCGAAAAGCTCAAACATTTGGAATGGAATAGGTCGAGGTGACATGAGCGATCGGATCGGGCGACGTGCCGGACAGCAGCTTCACCTCGCCGACCGCCAGGCGTTTGCCGAGCTTGAGCAGCCGCGCCTCCGCCAGCACATCCTGGCCGGGCTGGCCCTTGCGCAGGAAGTTGATGTTGAGATTGGTGGTGACCGCAAGCCCGATCGGCCCGATCGCGGACAGCAGCACCACGTACATCGCGAAATCGGCCAGTGCCATCAGCGTCGGGCCGGACACGGTTCCACCCGGCCGCAGCATCCTTTCGCTGTAGCGCTGGCGCAAAAGGCAGGTCTGGCCGTCGGCGCTCTCGATCGTGATGTCATCGCCGCTGAAGGCCTGGGGAAACTCGTCACGGAGAAACTGCTCGACCTCCGCCACGCTCATTTTCGCTAACGCCATGCTTCGCCTCACCCTCGCTTCACGTCCCCTGTTACATTAAGTTATCTGCGTCATCCAATTGCAAGAATCCAACCGGAAACGCTTCGATGTCCGCCCAGGCCGCCCGCGCCCCCTCCCCGCAACCGTCGAGCCTGCTGCGCGAGACCATAGGGCCCATCGCGGTCCTGACGCTGAACCGCCCGGCCGCCCGCAACAGTCTGTCGCAGGCGATGATCGCAAGCCTGCATGCCGAGCTCAATGAGATCCGCGACGACAAGGCGGTCCGCGGCGTCGTGATCGCAGCCAACGGCCCCGCCTTCTCCGCCGGCCACGACATGAAGGAGCTGACGGCGCGCCGCACTGACCCGGATCGCGGCCGCGCCTTCTTTGCCGAGATGATGACCGCCTGCAGCGCGATGATGCAGGCGGTTGTGCATTTGCCGAAGCCCGTGGTCGCGGCCGTCCAGGGCATTGCGACCGCGGCCGGCTGCCAGCTCGTGGCAAGCTGCGATCTCGCGATCGCCTCGGAAGCGGCGAGCTTCGCCACGCCGGGCGTCGATATCGGCCTGTTCTGCTCCACGCCGATGGTGGCGCTGTCGCGGAACGTGCCGCGCAAGCAGGCGATGGAAATGCTGCTGACCGGCGAGCCGATCCCGGCCACGCGCGCCCGCGAGATCGGGCTCATCAACCGCGTGGTCGCGGCCGGCACCGAGCGCGAGGCCGCAATTGCCCTCGCCGAACAGGTCGCGCTGAAGTCGGCCTACACCGTCAAGCTCGGCAAGGAGGCGTTCTACCGCCAGGCCGAGATGAGCCTTGCGGACGCCTATCGCTATGCGGCAGAGGTGATGACCGAGAACATGATGGCGCGCGACGCCGAGGAAGGCATCGGCGCCTTCATCGAGAAGCGCACGCCAACATGGCGGGATGAATAGTCAACTCCTCATCCTGAGGAGCCGCGGAACGCGGCGTCTCGAAGGATGGAGGCCCGACTGTGGCCTCGTGGTTCGAGACGCGCGGGCCGCGCTCCTCACCATGAGGGTCAGAGAAAGAAAAAGATGAACCACGACGCCTATCCCGACAATTACATCCGCGGCATCCTCAACAGCGTGAAGTCGATCGCGATGGTCGGCGCCTCGCCCGTCAATGTGCGGCCGAGCTATTTTGCGTTCAAATATCTGGCGCAGCGCGGCTATGACATGATCCCGGTCAATCCCGGCCATGTCGGCAAGGATCTGCTCGGAAAGCCGTTTGTCGCCTCGCTCTCCGACATCGCCCGCCCCGTCGACATGATCGACATCTTTCGCAACTCCAGCCACATCATGCCGGTGGTCGAAGAAGCGCTCACGCTCGATCCGCTGCCGAAGGTGATCTGGATGCAGCTCGGCGCGCGTGACGACGCGGCAGCGGCGAAAGCGGAATCGGTCGGTATCAAGGTCGTAATGAACCGCTGCCCGAAGATCGAATATGGCCGCTTGTCGTCGGAGATCTCCTGGATGGGCGTCAATTCACGCACGCTGAGCTCCAAACGGCCGCCGGCTCCGACGCAAGGCATGCGGCTATCCCTCAATCGGATGAGTGTCAGCGGCGGTGACACCGCGGCTTCCGATCGCGCAGCAAAGAACAAGACCGAGCAGAGCTGACGCAATAGACTTCCGTTGCGCGAACGTGACAATCGTAGCGCCGTGATGTGAAGCGGCGCCTTGACGGCGGGCGCGTCGCCGATCAGCATGCCGCGCGATTTCAGATCACAAGAACAGGACGCCCTCAATGAGCGATCGCCTTCCGGGATTTTCGACCCTCGCCGTGCATGCCGGTGCACAGCCCGATCCCACCACCGGTGCGCGCGCGACCCCGATTTATCAAACCACCTCTTTCGTCTTCAACGACGCCGACCACGCCGCCTCGCTGTTCGGCCTGCAGGCATTCGGCAACATCTATACCCGCATCGGCAATCCCACCAACGCGGTGCTGGAAGAGCGTGTTGCCGCACTCGAAGGCGGCACCGCCGCGCTTGCGGTCGCCTCGGGCCACGCCGCACAGGTCGTGGTGCTGCAGCAATTGCTCCAGCCCGGCGACGAATTCATCGCCGCGCGCAAGCTCTATGGCGGCTCGATCAACCAGTTCTCGCATGCGTTCAAGAGCTTCGGCTGGAACGTGGTGTGGGCCGATTCCGATGACATCGCAAGCTTCGAGCGCGCGGTGACGCCGCGCACGAAGGCCATCTTCATCGAGTCCATTGCCAATCCCGGCGGCAGCATCACCGACATCGAGGCGATCTCGACGGTGGCGCGCAAGGCGGGCGTGCCGCTGATCGTCGACAACACGCTGGCCTCGCCCTACCTGATCCGCCCGATCGATCACGGCGCCGACATCGTCGTGCACTCGCTGACGAAATTTTTGGGCGGCCACGGCAATTCGCTCGGCGGCATCATCGTCGATGCCGGCACGTTCGACTGGTCCACGGGCGGCAAATATCCGATGCTGTCGGAGCCGCGGCCCGAATATCACGGCATCCGCCTCCAGGAGACCTTTGGCAATTTCGCTTTCGCGATCGCCTGCCGCGTGCTGGGCCTGCGCGATCTCGGACCCGCGCTGTCGCCGTTCAACGCCTTCATGATCCTGACCGGCATCGAGACGCTGCCGCTGCGCATGCAGAAGCACTGCGACAACGCCAAGGCCGTCGCCGAATTCCTCGCCGGCCATCCGGCGGTGGCCTCGGTGAGCTATGCGGGCTTGGCAAGCGACAAGTACAATCAGCTCGCGCGGAAATACGCGCCGAAGGGCGCAGGCGCCGTGTTCACCTTCAGCCTGAAGGGCGGCTATGACGCCGGCGTCAGCTTGGTGTCGAAGCTGCAGCTGTTCTCGCACCTGGCCAATGTCGGCGACACCCGCTCGCTGGTCATCCACCCCGCCTCGACGACGCACAGCCAGCTCGACGACGCCGCCAAGGTGAAGTCCGGCGCCGGCCCCGACGTGGTGCGGCTCTCGATCGGCATCGAAGACAAGGAAGATCTGATCGCAGATCTGGAGCAGGCGCTGGGGGCGTAATTGCCATCGTCATTCCGGGATGGTCCGAAGGACCAGACCCGGAATCTCGAGATTCTCAGGTGCGCAATTGCGCACCTGAGTTCGGTCCTGCCGGACCGCCCCGGAATGACGGCGGCCGTTTTGGCCGCAGTCAGTTAACAGTCATTAACCATATCTGCCGCATACATCGTCCTTGGATCGCCCCTTTGATTCGGAGCCGACGATGCTGCGCTGGATGGTACCTGCCCTTGCCGCCATGCTGACGGTCTCAGCTGCCGTTGCCGCCGATCTGCCGGCCACAGCGAGACGGCGCGCTGCCGTGCCGCCGCAGGACCCGCCACAGGTCTATGTCGAGACCGATCCGGATGCGCTGATCTCGCCGGCCTATGGCATCGGCAGCTACATCCGCAACCTGCCCGGCACGCCGCTCCTGCCCGGCTCCAGCACCTTGCCGGGCTATTATGGCCGGCCCTGGAGCTACGATTATCAGGGCCCGTACTACGGCGGACCGCAGGTCGGCTATTTCTGGCGCCTGCCCTACGCCTGCGGCGTCTACGGCTATTGCTGACCTGATCAGCCGGCCTGACCGACCGGAACCGCGCGCGGCTGCGCCTGCGCAGATTGTCGCGAGGCCAGCCGCTCCACCTGCATCACCGCAAGCGTGAGCACCACGATCGCGACCGCCTGATGCGAGAGCGCGAGATCGATCGGCACCTGGTTGAGCAGCGTGAGGATCCCGAGCACAGCCTGCAGGCTGACCGCGGCGAACAGCCAGAGCGCACCGCCGGCCGCCGTGCGCGAGCGTACCGCATCGAACGCGTGCAGCGCCGCCAGCACGAACAGCGCATAGGCCGTCATACGGTGCTCGAACTGCACCGTCAGCACGTTGTCGAACATATTGCGCCACCACGGCGTCTCGAACCAGAGCCGGTCGCCTGCGGGAATGAACGCGCCGTCGATCTGCGGCCAGGTGTTGTAGGCACGCCCGGCGCGCAGACCCGCGACCAGCGCGCCGAAATAGATCTGGACGAAGGTCACGATGAGCAGCAGCACGCTCGTGAATCTCAGCCGCGCGGGCGCAATGATCTGCGGCCGCTCGGCGAGCCGCCGCACCGTCCAGACGATGCCGGCAAAGATCAGGAGCGCGAGCACCAGATGCGTCGCCAGTCGATATTGCGAGACCTCGACACGTTCCGTGAGGCCCGAGGCCACCATCCACCAGCCGACGGCGCCCTGGAGTCCGCCAAGCGCGAACAGCAGCCACAGCCGCCGTTTCAACTCACCCGACAGGCCGCCGCGCCACAGGAAGAACAGGAACGGCAGCAGATAGGCCACGCCGATGAAACGGCCGAGCAGCCGGTGGCTCCATTCCCACCAGAAAATCTCCTTGAACTCGGACAGGCTCATGCCCGCATTGAGCTCGCGATATTGCGGAATTTTCTTGTAGGCCTCGAAGGCCTCGGTCCACTGCGCCTCCGACAGCGGCGGCACGCTGCCCGTAACCGGCTTCCATTCGACGATCGAGAGGCCGGATTCCGTCAGCCGCGTCGCGCCGCCGACCAGCACCATCAGCGCGATGAGGGCGGCCACGGAAATCAGCCACCAGCGCACGGCGCGATGCGGATTGGTCGGAGCGAAAATCGTCGTCATTTCAGGGGCAAAACCAAGCCTTGTTGCAAAGAGACTTGAACCGGACTGCGTGCCCCTTATAGTCCCCCGCTCCCGCAGCGCAAGTTACGCGAAGGCCGCAGCATTCCGCCATGACGATCCGCACCCGCAAGTTCCTCGGCGCCATCCTGCTCCTGGTGCTGGCCACCGTCTGGGCCCTGCTCGGCATGGCGCTGGCGCAGATGCCGTGGATCGCCGAGTCCGGCTGGTGGCAGGCGATCTACTACGTGGTGGTCGGCATGGGCTGGGTGCTGCCGGCGATGCCGATCGTGAGTTGGATGCAGCGGCCGGATCGCGTCAAATCTTAATTCGTAACGCTGCGGGTCGGTTTCACCGGCGCGAAGGCAGCACCGGACACCAGCACACGCAGCATGCGCAGTGATTGTATCCGGCCGTCCCAGGAAATCCGCGGCAATGCGCGCAGATTGGTGCGCCCCTCCGCGTCCACGATGCCGGGGATGGTCGAGACGGCGCTGGCAAAGCCGGCCTCCTCCGCCATGACGACATGGCTGCGCCGGAAAGACGAGCGATCGCCGAACGGAAAGGCCAAGTGCCTGATCTCGCGGTCGAAGGCCGCTTCCGCCACCGCCTTGCCCATCGTCATCTCGCGCAACGCGGCGGCGTCCTTCATGTTGGCGAGAACGGGATAGTTCACCGTCGCGCTGCCGACCGTGACCAGCGGATCCGCCGCAAGCTTTGCCAGATCCTCCCAATCCATCGACGCTTCGCGCGAGAGCGCGGCGAGGTCGACCCGGTAGCGCGTGCAGAGATCGGCGATCGCAGCCGACAAATCCGCCGGCGGCAACGAGCGCAGCCAGCTCTCGACGAACGAAAACAGCGCCTGCTTCTCGGCGTTGCCTGTGACGGTGAAGCGCTGCTCTTTCTCGCCCATCATCAGGTTGATGCGGCTCTCGCGCGCGATCATCCGCTCGAGCCCGAGCCACCAGGCCTCTCCGACTCCATCGGGAAACGCGGTGGGCACATAGATCGTGAACGGCACGGCGTGGCGCGCCAGCACTGGATAGGCGAAGCTGATGAGGTCCTTGTTGGCGCCGTCGAAGGTTAGCGCCACGAAGCGCCGCTTCTCCGGCAGCGTCACCGCGCGGCGGCAGACATCGTCCATGCCGAGGAAGTCATATCCCCACTGCTTCAGCGCACCAATGGCGCGATCGAGAAATTGCGGACTGATCTCGCTTTCACGCAGCGGCTGAAACGCGCCGCGCCGCCGCGGCCGCACGTGCTGAAACCGCAGGATCGCGCCGGCGCCGCGGCTGCGCAGCACAGCCTGACCGGTGAACCAGGCCAGCTCGAGCCGCAACCGCTCCAGCCATCTGTCGTCGGATGCCAATGTCCCACCTTCGCGTTCGCCTGATTGTCATTACCCTTTGTTGACATTTCTTTGCAAAGGTCGGCCACAGGCCGAAATACGCAAATTTTTCGTTTCTCGACAGGTTTCGTGAATGACCATGGCTGCGGCGATGCAAAGCCGGACGGCAGAATCGCCAGCGCGGTCGAAAGCGAGCCGTATCGCGCATGTCGATATCGTCACCGATCTGGCCGAGGCCGAGACGGTCTGGCGCGCGTTCGAGGAGAGCGGTCACCTCTTCACGCCCTACCAGCGCTTCGACCTGCTCAGCCCATGGCAACGGCTGGTCGGCAGCCACGACGGCGCCAGTCCCTTCATCGTCATTGCCCGCGACACCGAGCGCCAGCCGCTCCTGCTGCTGCCGCTCTCGCTGCGGCAAGGCCACGGCGTGCGCACGGCCTGCTTCATGGGCGGCAAGCACACCACCTTCAACATGGGCCTGTGGAACGCCGCGTTCGCCGCCGAGGTCGCCAGCGCCGATCTCGACGCGCTGCTTGCGCCGCTGCGCGAGCATGCCGACGTGCTCGCGCTGACGCAGCAGCCGCTGCGCTGGCACGACCAGCACAACCCGTTCGCGCAGCTGCCGCGGCAGAGTGCGATCAACGGCTGCCCTCTCCTGGCGATGGAGCCGGGCGGGCCGCCCACATCGCGGATCAGCAACTCCTTTCGCCGCCGCCTCAAGAGCAAGGAAAAGAAGCTCCAGGCGCTTGCCGGCTATCGTTATCACCTCGCCACCACGGATGCGGACGTCACCCGCCTGCTCGACTGGTTCTTCCGGGTCAAGCCGGCGCGGATGGCCGAACAGAAACTGCCCAACGTCTTTGCCGAGCCCGGCGTCGAAGCGTTCATCCGCAGCGCATGCCTGTCGCCGCGCGGCGAAGGCCGCGTCATCGACATCCATGCGCTCGAATGCGACGACGAGGTGATCGCGATCTTCGCCGGCGTCGCCGACGGCCAGCGCTTCTCGATGATGTTCAACACCTACACGATGTCCGAGCACGCCCGCTACAGCCCCGGGCTGATCCTGATGCGCTACATCATCGACCGCTACGCCGAACGCGGCTACCGCTCGCTCGATCTCGGCATCGGCTCGGACGATTACAAACGCATGTTCTGCAAGGACGACGACGACATTTTCGACAGCTTCGTGCCCCTGACCGCGCGCGGAAAACTCGCGGCGATGGCGATGTCCTCGCTGAGCCACGGCAAACGGCTGGTGAAGCAGAACCAGATGTTGTTCGATCTGGCGCGGCGGCTGCGGCAGACGTTCGGGTAGGCGTCACAGCCTCTCAATCTCTAGCCACTTGCGAGCTGCCCTTCCCTTCTCCCCTTGCGGGAGAAGGTTGCATAGGCGGCCTTCGGCCGCCGTTCTTAGGAACGCCGAAGCGAAGCTTCGGCTATGGCGCCGGATGAGGGGTATGTCTCCGCAAATTTAAACGGCCATGAGACTCGCGGAGAGATACCCCTCACCCGTCCCGCCGCTACGCGGCGAGCCACCCTCTCCCGCAAGGGGAGAGGGTAAGAGAGATCACGCCGCCACGCCGCGCGGTGCTTCGGCCGCGTCCGACGGCTGCACCGGCCTGCTCAGCATCGTTACCTCGCTGAAGCCGACGGCCCGCAGCTGCTCGCACATCAGCGTGCGGGCATCCGGCGCCATCGAGGCATCGGGCACCACGACGGCGCGGGCATGCGCCGTCAGCAGTTCGGCCGGGAGGTCCGAGGCGCTGCCGGCGTCCACCAGCACGTGGTCGTAGGCGCGGAGCAGCGCATCGATCGCGAGCGTCACCCGCGGCGATTGCAGCAGGCTGCGGTCGAAGCCGGGACGGCCGGCCATGACCAGATGCAGCCGCGAGAGCTTGTCCCGGGTGATGATTTGCGCGAACGAGGCCTCGCCCTGCATCAGCTCGGCGAGGCCGGGAGCCGAAGCATCGACGGACACCGCGGCGATGGTCGGCGAGGATGCGGCGAGATCGACCACAACGACGCGCGCATCGCGCGCCAGGTGCCGGGCCAGTGTCAGCGTCGACAGCGTGATAGCTTCGCCGGCCGCGGTGCCGAGCACCGTGACCTTCTTCGCCGCCGGCCCCGCAGCGCGCAGGCTGTCGGCCAGATGCTCGATCTCGGTGAATTCAGTGACGTCGGCATCGGCCGTCATCTCGGGCTGAAGCGGCGTAAGGTCCTCCACAACCGGATCGAGCATCGGTTCAGCCGCCGGCTGGACGACCGGCTGGACCAGCGGCTGGTGGACTACCGGCTCTTGGCGCACCGGTGCCTGCGTCTGCGCCGGCGTGAACACGGCCGCCGCGCGCGGCGCGGTCTGGCGCAACAGCTCGCCGGTGACGACGACGCCGGACGAGAGCAGCAGCGTCGCGATCGTCGCGATCAGCACGATCGGCAGCTTCTTCGGATAGGCCGGCGTATTCGAGACGATGGCGCGCGAGATGATGCGGCCTTCCGCCGGCGCGGTATCGATGCTTTCGCGGGTGCTGGCCTCGCGATACTTCCCAAGATACGTCTCGAGCAGGTCCCGCTGCGCCTTGGCTTCGCGCTCGAGCGCGCGGAGCTGGACGTCCTGACCGTTGGTCGAGGTCGCCTGCTTCTTGAGCTGATCGAGGCTCGCCGTCAGGCCGTCGACCCGGCCACTGGCGATCCGCGCATCGCTTTCGAACGAGCGCGAGATCTTGGCCGCTTCGTCGCGAATCTGGTTGTCGAGGTCGCCAAGCTGCGCCTTCAGCTCCTTGATCCGCGGGTGATTGCCGAGCAGCGTCGATGACTGTTCGGCAAGCTGCGCCCGCAACGTCACCCGCTGCTCCGACAGCCGCCGCATCAGTTCGGAGTTCACCACCTCGGACGCCTCGATCGGCTTGCCGCTCTGGAGCATCTCTTTGATCAGCCGCGCCCTGGATTCAGCATCCGCCTTCATCGAGCGTGCGTTGTTGAGCTGGGTATTGACCTCGCCCATCTGCTGGTTCGAGAGCGTGGTGTTGTTGGTGCCGACGAACAGCGACGACTTGGAACGGAAGTCCTCGACCTTGGCTTCGGCGTCGGAGACTTTCTTGCGCAGATTTTCGATTTCGCCCGAAAGCCACTGGCTGGCGCTGCGGGCCTGATCCTGGCGCGCATTCTGCTGGAGCACGAGATAGCCGTCGGCGATCGAATTGGCGACGCGCGCGGCAAGGTCGGGATCGGCGGACTGGAATTCGACCACGATCACGCGCGACTTGTCGACGGCGTAGGCCTGGAGCCGCTCGTAATAGGCATCTAGCACCCGCTCTTCCGGCGTCATCGAAAACGGATCGCGGCCGATGCCGATCAGCGCCGCGAGCGACTTCAGCGGCGAAATGCCTTGCAGCACTGGATCGAATTCGGGGCGCTCCGCGAGCTTGTTCTTCCTGATGATCTCACGCGCGAGATCGCGCGACAGCACGAGTTGCACCTGGCTGGTCACCGCCTCGGGATCGAGCGACTGCCGCTCTTCGGTGCTGCGGTCGCTGCTCGGCCGCAAGAACACGTTCTCGCGGCCGTCGATCAGGATGCGGGATTCCGACTTGTAACGCGGAGTGATGAGATTGACGGCGGCGATCGACGCGACGAGCGCGAGCACCGTCGGCACGATGATCCAGCCGCGCTTGCGGGCGAGCACCGCGCCGAGCGCGTGCAAATCGATGTCGCCGGATTCGGCTTGTGCCTGCTTCGCAGCAACGGGCGCAAGCTCTGCTTCAATCTTGGGCGCGGCTTCGGTCGATTTGGCTTCGGCCTTGGGCTTCGAAATAGCCCGCTCGACCACCGCCTTGTCCTTGCCGGCACGCCAGAACGCTAAACGCATCGAACACTCCCGCAGGGCAACGCTGCGACTCTACCTCAACCGGGGCGATTACACTCCATTAAGGTTGCTGCTGGGTTAATCGCGCCCTGCCGCGACCGGCGCGCACCGCGCCGACACCGTTTGTTAACCACGAGGGCTCTTAATCCATCTCGATATTTCGAGAATTGTTCGAGCATTCGCCGTCGAGCGCTGGTTCTGATCATGCCCCCCTCTCCCGACCGGCCGCTCCGCATCCTGCACGCCGTGCGCGCTCCCGTGGGCGGCATCTTCCGCCACATCCTCGATCTCGCCAACGGTCAGGTCGATCGCGGTCATCACGTCGGGATTCTCGCCGACAGCCTCACCGGTGGTGAGCGCGCGGACAAGGCGCTGGCCGAGCTCGCGCCGCGGCTGAAGCTCGGCGTGCACCGGCTGGCGATCCGTCGCGAACCGTCGCCTGACGATTTTCTGGTGTGGCTGCGGATGCGGCGCCTGATCGCCGCGCTCAAACCCGACGTCACGCACGGCCACGGAGCCAAGGCCGGCGCCTTCGTCCGCATGCGGCGGCGATCCAACGACACCATCCGCATCTACACCCCGCATGGCGGCTCGCTGCACTATCCCCTCAACACCTTCAAGGGCGAGTTTTACGCGCGGCTCGAACGCACGCTGATGGACGCGACGGACTTGTTTCTGTTCGAGAGCGCGTTTGCGCGCGACACCTATCAGCGCATCGTCGGCACACCCAAGGGCGTGGTGCATTGCGTCTTCAATGGCGTGACGCCGGAAGAATTCGAGCCTGTTAGCATCGCCGACGATGCCACCGACCTCTCCTATGTCGGCGAGTTCAGGCACATCAAGGGCGCGGATTTGCTGGTCGATGCGGTGGCGCGCCTGCACGAGGGCGGCAAGAAGGTCACGCTCACGCTAGGCGGCGACGGCGAGGAGACGGCGGCGCTGAAGGCGCAGGTCGACAGGCTCGGCCTCTCGAGCGCCATCCGCTTCATCGGTCACGTCAAGGCGCGCTACGGCTTCTCCAAGGGGCGGCTGCTGGTCGTGCCCTCGCGCGGCGATTCCATGCCGTACGTCGTGATCGAGGCTGGAGCTGCCGGCATTCCCATGATCGCGGCCCGCGTCGGCGGCATCCCCGAGATTTTTGGGCCCGAGAGCCCGGCCCTGTTCGCGGCGAGCAATGCCGAAGCGATGGCGGAGGCGATCGCGGCCGCGCTCGACGATCCGCAGGCGACCGCGCAGCGCGCATCCGCCCTGCGCGAGCGCATCTCCGCGCATTTCTCCCAGCAGGCGATGGTTGACGGCGTGCTCGCGGGTTATCGCGACGCATTTGCCAATCATTAACCATCCTTAAGACCGCTTTAGAGAATCTTCCGATTTGTCCGATAATCGACGTGCCAGGGGATGCTCGCCCGGGGCGCAACGCTGCGACCCGCGGGTTTTTTGGAATGGACGTGGACGCCCGTGGAACCGCTCAACGCACGCTCGATGCTCGACGCCGCGACAGGCGCCGCGGCGAAGCCAGCTGACCAACCGTTTGTGGAGCGCCGCCGCCGGCTCTCGCCCGCCGCGCTCGACGTCGTCAACCAGAAGGTCGCCCGCGCCTATTCTCCGATCGTGATCACCGGCTTCGTCCGTTTGGCCGATTTCGCCCTGCTGAGCCTCGTCGGCATCGCGCTCTATGTCGGCTATGTCATGCCGCTCGCCGGCTCCTTCAGCTGGGTTTATCCCGCGCAGATCATCGCCGTCGTGGTCTGCTTCCAGGCCGCCGACATCTATCAGGTGCAGCTGTTCCGCGGTCAGCTCCGGCAGATGACGCGGATGATCTCCTCCTGGTCGTTCGTCTTCCTGCTGTTCATCGGCGTATCCTTCTTCGCCAAGTTCGGCAGCGAAATGTCGCGGCTGTGGCTTGCCGCCTTCTACTTCCTCGGGCTCGCCGCGCTCATCTCCCAACGTCTGGTGCTGCGCTCGCTGGTGCGCGCCTGGGCACGCCAGGGCCGGCTCGACCGCCGCACCATCGTCGTTGGCTCCGACAGCAACGGCGAGCAACTGGTCGAGGCGCTGAATGCCCAGGAGGATTCCGACATCCACGTGCTCGGCGTGTTCGACGACCGCAACGACAGTCGCGCGCTCGACACCTGCGCCGGCGCGCGCAAGCTCGGCAAGGTCGACGACATCGTCGAATTCGCCCGCCGCACCCGCGTCGATCTCGTGCTGTTCGCGCTGCCGATCTCGGCGGAGACCCGCATCCTGGAGATGCTGAAGAAGCTCTGGGTGCTGCCGGTCGACATCCGGCTCTCCGCGCACACCAACAAGCTGCGTTTCCGTCCCCGCTCCTATTCCTATCTCGGCGAGGTGCCGACGCTCGACGTGTTCGAGGCGCCGATCACCGACTGGGACCTGGTGATGAAGTGGCTGTTCGACCGCATCGTCGGCGGCCTCGCGCTGCTCGCAGCCCTGCCGGTGATGGGACTGGTGGCGCTGGCGGTGAAGCTCGACAGCCCCGGCCCGGCGCTGTTCCGCCAGAAGCGCTTCGGCTTCAACAACGAGCGCATCGACGTCTACAAATTCCGCTCGATGTACCACCATCAGGCCGACCCGACCGCCTCCAAGGTCGTGACCAAGAACGATCCGCGCGTCACCCGCGTCGGCCGCTTCATCCGCAAGACCAGCCTCGACGAGCTGCCGCAGCTCTTCAACGTGGTGTTCTCAGGCAATTTGTCCCTGGTCGGCCCGCGTCCGCATGCGGTGCAGGGCAAGCTCCAGAGCCGCCTTTTCGACGAAGCCGTCGACGGCTATTTCGCTCGTCACCGCGTCAAGCCCGGCATCACCGGCTGGGCCCAGATCAACGGCTGGCGCGGCGAGATCGACAATGAAGAGAAGATCCAGAAGCGCGTCGAATTCGACCTCTACTACATCGAGAACTGGTCGGTGCTGTTCGACCTCGTCATTCTCCTGAAGACGCCGGTCTCGCTGCTGACCAAGAACGAGAACGCGTATTGAGTTTGCTACCCCCGAGCCACACTGTCATCGCCCGGCTTGACCGGGCGATCCAGTAATCGCCGGCAGTGGAAACTGCCACGAACGGCTCGGCGTACTGGATACCCCGCCTGCGCGGGGCATGACGGCGGAAGTTGTGGCGTACAAGTTGCGTAAGCGTATGAGCATGTGATGGCGTATGCGGCGACAGCCGGTGGAGTGAAATTAGCCGCACCGGCTGCGCCCGGCGTGCTGGCTATCCAGCGCGCGCTGGTGTGGCTGGCCGGCGCCTCCGGCGCCATCGTCTTCATCGAGCCGAGCCCCTACGAGATCGTGACGCTGCTGGCCGCCGTCACCTTCTTCGCGACCGGTCTGCGCCTGCGGCTCGTGCTGATGCCGCTGATCCTGATGCTGGTCCTGCTCAATGTCGGCTACACGATCAGCGCGGTCCCGCTGTACGAACAGTCCGAGGTGGCGAGCTGGATTGCGACCTCGTGGTACATGGCAGTCACCGTCGTGTTCTTCGCGATGGTCACCTCGGAAGACACCGCGGCCCGGCTGGACATGCTCCGCCGCGGCCTCGTGGTCGGCGCGATGGTCGCCTCGCTGTCTGCGGTCGCCGGCTACTTCCATCTGGTTCCCGGCGGAGACGATCTCCTCACACTCTACGGGCGCGCGCGCGGCACGTTCAAGGACCCGAACGTGCTCGGCGCCTTCCTGATCCTACCGGCGCTGTTCGCGCTCCAGAGCGTGGTCTCCGACAAGTTTGCCAAGGCGTTCCGCAACGTCATCGCCTTCGGCATCATGTCGCTGGCGATCCTGCTCGCGTTCTCCCGCGCCGCCTGGGGCGGACTGGTGCTGACCTCCGCCTTCATGCTGGTGCTGATGGTGCTGACCAGCCGCACCAACGCGCAACGCTCGCGCATCGTCGTCATGGCGATCGTCGCCGCGGTGCTGGGCCTCGCGCTGATCGCGGTGCTGCTGTCATTCGATTCCACCGCCGAGATGTTCAAGCAACGCGCGAGCTTCGACCAGAGCTATGACGAAGGCCGCTTCGGCCGGTTCGGCCGGCACATCCTCGGCGCGGAGATGGCGCTCGACCTGCCGTTCGGCATCGGCCCCCTGCAATTCCACCGCTACTTCCCCGAGGACACCCACAACTCCTACCTCAACGCCTTCATGTCCGGCGGCTGGCTCTCCGGCGTGTGCTACCCCGCGCTGGTCTTCACCACCGTGATCATGGGTATCAGGCACATCTTCGTCCGTGTGCCCTGGCAGCGCGCTTATCTGGCGATCTTCTCCGCCTTCGTCGGCACCGTCGGCGAGAGCTTCGTGATCGACACCGACCACTGGCGGCACTTCTGGATGATGCTGGGCGCGATGTGGGGCATGATCGCGGCTGCGCAGGCTTACAAGATCAAGGACAATACCGTTCCGATGGAATCGGAACGGTAATGTCTGGCTTTCTGTTTTGACGCGTTTTCTTGACGCGAACCGGTATCCACTTCGCTCGAAAACGCTCTAGCGACGAAGCTTCTTCAGCTTGAGATCGGGCCGCTTTTCCGGCGGCGTATCGAGCAGGCCCTTCAGCGCCTCGGTTGCAGCGAGCACGCCCTTGTAGCCCTCGGTCGCGAAGCGCAGCAGCAGGCGCAGCTCCTCGTCGGAATAGGCGCCAAACACCTTCTCCATCGCCTGCTGCATCGGCACGTAGAGCTGGCCGATCTTCATCGCCGTCTCGGGCACGACGGAAATGAAGACCTTGCGGCGGTCTTGCTCGTCCCGCTCGCGGCGCACCAGCCCGGCCTTCTCGAGTCGGTCCACCACGCCGGTGATGGCGCCCGTCGTCAGCCCCGTGACCTCGGCAAGCCGGCCCGCGGTGACGCGTCCTTCGAGATAGAGGATGTCCATGCATTCGAGGTCGGAATTGGCAATTCCGGCAACGTTTGCAACCGTTTGGCCATAGAGCACGCCCTGCGCGGACGACCGCCGCATCGCCTCCTCGAGCTCCTGCAACAGCGCCGCGCGCGCCTTCGTCCTTGACAAGGCCGACCTCATATCTTAGTCGATATATATCTTAGCTACTAAGAGATTTAGCAACCGTAATTTCTCCTAGCACCACGGAAACGTCGGGAGCAAGCCATGTCCAACCGTCCCCGCAAGGCCCTGATCATCGGCGCCGGTATCGCCGGGCCCGTCACCGCGATCCTGCTGCGCCGCGCTGGCATCGAATCCGCGATCTACGAGGCCTGGCCTTATTCGAAAGGTATCGGCGGCGGCCTCCAGATCGCACCGAACGGCATGCATGTGCTGGACGAGATCGGGCTCGCGAACGAGCTGATCAGCCGCGGCTCGATCGCTGAATCCTTCGACTTCTATTCGCAGAGCGGCGAACGGCTCGGCTCGATCAACCGCGACATGGCGCGGCGCTTCGGCCAGCCGGCCGTCAATGTCTGCCGCGCAACGTTGAACGAAATCCTGATCGACAAGGCCTGGTGCGCCTGCGTCTCGCTCTATTTCGAGAAGCGCCTGATCAAGATCGAGGACCGCGGCGACCAGCCGATCATCGCCTACTTCTCCGACGGCACCACGGCCGAAGGCGACTTTCTGATCGGCGCCGATGGCGTGCACTCGGTCGTGCGCCGCCAGGTCGTGCCGGACGGTCCGCAACCGTTCGACACCGGGCTGATCGGGTTCGGCGGCTTCGTGCCGCACGCCGTCCTCGATGGCAGGCCGATCGGCCGGCACGTCGAGACCACGTTCGGCAAGAGCGGCTTCTTCGGTTACGGCTATTGCAGCCCGGATCCGAACGACGGCGTGATGTGGTGGAGCACGCAGCCCGCGCACGGCATGGACGCGGCGATGTTCCGCGCGCTCGACCACGCGACGCTGAAGCAGCATCTGCGCGGCTTCCATCACGGCTGGCACGATCCGATCCCCGATATCATCGACGCGGCCGAGAATATCGTGGTCACCGACACGCTCGACGTCGCGACCTTGCCGACCTGGTCGCGCAAGCGCTCCCTGCTGATCGGCGATGCCGCGCATGCGACCAGCCCCCACGCGGGCCAGGGCGCTTCGCTCGCACTCGAGGATGCGATGCGGCTCGCGCGGCTGATGCAGGAGGGCCAGGAGCTCGGCGCCACCTTCCAGGCTTTCGAGGCCGAGCGGCGCCCGCGCACGGAAAAGATCGTCGCGATGGCGCGCCGCAACGGCAACAGCAAGCGCGAGTTCAGCGCCACCGGCGCATGGGTCCGCAATCAGATGATGAAATGGCTGTTGCCGCTGGGCTCGAAGAGCATGGAGTTCATGTACGCGTATGATGCGCGGGCGGCGTAGCGGCAATCTCACTGTCATCGCCCGCGAAGGCGGGCGATCCAGTACGCCGCGGCCTCTCGATTCAACAACACTGTCTCTGGAATACTGGGTCGCCCGGTCAAGCCGGGCGACGACACCGTCATTTAGGCACGCAAAAGCGCCTATCTCTCCACCTCAACCCTCAGCCCGGCGTGATCGACCAGCCGCTTGATCAGCTTGTGCTGCATCGCTGCGCCCGGCGTCCAGAGACCGGCCGGGACATCAGGCGTGTCGCGCAGCAGGCAGATCGCGCATTCGGAAACCATCTTCGCCGTTGAGGCATAGCCGGGATCGAGATCGCCCTTCACCGCCGCGCGCACCTGACGGCCGTCGGGCGCGATCGCGACATAGAGCACGTCGTAATGACCGTTGTCGCGCTCTTCCTTCGATGGCCCGTCGCCGGGCTTGAGCGCTTTGGGGCCGGTCTTTTCGCTATTGGCGGCCATGACGAGCTTCGCGTTGGCCTGCCCTTCGTCCCCCGTCCCCGTCAGCACCATCTCGTCGTAGACGAAATCGCGGCCATACGGGAATCCCATCAGCATGTTGGAGCGATGGACGTTGCGCGTGTTCAGCGTCGCCATAGCAAACGGGGCGGACCAGGATTGCAGGTCTTCCTCGAAAACGGGCTTGTTGCCGCGCGGCTGTTTCGGCCCCTCGAAGCCGGGCGTGAATGCGAAGGGGTCCTTGAGGATCGACACCAGGCTGAGATCCTGCGCGACTGCTTCGAAGGTGACCCTCGCGCTCGCCGAGGTGCCGCCGGAGAACTTCCAGCTGAGGTCGCGGACGCGCCCCTTGACGCGCGGCGCCGGCGCTCCGAACACGCGACGGGCTTCCTCCTGCACGAAGAACGCACCGAGCTCGAACGGGATGGAATCGAAGCCGCAGGAGAACATGATGCGCGCGCCGCTCGCCTTCGCCGCCGCGTCATACCTGTCGATCATCTGCTTCAGCCAGATCGGCTCGCCGCAGAGATCCATATAGTCGGTGCCCGACGCGACGCAGGCGGCAAGCAGATCGGAGCCGTAGAGCTGGTAGGGACCGACAGTGGTTATGACCAGCTTCGCCTGATCGACCATCGCCCGCAACGAAGCCGGATCGGCTGCGTCCGCCACGATCAGCGGCGTGTCAGCGGGTGCGCTGATCGCATCGCGAACGGAGGCGAGCTTGTCCCTGCTGCGCCCGGCCATCGCCCATGTCGGCGCGCCGTCACCGGCATAGCTTGCAGCGAGATATTCGGCGACGAGCTGGCCGGTGTATCCCGTTGCGCCGTAGACGACGATGTCGAACTTCGCGGACACGGATCACGCTTCCTTGGGAGCCGTGGACCTTATGCTTCCACTCCGAACGTCAGCCCAGCATTATCCCGCAGCCGCTTGATCAGCTTGTGCTGCATCGCCGCGCCCGGCGTCCAGAATCCGGCCGGGACATCTGTCACATCGCGCAACAGGCACATCGCGCATTCGGAGATCATCTTCGAGGTCGAGCCGTAGCCGGGATCGCGGTCGCCGGTGACGCCGGCGCGAACCATGCGGCCGTCGGGCGCGATCGCGACATAGAGCAGGTCGAAGCGGCCGTTCTCCCGCTCTTCCTTCGAGGGCCCCTCGCCCGGCTTCGGCGCGTTCGGACCGGTCTTCTCGGCGTTGGCTGCCACCACGCGCTGCGCGTTGGCTTCGCCCTTCTCGCCGGGACCCGTCAGAACCATCTCGTCGTAGACGAAGTCCTGGCCGTAGGGAAAGCCCATCAGCATGTTGGAGCGATGGACGTTGCGCGTGTTGATCAGTGCCATCATGAACGGCGCGGCCCAGGATTGCAGGTCCTCCTCGAGCAGCGACCTGTTGCCCTTCGGTTGCTTCGGGCCGGTGAAGCCCGGAGTCAACGCGAACGGATCGTTCAGGATCGCGATCAGGCTGATGTCCTTTGCGACCGCATC
This sequence comes from Bradyrhizobium sp. 482_C4_N1_8, assembly GCF_052075965.1. Taxonomy (NCBI): domain Bacteria; kingdom Pseudomonadati; phylum Pseudomonadota; class Alphaproteobacteria; order Hyphomicrobiales; family Nitrobacteraceae; genus Bradyrhizobium; species Bradyrhizobium sp. 482_C4_N1_8. The sequence continues at coordinate 4,131,179 of NZ_CP197231.1, read as the reverse complement.
GAAGGTCGCCTTGGCGCTCGCTGCGGTGCCGCCCGAGAGCGTGCCGCGCATGTCGCGCACGCGGCCTTTCACACGCGAGGCCGGAGCGCCGAACACGCGCTTGGCCTCTTCCTGCACGACAAACGCGCCGAGCTCGAACGGCACGGAGTCGAAGCCGCAGGAAAACACGATACGCGCGCCGCTCTCTTTGGCGGCCGCCTCGTACTTGTCGATCATCTGCCGCATCCAGATCGGCTCGCCGCAGAGATCGAAATAATCGGTGCCGGTAGCAACGCAGGCAGCTAACAGCTCCTCGCCATAGAGCTGATACGGGCCGACGGTGGTGATCACCGACATCGTCTGCTCCGCCATCGCCTTCAGCGAGGCCGCGTCCGACGCATCCGCGACAATCAGCGGCGTATTCCCGGGCGCGCCGATCGCATCGCGTACCGACTTGAGCTTGCCGAGGCTACGGCCTGCCATCGCCCATTTGAGCGCGTGGTCACCCTTGTAATGCTGAGTCAGATATTCGGCGACGAGCTGGCCGGTGAAACCGGTCGCACCGTAGACGACGATGTCGAATTTCGCTGAGCTCATGGTCGACCTTTATTTCTTCGCGTAACTCACGCCCATGCCGGCGCGGACGTCGCTTTGAATCCCATAGGGCGGAATCGGATAGCGCAGGCCGTTCTTGGCCAGCGCCTTCATGCCCTCGATCGCCTTGGCAAGATGCGAGGGCTTCAAGGCCATCAGCATCTCCTCGTCCGGCACGCCGCCATAGCGCCGTTCGGCATAGCATGGCAAGGACAGGCTGGGCTCGCCGGTTTTCAGCGCCCGCCCCCAGGAATCCGCGCAGGCGGTCTCACCGACCACCCCCCATTCGAACTTCTTGTAGCCGGTATATTGCAGCCCGTTGATCAGGATGATCATCTGCCCCGGCGTTGCATAGACCAGGCAGATGTCGGGCGGATCGAGCCGCCCGCTGGCGAGCGGACTAACCGCAAGCGCCTGATACTGCCCGAACGGAACCACGTCCAGCGCCTCCTGGCGCTTGCGCGCGTCCTCGGCGGTGCCGTGCCAGACTCCGACATAGTTTTCGCCGGCGAGCCATTTTTCGTCCTGCGGCGCAAGCCCGATCACGGCGCGACACTGCGCGCCGACAAGATCGTCGGCGGTGATGCCGACCGTCCAGCCCAGACGTGCAGCCATGCTGACGATCTGGTCGGTGGTGTGGACCGCGTTCGGCCGCCGGATTTTCGGGATCGCCTCCATGTCGGCGGCGCTCGCGAACAGCTTCATGCCGATCACCGTCGTCTTCAGCCGCAGCAGGCTGTTGAGGTCGGCGACGAGGCCGGCAAGATCGATCCTGTCTGCGCTCTGCTGTTGCATGGCGTCCTCCCGACCGGCGATCGCGCGCCGGTACTCTGTTCTTGTTTTGCGACTCCCGTTTTAGTCCTTGCCCGGTCCCGGAAGCAACTCGCCGGTCCGCCCCATGATGCGATACGCCAAAAGGCCGATCCATTCGCGCACGGCGACGTCGGTCTTGCCGAGACCATCTGCCCCATTGCGGGTGAAGGCGAAGAGCCCGTCGCGCCCACCCATCCGCCAATCCACCGGATAGGCTTCGACATCGAACCCGGCCTTGCGGAAAATGCCCATTGCGCGCGGCATGTGGAAAGCCGACGTGACCAGAAGCCAGCGTTCGCCCGGCTTCGGCGTCACCAGCTGCTTTGTGAAGATCGCGTTCTCCCAGGTGTTGCGGGAGTCGCGCTCGAGGATCAGGCGCTCCTTCGGTATGCCCAGGCTTTCCAGTATGGGCGCGGTGTAGTCGGCCTCCCTCGCCTCCGTCGCGACCAGATTCGCCGAGCCGCCGGTGAAGACGATACGCGCGTTCGGATAGCGCCGCGCGAGGTCGGCCGGTGCCAGCATGCGATCGGCCGCGTGCGCAACCACGGGCGTGCGATGCGCCGCCGACAGATCGGTGTCGATCGAGCCGCCGAGCACGATGATGCCGTCGGGGGCGCCCCGCGACGGGTCCCACGCCGGGAAACGCGACTCAAGCGGATAGAGCAGAAGATTGCCGATCGGCGAGAACGCGACCAACGCCAGCAGCACCAGCGTGGTCACGGCGAGCTTGCGGCCGACCGCAGCAAACCGCGTCGCCATCAGCAGCAGCGACAGGATTCCGAGCTCGATCAGGAGATTGATCGGCAGCAGAGCGGTGCCGAGGGTCTTGGAAAGAACGAAATACAGGGGAGCCTCGCTGGAATGATCGTGCCGGGCTTGACCGGCCCGTCCATCTTCAGAAATCTTCTTGAAAGAGGATCGATCGCCGGGTCAAGCCCGGGCATAACAGGTTCTCATGACGAGTTCTGATGAAACCGATTGGACGCGGCCAATGACCCATCACCACCTGCATTCGAGCCCCGAGACCTGCCATTGGGGGTTCTTCGAAGCCGCGCTCAAACCCGTCCTCACCGTCAAAAGCGGCGATGAGGTGACGGTCGACACCATCAGCGGCGGGCCCGACATGCTGCCCGACCGCACCAAATTTCACATTCCGCCGGAGATGTTCGAGGTTCACGCCAAAAACGAGCGCATGCTGCCCGGCCACATCCTCACCGGCCCGATCGCAGTCGAGGGTGCCGAGCCCGGCGACGTGCTCGCGGTCGAGATCCTCGACGTCCAGCTCCGGCAGGATTGGGGCTGGAACATGATCAAGCCGCTGTCCGGCACCCTGCCCGACGATTTCCACGAAACGCGCATCCTGAACATCCCGCTCGACCGGTCGCGGATGGTCGGCCGCATGCCCTGGGGCCTCGATCTGCCGCTCAAGCCGTTCTTCGGCGTGATGGGCGTCTCGCCACCATCGGCCTGGGGCCGCATCTCCTCGCTCGTGCCGCGCGCAATGGGCGGCAATCTCGACAACAAGGAGCTCGGGGCCGGTGCGACACTCTATCTGCCGGTGTTCGTCCCGGGCGCGATGTTCTCCTGCGGCGACGGCCATGGTGTGCAGGGCGACGGCGAGGTCTGCGTCACCGCGATCGAGACCGCGCTTCAGGGCCGCTTCCGCCTGACGCTGCGCAAGGACCTCAGGTTCGACTATCCCCGCGCCGAAACGGCGACGCATTACATGACCATGGCCATGGACCCCGACCTCGACCAGTGCGTGGTGCGCGCGCTGCGCGACATGATCGTGCTGCTCGGCGAGACGCGAAACCTGTCGCGCGAGGACGCCTACACGCTGTGCAGCCTGGCCGCCGACCTGCGGGTGACGCAGACCGTCAACGGCTGCAAAGGCATCCATTGCATGATCGAAAAGGCGATCGTGCACGGCTAGCTCCACCCGCCTGCCCGGCCCCGTCCCCACTCCGCCGCCGCTCGGCATCCCGCGCGGCGCGCGGAGCTGCGCCTGATTTCCCGAGCGATTCCAATGAGCTGAAACACCGGTCTTGCCCGGATTTGACTTCCACCCCTGAACCTAAATAGAGTCTTAATCGTTACTTTTATGTATCCTAGTATGAGGTTAGCGTTCGGGCCATGGCCACCGAAAAAGCCGAGACTGACCGCATTCCCGTAACCTTGGCGCTCTCGACCATCACCTATCTGGAAAAACTGGTGAGACAGGGCACCCACGGCACCAGCGTTCCCGGCGTCGCACGCACACTGATCGAGGAAGGCATCCGTCTCGCCATCAAGGACGGGCTTCTGTCGATTCGCGACAACGGCAGAACGTGAGGGCGCGCCGGACGTGAGGCGGACGGATCTCGAGAGGCGGATGGCCGACATCTGCAACCTGGGACCGTTACAATGCCTGTTCTCTCACCAACTTCTTCACCGACTGCTTCTTCACCGACTTGGACCAACGAACGAATTGAGCTTCTGAAGCAGCACTTCGAGGCCGGCCTCACCTGCAGCGAGATCGCTGCCGACATCGGCGTCAGCCGCAACGCGGTGATCGGCAAGCTGTCCCGGCTCAATCTCACGCGCGGCAGGACGAGCGACGAGCGCAAGCTCGAGCGGAGCCTCGCGCCGCGGCGCGGGACGAGAGCCGTACCGCGGCTGCAATATGAGATGCTCGCCACGATCTACGGCGACACCGACACACCTGTGGTCGCGGGTCCAATCGACGATGCCAACCGCTGCTCGCTGCTGGAGCTCGCCGAGAATCGCTGCCGCTGGCCGATCTCGACGCCGGGCGCAGACGACTTCTGCTTCTGCGGCAATACCGCGCCCGACGGCCAGTCCTACTGCGTCGGCCACAGCCGCCTCGCCTACCGGCCGAACTCGCGCGCCCGTGTGATGCGCGGCTGAAGGAAAATCCCAAAACGAAAAACCTCCGGCGGGGCATCACCGGAGGTTTCTGGAGGCTTAGCATGAAGCTAAGAGCCGTGACTTTCGTAATCGGCTGAAAACAAGATAGCTGATCAACTCAGGTAAGTAAATAAGTTTGAGGGCGATCGATTCGCATAGCTCGTCTTCGTCGTTTGCAACGTGTTGCCGGATTTTCCGAAGGCCGCTTTCATGAAAAAGCCCCGGCGGTTTCCCGCCGGGGCTCTATCAGATCGGAACGGTCTTCAGCTTACCAGTTGCGCTGGGCGCGCAGCAGCAGGCTGTAGGTGTCCTGGTCCTTCAGCTCGTAGGTTGCCGCAGGCTTGGCAACCGACGCCAGCGCCGGGGTGGTGATCACGCCCGAGTACTTCTGGTCGAGGTGGCTGTAGACGAAGTCAGCCGAGAAGGTCAGGTTCTTGACCGGCGTCCAGCGGGTGATGACGCCGATCTGGCCGATGTTGAAGTCCGGGTTGCAGGTGCCGGTCAGCGAGGCGAACGCAGCGCTGCCGCAGATCAGGCCCTTCGCCGTGCCGCTGTAGTTGACCGCAGCCCACGCGCCGTAGAGCGCCGTATTCCAGTACGGGTTCCAGTTGTGGGTGTAGGCACCACGGAAACCGTAGGTCTTGGTCAGCTCGAGCTGGCCGTTGGGACCGAACACCGCGTCAGACACGCCGGCAAAGCCGATGCTCTGATACGCGCTGCCCGAACCGCCGAACATCGAGTAGCTGGTCGCCGCCAGCGACTGGAAGTTGTAGCGGCTCGCGCCGTCGGTATAGACGCCCGAGATGTTGATCACGTCGCCAGCACCGGTCGGGATGTTCTTGATCTGCAGAGCTAGCTGAACGGCCCAGCCCCACTTGTCTTCCGGATGACCGGTGACTTCGGACGCGCCGTAGTAGGCGACGTGGTTGTCGTGCGCAGCCACCGACGCCTGGAACAGGCCCCAGGCCTGGTCGACACGAACCATGCCGACGATGTCGGGCGACCTAGTGCCGCCGATATCGTTCGAGCCGTAAGCACCGCCGAGGACGCCGCTGGTGGACATGCCGGCGGTGTTCCAGATGTTGGTCGTGAAGAACTGGGTCTGGTCCTGCGCCGAAACGGTCGCGGTCACGCCCTGGCCGAAATCGGCCGTGTAGGTGAACTGGGCGACGCCGTTCACGGAGCCGCTGCCACCGACGAGCTGGTCGAAGTTGTTGCCGGGATAGTTGGTCCAGGGCGCGTCGAACTGCGACACGGACTTACCCATGGTGAAGCCGGCGAACTGGATGAACGCATAGTAGACGCCGAGCGTACCACCCGAGATCGTGCCCGAGCTTGCGTTGTTCGGCGCAGACACGCCCGTGCTTCCGAGTTGCGAGTAAACGGTCGCGCCTGTTGCCGAGCCGCTTCCCGTATAGTTATCGGTCGTCCAGGTGAACACCGCGTCAAAGTAAGTGCGAACCACCCCGTACTCAGTCGCGGTACGGGTATCGATGTTGAGGTCCTCGCGAGCGCGCGCCAAATAGTAGTTCGACAGGCGGTTGTTCGCGCCGGAAACACCGTTGTAGGCGGCGCTGTAGTTGCCGCCGGCATTGAGCGCGACTTCAGCACGCAGATAGCCGCCGAGCTTGATGCAGGTGTCGGTGCCCGGGATGTAGTAGAAGCCCGCGCCGTAGAGCGAGCAGATCTTGACGTACTCGACCGCCTTGGCCTTGACCGGAAGATCGGCCGCTTGTGCTCCGCCGACGGCGATCAGACCCGCCGCAGTGCCGAGCAAAAGGCTCTTCACCACTTTCATATAAAACCTCCAAGTTGCTCATTTTACGGAGACCGGACCGTGAGGCCCCCCAGATCCCCGTCTTTTCAAATCCGCTCGGCCGCTTCGCGCTTTTGGACACACCCGCATCGACGCGAGGGACGTGAGCGAACCACCTGCAACGGGACGATTGAGTACCCCCCACCGTCACGGGCCAATATGCCTGCGCCGTTCCGCTAATCAAAATAGTTTATTTAGTCAGCTTTGTTGTTTCACTAAACCTGTGCCCCGCGCGCAACACCGCGAGTGAGGGAATATGCTGAGCTGATCATCTTTGTAGTTTTAGTGACAAAATTACCCTGCTCTGCACTTGCGTCAGGGCAGACTTGCGTGGACTATGGCCGTGCAAGACACCGGCCGGAAAAGAATCAGATCACGGGAGTGACGCTGTGTCAGCGACCAGGAAGGAAGGGGCGCGCCTCCGCTCCATCGGCAATCTCGATATCATCAGGCGTTTCACCTGGGAAATTTCGTCGATCAACATGTATCTGGAGGAGTTGCGTCAGTTCTGGGCGAGAACGCTGGGCATCAGCGGTCCGCAATGGCTGATCCTGATGGCGATCTCCGACCTCGACAAGGACGACGGCGTGCCCGTCAACGTGGTCTCCAAGCTGCTCCACGTCGATCCGTCCTTCGTCACCACCCAGTCCAAGCTGCTGGAGAAGAAGGGCCTGCTGCGGCGGCGGCCCTCGCCGACCGACGCCCGCGTGGTGCGGCTGTCGCTGGTCGAGAAGACGCAGAAGCACATCGCAAGCCTCAACGAGCAGTACAAAACGATCCGCGAATTCGTCTTCCAGGAATTCGACGAGAACGAACTGACCGAATTCACCGGCAAGCTGGCGACGCTGAAGACCCGGCTCGAAAAGGCCTGCGTCAGGATATCCCTCGACTACTAAAACATGATCCGGAAAAGTGCGAAGCGGTTTTCCGAAAAGATCATGCCCAAGCAACAACCTAAATCGCGATGACGATTCATCCCAATCTCATCGCGCTTTAAGACAGCAGGCGGCGTTCAGATCCGCCGCCCCGTGGCGCCCAGTTGCGATTCCAGCCAGTCGAAGATGTATTCGTTGGCAAGGCTGGGATTGTCCGCATGGGCCTGCGCCGCGCCGGTCTCCTGCGCGGTGAACACCTTCAGCACGATGTCGGAGCTGCCGAGTCGCGACTTCTGCACGATCTGGCGCGCCCGGTCGGCCTTGAGCCAGCCGTCCTCGCCGAGCGTGATCAGCACCGGACAGTCGACGCTCGAGGCCATCAACGGCGCCGACGGCACCGGGACGATGCTGAGGTCGCTCATCGCAAAGCGGCTGGCGAAGAAGGATCGTTCGTGCAGGTCCCACAGACCGCCGTCGCAGACGGCCGCGGCGAGCCTCGGCTCCTGCAACACCGCGCGCGCGACGAAGGAAGAGCCCCACCCGTCGGCCACGATGGCGACGCGATCGAAATCGACGTCGCGGCGCGTCTCCAGATAATCCATGACGCTGGCAATCGAGCTCTCGAGGTCGCGGCGCTGCAGGAGCGTGTCGGTATAGTCGTCACGCTGGTCGCCGAGCAGGTCCAGCGCGAGCATCGACAGTCCGCGTTCGCGCGCATGCGGCGCGAGCTTGAACAGGAATTCTTCCTTGCGGTGTCCGGGCTCGCCGATGCAGATCACGGTCGGAGCCCGCTTGCCGGCCGGGGACGCAGGCAGGAAATAGCCTTGCAAAACGTGTCCGTCATCGGCCCAGGGAATCGTGACGACCTCGCCAGCCGGACCGCGCGCGGTGAGGAAGCGGCGCGCGCATTCCTGCATGGCGAGCACCGCGACCCAGCGGCGCTCGTCGGCCTGGTCCAGCGGCATCGCGGCCGCGCCGTAGTAATTCATTGCCCGCAGCCAGTTGCGCTGCGCGGTCGCCATGTGGCCTTCCGCGAATGCCGCCTCGGCACGCTGCCGGTTGGCTTGCGCTAGCCGCTTCCACTCGCGGTGCCAGGACTGCTCGCCGCCCTGCTTGAGCTGCCGCGCGATCATCAGGCATTCTGCGATGGTGGCGCCACCCTCCTGCGCCGCGGTGAGGAGCCGCGTGAATTCAGCGGAAATATCCTCTCTCTCCGGGCAGAGGATCCAGTCGTCGGAGAGGCATGCGGGTATCATCGGAGCTACGCTTTATGATGGCGTTACCCCTGATGGACTAAACTATTTTGGTTCACCAACCAAGCTGCCGTGCGCCGAATGAGACCCGTTTCACATCACCATCGCTTGAACATTGCTTGAACGACGGAGCATGTCGCATGCGTGACATTCCAAATCGTCATAAGGCGTCGGAAAGTGGCAAGAGGTGGCACGTAAAGTTACCTGCGTAACATGTAAATTACCTGTGTAATAATACGTCCGCACCTCTTGCCATGATGGTCGTCATACCCAGATACGCGGACGTTTCGTTGATAGTCTCAGCCAAACCGAATCAACCGAGCCGCCAGCCAACTTCCTGCGTAAAGCTTTCATAGAAGGCGCGGTCGTAGGCCTGCTCCGGCGTTGCGCGCACGCGTTCGTCAAGGCGCTTTGCGTCTTCGCCCACAAGAATGCGCCACCGGTCCGCCTTGACCCCGTCGAGGATGATCTTCGCGGCCTGCGCAGCCGTCGTCGGCGCGTCCTCGAGGAAGCTGCGGGCGCGTTCGGCGAACGCAGCCTGGATGTCCTCGTCCGACATCTTGTCAGCATCCGGCACGCCAGCCGCGACCATGCGCTTGCGGGTCAGCGCGACCTCGTCGGCATTGAGCCGCTCCGACCCGTCGGCGCTCTGCACCTTGCGCGAATTGGAGACGATCGAGGTGCCGATATGGCCGGGCATCACCACCGAGCATTTGACGTGCGGCGCGTGCAGGCGGAGGTCGTTGATCAGCGCTTCGGTAAATCCCTTCACCGCGAACTTGGCCGAGCTGTAGGCGGTGTGCGCCTGTCCCATGCCGATCGAGGCCCAGAAGCCGTTGACGCTCGCGGTGTTGACGATGTGGGCCTCGTCCGCCGCCACCAGCATCGGCAGGAAGGTGCGCACGCCGAGATAGACGCCGCCCCAGCAGATGTTGAAGGTGCGCTCCCACTGCTCGCGCGTATTGGTGAACAGGCTGCCGCCGCCACCGATGCCGGCATTGTTGAACAGGAGATGGATCCGGTCGGTCTTCTGCTGCTCGGCGAGCTCATCGCGAAACCGCTTGAGATGGTCCTCGATCGAGACGTCGGCGACATGGGTCGTGACCCGCAGGCCCTGCGGCAGCTTCTCGACCTCGCAGAGCCGCTTGGTCTCGGCCATCGCGGCTTCGGAGACGTCGCACATCGCGACATTGCAGCCCTCCGCGACGAGCTGCCGTGCGAGCTCGCGTCCCATCCCCGTGCCGCCGCCGGTGATGACGGCGATCTTTCCTGCAAAATCCTTCATGGGACTTCGGTCCCTCCCCTTGTCGGTATGTTTCTTCACAGCTAGCGCCGCGCATCGCGGCGCGCGCAAAATGTAGCAGCGCCGCATCCGCAGGTAAAAGCGGATCGGCGCTGCAATTGGACATCGATAATTTCGGCCGGCGGACTATTCGGCCGCTTCGACACGCACCCCGTTCAACGCGCCGAGTGCCTCCAGCGCCTTGCGAGTGGCGGCCTGCTGCGCCGGCGAGGCCTCCGGCATCGGTGCGCGCGGATAGGTCCTGGGCAAGCCCTGGAGCGTCTGGGCGTAACGCGTGCAGGCCGGCAGATTGTCGGCGATCACGGCGTTCCACAGCGTCAACAGCTTCTTGTGCAGGTCGAGCGCGCGCGGATGGTCGCCCGCCTTCACCGCATCCCACAGCGCGACGGAGGCATGCGGCGCCGCGGTCAGGATCGCGGCGATCGAGCCATGGGCGCCGAGCGTGTAGGACGGATACATGAGGGCATCGACCGCGCTGTAGATCAGCTTGTCCGGCGCCATCATCATGAGATCCGCGAACAGCTTGAGATCGCCCGCGCTCTGCTTGACGCCGACCACCAGCGGCACCTCGGTCATGATCCGCACCAGCAGCGCCGGTGACAGATAGGACCACGGCACCACGTTGTAGATGATGATGGGCATGCCGGTCTCGTCAGCCATGGCGCGGAAGTGCGCGACCATCGCCTCGTCGTCGGGCTTGAACAGATAATGCACCGGCGTGACCTGGAGCGCTGCGACATTCATGTCGCGCACGAGCTTGCCGCGACGGATCGCATCGCGCGTGGAGTCCACGATGATGCCGGCGATCACGGGAATGCGTCCCTTCACCGCCTCGACCGTCGCGGCCATCAGGTCGCGATATTCCTCGTGATCGAGCGTGTGGCCCTCGCCGGTCGAGCCGCCGGCCGCGACGCCATGCGCGCCGGCGCCGATCATCCAGTCGACCTGGGGCGCCACGAGCCCAAGGTCGATCTCGCCGTCCTTCCGGAACGGCGTCGTCATCGGCGGGATCACGCCGGTCGGTCGTGCCTTCATGGTCTACCCTCGCGTTTCCTTTGGTCCTGCGGCGGTCCCGCTCTCTTGACGAGTATCCGCCCGCTTTCGAGCCTATCGGCTGCGCAGGCCTTGTGAAGGGGCGCTTCGCGCGGCGCTGCCCCCACAATCGCTCATTCCTGCGATCCTTCCTCGCCCTTTTCCTTGGGGATTCCCCGTATTTGCCCGGCTTCGGTTTAGGGGCAATTTTTTTACAATCCGAATCACCAAATGGAGGTGGACGCTGGGTCGAGTCGGCTAGGTCAGCGTGTTGTTTGTGTCACAGGCTCTGGCACTCCGCTTGCATCCTCTTCGTGGTCTGAAACTACCGATGAGGTGACAGGAATGTTCGTGACCGTGGTTGCCGTGCTCTGCCGGCTGAGCGCAGCCAGCTCAGGCAGTTGCATCGAGGAAATCGTGACCGACAGCAACATGACGCCCGAGATGTCGATGATGCAGTGCGCGATCGGCGCACAGGCCCCGCTTGCCAAATGGATGGGCGAGCATCCGATCTATCACGCCAATTGGCGCCTCGAGCGCTACAAATGCGTGCCGGGTCACTACGAGATCAAGGGCCACGCCTAAGGCCCCGCAAGACTACGGATGAGGAAACGCCCCGGAGGTAGCCTGGTCTCTCCGCGCGGGCACCGCTAGCGCCAGACCCCATTGCGGCGGCGCGCCCCAGTGACGACGATCACGCCTTCCCTTTAAGCCACTGCACGCAGAATGATCGCACGCGCCTGTCGCCCTTCCGGCGTCGGCATCAGCGCGAAATTGTGCGGCTGGTCACGGAGCAGATGCAGCTCGACCGGCACGCCCGCCGCCCTCGCGCGCTCCGCGAGATCGACGCTATCGGGATAGAGCAGATCGCGCGTGCCCGAGAAGATTGTCATCGGCGCGAGCGAACGGAAGGCGCCGTTGAGCGGGCTGACGAAGGGATGGCCGACATCGAGCTCGCCGGCATAGAGCCGCCCCGCCTCAATGATCCCCGGAATGTCCTGGATCGGATCGCGGCCTGCGATCTCGACCTGCTCCGGACGGCTGACCGATGCATCGGCCGCCGGCGAGATCAGCATCAGCCGGCCCGGCTGCCGATGCCCGCGGTCGCGCAGCCACTGGCAGGCAGCGAGCGCCAGTCCCGCGCCGGCGGAATTGCCGACCACCGTGACCTTTGCGGGCCCGACATCCTCCAGCAGCATCCGCAACAGTTCGGCCGTCGCCGGCACGAGATCCTTGGCGGTGGCATGCGGCGCAAGCGGATAGATCGGCACCACGCAGACGACGCGCGCCCTGCGCGTCATCTGGCCGACGAAGCGCCAATGTGCCGGCACGATCTCGTTGATGAAGCCACCGCCGTGCAAGAACATGACGTGGTTGCAGCCCTCATGGCCCGATGATGGCGCCGTGTAATAGACCGGCCATCCGCCCATCTTGGTCAACGTCACCTCGACGCCGCGGCCCAAACCCGTCGGCTCGTAGGAGGCCGGCTGCAATGCGAGTTTCTGCACATGCGCCTGCACGGCCTCGGCCGAGGCAAGGTGCTTCTTGAACGGAAGCTGCCGCAACAGCGCGTTGAAGCAACGGCTCTGCAGGCTCGGCGCGGGATCGCCGGGTGGCCGCATCCTCAACAGCCGGCCGCCTGGACAAAACTGGAAGGCCGATGCGATCTTTGCAACGCTCATGTCAGGTCTCCTCCAGACCGGGCTCTTCGTATGGGCACGAAAAGGCTTGTGTCGACCGCCGCCACATGCGGATATAATGCGAGCATTCGCTCGCTTTTCCTACTCGCATTCGGATCACAGGCCCATGGCGCGCAAACCGCCGACAAAACCCCGGAAAAATGCCTTGCAAGCGCGATCGCGCGCCACCGTCGACGCGCTGGTCGAGGCAACCGCTCGCATTCTGGTCCGCGAAGGCTTTGAGAAAGCCAGCACCAACCGGATCGCCGAAATCGCCGGCGTCAGCGTCGGCTCGCTCTACCAGTATTTTCCCAGCAAGGAGGCGCTCGTCGCCGCCGTGATCGACCGTCACAACGAGGAGATCATGGGCATCGTCCGTGCCGCCCTCACCGAGGTCGCCGACCTGCCGATCGACAAAGCCGTGCGCCGCCTCGTCACCGTCGCGATCGAAGCCCACCGCATCGATCCCAAACTACATCGGGTGCTTGCCGAGCAGATCCCGCGCACCGGCCAGCTCAAGGACGTCGAAGCCTTCAACCGCGAGGTCCACACCCTCGTGCGCGCCTATCTCGAAAGCCGCCGCAACGAGATGCGCAAGATCGACCCGGGACTGGCGACCTTCATCTGCGTCAGTGCGATCGAGGCGGTCGCGCACAACACGGTGCTGAACCAGGCCGAGATGCTCTCGGAGAAGATGGTGAGGACGCTGGTGGATGAGACGACACGGATGGTGGTGGGGTATTTGAGGTAGTTTGCGAAAACGTCGCCTCATGCCCGCTCTACGCGGGAGAGCGGGCATCCTGCTAAGCAGTTGATTTATCTGCGGGCTGCATTGAGCCGAGCCCATGGCCATGAGTTTTCCATTTTTGATGGCGATCAATTCAGCTTTCCTATTGAGGACAAAACATATGCCCAAGAAAAATTGCCTGATAGTCCATGCCGCCGGAAGACAGCTCGACCTACTGCGCGGAGAGGCTTCCCGCATTGCGAAGGCGAACAAGGTCGACTGGTGGATCGATCGTGCCGACGTCGGCACACTTTTTTGCTTTGAAGACGCAAATGCTACAGATGCCTTCGCTCGCACCTGCGACAACTTCGGAGTCCGATGCCAAGACGGCTAGCTAAAAACCCCGCCGACTTTGTGAGCCGGCGGGAGTTGAGTGAATACCTACGAAAACCGGCCCATCGCCAAACGCGCGTCAGACGGTGGGGCCGTTCCGGGTGGATGGCGAGACCTTGAGGAGGTCCAGATTCGCCACAGACCGATTTTTCAATCTCTCCCTTGGAGAGTCGTTCCTCAGACGCCGCGATGCCAATATCTTTGTGATCTGGCGCAAAAGGAAGGCCCCAGCCAATGGGGAAGACCGGGGCCTTCACAGGCCTTGCGATGGATCACACGCAAGACCGATCGCTGGATAGCTGCAGGAGCGCTCGTTCCTCCTGCGGAACCAATCTCGACCCAAGTTGGCTGCAACTCCAGATGAGTCGCGAGAGCCAGCATTCCAGCAGCCAAATCGGGGCTAGAGTGTGTCCGAAGTTGAACTAGACGCGGGCGAAACCAACGTGCTGAAGCCGCGATCCAACTCGAGTGTTTCGCAAATCATCGATTCTTCGTAGGCCGAACCCGCGGCGAGCGACTAGGGCGCGTGGGTGAAGATATCCACTCGTCGATTTCGTCTGGCTCTACTCGCCACGAAGGTGAGACGCCATCGGCTGTCCGGGCTGTGACACGGTATCGGCGCTTACGGAGCTTGGCTGCCAAATTCTTCGCGCCATCTTCGTCTCGACATTCAATAGAAAAATTACCGTAACAAACAACCCAGCGCTTTCGACTTACTTTTCGTTTGGATCGCGCTGAACGCTCCATCTAAGGGACCCCGTGAGTCCCCAAGCCCGTCCCAGTATCAAGACTCCATTCTTACCAAACCGTTTAAACCTGTCCGCGACCTCGCCAAGGGCAGCGGACTACCTACCCATCCTAGCAACCCCCGACGCAAGACATGAGGTCTGGTGAACTTCATCAGCAAGATGTCATTCAATCACCTCGTCTGCGCGGCTCAGAACGGACGTTGGAAGCACCAGGCCGAGCGCCTTCGCAACCGGGAGGTTGACTACCGTGAAACTCGCGCGGCGCGGACGCTACTTGCTTGCCGCCAGGACAGGTTACACATCATAGCGCGGGGAGAAGACAACTCCGCTCCGGACGTCGCGCCTCCCAAGTCCCTGCGACGCAATGCATTGAAGCAGCTGTCGTGAATATTCCCCCGTCCCACAGGCTGGCATGGTGACATCATGCTCCTGTTTTGCCCGACGCGTCAAATCGATTCGGAAAAACATAATTCGCCAATGGGTTCGCTACTGTGCATGGGGTTGTTTTCGACATTTTAATTTTCCGCCCCCAGAAGCAGCCGCCCGCTACCGGTCGTCGCGCATGCGTCACGCAGCGGGAGCAGGCTCCACGCCGACGGTCAATCCACCGATGAGTTGGAAAAAATGGTCGGAGCGAGAGGATTTGAACCTCCGACCCCTAGTCTCCCAGTTATAAACGACCTGTTTTATAGCCATTCCTGACGTTGGATGAAACGTAGAAAACCCCTACAAATCCAACACAATCAAACCAATGACCACTTGCCTTTTTCGGAGCAATAGCCAGACTGCTGGCTACATACTGGCTATAAATTTGGTGGGGCATGGCCAAGATCAGGATTTCGACCGATAGCGTAGCCGCGCTGATGAAGTCTGCGGTCCCGAATAAAACAACCTTTTACTTCGACGATGAACTGGCTGGCTTCGGGCTCTATCGCACCACCACGGGCACGGGCACATATTTCGCCGAATTCCGCCCCGTAGCCGGCGGCAGCAAGAAGCGATTAAAGCTGGGCCGGGTCGGCACCCTGAAGGCCAATGAGGCCCGCGAGGCGGCCCGTAAGGCGATTGCTAACGCTGCACTGGGAAAGGACCTTGCTCAAAACCGAAGCGACGAGCGGGCCAGCCTGACGGTTGAGGAACTGGTCTCAAAATACATCGAGGAATACGTCGCCGAGCACAAAAAAGCGTCCACCGCCGGCCTTTACCGCATGCTGCACAAGAAGCACGTTAAGCCTCGGATGGGCTCAACCAAGGCAGTGGTGCTGACACGGGTTGATGTACAACGCGCGCACGCCCTGATGTCGCGCGAGGCCCGCGTATCCGCCAATCGGGCAATCAAGCTGGTGTCTGCGGCCTACGGCTGGGGCTCACGCCACGGTCACGTGCCGGAAGGCATGAACCCGGCGTCCGGAGTCAAGTTAAACGAGGAAGAGGGTCGCGAACGCTTCCTCACTACCGCCGAGCTGCTGGCGATCGGCAACGCCATGATAGAGGCCGAGACCGTGGGCCTGCCGGTAGATGCAGGGGACGCCAAGCATGCACCTGTGGGGCAGCTTGTGAAAATGTCACCTTATGCCACCGCGGCCGTCAGATTGCTCATGCTCACGGGCGCTCGCTTGCGGGAAATTCTGCACCTGCGCTGGGTTGAAGTTGATCTGGACCGCGGTGTGTTGCGGTTGGCCGACAGCAAAACCGGCAAGAAAACGATTTACCTACCGACCGCCGCTCTCGACATCATCAAGTCCCTGACCAGGCTGGGCGCATTTGTGATTGCCGGCGAATCGGCCGGGACTAAGAATGAGAAACCGCGCGCAGACCTGAAGCGCCCATGGACTGCCATTTGCAAGCGGGCTGGTGTGAGCGGCGTCAGGATCCACGACTTGCGGCATAGCTTTGCCAGCGTTGGAATCGGCGACCAGATGGGCCTGCCGGTTATCGGTACCCTCCTCGGTCATGCCGATCCCAGCACGACGCAGCGTTACGCTCACTTGGCTGACGAGGCGGCGCGCCGGGCGGTGGAGGCCATCGGCGGCAAGATCGCTGCTGCACTGAACGGGAAATAGCGCGAAGGAGACTGACCATCCGCAAGGGTTGCGGCGCACCTACGTAGACTGACGTCGCTCGCTTTCAGCCGTGTTCGCAGCCCTCAGAAGCTCTTCGATGTAGGCGGCGATGTCGCCAATCGCCGCCCGCAAATCGGCCTCCGAAATGCCCTGCCCTTTGGCAGCTCCGATGAGACGCCGCGTTAGTTCCGCCACATCCTGCGACGCGCCCGCAGTCCGGTACTGCTCGACAGCGTGGATGCTGTTCTCAGCCCAGAAATCGATAAACTCGCGGGCCTTGTCTGACATGTGACGTCCCCTGCTGGTGCACGCTTAGCGCGCTTCCGGGGAAAGCGGTAGCCCGCCCCAGCTTCGCGACTGGAGCGGGCCTCGGCGGCGCGGGCTCGATGGGTGTCAGGTACGACCGGCCGCCGATGATATAGTTTAGCGCAGCAATCGCCAGTTAGCTTTGCTTCCCCTGCATGCAGGCTCGCACAAACTCTCTCTTGGCGCGACCTTGTCCCTTCATTATTCCGCCTGCGCTCGAAAAGCCGCGTTCGGTAGCGAGCTGCCGGCACTTCTCCCATTTTTGCGGGTTGCGAAGCGCGCCCTGCTGAGCCTGTCCAACGGCGGCGGTCAGAACCAAAGCAACAAAAGCAATCAAAATCAGCTTAGTCATTCCGGGACCCCTCCTGAAATATTTACTGAAAAATTGCTGTTCAATTTTAGCATGGAATCCGCAATATCAGCAGAAGACAAAGCTAAGTAGCACAATAAGCCCGCCCCAACTTGCGCTGAGGCGGGCCAGTGACCTTTCAGCTACTGACGGATGCCGAGCGCAATGATCTCGTCGTCTGAAGTCCGCTTGGCCCACGCAGCGCGCGCACACTCCAGCCTCAGCGCGCCGTCCGGATCGTGCCGCGCAGCCCATTTGTTGAGGTTGCTCACCGAGGACTCCCCGAGATGGATGTGAAGAGCGTAAACGACGGGGTCGCAGCCCGCGTCTCTTAGGCCGGTATAGTAGGTCTTTGCACAGAAATGCGTGGAGAGATCGATACCCGCGCTAGCATTAAGATCTAAGTCAGTCATTTACTTCCACTGTCGTCCGGCTCATTTGACTGCCCTATTGGAAGTTGGCTAAATCCACATCACCACGTAGACCCTTTGACTTTGCTGATGATCTAACGGTGTTTCTCCGACGTTCGAAGAAAAAGATCGAGGCTGGCGCGGCTGAAATGGCGCTATTGATCAAGATCGAAAGACTGCTGGACGAATGGTCTCGCCGATTCTAGCGCGCCCTGGTCTCGCCAACTCAAACTGGAGTGAAGCGATGCGTTGCGCAGTCTGCGGGAAACTTGCTGAGCCGCTACCGAAAACTCATGACGGCGATGGTTTTCACTGCGCTGCATGCGGAGATTATGTGGTCTCTGGGACCGTCATCACTTCCAGATGGCTGGAGGGGCGGTCACCCACCGAGCGGCTGAAAGCGCTAGAGAACGCGAGGCGTCAAGCCCAACCCGGCAAGCTTCCAGTGATTACCACCTACTCGCTTTGACGATCGCGCGTTAAGCCGTACGAGTTACGCAGAGCAAGCCGCGTGAGCCGATCAATGATATGCCGCTCTAACCCAAGGGCGACTCGGACTGAAGGCCAAGAAATAGATGCCAGCCCGCGCCAGCCACCTGCCGACCAGCTCGGAGCGAGATGCATTGCAGAAACTGCGGGCGGGTCGCGAGCTGACACTGAGAGCCCTTGAGCCCACCGGTCAGCGCACCATAGCAAACATGCTGTCGAAGAGCTGGATTGAGCGTGGGAGCACGGCGGGGGCGTACCGGATCACGCCAGCAGGCCTCGCTGCCTTGCGCGTCAAGATACCCTAACGCCGAGAGCTGATTCGTATTTCGCCGTCAAAGGCACAGGAACCATCCTGCGGGCCAGAGATTGATCTCTTGCTTCAGGTTTCCCCGGCCTGAGGCGTCTCAACAGCGGCCTCCGCGTTGCCCCGCGGGGGCCGTCTTGTATGCGAGGTACCATGGACGAGAGCTTGCGAGTGATGCTTGCGATCGGCGCGACAGCGACCGTCGCCGCTGGGGCGTTCTTTGCCATCCGTTTTATCGTGGGATTTTACGGCTAGACGTTAGGTCTCTTCGATAGCTGCTTGTGCAGCGCATCCAGCCTAGATGTCTCACCCGCCCCGTCATCGACAACCCACGATGCCCCCGACCGCTTTACCGAAAACGCCCCATGGGGGAAGCTGGGTGTTTCCTTCCGCTCAACGCGACACAGCTTTCGCATCTCCGCGATGGCCTGAAACGACGTGAAATCCTTCCCTGCGGTGCGCTCAACGGCGAGCCGGCCTCGCTCGGCCTCTCGCCTTAGGCTGCTCGCGGTCATCCCTCCATCAGGGAAGGCGAGCTTGGCGATTACCGATAGGCGGCGTGGGGTGTCGTCGGTCCAGTCAATCGACTCGGCCATGAGCCGAGCTTAGCGCAACAAATCGGTCTAAAGTCCAATCCGAGGCGGTTGCCCTCCCCACCTCCCTCGCTCTATGGTGGCGCCTTGGGTCTGGGGGACCAATATGCGTAATTTGGGAATCGTGGCGGTTTGCGCCACATTGCTACTTGCGGGCTGTTCTTCGACACCGGCCGAACTCGAAGCTAAAGCTGCACCGATCGTCCAGACATATCCCGAAAACTACCAAGAAATTTATCGGAGAGTTTCGACGACTGCGAAGCGTTGTTTTGCCGGTAACGTCGGCGCCTACGCATCCTTTGCGGTCGACTCGGAATTGTATTCAGAACTCGGCTATGGAGAGCTAACACTTTCCTTGATCAACATGGGAACACGCAATTACTACGTCTCAGCCCGTGTAGATAAGCAGCCGGCCGGCTCAAAGCTGACGGTTCGTTCAGGCAATACCCTGGCAAGCGAGAGATACAAAACGCTGTTATTGGCGTGGGCCGGCGGCGATCAGAATTGTCCGGTTATTTGATTAAACAGGCGTGCGGGTGTACGACGCGCTCAATCCGAAACAGGGCGCTGCGCCGTGTTGGCCGTCTCCCTGGTGAAAGCAACGGAAGATTTTTCCGTTGCTTGCTTGACTACCTTCCTCTGGGCCGTGGCAGACGCGCGCCCACCTATCAGCTACGGCCCACATGAGAGAGATCGGACCAATCGCTACGCCGAAACCGCCATTGTCAGCTGGAGCCCGCTTTATCCGGGGCTTCCAGCGGGTTGGCATCGTCGTCGCGGGACTCGTTGGAATCGTCGGCGTGATAACGACGATTGTGATCGCAATCGATCAACAATCTTCCGCTGACGGCAGATACAGACAGGCAAAGTGCGTTTACGACAAGCTATCCGCCGGCCAGCCCGTCAAAATGCGTGAATACGATAAGTCGAAAATCGATTACGACGGATCGGGGTGCTTCGGCCCTGGCTACGGCGGCACCCCTGCCGAGGTAGCCATAGCGGCAGCAAACGCGCCTGCCCCTATGGAATTCTTCCTAGGTCCGTTCTTCATCGGGCTCGGCACTACCACAGTGTGCTCGGCTCTTAGCTTTGGGTTGTTTTGGCTTCTTGGCTGGCTGTGCGCCGGCTTCACGCGGGACTAAAGCATGGGCAAGCTGGTCGATGTTTGATAGGGCGCAGACCGTCGAACCTGCCGACAAAGGCATCCGCTTATTGGGGGCCGAGTCATTCAACTATGAACTGGAAGAGTCAGACTGCTTATTAATACTTCAAAGCACTGAACTAACCGTGAGAGCTGGCATCGAGTGGCCATTTCGCGGGCACCGAGACGAAAACCCGGAAGAGCCTCGCGTTCGTCGCTACATCAACGGATCTATGTCGGAGGTAAACTCTCGAACCTTCGCATTTCGCGGCACCAAATTTTTGGGTGCGGTAAGGCGGATTACGCTCAAATGCCACGAGAGCTCAAAAGACTACATCAAAGCTATGGTGTGGACGCCTGACGAGAACATGGTCGACGAGACCACGCTCCATATCGTCGTAACTCTCAAGGAAGATCACTTCAAGGAGACATTCCATCCTATCTGGCTTCGACAAGCGAAGTCCACGCTCGATCTGACGATCGATTGTAAAGGATTTCAGTGGGGTCCTGAAGCGTCCTTCGGGGAAGTTGGCGATCAGCGGCATTACGTCTTAGACGGCTCGCGCGTGGTAGAAGCTGCTTTCAGTTCCATCTACCTGCGGACTTCTCTAGGTGTCTCCCCACCTCGTTTGCCAACATCGCAGAGGTAGCCATGGGGAAGCTTGTTGCCGGCGACGATGGATTCCCCGCCGAAGAGGTGGGACCCTGGGCAGAAGAGAAGCAGGATCTACTTTGTCGATACATCGACATCTCGCGTGGAGCTCGCTCCAAGTTTATCGCCCCAGGAAAGGCCGGCGCTACCTACATCGACTTATTTTGCGGACCAGGTCGCTCAAAGATTAAAACCACCGGCGCTTTCATTGACGGAAGCTGCGTTGCCGCGTGGCGGAAGAGCGTAGCCGGCAAGGCGCCTTTTTCGCAAATGTATATCGCCGACATGGATGAGGAACGGCTCAACGCTGCGACAAAGCGTCTGCGCGCGCTTGGCGCACCTGTGGCCGCTATCCGTGGCGAAGCCGTCGATACTTCGCTCGCAATTCTGAAGCGCTTAGAACCGAAGGGCCTGCACTTCGCATTCATCGATCCGTACAGCTTGGGCGCCCTGGACATCAACATCTTCAGGACGCTCTCGCGCCGAACTCGAATGGATATGCTGGTTCACCTCAGCAAAATGGACCTTCAACGAAACCTAGACGAAAACATCGGATCTGCTCTATCAGCGTTCGACAGATTCGCCCCAGGCTGGAAAGATGTAATCGACGCTGATCAGGCTCAGCGTGGCATCCGCGGCGAGATTATCGATCATTGGAGAGACCTCGTATCTGGATTAGGTACCAAGGCATCCACCGAAATGAAGCTCCTAAAAAATAGTGGTGGCCAGCACCTCTACTGGCTGCTTCTGGTAGCCAAGCACGAGCTCGCGCACAAATTTTGGAAGACGGCTGCCAACCCAGAAGGACAAGGTGATTTTTTCAAGCTGTAGCTGAAGGCATCTCATCGTAGGTCCGCCCATTCAATGTGCGCCCAGCAGCCTTCTTATTTTTGCCGCCCCACTGCTTGAAGAAAAATGCGGTGTCGTAGCGGCGACATGCGGACTCGATTTCGCGAACCCACTCAGCATCCATCGGCCGAGCCTTCGGACCACTCTCGCCGCCCACAATTGCCCAGTGAATTCTCTTGAGGTTAGCATCGGCGACAGACCCGAGCAGTGGCTCAAACGAGATGAAGCGCACCACGGCCCGCACCGCACGCAATTCATCGATTCTGCCAAGATAGTCCGCGCTCTCTACGCTAGTGCCGAGCCAAACGTTGCGCAACAACGGCAGACCTGAGGTGATCTTGGCCATGTGATCCGGCCGTTTTGTGAGGATCTGGTATGTATGCTGTGGTGTCGCCGCCATCGTCGACCACACTTCGGCAATGAAATCCGCCGGCACATCTTCGTGGAAGAGGTCCGACATTGAGTTCACGAAAATCTGGCGTGGCTTACCCCAGCCTTTCGGCGCGTCGAGCGCCTTGCGATCCAGATAAAGCTTGCCGGTCCACTTCGCTCGGCCGCCGCTCTTTCGCGTCAGCCCCTTATACTTTGCAACACCCATGGCATCGAGGCGCGCGGCCATCCGCATGGCGTAGCAGTTGGTGCAGCCGGGCGAGAGAATGGCGCAGCCGGCGACAGGATTCCACGTCGCATCGGTCCACTCGATCGAGGTTTCAGCCATGGAGTTCCCCTTCAGAGTCCAGAGAGTCACAAGAAAGTGGTGATATTTCGTTAACTACGCACTCCCTGGGCAGCCGCCCTCCTCCGCGCCTCTCCTTGCGGCCTCACCGGCTTCCCCGCCCGATCCTCCCGCCAACGATGCACACCGCGCGCCGCGTCACGCCATCCGCGGTCACCGTCGTCAGCACCGATGGCCGCCTATGTGATGCCGGCCATCGCTGGCTGGGCGGCGCCGCTGGACTTACATCATGTGCAGTAGATCCACCTCCGCGTTGCGCGCATCGCGATCCGCGCCAATTTGCCATCCCGCGGCCAGTAGATCTTCAACCGGCGGCGTCGACATAGCCGCGATTGCTAGCGGACTCTGCTGGCTGGAACCTGCAGCGAGCGAAAAAATTGACTCGTCAGGGAGGTTCCGATGACACAGCAAAATCGGACGCCACGTGGTTCGAGCACAATGGATCCCGTTACTGGTTCCGGCGCTGGCCAAGTTCCGACGAAACCGCACGACTCCGGCAGTCAGGCGAATGAAACTGTCGATGGCCTGGACGCTCAAACCGAAACGTTGCGGCACGCGGCAGAAGATACGCCATCTGCTGCAGCACCTGACGACGAAGAAAAAGTGCCGGTCTTTGACCGGGCTGGTGCTGCGCCGAAAATCTGAGCGAGAAGACTGCCATGCACTGGCGCAAAGTGCCGAGCAGAACGAGCGGCAAGGTCTTCGATGTCGTGGTCTTGGCGTCTACCGCCTCAGTCGCCGTTTCGATTGTCTTGCTGGTTCTGCATTTTCCCGCGTGTCAGCCGAAATAGATAGAACTAGCTGTTCGTTGTCGGCCATTAAATCTCCGTAAGTGCGCAGAGCGTTTGTTGCGTATATTGCGCCATGTTGTTAGACCGCGCCTTCAACATGGAAGGAGCGCCGTTTTGGCCAAGAAGAAAAAGCTGGTTCGCCGCGAGTGGACGAAGGAAAATATCAAAGAATTGAAGGCGCACTCCAAGGCTCGCACGCCGGTCGTCAAAATCGCCAAGATGACCAAGCGAACCGAGGGCGCGCTACGTCAGAAGGCGATCGTGTTGGGTATCGGCCTGGGGCATCAGCGGTAAATTGACGCTGGCTTCGTTGAGGGAGCCGCCAAATTTCGATATTGTTTTAACGCTCGCATCTGCGCCGATCAGGTGCAGACTACTGCGTCCGTCAAGGCAGCCGGAGCTTTTAGCTTTCGCGGCCTTGGGGTTGAGGGCTCGCCTTCGCCAGCCCCGGCGAGTCCCACCTCAGTCAGCGAAGCTGACGCATTTAATTGTCCCACAGTGTAACATCGACGACATTGCGCCCAGGCACCCGCGCTGTAGGCTTCATCTCGCCGGGGCTGGACTCAATATTTCACTTATAAATTTTAACCCGGCAGCAGGCCGCAGTGGTTCGCCGCTGCGGCCTTTCTGTTGAACAACACAATGGGCGCATCACCCGATGTCGTTTTACGTCGTGTGAACCTCTTCACATGGGTATGACATCAGGACGGTTAATCTCCAGTCGCTGGCGAGAGGTTTCAGTTACAGCGGGAGGCAGCCGTGGCAGCAGACACAAAGGCGGACGACTGGTTTATTGCTGCGCACGTGCTGAGGGTACGCACGTCGTCGGGCACCGCATCGATATCGTTTAAGATTGGCAGCAGGGTAGCTAACATCGCAGCACTGTTGGGTTGCTCCGGACCAATCTCGGGAAGTGGTGTTGCGGACACGGACTTCCAATTAGACACGCAACTTATGCGCACCTTCAGCGGCCCATTTTCGTTGAAGGACATTAAGGGGCATCGCGGTGACGTCACGCAAAACGTGTCCTTTTCACCAGATGACTTGTCCGGCGTGGCATTCAATAAGAGTGGAAGCGTCTTTTTTAATTTCGATTTACCCAACACGAACCCGATGACCTTTACGATCAGGGGCCAGTGGATGGTAAAGATGGTCCTTAATCTTGGTACGACGTTTGTGATCTAGTCCGATCCTCGCGTCTTGACATGAAAGTTAGTCGAACAGGTCATCGGCTTCTTCCTCTGGGCACACGCCTTCGCTTGTCGGGCAGTTCCTCCCTCATTTACCCTACCGCTCAAGCTTAATTTCAGCCTTCGATTGCGCTCGTCGGTTGCCCGATTACGCTGCCGTCACCGGACGAGTTGCCCTGTCCGGATTCAGCATGGCGACGCCGGCGTGCCATTATACTCGGCGCGTCGGCTTCGTTCTTTCCAACGGAGACCTAAGTGTGGCCCTACGGAATCGCGGCGCTGTGCGTCGTGCTCTTGATCGTCGGAGCGGTCACCCTCATTTTTCTCAGCTTCGATTTTCCGGACGAGCCTAAGGCCTAAGTTTAGCAGTGAGACCGCCTACGACCCGTGTCGCAAAGGCTATAAAGCTGTTCCGCCTTGACCCCAAAACCGCCGCTCGACTCGCTGATGCTCTTGATGCTTCCTGCTAGGTCGCCGTTGCGAGCTGACGCTTAAGCTTGATTGAGCTGACCGATTTTGTCTGCTGAAACCCTCTTAAACGATCGTCTAACGTAATTCCGTCGCGCAACACAACGAGCCTTGACGATTTGATGATCTCGTGAAGTAAATGAACGTTTCGAGGTCCAAATGATCTGCGAGATTGTTGTTGTCGCGCTCGCCGTCTTGGCTGTCAGGCTGCTGATCGCAAACTACCTGGTACGACGACGAGACGTTTTGCTTCGCGTCTGGCGGCGCTAAGTTTCCACCATGCCTCCGCCAAACAGACGCAGCCTGCCGAACCTGCTGGACCTCACACTCGTCAAAAACGAGCTGGTGAAAGGGCAACGGATCATCGTGAACGCAGCGGCGGGTCCCAGAATGGTCGGCCGACATGGCGTTGTTCTCGGATCTGGCGGAACGCGCCACCGCCTTCGTGTTCTGCTTGACGGATCAAAGCATGAGATAACGCTACACGCGCGGTTTGTGGATGTGCTGAACGAGAACGAGCCATCCGCTTGACCGCTACAGTCTCGCGTCCGCCGCGCGCGGTTAAATCCGACGCATCAGAGGCTCGTTCGTGATTGGTCGGCACACCGCATTTACTTACAAGGGCAAAGCAGTCGATCTCAAGCAGATTGGCCGCGAGCTGAATGTTCGTTACGTGCTCGAAGGTTCCGTGCAGCGGAGCGGGGATCGTTTTCGGGTGTGCGTGCAACTAGTCGATACCGAAACAGGCAGCCATCTGTGGGCCGACCGATTCGACAAACCACTCGCCGACCTTTTCGAAATGCAAGACGAACGTAGCCGCCGTGCTGTCGGCTACTTCCCTGTTGCCCGACTCAAAATGGCTGTCATCAGTTGAGCCGGCGTTTGATTTGAGACAAAGGCCTGCCTCCTGAGTTCTCGAAAGACCTCCGGCGGAAGAGGAACGCTGGCAATGATCAGCGTTCCCGCCGGCATCGTGTTCGCTGCGATCTGCTGCTCCAGGACATTGTCGAACTGGCGCATGCGGCCCCATTTCTCGGAGGCAGTAAGTCCCCCCGTGCGGGCCACGACACGACAATAGGCAGCAACCAGGACGTTCTGCACCTCGGTCCACGAGATGTTGGGACTGGTGATTTGCAGCCTGTTGATCGCCTCATTGATTTCGTTGGCGAGATCAATGCGGTTTTCGGAAACAAATAGCCCCCCACCAGAAGTGTCGCCGATGAGATCGGGAACGGAAGCGGCTCCGATCTCAGGACATTCCAGATTCTCGGCGCCAAAGCTTTCTTGCGTTGGCCAACAGAGCAATACCAAGAGCACAAACAAGGATGTCACGCGTCGAAAGCCGCGCCCCGAGACCGCGACCAGCGAAGGAGTAACGTCCTCGATGCGAAGTCGATCCGATCTGGCTGACATGGGCATGGCCTCTCATATCTGTCGATGCCGTAACAGTGACACTCGTTTTTAGTCTCGCCGTCCAGTTCGCAAACGCTTGATTCCAGGAAGACGGAGCGGGCACGGTCGCCTTGACGCCGGCTAGCATTTCGTACGCCCTGTTGCGCGCAGTAGGTTCACCACACCCTTTTGCTCTCAGTTGCTGGACGGTGGCAGCTGGTTCGGTTCTTCATGGTCGCGAGCAATTTTCCTTACTTCGCCACCCAAACGCATGGGTTAGACCGCCTCTGGAAGCGACTGCACCGGAAGCGCATTCATCGTTCACTTGTCGTGAGCGGGCGCCCCCGTAGAGGCGCCCGCGTGGTCGTGTTGCGCGCGGTCAGCTACTGGCTCGGGTGGTTCGGCAACTTCCTGAGCTGCTCCATGACCTGGTCGAGGTTGTAGCTGGCCGGATCCTGCATCGGCGGGAACGTCTTGTAGGTCTCGAGCTCTGCGAGCCACAGCGCCTGGCCGATGGGCAGCAGGTTCCAGTCGTATATGTAACCCGTGACTGGTCCGGCGAGCGCACCGCTGAACCAGAAAGCCGCCTTTTTCTCATCGCCCCATCCCATCTCGAATGGATCGCGCTTGAGATTTACCATGCCGGCCGCGAACATCGTCTGGACTCCCGGGTTCACGAAGCCAGTCGCGGTTTCGGGCGCGATCGCGAAATACATCTTCCAATTCTTGTAGCGCACCGCCGACGGGTGCGCGCTGGAATAGTAGAAGAAGACGTCGCGCGCGGACTTCTCGGTCTTTCCCTCCAGATAGTCGCGCTGATTGAAGCCGTCGAGCGTGGTCTTGACGATGCCCGGGTAGCTGCCGGCCTCGATTTGCGCCTTGAGGCCGTCGCCCTTGGGGCCGCCGGCGATGTCAACAAACGTGGGCAGCCAGTCGAGCGAGGCGAAGATCTCGTCCTTCACCGTGCCCGGCTTGATGACGCCCGGCCAGCGGATAACGCACGGTGCGCGCATGCCGCCTTCCCAGGTGTTCATCTTTGAGCCCTTGAACGGCGTGACGCCGCCGTCGGGGAAGGTGAAGGTCTCGGCGCCGTTGTCCGTGGTGAAGACCACGATGGTGTTGTCGAGTTGGCCCATCTCCTGCAGCTTCTGCAGCACATAGCCGATATTGTCATCCATCTGCTTCATGCCGGCTTCGTTGACGCCCCAATCCTTGCCGCCGGGCTCGCCGACCATAGCCATGTACTTCTCGTTCAGCACGGTCGTGACGTGCATGCGCGCCGGGTTGTACCAGACGAAGAACGGCTTGTTGGTCTTCTTGGGATCGTTGCGGTCGAGGAAGTCGATGACCTTGGCCGAAATTTCCTCGTCCACCCCCTTCGAACGCTCGAGGGTCAGCGGGCCCTGGTCCTGGCAGGTCTGGTTCTTCGCCGTGCCGTCGGAGGACTTGCACCAGATGACCGGACGCGGGGGCGTCAGGCAGGTCTTTGTTTTCGTTACCATCTTCGGATCCACCGCGCCCGGCACTTCCGCAAGACCCGGGATCGGCGTGTTCCTGCAGGGTGGGGCGACGGTCTGCTGGGTCGGGGTCTTGTTAATGTCCGGGAAGCTCACGCCCTGCATCGCATCCAGGTGGTATAGATAGCCCCAGAACTCGTGGAAGCCGTGGGCGGTCGGCAGCGCGTCGGTGTGGTCGCCCAGGTGGTTCTTGCCGAACTCGCCGGTGTTGTAGCCGAGGTCGCGCAGGAACCACGCGATCGTTGGGGTGCCAGGTCGCAGGTAGGTCGGGCTGCCTGGCAGCTGTGGCGGGATCATGCCCGTGCGTAGCGGGTTCATACCGGTGAAGAAGGCATTGCGCCCCGCAGTGCAACTCTGCTCGGCGTAGTAGTGCATGAACTTGGCGCCCTCTTGTCCGATGCGGTCGATGTTGGGCGTCTCGCCGACCATCAGTCCTTGATGGTAGATGCGCGGCTGCATCCATCCGATGTCGTCGCCCATGATGAAGAGGATGTTTGGTTTCTGGGCCGGCTGCTGAGCTGCTGCTGGCGTACTGGCCGGCCCAACCAGCGGCATCATCATCGTCATCATCGTCGCGCCCAGCAGGACAGTGCTTGAACGCTTTAGCCAACCAGGTGTCTTGCGTGGCGGCGTTGCAGTAAAGGGTTGTTTGTCGGGCAATACGGAACTCAACATGGTTACGCTCCCTCTTTATGATGCATCAGAGGCTCATCGCCTGATGCATCGAAAGACAAGATGGCTGGTGGACGCGTCGGCCGACTCCGCACGGCGCGCAGCCAGGCCGCTAGCGTCTGCAGTAGTTCGGCACACACAAATGCGTGCCGCCTTTGATGCCTTCTGTGAAATCTTTGCGTTGGTCGTTCGGGGGTCGTGACTTGCGAGGTACGTTCGAAGCCGCCGGCATTGGTTTTTTGGTGCAGAAAACCACCCTGCCGTTTGCTGACGGCGCAGCGCGGTCCAGGCTTTCCCAAAGCGTAATCGGAAGTAATGGCCGTTCGGTAGAGACGACCTTGATCTAAATCAATGCAACGAGGCGGACATGACAATGTGTCAGTCCTCGCGTCCACCCCTAAGGGATACGACCTAGGGGGAAAAGCGGACACGCCGACGTCGGTGAGGTCGCAATGTAGCACTAGAACGGATTCGATTTTTGCTCACCCAGGAAGCACAGAGCCGATCCTGCGGATGTAGATGCGCAACGCGACAAGATGGGGATAGCGCGAAAAACCCGAAGTTGCGGAGGTCTGCTCAGGGCCACAGGCGGACATGCCCAAACATCGCAATAAGGAGCCACAAACATTCTCAACCGATAATGAAATAGAGAACGTAGAGCGAGTAGCCGATCACAAGGAGGCCCACTACTACTGAAAGCCAGAATAGAAGTTTATCATCTTTCATTGACGATTTACCGGCGGATCAAACCTTTGGCGAGATGGCGAAGCGCAATAGAGCTGATTCCGACGAACAACGGGAGCAGACCGTCAGATCTCCCCGCTTTGGGTCGAAACAAGCCGAATAGCGGCAGGACCTTCTATGTTGACGCTAACATATTCCTGCGCGGCCGAAATGAGACCTTCCACGGCGGATTTATTGTACGAGGAATGCTTCGGATTTAGGTGCAAGCCAGTTTCTACGATCATCACTTGGGTAACCCCGGAGGGCAGAATCTCGACGGCAAGCGATACAAACGATACGTGGGGAGCTTTGAAAGACATTTGAGCTGCTTTCACTGACGTCGAACGTAGGTCGCTCCCCAGCCAAGGCCGAGTGTGGCGGCGACAAGCGAACCGAAGAGGACGCCCAGTTTCGCCGCCCTCAATAATCCTTGATCGGAGAAGGCGAGCATCGAGATGAAGATCGACATTGTAAAACCGATACCAGCCAGCAGGCCGACCAGACAGACGCCACCCCACGTAACTCCAGGAGCAAGGCGGCACCAGCCCAGTCGTACCGCGACCCAAGTCGCACCGACGACGCCAAGCGGTTTCCCAGCGACCAAGGCAAGCGCAGTGCCCATCATCACCAGGTGGCCCCCTGCGGAGAGATCAGTGCCCGTTAAGCTGACGCCGGCATTTGCCAGCGCGAAGATCGGCATGACGCCGTAAGCCACCCACGGATGCATTGCCATCTGCACCCGCGACACCGGCGGCAATATCTCGCGGTGAGCTATGCGAAGGTCTCGCAGCGGTTGCTCTAACAGGTGCGGATCCCTTGCCTTCACCGCATCGCTGCTTCGCAACTGCTTGAGCACTCGCGACACGACTTCCAGTGGCGGCTCCCGCATCGGTATGGCGCGTGCCGGAGTTATCAGCCCGAGCACGACACCTGCAAGAGTTGGATGGATGCCGGCTACCATGAACCCAATCCAAACCAAAGAACCGGGCAGTACGTAAAAGGGCGCAGAACCGATCCCGAACCGCTGACATCCCAAAGCCGCGAGAACGCCAATTGACGCGATGATGAAACCGCCAGGCTGAAGACTTGCGGTGTAGAACAGGGCAATGATCAGTACCGCAATGATGTCGTCGATGATCGCCAGAGCAAGCAAGAACACACGCACATTGACCGGGATCGTTCGTCCAAGCAGCGCGAGCACTCCGACTGCAAAGGCGATGTCTGTCGCGGTTGGCACGGCCCAGCCCTGCCCTCTAGCCGGATCGCTGTTGAGGCTCAGATAGATGAGCGCCGGCACGATGACGCCACCTGTCGCGGCAACCAGCGGCAGAATGGCTTGGTCGAGTCTGCTCAGTGCGCCTTCATGGACCTCGCGCCGAATCTCCATGCCCACGACGAGGAAGAAGACGGTCATAAGTGCGTCGTTGACCCAGAAATGCAACGACCGGGAAAACACGTATTCGCCGACACCGATTGTGAGCGGAAGGTTCCAAAAGGCGTGATAGCTATGAGCGAACGGAGAGTTGGCCCAGATAAGTGCAGCGGCCGCGGCCGCGAGGAGCACGGCACCGCTGACAGCCTCAACATGCAGGAACCTATGTAGGGTGCTGAGGGCCTGTTCCGCCAGCCGCTGGGCTTTCGGCAGATCGTCGAATGAAGAGCTATCGTTCACGGGCGCACGCTTTCCGCGTGGCGGCCCGACCATCGCTTGACCTGTCGCTGTTCAATGCAGCGAGCACCCGAACGCCGTTATACATCGCGATGGCGACAATTCAACCTCGGAGGAGTGATCGGTCACCAATGTCTGTTCTGGGTCAATCGCGTCGATTTGGTTCTCCCGAGACGACTTCCGGTCAGCCCCAGTGAGCGGACATCTTTAGTACCCCTCGCCAGGTCTCAAACGGGCCATCCGGGGAAGTGGCTATATGGCGAGAAACGCGGTGGCGTTCTAAAATGGGCAACGCGCAACAACCCAACGGGTCGCTGACATATTGGCGGAACTTCACAAGATCATCGAAGAGCTTGCATTCCCATACAGGGCGCCAGACGCCTATTGGGCGTTGCTCAATATTGGGACGCAAGCGGCTCCTGCAGTGCGCGCTGGGCTGCGGCATGACAATGCTGATGTTCGCTTGCATTGCTGCAGGTTTCTCGACCGATATCTATCGCCCGACACTCTCGCCGATCTGATGGGTATGCTGAACGATGCCGATGAGCGCGTCAGGTGCTCAGCTTTGCACACGCTAGCATGCGACCGGTGTAAGGAAGGGGCCTGCAAGCCCGAGGAAGGTGAAGTGCTTCCCAAGGCAATAAGATTGCTTGCGCGCGACCCCGATGCGCACGTCCGCGCAATGGCGATAGAAGTGGTCGGACAATTCGTTCACACCAATGCTCTTGCCGCTGCGGCAGTCTCCGCTGCACAGCAAGATGATGAAAATTCAACCGTTCGCAAGAAAGCCGGATGGTATGTGCCGGGAGGTCCGATCTACAGGCGGACCAAGCCGAGGCTTGGTACAATAGGTGCTGAACAGTCTCGCTAAGTCGGCAACGGGTCAAAATGCGAAGCACTCAGCGTGAGCAAATCCAGTCCGTTCCGACCCACTAAGCGGACCTCAAAGAGAGGTGTCGGCACTTCGCATCTCGGCCATGAGTAGACATGCGCCGAGACTGGTTAGGATCAAGAGCTTCCGTCGTTGCCACGGAAGAAATAAACCCTGGTCAAAAAATAGACCAAGCAGAGGAAGAAGCCCTCAAAAAACAGCAGCGTGGCTATGAATAAAATCGGCTCTCCGGATGGAACAATCGTTCTGGTGAAGCCCAGCTTTTCCCAGCCGATTGTCAGGCGTCCGAATAGATATGGATACAGCGCAACCGAGATCGCCCCCGCTGCAAGTCCTGCGATCGCAATCCACTTCTCCCATAGGGGCCGAGCAGCCAATCGCCTGAGATTCTCTGTTCTCATTTTCTGGCGTTCGGCATCGCTCATCAGCAAGACACGGCCGTCAAGAATACCGACGTTGGCCAGCCATCGTTTCCATCGCGACAAAGTTGCGAAGCGCTGAGCTTGGCTTTCTTCGAAGTCTGTTTCGTTCATAGCAGGCTTACGCGCGTGTTTCCTATTGGGCCCAAGGAATAGGGAAGCACTGCATTAGTAGGTACAAGCTTAAAGGGTTCTTCTCCGAAGCGCTCGAATGCCGACGTCCGCTTCGGGTCAAAGTGCGAAGAACTCGGCCTGAGCAAAACTAGTCCGCTTCCACCCACGAAGCGGACCTCAAGATGATTCGCCACTTCGCTGATGGGCCAACAGGCGACATAATCCACAAATAGAGGAAGCCGCCAACTGAGGCAGCCTTACCGTCTATGTCGTGTTGTAGGCCGGTTTGCATATTCCAAGACTATGAGCCTCTTCTTGTGAGGCATAGGATTCATGCGACGCTTTGATCAGACGCTTGCCGACATGAATCTCCCAGACCCAAGGTTTCGGAGGTGGAAATCTGTGACGTAGCTTGATGCGCACCTTGGTTGGACCTTGGCCTGAGCGTCGCTATCCGTCGCGCCCCTTGCCATAGCTCTATGGCGTGACCATCCACTAGCTGCTCCGCGTGGCGAAGCGCGTCTTCGTCATTGTCGCAAACAACATCAACGCGATTGGCAATGTGGCCATCGTCACCGATGACGTAAGCATAGTATCCGAGTGGCATGACCGGCCTACTTCGGCGGCTGTAAACCGAGGGAGCGCAGCCAGTCGCTAATGTGCGAGCCGGTTTCGGCTTGCCACAAACTGCTTTTCGTAACTCGACGGACTTATCTCAAATTGTGGGTCGATTGGCGCGCGTGTGCCGGAGAGCTACCCGCACCGCGCACATATCACGGCCGCGCAGGCCACCAGTTGGGACACGCCGATGAAGCACACCGAAGAACGACCCTATGCTGACCCGGAGGCGGCCGCGCGCAAGCTGGTCGAGCTCGCAGCGAGCGCCGAGGCCGTCCAGGACGGCCGCATCTATATCGAGAGGATCAACGCGCCCTTCTTGTTCAAGCTGATGGGCAGTGGCAGCGAGTTCGGCGCCGGGCTCAAACACGCGATCGAGCGCGGCTGGCTCCAGCTGCACGAGAGCGGGACTTACGTGCGCTTGCTAGGCCCGGGCGGCCTACTCACTCAATAGATCAAGGTAAAGGACAACCAGCCCGAGAGAAGCGCGCAGAAACCAATTCCCACATAAGGCAATGCAAGGCGCAACGGATATTCCCTCCGAGACGCGAATATGCCGCCAATCTTTCATGGCAGTTGGCCGAAGACAACGAATCTGAAGTTGTATCTTCGGGAGGAGAGAGGCAGCCAACTGCCGCGGCCTTAGTTCATCTTGCGCCTGAGCTTCCGAACGATCTCACGAAGCTCAGCGACATAATCCTCAATGATCCGCAGCGCTTCCTCCAAGCGAGACGGCTTGGGCTCTTTGGGCTCGCTCTGTTCCTCAGGCTTTCCCATGAGGCCCAGCGTGTCTGATGGCGGCCAGCGTCTCTTGATCTAAATCAAACCAGGCCAGGCCGCCAACTGAGGCGGCCTCAAATCGTCAGTATTAGCCAAACGATTAGGCCAGCGTTCACGGTGCCTACGGTGACAATGCCTGCCTGAATAAATCGCTCGGTCATGGCGCTCCCTCGCGAATTTGAGGGAAAATTATGCACCAACTAGAAGTGGCGTCTATGCAGATTGTGCCACTCTAAGTCCCGTCACGGACCTTGCGTTCGAGCATGGCCGTCTCGACCTGATCGGCAAGAACCGTAAGATGGCTGGCCAGCCTCTCGAACAAGTCCCGTTTGGCTTTGTCAGTGGCAAGATCACTGATGAGCTTGCACTCGGCCGCGTCGGTCCGCAGCTTTTCCAATTGCGCTTGATAGTCCCGCATAGCACGCCCCGCCGCGCGTACCTTTCCTTTGGGCTGGTTTTACCACAGCCTCAGGCGCCCTGTCAGCGCTCACTTGGCGGCTGCGCGAATTCG
This sequence comes from Bradyrhizobium sp. 482_C4_N1_8, assembly GCF_052075965.1. Classification (NCBI taxonomy): domain Bacteria; kingdom Pseudomonadati; phylum Pseudomonadota; class Alphaproteobacteria; order Hyphomicrobiales; family Nitrobacteraceae; genus Bradyrhizobium; species Bradyrhizobium sp. 482_C4_N1_8. Next base: position 4,097,411 of record NZ_CP197231.1, on the reverse strand, counting down.
CAAATTGGAAAGCACTGGCTCAAAGAGGCCGCCAACTGAGGCGGCCTCACTCTTTGGCTTTGAACTCGCAAACCCTGCGGTTGAGGTGCCATAGCTCTACGTCATGACCATCCACAAGCTGTTCGACCTGTCCCTTTGCCTCCTCGTCGGTATCGCATAGGAGGTCGATCCGCTGTTGAATGTGACCATCGGAGCCTATGAGGTAGGCGTGGTATCCGATCATTTCGGTGGTGCCAAACCCGGCGAGGTCAGCCACTCGCTTATGTGAGCGCCGGTCTCGGCTTGCCGAGCTTTGCGGATCGCCCGCTCCCGCTCGATACCTGGCGGAAGCGATTTGGCTGCCTGACGGAGCCGCTGGGCTTGTTCGGCAAGGCGTTCTTCAAGGGATGTCGTTTGCTTGATGCGGCGTCGGTGCATGGCGCCAGCTCCTGTCCAAAGGGAAGGAGGCGGGAGCGCGTGATGGCGTTCTCATCACCGATAGATGCCAAGGCTGCGCGGTGATGGGATAACCTGGCATGTACGCTACCGGACTTATGGTCAATTTTGATCACCTCGCAAAAATTACCGAAGGCAAATCAGGCCACTCCCCTACATAGGGCGTCTACTCATAAAAGGTCGGATTACCAACGCAGCGGAAGTCGGCAGCCACAATTGCCATTTCAGGCTTGTTCGATCTCCCGCCTGTTGAGGGACGACGTCAAAAGACGGCAATCCAAAAAGTTTCAATCACTGTCAGCCACCGGTGACAGGGGCTCATTAATCCTCCGGGCGCAGCGAATTAGCTCGCTATCCGTCCTCGAAAGGCGCAGCACTGCTCTAGCCATAATGCTCAGCGATGGCCGGATGACCCCGCAATTGCCGCCGTCACCCTTGCCTCGGCAATTTGGGGGCAGCTAGTGAGGCTATCCATGTCGACAGGTTCGATTCCCTTGCCGAACGTGCTTATCGTCGAAGACGAGATGGTCTTACGCATGCGCGCGGTAGACATCGTAGAAGATGCGGGGTTCAATCCCGTCGAAGCCGTCAATGCGGACCAGGCGATCTCTATTCTTGAGTCCCGCTCAGATATCTCCCTACTGTTTACCGATATTCAAATGCCCGGTAGCATCGACGGCTTGACACTCGCCCACGCCGTGCACAACCGCTGGCCAGCGATCAAGATCATCCTGGTTTCCGGTCAAGTGATGCCCACCGATTCGGAAAGGCCGGCGGACAGCCGATTCTTTGCCAAACCGCTCGCTGTCGACCAGATGATCACCGAATTGCAAGCAATGGTAGGTACAGGCGCCCTTTTGATTGTTCCTGACGCAACCGGATTGCCGGCAAACCAATCGCTTCCCGCCGCTCTGCCAACCACCCCGTCGTCGCGTTCCGCACAGGAGGTGGTTTTGTCGGCGGAGAACCACAGCCTTCGGTTATTGCTGGAGCAAGCCGGCATCGATGCGGAAACTCTGCTTGTCCAGGCAGGTATCGATGCCAAGGAGCGAGAGGTCGCCGACAAATTGCAGAAGCTGATTCTTGGCGAACTTCATCATCGCATCAAGAACACCCTTGCCACCGTGAGCGCGATCGCCTCGCAGAGCTTTCGCGCAGCTTCCAGTGTCGAGGACGGCCAAACGGCCATGGAGGGCCGGCTAGGCGCGTTGGGACGAGCCCACGACCTGCTGATGCAGGTGAACTGGGCAAGCGCGAGTCTTACCCAGACTTTCCAGAGTGCCACAGAGCCCTACGACAGCCAGGGAGCCAGGCGCTTCCACTTCAACGGGCCCGATCTGAGGATTACCTCAGGCGCGGTTATAGCGCTCGCTATGACTTTCAACGAATTGTGCACCAATACGACGAAATTCGGCGCTCTCTCTGGCCCGGCCGGTCGCGTTGAAATCGCGTGGACGATAGATGAGTTGAAGCAGAGGCTTTACTTGGTCTGGACCGAAAGCGGAGGTCCCGAGGTCGCGCACCCAACCCGACGAAGCTTTGGCACCCGCATGATGAAATCTCTAGGCCAGCAACTGAACGGCGAGGTGCAACTTGCTTACGAAACATCCGGTTTTAGATACTCGCTGGATGTGCCGCTTGGTTCCGTCGCGGCGCCCGCGTGAAGGAGGTGATCGTCCGCTCTTTGGTACCATTGAGACATGCAGCCTTTACCTTGTCAGGCGGTCTTTGACCATGTGAAGCGTGACGATCACGCCCTCCGCACTCCAATCGCACGAAATCGAGCCGCCAAGCTGGGCCGTCATGCTGCGATTGAGCAGCTTGCTTCCATATCCACCTTCACCAATCGGAGACGCGACGGGCGGGCCGCCGCGCTCGGTCCAGACGACTACCACCTCGGTATCATGCGCGGCGCAGGATATATCCAGTGTGCCGGTTGGTGAGGATAGCGCGCCATACTTCAGTGAATTGGTGGCCAGCTCATGGACAACGAGCGCGAGCGTTGTAGCCGCTTGCTCGCCGACGCCCATGCGGGGGACTGAGACGCGGACGCGACCGCTAAACGCTCCCAAGTCGTCATAAGGCGCAAGCAGTACGGTCAAAAGATCGCCTAACAGCGCCGCTTTTCCACCCTGACCGGGAAGGGGCCGGACAAGATCATGGGCGCGACCTAGCGCCGTCAGCCGATGCGTAAGTTCTTTCGCCATGTCGGCGGTCGTCTTGGCGGACCGCGAAGTGATGGCGGTGAGACCGGATGCAATGGCCAGTAGATTTTTCACCCGGTGGCTCATTTCGCCAGCGAGCAACTCATGGCCTTCCTCAGCTTGCTTGCGTCCCGTCACGTCGATGAAAATTCCGTACATGATGCGACCAACAATGCCCGCGTCATTTCCCTGGCCGCGAGCGGAAATCCACCTGACCTCTTCGCCGACCATGATACGGAAATCAATTTCGTAGGCGCCGATGATCGCGCGGGTAGCAGCAAAAGCAGCTTTTACGCGATCACGGTCGGCCGGATGTACATGTGACGAGAGGTCATCGAACGACACGTATTCGCTCAGGGGCACCCCCCAGAGATCGAAAGCCCTCTCGTCCATTGTGAATCGATTGTTGTCTACGTTCCACGACCAGAGCGCGACGCCCGCCGCCAAGATTGCCAAACGAAGCTGGTCGGCATTCCAAACCGGCAGGCCCGCCTTCTCGGCCGGGTCTTCGGAAACCTTCGGGACTGGGACAACCTCAGCCGAGCCAACACCTTGCGCTTCCACGTTTATTCCTCAGCTCGATGAACTTTGCCTGCTGCAGTGGATTAGATCGGCGACAACGCCGGCCGCAAATGCCTTAGAGGATTTTGGATGACGCTTTGGGAACCAACTCCGCGGCCCCCCAATAGGTTCGAGCAACAGATTGGTTCCTGACACATAAAACGAGGCTGAGAGGCCGTTCCATTAGATGAAAGATTGACCGATGATTTCAGCGGCGAAACGAGCGGTCATTCTTATTGTGGAAGATGACGTGTTGATACGGATGGACGCGGCGCAAATGATTGCAGGAGATGAGTTCGATGTGATCGAAGCGGCCAATGCGGATGAAGCCATTGCTATTCTCGAAACCCGATTAGACATCGCCGTCGTCTTTACCGACATTCAAATGCCCGGCAGTATGGATGGTCTCAAACTGGCTGCCGCGGTCAGAGATCGTTGGCCTCCGATCAAGATCATTACCACTTCCGGCCAAGCCAGAATCGGTTGTGATGATCTGCCAGACGGCGGGTTATTTTTGCCGAAGCCCTACAATGCTGCTCAAATCTTGAAAACGCTTCGTGAATTGACAGTCTAATTGAAGTACCTTTCAGCGGAGCCAACGCAGTCGTTACGACTTCCGGGTTTGGCCCATCGCGGACCTAGGGTGAGGTGCACCAAAGCGCCGCTATCAGAGGCAGAGCGGACCTCATAAGAAGTGCAGCGCAGGTTTATGAATACACGCCCTAGGCCACCGCGCTCGGAAACAGGCGAGCGGCTAATGCACAAATATGAGGTAAAGGAGGGCTGCCGCCAGCAGAACGCCCAAAACCGTATTGGCATTGGGATCCATCTTTGAATCCTCTGCCCGTGGAGACCCCAGCATCGGCCGGGGGGGCGCAATGATGCTGGGGCCTCCGGACAGGCTTCTGTCTCGTGGGACCGAGACCGTCACCGCAGAACACAAGCCGGGCGCAACATAGACGTTCCTAGCCAAGTCTTAAATCTCCCCTGCTTCACACAGCGCGCCGCTCGGCCGCAGGGTCCGGTCTCGTCCGGCACCTGCGGCCCTGCTGCGACGTTCCGCACGATCGGCGTGCATCTGGCGCTACCCCTGCACCGTTGACGTTTGTTGGCCGAGGGGGTTCTGCCGAGCCAGGAACATCGTGGCTTTTGCCAAGTTTTCCCGGCGCCCTCGAGGCTCGTCGAGGGTAACCTCTAGGCCCCGGCTCATCCCCATTTGAGCTGGGGCCCTTTTCTTCCTTGAAAGGGACTGACTGAAGGGGAACGACCAGAGCAGTCGAATATTTGAGTCGTCGTTGGCTCGCTGCCACAGTGGGCGCAGGGCCCCGGCCTAATCCCTTTGTCTCCCCGGCAGCCGGGGCAGTCTCTCGGCCTTGTAGTATCGGAGTAGCGTATGCGTTCCTCGCCCTCGATCGTGCCGGCCGACCGCCTCGACCGCGACATTTATCTGGTGCTTGAAGACTTCGGCGCTCGCGCCGGTTGCGCCTGGCGCGAGACGGATGAGGCTGACACCGACCTCGAGACGATCCTGCAAAATCTCCTGTCCGGCCAGTACGCCTATCCGGTCCGAATTGTATCCTTCAATCCCGTCGAGGGATGGTCGCGAGATGCGACTTCCGACGTCGCCGACGCACTGGCCCAGCGCGCATCTGACACTGACACCGAGGTCTCTTCTGCACTGCAAGCCTTCATCGCCGCCAACGCCACAAGGAGCTTCGACATGCAGCTAGCGCTGCCCTTGCGCGGAATCGCCTGATGTCCAGCGACGAAAAGCCCCTTGCGGCCGGTGCAATGGCTACGACGTGCGCCAACTGTGACGATCTCGGCTGGGTTTGCGAGAACCACCCGGACCGCCCCTGGGAAGGCCCACGCGCCTGCAACTGTGGGGGCGCGGGGGCGCCCTGTCCGGCCTGCAACGCTGCTGGCGATGGGGAAGTGCCGCGTATGCCGGAAGGCTTTCGAGTCGAGGTCGACAAGGACGGCTGGCGGCACTGAGGTGCCTTGTGAGCGGCCCCAAGCGCGTTCGCAGTAGCGCCGAACGGTCGCTGGCGACTTCATCGGCGGGTCCACAAGAGCCGCCTTCGGCGCTCACCCGCCCGATACGCACAGCGCGACCAGTCGTCTGGCCCAGCGCGAACCAGCGACTTGGACGTAAACCGATTGCTCCGTAATCATAGGGGAACGATGCTCTTCACTGCGGCGCGAACCCCGCTGTAAACTGATGCCGGATTGTGAAATCGATTCGCAGGAAGATGGCTAAATCCTCGAAACTTGTCGCCGCGAAGAATGGGCGAGTACTTCTGGTCCGACGACGGCGCGATAAGCGCTGGGCGTTCCCGGGCGGCCGTAAGCGTGCGGGTGAAAGTGAGAGGAAGTGTCTTCGCCGCGAGATCACCGAGGAACTGCCGAAGCTAAAACTTGGGCCAGTGAAGCTCTGGAAAGAGGTAAAGGGAAAAAACCGTCAATCCGGACGACAGATGAGCGACGCGATCTTTGTGGCCAAGAAGGCGTCCGGTCCCCTGAGGATCGGCGATAAGAACGAGATCGACAAAGCGGCTTGGCGCAAGCCGCGCGGCATCAGACTCACGCCCACGTCGCGCTACATCCGGGACAAGTTGTTTCCGAAGTAGATCACGCGCTCGCAACTGCGGCCTCGAACCCAGCGGTCAACCGCGCAACCGTTTAGCGCGGGTCCAGACCTTCTTCAGATATCGTTTTCGGGCTCCCGGTGCACCAACCTTCCCGCCCCAAATGCGAATGAGTTGCCGTGATCGACCGGAAAGCTCGGCGACTTCCTTATAGCTCGCAAGACCATTCTTGAGCATGTAGAGCGCGGCGGCCTTGGTGACATCCTTGGTGCGCATTTGCAGTGCGATCCCGATTGTCGTTTCGGGCCAGATGCTGATGCGTCAATGACTGTAATGCCCTCAGGGGGCGGCTCAAAGTACAACTGGCCACCCACCTTGCATCTTCTCAAAGCTAGTGGTCTGGCTTTTCGCGCACGATCACGCCGGTCTTAGGGTCGGCGTGGAATTCCATCTTCTGTCCGTTCTTGATGCCTTCGCCCTCCCATTGGCCGTCGTCGGCTTCAAGCTTAGTGACCTGCGAATAGCCCGACTCCATGACCTTGGCCTTCACTTGCTCCATCGGCATCCAGTCAGGTCCGGGTTGGTCTGCTCTCGCTGCTGAGCCAATGGCGAGGGAACCGAGAACCAGAATTGTGGCAAGCTTCATTTTGGCCTCCTCTCGATGAAAGGCTTCAACGGGCGCGCTGAATTGATGTTCCTCTGTCGCGCCCGCGGACTTGGTGTCAGATCGACGCAAACGAATGGACTTCCGTTTTGGGCCCCTGGGGACAAGATGGTCGGCTTCGGGTCAAAACCGGCAACGCGGCCCCTTCTTACGGGAAAGACGATCCCTATCTCCGCATCATGCGTACCGCGTTCGAATTCTGCCTGCCGACCGCCGCCAAGGTGGTGCCGGCTGGCCCCGACTGGATCCACGAAATCAAGTATGACGGCTATCGCCTGCGCGTCGAGGGGCAAGACCGTGCGGCTTTTCACCCGCAACGGCCACGACTGGACCAAGCGATACCCCTGGATCGTCGAGGCCGCGCTGAACAACCGCGAGCAGCAATTCGCCATCGACGGCGAGGCCGTGGTGCTCGGCGTCGACGGCGCCTCGGACTTCAACGCCCTGCACTCGCGCAAGCATGATCACGAGGTTCAGCTCTATGCGTTCGACATCCTCGCGCTTGGCGGTGAGGACCTGCGCCAGCTGCCATTGACGATGCGCAAGACCAATTTGGCGCGGCTGCTGCGCGGCCGGCCTGATGGCATATTCGTCGCGCCGTTCGAGGCTGCCGAGATCGGTTCGGATCTATTCGCCGCCGCCTGCCGCATGGGCCTCGAGGGCCTGGTCTCGAAACGCCGCGACCGGCGTTATGGCGCCGGCCGCTCGAAAGACTGGATCAAGGTGAAGAACCGGACCCATCCGGCAATGACGCGAGAATTCTGAGCGTTCGGTCGCGCGCCTCCTGCCCAATCAAGGCCCGGCGGTTCAATTGCCCCTTTCCGTCCATCCCCTTTCTGGGCCCCTCGGTCGGCTGCGGGCAGCGTTCAGTCTATCGGCCTCTGCTTCAGCAGTGGAGTGCGACAAGCCAGACAGAGGCTTCCCGCCTTTTCCGATCGCAGGCACATCTAGTGAAAGATCCAGTACGGTGAACCGGCCGGTTACCGGTCGCTCATACCAAGCAACGTACCGCGCCTTCATTTCGGTCATTCTAGACCCCCTCGGTAGCGGATCGATCCTCGAATAGATCAACGTATCGCGCATGGAGAATCACGTAGCCCTTGGCACCGTCTAAGAGCACCTTGACCTGAGTGGCCGTTGCTCCCTGACCAAGAACGATGCCTTTCTTACCGCTAAGACGCGGTCCAGCCAAAGCAGCAATGACGATCCGTCGACCAGCAAGAAGCTCGTCCTTGGCGGCCATTAGGTCCGCAGATCTCGGCAGGTTACGGTTTGTGCTACGCGGCATGGCTTTAAAATAGCGCAGCACCATTGAGTTAAAAAGCCCGTGTGTCGGGGGACCACGGCTTGCGCGACCTTTTCGATCGGTCAAGCTGGCGAACCGCTAAGCGTGAATGGTGATCGCAATGCGTACTGCAGAACAATTGATGCAACTACCACATGTATTCAATCTTGGTGCACGTGATCAAACCCGCACGGTCTAACAAGCCGCTTATTTGTGCGCGCTGCTCAACAAATCTGCTAACTGCGAGGCGCCAAGCGGCGTTGACTTTCAGCGGGTCCTTGGCGTGACACCTAGATGCCCCCGGCGCTAGCCTCAGGCCATCCATCCGCGGCAGCCCCTGTCGTAAACCGGCAGGGGTTGCTTATTGGTGGTAGGCCCGCCAGTGAACCAGCGGGCCTTTGCCCGGCGGAGTATTTACAGCTCCCACTAGAGTGAAGCACTGATGTCTGACGACGGCGCACTCAAGAAGGAAATCGACGCTCATCAGCAGCAGATGACAGAGGCTGAACGTAAACTTTTGGTCGGCCTCGATGAGTTCATCAAGGGCAAGGTCGCGCTAGGCGTGCCCAGAGAGCGCGCCTACGCCATAGTTGCGGAGATACTCCCGTACGCTCGAGAGGTCAGAGCACGCGATCTACGCCGCGCGTTTAGGGTCGTCTAAGGCGTCCCGGGAGAGCTAGGCCCGCCAGCGTGACCAGCGGGCTGGTAGCGATCGTCAGGCGCAGTCGCGACCTCCGCGGGGTACGATCGAAGTACTGGCTCGTGGAGCTTCGCGCGCTTTGTCAATGTCCGAAAGGAGGTTCCAATGCGTACTCCGGCCTTGGCGATTTTGGCAATCGGGATGGCATCAACAGAGCCGGCGGCAGCTCAGACGTATAATCCGGCCTATCCGGTTTGCCTGCACGTTTACCGCGCGGGGGCCAACTATTACGATTGCAGCTACACATCGCTGCCTCAGTGCAATGCTTCGGCATCGGGCCGCGCAGCAGAGTGCGCCATAAATCCATACTTCGCGGGCGTGGAAAACCCCGCAGCTTATCGGCGGCACGGCCGCCGCGCCTACTAGGGCAGTTGCGAGAGACGCCCAGCCCGCCATCGTGAACCGGCGGGCCTTTGCTTTTCCACACCCGCGACGCGCAGTAGTTCGCGCGCGTTCCGCGGCCCAAGGTTCGGATTAGCCTACGTCGTTCTGACATTGCCCCATAGGCTCCCGATAGCGTGAGCCGTGGGTCAACCACCGAGAGCAAGTAAAACCGGCCACAGCTTTGCAAGGAGCCAGAGCATCAGGGCGAAACACGCCCAAATGCCCATTAAAGCAAAGACGGCCCGAGGATTCCTGAAGATCATCACAGTGCCAACTTAGCACTCGTCGGAGATCTCCGCACTGAGCGAATGGGGTAGCCCGCCAGCGTGGAATTCGGCGGGCTCTCTATGCTCATGCGGACTGGGGCAAATGCGTCACCTTCTCCGCCGATCAATGTTGTTGTGGCCGGGGAAGAACAGACCGGCTAGCACGCCAATAGCAGCAGGTATGACAAGGCTGAGACAGTCCATGACGCACCGCCTCTCAGCAAACGGATCGCCTGCCCGATAAACTGACGGGCCTTCAACTGCGTTCCGCCTTCAACTGCGTTCCGCATCAGCGACAAAAACCCGCCATCGTGAATCGGCGGCCCTTTGCTTTTCCACACCCACGACCGGCAGTAGCTCGCGAGCATCCCGCGCCGCTAGGAATCGATAATTTGACTCTCGCCTGCGCCGCGGTTCGATGGCGTCATGACCAAGGCAGAGAACAGAGCGGCGGCGAGAGCTTGGCACCAACTACGCATGCGTCAGCGCGCGGAGGAAGTGCGGGCCGAGGCGATAGCGACCGATCTGGCCGAGCTCGGCCGGCTTCGCCACTACCTCATCTTTGGCAGGAAGGATCGCCGCGCCGACCGCGAGAAGCTGATGAGCGCCATTGACGACTACGTCGGTGAGATGACTGGCGATCGAACCGCGCTGCACGCCAAAAACCACAAGTGCGGGTGAAGCAGTTCGGCCTGGGGGGACGAAGAATCGGGTAGTCGATCTGCATGAAACTCGCCGCCGAACGTGCCTTTGCCGCACCTGAAGCCGCCGCCCGCAAACTGGTCGAGCTCGCGAAGACCATTGAAGCCGTCCAGGACGGTCGCATTCACATCGAAAAGCTCAATGCTCCGTTTCTCTACACGCTCAAGGCCACCGGGTCGGAGTTCGGCGCCGGCATCAAGCATTGAGAAGGGCTGGCCCGAGCTGCACGAGAGCGGGACCTATGTCCGGCTGATCAGCATCAGCGCAAAAGCGGCCCCAGCAAAAGACTAAGTTGCCGGGGCCGTTTGGAGGTCACCTTGGCGGTAATGGGGTCGCCAGGTGGTCATGAGCATAGGAAAAACCGGCAATCAGTTCTGTCCACTTGTGCCCAAAGCGGTATAGTTTCTCATCGGGAACGGAACCGATCGCAATGAAGGACATGCAGGCTCAGTTGGAAAAGCTTCGCACGGATGCTGCCGAGTGCGCCTTGATCCGCGATCTTGCTACTGAACCCAAGAAGCGAGAACTGTTCACAAGGCTGGCCGAGCATCTGACAGTTCTGGCCGACGAGGTTGAACACGCCATTGCTGCCGCGGGACCTGAACTGAAGCGAAAGGAATGACCGAACGAGGCTGGCGTCGGCCTTTCGAGGGTCCGATCAGGATCGGCGAACGCACTCTGGTGACGCTGCTCGACGCCGGCGAGTACATTGCCGCACTGCCGAAGAAAGAGCACGCGGCACCGGAGTGGCAAGCGGCGATGGAAGCCTTGATCCTGGTGGCGGAAGGTGGCGGTCCGACGATGTTTGCCCGCATCGGGGTCATACGGGCGTTGAACCGCCACCACGTCCTGGAGTTTAACCCGAAGGGAAAAGAACCGCATTGGGGCCGGCGCAAGCTGAAGAGGGATCAATGACCGTCTTCGTGTACGTCAATACGGCCAAGCAGGTCGGCGACATCGATCACATCAAGGTTTTCGCAACGGTGGACGCCGCGGAACGATGGTTCGATGAAAACGATCCGGAGGGCGTCGCCTTCGAATACGATGTTTTGGGCTTGCCAGCCGGAACCGCGTGATCTGAGACGCGGGTCCAATGGGAAAAGCCGCAGCGTGGTTCCAGCCCCCACTGCGGCATTCCCGGAACTACGAAAAACCTTGGTGCTCAAATCTCGCCGGTGTTCTTTTAATAGAACACCCCGTTCCGAAAATGGATTCCGTAAGAATACCGGTGCGCGAAGTTCGAGCATTGCCGTGTGAGGGCGAACATGGCACGGGCATGCATTCCAGCCCCAATGCTCCCGGCTGTCGATCCAATTGCGGATTAGAGCGCCGGGAGTGCTAGGCCCGCCAGCGTGAACCGGCGGGCCTCACTTGGTCGAAACTGGCGTGTACTCATAAACGTCAGCTTCCGAGAGCAAAGTGGAAGTTGCCCCGCTTACTTGGCATCGACTGCTTGTGATCCGAATTAGGCCGCCTAGGATGTCCGCCCCGCTCGCATCTCGCGCCATCTGCGTTTGGAACTGAAACATTTTCTACCCTGAATGATTTACTCCCGGGGCTTCGTAAGATGCGAGGCATTCATGAACCCTCTTTCGGCGAGCGACGTGTTCCTTACGGTCGCGGTTATGAGCACGACGTTCCTGATTGAGATCGGGTTTTTCATCCTGATCGGAATGTTCTGAAATAGCGCGCTATTGGGGTGATACGCAGCGGGTGCGAAGGTCTAGTTCTCCTCGAACTTGATGGTTGAGACCGGCCATCTTCCGTCATGACCTTTGATTGAAATCCGAAGCCCGTTCAATTCATCCAGCCAAACGTTCTCGACCGTGCCTGCCTTTCCGTCAGTAAGGACGACGGTTTTGCCGATCAATTCGGATTGCGCCTTACCGTACTCATTCAAGATCGTCGATGCACGAAGCTTCACCGGCGGCATCGTTCATCCATGTTCGGCCGAGGCTGCGGCTCAACCGCGCGCCTTGTTCCAGTGCTCGGCCGCTTCGAATTCGCGGAGCCGATCGATTTGCGCTCTCAGGCTCGCCGGTAGTTTCGACTCTGGTTTCAGCGACGCACGTAGTCTCTCGCCGATCTCTCGAATGATGGCCCGACAGTGTATGTGGTCAATGTCAATTCGGTTACGCATGACGGAGCCTTCGGTTCCGGCAGCACCCGTGCCTCCCCGGCAACCGATCGGGGCACTGCTGGCGATTTTGAATAGAACTGGAGACCGTCGCTTTTGGCTATCTGCGCGAGCGCTTGTGTTAAGAACAGCGGGTCGTTCGCCACGACCTTTGGCTATCCGCGACATGCGCCGTGTTACTACCGGCGAGCGACGGCCTCAGTTTTTCTAAAGCAGGCGGACGCTTTCGTTCCTTGATTTCTGATCGCGACCGCGATGTTCCATTCCGAAGGAGGAACCTGCCCCAGCGGCTAGTCGCTGGCGCCATGGAAGCAACTTCCGATGCGGCCGAAAACATTGGGCCGCAGTGTTCGGGAACCATTTCTGAGAGTGTCCGGTTAGTTCATGGGGCGATAAAGGGCACCATCGTCATGAGGACCAAATATCTCGCTGCGATTGCGATAGCTGTTCTTGCTTGTAGTGGGCTGGTCGTGAATTCCGTCGGCTCGCTTCATCGCGAAAAGCAGTCCACGCCGGGCGCCAACCAAGTGGCGGACCGTTTAGCTGGGTCCTTGGATCCGTATTTGATACGGTCTGGTGGCTAAAACGGCCGGTGCAACTCAGAAATGCATTGGCGGCGCTGCCTTAAGTCATGGGGCATCGCGCCCGTTCGGCAAGCAAGGCTGTAACGCCCTTGCCTCACATCCCATCGCACTCGCATCCATACGTCGCATTCCTCGTCTGTCGGATTGAACGCTGCCTCCGCCTACGGCGCAACTTCGTGTCCGTTACTTCCGATATTGGCCCCGAGCTGAACACCACGGAAGCCAACGCCACGTCTGCTGTCGGAGGGAAGCCGGACGTCGCCCCACTGGTTGGCTGGCAGCCGCTTTTGACCCTCAACGGACATTCAGGCGGCATCGGACGACTTCAACGCTGGTTCAGGATTCTTGGGTCGCAAATCCCGGTGGCTCTCCGCGCGCGCACGAACTTCTTCTTCCATCTTCCGTGACTGAGCGATGCGCCGAACAGCCTCAGCTATCCGGCGGAGGAGCGGCGTGAAGTCGGGTATGTCTGTCATCGCCACCAATAGAGCGGCAATCAAAGGAGATTGCCGCGAGCAAGCAGAGCGTCGCAACGACCTCATATTTGGCCTTCTGTTCCTGCGGGACCATTTTCTCAGGCAGGCAGAGAAGTCGGAGCATCAGGACGCCCATTGCCACGATGAACAACAAGAGAAAGGCTGCGGTGAACACCATGAGCGAGTCAATTTGCCCAGGGCTGCGTGATGAACCAAGGCAAATGCGTGGGAGATATAGGATGCCGCGTCTCGATCATTTCTTCCCTTCATGAACGCGAGCTACTGCACGCGCTGCACCGGGACGATGAGCGGAGATGAAGACCTATCGACCCACTACGCTCTAGCCAAGCTACTTAGCTGCCCCCGTCGTAACTCCTGGCGCCGGCGTAACACCGCGCCGCACTTGGCGCGCCTCACGGCGACCCTCGCGGCGCACTTGGCGCGCGTCACGGCGATCCTCGCGGCGCTCGTGGCGCCCCTCACGTCGATCTTGACGCCTTTCCATGCCAGCGGTCTGCGCCTCCGCGTCAGGGACCATCAGCACGGTCGGAAACGCGGCAATTGCAGTCGCCAAGCCGAAAGAAGAAAGAAGCTTCCGTCGAGAGATCATGACTGCCTCCCTCACTGGACTGCCCCAAGATTAGAAGTTTACTCGCTCTGCCTGTCCTCGTCTTGATCTATGTCATTGGACGGTTGCGCTCACATCCGCCATCCTTCGACGGTCGCGCCGTCGCGCGCGCATCAGCTCGACCTCGACCACGTCATCATGTCGGGACATCCATCGACACACATGCTTGCACTGCGCCACCGCGCCGAAGCCTCCTTTCGCAAGTCAGGTCAGTGCTACTGTCCACTCGCTCAGTCCACACTGATGTAGATCAACCCGAGGCGACTGAGTTGGTTTATACTTGTTGTGCGGGAGAGCTTGAGGAGGATCTCATGATCTCTCGGCGAAAGGCTCTTTCTTCTCTCGGATTGGCGACCGCGTTTGGCCTGATAGCGCTCCCTGCGATGATGGGGTCCTTGCCCGCTTTTGGCGGTGCTTTCTCGCATCAGCGGCATTTGGGGCCGCCATGCCAATAACGCCGCGATATCAACATGGAGACCGATCATGAAAAAGCTCAGTGTGTTTGCGATTATCGTTGGAGGCGCATTATTGGCGGCGGCGCCCTTCTCGTTTCAGTGGTCGCCTGAAAAGAACGTGGTGCTATCCCTTGACCGTGCTGATGCCCGAGTAGGACGGCCGCTAACTGCAACGAGCGTTGCAGGCGTCGGTCGAAGGACTGCGCGACGGGCATATCGCCGCGGATACTAACGGCGGCTGGGCTGGCGGTCGCTGCGGGCATCACCCGCGCACCCTGCCGATCAGCCTACGCAGCTTGCCTAGTCGGCGTTGAGCCTCGGTGGCGGCTCATCCATCATGCGCTCACCGGTCAGCTCTTCTGACCGCTGGTATAATTGCCGCGATGCAGGAGTCCGGAAGTGGCCCATCAGCGAAGTGGCGACACCTTTCATTGAGGTCCGCTTGGTGGAGTAGAGCGGACTGACTTTGCTCACTCTGAGTTCTTCATTTTGACCCGAAGCGGTCCTGCACGCGGATGGCGCGTTGTCGCATGCGCCATCCGCTCCCACAATCAATCTCTTGCGAAGAAGCGAGCGTTAAGCCTTCAGGTCGGTGATCCGCATAATCGCGACCACATTCCCGTCGTTGTACGCCTGTTCCTCAGTTTCCTTGTTGCAGGTCCAGACAAAATTCTTCTTGCCCGAAAAGGTCTTTCCCTCCTGCTCAAGCCGAAGCTCCCCTTCGGTGATATGGCAGACCATGGCATTCATCATCGGGGGCCCCATGGTCTTCGACCCCGGCTGCATAATGATATCGCGCATTGAGACGGTCTTAAAACCTGGGATCAGGGATGGTGTTTCGCCTTCATATTCACGCACCACCACACCTGGCCAAGGCGTCGTATCCTTGTAGCTTGTGGCTTGAGCGGCGGCAGGTTTGACCATGGCAGCCGAAACTGCAGCCAACCCGATTCCCAGTGCGGACCTTCGATCGACCTTGCCCATCGCTTTCCTCCCGACATTACTCGAACGAGCCGCCGCAAACGCAGCGCGCAAAAGTTCGTGGTGAACGGTGGTGCGAAACCGAAAAAAGAACGGTCTCTAAGAGGAGTGTGCTTGCCGATAGCGCCAGTGCTGCTCGTTTGCCCGGACGGTGATTTCGGCACGTCCCGCTTCAAGGGCAGTGACATTCTACGTCACCTGACGCATCCGGGAAACAGGTGGCGTCACACGAAGACACTGCGGGTTCCTAAGCAATGTTCGGCGGACCTTCGTGAAATGTCGGCCTCCGCGCCGCTGTTGGCGAATAAGTGGGTACTGGCCGAAATAGGCCACTCGCGAAAGTGAATTAGTGCCACTGGTAGGAACTAAGGGATTGCCCGCCCTGTTGCATGTTGTTCCTCCCTCTAAAGGAACAGCCTTATGGCCGACGACAACAACAAAGATCCAAATGAGAAGCAGCCCGGCGAGAATCCGGACGGCAAGTACCATTTCAATCCTGGGAACATGGCCGGGAAGAAGCCCGGGGATTCGGAGCAGACTGCCGAAAACCGTGGCGAGCAGCCGCACGCGGACAAAGAAAAACCCGCCGGTTAGGTGCTGGCCACTCGGAGGCCGCCAACTGAGGCGGCCCTACTCTTTTGCTTTGAACTCGCAAATCCTGCGGTTGAGGTGCCAAAGCTCTACATCATGACCATCCACAAGCTGTTCGGCCTGTTCCTTTGCGGCCTCGTCGTTCTCGCACAGAAGGTCGATCCGCTGTTGAATGTGACCATCCGCGCCTATGAGATAGGTGCGATATCCGATCATTTCGGGGCGCCAGACCCGGCGAGTTTAGCCACTCGCTTATGTGAGCGCCGGTCTCGGCTTGCCGAGCTTTGCGCACCGCCCGCTCCCGCTCGATACCTGGCGGAAGCAATTTGGGCGCTTCGCGCAGGCGAAAAGCTTCTAAGGCAAGGCGTTCTTCAAGGGTTGTGGTTTGCTTAGTGCGGCGTCGGTGCTGTATTGCGCCAGCTCCTGTCCCAAGGGAAGGAGGCGGGAGCGCGTGATGGCGTTCTCATCACCGATAGATGCCGGGGGCCGCGCGGTGATGGGTCCAGTGTCGCATGTCCGGTACCGGCCATATGGTGAATTTTGATCACCTCGCAAAAGTTACCGAAGGTAAATCAGGCCACTCCCCTCATAGGGGACTCTATGTGAGGCCAATACAAAAATTGCGGCTCAAGTCGTCTAGGTTCATCCTGTCGGCGAGCTTGCGGCGAGTTTCGAGGCCAACGAAGTTGACCTACAATCCACGGTGTTCCTCTCCCCGGATCTTGAAGCCCGATCTGGCAGTCGCTGAATGCGCTTAGGACCATAATCACAATGGGCTCGAGAGCGACGCATGCCCAGACGCAGGCGGGCTTGGAGGAAAGGAGTTGACTTGCTGTCCATGTCAGATGCGCTGCCATCCATTCTGCAACCGTCCGCTCGGTGCCGCTAAGGGACACACCGATTTACGTTTGCACCGAATTCACATCGGAGTAGCTTCTGGGTGCCGGGCTGGCCAATATCTCAGTTATTTTTTAAACCCGGCGAGAGCCGCAGCGTCAAAAGGTGCTGCGGCCCCCTTTTGCAGTTGGCAAAGCCCAACAGCGTGAACCGGCGGTTTGACGTGAAGACGGTCACGCGGCTCAATCAGCAAGGAGGATGACAATGGCCTTCTTGAATTGGCTAGGTGCACAACCGCCAGGAATCGCCACCTTCCTCGGCGCCCTAACGGGATCTAGCCTGGGCCTTCTGGCTATTATTGTGGGTGCGCTATTCAATGCCCATCTCAATCGGCGCAGAGACGATCGGATTCGCGATCACGACGCTCGGGCAGTCGCTACCGCGCTTTATGCAGAACTAACTGGGATAGACCGCGCGCTTCGTAGAGGCAGTGAAGCTCTCAGAGGTGCCCCAAGGGATGGCGAGCGATTCCTTGTCAGAACTCCGCTTGTAATTCAGATCTTCCCAAAATTGATCGATAAACTCGGGCTGCTTCACGCAGAAACCATTAGAGAAGTTTCCCACACGTATCTTGTCGCCGAAAGATACAAGCAGGACCTCTTGCTCTTGCCCCGCGGAAGGCATCACGCTGCCGAGGAAACCCCCTATGGTGTTCTGCTGCCCTTGGACCTCTCGGCATCAGTGATCGAGCTCAATGAAATGACGATGGCAACGACGAGCAAGACGCTTCAAATATTGAAACCTTACCTTTAGACAAGCCCGCCGGGAGCGTTGGACCGAAGCCCACGCGCCCATGTCGTCATCACTTTAGGGCGTGTACTCATAAAAGGTCGGATTACCAACGCAAAGCGGAAGTCGCCATCTTGAGCGTGATCGGCGGCTTGTGACCCAACTGCGACCTAGTGCACATCGAATGTTGCGGCGCAAAGTCAACTTTCGCCCTTCCAAAATCCCGATTGGAATCCTTACGATGTGGCCCCTCTGAGGCTTTTGGGGATGAGATGAGACGGCGGGAATTTCTTGTCGGGATTGCCGGGCTCCTTTTGCACCCGTCATTCGGCATTGCGCAGCCAGCAGGCTCTGTCCCAGTCGTGGGCGTCCTCTGGCACGCCGGGAGTGCGGAAGAAGAGAAGGATTTTGCGACCCCGTTGCGGGCAGGTTTTGCTGACCTAGGCTACATCGAAGGCAAGACAATCAAATTCGAGGAGCGGTTTCCGGCGGAGCAGAAAGAGCTTTTCGATCGCATGGCGACCGAATTGGTCGACGCAAAGGTCAATGTGATCGTGGCCGGCTCCATCCCAGCGGCGCTGGCAGCTCAACGGGCGACGTCGCTCATCCCCATTGTGCTAGTGGCCAACCCCGATCCCATAGGTCTGAAGCTGGTTGCCAGCCTGTCACGCCCCGGCGGCAATATCACCGGTCTCTCCTCGATGGGCTTCGATCTTGCGGTTAAGCGGCTCGAAGTGGTGAGGGAGGTCATTCCTGCGGCCTCGCGCATTGCGCTCCTGGTCAATCCCTATAATCCCTACGACGGCGAGCGGCAGGCCTCCGAACTTCTACCCAGCGCTCAGAAGCTAGGACTCGTCATCAAAGCATTCGAAGCCAAACACCCCGAACAGCTTCAGCCCGTAATAGAGCAGATTGCGGCGGAAAAATTCGATGCGATCATCATCACCCAGAACGCGATGTTCTACAACGAGCGAAAGCGGCTCGCGCAACTCGGGCGTGCCTACCGCATCGCGACCATGGCCCCCGCTGATCTGTTTTTGGATGCCGGCGCAGTCATGTCATATGGGCCAGTCTGGAGCGCCATGTTCCGGAATGCGGCGCGCTACGTCGATAAAATTCTCAAGGGAGCAAATCCGGCTGAACTTCCGGTGCAGCAGCCGACCCAATTCCGCTTCGTCATCAATTTGAAGGCTGCAAAGGCGATTGATCTCGAAATTCCTCCCATCGTCGTGTCTCGCGCTGATGAAGTCATGGAATGACTGCGTTTGGCCCTTCGGCGAAGTGGCGGCATCGCTCCACGAGGTCCGCTTATTCTTCGCATTTTGACCCACCCCGGACATCCGACCGCTTGCACGACGCGAGCCGCTGCAGGCAATAGTTGTCAGGTGCCACCGGCGATAAGCCGAGCGCCTGCCACATATCCGCTGCCTCCCTCGACACACCGAGGTTTCGTCCGTCTATGCCCTGAAGCAACGACTCCGACCGTGTTGCCAGGACATGGTTTTGCCGGTAACGGCGAAGCTATGCCACGAGCCAAACGACCTCAGCTCTCACCTGCCGCTGGTCAGCCGCGGCGGGATCTGGGACATCATCCAGAGCTCGATCGCTGCCAGGATCGCGACCGCCGCGCCGATGATCACATGCACCGTCATCGCGGTGGTTCCCTGGAAACCCAATACCCAGGGCGATACGAACGCCCACAAGCCGACGATGAGGTTCAGCCACTCCTCCCACACCGCGAATGCCGCCAGTGCCGCGATCGCAAGGATCGCGATGGCGATACCGGTGATATAGGCGTTTTGAGAGACCGTCCCGGCATCGAAACCGAATATCCAGGGCGAAACGAAGAGAAACGCGCCGAGGATCAGGTTCGCGACGTCACAAAATTTTGCGTTCGTCCAATTCTCTAGCCAATTCTGCATGACACCCTCCATTGGAGGTTTTCCATGTCAAATCAACCGTATGATCGCCGCGCCGGTTCCATCGCGGCCCGCGGCATAATGGCAAGGGAGCGGTGTACCTGCCGCGCCTGCCGCTGTCGCTGCTCGGCCGCGCCGACGTGATCGAACAGCGATGCAGTTTGTTGCAGTGCACGAGCCTCTTCCTGTCCTGGCCCATCAGCGAAGGTCGATCAGAACGATCTGCAAGAATACGCTAAGGACATCCGTATCGAAATAATCAGGCACGGGTCATGTCCCCGCGTCAGGGGAATGGGCAGCTGCAAGCGAGATCGTATACGTCTATTGGATCGGTTCGACCGATACTGCCACCAGGAAACGGGGCCCTAACGTCGCCGGTTTATCAGGGGCTAGTGCAATCGCTTAGAGCCGCGTCCGAATGTTGTCCGACCGGTTGCTCGAAAAGCAGTGCCACTTGATCTGGTTCGCCAAGGATCGCTGCGGCACAACCCATCATGGTCAATGCTCCGGCAACATCCCATAGCGTTACATTTTCTAATGTCGCATTTCCCGACTTTGCCCAAGCCAAGAGCGCAGTGATCATCGCGTCTGAGAAAAATAGAATACTGAGCGCTGGTAAGACGAGCTGGGAATCCAGCAGGAGTATCATCAAGAATGCAGGAGCTGCGACCAGTATGCTCAACACCGCGCATGTGCAAAATGCTTGCCGCCAAGAAGCATTCCTGTTTGTCCAACTTGCACGAGAAAGGATCATTTGATCCTCCTGCATAGGTGCATTTTTTAGCGCCACTGACCTGCTGAACTACTCTGGTCTAGCTGATCGTTTTCCGACGTCTCCCCCATCAATGTTTTGTCCTATGCCGCTGACTCTCAATCAGCGTAAGAATGCGAGCGGTCACCACGGCAATAACGATGACGGCTGCCAGCGCCTCGACAGAGGCCAAGGTCCCGTACCACTTGTTCCAAAGCTCAATCATGTGCTGGCCTCTCGCGAGAGCGCACCCACGATCGATAAGATCTGCTCTCGAAAAAGAACGAACTGTGCGATCAAAAAAAGCAATGCTACTCATCGTCGCGCGGTTTTTCACCGCGCGGCAAGGTGACTTACGCGGCACCGATACGCAGGTCGCGCGGGTGTTTGGCGTCCGGATATCGGGTGACGCTGCGATCGAGTAAGCGTGCCGGATCAAGTCTATCAGCGTGATGGTTTCTTCTTAAAGAGCGCTCTCAGCTGCTCCCACTTGGCCTCGATCCACCTCAAAGCCATGAGAAGAGGCTTCTGTAGAATAGGGATGTCCTGTGCGATCAGAAGAAGGCCTAGAGGCAGCATCCAGAGGCCGAAGATAGGCAGAAAGCTGAAGACGCCTCCTAGGATGAGCAACCCGGCGACAACGACACGGACCCAAAACGAGGATGGTTCTCGTAGCCACAGAATGAAGGTCGACACCTTCGTAGGCACCCGTCGCCGGAACAATTCAAAGTATCTATCCAATTCCGCTTTGACAGAAGCCATTAACTCGACCTTCTCTGATACCAGGACGCGGCAACTCGCTCGAAATCCGCGACTAAATCAAAAGATCTGTACGGGAAGCGTTCCAAACCCTTCGGCTTGGAGATGACGGACGATCCGTCTGCGGACAGTCAGGGCCGAGACGTTGCCGGCACTGGACCGGTTCTCCATGGTGGCTTCGAAAGACCGCCGCCAAATTTCCTCAGGGTTGCGCAGGGCAGATGATAGCCGGCAAGCGCGGGTATGCCGGGTAGCCCTCGCCTAAAGCGTATCCGGTGTGCGTCGAGGTGAGCTTTGATCCTCGTTGAGCAATTCCTGCTCGGCCAAGCGCCAAAAGTCTTCGTCTCGGCCCTCTGGCTTACCTGCCTGCTCCCACAACTCGTAGGCCCGGGCCGCAACGGCTTCATGAATTCGCCTATTCATGAGCCTTCTCCAGACCCTCAACTAGGGGCAATCGGAGGCGTTCCTAATCCGGTCATCCCCCAAAAACGTGCCTGTGAACTAAGAAGCCTCCTATTCAGACCGTCGCGCTGTTGTGCCGACTCTGATCCAACTGCGTACGCACCGCGACAGGAACGAATCGGACGTCGACAACTTGAATCCGGGTTCCGTTGTGTGAGTTGCTTATGCGTCAGTCCCGACGGCTTATGTCGATTGCCCCGAACGGTGACGAGACCGTCTATTTGGTCGCAGATGACTTCGGCCGCAATCGCCGCGCCTGGCGCGAAGCAGACTTGGAGATGGCGGAAGAAGCAGTCATCCAGGATCTGCTTGCGGGAGAATATCGCAGGCCGATCAAGGTAATCGCCTTCAACAAAGCCGAGCGCTGCTCGGAAGATGTTTCTGAGGACATTGCCCGCGAGCTCCAGCGCCGTTGCAATTGGCAACAGAGCGACGTTCCCTCACACCTCAAGGAATTCGTCGACCGCAATGCCGCGCAGGATCTTCGGCAATTCAACCTGCGCCTCGTGTAACCATGGCGTTCCGACAGAAAACGCCGGAAGCGCTCGGCGTCAAAGTGCCCCTGCCCGGCTTCACCGCGCCGGCCCTAGCGAGCTCGATCGACCGAGTACCGACCGGCGATCGATGGATCCATGAAATCAAGCTCGACGGCTATCGTGTCCAGGTGCATCTCGCCAACAAAGCGGTGAAGGTTTTCACGCGGCGCGGCCACGATTGGACCAATCGCTTCCGGAAGGTCGCCAACGACGCTTGGCACGTCAGGGCCCGTGCCGCGATCATCGACGCTGAAATCGTGGTGCCCGCCGCCGACGGCACAACAGATTTCTCGGTTCTGCAGAACGAGCTCAAGGGCGCATCGACGAAAATCGTCCTGGTCGCTTTCGATCTGCTTTACCTCAATGGCAGGGACATTCGGAAATTGCCGCTATTCCAGCGCAAGGCCGAGCTGAAGAAGATCATTGCCGGTACCGACGTCCAATTCAGCGAGAGTTTTGAGATCGACGGGAGCGAGATGTTTGCCCACGCCTGCAAAGGTGGGGCTCGAAGGCGTCGTCTCCAAGGTGCGCGACAGCGTTTACCCGATCGGCCGCGGCAATGATTGGGTCAAGAAAACCTGCGCCCAGCGGGAGACGCTCACCATCGCCGGGTTCGCCCTCGATGAAGGCAAATGGGACGGCACGTATCTCGGTCGGCGCAAGGGCGAGGACCTGCTTTATGCGGGCAAAGTCGACCATGGCTTCGACAAGTCATCGGCCGCAGAGCTGCGCAAGAGGCTTCAGCGGCTCGTCCGCAAGGCACAGCCTTACACCAAGCGGATCGCGCACAAGGGCATATGGGTCGAGCCGAAGCTGCTGGCCGAGATCGAGTACCGCGCCAAGTCCGCCGAGGGAAAGGTGCGGCATCCGTTCTTCAAGGGGTTGCGCGAGGACCTGTAACGGTGCGGCGATCGGTGGCAAAATTTTTTCAGCCCCCCTCTTGAAACCAAAACCGGCTTTGCTAATTTTTTTGTCGCCATCTGACGATGGCGTCCGGGCGCCTCATGGGCCCGGGCCAAGAGACGGGCACCGGTTGTGTCCGGTGCCGCTCGTAGACATCTTGCTCTCAGGAGGATTTGGCTATGCGCACCTACGATTTTGCACCCCTCTGGCGCTCGACCATTGGCTTCGACCGCCTTTTCGACCTCGCAGAAACCGCTCAGCGGGCCAGCGAGGACAACTATCCACCCTACAACATCGAACGGCTGGCGGAGGATCGCTATCAGATCTCGCTGGCTGTGGCGGGTTTCTCGCCCGAAGATATAGTCATCACCGCCGAGCAGAACGTGGTGACGGTCGAAGGCAGCAAATCCGACAAGACAGAGCGTGATTTCCTCTATCGCGGTATCTCGCACCGCAACTTCAAGCGCCAGTTCAGCCTCGCCGAATATGTCCAGGTGAAGAGTGCCGCGTTCAATAACGGCTTGCTCACCATCGAACTCGTCCGCGAGATCCCGGAAGCCATGAAGCCCCGCCGGATTGCGATCGGCGATGCCTCGGCCGGCAGCGTGCCGAAGCTGGAAGCTAAGGCCGCCGCCTAGCGCAGACGCCATTGGAGCCGCGCGACGAATCGTGCGGCTCCCATCCATTCGTCAATGAAAAGGAGAGGACCATGCGGCCGACGACCGCTGACGACAACGTTTTCGATTTCGACGCTCTTCTTCATCCCGGCACGGTGTTTGAAGCACCGAGAGACGTGCTGGATCATCCGGCGCTGACGTTGAGCGAGAAACGCGCAATCCTGGCATCATGGGCGTCCGACGCGTCCGCGATCGCCTCTCGCCCGTCGATGCGCGCACCTGCCGGCCTCAAGAAACCGGTATCGATCGACGAGATCTTGGACGCGTTGCGCGCCCTGGACGGTGGCCCCCGGACGCCGCCCGGCGGAAAGCCTTACCGTCTCCGTTCGACCGAACGTGCGGCCGCCGCGGCGTAGTTTCGGAGGCCCAGATGACGACGGACGAAAACCTGGCACGCCTTCGTGCCCATCATAACAACATCAGCCGCTACCGTCAGCTCCTGCGTACCAGGCTTTTGCCTTTGGAACGCCAGTTCATCGAACGGCGGCTTTCTGACGAGGTGGCCGCTCTGCAGAGCCTTTCCGCTTCGACCTTCCCGATCGCCTTCAGTGAGCCAAGGCCTGGACGACCGCTGCCGGTTGCAGAAGTGATGGCATGAGCACGACCATCAATCTGGGCCGACCGGGCTCAGGCTCTTTCCCTTTGGCGCTCCTCGGAAGGTTCTTCCGTGCACGAAAATTGAAGACTCCGGCTGCGGACGGCGTATCATCGGCCGTGGAGATCTCAGGGATGGCTCTCTCGACCAACGAGCGTCCGATGTGTCCTGTGTGCAAACACCGGATGGGGTTGGCGCGCATCTCTCCCGGCCCGCGCGGATTCGACGAGCGCACCTTCGAGTGCTCGACTTGCGAGCGTACCGAAGTGGTTCGCTTGGCCGTGGATCCGATGCAAACGGACGCGGTTGGCTGGCTCGCCGGCGAGCTGAAGCCGCCGAACTGAAGTTCGGTGTGAGAGGCGCGATGGATGAGGACTTCTGCAAGAACACAAGAACAGAAGCAACGCATTCGCCCTTTGGCTGAGCGGGCTGATGCTCTTCACCAGGGGGCTGCCTGTTGGCGCTGGTCGGCCATACACCCCCGGAGGTGGCCAGTCCCTTGAAGGTCGCGGAGCGGCCGCTGCCGCTGCGCGCCACGCCGCGGGCGTCGATCCTCTCCGGGGTCGGGCGAGGCGTGACAAGGGCGCGACCGAAGTCCGGTGCGACGCTTGCGGCGGCGGGGTCGCTGCCCGCGTGGGATTCCGAGCCCGGCCGCACAATACGGGCCGCTGCCTGTTGCTGCAGGACAGCGTCTCGTTCAGGCTCCTGTTGGATGGCTAGGGTTGCAGCAGTGCGAGAAGGCGAAGTCGGTCTTCCTGGCGAAGGCGCTGGTTGGCACGCATCGTTTTCAGCTCGCCCTCGACTTAAATTATGTCCTGGCCCTGCCGCTTCAAGGCAATCACCAGTACCTCCTGCTCTGCAAGCTGTCGCTCAGCTTCAACTGCCTCGCGCTCTGGTCGCCTCAACTCATCAAAAAGTGGTCTGCATAACCAGATACGCTGCCGGGGCGCGCTCCGTAATTTGTGCCGCACGATCTCAACCGCCCGCATCAAGCTGCGTTCCTTAACCGGCCCCGGAGCGGGGTCGCGTTCCTATCGTTCGGAGCACGGCGGTCTTTGAGCAGAGCGTTCGCTGCCCGCCTCCACCCGCGTCCAGACTAGATCAGCGCGAAGCGCTCGCTACATCGCGCTTTAGGGCAGCAAATCGCTGGCCGCCACACGGTTGATCGTGGCGAGGCGCTGCTCGGCGCTTGCAGTGAAATCTATGCCAGCCACCAGATCGAGCAGACGATGATAGGCATGGTCGGCGACCGCGACCGGTAATGGCGCTTCGTCGAACGTATCGACATAGTTGTCGACGACCGAATTCAGCAGCCGACACAGGCCCTTGTGGTCAGGCTCGTCCTTGCAGGCTTCGTAGAGTTTTTGCTGGAATTCGCGGAAGGTGTGCAACCCGTGGTGCTGCTGCGAAAGCCACGTATGCAATGCGTTCATGATAGCCTCTTCGAATAGGGAGAAGAAGCTACCGACTTATACAGGCCGGAAAAAGCATCGACAAATGTGGTTTTCGCAAATCCATAATGCGCAATATGCAGCCGCTCGCAGGAGCTACGGTGCCAGGAAAGAACGGCAACTCAGCGCAATTGCTGCATTCGACTCTCGTCTAAGGAGGTGAATTGACGGCGTGATGTAACAACGCCAGTCCCGAACCGGTGACTTGATACCTCAATGACTGCTGCCCCTGATCCTTCCAAGACCGCCATGCAATATCTGATATGGACCATAGAGCACATCGAGAAAGCCGGAAACCAGGTGGCTGTGCGCCACGCTCGCAATGCTCTACGCGCTGAGCCGGGCCAGCGGATCTCCCCACATCAAAGACGAGCCCTAACCAACGAATTGAAACGCAAGCGCATTGCGTCAGCGCACCCAGAGCATCGGGCACGCCTCTGCACCCTACCGTGCAAATATGACGGCCGGGAACCTCAACGCCTCAGGAAGAAAATATCAGCTTGATCGCCAAGACGGTCGTAAACGCGCCAAGGGCGATGACAGCGATTTTAAAATGAAGATTACTATCCAAACCCATTTGCCCTCACCCACACAGCGCCCTCGGCTACTCGCCCTCGCAGACCGGAAAAACCCGGTGGCTCTGGAGGAGGCCACCGGGCCGACCCGCCGTCCATTCCAATGGCTGTAGGCTGAATACATGGCGCTGACGCGTCTGTTCGAATCTCGACAGATCGCCTCGGTTTGGTCGGACATGTGGCTCGCAGGCCACGCCGCGAAGCGGCGAGCGGCTCGTCTAGGAACGTTGGGTTTGTTGCCCCATTGAACCAGCGAAAGGGAGGGGCATCATGGTCCGTGACCTTTTGATCCTCGCCGCCGTTTCGATGGTGTTGAGCGTATTTGTCTGGAGCGTCTTTGGAAATTCACCACCGAGGCCCGCGCACCCGCGTGTTAGCGCAATACTCTCCTTGAATGCCGCTCCGGAGCCGGCGCCTGAGTTCAGTCCGTATATGAGGACAGAGCGCTGATAGGTCTGCCCTGTGCCCACTTCAGCACCGGCCGGCCGGTCTTAAATCGCCGTCGCGCGCTCTCATGGGCCCAGCACGTTGTGCACAGGGTCAGCGGAGGATGGCTGTCAGGGTAGGTCCTGACCTCGCCTGCAAAGTAGCGGCACTTGTCACTGTCGCACTTGGGATTGTTGTTCGGATTGTTCACCTTGGCCTCGGTCAGTGGCGATCTGCCCAGTGTGAGCGAAGTTTGTGACGCGTGCATGCGCGGGTGACCAGCAACGGCCTCACAGTGCGCTGTTGCCGGACAGTGCACTGTGAGGCCAGCCGCGACGAGCCACCCCTTGTGGGGGGCTCGGGAAAACCCGGCAACCGGCCGGTCGTTCCTAAGAGAGGGGCCACTCTCCGACGAGGCGCTCGGCCGGCTGCGTCAGCTTCGCGCAGGTGCCGCGCGCTCGAAAAAGCTCTGCGCTCACGTCATGGCTTCGACGGCCACCGCCGCCGGCCTTGCCGAAGGCAACCCTGCGGCTCTAGGGGCGGGTCCCGTAGTGGCACGTCCGCCCCGCCCCATTTGAAACCAGAACCCGGCGCAATCCGTTAGGGTCGCGCCTCCACGGCCGCCTTGCCCCCAAGCTTCCGGCGCCGTTGGAGGGGACGGGTGCGCTCAAGGGCGTGCCCGTCTTATCAATCTGGTTTCGCTCGGTGCGCCCGGTCCCGAAGACCACTTCATGAAACGGAGGCGACCATATGGAGAGTCCCGATCTCAAAGCGTGGGTCGATGGCTGGATGGAGAAAGTGAAGCAAGGCGCTGAAGTCCATCGCCAGCAAGGTCTGTCACCGGAGGATGCCGAAGCGCGCGACTATGCCCCCGCTGACGTCAAGATCCTCACCATCGCCCACGTCCCGGAATCCCTGCAACAGGCGTGGCTGCAACATCTGCGCGACTTCGACGTCGCGCATCCTGGCTGCTATTTTGAGATGATGGTGGATGCGCCCGAGATGCCGCTGCCCGATATCATCAATATGCTGGCGATCAATCCGGGGCTGACCTTCACCAAACTACTCGAACGCAAATGAGCTGGCCCGACCGGCGGTGTAAATCCATACGCGCATCATCGTTTCCTTGGGGGAATGAGACGATCTAACCCCAGCGCCCACTAAGGTCGATGTCGCTGCGTTGCGTTGATCTACGTCAAGGTCATCTATCCTTTGACGCTCACGTTATGTCAGCCGCAACGGAGGCGATCCCGTCGTCTTTTCAGTTGCTAGTGCGAGGAGGATTACCATGCCTCGGAGCAAGCGTCTTTCGATTAGGTCAATGACAATGATTGTGGCCAGCGCCCTGTTGGGTGTAGCAGGTATCACTCTCAGTCCAACACCGGCTGAGGCGGTTGTGTACTGCACGTATGTTGGCTATCCGCCGAGTTGCGTCGCACGCGCCGGTGTTGTCCTTAGGCCTCGTCCGGTGGCACGCGCTGCGGTTCGCCATAACGCCGGTGGCAATCTAAATGGGGGTGTCAATCGCGTTGGCGTGCGGCGCTAGAACTTGGCCCGTCAAGACACCTTCGCGGTGCGAGCTGTCCGACGCAGGCAAGCCGTTTGCCTAATGAGGCTGAGGGTAAGGCAGGTCGGCATTGAACCAGAGTGGTGGCTGCCTCGGAGCAGTGGTGGTGTCGGTGATGTTTCTGGGATCACTCATCATCATCGCGCTGTGGTTCTTTTACTAGACACCATCGCGAAGGTTCGGCCGCCCCCAACATCGACAGCACGATGAAGCCGCCAACTGAGCCAAGGCTTACGTTCGCTTCTCGGCATTAATACGCAGGACATAGAGCGTGTTTCGGGACTCATCCACGACTTCCATCCGCCATTCGCGGTCGGGAGTTAACTTCCCATGGAGGCCTTGGAGTATCTGCCCAGCCGTTACCGTGGCTACCTTCCAAGCGGCGTGCTCGTCAGCTCATAGCCTTCGCGGTCGAGTTCGCGGCGTTTGTGGGTGACGTGGAAGAAATAGCGCGGCATGGTGCTGTCCTGCCCACAACGAATTCGCGGCGAATTGGCATCTAAGACGTTGATTTGGATCAACCATCCCGTGAATAAGCGGGACGCCTAGGGTATACAAGTGAACAGATGGAGCGGGTGGTGATGGGACACGCTCACTTCGGTGCGCTGGGCTTATCCCGGCGCGCTCGCGGCCCCGGCGTCCCGCTCTCGTTCTCCTCTCGCGAAGACGCTTGGGGCCGTCGCGCGCTGATTGTTCAAGTGGCGCGAACTGGCGCTGCAAATGCGCGTGGTTGTCGTCAGTGGAGATGTTTTGATGCGCGACCTGCTCAGTCCGCGTGAGAAGCGATTATTGAGGCGCTTGGCTGCCGGAAAGACTGACGCGGAGATCGCGGTGCGACTGGGCGGCACCGCCAAGCAAGTCTCACTGCAGAAAGCCAGGCTGCTCGCGCGATTGCAGATCAATCGCCCGACGAGATCGCCGATGCATGAGAGATGGGCGGCCTGGCCGCGCTATCGAGGCATCACGTAGAAATCTCGCCGGCGAAACCACGCGCACGTCTCTTGTCGGAACGGTCGGCGCACACCAGACGATACATTGACCTAAGGATCAAAGATGCGCCGCTGCCACTGATCCAGGGTTAACGAATGGTTAAGCCGGATCTGGGAGGTTGCAATGGGGGTGACCTAAAACGAGGTCCACCATGTTGAGGCTGAAGAAAGCTGCCCCGGTATCCCGCAATTTGAACATCGGCCAGATCGACACCGCCGAGTTGCTGCTGCACCGCGTGTACGCCTTTGGAGCGGCCGAGGGACATGCCTCCGGCGAGTCAGTGGGGCAAGACGCTGCGGGCTGGGAACGGGCAGAAATGGCTCTGCTACAGGCGCAGATCGACACCCAGCGTCAAATTATCAAGCTGCTCCGCAACGAATTGTCAGACGTGAGGAAGGAACGGGACGCTTGGCGCAGTCGGGCTCACAGGCTGTGTCGATCGGTTTCGACTGACCTCACAGCCACCCCGCGCCCCGGATCGTTTGCGGCATTGCTCCAGCAACCTCGAATACATTTCCGGCAGCATTGACTCAAACAACTGCCGCAAGGACCGCTTGTTTTTTGGCTGTCGAATATGAACGAGGTTAGGATGAGCGCCTATCTGGAAAGACAACCAGCATGTTCCCTGAAACAGCGCGCATGTTTTCGAAAAAAATTCCGCAACGGGTCAAAACCGGCAATACTCCGATTGAGCAAAGAATTTCTCCTTGGACCCAAAAGCTGACCTCTCCTCCTTATGGTTACACGCCCTAGACATCGCCATCATTCAGCGCTTCTAATCCCCGCTCCTCCAGCCACCGCTTCGACTTGAGCCGTAGCTGCATCGGCAGCGACCGCACAGCGGTGATGCACTTGTGCATCGTGTTCTCGGCCGCAGCGCGTCGTGAAAAACGACGCCCTTGCGGGTCGCCCATTGCTTGAAGCGCTCGACAGCAGGATAGCGTTGCACACCTGATTGTAGCGCGCGACGTCATCGGTGCCTGACGCATCGATCATTTTCTTTCGACCACGTCGTGAATTTCGTCCCAATCCGTTTTCATCTGTTGGGCGACTTCATCGATCAAAGCGAAGGCCTGCTCGCGTGTGTTTGCGATCTTGTCGATGTTCTCGGTGATATGCGATCCACACACCCCGATAATCGCGCAACGCTCACTCCCATCCCCGTACCCCAGCTCGAAGTACGGCTCCTGCCGTCGTCGATAGAGCGTAGTTCAATGCCGAAAGAAATCGGCAGCGCTATGCATCCCAACACGCTTTTACCGCGGATGTCCCTTCGCTGATATCTCTGAGCGTAGTTTGCGCCGGCATATCATCGCCGCGGTCACAACTCGAATTAGGAACGAGAAACCGCGCCTGTTCTGAGGGGTTATCGGGCTATTTCTTCTTCACTTCTACATTGAGCAACCCTATTCCCAGCCGTG
Source organism: Bradyrhizobium sp. 482_C4_N1_8 (assembly GCF_052075965.1). NCBI lineage: Bacteria > Pseudomonadati > Pseudomonadota > Alphaproteobacteria > Hyphomicrobiales > Nitrobacteraceae > Bradyrhizobium > Bradyrhizobium sp. 482_C4_N1_8. Next base: position 4,067,112 of record NZ_CP197231.1, on the reverse strand, counting down.
GCGGGCCTCAAGTTGTTCTTTTTTGGTGAGGGGTTCCTGCTGCACGCACCTCGCTAGGGCTGCGCGACGTTCCTGATAAGTCTCCCGGCGGGCCGCCCGTGTGCGGCGGTGGCGGCATGCCCCAGCGCATCGCACCATCTCGCTCCCGGCATCAGTGTTGCGGATGACTGGAGCCGGATAGTCAGGAAAGACGCCGCGGGCATCTGCCGGCAAAATCCCAAAGTGCCCTCGACCAGACCGTGCTAAGAACACTTGCAATCTGCAGGAGACACCCGATGGGCTATTCTGTCGTAGATCTTGGTCCGATGCGGCCACAAGGAATAAGCAATCGAGGCGACGTCATCCTGGGCTCCGGGTTGAACCCGCCAAACTTTGTCCGCCTCGTGGACGGCACTCTCATCACTCTTCCATCTGAGATCATAGATGTACTGGCCATCAACAACGAGCGCGTTGTCCTCGCCAGAGTGCAGGGCTCCACCGGGCGGGAATACGCGCTTTACAATCTTGAAACGAATACGACCGAGCCGATCGCAATTCCGGGTTATCCCGCAATTGGACCCCTGGCGCTGAACAATTCCGGCGATGTGGTGGGAACAGCGGCAAAGGGCGGGAGCGTCCTGGATGATCAGAGAGGTTTTATCTTCAACCGCAACACCCAGGCGGTTACTTGGGTGTTGCCAACGTTACCGCTGTCGCAACCACCCGGATCGACGGCCTTCCTTGAATTGAAAGATATCAACGATATTGGCCACGCGATCGGAGTTCAAGGGTGGGTACTAGGCTTCGATCAGCTCGAAGTGCCCGTCTTTTACGATGGTGCAAATCTGCGCGCGGTGGCAAATCCCATCGTCATGTCCAATGGAATTCGCATCACCAACGACGACAAGCTGTGGGTTTGGTTTTTTGGTCGGGGCGGCCCCGAAGTACAGGCAATTTACGATGCCACCACCGACACACTCGCGCCATTCTCAAATGGCCAAATTCTTGACCTCAATGCTAACGGTCAAATCTTGTTTGAGCACGAATTTAACTACTATCTTCAAAGCGGAGGGTTTATCACAGCAGTAAGCGATCTCTTCCCGTCCGGATCCGGTTGGAGTCTAGACTTTGCAATTCAAATGAATGATTCCGGGGCAATTGTCGGCTGGGGTGAACTACATACCAATGCTGGTTCCTCCGCCGGGCATGGATTCTTATTGAGCCCCCCACCTCTCCGAATTCCGCGCGGCAAGCGGGACGATATTATCGCGATCATTCTCTGGGGCGTGATCAACTGCGGTCCCGGGGTAGCAATAATTGGGGGACATTTAGTCCGAATTCCACCTCACGGACCGCTGAACGAACTTATGGCCGCACTGCCTGAAGCCCTTCGCAACGAGCTGACGCCATTGATCAAGGATGCGCATTTCAGGGAACCCGCCGACGTGCGAGAGTTTCGCAGACGGGTCACGTCTGTAATCTCAAGCTACTCGCGCCGTACATTTGGTCGCTCATGAGGGCAGAGATGTAAGTGGTCCGCATGAATTTGAGGCCGGCAAACGTTTCAGATTTTTGGTGTGCCATTCCCTCAATTGCGGATTTTTTGACTTCTGGCCGACGGTAGGGTTCTTTACGACAACGTCGCTGAAGTGATCCACGACCGCTGCAATGGCGAAAACGCCGCCAAGTCGCTCATACAGGCTTTGATCCGGAGTGGTTTGCTGGACCTGCGCATGCGCTTGATTGGCTCCAGCCAAAGCCACGGGGGCGGCTGTCATCGCCAGTCCTGCGACGACGCTTCGTCTGCTGATGGACGTTGAACGAGCTTTTGCCATTGGTACCTCCTCATATCGGCGCTCAGCATCCTCCCGCGCTAACGGCCGCCGAGCGGGCATTGCCGCCCGGCGGCATTGTGGGTGATCGCCGTGCTCTCCCATCGGATGGTCGGAATAGAAATGCCCGGAAAATTTGGAGATGCCAACCATGCGTCCGGCGGGTGACTCCGCCTGAGTCAAAAGCTGAAGTCCGACCGTTCCCTTTCCGTGTTCGGCCCTACCGCCATCGATGAACCGGCTGCCTTGTCTGCTAAGGGCCAGGAGGAGGGAAGCACATTGGCCTGGCCAGATAACGGGCGACGCCTGAGACATTGGTTTCAACTCAGATGGCAGCGCCGGCCAGCAAGAACGCGCCGCCAAGCGCGACCATCACAAGTCCAGGCCAATTCGATTTGATGCCGAAGCCGCTGCCCGGTCTTTCAGGCTCCAGCGTGTCTCGCCCGGAGCGAAGCCGCTTTCCACCGCTGAGTCGGCTTCGCCAGATGGGCTGAAATGCCATTTGGAGCACGCCGCCGAAAACAAGGAGCGCACCAAGCCATATTGGTCATGCTCGCCTCCTTTACCCGCCAACGCCGAGAGGTTGCTGGACCGAGAACCCCCGGTCCATTCAGCATCTGTCCGCTGCTCTCGGAATCAGACCGACATTGAAAGCCTCGTCTTCGGGCGTTCAATAAGTTCGTATGAACGCGGCTGCTTTCCTGCCATGATTCCAGAACAGCTCCGCAGATTGCGCAGACCGCGTCACCTGTATGCGGAAACTTCTCTTCGGTGCGTCTGTACTCAGCACCGCAAGTGCATTGCACAACTGTCACCATCCCGGTGATATGTGCTTCGGATCAGGAATTTCCAGCCGCAACTTTCCTTGTTCTTCGCGAGTTTGCGCCGGCGCTTAGAGAAGTCCGCTTGGGGTCAGCACCGGTCGTCACGGCCCTACCCGACAGTCGTCTGCTCCTTTCCCATAGCGGACTCTTGGGACTTAGTTGGGCGTCGGGCATTCCTGCAGCCTAAAGCCGGGCACTAGTTATCCGGAACCTTGAGAAGGTTATTAAGTTCAATAAACGCCGCGCTGGAAGCGTTCGCTGCTGCGTAAATTAGCCCAGTATTCAAGGAACACCTCCGTGCATCGATCGATCGCAATCGCTTTCGCGCTGACCTTCTCTTGCGTCGCCGCCACCGCATCGGCCGAGCAGTGCGAGGACAAGCTCCAGCAAGATAAATCTCAGCAGAATTCAGCCGATGAGGCTCAAGTGAGGGGCGATCTCAAGGCCGGTTCACAATGCGCCACTCCAGGCGACAAGGAAGAGTCAGCAAAGAAGAACGAAGACAGAGCCGCAAAGCTCAAGAGCGAAGGGAAGGTGGAAGACCACACCACCGCCGGTCAGGCACATACCAAGGAATAGAAGCCAACCGCGCTGCCGCGTGCAACCGCAATTTGTACGTCCGCAATGGGTTAAACTGAGAAGATCTCACGGTGAGCAAAACGAGTCCGTTATTGCCTTGAATGCCGACGTGCAAGCGGACATGAATTTCCGTCGCTGAGGGCCAGAAGGAGACCTTGTCGTCTCTCTTACCATAGGCGAAGTCCGGCTATCTGGTAGTCGCCTCATTGTTCCGGAACGCCTGCCTTGCTCAGCCCATCGACGATGTCGTCGTACTCACGACGAAACTGCGGACTGCTCGAACGCGCATAGCCGATTTTTCGAAACCACTGGATCGTGAAGTCTGGTCGGCCACGAGAAAGTCCTCCGTCTCCACGAAATTAGCCGGATCAGGCCACTGCCGCTCGCGGCAGCCGGTATCATCTCTTCGGTGCCCCCCAAACAACGCGCCGATGTCCTCCGCGCGGAGATCCACGGAGACGGTTCCGGGCCGATCGGATCGATTGCTAATGGCTTCAGAAGGATCTCTTCGTCGACTACGGAGCGGGAGCGCTGATCTTCGCTCTCTTTCACACGGCGTGGACCTCTCGTCAGCTGCGTTGCTAGACAATGCAACCTCAGATACCCCATGTTTTGAATTGCAGATGCGCGAATTTTTGGGGGCCGCCGGTAGCTATGGACGAAGGTCGGAAGGATCTGACTCACCCCTCCCCCGTCCATGCGCCTCAGATGCTAAGCGGGATTTGTCGACGGCACATGCCCCCTCAATTCTGCGGCGCGCTGCCACGAGACATTGGCAGTCAGTTCAGAAACTTCACGGCGAGACGCCGCGCATCACGCCATACAACCGAGCAATCAATATCCAAACCAGCACTTGGAACGCGCAGGCCGAAGGCTGCAGGCACGAAGGGCGCGTTATCGATCTGGACTATTGCAGAGGAATCCGTGAGGTGGCGGACCTTGCACCGCACAGGACTACCGTCGACCAAGATCTGCGCAGCATAGACATTACGTCGCCGCCCGTTCGCCACGTCTCGCCGCCTCCCCGCGCCCTAGCGCGCGGGAGATATTGGTTGGCGATTCCAGTCTCAAATGAGGCTAGACCATGGTTTCATTGCTAGGCCGCGAGCTTTGTCTCCAGTGCCGTCAACGCCTCCAGCGCATTGTCCTGTGCCGCGACGCCCTTGCGCTCACCGGCCTTGCCCGAGCCCCAGCCTTTCGTATCGGCTATCTGGCGTGCGGTCAGGCCGTCCAAGCTCGCTTCCAGCATTGCGAAGTGCTCACCAAGCTGGGCGGCAACCCACCGCTGCCGCGAATAGCGAGGTGCCGCTGATTGTCCGCCTGCCGCTACTCATCGGTACTTCGGCGCCCGCCCCTTGACCTGCCGGAATAACTCCGCAGCGTCGTGCCAACGGTTGTCGGAGCTCTTCCATTTCAGGATGCGCCCGCCTTCAACCTTGAGGTGGCGCCGGGCCGCCGCGTCAAGCTCTTGCGGCGCAATCGGTCCATAGCTGTCACGGGCTAAAAATAGCGTCCTTTGCGGCGATCCGTACTACCTCGTCTGGCGACGGCCGGATCTCCACGATCCGGTCAACTTGGGCATTGCCAACCTCGTTATCACTCGCCGGCATCCAGGCCGAAGGCGAGTGCGGCGCGGCGTAATCTTGCAAGAGCCGCAAATCAGAGCGCCTGCTGGCGCGAGCAAGGCGGGACTCGAGTGGGGTGCGATGCATGGATTATCTCTCGTAACGTGACGTACTGGGCCTTTTCGGCTCTTGGTGTGGCCTTGACGGCTGCACACGGGGAAAAAAGTTCGAAAACCTGCGGGATTTAGCGCGCGATTGTGCGGCCGGAAGTTGAGGCCCACGGTGGGAGAGATCGAGATGGCCCCTACCCCCGCCTTGTCATAGCCCTGCGCTTCCGCAGCAACTTTTCCGCCATCCGAGGCGCATACTGTCCCGCAAAGAGGGCGACTGAGCGCGGTGGGTTGCGGGGGTAGCCGGTGCGGATTCTAGCCATGCACGGCGGCTGCAAGGTCGGTGAAGTCGGCGACCTGAATGGGGCCGTTGTCGTTTGCTGGTTTATACAGGTGTTGTGCACCCTTGAAGGGTTTCGTTTTTTACCGCTTCAGCGGTCTTGGCGTGGCCGGCTGCCGGCTGCACACTTCCCCGTGTTTGGGTTTTGGTTCTGCACGCGTGAAAGTCCGCCTTGGGGCGCCAGGTCCCTGAGTGGACGGCGGGAGGGATCGAGGGACCCTGCCCCTATGGCACGTCGTACCGTACAGCGTGCCCCCCAGAGAAATAGAGGGTACGTACGATTAGATTTTCTCCCAATGACGGGGGTGTGTAAAACACACACCCCGTCATAGTATTTGGTTTTATGTTTGTGCGTCCTGCACGGCGTACGCACACAAACTATTGTTTTATATAATGTTTTTATTAGTCCGTACCGTAGCGCCCGCGGGCAGGTACGGCCGACGTATGCTTCCGCCGGCCTGACGAAACGACGTTCGCAGCGCTCTGCCGTGCCGCGTTCTCAGCGTGCAGTACGCGCGCGGCTTCGGGGGCTGCTTGCTCGCCCTTTTTGGTAAGTGACCAAACACCAAGGTCATACTGTATCATCTGCGCCTTCTTGAGACGGTCCGTCACGGTCTGTGCCTTGCGCTTGGCTGCGTCGTCATCGCCCCACTTCAGGAATTCCGCCAAGTCGCGCAGGCTGCGTTTGCCATTGGCGCGAATAGCAATAAGCATCTCCTGGTCCTCTTTCATGGCAGCAGCCGCTCGCGCGGAAAGCTCGCCGTCACTTACAGTTCTCGCCATGACGGTGGGAATCTGCCTGCCACGACTATCCACAAGGGTCGGAACGCGGATCTCGGGAAGGTCGAACGTGATACGAGCAAATTCGGGGCCTCGGAATTTGCCCTGCCAATGAAGTTCGGATGTGCGCTCGCCCTTCTTTGCTAGAGCGAGATTGCCGTCCACCTCATTCAGGAACGCCCCGCCGCCACGCGGCAGAAGGTTGCCTTCGCTTGCATTCTTAATAGGGTGGCTCGCTGCGATGACGGCGGGTCTGCACTCCATACGCGTCAGGGAGCGAAGAAGTCGCGCGTAGGCCCCCATTTCCACGTTGCTATTCTCGTCGGTGCCGGGGAAGTAGGCTGCCGTGGTGTCGACGAATATCGTATCAACACCGCCAAGGGCGATGACGTCCTGCTCGATGCGTTCGGCGAACTCCGGGATCGAAAACACGCCCTCAATAAAGTGGACATCAACGTCGTCTGGATTCAGACCTGACTCGTGGCACAATCCAATCCAGCGCATCCGTACGTCATCCGGGTTTTCGCCCGCGAAATACAGAACCCGACCACGCTTAACACCTTGCCCGGATAACGGCTCACCTCGTGCGATACACGAAGTCATCAGTAGAGCTACGGCCGTCTTGCCGGCGCCGGTCTGCCCTGTAATCGAATAGAGGAATCCAGATTGAATAATGCCGTCTATCAAATAATCCGGCGGAACAAACCCGCGCACGAACTCCCCTGACGACATGATGCCGGGGAACGCGTCCCGGGTGTCCTCGTCATCGTCTACACCAACATTCCCGGCATCCCTTTTCTTCAGCAGCGCCTCAGGGCTAACCGCGTGCGTGCCGTCGTCTGGCTCGCCAACGCGCTCCCTCAACCAATCCACCGCTTCGTGCGATTGCAGCCTTCGACACACTCCAACCAGATCGATCGGAGAATATCCGCGGTTGTTATCCGCATAATCGCAGATGCCCTCCGGTTGGATATTTAGAGCGCGCCCACGTTTCTTTGCCGTCGAACTATTCGACGGACGGAAACTCGCAACCGCGTGGTAGCCGGCGTGATATCGCTTCAGCTCTTCAAGACCCAGCTGGGGCACCCAAGCGTCAAGATAGTCATAGGCACGCTGGTTGAGTGCCGACCACGGATGGTCAGACCATGCGTGCACCGGCTTCTCATTGTCATTGGCTGGGGCTTTACTGCCGTGCTTTATGAGCGTCCCGTGTTCCGAAAGGTACGCCTCGGCGCTGGCGAGCATCGCGTCAATGTCATCGGCGTGGATCTCAGGAAGCTCGACGAACGGCGTTTCGGCCGGCGAACCGTTGAACCACTCGTAATTGCGGCCGGTTTCGGGATGTGTGCCGTAGGCCACGAATTGTTGCCCGGCGCCCAGCACCTCGACCTGGCATTTTTGGCCGTCGATCAAATACGCGCCGGTTGCTACCTTTCCGCGCGGACTGTCGCTGCGGAATACATAACAGCGCTTTGGTGCTTTCCCGATGCGATACGGCGCGGCTGCGAGACCCGGAAGTTTCGCGACCATTGCAAGAATGGCATCTGATGTTGCTTGGTCTGGCGTATCGACGTCTATAGCGACGACAGAGCCAGTAAGAACGCCGGTGTTATGACCGTGCGGGTACAACCGCGCCAGGCCCTCCATCTGCTCCGCTGACCACTTTGAGTTTGACCAGCCCAGGCCACAGGCCTTCTTCCCACTGCAGGGAACGACTCGGTATCCCTGCGCGATTAGGCCGCGGCGCAGATGTACGATGGCCTCGGTGGGGTCAGTGGAAGTCTTAGCTGCGGTTTGCATCGGTCGGAAGCTCCAAGAGTTTCGCAAGGGCAAGATCAGAAATCGCGCGGTTGAACTGCTCGCCAAAAGCGGCAGTTCGCTCGCTGAAGGCATTGGGCGCAACGGTCCAGGACCTCTCACCTGGGCGCTGCCGCAGAGCGAGGTTGTAGAGTTTGAGGTGGTCGTTCAGTTCGAGATCAAAACGCGCGAGCGTCGTCGAGCCCGGAGGTGCCGGGCGGATGCTGATTATTCGCAATGTGGAATCCCCTAAATCGGGGTTGCGCCTTTGGCGCGGTGCACCTGGCTAAAGCGCCAGTCGTGCTAGGCGGCTTTGGTGCCGCTCTCTTTGCTGTTGTCGTTAGCTACGGTGCAGGACCGCGCCCATTCGTCGAGCGCCTCGGTTGAATAAACGACTGCCTTGCCGAAACGCATGAACTCAGGACCGTTGGTCCCGTAGCAGCGAGCTTTATCCAGAAAAGATTTTGAGACGCCGAGATATTCGGCTGCTTCCCGAACCCTGATATTCGCCATGGTTGCCCTCCCGTGGTTGGCATTGCATTCACAGGAGTAGTGCGCGTCCAACGACGGGATACTAAAAAAGGCGACGGAAAATATTTTTGGGATGGGGGCGTGGTTCTTGGGCCGTTGGCTACATATTGGCTAAAAATCTTATAGCCAGCTCTTGAGACTTCCCGCTAAGTCTTTGATTTTATTGGTCGGAGCGAGAGGATTTGAACCTCCGACCCCTAGTCTCCCAGACTAGTGCGCTAACCGGGCTGCGCCACGCTCCGAACGTCGTTCCATTAGCTAGGATCGCCGCTTTGCGCAAGGCGAGGTCACAGCATTTTGGCGTCCGTGCCCACAGCGCCGGAACTGCCGGCAAAGCTCGCGAAAAGCGCCCCTAGCCGTCCTTCAGCGCCTGATCCAGCATCTCCCGGCACGCGACAAGGTCGGCGAGCACCCGCCCAAGCCGCTCCCGGTCGATGGCGCTGGGCCCGGCTGGTGCGGCGGGGGTGCCGCCCTTGCGGAAGGTGGTGAGGATGTCCTCGTCGTCGACCTCGGTGAAGCGGAAGTCGATGCCTTCCTCCTCGTCGCCCTGGTAGTCGTCTTCGTCGGCATCCGTGACGCCCTTGATGGGCGCCTCGTCGTCGTCGTCGGGCTCCATCAGGCTGGCGCCGATGGCATCCTCAATGGCCCCGAACGAGACCGCGGCCGCGCCGTCGGCGAGGCCCTGCACCGACTTGACGCCGTGCTCCTTGAGGATCCGCTGCACCCCGCGGATGGTGTAGCCCTCCCCGTAGAGCAGGCGGCGGATGCCCTTGAGCAGGTCGACGTCGTCGGGGCGGTAATAGCGGCGGCCGCCGCTGCGCTTCATCGGCTTGATCTGGGAGAATCGGGTCTCCCAGAACCGCAGCACGTGCTGCGGAATGTCGAGTTCCTGCGCTACTTCGCTGATGGTTCGGAACGCATCCGGCGCCTTGTCCAAATGCCAAATCCTTCGCGCAGGCGGTTACGCCTCGGGTTGAGCCTTGCTGGCGTCGCCATTGCCGCGATGCTGGGTGTTGATCCGCTGCTTCAGGATGGCCGACGGCTTGAACACCATGACGCGGCGCGGCGAGATCGGCACCTCGGTGCCGGTCTTCGGGTTACGGCCGATACGCTGACCCTTCTTGCGGACCATGAAGGAGCCGAAAGAGGACAATTTCACCGTCTCGCCCTTCTCCAGGCAGTCGGTGATCTCCTTCAGGACGAGTTCCACGAAGGCGGACGATTCCGTGCGCGACAGGCCCACCTTCTGGTAGACGGCCTCGCAGAGATCAACACGCGTTACGGTTTTGCTTTGGTCGGTCATCGCCCTGCCCCACATCACGGCGAACAATTGTTGTCTGAAATTATGAGGTTACGATACGCCGGTCAACAGCGCTCATCAATGCAGGCGCATCGATAATGGCTAATTCCGGCAAAATTTTATCGAATGTGGCGCTACCAGCGCACCAGCGCGGAGCCCCAGGTGAACCCGCCGCCCATCGCCTCCAGCAAAACCAGGTCGCCGCGCTTGATGCGGCCGTCCTTGCGCGCCACCGACAGCGCCAGCGGGATCGAGGCCGCCGAGGTGTTGCCGTGGCGGTCCACCGTCAGCACCACCTTCTCCGGCGCGATGTGGAGCTTGTGGGCGGAGGCGTCGATGATTCGCTTGTTGGCCTGGTGCGGCACAAACCAGTCGATGCTGTCGGCATTGAGCCCGGTGGTCTGGAAGGCGTCGACGATCACGTCGGTGATCATGCCGACCGCGTGCTTGAAGACCTCGCGGCCCTCCATGCGCAGATGGCCGACGGTCTGGGTCGAGGACGGACCGCCGTCGACGAACAGCTTTGCCTTGTGGCGGCCGTCGGAGCGCAGGTGAGTGGTCACGACGCCCCGGTCGGTCGCGGCGTTGCCCGGCTGCTCCTGTGCCTCCAGCACCACCGCGCCGGCACCGTCACCGAACAGCACGCAGGTGCCGCGATCGTTCCAGTCGAGGATGCGCGAGAAGGTCTCGGCGCCGATCACCAGCGCGCGCTTGAAGGCGCCGGTGCGCAGGAAATTGTCGGCGGTGGCGAGCGCGAACACGAAGCCCGAGCACACCGCCTGGAGATCGAACGCCGCGCCATGGTTGATGCCGAGCGCGTGCTGCACCGCGACCGCGGTTGCGGGGAAGGTGTTGTCAGGCGTCGAGGTCGCCAGCACGATCAGCTCGATCGACTGCGCGTCCACGCCGGCGTCGCTGAGCGCAGCCTGCGCCGCCTTGATCGCCAGATGCGAGGTGAACTCGCCCTCGGCCGCGATATGCCGCTCGCGAATGCCGGTGCGCTGCACGATCCATTCGTCGGACGTATCGATGCGCGCCGCCAGCTGGGCGTTGGTCACCACCTGCTCCGGCAAATAAGAGCCGCAGCCCAGCACGACCGAACGAATTTGAGTCACGAAACAGCCTCCTGCGCGGTCTGCACGGAACTAAGTGCACCACCCTCGCGGTTGAGCATCTGATTGATCTTGTTCAGGAGATCGTAGTGAGCCATCTCATAGCCAACATCGATCGCATAGGCAAAGCCTTCGGAGCTGATTCCACCATGGCTCTTGACCACGATGCCGTTCAATCCAAGGAACACGCCGCCGTTGGACTTGTTCGGGTCCATCTTGTCCCGCAGGGCCTTGAAGGCGCTGCGCGCCAAGAGGTAGCCGAGCTTGGACAGCCAGCTCCGCTGCATCTCGTTGCGGAGTAATTCCGCCATCTGCCGTGCGGTTCCCTCGGCGGCCTTGAGCGCGATATTGCCGCTGAAGCCTTCGGTGACGATGACGTCGGCCAGCCCCTTGCCGATGCCGTCGCCCTCGACGAAGCCGAGATAATCGAGCTCCGGCAGGTTCACCGCACGCAGCCTGTCCCCGGCCTCGCGGATCTCCTCGTGCCCCTTGATCTCCTCGGTCCCGATATTGAGCAGGCCGACCGTGGGCCGGGGCTTGTCGAACAGGACGCTCGCCATCGCGGCGCCCATGACGGCGAGCGACACCAGATGGTGTGCGTCGCCACCGATGGCGGCACCGAGGTCGAGCACGACCGATTCGCCGCGCTTGGTCGGCCATACCCCGGCAATCGCCGGGCGGTCGATGCCCGGCAGCGTGCGCAGGTGGAAGCGCGACATCGCCATCAGCGCGCCGGTATTCCCGGCGGAGATCACGACATCCGCCTCGCCCTTCTTCACCGCGTCGATGGCGAGCCACATCGAGGAGGTCTTGCGGCCGCGCCGCAGCGCCTGGCTCGGCTTATCGTGCATGGCGACGGCGACGTCGGTATGGATGATCTTCGAAGCGGCCTTGAGGGCGGGATGCTTCTCGAGCTCGGGCTCGATCTTGGCGCGGTCCCCGACCAGCAGGAATTCGATCTCGCGATGCCTGTGAAGCGAGATGGCGGCGCCTGGAATGACCACGGCGGCGCCGACGTCGCCCCCCATGGCGTCAAGCGCGATGCGAACCTTGCTTGGCATAAAAGTCCTGGAAACCTGGTCTGGTGCGGTCTTGAACGAGCTGTGCCGCAAAATGGGTCCGCCATGGACATGGCGACCGGTCAGGCGCCACGCGGCGCCCGGACCGGGGCGCGACAATAGCGTTTTGTTATCCCGAAACAACCTCTTGCCCCCAGCCTTTTGCATTCGGGGCGACCCGCGGGCGGCGGCGAAAATTCACAATAAGCGCATTGAAATCAAACAGATATAAGCTCCTTTCAAAGCATCCGGACAAGCGGCTCACGCACCCCGCAAAGCGATCCTCACCGGGAATGCCCAGCTATTTGCCCTTCTTCTTGTCCTGGAGCGCCTTCAGCGCCGCGAACGGATGGTCCTCGGGGTCCAGCGCGGTGACCTCGGCCTCGAACTTGACGCCCGGCTTGCGCGGATAGGGATCGACCGCCAGGAACAGCGCATCGGTGGCAATCCGGCCGAGATCGATGATGCCGTTCACGATTGCCTCCGGCGGATCGATCACCTCCGGCGGCTCCGCGTCGTCCTGCCCCTCCTCGATCAGGTCGGCCATCTTCCGAACCTCGGCTTCGGGGGCGAACACCAGATCGACGTCCTCCTCGATCTCGCTCTCGATCGGATCGAGGGTGACGACGCAGATCTGGCCGATCCGGGCACGGACGTGCCCCGTAACCTGGATCCGGCCGCCGCTCTTGGGCACGACGTCGAAAGCAGCCTGGGCGGAGAGCACCTCCCGCAAGCCGCCGACCTCGGCGATGGCCTCCAGCTCGGCGGCTGAAGCCTCGAGCTTGCGGTGCAGGCCGGTGTCGGGGATCTGCGCGACGATGACGGGGGACCGCCAGGGATCGGGTCTGGATTCGGCGTTCGGTCGGCTCATCGCGTGATGTCCTCAGTGAGCGCTGGGGGATACTTGAAAGGCGCGCGCAGCAGCGTGGCCTCGTCGGTCCGGCCGAGATCGGCCTCGGTGGCCCGGGCGTAGGCCGCGAGCCGCCGCGCCTGGTCCATGCCGGTCCCATTCAGGATATTCTTGCAGATGGCGGCTGCCAGCGCCTCGCCGCCACCTTCGATGGCTTGGTCATAGGCCTGGACGCGGCCATAAAACGCCTCGCCGAAGGCCCGCATCCGCTTCGGCACGGTCTGGTCGCCTATCCCCATCTCGCGCAGATTGTCGTCCATGTCCTCACAGAAGCGGTCGAACAGCGCCTGCGACAGCTCCGTGGCGCCCTGGCCCTGGTTGGCGCCTTGGTTGACGCTCTGGACCGTGCGCAGGCGTCGCAGCAGCAGCCAGAGATGCAGCAGCAACAGGTCGAAACGCCCGTTAACCGTATCGGGCACGCCCAAGTCGCGGTAAAATATGGGTTCTCGCGCCTGCGTCACGATCATGCCATAGATGGCTTCAATGGTGCCGCGCGGGGCTTGCCGGGGTTTCCTGAAGTGATTGAACGGCCAAACCATTGTGGGTTCCGCAAGCGGGCGTGCGCGTGTTGCAATTGCAGTCTCCGCCCGGTACTTCAGCGCCTCGCGCGACGCAAGGGGACGGAATCAGTTCCACGATGACGATAACGAACCAGACCAGCCTGCGCGCCAACAAGCCGCGCGGCCTTCATGCACGCTGGCGCGGTTTGCGCATGCTCGCGGCCGTCGCCCTGGTCGGCGCCGCCCTTGCCGGCTGCACCGGCGAGCAGTTCCAGAAGGGTTACATCCTGCCGCCCGGCGCGCTGGAGCAGATTCCGATCGGCGCGAGCCAGGACCAAGTGCTGATCGTGATGGGCACGCCCTCCACGGTCGCAACCCTCGACGGCGAGGTGTTTTACTACATCTCGCAGCGCTCGGAGCGGATGGTCGCCTTCATGAACCAGAAGGTGGTCGACCAGCGCGTCATCGCGGTCTATTTCGACAAGAATCGGCGCGTGCGCCGGCTGGCGAATTACGGCCTTCAGGACGGCAAAATCTTCGACTTCATCAGCCGGACCACGGCGACGTCGGGTCAGGAGATGAACTACCTCACGCCGCTGTTCAAGCTGCTCAGCTTTAACTGAGTCTTCAGCCTGCGGCGTCGTGCCGCCCTCCGCGCGGCGCTTGCCGTCGCGTGCGGCTTGCCGTTGCGCGCCCGGTTCCATACGCTCCCTGCAAAACAAGAAGCAGGGAGTGGATTCGTGCCCAAGACTTTGTTGTCCCGCCGTCGCGTGCTCGCCGGTGCTGCCGGCCTCTCCGCCGCAGCAATCCTGCCGCGGTCGAGCCTGGCGGACTGGAAACCCACGGAAAACGTCCGCATCATCGTGCCGGCTGCGGCCGGTGGCTCGACCGATGTCATGGGCCGGCTCCTGGCCGCACATCTGCAGACCGCCTGGGGCCAGTCGGCGGTCGTGGAGAACCGCTCCGGCGGCGGCGGTACGATCGGCACGGCCGAGGCCGTCCGCGCCAAGCCTGACGGCCACACCATCCTGATCGGCAACCCCGGGCCGAACGCGATCGCCTACAGCATCTTCAAGAACCTCACCTACAAGCCGGACCAGCTCCAGCCGGTCTCCAACATGATCCGGATCCCGAACATCGTCTCGGCGCATCCGAAGACCGGCATCAAGTCGGTCGCCGAGCTGATCGCATATCTGAAGACCAACCCGGACAAGCTCAGCTACGCCTCGTCCGGCGTCGGCCAGAGCCCTCACCTCACCGGCGCCTGGTTTCTCCAGCTCACCGGACTGAAGATGACGCATATCCCGTTCCGCGGCGCGGGCCCCGCGCTCCAGGCCGCGCTGGCCGGCGACATCCAGATCCTGTTCGACAATCTCTATCCGAGCCTGCCGCAGGTGCAGAACGGCACCCTCACCGGCCTCTGCGTCACCACGACCGACCGTAGCGACCTCGCGCCGAACCTGCCGACCATGCGCGAGAGCGCGCCGGAGCTGGCCAATTTCGACGTGTCGTCGTGGTTCTCGGTGTTCCTGCCGAAGGGCGTGCAGCCCGCCGTGCTGGAAGCGCTCAATCTTCAGGTCAAGGCGATGCTGGAGCGCGACGACATCAAGAAGAACATCTCCGCCATGGGCGCCCGCGCCGATTACGGCTCGCCGCAGCAGTTCGCCGACTTCGTGGACGCCGAGACGAAGAAGTTCGCCGGCATCATCCAGAAGGAAGGGCTGCAGATGGACGTGCAGTAGGCACCACATCCGTCATTGCGAGCGCAGCGAAGCAATCCAGACTTTCGCCGCGGGAAGATTCTGGATTGCTTCGCTACGCTCGCAATGACGTGGTGAGAGGCTCCGGCCCACCAAAACAAAAACCCCGCGGCTCGCGCCGCGGGGTTTTGTCTTGTGTCGCTTGCGCCGCTCAGTGCGCGAGGATCGCCAGCAGCAGCAAGGCCACGATGTTGGTGATCTTGATCATCGGGTTCACCGCCGGTCCCGCCGTATCCTTGTAGGGATCGCCGACGGTGTCGCCGGTCACGGCCGACTTGTGGGCATCACTGCCCTTGCCGCCGAAGTGACCGTCCTCGATGTACTTCTTGGCGTTGTCCCAGGCGCCGCCGCCCGAGGTCATGGAGATCGCGACGAACAGGCCCGTCACGATCACGCCGAGCAACATCGCGCCCACCGCGGAGAACGCAGCCGACTTGCCGGCCGGGCCGCCACCCGCGATCGCATAGATCACGAAGTAGACGAAGATCGGCGACAGCACCGGCAGCAGCGAGGGGATGATCATCTCCTTGATCGCCGCCTTGGTCAGCAGGTCGACCGCCTTGCCGTAATCCGGCTTGTCGGTGCCCTGCATGATGCCCGGCTTTTCGCGGAACTGCCGGCGCACCTCCTCGACGATCGCGCTTGCCGCGCGACCGACCGCAGTCATGCCCATCGCGCCGAACAGATACGGCAAGAGGCCTCCGAACAGCAGGCCGACAACCACGTAGGGGTTGTTGAGCGAGAAGTCCGGATTGACGCCGGCGAAGTACGGATGGTGCGCGGAGTCCGCAACGAAGAACTTGAGGTCCTGGTTGTAGGCCGCGAACAGCACGAGGGCACCGAGACCGGCGGAACCGATCGCGTAGCCCTTCGTCACCGCCTTGGTGGTGTTGCCGACCGCATCGAGCGCGTCGGTCGACTTGCGCACCTCCTTCGGCAGGCCCGCCATCTCGGCGATGCCGCCGGCGTTGTCGGTGACCGGGCCGAAGGCGTCGAGGGCGACGACCATGCCGGCCAGCGCCAGCATGGTGGCCGTCGCGATCGCGATGCCGAACAGGCCCGCCAGGCTGTAGGTGACCAGGATGCCGGCGATGATGACGATCGCGGGCAGCGCGGTCGCTTCCATCGAGACGGCGAGACCCTGGATCACGTTGGTGCCGTGACCGGTCACCGACGCCTGGGCGATCGACTTCACCGGACGATAGTCGGTGCCGGTGTAGTATTCGGTGATCCAGATGATCAGCGCGGTGACGACGAGGCCGACGATGCCGCATTGGAACAGCGACATGCCGGTGTAGTCGACGCCGTCGAGCTTGCCGAAGCCGATCAGATAGTAGATCACGCCGGCGATGCCGATCAGCGACAGGATGCCGGTTGCGATCAGGCCCTTGTAGAGCGCGCCCATGATCGACTGGCTCGGCCCGAGCTTCACGAAGAAGGTGCCGATGATCGAGGTGATGATGCAGATGCCGCCGATGGCGAGCGGCAGCGTCATCATGTTCATGAGGATCGGCGTCTTGGCGAAGAAGATCGCCGCGAGCACCATGGTGGCGACCGCAGTCACCGCATAGGTCTCGAACAGGTCGGCAGCCATGCCGGCGCAGTCGCCCACGTTGTCACCGACATTGTCGGCAATGGTGGCCGGGTTGCGCGGATCGTCCTCGGGGATGCCGGCCTCGACCTTGCCGACGAGGTCGCCGCCGACGTCCGCACCCTTGGTGAAGATGCCGCCGCCGAGACGGGCGAAGATCGAGATCAGCGAGGCACCGAAGCCGAGCGCCACCAGGGCGTCGACCACGAGACGGCTATCAGGCGCCAGTTTCAGCGAGTGCACCAGGAAGCCGAAATAGAGGGTCACGCCGAGCAGCGCGAGACCCGCCACCAGCATGCCCGTGATGGCGCCTGCCTTGAAGGCGAGCTCGAGGCCGCCGGCAAGCGACGTGGTCGCTGCCTGGGCGGTGCGCACATTGGCGCGAACCGAGACGTTCATGCCGATGAAGCCGGCCGCCCCCGACAGGACGGCGCCGATCAAGAAGCCGATGCCGACGTAGAGACCAAGGAAATAGACAAGCAGGACGAAGATGACGACGCCGACAATACCGATCGTCGTATACTGGCGCCGCAGATACGCCTGTGCGCCTTCAGCGACTGCGCCTGCAATTTCCTGCATGCGCGGTGACCCCGCATCCGCACTCAACACCGAAGACGTCGCCCAGATCGCGTAGACGATGGAAAGCACTCCGCAGAGCACTATCAACCATAATGCTGTCATGTGATTTTTGCCTCAGATCCTTGATGTACGTACCCCCGGCGCCTTTTGTTTTTCCGTCATGCGGTGGGCGCCCTTATTTGAACAGGGCCGCCCCTTGCACGAAGGTGTGGCCCTGGTCGGTCACAAGCTTGCCAAAATCAAATTGAGGGTGCAACGCCGGATGAGGCCGAAAAAGCCGATCTCGGCAAGTATTTAGACCTAATCCCGAGCGCTTGGCCGCCGGCCTGGCGCAGCACCGGGAGGCGACCTCAGAACCGGGCGAGGCTTGGCCTGGGCCACGCCTAGGCCATCGCCCTCACGGGATGGCGAGAGGCTGACGCCATTTCCAGGGTCTGCCCGTCGGCTGTTGTACGCCGGTTGAAGATCTTGACCTCGTAGACGCCGCCATTCGGGCCGACCTCGTGCGTCACCGAAACGACCTGCTCGCGTGTGAGGCTGCCGAGCTGCACATCCTGGTCGGGCAGGATGAGCGTCGCCAGCTCATTGACGAACACCACCACGAGATGGCCTTTCGGCATGTTGCTCTTCGACAACAAGCGCAACTGGCCGTGATAAGGCTGCCGCGTCCAGGCCGATGGCACGCCGGGATCGACCACGACCTGGATGTTGTTGGTCTCGGGGTGCAAAGTGAGCACCATCTTCGACTGATCGGGCTTCCATTGCATGGACATCGTCGGCTCGGTTTTCCAGAGACAATTGAACGCCGCGCACTCGCTCGGCAGTTTGTCGTGGATCGTGCAGCCTCGGCCGGGCTTGCAATGCGAGCACCACTTGCCGGCGGCCTTGCCGAGCTCGACCACGTTGTAAACCTTGCAGCAGAGCGTGCAGCTTCCGCACTCCCTCCCGGGAACAATCTGCGCCTCGCTCAAACCCGCAACGGCCGCCGTCATAGAATCAAATCCATTGGCTGCATTCGCACCAACGGTTCGGATACATCTACTTGCTTTCGTCGGGGTTGCGGCAAGCGGCGACCGGCAAATCCGGATAGATCGGGCTTGAGGCGAGTCGAATTCAGAAGTGGCTGTAGGACAGGCGCTTCAAGGCCAGTTCCTGGCCCTGACCGTCCAAAAAGCGCGGCCGTTCGCGGCCCGCGACGATCGTGCCGATCGCCGTGACGGCCACGCCCGCCGCCTGCCCCGCGGCAATCAGCGCCTCACTTTGCGCCGGCGGCACCGTGCACAGCACCTCGTAGTCGTCGCCCCCGGCGAGCAGCGTCTCAACGCAAATAGCGTTGCGCGCGATCAGGCCGGCCGCAGCAGCCGAGAGCGGCACGTTCGCGACGTCAACCGTGGCCGAGACGCCCGACGCTGCACAGAGTTTCGCCAGATCGCCGGCGAGCCCGTCGGAGACATCCATCGCGGCCGTCGCGTGGTCGCGCACGGCCTGCGCCAGCACATTGCGCGGCTGCGGGATGCGATAGCGCGAGACCAGCATTTCCCTCGCTTGCGGTTCGGACGCGAGCGCCCCGGCTGCGGCGCCGCCTGTGAGCAGGTCGAGGCCGAGCGCGGCATCGCCGATCGTTCCCGTCACCAGGATGCGGTCGCCCGGCCGCGCGCCGGTACGGCCGACCATCCGCCCCTTCGGCACGCGGCCGAAGGCGGTGATCGAGATCATCTGCGGCCCCGGCGTCGACACCGTGTCGCCGCCGAGCAGCGGGCACACGAAGGTCCTGCTGTCCTCGCCGAGCGCGTCCGCGAACGGCCTGAGCCAGGCATCCTCCCGGCTGCGCAGCGCCAGCGTCAGCACGAAGCCGGCGGGCGCCGCGCCCTTGGCGGCGAGATCGGACAGGTTCACCCGCAGCGCCTTGCGCGCGATGGTGTCGGGCGGATCGGTTGCAAGATAATGCACGCCCTCGACGACGGCATCGGTGGTGACCACGATGTCGTCGCCGGACGGGGACAACACCGCGGCATCATCGACCAGCCCGAACGCACCGGGGTCAGTCGCCAGCGGCTTGAAATAGCGCGCGATGAGGGAGTCTTCGGCGGAGGGGTTTTGAGAGTCTGCCATCGGCCTTAGCCACACCCAATGCTGTCATCGCCCGGCTTGACCGGGCGATCCAGTACGCCGAGACGGCAGTGATGAATTACGACCGCCGCGGCGTACTGGATCACCCGCCTTCGCGGGTGATGACAGCGGAGTATGGGGCAGCCGCATCGCATCTCTTCACCGCCCTCGTGGATAACTACCCCCGCCCGAACTCATCGCCGCGGAACTGGCGGCCGATCTGGTCGAGCACGGCGTTGACCATGCCGGTCTCCTCGCGGTCGACGAAGGCATTCGCAACGTCGACATATTCTGACACGACGACGCGGCCCGGCACGTCCTTGCGATGCTGGAGCTCATAGGCCCCTGCCCGCAGCACCGCGCGCAGGATGGCCTCGATCCGCTTCAGCGGCCAGCCCTTCGACAGCGCCTCGTCGATCAGGGGATCGAGCATCTTCTGGTCGCGCACGACGCCGGAGACCACGTCGCGAAAGAAGGCGGCTTCCGCCGGCAGATAGGTATCGCCCTCGACCTCGTTGCCGAGCCAGTGGCTCTCGAACTCCGCAAAGATGTCGTTGATGCCGGCGCCGGCGATGTCCATCTGATATAGGGCCTGGACGGCCGCGAGCCGCGCCGCACCGCGCCGGTTCGCTTTCTTCTCGGTGCCAGCCGGCGGCTTTTTGCTGTGATCGGCCATGATCAAGCCCGCGCCAGCCGGCGCTTGATGCGCAGCATCGCAAGCGCGGCGCGCGCGGCATCGCCGCCCTTGTTGAGCTCGCTGGCGCGCGCCCGCGCCCAAGCCTGCGCCTCGGTGTTGACGGTGAGGATGCCGTTGCCCAGCGGCAGCTTTCGCGAAACCGCAAGATCCATCAGCGCGCGCGAGGATTCCTGCGAGACGATCTCGAAGTGGATTGTGTCGCCGCGGATCACGCAGCCGAGCGCGATCACCGCGTCATAGGGCTTGCCGTTCGCCGCAGCGGCATCGATCGCGATGGCGACCGCCGCCGGGATTTCCAGCGCGCCGGGAACCGTGATGACGTCATGCGTCAGACCGGCTGCCTTCAGCTCGGTCACCGCGCCGTCCAGAAGCGCATCCTGGAGATCGTCATAGAACCGCGCCTCGACAATCAGCGCGCGTGCGCCGGAAATGTCGGTCTGGTCCTTCAGGGGTGCGCGTCGCGCGTCTGCCATCGTCTAAATCCGTTCTACAGAGGTCGGCGCTATGTAGTCGCCGGACGCATGTAAGCCAAGTTCAAAGACACTGTCATTCCGGGGCGATGCGAAGCATCTAGCCCGGAATCTCGAGATTCCCCGGTGCGCAATTGCGCACCTGTGGTCTGGTCCATCGGACCATCCCGGAATAACGGCTCCGCCGTCACTTCATTTCCGTCAGCCGCGCTGCATAGCGGGCCATCAGGTCGACCTCGATATTGACCTCGGCGCCCGCTTTCCAGCCGCCGATCGTCGTGACCGTCAGGGTATGCGGAATGATCAGCACCGAAAAGGTCACGTCTCTCACCGTATTGACCGTCAGCGACACGCCGTCGAGCGTGATCGAGCCCTTGGTGGCGATGAAGCGCGCGAGCTCCCGCGTGGTCGAGAGCTCGAACCGCGCCATATCAGGCAGGTCCTCGCGACTGACGAGGGTGGCGACACCGTCGGCATGGCCGGCGACGATATGGCCGCCGAGTTCGTCGCCGATCTTGAGCGCGCGCTCGAGATTGAGCCTCGTGCCGACCTTCCAGTGCTTTGCAGTTGTCAGCGCCAGCGTCTCGGCGGCGGCATCGACGTCGAACCAGGTTCTGCCGCCTTCGACGCCGGAAGCAACCACCGTCAGGCAGACGCCGTTGCAGGCGATCGAGGCGCCGTCGGCGATGGTGGTCTGATCGTAGCGGCAAGCGATGCGCAGCCTGTGCAACTGGCCCTGCGCTGTCGGCGTGAAGCCGACGATCTCGCCGATATCGGTGACAATGCCAGTGAACATTACGCGCGCTCGTAGATGGTGAGAGTATCCTTGCCGAATGTCTCGCTAGCATGAACCTTATAGGCCTGCGACTGCGTGATTTTCGACAGGGGCAATGCATCGAGCGCATCGACGCCGCCCGGGCCGACCCCTTCCGCTCCGCGGAACAGCCAGATCTCGTCGGCGAGGTCGGCCGCGACGAAGGACGCCGCGACACGGCTGCCGCCCTCGACCATCAGCCGTGTGATGCCTTTCTCCGCCAGCACATGCAGCACGGCCGAAAGATCAAGCCCGGAAGCGTTTCCCGGCGGTACGCGGATGATCTGAGCGCCTGCCGCTCCGAGCCGCGTGGCGGCGGCGGCTTCCGCAAGCTCCGAGCCGATCACCCAGAGCGGCGTCTCCCGCGCGGAACGACCAAGCTGGCTCGCGGCCGGAATGCGCAGATTCTGGTCGAGCACGACGCGTATGGGAGAACGCGCTTCCATGCCCGGCAGGCGACAGTTGAGCTGCGGATCATCCGCCAGCACCGTGCCGATGCCGACCAGGATGGCGTCGCTCTGGGCGCGGAGCAGATGCACGCGATTGCGCACGGCCTCGCCCGTGATTGCAAGCGGCTTGCCGCCAGCCGCACCGATCTTACCGTCAGGCGAGACCGCGAGCTTCAGGATCACATGCGGGCGCTCGTCACGGATGCGGCGAAAATGCCCGGCATGGTCGAACGCGGCCTCCGCCGCGCACAGACCCACATCCACCGTGATGCCGGCGGCGCGCAAGCGCGCATGACCCTGGCCCGCGACTTCCGGATTGGGATCCTCGATCGCCGCGACCACCCGCGTGATGCCGGCGGCAATCACCGCGTCTGCGCAAGGCGGCGACTTGCCGAAATGCGAGCACGGCTCCAGCGTGACATAGAGCGTAGCGCCTCGCGCGGCCTCGCCGGCCCGGCGCAGCGCTTCGGGCTCGCCATGCGGTCGCCCGCCTGGCTGCGTCCAGCCACGGCCGATGATGAGCCCGTCTTTCACGATGACAGCGCCCACGGCAGGATTGGGCCAGGTGCGCCCCTGCCCGCGCTTGCCCAGCGCCAGCGCCAGCTGCATGAAGCGGCGATCGGCGTCCTTGGACTCGCGGGCCTTCTGCGCGAACTGATCCTCCAGGATCCGAAAGATCATTTGCGGATCGCGGCGAGCCGCGCTTCCTCCTCACCGGAGAGCTCGCCGAGCACGTCGGCGAAATCCTTGGCCTCGCGGAAATTGCGATAGACCGAGGCAAAGCGCACATAGGCGACGTCGTCGAGCGTGCGCAGATGCTCCATCACGGTCTCGCCGATCACCTCGGAGGAGATCTCGGCCTCGCCACCGGTCTCGAGCTCGCGGACGATGGTGGAGACCATCTTCTCGACCCGCTCCGGCTCGACCTGTCGCTTGCGCAAGGAGATCGACACCGAGCGCATCAGCTTGTCGCGGTCGAACGGCACGCGGCGGCCGTTGCGCTTGATCACCGTGAGCTCGCGCAACTGCACACGCTCGAAAGTGGTGAAGCGGAAATTGCAGGCGACGCACACGCGCCGCCTGCGGATCACGGAAGAGTCCTCGGTCGGACGCGAGTCCTTTACCTGCGTATCGAGACTGTTGCAGTTCGGGCAGCGCATCCGTGTACCTTGACCTTACTGATAGATCGGGAACCGATCGGTGAGCGCCTTGACCCGCTCCTTGATCGCGGCTTCGACCAGCGGCGCCTTGCCGTCGTCGGACTGCGCGATCGCGTTCAGGACCTCGGCGATCATGCCGCCGACCTGCTGGAATTCGGCGACGCCGAAACCGCGGGTCGTCGCCGCCGGGGTGCCGAGACGCAGGCCCGAGGTAACGAAGGGCTTTTCGGGGTCGAACGGAATGCCGTTCTTGTTGCAGGTGATGGCGGCGCGGACCAGCGCCTTCTCCGAGACGTTGCCCTTCAGGCCCTTCGGCCTGAGGTCGACCAGCATCAGATGGTTATCGGTGCCGCCGGAGACAATATCGAACCCGTGGCTCTTCATCGCCTCGGCCAGCGCCTTGGCGTTCTCGACGACGTTCTTCGCATAGATCTTGAAGTCCGGACGCAGCGCCTCGCCGAAGGCGACCGCCTTCGCCGCGATTACATGCATCAGGGGCCCACCCTGCAGGCCCGGGAAGATCGCCGAGTTGAGCTTCTTGGCGAGCGCCTCGTCGTTCGAGAGGATCAGGCCACCGCGCGGACCGCGCAGCGACTTGTGCGTGGTGGTGGTGGTGACGTGGGCATACGGCACGGGCGAGGCATGCACGCCGCCGGCGACGAGACCGGCGAAGTGCGCCATGTCGACCAGGAGGTACGCGCCGACGCTGTCCGCGATCTCGCGGAAACGCTTGAAGTCCCAGGCGCGCGAATAGGCCGAGCCGCCGGCGACGATCAGCTTGGGCTTGACCTCTTCGGCCTGCTTGGCGACCGCGTCCATGTCGATGATCTGGTCCTCGCGGCGCACGGTGTAGTGCGCGGCCTTGAACCACTTGCCGCTCATGTTGACGGGCGAGCCGTGGGTGAGATGGCCGCCGGCCGCGAGGTCGAGGCCCATGAAGGTGTCGCCGGGCTGCAGCAGCGCCAGGAACACCGCCTGGTTCATCTGGCTGCCGGAGTTCGGCTGCACGTTGGCGAAGTTGGCGCCGAACAGCTTCTTGGCGCGATCGATCGCGAGGTTCTCGGCGACGTCGACCCACTCACAACCGCCATAGTAGCGCGCGCCCGGATAACCCTCTGCGTACTTGTTGGTCATCACCGAACCCTGCGCTTCCAGCACGGCACGGCTGACGATGTTCTCGGAGGCGATCAGCTCGACCTCATGGCGCTGCCGGCCGAGCTCGCCCTTGATGGCGGCGGCGATTTCCGGGTCGGCCTGGTCGAGCGAGGCGGTGAAAAACGAGTCGGGCGCGGAGGCGGTTCTGGCTGAGGTCATCTTGCGAATATCTCCACCGCCGCAGCCTTTTGGCGGGCTACGGGCGGTCTGGTGTGGCGATCGGAAGCGGCGAGCGCGATCTACCACATCACCCGCCCCCGGCCAAGTATTTGCGGGTCGGGCCTGATATTTATGCAAGATATGGTGGGGATTGAAGGATCCGGGCGAGCTGACGGCCCCTTGAACTGACCGCCCCGATCAGTCCTGAAGGGTCCGATTTGGACCTTAAAATCCGTGCCGATGCGGGCCGGACCTGCCCCTACAGCCCGGTATACCCCGCCTTCACGGGATCGACGCTGCCGTCGAGCTGGCGCAGATAGGTCAGCCCGCACACGGTCAACCTGTGGGTGTCCTTCTCGCCGGCTTCCATCAAGGTATTGAGATAGTTCGTGACCTTGGCCCGCGCCTCCGCGCTCGCCGCGGACGTGCGGTTCGCGAGCAGGTCATAGGTCTGCATGATGCGGTCGATGGCAACTTCCATGGCACCCTCTGGTTCTGTCGAATTTTGGGAGTTTTGATCAGGCAACCGCGCGGGCCCCGGACTGGGCCTCGAACCGGCCAATGGCCTTGTTGGCGAGCCTGATCTTGTTGAGCTCGCCGTGCTGCAGCAGCTTGACGATGATCTCAAGCAGACTTTCGTTGGTGACCAGCGTGTCGGGAATCGCGCCGGAGCGGCGGAGGTAATTCGCTGCGATGGCATAGGCATCGCTCACGAGTTCGACGTTCATTGCCTGAAGCCCGCGCTCGACCAGCATCGCATCCTCCGATCCGCAGTAACAACTGCGCTGCGGGGAACTGGTTCCGCTCGGCCGGGTCATTATTTCGCAGTCGCGAACGACAAAACGCACCGGTCCGGGCAAAGCCGGGCCGGCGCGCTTGGGGAAGTCAGGCACGTTCGGGAGGCCTGCCGGTCTTGTTATGGGCCGGCTTGGCCAAGTCCCGTCGCAAAGAACTCAGAGACGATACAGGATCTGGTCGGTCCAGAACCGCTCGAGGCGGTGCAGCGACTTGTTGAGGGTCGAGAACTCCTCGCCCGAGATGCCGCCGACCTGCTCCACCGTCTTGACGTGCTTCTGGTAGAGGGAGTCGACGATGCGGCGGACTTCCTGGCCCTGCGGGGTCAGGCGGATGCGCACCGAGCGGCGATCGACGCGCGAGCGCTGATGATCGAGGAAGCCGAGCTCGACGAGCTTCTTCAGATTGTAGGAGACGTTGGAGCCGAGATAGTAACCGCGCGTGCGCAGCTCGCCCGCGGTCAGCTCCTTGTCGCCGATGTTGTAGAGCAGGAGCGCCTGGACCGAGTTGATGTCCGCACGGCCGCGGCGATCGAATTCATCCTTGATGACGTCGAGGAGCCGGCGATGCAGCCGCTCCACCAGAGTCAAAGCTTCCAGATAGAGCGACTGCACCGAACCCTGCTGGCCGGAGACGCGCTCTGCGGTATCTGCCGCAGTTGCGACGGCTTTCATCATGACACTTCCCCTGTTGTCGTTTTTATCGACACTCATTCGACGAAACTTGTGCTCCGTCTGATAGGTGCAACTTAAGGGGGGCGTTTGAAGATCGGCTTAAATAAGAGAATAAAGAGATCATGAATTTAAGACAGTGAATTGCGGATTAAGCCTGTGTCACAAGGGCTTTTCGCAACCGTCTGTTGACCCTCGCAAGGTCCTGTTCACCCTCCGTCCGCCACCTCTGTCGCATTCCAGTACAGGGCCGCCCCGTTTCGAAACGGGCGCGTAAGAGCTGTGGCGGAACGCACGGAGTCAATGAAAAGTTACCTCGAATTTTAGGCAACGAACGGTCAACCAAGCCACGACTTCGGAAATGCCGCTCTCGTGTCCCGGACAAGCGCAGCGAAGCGGAGCGCAGAGCCGGGACCCAGAAGCCGCAAACGAGATCGTGGAGAGCTGGGCCCCGGCTCAGCAGCGCATCACTGCGTGCTGCGCTGCGTCCGGGGCACGAGAGAGTGTGCGTTGAAATCGCAAGCGCGCTACGGCGGCCGCTCGCGCGCGGCCATCCAGGCGAGCGCGAGATAGGCGGCGAGCATGAAGGCTTCGACACCGACGACGATCAGGCTGCCGCCGTAGATGCCCGGGAACATCAGTTCGATCACCGCCATCGACACCACGGTCGTCAGCCAGACCACCGCGCCCCACGGCGTCGCGAGCCAGAGGCCGACCGCGGCAACGAGCTCGATCACGGCGAAATAGACGGTGGCGGCCTGCCAGGCCATCGACTGGTTCTCGAACGCCTCGTCCTCGCCGCCGACGAAGCCGGTGACCTGGGCCCAGTGATAGAGGCCCTTCAGAATCGACAGCAGCGCCATCACTCGCAGAAACAGCACGAGCCGGCGCGTCCAGACATTGTCGTCGGACTCGGGGCGCTCCGACGAGATCGCCGCCACCGACATCGCGTTGTCTCTGGCGTTGTCTCTGGCGGCGTCCTTGGCACTGGCGCCGTCGCGGGCCGCATCGCGGGTGGAGATTTCGGACATGGTCCCCTTCTGGCTGCTTCGCCCCGCAAAATCAATCGGCTGCCCGAGCGACCTCAATTTTGCCTTGCGGCAGGTCAAGCCGCGGTGGCGGGAACCATGCGAGCTGGTATAAGAATAATTCCAGCCGGAGGAAGAATGATGGCGATCAAATACGGACGTCCGATCGAATTGCGCGAGGTTTCGCGCCGGGATGGCGCCAGTGCCTCCCCTGCCCTCGATCTGACCGTCCGCCCGCGCCGCAACCGCAAAGCCGAATGGGCCCGGCGCATGGTGCGCGAGAACGTGCTCACCACCGACGACTTGATCTGGCCGCTGTTCCTGATCGACGGCGACAACAAGCGCGAGCAGATCGCCTCGATGCCGGGCGTCGACCGCCTCAGCGTCGACCAGGCCGTGCGCGAGGCCGAGCGCGCCATGAAGCTCACCATCCCCTGCCTCGCGCTGTTTCCCTACACCGACCCGTCCCTGCGCGACGAGGAAGGCTCCGAGGCGACCAATCCGAACAACCTGGTCTGCCAGGCGGTGCGCGCGATCAAGAAGGAGTTTCCCGACATCGGCATCCTCTGCGACGTCGCGCTCGATCCCTTCACCAGCCACGGCCATGACGGCCTGATCTCCGACGGCAAGATTTTGAACGACGAGACGGTCGCGGTGCTGGTGCGTCAGGCGCTGGTCCAGGCCGAAGCCGGCTGCGACATCATCGCGCCGTCCGACATGATGGACGGCCGCGTCGCCGCGATCCGCGAGGGGCTGGACCGCTCTGGCCTGCTCGACGTGCAGATCATGGCGTATGCGGCCAAATACGCCTCCGCCTTCTACGGCCCGTTCCGCGACGCCATCGGTTCGGCCAAGACGCTGACCGGCGACAAGCGCACCTACCAGATGGACAGCGCCAACACCGACGAGGCGCTGCGCGAGGTCGATCTCGACATCTCCGAGGGCGCCGACATGGTGATGGTGAAGCCCGGCATGCCCTATCTCGACGTGGTCCGGCGCGTGAAGGACACCTTTGCGATGCCGACCTTCGCCTACCAGGTCTCCGGCGAATACGCGATGATCGCAGCGGCCGCCAACAATGGCTGGCTCGACGGCGAGCGCGCGATGATGGAGAGCCTGTTGGCGTTCAAGCGCGCCGGCGCCGACGGCGTGCTCAGCTATTTTGCGCCGAGGGTGGCGGAGAAGCTGCGGAGCCAGACGTAAGGTATCGCGGGATGGGCCAAGCGGCTTGTCCGCCGTAGCTCGAAGAGCGAAGGCGGAAGCGTGCCCACCATGCCAGCTAGCGATCGCGGAACGATGGTGGGCACAGCGCTAACGCGCCTTTGCCTACCCTACGACGCCCTCCCTGAACGACAGCGGTAACAGCCCCGCCCCCGAATTGCCGGAATATTTCGGCTTGTTGACGCCCGCACGCCCTTGGCACGGGGATGACTTGCTCCCATGTCCTGCCACGGGAGTTTCCCTTGGGAGAACGGACTATGTCGTATTCGGACTCGGGCAATGCCTGGCGCAATGACGGCGCCATGCAACCGCACGCCTTCGATCCCTATCTGCACCCCGAATTGTTCCGTGGCGTGGCAACGCGGCGGGCGTTCGCGTTCCTGATCGACATGGTCGTGATCTCCGTTCCCGTCATCCTCGGCTACATCTTCATCGCGCTGTTTGGCATCGTCACGCTCGGCATCGGCTGGGCGCTGTTCTGGCTGGCCTGGCCGGCCTCCGTTGTTTGGGCGATCGTCTATTACGGTGCCTGCATCGGCGGTCCGTCGTCCGCGACGATCGGCATGCGCCTGATGGATCTGGAGTTGCGCACCTGGTACGGCGCGCCCGGCTATTTCGTGCTCGGCGCCACCCATGCCGTGCTGTTCTGGGTGACGGTCTCGTTCCTGACACCTTTCGTGGTGCTGGTTGGGCTGTTCAACGGCCGCCGGCGCCTGCTGCATGATGTCGTGCTGGGAACGGTCGTGATCAACAATTCCGTCCGCGCGCCCGTGCCGCAGGCCGCAAGGACCTACTGAGAGCCTGATGATCAAGAACCTATCAACCAGGACCGACTAAACTGAGTGATCTGACCTGCCGAGTAGACCGATTGACCGGGGGCCTTCGTAGCGCGATGTTAATGCCCACTTTGGAGGCCCACGACGTCCCTTGACCCAGCACTCGCGCGACACCCCCCAATTTTACCTCACGGCGCCCTCTCCCTGCCCGTATCTGCCGGGCCGGCATGAGCGCAAGGTGTTTACGCACCTCGTGGGGGAGCGCGCGGGCGACCTCAACGACCTTCTGACCCATGGCGGGTTCCGCCGCAGCCAGTCGATCGCCTACCGGCCGGCCTGCGACCAGTGCCGCGCCTGCGTCTCCGTCCGGGTGGTCGCCAACGAGTTCCGCCCCTCCCGCAACTTCCGGAAAGTCATCGCGCGCAACGCCGACATCATCGGCGAGCAGCGCAGTGCGGTGCCGACCTCCGAGCAATATTCGGTGTTCCGCGCCTATCTCGACTCCCGCCACCGCCATGGCGGCATGGCCGACATGACCGTGCTCGACTACGCCATGATGGTCGAGGACAGCCATGTCGAGACCAGGATCATCGAGTACCGCAAGCGCGGCCCCGACAGCGGTATCACCGGCCGCGGTGAGGAGCTGATCGCGGTGGCGCTGACCGACGTGCTCAGCGACGGCCTGTCGATGGTGTATTCGTTCTTCGAGCCGAGCCAGGTCAGCCGGTCGATGGGCACCTTCATGATCCTCGACCACATCGCCCGCGCTCGCCGCCAGGGGCTGCCTTACGTCTATCTCGGCTACTGGATCGAGGGCTCAAAGAAGATGGACTACAAGGCCCGCTTCCTGCCGCAGCAGCGCCTCGCGCCGTCAGGCTGGCTGCGCATCGATGCGCAAGGTGACGCGACGTCAGAGCCGCAGGATTAGCTCGCTGTCATGCCCCGGCTTGACCGGGGCATCCAGTACGCCGCGGCTTCTCGGCTCAATCACAACCGTCTCTGGAATACCGGGTCGCCCGGTCAAGCCGTGCGACGACGGCGGTGTGTTGGGCGAACACTCACCCGAACAGTGTATCCACCAACAACTTCACGTTCAAAACCACGATCACGCCCGCGACGATCCACGCGAGCGCCGCGACTGACGTGGGTATCGCGAACTTCCCCATCTTGCGCCGATCCGAGACGAAGCGGACCAGCGGGATCACCGCAAAGGGCAGCTGCATCGACAGCACGACCTGGCTGAACACCAGCAGATCCGCCGTGCCGCGCTCGCCATAGATCGCGGTGACGACGATCACCGGGACGATGGCGATGCCGCGCGTCAAGAGGCGGCGCGCCCAGCTCGGCAGGCGCAGGTCGAGAAACCCTTCCATCACGATCTGGCCGGCGAGCGTCGCTGTCACCGTCGAGTTCAGGCCCGAGGCGAGCAGCGCAATCGCAAACAGCGTCGAGGCGATACCGAGGCCGAGCAGCGGCGACAACAACTCGAAGGCCTGGCCGATCTCGGCGACGTCGGAATGGCCGCTCTTGTGGAAGGTCGCGGCTGCCACGACAAGGATCGCTGCATTGATGAACAGTGCCAGCATCAGGGCGATGGTCGAATCCGTCGTCGCCCATTTGATCGCCTCGCGCCGGCCGGTGTCGTTGCGCTCATAGGCGCGCGTCTGCACGATCGAGGAGTGCAGATAGAGATTATGCGGCATCACGGTCGCGCCGATGATGCCGATCGCGATGTAGAGCATTTCCGGATTTGTGAAGATCTCGGTCTTCGGCATGAAGCCGTGCAGGACTTCCGCCACCGGCGGCGCCGCGGCCACGATCTGGACCAGGAAGCAGACCGCGATCACGACAAGCATCGCGATGACGAACGCTTCGAGGAAGCGAAAGCCGCGGTTCATCAGGAGCAGCAGCAGGAACGCATCGAGCGCAGCCAGCAGCGCGCCGCCGATCAGCGGAATGCCGAACAGCAGTTTGAGCGCGATCGCTGTGCCGATGACCTCGGCGAGATCGCAGGCGATGATCGCCGCCTCGCAGGCGAGCCAGAGCAGGAAGTTCATCGCCGGCGAATAGGTCGCGCGGCAGGCCTGCGCGAGGTCGCGGTCGGTGACGATGCCGAGCCGAGCCGCCAGCGACTGGAGCAGGATCGCCATCAAATTCGAGAGCAGGATGACCGAAAGTAGCGTGTAGCCGAACTTCGACCCTCCGGCGAGGTCGGTCGCCCAGTTGCCGGGGTCCATGTAGCCGACCGAGACCAGGTAGCCGGGCCCGACAAAGGCAAGCAACCGCCGCCACCACACCCCCGCCGTGGGGACGGCGATCGTGGCGTTCACCTCGGCGAGGCTCTTGGTAGCAGGCGCATCAGTGCGCCAGCCGGCGGCATCTTGGGTCAAATCGGGGGAGCGGGCATCCATATCAGCAGAATACCGAAGTCGAAGCTTATTGCAACTCATTTGCAACTGCATCTAGCCGATGAGGTCCCGACGCGGCGGTTATCCGCCTCCCTGTCGGGAAGCGGGTGGGTTTGGCCGTCCTCGGGGGCGGATACTGGCGCCAACACGACTTTGCAGGAAATGCGCCATGTCAAACCCGCTTCGCCTCCCCGACACCTTCAACCGCCTCGCCTGGTCCAACCTGGCGGCGCAATCGGCCGAGCAGATCGCGCTGGCCGCGGCCCCGATCGTCGCCGTGCTCACGCTGGGTGTTGCGGAAGGCCAGACCGGCCTGCTCCAGACCGCCCTCACCCTGCCCTTCGTCCTGTTCGCCATTCCGGCCGGCCTGCTCGCCGACCGCATCTCCCGCCGCTCGCTGATGGCGGGTGCCGAAGCGCTGCGCGCGGTCGCGCTGGCGGCCATCGTGCTGCTGCTCACACTCGGCGCGCTCAATTTGCCGCTGCTGGCTCTGCTCGGCTTTGCCGCCGTATGCGGCACGGTCGTCTACAGCGTGGCAGCGCCGGCCCTGGTGCCCTCGCTGGTGAGCGCGGAGCTGTTGCCGTCGGCAAATGCCCGCATCGAGCTCGCCCGCACCATCGCCTTTGCAAGCGGGCCTGCGCTCGGCGGCGCGCTGGTCGGCTGGTGGGGCGCGAGCCCGGCCTTCGGCTTCGCCGCGGCGCTCTCGGCCATCGCCGTCGTGCTGCTCTCCGGGATCTACGAGCCCACCCGGACGCCCTCGCCGCGGCGCCATCCGTTCCAGGACATCCGCGAGGGCGCGGCCTTCGTGTTCCACCATCCGCTGCTGCGGCCGGTGTTCATCACCCAGTTCATCTTCAACACCGGCTGGTTCCTCCAGATCGCCGTGTTCGTGCCCTATGCGGTACGCCATCTCGGCCTGACCGCCGCAGGCGTCGGCACCGTGCTGACGATGTACGGCGTCGGCATGGTGATCGGCGCACTGTTCGCCACGCGCGTGATGAAGCGCATCGCCTTCGGCACGGTGGTCGGCCTTGGCCCGGTCACGGGTTTCGTCGCCGCAGTGGTGATGGCGCTGACGGTGCTGGTCCCCTCGCCCTGGCTCGCGGCCTTGAGCTTCTTCCTGCTCGGCGTCGGGCCGATCCTGTGGGTGATTTCGACCACGACCCTGCGCCAGTCCGTGACGCCGCCGCGCCTGCTCGGACGCGTCTCCGCCATCAACATCATGAGCTACGGCGCCCGCCCGCTCGGCTCGGCGCTTGGCGCGATCGTCGGCGGCCTCTGGAGCGCGGAGGCCTGCCTGTATCTCGCAGCCGCCGTGTTCGGCGTGCAGGCGCTGGTGATCTGGCTGTCGCCTGCAGTGGCGCTGGACCGGCAGCCGGCCATGGTGGGGGATGAAGTGCCAGCGCGGTGCTAGTCCGGTACGCAATCAGCGGCGATGGCCCGCGCCAGTCGGGCGACCGCCGGCGCAATGGTCTGCTGCGGGTAGCCGCTAAAGCCCAGCATCAGCGCCGACTGCGCCGGCGCCTCGATATAGTGGCGGCTCATCGCGCGAACGGTGACGCCGTGCTCGCGAGCGGCCCGTTCGATCTTCACGTCGGAAAGTCCCCGTCGCGTGTAGGCAACCAGGTGCATGCCCTGGTCCGGCGGCTCGACCGACAAATGGTCGCCCAGGCGCCGCCTCAGTGCGGCAACGAGGGTATCGCGCTGGCGGCGGTACACTTCCCGCATTCTGCGGATGTGGGCTGCGAAATGCCCCTCTTCCATGAAGGCCGCAGCAACGGACTGGCAGAGGCTCGACGGTTGACGGTCGATCAGATAGCGCGCGGCAACGAAATTCCGCACCAGCGGGTGTGGTAGCACGGCGTAGCCAAGCCTCAATCCGGGGAAGAGCGCCTTGTTGAGAGTTCCGACGTAAATGACACGGCCGGCCTCATCCAGGCCCTGAAGCGAAGCGAGGGGACGGCCGCCGTAGCGGAATTCGCTGGCGTAATCGTCCTCGATGATCCAGGCGCCGGACTCGCGGGCCCAGGCGAGAAGTTCGAGGCGGCGCGCCATCGACAGGGGAACGCCTGTCGGAAACTGGTGCGAGGCCGTTATGAAAACTGCGCGCGCCTTCGGGGCGCGGCGGATCCCTTCCGTGACGTTGACGCCGTGCTGGTCAACCGGGATGGCGCAAACCTTCGCGCCTGACGCAGCGAGCGTAAGGCGGGTCAGGGTATAGCCGGGGTCTTCGATCCAGACCTCCTTGTCCGGCCCGGGCATGACACGTGCGACGATGTCCACGGCTTGCTGCGTGCCGGCGGTGATCACGATCTGGTCGACCTCGCAGCGCACGCCGCGTGCGGCCCGAAGATAGTCGCAAACCGACTTGCGCAGCTCCAGCAAGCCACGCGGATCGCCATAGCCGAGATGATGTCGCTCAAACGATCGCAGCGTGCGCGCCGTGAGTTTGCGCCACAATTCGGCGCTACGTGCATCCAACAGCGTGCGACCCAGGTTGAAGGGACGCTCGTCATTTTGCGTCGTCACATCGACGAAATCGCCGAGGCCGTGAAAGGAGGCCGCGCCTGCCGCGGCCGGTGCCGCCCTTGTCTTGCGGCCATGAGGCGCGGCAAACGGTTCAGGCAGATCGGACGCAACGTAAGTCCCCGCCCCCGTCCTGCCGAAGGCATAACCTTCGGCTAGCAGCTGCTCGAAAGCCGAAACAACTGCGGTACGCGAGACGCCGAGCTGCGCCGCAAGGTCGCGCGTCGAGCGCAACTTGGCCGCCGGACGAAGCGCTCCGGACAGAATTGCCGATCGTAGCTCGAGGTAGATCTGGCGGAATACCGGCGCCTCCGCCGTACGGTCGACGCTGAAGGAATAGAGTTCTGCCCAGCTCTGCCTGCTCTTCACGGGTCCTCGTCCGACAGGTGAGCCGCACGTCGAGAAGTGGTATGCCGCAATAGGTCCGAGTGGACCTTTGCTCAAGACCACTATTTTTCTATCCTGTTTCGGATAACAAGGAAACCTGAAATGTCCGCTCATTCGGATGGCGGCGCGGAGCGTCTTGCACCATGAGTTCACCGCAAATCCGTCGCGAGGACCGCGCCATGTCGCAGGAGCGGATCCTGGAGATGCTGGCACGCGGATATGCTGGCCATCTTGCGACAGTCAGCGAGGACGGGTTTCCCTACTGTATCCCGCTCCTCTATCGCTGGCTCGACGGTGAGGTGTATCTGCACACGACGGCCGCCCGGGGACATCTGCGCGCAAACATCGAGCGAGATCCCCGCGTCTGCATCGAGATCGATGAGCACGAAGGTGTCTTCGACTATGGCCGGTTCGAATGCGATTCCGGTCTCGCCTATCGAAGCATATGCCTGTTCGGCCGCATCCGGGTCGTGGGCGACACGGGCATCAAGCAGCGGTTCTGCGAAACGTTGATGGCCAAATACGGCAAGCCGGATACGACGCGACCGAAGGGGTTCTTCCCGCGGCTCGACATCATCACCGTCTACGCCGTCGCCGTTGAGCGCATGACCGGCAAGGAGACTTCGATGCCGCCGCTTTCCGAACAATGGCCCGCCAAGGATCGAACGAAAACGCCCAATGTCTCGGCCCCTACGATCCGCCGCTAATTCGCCAGATACCGCTCGTAGCTCCCGGTCACCGGCTCGCTCGTATCGACCTCGGGATCGAGCGTGTAGAGGTCCTGCGCGCGGCCGATGCCACGCAGCGCGTAGCGGCCGGTGGAGACGAGGTAGCGGCGGCCAGTGGCGTCCAGGCCCTTGTAGAACTCGGCCGAGGCCAGCAGCTCGCGGTCGACCGAGCGGCTCATCGAGGCGATGCGACTGACCTCGTTGACGGTGGGGCCGACGACGGTGAAGTCGAGCCGGTCCGCGCTGCCGATATTGCCGTAAAAGACCTCGCCGACATGCAGGCCGATATAGGCCGACGTCGTGGGACGGCCATCGGCCTCCCGCCGCTTGTTCAGCGCAGCGACGTTCTTGCGGAACAGATGCTCGGCGCGCAGCGCAGCGCGTCGCGCATCCGACATGTCCTCTCCCCAGAACATCGCGAGCACGCCATCGCCGATCAGCTTCAGCACGTCGCCGCCGGCATCGTGGATCGCGTCGATCACGGCCTGCGCATAGTCGTTGAGGAACGGGATGATCTCGTCGGGGCCGATGCTCTCGCTGATCCCGGTCGAGCCGCGCAAATCCGAATACCACAGCACGGCATTGATGCGCTCGGTGACGCCGCGCGTGATGCGCCCGCCCAGCACCTGCGCGGAGGCATCGCGACCGAGATAGACGCGGCCGAGGGTTCGCGCGATGTCGACCTGCTGCGCCGACTTGATCGCGAGCCCCAGCACCGGCACGAGATCGCGCAGAGCTTCGAGCTCGGGTTCGGAGAAGCCGCTGTCGCGGCGCGTGGTCCAGCAGGAATAGAGGCAATCCATCAGGCCGAGCGCGCCGTTCTCGCCGAAGCGATGCACGAAGGCGAGATAGTGCTTGTGGCCTTTTTCCGCGAGCTCGCCGATCTGCGAGAAATCCATCGAGGGCGCGTCGGCGAGATCAATCACCATCTCGTCGTTGCCGTGCTCGAGCATGTGGAAGAACACCGAGCGGCGCCAGCTCCTGGCGGCGTCGCCTTCGGCGGTCGAGCCGTATTCGAACGCGTCGCTCTCGTTGCTGGGACGATCGCTCCAGCGGAAGCCGCGGCCCTCATAGATCGGATGCAGCGTGTCGATCACGACGAGCCCGCGCGAGAGTTCCAGCCCTTCGGCGCGGCAGCGCTCGCAGAAGCCGCGGAGCAGCTCGTTTTCGGGCAAGCCCGTCAGCCCTTGGCCGGTCAGCCAGTTCATCAGCGCGAGGCGCGAGGTCAATTGCATGCGCCATTATGGCGTGCATTCGTGACGAGCGAAAGGCCACGCGCGAACCGTGCGCAACCAAGGCTCCCGTCCGCAGCAGATCGAATATGTCGCGGACGCTGTTGACGCACTCTCGCCGCGGGCCGCAAATGCAACCGATGACACCGCCGCACACCGAGACCAGAATCGCACCGAGATGAGCCAGCGCCAGCTTCCGATCATCCTGGCGCTCGGCACCACGCAGACCCTGGCCTGGGCTTCCAGCTATTACCTGCCGGCGCTGCTCGCCGATCCCATGGCGCGCGACCTCGGCGTCTCCTCCAACTGGATCTTTGGCGCGTTCTCGGCCTCGCTCGTGATCTCGGCGATGCTCGGCCCTCGCATCGGGCGGCAGATCGATCTGTTCGGAGGCCGGCAGGTGCTGTCGGTCTCGAACCTGACGATGGCCGCCGGTCTCGTCCTGCTCGGCCTCTCGCACTCATTGGCGGTGATGGCGTTCGCCTGGCTCGTGCTCGGCATCGGCATGGCGATGGGGCTCTATGACGCCGCCTTCGCCGCGCTCAGCCGCATCTACGGCACCGAGGCGCGCAGGCCTATCACCGGCATCACGCTGATGGCAGGCTTCGCCTCTACCGTCGGCTGGCCCCTCACCGCCTGGGGCCTGTCCCATATCGGCTGGCGGGAGACCTGTTTCGCCTGGGCGGCCGCCAATCTCCTGATCGGCCTGCCCCTGAACTTCTTCATGCTGCCGGCGATCAAGGGCGCCGGGCAGGCCGCGGCGACGGCCGAGAAGCCGCATTTGCCGCTCGACCGAACCATGGTGCTGCTCGCCTTCGTCTTCGCGGCGGTCTGGACCGTCACCGGCGCGATGGCCGTCCATTTCCCGCGCCTGCTGGAGGCCACAGGCGCGACGCATGTCGAGGCCATCGCGGCCGGCGCGCTGATCGGCCCGGCACAGGTGGCCGCGCGCATTCTCGAAGCGGGCTTTCTGAGCCGCTTCCATCCGCTGTGGTCGACGCGCCTTGCCTGCGTCACCCACCCCCTCGGCGCCGCCGTCGTCGCCATCTTCGGCGCGCCCGCCGCAACCGCGTTTGCGCTGCTCCACGGCTCGGGCAACGGCATTCTCACGATCGCGCGCGGCACGCTGCCGCTGTCGATCTTCGGTCCGAAGGATTTCGGCTACCGCCTCGGCATCATCGGCGCGCCGGCACGGATGGCGCAGGCCGTGGCGCCGCTGGCCTTCGGCCTGCTCATCGACGTCATGGGCGCCAAGGTGCTGTTGGTCTCCTCCGCGCTCAGCCTCTCGGCGCTGGCCGCGCTGTTCCTGATCCGCGCCGAACGGCGCCCGGATTGACCGCGCAGCCCCTTTCGCGCACAAGCGGGCCATGAGCGAAGACAACAGCCCGCCCCGCACCTTCAAAGGCCTGCTGCGCTGGGCAACCACGCCGCCACAGGCCTGGGGCGTCTATCTCCTCGCCATCATCCTGGTCTGGCTGCTCTCGTTCTACGCCGGCACGCTCAAGCCGAAGAAGACACCGGACGCCAGCCCGCCCCCGGTCACGGCGCCGCGCAACTAGGCCGGCTTCGCCTGGCTGGTCGCGATCCAGATGCCGGCGAACACAGCAACCAGCCCGATCAGAAGGTTTGCGGTGATCGACTCGCCGATGAGCAGCGCCGCAAGCAAGGTCGCGGCAATCGGATTGACCGTCATGGTATTGGCAACGCGGGTCGGCGTCGCCCGCGCCAGCGCCATCACCCAGAGGATGAAGGCGAGCGCGCCGCCGCCGATGCCGAGATAGATGCCGGCGATCCACTGCGCCGTCGTGAAATGATCGAGCGCCGCAAAGCTACCCTTCACGAACCCCGCCAGCGCCAGCACGCCGGCGCCCGCGCCCATGCCGACGGTGAGAAAACCCAATGCGCTTGAGCGCTGCATCAGCGGGCGCGACAGCACGTTGTAGAACGCCATGCAGAACACGGCACCGGTCATGATCAACTCGCCGCGCCAGGCGCCGGGCGGGCTCTGGGCGAGCCCCGCTGCCAGCGCGGCTGTCACACCGAGCACGGCGATGCCGACGCCGATGATCTTGCGCGCCGTGAGCCGCTCGACGCCGAGGATCGCACCGACCACCATGGTGTGGAGCGGCAGCGTCGCCAGCGCGAGACTGGCGCGCGCAGCGGTCGTGTAGGACACCGCGATATTGTAGAGGATGAAGAACAGGCCGAAGAAGCAGGTGCCGAGCAGGGCCACCGCCGGCCAGTCGGGCCGCTGCGGCCAGCGCACGCCAAGCAGCAGCGCGCAAGGCAACAGGCAGAGAAAGCCGATCCCCCAGCGCAGGATCGCCAGCAGAACCGGATCGGCGCCGCCGACGAGATAGCGGGTGATCGCCGCGGCGGTGCCGCCGAGGCTGCTCGACGCCAGCGCGATCGCAACCCCGGCCCACTCTCCCACGATCATCTCCTGTCGCGGAGCTTTCCTGGGCCGTAGCACGCTGCTGCTGCCAGCGTCATGGCAGCAGCCTCGGCGCAAACGCTAGTCGTAAAACTCAGGCGCCATCTTCTGGCTGTCGCGCTGGGCCTTGTCGTGGTTGATCCAGAGCTGCGCCTTCTCCTTGGTCAGCGTGTCGGCGATCTTCTGCATCGACGCCGCGCTCTGGTCCTTGTTGGCGTTCATGCTGGGGACGCGGCGGTTGTCCCAATTGTCCTTGAAGTGGACGGCGTCGCCCGACAGCACCACCGCGCCGGTTTTCGGCAGTTTCACCAGCAGCGACTGGTGTCCCGGCGTGTGGCCGGGCGTCGACAGGATGGTCAGGCTGCCGTCGCCGAACACGTCCTTGTCACCCGCGAGCAACTCGACCGGATGCGAGGGCTTGAAGCGCGGTTCGTTGTTGGCGCCGGGCCAGTCATATTCGGCCTTCTGCACGTAGAGCATGGCCTGCGGGAACAGCTCGACATTGCCGGTGTGGTCGGGATGCGTATGCGACACCGCCATCGCCTTGACGTCATCCGGCTTGAGGCCGAGCTGTTCGAGCTGGGCGGCCAACGTCTTCGGCCGGCGCCAGGCGACGGCCTTGGGATCGGCGGGGACAAGGCCATTCGGCATGGCGGCGACGGCATCGGCGATGCCGGTGTCCCACAGGAACCAGCCCTTGCTGCTGTGCTTGATGAGATAGCAGCTGTCGACGAAATCCATCGACTTGCCCTCGTTCAGGCCGGGCGTCCAGCGCGAGATGTCCCCGGCGGTGCCCTCCCCGCAATTGAGGACGTAGAGCTTTTCGACGCCCGATTTCTCGGACTGCGCAACGGCCGCGTGGCCGGACAGAGCCAGCGCGGCAACGGCGAGAGCAAACTTGATCCTGGGCATCATCCTTGGTCCCTCTTGCAGAGCCGTGTATGGCTGCGACCGAGGATCAACCCCGGCCGCGACGCCGAATTCCGTTTCGGCAGATCACATCAATGCGGACAGGTCTCGACCTCGACCGTGATGTGGCTCAGGCCCTTCAGCCCAGCGAGCCGCTTCTTGTAGACGGCCGGCTGCTTCGGCTTGTCCGACACCACCGAGACCAGCACGGCGCAATGGCCGGGCCCGACCTGCCAGAGATGCAGGTCGGTGACGCGGTCCTCTCCGACCTCCATGCGGGCGCGGATGGTGCGTTCGAGCTTCTCGTCGGCGCGCACGTCGAGAAGCACCGCGCCTGATGACTTGACCAGGCCGAACGCCCAGCTCGCGATCACGGCGCTGCCGATCAGGCCGACGGCCGGATCGGCCCAGACCCATCCCGAATACATCGCGACCACCAGCGCTGCGATCGCCAGCACCGAGGTCGCCGCATCGGCCATGACGTGGACATAGGCCGCACGAAGATTGTTGTCGTGATGATGGTGGTGATGACCGTGATCGTCGTGATCATCATGCGCATGCCCAAGGCCGTAGTCATGGCCGTGGTCATGGCCGTGATGATGGTGATCATGGCTGTCGCGCAGCAGCCACGCGCTGGCGAGGTTGACGCAGAGGCCGAGGGCGGCGACCGCGATGGCCTCGCCATAGACGATCGGCACCGGCGTGAACAGCCGCAGCACGCTCTCATAGGCGATCTCGACCGCGATCAGGCCCAGGATGATCGCGCTGGAGAAGGCGGCGAGGTCGCCGAACTTGCCCGTGCCGAAGGTGAAATGCGCATTCCCCAGGTGTCGGCGCGCGAAACGGTAGGCGAAAGCAGCAATGCCAAGCGCGGCCGCATGCGTGCCCATGTGCCAGCCGTCGGCAAGCAGCGCCATCGAGCCGAACAGCGAGCCGGCGACGATCTCGCCGACCATCATCACCAGCGTCAGGACGACCACGAGCCAGGTGCGCCGCTCGTTCTCATCGTGCTTCTCGCCCAGAAAGACGTGGTCATGGGTCCATTGCTCGGTCGAATGGGAATGCATCGAAAAGTCTCCGAAAGGTCCGGTCCGTTGACCCGCAATATAGACCTGCGGAATGTCCGGGCAAAATCAAGTCAACGAGCCGATTGACAGCCCGGGGCGGTTTCGTTGTAATGACGCTCATGGGGATTGAGCGATCTCCCCACGAGGCGACAAGCCCAAGTATCGCGTCCCGTTTGTTCTTACGAGGGCGCATCATGTCTTCCTACACAACGATATCATCTGAAAAATTGGCACGGCTGATCGGCACGGCGAACGCCCCTGCCCTGATTGACGTGCGCACGGACGAGGATTTTGCCGCAGACCCGCGACTGATCCCCGGCTCGATCAAGTTCAGCCACAGCAACGTTCCGGACTGGGGCGGCGAATTTTCCGGCCGCTCCGCCATCGTCGCCTGCCTGCGCGGCGCAAAGCTCGCGCAGGGCACGGCGGCCTGGCTCAGGCAGCTAGGGGTCCAGGCTGAGACGCTGGAAGGCGGTTTCGAGGGCTGGAAGGACGCAAAGCTGCCGCTGGTCGATGCTGCAAAACTGCCGCCGCGCGACGCCAAGGGCCGCACCGTCTGGGTGACGCGGGCCCGGCCGAAGGTCGACCGCATCGCCTGCCCCTGGTTGATCCGCCGCTTCGTCGATCCCAACGCGGTGTTCCTGTTCGTCGCGCCCTCTGAAGTGGTCGCCGTGGGCGAGCGTTTCAACGCGGCGCCGTTCGACATCGAGAACGTGTTCTGGAGTCACCGCGGCGAGCTCTGCACCTTCGACGTGATGATCGAGGAGTTCGGGATTGCAACACCGCCCCTGCTGCGGCTTGCCACGCTGGTCCGTGGCGCAGACACCGCGCGACCCGACCTCGCGCCGGAAGCCCCCGGCCTGCTCGCGGCCTCGCTCGGGCTGTCGCGGATGTACGACGACGATCTCGAGCAGCTCGAAGCCGGCATGACGCTCTACGACGCCTTCTACCGCTGGTGCCGCGACGCTACGGCCGAGACCCACAACTGGCCGACCAACAAGGTGAAGGCGTGATGGACACCCGCGCCAATCCAACGGAAGCTGATGCCGGTCACGGCATCAGCTTCGGCGAAGCCTTCCGTGTCTGGCTCCGCGTCGCCTGCCTGAGCTTCGGCGGCCCCGCGGGCCAGATCGCGGTGATGCATCGCATCCTGGTCGAGGAGAAGAACTGGATCTCCGAAGGCCGATTCCTGCATGCGCTGAACTACTGCATGCTCTTGCCGGGACCGGAGGCGCAGCAGCTGGCCACCTATGTCGGCTGGCTGATGCATCGCACCGCCGGCGGGCTGATGGCGGGCGGGCTCTTCGTCCTGCCCGGCATCATCGCGATCATGGGCCTCAGCTACATCTACGCGGCTTTCGGCAATGTCAGCTTCGTCGAGGCGCTGTTCTTTGGGCTCAAGGCCGCCGTGCTCACCATCGTCCTCGAGGCTGTGGTGCGCGTCGGCAAGCGCGCGCTTAAGAACCGCATCATGATTGGGCTCGCCGCAATCGCCTTCGTCGCGATCTTCTTCTTCGCGGTCCCCTTCCCGATCATCATCATCGCCGCCGGCG
The DNA here is from genome assembly GCF_052075965.1 of Bradyrhizobium sp. 482_C4_N1_8. Taxonomy (NCBI): domain Bacteria; kingdom Pseudomonadati; phylum Pseudomonadota; class Alphaproteobacteria; order Hyphomicrobiales; family Nitrobacteraceae; genus Bradyrhizobium; species Bradyrhizobium sp. 482_C4_N1_8. The sequence continues at coordinate 4,025,217 of NZ_CP197231.1, read as the reverse complement.
TGATCGGATATGTCGGCGCGCGGGCCGGCCGTCCGGAGTTTGCCCCGGCGGCTCACGGTCCCGGCGGCAGCACCGCCGTGATCGACAGCATGCTCGGCGAAGCCGTTCCCGAGCATGTGCGCCCCAACACCGCGCGCGCGATCCGCGTCGGTGCGCTCTGGCTCGCGCTCTGGCTGGTGCCGGTGATCGCGCTGCTTTTGATTCTTGGTCAAGCCAGCGTGTTCAGCCAGATCGCGCTGTTCTTCTCGAAGATGGCGCTGGTCACGTTCGGCGGCGCTTATGCGGTGCTGGCATATGTTGCGCAACAGGCAGTCGAGCATTATCACTGGCTGAAGCCGCACGAGATGCTCGACGGTCTCGGCATGGCCGAGACCACGCCCGGCCCGTTGATCATGGTGCTTCAGTTCGTTGGCTTCATGGCCGCCTATCGCGATCCAAGCGGCCTGTCGCCGATGCTTGCAGCGACGCTTGGCGGATTGCTTGCGACCTGGGTCACGTTCACGCCCTGCTTCCTCTGGATCTTCGTCGGCGCCCCCTATATCGAGCGCCTGCGCGGTAACACGGGCCTCGCCGGTGCACTCAGCGCGATCACCGCCGCCGTCGTCGGCGTGATCCTTAACCTCTCGATCTGGTTCGCGCTGCACACGCTGTTCCGCGAGACCGTGCCGGTGCACGCCTTCCCGCTGTCCTTCGACAGGCCGGTGCTGACGAGCGTTGACGTCCCGGCGCTGCTGCTGTCGATCGCGGCCGCGACCGCGATCTTCCGCTTCAAGCTCGGCATGCTCACCGTGCTCGCCGGCAGCTGCGCCGTGGGTGTGGTGCTAAGGCTGGTGGGCCTGATCTAGGCCGCGGCAGCCGCACGACCGGGGTCGAACTCTCCGTCGCGCGGCTCGAGCAGGCGCGACGGTTGCTCCGCGCCCGGCTGCGCCGAGGGACGCTGCGCGGCATCGCAGGTGCCGCGCCACTGCTCGATCAGATCGAGATTCGAATTGGTGCGGAGCGAGTCCTCCAGCGCCGGCATCGCGCTGGCGCCATCGGCCCCCTGCAAAATCCGATCGAACTCCTCGGACCTTCCCTGGAGTCGCGCCTGCCACGAAGCCCACAGCAGCGAGCTCGCCGTGCGGATACCGTGCGTGCGTAGCTTTTCGCGTGCGCTGCCTCCTTCCTTCGGCTTGGGCTGCGGCCCAAGCTGCGTGTAGAGGATGGCCTGGTCGGTCCAGTCGATGATCCGCTCCGGCGGAAGGCGCGTGTTGAGCAAGAGCTCGACGATGTCGGCAGTCGCCATATTCGGGACGTTCTCGATGTCCTCCTCCTCGAGCCTGACCTCGTGCCAGACGGTGAGACCATCGAGATCGCTGATCGGCAATTGCGAGACCATGCTCGGCAAGATGAGGCCCGCCGCCTTCTTGAACATCTGCTCCACGACCTGCCAGAGCACGCGCGGGAATACGCCGAAGACGAAGCCGGCGAGCAGAAGCAGATGGTCGTTCGCGCTAGACACAGCCGTGAAGGTCCAGATCCCGATGACGGCCAGAATGATGCGCAGCGACACCGCGACATAGGCGCTGCCACCGAGATCCTCCAGGACGTAGCGGCGAAACAGCATCTGGAGCGAGAAGAAATAGGCGCCGAGGAACGCGAGCTGGACCGGCGTGCCCGACGGCGTCAGCGCCTGCACGCCCGGACTCACGGTGAAGACAACGTCGGCCTGATACGGCGGCAGCGTGACAAACCAGCCGAGCGAAATCAGCACCGTGGCGAGCAAGACCGGGACCGTCGCAGTCGAGAGTGTCGTCACGCCGCCGGTATCCGCCCTTGAATATTTGCCGAGACGGCCGCTCAGCACATCCGCATAGACGTTCGGCGCAAGCTCGCCATAGATGGCTTCGAACTTCTGAAGATACCCCTGAACGCGACGTCCCCGGATCGCCGCATCCTCGTTCCGCACCTGGCGCAACAGCCCCAGACGATCGAGATTGACCAGGTATTCGTTCAGCAGGCTCGCCTTGCGCGTTCCGACGAAGAGATACCACATTGCGCCGGGCAGCAGGCACACCACGGCCAGGAACACGCCGCGCAGCACCGTGTACTGGTAGAATTTGCCGAGCGAGGCAACAATGGCCACGATCGACACCAGCACCAGCATGAAGAATATGAAGAGCCCCGCTCGTGTGGACGCCTTGCTCTCTCTCAGCCATCGCTGCCCGATCGGCATCAGCAAGATCGTCGGGATGACGACAGCGGCGAACACCACGATCGGGATGATCACCTGGCGTGAGTCCCAGATGAAATTGCGGAGCGGCTCCACGCTGAGGACCACGATGAAAACGCCGCCAAGAAATGGAATCACCTCGAAGAACGATTCCAGCCGTTTGGCGAATCCGGATGCGGGCGCCGGAGCTTCAGACTCTGCAAGGTCCGCCTGAGCCGACTCGTCGGCGGGCACGGGTTTTGGAGTGTCGCTCATTGCCAGACCTCCCTTCATTGCGGGAACAGCGTCTGAAAATGCGAACCGCCAGCGCTTATCGGGCATGGCGTAATTTGAGCCGAACTCCGGCCATGGTGCTGGGTCAGCCAGCACTGTCGAATGCTAGCACGACCCCGCTGTGACCGCTGTGAAGTGGTTCACCTTCGATGGCACCAGGTAAAATCAGCATCGACGTCAACGAGCCGTCATGCTCGCCGCGTGCATCGGATCCGAGCGTGACATTTGCGCCACGGCTCTACCCCAAATTGTGCACATCATGCGAATTGCACTTTCCCGAGCAGCGGCATTTCTGGCAGACATGTGCCAAGTTGTCGCAGGCGGGAATGGGGACTGACATGGGGCGTTTCGCGGTCGCTTGGGTGGGCGGGCTTTTGGCATTGGGATTTTCCAGCGCGGCCTTGGCGGCTGATCTGGCGGTGAAGGCACCTCCCCTCGCGCCTATCCCCTTCACCTGGACCGGTTGCTACGTCGGCGCACACGTCGGCGGTGTCGTCAGCGACGACCGGACCACCAACTCGCTTGGAAACTCTGTCTCCTTCAGTTCAACAGGCTTCGTTGGGGGCGGACAGGTCGGCTGCGACTATCAATTCGCGACCAGATGGGTCGTGGGTGCCGAAGGCCGTGCTGCCTGGAGCAGCCTCCGCAACTCGCACGCCGGCACCGTCAGAAACCTCGTGACCGGCGTCGTCGTCCCCAGCCAGTTCACGATGAGCAACGACTTCCTGGCCTCGGCCACCGCGCGGCTCGGCTACGCGTTCGCTGATCGCTGGCTGGTGTTCGTCCGGGGCGGCGGCGCCTGGACGCGTGAAAAGCTTGACGATGCCTTCACGCCCGCTGGTGGCGTCCCCGTCAATCCCAGCGGAGCCAGCACCCGAACCGGCTGGACCGCCGGCACCGGCGTCGACTGGGCGTTCGCGCCGCACTGGTCCGCGGTTTTCGAGTACGACTATTACGACTTCGGCGACCACAGCGCGTTGCTGAGCAATGGGGCCGGCACGACCGTCAACATCTTCAGCCTGAAGGATCGCATTCACGCCGTGACGGCAGGCGTGAACTATCACTTCTAGCGCTAACGCATCATCATCCGCGCAATCGCCTCGCCGATCACCACCGTCGTGAAGTGGGTATTGGCGCGGCAGTCGGACGGCATGATCGAGGCGTCGGCCACGCGCAGGCCGCTTATGCCCTTCACCGTGCCATCAGGGTTGACCACGCCGTCAGCGTCGTTAACGCCGCTCATGCGGCAACTGCCGGCGGCATGCTGGATGTCTCCGGTCTCGCGGCGCAGCAGCGCATCGAGCTCGTGATCCGGCAAGGCCGCAGCTTGCGGCAGCGTCAGATCGGTGTCGGTCAGCCTGATCCAATCGGCAATGCCTGAAAGCGCCGGCTGCGAGGTGATCACGGCCAGCCGTTTCACCGCGTCCATCATGCGCAGCATGTCGCGGGGATCGGCAAGCATGTTCTCCTCGACGATGGGATCGATCGCCGGATCGGTCGAGGCCAGCTTGAGCGTGCCGCGCGAATAGGCGTTGAACAGGCCGGCGCCGATCGCTCCAGGCACGCCGATGCCGCGGTGGTTGAACGCGATCAGGATCATGTCGCGCTTGCCGCCATCGGCGAGGCCGGAGGAATAGGTCACGCAGCAATTGGTGTGGCGGGTGTCCGGATCGGTCGGCCGCAGATTTTCGTGGAGCTGGACCGTGACGCGAAACAACGGGTGGTCGAAGAAGTGGCGGCCGACCGGCAGATCGCGCTCGACCGCGATCCCCATCGCCTTCAGCTCATCCGCCGGTCCGATGCCAGAACGCAGCAGGATCGCCGGACTGTGGATGGCGCCGGCGCAGAGCACGATCTGGCGCGCGCTGATCTCGTGGGTGCCCTGCCCTTCGAAGTGAACACGAAGGCCGGTCGCCCGGCCGTCGCTGATCAGCACGCGATCGACCAGCGCGTGCCCGCGAATCTCGAGATTGGCACGGCCGCGCGCCGGCTCGAGATAACCCTCGTTGGTCGTGATGCGGCGGCTGTCCCGGCTGTTGATGGGATAGCAGGCGACGCCCTCGCCATCAGGACCGTTGAGGTCGGCGCACCAGGGATAGCCGCTCGCCAGCGCCGCATCGCGGAGGCCGCGGTCGATCGGGCCCCACTTCTCGGGCGGAGCGCGATAGACCGGCAGCGGTCCGCCGCTTCCATGGCCCGGGGCGTCACCAAATTCCAAATCATCCTCGATCACCGAGAACAGCGGCATCACGTCCTTGGCCGACCAGCCGGTGCAGCCATTGGCTGCCCATTCGTCGAACGCGTCGGCGACGCCGCGGATGGCAATCTGGCCGTTCATCATCGATGAGCCGCCAAGCCCCTTGCCGCGCCAGTAGAAGCGCGGCTCCTGCCCGGCCACCCGGCGCGTCAGGAGATCAGGCCATTGCCATTTCTCCTGGTACTCACGCTTGTGGATGATCGGGATCGGATTTGGCGTCATCACCTCCCAGGGCGCCTCGTCGGCGCGCCAGTCCAGCCCCGCCTCGAGCAGCAGGACACGCCGTGCGGGATCCTCGGAAAGCCGTGCCGCAACAGCGGCGCCGGCGGAGCCGCCGCCGACAACAATGACATCGTACATCGCGTTACTTCTCAACGTTCCAGAACACCGGGATGGCGGACGGTATCAGACCGCGCAGCGTGGCGCGATAGGCCGCCGGCTGCGCGAACTGGCCCCACGGGATCGCGGGCGCCTGATCGTACATGACGCTCTGAATCTCGCCGGCGATCTTCTTGCGATCCTCCTCGGCAGGCGCCTTGGCGAAGGCCTCCATCAAGGGTGTGATGCGCGCATCGCATTGCCAGCCGGTGAAGTCGGCGCAGTTGAAGGCGACCATGACGTTGGTCAGCGGCGAGCCCAGATCAAAACCGCCGGCGTGGACGCCATAGACGCTCCAGCCCTCCCTCTTGGCGCGGCGCGCCAGCACGCTCGCCCAGTCCATCACCTGGAGATCGACGTTGAACCCGGCCTGCTTCAGCCGCTCAGCCAGCACCTGCGCCGAGACGCGCGGGGCTTCGAGGTCGTTGGCTTCCATGACGACCACGGGCTCGCCGGCATATTTGGTCGCCTTCAACGCGGCTTTCGCGGCTTCAATCGACGTCTTCGCGGCCGCTTCCGTGCCCGCCTTGCTCTCATAGGTGGTGCCGCAGGTGAAGAACGTCGCGCAGGGAGCGGCGTATTTGGCATCGAGCCCGAGCGCATCCAGCACCTCGCGCTGGTCGACCAGCTTCCACAGCACGCGGCGAATTTCCGGATCATCAAACGGCTTCGATGCGGCGTTGAGACGATAGGCGCCGGCGAACATGTTGCCGCCGGTGAAATTGACCAGCTTGACGCGGGAATTCTTTTCCAGCTGCGGCAACAGATCGAACGGCGCATATTGCATGAAGTCGACCTCCCCGGCCTGCAGCGCGGACGCGGCGGTCGCACCATCAGGGATGACGCGGATCTCGAGCGTGTCGATGCCGACGCGCTTGCCGCCGGCGAGGAAATCGGCGGGCTCGGGGCGCGGCACATAGTCGGCGAATTTCTTCAGGATCATACGATCGCCGGTGCGGTGATCGGCCTTGCTGTAGACGAACGGGCCGGAGCCAATGATCTCCGTGATGCGCTGGTCGCCGGGTGTTTTCGCGATGCGCTCGGGCATGATGAAGGCGACGGGGCTGACGGGATTGCCGAGCGCATCGATCACGAGGCCGGACGGCTCCTTCAGCGTCAGCACGAAGGTTTTCGCATCCGTCGGCTCGAGCGAGGCTGTGATCGCGAAGATCCGACGGCCGAGAGCGCTGCGGGTGCCCCAGCGGCGCAGCGACGCCATGCAATCGGCCGCCGTGACCGGCTGGCCGTCATGCCATTTCAGGCCGTCGCGCAGCGTGAACGTATAGGTCAATCCGTCGGATGAGACTTTCCAGTCCTGCACCATCTGCGGCTTGATGTCGCCCTTGGAGTCTTTCGCAAAGAGCGTGTCGAACACCATGTAGCCAAACGTGCGCGAAATGTAGGCCGTGGAAAAATGCGGATCGAGCGTGACGATCTCCGCCTCGAGCACTGCAACGAGATTGCCCGCCGCATGCGCGGGCGCCGCGACCAGCGCGAGGCCGAACAGCGCCGGAATAAAAGCCTTCAGTTTGAACATTGTGCCTTTTGCTTCTTCTTGAGAGTTCATTTGCAGGCAAAGAAAAAGCAATGTTCGTGCCCGATCGACGCAGGCACTTATGCGCTCACGCCTATCTGCCAAGCGTTTGCGCCACACTCGCTGTCATCGCCCGCGAATGCAGGCGATCCAGTATTCCGGAGAGGGGCGTGATGAAACCGAGAAGCCGCGGCGTACTGGATGCCCCGGTCAAGTGTTTAGCCCGGACAGATCACTGACGGGTGTTCGGAGACATAGCTGACACATCAACATTGGCTGGATTGGTCCGATTCGGGAGGCCGTCCATGCCTTGGAGCGAGGTGTCAGTGATGGATCAGCGCCACGAGTTTGTGCGGCTGGCTTTGCAGGAGGGCGCCAACCGGCGCGAACTGTGCCGTCGGTTCAACATCAGTCCTGACGTCGGCTACAAGTGGCTGGCGCGCTGGCAGGCCGGCGATCGGGAGCTGGCCGACTGTTCCCGGCGCCCGCATGCGATGCCCAAGCGGAGTGAGGCTGCGGTCGAAGCAGAAGTCCTGGCTGTACGCGACAAGCATCCGGCTTGGGGAGCACGGAAGATTGCCCATTGCCTGAAGCGGGGCGGGCAGACGGTGCCTGTGCCATCAACGGTGCACCAGATCCTGTGTCGGAACGGCCGGATCAAACCGAGTGAGAATGCGCCGCCCAATCCGGGCCACCGGTTCGAGAAGGAAGCTCCCAACCTGCTGTGGCAGATGGACTTCAAGGGTCACCTGCCGCTCGCCAATGGGACGCGGTGCCATCCGCTAACGATCGTCGACGATCACTCGCGCTACGTGCTGTGCCTGAAGGCATGTGCCGACGAGCAGCGCCTCACCGTGCAGAATCACTTGTCGACGACGTTCCGCTGCTATGGCCTGCCGGAGGCGTTCTACACCGACAATGGCTCACCCTGGGGCGATACGTCCGGCATTCGTTGGACCGGACTGAAGGTGTGGCTGCTCAAGCTTGGCGTCAGGGTGGTGCACGCCAGGCCATGCCACCCACAGGCCCGCGGCAAGAACGAACGCTTCCATCGCACCCTGAAGGCCGAGGTGTTTGCAATGCGCCGTTTCCGCACTCTGCCGGAAGTCCAGCGCGCCTTCGACGCCTGGCGGCCGGTCTACAATCTGGAGCGGCCTCACCAAGGCCTCGATATGCAGGTCCCTGCCGATCGCTTCCGGCCAAGTGCTCGCCCCATGCCGGCCCGCGTTCCGAACATCGAATACGACAGCGGCGAGATCGTGCGCAGGGTCTCATCGACAAGACCCTACATCTCCTTCAAGGGACACTTCTGGAAAGTTCCCCAGGCCTTCGCCCGCGAACGCCTTGCCATCCGGCCGCTGGATCGTGACGGCCACTACGGAATCTTCTTCGCCAGCTGGCAGGTCGCATCGATCGACTTGACCAATGGCCAACCTGTCAGTGATGTGTCCGAACAGGTGTCAGCCATGTCTCCGGACTAAACATCAAGCCGGGGCATGACACCTGTGTTGTGGCGTCCCGGCTCTGCGCAGCAGCGTTTCACGCTGCAGCGCATCCGGGACACGAGCCTGCTTACCCGATCACCTTGCCGAACTTGTTCGACTTCGGGAAACCCTTCGGCGGCAGGCGGCCGGCATCCGCGCGGGTGCCTTGCCACTCCGCAAGCTCCTTCATGGTCGCGGAGAATTCGCGGCCAGCGGAGTCCTTCCAGGTCAGGCCCGCCTTGGCCTCGAACACGGCGACGTCGGACAGGCCGCCGTCCTTGTACTTCTGCAGGCGCACGCCGCGACCGCGGGCCATCTCCGGCACCTGGTCGAGCGGGAAGACCAGCATCTTGCGGTTCTCGCCGATGACCGCGACGGTGTCGCCGATCACCTCGGTGACCGTGCGCGCCTCGTTCGGCATGTCGACGTTGAGGACCTGCTTGCCTTTCTTGGTGGTGCCGACGCAATCGTCCTCGTTGACGACGAAACCCTGGCCCTCGTGGCTCGCGACCAGGAATTTACGCCCGCCCTTGTTGACGAACAGCGCGACGGGAGCGGCCTCCTGCTCGAGGTCGATGAACAGACGGATCGGCTCGCCATGGCCGCGACCGCCCGGAAGCTTCGCGACATCGAGCGAGTAGAATTTGCCGTTGGTGGCGAACAGCAAGAGCTTCGAGGTCGTCTCCGCGAAGAAGGCAAAACCGAGCTTGTCGTCTTGCTTGAAGGCGAGCCCCGAGAGATCCTCGACATGGCCCTTCATGGTGCGGATCCAGCCCTTGTCGGAGACCACGACCGTCACCGGCTCGCGCTCGACGAGGGCTTCTTCCATTGCGGCGAGGTCGTGCTCGGGCGCATCCGCAAAGGTGGTGCGGCGCTTGCCGAGCGGCGTCTTCGGTCCAAACATGTCGCGGACCTTGCCGACCTGCTCGCCGACCTTCTTCCACTGCTCCGGCTCCGAGGCGAGCACCGCGTTGATGCCCTTGAGCTCGGCGCGGAGGTTCTTTTCCTCGGTGCGGATCTCCATTTCCTCGAGCTTGCGCAAGCTACGCAGGCGCATGTTGAGGATGGCCTCGGCCTGCACCTCGGTAAGCTTGAACGCCTTGATCAGCGCCGGCTTCGGCTCGTCCACGGTGCGGATGATCCTGATCACCTCGTCGAGGTTCAAGTACGCGATCAACAAACCGCCCAGAACTTCGAGCCGGTTCTCGATCTGCGCCTTGCGGAAGTTGGTCCGGCGGATCAGGACGTCGCGCAGATGGTCGAGCCATTCGCGCAAGCACTCCGCGAGCCCGACGACCTTGGGGATGCGGCCCTTGATCAGCACGTTGAGGTTCAGCGGAATCTTGTTTTCGAGCTCGGTCAGCCGGAACAACGATTCCATCATCAGGGCGGGATCGACGTTCTTCGACTTCGGCTCGATCACGATGCGGACGTCTTCGGCCGACTCGTCCCTGATGTCGCCGACCAGCGGCAGCTTCTTCTGGTCCAGCAGCTCGGCGACCTTCTCGATCAGGCGCGACTTCTGCACCAGGAAGGGAATCTCGGTGACGACGACGACCCAGGTGCCTCGCGTACCCTCTTCCTGCTCCCATCGAGCGCGAACACGGAACGAGCCGCGACCGGTCGTATAGGCTTCAGCGATCGCCTGCTTGGAATCGACGCAGATGCCGCCGGTCGGGAAATCCGGGCCCTTGACCCACTTCAGCAGCGCCTTGGATTTCGCGTCGGGCTTCTCGATCAGGTGCAGCGCGGCGTCGCAGAGCTCGGCCGCGTTGTGCGGCGGGATCGAGGTCGCCATGCCGACCGCGATGCCTTGCGCGCCGTTGGCAAGCAGGTTCGGAAAGCCGCCGGGCAGCACGACCGGCTCTTTCGACTGGCCGTCGTAGTTGGGCCGGAACTCGACGCCGTCCTCGTCGATGCCCTCGAGCAGAAGCCGCGCCACGTCGGTCATGCGCGCTTCGGTGTAGCGATAGGCAGCCGGGTTATCGCCGTCGATATTGCCAAAATTGCCTTGGCCGTCGACCAGCGGGTAGCGCGAGGAGAAATCCTGCGCGAGGCGTACCATGGCGTCATAGATCGCCTGGTCGCCATGCGGATGGAACGAGCCCATCACGTCGCCGACGATCTTGGCGGATTTCTTGAACGCCGTGCCGGGGTCGAGCCGGAGCAAGCGCATGCCGTAGAGGATGCGCCGGTGCACCGGCTTCAGACCGTCGCGCGCATCCGGCAGCGCACGGTGCATGATGGTGGAGAGCGCATAGGCGAGATAGCGCTCTTCCAGCGCCTCACGCAGCGGCACCTCGTGAATTTCGGCCGGTTCCTCCGGCGGAATCAATCGTTTTCCCATGCCGCCCGGTTAAACCGTGGAAACGAATCGGGCAAGGATCGATTGGTTCCCTGTGGGCGGCTATTGCCCTGCCCAGCCGGCGGTCACTGGCTGCTGGGTCTTGGCTTGCGCGGTGACCGGCGCATTGGTCAGGCAACGCCGGGCGACTTCGATTTCGGCCTCCGTTGCCCCCTTGGACCGCGCCCAACTCTCTGCGGCCGCAGCGGAATATTTCGCCACGTAATACCGGATCACGGTGCAGGATGCCCGGCGAAAGACACCCAGTTGCGGCTCGCCAGCCGCGGGGTCAGGCGCGAACGCAAGCAACGCCGCCGACACGGCGAATCCCTTGATCAACATTTTTGGCTGTCCCCGTTGTGGAACCCTGCGAGGGCCAATTCGACCAGGCGGATTTCGTTCCCGGGGAACTTCCATGTCTGGCGACAGGGCAGAAGCGCTCTCAGGTCATGGCGCCGGAATGGCCAAATTCGCCTGCTGCCGCGTCAGCGCATTGATGAAGCCGGCGCGCGCGTCGGAATGGCCTTGGCCGCGCGGCTCCAGCACATGGCGCAGCAGGAACAGGCCGGTGAGCCGGAAGCCGTCCTGGAGATCCTGGTCGGTGAGGTCGCTCGCGGCCTCGCCACGACGCAGGAACGGCGGCAGGCGCAACAGCCGGTCGCGCCATGGCTCGCCGGCCCCGCGCGACACCGCGCCGCCGGATTTCGGCGAAACATAGATCAGATCCGTGGTCTCGCCGGTCACCGCGCAGTTTTCCAGCGCCAGCCCAAAGCCGAGCTCGGCGAGCATCGCCAGCTCGAAATGGATGAGGTGCACCGCGGCACTGCCGATATCGTCGAAATCATCGAGTGAATGTTCGAGCATCGCAAAGATGTCTTCGTGCGGATCGCACTCCGGAAGCAGCCGCGCAATCGAGGCGAGATGGGTGACGCCATAGACCCCGTGGGCGGATCCCAGCAGCGTCGCCGCGCGCAGCTTGAGGCCCTCAATCGCATAGGTGCCGAGATGCTCGTCGAGCCGCGCCCGCCACACCACACCGACGCTGTTGCCGGGCTGCAAGAGCGGCCGCATCCGCGAACCGGCGCCACCGCGCACGAGGCCGAGATGCCGGCCGTGCGCACGCGTCAGCAGCTCGACGATGGCGCTGCTCTCGCCATGCCGCCGCACGCCCAGCACGATGCCTTCGTCGGTCCATTCCATGGAACGGAGCTTATCGCATTTCAGGTGAGTGTAGGACGGGCAAAGCGAAGCGTGCCCACCAATTTGATCCGCAGCGCGATTATGGTGGGCACGGCGCGCAAGGGCGCGCCTTTGCCCACCCTACGGCATCGCGCAAGACGTTAGGCGTTGAACCAGCCCTGCGCGTCGCCGCTGAACGAGAAATACAGCCCCATCGCCGTCAACACGCAGGAGACGATCTCGATGACGCTGTCGAGCTCCAGGCCCTTCTCGCCGATGATCTGGCCGAGCGAGATCACGGACAGCACGAGGGCCGCCGCCAGCACCCAGCGCGGCCAGTTCTTGCGCCAACGCGCAGCCAACCAGACGAAATAGACCAGCAGCAGGATCATGCCGCCGGCGAGCATGGTCGCCATCATGATCATCTGCTCGGTCATCTCGGCATTGGGCGTGCGGTCCTGCACCGCGACCGACAGGGCATCCAGCATCAATGACGCATAGAGCAGCGCTTCGAAGCGCCGGACGTTGCTGGGTACGCTCATCGGTGACCGATCTTTTCTTGGTTATTCTTTGGGAAATTCCAGGCCCATCTCGCGATAGCGATCGGGATCGTCGCCCCAGTTTTCGCGCACCTTGACGAACAGGAACAGGTGCACCGGCACGCCCAGGATCTCGCCGATCTCCTTGCGCGAGTCCGCGCCGATCGACTTGATGGTGGCGCCGCCTGCGCCGAGCACGATCTTGCGCTGGCTCTCGCGCTCGACGAAGATCGTCTGCTCGATGCGCACCGACTTGTCCTTGCGCTCCTCCCACTTGTCGGTCTCGACCGTGGATTGGTAGGGCAACTCCTGGTGCAGCTTGCGATAGATCTTCTCGCGCGTGATCTCGGCCGCAAGCTGCCGCATCGGCGCGTCCGACATCTGGTCTTCGGGGTAGAGGAACGGGCCCGGCGGCACGATTTCGGCCAGCGTATGCCTGAGGTCGTCGACGCCGTCGCCCGAGATCGCCGCGATCATGAAGGTCTTTGCAAAGGCCATGCGCTCGTTGGCGGCCTGCGCCAGCGCCAGCAGCTTCTCGCGCTGGACCAGATCGACCTTGTTGATGACCAGGATCTTCTCGTGCTTGACGCTGGCGACCTTGGTGAGGATCGCCTCGGCCTCTTCATCAATCCCGGCCTTGGCGTCGAGCAGCACGCAGACGAAGTCGGCGTCGTGCGCCCCGCTCCAGGCCGTCGAGACCATGGCGCGGTCGAGCCTGCGCTTGGGCAGGAAGATGCCGGGCGTGTCGACCAGGATGATCTGCGCGTTGTCCTCGATGACGATGCCGCGGATCAGCGCGCGCGTGGTCTGCACCTTGCGCGAGACGATCGTGACCTTGGCCCCGACCAGCGCATTGACCAGCGTGGATTTTCCGACATTCGGCGCGCCGATCAGCGCAACGAAGCCGCAGCGCGTTGTGGAGGGCGCCTCGCCGCTTGCTTCAGCCGTCATTGCCGCCGCCAACACCTTCACGTTCGATCATCACTGAGGCCGCCACCTTCTCCGCTGCACGCTTGCTGCCACCGATGCCTTCGGCCGACGCCAATCCCGGCAGATCCACCGCGACGCGGAACTGCGGATCGTGATGCGGGCCGGTGCGCTCGACCTCGCGGTAGACAGGCGTCGGCAGCCCCTTCCCCTGCGCCCATTCCTGCAGCACGGTCTTGGGATCGCGCAAGGGACGCCGCGGCTTGTGCATCCGTTCGGTCCAGTTGCGCCTGACGAATTCCGCCGCCGCCGCATAGCCACCGTCGAGGAAGACGGCGCCGATCACGGCCTCGCAGATGTCGCCGAGCACGCTCTTGCGCAGGCGGGCATCGGCGCTCGGTCCGACCGAACCGAGCTTGACGTCGTCGAGCAGACCGAGCGACTTGGCAACGTCGGCGCAGCTCTCCTTGCGCACCAGTTCGGCAAGTCGCTTGGACAGCTCGCCCTCGTCGGCATTCGGGAAGGCGTGATACAGCATGTCGGAGACGACGAGCCCCAGCACGTGGTCGCCCAGGAATTCCAGCCGCTGATAGCTGTCGCCGCGCTTGCGCCCAGACTTCAGCGCCGAGACATGCGTGATCGCCTGCATCAGCAGATTCGGATCGGCAAAGCTGTGGCCGATGCGCGCCTCGAGCGCCGCGTTCGCATCCGAGGCCTTGGCCTTGCTGCTGCGCACCCGCTTCTTCTTTGCAGGCGTCTTGGTTTCAGGTGTCTTGGTTTCAGGCGTCTTGGTCGCAAGCGTCTTGGTCGCAGCTTCGCCGTCGGCGCCCGCCGCGGGCTCGGTCGATTGGATCGGGATGTCCTTGGCTTCGTCTTTCATCGGACGATTTTGAAGAAACGGTTCCAGCGCACCGCCCAAGGCCAGCGCCAGAACATCCAGGCATGCTCGCCTTCGGCGATGGAGAAGAAGATCATCTGGGCGCGGCCGATCAAATTCTCCTGCGGCACGTAGCCGACCTGGCCGAGGAAGCGGCTGTCGGTGGAGTTGTCACGGTTGTCGCCCATCATGAAGAAATGGCCCGGCGGCACGTTGTAGACGTTGGTGTTGTCCATGTAGCCGTTGTCGGCGCAGTCCAGCGTCTCATAGGACACGCCGTTCGGCAGCGTTTCCTTCCAGCGCTTCACCCGCGAGATGCCCCCGCCTTCGGAGCCGCAGGGATCCTCGCCGACAAATTCGCTCATCCGCTGCCGCTCGACCGGAGTGTCGTTGATGTAGAGCAACCCATCCTTCATCTGGATGCGGTCGCCGGGAAGGCCGATGACGCGCTTGATGTAATCGGTGGAGTCGTCCTTCGGCAGGCGGAACACGACGATGTCGCCGCGGTTCGGGTCCGAGCCCCAGATCCGCCCCGAGAACAGCGGCGGCGAGAACGGGATCGAGTAGTGGCTATAGCCGTAGGAATATTTCGAGACGAACAGATAGTCGCCGACCAGCAGCGTCGCCTTCATCGAGCCGGACGGAATGTTGAACGGCTGGAACAGGAACGTGCGGATCACGAGCGCGATCAGGAGAGCGTGGATCACGACGCGGATCGTTTCGCCGACGCCGCTTTCAGTTTTCGTTCCCGAAGTCACGCTCATTGCTCTCTCAATTCCGGCCGGCGGTCACAGAGCGCCCTCCTTCCGCGAACAGCCCATCGCTTCGCGGCCCAAGGAGATTGTCCTGATTCTGATAATGAGGGCCAATTCCGGCGTAAAGCCGAATTCGCCCAGCCTGATTTGCGTTCGCGGACTTTTAGACGGTTGTCGGGGGCCACGCAATCAAGGATCGCATCAAAACTGCATAAGACATTGATTTTTAATGTGAATTATAAAAACAGCCCGCCGACGGTCAGGGCTTGGCCAGCGGCACCGCGGAAATGATGACGAAGGCCTGCGCCAGCGGCCAGTCGTCGGTGATCGACAGGTCGATTTTCGCCTCGAACCCCTCGGGCGTCAGGGCCTGGAGCCGGGCCAGCGCCCCGCCCGTCAACTGCATGGTCGGCCGCCCTCCCGGCAGGTTGACCACCCCCATGTCGCGCCACCAGACACCGTTCCGGATGCCGGTACCTAGCGCCTTCGAGCAGGCCTCCTTGGCCGCGAAGCGCTTGGCGTAGGTTGCAACCACCATCTTCTCGCTCTTGGCGCGCCGCTCCGCCTTGGCCCGCTCGGCCGCGGTGAAGATGCGGTCGAGGAAACGCTCGCCATGGCGCTCGATCACCTTGCCGACGCGGGTGATGTCGATCAGGTCGGAGCCGATGCCGATGATCATGCCCGGCTCCGGCCGCGGTCCATCGCCGCGCGCATGCTGCGCACCGTCTCGGCGAGCCCGACGAACAGCGCCTCGCCGATCATGTAGTAGCCGATGTTGAGCTCCATGATCTCCGGCAGCGCCGCGATCGTCTCCGCCGTCGCATAGTCGAGCCCATGGCCCGCATGAACCTCGAGCCCCGCTTCCTTGGCCAGCTTCACCCCTGCCACGATCCGCTGCCATTCCGCCTCGGCCTTCCCGGTGTGGCCGTCGACGACGGCGTCGCACCAGGCCCCCGTGTGGATCTCGATCACGGGCGCACGCAGCCGCGCCGCCATCTCGATCTGCGCGGGATCGGCGGCGATGAACAGCGAGACCCGGATGCCCGCATCGTTCAGCCGTGCGATGTAGGGCGCGAGCGCATTGTGCTGGCCGACCACGTCGAGGCCGCCTTCGGTCGTCACCTCCTGGCGGCGCTCCGGCACGAGGCACACCGCGTGCGGCTTGGTCGCAAGCGAGATCCGCATCATGTCGTCGGTCGCCGCCATCTCGAAATTGAGCGGCCTGGAGATCTCGGCCTTCAGCCGCGCCATGTCCTCGTCGCGGATGTGGCGGCGATCCTCGCGCAGATGCGCGGTGATGCCGTCGGCGCCGGCCTCGATCGCCAGCAGCGCGGCGCGCACCGGATCGGGATGGCGGCCGCCGCGCGCGTTACGCACGGTTGCGACGTGGTCGATATTGACGCCGAGGCGGAGCGGAGAAGCGGACATTTCAGGACTCACGAAATCAGGGAGATGGACGCATACGAGAGGCGTCTATCCATTAACACGTTCGACACGGGCCACGACCGCCTTGGCGCGCAGCTGGGCGAGGATCGCGCTCAGATGCTTGAGATCGTAGACCTCGAGGTCGATCGTCGTCTCCGTGAAATCGGGCGAGCGGCGCTGCATGCTGATGTTGTCGATGTTGCCGTCGTGCTCGGCGATCACGGTCGCGATCTGTGCCAGCGCGCCGGGCTCGTTGACGTTCTCGACCTTGATGCGGGCCGGGAAGCGCTGCGGGGCGGAATCCTCGATGTCCCAGCGCACGTCGAGCCAGCGCTCCGGCTCCTCCTCGAAATCCTTCAGGGCCGGCGCCTGGATCGGGTAGATCGTGATCCCCTCGCCCGGCGTGACGATGCCGACGATGCGGTCCCCGGGCACGGCGCCGCCGTTCGGCGCGAACTTCACCGGCAGGTCGGAATTGATGCCGCGGATCGGGATCGCGACCGGGCTGCGCGGCGGCTCCGACGACTTCTCCCTGAGCTTGGCGGCGAGCCCCTTCTTGACGCCGTAGCGCGCGATGCGCTCCTCCTTGTAGTCGGGATACATCGCACGCGCGACGTGGGAGGCCTTGATCTCGCCGCGGCCGACCGCCGCCATGACGTCCTCGATCGAGGTGCGCGCCAGCCGCGGCAGCGCGCCCTTGAGCTTGTCATCGGCGTATTCGATCTTGGCGCGCTCGAACAGGCGTTCGACGATGCGCCGGCCGAGACCGACATATTGGTCGCGCACCGCCGTCCTGGTGGCGCGGCGGATCGCGGCGCGCGCCTTGCCGGTGACCGCGAGCGTTTCCCAGGCCGAGGGCGGCGCCGCCTGCGCCTCCGAGGTCAGCACCTCGACCTCGTCGCCGTTCTGGAGCTCCGAGGACAGCGGCGCGAACTGGCCGTTGATCTTGCAGCCGACGGCGCTGTTGCCGACGTCGGTATGCACGGCATAGGCGAAGTCGATCACATTGGCATGGCGCGGCAGCGCGATCAGCTTGCCCTTCGGGGTGAAGCAGAACACCTGGTCGTGGAACAGCTCGAGCTTGGTGTGCTCGAGGAATTCCTCGGGGTTGGCGCTCTCCGAGAGGATGCCGATGGTGTGGCGCAACCAGGCGAACGCATTGGACTCGCGCTTGAGAAACTCGGTCGGCGAGCCCACGTCTTCCTTGTAGAACACGTGTGCGGCGATGCCGCGCTCGGCGATCTGGTCCATCGCCTCGGTACGGATCTGCAGCTCGACGCGCTGGTTGCCGGGGCCGATCACCGTGGTGTGGATCGAGCGGTAGTCGTTCTGCTTCGGCGTCGAGATGTAGTCCTTGAAACGCCCGGGCACGACCGGCCAGTTGGTGTGGACGATGCCGAGCGCGCGATAGCAGGCCTCGATGTCGTTGACGACGAGGCGGAAGCCGAAGATGTCGGACAATTGCTCGAAGCCGACCGACTTGCGTTCCATCTTGGTCCAGATCGAGAACGGCTTCTTGCGGCGGCCATAGACCCGCGCGCCGAGCCCCCGGTGGCGCAGATTGTTGGAGAGCTGGTCCTCGATCTCGCCGATCAGGTTGCGGTTGCGCTCGGCGAGCGCGTCGAGCCGCTGCATCACCACCGAATAGGCTTCGGGATCGAGGGTGCGGAAGGACAAATCCTCCAGCTCCTCGCGCATTTCCTGCATGCCCATGCGCCCGGCCAGCGGCGCATAGATGTCGAGCGTCTCCTCGGCAATGCGCCGTCGCGACTCCGGCGGCACGAAGTCCAGCGTACGCATGTTGTGCAGGCGGTCGGCGAGCTTGACCAGCAGAACGCGGACATCGTCGGCAATGGCCAGCAACAATTTGCGCAGGTTCTCGGCCTGCTTGGCCTCGCGCGACACCAGCTCCAGCCGCTTCAGCTTGGTCAGGCCCTCGACCAGCGCGCCGATCTCGGGCCCGAAGATCTGGTCGATCTCGGCACGCGTCGCCTCGGTGTCCTCGATCGTGTCGTGCAGCAGGGCAGCCACGATGGTGGCGTCGTCGAGCTTCAGATCGGTGAGAATCGCCGCCACTTCGAGCGGGTGCGAGAAATACGGATCGCCCGAGGCACGTGTCTGCGAGCCGTGCGCCTTCATGGCGTAGACATAGGCGCGGTTCAGCAGGTCTTCGTTGGTATTGGGATTGTAGGACCTGACGCGCTCGACGAGGTCATATTGACGCATCATGCGCGCGCGAGGCTTGGCCGGGCGCCCCACCGGCGCAGTCGGGGCCACGGCAACCGATTCGGTTGCGGCCAGCATCTGCGTTTGTCTCCGGCGCCGATACACCATGCCATCCTGCCTTCAAACGGACCATGAGCTGCCCGTTGCATACATCTTAGCCCCGATCGCGCGTGCGTCCGATCAATTCGGTGACAGGCGCGCAACGCGATGCGGCAACGCTATGGTAACCACGAAAACGCCAACAAAAGCAAAGGCCCGAACACGGGTTCGGGCCTTTGATAAGATCACAAGAAATCGACGACTGCGACGGGACGATTACTCGTCCTCCTCGGGCTGTTCTTCCGGCGGCGCGAGGCCCTCGAGGCCCTTCAGGAGCTCCTCTTCGGTCATGCGCTCAACGGCAACTTCGGTATCGTCGGCATCGACGCTGGCACCGGCGGAACCGATCAGCGGGACCGTATCGGGCTCGGGCTCGTCGACCTCGACGAATTTCTGGAGCGAGTGGACCAGCTCCTCGCGGAGGTCCTCCGGCGAGATGGTTTCGTCCGCAATTTCGCGTAAAGACACAACGGGGTTCTTGTCGTTATCGCGGTCAACCGTTAGTTGTGAACCGGACGAAATCATGCGGGCCCGGTGGGCGGCCAG
The DNA here is from genome assembly GCF_052075965.1 of Bradyrhizobium sp. 482_C4_N1_8. Taxonomy (NCBI): domain Bacteria; kingdom Pseudomonadati; phylum Pseudomonadota; class Alphaproteobacteria; order Hyphomicrobiales; family Nitrobacteraceae; genus Bradyrhizobium; species Bradyrhizobium sp. 482_C4_N1_8. The sequence goes on along the minus strand of NZ_CP197231.1, from coordinate 4,006,162 downwards.
CAGGACCAGGTCAAACCGGTTGTCGACCTTGTCGATACAATCTTCTACGGTGACGCGAGCCATGGACTGTCGCTCCGTTGTGGGTGGGACGAAATATGTGGATGATTGGGGCTAGTTATAGGGGACAGGGCGATTTCGCAAGGCCAATTTGTGATTTGGCCTCGCCAAACGGCTCTGCTACCCCCACATTGGGGCTGGGATGGGTGGTTTGCCGGGCTGCTGTTGAGGGTGGCACCGGGCGTATGCAGGTCCGCCATAACTATACCTTGATTGCCACGACTTCTCCGGATTTGCGGTTTCGACGGGCTTCGGCGGCACCATAGACCTGCGCGGCTTGCTGTCGCCGCGCCAACAATAAACGATCAATCACGAACGCTACGCGAGCAAACTGAATGTCACCTTCTGCCACTAACAAGATCGCGCTCTTCATCGACGGGGCCAATCTCTACGCGACGGCGAAAACTCTCGGCTTCGACATCGACTACAAGCGCCTGCTGAAGGAGTTTCAGAGCCGCGGGACGCTGTTGCGGGCGTTCTACTACACCGCGATCATCGAGGATCAGGAGTACTCCTCGATCCGCCCGCTGATCGACTGGCTCGACTACAACGGCTACACGGTCGTCACCAAGGCGACCAAGGAGTTCATCGACGCCTCCGGCCGCCGCAAGGTCAAAGGCAACATGGACATCGAGCTCGCCGTGGACGCCATGGAGCTCGCCGAGCACATCGACCAGATGGTGCTGTTCTCGGGTGACGGCGACTTCCGCTCCCTGGTCGAAGCCGTCCAGCGCCGCGGTGTCCGGGTCACCGTGATCTCCACCATCGCGAGCCAGCCGCCGATGATCGCCGACGAGCTGCGCCGCCAGGCCGACGTCTTCACCGACCTCGTCGAGCTGCAATCCAAGCTCGGCCGCGACCCGTCCGAACGACCCGCCCCGCGTGACCGCGGCGAGCGTGGCGAGGGACGCCATCACGCCCCGCAGTTCCTCCAGCGCGCGACCACGATGGCGCCGAGGGGCGATGACGACTTCGAGGAGTGAGGCGGCCCGGTCAAGCCGCCAGCCTCTCACCCTCGTTCCCGACCGTGACTGTCCGCTTTGTCCGCGCCTGGTCGCCTTTCGCGAGGCGAACCGCGCGCGCGAGCCGTTGTGGCACAACGCGCCGGTCCCCCCCTTCGGCGACATCAAGGCGCGCCTGCTGATCGTCGGCCTTGCACCAGGCATGCAGGGCGCCAACCGCACCGGCCGCCCCTTCACCGGCGACTATGCCGGCGACCTGCTCTACGCCACGCTGCTCGAATACGGCTTCGCCAAGGGCACCTATCAGGCGCGGCCCGACGACGGCCTGAAGCTGGTCGACTGCCGGATCGCCAATGCCGTGCATTGCGTTCCGCCGCAGAACAAGCCGCTGCCGGTCGAGATCAACACCTGCCGCCAGTTCCTCGGGGCTACCCTGGCGTCGATGCCGAAGCTGCGCGCGATCGTCGCGCTCGGACGGATTGCGCACGACACGGTGCTCAAGCCGCTGAACCTGAAGGCCTCGCAAGCTCCCTTCGGCCACGGCGCCGTGCATCAGGCCGGCGCATTCAGGCTCTACGACAGCTATCATTGCTCGCGCTACAACACGAACACCGGCGTGCTGACGACGGACATGTTCCGCAGCGTGTTCGCGAAGGTGAAGGCCGACCTGGACTAGGGTTCGGCTGGATTGGCCTTCAGCCAGTCCAGGACATCGCCGGCGTTCCGGTCCGGCGGAAACACCGGATAGAACACATGCGTGACTTTGGCGTCGTCGATGATCAGCGCAAGCCGCTTGATCAAGGTCAGGCCAGCGACCTCCATGGTCGGCAGATTGAGGGCGCGCGTCAGCGCCAGCTTCTCGTCCGACAGCACGGGGAACGGCAGGTGCAGCCGCGATGCCATCTCGGTCTGGTACGCGTTGCTCTGGGTCGAGAGGCCGTACACCTGGGCGGCGCCGGCAGCTTTCAGCTCGGCAAACAGATCACGAAACGCGCAAGTCTGCGGCGTGCAACCGCGCGCGCCCGGGATCATGTCCCAATCGTCGACCAGTCCGATCTTGCCGGGCTCGCCGGTGCGCGGATAGGCGAACACCACGGTCCGGCCGGAGAGTGCTGACAGATTCACCGACGTATCGTCGGTCGCGAGCAGGCTGACCGGAGGCAAGGTCATGCCCTTGAGATGCGCGGCGCCGCCGTCGTCGGCGGGTGCGGGAATCTGGCTCCAATCGACCTCGAGCAGGTTCTTCTGAGTCATCCGCCAACCTCTTGCCGCTATCCCCTCGCCCGCAACAGCCGGCCCTTCTCCCGGCTCCAATCGCGCTTCTTCTCGGACTCGCGCTTGTCGTGCAGCTTCTTGCCCTTTGCAACCGCCAGCTGCAGCTTGGCCCGTCCGCGCTCGTTGAAATAGAGCTTGAGCGGGATCAGCGTCATGCCTTCGCGGTCGACCGCGCCCATCAGCTTGTTGATCTGCTTGCGATGCAGAAGCAGCTTTCGCGGCCGCTTGGGTTCGTGATTGAAGCGGTTGCCCTGGAGATATTCGGGAATGGTGGCGTTGATCAGCCAGATCTCGCCGTCCTTGGAATCGGCGTAGGACTCCGCGATCGTGCTCTTGCCGTTGCGGATCGATTTGACCTCGGTGCCGGTGAGCGCAATGCCCGCCTCGATCGTGTCTTCGATCGCATAGTTGAAGCGGGCCTTGCGATTTTCCGCCATGACCTTGATAGGACGTTCGTTCTTATCGGCCATAACAGACAAATCCGGTCGAGATGCGCGCGTAAGCTAACAGTTTGGATGAAGCGCGCGCGTCACTTCTTGAGGAGATCGCGGATCTCGGTCAGCAGTTCGACCTCGGCCGACGGCTTCGCTGGAGCAGCGGGCGCAGCCTCTTCCTTGCGCTTCAGCGTGTTCATGGCGCGGATTACCAGGAACAACACGAAGGCAACGATGATGAAGTTGATCGTCAGCGTCAGGAAGCTGCCGTAAGCAAGTACTGCACCTTGCTTTTTCGCATCCGCTAAGTTGGTGGCGGTCACCGCCTTCGACAAGGGGGCGAAGTAGTTCGAGAAGTCGAGGCCGCCGGTCGCGGCGCCGATGATCGGCATGATGACGTCACCGACCAGCGACGTGACGATGGCGCCGAAGGCCGCACCGATGATGACGCCGACGGCGAGGTCGACGACGTTGCCTTTCATGGCGAACTCGCGGAACTCCGTGAGCATCTTCCTGCCCTTCTCGTCGACGCTCATGAACGGCTCCCCGGTTGGCTAAATCAGTTGATCAGCCCAGCATGAACCATCGCGCTGCGCACGGCAACGCGCGTCGGCTCGGTGACCGGAACCATCGGCAGGCGCAGCGTCTCGTCCAGCTTGCCGAGCAGCGACATCGCGTACTTGATCGGCGCCGGATTGCTCTCGATGAAGAGGTTGTTGTGCAGCGGCATCAGCTTGTCGTGGATTGCGAGCGCCGCCTTGGTGTCGCCCTTCGCCCAGGCGGCCTGGAATTCCGAGCACAGGCGCGGCGCGACGTTCGAGGTCACCGAGATGCAGCCATGGCCGCCATGCGCCATATAGCCGAGGATGGTCGCGTCCTCGCCGGAGAGCTGGTTGAAATCCTCGCCCATCGCCGCGCGCTGCTGCGAGACGCGGACCATGCTGGCGGTGGCGTCCTTGACGCCGGCGATGTTCTTCAGCTCCCACAGCCGCTTCATGGTGTCGACCGACATGTCGATCACCGAGCGCGGCGGAATGTTGTAGATGATGATCGGGATGCCGATCGCATCGTTGATCGCCTTGAAGTGCTGGTACATCCCTTCCTGGGTCGGCTTGTTGTAATAGGGCGTCACGACCAGCACGGCATCCGCGCCAGCCTTCTCGGCGTGCTGCGCGAGCTCGATCGCCTCTTTCGTCGAATTGGAGCCGGCACCCGCGACCACGGGTACGCGCCCCTTGGCTTCAGCGATGCACCATTCGACGACCTTCTTGTGCTCGTCATGGCTGAGCGTCGGGCTCTCGCCGGTGGTGCCGACCGGGACCAGGCCGTTGGTGCCTTCCGAGATCTGCCAGTTGACCAGCGAGCGGAACGCCGCCTCATCCAGCGAGCCGTTCTTGAACGGCGTGACCAAGGCGGTGAACGATCCCCGGAATTTCGTCTTGGCTGCCATGGACTTCCTCCGTACGCGGCTATCTCTTGAGCAAGCTGCATTCATATCGGGTCTATCCCGCCGGTAAAAGACCCGCTTCCGTGTGACGCACCGTTTAGGCCGCGATTTTGCCGCGGTGGTGGTGCAAACCGGGCAAAGGTAAGCAGCTGTTGGTATTTTGTCCGCATATTCAAGCGAATACAGCTAGGTCTTGAGCCAACTGACTGATTCGGGGCGACCAAACGCCGTGACCTCCTTTCCTCGTTCCGCATGGCGATCCACCGGTCTGGCCGTGTGCCTCATGGCCGGGCTGTCGGTCGGCTGCGCCGCCCTGGCCAAGTCCAATGAGACGACCGCGGACGGGGCCAAGGACACCGCGAAGGGATCCGCCAAGGAAACACCGAAGCAAACAACGAAGGGAACCGGCAAGGAAGCACCGAAGGGCGCGAGCAAGGGAGCAGCTGCCGCCCCGGCCAAGGATGCCGCGAAGAAACCCGGCAAGGATGCTGGCAAGGACGCCGCCAAGGATGCAGGCAAGAGCGCCGGCAAGGAACCCGCCAAGGACAAGCCCAAGCCCGCAGCCGCCGCGCCAAAATCACAGCCGGCCGCCAATGGCTCGTCCCCCAAGACCGCACCCGCGCCGGCCGTGACGGCCACCGTCAGGCCTGCCGCCCCGGCGCCCGTCGCCAAACCCGTCGCAGCTCCTCTGCTTGCGCCGGCGACCCGCCAGCACGCCACGCCGCGCAAGCCGGTCACGCCGGCCGCGGTCGCTGCGACCTCCTCGACGTCGCAGGCCGACAAGGACACGCTTGAGAACGTCATCGAGCTCGTGCGCAAGCGCAAGGCGGCCGACGCCACCAATTACGCTGCCTCGATCTCGGATCCCGTCGCGCGAAAGCTCGCCGAATGGATCATCCTGCGCAGCGAGGACAATGGCGCGACCGTGGAACGCTATCGCGCCTTCCTCTCCGCCAATCCGAGCTGGCCGTCGCAGACCTTCCTGCGCCGGCGCCTCGAGGCCGCGATGTGGGACGACAGGCGCGACGATTCGGTCGCGTGGTCGTGGTTCGAGAATGAATCGCCTGTGTCCGCCAAGGGCCGCTTCACGCTCGCCAAGGCGATGCTGGCGCGCGGCGACCGCGCCAACGCCGAGCGGCTGGTGCGCGAGGCTTGGCGTAGCGATCCGATGTCGGAGGAGACCGAGAACAACGCGCTCGACCAGTTCGGCGCCCTGCTGACGCCGGGCGACCAGAAGGCGCGGATGGACACCTTGCTCTACGGCAGCGAGAACGAAGCCGCGCTCCGCGCCGCAAAGCGCCTCGGCGCCGGCTATCTCGCGCTCGCCAAGGCCCGCATCGCCTCCGTCAAGAAGGCGCCGAACGCGCGCGCGCTGCTCGACGCCGTGCCGCGCGAGCTGCACAACGATCCCGGCTTCATCTTCAGCAAGATCCAGCTCCTGCGCCGCGAGGAGAAGTTCGCCGAAGCCGCCCAGCTGATGCTGTCGGCGCCGAAGGATCCGAACCGTCTCTACAATCTCGACGAATGGTGGATCGAGCGGCGCCTGCTGGCGCGCAAGATGATCGACACCGAGGAATTCCGCAGCGCCTATCTGATCGCGCGCGACGCGGCCCTGCCCTCGCGCGACATCTACAAGACCGAGCAGGAGTTCACCGCCGGCTGGATCGCGCTGCGCTTCCTCAACGACCCCGCCGCCGCCACCCAGCATTTCGCCCGCATCGGCGTCGGCAGCGTCAATCCGACCACGCTGGCGCGCGCCGGCTATTGGCAGGGCCGCGCGGCGGAAGCGGCGGGCCGCCAGCAGGAGGCGCGCAATGCCTACGCCCGGGCGGCCGAGCAATCCACCAGCTATTACGGCCAGCTCGCGCGCGCAAAACTCGGCCTGCCGCAGATCGAGCTCAACAGCCAGCCGCGCGGCCGCAGCGCCGAACGGCTGGAGATCGTGCGCGCCGCGCACCTGCTCTACGAGCTCGACGAACGCGAGATGGCGATACCTGTTCTCGCCGACATGGGCGAGAACGGCGATCCCGAGGCGCTTGCCGGCCTTGGCGAGCTCACCCAGCGCTACAGCGACGCGCGCGGCATGCTGCTGCTCGGCAAGGCTGCGCTCAACCGCGGCCTCCCCTTCGACTTCTACGCCTATCCCGTCAACGGCATTCCGCAGTTCACGCCGATCGGCCCCGAGGTCGAGCGCAGTATCGTCTATGCGATCGCGCGGCAGGAAAGCGCGTTCAACCCCTCCGTGGTCTCGCCGGCGCAGGCTTACGGCCTAATGCAAGTGACGCCGGACGCCGCGCGTTACGTCTGCAAGCGGCACGGCGCGACCTACGATCTGGGGCGGCTGAAGAACGATTCGGTCTACAACGCCACGCTCGGCTCGGCCGAGCTCGGCGGACTGCTCGAGGACTACCGCGGCTCCTACATCATGACCTTTGCCGCCTACAATGCCGGCCGCGGCAGCGTGAAGAAATGGGTCGACCGCTACGGCGACCCGCGCGATCCCAAGGTCGACGCGGTCGACTGGGTCGAGCTGATTCCGTTCTCCGAGACGCGCAACTACGTGCAGCGGATCATGGAGAATCTTCAGGTCTACCGCGCCCGCTTCGGCGGCGGCACACGGTTGCAGATCGAAGCTGACCTGCGCCGCGGCACCGGCAGCGTGGAATAGAGTCATCCTCCTGTGCGCTCCCGATTGACCGCCGAGAGCGTCGGCGGCGAGTGCCGCAGCGCGTCCGGACGTGAGCTGCTGAAGAAGAGCTGAAGCTCGCGCGTGATCTTCAGGCAAGCCTTGCTCGACACTGAGCCCCGAGCGCTCCCTGGTCGCAGTCCGATCGGCAAGCTCGCCGTTCCACCTCCTCGAGGATGAAGGCGTCGATTGCCGCCTGCTGCAGCGTCAGGACGATGGGGCGCTTGCAAGGCCATGCCGTCAACGGCAGTCGGCCCGTTGCATACATTGCGCGGAGATGCCCGCAGCGCAGGGGCCCCTCCTCCGTAACAGCCTCGTCCAGATCGTCACGGACGATGGAGCACGAGAGCAACGCCAGCCCTCCGCCAGCATTCCGCGGCGTTAGAACAGCCATGCCGCCAAAAGAAAAGCCCCGGCGGTTTCCCGCCGGGGCTCTCTGTCAGGTCGTTAGACCAAACTTACCAGTTGCGCTGAGCGCGGAGCAGCAAGCTGACCGTGCTCTGATCCTTCAGCTCGTACACAGCACCCGGCTTGGCCACAGCAAACGCAGGGCCAGCAGCGAGCGTGCTGATCGTGCCCGCGAACTTCTGGTCGAGCATGGTGTAAGCCACGTCCGCCGAGAAGGTCAGGTTCTTCACCGGCGTCCAGCGGGTGATCACACCAATCGTGCCGATGTTGAAGTTCGGGTTGCAAGAGGTGATACCCGCAGTGGCGGCACCCAACGTAGCGAGTTGGCCGCAAATGGCAGCCGCACCAGCGGCGCCGTACGTCAGCTGAGCGTACGAACCGTAGATTGCGGTGTTCCAGTACGGATCCCAGTTGTGGGTGTAGGCGCCGCGCATACCCCAGCTCGTAACCGTGTTGATGCCGGTTCCGTTGGCGAACACACCGTCAGCCGCACCGGCAAGGCCAATGCTCTGATAGGCACCAGCCAGGTTGGTACCGCCGAACATTGCATAGTTCTGCGAAGCCAAGCTCTGGAAGTTGTAGCGGGTCGCACCATCGGTGTAGACCGCCTGGACGTTGATCACGTCGCCCGCACCAGTCGGAATGTTCTTGATGGACAACGCCGCCTGGACAGCCCAGCCCCACTTGTCGCCCGGATGACCGGCCGCTTCGGTTCCGACAAGTCCCGGAGTCGCGTAGTACGCTACGTGGTTGTTGTGCGCCGCGGCGGACAACTGGAACAGACCCCAAGCCTGGTCAATACGGACCATACCCTGGATGTCAGGAGCCCGCGTGCCGCCGAAGGCATTGATGCCGTAGCCGCCGGTACCAAAATTCGCGATCGAAATGCCGGCGCTGGTGTTGTACAGGTTGCTCTGATAGTAGGCCGTCGGATCCACCGCCGAAATCGCGGCAGTGATGCCCTGACCGAAGTCGGCAGTATAGGTGAACTGGTTCACACCAGTGACCGTGCCGCCGCCGCCAGTCAGACCGTCGAAGTTGTTACCCGGATAGTTGGTCCAGGGAGCGTCGAACTGGGCAACAGCTTTACCCATCGTGAAGCCCGCGAACTGGATGAAGGCGTAGTACACACCGAGCGTACCGCCAGCGATGGCGCCCGCGTTGGCATTGTTCGGAGCGCTAACGCCCGTTGCGCCGAGCTGCGAGTAAACGGTGGAGCCGTTGCCGGTGCCGTTGCCCGAGTAGGTATCCGTCGTCCACGAGAACACCACGTCGGCGAAGGTACGAACCACGCCGTATTCGGTCGCGGTGCGCGTGTCGACGTTGAAGTCTTCACGGGCGCGAGTGACGTAGTAGTTCGTCAGACGGTTCGCAGAACCGTTAACACTGCTGAAGTTACCGTTGAAATCGGTCGCGTTGACCGCGACTTCAGCACGCAGATAACCACCCAGCTTGATGCAGGTGTCAGTGCCCGGGATGTAGTAGAAACCCGCACCGTAGAGCGAGCAGATCCTCACGTATTCGACCGCCTTGGCCTTTACGGGAAGATCAGCCGCTTGTGCTCCGCCGACGGCAAGCAGTGCTGCCGCAGAACCGAGCAAAAGGCCCTTGAATTTCATGTTAAACCTCCAAGTTGAAGCCCCGTACAATTCCTCGTACAAAGCCGTTTGAACCACCCGCGAAAAAACGTTGGAAATCAACGCATCCTCGTAGCGAAGGTGGACTTAAGCGAACCACCTAAAACGGGACGACCTCGGGATGCCCCCCTCCGTCGCTCAGTCACAATTACCGAACGTCTTTGCACACACAACAAGAGAACGCTCCGTAGCGAGCCCATGACGTTTGTTTTCCGAAGGGTGTTGCACAAATAACACGCAGATGTGATCGAAGCGCGCTCGCAACATATTGTTTTTGCTTATGTTTCTAGGACGGTTCCGTTTGCCGTCAAAATTCCCCACCTGAGGCGTTGTGGACGGAACTCCGGCCTGAACAGGCTTTGACGCGCACGAATCGTGGAATCAGAAGGAGACTCAAGGAGAAGGCACACAGGTCTTCCCGCGACTCTCCACCAGGCGCAGACATGGTCGCGGCAACGCCCAAGGCGCGCTGCGAAGGCTCTTTGTCGATGGTGGGGATGATTGAGACCGGAGCGGACATGAGCGGCCCGAGACATAGGTGACAAAACGTACCGGACACATGGGTTACACTTTCCGCTTTTGTTCTGCGGGAGGTGTGGATGCCGTGGAAAGCGAGTTCGGTCATGGAAGAACGCCTTCGCTTTGTGGCCAGGCTTCTGGATGGGGAAGCCATGACGGATGTGTGCCGGGAGTTCGGTGTATCCCGAAAGACCGGCTACAAGATTTTCGATCGCTACAAAGAGTATGGGCTGGCCGCCCTGAGCGATCGGTCCAGGCGGCCGGTGCGCTATGCCAATCAGCTCCCGGAGCAAATCGAGGGCCTGATTGTCCGCCTCAAGGCCGAGAAACCGCACTGGGGCGCGCGCAAGATCCGCGAATTGCTGGTCCGGCGGCTCGATGGCGATGTCAGGATTCCCGCCAAAAGCACCATCCATGCGGTGCTCGATCGCCATGGCCTGGTCAAGCGTGGCGGCGGGCCGCGCCACCGCGCGCGCGGCACGCCGCTGTCCACGGGTAACGGACCCAATGATTTGTGGTGCACCGATTTCAAGGGCGAGTTCAGGCTCGGCAATGGCCGCTACTGCTATCCGCTCACCGTCACCGACCATGCCTCGCGCTTCCTGTTGTTGTGCGAAGCGCTCGATTCAACGCGTGAAGACCCCGTAATTACAGCCTTCGAGCGTCTGTTCCTCGAGCGCGGCCTGCCGCTCGCCATTCGCTCCGACAACGGCGTGCCCTTCGCCAGTCCCAACGCCTTGTTCAACCTCTCCAAGCTCTCGGTGTGGTGGCTCCGACTTGGTATTGCGATCGAACGCATCAAGCCGGGTCACCCGCAACAGAACGGACGTCATGAGCGCATGCACCTCACCCTCAAAAAGGAAACCACCCGGCCGCCGGGCGGCAACAGCCTGCAGCAGCAGGAACGCTTCGATGCCTTCGTTCGCGAGTTCAACTCCGAACGTCCGCACGAGGCCCTCGACATGAAGTGCCCTGCCGAGCTCTACGTCGCCTCAGCGCGTTCCTATGCCGGCCTGCCGGAGCTGACCTATCCGTTCCACGATCGCGAGGTTCTTGTAACCGCGTGCGGCCGCCTTTGCCTGCACCGCAAGCGGATCAACATCTCAACCGTGCTGGCGGGCCAAAAGCTCGGCATCAAGGAGGTCGACGAGGGCATTTGGCTCGTCAGCTTCATGCACTATGATCTGGGATACTTCGACCTGGAGCAGAAAACCCTGCAACCTCTCGACAACCCATTCGGCACGAGGCTGTCACCCATGTCTTAGGTACGTTCCGTTACCCATGTCTTCGGGCCGGACAACAGCTCGGCTGGCGGAGACGGAGGGATTCGAACCCTCGATAGGCCTTTACAAGCCTATAACGGTTTAGCAAACCGCCGCCTTCAGCCACTCGGCCACGTCTCCAATATGCCGGGTATGCCCGACACGGCGGCGAGCCGCAAGCGGCAGAATCAAGGTCTGTGCGTTCTTTCACCTGAAAGCGACCGCCGGACGACCGCGAAAGCCTGGCGCATGGATCAGCGCGGCACGCGCAACCGATTCGCGCTCTCTATATATGTGCGCATCCATCCACGGGATTGCCGGATCCGCCGCTGCCAGGGCGCATTCAGCACCACCTCGCCGGCTCAGATATTGAACCAGACGCCGGAGCTGCGCCGGGACGGAAGGCCCAAGACCTCTACATCCCCGGCAAGAGGCCCGTCTTGTGCGGCCGTCCGGGTTCCAGAGCGGAATCGTCGGGCGGCGGCTCGGTCATGCCGCGCGGGTCCGGGTGGCGACACGACGAAGGAACTTGATTGAGCGCAATCCGGCGCACCCGTGAAGACAAGGGTGCGGATGCGATTCTCGGCTCAGTGAGCCGAGACCCACGCCCTCGCCTCGCGCTGCGCGGCCGAGATCTCGGCGTCCGACATCTGCCCGGCGACTTCCTGGCGCAGCGCCACGGCGTCCCTGCGGCCCTTCAGCGCGGCGAGGTTGAACCATTTATGCGCCGCGACGAGGTCAACGAGGCCGGAGCGGCCGCTCGCCCAATAGATCCCGCGCTCGAACAACACGTCCGACAGCGCGCTCGCGTCGATCGGCGTCGCCGTCTCCAGATCGAAAGTACCCTGAAACATAACGCATCCCCTTTTTTTCTGCCGCCTCGTTCCCCCGAGCGCGGCTCCCGTCCAAAGACCTGTTCAACTCATCCCCATGCCGTTTGCCGGCTTGTTGAAGGCGATGATGGCGGGCAAATTTGAATGGCAGTTTAAGTATCGCGATGAAGCAGACGTAAACGCACCCGCACGGCGCGCGCGCGACGAATGCAAGAAGTCCCCGCTTTGCAGGCACTTCTGCGATTCGTCAGATTCGGTTTACCCTGGGATTTTGGGAGAACGATAACCATCGCGCGCGGTGACGCGCGCCCTGCGGTTACAATTCATGGGAGGGGCGCGTTGTGGGAGGGGCGCGCTGGCAAGGCCACACAGGCGCCTCGCGCGGCGGCGCCACCCCGTGGCCGGCAGGCCGCGCAGCGCGAAGCGCGCGACTTTAGGAATCGGAGCGCCGGCCTCGCATTGCGCCTGCGCGGCGAACGACAGTTCGCCCCAGCCCTCGCCTGCCCCAAGGCAGCGCGGCCACGTCACGGTCAGATCAGCAATGTGGGAAAAGGGAATGCCGGCAATACCCCGGCCTCAAGAGAACGAGGGCGTCGGCGAACACGTCAGGACCAGATTCCACGTTGGCCCGAAGGCCGCTTGTGAAATTGCGGAGCCCTTGAGAAGGAGAACCGCACCGAACGAAGAAAACTTGTTTCTTCTGCCGGACCGTACTTTGGCGAGCGAACCCGCGAAAGAGAACGATCCGACCGTTGGCCTGATGTCTCGCCGACACCCTCTATCGCCGACCAGAACCTGTTAGAAGGCGCTGATGACGTGCCGGCTCTCTAGGAGCCGGCAACTTCAGAAGCGAAGTTACTTCTTCTTCGCGACCTTGCGGGTCTTCTTCGCAGTCTTCTTCACTGCGCTCTTCGCCTTCTTCGCCTTCTTCGCCTTCTTCGCTTTCTTGGCCATGTTGCCCTCCGATGTGTGAGATGGCTGTAATCGCTGCATGCAGTCGGGGATCGAATGCACACTCATCCCGAATACACCAACACGACGAAAAAAACAGCTTCTCGCTTAAAGAAGTGTTGACGGCACAACGCGCCTGCGCTTGGCGAGCGCGATGCGGGCGCACTGCATGACGCGTGCTTGCGATCGCGGGGAGTGCCCGCATCGTCGATGTTTGCGCGAGATGCGATTGCAGAAAAACACTACACGGCAAGTATTTTTCTGCACGCGCGCATTGCGCATGCGCGATGCGATGATGTGCATCGTCGATCCCGCGATCGCCGCGCAAGGGCGCTTCGCGGACTCTGAGTCGCGAGTTTTGGCAACGAAAATATTTTCATGCTTAACGGCGCAAGCGCTCGTCAGCGCGTGTGGAAGCCGCCGTTTTGCGCGAATCGCGTGGCGGCGATTCGGCCGCCGCATCGCCGTCGGTCGGGATGGAGTTTGCCGCCGAGGGTGCGCGCGAGCGTCGCAGCGCGAACCGGAAGCGAGGTGACGAAGCGTATCCGTCACCTCGTTCGAACGTGTGACGTCAGATGCCGAGCTTCGACTTCAAGAGGTCGTTGACGCTCTGCGGGTTGGCCTTGCCGCCGGACGCCTTCATCACCTGGCCGACGAACCAGCCGAGCGACTGCGGCTTGTCCTTGACCTGCGCGGCCTTGTCGGGATTGGCCGCGATGATGTCGTCGACCACCTTCTCGATCGCCGAGAGATCGGTGACCTGCTTCATGCCGCGGCTTTCGACCAGCGCGCGCGGATCGCCGCCCTCCTGCCAGACGATCTCGAACAGATCCTTGGCGATCTTGCCGGAGATCGTGCCCTCGCCGATCAGGTCGATGATCGCAGCCAACTGCTCGGCGTTGACCGGAGCGCCCGTAATATCCCGCCCTTCCTTGTTGAGACGGCCGAACAGCTCGTTGATCACCCAGTTCGCCGCCACCTTGCCGTCGCGGGCACGGTTGCCGAGCGTATCCAGCACCGTCTCGTAGAACACCGCGCTCTCGCGCTCGGCGACCAGCACGCTCGCATCGTAAGCCGACAGGCCGAAATCAGCGACGAAGCGCGCCTTCTTCTGGTCCGGCAGCTCCGGCAGCTCTGTCTTCAGCTCGTCGACGAAGCTTTGCGAGAATTCCAGCGGCAGCAGGTCGGGATCGGGGAAGTAGCGGTAGTCATGCGCCTCTTCCTTGGACCGCATCGATCGCGTCTCGCCCTTGTTGGGATCATAGAGCCGCGTTTCCTGGTCGATCTCCCCGCCGTCCTCGAGGATCTCGATCTGGCGCCGCGCCTCGTACTCGATCGCCTGGCCGATGAAGGTGATCGAGTTCATGTTCTTGATCTCGCAGCGGGTGCCGAGCGGCGCGCCCGGCTTGCGCACGGAGACGTTGACGTCGGCGCGCAAGGATCCCTTCTCCATGTCGCCGTCGCAGGTGCCGAGATAGCGCAGGATCGAGCGCAGCTTGGTCACATAGGCCTTGGCCTGCTCGGCGTCGCGGATGTCGGGCTTGGAGACGATCTCCATCAGCGCCACGCCGCAACGGTTGAGATCGACATAGGACATGGACGGCGACTGATCGTGCAGCAACTTGCCCGCGTCCTGCTCAAGATGAAGGCGCTCGATGCCGATGGTCGCGGTCTTGCCGCCATCCAGTTCGACCACGACCTCACCTTCGCCGACGATCGGCGACTTGTACTGGCTGATCTGGTAGCCCTGCGGCGAGTCCGGATAGAAATAGTTCTTGCGGTCGAACACCGAACGCAGATTGATCTGCGCGTTCAGCCCGAGCCCGGTCCGGACAGCCTGTCTGACGCATTCCTCGTTGATGACGGGCAGCATGCCTGGCATCGCGGCATCGACCAGCGACACGTGGCTGTTCGGCTCGCCGCCGAACGTGGTCGAGGCGCCCGAGAACAGTTTTGAGTTCGAGGTCACCTGGGCGTGGATCTCCATGCCGATGACCATCTCCCAGTCACCGGTGGCGCCCTTGAGAAGCTTGTGCGTGGCCGTGCTCATGTCCTGCTCCCGAGCAGCGTGGCAGCGATCCGCTCCCACTCCGCCTCCAATGAATCCTTTGCCGCGGGTTGGCCGGCCTGGCGATACCAGTAGCCGGCATTGCCGAGATCGCCTTCGACCCGGTGCAGATAGGCGTGCACCCAGGCGGCGTCGCGGCTGTTCTCGTCCTGAACGATCTTGTGCGCCTGATCCCAGTCGCCCTTCGCGGCCCACCAGAGGCCGGCGAGCGGCGCGTTCAGATCCGGCGCGGGCGCCGCGCCGTCGAGGCTCGCGATGAACGCGGCGACATTCACCACCACCTCGCGGGCGTGAAGCGGCCGGCGGCCTGCTCGATCACCTCGCCGAGCGAGAACAGCGTCTCCTCATCGAACGGACGGCCGATCAGCTGCAGGCCGAGCGGCAGGCCTTGCGCGTCCTTGCCGGCGGGCACGGCGATGCCCGGCAGGCCCGCCATGTTCACGGTCACCGTGAAGATGTCGTTGAGATACATCTCGACGGGATCCGCCCCGCCCTTCTCGCCGATGCCGAAGGCCGCCGACGGCGTCGCCGGCGTCAGGATCGCGTCGACGCCCTTGGCGAAGCAGTCCTCGAAATCCTTCTTGATCAGCGTCCGCACCTTCTGCGCGCGCAGATAATAGGCGTCGTAATAGCCGGCCGAGAGCA
Organism: Bradyrhizobium sp. 482_C4_N1_8; assembly: GCF_052075965.1. Lineage (NCBI taxonomy): Bacteria > Pseudomonadati > Pseudomonadota > Alphaproteobacteria > Hyphomicrobiales > Nitrobacteraceae > Bradyrhizobium > Bradyrhizobium sp. 482_C4_N1_8. The sequence goes on along the minus strand of NZ_CP197231.1, from coordinate 3,990,978 downwards.
CATAGGTGCCGATCATGACGCGGCGCTTCACCTCCGCGCCAAAACCCTCGGCGCGGCTGTTCTCGTAGAGCTCGATGATGTTCTTGCCCTGCTCGCGCAGTCCGTAGCGCACGCCGTCATAGCGCGCGAGGTTGGAGGACGCCTCCGCCGGCGCCACGATGTAATAGGCCGGCAGCGCGTATTTGGTGTGCGGCAGTGACACCTCGACGAGCTCGGCACCGGCCGCCTTCAGCCAGGCCGCGCCCTCGCTCCAGAGTTTCTCGATCTCGGCCGGCATGCCGTCGAGGCGATATTCCTTGGGGATGCCGATCCTGATGCCCTTCACGGACTTGCCGATCGCGGCCTCATAGTCCGGCACGGCAATGTCGACCGACGTCGTGTCCTTCGGATCGTGCCCGGCCATCGAGCGCAGCAGCATCGCGCTATCGCGCACGCTGCGCGCGATCGGACCGGCCTGGTCGAGCGAGGAGGCGAAGGCGACGATGCCCCAGCGCGAGCAGCGGCCGTAGGTCGGCTTGATGCCGACGGTCGCGGTGAACGCCGCCGGCTGGCGGATCGAGCCGCCGGTGTCGGTCGCGGTCGCACCCATGCACAGCAGCGCCGCCACGGCCGAAGCTGAGCCGCCGGACGAGCCGCCCGGCACCAGCGTCGTGTTGCTTCCCTCACGCCGCCAGGGATTGCCGACGGGGCCGAAGCACGAGGTCTCGTTGGCCGAGCCCATCGCGAACTCGTCATTGTTGAGCTTGCCGAGCATCACCGCACCATCGCGCCAGAGCTGGGAGGTGATCGTGGACTCATAGGTCGGCACGAAATTGCCGAGAATCTTCGAGCACGCCGTGGTGCGCACGCCCTTGGTCGCGAACAGGTCCTTGATGCCGAGCGGAATGCCGGCGAGCGGGCCGCCCTCACCCTTGGCGATCTTTTCGTCCACGGCCTTCGCCATGTCGCGCGCGCGATCGGGCGTCTCCATCACGAAGGCATTGAGCACGCGTGCTGCTTCGATCGCGTTCAGATGCGCGTCGGTCAGCTCGAGGGACGTGAAAGTCTTGGCCGCGAGACCCTTGCGGGCCTCGGCGAGCGTCAGCGATGTCAAATCGGTCATTTATTGATCGGGCTGCAGAAGAACGGAGACAGGGTTTTGTCGTTGGCCGGGTCGTCTTTTTTCTTGGCGGCGGCGTTCGCGGCGGCCTCGATCTCGTCGAGCACGGCATTGACGGCGACGTTGGGATCGGCAGCCTTGCCCTGCCGCTCCATCTTGTCGAGATAGTTCATGTAGGCCTGATAGGCCTTCTCATCGTCGCAAAGCATGCACATCGGACTTGGTCCTAAGGCTCTTTAGTTTGACGCGTTTTCTTTACGCGAACCGGCTTCCACTTCGCTCGAAAACGCTACGTCACTCGACCACCTTGGGCACAAGAAAGAAGTGACCTTCGGTCGCGGGCGCGTTGGCAACGATATCGTCGGCGATCTCGCCGTCATTGACCACGTCCTGCCGCTTCTTCATCTGCATCGGGGTGACCGAGGTCATCGGCTCCACGCCCTCGACGTTGACCTCCGAGAGCTGCTCGACAAAGGCGAGCATGGCGTTGAGCTCGCCCTGCAGATGCGGAACCTCGCCCTCGGAAACCGCAATGCGCGCCAGATGCGCGATGCGGCGGACGGTAGTGGCGTCGACGGACATTATATAAGGCCTCTCACGGCAAAATCTAACTGCCGTATAGCAGAGGCCGGTTTTGCGCCGCAACCGGCGGCGCGACCTTAGCCAGCCAGTCCCTTCATGCGGGCCAGGGCCGATTTGGCAAAATCCCGGGTCAATTCGGCTGCGGGGACCTCGCGGCCCAGGGCCACGGCCTGGCCGGCCCAGAGATTGGTGAAATCCACCCTGCCCTGCTTTTCGGCAGCTGCCTTGAGCGGCCCCAGCGCGGTCGCGGCATGGGGAAAAGGCGGCGCCTCGGGCGAGATCGGGCCGGCTTCGCGCATCAGGCGATTCTGGACGCCGCGCGCCGGACGCCCGGTCATGACGTTGGTGATGACGGTGGAATCGTCCCGCGCTTCAGCCAGCGCCTTGCGCCCGCCCGCGCTGACCTTGGATTCCGGGCAGCGCAGATAGGCGCTGCCGATCTGCACGCCGGATGCGCCGAGCGCAAAGGCTGCGGCGATGCCGCGCCCGTCGGCAATGCCGCCGGCCGCGATGACAGGCACCTTCACGGCGTCGGCGACCTGCGGCACCAGCGCAAAGGTGCCGGGCTGCTCGGAGATCTTGTCGGTCAGGAACATGCCGCGATGGCCGCCGGCCTCGGCGCCTTGCGCAATGACGGCATCGACGCCGCGCTCTTCCAGCCAGACTGCTTCCTTCACCGTCGTGGCGGACGAGATGACGAGGCAGCCGGCAGCCTTGACGCGCTTGAGCAGCGCCTGATCCGGCAGGCCGAAATGAAAGCTGACGATCTCCGGCTTCAGCTCCTCGACGACCTCGCAGAACGCGGCGTCGAACGGCGCACGGTTCGCGGCGTTGATGGGCGCTGCGGGATCGAGGCCGTGCTCGGTGTAATAGCCCGTAAGCCGCTGCTTCCAGCGCGCTTCGGCTTCGGCCGTGAGGTCAACCGGCGTGTGGCAGAAGAAGTTCATGTTCACCGGCGCCTTCACGCGCTGGCGAATGATGTTGACCTGCTCGCGCGCCTTCTCCGGCGACAGCATCGCGCTCGGCAGCGAGCCGAGCCCGCCGCCCTCCGCCACGGCGATCACCAGTTCGGCATCCATCACACCAGCCATCGGCGCCAGCACGATCGGGAATTCGGTCTTGAAGAGATCGATCAGTCGACGGTCAGGCCACATAATTCTTGCCTCATGTTCGCTCTTCCCTCGCCCCTTGTGCGAGAGGGTGGATCGCCGCGCAGCGGCGAGACGGGTGAGGGGTTTGCATCCGCGGAGACAGACCCCTCATCCGGCGCGGATTGCCTCCGCGCCACCTTCTCCCACAAGGGGGGAAGGAAAAGAAGAAACCGAGTTGCGCCGGCCGGCGAGCAATTGCCCCGCTTCAATCGCAATCCGCTCCACGATCTCGGCCGCCGGTGCAATATCATGAATCAATCCGACCGCCTCGCCCGCGATCACGGCCGCGACATCGAAATTGCCGGCTGCTTTCGCGGCCGCATAGTCCGCCGCGACTGCGGCAACATTCTGCATCAGCTCGACCTCGCGGCCGATCCAGCGCCTGGCGTGGTCGTTGATGAGGCACCTTCCCGTGAACGGCGCCGGCCAGACATTGTTGCGCGAGAGATCGAAGATGATGCCGCGCACGGTCGTGCCGCTGTTCGCTGCGCAGATACGCCGCTTGGCCTCCTCCGCGCCATCAGCCTCCTGGCTCGCATAGAAGCGCGTGCCGAGCAGCACGCCGCTCGCGCCCAGCATCATCATGGCGGCGAGACCGCGCCCGTCGGCGATGCCGCCGGCCGCGACGACAGGCACGTGGCCCGCGGCAAGATCGACGATTGCAGGCACGAGATCGACGGTGGTGCGAGAGGCGCCGTGACCACCTGCCTCCGTGCCCTGCGCGATCAGGATGTCGGCGCCGGCATCGAGCGCCTGCCGCGCCATGGCTTCATCCTGCACCTGGCAGATCAGGCGTGCACCTGCGGACTTGATCTTCGGCGCGAACGGCGCGGGATCGCCAAACGACAACATGATCGCAGACGGTTTTGCGGCAAGAGCGACATCGAGAAGCTCGGGCCGCTTGGCGAGGCTCCAGGTGATGAAGCCGATCCCGAATGGCGCCGACAACCCCGCGAGCTTCGCAGTCTCCTGCTCCAGCCACACCTTCTCGCCATAGCCGCCGCCCAGAATGCCGAAACCGCCGGCACGGCTCACGGCCGTCACAAGCCGGCTGCCGGCAACGATGTCCATCGGCGCCAGCAGGATGGGATGCTCAATCTCCAGCAGCCTAGTCAGCGACGTCTCAATGGGCATAGCCCCTCCCTGATCTGGACAGGGAGACTAGGCGCGACTAGCATTCTCGAAAAATGAATTGTTGCGAACGCTGCCATCACAAAAGCGAAACGACGCCATGGAACTCAGCGATATCCAGACCTTTGCCGCCGTCGCCCGCACCGGCGGCATCACCCGCGCCGCGGAGGAGCTCAACACGGTGCAATCCAACGTCACCCAACGCGTGAAGGCGCTGGAAGCGGAGATCGGCACACCGCTGTTCGAACGCCACAGCCGTGGCATGACGCTGACCGGCGCCGGCAAACGCCTCCTGCCCTACGCACAGCGGATGGCCGCGCTATCACGGGAGGCCGTGCTCGCCGCGCGTGACGACGGCGAGCCGAAAGGACCGCTCGCGATCGGCTCGATGGAGACGACGGCAGCCGTGCGCTTGCCGTCCCTCCTCGCCGATTTCCACCGCAACTTCCCAGCCGTGCGGCTGAGCCTGCGCACCGCGACCACCGCCGACCTCGTCGCGGGCGTGCTCGAAGGCACGCTCGACGGCGCCTTCGTCGCGGGTCCCATCGCACATGCCGACCTCACTGCGACGAGTGCGTTTCGCGAAGAGCTGGTGCTGGTCAGCGCGCGGCGCTGGGCCTCGCTTGCCGAGCTGCGCGCCGGCACGCCGGAGTCTGGTCCGACCGCGCTGGTGTTCCGCACCGGCTGCACCTACCGCCAGCGTCTCGAACAGATCTTTGTTGAGTTCGGCTGGCCGTCGGCCGCACGCTTCGAGCTCGGCACGCTCGACGGCATGATCGGTTGTGTCGCTGCCGGCATGGGCGTGACGCTGCTGCCGCGCGCCGTGGTCGAACGCAGCGCGATGGCCGGCAGCGTGTCGATCCACGCGCTGGGCCCGTCGCATGCGCGCGTCGAGACGCTCTTCATCCAGCGCAGCGGCGGACATCAGTACAGCGCGCTCGGCGGTTTCATGTCCTGCCTGAAGAAAGACAACGACGTCATCGCGGCCTGACACCGGCGCAGCGTTCCACGTGGCGAAATTCGTCACAAATCCATCGCGCTTGAATTAGTCTGCGCTGCGTTCAGCCGCCGCAGCGCGGCACCGCGAAATGCTTTGAAGCACGCATCCGTTCTACGTTAGGATGCGTCACTGGCCAGCGCAAAAACACAACGAAGCCAAAACATCGGGAGGACTATCGATGCGCAATACGCTCGTGTTGTGCTGTGTCGCCGCGTTGTCGGCGATATCAGGAACTGCAAGCGCACAGGACTGGACCAAATCGAAATGGGGACCGAACGACGAGATCGGTGCCGCCAACTACATGACGCCCGAGCTCGTGGTCAAAGCGGCATCGCTGGTGAGGACCGGCAAGACCTACGCCCTCGGCATTCCCGTCACGCCACAGACACCCGCCTATCCGCCACGCACATTCAAGCTCACCATCGTTCAGCCCGGACAGGCCGGCAGCCCGGGTCTCGGTCCGAACAAGGCGACCTATAACGACGACATCCTTGATACGTGGGTCGGCATCGGCAGCCAGCTCGACGGTCTCGGCCATCTCGGCGTCGAGCACGTCTATTACAACGGCAACAAGCTCGCCGATTTCGCCGATCCGAATGGCTTGAAGAAGCTCGGCATCGAGAAGGTGCCGCCGATGGTCACCCGCGGCGTGCTGCTCGACATGGCCGCCTATTTCAAAACCGACATCGTGAAGGAAGGTACCGCTTTCAACGTCAAGGAGATCGAGGAAGCCGCCAAGCAGCAGAACGTCGAGATCCGCCAGGGTGACGTCGTCATCTTCCACACTGGCTGGCTCAGCCTGATCGGCAAGGACGACAAGCGCTACTCGGCCGGCGAGCCCGGTCTCGGCGTCGAGGGCGCGAAGTACCTGACCGGCAAGGGCGTGGTCGCCATCGGCGCCGACACCTGGGCGCTCGAGGTGCTGCCGTTCGAGTCCAAGAACGTGTTCGAGGTACACCAGATCCTGCTCGCGATGAACGGGACCTACATTCTCGAGAACATGGACACCGCCGCGCTCGCTCGCGACAAGGGCTATGAATTCCTGTTCGTGCTCGGCCAGCCGCGCTGGACCGGCGGCGTGCAGGCGATGATCAACCCGATCGCGATCCGCTGATCGATACGTCGACCCGGGCGGGGATCCGCCTGCCACCCGGCAGGCCCCTCGCCCGGCCTCTCCGTCACCGCGGCCTGAGATGCCAGCGCCGCAATGCAACGAAGGCCCAGATAGCTTCGACGAGGCCAAACGGCCAGGCGCCCTGCAGGAAGCCGTAAGCCGAGCCGAGCGCGCAGGACACAGCGAACAGCAGCACGAACCAATGGCTGCGATCCTCCAGGGCATAGCAGACCAGCATCGTCGTCACGGCAAACAGGCCGAATAGTGTCAGTGCATCCATGTTCCGGGTTCACTCCGCGGCGCGACGCGTGATATGCGCTAACACCATGCCGGCTCTTATCCTGCCTCTCGTCGATGCTGCAACCCACTGGCCCGAACGCGGCGGGTTGGTCGGCCTTGACCTCGGCACCAAGACCATTGGTGTTGCCGTGTCCAATCCGGACCGGCGGTTGGCGACCGGCGTCGAGACCATCCAGCGCAAGGCGTTCAAGCAGGACGCGGCGCGGTTGCTCGCGATCGCGGCCGAGCGCAAGGCGGTCGGCTTCGTGCTCGGCCTGCCCATCAACATGGACGGCAGCGAGGGCCCGCGCGCGCAATCGACCCGCGCCTTCGCCCGCAACCTTGCCGGGCTGACCACACTCACCATCGGCCTCTGGGACGAGCGTCTGTCGACCGCAGCGGTCGAGCGCGAGCTGATCGGCATGGATGTCAGCCGCGCCAAGCGCGCCGAGGTGATCGACGAGCACGCCGCGATCTTCATCCTGCAAGGCGCGCTCGACCGCCTCGCCAATTTACGACAAGCCTAATTCCCGGAAGCGACAACATGGCATTGCCGACGAGCGCAAAAATTTCGATCGGCGCCGTCCTCCTGGTTCTCCTCGCTGTGCAGGGTTGCTCTGCCGCGGAGGATCATGCGGTGTCGGAGCTCAAAGGCACGTGGTCCGGGACGTTCAACCAGTATTCGCACAACATCAACGGCAGTTTTCCAGTCAAGCTCACCATCGACGCGATCTCTGGGGCTGAATTCACGGGCACCATGGAGTGGCCAAGCTTTGACGGCACCCGGACAAAAGTGAAGGGAATGGTCGACGGCCCGCTGATCAAGTGGACCGAGACCGAATATCTCAAGGGCGACGATGCCGTCCTCGGCGGACTGTACGTCACGCGCTTCAGCGCGGACAACGAGATCGCCGGCGACTGGATGGACCCCAAACACACCATCACGCCGAAGGGCCCCCGCTACGGGACACGCGGGGCCGACTTCGTTCTGAAAAAGGAATAGGCGCCTGCCATGGCCGTCGTGATCGCGGCGCTGCTGCCGGTCTTCATTCTCATCGTGCTCGGCGTGGTGCTCAGGCGCACCCTGATGCGGCTCGACACGCAATGGCACGGGCTGGAGCGGCTGACCTATTTCGTGCTGTTCCCGATGCTCCTGATCCAGACGCTGGTGAAGGCCGACCTCTCCAGGGTGCCGGTCGCCGGCGTCGGCGGTGCGCTGCTGCTGTCGGTGCTGGCGATGTCGCTGCTCTGCCTCGCGCTCCGCCCAGCGCTCGCGCGGTTCGACATCGACGGTCCCGCCTTCACCTCGATCTTCCAGGGCGCGACGCGGTGGCAGACCTATGTGGCGCTCTCGGTGTCCGCCAACATGTTCGGCGATGTCGGACTCGCGCTGGCGTCGGTGGCGATGGTCGCGATCATTCCGCTGGTCAACGTGTTCAGCGTCGCCGTGCTCGCGCACTATGCATCGCCCGAGAAGCAGTCCGCGCGCGCCATCGTCATGACGGTGATCCGCAATCCCCTGATCTGGGCTTGCGTGATCGGCCTCGTCATCAATGTCATCCATCTGCCGCTGCCAAAGATCTGGCACGAGGTTGCGGACGCGCTCGGCCGGTCCTCGCTCGCCATCGGCCTGCTCGTTACCGGCGCCGGCCTGCAGCTCAACGGTCTGCTCCGCCCGAGCGTGAGCGCAACCATCGGCGTGGCGTTCAAGCTGGCGCTGATGCCCGTGCTGGCGCTGGCGCTCGCCGCCTGGTTCGGTCTCTCGGGCGACAGCCTGGCGATCGTCGCAATCTGCGCGGCGGTGCCGACCTCGCCCAGCGCCTATGTGCTGGCCCGCCAGATGGGCGGCGATGCGCCGCTGCTGGCGCAGATCATCACGCTGCAGACGATCTTGGCGGCGGTCACGATGCCGATCGCGATCGCGCTGGTGGCTTAGGCCTCGTGCGAGGCCTCAGCTCCCCAGCCACATCGTCAGCACCACCGCAGTCAGATTGTTCAGCGCATGCAGCACGACGGTGAGCCAGAGCGAGTTGGCGCGATAACGCATGTAGCCGAACCACAGGCCGATGGAGAAGACCTCGGCGAGGAAGTACATGTCGTACTGCAGGTGCACGACCGTCCACACCAGTGACGACAGGATGATCGCGCCGGGCACGCGCAGGAAGCTCGCCGACCAGCCGCGAAACAGGAAGCCGCGCGCCAAAACCTCTTCCGACATCGGCGCAGCGACACTGAACGCGAACAGCAGCATCACAGCCGCGCCCTTGTCGCGGCCCGATTTCAACAGATCGGTCATGAAGCCCGGCGTCGCCTCGCGGCCAAGGCTCCGCGACATCGTCTCCCAGGCGACCACGATCAGGACAAGCCCGATGGCGCCGAACAGCATTTGCTTCCAGGACGGCCAATGCAGCGCGAGATAGTCGACGAACGAGGCCTTCTTGATGCGGATGGCGAGCCACACCGCGGCCAGCGTCGCCGGCAGGCCCATGGTCACCGACAGCGCGAGCGCCGCGGGCTCGCGACCGACACGCTGGATCGACATCAGGTCGAGGGGGTCGCCACGGTCCCAGACCAGATAGAGGATGGCACCGACCTGGCCGAGGAACATCGCGACGAAGATGAGCAGGCCCCACACCGCCGTGCCCCAGAATTTCCAGACGCGCGGCGCAGCTGGCGTCACGGTCATCGGCGGGAGATCGGGATTGAGGGAGTCCATTCAAGCGCTTTCGTTGGGACGGCACCATCATTCCGGGGCCGTTCGCACGACGATCTACTTCGTTCGCGGCGGAATCGGGAAATCATAGGCCGCCGCGCCCGCCCCCGGCAGGGAAAAATGCCACCACTCCTTCGCATAGTTCACAAAGCCTTGCTTCGCCATCGCGGCCACCAGCCGCTTGCGCCAGGCGCGCTGGTCCGGATTGATCGACGGTGCCGCAGTGTGCCCCTTCGTGTCGGTGCAGTCGTAGCCCGTGCCCATGTCGACGCTGCCCTCCGGCAATCGTGCCTCGACCGGCGCCGTGCAATCGGCATAGGCTTTTGACGGATCGTATCTGGCGGAATTGTCAGCCTTGAGATCGACCAGCGTGAGATCGAGCGCCGCGCCCGTGGAATGCTGCGAGCGGCTCGCGATGTAGCCGAGGCGGAACAGCTCGCTCTTCGGGATCTTCGGATTGTAGCGCCGCTCGGCCGCCGTCTCGTAGCCGTTCTGCGACCACTTCACCATGTCGAGCGAGGCCCGCGCCGGCCGGTAGCAGTCGAACATCTTCAGCGACAGGCCTTGCGCCGCCAATTCCTGCTGAACCGCCTTCAGCCGCAGCCCCACCTCCCGCTTCACCACGCATTCGCCGGCGCCGTAACCGGCCAGCGGACGGCCGACGAAATTGTTCGAGGTGGCGTAGCGGATGTCCTGGATGATGCCGGGGTCGATGTCGCGCAGATAGACGAAGCCGCCGGGGAGCGACTGGGCGTTGGCTGCGCTGATAACGGTTGCTGCCAAGAGCGCGGTCAAAATTGTTTTCAACTGGAGCTCCCCACATCGTGATGGCCGGGCTTGTCCCGGCCATCACGGCCTTTTACGTCAAATGCGAATGAAGCACGTGGATGCCCGGGACAAGCCCGGGCATGACGGAGAGGATGAGCCCGCACCGACAGATCAGGGGATAACTCCCCGCCCCGGCATTGGCCCTTGCTCCCCCAGCCATCCCCGCCTATAGCTCTCGTTTTAATGACATCGAAATCGACCTTCGTCCTCGGCCACCGGCATTTGCTGGGCATCGAGGGCCTTTCCGCGGCCGACATCACCGGCCTCCTCGACCTGTCCGAAGAATATGTCGAGCTCAACCGCCAGGTTGACAAGAAGCGTACCGTCCTGCGTGGACGGACGCAGGTAAATCTGTTCTTCGAGGCCTCGACCCGGACCCAGTCCTCGTTCGAGCTCGCCGGCAAACGGCTGGGCGCCGACGTCATGAACATGTCGGTCTCCTCCTCGTCCATCAAGAAGGGCGAGACGCTGGTCGACACTGCGATGACGCTCAACGCCATGCACCCGGACATTCTGGTGGTTCGGCATCACGCGTCCGGCGCGGTGGAACTGCTGGCGCGCAAGGTCGACGGTTCCGTGATCAATGCCGGCGATGGCGCGCACGAGCATCCGACGCAGGCGCTGCTCGACGCGCTGACCATTCGCCGCAACAAGGGCCGGATCGAGGGCCTCGTGGTCGCGATCTGCGGCGACGTGCTGCATTCGCGTGTGGCCCGTTCCAACATCATCCTGCTCAACACTATGGGCGCCCGCGTCCGCGTCGTCGGCCCCTCGACGCTGCTGCCGCCCGGCATCGAGCGCATGGGGGTCGAGGTTGCGCGCGACATGCGCGAGGGGCTCAACGGCGCCGATATCGTCATGATGCTGCGGCTCCAGCGCGAGCGCATGAACGGCTCCTTCGTGCCGTCGACCTCCGAATATTTCAACTATTTCGGGCTGGACCAGAAAAAGCTCGCTTACGCCAAGCCGGACGCGCTCGTCATGCATCCCGGCCCGATGAACCGCGGCGTCGAGATCGACACCGCGGTCGCCGACGGCGCGCAATCGCTGATCCGCGAACAGGTCGAGATGGGCGTGGCGGTACGCATGGCCGTGCTCGAAGCGCTCGCCCGCAACTTGCCGAACGCGTGATGCTCATGCTGACTGACCGCCGTCCCATCCTGCTCGCCAATGCCCGCGTCGTCGATCCCTCCAGGGATTTCGACGGCCCCGGCGATGTCCTGATTGCCGACGGAATCATCCGCGAGACCCGTCGCGGGATCGGAGCGGCCGGCGTCCCCGAGGGCACCGACGTCGTCAACTGCGCCGGCAAGATCGTGGCCCCCGGCCTCGTCGACATGCGCGCCTTCGTCGGCGAGCCCGGCTTCAGCCACCGCGAGACCTTTGCCTCCGCGAGCCAGGCGGCTGCGACCGGCGGCATCACCACCATCATCTGCCAGCCCGACACGTCTCCGGTGATCGATAACTCGGCGACCGTCGACTTCGTGATGCGCCGTGCCCGCGACACCGCGATCGTCAACATCCAGCCGATGGCGGCGCTCACCAAGGGAATGCACGGCGAGGAGATGACCGAGTTCGGCCTCCTCAAGGCCGCCGGCGCGATCGCCTTCAGCGACAGCGACAAGAGCGTGATCAACGCGCAGGTGATGCGCCGCGCGCTGACCTACGCGCGCGATTTCGACGCGCTGATCGTGCATTACACCGAGGATCCCGATCTCGTCGGCGAAGGCGTGATGAACGAGGGCGAGTTCGCCTCGCGGCTCGGCCTGATGGGCATCCCGAACGCGGCGGAGGCCGTGATGCTCGAGCGTGACATGCGTCTCGTCGCGCTCACCGGCGGGCGCTATCACGCGGCGTCGCTGACCTGTATCGACTCGCTCGACGTCCTCAAGCGCGCCCGCGACGCCGGCCTCGCCGTGACCGCCTCCGTCTCGATCAATCATCTTGCGCTGAACGAGAACGATATCGGCCCCTACCGGTCGTTCCTGAAGCTGTCGCCGCCACTGCGGACCGAGGACGACCGGCGCGCGCTGGTCGCGGCTGTCGCCTCCGGCCTCGTCGACGTCATCATGTCCGACCACAATCCGCAGGACGTCGAGGTCAAGCGCCTGCCGTTCGCGGAAGCAGCACACGGTGCCATCGGGCTCGAGACCATGCTGCCGGCGGGCCTTCGCCTCGTGCACAATGAGGAACTCGACCTGAAAACGCTGATCCGGGCCATGTCGACGCGGCCGGCCGAGATCCTGGGTCTGCCGGGTGGAACCCTGCGCACGGGCAGCCCGGCCGATGTCATCGTGATCGATCCCGATGTGCCCTGGATCGTCGATCCCGCCGACCTCAAATCGCCCTGCAAGAACACGCCGTTCGACGAGGCCCGCTTTACAGGCCGCGTGGTGCGCACCATTGTCGGCGGACGGACGGTGTACGAGCATGTCTGACGGGCAAATTCATGCGTGGCGTCGCGGTTCAGCATGGAGATGCGGCCATGGGGCTTGAAGCCTTCCTGCCGGTGGCCTTTGTCATCGGCTACCTGCTCGGCTCGATTCCGTTCGGGCTGGTCCTGACCAAACTCGCCGGCACGCAGGATATTCGCTCGATCGGCTCCGGCAGCATCGGCGCCACCAACGTGCTGCGCACGGGACGCAAGAGCCTTGCCGCGGGCACCCTGCTGCTCGACGCGCTCAAGGGCACGGTCGCGGTGGTGATCGCCGGCTACATCGCGGGACCCAATGCCGCCATGGTGGCCGGGCTCGGCGCCTTCCTCGGCCATCTCTTCCCGGTCTGGCTGAAGTTCAAAGGCGGCAAGGGCGTCGCCGTCTATATCGGCATCCTGCTCGGCCTGTTCTGGCCCGGCGCGATCGTGTTCTGCCTGCTTTGGCTCGCCACCGCCTTCACCACCCGCTACTCCTCGCTGTCCGCGCTGGTGGCGGCGTTCATCACCCCGATTTTCCTGTGGTGGTTCGGGCATCTCGCGCTCGCATCGCTGTTCGCCGCGCTGACGCTGCTCTTGTTCTACGCGCATCGCGAGAACATCAAGCGACTGCAATCGGGCAAGGAAAGCCGGATCGGCGAGAAGGCCTAGAGCGTTTTCGAGCGAAGTGGCTACCGGTTCGCGTCAAGAAAACGCGTCAAAACAAAATCCCAAGGCCGGAAAAAGTACGGATATCGCCGCACCGCCTCCGCATTATGTGCCAATTCCTGTTCGCAACTCGGAAGCTGCTCGCGGCCGGAGTGGCGAACGAGTTCCACGCCTGTCATCCTGACAGCGGAAATGGCGTTACGCGGTAGCTCAGAATGAGCGAGAAGATTGTCGGCGCGCATGACGGGCCTGGTTCGCACGGTGCTTCCAGCACCGCAGCAAGCCGGCTGCTCTCGATGACCAATGTCTGGTCCGATGCGCCCTCGCCGCTGCCCGCGCCCGAGCCTGCTCCCGTACCCCCGCCAGTGACCCGGCCTGCGCCCGTCGCGCAAGCCGCCGCGCCAGTCGAGATCGTGACCATTGCCGCGCCGGTCGCGCCCGTGCAGCCGCGCTCCAGCCAATGGCCGCCGCAAAGAGTGTCGCTGGCCCTTCAGGGCGGCGGCACTTTTGCGGCCTTCACCTGGGGCGTGCTGGAGCGGTTGCTGGAACACCCGACCATCCAGATCGACACCATCAGCGGCGCCAGTGCCGGCGCCATCAATGCGCTGCTGCTCGCCTCCGGCCTCGCCGAAGGCGGACGCGAAGGCGCCCATTCGCGGTTGAACCGGTTCTGGGCCCGCCTGATGCACGAGGCCTCGTTCCGCTCCTTGATGCTGGTCGGCGGATTCTCGCCGGCGGGAAGCTCGGTCGCGTTCGGTCCGACGCTGCGCTCCGGCCAATTCGATCCGTTCGATCTCGATCCGCTGCGGCTGGCGCTGTCGCGCGACATCGATTTTGCCGCCTTGCGCGACGCCGCCTGCCCAAAACTGCTGATCGCCGCGACGCGAATCCGCGATGGGCAGCAGCAGATCTTCCGCAACGATTGCATTACCGCCGACGTCGCGCTGGCCTCGACCTGCCCGCCTTTGGTTCACTGCGCCGTCGAGATCGACGGCGAGGCCTATTGGGATGGCGGCATTGGCGGCAATCCGCCGCTGGTGCGCCTGGCGCAGGAATCGACAGCCCCCGATCTGCTGCTCGTCCAGGTCACGCCCACGCGTGACAGCTACGTGCCGATCACGCTCGCCGCGATCGACCGCAGGCTCGACCAGATCGCCGCCAACGCCGCCCTCAACGCCGAGATCGCGGCGCTGGAATGGGCGCGAGCAGCTGCCGCACCTTCGCTGCGGCTCTCCAGGATCGCGGCCGAAGACTCCATTGAGGGCCTGGCGCAGCGCTCATCCACCGATCTCGGCCGCGGCTTCATTCGTACGCTGCACCGGAGTGGCCGCGAGGCCGCCGAGCGTTGGCTCGGACAAGGCGCCACAGGCGCCGAGGCCGAACGCGCGCTGCCCGCCACTGAGCCCGCGCTAGCCTGATTTCGCCAGCGCATCCTCCAGGAACCATGCCGCCGCAAGCGCGCCCGGATCGTTGCCGAAGCGCGCGATCACCTGCACGCCGATCGGCAGGCCGCCGACCTTCAGCACCGGCACGTTGACGCAAGGATTGCCCATCAGCGTCCAGAGCCGGTTGTAGCGGGGCGAGCCGGTCGAGGCGAGCTCCTTGGCCGGCGCGGTGCCCGGCGCCGAATAGGTCAGCAGCACGTCAAAACCCTCGAACAGCTCGCCGAGCTCGCGGCGGCCACGGCGGGCGATCCGACGCGCGTCGTCATACTGCTTCGGCGTCAAGCCGACGGTGTCATCGAGGCTGGCACGCAGCATCGGCGCGATCTCGTCATGATGCTCCGAAAACTCCCAGGCCAGCGCGCGATGCGCCTCGAAATCCTGGATGATCGGGTGGATGCGCCAAGCTTCCTGCACCGACTCCGGCAGATCGATGGTCTTGACACTGGCACCGGCCTTCTCGGCCGCCTTGATCGCAGCCTGCAAGCCCTCTTCCGCCGCCGGCTCCACGGCCTCGGCAAACTCCTGCCTCACCACGCCGATGCGCGGCGCCTTGGCCGCGGCGATGCCATCGAATTCAGTGCGGCCGGTGATCGCCAGCAGCCCGCGCGCGAGATCTTCCGCGCGATATCCGAACAGGCCGACAGTATCAAGCGCCCATGAGTAGCACTTCACGCCGATGGTCGGCAGCATCCGGAACGACGGCTTGATCGCGGCAGCCCCGCAATAGGCGGCGGGCCGGATCACCGAGCCGCCGGTCTGGGTGCCCAGCGCCAGCGGGATCATGCCGGCACCGACGGCCGCGGCCGAGCCCGAGGACGAACCGCCCGGCGTATGGCCGAGATTGTGCGGATTGAGCGTCGGGGTCGGATCGCGCGAGGCGAACGCCGTGGTCGTGGTCTTGCCGATGATGGTGGCGCCTGCCCGCTTCAGCATCATCACGACCGGCGCGTCCGAGCGCGGCTGCCAGCCGCGGTAGATCTCCGAGCCCATCTCGGTCGGCATGTTGGCGGTGTCGATGATGTCCTTGATGCCGACGGCGATGCCGCGCAGCGGGCCGGAGGCTTGCGCCTTCGCGGATTTGTCGTGACGGACGAAGGCGTGGACGTCCTTCTCCCTGGCCTCGATCGCCGCGTGCGACTGGGCGATGGCGTCATCGGGCGAAAGCTCGCCCGCTTCAATGCGGCGCTGGAGGTCGGCGAGTGAGATCATGGCAATACCCTTCTTATTGCCATCGCTTTTAGCATCGGGACGAGGTCGCGCAAGCGCACGTGGACGCGGTCGATCCATGCGTGCAGTCGACCGGGACCAGCGGCTCGACCAGAGCATCCGCGTCCGCGGGCGCCGCGCGGATGAGATCAAAAATGGAAACAGAATCTTTCAATTATTTCTATTTTTATCGCGATTCAATCGAGCCAGTGTGAGGTCACAACGCAGGGCCCTGCGGCGCGCACTCTCTTACGAACCACAAACGCCTGGTGCGTCACCGCCGTCGGACCTCAACCAAGCACAGGAGCGATGACCATGGATACGACCCGTTATGCTTCCCTCGTTGGCCGGCTGCTGATCGGCCTCCCGTTTGCAATGAGTGGCTTCAGCAAGCTCACCGCCTATGGTGCGACGACCGCTTACATCGCCGCTGCGGGATTGCCGGTGCCCCCGTTGGCATATGCGATCGCAGTTCTCGTCGAGCTCGGTGGCGGTCTCCTGCTGATCGCGGGCTATCAAGCCCGCTCGGTCGCGCTGGCGCTCGCCATATTCTCGCTGGCCGCGGCAGTCTCGTTCCACAACAACTTTGCCGACCAGAATCAGATGATCCACTTCCTCAAGAACGTGATGATGGCAGGCGGCCTGCTCCAGATCTTTGCCTTCGGTGCCGGTGCGCTCAGCCTTGACGCTCGCGTCTCGCGGAGCGGCGTCGCTGTCGCTCAGGCGGCCCACGCGCGTTGAATCGACGACCTTGCGGAAGACCCGTCGACCACGTCGGGTCTTCCTGCAGCGCCTTTGAAGCCCGATCAAGCGCACGCAACTGTTGCCCACGCCCTCAGGTTGTTCCATGCTGCCTCCACAAGGAGACGCCGTGGACGCCATCAATCCGAGCGTTGAGCTGACCGAGGCTGAGCGGATCGACCGCCTGCGGCTGATCCGCTCTGACAATGTCGGGCCGCGTGGCACTAACGCGGAAACGCCGCAACCTTTGCGTTAGTTCTAAATTGCCCCGACAATCAAGGCGATGAGATTCGAATTGCCGGACTGTTGGACGCTCACGCCGTCTCGGCTTAGGCTGTGCGCCTTCTGACCCAACCTGTTCATTGACGCGGCTGGACCAATGTCGAAAAATGCTTACTCTCTGCCAGAGGATAAGCGATTTAGCGGTGCTATGAAACGACGCGGATTCATCACTTTGGCTGGCGGGGCGTTGGCGTGGGCAACGGCCGCACGCGCTCAGCAAGTGAAGCGCGTCTCGCGGATCGGCCTTTTCCTCCCCCCACCGCGAAATTCGGAGGTCGACGCGTTCCTCGTTGCGCTTCGCGGTCTCGGTTGGGTTGAGGGCGAGAACGTCCACGTTGAATATCGCGACGCCGACGGCGACGATAACCGGCTTCCGGCGCTGGCTGCTGAACTGGTCGCCCTCGGCGTCGACGTTCTCGTGACAGCCACATTTCCCGGGGTTCTTGCCGCGCACCGTGCGACGACCACAATTCCAACCGTGATGATCGTGGGTCCCGATCTGGTGACCTTGGGCCTTGCAGCCAGCATGGCTCATCCCGGTGGCAACATTACGGGACAGACCTTTTTCCTTACAGAACTAGCTGCGAAGCGGTTAGAGGTTCTTGCGAGCATAGCTCCCTCGATGACCCGCGCAGGGGTGCTCATGCAGCGAGGCAACCCCTGAACAACGGCACCATGAGTGCCATGACGAACGCCGCGCGGGCAATGAAGGTTGAGCTGCGACCGATCGAGCTTGACGTCCCCGGCGACCTCGACAACGCGCTATCAATCGTCGGCTCCTCCGCCATGGACGGTCTCGTCATCACGGACGCCAATGCGTTTGTCACCAATTCGGCGTTGGTCTCGGCGATTGTCGACAAGTGCCGCGTGCCATCGATTGCCGCACCCATCGTCGCGTCCCGGGGGGCGCACTGGTAGGGTACGGGGTAGACTTCACCTCCATGTTTCGCCGCGCCACTGTTTTCGTTGACAAGATATTGAAGGGCGCGAACCCGGCCGACATCCCCATCGAGCAGCCGACGCTGTTTAAGACGGTCATCAACTTGAAGACCGCCAAGGCGCTCGGCCTCGAGATACCGCAGTCGTTGCAGGTGCGCGCGGACGAGGTCATCGAATAGCAAAAGCCTTGAGGAATGAGGCAGCGCGTTGCTCCATTCCTCCTCCGCCCATGATTGGGGCGATAGAAACGACCACACGTCGCTGTTGCCCACGCCCTCAGGTTGTTCCATGCTACTCCCACAAGGAGACGCCGTGGACGCCATCAATCCCAGCGTGGAGCTGCCCGAGGCTGAGCGGATCGACCGCCTGCGGCTGATCCGTTCTGACAATGTCGGGCCGCGCACCTTCCGTTCGCTGGTCGATCATTTCGGCACGGCGCGCGCTGCGCTGGAGCGGCTGCCCGATCTGGCGCGCCGCGGCGGCGCGGCCCGTTCCGGGCGCATCTGTAGTGCCGATGAGGCGAAGGCCGAGCTCGCCGCAAGCCGCAAGTACGGCATCGCCTGGCTTGCGCCCGGCGAGGACGGCTATCCGGCGCGCCTCGCAACACTCGACGATGCGCCGCCACTGCTCGCCGTGCGCGGCGACACCGCGACCCTGATGCGGCCGATGATCGCGATCGTCGGTTCGCGCAACGCCTCCGGCGCCGGCTTGAAATTCGCTGGCCAGCTCGCGCGTGAGCTGGGCGAAGCCGGATTCCTCATCATCTCGGGGCTCGCCCGCGGCGTCGACCAGGCCGCACACCGCGCCAGTGTCGAGAGCGGCACCATCGCGGTGCTCGCCGGCGGCCATGATTGCATCTATCCGCCCGAGCATGGCGACCTGCTCGCCTCGATCCTCGATCACGCGGGCGCTGCGATCTCGGAGATGCCGCTCGGCCACGAGCCGCGCGCCCGCGACTTCCCCCGCCGCAACCGGCTGATCTCCGGCGCCGCGCTCGGCGTGGTCGTGGTCGAGGCGGCGCACCGCTCGGGCTCGCTGATCACCGCGCGCATGGCGGCCGAACAGGGCCGCGAGGTATTCGCGGTGCCCGGCTCGCCGCTCGACCCGCGCGCTGCCGGCACCAACGATCTGATCAAGCAGGGCGCAACGCTCGTCACCGAAGCCGCCGACATCATCAACGCTGTCGCACCGATCATGGAGCGGCCGCTGATGCATCCGGCGAGCGAGCCCGATAGCGAACCGTTCGAGAGCGACCCGCAATCACACGACCGCGACCAGATCACCGGCCTGCTCGGCCCTGCCCCCATCTCGATCGACGATCTCGTGCGGATGTCCGGCGCCTCGCCCGCAATCGTCCGCACCGTGCTGCTGGAGCTCGAGCTTGCGGGCCGCCTCGAACGCCACGGCGGCGGTCTCGTTTCTCTTCTCTAGGTGTCGTTGCGCTCATCGAACCGCGTGCGTGCCGCCGCGATCTGCGCCTGGTGCTCCTTCGCCCATAGCCCAAGCGCCATCACGGGCTGCTGGAGCCCGCGGCCAAGATCGGTCAGCTCATAGTCCACGCGCGGCGGAATGGTCGGGAAGATCGTGCGCGTGACGAGGCCGTCGCGCTCCAGCCCGCGCAGGGTCAAGGTCAGCATCCGCTGCGAGATGCCGTTGATCATCCGCTTCAGCTCGTTGAAGCGCTTGGGCCCGTCGCTCAGCATCATGATGACGAACACGCTCCATTTGTCGCCGACGCGCGCCAGGATCGAGGCGACCCCGCGGCAGTCCGCGTGGTCGCGATCCGGCATCTGGGGAGCAGGAAAATCGGTGTGTGCAGGTCTCAAAGATGTGCCCATGGCTCAAAAAAGTGCGTTCTTGCGGGGAATTTGACAGTCACTCATGTAGTGCGGGTTACAAATCTATACCATAGGTGAACCCCAATGAAACTCCTCCATATCGACTCCAGCGTGCTCGGCCCCCACTCCGTCTCACGGCAGGTTTCCGCCGCCATCGTCGACCGTCTCAGGCAGGCGACGCCGTCGCTCGACCTCGTCTACCGCGATTTGACGCAGATTCCGCTCGCCCACCTCTCCGGCTCGCACCTTGCGGCCGCGCAAGGCGCGCCGGCGCCGGCGGAACTCGGTCCCGACCTGGCCGCGAGCGCGGCCGTGCTCAACGAGTTCCTCGATGCCGATATCGTCGTGATCGGCGCGCCCATGTACAATTTTACGATCCCGAGCCAGCTCAAGGCCTGGATCGACCGCGTCCTGGTGGCGGGGAAAACGTTCAAATACGACGCGAACGGCCCGCAGGGCCTTGCCGGCAACAAGCGCGTGATCGTGGCGATCTCGCGCGGCGGCTATTATGGCCCGGGCACGCCGGCCGCCTCGCTCGAGCACCTCGAAACCTATTTGCGTGGCGTGTTCGCGTTCATGGGCATCACGAGCCCCGAATTCATCGTCGCCGACGGCATCCAGGTTGGCCCTGAGCATCGTGAGAAAGCGCTGGCCGGAGCGCTTCAGGCTGCCACCAGCCTGCAGGCGGCGTAAGACTTACGCCGACACCAGCCGCTGCCGGAGCCCGGCGGCGGCTGAGAATTCGACAGCGCTAAAACCAGGCGCCCTGAACGCCAAGAATGACGGCGACGAGCGAAATGAAAAGCCCGATGCCTGAGAAAAGTGCCACCCCGATGAACTCGGACGTATCGGAGTGCTTGGCTGGAATGGCGGAATGTTCGGTGTAAATACGTGGTTCTGAAATCGACGAAGAAATACGAGCTGCTTTTGACATCGCGGGCTCCCTGAAAGTGAGTCTTATGACCCTGCCCGCAAAAGGGTCTTGGCAGCGCAAGCGAAGGTTCAACGCCTCACGGAAGGTTCAGAGGAATACAGCCACCGAGGTGTAGGAACAGGCCGGCGCAACCGATGTCGTCGCGCCGACCGATTCAATTTTCGCAAACGTTGATCAGCCGCGATAGATCGGTGCGCCCGCGGGAGAGGCAACCGCGCCACCATCGACGAAGATCTCCTGGCCCTGGATGTGCCCGGCATCGTCGGAGGCGAGGAACAGGACCGTCTTCGAGATGTGATCCGGTTCAGCAATGCGGCCGAGCGGCGTGGATAGTCCAAGGCGCTTCTCGAACGCCTTCTCCGCTTCAGGCGTTGCGATCGCGGCGCCCCAGATCGGCGTGCGGGTCGCGCCGGGCGCAACGACGTTGACGCGGATGCCGCGCGGCGACAGTTCCGAGGCCATGATCCGCGCTAGCGCGCGCACGCCGGCCTTGGCGGCTCCGTAAGCGGAGTAGCCGGGAACGCCGAGCACGGAGATTACCGAACCGTTGAGGATGATCGAGGCGTTGTCGTTGATATAGTGCAGTGCCGACTGCACCGTGAAGAACACGCCCGTGAGGTTGGTGCTGATCACCTTCTCAAAGACATCCAGCGTCGTCGAGCCCAGCGGCGTGCTGCCGGGGATGCCGGCATTGGCGAACACGATATCGAGCTTGCCGAATTTTTCGGTGCCCTTCTTGATCGCCGCTTCAGTCGCGGCGACGTCGGTCGCGTCCGCAACCAGAGCGATCCCGTTCGGCCCGAGTTCCTTTGCTGCGGCCTCCAGCGTCTCCTTATTGCGCCCGGTGATGATCACCTTCGCGCCCTCGGCCACGAACAGCTTTGCCGTTGCCAATCCAATTCCGCTGTTGCCGCCGGTGATGAGTGCCGTCTTGCCGCTCAGTCTCATGCTCGCCTCTCCAGTAGTTTCATTATGAAACCGTATTGCAATCTAGGCGTATGGTTTTATGATGCAACCACACAAGCGCGTGATTGGCGCCGACATCGTGCGAATGTGAGGAGACCTCAGACGATGGTGAAACGAACGAGTTTTGAGGGTGACGGCTGCCCGGTCGCGCGGTCGCTGGAGGCGATCGGCGACTGGTGGACTCTGCTGATCATCCGCGAAGCGATGCTCGGTATGCGCCGCTTCGGCGAGTTTCAGGGCAAGCTCGGCATGGCCAAGAACATCCTGTCGGCGCGGCTGCGCTCAATGCTCGAACACGGCATACTGGCGACCGCCCCCGCCTCCGACGGCAGCGCCTACCAGGAGTATGTGCTGACGCCGAAGGGACTTGGCCTCTTCCCGATCCTGGTCGCGCTCCGGCAATGGAGCGAGGAGTTCGACGACACGCCCGAGGAGATCGACACCGTCATGGTCGATCGCGTCAAAGGCCGCCCGGTGAAGAAGCTCGAGCTGCACGCCGAGGATGGACGGTTGCTCAGCCTGGCCGACATCACGCTGAAGCCCCGACCGGCACCGCGGCGGCGGTCGGCGTGAGCGCCCGACTGCCTTCACACCGTCATTGCGAGCGCAGCGAAACAATCCAGACAGCCACCCGAGGAAGGACTCTGGATTGCTTCGCTGCGCTCGCAATGACGAGGTTGATGCAGCGCGGTCAACTCTCCGACCGTCACCCCGAGGTGCTCGCCTCTTCGGCGAGCCTCGAAGCTGACAAAGGCGAAAGCCATCACGACAGCTTGCGCTTGCTCCGCAGCCGCAGATGCTCGTCGGCCTCCAGCTTGGTCATGCCCAGGAGATAATGCAGCACATCGAGCTTGTGGCGCTCGGCGAGCTTGCGCAAAGCCCCGACCTGCTCGGCGATGAAGGCGACGGCCTCATCGACGCCGCCCTCCCCTGGTTCCTCACCGCGCGAGCCTCCCGCCACGCCTGACGCGGCGCGCGCCCGTTTCTTTCCTGGCTTAGTCACCAGACCCCACCCGAATCCATGCCCCGGGCGACTCTACGCCGACATTGACCGCAACTCCAAGGTGGTATTTTGCAACTTTCTCGATATGAAACTTTTCCCATTTGGGGTGCTTTCAACACCCCTCGATTTGACAGCGAGGGCCTCACCACCCATGTTCGGGTCGAAACGGCCGATCCGAATCTCATCGAAAGCGGCTCGTAATTTCCCCGTAAGCTACTGGAACTACATGAATATCGTCATTGTGGAGTCGCCGGCGAAAGCCAAGACGATCAACAAGTATCTGGGCTCGTCCTACGAGGTTCTGGCCTCGTTCGGCCATGTCCGCGACCTCCCGGCGAAGAACGGTTCCGTCGATCCGGACGCAAATTTCAAGATGATCTGGGAGGTCGACCCCAAGGCGGCCGGCCGGCTCAACGATATCGCCAAGTCCCTGAAGAACGCCGACCGCCTGATTCTGGCGACCGACCCTGATCGCGAGGGCGAGGCCATCTCCTGGCACGTGCTGGAGGTGTTGAAGGAAAAGCGCGCGCTGAAGGATCAGAAGATCGAGCGCGTGGTGTTCAACGCCATCACCAAGCAGGCCGTCACGGACGCGATGAAGAATCCGCGCCAGATCGACGGCGCGCTGGTCGACGCCTACATGGCGCGCCGTGCGCTGGACTATCTGGTCGGCTTCACCCTCTCCCCCGTGCTCTGGCGCAAGCTGCCGGGCGCCCGCTCGGCGGGCCGCGTGCAGTCGGTGGCGCTGCGGCTGGTCTGCGACCGCGAACTGGAGATCGAGAAGTTCGTCGCGCGCGAATATTGGTCGTTGATCGCGACCCTGCTGACGCCCCGCGGCGACGCATTCGAGGCGCGCCTCGTCGGCGCCGACGGCAAGAAGATCCAGCGTCTCGACATCGGCACCGGTGCGGAAGCCGAAGACTTCAAGAAGGCGCTGGAAGCGGCCGCCTACGCCGTGACCGCGGTCGATGCCAAGCCGGCCCGGCGCAATCCGCAGGCGCCCTTCACCACCTCGACGCTGCAGCAGGAAGCCAGCCGCAAATACGGCTTTGCGCCGGCGCACACGATGCGCATCGCGCAGCGCCTTTATGAGGGCATCGACATCGGCGGCGAGACCACCGGACTCATTACTTATATGCGTACCGACGGCGTGCAGATCGATCCGTCCGCGATCACCCAGGCGCGCAAGGTGATCGGCGAGGATTACGGCAACGCCTATGTGCCGGAGGCCCCGCGCCAGTACCAGGCCAAGGCCAAGAACGCCCAGGAAGCGCACGAAGCGATCCGCCCGACCGACATGTCGCGCCGCCCCGACAGCATGAGCCGCAAGCTCGATGCCGACCAGGCCCGACTCTATGAGCTGATCTGGAAGCGCACCATCGCGAGCCAGATGGAATCTGCCGAGCTCGAGCGCACCACCGTCGACATCACCGCGAAGGCAGGCTCCCGCACGCTGGAGCTGCGGGCGACGGGTCAGGTCGTCAAGTTCGACGGCTTCCTCGCGCTCTACCAGGAAGGCCGCGACGACGAGGAAGACGACGATTCGCGCCGCCTGCCCGCCATGAGTGCGGGCGACGGCTTGAAGCGGCAGTCGCTCGCCGTCACCCAGCACTTCACCGAGCCGCCGCCGCGCTTCTCGGAGGCCTCGCTGGTCAAGCGCATGGAAGAGCTCGGCATCGGCCGTCCCTCGACCTATGCCTCGATCCTCCAGGTCCTGAAGGACCGCGGCTACGTCAAGCTCGAGAAGAAGCGCCTGCACGGCGAGGACAAGGGCCGCGTCGTGGTCGCCTTCCTCGAAAGCTTCTTCAGCCGCTACGTCGAATACGACTTCACCGCCAATCTGGAGGAGCAGCTCGACCGCATCTCCAACAACGAGATCTCCTGGCAGCAGGTGCTGAAGGATTTCTGGACCGGCTTCATCGGTGCCGTCGACGAGATCAAGGATCTGCGCGTCGCCCAGGTGCTCGATGTGCTCGACGACATGCTGGGCCAGCACATCTATCCGCCCCGCGCCGATGGCGGCGATATCAGGCAGTGCCCGAGCTGCGGCAACGGCAGGCTGAATCTCAAGGCCGGCAAGTTCGGCGCCTTCGTCGGCTGCTCGAACTATCCGGAATGCCGCTACACCCGCCAGCTCGCCGCCGACAGCGAGACCACCGCCGACCGTTCGCTCGGCCAGGACCCTGATACGGGTCGCGATGTCTGGGTCAAGGCCGGCCGCTTTGGGCCCTACATCCAGCTCGGCGAGCAGAAGGATTATGAGGAAGGCGAGAAGCCGAAGCGCGCGGGCATCCCGAAGGGCACCTCGCCGGGCGATGTCGAGCTCGAGCTTGCGCTGAAGCTGTTGTCGCTGCCGCGCGAGATCGGCAAGCATCCGGAGACCGGTCAGCCGATCACGGCAGGACTCGGCCGTTTCGGGCCGTTCGTGAAGCACGAGAAGACCTACGCCAGCCTGGAGAGCGGCGACGAGGTCTTCGATATCGGCCTCAACCGCGCGGTGACGCTGATCGCGGAAAAGGTCGCCAAGGGCCCGAGCCGCCGCTTCGGCGCCGACCCCGGCAAAGCGATCGGCGATCATCCGACGCTGGGCACCGTCACGGTGAAGAGCGGCCGTTACGGCGCCTATGTCACGGCAGGTGGCGTCAACGCGACGATCCCGGCCGAGTTCGAAAAGGACACCGTCACGCTGCCGCAGGCGATCGCGCTGATCGACGAGCGCGCGGCCAAGGGCGGCGGCAAGAAGCCGAAGAAGGCGGCGAAGCCGGCCAAGGCCAAGAAGGCTACAGAGAAGGCCGCCGACGGCGATGACGCCGCGCCGAAGCCGAAGAAACCGGCCGCCAAGAAGGCGGCCAAACCCAAATCCGAATCCACCAGCAAGGCGCGCGCCGCCGTGTCGTCGACCGCAAAAACGTCGCCGACCAAGGCCGCCGCCCCCAAGGCTCCGGCCAAGAAGAGTGCCGGCAAGACCTAGATCAAGAATTAGAGGTTAAGTGAAACGCAAGAATGACCATGGCTTTCCCGACCGGAGCGCCATCGTCGCCTTCATCAAGGCAAATCCCGGAAAGGTCGGGACCCGCGAAATTGCGCGCGAGTTCGGCCTGAAGAAGGCCGATCGCATCGAGCTCAAGCGCATGCTGCGCGAGCTCGCCGACGACGGCACCATCAAGAAAAAACGCCACAAGGTTTCCGAGCCGGACGCGCTCCCGTCGACGCTGGTCGCCGACATCACCGGCCGTGACAGCGACGGCGAGCTGATCGCCTCCCCCACCGAATGGGACGAGGTCGAAAGCGGCGAACCGCCAAAAATCCTCATCGTGATGCCGCGCCGGCCAAAGCCCGGCACCGCGGCCGGAATCGGCGATCGCGCGCTGCTGCGCGTCGAGCGCTCGGATGAGAACGAAGGTCCGGCCTATCGCGGCCACATCATCAAGGTCTTCGACAAGACGAAGAGCCGCATCCTCGGCGTGTTCCGCGAGCTGCCCGAAGGCGGCGGACGGCTGGTCCCGGTCGACAAGAAGTCTGCCGACCGCGAGCTGAACATCGCCGCGGCCGACACGCACGGCGCCCGGGACGGCGACCTCGTCAGCGTCGACATCATCCGTTCGCGCGCGTTTGGGCTGGCCTCCGGCCGGGTCAAGGAGAAGCTCGGCTCGGTCAAGTCGGAGAAGGCGATCAGCCTGATCGCGATCTACGCGCACGACATCCCCCTGCAATTCCGCCCCGCGGCGGAGCGTGAAGCCGAAGCGGCAGAGCCGGCCAATCTGAAGGGACGTGAAGACTGGCGCGACGTGCCGCTCGTCACCATCGATCCGCCGGATGCGAAGGATCACGACGACGCGGTGCATGCGCAGCCCGACCCCGATCCGAACAACAGAGGCGGCTTCATTGTCGATGTCGCCATTGCCGATGTGAGCTTCTACGTGCGGCCGGGCACCGCGCTCGACCGCGACGCGCTCGATCGCGGCAACTCGGTCTATTTCCCGGACCGCGTCGTGCCGATGCTGCCCGAGCGCATCTCCAACAATCTCTGCTCGCTGGTGCCGGGCGAGCCGCGCGGCGCGCTCGCGGTGCGCATGGTGCTCGGCCCCGATGGTCGCAAGCGCTCGCACAGCTTCCACCGCATCCTGATGCGCTCGGCGGCGAAACTGAACTATGCGCAGGCGCAGGCCGCGATCGACGGCCGGCCCGACGACACCACCGGCCCGCTGCTCGATCCGATCCTGAGGCCGCTCTACGCCGCCTATGCCTGCGCCAAGCGCGCCCGCGACGAGCGCGATCCGCTCAATCTCGATCTGCCCGAGCGCAAGATCCTCTTGAAGAGCGACGGCACGGTCGATCGCGTCGTCGTGCCTGAACGTCTCGACGCGCACAAGCTGATCGAGGAGTTCATGATCCTCGCCAACGTCGCGGCGGCCGAGATGCTGGAGAAGAAGTCTCTCCCGCTGATCTACCGCGTGCATGACGAGCCGACGCTGGAGAAGGTCCACGCACTCGCGGAGTTTCTGGAGACGCTGGACGTTCCGTTCGCGAAAGGCGGCGCGCTGCGCCCGGCTTTGTTCAATCGCGTGCTGGCGCAGCTCGAAGGCCACGATCACTTCCCGCTGGTGAGCGAGGTCGTGCTGCGCGCCCAGGCCCAGGCCGAATACTCCGCCGAGAATTACGGTCATTTCGGCCTGAACCTGCGCCGCTACGCGCATTTCACCTCGCCGATCCGCCGCTATGCCGACCTCGTCGTGCATCGCGCGCTGGTCCGCGCGCTCGGCCTCGGCGAAGGCGCCCTGCCCGACAGCGAGACGCCGGAAAGCCTCGGCGAGGTCGCAGCCCATATCTCGGTGACCGAGCGGCGCGCGATGAAGGCGGAGCGCGAGACCGTCGACCGGCTGATCGCCCATCACCTCGCCGACCGCATCGGCGCGAGCTTCCAGGGCCGCGTCTCCGGCGTCACCCGCGCCGGCCTGTTCGTCAAGCTCGCCGAGACCGGCGCCGACGGCCTGATCCCGATCAGATCCCTTGGCACGGAATATTTCAACTATGACGAGAGCCGGCACGCGCTCGTCGGCACGCGCAGCGGCACCATGTATCAACTCGGCGACGTCGTCGACGTCCGCCTGATCGAAGCGGCCCCCATCGCGGGCGCGCTGCGCTTCGAGCTGCTGTCGTCCTCCAGCGAGACCGCACCGCGCGACCGCAGGCCTCCCGGCCCACAACGCCGCCCCTCGTTCAAGGCACATCCTGGACGCAGTCCGGATAAAAAACGCAAGCCGCCGAAGCAAAAGTCCGGCAAACCCAAGAAGGGCAAGGGCAAGAACAAAGGAAAAGGCGGGGGTCAGAAGGGCAAGGCATGGTGACGACGAGCACGGCCCCAAAGATCTGGACGCGCGAGACCGGCCTCGTCGAGAAGCGCGACGTCTGGACGGCCATGAAGCGCGGTTTCCGCAGCCGCTGCCCGCGCTGCGGCGAGGGCAAGCTGTTCCGTGCTTTCCTCAAAACCGCGGACAATTGCTCGGTCTGCGGCCTCGACTTCACGCCGCACCGCGCCGACGATCTGCCGGCCTATCTCGTGATCGTCATCGTCGGCCACATCGTGGTGCCCACGATCCTCTGGATCGAGACCAACTACACCACGCCGGTCTGGCTCAGCTTCGCGGCCTATCTGCCCTTCACCTTCGTCGCCTCGCTCGCGCTGCTCCAGCCGGTCAAGGGAGCTGTGGTCGGCTTGCAATGGGCTCTGCGCATGCACGGCTTTGACGACAACCCTCCGGATGGTATTCCGCCGGTCTAAGCAAATAATCAAAAAGCGGTTTGGGTGAGGACATGACGGATACGTCGCAGGGAGCCGAGAAGGCCAAGATCCACGAGGGCAAGGAAGCCGACCACCATCCCTATTTCCGCCCCCGCGATGCGGCGACGCTGATCCTGGTCGATCGCAGCGGCAGCATTCCAAAAGTCCTGGTCGGCAAGCGCCACGACAAGGTGGTGTTCATGCCCGGAAAGTTCGTCTTCCCCGGCGGCCGCGTCGACAAGGACGATTACCGCGTGCCGTGTGCTGCACCCATCACCGCCGAGCTGGAAGCCAATCTCGCCAAGGGCAGCCCGAAGACTCCGGCCTCGCGCGCAAAGTCGCTTGCGATTGCCGCAATCCGCGAGGCCTGCGAGGAGACCGGCCTCTGCCTCGGACGCAAGTCCGAGGGGAAAGCAAAACTCGAGGGTGCCTGGAAGCCGTTCGCGGATGCGGGCCTGCTGCCCGATCCCTCCAGCCTGTTCCTGATCGCACGCGCGATCACCCCGCCCGGCCGCGTCAAGCGCTTCGATACCCGCTTCTTCACCGCGGACGCTTCCGCGATCACCCACCGCGTCGAGGGGGTGATCCATGCGGATGCCGAGCTGGTCGAGCTGGTCTGGGTCGAGCTCGGCTCAAAGCCGCTCGCCGATCTGCATCCGATGACACGCAACGTGCTCAACGAGCTCGACACCCGCCTTGCCACCGGCCCGCTCCGCCACGATGCGCCGGTGCCGTTCTTCCATTTCTACGGCGGCAAGATGCAGAAGGATATCTTGAGCTGATCCAGCCGCCGAACTCTCCAGGCTCATTCACGCGATCAGCAAACTCAGCGCGGCACCTCTGAAGGCGCGGTCTTCGCTACCACCTTGTCCGTGGCCGATCGCCCATTGCTGCGGCCACGCCAGCTGATCCAGCCCTCGCGCCGTCGCAGAGGTGAAGGACGACCAACGCGTGGAATCGTGACGACGATACAAGAGACCGCCCGGGCCCATGTCCGGGTAGATCGCGACGTGAATATCGAAACCCTCGCCCGCCGGAAGATCAGGTCCAAACCAATAGGTTGGGCTTCGCCCCGGCTCACGAGCAACGATGGCTGTCAGGGTTTGTCTCGGTCCCCGAAGCCCAAGCCAGAACGGCGCGATCGAACCCGGCGCGAAAGCCGTGAAAATCGTCTGGACCGCTGCGACATCGGTCGCAGCACTTTGCCCCACGAGCCTCAGCTCGATCCGGCGCCCGCTTTCCACACGTCCGCTAAACGGTGCTTCGACATCTCCGGGCCGCAGCTCTCTCCATTTAGCGGGATCAGGATCGCGCAGCGGCCATTCCATCCTCTCCCTGACAACGCCGTCCGTATCGAGCACCTGATAACGCAGGCCTTCCTCGTCAAGCGCGGCCTGAATGCAATGCAGATACTCGACGCCTTCCGGCATCCTGTGAGCCGTTCCCGCGCCCGCAGTGCAGATCTGCAGGACACCGCGATGCGCCTGCACGTCGAAGGCGAGGATGTGGCTGCACAGATAGGCAAGCACGTTTTCGTTCACCAGGATGTCCCAGAACGGGCGAGCATATTCGTGGCCGATCTCGCGCTGATACGTCCCCGTATAGCCGTTGATCGGAAACACCGGATGATGGCCAAGGACGAGCTTGTGTCGGGCATCGCCATGCTCTCTGAGCGTTGTTTCGAGCCACCCGAGCTCGACATGGCCCTCACCTCCCAGGCCGCTCCAGAGCGTGTTGACGAACACCATCAGGAGGTCGCCGCGTCGCACGAAGTAGGAGAGGCCCACCTGTCCCGGCGGCCCATTTTTCGGCAGCGCGAGCACAGCACGAAACACCGCCTCGCTCATCAAATCATAGGTCGTGTGGTTGCCGGTTGTGTGCCACATCGGAATGGCCGCACGGTCGAGCCATGCCATTTCCGTATCCAGCCAATAGCGCCACTGCGCGCGGAGCGCGTCCGGATCCGGCGTCAGTCCGATGATTTCATCGCCCGGGAAGAGCACGAATTCAGGCTGCGGCCTCAGGCGTTGAACGACCGCATTGACCGAGGCGAAGGTCTTTTCGTGCAATCCGCCCGGCACGCCCGAACAGGAGTCGCCATACAACAGGAATTGGTGGCCCTTGCCGCGCGGTCGAAGCGCGGGAATGGAATTATTCGCTGAGGTCATGGCCTTCCATTGCGGTGTGAGGCCGCGAGGATGGCAATTTCCGCAACAGGTAGCAACAGGCCGTGGCTGGACCTAATCAGGAATCATCAGGCTCGGTGCCGACATAGTCGCGCGCCGGCAATTTCAGGACGCGGCCGATCTCGCTTGCGAGCTTGTCCGCCTCCTCGCGCCTGGTGAAGCTCTGAAGCGTGATCGGCTCGGTGCCTCTGTTGCCGCAGAGATTGACGTCGTAGGTCGTCAGATCCGCATCGTAGTCGTCGGTGATGCTGACGAAGTGATAGTCGGCGAGATCGCGCTGGCTGCGGATATTGAGCGGGCCGAACTGCCTGGTGATGACGATCTGGCGCAGCGTCTCGTTGAGCACGACGAAAGTGCGGTACGTCAGCAGGATCATTCCGGGGATGCCGACGAGCAGTCCCAACCCCGTGAACACCAGCACCGGCACGAGATCATCGGCGAGCCGGCCGAAGCCGGAAAAATCCTGGCGCAGGCCGAGGCCGACATTCCACAAGAGATAACCGCTCGCGGCCAACAGAGGCAGCGACAGCAGGCGGCCGACCCAGGGCATGGGCCGGTCGATGCGAACGGTGCCGCCGTCCACGGTCATTGCGCCTGCCATGTCGGGTCTCCTCACGAGGTCATGGCTTGGTCGAAGCGAGAGGCGGATTGGTTCGAAGAGACGCCCCGATGCGCCGGTGCAGTTCTTCCATTTCTATCGCGGCAGGATGCGACGAGATGTGCTAGGTGAGGGAACGGGTGCTTAAACGACTGGAGAATCGGATGACGTGGTTCGTAAGGCCTCTGCTCGCTTCCGTGGCGTTGTGCGGCCTGCTCTCGACGCCCGCCCATGCGGAGCTCGACGTCGCCAGATTGAAGCAAACGATCGAGACCTCCTTCGAGAGCGAATACCCGAAGCTCGACGCGCTCTACAAGGACATCCACGCCCATCCCGAGGTTGCCTACCAGGAAGTGAAGACCGCGGCGAAACTCGCCGCCGAGATGGGTGCGATTGGCTTTGAGGTCACCGAGCACGTCGGAAAGACCGGCCTTGTTGCCATCTACAGGAACGGCGACGGTCCCACCATCATGGTTCGCACCGAGCTCGACGCGCTGCCGATGGAGGAGAAGACCGGCCTGCCCTATGCCAGCCGCGACAAGCAGATCTGGCAGGGCCGCGAGACATTCGTCGCCCATAGCTGCGGCCATGACATCCACATGGCGAGCTGGGTCGGCACAGCGAAGACCCTGGTCGGCATAAAGGACCAGTGGCACGGTACGTTGATGTTCATCGCGCAGCCCGCCGAGGAAGAGGTCACGGGCGCAAAGGCGATGATCGACGATGGCCTGTTCACCCGCTTTCCGAAGCCCGACGCGGGTTTTGCCCTGCACGACGGCGGTGGAGCCTACGGCTCCGTGACCTATAGGGTCGGGGTCGGATCGTCGAATGTTGACGGTCTCTTCATCAGATTCGTTGGCCGCGGCGGCCATGGTGCGATACCGCAGGCGACCATCGATCCCGTGATGATGGCATCCCGCTTCGTCGTCGACGTGCAGAGCGTGATCAGCCGCGAAAAGGACCCGACCGAATTCGGCCTCGTCACCATCGGCGCGATCCACGCCGGCACCGCCGGCAACATCATTCCCGACGAGGCCAGGGTGATCGGCACGATCCGCAGCTTCAAGCCGCAGGTGCGCGCCAGGATGCTGACTGGGATCGAGCGGACGGCGAAGGCGGTGGCGGCGATGGCGGATGCGCCGGCGCCCGAAATCCATCTCGACGAGGGGACCAAGGCGGTGATGAACGATGCCGCTGTCGTCGGCCAGGCCGAGCGAGTGCTGAAAGTGGCCTTCGGCGACAAGTTCAACGTCAGCCCGGCAAACACGACCAGCGAGGACTATTCAGAATATGTCAACGCCGGCGTGCCTTCGATGTTCTTCAACATCGGCGTCTATGAGCCCGACCGCGTCGCCGCCGCGCGTAACGGCAGCGGCCCGCCGCTTCCCGGCAACCACTCGCCGCAATTCGCCCCGGTGCCGAAACCGACCATCCGGACCGGCGTCACCGCGATGACGCTCGCAGTGCTGAGCGCCTTCGATCAAAGGGCGCGGGGGCAGTAGCTTCCTCGCATCAGTGTCTGCGGCTTGATGGGCTTCTCAGATGCGCAATTGCGCATCTGAGCTCACGGCTCCGCGCGGCGCCCCGGAATGACGCGAACATGCTGAGAGTCGATCAAAAAACGAAAAAATCTTCCCGCCTCCCCCGATGGCGGAGTTCCCAGGCGTCCCTATGTCTTCCCCAACGACACCCAGAACGGATACGGGGCAATGGCACAACGGCAACTCAAGCTTGGCGCGTTCATGCGCCCGATCAGCATCCACACCGGCGCCTGGCGCTATCCCGGGGCCTGGCCGGACGCCAATTTCAACTTCGGCCATATCAAGACGCTGATCCAGAAGCTCGAGGCCGGCAAGTTCGATGCCTTCTTCATGGCGGACCACCTTGCCGTGCTGAACATGCCGGTCAATGCGCTCAAGCGCAGCCACACCGTGACCTCGTTCGAGCCATTCACGCTGCTGTCGGCGCTGTCCGCCGTCACCGAGCGCATCGGCCTGATCGCGACGGGCTCGACGACGTTTGACGAGCCCTACCACGTGGCGCGCCGCTTCGCCTCGCTCGACCATCTCAGCGGCGGGCGCGCGGGCTGGAACATCGTCACCACCTCGAATCCAGACGCGGCGCTGAATTTCGGCCTCGACGACCACATGGAGCATGCCGAGCGCTACAAGCGCGCCCGCGAGTTCTACGACGTGGTCACGGGCCTCTGGGATTCCTTCGCCGACGACGCCTTCGTGCGCGACGTCGAAAGCGGCGTGTTCGTCGATCCCGCGAAGATGCACGTGCTCGACCACAACGGCAAATATCTGAAGGTGCGCGGCCCCCTCAACATCGCGCGGCCCGTGCAGGGCTGGCCGGTGATCGTGCAGGCCGGCGCATCGGAGGACGGCAGGCAGCTTGCGGCAGAGACGGCGGAAGCTGTGTTCACCGGCGGCGGCCCCCTCGCCGACGGCCAGAAACTCTATGCCGACATCAAGGGCCGCATGGAGAAGATCGGCCGCGATCCTGAACATCTCAAGATTCTTCCCGGCGCCTTCGTCGTGGTCGGCGACAGCGTCGATGAGGCCAAGGAGAAGCGCGCGCTGCTCGACAGCCGCGTGCATTACGACAGCGCCATCGCCTCGCTCTCGGTCATCCTCGGCACGGATGCCTCGGGCTTCGATCCGGACGGACAACTGCCGGAGATTCCGGAGACCAACGCCAGCAAGAGCGGCCGCCAGCGCATGGTCGATCTCGCCAGGCGCGACAAGCTCACCGTGCGCCAGCTCGCCCAGCGCGTCGGCGGCTATGGCGGGCTGTCCTTCGTCGGCACGGCCAAGACCATCGCCGACCAGATGGAGGAATGGCTGGTCGGGCGCGGCTCCGACGGCTTCAACATCATGTTCCCGTTCCTGCCCGCCGGCCTCGACGATTTCGTCGACAAGGTGGTGCCGGAGCTGCAGCGGCGCGGGATTTTCCGCAAAGAGTATGAAGGGGCCACTTTGAGGGAGAATCTGGGCCTGCCGCGGCCGAAAAACCGGTTCTTCGAGGCGTAATGGGACCGTTTTGGGTGGTTTTCCGCCCTAGAGCCCCGTTCGGGGCTCTAGGTTGTTGTTTTTGACGCGTTTTCTTGACGCGAACCGGTGCCCACTTCGCTCGAAAACGCTTCGAAACCTTGACATCAGGCGGTTTCTGGCTAGGTTGCCGGCCAACGCGGGCCGTTTGGCCGGCTCCAGATTCCCTTCATTCCTGAGGTTCTGAACATGGCCAAAGCGGTCACCATCAAGGTCAAGCTCGTGTCCTCGGCTGACACCGGCTTCTACTACGTCGCCAAGAAGAATTCGCGCACCATGACCGACAAGCTGGTCAAGAAGAAGTACGATCCGGTCGCGCGCAAGCACGTCGAATTTCGCGAAGCCAAGATCAAGTAAGAAGATCAAGTAAGATCGCGGAATAAGCTACGGACTTTTGACGGGGCCTCACGGCCCCGTTTTTATTTGTGCCCTCTCCTGTCGGGGCACGAGACCGAAGTGACGCGCTGCTCCTTCTCCACGCCGTCGTTGCGGGGAGCTCTTGCGACGGAGCAATCCAGAGCCGTTCCGCCGAGGGCCACGCTTTGTGTGGATGGCGAGTTTATAGGCAGATGCCCCTTCAACCCTCGGTTGCCCAATCCGAAATGTATGTTACCGTGCATTTACCGGGGCGGCATCTCCGTCCCGAATTTGGGAAGGACATGCTCATGAAATTCTCGTCAAGCTTTGTCGTGCCCTCAGCCGTCGCTGTCTTATCAACTGCCTTGCTGTGCGCCCCGGCAGCGTCGCAAATCCCGACTGGCTCCGCCGCCACGATTCCCCCTGTCACGGTCGACGCGCCGAAACAGGTGGCAAAGCCGCACGTGTCGGAGCGGGGAGCAAACACAACGGCGCCGCGTCGGACTGCGTCAACCGCTCGAACGTCAACCGCGAGCACGCCTTCGTATGCGCCGGGTTCGGTGATGGGGAGGATTGCCAGCCTGGAGAAAGTCGCCAGCAGCTGCAACGGTGGCTGTGCATCAAGCTTCCCAAGCGGCAAAGATCCCTGGGTCGGATGCAGCGAGTCGGGCGGCGGTACGAACTATGGACCTTTCTCGCCAACGTGCCGAGACACCATCACCCATAAATCCTACCTGGATTGCGTTGAAACCAAGGTGTTCCTGGGCGAAAACCGAAACAAGGCCCACTGGTTTTGCAGCAGCCTGGCCGCCGGCAACAGGTTTAAGGTCGCCGAACTCAAGCGATCAGGACGTCGCTAGTCCATACCGCCCGCTGGCTTTCTGTTTCAGTTGAACTTGGACCCGATGTCGGCCAGCGCTGGCCGCAGCTAGCCCAGCGTCGCCCGCCGGTCGCGCGCAAGCGCACCGTCGAGGTGACGCTGCGCTGCGCCCGGGGCACGAGAGCATGGCGGCGGTGGACCATTCTTTTGCGTTCCGCAAGCAAACGATTCTTTCTGCATTTGAACGACGAGATCGCGTCAGGTCGCGCGCATGGGATCAAGCGAGCTTGTTCAGCGCAGATGTCGATCCAACTCCTCTCGCACCGGCAGCACGATTGCACCGGGCAATGATGGAGATGGACCATGACTGGACTTAAAATTCTCGCTGCCGTGGCTTTGTTGTCGGGCCTGACCGCAAGCGCCGCCTACGCGCAATCCGGCTTTGCGAGCAGCCATCCCGATACGTACGAGGCCGAGAACCCCAATCGCAACCTGAACGGCACGCTGACGCCGGCCGGTCGGCTGGGCCTCGAGTTGCCGGATGGCGCAGCTCCTGCGCAAGGCGCGGACAGCGCCATGGCTCGCGCAGATGGCACTGCTTCACGTTCCTGCGCGGAGCGTTATCGATCCTACGATCCGGCGACGAGCACCTACCTCGGGTGGGACGGCAACCGCCATATCTGCAGGTAACGCTAAGCCGCAAGTCACCGGATCAGATGGAGTTCGAACGGATGGCCAGATGACCCGGTTGGATTCGAGGCGCCGTCGAGGTGGCGTCTCGAACTTTCCATGACACCTTACGCGTCACGGCCAACGCGTGACTCTCCTCGGGTCTTCATGCTCGTCGTTCTGCCGGAGACGCCTCGGGTGCCGACGCTTGTGACAGCGCGCCCCCAAAGCGCCGCGTTGCGTCCAAGGCACGAGCGCAGAAGTAGATGTATGCTCCTGAATTGTCGCGTCCGCCATGCGCATAGAAGACGACGTTGATACCTAGTCGCTCCATGTCAACGATGGGCCATAAGCGGAAGTCGAAACGTGAAGCTTCAAGACGCGACGTCGGTCACCGAAACTCAGTCGAAGACCGCCAAAGTCTTGTCATCGCGGACCTCGAAGAAGCGAGCCGCGATGACCTCACGCTCCGAGCCGCGGGCCTTTGTCGCCAGCATACAGGCGACATAATCGGGACGTTTCGCATCCGGCTGCGAAATCATCGATTCGACCCAGGATGCCGCCAGAATGCGGCACACCTTGCGGGAGAACAGGCGCACCCAGAAACTGGCGTCGACACGTGCAAAGCCGACCAACGCGGTATGCGGTCCCCCATCGGATTGCATCAGGCAAATCGAGCTCGTATCGACACGAAAGTCCGAAGCGTACAACGGAAACCCGAACTCAGGTGGTTTGGGGGAATGGCAGTGAGCCGGCCGCCAGTCACGGTTGCCAAATTCAAGCGCCTCCGCCGGGGCCGTCTTCGCGAAGCTAGCCTTGACCTTGTCGACCGTCTTGTCCGGCTTAACAGGATCTTTTGGTTCGATCGAAAGCTCGAACGGAAAGCTCTCCACGTTCGACACCATGAACACGCCAAGGAAGCCGTACACGGAAAATCCAAAGGGACGTGTTTCGACAACCTTGTCTCCGACACGGGCCACCCATGTCAGCTTATGGGAAGACATCGACGCAAATGTCGACGCATCCGGTCCATACTTGGCTTTGGCTGCGCGATTCCATTCGTCGATGTGCGAGAGGTCCGCCTTTTCCGATGTTGTAACATCGAAATACCCAGTCCGGCGCGTATGCGGGACAGGCCAATCCGTCACCAGGAGGGCAACGGAGATTGCTGCCGCCCCGCAAAGCGCTGCCGCCACGATCACTTTCTTAAGCACCGGCGTCACCGATTGACTGAGCGACAAAGCCATTGCGGCAGCTAAGATTCGCGCCGAATGTTGCATGTCCCTTGCGTTGATTGAGGCCGGTAACGTAAGCAACCAAAGGTTAAGCTCCGGTATCAGCAGCACATGACGGTGCTGAGGGCCGCTCTGGCTCACAAGCCCCCATCACGAAGAAACAGCACGGCGTCCGCTGTGAGCTCCCAAGCTGCCCGCTACGCCGTCCGCAACACCGGCGCCGGCGGCTGCGACGGCCGGATCAGCGCGAACGCAACGCGGATGATGCCGCGGGCAAGTCCGAGCGCCACGCCGATGCGCCAGGCCATGGTGTAAGAGCCAAGCGCGCTTCCAGGATGACCCCGCCCGCTATGCGTGCCGAATACGACATCAAAGCTAGACGGCTCATGAACCGTAAGCGTCGTTATCAGGCCACGGCTTTGAGGAACTGAGTGCGGTAGGCCCAAGGCAATAGCTGGTCGATGTCGCGGTTCGGATGACCACTGACGATCCTGGTCAGGACGTCGGTGAGATAGGCAAGCGGATCGACGTCGTTGAGCTTGCAGGTCTCGACCAGGGACGCGACGACCGCCCAGTGTTCGGCACCACCGTCGGATCCGGCAAACAGCGCGTTCTTGCGACTGAGCTTGATGCCGCGGATCGATCGTTCGACCGTATTGTTGTCGAGCTCGATGCGACCGTCATCGATGAAGCGCGTCAGCCCCTGCCAGCGCGAGAGAGCGTAGCGGATGGCGGCGGCGAGCTTGATCTTCTGGCTGATGAGAGCCAGCTTGGCGCGTAGCCAAGCCTCGAATGCATCGGCCAGCGGTCGGCTTTTCTGCTGACGCACGAGACGGCGCTCCTCCGGGCTGCGGCCGCGGATCTCCTTCTCGATCGCGTAGAATGCGGCAATGTGCTTCAGCGCCTCGCTTGCGATCGGCGCGGGGCCCGCCGTCGCGAGTTCGTAGAAGTTGCGCCGCATGTGCACCCAGCAGAAGACGAGCTCGACCTCGCCGCGCTCGGCAAGCTTTGGATAGGCGGTGTAGCCATCGACCTGCAGGACGCCCTTGTAGCCGGCAAGATGGCTGAACAACCGCTCGGCCTTGCGGTCGGGTGCATAGACATAGGCGATGCCGGCGGATCGAGGCCGCCCCAGGGCCTGTCGTCGGCGGCATAGGCCCAGAGCTGGCCGGTCTTGGTGCGCCCTCGACCGGGATCGAGCACCGGCACCGTCGTCTCGTCGGCGAACAGCTTGGACCTCGCTCGAAGCATCGTGAGAAGGCGCTCATGCAGCGAGCGCAGGTGGAAGGCGGCATGCTCAACCCAGTCCGCCAGCGTCGATCGATCGAGAGCGATGCCCTGGCGGGCATAGATCTGGGCCTGCCGGTAGAGCGGCAGATGATCGGCATATTTGGACACCAGAACCTGGGCGACCGTGGCCTCGGTCGGCAGGCCGCCCTCGATCAGCCGGGCCGGAGCCTCGGCCTGCACGACACCATCCTCGCAGGCACGACAGGCGTATTTGGGACGCCGGGTAACGACAACGCGGAACGGCGCCGGCACCATGTCCAGCCGCTCGCTCTTGTCTTCACCGATCCAATGCAGTTCGCCCTGGCAGCAGGGGCAGGTCTTGTCGTCGATGTCGACGACGACCTCGATCCGCGGCAGATGCGCCGGCAGTGCCCCGCGGTTGACGCGGCGCTTGCGCGCCCGTTCCGCCCGACCTTCCGGGGCGGTCTCGTCCTGACCGGCCTCGGCAGAGGCCGCGACCTGCTCGACGTCCTCGAGGCCCAGCAGCATCTGTTCCTCAGGAAGCGACTCCGCCCTCCGGCCAAAGCGATGACGCTGCAATTCCTTGATGATCTGGCGCAGCCGCTCGCTCTCGTGCCGCTCGGCAAGCAGCATCGCCTTCAGCGTCTCGGGATCATCAGGAAGGTTATCGCTCACGGGCAAATCAGAGCATATTCGCGCCCGCCTGACGACGTACTCGATGCCTCTGATTCACTTCGCCGCAGCGCGGCCCACAATTATCCGGCTTGCGTCGGGACGACCGTCTCCCGTGCCGCGTGGACACGCCGCCAATCGAGCCCTTCGAGCAGCGCCGACAATTCTGCCGCTGACAAACGCATCACGCCATCCTCGATCTTCGGCCAGCGGAAGACGCCTTCCTCGAGCCGCTTGGCGAACAGGCACAAACCCGTACCATCCCAGAAGATCAGCTTGATCCGGTCCGCGCGCTTGGCACGGAAGACATAAACAGCACCCGAGAACGGATCGGCCTTCATGTGCTCGCGTACCAACATAGCAAGCCCTTCCATTCCCTTGCGGAAGTCGACTGGCTTGGTTGCCACCATCACCCGGACAGTGCCGGACGGGCCGATCACCGGCTTGCCTTCAACGCATGGACGATGGCCGCAATCATCGCCACGTCCGCGCCTTGGCCGACCCGGATAGTGACGCCTTCGGCTTCGATCTCGATGCCCCCAACATCCGGCTTGGCCTTCCGTCGCGCTGTCTTGCGCTCACGGCCCGCAACCGCGACCGGCGCCATGGCGTCTACCACCGCAGGTACAAACTGCGGATCGTTAGCCATCGGCGCCGGCTCCCGGCGCGCTTGCCGGCGCCAAGTGAACACTTGTTGTGGGGTCAGCCCGTGTCGCCGGGCAATCTCGGAAACGACCGCGCCTGGTACCAGCGTCTCCTCGACAATCCGGGCCTTGTCGTCCTTGGAGAACCAACGACGTCGTCCCGTCTCCGTGATCACTTCCAGCCGGCGCGCCGTTACATCCGACTTAAGCGTATGGTCAAACATAGACACAAACCGATCCCTTCAAAGAGATCGTGAAACTCGCCTATCCCATCTGCCCCGAAAAGGTGGGAGCGGAACGACGCTTACCATGAACCCAATAGCGGACATCCTTGTCATCAGGATTGCTTAACCAACAAATCTTGAGAGTAGTGCACAAATTTCATTAGTTATCATAGGTTGCAATGAAGGTCCCGAGACAATCGGCGGGGGTTTCTGGATTGTGGGCAACGACGTCCCTTGGTACGTGAGCTTGATTGTATCTTTCCTTCCGCTCGTGCTCGGCTGTAGCGCGATTGCGTGGCACGGGCGACAGGTACGGAAGTCAATGACAACAAGGATGGGCGCTCGTTGGCGCAGGTCTTCGACAATCTCACGCAGGAGATTAAGCGCGGCAACGATCTGCGCGAGAACGGCAAGCCTTGAGCGAGCACACAATGACCGGTAGCGAAGATGCCATTGCGAGCTTTCTGAACGTTGACCTGGACATAGGTGGAGCCGCTCACGACATTGAAGAGTTTGCGAAACCGATTGAAGCCAAGGTTGTTGTGCTTCGCCGCAACGGTCGCGATGCGTCCATAGAGCTTGCCGACCGGTTCGCCTCGCTCGAAGAGACGTTGCTTGGCCTAATCGAGTTTGTCCGCACACTCCAACCTGACCTTAGATGTATCAGGGAACGACTGGACTTTCGCAGGCTGAATGTGGGCATACAAGCGGCTGGTGAGCCGCATGCAACAGAGTTTGCCATCTCAGCCAAGGCTATCGAGATGATCGCAGCCTTGCATTTCGAGATCGTTTTCACCGTCTACGCTCCGACGACAGCATGATCTCTCACTGGATAGCGGTGATCGTGTTGTTCCTGATTGTTGCCGGCGGAATGGCGTTGGCATGGCCCCGTCGAAAGAAGGCGTCCGGCCTCGGGGCTGATGTTGATGGCCCCGGCCCGTCGATAGATGGCGGAAGCGATCATCATTCTGGAGGCGATGGTTTTTCGGCAGGTGACTAGCCGCTGACGGCATACCCGCGCGACCGCTCAGGCTCCGAAACCAGCGCTCATAACCACGAAGCGCCTCATCAATTCCCCCCGCGAGAATCACAGGGAGAATCATACAGCGGCACGGCGTTTTCATACAGCCAGGGTCACCTGCGGTCGTCGGCGAATACCGGCGCGATGTCCTCTACGGGCCAACGCAGACAGTTAGCTTACCGGTTAGGAAGCTAGAAAAAAACTCT
Organism: Bradyrhizobium sp. 482_C4_N1_8; assembly: GCF_052075965.1. Taxonomy (NCBI): domain Bacteria; kingdom Pseudomonadati; phylum Pseudomonadota; class Alphaproteobacteria; order Hyphomicrobiales; family Nitrobacteraceae; genus Bradyrhizobium; species Bradyrhizobium sp. 482_C4_N1_8. The sequence goes on along the minus strand of NZ_CP197231.1, from coordinate 3,949,930 downwards.
TGCCATCCTTATAGTCGAGGACTTTGTCTTTAAAATGCACGGCAGTCTTTGACGTGACAGCGAAAATGAGCGCCGTGCCGTCAACGTGCTGCAAAAGGTTCGTCGGCACTTCATCGAGAAAATACCAACCGAACCCCGGGCCGAAGACTACCGTCTCTCGCGTCGCCTCTTCGTATTCTTCGTGCCAAAAAAGCGCAGGCACCATCAGGCGCCCCATAGCATCGGAAGATACCTTTGTGAGCTCATTGATCTTTGCGATGGCTCGCTGGCTGAGCTGGAAATTCGTCGGGATGTACTCGGCCTTCTTCATGTTCCTAACCTCAGGGAGAAGTTACATCCGAGGTTCAGTCTCATTCAATCAGCCCCACTGGAGCATGTCTACGCAAGCGACAGTTCGGTCTGCTCAAGCACTTAATTCAAATTGCCTCGATCACTGGGAGATGCCCGCACCCGCCGCAAGGCCGCTGCTCAGTTCAATGCTAAGCGGAGTCCGCTTCGGGGCCAAAAGCGGACATCAGACCGAACCTCAGCAATCCACTATGAGCCAATCGCGGACATATCCGCCAGTTGAGTCTGTTGCTCAGGTTGCCCTTAAGGACGTCGCACGTTACTTTGGGTTGCATGCCTCTGAGGATAAAGAAGGTTCACATGGCGCGGGCCATCGAGATCACATTTGTTCACACAGCTGGTCTAGATCGAGTGCGGAATTAAGTGGAGACCGTGGTCGCGGTGGGTCCGTCTTCTTGAGCGCTACCGAAGGGGGTGGTCTGTTGACTACGAACCGAAGCCCCTCATGAGCAAAACACGACTTTGTCAGGCAATAGCAAGGCGAGCGACAGTATCGTTTACGCATCGAGGCGAACGGTACAAGGTCGAACCCTTTTCGGTCGGATACGAAGAGCAGGATGCGCGCGGCCAGCCGCTGCTTCTGCGCGGATGGCACGAGAACGGCTGGCGAGATTTCGAGGTTAAATTCATGAGCCGCCTAGAAATTGACAGCCAGCCGTTTCCTGCCGACAGGCAGGGCCATCAGAAGATGGCTGTCGTTCTGTGCGATGTCTACGGAAAGTCGTGGCCCCGCTAAGGACATATGCGCTCCAAGGTCGGCTTTGGGTCAATCGCGTCGGTTTGGTTCTCCCGAGACGCCTTTTGGTCAGCCCCAGTGAGCGGACATCTTTAGTACCCCTCGCCAAGTCTCAAACGGGCCAGAAGGCGACCTTCTACTCGGTTTTATACACGGACAACTGAACCTCCATCCCGGCTTCGCCGGCAGCCGCAGCCAGATTGGCAGGAACCGTCAGCGACTTAGACAGTGCCGAGTGCGGGAAAACCATTGCTACGTCCAAGCTCGGCGCTCCAATCGAACCGGCGGAAACCAGCTGTCGAATAATGGCACGAATTGATTGAATACAGCCGAGAGCATTGGCCCATTGATCCCCTTCATCTGCGATGTCGATCTGAGCATACGCGCTCCGAGACGATGCCTCATAACGGTCGACCTGCAGCCCCAATAAAGCGTTCAGATCAGAACGCGAGAGGGCCACGTCTGGTATGCGAATTACGATGCTTAGCGGCTGAGAGGTTGTCATGCGTCATTGTATTCCGGCTCTTGAAACAACTGCAAAGCACCAAGGTAGGTCTTCGCAGGAAGGCATCCAAGAGGTCCGCAATGGGTCACACCCGGAAGAACTCGGGCTGAGCATATCAAGTCTGCTTCACCCCCAAGGAGCGGACATCTAGCGGACATGCCGGGTCGACCGCTTGGGCCAAATCCGGACCTTCCCGTGGGCCTGGCAGAGACTTCGTTTCACATGTTCCCCAGACTCGTCAGGTGACGTAGAATGTCGTTGCCCTTAAAGTGGGATGTGCCGAAATCACCCGTCTGGGCAAACGAGCAGCACTGGTGCCATCGGCAAGCACACGCTCTCTTAGAAGCCGTTCCTTTTTCGGTTTCGTACCACCGTTCACCACGAACTTTGCGCGCTGCTTATGCGGCGGCTCGTTCGGTAACGTCGGGAGAAAGCGATGAGCAAGATCGATCGAAGGTCCGCACTGGGAATCGCGTTGGCAGCGGCTTCGGCTGCCATGGTCAAGCCAGCCGCCGCTCAAGCCACAGGCTACAAGGATATGACGCCTTGGCCAGGTGTCGTGGTGCGTGAATATGAAGGCGAGACACCATCCCTGATCCCAGGTTTTAAGACCGTCTCAATGCGCGATGTCATCATGCAGCCGGGGGCGAAGACCATGGGGCCCCCGATGATGAATGCCATGATCTGCCATATCACCGAAGGGGAGCTTCGGCTTGAGCAGGACGGAAAGACCTTTACGGGCAAGAAGAATTTTGTCTGGACCTGCAACAAGGAAACAAAAGAACAGGCGTACAACGACGGGAATGTGGTCGCGATTATGCGGATCACGGACCTGAAAGCTTAAGGCCCATGTGGAGGAGCGGATGGCGCACGCGACGACGCGCCATCCGCCTGCAGGATCATGGATTGTTGCAACGTCACAGCCGGAGAAAAGTTCGTCCGCGCGCCAAGCTGCGGGTCACAAGCGGCCATCACGACGAAACAGCACGGCGTCCGCGGCAAGCTCCCAAGCTGACGTTCGCGAGCACCGCCCCGCTACGCCGTCCGCAGCACCGGCGACGGCGGCTGCGACGGCCGGATCAGCGCGAATGCGACCTGGATGATGCCGCCGGCCAGACCGAGCGCCACGCCGATGCGCCAGGCCATGGTGTAGGAGCCGAGCGTGTCGTAGAGCACCCCTCCTCCGTAGGCGCCGAGGAAGCTGCCGATCTGGTGGCTCATGAAGGCGAGGCCCTGGATCATCGCCTGCCAGCGCAGGCCGAACATTTCGGCGACGGCGCCGGCAACCAGCGGGCCGACCCCCATCCAGAGGAAGCCCATGATGGCGCCGAACAGCAGCGTCGAGAACGACGTCGCCGGCAGCATGAAATACCAGGCAAGCGCGAGCGAGCGCAGGATGTAGATGCCGCCCAGCAGTGCCAGCTTGTTCCAGCGCTGGCCGGCCCAGCCGAAGAACAGCGAGCCCAGCACGTTGAAGCCGCCGATCATGCCGAGCGTCTGCGCGCTCAGCATCGGATCGAGGCCGCAGATCGCCAGATAGGACGGCAGATGCGTGGTGAGAAACACGAGCTGCATGCCGCAGACGAGATAGGCGCAGGTCATCACCACGAAGGACGCGTTGCCGAACGCCGTCTTCGCAGCCGTCGCGGCGGTGGCATCCCCGATGTCGTCGGCGGCGGGCTTCGGCAGCGGAATCGCGTCGACACGGCCGGCATACCAGGCCGCAGGGATCATCAGCACCGACATGATCACGAAACCGGCGAGCCCGACGCGCCAGCCAAATCCTTCGTTGAGCATCTGTCCGAGCGGCGCCGACAACAGCGCGCCGAGCGAGCCCGCGCCGGAGACGATGCCGAGCACGGTCGAGCGTACAGTCTCCGGCACCGCGCGCGCCGCCACCGACATCGCGATCGCGGCCGCGGTGCAGGCCAGCGACGTCCCGATCAGCACGCCGGCGCCGATCATGATGCTGACGAGCCCGTTCGCGGTCGCCATCAGAATGAGGCCCACGATGTACATCAGCGCGCCCACGATCATGATCGGGCGGAAGCCGTAGCGCACCGTCATCGCGCCGGCGAGCGGCTGGAGAAAGCCCCAGGCGAGGTTCTGCACGGCCAGCGCCAGCGTGAAATCCGAGATCGAAATGTGGATGTCATGCGTCAAAGGCTGCATGAAGATGCCGAGGCTCTGCCGCAGCCCCATGCCCAGCGTCAGCATGATCGAGGCGCCGATCAGGATGGGCAATGTCGGACGCAGGACCTGCAACAGGGGCATATTTTTCTCCCTCGTCGGCGCGACGCGCGCGCCGGCGTCTGCAATTCTCGATGTTTTTAGTTACACAGATCTGTGTACTTAGGCTATGAAAGGTGCACGCTGTCAAGCGAACAGGACGCACGCTGCCGCATGGCTCCCCCGCCCACACCACAGACGATGAAGGAGCGGATCCTCGAGACCGCCGACAAGCTGTTCTATCTGCAAGGCATTCGCGCCATCGGCGTCGACACCATCGCGGCCGAGATCGGGATCTCCAAGCGCACGCTCTACAACCACTTCCCCTCCAAGGACGCGCTGATCGCGGCCTATCTGGAGCGGCGCTTCGTCAAGCCGCGCCCCTCCGACAAGCCCCCGGCCGAGCAAATTCTTGGCACCTTCGATTCGCTGGAGCGGCGCTTTGCGGCCAAGGATTTTCGCGGCTGCCCGTTCGTCAATGCGGTCGCCGAGCTCGGCCCAAAGGACCGCGCCGTGAAGAAAATCGCAATCGCCTTCAAGGAAAGTCGCCGCGTCTGGTTTCGCGAGCGGTTGAACGAGCTAGGTGTTGCGGATGCGGATGCGCTCGCGACACAGCTCGTGCTCCTGGTCGACGGCTCGATCGCGCAGGACCTCGTGCGCGACGACCCCGCGATGGCCCGCGCCGCGAAGGAAGCGGCGAAGGTGCTGCTGCGGAATGCGGGGGTGGATGTGGGTGATGGGGAGAAGCAAACCGCGACGCACAGCAAGCGCACGCCGCACTGAGCACTGCTGCCGCATCACTCGGTGTCATCACCCGCGAAAGCGGGTGATCCAGTATTCCAGAGACAGCGAGGCTAGAACCGAGAGGCCACGGCGTACTGGATTCCCCGCTTTCGCGGGGAATGACAGTGGAGCTTGGGGGGAAGCGACGACACCTGACTACACGTCAGGACCAATTCGCGATCCTATCAAAATGCTCCTGTTTTGCCCGACGTGTCAAACGCCCGGGCAATCGGCCTAGGCCGCCCAGCTCTACCCGCATAAGCCATTGATCCAACTAACGCCGGCTACTGTGCATGGGGTTGTTTTCGCAGTTTTTGTTGCAAGCGGCCTCACGCCGCCTGCGACACCACGCGATTGCGGCCGTCGTGCTTGGCGCGGTAGAGCGCGGTGTCGGCGCGCTTGAGGACGTCGGCGACCGCCTCGCCCTTCTGCTCCAGCGTGGTGAGGCCGATCGAAATCGTGACCTCGATGCGCTTGGTGCCCTTGTGGACGGCGAACGGCTCGCCCGCGATCGAGCGGCGCAGGCGCTCGGCGACCATGCCGGCGACGTGGAGATCGGTCTCCGGCATCACGATGACGAACTCCTCGCCGCCGTAGCGGCAGGCCAGGTCGATGCCGCGGATCGACTTGCGCACGCGCACCGCGAACTCGCGCAGCACGTCGTCGCCGGCGTCGTGGCCGTAATTGTCGTTGATCGACTTGAAATAGTCGATGTCCAGAATCATCAGCGCCAGGGGCTTGCCGCGGGTCGAGGCTTGGTCAGCGAGCGTCGCCAGATGGCTCTCCATGTAGCGGCGATTGTGCAGGCCGGTGAGCGCGTCCGTGATCGCCATCTCGATCGAGTTCTGCACGTTGTCGCGCAAATGATCGGTGTAGCGGCGGCGGCGGATCTGCGTGCGGGCGCGGGCCAGCAGCTCGGTCTTGTCGATCGGGCGCAGCAAATAGTCGTTGACGCCGATCTCGAGGCCGCGGAGCAGCCGCGTCGAGTTCTCGGGGTCCGCGATCGCCAGGATCGGCACGTGGCGCGTGCGCTCCAGCGAGCGCGCCTGGCTGCACAGCCGCAGCCCGTCGAAATTGTTGAGGTCGAGCGAGACGATCAGCAGGTCGTAATTGCCCTCGGCGGCGTGGAACAGCGCTTCCGTCGGGTTCGGCTCGACGTCGATGGTGTGCTCCGCGGCGAGGATCGTCGCCAGCCGCTCATAGGAGGACTGACGGTCGTCGACCAGCAGAATGCGGCCGCCCCGGCCGGTGTCGGCCACGGCGCTGCGCTCGGGCGCCTGCATGCCGATCTCGAGCGAGGTGATGGCGCGCATGCGCAGCTCATCGGTCATCATCTTCAACCGGGTCAGCGAGCGCACGCGCGCGATCAGCACGACGTCGGAGACGGGTTTTGTCAGGAAATCGTCGGCGCCGGCTTCCAGCCCGCGATTGCGGTCGGCGGGGCTGTCGAGCGCGGTGACCATCACGACGGGGATGTGGTGCGTCGCCGGATCGGTCTTGAGACGGCGGCAGACTTCAAAGCCGTCCATGTCGGGCATCATCACGTCGAGCAGGATGATGTCGCATTCGGCGCGGCTGGCCAGCGCCAGCGCTTCGGTGCCGTTCGAGGCGGTCATCACGTCGAAATATTCGGCGGACAGGCGAGCTTCGAGGAGTTTGACGTTGGCGGGAACGTCATCGACAACCAGGATACGCGCGGACACTTTGAACTCACTTCCTATCCGATAAAACGCCGGACCGTCTCAATGAATTTGCCGACCGAGATCGGCTTGGACAAATAGGCCTCGCAGCCGCCCTCGCGGATGCGCTCTTCGTCGCCCTTCATCGCGAACGCCGTGACCGCGACGACGGGAATGGCGCGCAGCTCCGGATCGTCCTTGATCCAGCGCGTGACCTCGAGGCCCGAGACCTGCGGCAATTGGATATCCATCAGCACGAGGTCGGGCCGCATCTTGCGAACGAGGTCGAGCGCCTCGTAGCCGTTGCTGGTGCCGGAGGTCTGGTAACCGTGCGCCTCCAACAGGTCGCGGAAGAGCTTCATGTTGAGCTCGTTGTCTTCCACGATCAGGACGGTCTTAGCCATCCCGCCCTCCTGATTGGCACGAAGCCCTATACATGTGACGCCTCAGGCGCCGCTCGCCGGCGCTTCGAAAACTGGATTCAAACTAGCCTCAGATTCGCTTGAGTTTCGTTAAACCCGAGGGCCGACTTTCTGCGATGTGGTTTCCGGTTGCTTGTCGGCGGTCTTGAGACTCGGGCATGATGGTTTCAAAGTAGACACCGAAAGTTAACGGAAAGGCAAACCGAACCCTTGAAAAAGCCTGTTCACAACCCTCGCGAAGCCGCTGAAATCGTTGCGATTCAGGCGCTCTCCTTCGTGGCCGGCGATCCGGAGCGGCTTGGCCTGTTCCTCGCTGAGACAGGCGTCGGTCCTGAGACCCTGCGCAATGCCGCCTCGGACCCGAATTTCCTCCTCAGCGTGCTCGATTTCGTGATGCGCGATGACGCCACCGTAAAGGCCTTTGCCTCGACCGCGGAGCTGCATCCGACCAACGTTGCTGCGGCGCGGCAGGTGCTGGGCGACGCGCTCGGCGACCCCTCCTGGGAGCGCGACGTGCCGTGACCGTCCCTGATACGGCCGGACCCCGCTGCTTCTGCCGGGATTGTCTGGCCGATCTGGATATGGGCGTGAGGCGCTGCTCCGCCTGCGGTTCCCCTCGCCTCGTCCGCCACCGCGCGCTCGCAGGCCTGACCATCGCCCATATCGACTGCGACGCCTTCTATGCGACGGTCGAGAAGCGCGACAATCCTGACATCGCCGACAAGCCCGTCATCATCGGCGGGGGCAAGCGCGGCGTGGTGTCGGCCGCCTGCTACATCGCCCGCACCTATGGCGTCCGCTCGGCCATGCCGATGTATAGGGCGCTCGAGGCCTGCCCGCACGCGACCGTGATCCCGCCCGACATGGCCAAGTACGTCCGTGTCGGCCGCGAGGTGCGCCAGGCCATGCAGGCGCTGACGCCGCTGGTCGAGCCGCTCTCGATCGACGAGGCCTTCCTCGATCTCTCGGGCACCGAGCGGGTGCACGGCATGGTTCCGGCCAAGGTGCTGGCGCGGTTCGCGCGCAACATCGAGCGCGACATAGGCATCTCCGTCTCGGTCGGCCTGTCCTGCAACAAGTTCCTGGCCAAGATCGCCTCCGACCTCGACAAGCCGCGCGGCTTTGCCGCGCTCGATCAGGAGGAAGCCCGTTTGATGCTGGCGGAGAAGCCGGTCGGCTTCATCTTCGGCGTCGGCCCGGCCACGCAGGAGCGCTTGGTGCAGCGCGGCTTCCGCATCATCGCCGACCTGCAAAGGGCCGACGAGATCGAGATGATGCGGCAGTTTCCGAGCGATGGCCGCAGGCTGTGGCGGCTCGCCCGCGGCATCGACGACCGCCGCGTCGAGCCCGATCGTGGCGCCAAGACGATTTCGAGCGAAACCACCTTCGAGACCGACATCCGCGATTTCGCGACGCTGGAGAAGATCCTGTGGCGGCTCTGCGAGAAGACGTCGTCGCGGCTGAAGAGCAGCGAGCTTGCCGGCTCGACCGTCACGCTGAAACTGAAGACCGCCGATTTCCGCCAGCGCACCCGCTCGCAGTCGATCGCAGGCCCGACGCAGCTTGCCGCCAAGATCTTCTCGATCTGCCGCGAGATGCTGGCGAAGGAGATCGACGGCACCGCGTTCCGTCTGATGGGCGCCGGCGTCAGCGCGCTGCGCGAAGGCTCGCCCGCCGACGACACCGACATGCTCGACCGCCGTGCTGCGCATGCCGAGCGCGCGGTGGACAGTCTGCGCAAGAAGTTCGGCAACTCCGCCGTCATTCGCGGCATCGCGTATGATGGCCCTGAAACAGGACAGCAGGAATGATCGAGTCCTGCTCAATTCAGTCGCGTTCGAAGATCCGTGCACCCGGATAGACACGCCGGGCATACTGAATGACCAACTGCCGATCCTGACTCGCCAGGAACGGCGTTCGGATCTGACAAGACCCGACGATGAGGTGCCACAGGCCGTTGAGCTTTCCAATCATGACGTTCATTTGAGCTTCCTCGCAGTGACCCGAGTAGACTCAAATTGTAAGAATCTCCGGCCGTCGCTCAATTGTACCAGCGTAAGGTCAGCGTATGAGAAGGATTGGAAGAGATATACAAAGGTATGTTGGCGAGGCCCCTGTCAGGTTCCGGCGCTGATCGGTTTCGCAAGGGCTGTACGCATCCGAACGCGCTGAGAGGCTGGCCATCGTGACAGGCGAACGCGACCTCGACGCGCTGTTGAGAAACATGAAGCCGGAGCTGCTGGACGGCACCTTCGTGTTTTGCACGATCCCACCCAACGAGCCCGTTCCCGCAGCGGTCAACCCGCTGCTGACGTTTCGCGAGCAGGAAGGAACCACGCTGGTGATCCTGCGCGAAGAAGCCGAGGCGTCAGGCTTACGCTACGCGTTCGCCTCGCGCCTGATCACCCTGACGGTACACTCCGCGCTCGATGCGGTGGGCTTCCTGGCTGCGGTCACGGCCCGCCTGGCCGAAGCCGGCATCAGCGTGAATGCGGTGTCGGCCTTCCACCACGATCATCTTTTCGTACCTGCCGACAGGGCCGATGAAGCGATGGCTGTTTTGCGAGCTATGTCCGCAGCAAAGTAAGATGGGTAGAGTGAAGCGAAACCCATCGAGCTCTTCCTGCGCAACAAGGGTGATGGGTTTCGCTTCGCTCTACCCATCCCACGGTCGGATCAATCCGCGACGGCCACCGCCTCGATCTCGATCAGCCATTCCGGCGCGGCGAGCGCGGAGACGCCGACGAGGGTGCTGGCCGGCGGCTCCATGCCTTCGAAGAAGGCCGAGCGGGCCTTGCCGATGATAGGGCGCAGCTCCGGCTTGTAGTTCACCACGAAGGTCGTGATCTTGACGATGTTGGCGTAGGTCGCGCCGGCCGCCTTCAGCGCATGGCCGAGATTCTGCATCACCTGCGTCGTCTGCGCGGCAATATCGCCCTCGCCGACGATCCGCCCTTCCTCGTCCACCGACACCTGGCCGGAGATGTAGATCGTACGCGCACCGGAAGCGGTGACGACGTGGAAATAGGCCGGATTGTGATGCAGGCCGCTGGGGCGGAGATGGTCGAGCTTGGGCATGGTGCTTGCCTCCCGGGTTTGTGGTTGGGAGGAAGCGTAGCCGGAGAGCGAGCGGAGGGCTAGTCTCGCCCCTCAATTGCAGGGCTTGCTGTCCCTCGCGTCGAACTTGCCCATCGCGCCGGAAATCACGAAATCGTTGTAATCGAGCACGAGCTGACGCGAAACGCCGTTTTCGTAGAGCTCGAACGCCATCGCGTAGACCGGCGTCTGCTCGCCTTCCTTCTGCTGGGACTCGCGGTCGAAATAGCTGACGGTAACCGGCCAGCGCTTGAGCGACTTCATGTGCTCGTCCGTGGTCGATGCATCGGGCGAAGCAGTGCGGTCGGCGGGAATCGGCTGACCGATCACGGTCAGCGTGTTGTAGACCTTCTGGCCGTCGTCGGAGCCGTCATAGACCGACAGCTCGAGCAACGACTTGCCGTCCTTGGCGGCGGCAATGATGCGCTGGATCTGCTCGGTCGGGAACACGATCTTGCCGTCGAGCGTGAAATTCTTCGGCGCCGGCAGCTTCAGCTTGACGTTGATGTGGTCGCCGTCGCGCTCGGCCGAACCGTCGACCCGGCCGGCATCGGCCTCGTTCATCCGCGTCTCGATCTTGAAGCGGTAGCTTTTTCCCGCGGCGTCCTCCCAGGAGTTGGAGCGGAGGTCGCTCAGCGTGATCTTGCCCTCGCCGCTGTCGAGCTCGGAGACCTGGCGGAATTCGGAGGTGTAGCCCTCGCACGAACTCCCCGTGAAATTGTAGAGGATGCGGCCGCGCGCGCTGTTGATCGAATTGGAGCGCGATTTGACGAGGCTGAGGTCGTAGAGCGCCTGGTGCGCAAGGAACGGACCGCTGGCCGCCTGCGCTCCACCGCCTGCGCCGAAAGCAGCCGCCGCGAGCGCCATCACACCGAGCGAAGTCCGGAAAAGGTGCACCATGTGTCATCCCTGGGGAAAGCGCAGATTCGACATTTTAATGACCGTTCCATTGCGTCGCAACTGAGGCCGTTTCACGTAAAGTTGCGGCCCCCGCCTTGAACCTGCTGCCTGGCCACAACAAAATGCAGTCGCTCCGGTTGCTTGCATGTGACGGCACGATGGGCGAAACAGGGCGCGCCCGGCCTCCAAATGGACGCAGCCGGGCGGATGAAATTTGGACAACGAGGTCGAACATGGCGGGCACGGTCGAGCAGAAACTGGCGGAACAGGGCATCAAGCTGCACGAGGCCCCTACCCCTGTCGCCAATTACGTGCCGTTCGTGCGCACCGGTAACCTGCTGTTCGTCTCCGGCCAGGTCTGTTTCGACCCCGCCGGCAAGCTGATCGCCAAGGGCAAACTCGGTGCCGGCGTTTCGATCGAGGACGGTGCCGCAGCGGCGCGCGGCTGCGCCGTGAACCTGCTGGCCCAGGTCAAGGCGGCGCTCGGCGACCTCGACAAGGTCGTGCGCGTGGTGCGCCTCGGCGGCTTCATCAACTCGGCACCCGACTTCCTGGACGGACCGAAGGTGCTCAACGGCGCCTCCGACCTGATGGTCGCCGCCTTCGGTGACAAGGGCCGCCATGCCCGCACCACCGTCGGCGTCGCCTCGCTGCCCGCGGATGCGGCGGTCGAGGTCGAAGGCGTGTTCGAGGTCGCCTGACACGGAGCTGACGGCGTTGCGCGCTCCTGATTGGCTGACAGCCCGGCCGGTCGCCCATCGCGGCCTGCATGACATTTCCCGCGGTGTCGTCGAGAACATGCCGGGCGCGGTGCAGGCTGCGATCGCGGGCAATTTCTCGATCGAGGTCGACATCCAGCTCTCCGCCGACGGCGAGGCCATGGTGCACCATGACCACGCGCTCGGCCGTCTCACCGAGGCCACCGGCGAGGTGGTCGAGAAGACCGCGGCCGAGCTGAAGGCGGTCAAGTTCAAGGACACGGACGAGCGGATGATGTCGCTGTCCGATCTCTGCGCCATGGTCGCCGGGCGCGTGCCGCTGGTGATCGAGGTGAAGAGCCATTTTGGCGGCGACCGCAAGCTGGTGAAGCGGATGGCCGAGGTGCTGGCGTCCTATCAGGGGCCCGCTGTCGGCATGTCGTTCGATCCCGACCAGGTGCTGGCGCTGCGTGAGCTGTTGCCGTCCCGCCCGCGCGGCATCGTTGCGCAGCGGACCTACGAGGACGAGTACTGGGCGAAGCTGACGCAGGCGCAGCGCGACAGCATGCTGTACCTGCGCCACGGCTTTCAGACCCAGCCGCATTTCGTCGCCTTCAAGGTTGACCACCTGCCGGCCCCCGCCCCCTGGATCGCCCGCAACGTCCTCGGCTGCGCCCTGCTCGGCTGGACCGTGCGCACCCCGGAGCAGCGGACGCGGGTCGGACAATATGCGGATCAGATGATCTTTGAGGGGTTCGTCCCGTAGGGGGAACACCTGTTGCACAGCGCTTGCTCTCGTGTCCCGGACGCGCTGCAACGCGCAGCGTTGCTGTGCAGAGCCGGGATCCAGAAGGCGGCACGCTATTCGGAGAGATGGGCCCCGGCTCTGCACCGCTGCGCGCTGCGATGCGTCTGGGGCACGAGAGAGCTCGGTTCCCGCCTCTTGAAGTCGCTGCTGCAATGCACGATCTTGGGCACGATGGCATCATCTGAAATCACACTCGAGGCTGTACCCTCGATTGGCGAGGTATCTGCCGAGGATTGGGACGCCTGTGCCAATCCCGACAAGGCTTGCAACGGGTATGGCGCGGGAACTTCATCCGTGCTTCCAGGCGATTCCCTCGGCCTCTCAAAACCCGCTTATAACCCGTTCGTCTCGCACGCGTTTTTATCCGCGATTGAGAAATCGGGTTCAGCAACCATCCGCACCGGCTGGGGGCCGCGGCATCTGGTGGCCAAGGTCGATGGCCGCGTCGCCGGGGTCGTGCCCTGCTATCTGAAATCGCATTCCCAGGGCGAATACGTCTTCGACCGCGGCTGGGCGGATGCCTATGAGCGCGCCGGTGGACGGTACTATCCGAAGCTCCAGGTCTCGGTTCCCTTCACCCCGGCCACAGGGCCCCGGCTGCTGGTCCGCGACGGCGTGGATCGCGAGCGCATCGCTGAAGCGCTTGCAAGCGGGCTGGTGGCGCTGTGCGGCGTCAGCAAGGCCTCCTCGGTGCACGTGACCTTCGCGCGTGAGACGGAGTGGAAGCGGCTCGCCGGACACGGCTTCCTCCAGCGCACCGATCAGCAGTTCCACTGGCATAACGAGGGATTTGCGACCTTCGACGATTTCCTCACCACGCTCAATTCGCGCCACCGCAAGTCGATCAAGCGCGAGCGGCGCGATGCGCTTGCCACCGGCATCACCATCCACTGGCTCACCGGCAGCGACATCACCGAGGATGCCTGGGACGCCTTCTTCGAATTCTACATGGAGACCGGGTCGCGCAAATGGGGCCGGCCTTATCTCACGCGCGAATTCTTCTCGCTGATCGGCGAGACCATGAGCCAGGACGTGCTGCTGGTGATGGCCCGCCGCAACGGCCGCTGGATCGCGGGCGCGATCAACTTCATCGGCTCGGATACGCTGTTCGGCCGCAACTGGGGCGCGGTCGAGCATCATCCGTTCCTGCATTTCGAGGTTTGCTACTATCAGGCGATCGATTTCGCGATCAAACACGGCCTCGACAACGTCGAGGCCGGCGCGCAGGGCGAGCACAAGATCGCGCGCGGCTACCTGCCGCGGACGACCCATTCCGCCCACTTCATCGCCGATCCCGGCCTGCGCCGCGCCATCGACGATTACCTCAAGCGCGAGCGCGCCTATGTCGCCGAGGCCGGACGGGAGCTGGCCGAGCTCGGCCCGTTCCGCAAAGGCGTCGACGAGGCGCCTTGACGGTTTGCCACGGCTGATGACAGTAAGCGCAAAATTCGAGGAGCCGCCGCCATGACCGCCTACGACCCCAACAACATCTTCGCGAAGATCCTGCGCGGCGAGTTTTCCTGCCACAAGGTCTATGAGGACGAGCATGTGTTTGCCTTCCTCGACATCATGCCGCGGGTATCGGGCCATACGCTGGTGATCCCGAAGGCCCCTGCCCGCAACATCCTCGACATCAAGCCTGACGACTACGCCCACGTCGCCCGGGGCGCGCACAAGATCGCGGCCGCTGCGATGAAAGCGTTCGAGGCCGACGGCATCACCGTGCAGCAGTTCAACGAGCCCGCCGGCGGCCAGGTGGTGTTTCATCTCCACATGCACGTGATGCCGCGCCACGACGGCGTGGCCATGCTGCCACCCGCCAGCCGCAAGGAAGACGTCAAGGTCCTCGAAGAGAACGCGGCCAAGCTGATCGCGGCGTTGAAGGCGGGCTGATTGCCGCGCATCGTCATTCCGGGGCGCGCGGAGCGCGAGCCCGGAATCCACTTCACCACCGTCTCTGTTGCCCGATGGATTCCGGGCTCGTGCCTTCGGCACGCCCCGGAATGACGAACTACTCCGACTGAAAATCCCCTGCCTGCGGGGCGGCCAGCGGCGTGAATTCGCAACGATCTGGCTTGATGTCGATCAGCGGCGTGTTGTCGATGCAGTCGAGCCCGCGCACCAGAATGGCATTGCCCTCGATGCCGACGAGCTTGACGATCGAGGTGCCGATCGGGTTGGGCCGGACCGGTGAGCGCAGCGAAAACGTGCCGCGGGTCTTCTCGTTGTTCTTCGGGCTTTGCAGGACGATGTCGCGGCGCGACTTGTCGAGCCAGTAGAGCACCTCGAGATTGCTGTAGAAATCGACGCCCTTGATGGCCGGCACGAACGGCTCGAAGATCTCGAGCCGGCACACCGGGCCGTCCTGACGCCCCTGTCGCGGCGTCTCCATCCGCGAGGTCCAGGGCGTGCGGATGCGGCCGATGAAGACGAGGCCGGCATCCTCCGTCGACGGCAGCTCGATGGCGACCTCGCCCTCGCGGAGCTCGTTTTCGCGAACCATATTTCCAGTTCCTTGCTGTTCGCCGGTGGTTTTAGCCTAACCACCACTTTCCGGCCAGCATGAAGACTTCGCCTGTCACCACACCTGCGAAGATCGAGCGGCGGGTCAGCAGGAAGGCGACGAGGCCTGCGCCGACCGCGCCATAGCGCAAGACGTCCGGCACGCTGGCGAGCGCCCCCGGCGGCTCCACCACGATCTGGGCGATGACGCCGGCCAGGATGGCGGTGGCGACCGCCCTCACCCAGACCAGCAGCTCCGAGCCCTCGTCGATGCCGCCGCCGAACCACAGGCCCAGCATGCGCCATATCTGGTTGGGAACAACGCCCGCAACGAACAGCACGACGAGTGCGTGCCAGTCGCCGATGAGCTGCGCAAAGCTCATGCGCGCACCTCCCGCCACCAATGCACGCCATAAGCGATCGTGCCGGCCACCAAACCGCTGACGAGAATGTCGAGCCCGGAGTTCATCTTCGCGGCCAGCGGATAGAGCAGAACCCCGAGGGTCAGCGCGACGACGTCGGCGACCTCGCGACTGTTGCGCGCGGTCGAGAACAGGAACGACAGCGGCGTCAGCATCAGGATCGCGGCCCCGAGCGTCTGCGTCAGGTTGGCGGCAAGGAAATAGCCGACCGTGTTGGCGGTGAGACACACTGAGACCAGACCAAAACCAAGTCCGTTGACGAAGGCGATGCGCCGCTCGCGCGGCACCTGCGGCAGGAAGCGATGGCATTCGACCCACAGTGTCACCGCCGTAAGATGCGCGGCGAAGAACAGCTCGCGCCGCTTGGTCGTCGGCGTGCGCATCAGGGGCAGCACCGAGACCACCATCGGAAACAGCCGGATCGCGCTGACGGTGACCGCGATCGCCGATTGGATGATGGTCGCGCCGGAGCCGAGCGTGGTGATCAGAATGATCTGCGCGGGGCCCGCCCAGACGAACAGCGTCGAGCACAGCGCCCAGAGCAGGCTGAAATGGGTGTCATGGGCGAGCGCGCCGATGCCGAGATAGGTCGCGAACAGGACAAGCGTGAGGATCGTCTGCGTGATCGAACGCAGTCCCCACGCAAACGCGCGCCAGGAACTTTGCCATTGAGGGGAATCGAGCGGAGGAAGCGCCACGGGAGTCTTTGGCCGGATTGCGGAATCGTGCCCGCATAACGGGCAATGCCGTGGCTGGCGTCAAGGAAGCGCGCGGCGGGGCTGGCATGCGCGCGCGGGCAGACGCGCCTACCCGCTCACACCCCGGTTCTTCAGCACGAAGCAGGCACCGCCGGCCTTGCGGATGCGGTTGCACAGATCATCCGCCTCGCTGCGCGTGTCCGCGCCGATGCGCACCTGGTAGAAGGCGCGCGTACCGCGGCTGCGCATCACCGAGCTTAGCAGGCTCGGATCGCGCTCGCCGATCACCGCGGTCAGCCGCGTGACGGCGCGGGAATACATCGCCAGCGCCCTGTTGCGGTCGAAGCCGGCAGCGAGCTGTACGCCCCAGACCTTTGCGGCAGCGAGCTCGACATGTTGTTCGAGCTCGGCGACGAAGGCATTCGGCGCGCGCTTCAGAAGCGCCATGAGATCGCGGCAGCTCGTCGGCGGCGAACTCGGCGGTCCCTTGCCGGTCGCTCCTGCCTTGGCCCACGCGTCAACGCTCGTGCCGGTGATGGCATAGACGTAGTTGCGGGTCTGCTCCGGCATGCCGCCGGTGCCGGCGAGCCATTCCTGCACCCGGCGCGGCCCGGCGTTATAGGCGGCTGCGGCCAAGCCGAGATTGCCGAACTGGTTGCGCAGCTCGTTCAAAAATTCGGCCGACTTCGGCAGCGCCTGCACCGGGTTGAAGGGATTGAGCAGCCCGCGCTCGCTCGCAGTGCCCGGCATGAACTGCGCGATCCCCTGCGCATGCTCGCCGCTGCGCGTCATGGGTCCCACGGCATCGGCCTGGAATCGGCTTTCCTGCCAGATCACGCGGGCGAAGAATTCCAGCGGCAGATTGGCATCCCGTGCGGCGGCCTCGACGATCAGGCAGATCGATTCCCGCGTATCGCTCTCGCGCGCAGCGACCGGATTCGCCGGTGGCATCGCAAGCTCCTCGACGCTGGGGACAGCAATATTGGTCTTCGCGGGCGAACTGTCCCACGCCGCCACCCGTGTCGCCGAGACGAGCAGTGCGGCGATGATGAGTGATGCAGTTCGCGTCAGCCGTGCCCAAGCATCGCTGTGGCGTGCTCCGGCGCGGCATGCAACAAGATGATCTGCCATGTTGTGGCATCGTGCCATGGTTCGATGAGTTGCCAATATATGCTGTTTGACCCGCTTCTCCCAATGCGCTGCCCCGCCCAGGGGATCCGCGCGATCCTCGTCCTCCTAGCCCTCGTCCTGTCCGCCGCGCCCTCCATGGCGCAAGTCAACTGGCGGATGACCACGGAATATCCGCAAAACAACATTTCCGGGATCGGGCTCACCAGTTTCGCCGATCGCGTCGCGGCGCGCACAAACGGTTTCGTGACCGTAGCTAGCGCTTTCGACAACGAGCTCAAGATCAACTCGGGCGAAATGCCGCGCGCCGCGCTGGATGGTCGCATCGCCGGCGGCGACGCCTTCGCGGGCGCGCTTTCGGGCCTCGACCCGGTGCTCGGATTGTCCACCCTGCCCTTTCTGGTGCAGTCCGTCGACCTCGCCCGCGCCACCAATCTGCGGGCGCGCCCGCTCTACGAGAAGGCGCTCGCGGCGCGCGGCCTGAAGCTGCTCTACGTCACGATCTGGCCGGCCACGGGCCTCTGGTCGGACCATGCGCTGGAAGGCGCCGACGCCCTGCCGAGACTGAATTTGCGGGCCTACGACGCCAACTCCGGCGAGGTCATGCGCGCGGCCGGCGCGAATGCACAGTTCCTGCCGATGGACGCGGCACTCGCTGGCCTCAGGGAGCACCGGCTGAATGCGTTCCTGACCTCCGGCGACGGCGGCGCGGGACGCAAGCTCTGGGACTTCCTGCCCTACTTCACAGCGATCAACTACGCGATGCCGGTCTCGATCGCCTTCGTCCGCAGCGACGCATTTGCCGAACTGTCCGAGCCGGTGCAGCGCGAGGTCCTGGCCGCGGCGGCCGAGACCGAGCAAAGCCAATTCGCGCTATTGACCCATCGCACCATCGAAAATTATGCGCGCATGCGCGACAACGGCGTCCGCATCGCCGAGCCGGCGCCGGCGTCCCTCGTCGCCGCGCTCCGGAAAGCGGCAACGCCCGCGATCGCCACCTGGGAGACGCAGGCGGGCGCCGATGCCGCGGCGATCGTCGAATGGGCGAGACAGCAATAGGGCGAGCCGTGGCGGCCGCCGGCTTGCCACAGCGGTGCTGCGTTGAAATGTCCGCCAGTCCCGCCCTTCACTCGCTTCGGTCCTATGCCGAGGCCGGCTTTTCTGCGCTGATTGCGCGGTCCAGGGCATCGATCAGCGTTTGAAGCTCGACAAACTTGTTCCGTGCTCGCTCGGCATTGTCGCGATCAAAGGGAGCGGCCAGCACCTTCGCATGCGTGTCCCTGTCCTCGATCATTCGATCGCGGGCCTTCCTCAATATGTCCAGTCGCTCGTTCATCTGTGCCTCTCCGCCAATATCTGCTCGACCACGATCAGGGCCTCAGTCGAAACCAGCCGGAAGCTCGCCCTTTCGGAAGAACACCGTAGGCTCATCGTCATAGTCACCCATTTCGGGATCGCCGCTGGACGAGAACGCGACGACGCCGAGTTTGCTCAAGGCCAGTCTCTCCGCCGTGCGCAGCGCGCCGCTTTCCGACTTGCAGACGATGGGAGAGTCGGCCTTCAGATTTCCACCCTTGCCGGCGTTGAACGCCTGCACCACGTAGGTTGTTTCGCGGACCATGACGGCACCTCTGACCTGTTGACACACGGAGTTGACGTCAACGACCGCGACAACCGCGCTCAGCCGCGCATCGCTTCGATGAGCGCGGAAATCCTGATCGTTGCAAAGCTGGAGAAGGTGTCCGACACGGCATATGGCAGGATGATCTGGTCATTGTGCCTCATCGCACCGCAGGTATAGACGACGTTGGGGACATACCCTTCGCGTTCGGACGGTTCAGGCCGCAGCAGCGGCTCGGCCGAGCGAGCCAGCACCCTGGACGGGTCGCGCTTGTCGAGCAGAGCCGCTCCGATCGAGTATTTCCGGATCGGGCCGACACCGTGCGTCAGCAGCAGCCAACCTTCGTCAAGTTCGATGGGTGCCCCGCAATTGCCGATCTGGACGAACTCCCAGGGAAATTGCGGTTTCAAAAGCACCCGGCCGCCCTCCCATGTGTAGAGGTCGTCCGAATAGACCAGATACAGGTTCTCATTGTCCTGTCGCGCGATCATGGCATAGCGGCCGTCGATCTTGCGTGGGAACAGCGCCATGCCCTTGTTGTGGGCTGCAGCCCCCCGCAAAGGCGTTAGCCGAAACGACATGAAGTCGCTGGTCTCGATCAATTCAGACCGGATCGCACGTCCGCTATAGGCCGTATAGGTCGCGTAGTAGATCGCCCGATCACCGTCGTTGAATTTGACGAAGCGCGCATCCTCGATGCCGTTGGATTGGGATTCGGTCACGGGAAAGATGACCCGCTCGCTGAGGTCTTCCTCGGGCCTGAACACCAGTTCCACACGGTCGCCGTCCGATCCGGATACGCGATGGCTGATCCGGGGGACCGAGGCAAGGCGCGCCGTCGGATCGACGGCCAGGCTTCCGTCAGCCGCAATCGTTCCGGTTCGAAACGTCAGTGACGACACATGCCCCTCGCCGATGGCCCGGAGGCTGACGATGAATCGCGAACCTCCGTTCGGTGCTCCCGATTGATCGGGGTGCGGGACGATGCTGGGGTTGAACAAGGCAGAGGCTTCGAACGAATACTCACTGAGAAAATAGGCACCAATCAGCTGGCGCTGCGTCTTCGAGAAGACGCCATGCGTGGCGAAAGCGTCCTCCATTTCATCCGCTCGGGTCTCGAACCGCTCCAGGAGGTTACGATGTCGCCCCTGGAAATTGTCGAGCACATCCGCAAGCTGAACTGCAACGGCCTCCGAACTGAGCGCAAGAACCCGGTCGACGATATGATTTGCACGCATCTTGTCGGTCGGGTTCAGGTCGCGGGGTTCGGTTGCCGGCTTGAAGGGCCGCACGATGACTCGCGCTGGATCGGGGCGCAGATTAAGCCCCTGCCGGTTCAGGAAAGAAGCTTGTGACACGGTATCCTCGGCGTGCTTAATGAAAAGATGAAGTTCAGGCGCTCACGGCGCGCAAGGCTGTGGGCCTCGTCAAGCTCGGGTTGACGCGCGCAAGCTGGCGCATCTCAGCAAGCCCGAGGAGATAGCAAACAACGGACTCGCCTCCGCGGTTTTCGTTGGCGCGATCAGCGTGCAAACCATCCCGGCAACTGCCAGTGAGCGGATCGACCAGCGCCACTGAGAGATCGTTGCTGCCCAGGAACCAGGCGAAGGCCCGAGTTGCCATGGCTTTCCATTCGGCATCGCCGTCGGCACGCCACGCAGCGAGGCAGGCGGCGATCGTCGCCGTTGCCTCCACGGGCTGCTGATCAAACGCACGGGGATGTTGCCGCCGCTCGCCGAAGCCGGCGGTGCCGACCGGCCGGAAATGCCCTGCCGCGGTCGTCTGCTGCGTCATGAGCCAGCGCAGAGACCTCAATCCGGCATCGAGATATTGGGGCGCCTGCGTCGCCATGCCTGTGAGGATCAGCGCCTGCGGCAGCCGCGCGTTGTCGTAGGCCAGCCCTTCCTCGAACCACACCCAGTCAGACGTCTCGACCGACGCCAGACAGGTCATCAACCTGCCGGCAAGGGAATGCCGGACGTCCCTGGCGTGGAGATCGTCCGGAGCTACAGCGCAATAGGCGTCCAAGCCCAGCAGCATGAATGCCCATGCGCGGGGCGAACGAAAGCTCGCCGCGATCGACAATGCCTGGGCGAACAAAGCAGCGGCCCACAGGCGCCGGGACGGGCTCGCGTCTCTGCGTGCAGCCTCGCCCAAAGCCCATAGCGTCCGCCCGTGACTGTCTTCCGACCCTTTGTCCTCAAGCCAGGTTCGATTGAACCCCATGAAGTTGCGAAATTGCCCGGTGTCGGGATTCCAGGCGTGCTGCACGAATGCCGCAAACCGGCTCGTCAGGATTTCCGACAGCGGCTGTTCGCCTGGACCATTGAGGGCGCAGGCCAGCAGCAGCGCTCGGGCATTGTCGTCGACGCAATAGCCGTGCGCGCGATCCGGCACCGAATGGACCGCATGCTGGAACAGGCCGACATCATCGCACATCGACAGGAAATGGCCGATCTGCATATCGGGCGATGCGGCGCTACGTGGCTCCGGCACATTCATGTCCGAGCCCGCGAAGAGCTTAAGCCGATGGCCTTGCCGTACATTGTCGAAGACGGACACGTAGCGCTCGGCGACCCGCTCCCATGTCATCATCCGGCTCGCCGCATAGGCGCGCCGCGACATCGCCTGCCGGCGGGCGTCGTCGGTCAGCAGGCCTGCGATCTCGTTGCCGATCGCCGCGGCGTCGCTGAAAGGCACCAGCACGCCGCACCCGTCGGCAAGCAGCTCGCGGGCGTGCCAGTAAGGCGTCGAGACGACCGGCTTCCCCAATCCGAAGCTGTAGGCCAGGGTTCCCGAGGTCATCTGGGCCTCGTTGAGATAGGGCGTGACATAGACGTCGCACATCGAGATGAATTCGAGCAGCGTGGCGAGATCCGCGAACCGGTCGAAGAACACCACGTGGTCGTCAATTCCGAGTTCGCGCACCCGCGCCACCAGGCTCTCGCGATAGGCCTCGCCCTGGTTTCGGACCAGGTTGGGGTGCGTTGCGCCAAGCACGACATACACCGCATTCGCGCAGCGCTTCAGAATCGACGGCATGGCGTCGATCATGATTTCGATGCCCTTGTTCGGTGACAACAGGCCGAATGTCAGGATGACCGATTTTTGCTCAAATCCAAGCTTGGCCTTCGCTGCATCAGGCTCGACGAAGGCGACATCCGGAATGCCGTGGGCGATGACCTCGATCTTGTCATCGGCCACCCGGTAGACGTCGCGCAGCAGTTCGCGGCCCTTATTGGCCATCACCACGACCTTCGACGACGCCTCGACGATGCGCTCCATGACCGTCCGCTGCGCAGGTGTCGGATCGGCGAGCACGGTATGGAACGTCGTCACCACCGGCATGGCAAGGCGGGACAACAGCACGAGGATATGGGCCCCGGCCTCACCACCGAAAATCCCGAACTCGTGCTGCAAACACACGGCATCGAACCGGCCGGCATTGAGGAAATCCGCGGCCCGCATGTAGTCTTCGATATTGCCGTCCTTGATCTGGAACGCGACCGCCGGAGGATAATCATAGGCTTGACCGCGATCGGTCATTGCCACGATGCAGGTCTCCAGATCCTGGCGCGAAATCGATATCGCGTTCTTCAGGTCGGTCGTATAGGTCGCAATTCCGCATCGTCGAGGCAGCGAGTTGCCGATCACGGCGATACGGCGGAGCGGCGTCATGTCGGCACCTCTATGATTTCGCTTGATGTCGGAGCGTGCACGGCGGGCGGACGCGCCGGCGATTTCTATCGTCCGTCACCTCTGCCACGCGCTGCTTGATTGCAAACCTCAACAGCCGCGACAGATATTCTTCAGCTTCGCTGCGGTTCTGGCCTCTTCCGCAATGAAGGGGTCCTTGTAGGCAGCCCGCGCGGCGTCTTGTTCGGCGGCAGTGGGTTGCTTCGCTTTCGGCGGAAACGCGGCGTCGTAACAGGCGAGCCGTCCGCTCGTGCTCTCGATCGCGCGGCAGTCCGGCTCTTTGGCGACTGCACTTTGCACGAATGTGCCAAGCGCCAATGCGACAATAAGCATTTTCATACGGGTATCGTTCCTCGCTGAGGATCCGGGCGCGCCGTTTGACGCCCCTGCGTTCCTCATGCCTCGAACTGGTCGAACTCGTCAGACAGCAGAACCCGGCCTTGCGGCGTGCATATCCGCACGTCGACATAGCCTTCCTGCAACAGCTCCCTCGCCTTCTTCAGAGCGGCGGCCGTCGTGGTGCGGGCCAGGCTGACATAGCCGCTTTGATCGTGTCCGCTCACCAGATATTGGAGCGGCGTCCTATCCATGCAGAAAAGCCGCGGCGGCCACCAGGAGCAACAGAAACAGCGGGACTATCACCGGCGGCACGATCCAGTCGGCCAGATTAAAGCGAGGCATGCGCGCTCCTCCTCGTTCGGCGGGAGCGCTAGTGACCCTCAGTCACCGATGGATGCCATGGGAAGGGCGGTGATCGCAGGACCCTACGCTTAAGCCCTGCCAATAGCGAGCTTTAAAACGTCGCGCGACGCGGCGGCGTTGCCTTGAGCAGCCGCGTCGTTTAGGTCAAACAACGGCGGTATCAACACGGGCACGACTGGCATGGCTACAATCTTCTTCGATCTCGACGGCACGCTGACCAACCCGAAGCCCGGGATCACCCGCTCAATCCAATACGCGCTGGAGCGGCTCGACCTTGCCGTACCGAGCGAGGACGAGCTGACCTGGTGCATCGGGCCGCCCCTGCACGCCAGCCTGAAGAAGCTCACCGGAAGCGACGAGCTCGCCGACCGTGCGCTACTGCTTTATCGCGAGCGATTTGCCGATATCGGCCTGTTCGAGAATGAGGCCTATGCCGGCATCATCGACACGCTGACGACGATCGCCGCAACCAGCCAGCGCATGTTCGTCGCCACCAGCAAGCCCGCGGTCTACGCCATCCGCATCGTCGATCATTTCGGCCTGAAGCCGTATTTCGAGCGCGTGTTCGGTTCCGAGCTCGACGGCACGCGTGTCGACAAGCGCGACCTGCTGCGCTACGCGCTCGTCGAAGCGAAGGTCGATCCCGTCAGCGCGATCATGATCGGCGACCGCAGCCACGACGTGGTCGGCGCCCGCACCAACGGCATGACCGCGATCGGCGTGCTCTATGGCTATGGCAGCGAGGCCGAGCTGCGGGATGCCGGCGCGCATCACATCTGCGCCGCGCATCCCGAACTGCTCGGCCACTGCGCAGCCTAGGCGCTGACGGTCTCGACCGCCGCCAGCATGCCGGTCTTCGAATGGCAGTTCAGATATTCGAAGAACTGCTCGTCCGCGGCGGCCACCGTGACCTCGTGATAGAGCCGCAGCTTTGCCGACGGCCCGAGCGTCGACAGGTATTTCATCGCCGCGCCGAATATCTTGACGTGGGTCGGATGCGACTCCGCCCAGCGCTCCAGTGCGGCGAGGCTCTTCCACCAGCTCTGGCCGTAGGACTTTTCGCTCACTTTGCCGTCGGCCGAAAGCACCTGCATGTAACGGTTGGCGTAGCATCCGATGGCTAGCCCGTCGTCGCGCAGAAAATCCATGCCCTCGCGCAGCACCGGCTCGACATCGTCGAGGTAAAGTTTTCGCTCCGACGCCTCCGTATCGCTCCAGTCCTGCCCGGAGCGGATCAGGCAGAGATTGTCGTGCGCCTTCACGCGCAGCCGCGCGCCGTCGCGGATCAATTCCGGCGCGCCGCCCGGCGTCATCGGATCGGTCTGCGACAGCGGAATGCGATCGCGCATGCCGCCCCAATAAGCGTGCTCCTGCACCTCGCCGCTCATGCCGTCGGCGATTGCGGCCACGCCCTCGGGCCGGTCGAGCGAGGAGAACAGCGTCTCGTGCCGGGCCACGGCGGGACGCAGCACCTCGATGAAGGTGCCGATGCCCTCGCGCGCCTTCACAGTCCACGCCTCGCGTGCCGGCGCGAACCATGCGTCGAAGCGCGCGACGTCGTCCCAATAGGCAACCGACACGACGGTCTCATAACCGGCGCGGTCGACGTAGCGGGCGCGGTCCCAATGCGAAGGCCCGCCCTCGGCAGCAAACCGCGCCGCGATCTCGGCGAGTGCCGCCGTCGCAGCCGCAGGCGCCGCGCCACGATACTGCACACCGAAATAGGCCATCACGACGCGGCTCACGGCGGGCTTGTAGCGCGCCACGAACGACGGATATGGCGGCTGGTAATCGTCCGGCACGCTCTTGTGGCGCGTGCGCTGGGTCTCGAGATGCAGAGGAATTGCGGATTCCATGATCGTACCCTCCCCTTGATCCCGGCGATCAACTCGCCGCCGCCGCGATGTCCGTGGGCTCAATGGTGTCGACCGGCAGCGCGAACTGCTCGACGCGCTGATATCGCTTCTTGTTGAGCAGGAGCCGCGTCACGTCGGGCCGCGAATAATGCCCGGCGGGATCGGCAGCGTTCTTGGCAACACCGATGGCGCCGAGATCGATCTCGGCAATCAGCAGCCCTTCCTGGTCCGGCGCCAGCTTGTCGCCGATCTGGCTGCCGTCGGGACCGTAGATCGCGGCGAATCCGCCGCCGACATGCAGCAACGCATTCTTGTCCGGACGGTCGCAGAGCTCATCGATCATGGCCTGCGAGACCGTCGCGCACGGCGCGAGCACGAAGCAGGAGCCCTCCACCGCATAGACGCGCGAGGCGGCATTGTTGACCTCGGCGCCGAGCGCCGGCGCAAAGGGATCGTAGAGCGAAAAGCTCGGCCAGGCCGCGACATGCACCTGCTCGTTCTGGGCGTACATCGCGTATTTCGACAGTGGCTGGAGATGCTCCCAGCAGCACAATGCGCCGATGCGGCCGATGTCCGATCTTGCGTGGACGGCGAGATCGCTGCCGTCACCCTCGCCATAGACCGTGCGCTCGGCATGGGTCGGCCGCAGCTTGCGGCGCTTTGCGATGGTCTCGCCGTCCGGCCCGATCAGCCATTGCGCCAGATAGAGACTGCCGCCGTCACGCTCGGACAGGCCGAGCACGGCGGTGAGCTTTGCATTGCGTACGGCGTCGCGCAGCCGCTCGGCCTGCGGACTGTCATAGGACAGCGAGTTGTCGAAGTAGCGCTGGACGAAGCCGCGGCCGATCGCCCAGGCCGGCGAGTCCATCCAGATATGCCAGGGGTAGCCGGGGATGAAGGCCTCGGGAAAGGCGATCAGCTTGGCGCCCTTCTCGGCGGCGTCCCTGATCAGCGCGATCGACTTGTCGATCGAGGCGTCGAGATCCAGCCAGGCCGGCGCCGCCTGCACCACCGCGACCTTGTATTTCGGATGTTCGATGCCCATTGCCGCCTCCATTGCCGGTTGATCGGAAGCCACGTCCGATGCAGTCTATTTGGCCAAGCCACCCGGCCGGGCGCTCGACCGCAGTGGAACAAAAACTCGACTGGCCGGGATCGCCGACGGGTACGGGACTTGCCTTCGGTCTGGCTGGGTCTGCGCCAACATGCGGTTTGCTGGATGTGACAGGGAGGCTTGCCGATGCCAATCCAGTTCACGACAGACGGCAGCCCCGGCTACCGGCGGCTGGCGCTGTGGCAGGACATCGTCTGCGACGTTTTCGTCGGGCTCGACTGCAAGTCCGACCTCGGCAGCGCCTTTCGCGGCTCGGTCACGCAGGCCCCGCTCGGCAGGGCCGTGTGCTCCGAGGTCTGCTCCGACCGCCAGCACGTGTTCCGGACGCCATCCCGCATCGCGCGTTCGGATCAGGATTTTGTCCTGGTTGCGCTCGGCAATCGCGGCGACGGAGGCGTGGTGCAGGACGGCCGCGAGACCGTGATCCATCCCGGCGAGTTCGCGCTCTACGACACGACGCGTCCCTATGAGCTGAAGTTCAACCACGCCTTCACGCAAACGATCTTCAAGGTGCCGCGCGAGATGTTGCAGCGCCGGCTCGGCGCCACCGAGACGCTCACCGCGATGTCGTTCGGCGCCGATGTGCCGCTCGAACGGCTCGCCTATGATTTCATCTTCAGGCTTTGCCAGAGCGCGGACCGACTTGCCCCGGACAACGCTGCGGCGCTGTCGGAGCAGGCCGTCGATCTGCTCGCGATGGCGCTGAGCGAACGGCTCGGCAAGACATCGCTGCCGTCCTCCACCCACCGCTCCGCCCTGCTCTACCGCTTGAAGTCCCACATCCGCGCTCACCTCGCGGATCCCGACCTCTCGCTGTCGGAGGCCGCGGCTGCACTCGGCATCTCGCCGCGCTACGTGAACGATCTCCTTGCCGACGAGGATACCTCGTTCCAGCGCCACGTGCTTGCCGAGCGTCTCGCCCAATGCCGGCGTGACCTCGCCTCGCCCGTGCTGGCCCATCGCCACGTCAGCGAGATCGCCTTCGCCTGGGGCTTCAACGACCTCTCGCATTTCGGCCGCGTTTTCCGCGAGCATTTCGGAATGTCGCCGCGCGACTTCAGGCAGAGCCAGTTGCGGCACTGACATCCAGCCAGCTATCACCTTGAGCCTTCGCTGCAGGCGAAGGCAAGGCTCGTCAATTCCAGATTGCCTTGTCCGGCTGCGCGCATCAGGCTGGCGTGCATGAGGACTCACGCCACCATAAGCGGATCGGAGCTGTTGCTGGGTGTGATCGCGATCAGGCTCGCGGTGCTGGTCCTGGTGGGCTGGGGCCTGACGCTGCTGCCGCGGCAGGCGCGTGACGGCGAAGCTGCCTGCTTCCCCTCGCCCGCAACCAGGGTCGAGGCTCAGTCATCGGTGAAGACACCAGGCGCGCGCGTTGCCGATGCAGCATTCGATGACATGCGCCTGCACGACTAGGCCATTCCCGAGCAAGGCCGGTATGTGAGCGCGTGATAGGACACGGCCCGCGCTTGCATTACCATCGCACCCCAAGGCCGCACCGATCAACCAGCGGCCAGCCGAGGAGCATATCGATGGAATACCGACGCTTGGGCCGATCCGGCCTCATGGTGCCCGCTTTGAGCCTGGGAACGGGCACCTTCGGCGGCGTCGGCCGCCTTGCTGCATGGGGCACGACGGACGCGGCCGAGGCGCGGCGCCTTCTGGATATCTGCCTCGATGCCGGGGTGTCGATGTTCGACACCGCCAACGTCTATTCGCTCGGCGAATCCGAGCGTGTCCTCGGCGAGGCCATCAAGGGCCGCCGCGACAAGGTTCTGATCTCGACCAAGGCCACCTTCCGCTTCGGCGACGGACCCAACGACATCGGCTCGTCACGGCAGCATCTGCTCGCGGCCATCGATGGTTCGCTGAGCCGGCTCGGCACCGATTACATCGACCTGTTCCAGCTTCACGGCTTCGACGCGTTCACCCCGCCTGAAGAGGTGCTTGCGACTCTCGACGTGCTCGTGCGCGCCGGCAAGATCCGCTATGTCGGCGTCTCCAACTTTTCGGGCTGGCACCTGATGAAGTCGCTCTCGGTTGCCGACAAGCATGGCTTCCCACGCTACGTCGCCAACCAGACCTATTATTCATTGATCGGGCGCGACTACGAATGGGAGTTGATGCCACTCGGCGTCGACCAGGGGCTCGGCGCCGTGGTCTGGTCGCCGCTCGGATGGGGGCGCCTCACCGGAAAAATCCGACGGGGTCAACCGAAGCCCGAGGTCAGTCGCCTGCCCAAGACCGCCGATTTCGGCCCGCCCGTGCCCGATGAGCACGTCTATCGCGTCGTCGAGGCGATCGACGAGGTCGCCAAGGAGACGGGCAAGAGCGTCTCGCAGATCGCGCTGAACTGGCTGCTCCAGCGTCCGACGGTCTCGACGCTGATCATCGGCGCGCGCAACGAGACGCAGCTGCGCGAGAATCTCGGCGCGGTCGGCTGGACATTGACCAAGGACCAGATCGCAAAGCTCGATGCCGCGAGCAAGGTGACCTTGCCCTATCCCTACTGGCACCAGCGCACCACCTTCACCGACCGCAATCCGCCGGCGGTGTAGAGACGGCCAACTGCCCGACCGCTCGGCTCCCCGAGCCCTCGCGAAAGCGGTCCCGACCCGTTTTCCTGTGCCGGAAGGCCTGCTTCCGGCACAGGAACCGTCCGGGTCCTGCCGGGTTGCGATCCATCCTGCAATTTCCTAATCCGGAGATGACTCACGGCTCCAATCAGGCGCGCCTCCATCATGTCGTCTGCCCCGATCGAGCATGCCGACGGCCTGCCGCAGCCGCAGCGCAACCAGGCGGTGCTGACGATTGCGCTCGGCATCATCATGGCGGTCGTCGACAGCGCTATCGCCAACGTGGCGCTGCCGACGATCGCAGCCGACCTCGACGCGAGCCCGGCCTTCTCGATCTGGATCGTCAATGGCTACCAGCTCGCGATCACGATCTCGCTGCTGCCGCTGGCGTCGCTCGGCGAGATCGTCGGCTATCGCCGCGTCTATCTGGCCGGGCTCGTCCTGTTCACGCTCGCATCTGCCTTCTGCGCGCTGGCGCATACGCTACCGCTGCTGACGATCGCGCGCATCATCCAGGGTTTTGGCGCCGCCGGCATCATGAGCGTCAACGCGGCGCTGGTGCGCTTCACCTATCCGCGCAGCCAGCTCGGCCGCGGCATCGGGATCAACGCGCTCGTCGTCGCCTTCTCGGCCGCGGTCGGCCCGACGCTCGCCGCGGGCATCCTGGCGGTCGGAACCTGGCCCTGGCTGTTCGCCATCAACGTCCCGCTGGGTGCGGTGACGCTGGTGCTCGGCCTGCGTAGCCTGCCGCACACAAAACCCGCCAGCCGCTCCTTCGACTGGCAGAGCGCAGGCCTGTCCGCGATCACCTTCGGCGTCGGCATCGCGGCCGTCGACAGCGTCGGTCATGGCGAGGCCGCCATCACCTGTCTCGTCCAATTCGCCATCGCCATCGTCGCGGGCGCGCTGCTGATCTACCGCGAAACCCACATGACCTCGCCGCTGCTGCCGGTCGACCTGTTGCGCATCCCGGTGTTCGCGCTGTCGATCGCCACTTCGATCGCCTCGTTCTGCGGACAGATGCTGGCCTTCGTCGCGATCCCCTTCTACCTCCAGAGCCGCTTCGGCTATTCCGCCGTGCATATGGGGCTCCTGATCACGCCATGGCCGATCGCGGTGGCGTTCGCAGCCCCGCTCGCCGGCCGCCTGGTCGAGCATTATCCGGCCGGCCTGCTCGGCGGCATCGGGCTCACGCTGTTTGCCTGCGGCCTCGGCGCACTCGCCTTCCTGCCTGCAAGCCCGACGCCGCTCGACGTGATCTGGCGGATGGCGCTGGCGGGGGCCGGCTTCGGCCTGTTCCAGACCCCCAACAACCGCACCATGATCGCGGCCGCCCCGCGCGAGCGCGCCGGCGGCGCCAGCGGTATGCTGGGCACGGCGCGCCTGCTCGGCCAGACCACCGGCGCGGCGCTGGTGGCGCTGCTGCTCGGCCGCTATCCGACCGAGGGAACCAGGATCGCGCTCCTTGTCGGCGTCGGATTTGCGCTGTGCGGTGCAGTGCTGAGCATGCTGCGGCTCTCGCCCGCGGGCGCGCGCGGCGCCGAGCACGTCCGGGTACAGGACGACCAGCGCCTGCGCGGCGAATAGCTCACGTCCAGGTTCTGCTGCTCTCGCGCGCAACTTGTGCGTGGCTTAACTATCTGGACCAATGACGTATTGCCCTCCCGCTCCGGTTGCGCTTCATTGACGCGGGGAATAAGGGGCATTTCATGCGTTCATTTGGAATTGTGGCGCTCAGCGTCATGCTGGGCGGCTGCGCGTCTGTCACGCGTGGTACGACCGAAAACATCAGCATCTCATCGACACCGTCGGGCGTGGAAGCCGTCGTCAGCGGAATGGAAGTTCCGACCACCTGCACGACGCCGTGCTCCGTGGTCGTCAAGCGGAACGCCGACATTTCGATCACCTTCCAGAAGGAAGGCTATGAACCGCAGATCGTGCCGCTCAGCCGGGACATACCGACCTCCGGGGCCGCCGGCTTCGCGGGAAATCTTTTGCTCGGCGGTGTCGT
The DNA here is from genome assembly GCF_052075965.1 of Bradyrhizobium sp. 482_C4_N1_8. Classification (NCBI taxonomy): domain Bacteria; kingdom Pseudomonadati; phylum Pseudomonadota; class Alphaproteobacteria; order Hyphomicrobiales; family Nitrobacteraceae; genus Bradyrhizobium; species Bradyrhizobium sp. 482_C4_N1_8. The sequence continues at coordinate 3,919,397 of NZ_CP197231.1, read as the reverse complement.
CGGCATGGGCGTCGATGCTGCCACCGGGGCGGCAACCGATCACAAGCCGAATCCTGTCATCGTGACCATGCAGCCGTCAGCTCCTGCCCGCGCACGGCCACCCGCGCCGAAGAAGCCGCGGTCGCCGGCGGCGCCTGCGCCCGACACCGGCACCTAGCGCCTCGCAACTGCCACGCAAACAAAAAGGCCGGCTTTTCAGCCGGCCTTTTCAATTCATATCGCTCGCAATCAAGCCTTGACCAGCGGGCCCTTCGAGGTCGGCCCCTTCGAGCCGCCGGAGCCACCACCGCCCGGCTTGGACTTGCCCGGCGGACGCTTGCGGGCGCCGGGCAGCTTCTCCTGCTTCGGCGTGATCGGACCGTCGAGGAACTCGAACCCGATCTTGTCCTTGGTCTCGTCGGCCTCGTCCTTGACCAGGACGACGCGGACGTGGCCGCCACCCTTGAGCTTGCCGAACAGCACCTCGTCAGCCAGCGGCTTCTTGATGTGCTCCTGGATGACGCGGGCCATGGGCCGTGCGCCCATCTGCTCGTCGTATCCATGCTGGACCAGCCAGGTCTTGGCGGGCTCGGACAGTTCGATGGTGACGTCGCGATCGCCGAGCTGCGCCTCGAGCTGAAGCACGAACTTCTCCACGACCGTGCCGATCACCTCGACGCTGAGATGGCCGAACGAGACGATGGCATCGAGACGGTTGCGGAATTCCGGCGCGAACTGCCGGTTGATCGCCTCGTGGTCGTCGCCTTCTCGCTTCGAGCGGGTGAAGCCGAACGCCTGCTTGGCGAGATCCGAAGCACCCGCATTCGTGGTCATGATCAGGATCACGTTGCGGAAGTTGACCTGCTTGCCGTTATGGTCGGTGAGTCGGCCGTGATCCATGATCTGGAGCAGCACGTTGTAGAGGTCGGGATGCGCCTTCTCGATTTCGTCGAGCAGAACCACGCAATGCGGATGCTGATCGACGCCGTCAGTGAGCAGGCCGCCCTGGTCGAAGCCGACATAGCCGGGAGGCGCGCCGATCAGGCGCGACACGGTATGCCGCTCCATGTATTCGGACATGTCGAAGCGCAGCAGCTCGACGCCGAGCGACGCCGCGAGCTGCTTTGCGACTTCGGTCTTGCCGACGCCGGTCGGACCCGAGAACAAATAGCAGCCGATCGGCTTCTCCGGCTCGCGCAAACCGGCACGCGCCAGCTTGATCGATGCGGCAAGCGACTCGATCGCCTTGTCCTGGCCGAACACGGTGCGCTTCAGGGTCTGCTCGAGATGCTTGAGCACCTCGGCATCGTCCTTCGACACGCTCTTCGGCGGGATCCGCGCCATCGAGGCGATCGTGGTCTCGATCTCCTTGATGCCGATCGTCTTCTTGCGCTTGTTCTCGGCCACCAGCATCTGCGCCGCGCCGGACTCGTCGATCACGTCGATCGCCTTGTCGGGCAGCTTGCGGTCGTGGATGTAGCGCGAGGAGAGCTGCACCGCAGCCTCGATCGCCTCGTTGGTGTACTTCAGCCGGTGGTAGTCCTCGAAGTAAGGCTTGAGGCCCTTGAGGATCGCGATCGCGTCCTCGACCGTCGGCTCGTTGATGTCGATCTTCTGGAAGCGCCGCACCAGCGCGCGGTCCTTCTCGAAGTGCTGGCGGTATTCCTTGTAGGTGGTCGAGCCCATGCAGCGGATCGTGCCCGAGGCAAGCGCCGGCTTGAGCAGGTTCGACGCATCCATCGCCCCGCCCGACGTCGCGCCCGCACCGATCACGGTGTGGATCTCGTCGATGAACAGGATGGCGTTGGGATGAGCTTCGAGCTCCTTCAGCACCTGCTTCAGGCGCTCCTCGAAGTCGCCACGATAGCGCGTGCCCGCGAGCAGTGTGCCCATGTCGAGCGAGAACACGGTCGCAGCCGCAAGAACCTCCGGCACCTCGCTGTCGACGATGCGCTTGGCGAGGCCCTCCGCGATCGCGGTCTTGCCGACGCCGGCCTCGCCCACGAACAGCGGGTTGTTCTTCTGCCGGCGGCACAGCACCTGGATCGCTCGGTTGATCTCGGAATTGCGTCCGATCACCGGATCGATCTTGCCGTCGCGCGCCTTCTTGTTGAGGTTGACGCAATAGGTCTCGAGCGCTTCGCCCTTCTTCTTGGCGTCCTCGGTACCCTTTGCCTCGGTCTCTTCGTCGACGCCGCGCACCGGCCGCGCCTCGGAGACGCCCGGCCGCTTGGCGATGCCGTGGCTGATGTAGTTGACGGCGTCATAGCGCGTCATGTCCTGCTCCTGCAGGAAGTACGCGGCATGGCTCTCGCGCTCGGCGAAGATCGCGATCAGCACGTTGGCGCCGGTCACCTCTTCGCGACCGGACGACTGCACATGGATCACCGCGCGCTGGATCACGCGCTGGAAACCGGCGGTCGGCTTGGCGTCGTCGGCGCCATCCGTCACCAGATTCTCGAATTCGGTTTCAAGGTAATTGACGAGGCTCGTGCGGAGCTTGTCGAGATCGACGCTACAGGCGCGCATGACGGCGGCTGCATCGGAGTCGTCGATCAGGGAGAGCAAGAGATGCTCGAGCGTCGCGTATTGGTGATGACGCTCGTTTGCGATCGCCAGCGCACGATGCAGGGATTGTTCAAGGCTTTGGGAAAAAGTCGGCATTCGCGTCCTCTATGGCCCCCACCATCATGATCGCCATCGCCCGGTCAGGCAACAACAACCTTTGTCACATATAGTTATACAAGACCGCGGCGAAAGACCGGTTCCGCGACTCAAATGGGCATTACGCGCCCACGGCATGCTCGATGCAAAACCCGTTCCGATTTGGGCAGAACTACCCATTTGGGCAGGATTGACGCCGCTGATTTTCGCGGGATCACGCAGCAGGATGTGCTGCCATCACATACCGCGCAACCAGAACCGATCTAAATAACTCTGGATGTGAACGCGCAGTTATTTCTTTTCCATCACGCATTGCAGCGGATGCTGGTGCTTGCGGGCGAAGTCCATCACCTGCGTCACCTTGGTCTCGGCGATCTCGTAGGTGAATACGCCGCACTCGCCGATGCCGTGATGATGGACATGCAGCATGATCTTGGTCGCGGCCTCGATGTCCTTCTGGAAGAACTTCTCCAGCACATGGACGACGAATTCCATCGGCGTGTAGTCGTCGTTCAGGATCAGCACACGATACAGGTTCGGCCGTTTGGTCTTCGGCTTGACCTTGGTGATGACAGACGTATTCGGCCCCGTCGGTCCGCCCGAACGGTTCTCGTCATTGCTCATACGAGGAGCGTGGGCAGCGGCTTGCGCGGACAGGTCTAGTCTGAAAGTCAGGTGCGGCATGGCTCAGGCGTTCAAATTCCCCACGGAAGCGAGTGACGGTCAGCCGCGCGGCCCCGCCCTTCGGAGCTTTGCACGGGCGCGCCGCCTTGTTGGATCACCGCTTCCAACCGGTCCGGTCAAGCCCGGCTCGATTGTAGGGAATATGGGCCCGCCCCCGGCTCGCCGCAAGCGTGCAACGGTCTGGCCAATATGGTCGAGGCAGTCCCGATTCCCGGTCCGGCGATCCTGACCAAGGTTAGTCAATCCGGACCGATTTGACAAAAGTTTCGGCCGGCACCGTTTAGAACATCTTCACCGGGAATCCGGCCGTTAAGCGGCAGCGGCGGTTTCGCGGGATACCTCCGGTTTTCTACGGTCCAATCGAGCTGCCGTTCAATCGCGTGGCCCCTGGTGCGCATGCGCGTCGCCATGCTGCTCGACAACGCCGGCTCGATGGCCCAGGACGGCAAGATGTCGGCGATGCCGACGGCCGCGAAGAACCTGGTCGATCAGCTCAGTGGCCTCGTGCTCCTCGCCGGCGGTCTCGATGCGCAGAATCGCTGGTGGTACAGCAATGCCTCGCAGATCGACACGCGACGGAAGAAGCTGCGCGACGACGCCAAGGCGAACGGCATCGACACGTTCTGTCCGGTGATGTCGGCGAGTCAGACCGTGTGGGGTTGACGTCGGTACGTCGCTGTCGAAGCTGCGCGTGGCGCGCTGAACCGGATCTTTGTCGCGACAACAAAAAAACCCGGCTGAACCAGCCGGGCTTTTCGATTCCAGGAGTTCCAGAGGACGTTAGTTGGCAGCCGGGGTGAACTTCGAAACGATGGTCTCGACCGGCTTGAACGCCTGCTTGGCGAGGTCGCTGTAGAGGCCGGCGATCTTCTGCGATTCCGCAACGAAGGTCTCGTAGCTGGAACGGGCGAAGTCGGTCTGCGCTTCCACGGCCTTGTCCAGCGACTTCACGCCGGAAAGCTTCTCGACGAAGGACTTGGTGTCTTCAAACGACTTCTTGGTGTAGTCGCCATACGCGCTGGCGATCGCCTGGAGGCCATGCTGCATCGAGGTCGCGGAAGCAACGCACTGCTCGAACTGCTCTTTCCCGTAGCTCTGAAAGTCTTCAACCTTGAACATTTCGGAATCCTTTTTCCCTGGCTTTGGTCCGGAAGCCCCGGCTCCCTGACTCCGCCCAAAAATAGTGCAACGCACAAAAAAGTCAAGAATCTTGTGCGACGCACAAAATTAGATGCAAATCGCTGAGATTCCCGAGGTTTCCCGCAATGGTTCCTTAAGCTTTTGGAAACCGCGGACCCCTACCCTGATTCCCTGGACGTGTTCAGCTTCCGCGAATGGTCAAAAGCCGTTCGAGAACATCACCTTAGCCAGAACAGCGGCTCAGGCCCAACGTTTCCCGCAGCGAACACCAGCGGAGAGACAGCCTGAGCAGGTAATGATCCCGGGTCGAGTGGGCACAATTTCGCCTCACGGGCCGGTGATCAAGTCAGAAACGGGGACGGGGTTTCATGCTTCGTAAAAACTTGTCTTCCTCGCGCTTGGCGCGGGTTGGCGTTTTCGGGCTTCTTACGGTCACCGCCGTAGTCATCTTCACCGATGCTGCCGAGGCACGGCGTCACCGGCGCAATTACGCGCACCACCGGGTGCAGCGCGATGTGTCCGACAGCTCCAGCCCGAAATTCGCATCGATCATCGTCGACGGCAATTCCGGCTCCGTGCTCCAGGCAACGAGCCCAGACGGAATCCGCCACCCCGCCTCGCTCACCAAGATCATGACGCTCTATCTGCTGTTCGAGCGCCTCGAGTCCGGCAGGATGAAGCTCGACACCGAGATGCCGGTGTCGCAGCACGCCGCCGATCAGGATCCGACCAAGCTGAACCTGCGTGCCGGCCAGACCATCCGCGTCGAGGACGCGATCAAGGGCCTCGTCACCCGCTCCGCCAACGATGCGGCCGTCGTGATCGCGGAAGCGATCGGCGGCGACGAGGACGACTTCGCCCAGATGATGACGCGCAAGGCGCGCTCGCTCGGCATGTCCAAGACGGTCTACCGCAACGCCAACGGCCTTCCCAACGACGAGCAGGTCACGACCGCGCGCGACCAGGCCACGCTCGGCCGCGCCATCCAGGAGCGCTTCCCGCGCTACTATCGCTATTTCGCGACCTCGACGTTCAATTGGCGCGGACAGTCGATCCGCAACCATAACCACCTGCTCGGCAGCGTCGAGGGCGTGGACGGCATCAAGACCGGCTACACCCGCGCCTCCGGCTTCAACCTCGTGACCTCGATGCGTCGCGGCAACCGCCACCTGATCGGCGTGGTGCTCGGCGGCCGCAGCGGCGGCTCGCGCGACGCCACCATGCGCAACCTGCTCGCGGAGAACCTCGAGAAGGGCGCCACCACCCACACCGTCGTCGCTGTCACCGAGCGCAACGGCGCAGATGCCAATACCGACGTCGCCGATGCATCGGAGACCCCGGCCCGCCCCGCTCCGCAGGTCCAGCAGGCCGCGGCCGCCCCTGCCCCCGAGACGGCCCCGCAGCGTCTCGCCTCGCGCCTGTCGGCGCTGGCGGCCGCGACCGCCGCGATGCCGCCGGCTCAAGCCAGGCCTGACACCAGCAAGCCCGAGGTTCGGCCAACTGAATCCAGGATCGAGCCCGCGCCGCTCACAAATGGCGTGATCTCCAGCCAGCCGCTCTCCATCATCCCCGGCTCGTCCGAGCCGATGAAGCCGGTCCGGGTGAAGACGGTTCAGGTCAAGGCCGGCACCGTGAAGGTCGCCTCCGCCGCCCCGGCTCAGGTCGCACCGCAGGTCACGAGCACGATTGCGGCCCGCTCCGACGTCGCGGAGACCTCCGGCGCCGTCGTCGCCCGCGCCGATCTCATCAACAAGCCCGAGATGGCGAGCCAGCCGGAAGCGCCGAAGGCCGAGCTCGCCCGCACCGAGATGCCCCGTCAGCCGGCGGGCTTCGGCACCGGCAACGGCATCCTCGGCGTGCTGCCGGCCGCAACGGCCACCGCGCCCACACCGGCTGCTGCGAAGCTCGCTTCGGCCGATCCTGTGCCGCAGCCGATCCAGATGAGCGCCACCACCAAGCCGGTCGTCACCCATAGCGGCTGGATCGTCCAAGTCGGCGCACTCGAGAGCGAGAACGAAGCCCAGCAGCGCATCGACGCCGCCCGCAGCTCCGCCCGCGGCCTGCTCAGCAAGGCCGACCCGTTCACCGAGCCGGTCCTCGCCAAGGACAATCGCAAGCTTTACCGGGCCCGTTTCGCCGGGCTCGAGCGGGACCAGGCCGAAGCCGTCTGCCGCGCCCTGAAGCGCGCCGACATCTCCTGCATCACCGTCCGCAACTGATCTGTCGTACCGCTCCAATCAAAATGCCCGCGCCTTGCGCGGGCATTTTTGTTTGGGGGATGCGGCGATGCCAGTTCCGCGACAACCTCTCGTCAAGGATTTACGGTTAAAACTTTACTCAAGGGATCGACCACGCCGACAAAGGCGGGCATCGGGGCGACGGCAGACAGAGCAAGCGGAGCTTACGCGGTACGGGCGTTTGTAGCGTAGTGCCGGAGTTAGCCGTTATGCGTGCGAAGCAGAGTATCCTTGGCCTCGTTCACACGGGCAGCGAGATACGTCGAGCCCCCCTGGTCGGGATGGAGTTTCTTCATCAGGGACTTGTGCGCCCGGCTGATGTCGTCGCGCCCCGCGCCCGGCTGCAGGCCAAGGATCTGATAGGCTTCCTCCGCCGTCATTTTGCCGCTCGGCGCCGTGCGGCGCTGCCGCCCTGCCGCATCGCCCTGCGCGTTCTGACGCCAAGCGGGAAACCGGCGGTCCAGATAGCTTTCAAGTAGGGCCACGCTCTCGGCGTCGAACGCCGGAGCCATCGCCAGCAGGCCAGCGAGATCGAACTCCTGGAGATCGCGCCCGGCGTGAGGACCGGCGACGATCTGGCCGGCGAGCTGCCCCGAATCGTGGTCGAGCCGCATGTCCAGGAATTGCGAGCGTACGCGCGAGGCCTGTCCGGCCGGGCGCGTTGCGCCACCGCCGAACAGCCCGCCGATATTGCCGAAGCCGGCATTCGCCAGCGGCGTCCAGCCCAGGAGCCCGGCGCCGAAAATCCCGAGCGGGATCGCCACCGCCAGCTCGCCCCGCAGGCCAGTGAACGCTGCGACCGCGAGCGCCACCACGCCGCCACCGAACTTGATGGTGCGCGCCAGCACCGCCGGATTGGCGGAGCGGAACATCTGGAGCAGCAGATAAAGCGTGATAACGGCGATGGCGCCGGCGATCAGGGTCATGGCCGGAATATAGTCGCCCTCACGGCAAAATGCATGGCGTCCGTCTCCGACGCGGGCCGCTACTTCATCTGCCCGATCAGCTTGGCCGCACCGCTCGCACTCTTGGCGAGTTTCAACAGCGCCTCCCGGCCGCCGGCGGCATAAGCCGCGGCCGCGCGCAGCAGCTCGCGAAGCTGCGCCGCCGCGCCGGGATCGAACCGGCACCAGGCCCCGCCGGTCAGCCGCGCGATCTCGCGAAAGGCCTGCTCGGCCACGGCGTCGGCGCCTTCCTGAAACACGAACACGGGGACCTTGAGCATGCCGAGCTCGCCGGCCTTGGCGCAGAGCTCGTCGACCTTCTCCTCCATGGCATCGCCGACGAAAACGACCGCACGCACGCCCGAAGCGACCGCCTCGCGCCGCACGTCGCTCAGCACCTTGCCGATCTGGGTGTCGCCGCCGCGACAGTCGATCTTGCTCATCAGCGTCGCGAGCTTCGCGCTGTCGGAGATCCAGCCCGTGGCGCGACACTCGTTCAAGCCGCGATAGTAGACGAGCCGGATGTCGAGGCTGCCGATCGCTGCGGCCTCGCGGAACATGTCCGCCTGGAGCGCGCAGGCCATGTCCCAGGTCGGCTGCCGGCTCATTGTCGCATCCAGCGCAAAAATCAGCCGCCCCTTCGCGCCGGGGGCATGCGGCGACAGCGCACGCGCCTTGGCGACGAACGCGGCGATGTCCTCCGCGGTGCTGGCTTGAGGCAGCGTGCCGCCGGTTTGGCTCGAGACGGCATCACGGCCACGCGGTTTGACGGGTTCGCCGGACATCCCTGCTCGCTTCTTGCGTGAGCGGCTAATGTGGATAGCGCCTGCGGCCCGGTCAATGTGCAAAGCCTCCGCGGGCGGATGCCGGCGGAGGCTTTGCGGGTCGTGCAGACGATCGGAGCGGTGTCGGTGTCAGCCTATGTCGGTGTCAGCTCTTGGCAGGCGCCATCAGAGCAACCGGACCGGGCTCCAGGATATTGGGCGGGGCCGAGCGCGTATCGACGGGCGCCACGGCGCTGTCGCCGTCGCTCAGGAACTTGTCGAGCATGCTCTGGATCGAGTTCTTCGCCGCATCCGGACCGGTGTCGCGCATGTCGTTGTGCTGGAATTCGGTCTTCACGACCTGGATGCCGGCCTTCTCGCATTCCTCGTCGGTCGGGATGACACCCGCGTCGGTCTTGAACTGCGGATCCTGCGAACGGAACGACAGGATCTTGAACTTGCCGGCAGTGACGAAGGGCACGCGCAGATTGTCGAGCGTGACGACCTTCTTGACCTCATCGGGATACTGCTTGGCGAAATACATCGTGATGTCGCCGCCCATGGAGTGGCCGACCATCGTCACCCTGTCGTAATCGGCGTTGGGCTGAACCTTCTTCATCTCCTGCATGGCGAGATGGATGTTGGCAACGCCGCGCAGGATCTGCGGCAACCGGCCGACATAGAGCTCACCGGGCTTGGTCACCATGGGAGGATCGGTCGGCAAATCATGCTGCGGGCTTACGACCATATAGCCGCGCGCCGCGAAGATGTTGGCGAGGAAGCCGTACTCGGTATTCTTGACGGTGTTGCCGTGATTGATCACGGCAACCGGCAGCGTGATCATGCCGGCATTGGCCTGCATTTCCTTGTCGCGGCGGACCGCGATATCGACAGGCACCGGACGGTTGTCGCGCGAGGCGTCGTAGAAGGTGACGGTCTCGTGCCTGATCGCCCACTTGCTCGCCGTGACATAGGCGACGCCGAAGAGGGCACTAACCGAAACCAGAACGGCAATTCCACGCTTCATTTTCGTCCTCAGCCTCAGGCTCTTGCGGCCTGAATCCCTGTTGAAAATCGTGTTCTTCCGGGGCTCTTCGGCCCCTGGTCGCCTATTCCCTAATATATGTCACAGCCGCGTGACAGGAAGCTTAAATATTGTGAACCTTCAGCCCTTTCATTGTGCGGCGCACGCGTTTCTTGGGCATCCCGTTCTCAGGCGGCTACGTCAGGTGCAGGCTACCATCCGACGCAACCGGTCTCGATTGGCTTCAATTTCACGGTAAACACAGGGTGAAACGGCCAAGCCCGCACTCAGTTCCGGCGGGAACCGGCAGCTTCAATCGGCTGGAAGTAGCGATATACCGCCACCTCAGGCGCCGAGGATGTCGTGGACCTCGAGCGGCTTGTCGACCTGGCTGAACCACTCGGCGCGATTTGCCGCACGGCGGCGGCCGCGTTCGTCGAGCGGCAGCTTGAGCTGGCGGAGCAGGCCCGTCACCTCTTCCCGCGCGGTGAGATGGCCAAGGTTGGGCCGCATGCCGAGCGTGGCCTCGTCGATCTCATCGAGCGCGGTCAGGCCGCGCGGAAAAAATTCGCGATAGACGACGCGCTCGGCGAAGCCGTCGACGTAGCGGAAGCCGAGCCGTAGCGACAAATCCTTGAGGCCCTCGGCGACGAGCTGCTTGTTGCGGGAGCCGAGCATCGACAGGCGGTTGCGCACGACGATCCAATCGGTGCTGGAGCCGTCGAGCTGGCGCCGCTTGCGCCTGACATCCCGCACCATCTCGGCATAGTGGCTCTCGCCCGTCACTGCGTAGTTGGCGGGATCGACGGTGCCGAGCACGTCGAAATCGAGGAAGCTGTCGTTGATCGGCGTGACCAGCGTGTCGGCCATCGAGTGCGCCAAGCGCATCAGATAGCTGTCGGTGCCCGGCGTATCGATGACGATGAAGTCGAAATTGCTTTCGACCGCCGAGACCGCCTCCATGAACTGCTGGAACTCGGAATTCTCGTTCTCGGCGATCTGCATGGTCTCGCCGAGCTTGATGCAGCGATGCACCGGCAGCTCGAGGCCGAGGCCGGTGCGGCGCGCCCAGGCGGAACGGTTGCCGATGTAGCGGGTAAAGCTCTGCTGACGGCAGTCGAGGTCGATCGTGGCGACGCGCTGGCCGGCCTTCAGCAGCGCGACCGCGATGTGCAGGGCGGTGGTCGACTTGCCGGAGCCGCCTTTTTCGTTGCCGAGCACGACGACATGCGCCGAGCCGGATTGGCCTTGGCTAGCCTGCACAAGCATAGCGATCCTCAACACCCCTGATGAATATCTTCGAGTTGGCCGCGTCTGCGGTCAAGTGAAATGCGTGACAGTAAATGCAAATCGCAGCGCGCCGTGTTCGAAATGAATCACGGCACCATCTCTCGCTTGTGATTCAGCCATGTCGCGACATCGTGCGCGGCCTCGCGCGGGATGCTGTGCCGCATCCGAATGCATGGCGTCCACGATCGGCGCTTGTTAAGGTTAGCCGGCCGGGCGCCGGGACGCGCCCGCTTCCCATTCCCAACCCCGTCGAGTCCTGATGTCACGAAGCCCCTTGATCGCCCGCACGGTCCCCGCCTTGCGACGCGCCGTCGACAATCTTCGCAAGCGAAAGGCCACGATCGCGCTGGTCCCGACCATGGGGGCGCTCCATGACGGACATGTGTCGCTGGTGCGCCTCGCCAGGCGGCGCGCGAGTCGCGTCGTGGTGTCGATCTTCGTCAACCCGACCCAGTTCGCGCCGACCGAGGACTTTGGTGCCTATCCGCGCACCTGGAAGTCCGATCTCGCCAAGCTCGCCGCCGAGGACGTCGACATCGTCTGGCACCCCGGCGCCGAGGCGATGTATCCGGACGGCTTTGCGACCCGCATCGTGCCGGAGGGGCCGGCGCTGGCCGGCCTCGAGGACCGCTTCAGGCCGCACTTCTTCGGCGGCGTCGCCACCGTCGTCGGCAAGCTGTTCACGCAATGCCGGCCGGATGTCGCAATCTTCGGCGAGAAGGACTTTCAGCAACTGCGGGTGGTGACGCAGATGGCGCGCGACCTCGACCTCGGCGTCAAGGTGACCGGCTCCCGCACCGTGCGCGAGCGCGACGGGCTCGCGATGTCTTCGCGCAACGTCTATCTCTCGCCGGAGGAGCGGCAGACCGCGACCACGTTGTACCGCGCCATGAAGGACAGCGCCGGGCGCATCCGCGCCGGCGAAGCGATCGCATCCGCGATGGCGCGCGGCGCCGGGATGATCACGTCGGCCGGCTTTGCGCTCGACTATTTCGAGGCGCGCCATGCCGAGACGCTGGCGCAGGTCACCTCGCGCAAGGACGGCCCGTTGCGGATCCTGGTGGCGGCCAAGCTCGGCACGACCCGGCTGATCGACAATATCGCGGTGTAACCGCCAGGGTCGATCTTGCGCGTTGCCTCGCCCGGATGGATGATCGGGGCGAGGAAACGAGCCGACCGGCAGGGGCATGTCATTCATCCGCACGATGATCGTGAACGGCGTGCTGGCGCTTGTCGCCGCGACTGCCGCCCAGGCACAACAGCGCCCGCCGATCGGCCTCTACGGGTCGCCGCCGGATGCGATGATCTTCTACGTCGCCCATGGCGCCGCCGGGGCCTGCGGACCGGGCTGCTCCGACTGGATCGCCGCCGAGGGCACGGTGCAATGGGACAGCTACAAGCGGCTGATCGCAATTCTCGATCGCCAGGCGGGACACAAGCTGCCGCTCGTCATCCATAGCCGGGGCGGCTCCAACCTCAATGTTGCGGTCAGCATGGGCCGCATCCTGCGCGACCGCGGCCTGGATGCCACCGCCGGCGCGACCGAGGTCGAGGCCTGCGCCGGCAAACCGGAGGCGGATTGTTTTGCGCTGAAGCGCCCGGGCGGGCCGCTCGACGCCAAGGTATCCTTGCCGGATCCGGCGTGCGATTTCGCGTGCGTCCTCATGCTCGCCGGCGGGGTGCATCGCAGCCTCCCGCAAGGTGCGACGGTGGTGCTGGCCGGCCGCTCCATCCGCAATCGCCGCGCGCCCAACGTGGCGCCCGAACAGCGCGAGAGCCTGACGGCGATCTTTGGCGAGCAGTATCGCAAGTACCTGCACGAGATGGGCGTCGAGCCCGAGCTGGTCGACATCATCGACGCCATCGGCGAAGGCGGACGTCCGGTCGTGATGCCGTCCTCCGACTGGGCGCGGCTGCACATCGTCACGCCGCCATGAGCGGCCGCGTCAGAGCAGTCCGAGATCGCGCAGCTCGCGTCGCATCGGCTCCGGCATCGCCGCGATCGAGCCGGCGGCCGACTTGCCGAGATCGGGCGGCACGGAATCGTCGCTGAGGTAGCGCCAGCCCTGGAACGGCCGCATCGGCCGCGGCGATACCGAGATCACCTTCGGCTGCATCACGATCCGGCAACGGCCGATGCCGTCCTTGTCGCGGAACGGCTCGATGCCGATGATCTTTTCACGCGCGGCGATCTCGCCCTTGATCACCCAGTAGAGCGATCCGCCCGCCAGGATCTCGGCGTCGCGCTTGGGCACCATGCGGGTGATGTGGATGTGATGTTGCGGCAGACCCTTCTTCTTGGCGGTCTGCATCCGTTCGGCGACCCACCCCTTCAATTCCTTGACGGAGTCGCAGCCGACGGCGAGCTTGATCAGATGTAGCGGCATGGCCCCAGCATTAGCCGGGCCGCCACGCATTTGGAATGCCGAACTATTCGTTATCCGCAGCCGCAGGAGCCGCGGCTGGGGGGGCCGGCGGGGCGAGCGGAACCGGTGCTGCGGCCGGCGCACGCGCGGCCTTCGGCGCCGGCGGCTTCTTCGCAGCCGGCGCCGCAGGAGCAGCAGCCTGCGCCGAGGTCGGAGCGGACGCGCGCGGCGCCGAGGCTGCGCCTCCGGCAGGCGCCGCCTGTCGCACCGCCGCCGTGGGCGGCTCCGGATTCATGATGCTCACCGGCGGCGTCGAAGACGCGCTCGGGAACTCCGCATTGGTCGGCCTGCCCGTCGGCATCGATGGCGGCATCCCGGCAAGCGCCGCGGTGGCCGGCATCGCCGGGGCCGTTGCGGGCGCGTTCCAGCCCGGCGCATAGCGTGCGACCAGCGTGTCGTAGAGATGGGAATCCATGTTGGCGGCGACCCGCTGCTGATCGGTCAGCGAGCGGAAGGCGGGGCAGTCGAACTGCGTGCAGCCGTCGCGCGCAACCAGCACCTGCGCGACGAAGCCGTAGCGATCGCGCTCGAGCGCCTTGCGCAGCACCTTCACGTCCAGCGTCAGGCTCTTCTCGGCGGTCGCGGCATCGCCGAGCGCGGTGAGCCGGTCGATCCGTGCGGCGGTGTAGGAGACCGCCGCAGCCGCCGCGTCAGGCGAGCCGAACAGCGCCTTCTCGCAACCAATCGCCACGGCATTGCCGGCGAGATCGTCGAGACAGGACAGCGCCGGCAGGCTGGCGACGACCGCGCTCTGCGCGCGCGCCTCGCCGGGCGGCGCCTCCTCCGCCGGACCATAGACGCGCACGGTGGCAGCCACGGCGATGGCAATGGAAAGCAGCGTGATGACGGTCAGCGCGCCGTTGGCAACCGACCTTTCGGCGCGCACCAGCGTAATCAGGAGAATCAGGCCGAGGAGGCCGGCGGCTACCAGGATCATCCACATCGGAAAGGCCTGTGGGCGCGAGATTTGGTCGAACGAAGTGGCCCATGCCCAGTTCATGCGCGACGTCCCTCACGCGAGCAAAGAGCGAATGGTCAAAGCGAGCCCCCGCGAGTCGGCAACTGCCCCCGGTTCACCATGTCGAGGCGAAGGGGGCCTTTTGACGGCGAGCGAAGCAAATTCCTTCGCGATGTCAACGCGCGGCACCGTCATCCGTCAGGATTGGGCGAGCTGGCTTTCCTTGGCGACGCGCTCGAACGCTTCAGTCGAACTCTTGATGCGGTACTGGCAGTCGTCGCCATCCGTCGGCAGCAGGCGGATGATCTCGTATGAGCCACTCGCAGCCGGGCGCGCGACGTTGCTGGCAGTGAACAGTACGCGCGTTCCCACGGGGAATTTATGCTTCAACGCCCATCTCCATGACTCAAACAGCGCCGGCCGTGCCCAGGGTCCCACTGCGTCGGACCGGCTGAAAACCCGGCGTGACATATAGCACGCAATGCGGCGTTTTGGCCAGCGGTATACAGGCATGGCAAATAGGCCGATCCGGCAGTATTTTCAGGACGATAGTGCGGGAACCGGTGAGTGGAGGATACCGCTGGAACCGGCTCCCTCAGGCGGTGTGGGGCAGATGCCCCTCCGGGCTTGCCTGGTCCACGGCCTTGGGCAGTTCCTGGGCCAGAATCTGGCCGAGCTGATCGACCGGGATGTTGTAGCGCGCCGCAAGCTGCCGAACCGTGTCGCTGCCGAGCACCGCGCGGAGCTGGTCGGCCGAGATCGGCAGGTTCTGGCCGTTGCCGAGCCAGGATTTGACCTGGTCACCGAAGCCGGACTGCTGGAGCTTCGCGACGATTGCGCTGAGGCCGCCCTGATTGTTGCTGCCGAGCACCTCGTTCAACACCGCCGGCAGGACCGCGGCGCCGAGCTGGCCGAGCGCGCTGCGAAGCGCCGGATTGTTTTCCAGCGAGTCCAGAATTCCCATGCCCCTGCCCTCTCCCAAGCGGTCCTTCCGCCGCGATTGAGCGCCGCCAGCCTGCACATCGTCAAGCGGCGCCCGATCACATTCGCGGGTTAGACGTTCTCGAATTTCTCGATGACGAGCGTTTCGGCGATCCCGTCACGGGTCCATTCCTGGAACGCCGGCAGCGCCATCATCGTGTCCATGTAGGCTCTGGTCTCCGGCGTGACCTCGATCGCGTAGGTGCGGAAACGGTGCACGACCGGGGCGTACATCGCATCCGCCGCACCGAAGCGGCCGAACAGGAACGGTCCCTTGGCACCGTAGCGCGCCCGGCACTCCCGCCAGATCTCCTGCACGCGCGCGATGTTGGCCCTGGCGTCCGCCGACAGCGTCACGGCGCCCACGGGGCGGTGCAGGTTCATGCCGCATTCGTTGCGCAAGGCCATGAAGCCGGAATGCATCTCGGCGCACACCGAACGGGCGTGTGCGCGGGCGGCGACATCGTCGGGCCACAGCTTCACGTCCGGATAGCGCTCGGCGATGTACTCGATGATGCTGAGCGAATCCCACACCGTGATGTCGCCGTCGACCAGCACCGGCACCTTGCCGGCGCGGCTGAAGGACAGGATCCGATCCTTGTCCGCGGGATTATCCGTGTAGAGCGGAATGACGGTCTCGACGAACGGGATGTCATTGGCGCGCAGTGCGAGCCATGGCCGCATCGACCATGACGAGTAGTTCTTGTTTCCGATCGCGAGCTTGAGCGCTGCCATGTCGCTGGTCCTTCCCTAGGTCCTTTGGATGCGGCTGCTTTTAGCGCCATCGCCTGCTGCCAATCAATCGTTGCCGCACCCGGCCGCGCGTGGCAATCGTTGCGATCTTCGTGAGGAGTGAGACATGGGCAGGCATTGGGTCGACATCACGGCCGTCGGCTTCTTCATCATCGAATGGCTGGTCTATGCCCTGACGCTGGAGCACTCGGCCTATGGCCGCGACAGCCTGTCGGCGCGCATGAACCGCTATCGCGAGGTCTGGGTCCGCCGCCTGCTCGACCGCGACACCCGTATGGTCGACATGCAGATCATGGCCTCGCTCCAGAATGGCACCGCCTTCTTCGCTTCCACCAGCCTGTTCGCGCTCGGCGGCGCACTGGCATTGCTGCATGCCACCAACGACGCCATCACGATCCTGAGCAAGCTGCCGATCGACCTCAGCACCTCGCCCGCAATGTGGGAGCTGAAATGCGTCGGCCTCGTGCTGATCTGCGTCTACGCCTTCTTCAAATTCGCCTGGGCCTATCGCCTGTTCAACTATGTCGCGATCCTGTTTGGCGGCATGCCGCCGGCTGACCGGCGCGACACGCCCGAGGCCGAGGCCCACGTCATCCGCACCTCGCGCCTGTTCGAATCCGCCGGCCGCCACTTCAACCGCGGCCAGCGCGCCTTCTTCTTCGCACTCGGCTATCTCGGCTGGTTCGTCAGCCCCTGGGTGCTGTTCGTGACCACGGCGGCGGTGGTGATCGTCACCTGGCGAAGGCAGTTCGCATCGAGCGCATGGGCGGCGATGGCGCCGGAGGAGATGGATGGTGCGGAGACGCGGAAGCGCGGCTATTGAGGCATCTGCTGCGCGCGAGCGAAGGGCGGCACGCGTTTTCTCCACACCGTCACTGCGAGCGCAGCGAGCACTCCAGGATCTTTTCACGGTGACAGTCCGGATTGCTTCGCTACGTTCGCAATGACGACGCGACTAGCTCCGTCATCCCAAGGCGCGAGGCTCGCCCACTCGGCGATATCCCGGCCTACTTCCTGCGCATCGTCCCGGACCGGCAATCGAATCTGGCCACAGGCCGATCCATCTGCCAGAGCTCCACGTCGCGACCGTCGACGAGCCTCTCCGCGGAGCTGATCGCGGCTTCATCATCGATGCAATCCATGTGAATCATTCTGATGGGACGATCGTGTAGTCCCACGATCAATGCACGGTAAGCGGACATTTTTGTCTCCAGGCAAGGCGCGATAGCACGCGCGGGCCGGAAGAATGGCGCTGACGGCATTTGAATGCGATGGGGAGTGCATCGTCTGTTTATAAGCGCGGCGTAAGTTTCCGGCAGCGCGCGGCCGAGGCCGGTCCTATGCCGATCCTATGCAACCGCGATCGCGCCAATCTCGAAATCATACAGCCTCCGGCACCATATCCGCTCCGTCGCGCAAGCTCGCGCGGCGTAGCGAACTGGTGAAATGATGTCGAACTCAGGGGTCAGCGACAGGATCATCGATCCGATGATGGCCATCGCGAACTGCTCGACGCGGCAACGCATCGTCGTGGTCGGCGCGAAGAGCATGGAATTAGTGATTGAGCTGCATCGTCGCGGATATCTGCTGGCGGCTGCTGCAGGTAATTGCGGCCGGCCGGCAGGTCAATATGAAGTCGCGCTCGTGGATTGGCGGCGACGCACGCTTCACGCACTCGATGCGACAGTGGATTGGCTCGACGATTTCCTGAGCCCCCGCGCCGTGCTGGTGATCTGGCTCGACGCGCAGAAGGCAGCTGCGAAGGACACTCTTCGTGCCGCAGTGACGAAGCGCGGCTTCGTCGTCCTGCAAGGCGCCGAGCATCCATGTGGCAGCGTGCTTCTGGCGCGGCGCTCGGAGGCCATCCCCCTTCGGCAGGCCGCGTGAACATCCACCCGAACTCATGGATTTGATCCGATGCCAAAATCGAAAATTCGACGTGCCGTCATTCGCGAGTGGATGGCTCTCGCGCCGGCGCAGCGAGGCTCCGCCGAGCAGGCCGGCGCCTTTGCACGGCGCACCATCGAAAGACATAGCTTGCCACGCAGCCGGAGAACGCCGCACGCCGTGATCATGGCATGGCTGAAGCCGCGAACCGGGAGGCCTTAGCTCGCAGGATGGGTACGAGCCGCCTACCCTCCGCCAAAATCCCGCGGCGAGAACGGCAGGTCCAAGATCTTCCATTCACCATACTTGTCGGGCGGCAGCATCTTGTAGGGCTGGCAGGCCTGGAGCGCGGCGGTCGCGGATTTCACGATGGCCACGCCCTTCGCGGATGGCGGAGCTTCGATCAGGATCGGCGGGCGGGCCAGCGTGCCGTCGGTGGCGAACACCGTGCGCAGCTTGATGTTGACGTTGTCGGTCGGGTCGACCCCGGCCGGCAGTTTGGCGCAGCTCTTCAGGTGGCGACGCAGCGCGGCGATGACCTCGGGTGGCAGCTTGGCTGCGATCGAATCCTTGGCATCGCCGCCATCGTCCTTGGGGGCGTCTTTCGGCAGCTCCGGCGGCAATTCCGGCGGCAAGCCCAGCATGACGCCGTACTTGACCGTCACGTCAGGCTCCGGCGCCTGATAGGCCGGCGGCGCCGCTTGCGGCTGCTGCATCGCTTGTGGCGGCGGCTGTTGCGACGGCGGCTGCGGCATCACCTGGGGCGGCGGTTGTTGCTGGGGTTGCGGAGGCGGCTGTTGTGACGGCTGCGGCTGTTGAGGCTGCGGCTGCACATTGGCCTCCCGCTGCTTCGGTGCCTGCGAGGGTTGCGGCTGCGGCTGTTTCTGCTGCGGTTCAGGCGAGGCCTGCGGTGACGGCGACGGCGCCGCGGCCTGCTGCTTGGTCGCAGGCTTCGGCGCGGGTTCCGCCTTGTCCTTGTCGGTGAAATCCAGCTTCGGCAGTTTCAGGTCCGGCAGCGGCTCCGGCGGCTTCTCCTTCGCCTGCTCCTGAGCCTGCTCCTGAGCCTTCTCCTCGGCCTTGGCCTCCTCCTCCTTCACCTGCTCCGGCGTGACGATGTCCACCGAAACAGTCTCGGGCACCGCGGCGTGAAACGGATGGACTTCGCTGATCAGGATAATCAGCGCCACCAGCGTCAGATGCGCGACCGCCGACGCTGCAATGTCCGTCCGTATGATCTTCCGCAGTTCCATCGATCGATCTTGGGTTGCCACGCCGGTCCTAGCATACAGCGGCCCCCTCTCAATCCCATTTTGGCGCGAAGCCGAAATCGGTCAGGCGGCCCTTGGGATTTGCCAGCGCGGCGATCTGGGCCATCTCGTCGTCCGAGAGCTCGAAATCGAAAATATCGATGTTTTCCGACAGACGTTCGACGCGCGAGGTGCGCGGGATCGCAGCGACATTCTGTTGCACCAGCCAGCGCAGGCAGATTTGTGCCGGCGTCTTGCGATGCGCGCGCCCGAGCCCGGCGAGCGTCTGGTCGGCCTTGACGCGCCCCCTGGCGATCGGGCTGTAGGCGACCAGTGCGAGGCCATGCTGGTCGCAGGTTGCCCTCACCTTCGTCTGGTCGAGATAAGGATGATATTCGACCTGGTTGCAGACGAGTGGCTCCGGCGACAGCGCCACCGCCTGCTCGGTCAGCGCCACGGTGAAATTGGAAACGCCGATGTGGCGGGTCAGGCCCATGCGCTTGGCATGCGACAGCGCACCCAGTGTCTCCTCCAGCGGCACGTGCGAATTGGGCCAGTGCAGCAACAGGAGATCGACGGAGGAGAGCCGCATCCGGGCGAGGCTCTCCTTGACCGAGCGTTCGAGATCATGGGGCGCGAAATGGTTGGTCCAGACCTTTGTCGTGAGGAAGATGTCGTCGCGGCGCACGCCTGAGCCGCGCAGGCCGTCGCCGACCTCGCGCTCATTGTCGTAGACCTGCGCAGTGTCGATGTGGCGATAGCCGAGCCGCAGCGCCTGCTCGACCACGCGGCCGCAAGCGCGCCCGCCCAGCTCCCAGGTCCCGAGCCCGATCGCCGGTATCCTTGCGCCATTGGCCTCGACGAACAGCATGAGGAATCCTCTCTGTTGCGATCGCCTCAAAACATCATCCGGGCGCCATTATGGACCCGGCCCGTGACACTGCCAACGGACGACGCCGGCGCCGGCGCCGGGCCGGATATTCAGGGCAATGCTAACGGGAGGTTCGCGCCCGGCCTTGACGTCAGGCTTTGGCGAGCGCCTGGAATACGGTGTCCGGCGCATGCGCGATCACGGCGAGCAGCGCGCGGGCGGGTCCTCGCGGGGCGCGCTTGCCCTGCTCCCAGTTGCGGATGGTCTCGACGGGAACGCCGAGCTTGGCGGCGAACTCCATCTGGGTGAGACAGGCGCGACGGCGCAGAGCGCGCACCGCAAGCGAGCTGGCATCTTCGCCAGGGGCGGCATTGGCCGCCGGCTGGACCGGCAACGGCTGGACCGCAAACGACTGGACCGGAAGCTCCTGCCCATCCCGCAACTCGACGACCCGTCCGTCCGCCTTCAGCCGCAACCGCATGTTCATTCCCCCAAGCACGGGCAATGATGCGGCAGGTCGCTTAAGTTCGGATTAAAGATGATGGTGGGCGAAGACGGTCTCGTGCCCCGGACGCAGCGCAGCGCGCAGCGGTGCGCTGCTGAGCCGGGGCCCATTTCGCCACCACGTGCCGTGCTGCTTTCTGGGTCCCGGTTCTGCGCAGCAACGCGAAGGGCGTTGCAGCGCGCCCGGAACACGCGAGGGCATAGCGCGCCTTACCTCAACCCGAACCACAGCGTCGCGATGCCGAGGAAGGAGAAGAAGCCGACGACGTCGGTCACCGTCGTGACGAACGTGCCTGACGCGACCGCCGGATCGGCCCTGACACGTTCGAGCGCCATCGGGATCAGGATGCCGCCGAGCGCGCCCGCGACGAGGTTGCAGATGATCGCAAGCCCGATGACGATGCCGAGGCCCGGGATCTTGAACCAGGCCACCGCCGCGATGCCCGTGATCAAGGCGAAGGCAAGGCCGTTCACGAGCCCGACCAGGCCTTCGCGCATCACCACCCGCCAGGCGTTGGAGGAGCCGAGCTCGCGCGTCGCAAGCGCGCGCACCGCGACCGTCATGGTCTGGGTCGCGGCATTGCCGCCCTGGCTCGCGACGATCGGCGCCAGCACGGCAAGCGCGACCATCTTCTCGAGCTGCCCCTCGAACAGGCCGAGCACCGAGGATGCAAGAAAGGCGGTGGCGAGATTGACCAGCAGCCAGTTGAACCGCGCGCGCGCAATGGTGAACACGGTGTCGGAGAGTTCTTCGTCGCTGTTGACGCCGCCGAGCGCCTTGAGGTCTTCGTCCGCCTCCTCCTCGATCACGTCCACGACGTCGTCGACGGTGATGACGCCGACCAGGCGATCCTGGGTGTCGAGCACCGGGGCCGCGACGAGATTGTACTTGCCGAACATGCGCGCCACCTCCTCCTGGTCCTCCAGGACGGAGACGCGGCGACGATCCTCGTCGGTCAGCTCGGCAAGCGCCACCGGGCGGCGAGCGCGGAGCAGGACGTCGAGCGAGACCGCACCCTGCCAGTGCTGGTCCTTGTCCACGACGTAGATCTCGTAGAAGCGGTCGGGCAGATCCGGCGTCTCGCGCATGTAGTCGATCGCCTGCCCGACGGTGAAATCCTGCGGCACCGCGATGAACTCGGTCTGCATCCGGCGGCCGGCGGAATTTTCGGGATAAAGCAGGCTGCGCTCGAGCGCGACGCGCTCCTGCAACGGCAGCTTCTCGAGGATTTCCTCCTGCTCCGCCTCGTCGAGGGTTTCCAGCAGCTCGACCGCGTCGTCGGATTCGAGCTCGCGGACGCCTTCCGCGACGGTCTCCGGCGGCAGCTCCTCGAGGATCTCCTCGCGCACGCCCTCGTCGAGTTCGTTCAGCGCCGAGAAGTCGAAGTCGCGCCCGGTCAGCTCGACTAGGCGAACGCGGTGGTCGGGCGCGAGAGCTCCGATCAGATCGCCGAGATCGGCCTCGTGCAGCTCGGCGACGCAGGCGCGCAGCGCGGCGCTGTCGCCGGCCTCGATCGCATGGGCAATCTCCTCGACGAATTCATGACGAATTTCGCCGTCTTCATTGCGCATCGGAACGTGGTCGAGTACCGAGGCCTCGGCGGATGGGGCACCGTCCATATGTTCATCCATGGCGCGCCTCGCCGTTTGACAGGTTGGAACGAGTGGTCTGAGCTGACGGTCAGGCAATACCCACAAGCGAACTGCGAGCGCAATGGCAAAGATGCTTCGGCTGAAATGGATGTCGATCTCGGTGGGCGCGGTCTTCGCGGGCCTCGCCGGCATCGCCGCTTCGGAGGCCGCGGACTGCCCGCGCAAGGACGCGCTCGGCACCTCGCGCGTTCTGAGCGTCGACGCCAAGACCACGCCGCGCGTCGGCCTGAAGAGCTTTCCGCAGACGCTGCCGCTCGCCGATCACGAGGTCGTGCTGACCTTCGACGATGGCCCGCATCCGCCGACGACGTCGAAGGTGCTGGCGGCGCTGGCGCAGGAATGCGTGCGCGCGACCTTCTTCCTGATTGGCCTGCACGCCTCCGAACATCCTGACATGGTCAAGCGCATCGCGCGCGAGGGCCACACCATCGGCCACCACACCTGGTCGCACCCGTTCATGGCGCGGATCCCGTTCGAGAAGGCGAAGAGCGAGATCGACCGCGGCATCGCAGCCGACGAGACGGCGCTCAAAGGCGCGTCGACGACGACGCCCTCGACGCCGTTCTTCCGCTTCCCCTATTTCGAGGGGACGCCAGCGCAGCTCGACCTGCTCCAGTCACGCGGCATCGTCGTGTTCGGGGCCGACCTCTGGGCCAGCGACTGGAACGAGATGACGCCGGAGCAGGAATTGAAGCTCGTCACCGAGCGCCTCGCCGCCGCCGGCAAGGGCATCATCCTCTTCCACGACCCCAAGGCACGCACGGCCGCGATCATGCCGGCCTTCCTGCGATACCTCAGGGACAACGGTTATCGGGTCGTTCACGTCGTGCCGGCGGGCACATCACAGAAGAGCGCCGATGCGCATTGATGCCGTAATGTCACGGCGGTGCAAAATGGGGTGATTTGGGCCCTATTAACAGTCTGTTCATGCTACGGCATGCAAGGATGTAGAGGGTATTGCGCCTGAACCGTTTCTGGGCGTCTCCGACCAATTGAGGCGGCAGTCGCGTAAGGAGGCAGACGAGGTTCATGATCGGAAGTAGCGTTGTTGTTCGGACGCGATCGTGGATCGTCCTGTGTCTGGGGCTGTTGGTCGTCGGTTCACCGGCGGCCCTTGCGGCGGACTGTCCCGGCCATCCGGATGCACTCGGGACCTCCCGCACCCTCGTGGTCGATCCGCGCGAGCATCCGCGCATCGGCACCATGCAGTACCGCGAAACGCTGCCGCTGAAAGACCATGAAGTCGTTCTGACCTTCGACGACGGTCCGCTGCCGAAATATTCGAACCAGATCCTCAAGATGCTCGACGACGAGTGCATCAAGGCGACCTTCTTCATCATCGGCGAGCAGGCCAAGGCGAACCCGGAAGGCGTGCGCAAGCTGATTGCCGCGGGCCACACTGTCGGCACGCACAGCATGAACCATCCGCTGACGTTCGACCGGATGCCGCTCGACAAGGCCGAGGCGCAGATCAACGGCGGCATCGAGTGGACCTCGGCCGCGATGACCGATTCGTCCAAGCTCGCGCCGTTCTTCCGCATTCCCGGCCTGATGCGCGCCGAAGGCGTCGAAAACCTCCTGATCTCGCGCGGCATCCAGGTCTGGAGCGCCGACTTCCCCGCCGACGACTGGCGCCATGTGTCGTCCGACCGCGTCTATCAGCTCGCGATCCAGCGGCTGGAAGCCAAGGGCAAGGGCATCCTGCTGCTGCACGACATCCAGCCCCGTACGGTGGCGGCGCTGCCGAAGATCATCCGCGACCTCAAGGCGCGCGGCTATCGCATCGTGCATGTGGTGCCCGCGACCGCCGACCGGCCGGCAACGCCGACCACGCCGGTGGAATGGCTGCTGCATCCACCGACCGAGACCGTGCCGATCGCCCGCTGGCCGTCCGTGCCGAACTTCGTGTTCGCGCAGACCAAGACACTGCCGGCGCCCTCGCTTGCCGACCTCAACGCGCAGACCGAGCATCAGCCGCTGCTGCCGCGCAAGACAATGGCGCTGGCGAATGTCGCAGCCACCCTGCCCGTGCCCGACCGCGATCTCTTTGCCATCCCCGAGGGCTCGGTCGAGGTCCTGCTGTCGACGACCTTGTCGCGGCGCGCCGCGATGCGGCTGGCAATGGCGGCCGAGACGCCCCATGCGGCCAAGGGCAAGGCCGGCAAGTCGCGCGGACATCGGACCGCACATACGGCGCCGGCCGGAGCGAAGCACACCGCGCAGGCTACGGGCACCGCCCCCAAGAGCATTGCCCCCAAGAGCACGGCGCCCAAGGGCGCCACACCGCGGAGTTCCGCGACGCATCCGACCCGCGTCGCCAGCCTGAAGAAGCGCGCGCAGTAAGCTCTACTGGCGCATGATGTTGGCGACACAGAGCAGCACGATCAGCGCCAGGAAGAACAGGTCCATATAGGACTTGAGCTCGCCGTCGCGGCGCAGCCGGGCAACGTCCGCCACGACCTGCTTGCGCGCGTTCGTTGCGCCCGAACCGTCATTGATCGGAGCCTGCAGGCGCTTGGTCTCCGCCTCGAGCTTC
Source organism: Bradyrhizobium sp. 482_C4_N1_8 (assembly GCF_052075965.1). NCBI lineage: Bacteria > Pseudomonadati > Pseudomonadota > Alphaproteobacteria > Hyphomicrobiales > Nitrobacteraceae > Bradyrhizobium > Bradyrhizobium sp. 482_C4_N1_8. Next base: position 3,894,855 of record NZ_CP197231.1, on the reverse strand, counting down.
TCGATCTTCTGGAAGAAATAGAACGCACGCAGCGTCGAGGCCGCGCGCATGCCGGCATAGACCAGCACGAGGATCGCGAGGATCGCCCGGTTCTGGTATTTCTCCATGAAATTCAGGCTGAAATAGACCATCGCCATGAAGGCGAAGTTCGTCACGAAGCGGTAGACGAAGCTAAGAAAGACCATGCTGGCTCCAGCCCTGAGCGGTGCGACCCGTCTACGTCATCTTTATTTCGACAAAGATTCGATCGCCGGCCGCCTTTTAGCCACGCGCGTTCATAATGCAAGCGAGAGTACCGGGGCCTGCGTGTTCCACGTAAGCGCGAGGTTGCCAGCTGCGCGATGGAGATTCGCCGGAAGCTACGGTACATTGGCACAGCCACCGCATGTGGGGTCTGCCGATGCCGAAGAAGGGAATCACGGGCCACGACGACTGGGTGCTGACCGAGGCCCTGGCGACTGCGCTCGTCGCGCTGGAGCAGCTCGAACCAAAACACCAGCCGAGCGCGCATATGGACGACATCCGCAAGATGCTGGCGAACGGCAAGGAGCCGTCGGCGGTGAGCCTGCACCTCGCCCAGGCCAAATGCCGCCTGTTTCCGGACACGGATCCGCTCGAGATCTACCGCGAATACGGGATTGGCGACGAATACGGCTAAGTCCGTCGCGCCGGTCCTTCGAGCGCGCTGCTGCCTAGGGCTGAGCGGCAGCCGATCGTTACAACGATCATCCACCTCAATGTTCGCGTGAATTTCAGCTGAGCTGCAAAACGGCTTGACGTCGGCGTCGCCAACGAATGTAATGTTATAACATTACATATTCGGTCCCAATGCCCCTCCCCACGCGTCACCGCCCTATCCCCTTGAAAAGGCTCTTCGATCTCCATGCAAAAACTCCCCGTCACCGTCTTGTCCGGCTTCCTCGGGGCTGGAAAGACCACTTTGCTGAACCACGTCCTGAACAACCGGCACGGCCTGAAGGTGGCCGTGATCGTCAACGACATGAGCGAGGTGAACATCGATGCGGATCTGGTTCGCGATGGCGATGCGAACCTGTCCCGGACTGACGAGAAGCTCGTCGAGATGACGAATGGCTGCATCTGCTGCACACTGCGAGACGACCTCCTGAAGGAGGTGCGCGCCCTCGCAGAAAATGGCCGCTTCGATTACCTCTTGATCGAATCCACCGGCATCTCCGAACCGCTGCCGGTTGCGGCGACCTTCGATTTCCGTTCCGAAGACGGCGAAAGCCTCTCCGATGTGGCGCGTCTCGACACCATGGTCACCGTGGTCGACGCCGTGAACCTGCTCAAAGACTATTCGTCGACGGATTTTCTCGATCAGCGCGGCGAAGCGCTGGCGAACGACAAGCGCACGCTCGTCGATCTCCTCGTCGAGCAGATCGAATTTGCCGACGTGATCGTTCTCAACAAGGTCGACGATGCCTCGCCAGCGCAGCGCGAGGCGGCCAGGAAAATCATCCGCGCGCTCAATCCGGACGCGGATCTGATCGAAGCCAACCACAGCCGGGTCGCCTTCGATCGCATTCTCGACACCGGCCGGTTCGACTTCGAGCGGGCGCAGCAGCATCCGCTCTGGTTCAAAGAGCTCTACGGCTTTGCCGATCACGTGCCGGAGACCGAGGAATACGGCGTGACGAACTTCGTCTATCGCGCGCGCCGGCCGTTCGATCCCGAAAAGTTCGACAAGTTCGTCAGGCAGCCCTGGCCCGGCGTCATTCGCGCCAAGGGACATTTCTGGCTGGCGACGCGCCCGCAATGGCTTGGCGAGATCAGCCAGGCTGGCACGATCACGCGCACGCAGGCGCTTGGCTTCTGGTGGGCGGCCGTACCCGCGGAACGATGGCCGGATGATCCGTCCTGGCGGAAGCAGCTGCGTGCGAACTGGAACGACATCTATGGCGATCGCCGCCAGGAAATCGTGTTCATCGGCACCAGTATGGATGAAGGTTCGCTCCGCGCCCGTCTGGATGCCTGCCTCGTCCCGGGAAAGCCGGCGATGAACGTCACGGAATGGGCGAAGCTCGCAGACCCCTTCCCGGTCTGGCGCCGCGCGGACGAAGCCGCGGAACGCAAATGACCAACGTCGTTCGATTGGTTCCGAAATCCGAGCTCGAGCGGCAGCGCCTCATCCGTGAGGCGCGTGCGATCTACGACAGCATATTCCCGCCGGTCACTTTGACCGGCGGACAAGCTGATGATCGCTTGGACCAACGAGCACCGCGCGAGGCAGTCGCCGAAATCCAGCCAAAACAGCGATAAGGATGAAGGTGGTGCGCTCGGAGGGCGCACGCAGTCCTTCCCGGCTCAGCCGCCATATTGCTGCTTCATGTATTTCAGGTAGTTGCCGAGGTGGTGCTGCCAGAAATAGTCCAGCTTCTGGCATCCCGGCGTCCCATCGGTCGGGTTGCCGCCCGGGTTGGCAAAGAGCGGCAGCAGCGCGCCGGCGTCAGCATAGTTCAGCGAGGCCTGAATCTGGCCGAGGATCTGTTGGATCAAATCCGAGATCGTTGATCCCGTGATCGGTGCGGCGGTTGCCGCGCCGAGATCGGCGGCGGTCAAATGGATCGTCTCGGATATCAGTCTCCGAGAAAGACTCTCGACCCGCTGCTTGAGCCGCCTCACCGCATCGTCGCGAACGCGATTGACTGCGCTCTCACCGTCGGTGACCACGCTGCCGAGCGCGATCATTGCTTCAGGATTGAGACTGCCGCCGAACCCACGCAGCGGATTTGGCGTGTTGAGGTCTGATATCCACTCCAGGGCAAACGGTGCCTGCGGCACCCAGTCCTGCGTCGACGTCGCGGCCCAACCGTATCCGTCGACGGCGGCAAGCCGCGCGTAATCGTATGCGTAATGGTCGTTGCCGGCCTTGGCAGGCGCGAAGGTATAGGTCTTGTAGGCCGGCCCCTTAAAGACATCCGTCGAGTGCCGGACCAGCGAGGTCAGCAGCGTGGCGATCGAGGCACCTTGGCTGTGCCCGGTGATGTAGACGTCGTTGCCCTGCTCCGCGAGCAGCCCCAAGGTCACGAACAACGGGCTATCGGTGGTGAACAGCATGAGCAGCAAACTCAGAGCGAAGCCCGAATGCACACCGGCTTTCACCGCACTGTCACCCTCATCGCGGGCAAGATAGAACGGCAGCGAGATCGGACCGAGCTTCACGTCAAAGCGCGCGTTGATCAGCGGGAACAGCAAGTCGGCCAACACGCTGGCCGCACTTGCGACCGTGCCGCGCACCGCGATCGCGTATTGGGTGGTGTCACTCTGGTTCTGCCAGACCTGCCAGTAATTATCCAATAGCGTGGCACTCGTCGGGGTGAGGTCCTTGCGGATCGCCCAATTTGAGCTTGGATCGGGCACGGAGGGCACGCCGCAGGTTGCCACCGCTTCGGTCAGCGATGGCGTGCCGGCGTAGGCACGCTGCGCCATCTCAAGCAGAAGTTGCGCCTCCGCGAATTGGAATCCCGACTTGAGCGTCATGCTGCCCTCCTTGCAAAGGTGCTCGACTCCAGCCGCCCGTGTTCGGACCCGGAAGCCAGCGACCGATATTTCGTGTCTCTCGGAGTTCATCAATTATAAGATGTGATAGCATAGAAGCGCAATAAGAAGGTGTCGATCGACCAGCGCCCCTGGCAGGCTACGTCCAGGAACAATTGCGTGAGCAGGGAGGATCCCGCGGGGTGGCCGGTGTTCCAGGCTTTGCCCGCTCCAACTCATTCCAACCGGACGCGCACTGTTCTATCGAAAGCGACATGAGGCATCTGCGGATTCATCGGCCACAGGTTTCGATGATCACGCCGGAGGAAGTCTATAATTTCAGTTTCGACACAATCGATTGGGGACCGCCGCCGCGCCAGGCTGCCGTGGTCAATCTCGGCAAATCAGATGGGCTGAAGAGATTCGCTCAGACGCATCTCGTCCGATGCAGCCACTTTCGTCTGATGTTCTATGATCAGATCATCGACTTGATCTGCGAGGGCATTTCGGCAGAAACAGGCCCCTACTCCGGCTAAAGCGGCGCGATCCGCCGTTTGGTGCGCTCGGAGGGCGGTCGCATTTATTGAAGTTTCAATGGCTTGCGGAAATGGGCAAAGAGTTCAGGTGGATCTCCAGCTGATAGGTGCTCTTTCCCGTGGATTGACCGAACCTCACAATAGCTTGCGGGACTTCAGCTTGCGGGACTTCGCCACGCAGCGTAACTTTCAACTCCACGTAGCTTATTCGAAAGTAATCTGACGGGTTCGGCCTAGCGGGAGATGGCGATGGCAGATGTCCCATGGCACCTTTCCGGCGACTACTTCGAGAATTGCAGTTGCAGCATCGTGTGTCCCTGCCTCGTGTCGGCGGCTCCCCCGCTGACCGCGCGACCGACCGAGGGCTTCTGTAACGTACCGCTGATCTTCCACGTCGAGAGCGGCCGCTATGGCAACATCGAGCTCGATGGACTCAATGTCCTGGTTATCCTCCACGCGCCGGGGATCATGGCGGACGGAGATTGGTCGGTGGCCGCCTATATCGACCAGCGCGCCAACGATGAGCAGACCGAGGCTCTAGCTGCGATCTTCACCGGCGCCGCCGGTGGTCCGATGGCCGCGTTCACACCGCTGATCAGCAAGAACCTGGGGGTTCGCAAGGTCCCGATCACATTCCGAATCGAGGGCAAGACGCGGTCCGCGGAAATCCCTGATATTCTGCACATGTCCGTCGACCCGTTGCCGACCATGCATCCGAGCGGGGAAATGTGGGCCAACATCGGCCATCCAGTCAGCCCCGACAGGATGGTCATGGCGGTCGGCGCCGCCGGTAATACGTTCAGCGATCATGGCATGCGCTGGGACAATTCCGGCAAGAACGGCCTCTATGCGCCGATCCGCTGGTCGAACCAGGCGTGATGCAACTCCTGACCCGGCCTTGCGAGAAGGCCGGCAACACTTATCGCAAATGACCGACGGCCCCCTGGAAACCGTGCTGCGGCGCGATCGCTGGATCGTCGGCGGCGCGATCGGGATCATTGTCGCACTGGCATGGGCCTATGTGCTCTGGCTCGCCAAGGACATGGACATGGGCGGCATGGACATGACCGGGTTCCGCATGATCCCGGCCGGGATCGGAATCATGTTGCCGGCGAGCGAGCCATGGCGAGCGATCGAGTTCGCGTATGTGTTGCTGATGTGGGTGGTGATGATGGTCGGGATGATGGCACCCTCGGCAGCACCCATGATCCTCATGTACGCCCGCGTGGGTCGACAGGGGAAAGCGCAGGGCAAGCCGTTCGCTGCGACCGGCTGGTTTGCGGCCGGTTATCTCCTCGCCTGGGGCGGCTTTTCGCTGGCAGCAACCCTACTCCAATGGGCGATCGAGCGGGCGGTCCTGCTGGATTCCCGGATGACGATCGCCAGCAATCTGCTCAGTGCAATCGTGCTGATCGCGGCGGGAGTCTATCAATGGACACCGCTCAAGGACGTCTGTCTCGCCCAATGCCAGTCGCCATTTCTGTTCCTGATGCGCCACGGCGGCTTTCGCGGCGACCTGCGAGGCTGCCTGCTGCTGGGGCTGCGGCACGGAGGCTATTGTGTCGGCTGCTGCTGGGTCTTGATGGCGCTTTTGTTCGTAGGCGGGGTGATGAACGTGCTTTGGATTGCGCTTTTGGCCCTGCTCGTCCTGTTGGAGAAACTTACGCCGATCGGACGATGGATCGCGCGCGCCGCCGGCATTGCGTGTGCGGCCGCCGGCGTCTGGCTACTGGTGTCGTTGCCGCGGTGATGAGCAACCTGCGTGATGTTCAGTACGCGTGCCCTGTTGCAAACGGCGATCACGCCGAGCCGCCAGCCTTACACTCGAACCGTCAGGCGGGGACGGCCGAACGGCGAAGACCTGGGCTGCCTGAGCCGGTCTCTCCATCGATCGGCTTTCGAGGTTGGTGCGCTCGGAGGGACTCGAACCCCCACGATTTTACTCACTGCCACCTCAAGGCAGCGCGTCTACCAATTCCGCCACGAGCGCTTTGGGGATGCCGGCTTAGGGCTTGAGGCCTGCCGGATCAACGGCGCCGATCTAACAAATCCATCAGAGGGGTACAAGCCTGCAAAGGCCCAGAATTCCACAAGCTTGGCAGGAAAAATCCGGACCCCTGCCCGGATCGGCCCTATCGAGGGCCCCGGCCCTGCCGGCTACCCCGGGCCGCTCCCGCGTGCCCGGGCCGTTACCGCGTGCCCGGGCCGCTATCGCGTGCCCGTCGTGCGCGGCAGCATCTGCTTGACCTCGACCGCGATCCGGTTGCGGTCGACCAGCACGACGCCGGAGGCGACCGGCAGATTGTTGGCGAGAACCTTGACCTCGTCGGCCTCGGTTGCGTCCAGTTCGATGATGGCGCCGCGGGAAAGACGTAATACTTGATGGATCGGCATGGTGGTCGTCCCGAGGACGACCATGAGATCCACGGTGACTTTATCGAGAGTGGGCACTGTCAGGACCGCCGCAACTTGGGACTTAAGCCAAAGGACTTGGCATTTGCTCCCCAGATGATCACCACGTTATGGTTAGCCAATGGTTAATTCGCCTCAAAACCCCCGCCAAGACCTCGATTTAACGTCGTTTTCCGCCTCCACCGGCGAGCCCGTGGAGTGGCGAATCTCGGACGCGCCGGTGCCCTATCCGGAGGCCGTGGCCGCCATGGAGGCGCGAGTCGCTCAGATCGCCGCCGGCGAGGCGCCCGAGCTGGTCTGGCTGCTCGAGCACCCCCCGCTCTACACCTCCGGCACCTCGGGCAAGGAAACCGACCTGCTCGATCCCCGCTTCCCGACCTTTGCCACTGGGCGCGGCGGGCAGCTGACCTATCACGGGCCCGGCCAGCGGGTGGCCTATGTCATGCTCGACCTCAAGCGGCGCAGGCCGGACGTCCGGGCCTATGTCGCGAGCCTGGAGGAATTGATCCTGCGGACGCTCGCCGCCTTCAACATCCGCGGCGAGCGGCGCGAGGACCGGGTCGGCGTCTGGGTGAAGCGCCCGGACAAGGGGCCCGAGCACGAGGACAAGATCGCGGCGATCGGCGTGCGGCTGAAGCGCTGGGTCTCGTTCCACGGCATCGCCATCAATGTCGAGCCGGAGCTGTCGCATTTCGCCGGCATCGTGCCCTGCGGCGTCGCCGACCCCCGCTACGGCGTCACCTCGCTGGTCGATCTCGGCCAGCTCGTGACCATGGCCGATGTCGACGTGGCGCTGCGCCAGGCGTTCGAGGAGCTGTTCGGACCAACCCGCGCGCTGGTGGCGGAAGCGGCCGTCTAACTTTTCCTGTTCGAGCCTGACCGGCGCATATTCTCCGCTTGTGGTGGAATCGGCTATGCTCGTTTCAGGTGCCGCCCACGCCTCCCCCCTCCGCCGGGAAAGCAGACATCATGCCGGGCGAATGATCGTCGGACCGACTGTTCGAGCGCCAGGCATAAGGAGGGATTGCGCTTTCTGCTCGCAATGGGAGGTTTTGACGATGAGACTCTCTGCGCCGATCTATCATCTGAAGCGACGAGCCAAGCGCCTGTCGCGCGAGGAAGGCATTCCGCTCCACGACGCGCTTGACCGCATCGCTGCGACGGAAGGGTTTTCCGCCTGGAGCATGCTCGCGGCAAAGGCCGCCGCACTGACGCCCGCCGATCGCCTGTTCCCGCAATTCCGCCCGGGTGATCTGGTGCTGGTGGGCGCGCGCCCCGGCCAGGGCAAGACGCTGATGAGCCTCGAATTGGCCGTCGAGGCCATGAAGTCGGGCCATCGCGCGGCGTTCTTCTCGCTCGAGTACACGCAGAATGATGTGCTGGATCGCCTGCGGGCGATCGGTGTGGCGCCGGCGCAGTTCGACAAACTGTTTGAGGTTGACTGCTCCGACGCCATCAGCGCCGACTACGTCGTCAAGCAGATGGCCGCGGCGCCTCGTGGCACGGTCGTGGTGATCGACTATCTGCAACTGCTCGACCAGAGGCGGGAAAATCCTGATCTCGCTGTTCAGGTGCGCGCACTGAAATCCTTCGCGCGCGATGCGGGGCTGATCGTCGTCTTCATCTCGCAGATCGATCGATCATATGATCCGTCGGTCAAGCCGTGCCCAGACCTCGACGATATCAGGCTGCCGAACCCGCTGGACCTCAAGCTGTTCGACAAGACGTGCTTCATCAACAACGCTGAAGTCCAGTTCCGAGCGGCGAGCTGACGGCTTCAGGCCGCGGGTGAGATTCTTCACCCGCGGCCAGCTACCTTACGCCGCCTGCAACGCAACTTCGAGCTTGCCGGCAATGTAGCGCCGCTCCTGGGTCAGGCCGCCAAAGCCGTAGGCGTCGCCCTTGACCTCGTCGACATGCAGGTAGGTCTCATGATGCAGCGGGCCCAAAATCTCGGCCATGCGCTTGAACATCGCGGCGAGATAGGCCGCCTTCTCGTCCTTGGTGTTGGTGCCTTCGCTGACATGGATGTCGATCCAGTAGCTCGCAAGCTTCTGTTCGGCGAGCGACTTGCCGCCGGCGAACCAGTCGCCTGCGTCGACCGATTTCACGATGATGGCGGTCACCCTGGGATCCTTGTGCAGGATCTTTGCGGTCAGCTCGGACACGGCGTTGGCGATATCGGCCTTCAGCGACGGCGACTGGCGGGAGGTGGTGTAGGACACGGTGATCAGGGGCATGGTGGTTCTCCTCAAGATGCTGCGCGGAGTTTGCGCGGCGTTGGTGAGAAGCTAGACCTTGCCCCGTCATTTTGGTATCTTATCTCTGTTGATACCAGTGATAACCATTCATAATGACAGCAACGCTCGACATCGCCACCATCAAGGCCTTCCTGCTGGTCGCCGACCTCCAGAGTTTTACGCGCGCCGCCGAAGCACTCGGCACGACGCAGGCCGCCGTCAGCCTGAAGCTTCAGCGGCTCGAGACATTGCTGGGAAAGCGCCTCGTCGAGCGCTCGCCGCGCGCGGTCCGGCTCACCGCCGACGGCGCCGCGTTCCTCGATCGCGCCCGCGCGCTGATGGAGGCGCATGACCGTGCACTGTCGGGCGAAACATCGACTGCGCAGTCGCTCTCGCTTGGCATCTCCGACCATGCCGCGGGCCCCGAGCTGGTGCCGCTGCTCGAACGCCTGCACGCGATGTCCTCAAGTCTCACCCTCGCCGTCACCATCGGCTTCTCACGCGAGATGCAGGACGCTTACGACGCAGGTCAGCTCGATGCCGTGATCGTCCGCCAGGAAGGCAGTCGCCGCGGCGGCGAGAAGCTGGCCGAAGACGAGTTCGGCTGGTTCGCCGCACGGCGCTTCACCCTGCCGAAGGGTGAGCCGCTGCCGCTCGCAACCCTCGCCCCGCCCTGCGGCGTCCGCGCCATCGCAGTGCGCGCGCTCGACAAGGCCGGCCTCGCCTGGCGCGAACGCTTTGTCGGCGGCGGCGTTACGGCGGTGGTCGCGGCCGCGCTTGCCGGCCTTGCGATTGCGCCGCTCGCGCGCCGGATCGCGCCTCCCGGGCTGGTCGACATCGGCCCCGCGCACAAGCTGCCGAAGCTCGGCAGCTCGAAGGTAATGCTGCATTCGAAGGTCAGCGATCCCGCCAAGCTCGCCGCGCTGCGTGCGGTGGCGGCGACGTTTCGGAGCGTGGCAGCCTAGCGCTCAGGCTGCCCCTCCTCGCCCGCATACTTGCCCGCGGCGAACCAATAGGCGATTCCCGCGAGAGCTCCGGCCAGTACAAAGAGCAGCCCCAACGGATGGTTGGCCCCAACGGTGATCCGCCAAATGAATGCACCGATCGCCGCACCGGCAGGAACGTAGAACAACACAGAGCGAATGCGGAGCGCTTCCCCGAACAAGATCACGAGTGCGGCCGGCATCCCACTAAGCAGGCAGACCAGGATCAAGATCAGCGGCAAGACAAACAAGACCAAGGTGATGATACCGCCGAGGTTCTCCTCAAGACCCCGGTACGGCAGGGACAGGATCATCGCGATGACCGGCAATGCCGCCAATGTCGTCGCTGCCGTCAAGCATCCCCGAAACCAACCGTTCACCACGCGCGGGCAGGTCTCGCAAGACATGACATCACCTCACAGGATCGCCTCGAACGCGCTGCGCAGCGTTTCGTGCCGAAAGACAAAACCGCGGCTCAGCGCCTTGTTGGGCAGCACACGCTGGCCACCGAGCAGGAGTTCGTCGGCAAAGCCGCCGCCGATCCGGCGCAACAACCCGCCGGGGATACGAAACACCGCGGGCCGGTGCAGACGACGGCCGAGCTCTTCGGTGAATTTTGCGTTGGTGACGGGGATCGGCGCGGTGGCGTTGACGGGCCCAGTGAGATCGGGCGTCGCCATCACATAGGCAATCAGCCGGATCAGATCGTCGCGCTCGATCCAGGACATCCACTGCCGCCCGGTGCCGAGCGGACCGCCGAGGCCGAACTCGAACGGCGTCAACATGCGCGTGATGAAGCCGCCTTCGGTGCCCAGCACGAGGCCGATGCGCAAACAGACCACTCGGACGCCGAGCTCCTCGGCCGGCCGCGCCGCCTTTTCCCACGCCGCGCACAGCTCGTGGCTGAAGCAGGCATGTGACTTCGCCGATTCCGTCAGCACCTGGTCGGCCCATAGGCCGTACCAGCCGATCGCAGAGCCGCTGACGAGGACCTCCGGCTTGCGCTCGAGCCGCGCGATCAGATTTACGACCTCGCCGGTCATGTCGATGCGGGAGCCGAGAATTTTCGCGCGCTTTGCCTCGGTCCAGAGGCCGTTGCCGATCGGCTCGCCAGCGAGATTGACGATGGCGTCGATTGGCGTGTCCGATGCGAGCTGATCGAGGCTGGTGATCAGCGTGACCGGCGGCGGCAGCATCTCGGCTTTCGCAGGGTTACGGATCAGCGCGATGACGTCGTGCCCTGCCCCGCTGAGGCTCGCGGCAAGGCGGCTGCCGATGAAGCCGGTGGCGCCAGTGATCAGCACGGTCTTGCGGCCGGGGACCTTCTCGACGAGCCCGTGCGCAGGCACGCTTTTCATGCGCCCGAGCCGGCGCATCGCCGCAAAGTCCCTGACGCCGCAGAGCGCTGCACCGACTGCGCAGGCAGGGGCGGCGATGCTGAGCAGGCCCTGATACACGACACTCACGCCGAACGGCTGCATCGCCCAATCGATCAGCACCGGCAGCAGCAGCACCAGGATGGCGCCATAGTTGATCGCAAGCAGCGTGTAGTTAATCCGCTCGCTCGGCGGCAGTTTGCGGCTCAGATCCTCCTCGACGAAATCCATCAGCGTAATGACGATCTCGGCGACCAGGACTGCCACGATCAGGATCGCCAGCACGCCGTAAACCTCCAACCAGCCGAGCAGCAGGAACAGCAGCGCATAGAGCATGTTGCGGATGCCGTGCAGCTTCAGCTCGAAACGCTGCGACGGGCGCCACGCCAGGCGCTCGGTGAATTCGTGGTGATAGAAAGTGTCGAACACGCCCATCACGATCTGGATGGCGATGAGGGTCCACAACAGCGGCGTCATGATACGGCCTCCCTGAAGACGGCGGACTGGTGGATCAGCGCGCCGTAACGCGGGTGAGTGACATCGAGGGTGAAACGAAAGGCGCCCTCGCCGAGATCGCTATGCGTCACCGTGAGATCGCCGGGCGTGAGCGATTGCGGCAGCGGGATCCACAAGCGTCCGAGCTGGAGTCCGTAACCGGCACTACGGAAGGTCAGCGCCTGTCCCTCGACCGCGATGCGGAGCGCCATCGAGACGCCGAAGCCGACATACTCTTCAAGCCCGGTCGGACCGGCGAAACGCTTGGCGGAATGGATCACTTGCGGAAAGCCGCGCTTGCGCGCGCAGATGCGGGTCCAGGTCTGGCCGCCGTTCGCGCCGTCCTCGGTGACGGTCACGATCATGGGGACGCCGGTGTCGCGGCCGGTCGGCAGCGGTCCGCCGATCAGGCGGGCGGCTTGCGCGAACCACCAGCCGATGTCGCTGAAGGAGACCTCGTCGACCACGCCGACATAAACGACACTGTCGCCGTCAGCGACCCGTTTCGAAAAGCGCCGCCAGGTCGCGAGCGGCAGCCGGCCCCAATCCTCGTCCGACAGCAACGCGCGGAAGCGGCGGTCGTCGAGTAGTTTGACGTGAGCTGAGGGAGATGCGCTGGAGCCTGATAATCGAGCCGACGTCATCGTACCCTCCTCAACGCTATTTGGCCTTGCCCAGCGGCAGCAGGTTGGCGATCTTCTCGCCAAGCCGCATCAAGGCGACCAGCCGCGGTCGCGGCACCTTCAGCATCTGCATGAACCAGTGGTCGGCGAGTTCGGTGAAGGCGAGCATCTCCTTCAGCCGTTTGGCTGCGACCGGATTGATGGTCGGATCATCTGCGGCATCGGACACGCAGGCCCTGAGCGCCGTGATCGCCGGATCGAGCTCTCGCTCCTTGCGCCGCGCCGCGATTCTCGCGGCGACCTCCCAGATGTCGGTCTCGGCCTCGTAATGGTCGCGGCGGTCACCGAGGATCGGCACCCGCCGGATCAGGTTCCAGGCGAGCAGCTCCTTCAGCGAGTTGGAGACGTTGGAGCGCGCCATGCCGAGCGTGTCGGCGATGTCCTCGGCCGTCATCGGCGCCTCGGCGAGATAAAGCAGCCCGTGGATCTGGCTGACCGAGCGGTTGACGCCCCACCCGTCCCCCATGTCGCCCCAATGCAGGATGAAGCGCTCGACGGCGGTGGGCAGTTTCTTCTTTCCGGTTATTTCTGTCATAACAGAAATATCTGACGAGCGCGACTGATTGTCAAGAGCGCTCGGCGGCTTGCGTCCTGTATACCGTCCGTCGTATTTGCCTAAAAACGGCCCAGAGAACGGGAACCAAACGCCCTTCGGGGCGTTTGCCCCGGTTCCAGGCGGGTTGAGAATGACGACAAAGTCCAGTCAACAGAGAGACTTGTTCGAAAGCGAGCGCAGTTTTCGGCTGTTGGTGGAAGGAGTCGCGGACTACGCGCTCTACATGCTCGATCCCACCGGGATCATCACGAGCTGGAACATCGGCGGCGAGCGGATCAAGGGCTATTCGCCCGAAGAGATCGTCGGCCAGCATTTCTCGCGCTTCTACACCGAGACCGACCGCGCCAACGGCAAGCCCGCCCGTGCCCTCGGCATCGCGCGGGACCACGGCCGCTACGAGGAGGAAGGCTGGCGCGTTCGCAAGGATGGCACGTTCTTCTGGGCGAGCGTCATCATCGATCCGATCTACGAGCACGGCAGCCTGGTCGGCTTCGCCAAGATCACCCGCGACATCACCGAGCGGCGCAATTCGCAGCTCAAGCTCGAAGCGATGCAGAGGCAGCTTGCCGAGTCGCAGAAGTTCGATGCGCTCGGGCAGCTCACCGGCGGCGTCGCGCACGACTTCAACAACCTCCTGATGATCATCAGCGGCAGCCTTCACATCCTCAAGAAGCGCGACGAGGACGAGGCCAAGATTCAGCGCGCGATGTCCGCGATCGAGACCGCAACCAAGCGCGGCGCCGCACTGACCGCCCAGCTCCTGACCTTCGCGCGGCGGCAGAGCGTCAATCCCCAGGCGATCCGCTTCGGCGACCGCATCGAGGCGATCCGCGAAGTGCTTCACGCCGGCGTCGGGAGCGCCGTTCGTCTCGCCTTCGACATCGACCGCGAGGTCTGGTCGGTCAAGGCCGATGTCTCCGAGCTCGAGACGGCGCTGCTCAATCTCGTCATCAACGCTCGCGACGCCATGCCCGACGGCGGTACCGTGACGGTCGGCGCACGCAACGTCGTCCTGAACGATCCGCTCCACAGCGGCGAGTACGTCGCCATCACCGTCGCCGATACCGGGCTTGGCATCCCCTCCGACGTCGTCAACAAGATCTTCGAACCGTTCTTCACGACCAAACCCGTCGGAAAAGGCACCGGCCTCGGCCTGTCGCAGGTGCACGGCTTCGCTCATCAGGCGGGCGGCACGGTCAGGGTCGCAAGCGAGCTCGGCAAGGGCACGACCTTCACCATCCTGCTGCCGCGCGAAACCGCGACCGCACCAATCGATATCCCTGAAGCAGTGCCGGTTCCCGGTAGCGGCACCGTGCTGCTGGTCGAGGACAATCCCGACGTCGCGCTCGTCAGCATCGGATTGCTGGAGCAGCTCGGCTATCGCGTGCACCGGGTTGCCGACGCCGAGTCCGCCTTGCGCGAGCTCGAGAAGAACGGCGTCGACTTCGTGTTCACCGACATCGTGATGCCCGGCAAGATGGACGGGCTCGGTCTCGCCCATCATCTGCGCCAGATCCACCCTGGCCTGCCGATCCTGCTCGCCACCGGCTACAGCGAAGCCGCCGCCGATGTCCGCGGCGACTTCCCGATCCTGCGCAAGCCCTACGAGATTCACGAGCTGAGCGAGGCGATCTCGAAGCTGCCGCGGTGATTTTTCACCTCTCTCCGTAAGAACGGGGCGAGGGAGCGCACCGCCCGCGCGGAAAGAGAATCCGCTCTCACACCGTCGGCAACACCGAAAACGCTTCCCCTGCCCTCCGCAGGTTCAACTCATCCGCACCGGCCGTCTCGCTGGTGACGCTGTCCACGCGCGAGGATGGCGGGCCGTGGCGGCACAGCGCGACCATGTCGGCGACATGCTTCGGCGTTCCCGCAAACAGCGCCTCCACGCTGCCATCGCGGCGGTTGCGAACCCAGCCTTCGAGGCCACTCGTTGTTGCCTGGTACTCGACCCAGGCCCTGTAGCCGACGCCCTGCACGCGGCCGCGGATCATGACCTGGAGGATCGCCCGGCTCATTTTTTCAGCCCGAGAAAGCCGGCGCTGCGTGCCTTGACGTCGGCCTCGCGCATCACGCGGCTGGTCAGGTCCGGCGACGGAAGTCCTGTGAGGTTCTTCGGCGGCGTGCCCTCGCGCAACGCTTTCTGCGTTTCGTAGACGGCCTGCGTGGCAGCCGCGATCGGCGCGTGGCCCTGAAGCGCGATGCGGACGCGCTGGCTGGCGAGATAGTCAATCGCGTTCAACTCGTCCGGCGCACCGCCGAGCACGATCGGCAGGCGCGTAGCGGCGACAATCGCCTCGAGCTCGGCGCGCGACTTGATGCCGGTGAAGAAAAGCGCGTCCACGCCGGTCGCCTCATAGGCCCTGGCCCGGCGGATCGCATCCTCGATCGAGGTGACCGAGGCAGCTCCAGTGCGGCCCATGATGACGAGCGAGGGATCGCCGCGGCCATCCAGCGCCGCCTTCATCTTGCCGACGCCTTCTTCCAGCGAGATCAGCTGTGTCTTGGCCTCGCCAAAGGCGGCCGGCAATAGCGTGTCCTCGATGGTGAGGCCGGCGGCGCCCGCGGTCTCCAGCTCCTGCACCGTGCGGCGCACGTTGAGCGCATTGCCATAGCCGTGATCGGCATCGACCAGCACCGGCAGCGTCGCCGCGCGCGACATCCGCCGCATCTGCTCGGCAAGCTCGGTGAGCGTGATCAGCGTGACATCGGGGTCGCCGAGCACCGCGAGCGAGGCCACCGAGCCGCCGAACATGCCGAGCGGAAAGCCGAGATCCTCGGTGATACGGATGGAGATCGCGTCATAGACCGAGCCGGGATGAACGCAGGTCGAGCCCGTCAGGATCGAACGCAGTTTTTCTCGGCGGGAACGAAAGGCCATGGTGCCCTCTCAACTGTTGCGACGCAGCCGCAACATACTCCGTCATTGCGAGCGCAGCGAAGCAATCCAGAATCTTTCCGCAGAGGCAGTCTGGATTGCTTCGCTGCGCTCGCAATGACGGTGTTGGTGGGGCCAGTGAGGGCCCCACTCACTTGCTTTACGCAAACTCCAGAATCAGCGCGTCCACCGCGAGCGTCGCGCCCGCGCTGGCGTGGATCTTCTTCACCGTGCCGTCCTGCTCGGCGCGGAGCACATTCTGCATCTTCATGGCTTCGATCACCGCGAGCGTCTCGCCGGCCTTGATCTCCTGCCCTTCGGTCACCGCGATCGAGACCACAAGGCCCGGCATCGGGCAGAGCAGCTTCTTGCCGCTGTCGGAGGCCGTGGTCACCGGCATCAGCCGTGCCGAGGCTGCTTCCGCCTCGGTCCAGACATAGACCGGCACCTCGACGCCCTGGTGCGCAAGGCGGATGCCGTTGGCGATCGGGCGCGCCTGCACCGCGACGAAATGGCCGTCGATGGTGCCCTGCCAGACCGGATCGCCCGGCTTCCACGGCGACTGCAGCAGATGCGCGTTGCCGGCCTTGCCTTCGGCATCGACGAACCGGATCGCGATCGCCTCGCCCTCGCGTCCGACCTCGAGCAGAATCTCCTGGCGGTCGAGCCAGACCGCGCGGCGACGCTCGCGCTGCACGACGCGGCCGCCCATCTGGCCCGAGATCTGCCGCTTGCGCTCGCCGAGCACGTGGTCGATGGCGGCGCCGACCGCCGCGATCCGCCGCGCGACCTCGCCTTCGGGCACGCGCACGGCAAAGCCCTTGGGGAATTCCTCGGCGATGAAACCGGTCGAGAGCCGTCCCTCACGCCAGCGCGGATGGTGCATCAGCGCCGACAGGAACGGGATGTTGTGCCTGATACCCTCGACATAGAACGAATCCAGCGCGGTGGCCTGCGCCTCGATCGCGGCCGCGCGCGACGGCGCATGCGTGACGAGCTTGGCGATCATCGGATCGTAATAGATCGAGATCTCGCCGCCCTCCTGCACGCCGGTGTCGTTGCGCACGGTGATGCCGTCCTGGCTGGCTTCGGCCGGCGGCCGATACTTCACGAGGCGCCCGATCGAGGGCAGGAAGTTACGGAACGGGTCCTCGGCGTAGAGGCGGGATTCCACCGCCCAGCCGGTGAGCGTAACGTCCTTCTGGGTGATCGCGAGCTTCTCGCCGGCGGCGACGCGGAGCATCTGCTCGACGAGGTCGATGCCGGTGACGAGCTCGGTGACGGGATGCTCGACCTGAAGGCGCGTGTTCATCTCCAGGAAGAAAAAGCTCTTGTCCTGCCCTGCGACGAATTCGACGGTGCCGGCGGAGTCGTAATTCACCGCCTTGGCCAGCGCGACGGCCTGCTCGCCCATCCTGCGGCGGGTGGCCTCATCGAGCAGCGGCGACGGCGCCTCCTCGATGACCTTCTGGTTGCGGCGCTGGATCGAGCATTCGCGCTCGCCGAGATAGATGACGTTGCCGTGCTTGTCGCCCAGTACCTGGATCTCGATGTGGCGGGGATCGACGATGAACTTTTCGACGAAGACGCGGTCGTCGCCGAACGAGGCTTTCGCCTCGGCCTTGGCAAGGTTGAAGCCCTCGGCAACCTCGCTCTTCGAATGCGCGATGCGCATGCCCTTGCCGCCACCGCCGGCGGAGGCCTTGATCATCACGGGATAGCCGATCTCGTCGGCGATCTTCACCGCGTGCTTGTCGTCCTCGATGACGCCGAGATAGCCCGGCACGGTCGAGACCTTGGCCTTCGCGGCGGCTTTCTTGGATTCGATCTTGTCGCCCATCGCCGCGATCGCGCCCGGGTTCGGGCCGATGAAGACGATGCCGGCGGCCTCCAGCGCGCGCGGAAACGCCTCGCGCTCGGACAGGAAGCCGTAGCCGGGATGCACGGCCTCGGCGCCCGTCTTGCGGCAGGCCTCCACGATCTTCTCGATCACCAGATAGCTCTCGGCGGCTGCGGGCGGGCCGATCAGAACGGCCTCGTCGGCCATCTCGACATGGAGGGCATCGCGGTCGGCCTCGGAATAGACCGCAACCGTCTGAATTCCCATGCGGCGAGCGGTCTTGATGACCCGGCAGGCGATTTCGCCGCGATTGGCGATCAGGATGCGTTTGAACATGCTTTTCTTGAGTCTCGACCTTGGGCGGGACCCTTCCCTGGCCGTTGGGGCCTATCGGATGGGCCGTTGTGGCTCCCGTGGTACATCAAAATCAGCCGGAGGCAACGGTCTAAATCCGCGGCCCTCTGGCGTACCAGCGCAAGACCGAAATCGGCCCGGTGAGCCCATGAGCGGACCTACGGCTTCGCGGCCTTGGCCACGTCCCTGACCAAGTCGTGAATGAAGCCCAGCTTGCCGACCACCGCCGGCGACAGGATGAACGGATAGAGATCGCGCAGCCCCATGGCGCGGTTGACGCTGTTGATGGCGAAGGTGAAGGGCAGCCATGCATTGACGAGCGCCTCGACGTCCCTCGTCTCATAGGGGTTGAAACGGATGCGCGCCGTCAACTCCCCGTCGCGATCGACCCGGGGGCGTACCTCCATGCCGAACTCCGAGGCCATCTCCAGGGTATCGACGATGTGGAGGTAGTGCGCCCAGGTCTCGGCGAAATCCTCCCAGGGATGCGTGGTGGCGTAGGCCGAGACGTAGGTCTGCTGCCAGTCCGGCGGCGCGCCTTCGGCATAATGGAGCTGCAAGGCCTGGCCGTAATCGGCGGAATCGTCGCCGAACACGGCGCGGCATTGCTCCAGCCTGCCGCCCTCGCGCACCAGCACCTCCCAGAAATAGTGGCCGACCTCGTGGCGGAAATGCCCGAGCAGCGTGCGGTAGGGCTCGCCCATCTCGAGCCTGCGCCGCTCGCGCTCGATCTCGTCGGTCTCGGTCAGCGCGATCGTGATCAGGCCGTTATCGTGGCCGGTCATGATCTTCTGCCCGCTGTTCGGATCGTCGGCGAGGAAATTGAAGATCAGCCCATGTTCGGGATTTTCCTGCCGCGTCTGGAGCGGCAGCTTCCAGCGGATCAGGGAATAGAACAGCCGGTGTTTCGCCACCTCCAACTCGCGCCAGCCGGCGAGCTGAACCGGATCGGACAGATCGGGCACGATGCCGTTGTGGCGGCAGGCGCGGCAATAGCCGGTGGTGTCGCCCGCATCCGTCAGCCAGTTGCACGCGTCGTATTCGGCGTTACGGCAGAGCATCCGCCCCTTGCCCTTGTCGGCGAGCGTCATCCAGGCCTCGCCGTCCGGCTCGATCGCCGACATCGTCTCCTTCTCCGGCAGGAACGCGACGCGGTGGCCGCAGCGTTCGCAGGCGCGGTTCTCGAAATAGAGGACGTTGCCGCAGTCCTGGCAGACAAAGAGCTTCAAGATTTAGCCTCTTCGGGAAGAGAGTTTTATGATTAAGAGTTGCGACGCCTCGCAAATACGCGCGCGGGGGGCTCATCGTTCCAACATTCGGGAACAAATAGCCAGACCGGGCGTTCGTTCATACCCGCCCCTGCGATCGGTGGCGCCTTTCCGTCCTTATCCCCTTTTGAGTAATGGCTATCACGCTTTGTCTGTGGGAATATCGGCCCGGCACGTGCGCTCTTGCATCACAACGGCCGACACCTTGAACGATCCCTTGCCCGATACCACCGCCGCCGAAAGGCTGCGCCAGCACCTCGAAGAGATCGCGCGCGAGCGCGACGACGCCTATCACGCGCTCCAGGAGCGCGAGGCAGAGTTGGCGCGTATCCAGCGCATCGGCAAGGTCGGCGGCCTCGAGGTCGACTTCCGCGAAGGCTTCAAGAACCGCCGCTCGCCGGAATATCTGATGCTCCACGGGCTGCCGGCGGATGCCACCGACGAGTCGCATGAGGATTGGGTCAACCGCATCCATCCCGAGGATCGCGACGCCGCGGTCAAGCACTTCCTCGATGCGCTGGCCGGGACGAACGAAGACTACACCGCCGAATACCGCATCATCCGCCCCAACGACGGCGAGACCCGCTGGATCCGCGTCGTCGCCAAGTTCGAGCGCGACAGTGACGGCCGCGCCATTCGCCTCGTCGGCGCCCATATCGACATCACCGCCCAGGCACTCGCGCGCGAGACGCTGCGCGAGAGCGAGGAGCGCTTCCGGCTGATCGCCGACAGCGCGCCGGTGCCGATCTGGGTCACGAAGCTCGACCGCACGCGCTCCTTCGCCAACCAGGCCTATGTCGACTTCATCGGCCTGCCCTACGACCAGGCCATCGATTTCGACTGGCGCAAGATATTGCATCCGGACGACCTGCCGCATGTGCTGCAGCAATCCGTCCAGGGCGAAGCGTCGCTGAAGCCGTTCGTGCTGGAAGCGCGCTACAAGAACGCCAGCGGTGAATGGCGGTGGCTGCGCTCGGAATCGCAGCCGCGCTGGGACCCGACCGGCAAGCACATCGGCTTCATCGGCGTCGCCCACGACATCACCGCCGCCAAGCAGGCCGAGATCGAGCTGAGGCGACTCAACGAGACGCTGGAGGAGCGCATCACCGAGCGCACCGCCGAGCTCGAATCCAACGAGGCGCGGCTGCGCGCGATCCTGGAGACAAGCAACCAGTATCAGGGGCTGGTCAATCTCAGGGGCGAGCTGCTCTACGCGAACCGGACTGCGCTCGATGGCATTCGCGTGGAGGCCCGCGACGTCATCGGCAAACCGTTCTGGGACACGCCCTGGTTCAACCAGACCCAGGGCATGAGCGCCGTCGTGCGCGAGGCCTTCGACACCGTGCTCAGAGGCGAAGCGGTGCGGCTGGAGATGCGCCTGCGCCTGCCCATCGGAGAGCGCGATTTCGACTTCGGCATGCGTCCCGTGCTCGACCGCCACGGCAACATCACCGGTGCGGTGCCCGAGGCCGTCGACATCACCGAGCGCCGCCGCGGCGAGGAAGCGCTGCGGCAGTCGCAGAAGATGGAGGCGATCGGCCAGCTCACCGGCGGCGTCGCCCACGACTTCAACAATCTCCTCACCATCATCCGCTCCGCGACCGACTTCCTGCGCCGCCGCGAACTGCCGGAAGAACGCCGCCGCCGCTATGTCGACGCCATCTCCGACACCGTGGAGCGCGCCTCCAAGCTCACCGCGCAGCTTTTGGCCTTTGCGCGCAGGCAGCCGCTGAAGCCGCAGATCTTCAACGTCGGCAGCCAGGTCGAGGCCGTGGCGCAACTGGTCCGGCCACTGGTCGGCGGCCGCATCGCGATCGCCGTCGAGGTGAACGATGCCGACTGCTTCACGGTGGCCGACATCGCGCAGTTCGAGACCGCGCTGATCAACCTCGCCATCAACGCCCGCGACGCCATGGATGGCGAAGGCCGACTCACCATCGCCGTGCGCAAGGTCGCGGGCATCCCGAGCCTGCGTGCGCAGTCGGCGCGCGGCGGCGACTATGTCGCGATCTCGGTCGCGGACACCGGCAGCGGCATCGCCCCTGAAAACATCGACGCCATCTTCGAGCCGTTCTTCACCACCAAGGAGGTCGGCAAGGGCACCGGCCTCGGCCTCAGCCAGGCCTTCGGCTTCGCAAAGCAGTCCGAGGGCGACATCGCAGTGACGAGCACGCACGGCGAAGGTGCGACCTTCACCATCTACCTGCCGCAGGCGCACAGTCCCGCCGCGGAGAAGGACGCTGCGGCACTGACCAGCGAGGCCGCCACCACCGGGCGCGGCTATCGCGTGCTCGTGGTCGAGGACAATGACGACGTCGGCCAGTTCTCGACCGAGCTGCTGGAAGATCTCGGCTATGTCGTCCGCCGGGTCGCCAACGCCAATGCGGCGCTCGGCATTCTCGGCGAGAACGAATTCGCCGTCGACCTCGTCTTCTCCGACGTCATCATGCCCGGCATGAACGGCGTCGAGCTCGCCGGCGTCATCCGCGAGCGCTATCCGGGCCTGCCCGTCGTGCTCACCAGCGGCTACAGCAACGTCCTCGCCGAGAACGCGCATCGCGGGTTCGAGTTGATCCAGAAGCCGTACTCCGTGGAATCGCTGTCGCGTATCCTGCGCAAGGCGATCACCGAAAAGTTGGCGGCGGCAAGGTGAGAGATAACCGATGAAACCCGCCCTCCTCTCGGCCTGGCAGACCTGGGCGCTGCTCTCGGCCTGCTTTGCGGCACTCACCGCGATCTTCGCCAAGGTCGGCGTCGAGAACATCAATCCGGATCTGGCGACGTTCATCCGCACCATCGTGGTGCTGCTCGCCTTCTCGGTGCTGCTGTTCTTCACCGGCCAGTTCGCGGTGCCGTCGGCGGTCTCGTCGAAGACCTGGCTGTTCCTGGTGTTGTCCGGGCTTGCGACCGGCGCGTCCTGGCTGTGCTATTTCCGTGCGCTGAAGCTTGGCCCGGCGACGCTGGTGGCGCCGATCGACAAGCTCAGCGTCGTGCTGGTGGCTCTTTTCGCCTTCACCTTTCTCGGCGAGCGTCCGACCCCACAGGGCTGGCTCGGCATCGCCATGATCGGCGCCGGTGCGGTGCTGCTGGCCGTGAAGTTTTGAAGAGTGGAACAAAGGTGGCGTGAGATCGGTTTCTGGCCGGTCGCTTCCCAGCCTCGATCGAGAGACCGATGTCGAGCCAGGCCTCCCATCACCCCACCGACCAGACGAGACGCGCCGGCCGCGCTCTGGATGCGGCCAATTTCTTCCTCGCCGACGTCCGCGACGGGCTTGGGCCCTATCTCGCCGTCTATCTCCTCACCGAGCAGCACTGGGACGAGGCGCGCATCGGCCTCGTCATGTCGATCGCGACCATTGCCGGCATCGTGGCGCAGACGCCGGCCGGCGCACTGGTCGATGCGACGCGGGCGAAGCGGCTGGCGATGGTCATCGCCGCCATCATGGTGACGCTGGCGTCACTGTCGCTGCCGCTGTTTCCCAGCTTCCTGCCGGTCGCGGTCTCGCAAGGCATCGCGCAGGCCGCGGCAGTGATCTTTCCGCCGGCGATCGCCGCCGTCTCGCTGGGCATCTTCGGTCATGCCGCCTTCACCCGGCGGATCGGCCGCAACGAGACCTTTAATCACGCCGGCAATGCGGTCGCGGCCGGGCTCGCGGGGCTCAGCGCTTATTGGTTCGGTCCGACCGTGGTGTTCTACCTTCTCGCTGCCATGGCGGTCGCAAGCCTCGTGAGCATTCTCGCAATCCCCGCCCGCGCCATCGACCACGACCTCGCGCGCGGGCTGCACGACGCCGATACCGGTGACCGGCCGGAACAGCCCTCAGGTCTCGCGGTGCTCCTGACCTGTCGCCCCCTCCTCGTCTTCGCGGTCTGCGTCGTGCTGTTTCATCTGTCCAACGCGGCCATGCTGCCGCTGGTCGGGCAGAAACTCGCGCTGCAGGACAAGAACATGGGCACCAGCCTGATGTCGGCCTGCATCGTCGCAGCTCAAGTTGTCATGGTGCCGTTCGCGATGCTGGTCGGTGCGAAGGCCGACCGATGGGGCCACAAGCGCTTCTTCCTCGCCGCATTGTTGATCCTGCCCATTCGCGGCGCGCTCTATACGCTCTCCGACAATCCGTTCTGGCTGGTCGGCGTGCAGCTTCTGGACGGTGTCGGCGCCGGCATCTTTGGCGCGATCTTTCCCGTCATCGTCGCCGACCTCATGCGCAACACCGGCCGCTTCAACGTCGCGCAAGGCGCCGTCATCACCGCCCAGAGCATCGGCGCGGCGCTGTCGACGACGCTTGCGGGCCTCGTCGTGGTCGGCGCCGGCTACAGCGCGGCGTTCATCACGCTTGGCGCGGTCGCCGCGATCGGCGCCGTCGTCTGCCTCCTCGCCTTGCCCGAGACCCGGCGTGGCACCTTGCAGGCACAGGGGAAGACAGCGGCTCCAGCATCGGTTATCGCTGCCGAATGAACCGACCCAACCTCAAGGACTGAACGTGCCGTCTGACGCCATCTGGGCCTGGAGCATCATCGTCGCCGCGACCGCAGGCGTCATCATCCGGCCTTTTCGCCTGCCCGAGGCGATCTGGGCCGTGATCGGCGCCGGCGCCCTGGTGCTGCTCGGCCTCCTGCCGTGGCAGGACGCGCTCACGGGCATCGAGAAAGGCGTCGACGTCTATCTCTTCCTGATCGGCATGATGCTGATCGCCGAGCTTGCCCGGCTCGAAGGCCTGTTCGACTATCTCGCAGCGCTCGCCGTCGAATATGCAGCCGGCTCGCCGCAGCGGCTGTTTCTGCTGATCTATCTCGTCGGCACGGTCGTCACCGTGCTGCTCTCCAACGACGCCACCGCGATCGTGCTGACACCCGCCGTCTACGCCGCGACGCGCGCGGCCGGCGCCAAGCCGCTGCCCTATCTCTTCGTCTGCGCCTTCATCGCGAACGCCGCAAGCTTCGTGCTGCCGATATCGAACCCCGCCAATCTCGTGGTGTTCGGCTCGCGCATGCCGCATCTGACCGAATGGCTGCGTCAGTTCGCCCTGCCCTCGCTCGCCTCGATCGTGCTGACCTTTGTCGTACTGCGCATCACCCAGCATCGCGCGCTGAAACAGGAGATCATCGAGCGCCGCGTGCCGCACAAGGTGCTCAGCCGTGGCGGCAAGCTGACCGCGATCGGCATTGCTGCGATCGGCGTGGTGCTGATCACGGCCTCCGCGCTCGACAAGCAGCTTGGCCTGCCGACCTTCATCTGCGGCGCCGTGACGACCGGCCTCGTCCTGCTGCTCAGCCGTCAGTCGCCCATGCCGGTACTGAAGCACGTGTCCTGGAGCGTGCTGCCGCTGGTCGGCGGGCTTTTTGTGATGGTGGAAGCACTGGTGAAGACTGGCGTGATCGGCCATCTCAGCGCACTTCTGCACGAGGCCGTCGCGCAGTCCGTACCCGGGGCCGGCTGGAGCGTTGGGATCGCCACCGCCATCGCCACCAATATTGCCAATAACCTGCCGGTCGGCCTCGTCGCCGGGTCGATCGTGGCCGCCGATCACCTGCCCACCTCGGTCGTCAGCGCCATCCTGATCGGCGTCGACCTGGGACCGAATTTCTCGATCACCGGTTCGCTCGCGACCATCCTGTGGCTGGTTGCGCTTCGCCGCGAAAAAATCGAGGTCGGCGCCTGGCCGTTCCTCAAGCTGGGCCTGCTGGTGACGCCCCCCGCCTTGATCGCAGCGCTTGCGGCTGCGATCTGGTAATCGCGCGCAATTTGCGGCGCATCAATGTCGCCGCCAAAGCCGGACCTATGCTTCTTCGCGTCGCGCAGTCTCATACGGCGCGGCACGGAGGTCCATCATGCAGATTCAGTCAAAGGCATTGCCGCAGAGTTTTTCCCTGCGTCGGTCGTTTCGGAGCTTCACCGCGCCGGAACAAGGAGGCGGGACATTCCACCCCCTGCTCGTCGTCTCGGTCGTGGTGCTGCTGACCCTGTTCGCGATCGTGGAGATCGACCTCCACAGCGCCCAGCTTCAGGCGATCGGCCTGCTCGGCCATGGGTCCGGGATCAATCCCGTCTTCCTGAGCCCGTAGCGGGAAAAGCCCGATCGCGGCCACAAGGCCGCGACCGGGCAACGCGTTAGTCGTTCTCGTAGCCGTAGACTTCCGGCAGGATGAAGATTGCGGCGAGCAATCCGATCAGCGGGAAGATCGCGACCATCAGCGTGGCATTCGCCTGGCCGATCGCGGCGAACACCGTCGGGAACAGGAAGATCGCCAGGAACGACGGCAACTTCACGAACATGTAGGCGAAGCCGCTGGCCGTGCCGCGATACTTGGGCTTCGCAACCATGGTCGGGATCGTCATGCAGTTCGACGCGTCCCAATAATGGCCCCACAACATGGCGGCCGCTGCGAACGGCAGCAGGATCTTGTTGTCGGTGTAGAGCGCGAAGGCAGCGACCAGCAGCGAAGCCAGCACGATGCTGAAGCCGGCGATCGAGATGCCGCGGTGGCCGATCTTCGGCGTCAGCAGCGGACCGACCCAGCCGGACAGGGCCGCGAAGGAGAAGAGCGCCATCGTCACCAGGTTGATGCCGAGCACGCTCGACACGCCGACCATCACGAACAGCACCGGCAGATAGAATGCGAAGGTCGAGAACTCGCTGCCTTGCGCGAAACAGGCGATCCAGCCGTAGATCGTGGCGCGCCAGCGGATCGGGTCCTTCCTGAGGTCGGCGATGAAGGCACGTGTGCTGACCTTCGGCACCTTCACGTCCTGGTCCGGCAACATGTCGAGATTGTCGTTGAACATCTCGCGCGCGACCTTCTTGGCCTCGCGGTAACGTCCCTTCTGCACCAGCCACACCGCCGTCTCCGGCACGTCGTGACGCATGATCAGGATGATCAGCGCCGGCACCGCGCCGAGACCGAGCGTCACGCGCCACAGCATCTCGTGCTGCATGTCGATCAGCAGGAAGATCACGATGACACCGATGGTGAGAACTTCACCGACGGCGAACATGAATTGCCAGCGATTGCCCATGACCTCGCGCTCACCCTTGGCCATGGATTCCATGATGTAGGTGTAGCCGGTCGAAATATCCGAGCCGAGCGGAATGCCGAGCAGGAAGCGGATCACGATGAGCCAGGTCACGTTCGGCACGAAGGCCTGCGCCAGCGCGAGCACGATGAACAGCACCATCGTCACCAGGAACATGACGCGGCGGCCGATCTTGTCGGAGAGCCAGCCGCCGAGCAGCGCGCCGATCAAGGCGCCGCCCTGCGTGCCGGCTGCAGCGAGACCGAGCATCAGCGGATCGGGATTGTACTGCTCCTTGATGAAGATCAGCACGAAGGCGATCGAATAGAGATCCCAGGCTTCGACCAGGATCGAGGCCATCATCAGCCAGCCGACCTTGTTGCCCTTGGGACTGTAGTTCGTGATGAGGTAGCGGACCGCGGCTTCGCTCGCGGTCGGTTGTGGCATGGCCATTGTCTGCATGTTTGGTCCTCTCTTCAAAACTCTCTACGCGCCGAGCAGCGGCTCGATACTGCAATCGAGCAGGCGCGGATCGATCCCCGCCTCCATGCCCGTGAACATGTGGTCCATGTAGTCGATCAACGCATCGCTCGCCTTCACGGCGTCCTCGACATGGCGGCCGGCGACCGCAACGAGAATGGCGAGGTGGCGATCGATCGTGCCCGACAGTTCGGCCTGTCCCGGCATGAAGCGATGGTGGATGTAGCCGATGCGGCGGTACAGCGTGTGCAACGGCCGCAGCGTGTGCACCAGGAAGGGCTCGCCGGCGGCTTCCAGCACCAGCGCGTCGATGCGGCGATCGATGCTGTTGAATTCGTCGAGGGTCAGGGTGGCGCGGCGTTCGCGCAGCAGACGCTCGATGTGCAGCGCCTGATTGCGATGCGACAGGCTGGCGCGATCGGCCGCGAGCCGCACGACAAAGCGCTCCATGTCGCGGCGCAAGGCCAGCAGCATCCGCTCGCGCGCAAGATCGATCGGCGCGATGTGCAGGCCGTGGCGCGGACGGATGATGATGAGCGTGTCGGCGGAGAGACGATTGACGGCGTGATGCACTGGTGTGCGCCCGAACCCGGTGATGTGCTGCAATTCCAGCATCGTCATGAATTGTCCGGGCTTAAGCTCGCAGTGGACGAGCAGCTCTTCGATCCTCTGGTAAGCCAGCTCGAAGAAGTTGAGCCGGTTGCGCCGGGAGGGCTTGCCCTCGCCGTCGTCCTCGTTTCTCACCACCTCGAGCGCGCGCTTGCGCCGTGCCATGTCGTCCTCCTGTCAACCGCGCTCTCATTGCTGGGTGGCGCCTTAGTTGTGGGACCCTTAAAACATGTTGTGATATATTACAAGCAGGCGTAAGACGTTCGCGCGACCTGCAACATGTTGCAGTGCGAAATGAGACGTCAGGCGCGAGGCGTCTGTGATGGGAGGATTGTTGCCGTGAAGATCACGTCAATCGAGACGCTGCGCACCGAGGAATTTTCCAACGTCATCTGGGTGCGCGTTCACACCGACACGGGCATGATCGGTCTCGGCGAAACCTTCTATGGCGCGGGCGCGGTCGAAGCGCAGATCCACGACACCTTTGCCGGCCGCCTGCTCGGCCGCAATCCGCTGCACATCGAGGCGATCCACCGCGACATGCTGAACCTGCCGATGGCGCAATCCTCGACCGGCGTCGAATACCGCGCGGCGTCCGCAATCGACATCGCGCTATGGGATTTGTTCGGCAAGGTCTGCAATCAGCCTGTGCACCAGATGCTCGGCGGCCTCTGCCGCGACAAGCAGCGCATCTACAACACCTGCGCCGGCACTCAATATGTCCGCTCCACCAATATCAGCCCCGTCGCCAACTGGAATCTCGGCGCCTCCAAAGGCCCCTACGAAGACCTCGACGGCTTCATGCACCACGCCGACGCGCTGGCCGAAAGCCTGCTGGAGAGCGGCATCTCCGCGATGAAGATCTGGCCGTTCGACCCGGCGGCACAGGAGAACAAGGGGCTCTACATCACCGCAGCCCAGATGAAGCGGGCGATCGAACCGTTCGAGAAGATCCGCAAGGCCGTCGGCGACAAGATGGAGATCATGGTCGAGCTCCACTCGCTCTGGAACCTGCCGACCGCCAAGCAGATCGCGCGCGCGCTCGAGCCCTACAAGCCGACCTGGTACGAAGACCCGATCCGGATGAACTCGCCGCAGGCGCTGGCCGAATATGCCCGCTCGACCGACGTCTGGGTCTGCGCCAGCGAGACGCTGGGCTCGCGCTTTCCCTACAAGGACATGCTCGACCGCGACGCCATGCATGTGGTGATGGCGGATCTGTGCTGGACCGGTGGCTTGACCGAAGGCCGCAAGATCGCGGCGATGGCCGAGACCTATCACCGCCCGTTTGCGCCGCATGACTGCATCGGCCCGATCGGCTTCATCGCCGCCATCCACATGTCGTTCAGCCAGCCCAACACGCTGATCCAGGAATCGGTACGCGCCTTCTACAGGGGCTGGTACAATGAGCTCGTCACCACGATGCCGACGATCAAGGACGGCTTTGTCTATCCGATGGAAGGACCCGGCCTCGGCGTCG
Source organism: Bradyrhizobium sp. 482_C4_N1_8 (assembly GCF_052075965.1). Lineage (NCBI taxonomy): Bacteria > Pseudomonadati > Pseudomonadota > Alphaproteobacteria > Hyphomicrobiales > Nitrobacteraceae > Bradyrhizobium > Bradyrhizobium sp. 482_C4_N1_8. The sequence continues at coordinate 3,866,152 of NZ_CP197231.1, read as the reverse complement.
ACCTTCTGCCCGCCGTATTCGACCGCTCCGATCTGACCGTGCGTCGCTCCAACGTCTGAGGATTTCTTGAGATGAGCACCGCCCTCTTCGACCTTTCCGGTCGCACCGCGCTCGTGACCGGCTCCTCCCGCGGGCTCGGCCGCGCCATTGCCGAGGGCATGGCCAAGGCCGGCGCCAAGATCATCATCAACGGCGTCGACCCCAAGCGCGTCGAGCAGGCCGTCGCCGAGTTTCGCGCCGCCGGTCATCAGGCCGAGGGCGCCGCGTTCAACGTCACCGATGAGCCCGCGATCGTCGCGGCCTTCGAGCGCTTCGACCGCGAAGGGCTCGCGGTCGACATTCTCGTGAACAATGCCGGCATCCAGCACCGCAAGCCGCTGGTCGAGTTCACCACCGACGAATGGCGCAAGGTGATCGAGACTGACCTCACCAGCGCCTTCGTGATCGGCCGCGAGGCCGGCAAGCGCATGATCCCGCGCAAGCACGGCAAGATCATCAATATCGGCTCGCTCGGCAGCGAGCTCGCGCGTCCCACCATCGCGCCCTACACCGCGGCCAAGGGCGGCATCAAGAACCTGACCCGCTCGATGGCGGTGGAATGGGCCCAGCACGGCATCCAGGCCAATGCGATCGGCCCCGGCTACATGCTGACCGACATGAACGAGGCGCTGGTCAACAACACCGACTTCAACAACTGGCTGATGGGCCGCATCCCCTCCAAGCGCTGGGGCAGGCCGGACGAGCTGGTGGGCGCGGCGATCTTCCTGGCGTCGGACGCTTCGACCTACGTCAACGGACAGATCATCTATGTCGATGGCGGCATGATCGCCGCGATGTAATCGCGAAAGCCAAGGGAACGAGACCATGCGCGCCGTCGTCATCCACGCCCCGAAAGACCTGCGGATCGACAGCTATCCCGATCCAGCCCCCGCCCCGGGCGAAGTCCGCGTCAAGATTGCGAACGGCGGCATCTGCGGCTCCGATCTGCACTACTATCATCACGGCGGTTTCGGCGTCGTGCGCATCCAGCAGCCGATGGCGCTGGGCCATGAGATCGCGGGCGTGGTCGCTGCCGTCGGTGACGGCGTCACCAATGTGAAGCCGGGCGCGCGCGTCGCCGTCAATCCGAGCAGACCGTGCGGCCAGTGCCTGCATTGCCAGGAAGGCATGCGCAACCAGTGCCTCGACATGCGCTTCCTCGGCAGCGCGATGCGTTTTCCCCATGTCCAAGGCGGTTTCCGTGAATTCATCACGGTCGATGCCGCGCAGGCGGTGCCGATCGCGGACAAGCTGACACTGGCGGAAGCTGCGGTGGCCGAGCCGCTCGCGGTGTGCCTGCATGCCGGCAAGCAGGCCGGCCCCCTCCTCGGCAAGCGCGTGCTGATCACGGGTTGCGGGCCGATCGGTGCGCTGATGATCCTGGTCTCGCGCTTCGGCGGCGCGTCCGAGATCGTAGTGACCGATGTCGCCGACGCACCGCTCGCGGTCGCAAGAAAGCTCGGCGCCACCCACGTCATCAATGTCGCGACCGATGCCGCAGCGCTCGATCCCTGGCGCGCCGGCAAGGGCGTGTTCGACACCCTGTTCGAGGCCTCCGGCAACCAGGCCGCGCTTCGCACCGCGCTCGACGTGCTCAGGCCCGGCGCGACGCTGGTGCAGCTCGGTCTCGGCGGCGAGATGACGCTGCCGATCAACTCCATCGTCGCCAAGGAATTGCAGCTCCGCGGCACCTTCCGCTTCGACCCCGAATTCGAGCTCGCGGTGCGGCTGATGGGCGAAGGGCTGATCGACGTGAAACCGCTGATCACGGCCACCATGCCGTTCGAGAACGCGGTCGCCGCGTTCGAACTCGCCAGCGACCGCTCGCAATCGATGAAGGTGCAGCTGACGTTCTAGGGCGAGTATCGCGGTTACTGGCTCCCGATCAGCTTATCGCTGACCAGCCGGACCGCGCCCCGTTTCCACGAATAGTCCGCGCCCATGCGCAGGCCGCTGTCGCCACGCGACAGCACCGCGCCGGTTCTGGCATCGCGCACCTGGAAGCCGAGCGTGTATTCGGTGCGGCTGACCCGCCGCACCACGCCGATCAGCGACTGATCCGCGCCGAGCTTTTGCGCGATCGCCGCCTCGCAGCCGTCGCAATCCCGCAAGGCGCGCGCCTTGACCGCCTCGCCGCCGGCATCAACGATGCGGTAACGGCCGGATTGGCCCAGCGCCTCGCGCACGCTGCCGGTAACCTCGGCCAGATATGACGCATCCGACGTGGCTGAAGTGCCAGTCGAGGCGGCGGTCGTGTCCTCCAGCTCGAAATCGAACACGGCCAACGCGACCGGCGCGGGCGTGGCGAGCGCGGCCATGACCTCGCGAGACACGAAAATCTCGGCGCGCTCCCATGATTCATCATTGTCGCCGCGGAAGGTGTAGAGCTTGTCCATCACGAGCTTTTTGGCGCCGACGTCGATGACGGCGACCTTGGCCCATTGCACCAGCGTGCTGGTCTTCTGGATGCCGCCGATGACCTTGAATGCCGCGCCGTCCTGGGCAGACGGCACCGGCCGGTAGCGGCCGTCCGCACTGATATCCCGCCTGAGCGCGGCCATGAACGCCGACAGCCGCCGCTCGTGGGCGGCGGTCTGGTTGGCCGGCTCGGCCGACGTATCGGTGTAGCTGAAATCGTCCATGGCAACGCCGATGGCATCCTCGGCGCCGGCAGGCGAAGAGGCCGCCGGGAGGACGAAGAGGAGGAAAGCAGAGAGGATCAAGCTGATACGACGCATGCGGGCCTCGTGTGATGGAGCGGCGGCGCAATCTGGACGGCAGCCTCAGGTCATGCAGCTGCGCTGGTCCCGACCAAGGCCGGGAAAATTTCACGACGTTGCACCGCGGTAAGCGCGGCGCTTTCCGCCGCCTGCGTTCTGCCGTTTAATGCCGGGGCGACAATTCCGTTCGCGCCAGGTGCCCGCCGATGTGGAACCGCCCGAGGTTCGATCTCAAGGTCCGTCTGACGTTGCGCGTGGCCGCCATATCGGCCGCGTGCTTCGCCGCGATCTCCGCCTATTTCCTCATCACCGCCGACCGCGCGGCCCATGCGCGCCTCGACGACATCGCCGCCATCGTGGCCAAGACGCTGGAGCTGCAACAGGGCAAGATCCAGTGGGTGGCTAGCCCGCGCTCGGACTTTCCCAACCTCGACCCCGTTTCGGCCTATGTGATGACGCCCGGCCTGTGCCTGGCGTTCCGCGGCGTGAGCGGCGACATCATCCAGCGATTCTGCAGTGGCGCGCCGATCCCGGCGAACCCGCCGCCGCAAGTCTTCGTGGCTTTCTATCGCAGCCTGTTCGACCCCGGCCGCGAGGCGGCACGGCCCGTGATCGTGCGCGGAACGAAGCTCGGCGAGACCGTGGTCTCGGTCGACCCGGCCGTGCAGACCGCCGACGCCTGGCACGAGGCCGGCCGCCTGATGCTCGCACTTGCAATCGCACTGCCGCTATTGTGCGTCCTGGTCTACGCCGCACTGGCGCGTGCGCTGCGCCCCACCCGCATGATTCGCTCCGGCCTCGAACGGATCGCAGCCAATGACCTGTCGACGCGGCTGCCGCCGTTCGATCTCGCCGAACTGTCGGCGATCCGCGACGTCTTCAACCATCTCGCCGAAAGCCTCGACACCGCGCTGGCCGAGCGCAGCGAATTGACGCGGAAACTGATCGCACTCCAGGACGAGGAGCGCCGCCATCTCGCGCGCGAGCTGCATGACGAGTTCGGCCAGTCGCTGGCCGCCATCCGCGCGCTCGCCTCCTCTGCCCGCCAGACCGCCGTACAGGACTGCCCCTCCCTGCTTGGCGAGTGCGACGGCATCGCGCGGACCGCAACCGGCATGATGGAGACGCTGCGCGGCGCGCTGTTCCGGCTGCGCCCGCCTGATGTCGAGGAGCTCGGGCTCGTGGCGAGCCTCGAAGGCCTGGTCGCGGGCTGGAACGGGCGTAGCCGCGGCCAGACACGGTTTTCGATCCGGTTCGACGGTGCGTTCGCGACCCTGCCCCCCACGATCAGCGCGAGCCTGTACCGTATCGTGCAGGAGGCACTCACCAATGCCGCCAAGCATGCCGGCGCCACGCGGGTAAGCCTGGAGCTTGCGATGCGTGCCGACGAGATCGCACTTGCGATCGACGACGACGGACGGTCGAACGATCCCGTCGCAAAATCCGGAATGGGCCTGCTCGGCATGCGCGAGCGCGTCGCGGCCTTGCGCGGCCAGTTGAGCTTCGAGGCCGCGCCGAACGGCGGCTCGGCGCTGCGCGTGGTCATTCCGCTTGCAGGCCTCGATCGGCAGCCACTGGAGCGCGCGGCATGAGTGCGGCCGATGCGACCATTCTACTGGTCGACGACCATTCCGTCGTCCGCGAGGGCTATCGCTCCGTGCTCCAGAAGCAGCCGGGGCTTCGCGTCGTCGCCGAAGCCGCCGATGGCGCCGAGGCCTACCGTCTCTTCAAATCCGAGGCGCCCGACCTCGTCATCATGGATCTCAGCATGCCCGGCATCGGCGGCATCGAGGCCGTCAGGCGCATCAGGCAATGGGACAAGGCGGCACGGATCCTCGTTTTCACCATGCACGAGAATGCCGGCTTCGCCGTGCAGGCGATCCGCGCCGGCGCGCGGGGCTATGTCACCAAGACCAGCCCGCCCGAGACGCTGGTGCGCGCCGTGATGGACGTGCTCGCCGGCAAGATCGCCATCAGCCCCGACATCGACCACGAGCTCGCGCTCAGCCGTATCAGCGGCGAGAGCTCGGCCGCCGACGTCCTCACGCCGCGCGAGTTCGAGGTGCTGCGGCTGCTGCTCGCCGAGAACACGACGGAGGAGATCGCCGAGACGCTCCACGTCAGCCCGAAGACGGTGGCGAACCTGCACTCGCTGATCAAGGACAAGCTCGGCGTCGGCTCCGACATCGAGCTGGTCCGGCTGGCGCTGCGGCAAGGCCTGCTGACGCAGGCCGATCTCGGCGAAGCCCGGTCGCTCAGGCCAGATAACGCGTGAGATAGCCTTCCATCGCGTAGAGGGCGCAGAGCGCGAGGCTCGACCACACCGCAGCGGTGAAATACAGGAACATCCAGGTCAGCTCGCCCTTCCAGTGCGCGATGTCGTGGGTCACCACCCAGCGCGTCGCGACGTCATGCAGACCTTCGAGGAAGCCGAGGAGCTTGTTGCCCTCTTGATGCCCTGCCCGCCAGCGGCTGAGATACATCGGCACGTCGACGGTGACGAGGAAGGCGAGGAAGCAGGCGATGCCGATGATGCCGGCGCTCAGCGCCCAGCGCACCGGTCCCTGGAATTCCGGCATGAGGCGGCACAGCGCGATGCCGGCGAGGAAAAACGTCACCGCCCACAGCGAGTTCTCGATCGCGTTGTAGAGGAAGTTCGTGGTGACGACCGCGTACCAGGAGAAGCACTCCGCGACGATGATGATGGGCACGATCACCAGCGCGATGTTCACCGCGGTCTCCGCGCCCGTCATGTGACCCAGCTGATGCAGGATGATCGCCCATTGCGCGACGAAGCACAGTTCGGCCACGGTCGCGACGGTGCGGCCGACGAAGACGCTGGAGAGCCAGGTGTCGAACAGGCAGATGCGCTGCACGTCGGCGCGCGGCAGGAACGATCGGAACGCGCAGCCGAACACATAGCCGGCGCAGAGCAGGAACATCAGCCCGATATCCGAACCGCCACCAGCACTGCCGGCAACCGTCGGATAGAACTCGCGGTACAGCATGAACCAGACGAGGATGTTGGCCGCACTGACAAGCGTCAGGGAGCCCCACCACCACGCGAGGGGATTTGACCGCGCCTGCCACTGCAACATGAATCGCTCCGCCGTAACCGATATGACATTTAGTGGTAGCAATTCTGTCATAAATCGGCGGCACGACGCGACAAAAATCTACGTTATGGCGCTGTCATAATTGAGCTGCGCGCTGTCATATTCGCGAAGGCGACTGCTCTCCCCATGCGTTTCCGAGCTTATTCCGGGGCGCCTCTTCGAGGCCCCCGGAATAACGCTGGGGATTCTATTTCTTCATCCCACCAACATACGCCGCGAGCTTGTCCAGCGTCTGGTAGCCGTATTCGACGGCACCGAAGCCGATCATGCCGTCGCGCTGCTCGGTGCTCGAGGCCAGTTGCCGCATCATCAGCACGGTCTTGCCGTTGCTCTGCTCGGCAAAGGTGAGGGTGAAGCGGAACATGCCGGGATCATCGTCCTGGTCGACGCCGTGATCCATCTCCATCAGCGACGGCCGCTCGATGCGGCGGAAGCGCATGCGGTTCGGATAGACGGTGCCGTCAGGACCGATCATGTTGAAGCGCCAGACGCCGCCGACGCGCACGTCGATCTCGAAGGTCTCGATCTTGAAGCCCTTCGGCCCGAACCATTGCGGGAGATGTTTTGGATCGGACCACGCCTCGAACACCAGATCGCGCGGCGCGTCGATCACGCGCGACATCACGATCTCGCGGTCGATCGACCATTGCGACAGAGCGGGATTGGCAGAATTCGTCATCACTCAGAACCTTTCCGTTTGGTTGTGCGGGACGGTCGCTTGGCGGCCGCCCTCTCCTTCTCTTTCTTCAGTTGCATGACGTAAGCCTCGAACCGGTCGAGCCGCGCCTCCCAGATCGCACGCTGCTGCTGGAACCAGTCCTCCGCGCCGACGAGCGCGTCCGGGCTGAGACGGCAGGTGCGCACGCGGCCGGATTTCTCCGACTGAACGAGCCCGCTCGTCTCCAGGACATGGATGTGTTTCATGAAGCTCGGCAGCGCCATCTCGAACGGATCGGCGAGCTCGCCGACCGACGCCTCGCCGGCACAGAGCCGCATCACAATCGCCCGCCTTGTGGGATCGGCAAGGGCTGCGAAGATCTGGTCGAGCTGGGATAATTGGTTAGCCATGAAGCTAACTATAGGCCCACCACCGCCCTGCGTCAATAATTGTTAGCTCACAAGCTAAGTAATTTTCCGCAAGGCCCCCACCGACGGAACCCACAACGCGCAATCGTGAATTGGGACACGCAGCCCTCGCCGTTAGAAGAGAGAGAGGGGGCGCATCGCATCATGCGTCAGAGCCGTGCCGTCTGTTGTCACCTCATCACACCTCACCCGGCGGGCCCTCGCGCGGGCTGCGCTGGTTCCCCTCGCGTTGGCCTGGCCGCGCCGCGCATCCGCGGATTCCGACATGATCGCGCAGATGCGCGACATCGTCGCCAACGAGCTGGCGCCGACCGCGACGCCGGACCAGCCGGGCGGCCTCGCCGCCGCGCTCTATGCCGGCCGCCATGTCGAGTTCTTCAACTACGGCTTCGCCGACGACGGCACGCGACGACCGGTCACACCGGACACGCTGTTCAACCTTGGTTCGCTGCGCAAACCGTTCGAGGCGACGCTGGTGGCGCTGGGCTCGCTCCGGAGTGAATTGCGGCTCGACGACCGCCTGCCGAAATATCTGCCCGAGCTCACCGGAGACTATGTCCGCCGCGTCACCGTCGGCCAGCTCGCCACGCACACGTCGGGCATGCTGCTGTCGACCGACCATCCACCCTGGCCGAACGACTCGTTCTCGCGGGCGCAGTTCATCGACATGTTCAATGCCTGGGAGCCGCAGGCCGGCGAAGCGCCCGGCAAGCAGCGCATCTACAGCCATGCCTGTTACGTGCTGCTTCAGCTCGTGCTCGAGCGCTGCTACGGCGCTCCGATCGCAACCCTGTTCGAAGAGCGCATCCTTGGGCCGATCGGCATGAATGCGACCTCTCTGCCGGATCGCGGCGAGGACAACCGCGCCGTCATGGACGCGGCGTGGATGCAGCGCGTCGTGCAAGGCTATTCGGATCAGGGCATGGCGATCGGCCCACCCGGCAACCAGCAGAGCTATTTCGACTTTCCCGGCGCCGGCCAGATGTTTTCGTCCGCGAGGGATCTCGCGACCTTCGTTGCGGCCTGCGTCGACGACCGCTCGGTCGAACCGCATTTGCGCGAGGCGCTGCGGATGACGCAGCGCGAGACCTTCCGCGTCGACGACAAATTCGGACAAGGCATGGCCTGGGAGACGGTCCACCTCCCCGACGCCACCATCGTCGACAAGCCCGGCGGCCTCAACAATGCCTCCGGCTATCTCGGCCTCGTCCCTATCAGGCAGATCGGCTTCGTCCTGCTCGCCAATCGCGGCGAATACCCGCACGAGATCGTTCGCTACAAGATCCTGCCCGCGCTGGCGAAGCTCGTCGCCTCGCACTGAACCGTCCCTCGCAACAGAAAGTCCCGGCAGAGCCGGGGCTTTCCGCGCCAGATCAGGAACGGGATGCTCAGTACCTGGCGACGACCGGTCCGCCGAACTTGTAGTTCACGCCGACGCGCACAATGTTCGACTTGAGATCGACCGAGTGGGTATAAACGTTGCTCGGATATTGCGTTACGCCGCCGACCAGATTGGTACTGGTCGCGCTGGCGCGGCCGAGATCGACGTAGAGATATTCGGCCTTGAGCGACCAGCCGCCGCCGAAGGCATATTCGGTGCCGACGCCCGCGGTCCAGCCGAGGCGCGTGTCGCGGATCGCGGCCGACTCGGTCGCGGCTGAGAACGTGTCGGTGAAATTGAAATTGCCCTTCACCTCGGAGATCGCCGCGCCGCCCGTCGCGTACAGCAGCCAGGTCGGAGCCGCGAGGAAGCCGATGCGACCGCGGATGGTGGCGAGCCAATCGGCCGAGACCTGCGACGACACGGTAAAGCCTGTCGGCGCGCAGCAGGGATAGAGCGCAGAGCCCGTCGCGCTGCCCTTGAAACCGAAATAGTTGATGTCGCCTTCGAGGCCGAGCACGGCGTGGTTCACCTGCCAGTTATAGCCCGCGGTGAAGCCGCCGGTCACGCTGGAGCTGTTGACGCCTTGGGCGCCGACCGTGTTGATGGCGGGGACGCTGCTGGCGGCGAAATAGCCGGCCGGCGTCCAGATGGTCGAGGTGTTCAGATCGGCGTTGCCCCACTGCCCGCCGACATTGCCGCCGACGTAAAAGCCGGTCCAGTTGTAGGCCGGCGCCATCACCGGCGCCTTGGTGTATTGCGCCGCGAGGTCGGCCGCCTGCGCGGATGCGGTGCCGAGCACAATTGAAGCGACCGCCAGCAAAAACTTGTTCATTCCGAGTCTCCATGCCCCACGCGATCGACGCTCGCGTTTCAAATGCGCACCGGTGGGAGCCATCCGGCGCAGATTGGGGATAGGGAGTGGACCGCTCGCCGTCTCGGTCTGCGGCGCAGTTCGTATGGACTGTGACGTAGTCCGTGACTTATCGCGCAAGACCAGTGACGAGTGTGACCCGAACGCCACGCGTCGCCCCGCCGCAGCGGCGCACCGCGCAAGCCGCGCGTCGCGTTACGACAAGTGCACAAGAATGGCGGAGCGAAGCCGCGCGCCGACTCACACCGAGCGTGTCAGTCCGCCGTCGACGCGGATATTCTGGCCGGTGATGTAGGCGGCACCCTCGGACGCCAGGAACGACACCGTCGCCGCGACCTCCTCGACCTTGCCGTAACGCTTCATCGGCACGCTGTCGCGCCGCGCATCGGTCTGCGGCAGGCTGTCGATCCAGCCCGGCAGCACGTTGTTCATGCGGATGTTGTCGGCGGCATGAGTGTCGGTGAAGATCTTCGTGAAGGCGGCAAGGCCTGCGCGGAACACCGCAGAGGTCGGAAACATCGCGCTCGGCTCGAATGCCCAGGCGGTCGAGATGTTGATGATGGCGCCGCTCTTCTGCGCCTGCATCACCGGCGTCACCAGCCGGGTCGGCCGGATCACGTTGAGGAGATAGGTGTCGAGGCCGGTGTGCCACTGCTCGTCGGTGATCTCCGTGATCGCCGCGCGCGGCCCGTGGCCGGCGCTGTTGACGAGCACGTCGATGCGTCCCCATTTGGCCATCGCCCCGTCGACGAGCCGCTTCAGATCATCGTTCGACTTGTTGGAGCCGGTGACGCCGAGGCCGCCGAGCTCGACTGCCAGCGCCTCGCCCTTGCCGGAGGACGACAGGATCGCGACGCGAAAGCCGTCGGCCGCGAGCCGCCGCGCAGCCCCTGCCCCCATGCCGCTGCCGCCAGCCGTGACAAGTGCGACCTTCTCTGCTGCCATGACCGATCATCCCTGTGTTGAGGCGAGCCCCGGGCCCGGCCTATCATGAGGCCTTCTACCGCCGGACCTGCCGCCAGGTCCACCGCCGAAGGCATCCGTCATGAGCGATCTGCAGATCCGCAATTTTCGCCCCGAGGAGATCGCCATCGCCGTCGACTGGGCCGCGGCCGAGGGCTGGAATCCGGGCCTCGGCGACGCCGCCTGTTTCGCGATCCCGGACGCGAAAGGCTTCTTCGTCGGCGAGATCGACCGCGAGCCGGTCGCAACAATCTCCTGCGTCAATTACGATGATCGCTTCGCCTTCCTCGGCTTCTACATCGTGCGCTCAGGCTTTCGCGGCGCCGGCCACGGAATGCGCATCTGGAACGCGGCGATCGCGCATGCAGGCGCCCGCGTGATCGGGCTCGATGGCGTCGTCGCGCAGCAGGATAATTACAAGAAGTCCGGCTTCCAGTTGGCCTACGCCAATATCCGCTACGGCGGCATCGTCGCCGCGCCGCCGAATCCGCCCGCCGAAATCGTCGCGCTCGACAATGTCCCGTTCGCGCTCGTTGAAGCCGACGACGCGACCGTCTTCCCGGCCGCACGCAGCCCCTTCCTGCGCGCCTGGATCAACACATCAGGCCATCTCGGCGGCGCGCTGCTGCGCGGCGGCAAGCTCGCGGCATGGGGGGTGATCCGGCCCTGCCGGACCGGCCACAAGATCGGCCCGCTCGTCGCCGACGACCGCGGAGCGGCGGAAGCGATCGTGCAGGCGCTGCTGGCGAGCGCAGGCGGCGGCGAAGTCTTCCTCGACGTCCCCGCGATCAATCGCGAGGCCATCGCGCTCGCGGAATCGCTCGGGCTCAAGCCGGTGTTCGAGACGGCGCGGATGTACACAGGGCCGATCCCGCCGCTGCGGATCGACCGCGTCTTCGGCGTGACCAGTTTTGAGCTGGGCTAGCTGGGCGGACGACGCCGCTCAGTAGCAGCGCATGATGTTGACCGTGTGCTCGGCGCCGCCGCGGCCGGGCACCGTCACCTGCTCCGTCGGGCAGCTCGGCACATAGGGCCGGTCGGACGGCACCACATTCGGCGGGAAGCGATGGGTCCAGTCCCAGGGAACGTCGTACGTATAGGTGTAACGCACGTCGGTGGAGGCCGGCTGCCCGGCATCGACGAAAGGCTGGTTATAGCCTGCGTTGTCGTAGAACCCGCCGCCGCCCGGCCAATAGACCCAAGGCGTGTTGCGGCCGCGGAACCGGGCGCCAGGACCGATCTGCGGACGCGCGATCGCGCCGGAAGGCGCGGCGGCCATCCCGTGCGCGGCGGTGGCGGTGGCGCCGGGCCTGGCAAAACCGTCATTGGCAGAAAGGAGCAGCGCGGCTGCGCTGAGCGAGGCGAAGAGCGCCCCATATGATCTGGACATCATGATACGCACCAACTCGTTTGGCTTCGGCGGCTCCCCACCGCACGCTAGGCCGGGCCGTCGCCCACCCGCAAACGTATAATTAATTGTTGGTTAAGGCACGGGATTAACGGGGTACCTGGTGCGGCAAGTCGCCCGGGATTCTGTGCTGATTTCAGACACTTCGTTCCGGGGTAGTCCTCATGACCCGTTGATCGGAGTTGATCGCGCTCGCCGAATTGGCGGCGGCAATTTTGCTTGAAGTCGCCTCCTCCGTCATTGCGAACGCAGCGAAGCAATCCAGGGTTTTGCCACGGAGGAATTCTGGATTGCTTCGCGGCGCTCGCAATGACGGCGTTGAGGCAGTTGAGTGCAATAACTGTGATCTCGTGCCCGACAACGCCCCATCCGTAGGTGCCTGGTCACCTCCCCGTCACTTCTGCTTGCTCCTTGGGTCTTGTAACAAAACTGTCATGCAGCAAAACTAAACGATGGCCGGGGGCCGCGGTCGCGGCCATTGCCGCCTCACCGCAGGAGATTTCGATGCGCCGTTCACTGGTGTTGCTGTCCGCCGGGCTGACAGTCTTGTCCACCGGACTTGCCTCCGCCCAGAACAACACGCCCCGCAACCTGATCCTCTTCATCCCCGATGGTCTGCGCGCGCTGAAGGTGACGCCTGAGACCGCGCCGGCGATGGCCGAGGTCCGTGACAAGGGCGTCAATTTCAAGAACCCGCATTCGCTCTTCCCGACCTTCACCATGGCCAACGGCTCGGCGATGTCGACCGGTCACTATCTCGGCGACACCGGCGTGTTCTCCAACACGATCTGGACCAACTATACGTCCGTCCCTGCCGGCGACACCGTGGTCCCCTTCATCGAGAACGACGCCGTGCTCGGCGACATCGACGAGCATTTCAAGGGCGACTATCTCAACGAGGAGACGATTCTGAAGATGGCCCGCGACAAGGGCTTCAGCACGGCCGCGATCGGCAAGGTCGGTCCGACCTACCAGTTCGACCACACTGACAAGCCCGAAAAGGCCGGCCTGCATTCGGTCGTGTTCGACGACGCCACCGGCGGCAAGAACGGCGTGGCGCTGTCTGACGAGATGAAGGACGCGCTGACCAAGGCCGGCCTGCCCCTCGCCACGCCACCGCGCGGCGACAATTCCAAGGCGGGCGATGCCAAGACGCCCGGCACCGTCGTCGCCAACGTCGCGCAGCAGGCTTATTTCGCCGACGTCGCCGCCAAGGCCGTGCTGCCGATGTTCAAGGCGCGCAACAAGCCGTTCGTGCTGGTGTTCTGGTCGCGCGACCCTGACGGCACCCAGCACAACCAGGGCGACAGCCTCAACCAGATCAAGCCGGGCATCAACGGCCCGAGCACGATGGCGAGCATCAAGAACGCCGACAACAACCTCGCCCAGCTCCGCAAGGCGCTCGACGAGCTCGGGCTGGCCGCGAATACCAACATCATGATCCAGGCCGACCACGGCTTCTCGACCATCTCCAAGGAGAGCAAGACCAGCCCCTCGGCCAAGGTCAGCTATGACGACACGCCGAAGGACTTTTTGCCGATGGGCTTTTTGGCGATCGACCTCGCCAAGGCGCTCGACCTGCCGCTGTTCGACCCCAACGACAAGAACGCCGCCGTCACCGGCAACGCCCATCCGAAGGCCGGCAACGGCGTGCTCGGCAAGGATCCGACCAAGCCTGACCTCGTCATCGCCACCAATGGCGGCTCGGACCTGATCTACCTGCCGAACAAGGACAAGAAGCTGGCGGTCAAGACCGTCAAGGCGCTGCTCGAGCAGGATTACGTCTCCGGCCTGTTCGTGGACGACTCGCTCGGCCGCATCCCCGGTACCCTGCCGCTGTCGAGCATCAATCTGCGCGGCAAGTCGGCGACGCCAACGCCGGCGATCGTCGTCAATTTCCGCTCCTATGCCAGCGATTGCGGTGAGGCGCCGACCAACTGCTCGGTGCAGGTCGCCGACACCGTGCTGCGCCAGGGCCAGGGCATGCATGGCAGCTTCAGCCGCGGCGACACCATGAACTTCATGGCCGCGATCGGTCCGGACTTCAAAGCGGGCTATGTCAGCCAGATCCCGGTCAGCAATGCCGACGTCGGCATGACGGCCGCCCAGCTCATGGGCCTGCGCGGCCCGCAGAACGGCGGCCTTGTCGGCCGCGTGATGTCGGAGGCCCTGCCCAACGGCATCGTGCCGAAGGCCTATACCGGCACGCTGAAGTCCAAGCCCGCAGAGGGCGGTCTGGCGACCGTGCTGAACTTCCAGCGCGTCGGCAGCCAGCGCTATTTCGACGCCGCCGGTTTCCCGGGCCGCACGCTCGGGCTCGAGCCGGACGCCGGCAAACAAAAAACGGCGGGGAAATAACCCCGCCGTTGTCTGTCGCGCCTCGCAAGGGGCGCGACAGTCTCGTCTAACTCTTACATTCCCAGATCTTTTACATGCCCAGATCTTTTACATGCCGATGTCGAATACGTTCGGCAATTGGCCCGCCAAAGGCAGCGCAGTGGCGCCCAGGAAGGTCGCCACCATCGCCATCAGGCGACGGTTGTTCTGGCGCTTGCCGCGCATCTGTCCGGCGATCCACTCCAGCATCTCGCTGTTGACCTTGGCGGCGTAGGACGGCGCCCAGCTCTCGATCTCGGACTCTGCCGACAGCGCGACGCTGCGCGGCGGCACCTTCAGGCCCGAGGCGCTGGCGGCGTAATGGGCAACGGCCTTGGCGAGCAGGTCGTCGAACCGGCCGCCATCGGTGCGCTCGGTTGCGGCTTCATTGATCTCGAACAGCGCCTCGGCTTCGGCGCGGCTGACCGGCTGGTCGTTGACGGCCGTGGCGGTCAGGATGCGCGCGCACCAGGCGGTGTCATCGGCATCGAGCGAGCGGGAAAAGTGGACCCGGCCCTTGGTGGTCGGGCCTTCGCCCGTGATCACGCCGTCGCGCACGACGGTCAATGCATGAGCCGCGGTATCGCGGCAGGACGGTTCGAGGGACGGCGACTCAACAGACTTATGCGCAGCGGCAGACATAGTTCACTTCCAGATTTCTTCTGATCGACCAGCATTTTCATGCGGGCGTAAAGGGGTGGTTAATGATTCGATATGGGGATCGCGACTTTTCTCAATGGTTGCCGATTAGTCGCTACGAGGACCATTTCGGTTCCGGAGGCGTCGGGGCGAGCGTGATGCGGGTCATAAAAGGCTTTATGGGGGCAATCGAGACCGTACGGCTCCGGTCGAGATGTTTCGTCGCAGGCGCGGCTGTAACAGAAAGGTGCTAGGAAATCGGCCCTTCAGAGAAGAAATTCACATTTTACTTGAAGCGGTTCACTTAGGGCCGCGAAGACCCTATACTGACCGCGACGGCCGAAGATAAATTACCAAGTAAATTCAATGAGATGAGGTAGAACCATGACACTCCCGATCGGCACCACCGCGCCCGACTTCGAAGCCGAGACCACCGAAGGGAAGATCAAGTTCCACGACTGGATTGGCAATAGCTGGGCTCTCCTGTTCTCCCACCCCAAGGACTTCACGCCGGTTTGTACGACCGAGCTCGGCGCGCTTGCCAAGCTGAAGCCGGAATTCGACAAGCGTGGCGTCAAGCTGATGGGCCTCTCGGTCGATCCGGTCGACCGCCATTCCAAATGGTCGGAGGACATCAAGGAGACGCAAGGCGCCGCCCCCAACTACCCGATGATCGGCGACACCGACTTCAACGTGTCGAAGCTCTACGAGATGTTGCCGGCCTCGACCTCGGGCGATCCCCTCACCCGCACGCCGGCCGACAACCAGACCGTCCGCAACGTCTTCATCATCGGGCCGGACAAGAAGATCAAGCTGGTGCTGGTCTATCCGATGACCACAGGCCGGAATTTTCAGGAGATCCTGCGCGTCATCGACTCGCTTCAGCTGACGGCGAAGCATCGCGTCGCCACGCCGGCCGACTGGACGCAGGGCGAGGACGTCATCATCGCCGGCTCGGTTTCCAACGACGAGGCGAAGACGATCTATCCGCAGGGCTGGAAGGAACCGAAGCCCTACATCCGCATCGTGCCGCAGCCGAAGTGACTTTTGGCGATCGCGGATAGCGACCGCAAAAAGTCATCCCGGGGCGATGCGTCAGAACCCGGGATCTAGAGATTCCCTGGTGCGCAATGCGTACCAGGGTTCGGTCCTTCGGACCGCCCCGGAAATGACCGAGTTGGATCAGGCCGCGTGCACGCGGTCGAGGAAGCTGTCGACCTCGGCTTTCAGATGCAGGCTCTCGCCTGACAGTGCCTGGGCAGAGGCAAACATCCGGCTCGAGGTCTCCCCCGTCTCGCTCGCGCCCTTGGCTGCATGACGGACATTGACCGCGACATCGGCAGTACCGGAGGCCGCAGCGCGAACGCTGGCCGCGATGTTGTGGGTGGCACTCCTCTGCTGCTCGACGGCGGCCGAGATCGAGCCCGCGATGCCGCTGATGCGCTCGATGGTCTGGCCGATCGCCTTGATGGCGGTGACCGATTCCTCCGTTGCAAGCTGCATGCTGGCGATCTGGTTCGAGATCTCGTCTGTCGCCTTGGCGGTCTGGCCGGCGAGCGTCTTGACCTCCTGGGCCACCACCGCGAAGCCGCGACCGGCGTCCCCGGCACGCGCGGCCTCGATGGTGGCGTTCAGCGCCAGAAGATTGGTCTGCTCGGCGATCGAGGTGATCAGCTTGACGACGTCGCCGATGCGCGCGCCCGCCTCCGAGAGCTGCGCCATGCGCTGGTCGGTGGCTTCGGCCTGCCGTACCGCCTCGGCGGAGATCTCGTTCGATTCCTGCACCCGGCGGGTGATCTCGGAGATCGACTGGGACAATTCGTCGGAGGCCGAGGCCGCCGTGCGCACGTGCTCGGAGGCGTTCTCGGATGCGCCGGCCGACTGCGCCGACAGATCGGCGGTGGAGCGTGCGGTGTCGGTGAGTTGCCGCGCCACCCGCTCGAACTCACCGGAGGAGCTCAGCACCTTGTCGAGGATGCCGCCGACGCTGCCGCGGAACTGCTCGACGAAATTGCGCAGCTCCGCCTTGCGCTGCTCTGCCGCGGCAGCCGTGGCCGCGGTCTGCTCGCTGCGCAGGCGCGCCCGCTCCAGCGAGTTGCTCTTGAAGACGGCGACCGTGCGGGCGATCTCGCCGATCTCGTCGGCGCGATCCTCGCAATCGATCTCGACGTCGCTCTTGCCTTCGGCGAGCGCCGTCAGCGAGCGCGTGACCGAGGTGAGCGGCTTGGTGATACGGCGGACGACCAGCAAGGTGAGGACCAGGACCAGGAGCGCGGCGATACCGGCCGCGATCGCCATGCTCTCGATGGCCTGGGTCAGCATGCTCTCGAACTGCGCCATGGGGATGCCGACATAGAGAATGCCGACGACCTTGCCGGTGGCATCCGCGACCGGGAAATAGGCGGTCATGAAGGTTTTGCCGAACAGCGTGGCCGGGCCCTTGTACGCCTCGCCGCGGCGCAGGACGGCCTGCCCGGGATGATCGGCGGCAAGCTGGGTCCCGACAGCCCGGTCGCCGTTCTCCTTCTTCACGTTGGTCGAGCGGCGGACGAACTGCCCGCTCGCATCATCGAACACGAACAGGGTCGCGTTGCCGCCGACATAGGACACCGCACGATCGACGATGGCGTGATCCCTGAACTCCGGCATTTTGGGAATCTCGGCGCGCGCCACCCCGCCATCCCGCATCGTGATCTTCGCGTCGGGAACGACCTCGGCAAAAGCCAGGGCCAGCGTGCGCAAATTGACCTCGATGTCGCGCAGCGCACGATCGTTGAAGGCGGAGGTGAGCGACCAGTATCCGGCGCCGACCACGAGCGCCGTGTTCACGGCGATCAGCAGCACGGCGCACAGGACGGCCTTGGTACCCAGCTTGAATTGCGGCAAGAACTTTGCCGTCGCACGGTTGGACATGAATGGAACTACCCCCGGAATTCTTGCATATTCATGCAATCGGCTTACGACCGAATTAACGACGGTTCACACCGCCGCACGCGGCATGCTTGCCAAATTGTAAACGAGGCCCGCCCTGACCACGCCAAGCGCGCCGCCTGTCATCGTCTGGTTCCGCGATGACCTCCGCCTGTCCGACCATCCCGCCCTCCATGCCGCCGCGAAGACAGGCGCGCCAGTGATCTGCCTCTATGTGATGGATGAGATGGCCGGACGGCCGCCGGGCGGTGCGACGCGCTGGTGGCTGGCACAGTCGCTGCGGGCGCTCGGCGCCGAGATCGCCACGCGCGGCGGATCGCTGATCCTGCGCAAGGGGCCGGCGGCCAAGGTGATCCCCGAGGTGGCGCGGGAGAGCGGAGCCGCAATGGTCTACTGGAACGGGGTCGCGCAGGCGCCACATCAGGCCGTCGGGAAACAGCTCGAAGCGGCGCTGGCAAAGCTCGGCGTGGACTCGCAGAGCTTCCCTGGCGACTTGCTGGTGTCACCCTCGGCGATCCGCAACAAGGAGGGCCGCGGCCTTCGCGTCTTCACGCCGTTCTGGCGGCGGGTGCTGTCGCTGGGCGATCCGCCCAAGCCTCTGCCCGCACCGCGGGAGCTACGCCCTGCGCCGCAGCTCGCCAGCGACGCGCTGGAGAGCTGGACGCTCGAGCCGACAAAGCCCGACTGGGCTGGCGGCCTGCGCCAGACCTGGACGCCGGGAGAAGCCTCGGCCCGCGTACGCCTCCGCGACTTCCTCAAGCACGCCGCGCACATCTATGTCGGCGATCGCGACCGTCCGGATCGCGAGGGGACTTCAAGCCTGTCGCCTCATTTGAGGTTCGGCGAGCTCAGCCCGCGCCAAGTCTGGCACGCCGCGCGCTTTGCAGCAGCGGAGAATCCCGCGATCGGGCCCGGCGTCGAAAAGTTCCTGAGCGAGCTCGGCTGGCGCGAATTCTGCCGCCACCTCCTCCACGATCACCCGAGCCTTGCCACCGAAAACCTGCAAACGAATTTCGATGGCTTTCCCTGGAACGGAGACAAGAAAGCGCTCGCCGCCTGGCAGCGCGGACGCACCGGCTATCCCATCGTCGATGCCGGCCTGCGCGAGCTCTGGCACACCGGCGTGATGCACAACCGGGTGCGGATGGTGGTGGCGTCCTTCCTGGTCAAGCATCTCCTGATCGACTGGCGCGACGGCGAGAGCTGGTTCTGGGACACGCTGGTCGATGCGGATGCCGGCAGCAATCCCGCCAACTGGCAATGGGTCGCCGGCTGCGGCGCCGACGCCGCACCCTATTTCCGCGTGTTCAATCCAACTCTCCAGGGCGAGAAGTTCGACCCTGATGGAGTCTATGTCCGGCGCTGGGTGCCCGAGCTGAAAGACGTGCCGGCCAAGCTGATCCACCAGCCCTGGCAGGCATCACCAATCGAGCTTGCGAGCGCGGGCGTCACGCTCGGCAAGACCTATCCGCAGCCGATCGTCGATCACGCGAAGGGGCGCGAGCGCGCGCTCGCCGCCTACGCAAAGATCCGCAAAGGTTGAGCGCTGCTTTGACTCGATTTTGAAACCCGCTATCGTCATCGCTCCATACAAACCGTGGGGGACGATATGGACGACGAGAAGCCGATCACCGAACAGGCGCTGGACACGATCACCACCGCCCTGGAAGCAACCAGCGAAGCCGCAGTCACCGCCGTCAAGAAGGTCAGGAAAGCCGCCAAGAAGGTCGCGAAGAAAGTAGCGCCGAAGCAGGCTTCCAAGAAGAAAGCCAAGAAGGCGACCAAGAAGGCATCCAAGAAATCTGCGAAGAAAGCTTCGAAGAAAGCTGCAAAGAAGTCGTCGAAGAAAGCGGCCAAGAAGGCTGCAAAGAAGGCCACCAGGAAGTCCGCGAAGAAGGCAGCCAAGTCGAAAAAGAAGGCCAAGCGCTGATCGCAGCGCTCGAGCAGGTCTCCGGGTACGGGCGCGCCCGGAGACTTCTCCCGCCCCTACCCTCGCCGCTTGGCGGCGCGCCGGCCCGGGTGATGCTCGCCTTGCGGATCACGAAATTCGCTGCGATGGCCGCGCCGGTCCTCCTTGGCGAAGCGCCTCCGCTTCTCGGATGAGCCGAACTGCTTGATCACCTTCCGGCCGTTGACCTTCTTGATGACATAGCCGCCTTCCGTCATCGAGAACGGCGCCTTGAGCGACCCCATATGGTCGAACTTGGTGCCGCGGGGATGCTCGAACGGTTCGAACCAGGACGGATAGACGAAGTTCGACATCGGAAAGCCGTTGACGAGAAAAGACTCCTCTTCCACGGCGTCGCAGACCTCGTAGGCATATTGGGTGTGCCGGGTCTTGTCGGCCCACAGATTGGCCATGGGATCGAGCACCATCTCGAACAGTTCGTGCGAGGCCGCCAGGCTGACGGGATCGTCCTCGCCGAGTGCCTTCAGAAAGATCTTTGAGATCGGCTGGCCGCGGTGCGTCAGCTCGTGCCGCCCGAGGAAGTTCTTGTGGGTGGCGTCGTCAAAATAGAGCAGCTGCCAGTCCGTCGGCTTCGGGTTGCGGGTGACGTCGAGATCGATGGGATAGCCCCAGACCGGCAGGAAATGCTCGTCGTAGCATTTCTGGAGCGCCGCCGTGAGCCTCCCCATCATCCGCTCGCTCATCATCTCCTCGGCGTAGTTGATGCAGGCAATCCGGACCGGCCTCAAGGACCTGCCGAGCAGTGCACGCCGTGCTTTTCTCATGGAAATCACCTTGCCAAAGGGAAGCTGAAATCAGTCCAGCCTAGCACGAGCGCGCGCCGCACGTCAGGGATGTATTCCGACGTACTGGCCTGCCTGCCTAGAAACGCCGGTTGACCACGAACACCGCCGCCGCGCACATCGCCATGCCGGCAATCGCCAGCGCATCGAGCTTCTCCCCGAACAGCAGATAGGCCATCAGCGCCGTGACGGCGGGCACCAGGTAGAACAGGCTCGCAACCGAGGTCGCGGCAGCGTGGCGGATCAGCCAGTACAACAGCCCGATCGATCCGATCGAGAGCGCCACGGCGAGCCAGGCAAGCGCGAGCACGAACTCCCGCGTCCAGTGCACCACGCGGTCCTCGAACAGGAAGGCGCCGACCGTGAAGAAGACGGTGACGGCGATATATTGGACGAGATTGCCGGCGCGCCAGTCGATGTGGTTGCAGTAGCGGCGCTGATAGAGCGTGCCGAGCGTGATGCTGATCAACGACACCACCGAGGCGAGCCAGCCGAGCCCCGCCTCGCCGGTCATCGGACGGCCGTGCAGGATCAGCGCTACACCGCCGAGGCCAAGCACCAGCCCCGCCCATTGCACCGGCGTCACGCGTTCGCCGAGCCAGCGGTTGGCGATGGTCGAGGTCAGGATCGGTTGAAGGCCCGGAATCAACGCCGAGAGTCCGGCCGGGATCGAATGCGCAATCGCAATGGCCGTGCCGCCGAGATAGAAGCCGTGGACGAGAATGCCGGCAACAGCGCTATGCGCGACGTCGACACGGTCCGGCCATTTCGGTCGCGCGATCGCCACGATGATCGCCATCAGGCCGACCACGATCGCCATGCGAATGGCGAGATAGGTCAAGGGATCGGCGTTGTTGATGATGTATTTGGTGCCGATGAATCCGGTGCTCCAGAGCACGACGAACAGGATCGGTGCGGCGCGGGCGGTCAGGGCTTCTTGATTATGGTTCATTGCCGCCCTCATTGCCCGACCGGGGCCCGTGCGGCAATGCGAATTTCCGAACGAGCGATGCTGCGCTGCGACGGACAGCGGGAGCGCAGCTCAGCTGCTCACCATTCTTCCGGACAGGGGTCGATGATCTTCCAGAGCTCGACACCGTTCTTGATCTTCTTCATGTCGGTGGTGAGCCCGCCATTGCGGCGGATCCAGTCCTTCACCGTGTTGGGGTAATAGGACATCAGGTCGGACGTCCCCTCCGCGCTGGTGACCTTGATGCCGAAGGTGAAGGCCTTGTCGTAATAGGCCTGGTGGAAGCCGAGGCTGGCGCGCGGCGTCACGCAGATCTTGTTCATCGGCACCATGCCGAGCACCAGGGTGCAGGCCGAGTTGCAGATGCCGTCGATGATGACGCGCTCGCCCTTCTCGCGGACGCGCTTGTACTTGGCCTTGTACTCCTCGACGTAGCCGCCGTGGTCACGGGTGATGTGCAGCTCGGCGCGCGCCGGCGTGGCGGCGGCGGCGACGGAGAGCAACAGCAGGCTCAAAAGCGTGATGCGCATGGTGCGTGACGGCGAAAGCCTTCAGGAATGAACCGGCCTCGAAGGACCCCCAAAGGGCCGGCGACAGGATTCTTAAGCGAATTCTCTTTGGCCATACTTGTGTGGGGAATTCGTTAAGCATCCCGAAAAGGCCAAAAATGGGCAGCCTTGGACCCGCTTCGGCAATTCTGTCACACCCACCCGGGAATCTGCGGGTTTGGCCCCGATTTCGGGGTGCCGGACGGGTGTCCCAGCGGCTCGAAATGGCTATAAACACCTGACCTATTCGCGCGGGTTCCGGAGAATCGAGATGAGCACGTTGAAGCTTGTAGCCGCGGTTGCTGCCCTGTCGGCCGCAATCCTCGCCCCCAGCCTTGCGGAGGCGCGTGGACACCACCGGTACCACCGCCACTACACCAACCCGCTGCCCTACCCGATCAGCTATCTGCACAATTACGGGCCCGGCGTTACCCCCGGCACCTTCGCCTTCTACGACGGCCCGTCGAACAACCGCTGCTACCAGAGCTCGGCCACCTATATCGGCCAGGACGGCCGCCGGCACCCCTGCTTCTGAGGGGCGCTGGCGCGTCCTCTGCGGGGGGCCGCTATTTGGCGGTGCCCGACAGCAGCAATTGCTTCTCGATCTCGTAGACCGGCAGCTTGACGAGGTCCTTGCCGACCTCGCACTGAAGCGCCTTGCGCACCACGACCGAATAATCGGCGCGGATCATCCCGAGCGCGCGTGGTGAGGCCACCATGGTCAGGGCCGAGGTCTCGCCCGCGCTGACGGCGGCATCGAGCCGGCCGGCCAGGCTCCGCAGGAAGGCCCGCTCGGCCTCATCGTGCCAATCGGTCTGCTCGACCGAGCTGCGCGCGCCGCTGACGGCGGCGTTCAGCCGGCCCGGCGCATCGGTCCCTTGCGCACCGGTCGAGGGATTGGGCTGCTCGTGCACCTCCCGGGTGTGGAGGTTCGGAAACATCTCGTCGCCGAGGTTTTCCAGAATGAGCGCCTTGCGCCCGTCGCACACGATCAGCCAGTCACCCTTGTCTAGTCTCATCTTGTCCATTGCACAGCTCCAGGCAATCTCGCGAGCCTGCTCTTCGAATTCCTCAAAGCGCTGGCTACGGCAAGACTAGGGATGAAGTCGTGCCGGCGAATTGCGCAGGATCAAAGATGAACGCAATGTCCTGCCAGGCAGCGCCAGTGCAAGCGCAGCATTGGTCACGCGCGCGAACCTGGGATAGTCTTGCGAAGCGAAAGGTCAGGTCTGCGGCGAGCTTTGCTGAAGATTTGTTCATCAGCATTACATTTCGGTTCCGCCACAATTTGATCAGAACAACTTCGATATCCTGTATTGCGTAAGCAGAGGAAGACATCATGAATCTCAAGACTGGCCTCGTCGCCGCATCCCTGTTCGGTGCCATCATGGCATCACCGGCGGCGTCCGCCATGCCCATCGCGCCCGCACCTGCGACGCCGCAGGTCTCCGACGTCGAGCAGGTCCGCATGGTCTGCGACGCCTGGGGACGCTGTTTCTGGCGCCCGAACTATGATGGGTATTACGGCCCGCGGCCGTATTACGGGCCCCGATATTATGGGTATGGGCCGCGCGCCTATGGGCCTCGCTATTACGGACCACGCTATCGCCGCTGGTGATTTCCAAAGGGGCCCTCTCGGGCCCCTTCGCTTTTGCGAGATCGCGCGTTGTGTCCATTCGCGTGCTCGCGGCTTGCGTGGAGCGATTCCAAAACTGATCTAGATCAAAGATGAAATTCGATGTGCCGTCATTCTGCGTCGATGGCGGATTTCATTGTTTTCCGATGCCCTCAGACGGGCATGAATGTGCAGACGCATCTCGAGAGGCAGCCAAGGCCTGACGAGCGGAGCCTTGACGAGCGGAGGCTTGAGGGGCGGCGGCTCGAGGGGCGGAGCTTCGAGTCCTTCGCCTGTCCCGCCTGCACGCGTCTCCATTTCATCGACCTCGCCTCAGGCCAACCGATGAACCGGGACCGTTGACGGTGACATCGACCCGCCGCGCCGCGTGGCATGATGTCCGCAATACTACGGCCCGGAATCCGGTTTACTGAATCATCCTGTTTCGCCATTGATTGCGATGTATCGATTTTCATTTAATTGTCACATTTCAGCATTCGGCCAGAAGCATGTTCTTCGACGCTCTCGCCCCCTCATCCGCGCTCCAGTTGATCCGGTTTTCCGATGTCGACGCGTTTCGGCCGGCCGAGTCGATGGAAGACGCCCGCAGCATTCCGCTCGACGTCGCCAACTTCGCTGCGGCGCGTGCGATCGTGAACCTGCCGGGGTGCCGGCTCATCGTGGCGAGGTCGTTTGCGCGGATTCTCGATACCGCCTATCGCGCACCGGGCGGCATGGTGATCCTGCCGATGACCGACGATCTGCGCGCCAGCTCGAGTGGGATCGAACTCGACTCGCGCTTTTTCATCGCCTTGCGCGGCAATCATCATTGTCATTTCGTCGAGCATCAGACCAATTACCACGCGCTGATCATGTTCTCCCCCGCGCTCAGGGATCGCGGCTGGTTCGATCGCGCCGATGCATTGTGGGTTCGCATCGCGGACCCCGTGGCGCATCTCTACGCGCGTCAGCTTGTTCTCGACATCCTGCGGACCGCGTCCGTAGAGCCGCACATGTTCGAAACCACAGAGGTCGCCGCGCATCTCCAGGAGGGTCTGCTGCTCGCCTTCGACGATTTGTTTCAAATCGACCCGTTGTCTGATCGCACCGCCCCGAATGCCGGCGCGCGATCAGCCAGGCTCGTGCAACAGATCGACGATTACGTCGCGGCCTATCCGACCGCTCCGATCTATACGGCCAATCTCGCCGGCGAGTTGGGCGTTTCGGTCCGAACGCTCGGCGGCGCGGTGAGCAAGGTGCGCGGCATGAGCCTGCATCAATACATCCGCCTGAAGCGGCTGTGGGCCACACGCTCGCGGCTCCTGAAGGGCGGCGGCGCGACGGTCGCCACGTGCGCACGCGCCCAGGGATTTCATCACCTCGGCGAGTTTGCCGCGGCCTACCGCGCGACCTTCCACGAGGCGCCCTCCGACACGCTGGCACGGGCCCGGCACACCTGCCGTTCCGCAAGCTGACATCACAGGCGCGACGCCGATGGCTTGCCTTGACCACGCGTCGGGGGGCTATGGAACAGGTTCCCTCGAACGAGGTCGTCAGGTCCGAGCAGTGCGCCGCCAGCCAGCCCCGGGGGCGCGCTGAGAAACCCCGCGCGCCTACGCGCGGGGTTTTTCTCGCCGTCAATCAAGTGGTTCAGGGAAGAGAATGTCCATCAACCGCAACGTCCTGTTTCTGATCATCGGCGCTCTGGTCGTCACGGCAGCCGTGCTCGGCTACAACCTCTACCAGGCGAAGAAACAGCCCGACGGCCTGCAGATCAATGTCGGCCCCAATGGGCTGAAGATCCAGGGCAAGTAAGGGGACCCGAAGATTGAGCCGGCCGGGCCTCGAGGCTCCGGCTTTGCAAGTGGCGCGCTCGGAAGGATTCGAACCTCCGACCCTCGGAATCGAAATCCGATGCTCTATCCAGCTGAGCTACGAGCGCTCCGGCCCGGGTATTGGGCCGCAACCGAGAAGCGCCTGACCGCTGCTGGCAAGCCAGAGCACCGGACGGCGTTCGGATCGGTTCGAATTAGCAGAGAGATTGACCAATAAAAAGCCCTCTCCGTCTCGTTTCGAGACGGTCGGAGGCGCCCTTACCAGGTCGTGTTGAAGAGACCGAAATGGGGCTGCTGCGCGACCAGCATCATCGACCGGCCCTGCTGTGGAGCCGGATGCGCCCTGGCGACCTTGCGCTTGGGCTGAGCCTGGATCTGAGGCGTCTGCCCCTGGGGAAGCTGAGCCTGCGCCTGAACTTGCGGCTTGGCCTCGGTCTTCCTGGCCGCAGCGGCGTTGGCCTTCGGGGCCGGCGTAAACTGGGCGAAGGTCTCGCGCACCCGCGCCTTGGCCGACATCTCGGCCAGCTCCGGCGAAGCAGCCTCCTGTACCGGCGCCTGAGGCGCAACGACCGCGGCGGTCTTCACTGCGGGTGCGGCAATCGTCGGCTGGCTGGTGTCGAGCACGACACGCTCAGGCAAATGGCGATCCGACCGAATCCGGATCAAGGGCTGATCGTTGCTTGCGGTGACAATGGCCCGTGCGACCGGTTGCGACGGCAGAACGTAATCCGCTGCGAACAACAGTGCGAGCAACGCTCCACCGACGAAAACGAAGTACCTGAAAATGGGCATCGGCCACGCTCCGCCCCCCGCATCCCCGCGTGGGCTCTTCGCCTTAAACCGGCGATCCTCTAATTGGTTCCTGCACCCGGCCCTTGGTTCAAATGGCAACGCCAAGTTTTTTGGCCAAGGCCTGCGGACAGTAACTTTTCCGCTACCGGGAACTGCCGGGCGTTACGCGCGCCGTGCCGCGACCAGCGAACACTTCGCCTGATCGGCGTTAACGTTGATGAAGCCGACAGGGATACGGGCAAAGGTCTTGCGGCTCTTCATCGTTACCGTGTCGGCAAGCACGCGGCTGCGGTCGGTGAGATGACTGCCATCGCGCCGCGTGAACGCGCAGACGATCTCCAGATCCTTAACGGCATAGTCATTGTCGTTTCGCAGCGTGAACGTCACCAGCGCCTTCGAGCCGAGCCCGCCACGGCGCCAGGTCTGCGATGAGATTTTGAGGCGATCGAGTTCTGCCGCTGCTGGAGCCTGGGCTTCGACAATCGGCGAGACCGCCGCCGCCGTACTGCCCGGAGGTGCCGGTTCGACCGTTGCCACGTCAGACTTCACCGGCTCGGTGCTGTTGCCCCTGGAGAGCGGCAGCAGCATCCACACCCCGCAGCCGACGATGATCGCCGCCAGTAGCCAGAGCAGGCTTCGCCCGAACGAGACGCTCGCGATCGTCACGGCTCGCGCCAGGCGCTCGCCGCTCCCGGCGAAACGTCCCCACCCGATCCAATCAAACCTGGCGTTCATGGCTGTATCACCGACCGCGGCCTGGGCTCGTTCGACGACGGACTCGGCCACTGCTTACCTTAATCCGGGAGACGAACTAAGGTTCCCGCGCTCATGCCGAGTCGGCAAGGACGGTGGCGATCACCAGCCGGGGCCGCTAACATGCGCTGCAACATCGAAGACCCCGTTGGGAGAACATGAAATGCCAGTCGTCGTCACTTGGGATCACGTCCATCTGCGCAGTCCCGATCCGGAGGCCACAGCGGCCTGGCTGCGGGACATCCTCGGCGGCGAGATCGTGCGCGCACCGGGACGGATCGACGTGAATCTCGGCGGCGCAAAGATCTTCATCGCATCACTCGAGGGCGACAACGCCGTCAACCCGCCGCCGCCGCACCCGCATCAGGGCCTCGACCATCTCGGTCTCACCGTGAAGGACATCGACGCCGTCGCGGCCGAGATCAAGGCCAAGGGGGTCACCTTCACGCGCGAGCCGACCACGATCCGGCCCGGCGTGCGCATCTGCTTCATCCGCGGCCCGGAAGGCATCTCCATCGAGCTGCTCGAGCGCGACAAGAAATACACCTAACGCGGCGCCGCATCTGAGGTCGACGAGAGGCCGGGCGTGCTGTCGCCCGGCTAGCTCATGCTGCCGGGCATAAAGCAGCGGATGGCGACGCCCATGTAGCCGTAGATCGGCCACACCATGGTGCGCCCGACCCGGTTCGGCTCCGAGATGACGGCCTCTTCGGGCACATCAACCCAGACGAGCTCCTGCTGCTGGCCGTCGAGCACGTGGCCCAGGCGCGGGATGCGGACACGATAATGTCCGTCCTTGCTCTCCCAGTCAGTGTCCGAGAGCGCCGAGCCGTCGGCATCGGAACAGCAAGGCCCCTTGCCGCTGCGCAGGCCGTCGAACCACGCCTTCAATTCGGCATTGGTGTTGACGAACTGGCCGCGGTCGCGTGCATGCCCCGAGGGGGCTGCGAGCGCGATCAGAGCCAAGGCGCAAGTGAGGCTCACCATGCTTCGCCAGCGTGGCGCACCACCGGTCGGCCGTTGTGTTTCGCAAATCGTGGGACGCACACTGTACAGACGCGGCTCATCGCCGCCGGAATCGATCCAGTTGCTCACGTTTGTCTTGCTCCAGCACCCCGCGGCCAGTGCAACAATGGTTATGCATTTCGCGGGCCAACTTGATTCGCAACGACTGGCCTCGCGTCATGATCAGACCGTCATGGCGGTGTCATAGACAAGCCGGGACAACTACGGCTGGCGGCGGCAAGATCGCACCGCCGCCCGGCAAACTGCCGCGTTGCGCGCGGGAACGCGCTTTGGCATAAAAGCTCTACCGGTTACGCCGTTGGGCGATGGCGGCCGGCCTGTGGGACGTGATGAAGAACGGCCTCTATTCGATTCACGTGAACCTGCTCGACGGTCGAGTCGGTAAGGGCAGCGGCGTGATTCTTTTTCGCGACGGCAAGATCCTTGGCGGCGATGCGTACCTCTATTACACCGGCAGCTACGTCGTGAAGGACGACCACACCTTCAAGGGCGAGGTGCTGGTGCAACGGCACACCTCGCCGCGGGGCAACGACAATCCGCTGTTCGGCGGCCCCGCCCCGGTCGGCATCGGCGTCAGCGGGACTTACACGGACACCCGCGCGGAGATGACGGGCACAGCGCTCGTCGGCAAGGCCAGCCTGATTTTCGGCGCCACGCTGCACAAGCTCGCGGAAGCTGATTAGGCGCGGGACTATTCCGCAGCCTGCTCGAGCGGCGCGGTACGCGGCAGGATGATCTGGATGCGCGTCCCCTCGCCCGGCTCGGAATCGAGATCGAGCCGCCCGCCGAGGCGATTGGTGACGATGCTGTAGACGATGTGCAGTCCGAGGCCGGTGCCGCCCTGGTCGCGCCGCGTCGTGAAGAACGGATCGAAGGCGCGGCGGCGGACGTCGAGCGACATGCCGCAGCCATTGTCCGAGAAGATGATCTCGACATTGTCCTTGCCGGACTCGCGCACCTGGATGTCGATGATCCCCGGCCGGCCGTCCGGGAAGGCGTGCGCCACCGAATTGAGAAACAGATTGGTCAGCACCTGGCCATACGGGCCGGGATAGCTGTTCATGGTCAGGCTCGGCTGGCACTCGACGTTGAGCGTCAGATTGTGTTTGCGCAAGCCGGGCCGCAGGCTCATCACCACCTGCTCGGTGAGGTCGCCGAGATCGAAGCTGCGCTGGTCCGAGTAGTTGCGGTCGGCCGCGACCTGCTTGAACGACTGGATCAGTTCGGCCGCGCGGTTCAGATTGGAGACGAGCTGCGAGGACGCATCGCGGCTGGTGTTGAGGAAGTCGTTGAGCGTGGAGCGACGGAGCTCGCCGCGCTCGACTTCGGAGGTGAACATCGCGGTCTTGCGCTCCAGCGCGGATGCGACCGTGAGGCTGATACCGACGGGATTGTTGACCTCGTGGGCGACGCCGGCGACGAGCCGTCCGAGCGCGGCGAGCTTCTCCGCCTCGATCAGCGAGGCCTGGGTCTCGCGCAGGTTTCGCAACGCGGTCTCGGCCGATTCCTTGGCTTTGCGCATCTCCTGCTCGCCGCGCTTGCGCTCGCCGATGTCGAGCGCCACGGTGACGATCCGCTCGATCTCGCCGTCGGCATCGAGCAGCGGCAGCTTGTTGACCAGCCATTGCCGCATATTGCCGGAGGAATCCTTGTACTCCTCTTCGTAGAAGCCGAGACCTTTTCGAAGCCTGAGCACCCGCTTGTCGTTCTCGTCGGTCTTGGCTGCACCGTAGCGCGACATCAGATCCGCGGTGGTGCGGCCGAGCGCATCGGCGGGCTCGATGCCGAAGATGCCGGCCATGTAGCGGTTCATCAGCACGTAGCGCAGCTCGCGGTCCTTGACGTTGATGACCGCGGGCACGGTGTCGATGACCTGCTGGAGCAGGCGCCGTCCTTCGGCGATCGCGTCTTCCGCCCGCTTCTGGTCGGTGATGTCGCGCAGCGTGCCCTCGTAGCGGACGATGTTGCCCGCCTCGTCCCGCACGCCCGTGGCGCTGTCGGAAAGCCACAGGATGTTGCCGCTGCGCTGGCGTACCTGGTACTCGAACTCGCGCACGATGCCGTCGCGCGCCATCAGCCGCTGGTATTCGGCGCGCGCCTCGGGGTGGACGTAGATGGTGTGGGCGATGTCGTTGATGCTGTCGATGAGCTGCTGCGGGCTGTCATAGCCCATCATCCGCGCCAGCGCCGGATTGGCGTTGAGCAGATCGCCGGCCGGCGTCGTGACATAGATGCCGTCGACCGAGCCCTCGAACAGTTTGCGGTAGCTTTCTTCGGCGAGGCGCTGCTCGGTGAGCGCCCGCACCGCCGCCTCGCGCGCCGTGTCGGCCTCCTCCAGCGCGCGGCGGAACACTTCGGCCGCGCGCGCGATGTCGCCGATCTCGTTATCGAGGTCGGCCGACGGGATCGAGGTGTCCTTCTCGCCCGCTGCGAGCGCGCGGATGGATCTCGCGATCTTCGCAAGCGGCCGGACGGTCCGCCGCACCACGAAGCCGGCCGCGAGAATGCCGATCAAGACGCCGATGGTGCCGAACACGATGCTCTGCCACCGCGCCTCCGTCAGCGTACGCGCGAAATCGCGCGACAGCACGTGGCCGCGCCTGGCGCTGACCTCGCGCAGCAGTTCCGTGACGCGGCCGATCAGGCGGCCCTCGGTGCCCAGCACCTCGCGGTCGATATCGGCGATCTGCCGCTCCCGGACCGCCACCGCGATGATGGCCTCGGCATAGTCGTTCACGGCCGTCTTCAGCCTGGCGTCCGCGATGTCCATCGCCCGCATCCCCTGTGCGGCCTGCTCGGCGGCGGACGGGTTGCGCGCGAGCAGCCCGAGTGCGATCCGGCTCTGCGATTCCGACAGGCGGGAGGCGAGCTCGCGGTCCGCCGCGGCTCCGACGGCCACGTCGAACCGGTCGCGCAGCGGCGGCAGCCCGGCGAGCAGCTGGGCGCGGCGGTCGATCAGGGTCGAGATCCGCTCGAGGCCATTGCGATAGGTCGCAAGGCGCTCCGTGACCCCGTCGATCATGTCCTGCTGCTCGGGCGCGAGCTCGATGCGGGTCTTCCTCAGGATGTCGTTCAGCGTCGAGGCCGCCTCGCCGACCTGCTTGAACTGGGTGCCGGCGCCGGGATCGGTGACGAAATCGCGCGCGGCGAGCCGCAGCTCGTTCATGCGGCGGTCGATGTCCTCGGCGAGGTCGCCGACGCTCTGGAGCCGCTGCAACTCAGCGAAGGTCGTATCGATGTGCCGGATCGCGATCACGCTCGCGGTCGAGGTGACGATGATCACGGCCAGCACCAGGAGGAAGCTGCCGAAGGTGAGCTGGCCGATGGAGAGCGAGAATGTTCGCTTTTTCTCAGGGGTCGGCGTCAATTCGGCGGACATTGGGGCTTTTGAGGACCGGGCTATTGGAGGCCCAATATACGATGGTTTGCGGCCCCGGGGGAACATGCCTCTAGCCGTTGAATATCCTTAATATCGCGAGCCCGCCGCCCTTCTCCCCACCTGATTATGACGTTTTGACGCTGACCGGCCGCCGGGCCGGAATCGTCATGGCGGCGACGCCGAGGACGACGCAGGCAAGCCCGATCCAGGCGGTCCGGCTCAGGGTTTCGCCGAGGAAGGCGACGCTGATGGCGACCCCGATGGGCACGCGCAGATAGGCCTGCGCGGTGGTGCCGACCGAGCCCAGCGTCTGGATCAGGCGGAAGTAGATCGCGAACGCCGCCGCAGTCGAGAAGGTCGCCAGCGCGAGCAGCGCCAGCACGGAACTCAGCGAGGGCGACAGCGTCCAGGGCTGTTCGACGATCAGCGAGGCCGGGATCAGCGCCGCCGCACCCGCCAGCAGGGAGCCCGCGGCCGGTGCCATCGGATCGAGACCTTTAAAGCTGCGGCCGAAGATCGCGGCGCAGGCGTAGCAGATGGTGGCGGCGACGATGGCGGCCTCCGGGACGAGGCCACTGCCGACGTCGTGGAAAGCGTCGACGCCGACGATCAGCAGGATGCCCGCCATGCCGGCGACCACGCCGAACAGTTTCCGCGGCGTCGTCACCTCGTGGCGCGTGACGACGGCCGTGAGCAGGAAGGTGAAGATCGGTCCGGCCGAGTTGAGGATGGTCGCGAGCGACGCGTCGACATGGCGCTCGCCCCAGGCGATCAGCGTCCAGGGGATGACGCTGTTGAGCACGGCCTGGAACGCGAAGCGTTGCCAGGTCGCGGCATCCATGGGCATCCTGATGCCGCGTGCCCACATGACGACGAGCAGCAGCAGACCGGCGACCGTGGTGCGCGCCGCGATCAGCGTGATCGGCGGAATGGTGGCGACGCCGAGCTTGATGAAGGTGTAGGAGCCGCCCCAGAGCGTTGCGAGCGCGACCAGCAGCGCCAGCTCGAAGGCGATGTTGGGGTCCCGTCCCTGATCCATTTTGCACGTCCCGTCCATTCGCGATGGACAGAACCTAGCGCGTCCGTGGCCGCCAATACTTCGTTTGGTATCGAAGTATCCTAGCCGACCACTCCGACCTCGAACACCTCGCCGTCATAGCCGGCCTCGCGGGGAATACGGAGCTGGCGGCCGCCTTCGGTCTTGGTCATGACCGGCATCACCGTGACGACCGACATGCCGCGGGCATGCTCCAGCGCGGCGCCCACGCTACCCTGCTTGGCGAGCCGGATCAGGTTGCGCGTGGTCGGGAACGGCAGCTTGAAGCGGCCGCTCTCGCCGCCCTCCACCGCCTCGCGCGGCGACACCCAGATCGAGTCGGTGGACTCCCGGCCGTCATGGGCGCCGAGCTGATCGGGCGGTGCGGCCGCGAGGAAGAACCAGGTGTCGAACCGCTTCGGCATGCCCTCCGGCGTGATCCAGTGCGCGTAGGGCACCAGCGTGTCGAGCGCGAGTTGGAGGCCGTTGTCGGCCAAGATGCTCAGGAAGCTGATCTTGTGTTCGTTGAGGGCGACGCGATGCTTGTCGGCGATCTCGCCGGCGCGCTTGGCATCGATCGGTGTGCCCGAGCCGTTCGCCCGCGCCAGCAGGATGCCACTCTCCTCAAAGGTCTCGCGGATCGCGGCGATCCGAAAACCGCGATCCGATTCACTCAGGCCCTCGCCGCCCGAATAGAGGTCGGCACGGGCGACGATCTCGTTGTCGCCGGCATCGACGCTGCCGCCGGGAAACACCAGCGCGCCCGAGTTGAACTCGATCTGATGATGGCGGACCATCATGAAGACTTCGATTTCCTTTGCGCCGTCACGGAGCAGAAGGATGGTCGAAGCCGGGCGTGATGCTGATGTCTCGGGCATTCAACTAACCTGCGGCGCTGGATTGCGGGCCAAGATTGGCGCGCTTGTCGACGCGGGCGACGCGCGACAGGAGGTAATCGACCTCCGCCTTCGCCGCCGGCGTGATGGTCGCGCCCGGCTTGCGCTGGGCGCTGGAAGCGATGATGCCGCGCTTCTGCAGCACGTGCTTGCGCACCGCCAGACCTGCGCCTGGCTGCTGCTCGTAGCGGATCAGCGGCAGATGCGCGTCGAACAGATCATGCGCAGCGTCACGCTTGCCCTCCTTCGAGAGGCGCACGACGTCGATCAGGAGCTCCGGGAAAGCGTAGCCGGTCATGGCGCCGTCGGCGCCGCGCTCCATCTCGAAGTCCAAAAAGAGTCCGCCATTGCCGCAGAGGATCGAGAGCGGACGGAGCGAGCCGTCCTTCTGGAAGCTGCGCAGCGTCGAGATCTTTTCCAAACCCGGCCAGTCCTCGTGCTTGAGCATCACGCAATTCGGATTGTCGGTGACGATCTTGCGGATCACCGCAGGGGTGAAGATCACCGAGAGCGTCAGCGGATAATCCTGCAGCACCCAGGGCACATCGGGCCCGATCGCCTCGGCCGCCTGCTTATAGTAGCCGACGATCTGGTCGTCGGTACGGAGCGACGGCGGCGGCGCGATCATCACGCCGGCCGCGCCGGCATCCATCGAGGCCTTCGCCAGCGAGCGCATGGTGGCAAAGCCCGGCGCGGAGACGCCGACGATCACCTGCATCTTCTTGGCGCGCTTGACGAAGCGCACCGCCACCTGCTCGGCCTCCGCGGCATCGAGCTTCGGCGCCTCGCCGAGGATGCCCAGCACCGTGACGCCGTCGCAGCCGACCTCCTCGTAGAAATCGGTCAGGCGGTCGATCGAGCGCTCGTCGATCCGGCCGTCATCGTGGAACGGTGTCGGCGCGATTGCGAAGGTGCCCTTGGCGTCGGCGGTCAGTTTCATTGGGTCTCTCAATCCTATCGGCTATCGTCTTTCCGGGATCGCGACGTCGTCGCGTCCCGGAATGACAGTTTTGGCTAAAACCGTCGCGCCCCCATCTTGATCTGCTCCTCGGAGAAGAAGATCTCCTTGGCGTGATCGGCGATATCCTGGGCCTTCCAGCCCGAGTGCGGCGGTTTCCAGCCGTCCATTTCCATCATCCGCATTTCGCGCACGCCGCGGGGCCCGGACACGCCCAGCACCTTGCCGGTCTGGTCGCCCGACAAGTCGCTGACCATGTATAGCACGGCCGGCGCGATGCCGTCCGGCCCCAGCGCCGCGCCGGGGTTCTCCTTATAGCGGGGCAGGTCTGCGGTCATGCGGGTCAGCGCGCCCGGGGCCAGTGTCCAGATCCGGATGTTGTACTTCCGGCCCTCGATCGCCAGCACGTTGGACAGGCCCCAGATGCCGCCCTTGGCCGCGCCGTAATTGGTCTGGCCGAAATTACCGATCAGGCCCGAGGTCGAGGAGGTGTTGACGATGACGCCGCCGCCGTTTTCCCGCATCCAGCGAAACACCGGCATGGTGCAACAAAAGGTGCCTTTCAGGTGCACCTTGATCACCTTGTCCCAGTCGGACTCGGACGCCTTGGAAAAGGTCTGGTCGCGCAAAATGCCGGCATTGTTGACGAGGATATCGGCGCGGCCGAAATGCTTGATGGCGTCGTCGAAGACCGACTGGCCGCCCTCCATGGTGGAGATGTCGGCGCCGTTGGCGACCGCCTTGCCGCCCTCGGCCTTGATCGCGTCCGCCACGAGCTGCGCCATCGACTTGTCGGCGCCGGAGCCGTCACGGGGCCCGCCGAGATCGTTGACGACGACCGAGGCCCCTTCCCGCGCGAACAGTTTTGCGTAGGCCTCACCAAGCCCCCCGCCCGCGCCGGTGATCAGCGCAACCTTGCCGTCGAGTAGTCCCATGGTGGCCTCTCCCTGTTTTTGTTTTTCGTGTCCCGGACGCGATGCAGCGTGAAACGCTGCGTCGCGTCCGGGACCCATTCTTCGTTCGACATTCTCTGGGCCCCGGCTCTGCAGCGCACCGCTAAGGAGCGCTGCGTCCGGGGCACGAGACCCACCTAACCCAGCACCGTCTTGCCGTTCTTGATCACCGTGACGCCGCGCGACTTCACCTTGGCCTCGAACGAGATCACGTCGCCGTCCTTCCAGAGGTCCATGGTCACGGTCTCGCCGGGATAAACCGGCGAGGAGAACCGCGCGACGTGCTGACGGAAGGCCGACGCGTCGTACTCGGCATAAGTCTGCAGTACGCCGCGGCAGGTGATGCCGTAGGTGCACATGCCGTGCAGGATCGGGCGCGGGAAGCCGGCCTTCTTGGCGAACTCGGGATCGCTGTGCAGCGGGTTGCGGTCGCCGCAGAGGCGATAGACCAGCGCCTGGTCGGGGCGCGTGACGATGTCGATGGTCCTGTCGGGGCTCCGCGTGGGTATCTTGTGCGGATCGGGCTGGGTCAGGTTCGGCCCGCCAAAGCCGCCGTCGCCACGGGCGAAGCGCGAGGCAACGAGAGTAGCAAGCTTCTCGCCCTTCTCGTTCTTGAGCACGGTCTGGTGGCTGATGACGACGCCCTTGTCCTTGCCCTTGTCGTAGACCTCGACCACGGAGGAATCGGCGGTGATGTTCGCGGCGACCGGCAGCGGCTGGTGGAAGGTGATGTCGCGCTCGCCATCGACCACCATGACACGGTTGAGATTCATTTCGCCCGGCCCAGAGCCCCACGCCGCGACGGACGCAAACGTCGGCACCACCTTGAGCGGCCGCGGCGTCAGCGTGCCCTCATTGACGAAGGCGAGCTCCTTCTCGTCCATCGGATCGGCGCCGAGGCCGATCCCGTAGGCGTAGAGCATGACTTCGCGATCGCCATAGGCGTATTTCTGGCCGAGATTTTTGAGGCCTTTGAGTTCTTCGTATCTGGCGGACATTTTTCTGGTTTCCTCCCGGTCTCTCCGCGAGCAGCGGCGCTCGTTAATGTGCCCTCTCCCCTTGTGGGAGAGGGCCACGAGGTGCTCGCAACAAACTCACCGGGGTGAGGGGTTGCCTCCGCACGGAAAATTTTCTCTGCGGAGCGATACCCCTCATCCGGCGCCGTAGCCGAAGCTTCGCTTCGGCGTCTCTTAAGGACGGCCGCCGCAGGCGGCCTATGCCACCTTCCCCCACAAGGGGGGAAGGAAGAAATTACGCCGGCGTGAAGAACGGCAATGGTGCGCCATCGGTCGGCTTGAACACCACCTTCACCTTTTGGCCGATCTTGAGCTTCTCGAGATCGCAGTCGACGATGTTGGTCTGAAGCGACGGCCCTTCCTTCAGCGTGACATAGGCGATGGCATAGGGGCCGGTCGGCGATTTGCGCATCAGGCTCCAGGTGTAGATCGTGGCCTCACCCGAACTCTCCTCCCACACCGTCTTGTCCGAATAGCAGAACGGGCAAATCGAGCGCGGAAAGTAATGCGCTTCGCCGCACGCGGTGCAGCGCTTGATCATGAACTTGCCCTGCTTGGCCGCGTCCCAGAACGCCGCGGTCTCGGGGTTCGTGACCGGTGCCGGATACTTTTTCGCTTCGCTCATCACACGCGCTCCAGAATGGCCGTCGAAGCGGCGTGGCGAACGCCCAGAAGGCCGCCGGTGCCGTGGGCGATGGCGAGATCGCAATTCTTGACCTGCACCTTCGGATGCGCCTCGCCGCGCAACTGCCTGACGGCC
This sequence comes from Bradyrhizobium sp. 482_C4_N1_8, assembly GCF_052075965.1. NCBI lineage: Bacteria > Pseudomonadati > Pseudomonadota > Alphaproteobacteria > Hyphomicrobiales > Nitrobacteraceae > Bradyrhizobium > Bradyrhizobium sp. 482_C4_N1_8. The sequence continues at coordinate 3,829,331 of NZ_CP197231.1, read as the reverse complement.
TCGATGATCTTGGTCATGCCGCCGCGATTGACGGGATGGTTGCTGCAGAGGCCGCCGCCGTCGGTGTTGAACGGCAGCTTGCCGACGCCCGAGATCAGATTGCCGTCGGCGACGAACTTGCCGCCCTCGCCCTTCTTGCAGAAGCCGAGATCCTCGAGCTGCATCAGCACCGTGATGGTGAAGCTGTCGTAGATCGAGGCGTATTTGATGTCCTTCGGCGTGATGCCGGCTTCCTCGAACGCGCGCGGGCCGGACCAGATGCCGGCGGAGTAAGTGAGATCGAGATCCTTGCCGCCGCGCGGGCCCTTCATCGCCTCGCCGTGGCCGATCAGCTTGACCAACGGCTTCTTCAGGCTCTTGGCGATCTCGGGCGTCGTGACAATCAGCGCGCCACCGCCGTCGGAGACGACGCAGCAATCCATGCGGTGCAGCGGATCGGAGATCATCGGCGAGTTCAGCACGTCCTCGACGGTGACGACATCCTTGAGCATCGCATGCGGATTGCATTGCGCGTGATGCGAGGCCGCGACCTTGATCCAGGCGAGCTGCTCACTGGTGGTGCCATAGTCGTGCATGTGGCGCATGGCACACATGCCATAGGCATTGTGCGTGGTCGCACCGTAAGCGGACTCGAAATCGGCTTCCGCGCCGGCTGCGCGCGGCGGCATCACCCCAGTGCGCGGTTTGCCCGCGAGCGTGATCAGCGCGATCGAGCACTTGCCGGCCGCGATGGCTTCAGCGGCATGGCCGAGATGGATGATGTAGGAACAGCCGCCGGTCTCGGTGGAATCGACGTGGCGGAGTTTTTTGGTGTTCAGGCCGAGATAATCGACCATCGGCCAGGCCCCGCCGGGTGCATCGCCGGCGCAGAAATAGCCGTCGACATCGTCCTTGGAGAGCCCGGCATCCTCGATCGCGCCCTTGGCGACCTCGGCATGGAGCTGGGCGGTGGATTTGTCCGGCGCATGCCGGGTCGGGTGTTCGTAGATCCCGGCAATATAGGCCTTGCCCTTGATGGTCAAAACGTCAGGTCTCCGCGCTCGCGTTTCTTCTTGCTCCGTTTTTCTGAACCGCGGGGGCCAGCTTGGCAAGCGCGGAAATATTCCGTCGGGCGAGAGGGCAGCGGGTTGGCGCAAGTGGGGGCTAACCTCGTCTGCCTCCAAGTCGGAATTGCGAGCGCAGCGAAGCAATCCAGGAGTCTTTCCGCGGATGCACTTCTGGATTGCTTCGCTGCGCTCGCAATGACGAACGCGACGACCAAAATCCTAAAGGTGTTTTGCCCGACGGCGCAAGGGATTTTCTTTTTTTACGAAAACAACCCCATACACAGTAGGACGCTGGTTGATTTCAAAGAGGAAATCGTAGGGTGGGTTAGCCGAAGGCGTAACCCACCTCTTTGCTTTCCACGTGGACGGAGAAGTGGTGGGTTACGCCGAGCAGATGCGCTTCGCGCATCTGCAGGGCTGACCCACCCTACGCATTGCGTTCGCGTCGAGACCGCCCTACTCCGCTGCGATCTGCCGCGGCGCGGGCGGCGGGCTCGCGAGGTCGGCCGCGAGCTGGGCGTAGCGGGCTTTCGCGTCCGCGACGGCCTTCTCTTTGACCGGGCCGTAGCCGCGGATGCGGTCGGGCAGCGAGAGCAATTCCACCGCCGTGTCGACCGTGAGCGGCGACAACAGGCCGAGCACGGTGGCGACGTCCTTCTCGTAGCCCACGATCAAATCGCGTTCGAGCTTGCGGTCGGCGCTGTGGCCGAAGATGTCGAGCGGCGTACCGCGCAGGAACTTGAATTTCGCGAGCACCCTGAATGCCTTCAGCATCCACGGGCCGAAGGCGCGCTTCTTCGGGCGACCCAGCGCGTCGACGCCGCGGCTGAGGATCGGCGGGGCCAGATTGAAGTTGAACTTGAAGTCGCCCTCGAACTGGTCGCGGAGCTGCTGCTCGAAAGCACCGTCGGTGTAGAGGCGCGCAACTTCGTATTCGTCCTTGTAGGCCAGCAGCTTGGCGTAGTTCACCGCGACCGCGCGCGGCAGCGCATCGTCATAACCGCCCTGCTTGGCGGCATCGCGAACCTGATCGACCAGCTTGCGGTAGCGTTTTGCGAGGCGGCCGCTCTGATAGGCGGTCAGGTGCTTGGCGCGATGCGCGACGACCTCATCCAGCGTCATTGCATCCAGCGTCTTCGGCGCAACCACCTCGTCCGTCCCCTTCAGCATGTCGGCGAGGCGCTGGGGATCGGCGACCGCGAGGCGGCCGAGGCGGAAGGCCTCCTTGTTCATCTTGATCGCGACGCCGTTGACCTCGATCGCCTGCTCGATCGATTCTGCCGACAGCGGGAACAGGCCTTTCTGATAGGCATATCCCATCATCATCATGTTGGTGGCGATGCTGTCGCCAAGCAGCTGCTCGGCCGGCTTGGTGAAGTCGAAGAACACCGAGTCCTTGTGCAGCGCCGTTTCCAGCAGCCCATTTAGCTTGCGGGTCTGGAAGTTGAAATCGCGGTTGAGGACGAAGTCGGCGGTCGGAATGACGTGGCTGTTGATGATGCCGCGGGTCCGGCTGGTGTCGCAGAGCGAGATCGTGTCCTTGGCGACTGCGACCACCTCGTCGGCGGCGAGCACGAGATCTGCCGTACCAGTGACGATGCGCGAGCAGGTCACCTCGGCCGGATGATCGGACAGGCGGACGTGGCTGAGCACCGCCCCGCCCTTCTGCGCCAGGCCCGACATGTCGAGGATCATCGAGGCCTTTCCCTCGATATGAGCGGCCATGCCGAGCAGCGCACCGATCGTGAGGACACCGGTGCCGCCGACACCGCCGACGGCGATGTTATAGGGCTTGTCCACCGTCGGCCGAGACGCGGGCTCCGGCAGCTCGCCGATGTCACCGAGATCGGCCGGCGCACGATGGCGCGGCTTGCCGCCGTCGACGGTGACGAAGGACGGGCAGAAGCCCTTCACGCAGGAATAGTCCTTGTTGCAGGATGACTGGTTGATGGCGCGCTTGCGGCCGAACTCGGTCTCCAAGGGCTCGACCGAGATGCAGTTCGACTGCACCGAGCAGTCGCCGCAGCCTTCGCAGACCGCCGGGTTGATCATGACGCGGCGCGCCGGATCCTCCATCAGGCCGCGCTTGCGGCGGCGCCGCTTTTCGGCCGCGCAAGTCTGCACGAAGACGATCGCCGAGGTGCCCTTGTACTCGCGGCACATCTTCATGACGTTGTCGAGTTCGTCGCGGTGATACAGCTTCACGCCGGGCGCGATGGTGTCGGAAGGATAGGTGTCGGGCGCCTCCGAGACCAGGTAGATCTCGCGGATGCCTTCGGCGTGGAGCTGGAACGTGATCTGCTGCGGCGAGAGATCGCCGTCATGGCGCTGGCCACCCGTCATCGCGACGGCATCGTTGTAGAGGATCTTGTAGGTGATGTTGGTCTTGGAGGCGACCGCCTGCCGGATGGCGAGAAGGCCGGAGTGGAAGTAGGTGCCGTCGCCGAGATTGGCGAAGATGTGGTTCTCGTTGGTGAAGGGCGCGATGCCGACCCACGGCACGCCCTCGCCGCCCATATGAGTGAACGTCTCGGTCGAGCGATCCATCCACAGCGCCATGAAGTGGCAGCCGATGCCGGCGAGCGCGCGGCTGCCTTCGGGGACCTTGGTGGACGTGTTGTGGGGACAGCCGGAGCAGAAATACGGTACGCGAGAGACAGGCGCCGTCGCCTGCATTTGCGTGGCCTGGCGGCCGTTGAACCAGTCGGCCTTGGCGCGGAGCATCTCCGCGATCTCGGGGTTGAGATTGAGGCGGAGAAGCCGCTCGGTGAGCGAGGTCGCAAGCGAGGCGACGCTGAGCTCGGCGGCGAAGGTCAGGAAGCGCTTGTCGTGCTCGTCCATCTTGCCGACGATGCGCGGACGGACGTCGTCGCGCCAGTTGAACAGCTCCTGCTTGACCTGGTTCTCGACGATTTCGCGCCGCTCCTCGATGATGAAGATCTCTTCGAGGCCGACCGCGAACTGGCGTACGCCTTCCGGCTCCAGCGGCCAGGGCATGCCGATCTTGTAGAGGCGAAGCCCGATCTTGGCGGCGACCTCCTCGGTGATCCCGAGCTCGCGCAACGCCTGGCGGACGTCCTCGTAGCTCTTGCCCGACGCCATGATGCCGAAACGGGCGTTCGGTGAATCCATGGTGACGCGGTTGACCTTGTTGGCGCGCGCAAAGGCGATCGCGGCAAAGCCCTTGTAGTCCTGGAGGCGGCGGTCCTGCTCGAAGCGGTCGTCGGGCCAGCGCAGATTGAGGCCACCGGGCGGCAGCTCGAAATCGGGCGGGATGATGAACGGCTTCATCTCGTCGGTGAGGTCGATCTCGGCGGTGGTCTCCACCGTCTCCGTGATCACCTTCATGCCGACCCAACAGCCCGAATAGCGCGACATCGCGATGCCGAGCAGGCCCATCTCGATCATCTCGTGGATGCTGGACGGATAAAGATACGGCATCAGCGCCGACATGAATGCGTGGTCGGACTGATGCGGAACAGTGGAGGATTTTGCACCGTGGTCGTCGCCGGCCAGACACAGCACGCCGCCGTTCTTGGCCGAGCCGGCGGCATTGCCGTGGCGGAACACGTCGCCGCAGCGATCGACGCCGGGGCCCTTGCCGTACCAGATGCCGACGACGCCATCATATTTGGCGCCGGGCGAGAGGTTGAGCTGCTGCGAGCCCCACACCGCGGTCGCCGCCAGATCCTCGTTCACGCCGGGCTGGAACTTGATGTTGTACTGCTCGAGATGTTTTCGCGCCGCAAAGAGCTGCTGGTCGTAGCCGCCGAGCGGCGAGCCGCGGTAGCCGGAGATGAAGCCCGCGGTGTTGAGGCCGTTGGCGCGGTCGCGCCGGATCTGGGCCATCGGCAACCGGACCAGGGCCTGGATGCCCGTGGTGAAGACGTGTCCGGTTTCCTGGGTGTATTTCTGGTCGAGACTGATCGGACCCTGGTTGATACCCATTCTTGTCCTCTTCCGGCCTTTTGAGCGTTTGGCCACTTAAGCCGTTGCCTGCCCGTTGTTTTTAGCTAGGGCGCGCCGACCAACTCCGCCACTCTATGTCGGATATTTAACGCTCCGCATCACAAATCTGGACCAAAGGAAGCGCCGGGTAATAATCGCAATTTCGTGGCTGCAAAGGCATCAAGCATTTTCAATTTGTGTCACCATACCCCCACCGACGCGAAACGACGTGAGGCTCCTATCCGGGCGATTGGTCGCAGGGGAAGCTTTCGATGCGAATGATTCTGGCTGTTGTCGCATTGTGCAGTGCAGTTGCGAGCGCGGCCCGCGCCGCCGAGCCATCGCCGGAGCTGATCGCCTATGGCAAGGCGCTGGTCGAGGCCGGCGACTGCGCGGGCTGCCACACCACCGATCCGGCAAAGCCATTCGCGGGCGGAAAGCGCATCGATACCCCCTTCGGCGCGATCTACGCGCCGAACCTGACGCCGGATCGTGACACCGGGATCGGCGCCTGGACCGACGCCGATTTCACCCGCGCGGTGCGCACCGGCATCGCGCCCGACGGCTCGAACTATTACCCGGCCTTCCCCTATCCCTATTTCACGAAGGTGACGAAGGACGACACGTTGGCGATCCGGGCCTATCTCGGAACGCTGGCGCCCGTGGCGAGCCGCAACAAGCCGCCAGAGCTGCGCTGGCCGTTCGGTTATCGCGGCCTGATGCGGGTCTGGAACGCCATGTATTTCAAGCCCGGCCTGTTCGAGCCGGACCAGAGCCAGAGCGCGGCGTGGAACAGGGGCGGCTATCTCGTCACCGGGCTCGGCCATTGCGGCGCCTGCCACACGCCGAAGAACTATTTCGGCGCGGACAAAACTGCGCAGGCGCTGTCGGGCAACGAGGTCGGCGGCTGGTACGCACCAAGGCTCGATGGCGCCGCACGCACCGGGCTGAAGTCGTGGAGCGTCGAGGACATCACGGAATATCTGCAAAGCGGGCGAAACGTCAAAAGCCATGCCGGCGGGCTGATGGCCGAGGTGGTCGTCGGCTCGACCTCGAAGATGAGCGATGCCGATGTGCGCGCCATCGCGGAATATCTGAAGAGTCTGCCGCCGTCACGGCGCGAGACGATCGTGACGCCGCCCGACGAGGCCGAGATGAAGGCCGGCCAGGCCGTCTACGCAAAACTCTGCATCGCCTGCCATGAAGCCGACGGCTCCGGCGCGCCGCGCATCTATCCGCCGCTGCCCGGCAACGCGCTTCTGCAATCGGTCAATCCGTCCTCCAGCTTGCGCATCATCCTCGACGGCGCCCACACCGTGACGACGCCACGCGCGCCCAACAGCGGCGAGATGCCGGGCTATGCCAAGCAATTGTCCGACGAAGAGATCGCCGCAGTGACGAACTACATCCGCAATTCCTGGGGCAACGCCGCGCCGCTGGTGACCACGGCGCAGGTGGCGAAGGCGCGGAAGGAGCAGTAGTTCACGCTCCTCAGTATTCACCAGAGGTCGTCATGCCCGGGCCTGTCCCGGGCATCCACGTTCTTTCGTGCCGTGGCAAAGGTCGTGGATGGCCGGGACAGGCCCGGCCATGACGCCGTGGATGCGATAGCGCTCAAACTCTACGAAAGGCGAAGTAAGCCCTACCGCTCCTCACCTTCCGTGAACACGAATTTCGGCATCTCCCATTTGTAGCGCACCGCGAGCAGGCGGAAGCTGATGCCGAGGACAAACGTCAAAATGGTCCAGAGCTCGGCGTTGAGATTGAGGCCGAAGGCGGTGGCGTAGAACAGGCCGGTCGCCACCGAAACGGTCGCATAGAGCTCGGAGCGGAACAGCAGCGGCACGTCGTTGCAGAGCACGTCGCGCAGCACCCCGCCCGCGCAGCCGGTCACCATGCCGGAGACGATGACGATCGGCAGCGTGGCATTCGTCTGCCAGGCGATGTCGCAGCCGGCCATGGTGAAGACGACGAGGCCGATGGCATCGAGCACGATGAAGGCCACCTTCAGCCGGTGCACGAGCCGCGCGATCAGGATGGTGAGGAAGGCAGCGCCGCCGGCCAGAGCGAGGTAGATGGGATGAGCGACCCAGGCCAGCGGATAGTGCCCGAGGAAGAGATCGCGCAAGGTGCCGCCGCCGAGCGCGGTGATACAGCCGAGGAAGCAGACGCCGAGCCAGTCCATGCTGCGGCGGCCGGCCGCGAGCGCGGCGGTCATGCCTTGCGCTGCGACCGCGACCAGCGACAACAGATGCAGCACGCTATCGCTCGGCGGCACGCTCCACATCGCCTTGTTCCCTTCCCCATCGATGGAACCCACGCGACGGTTCCAAAATGAACAGGTTCCCGATTCCTCGCGCAAGGGCAACATGCGACGAAAGCACTAAGGAGGGCGGAACAGAATCTCGCATCTAGGGGTTGTCCAGCCGCAATAATCGAGGAGACAAAATCGATGGCTGACGACCGTTTTCCCAACGATCCGTATCGCCCGAATCTCGCCGATGATGAGTATGTCCGTGCGGCGCGACGGGATGCCGAGCTTCAGGTCGATCCCGAGCTTGGCGAAGGCCCCGCCTCCAGCGGCAAGGTAGCCTTGTTCGCAGTGGCGATCGCCTTGGTACTGGGTGCCGTTTTCTACGGACTGAACAACACGAGCACCGGCAACCAGGCCAGCAACACGCCGGCGACGCAGACCGCCCAGCAGGCTCCGCCTGCGAATCCGGCCGCGCCTCCCGGCATGCGTGACGTGACGCCGCGCAACAACACCGCACCCGGCGTGACCACGGGTGCTGCCCCGAGCAAGCCGGCGGCGCCTGATCCGGCCGCCCCGTCCGAGGGCGCGAAGTAACGACAACAGCTGTCGTCGCCCGGCTTGACCGGGCGACCCAGTATTCCACCAGCGGCGGAGATTGAATCGAGAGGCCGCGGCGTACTGGATGCCCCGCTTGCGCGGGGCATGACACCGAGAGGATGAGAGAGCGGCGGGACCTCACATCCCGCCGCTTTTCGTTTAGCTGAACATCTTGTTGAGGTCGCCGCCGGAATAGCCGGTGCCGAGCTCGGTAAAGGTCCCCTTCTCCGCCATCTCCTTCGCGGCGCGCATGAAGCCGCCCCAGGCAGCGCGGGCGAGCGAGCCGCCGACGCTGATGCGGCGCACGCCGAGGTCGGCGGCCTCCTGCAAGGACAGCCCGGACGCGCCGATCAGCAGGTTGAACGGCTTTGGGGCGACAGCCTTCACCACGGCGGCGATGTCCTCGCGCGTCTTCAGCCCCGGCGCGTAGAGGCAATCGGCGCCTGCGTCCGCATAGGCCGTGAGCCGGTCGATGACCAGCTTGAGGTCGGTCACGCCCCACAGATACGCCTCGCAGCGGCCGACCAGCAGCGTGCCGCTGTCGCCGATCGCCTTGCGCGACGCCTTGATGCGCTCGACCGCCAGCGCGCGCTCGTAGAGCGGCTTGTCTTTGTCGCCGGTGGAATCCTCGATCGAGAGGCCGGCGACGCCGGTGCGTACACCGCGCTCGACATTGTCCGCGACCTTGTCCGGCTCGACGGCGAAGCCGCCCTCGAAATCCGCATTCACGGGGATGTCGACGGCCGAGCACAATGATGCCAGATGCTGACAGACATCGTCGACCGTGACGTGGTTGTCGGCCTTGCCGATGGTCCAGGCAAAGCCCGCGCTCGATGAGGCCAGTGCCTTGAACCCGAGATGCTGCAACGCCTTGGCGCTGCCGACGTCGACCGGATTGGGCAGGATGAAGCAGCCGCTCTCGTGCATCGTCTTGAACGTCGCGCGCTTGTCAGCGGTTGTCACATGCATGTTTCTCTCCCTTGTTGGCCGCGCAGACATAAGCGCGCGCACTGGGCAGCGCCAGTGCGCGCCCGCAAAAGCTAGTGCGCGTCGTGCACGGCGCGGCTGTCCTTCGGCGCCTGCTCGCGATCATTCATGCCGTAGTCGCGGATGACGCTGGCGATGCGCAGGTGATAATCGGCAAAGATCTTCGCCCTGCCCTTCGCCTGCGTGCGCCGGTGTTCCATCGTGTTGCGCCAGGCCTGGACTGCTGCCTCGTCGCGCCAGAACGACACCGACAGGATCTTGCCCTTCTCGGTCAGGCTTTCAAAGCGCTCGACCGAGATGAAGCCATCGATGGTTTGCAGGATCGGCTTCAGGTCGGCCGCGAGGTCGAAGTAGTCCTGGCGATGTTCCGGCTTGGGCCAGACTTCGAAAATCACGGCAATCATGGGCGTCTCCTTTGCGTTGGCGGCCTACAATACCACCTTGCGCAGGAAGGTGCGCTCTTCCGCGAGGATGAATTTGTTCTCCTCGGCGAAATGGAAATTGGTCATGCCGTCTGCGTCCTGCCGCAGCCGGGCGCGATAGGCCTCATAGGCGGCCAGACTCTCGAAGGTGATCAGCGCAAACGCGATGTTGTTGGTGCCCTCATGCGGCATGAAATAGCCGATCAGGTCGCCGCCGCATTTCGGGATGATGGTGAGCCAGCGCTTCGAATATTCCTCGAACTGCGCGCGTTTGAAGGGATCGAGCTGGTAGCGGATGAAGACGGTGACGGACATGGTGGGCTCCCTGATTTTTCATTGCGACAAGCGCGAGCAATGCCGTCGCCGCTGAAGCAACTGGATTGCTTCGCTTCGCTCGCAATGACGTGTTCGCAGAAACAGACTACGTCCTTGCTCCACCGCAATGCTTCGGCTACCATCGAAGCATGAAATCAGGTCCTGACATCGCCATGATTGCCTCGCTGGTCGGCGACCCCGCCCGCGCCAACATGCTCACCGCGCTGATGAACGGCCGCGCGCTGACGGCGAGCGAGCTCGCGCAGGAGGCCGGCATCACGCCGCAGACCGCAAGCTCGCATCTGGCCAAGCTCGAGGCTGGCGGGCTGATCGAGCCGGAGAAGCAGGGCCGCCACCGCTACTACCGCCTCACCGACGACGACGTCGCCGGCGTGCTCGAAGGCCTTGCGGGCCTTGCCGCGCGGACCGGCCACATGCGCGTGCGCACAGGGCCGAAGGATCCGGCGCTGCGGCGCGCGCGGATCTGCTACGACCACCTCGCCGGCGATCTCGGCGTGCAGATGCTCGACAGTCTACGCACGCGAAACCTGGTCAGGCAGAAGAAGCAGGACATCGAGCTGACGGCCGAGGGCGAGCGCTTTCTCGCAAAGCATTTGCAGATCTCGCCCGACATGCTCACCCATCCGCGCCGTCCGGTGTGCAAGGCCTGCCTGGACTGGAGCGAGCGGCGCCATCATCTCGCCGGCACGCTGGGCGCCGCCATGATGCAGCGGTTCGCCGAGCTGAAATGGGCCGCGCGCGACGCCACGCCCGGCAGCCGCGTGGTGAACTTCACCCGCACCGGCGAGAAGCAGTTTGCGACGCTGTTCGGGACCGGGAAGGATTGATCACGCCAGGTGCGTGAGATCGCACGTTTGCGTGTGAACCACGGCTTCCGTCATGGCCGGGCTTGACCGGGCCATCCATCGCTTTAAGCGCAGTGTCGTTCCAGGGCGATGCAAAGCATCGAACCTGGAACTTCCAGATTCCGGGTTCGCGTCTTCGACGCGCCCCGGAATGACGGCTCCAATTACGAGATCTTCATGAACCGCATCCTCCCGGCCGCGCTTGCCGCAGCCCTCCTCGCTTCCCCGTTCACGTCCGCCCACGCCGCCGACACTACCCCGCGCGAGCCCTACGGCATCGCGCTCGAAGGCTTTGCCTATCCGTATCCCGTGCATCTGCTGCCTGTCATCAATGACGGCGAGCAGCTCAGCATGGCCTATATGGACGTTGCGCCCGAGCGGCCGAACGGCCGCACCGTCGTGCTGCTGCACGGGCGCAATTTTCCGTCGAGCTACTGGGCGCCCGTCATCAAGATGCTGAGCGAGGCAGGCTTCCGCGTCGTGGTGCCGGACCAGATCGGCTTCGGCAAATCTTCGAAGCCGACCGGCGAATTGCACTTCGACACGCTGGCGCGCAACACCATTGCGCTGCTCGATCACTTAGAGATCGACAAAGCCGAGGTCGTCGCGCATTCGCTCGGCGGCATGCTGGGCGTGCGCATCGCCCGCGCCTATCCGGACCGCGTCGCCCATCTCGTGCTGACCGCACCGATCGGGCTGGAAGACTACCGTCTCTATGTGCCGCCAACGCCGACCGAGAAGATCATCGAGAGCGAGGACAAGCTCACACCCGACGGCTACCGCAAGCAGCTCCAGACCAATTACGCGATCAAGCTGCCGCCCGACGCGATCACGCCGTTCGTCGACGCCCGCTACAACATCAAGGGCAGCCCGGACTATCCGCGCTGGCTGCGCGCCTACGTCAGCTCCGGCCAGATGATCTATCGCGAGCCGGTTGCGCACGAGGTCGCGTTGATCACCGAGCCGACGCTGTTCATCATGGGCGCCGACGATCACAACGCGCCGGGCCGACCGAACGCGCCGGAGGCATTGCGCGCGAAAATGGGCCAGAACGCCGAGCTCGCGAAAGCGCTTGCGGCCAAGATGCCGAACGCACGGGCCGAGGTGATCCCGGACACTGGCCACCTCGTCTTCCTGGAGGCGCCGGAGAAGTACAAGGAATTGGTGCTGGGCTTTCTCGGCCGCTAGAGCGCTTTCGAGCGAAGTGGATAGCGGTTCGCGTCAAGAAAACGCATCAGCATTAAGAACCTGGAGCCCCGTTCCGATTCCATCGGGACGGCGCTCCAGCGCAATTGCTGTCGCCAGAAGCCGTATGCGGAGAATGTTCATGCCGCATTCAGGTCATGATTGGCAGGTTTGGATCGCGACGTGTCGGCACGTCCCCAAATTTAACGTGTCGAATCGTGTCTTTTGATTCATTGTGCGCCGCAAGCGCTCCAAAAACCTGCCCAAGGACAAGAGGAAGATCTCATGAAATACCTGTTTGCCGCCGTCATGCTCGCCAGCGCGGTCGTCGGTTTCAGCGAAGCGGCCAGCGCCGCCGGCGGCTGCGGCCCCGGCTGGTACCGCGGCGCCTATGGCGGCTGCCGCCCGATGCGCGGTGCGGTCGTTGTGCGGCCCGGCCCGGTGGTGGTTGCCCCGCCGGTCGTCGTCGTGCCCCGCGCCCGCGTCTGCCCGTACGGCTTCCGTTGGTGGGGTGGCCGCTGCCGCCCGATCTGATCTCGTCTTTTCGCGTTACGAAGTGGCCGCGCGGCGAAAGCCTGCGCGGCCATTTTCGTTTTGAACGCCTGGCGTCGCATCCGCCGGCTCCAAATCAAAACGGGGACCGCAATCGCGATCCCCGTTCAAGGCCTGGCTTGTGCCGAGCTTACCAGTGATGGCGGTGCCAGCGCCGGCGATGCCAACCCCAGTGGCGGCGGCGCCAGCCCCAATGGCGGTGGTGACCATGCCAATGCACCTGCTCGGGCTCGAGCTGCGCGGTCTCCTCACTGGTGGTGACGGCGGGACGAGCGTCGGGATTGCCTTGCGGCGCGCGCGCGGGATCGCCGAGCGGCTGCGGCGCCAACGGCGCAGCTTGTGCGCTCGCGGTCAACGTCGCGGCTCCAGCCGCGACGCCGAATGCAAGTTTCAAAAAGTTCCGACGCTCCATGACATGTCCTCTAGGCTATCGAGCAAGTGATGCAGAGGGAGTGTCGCGGTCACGACATGAACGAAAGCTGAATCGCATCTTCAGATTCATGACATGGGTGTCAGGGACAAGCGAGCTACGGGACTCGGCGCGAGCTACGCTCCAGCGTCCTGCTTCGCAAACTCCTGCGCCAGCACCAGCGTCTCGCGCGTGCGCTTCAAGTCGGGCCAGTCGCGGTTGAAATCGGCGACGAGCTGCTTCAACGCATCGCCCTTCAGCATCGCAGCCAGCTTGGTCTCGTCATCGAATTGATACATGGCCTGATGCAGCGAGGGATCGTCCAGGCTCCAGAACCGCCAAGCCTTAGCTACGCCGAACGCCTTCACCGCGTCCGGCACATGTTCGGTCTCGTACCATGTGTCGAAGGCGGCGCGCTTGCTGGCGTCGGTGACGGTGGCGCGAACGACGAAGTAGGCAGCGGGCATGTGTTTCCTCCTGTTGTTTGGCCGCAGCATAGACGGTTATAGTGGCGGCAACAAAAAGCCCGCGCGACGGAACATTCGGATCGCGCCGATAAGGGAAGGAACGGCCATGCGCAGGATCATCACGGGCCTCGTTGCAATCACCTGCCTGTGGCCCACGGCCTCGCTCGCCGAAATCGTCCGCTTCGACATCCTCGCGCGCGAGCCCGCCTTTGCAGGGCGCAGCTTTGGCGATGTCGGCACCTATGAGCGCATCACCGCGCGTGCGACCTTCGCGCTCAACCCGTCCGACGATCGCAACGCCGTCATCACCGACCTCGCGCTCGCGCCGCGTAGCTCCGACGGCAAGGTGGCAGCCACCGCCGACGTCGTGATCCTGCGGCCCACCGATCCCACTCACGGCAACGGCACGCTGCTGCTCGAGGTGCCCAATCGCGGCCGCAAGCTGGCGCCGCAATTGTTCGACGATTCCGCCCAGCCCGGCGCCAACAATGCCGACAAGGCCGAGGATGCCGGCATCGGCTTCCTGCACCGCCAGGGTTTTACGATGGTCTGGGTCGGCTGGCAGGGCGACATCCCCTCCAAGCCCGGCCAGATGGCGATGACGGCACCGGTGCTGAAGACCGTCACCGGGCCCGCGCGCGAAGAGGTGGTCTTCGACAACACGACCAATCCCGCGCGTGCGACGCTGACCTGGCCGGCGACCGATGCCGCCGACCTCAAGGTCTCCGTGCGGGCCGCCTGGGCCGATCCGCGGCAGGCGCCTTCCGGCCTCCTCGCAAAGCTCGTCGATCCCGTGACGGTGGAGATCACCCGGCCCGACGGTTTTGATGCCGGCGCGCTCTACGAGATCACCTACACCGCGCGCGATCCTGTGCCGCTCGGCATGGGCTATGCAGCCGTGCGCGACGTCGTCAGCTTTCTCCGCCACGACGAGACCCAGGCGAACCCGCTGCTGAACGGCCTGCATCCCTCGGTCACCCGCGCCATCGGCTTCGGCGTGTCGCAATCCGGCCGCTTCCTGCGCGACTTCCTCTATCTCGGCTTCAACGAGGATCTCCAGGGGCGCACCGTGTTCGACGGATTGATGCCGCATGTCGCGGGCACGCGGCGCATGGCGACCAACGTCCGCTTCGGCCAGCCCGGCCGCAACCCGCGCCATCCGCAGGATCCGGCGTGGCAGGCTGATCTCTTCCCCTTCACCTATGCGAGCCTGAGCGATCCCTATTCCGGCAAGACCGACGGCCTGCTTCGCCGCTGCGCGCTCTCGGCGACATGCCCGAAGGTGATGCAGACCGACAGCGAGCACGAATGGTGGGCCTCGCACGCATCGCTGCTCGTCACCGACCTCGCCGGCAACCACCTCGACCTCCCCGACAACGTCCGCGCCTACATGATCTCAGGCACGCCGCATTTTGCCGAAGCCGCCGACGTGATGAAGAAGGGTTTGCCTGCGATGTCGCTGCCGCAAAACCCGATGCATGCGGGCATGCCTATGCGCGCGCTGCTCACCGACCTCAACGCCTGGATCAGCGACGGAACAAAGCCGCCAGCAAGCCGCGTCCCCATGCGCGCCCACGGCACGCTGGTCGCGGCGCAAGGCGCGGTGCCGATGGATATCCCCGGCCTGCCCTATGCCGGCATCCACACGCTGGCCGCCTTCTCCGACCAGAGCGTGCTGCCGCCCAAGGAGATCGGCCGCTATCCCGTGTTCGTGCCGAAGGCGGACAATGACGGCATGGCCATCGCAGGCATCCGCCAGCTTGCGCTCGCGGTGCCACGCGCGACCTACACCGCATGGAATCCGCGCGCTCAAGGATTTGGCCCGACGGCGCTCTATCCGCTGCAAGGCGCGGTGGTGCCGTTCGCACCGACCGAGGCCGCGCGGAAGGAAGTGCATGATCCCCGGCTGTCGATTGCGGAGCGATATGCGGATGACGGGGCGTATGTGGCGGCGGTGCGGCGCGAGGCGGCAAGGCAGGTCGCGGAGCGGACCCTGCTGCCGGAAGATGCAGAGCGTGCGGTCGACGCCGCGAAGCAAGGCAAGCTGGCGAAGCTTGGGCAGTGAGAGAAGCCCAGTGGCCCCGTAGGGTGGGCAAAGCGGAGCGTGCCCACCACTTCTATCGTCGGCCAAAAGATGGTGGGCACGGCGCAAGCGCGCCTTTGCCCACCCTACGGTCGCTGCCTGCAGAGAAAAAACGTCCCCGCCTGTCGGAACGCTCGCCCTTCAGCCGTCCTATGCCCAGACAGCACGGAGACACCGCATGGCCAACCTCACCCTCACCACCTTCGACTGGGTTCCCGAGATGCCGCGCGGTTTCGTGCGCGACCTTCGCGTACGCTGGGCGCTCGAAGAAGCCGCCTTGCCCTACCACGTCGCGAGCGTGCCGTTCGGCCCGCGGGACGCCGCGCATTTCGCGCACCAGCCCTTCGGCCAGGTGCCGTGGCTGACCGACGGCGACCTCTCGATCTTCGAGAGCGGCGCGATCCTGCTGCATCTGGGAGAACTCAGCGCCAGGCTGATGCCCACCGATCCGCGCGGTCGCAGCGACACGGTCGAATGGGTGTTCGCGGCGCTCAATTCGGTGGAGATGCCGGCCCTGCCCTGGACGATGTTCAAGTTCACCGGCAGTGACGATGGCTCACCCGCCGTGAAGTTCGTCGACGACTTCCTAAAACTCCGGCTCAAGCACATGGAGACGGTGCTTGCGGTGCGCGAATGGCTGGCGGGGTCTTTCTCCGTCGCCGACATCCTGATGTCGGACGTGCTGCGCGTCGTCGACAAGTTCGACGGCCTGGCGGACAGTCCTGCCTGCCGCGACTACGTCGCGCGCGCCACGGGCCGTCCGGCGTTCGCAAAAGCCCACGCCGATCAGATGACGCATTTCGCTGCGGCGGATGCCAAACGCAGGGCGGAATAGCGCAAGCGTAATCCGCCAACGCATGTCTCAACAAAGATGGTGGGTTACGCCGCGCGAACTGCGCTTCGCGCAGTCACGGGGCTAACCCACCGTACGAATTTCGCCTCACACCAATTTCAGCGGCGTGTCCTCGACCACGCGAAGGTCGATCCTGCCGATCAGTTGCGCGCGAAGCGCCTCCGCAGCACCGATGGCGCTCTCGGTTTGCTGCAACGTGCTGATGTTCGAACCGAGCGACACGATCCCGCCTAGCACCAAGGCGATCGATCCGAGCGCCGCGGTCAGACCTGTCCCGAACAACCCAAGGATCGTGATCAACAACAGCGCGCCGCCGCCGCCAATCGCGATTTTGGATGCCAGAATGTACTTCCGGCATCGCTCGGCGATCTCGGCCAGCCGCTCGATCCGCGCCTCAATGTCTGAAATCTCGTCGGTCGGATCGTCTTCGGTCATCAGCGACATGCGGCACTTGGGTTAAAAACCCGGATTTCGCTACGCTCCATCCGGGCTACTTGTCGTCACAACGGCAAATTGTCGTGCTTCTTCGCCGGCGTTTCCACCTTCTTGTCCTTCAGCATTGCCAGCGCCCTTGCGATCCGCTTGCGGGTCGAGTGGGGCATGATGACGTCGTCGATGTAGCCGCGCTCGGCTGCGATGAACGGCGACAGGAAGCGGTCTTCGTATTCCTTGGTGCGCGCGGCGATCTTGTCGGGGTCGCCGATGTCTGAGCGGAAGATGATCTCGACCGCGCCCTTGGCGCCCATCACCGCGATCTGGGCGGTCGGCCAGGCGTAGTTCATGTCGGCGCCGATTTCCTTGGAGGCCATGACGTCGAAGGCGCCGCCATAGGCCTTGCGGGTGATGATGGTGACCAGCGGCACGGTGCACTGCGAATAGGCGAACAGCAGTTTTGCGCCGTGCTTGATCAGGCCGCCATATTCCTGCGCGGTGCCGGGCAAGAAGCCCGGCACGTCGACGAAGGTCACGATCGGGATGTTGAAGGCGTCGCAGAAACGGACGAAGCGCGCGGCCTTGCGCGAAGCGTCGGAGTCGAGCACGCCGGCCAGCACCATCGGCTGGTTGGCGACGAAGCCGACGGTGCGGCCCGCAATGCGGCCAAAGCCCGTGACGATGTTCTTGGCGAAGGCATCCGCGATCTCGAAGAAATCGCCCTCGTCCACGACCTTCAGGATCAACTCCTTCATGTCGTAGGGCTTGTTCGGATTGTCGGGGATCAGCGTGTCCAAGGACATGTCGACCCGGCCGATGTCGTCAAAGCTCGGCCATTCCGGCACGCCATCGGTGTTGTTGGACGGCAGGAAGTCGATCAGGCGCCGCATCTGCAAGAGCGTCTCGACGTCGTTCTCGAAGGCGCCGTCCGCGATCGAGGAGCGCGTGGCGTGCACCGAGGCGCCGCCGAGCTCTTCCGCCGTGACGACCTCGTTGGTGACGGTCTTCACCACGTCGGGGCCGGTGACGAACATATAGCTGGTGTTCTTCACCATGAAGATGAAGTCGGTCATCGCAGGCGAATAGACGTCGCCGCCGGCGCAGGGGCCCATGATGACGGAGATCTGCGGGATCACGCCCGAGGCGAGCACGTTGCGGCGGAACACATAGGAATAGCCGGCGAGCGCCGCGACGCCCTCCTGGATGCGGGCGCCGCCCGCGTCATAGAGGCCGATGATGGGCGCCCGCGCCTTCATCGCCATGTCCTGCAATTTGGTGATCTTCAGCGCGTGGGTCTCCGACAGCGAGCCGCCGAACACCGTAAAATCCTTGGCGAACACAAACGTCTTGCGGCCGTTGACGGTGCCCCAGCCGGTGACGACGCCGTCGCCGGGGATCTTGTTCTTCTCCATGCCGAACTCGGTGGAGCGGTGCTCGACGAACATGTCGAACTCCTCGAACGATCCCTTGTCGAGCAGGAGCTCGATGCGCTCGCGCGCGGTCAGCTTGCCGCGGGCGTGCTGCGCTTCGATGCGCTTCTCCCCGCCGCCGAGCTTTGCGCCGGCGCGACGATCTTCAAGGGCGTCCAGGATATTCTTCATTTGCTCCCGCCAGTTCTTAGCCTAAATGCGATTGCCGGGGGTTCTAACACGGCATTTTGCGGGCCGGGAAGCCGCTTTCGGTGTCGCAGGGCTGCCTTGCCGCAGCGGGAAAGCGCAAGGAATTACAGAGTTTTGCCTGGGAGACGACAATGGATGAGGTAACGGCCGAGACGGGCGCGGCGACCGGCGGCGTCAAGATCCTACTGCGGCTGGAAGGCCTGACCCTGTTCACGGGCATGGTGATGCTCTACGCCTCCTGGGGCGGCTCGTGGCTGGTGTTCGCCCTGCTCTTCTTCGTCCCCGATCTGAGCTTCCTGGCCTACCTCGCCGACGCCAGATTCGGGGCGCTGGTCTACAATGCCGCCCACAGCTACATGGCGCCGGTGGCGCTGCTGACGCTGGGCTTCGGCTTCGCCTCGCCGCTCACGCTGTCCATCGCCATGATCTGGCTCGCCCATATCGGCATCGACCGGGCGCTCGGCTACGGCCTGAAATATTCGGCCGGGTTCGGCTTCACCCATCTCGGGCGGATCGGCCGCCAGAAAGACGCCTGAGGGGATTGCCGTCGTTTTGTCGGCCCCCACCGGTTGACCGGGCCGGCCGATTCAGGCTTGCTCCCTTCACGATCAGGCGCCGAATGTTGCGTGAGCCCAGTCGGTACGGCGGCGGTCACCACGTCTGGCTGCAAGCATCCCTCATGTCCGCCACGGTCGTCCCTCTGCCGCCGAACTCATCGTCCGAAACCACCGACTTCCTGCGGCGGATGGCCAGCATGGTGTCGGGGCGCAACGGCGAGATGCTGCTGCGCGCGGCCGCGCTGATCGAATCACTCAAGCAACGGGCGATGTCGGCCGAACGGCTGTTTCACGAGCAACAGGAAGAGAACAAGCGCCTTGTAGACCTGCGCGAGGCGACCGCGCTCGCCTCCGAAGCCATGGTCAGCCAGATCGCGACGCTGGGGACCCAGCTCGCCGAGGTAACCGCGGCCGCGGCGGCCGAGCGCGCGGCGTTCGACGCCGAGCGCGGCAAGCTGCTCGGCCTGATGCAGGATGCGGAAAGCCATATCGGCAAGCTCACCACCGAGCTCGACGGCTTGCGCGCCTCCGTCGACAGTTTCAACGAGACCGTGGTCTCCGTGCCGCTCGAGGTGCTGCGTCTGGCACGGATGCAGTTCGATGTCCTCTCCGCCGGCTTTGCCCGCAAGGGCGACGTGATCTCGGAAGCGATGAGCGAGATCGGCGGCTTTGCGATCGACCAGGCGCTGATGGCGAAGAAGGCGGATAAGGCCTGAGGTCGTCGCGCATCAAATTGACAGTGCGCAGGTCCGTTGTTCTACTCCATGAAAATCATAGGGGGATGATCACGATGCCGACCGCATTCCGCGTCGCTATGGCGCTCTGCATTTCAACACTGCTCGCCGGCATTGGCGCCAACGCGCAATCCCTGCCGAAGGAAGTCGCCACCCGCGCCGAGATCTATCCGATCCCCTCGCTCACCCTCTCCGACCAGCAATTCCTCAGCGGCGATGCGGTGGCCGGCAAGCCGGTGACGGTCGCGGGCGAATTCCGCGTCGCCCAGGGCACCGGCAAACTTCCCGTCGTGGTGCTGATGCATGGCTCGAGCGGCGTCGGCGCCACCACCGAGGCCTGGGTGCACGCATTCAACGCCATGGGCATCTCGACCTTCGTGATCGACGGTTTTACCGGCCGCGGGCTGACGGTGGTGGGGCCGAACCAGGCTCTGCTCGGCCGGCTCAACCTGATCGTCGACATCTACCGCTCACTGGAGATTCTTGCGAAGCATCCCCGCGTCGATCCTGACCGCATCGTGCTGATGGGCTTCTCGCGCGGCGGACAGGCGACGCTCTATGCGAGCCTCGAACGCTTCAACAAGCTCTGGAACAAGTCCGGCGTCCAGTTCGCCGCCTACATCCCGTTCTATCCGGATTGCTCGACGACCTACGTTGGCGACGCCGAGGTCGCCGCGCGCCCGATCCGGATCTTCCACGGCACGCCCGACGACTATAATCCCGTGACGAGCTGCAAGGCGTTCGTCGGACGGCTCAAGACGGCCGGGCGTGATGTGGTGCTGACCGAATACTCCGACAGTGCGCACGGCTTCGACAGCGGCCTGCTCGGCGTCAGCACCATTGCGGTGTCGGCCAACGCGCAGACCGTGCGCAACTGCCATATCAAGGAAGGCGACGGCGGCGTGCTGATGAACGGCGATACCAACGCGCCCTTCACCTACAAGGATGCATGCGTCGAGCTCAACCCGCATGTCGGCGGCAATCCCACGACGGCCGCGGAGTCGCGCAAGGCGGTAGAGGAATTCTTGCAGGCGCTGTTCAAGCTGGGGTGAGAAGCATCTTGGCCTTCATGGTTCGAGACGCCCGCTTTCGCGGGCTCCTCACCATGAGGGTCTGGCATCTTGCCGCGTCTTCTCACACCCCACAACAAAACAGGTCCTCATCCTGAGGAGCCCGCGCAGCGGGCGTCTCGAAGGATGGCGGCAACTCCTACGGCTCGCCCGGCTTGAACGGCTCCTGCTTGTCCGGCGGCACCGTCTCTTCGGCCATCGTCAGCAGCATCGCGACCATCACGTAATTGCCGGCGACCGCGGTGAGATCGACGATCTGCTGATCGTTGAATACCTTCTTCGCCCGCGCGTAGGTCTCGTCGGAAACCTTCTTGGTCGTGGTGATCTCGGTGACGAAGTCGTAGACCACGGCCTCGTCCTCGGCCATTTTCGACGGCCGCTTGTTGGCCTTCAGCTCCGCGATGATATCAGGCGACAGGCCCGCCTTGGCTGCCAGCGGCGCGTGCGCGAACCATTCCACCTGCGAGCGCCACTGCCGCCCGATGATCAGGATCGCGAACTCATTCAGCTTGGTCGGGACCGAGGTTTCCCAGCGCAGATAGTAGAACAGGTCGAACAGTCGCTGGCCGAGCACCGGGCTGCGGATCATCGGATTGTAGGGCCCGCCGATGCCGACGCTCGACACCTTCACGATCTGCTCGCCGAGCGGCTTCTGCTTGGCGTCGAGCTGGTCCATGGTGAGCTGCGGAAAGCGCGGCTCCTTGCTGGTGGCGGGTGCGGCAAACATCGTGGCTGCGAGCCAGCCGCCGGCGGCGGCCAACGTGAGCGACGACAGCCAGAGTGGCGTTGAATTCATATTATCCTCCCGACCTTTTCTTTTGTTTGGTCGGAAGGATGCTAGCAGGTTCGTACGCGCCAGCTAGATCGCGCCGATCTCGGCAAGGCAGGCTTGCGTCAGTGGCATGCGCTCGCCGACGAGACGCGGCTCCTTGCAATCCATGTTGAGCGCGAACACGGTGTGCGCCTCGCCCTTCTCGGCCCAGCCGACCATCCAGCCGAGCGACGGCTCGCCGCGCTCGGCGCCGAGCAAGCCGGATTTGGCGCGGATGACGCTGTCGCCGACCTTGATCACCGGCAGGATGTCAGCGACGAGATCCTGGCTGCGCTTGCTGATCGGCAGCGCGCGGCGGCGCAGCCGGTCGACGAAATCGATCTGCTCGACCGGGTCAATGCGCAAATTGCCGGTGAGCCAGAACTGGTCGATGCCGCCGCCGATATCGCGATTGCCGTAGTCGAACATGTCGACATACTTTTGCATCCGCTCTTGCCCGATCCGGCGCGCGATCTCCTGATAGACCGGCACGGCGCTGACCGCGATAGCGCTGCGCATCGTGTGGTCCTTGTTCCAGGCCTCGATCGGCCGCTTCACGCCGTCCCAGGGGAACACGTCCTTGTCGGGATCGGTGACGACGCCGGTCTCGAGCGCAATCAGCGAGTTCGGAATCTTGAAGGTCGAGGCCGGCAGCTTCGCTTCGCCGGAACGTTCCTTGTCGCTGGCGACGATCAGATAGTCCTCGACCTTGTAGCCGACGAAGGTGCCCGCCGTGCCGAGATCGGTGAAGCGCTTTGCGAGGCTGTCGCGGATCTCGTTGCGCGGCGGCGCGACATGCGCGAACGCACGTGACGGCACGGTGGCAGCTGCGGCGAGAAGGCCAAGCGTGGAGCGGCGGGTCAGCAAGAGCGGTATCCGTTGGGCAATGAAGATGGCCGCGACCATGCAGCTGCTATCGTGGTGAAACGATGACAGGTTATTTGTTGAGCATGATCTTGTCGGAAAACCGCTGCACACTTTTCCGGATCATGCTCTATCGCCCCCGGCCCGACAGCCGCAGCACGAATACCAGCACTTCGGCGACGGCCTTGTAGAGGTCGGGCGGGATCTCCTCGCCAAGCTCGACCTTGGACAGCGCGCCGGCCAAGATCTCGTTCTCCTCGATCGGGATGTCGTTGGCCTTGGCGATCTTGACGATCTTTTCGCCGATCGTGCCCTTGCCCTTGGCGACGACGACGGGCGCGTTGCTGCCCTTCTCGTAGTGCAGCGCAATTGCGAGCTTGGATGGATCGCTCATGTGGCGCGATCCAGGAAGTGGCCGGCGCGGGCCGGCGCCGGCTGCGGTGGCGCACCGTCGCGGACCAGGATGTCGCCGGGCTTGAGCTCGGCGCGCGTCAGGGCCTGGTTGAGCTCGCCGATGCCGGCGCGGAGCTGCTGCGCGGTCGCGGGCCGCTCCGCCCACATCCGCACAAAAGTCTTGTCGCCGTTGAGCGTGATCAGCGCATGCACGGGGCCGGCCGGCTCGACATTGAGCGTGAAGCGCGCGCGCCAGGCGCGCTTGGCAGGATCGGCGGATTCGTTGCCGCCATCGCGCGAGATCTCGAACTGCGCCATCGCGGTGCCTTGCGGGGTCGCAAAGGGAATCTCGAAATTCCATTGCGGCACGGCCGGGTCGATGCGATGGCCGGAGGCATCGGTGCGATCGGGCAGCGAAGCGACTTGCAACAAGGTCTGCCGCGCGATCGCGGCATCGGTGTCGTCGAGCAGGCGGTGCACCGTTGCGGAGAGCGGCGTATCCGGCGCGAGCGATGGCGATGCGATCGCCTGCGGCGCCGGCAGCGCGCCGCGGAACGGCGGCGGTGTCGCGCGCGCCGCGGCCTCGAAGAGATGGCCGTCGGGCACGGCCTTGTTCGAGCCCGGCACGTTGCCGATCAGGCGCGGCAGGTTTTGCGTGACCTCTTGAAGGAGGGCCGCGGCAAGGCCGGCGGACATGGTTCGCGGCATCGCGGCCTGCGGAGCGCCGCCGGCGATGTCGGCGAGCACAGCGGCCGCCAGATTGGCGCCGCGCGGCATCTGCGGCTGTTGGGCCATATCGGGCTCGGTTGACGGCGATGCAGCCTGACCCGGCACGGCGGCGACCTGCGATGTCCCCGCCGTAGCGCTGGCCGGAAGCGCGGCGCCTTGCGCCTGTGGAGTGGCGGTCTCGAGCGTGGCCAATGTCTGGCGCAGCACCAGCAGCGCGGCCTTCAGGTCCGGCATCGTGCCGGAGGACGGCGTCGCACCTGCGGCGAGCGAGGCCTCGAGAAACAGGCCGGACTTCTGGAAGGCGGATTCGATATCGCCGCCATCGAGCCCAGTGTTGAGCGGCGTCTGCTGCGCCAACACGTCCAGCACCGCCTGCTTTAGTCCCGCCGGCAGATCGCTGCCGGTGACGACGGAGGCGAGATTGGCGAACAACGGCGCCTGGCTGCCCTGTTTTGTGACCGCCTCGGCCGAAGCCACGGTGACGGCGACCTGCTCCGATGGCGTCAGCGTGTTGCGCGCGGTGGTCGCAGATGGCGCGAGCGACGGGCTGTCCACGAGCGAAGCCGCCCGCGGCGTCAGCGTGATCTGGTCCGCCGTCGCCTCGCCTGCCCCGTTCATGATGGCGAGCCTGATGGTGCCGCCGTTCTGCGACACTGCGAGCTGGAGATTTTGCCCCGGTGTCAGCGACACCTCGGACATCACATCCATCGACAGATTGGCGATCGCGATCCGCACCAGATTGTCGGCCATCACGCTGACGACCCTTGCGTCCACGACGCTGCCGGCCTGGAGCACAAGATCGGGCGTTGCCGCATCAGCCACGGGGCTGGCGGCACTGACGGGAACGATCGAGCTTATCGGCGTCGGCATTTCAGGGGCCCGTGGAACGCTGGCCCCACCCTAAGGCCGCCCTCGTAAACCTCTCGTAAAGGACTAATCGAATGTATTGAATGATTTCCCACTGGGTTTCCCACTTCTTGGGGGCGGTTTCCTACGGGGTCGTTCTCGGCCTGTTTTTGGTCTGTTCTCAGCGCTTCACCAGCTTGATGGCGGCCTTGCGGCGAGCAGCACGCTCGGCCTGACGGCGCGCGATGTCGGCGTTCCACGCCTCGACCATCGCCTCATTGATCCGGGCCTTGTCGGCTTGCTCCATGTAGCGTTCCGGCTGGCGTAGGGACTTGTGGCCGGTGATGGTCTGCACGCCCTTGGAGTTAGCGCCCGGAAGCGCGGCGACCTCAGAGGCCCCGGTGTGGCGCAGGCCATGGGCGGTATAGCCCTTCTTCTGCTTCGGCATGCGGGCCCCAATCATGACCAGATGCGCCTTGATCGCTTGGCTCATCGACCGCCGGGTCGCCCACTTCCGACCCTCGGAGCTGACGAGGATGTAGTCCGACGTGGCGGTCTCCTCCTTCGCCTTGTCGAGCGCCTCGATCAGCACGTCCGGTAGCAGGTGGTAGGCGGGCTCCAGCACCATGCCCTTCCTGGTGGTCTTTTCCGGCCACACCTTGACGCCCTTGCCGTCGTAATGCTCCCACTTCATCCGCACGGCGTCGCCGCCGCGCTGGCTGGTGAAGTGCAGCACCATCCGGGCCAGCACGAGGTAATCGGGGGCCGTCTCGTCAAAGCGCTCGATCAGATCGTCGGGCCAGCGCAGGTGCGGCTGGCAGTGAGTGTCCTTGTGCTTCTGATCAATCTCCAAGGTGGGGCTAGGCAGCTTGCGGATACCGAAGATCACGTTGTCCGGGTCGGCCGCGCGCGCCGCCTTCCAGATGTTGGAGAGCAGCGTGATGTACAGGTCCCACATCTGCGGGCTCGCCTTGTCCATGAGCCGCTGGGCGGCGTCGCCGTCAATCTCACTGCCGTACTTCGCCTTAACCCGGTCGAGACGCGCAAGGTAGTCCATCTCGCTGGCCATCCGCTCGGCGGCATCGCGGTTCACCTCCCGCAGCGGCTCATTGCCGAATTGCGCTTTCAGCTTGTCCAGCCGCCCGATGTAGATCGTCTGCGTGCCCGGCTTGAGCCCCGTGAAGCTGTCCGACACGCGATAGGTCTCAATCGCCTTGCCGATGGTGCCGGGCAGCGAACGGGCGAGCTTCACGCGCGGCGCGGGCTTCACCTTGTCCCGGTCGGCTTCCAACTTGCGCAGCTTGGCGCGGCAGAGGTCGTACTGGTGCTGAAACGCCTTGCTGGCTTCATCGACCGGCAGCGAGACCAGCTTGACACCAAACTCCTTCGGGAAACGGAAATACAAATAAGGCCGCCCCTTGGCGACCTTTCGGTAGAGATAGTCAGTCCTTTGGACTTCGACCCTTTGCAACATGTGCTTGCTCCAGTTCGCGCAGGCGTCGCAGCAAAGAACTCTCGCTCCCCGGCTCGTCCTTCAAATTGTCGAAGGCAGCATCCAGTTCACGACGATCCCAGAGTGAAGCCGTTCCCAGCTTCACTGGCGGCGGCATCTTCTCGGCATCGACCAGTTCATAGAAAAACCGGGTCGAAATCGACAGATAGGCCGCAGCCTGTTCGGCCCGCATGGCGCGCGGTGGGTATGACAGACCATCCGCCAATTTCCTGCCCACGAACGCACCCCCAATTTACGCGGGAACCCCGCCCAGGACGACGCTTAAAAAACTCGAAAAACCGCAACCATTTCAGTCCCTTGGACCCGGCGACCTCAGGCCCCCGCCTGGGCCGCGCCCTCGCTGGGCAAATCACCCCGCCCCCGCCTCTGGGGCCGCCCTGGTGGGCCGTTTCCCGGCCCCTCAGCGGCAGCGGCAGCCATCGCGCGTTCGGCTTGCTTCGCTGCGGTCATCGCGAACTCCTCGGTCGCGTCGCCTTCTCTTGTTCGGCTATCCAGGCGAGCAACGTACTCCGGCGGCCACAGATAACTTCACCCAGCCGAAATAGCGGCATGCCTGAATGTGCAGCAAGATGGTAGACGCGCCGTCGTTTGCTCGGGGAGCCAAATATAAAGCGTGCGATTTCTTCTGCCCCTTCGAGCAAGTCGTCAGCGATGCAATCGTTATCCTGCACCTTCATGCCTCACTCCTACATGCGAAGAACATTGGCGACAGCTTGAATTGTTCGCTGGGTGATCCTTGTTCTTTCCCTGCGATCACCACGCGCCTCGGCGGATGACTGCCCCGGATGTTCACCGAACGAGATGGCGTCCGAGTGGATGAAGTTCAAAACCGAAATTCCGACAATCACGCTAGGAATAGGCTTCTCGAATTCAATCGAGATCCCGTACGTCTCGTTGAGGAAACGCTTTCTACCGAGAACGTGGCCGCGTGTGCCCAGAAGTCCGACCATCTTCGTAATATAGTCGGCCAAGCAGTCCTGCTTGGCCGCTGAAATCATCTCCTCGAGTTCGCTGCCGAACTCGCTCGTTTGCTTATTTCGCTTCGCTCTAAGCGCTCGGTATTGTGTAACAGCGGCAGGCGCGGTGCGCGCCGTATCGGCCATGTTAGCGGCGATCAACAAGTTCGCCGCGTCTGGTGCCGACATTTGCGCGGCCGAGGTTCCTCGCCCTGAAGTCCTGATGAGGCCGTGTTCACGAATAGCTCGTGCGATAGCGCCGACGCGCTCCGCATCGATCCCTTCCACAGCGGCTATGCCTGCCACCAACTGACTAAGTGTCGCCATGACGAGTACCCATCGGTAACCATTGCAAATGGAGGTAAACGCTGTCAAGCTCCCATTTGACGAAATTACAGATGGCGTCGGCCGAGCGGCAACATGAACCTTCAGGTCGTCTGCCGGACGGCTCACAGCTCACGGCATCTTCGCCGAGGTTCTGCCGTCAGCGGGAGCGTTCACATGAAGCCGCGCGACGCCAATGATATTCTGCGCGAGCAAGTACGCAGCAATGAGGTGCGCGCCGCGCCGTCGAGGCCCGCAAGCTGGAGCGACCGGCGGCTGATCTTGTCGAGTGCGGGATTTGTCCAGGGCTTCGTGCCGCCCGACTACGTCATCTTCGGTCTGTTGCAGCGGCGCTTTCTCTACAGCATCACCGGCAAAACCGGAGCACGCAAGACCGCGATCCTGTTGTTGATCGCTGCGCACGTTGCGGAGGGCAAAAAGATCGTTGACCGCGACGTTGAGAAGGGCCGCGTGGTGTACCTCGCTGGCGAGAACGCCGACGACGTGCGGATGCGCTGGATCGCCTTAGCGCAGCAGATGGGCTTCGATCTGGAGACCCTCGACGTTCACTTCATCCCCGGCGTGTTCAAGATTTCGGAGATGCAGGACCGTATCCGGACCGAGATCAAGCAGATCGGCCCCGTCAACCTGATCATCGTGGACACCGCCGCCGCGTACTTCGAGGGCGACGATGAAAACTCCAACACGCAGTTCGGTGACTATGCGAGGCGCACCTTGCGTCCGCTCACCACGATGCTCGGCGAGCCGTGCGTCATCGTAGCCTGCCATCCTGTCAAGAACGCCAGCGACGAAAACCTTATCCCGCGCGGTGGCGGTGCCTTCCTCAACGAGGTGGACGGCAATTTGACGGCAGCCCGCACCGCGTCAGGCGTGGTCGAGCTGCATTGGCAGGGCAAGTACCGAGGGCCTGACTTCGCGCCGATGCACTTCACGACGCGCACCGTCACCCACGAGCAGTTGAAGGACAGCAAAGGGCGGCTGATCCCGACCGTCGTAGCATCGCCGCTGAGCGAACGGGGCCACGCCGACATTGTCCAAGCGGCGCGGAGCCGTCAGGACGAACTCCTGGTCGCGCTGCGCGACGCGGCCAACCGGAAGGCGTCACAGATTGATCTGGCGCGGCACCTTGGCTGGAAGCTGCGCGACGGCAAGCCGCATCACGTCGCGGTCAAACGAGCCTTCAAGGAGCTGGAAAAGGACAAGCTGGTCACTGGGGAGCCGGGCCGTATCGACCTCACCAAGAAGGGGGAAAAGGCTCTGAACACCCTTCTTCAGAACACCCCCAATCTGAACACCCGATGTTCAGACCCTGAACACATCTGAACACGGGAGGCGGTGCAATGAGAAAACTCCATCAAATCGAGATGCTAATGCCTCTGAACATGTTCAGACCGCCTGTTCAGAACTGTTCAAAAGGGTGTTCGGAGGGAGGTCTGAACACACCTCCTCCTCCCTAGGGGAGGAGGTGTTCAGAACCACCGACCCTCGATAGTCAGGCGCGCGGGATCAGCAGGCAATGACAACAGCGAGAGGAGCGCGAACATGAACCTGTACCATTTCACCCATCCCGGCACCGTTCTCCGGATTGCGGCGGAGGGACTGAAGCCGAACGACGACGATTTCATGTCGGGCGGTCTGCCGGTGGTTTGGCTGACGCGGCAGCAGTCGAACGTCATGACAGCCGCCGATGTGGCGCACATGCACAGGATGGAGGTCGGTGATCTCAACAGGAAGGATGGCGATCTGATTTTCGGCGGCAATGCCCGTTTGACGGTGCGGCTGGAGCCTCAAAAGCGGCTGGTGAAGTACCGGGATTTTTTGCGGGATGGCGGTGCGCCGCTGGTCGATCCCGCGTGCCTGACGCAAACTGCGCTTACGCAATGGTACGTCTATCTTGGCGTCATTCCGCCGCGAAAGATCGACATCACCATGACTGTCGCACTGATTGTCGAATGCCTCGATCATCACATTCAGACCCATCCCGATGCGGACGCGCGTGAACGGTTCGCTGAACAGCGGGCGCAAATCGCAACGCTGCCGCCCGATAGGCTGGCGAGCTTTGATTTGAGAACAACTGGATGAAACAGATCGCCTATCGCCTGGAGGGCATCGCCGTGAACCGTCACGCTCGCAGATCGGAGCTGGCCCGCTACCGCCGGGAAACATCCGGCGCGCTGCTGACCTATTTGGTTGATGTCGATCAGCCGCTCGACGTGCCGATCCTAAAGAACGCCGCCCGCTCTTGGCTGGATGCTCTGCCGCGCCGGATGCGGTCCTGCATCGTGTGTTCGGGTCTGATATGGGAGCGGCAGCGCGTCGGCTGGTTGTTGTTGAGCGTGCCAGCGGTGCCGAAGCCGCCAGCAGCATCCGTGTGCGGGATCTGCATTGAGTGCGCCGACCTTCCGCTTGCGGCGTTGGAACGTGCTGCCACGACAGCGTTGCAGGCGGCGGTGCCGGGCGGTCGGTTCGCGCCGATGGAGGCGCGAACATGAAGCGGCCCAGCACTGAGCCACCATCAATTAGGCAGATCGCAAAGCAATTCGGTATCTCGCGCGCCGTGCTTTGGCGCGCGCAGCAGGTTGCCCACATTCCAGCGGAGGAATTTGAACGGCTGATCGAAAGCGACAATCCACCAACGGTCACGCAGATGGTAGAAATTGGCCGCTCGCACGGCGGGCGACCTCGGCTGAAGTGGTCGCGTGCGCTCACGTCACTCAAGAGGGCGTGGGCGGCGGCAACGCCAGAGGAGCGGGCTGAGTTTGTGGCGCATGTTCTCAGCTATGATGGCGAGCGACGATGAAACCGGTTCGACCATCAACATTTGCGGGGGCGTTTCCGGTCGGTCGCGGGCATCCGACGCCCGCCGAAATGCTTTCGCGAGATGAGCGCGACCGATATTTGATCGCGGCTGCGGACAAGTATTGCGCTCGGCTGAGCGACAACGCAGCGGCGGAGTTGCTGGTCGCCAAGCTCAGTCTGTATCGAGTGACCGCTTGGCAACGTGATCGCGATTGCGATGAGGCGCTTTGTCCCCTTCGACATCGAAACACCATCAGGGAATTTTTCTGGATGATCCTGAAGGCCAGGGATCGTCTGCCGGGCGAGAGGCTGGTCCGCGAGGTGTTGCGGGCGAGCGAGCGAGAGCGGGGCTGAAGCGGCTCGACACGCCAAAGCAACTTGATCCCGCCATCGAGCCGACCCCGGTATTTTTTGCCAACGGCCTGCGCCACCGTGTCTCCGATCATCATCATGGAGGCGACACATGAGCTTCGAACCCGGACCCGCAAACCCGCAACCGTTTTCTGCTGGGGTGTACCTCCCGTCGCAACTCGACGTGATCGAGTGGCTGCCGCCCGTTGCTGCCGAACGGCTGCGGCTGCTGCGCCAGCGTGCCGCCGATGCGCATCGGCTCATTCCAGAGTTCGAGACTGTTCGTGAAGCGAGCATGACGAAGATCGAAGCCGCGAATGAATTGAAGCGGCTGACCGATCACCCGCAGGATTTTGGCTTCAACCTTAAGCCGGATGACCCACGCGTCAAATCCGCAATCAAGTATCTCGAAAAGATGACTGCCGATTTGAAGCGACTGACAGAATTGCGGGAGGTGCGGACGGCGGCATGGCAAACAGCATCACAAGCGAAGGCTGCGGTCGAGAGTTGGCTTCGCGATGGCAAGCCGCACGGCACCACGCTCGAAGAGGTTGAGACCGAGCCGCCGAAGCTGAACAAGGGCGAGGACGTTTTGTCGGGCATCGAAAGCTTGCGCCGGCGCGTTCGCGAGTTGCGCGCCGACCTGCATCGGATCGCGTCCGCGCCTTACCCGAGCGCCTTCTGCAAGCAGCGCATGCGCGAACAGATCGAGGCATTGGCGCAGCGTGGAACGCCATCGGTCAGCCGGTTGGTCGAGCTTGATGGGCCGGTGGATTTCCAGACGCAGAGCCTCACATCGGAGGTTCACGCAGAGCGTCGTTCACTGGCCTTCACCGAAACAGCCGACGCGCTCGCGCTGGTCGCGTGGCTGCATCGGGATGCGCTGATTGCCGCGCTTGATCGCGAGATCAGCACGGAAGCCGATGACAAGGCTGCGCTGTCGCACGAAGCACGCCAGAAGGCCGAAGCCGAGGCGCGGGGCGATTTGCTTGCTATCGAGCGCGCCGAAACTGCGCTGGTCTGGCGTGCGATGGACGAGCGGCTGCCAGTGGAGCATCGGCCCGACTGCAATCCGCTGGCGATCTTGGGATGCCAGTTGGTCACGGTTCCGCGCACCAACGGGTCGCCCAGATCGTCGCCGATGCATGCATGGGATGTGCGGCGATGAACACGCATTGTGTGAGCCTGGGCGGCTCCCTGCCAAAGCTTACACCCGGCATCGCACGGACG
This sequence comes from Bradyrhizobium sp. 482_C4_N1_8, assembly GCF_052075965.1. Lineage (NCBI taxonomy): Bacteria > Pseudomonadati > Pseudomonadota > Alphaproteobacteria > Hyphomicrobiales > Nitrobacteraceae > Bradyrhizobium > Bradyrhizobium sp. 482_C4_N1_8. The sequence goes on along the minus strand of NZ_CP197231.1, from coordinate 3,798,098 downwards.
CGGGACTGGGCGACCATCTCCCGCGCCACCCTCTAACACGAACTGCGTCGACACGGGCATCCTCGTCACCTCAACCCGTGCCGACGTGTCAGGGCGGCGCACCTCGCTGGCAAGGTGTGCCGCCCCATCCGATTATGAATGGTTCGCTTCTGCTCTTCATCGGCTTCGAGCACCATAGACCAACCGCGACGCGCCGCTCAGTACGGACGGTACCCGCCGCAAATGTAGTTGCCGTAGGCGTCGTAGCAGTTGCCGCGGTAGGCCCCAGCCGCCGCGGCTCCGACCGCAGCGGCCCCGACCGCCGCCGCACCGACACCATACCCGCGATAGCCGTAGCCGCGATAGGCACCCCCACGATAGCCGTACCGCCCGCCGCGCACCGCGACGGCGCCGCCCCGAGCTCCTCGAACTGCTACAGCGCCGCCGCGGTAGCCTCCACCGCCCCGATAGGCGCCACCCCCGCGACCGCGAGCATCGGCGTCGTCGGGAGTGAAGGTGACTAGCAGCATGGCCGCAGCTGCCGAAGCGATGAGAATTCGACGCAACATTAGGCGTACTCCTTCTTCTGGAGAGGAAGCCGCGGGACACTTGCGCATCGCGCCGAACCGCGGTCTATCCGAAGCTCGCGCGCGGGGGCTGCGCGCTCTTGACCTGGATCAAACCACACGTTCATCTACGTGAACGGAACTGCTCCGTTACTCGCTCCATCGTGAGAAGCGATCCGTCCAGTCATGACCGTTGCGGGTGAAACAGCGGACCCGCGCGCCATCCCGGTGCACCATCAGCCAGTAGCCATCCGCTGCATTTACAACTGGGCTTTTCAACATGGAGTTTCCCGATGGCGCTTGATCGGTCGTTCAGGCCGGACCCGGAATTGAAAGGGTCCTACTATCGAAGGTTGGAGGATATCCCGTTGGCTCTTGCCAAGTTCGATGTGACGGCGCTTCCAGCCAATTCTCATGCGCAATTTGTTGTCTACTATTTCGGGGCCGAGAAACTGGCGAAAGCCATTGTCGGCATCGATCTTAACCAACCAGCGCCCGGTGCATTCCATCAACGCATGGGTGTCAGATTGCCGGAAACCAAATCATCCGCACGCAAGATGAAGCTCACGATTTCGGAAGCCGAACTCGATGCCCTGTTCGAGCATCAATCGCGCCTCCCGCTGCCGTCGAGCGCGATCACGATCCGCAATCGCCTGTCGCACGATTTCGGCCCGACGCAGGTGAGCCACATCCGTCAGCACGCACCGCGATTGGTACCGATCATGGTTAAGTTCATCGGAAACATTGAACTTGTGCTGCAGCATCTGCGCACGCTGTGGACGGCATCACAGACACGACCGTAGTCCAACGCCCTGGGCTTCATCCCACGGTGCGCGCATCCACAAGTTCCCGCTCCAGCACCCTGGGAACCGCTCCAGCGACCGAGAAGGCGGGCTTGATCAAGATCAACGCCGCCGCTCGACTGCCGCAAAAAGTGGTGCATGGCATCAAGACGACTTTTCACCATCGAACTTACCGCGATTGCGGTCATCGTTCTCAGCATGGCGGTACTCGCGTACGTGGGGTTCGCCATTTGGTCAGAACTATGAAGACCGAGGTGCGCCGCGGCCGCCGCTTACGGTTTGGTGATCTGGAGCATGGCATCAATGAAACGCTGTCTCGCTGCTTTCGCAATCGCCGCCAGCCTGTACGCACCAGTTGCGCGCGCCAACGATGCCCTGGAAGCCGAGGTGCGGGCCTACGCTCCGGTCTTCTCCCTCGCCAAAGTATGTGACATCAGGATCAGTGAGGCCACCTCGAGTGACCACCGCGCCATGCTCGAAGCGGTGAAATCCGACCCGAACGCCGACAAACTGGCCTACCGCCTCCATTACGAAGCGCAGACGGCCTACATCAAGGCCCGCGATGGAGGTCAACGGGTCACCTTCTGCAAGGACTTTATTGCAGCCAACAGCCAATACGCCAAGGCGCGCTTCACTGCCGTCGTCGAGGACCTCATGAGCGACGTTAGCACAAGTGTACAGAAAGCGATTGCCCACAACGTCTGCGGTGCACCCCCTGTCAAGCTATCCAAGGCCGACTGGAAGCCGTACGCGCAAATCAAACAGATGCTTCAGAACGAGCAAAAGTTGGCCAAGAAAAACGCCGAGACGAACGGCTGGAACGTCACCGAGGAAACGACGGCGGTCACGGAACAGTTCTGCGCGGCGGTAAAAACCCGATGAGCATCCCGGCGCACCATCAGCCGGTAGCCCTCGTGCTTGATTTCGTGGACCCAGTCCGGGCCGGACGGCGGCTCGGCCACCTTCGACGGTAGACACGGTTCGATGAAGCCGGAGGGACGCCGCTGAATGACCATCAAAATTGTTCATTCATTCGAGGCCGTCAAGGAAAGGGTTGTTGAGTTGCGCTCGCGCCGCGCGATCCTCTTTGTCGGCCCCGCGCATGACGATCCTGAGCGCATCGTCCCGCAGTGGCCGCTGCATTATCTTGGCTTCATCCCACGGTGCGCGCATCCAAACGTCACGCTCTTCGTCGGTCGTCAGGATGACCGGCATGGCCTTCGGATGGATCGGCTCGACCACGGCGTTCGGCGATGTCGTGAGGAAGCCGTACACCTGATGTGGCCCCGGCACCGGCTTGGACTTCGTGCCGCGTTCACCCTTGAACGTCGTCCAGATGCCCGCGAACGCCGTGAGCGGCCTGTCGTCATTGAGTGCGAACCAGACCACGTCCTTTTTCTTGGTCTCCGGGTTCGGCTCGGGCGCGTACTCGGCGAAGCTGTTGAACGGCACCAGGCACCGGTTCTCCGGCTTTAGCCAGCCGCGCCAGTGCGGTGACGACGTGTTGCGGATGTTGGTGACCGGTGGCCCGCCTGTGCGCGGTGGTGGCGGCATGCCCCAGCGCATCATCGCAAGCTCGGTGCCGCTCTCCCGGTGCGGATGGCGGGGGGCAGGAAAGTCCGGAAAGACGCCGGGCATCGGCGCGAGGTTGCCGACATAGAGGTTGACGACGCGAAACAGCGCGATGATCGCCGCTTGGTTCGTGGTGATGCTGTAGAGGTTGCACATGCAGGCTACTTGTAGGATGGAGCTAGCGATAATGTTTTTTCCAGCCTGCGCATTGCCTTTCCATACCACTTGATTGGTGAGTAGCAGGAGGGTTCGTTCTTCTGCATAATTTCAAGCAGCTTGATTTTTCGACTGGTTTCTTCGTACGTCTTGCCTCGAACAACACTGGCAGTTCGAAAAGACTTTGGGCATTCCTCCTCAATCCGCTCATACCCTGACGCTTCCATACAAAGCGTGATCGCGTCCGAGATTTCCATCTGTGCCACATCGCCAGTAGACTGGTCCACACGGCTCTCCGCGTTGTTCCTGCACGTAGCGAGAGCTTGCGTTTGATCTGAATAGCAACCAGAAAGCACGGCTGCTATGAGGGCCAGTGGTAGTGTAAATCGGAAGGGCTGGTTCATCATTCGCCCGGCCACCATATCGCGGGCGGATCGCTAGCTGAAATCTTGTTTGGCCGCAGCGCTACCAGATGGCTGCGCTTGTAAGGATAGCCTCGGACCTCCGAGCAGTCCTTGCAGCGCATGTAGCGCTCCAGTTCATGGACCGGCGTCGCCTTCGGTCGCCGCACAATGTCGAGGGCGACGGTTTCATTGGTCTCGCAGCCAAGGCAGCGCACCTCGACGAGGTAGCGGTACCCCGCGTTCAGCGCGTCACCTAGCGTGGGCGACGGCTGGGCTGGTCCCTTGAAGCCGAGCATGCGCGCGTTCCACGCCTGACAGGCAAGCCGGTCGGCTGCCTTGCGAGCCTCCGCTGCCTGCTCTGCCGCCGCTCGAACCGACGCGCCGTAAATGCTCTCGCGTGACTTCGTACCCATACCCGTAGGATCGCCGGGCCGCGTGGAACAGGCAAGCCGCTACAGATTGCGGTGGATGGCGTGCCGGGCACAACGGAGGCGACGCGCCACCCGTCACGCCCAAGCTTCCAGCAAGGCCAGAAACCCTGCGATTGGATGCGCTGGCGCGGCCCGCCCGTGTCCTGTAGTCCGCGCTCCCGGCGCGCTGTGCGGCCTTCCTGCGGCCTCGTCCGTGACGCCTGTCTCTGGCGTGGTGGTGGAACGCTCGACGCTAGCCAGTTTGTAATTCATGTCCAACTCAACACGCTTCTTGTGTGGAGCGTCGGCAGTCCACCCAACAATGGCGAGCATCACGATAAAGCCAACGATATACGACACCGCGACAAACCAGCCGTGTCGCAACCACAGCCCGACAGACTTGGCTTCCGGATACATGTTCGAGATTGCGACGCCCGCAGACGAGCCGAACCAAATCATCGAACCGCCGAACCCCACGGAATATGCAAGGAAGCCCCAGTCGTAACCGCCCTGCTTGAGCGCAAGCGCTGTCAGCGGAATGTTGTCGAACACCGAGGACAGGAAGCCGAGACCCAGCGCGGTTTGCCACGAGGCCACCGGCAATTCTTCGACCGGCATAAAGGACGCATTGGTGACAAGGGCCAGAAGGAAGACCGTCCCCTTTAAGGTTTCCGGCATGATCGCCCAATCGGGCTGACGCAGCGGCGCGGTCGCGAGGATAACGATCCACAATGCAAGTCCAATCACGGGGACGGCATCGAGCACCGTCGGAAATTTCAAGTTGGCGATGACGTTAGCCACAATAGCGATGATCAGGATTGCAGCGACAATTCCCACATAAGTCCATTCGATATGCAGGCCACGCTGCGCATCCTTTTTGATTGGGGAATGGCGGTGCTGTACGAGCGCCGCGGGTATCCCGTAGATCAGGAAGCCCGCGACGGCTGCAACATAAGCCTCGACGACACGCAGCGGGCTGATGCCGTCGATCCACATCATGGTGGTGGTGGTATCACCAACGACGCTGCCTGAGCCGCCAGCGTTAGCGGCTGCAACGATTGCGGCAAGGTAACCGATATGTACTTTGCCCTTGAAAACGTGGCGTGCCATTGTGCCGCCGATCAGGGCGGCGGCAATATTGTCGAGGAAGCTCGACGACACAAATACAATAGCAAGCAGAGCCAAGCCGCCACTCCAACCATTTGACAGGAATGCTGGCATCGCGTCGGGAATTCGGCTCTTCTCGAAATGACGCGACAGAATGGCGAAACCGATCAGCAGCAAAAACAGGTTAGCGAGGGTCACCCATTCGTGGTGAAGCTGGAACATCAGGCCGGTTAAGCCCTCCCCCTGTCGGAAGCCAGTAAACAGGAGCTTGTAAAGTGTAACGGCCACAAGCCCGGCCAACGCCACTTGAAGCGTCTTGTGGTGGAACACGGCTACGCCCAACAACGTCAGGCCGAACAGAATGAAATCAACCGGGACGCCGAAGAGGTAGAGGGGCTGTGCCGAGTACACGCCATTCGCGGATGTTGCCGAGGCCGGATTTTCGAACAGGACAGCTAGGGTGGCCACCGCAAAGAATTTGGCTCGTGGCAGGTCTTTGGGTGACAGTCGATGATCCATTGGGCGCACGCTTTCCGCGTGGCGGCCCGACCATCGCTTGACCTGTCACTGCTGCATGCAGCGAACACCCGAAAGTCGTTCTACATACCAACGGTGAGAAGGCAACCGTATTCGACGACCGGGCCGTCGTGGTGATCCGTGATGTCCGCTTCCGGTGAGCGCCGCCTGCCACCTGTCCGTCGCCGTGGACCCGCAAAACAAGCGGTCTGCCTGACGATGGCGACCCTCCGCAATCGGTCGCCTGTCTTTTGATCGTTAGATCGGCGAGCCTGTGTTAAGTAGCTGGGATACCGCCGTAACTAATTGGGCTGCAGCAAACGGCTTGTTCAGCAGAATGCTGTTAGGCACGCCTTTCGACGCCCAATCGTCGGCGGCAGCCCCCGTCACGTAGACTATAGGGAACGCAGGATCAATTTCGCGAGCCTTCTTTGCAACGCGCCATCCATCCAATTTGCCCTTCAGATTGATGTCAGTGACAAGCGCCCCGATACCGCACCTCGCTGTTCTTGATGACAACGCCGCCGTTGAGCAACGTCACCGCCTCGTCACCCGAGGCCGCGATGGCAGGCTCAAAGCCGCCTTCAGCTAGCGCATCTTCGATCATCTGCTGAATGAGGTCGTCATCTTCGACGACAAGTACGACTGGCAACTCCGCCACGATCCACCCGACCATTTAGTTCCATGCGCAAACGCAAAGCAGGCCGCATGGTTCCGTATGAACGTGCAAAAGTGAACATTGCGCGAGCGCTGGCGCCCGCGAGGGCAGTCTCTGCAAGATGGTCGGCAGGGTCCTTTGGAGGGCATGAATTTGTGCGGGGACCGCGCGACCGCACAAACCCTGCATATTTGCGTTTTTCGTTTTTCGATGTTTGTTTGCCGCATCTGCTTTTCAAAAGGCACGCCAGATGCGGCGCATTGATCTGTTTGAGGCCACAATGCAGGGCTGGTCGAGGCTCAATCCGGCGCAGCGCGAGCGGTTTTTCCAAGCGGGCCTGAAGGCGGCGCTGCGGCTCGACAGGCTGGAGTTTCGAGCTTGGCTCCTGCGACGGGTCAGGACCTCGCCGCTCTCCCCTCCGATCGATCTGGCCCGCTTCACGATTTCGGATGCCGATATTGCCCACCTTCTGAGGACGGCGCGCAATGCACCGGGCAGCGAAGCTGCCGCCGAGCCGGACAGGGACGAGGCCAATGGCGGCTAGAAGCCGCAGGCAAACTTAAGAGGGAAGAGTTGTGATCTAGTTCACATCCTGGACCCAAAGATAAATGATACCTTGAAATTAATGGTGCAGATCAACTCGAACAACGAGGGTTGGATCATGTCCGCCATATTCGACTTCCTCTACCGCGAATACTGCCGTGCCCGCCTCGTCGAAATGCGGAAACAACTTCTGATCTCGCCTGAAAGGCATGAGGTCCCGGAAGCGATTTGCGATGCTAAGGACGCTGTCGGCGAGCAGGGCAATGACAGGCGCGGCATCACGGCATCGCGCCATCAGCACGTCGAGCGCCAGCGTTCTCGAAACCCTTTGCGGTCCTCTCGACCGACGCTGGTCTGATGATCGCCAGCACCTCGTCGGTGACGGGGCGCTGGTCGCGATCGATCCGGCTCGCTTAACGATTTCGGATGCCGATATTGCCTTGCTGCTGAAACAATTGCCTTTGAGGGCGGCGATGCCGATGGCGACAAGATCGCGCGACCCGGCAAACGAGGTGTGGTGCTCATTTGTGGACTTCTAACTACCACCCCGGCAAAGGACCCCCTTCGCCGGGGGCCGTAACCATCACTACTCTGCCTTCGGTGCTTCAACCGCAGCCGGTGCATCCGCCGGAGCCTCCACAGCCGGAGCCTCCGTAGGAGCTGTCTCCACAGCCGGAGCTGCCTCTGGTGCCTTCACAACTTCCTCTACCGTTGGTTCATCTGGTGTCATTGCGATCACTCCTCGGGAGGTTGGGGAAAACCGGCGTGGGCACCTCCCATAAACCTCCCAAAATCGGGCGGGTCTCCGTCACCGATGGATGCCGAGAATAGAGCGGTGATGGAGATACTGTTCCGCAAAACAACGCGAGCTAATGGTCAAAATTGCTCATTCATGAAAATTAAAACGAAACGGGATTTTGCCATCAGATTAGGACGGCATCACGTCATCGCGCCATCACCACGTCGAGCGCCAGCGTTCTCGAAACCCTTTGCGGCCTTCTCGACGGACGCTGGTCTGATGGTCGCCAGCACCTTGTCGGTGACGGGGTTGCGGATCGTGACAGGCTTGCCGGTCACGTTGGCTTCCTGCTCTGCCACCGCACGGGCTTGCGTGCCGGGGACCAGGGCGTCGCCGTCATCGCTGGTGATGGAGACGACATCGGTGCTGCTTTCGAAATTCATTTTCAGTTCGCTTTCCAATGGACGGGAGCGGCAGTGCTCGCCCAGACGGAAGCGATAGTCGCCGGTTCAACCTCAGACAACGACGGCAAGCCGCAGGCGTTATCGGCCATTAGAAGGCCGTACAGCGCACCGGGAGCGCGGCACCCGACCGGGCCGCAGCGATGGGCGGGAGGGCGGAAACGCGGCGCTGCGGCTTTAAGCTTCGCCCGGAAATCGGCCGGGCGGCGTGCGCCGCTGTGCGCGGCCAGTCAGAGGAAGTGGGAAACCGTGCGTGGGAAACGCTTGATCTTGCTCGATTGGTCCTTTCCCTCTCGTTAAGGACCTTTGTCCACTTGCGGCTTCACGGCCGCCAGCACTGCGACGGCGGCCTCAAAATCCTTCAGGCGGGCGGCGCGGCGGGCACCCGCCTCCTCGTCCACGCCCCATTTCTCGGCGTTCCAGTCCTCGTCGACATGGGCGGCGGCCCAGACCTGGCCGGCATCGCGCACGCCATGGGCGAGCGCCAGCGCCAGCAGCGCAGAACCGGTCAGGGTCGTCACCACGTGGAGCGCCGCGATAGACCAGGGATCACCGGGCAGCGCGGCGCGGGCGGCCTGAACGGCCTCGTCCGGCTGCCTCACATGCATGATGCCTTCGGACAGGATGAAATGCGCGCCCAGCGTCTCCGCGGCCCAGAACAGCACGGGATCCCAATGCGTGGCCTCGCGGGCGACCAGCCCTTCGGGGTGGCCGGCGCGATAGAACAGCAGGTCGGTCTCGAAGTATTTTGCAAGGTCGTCGCTGACGAGCTCGACGTGATCGATGACACCCTCGACGACGCTGTTGGCGATCCGCGTCAGCGGCATGGTCACTGGATTAATCGTCTCGCCCTGGGCCGCCCATTCCGCGGCCACGGCATCGGCCAGCGCGCGCGACGGGATCACCACCTGGCGGGCCGATGGCGTCCGGATCGGCCTGCCGTCCAGCGTGATGGCGAAACCGCCCTCGGCCTCGGCCAGGCCCGCCTCCTTGTAGAAGCGCTTGCGCCGCGGCGTACGCGCGGCCTGGCGCACCGCCTCCTGCGGATCGAGCGGGGACCGCCCCGCAACCTCATCGAACAATTCGCGCATCTCGTTTCGGCCCCGGTCTCTGGATGCTAGGCTTGTAAGCCAAGACCGGCGGCTGATAAAGCGAGCGGCAAGGCATGAGGGAACTTGCGGGCATTGTGACCCTTCTCGCCGGACTCTGGCTGGCCGCGGCGGACGCCGGTTTCCGCACCCCGGAATCGCTGGTCCGCAATGTCTACGCGCATTACGGCGATGGCGCGCCGGAACTGTCAAAAGGCCTGCCGCGTGATGCCGCCTCCGCCCGGCAATTCTTCGACCCCAGCCTGCGCAAGGCCTGGAGCGCGCCGAGGGTCGAGCCCTACGACTTCCTGGTGCAGAGCCCGAGCTGGAAGCTCGGCCCGGTCGCGATCGCGGTCGTTCGCAGGCAATACGACAAGACCTATGTCGCGGCGAATTTCGACAATCGCGGGCGAAAGGTCACGCTGAACTTCGTCCTGGTCAACGGACCCGAAGGCTGGCTGATCACGGATGTCGAGAGCCCGCATGACAGTTTGCGGATGTTTCTGGAGCAGTTTCGGAAGTGAGGGGGTTGTTCGACTCACAGCTGTCATGCCCCGCGAAGGCGGGGCATCCAGTACGCCGCGGCCTATCGATTCAACCGCAACCGTCTCGGAGTACTGGATCGCCCGCCCCAGTGCGCAATTGCGCACAAGGCGGGCGATGACACCGGAGAATGTGGCTTACTCGGTCGCGCAACTGCCGCAGCCGGCACGTCCAATCCCTACTCTTCCGGCGCGTTCTCGATCGGATCAAACCGGCTCGCATCGAGCCCGAGCAGATTCCACGACTGCTGCATGTGCGGCGGCAATGGCGCGGTGGCGTCGATCACGCCGCCGCGCGGATGCGGAATGACGATGCGGCGCGCGAGCAGATGCAGCCGGTTTTGCAGTCCGCCCGGCAGCTGCCAATTCTCGATGTTGAAATATTTGGGATCGCCGACGATGGGGTGGCCGATATGCTCCATGTGGGCGCGCAGCTGGTGGGTGCGGCCCGTCACGGGCTTGAGCGACACCCAGGTCAGCTTGTTGCCTGCGGTCTCGACCACCGCATAGTACGTCACCGCGTGGCTGGCACCTTCGTCGCCATGCTGGGCGATGCGCATGATGGTGTCGTCCTCGCTCTCTTCCTTCGCGAGGAAGGTCGAGATGCGGCCCTGCTTCGGCTTCGGCAGACCCGGCACCAGCGCCCAATAGGTTTTTCGCGCGGACCGCGAGCGGAAGGCGCCGGTCAGATGCGAGGCGGCAAATCGCGTCTTGGCGATCAACAGGCAGCCCGAGGTCTCCCGGTCGATGCGGTGCACGAGGCGCGGCTTCTGGCCCTTGGAATCGCGCATCACCTCCAGCATCTGGTCGATGTGCCGCGTCATGCCCGAGCCACCCTGCACGGCGAGGCCGAGAGGCTTGTTCAGGACGAGGACGTCGTCGTCCTCGTAGATCGTCATCTCTTTGAGCGCCTGAAGCGTCTTTTGGGCACCTTCCGACAGCTCGCCGACAGCCTTCGGCGTGTCGAGCTTCAGCGGCGGGATACGGACGCTCTGGCCCTCCTCCAGCCGATCCTTGCTGTCGACACGCTTGCCGTCGACGCGCAGCTCGCCTTTGCGGACGACGCGCTGGATGTGGGAGAACGACAGGCCGGGAAAGCGCGCTTCCAGGAAACGATCGACGCGCATGTTGTTTTCATCAGCCGTCACCTTGACGGTCTGCACCTTCGTCGGCAGCAGCGCCTCGACGGGCTTTGCCGGCGCCGACGCTTCGGGCGCAGCCTTGGGCGGCCGCCGCTCGGCACGCTCCGCCGCAAAGCGCGGCGGCTTCGCACCCGGCTTGCCACCCAGCCGTGGTCCCGCCTTCTTCGCAGTGCGCGCCTTGAATGGACGCGAATCGTCGCGCTCGTCACGCGAGCGGGGCTTTGGGTTCATTCTCTTGATGCGGCGGCTCATGGTTGCCTGCGTACCCTAAAAGCCGGCTCCCGTCACGGCAAAATGGCCGTTTCTAGCGCGAGCCACCCCGCTCCTTCCGCAGCTTGGCCCAGTAATCCAGCCGCTTGCGGATCTCGCGCTCAAAACCGCGCTCGGGCGGGTCGTAGAAGGTCTGGCGGCCCAGGGCTTCCGGAAAGTAGTCCTGGCCGGAGAAGGCGTCGGGGGCGTCGTGGTCGTATTCGTAGGCCGCGCCGTAGCCTTCGGACTTCATCAGCTTGGTCGGGGAATTGAGGATGTGCTTTGGCGGTAGCAGCGAGCCGGCCTGTTTTGCGACCTGCATCGCGGCCTTGAAAGCCGTGTAGACGGCATTCGATTTCGGCGCGGTGGCGAGATAGACGACGGCTTGCGCGATCGCGAGCTCGCCCTCGGGATGGCCGAGGAAGTCGAAGGCGTCCTTGGCCGCGTTGGCAATGACGAGCGCCTGCGGATCGGCAAGGCCGATGTCCTCGACCGCCATGCGCACGACGCGGCGGGCCAGGAACAGCGGGTCCTCGCCGGCATCGAGCATGCGCGCGAGGTAATACAGCGCGGCGTCGGGATCGGAGCCCCGCACCGACTTATGCAGCGCCGAGATCAGGTTGTAGTGACCGTCGGCTGACTTGTCGTAGATCGGCGCGCGGCGCTGCAGGATCTCCTGCAACTGCGCCGCGTTGAAAATCTCGTCCGCCCGCGCCGAGCGCCAGACTTCCTCGACAAGCGTCAGCGATGCCCGGCCGTCGCCGTCGGCCATGCGCACCAGCACGGCGCGCGCCTCGTCATCGAGCGGCAGCTTGCGGCCCTCGACCTCCTCGGCATGCGCGAACAGTTTTTCGATCGCGGCGGCATCGAGCGAGCGAAACACCAGCACGCGCGCGCGCGAGAGCAACGCCGCGTTGAGCTCGAAGGACGGGTTTTCGGTGGTCGCGCCGACCATCACGACGGTGCCGTCTTCCATAACGGGCAGAAACGAATCCTGCTGGGCGCGATTGAAGCGATGCACCTCGTCGACGAACAGCAGCGTGCCCTTGCCCATCTCGCGGCGGGCGCGCGCGGCATCGAACGCCCTCTTCAGATCGGCAACGCCGGAGAACACGGCGGAGATCTGCTCGAAATGCAGATCGGTCGCATCCGCCAGCAGCCGCGCCACCGTGGTCTTGCCGGTGCCGGGCGGGCCCCAGAACACCAGCGAGCCGAGCGTGCGCGTCTCCAGCATGCGCGTCAGCGCACCGTCGGGACCGAGGATATGGTCCTGGCCAACGACCTCCGACAGCGCGCGCGGGCGCAGCCGGTCCGGCAGCGGATGCGGAGCCTCGTGGTCGAGCCCCGCCGCGGCGAAGAGAGTTGGCGTCTCCTGTGGTCGCTTCGGGCTCATCCGCCCAGCGTGACGTTGATCTGCTGGCCGCCACGCACCAGCGTGATGCGCCAGATCCGCGGCCGTTCGCCCGCCGCCTTTTCGAGGTCGGCGGTCCTGCCGATCTTCTGGTTGTTGACGGCGAGGATGATGTCGCCCTTCTGGAAGCCGACACTCGCAGCCGCGCTGTCGCCGCCGAGATCGGTGATCACGACGCCTTCGGTGTCGGCGTCCAGATGCAGCTCGTCGGCAACCGCCGGCGTGATGGACGAGACCTTCGCGCCCTGGAACGGCGAGCGCGCGGTGACGACGAGTTCGTTGCGGCCGGAGTCCGGTGCGGTCTCGAGCGCGATCGTGACCTTGAGCGGCTTGCCGCCGCGCTGCACGTCGATCTGCGCCGTGCCGCCGAGCGGACGCGTGGCGAAGCGGTAGTCGAACGCGTTGGGATCATCCACCGTCTGGCCGTCGATCCCGGTGATGAGATCGGAGGATTTCAGGCCGGCCTTGGCCGCGGGGCCGCTCGAGACCACGCTTGCGACCAGCGCGCCGGTCGGCGAACGCAGGCCGAGGCTCTCGGCGATCTCGGGCGTCACCGCCTGCAATTTTGCCCCTAGCCACGGCCGCTTCACCGCCTTGCCGCCGCTCTTGGCGGAGGCGACGACGACGCGCACCATGTTGGCGGGAATCGCAAAGCCGATGCCTTGCGAGCCGCCGGAGCGCGAATAGATCGCGGTATTGATGCCGGCGAGCTTTCCGCTCATGTCGACCAGCGCGCCGCCGGAATTGCCGGGATTGATGGCCGCATCGGTCTGGATGAAGAACTGGTAGTCGGTGATGCCGACCTGGGTGCGCGCGAGCGCCGAGATGATGCCGTGGGTCACGGTCTGGCCGACGCCGAAGGGATTGCCGATCGCGAGCACGACGTCGCCAACCAGCAGTTCGTCGGAATTGGTGAAGTCGAGGGTCGGAAACTTTTCCTTGGTGTCCTTCAGGCGCAGCACGGCGAGATCGGTGCGCGGATCCTTCAGCAGGATCTCGGCCTCGAATTCCCGCTTGTCCGACAGCGATACTTTCACCTGGTCCGCGCCCTCGATGACGTGGACGTTGGTGACGACGAGGCCGGAGGCATCGACGATGACACCGGAGCCGAGCGAGCGCTGCATCTGCTCGGGCTGCTGGCCCGGCACGCCGAAGAAGCGGCGGAAGATCGGGTCGTCCAGCAGCGGATTGCGGTTCTGCACCACCTTGGCGGCGTAGACGTTGACGACAGCTGGCTGCACCCGCTGCACGATCGGCGCATAGGACAGCCGCAGCTCGGCGGGCGAGGACGGTGTACGACGGTCCTGCGCGGCGGCCGGATTGAGGTGGGCTGAAAACGCTATGCACAATGCCGTGATGACGGCGGTCCGGGTCGATCGAAACATTCCTACCTCTCGGAAAAGACGCCGGAATATAGGCGCGTTCGCCCGCCAATAGAAGGGCGCCAGGGGGCATTATTCAGCCGCCTTTCCGGTGTGTCCGCCTTGCAAGTCCCGCATGCGAAATGACAATTTACCTGGGCGGTGGATTGGCATGATGCGCGTCATCCACCATTGTGGTGTCGAGCGGATTCGGTTGCGGCGAATTGGCATCAGTGGGAACCGCGCAACCGGGCGCAGCGTCGCGGGGCAGTCATCGATCATACCTAGGCTCTCCCGTTGCGACTTGGGGAAGTTCGTCAAATGATGGAGTCATGATGTGAGCAGGACAAGACTTGCAGCCACCGCGATTGGTCTCGCCGGTGCGCTGGCGGCCTCGCAGGCCCAGGCCCAAACGGCAAGCAGCAGCGATCAGGAGATCGCTCTGCTGAAGCAGCAATTGAAGATGCTGGAGCAGAAGCTCGACAAGCTCCAGAGCCAGACCGCCGCCAACACGGCGGCCACGGCGAAGGCCAAAGCCGAAGCAAAGGCGGAGGCCAAGGCCGAAGCGCGCTCGGAGGCGAAGGCGGTCGTGGCCAATGCCAGCGCGGCGATCCCGCTCAAGGGACCGGCGCCCGCGTCCGGCGCCGTCGTGACGATGCCGAACAACCGGCCGACCATCTGCACCGCCGACGGGGCGAACTGCGTCGCGATCACCGGTCGCGTGCACTACGATATGGGCGGCTATGACTATCGTCCCAACACGGCGGCAACTGTGCCGCAAAAACTGGACAGCGGCGAAAACGTGCGTCGCGCGCGCATCGGTGTCGTCGGGAAATTCCTCGAAGACTGGAATTTCGCGCTGATCTACGATTTCGGGGGCTCGTCCGACGGATTTGGCGGCACGGGCGCCGCCGGCGCGACCCCTGTCGGCTTCCTGCCGGGCGGAGGCACCTCCGGCATCGAGAATGCTTGGGTGAGCTACACGGGGCTGAAGCCGTTCGGCGGCAAGATGGCAATCGAAGCCGGCATCATGGACCTTGCCTGGACCCTGGATGAATCCACGAGTTCCAACGACATTGCGTTCATGGAACGCGCCTCGGTCGGCATCATCGCGCAAAATATCGCCGCCGGCGACTTCCGTTCCGCCGCCGGTGCCCGCTGGTACAATGACGTGTTCTGGGCCGGCGCTTACGTGACCGGCCCGACCTCGGGTGCCATTCACTCGGCCTCGAGCGTGTCACCTCCCGGGACCAGCGAGCAATACGGCGCGACCGCCCGCGTTGCGGGTCAGGTCGTGAGCGGCAACGACTACTCGGTGCATCTCGGCGCCGACGCGGAATGGCTGATCCAGCCGCCGCGCAATCTGCTCGCGAACACGCAAACGCTCACGCTCAGCGATCGTCCCGAGCTGCGCATCGATCCCACGACGCTGATCTCGACCGGAGCGATTGCAAATGTGTCGGGCGCGCAGGTCTATGGCGTGGAAGCCGCGGCCACCTATGGACCGCTCTGGGTCCAAGGCGAATACTACTGGTTCAACATCGATCGCGGTGCGAACACCGCGGTGGCGCCCATCGGTACGTCGAGCCTGAAATTCCAGGGGGGCTACGCACAGGCGGCCTATGTCCTGACCGGTGAATCGCGCAAGTACAATCCGAGCAACGCGGCCTATGGCGGCGTCAAGCCGAACAATCCGTTCTCGATCAACGGCGGCGGCTGGGGTGCCTGGGAGATCGCCGGTCGCTACTCGACCGTGGATCTGAACGATCAGTTGGCGACCGCCGCCGGCATCGCCGGCGGGCGGCAAACCGTCTACACGCTGGCGCTCAACTGGTACGTCAACGGCAATGTGCGCTTCATGCTCGACTATCTGCATGGCACGGTGTCGAAGCAGGCCTCGGCGGTGTCGGCGGCGGACACTGGCTCGAAGTTCGATGCGGTCGCGTTGCGCACGCAGTTTGCGTTCTGATGCAATCTCTTCCGGGAGCGGCACGGTCCGCTCCCGGAGAGTTACGCTGCGCGCTTCGGCTTCTTGACCGGCTCCGCTTCGGGCGGCGGCGCGCATGACAGCCGTTGCTGATGGCTTTCGCCCCAGGCCTTCAGGATGTCGATCACCGGCCGCAGGCTCTCGCCAAGCTCGGAGAGGCAATACTCCACGCGCGGCGGCACCTCGGCGTAGACCTTGCGGATGACGAGCTTGTCCTCCTCCAGCGCGCGAAGCTGCTTTGTCAGCATGCGCTGGGTGATGCCGGGCATCCGGCGGCGCAGTTCGCCGAAGCGCTGGGTGTCGTCCTGGAGGTGGTAGAGGATCACGCCCTTCCACTTGCCGTCGATCAGGTCCAGCGTCGCCTCGACCGAGCAGCCGGGACGCCGGGTAAAATCTCGCCGCTTCATGCGTGTTTTCCCAATAGTATCCAAACAGGGACTATATCCCCGAATTTACAGTACTTGCCAAATCGGGGCTAGCGGGACAGTTAGCGGGCCAGGCGCAGATCACAAGCTACGCGCCATTTGATGGAGACAAGCCATGAAGGCCGTCGGCTACAAAAAATCGCTTCCGATCGAGGATCAGGACGCGCTGATCGATTTCGAGACCGCAAAGCCCGAGCCCAAGGGGCGCGATATCCGCGTCGCCGTGAAGGCCATCTCGGCGAACCCGGTCGATTACAAGGTACGCAAGCGTGCCGCCCCGCCCGAGGGCGAGACGAAGATTCTTGGCTATGACGCGGCCGGAATCGTCGATGCCGTGGGTCCGGACGTCACGCTGTTCAAGCCGGGCGACGAGGTGTTTTACGCCGGCTCGATCCTGCGCCAGGGCACCAATTCCGAATTCCACCTGGTCGACGAGCGCATCGTCGGCAACAAGCCGAAGAGCCTGTCGTTCGCGCAAGGAGCAGCCCTTCCCCTCACCTCCATCACCGCCTGGGAACTGCTGTTCGACCGGCTCGGCGCGGTGCCGGGCAAGAGCGTCGATCCGCGCACGCTGCTGATCACGGGCGGCGCCGGCGGCGTCGGCTCGATCCTGATCCAGCTTGCGCGCCGCCTCACGGGCCTCACGGTGCTCGCCACGGCGACGCGGCCGGAATCGCAAAAATGGTGCCTCGATCTCGGCGCGCATGCGGTGATCGACCACGGCAAGCCGATGAAGGAGCAGATCGAGAGCTTGAGGCTGCCGCCGGTCGCGCTGGTAGCGAGCCTTACCTTCACCGACCAGCACTACAAGGCGATCGCCGAGTTCATGGCGCCGCAGGGTCGGTTCGGCCTGATCGACGATCCCCCGGAGTTCACCGTGAGCACCTTCAAGGGCAAGGCGATCTCGGTACACTGGGAATCGATGTTCACGCGCTCCTCTTTCCAGACGCCCGACATGATCGCGCAGCATCATCTGCTCAACGACGTCTCCGACCTCATCGACAAGGGCGTGCTGCGCACCACGCTCGACCAGACCTTTGGCACGATCAACGCAGCCAACCTCAAGCGCGCGCATGCGCTGCTCGAAAGCGGCAAGTCGCGCGGCAAGATCGTGCTCGAGGGGTGGTAGCAGTCACAACGTTGGGGCGTAGCTGCGTAGGGTGGGCAAAGGCGCGCTCGCGCCGTGCCCACCATCTCGCAACGGGTGTGACAAAAGTGGTGGGCACGCTTCCGCCTTCGCTCTTCGAGCTATGGCGGACAAGTCGCTTTGCCCACCCTACGGTGCCACGCTTGCGGTGCCACGCCTTCGCGCAGTCTCAGGCGATCGTGTTAACGATACCACCTTCCGCGCGCAGCGCCGCACCGTTGGTCGCGGACGCTTCCTTCGACGCGACATAGACCACCATGTTGGCGATTTCGTCGACGCTGGCGAAGCGCTGGATCAGCGAGCTCGGGCGGTGCTGCTTGACGAAATTGGCCGCGGCCTCATCCACCGACTGGCCATTCTGCTTGGCGAGATCCTTCACGAAGGTCTCGACGCCCTCCGACATGGTCGGACCCGGCAGCACGGAATTGACGGTGACGCCGGTGCCGCGGGTGAGCTGCGCGAGGCCGCGGGCGACCGAGAGCTGGGCCGTCTTGCTCATGCCGTAATGGATCATCTCGACGGGAATGTTGAGCCCGGACTCCGATGAGATGAAGACGATGCGGCCCCAGTTGCGCGTGAGCATGCCCTTCATGTAGGCGCGCGACAGCCGCACGCCGCTCATCACGTTGACCTCGAAGAAGCGGCTCCAGTCCTCGTCAGGGATCTCGAAGAAGTCTTTCGGCTCGAAGATGCCGGCATTGTTGATGAGGATGTCGACCTCCGGCAGCGCCGAGACGAGCGCCTTGCAGCCCGAAGCGGTCGAGACGTCGGCGGCGATGCCGCGGACCTTAAGGCCCGCCCCTTCCAGCTTGCGCACGGCGGCATCGACCTTGTCCTGGCCGCGACCGTTGATGACCACGCTCGCGCCGGACGCAGCGAGACCTTTTGCGATGGCGTGGCCGATGCCGGCGGTGGAGCCGGTCACGAGGGCGGTCTTTCCGGAAAGGTCGATCTTCATGAATCGTCTCCATTGTTGCTGAAGCGGATATCGTGTCCAGCGCACGCCGCTTCAATCGCCACAACTGCGAAATCGTAGGGTGGCACAAAGCGACTTTTCCGCTGCAGCTCGAAGATCGAAGGCGGAACCGTGCCCACCTTTTCGACACGAGTTGAAAGCGAAATGGTGGACACGGCGCGCTGAGAGCGCACCTTTGCCCACCCTGCGGCACTATTGCCGCGGCGGTAGCGTCCTGAGAAACGCGACGATGGCATCGAGATCCTGGGCCGTCATGCTGGCATAGGCAGCATAGGCCATCGGCGGCTTGAGCTTGTGGCCGTCGCGCGCGATGCCTTGCGTAATCGCACGTTTGATTTCGTCGTCGCTCCAGCCGCCCAGGCCGGCCGCGGGATCCGCGGTGATATTCGGGGAGATGGATTCGCCCCACGGCCCCTTGAACGTCCGGCCACCCTTGCCGCTCGCACCCGCGAAGTCATGCACGGCGGACGGGCCCTCCGGCGTGTGGCACTCCAGGCAATGGGCGATCGTCAGGAGATAGCGGCCGCGCGCGAGCTTGTCGGAGAGATCGGCCTCGGTCGCTTGCTTGCCGGCATAGGTCGGCGTTTCCGGCTTGAGCGCGATCCTGTATTCCGGCGCCGGCGTTTCGTGGCGCACTGCGGGTACTGAGCGCAGGTAAGCGGCGAGCGCATCGAGATCCCGGGGCGTAAGCACCGTGTAGAACGCGGTCGGCATGATCGGCGCGACCTTGGTCCCGTTCGGCCTGTGACCGCTGACCAGAAACCGCTTCAGCTCGGCATCGCTCCAGTTGCCGATGCCGGTGTCCTTGTCCGGCGTGATGTTGGAGCCGGTGACCTTGAAGGCAGGCTCATCGAAGACCTGGCTGCTGCCCGCGAGCGCGCGCGAGAGATCGAGGCCCTGCGGCCCGCGCGGCGTGTGGCAGTTGTGGCAGACCATCACGCTGTTGACGAGATAGGCACCGCGTTCGACCAGCGGCTCGCCGGAGGCCGGCGACATCAACAGCGCCAGCGCGATCCCAAGCACAATCCTCATCGACAGCCCCCCGGCCGGAATCGCGTTCACCAGACGATGCGCGGCATGAGATATCGCCGCGCCATACAAAAAAGCGGCGCCCAGGGGCGCCGCTTTCTGAAAACTGAGGTACCGGCCGGCTTACGCCGCCTCGGCTTCCTTCTCCTGCACCGGACCGGAGTCCTGGCCCTTGGCATCGACGTCGCGGTCGACGAACTCGATCACGGCCATCGCGGCGTTGTCGCCGTAGCGGAAGCCGGCCTTGATGATGCGGGTGTAGCCGCCCTGACGGTCCTTGTAGCGGGGCGCCAGCACGTCGAACAGCTTCTTGACCTGATCCTTATCGCGCATCTCGGAGATGGCCTGGCGACGCATGGACAGGCCGCCCTTCTTGCCGAGCGTGACGAGCTTCTCGACGATCGGACGGAGCTCCTTGGCCTTGGGCAGCGTGGTGACGATCTGCTCGTGCTTGATCAGCGCGGCGCACATATTGGCGAACATCGCGCGGCGATGCTCGGCAGTGCGGTTGAGCTTCCGATGAACCTTGCCGTGACGCATGTAACTATTCCTTAGTTTGAAACTGCCGCGACGGTTCGTCGGACATGTTGCTCAGGTGGGCTGCCTGCGTTCGCCCGCGAAAGCGCATTGCGCTTTCGCTTTCTTGTTTGAGCATGATCCTTATCGGAAAACCGCTTCGCGCTTTTCCGGGATCATGCTGCGCTCAGTAGTGATCCTCGAAGCGCTTGGCGAGCTCGTCGATGTTCTCCGGCGGCCAGCCCGGCACTTCCATGCCGAGATGCAGACCCATCTGGGCCAGCACTTCCTTGATCTCGTTCAGCGACTTGCGGCCGAAGTTCGGGGTGCGGAGCATTTCCGCTTCGCTCTTCTGCACGAGGTCGCCGATGTAGACGATGTTGTCGTTCTTCAAGCAGTTGGCCGAACGCACCGACAGCTCGAGCTCGTCCACCTTCTTGAGGAAGGCCGGGTTGAAGGCGAGGTCCGGGATGATCTCCTGGGCGACTTCCTTGCGCGGCTCTTCGAAGTTGACGAACACGTTGAGCTGATCCTGCAGGATGCGGGCGGCATAAGCCACCGAGTCATCCGGCGTCAGCGCGCCGTTGGTCTCGATCGTCATGGTCAGCTTGTCGTAGTCGAGGATCTGGCCCTCACGGGTGTTCTCGACCTTGTAGGAGACCTTGCGGACCGGCGAGTACAGGCTGTCGACCGGGATCAGTCCGATCGGCGCGTCCTCGGGACGGTTGCGCTCGGCGGGCACGTAGCCCTTGCCGGTGGCGACCGTGAACTCCATGCGGATCTCGGCGCCCTCGTCGAGCGTGCAGATCTGGAGGTCCGGGTTGAGCACGACCACGTCGCCCACGGTCTGGATGTCGCCGGCGGTGACGACGCCCGGGCCCTGCTTCTTCACGACCATGCGCTTGGGGCCCTCGCCCTGCATCTTGATCGAGATGTCCTTGATGTTGAGCACGATGTCGGTGACGTCTTCACGGACGCCCGCGATCGAGGAGAACTCGTGCAGCACGCCGTCGATGTGCACCGACTGCACCGCCGCGCCCTGGAGCGAGGAGAGCAGGATACGGCGCAGCGCGTTGCCGAGCGTCTGACCGAAGCCGCGCTCGAGCGGTTCGGCGACGATGGTCGCGAAACGCGTCGAATCGCTGCCGGGCTGGATCTGGAGCTTGTTCGGCCGAATCAGTTCTTGCCAATTTTTCTGGATCGTCACTGTTTCACCCATACAGGCCAGTCAAACTGCTAGTGCAGACACTGGCGTTGGAGAAAGGCCGCGGATCATTCGCGCGGCTTTGCAAAAAGTCATTGCGGGCGACCAATGCGCCCGCAACTTGGTATCAAACGCGCCGACGCTTGCGGGGACGGCAACCGTTGTGCGGGATCGTGGTCACGTCGCGGATCGAGGTGACGGTGAAGCCCGCGGCCTGGAGCGCACGGAGCGCCGACTCGCGGCCCGAACCGGGACCAGCGACTTCGACTTCGAGCGTGCGCATGCCGTGCTCTTGCGCCTTCTTCGACACGTCCTCTGCGGCAACCTGCGCGGCGTACGGCGTCGACTTGCGCGAACCCTTGAAGCCCATCGTGCCGGCGGAGGACCAGGCAATCGTGTTGCCCTGCGCGTCGGTGATGGTGATGGTCGTGTTGTTGAACGACGAGTTCACGTGCGCGACGCCGGAGGCGATGTTCTTGCGCTCACGACGACGAACGCGGGTGGCTTCCTTGCCCATAGAGTACCTTTCCTGAAGATCTCAAACGCCGCCGTAATGCCAGCGGCTACACCTGTGGAACGAAAGGCGCGTGGCGAACGGGATGTCCCCTGTTCGCCACACGCCGCGATTGGATTCGAAAACTTACTTCTTCTTGCCGGCGATGGCCTTGGCCGGACCCTTGCGCGTACGCGCATTGGTGTGGGTACGCTGACCGCGCACCGGCAGGCCACGACGATGACGCAGGCCGCGATAGCAGCCGAGGTCCATCAGACGCTTGATGTTGATGCCGACCTCACGACGCAGGTCGCCCTCGACGAGATAGTCGCGGTCGATCACTTCGCGGATCTGGAGCACTTCGGCATCGCTGAGCTGGTTGACGCGACGATCCTCGGGGATCTTCACCTTCTCCAGGATCTCACCAGCGATCTTCTGGCCGATGCCATGGATGTACTGGAGCGCGATCAGCACGCGCTTGTTGGTCGGAATGTTCACGCCGGCAATACGGGCCACGGCCTTCTCTCCTGTTGCCGATCCCTCGTCAGGAATCAGGCTTTAAGTGCTTGGTTTCTCGGGCAGGTGTTCACAAACGCGAACACGACGCCCACCCCTGGTCTTCCTGGGGCCCGGCATCGTTTGAAACTATCCGACTTGGATGCGGGGCTTATTAGGGGATTCAGGGGGCTTTCGTCAACCGCTGCTAGCGCTTAGCTCGCTTTTTCGTGACCTTTTTTGCGGCCTTTTTGGCACCTTTTTTGACAGCCTTCTTGGCGGTCGTTTTGGCTGCCTTTTTGACCGTTTTCTTGGCCGTTTTCTCGGCCGCCTTCTTGGCGGCCTTTTTAGCGGATTTGGCAGCCTTTTTGGCCGTTTTCGCCGGCTTTTTGGCTACCTTGGCCTTCTTGGCACCTTTCTTGGCGGCCGTCGACTTGGCCGCGCTGCGCGCTTGGGCCTTGCCATGTGACTTGGGTTCGACCGCCCCCAACGCCAGAAGCTGGCGATGAATGGCGCGGGTGACCTCGTCGATGGCCATCATGCCGTCGATCGTCGAGAGCTTCCGCCGCTCGGAATAGTAGTGAATCAGGGGTTCCGTCTGGCTGCGGTAGCTGGCGAGCCGCTTGGTCAGGACCTCCGGGGTGTCGTCGACCCGAACCTCCTCCCCACGCTCTCGCATCTGGGCGACGCGGGTCTCGACGCGGCTCAGGAGTGCGCTCTCGTTGACGCGGAGCTCGACCACGGCGTCGAGCTTGAGATGCTTGTGCTTGAGCAGCTCATCCAGCGCCTCGGCCTGCGGCACGGTGCGCGGGAAGCCGTCGAGGATGAAACCGTTCTTGGCGTCCGGCTGGTCGATGCGGTCGGAGATGATTCCCACCACGATCTCGTCGGGCACGAGGCCGCCGCTGGCCATGATCTCCTTGGCCTTCAGCCCGACCGGCGTTCCCGCCGCAACGGCCGCGCGCAGCATCTCTCCGGTCGAGAGCTGGACGATGCCATAGCGCTGCACCAGCAGTTGCGCCTGGGTCCCCTTGCCCGACCCCGGCGGTCCCAGAAGTATAATTCTCATCGGCGTACGCCCCCCGGATTGGTGAGCGATACGTCGCGCACCTGTGTTTGAAGTCCAATGACAGTGCAAATCATAATCGGCGTCGCACCGCTACCCATATCATAGGGGAGCAAATGCCAGGACGCCAAGAAGGCCTTTGAAATCAGTGATTGCGTCGCAGGGAGAGCAGCTCTGCCGATGTCTTGGAATGGCTGACTGGTCGCCTCGGCGGGCGCCGCGCGTTGCTCGCGCGGCGAATCGGCGGCGCTGTCGCGCCGCCTTCGGAGAACCCCGCGCTTAGCGGCGGCGGCCGCGCAGCTTCGACTTCCGGATCAGGCCCTCATACTGATGCGCCAGCAGATAGCCCTGCACCTGCGCCACCGTGTCCATGGTGACGCTGACGACGATCAGCAGCGAAGTGCCGCCGAAGTAGAACGGCACCGAGGCGTAGGAGATCAGGATTTCCGGGATCAAGCAGACGATCGCCAGATAAATCGCGCCGAGCACGGTGATGCGCGACAGCACGTAGTCGATATATTCCGCGGTGCGCTCGCCCGGACGGATGCCCGGAATGAAGCCGCCATGCTTCTTCAGATTGTCCGCGGTCTCGGTCGGGTTGAACACGATCGCGGTGTAGAAGAACGCGAAGAACACGATCAGCGCGAGATACATGATCAGGAACAGCGGACGGCCGTGGCCGAGCTGGGTCGTGATCCACTGGAACCATTCCGGCCCGCTGCCGGCGTTGAAGTTGGCAACCGTGGTCGGCAGCAGCAGCAGCGAGGACGCGAAGATCGGCGGGATCACGCCCGAGGTGTTGAGCTTGAGCGGCAGATGCGAGGACTGGCCCTCGAACATCTTGTTGCCGACCTGGCGCTTCGGATACTGGATCAGCAGCCGGCGCTGGGCGCGCTCCATGAACACAATGAAGGCGATCACGGCGACCGCCATGATGATGACGACCAGGATGAGGCCGGTCGACATCGCGCCCTGACGGCCGAGCTCGAGCATGTTGGCGAGCGCCGCGGGCAGCTCGGCGACGATGCCGGCGAGAATGATCAGCGAGATGCCGTTGCCGATGCCGCGCGAGGTGATCTGCTCACCCAGCCACATCAGGAACATGGTGCCACCGGTCAGCGTGATCGCCGTGGACAGGCGGAAGAACATGCCGGGATCGCTGACGACGTTGCCGGCGCCTTCGAGGCCCACCGCGATGCCATAGGACTGGAACGCGGCCAGGATCACCGTGAGATACCGGGTGTACTGATTCAGCAGCTTGCGGCCGGACTCACCTTCCTTCTTCAGCGCCTCGAGCTGCGGCGAGACGGTGGTGAGGAGCTGGATGATGATCGAGGCCGAGATATACGGCATGATGTTCAGCGCGAAGATCGCCATGCGGTGGATACCGCCGCCGGCGAACATGTTGAACATGCCGAGGATGCCGCCCGCCTGGGAGCGGAACACCTGTTCCCAGATGTTGGGATCGATGCCGGGAAGCGGGATGTAGGTCCCGAGCCGATAAACGAGCAGCGCACCCAGGGTGAACCAGATGCGCTTCTTCAGTTCGTCAGCCTTGGCAAACGCACCGAAATTGAGATTGGCTGCCAGTTGTTCCGCTGCAGAGGCCATCTTGGACTTTCTCCCGCCGCCTATTGCGCCGTCATGCCCGCGGCCGGGCTACTCTAGCGGACGCCGGACATTATCTGGGGCTCGGCTTCGATAAGTCCACGTCCCACACGCGTAAAGGCCCGCGAGCCGCGGGCCAATGACGCAGTTGTTACGCCGCCTCGCCTTCTTCCTTGGCAGGGGCGAGGATCTTCACCGAACCGCCGGCCTTCTCGACCGCGGCGATCGCGGTCTTCGTGGCGCCGTGCACTTCGATGTTGAGCTTGGACTTGAGCTCGCCGCGGCCGAGCAGCCGCACGCCGGCCTTGGCGCGGCGCAGCACGCCGCCCTTCACCAGGGCCTCGACGTTCACGACGCTGCCGGCGTCGATCTTCTTGGCATCGACCGCTTCCTGGAGCCGGTCGAGATTGATCTCGGCGAACTCGACGCGGAAGATGTTGTTGAAGCCGCGCTTCGGCAGACGGCGATGCATCGGCATCTGGCCGCCTTCGAAACCCTTGATGCGCACGCCCGAACGCGCGGTCTGGCCCTTGCCACCGCGGCCGGACTGCTTGCCTTTGCCCGAACCAATGCCACGGCCGACGCGCATACGCTTCTTGCGCGAGCCGGCGTTGTCGGCGATATCGCTGAGCTTCATCGCCCTGCTCCTTGTTTCTTGCGCATGATCTTCACCGAAAACGGGTGCCCGCTTTTCGGGATCCTGCGCCTTTGCTTACTTCTCGTCGACGATGCGAACGAGATGGTGAACCTTCTCGATCATGCCACGAACCGCCGGGGTGTCCGGCAGTTCGCTGGTGCGGCCGATCTTGTTGAGCTTGAGTCCGATCAGCGTCGAACGCTGCGAGTGATGGCGGCGGATCGCGCTGCCGGTCTGCTCGAGCTTGATCGTCTTTGCTGCCTTGGCCATGGGAGTCTACTCCGAAAAGCTTCCGTTAGTCGGCAGCCGCCTCGGCGTCACCACCGATACGGCGGGACTGGAGGGTGGACACCTTGATATTGCGGCGGGCTGCGACCGAACGCGGCGAATCCTGATGCTTCAGCGCGTCGAAGGTTGCGCGAACCATGT
This sequence comes from Bradyrhizobium sp. 482_C4_N1_8, assembly GCF_052075965.1. Taxonomy (NCBI): domain Bacteria; kingdom Pseudomonadati; phylum Pseudomonadota; class Alphaproteobacteria; order Hyphomicrobiales; family Nitrobacteraceae; genus Bradyrhizobium; species Bradyrhizobium sp. 482_C4_N1_8. The sequence continues at coordinate 3,772,379 of NZ_CP197231.1, read as the reverse complement.
TGTAGGGGTTCGACGAGCCGATCGACTTCGCGACCACGTCCTGGACGCCGAGCGTCTCGAACACGGCGCGCATCGGGCCGCCGGCGATGATGCCGGTACCGGCCGGAGCAGCACGCAGGTAGACACGGCCCGCGCCATGACGGCCGGCAATGTCGTGATGCAGCGTACGGCCCTCGCGCAGCGACACGCGGGTCAGGTTGCGCTTGGCGGATTCAGTCGCCTTGCGGATCGCCTCAGGCACTTCGCGCGCCTTGCCGTGACCGAAGCCGGCGCGGCCCTTCTGGTCGCCGATCACGACCAGCGCTGCGAAACCGAAGCGCTTGCCGCCCTTGACGACCTTTGCCACGCGATTGATGTGGACGAGCTTGTCGACGAACTCGCTGTCGCGCTCCTCCCGGCGTTCACGTCCGCCGCCGCCGCGTTGATCGCGTCCACCACGTTGTTCGCGTTCTGCCATTTTTCCAATCCTTCAGAGGCTTGCGCCTCAATCCTCAAATTCTGTTAGAAGCTCAGCCCGCTCTCACGCGCAGCGTCGGCCAGTGCCTTGACGCGCCCGTGGTAGAGGTAGCTGCCGCGATCGAACACGACTTCCTTGACGCCCTTCTCGGCGGCGCGCTCGGCCAGCAGCTTGCCGACCGCCTTCGCCGCATCGATGTCGGCGCCGGTCTTGCCGCCGTCGCGCATCGACTTCTCGAGCGACGAGGCAGAGGCCAGCGTCTCGCCCTTCAGGTCGTCGATGACCTGGGCGTAGATGTGCTTGGACGAGCGAAACACCGACAGACGCGGACGACCGCCACCAGAGCGGCGCAGCTTAAGCCGCACACTCCGCTTGCGCCGGGCATTGGTAACCTTGGCTTTGGACATGACCGGCTCCGTTACTTCTTCTTGCCTTCCTTGCGGAAGATGAATTCGCCAACATACTTCACGCCCTTGCCCTTGTAGGGCTCCGGCGGACGATAGGAGCGAATCTCGGCGGCGACCTGGCCGACACGCTGGATGTCGCTGCCGGTCACCGTGATCTCAGTCGGCTTCGGCACGGTGATCGTGATCCCTTCCGGGATCGCGTAGACCACGTCGTGGCTGTAACCGAGCGCGAGCTGCAGGTTCTTGCCCTGCATCGCGGCGCGGTAACCGACGCCGGTGATTTCGAGCTTCTTCTCGAAGCCCTTGGTGACGCCTTCGACCAGATTCGCGACCTGGGCGCGAGCGGTACCGTACAGCGCCCGCGCGCGGTTGGTCTCGACCCGCGGGTTCACCTTGACCTGGCCGTTCTCGAGCTTCACCTCGACGTCGTTATGGACGACGAACTGAAGCTGGCCCTTGGGCCCCTTCATCTTGACGGTCTGCCCGTCGACGGTCGCGGTCACACCCGACGGAACCGCCACAGGCCTTTTGCCAACACGTGACATGGATCAACAATCCTTCTCAGAACACCGTGAAGAGAACTTCGCCGCCCACATTCGCTTCGCGCGCGCTGTGGTCGGCCATGATCCCCTTCGGCGTCGACAACACCGAAATGCCGAGCCCGTTGTTGACCCGCGGCAGAGCCTTCACCGAGGCGTAAACACGACGCCCGGGCTTGGAGACTCGTTCGATCTCGCGGATGACGGGCTCGCCGTCGAAATACTTCAGCTCGATCTCGATCTCGCTGCGGCCCGAGGAATGCTCGAGCGTGGCGTAACCGCGGATGTAGCCTTCGGTCTTGAGGACCTCGAGCACGTTCTCGCGCATCTTCGAGCCAGGCGTGGAGACCTTGGACTTCGAACGCATCTGCGCGTTGCGGATACGGGTGATCAGATCGCTGATTGGATCGTGCGTAGACATTTAAACGACCCTCCTTACCAGCTCGACTTCACGAGGCCCGGGACCATGCCCTTGGAGCCAAGGTCGCGCATCGCGATGCGAGACAGTTTGGTCTTGCGGTAGTTCGAGCGCGAACGGCCCGACAGCTCGCAACGCAGACGGATGCGGGTCGCCGACGAGTTCCGCGGCATTTCCGCAAGCTTCAGGGTGGCGGCGAACCGCTCCTCCATCGGCAGCGTCTTGTCGGCGATGATCGCCTTCAACCGCTCGCGCTTCGGGGCGGCGTTCTTCGCCATCCGCTTGCGCCGGTTGTTCTTCTCGACTGAACTCTTCTTTGCCATGCTTGGCTCCTGGGTATCCGCGTTTGAGAGGCTTTAGGTCAGCGTCTCACTGCCGGAACGGGAAATTGAAAGCGGTCAACAAGGCCCTCGCCTCGTCGTCGGTCTTGGCCGTGGTGCAGACGGTGATGTCCATACCGCGGGCTTCCGTGACCTTGTCGAAGTCGATCTCGGGGAAAATGATGTGTTCCTTGAGGCCGAGCGAGTAGTTGCCGCGGCCGTCGAAGCTCTTCGGGTTCAGGCCGCGGAAGTCGCGGACGCGCGGCAGCGCGACCGTCACCAGGCGATCGATGAACTCGTACATGCGGGCCTTGCGCAGCGTGACCTTGCAGCCGATCGGCTGGTTCTCACGCAGCTTGAAGGTCGCGATCGCGACACGCGAATAGGTCACGATCGCCTTCTGGCCGGCGATCAGCGTCAATTCAGCGGCGGCGTTCTCGGCCTTCTTACGGTCGTTGACGGAGTCGCCAACGCCCATGTTCAGCACGACCTTGTCCAGACGCGGAACCTGCATGACGTTCTCATAACCGAACTTCTCGGTCATTTCCGTCCGGATCTTCGCGTCATATTCCGCGCGCAGGCGCGGCGTGTAAGCGGCCTCAGCCATCGATCTCAGCTCCCGAGCTCTTGGCGATGCGGACCTTCTTGCCGTCCGCCAGAATCTTGAATCCGACGCGGGTCGGCTTTCCATCCTTGCCGACGAACGCGATGTTGGACAGTTGGATCGGCGACTCCTTCGAGATGATGCCGCCCTCCTGGGCCTGCGTCTGCTTCTGATGACGCTTGACCATGTTGATACCGCGCACCAGCGCCGTGCCGGCGTCCGGGCGAACCTCGAATACTTCGCCGGTGCGACCCTTGTCGCGACCGGTCAGCACGACGACCTTGTCGCCCTTGCGGATCTTCGCAGCCATCACAGCACCTCCGGCGCGAGCGAGATGATCTTCATGTGGTTCTTCGCGCGCAGCTCGCGCGGCACGGGCCCGAAGATACGGGTGCCGACCGGCTCGGACTGGTTGTTGATCAGAACGGCGGCGTTGCGGTCGAAGCGGATGACCGAACCGTCGGCGCGGCGGATGTCCTTGCGGACGCGCACCACGACGGCCTTCATCACGTCGCCCTTCTTCACCTTGCCACGCGGAATCGCTTCCTTGATCGAGACGACGATGATGTCGCCGATCGTGGCGTAGCGGCGCTTGGAGCCTCCGAGCACCTTGATACACATGACACGGCGTGCGCCAGAATTGTCGGCCACGTCGAGGTTGGTCTGCATCTGAATCATTGATGCACCTCGTCCTCTTCTCTCTTGCGCCAGCCCAGCCGGCGCTCAACATTTTCCTGAAGTCAGTCGGCTAAAGCCAACAGATCAGGCGCTTTTCTTGTGTTCGCCCCGGATCACGATCCAGCGCTTCAACTTCGAAATCGGCTTGGTTTCCTCGATCCACACCATGTCGCCCGGCTTGAACTGGTTGTCCTCGTCGTGCGCGTGGTAGTTCTTCGAACGGCGGATCGTCTTCTTGTAGATCGGGTGCGTGAAGCGGCGATCGACGCGCACCACAACGGTCTTGGCAGTCTTGTCGCTGACGACCACGCCTTGCAAAGTACGTTTCGGCATATTCGTAAGCCCCTTACTTCTCTTTCGCGCGCTTCTGCGCGGCGACGGTCTTGATGCGGGCGATGTCACGGCGAGCCTCGCGCAGGCGCGAGGTGTTCTCGAGCTGCCCGGTGGCGCGCTGGAAGCGCAGGTTGAAGCGCTCCTTCTTCAGGTTCAGGATGGCGTCATCCTGCTGATCAGGGCTCAATGCACGGATGTCTTCGATCTTCATCTGGGCCATGGCCATTACTCCGCAATGCGCTCGACGAAGCGCGTCTTGATCGGCAGCTTGGCGGCCGCCAGGGTCAGCGCCTCACGCGCCGTCTGGGTGTTGACGCCGTCGATCTCGAACAGCACCCGGCCGGGCTTGACGCGCGCGACCCACAGTTCCGGAGCACCCTTGCCGGAGCCCATGCGGACTTCGGCCGGCTTCTTCGACACCGGAACGTCGGGGAACACGCGGATCCAGACGCGGCCGGCGCGCTTCATGTGGCGGGTCAGCGCGCGGCGAGCGGCTTCGATCTGGCGCGCGGTAACGCGCTCCGGCTCGGTCGCCTTCAGGCCGAACTGGCCGAAGGCCAACGTCGCACCCGAAGACGCAACGCCGTGGATACGGCCCTTATGCGCCTTCCGGAACTTCGTTTTCTTAGGTTGCATCATGGCTTCAAGCCCTCAAATTCTCTGTGCTGGCGTCAGGCCGCAGCGTTGTCACGGCGCCCACGGCCACCGCGATCACCACCGCCGCCGGTCTCGCCTTCGGCCATTCTCTTGTCCTGGGCCATCGGATCGTGCTCGAGGATCTCGCCTTTGAAGATCCAGACCTTGACACCGCAGGTGCCGAAGGTCGTGAACGCGGTCGCAACGCCGTAGTCGATGTCGGCGCGCAGCGTGTGCAGCGGCACGCGACCTTCGCGGTACCACTCCATGCGCGCGATTTCCGCGCCGCCCAGGCGACCCGAGCAGTTGATGCGGATGCCTTCCGCGCCGAGACGCATCGCCGACTGCACGGCGCGCTTCATGGCACGGCGGAACGCCACGCGGCGCTCGAGCTGCTGCGCGATCGACTCGGCCACCAGCGTCGCATCGAGCTCCGGCTTGCGGATCTCGACGATGTTGATGACGACGTCGGACGAGGTGATGTCCGCGACCTTCTTGCGAAGCTTGTCGATGTCGGCGCCCTTCTTGCCGATCACCACGCCCGGACGAGCCGAGTGGATGGTGACGCGGCACTTCTTGTGCGGACGCTCGATCACGATGCGGGCGACGGCCGCCTGCTTGAGCTCCTTGTGCAGGATCTCGCGGATCTTGACGTCCTCGTGCAGCAGCTTGCCGTATTCCTGCTTGCCGGCGAACCAGCGGGAATCCCAGGTCCGGTTGATGCCGAGACGCAGACCGATTGGATTGATCTTTTGACCCATCGTTTTCTCCTGCGACCCTTAAGCCGCTGCTGCTTCGGCTTCGACCTGACGAACAATGATCGTCAGCTGCGAAAATGGCTTGTAGACACGGCCCGAACGACCGCGGCCGCGGGCGGCAAAGCGCTTCATCACGAGGCCGTTGCCGACGAAGGCCTGCGCCACGACGAGATCGTCGACGTCGAGGTCGTGGTTGTTCTCGGCGTTTGCGATAGCCGATTCCAGGCACTTCTTCACGTCGACCGCGATCCGCTTGCGCGAGAACTGCAGATCGGCGAGCGCAGCAGCTGCCTTCCGGCCGCGAATGAGCTGGGCGACCAGGTTGAGCTTCTGCGGGCTCACCCGCAGCATCCGGGCGACCGCCTTGGCCTCGTTCTCGGCGAGGCTCCGTTCGCGCTTAGGTTTGCTCATCGTTTAATCCTCAAGCCTTCTTGGCTTTCTTGTCACCGGAGTGGCCATGGAAGGTCCGGGTCGGCGAGAACTCGCCGAACTTGTGACCGACCATTTCCTCGTTGACGGCCACCGGCACGTGCTTCTGACCGTTGTAGACACCGAAGGTCAGGCCGACGAACTGCGGCAGGATCGTCGAGCGACGGCTCCAGATCTTGATGACGTCGTGACGGCCGGACGCGCGGGCGGCATCTGCCTTCTTGAGCAGAGAACCCTCGACGAACGGGCCTTTCCAGACTGAACGAACCATGTCCGGCGTTCCTTACTTCTTCCGCTTGTGGCGGCTTAGGAGAATGAATTTGTTGGTCGACTTGTTGCTGCGGGTCTTCTTGCCCTTGGTCGGCTTGCCCCACGGGGTGACCGGGTGGCGACCGCCCGAGGTACGACCTTCACCACCGCCGTGCGGATGGTCGATCGGGTTCATCGAGACACCGCGGTTATGCGGCTTGCGGCCCAGCCAACGGTTGCGGCCGGCCTTGCCGATCGAGGTGTTCATGTGATCCGGGTTCGACACCGCGCCGATCGTGCCGCGGCAACGGCCGTGCACCAGGCGCTGCTCGCCCGAGTTCAGGCGGATGATCACGTAGTCGTGGTCGCGGCCGACGAGCTGGGCGTAGGTGCCGGCGGAACGAGCGAGCTGGCCGCCCTTCCCGATCTTGACCTCGATGTTGTGGATGATCGTGCCGACCGGCATGTTGCCGAGCGGCATGACGTTGCCCGGCTTCACGTCGACATAGTTGCCGGCAACCACGGAATCACCGACGGCAAGGCGCTGCGGCGCCAGGATATAGGCCTGGGTGCCGTCTTCGTACTTGACCAGCGCGATGAACGCGGTGCGGTTCGGATCGTATTCCAGCCGCTCGACCGTCGCGGGCGCATCGACCTTGTCGCGCTTGAAGTCGACGATGCGCAGCGTCTGCTTGTGACCGCCGCCGCGGAAGCGCACGGTGATGCGACCGGTGTTGTTGCGACCGCCCGAGGAGTGCTTGCCTTCGGTGAGCGCCTTGACCGGCTTGCCCTTGTAGAGGGCCGAACGATCGACCATGACCAGCTGGCGCTGGCCCGGCGTCGTGGGATTGAATTTTTTCAGTGCCATCGTCGTACGACCTTACAGACCGGTGGTCACGTCGATCCGGTGGCCCTCTTCGAGGGTCACGATCGCGCGCTTGCTGTTCGACTGCGAGCCGAGATTGCCGCGGAAGATCTTGGTCTTGCCCTTGCGGACCAGCGTGTTGACGCTCTTGACCTTGACGTCGAACAGCTTCTCGATCGCTTCCTTGATCTGCGGCTTGGTCGCCTTCGCGGCCACCTTGAACAGGACCTTGTTGTGCTCCGAGGCGATCGTCGCCTTTTCGGTCACGACCGGCGACAAGATCACGTCGTAGTGGCGAGGCTCGATGTTCTTCGTCATTTGAAGCGCGCCTCCAGCGCATCGATGGCGGCCTTGGTCAGAACGAGCTTCTGACGGCGCAGGATGTCATAGACGTTGATGCCCTGGATCGGCAGCACGTCCATGTTCGGGATGTTGCGGGCCGCAGCGGCAAAGCCGTTGTTGAGCTCGGCGCCGTCGATGATCAGCGCGTTGGTCAAGCCGAGGCCCGAGAAGTGGCCGAGCAGCGCCTTGGTCTTGGCGGCTTCCAGCGCGGCCTTGTCGATCACCAGCAGATCGCCGTCCTTGGCCTTCGCCGACAGCGCATGCTTGAGGGCAAGCGCGCGGACCTTCTTCGGCAGATCGGTGGCGTGCGAACGCACCACCGGACCGAAGGCACGGCCACCGCCGCGGAACTGCGGCACGCGGGCCGAGCCGTGACGAGCACCGCCGGTGCCCTTCTGCTTGTACATCTTCTTGCCGGTGCGCCAGATCTCGGCGCGGCCCTTGGCCTTGTGAGTGCCGGCCTGACGCTTGTTGAGCTGCCACTGCACGCAACGCGCAATGATGTCCTGGCGCGGCTCGAGGCCGAAAATGGCGTCGGAAAGCTGGACCGAGCCGGCTTCCTTACCTTCGAGGGTCGTGACCTTCAATTCCATCTCACGCCTCCTGCGCAGCCGGAGCAGCGTCCGCTTCGCCAGCAACCTTGAACTTGCCGGGCTTCGGAGCATCCTTCGGCAGCGGCTTCTTGACAGCGTCGCGCACGCGGATCCAGCCGCCCTTGGAGCCGGGAACGGCGCCTTCGACGAGGATCAGGCCGCGCTCGACATCGAGCTGAACGACTCGAAGGTTGAGCGTGGTGATGCGGTCGACACCCATGTGGCCGGGCATCTTCTTGTTCTTCCAGGTCTTGCCGGGGTCCTGACGGCCACCGGTCGAACCGATCGAACGATGCGAGACCGACACACCGTGGGTGGCGCGCAGACCGCCGAAGTTCCAGCGCTTCATACCGCCGGCGAAGCCCTTACCGACCGAGGTGCCGGTGACGTCGACGAACTGGCCGACTACGAAATGATCGGCAAGGATCTCGGCGCCCACGGGGATCATGGCATCCGCGGAGACGCGGAATTCCTCGACCTGCCGCTTCGGCTCGACCTTGGCGACCGCGAACTGGCCGCGCTCTGCCTTGGGCATGTACACGGTCTTGCGGCTGCCAGAACCAAGCTGGAGCGCGACGTAACCGTTCTTCTCTTCAGTGCGGTGGCCTACGACCTGGCAATTGCCGAGCTTCAGCACGGTCACGGGGATATGTTCGCCGGCCTCTGTAAAGACCCGCGTCATCCCGACCTTTTGTGCGATCACTCCGGAGCGCATCGGCGTGCTTCCTGTTCTTTCTGTCCGCTAGTCGCGAACGTGATCCAAAAATCTTAGAGCTTGATCTCGACGTCGACACCGGCGGCCAGGTCGAGCTTCATCAAAGCATCGACGGTCTGCGGGGTCGGATCGACGATGTCGAGCAGGCGCTTGTGAGTGCGCATCTCGAACTGCTCGCGGCTCTTCTTGTCGACGTGCGGCGAACGGTTGACGGTGAACTTCTCGATGCGGGTGGGCAGCGGAATGGGTCCGCGGACCTGCGCGCCGGTGCGCTTCGCCGTGTTCACGATCTCGCGGGTCGACGTATCGAGGATACGATGGTCGAACGCCTTGAGACGGATACGAATGTTTTGGCCGTTCATTGCCGTGGTCTCTCTTTAGTGGGGGGTGGCGAATAGCGAATAGCGAATGTCACACTCGCTACGCGCCAATCCCTATTCTCGTAATTACTCGATGATCGAGGCGACGACGCCGGCGCCGACGGTGCGGCCACCTTCGCGGATCGCGAAGCGGAGCTTCTCTTCCATCGCGATCGGCACGATCAGGTGCACTTCCATCGCGATGTTGTCGCCCGGCATCACCATCTCGGTGCCTTCCGGCAGATGCACGACACCGGTCACGTCGGTGGTGCGGAAGTAGAACTGCGGACGGTAGTTGGTGAAGAACGGGGTGTGGCGACCGCCCTCTTCCTTGGTGAGGATGTAGGCCTCAGCCTTGAACTTGGTGTGCGGCTTGACCGAACCCGGCTTGCACAGCACCTGGCCGCGCTCGACGTCCTCGCGCTTGGTGCCACGGAGCAGCGCACCGATGTTGTCGCCCGCCTGGCCCTGATCGAGCAGCTTGCGGAACATTTCGACGCCCGTGACCGTGGTCTTCTGCGTGGCGCGCAGACCGACGATCTCGATTTCCTCGCCGACCTTGACGATGCCGCGCTCGACACGGCCGGTCACGACGGTGCCGCGGCCCGAGATCGAGAACACGTCTTCAACCGGCATCAAGAAGGGCTGGTCGACCGGACGCTCCGGCTGCGGAATGTACTCGTCGACGTTCTTCATCAGCTCGAGGATGGCGTCATGGCCGAGCTTCTTGTCGGAATCTTCGAGAGCGGCGAGCGCCGAACCCTTGATGATCGGGATCTTGTCGCCCGGGAAGTCGTACTTGGAGAGCAGTTCGCGGACTTCGAGCTCGACGAGCTCGAGGAGTTCCGGATCGTCGACCATGTCGCACTTGTTGAGGAACACGACGAGCGCGGGCACGCCGACCTGGCGGGCGAGCAGGATGTGCTCGCGGGTCTGCGGCATCGGGCCGTCAGCGGCCGACACGACCAGGATCGCACCATCCATCTGGGCGGCGCCGGTGATCATGTTCTTCACGTAGTCGGCGTGGCCGGGGCAGTCGACGTGGGCGTAGTGGCGGTTCTTGGTCTCGTACTCGACGTGCGCCGTCGAGATCGTGATGCCGCGCGCCTTCTCTTCCGGCGCCTTGTCGATCTGGTCGTACGCCGTGAACGTCGCACCGCCGGTCTCGGCGAGGATCTTGGTGATCGCAGCCGTCAACGACGTCTTGCCATGGTCGACGTGACCGATGGTGCCGATGTTGCAGTGCGGTTTGTTACGTTCAAACTTTGCTTTGGCCATTTGACTCTCCGTTCAATCGTCAGTTCGAGACCGACGACAATCAGGCAAACTTCTTCTGGACTTCTGCCGACACATTGGCCGGCGCTTCTGCGTAGTGGTCGAACTGCATGGTGAAGGTCGCGCGACCCTGGCTCATCGAGCGCAGGTTGTTCACGTACCCGAACATGTTCATGAGCGGCACCATCGCGTTGATGACGTTGGCGTTGCCGCGCATGTCCTGACCCTGGATCTGACCGCGCCGGGAATTCAGGTCGCCGATGACCGAGCCGGTGTAGTCTTCCGGGGTCACCACTTCGACCTTCATGATCGGCTCGAGCAGGACGGACTTGCCCTTCTGCAGCGCTTCGCGGAATGCCGCGCGCGATGCGATTTCGAAGGCGAGCGCCGACGAGTCGACGTCGTGGTACTTGCCGTCGACGAGCTGAACCTTGACGTCGACCACGGGGAAGCCCGCGACGACACCAGAGCTCATCACGCTGTTGAGGCCCTTTTCGACGCCGGGGATGTATTCCTTCGGAACCGCACCGCCGACGATCTTGGACTCGAACTCGTAGCCCTTGCCGGGCTCGTTCGGCTCGACCACGATCGACACTTCCGCGAACTGACCGGTACCGCCGGTCTGCTTCTTGTGGGTGTACTTGACCTCGGCCTTCTTGGTGACGCGCTCACGGAACGCAACCTGCGGCGCGCCGATGTTGGCGTCGACCTTGTAGGTACGCCTGAGGATGTCGACCTTGATGTCGAGATGGAGTTCGCCCATGCCCTTGAGGATGGTCTGGCCGGACTCCTGGTCGGTCGACACGCGGAAGGACGGATCCTCCGCGGCGAGCTTCGCCAGCGCCACGCCCAGCTTTTCCTGGTCGGCCTTGGACTTCGGCTCGATCGCGATCTCGATGACCGGCTCGGGGAATTCCATCTTCTCCAGGATCACCTGCTTGTCGGGATCGCACAGCGTGTCACCGGTGCGCGCTTCCTTCAGGCCGGCCAGCGCGACGATGTCGCCGGCATAGGCTTCCTTGATGTCCTCGCGGTTGTTCGCATGCATCAGCAGCATGCGCCCGATGCGCTCCTTCTTCTCGCGCGTCGAGTTCACGACACCGGTGCCGCTCTGCAGGACGCCGGAGTAGATGCGGCAGAAGGTGATGGTGCCGACGAACGGGTCGTCCATGATCTTGAACGCGAGCAGCGCGAGCGGCTCCTTGTCGTCGGCCTTGCGCACGACCTCGTTGCCGCGGTCGTCGGTGCCCTTGATCGCGGGGACGTCGATCGGCGACGGCAGATAGTCGACGACGGCGTCGAGCAGCGGCTGCACGCCCTTGTTCTTGAAGGCCGAGCCGCACAGCACGGGATAGAACGCGCCGGTCAGCACCGCCTTGCGGATCAGCCGCTTCAGCGTCGCTTCATCCGGTTCGTTGCCGTCGAGGAAGGCGGCCAATGCGTCATCGTCGAGCTCGACGGCGGCTTCCACCATCTTCTCGCGGTATTCCTTGGCCTGCTCGACCATATCTTCCGGGATGTCGACATAGTCGAACTTCGCGCCGAGCGATTCATCGTTCCAGATGATGCCCTGCATCTTCACGAGGTCGACGAGACCCTTGAAGTTGTTCTCGGCACCGATCGGAAGCTGGATCGCGATCGGCTTGGCGCCGAGGCGGTCAACGATGTCGGCCAGGCACTTGAAGAAGTCGGCACCCGTCTTGTCCATCTTGTTGGCGAAGACGATGCGCGGAACCTTGTACTTGTCACCCTGGCGCCAGACGGTCTCGGTCTGGGGCTCGACGCCCTGGTTCGAGTCGAGCACGCAGACGGCGCCGTCGAGCACACGCAGCGAACGCTCGACTTCAATGGTGAAGTCGACGTGGCCGGGGGTGTCGATGATGTTCAGGCGCTTGCCGGCCCAGAATGCGGTGGTGGCAGCCGAGGTGATCGTGATGCCACGCTCCTGCTCCTGCTCCATCCAATCCATCGTCGCGGCACCTTCGTGCACTTCGCCGATCTTGTGGCTCTTGCCGGTGTAATAGAGGATGCGCTCGGTGGTCGTGGTCTTGCCGGCATCGATATGCGCCATGATACCGAAATTGCGGTAGTTCTCTATGGCATGAACGCGAGGCATGGGTTGATCCTTAGATTCCGTGTTTCGCCGTTACCAGCGATAGTGCGAGAAGGCGCGGTTGGCTTCCGCCATCCGGTGCACGTCTTCGCGCTTCTTGACGGCGTTGCCGCGGTTGTTCGAGGCGTCGAGCAGCTCAGCCGAGAGCCGCTCGGTCATCGTCTTCTCGTTGCGATCGCGCGCGGCCGAGATCAGCCAGCGGATGCCCAGCGCCTGACGGCGCACCGAACGAACTTCGACCGGCACCTGGTAGGTCGCGCCGCCGACGCGGCGGGAGCGCACTTCGATCGTCGGCATGACGTTCTCGAGTGCCTGCTCGAACACGCCGAGGGGGCTCTGCTTGGTCTTGGCTTCGATGATACCGAACGCACCGTAGACGATGCCTTCGGCGACCGACTTCTTGCCGGCGTACATCACCGAGTTCATGAACTTCGTGACGATGATGTTCCCGAACTTCGGATCGGGAAGAACTTCGCGCTTTTCCGCTGAGTGGCGACGAGACATTGAGCTGGTTCCCGCTTACTTCGGACGCTTCGCGCCGTACTTCGAACGACGCTGCTTACGGTTCTTGACGCCCTGGGTATCCAGAACGCCGCGGAGGATGTGGTAGCGCACGCCGGGCAAGTCCTTGACGCGGCCGCCGCGGATCATGACCACCGAGTGCTCCTGAAGGTTATGGCCTTCACCCGGGATGTAGCCGATCACCTCGAAGCCGTTGGTCAGGCGCACCTTGGCGACCTTACGAAGCGCCGAGTTCGGCTTCTTCGGGGTCGTGGTGTAGACGCGGGTGCAAACACCACGCTTCTGCGGCGACTGCTGCAGCGCCGGCACCTTCTTGCGCGACTTCTGCACTTCACGCGGTTGAGCGATCAGCTGGTTGATCGTCGGCATCCTGGCCTTACCCTTTGTTCTGCCGCGGCCCCTTCCGGGTCCGCTGTCTTGGCGCGGCCCGTTGCCGGAACCGCAATTCTTTTCGGGCCACCCGCCCGACGAGGTCGCCTCGCACGGAACAATCCGCACAAAGCGAAATTGCGCCAACCGCTCCATCACCGAGCGGAAAGCGTTACGACGCCACAGAGGACCGCAGTTTCAGGCCAATCAGCATAAAGCTGCGGCCCGCGCACCGAGGTCATGCATCCGAATTCGATCTCAAGAGAACGAGCTCAAGAGACCTAAAATCGCACTGGCATTGCCTAGCTATGATCGACAGCGTTTGAGCGGCATTCGTCGAGGTTGGTGCCCGTCTTAGCGATCCCTGAGGATCCGATCCTTGGGGATCTAGTCCCTGCGGATCAACGGGTGGCCCGTTCCGACGCTGGCGATGCTCACCGCCTGTCGTTAAGTGAGGCGCTTTCTATAAGTGAGAGTCGGCCAAGTCAAGGCGAAACGACAGTCAGAAAACGCTTCTGCCACCTGACGAAATCGCTGTTTGCCCGCACTCATCGCGCCTGCCGGATATGGGGACCGGACGCCTGTTCCGCCAGCCCAAAAACAATTTATACCCGGGCTAAATGTACTTTTATAACCATTGCTAAGGCTTTTTTTCCTGTTGATGCGTCAATCTGCCGCCTGCGGCAGAGATTTGCACCATGCGCTACACCGACATTGCCATTATCGGCGGGGGATTGTCCGGCTCAACCGCCGCCGCAATGCTCGGCCGCGCCGGCATTTCGACGATGCTGATCGACCCGCATGAGAGCTATCCGGCGGACTTTCGAGTCGAAAAACTCAGTGGTCACGTCCAGGTCGAGCGATTCCTGAAGACCGGAATCGGAGAATCGGTGCTGCGCCGCGCGACTTTTGCCGGCGAAAACTGGATCGCTCGATTCGGCCGGTTGCTCGACAAGGCACCGAGTCGGCAGTTCAACATCCTCTACGATTCGCTCGTCAACGCCATCCGCGACGAGATCCCTGCCGGCGTCGAGCGCATTTGCGCCAAGGCGGTCTCGCTCTCGACGAGCCCGGAGCGGCAAAAGATCACGCTCTCCAGTGAGGAGACGATCTCGGCCCGACTCGTCGTGCTCGCCAACGGCCTGAATGTCGGCCTGCGCCACCAGCTCGGCATCGCGCGAAAAATCATCAGCGCCTGCCATTCGATCTCGATCGGGTTCGACGCGGTGCCGGCGGGGCGGAATTCGTTCGACTTCCCGGCGCTGACCTATTTCTCGGAGCGGCCGAGCGACCGAATCCCCTACATCACACTGTTTCCGACCGGTCCGCGGATGCGCGCCAATCTGTTCGTCTATCGCGGCGTCGACGACCCATGGCTGCGCGAGCTGCGCCGCGCGCCAGCCGAGACGCTGAACGCCGCCCTGCCCCGGCTCAAGCGCATCACCGGCGCCTTCGACATCGCCGGCGAGATCAAGATCCGTCCGGTCGACCTCTATGCGAACGACGCAAGCGGCCAGCCAGGCCTCGTGCTGGTGGGCGATGCGTTCTCGACCTCCTGCCCCGCCGCCGGCACCGGCTGCGACAAGGTCTTCACCGACGTCGAGCGGCTCTGCAACGTCCATATCCCGGATTGGCTCGCCTCCGACGGGATGGACGGGGCCAAGATCGCCACCTTCTACGCCGATCCGGTCAAGCGGGCCTGCGACGAATGGTCGGCGGCGAAGGCGTTCGAGTTCCGCTCCGTCTCGACCGCGACGAGTCCCTACTGGACCGCGCAGCGCTGGGCGCGCTTCATCGCTTGGTCAGTTCAAGGCTTGCTGCGGCCGCTCGGAGGAGCAATTCATCTGGAGCCGAACTTCCTCGGTCACGCCTCCTCGTCGTCCTCGTCCTCGTCATCCTCGTCGAGGTCGTCTTCATCCTCGTCGTCATCGTCGCTGTCGTCATCGGCCTGAGCCACAGCGCCATGCGGCTGGTGGATCTGGTCGTTCCACAGCTTGCGATAGGTGCCGTTCCTGGCGAGCAGCTCGGCATGCGAGCCGCGCTCGATCGCCCTGCCCCCTGAGATCACGATGATCTCGTCCATCTCGACCACGGAGGTCAGGCGATGGGTCGACCAGATCATGGTGCGCCCCTTCGCGACCTTCAGCAGCGTACGGTTGATCGCGGCCTCGGTGGTCTGGTCGAGCGCCGAGGTGGCTTCGTCCAGTAGCAGCACGGAAGGATTACGGATGACCGCGCGCGCGATCGCGATGCGCTGGCGCTGGCCGCCCGACAGCGTATCGCCGCGCTCGCCGACCGGCGTGTCGTAGCGCTGCGGCAGGCTCATGATGTAGCGGTGGATCTCGGCCTTCTTGGCGGCGTCCTCCACCTCCTCGTCGGTCGCGCCTTCCTTGCCGAGCCGGATGTTCTCGCGAATCGACATGTTGAACAGCATGTTCTCCTGGAACACCACCGCCATGCTCCGGCGCAGCGAATCCAGCGTTACCTTGCGCACGTCGACGCCGTCGATGGCGACGCGCCCCTCGTTGGGCACGTACAGCCGCAGGATCAAATTGAGCAGCGTGCTCTTGCCGGAGCCCGAGGGGCCGACGATGGCGATGCGCTTGCCGGCGTTGAGCTTGAGGCTGAGATTGTCCAGCACCGGCGTCTGGCTGCCTTCGTACTGGAACGTCACGTGGTCGAAGGTGATGTCGTTGGTGATGCGCGGCAGATCGGGCGCGCCGGGACGATCGGCGCCGCGCGTCGGCTCGTCCAGCAGCTCCTGCATGTGGCGGATCGCGGCGGCCGAGGAGATCGACACCGGGATGAAGTGCATCACGTGAGCGATGTTGTAGGAGACCTCCCAGAACGCGCTCTCGAAGGTGACGAAGGTGCCGATGGTGATCTGGCCCTTGGTCGCCAGATACGCGCCGATCGCGAGCACGACGAGGTGCAGCAGCAGCACCGAAATAGTGACCGTCCGCTCCACCATGGTCGACAGGAACGCAGCCGAAGCGATCTTGCGGCGGGTCTCGTCGTTGCGGAAGCTGAAGAAGCCGAACATCTTGCGTTGCAGGCTGAACGCCTTGATCACGGCCTGCGCGGCCACATTCTCCTGCACCATGCCGAGCAGCGCGCTCTCGTTCTGCTTCTGCTCGTAATTGGCCTGCACCGCCTTCGGGGTGAGGATGCGCGGCCCGATCAGCGTGATCGGGAACACCAGCAGCGCGACCGCGGCGAGCTGCCAGTTCAGGAACAACATCAGGATGATGCCGGCGATCAATTCCAGGAACGGCAGCGCTGCACTGTTGGCGAAGGTCTTGACCGAGCCCTCGAAGGCCGAAAGGTCGACGGAAAAGCGCGACAGGATCTCGCCGCGCTTGGTGCGGCCGAAATAGGCCGCCGGCAGGTCCTGGACATGCTCGAACAGGCGCTTGCGGACATCGGAGATGATGCAGGCAGCCAGCCTGGCGTCCCAGCGCTCGTACCAGACCGCCACGATCGAGGTGAAGATGCCGGCGACCGCGAGCACGCCGAGGATCTTGTAGAGCGCCTGGAAATCCTCCTCGCCGAGCGCGTCGTCGATCAGGTACTTCAGGCTGAGCGGCATGATGACGTTGAACAGCGTCTCGACGCAGACGCCGAACGCCACGAATGACAGCATCCGCTTGTAGTTGGACAGGAACGGCTTGACGAAACCCAGGATGGTCGCGAGCGCGCCTGCGGCCTCGCGCGCGGTAAAGACGACGAGCTCCTCGTCCTCATCGTCGTCGTCGAGCTCCAGCTCGTCATCCTCCTCGTCTTCGTCGTCCTCGTCGTCTTCGAGGTCCGGCTTGACTGGGACAAGCTTGTCGTCGAGCTCGGCCGCCTCTTCCGTGGCGAGTTTCTGTTTGTCGGGCGGGAGGGGCTTGGACGCCATGAAACCAACCGATGCTGACGGCCGGCATGACCGCGGAGAAAGCAGGAAATAGCGGCAACCGCTATCGCACCGATTCTATGCGATCATGACGAATTCGGCAAAGCAATTGGCTACGCCGGTCCGATCCTGTCTCTAGTCGTCGTCCTCACCCTCGACCTTGTCGAAGAAGGAATAACGCAGGCTGTCGGCGTCGGCGTACCACTGGCCCGGGCCCTTGTTGGCGGCAAGCGTCGCCTCCCAGAGCGCATCGGTGCAGTCCTTGCGATGCATCGACAGGTCAAAGCCGTTGCCGAAGAATAGCTCGGACCATTCCCACCAGGTGCCGAGCTTCTTGACGCCGCGCAGCAGGTCGTAGCGGTCGATCACCACCGAAGCCATGTCCGAGGTGATCGAGCCGAACACGAGGCCGGTCTTGACCACGCGGTTCAGTTCGCGGATCGCGCGGACCACCTGCTTCGGGGAAACATGGCAGAGGCTGGTCTCGAACACGAAGTCGAAGGCGCCATCCTTGAACGGCATGTCGGTGATCGAGCCGAGCTTGTTGTACTTCTTCAGCGCCTTCGGCGTCCTGGCGTGGATGGCGCGGTTGTTCTCGATGCCGAAGGCATCGATGCCGCGATCGCGCAGCGCGCCCACCAGTTCGCCGCTGGCCGAGCCCGCGACCAGCAGCTTGGCGCCCCTGGCCTTGCCCCAGACGATGCCGATCAGCCTGGTCAGATAATCGGGATCGGTGAAGTGGCGCCAGGCGTCGCTGTAGGGACCGAGGCCGCGATAGTTCTCGAAATAGTCGCGGTCGATCTTGTCCGAGACCGGCTCGCCCTCTTCCTGTGCGCGCTCGCGGCGCAGGCGCATCATCTCGGTCAGGATGATGTCGGTCGCAGCGTCCGAGGAGTCGAGCAGACCGTTCAGCGTGGAGTCGAACAGATAATCGCCGACCACCACGATGCCGGGATGCTCCTTCGGCTCCGGCCGGTGATTGGTCATGACGTCGCGCACGGGCAGACCGCCGGGGATGGCGTTCACCGACGACAGCCAGCGGTGGATCTTGCCTTCCACGAAATGCGAACGCGCATCGCCGAGCGAGGCGGGCAGCGATTTCAGTGCGGCGTCGATCAGCTCCTGATCCGACAAATTGGCGAAGGCCAGCGCATCGGAGCCGGGAATCAGCCAGTTCAGCACGCCGTGCTTGCCGACGTCATGACGCGCGCCCTCGTTGTAGACGCAGCAGCCGCCGAAGGCTTCCGACATGAACCAGGCGCCGGAAATCTTCTCGCCCCAGAACGGCGTGTCGAACAGGATCGAGACGCGCAGATAGTGCGCGGGACGATCGAAATACGAGACGTGCTTGACCATCGACTTGCGGAGCTGCTCGCCTTCCCAGCCCATCGTCGCGAGCCACGAATGCGGCAGGCAGACCAGCACGAGGTCGAAGTCGCGCGTCTCCGGCCCCTTGCCGTTCATCATCTTCAGCTGGTAGCGGCCGGTCGGCGCCTTGCCGACGGTGAGCACGCGGTGATTGAGCTGGACGTCGGCGTTGACCTCCGACTGCAGGCACTCGATCAGCTGCTCGTTGCCGTTCTGGATGGAATAGAGGCCGATATAGCCGTCGACATCCATCAGGTAGTTCTTGAGCGCGTTGAGCCCGTTGGTGTTGTGGGTTTCGGTCGCGATGTCGGAGCGCGCCATCACCTTGAAGAAACGCTTTGCGGTTTCGTCCTCGACCTCCTCGTCGAGCACCTGCTCGGCGGTCTTGTAGGCCCAGGGATTCTCGTTGTCGTGCGCGCCGACGCCCTCGTAATATTCGATCGGCGACATCGACTCGGCGCAGCGCTCGCGGAACGCCTCGATCGCCGCCGCAGTCTTGGCGCCGTATTTGCGGCGCATGCCCGCGACGTCGTTGAGGAGCTCGCCGCCGAACTGCACCTGCTCGGCGTCCATCGGAATGGTCTGAAGTCCGAAATGCTGGATCAGCTCGCGCAGCGGATCGGGACCCGTCATCGAGTAGTCGTAGATCTCGGCAACGCCGGCCTCGTACATCGCCGGCGCGGAATCGAATTTGCGCGTGACGATCTTGCCGCCGAGTCGGTCGGAGGCCTCGTAGATGGTGATGCGGCAGAGGTCGCCGAGCTTACGCTTCAAGTACCAGGCGCTCATCAGCCCGCCGGGGCCGCCGCCTACGATTGCGAGATCAAGCATATGAGTTCCGTGGTCTCCGGCCCTGCCCCCGTCACGGGACCACCGGTCTAACTTCCCTTAGCAGAAGCGCTTTTGCGCCTGAAGGAAAGATGAACAAAGGTTGATCCTGCACCGCAACAGGCAAAC
Source organism: Bradyrhizobium sp. 482_C4_N1_8 (assembly GCF_052075965.1). NCBI lineage: Bacteria > Pseudomonadati > Pseudomonadota > Alphaproteobacteria > Hyphomicrobiales > Nitrobacteraceae > Bradyrhizobium > Bradyrhizobium sp. 482_C4_N1_8. The sequence goes on along the minus strand of NZ_CP197231.1, from coordinate 3,753,178 downwards.
AAAGCAGCAAAAAGGCCGGCTTGCGCCGGCCTTTTCATTGTCCTCGGTATTCCTACGGATGAAGGATTATTCCGCAGGAGGCAGCGCAGGAAGCTCCGCTTCCGGCGCCGGCGACACGACGGCCGCCTGCTTCTCGCGCTCGTCCAGGATCAGCTTGTCGCGCTTCATCGCGACTTCGCGGATCTTGGCCATAGAGGCGCCGGTGCCCGCCGGGATCAGCCGGCCGACGATGACGTTCTCCTTGAGGCCTTCGAGCGGATCGACCTTGCCGTTGACCGCCGCTTCCGTGAGGACGCGGGTGGTCTCCTGGAACGAGGCCGCCGAGAAGAAGGAGCGGGTCTGGAGGCTCGCCTTGGTGATGCCGAGCAGAACCGGCGTTCCCGTGGCGATCTTCTTGCCCTCTTCCTTCGCCTTCTCGTTGAGCGCGTCGAACTCGATCTTGTCGACCTGCTCGCCGGAGATCATGTCCGTATCGCCCTGGTCGGTGACTTCCACCTTCTGGAGCATCTGACGGACAATCACCTCGATGTGCTTGTCGTTGATGAGCACGCCCTGGAGCCGGTAGACTTCCTGGATCTCGTTGACCAGATAGGCCGCGAGCTCCTCGATGCCCTTGACCGCCAGGATGTCGTGCGGCGCCGGGTTGCCTTCGACGATGAAGTCGCCCTTTTCGACGACGTCGCCGTCCTGAAGGTGGATGTGCTTGCCCTTCGGGATCAGGTACTCGCGTGCCTCGTCGGTCTTGTCCATCGGCTCGATCGAGATGCGACGCTTGTTCTTGTAGTCGCGTCCGAACCGGATGGTGCCCGAGATTTCGGCGATGATCGCCGCATCCTTCGGACGCCGTGCCTCGAACAGTTCCGCCACCCGCGGCAGACCGCCGGTGATGTCACGCGTCTTGGCGCTTTCGGTCGAGACACGGGCGAGGATGTCGCCCGTATTGACCTTGGCTCCGACGTCGACCGAGAGAATGGCATCGACCGACAGCATGTAGCGGGCATCGCCGCCACGGGCGAGCTTGAGCACCTTGCCGTCCTTGCCCTTGACCACGATGGCCGGACGGAGGTCCGCGCCGCCGCGGGTCGAGCGCCAGTCGATGACCACGCGCTTGGCGATACCGGTGGCCTCGTCGAGCGTTTCCGAGATCGACTGCCCCTCGACCAGATCCTCGAAGCCGATGGTACCTTCGACTTCGGTGAGCAGCGGACGGGTGTAGGGATCCCACTCGACGATGCGCTGGCCGCGCTTGACGGTGTCGCCCTCGTCGACGTGCAGGCGCGAACCGTACTGGATACGGTGCGTCGCACGCTCGGTGCCGTCGGCATCGACGATCGCGATCACCATGTTGCGGACCATCGCGACCAGGTGACCTTCGCTGTTGCGGGCGATGGCCTTGTTCCGGATCACGATTTTGCCGTCGAAGTTGGATTCGACGAACGACTGCTCGTTGAGCTGCGCCGCACCACCGATGTGGAAGGTGCGCATGGTCAGCTGGGTGCCGGGCTCGCCGATCGACTGCGCCGCGATGACGCCGACGGCTTCACCGTGGTTGACCGGCGTGCCGCGGGCGAGGTCGCGGCCGTAGCACATGCCGCAGATGCCGTTGACGAGCTCGCAGGTCAGTGCCGAGCGGATCTTCACCTCCTGCACGCCACCCTGGTGGATGGCGTCCAGATGGCTCTCTTCCATCAGCGTACCGCGCTTGATGATCACCTTGCCCGAGCTGTCACGCACGTCTTCGCAGGCCGTGCGGCCGAGGATGCGCGAGCCGAGCGAGGCGACCACGGTGCCGGCATCGACGATGGCGCGCATCTTGATGCCGAGCTTGGTGCCGCAGTCGTTCTGCGTGATGATGCAGTCCTGCGCCACGTCGACGAGACGACGGGTCAGGTAGCCCGAGTTCGCGGTCTTCAACGCGGTGTCCGCGAGGCCCTTACGGGCACCGTGGGTCGAGTTGAAGTACTCGAGCACCGAGAGACCTTCCTTGAAGTTCGAGATGATCGGCGTCTCGATGATCTCACCCGACGGCTTGGCCATCAGGCCGCGCATGCCGGCGAGCTGGCGCATCTGGGCCGGCGAACCGCGGGCACCGGAGTGAGCCATCATGTAGATCGAGTTGATGTCGGCATCCGCCCCGCTCGCCGTCTTCTTGGTCGAGGAGATCTCCTTCATCATCGCCTTGGCGATTTCTTCCGTGGCCTTCGACCAGGCGTCGACGACCTTGTTGTACTTCTCGCCATGGGTGATCAGACCGTCGTTGTACTGCTGCTCGAAATCCTTCGCCAGCGTACGGGTGGTGTCGACGATCTTCCACTTGGAGTGCGGCACGACCATGTCGTCCTTGCCGAACGAGATGCCGGCCTTGAACGCGTTGTAGAAGCCGAGCGCCATGATGCGGTCGCAGAAGATCACAGTCTCCTTCTGGCCGCAGTGACGGTAGACTTGGTCGATCACGCCCGAGATTTCGCGCTTGGTCATCAGCTTGTTGATGATCTCGTACGAAATCCGCGGGTTCTTCGGCAGCAGATTGCCGAGCATGACGCGGCCCGCGGTGGTCTCGATCCAGCGCGTCGAGACCTTGCCGGTCTCGTCCATGCCCTGCCACCGATACTTGATCTTCGTGTGGAGGTGGATGACCTTCGCGTGCAGCGCGTGCTCGAGCTCGGCCATGTCGCCGAAGATCTTGCCCTCGCCGGGCAGGCCTTCACGCATGATCGAGACGTAGTAGAGACCGAGCACGATGTCCTGCGACGGCACGATGATCGGCTGGCCGTTCGCCGGATGCAGGATGTTGTTGGTCGACATCATCAGGACGCGCGCTTCCAGCTGCGCCTCGAGCGACAGCGGAACGTGCACGGCCATCTGGTCGCCGTCGAAGTCGGCGTTGAACGCGGCGCAGACCAGCGGATGCAGCTGGATCGCCTTGCCCTCGATCAGCACGGGCTCGAACGCCTGGATGCCGAGACGATGCAGCGTCGGTGCGCGGTTGAGCAGCACCGGATGCTCGCGGATGACCTCGTCCAGGATGTCCCAGACCTCGGGCCGCTCCTTCTCGACCAGCTTCTTCGCCTGCTTCACGGTGGTGGACAGGCCCTTGGCGTCAAGCCGCGAGTAGATGAACGGCTTGAACAGCTCGAGCGCCATCTTCTTCGGCAGGCCGCACTGATGCAGGCGCAGCTCGGGACCGACCACGATCACCGAACGGCCCGAATAGTCGACGCGCTTGCCGAGCAGGTTCTGACGGAAGCGGCCCTGCTTGCCCTTGAGCATGTCGGCGAGCGACTTCAGCGGACGCTTGTTGGCACCCGTGATGACGCGGCCGCGGCGGCCGTTGTCGAACAGCGCATCGACCGCTTCCTGAAGCATGCGCTTCTCGTTGCGGATGATGATGTCGGGCGCACGCAGCTCCATCAGCCGCTTCAAGCGGTTGTTGCGGTTGATGACGCGGCGGTAGAGGTCGTTGAGGTCCGAGGTCGCGAAGCGGCCGCCGTCCAGCGGCACCAGCGGACGCAGGTCCGGCGGAATCACCGGAACCACGGTCATGATCATCCATTCCGGCTTGTTGCCGGAGTGGCGGAACGCTTCCACGATCTTCAGGCGCTTGGCGAGCTTCTTGTGCTTGATGTCGGAGTCGGTCTCCTGCATCTCGAGGCGCAAGGTGGCTTCGAGCTTCTCGAGGTCCATGCCCTTGAGCAGCTCGCGGATCGCTTCCGCGCCGATCATGGCGGTGAAGGAATCCTGGCCGTACTCGTCCTGCGCCTTCAGATACTCGTCTTCCGACAAGAGCTGACGGTCCTTGAGCGCGGTGAGGCCCGGCTCGAGCACGACGTAATATTCGAAGTAGAGGATCCGCTCGAGATCCTTCAGCGTCATGTCCAGCAGAAGGCCGATGCGCGAGGGCAGCGACTTCAGGAACCAGATGTGGGCGACGGGGGCTGCGAGCTCGATATGGCCCATGCGCTCGCGCCGGACACGCGACAGCGTGACCTCGACCGAGCACTTCTCGCAGATGATGCCCTTGTACTTCATGCGCTTGTACTTGCCGCACAAGCACTCGTAGTCCTTGATCGGCCCGAAGATGCGGGCGCAGAACAGGCCGTCGCGCTCGGGCTTGAAGGTACGGTAGTTGATGGTCTCCGGCTTCTTGATCTCGCCGTAGGACCAGGACAGAATCTTCTCAGGAGACGCGATCGAAATCCGGATCTGGTCGAAGACCTGAGCCGGAGTCGTCGGGTTGAAGAGATTCATAATTTCTTGGTTCATCGTCTTCTCCTCGCGTGCCGGTCGCCTACGGCCGCAAATTCGAAAATCACTCAATCGGGGCGCCCTGCCCTCAAGGCCTCGGGAGGGGCGCCGATGCCCGGCCGTGAAGGCCGGGCATGAAAGGTCGTATTACTCGGCTGCTTCCGACGTCGGCGCCGGTCCCACCTTGGAGTTGTGCAGGTCGACGTTGAGGCCGAGCGAGCGCATTTCCTTGACCAGCACGTTGAACGATTCCGGAATACCGGCCTCGAACGTGTCGTCGCCGCGGACGATCGCCTCGTACACCTTGGTACGGCCGGCGACGTCGTCCGACTTCACCGTCAGCATCTCCTGGAGCGTGTACGCCGCGCCGTAAGCCTCGAGCGCCCACACTTCCATTTCGCCGAAGCGCTGGCCACCGAACTGCGCCTTGCCGCCCAGCGGCTGCTGGGTGACGAGCGAGTACGGACCGATCGAACGCGCGTGGATCTTGTCGTCCACGAGATGGTGCAGCTTGAGCATGTAGATGTAGCCCACCGTCACCTTGCGATCGAAGGCATCGCCGGTACGGCCGTCATAGACGGTCGACTGACCCGAAGCGTCGAGACCGGCAAGCTTCAGCATCTCCTCGATGTCGGCTTCCTTGGCGCCGTCGAACACCGGCGTCGCGATCGGCACGCCGCGGCTCAGATTGTGGCCGAGCTCGATCAACTCGTTGTCGTTGAGCGACTTGATCGTCTCGTCCTCGCCGTAGACCTTCTTCAAGGTTTCCTTCAGCGGCTTGATGTCCTGCTTCGACAGATAGGCATCGACCGTCTGGCCGATACGCTTGCCGAGGCCGGCGCAAGCCCAGCCGAGATGGGTCTCGAGGATCTGTCCGACGTTCATGCGCGAGGGCACGCCGAGCGGATTGAGCACGATGTCGGCATGCGTACCGTCTTCGAGGAACGGCATGTCCTCGATCGGCACGATCTTCGACACCACGCCCTTGTTGCCGTGACGGCCGGCCATCTTGTCGCCGGGCTGGATCTTGCGCTTCACCGCGACGAAGACCTTGACCATCTTCATCACGCCGGGCGGCAATTCGTCACCGCGCTGAAGCTTCTCGACCTTGTCGAGGAAGCGCTGTTCCAGCCCCTTCTTCGACTCGTCGTACTGCTTCCGCATGGCCTCGATCTCGGCCATCAGCTTGTCGTTCGGCGAAGCGAACAGCCACCACTGCGACTTCGGGTACTCCTCGAGCACCGCACGGGTGATCTTGGTGTCCTTCTTGAAGCCCTTCGGGCCCGCAATGCCCTGCCGTCCCTCGAGGAGCTCGGCAAGACGGTTGTAGACGTTGCGGTCCAGGATCGCCTGCTCGTCGTCGCGGTCCTTGGCCAGACGCTCGATCTCTTCCCGCTCGATCGCCAGCGCACGCTCGTCCTTGTCGACGCCGTGACGGTTGAACACGCGCACTTCCACGATCGTGCCCTGCACGCCCGGAGGAACGCGCAGCGAGGTGTCGCGAACGTCGGAGGCCTTTTCGCCGAAGATGGCGCGCAGAAGCTTTTCTTCCGGCGTCATCGGGCTTTCGCCCTTCGGCGTGATCTTGCCGACCAGGATGTCGCCGGCGCGCACTTCCGCGCCGATGTAGACGATACCGGCTTCGTCGAGGTTCTTCAGCGCTTCTTCCGAGACGTTCGGAATGTCGCGGGTGATTTCCTCAGGGCCAAGCTTGGTGTCGCGGGCCATCACCTCGAACTCCTCGATGTGGATCGAGGTGAAGACGTCTTCCTTCACGATCCGCTCGGAGAGCAGGATCGAGTCTTCGAAGTTGTAGCCATTCCACGGCATGAACGCGACCAGCACGTTCCGCCCCAGCGCGAGCTCGCCGAGATCGGTCGACGGACCGTCGGCGATGATGTCGCCCTTCTTGACGATGTCGCCGACCTTCACCAGCGGACGCTGGTTGATGCAGGTCGACTGGTTGGAGCGCTGGTACTTCATCAGACGGTAGATATCGACGCCCGACTTGGTCGGATCGAGATCTTCCGTGGCGCGGATGACGACGCGGGTCGCGTCGATCTGGTCGATCACGCCCGAACGGCGCGCCGCGATCGCGGCACCCGAGTCACGCGCAACCACGCCTTCCATGCCAGTGCCGACGAACGGCGCCTCGGCGCGAACCAGCGGCACCGCCTGGCGCTGCATGTTCGAGCCCATCAGCGCGCGGTTGGCGTCGTCGTTCTCGAGGAACGGGATCAGCGCCGCGGCGACCGAAACGAGCTGCTTCGGCGACACGTCCATGTAGTCGACCTTGTCCGGCGTCACCGGCAAGACTTCGCCGGCGTGACGGCAGACCACGAGATCTTCGGTGAAGCGGCCCTTCGGGTCGAGCGGCACGTTGGCCTGCGCGACCGTGTAGCGGCCCTCTTCCATCGCCGAGAGGTACACGACCTCGTCGGTGACGCGACCGTCCTTGACCTTGCGGTACGGCGTCTCGACGAAGCCGTACTTGTTCACGCGCGCGAAGGTCGCGAGCGAGTTGATCAGGCCGATGTTCGGACCTTCCGGCGTCTCGATCGGGCAGATGCGGCCGTAATGCGTCGGATGCACGTCGCGCACCTCGAAGCCGGCGCGCTCGCGGGTCAGACCGCCCGGTCCAAGCGCCGACAGGCGGCGCTTGTGGGTGATCTCCGACAGCGGGTTGGTCTGGTCCATGAACTGCGAGAGCTGCGAGGAGCCGAAGAACTCGCGCACGGCGGCAGCCGCCGGCTTCGCGTTGATCAGGTCCTGCGGCATGACCGTGTCGATGTCGACCGAGGACATGCGCTCCTTGATCGCGCGCTCCATGCGCAGGAGGCCGATGCGGTACTGGTTCTCCATGAGCTCGCCGACCGAGCGCACGCGGCGGTTGCCGAGATGGTCGATGTCGTCGATCTCGCCCTTGCCGTCGCGCAAATCCACCAGCGTCTTGATGACGGAGAGGATGTCTTCCTTGCGCAGCGTACGCTGGGTGTCGGGCGCATCGAGGTCGAGGCGCATGTTCATCTTGACGCGGCCGACCGCGGACAGGTCGTAGCGCTCGGCGTCGAAGAACAGCGACTGGAACATCGCCTGCGCCGAATCCAGCGTCGGCGGCTCGCCCGGACGCATCACGCGGTAGATGTCGAACAGCGCGTCCTCACGCGTCATGTTCTTGTCGGCCGAGAGCGTGTTGCGGATGTAGGCGCCGACATTGACGTGGTCGATGTCGAGCAGCGGCAGTTCCTTGTAGCCCTGCTCGTTGAGGGCCTTCATCGACTTGTCGGTGATCTCTTCACCGGCTTCCGCGTGGATCTCGCCGGTCTTCGGGTTGACGAGGTCCTCGGCGAGATAGTTGCCGACGAGCTCCTCATCGGACAGCCGCAGCGCCTTCAGGCCCTTCTCCTGCATCTGACGCGCACCGCGCACGGTGAGCTTCTTGCCGGCCTCGAGCACGACCTTGCCGGTGTCGGCGTCGATCAGATCGTTGATGGTCGAGTAGCCGCGGAAACGGTTGGCGTCGAACGGAACGCGCCAGCCTTCCTTGGTCCGCTTGTAGAGAATCTTCTTGTAGAACGTGGACAGGATCGCCTCGCCGTCGAGGCCGAGCGCGAACATCAGCGACGTCACCGGAATCTTGCGGCGACGGTCGATACGCGCATAGACGATGTCCTTGGCGTCGAACTCGATGTCGAGCCAGGAGCCGCGATACGGGATGACGCGGGCGGCGAACAGCAGCTTGCCCGAGGAATGGGTCTTGCCCTTGTCGTGGTCGAAGAACACGCCGGGCGAACGGTGCATCTGCGAGACGATAACGCGCTCGGTGCCGTTGACGATGAAGGTGCCGTTCATCGTCATGAGCGGAATGTCGCCCATGTAGACGTCCTGCTCCTTGATGTCCTTCACCGACTTCGCGCCGGTTTCCTCGTCGATATCGAACACTATGAGGCGCAGCGTCACCTTGAGGGGTGCCGCGAAGGTCATGCCGCGCTGGCGGCACTCGTCGACGTCGTATTTCGGCTGCTCGAACTCGTAGCGGACGAATTCCAGCATCGAGGTGCCCGAGAAGTCGGAGATCGGGAACACCGAGCGGAACACAGCCTGCAGGCCCTCGTCGAGACGCCCGCCCGCGGGTTCGTCGACCATCAGGAACTGGTCATAGGACGCCTTCTGAACCTCGATGAGGTTCGGCATCTCGGCGACTTCCTTGATGTGTCCGAAGAACTTGCGAACGCGTTTGCGACCGGTGAATGTCTGCTGCGCCATCGTGGCCTCTCATTTCGTCGCCCGCTCCGGGCGCGCCGTCCAGGACGCGGTTGCCACCGCTCCCCGGGTTGAATTTTTCGAACCCGTTTCGGGGACTAAAAATCCAGTTTCAGGCCGTCATGTCCTGAATCTGTTCTTCAGACCTTCAAAACGCAAAACGACGCGCGGGGCGCATAGGCACGCCCGCCCGTCACAACGATTGTCTTCACGGACTGCAAAAGCCCGAAATAGCCTGCTCTCCCAACGGCTTACAGGGAATCCGGCATCCCTGCCCACCGCGCTTTCGTGCTGTCGAACCGATATGGGGCGACAATAGTCGAGATTCGAGGGGTTAACCTTCAAATCCCAACACTTTTTCGTGTTCGGCCTACGTCGGAGCGTTCCGTCGCACGCCTTTTGCATCTAGCCCGCCCCTTTTGGGGATGGACCAGGATCCCGGGCCTCGCAAGATGCGCGCCCCGGGATCCGGCCAGTAAGCGTTGCTTACTTGAGCTCGACCTTCGCGCCAGCCTTCTCGAGCTGGACCTTGATCTTCTCGGCTTCGTCCTTGTTCACGCCTTCCTTGACAGGCTTCGGCGCGCCCTCGACGAGGTCCTTTGCTTCCTTCAGGCCCAGGCCGGTGATGGCGCGGACTTCCTTGATGACCTCGATCTTCTTGTCGCCGGCGGCGGCAAGAACGACCGTGAACTCGGTCTTCTCTTCGGCCGGAGCGGCGGCAGCGCCACCACCAGCCGGGCCGGCCACGGCGACAGCCGCGGCAGCCGAAACGCCCCACTTCTCTTCGAGGAGCTTCGCGAGTTCGGCAGCTTCGAGCACGGTGAGGCTCGAGAGGTCGTCAACGATCTTCTGCAAGTCAGCCATTGTTCAGTTTCCTTGAGTGTAAGTCTGGTTCGGGTTTGAGTTTTGCGAAGGGCGTCAGGCCGCTTCGCCCTTTGAGGCATGAGCCTGGATGACGCGCGCGAGCTTGCCCGCGGGCGCATTGGCGAGCTGAGCGATCTTGGTCGCCGGGGCCACAAGCAGGCCGACGATCTTGGCGCGCAGTTCATCAAGCGACGGCAGCGAGGCAAGTGCCTTCACGCTGTCGACATTCAGGACGGTCTTTCCCATCGAGCCGCCAATGATGACGAACTTTTCGTTCGTCTTGGCGAATTCGACGGCGACCTTCGGCGCCGCTACCGGATCGTTCGAAGTGGCGATCACGGTCGGTCCCTTCAGCATGGGGCCGATGGCAACGACGTCAGTGCCTTCAAGAGCAATTTTGGCGAGACGGTTCTTCGAGACCTTCACCGAGGCGCCAGCCTGCTTCATCTGCATACGCAGCTTCTGCATCTGGGCAACGGTCAGGCCGGAATATTGAGCAACGACCGCGACGCTCGTGGTCTTGAAGACCCCATTGAGCTGTTCGACCGCTTCCTTTTTTGCCGCTCGTTCCACAGCAAGCTCTTTCCGGTTGGCGGTCATCGCGAGAAGCGGGACCGCCGGGTTGCACCCATCGCCCCACCCAAAACCTGAACCTCGGGGCCAAAACCCCTTCGGACACGCGCCGGGCGAGACGACAATTCAAAGCCTGCCCTCCGGGAGCCCTTAAGGCCCACGGCGTGTCGAGGTCCGAACCAGACCCGTCTCGCAAACCAGCCGTTAAAGCTGGGGCGCGAAGTGAAATCCGGTCTTCACCCGTCTATGCAGGCCATGCGATTAAGCCGTTGAGAAATCGAAATTTCCCGCGGGCGCCTGCAGTCTTGGACAGGACAAGGTCAGCCGGCGAACCGCCCGACCCCTGCCCGCACTCCACCAACCGACGGGTTTTCCTTCCTTTTCGGGCAAATCCTCACGGACGTCCTGAAAAGGAATGATCTCCTGTCTTGTCGGGTTTTCGGAATGCGTGCACGAACGCGCCAGCCGAGGCCGGCACGTCCGGAAGCGGTTCTTTAACCGCTCGGAGCCCGCTTGCCAAGAGCAAAATTCACACCAGTTCCAATCCGTTGCCGGCCGGGCTTGAGGCGGCCCGACAAGGGCCGATTCAGGCCGATTTGACCCCGTATGGCAGCGGCTTGCCCGCGAAGAAAGCCGTCAGGTTCGCCAGCACGCAGTTCTGCATGGCGACGTGCGATTCGAGGGTGTGGCCGCCGATATGCGGGGCGAACACGACATTGGAGAGCGCCGTCAGCGCGTCGGGGGCGTGCGGTTCCTTCTCGAAGACGTCGAGGCCGGCGCCGGCGATGGTCCTGTCGGTCAGGGCCGCGACCAAGGCCTTCTCGTCGATCACTGAGCCGCGGGAGATGTTGACGACATAGCCGTGCTCCCCGAGTCGCCCGAGGATATCCGCGTTGACGACGTGCTGGGTCTCAGCCCCTGCCCGGACCGCGATCATCAGCACGCTGCACCAGTCGGCGAGCGCCTCCAGCGTCGGGAAATATTGATAGGGCAGATCGTATTTGGTGCGGCTGAAATAGCCGACCTCGCTCTCGAAGGCGGCGCAGCGGGCCGCAATCTTGCGGCCGATCTCGCCCATGCCGTAGACGCCGATACGGCGGCCGGGCATGCCGGCCTGCGGGCGCATCATCGGCGACTGCTTTGAGCCGGCCCAATCGCCGCTGCGGACATATTGGTCGGCGACCAGGATCCGCCGCGTCGTCGCCAGCATCAGGGTCATCGCGATATCGGCGACGGAGGCCGCGTTGGCGCCGGGGCTGTGGCCGACCGCGATGTTGCGGGTGGCGGCCGCCTTCAGGTCGACGCCGTCATAACCGGTGCCGTAACAGACGATGGCGCCGAGTTTTGGAAACAGGTCCATCGCCTCTGCCTCGAGCGGCGAGCCGCCGGCGGTGAGCATCGCGCGGATGCCGCCGAGCTCATCGGCCGAAAACACCTCGCGCGCCGGCTTGCCGCCGGTGTCGAGCAGTTCGAACCGCTCGGCGAAGCGCGCTATCATCGTCTTCGGGAAGCGCGAGTAGACCAGGACCTTGTCAGCCATTTTTTCTTGTTTCCCGGTTCTTGTTTCCGATGAACGCCGCCACAAACGACGAGGGGCGGAATCGGTTGCCCAATTCCGCCCCTCGCCTCATGCAATTTCCAAACCTCAGCCGAGGCAAGCCTTAACCGAGAATGGTGCCCGGCTCGACCTTCACGCCGGGGCCCATCGTCGAGGACACCGCAACGCGCTGGATGTAGGTGCCCTTGGAGCCAGCCGGCTTCGCCTTCGAGACAGCATCGGCCAGAGCCTTGATGTTCTCGACCAGCTTCTCCTCGGAGAACGAGGCCTTGCCGACGCCGGCCTGCAAAATGCCGGCCTTCTCGACACGGAACTCGACCGAGCCGCCCTTGGCACCCTTCACCGCACCGGTGACGTCCATGGTCACGGTGCCGATCTTCGGGTTCGGCATCAGGCCGCGCGGGCCGAGCACCTTACCGAGACGGCCGACCAGCGGCATCATGTCGGGGGTGGCGATGCAGCGGTCGAAATCGATCGAGCCGTTCTGCACCTTCTCGACCAGGTCCTCGGCGCCGACGACGTCGGCACCAGCAGCCTTGGCTTCGTCAGCCTTGGCGCCGCGGGCGAACACGCCGACGCGGAGCGTACGACCGGTGCCGTTCGGCAGGGTCACGACGCCGCGGACCATCTGGTCGGCGTGACGCGGATCGACGCCGAGATTGATCGCGACCTCGATGGTCTCGTCGAACTTCGCTTTCGCGCGTTCCTTGACCATCTTGATGGCGTCCGCGAGCGGGTAAAGCTTTTCGCGGTCAACACCTTCGCGGGCTTTGTTCAAACGCTTTCCGATTGCCATGACCGCTTACCCCGCCACTTCCAGACCCATCGAACGGGCAGAGCCCTCGACCATCTTCATGGCCGATTCGATGGAATCGCAATTGAGATCCTTCATCTTCTTCTCGGCGATCTCGCGCACCTGCGCCTTGGTCACCTTGCCGGCCTTATCACGGCCCGGCGCCTTCGAGCCGGACTGGATCTTGGCGGCCTGCTTGAGGAAGAAGGACATCGGGGGTGTCTTCATCTCGAACGTGAACGAACGATCGGCGTAGATCGTGATCACGACGGGAATCGGGGTGTTCTTCTCTTCCTTCTGGGTCTGGGCGTTGAACGCCTTGCAGAACTCCATGATGTTGAGACCGCGCTGACCAAGCGCGGGACCGATCGGGGGCGAAGGATTCGCCGCACCGGCCGGGACCTGAAGCTTCAGGTATCCGGTCACTTTCTTTGCCATGTATCACTCCTGTTGTGCCGGCAGGGCCGGCGGTTTCAGGTTCGTGGTCTGGGTCGGATGCGGCTGGCAACCGCCCTCTCCCTCCCACGGCCTCTTGCTAGCGTGAGACCGAAGCCTCACGCCTCAATCGATCAGACCTTCTCGACCTGACCGAATTCCAGTTCGACCGGCGTGGCGCGACCGAAGATCGACACCGCGACCTTCACGCGCGAGCGCGCCTCGTCGATTTCCTCGACCACACCCGAGAACGAGGCGAACGGGCCATCGGCCACGCGCACGTTCTCGCCGATCTCGAACGACACCGACGCCTTCGGCCGTTCCACGCCCTCCTGCACCTGGTGCAGGATGCGCATGGCCTCGGCTTCCGAGATCGGCATCGGCTTGTTCTCGGCGCCGAGGAAGCCCGTGACCTTCGGGGTGTTCTTGATCAGATGGAACGCCTCGTCGGTCAGCTTCATCTTCACCAGCACGTAGCCCGGGAAGAACTTGCGCTCGGCGTCGATCTTGCGGCCGCGGCGCACTTCCGTGACCTTCTCGGTCGGAACCAGCACCAGCTCGAACAGCTCCTCGAGCCCGCGCTGCTTGGCCTGCTCGCGGATCGATTCGGCGACCTTCTTCTCGAAGTTCGAGTAGGCGTGGACGATGTACCAGCGCTTGTCGGTCGATTGGGTTGCAGCGGCTGTTGCCATCAGTGAATGCCCAAAAGGAAGGTGATGAGGTAACGGATGATCTGGTCGGCGGCGAAGAAGAATATCGAGGCCACGGCGACCATCACGAACACCATGATGGTGGTGATCGTGGTCTCACGACGGGTCGGCCAGGTGACCTTGGCGGTCTCCGAGCGCACTTCCTGCAAAAACTTGAACGGGCTGACTGCCATCGTTTGATGTCCAACGTCTGTCGACAGACGCGAATGAATTTCAGGGATCCGAACAGCCGCCGTTGGCCCAGCCCTCTGTCTCGAAGGATGAGCCGGGAAACCGGGCTCGATTGTTCGGGGATTTCAAAGCCGCGCCGGAAATCCGCGTTTAACGGGCCGGCTGCGAGTGCGGGGTAGATACTGCGGATGGGGCCAAAGGTCAAGGTGTGGGCTGGCCGGGACACGCGCGGCCGAGGCCAGCGGACCCGATCCGGATCAAGGGCTTACCCGGTCCGCATGATCCACGGTCCGAGCTTGTCGGCCCGCCGCCGTCCTGCCTGTCGATCCTGATTGTCTGGGATTAGCTGGCAGGAGTGGCAGGGCTCGAACCTGCGACCCCCGGTTTTGGAGACCGGTGCTCTACCAATTGAGCTACACTCCTACGGACCCTCGCGTCGCCACGCGGATCAGGGGCGCTTTCAAGCACAGGGGGCGGCTGGTTTGCAAGGGTGAAGCGCGCTGGCTTCGCTTGTTTGTGCCGCGCCTTCCGGGCCAGAGTTCATTCTCGATAATAATGTGCCCCCGGGAGTGAACATGACTGCCACAGCCGCCGCCCAAGCCGCCACCGCGCCGAAAACCCCGCCTTTGCCCGAGGCCAGGCCGGAAACGCTGGGCCTGTCGCGCCCTCGCCTCCAGGCGATGTCGGACGCCTTCGAACGCGAGATCGACAAGGGAACCGTCCCCGGCGTCACCGTGCTGGTGGCGCGGCGCGGCCAGGTCGGCTGGTTCGAGGCGCTCGGCAAGCAGAGCCCGGCGGGACCTGCGCCGATGGCGCTTGATTCGATCTTCCGGATCTTCTCGATGACCAAGCCGATCGTCTCGGTCGGCATCATGACGCTGGTCGAGGATGGCCATTTGCTCCTCGCCGATCCCGTCGCCAAGTTCATTCCGGAGTTCGCGGACCAGAAGGTCGGCGTGGTCAGCGGCGGCAAGCTGGAACTGGTTCCGCCCCGGCGGCCGATGACGGTGCAGGACCTGCTCCGCCACACCTCTGGTCTCACTTATGAGCACCAGGGCGACGGCCCCGTGCACAAGCTCTACCAGGAGTCCCGCGTCCGCAGCCGCAAGATCACCAATGCCGAGCATGCCGCGCTGGTGGCAAGCTTCCCGCTGGTCTGCCATCCCGGCGACGAGTTCAACTACAGCCGCTCCACCGACATCCTCGGCCGCATCATCGAGGTTGTCAGCGGCAAATCGCTCGGCGCGTTCCTCACCGAGCGCATCCTCGCGCCGTTGCAGATGACTGAAACCGCCTTCTCCACCAGCGAAGCCAATGCCGGCCGGCTCGCTCAGCCGTTCGAAGCCGATCCCTGGACCGGCGACAAGGTCGCGCTGTTCAACATGCTCGAGCAGCCAGTGATGGAGTCCGGCGGCGGCGGTCTGGTCTCGACCACGATGGACTACGCCCGCTTCGCGCTGATGCTCCGCAACGGCGGCACGCTCGACGGCAACAGGATCATCGGCCGCAAGACGCTGGAGCTGATGGCATCCGATCACCTCGGGCCGCACGTCGTGACCAACGGCACGCTGCTGTCGCCGGGCCACGGCTTCGGCCTCGGCTTCGCCGTGCGCCGCGAGGCCGGCATCGCGCCGTTCCCCGGCAGCGTCGGTCAGTATTTCTGGAGCGGCATTGCGGGAACGTTCTTCTGGATCGATCCGAAGGAGGATCTGTTCGTCGTGTTTATGTCGCAGGGACCGGGGCAGCGCGACCACACGCGGACGCTGGTGCGGGATCTGGTTTACGCGGCGGTGGATTGAGGTCGTCCGCCTAGTCGCGCTAGTCGCGACGCTGCGTCCTCACTCTCGCTGTCATGCCCCGGCTTGACCGGGGCATCCAGGGCGGATTCAATCGGTCGTCGCAACACCAATTAATTTCACTCATGACAGCAGTTCGTCAAGCGCCTCCGCTGGCGTTTTCCAGCCTAGTGTCTTTCTCGGTCGGGCATTGAGGGCCGCTGCCACAGCGGATATTTCGTCGGCGCTGTGGATGCTCAGGTCTGTGCCTTTCGGAAAGTACTGCCGCAGCAATCCGTTGGTGTTCTCGTTAGTGCCGCGCTGCCAAGGGCTTTGCGGGTCGCAGAAGTAGACCTGGATACCCGCATCGATCTTGAGACGATCGTGCTGAGCCATTTCGGCTCCCTGATCCCAAGTCAGCGATCGACGCAGTTCTTCGGGTAAGGTGATGACGGTGCGCGTGATCGCATCGCGCACGGCTTCGGCCCCGTGTCCCGCGAGCGCAGGTCCGTTCTTCACGCGCGGAGCTTCGCCATGCCCCGCCAACCGGGGAAGGTGCAATAGCATCGTGAAGCGCGTCGTGCGCTCGACCAGCGTGCCGATTGCCGAGCTGCCAAGACCGAGGATGAGGTCTCCCTCCCAATGTCCCGGCACTGCTCGATCGGCAGCTTCAGCAGGGCGCTCACTGATCATGATCTCCGGGGAGACAAAACCCTTGCCTCGCCTGCGTACGCGCGCTCTGGGCATCCGTAATACACGCCCTGTTCGCAAGCAGGCCGTCAGCTCGCGGCGTAGCGCCCCACGGCCCTGGACGAAGAGAGCTTGATAGATAGCTTCGTGGCTGATGCGCATCGTCTTGTCGTCCGGGAAGTCGATCGGCAAGCGTCGGGCAATCTGCTCGGGGCTCCAGGCTTTGGCCCATCGCCGATCCTTGCGCGGGCCATGCCGGCGCCCCTTCCACGGAACGACGGGACCAAGAACGGGAGCGCCGCTCGGGGCTACGACGTCGCCAGCAAGTCTCTCCTGCACATAAGTGCGCAAGGTTGCATTGAGCGCAAGCTTGGTCGGCTTGGGCCGGCGGGCGGATCGATCCGCATGCCATTGGGCAGTTGTTGCCCGATACTCCAACCCGCCGCCGCGGGTGGCCGCGTTGCGCCGCAGTTCACGGGAGACTGTCGAAGCAGCCCGCCCCAGGCGACGTCCAATCTCCTGTATGGAATGGCCCTGCACCTTGAGCAGTGCGATCTCCTCGCGCTCAACCAACGAGAGGTACCGCCCGGAGAGCGCATTTGCCGAAGATCTGAACATCGCTGGTGGCATGCCGCCCGCCTTTCGGAATAATCTGCCTCCGACAGGTTGTGACAATCCGGCTTCCAGCGCAGCATCTTCGCTACTTAGCCCCGCGGCAATCGCCCGCCAAAATTTATTCTGTTCATTGCGTCCTGCAACAGACGGCCGTCCTGGCGATGGCAATGGGGCTCGTCCTGATTGCGCCGATCGGCGCCTTACAATGTTCATCGCAACCTCAAACCTCCGAGTGTTGCGACGACCGATTGAATCCGCCCAGTACGCCGCGGCGGATGTTGTGAGAGCGAGCTCTCTATTGCCGGCCTCTGGAATACTGGATCGCCCGCCTTCGCGGGCGATGACACCGATGCTGGGGTGGGCTGCTTGCCCCCTCCCGCTTCGACCGCCTCAACTAATCGTCGCGCCGCCGTCGATCACCATGGTCTGGCCGGTCATGAAGTCGCCGGCCTTCGATCCCAGGAACACGGCGGCGCCGGCGATCTCGTCGGGGATGCCGATGCGCAGCAGCGGCGAGCGCGAGGTCGAGGCCTTCAAATTCTCCGGATTGTCCCACAGTGCCTTGGCAAAATCGGTCTTGATCAGGCCGGGCGCGATGCAGTTCACGCGGATGTTGTGCTTGCCGTATTCGCAGGCGAGGTTGCGCGCGAGCTGCATGTCGGCGGCCTTGGAGATCGCGTAGGCGCCGAGGATGGTCGAGCCCTTCAGGCCGCCAATCGAGGACACGATGATGACCGAGCCGTCCTTGCGCTCGATCATCTGCGGCACCACCATCGAGATCAGCCAGTTGTTGGCGACGATGTTGTTGTCGAGAATCTTCCTGAACTGATCGTCGGAGATGCCGGCGAGCGGGCCGTAATACGGGTTCGACGCGGCGTTGCAGACCAGCACGTCGATCTTGCCGAAGGCGCGGTTGCTCTCATCGATGAGGTTTTGCAGATTTTCCTTCGACGAGATGTTGGCGGCGATCGCGACCGCCGTGCCGTTGCCGAACTTGTCGTTGATGCCCTTCGCAACCTGGTCGCAGACATCGGCCTTGCGCGAGGAGATCACGACCTTGGCGCCGTGCTCGGCCATGCGCTCGGCGATCGCCAGCCCGATGCCGCGCGTCGAGCCGGTGATGACGGCGACTTTCCCCTTCATGTCGAACAAGGTCATGGTTTCCTCCCAGATTATGGTTTGATTGACTTGAAGCTTACGCCGCGTCCGCACGAGCGGACAATGGCGTCAGGCGAGCTTCTTGACTTCCGGCCCCGCCAGCTGATGCATCTCGGCGTGCGCGTCATCAGCGATCCACGGCTGCTGGTTGACCATCGGCAGTCGCCAGACCGAGCGTTCGGGGCTTGAGAAATAATCGAGCCGCGTGATCGAGCAGTTGTCGATGTCGAACGACAGTGCCCGCTCTACCTGGCCGTCGAGTGCGAGGCCGATCGCCGCCTTGATGGTGCCGCCATGCGCGACCGCGATCACATCCTGCCCGGCCGCCTGGTTGTTGATCCGCTCGACGGTACGGCGCGTGCGGTTGTAGAGATCCATGAAGCTTTCGCCGCCGGGCGCGGGCTCGTTGATGTCGGCGAACCAGCTCGCGCCGACGGGGCGGCTGGCGATGAACTGGGCGCGGTTCATGCCCTGCCAGCGTCCGAGATTCTGTTCGGCCAGCTCTGCTTCCCATTTCATCGATACAGGCCTTGGGAAGCCGGCCGCCCAGATCGCTTCCGCGGTCTGGTGGGTGCGCATCAGATTGCTCGAATACCAGACCGCCTTGCGTGGCAGCACCTTGGCAACAGCATTGAAGACGTAGGTGTCGCTGGTGTCGCAAGCGAGATCGCTCTGCCCGTAGATGTTGCCGCCGTCATTGCGCACCGGCGCATGACGGACCCACCACCACCGCGTCGTAACCACATTGGGCTTGTCTGCGCCTGTCATCGAAACCCTTCCATCCCGTTTGATGTCGCTGTACGTCAGGTGTGAACGTGTCTCAAGACACTTTACCGTTTGAAATCTTGTTTGAAATTCCGTCGCGCGGCAAGCGTCGCGCGGCATACCAAAGGGAGAAACGCATGGGCCGTCTGCAAGGCAAATCCGTCATCATCACCGGCGCCGGCAGCGGCATCGGCCGCGCCGCCGCACTCCTCTTTACCAGGGAAGGCGCAAGACTGATCGCGGTCGACCGCACCGAGGCGGTGATGGAGACCGTCGACGAGGTGAAGAAGGCCGGCGGTGTCGCGGAAGCCATGGTGGCGGACGCGGGCTCCGAAAAGGACGTGATCGCCGTCATCGACAAGGCGGTGAAGACGCATGGCCGGCTCGACGTGATCTGGGCCAATGCCGGCGTTTCCGGCGGGCTCGTCCCGCTCGGCGAGCAGACCGTGGAACAGTGGCAGGAGGTGCTGCGCGTCAACCTGATCGGCCCGTTCCTCGCGGTGAAGCATGCGATGCCGCACATGGTGAAGCAGCAGTCCGGCGCGATCGTGCTCACGGCGTCCGTCGCGGGCCTCAAGGCCGGCGCCAGCGGACATCCCTATGCGGCGAGCAAGGCCGGCGTGATCAGCCTGGTGCAGACCACGGCGTATTCGCTCACCGGCACCGGCGTGCGCATCAACGCGGTCTGCCCGGGCCTGATCGAGACCGGCATGACCAAACCGATCTTCGACCGCGCCAAGGAGCGCGGCACCCAAGACAAGATCGGCCAGCTCAATCCGTTGAAGCGCCCCGGCCAGCCGCACGAGCTCGCGGCGATGGGGCTGTTCCTGGCCAGCGACGAGGCGTCGTATGTCAACGGCCAAGCGTTCCCGGTTGACGGTGGTTTGACGGCGTCGATGCCGTATACGGGCAAGCCGGTTTAGCACGCGCTTTCTCGTGTCCCGGACTCCCTGCGTCCGGGATACGAGACCGGAGTTTTGGCGCGCAACTGCCTCAACATCGTCATTGCGAGCGCAGCGAAGCAATCCAGAATCCCTCCGCGGAGGCAGTCTGGATTGCTTAGTCGCAAGAGCTCCTCGCAATGACGGAGTGTGGGGTGACACGGCCGCTTCATCATTCGCATCTTCATTGCAGACACACCTTCGCATCCTCGCGGCGCGTTTCGCCCGAGCTTTGCTTGGTCGCCTCACCCCCAATTGAAAGAGGGCGCAGGGAAGGCCGGGAGCCGGCTGGCTCCCATTGTCCGCTATGCCATGAGTAGTTTGCGCTACAATGCACAGCGGGTAACAGGGCAACCGGAGCATCCCGGCCTTCCCTGCGCAGTGGTTGGAACGGCTTATGTCGTGCTCTCCCCGGGGAGCGATGCACTATTGCCCCCGTCGCCGTTGCGGATGACTGATGCGCATGCCCGGTCGGGCTGCCACATCACCGCAAGACTTGGCGCACAGACCCCGGGCGCCAGGACGACACGATTTGGCCGTACGCCGATCACATCTGTCGTTGGCGCGAGGTCTTCGCTCACGGTCGCCCGCCCTGCGAAGCTTTTCGTGCCGATGTGACCTGCGTCCACCGCCGCCCGGCCCGCGTTCGTGACGATCGCGATACGCCCCTCTTCCTTGGGCCGGGTTGCGGCGACAGATACGCCGTTTCCGAATTTCGGTAAAGCGGCATATTTTCGCGAGTACACATTGACCGAGAGTTTGAGTGTTTTGCCCGACGGGCAACGCAAGGTCTTGTAGACTGGAGATCTTGTAGCCCGGATGGAGCGAAGCGTAATCCGGGGTTTGCGCCCCCCGGACATTGTGGCCCCGGATTTCGCTTCGCTCCATCCGGGCTACGATGCCGATTTGGCCTACGAAGCCAGCGCTGCGACAAACAACCCGCTCGCGACCACCGACGCAACCGTCCGCACGTGGTTCCAGAACGTCCAGTCCTTCAGATACGCCGCCCACACCGCGCCAGCCTCCGGCGCGGACGGCTGCAACGCGGCGAGCGCGTTGTTGAGCGGGACGTTGAACACCATCGTCACCACGAACATGCCGATGACATAGAGGCCGCCGCCGGCGATCATGCCCACTGCCCCCGGCTCGCTGGCGCGCAACGTACCCATCACCACCAGCGCCGCGCCTGCCACCGTCGTGCCGAGAAACAGCGGCATGAACAACGAGCGCACGATGTCGACATTGATCGCGTTCATCGCCGCGATGCCGGCGGCCTGGTCGAGCCGGCCGAGCGCGGTCATGATGAAGGTCGAGAAGGCGAAATAGATTCCGGCCATGAGGCCGCAGCCGATCGCCGAAAACCAGAGCAATCCGGTCGTGTAACCCTGCCACATGCCGCAGCTCCCTATAATACGATAAACTCTCGCATTTGATAAATGCGATAAACTCTCTTATTTGTGACGTCAAGCGCGGATGGCGGGAATCGGGATGCCGGAACGGAAAAGCAGGACGGACAAGACGACGCACGCGGCCGCGCGACGCACGCCGCTGGTGCCGACGCAGGAACGAAGCCGGGAGCGTTTCGATCGCATCCTGACGGCTGCGGCCGAGATCCTCACCGAGAAAGGCAGCGATGCCTTCCGGATGAGCGACATCGTCGAGCGCACCGGCATCGCGTTCGGCTCGCTCTATCAATATTTTCCGGACAAGAGCACGGTGATCGGGACGCTTGCCGAGCGATGCAATGTCATCGGCCGCGAATGCGTCCAGCGCGACCTCGCCGAGATGAAGAAGCTGTCCGACCTGCACGCGGCGCTGTGCCGCATCACCGACGGCTATGACCAGATGTTCCGCGAGCATCCTGTGATGCATCACATCTGGCAGGCGACGCAGGCCGACCGAAGCTTGCAGAAGATCGACGAGGAGGATGTGGCCTTTCTCGCCGGCCTCTTGCGCGAGGCGCTCAAGCGCGTCGCGCCGAAACAGCCCGCCGCCGCCCTCACCTCCTTCTCGCAACTGGCGATGATCCAGATCGCCGCCGCGGTTCGTCACGCCATCGCCTTGCCGCCGGCGGAGGCGCGGCGTACGCTCGAGTTGTTCAAGCGAATGCTGCCGAAAGATCTCTCCGCGCTCGGCTGAGGTTCAGCGAAAGCACCCTTCGCGATCCGATTTGCCCGAACCGCCACTCCGTTGGTATGTTTCGTGCAGGCGGCGAAGCCATCCTCCATCTCATGAACGAGACAATGCCCAACCCGATTTTCCCGAGTTCACGACCCGATCGCATTCGCAACCTCCTCGCCGACCTCGTCGGCTTCGACACCGTCAGCGACCGCACCAATCTGCCCTTGATTGCCCATATCGAGAGCTATCTTGCTTTCCTCGGTGTCAAGGGCGAGCGCATCGTCGACGACACCGGCCAGAAGGCCTCGCTCTGGGTCACCATCGGACCGGAGGACCGTCCAGGCCTCGTGCTGTCGGGACACACAGACGTCGTGCCGGTCGTGGGCCAGGACTGGAGCCACGATCCGTTCAAGCTGGTCGAGCGCGACGGCAAGCTCTACGGCCGCGGCACCACCGACATGAAGGGTTTTGTCGCGGTGTGCCTCGCCATGGTGCCGGAGATGCTGGAAGCGAAGCTGACGACGCCGATCCATCTCGCCATCTCCTATGACGAGGAGATCGGCTGCGTCGGCGTGCGGCCGATGCTGCGCGAGGTCGCGAAGAAGAAGATCAAGCCGCTCGGCGCCTTCATCGGCGAGCCGACCGAGATGAAGGTCATCATCGGCCACAAGGGCAAGCACGGCGTGCGCGCGACATTCCGTGGTCTCGCCCGCCACTCCTCGATCGCGCCCGACGGCGTCAACGCGATCGAATACGCGGCCGAGCTGATCACCGAAATCCGTCGCCGTGCCGTGAAGCTTGCGGCCGCGCGATCGAATGACAGCCTCTACGACGTTCCGCATTCGACGCTGCTCACCAGCATCGTGCATGGCGGCGCCGCGCTGAACATCGTGCCCGATACCTGCACGGTGGATTTCGAATGCCGCGGCATCGGCATCACCGAGTCGCGCGAGGTGACGGATGCGATCGTCGCCTGGGCCAAGGCCGAGCTCGAGCCGGAGATGAAGGCGAGACATCCGGAGTGCGGCATCGATTTCGAGGAGATCCTTGATTATCCCGCGCTCGACACGGCGGCCGACGCCGCCATCGTCACGCTCGCCAAGGGCCTTGCGGGTCGCAACGACCACGCCAAGGTGGCGTTCGGCACCGAAGCGAGCTTGTTCGCCAGCATGGCCGATGTACCGTCAGTCGTAATCGGCCCCGGCGCGATCGCGCAGGCGCATACGCCCGACGAGTTCGTGGCGATGGCGGAGCTGGAGAAATGCGCAGGCTTCGTGGAAAGGCTGATCGCGCATTGTGTGAAGGGCTGACCCGTAGGGTGGGTTAGCTTAGCGCAGCGTAACCCGCCACTTCTGTTGCGCCGTGCGAATGGCGGACAATGATGCGCCTTTGCCCACCCTGCGGGAGCTGATTTGCCCGACAGGCAAGGCTCCCTTCTGCTAGGCTCCAG
The DNA here is from genome assembly GCF_052075965.1 of Bradyrhizobium sp. 482_C4_N1_8. Taxonomy (NCBI): domain Bacteria; kingdom Pseudomonadati; phylum Pseudomonadota; class Alphaproteobacteria; order Hyphomicrobiales; family Nitrobacteraceae; genus Bradyrhizobium; species Bradyrhizobium sp. 482_C4_N1_8. Next base: position 3,730,051 of record NZ_CP197231.1, on the reverse strand, counting down.
ACTCTCGCCTAACCGAAGGGAGAACTCCATGAAGGCCATCGCACTGGGCGCACTCGGGGCCGCGCTGGTTGCGGCCGCCGCTTCCGCCGCGCCGCTCAACGCAACGACGATCGGCTCTGCCGAAATCTCCGACGTCGACCAAGTCGGTCTGATCTGCAACGAGTATTATGGACGCTGCTGGCGGACCCGGGGACGCTATGTCCTGCGCTACTTTGACGACCCCAGCTACTTCCCCGGCAGGGGCTACAACTACTACGCCGGTCCCGGCTATTACGATCGCGGATACGGCAGCTACTACGTCGGACCGAGGTTCACCATTCGCGCCCGGTAGCAGGCCAATCACCATCAGAGCGGCGCTCGACACCGTCGCGTCGAAGAAGAAGGGCATCAACAGCGAGCGCAGGATGTCGACATTGATGGCGTTCATCGCCGCAACCGTTCAGAGCGTAGCCCGCATGAGCGTTAGCAACATGCGGGACCGCCGTCCCGGGTGTCGCTGCGCTCACCCGGGCTACGGGAGCACGCGTTCCTCATCGCTCCTGCAACGCCAGCCGCACGCCGACAGCGCAGTAGATGGTCCCGACCACCTTGCCCTGCCATTTCACCACGGCCGGATGGCGGCGCAGGAGATTGCCCAGACGACCGGCGCCGACGGCGAACACCACGGTGCTGACGAGACCCAGCAGCACGAAGACGATGCCGAGGATCGCAAGCTGAAGTGCGATCGAACCGTGCTCCGGCCTCACGAATTGCGGCAGGAACGCAAGGAAGAACAGCGCGGTCTTGGGATTGAGCACTTCAGTCAGTACGGCCTGCCGGAAGGCGCGACCCGCGCCGATCGCGGGCGCGCCGCCGTTCAGCTCGATCGGCGCCTTGTCGAGCATCGCGCGAATGCCAAGATAGATCAGGAACGCTGCGCCGGCATATTTGACGATGCCGAACATCAGCGCGGAGGTCGCGATGATCGCCGACAAGCCGACGATCGCCATCGAAGTGTGGATCAAGTCACCGGCCGCAATCCCCGCGCCGGTCGCGATGCCGACCTTCGTTCCCGAGCTAACCGCGCGCGCCATGGTGAGCAGCGTCGCAGGCCCGGGAATGAAGACAAAACCGAGTACGATGAGGATGTAGTTGATGAGGGTGGCGTGATCGATCATATGGCTGGCCGTTCTTTCACTGATGTCGCTACAGCGGTGTCATGCCCCGGCTTGACCGGCGCATCCAGTACGCCGCGGCTCCTCTGCGTCCACGCGCTGTCTCTGGGATACTGGATTGCCCGCTTTCGCGGGCAATGACACCGAAAGTGTGGAGACGGCGAACCACAAAGCGAAAAGGCGCGGCCATCAGCCGCGCCTTTGTGTGTCTAAACAGCGCCCGCCTTCTGCGCGTACTCCCACGACGCCTTCGACAGCGGCACGGTGCGCTTGGCTGACTCCAGCGCCTTGGCATTGGCCGCGGTGCCGTCGCGAACGCGGCCGGCGATGCCTTGGGTGATGCCGGCGAGGCGGAACAGGTTGTAGGCAAAATACCAGTTGAGATCAGGCACCGTCATCTTGGTGACGTTGCAATAGATCTGCGCGGCCTCTTCCACGCTTGGGATGTTGAGCGCCTTGAGGTCGGCGCCCTCCAGGCCCGGCATGATCCACTGCATCAACAGATAGGTGAAGTCGGCCATGGGATCGCCAAGCGTCGACAGCTCCCAGTCGAGCACGGCCTGCACGCGCGGTTCCGTCGCGTGGAAAATCATGTTGTCGAGGCGATAGTCGCCGTGGACGATCGAGACGCGCGCCTGCTCCGGCACGGTTTTGGGCAGCCATTCGGCGACCTTCTCGAACTCCGGAATGTGCTGCGTCTCGGACGCCCGGTACTGTTTGGTCCAGCGGTCGATCTGCCGCGCAAAGTAGTTGCCGGGCTTGCCGAACTCGCCGAGGCCGATCGCTACGGGATCGTACATGTGGAGTTTTGCCAGCGTCTCGATCTTGCTGGTGAATATCTTGCGGCGGTCCTCCGGCGTCTGGCTCGGCAGCGTCGGATCCCAGAACACCCGACCGTCCTCCATCGACATGATGTAGAAGGCCGCGCCGATGATGCTGTCGTCCTGGCACAGCGCGTAGGCGCGCGCGACCGGAAAACCCTGCTTTCCAAGGGCTGCGATGACGCGATATTCGCGATCGACCGCGTGCGCCGACGGCAGCAATTTGCCGAACGGCTTTCGGCGCATCACATATGAGCGGTTCGGCGTGTTGAGCCGGTAGGTCGGATTGGACTGGCCGCCCTTGAACTGGAGGACAACCAGCGGGCCCTCATAGCCTTCGACGTTGTCGCGCATCCAGGCTTCGAGCCGCATCTCGTCGAAGCGATGACGCTCCTCGACCGGCTTGGTGCCCGAGAATTCTTCGTCTTTCCTGACGCCGTCAGCCACGATGACGCTCCCTCTTCAGTCCGAACATGATCCTAATCGGTAACCGCTGACGCACTTGCGTCAAGCGGTCACCGAATGCGGATCAGCCCTGTCGTCTTTTTCAAGTCGGGAGCGCCGCAGGGCTCTCCCTCTTAATGCTTGGGAGAATTGGCATACTTCCGAACTTCGAGCCTTGCAATGGCGCGATTGTGCACCTCGTCCGGACCGTCGGCGAGCCGCAGCGTGCGGATGCCGGCGTAGTCCTTGGCAAGGCCCGCCTCGTCGGAGACGCCGGCGCCGCCGAAGGCCTGGATCGCCTCGTCGATGATCTTCAGCGCCATGTTGGGCGCTGCGACCTTGATCATGGCGATTTCGGCCTGCGCGGTCTTGTTGCCGACCTTGTCCATCATGTCCGCGGCCTTGAGGCACAGAAGACGCGTCATCTCGATGTTGGTGCGGGCCTCACCGATGCGCTGCTCCCACACCGAATGCTCGACGATCTTCTTGCCGAAGGCGGTGCGCGACATCAGCCGCTTCACCATCTTCTCCAGCGCTTCCTCGGCCTTGCCGATGGTGCGCATGCAGTGGTGGATACGGCCGGGACCGAGGCGGCCCTGCGCGATCTCGAAGCCGCGGCCTTCACCGAGCAGGATGTTTTCCTTGGGCACGCGCACGTTCTCGAGCAGCACCTGGGCGTGGCCGTGCGGCGCATCGTCGAAGCCGAACACGGGCAGCATCTTCTCGACCTTGATGCCGGGAGTGTCGAGCGGAACCAGGATCTGCGACTGCTGCTGGTGCTTGGCCGCCTTGAAATCGGTCTTGCCCATCAGGATCGCGATCTTGCAGCGCGGATCTCCGACACCGGACGACCACCATTTGCGGCCGTTGATGACGTAGTGATCGCCATCCTTCTCGATGCTGGTCTCGATGTTGGTGGCGTCGGACGAGGCGACCGCCGGTTCCGTCATCAGGAACGCCGAGCGGATCTCGCCGTCCATCAGCGGACGCAGCCATTTGCGCTTCTGCTCCTTGGAGCCGTAGCGCATGAACACTTCCATGTTGCCAGTGTCGGGCGCCGAACAGTTGAACACTTCCGAAGCCCAGGAGATGTGGCCCATCTGCTCCGACAGCAGCGCGTATTCGAGATTGGTCAATCCCGCGCCGCGGAATTCGTCGTCCTCATGCTCGTTCGGCGGCATGAACATGTTCCAGAGGCCTTCGGCCTTCGCCTTCTTCTTGAGGTCCTCCAGAACCGGGATCACCTTCCAGCGCTCGCCGCTGTGATCCTGCTCGTTATAGATCGGCACCGCCGGACGCACGTGCTTGGTCATGAACGACTGCACGCGGTCGAGCCATTCCTTCTGCTTGGGGGACAGATCGAAATCCATGGGACGCTCCTCGGTCTCTCTTTGCAAAGCTGTTTTGCGCCGGACTGTCCTCCCGCCGCACGCGACCCGCAAGCGCGAATGCTTGCGGACGCCTCGGAACCGGCTCGCGCGTTGCGAACGAGTCTCGATTGCGGATTGACTTTCTCCGGCCTTCAAACGATAGTTTCATACAAGTGTTTGAATTGCAACTCCCTCCCCGAGGGGCATCCATGGCCAGCGATCATACGAGGTCTGCCATTCTCGCCGCCGCCGAACGGCTTTATGCCGATCGCGGCTTTGGCGACGTGACGCTGCGCGACATCGTCGCGGAGGCCAACGTCAACCTCGCGGCGGTGAATTATCATTTCGGCTCGAAGGACGAATTGATCGCGGAGCTGTTCGTCTCGCGCTCGATCGCCACCAACCGCGAACGCCTGCGCGAATTGAAGGCCGCGGAAGAGCAAGGCGGCGGCCGTGCGCCGATCGAGGTAATCTTGCGGGCGCTGGTCGGCCCGACCTTGCGCGGCTGCCTGGGTCCGGAAAACCAGCGCTCCACCGCGGCGCGCTTCATGATCCGCGCCTCGATCGAATCCGTGCCGCCGATCCGCCGCATCAAGAACCGCGAGATCGATCATTTGCGGAAATTCGCCGGCGCCATGCGACGGTCCCTGCCCGACCGCAGCGACGTCGATATCTATTGGGGCCTGAACTTCGCGCTCGCCATGGCGCACCACACCATCCGCGAGAGCGAGCGGTTGACGAAGCTATCGGAAGGCAAATGCGATCTCGACGACGTCGAGGACGTCGTCGCGCGCGTCGTCAGCGTCGCGACGATGGCGCTGACGGCGGGGCGGACCGAGACGAAGGCGCCGTCACGGGTTGTCGCGCGTTAGCGCTCACATCATCGCGATGCAGTCGATCTCGACGTCGAAGGGGCCGAACCATTCCGGGGTGCAGACGAAGATGCGCGCCGGCGGATCAATCGGGAAATAGCGCGCATAGACCGCGTTGAACGCGGCGAAGTGTTTTGTCGAGGTGCAGTAGACGTTGCACTTCATGACATTGTCGAGCGAGGCGCCTGCCGTCTCGAGGCAGAGCTTCATCTGCTCCATGATGATCTCGCTCTGCCGCGCGATTGGCATCTCCCCGATCTCGCCCGTCTCGGGGTCGAACGGCGGCAGGCCGGCGACGAAGATCATGTTGCCGGCGCGCGTGACCGGCGAGGTCGGCGCCTTGACGCGGTCGAGAAAGGACGAGATCGGTTCGACGCGGAGCGCTTCGCGTTTCATCGGCGGCCACCTTCGGTTCGAGCGAGACTGGCGCCTTGCTACATTATTCTGCAGCCGGCATGCTTCGCTAAAGCTCGAAGTGTGATTGCGCTAAAGCGCGATGAGATCGCGCTCTAGTTCTTGTTTGAGCATGATCTCCGCGCAAACGCGTTCCGCGTTTGTCGCGAGGGAAAACCGCTGCGCAGTTTTCCGGATCGTGGCTTACACCCGCTGCGGCATCTCCTCGGCCTCTTCCTTGGCGAGCAGCAGCAGCATCTCGATACCCATCTCGCCTTCCTGGGGCGAACGGATGAACTTTATTTCGTCGGCGCTTTGCCGCAGCGCGGCGATGATGGCGACGGCCTGATTGGCCGTTGCTGCCTCGGTCGCCAGAATTGCCTTCTGGTCCTTGGCTTGAAACCCGATCGTGTAGGACATGCGTTCCCTCCCGGACTTGCGTCGGGATGATCGCATCAGAGTCGCGCGCAAAGCGGAAGCCTGTGCGAGTACGGACCGGGTTCATCTGGGGATTGCACGCAAGCCTCGGGCAAGGCCTGGCATCGCGCAACCGTCGCTCCGAGGCTGGTCAGGATCGCTGTCGCATGCGCGCCAGCACCGCATTGGTCTTCGCCGGCACGCCCCTGGGAGGATCAGGAAGCGAAGCTAGATAATCCCCTGCTGCTTCAGCTGCTCGATCTTGCCGGCATCATAGCCGAGCTTGCCGCCGAGCACCTCCTGGGTGTGCTCGCCCAGCAGCGGCGGAGCACGATAAGTCTCGATCGGGGTCTCCGAGAGGGTCAGCGCGTTGCGGATCAGCGACAGATCGGGCTCGAAGGGATGGTCGACCTTCACCCGCATGCCGCGCGACTGGACGTGCGGATCGGAAAATACCTGCTCGAAATTGTTGATCGGGCCCGACGGCACGCCGGCCTCTTCCAGCTTGTCCAGCCAATAGGCCACCGGCTGCTTCAGGAACAGCCCGGCGAAGATCGCCATGATCTCCTTGCCGTGCACGACGCGGTCGTTGTTCTTGACGAAACGCTTGTCGTTGGCGAGCTCGGGCTCGCCGAGCACGGCGCATGTGCGCTGGAATTGGCCGTCATTGCCGACCACGAGCATCAGCTCGCCGTCGGTGCAGCGGAACACGCCAGCCGGCATGCCGCCATTGCCCCAGGTGCCGCGGCGCGGCGGCATCTTGCCGTTGACGAGGTAGATCTGGAGCCAGTGCGACAGCGATGCGATGACGGTGTCGAACAGGCAGACGTCGATGTGCTGCCCCTGCCCGTCATTGGCGTCGCGATGGTAGAGCGCCGAGAGAATTCCGATCGAGGTGTTCATGCCGGTCATGTAATCGACGATCGACGGGCCGACCTTCATCGGACCCTCGCCGGGCTCGCCGTCGATATGACCGGTGACGCTCATCAGGCCGCCCATCGCCTGCAGGATCGCGTCATAGCCGGCACGCGGCGCGTAGGGGCCGGTCTGGCCGAAGCCGGTCACCGAGCAATAGATGATGCCGGGGTTGATCGCCTTGATCGTCTCGTAGTCGAGGCCATAGCGCTTGAGATCGCCGACCTTGTAGTTCTCCATGAAGACGTCGACGTCCTTGGCGAGCGCGCGGATGATCGCCTGCCCCTCGGGCTTGGCGATGTTGACGGTGACCGACTTCTTGTTGCGGTTAGCGCAGAGATAGAAGGAGTTGTTGTTGTTCGCCTTGCCCTCGGGGTCGGTCAGGTAAGGCGGGCCGAAGGCGCGCGCGTCGTCACCGGTGCCCGGCCGCTCGATCTTGATCACCTCCGCGCCGAGATCGCCCAGCATCTGGGCCGACAGGGGCCCGGCAAGCACGCGGGTGAGATCAAGGATCTTGATGCCTGAGAGCGGCAAGGCCGACATGTCGATTTCCTCCGGGAACTGATATTGGCGCGGCGGCCTTAAGCCCTGGCCGCGCTCCCTGCGGATACACCATTTTGGAGTTCTGAGCACTGCGTTCGGGGCATACGGCTATCCATCGCCCGGCAGCAGGAGCGGCCCTGCGGCGGGCGAATTTCCGCGTCACGGCTATCACGCCTGCGCCGGCGCTCCGCCACGGCGATCCGCGCCGCTGATGACGGCTAGAACCTGACGCTGATTCCACCGCGCACGGACTGGAAGCGAGGATGCTGCTCGTAGCTCCCGACGTCGGGCCAGTCGAAGCGGGACGTGCCGAAATCGCTATAGCGATATTCCAGGCGCGCCGTAACCCGATTGGTCAGCGCCGCTTCTCCGCCGACGCCTGCGGTCCATCCGGTCTTCGAAATGTCGGCATCCACCGTGGGAACTGCCAATGTCGACGTCCACCGGTACTTCAGCTCGGTGAACGCCAAGCCACCCGTCACATAGAGCAGCAGGCGCTCAGTCGGTGTAAAGCCGAGCCGTCCGCGAACGGAGGCCTCCCACTCCTTGCGCGCGTCGTATCGGAAAAACGGGATGTTAAATCCGCCGTTCACCGGGCCCACGTCTACATCGGCCTCAAGGCCAACAACGAGCCTGTCCAATTGATGGTTGTAGCCCACATGGACACCGCCGAAGCCGCCGTCCGCGCGGAACCCATGCGTGAAGCCGGTCGGAGGCCCGCCCAAGAAGAATTCGACAGTGCGATCCGGGCTCCACGCGTAACCACCTTGGACACCTGCATAGAAGCCAGTCCATGCGAAGGGCGACACGGCGACAGAGCGCACTGCCTTAACGGGCAAGTCGGCAGCATCCGCAGCGACGGCGGAGCAGGCCAGCGCGGCGAGGCAGATCAGCGTGCGTTTCATTGCAAATTCCAGCCCATGGGATTGACGATTCCAACTCTAGCGGGTTCCCCCCGCTTTTGCTGTGGCGGCCGGGCGACACTCGGTGAAAACGAATAGGAAGCGACCGGCAACTCGCGGCAACCGACGTGCCGCCGACCTCACACCACACCGGCCGCGGCCACCTGCGGTCGGCGGCGGCCGAGCAGAACCAGGATCAGCACCGCTGCGCAGGAGCAGACGAAGGTGAGACCGAGCGCGCCGCGGCTGCCGAACTGGGTGAGCAGGCCGGCAAGAACGGGCGGCGAGATCGCGGAGGCCAGATTGAGCGGCAGCGCGATCATCGACGACGCCTTGGCGAACTCGGCCTGGTCGTAGAACACCAGCGGGATCGTCGCCCGCGCCACCGCCATGGCGCCGCTGCCGGCGCCGTAGAGCAGGATGAAGACCGCGACCGCCCAGGTCGCCCCCTCGCTCAGCATCAAGAGCAGCATGGCCACGGGCAGCGCCGTGCCGGCGACAAGCCCCGTCGTGATGCCGTCCCAGCGCCCGCCGCCGAGGAAATCGAGCCCGCGGGCGCTGACCTGGATCACGCCGAGCATCGAGCCGAAGGCGATCGCCTGCGCCGGCGCCAGCCCCTCGGCCCGCAGCAATTCGATGAAAACGGCGCTCAGGCCGAAAGTGACGAAGGCATTGACGGTGATCGCGGCGACGACGAGGCCGAACGTGCTCCGCGGAATCGACAGCGCATTGGCTTGTTTTGCGGGAGCGGTGCCCCCCTCCTTCGCGATGGCCCGGCGCGGAGTTGCGAAAGCATAAAGCGGAAGCGAAACGAGAAACAGCATGGCGGCGTAGACGAGGCAGGTGCCGCGCCAACCGAAATGGCCGCTCAGGAACGAGGTGGTCGGCCAGAAGATGCTGCCGGACAGTCCCGTCACCAGCATGAGCGCGCCAATCGCGCTCTTGGCCTGTCGCCCGGCGACCTCGTTGAGCATGATATAGGCGCCGGTCGACAGTGTGGCGCTGCCGCCCATGCCGAGGATGACCCAGGCCACGAAATAGAGCATCGGCTCGCGCGCAAAATACAGAAGGACATAGCCCGGCACGGCCACGACGGTGCCCACCATCATCACCTTGCGTGCGCCGTGCCGCGCAAAAGCCCTGGCGAGCCAAGGCGCGCACAGGCCCATGGTGACATAAAGCGTCGAGGTGCCCGCAAACACCATCGGGAGGCTCATGCCGAGATCGGCCGCGAGGTCACGGCCGACGATCGGCGGAAGGCCGATCGTGCCCCATCCAATGAGCTGGGTGATTGCAAGCACCAGCAGGACCCCGATGAGCCTGCCGTCAGATTTCAAGAACCGCATTCCGATCGTCGCCTGCCCCAGCTGCATGCGTGCGCACAGACACGTCATAGCGGGAACCTTGATAACGGAAGTCTTGGCGCAGCGGAACGCCGGCCGCCGAATGGCAGAAGACGGCCGGGAGCATGTCAGCAGGAGGCAGTAGCCCCTACCCCGCGAGCCCGAGCAAGGATCGCGCCTCGGCCGCGGTCGCGACGCGCCGGCCGTGGCGTGTGACAGCCTCGCCGGCGATGGTCACGAGCTCAGCATTGCTGGCGGCCAGGCGGATCTTGTCGATCCTGATATTGTCCTCGAGCCCGGTGCGCACCGCGTCGGCGCCCCGCGCAAGCGCCCAGCCCATGACCTCGGCCTGATGGCGTCCGATCCCGGCCGCGGTCCACGTCGCTTTCGGGATCAGCCGCTTCAGCTCTCCCAGGAGGATGTCGAGGACATGCTCGTCGGCCGGCATCGCATTCTTGACGCCCATGACGAATTGCACGTGCGGACGCGAGTCCATCAGCCCCGCCTCGATCAGACGCCGCGCACCGTGCAGATGCGACAGATCGAAGATCTCGATTTCAGGCCGGATGCCATTTGTCTTCATGCCGGTCGCGAGAGTCTCGACCAGGGCGGCGCCGTTCTCGTAGACGATCGTCGGAAAGTTCACCGACCCTGTCGACAGCGAGGCCATGTCCGGCTTCAGATAAAGCGATGATCCCCGCGCCGAGGGATCGCGGCCCGCCCGCCGGTCGAGAACTGAACGATCATCCCCGGACAATGCTTTTTGATCCCCTCTTGCACCTGCGCGAAGCGCGCGGGGTCGGAGGACGGCGTCTCGTCATCGTTGCGAACATGGATATGGGCAAGCGTGGCGCCGGCCTCGAAGGCCTCCTGCGTCGACTCGATCTGCTCGGAGGGCAAGATCGGCACCGCGGGATTGTCCTTCTTGCGCGGAACGGAGCCGGTGATGGCGACAGCAACAACAACGGGGTTCATCCCTTGACCTCATGATGATCGCGCTCGCGCGCACGGAGTTCGAATAGGCACTCAAGTAACGCATGGAGCCCTGCCGCTGCAAACATCATCGATCGCAGCGGCAGGCCCCTTGCGTGCCCTTCAGGTCGGAATTGCGGCCGCACCGCTCGCCGCCTCCGCACGCTGCCGCTCATAGTCGGCCCGCGGCATCGGAACGGCCTTGGGATTGCCGAGATCGTCGATACTGACCCGATAGGTCTCCCGGGCCGTGACGGCCGCCAGCGCCGCGATGACAGTGATACCGAAGGCGATCGCTCCCACCGTCAAGGGGATATTGTCCGAGCCGGGAGGCGCCACGGTCGCAAACAGGGCCGGAAGCAACGCGGTGATGGTCGTTCCGATGTTCTGCGAGATCGCCATCGCCGACACCCGCGTGCGGGTCGGAAACAGCTCCGGGTAGAAGCTCGGGAAGATGGCGTTGTAGCCCTGATAGACGACGCCCCACATCAGCAGCGACACCAGGATTGCCAGCGGCACATTCCTGATGCTGATGGCATAGAGATAGACGAAGGCAAGCAAGCCTGAGAGCAGCGCGCCCATGATGATCGGAGGCTTGCGACCGACCTTGTCGGAGAGATTGCCGACGAAGGGAATGACGAATATGGCCAGCATATTTCCGAGGACCGGGATCCACAGATAGACGTCCTTGGCAAAACCGATGCCATAGGCCGGCTGCACCGCGTAGGCCGCACCGAAGATGGTCGCAACGACCGGGATGACGTTCATCAGAGCCATGCAGATGACCCTGAGCATGTCGCGCCAGCTCAGCTTGATGGCCTGAACAATGGGCGACCGCGGCGTTTCTCCCCGTGCGCCCTCTTGCGCAAAGGCAGGGGTTTCGTCGACTTCGCGACGAATGATGTAGCCGGCGACAATGACGAAGAAGCTGAGCAGGAACGGAATCCGCCATCCCCAGCTATTGAATGCGTCGGTCGGCATATAGGCCGCCAGTGGCAGGAACACGGCTGCCGCGAGGATTTGTCCGGCCTGCACGCCCTGAAGGGCGAAACTGGCATAGAAGCCGCGCCGGCCGAACGGCGCATGCTCCAGGATCATCGAGCTCGCGCCGGAGATTTCACCGGCCACCGCAAATCCCTGCACAAGGCGCAGGATGACGAGCAGGATCGGCGCCAGGATGCCGACCTGCTGATAGGTCGGCAGAAAACCCACCGCCATCGTCGAGATGCCCATCAGGAACATGCAGACGATGAGAACGGTCTTGCGGCCATGGGTGTCGCCCCAATGTCCGAGAACGAAAGCCCCGATCGGCCGGGCCACATATCCCACACCATAGGTCGCCAACGATGCGACGATGGCGACGGTGGGATTTTCCGACGGGAAGAAGATTTGCGGGAAGATCAGCGACGCGGCGGTCGCGTAGATGAAGAAGTCATAATATTCGAGAGCCGAACCGATCCAGCCGCTGGCAGCGGCCTTCCTGGACTGACTCATGTGACGGATCGTGCGAGTCGTGGTCATCGCAGAAAATTCCTCCTGGGTTTGCTGACGTCCCGTTGTCGGGCTTCGCTAGAAATTGGGCAGCATTCTCCGGGCGCTCTGCCGACTTCCGCGAGCGCTTGTCACTGCCGATGGGTATCCGATTGGTCGCGACAATAGGCTTTCGCCGGGCTAACACAATTACCCAGTTATGCGATAAACCTAACATGATGTTATTTTCGCCGGACTTGAACACAGTTGGCGATTGTGCGCCGATCAGCAGCGCTCCGGCGGAGACGCGTCGTCGACATCCGACGCAGAGACGACCAGATATTTTCAGACCGCCAGTTCAAAACACGCTTTTCGCCACAAGCGCACGCTAGGCTCGCTTCTCCCATGCCGGCAAGATTGCCCGCCTCAGACAGCGCGACTGTGTGTGGGAGACCGGCCGCCGCCGTCTGCCACGAGAAGAGCTCCCGTGACGACTACGCCTTGTTTGACGTGGACATCAAAAATCAGGCGGCCTTCTTCAGGCGCTTGAAGCGCTCCATCCGGAAGGGTGCGGGATCTACGCAAGGCGTCGAACCGGTCACGAGATCGGCCATCAGGGCGCCGGCGCCAGGACCGATACCGAAGCCGTGGCCCGAGAAGCCGGTCGCGAGATAGAAGCCTGGAACGGAGCCGACCGGCGCGATAACGGGAACGGCATCCGGCGTGACATCCATCAGGCCAGCCCACATTTGCATGATCTTGGCGTCGCGGAACGCCGGGAAGGCTTCGCACAGATGGGTGACGCCGCCATGGACGAACCGCAGCGACGGATCGGGATCAAGAATGCGGACATGCTCGAAAGGACTAACCTCATCACTCTTCCAGCTGCGGGCCATTTTCACCTCGCGAACGAACTGACCGCCGATGTGAAGCGTCAGTTCGTTCCAGCTCTTGATGAGCGTCGGCGCATAGTCGCAGAACAATCGAAAACTGTCCGGCGTAATCGGGGCGACGTTCGCGTTGCGTTGGGCGACGGTGAACCCTCCATCCAGACGGCGGCGGAAAGCGAAGTTGCCTGCACCAACGGCAAAATCCGGAACGCCCTCGATCGAAGAAACGCGGGCGACGCTGCCGAGGATCTTCAGGACCGGAAGATCGATGCCCATGTTGCCGGCGAAGAGGCGCGACCAAGCCCCTCCCGCCAGCACGACGGACGAACAGCGGATCTCGCCGCGCTCGGTGACACAGCCGCTCACCCTGCCCGCCGATCGCTCGATGGAACGGACCGCGCAGTTGGTGAGGATATGCACCCCTTTCGCGGCCGCGCCGCGCGCGATTGCAGGGACGGCGATAAACGGCTCCGCCTTGCCGTCGCTCGGCGTATGCAGCGCGGCACGGAACGGTTTCGCCATACCCGGCATGAGCGTCTTCAGCGCCTCGCCCCTTACGAAGCGAGAGTCGAGATCGAAAGACGTGGCGTGTTTCAACCACTCGTCATACATCGCAACGTCGGCATCCGTGTCGCAGAGATAGGCGATGCCGGCCTGCCGAAAGCCGGTTTCGCCGCCGATACGCTCGTTCATACCACGCCAGAGCCGAAGGCTCTCGATCGCGAGCGGCAACTCGGCCGGATCGCGCCCCATTTGGCGTACCCAGCCCCAGTTTCGCGACGACTGCTCTGCTCCGATCAATCCCTTTTCGCACAGGGCAACGGAGACGCCACGCTCAACCAGCGAAAGCGCGGTCGACACGCCGATGATGCCGCCGCCGATCACGACGACGTCCACATGCGCAGGTAGCTCCTGCGGCGCGACGACAAGATCGGGAATAATCCTGGACACGTGGTCCTCCTTGAAACGGGTACGCGGAAGGCGAGCCGGGCCGGATGTGCCGCCCGAGGCTCAGCGTCCCGGACGGTCGAGGAAATCGCGCAGGCGATACCAGCCGGCAAAGAGCGGCACGAACCAGGGCTTGCCCGAATAGAAGGGCACGGCCGTGAATGTCTCGCGATCGAAGGCCGATGGCATGTTCTGCTCGCCGAGAATTTTGCGTGCTGTCTGGTAGCCGAGAAAGGTCATCAGCGCGACGCCGTTGCCATTGCAACCAGCCGCGAAATCCGCGCCGTCGCGAGCCCCGAGATGGGCTATCTTGTCGACGGTCATGGCCACGCGCCCGCTCCAGGCATGAGTGATCTTCACGCCCGCAAGCTGCGGCCAGATGGCCAACATGCGCGCATAAAGCCGCTTCGCGGCCAGCTTGTCGGGCATGTCGAAGATGCCCGGGCGTGAACCGAACAGAAGCCGTGTCCCGTCAGGCGACGGCCTGGCGTAGATCAAATCACGGCGTGTGTCGGACACCATGCGGGCCTGCGGAACGAGCTCGGCCAGGAGATCGGCCGGCAGCGGCGCGGTGGCAATCTGATAGCTCTTGACCGGCACGATACGGCTGGCGAGGCCAGGCGTCGCATCGGCGGCGGTGTAACCGTTCGTGGTTGCGACCACGTGGGCAGCCCGGATGGCACCTCGAGCGGTCGGCACGATCTTCTCTCCTTTCGCACCATCCTGCACCATACCCGCGCGCGCATGCGAGCGCAGCATGACGCCGGCGGCGCGCGCCCGGTCGCGCAGCGCCTTGTGATACTTGCCCGGATGCAGACCGCCATATTCGTCGATCACCATGCCGCCGTGATAATAGTCCGAACCGATCGCCGATCGCTGATGCGCGCGATCGAGGAAATGTACGGTCACGCCGGTCTTTTCCGCCAGAAGCATGCCATGCCGCTTCAGGGTTTCGTAATCGCCCGCGGCGTGGGCGCCGAAAAAGCGGCCGCTGAGCGCAAGCCCCGCATCCAGCTTCTCCGTCTCGACCAGCATCTTCAGATAATCGAAGCTCTCGTTGCTCTCGCCGATCAGGCGCGAGAAGAGCACGGGATCGATTCCCTTGATCGCACCACTAACCACCAGCTTCTGGCCACTCGACACCATCCCGCCCGAACGCGTCGAGGCTCCCTCCCCGATCCGGTCACCGTCGATGACGACGACGGAGCGCCCGGCGCGCGCCAGATGAGTCGCTGCATTCAACCCGGCATAGCCCGAGCCGATGACCACGACCTCGGCTCGCTCCGGCAGCGGATCGAGATCGGTCTCCGGTTCCGCGGCCTCCCACCAGTAAGGCGTCTCCTTGAAGTCCTTGGCGTAGATGTCGTCAAAACGAGGCATGATGTATTGGGCCTTCCGGCTCACCTTTCATTTTCATTGCACGTGGGATGGCCGCACCACGCAGCGCGTCCGCCCCGGTGGTGCGATCAGAGAACCTGACCGAGGAATTCGCGCGTGCGCGGGTCTCGCGGATTGTCGAAGAGTTCCGCAGGAGGCGCACTTTCCACGATCAGACCACGATCGGTGAAACAAACGCGTTGCGAGACTTCCCGGGCGAACTTCATCTCGTGCGTCACGAGAATGCAGGTGAGGCCCTCCTCCACCAGTTCGCGGATCGCGAACAGCACGTCCTTTACCGTTTCGGGATCGAGCGCAGCCGTCACCTCGTCGAACAGGATCGCTTCCGGCTGCATCGCGAGTGCGCGGGCGATTGCCACGCGCTGCTGCTGGCCGCCGGACAGCTGCCCCGGGTAGCTGTCTGCCTTCTCCGAGAGCCGCACCTTCTTCAGGAGCTTGCGGGCCCGCTCCTCGACTTCGGCGCGATCGTGTCCGAGAACCTGGATCGGCGCCATCATGATGTTTTCCCGTGCGGTGCGATGCGGGAAAAGATTGTACTGCTGGAACACCATCGCGACCTGATGGCGCAGCACCCGCATCTGCTTTTCCGACCTCATTTCATGCACACGGTGTGCGCCGACGCGGACAAAGCCTTCGTCCACGGGAATCAGGCCGTTGATGCAGCGCAGAATGGTGGACTTTCCCGACCCGGAAGGACCGATAATGCAGACTGCCTCGCCCTTCTGCACGAACATCGAAATGCCCTTGAGAACAGGGACGTCACCGAAGGACTTGCGGACGTTGTCGAGCTCGATCAGCGCGTCGATGCGGTTCACAGGCTTTCTCCCTTCGCGGCGCGTTCCAACCAGCGCGCGACGACCGCGATCGGATAGCAATAGGCGATGAACAGGAAGAGGATGGTCAAATAGAAGTAGACGATCACGCGCTCGTTCTCCATGGCGAGCAAAGTATTCAGAATTGTCAGCACGTCCTGGATACCGGTCACCGTGGCGAGCGCTGTCGCGATCATCAGCAACGCGTAGGAATTCATCCAGCCCGGAATCATGCGCCGCAGCGCCTGTGGCATGATCACGTGGCGATAGATCTGGCCGGTGCCATAGCCGAGCGAACGTGCCGCTTCCCACTGACCGCTGTGAATGGACTGAACGGCGCCCCGGATCACCTCGGAGAAATTCGCCGCCGTCGGCAGCGCAAGGCCAATCACGGCCTTCACGAACGGCGGGAACGCAATGGTCGTGCCGAAGACATGCATCTCAAACGGCAGGAAATAGAGCGTTGCAAAAAGCAGAACGAGCCAGGGTGAATTGCGCAGGAAATTCATCAGCAGAAGAGA
This sequence comes from Bradyrhizobium sp. 482_C4_N1_8, assembly GCF_052075965.1. NCBI lineage: Bacteria > Pseudomonadati > Pseudomonadota > Alphaproteobacteria > Hyphomicrobiales > Nitrobacteraceae > Bradyrhizobium > Bradyrhizobium sp. 482_C4_N1_8. Next base: position 3,713,866 of record NZ_CP197231.1, on the reverse strand, counting down.
CGGGACCCGGATCGGTCCGAACCTGGCGAGCGTCGCAAGACCCATGATCGTACCGAGCACCGTCGCGAGTGCCATGGAGGCGATCGAGAGAATGATATTGAGGGCAAAGCCGCCCGTGATCGGCCAGCCGGACGCCGAGCCGGTGAGAAGCAGAGGAAGCCGCGCCAGCACGCGGCTCCAGTGCGCCGAGCCGCCCGCCGCCGCATCGACCCCGATCCAGACGGCCACGCCAAAGGCGATCAGCAGCAGAACGGCGCGCTTCTTTCCGTCATAGGAGAGCATGGAGCCCGCGATCAATGCCCCCTCCCGTAACCCGGGAAGGCCATGAAGGCTTCGAGCCTCGCCATCGCAAATGTGAGGATGGACACCAGCACCACATATATGAGGAGGACCAGAATCATGACCTCCAGCGTGCGGAACGTGTCATTGTAGATCTGCCCGGCGTAGTACATCAGTTCCGGCACGGTGATGACGGATGCCTGCGACGTCGTCTTGAAGAGGTTGGTCAGGATGTTCGTCAGTCCCGGCAGGCAGATGCGGGTGGCGATCGGCGCCTCGATGCGCCAGAAGCGGGCCCATCGGCCGTACCCCAGCGACCGTGCGGCATCGATGATCGATCGCGGCATGGTTTCGATGCCCGAGCGGAAGGCTTCGGTCGCCAGCGCCCCGCCGAAGAGACTGAGCGAAATCGCAGCACAGGCAAAAGCACTGAGAAGCGGAACCGATAATCCCGTCGACGGATCGGTCACCTTGAGGCCGAGGTTCGAGAAGGTGAAATAGGCAAACAACATCTGCAACAGCGGCGGTGTGTTGCGGAACACCTCGACGAACAGCTCGATCAGGGCATCGAGCCAGAAAATCCGCAGCGTGAGCCCGAGGGCCCCGAGCATCCCGATGAGGATGGCGGCCGCCGATGAGAGCGCCGCCAGCTTCAGCGTGTTGACGACACCGGTCAGCAGCCATTGCTGGTACGCAGGATCCGCGAGCCAGGAATAGTCGAGTCCGAACAAAGGCCGCTCCGTGTGCGTCAGTTCTTCTTCGCGACCGCAGCCTTCGCCCGCGCGGCGATGTAGCCGGAGTGCGGCATGCCGAACTCGGTCTCCCACGCAATCAGCTTGCCTTCGGCCTCGGCCTTCGCGATGGCCTTGTCGACGGCTTCGTGGAATTCCGTGTCCCCCTTGCGCAGGCCGCCCGCCATCGGCTGGAATTCATAGGGCGCCACCGCGATCTTGTAGTTTGCCCAATCGGGCTCCTTGAGCTTCTGCTGAAGCGTCATGTCGTCAAAGACGAAGCCGATGCAACGATTGTCCTTCAACGCGCGATAGGCTTCCGGCTGGGTCTTGAAGGCCACGAGATTGATGCCGAATTCCTCGGTCATCTTCTTGTTGTAGTAGGAGCCCTGGATGCCGCAGACCGACTTGCCCTTCAGCTCTTCCCACTTGGAGACCGTCGCTTCCTTGGCCGCCAGCACGGACGGGCCGGCAGCGGAAACGTATTCCGTCGTGAAGTCGATGACCTTGGCGCGCTCGGCCGTGACGCCGAGCGTGGCGAAAATCGCATCGATGCGGCCGGCGGTCAGGAATTCGATGCGATTGGACGCGACGACAGGCACGAGCTCGATCTTGTCCTCGGAGCCAAGGAGCTCCTTGGCAACGTACTTCGCAAGCGAGACCTCGAAGCCGACGATGTCGCCCTTGTCGTTCAGAAAGCCATAGGGCACGTAATCATTCTTCACGCCGACGACGAGCTTGCCGCGCGCCTTGACGTTCTCAAGCGTGCCCGCCACGGCGGCGCTACCAGCAAAAAAGGCAGCGAGCGCAACAGCGGAAACGCCCATCATCGTTTTGAAGCCTGTCATCCTGTTCCTCTGGATAAATCACGGCCTTCCAGCGCTGTTGCCACAGCGCCGCGTCAGCCATCAGCTTTGCGAATGCAGAAATCAGGTCGCTCAAAAAATATGCATCAATCCCAAGCGACCTAATTTTCATCATTGGAGACACATCTTTCTCAATGTATAGTTGTTGAGACCACTTTTTTCATAATGTGAGATTATATACCGGTGATCGCCCAACCGCCCTCCGGTGGAGCCCAGTTGCTCGACCGGACCGTCATCCTGCTGGATCTCGTCGCCGATGGCGGCGTCGAGGGCCTATCGCTCAAAGACCTGGCGGCCCGCTCCGGGCTAAACACCGCCACTTGTCACCGCATCCTCAACACGCTGGTCGGTCACAAGCTGCTTGCCCGCGACGACAAAAAACGGCGCTACAGGTTGGGTGCACGCATGGCGATCTACGGCGTCCGCGCGGCTCGCGGCCCCGGCATCATCAGCCGCTGCGAGATCGCGCTGTCCCGGCTCAGGCGCCGCACCGGCGACACGACCCATCTGATGGCCCGCTTCAACCACGATTCCGTTTGTCTCGACCGGCGCGACGGCGAATGCATCGTGCCGACGCTGACGGGATCGATCGGCGGCTTCGTCCCCCTCGGCGTTGGCCCCGGTTCGATCGCAATGCTCGCATTCCTGGACGAGGACGAGCAGGACTACATCATCCGCGCCAACCTCGGGCGCTACGCGTCCTATCGCAACCTCACCGAGGACAAGGTTCGACAGCTGATTGCCGACACCCGTCGCCGCGGTTACGCGGTGGATGTGGGCGAGCTCATTCCCGGCATTGCCGGAGTTGGATTGCCGATCATGACGCCGGGCGAAAAGCCGGGCGCGGCGCTCAGTTTCACGCTGCTCTGCGCCAAGCTGGCGCCGGGCGTCCTCGAACATTACGGCGCCCTCCTGAAAGAGGAAATCGACGCCATCGTCGGTCAGTAGGAAGGATCAGGGTGGCGTGGCGACGGCCGGAAACAGGTTAGCGGATCTCGTTCACGTAGGGATGATGCGCAGTCGTGGCGCCGTACTCGCTCAGGATCACAAGCGCACGGGCTTGATCGTATCCCTAGCTTCCCAGCGCATTCTCGCCGGCTTCGCGACCGGGCACGCTGACATGCACCTCATGCCCCTGACGGATCGCCAGGGAGGCGGCAGCGACCGCGGACTCGAACGCGGCTTCCTTGGTCGCGTATTTGCTTTTGACGTCGCCGTCATGCAGCACGCCCCATTCATCCTCGACCGGCACGATCGCGTATTGAGCAAGGCCCATGGTGCAACTCCTCGATATCCAGCGCTGCGTGACCTGCGGATGGGCCGCCGTCACCCGCCACACGGCGTTGCCGCTGTCGTCGGCGACCAGCAATGCGCCGGCCTTGTCGTGGCACCAGCATCGGATGAATCGGATGACCCTCGATTTGCGCGGTGGAGCGCACGCGCACGGCTTGTTGCACGGTCGGCCTCGTGTGGCTTTTCGCCCTGCCCGACCGGCCAACTCTTGCTTGCGGTGAAGGTTCCTACTCTCGCGCCGCCACCGGCGCGCCGGCCTGATACGCCGCATAGGCGCTCTTCAAGCCATCGTGAAGCGAGGTCGCGGCGCGCCAGCCGAGCTTGGCGAGACGGCTGACGTCGAGCAGTTTGCGCGGCGTTCGATCGGGACGCGAGCTATCGACACTGATATCGCCGCACGCATTTGTCGCGGTTTCGAGTTCGACGTCGGTATTGACGCAACACCTCACCACCGCAGTAGCCGCGGCCCGAGCGCGGCCCCCGCCAGAGTGCACACCACGATCGTTCCACCATACCAGAGCGCGACAAAGGGCAGCGAATCGTCGGTGCAGTGAAGCGCGTAGGCCACTGCGCTGATGCTGCCAGCGACAAGACCGGCGAACGCCCCTGCGCGGCGCAGGTCGATCGGTGCCGCCTGACGCACCGCCCACATCGTTAGCGCAAATGGCACAATGGCGATGATCGGGATCGACACCAGACATTCCAACCACGCGTCACCCGCAACCATTCGGTCCCAGTGCGACACCGGCGCCGAACCGATGCTGATGAGCGCCAGCGCCGCGATCAGCAGAAACGGCAGGACGACGACCGCCATGCTGTGCTTCAGGACATGACAGCTCGAAATTTCATGGCCGCAAAATTCCACGGGCGGGACGGATTGAGAAGCCCCCTGGTCCTGAATTCGGCGACGGTCGGCGATCAGTTACATCACGCCCTCGTGAGGATCGACGCGTGTGAGCCGAGAGCGCGAGTCTCTTGGTGACAATTCACGCGTCCGCTTTCTGGTTTGGATGTGGCACACGGCGTTGACACCGCCTAAGCGCTACCATCCAGCGAGCGGTGGCGGCACGAAATTTTCCGCCTTGATGGCTTCGCATCGCGTTGGGAGGCCCGGAAGCGGAGGCAACTTTGCTCCGCTTCCTATCGATGCCGGAATGGGCGCGCTGGCCTAAATCGAAGAGTGATCACGGTCGCAGCGGCTGCATCGCGCTCGCAGTTTTGGCCGCGCGCACCAACTGAAGGAACTCGGAGCGATAGCCGTAAGGATCGTCGCCGCGCGCGGCCGAGGCGATACGGAGCACGTCGTCATAGCCGAACCGGCCGGTGTGCTTTCCGCCACGTAGAATCTCGCCGAACGCGGCAACACTGGTTGCAAAGCGGGCATCGAGTGGCGCGTCCTCGAAGCGGCCATGTTCCGATGCGCGATCGACGGGGGTGCTGACCAGCACGCTTTGATCGGATCGCGGCAGCTTGTAGCGGATCTTGACGAAGGCATATTCGGCCGGCGACGGTGAGTCGCTCGCCGGGGCTTGCGCACCGTATCTGAGATCGTCGACCACGCGAGGCCCGCCGACAGGCACGATGTCGTAGAGCGCCGTCACGGTTTGCCCCGAGCCGACGTCGCCGGCATCGACTTTGTCATTTGAAAAATCGTCGCGATTGAGCAGTCGCGTCTCGTAGCCGATGAGCCGATATTCGGCGACGGCTGCCGGATTGAACTCGACCTGGATCTTCACATCCTTGCCGATCGGAAACAGCGTCGAACTTGCCTCTTCGACCAGCACCTTGCGTGCCTCGTTGATCGTATCAATATAGGCGGCGACGCCGTTGCCGTTCTGCGCCAGCGTCTGCGCCAGCGCGTCGTTGTAATTGCCGGCACCAACGCCGAGCACGGACAGGAAAATGCCCTTTTCGCGTTGACGCTCGACGAAACCTTTCAATTCATCCTTGTTCGTAATTCCGACATTGAAGTCGCCGTCGGTGGCGAGGATGACCCGATTGACGCCGCTGGCGTCAAAGTTCTGCTCTGCAAGACCATAGGCTTGCCTGATGCCTTCGGCACCCGCCGTGCTGCCACCCGCCTCGAGCCGATCGATCGTCGCCAGGATTTTCGCTTTCTCGGACACGGAAGTGGGCTCGAGCGCCGTGCCGGCATTTCCGGCATAGGTCACGATCGCGATGCGGTCCTCGGGTTTCAGCTGGGTAACGAGCATGGCGAGCGACTGCTTCACGAGCGGCAACCGGTTCTGCGGCTCCATCGAGCCCGATGTATCGATCAGGAAAACGAGATTCGCGCGCGGTCGGCTCGTCTGTTGCAGCGCATAACCTTTGACGCCAATGCGAATGAGCTTGCGGCCTTCCGCCCAGGGGTTCGGAAACACGGCAACGTTGGCCCGGAACGGTTCGTTCGCCGATGCGGGGGCTTCATAGGCATAGGGAAAGTAATTGATCAGCTCCTCGGTCCGAACCGACGCGGCCGGCGGCAGGACATTGCGGTTGAGCTGTGCGCGGACGAACGCGTACGACGCCGTATCGACATCAATAGAGAATGTCGAGACGCGTGCGTCGCGCGCGACCTTGAAGGCGTTTTCCGGCGCGTTTGCAAACTTGTCGCGGCCGATAGGCTCGGACGCAGCAGGAACACGTTCGCGCTGGTCCCGAAAGACTTCGACCTGCGCCAGCAGTTGAGCAGACGGCGCGCGCGAGAGCATGTGATCGTTCCGGCCTCTAAGAGCGTACATTTCTGACGGTGCCCCCTGCATGGGAGCCCTCAACGCCGTCGCGGGAGGCGCCTTCGGAGCGTCCCGGCTGGCAATCAGATTTTCCACGCGCGACCTGGCGGGAGGCGGCGCCGCGGCAGCCGAAGGCGCGGCGCCTTCCTGGCTGGGCTTTCCGGCCTGACTGGCGGTTTGGATTTGCATTTGCGGCTGGGCGTGGCTTTCGCTTTCCTTCTTTGCTTCCACTGTCGAAGGAGCTTGAGCGACGGCGTTGCTAGCCAGCCGTTCGACGCGCACGCCGGCATCCTGCGGCTGCGGCGACCACATGAGATGGAGATAGGCGCCCGATCCGGCAACAATACAGGCCAGGCTGGCAGCCAGGAGATAACGCGTACGATTCATGACAGTCCTCTCGCGCGACGGCCGCAAGGACGCGGCGGTTCGCTCGATGAGACGGATGTCGGTCGGCACTCCTTGGCTGTCGTCGGCGTTTTTTTCCTCGGCGCTTTTTTGATCGAAGCGCAGCAGCGCCTGTTGCACAGCCGAGGCACGCGCGTCCGGCGCAGGCGGCGGAGGGTCGGGCAAACGCATGATGTCGTGATCAGTACTCATCGCCGATGTCCTTCGCGAGATCCGCCTGTCGCCTCAGCTCGTGCATGCGCCCGGAGATGGTCGACTCGGAGACGCCCAGGGCTGTGGCCGCCTCCGCGTGCGTCATGCCTTCGCCGACCACAAGCACGACTGTCTCCCGCAGCAGCGGCGAAAGCCGCGCCAGCTCGCTCGCGAGCCAGCTGCGACGAAAGAGATCCCGGCCATCCGGCGGCGCCGCCATTTCGGCAAGAACGGCGAGATGGCCTTTCAGCCGCGTCAACGTCGAATGACGCCGATGGTGGTCATGGCAGGCGTTGCGCACGATACCGACCAGCCAGGTTGTGAACTTCGCCTCCCCCCTGAAAGAAGCGATCCGTTCCACCAGCGCGCAGCAGACATCCTGGCAAATGTCCTGCGCGTCAGTCTGGGAGCCGGTCATGCGCCACGCAACCCGGTGCATCAGGTCGTAGTGACGCCGCAACAAGGCTTCGAATGCAGCACGGTTGCCCTGCGTGGCCAGACTGACGAGGTCGTCATCCGTGGCGCCGCCATCCGGCGGCTCAGTCACCTCTGCGGTCATAAGCTGAATGGCGCCCCCCATGCCCTTTCCTCAAAGCCGACAGGATTGAGCAAAACAATTGGGACCGTTACCCGGTCCCCCGGGCAGTCCCGTCCTGGACCGCGACCGCATGCGCTTTACCATAGTAGTTCCACCCATAAGCCGGGGCGCCGGGAGGAGATTTTCCGGGCATTCACGAATTGAGACGAACGAGACGCCGGAATCCTTGGGCCAGGTTTGAAAAAATTTCCGGACGGCGCAACACCAGGGCCTTACGGCGCTCTGTGGCGGCAGCAACGCAAGCATCGTGGCGGCGAACACGATCCGGGCGACCATGCCCAGGATTTTCAGGCGGTTCGGCGTGGCCCGGTCCAATTAGCCTCGCTTCAGCCGGTCGCACACCCGCGAAGGCCAGGAGGGAGTCGCCAACCGGGATTCTAACTGGTTGCCTTTCGCGGTTCTTATCCAGTGCGGGGAATACGAAAGCTATCAAGAGAGGCGCGAAACAGTCGATCGGAAAGCGAGCATCAGAACGTGCAAAGCAGCCGATTTGTCAGACTGAAACCTGACCACTCTCGCAAAATCTTCGAAAAATTTGGAGCGGGTGAAGGGAATCGAACCCTCGTATTCAGCTTGGAAGTCTCAAAATACTGTGGTGTTTTCAGAGGCCATTCTGACATTTTCGGTGCTTTTGGCCCATTGAGATCTTTAAAGAATTTCTCGTTGTCAGAATGGCGGTTGCGAACCCCATGATCGCAGTCAAACTCCGTCTTGCGCCTCTATGGAAATCCGTGGAGTAACGGTGGTAGCGCCTCGCGTGGCTCGCACCGGACGATGACACTCAGACTCCGCCACTCGGCTGCCAAAAAATCGTCTCGTAACGATGGCGCCAGACCCTGCGTATGCGAGACCCCACTGGGCATGCGTACTGGAAGTTTAAACCGTTTCTGCTTCCAGACGTGTCAGTCGAGTCGTGTAGCTGTAGCGATCAGCTAGGTGGATGCTGAAACGAGACGGGGTACGCCATAAACTCAATTACTTTGGCCCGCTGATGTGACTGAAGGTCACGCCGACTAATCCAACGCTCGCGCAAAATCTACAGGGAGCGCCGCGGTTTCCACCAAATGCGGACTCCTACATTCGATCGCCGAGTTTGCGTGAGCCCACGACAACATCGACCGCGTCGTGAAAGGTCAGAAGATAAGTGCAGCAAGGCGGCCTAACACGGCGATTGGTAAGACTACGAGAAGGACGAGAAGTTGCCCAAACTGGATCTCTTTCATGTCGATGTCCGGCATTGTGATCATGGCGTATGCGATCATGAGGCTATTTTCCATGGCAGCTCCTCCCCCTCGGCATTGCTTGTTCTGTCATCTTCCGAGCTCCGCAAACCCGTTCGGTGCGAGTCGCTCGGCAACCGCGACTTTTCGCAGAACGCGCGGGTCAGGCCGCCCTGCTTTCAAGCGCTGCCTGGTGCGGTGCTGCAATCATCCCGACGCAGGCTCCGAACCCGATGGACACAAAACCCTCGCGGCTGCAGCGCCCCTCAAACCTGATTTCGTCGCCGTCGAGCAAAAAGCCGCGCAGCTCTCCGTTGGGAAGCGTGACGGGGCGGGTTCCAGCGAACGTAAATTCAAGCATGCTGCTCAATTCGGCGTCGGTAGGGCCGGAGATTGTACCGGTGCCGATCAGATCCCCCGGTAGAAGGTTGCATCCATTGATCGTGTGGTGCGCAACCATCTGCGCCGGAGTCCAATATAGATACTTGGCATTCGAATTAAGAATTTCGGCTGGAACATCCCCAGCAGCCCGCATCTTCTCCGTCGTGAGAAACACCTTCAGGTGGACGTCCAGCCCGCCATGTCTCTGATCATCGTCATCGAGCAGATATTTCAAGGGCTGGGGATCCCCGTGAGGACGAACCATGGCCGGAATACGGAACGGAGCCAATGCGTCCGCAGTGACGACCCACGGCGAAACGGACGTCGCGAAACTCTTGCTGAGGAATGGCCCGAGTGGGTACATCTCCCAGCGCTGGACATCCCTCGCCGACCAGTCGTTGAGCAGTGAATAGCCGACAATCTGCTTGCTCGCGCGCGCAACCGGGATCGGACTTCCGAGTTCGTTGCCGCCACTGAGATAGAACCCCATCTCCAATTCAAAATCGAGCCGGTCGCACGGACCAAAGCCAGGACTGCCCCCATCGACAGATGGCGTCCGCTGTCCGATGGGTCTGCGGACAATGCCTTTGCCGACTTGCACCGAAGACGCCCTTCCGTGATAGGCAATCGGCACCCACTTATAGTTGGCAGGCAGCGGATTTTCAGGCGTGAGAAGCGCACCCGCTGCCTTCGCGTGATGTATGCCGGCATAGAAATCCGTATAGTTGGGCACCGCGGTCGGACGATACATCGTGGATGCGCTCATTGGGGCAAGCAGGTCTGACGCACGTCGGCGCGCAGCTTCACCGCTTGAGCCGGCGTCAAGCGCGGCACCGATTGCCTTTCGTAGAGCCCGCAACGCGCGAGGCCCCAACGCAAACAGCGAGTTGAGCGAGGAGTCGGCCACAGTCCACTCGGGAATTTCTTCCGGCAGGAGACCGGCCCTGTGTGCCGCATGAAGGTCGAGGATCTGATCGCCGATCCCAATCCCCGCGGACAGTTTTCCGTCCTTGCCACGGCTGAAGACGCCGAGCGGCAGATTCTGGATGGGGAAGTCGCAGGAAGGGTCATTCGCGGCCGACACAAAACTGCGGCGCGCCGGATCGTGGGTCTCGTCGATCGTAGCCTTCATCATGCAGCTCCTGCCAGCGCGTTGTTGCCTTCAGAGAGCCCGATGCCGATTTCCGATTGTACGAACTGCGCATCAAACGCGCGCCGTTCGTCCGAGGCACGGGCCGTTCGGTCGCTCAGCGACCCGAGCCATATCACCAGGAACGCCAGCGGCATCGAAAACAGCGCGGGATTGTCGTAGGGAAATAATGGCGCAGCGAAATGGAACACCGCGACCCAGACAGTCTTGCTCAGCACAACGAACAGGAGAGAGCTGAACAGGCCGACCAAGCCACCGGCAACCGCGCCCCGCGTGGTGGTACCGCGCCAAAAGATCGCCATCGACAGCACTGGAAAGTTGCAGCTTGCCGCGACCGAAAGCGCTAACCCTGCCATGAACGCGACATTCTGGTTCTCGAAGATGATGGCGAGGCCCACCGCGACGATGCCGATCGCGACCGCGCCGATCTTGGCAACCATCACTTCACGTGCCTCCTGCGCGTTGCCCTTCGCAATCACCTGACCATAGATATCGTGGCTCACCGCGGAGGCGCCGGCGAGCGTCAACCCGGCTACCACGGCGAGAATGGTGGCAAACGCGACGGCCGAGATAAACCCAAGCAGAATCGGTCCGCCGAGTGCGCCCGCCAGGTGGACCGCCGCCATATTGGGACCGCCGATCAGATCGCTGATCTTGTTGAACTGACCGCTCACGCCGACGTTGAAGAAACTCGCGTCCGGCATAAGGATCACCATCGCGGCAAAGCCGAACAGCGGGATGACCAGGCAGAAATAAGCCACGCAGATGGTCGCATAGAAAACCGATTTCCTTGCGCCTGCGGAATCCTTGACGGTGAAGAACCGCATCAGGATATGCGGCAACCCAGCGGTCCCGAACACCAGCGCGAGTCCAAGCGAGATTGCGGAAACCGGCTCGGCGAACAGCCCGCCGGGTGAGAGAATTGCTGCCCCCTTGGGGTGGGTCTGGCTCGCCTCGACGAAAAGACGTCCAAGGCTGAAATCGAAACGCCACAGCACCACCAGCGCCATCAAGGTGCCGCCGATCAGCAGCAGCAGCGCCTTGGTGATCTGAACCCAGGTGGTTGCTTGCATGCCGCCAACAGCCACATAGACGATCATCAGAAGTCCGACGCCGGCGACCGCGAACAGATAGTTTACGCCGAATAGAAGCTGAATGACCTTACCGGCGCCGATCATCTGCGCGATCAGGTAGAACAGCACGACCACGAGACTACCCGTGGCGGCAACCAGACGGACCGAGGTGCGATCAAGGCGAAACGTCGCGGCGTCGGCGAACGTGTAACTGCCGAGGTTGCGCAAACGCTCCGACATCATGAACAGCACGATCGGCCAACCCGTCAAAAAACCAAGTGCATAGATGAGGCCGTCGAAGCCGGTCGCATAGATCAGCGCCGAGATACCAAGGAAGGCCGCGGCGGAAAGGAAATCCCCGGCAATCGCCAGGCCGTTCTGAAGCGGGGTGATCCCGTGTCCTGCGGTATAGAAGTCCGCCTTCGATTTGGTGCGGCCAGCTGATCGATACGTGATGAGGAGCGTGACGGCCACGATCAACAGGAACATGCCGATGGCGATCCAGTTGGGATCGCGCCCGGCTACAACAGTCGTCGCCTGCGCGTGGGCGGAAAAGGAGAATGCCGCCGCGATGGTCGCCAGTAGAATGCGCGCGATCATCGGCCACACTCCCGGCGAACGAGCTGTGTCAGGCCGTCGAAGTAGGCGTTGGAACGGCGTACATAGTAACCGGTCAAGGCGACGACCAAGGCGATCATGCCAAGCGCGATCGCCATGCCCAACGGAACGGCTCCGCCCGCCATGCTCTTCCCCAGCGTTGACGACGCCGCCGAGATCAGGCCGATGAAGCCGAAGAACATCAGCAACGTGACGATCGAGAGCCCCCACCGCAACCGCGCCCGCGCGGCGGTCAGTTCCCGGAAAGACGGATTAGACAGGATTTTGCGCGTTTGTTCCGAAGACAACTGTAGTGACATGATTTCCCTCCCGCTGATTTCTTGCTGATTGGTCTCGACAACGGCTAGGACGCCTGCTTCAGGACATCCCCGCTATCAGGCAGCCCGGATGCTTCCACCAGCAGCGAGGGTCGCGGCGGAATATTCGTCAGCAACACGCCCGAATTTGCAAGGGCCGCAATCTCCTGGTCGGAGTAGCCGTATTCCTTCATCACTTCGACGTTGTGTTCGCCGCGATAGGCGGCTTCGCGCGCAGCGGCGAGCGGCGTCTTTGAGAAGTGCCAGGGCTTGCCGGGGATCCTGACCGCCTTGCCGCAGCGGTCGGTGACCTCCTCTATCGCGCCCCACCATTTGACCCAGTCCGAGCCGGCGAAGTCCTTGACCGAGCGGACGACGCCGAACGCCAGCTTCACTTCATCGAGCTGGGCATCGAGTTCGCCGGCCGTGGGGAAGGAAAGGATCCACTGCTGGATGATCTGGTAAAGCGCATCGAGATTTTTCCGGCGCGCCGCCGGCGTAGCGAATCTCAGATCAAGAGCGAGATCGGGACGGCGCATCGCCGCGATATAGTTCGGGAATGTCAAACTGCTGACGACGCTGGTCGCGATTGTGATGACATCGCCATAGCTTGTCTTGAAGAATGGAGAATCTGCAGGTCCGAGTGCCGCGGGTTCTCCGCCTAAATCCACGTCCGAGAGATCGGCGTGAACCCGCTCGTTGACGGCAAGCATGGTTGCGGCCATCGCAATATCGACATACTGACCCTCGCCGGTCCGGTCCCGGTGGTGCAGTGCTGCGAGAATGCCGATGATCGCTTCGAGACCCGTATAGATATCGGCATGCGAATAGGCATCATGCCGCTTGACCGTGAGATCATCGCCGAGATGGTCGATCATCCCGCCAACGAAGCCGGATTCGGCGTGGACGGTCGGCGCGTAGGCGCTGCGGTGTGACAGCGCGCTGCCCTGGCCATAACCGCTGATCGAGGCGTAGATCACCTTCGGGTTGCGTGCTGCAACGGATTCATAATCGAGGCCGAAGAACTTCAATGTGCCGGCGCGAAAATTCTCGACGATGATGTCGGCGCTGTCGCACATCTTGCGAACGACTTCTCTTCCTTCGGGGAAGTTGAGGTCGATGCTGATGTTCCGCTTCCCGACATTCTGCTGGATATAATAATAAGACATGCTCGCGGTTTCGTCGCCGGGCAGTGCGTACCGCGAGATGTCTCCGCGCGGCGGCTCGATCTTGATCACGTCGGCGCCGAGGTCCGACAGGGCCTTGGTGCAATGGGGTCCAGCAAGGACGCGCGAGAAGTCGACGACCTTGATTCCGGCAAGGGGTGCAGGGTTTGTCATGATCCCTCCTCACCGGCCCGAGAAAATGGCGTGACCAGGCCCGGATTCGCGGAAGGCCTTGAGGCCGACGACGAGATCGTTGCTCTGGAAGATCGGACGCTGCGCGTCGGACATCGCGCGATCCGCCTTCACGACACTCTCGTCGATATATTCCCGGATCAGTCGTTTGGTGGCGCCATGTGCCACTGTCGGGCCCATCGCAAGTTCGAGCGCGAGAATACGCGTCGTTTCTTCAAGCTCGGCTTCGGGCACGACGCGATTGACGATATTCCAGCGCTCCAGCGTGGCCGCATCATAACGACGGCCGAACAGAGCCATCTCCTTGGCGCGCGCCACGCCGGCGCGCGATGCCACACGTTGAATAGCGCCCATCAGCGGGTGCAGGCCCAGCGTCACTTCGACCATGCCGGCCTTCGAGGAGTCCGCGGCAACGATGATGTCGCAGGCCAGCGCCAGCTCGAAACCGCCGCCGAGCGCCAATCCGTGCATGCTCGCGATGATCGGCACCGGGACCTGTTCGAGCGCATCCAGGCAGGCGCACACATCGATCTCGGGCAGCCGTTCGCCGCGATTGTCGAACAGTTCTATTTCAGCACCGGCGGAGAAGTGCCGCAATCCGCTGCGAAGGATAATGGCGCGCGCGCCTTCCTTATGAGCCTTCTCGACCGCGTCCATGAGGGCAGTCAGCAGCGGCTTTCCCACCAGATTATAGGGAGCGAACGTCATCGTCAGAGTAACGAGATCGCCCTCCCGACTGACGGCAACCAATTCGTTTGGTGTGGTCATTAGCTTCCTCCGGACTTTTCTTGATCGTAAGTTCGATAATGGAACGGTACTTCAAAAAATCATACAGTCAAGAAAAAAAAGATATTTTTGATCTTGTCTTGTATTCTTTGGAATCCTCGGGAAAATGCCAGGATGTCCCCAGACGCCACCAGCCTTACCGTTTCGGCCTATGTTCGGCTTCGCTCAGACATCTTGGCTGGCCGCTTGCCGCCTGATGGAAAGCTGAAAATTCAGGATTTGGCTCAATATCTTACGGTGAGCCCGAGCGTCGTACGGGAGGCGCTTTCGCGTCTCTCTGCCGAGTCGCTGGTCATTGCGGAGCCGCAGCGAGGTTTCCGGGTAGCACCCATCAATGCAGCCGACGTTTCGGACCTGACGGCCGTCAGAATCGACATCGAACTGAAATGCATGCACCGGGCGATGAAAGTCGGCGGCCTCAAATGGGAGGCTGCCATTGTCGCGGCCGATCATGAACTCTCGCATACGCCTCATGACATCCACGATCTGGGCGACGACTGGATGATCGCGCACGCGAAATTCCATGCCGCCCTGGTGGCTGCCTGCGACAGCCGCTGGCTGCTGCGTATCCGCGAACAACTCTTCGTCCAGGGCGAACGCTATCGCCGTATCAACGTTCGAATGTCGCGCGCGGATCGTGATCTGCGCGTCGAACATTCGGCACTGGCGCGAGCTATCCTTGGCCGCGATGTGAAACTCGCCACCGATCTGATGACGGAACATCTGCGCGTGACCGAGGTGCTGACGCTTCAGTCGCTCAAGTTGCAGGACGCAGCGGTCGCCTAGCAAAAACGCCACCGGTCCGGCACATTCAGTTCGGCCAACCGCACTCAATTGACCCTCCGCTCATATCCTTCCCAATAGCGCTCGCGCAGCAATCGCTTCAGTATCTTCCCGGATGGATTGCGAGGAAGCTCGTTCAGGAAGTCGATTGACTTCGGGATCTTGAAGCCCGCCAGCCTTTCTCGCGCGAAATGCAGTATGCCCGCCGGATCCGGCGAACGATCCGGCTTCAAGACGATGAGGGCCTTGACCGCTTCACCCCACCGGTCGTCAGGCACACCGATGACGGCGACATCGGCGATATCCGCATGCCCATACAAGGCGCTCTCGATCTCGGCGGGATAGACGTTCTCTCCGCCGGAAACGATCATGTCCTTCAAGCGATCGTGGATGTACAGATAGCCGTTCTCATCGAGGAACCCGGCATCTCCGGTATGCAGCCAACCGTTCCGGAGGGTCCTCGCGGTGTCGTCGGTCCGATTCCAGTATCCCCTCATATTTTGCGATGTGCGACATACGACCTCACCCACCTGTCGGGCCGGCAGCGATTTTCCCGAAGCGTCGACGATCCGCAGTTCGACGCCCTCGATAGCGCGGCCACACGACCTCAGGAGTTCGTCCTCACCAGCGGAATGGTCTGCATCTCCCAGGACGGTGATGACGCCGGTGGTTTCGGTAAGGCCGTATACCTGGAAAAACCCCGTATGCCTGAACACGCGGAGCGACTTTCTAAGAAGCTCGAGCGGTATCGGAGACGCCCCGTAGAGAATTTGCCTCAGCGAGGAGAGATCAAATTTCTCGACGTCACGTTCGGCCAGCATCGCCAATACCATCGCCGGAACGAGGAACGTGGTCGTAATCCGATCACGTTCTATCGTTTCGAGCACCACTGATGGAACGAACTCGCGAAGCACGATCGTCTTGAGACCGGCCACCAGACCGAACACGCCGGTGCCGACGCCCGCGATGTGGAACAAGGGCATTGCAAGCAGCATGACGTCGTCGGACGACCATGCCTTCCAGTCGTCGAGCGGTTGCAGAGGAAAGTTTGCATGGGAAAGCTGTACACCCTTCGGATAACCGGTCGTGCCGCTGGTGTATAACTGCAGGCAGACGTCGTCGGCGCTGACCGGCAAGCCCGGTTCAGACAAGGGTTGGGCATCGCGCCAGTTCAGGTAACGTGAGTCCAGCACGATTATTTGGCGAATGGTGTCCAGCTGATCCTGGATTTCAGCGATGATCTTCTCGAACGCTTCGCCGACGAAGAGAATTTCGGTTTGGGCGTCGTTGACTGCGAAAGCGATTTCGGGAGGTGCCAGCCTTGCATTGATCGGAACCAGGACAGCGCGGACCTTGGCCGCACCGAGCAGCACCTGAAAAAAGATATCCGAATTCCTGTCGAGAATCGCAATACGGCTCGCCGGTCGCACGCCTGTAGCCACGAGGCCGTTGGCGACTTGATTGGATAATTCGTCCAGCGCCCGATAGCTCGTCTCGCGCCCTTCGAAGCTCAGGGCGATCGCGTCTGGAGTACTCGCCGCGTAACGTCGCGGAATTTCCGCGATCGTCTGGATCGGCGTTGACCGCAAGGACCCTTCCGATTTGGCCATTCATCCCTCCCCATTGCTATTTTTGGAACAGGATGGCCGCCGAGGTGCTCCGCGCGTATCTAAATTCTGAACTACCGTTATTCAGCGCAGAATGACCACTGCACGCTCATGCATCTTACTGCGACGTACTTAAACACGAGCGATCGGAACACTTGAAACGCCCTCAAGCCTTACGCTTGGTCGCTCTTGAATTTCGGGGGGTGCCTGCGAGCCATTCCCTGGAGGCGGCGAATTCTGCTTCCAGAAATCGCCGGACTTCTCGAGTCAGTTTTCTCAGGTCGCTCTCGCGCCTGCGGAGCAGCCATACGTTCATCGTAACAGTCTCTTGCGGCAATACCTGGACCAGCCCCTCGGCCTGCGCGAACGGTACAGCAAGAAGCGCAAGCCCGAGCCCGCAACCGGCTGCGGCAAAGTGGTTGGCCACCGGATTGACCCGAACAACGCTGCGGATGCCCGCCGCTTCCGAGAAATACTCCAACAGGTGCCTCTGATTGGGCCGAACATTGCGGAACGATACAAAATCGGCCGTATGGCCGATGATGTCGTGATCCTTCAACTCGGGCAATGATCGTGGCGCCGAGCGTTCGGCCAGATACTGCTCAGAAGCGAATATCCCCATCGGTACGTCGGCGACCCGCTTTCCAATGAGATCGTTCTCGCCAGGGTCTCCCATCCTGATGACGTAGTCGAGGTCGCTCGTCGCCACGCTCTGCTGGTTCACGGTGGAGACAATTTCCAGATAGATCCGACTATTGCGCCGCCGCAACTCCTTCACGCGAGGCAGAAGCCAATGCTTGGTCATGCCTTCGGTCGCCGATATCCTGATGACAGATGATCGCTGCCCGACCCGCGAACGCAGATCGCGCTGAAACGACTCGAACGCGAGCATCATATCTCCGGCCGAGCGTTGCAGGTCCTCGCCCTCCTGCGTCAGCTTCACGCCAGACGAGGCCCGAAAGAACAGCGGTGCGGCCACATAGCGCTCCAGCTCCTTGAGACGCCTGCTCAACGTCGGCTGGCTCATCCCCAGTTCGTGCGCGGCGCGATTGACGCTTCCGGTCCTCGCGACCACGGAAAACAAGCGAAACAGGTCCCAGTTTGCTTCGGTCACGTTCCGGTCCTTTGCATGAGTGCCTTGGGTTCTTCGCCGCCGGGCGCAGACCGCGCCGCCAGGACCCGAAAACACGGATGAAAACACAGCGGAGCGCGACCGTTATTCAATACTGCGATCTCCGTTCAACAAAATCGTCATGGCCTTCTTCGCGGCAGGGCGGAATATGCCGATATTCAATATTCGAAACAGCGGACACCAGCGATGCCAAAGGTCACACTAGCAGCGATCAACGATTTCATAGGCCAGGATCTCGGCAAATCCCATTGGGTCACCGTCGACCAGTCCATGATCGACCAGTTCGCGGCATGCACTGGAGATAGACAATGGATCCACGTTGACGCAGATCGGGCGAGCAAGGAAAGTGCCGCAGGCGGCACCATTGCCCACGGCTTCCTGAGCCTGTCGCTGATTGCACCTTTGGGCATGGACCTGGGGCTCGCGCCGGTTGATGCATCTGCCGTCTTAAACTACGGCCTCGACAAGGTCAGATTCCTGACACCGGTAAAATCGGGCAACCGCGTTCGCCTTCAGCTTTCCATGACCAGTGTCGAACCGAAAGACAACGGGCGCTTGCTGATCAAAGGCAACGCGGTACTCGAGATCGAGAACAGCGAAACACCGGCGCTGGTAGCCGAGACGCTGACCTTGGTCGTCCCCTAGCCCGATATCACCGAAGTCAGACCGCCATCGATGGCAAGTATCTGACCGGTGATGTGCTTGCCGGCGTCGCTGGCGAAGAGAACCGCGGCGCCTTTCAGATCGTCCTCGTCGCCGATGCGGCGCAACGGCGCGCCGGCGGCGAGCTTTTCGACACCGACAGCCTCGATGGTACCCTTCGTCATCCTCGATGGGAAAAAACCGGGCGCCAGAGCGTTGGCCGTAATTCCATAGCGCCCCCAGCTCCCCGCCAGCGCCCGCGTGAAGTTGACTACCGCGCCCTTGCTCGTATTGTAGGCAACCATCTGCATATCCCCGGAACTTCCGAACAGGCCCGCGATCGAGGCTAGGTTGATTATGCGGCCGTATTTGTTGGGAATCATCGAGTGCTTGGCAATCTGCTGGCTGAGCAGGAACAGCGAGCGGATGTTCAGATTCATCACCTTGTCCCACGCCTCGATCGGGTGATCCTCGGTCGGTGCGCCCCAGGTTGCGCCCGCGTTGTTCACCAGAATGTCCACCCGGCCGAGCTTCTCGATCGCTTCGTCGGCGAGCCGCTTGACGTCTTCGTCTTTGGAATTGTCGGCTGCGATCCAGTCCGCCTTGATGCCGAGACCAGCAAGATGCGCGTGGGCCTTTTCCAGATCTGGCGCCTTGCGAGAGGAAATCACGACCCGCGCCCCCTGCTCACCCAGCGCCTCGGCGATCTGCAGCCCGAGGCCGCGGGAGCCGCCTGTAACAAGGGCATTCTTGCCGGTGAGATCGAATGCCTTCTTGATGCTTCCCATGGTCAAATCCTCAAGCTTGGTGGGCGATGTTCTGCTGCGCGGTTACGTGAAGGCCCGCGGGATCTCTACTTCCCGCGGAACACTGCCGAGCGACGTTCTACGAAAGACTGGATGCCTTCTTTCATATCTTCGCTGCTGAAAACGCGATCCTTGATTTTCGGGATGTAATCGATCGCGGCTTTCTCGCCGGCCTCGATGTACTTCAGCGCGGCTTCCTTGGTTACCTGAATACCGATCGGAGCGTTCTTGGCGATCAGGCCAGCAATTTCCATTGCGCGGGGAATCTGCTGGCCGGGGGCGACGACTTCCTGAACAAATCCGATCTTGTAAGCCCGCGCGGCGCTGAACTCGTCGCACAGGAACAGGTGATACATCGCGTCCCCCCAGCCGGCCCGAGTCAAATATCGGAAGTGGGCGCCGCCGAGCGGTGCGATCCCGCGCTTGGATTCCATCTGGCAGAACCGGGCATCGTCGGCCGCCACGACAATGTCGCCAGCCAGCATCATCTCGATGCCGATCGTGAAGCAGATCCCCTGTACCGCCGTCACAATCGGCTTGCGGCATCGGCTCTTCAGCGCGAATGCATCGATGTTCCCGGGCTTGGTCTCGGTATTCTCGGCCTTCGGCCCAAAGAATTTCGGCATATCCAGCCCGGCCGTGAAATCCGCGCCCTCCGCGCAGAGCACCCCGACCCAGTAATCGTCCGTTCGGTCGAGAAGCGTCATCGCATCCGAGATCTGCGCCATCATCTGCGGACTGAAGGAGTTCTTCTTCGCCACATTGTCGATGACGATCTTGAACACATGCCCGTGCACCTCGGTCCGGATCTGGCCAACTTGGGTTTTCGTCTCGCTCATTTGCTGCTCCTCCGAATTGCTTCAAGGCGGCTGCGCGATGGCACGCAGGATCCTCCCGTCAACTGCAACTGACGTGCAGCCGACCATTATTTGCCAGCCAGTTTGGAACGGTCGCCGAAACACAGGCTACAAAATATTTGAATAACTGCTATTCAGTGGTGACGCTCGCCCCCGCCCCGAACTTTTTCCTCGCTCAGCTTAACTCAGCGCCGCGAACGCGGTCCGTTCGAAAGCCATCAGCTCTTCTGTCCGGCCGTCACGTACCTTCAGCAGCCACTGCGGATCCTGAAGCAGCGCCCGACCGACCGCAACCAGATCGAACTCCTCGCGATCGAGACGACGGATCAACTCGTCGAGGGATGCCGGACGTGAGCTCTCTCCGCCGTACGCTGCAATGAACTCACCGGTCAGACCGACCGACCCGACCGAGATCGTCGGCACTCCCGTTACCTTCTTCGCCCATCCGGCGAAATTCAAATCGGACCCCTCGAACTCCGCCTCCCAGAAGCGCCGTTGCGAGCAATGCAGAAGATCAACTCCTGCGTCGACAAGAGGTTTGAGCCAGGCTTCCAGAGCGCGCGGCGTGTCGGCCAGCTTCACTTCATAGTCCTGCTGCTTCCACTGGCTGATCCGAAGCAATATCGGAAAGTCCGTTCCGACCGACTTGCGCACCGCGTGCACGATATCAGCGGCAAACCGGGCCCGGCCAGGCAGGTCCCTGCCTCCATAGGTATCCTCGCGGCGATTGGTCCCCTCCCAGAAGAACTGATCGATCAGGTAGCCGTGCGCGCCATGCAATTCGACCGCGTCGAATCCTAGGCGCTTCGCGGCAAGCGCCGCATCGGCGAAGGCGCGAATGGCGTCTGCGATGTCCTCTTCGCTCATGGGCTCGCCGAATTTCTTCTCCGGCCGCGACAAGCCGGACGGACTGTCGTAGGCACCGGGAGGAGACCAATTCTGAGCGCGCGTGCGAACGGCTCCGACATGCCATAGCTGCGGAGCCATCAAACCGCCTGCGGCGTGCACTTTGTCCACCACGCGCTGCCACCCCGCGAGCTCCTTCTCGCCATGAAAGCGGGGAACATTCGGATCGTTCAGGGATGCCGGACGATCCACGCCCGTACCTTCGGATATGATGAGCCCGACCGCTCCCTCGGCGCGGCGGCGGTAGTACCGCGCGACGTCGTCGGTCGGAATTCCGCCGGGAGAGAACGAGCGCGTCATCGGGGCCATCACGACCCGGTTCGGCAAGTTCAGCCCTTTGAGCTTGAAAGGCCGGAAAAGCACGTCGCTGGACATTCGGGCTCCATGATTCAGTTGGCAGTTTTGCGGGCTTGGATCACCCGCATTGCTCCATCAAATGGCAAGTTCACTTTTCCTCGGCGCTGACGACGTCTCCGAACTGCTCCCACGAACTGCCGGTCCAGCGCTGCAATTGAAGCTGCGTATATGCCATGCTTCTTTCCGGGCCCGTGTTGATCGTGACACCGGGTATGAGAGTGGGGAGCGACAGCCCGTGTATGCTCCGCGATTGCTTGACGATGTTCTCTCGCGAAAGATCGTTACCGCACTGCTTGAGCACCTGCTCCAGGATCTGTCCTTGCTGCGTACCGAACAGGTAATTGGCATCGCCGATGTCCGCGCCCGGCAAATATTTCGCGAAGAACTCACGGTACCATTTGATGCCGGGGTCGTCGGCCCACTTTTTGTCGTTCGCATCCTTGGTGATCGTTGCCGCGACGATGCCCACGGCCTTTTCCGGTCCCGCCGGGACGATGGTCGAGGAGACCGAGCTCGAAACGAAGTTGATCAGGAACAGCGGCTTCCAACCAATCTCATCGGCCTTCTTGATAGCCTGGGCCGCGAACTTCGGCGTGCCGGCGACCAGGAACGCCTCTGCGCCTGACGCCTTCAAAGACACGACATGGGAGTCGATCGTAGGCTCTGTGACCTCGTAGGAGGACACGATGACTTTCTTGTCGAAATCGTCCTTCAGATAGCCTTTGAATGCATTGACGAAGTCCTTACCGAGATCGTCGTTCTGATACAGGATCGCTATCTTCGCGTCAGGACGGGTCTGAGTGACGTACTTCGCGTAGATTCGCCCCTCTGTGTCGTAACTCGGCAATCCGGTCGTCGTCATGGGGAATTCAGCGAAATTCGTGAACTTGGTGACTCCACTCACAACAAACAGATGCGGCACCTTCTTCGCGTTGACGTACTTGATGGTGGCACTGATGCCGGGTGTACCCAGCGGACCGAACAGAAATGCCACCTCGTCGCTTTCGATAAGCTTTCGCGTCTGCTCTACCGTCTTCGGCGGACTGTAGGCGTCGTCGTAGGTTATGAGATTGATCTTTCGTCCGTTGATACCGCCGCGATCATTGATCGAGTTGACGTAGGCAATCAGGCCCTTTCCGGTATTGCTGAGCGGCGAAGCGGGGCCGCTGAACGGGAAAGTCGCCCCGATTTTCACCTCAGACTCGGTAACGCCAGGCGTCTCCGCACGCGCCGGCGTGCCTGCTATCGATGCCGCGAGCGTGGCTGCCAGTATGGTTCTTCTGAACATCAACTTCTCCCTTGTCCGGCGACGGGTTGCGTCGCTCATTGTTGGTTTAATCCCGGCGATTTCTGCGACCGGTATAGTCTCTCGCGTCGCCCACGGGTTAGCCCGCGGCTGCCGCATCGGACGCCTTCGGAGCTCCGCGTTCGATCGCCATCTCTCGCAGCTTGTGTTTGAGTATCTTGCCGGTAGAGGCAGAGGGCAGCGCGTCCAGCACGATCAATTCAGTCGGACGTTTGTACGAGGTGAGCTGTCGGGCCGCGTACGACTTCAGCTCTTCGGCGCTAACGCTGGCACCGGGCAGAAGCTGCACGAACGCGACGACCTCCTCGTTGCCGTCAGCCGATCGTCCCACCACAGCTGATTGGACGACCTGATCGTGCGAATTCAGCACCGCTTCCACCTCCGCTGGGTAGACGTTGAAGCCGGAGCGGATGATCATTTCTTTGGTGCGGCCAGCGATATAGAGATGTCCCTCGCCGTTCACGCGGGCGAGGTCCCCTGTGTTGAACCATCCCTCGCCATCGATCGCCGCCGCAGTCAGTTCCGGAGCGCGGTAGTAGCCGAGCATCACATTGGGGCCTCGGACGTGCAGTTCGCCTACTTCACCAGTCGCGACCTTTTTGCCCTTCCCGTCCACAATCCGGTGCTCGATACCGGGAAGGAACGGTCCTACCGACTCGTCTGCAACAGGTTGTTCTGAGCGGACTCCCGACAGGCCAGGGGAACATTCGGTTATACCGTAGTTGTTAAGCAGTGGTATTCCGAATTCGTCCTCGATCCGCTTCTTGAGATCGAGATCGAGAGGAGCGCCGGCGACGGCCATGACCCGCAGTCTGCCCCGTTCGAGCCGCTGGATGCCTTTGACCGCCTTGTGTTCGAGCAGACGCTGATATGTGGCGGGCACGCCGAACAGGCTCGTAATCCCTTCCTCGGCAACGGCATGGGCCAGCGCGGCGGGATCGGCCTTGGCTACCACGTGCAGGGTGCTGCCGTGCATCAGCGTCGAGATCAGCAAGATCGAGTAGCCGACGATGTGGGACATCGGCAGCACACCGTAGATGCGGTCGGCCGGACCGCTTTGACGGAGGATTCCCGACGTCTTTCCGGTAAAGAGGAGGTTGCGGTGACTCAGCATGACGCCCTTCGGAGCACCGGTCGTGCCCGAGGTGTACAAAAGGCCCGCGACCTGGCGGGCGCCGTCCTTCTCGACAGGCTCCGCTTGCGCTTTCTCATTGAGAGGACCGACACCGATTCCGCCAAACGGTCCCACAGCATCAATTTTAGCGCCGACGCGACTGGAATGATCGGCAGCTTCCTTCGAAAGCGCCGCGTTGAACAGCACGCGTCGAGCACCGCTGTGCGTACCGATCAGGTCGATCTCCCGGGGCGACAGTCGAGGATTAACCGCAATGCCCCAAGCATCGAGCTTGCTCGCCGCGAAAAGCATCGCTCCCAGAGCCACGCTGTTCTCGCTGGCGATCATCACGCGATCGCCCGGCCTGATCCCCAGATCGGCGAGATCCCTCGATGCAGCGTCGACGACCTCTGAGAACTGCCGATAGCTCCACGAGCGGCCCCCTTCTACGAACGCTGGATGATCCGGGGTGTCCCGTACGAACGGCGCATAGACCTCGTGCACCCTGGACGGCAGGCCATCCAGCAACTCGGCCGCAGTGATATCGTCCACGTTCTTCATGCCATCCTCCCTCGTGGCGAATTCTTGCTTCGTCTTTTTTTTCGGGAGCGGTTGAGAAGCTCCCTTTTTACGATCAGATGTCGCGCGCCTGCGGCGGTCGATAGCCGGACGGCAAAAGTCGACACGATCTTTAACGTTCTAAAATAGAACTGTCAACATGAGGCGAGAGCACCACAGTTTATGCATTTTTCCCATTGAGTTGTCAGATCCGTTCCAATTTCGAATTAAATAAATGATCCGTTCAATCCCATCCGCTGAGGATACCCTCCCCGCGAGCGCAAGCGGTCGCACCAAGCTCCCGATGTTACCGGGCCGACATCTCGACGCCTCAAACACTGGCACCAAGCCGCGGCACGGACTGTACTGAGGGTGTAGCCCGGCAAGCCGTGTTGAACGCCGACCGAATGTCGCAGGGTCGCTATTGAGCTTGCCGACCAACGCGATGGCGTTGATTGATGGATACTTGACCCAGCTCACTCACCAGATCGTCCTGGAGAGCTATTAACTCAACGCTTCCGCATAGAAGCCGCTCGAGCGTCCGCGCTCGCGTCGAAGACGGCGCGGCACTGCGCGCTAAGCTGATCGTGCTGCGATGCCATGCAGCCCGTGATCTTGGCGCGGTCCGGGATATAAGCCGAGCAAAGACGCATCGCGTCACCCATACACGCCTGCTGCTGCTGTATCTCAGTTGGCCCAGACTGTGCAGATGCGGGCATTGCGGCCACCGCCAGAAGCATTAGCGCAACTTGAATCTTCATCGGCTAGGGATCCCCTCAAGCTTGGTACGTGTGAGTCCTCTCACTATCCGAGCAGCTAGGATCGCGTGCCTCTTGGCTCAAGAAGGCACAATTACAGCGGATACTATCAGTTATGAATGTATTCAAAGCCCGAAGGGTTTGAAGCAAGCCACCGCCGACACTACAGGGGACCCGCGGGGCAACGCCAAGCGTCGAAGCCCACGTCCAGCGATTTATTCCGGTGCGATGGCTTAACGATCACGAGAGTCGAACCGACCAGGCTCGCGCCCATTGCGCAATTTCACGTCACAAGGAGCATGCGTTTGGCTGCTGATCTTCAGGCGCATAGTGCGGCTGAGAGACGCCTTCAATTGAACCTCCATGCTGCTTGCCCCAACTCCGGAGCGAAAGCAGGACAGGCCCGAGGCTCTGACCGAAGGGAGAGATTTCATATTCGACCTTCGGAGGAATCTGCGGATAGCAATGGCGCACGATCACACCATCGGCCTCCAGCTCGCGCAACTGCAGAGTTAGCATCCTCTGCGTGGCGTTAGGGATGGCCCGTGACAGCTCCATGAACCGCTTCTTGCCGGCAAAGAGATGAAACAGGATCAACGGCTTCCATGTACCGCCAATGACGGACAACGTCACTCCGACCGCACATCCGCTTTTCGCGTCGAACCGTTTCGGGCGCATAGACGCCTCCATAGGTGATAGTATTGGCAATCATTTGTGCGCTCCGACAGGTCGGGAACGCCTGCACCAACGGCTCCGGTCAAATTCGGTCCGCGAGCATCTTTGGATGCAAGCCGTCGATCTCAACGAGCTATTCAGTTCCAGCTTTACATATCACATGACGGTCATAATACAATAGATGCCGAGGGTACGGGACAGGCGTCCGATATGCCAAAGGGCCCAAGGACATAGGCGGGTTCTTGATCTCGCCTTGGAGCACCGAGTCGTCGCCATGTCTGGCCTGCTGTCGTATCGGGGGCCGGTGCTTTGGGGCGGGTGGGTACCTCCATAAATGATAGTACCCGCTTTAATTGTGCCTTCTTGCGATAACGCGACGCGACCCTAGGTCCGTGGACAGCGAAACACCAATCCAGGATACGGCGATGACGTTCAAGGCACTGCTGGCAGCAAAGACAGGTGAGAAGATTTCGACCAGCGTGGTCGAAATGAACGAGCAAGATCTCATGCCTGGCGACGTTACAATCGCAGTCGATTATTCCACGGTGAACTACAAGGATGCATTGGCCATTAGTGGGCGCGCGGAGGTCATTCGTCAGTTTCCTTTGATCCCGGGAATTGATTTGGCCGGCACGGTCGAGGCATCGTCCCATCCGGGCATTGCAGTCGGAGATCGCGTTGTCGCCAATAGCTGGGGACTGAGCCAGACCCACCACGGCGGTTACGCCCAGAAAGCACGGGTCAAAGGCGAGTGGCTGGTCAAGATTCCGACCCCGTTTTCGACCAAGGACGCCATGGCGATCGGCACGGCCGGTTACACCGCGATGCTCTCGGTGCTCGCCCTCGAACATGGCGGCATTACTCCGCAACGTGGCGACATCCTCGTCACCGGCGCCAATGGCGGCGTCGGCTCGATTGCGATCGCGCTCCTCTCCGATCTCGGTTATCGCGTCGTTGCATCGACTGGACGCCTTGAGGAAGCAGATTATCTGCGGAGTCTCGGCGCGGCTGATGTCATCGACCGGAGAACGCTTTCGGAGCCAGGCGCACCAATCTCGCGCGAGCGCTGGGCTGGCGCAGTCGACTCCGTCGGCAGCCATACGCTGGTGAATGTATTGGCGCAGACGCTATACCGCGGCGTAGTAACAGCCTGCGGCCTTGCCCAGGGAGTCGATCTTCCTGGAACGGTTCTGCCGTTCATCCTGCGGAACGTCACGCTTGCCGGTATCGATTCGGTGAATGCCCCGCAGGAAGCGCGCATCGAAGCATGGTCGCGTTTGGCGCGCGATCTGGACCTGAACAAGCTCGCCCGCACGGTGCAGGTGATCGGCCTGGCAGAGGTTCCCGATGTGACGCGCCAGATATTCGCAGGAACGGTCCAAGGCCGCACGGTCGTCGATGTGAATGCGTAACAACGCTACGACTGAACCGCCGGGCGACACCTCGATGAGGTCAGACCGCAGGGCGAGACAACAATAGCCCTCCCTCGACAATCGTACTCCTTGGAAAACTATCGAAATGCGCATTCTTAAACAAACAGGCGTTCTCGCCCTCACCTTGGCTGCCGCCCTCATGTCCTCCGGGGCTTGGGCGGAAAATACCTCGCCCGTCGGATTGTGGAGAAACATCGATGACGTCAGCGGCAAACCGAGAGCGCTGATCCGGGTCACGGAATCGAACGGCATCGTGCAGGGCAAGATTGAAAAGGTGTTCCCCGCTCCGTCCGAAGACCGGAACCCAAAGTGTGAAAAATGTGAGGGCGCGCTCAAGGATGCGCCTGTGATCGGGTTGATAATCCTGAGCGGACTGAAGAAGGACGGCGACGAATATTCCGGCGGCAAGATCCTCGATCCGGACAATGGCAAGGTCTACAGCAGCAAAATCCAGCTAACCGACGGCGGCCAACGGCTCAACGTGCGAGGCTTCGTTGGCGTATCGATGCTGGGCCGTTCGCAGATCTGGGTGCGCCAGGAATAGCCGGTCGCAACCTTGTCGCGTCAGAGAGTCCGCTTCGATTTACGAAGGATCATCTTCTTCAAGCCGCTCATATTCATCACCAGCACGCGACCATAATCTATCTGTATCATCCCCTGATGCCGGAGTTTTTGCAGCACCTTGTTAACCGACTGGCGCGATGCACCTACCATGGAGGCAAGCTGCGCCTGGGATAGTCGAGCCGACAACAATTTGGATGAACCAGGGGCGCCAGCCTCCTCCACTGCGCACGCCTGCAGGATCTGACGCGCAACTCGTATGTTGAGATCATCGAGGCTGGCGCCTTCATAGTTTTGAGCCAATACGCGAAGTTGTGCCGCCAGCAAGCGCATAATGGCCTTATCGAACGATGGAAATTGACTGCTAAGCTCCAAAAAAGCGCTCCGAGACAGAACACCGACCTCAACGTCGCTGCTCGCTTCGGTTGTTTGCGGCCTTGCCCCTTCGTCAATCAGGCTCGTTTGACCGAAGCAGTCTCCCGGCTCGAACAAAGTATAGGTGATCTGCCGACCGTCAGGCCTCAATACCGAAATGCGTACCGTACCGGACGCCAACCGGAACATCTCGACACCAGGCGAGCCCTGGACGTAGATGGATTGTCCAGGCCGATACTGTCGCCGTTGCAATCGATTCAGAAATACCGTCCGTAGGTCAGGCGGCATCCACTGCAAGAGATCAAACTTGGCGAAGGCCATGAAAAGGACAGACTGCGCTGTGGAGTTCGTTACGTTCTATACTCGAAAATGTTGAGCCGGCTGCATGATTCTGCTGCCGCTGTGACGGCGGTCATTGCGTGACGCCCGGTTACTCTGATCCGAAAGGTGGTGCCAACTCCGTGAAGTCGTTCGCACGCCACTCCCATTCTTGCTCATACGATCTGTCTGGTGCGGGCGCTCCCCCATACTCCATCGGACGGTCCACGTAGGCCGTCCGCAGGCCGCAGGCCCGCGCGGCAGCCAGATCGCTATGGTGGCACGCTACAAGACACAACTCCTGCGGCTGAAGGCAAAGCAGTTCGGCCGTTCGCAAGTAGGCTTGGGGCTCGGGCTTGTAACTTTGGGCGATCTCAGCGCCAAGGATGGCATCCCATTGCAGTCCGTTAAAGCGGTTCATCGCTATCATCAGCGCAACGTTGGCGTTCGACAGCGTCACCACTGGAAGCGATTCGCGCAATTGCGCAAGCCCGCGTGGCACGTCCGGCCATGGATCAAGTCGCCGCCACGCGTAAGCCAGGTCCGTCAGTTCGGCGCTATCGAGTTCGTCAGTCCGCAGACCATGGCGCTGGAGCAGCTGCAACAACGTCTCGTGATGCAGCTGATCCAGCAGCGTGTATGGGCGGCGACCGCTGCGGCATTCTTCCATTGCGGGCTGATACAGATAACGCCATTCCAGGGCGAATGCGGATGGCTCCACGTCGGGAAGGTGCCGCGCCAGGAAAAGGGTCACTTCCCGAGCAATGCTGCTATGCCAATCGACGACGGTGCCGAACACATCAAAGGCTAGGACCTTTGGAAGTTTCATGGGATTTGCCTTCCTAAGTAGACGGGCGCGCACCGGCGTTCGGCACAATACCGCTCATGCCGTGGCTCCCAGCTGTGCTTCCTGGCGGCGCTGCGCGCGGGTACCCAGGATCATCGCGACCATCCCCATTAGCACGATGGCAGCCATCAGGTAGATGCCCGCGGTCATGCTACCGGTCTCTGTGCGGATCTTGCCGATGGTGAGCGGGCTGACGAAGCCTGCCAGATTGCCCACGCTGGTGATGATGGCGATGCCGGCCGCCGACTCGGCGCGCGAGAGCGAGATGGTCGTGAAGGTCCAGAACGCTGGCAGCGTGGAGTAGAGGCCTGCTGTGGCCAAAGTCAGCAGCGCCATCGACAGTGTGAATTCGTGTGACACTTGCGGCACCATGATCAACGCTAAGGTGCCGACGGCAGCTGGCAGCGCCACGTGCCAACGGCGTTCATTGTAGGCGTCCGAACTCCTGCCCAGCGCGATCATCACAATGCCAGCCACGGTATAGGGAATTGCCGAATACAAACCAATGTGCAGGTAGTTGGAGACACCCAGCTCCCGGATGGTCATCGGTAGCCAGAAAGCAATGATATAGCCCGCCGCAAGAATGGCGAAATACACGAACGAGCACAGGTAGACCAGCGGCCGGCTGAACGCACTGCGCAGATCAGAATGGTTGCCGCTTACATCATGCGATTCCTTGCGTTCGGCCTCCAGCGCTTCGTTGACAGCGCGCTTTTCAGCAGCGTTCAACCACTTCGCATCGCCTGGTCGGTCATCGAGCAACAGATAAACCATAACGCCGAGTACACTGCTGGGAAGGCCCTCGACCAAGAACATCCACTGCCAACCACGCAAACCGCCAAGGCCGTCCATGGTTTGCAGAATAAGCCCCGAAACGGGGCCCGCGATCATGCCAGAGACGACCAGTGCGGTCATGAACAGCGCCAGCACGCGCGCGCGGTAGGCCGCCGGTGTCCAGAACGTCAGATAGAGGATAATGCCGGGAAAGAAACCTGCTTCAAACAGCCCCAACAGCAAGCGAACGATATAGAAGTGCGCTGGCGTCTGCACGAATACCATCGCAGACGAGGCCAGCCCCCACAGCACCATGATGCGCATGATCGTCTTTCGCGCACCGATCTTCTCCAGCAGGATGTTGCTGGGCACTTCGAAGAAGAAGTAGCCAATGAAGAAAAGACCGGCCCCCAACCCATAAACGGCATCGGAGAACGCCAGGTCTTGCTTCATCTGAAGCTGCGCAAACCCGATATTGATCCGATCCAGAAAATTCATGACGTAGCACGCGAACAGCAACGGCACGACGCGTCGGATGATCTTGCGCATCGGCATCGCCAGATCTGCGGACATGAGGCCGCCATGCCCTATTGTTGTATTCATCATTGCCTCCCAGTTGTTATTAATTGAGTTGTCCCCGATCCGGGCTGGGTGCCGCAGCCACAGCGGCGCAACCAAGGAAGAGGAATTCGACAGGAGTGGACGAGAGCTTCAGCGCACGAGCCACTGCACGCCGCCCGAGTGCGTCACCGCGCCACCATGGGCAGGCCCGACCAAGCGTGAGTACTTCTCATCTACGCCGGCCAGACGCACCGGCCGATCGGCTGGTTTCCATGTCGCCTTGCGGCGCGCGAGCTCGGATTCGTCCACCAGCAGATCGATGCTGCCTTCGTTGGCGTCGATGCGAATGCAATCGCCGTTTTGCACCAGCGCCAGCGGCCCGCCCCGCGAAGCCTCGGGCGAGACATGCCCGACACAGAGCCCGCGCGTGCCACCCGAGAAACGCCCATCCGTGACCAGAGCCACTGACTGGCCGCGCCCCTGACCGACAATGGCCGAGGTCACCGACAGCATTTCGCGCATGCCCGGTCCGCCGTGCGGCCCCTCGTTACGGATCACTACGACATCGCCCTCATCGTAGGCTCGCGCGCTGACGGCCGCCAGCGCTTCCGCCTCACTCTCGAACACGCGCGCTGGCCCTTCCAGCTTCAAAGTGGTCAGGCCTGCAACCTTGATGACGGCGCCATCAGGCGCAAGGTTTCCTTGCAACACCGCCAGGCCGCCGCTGGCGCGAAAGGACTGGGTGTGCGGTCGTACGATTATTCCGTCGGGCTCGGGCACATCGGCAAGCGCGTCCTGCAGCAACCGTCCATCTAGCGTCGGGACGTCGCCATGCAGGTAGCCGCCTTTGAGCAATGCCTTGAGCACCACGGGCACCCCGCCGATGCGGTGAAGCTCGTACGGCACGTGCGGACCGCCTGGCGCAAGGCTGGCCAGCGTCGGCGTGCGGCGCAGAACCTTCTGCATGTCCGCCAGCGTGAACACAATCTCGGCCTCGTTAGCAATGGCGGGAAGATGCAAGGTGGCATTGGTCGAGCCCCCGGTCGCCGCAACGACAGCCACGGCGTTCTCAAGGCCTTTGCGGGTGACGAGGTCGCGCGGCAGCGGTCGCCCGGAACCCTTGAGGTTCTCCATCAGCTGACTTGCGGCGCGCCGCGCCACCGCCTGGCGTACCGAAAAGGCCGCGGGAATGCTGGTGGAGCCCAAAGGGCTGAAGCCCAGCACCTCGGCAATGCTGCCTGCGGTACCCGAAGAGAATTGGCCGGGGCATGCGCCGGCGGTGGTCACGAGATCGTGCCCCATCTGCTCGAGCTGTTGTGCGTCGAGTTCACCGCTGTAGACCTTGCCCAGGCCTTCGAACAAGCGCAGCGGGTTGACCTGCTCGCCCTGATGCCAGCCAACCAGCATCTGCCCGCCGTGCAGGAACAGGCTGGGCACGTTGAGTCTGACCATGGCCATCAGCAGGCCGGGAATGGTCTTGTCGCAAGCCCCCACGCCAACGAGCGCGTCGTAACCCTGGGCGCGCATCACGACTTCAACGGAGTCCGCGATGATTTCGCGAGACATCAGGCTGTAGCGCATACCGTCGTGCTGCTGCGCCAGCACGTCGGAGACAGAGATGGTGGAGAACTCTCGCGCCGTGCCGCCGGCCACCTCTAACCCAAGCTTGGCCGCCTGTACCTGCGGAAGGAGCGATTGCGAGCAAGGACTGACCTCGCCGTAGGTATGGGCCACGCCCACAAAGGGCTTGTTCAACGAGTCATCATCGAGCCCGGTCGCACGGAGCTGCCATCGATGCGGAACGCGTTCCAGCCCTTGTGTGACGACTTTGGAGCGCCTGGCGGGATCATAGGGCCGCGGCTCGACGCTCGTCGATGGGGTATCCTCACTTTGCATTTTCTTGCCTTGTTGTGCAGCGGATGAACGATACGATCATCTCCCAGCGCAAGCACTCTAGCGCCGTACCGATGATGAAGACTGTCAAGTTGTTGACAATCTTGCCACGCGTAATCTCTTCCGGCATGGGCGTGGTCGCGGCGGACAATGCCTCACCGCGCCGGCCATGGGCTGTCCGAGAATCGACGCGATCAAACGCTGGAAGAGAGGATTCGTTTCCGCGCGCCCTTTCGCACCCGTTCGGTCACACGCTTGTCCGCTGTGTGTTGTTCGAGGCGCTGCCGGGCTTCAACACGTATCAAATCCACAAGCATCCGCATCGCCGATGTCGGGGTCCGACCTGAGAGCCGGACGAGGCCCAAATCCACCCGCACGGGGTTGTCGCGCGGATCGGACCATTGCGCGACCTGCCACTGCGTCATAAGGCCAGCGTCCAGCTCGCGCCGAAACAGTTCCGGTGGCGCCAACACGACGGCGTCGGAGCGCAGCACGAATTCGCGCAGCGCTGAGACACTTTCACACTCGAATGCCACCGGCAGCAGCTCCGCGTGCGCGTAGCCCAAGGCCGCCGCGAGCCTGAGCCGGATGGGGCCGGGAATATGCACAGTCGCCAGTTCCAGCTCCGTCAGTTGCGACAACTGCAACTGGCGGCGCCTCGCAAGCGGGTGACCCGAACGTCCGATGACGGTGCTGCTATAGCTGCCCAACGGCTCCACCGTCCAAGGTCCGTGGCCGGGAATCTCCTTGACGTCGGACAGGAACAGTTGGATCTCCTCCGCCTCGAGCTTTGCCAGCAAGGCGGCGGTGTGATCGACCTCCAAGCGGAATCGCACGTTGCGAAATCGCTGCCGTGCAGCTGTGATCACCGGTACGGTGAATAGTACGCTTGTGTAGGGGCCGGAGCCGATGGCGATGTCGCCCACCTCACCACCGCGCAGCAGCGCGGCCTCACGCGTCAGGTCCGAGGCCGAAGCGAGCAGACGGCGTGCCAGTTGCAGAATGCGCTCACCATCGGCCGTGATGTGGACATGGCGTGAACCCCGGTCGAACAACTTCAGCCCGAGCTCGTCCTCCAGTGCACTGATACTGCGGCTGAAGGCCGATTGAGACAGAAAGGCGCGTTGCGCCGCCTTCGCGAAATGACGCTCCTCTGCCAGGAGCACCAAGTGTTGCAGCTCTTTGGTTTTGGGCAGCATGCGCGGCGGATAGTCCCTTGTTCTTGGAAGGCCATTGTTGTGTTTTTTGCATTAATATTAGCCGATCAATTCATTGGACACAATGACAAGCTGCGGGACAGAGTCCTTACCCAACCGAGAACTGCAGGGGCTTTTGCCGCCGCGCAAAACTCGAAGGGGAAGACGATGGGAGAGAAACTGGGTCGCGGCAGCACCACGTTGCACGACAAGTATTCAGTACAGGATGACTGGGTCTATATGACCGGCATACAGGCGCTGGTCCGCCTGCCGCTGCAACAGCGCGCGCGGGATGCCGCCATGGGCTGGAACACGGCCGGCTACATTTCAGGCTACCGCGGCTCGCCCATGGGGCGCTATGACATGGAGCTGTGGGCGGCCGAGACACACCTGCAAAAGGCCAACGTGGTGTTTCGCGCTGGCCTCAACGAGGACCTCGCCGCCACGGCGATCTGGGGCAGCCAGCAGGTTGGCAACTTCGCCGGCGCCAAGGTCGATGGCGTCTTTGGCATCTGGTACGGCAAGGGGCCGGGGGTGGACCGCTCTGGCGATGTTCTGCGCCACGCCAACCTGGCAGGCACCTCCAGTCGCGGCGGTGTGATTTGCCTCGCAGGCGATGATCACGGCGCCAAGAGCTCCACGGTGGCCAACTTTTCCGACCCCATCTTCATGGCCGTCGGTATCCCCATCCTATATCCCTCCAACACACAGGAACTACTCGACTACGGGCTCCATGGCATTGCGATGAGCCGCTATAGCGGCTGCTGGGTGGCGCTCAAGGTGGTCACGGACGTCGTGGAAGGTGGCGGCTCGGTGCACGTGAGCCCGCTCGCACCCGAGATCATCACGCCATCGCAACCGGCCATGAGCCCCGACGCGCAGGGCAAAGGAGTGCACATCCGCGCGATCGACATGGCGCTGCCGCAGGAGGAGCGCCTCTACGTTCACAAGATCAGGGCCGCAGTGAATTACGCACGCAGCAACAGTCTCAACCGCATCACGGTCAACCCGGCGGTTGCGAAGGCGGGCATCGTTGCGGCCGGCAAGGCGTGGCAGGATCTGCTACAGGCGCTGGGACGTTTGGGCTGGAGCGCGGACAAGCTACAGCAATGGGGCATCCGCTTGTTGAAGGTCGGCATGATCTGGCCCCTGGACTCCGAGGTGGTGCGCGAATTTTCCGCCGGCATGGAGACGCTCGTCGTTATCGAGGAGAAGCGACCTATCCTGGAAGATCAGATCCGCACCATTCTGTACGGCCAGTCTGGGTCGCCGCGCCTGATAGGCAAGCACTTCTACGGCAGCGTCTTTGACAGCGTCCGAGGCCCCGTCGCTTTCCCGGATTTCGGTGAGATATCGCCGCCGCTGGTGAGCCAGGTCCTGCGCGCAGCGCTCGGCGACTACATCCCTTCACAGGAACCGCAAGAGTCGTCGAACGAGCATCCCGGCAACGAACTTGAGATGACACGATGAAGAAGCCACAGCGCGCCCCCAATTTTTGCTCAGGTTGCCCTCACAACCGCTCCACCCGCGTTCCGGAAGGCAGTCGCGCTCTGGCGGGCATTGGCTGTCACACCATGGCCATGATCGCCGATCCGCTGACGACCACCACCGTCTCGCATATGGGCGCTGAAGGCGTGATGTGGTTGGGCCAGCAGCCGTTCACCAATGAAAGGCACGTCTTTGCCAACCTAGGTGACGGTACATTCTCGCACTCTGGATTTCTGGCAGTGCGCCAAGCCATCGCCGCCCACGTCCCCATCACCTACAAGATCCTTTACAACGGCTTCGTCTCCATGACCGGCGGACAGTCCGTCGAGACAGGCCTATCGCCGCAGCAGATCCTGGCCACATTGGCCGCGGAGGGCGTGCAGAAGATGGCGGTGGTCACCGACGAACCTCAGAAGTACCAGGATGTCGGCTTGCCGATAGGCGTGAAGGTGCACCATCGCAATGAGCTGGATGCAGTCCAGAAGGCTTTCCGCGAATATACGGATGTCTCGGTCATTCTCTACGACCAGCCTTGTGCAACCGAGCGGCGCCGTTTGCGCAAGCGCGGGAACTGGGAGGATCCCAACAAGCGCAGTTTCATCAACGCGGCCGTTTGCGAGGGCTGTGGCGATTGCGGCGTTGCGTCCAACTGCATGTCCATCGAACCTCTCGAAACCGAGCTGGGTCGCAAGCGCCAAATCAACCAAGGCACCTGCAACAAGGATTTTTCCTGCGTGGAAGGGTTTTGCCCCAGCTTCGTAACCGTCGAAGGCGGCCAACTGAAGAAGGATAAGCCCCGAGCGGCCCCGGCCAAGTCCGCATCTCCGAAGACGGAATGGAGAAGCGAGCTGCCGCTGCCGGCCATCGCGCCACTGACCCAGGTACACAGCGTTCTCATTGCAGGCATCGGCGGCACCGGCGTCGTGACCATCGGGCAGACACTGGCAGTAGCCGCGCACATCGATGGCTATTTCAGCTCAAACCTGGACGTGACAGGTCTCGCACAGAAGTACGGCGCGGTACACTCGCACGTACGCTGGTCGCCTCGATCGGACATGTTACACGCGACCCGGATCGCAGAGGGAGAGGCGCGGTCGCTTATTGGATGCGACTTGATCGTTGCTGCCTCCGACGAATCGGTGGGCACAATCGACATCGCTGCAGGCGGCGCCGTGGTCTGCACCGATATCATCCCCACCGCGGAGTTCGCACGTAACCCGGACTGGGCCATCAACAGGGACGCGCTCATCGCGCAGTTCCGCGAGCAGCTGGGCGATCGCGCATTGCTGCTCGAAGGCCAGCGCCTGGCCACCACCCTCGTGGGCGACCCCCTTGCTGCCAACATGTTCATGCTGGGTGCGGCATGGCAACTCGGCCAAATTCCGCTGAGCCTGAGCGCCATCGAACAGGCAATCGAACTCAACGGCGTGGCCATTGCGATGAACAAGGAGGCCTTCACCTGGGGGCGACGCGCCGCTATCGACCTCGCGCTGGTGGAGGACGTTGCAAAGGCCCGCAAGCCCTCAAAGATTCTGCAGTTCGCCCCGCAGAACCGGCTAACCGTGGACCAGATCATCGAACACCGTGTCGGGCACCTGCAGGCATACGGCGTAAAGACACTTGAGTCTCGTTACCTGAACTTGGTCAAGCGGGTGCGCGGCATCGAGGCTTCAGTGTCTACCGCCACCCAACTGACGGCGGCCGTGGCACACAACTATCATCGCCTGCTGGCGGTAAAGGACGAGTGGGAAGTCGCGAGGCTCTACACCCATCCCGACTTCCGGGCCGCGCTGGCAGACCAGTTCGAAGGCAACTTCCGGCTCAAATTCCACCTGGGCTCAGGACCGTTCGCGCGTCGTAACAAGGCTACCGGCGCCCTCGAGAAGAGCGAGGTCGGCAGCTGGATGATGCTCGTTTTCAAGCTCATTGCCAGTGCGCGCGGCCTGCGCGGCACCTGGCTGGATCCTTTCCGCTGGAATGCCGAGCGCGAACTCGAACGAACCCTGCTGCAGCAATATGAACGGGACGTAGATCGCTTGCTAACAGAACTCAGCAGCGGCAACGTCCAGCTTGCCGTGCGAATTGCGCAACTGCCCGAGACTATCCGCGGATACGGTCACGTAAAGGAACGGCATGCCAAACACGCTGCTGAGCAGCGGCGCCAGTTGTGGGAACAGTGGGCCAACGGGGCCAGCCCTAAAAGCCGAGCTACTCAGCTGGCGGTATGAGTCTGGTATCCGACGCAACGGAATCGCACGGCACCCTGCGGGCAACAACGTCGGCATCGGAGATCAACACTTAACGTATCTGTGGCGCGGGCGGCTAACTGCCGCCCGCGCACTTGGCATCATGTCACGATGCCGACAATCAGTTCAGACGGCTATGTCGAAAGATCAGGCATCGGCCCAGGGCTGCAGCACGACCTTGCCCGTGGTCTTCCTACCTTCCAGAAGCCGATGCGCTTCTGCCGCCTGTGAAAGCGGCAGTACCGTTCCCACCTGGAGCGACAGCTTTCCCGTCATAATGAACCCTAGAATTTCGCCCAGCGTGGACTGGATCAGGTCCGGGAAAGCCAGATATGCGCCGATATAGAAACTGCTCACAGTGTGGTTCGGAACCGTGAGCTGCCAGGGGTCGATCAGAGCCGTCTTACCGCTCGACTGGCCCAGGAAAATCATCCGGCCAAAGGGCGCCATAGCGTCGAGCGCCTGAGCTACGGTTTCACCGCCTGCAGTCTCGAGCACGACATCGACACCGCGACCATTCGTCAGCTCTCGTACCTTCCCAGCCCAATCCGGTGCCGTGTAATCGACCGACGCATCCGCACCAAGGCGTTCGGCGATTGCGCGCTTCTCGGGCGTACTGGCAGCGGCGATGACTTTGCCAGCGCCATAAAGCTTGGCCAATTGGACAGCGAAAGAGCCCACGCCACCGGCGGCTGCTTCAATCAGTACGGTTTCGCCCTGCGCAAGTCGTGCAGCATTGCGGAGCGCGAGTGCAGCGGTCAGCCCGTGCGCGACCACAGCCGCGGCCTGTACGGCGCCAACGCCAGGCGGGAGCGGCACGACGATCGCAGCCGGAACACAGATGTACTGCGCGTATCCCCCGGCTCCCGGCGTCGCAAGGACCGGCGTCCCGACCGCAAGCGACGTGACGCCCTTTCCGACCGCCGCGATCGTGCCGGCCACTTCGACTCCCAGGATGAACGGCGGAGGCGATGGCTCGGGATAGTTGTCGCCGCGTCGGCGCATCACGTCCGCAAAGTTGATCCCCGCAGCTTCGACGCGGATCAATACCTCTCCGTCCTTCGGCGTCGGGTCGGGTACATCCTCATAGATAAGGACCTCAGGTCCGCCAGTCTTGTGAAACCGTACTGCTTTCATATTTTTCTTCCTGCGTTTGACGAATAGACGGCGTGGATTGCGAAAGGCGATGCATGTTGGAGATGAGCTGTCGCAATTTTCAGCCTTGATCATTGAGGTATACATCATATACCTAACGTCAATTAGGTACTTTGAATCGCCCAGGTATCCTTGAGGAAACCGCCATGAAAAGAGATGCGCACCAGAATGCCACCTGCCCTAGCCGACTGATCCTCGACCAGATCGCTGACAAATGGTCGATCCTCATCCTCGCCGCGTTGCTGCCAGCTCCGTTGCGGTTCAACGCCCTAAAGCGAGAATTGGACGGGGTCACACAAAAGGCCCTCACGGAGGCGTTGAGACGCCTTGAGCGCAACGGCATTGTTGCTCGTCGCGTCATCCCCGTATCGCCTATCGCTGTCGAATACAGCATCACGCCTTTGGGGCGGACTCTCAGGAAGCCCTTCCAGGCCCTGTACGACTGGACGGTCGAACATCGAGTTGCCGTCGATAAGGCGCGCCGTGCATTCGGCGAAAGGAGCTTCAACAAGTCGACCGCGGAAGCGGCTGAGTAGCCACTTCAGTTCTTGGCCGTGCCGCGGGTACGGGACCTCTATTGCTCTGCTCTGTCTCGGCGGTCACATCTTCGACCGCCTGCGCGATATCCGGCTACTGCTTCGTCCGCGCTATTCGTTTCGTTACCCGGTCGGGCTGCACCTAATCTGGACCGCCGTAGACCAGCGCCGGCTCGTTGAAGTCAATGGATACGAACTCGTCCTTCTCGAACCAGTGGTCCTGGTTGTTCTGCCAAGGCGCTTCCGGCTGATCCAGTTCGCTGCTTTGATGTGGAGCGCTCGTGACGCAACGGGACGGACAGCGTTGTCGCGACCGCAAATCACCACTTTTCGACCCATGGCCGGAGCACGACCTCGAACGCCCAAGTCGACCGATGCTGGCGGTGAAGTTGCAGATAGGTTTTTGCGATATGGACGGGGTCAGCCATATTGTCCTCGACAGTTGTTCCCGCCAACCGGTGCGCGCGGGTCCCGTCCTCCTGGGTCCAGCCAATCGCGGCGTCGATCGGCACATTCGCTACGTGGATCCCCTGCGGCATCAGTTCTCTTGCCATGCTCTGCGCAAGTCCGGACTTGGCATGACATGCCATTGCAAAGGCGCCACTTGATGGGAAGCCCTTGAGCGCCGCGCTGGCGTTCGTAAAGATAATCGTTCCTCTCGCGCCGTTGGCGTCGGGTTCGTTTCCAAGCATGAGCCGAGCTGCCTGTTGACCGACCAGAAACGCGCTGAACGCCGAATTTCGAAATGTTTCGAACGCCATGACCGGATCGGCTTCGACAACGCTCTTGCGGAAGATGCCGGGAACCCGGCCATCGATGTTATGCACGACAAGCCTCGGGGTTCCGATGTCTTGAACGACCTTCCCGAACAGCTGCGCCACGGCTTCCGGTTCGCTGGCATCGCAGGCGTATCGGCGCACACCATGCGTCTTCTCGAGCGTCTCAAGGACCGCTTTCTCGGGGTTCCTGGCTGCGACGCCGACGCACATGCCGTTTTCCGCGAACAGCCTGGCGCAACTCGAGCTGATACCCGGACCGCCGCCGACAATGAGTGCCACGTCTTGTACGGAAGTTGGGATGTCGGGGTTGGATTGGGTCATGGTGCTTCCTCGGATGCGTTTGGTGGCCGGCAAGGGTTCCGACATCACATTTGTAGATCTATTTCTTCAGTGCTCCACCCGCTGGTATGATTGCCCTTCCTTAGCGTTTCTCCCCGGGACTTCCCCAGCTGTGACCGAAGCGCCTTCACCTCGGCCGCGAGATGATCGACGCGCGCCCCAAGTGCAAACCGATAATCACCATAAGGATCATCAAGGGTAGCAAGAAGATCGAGGAAAGCTCGCGACTTCTCGGTCAGCCGGGAAGCTAATGTTCGAATTGCAGTGTACACGGGTCTTTCCTCCTGACTTGCCCTAGGGGACTTTTCCGAGACGATGAGTTCGGCGTTTGTGTTGCC
This sequence comes from Bradyrhizobium sp. 482_C4_N1_8, assembly GCF_052075965.1. NCBI lineage: Bacteria > Pseudomonadati > Pseudomonadota > Alphaproteobacteria > Hyphomicrobiales > Nitrobacteraceae > Bradyrhizobium > Bradyrhizobium sp. 482_C4_N1_8. The sequence goes on along the minus strand of NZ_CP197231.1, from coordinate 3,673,548 downwards.
TCTCCCATCGAGAGTATCAGTGCGACGCCTGATAGCGTGCAGCGGCATGTTCCTGCCGAATGCCCGGAAGCATCGCTTGCCGCGCCGTCTGATAGGCGTCCCACTGCCCGGCGTCGTGGAGTGGTGGGATCGTGACGGATTCGCGGCGATCGAAGCCAACCAGCGCAGCGTCAACCAGCTCTCCCACTTCCATCACCACGGGAAGCGCGTTGACGTCGATGTTGGCACGCTCCCATATCTCGGTGCGTGTCGCAGCGGGTAGCACCGCCTGAACATAGACGCCCGTGGGGCCGAGCTCGAGGCTGAGCCCCTGGGACAGAAACGTCACAAAAGCCTTGGTCGCGCCGTACACCGACATGCCGAACTCCGGCGCGAGCCCGACCACTGACGAGATATTGACGATCGCGCCTTCACCCGCGTCGGCAAATCGCGGCGCCACGGCGCTCGCGAGGCGAACGACGGCGGTCGTGTTCAGAGCGACAAGGCGTCCGACATCGTCAATTGCTTGCGCAACGAAGGTTCCACCCAGGGCCGCCCCAGCATTGTTGATGAGGATACCAATGCGGCGATCGTCACGCAGCCGCGTCTCCACGACCGCAAGCTCATCCGGGTTGGTGAGATCGGCCTGCAGAATGTCAATAACAACACCCGTCTCCCCGCGAAGCCGCGCAGCAAGAGCCGCCATTCGCTCCGTGTCGCGGGCGACCAGCACGAGATCATGTCCGCGGCGGGCGAAACGGTCTGCATAAGTCGCCCCAATGCCTGAGGAGGCACCGGTGATGAGGACAGCAGGATTTTCAGCCATGATTTTGTTCTCGCTCAAGGGGCCCTACTACGCGGCATCACAATTCCGGTGAGGCCGCAGAGGAGTCTAGTCTGCTACGGTGATGACGATCTTGCCCTTCGCACGCCCGGTCTCGACATAGGCGAGCGCATCGCCGGTTTTTTCGAACGGGAAAACTTTGTCCACGACCGGACGGATCACGCTGGATTCGATCAGGGACGTGATTTCGCTCAGCTGCTGCCCCTGCGCACGCATGAACAGGAACGAGAAGCGCACACCAAGGCTTTTGGCTTTGTTCCGCGCACCGCGACTCAGCAGACGCATCACCAGTTTCAGGAATAGGTTCAACCCCTGTTCTTTGGCGAATTCCGGGTCGGGCGGCCCCGAGATCGAGATGAGGAGACCGCCTGGTTTCAACACGCGCAGAGATTTTTCAAGCGCCTTGGCGTCCTGGCTGTGCAGGACCAGATCGTAGCCCGACAGAATCTTCTCGAAATCCTGCGTCTTGTAGTCAACGACCAAGTCCGCGCCGATACTTCTGACCAGCTCGACATTTTTTGTGCTCGTCGTCGTCGCCACGATCGCACCGAGATGTTTGGCGAGTTGTATGGCAAACGTCCCCACACCACCGGAGCCTGCCTGGATGAAGACCTTCTGGCCGGGCTTTAGCTTGCCCACCTCTACCAGAGCCTGCCAGGCAGTCAGCCCCACCAGGGGGATGGAGGCGGCCTCCTCCATGCTGATATTTTTGGGTTTTAGCGCCACGTCCGCTTCATTCATCGCAATGAATTCCGCGAATGTTCCAACCCGGTGATCGCGCGGCCGTGCATAGACCTCGTCGCCCGCCTTGAACCGCCGCACCTTAGGACCAATCCTGACGACGATCCCGGCAACATCGTGCCCGAGAATGAAAGGCGGACGATACGGCAGTATGAGCTTGAACTCTCCGTCCCTGACCTTGGAGTCCAGAAGGTTCACACCAGTTGCACGAACTCGAACCAGGACATCATCGTCCCGCAACTCCGGCTCGGGCAAATTGGCCAAGCGCAGAGCGCCTCTCTTTTTGTATTTGTCGACAACGAATGCCTTCATGGTGTCTTCTCCAATTTGAAATATGGCCGTGGCCTCAGGCGTCGAGGAAGGATAAGGCCTTCGGCACGAAATCGGCGTGGTTCTGGAAGATCCCACCGTGCCCGGCATCTTCGTAGATAATGAGTTGCGCGCCTGGGATACGGCGTGCCATATCGATGCTGTTTGCGGTCGGCACCATGATGTCATTATCGCCGTTCGCGATCAGCACCGGGATGCGGATACTGGCGAGATTCTGAGGCGCCTGCTGGCCCCAGTTCTTGATCGCTTTGAGTTGCCGCAAGAAGGCTTCCGGTTTGGCTCCTTTGTCCCGGTCTGTCTTGCGCTCCTTCAGCCGCGTCAAAAAGGCTTTTGCGGCTCGGCGACCATTAACCGTGGACGTGAAGAAGAGGTAGAATTTGGGGTCTCGCAGCGTCAGCAAGCCCTTGATCATCAACGGCCAGGACACTGGCCCCACCTTGTCAATACCTTCGCCGCCGGCCGGGCCCGTGCCGGTGAGAATGAGTTTTCGCACGAGGTCCGGCGCTTTCAGCGCAATATCTTGCGCCACAAATCCGCCGAGGGAAAAGCCGAGCAGATCGACCTTTTCGAAGCCCAGCGCGCGGATCTGGGCGATCGCATCCAGCGCCATTTCATCGATGGTCACAGGCGCTGTTCCGCCCGACGCACCGATCCCCCGGTAATCGGTCGCGATCACACGATGCATGGTGGCGAGGCCGTCGACAATCCGCGGGTCGAAATTGTCGAGAACCGCGCCCCAATGGTTAAGAAGGATCAGCGGCACGCCGGTGCGGGGACCGATGTCGCGATAGGCAAAAGTAGTTCCTGCAGCACTGATCGAAAGATTCGCCGCGTCGACATAGCGCACAACCGATCCGGGGTGACTGACATAGTTGGTCATCGCTTACTCCATTCTCCGGCTCGGACCGGAAATCCTAAGATGGAAGGGATATTCGGTCGGATGGCGCGGCTCCCCTGCTCGCTCGCCACGAGACGCATGCGCCGACTACGCCAACCCGAATTGCGACCGCAGTATCTTGTCGAACAAAGCCCGTGGAACAAAACGCCGGGCGAATGCGACCTGCCGTGCGGCCTTACCCGACGGGTAGCGCAGGCGCGGGGTTTTATCGCGCGCCGCCTGTACGATGGTTTCGGCTACGCTTTCAGCAGTGTCCGCCACGGCCATCGCACGCTCATACGCCACGAGATACTTCGCGCGGCTCGCGTCGTAAGCGGCGAGTGGCGTATCGGACGGGACAGTGCTGGTTTCAAATGAAGTGCGCGTGGCAGCAGGCTCGATGACGACGACGCGCACGCCGAATTCACGCACTTCATGATCCAGCGATTCCGAATACCCCTCGATCGCGTGTTTGCTTGCCGAATAGTAGGCGCTGTATGGAGCCGGAATGAGGCCCAGCCCGGAGCCGACATTGAGGATCCGTCCGCCACCCTGCGCTCGCATGATCGGCAGCACGGCATTGGTCACCCGCACGACACCGTGGAAATTAGTCTCGAACAGCGAGCGGACTTGCGCGATCGAGCTTTCTTCCGCGGCGCCCGTCACTCCAACCCCGGCATTGTTGACCAGGAGGTCGATCTGCCCGAGCTCGGTATGTGCCCGAGCGACGGCGACTGCGACGGATTCATCTGAGGTTACATCGCACGGAATCATCCGGATGCCGTCGAGTACCGTGTCGGGATCGGCGCGCCGACTGGTTCCGATCACGCGGTAGCCGGCACTCGTCAGCGCAACAGCAGCTGCCTTGCCGATGCCGCTCGACGCGCCAGTAAGAAACGCGGTCTTTTGACGCTCCCGCGTCTTCAAGATAGGCATTATGATACCCCATCATTGCGAAACGATCGTTTTCCAACCAGGAGAGAACATCGTCTTTCGCCTCAGATTTTTGATGACGATCGTCATCATACATGATAGATGATGATCGTACTCAAAAAAGTCAAGCGCAATTTTTGCGAATCTGAGAACGCTCGGCCGTGGATAGGACCGTCAGACGCAGGAGCGGTGCTGCTACTAACGGAGTGAGAAAAACATGAGGGTGACGCGAGAAAAAGCGCTGGAGAACCGCGAGCAGACCGTCGGTACCGCAGCGCGCCTGCTGCGTAAGCATGGTTTCGACGGGATCGGCGTTGCCGACATCATGAAGGCAGCCGGACTGACCCATGGCGGCTTTTATCGCAACTTCGCTTCAAAGGATGAACTGGCGGTCAAGGCCAGTGAACATGCGATCGCGGATACGATGGCGCTGCTGAAGGATGGATTGGCCCAACAGCCTCCGGATCCGTTTCGTGCACTCATCGAACGCTACGTGTCATCCGCCCATCGCGACGATCCGGGTTCCGGCTGCATTCTCCCAGCGTTGGCCGCAGACGCGGCGCGGCGCGACGATCCTGCTCTCCGCGCCACCTTCACCACGGCGATTCAATTCTATCTCGACCAGATTGCGAAACTGTCGTCCGCGCCCCCAAGGGCCGGTGGCGGCAGACATCCCGCGGCCATTCTCTCGGAGATGGTAGGGGCGGTCATATTGTCTCGGGTGATTGCGGATGAGCCACTGGCGGAATCGCTGATTGCAGCCGTGGTGGCAGATATTGCCGGACCATCACCGGAGAACAAATCGACCGATGCATGATGCAACGCGGCAGCAGAGAGGCATTGGTGTCCTCACATCACAGGCGTATTGGATTGCCGCTCACGCCCGATTGGGACGCGCTCTGCCTGGAGTTCGCCGCTGTCCAGATCGGAGCGCTGCTCGGCAGACCTTCAGCCCATTCGTCTCACCTGTATCTTGGGACACGTTTCTCGATGAAGGCGCGCACGGCTTCGGTGTGCTGGGCGGTACTCGCCGCGAGGACCATCTTTTCAGCCTCGTGATCCAATGATGTCAAAAAGTCCGCGGACAGCGCTAGGTCGAGATTGTCCTTGATGGAAGCATAGGCGCTCGCCGGACCGTTGGCTAACGTCCTTGCGATCCCGAATGCTTCGTTTTGCAGTTCGGAATCAGGTACCACGCGATTTATAAGCCCCATTGTTTCGCAGCGGCGCGCATCAATCCGTTCGGACAGAAACATCAGTTCGCGGGCACGCGCCGTGCCGGCCAGTCGGGTCAACAGCCACGAAATGCCGTAATCACCGGTGAGCGCAATCCGGGCATAACCGGTCGTCATGATGGCGGATTCGGCTGCGATTCGCATATCGCAGGCGAGCGCGATAGCAAGCCCAGCACCGGCCGCCGGTCCCGGCAGGGCTGCGATGGTGGGTTTGCGTACCGAGACAAGCACACCGGTCAGCGTTCGCTGACGTTCCCTTAGTCGCGCAACCTTGTCGTTGAAAGACATGGCCGGTACGGCAGAGTTGGCGCCCATCCCCTTGACGTCACCTCCCGAACAGAAAGCGGTGCCGGCACCCGTAATCAGTAGCGCTCCGACGTCCGGATCGTCGCCATTGCGCTTGATCATCCGGCGTAACGCCGGCGTGAGATGATCGGACAGCGAATTTCGTACCTCCGGTCGGTTCAAGGTGATCACGGCCACGCGATCCCGAATCGCACACAGAAGTTCGTCCGTCCCTGTATCAATCGAGATTGACTCATCAGTCATGGTCTTGACCTCCCAAGTCCTGTCCCTGGAGAACTCTCTTCCACGCGCAAGCGCGCTATCTAACGACGACTATGTTTCCTACTAGACGTCACCAGTTTTCGCGGAAGGGCCGAAGTTCCGCGAGAAACGACCAGGCCGATCGGTCCTGACCGTAAAGATGAAACAGTTCTTCGGCGATCGCGGCAGGCTTGATGAAAAATTCATCTGGCTTGTCGCTCATCCGCGCGCGCATACGGGGGGTGTCGATCACAGCGTCGATGAGGACATAAGAGACGTGCACGCCGAGAGGTCCCACCTCGCGTGCGATTGATTCAGCCAAAATACGCTGCGCCGCCTTTGTCGGAGCGAAGCCGGCGAAATTGGCCTTGCCGCGGATCGAAGACGTGTTTCCGGTCACCAGGATTGCGCCCTTGCCTCGATCGATCATGTCAGAAGCTACTTCGCGTGCCAGGTACAACAAGCCCATTACGTTGACGTCGAAATTGCCCTTCAGCATCTTCGGATCGATCTCGCGAAAGCTCCCCCACCCCCCTCCTACCGCGTTGTGGATGAGAACTTCGACCGCGCCAAATCGGCGCTCTACGTCAGCGACCACCGTCCGCACCTGGCTTTCGTCTGAGACGTCGCAGGTCACCGCGTGCACGTCGGGAAGCTCTTGCGCAAGGCGATTGATGACCTCGGCTGAGCGAGCAAGCGCTATGATACGAAACCCGCCGGCAGAGAAGCACTTGACGATGGCAGCTCCAGTGCCCGGCCCTACCCCGGTCACGATCGCGATCGGTTTCACGGTCATTTGAAACTCCCTTCGAGCTATTGTCCGGCCACTCTCATATGAATTCGCTCGGACTGCGACTGATGGGCGGCGGCCTCATGCGCAGATATCAGGGCCAGACGAACCGCGACATTCTTGTGGTAAGGTGTTCCCGCAATAGGATCGCGGTTGCCGCTCTCGGTGAGCAGATTGATGCGCGGCCCGTTGATGAGGCGCTCTCCGTCCGGCGCTGGGTAGGCCTGACCGTAGCCGTGAGGCAGCGCCAACTGGCCGTTCCGCATAGCTTCATCGACTTTGCAGCGCACGACGAGCCGGCCGACCACCGACTCGACGGCAATCCAGTCACCATCCTTTGCGCCCAACTCGCCCAGATCGTTCGAATTGATCAACATGGCGCCGTCCGGATCGTCGCGACGCCACGCGGGATCGCGAAAGATCTGATTGGCATTGAACATGCGGCGGCCACCGGCCGCCAGCATGAACGGAAACTCCTTTGGAGCGCCCGCGGCTTGCGGATCGAGACGCGCCAGCCATTCCAGCATCTGCGGAACGGCGAGCCGAACCTTGCGATCCGAATGACCGATCAATGACCAGACCTCGTCATAGTCGTGGCGGGTAACCGCCGTGCCCTGCCGGGCGGCCACGATCGTATCGAACAGGAGGTCACCGAGTTGATGATCCGCCACCTCGTCCGATGCGCCGATCGCCCGCCGCACCGCTTGCGGTGCTCGTTTCGCGCAAGCCAGCGCCGCGCTCCACAACGGAGCCGCGGCCGCCGTGCCATCCGGAAGCGTCTGCCCCAGCGTGTGATAGAGCACAAGGGCAGCCACTGTCCGTGGATTTTCTGCGGTGAAGGCACGAAAGGCGGCGGCGAATTCAGGTCGCGAGCGCCGTGCCACCTCGCGCAGGGGTGCGAGCGCATTGTCACCTGGTAGAAGCTCCAGGGCGATTGCAAGCCGCGTGTAGATTTCAGGCTCCGGCAAGGTGCCGGCGAGCGGCGGCAATACGCCGGCACGCACGTGAAAGAAATTGGTCGGAAATTCGAAGTTGAACAGGGTGAATTCGGTCTTCTCGTATTGCGATGACGCCGGGAGAACGTAATGCGCCAGTTGTGCGGTTTCGGTCATCGCAACGTCGACCACCACGCATAGCTCGAGCGAGCGCAGCGCGCGTTCTACCGCCTCGGTGTTTGCCGCGGTGTTGGCGGGATTGGAACTGTCGATCCAGGCGCAGCGCAATCGGTCGGGATGGTCAATGAGCACTGCCTCGGGGAAAATGTTAGGAGGTAACAGGCCTCCAATTATCGCGTCGCCGGTTGGCGCGAACGTCTGGTTCGGGGAATTGCCCCATAATGGCTGAAGCCAGCTATGCAATTGGTTTGTACCTTTACGGCCGAAATTGCCGGAAAGCATGATCAAGAGCTTCTCGAGATAGGAGTTGAGCGTCGAGTTGATGCCTTGCTGGATGCCAAGCTCGACCCGAACCACCATGGCCTTCGCCGCGACGATCATCGCAGCGCAACGCTCGATATCCGCGACCGAGATATCTGCGGCGGCAGCCCATTCTTCAACCGGAACGTCCAACAGGGCCTGCCTCACTTCCGCGAATCCGATCGTGTGCTCCTCAATGAACGCATGGTCGACCCGGTCGGAACGGACAAGCGTGGCTAACAATGCGCCAAGGAGAAACGCGTCGGCACCGGGACGAACCGCGAGATGCAGATCCGCCATTTCGGCGGTTTCTGTTCGCCGTGGGTCAATGACGATCAGCTTGCGTTCGGGATCCTTGCGGATTTGATTGAGATGATCGCGCGCATTGGGAAAGCCATGCGCGATCCAGGGATTTGCGCCGATCACAAGCAGGAGATCGCAATGATGTACGTCTTCGGCAGTGTGGCATGTCTGGCTGCCGAACATATGGCCATTGACCCAGAAGTCGCCGGTCTTCTCCTGCGAGAGTGCGTTGAAGACGCTGCGCGACCCCAGCGCGCGCAATAATCCGCTGGCGTAGGCGCCGCCGGCGTGGTTGCCCTGCCCGCCACCGCCATAAAGGGCAATACTCTTGCCGCCATGCCTGTCGACGAGATCACGCAGCCGCTCGGCGATTTCTGCGATCGCCACGTCCCACTCGATTTCATCAAAGCCGCCGTCGGCGCGACGACGCAGCGGGGTCGTAAGCCGATCACTGTGATGCGCATAATATGGAATCCGGCTCGCCTTGTTGCACAGATAGCCCTGCGATTTCGGACTCGAACGGTCGCCCCGTACTTTCTCGAGGCGGCCGTCATTCACCCAGACTTCAATACCGCAATTTACGTAGCACAGGTTGCAGGCTGTCTTGAGCCACTTGCTGGCCGTCATGTTGACCTCCCTGGTATTGTTATTTGTCGCAGCGCATCGTCCTTGTCGCTCTACGCCGAGGCTTTTGAGTCCTGCCACCGGCAGTCATGCGTCCCGCGGCGAGAATGCCGTCGGAAAGCTTCCCAACACCAACGGCACGCGACAGCACGATCGATCCAACCAAGGTCGCGATAGCGCCGGTTGCGATTTGGCGGACCTCTCGAGGTGACTCATCGGGAAGCAGCTCGACAAAGACATCGATCATCTTCTCCAGCTTGGAGGCCAGGGCCTGCTGCTCGCTCGAGCCCGATCGAGCAACATCGACAGCCAGGGTTGGAAGGGCGCAACCATGTTTGGGATTGTCTCGATGCCGGGGACTAAGATAGTCGGCGATCAACGTCTCGAAGCGTTCACCATTGGCCTTGTCGTCGGTCAGCTTTTTCCAACGCTCGGTGGTTTGGTCCATTGCAAAGGCGATTGCCTCGCCAACAAGCGCTTCACGTGAATCGAAATGGTTATAGAAGCCGCCATGTGTCAGGCCCGCGAGCTTCATCAAGTCGATAACACTAAGCCCTTTGGCGCCCTTCTGGCGCAAGCCGTATGAGGCATTTTCGACTATCCGACGGTGCGTCCGACGCCTGTGGTTTTCTCCGTAGCGCATCGCCACCCCGTGCAAGCTCCAAAGGTGATCAGCTGTACAAGCCGTTCTTATCCTTCCGAAGCAATTTTGGAACCGTGCTTCCTTGAAGGACACGGCAACATTTCATTGCAATGCCGGCTATCTTATATGACTATCGTCATATAACAACAGCGTTCAACAGGAGAATTCGCCATGGCCAGCGCTTCCGATCCCGTCGTCATACTTTCCGCCGCCCGCACCCCACTCGGCCGCTTCATGGGCGAGTTGTCGCCTCTCAGCGCCCACAAGCTCGGTTCCCACGTGATCGGCGCCGCGCTGGAGCGGGCGAAGTTGGCTCCCGAAAAGATCGACGAGGTGTTCATGGGTAACGTGCTGCCGGCCGGACAGGGTCAGGCGCCGGCCCGACAGGCTGCCCGCGGCGCCAAATTGCCCGACGCTACCGGCGCCACGACCATCAACAAGGTTTGCGGCTCCGGCATGAAGGCCACGATGCTCGCCCACGACATCATCAACGCAGGTTCCGCCGAAATCGTGCTGTCCGGCGGCATGGAGAGCATGAGCAATGCGCCCTATCTGTTGGCCAAGGCGCGGGGCGGTTACCGCGCGGGCCATGACCGCATCATCGATCACATGATGATGGACGGGCTGGAGGACGCCTATGAGACTGGTCGCTCGATGGGCGATTTCGGAGAGGCCACCGCGGAAGCCTATCAATTCACGCGCAAGGATCAGGACGCCTACGCGATAGAGACGCTGACCCGCGCGCGCAAGGCGGTCGAAGGCGGCGCATTCAAGGCCGAGATTGCGCCGATCACGCTGACCGAAAAGGCCGGGCCGCGGATCATCGCCAATGACGAGCACCCGCTGAAAGTGGACCCCGCCAAGATTCCCGGATTGAAAGCAGCCTTCCGCGCCAACGGCACCATTACGCCGGCCGCCTCCTCCGCCAATGCCGACGGCGCGGCGGCTCTCATCCTCGCAAAACGCTCCCTCGCTGATCGCGATGGCCTGCCCGTACTGGCCGAGATCAAGGGTCACGCCACTCATAGCCAGGAACCGCAATGGTTCACCACGGCACCGATCCCAGCCATTCGCAAGCTGCTGGACAAGATCGGCTGGAGCGTCGGCGACGTCGATCTGTTCGAAATCAACGAGGCCTTTGCCGTGGTAGCGATGGCAGCGCAGAAGGATCTCGGCATCCCCCGCGAGAAGCTGAACGTCAATGGCGGCGCTTGTGCGCTCGGGCATCCCATCGGCGCTACCGGCGCGCGCCTGATCGTGACGTTGTTGCATGCGCTGGAGGCACAAAACCTCAAGCGGGGTGTTGCAGCACTCTGCATCGGTGGCGGTGAAGCTACCGCCATCGCGATCGAGCGCGTCGTCCGCCGATAGTACGGACGACACCCGAAAGGGATCAGAGAGCGAGGCAAGCCGCGCCGCTCTCTTCTCGTGGCCTGCCTATCCCGGTTCGAAAGTTCCCATGACTGACCAGTGCGAAGCAATCCAGACCGCGCCGCCGAGGGTTCATACCTCCGGCGCCCTGCCAATCGCGATTCTCTCCATCCTGGCCGCCATGGGAACGCTCGCGACCAACATCTTGCTGCCGTCGCTCCCACAAATTGCGATCTCATTGAATGTCACGAGCGCGGCCGTCACATCCGCCATCACCGTCTTTCTTGCGGTGTTCGGGTTGGGACAGCTCGTGGTCGGCCCGCTTTCCGATCGCTATGGAAGACGCTGGCCAGTCCTGATCGGATTTGCCGTGTTCTTCGGCGGCAGCGTCTGGTGCGGTTTGGCAAACGACCTGCCGAATCTCTTGGTTGGCCGCGCAGTTCAGGCTGCGGGCGCATGCGCCACATCAGTTCTGTCCCGTGCCATCGCCCGGGACATGTTCAGCGGGGCAGCATTGGCACGCGCATTGGCGCTGATCATGATCGCAATGTCCGCAGCCCCTGGATTCTCGCCTCTGCTTGGCGGCGCGCTCGATCACAGCTTTGGCTGGCGCTCCGAATTCGCTCTCGTCGCGGCCTTTGCCGCTGTTGGCGCCGTTGCCTACGGCATCGTCCTCGGCGAAACCCATCATTCGACCCGCACTCCGCTCAATCCGATCGCTATCGTCAGGAGCTATGCTGGCCTTTTCGGCGATCGTCGTTTCGCAATTCCGGCCGCGACCTCGAGCCTGATCATAGGCGGTCTGTTCTCGATGTTTTCGGCTGCACCGCGCCTATTCATCGAGGCGCTGCACTTCACGCCGATCCAGCTCGGCCTTTTCTTCGCCGGCACCGTCTTTATCGTGTTCGCCGCCGGTATGCTGGCGACACGATTGGCGTCACGCTACGGGCTCGACGGCCCGATCAGGGCTGGATTGTGGGCGACGACCGCCAGCAGCATTGCGGTCCTGCTCGTCTCGATGATCAGTCCGACTTTCCTGCCTTTTCTGGGCGCGATGAGCGTATTTCTCCTCGGCATGGGAATCGTCAGTCCACTGGCTACCGCACGGGCACTCTCTCCATTCGGGGAGAAAGCCGGCGCGGCCTCGGCCCTGCTGGGCTTCTGGCAGATGATGAATGCGGCAATCGGCGTATGGCTTGCTGCCACGGTATCGCATGAAGCGATGTTCGCGCTAGGCGTGGTGTTGAGCGTGTTTTCACTGCTGGCGCTTTGCTTGTACACGTGGCGCCCGGGATCCTGATTAGCTTCCTCCCACAGAATCAGGTGCCGTGGAATTCCGGTTTGCTGCTGCCAGACGGGCGCTTCATCTCGAACATGTTTTCAGTCCGGACCTCGAGGTAGTCTCCACCACGACCGGCGCGCAGTATGGGACGTGCAAGTGCAGTGTTGTAGACACCGTCCTCGATCAACGACTTGTCGATGTATACTGCGACGACCTCGCCGAGTACGAACCATCCTTCGACCTTCTCACCACGCGCATTCGCCAGCTGCGAGACCTCGACGACCTTGCATTCCATTGCGGCCCTGCTCTCACCCACCCGCGGCACAGCGACGTGGCGCCCGGGTATTGGCGTCAGCCCTGCTGCTTCAAACTCGCTCACGCCGTGATCGAGAGGCGTCGCCGTCACGTTCATGCGCTCGCCCAAATCCATCGTGACCAGATTCCAGACGAATTCGCGGGTCTCGCTGACGTTCTTGACGGTGTCCTTCCACGAAATTGAGGAGAACCCGATGATCGGAGGGTCGTAGAGGAACGCGTTGAAGAAGCTGTAAGGAGCGAGATTCAGTTGACCAGCCGCATTCCGCGACGAAATCCAGCCAATCGGACGCGGCGCGACAATCGCATTGAATGGATTATGTCGGAGTCCGTGGCCCTTCGAAGGCTCATAGTAGTGGAAATCGGCCCGATCCATAAATCTCTCCAGGGCTGCCGAAGGCCATCCATCGTTGGCCGGCTGGGCTTCACGGAAAGCGCCTACGCAATTGCTCGAACGACAGTCGGCCTTTGCTCGGCACCATCGAGGAAACCAGTCAAACGCTCACGGATGATTCGTTCGGCGTCCGCCATGATGCGATCGATCAGTTCCTTCACCGTCGGGATGTCATGAATGAGGCCCGCGACCATACCGCAACTCCAGGCTCCAGCGTCCATGTCGCCGTCGATCATCACCTTGGGATAGACACCCGCCACCTGATCGTGAATATCCTCGATCTTGAGTTGCTTTCCCTTCTCGCGTTCGATCTCGAGCAATTGCTGGACGCCCTTGTTGTTCAATACACGTTCGGTATTCCGGAGCCCGCGCATGACCAGACGGGTGTCGAGCTCTGACGCATTGACCAGCGCATTCTTGACGTTCTGGTGCACGGGCGCTTCCTTGGTCGCAATAAAGCGCGTTCCGATATTCATCCCGGCGGCCCCCATCGCAAGAGCCGCGACCAGGCTGCGTGCATCCGCCATGCCGCCTGACGCCACGAACGGTATCTTCAACTCCTCAGCCGCGCGCGGCAACAGGATCATGTTGGGCATGTCGTCCTCGCCGGGATGCCCGCCGCATTCGAAACCGTCGACACTGACGGCGTCGCAGCCGATCTGCTCAGCCTTCAACGAGTGTCTGACGGACGTGCATTTGTGAATCACCTTGATCCCTGCTGCCTTCAAGGCCGACATGTATTGCTCGGGGCTGCGACCGGCTGTCTCAACCACCTTGATCCCACCTTCCCTGATGGCTGCGATGTATTCCGGATAGGGCGGCGCGCTGAAGGTCGGCAGGAACGTCAGGTTCACGCCGAACGGCTTGTCCGTCATGTCCCGGCAACGCGCGATTTCCTTGGCGAGCAGTTCCGGCGTCCTCTGCGTTAGGCCTGTGATGATACCAAGCCCGCCGGCGTTCGACACTGCGGCCGCGAGTTCGGCGAACCCCACATAGTGCATTCCGCCCTGGATGATCGGATGTTCGATACCGAACATCTCAGTAATTGCTGTCTTCACAAATGCCTCCGATGTGGTTCCATAGATGTCTCGGCTCGTTGTTTGTCAGTGCACAATTTCGAGAAGTCCTGCAGCGCCCATGCCGCCGCCCACGCACATGGTGACAACCGCGTATTTCGCCTTGCGCCGGCGTCCCTCGATCAAGGCGTGGCCGGTCAGCCGCGCTCCCGTCATGCCGTAGGGATGACCGACCGCGATCGAGCCACCATTGACGTTGAGCTTTTCCGGGTCGATCCCGAGCTTGTCGCGGCAATAAATGACTTGCACGGCGAATGCCTCGTTCAATTCCCAGAGATCGATATCGTCAACCGTAAGTCCATGGCGCTTGAGTAGCCGGGGCACGGCGTAGACCGGCCCTACTCCCATCTCGTCCGGCTCGCAGCCGGCCGCAACAAAGCCGCGGAAAATGCCGAGCGGTTGTAGTCTCTTCTGTGCCGCCAGCTTGTCGCTCATGATGACGGCGGCACTTGCACCGTCGGAGAGCTGGCTCGCATTGCCGCCAGTGATGGTGAAGCCCGGCCCCTTGGCCGGCTTGACGCCTGCGAGACCCTCAGCGGTGGTATCGGGACGCGGGCCCTCGTCTGCCGACAGGGTCACGTCCCGATATGACACGGCACCAGTCACCTTGTCGGTGACTGCCATCGCGGTCTTGATCGGCGCGAGCTCGTCGTTGAAGCGGCCCGCCTGCTGCGCAGATGCCGTCCGACGCTGGCTTTCAAGGCTGTACTCGTCCTGGCGCTCGCGTGAGATGTTGTAGCGCTTGGCCACGATCTCGGCCGTATCCAGCATCGCCATGTAAGCGTCTCCCTTCATAGCGAGCAGCTTTGGATCGACGGCATGAAACATGTTCATTTGATTGTTCTGGACCAGGCTGATGGACTCGCCGCCGCCTCCAATAGCCACCGGCACGCCATCGAAAATCACGGAACGCGCAGCCAGCGCAATCGCCTGAAGGCCGGACGCACATTGGCGATCAATTGTCGTTCCGGCCACGCTCACGGGAAGTCCGGCGCGTAGGAGCGCTTTCCGTGCGATATTGGTGCCCGTGGTGCCCTGTTGCATGGCGCAACCCATCACGACATCCTCGACTTCGGCACCATCAATCTTGGCGCGTGACAACGCCGACGAGATCGCATGCCCCAATAGGGTGGCGCCCTCGGTATGGTTGAGCGCGCCTTTATATGCCTTGCCGATCGGGGTGCGGGCGGTCGAGACGATCACAGCTTCAGTCATTATTTCACCTTCGGTTGAGTACGACAGTCGGATTACCGCCTCGGACGCACGTTCAGCTTTGCTGCGCGTACCGCATCAGATGATAGGCAGGATCACCGAACTGGATGTTGATGGAGCTTATTCGCTTGAAGTAGTGGCCGACGTTCAATTCGTCGCTCATACCCATACCTCCGTGCAGCTGCACGGCCTGCTCTGCGACGAAGCGCGCGGCGTAGCCGACCTTCGACTTCGCGCCAGACGCCAGTTTCGATCCGTTGGGCTCGCGGGTTGCCAGGCTGAGGTTCAAATGCTGCGTGAGCGAGATCGACTCTTCGAGCGCGATGAACATGTCGACCATGCGGTGCTGCAACACCTGAAACGTCCCGAGGGCAACCCCGAACTGCTTGCGCGCCTTGCTGTATTCAAGCGTCGCAGAATTCAGCACCGACATCGCGCCGACCGCTTCCGCGCAGAGCGCAGCGATAGCACGGTCCCGGCACGCTTCGAGCACCGCGACGCCTTCACCCTCGGCGCCAAGCAGCTGGCCGGCCGGCACTTGAACATCCATCAGCGTGAGTTCGGCAGCGCGCCGACCATCGATCGTCTTGAAGCTCTGCAAATGAAGATTGGGCGAGTGGCAATCGACGACGAACAGGCTTACGCCGGCCCGGTCGCGCGGCCCACCGGACGTACGCGCCGAGACGATCAACTTGTCGGCCCACGGCGCACCAATCACCGCCGCCTTGGTTCCGCTCAAGACAAAACTGTCCCCCTGGCGTCGCGCCGTCGTCGCGACGTTGTTGAAATCGTAGCGAGATCGCCCTTCCGCCCAAGCCAGCGTCCATATGGCGCTGCCATCCATGATCTTCGGCAGGAACGCCTCGCGCTGTTCGGGGGAGCCAGCGTCTTCAATCAAGCTGCCTGCGAGAACGACGGTTTCGAAGAACGGTTCAACGACCAAGTTGCGGCCGAATTCCTGCATCACGATCATCGTCGCAAGTGATCCGCCACCAAGACCACCAGAGCTTTCCTGAAACGGTGCCGCGCACAACCCAAGCTCGGCAAAGGCACTCCAGTGCTTTCGGCTCCAGCCTTCCTCCGTCGCAACAATCTTTCGACGCTCGTCGAAATCGTACTGGTCGCGCAGGAAGCGCTGAATGCTGGAACGAAGCAATTCCTGCTCTTCCGTCAACTGGATATCCATCCGATGCCTCGTGCGATGTGGTCAGAGACCAAGGACTGCTTTCGCGATGATGTTTCGCTGGATTTCATTCGAGCCCCCGTAAATGCTGAGTTTGCGGGAGTTCAGATATTTCTCCGTCGCGGTGTGTCCATAGTCCGGTCCCGGCATGAAGCGGTTCGCGGTTACCGGGTGCTCGCGTATGGCCAGACCGTAGTTACCGATCGCCTGATGTGTCAGGTCGGTGATGCGCTGGAATATCTCGGTGCCCCTGATCTTGAACAACGATGCGGCCGGTCCCGGGTCGATGCCGCGCGACATCTGAGCAACGATGCGCAGTTCGGTTGCCTCCAGCGCAAGCACGTCGAGCTCGACGCGCGCGATCTCCCTGATGAACTCGCCGAAAGTCGGGTCGTCCTCGCCGATTTCGGTCCTGACGATTTGCTTGAGACGCGCGAGATAACGTGTCGACCGGCCGATCCCGGCCATGCTCGTACGCTCGTTGCCGAGCAGAAATTTCGCGTAGGTCCAGCCCTTGTTTTCCTCGCCAATCAGATTCTCGGCGGGGACGCGCACGTCCTCGAGGAAGACGTCGTTTACCTCGTGCGATCCGTCGATGGTGATGATGGGCCGCACCGTGACGCCGGGCGATCTCATGTCGATCAGCAGGAAGGAGATGCCGGCCTGAGCCTTGGCCGAAGGGTCGGTCCGCACCAGGCAGAAGATCCAGTCGGCATGCTGGGCCAGGGTCGTCCAGGTCTTGTGGCCGTTGACGACGTAGTGATCGCCATCGCGCACCGCCTTGGTCCGAACGGAAGCAAGGTCGGAGCCGGAGCCCGGCTCCGAATAGCCCTGGCACCACCAGTCCTCGCCGGACAGAATTCGCGAGAGATACTTCTTTTTCTGCGCGTCGTTGCCGAAGGTGTAGATGACCGGCCCGACCATCGTGACGCTGAACGCAAGCGGCGGCAGCGTGCCGGCGCGTGACGTTTCCTGTTCGAAGATGAATCGCCGTGTGACCGACCAGCCGGGGCCGCCATATTCCTTGGGCCAGAGCGGAGCAATCCAACCCTTCTTGTGCAGGATACGGTGCCAGAGCATCGACTGCTCCTTGGTCAAATCGGTCTCGGGGTTTGGAACGCGCATTTCCTGCGGATAATTCTCCGCTATGAAAGCACGCACCTCGTCACGGAACGCGGCGTCTTCGCTGGAAAGCTTGAGCTCCATCGTGAGAGGCTCCCGCTACCACTTCTCGCCGAAGGGACGGATCTCCAGCTCAAAGGTCCAGGCGCTTTTGGGCTGCTGATAGAGCAACCAATAGGATTCCGCGACTGAGGACGGCGGCATCAAGAGATCGGGATCATCCAGCGCATTGGGACCAAGCGCCTCGATCCGCCGCTGACGCACCCATTCCGTATCGACGCCGGAATCGATGATGAGATGGGCCACGTGAATGTTCTTTGGACCCAATTCGCGCGCGGTCGCCTGGGCAACGGCCCGCAGGCCGAACTTGGCGCTGGCGAAGGCCGCATATCCGGAGCCCCCACGGAGGCTCGCTGTTGCACCGGTGAAGAAGATATTGCCCTGGCCGCGGGGCAGCATCAGTCGGGCCGCCTCGCGACCGGCGAGGAAGCCGGAATAGCAGGCCATTTCCCAGACCTTCCGGAACACGCGTTCCGTCGTATCCAAAATCGGGAAGTTGACGTTGGCGCCGATATTGAAGATGCAGACCTCAAGCGGCGCGTGCTTGTCCGCATCGCCAAGGAAGGAGATGATCTCCTCCTCCTTGCGTGCATCGAGCGAACGCGCGTGAATCTCTCCTCCAGCTGTCTCGATCTCCTTGACCAGCGGCTCAAGCTTGGCGCCATTGCGACGACCGGCAAACACCGTGAAGCCCTCCGAGGCGAACTTCTTGGCGATCTCGCCACCGATGTAGTCTCCGGCCCCGATCACGGCCACGGTTGCGTTTCTCTTTTGCAAGGGTGTTCTCCCGGTGAAATTAGATATGTTGCCTGCGGAATTCGGGCGTCTGCGCCGAAGGGCTTTCGCCACCTTCGCCGCGCAAGGACTCCGCGAGCTTGTGCTTGAGTATCTTGCCGGTCGAAGTCGCCGGCAAGGCGTCGAGGATGACGATTTCGGACGGCCGCTTGTATGAAGTGAGCTGAGATCGGATGAAACTCATCAGATCTTCGGGCGTCGTGCGAGATCCCGGCAGCAATTGTACAAAGGCGACGATCTCCTCATTGCCGTCTGCGGCACGACCAACCACGGCAGATTGCACGACGTCCTTGTGCGAACTGACGACCGCTTCGACCTCGGCGGGATAGACATTGAAGCCCGAACGGATGATCATTTCCTTGGTGCGGCCGACAATGTACAGGCAATCGCCGTCGAAGCGCGCCAGATCGCCGGTATTGAACCAGCCCATGCTGTCGATCACCTTGGCGGTAAGCTCGGGGGCGCGATAGTAGCCGAGCATCACGTTGCGTCCACGGACATGCAGCTCCCCGACCTCCCCTCTTGCCGTCGGACTACCGTCGAGCGTTCTGACCCGCGCCTCCACTCCCGGCAGCAGTGTGCCGACCGCGTGATCCGAGCGCGGTGCATCGAAGCGCACGCCCGATATTCCCGGTGAGCATTCGGTGATCCCGTAACCGTTAAGCAGCGGAAGGCCGAGTTCCTCTTCCACACGCAACTTGAGATTCAAATCGAGGGGCGCGCCGGCGACGGCGATCAAGCGTAACGAGCCTCGGGCGAGCCGCTCTCCACCCGATACGCTCTTGTATTCCAGCAAGCGTTGATAGGTGGCTGGCACGCCGTTGAGGATGGTGACACCCTCCTCCGCGATCGCCTTGGCGGTCGTGGCAGGATCGTATTTGCTGACCATCCGCACCGTGCCGCCGACCATCAATGTCATGATCAGGAGCGAGATGCCGACGATATGGGAGATCGGCAATACCAGATAGATCTTGTCGTCTTCATTCATCCTGCGGAAATACGCGGTGGTCTTTGCGCTGATCAACAGGCTGTCATGCGAGAGCATCACGCCCTTTGGGGTCCCCGTTGTCCCCGAGGTGTAAATCAGTACCGCGACTTGCTTTGCGGGATCGGCCTCCACCGGCTCGACGGCTGCGCTTTCGTTGAGCGGACCAACGCCGGTCACCAGCAGCGCCCCTATTTGCCGGTGCTCGGCGCCATAGCGCGACGCGTGGGCCGCGGCCTCCTTCGAAATACTTGACGTGAAGAACATCCGACGGGCGCCACTATGGTCACGGATCTGGTCCAGTTCGCGTGCAGACAATCGCGGGTTTGCGACGATCGCCCAGGCGTCGAGCCGGCTCGTCGCCAGCAGCAAGGCAGCGAGCGCAATGCAGTTTTCACTGACAATGATCATCCGGTCGCCCGGCCTGATCCCCAGCGATGAGAGGACGACGGCGATCTCGCTGACGCGCTGATCCAGATCGCGGTAGCTCCAGGAAGCCCCATCTTCGACCAACGCAATCCGGTCGGGGGCCTTTGCTAGTGTTACTTCATGGATGCGGTTCGGCAAGCCGACGGCAATCTCGTCGAGATTGGTCGCCTCTGATAGCTCCGCCACGACTGACCTCCCGACTGATGCATGCCTACTTTTGCAACGCGGCATATTCGATCCAGACATAACGTTCTTTTTTAGAACTCGTCAATCGCTAATTCATCGTTCCCGTTTCGCGAGGCCAAATCTGGCAACAAATCTCCCCTATTTCTTCACCGCTCGACGTCGAAAACGATCGTTTACAACGCTTCGCTCAGCCGCTACTATTAAAGTATCAAATAAGAACTTATAGGGAGAACCAGAATGAGCCGCGGCGTAGCGATACTTGTGGGTGCGGGCGACGCCATCGGAGCGGCCGTCGCGCGGCGTTTTGCCAGGGGCGGCTATACGGTTTGCATCTGCAGGCGTGATGCGTCCAAGTCCCAGGGGCTTGTGGGCGAACTGAGGACTGAGGGACATAACATACACGCGTTCAGCGTCGATGCCCGCCAGGAAGCGGAGGTCCAAGGCATATTCGGCCGGATCGAGAAAGAGCTCGGACCCATTGAGGTCTGCCTCTACAATGCCGGTTCGAACGTCAACAAGCCTCTGCTGGAGACCACGGAGAAGCTGTTCTTCAAGGCCTGGGAACTGGCCTGCTACGGCGGCTTCCTGGTCGGACGAGAGGCTGCGCGCGTCATGCTTCCGCGCGGACATGGCACCATCTTCTTTACGGGCGCGACGGCCAGTGTGCGCGGCGGCCAGGGGTTTGCTGCATTTTCATCTGCGAAGTTCGGCCTTCGCGCGGTGGCTCAGGCGATGGCGCGCGAGCTGGGGCCGAAGAATATTCATGTCGTGCATCTGTTGATCGATGCGGGCGTGGATAGCGAAGCCATCCATCAGCGCATGAAGGCGGCGAAGGGGATCGAGGCAAGCGAAATCCCCGCAGATAGCCTGACCAAGACCTCTTCCATTGCCGACGCATATTGGTTCACCCACGAGCAAACTAGGGATGGCTGGACCCACGAGCTCGATCTCCGCCCCTCCGTGGAGAAGTGGTAACATGAGCGCGACACCAAACCTGACCCTGTGGGGCGTCGGGACAAGCCGCACCATTCGCCCGCACTGGGCCATGCACGAACTGGGCTTGGTCTACGAGACAAAGCCGATCGGACCGCGAACGGGTGAGACCAAGACCGCTGAATATACCAAACTCAATCCGCGCCAGAAAATTCCGCTGCTTCAGGACGGCGACTTCTCTATCGGCGAAAGCGCCGCGATCGTGGCTTACCTTTCGCGAATGTATTCCACGACGGAACGCTCGCTGATTCCGGAGGCCACCCGCGAGTATGCAGCGTGGCTGGAGTGGTGCTTCTTTATCGTCGCAGAGCTGGATTCAACCAGCCTATACGTGATGCGCCGCCATCGGGCCGACGCACTCGGTCCGATCTACGGGATTGCGCCCGAGGTCGTTACCCAGGCCGGTGCCTATTTCCGTCAGCAGTTGCACCATGTCGAAGTCGCGCTCGCAGACGGCCGGCAATTCCTGATGGGCGACCGGTTCACCAGCGCTGACATCCTGCTGACGACTTGCCTCGAGTGGGCCATCGCCTATGGCGTCGGCATTTGCGACAACGCGCAGCCCTACCTCGAACGCATCAAAAAACGGGATACCTATCAACGAGCGGTCGCAGCGAACGTCCCGCTGGCACCGATCACGCCGCTGCCGGCGAAAGTCTAGAAAGTGTCCGCCACTGGCGCGAGAAGACTTCGGCACTAGACCGCCACACGCACGCTACGCTCCGCGACCATCTTGTCGATAGCGCTATCGTCGTAACCCAATTCCCGCAACACCTCGCGCGAGTGCTCGCCCACCCGGGGAGCAGGCCCGCCGATCGCTGCCTCATTGATTTCAAAGCGGGCCGCAGGCTTCGGTTGCCGCACTCGCCCGACCTTCGGTTGATCGAACTCAGCGATGATATCGCGCGCGATCACCTGCTCATTGTGGATGATTTCACCCCGGCGCAGGATCGGCGCACACGGCACGTCAGCGGCGTCCAGGCGCTCCAGCCATTCGGCAGTGGTATGCTGGCCGATATACTCCGCCATCTTGTTGATGCGGGCCGTGGCGTTGATCGAGCGCGCCGATGGCGTCGCAAATCGAGGGTCCTTGACGAGCTCGGGATCTCCGGAGGCCCGGCAAAACCCCTGCCATTCGGAATCCGAGATGGTACCGGCCGTGATGTAGCCGTCGCTGGTCTTGAACACGAGATCGGGCCGATCGTTAGGATCGGCGGCGGTGGTCTCGGCTCCAACCACGGTGTACTGCATCATACCTTCCGGCCACAGGTACGAGATCATAGCATCCAGCATCGCGACCTGAATATGATCGCCCTGCCCTGTTTTCTCGCGGGCATAGAGCGCCGCCGCCACCGCCTGCGCGGTGAACACCGCCGTGGTCTTGTCACACACGATGGTCCGGATCATCTGCGGACGATTCGTTATTGGTTGCGACTGGATATCGGCAAAGCCCGACAGCCCTTGAATGATCGGGTCATAGACGCGCTTCTTCACATACGGTCCGGTGTCGCCGACACCGCTGATCGAGACATAGATCAAGCGCGAATGGCGTCGGCGCAACTCATCGACGCCGAGACCGAGGCGTTCCATTGTGCCGGGCCGAAAATTCTGCACCAGCACATCCGCCTGCGCAACCAGCCTGGCAAGAACCTCACGGCCGACTGCGCTTTTGACGTCGATCGACAATGAGCGCTTGCCGCGATTCGAAGAGATAAAGAGCGCCGAGAACTCGCCATCCTTGTCGATGGTGGCACGGCTGCGGCGGGTAATGTCGCCGCCGATCGGCTCAATCTTCAGAACGTCAGCACCTTGATCGGCCAGAAACATGGTCGCGAAAGGCCCCGATACCACCCCCGTCAAATCGAGGACACGAACGCCGCTGAGCGGGCCAGGCATGGGGATTCTCCCTGAGTTTACTTTTGGTTTGGGTCCGGGAGTCTGGCTCTCGCCACTAAACCCGTACAGTCGCCGCCGTTAGGCTGTCTTGGGAACAGATTGTCTGGTCTGCTCGACAATCGATGCCTCGACGTCGCGGAGTTGGTCCTTACCGAAAAACATTTCCTTTCCAACGAAGAATGTCGGAGAGCCGAATGCTCCGCGGTTGACCGCTTCGGTGGTCCGATCGATCAACTCCTTCTTGACGTCATCCTGCTGTGCACGCGCAATCAACCTGTCGATATCGATGCCTGAGGAGATGAATGCGCTCCGGAAGGTTTCGAGGTCATCCATCTTCTTCGGCTCTTCCCACATATGATGATAGGCGGCACGGAAATAGGATTCGAACATGCCTTCGAACTGGGCCGCGACGGCGCCCCGCATCAACATCAGCGTATTGACCGGAAAGAAGGGATTCTGCTGAAATTTCGTCGCGCCATGGCGCCGAATGAAACGCTGGGTCTCCAGCGCCTGATATTCCGGCTTGTTCTTGATTCCGCGAAGCGAGTCGAACGGGGACATGTTGCCCGTCGCCTTGAAGATGCCGCCGAGCAGAACCGGGACATAATCGAATTTCACGCCGGTGCGCCGTTCGATTCCCGGAAGAACCAGTTCCGCCAGGTAGGCGTTCGGGCTGCCAAAATCGAACAGGAACTCAGCTTTCAGGGACATGTCAGCTCCTCCCGCAGAGCGAAGTGAATCACCGGACTTGGTGGCTTATAGCCAGACCCAGGCTACTTTTCGTTCATACAGTTCTAAAATTGAACTGTCAAATGTATGCTGAATTCTGCTGATTTTAACTGACCGACGGGGTATTGTTTGAAATTAAGTACCTATCTAGAATGGTATATCTGGCTGCGGTTCCCTGAACGATTCGAGAGGAACAGACGCCGGGCGACCGGAGAGCAGGAATGAAATGGGACGAACTTGAGGAAGAGCCGTGCTCAATGGCTCGAACCATCGGTGTCATTGGTGACCGCTGGACGCTTCTGATCCTCCGCGAGTGCTTCCTGCGCACGCGCCGCTTCGAGGGTTTTCAGTCAGCACTTGGGATCACGCGCCACTTGCTCGCAGAACGTCTGAAAAAGCTGGTTCGCCAAGGCGTCTTGCGCCGCATTCCATATCAAGAGTCGCCAAAGCGCCACGAGTACATCCTGACGCAAAAGGGCCTCGATCTCTATCCGATCATGATGGCGATCGTCCATTGGGGTGATACCCACATGGTCGACGTACGCGGACGTCCTCTCCTGCATGAGCACCGCAAGTGCGGCAAGATGTTCGATCCCGTGATGGTGTGCTCGGAATGCGGCGAGCCGCTTTCGGCCAAGGAAGTTCATGTCCATCCCGGACCGGGTGCGCGCCCGGCTCCAGAGAAGGTCTCTGTCGACAAAAAGCTGAAGCCGAAGGTCCGCAGGCAAGTGGCGTGATGGCGCCCGTCAGAGCTGCGCGATGCGGTTCAATCCAAATTGCCGCGCCAGGAACGAGCACAACGATAAGCTACCGCCGCTCCCAGCATTTGAAAGGCATCCTCTTCCCTCTTGCATACACTACAAGGAGGCAAACGCGGCCGCCATCACTCCGAAGCGGCATCGAGAACCTCGCTGAACTGGTCCCAATGCGAACCGGTCCAGCGCTGCAGCCTCATCTGGGTGAAGTTCATGTTGATCTTGTCGCTGGTGTTGATCTTGATGCCAGGCAATACCGTCGGCAGGATGACGTCCTTTAAGTTCTTTGCTTGCTTGATAATGTTTTCGCGGGACAAATCGTTACCACATTGCTTGATCAGGTGTTCGAGCAGCATGCCTTGTGTGTAACCGAACAAGTAATTGGTATCCGCTATGTCAACGCCGGGCATGAACTTGTCGATGAAGGCCCGAAAGCTCTTCATTCCCTGGTTACGCCTCTACATCATGATCGCGGCGCTCAGCCAGTTTCATCTCACCAACGTGCACACCCTCTCCTCGATGTTCGCAAGCGACCTCGGCGATGCAGCGTGGCGCGGCAAGCGCCGTGAGGATGCCCGTAAGATGTTGGCGGCATATTTGAAACGAAAATAGGCATGCTGGAATTCCCGTGCATCTCCGACCGTTGCATCGCGCCCCTGCAAGCGAGGGGCTCTTCCCGGCGACGAGAATATCCAACTTCTTATAATTCTACTTCTGGTCCCAAGGCGGCTCCGGGCGCCAGGCCTCGAGCAACGCATCGATGAATGTACGCACCTTCGGCGACAAGTGCCTGCTCGACGGATAGACGGCGCGAATGGGTGCACCGTCGGCGTCGACCTCTTCAAGGATCGGCACCAGCCGGCCCGCACGCAGATCGTCGCTGACGAGGAAGGTGGCAAGCCGCGCGATGCCGAAGCCCGCAAGCGTCGCGTCGCGCAGCGCTTCCGCGTTGGTCGCAACAAAGCGGCCATTGATGGCGACCACGCGGGCTTGTCCGTTCTCGTTGAAGCGCCAGTCGACGGCGCGTCCGCCGTGAACGAAGGCGAGGCAGCTGTGCTGCGCCAACTGTTCGATGTTACCAGGCATCCCTCGTTCCGCTAGATAGGTCGGCGATGCGCAAGTCACGAGGCGATGTGGCGCAAGAAATCTGGTCATCAGGCGAGAGTCATCGCTGCTGCCGATCCTGATCGCGACATCGACCCCCTCCTCGATGAGATCGACATAGCGATCACCAAACGAAGTGCTGACCGAAATCTCCGGCCATTTGCGCATGAACGCGTTGAGGACTGGAAGCACGTGCAGCCGCCCGAAGGATACCGGCAGATCGAGCCGCAACCGTCCGCGCGGCGCCTGCGAATGGCTGAGCATTGCCATCTCCGCCTCATCGAGATCGGCGAGCAGACGCACGCAACGCTCGTGAAAGGCCGCACCCTCCCCGGTCAGCGACACGCTTCGCGTCGTACGCTGAAGCAGTCTCACGCCGAGCCGGTCCTCGAGCCGAACGATGCTCTTGCCGACGGCAGATCGTGAAAGCCCGATGCGCTCCGCCGCAGCCGTGAAGCTCTTGGCTTCGGCGACGTGGACGAACACGCTGATATCCTTCATCCGGTCAATGGTCATCGTGCCCTCCCTGGTTCGGTCGCGGCCGGCGCCCGCCCTTCCAATGACGATAAACGGCGCGGTAGATTAGGGCGTTGAATTCCCCAGTGAAGGGAAATCACCGCATATTGTGGCCCCAAGGCGTCTATTCTAACCTTTTGGAACCGGCGGCTCCAGAGTGGGGAGCAAAATTCCCCATCCAGTTCAGGACCGTAGAGGCCGGTAACAAAATAAGGCGGCGCGGAATCATCCGCGTTCGCCGCAAATGGGAAGAGCGCGCCGTGAAGGCTGTTCGTTATTATGGACGGAAGGACATTCGTGTCGAAACCGTCGCCGAACCGAAGGAGATGGGCACGAACCAACTCCTGGTGAAACCACTGTGGACCGGAATCTGCGGCACGGATCTCCACGAATACATCGCCGGCCCCATCGTCACCCCTGCGGCGCCGCACGTCTTCACCGCGGCGACCTTGCCGCAGATTCTCGGACACGAGTTCTCGGCCGAGGTCCTGGATGTCGGGCGCGAGGTCACGCATGTCCGGCGCGGCGACCGCATCTCCGTGCAGCCGCTGGTGATGCCGATGAACGACTATTACAGCCGGCGTGGCCTCAATCATCTCAGCGAGAAAATGGGCTGCGTCGGCCTGAGCTGGGCATGGGGCGGCATGTCCGACCTCGCCATCATCAACGATTACAACGCAGCCAAGGTCCCCGACACCATCAGCAACGAGGAAGCCGCAATGATCGAGCCGGCGGCGGTTGCGCTCTATGCGGTGGACCGCGGCGGCGTCCAGGCGGGAAGCACCGTCCTGATCGCAGGCGCAGGCCCGATTGGCGCGCTGACGATCCTGTGCGCGCATGCGGCCGGCGCCGCCAGAATCTATGTGTCCGAGCCCAATGCATCGCGGCGACGAACGATTGAGAGCTGGGGCATCTGTGCCGGGGTCTATGATCCCAAGGCCATTGACGTGATCGCGCGCGTCAAGGAGCACACCGAAGAGAATGTCGGCGTCGACGTCGCCATCGAATGTGTCGGCAACGAAAGCGCATTGAACACCTGTGTCGAAGCCGTGCGCCGGCGCGGCGTCGTGGTTCAGGCCGGCCTGCATGTCGGCAAGGCCTCCACCGACCCGATGCTGTGGGCACTGAAGGACATCACCATCGAGGCGACCTGGTGTTACCCCATCACGATGTGGCCGCGCATCATCGGGCTCGTCGAGTCCGGCAAGCTGCCGATTTCGAAGATCATCGACGGCCGCATCCGTGCGGAGGACGTCGTAGCTAAGGGTTTCGACGTCCTCACCGCTCCGAGTAACGACAAGCTGAAGATACTCGTGTCGACGCAGCTTGCGGCGCCGTCGTGAGACGGCGCCAAAACCGGGGTTGATTGGTTAGAGCGACGCTCAAGTCGCCACGATCACAAAAATCAAAGGGGAGGAATATCAATGAGAGCCATCATCGCGAGCTGTCTGTCACTGGCCTGCCTTGCCGCGGCCATGCCGAAGGAGGCGCAGGCGCAGTATTCCGGCGCACCGCGAACATTCCTGTTCAATCCGGCCCTCGACGTCTGCATCCGCGACACGGCGAAATTCAAGAAGACTCCGCCTTACGTCATCGGCTTTGCCAATGCAGGCCTCGGCGACAGCTGGCGCGTGGTCGGATTGCACTCCCTTCAGAAGGCTGCTCACGACCATGCCGACGTCGTGAAGAAGCTCCTGATCACGGATGCTGGTCATGATGATGCGAAGCAGGTTGCAGACATCCAGGACCTGGTGTCCCGCGGCGTCGACCTCCTGATCGTCAGCGCCAATACCTCGCAGGCGCTCGATCCTGCTGTCACGCAGGCGACCGAACGCGGCATCCCGGTCGTGATGGTAGACCGCCGGGTCGACTCCGACAATTTCGTCACCTTCGTCACCGCCTCCGACGCGATGATGGGCCGCCTGTTCGCGCAGTGGATCGTCGAGAAGCTGAACGGCAAGGGCAACGTGATCATCCTGGGCGGGCAGGCAGGCTCCAGCCCGAACGAGAACCGCGTCAAGCCCGCGATGCAGGTGTTCTCGGCCAATCCCGGCATCAAGATCCTGGAGACCGTCTACTCCGACTGGAGCCCGGTGAAGGGCAAGCAGGTGATGCAGGCCATGATCGCCAAATACGGCCACAGCATCAACGCGGTGTTCGCGCCGCATGGATTGCAGGTGCCCGGCGCGATCGAGGCGTTCCTCGAAGCCGGCTGGAAGGGCAGCGAGATTCCGCCGATGACCTCGGCCGACATGAACGGACCGATGAAGATGGCGATCAAGAACAAGTTCCCGCTGCTCGACATCGACTATCCGCCGGCGATGATGGGTACGGCCCTCGACGTCGCGCTCAAGGTGCTGTCCGGCGCCTCGGTACCCTGCGTTTACACGATCAACAGCAACATCGTGCTGACCCACGGCGACGAGACGCCCTCGATCCCGAAGCCCGACATGTATGTCGAGCAGCACGTCGTGCCCGATGGTCCGGACGACATGCTGGTGTCGGGCGGCATGGGCCCCGGTTACAATCCGAGCACGTTCAAGATCAACTATCCGCACTGATCGCGAACACTCCGGCGTACCGGCCTCACCGGTACTCCGACAGAGCACAACGGGCCGCATGCTGACGCTTAAAGGCATTTCCAAAAGCTTTCCCGGCGTACGCGCCCTCTGTGGCGTGAACCTCGAGGTCAGGCCGGGAGAGATTCACGGCCTGCTCGGCGAGAACGGGGCCGGCAAATCCACCCTGATCAAGATCATCGCCGGCGCGCTTGCGCCCGACGAGGGCGAGATCATCTTCGCCGGTCAGCCCGTGAGCTGGTCGTCGCCGCGCGAAGCAAAACTCGCCGGAGTCCACGTCGTCTACCAGGAATTCGCACTGTTTCCGCAACTGTCCGTTGCCGAGAACATCTTCCTCGGCAACGAGCGGCGCAACGCTCTCGGCATGGTCAACCACCGGCGGACACGGAAGGAGGCAGCCGAGCTGATGCGAAAGCTTGGCATCTCCCTAGACCCTCGCGCGACGGTGGCTTCGCTCTCGGTCGCCGACCAGCAAATGGTCGAGATCGCGCGTGCCATGACTCACAATGTCCGCTTGTTGATCCTCGATGAGCCCACCGCCGTCATCGCCGGGCGCGAGGTCGCACTGCTGTTCGAGCGCTTGCGCCGGCTGCGCGAAGCCGGCGTCTCCGTTCTCTTCATCTCGCACCGTCTCGACGAGGTCTTTGCGCTGTGCGATCGCGCCACGATCCTGAAGGACGGCCGTCTGGTCGGGACACAGGATACTGCCGACGTCACGCGCGAACGGCTGATCTCGATGATGGTCGGACGCGATCTCGGCGATCTGTTTCCACCGCGCGCCGCCGCCACGAAAACAGGTCAACCGGTGCTTCGCACAGAGACCATTTCCATCGGCCGCCGGGTCCGGGACGTCTCGATTGAGCTGCGCGCCGGTGAGATCGTCGCGCTCGCCGGCATGGTCGGCTCCGGACGCACCGATGTTGCGCTCGGACTGTTCGGCGCGGCGCCCATCTCGAGAGGCACGCTCCACATTGGCGGCGAACGCCACACCGCGATGTCGCCCGCCAAGGCGATCACGCTCGGCATGGGTCTCGTCACAGAAGATCGCAAGTCGCAAGGGCTTGCGATGCTGCTCGATATTGCCGCCAACATCACCGGCCCTGCGCTCCGCTCCGTCACGCGGTACGGCCTGATCGATCGCGACGGCGAGACGGCTATCGCCGCGCGCGAAATCGAACGATACCGTATCGCCTGCCGCGGGCCGGCGACGCCGGTCGCCACGATGTCCGGCGGCAACCAGCAGAAGGTCATCATCGCCCGCTGGGCGCGCCTGTGCACCTCCGTGCTGATCCTGGACGAGCCGACCCGCGGAGTCGATGTCGGCGCCAAGGCCGAGATCTACAGCATCATGCGCGAGCTTGCGGATGCAGGCCTCGCAATCCTGATGATCAGCTCGGAGCTGACAGAAGTCATCGGCATGGCTGACCGCGTCATCGTCATGCGCGAGGGACGCGTCAGCGGCGAGCTGCCCGCGCAGGACGCCACGGAGGAAAGCATCATGCAGCTGGCGACCGGCGAAAAAGCCGCATGACCGCGATCCTCGCTGCCAGACCCACAATGCCATGGTGGCTGCGCAGCAACGCGGGCCTTGTCAGCGTGCTCGTCCTGATCTGCGTCGTCTACCTCATCGGCGCGACGGTATCGGACCGCTTCCCGACGCAGGGTAACCTGCTCAATGTCTATGAACAGACCACCGATCTCGCACTCGTTAGCATCGGGCAGACCCTTACCATTCTCAGCGGCGGCATCGACCTCTCGGTCGGGTCGCTGATCAGCCTCACATCCTGCCTGACGTCGGGCCTTATCAACGGCAATCCGGATCGGGTCATTCCGGTCGTCATCGCCGTGCTTGCGCTCGGAACGTTTGTCGGAGTCGTCAATGCCGGGCTGGTCGTAAGTCTTCGCGTCCATCCACTGATCGTGACGCTCGGCATGGGTGCGATCCTCCAGGGCGTGACATTGCTCTACGCCCTGGGGCCGGTCGGACGCGTACCGCGCGGCTTCAATTTTCTTGCCTATGGACGCATCTTGGGCCTTCCCGTCGGCGCGACGCTGGCGGTGTTGCTCTGCATCCTGATCGCACTGTTCTTGCGCTACCTGCCGCTTGGCCGCCAGATCTACGCGATCGGGGACGATGCAAATTCCGCCCGCCTCGTAGGCCTGCGGCGGACGCACATTCTGACGCTCGTCTACGGCGCTTCAGGCTTCTGTTGTGCAGCGACCGGGCTTTATCTCGCCGCAAGGTTCGGCGTGGGACAGCCCTATACAGGTGTCAACTACACGTTGGCCTCGATTACACCCGTCGTACTCGGCGGGACCTTGTTGAGCGGCGGTAAAGGCGGCGTGATCGGCACTCTGTTCGGGGCGTTTCTGATCGCGCTTCTGAACAATCTGCTCAACTTCATGGACGTGTCGAAGCACTATCAACTGGTGGCGCAGGCGATCATCATCATCCTTGCCGTCTCCATCTATGTCGAACGCCGCAGGATGGAGTGACCCAGGAAATGCCAGGCTCCGTCGAGATCGCAGGCCCCGCCGCACCGTCCTGGTCGGTCCGCGTTGTCTTGGCGCGCTACGGCACCGCCTTCGCGCTGCCGCTCCTGCTCCTGCTCGGCGGCGTGACGTCGCCAGCCTTCGTCAGTTCCGACAATCTGTCCAACCTGCTGCTGCAATTCGCTCCGCTCGCGATCGTCGCCATGGGGCAGAGCCTGGTGATGATCGTGCGTGGCCTCGACCTGTCGGTCGCCTCAATGATGGCGACGGCCGCAGTGATCGCGACCGGATTCTCGGGAGCCGACCGCGATGTCGCTTCCATTGTCGCCATCGCGATGGCGGTCGCGATCGCCGCCGGCCTGCTCAATGGTTTCCTGGTCACTAAACGATTGGTCTCGCCGTTCCTGGCAACACTCGCGACAATGATCCTGCTCCAGGGATTCAGATTCGCTTACACGCAGGGCGCGCCATCCGGGAACGTGCCGCCACTCCTGCGCGTACTCGGCTCCGGAAAATTTTATGACGTGCCCTACAACGCGCTGGTTCTGCTGGTGCTGGCGGCGTTGCTTGCCGTCGTCCTGCATCGCTCCGCGTTCGGACGCAGGATCTTCATCGTCGGCGGCAATCCGGTGACGGGACGCCTGTTCGGCATCCGCTCCGACGCAATCACCATCGCCTGCTACCTGATCTCGAGCTGCCTTGCGGCGATCGCCGGGCTGATCCTGAGCGGCTATGTCGGACTCGTCGACAACTGGGTGGGGCAAGGCTACGAGCTCGATTCGATCGTCGCCTGCGTCGTCGGTCGGGTGTCTCTGCGCGGCGGCCGCGGTTCGATCCTCGGCGCGCTCACCGGGGCGGCGATCATCGTCATTCTCGCCAACGAAGTGCTATTGCTTGGCGTACCGGTCCAGGCACAACTGATCATCAAAGGCGTCGTCATCGTGATAGCTGCGGCGACCTACAACCGCCGGGACAGTTTGTAGACGTGATCGCTCCGCATAGACGTGATCGCTCCGCGCCTATCGCAAGAAACCGCCACCGTCGATCGCCGCTGCCGTGGCGCGACGCGAGCGTTAAGATTCTCCCTCTCATCCAGCTGCGGCGGCGGTTATCAGCGCCGCGCGCCTCGCAGGACGTGCCAAGGATTCGATTGCCGTTCTGCTCCTCGTTGGCGATAGGCCATCGTGGCCCGCCGTATCCCCTATCGGAGCTTGGTTGTACAGCAGTTGTATGAAAATCCGGAAGGCGGCGGTCTATTCAGACCCGGCAAGACCGCAAGCGCCTGTTTTCATAAATAAAAGGGCTCTGGAGCGGGTGAACCGGTCTGCGATGACCTCCACTGCGGAGTAAATTGACTTGTAATGCGCGCGGGGCAGGACACTCCGTGAGTGTCCCACGTATCCTGAACTCCAAATTGCTCAACCTTAACGTCCTCGATGTAGATCCGCGAAAGTTCCCGCGTTGGGTTGAGAACGATCGCTAGGTTCTCCGGCACTTGCGCAAGGGCAGCGCATCGTACTGAGCAATCTCGAGAGTCGAGAGCGCGGATCCCGATTGGTGCAGGCTGAGCAACGTAACACATGAACGCCCGCGGATATTGTCGGCTGGATTACCACCTTATTCGCTTGCCAGGAACGACCGACTGGCCGCGGCAGCGTTGCTTTTTCGTAACGAGGACTGAGCCAACCGATCATCCGCAATCAATGATGCACTAGGTCTCGCGAGGCAATGTTCAGCTCTGTCTCGCGCGTCCCGCTTTGCGTTCAACACCCCTACCCTAGCCGTAGCTTAACAGCATTATTCTGTCAGGGGATTCGAAGGCCGGGCGTTCGGCCGGACTAGAGCGGAAATGTCGCCCGATGTAGGCCGCCCGCGTTCAAAGAATTGCTCACGTTGGCCGTAATTGAGATGTTCCTTGATCTCCCGGTGCACACATCGTGCACACGTAGCCTCTTAACCAATTGAAAAACCTTAACTCTCGCTCCAATCCATCATCGGGCGTTTTGCAGGGGCTCACCTCTGAATGGATCGCCATTGCTTGTTGCCGATGAAACTCCAAGCGCTGCCATCGAGCGAGCGAACACGATCGCACCAAATCGTAGAATAGCGTCAAAAATCGTGGAGCGGGTGAAGGGAATCGAACCCTCGTATTCAGCTTGGAAGTCGGGGAATCTTGAAACACTTTCAAAGGCCATTCTGACATTTGCAGCTTTTTGATCCCTTAAGATCATTACAGAATTCCTCATTGTCAGAATGGTCGTGGGCTGCCTTTGGCATTGTTGTGAACGTCGTTTCTGTACCGAGTTGAGGTGATTGGAGTTGGTTTGCTTACACATCGAGGTCGACCCACACGGCCGCATGCTCGGACCAAGCGGCTCCGGGCGACGATCTCTAAACAGACATAACTCAGAATGTTGATTTCGAGGGCAGGACGAAGCGGTTCGTTTCGCTATTCCAGATACGGCGTCAGCACATCTTCGATCCATTTCATGAATGCGCGGACTCGGCGCGACAGATTGCTCCGATGTGCTACGACGAGGGACACAGCGAGCGCCCGGCGACGAAAATCGGGCATGATCTCCACAAGCGCTCCACTCTCTAAGTATCGGCCAATCCCCAGCAGTGGCGCCTGAATCAGGCCAAGGCCAGCGAGGGCAGCGGCTTCGTAGGTCTGCGCGCTGTTGACGTGCAGCGCACCTGGCAACTGAAGCGTCGCGTAGCTGTCGCCGTCCGGATATTCCCATCCATAGGGTCTTGCGCCCAGCATCGTCGAAAAATGAATTGACCGATGTCCCTGACGCTGGAGATCTTCTGGCGATCGAGGGACGCCATAGCGCGACAGGTAGGCGGGGCTGGCGGCGTTGGCCGTGCGCAAAAGGCCCAGTGGGCGGGCAATCAGCGTCTCGTCCCTGATGGGTCCAAGCCGTAATACGCAGTCGAACCCCTCTTGAACCAGATCGACCTGTCGATCCGTACTCGACACCTCCAGCTCCAACTCGGGGTGAGCCGCCATGAAATCCGGCAAGGCCGGCACGATCGTCGTGCGCGCCACCTCGGTCGGAAGATCGACCCGTAAACGCCCGCGGAGCGCCACGCGATCGCCTGCGAACATCGAGTGCAGGTCATCGACTTCAGCAAGCAGATCGCGGGCACGGGCATGAAATGCGCGTCCGTCCTCCGTCAACTGCACGCTACGCGTCGTCCGGTGCAGAAGCCTGACACCGACATCTTCTTCCAGCTTCCGGACCGCCGTTGAGGCCCTTCCCTTCTGAATGCCCAGGCTATCGGCTGCGCGGGTGAAGCTCCCCATTTCCGCTACCGTTATGAAAATGAGGATGGGTTCGAGATTCTGCATTTTCGTGCCTCGGTATTGTTCATCATAGAGAGAACAGTGAGTTCATTTCCTCAGTGTTTCTCATACCTGAGAGACACAATAGGCTCCGAATAATGGGATCCCCCCCATCGGAGAATGACAAGTGTCGGAAACTATGAATCTGCATCAGGTGCCTGAAACTATGACCTTGCATCGCGCCCTGTGGGCCGGCCGGATAATGAGCGCGTTTGTCGTTATCGCTCTGGTGGCAGACGGCACTATTCAGCTTTTCGCGCCGGCAGAGATCGCGAGCATGTTGCGGGAAACCGGGTTCGCGATGGACCTGACCCGTGTCGTGGGTCCGATCATACTCGCCTGCGCCATCCTTTACGCCATCCCGGCCACCGCCGTCCTCGGCGCGATCCTGGTGACGGGCTTTTTGGGAGGTGCCATCTGCGCCCATGTCCGCATTGGTGAGTTGGGGTCGCCGCCGGAAATCATTTCCCTGCTTCTGGGCGCGATGACATGGGGCGGCCTCTACGCGCGCGATCCCCGAATCCGGGCCGTTCTGCCGCTCATCCGTTGAACCAACGGGGGCAGTGCTCTGTCCCTCAAGATCAGGAGAAAACGCATGTTTTTAGTAATGGGAATCACGGGAAAAGTGGGCGGCGCAACGGCAGAACATCTGTTGGCGCACGGCAAGGAAGTACGCGCGCTAGTCCGCAATCGCGAGAACGCGTCAAGCTGGGCGAACCAGGGCGTGGAACTGGTTGACGGTGATTGGAATGATTCGGCAGCCATCGAGCGGGCGGTCAAAGGCGTCGAAGGCGCGTTTGTCATGTTGCCCCCTGTCTGGGCGCCCTCGCCCGATTACAAAGAAGCCAAGGGCGTGATTGCGAACTATGTCGAGGCGCTCACCAGGACAGCGCCGCCGCGGGTAGTAGCGCTTTCGTCGATGGGCGCGAACAGGACCAGCGGGCTTGGGATGATCACGGCGTTGTCGCTTCTGGAGCAAGGTTTTCGCGACCCTGATATCGCCAATCGCATTTGTGCGCGCAGGTGGATTCTTCGAAAACTTCCTCTACGGCTTGCAGGTCGCCCAGGGCGGAACGCTACCGGTCTACTACAATCCGACAAACCGGAAATCGACCATGGTCGCGACGAATGACATCGGCGCGGAGGTCGCAACCCTTTTGACCGGGCCAGCATGGTCAGGGCAGCGCGCCGTCGAGCTTGGTTCGATGGTCACCGCGGATGAAGTCGCGGAGCAATTGGGTGAAGTCCTGAATCTCGACGTGAAAGCCTTTGCAGTCCCGCGTGCAGGATGGGCGAAAGCATTCGAGCAATTCGGCATCCCGGAGGGCCACACCGGACCTGCCGAAGAAATGTTTGAGGCCGTTAATGCAGGATGGATGGACCTTGGAGTCGAGGGTACGGAGCACGTAGCGGGTACGACGTCCGCGCGCGACGTCTTCGCGGCGGCCCAGAAGGCCGTGACGGCGTGAACCGCGACGTTCGAGGGCGATGCCTGTGACGAGGGTGCCTCATTCGCGCCCTGGAGGTCTCCTCCCCAACAGGCGGGGTGGCGTCGAGATAATCCGTAGGGACGCGAACCAGTTCGTCGAAACCGAAGAACGAAACCTTTTCGGTGATGGCATTCAAGTCGCTGCACGACTTCAATCTCGAAACCTTTGGAACTGAGGTCCTGCTCACTCTCGCAAGCGTCACTACTGGCTAACTAATCGTTTGGCTATTTCATCTGCGTAAACTTCGCGCGCGTCATATTCCGTCTATCCTATTTTTACGCCATCGCCGCCGATCGCCACACGCGCGTTCAACGCCTCTTCCCCAAACCAAAATTTTCGGTTTGATGAGTTCGCACCTGTCTGAAAACAGCGGTGTGGGAATATGCGAGATACGAAAAACAGTCGGTCGAAAAGCGAGCAACAGAAAATGTAAAGCCGCCTTTGTCAGAATGAGATCATCAAAAAAAGAGCCGACCCTCTCGCTAAGTCTATGAAAAGGCTGGAGCGGGTGAAGGGAATCGAACCCTCGTATTCAGCTTGGAAGGCTGCTGCTCTACCATTGAGCTACACCCGCATCACTGGCTCCCTAACACGACCGGGCGGCAGTCTCAACTGCTCCGGACCGGACTTTCCCGCCTTGCGGACAGGCTAGTTCCCACCCCGGGGCGCCCCTTAACGGCGGCGGGATTTCGTCCTATATTCAGAGTCCCGAAACCAACGAAAGGAGGTGATCCAGTGTCTTATCTCAAGCGCTGTCACCTCGCTGGGATCGCCCGCTAGGCTTTGACGAAAGGCTTGGCATCGGGGCGCTCTCAGCCCTGGACCAGCGAGCAAGAAATCGGGCGCGACGGGGCCTTCCCGCCGCGCCTTTTTCGTGGGTGGCGCCTGCATGGATGAGCTCCGCTCAGGCCGGCGGCTTGCCTGCAAGCACCTCGCGGATCTTCTGCGACAGCTCCGATTTCCGGTACGGCTTCCTGAGCAGTGCCAGGCCGGGATCGAGATGTCCTTCGTGGACGATGGTGTCGTCGGTATAGCCGGAGGTGTAGAGCACGCTCGCCCCCGGCCGGCGGAGCCGGACGGCTTCGGCCAATTCCCGTCCGTTCATGCCGCCGGGCATGATGATGTCCGTGAACAGGAGATCGAATTTGACGCCCTGGTCGACCAGCGCAAGCGCGGCTGCGCCGTCGCTGGCGGCGAGCGTGCGATAGCCGAGGGTGCCGAGCTGGGCGATGACATAGCCCTGCACCAGCGGATCGTCCTCGACCACGAGGATCGTCTCGTGCCCGCGTGCCGCCGCGGGCGGCTGAACCGGCGCCGTCCTGGCCGGCGCCTCGCCCTTCGACCGCGGCAGGAACAGCCGCATCACCGTGCCGCGCCCCTCCTCGCTCTCGATGACGACGGTCCCGCCGGTCTGGCGGGCAAAGCCGTAGACCATGCTCAGCCCAAGTCCGGTGCCGCGGCCGACGCCCTTGGTGGTGAAGAACGGCTCGAACACGCGCTCGCGGATATCTGCCGGGATGCCATGACCGGTGTCGGCCACCGCGATCATCACGAAGGCGCCGCGCATGACATCGCCGTCGCCGGCACCGCTGGTGCCGTCGAGCTCGCGGTTTGCGGTCTCCAGCGTGAGCCGGCCGCCGCCCGGCATCGCGTCACGCGCATTGACGGCGAGATTGACGATCGCCGACGAGAGCTGCGACGGATCTGCCATCGCGGACCAGGCGTCGTCCGCGAGCCGGGTCACGATCTCGATATGCTCGCCGAGGATCGGCTTGAGCAGCTTCGCGGTTTCGACCACGAGTGCGTTGACGTCGATGTCGCGGGGCTCCAGCGGCTGGCGGCGCGCGAAGGTCAGGAGCTGCGAGGTGATCTCGGCGCCGCGCGCCGCCGCATCGTCGATCAGTTGTGCGATCGCGGCGAACTCGGGCTTGTCCGCAAGCCCCTCCTGGATGATCTCGATGGTGCCGGTGATGACCGTGAGCACGTTGTTGAAGTCGTGAGCGACGCCGCCGGTGAGCTGACCGATCGCGTCCATCTTCTGGGATTGGCGCAGCCGCTCCTCGGCCTCGTGCTGCACCGTGAGGTCGGTGGCCGACCCGCGATAGCCCATGAAGCGTCCGTCCGCCGCGAAGATCGGCTGGCCGTTGACGTTGAAATGATGCATGCGGCCGGCCACGTCGCGCCCGCGATACTCGAACTTCCGGAACGGCTCGTGGCGGTCCAAGGTCGCCACGTGCGCGCGCCATTTCTCAGGCTCGGCGTCGCGGTCGGAGGCGGCATCTGTGCGGTGCTTGCCGACCAGCGCCTTGTTGTCCATGCCGAAGGCGCCGGCCCGGTCGGATACGTAGGTGAAGCGATGATCCGGTCCGGTCTCCCAGAACCAGTCGGACGCGGTCTCGGCATAGTCGCGGAAACGCTCTTCACTGGCACGCGCGTCCTCTTCGGCGCGCCGGCGGATATTCAGGTCGCGCTCGAGATTTGCGTTGGCCTCGCGCAGCTCGCCATAGGCGCGCTCGAGGTTCGCGCACATCGCGTTGAAGGCGTCGATCACCTTGTCCAGCTCGTCGGGATCGCGGGGCGGCCGGCGCTCGAGGTGCAAAGGCGGCGGCGGCCGCGACAGGCTGTATTGGCCGACGAACTCGGCGATGGCGGCCAGATGCCGCGTCACCAGCAGATGGAACATGTAGATGATGAACAGCGAGACGACAAAGGTCTTCGCGGCCTGGCTTGCCAGGATGACCAGGGCCCGGTTCAGCAATTGCTGATAGACCTCGGCCAGCGTCGCCTCGACATGGAGCACGCCGATCGGGCGTGACGTCCCCTGGACGCTGTAGTTCAGCGGATAGTCGCGTGTCACGGCTGAGCGGGTGCTCGGCTCGCCGACCGCGACACGGATCGGATTGGGACGATCGGCGATCTCGCGCACCTCGGCGGCGCGGATGTCGGGCAGCCGCAGGATGCCGTCGAGCTGGAGCTTGAGCTGGTTCTGGTCGAGATTCCACAGGCTCTCGCCGAGGCTTCCGGTCGTGCTGCGGCCGATCTCGTCGAGCCGCGTCTCGATGACGCCGACCTCGCGGTCGTAGTCGAGATAGAGCTGAAGGGCGGTCAGCATCAGCGTGACGATCGAGGAGAACAGCAGCACGGCGGCCAGCAGGCGCGGCCCGACGCCGCTGCGCGACCAGTTGAAGATCCGCGACAGCAGCGCTCCGATCATCCCTGGCGCAAATGCAGCACCGATCCCGCTCAAATCCTGCTTCGCGGCCGCTGGGGCACCGGCGCGACTGCTGCGCTTGGAGTCCTCGTCGCCTGCGTTGGCCATGCACCACGTCCCCGGAATGGCGGCCCCCTGCTCCGCACGGCGGGTCGCAGCCGCGAGCAATTCGACAGTTGAAATTCTCTCATCACGCGACCTGCGTGGCGATCCTGCCGGCCCTTGGGCGGCTTGGCTGGGTCTTGTCTTGCGCCCAGCAGCAGGATTCCCGCGCAAACTATCACTTCGCGTACTGGAATGACATTGGTTAAAGTCCGCAGTCGCCTGCAAGACGGGCGAGCGGTGCGGCCGCCACGCCGGTGGATCGCGGCCGTCCGAATCCAATGGTAGCCATGCAGGGCAAAGGAGACGCGTCATGTGGCGGATCATCGTCGCCTGCCTGTCATTGCTCGCCGCCGCTCCGTCGCACGCGCAGGAGCTGATCCGGCTGGCGCGGATCGCCGACATCCCCGATCAATATGTCGGCGGCGAGATGCTTCGGGCCGTCTACGCCAAGCTGAATATCAAGCTGGAGTTCGAGGACGTCCCCGGCAAGCGCGCGCTGGCGCTGTCGAGCGCCGGCGAGGTCGATGGCGAGATCCAGCGGATCGGAACGCTCTCCAGCGACTACCCGACGCTGATTCAGGTGACGCCGGCGATCAACTACATCGAGCCGGCGGTCTTCGCGACGAAACTTCGTTTCGACGTCGCCGGCTGGAATTCGATCAGGGAGTACAGCATCGGAATCGTCCGCGGCGTCGGCTCCTCAGAGGCCGGGACACGCGGCATGGCCCGCGTCACCGCGACCACCAGCCTCGAGAACATGATCAGGATGCTCGACGCCGACCGTTTCGAGGTGATGGTCACCGACCTCTTCAGCGGGCTCGTCGCGGTGAGGAAACTCAATCTGCAGGCCAGGATTGTCCCGCTCTCGCCTCCGCTGGAGCGCATCCACATCTACCATTATTTGCACGAACGCCATCGCGATCTGGTGCCGAAGGTCGGCAAGGTGATCGCGCAGATGGAAGCGAGCGGCGAGCTGGCCACGCTGCGCGAGGCGCTGGTCAAACAGGTCCTGAGTGCGCCGTGACGGCGCCGGGTCAGCTCGCGCGAAGCCGCTCACGCAGGGCAACGGCGGCAATCAACACGCCGACGCACCAGGCCATGACCGCCCGATGAGGCTCGTCGCCGAGCACCACGGTGATGGTGCTCGTCAGCAAGCACGGCGCGATTGCCTTTCGCGTCCGGCTCATCAGCGCAAGCAGGAACGGCATCGCCGCGATCGATATTTGCAGGACGTCCATGTCGAGAGACGGTGTCGCCGAAGGCGTCAGAAGCCACACACATTGAGCGCGCGCGGGCGTTTTCCGCGGCGGCTTTCGACGATCCGCTCGCCGCCGTTCTCGGCCGAGCTGCCGTAATAGCGGTGGTGGCCGGACTGGTCGTGCAAATCCGCGGCTTCCGACTTTCCCGCCCGACGCGCGTCGCAGATGATCTTTATGGTCGACATGGCCGCCTCCGAAGTGTTCTTGGTGGCCATCAGTCGCCTCGGCTTTGGGCAGCGT
Organism: Bradyrhizobium sp. 482_C4_N1_8; assembly: GCF_052075965.1. Taxonomy (NCBI): domain Bacteria; kingdom Pseudomonadati; phylum Pseudomonadota; class Alphaproteobacteria; order Hyphomicrobiales; family Nitrobacteraceae; genus Bradyrhizobium; species Bradyrhizobium sp. 482_C4_N1_8. Next base: position 3,633,159 of record NZ_CP197231.1, on the reverse strand, counting down.
TCACCTCCGAGGGCGGCAATCGGGTTTCAGGACGGTTTCGTCGCAACTTCCGCGACGCAATATGTTAGTCTCCGGGATTGTCGGTCTCGGCGGCGCTCATACATCCTTCCGACTGCGAGCTTGAAAAACAAACGAGGTGACGATGCTTTACGCCATCCTGGCCTACCACGTGGAAGACGAGATTTTGTCCTGGACGCCCGAGCAGGACGCCGCGGTCGTGGCCAAAGTGATCGAGGTTCAGGCGCCCTTGAGGGCAAGCGGACACCTTGGGCCGGCCGCTCGTCTGGATGAGACCCGAAAGGCGCACACCTTGCGCGGCCCCGGCGCGGGCATGGTGCTGGACGGCCCGTTTGCCGAGACCAAGGAGCAGCTTCTCGGCTTCCATCTCGTCGACTACGATACCGATGAGGAAGCGATCGCGGCGGCGCGGAAGCTGCGCGAGGTCAACCCGTCGGCGGTCTACGAAATCCGCCCGGTCAAGCTTTACGTGCCGGTCGACGGGTTCGGCGCGACAAAAGGGTGAGCCGCCACCTCACGCGCCTGGCCCGGTCGGTGCGACATAGAAGCGCTGGATCAGCAGCCCGCCAAAGGCGATGAACCACACGTAGGGCGCGACGTGCGGCGCGAAGGCCGCAACGATCGTGCCCGGAATGAACACCAGCAGCGGAAAAATCGAGGCCATGATCTCGTGGCGCCAACCGCCCAAAATCGTCCACCACAGCCAGGCATTGAGGCCGGCGATCGCGGTCAGATGCAGGCCGTAGAGCACGGCCACCGCGCTGCTCATGCTGTAATTGGTGTAGAGGCCGTTGGTCACCGGCAGCAGCACGATCGAGAGCAGGAAGAACAGGTTGAGGATCACCATGCCGCGGCTGCCCACGGGCTGGCGCGCGAGCCGGCGGTGATGGCTGATCCAGAACACGCCGGCGATGATGAAGCTGAGCGCGAGACCGGCGAGCTTGCCGGAATAGACATGGGCGAGATCGCTCCAGCTCGGGGCACTGGTGAACACCGCGGCCTTGGGCAGGTCGTAGGCGAGCAGCGTCATCGCGACACCAAAGATGGTGTTGCTGAGCGACTCCAGCCGCCGCATCTCGAACTGGTCGGGCTTGAGCTCGGTCATGCCGGTTGCGTGGTTCTCGGGCTGGAACTTCGGGCCGTCTTGTCCCTAGGTCTTAACATTGGTTCCGTCCAGCCGCATTGCGATTCGCGCCGGGATCGCCGACTCTCACCCTTTCACCGGGGCGATTCGTGGCGACATATCTGGACACGCTCAATGTGGAGCAGCGCCGCGCCGTGGAGCATGGCGTCGCAGATGGCGCGACCGTGGGCGCCCCCCTGCTCGTCATCGCCGGCGCGGGCTCCGGCAAGACCAATACGCTCGCCCATCGCGTCGCGCACCTGATCGTCGCAGGCGCCGATCCACGCCGCATCCTCCTGATGACGTTCTCCCGCCGCGCCGCGGCCGAGATGGCCGGCCGGGTCGAGCGCATCGCCCGAAAGGTGCTGGGCGAGAACAATGCCGCGATCATGCGCGACGCCCTCACCTGGGCCGGCACGTTCCATGGCATCGGCGCGCGGCTCCTGCGCGAATATGCCGAGCGGATTGGCGTCGATCCAGCCTTCACCATCCACGACCGCGAGGATTCCGCCGACCTGATGAATCTGGTTCGGCACGAGCGCGGCCTGTCGAAGACCGAGAGCCGCTTTCCGGCCAAGGGCACCTGCCTGTCGATCTACTCGCGCTGCGTCAATGCCGAGATGGAGATCGAAAAGGTGCTCGGCCAGCACTATCCCTGGTGTGCGGGCTGGGCCGCCGAACTGAAGGGCCTGTTCGCGGCCTATGTCGAGGCCAAGCAGGCCCAGCACGTTCTGGACTACGACGACCTCCTGCTCTACTGGTCGCAGATGATGAGCGATGCGCTGATCGCCGAAGAGATCGGCGGCCGCTTCGATCACGTGCTGGTCGACGAATATCAGGACACCAACCGCCTGCAATCCTCGATCCTGCTGGCGCTGAAGCCGGATGGACGCGGGCTGACCGTGGTCGGCGACGACGCGCAGTCGATCTATTCGTTCCGCGCCGCCACCGTCCGCAACATCCTGGATTTTCCGCAAAGCTTCTCCCCCCACGCCGAGATGATCACGCTCGACCGCAACTACCGCTCGACGCAACCCGTGCTGGCGGCGGCCAACGGCGTCATCGGGCTTGCGCGCGAGCGCTTCACCAAGAACCTGTGGACCGACCGCACCTCGTCGCAGAAGCCGCAGCTCGTCACCGTCCACGACGAGGCCGACCAGGCGCGCTACATCGTCGAGGAGGTGCTGGCCAACCGCGAGCAAGGCGCGCTGCTCAAGCACCAGGCGGTGCTGTTCCGCACGTCCTCGCATTCCGGTCCGCTGGAGATCGAGCTGACCCGCCGCAACATCCCCTTCGTCAAGTTCGGCGGACTGAAATTTCTCGATGCCGCGCACGTCAAGGACGTGCTGGCGCTGCTGCGCTTTGCCGAAAATCCGCGCGACCGCGTCGCCGGTTTCCGCATCCTGCACCTGTTGCCGGGCGTCGGCCCCGCCACCGCGCAGCGCGTGCTCGACCAGATGGCGGAAAGCACCGATCCGCTTGCCGCGCTCGGCCAGCTTGCGGTGCCGCCACGCACCGGCGCCGACTGGACCGACTTCGTCCGCACGGTCGGAAATCTGCGTTACTCGGAATGGCCCGCCGATCTCGAGCGCGTGCGGCTCTGGTATAAGCCGCATCTCGATCGCATCCACGAGGATTCCGAGACGCGCCGCGCCGACCTCATGCAGCTCGAGCAGATCGCGAGTGGCTATGCCTCGCGCGAAAAATTCCTGACCGAGCTCACGCTCGACCCGCCGGATGCGACCAGCGACAAATCAGGTCCTCCGCTCCGCGACGAGGACTATCTGATCCTCTCCACCATCCATTCGGCCAAGGGCCAGGAATGGAAGTCGGTGTTCGTGCTCAACGTCGTCGACGGCTGCATGCCGTCGGATCTCGGCGCCGGCACCTCGGCCGAGCTCGAGGAGGAGCGCCGCCTGCTCTATGTCGCGATGACGCGCGCCAAGGACGATCTGCACCTCGTCGTGCCGCAGCGCTTCTTCACCCACGGCCAGCAAGCCAAGGGCGACCGCCACGTCTACGCCTCGCGCACCCGCTTCATCCCGGAATCCCTCGTCTATCTGTTCGAGCGCACCGCCTGGCCGAAGGCGGCTTCGGCTGCGGCCCGCGCGGCGGCGCAGGGCCCGAAGATCGATATCGGGGCCCGGATGCGCGGGATGTGGCGGTAGGTGGACCCGAATCCCAGTACATCGATCCCTCGGATTGGCGCGGATCCTGCTTTCGCTGACTGGTTTGGTGAGCTAGATCATCTGGAAAGAGGTGGCTTTTGCCAGAGGATCGCTTGTCACTGCGGCTTCCGTCGCTCAATGCCCTGAGAGCCTTCGAGGCTGTCGGCCGCACCGGCAGCATCAAGGCGGCAAGCGATGAATTGTCGGTGAGTCCGACCGTCGTCTCCCGACACATCCGCAAGCTCCAGCTCGACCTCAATGTCGCGCTGGTTGCGGCGCACGGACGCGGCCTGCTGCTGACGGCCGCCGGCGAAGCATTCCACGCTCGGGTCACCCGCGCCTTCGACATCCTGCGCCAGGCCAACGAAGATGTTCGTCCGGCCAGCCGCCGAACCCTGACGATCTGGTGCATTCCCGGCATCATCAATCAGCGCCTGCTCGCCCGTTTGCCCGCGCTCATGGCCAGCCTGCCGAACTACGACATCGCCCTGTATCCAACGCTGTCGCGTGCGGACTTCACGCGCGGCGAGGCTGATGCCGAGATCGTTCACATGAACATGATGATCAGCCGCCCGAAGGTCAGGACCGAGCTGATCGCGGCGCCGAAGATTCATGCCGTCGCAAGCCCCGCGTTCAGGGCGCGCCATCCCGTCGTCACTCAGGCTTCCGATTTCCTGAACCTGCCGCTGATCCACGAAGCCTCGACGCTCTATTGGGAGCAATGGTTCGAAAATGCGGGGGTCACCGACCTGCCGATGTTGCGAGGACCGCACCTCTGGCATGCCCATCTGACGATCGAGGCCGCAAGACAGGGACAAGGCGTCGCACTCGCAAACACGCTGCTCGTCGAGGAGGACCTCGCCGCAGGCAGACTGGTCGATCTTAGCCCTCACCCCGTCAGTCTCGGCGGTTACTACTTCGTCGCTGTTGCCAGACGTTGGGGCGACCCCGAACTGGTGGTGCTGCGCCGCTGGTTGAAGGAAGCATTCCAGGGGGGCATCGCCAGGACAATCGATGCGGCGGCTCGTTCTGAATAGGCCGCCTGTCCAGCGACAACGCCGACGCTCATCGTCGGCACACCGAACGCACTGATTGCAACCGTCGGCCACCGGCGGGTCAATCGTTCAAAAAACACACCATACAGATGCAAATTAGATGATTGTTGCGATTTTAGCTCTCGGCCAATCTGCAGGGATACACGGATCTCCGCACGTTCTGCCGCCGTAGCCAGAAGACGAGAATGACCAGCAACAATTTCATAAGTGTGTCAGCTTCCGCAGGAGTTGATCACGATTTGAAGATCGAGAGGCTCGTCAAGTTCTACGGAGACTTCGCCGCGCTGAACGATGTGTCCCTCACGGTCAAGCGCGGAGAATTTCTGACGCTGCTGGGGCCCTCGGGCTCAGGCAAGACCACGCTGCTGATGTCCATCGCCGGCTTCGTCCAGCCCGATCGCGGCGACATCCTGCTGGGCGGACAGAGCATCCTGCGACTCCCTCCCGAGCAGCGGAATTTCGGTATGGTGTTCCAGGGCTACGCCCTGTTTCCGCACATGACCGTGTACGACAACGTCGCGTTCCCGCTGAAGGTGCGCAAACGGCCTGCCGCCGAGATCAAGAGCAAGGTCGATGCCGCCATCGATCTGGTGCAGCTGAGCTCGCAAGCCGGCCGCTATCCGCGCCAGCTCTCCGGCGGCCAGCAGCAACGCGTCGCGCTTGCCCGCGCGATGGTCTTCACGCCTCACCTGCTTCTGCTGGACGAGCCGCTGAGCGCGCTCGACAAGAAGCTGCGCGCAGAGCTGCAGGACGAGCTGAAGCGATTGCACAAGCGGATCGGCCTGACCTTCATCTACGTCACCCATGACCAGGACGAAGCCCTGTCGATGTCAGACCGGATCGTGGTGATGCGAGACGGCAAGATGGTCCAGCAGGGATCGCCGACCGAGCTGTACGAGCGGCCCGCGACAAGCTTCGTCGCCAACTTTCTCGGCAAGAGCAATTTCCTCAAGGGCAGCGTGGACAATCACGTGGCCGGCGGCTTCGTGCTGACCCATCAGGGCGTGCGGATCATCCAGGCGAGCGACGACTGCAATCGCCCGGCGATCGGCCAGCCCGTCGTGATCGCCCTGAGGCCGGAGAAGATCACCCTCGCCGGCAAAACCGGTCAACCCGACAATACGCTCAAAGGCGTCGTCTCCGAGTGGAGCTATCTGGGCTCACAATTCCGGCTCGTGGTCGCCACGCCGGAATTCGGCGACGTCGTCGTGATGATGCCGACCTGGCGACATGGCGAGCCGCCCGTCGCCGGCGACGCCGTAACGATCGGTTGGGACCACAGCGCCGGGACGCTGGTCACCGATGCCTGAACTGCAGTGCCGCAACAGTCGAAACGAACGAATGGGGCTTCCGTCATGAACGAACGCAATTCAATTTTCACCCCGACCCGGCGCGCCCTCCTGAAGGGAGGCGCCAGCCTTCTCGCCGCTCCCGCAGTGTTCGCCGCCGGCGCTGCCCGCGCAGAGGCGCGCAAGGAGGTCGTCGTGGTCAACTACGGCGGCGCCGCCATGAAGGCTTTCGACGAAGCCTATGTGCAGCCCTTCGCCGCGCAGGGCGGCCGCATGGTGCTGGACGGCAGCGGCCCCCTCAACGGCAAGATCCTGACGATGGTCCAGTCTCGCAACGTCACCTGGGACATCTGCGATTGCGGCGTTACGACGCTGGCCGAGCTCGGGCCGCGCAACGCCCTGGAGAAGATCGACTACAGCATCGTCGACAAGAGCAAGGTCGCCACGGAATTCGCCTACGAGAACGGCGTCGTGAACTACATGTTCTCCTCCGTGCTCGCCTGGGACACGGCGAAGGTCAAGGAGACGCCGACCCTCGCAGACTTCTTCGACTTGAAGAAATATCCAGGCCGCCGCATGGTCCGCAAGGATTCCCAGGCCATGCTCGAGCTGTGCCTGATCGCCGACGGTGTCCCGCCCGACCAGCTCTATCCGCTGGACGTCAAGCGCGCCTTCACCAAGCTCGGAACCATCAAGAAGGATGTGCTCTACTGGAACAGCGGCGCCGAAAGCCAGAGCCTGATGCGGGACGGCGAATGCGTCATGGGCCTGTTGTGGCACACCCGCGCCAACGTCCTCAAGGCCGAGACCAATAACCGCATCGCCTACACCTTCAAGGACGGTCTTCTGCAGCCCGGCTTGTGGGTCGTGCCGAAGAACAATCCGGCCGGCGCCGAGGCCTTCCGCGCCATCGCCTCCATGCAGCAGCCGGAGGGGCAGGTGAAACTTCTGACTGCGATGGGCAACGGTCCCTCCAACCCGGCGGCCCAGTCCATGGTGCCGGAAGCGCTGCGCGCGACCAATCCGGCCGATCCCGCAAACGCAGCGGTTCAGGCCAGGATCAACGCGGCCTGGTACATCGAAAACCATTCCAAGACCTTCCAGGCCTATCTGGATTTCATCTCCTCCTGACGTCCGTTACCGGCGGCGTGGCGCTCCTCGGCGCCGCGCTGCCAAAACCTCGCCAAAACCGCGCAAAGCCCCGAGCGCCCGGGTCCGATATCGATGAGCTCTCCTGCAGATCAGCTGACGCCCTCGCCGTCCCGTCCGGGCTTCGGCGTAACCGCGCGCTACTGGCTGCTGATCCTGCCGGCCCTGGCGCTGATGATCGTTTGTTATATCTACCCGATCTCGAAGGTGCTCTGGTTGAGCGTCACCGAGCCGCAGCCGGGCCTCGACAACTACGCCATGCTTGCGACCAGCGCGTCGATCCAACGCATGCTGGCGACGACGGCGCGCATCAGCGTCATCAGCACGCTGATCACGCTCGTGCTCGCCTACATCGTATCTTACGCGCTGGTCCATTCGAGCGAGCGGGTCCGCCGCTGGATGTTCCTCGGCGTTCTCGTGCCGCTGTGGATCTCTGTCCTGGTGCGCGCCTTCGCCTGGTTTGTGCTGCTGCGGCGCGAGGGTCTCATCAACAACATCCTGATCTCAAGCGGACTGGTTGACGCTCCGCTCAGCCTGATCTGGAACGAGACCGGTGTGTTGATCGGCATGGTCCACTACATGCTGCCCTTCGGCATCCTCCCCATCTACGCCAACATGCGCGACATCGATCAACGATGCGTTGCCGCAGCCCGGGGCCTCGGCGCCAGCCGCGCCGTCGCGTTCCGCCAGGTGTTCCTGCCATTGTCGATGCCCGGAGTCGTCGGCGCCAGTATCCTCGTGTTCATCTTCTCCCTCGGCTTCTTCGTGACCCCGGCCATTCTCGGCGGCGGCAAGACTCTGATGATCGCCGAATATATCAAGGTCCAGATTCTCGAGATCGTCCGCTGGGGCGTCGGCAGTATGCTGGCCGGCACCCTGCTCATCATCATCGGCGGGCTGCTTGTCGCGCTCGCCCGCGTCGTCGATCTGCGCAAGCTGTTCGGGTCCATATGAGCACCAGCAGCACCGCATTCGAAGGCTCCTCGCCTATGACGCGCTCGATCGCATGGGCGATTATCTGCTTTCTCGTCCTGCCCATCACCATCGTCTTCGCGGTGTCGCTGACCGATCGTCCCTATCTGTCGCTGCCTCGCGACGGCGTCTCGCTGCAATATTATCGCAACCTGCTGACCAGCCAGGCCTGGCTGACGAGCATCCTGCACAGCCTCGTCATCGCGATCTGCTCGACGGTCATCGCGACGGTCGCCGGAACGCTCTGCGCTATCGGATGCTGGCGTCTCGGCAACCGTGCCAGCAATATCGTCCGCCTCGTCATGCTGATGCCGATCATGGTGCCGACCATCGTCTACGCGCTCGGCATCTATCAGGTCTGGGTGGACCTCAGGCTGATCGATACCTACACCGGCGTGATCATCGCCCATGCGGTGACCGGCATGCCCTATGTGATCATCACCGTCTCGACGGCGCTCGCCGGCTTCGACCCCAGGCTCGAACAGGCGGCCCTCAACCTCGGCGCCAGCATTGGCCAGACGCTGCGCATGGTCATCATCCCGAACATTCTGCCGGGCATCATCTCCGGTGTGATCTTCGCCTTCATCCACAGTTGGGATGAGCTGGTGATCGTGCTGTTCATTGCCGGCCGCGGGGTTTTCACGCTTCCGCGGCGGATGTGGGACGGCATCAACGAACAACTCGATCCCACCATGGCCGCAGTCGCCGCCGTGCTCATCCTGATCACGGTCAGTCTTCTCTTCATCGATATCGCAGTCCGGGCGTACCGCTCGCGTTGAGCCCGCATGCGCCACACCAACCACTTCCCGCAGGAGCCCCTCATGTCGATCATTTCCGAGCCAGAATTTCGCTACAACATGCTGATCAAAGCGTTTCCGTCGCGCGCCGAACCGGCCTTCGAGACGGAATCGGAGCAGGTCGGCGTTTGGGGGCGCCGCTGGGGCTGCAACAACGACGTCGGCCAGATCCGGATGGTGCTCATGCATCGCCCCGGCGCCGAGTTGAATATCGTTGACGCGAACAAGCGCCTGCCCGAGATCGGCGCCTTCGGCGACCCCGAGCAAGGCTGGTACTGGCGCGGCGACGTGATCCCGGATCTGGCCGCACAGCAGAGCCAGCATGACGCGCTCGCTCAGGCGTTACGCGAGGAAGGCGCGGAGGTCGTCTATGTCGATCAATGCGCGCCGGGCAAGATGAAGACCGTCTACACGCGCGACAGCGTGATTGCCGTCGACGGCGGCGCCATCGTCACCCGCCTCGGCCCCCCGATCAGGCGCGGGGAAGAGCTGCCGGTCAGCCGTACCCTGGCCAAGCTCGGGATGCCGATCCTCAGGACGATCTCCGGCACGGGACTCATGGAAGGTGGCAGCTTCGCCTTCATCACGCCCAAGGTCGCGGTCGTGGGGCTGTCGAGCCGCGTCGACGAGGAAGGCGCGCGCCAGCTCGAGGAAGTGTTGCGCACGCAGGGCGTGGAGCTGCTGCGCGTCCAGCTGACCGGCTATCGGCTGCACATCGACGGCATGTTCGTGATGATCGACCGCGATACCGCCTTCGTGAACCCGACGTTGCTACCGTTCTGGTTCCTTGAAAAACTGAAGGAACTCGGGATTCGCCAGATCGAGGTCTGTCCCGATGACCAGAACTGGGTGATCAATTGTCTCGCCGTACGCCCGGGCCATGTCATCGTGCCCGAAGGCATTTCGCCGCGGACCATGGAGAAATTCGTCAAGGCCGGCATCACCACGCGCGTTGTGGCTTACGACAAGGTCGCGCTCGGCGGCGGCGGCATCCACTGCTCGACCTCGCCGCTGATCCGCGATCCGCTCTGACTGTCATGAGCACGAGGCGGCAACGACATCTGCCGCCTCGTGACCGCGCAGAGAGCAAGGGTCTACCAAACGGAAACCGAGCATTTCCGAAACCCGCCTTGTGACCCGGCGGCCATCCACCACATGTCGTCGATCCTCCCCCGCAGAGACCTGATCGATGACCGCACCGCTTCAATTCGGACTGGATACCTTTGGCGACGTCACCAAGGACGGCACAGGCAAGACGCTTGCGCATGCGCAGGTGATCCGCAACGTCGTCGACGAAGCCGTGCTGGCCGACGAGCTCGGCATCGACTTCATCGGCCTCGGCGAGCATCACCGATCTGATTTTGCGATCTCCTCGCCCGAGACCGTGCTGGCCGCGATCGCGTCGCGCACCAGGCGCATCCATCTCGGCTCGGCCGTGACGGTGCTGAGCTCGGACGACCCCATTCGCGTGTTCCAGCGCTTTGCCACGCTCGATGCGCTCTCCAACGGCCGCGCCGAGGTCATCCTCGGCCGCGGCTCCTTCACCGAATCCTTTCCGCTGTTCGGCTTCGACCTGCGCGCTTACGAGGCGCTGTTCGAGGAGAAACTCGACCTGTTCACGGCACTCTTGTCGCAGCAACCGGTGACCTGGGAGGGCAAGCTGCGTCCGCCGCTGAAAGAGCAGCTGATCTATCCGCCGGTCGAGAACGGCCGGCTTAAGACCTGGATCGGCGTCGGCGGCAGCCCGCAATCGGTGGTGCGCGCCGCGCATTACGACCTGCCCCTGATGCTCGCGATCATCGGCGGCGATCCCGCGCGCTTTGCGCCTTACGTCGATCTCTATCACCGCGCCTTCAAGGAGTTCGGCCGCCCGGCGCAGCCGATCGGCGTGCACTCGCCCGGTTACGTCGCCGAGACGGACGAACAGGCGCGCGAAGAGCTGTGGCCCGACTACAAGGCGATGCGCGACCGGATCGGCAAGGAGCGCGGCTGGCCGCCGATGGGCCGCGACGAGTTCGTCAATGAGGCCGAGCACGGCTCGCTCTATGTGGGCTCGCCGGAAACCGTCGCGCGCAAGATCGCCAAGACCGCAAAGGCGCTTGGCATTTCGCGCTTCCAGCTGAAGTATTCGGCGGGGCCTTTGCCGCACGAGAAGCTGATGCGGAGCATCGAGCTTTACGGGGGGAAAGTGGTGCCAATGGTCAGGGAGATGATGGGGTGACTTACGCTCTGGACCAGTCCGTCTGCGCCCTCCGGGCTACGGCGTGACAGCCTTCGCTAGCTTCGCGTGACGGTGATTTGGTCAGGCTTGCCCAGCCGTAGCTCGCGAAGCGAGCGAAGGCTGGTGGGGGAGGCAGGACTCGAACCTGCGAAGCCATGAGGCGGCTGATTTACAGTCAGCTCCCTTTGCCACTCGGGACACTCCCCCGCTCGACGGCAGCACAATCGGGCCGGACCTTGCCGGCGACCGAAGACGGCCATGGAACGTGAAGGCCGCGACAGCCCGGATGGGGGCGCGACCGGGCGCGTTTATGGGCGATGCGGTGGGGCAAAGTCAACCGAGGCGAACAGCTAAAATCGTCCCCGAAGCCACCCAAATTGCCATATTCCGGGACCCGTGACACAAGCGAGCCCATGAAGGATCGAAAATTTACCCCAAGGGGCCCCCGCGGCGGGGCTAAGCCCTTCAACAGGCCCGGAAAATCAGCCGGCCGGCCGGCCTGGCGCGACCGCGATTCGCAGTCCGACGGACCGGTCATCCTCTATGGCTGGCACACCGTGACCATGGCGCTCGCCAACCCTCAGCGGCAGATCCGCAAGCTGACGCTGACCGAGAACGCCGCAAAGCGGCTTGCGGACGAAAACATCGCGACCCGCGTCACGCCCGAGATCGTCCGGCCCCAGGAGATCGACCGCCTGCTGTCGCCCGACGCCGTGCACCAGGGCCTGCTGGCCGAGGCCGACGCCCTGCCCTCGCCCGACATCGAGACCCTGGACCAGGAAGGCATGGTGCTGGTGCTCGACCAGATCACCGATCCGCACAATGTCGGCGCCATCCTGCGCTCCGCAGCGGCTTTCGCGGTGAAGGCGATCGTCACCACGGCGCGCCACAGCCCCGAGGCAACCGGCGTGCTGGCCAAGGCCGCTTCCGGCGCTCTCGAGCTGGTGCCAATGGTGACCGTGCAGAACCTCGCCCGCGCACTCACCGCGCTGAACGAGCGCGGCTTCCAGACCGTTGGGCTGGACAGCGAAGGCAGCGAGGACCTCTCGAACGTCACGCTGCGCGAGCCGCTCGCGCTGGTGCTTGGTGCCGAAGGCAAGGGCCTGCGGCAATTGACCCGCGAGACATGCAGCGTCGTGGCGCGGCTCGACATGCCCGGCGAGATCAAGAGCCTCAACGTCTCCAACGCCGCCGTGCTCTCGCTCTATGTTGGCGCGGGCCGTCTCGGGTTGATGAAGCGCTAGAGCGTTTTCGAGCGAAGTGGATACCGGTTCGCGTCAAGAAAACGCGTCAAACTAAGAATCCAAAAAACAAAACGCCCGTCCGCATCGCGCGGACGGGCGTTTCGTCAACTCAACCAATCAAACGATCAGTAATAGCGGCGCAGCACGCGGTGGCCGCCGTAATACGGCGCGCGGTGGGCGTAGCCGTAGCGCGGACCGTAGCCGTAGTGCGTGCGCGGCAGATAGCCGTAGCGCGGGCCATAGCCGTAGCGATACGGACGGTAGTACGGGCGCTGATAGGGATAGGCGGCGGCGGCACGATAGCCATAGCCATTGCCGTAGCCATAACCACGGCCGTAGCCGTAGTTAGCGGGCGCGACGACCGCGTCCTCACGATAGGTAGGGTACGGCGCGAATGCGCCCGGTCCGGTGTAGGTCGGCCCCTGGTTGACGTAGTAATACTGCGTGGCTGGCTCGGCGAGGTGCTCAAAGCCCCATCCGCCATAACCCGGGCCATAGCCCCAGCTACCGCAACCCGTGTTGCAGCCGCTATAGACCGGCGCAACCGGTGCGCACGTGCTGAAGCCGCAAGCCGCGGCGGGCGCGGTGGCGACGAACATCACGGCAGCCGCCGCAACCAGTCCCGAAATCATCTGACGCATTACTCTCTCCTGTTGATTTTCGTATCTTGGATTTTTTCTTGAATTTTTGACGTTTCTTAAGTTGGCGGCCTTCCGGGCGCCTGTGCATGCGGCCGCGGCCGAGGACGCCGCGGACGGTCGTTGATCTCAGGCGCAAAGATCACCGGCGGCGGATTGACGGGCACGTCCATCTGCGGCGGCAGCGGCGCCGATTGCACACCCCAGCTCTGGTGATAGCTCTCGGCGGGCCTGGGCAATTTGCGGTTGGCGGGCGGCTCGACCTCGAGCCGGCCGTAGCCCGGCCGCAAGCCCATGGTCGGATAATAATGGCCGACGTCCTCGGGCTGCCGCTCGGCGATGTAGCGCCCGCCATAGATGGTCGGCTGCACCTGGACGTTCTTGCCGAGGCCCCAGACCCCCTCGACCACGCTGTAGGACGCGTCGATGTTGTCGATGATGATGGGCACGCCCGGGCGGCCGGGAACGACGATATCGAAGCCGCCGCCGGCAAACGCCGTCGCGGGCAATCCGATCAGAAAGGCGGCGAGCGCGAGAGCGCGCATGGAAGGATTCCGGTTTATCCGACGCTCATCCTATCCGATCGCCACGCGGAGAGGGTTAAGGCCCCCTCACCAATTTCCGGTAAGCCTAACGCGCAAGGGTCGACAGCGGCTCAAATGCCGCAAGCTGCGCTAGCGAAGCGTTAACGGGACACAAACCCGCCGCACATGCCGGATCGCACGAGGTTGCGTGGCGCAAACTTCACATCCTCGGCGGGCTCACGTCGATGTGACCCCACATGCGAGAAGCCGCGGAACGACTGCCGGATGGCGCGCTTAGCACAGGTCTCAACAACATGGAGCAAATGCCATGACGAGCCTGAAGCTTCTTGGCTTGGCCGCGATCGTCGCGTCCACGCTGGCAACACCGGCCTTCGCGCAAACCACAGTCGACAATTCGGGCCGCTGCACGGGGCTCTTCCAGGATCCCAATTGCCAGAATCTCACCCCCGGCAATCCCACCACCGATCGCGCCTCTCGGCGCCGGCACATGGCCCGCGGCCAAGTGAATCCGGATGACGGAACTCGATCGGGCTTCTGGCCGGTCGACACCGCAGGCGCCGTTGCTGGCGCCGCCGTCGGCACCGCGGCAGCCGTTGCATCCGCGCCGTTCCGCGGCTGGGACAATTCCTACGCCTATGACACTTCCGGTGGGTATGCCGGCGGCCGCAGCGAAATGGGCTGGTACGGCAATTGGGATACCTATGCGGCCCGCAACGGCATCGTTTGCCGGCTCGGGACCTGGTACAAGGGAGCGGACGGCCTCCAGCACATCTGCCAGTAACACGGCACAAGTCGGGTGAAGAGGATCAGGCGGCCCTACGGGCCGCCTGTTTCATGGCGGCGAAACGCACCTCTGGAAGCATGGAATGCCGAAAAAGTTCACTTCGCGGATATGAGGTGACACATGAAACGACTACCCGGCACCGCCGCCATCGTCCTAGCCTCCGCAACACTGCTCGCCCTGACCGGCGCCGCGCACGCGGTCGATCACGGCAAGGCCGCCAGCGACTACGGTTTTGCGAACGCCTCCCTCGAACTCTATTGCAAGGGTATCCTGACCGTGGCCGATGCGAAGGAGAAAGCCAAGCTCGACCGGATGTACCGAAACAATTCACGCTGGAAAAAGGACTACGCCGAGGGTTACGACTACATCGCGGTCGCTAATGCTTTAGCGCGGCGCGTTCGCTATCATCTTAGCGACCCTTTCCCTTCATGATCTCGTCTATCATCATGAGCGTATCTTTATACGCTTGATCCATCACCGGGCGGCAAGTGCCTTCGAATTGATCACGCAACACTTTGATGTTGTCGCACTTGCGCGACATCTCGTTTGTCATCCTGTCGTTGGCGATAGTAGCCAAGGCTCCAACCGCTTCTTTGGAAATCCCAGCCTGCGCACCTATGCGAATGCTGCGACCGTGCAACACGCCTGCTGCAGTCTTGAGCTTGCCGAGCAAAGGGGCGCTTGGGTCTTTTTGCTCACGACAGGCGGCATCAATAGTCGCGTAATTAGCGCAGTTGATTGCATCGTCTAGAGGCGCCGCGTGAGCGTCGGCGGCTGCGAGTGCAGCGGCGATGGCGAGAAAGCGTTTCATGTCTCGTCCTCACTCCAAAGGGACGTATTTGGTTCCGAGACCGCGCAAGGCTTTGACAGCTTTGGAGCACCATTCGTTTTGTTAGCTTTAGTTTTCCAAGAATCGGTTGACGGTTGCGTCGACGATCATCCGCTCTTTTGGTCTGAGATCCTTCGCCCGTACCTCCAACGGGGGCAGTCTGGTTTCACAAAGCGTTTTCCGGCTCTACACATTTTCTGCCAGGTGGCGGTGCGGACAAGAGCGCAAGCCAGTCAGACTAGACCTACACCCCGACTGCGGCTATATCGACGCAAACGCTGCCCGACCGTGCACCCCAACGTGCCGACCGGACAAGTTTCTTCTCGTTAACTGCTTATAATTGTTTGGTTTTGCCGGCTTAGCTCAGCGGTAGAGCAGCGGTTTTGTAAACCGAAGGTCGGGGGTTCAATCCCCTCAGCCGGCACCAGCGCTTAGCTTGTTTTATTTCGATGTCCCTCAACCGGGCGCGGCGTTTGTATCCTTAGTTGTTTTCATTCCCGGGGCTGGCTTTGCTCTAACCTAATTTTTTTTGACCGGCGTCGATAGACTTTGGACAGGGCCGCCCCACAAAGGCGGCCCTTTCTTCTGCGGGCTTCACACCCATCTGCAGCCTATGCGTACCGCGTTCGAATTCTGCCTGACGATTTAGGATATCTAGGGTGAAACAGCATCTCATATCGACGCAACGTTGATGACATCCAACATCCCGCGAAAGACCATGTCACCCGCCACATAAAGGATGACGGCTAGGCCGACGTAAGCAATCCATCGATAAGTTTGCAGAAGGCGCGCAATGAAAGAAGCGGCCACGCCCATCATCGCGATGGAAAGCCCCAGGCCGAAAATCAAGATCATCGGATGCTCGCGTGCTGCCCCCGCCACGGCCAGAACGTTGTCGAGAGACATGGAAACGTCGGCCACGACAATCTGCCAACTCGCTTGAGCGAGGGTTTTGCGAGCTTTGCTGCCTGCAATTGCTCCAGCGGCGTCCATCGCACCTGTTGGCCCTGTGGAGGATGTGCGCAACTCTCGCCACATTTTCCAGCATACCCACAACAACAGGATCCCGCCAGCGAGCAAGAGGCCGACGATCTGGAGGATTTGCGTCGCCAACCCGGCGAGCAAGACGCGCAGTATCGTCGCGGCAACAATACCGATCAAAATCGCCTTGCCTCGTTGCGCCTCAGGAAGTCCGGCTGAAGCAAGACCGATGACGATGGCGTTATCGCCAGCGAGCACCAGGTCGATCAGAACGATCTGCAAGAAAACGCTAAGGACATCTGTATCGTAATAATCAGGCACGGGTCATGTCCCCGCCGCAGGGGAATGGGCAGCTGCAAGCGAGATCGCATACGTCCATCGGATCGGTTGACCGATACCTGCCACCAAGAAACGGGGGTCCTAACGCCGCCGGTTATCAGGGGCTAGCGCTATCGCCTAGAGCCGCGTCCGAATGTAGTCTAACCGGTTGCTCGAAAAGAAGTGCCACTTGATCTGGTTCGCCAAGAATCGCTGCGGCACAACCCAACATGGTCAATGCCCCGGCAACATCCCATAGCGTTACATTTTCTAATGTCGCATTTCCCGACTTTGCCCAAGCCAAAACCGCAGTGATCATCGCGTCTGAGAAAAATAGAATACTGAGCGCTGGCAAGACGAGCTGGGAATCCAGCAGGAGTATCATCACGAATGCAGGAGCTGCGACCAGTATGCTCAACACCGCGCATGTGCAAAATGCTTGCCGCCAAGAAGCATTCCTGTTTGTCCAACTTGCACGAGAAAGGATCATTTGATCCTCCTGCATAGGAGCACTTTTTAGCGCCACTCACCTGCTGAACTACTCTGGTCTAGCTGATCGTTTTCCGACGTCTCCCCATCAATGTTTTGTCCTATGACGCTGACTCTCAATTAGCGTAAGAATGCCAGCGGTCACCACGGCAATAACGACGACGGCTGCCAGCGCCTCGACAGAGGCCAAGGTCCCGTACCACTTGTTCCAAAGCTCAATCATGTGCTGGCCTCTCGCGAGAGCGCACCCACGATCGACAAGATCTGCTCTCCAAGAAGAACGAACCGGGCGATAAAAAAAGCAATGCTACTCATCGTCGCGCGGTTTTTCACCGCGCGGCAAGGTGACTTATGTGGCAAGCCTAGCATTTTGGAGAGTCTCCTATTGCCGGCTATTCCAGCGGCCGTCGGCGAGCCGGTTGATGCTCTTCCGACCTCAGCTTGCCGAGGTCAGCGGTCAAGCTTCGTAGATCGCCTTGAAGGTCGGGGGTTCAATCCCCTCAGCCGGCACCAGCGCTTGAGGCGGAAACCTCAGCTTGCATTCTTCTTCGCACTGCTTTGCTGGAAGTGCTCCGCACCGTTGATTTCGACCCAGCCATGTTTCGACTGCTCGAAAACCGATCTTAGCGGAGCCGGGAAATTCGGGTCCGCCATCGCGCCGACGGCGACGCCGATCATCCCTGGCAGGTTGTCCGCCTTCCAGTAGACCGTCGAGCCGCAATGGGTGCAAAAATAGCTGCGGACGTTGCCGCCGCTCGCGGCCTTGCGAACGTATTCGCTTGGGGTCCCCGAGATCGTGACGGCCTCAGCCGCGTAGAAGGCACCGACGCCGAAGGGCGCACCGGTTCGGCGCTGGCAGTCCATGCAGTGACAAGCAACGACCGCGCGGGATGGCCCCGCGAGCGACAATGCAACGGCGCCACAACTGCATCGGGCATCGATCATCGCGCCTCCCTGCCTCGCGCTCACTCCGTCCCCACCTCGAACGCCAGCAGCACGTTGCCGGCGACGCCGCTCCATTGGCCGTAGCCGGAATTGGTGTAGAGCATGCCGCCGGCGATGACCGGTCCGGGACCGTCGATCGCGCCGCCATGGGCGGGGACGCCGTTGACGGCCTTGTAATCCTGCGCGGAGTCGAACTCCCAGAGCAGCTTGCCGTCGCTGGCATAGGCACGCAGGAAGCCGCTGACGCCGCCGGAGAACACGACGCCGGGGATCAGGCTCACCGCCGCCGACAGCGCGGGGCTGCATTGGAGACGATCGCCACAGGCGACCGGAGGCACCTCCATCACGACTGTCCCGCTGGCGAGATCGAGCCCGAACAGGCCGCCGCCTTGCGTGGAGTCGAGACGCCTGGTGCCGTCACGCAGGAAACGCACGTCGGAGTTCGCGACATAGATGCGATCCTGATCGGCCGCCGAGCCCCATTCGCTGCCGCCGAGCGCACCGCCCTTCCCGATCCGCGTCTGCCACAGGATCTTGCCGCCGTCGTCGGGATCGAGCGCGTGCACGACACCGGATTTCTGTGCGATGGCAAGAACGCGCCTGCCGTCGCGCAGAGTCACCAGGATCGGCGACTGGCCGAAATCGTGGTCGGGTCCGTGATCCTCGGGACAATTGGTCTTGTCCGCGGCGAAGCACGCCACGACATAAGCGTCCTTCGGCGTGGCCTGCCGGCTCCAGAGCAGCTTTCCCGTCGCAAGATCGAAGGCGAGAATCGCGTCACTCGTCGCGGATGGCGGATTCGAATAGGAATTGCTGGTCGCGACATAGATCGCGCCGCGCTTCACATCGATCGTCGGCGCCGACCAGATCGCGGCACCGGACGGGCCGAACAGCTGCACGCCCCTCGCGTTCTTGTCGGTCGGATGCGGCACTTCCGGGATCGTATAGGCTTGCCAGACCGGCTTGCCGGTCGCGGCCTCCAGCGCCATCACGCTGCCGCGGAAGGTGCAGCATTCGTAAGAGGGTTGCGAGCCGGCGGCCTCCTCGAGCGAGGACACCGGCACGTAGAGCACGCCGGAATGCAGCACCGGCGCGCCGGTGATGCGCGCGGCCGGATGCTCCTCGACCTTCGTCTTCCAGATCAGCGCCCCCGTCAGCGCGTTCACGGCATAGGCGTTCGCACGCAAATCGCCGAAGAAGATCGCGAACTGATCGGAGCCGGGAAGCGGCGCGACCGTGATCGCGGCGCGCACCGCCGCATCGATCGCGAACGTCCACAGCGTGCAGCCGGTTCGCGCGTCGAGCGCGTGCACCTTGCGGTCGGTGCCGCCGATGAACAGCAGGCCGCCCATGATCGTCGGCGGCGCAAAGGATACCGAGGCGCCGGGAAACGCGTAGGCCCATTTCAGCCGCAGGCGCGGCACCTGCGCCGCGGTCAGCCCCGCCATGTCGGCCGGCTGGAAGCGGCTGTTGTTGAGATCGACGCCCCACCCGTTCCAGCGTGGACCGTCGAGCGGTTGCGGAAAGCCGCTGATCTGCTGCGTGCAGCGGCCCTGCCCGTCAGACGCGCTGTTGATTGCGGCCTTGCCGGTGACGAAAGCAGCAATCGCGCGACGCTCGTCGTCGCTGCGCTCCTTCGCCATCGCGGCCATGCTGCCGGAGGTCAGCGTCCCCAGCACGTGATCGAACGACATCGCCTGCATGGCGCCGCGCGCGGGCGCGCGGTTCTGGGCATCGCCGGCATCGTGACATTGCGCGCAGTGCGCTGCGTAGAGCGCGGCGCCGTCCTGCTGCGCCAGTGCCGGCGTGGAGCACCAGATCAACAGAGCCGCTACGGCAAAACTCGGCTTCATGGCGTTCTCCGGTATCGTCGGCACGCGACGCAAAAATCGCGTCACACAACCTGAAGTGTATCGCCAGTGCGGTCACGGACGCAATGGAGTTCCGCCTGCGTCCGTCACATCGCCGTGGCCATGCGGATACGATCGGGCAGTTCATCCAGCCGCCATAGGGCAAGGCTCTTGTCGCGCCAGCCGCCGCCGCCCTCCTCGCAACGCTCGTTGATCAACGCGCGCGG
Organism: Bradyrhizobium sp. 482_C4_N1_8; assembly: GCF_052075965.1. Classification (NCBI taxonomy): domain Bacteria; kingdom Pseudomonadati; phylum Pseudomonadota; class Alphaproteobacteria; order Hyphomicrobiales; family Nitrobacteraceae; genus Bradyrhizobium; species Bradyrhizobium sp. 482_C4_N1_8. The sequence continues at coordinate 3,613,517 of NZ_CP197231.1, read as the reverse complement.
CGCGGGCCAGTTGAATGGCGCCTTCTCCATGTTCAGCGCGCGCCAATCGCCATCCGCGCAATCGCGATTTGCATCCCATTCGGGAAATGTCGTGACCAGCAGGAAGCCCGCGCCGCTCTCGGCAAAGCGGGCAACGGCGCGGGCGATGTTGTCGAAGCTCAAATGAACCAGGCAGTCCCGGCACAGAATGACATCCGCGCGCGGCAGCGCATCGCGCGTGATGTCGGCAACGAGAAACCGGCCGGACAATTCGCCGCCGGCCACACGCCGCCGATTGGTCTCGATCAGCGACGGGACGATGTCGATGCCGGTGTAGTCGAGGTCGAGCTTGATGCGGCCGATCCAGCCGGCATCGCCGCAGGGCGCATCGAGCAGCGAGCGCGCGTCGAGCCGTTGCAGCAGAGGAGGAAGCTCCTCCCGGATCGCGGCGGTCGCCGGGTCCTCCGAGCCGAGGCCCGAGACTGATGTGGCCGCGCCCCACAGGTTGGTCCGCTCGATCCGCTCGAACCGCGCGGCGAGATCGAGGCCGTCAAAGCTCTCGCGGTCCGCAACGAAGCGCTCATGGGCGAGCACGGGTGGACGATTGGGGATCATCGGGCGGGACTCGTGTCAAGATTCCGTCGCAAGCACACTATACAGCCGACGCGTCGCCTCCGAAATCTCCCTGGCGCGAGTTCGCTGATGATTACCCGACGAACGGCCATGACCGGCATCGCCGCGCTGCTGACGTCTATCCCTGCACACGGTGCACCAGGCGAACAGTTCAGCGTCACCTCCGGCAATGACAGCCTGCCCGTATCACGTTACGCGGCGACGGTGGCCGGGAAGCGCCCTGCCGTGATCGTGCTGCACGGGTCCCGCGGCATCGAGCTTAGGCTCCGCGCCTACGAGCGATATGCCGATGCGCTGTCCGCCAAGGGCATCGACGTCTATTTTCTCCGCTATATGACACCGGCCGATAAGGCCGCGCTGACGCCGAAGTCCAGCACGCATGAGAGCCGCGATGCCTATGACACGACGCGGTTCGACGATTGGGCCAACACGGTCTCCGCCACCGTGACGGCCATCCTGGGCCGGTCCGACAGTTCCGGGCGCATCGGCCTGCTCGGCTTCTCGCTGGGCGGCTACGTCGCCGCCGACACCGCCGCGCGGGACACGCGTATCACCGCGCTCGCGGTGCTCTATGGCGGCATGCCCGACGCTATGGCCGCCAAGGTCAAGCACCTGCCGCCCCTGATCGCATTGCATGGCGAGGCGGACAGGAACGTGCCGGTCGCGAAGGGACGGCAACTGGTCGAGCTCGGCAAGTCGGTCGGCGCCGAGGCCGAATTCGTGCCCTATCCAGGCAAAGCCCACGGCTTTGATTTCTCCGGCACCGACCCGATGACATCCGATGCGATCGATCGCGTCACACGGTTCTTCCAGCCAAGGCTCGCCGCCTGATCGAGGCGGGTCACGAAGATGGCTCCTGACCGCAGATTGGATCAGAGTTCAACATCAGGTAGCCTGCGCATCCGATGCGCTCGACTACCAGCAAAGAGAAGGCCAAAATCGTTGCCGGCGCCGTGACGGCCGTCGTCATGACGGCCATGCTGTTGGTGTTCGCGCTCGGCCTCTTGCTTCCGCATTAGGCGCGGCGAGCGCGGCGGACGAGTGCCGCCGCACACACTTACGCCGCGCGCACGGTCCGCAAGAATTTTCCGACTTCGTCCTTCAGCCGGTTGCTGTCGGTCGCCAGCATCTTGGCGGTCGAAAGCACCTGTGAGGACGCCGAACCGGTCTCGGCCGCGCCGCGCTGCACGTCGGTGATGTTGGTGGAGACCTGCTGGGTGCCGTGAGCGGCCTGCTGCACGTTGCGTGAGATCTCCTGGGTCGCGGCGCCCTGCTCCTCGACGGCCGCGGCAATGGTGGACGACACCTCCGATAGCCGCTCGATCGTCGCGGAGATGTCGCGGATCGCGTTGACGGATTCCTGGGTCGCGGTCTGGATTCCGGAAATCTGCTGGCTGATCTCGCCGGTCGCCTTCGCGGTCTGCTCGGCCAGCGTCTTCACCTCGGAGGCGACGACCGCGAAGCCGCGGCCGGCCTCGCCGGCGCGTGCCGCCTCGATCGTGGCGTTCAGCGCCAGCAGGTTGGTCTGGCCGGCAATGGTGTTGATCAGCTCGACGACATCGCCGATCCGCGTCGCCGCGATCGAGAGCTCGCTGACCCGCTCGGTCGTGGTGCGCGCCTGGGTGACGGCTTCGCCCGCCATCCGCGCGGATTCCTGCACCTGCCGGCTGATCTCGTTGACCGAGGACGACAGCTCCTCTGTGGCGGTCGCCACCGACTGCACGTTGCCGGTGGCTTCACCCGAAGCGACCGCGACCACCGAGGTCAGCTCCTGCGCGCGGTGCGCGGTGGTGGCCAGCGTCGAGGACGACGCTTCGAGCTCGGTGGACGCCGAGCCCACCGTCTCGATGATCTCGCCGACCGCGCGTTCGAAGCCGTCGGCCAGGTTGACCATGTCACGGCGGCGCTGCTCGGCAGCCTGCTTCTCGATCTCGAGCTGCGCAGCCTTGAGGCGTTCGACCTCGAGCGCGTTGGTCTTGAAGACTTCGACGGTCCTGGCCATGTCGCCGATCTCGTCGCTCCGCTCCTTCTCGGGCACCTCGGTCTTGAGATCGTTGCGGGCGAGACCCTCCATGGCGAGCTTGAGCCGGGCGATCGGCCGGGACATCGCATTGAGGCCGATGAACAGCGCGATTGCGATGCCGACGATCAGGCCGCCGGCGCTGACGCCGATCACGGTCCAGGTCGCGGATCTGGCGTCGCGGTTGATGGCTTCCTTGCGGTTGCTGACCGCCTGTGCGGACTCGGTCACGAACTGGACGATGCGTGCGAGGGCCGCGTCCAGCACCGGATCGCACTCCTTGTGCGCACGTTCGGCGGCCTTGGCATTCTCCTCCACGCTGCTTGCCTGCGCGCCGGCCTGGAGTACCGGATCGCAGCTGGCGAACGCGGCCTTCAGCTGGTCCCCGATGCTCTTGACCTGGCTGGCGCGCGACGGGTCGTCCTGCACGGCCGCATCGAGGTACTGACTGATTTCGGTGCGGTTCTGGTTCGCGATCTTGAGACGGCCAGCGCTGCCCGCCTCCGTCGCTTCGGTGAAGACCGCATAGAGCGCGGCATGATAGGTCTCCGCGCGGCGCTGGGCCCGCGTCAGGTTGAGCGCCGAGGATTGCGCGGCGGAGAGTTCGGTAAATCCGTCGACAGTCGCTGAAAGTTCACGCGCGGCGAAGCCGGCGACGGCGAGCATCGCGCATCCCATCACCGCCACGATTAGTGCGACCTTCCACACGATTTTCAGATTGTTCAAAAAGCTCATAACAGCCGCCCCAATGCTTCTGCCGACGCATAATCCCAGCAACGGGCATTGGAACCGGCGGACGTTAAGATTTGATGCCAAATCCCCCGAGTAGTCTTACGGAAAAATAACTATTCGGGGGGTCGGCGTAAGCCTCGTGTAAGCTTCTGCCTGTTTTGGGGGCGTGATCCGGACATGACCGGCCGGAACCGGTCGCCGGCGTCAGTCGTTGTCGGCCCATGCGGATCAAGGAAGAAAACCGAAACATGTTTCTGCTGGCGACGGTGACGCTGTGCTGTGTCGCCGTGGCCGGCACCGTTGCGCTGTTCAAGCTGGCACCAGGGCCGGCTCCGGCAACGCAGGTCGCCGAACGCGCGGCGATCGACGTTACGGCTCCGACACCAGTCCGGGTGGTGGGGGCGCCGTTCGAGCCCAACATTAACCCGCGCGAGCGATAGCGCTCACGTCGGCGATGCCTCTGCGCCTGCCTCGGGCCGGCCTTGGGCCCGCGCCAATTCCTCCACGAACGCGATCACCTCCGCCCGCCTGTCGGGCGGCAGCGACAAGAACGCACGGACGAGCCTCAGGCCCTGCGCTTCGTCCGACTGGTCTGATTTGACGTCCATTCCTCACTGTCGGGCGGGCGGGAAAAATATGCAATCCCCAGCCGGACACCTCCTTGATTCGGCCGGCCAGCTTTGCTGGAATAGCTCCAACAGAGGTGGACCATGAAGTGGATCAGCGAGCGCGACGCACTGATCGCGCAGACAATGGCCTTCGTCCAATCGGTAACCGGCAAGAAGGGTGACTTCCATCCGCCGGAGAGACCGACGGCTGCACCGGACGTGCCGGTGGGGAGCGTCACCGTCGAGACCGTGGCGGTCGAGACATTGGCGGTCGAGATCAATCCGCCGCCAGTCCCGCTCGCCCCAGCCGTCATGATCCCGCCAGCACGGACAGGCGGCGATTTCCGCTCCGAGATGCAGGCCCGCATCGCCAATTTCCGCAAGCATCAGGAGCGATTCGAGCGTGAGCGGGAGGAGTATTGCGCGGCGACCCTGACCAGGCTCCGCGCGGCCATTCGCGACCCCTCCCTCCGTCCGCCAGCCGAAAACTAGGGCCGACGGTCGATCGGACACCTACAGCCAGGACCAGACCAACCAGAGATTGGCCGCACAGGCGCTGAGCAATCCCAGCGTCAGTGGCAACAGCATGTGCCCGCAGCAGGTCTTGAGGTCGGTCGTCATGGCCGAAAACATCCGCTGATTCCGGCAAATGAGTCCCAGGGATTCTTTTTTTGGGGATTCAGGACTCGTTAAAGACTCAGGGCCCGCGGCCCCGATCACGCCCCCGTGATCGCCCCGGAACCCCTTGCCCCGTGAAGCCGTTAACGCGCTTTCCGGGAGCGGGAAGAATGCCCTACGCCCTGTTCTGCAACGACGCCCAAATCAGCAAGGCCTATCCCAGCGAGGCCGACGTCTGGCAGCTCGCGCAGCAAAGCGGCCTCGTCGTGGATGTCAGCACCGACGACCAGCGCCACGGGCCGCGCCGGGTCCTGGACAATGATTACGAGATCAAGCCCTGCCGGGCCGCCCAGGGCGAGGACCCCGCCAGGAACAAGGCCGAGGCCGAGCAGCAGTCGAGGATGGAGCTTGAGCTGAATTCCTGAGGTTCGGCCGCAAGCCCAGGGTATCTCAGCAAGGGATCTCTCAGGGGGTCGCGGTCGCCAGCGAGGCCTGCTCGCCCGCCAGCACCACGCACGCCTTGCGACGGTGCAGCCCGCGGATCGCGCCCGTTACCTTCAGCACCTTGCCGGATGGGCAGGAAGCGTCCTTGACGAAGGCCACCTCATAGGGTGCCAGCATCAGAGGCTCGGATTTGAGGATTGTCTGTGCAGCGCACGGCAGGGAGATGAAGCACGAGAGCACTACTGCCGACACAAAGATACGCATGTCCGTCGTCCCACCAGCCCGGTAATTCTCATATAACGCCTTCCGGAGCGCGAGTTCCGTAGGCGGCAAAAATTATTTTTGCTTTACGCCAGTCCCATGACGCGCGTGAGAACGCGCGCGCCAGACCGTTTGCTTGCAAATGACGCGCCAGATGGTTCACGCAAAGCAAACAACAGGCAGGCAAACAAGGGCCTGGCAAACGAAAGGCCGGCGTGAGCCGGCCCTTGTCAGGTCGTGGTCGCTGTTGAGCGTCAGTAGCGCGAGGCCGCCGGTCCACCCCAGCCGAAGCGGTAGTTCACACCGACCTTGACGGTATGCTCGTCCTCCCGGCCCCGGACGCCGACGACGTCGGCCGGACCGGAGGTGAACGTCGTGCTGCCAAAGTTGTAGTACTGGTACTCGGCCTTGGCCGACCAGCTCGGTGCGAACATGTATTCGAGGCCGGCACCGACAGTATAGCCGTCCTTGTTGTTGCCAGTGGCGGTGAAGGGCTGCGCCACGCCGGCGACGTTGACGCCGAGGCCGCCATTACGCCAGGCGTAACCGCCCTTGGCATAGACCAGCGCCGGTCCCCAGGTGTAGCCGATGCGGCCGGTCACCGACCCGAGCTGGTCGGTGTTGGACGTCACCTGCGTCCCCAGCGGGAACGTGACACCGTTGTTGTTGGTCGGCAGCCAGGAGTACTGGGCCTCGATGCCCACCACCCAATTGGGCGCGAACTGGTAGTCGAAGCCGCCCTGCACGCCGCCCAGGAAGCGGGCGTCGCTCGACTGGAAGCTGCTGTCACCGGCGAACGCGCCGCCGACATGGCCGCCGATGTAGAAACCGGTCCAGTTGTAGATCACCTGCGGCGGCGTATAGGCGGGCGCCTTGGTATAGGTGCGCGGCTGCATGTCGGCCGCGGCGGCCGGTGCAGCCAGCGCCAGCAGAGCGACGGCGCCCAGCAAAATCGTCTTCATGATCATCCCCGTTCTTTCAAATTCGACACTCAGGAAACAACGTGGCGTGAATTAGGTTGCTTCGCGGCGATGCCGGAACGTTGATCGTCTGTAACTGTGACGGGTTGGCAACAACGCGATTTTGTTCCGTCACACCTGCTTGCACCGACTGTTTTCGTCGTCTGCGCAAGGCGGGCTGTAACGATCTGTCGCAAGGCAAACCAGCCCCGTTCAAAGCTCGCCAAATTGTGATCCAGCGGCTCCGGCGGCCCCTGTCCTAGCACCTGCCGATGAAGGCCGGCTTTGCGCTACCGCGCCATCTTTTCCAGTTCCGGAAAGGGTGCGTAAACCGCACCGGCGCAGAGCTCGCCGGCGCGATCGACGATGCGGTCGCCCCGCCCGTTGACGAACACGGCGGCCCGTTCGCGCATGCCCTTGTAGCTGCCGTCGGTCTCGCGTGGCGTGAAGTGCAGGCAGGCGACGTAGAACTGCCGTCCGCCGATCTCGCGGAGCACCGGATCGGCCATGGTGGCCTCGCGCACGCCGACGGGATTGTTGAGGTAAGCGCGCATCAAGGCCAGCGTGTCACTGCGAAAATTGTCGGGAAACGGCTGCGGCCCTCCCGCCTGGGTCCCCTCCATCAGGGATGGACGATCACCGTCGCTGCCGAAACATGCCGCGAGCGCCAGCGGCAAGACCAGAACCAACGCCAAGATCACCGCACGCTTCGCCAATCGCCCCACAGGCCACGCTCTCCGCTCGATCAGACTCGGAGGATGTTCTAGCTCCAAGGTTGCACGAAGGGAATTCGCTCCTGCTCGTAGGCTGCGCAAATAACGCACCGCCCCGCCGCCGGCGCCTGCGCTTTCGCGCTGACGCCGAGACGACGGGCCGGGCCTGAATTCCGCACGCGGCGGCGGGCAATGCCAGGGATGCCGCCGCGCCGGATCAGTCGTTAGCTGCGCTTGTCGATGGCCGCCGGCTTGGTCACGTCAGGCTGCGCCTTCAGCGACTTCTTGGCCGACAGATGCTTGTGGTGGTGACGATGCGTGCGCACGGCCTTGTGCTCATCGGGCGTGACCGCGGCATTGGCGTTCATCGCCTTCGACTTGGTATCCACCTTGGCGTCCGCCTTGACGTCGGCGGCCTTCGTGTCGGCCTTGACGCCGGCCTCGGGTTTCACGGTGGTGGTCGACACCTTGGTCTGGCTCTGGTCCGCCTTGATCACCGGCGCGGTCGTGGTGGTCTTGCCGGCTTCAGCGGCGAAGGCCGGGGCTGCGATTACGGAAGCGGCGAGCAAGGCTGCGGAAATGGTCTTCAACATGGTTGGTCTCCTCTTGGAAGGATCTTGAGGCGGCGCCCTCTCGCCTACTCTTCGATCGTGGGTGGGAGCCTAGGCGGCGCGCGCTGAACCCAGTCTGAAGTCCCTTGCAGGCTTCTGTTCATCTCGATGACAAGTTTGTCATCTGCGGAGGGGCGAATAGATCGTGCGAAGCGGGAATGTTTTTGCCCTCTGGGTGTTCCGGTCTTTGGGCAATCGTGTAGGATCGCCACGTTCCATACGGGAGAAGATAGATGCGCAAACTTTCCATGCTTCTGGTACCGGGGCTTGTCTCGATGGCGTTGGCCGCCGGACCGATGCTGACCAGCGCCTACGCCGCGGGCAGCGACGAGCCCTCGCCGCCGCCGAAGTCGGACAGCTCGACCAAGAAGGGGAAGAAGAAGAGCTCCTCCATCAGCGATCCCAAATTCCTCGCGGCCTATCGCACCGCCTACACCACGATCTACGACGGTCACGACTACACGAGCGCGATCGGCCAGCTGAAGTCGCTCGAGCGCGACGACGTCGCCGACGTCGCCAATTTGATCGGCTACTCCTATCGCAAGCTCGGCGACTACCAGTCATCCAAGGTCTATTACGAGATCGCGCTGAAGGACGATCCGAACCACGTCCGCACCTGGCAGTATTACGGCCTCTGGCAGCTCGAGCAGGGCAACCGCGAACAGGCGCAGTACCACCTGAACAAGATCGCCTCGCTCGCCGGCACTGACAGCTCCGAGTATCGCTCGCTCGCCGCGGCGCTCGACAAGCCGACCGGCGCGACGCTCGTCTACTGAGACATCGCATCCTCGAACGAAACGAACGGGCACAACCTCGGGGTTGTGCCCGTTCCGCTTTCTCGGTTAGCCTCTCGCATCAAGTGCTCCCCTCGCAAATTGGTGCGCAATGGATACGTGGCTGCGATCCGCGATCGACTACATCGGCTCCTGGATCGAATTCCAACAGACGACATTCCAGCAGCCCGGCGTCATCGTCGCATTTGCCCATCGCGGCGAAATCGTCGCCGAGCACGCCTTTGGTCTTGCCAATCTCGACACCGGCGAAAAACTCACCCCGCGCCACCGCTGCCGTATCGCCTCGCATTCGAAGAGCTTCACCTCCGCCGGCATCATGAAGCTGCGCGACCAGCGCAAGCTGCGGCTCGACGACACGGTCGGCCAACATGTCGGCGGCCTGCATCCGCGCGTCGCCGAGACGACGATTGCGCAGGTGCTCTCGCACAGCGCGGGGCTGACGCGCGATGGCGCCGATTCCGGGCAGTTCATCGACAACCGTCCCTATCTCAACGCCAGGGAGTTGCTCGCGGAATTGAAGCTGCCGACCGCGATCGAGCCGGGGACGCGCTTCAAATACTCCAACCACGGCTTTGGCCTGCTCGGCCTCGTCATCGAAGCCGTGTCGAAGGAGCCCTACGCCGCCTGGATCAAGCGCGAGATCATCGAGCCCGCAGGCCTGCGCGAGACTGAGCCGGATGCGCCGCTTCCCAAGGGCGCATCGTTCGCGCGCGGCCACACGCGAAAGGTGCCCTTGGGCGAGCGTTGCGTGATCCCCGGCGACAATCCGACGCACGCGATGGCGTCCGCTACGGGCTTCGCCGCCACCGCCGGCGATACGGCCCGCTTCTTCGCGCAGCTTGCGCCCAACGCCAGGAAGAGCGTGCTCTCAGTCGCAAGCCGCCGCGAAATGACCCGGCATCACTGGCGCATCCCGCAGAGTTTCGAGGCCTATTATGGCCTTGGCATCAACGCCGGCAAAACCGACGGCTGGGACTGGTTCGGCCATGGCGGCCATTTTCAGGGTTACATCTCCCGGACCTGCTCCATCCCCGCTTGCGAGCTCGCGATCAGCATCCTCAGCAACTCGATCGACGGCGCGGCGCCGTTCTGGATGGACGGCGCGATGCAGATCCTGCGCGTGTTCAGGACTCGCGGCGCACCCGACCGCCGCGTGCGCGACTGGACCGGCCGCTGGTGGACGATCTGGGGCGCAACCGATCTCGTCCCCGCGGGCAACCGCGTGCTGGTCGCCAATCCGCAGTTCATCAATCCGTTCATGGATGCCGCCGAGATCGAGGTCACCGGCCGCGACACCGGCAAGCTCGCCTGGGCTGCCGGCTATTCCAGCCACGGCGAGCCGGTGCGCCGCGTCCGTGACGCGCGCGGCAAGGTCAGCGACATCTGGATCGCCGGCGCCAATATCAAGCCGGAGCGTGTCGTGGCGCGCGAGATCGCGCGGAGATATCCGCCGCGCAAGCGGCGGCCTACTCTCGGATAAGAGCCTCCACCTCGCTCCGAAACGCCTGCCGCGAGCCGTCGCGCGAATAGAACATGTGGCCGCCGGGATAGACGACGAACTTGACCCGCTGCGTGGCGAACGCCGGGAGCTGGTCGAGCACCCGCTTCGATCCGAAATAGGGCGTGGCGAGATCGAACAGGCCGTGCGCGACCAGCACGTTCAGCTTTCCGTCGGTGGCGAGGATCTGGCGCAGCTCCGACACCGACTGGGGCGGGTTGATGCCGCGGCCGAAATCCCAATTGCCCTCGACGGCGCCATTGAGGACTTCATAGGAGCCATCCGGCCGCCAGTTGAGCTTGCGCGTGAGAACATCGACCGCCGCACTCGTCAGCGGCGCCTGGAGCGCATCGCCCGAGGGATCGCCGAACCGGGAGCTGCTCGAATCCGGATAGGGATCATAGCCTCGCACCGAGGCGTCGTAGCGCCCCGTCACCTTGCCGTTCTTGCGGTCGAACTCGCGGCGGAATTCACCGACGTCGAAACGGCCGGCGAGCCGGCGGCTCACGGCCTGATCGATCCCGGTGAGCTCGGCGACCTTGTCGGCAAGGCGATTGGTGGCCTCCTTGTCCGCCTCGCCCTTGACGAGGTCGGCCAGGAACTCGCCCCGCGCGTAAGCCTCGACGTCGGCGAGATCGGCGCGCTTGACCGCTCCCTTGGCTTCGCGCGCCACCGCGACATAGCTCGGCAGCGTCGCGACATATTGCAGGAGGCTGGTGCCGGTGAACTCGCGGAAGTCCAGGAGCGGCGACACCAGGATCAATCCCCTGACGCCGACGCCATGCTGGAGCTGCAACTGGCGCACGACCTTCGGCCCGCGAATGCCGCCATAGCTTTCGCCGCCGACATATTTCGGCGAGGTCAGCCGGTCGTGCTTCTCCAGCCAGCGGCGGATCACGAGCGCGATCGAATTGACGTCGCCGTCGACGGAGTAGAAGGACTTGCGCGCGTCCTCGCCGCTGGCAACGAAGCGGCTGTAGCCGGTGCTGACGGGATCGATGAAGACGAGATCGGTAAAGTCGAGCCACGTCTCCGCGTTCGGCTTCACCTCGGGTGAGGCGGACGGCGAAAGGGCCTCGCCATCGAGCGGCAGCCGCCACGGCCCCGCAGCGCCGAACTGGAGCCATGCCGAGGACGCGCCGGGACCGCCGTTGAACAGGAACGTCACGGGGCGCGTCGCTCGGTCGGCACCATCGAGCTCATAGGACGTATAGGCGATGTCGGCGAGCGGCTCACCCTTGCCGTCGAACACGCGGATCGAGCCGGCAGTCGCAGTGAAGTCGAGTGCACGGCCCGGCAGATCGAGCGTCTGCTTCGTGGTCGAATCCGACGGAAGGCGATGCGGCTCGGCGGCGGACGATGAACCCTGTGACGCGCCTGGCGTGTTGCCGCCGCGCCCACCCTTCTGTCCCGCTGGGGCCGTCGTCTCGGCGCGCGGCTGCGGCGGATCGTCCGCGCGGGCAAATCCCGCGAGCGCGAAAGTCGACACCGCCAGTACCAGGGTCGCGCGGCGGAGCGCCGGCAAACGCATGACCATGATCGTTCTCCTTGTCCGGCTGCGAGAGCCGGCGAGCATCGCAAGGCTAGCGAGAAATTGCGACGGTTTGGGGGATAGCCGGCCCGGCGGCGCCTGAAGAAGCCGGGCGAGCACAAATCGACCCGGATTTGCCCTGAATCGGGATGGACGCTGTTTGCCTTGAACAGCGGTCCTTCTCGACAATGCAGGCCCAGGTCGTATAGACGAGCCCGGCGGAACTTTCTCCAGCCAGCGGCCCTGCCCGGAAGCCATGACCAAGCCAGCGCGATACAACCGGATCGCCTTTGTCGCGAGCCCAAGCAGCGAGGCGCAGACCGCCTTCGGCCAGCTCACTCGGGACTATGGCAATTGCGACCCGAACGACGCCGATGTCGTGGTCGCGCTCGGCGGCGACGGACTGATGCTCCAGACGCTGCACCAGAACATGCACTCGGGCAAACCGATCTATGGCATGCACCGCGGCACCGTCGGCTTCCTGATGAACGAGTACTCGACGGTCGACCTTCGCGCTCGTCTCGAGGCAGCGCAGGAATCCGAGATCAACCCGCTCCTGATGCGCGCCACCGACGTCAACGACCGCGTCCACCTGCATCACGCCATCAACGAGGTCGCCCTGTTCCGGCAGACCTACCAGGCCGCGCGCCTGCGGATCCTGATCGACGAGCGCGAGCGCATGGCTGAGCTGATCGCCGACGGCATCATGGTGGCGACGCCCGCCGGCTCCACCGCCTACAATCTGTCCGCGCAGGGACCGATCCTGCCGATCAACGCCGCGCTGCTGGCGCTGACGCCGATCAGCGCCTTCCGCCCGCGCCGCTGGCGCGGCGCGCTCCTGCCCAATACGGCTTACGTCGTGATCGAGGTGCTGGAGGGCGACAAGCGGCCGGTGGCGGCGGTGGCCGACCATGACGAGGTGCGCGACGTCCGCCGCGTCGAGGTGCTGTCCGACAAAACCATCTCGATGCGCATGCTGTTCGACCCCGGCCACAGCCTGGAAGAACGCATCCTGCGCGAGCAGTTCGGCTATTGAGCGCCAATGCGGATCACTGGCCGCAAGGCTGAATCGATTCCAGGCCGCCCGCCATTGCGGGATCCGCGAGCAGATCGAAATCCCTGACGACGGGAACGAAGCTCTTCGTCTCCGACGTCATCAGATAGATCGTGACAGCCAGCGATCCCTGCGGCGCCGCGTTCGCGCGACAGAATTCCCTGGCTCCGACGCCGAGCCCCATCGACCCGCGTTTGCCTTGCTTCCCCTGCTCGACCATCGATGCACGCAGCGCTTCGAAGCGCGCAGCATCGCCCGGCGACAAGCGATAGGCGTAGGTTGAGGAGCCCCGCGGCGGCGCAGGCAGGCTGACGCGATCTCGCGGGTCGCTCATCTCCATCATGGCGAAGCTCGTCCTGGTCTCGGCCTCGCCGGCCACTTTGGTGACGACGTCGAGCTTGACGCCGCCCGAACGTGGCCGCAGCGCGTCAGGCAACTGCACGGCGACGCGCAGCATCGACAGATCCGTCGTCCTGGCATCGATGCGGGCAAGCGGCGGGATCGATGTCAGCGGCACCGAGCTGCAACCGGCAAGCATGAGCGCAGCCGCGCTCGCAAGAACACGCGCCAGGCGGTTCATCGCAGGCATCTCCAATCTGGACTTGAAGGATTGGCTAGGCCGATTTCCGGCCGGCCCCGCGCGGCTCCAACGCGTCGTCCGCGCTGTCAGGGACATATTCCAGGATATCACCGGGCTGGCAGTCGAGCACGGCGCAGATCCGCTCGAGCGTGTCGAAGCGGATGCCGCGCACCTTGCCCGACTTCAGCAGGGAGACGTTCGCCTCCGTGAGCTCGATGCGCGCGGCAAGCTCGCGCGACCTGATCTTGCGCCTGGCGAGCATGACGTCGAGGTTGACGATGATCGGCATGGTCAGATGATCTCGCTGTTCTCGTGCCACATGCGAACGGCATCGGCCATCACGGTCGCGAAGGCGACGAGCGCGAGGCCACTCAGCACCGACAGCACATGCGACTGCTCGATCCCGAACATGACCACGAGCTGGCCCGGCTGGTTGGCCCGCGTCAGGTTGAGCGTGGTGAGCATCTGCACCAGCGGCGACATCAGCGCGTTGACGATCAGCGCGAGGCCCATCCGGCGGATGCGCCAGGCGTTCTCGGTCACGAAGACCTCGCCGCGCGCGAAACGGGAGAACAGCATCGAGAGCTGCAACAGAGCGTAGAGGACAGGCGCAAGTCCGATCAGGCTGATCAGGGCGCCGGCGAGGCGCGTACTGAGGTTGAGTGTGAAGGGCCGTGCCCCCAGCGGGGATTGGGTCGCGATCCAGTGCCGGAGCATCTCGTCGCTCGACCAGAGCAGCGGCACCGCAAGCACGGCGCCGGCGACGCACAGGAGCGCGCCGACGGCCACGATCCGTCCGATGCGCCGCAACCGCGGCTCGACCGGCGCAGGAAAAGGAAACGCGACGACGCTCATCGGACCAGCTCCCATTTAATTGTATATTTTTATCGTTTTACAATAAAAAATGGCAGAATTACGATATTAAACCCTTCCCTCGTCACGTACTCCGCGAAATGCCGACAGCAACCCTTCCTTAACCCCCGCCGCGATATGGTTAACGAAAGTTGACCGCTCCGGCCCAGGCGTCATGTTCCGCATCGATTTCAACAAGCTGCGCTTCCTCGTCTGCGACGACAATCCGCACATGCGCCGCATCCTGCGGACGCTGCTGCACTCCTTCGGCGCGCGCGAGGTTTACGAGGCCGAGGACGGCGCCACCGCGCTGGAAATGTACAGCCATTACGTGCCCGACATCGTCATCACCGACTGGGCGATGCCGATCTTCGACGGGCTCGAGCTCGCGCAGATGATCCGGCAGCCGGAATCCAAGGGCAATCCTTACGCGCCGATCATCATGCTGACCGGTCATTCCGAGAAACGCCGCGTCACGGTCGCGCGCGATGCCGGCGTCACCGAATTCCTGGCCAAGCCGATCTCCGCCAAGGGCCTTTACCAGCGTATCCTCAACGTCGTCGCCAATCCCCGGCCCTTCATCAAGACCAAGACCTATTTCGGTCCGGACCGGCGCCGCAACACCAACTCCGCCTATATGGGCCCCGAGCGCCGCGTCGGCGAAAAGCACGAGGTGCTCCAGCAACCCTCGCTGCTCGACAAGGCTCGTTCCTCCATCTAGCGCAACGTTTCGATCGGGGCAGACATCATGGCGAAGAACGGCGCAAAGGACATCGAGGTCACGGCCTTCGCCACGCACCAAGTGATCACGCAGCCCAATCCGCTGCGCAAGGTTCTGCGCCGGGTCGAAGAAAAGGACCTGGACGATCCGGTCGCCCGCGCCGAGCAGGCGCTCGCGGGCCTCTCCAGTGAGTTCAAGGACTGGATGACGACCGAGGTCAATCGTCTGTCGGCCGCTTACGTCGCTGTTCGCCATGAGGGCTTCACCAAGGAGCGGCGCGACGAGCTGTTCCGCGCCGCGCATGACATCAAGGGCGACGCTGCGACGTTCGGCTATCCGGCGGCGGCGGGAGTTGCGGAGAGCCTGTGCCGCGTCATCGAGCACGCGCCCGATCTCGACAAGGTGCCGGCCGAGCTGTTCACGCACCACATCAACGCCATCCTCGCCATCGTGCATGAAAACACCAAGCTCGACAGCATCAGCGTCTCGGCCGAGCTCAGCCGCCGCCTGCGCAAGGTCGCCGACGACTATCTCGCCCACGCCAACCGCGACCGCCCCGAGCATCTCGAGGTGATTTTGGCACCGAGCATCGTGCCGGCGGAGTAGCGGCTCCCGCTCTCTCCTCTCGTTATTGCGAGCGCAAGTGTCGTAGGGTGGGCAAAGCGACTCGTCCGCCGTAGCTCGAAGAGCGAAGGCGGAAGCGTGCCCACCTACTAATATAAGCCGTGCGGATCAATGGTGGGCACGGCGCTACGCGCCTTTGCCCACCCTACGGCGTCTCGCTACGCCGCGATCAGGTCGTCATAGATCGGATCGAGCGCGTCATCCGCGACGAGCTCGTCGCAGAACAACCTTGCCTCTTCGCGCGCGGATTCCGTGGCGAAGCGGCGGAGCAGGACCATCAGCGGTTCGGTCGCGCCGCGGTCGGTCTCGCAATGGGTGAGCACGCGCTCGACCATGCGCCGGCGCAGCCGCGCCGCGCCATCATCGGTATCGACAAAACCTTGCTCGTGGCAGGCATCGAGTGCGACCTGGAACGCCGCGAAGGTCGCCTCGGGAAGTCCGGCGCGGCGGAGCAGCGCGTGCAGGCTGTTGCCGCCACGGTCGTGCAGCAGCGCACAGACGCGTGCCAGCGGCAGGTCGGCGAGTTCGGCGAGTGCCGCGTCGAACAGATCGAGATTGCTCGACAGCAGCGCGCGCAGGATGAGGCCGGCGGTGAGCTGGCCCGTGATGCGCAGGTGGCGCACGAGGCCCTGCATGTCCTCGCCGCGCGAGCGCGCTGCGATGTTCATGGTCGAGCGGTCGCGCGCCTCGACCGTGATGCGCTCGGCACGATCGGCGCTCAGCCAGTTCCGCGCCACCACGAATTGTGCAAGGGTCTCGGAGAGCTTGGCCACCAGAGCGGCGCGCGTCGCGGCCGGCAGATCCTCAAGCACCAGCATCGCCTCGCGGATCGCGGCGAGATGGCCGTGGCGCTCGACGATGCGATTCCAGGAGAACGGCGCGAGCTCGGCGTGGGGATTTTCGATCAGCTCGAGGGCTGCCGCCGCGCAGCCGACTTCGGCGATGGCGGCGCAGACCGACACCGGCAACGCGATGCGGCGGGCGACCGCGCATTGCACCTCGTCATTGCCGGTTGCGACGATGTCGACGAGATCGGCGTCGATCAGCAGCGGCGAATGTTCGAGCACGGGCAGCGCGACGGTCGGCTGGTCCGCCGACAGCGCCCGCACGATCGACGCCGGCGCATCCGTGCTGCGCGCAAAGGCCTCGGCCATCGCCTGCCGCACCAGCGGCGAGGGATCGTCGAGCAGCATCAGGAGCGCGCCTTCGGCCGCGATACGGTCGTCATGGGAAAGGTCTGAGATCAGCCAGGCCCGGGCCAATGCCCGCGTCGCCTCGGCCCGCTCGCCGGCGGGCGCCGTCCTGATCCAATTGATGAACTGCCGAACAATCATGCTGCTTCCGGCTTACACAACAAACGAAAACGGTGACGGCTTGTCACCTGCAACACAAAATAAACCACGACGCTTAACAAAGCGTTCACCATAACTGGCTGGTTTTATTGACGTTTTGTTAAGGGAACAAAGGCGCCTGCCACGCGTCCGGGACACGAGAGCGGGTTATTCGCGCGACGATCAGCTCGAGAACGTACCGCTGCGATCGCTGAAGAGATCGAGCGGTTGCGGCGGGCGCACGTCAGGCGTCGCCGATGCGATCGAAGCAAGCGAGGCGTTGTTGCCCCACAATTTCTGCACCGTGGTCGAAACCGGCTGCGTGGTATCGCCGGGCTGATAGATCGAGCGGAATGCGGGTGTGATCGGCGTGTTGTCCGCAGCCGTTGACGACGACGTCGCACTCACCGGCGTCACGCCGCGCGCCTCCGGAAAGGTCTGCAGATAGGCGGCGTTGTCGATGACAGGCGCGGTGGGCTGCACGCCGTTGGCACTTGCGACCTGCGTCGTGGATGGCGATTCGCCATACATCGCCATTGCGCTGCGGGTCGCTTTCGAATTCGCCGCGTTGGCGTAGCGCGAGTCGAGCACCGAATAGACCTCGGAGACGCTGCGGGCGCGGCCGTCCCTGGCGTAGAAGATCGAGCGGTTTGCGGAGGCCGCGTTAGGAAACAGCCGCGCACCGACCGCTTGCGGATTGTCCTCGGCATTGGCGATCAGCTTTGCGGCGCCGCCGAGACCCATGAAATGCGCCATGTAGAGTTCGCTGTCAGACGGCCTGCGGCCGAGCAGTCCGGTGAGCTTGAAACTGTTCGACTGCGTCAGCGCTGCGGCCATGGTGGAGGCGGCTTCCGGATCGTCGCGCAGCTTCATGATCGACCGCTTCATGGCGGGATCATCGACCGCGTAGCCGCCCGACGACGTCCTGGTGATGGCGTCGGAATAATTGCCATAGCCGAGCTGGGTGCCCGCCTCCTTCACCGTACCCAGCCAGGTCTGGTCGATGAACTGGTAGAGCCCGTGGGCGGACGACGTGGTGGCTCCCGCCGTCGGATCGAAATCCGATTCCATCTTGGCGGTCGTCAGCATGTACTGAAAGCTGACGCCCGTCCGGTTGGAGACCTGCTTGATCGCGCCGGCGACGCGTGCCCGCGACGGATCGAGACCCGTCGTCTGAGAGGCACTGGAATTGTCGACCGACATGATGGAGTGCCCGCCCCGTGCGGCGTTGAGCGACGCCGGCAATTCGGCGCCTGTCGTCTCACCGTGGGACAGGTATGGTTAATGCGGGGTTAATCTGGCCGTTCGCCGTCATTCCGGCCCGAACCCGGCGTGACGACGGGCTATTTCTTGTAGACGGCGTCCGGATCGAACAACCTGTCCGCATCAATGAAGACCAGCTTGGCGCCGCCGCCCTCGGCCTCGACCTTGCGGTAGAAGCAGGACCGGCGGCCGGTGTGGCAGGCCGCGCCGATCTGCTCGACACGGATCCAGACCGCGTCCTGGTCGCAATCGGTGCGGATCTCGACCACGCGCTGGGTCTGACCCGACGTCTCACCTTTTCGCCACAAGGCATTGCGCGATCGGCTGAAGTACCAGGCCTCGCCGGTCGCAATCGTCTTGCGCAGCGCCTCGTCGTTCATGTGCGCGACCATGAGCACATCACCGGTGGCAACGTCGGTCGCCACGCAGGTCACGAGGCCGGCAGCGTCGAACCTGGGCAGGAAGGCGAGGCCTTCCTCGATCTCATGGGAGTGAGCGGACACGGGCGTCCTCGCTTGGAGCATGACGCGGACATAGACCTTCGCGAGGTCAGCGCGTCGTGCCTCGCACCAGGGACAGGAAACGTGCTTGCTCCGCCGGATTGTCGCGGAACATGCCAGTGAAGCGGCTGGTGAAGGTCGAGGCACCATGCTTGGCAACGCCTCGCACCGACATGCAGGTATGCTCGGCCTCGATCAGCACGGCAACGCCGCGGGGCTTGAGGATCTCGTCGATGGCCGCCGCGATCTGCGCCGTCATGTGCTCCTGGGTCTGGAGCCTGCGGGCGAAGATGTCGGTCAGACGCGCAAGCTTCGACAGGCCGACGACGCGTTCCACCGGCGTATAGGCGATGTGCGCCTTGCCGTAGAACGGCATCATGTGATGCTCGCACTGCGAGGTGAACTCGATGTCGCGCACCAGCACGAAGTCGTCATAGCCGGCCGTCTCGCCGAAGGTGCGGTCGAGCACCTCGGCCGGGCACTGGTGGTAGCCCTGATAGAGCTCGTCGAAGGCCTCGACCACACGGCGCGGCGTGTCGAGCAAGCCTTCGCGCGCGGTGTTCTCGCCGATATAGGCGAGCAGCGTCTTCACCGCCGCTTCCGCCTCTGCGCGCGCGGGGCGCGGCTGGTCGGCGCGGACGGCGGCCGCGAGGAATTCGGCAGGGTCAAGCTCAGCCGGGCGGCTCTCGGGCTGGCGGTCGGAGGGCTTGCCCGGGCGGATGGATTTGATCGTAGCGTCCATGTCTACTCCGTTCGACGGCCTCGCGGCCGGAGTGTCACCGGCAGACGGGGCGGCAAGCCGCCGGACGCCTGAAGAGAACAGTTTTGACGAAAAAGGTCCTTTGGGTCATCACGCTGGCAGCGCAGATCTGGACCGCTGCCGCCGCACCGCTGGACTGTTTTTCCGCCAGTTCCGCCCCTATATAGGACCGTGGGCGGCGCCCGCCAAGGCCGATCCGGTGCGGAAGTGTTGGACTCCATCACATGCTGAACGACATCTATAACAAGCGGATCATCGAACTGGCCGGGAATATTCCACGCCTCGGACGGCTGCCGGACCCCGACGCCACCGCCACCGCCCACTCCAAATTGTGCGGCTCGACCGTGAAGATCGACCTCAAGATGGAGGGCGACAAGGTCACCGACTTCGCCCATGACGTGAAGGCCTGTGCCCTCGGACAAGCCTCTTCATCCATCATGGCAAGTCGCGTCGTCGGCTCGACCGCGAGCGAACTCCGCGAGTTACGCGAAACCGTTCGCAAGATGCTCAAGGAGAACGGCGCGCCTCCTGAAGGCAAATGGGAAGAGATCAAATTCCTCGAGCCGGTCCGCGACTACAAGGCGCGACACGCCTCGACCCTCCTGACCTTCGATGCCGTGGTCGATGCCATCGGCCAGATCGAGGCGAAAGCCAAGCAGCCGGCCGCGGCGCAGGGCTGATTTGGCCGAGGTCATTCCGGCGCACGCGCCGGCATGACGATCAGGGAAATCCTACTTCTGCGAGCCCGCGCTTTGCGCCGCACCGGTCGGCACCACGGCTTCCGCCGTCTTGGTCGACTTGACAGGCTGCGGTTCCGCTTCCGCGCCGAACCTCGCCTGGGTCTTCGGTGCAAGTTCCGCCACCGCGGGCGCAGCGACGTCCACATGTGGCAGCACGTCGGCCACCAGGTTGGTGGTGACGAGATTGGTGAGCTTCAGCTCGCCAGCATCCAGCTCGTGCAGATCTTCCCACGGCGGCACGCTCAGCGCGAGCGAGAGCAAGTCGCCGGCGCCGCCCATATCGAACGTGTATTTGGCGAGCCGGCCGATGTCGCGCTCCACGATCATCAGGTCCTGCGCGCTGTAGCTCGCCGCCTTGGCATCGTCGGCACGATCGCCCATCCAGATCTGGTGGACCCGGACGTGAGCTGCTTCCGGCACGTAGCGCTTCTTGCCGGCCAGCAGCAGGAACACGCACATGGATTCGCAATAGGCTTCGGGCGCAACCGCCGGACGGGCCGACTGCCCGCTGCGGTTCTGAACGCTGATGCCGACGGTGGTCGAAAGTCCAAGATTGCGGAAGCGCCGGCCGAGCGTGATCGCGTCGTTGACGGAACCGCCGCTGGAGTCGAGCACCACGGTCGCGCCGCCAAGTTGGCGTCCGCGCGAAAACTCCTCGAAATCCCTCGGCGTATCGGCGGTGATGATGCCGACCGCGCTGACCCAGCCGCGGCAGTTCGGGTCGCAGGCGACCCAGTTGAACTTCATCGGCAGCTTGCGCTCTTCGAGGGCGGCACCGGCATGAGCCGTTGTGCCGGTCGTGGCCACAGCTCCGAAGAGTGCGGCGCCAAGTGCGGCTGCCCCAAGCAACAACCAACCGCGACGATCGAGGGAGTTCAGAAGTCTCAATCTGGTTCCTTCCCCAAGCCCCAAAGGTTCCCCAACAGTCCTCGGTAGCGCCCTCTGAGTCCATCATACGGGCGTATGTTTCTACACACGGTCGTCATAAAAATGGTATCCGGGGGAATACAGATCGTCCACAGGTACTTGCTGCACTGCTCCCAAAAAGCACGGGAAATATGGCGCAGAAACAACAACTTGCGGTTCCCTGCGCCGGAACCGCGCAATACGTCGCTCACGATCGCAGCACAGCGCCCATGAAGCATTCAACCTGCGAGCACTGTTCCACTCCCATCGAGGGCGCGCTCCGGCTCCCGCGCCGATTCGGCCGCGCATTGATCTGGCTCTACCGCCACACGCTCTCGCCGCTGGTCGGCTACAATTGCCGGCACCTGCCGACCTGCTCCGTCTATGGCGACGAGGCGATCGAGCGGTTCGGCCTGTGGGCCGGCGGCTGGATGACGCTCGCGCGACTGCTTCGCTGCAATCCTTTCGGCACATCGGGAATCGACAACGTGCCCCTCAGCGCACCGCAAGGCGCGCGCTGGTATCTGCCCTGGCGCTATGGCAGGTGGCGCGGCGTCAACGCATCCTGAATATCACCAGGAACGCCGCGGCGCTTCGCGCATCGCTGCCTTGAATGGAACCGGAACTTCCCCCTCGCGTTGTTGTGATGCTCCTACGGGAGGAAACAAGAATGCGCTGGAAAATCAGCCCTCTTCACTTCAGGCTTGGTCCACATCCTGGTTCCAGAGGGCATCACGACCCCAGAACCCTCGACATGATTGCCATCATTGCGCTGCTGGCGCTCGTGGTCGGCTCCGGCTGGTATCTGGCAACGAGCCTTGCCACGGCGCCGAGCACCACGGCCTTCATCGTGCCGAGCCAGAGCGTGCACTGGTAGGCTGGACGTTAGAGATCGAGCACCAACCGATCCGCATCGGGTTTGGCGACATATCATCAGATGGCGTTCGCGTTCGTACGGCTGGTTGTCATCGCCCGGAGCGCGTGACACCCGCCTCAACAGGCAACCTAACGAAACCAGAAAAAGCGCCCGGGCGGTGGCGGGATCGACTCGGGCGGACGCAGCCGCTTCGGACGCGGCGGCTTTGGCGACGGCTCGGCGGACGAGGTGGTCTCCGCAGCCGGCGCGGTCTCGCTTCCCGGCACCCTCACCGACAGCAGCAAGTTCGATTCATGCGTCCGCCAGCGATAGCCGACGCCGAAATCGATCGGCTGGGCGCGCGTGAACAGTTCGGCGTAGCGCTCCTGGTAGCGGCCGGGGAATTCGTCGATCGGTCCGAGATAGCGGCCGAACGGGAAGAACCGCCACTGTTGCGCATTGTAGTTCGCAAGCGGAATGCCGGAATCGTCCTGGATGATGGTCGCGCTGTTGGCCAGCAGCCAGTTGCGAGCGACGGAGAAGTCGCCCTTGTGCAGGAGATAGGACGCGCTCTTGAGCAGGCTGTTGCCGGGCCCGAGCGTCTCGCAGAATTTCAGAAATCCCGTGTTGCGCGCGCTGGCATTGGAGAGATCGGTCGAGAAATAGTACAGCGTGCGCGCCTCGCCGTCGCTTCCGGCAAAGGTGATGCGGACACCGCGCGTCGCGTTCCGTCCCGGATTGTCGCCTCCCGTATGCACCCCGCCTTTGTCGTCGAGCGCGATCATCTCGACATTGCGGATGGTCTTGCCGGAGCGCGCGAGGAAGACATAGAGGATCGGCAACGTGCCGTTGACCTGGTTGGCGTGCAGGTCGACCTTCATGTGCTTGGTGATGAAGAAGGAGAAGCTCAGGATCGAGCCGAGCGAACGCTCGACATTGTAGAGCGCGGCACCGACCGAGCCGCGCGGCAGCCGCGTCAGGTCAGGCACCGCGCCGACCGGCTCCAGCGCGCCGAGCACATAGGTGCTGGCCTTGGAGTAGAACGCATCGGCGTAGAGGAAGTCGGGGCCGCTGAACAAGTAGAACATGGTCGGCCGGGGCGCGGCCAGATTGACGTCGGCCCAATTGCGGATCTTCGAGAGCTGCCGCTGCTCGAGCTGGGCGAAGGCGCCGTCGAAGAATTTTGCGTGGCGCTGCCAGCCCGGGTCTTTGGTGAGGGGCACCAGCGGCGAGTCCGGCGAAGGCTGCATGCCCGCGAGAAAGCGCGCGGTATCATCGAAGGTGACGTCGGCGGCACGTGCAGACGAGACGGCCGCGGCCAGCAGGGCAAGAGCGACGGCCGCAATTCTCATGGGTCGAAACATGTCTATTCGCGGTGTGATGACGTACCAGCGGCGACCGGCCGCCTGCGGAAAACAGCATAGATCAACAGGCCCGAGAGCATGAGCAGCATCCCCGCCAGCGACTGCACCGGCCGCTCGGTCAACAGGCAGTACATCATGAACGCGGTCACGAGCAGGAAAACGAGCGGCGTGAACGGGTATCCCCATGCGCGATAGGGCCGCGGCAGGTCGGGATCGGTGATGCGCAGCTTGACGACGCCGGCGACCGTGAAGAACGAACAGAACAACAGCGCGAACTGGATGAAGTCGAGCACCGCCTCGAAGCTGCGCGTGAACAACAGCAGATTGGCGACGGCAAGCTGAAACAGGATGGCATAGGCCGGCGCGCCGCTCACCGATCGCTTCGAGAACACGCGCAGGGCCGGAATGTCCTCGCCCATCGTCATCATCACGCGCGGGCCGATCCACATCATCGCGCTGATCGAGGAGATCAGGCCGACGCAGATCATCGCACCGACGATCCGGCCGCCGAGGCTGCCGAAGATCGCGCTGCCCGCGACGCTGGCAACGTCGAGCTGGCCGGCCAGCGCACTGACCGGCGTCGAGTAGAGAAACACCGCATTCAGCGCGACGTACAGGACGAGCACGATCAGCGTGCCCGCGAGCAGCGCGCGCGGCAGATCGCGCTGCGGCATGTTCATCTCGCCGATGATGTAGGTCGCGGCATTCCAGCCCGAGAACGAGTACATCACGAAGACGAGCCCGATCGCGAAGGGCGCGCTGACGATATGCGCGAGATCACCCGGCTGCGGCGTGAAGACAATCGGCTGCGGCGTGCCGATGACGAAGCCGGCGAGCAGGAAGGCGACGATCAGCACGACCTTGAGGATGGTCGAGATCAACTGGAAGGTCGAGGAGTGCCTGACACCGGTCAATTGCACGATCGAGACCAGCCACACCACGCCGATGGCAAGCGGGATCGGCGGCAGATCGGGGACGACCGATTTCGCGTATTCGCCGAACGCCATCGCCGCAAGCGCGACAGGCGCTGCGAAGCCAACTGTCGCCGAGACCCAGCCGGCGAGAAAGCCGAAGGCGGGATGGTAGGCGCGGCCGAGGAAATTGTACTCGCCGCTCGAGCGCGGAAACATGGCGCCGAGCTCGCTGTAGGAGAACACCCCGCACAGCGCGACGATGCCGCCGACGGTCCAGAGCAACAGGATCGAGAAGCCGGACGGGATGTCCTTGACCTGGAAGCCGAGGCTGGTGAAGACGCCGACCCCGATCATGTCGGCAACGACGATGGCGGTTGCGACCAGAACGGAGACCCCCGGCCCGCTTCCCGTCAGCCGGCCGGTCCAGGGCGCGGGTCCCGCATCTGATGCCGTCATCGGGGTCCTCAACCTCAGGCGTCACGTGTCGTGGAGAGCATCGTGCAGTCTGGTCCAGTCAATTCAAGCAGGGTTAACAAGGGTTAAATGAGGCGCATGGAATCGGTATTGCGGCACCTTTTGTGCACGATCCTGGGCAACAAAGGCCCGCAAACACCTGAGAATCCCGTTTCGCACCCCCACAATCAGGACACGATTGCATGGTCCCCTTGAGCCATTCCGGATTTGGGGAAGTTTCTCCGGACACTTAACGTCGCCTAAACGCCAGTCGGCTCAATTAGCTTGAATATTGCCGCTGGGCTCGTGGACATGACTTGGGGTCATGGGTGGATGGTCGGGGCCGCTCTGAAATTGAGAGCTGACATTCGTGCTGATCGGACGCTGTCCGGCGCGCGCAGTGGTGCGCGCCGGATCGCGCTGGTCTCAGCCTTGGTGCCGCTGTCGCTCACGCTGGTTCAATGTGGCAGGGCTCCCAACCCGGCGGCGCTCGCGGCGAACTCGCAGGCCAACGTCCAAATCGTCGCGAAGACCAATCCTCAGGTCGCAAGCAGCGACACGTTCGAGGATCGCTTCCCCGCCCCGCAATTCAAGGAGCGCTTCCCGTCGGCGAGCGAGAGTCTTCTGCAACGGCAGATGTCGGACTTCTCGCCCAAACGCGCCGTCCAGCAGCAGCCTCAGCCGGAGCAGGCGCCGTACAAGGTCGCCTCGCTCGCACCGCAAATCCCCTACCAGCGTCCGGCACGTGAAGACCTGACGACACTCGTCAGCATGAAATCGTCGGCCTTCCCCTATTTCGGCAACAACCCCGCCTCCGACGCGCCGTTCCTCAACATCTCCAAGGGCGATCGCCGCGGCCACCGCAGCTATTCCGGGCGCGTCTACTGGCAGGACGAGACTTACAGCGACAGCCGCGTGCTGATGCACGTGCCCGAGCATTTCGACGTGCGCAAGCCCGGCGTGATCGTGGTGTTCTTCCACGGCAACGGCGCAACGCTGGAGCGCGACGTGCGCGACCGCCAACTCGTACCGCAGCAGGTCACCGATTCCGGCGCCAACGCCATCCTGCTGGCGCCGCAGATGGCGGTCGATGCCGCCGATTCCAGCGCCGGCAAGTTCTGGCAGGCGGGCGGCCTCAAGCGCTTCATGGAAGAGTCGGCGGCCCATCTGGCCCGGCTCACCGGCGATCCCAACAACGCCCGCGCCTTCGCCAACATGCCGATCGTGATCGTCGGCTATAGCGGCGGCTTCCTGCCGACGGCCTGGAGCCTCGAGGTCGGCGGCATCAGCGACCGCGTCCGCGGCGTCGTCCTGCTCGATGCCGTCTACGGCGAAATGGACAAGTTCGCCTCCTGGATCGAGAGCCACCGCTCCGGCTTCTTCGTCAGCTCCTACACCCGCTACACCGCGCGGCGCGACCGCGAGCTGATGAGCATGTTGCGGCAAAAGGGCATCAGCGTCTCCGAGGACATGGACGGGCCGCTCCGTCCCGGCAGCGTGGTGTTCGTCGAAACCGGCGACGGCATCACGCATCGTGATTATGTGACGCGCGCCTGGACCCGGGACCCGCTCAAGGACGTGCTCGTGAAGATGTCGGCGACGCCGTCGTTGGCGCTGACGCGCGTTGCGTCCACCAATCCGGCCGCATCGAGCCGCTAGCCGATATTGCGCGCGCCGGCATTTGGCCGCGCTGCCCGCAATTGCCGCAGGCTTTGATCAAAATGTGATGTTGATGGCCGACATCCCCGGGAGCCACCGGATTGCTTCCGCTGGCAACGCTCATAATTTGCCGGCCAAGTTTTAGCTTGAATTCTGCGGGGACAGACGGTGCGTCAGGGACTGTATAAGGTCGACTTCCACACGGTTCATGGAACCGGCTGCGGCGTCGTCTATGTGACGGATGGCAAGATGCGCGGCGGCAATTCCGCCTTCGCTTTCATCGGGACCTCCGTCGGGGAGGGCGACAGCATCAAGGTCAAGATTTCGACCCAGCGCTACAACGACGATCCGTCCTTCAAGCCGCTGTTCGGGCACGACAGGATCACGCTGACGCTGGCCGGCCGTGAGGACGGCGACACGGCGGAATTCGAAGGCACCGCGCTGCAGGTGCCGGGCGTTGCGTTCAGGGCCGTGCTCAGCCGGATCAGCGACTAGCCGTCCGGCTTCCAGACCTCGGCTCTTGATCTTCAGGTATTGATGGTCAGGTCTTGATGTTCAGGTCTTGGGCAGCTTCGGAATGCTCTCGGCGAAGCCGTTGAAGCAGGCCAGCCGCTCGTCCTCTTCCTTGAAGAAGCGGCAATCGGCGTAACCCTTGGCCTTCGCCGGTTTCGGCTTCGGCTGCGGCGCGATCACGGCGTCGTAGCAGTTGAGGCGGTCCTTGGTGCCGTCATCGAGGTCGAGGCAGGCCTGGAGCCGGGCCGCAATCGACTGCGGTTTGCCCTTCGGCGCAGCGGCCGGCTTGGCCGCGGCCTCTTTGGTCCCCTTGGGCGTGACCTGCACCAGCGGCTTGTCCCCCACCATGGGTGGCTTGTCGGTTTGTGCAAACGCGGAGGCTGAATAGAGCACCGCGGCAACCGCCAGAATCATCCTCATGTCAGTCAACTCTCTTTGGTCCCCATGCCTCGCCTTCTAGCGCTCCCGCGCGTGGTTTGCCAAGCACCTTGCGCATAGGAAAACGCACCCTTCAGGCCGTGGTGGCAGCAGCCGGCCGGGGCCGGGTCAGAACCACGAGGATCAGCGCCAGGACGACGAAGCCGACCGCGACGAAACCAAGCGGATGCAGCAGTTCGCGGGCGAACAGCAGCCCGCCGATGGCGGAGCCGACAGCCTGGCCGACATAGAGGACGGAGGTGTTGAGCGCGACGGTCGCCGATGCGAGCGGCGGCGCAGCCGCGACCAGCCGCACTTGCTGCATCGAATTGGTTGAGGCAAAGCCGAGGCCCCAGATCGCGACCGCGAACGCCATGAATACCAGGCTCCCCGCACCGAGCGCCCAGCCGGTGATGCCCGCAAACAGCAGGCAGGTGAACAGCAGCGACGTCCGATAAGGCCCCCAGGTGTCGACGATGCGGGTCGCGATGACGACGCCGAGGAAACCGCAAACGCCGTAGATGCCGAACACCATGCCGATTGCATCCGGGCTCGCCTCGGTCAGCTTCTTGAGCAGCGGACCCATGAAGGTGAACACCACGAACTGCCCGGACATTTGCAGCATCGTGATCGCAAGCAGCAGCAGGATCGTCCTGCTGCGGCCGACCGCGCTCCAGGTCTTCAGGTCAACAGGCGTGCCCTTCAATCCCGCCGGCAGGCGCAGCAGCAACAACAGGAAGCTGATGCAACCGAGCGCGCCGATCCCGCCATAGGCCGCGCGCCAGCCGTAGCGGCTGGCGATGAAAGTGATCAGCGGAAGACCGACGGCCGCAGCTAACGACCAGCCGAGAAAGATGTAGGCGATGGTGCTGCCCCGCCGCTTCACCGGCACGATCAGCGCCGCCGTGCCCGCAGCCTGCGGCGTGTAGAGCGCGCCGACCGCCAGCATCAGCAGGCGAATGATGAGGAGGCTCGTGTAATCGGGCGCAAAGGCCGAAGCGAGATTGCCCAGCGCCAGCACCGCCAGTGTCGTCGCGAGCAGCGTCCTGCGGTCGATGCGGCTGGTGAGCCAAGCCGTCAGCGGCGAGCCGATGCATAGCGTGACCGCACCGAAGGTGATCAGCAGCCCGGCCGCGTGAATGCTGACGTCGAGCCCCGTTGCCAATTCCGGCAGCATCCCCGCCGGTGCCAGCACCGAGCAGCCGGTGACGAGATTGCCGAGCATCAGGGCGGTTGCGGTGAAACGGCCGGCGGCGGGCGGATTTTCCATGCAAATGCATGTAGAGCAGGCCTGCGACCAGTTAAAGGGCGCGTTGCGAAATAGTTGGAGTATCGCCCAAGCTTTTGCGCGCGACTTTCTTGGAAATGCCGGATTGCACAGGCCGAATCGCCTGATATATCGCTCGTTCCCGCTTACCTGCGCTCGTTCGCAGGAGTGAGCCTCAGGAGAAAAGCATGACCGACCAGCCCAAATCCGAATCCGGCTTTCAATACAGCCTCAGCAATCTGAGACCCGTGACCCCGCCCGAAAAGATCACCCTCACCTTCCCCGACGGCGCCCGGCGCGAATACGCCAAGAGCATCACCGGCCTCGAGATCGCCAAGGGCATTTCGCCGTCGCTGGCCAAGCGCACGGTCGCGATGGCGCTCGACGGCGAGGTCGCCGACCTCGACGATCCCATCGAAGCCGATGCCAAGATCGAGCTGATCAACCGCGACGATCCGCGCGCGCTCGAGCTGATCCGCCACGACTGCGCCCACGTGCTCGCGGAAGCCGTGCAGACGCTGTGGCCCGGCACGCAAGTCACCATCGGTCCCGTGATCGAGAACGGCTTCTACTACGACTTCTTCCGCAACGAGCCGTTCACGCCGGAAGATTTTGCCGCAATCGAGAAGAAGATGCGCGAGATCATCGCGCGCGACAAACCTTTCACCAAGGAAGTCTGGGACCGCGAGAAGACCAAGCAGGTGTTCCGCGACAAGGGCGAGGCGTTCAAGGTCGAGCTGGTCGACGCCATTCCCGGCAACGAGCCGATCAAGATCTACTACCAGGGCGACTGGTTCGATCTCTGTCGCGGCCCGCACATGACCTCGACCGGCAAGGTCGGCAACGCCTTCAAGCTGATGAAGGTGGCCGGCGCCTATTGGCGCGGCGACAGCAACAACCCGATGCTGACCCGCATCTACGGCACGGCGTTCGCGAAGCAGGAGGACCTCGACGCTTATCTGAAGCAGATCGAGGAAGCCGAAAAGCGCGACCATCGCAAGCTCGGGCGCGAGCTCGACCTCTTCCACTTCCAGGAAGAAGGTCCGGGCGTCGTGTTCTGGCACGCCAAGGGCTGGACCATCTTCCAGCAGCTGATCGCCTATATGCGCCGGCGCCTCGCCGGCGACTACAGCGAGGTCAATGCGCCGCAGATCCTCGACAAGTCCTTGTGGGAGACCTCGGGCCATTGGGGCTGGTATCGCGAGAACATGTTCGCGGCGCAGTCCGCCGGTGACGAGGCCGAAGACAAGCGCTGGTTTGCGCTGAAGCCGATGAACTGCCCCGGCCACGTGCAGATCTTCAAGCACGGCCTGAAGAGCTACCGCGACCTGCCGTTGCGCCTCGCCGAGTTCGGCGTGGTGCATCGCTATGAGCCCTCCGGCGCCATGCATGGCCTGATGCGTGTGCGCGGCTTCACTCAGGACGACGCGCACGTCTTCTGCATGGAAGATCAGCTCGCCGACGAGTGCCTCAAGATCAACGATCTCATTCTGTCGACCTATGCCGATTTCGGTTTCACCGGCGATCTCACGGTGAAGCTCTCGACCCGGCCCGAGAAGCGCGTCGGCACCGATGCGATGTGGGATCACGCCGAGCGCGTGATGGCGACGGTGCTGCGCGAGATCCAGTCGCAGAACAATCACATCAAGACCGAGATCAATCCGGGCGAAGGCGCCTTCTACGGGCCGAAGTTCGAATATGTGCTGCGCGACGCCATCGGCCGCGACTGGCAGTGCGGCACCACGCAGGTCGACTTCAACCTGCCGGAGCGGTTCGGCGCGTTCTACATCGACCATGACAGCGGCAAGAAGGCGCCGGTGATGGTGCATCGCGCGATCTGCGGCTCGATGGAGCGCTTCATCGGCATCCTGATCGAACACTATGCCGGCAACTTCCCGCTCTGGCTGTCCCCGGTGCAGGTGGTGGTCACCACCATCACCTCGGAGGCCGACGAGTATGCCAAGCAGGTGCTGGAACAGGTCCGGCGCGCGGGGCTCCGGGCCGAGATCGACCTGCGCAACGAGAAGATCAACTACAAGGTCCGCGAGCACTCGCTGGCCAAGATTCCGGCGCTGCTCGTGTGCGGGAAGAAGGAGGCCGAGACGCAGTCGGTCTCCGTCCGCCGGCTCGGCAGCGAAGGCCAGAAGGTGATGACGACGGTGGAGGCGCTCGCCGCCCTCGTCGACGAGGCCACCCCACCGGACGTCCGGCGGGCGCGCGAGGCGGCCTGATCCCTGAAATCGATCTAAACTCGCTTTCGGTTGCGGGCGTGCATGCTTATCTCGGCATGGCACGCCCGACGACCAGCCGAAGAGGACATCGCAGTGCCCGACGCCATCGAACTCCTGAAAACCCGTCGCTCGGTCAAGCCGCGCGAGATGACCGGGCCCGGCCCCTCCCCCGCCGAGCTCGAAACCATCCTCACCATCGGTGCGCGCGTGCCCGACCACGGCAAGCTCGCGCCCTGGCGCTTCATCATTTTCGAGGGTGACGCCCGCGAGCGGGCCGGCGAGGTCATCGCGACGGTCTTTGCCCGCAAGAATCCGGACGCACCGGCGGCGAACATCGAGACCGAGCGCAAACGCCTCACCGACGCGCCGCTGGTGATCGGTATCGTCAGCTTCACCAAGCCGCATCCGAAGGTGCCGGCGTTCGAGCAGGAATTGTCGGCCGGCGCCAGCGTCATGAACATTGTCACGGCCGCGACCGCGCTCGGCTACGGCGCCTGCTGGCTGACCGGCTGGTTCGCCTTCGATCGCGACGTGCTGGACGGCCTCGGCCTCAAGCCGGACGAAAAGCTCGCCGGCCTCGTCCATATCGGCACGCCGACCAAGCCCAGCGAAGACCGTCCGCGACCGTTCCTTTCGGAAATCGTGACGCGTTTTTAATCGATGTATTGTTGACGCCTCCAGCGTCTTGCGGCTTTGATCCCGGCGAGGGAGGAAGCCCGGATGAAGCGTCGTGAATTTCTGGTCGGGGCCGCGCTGCTGGCCGGCACGATGGGGCGAGGCAGCGCCGCCACCAACATCCCTACTCCGTCGGCTGACGGGCTCGACCGCATCACCGCCTATTTTGACAACGAGGTGACGCTTGGCCGCCTGCCGGGCGCGGTGGTCCTGGTGCAGCAGCACGGCAAGCCGGTCTACCTCAAGAACTTCGGCGTGCGCGACACCAGGACCGGCCTCGCCATGACGCCGGATACGATCTTCGCCATCCACTCAATGACCAAGCCGATCACGTGTCTCGGCGCGATGATGCTGATCGACGAGGGCAGGCTCGCGCTCACCGACCCCGTGTCGAAATACGTCCCGCTCTTCGCCGACACCAAAGTGGGCGTGGAGCCGGAGGGCACCTCGAAGGTCGAACTCGAGCCGTCGATCCGTCCTGTCAACATCGAGGATCTGCTGCGGCAGACCTCGGGCATCAGCTACGACTATATCGGCGCCCCATGGGTGATGCAGGTTTACCAGGCCGCCAATATTTTCGAGGGGCCCTTCAACAACAGGCAATTCGCCGACCGCATCGCCAAGCTGCCGCTCACGCGCCAGCCCGGAACGCTGTGGCGCTACGGCCATTCCACCGACGTGCTCGGCGCCGTCATCGAGATCATCTCGGGCCAGACGCTGTATGAATTCCTCAAGCAGCGCATTCTCGATCCGCTCGGAATGAACAGCACCAAATTCGTGCTGAAAACGCCGGAGGAGCGCGCCCGGATGGCGCGGCCGCTGCCGAGCGACCCGGTCCTGCTCGCCGGCGAGCGCGACCGCCTCGACCATCCCGAATGGGAATCCGGCGGCGGCGGGCTGCTCTCGACCATCACCGACTATCAGCGCTTCTCGCAGATGCTGCTCAATGGCGGCGAGTTCGAGGGCAAGCGTTACCTCAGCCCCGCCGTGTTCAAGGCCATGACGACCGATCACGTCGGGCCCGGCTCCGGCGTGGGGCGCGACTATTTCTATTTCCCGGGCGACGGTTTTGGCTATGGCTACGGCATCGGTGTACGCACCGATCCCGGCAATGCGAAGCCGCCACCGGCCGGATCGATCGGCGAATTGAAATGGGACTCAGGAAGCGGCACCTATTTCGGCGTCGATCCCAAGCTCGACATGGTCTACCTCTTGATGCAGCAGACCCAGAACGAGCGCAGCCGCATCACGCCCGCCTTCAAGGAACTGGTCTACGGCTGCTATCCTGAAGGACTACGCCGCCCGTGAGGCGCGCTG
This sequence comes from Bradyrhizobium sp. 482_C4_N1_8, assembly GCF_052075965.1. Taxonomy (NCBI): domain Bacteria; kingdom Pseudomonadati; phylum Pseudomonadota; class Alphaproteobacteria; order Hyphomicrobiales; family Nitrobacteraceae; genus Bradyrhizobium; species Bradyrhizobium sp. 482_C4_N1_8. The sequence goes on along the minus strand of NZ_CP197231.1, from coordinate 3,581,119 downwards.
GCCGAAATCGGCCAGCAGCCTTGCGATCTCGGCGGCGGGCCGCGCCGCGCTGAACAGAAACCCTTGCACCTCGTTGCAGCCTTCGGCGCGCAGCCAGTCGAGCTGATCCTCGGTCTCGACGCCTTCAGCCGTCGTGGTGATGTTGAGGCTGCGGCCAAGCCCCGAAATGGCGCGCACGATCGCGACGCAATCGGGCCGCTGCGCCAGATCCTTCACAAACGAACGGTCGATCTTGATCTTGTCGAACGGGAAGCTACGGAGATAGCTCAGGCTGGAATAGCCGGTGCCGAAATCATCCATGGAGATGCTGACGCCGAGCTCGCGCAATTGATGCAGGATGGCGAGATTGGCATCGGTCTCTGCCAGGAAGATCGACTCGGTGATCTCGAGCTCGAGCCGCTTCGGCGACAGGCCGGACTGCGCAAGCGCGGAAATCACGACCTGGACCAGGTTGCGGCTGCGGAATTGCGCCGGCGACAGATTGACTGCGACCTTGACGTCGACAGGCCATTTCACCGCCTCCGCGCGGGCCTCGCGTAGCACCCACTCGCCGAGCTGGGTGATGAGGCCGATGTCTTCGGCGACCGGAATGAATTCCGCCGGCGAGATCATGCCCTTGTCGGGATGACGCCAGCGCAAGAGCGATTCAAAGCCGGAGATGCGGTCGGACGCGATCGACACCAGCGGCTGGTAGTGCAGCTCGAACTCGCCATTGGCGAAAGCGCGGCGCAGATCGAGCTCCATGTCGCGGCGCTTCTGCGCCTGGAGGTCCATCTCGCGCTCGAAGAAATGGTGCACGCCGCCGCCGTCGGACTTCGCCCGGTACAGCGCCATGTCGGCATTGCGCATCAGCTCCTCCGACGTCGTGCCGTCGCCGGGCGACAGCGCGATGCCGATGCTGGCGCCGATCACCATCTCCTGGCCGTCGAGATCGTAGGGCGCCTTCAGCATGTCGATCAGCAAGGTCGCGCAGGCGCTGGCTTCGTTCGGCGAGACGTCGGCTGCCAGAATCACGGCGAACTCGTCGCCGCCAAGCCGGGCCGCGAGATTGCCGCCGCGGACCGCGGTGGTGAGGCGTTCGGCAACTTGCTTCAGCAGGCGATCCCCCACCGGATGCCCGAAGGAATCATTGATGTTCTTGAACAGGTCGAGATCGATATAGAGCACGCCGACCCGTTTTCCGCCGGCCTGGTCGAGCGCCTGCTTCAAGCACTGCTGGAAATGTTCGCGGTTCGGCAGATCGGTGAGCCCGTCATGGTGCGCCATGTGGGCGATCCGCGCCTCGGCCTTGCGCCGCTCCGTGATGTCGACCACCGCGACCAGATAGCCGTCGCGATCGTCGAAGGCGACGCGGCGGCCGAAAGTGAGCACCTCGATCTCGCTGCCGTCGGCACACAAATGGCGCCAGTTGCGCGAGGAATGATAGGTGTCGCCGATGCGTTCGAGCGCCTCGGCGTGGCTGTCCCACTCGTCCTCGGGCCAGATCTCGTGCAGCTTCATCCGCAGGAAGGTGGCGCGGCTGTAGCCGTAATGCTGGACCGCGGCATCGTTGACGCTGAGGAATTCCTTGGTCTGTGCCTCGAACACCCACATCGGCATCGGGTTGTTGTCGAACAGCAGGCGAAACGATGCGTCGCGCCGCTTCAACGCGGTGACGTCGGAGATCGTCAGCGAGACCAGATCGGCGAAGGCGGTGGCACTGAGCCGAAGGTAACGTCCGTCGTCTTCGATCTCGAGCTGCTCGCCGCGGCCGCCGGAGACGACCTTGAGCAGGAAGTCCATGATTTCGGGCGCGGCCAATAGCGTGTTCCCCTCGCCGATCCGCCGCCACAACAGGCCCGCGCTCGCGACCTTCAGCAGCGCACCGGCGCTCTTGTTGTGATGCACGATCTGGAGATCGAACGGCTTGCCTGCGGCATCGCGCAGCGTCGCCAGCGAAACCACGGCGTCATCGGTCGACGAGAAGATCGCGTCCAAGAGATTGTATTGCGCGCCGCGCTCGTTGATGTAGGCGCCAACCAGCGTGGCGCCCCAGCGGGAGGCGGTCGGCAGCGCCAGCACATCGTAGGTCCGGACCATGCCGTCGCGCACGCAATGCGCGCTGGCCTGGTGCGGACGTCCGTTCTCGAGCGCGCTCGCCACAGCTTCCGACAGCGCCGTGGCGCAATCGGGCGAGAGCTCGGCGACCGGGATATCCCAGCGCTCCTCGCCGAGCCATTTCTGCACGTAACGCCCGCTGCGCGACAATTCGAGCGCGCCATCGTTCTTCAGCAGCGCGATGTGGTCGGCGAGCCGTCCGAGGCTCCCAAGCATCACGTCCTCATAGCGCGGCAGCCGTTCGCCCGGCTTCAACGCGGCACGCCATTTGCGTTGAAGCACCGGGATGTCGTCAAACATTTCGGCGGCCGGTTTTCCCGGCATCTTCTTCGCGGCAGTCATTGCAGTCCCCAACGCACTTTCCCCGCGCATCCAATGCAGCCGCGCTTAATGCCGTGTAAAAAGGACGCAGCCGCGGGTTCCATTCGGCGATTATGACAGTTTTAAGTCAGGTGTTGGTTAGTGCGCGTTAGAGACTATGACGGTTGCCTAAAATGCGATGCGTGCGCGTGAGAGTGAAGTTATGCTGCACAGCTGCTTCATCCTCGTCATTGCGAGCGCAGCGAAGCGATCCAGACTGCCGCCGCGGAAAGATTCTGGATCGCTTCGCTGCGCTCGCAATGACGGAGTGCGCAGGAGCCGCGCCCGCCTCTCTCGAGTCCCGGACGCGACGCAGCGCGTAGCGGTGCGGTGCAGAGCCGGGACCCAGCAGATGACACAACACACTGACGCATGGGCCCCGGCTCTGCAGCGCATCACTTCGTGCTGCGCAGCGTCCGGAGCACGAGAGCGTCGTTGAGTGACTGACATGGGCTCGCATCCTCGCGGCGCATTTCGCCCGAGCTTTGCCTGATCGCCTCACCCTCGAATGAAAGAGGGCGCAGGGAAGACCGGGAGCCCGCTGGCACCCGAGGTCCACTGTGCGGAGTTGTAGTGAGAAGTCTGCACAGCGGCATACAGGTGTAGCCAGGACATCCCGGCCTTCCCTGCGCAGGGAAGAATTAATGAGCAAAAAATGTAGCTAAATCAATTCCATATGGTTGTTGTGTTTACATTTGTGTCGCGATCCGGTGACGGTTCGGCCGCGAAAATATATATGAATGCCTATGAACCCCTGTGGATGGCGGTGAAGGCTGGCGGCGGTCGCTCCCACCAGTGCACTGAGTGATTTTGCGCGTCTCGGGCAATCAGGGTTATGCACGCCAGAGGGCTTTTGGTTCCGCTAAGTCATTAATGGATATAAACAATTTGAAGATGTGATCCGAAGCGAGTGTTGCAGCTCGGCTACAGCAACCACGGGGCGAACGAACTACTGTTGATTCGTCGGGCGGGGCTTATCGCCCTATCGAACTGCTTTCTGAGGAGATTACTTGTATGAAAAAATTTCTGGTTGCTGCGGTCGGGATGATGGCCGTTGGATTGTCCGCTCCGGCGTCGGCGGCTGACTTGGCGGCGCGTCCGTACACCAAGGCACCGCCTCCGATCGTGGCACCGATCTACGACTGGACCGGCTTCTACATCGGCGGCAATGGTGGCTGGGCGCAGAACCACAACTGCGTGGATTTCCTTGACGCGGCCGGCGTAGCCGTAGCTTCCGGCTGCCGCGATCGGTCCGGTGGCGTCATCGGCGGCCAGCTCGGTTATCGCTGGCAGGCCAGCCAGTGGGTGTTTGGCCTGGAAGCCCAGGGCGATTGGGCGGATCTCAGCAACCAGCGCGTCAGCCTGATCGATGCTTCGCTCTCCACTCGCACCAAAACCAGTGCCATCGGCCTCTTCACCGGCCAGATCGGCTACGCCTGGAATGCGTCACTGTTCTACGTGAAGGGCGGCGCGGCGGTGACAGACAACCGCTTAAGCGTCATCGATAATGCCTTCGGCACCGAGCTCGCCGCGCAAAGCGCTACCCGCTGGGGTGGTGTCATTGGTGTTGGATACGAGTATGGCTTCACCCCGAATTGGTCGGTGGGCGTCGAATACGACCATTTGTTCATGGGGCACCGGAATAATTCGTTCACGGTCGCTGATCCGCGACTTGCCGCCTTTGTGAACGACCGGATCACGCAGGACGTGGACATGATCACGCTGCGCTTCAATTACCGCTTCGGCGGTTATGGCGCCCCGATCGCAGCGCGTTACTGATTTCCTCCAGCGAACTTAAGCCCCGGCGTCGTCCGGGGCTTTTCTTTATCTCTCGACAACGCGGCGGTCCCGCTTAGGAAAAAGCCGGTAGGACCACTCAGGCGGTGCAGACGCCGATAACGCCGAGCATCTGCCTCATTGAGGATCAAGATCGCGATTTGCATGGCGCGGGAAAGCCTGTCCATAAGGGCAATTGAAAGGCGCCGCAAGGTCATCGATGGTCGATGCGCGTTCGAGCCTCAGCCCGAGGCCTGGCCTTAACAACCTCCAAGCCCCGGCCTGCCCCAAACCCAAGGCCGGGGTTTTTTCTCGGCTGCGCCAGGCCCTCGCCAGTGTCCTCTGAGCCAGGCGATCGCCTCATCGAGGCTGTCGGCGCACAGCGCCGGGCCAGGCGCGCCGGCATCACCGGCGGCTCACACCAGGCCGACGCCGAGGACCGGCGGGTGCTCGACAGATTGTTGGCGGACGCCCTCACTGCGGAGCGAAATACCCTCAACGAAGGGACCAATGTCAGCTACAAAGAGAAGGAAAACCGAGGCAAGTCCTCTGCGGAAAATCTAAGAATGGCTAGCAATCAGGCCCCGCTTTTACTTTACCCCGCCGAGTTTCGGTCGCTCCGTTCATAAAGAAGATGGCGCTAGACACGACCGATGCACACGCTACGTTAGTCCGATAGTTTGGTAGTCGCGTACTGGTGGCGGACGTGAGCTTTCAGATGTCGATACTCAAAATCCTCGCCGGCCAGCCCGATGGCCGGGCCAGTCTTGACGTCGTCAAGCAACACCTGGCTCTTTTCTACACCAGCGGACCCGAGTGGACCGGTCGCATGAAGCTTCTGGCTGCGCGGGCACCAGACCTCGATATCTTCGGCCAAAAGCTGATCGCGCGCGAGCCAGGCGAGTGGCGTATCACGGACGCGGGCCGGGACTTGCTCTCGGCGGTTGAGCAGCCACCTACGACCGTATCTAAAGATCTTACGCTCGGCGAGCTGATCGAGAATCTGCCGGCCAGCGAGTTTGCCTCGCCGCCCCCGCCCCCGCAACGTCGTCTAGAAGAGCACAAGCGTCGCCGCGGCATCCAACGCCGGGTCGCACGAACGCGCAGATCGGCATAAGAGCTCCCGACTACCTTATCGCTCCTCGACCAATGGCGCTCATGACGTCGAAGAAAAGCGCGAGCGGGAACCGTGACGAACCTGCCTTCAAAAGATCACCTTCGGTGAGATGCGCGCCTCCGGCGCCCGCGACGTCCTGAACTACACCGCGACTATGGCTGCTGCCAGCATGTCGACGCCAGCGCTGACGGCTGGGTCCTCCAGTTCAACGCCGCCGACTATCTTGGCGCTGCATTGACCGGCGATGGACGTGACATCGAGGCCTGGCAACCCGCAAAGTTACCGTTCTGAAGGACAAAGATTGCCCTCTGCGAGGCCGGCCTCTGGGACGCCGTTACAGACCCAGCACCAGCGTATACGCGAAAGATGCTGAAAGAACGCTCAGCCCAATAATGGCGACTTTGAAAACGAGGTCTCGCGCTGCCACGATGCCCTCCACGAGTTCGCAAATCACTTGAATCTTACGCTTTATTCCGGAGGTTGCAATTCGGCTTCACAACGTCAACGATGCGATCAACGCGAGACCAAACGCGGCTGATGCCCAGACCAGTGATTGGTAAATCCAGTACCGACGGCGATTTCATGACGCGCCTTCCTCGCATGAGGAGGCCGCTCGATAGGCAGCTGCGCCATTGAGCCAGATCAATGAACGTCGTTAATCACATTCTAAAAAGCGCGAAAGAGAGCAGCGCCACCGGCAGCATGCCGACAGCAATGACTGCGATCCGAAGGAGCACTTCCCGCCACATGGGTAATCGTAACGGGCCGCGCCCCAAGGGGGCTGCAGTTCGTGCCAGCTTGACCGAAACAGTAAGAGGAATTCGGCAAAAAGCTGCGCGACTAGAAGGGTCTACGCCCTCGGGAGACCAATGACCGCAGAACGGTCAACAAATATAAGCTCGCGATCACGCCAGCGTCCGACCAAACGCCAGCTGGCATTAATCGCATGGACGGTGGCCCACCCGGCTCGGGACGCAAGCTTCAGCGAGAGGGCCATGATCGCCGACAAGCTGACCCGGTGGCTGACCCAGGCTGAGCAGCATCAGGTCTCGAAATTCATCGCGGACGAAACGGCGATGCGCAAAGCACTCAACAAGCGGGTCACGAAGCGATAGCCGCCAAGTGCGGATGAGGACGCACGGGCCAGCCCACTTTGACGGGAGGCGATCTCACTTGCCTTCCGACTTCGCGATCTCTGCAAGGTTCTCAAGCTGGCTCCCAAGCGCTGCCCAGCTCCGTGAGATGTTCGTCAGCACGGTCGCTCGGCGGGGTGAATTCCTCGGATCAGCGGCACGTAGTTTGTACTCGGCGGCATAAGCGCGGCATTGTTCAGCTGTAGGCACGTTGTCCCCTTGTGCGCATCAGTGTCACTGTCGTGTGACCGATGGCGATGAGACGATCATCACCATTGCAAGGAAGCCGACACAATCAGGAGAAGCCGCGATGCAGCTATGGGGCTTTGCCGTGCCCCACGATGCGGCGGCCCGTCACCAGACCGATACACGACGCCAGCGAGCACAACCGCGCTGACGGCAACAGTGACAATGCTCCACTGTCCCTTGGTACAGTACCATCGCGTCAGTCGCCAAATACTATGCTTCACTCCACCTTGGGGTGGAGCTTATCGTTCCGCGCACCGAGACGTATTCGATTGGCTAAAAATCAATAAAAGAGTAGCCCGCATGTTTGTGCGTAATACTACGGGGCGGTCCCTCTGCCCTAATTCGCTCACTGACCTTGGCATCACGAGCGAATCAAATCCGGGCGTCAGTTCGAGTGTATTGATCTACAAAAAGGGGAAAGCAATTTTCAGTGAGAAGGAACCTGCCGAATACGTCTATCAAGTAATCAGGGGAGCGGCGCGCAGTTACAAACTGCTCTCTGACGGTCGACGCCAGATTGGCGCATTCCATTTGGCCGGAGATATTTTCGGGCTGGAGAACAGTGGGACGCATCGATTTACGACCCAGGCGGTGGTCGAGACGACGCTTCGCCTGATCAGACGGCAAACTCTAGAAATGGTCGCCGAAACCGATCCAGCTGTCTCGCGCAACCTACTCCGTATGACTACCAGCAACCTCGAGCACGCGGAAAATCATATGCTGCTGCTTGGCCGTAAATCGTCATCGGAGAGAGTTGCCGCGTTCTTGCTGGAGATGGACAAGCGCCTGACCGCCACTAACTCAATGGCACTCCCCATGTACCGTCGCGATATAGCTGACTACCTCGGCTTAGCACTCGAAACGGTGTGTCGTGTTCTATCCAGGCTGCATGGAGCGGGCGTACTTGATTTCACCGCTGGTAGTCACCGGGAAATCGTACTTCTCGACCGAGAGCGGCTGGCAAACCTCGATCCACCAGATTAGGTCCAGTTCAGGACGAAGCTGAGTGCCCTCGAAGCAGGCTAAGTGCGGCCGGCCGTAGCGGAGTTGACGGGTGTTCGAGATGACGAACCTAAAATCCAGAGCCGTTTATTTGGTTCTTCTCGTGGTTCAACTGACAGGAGCACTCTTCATAATCTTGGACGGCCTGCCCGAATTTAGGCACTTGATAATCCATCCCGGTGAGCAGTTGCCGTTCGAACGGTCCGATAACCTTGCTAGGCCCGTCATTATCATTGCGATGCAGGTCGCCTATTGGTATCGCCTGCGACGCGTTCCGCTCCCACCTCCGCGCTCGAATCCGATCCTGAGTCACCTGTTTCTGTTTCTGGGGCGTCTCGCCTTTATTTTCGGCGGCTCGCTATTCGGTGTCGTGTTCTTCAGACATTTGCCGGAGATCAATCAGGGCGCCGATCTTTGGCTCATGTTCCGCCGGGGACTGCAACTCGTCGTATCGTTGTTCGCGCTATTCTGCGTCACGCTTGAACTGGAACGACTGGGGCGTGCGCTTGGAGGCAGCCAATAGAACTGACGGATGCCGGCCCTCCGCATCGTGACTGACATTTTTCCATTTAGCTTCTTGCCCCCAACTACCTCAATACCTGCGGTCGCATTGGCACAAAGGGCACTAGCCAAACACCCAGGTTCTGCTTGTCTGGGGCACGCCTTGCCCATCTTTCCAGCCCCCAAGCTTTCTTAGATTGGCGAGAACGTAGAAGGCCCCGGCGCGGTCAGCAACTTCGCCGGGGCCGGTTAACACGTGGGGTAGCTAAGACGATGGACGCAGAGGCTGAGCGGCAACGCGGATTGCAATTGGGACGCCGCTGGGCGGAGCATGCTTCGGCGCATGAGCTTACGACTATGGTGAGCGGCTCGTTCGATGATCTCAGCCAAATTCTGCCAGCGGATACGTCTGATCATTTCGTCGGCGGCTTTCGCGAGGGCGTGTTGCGCGTCTGGCGCGGGGCTTAGGCCTCAGCACAAGGGCGCCCGGATGGGGGACCAAGCACCCTTGCACCCCCATCGTTGGCCGATCCAGGTGTGAGTTCTAAGGGACTGCTGGACAAGCCGACGAACGCTGGATTACCGAGCGAATCAATAGCTGAGTCCCTTGCCGCAATTGAGGCGGTTGCATTTTTCGACAATGCGGCACTGACCAACAGTGCCTTACCGCCGCACTCCCACGCGATTGACGCCGCCATTTGCGTTGCCGCCGACGTTATGACGGACCGCAGCGCGCGCCACGGGACGAGGCCTGAGCACGACGCCAGCCCTCGCAACGCACCCGACCGGATATTCAACGTACTGGCAATACACGACCGCCTTGGCTGGCGTTGGATTGAGCGTGAGACCCGCCAACCCCAACAGGAAGCTGGCGGCAATCCCGGCAACTGTCGCCGACTTGATCGAGAGACTCTTTGTCCGATGCATGGTGATCCTCCCTTTCGCCGCGAACCGATGGAGATGCACCGGGCGGCCAAGCGTTTGTGAGCGGTAAGGAGACTAGGTGATGTTGACGTAGGTCAACGCTGGAGGCGACGTCGCTCTCAATAGCACGGGGGGTATGGATAGTAACCGCATTGCCGGCGGTGATAGTACGCTCCCGTGGCCGCTGCTCCGACGGCAGCCGCACCTACAGCAGCTCCATAGTACCCGCGCCGATACGCGCGTCTATGCACTCGCCTATTAACCCCCGCAACGCTGCCAGGTGTGAGCGGACGACCGACACGAGCGTCAGCTTTCTCGACGGAGATAACGACAGTCCCTTCTGGTGACCAGTGAAACGACACGGGCGCCAAGCACAACATCGCTGCACCGAGGGCCGCGCCGAGCACCGTTGAATTTTTCATGTTCTTGCTCCTAATTGGTTTCTTGGGACGTGCTGGTGGACGCGCGGCTACTTTTTCTCTTCGGCAGCACCGTCATGCCGCTCTTCGCGCCGCTCCGTGCGCCCCGTCCGTCGCGCCTGACGCCGTTCTGTTCGCCCTGTCCGTCGATCCTGACGCCGTTCGGTGCGCCCCGTGCGTCGTTCCTGACGCCGCTCCGTACCCGACTGCGGTGTCTCAGTGGAAGGCGCTGCGGGCGTGGTCGGTGCGGTTGAGGTCTGAGCGCCAGCATCTGACACCACCAGAATTGCAGGCGAGGCCACGAGCCCGAACACGGCTGCGTATCCACAAAGAGCAAGAGCGCCTCGACGGCTGACCATCGATTCCGAACGTTCACCCATATCTCAAACTCCCGGTCTCCCGCCCTTTTGCAACTGGTCCATATTCCGGAGTGTGATTATTGATCTAAATCAACCTTGAGGCATGCGCTCGCCGACGATGGACGCTGGCAACGGCACGAGCCTTTACCCACGCCAGCGCGAGGGGGCGTCTCCGAAACGGACCCGCGCTGTGCGCAAATCCAAGACGGAACCCCGCAGCCGGCTCGTTCGGGTGAAACGTGGATGGAGCGAAAAGAATGAAGAAGATCTTGTTGAGTGGTGTGGGCTTGCTGGCAGTGAGCATGGCGGCACCCGCGTCAGCGGCTGATCTGGCTGCTAAACCTTACGTCAAGGCCCCGCCCCCGGTGGTCGCGCCGATCTATGATTGGACCGGTTTCTACATCGGTGCTAACGGCGGTTGGGGGCAAAGCCACGGTTGTGTGGATTTCGTGACGCCCGCAGGAACAGTCGCAGGTGGTTGCGCCGATCGCTCCGGGGGCCTCGCGGGCGGACAGATCGGGTACCGCTGGCAAACCAACCAGTTTGTGCTCGGCCTCGAAGCGCAGGGAGATTGGGCCAACATCAAGAACACGCGCGTCAGTCTAATCGATCCATTGATCTCGACCACAGGCAAGATCGACGGCATCGGGTTGTTGACGGCGCAACTCGGTTGGGCGTGGAACGCCTCCCTATTCTACGTGAAGGGCGGCGCCGCCGTGACGCGCAATCGCTTCGATATCTTCAACAACATCACCGGTGTCGGCTTGGCCTCGGCAGGCCACACGCGCTGGGGCGGCGCCCTGGGCGTCGGCTGGGAATACGGCTTCACGCCCAACTGGTCGCTCGGTATCGAATACGACCACCTCTGGATGGGGCGTGATAATTCCGGCTTCGCAGGCGTGGTTACTCCCGGAGGGTTCACCCTGACCGGGAGCGGCGTCAGCCAAGATGTGGATATGGTCACGCTTCGGCTGAACTATCGCTTCGGTGGATACGGTGCCCCGATCGCGGCGAGATACTGATCACACCAGTCGCGCAGGCCAAAGCCCCGGTTCGTCGGGGCTTTTTTGCGGGTTAACCATCCCAAGCGCTTGCTGCATCTTAAAATATCTAGGGTCAGAAGCAGCGGTCAAGACAAGTGCGGCTCGACACCGGTTGACCGACGACAGCCGACATTGAACCGGCACCAGATGCGATTGTGAAATGGTTCACAGATCGCAAAAAAATTCGGGGAACGTTCCTTCGAACGTTTCTTGTTTCTGTCATCTAAGTGCGCAAGAATTGGAGGGCCAGGATTTAAAGCCCCGGCCAAGGGGAATTTCGGCGTTGGGAGGAAAAATATTCTGCTCCAGCGACGACTAGGAATGTTGCCTCGGGGCACCTCACCCATGAAGCAAAAAGGAAATGAGACAGTAGCGTCAAGGAAGGCGATGATGATTGACGACCAGTTGGCGCGTGCACACCGCAACAATATTCAACGCTATCGCCACTTATTGCAGACTAGCGTGACAGAGGTCGAGCGCCAGTTTGTCGAAAGGCGCTTGAGTGAAGAGCAATCGAAGCTCGAACTATTGATCGTCTCGTTCTCAAATGAAGTGCACCACGATCCTTTCAGAGGACCGGACAGCCGCTTGACTTAAGTCGTTCAAGCGGTGGTGGACCGGCGGTCGCTGCCCGTCGGCAAACTTCTCCGCATCGGACCGGCAACCCGCGCGAAGATGAGCTCGCTTAGTGTCTACACTGGCCCGACATGCGAACTCAGACGTTGGAGTTCATGCAAGCCAACTTTGGCAAAGAGGCGCGCGCTTTCCGCCATCGGACGTATCCGATCATTTCGTTGGCGGCTTTCGCGAAGGCGAGCTGCGCGTCTGTCACGAGCCTAGGCTCAGCACGTACGCTCGATGCGGAACCGAGCGCCTTGTACCCCCATCGTTGGCGGTCACGAGGTTACTCTCTAGATCGTGGCACAAGTCTAGCTGCACTCGTTTCCAAATTCGCCCATCGAAAGCAGCGTTCTAAAACATAGCGCATTCGAGAATTTTTCCTCTCCCTTCATGCGGGCAAAGCGTGCCTTCATGCGCCGCCCGACATGACCCGTACAATCACGGTGCTAGAATCGCAGCTCTCCTGTTAGAAACCGTCAGACCTACCTCCCCATGTAGTGGGATATCCTGCTCGGAATGAGATCGGTCGCTGGTTCATCGCGGCGGAGCTTGGGCGAGAGCTGCTGCTCGTCACTGCGCTCTTCTAGGTCACGGCTGACGTAAGTCTTGGGGAGTCACGTGTTGGGGTTTGTGCATGTTGTGGATGACGACAGTGCCTTCCGAATAGCAGTCGAACGTCGCCTCAAACTCGCCGGGTACGAAGTGGCGACCTATGCGTCGGCTGAGCAGTCGTTGGATCGACTACCGGACGACTGTAGACCCGGCTGCATTCTCCTCGATGTGCGACTACCGGGAGTGAGCGGTCCTGAGCTCCAGGCGCAATTATACGAACTCGGTTCGACGTTGCCGATTATATTCTTTACGGGCTTTCCCGACATCCAGACCACCGTACAGGCCATCAAGGCGGGCGCAGAAGATTTTCTGATCAAGCCCGCATCTTCCGACGACCTACTTCGCGCAATTGAGTGCGCGTTCGCTCGTTACGAAGTCACGCGCGCCAAAAAGGAGGAGCTGGATGCGGCTCGCGCTCGTGTCACGGCACTAACGCCGCGTGAGCGGCAAGTGTTCGAGCTTGTGGTTCAGGGCAAGATCAACAAGCAAATCGCGTACGCTATAGGCTGTACCGAGCGTACGATTAAGGCACATCGCCATCAGGTGATGGAAAAAATGCAGGTCCAGTCATTGGCGGAACTTGTCGCCATTGCCGAGCGTATGGGCTATCGCCCGAACGGGCCGTCTCCTCACCTGCCTTAGACGAACCAATAAGCGGTTCCAGCGGTTTGACAGGAGTAACGCGCTCATTGGACCCAGCAAAACTCGGCTGCGTCTTCGTCCGTGAAATCAGGCATTAACTCTTCCTATTGACACAAAGTGCAATAGCCAAACACTCCGCCTGTGATTGTCTAACAACGCGCTTTTTAGATCTCTCACAGAGCCCTAGGCCCCCAAGATCGGCGGCAGCGCGCTCGGCCCCGGGGCGGGCGCAAGTCCTCGCCGGGGCCGCTTAAACGTTGGATGATCGAGGACGGGGACGCGGAGCAGGAGCGACAACGTGGTTTGCAACTAGGCCGCCGATGGGCGGCGAATGGTCCGGCGCATGTGCGTGCGACAAGGCTCGAAGCTTGAACTCGGGATCTAGCCGGGGGTAAAATGACGCCGACTTGGTACGTTACCTTTGAAGCTCAGAAGCGTGGCATCCTGCCAAAAAGCCGCAGCCCTCGCGGGACAAAGACGTTTGCAACAGAACATGAAGCAAAGGCGTTCGCTATAACGAGGCTAGGTGGTTTGGCGCTATTTGCCGGCACGATCAATCCGCATTCTCCCAAACAACTTATTCCATCGTCGCGCGTCCATACTTGGCTCTATGGGGAACAGGTGGAAGGCGGCGGGTCGTAGAAATTACGGTGTCGGAGTCGAATGGGTGCCGGCTTGACGTGCATCCAGACAAGCCTTAATTGGCGGCGACGGCGGCAGGCGGACTAGACCCCAGCGTCTCAGTAAACGGCCCGATAACCGCAAATCTCCATCATCGGCCCGACTAGCGCATAATCATCATCACGAACTCACACAGAGCCGTCGCTGACCTCAACCCGGCGACGGCCGTTTTGTTGGTTGCACTGATGGACTATCGAGCTTTCACGAACGACAGTCTCACGATGATGTACGAGAGCATTCGGGGGGCTCTCGCGTCGGACGACGCTCAGAAGGCTGCCGGTGAACAGCCTCGCTTCAAGGTTCGTGAAACATCAGATTGGAAGGCGCACGCGGCAAATCTAGAAACCGAAATGCTGCGACGAGGCATGTTCTTCGAGATCATCGATTGGTCCGAAGATCAGGCACAACTGCCCCTCTAAAGGCGCGTCCTGGATTTTTGCAGTGCATCCTGTTCGATAGCGCCCCAAGTACCAATAGCCTTCTCACGAAATTGGCTACAATGTTCCTCGCGCCACTGCAACTGGTAGGCCGGCTATTCGAGGACCGGTCCATGAAGGACATGACAACGCAATTAGAGAAGCTGCGAGTGGATGCGGCGGAATGCGCTTTGATCCGGGACCTTGCTACGGACCCCAAGAAGCGCGAGCTTTTCGCTCGCTTGGCTGACCATCTTCAAGTGCTCGCGGCCGAAGTGGAGAGCGCCGTTGGCGCAGGTCGAAACCCGAACGCACCCGACGGCGCGAAATAGATCCCATTAGCATCATCTCACCCCAGCCTTATCAGAGCGAGGACGGCGCAAGCGAGCCTGCACCAGCGTGTTACTTAGGAGCATTCTTCGTAGGGGCTTTGGCGAAAACAAGCATGCTTTCCGGCATATTTCCTCCCCTTTGGGTTGCCCGCTCCCTTGGCCGGACCATTTAGACGAAGCAGCTTCGATCATTTCTCGAACGCCCGCGATTTCGCACCGGGCAAGCCTCGGATCTGTGCGGCGTTCGGGATGCCGACTGCCGACGCGTTGCGGGTCGGATACATCAACAAAGTTCTTCCGCCCATCCCCGCTAACAGCAGACATCCTCAGAAGCAGTCGGCAGGTCTGAAAAGGAGCCACAAGCAGACATCGGCACCGGATCGATCACCTCGTTCGCGCTCAGTAGGAACGATCCGAGCGTCGTTGACGACGTAAAGTGCGTCAGCGCGACCATTGAGCGATGAGCGGCACCACATGCCGCCGCGGCGGTGAGGCCCCGCTCGGCCCGCGGGTGCGGCAACTCCTGCCAACCACTCAACGGAAATTTACTGGTGCGCTCGTTCGGCGGCGGCGGTCGCGGTGCCCATGTATTTCGATTGGAAATGAGCAACCCGCTCGCGCCACATTCCGACGAACGCCTCCGACGTCAGCTTCTCTACCGATTTCCACGCCTCTTTGACGGCTGGAAGCGTATTGCCCCAGATCGCGCGCCTGCACCATTTTTCGCCCTTCTCCCTACCTTCGCTGGTGGCGCACATCGATTTCCAGGCGATGCGATTGGGTTGACTGAGGTGCTCCGCGGCGCCTTCCCAGCCCTGCTGATGGATCAAGTAAAGATCGTTCAAGTCCGACTTCCTGTGCGTCACCCACTCGAACAGAATGCCTTCGGTGATGACCTTGTAGGCTGCCGCAACGGCATTATCGCGGGGATTAAGAATGTCTCCGGAGCCGAACTTTCTGAACTCGTATTTGCTCAGCTGGAACAGCCCGATATACGACCCGGTGCGTTGCTTGGGGTCGAAACCGGACTCGACCTTGGCCACCGCCTTCATGAAAGTGAAATCCAGACCGAAAGCGTCGGACGCGCGCTTGATCTCTTCCACCGGCGTTCCGACCGGGATGTCCTTGAACGAACGCAAGACGATCGCCGCCGGCTTCTCGGCAGGCGGCAGTTCGGACCAGACATAACAAATGAGATACCGGAAATCCTGCGGCCCCTTGCTGGAGGCACCGCCGGGTGCATCGCACATTGTCGGCGCCGGTTGGGCGACATAACGGTGACCCAAGTCCACCGATTCCTGCACAGGCGGTAAATCGGCCGACGGCATCTGCGACGGATCGGGCAACGCGGCCACGACGATCGAGTCCGGCTTATCTGATGCCGCCGTCGTGTCGGTGGTCATCCCTGCCGCGGATTCATCGGCCGTCGCCACTTCGGCGTTCGCGACAGCGGCGTTCGCGACAACGGTGTTAGCGACAACGGTGTTAGCGACAACGGCGTTGTCCATTGCGATTGCCTGCGGTTCATCCGCGAGCCTGGCGTTGGCGGCGAAAGATGCTGCGCGGTCCTCGATTGGCACTGCGCGGGTGTTCTCGGTGCCGGCCGAACCGAAGCCAGCCAGCCAGCCAGTGATCCACCCCGCGAGAACGACCGTTCCGCAAAAGGTCGGCGCCACTATCGTAAATCGCCGCGGGTTCATGATGCTGTCGCCTCCATAGGCTCCGCCGGAGCCGTGTAGAAAAGCCAAGCATGCGAAGAGCCTCATTCTTGGGATCAATGTGCGTTGCGCAATGGCGGAAACGGCCGCTCGTCGATATTTCCAAAGCATGTTGCCCGATTGCAACGCGTCGACCGCAAGCCATTGTGCCCGCCTCAACGGCAACTCGCACTGTAATCGTGAGTACGGTCCCATTTTCGACCCACTGCGACCAGATTTGGAGGAGAGGCTTGATGCGCTGTCAGGATGACGCATCAGGCGTCGGCTTCGCGCATCGTCTCGAAAAGAGGAATTGCGCCTATTGGGACCGGGCGATGCTCGTTAAGAAATTACCAGCAATGCGGCGCACGATAGCAACTGCTGTATTCGCCATTTCCATGCTCCCTCCGGGGATCGCACACGCTCAATTTCTGTTTGGACCCCAACACACGTTCTGGCGAAGCCAATACGCTCCGTACAAGCACAAGCACCACCACCGGCAGAGAAACTCTGAAACGCCAAAGAGCGCTCGGCCGGAGCCCCTTCCGAAGGGCCCGCTCCAGATCATCATCTCGATAGCAGACCAACGGGTCTCGCTTTTTGACAACGGGGTGCTGATTGCACGCTCTTCGGTGTCCACGGGAATGGAGGGGCATCCGACGCCCCTCGGTGTGTTCAGCGTCATCAGCAAACAACGATGGCACCGTTCAAATATTTATAGCGCCGCCCCCATGCCCTACATGCAACGCATCACCTGGTCAGGGATAGCGTTGCACGCCGGTGTCGTGCCTGGGCATCCAGCGTCACACGGCTGCATCCGTTTGAACAACGATTTCGCCGTTCGACTCTGGCACCTCACGAAGCGCGGCACGCGCGTGATCATTGCGCATGGTGATGTCCAGCCGGTCGAGATAACCAATCCGCATCTATTTCAACCGAAAGCCGCGTCCGGTTCGTCCGAACTCCAGAGTGCCACCGTCGCAACCAAGAGCATCGGTGCAGCCGCGGCAACGCAGGGAACACTGGTGTCAAACGCCGAGACTCCAGAAGCCGCCAATCTCCAGGTGCCGGGCTCGGCTCCCGCCGCAAGCGCGCCTAAAAAGATTGTCCCGATCTCCATCTTCGTCAGTCGTAAGTTGAGCAAGCTGTTCGTGCGTCAGGGCTTCACGCCCTTGTTTGATGTCCCGGTCAAGATCGAAAATCCGGAGGAGCCGCTGGGAACGCACGTGTTTACCGCAATGGAATTCCAGAAGGAGGGAACGGCTATGCGCTGGAGCGTCGTGTCGATTCCAGAGGAATTGCCCCGTAGATCCGAGGCTGCCACAAAAGGGCGAGAAGCGCCCGCGAAGCAACCCGTGTCGGGACCGTTACCCGACAAAGCCAACGCTGCGCTCAACCGCATCGAAATGCCACAGGATACGGTTGAGAAGATCTCTGAACTCCTGACGCCGGCCTCTTCGTTGATTGTTTCCGACTACGGAATTAGCCACGAGACGGGAAAAGATACGGATTTTATCGTGGTAACGCATTGATGCAGCGACGCGACCCGCCAACAAGGCGACGCTGCTGCGCAACCGCTGAATTGTTCGACCGCAATTCTGCTGCAACTTGATGTCCGCACCTAAGCCAAAGGGGCGCGAGGTGCGTTCTGAGTCACGCGATTTCCGCAAATGGGCCGGCAACCAGCTTGGCGGATAGCCTCAAACACTGATCTGGCTGCCGATACGCGTGTCGTTTGGTGCAGAGTCGGGACTATGGGAACAAGAGCGCCGGCCTGGGTGACCAAGCGTCCACAGGCAAGACCTTTACCGCCTCGCCCCCACGCGATTGACTCCACCATTCATATTGCCACCAGCGTTGTGACGGACCGCAGCGCGCGCCACCGGGCGAGGCCTGAGTACGACGCCCGCCCGGGCAACACAACCAGCTGGGTACTCAGTGTATTGACAGTAGACCACTGCACTGGCGGGCGCTGGATTGAGCGTGAGACCGGCAAGGCCCAGGAGGGCGCTAGCAGCAATCCCGCTAACAGTCGCTGACTTGATCGAAAGACGCTTCTTGGAATGCATGGTGCGGGTCTTCCTTTTTCGTGCCTGCGCAACAGATGCACGGACGCCATCTCCGGTGCGGCTGCACGCAGCGTGTCCGCCAAAGGAGCGCCGGCGTTGACATAGATCAACCGAGTGTTTGCCTAGCGACGCGGGGAACCTCACAGGACGCGAGTGCAGCGCACACGTGTCGGTGCAGCTCCTGCGGCTCAGGCGGTAGGGGTGGGCTTACGCGCCGAGCCGGTGCTGCTGAGCTCGAGGGTAACGAGCCTCGCCAGAAGGGTCGCCGGATAAAGCTGACCGATCACGCTCTCGATGTTGCAGAGACTTCGTGCCAAGGGATGTACCGGAACGATGTCTCCATACCCGGTTGATGTAAGTGTGACAAAGCTCATGTAAAAAAGCGATGCGGCGACCGAATGATCGTCCTCGAAAGCTATTCCCTTGATTGCGTCGGGAGCCGCCAGCCCTACAAACAGGAACAGCGTTGCAAAGGCCACCGCAATTAAAAGGTACAGAAGGATCGCTCCGATAATTCGGTGATATGTAACGAGACCTCGCCTGAATACGGCCTGAAGCACGACAACACCTAACGTGCAGGCGATGACCAGCCATGCGCCGGCCAAAATGTGAAGGTGGTACGGTACTGGGTAGTAAATGCGCAGGAAGAATACGGCGACGTTGAAAACGAGCGCGAGCGACATCAGAACGAGAGCAGTCGGATTGTTGGAGATGATCACCATGCTGACGATGATCGCTAGCAACAGGCCATCCGCAAACAGGTGAAAGGCGGTAATGCCCATTGCTTGTAGCGGGGCGAAGACAAAAATCAGTAATGCCAGCACTCCCGTGAGCACCGAGAGCAGCCAGTCAATGCGTTCTCCGCGCAAACGGCGCAGCTCGCTTACGGGCGTCTTCATCGATGTTCCTAAGGCCTGGCGCTGACCGCAGCGCTGCACCTTTGTACAATTCAGGACGAAAGTTCAGTCTCGTTGACCTAGATCAAGGGAACGGGAGCAAGCCCAGGCGCGCTCAGTGAATGGGTTAGTGGCCTGCCGCAGCCTGTTTGAGCGGCTCGATCAGCTCGTGCGCTGAGAACGGCTTAGTTAGAAATGCGACGCATCCGGACCGCAGTGCGGCCTCGCGAACGGAAGGAATCTAATTGCCGGTGATGAAAATGACGGGGACCGCAACGCCGTTGGCTTTGAGTTGATGCCGGAGGTCGATCCCCGACCCCCCGTTGAGGTTGATGTCCAAGATGATGCAGAGTGCGTTGGCGATGTCGGCGTGCTGCTCCAGCTCTTCGGCAGACGAGAAGAGGATTGGTTTGAAGCCATGCTGGCATAGCAGCCGATTGAGGGCTCGCAGCATTCCGGGATCGTCATCGACCACCAAAACAGGGTCGCTTCTACCCATTGGATTGCGCTCCGATGACAAGCGGGAGCGCACCGGCTCTCTCAGTCACCGATGGTAGCCGCTGGCGACCCAGTGATGACGAGAACCAATAGGCATTCGGGAGTCTGACACAAGTGTCCCATAGGCCAATAACTTGAAAAATGGTTGAGAATTGGCCTAGGCCATAGGTCCGCTATTAGGCTTATCGCCAATGACACCGACTCGTTCAGCAACCGCCACAAGTTCAGCCAAGGTCCGAACCTGCATTTTCTCCATGACCTGCTGGCGGTGGGCCTTGATGGTGCGTTCGGTCGTACCCAAGATGCTGCCGATCTGCTTATTGGTCTTACCGGCAACGATGAGTTCAAATACTTGCCGCTCCCTCGGCGTTAGTTTGGCGATGAGGGCGCGAACAACATCCAGCCTGGACTGTTGCTCGCGGAAGCCTCGGTGGCGTGCGAACGCCCGTTCAATTGCAGTAAGAAGGCCGTCGGACGTTACCGGCTTTGTCAGGAAATCCTCCGCGCCCTCCTTTAGGGCGCGCACCGTGAGCGGAATATCGACATGACCGCTGACGAATATGATCGGCAGCGTCGAACCGAGTTCGTTTAATCGCTTTTGCAGTGCTGGACCGTCGATGCCAGGTATCCGTACGTCGAGGAGGATGCAGCTCGGAACACTGTCGCTCGGCAGTCGGTCCAGCAACGCCTGTGCTGACGCATAGACCGCGACCTCATAACCGGCGTGCTTCAAATGACGCTCCATCGCCGTCAGAAAGGACGGATCGTCGTCAACAATATGCACAAGCCCCTGCACCGGTCCCCTTTCGTTGCAAAGAGGGTACCGGGCAATTCAAAGTGTGTAAGTATCGTTTAACGCTCATTTGGGGCATGGCTGATCTGTCAGTCCGAACGCGACTATGCAGTTTGTGCCAACCCGATGCCTCGCTGACTGCCGTCCCGTCGCCTGACGTGATGACAATGACCCGGCGATGCTGCCGGCAACCTTGCCCAGACCGGAGTTACAGGCTGTGTACCCCAGCGGCTGGCCTCCGTTGCGTTTGGGTCCCGCATTCGCGCAATTCAGCACTGGGGTCCTCTGAGGGGCGTGTGTATGTGGGGGGACCGCGCGACGGCAGCATTTGAAGACATTAGCATTTTTGGTTTTCCGAGTTGCGTTTCGGAGACGATTTGCCCGGTGTTTCGCGCGCTGACCTCATGAGAACCGCAATGTCGTACTTCGAAATTGCGAAGCTGTTCGGATCGACCGGCGCGGCGAGCGGGGCTCGATCAGCCGCCGCATGAGCCATTTCGCGGAATTGCTGCCGCTCAAGGCGCAGCGCCGCCCGCAAGCCCGCTTGGAAAAACCGTTCGCGCTGGGATGGGTTGAGCCGCGCCCAGCCCCGCATCGTTGCCTCGAACAGATCACGCGGCATCTCGCGGCCTTTCAAAAACGAGAATTCAGCAAATGAAACTCAAAAATCGAGAATTGCAAAGATGCTGATCGTTGACGACCGGCGGCACTGGTGGAGGAAATCCGGCCGGGGGCGCGACAGTCCGCGCCAGCGTGTCATCACCGAGACAGTCATGCCATTACGTCGCTCACCGGGGCAAAGCAGACATCCGCCGCAAGGCCGGGTCGTCCGATCTTGACCCCAAGCGGTCGTTTGATTTGAATCAACACAAACTAACTGGCATCTCCTTTCTTGCTTGCCTGATGGGGCAGTCAGAGCACAAGAGATTCAAGCTCACGCCTGCGGTTCGTCGCGCGATGATCGCGACCAATGACCAGAAAGTGTTCGCACTTATGGGCCGAACGGCAGCGCTTGGAAGAGCGAGCGCAATGGCGTCTCGCCGCGCGTGCTCTGGAAACTCCTCGCGAACGAACTGATCGAGGACGAGCCACAGACGGCCGTCACGACGGCTGCATCCACAACCATCCGCACGCGCCTGAGTAAGGTTGGGCTGATCATTTTGAAAGCGAGCTTAGACGGGAAAGCATGAGGCGGCCAAAGATCATAGGCCAACGTCCTCAATCTAGTAAGTAACGCACGGAGGGACCCCCCGGACGATCAACGGCCATCCGGCGTATGTTGGCACTCACCATCGCACCGGCCACGGCTCACGCGATCATGTGTCCTCTGCCGGACGCTGGCGAACGCGCTGTAGGTACTGCGCCAGTGCCGTAGCGGAGAATGGCTTGGTGAGAAACGCGAGGCAGCCGGATCGATGCGCTGCCTCGCGAAGGACGGGTTGGTCGTTTCCCGTCATGAAGATGATAGGCACCGAGACGTTTGCCGCCTTGAGACGGTGAGCGACCTCGATGCCGGAAACCTCGCCGATATTGATGTCCAGCAGGATGCAGGCGGCTTTGTCAAAATCGTCGTGCTTGGTGAAAGTTTCCGCCGAGGGAAACAATAAACTGGTATAGCCGAGGGACCGCAGCAGTCGCCCCAAGCTTTGCAATAGCGTGACGTCGTCATCAACGACGTAAACACAGTTTCCCTGCGACATGCGTTTGCTCCATTTTCATGGTTCCCGCCACAGACGTACTTTTTCCTCGGTGTGCCAACGTCCAAATGGACCATCAGTTTCGATTCCGACGGCTTGGAACTCTTTGCACGCCGCGCGGTCGCTTTTGGCCATTACGCTGTGCCTGACAGCCGCCTCAGTTGGCGGCCTCTTTCATGTTCGGGGGTAAAACTGGGATGTCGCTCATTTGCCCAAGGGGGACCTGCTGAAGGCCAGCCCGAATGTCCGCTTCTTGCCGTGAGACCTTGGCCGCGTCGCCGCCTCCGTTGTGCCCGTCTCGTCATCCACGCAATCTGTAGCGGCTTGCCTGGCCCGCGCGGCCCGCACGCGGTCCAAAGGACAGGAGCCTTGTGATCCCTAGCAGCCGCAGCACGGCTCACAGCGCCGGTTTTGCCTATTAATCGTTTGGTCGAGCCGCTACGGTATTCGGACTGCGGACTTCGGAGTAGGACGGGAATGCTTTTCTGGACTGCTGCTCTATCTTGGCGATCTTTTTGCGCGCGGACCCTCATCGCTGTGCTGGCCGTCGCATTATTGCTGGCGATGCAGGGCCAAAGTCAGGCGGCTGATCCAGAACCCAAGCGGGTAATGATGCTGCATTCATTCGGTCTTCGCTTTAGGCCGTGGACTGATTATTCCGAAGCCCTTCGCGCCGAGTTAAGCCGACGGGCATCCATTGAGTTTCAAGATCACTCGCTACTGAATGCCCGGCGAAGCAGCGACAAATCAGACGCTCCATTCGTCGAGTATCTTCGCACTCTTAATATTGACCAGTCGCCCGATCTGATCATCGCCATCGGCGCGCCTGCGGCCAATTTCGTGCAGGCCCACCGCAAAGACCTCTTTCCAACGACGCCCATGCTGTACACTCTGGTAGAGCGACGCCGCGTGGACTTCGATAAATTGACCAAGTACGATACTGTCGTGGCGATCACGAACGACGATCCTGTTTTCTTTGAAAATATCCTGCACGTCCTGCCTCAAACAACGACCATCGCCATCGTTGTCGGTGCTTCGCCGAGCGAAACCTGGTGGCGCAACGAGGTCGCCAAGTCCACTGCGCGGTTCGCGGATCGTGTGCGATTTCGATGGTACAATGAACTTTCCTTTGAAGAGATGCTCAAGGATGCGGCCAACCTTCCGCCACACAGTGCGATTTTCTGGATTGGGTTGAATGTCGATGCGGCGGGAGTGGCGCATGAGGGTAACAGTGCGTTCGCCCGGTTTTACCGGACAGCCAACGCACCCATCTTTTTTCACGACGAAGCCTTTTTTGGAGAGGGCATCGTTGGTGGGCCAATGCAGATCGTCGCCAGACAAAGCAAGCAGGCGGCGGAAGTCGCGCTCCGCATCCTTGACGGCGAAAATGTTGCCGACATCAAGCCGACGTTTGTTCAACTGGCCGCGCCTATGTTCGACTGGCGGCAAATGCAGCGGTGGGGAATTGCCGAGAGCAATCTGCCGCCCGGCAGCACCGTCTATTTCCGAGAACCAACCGTCTGGGAACGGTATTGGTGGCAAGTCGCACTCACAGCCACGATTATTCTATCGCAAACCGCGCTGATCGCCGGTCTGCTGCGCGAACATCGTCGGCGTCAACTTGCCGAAGTGCAGTCGCGGCAGCGCATGACGGAACTGGCGCATGTCAACCGCTTCTCAACGGCTGGCGAATTGACCGCGTCAATTGCCCACGAAATCAACCAGCCGCTCGGCTCTATTCTCACCAATACCGAGACGGCGCAGGCGATCTTGAAGTCTCCAAATCCGGACATCGACGAAGTAAACGAAATCCTTGATGACATTCTAAGGGACGACAACCGCGCCACCGAAGTCATCCGGAGAATGCGCAGCATTCTGAAAAAGGCACCGTTTGAGCAGAAGCAATTTGACCTCAACGAAGTCGTGCGTGAGACGATCAGTTTTTTTTCAGCGCTGGCGGTTGGCCGGAAATTCCAATTAGTCAGCGCGATCACGCCGGATGCGCTTCCGGTTCTCGGCGACCGCATTCAAATTCAACAGGTGATCTTGAACCTTGTCGTGAACGGGATCGACGCGATGAAGGATACGCCAATCGAAGACCGCATCATCAACATCCGGACTTCGCGCGTCGAAAAGTTTGCCGATCTATCCGTGTCTGATCGCGGCCATGGCATTCCCGAAGACAAACTGAAAGAGATCTTCGAGCCGTTCTACACCAGCAAGGCGGAAGGCATGGGTATGGGGTTGTCCATCGCGCGCACCATCGTGGAAGCGCACAATGGCCAGTTATCGGCGAAAAATCGGGATCACGGCGGCGCGTCGTTTAGGATCAGGCTTCCTCTTGTCTGATGCTCACCAAAGGGTGAATAGGACCACGACCACCACAGCCACGCTGAGAACGATGGTGGCGTATCCGATATAGCATGCTTGCGCCGCTAGTTTGTCAAAAAGCACTACGGCCCCAGTCGGAGGAGAATGACTGGGGCCGTCGGGGCTAGAGTTTAGTACCGCGCTGGTACCTCCGATCATGGCTCAATGACCGAGCCACGACAATTGTCTCGGGGGACATTGTCCTGAGGTACAAGCGACATCGAGACCGTGGTCATCATCGCCATAATGCGGCAAGCGCGGCGCCGGAAGTCAGGCCGAAGTTGCATGGGAACCGGATTATCCGCGCCTGTGGCCGGTGACCCATGGTCGAGCCTGACCACACTGCGAGGCTGGGATAGACGGACGCCAGCACATGACGGCTCGCGTGATGAAGATCAGCAAACGTCGTGAGTATCGCCGCAAGGTGTAGGCCAAGGCCATCGCGATGAAGGGTGGCCGGTGCGAGCAGTGCGGCTTCGAAGATGAACGGGCATTGTGCTTCCGTCACATCAGACCTGTGCGACGTGGCCGCAACGGACTGCGCAAGCAGGCTCAGTCATCGACCAAGTCGCATCTCGCTGTTGTTCGCGGTGAGGGCAAGGGCGTTCTCCTGCTGTGCGCGAACTGCTCCTGCATCGACACGGCGCGAGACTGGACGTTGAGCGTCAACATCAAGCGGACCGCGAAGCGCGCGTGACAGTCGGTGCGAGTGGATGGGTGCGCGCTCAAGTCCAAATTTGGACCGGTTCGCCGTTGGGGTCCTCTGAGGCGGGTGAGTTTGTGGGGGGACCGCAGAACCCCACGTCTCGATCGTATCTAACCCGGGTGTTATCCAGATTGCGTTGCGGAAGGGTTTTTTGGGGCGCGCCGACTTCATGAGCAGCGCAATGTCGGTCTTCGAAATTGCGAAGCTGGCCGGATCGACCGGCGCGGCGAGCGGGGGTTCGATCAGCCGCCGCATGAGCCAAGCGCGGAATTCCTGCCGCTCAAGCCGCAGCGCCGCCTTCAGGCCCGCTTGGAAAAACCGCTGGCGCTGCTGCGGGTTGAGGCGCGCCCATCCCTGCATCGTGGCTTCGAACAGATCAGTGCGCCGCATCTCGCGAGCCTTTGAAAAGCAGATGCGGCAAACAAACATCGAAAAACGAAAAACGCAAATATGCTGAAGGGGCGCGGTCACGCGGTCCCGGCACCAATACCCCTTATCGGAAGGACCCTAACGACCTGGGGAGGGTCCGCCTTCTCTCGATGCTCCCCGCCAACGTCATCTCGACGCGGCGGCGCATGGGTGCCGAGAACACGGCGTTGGCGCGCGCGTCACGTCGCGTGGGCCACGCCACAATCAGCCCAAGCGTTGATCTAACGCAAGCACCTCCAAACTGGGTTCCGATCCCATGGATCCTATCTGCTCGCCTACATCGAGAGGAGAACGCAAATGAAGTGGATCATCCTGTTGTGGACGTCCTTCGTTTCTGTCTTGATCGCGATTTATGCCTATGCCTGGCGCGACATGCTCAAGGCCAAGCGGGTTGTGCGACCGTACATCGACGACATTCCGTTTCGGCCTAATCGCTATCGTCAGAGCGACTGACTTAAAGCGAACCAACCGGGCGCGGACAGGCGATCGATCGCGGAGGGCAACCAACGGAGCATGGCTGATGATGGATAAAATCCAACGCGCCATTCTAGAAAATCAAGTCATCCTTGCCGAAGCGCTGTGGATGCTCCTGCATTCGCAAGGTATCAGTTCGGACGCAACGCTTCAGAACGTCTCCGCCCGCATCAAGGCTACGCGGAAGCTGCTCGAAGAACACAGCGAGGAGAACCCTTAGCGCGGCGTCGCCTCATCACCCGTCGAGCGCGGCAGCACGTCACCGCAACGGCGACAGGCGGCCCACGGCACCGCCAAGGCCCGGCAGAAGGCCGTACAGTGCGCCGCCAGCGCCGGGCCATAGGACGGACACCGGGAGGGGCAACAGTGCACAGACCCCTCGTTGATCTACGTCAACGTTAGCGATCCTTTAGCGCTCACGCTATGTTCAGCCGCACCTGAGGCGGCTCCCGTCACCTTTCAGTGACGCAAGCGCGAAGAGGGAGGTCCAACATGCATCCGGAGAAGCGTCTTTCGATCAAGTCAGCGACTGTTGCCGGGATTGCTGCTAGCGCCCTGTTGGGGCTTGCAGGTGTCACTCTCAATCCAGCGCCAGCCCAGGCGGTCGTGTACTGCCAGTACGTTGAATATCCGGTGGGTTGCGTTGCCCGGGCAGGCGTCGTGCTGAGGCCTCGTCCGGTGGCGCGCGCTGCGGTCCGTCATAACGCCGGTGGCAATGCAAATGGCGGCGTCAATCGCGTTGGGGCGGGGCGGTAAAGGCTTGTTCGCGGTCACGAGCGAGAAAGAAGCCGTCACCGCTTCGTCCCGGTGGCGGCTTTTTTATCGTCCCGACGCGGACAGGCGACCGAATAGCGAACGGGCGGGACATCACAGCCACGTGGCGGCGACTTTTTGGAACCAAGTCAATACATGCGCAGGAGCTGCGGCGCACGTGCGCCGCAAGGGCTATGCCGATGGCCGCAGGCAACAGATCCAATGTCCGGCGCGGGCAGCATTTCAGGATGAGATCACGAGGTTGACCGCCTTGGGGCCTTTGCCCTTCTTGTCCGGTTCGACCTCGAATGTAATGCGCTGTCCTTCAGTCAAGTCCTTCAGTCCGGCCCGCTCGACTGCGGTGATATGAACGAACACATCACGGCCGCCGTCATCGGGATTGATGAAGCCATAGCCACGCTCTCCATCGAAGAACTTGACCGTACCAACCATGGACATCGCGAAACCCCTCCCCCCGTATTGTAGGCTCGCCATGAAAGCGGACGACCTATTCTTCGCCGAGCCAAACCGAAACGCTTTCTAGGACAGCGCGCCTGACCGGCAAATTGCCCTTAGGGACAATTGCAAGCTTCGGTTCGGTCGCCTTTTATGGGCGCGCGAATGGCGTCGCGCAGGGACAGGGAGGCGCTCATGGGGTCGATGGAAGAGTTCATCCACTATGCGAATTTGATCATCGCCAAGCGGCAGCTTGCCAATCCGAGCATCACGGACAAACACCGGCGGATGCTCGCAAGGCTGGTCGCGCAGGAGGAAGCGAAACGCTTTCACGAAGAGGACGGCGGTCACGCTGAATGCTAGTCCGTTGCCTTTCCCAAATTTGCTGGCTATCGCGTCAATTTTCGCTCATCAGGAGTTTTAGCATCGCATCGCAGGCAGCTTCGGCCTCGTCGAAAGTTTTAAAGGGCGAGCCGGTGATCCTGATCGCGCTGCGGCCTTCATAAACAGGACGCCACGACGCCAGATAACCGGCGCGTCCGTGAAAGCCGGGACGGCAGGGCTTTCATAGCTGATCACGAAAGAATAGCCGTCGCTGTTCGCGCTCCATATTTCCATCTTCTCGACGGCACGCTCGAACTGCAGGGGCATGGCTGTTCACGAGTATTCAAGCAATTCCCGAAGGATCCAAGTCTTTAAAAATTCCCTCCCGGCGTGGTCTGAAGAAGTCGTGCCGCACCGATGGCAATTCAGCTTGCCTATTCACTACAGGGCTTGATCTGGATCAAGCTGCGAGCACCTGCAGACGCTCGTGCCTGTTGGGCCGTCACGCTATCCACCGCAATCTGTGGCGGCTTGCCTGCCCATCGTGTCCGGGCGGAGTTGCTTGCTATCTCTGCGCCCCGCGATATTCTCGATGTGTATCTGAACACTAAGCGTGATCTGTTGGTTGTGCGCAATGGTCTGCCAATTCCTGACGCGTCAGGTAGATGGCGTAAGAAGAAAAAAGTAGCGAGCGTTAGCGAGGACATTAAGCTCGCCGTTGAGAGGCAGGGCTACTACATGCGGAAGCTAACGGACTTCAACAAGTGTTAGTCCGCAAAGCGCATGTGCAACCTCTTGTCTGATTGCGGTTGCTGGCACAAGGGTTCAGCTCGTTACCGACAGCCTGCGAGGCTCGCTCTTGTCTACGAGGTCGACGTTCATAGCCGCCTCACGATGGTAGTCCGAAGATCGGGAGCTGCTATCTATTAGGCGCGTGCTGCAGGCCCAGAGGTTGCAGCGCAGTCACCCCGACCTCGTCCTCGCAGGACGTCGTCCCGCCTTTTCGGCGGATCCGCTGAATTGCTAATTGATCATGCGGTCGCCTCCTCGCGGGTCCATCGGAACTCGCTTCCATCTGCCCAGATCCGATGCATCACGATCGCTAATTTTCGTGCGACTGCTACGACCGCTCGGCGAAGGCCGCGTCGCTTGGCCACCCTTACACCCCAAGCTTTCAATGCGGACCAACGCTTGGTGCGGGTTAGAAGTGCAAGCGCTGCCTGATAAAGTATGGTGCTGAGCATCACATCGCCACACCTCGAAATAGCGCCATTCCGATCGGTTTCCCCAGATGCGTATTTGCGTGGCGTAAGGCCAAGATGCGCGCCAACATCGCGGGAGCGTTGAAAGCGATCCGGGTCATCAATGGTTGTTAGAAACGTGATTGCCGTCAGTGCACCTACGCCCGGTATCGTCATGAGCCGCTGACATGTCGGTTCGCGGCGTACTATTTCAAGTACCATCTTGTGCAGGACGCCGTACTGTTCACGCAGCGCGGCTCGAGCCACAAGCATTGGGCGCAGCATCGCCGCGAGTCGTGGATGGCCATCTGTGAGTTCATTAGTCTGCTGCTCAAACGTCGCTTGAGGTATACGACCAGATAGCTTTAAGCCGAAGACGCGTAAGACGCCGCGAATTTCGTTCTCGATATCGATCTGCTTGATCGTAAGCGCTGTTTCGGTCCCACCTTCCATTGAAGGCGTCGAGCGAGGAATGATCGATCTCTGATTGGAGATCGGCTTGTGTCTAAGCTTGAACATATGCTTGAGCCCAGGACCTCGGTTCGTCTGGTCGAGGTCATCACGGAGAGCGGCCGACGCCGGCAGTTCTCGGCCGACGACAAGGCGCGGTTCGTCGAGGAGACGCTGGCCCCGGGAGCCGTGGTATCGGAGGTCGCGCGGCGGCACGGATTGTCGCCGCAACAGCTGTTTACGTGGCGCCGGCAAATGCGACAGCCGGTTGCGATCCCTGTGGCTCCCGAGCCGCAGACGTTCGTGCCCGCTGTCGTTACCCCATCGTCCACGCCGCCGGAGCGCTCACCGCGGCAGCGCCGACGCCTCCGGAAGGCGCTCGAGGGCGCCGAGAACAGCAGCATCATCGAGCTCGAGATCAACGGCGTCGCGGTCCGGGTCGGCCGCGGCGCGGATGCCGCGACGATTGCGGCCGTGATCCATGCGCTGAAGACCTGCACGTGATCGGTCCGACGGGCGCGGTGCGGGTGATGGTGGCGACCAGGCCGGTCGACTTCCGCAAGGGTGCCGAAGGGCTCGCGGCCCTGGTGCGTGAGAGCATCCAGGCCGATCCGTTCTCCGGCGCCGTGTATGTGTTCCGCGCCAAGCGCGCCGACCGGGTAAAGCTGATCTATTGGGACGGCACGGGTGTGTGCCTGTTCGCCAAGCGGCTTGAGACCGGTTCGTTCTGCTGGCCCAACGTGCAGGACGGCGTCATTCGCCTGACCGCGGCGCAGCTGTCAGCCTTGCTCGAAGGACTAGACTGGAAGCGCGTCCACGCCGCGCGCGAGACACCGTCGCCGATCCAAGCGAGTTGAACTGCGGCACAGTGAATCAGTATGCATGTCGCGCTCGCGGGATGCCGCGACGCATGGTGTAATCGCATCATGGCGACGACGGCCGACACGCTTCCGGACGATCCCGGCACGCTCAAGGCGATGCTGCTGGCCGAACGGGCGCGCGCCGCGCGGCTCGAGCAGATCATCAAGGAGTTGCAGCGTCATCGCTTCGGCCGCCGGGCCGAGACGCTGCCGGAGGACCAGTTGCTGCTCGGCCTGGAGGAGGTCGAGCAGGTCGAGGCGAGCAGTGATGCGGCGACCGATGCAGCCAATGCTGCCGAGCGATCGAGCCGAGCCGCACGGCGCCGCAGGAACAGAGGAGCGTTGCCGGCGCATCTGCCGCGGGTCGAGATGCTGGTCGACCTCGACGATCACGCCTGCCCGTGCTGTCAGCAGGCGCTGCACCGGATCGGCGAGGATGTGAGCGAACGACTGGATATCGTCCCGGCCCAGTTCCGGGTCCTAGTCGTAAGGCGGCCGAAGTATGCCTGCCGGGCCTGCGAGACCATGGTACAGGCACCGGCGCCAGCGCGGCTGATCGAGGGCGGGCTACCGACCGAAGCCACCGTGGCGCAGGTACTCGTCGCCAAATATGCCGACCATCTGCCGCTGTATCGGCAGGCTCAAATTTACGCCCGCCAGGGCCTCGAGCTGGATCGCTCGACCCTGGCCGATTGGGTCGGGCGGGCAGCCTTCCTGTTGCGGCCGGTGCATGAGCGACTGCTCGCGAGGCTGAAGCAGTCGCCAAAACTGTTTGCCGACGAGACCACCGCCCCGGTGCTCGATCCCGGACGCGGCCGCACCAAGACCGGCCAGCTCTGGGCCTATGCCCGCGACGACCGGCCCTGGGGCGGCACGGACCCGCCCGCCGTCGCCTATGTCTACGCTCCCGATCGCAAGGCCGAACGGCCGATCGTCCACCTCGCGGGTTTTGCCGGCATCCTCCAGGTCGACGGCTATGCCGGCTATCGGGTCCTGGCCGAGCGCGGTGACGTAGAACTGGCGTTCTGCTGGTCCCATGTGCGCCGGCGCTTCTACGAACTCGCCGCGGCCGGTCCCGCACCGATCGCCAGCGAGGCACTCGAACGTATCGCCGGGCTCTACGTCATCGAAGCCGAGATCCGCGGCCGCACCGCCGACGAGCGTCGCGCCGTCCGCCAAGAGAAGAGCCGGCCGATCGCCGACGAGTTCGAACCCTGGCTGCGCGCCAAGCTTGGTCTGATTAGCCAGAAGACCAAACTCGCGGAGGCCGTCCGATATGCGCTGTCGCGTTGGGACGGGCTGACGCGCTTCATTGCCGACGGCCGCGTCGAGATCGATTCCAACGTCGTCGAGCGCGCTATCCGCCCAATCGCGCTCAACCGCAAGAACGCCCTGTTCGCTGGCTCGGACGGCGGCGGCGAACACTGGGCCGTCATCGCCTCACTGATCGAAACCTGCAAGCTCATCGGCGTCGAACCCCACGCCTATCTCGCCGACGTCATCACCCGCATCGTCAACGACCACCCGAACAGCCAGATCGACGAACTGCTACCCTGGGCCTATCTCGCTACCCAAGAACGCTGGCGCGTGGCCTGAGAACATCGCTTACGCTTGATCAAAAGCGTCTTGCGATTGTTGAGAAGCATTCGTAGCTCCTGGCTCACGTCACCCTTGATATGAACAACGGTGTACCAGCCGACCCGCATTACCTGTGCAATGGCGCGAGCGTCGTTTCGATCGGTCTTAATCGGCATCGTCTTAGTCACGCCACGCAGTCTTCGGGGATCGATGCAGACTGCGTGTAAGCCGGCAGCACGCAGTTCGCTGTACAGCCAACGAGCGAGACCACCAATCTCAATCCCGATCTTGACAATGGGCAATCCGCTTTCGTTGAGCCAGGCACCAATAGCCTCCGGTTCCGAAAGTGCCTTGCCCTCGCGAATGACGACGCCATTCTCGTCCACAACACAGATAGCCGTCTCCTTTAGCGAAACATCCAGACCGACATAGTGCTTCATGTTCCCGCTCCTGCTGCCACCGGCTCGCCGGCTTCCCTTCCAGGCTGAGCCTTTCGAGCAGCAACCGCAATCACCCCATCTACAGCATCACCACAAACCAAGCCGCGATCATCGCCCTATTCCGCGTCGTCAACCGCTATGTCGGCAACCTCGCGCCGATGCCGGTCGTGTTTCCGGATCACCCGGTGGTGCGCAACACCGACACGGGCCGCGAGCTGGCCATGATGCGCTGGGGCATGCCGCCGCCACCAAAGTTCGGCGGGCCACCGGTCACCAACATCCGCAATGCCGTCACCGCACTGGCGAGCCTGGCTGAAGCCGGAGAACCGCGGCCTTGTCCCGGCTAACAGCTTCTCCGAGCAACGTCCGCTGCCGGGTGATGCGCTGAGGATCGTGGCGCGTGGCGCCGAAGGAGGACTAAGGCCGTCAAATGAAAGTCGCCGTCGATCGACCTTACCGATCCCCAAAAATCTGCCCGCAAGAGTCTTGAGATCGCTACGCAGTCCAGCTCGGCAAGCGCGCGGCATCGCCGATTAATTTCTTGAAGCCGAGCATTTCAGGCGCTCTAGGTACCGTTTTCTGTCCGCGGCACCCGCCAGGAGATGTTCGGCAATTTCAAGTGCCGAAGGCGACTTCCGCTGATGGAAACGGACGTCAAGCAGCACCTCGTCCAACGCGCGGCGCAATGTGGCTATCGTGGATGTATCGTAGCTCATGTCGGTCGTGTAGCCCGCGCTGACAACAGTGAGATGGCTGCCAAAGGACGCCAGGTCCGTTTGGCCTCTTTACGGCCGCGGTCACACTGAAGATCAAGAATTGTCCGGATTTTATACCCGTTCAGTCGTTTGGTTGTCGCAGATCGATGCACCTACAGCGCCGAAGGCCTCCAGCCGGCGGATTTTGGCTTCGGCGCCAGCGTATGCGGCTCGTGCGAGATCGGATCGAGGGGCGGGCCTCTCCGGGGGCGTCGGCCGCCTCAACCCGAGTCGTCGCGCCCCTGTCCGATCTAGTAGGCGCGACGAGGCCGTCGATAGGCTGGTTCCCGTGGCACTTGTGCGTTCGCAAAATATGGATTGGTAACGCACATGGCGGAGAGGCCCGATGCATTGGCGTGGCACTGCGCCATCGAGCTATAGCCGCAGTAGAAAGTTTCGCCTCCGCCCCAGTACCAACGTTGTAGGCAGATCGGTGCATTCCCGCCATATGTTTGGGCCTGAGTTGGTGCGGCGGTCAAAACCGCGATCGTTGCCCAGATCGCCAAAGCTGGAATGCGCATCAGAATTTCCTTACGGATCGACGCCATCGCATCAGCACCTCGAACCAGACAAAGCCTATTGCTTCAGATCAATTCACATTCGCGCCGACAACATTGCTGGGCCGGAGAAACTCGCAATGCAGGATGATGCTTACTGTCAGTCAATCGGTGCTGCCAAAGGCACCCCACAATATACGAATTGTCGACTGACGGTAACTCAGCAGCGCGAAGACAAACATAATACAGCGTGGGCAGCAGCAATCATATCGGAAGGGAACAATTCCGACGGGAAGCATGCTTTTTGTTGGGGGCGGGTGTCAAACCATGCCGCGATTTACGTGCCAACCGGTCTTGTCGTGATGGCGCTGCGAAATGCGAGAGGCGAATTAACGGTGGAAATGGTTTGCGTACCCTCGCCGACGCCCTGAATGGTGAGGTCGCCATAGTTCAAAAGGCGGCCAAGAACGCTTTGATTGACATCGACGCTCTCAACTTTGTCGAGGCTCATCTCAAAGGTCCGCCTCTTGATGAAACCGGTCTTGTGGACGACCCGCATGTTGGTAACGTCGGTCTCGGTGGTCCAGCGGTGGAACCAAGCCGTCGCCGTCCAGTACAATGCCGCAAGCCCAGCGACCGCCGCCAATACCAACCAAACCAACGTCAGCGCGTCGGCGGCGGCCAGGCGCCACAGCACCAGAAATGCGACCGCCGCGATCCACGCCCCGATTGCAGGCAGAAAGTACACCCAGTGTTCGTTGGTCGAATACAGCACCCTTTCGCCAGGCTGTAGGATTTCGTCAATATAGCGCCCCATACGCCTACCCTGAGTTTACCTATCACCGCAGTAATATGCGCCATTTTAAACCGAGACAGACCTTGATCTATCTCAAGCCTTCCAACGGCCAGCGCCGGAAACTCGCGTTGCTTTCACACGAGAGCCGGACCCATCTCCTGCCGTGAGAAGTCGGGAGGTTAGGGACGGTTAAGGGAGGTGCAGAATGATTAGGTTGATTGCTATTGCTGGCTTCGCCTTATCGGTCGCAGTATCGGCGCAAGCCATGACACCTGCGCCGATTACTCCTCCGCCCAACGGCATGATCACGGAAGTCGCTGCTGCCTGCGGCGCGGGTAGGACACGAGTTAACGGTGTGTGCGTCGCAAGAACGACCGTCCGCCATACCCGTCGAGCCGTCCGTAGATGTGCGACCGGAATGACTTGCTAGCGCGCTGATGGCTTAAGCGGTGCAACCATGAGGGCTGAGACGACCCGAAACTGTCCCTAGCGGCATTCTGCGCTCAATGTTGCCCGAAGCCGCTGAAGGAGCGGCTGCTGGGTGTGATGGTCGCCGCACATGATCCAGATTAACGCTGTCGCTCGACTGCCACCAAAAATGGCGCATGGCATTTAACCCAAGACGGGTATTCACCGTCGAAGCGGCGGGGATCGCCACCCTCGTTCCCAGCGTGGCTGCGCTCTCCGTCGTCCTGTTTTGGTAGGTTCAGCCAAGAGGAAGTCTGATCCGGAACATCGCGCCGCCGTGATCCCGTTTTTCTGCTCATACTGCCCGCTGTGCGCTTCAAAACAATAGTGCGCGGCGATCGACAACCCCATGCCCATGCCCTCCGTCTTGCTGATGAAAAACGGCTCAAACACCGCTTTCATTTGTCTTGGGAATGCCCGAGCTGCGATCCGAGACAGATAGCTCGGCAATGTTATCGACGGCGCGAAGTCCGGATGCTGATGATGTGGTTTTCGGTAGGCGTCCTTCATCGCGTCCATCCCGTTCACAACAAGGTTCAGAATGACTTGTTGAAGTTGAATATGGTCGCCAAGGATCGGAAGCGCATCCCGCGTGATCATGTTCGCCATTTTGAAGTTCCGGCTAACAGCCAACGCGGAAAAAAATCTGATCGTCTCTTCCACAACTAAAAGCATTCCCGTCCCGCCCCAAGGGTCCCCAGTCAGTCCGAGTACCGTAGCGGCTCGACCAAACGATGAACAGGCAAAAACGGGTTGTTATCAGCCCGTGCTGCGGCTGCTAACGAGCAGGAGGCTTGTGGACGGCGTGCGCTCGGACGGGACTGGCCGCGCGGAACAGGCAAGCCGCTACAGATTGCGGTGGATGACGTGCCCGCCTACGCCATGGGCAGCGCGAGATGTTCCAAAACGAACGATTGCCGCCTAGTTGACGTGGATCAAAGCCATCGTTTTCCGACTGTTGCTAACGATGGCGTATCGCATTTGACCCGCGAAGGGATTTCTCATAGATGGCCTGCATGCCAGAGCGGGGTCTTGTTCTTGTCGTCGATGACGACGCCGGAATGCTGCGGAGTGTAACGCGACTGCTGCGGCAGTCTGGCTACGAAACCTTGCTATTTCCTTCGGCGGAAGCCTTCTCAAATCACAACGATTTCGACGGGGTGACCTGTGTCATTCTCGACATCGACGTGGGCGGCGTTTCGGGTATCGAAGTGAGGCACCGTCTCAAAGCAGCGAACATTTCTGTGCCAGTCATCTACATCACCGGGAACGACAGCCCAGCCGTTCGCGCGGCTGCGTATCAATCCGGGTGCCTCGCCTATCTGACAAAGCCATTCTCGGCGAATTCGTTGATGGAGCCGCTGCATAGGGCGGCGACGGGGTTGGCGTAGCGCGCCCACTATCCGACGGCTGGCACGGTTCGATGAAAGCCGGGAGGACGCCGCCGCGCGGCGAGACCATGATGGCTGTTTGGGCGGGGCTCAACCACTACTCCTCGTCGTCTGGCCACACCAGCACGACCTTGCGACCGAAGTGATCCGCCAGCGCGTGAGCAAGATCGTCTATCCTGTCAGCTTCGTCCCGCTGATCGGCTGACACTTCTGCTTCTGATTTCGGCACTTCCACGATCCCCCTACTGCGTCCCCGGAACCGAAAATCGTAGGTCTCCGTGATCGCTCTAATTATGACGGTCGAGGGAACAACCGCGCATTTCCAGCCGGTGTGACAAATCTGCACGGTCGCCGGGGCCTCCAGACCTTCCAATGGAGCGGCGCGCCGCTCCGCTGCCGGTCAACGATTGGGCCAGCAAGCATCACCGCGACCGCGACCACAACGGCGATCACGACGATGAAGATCAGTGGCTCGGTTGCGCAGCCTGATCGCCTGCCACCGGATTTGCAGTACCGCCGGTCGTCAACGCCACGTCAGCATCACCGCGCCCGCGATGGTGATCATCACCGCCAGCAGCATCAGCACCTCAAGGTTGGACATGGTCCCCATCGGGATCACTCAAGGTTTAGAAGCGACTTCTAAACTCGTCAGCCCTGCTCATCCATGCTTTTTGGGTGTCCCTTAGGGCACAGGACCCTTCCGCCGGGGTGCGCGAACCGCGCCCCTTCAGCCTTTGCAATTTTCGATTTTTGAGTTTCACTCGCCGAATTCTCGTTATTAAAAGGTCGCGAGATGGCGCGTGATCTGTTCGAGGCCACGATGCAGAGATGGGCGCGGCTCAACCCAGCGCAGCGCGAGCGGTTCTTCCAGGCGGGCCTGAAGGCGGCGCTGCGCCTTGAGCGCCAGGAATTCCGCGAATGGCTAATGCGGCGGCTGATCGAGCCCCCGCTCGCAGCGCCGGTCGATCCGGCCCGCTTCGCCATCTCGAAGGCCGACATTGCGCTGCTCATGAAGTCGGCGGGCGAAGCACCGCTCGAATAAGCGTCCGCTATCAGACAGTTTCGCGGCGTGCCGTCTCCGCAACGCAATCTGGATTTCGTCCGGGTTGAATACGATCGTAGGGCTCCGTTCTGCGGTTCCCCCACGAATTCACGCCCTGAGAGGACCCCAGCCCCGATGGCGTCCCGCAAGAGGGTCCCTCACCGTCACCGCATCGACTGTCACGCGCGCTTCGTGCTTCGCTTGATGCTGACGCTCAACGACCAGTCCCGTGCCGTGTCGATGCAGGAGCAGTTCGCGCACAGCAGGCGGGCGTCCTTGCCCACACCGCGAACATCAGCGAGATGCGACTTGGTCGATGACTGAGCCTGCCTGCGCAACCCGTTGCGACCACGCCGCACAGGTCTGGTGTGGTGGAAGCGCAGCGCCTGTTCGTCGGCAAAGCCGCATTGCTCGCACCGGCCACCCTTCAGCGCGATGGCTCTGGCCTTCACGTTGCGGCGGTACTCTCGGTGCTTGCTCTGCTTCATCACGCGGGCCGTCATGGTTGCTGGCGGCATTCTATCCGATCCTCACCACGTTGATCAGGTAGTAACACCACCTCTAGCCCTCGCGACGAGAGGAAGTGGCATCGCGCCCGTCGTTAACGCTCCCTTCACCATGTCCGAGCATCATCGGTCCCGTCCTTTCTGGGACACGGTGTTGCGTGCGTGAGCGAGAAGGAGCCGTCACCGGGGCATCGGTGACGGTCTTTCGTCGTCTAATGCCCGAAACCTAGACCCATTCGTCCGGGGAGAACTCGATCTGTGCCGGGGCTCATCCATCTCGTTGACGACGACCAGTCATTCCGGACGGCGATAGAGCGTCGCTTGAAGCAGGTCGGGTACAGCGTGGCGACCTACGCTTCCGCCCAGCAGTTGCTCGACCGGCTACCGAGCGATAACGAGCCAGGCTGCATCATTCTCGACGTGCAGATGTCCGGCTTGGACGGTCCGGCTCTGCAAAAGCGGCTGAGCGAACTCGGGTCATCGCTGCCGATCATTTTTCTCACCGGCTATGCTGACACCCCGACCATCGTACGGACGCTGAAGGCGGGTGCGCACGACTTCCTCACCAAGCCGGTACAAGGCGATGAACTGCTTCGCGCCATTGAGAAGGCGCTCGCACATCAGCAAACATGGCGCGATCAGCAGAGCGCCTTGGACAGCATTCGCGCTCGCCTCGCGACGCTGACGCCGCGCGAGCGGCAGGTTTTCGAACTGGTCATTCGCGGCAAACTCAACAAGCAGATCGGCCACACGCTGGGAGCGACCGAGCGCACCATCAAGGCCCATCGCCACATGGTGATGGAGAAGATGCAGGCTCAAAGCTTGCCCGAGTTGGTTTCGATGGCCGAGCGGATCGGCATTTTGAACGACCACAACCGAGACCGACCAGCGAGCTAATTGGTCAAGATCGCGCGCCCAGCGTCATCGCCAGATCAGAGATACGATTGACGCCACACCAAGAGCGGCGATTGCCCAGATCAAAGCATTGATCCGCAAGAACTGACCGCGTGTCATGATGCACCTCATGGAGGCCTAATGGCGAAGCAGTTCAGCCGAAGAGCGGCAAGGCGACGATAACGGGCGTCCCGCCACCCACCATGGGACCACGGGAGGTTCGCGCCGTCGTCATCACTGTCTCAATCTTCCTTTGGCTGCACGTCGTCGGGGTACACGTCTGGCGGTTGGACGGTCACTGGCGGGGATAGCTCGCCAGCTTCGTCTTTAAGTTTGGAGGCGGCTTCAATAAGCCCGACAGCAACAGCCGGATCGGAGGTGGCCTTTGCCATTTTGAGCAGCGCCGCTGCCGCTTCGCGCGCGTGGTAGTGGTTCTTGGACAAGGTACGCCAGCCCCAAAGTTTGGCGCACTAACGCTGCAGCCTGAGTTTCCGTTCCGCAGCGAAAGTATAAAAGTGAACCGAAGAAAGCGGATTCGTCAGACACCAAGGTCACAGGACGGCCCGAACAACCCCGCCAGCGCCCAAGAGGGCAATCCGGTCGATCGCATGCGCGGACTCGCAGGGGACGCCCTGGTGGGCGTCTGTCCCGTCGCACATGTGAAGACGCGCACGGCCCGCAGACGTACCAGAGCGCGTCCCAAACGCGTTAGATCGCGTCCCTGAGAGGGATCAGTGCCTGAAGATCGGGAGGTTGCAACCACAGCCAGAAGCCCTGCGATCTTTCCTGTGTAAAGCCCGTGCGCGCTGTTTGTCTGGAACGTATATCGCTGGCGGCCTCGCCGTCGAGAAACGTCGCTTGAGAAATACGATAACCAATTGAAACAACACGGTCTTTCTGATTGATCCGAATTATCGATCGACATTGTTGCAAAAGTCGAAAATCGAACAACCGTAAAAATCGCGAAAGCTAATCTCAAGGCCTCTCCGCTGCTGCAGCGGTTGTCAGTGCCATTATGGAGATCGGGGATCGATTTTGGATCAGTTGATATGGTCCCTCACGTCGGCGCCCGCAAAACGAATTAGTGGTTCTAAGAATTTTTGTTCGACGCACCAAAAAGAGTTTTGCAACAATATCCTCCGGAAGCGGACTCCAATCTGCGCATTGAGTACATGCCCTGCCTACTTGACCCATCCCGGTCGGGGGTCTTCGGCTTCAGGCTTTGCTTCACCGGTTGTTCACTGGCACCTTTGCTACCCGTCGCGAATGTTACAGTGTCTTCGTCGCAACACCTCTTTTGTTTCATTCGGAGGAGCATACTTTGGACTCGCGCTCCGATTTGCTCGGTGCAAGCTTTGCGATGGACCGGGCGGGCCGATTGAGCAAGCAATCAATACTGAGGAGCCCGGCAATCCCGCAGGGCGCGAATGCTCTGCGGGAATTCCGGTAGTCGGAGAGGCAAACAATGACGTTCAGGTCGTTGCTCATTCTCGTCGCCATCTGCTTTTCGACAACAGCGCTCGCTCAGAGCGCGTCCCCAAAGGTAGGCAACAGGCCGGCGGTTCAGGCAAAGCCGAAAGAGCAGACCGGCTGCAAACTCGTTGGAACGGTCCGAGGCACAAAGCTATGGGCCGGTGATTGTGTAGGAGTTGAGCTGCTCAAGGGCACGACGGAAACGACCCCGCCCGATCAGAAGGAATGAAAGCGGCCCCGGCGGGGGCTGGCTTCGCGCGGGGCCGCTCACTCCCCTGCACGCAAATCTATCGTAACTGTAAAAGTTCGCACCAGGCACGCCATCCTGGCATGGGCGCAAGTGCATGAAATTATGGAAGCAGCGCTAACGCGATGAAGACAACGATGCTTTCACGAACGGCCCTCTTGCGCGAAGTCCGCTTTTCCAGCGTGCAGCTCGTTACTTTAAGTTTCCGGCAGTCGATACCAGCGCGTGTCACGAAACGGTCGCATGGAACTCTTAAGCGAAATTAAGACTTTGCCCGAGTTTTGGTTAGCGAGTGTGGTTTCCACGCTACGGCCGCTCCGCCTTGTCTCATCTACCAATACAGTTGGAGTCGCAGGCATTCCTGCCTAGCCCCTTCGGGGACAACGGAAGCGGATTTGAGGAAAGCAATGAAGAAGATTTTGGTAAGGGCTATTGGCGCAATGGCGCTGGCGGCTAGAAAAACCCTGGCATGCCGCCGACAAAGAACACTTTCTTGAATTTGACGTTGATGTCGAACGCCGCGCCGCCACCATCTGCGTAGATGCGGCACTATACGGACCGCCGTTGTACACCACGTTCTCAACGCGCTTATCGCCTCAATATCTAGCCGCCTTACCGGAGCGAGCCAAGGCAGTCGGCGATTACTGACCCGGCCGGAGCTACAGGCGGTTGGCGGGAGAGACCTTTGTCGGGGTTCGTGCGATTGTCGACGACGACGCGCGTCGGCCGCAAGCCACCACGCCCAACCGTTGATGTCCAGTTGTGCAATCGTCGATTTACGGAACTTCGCGGCGCGAGATGCGCATTTCCAAATTGGCGCGCGGGATCATCTGATCTGCAATCGTGAGGGCCGGACCATGCGCAGCAAGAGTTTCAAAGGTCTCGGGCTGATATTGACGACCAGCCGCGTCAGTTATGTACACGTCCCAACCCGCGTCGTGAAGCGCGAGCGCGCGCTCGACTGCTGAACGAGAATTAATTCTCAACGTCTGTTGGACGTTTCCGTCTTTTGACGAGTGGATCGTGAAGGTCAAGGCTACCTCCTCGCTTCCCTGCGGATGGAGCCCAACACATCGAGCAAACGACAACAAGAAAATTGCATCTCGCAACGCGGCAGCTGACTGAGCAAGCGCAAAGCACACTATTCTTGCTCGGCATACAGTCGTTCGGATGAAGAGCGATCCGCCGGGCGCTCCGTAAGTCTCCAGCGCTGTCTCGAGCGCGGGACCTTCCACGCCCACCCTCGCCGCCCGTGCACTTAGCAACCCAGCGCGGTAATAGCGTATCTTACGTCGGGCGGGCGCTTTTTGTGCTAGGGTATGCGCGTGACGCGCAGCGCCGGACGCCGCCAACAGGAGGGGGAGGTTCACCCCGCACACCATTGCCGCGAAAGAAAATCCCAACTGATCTGCGGTCGCTCGCACGGGGCCACACCGCGCTATGTGTCAAGGTGTTGGCTGGGATCGTCAGCCAAGAGACCGTGCCACCGGCGGCGCGCGTGGCGGCGGCAGGCATCCTGCTGGATCGCGGCTGGGGTCGACCGATCCAGCCGCACACTGACGAGGATGGCGGGCCGATCCGGGTCATCATCCGCCAGATCATCGATTCCGGCAGCGAAGCCGAGCCGCTGCTGATCGAACATGAAGCTCTGAAAAAATAGGCCCTTCGATCAGCCTGCACCTTGTTGCAATCGAGGTGATTAGCACAGGGCATTCCGCCCTGAGCACGGGCGGAATAGTCGGCTTGTGCTACCCCTGACCATTGGACATCGTTTGCTCCGTTGCTTCCAGAAGGCTATTTGGCGACCACTCATGCGTTATTTCAGCAGGCCAGTGGGTAGCCCCTAACCACGCTGCCCCTCTGTGAATCTCCGGCCGCCCATGGCGCGGCAGGTGCGCCTCCTCGTGTGTCGGCTATTTGCAAAACACCAATACGTTCGATATGGTGTTTTGCAAATGCAGGCAGGACATGGTCAGACACGACGGCAAGTATGTCAGTTACCTCAGAGTTTCGACCGGTAAGCAGGCTCGATCTGGCCTAGGCCTCGAAGCGCAGCGCACGGCGGTCACCACATGGCTCAACGGCGGCCGCTGGAAGCTGGTCGATGAAGTCGTCGAGATCGAATCCGGCAAGAGCGACAAGAACCGGCCGGCATTGCAGCGGGCACTGGATGCTTGCCGTCGCTACAAGGCTAAACTGATCATTTCGCGGCTTGATCGTCTGTCGCGTGATCCGGTGTTCCTGCTGAGCCTACGCGATGCCGGGATCGATTTCGTCGCGCTCGACATGCCGGAAGCCAACCGCATGATGGTCGGTATCATGGCAATGGTCGCCGAACAGGAGCGCGAGGCCCTCAGCCAACGCACAAAAGACGCGCTGGCCGCCAAGAAGGCGCAAGGCGTCAAACTCGGCAATCCGCGCCCGGAAACGCTGACCTTCAACGATCCCGCCGCCGCCGCCGCCGCCGCCGCCAAGTCCGGTGCTGCGGTCCGTGAACAAGCGGACCAGTTCGCCAAACTGATTCGTCCGATGTTGCAAGGCGAACTCGCCGGGCTAAGCGCCAACGCCAGCGCACATGAACTTAATCGTCGCGGCGTTCGCACCGCTCGTGGCGGCAAGTGGACGGCGCGCGCGGTCATCAACGTGCGCAGTCGCCTCGCAGATTGAGGCCCACCTCCCGTGAACGGATCGGAATCGTTCAGCGGGGGGTGGGGAGATACCGGGGTATAGGTCCGGATTTGATCAGGCTGGGACTCCGGTACCGGTCATTGAAGCTTGTTTTCGCCCACAGTTGATTGCCCGACGGTGGCCGCCGGTCGGTAGGAAATGAATGCGAAAATCGATGCTCCGCTCGGGTTGTTACCGGGGGCAATATGCCCCCCGATCAATGAACCAAAGGTTCAGAACGGCGGATCGTCCTCAAACTCCATCTGACGCTCGAGGCCGCGCTTC
The DNA here is from genome assembly GCF_052075965.1 of Bradyrhizobium sp. 482_C4_N1_8. Lineage (NCBI taxonomy): Bacteria > Pseudomonadati > Pseudomonadota > Alphaproteobacteria > Hyphomicrobiales > Nitrobacteraceae > Bradyrhizobium > Bradyrhizobium sp. 482_C4_N1_8. Next base: position 3,538,083 of record NZ_CP197231.1, on the reverse strand, counting down.
GCGAGGCAGATGCCACGCTGAACAATATCGAACGGGACATCCCCAAACTGCGATTCAACGATGTCGGAGATGACATTGTCCAGCGTCGCCCCCGTTCGAGCGCGCTCTTTCAGCAGTGCATCACGGATGTCCCGTGCCGTCATTGGCCGACGCGATCGGGCCAGTTGGTCATGTTCCAATTGCAAATCGGTCGCCGCGCTGCACAGGCGCCGGATAGTCAGCACCAACACCGCTTCGCATTGCGAGGGCTCCATGTGATGCTCAAGCTTGAACTTCAACCAATCATCCGCCGCAAACCAAGGGGGGCTCGCGGTGACGCACATGTTATACAGTCGCCGAGCGAGATCGGTAGTGTCCATGGTTTTGTCTCCTAGGTGTTGCCCGGCAGCCGGCCGGGTGCGGTTTCAATCCCGATCGCGCCGTCGCATCAGCGCCGACCGGGTGTGATCGAGCGGAGGCAGGCGCTCCCAGCCATCCGCCTCAAACCTCGCAACGTCGGCATGCCGGACGTAGCGGCACACTGCGGAGGAACCCGGTCGAGCGGCTGTCACGCTAGATGTCACGCGAAGCCTGTTGCGATGGGCGCGCTGCCTACACCTCTCGGAACAGAACCGCGAACTGGATCGCTGTGGCTCGTAAGCATTCCGGCAGTGTTCACACAGCCGGAATCGTAATTCCGGCGTTGACCCCTTCGGGTGAAAGATCGGTCCCCCGGCATGATCGACTGAGAATCGATACCAAGCGCAATTCTCCTTGCCGGTGTGCTTGGAGCCCTCAATCCATTTGACCCGGCCGATTGCCACTATGTCCGTGGCATAGGGCAAAAAGGGTGCTGCCTGTTTGGTGTGCGCCCAATCCGCATCCAGAAGCAGCCAAGTCGGCCGGATGCTCTGGAAGTGCGCGATCAGCCTGTGCATCAGGTTGCGAGACCAAGGCGGGTTCGTGATGATCACGTCGGCTGCGCCGTAATGGTCGAGCGCAAGCGCATCCTGACCGCTGCGGATGTCGCCGCTGTAGACGCAAGCCAGCCCGAAAGATTCCAGATGCCGGACAAGGTCGCCATTGCCCGCACAGGGCTCGGCAAAGCTCTTGACGCTACTAAGGTACGGGATCAGCGGCACCACCGCATCGAGTGGCGTCGGGTAGAAATCAGCCTCGCGGCGCTCGAAGTTGGATCGCTTGCCCATTAGCCAGCCCCTAGGGTCAGCGATAAGGCGGCGGCTACCGTCGCCTTCCGATCCGCATGCCATGCTGCCCAGCAGCGCGAATGCAGCCAGGCGTGACCGGTCGGTTCGGTGCCATACGGCAGCAGCTCGTCGTAGGTGTCCTCGCTGGCACCGCATTCGAGACAGCGGCCACGCGGAGAGCAGACCGGATGGCGGTTCAGCCATTCGACAACGCAGCATTCAAAGGCGCGAGCCTCGGCGGGCGCCCGCGGCAGTCCGCCATCGAACTCGGCAATGCCCGCCCGTTCATTAAAGTAAACTTGCCAGTCCTCAGCCGACCATCCGTCACCGGGCCGGAGCAGTGCCACGACCTCGGCCTTATGCCGGGAAAGTGCATCGAGAACGGCGGTCGGCGGTGCCGAGGTTCCCCTCAACGCGAGATCGTCGCCATCGAGTGCGAGTTCTATACCGGCGGCCCGGGCCGCCTTGAGAGCCTCGACCGCGCTCATAGCCGCGTACTCCACCCCGCGACAGTTTCTTCAGCCGATGGAGCGGAAGGCGGAAAAGGCGGTAAAGGCGGTGATCTAGCGGGCACCACACGCCAGGCGGCGCGCCCGTCCGCTTCGGTCCGTTGAAACTTAAATCCCCCAACGATCCGGTCGGCATTCTTCTTCAACAGCCAGCCCAGCTTCGAACGGTTGATCTCGCCGCGCTCCTCCACCGGGAATTCGCGCATTGCATCGAGCAGATTGGGGTAACTCTTCGCCGCCTCAACCGCCTTGCGCACGGTCGTGGCACTTTCACCGAATACGGCATGCCATTCTTGCATCAGGCCGCTGAGGGCATCACCATCCGGATCGTGACGGATCTGTTCGAACAGCGCCGTCGCCGGATCGGGGTATCCGAGCCACATCAACGGATACCTACAATAGTCCGACCACGCGCCGCTGTAAGTGACAATGCTATCAGCCGGAGCACGAGGCGAACCTGCCCTGCGCCACGCCTGAATGATCGTCAGCACGGCGGCTACGTAAGCGCCGCGCCGCTGGCGCACCTTATCGACTGGAGCGCCTTTGTAGGTCATCGTCGCTGGTGTCGGGCAGCGAGGGTCGAGATGGATCGTCAGTACGCGTCGCAGCAGATCGCGGACCGGACCGACGTTATTTCCGGATCCGAGAAACAGGGCGCGCGTGCTGACCGTCGCCGTCTTGCTCACCCCGAGGATTCGATCCGTAATCGTCTCCGCCGTGAGCATCCTCTTGATGATGCCGTGCGGAATCCAGTCGGTGTCCATGTCGTCGAACTCGACGCAGGCCGGGCTCGTTAACAACAAGGACAGAATGACCTTGGTCGCTTCCTCCGAGGTCTTGGGATAGCTCACCTTGGCGTTGCCGCCCGGCCCGGAGAAGGCACCGATCAGTTCGCAAAGGTAGGTCTTACCGCTTCCAAATATCGGCGCTCGGACGTGAAATGCAGGCGCATGTGGCAACGTCGGGCGCACCACGGCGGTGAAGATGGCTGCCAGAGCAGCAGCCTTATCGTGGGCGGCCAGGAAGTGGAATTCGGTGAGCAACTCTTCCAGCAGGGTCAGTGCCGCGCGAGCCGCATCAGGTGTCGCGTCAGGGATTACGAAATGCCGCGCATCGAACACGCCGAACCGCTGTGCGGTTTTGTCATAACCAGGCTGCTTGACGAGTTCGCCGTCCGATTCACGGAAATACGGTTGCCGCGCCACGCCCGCCAGGGGCGGCAAGTAGCGATAGTTCTGTGCATCGAACAGGATGCCCATGTGTCGTGCCGGCGGATCGCAGCGCACCCAGTCCTTCGCTCTGCCGTCATATTTCTCCCATGTCGCCGCGACTGACAACTCGCGCGTCAGCGCCGGTGCGCTGGTCGGCACAATCGACGGATCACCGCTGGTAGGATTAGTCGCGACCGAGACAATCAAGCTTCCTGCCTGGTAGTGCCGCTCGCGGTTCGCCAGTTCCTGTTCGGCGGCGTCCACGACGCGGTGCAGGTCACCGGCCACGACACGAATGACCGGCTTATGCCGGGCTTCGGCGACGGGCACACCGATGAAGTCGAGCAGCGCCAGAATATGGAAATTGTCACGGTGCGAATGCTGGCAGCAAAAACCGCCAATGGGAAAGGACTCGTCTGGCTCAAAATAGCCCGCCGCCGTGTCCAATTCATCGGTGTGCTCATGGACCCACGGACACGTCATGTCGTGCTTGCCGGACCCCAAGGGGGTCTTGTAAAGCCCCCGCGCCTTGAGCGCCGTAATGACCGGGTTCTCCTCCGCCTTCGGAGTCAAGACGTCGTCCGCGTCGTGGCCAGAGCGGAGCGGAACCCTGGTGAATGGCGCAGAAGCCTTTGCAGGCTTCTTCTTCGGCCGTCCGGTGGGGACGAGTTCCAATTCTAGCCGATCCACAATCTCCTGTGGCGAGTAGCGCTTGCCAGGCCGCCATTCGATCAGGCGGCACCGGAACGGAACGCCGGCCTCGTCCGCGTATTTCGGTTTGCCGTTGATGGCCACCGGCAACCGTGCCCAGCGGCTCAACGGCCCCCTAGCCCCTGCGTCGCACAGACCCGCGTCGATCACCGAATTGAGCAAACGCACGGCAACCGCGCCATCGGTGATCGCGGAGTTGAGGATAATACCGCCCTGATAATTTTCAGGGCTGGTCTCGATCAGCCAGGACAATTCAAAATCACCCAGCCGATCCAGCGGCACCTTGGTGCCCAGGTCATCGAGCAGCAGGAAATGGCAGGCGGCAAACTGCGCTTTGCGGGCCTTGAACGACCCGTCTTCACCAGCATAGAAACTTGAGCAGCCGAGGTAGTTGTTGTGCTCTGGCACAACGATCGAGGGCACCCCATCGACCCTGCGCGCCACCCATCCGCCCAGATTCGGGTTGCCAGGCTTCGAGCATACGGCTGCAAAGGCACCGTGGGGTAGTTCCGCGATAACCGCCGCAATGAACTCAGCGTTGGTAATCCGAAAAGCACCGCCTTCGCCGCCTTTACCGGCTTCCCCTTGCCCGAAAGGCAAAACTGTCGGCGCGTTCTTCGCAGCAGTGATAGTCTCGGTTGCCCTCTTCCCCAATCCTTCCGATGCGTCACGCGCCTTCTCCGCCGCAACATTCGCATTGGAGGCCTTGAGCTCGGCGACACCGATCGATTCGTCGTTGGCTGTATTCACTTGGATGACGAGCTGCGAAGGAACGCCCGGGGCGAGAGGATCGTTTCCATTGCAGCGTCGGCAGGCCGAATGCGGAAGCCCGTGCAGGCACTCGTCCACGGTTACCGCCATGGCAGGTCACCCTGCGTGGCACTTTCGCGCTCACGACGCCATTCGGCCGCGGATTCCAGCGTGATCAGCGTGCGCGCGCCGACTTTCATCTCGCGCGGGCCTTCACCCTTCTTTTTCAGCTTGTAGAAGAATCCCGCACTGATGCCGTGGGCGGCGCAAAACTCGGCGATGCTGAGCGCCAAGCGCGGCATTGGAGGTCGCGGCCGGTCGGCAGCGAACTGGGTGTGGGATTTCGGCATGCTCAGCACCTCGATTAGGGCTGGCACCGCTTGGCGAATGCGAAGATCGGAACTATAGTAGGGCTCTCGATGCCCCTATTCATGTGTTCCCGGCCGGCGCCTCGCCAAAGGTGCCGGCCTCTCTATTTTGCGGAAGACTTATCGGACAGCGCCGCGCGGCGCTTAACCCAAGCATGCACGCGGGTTTTCAGGAACGGCGCTTGGCGTTCCCCGGTTTTGATCGGCCACGGAAAACCGTACCGCAGTTGCTTGCGGCGCAAATCCGATCGATCACGAACGATGCCGCGCGCTTCCAGATCAGCGTAGCTGTAGAGCCCGGCCGCGATCTCCTCGTCGGTCGGCGCATCGTCTTTCACTTCGTTTTGGGGCTTAGTCAGGAACATCGCGTCACCTCAGGCAATTTGGTGACCCAGAAACCTAAACAGAAAATCTCGCCTGTAAATACCAGAAAACTGCGAAAATAGGGCCTCGGCGAAGCTAAGTGGCTCATTTGCATCGCCGGGTCTAGCTCAGCTCCGAGCTCGGCTTGGACCGATATAGCCCTCGTTTGCCGCGCCCCTGCAAATCCGCTTGTCGGCGGACTTCAAGGACCCGTGGCATTGGTTACGAACGTTTCGAAGTTTATGTCGACCTCAACTCCGAGTGCATCATGCAACCATGTTGTCAGCGGCTGGCGCAGGTTCCGACAACAACCCGACGCGCGCGATGTCGTCGATGGAATGCTCGGTGATGTACCTCGAGTAATGCTTTTCGATCATCGCTACGCTGGTGTTGTGCAGCGACGCCACCAGCCTGATCGGCACATTTCGCAGCAGCATGCGGACGATGCTCGAGTGGCGCAGGCAGTACATCGTCACCTCGGCGGGATCGAGCCCAATGGCGGTAACGGCCTTGTCCACTTGGCGATGATAGTTCTCGCGCGGATTGTTGTTCCAGGGACTGCCGTTGCTTTGCAACAGCAGCTGAGCATCGGCTGCACGACCTCTAGCCGCCAGCTTGAGCCGTACAGCCAACTGGACCGTAATCGGCACGCTGTAGCGCTCGGCCTTTTTCGCACTGCGATTTCTGCCGCCGCCCTTGGCAGACTTCGGCATCATCAATTTCGGCCGCACCGGATGATCCTGCAGATCCTCGACGCGAAGCCGGACCGCCTGACTGGGGCGCGCGCCAGTGTTCGCCAGTGTGTCGGTCAGCAGTCCGAATTGATGATCGAGTCCGTAAGCGGCGGCGACGAATTCGTGCACCTTGTTGTCCGGCAGGATCACGTTTCTCGCCTCCTGCGCGTTAGGCAGATTGGCAAGACCAATTTCCCATGCCTCACGGTTCTTGACGCGCTGGTCATGCTGCGCCGCCAGTTCCAGCGCAGCGCAAACGCAGCGGCAGAGCCGATTGATCGTGGCCGGCGCCATCGTGCCAAGCAGGCCGTCGCGCCACTTCTTCAGTTCGATCGCCGCGAGCAGCGCCACCGGCTTCGACAACAGCGCCGGCGTGAGATGCAGGCGCGGATGCTCTGCGTTGTAAGGATTGGCTGCGCGGGCCTCAAGATCGCGCTTGTAGTCCTTGAGCGCACCGTCAACAGTGATCGGTGCGTTGCTGGCGCTACCGTCATCGCTGCGCGCCAGCTTCTTCGCCGCATCCTGCGCCTCGTGGAACGTCAACACGTTCCTGGCGTCGGCATCCTCGAAATCGTCGGCCAACGCAAAGCTCTTGGTCCAGTAAGCGCCATGGCCGTCGCTGACCTTAAGCACCCATGTGCCGTTGGTCTTGTTGCGCCTGTACATCAGCGCGATTCCGCGCGCGAGCGACGGGCCACTGTAAGGCCTGCGGCGAATCTTTAATCGCAGCCGCGCGCTGCGGCTTTCCAGCGCACTGAAGCTGACTTTGCGTGCCATGTAATTCGTGTCCCCGTTCTCGCGAAGTGTCGCGATCGTGTCTGTAGAGGCCCATGAAGGCGTATGACACGTTATGGGGATATTGCGCGCGGGATCAATGGGATGCGAACTGCACGTCGCTCTACAGAACTCCATGCGCCTATTTATTTTCCCTGCGCAGTGGTTGGAACGGCGTATGTCGTGCTCTCCCCGGGGAGCGATGCACTATTGCCCCCGTCGCCTTGCGGATGGCTGATGCGCGCGCCCGGTTGGGCAACACGCACCACCACAAGACTTGGCGCACAGACCCCGGGCGCCAGGACGACACGATCTGGCCGTACGTGGATCACACCGGTCGTGCGTGCGACGTGCTTCGCTCACGGCTGCCCGCCCTGCGATCACCTTCGCACCAGTGTGGCCCACGTCCACCGCCGCCCGGCCCGCGTTCGTGACGATCGCGATACGCCCCTCTTCCTTGGGCCGAAGTGAGGCAACACATACGCCGTTTCCGAATTCTTATAAAGCGAATTATTTTCGTTGAAGGCGATTGACAGCGTTCTGCCCTGAGTTCGGTGTTTTGCCCGTCGGGCAAAACTCGATAAGCACGATCACCGACAGCGATCGGGCGCGAGAAATCTTCTTACACTGTCCAGAAATACCGACCAGGCCGGCTCGGTCCCCAGCAAGATATGATTGGGGCTCTCGAGCGGAACGAATGTTGCGCCTTTAATCCGAGCAGCGAGTTCCTGCCCCTCCGTGAACTTTACGCTCGCGTCGGCACGAGCGTGCAACACCAGGGTCGGCGTTCGTACATCCTGCAGCAGATGCCGCACATCGATTTCGCCGAAGATATTCGTAAGCTTGAAGGCGTTCTGCGGCGACGTCGTAATCCGCTGCAGATCGTTGAACCACTGCGCCTGCTCGGCATTTGCTTCAGGAATGAAGAGGGACGTGAATATCTGGCGAAACACCGGACTTTCTTGCCCCCACCCCTCGAGGACCAGAGTTGTCAATGCCTCCCGGCGGGCCACGTTTGACGGGTCCTGATGGCGCCAACCCTTTGCGTATCCGCCATAAAGAACGAGATGACTGACACGCTCCGGGTGCTTCACGGCGTAGGCTATCGAGATCGCGCAGCCCTGAGAAATGCCAAGCAGGGGAAAACGTTCGAGCCCCGCCGCATCGACGACCGTCTCGAGATCACGCACGAAGGCGTCGAAGGAGATGTCGAAGACATCCCAGTCCGACAAGCCCGTACCGCGTTCGTCGTAGCGCAGGAACGTGTTGTCGCGGCTCAACGCCTCGATCCAGTGCTGCCAGACCGGGCTCGCAAAGTCGAATTCCAGATGATTGAGCCAATTGGCGGCTTTCACCAGCGGCGGCCCGGCGCCGACCGACGCATAGGCGATGCGCACCCCGTCGCGCGCGGTGCAGGTTCGAACGTTCTGCTTGAGCTGCCTCGGCGAAGCCGCCGGCTCAGCGGCGGCCACATCCCCGGGCGGCACCCGATGCTGCGACCGATGTCGCAGGAGTTGCTGGTAGAGCGCCCTCGTCTCCTGATCCGGCTCGACGTTGAGCTCTTTGCGCAGGATCGCCTCGCAGCGCTTGTATTGCCGCAACGCCAACGCGGTCTGCCCCTGCTCGGAGTAGAGCCGCATCAAGGCGCAATCCACCTCTTCCTGCAACGGATCGATCGCCAACAAACGGAGCGCCAACGCGATCGCCTCCTCCCGTGCGCCGATAAGCTGTAATTCCCGCAGCAGCGTATGGAAGGCAGAGGTGGCGACGGCGCGCAATCGGGTCCGCTCGCCCAATAACCACTCGTCGAAAAGATCGGACCGCGCGTTCAGTCCCTCGAGAAAGGGGCCGCGATACAACTCCGCTGCACGTTTCAAATTGGCGATGGACGGATCGGATACTGCATCCTTGAATTCGACGACGTCGGTCGTGACGGCGCCGATATCGAAGCCAAGCAGGTCGTGATCGGCGGACAGCGGCAGCTCGGCGCAATCATGTCGCAGCATGCTGATGCATTGGCGCAAGCTTTGTCGCGCAGCGTCCTCGTGACTGTCGGGCCAGAGCAACGCCGCAAGCCGCTCACGAACATGGACGACCCCAGGGTTCATGGCCAGAAATGCCACGAGGGCCTGCGCCTTCTTGTTGCGCAAGGTGACCGGCCCGCCCCGGTCCATGGAAAACGAACCAAGCAAGGTCAACCGCGGCATTCCCACCCTCTCGGCATCAAATGGCGCAATTCTAGCAGCCTCGACCGCGTTTTTGACGGTTTTTTCACGCCTGCCCTGACGAGCCGCTCACCGCCGTCCTCTAGAAAGGAGACAACGCGCTACCCGGCGCACATTTGAAAAGGCACAAACACGTGACCCTGATTTCCCTATCCACATCAAGCCTCGCGGCGCCCTTCGGGCGCCGAGGCATTCCGCTGCTTCTCGCGAGGTTCCGGCGCCTGCTGAACGGTTGGATCGCCGCCGCCATTGCCCATCACGAGCGCCGGGCGGCGCTCGTCGCCCTGCGCCCGCTGGACGACCGGGCGTTGAAGGATGTGGGTCTCTATCGCGGCCCGTTCGATGACCTCATCGAACGCGCTGCACGGTCTCGATGGAGCCGCTTCTGGCAGGCGTGAGACGACCACATCAGTTCAATTCGATCCTCGCCAAAGACCAGGAGAAGATGATGTCTATCACGATTCAAAACGGGCCAGGTACAGCACCCACTCGCCCCTTCGCGCTGGCGATGAAGTCCGCGGCCCTCGTCTACGGGACCAGTGCCTATTTGATCTTTCTGGGCACGTTCCTCTATGCCATCGGCTTCGTCACGCAATATATCGTGCCCAAGACCATCGACACCGGCGCGCCGACCTCGCTAACCAACGCGCTCGCCATCAATCTGCTGTTGCTATCGACCTTCGCGGTTCAGCATAGCGGCATGGCGCGGCAGGGGTTCAAGCGGCTGTTCGCGCGCTTCGCTTCGCCGGTCATCGAGCGCTCCAGCTACGTGCTGCTGGCAAGCCTGACGCTCTTGCTGCTGTTCTGGCAATGGCAACCGATTCCGACGGTCATCTGGAACATCGAGTCTCCCGCCTTGGCCGGGCTCGTGATTGCGGGCGAGTTCCTGGGCTGGCTGATTGTGCTCTACAGCACATTCCTCATCAGCCATTTCGAACTGTTCGGCTTGACACAGGTTATCAGCCATTTCGCCGGCCGGCTCACCGCGCCCGTCAAGTTCAAGTCGCCGGGCCTGTATCGCCTCATCCGCCACCCGATCTATCTGGGGTTCATCATCGCCTTCTGGTCGACACCGGTGATGACGCTCGGACACCTGATATTCGCATCAGTGACAACGACCTATATCTTCGTCGGCATCTGGCTCGAGGAGCGCGATCTGGTGGCGCTCTTCGGCGACGAGTACCGAAAGTATCGGGAGCGCGTCGCGATGCTGTTGCCGGGCCTTTTCTGAACAGATTGGAAAGGCACCATCGTGACCGGACAGGATTTGATCGATCGTGCAAAAGCCTTCGTCGCGGCAGTCGCCGCGGCGAAGCCCCGCCAGACCGTCGAGGCCTTTTATGCCGATGATATCGTGCAGGAGGAATTTCCAAACCTTCTCCTGCCGCAGGGCGCAGTGCGCGATTTCATCAACTTGCGAGCGTCTTACGACAGATCCCGTTACATCCTTGCCTCGCAATCGTTCGAAATCGTCAACGCCCTTGCGTCAGGCAATTGCGTGGTGATGGAGACGATCTGGACTGCAACACTGGCGGTCGGCGTCGGCAAGCTTGCTCCCGGCGACACTATGCGCGCCCGTTTTGCGCAGTTCTTCGAATTCCGTGACGGGCTGATCTTCAGGATTCGCAACTACGATTGTTTCGAGCGAATCTAGTCCGTAGGGTGAGTTACGCCTGTCGACTGAGCTTCGCACGGCCGAAAGGCTAATCCACCCTGCAGGCCGTCATGCCAACCGTTCGATCACGAGATCGAGCAGCGCGCGCAGGCGCGCCAGACGCCTGAGATCGCGGTGATAGCCGACAAACGTGTCGCGGCCGGGCGGCGTTGCGCCGATGTCGAGCGCGACGAGACGGCGATCGCGGTCGCCGAGGGGGCGTGGCAGCACGGCGAACCCGCCGCCGCCGGCACACAGCTCCGCCTGCGCCTGGCGGTTGTTGCTGCGCGAGGCGATCTCCGCATTCGGCAGCGTGCGCTTCAACCAGATCGCATCTGGCATGTCGGCGAATTCGGCATTCATGGTGACGACACGGGCGCCGCTTCCGTCGCCGGCGCGCGGCGGCTTGCTGCCCTTCCTGCCATACAGCGCGTAGGGAATGTGGAGCAGCTTTCTCGATATTACCTCGGGCTCGCTGAACGGCTTGATGCGGAAGACGAGATCGGCCTCGCGCCGCGGCAGGCTATAGAGGCGCGCATCGGTCAGGAGCTCGACGATCACCTTGGGATGGCGCTTGCCGAAGGCGGCGATCACCGGCGACAGCATCACCGTGCCGAACCAGTCCGACGACGACAGCCGCAGCATGCCGTCGAGCTGCGTCTCCGCACCCGAGGCGTGGCGCTGAAGCGCGAGCGCCTCCTCCTCGATCCGCTCGGCGTGGCGCAGCACGGCGGCGCCCTCGTCGGTCAGCACAAAACCATCGGCGGTGCGCTGGAACAGCGTTTGTCCCAGCGCGGTTTCGAGCGCGCGAAGCCGCCGCCCCATCGTCGGCTGGGTCTGGCCGATCTTGCGCGCGGCAGCTCCGAGTGTGCCTTCGCGCGCAATCGCCAGGAAGATGCGCAGATCGCTCCAGTCCATCGAAATGACCTCATACAGAAATGCACGATCATCGTACATCCTTGTTCATTTCCATGCAAAAATTCATGGGCATATTGGAGGCCAACAACGGAGCAAGACGATCATGACGAGACAATCGACGATGCGGGCGGCGATCCTGGAGACCCACAACGCACCGCTGCGCCTCTCAACCGTCTCCACGCCCGAGGTCGGGCCGCGCGAGGTGCTGGTGCGGGTGCATGCGAGCGGGGTCAATCCGCTCGACACCAAGATTCATGCCGGCGCGGCAGCACATGCGCGTCATCCGCTACCCGCCATTCTCGGAATCGATCTCGCCGGCGTGGTCGAGCAGACCGGGCGCGACGTGACGCGGTTCAAGCCGGGCGACGAGGTCTATGGCATGACCGGCGGCGTCGGCGGCGTGCCGGGATCGCTCGCCGAGTTCGCCGCGGTCGATGCCGACCTGCTGGCGCCCAAGCCCGCCAATCTCAGCATGCGCGAAGCGGCCGCCCTGCCGCTGATCTTCATCACGGCCTGGGAAGGCCTGATCGATCGCGCGGCGCTGAAGGCCGGCCAGAGGGTTTTGATTCATGGCGGTGCCGGCGGCGTCGGCCATGTCGCGATCCAAATCGCGCGCGCCATCGGAGCAGACGTGTTCGCGACCGGCTCGGCAGCGCAGCGCGCCACCATCGAAGGCTTTGGCGCTGTGTTCATCGACCGCGGCACTGCGATCGAAGCTTACGTTGCAGAGCATACCGGCGGCCGCGGCTTCGACATCGTCTACGACACCGTCGGCGGCAAGGTGCTCGATGCCTCCTTCGAAGCCATGCGCCGTTTTGGCCATGTGGTGAGCGCGCTGGGCTGGGGCACGCACGCGCTTGCGCCGCTGTCGTTCCGCGCCGCCAGCTATTCCGGTGTGTTCACGCTGCTGCCGCTGCTATCAGGCGAAGGCCGCGCGCATCACGGTGAGATCATGGCGGAAGCGACGCGCCTGGTTGAAGCCGGCAAGCTCGCGCCGCTGGTCGATGCAAGGCGCTTCACGCTGGAGAGTGTTGGCGATGCCTACGCTCTGATCCGGGATCACGCCGCCAAGGGCAAGCTGGTCGTCGACATCTGAGGTGAGGCTCGTAGCCCGGATGGAGCTGTCTGCTGCACCCGCCGCTAGTCCTCGCTGGCCGCCGCTGAGCGATTGCGCAAGTAAGCCTGCGACAACAGGAAGAACAGTGCGCGCTCGCCATGATATTTGGCGGACGGCCGGGTGCGCTCGAAGCCATCGGCAAATATCTTGCCGGACTGGCACACCTGCCATCGCCAGCCAAACCGCTTACGCCTGGTGATGATCACTTCAAACATGCCGACGGGCTTGGTCCCCTGCTTCTGCCGGTCTCGCAAGGCATGCGCCTGCTCCGGCCTCCCCCGTTAGACGGATGCCCGACATATAGCGCAGCAGGACGGAAAGAGAATAAAATTGATTATCGGAAATCCGTATCTTCCACCGGCTATGACGAAGTCGCGACGCTTGCGGAATAAGCCTGTGCTGGCGGTGTTAATCGCTTCCTTCAACACTGCTTGCAACGCTGCTTGGTAGCGCTGGCAAAGGTATTCAAGTTGGAACACAAGACGCGTATGCCCGGTAAGCGAACGCTCACCGGGCATTCACGCCGCAGCTCAGCGGCCGACTCGCGCCTGGAGATGCGCAGGATAGCGGTCGCCCTGCACGGCGACCTTGGACAGCACCCCTGCAATTGCAGTGAGGTCCGCGTCCGACAGCGTCACCGCAGCCGCGCCCAGATTTTCCTCGAGCCGGTGCAGCTTGGTGGTGCCGGGGATCGGCACGATCCACGGCTTCTGCGCGAGCAGCCAGGCCAACGCGATCTGCGCCGGCGTCGCTTTCTTCATTGCGGCGATCTCGCCAAGCAGATCGACGAGAGTCTGATTGGATTTGCGTGCGCTGGATGAGAAGCGCGGCACGATGTTGCGGAAGTCGCTCGCATCGAACGTCGTGCTCTCGGTGATCGCGCCGGTGAGAAAACCCTTGCCGAGCGGGCTGAACGGAACGAAGCCGATGCCGAGCTCTTCCAGCGTCGGCAAGATCTCCTGCTCCGGCTCGCGCCACCACAGCGAATACTCGCTTTGCAATGCGGTCACGGGCTGCACCGCATGGGCGCGGCGAATGGTCTGCGCACCCGCTTCCGACAGGCCAAAATGCAGCACCTTGCCGGCCTGGATCAGGTCCTTGACCGCGCCCGCGGTCTCCTCGACCGGCACGTCGGGATCGACGCGGTGCTGGTAGAACAGATCGATGCGATCGGTCTTGAGCCGCTTCAGCGCAGCCTCCGCCACCGCCTTGACGTTGGCGGGCCGGCTGTCGAGCCCGGCCTCGACCTTGCCGCCCTTGAAGCCGAACTTGGTGGCGATCACGACCTTGTCGCGGAATGGCTGAAGCGCCTCGCCGAGCAGCTCCTCGTTGGCAAAGGGCCCATAGGCCTCGGCGGTGTCGAAGAAGGTCACACCGCGCGCGACGGCGGTCCTGATCAGTGCGATCGCCTGCGACGTCTCGGTCGCCGGGCCATAACCGTAGCTCAGGCCCATGCAGCCGAGGCCGAGGGCCGAGACCTCGAGGCCGCTCTTGCCCAATGTTCGCATCTGCATCGTCAGCTCTCCCTGAAGTTCATGTTCGGCAGCGAATTTAGGCCACGCGCCGACCTGCGATTAGATGATAAAATCGGTATGTACTGATGAGATGGATTCATGAATGACCCGCACCAACGTCAATGACCTCCTGGCCTTCCTTGCGGTCGCGCGCGAGCGCAGCTTTACCCGCGCGGCAGCCCAGCTCGGTGTGTCGCAGTCGGCGCTCAGCCATACTGTGCGCGGCCTGGAGGAACGGCTCGGCCTGCGGCTGCTCACCCGCACCACCCGCAGCGTCGCGCCAACGGAAGCGGGCGAACGTCTGCTCCGCAATGTCGGGCCGCGCTTTGCGGAGATCGACGCAGAGCTGTCGGCGCTGACCGCGCTCCGCGAGACACCGGCGGGCACCGTCCGCATCACCACCGGCGAGCACGCCGCACAGACAGTGCTGTGGCCGGCGGTCGCAAAGCTGCTGCCGCGCTACCCCGATATCAAGGTCGAGCTCGTCGTCGACTATGGCCTGACCGATATCGTCGCCGAGCGCTACGACGCCGGCGTACGCCTCGGCGAGCAGGTCGCCAAGGACATGATCGCGGTGCGGATCGGGCCGGAGATGCGCATGGCCGTGGTCGGCGCACCCGCCTATTTCGCCGCGCGGGGCAAGCCGAAGCTGCCGCAGGATCTCACCGAGCACAATTGCATCAACCTCCGCCTGCCGACCTATGGCGGGATCTATGCCTGGGAGTTCGAGAAGCGCGGACGCGCGATGAAGGTGCGGGTCGACGGCCAGCTCGTGTTCAACACCGGCCTGCTCAGGATGAATGCCGTGCTGGCGGGGCTTGGTCTTGCCTACATCCCCGACGATCTCGTCAAGCGCGAGATCGCCGACGGCCGGTTGATCCGCGTGCTCGCCGACTGGTGCGCACCGTTTGCGGGCTATCACCTCTATTATCCGAGCCGCCGGCAGCCGACGCCGGCGTTCGCCGTGCTGGTGGAGGCGCTGCGCTATCGGAAGTGAGGGGCGCGGCCCTCCTCCTCGTCATTGCGAGCGCAGCGAAGCAATCCAGAATCTTTCCGCGGAGGTACTCTGGATTGCTTCGCTGCGCTCGCAATGACGGTGGGGAAACAGCTGCGCGTCGAAACTGCGCTCTCGTGCCCCGGACGCGGCGCAGCGCTCCTTCAGCGGTGCGCCGCTGAGCCGGGGCCCATCTATCGAGATATGTGCTTGTGGCTTCCCGGGTCCCGGCTCTGCGGAGCGGCATTGCATGCCGCACCGCGTCCGGGACACGAGACTAGCGCGCGACCACTTCCACTTCGCCGTCGACGCCGTTGACGACGTTGAAGCCGCGCTCGTAGACCTTGCCCTCGTTCTTGGCGATGGCGCGGTATTCGCCTTCGGAGAGCACGACGCGCGGGAAGGCGCCGATCGATTCCTTGATGACGTCGCCGCCGGGGGTCAGCACCGACCAGGCGGTGTTGGCGAGCGCCTCGCCGCCCCTGTCGCTGACGAGCTTGAGCGTGATCACGGCGGCGCGGTGGGTGATGGTGACGTCGGTGAGCTTGCCGGCCTGGACACGGATGTCCGAGCGCACCACCGAATTGGCGTCGCCATAATTGGAGATGATGTAGTAGGTGCCCTCCGGGATCAGCACGACGTCGCCGGCGGCGACGTTCGGGACCAGCGAGGCGCGCTCGCCGGACTCGAACTGGCTGCCCTTGTAGATCGCGAACGAGATCTGGTTCTGCGGAATGCGGCTGGTGCCGACGCGCCCCTCGATGCGCAGGCCGCCGGCCGGCAGCACGAAGGATTCGCGATCGGTCTCGGCCTTCAGGCTGACGGTGCGCACCGCACTGACGAGGCCGAAGGCGACGTGCACGACGTAATTGCCCGGCGGCAGCACGATGTTCGGCGTGGCGTTCCGATCCTCGCGGATCAGCTTGAAGGTGCCGTTCTCGTCGGGACGGTCGGCAAACACGCGCCAGACCAGGCCGCTGGTGATCGCGGGTGTGTCCTTGCCGTATTTCGCGGTCAGCGACAGAACGCCCTGGCCGGGCACGGCCGCGTTGAGCGGCGGGGCCGCCGGCACGGTGCTGACCGCGGGCGGCGGCATGCTGGGCGTGTTCGGCTGCAGCAGGGTCGGCGGCAGGCTCGGCGGCCCAGCACCCGGGCCTGAGGGGGGCGCGAGGCTGACGGCGCCGCCGGGGTCGGGCACCGAGGCGGGCGGCACCGGGGGCGGACGATCGGAGAAAAGCTGCGCCCGCGCTGCATTTTGACCAAGGATATAGAGGCAGGCAGCAAGGATCAGCGTCGGCAGCAACGATGTGCTGCGCCGCCATCCGATGATGCCGTCACCCCCGAGAGTCATGCCACCTGCTTTTCACCGAAAACGCGGCAAATTCAAGCCTCCGAATCCCCGGGGAATACGGCCGGATACAGTTCTTTGGAACCCGGTTGACGCCTGCGTGATTAAACGGGAGGCAGCCGCTCCTCGCCACACTCCTGCCCCCTGCTTCCCGAACGGTATAAACCATGCTTCGCCCTCGTTCTGGCGGAGCGGAGGTACGGCGCCTACTCTGCTGTGAGGGCTGGCCCGGGGTAGGAGGGTTTCGGTGCTTGATATCTTGAAGGGTCGGGGCGCGAACGGCTCCAATGGAGAGAAGGTCGGTCTTGGTAGCGTGCGACGGCCGGTCATCGGCCTGGCGCTCGGCGGTGGCGCGGCGCGCGGCTTTGCCCATATCGGCATCCTCAGAACCCTGGCCGCCAATGGCATCGTGCCTGACGTCGTGGTCGGCACCTCGATCGGCGCCGTGGTCGGCGGCCTCTATGCGGCCGGCCGGCTCGATACGCTGCAGGAGTGGGGACGCAGCCTGCAGGGGATGCGCAACATCCTCGGCTATCTCGACATCCGACTGAGCGGCTCCGGCCTGATCGGCGGTGAGAAGCTGGCAACCCGGCTCGAGGACGCGGTCGGCCAGACCCTGATCGAGGATCTTCCGATCAAGTTCGCCGCCGTCGCAACCGAGGTCCGTACCGGCCACGAGATCTGGCTGACGCGCGGCCGCGTGGTCGACGCCATGCGCGCCTCCTACGCCCTGCCCGGCATCTTCTCGCCCGTCCTGATCGGTGACCGCTGGCTGGTCGACGGCGCGCTGGTGAATCCGGTGCCGGTCTCGGCCGCCCGCGCGCTCGGCGCCGAAATCGTCATTGCCGCAAATCTTTCCAGCGACATCTTCACCCATTCCACGACGATCTATTCGCACGGCGCGGTGCCCGAGACGGTCCCGCCGGCGGCCGAGGCGACCACGGCGAAGCGGCGCTTTCCGCGATTGTTCTCGCCCGAGAAAACCATGAAGCGCGAGTTCTTCGGCGGCGCCGGACGGCCCGGCATCTCCTCGGTGATGGTCGACGCCTTCAACATCATGCAGGACCGCATTACCCGCGCGCGCCTCGCCGGCGATCCGCCCGATCTCCTGATCACGCCGCGGGTCGGCCATTTCGGCTGGTTCGACTTCCACCGCGGCGAGGATCTGATCGCGCACGGCACCCGCGCCGCCGAGCGCGCGCTGGAGTCGATCCAGGAGGCGATCGAGGTGCTCGCGCCGGCGCCCGCGGGCAGCGCGCCCAAGGCGGGCGAGCCCAAGACAGACGAGTGAAGCCGCTCAGGCCGTCTTGATATAGTCGCGCAGGGCTTCCTGCTCGGCCTCGTATTCCTGGACGCGGCGCTTGACGATGTCGCCGATCGAGATCAGGCCGACCACCTTGCCATCGTCGACGACCGGCAAATGGCGGAACTTGCCGGTGGTCATCGTCTCCATGAGCTCAGCGACCGTGTCCGTCTCCTTGCAGGTCACGACCTTGCGGGTCATGACCTGGGAGACCGGCTCCTCCAGCGCGCCGGCGCCGCGCTCGCCGATCACGCGCACGATGTCGCGCTCGGACAGGATGCCTTCGAGCCGGCTCTGGTTCATCACCAGCACCGCGCCGATCTTCTTCTCGCCGAGCAGTTTGACCGCGGCAGCCAGCTTGGCGTCGGGCTCGACGCTCATGATCTGGTGGCCCTTGGTGTTGAGAATGGAACGTACCGTCATTGTCGGCCTCCCTGAATCGGATCCGTCCGCATTTCGCGGACCGGACTTGTTCGTCGAGTCTTCAACTAACAGTTTAGGCGCCGGTTGCACGCTGAGGCGCTTTGCGAAGCATCGCCGCTAGCGGCTTGTCGCTTCGGAACATTCTTCTCGGGAATGATGGATGAATTCGGGCGGCGCCGCAAGCGGCGCTTCAAATGCGGTTTGAAATGTCCTGTGATGACGCATCCGCAGCATCGTTTCGCACGCGCGGCACGGGATCGAACAGCGCGAACAGCAGAAGGCCCGCGAAGAAGCCGCCGATATGCGCCTGCCAGGCGACGCTCGTGGTTTCGGAATCGACGCCGATCGCGCCGACGCCGAAGATGATGTTGACGCCGAACCAAACGGCGAGGAAGCCGACCACCCGCCCGTCGCGCAGCGCGCGCGACAGTGGCAGTGCCGGAACCCTTGCGGCGGTATCGGCGTCTGATCGGTTGAACGACAGGAAGCTGCCGCGGACAAAGGCAAAGCGGATCGCCGCCGCCATCGCGCCGGACACCGAGGCCGAGGCGCCGATCATCGGCGCCACCGCGTGCTCATGGGTGACGAGATGGGCGAGCGCGCCGGCCGCTGCCGTCACCGCGAGAAACAGGAAGAACCTGATCGCGCCAAAGCGCCGCGCCAGCGCGCTGCCGAACGGCAGCAGCCACAGCACGTTGAAGCCGAGATGGGTCAGATTGGCGTGCAGCAGCGAATAGGTGACGAAGGTCCAGACCTTGGCGCCGGCCCCGCCGGGGATCTGCAGATTGAGCAGCGAGGAATCGTAACGTTTCGGGATGAAGCCGAAGACGTCGATGGTCCAGTTCTCGAGCTCCGGCGGCAGCAGCACCCGCAGATGGATCACCGCCAAAAGGAGGATATAGGCGGTCAGCGCGACCGGCAGCGTCAGGATCGGCTCGCGCGGAGCTTCCTCGACAACGGCCGGCAGCTCCGGCGGAGAATCTTGCGGGGAATCCAAGGCAGCTTCGCTTTCAGGCGCGATCGGAGCGACAGGCTTAACGACAGCCTTGGAGATAGTCGCCTTTGCCGGCCTTGCGCAAGTGTACAAAAGGAAAAGGCAGGGCCCTGGGAAAGCCCTGCCTGTCCGTGTCGGTCTTCCGGTACCCAGAGGAATAAGGTGTATCCCCACCCCTCCCCGCGGCCCGCGACCAAACTGTTTGACGCCCGTGTACAGGCCCCGCCGAGAACCTGGATGAAAGCGGCGAGGCTTGCGACCGCGATCACCATAGCAGCGGCGCGCCGGACGGAAAGCGGATAGTTAATTTAACGTTAACGACGCAAAGACAGCCTCCGGGGGCCCGAAAACGCCTCCACGGCATGGACGCTGCAAATCCCCTCCTGCACAACAACGAAAGGGATCGCGGGTGCACTGAAGCGGGACAGGTTTGTCCCGCGAGCTAGCGCCCCGGGGTAAGCGTTCAGTCATGAAACATCCGTCGAGCCGCGCGTTCTTCGCGTATTGGGACAAGAAGCGCGGCACTGCGCGGGCCCCTGATCGGGCCGATATCGATCCGGCCGCGGTCCGCGGCCTGCTCGGCGATATCTTCGTGCTGTCCTGCGAGCAAAACCTCGGCTTCCCGTTCCGCGTCGCCGGCACGCGCGTCTGCGCGCTCGCGGGGCTCGACCTCAAGGACCAGAGCTTTGCGGCGCTGTTCACCGAGGCCAGCCGCAGCGAGATCGAGGAGATCACCACGATCGTCGCCGACGAGACGTTAGGTGCGATCGCCGGAATCACCGCCGCGCGCGAGGACGGCAGCAAGGCGCATCTCGAGCTGCTGCTGCTGCCCTTCAACGCCCGCCCGCATACGCCGGTGAGTGTCACCGGCGTGCTCGCACCGTTCAACGACGAATGCGGCGCGTTGTCCGCATTCGCCCTCACCTCCTGGCGCTATCTGCACCAGCCGGAGAAGCTGCTGCCGCGCGCAATCCGCAAATTGCAGATCGCACGCGGGCTGATGGTGTATGAGGGGCTGAGGTAGTTTTCGTTTCGACGAGGGCGAACGCCGCGACCTCGATACAGTCTCTCACCGGGATGACACAGCCATGTCCGACATCATCAGTTTCGGTACGCTTCAGCTCCGCTTCCTGCACAGCAAGGACGACACCGGCGGCAGCGTCGACATCTTCGAAATGACGCTCCAGCCGAATGCGCGGATGCCGATCCCGCATTATCACGACCGCTGGGACGAAACGATCTACGGGCTGTCCGGCGTATCGACCTGGACGATCGACGGCAAGCAGAACGATCTCGGCCCCGGAGAATCGGTCTTCATCAAGCGCGGCATCGTGCACGGCTTCGCCAACCGTTCGACGGGACCGGCAACATGCCTGTGCATCCTGAGTCCCGGGGTGCTGGGCCCGCAATATTTCACGGAGATGGCCGCACTCCTGTCGGCCGGCGCGCCACCCGATCCCGCAAAGATGAAAGAGACGATGCTGCGCTACGGACTGGTGCCCGCGCCGGCAGCGTGAGCCAGGCTCGCGATCCATCATTGGAACCTTACCTGCTGCAGGACGTTTAGCTGTTTGCCGGGCATATGCCTGCACGGCAACGCGGCTCGGCCAGAGAAGATGCGTTTGCTCGCCGCCGGGCCTCCGTCGAGGGACGATTCCCCGTGATGGAGCACGCGACCAGAGTTGGTAATCGCCTGTTAGCTGCATTACCGCCGGCCGACTTCGCGTTGCTTGCACCCTATCTCCGGAAAGTACCGCTCCAGCACGATGCAGTCCTGGTTCGATCGGGGGACCGGGTCGAGCACCTTTGCTTCCCGTGCAGCGGCGCGATCGCCCTCATCATGGAGTTGCCGAACGGACAGACGGCCGCAACCGCCGTGATCGGCAACGACGGCGTCGTCGGCCTCATGACGGCGCTCGGCCCCGTCCGATCTCCCCTGACGGCGGTTGTCCGCGTGGCCGGGACCGCACTGCAGATCTCGCCCGCGCGATTTCAAGCAACGCTCGAACGCAGTCCCGCCCTCGCAAGCGCGGTTCAGATTGTGACCAGGGCGATGATGACGCAATTCCTGCACGTCGCAGCCTGCAATGCACTGCACTCCGTCGAGGCCCGCCTTGCCCGCTGGCTGCTTCACATTCACGATCGGACGGAGGGCGGTGGTGACGTCCTGCACCTGACGCAAGAGACGTTGTCGGAATTGCTCGGCGTCCGGCGGACCACCGTCACGCACGTCGTGAGCGCACTTCGAACCTCAAGGGCCCTGAAATCCAGTCGGCGCGGCCAACTCGAGATCGACAGGCCGCGGCTCGAGGTCGTCGCCTGCGAGTGCTACAAGGTGATGAGCCGCAGGATCGATCGGATCGTTTCGCAGGATGCCGTCAGGCGGCTTCACACCGCGCCCGCGCGGAACGGCTGCCCGCCCCCGGACTTCCCGTTCGCCAAGACCGATTCATAGACCCAGGCCTCTCTGGCGAACCACTCATGCGTCGCCGCGCACATCCCGCAATATGTGCGCGAAAAGAACACCGTACTGCACCGAAATCTTTCGCGATCTATCTCGATGCCCGTCGGAATGGCGTGGCCCGTTTCCGGGCACTTGATCATCACCATACCCATCCTGACTTCCTCCAGCTTGGCATCACCTCACAGCAAGGCTTCACCGCCTCGGCTGGACCGCGCCCCTTCTGGCGAAGACGCTCGTCCAGCCGATCCACGCGGCCAGTAGCCTCGATTCAAGCAGCCCTATGCAGAACCAGGTTGAAACTCTTCTTGATCGGCTCGGCCGTCTCGGTTGCGACCTTCTGGGCGAGGTCCCAAAGCTCCCGGTTTTGGCGAGAAGCCGCTTCAAAGGTCTTGCGGCTGTGGCTGGTGGAGAGGTTCACGACATCCGCAAACGACCTCGCATCCGCAAGCTGGGACATGAACTCCAGCGCGGAGCTGGTATTGATGTTTGATATTTCGATGACCTTGGTGCCGTAATCGGCGGCACGCGTGGCATTGGTCGAACAGGCTTCACGGAGCGCTTCGGTGATCTCCTCGGAAGCCGCCCTCATCCGCTCTAAATTTGCCTTGGCCCGGGCGGCGCCCTGCTCGGCGAGATCGCCGAAGATCGCCTGGAAGTTGAAAAACGGCAGGTCGAACCTGGGCATTGCACCGCCATTCGCCGTCCCGTTCAGTGCAGTGGCGTTCGTCTCGGCTTTCAGATTGGCGTCATTCATGGTCGTTCATCCCCTCACGCGAAACCAGATAATGGATCGAAGACTCCCAGAAGCTCCCAGATGCGGACCGCACCGGGAAACCAGTGCCCCTACTCTCAAATGGAGGGATGCTGCTGCCGATATGCCGCTCTCGCCCCCTGCCGGAACCAACTATGACCAACCAAAATCGGGCCTTCGGTTCGCTTTCGGACTCTCGACTTGAATAAATTCGATTCAAGCGACGACGCGCCACGGGCGGCTTTTTTTCTTCTTCGAAGTTGTCGCGATTACTCCCGCCAACTTGAGATCAGTCCGGCGAGCGGTTCGGAGACGCCGGCGCCGGTGGCCTTCCTCGGGGTGCGCGGCGAGGATTCGGCCGTTTCCGGATGGCGCCCTGTCATTGATTGATTGCGAGTTGATGGAGCCGCACCGCAGCGCACCGCATTGAACGATACGTCGCATCGCCAACACGGCGCTGCGCTGCGTCCGAGGCACGAGACCGGTGGCATCTCGTCAATGTCAGACACCACCTCGCATTGCCGCGGCGGATTGTCCGCTCACGGCATCGCCAGATGCCAGGCGCCGTTCAGAAAGCCGTCGCCGGTGATGTCGCCGGGCTTCTGGTCCTTGGCGAAGGTGTAGAGCGGCTTGCCCTTGTAAGCCCACTGCCTGGATCCGTCGTCGCGCGCGGTGACGGTGTAGCCGTCGCCCGCGGCATCGCTCGCCTCGGCCTTCAGCACCGGCCAGTTTGTCGCACACGGTCCGTTGCAGGCGGACTTGCCGTCCGCATCCTTATCGAAGGTGTAGAGCGTCATGCCCTTGGCGTCGGTGAGCACGTTGCCCTTGTCGGTCTTGCCGGTCTTGGTCGGCGGCGCGGCGAAGGCAGCGGGGATGATGGCGAGCGATACGGCGAGCGTGAGCGCGAGGCGGATCGAGGACGTCATGGGTTCTCCTGTCATGCAATTGGCTTGCATGGGGTAGGACGCCGCGCAACGCTTCGTATTCCTGGGACGTCGGCAAAGATATTTTTCGCTGCGCGCATCGTCGCGACGGAATAAACTGAATGGGTGAGACCGACTAACGGACCGACATGAGCAAGCCGCATTGGCGTCCCGCGCGCGCCTCCGACCTGGTCGCGATCAGCGCGATCGCAGCGCGGATCCATCCTGATCTCCCTGAGAGTCCCGACGTGTTCGCGGAGAAGATGCGACTCTATCCCGATGGCTGCCGTCTGCTCATCGCCGACGAAGAGATCGCCGGCTACGGACTCGCGCATCCGTGGAGGCAGCACCGGATTCCGCCGCTCAACGGCTTCCTGCAACAACTTCCCGATGATGCGGATTGTCTCTACGTGCACGACGTCGCCGTGCTGCCCGATTTCCGCGGTGGCGTCGCGCGCGATTATATTGCCGCTATCGAGAAGCTGGCGCGCGCATCACACATCACAACGCTCGCGCTGGTCTCGGTCTACGCCACGCGGCCGTTATGGGAGCGTCTCGGCTTCCGGCCCGTCGCGGCAGATGCGGAGGCGCGCGCAAAGCTCGCCTCCTACGGCGAAGGCGCGACCTACATGCTTCGCGACCTCGCTGCGACATAACGTCCCCGCCCGGCTCACGCGGGCGTGAAGCCGTCCCTCGAACCGCCTTCGATCATCCCCCGTCGAAGGTGTGCGCGGGCCGTTCCGGTCTCGCCGAACCGAGACTGGAGAATTTCCATGAAACTCACATTGTCGAAAGTTGCTTTGATTGCATTCGCCGCGGCGGCCGCGTTCAGCGCAACCAGTGCCAACGCGGCGCAGGTCCGGACCTATGGCTGCGATTCCGCCTTCTTCGAGGGCTGCGGTATCCTGGTCGAGACGCCGACCCCGGGCGGCAGAAGCCGCGTCAACCTCACTCACGACACCTCGCCCATCTACATGAAGCAGACCGACCCCCGCTACAGCTCGTCGATGCGCGATGCCGGCGGTGGCGGTGGCGGAGGTGGTGGTGGCGGCGGTGGCGGTGGCCGCTGAGTTCGCAGCTGACTTTTCAGATGATGTCGCCGGCGCAATCCGGCGGCATCATTGCCGTCTGCACGGTCAGGCGCAGTTCAGCCCCGATGCTTTTTCTTCGCCTTCTTTTTTCCAGGCGCGCCCTTCAACGGCCACGGCGTGACCGCCGGCTCGGCATGGCCAGGCTTGTTCTTGTGCTTCTTTTTCTTTCCGAACGAGGGAGCATCGTCGAATTTCGGCCTGCGCTCGCCGTGAGCCTTGTCGCGTGGCTTGAATCCAGCTGCATCGCGCGGGCGATCGTCGCGACGTTCGCGATGATCGCTGTCGCCGCTCTCGCGCCGGGGCGGCTTTGACCGCTCTTCCGAAGGCGCCTGCCGCTGCGGCGCATCCGTCATCGGTTCGAGGCGGATATTGTCTTCCTTGTCCGGACGCTTGATCTTGGCGGCGAAGGTTTCCGCGACCCGCTCGGAAATTTCGAACTCGGTCGTCGTGTCCATGATCTTGATGGCGCCGATGTCGCCCTTGTCGATGCCGCCGCGGCGGCAGATCATCGGCAAGAGCCAGCGTGCTTCCGCATTCTTTCTTCGTCCGATGTTGGCCCGGAACCAGACGCTGCCGTCCGCCATGCCGTGTTTCGCCGACGATTTTCCTGATTTGGGTCGGGCTCTTTCGGGGCGATCATCGCCGCGCGAAGTGCGGGCATCGTCGCGCGGTGCGCGGACATTGTCGCGCCCGCGATCGTCGCGCGGCCGGCCGGCTCGCTCGCCGGGATCGATGATGTCTTCGGGCGACGGCAGCCGTGCGCGATAGAGCCGCGCGAGTGCGGCTGCGATATCCTCGGCCGACCGCTCGGCCAGCAGCGCCTGCGCCAGCACCAGATCGTCCGCGGTCGTCTCCTCGGTGAACAACACGTCCTTCATGCGGTCGTGATCGAGCTTGCGGATTTCCTCCGCCTGCGGTGCCGTTCCCCAGACCGCGTCGATCCCCGAGACATTCAGCAGCATTTCCGCACGTCGCCGCCGTACAGGCGGCACCAGCAGGACGCTCGTCCCCTTGCGGCCCGCCCGCCCGGTGCGGCCGGAGCGATGCTGCATCACCTCGGCGTCGTTGGGCAGATCGGCATGGATCACGAGATCGAGGCTCGGCAGGTCGATGCCGCGGGCGGCGACGTCGGTCGCCACACAGACGCGAGCGCGTCCGTCCCGGAGCGACTGCAGCGCCGTGGTCCGCTCGTTCTGCGTCAATTCGCCTGACAGCGCGACCACGGAGAAGCCGCGCTCCAGCAGCGCCGCCTGCAAATGCCTGACGTGATCGCGCGTGCTGCAAAACACCAGCGCGCTCGGCGCCTCGAAGAAGCGCAGCACGTTGACGACGGCATGTTCGACATCACCGGGGGCGACCCGGATGGCACGGTACTCGATGTCGGCGTGACCGCCTTCATCGCCGGCGACCTCGATCCGAAACGCCTGCTGCTGATATTGCTTGGCCAGCGCCACGATACCGCGCGGAAACGTCGCCGAGAACAGCAACGTGCGGCGTGTCTCCGGCGTGGTCTTGAGGATGAATTCCATGTCCTCGCGAAAGCCGAGATTGAGCATCTCGTCGGCCTCATCGAGGACGACCACTTTCAATTCCGTGATGTCGAGACGGCCGCGACGCAAATGGTCGCACAACCGGCCGGGCGTGCCGACGACGATGTGAGCGCCCGCCGCAAGCTCGCGCTGCTCGCGCCGCGGATCCATGCCGCCGACGCAGGAGACGACCCGCCCGCCGGCATGCCCATACAGCCATGCCAGTTCGCGCTGAACCTGCAAGGCGAGCTCGCGGGTCGGCGCCACGATCAGGGCGAGCGGCGCCCCCGCCTGCTCGAACCGCTCGGCATCGCCAAACAGATCCTTGGCCATGGCGAGGCCATACGCGAGGGTCTTGCCGGAGCCGGTCTGGGCCGAAACCAGGAGGTCGCGGTCGGCGGCTTCGTCCGCGAGCACGGCGAGCTGGACGGGGGTGGGTGAATCATAGTTCCGCTCGGCCAAAGCGTGGGCGAGCGGCGGGGTCAGGGCCGGAAAAGACACGGGATGGAGAACCTTGGTTAATGTCAGGCGCGGAACGGTGAACCGGCGGACCTGAGTTGCGTGCGCGGCAAACGGCCCGGCCGCACGCTGGATGTGATCAGGGCGCTCTTTACGCCAAGTGCTCTTGAATCACCATGCCTATGATGCATGGCTTGACGGAAAGAACCGCGCCTGAAGGTTGCAGCGGACCTTTGCGGCCACCTCCATTAACCTGAAGCCAACCGGCTTAGAGGGAACGACCGCGTGACGCCTTCCGCCAAACGCGCCTGCGGCGATTGCTCGCTTTGCTGCAAGGTCATGGCCATCGAGGCGTTGGCCATACCGGCTGGAAGCTGGTGCCGGCACTGCAAACCCGGCCAGGGCTGCGCGATCCATGCCGAACGCCCGGCCATCATGGGCCAGCGCATGATCCTCGTCACGCCGGACCGCGAGTTCGATCTCGGCATCGTCGGGCCGGACGAGCGGATCGTGCGGGAGCTGGAGGGGACCAAGGTCGTCGGCGCGACGGTGGTGAAGGAAATCAGATCAGCCATGGCTAGTTGGTGAACGTCCCATCAGCCGATGCTAGATAGGTCCGGTGACCTGGCAGAGTTAAGTTCAGGCAAAGCAGCACGGGGAGCACGACGATGCGATTGGCAGTCATTTCCGATATCCACGGCAATCTCGCTGCGTTGGAAGCGGTGCTGGCCGACATCAAGGCGCGCGGCGTCGATCGTACGGTCAACCTCGGCGATTGCGTCACCAGCCCGCTGTGGCCAAAGGAAACTTTCGAGGCTCTCCAGTCGCTGTCGTTGCCGACGGTGCGCGGAAATCATGATCGCTGGATTGAGGAGCTTCCAGACGACAAGCTCTCGCCGGCAGGTCTGTTTGCGCGTAGCGCATTGACCGCGGAGCAGCGCCGCGCACTTCACAGCCTGCCCTCCCAAATACGGCTGGACGACGGGATCCTGGCCTGCCACGGCACACCCGACGACGATACGACGTGCCTGCTCGAAGAAGCGCTCGAGGACGGCCGCTTCGTGCCGGCGCGTCGCGACGTGCTGACCGCGCGCCTTTCGAGCGCGCCAACGGCGCGTGTCGTGCTGTGTGGTCACAGCCACCGCCAAGCGGCTGTTCAGGGCCCGGGCGACCGCCTGGTCCTCAATCCCGGCAGCGTTGGTTGCCCGGTGTTCGCGGACATTCCTTTTGCCGCAAACCTGGAGCATCGCTCGCCTCACGCCCGCTACGCGATCCTCACGAAACGAACAAGAGGCTGGCAAGTCGAACTGCTGGCCCTGGAATACGACTGGGAAGCCGCGTCCGCGCAGGCGCTCGCCAACGGCCGCCCGGAATGGGCGGAGGCCATGTTATCAGGACACGTCAAATAGCTGGCCTTGCCACGTCGGTCATTCGATCCCAAATCGTGCCTCACGAGAGAGCAACGGGGTGAAACATGGGCGACAAGATATCGCTTGCCGACAAACTCGCGACCTTTGGGGATTTCTGGTCGCCGCGCACGGTCACGACCTTCAACGATTGCGACGTGATGGTGGTGAAGGTGAAGGGCGAGTTCACCTGGCACAAGCACGATGACACCGACGATTTCTTTCTCGTCCTGAAAGGCAGTCTGGACATCGAATTGCGGGATCGCACGGTGACGCTCGGCCCGGGCGAACTCTATGTCGTGCCCAAAGGGGTCGAGCATCGCCCGGTGGCACGCGAGGAGGTTCACCTCCTGCTCATAGAGCCCACCGGCACCCCGAACACGGGCGACAAGGCCACCGCCGCAGCACGCAAGCTCGCATAGAGGACAACGCGCTTGGCGCGCGTCTAATCCCTGGAGGTCGCCAGCTTGCTGAAGCGGCCGACCAGCCTCGCCTTTACCCGTGCAACTGTGTCCCTCGCCGCGCGGCTCAGGGCGCGGATGGCGCGCCAGGCGTCGGTTGCCTGCAGCCACGCCTTCACCTCGGAGAACTTGCCGTACGCCCAGGCGAACGCCGGAATCCGCATCAGCTTGTCGCGCGTGAGATGGAACAGGCGCTCGACCAGCACGAGCTTGAGCAGTTCGCCGATGATGAAAGTCACGGCGGCGCTCACGACCTGACCCGTTGCAGCGAGGTAGGCCGCCACGGGCTTGATCGGCTCCAGAATGATCACGGGCACGGAAAACAGGGCGAGCGAGGGATAAGGGGACAGCGACCTGATCCAGGTGCGCAACCACTTGAATTCGAAATGCCGCCCAATCCAGCGCGCCATTGGCCGCGCGACGGCCATGAAGACGGCATCCACCAGGAAGTAGATGGCCGCCAGGATGTAAGTAACGGGTTTCAGGATTCGCTTCACGATACCTCTCCCGTGAAGTGAAAGTCGGAACCTGGGCCTAAGTTTCACCTTAACATGGATAGATCGGGGATTCCCGATGGAACTTTTTGGGCGCCTCAGATCTCGGCATAGACCTCCAGCAAATTGCCGTCGGGATCGCGAAAAAACAGCGTCCGGTGTCCGAACGACTGGTTTGTGGGCGGTGACAGCAGTGCCACGCCCTGCCGCACCAGTTCATCGGCACATTGATCGACCTCGGTCGCGGACACCTTGAAGGCCAGTTGCAGCGAAGCGCTGCCCGCCGGCGTCGGCGCGTCGGCCGCGGTCCGGCTTGGTCTCGCCAGCGCCAGCGTATTGCTGCCCAGGCCGTACTCGATCCAGTTCGGCGAGAGCTCGCGCAGCGGCGGAAAGGCGATAACGTCCTCGTAGAACCGGCGCATCGCCGCCATGTCGCGCACGAATATGACGGTGTAGTCGATCGCGCGAATGGCGTTGAAGGGGGAGCGGGTGCGCGGGTTAGGTTCGTCTGTCATTGTAGCCCTCATTCCAAACTCAGGCTCGTAGCCCGCATGGAGCGGAATGCGGGACCGGCGGCCCCGGATTGCGCTGCGCTCCATCCGGGCTACAAGGTTCAAGAATTATCGCAACAAACCACCGCTATAGCGCAGCTCGTACAGCGGTGCGCCATCATGCCGCGAGATCGTCTCGACGCCGTGGAAGCGATCGAGCGCCCTTTCGACCTCGTTGCGGTAAGTCATGCCTGCCTGCTCGAACAGGCGCGGTCCCCGATAAGGCTCCTCGACGCTTACGCCCAACAGCGCCTGGCGCAGGAATTTGTAGATCTCGAGCAGCGTGGACCGATCCGTGATGTCCGCACGGGCGCCGCCGCTGTAGCTCATCGACCAGATGACGCGGTCATCCTGTGACACGGTCTCTTGGCCAACGAAAAATCCCATCCCGAAATAGATATCGCGATAGGCATAAGGTGGCTCGCGATGCTCGAGCTGCTTGGAGCCGGCGAGCAGCGGCGCGGCCACGGTCGCGTCGTCGTCCAGCCCCGCATAGGTGCGCCGCTTGGCTTCGACCAGGAACGCTGCGAGATCGGGTGGAATAGACGGCATTATCTAGTCCACCAGTTCCGGCCACGGCACGATGGTCGATTTCACCGTCTTCATCGCCATCGCATCCCTCACCGCCTGCGCGACGCCCGCTTCCGTGAACGGATAGATCGTCTGCATCTTCAGCCAGGGATATTTGTCACGCGTGCGGTAGAGCATGTCGACGCCGAGCGGGAGATCATTACCGGTAAAGCCCCAGGATCCCAGCACGTTGAGGTCCTTGGTGCAGATGCGGTGCCAGGAGGTCTCGATCGAGCCGGCGTCGGTGAACTGACCCATCTCGACATAGGTACCGCCGTCGCGGAGCATCTCGATGCCTTCGGGGCCGGCGGTCGGATGTCCCGAGCAATCCATCACGAGATCGGCGCCGAAATGGCCTACGATCTCGCGGACGCGCGCGATGCGCTCCTGCGGCGATTTGATCTCCTCGATGTTGACCGTCGCCTCCGCGCCGAACTCGCGCGCGAGCTTGAGCCGCGGCTCCTCCGGCGCACCGACGCAGATCACGCGCCCTGCTCCCATCTCCTTGGCGGCCGCGACCGCGAGAATGCCGATCGGACCCGAGCCCTGGATCACCACCGTGTCGCCCCAGGAAAAACCACCGGCGCGACTGGCGCGGTTGAAGGCGCGGATGCAGGAGGTCAGCGGCTCCGAGAGCGCGCCCAGCCGCAGCGACATGTCGTCGGGCAGCTTGTAGATCTTGGTGCCCGGCAGCATCTCGAGATCGACATAGACATATTCGGCCCAGCCGCCCCACATATGCGGCGCCTTGTCGAAGCCGAGATAGCGGCCGTAATAGACCGGCGTCAGGCACTTGTTGGCGGTCTGCGGATAATGGATGCAGTAATAGCAGTGGCCGCAGGGCATCAGCGGCGGGATCATCACTTTCGAGCCGACCTTGAGCGGCTTGCTCATGAAGTCCTCGGTGAATTCCTCACCGCATTCGACGATGATTCCGCCGAGCTCGTGGCCGAGCGTGAACGGCCAGGGCAGCGGCTTCGGCCAATGCCCTTTGAGAATGTGCAGATCGGTGCCGCAGACGCCGCAGGCGCCGACCTTGATCAGCGCAGCCTTTTTGCCGACCTTCGGCCATGGCACGGTCTTGATGACGGGCTCCGAGCCCGGCCCTGCGTGGGTGCAGACGCGGATCTGGTCCATGGGTGTGTCCTCGCGGCCTGCTTGTTATGATTGATTGGTGCGGCCGACGATCAGCCTATGACAGCCGTGGGGCGTTGCAAATACCAAGGTGCATACCTCAAATGCACCGGGGCAGAAGGTTCACTGTTCTCTCAACTTGCGCGAGGAGGCGCTCTCTCAAGACCTTCGCTGGTCATGCCCTGCTCGCTCAGGAGCCAAACCGCAGGACTTGCAGTTTCGCTGAACATGGTCGCCAACACGTCCAGACCGCTCGTTTCACGTTTCAGGCTGCGCACGGTCGCACGATGCACCACACGTCGAAATGCAACCGTCGGCGTCGTGTCGCGCTCGTCGCGGATCATCACCCAAGTGCTCAGCTTATCGTCGATATAGGAGACTGTGGTTCGCCTCAGGGCTTCGAGGTCAACCTCGCTGGCCTTCATCACTTCCGAGGCATCCGGATCGTCCAGCAGCGCAAGCAAGAGATGCTCCAGCGTCGCAAACTCGTGCTTTCGCGCTTTGGCGTAAGTGAGAGCCCTGTTCAGAGTCAGATCGAGCTCGCGGGTAAATCCCGAAGGCCATTTGATGCTCGCACGCGGTGGCTGAGCCGAGGCCGTGTCAGACGCCGGCGGTCCGCGTCGGATCGCGGCAGCAAGCGTATTCCAGTCAGCCAAGCCAAACAGCTCGGCGGTCAGCTCAAGGCTTTCGGCGACCGAAATCTTGAGACCTTTGGAGGCGAGAGAGGCGCGCAGCGTGCGCGCCATAGCTTTAGCATCGCGAAAGTCGCGCATGGCTTACTCCTTTGCTTGAACACTTCGGGAAGCCAGTGCTTGCGTTGCTGACCCGTTGTTCGGCAAAGGGGCCAAGACGATGCATGCGATACGTTCACCATCCCGTAAAGGGTGCAAGCGGCAGGTCGTATCCACCTGAAAGAAAGGTGGCTCGGCGGCCGCCAAGTGTCAATACTGACGACTCGCGCAAACCCGTAAATGGCTTGCATCCGGACGCTGGTCTAGGATGAGATGGCTCGCAGCCCGCATGGCGCAGCGTGGAATACGGGACCAGCGGCCCCGGATGTCGCTGCGCTCATCCGGGCTACGGTCGAGGATAACGCCGATGCTGCGTGACTATCAGCCAGCGGATGCCGAAGCGATCGTGCGCGTTGCGCTGGCCGCGTTCGCACAGTTCGAGCAGGACTATTCCGACTGGCCGTTGTTTACGACCCATGTCGCGAAGATGCCGGAGCTTGCCAAAACCGGCGAGATCATCGTCGCCGAGGATGGCGGCCAGATCGTCGGCGCCGTCGCCTATGTCGGTCCGCAAGCCCCGAAGCCGGCCTTCTTCGATCCGGCCTGGCCGGTCATCCGCATGCTGGTGGTCGATCCGGCCGCGCGCAGCAAGGGCATCGGCCGGCAATTGACCGAGGAATGCCTGCGCCGCGCCGAGCGCGACCGGTCGCCGGTCATCGCCCTGCACACGACGCCGATCATGACGGTCGCGCTGCCGATGTATCAGCGGATGGGATTTACCAGGGTTCGCGAGGCGCCGGATATTCTGGGCGTGCCCTATGCGGTTTACGTCAAGGCGCTGGGGTAGGATGGCGTCGGCGTTGATTCTTTGACAGTCGTTGCGAATGACAAACTGGACGAGCCGGACCTGCGCGGCAAATGGCATCGACATCCATTATTTACGGACCGGGGGCGACAAGCCCGCGCTGATTGCGCTGCATGGTCTGACCGGAAGCGGTGCCTGCTGGACACCGTTGGCGCGTGCGCTCGAAGATCGGTACGACGTGATCATGCCTGATGCGAGAGGACATGGCGCATCGAGCGCGCCGTCTGGCGGGTATCTGTACCGCGATCTCGCAGACGATGTCATCGGCCTCATTGACGCGCTCGGGCTGACAGCCCCGATCCTGCTCGGCCATTCCATGGGCGGCATGACCGCCGCCGTGGTTGCGAGCGAGATGGGTACGGCCATTCGCAGCGTTATCCTCGCCGATCCGACCTTCTTGGCACCGGAGCGCCAGCGCGAGGTTTACCGGAGCGACGTCGCCGAGCAGCATCGCCGGCTTCTGGGGCAGGACAAGGATGAGGTACTGGCCGAGGCCCGGCGGCGGCATCCGCACCGTTCATCCGAGCTGCTCGACCTGATCGTTGATGCGCGGCTGCGGACCGAGATCAGCGCCTTCGAGGTGCTCACGCCGCCGAACCCGGATTATCGCGAGCTTGTCAAAGCCATTGCCGTCCCGAGCCTGCTTGTCATCGGAGACAATGGTGTTGTCTCCGTCGAAACGGCGCGGGAGCTGCAGGGGCTCAATCAACACCTCCGCCATGAGGTGATCGCGAATGCGGGCCATGGGTTGCCATATGACAAGCCGGATGAGTTTGCTGCGGTGGTCAGGTCGTTTCTGGCGACGGAGATGGCGTGACGCGCTGCTTCGTAGCCCGCATGGAGCTTTGCGGAATGCGGGGTCGGCGGTCCCGGATTGCGGGCTACGGACATACACCCAAGTGTCTTGAGCGGCCGGCGGCGAACGTGTAAGGCCCGAACAGTCCCACCCAGGTGATCGCTTGAACCCCCTTCCCCAAAATCCTGTTGTCGCGTCCGGATCGTTCGCGGCGATGAAGTCGGTGCCGTACCGGCTCCAGTTCATCGCCTACGTGCTGGCGATGATGGCGGACAATATCGAGCATGTGATCAGCTATTGGGTGGTGTTCCAGAAATTCCATTCGCCGACGCTGGGGGGCTTTGCCGTGCTGTCGCACTGGCTGCCGTTCCTGCTGTTCTCGGTCGCGGTCGGCGGGCTCGCCGACCGGTTCGATCCCCGGCGCATCATCCAATGCGGCATGCTGCTGTTCATCGTGGCCTCGGCCGGATGGGGCTTCTTCTTCATCACCGACACCATCCAGATGTGGCACGCGATGCTGCTGCTGGTGATCCATGGCTGCGCCGGCGTGCTGTGGCAGACGCCGAACCAGTTGCTGCTCTACGACCTCGTCGGTCCCGCGGATCTTCCGAGCGCGGTGCGCCTGAATGCGATGGCGCGCTATCTCGGCATCCTGGTCGGCCCCGCCGTCGGCGGCGTCATCATGCTCACGCTGGGCACCTCGGACGGCATCATCTTCAACACGCTGTTCTACCTGCCGATGCTGCTGTGGCTGTTCTGGGCGCCGGTGCGCGACAAGAGCGTCGCGGTGCGGCGCTTCGCCGTGCGCGGCCTTGCCGACATCGTGCTGACGATGCGTGCCATCGGCACGCAGCCGGTGCTGACCGCAATGACCTGGCTCGCCGGCCTCACCTCCTTCATGATCGGCAACGCCTATCACGCCCAGATGCCGGGCTTTGCCGGCGATCTCGGCCACGGCGATCCCGGCGTCTCCTACAGCGTTCTGCTCGCGGCCGACGCAGCCGGCGCACTGCTCGCCGGCATCGCACTGGAATCCTGGGGACGGTTGAAGGGCACGCCGCGCACCGCGATCATGCTCGCCATGCTGTGGAGCGTGGCGCTGCTCGGCTTCGCCGCGGTGCGGATCTATCCGGTCGCAATCGTGCTGCTGTTCTTTGCGGGCTTCTTCGAGCTGTCCTTCAACACCATGGCGCAGGCGCTGGTGCAGTTGAACGCGCCGCACGACATCCGCGGCCGCGTCGTCGGCCTCTACAACATGGCCGGGCTCGGGATGCGGGCCTTCAGCGGCATCACCGTCGGCCTGTTCGGCGCGGCGATCGGCATTCAGTGGTCGCTCGGGCTCTCGGCCGCGGTGCTGCTGGCGCTGCTGTGTCTTCTCTATGGGCGCGCGACGAGGAAGACAGCCGGTTGACTCTCGTCCCTCCCCACAGCACGCTCGAGATGGGCCTGAGGAGATGAAGCGTTGCGCAATCGCTGGGGCATTCTTGCGATCCTGTTCGTCGTGCGCCTCACCATTGCGTTCCAGTTCCAGAGCGTGGCCGCTGTCGCGCCGTTGCTGCAACAGACTTTTGGCGTCGGGCTCGCCGATATCGGCATCCTGATCGGACTCTACTTCACGCCTGGCGTCGTGCTGGCGCTGCCGGGCGGCGCGATCGGCCGGAAGCTTGGCGACAAGCCGACGACGATCGCAGCGCTGCTGCTGATGACCGCGGGCAGCCTCGTCATGGCCACCACCGATATCTGGGGCTGGCAGATGGCGGGCCGGCTCGTCTCCGGCGCCGGCGGCGTGCTGCTGACGGTGCAGCTCACCAAGATGGGCACCGACTGGTTCGCCGGGAAGGAGATCGCGACCGCGATGGCGATCTTCGTCAACTCCTGGCCGGCCGGCGTCGCGATCTCGCTGCTGGTGCTGCCGGCGATCGGCACGGCCTATGGCGCAAGCGCGGTGTTCCTGGCGGCGGGCGCACTCACGGCCATCGGTATTGTGCTGATCACGCTCTATCAGTCGCCGCCGGGTGCCACAGTCAGCGCGGCCGGCCCAGGCCGGCTCGATCCCCTCGCGCTGCTGGCGGTGATCGTCGCGGGCCTGATCTGGGGACTCTTTAATGTCGGCTTCGCCATGATCTTCTCGTTCGGCCCCTCCCTGCTCGCCGAGCGCGGCTGGAGCATTGCGGCGGCAGGCTCCGCGATCAGCCTCGTGATGTGGCTGTCGGTGATCTCGGTGCCAGCAGGCGGCTATCTCGCCGACCGCTTCAAGCGTCCGCTCACGCTCGCGACCGCAGCCAGCCTCATCGTGGCCGGGCTGCTGGCCTGGTTGCCGCGATCGGATGCGGTGATCACGGTCCTCGCCCTGATCGGCCTGATCGGCGGCCATCCGGCCGGCCCGATCATGAGCCTGGCCGCCCGCGTGCTCGCGCCGGAAACAAGGGCGATCGGCATGGGCGTGTTCTACACTCTCTTCTATGCCGCGATGATGCTGGGGCCCGCGGTGGCCGGCCGGCTGGCCAAATCGGCCGGGACGGCCGCGGTTGCACTCGACCTCGGCGCGCTGACGGTGCTGGCCTGCCCGCCGCTGATGTGGCTTTTCGAGCGCATTGTGTCTGTCCGTAATCGACGCGCCCAATCCTAACGCGGCGTTAACCCTGTGCACCTTAGGGTCGTCCCGGACTCCGCCAGGCGGGGGGTCGGGTTGTGAAAATGGCGTTGGCGAACAAAAAATTTCTTCCGGCCGCCGAGGAACGACGGCGTTTCCAGCGGGTGAAGGTTCATCTGCTCGGCCGCTACATGCTGCCGGACCGCCGGGAATTCCCCTGCCAGGTGATCAACATGTCGCCGGGCGGACTGGCGCTTCTGGCCCCCGGCATCGGCAATGTCGGCGACCGCGTGGTCGCCTATCTCGACCATATTGGGCGGGTCGAAGGCAAGATCACCCGCATCATCGACAACGGTTTCGCCATGACGGTCGGGGCGACGCCCCGCAAGCGCGACAAGCTGGCGGCCCAGCTCACCTGGCTTGCCAACCGCGACATCCTCAATCTGCCGGAGGATCGCCGCCACGACCGTATCGTGCCGCGCAACCCGATCGCGGTGCTGACGCTCGAGGACGGCACCAAGATGACCTGCCGCATCATCGACCTCTCGCTGTCCGGTGCCGCCATTGCCGCGGAGAACCGCCCGCCGGTGAAATCGATCGTGCTGCTCGGCCGGGTCCAGGGCCGCGTGGTCCGAAACCTCGAGGACGGCTTCGCGCTGGAGTTCATGCACGAGCAGCCGATCGAGACTCTCGAAGAGAGCGTTACCGCGCGGTAAAGCGCAAGGACGCTAAAACGCCTGTATTTCCAGCCCTGAAGGCGGCTTCCGCGATACGGACGCCGCCTTTTTCGTGTCCGGCGACCGCCTCGCGCGGGTTAACGCGAGGGCCGCGTGCGCGCGCAAACAACAGTTCCGCCAGCGTTTCCGCGTTAATAGATAAAATTTGAATCAATTGAAGTCATTTCAAATCTTAGTCGAATTCGATTCAAGTATAGATCGAATTCATCGCGCCTTTTACTTGTATTCGTCTCGACTTGACTTGGCCGACTTAGCGGCAACTCAAAAGCTCCATGCGAAATGTGGTCCCAACAAGAAACGGGGGCCGCAATGTTGGACTTCAGGGGACAGGGGAAAGGGCTGGCACTGGCTGCCATGCTCTTCGGGATCAGCGCGGCAGCGCAGGCCGGCGAAGGCCGTCTGCTCTACGCGAGCCTCGGCGACACCACGCGTGCGCCGATCGGCTGGGTCGAGTTCTGTGCGGATAATGCCGCTCAGTGCCAGGGCGCACCGACGCAACCGCGCGACATCGTGATGTCGCAGGCCGCATGGCGCGACCTCGTCAAGGTCAATCGCTGGGTCAACGAGACCGTCAAGCCTTTGACCGACCAGGAGCACTGGGGCGTGATCGAGAAGTGGTCGCTGCCGACCGACGGTTACGGCGATTGTGAAGACTACGTGCTGCTGAAGCGCAAGATGCTGATCGATGCCGGATGGCCGCGCGAGGCCCTGCTCATCACCGTCGTGCGGGACAAGAAGGGCGAAGGACACGCGGTGCTGACGGTGAAGACCGACAAGGGCGAGTTCGTTCTCGACAATCAGAACGAGAACGTCGTTGCCTGGACGGAGACCGGCTACCGCTTCGTCAAGCGCCAGTCACAGAGCGACCCCAATGTCTGGGTCTCGCTCGGCGACACCAAGCCGGCGGTCTCCACCGCCAGCGCCAAGAACTAGCAGTCAGGAAAACGAGTTACGCGGCCCGGTCACATCCCCACCCCTCCCCGTCCCAGACCGGTTCGCGCGCGGCCAGCCATCCCCCAATGGCTGGCCGCAACTTTTTTTGGGGCGAGCAATCAGCCTTGCGACGACCAGGGCACGCGCGCGGCGGTGAAATCGCGCCACGTGCGTTGCAAAGCGGGCTGCACGCCGATCGATGCACGTGCCTGCCAGCC
Source organism: Bradyrhizobium sp. 482_C4_N1_8 (assembly GCF_052075965.1). Classification (NCBI taxonomy): domain Bacteria; kingdom Pseudomonadati; phylum Pseudomonadota; class Alphaproteobacteria; order Hyphomicrobiales; family Nitrobacteraceae; genus Bradyrhizobium; species Bradyrhizobium sp. 482_C4_N1_8. The sequence goes on along the minus strand of NZ_CP197231.1, from coordinate 3,500,280 downwards.
GGCGATCGCCGCGGCCGCGATGGCGCTGTCGGGTTCAGTACCGAGCCCATCGAGCAGCGATGCCGTGACCGCCATGTCGTTGAAGGCGCCGAGCTCCTCCTGCAAACCGGCGAGGCTGCGCGAGAAACGTCGCGCCGACTTGCGATCCTCGTACAGCGGCAGCAGGAATTCGCTGAGATAGCGCAGCCGCTTGGTCGCGAGCCGCACCCGGTGCAGCTCTTCTGCAGGAAGCGACTTGAAGCGGCGGCCGCGCTTGAGCACCTTGGCGTATTGCTCCGACAAGATGCGCCGCGCGAAGTCGACGGCAGGTTCGGCGAGCTGGCCAAGATCTTCGGCGGCAACGTCGTTGCGCCAGCCCCGGGTCTCGATCCAGTTTCCGAGGCCGATCAGGAACACGGCGCAGCGGCGATCATCGAGCGCATCATGCGCCTTGCGATAGGCGTCCGACTGGCGCTCGGCCGCAGCCCGGCCCAGCGCAGCGAAGCCGTCGACCGACGGACAGGCCTGTGCGATCGTCGGCAAGGTCTCGAGCTGGAACACGTCCCAATCACGGGCGGCGGACAGGTCTTGCGCCAGCCATTTGACCTCCGACCGCAGCGCATCGAGATTGCTGAGCGCACCGACCGATCGCATCAGGTCGAGCGCCGATCGCAGCCGGCGAAGCGAGACGCGGAGTTGATGCACGCCTTCCGGGTTGCGCCCGTCCTCGGCCGCCGGCAGCGACTGAAGCAGATGGAGGAAGCAGGAGCGCAGGATCGTCGCGAAGGCCTCGTCGAGCGTGACCGACGCATCGAGGCGAAGTTTTCGCGGGCGACGTGCCGGGGGTGGCTCATCGGCGGCAAGATCAAAGCCGCGCGCCGACTTGGTACGGATGGACGGCTTCACCGCACCCTGCTCCGCGAGCCGCAGCGCGACCTCGTAGATCGCGCTGGCGCTGCCGCTCTTCAGCTCAAGCTCGATCTCGCTCACCTGTAGCGTGCGATCGCCAGCCGTCAGCTCGCCTTGATCGAAGGCGATTTCGACCGTGCCGGACGGCAAGTCGATCATCCTCGCATGACGACGGATGTCGGCGGTGAAGACGGCTTCGAGCGGCTGCGTCACGAGGTGGCTACGAAGCTTCTCCGGAATGAAGGGCATCGCCAGAGCGAGATCGGGCGCAAGCGACGACACGCTCGCCTCCCACTCGCCACGGCGCAACGGATCGTCCGCGGCGTCCGTCTTCACGGTCTGCACGAAGCGCGCGCCGCTCTGGCGGACGCGCAGGCTCAGGCCATTGCGCCGAAGCAGGCGCTCGGCCGTGTCGTAATAGACCGACTTGAGATGCTTGCGCGTGCCCTTGTTGCGCGCATTGGCCGTGATGACCGGCGCGGCGTTGAAATGCGCCATGCGATCGGCGTCGACGAGCAGCTTGAGCTCGATCTCACCGGCGGGACGCGCAGCAGTGCCGGACTGGGCTGGCTCCGGTGCAGGCGTCGTGTCTTGCGATGGCGTCTGATCAATCACAGCGCCCTCGACGATCGCATGTTCCGGGTCGGGCTCGGCTGCGTCACGTTGCCTGAGGAAGCCGGCGACGACTTGCGTTCTCTTGTTCCGGTCCTTGAGGACAGGATTCCCATCCGGCGCGCTCATGGTTTTGCGAGCCAGCGTAGCGTCTGATTTCAACATTTCCGGTGACATGACGGTTTGATGACAGAGCGCAGCATATAGCTCGTCAGGCCCACAAGGAATAGTAACGTTACGTCGCAACGCATCATCGTCCACATGCGACACGCGCGACGCTAAAGATCGGGCGGAACTGTCATAATTCGTCTGGCGTGACGAATTAAATTGCCGCCGCGTACAGTAAGTGATCGAATTGATAGCGAATCTCGGCGTTCTCGAAACCGAGATGAACGCGTCAGCGAGCTTGACTCATGCTAGCAGAAAAATTCTTTCTGGTTTTGGAGACGCTCAGAAGTCACGCCTCCGATGGTGACAGGCCCGAGATTGTGACAAGCCCCGCGCGGCCTCCTGCGCTCCCGGAGATCGCAAAAGGCTCTCGACCAGGAAAGCCGGTTCCTGACGAGCGCGGCTAGAAGCGATTGAATTTCGCGGGCTCACACCTGCCCAGCGCGCATCAATGCGCGAGCCTGTTCTTGTAGATCCTGCCGTCCTTCATGATCACCACAAAATTCTTCGCGGGATCTTCGACCAGCTTGATGTCGTCGAGCGGATTGCCGTCGACCAGCAGGAGATCGGCGAGCGCGCCCTCCTCGACCACGCCGAGCTTGCCGGGATAGGGATTGCGCAGGCCCGACAGGCTCAAGAGTTCAGCGTTGGTCGACGTCGCCATCGTCAGCGCTTCGGCCGGCGTGTACCAGCGCGTCAGTGCGGCCAGCATCGAGCCCTGCTTGTCCGCCAATGCCTTCGAGAACAGGACGTCAGTGCCGAACGCGGTCTTGATCTTGTACTTCTTCGCCAGCGCATAGACGCGGTCGGTGCCGGCAACGACCTGCCGCATCTTGTCCTGCTCCGACGGTCCCAGCGCCGCGGCGCCGGAGATATCAAGGAACGGTTGCGTGCTCAGCCAGACGCCCTTCTCCGCGATCAGCTTCGCGCTCGCCTCATCCATGAGATGTCCGTGCTCGATGCATCTCACACCGGCTGCGATCGAACGCTGGATCGCGACCGGCGTATAGGCGTGCGTCGCGACATAGGTGCCCCAATTATCGGCGGCTTCGACGGCCGCGCGTAATTCGGGCTCGGTGAAGGTGGAGACGTCGAGCGGGCTGAAGGGCGACGCGACGCCGCCACCCGCCGTGAGCTTAACCTGCGAGGCGCCCTGCATGAGCTGCTCGCGCGCGCGCACGCGAACCTCGTCCGGGCTGTCGGCGACCAGGCTGCCGCCGATCAGCTCCATGCGGCTGAGCATGCCGCCGATGGTTCGCGGCAGATCGGTGAGCTGGCGGAAATCGCCATGACCGCCGGTGATGGTGATGATGGCGCCGGACGGATAGATGCGCGGACCGGCGACGAGACCCTCGTCGATGGCCCGCTTGAGGCCGAAACTCGGCCCGCCCATGTCGCGTATGGTGGTGAAGCCGCGCATCAGCGTCGCTGTCGCCTCGCTGGCGGCGAGCAGATTGTTGTAGCCAACATCGCCGAGGGCCGCGGCCGGCGTCGGACGCACCAGCATTGCGTGCCAATGCGCGTCGATCAGTCCCGGCATCAACACCCGGCCGCCGCCGTCGATCACTTGGCCGGTGGCCGCGATGTCGGTGGTGGAAATCTTCTCGATCGTCCGGTTCCTGATCAGGACGTTGGACGCGGCCGAGAGCGCGGCGTTCTTTCCGTCGAAGATCCGGACGTTGCGGAACAGGACGCCGGAGTCTTGCTGGGCTTGTAAGGGCAACGGGCTGCCGAGGCTTCCAATCGACACAAGCAATGCGGCGGCTCTGAAGAGTCCGGCCGGCGTGGTCCAACCCCACATGTCCAATCTCCACGCAGATCCGGGCGAACGCCAGCCAGCTGACGCCGCGCGATGCAGCTATGGATTGATGCCTGCAAACCGCATCGAGTCAATTTGCAACCACAGGGAGGTTTTGCAAATCAGCCATACGGACGCGAAGAGAAGCGTCCCCATCAAGTTGGATAGGCGAATGGGTAAGTGCACCTGTCGCACTCGCGTCGAACTCAAATTAAAACGCACTATCGATTTCGACCCGCCAGCAACGGTAGATTGCAACTTTCTCGCTCGGGAGTACGATCCTGCGCGGTCTACGCGACTTGAGCCGCTGGGCAGGAGGGCTTGCGGTCGTCTGTAGAATTCAAATGACGAGGCGTAACATGGTGGCGCAAACGAGTGACGGACGCATCCTGCTGGCCAAGAAGCTCGGCGGGCTCATCGCAATCATCTTGGGATGCCTGCTGACGGCCGTAGGAGTGACGTTCGAATACAGCGGCATGACTTTCGTCGGCGTGTTGTTGCTCGTCCTCGGAGCCGTCCTGCTGGTGCTCAAGATCATGAGGCGAAATCAGGAACGTCCGTTCTGACAGACGGCAGGCGGTCACACGCCCAGCACGTCGGCGAGCCGCAGCTCGTCGGCGGCGGGGTCCTTCAAGAACAGCTCGGCCTCGATCTCGTCCAGATGCGACAGCATCTGCACGCGCGCAGCCTGCTTGTCGCGCTTGCGGATCGCGGCGACGATGCCGGCGTGATGATCGGTGCCGCAGGCCGGCGTGTCGTGGCGGCGGTAGAGTAGGATGATGAGCGAGGAGCGCGCGATCAGCTCCTTCAGGAAGCCGAGATAGATGCTGTGGCCGCTCATCTCGGCGACGAGACGATGAAACTCGCCGGAGAGCCGGACCGAAGCGCGCGCGTCGCCGCGCAGCTCCGCCTCGCGCTCCTCGGTGAGGTGCTGCTTGAGGCGGTCGATCCAGGCCGGTGACACCGCATCGATCGCGTGATCGACGATGGTGGGCTCGATCAGGCGACGCGCCTCGAACACTTCACGGGCATCACCCGGCGTCGGCCGCGCGACGAAGGCGCCGCGATTCTTCTCGATGTTGACTATGCCTTCATGTGCAAGCTGCTGGAGCGCCGTGCGGACCAGCGTGCGGCTCGCGCCGTAGATCTCGCCGATCTCGTCCTCGCCGAGCTTCGTACCGGGCAGCAGGCGATGCTCGAGGATCGCGGCGGTCACCCCTTCCCTGATACGGCTGACGCGATCGCTCGCATCTGGCGCGTCGGATTTCGTGCGAGTCTTGGCGGCCATCAGTTCGAAGGGTTGGGTGTGAGGGCTCGATCGGCGACGTTCGGCCTTGAATGTTAGTCGACGAGCTGTATCCAATCACAGGCGAAAGATTATACAATCCGCGCCCGTTTTGTGTGCAGCGAGACAGACGGGTGCTGGGACGGCCGAGGGCGGCGGATTCGATCTAACGACCTGACTCTGCTGCACAGTTCTGGAATTCAGCCGGCCAAGGGCGGTTGGCACGGACCTTGCGGAGAGACGGGAGCATCGCCCCTCCCTTGGACACGCCATGGCCACTCCCGCCGCTCTCGAACTGGTCGCCGTCACCAAGCGCTACGACACGACGCTGGCGGTCGACACCGTCAATTTGAAGATCCCGGCTGGGACCTATTGCTGCCTGCTCGGCCCCTCCGGCTGCGGCAAGACCTCGACCTTGCGCATGATCGCGGGCCATGAGGCGGTCAGCAAAGGCGACATCATTCTCGGTGCGCAGAACGTGACCGACCTCGAGCCCGCCAAGCGCGGCACGGCGATGATGTTCCAGTCCTACGCGCTGTTTCCGCATCTGACCGTGCTCGACAATGTGGCGTTTGCGCTCAAAATGCGAGGCGTCGACCGCGCGACCAGGCACAGGCGCGCCGGCGAATTGCTCGAGCTGGTGGCGATGACACCCTATGCGGGCCGGCTCCCGGCCCAACTCTCCGGCGGCCAGCAGCAGCGCGTGGCGCTGGCTCGCGCACTGATCACCGAGCCGCAGATCCTGCTGCTCGACGAGCCGCTCTCCGCGCTCGATCCGTTCCTGCGGGTGAGGATGCGCGGCGAGTTGAAGCGCCTTCAGCGCGAGCTCGGCATCAGCTTCATCCAGGTCACCCACGGCCAGGAAGAAGCGATGGCGCTCGCCGACCACATCGTGGTGATGAACCAGGGCAGGATCGAACAGCAAGGCACCGCGCGCGAGATCTTCCACCGCCCCCGCACCGAATTCGTGGCGCGCTTCATCGGCGGCCACAACGTCCTCAGCGACGCCGGAAACCTCATCGCCGTGCGCGCCGATCAGCTCGGCATCGCGCCGTTCGCCGAGGGCGCGTTCGGCGCGCCGGCGCTGCTGACCCAGACCGAGTACCAGGGCTCCTACATCGCCGTCTCGCTCACGCTCGACGACGGCACCGCCCTGTTCTCCCACCTCCCCGAGGCCGCCTTCGACGTCCACCCGTTCCGTCCGGGCGATCGCGTGCTGGCCACCTGGGATCCTGCCAAGGCGCAACGCCTGCAATAGCGCCGATCGATCACTGGAATGCGCAACAGAGGAGTGACTGATATGACCGAGACCACCAGGACGAAGGGCGTCAGCCGCCGCACGCTGCTCAAGGGCACCGCAGGTCTGGCGGGCCTCGCCGCCGGCTCCGGCGCCATCACTGGCTTTCCCTATGTGAAATCGGCCGATGCGAAGGTGCTGCGCTATCTCGGCACCGCCGTGAACGAGGGCGACGACATCTCCAAGCAGTGCCTCAAGGACACCGGCATCAAGATCGAATACATCACCGCGACCACCGACGACGTCACCAAGCGCGTGATGACCCAGCCCAACTCCTTCGACGTGCTCGACACCGAATATTTCTCGCTGAAGAAGATCGTGCCGTCGGGCAACATCCTTGCCCTCGATGCCAAGAAGATCAAGGAATTCGACAACATCACGCCGGTCTTCACCAAGGGCGAGACGCCCGGCGGCAAGAAGATCGGCGGCCAGGGCACGGCGCCCTGGAAGGTGCTCTATCTCGAAGGCAAGGACTCCAAGAAGTTCGCGACGTCGGCGACCGAGTTCGTCACGCTGATCCCGACCGTCTACAACGCCGACACGCTCGGCATCCGTCCCGACCTGATCAAGCGGCCGATCAGCTCGTGGTCGGAGCTGCTCAATCCCGAATTCAAGGGCAAGGCCTCGATCCTCAACATCCCCTCGATCGGCATCATGGATGCCGCGATGGTCGTGGAAGCCACCGGCAAGTACAAATATGCCGACAAGGGCAACATGACCAAGGAAGAGATCGATCTCACCATGAAGGTGATGACCGAAGCCAAGAAGGCGGGGCAATTCCGCGCCTTCTGGAAGGACTTCAACGAGAGCGTCAACCTGATGGCCTCGGGCGAGACGGTGATCCAGTCGATGTGGTCGCCGGCGGTGACCAAGGTGCGCTCGATGGGCATCCCCTGCACCTTCCAGCCGCTCAAGGAAGGCTACCGCTCCTGGGCTTCGGGCTTCTGCGTCTCCAAGGGCGTGTCGGGCGCCAAGCTCGAATGGGCCTATGAGTTCGTGAACTGGTTCCTGTCCGGTTATGCCGGCGCCTATCTCAACCGCCAGGGCTACTACTCCGCCGTGCTCTCGACCGCGAAGGCGCACATGGAGCCGTACGAGTGGGCGTACTGGATGGAAGGCAAGCCGGCCGAGAAGGACATCAAGGCGCCCGACGGCTCGCTGCTCGAGAAGGCCGGCGCAGTGCGTGACGGCGGCTCCTACGAGGACCGCATGGGCGGCGTCGCCTGCTGGAACGCCGTGATGGACGAGAACGACTACATGGTCCGCAAGTGGAACGAGTTCATCGCAGCCTAACGTGATGGACACGTCAGAGGACATCCTGCAACAGGCGTCCCCGGGATTGATCCCGGGGTCGGGCACGGCGCGCGCCGCGAAAGCGACGCGCCTGTCGCCCTCCTTCATCTCCTGGCTCCAGGCCGGGCCGATGATGCTGGTGTTTCTCGCCTTCTTCCTGATCCCTCTGGTCTTCGTCGTCATCGTCTCGTTCTGGGACTACAACGAATACCAGTTGCTGCCGGCCTTCTCCGGCCGCGGCTACACCGATACGTTCGAGGGCTGCATCGCGCAGCTCCCCGATCTCTGCACCATCGCCAAGACCTATCTGAAGACGCTGAAGCTGTGCTTCCTGGTCTGGGTCATCACGCTCTTCATCGGCTTCTGGGTCGCCTACTTCCTCGCCTTCCACGTCAAATCCAAGACCTGGCAGATGGGATTGTCGCTGCTCTGCACGATCCCGTTCTGGACCTCCAACGTCATCCGCATGATCGCCTGGATCCCGCTGCTCGGGCGCAATGGCCTGGTGAACTCCGGACTGGTCAAGAGCGGATTGATCAACCATCCGCTGGAATGGCTGCTGTTCTCCGAATTCTCCGTGGTGCTGGCACTGGTTCACCTCTTCACCTTCTTCATGGTGGTGCCGATCTTCAATTCGATGGTGCGCATCGACAAGTCGCTGATCGAGGCGGCCTATGATGCCGGCGCCACCGGCTTCCAGACCCTGGTCAACGTCATCATCCCGCTCTCCAAACCCGGCATCGTGATCGGCTCGATCTTCGTCATCACCATCGTGATGGGCGACTTCATCACCATCGGCGTGATGGGCGGCCAGCAGATCGCCGCCGCCGGCAAGATCATCGAGACGCGGGTGAACGCGTTGCAATTCCCGGCTGCCGCCGCGAACGCCGTGATCCTGCTCATCATCACCTTCCTGATCATCACCATGATGTCGCGCATCGTCGACATCAAGAAGGAGCTCTAGAGCATGAAGGAGGGACGCCCGCGCTCGTTCTACGTGCTCGCGATCTTCTTCGCGGCCTATGTGCTGTTTCTCTACGGCCCGATGATCGCGATCTACGTCCTCTCGTTCCAGGGCCCGCAGGGCGGCCTCACTTTCCCAATGAATGGCGTGTCGACCTTCTGGATCGCAAAACTGTTCCAGGGCACCGGCATCGTCGATCTCGGCGCGGCCTTCCGCCGCTCGCTGCTGCTTGGCCTGATCGTGATGGTTGTGACCGTCGTGCTGTCGGTCGCCGCCGGCATGGCCTTCCGCCGCAAGTTCAAGGCGCAAAGCATTTTGTTCTACTCGGCGATCGCGAGCCTGATCGTGCCCTCGATCATCACCTCACTCGGCATCTCGCTTGAATTCCGCATCATCGACGATTTGATCAAGGCGCACTGGAACGAGAATTTCGAGACCTCGATGGGCCTGCTGACCTCAGGCCTAGGTGCGCACCTGACCTGGACGCTGCCGTTCGGCCTGCTCATCATGTTCGCGATCTTCAACCGCTTCGATCCCAGGCTCGAGGAAGCCGCGCGCGATCTCGGCGCGACGCCGTGGCAGGCCTTCCGTCATGTCGTGCTGCCGATCATCCTGCCCTCCGTGATCGGCATCGGCCTGTTCGGCTTCACGCTGTCCTGGGACGAGCTCGCCCGCTCCAGCCAGGCGATCGGGGCGGTGAACACGCTGCCGCTCGATCTCCAGGGCCTCACCACCACCGTGACGAACCCCGATATCTATGCGCTCGGCACCGTGATCTCGGCGGTGTCGTTCACCGTGATCGCCCTTGCACTCGGCACCATCCACATGCTCAACAAACGGCAGGCGGCCAAGGGCTCGGATGCCGGCCAAGGGCTTGTCTGACAAGGGGCTTGTCTGAACTGATGCGGCTGCACGTCGTCAATCCCAACACCACCGCGTCGATGACGGCGAAGATCGCCGCTGCGGCACGCAGCGTCGCCCTGCCCGACACTTTGATCGATGCGCGCCAGCCCGCGATGGGCCCGGTCTCGATCGAGGGCTTTTACGACGAAGCCTTCGCCGTGCCCGGCATGCTCGGCTGCATCCGCGACGCCGACCGCGACGGCGCCGACGCCCACATCATCGCCTGCTTCGACGACACCGGCCTCGACGCCGCGCGTGCCGCCGCGAAAGCGCCGGTGATCGGCATCGGTGAAGCCGGCTTCCATATGGCGAGCCTGATCGCGGCGCGCTTTGCCGTGGTGACGACGCTCGGTGTCTCCATCGTGCCGATCGAGCATAATTTGCGGAAATACGGTCTCGCCGAGCGCTGCGCTCGCGTCCGCGCCGCCGAGGTCCCGGTGCTCGCGCTCGAGGAGCGCAATACTGATGCCCTCGGCAAGATCTCCGCGGAGATCACCGCCGCGGTCCGCGACGATCGGGCGGAAGCCGTCGTGCTCGGCTGCGCCGGCATGGCTGATCTCGCCGCCGAGCTCGCCGCCACACATGGCCTGCCCGTGGTCGACGGCGTCGCCGCGGCGGTCACGCTGGCGGAATCACTGGTGCGGCTAGGACTGAAGACCTCCCGACTCGGGCCCTATGCGGCGCCGCGCTCGAAGACCTATTCCGGACCGTTTTCGCCGTTCCAGCCTTGATCCCGGCTCTTTTCGAGGACCTTCAGGGGTCCCAAGACCAGCTGATTGCTGGTTTTTTGCCGTTAGCCTCTTTTTGGTCCCATTTGTTGCCGAATGGTAACACTTTCGGGACGTCCCGGCGACCTCTGGTTGCCGCACTTCGCCACTCACCAAGTTTCAATTTGGGTTTTGTCAGCGATGATCGATCTCGCCCAGGACAAGCCGTCCAACCCCCTCCTTCGCCTAGGCGCCCAGCCGATTGCGCTGACCGCCGCAGCCCTCCTGCTCCTCATCGCCGGCGTGACCTCGATCGCGATCTGGCGCGCCTCTACCGGTGCAACTCCTGAGACCGACCGCGTGGTGGCGTCGCGGCAGCTCCAGGCCCGCACGGCCCAGGCATCCGAGCAACTCGTCGAGAAGACCAAGGGTCTGGAGGCGACCCAGCAGGAATCGATCGACCAGCTCCAGGTCGTGCAGGACCAACTCCAGACCATGAAGCGCCTGATGGCGGCGCAGCAGGCCGACACCAAGCGCCTGTCCGAACAGGTCACGACGCTGAACGAGTCCATCGACGGCCTTCGGCAGTCCTTTGCCAGCGTCCGGGCCACGGAAGCGGAGACACCCTCGGTTACCCGCAGGAAACCGTCGCGCCGTGTCCACGCCAGCGCCCGCAAGCGTTCGCGCGGCTAGCCGGGTCAGGGTCCGCGACTTAAATTTTTCCACATGTGAACTGGATCACATTCCCCCGTATGATTCCGCGCCATGCTGGCGGTTACCGGATGGCGTGAGCCGATTTCAATGTCCGGGGCTGGCAAGGTCGTTGACGGTATACTGCGTCAACGGCCTTGTTCTTTAGTGGGTCCAGTCTTTTGGTAGATCTGGCTTCTTAGTCTGGCTGAGCCTCGCGGCCGCTATTCGCAGACATCCACGCGGCGGACACGCCAGCCTGCCGGCGTCATGACCCGCTTCCGCACCACGTAACAGCCGCCGTAACCGCCGTCGTCATAGCCGGTACCATAGTAATAGGGATCGCCGTAACCGTAGCCATAGCCGTAATAGCCGCCGTAGTAGCCGGCGCCGGCGATACCTGCCCCGATCGCCACTCCGGGCCAGAAGCCGCCGCCACGCCAGTGGCCGCCATGGCCCCAGCCGCCACCATGGCCCCAGCCGCCACCATGGCCCCAGCCGCCGCCGTGGCCCCAGCCGCCGCCACCATGACCGAAACCGCCCCGCGCCTCGGCCGCCTGCGGCGCCGACAATCCGACTGCCGCAACGGCCAGCACCGCCATCATCATCTTGCGTAACATCACTCGATCCTCCGCGTGGAGACGTTCCACGCTCAAAGCGGGACCAAGCTAACGTCACCCGCGCTTTCCTGACAGCCTCACTGTCTCACTTCCGCGCGAGCATCAGCAGCCGCGATCGAAGCAGGTGAATCCGAAGGAAGCTGACGCGCGGCGCGTGCGGACCGCTATGCGGCGGCCGCCATCTTCTCGGCGGCCCACGGCCATTCTCAGCCGATCCGCTTCAGGCCTTTCTTGAAGCGCGGGCCGTTGGCCACGTAGAACCTCGCCGCACTCCCCATCTTCTGCACCTGGGCGTCGTCGAGCGTGCGGATCACGCGCGCGGGCGAGCCGATGATCAGGGAGCGTTCGGGAAATTCCTTGCCCTCGGTGATGACCGAGCCCGCGCCGACGATGCTGTTGCGGCCGATCTTCGCGCCGTTCATCACGATCGAGCCCATCCCGACGAGCGCGCCCTCCTCGATCGTGCAGCCGTGCAGGATGACGTTGTGGCCGACCGTGCAGTTCTTGCCGATGACCAGGGGAAAGCCGAGGTCGGTGTGGCAGGTCGAGCCATCCTGCACATTGGCGCCCTCGCCGATCTCGATCCACTCATTGTCGCCGCGCAGCACGGCGCCGAACCAGACGCTCGCACCCGGCTTCAGGCGCACGCGGCCGATCACGGTCGCGGTCTCGGCGATGAAGTAATTCCCGTCGACGGGAAGATCGGGTGCCTGTCCGTCGAGCTCGTAGATCGCCATGGGGTTCTCCTGTCGCGTCAACCCCAGCCATAGCGAAACGGCGACGCTGAGGCAAAGGGCCGCCGCGCCACGCAGGGGACGCCGAGCGTCCCGTGCAACGGAAGCGTCAGACCAGAACGCCGGCGGCGCGCAGCGTCATCAGGAAGAAGGTGCCGCTCATCATGCTCCAGAAGCCGGCGATGACGGTCGCCATCATCACGAATTCGACGCGGCGGCTTTCCACCCGCATGCCGCGCAACGTGTTGCGCATGATGATGAAGGGCGCCGCGAACACCAGGAACGGAACCGCGGCAAACGTCTTCGGCGCCACGCCGTCCTGCAACAGGCCGAAACCGGCGGGCCGCTGGGCAAACGCCTGGTAACCGTTCACGAGCGCGCCCGCGAGCGCGAAACCGATGCAGATCGAGAACAGAGAATTGAAGGCTTCAGGTGTCATCGGAACGGTCCGCCCTTACGCAACGCCGGAGCCATCCTGTGACAAAGAGTGCCGGTTAACGCTACATTATCCTTAAGGGAAGGTTAACGTCGGTGGCCCATCCACGCAGGGCCCTCCCCCGTCCCGGCGGCCGGGAACGCTCCGCGAATTCGCCGCCGCATGGCATATTCGCCGCTGATTCGTCGGCCACCGGCCGACTTCCCGGTTCGACTTGCGCAAGCTCATGACGATGTTTTCGGCAGCTCCCCTTAGGTCCTCCAGGACGCACCCTCGGGCGCATGTCGTCCCCATCGTGCTCGGCGGCACTGCGGCGCTGGGCGCGGTGGCGCTCGTCGCCTATTTGCTGTGGCCGACCTGGGGCTCGGGCGGCGCGAATGCTCCGGACCGGCTGCCGGTGAGCGTCGGCGGCACGCTGTTCAACGTTCCCACGACCGCGATCAGGATGAAGATCCAGCGGCACTCCGGGCCGCAGGAGCGCATCGATCTCGACTTCCTCTACCCTTCGCTTGAGCCGCCGGGCGCGCCGAAACATGTCACCGCCGACACCGTCGAAGAGGCGATGCAACCGATCGACCGTGTCTTCCTGTCGATATCGGCGCATCACGGTGCGCTGGCGCCGGAGCAGCGAACAGCCACGATCTATCCGCGCTATCTCGACCAGGCCGCGACCAGTGCGACGGACGGGCTGACGATGCGGATGTTCCGCGTGGACACGCCCTATGGCAGCGAGGACTTCTATTCCGCGACAAGCCCCGCGCTGACCGCACGCTGCACGCGCGATGCCGCCACGCCCGGCATGTGCCTCTCCGAACGCCGTATCGGCGGCGCCGATCTCACCTTCCGTTTTCCGCGGAGCTGGCTGTCGCAATGGCGCGATGTCGCGGAAGCGCTGGACCGGCTGTCAGCGCAATTGCGCGGACCGAAGGGCTGACCCCCGATCGCTTTGCGCCGCATTGAGCGGCTGATAGGCTCGTCGCCAACAACATCAAGCGCGGTGATCGACGTGACCGATGCAGCAGCAAACCTGCCTCCGGGCGCCCAATTGTTGGGGCGCGAATGGCTCGGCTTTGACGAGGGCGGGCGGGCCTTGATCCGCTTCCAGGCTCAGCCCGCGTTCACCAACAGGCATGGCACGATCCAGGGCGGCTTCCTCGCGGCGATGCTGGACTCCGCCACCGGGATTGGCGCGCTGGCAGCGCTGTCTCCCGACCTGACAGTGGTCACCAGAAGTCTGGATACGCGCTTCCTGAAGCCTGCAGCGGTCGGAGCCATCACGGCACGCGCGCGCGTCGTCGAACGGACGGATCGCGATATGGTCGTGCAGGCCGATCTCGTCGATGCGAACGGCATCACTGTCGCTGATGCCACGGCGCGGCTGCGCATTCTCGCGAAGAAATAGAACTACGGAACCGCGGAGTTAACGTTCGTCATTGCGAGCAGAGCGAAGCAATCCAGAATCCCTCCGCGGAAAGATCCTGGATTGCTTCGCTTCGCTCGCAATGACGGAGAGAGAAACTATTCCTGATCGACGAGATCGTCCTCGAGGATCGCCATCTGGAATTGGAACGAGCGATCATCATCCTCGTCATCGACGAAGAGCACGCCGATGAACTCCTCGCCGATATAGACCTCGGCGGAATCATCCTTCTTCGGCCGCGGCACGACGCGGATCTTGGGATTGCCGAATACGCGCTTCAGATACGCGTCGAGCTTCCTTACTTCCTTGACGTCCACGGCAAGTCTCCAATCGAAATCTGGGTTGGCGGGGTTTTAGGACGAGACGCGACGAACCGCCAGCATGAATTGCCAAAGAATTTGGGGACGAGCAGGGCCGGAGAATCCGGCCCTTTTCTTGAGCTCAAAGTCCCATCGCGTTGATCATCTGATCCATGGTGCGCGACGGCTCGGCGCAGCCGGCCTCACCGACGATCTTGGCGGGCACGCCGGCAACCGTGACGTTGTGCGGCACCGGCTTGACCACGACCGAGCCGGCGGCGATGCGCGCGCAATGACCGATCTCGATGTTGCCGAGGATCTTTGCGCCGGCGCCGATCAGGACGCCGTGACGGATCTTCGGATGGCGATCCTCGTTCTCCTTGCCGGTGCCGCCGAGCGTGACGCCGTGCAGGATCGAGACGTCATCCTCGATCACCGCGGTCTCACCGCAGACGAAGCCGGTGGCGTGGTCGAGGAAGATGCCGCGGCCGATGCGCGCGGCGGGATTGATGTCGGTCTGGAACACCGCAGACGCGCGGCTCTGGAGATAATACGCAAAGTCCTTGCGGCCCTTCAGATAGAGCCAGTGCGCGAGGCGATGGGTCTGAATGGCGTGAAAGCCCTTGAAGTAGAGCAAGGGGTCGATGAAGCGCGACGTCGCGGGATCGCGGTCGTAGACGGCGACGAGATCGGCGCGGAAGGCGTTGCCGAGATCGGGAGCCTCGCGCAGCGCCTCGTCATAGGTCTGGCGCACGAGATCACCCGACAGCGCGGAATGATCGAGCCGGTCGGCGAGACGATGGATCACCGAATCTTCCAGGCGACTGTGATGCAGCACCGTCGAGTAGATGAAGGTCGCAAGCTCCGGCTCGCGATGGACGATGTCCTCCGCCTCGCCGCGGATCCGATCCCAGATCGGATCGAGCGTTGCGAGCTTTCCTCCCGGACTGACCTGATGCACTGCCATAGGATCTGCTCTTTCGAATTGGCTCATTTTGCTGGCTCTATACCACAGTCTAGCCGACGAAGTCCCGACGGGCTTGCCTGAGAGTGAACAGTGAGTTGCTCCGCGAAAGCACGCCAACGCCTTGAAACACAACAGTTTCTTCTGACGCCCCCAGGCGGCGAGGTCGGCTCAAAATGGTCAGGGTTTTGCCAAATTCAAGCCGGGCAGCGTCAAACTATTGGTGAATTCCGCCTCGACGGCTGTTGCGGGCATGGTCGGGGAACACGACGGAGCGGATTTGAGCATCACCACCGATCAATTGCGCGCGGGCGCCGCGGGCTCGCTTTGGCTGCGGCTGGCGGCGGTGGGACTGCCCCTCCTCTTGATCGCGCCGGCGTTCTGGAACGGCTATCCGCTGTTGCAATGGGATACCGGCGGCTATCTGGCGCGCTGGTACGAGGGCTATCTGGTCCCGAGCCGCTCCACCGTGTTCGGCCTCTATCTGCACTACGGCGAGAATTTCGGCTTCTGGATCAATCTCGCGGTCCAGTCGCTGGCGACGCTGTGGCTGTTGCAACTGACGCTGCGCGTACTCGGGTTGATGCAGACGTCTCGCTTCGTCGCGATCAGCCTCTGCCTGATCCTGTCGACCGCGCTGCCCTGGCTCGCGAGCATGCTGCTCACGGACATCTTTGCGGGGCTGTCGATCCTGTCCCTGTTCTTGCTGGTCGTCGGCGCGAGCCGGACGTCGGGCCTCGAAAAGATCTCGCTGTTCGTCTTCACCGCCTTTGCCGCCGCAACCCACAGCGCCACACTCGGCGTGCTGCTCGGGCTCTGCGCCGCCGGCTGGATGGTGCGGCCGTTCCTCGGCGCGCGCCTGCCGCTCGCCGGATTGGCGCAGGCAAGCCTCACCATCGTCGCGGGCGGCCTGATGCTGGTGTCGGCAAACCATGCGCTGTCGGGCAAATGGGCCTGGACGCCCGGCGGCTATGGCGTCGCTTTCGGACGCATGATGCAGGACGGTATCGTCGCGCGCTTCCTGAGCGATCATTGCCCGCGCGAGCGCTACAAGCTCTGTCCCTATCGCGACCAATTGCCGGCGACCGCCGACGAGTTCCTGTGGGGCAAGAGCATGTTCAACACGCTCGGCCGCTTCGAAGGCATGAACGACGAGATGGGCTATATCGTCGTGCATTCGCTCGCCGACTATCCGGCGTGGCAGGCCGGCGCGGCGTTGCGGGCGATGGGCCAGCAATTGCTGCATGTGGCCACCGGCGAAGGCACCAGTGTCTGGATCGGGCACACCTACGGCATCATCGAGCGCTACATCCCGGCGCAAGTCGCGCCGATGCGCACGGCGCGGCAACAGAATCACGGCCTCGATTTCGATCACGTCAACTGGCTGCACGTTCCCGTCGCGCTGGCCTCGATGCTGGCGCTGGTCGGGCTGCTCGCGCATGCGCTCGCAAGCCGCCGGCTCGACGATCTGACGCTGCTGGCGGCAACCGTCGCGCTGGCGCTGCTCGGCAACGCCTTCATCTGCGGCGTGATCTCGGGCCCGCACGACCGCTACGGCGCACGGATGGTGTGGGTCGCGACCTTCGTGGCGCTGATGGCGCTGGCGCGTCGTTTCGGTGACGACCAGCCTGACGACGAGACCTCAGCCGCGGCGTGACAGGAAGTCGAGCACGCCGGTCTTGTAGACCTTGTCGCCGACCGCGCGCATGTGGTCGCGGTTGGGGATATCGAGCACTTCCGATCCCGGGATGATGGCGCCGAGCGCGCTGGCTGATCCTGCAACGTCGTCGGCGCTGCCGACCGCGATCAGCACGGGCACGTCGATGCGCGCGGCCTCTTCCTTCGTCATGAGGTCGCGGGTGCCGCGCAGGCAGGCGGCGAGCGCACGACGGTCGGAACGGGTCTGATCGGCAAAGGCGCGAAACGTGCGGCCGACCGGATCGGTGACGTCGTCGAGCGAGGGCGCCTCCAGCGCCTTCGCGACGTTCTCGCCGGGCCCGGTGCCCTCGATCAGGCCGCCGATGCCGATGCCGCCGAGGATCGCCGAGCGCAGGCGCTGCGACTCGTTGAGGGAGAGCCAAGCCGTCATCCGTCCGCCCATCGAATAGCCCATCATGTCGGCCTGCGGAATCACGAGATGATCCATCAGCGCGAGCACGTCGCCGGCCATGGTCGGGATTGAGTACTGCGTGGGCTCGTAGAGCTTTGCGCTTTCGCCATGACCGCGATTGTCGAGCGCGATGACACGGCGGCCGTTCTTGCGCAGTTCCGAGACCCAGGTCGGATAGACCCAGTTCACGTTCTTGCTCGAGGCAAAGCCGTGCACCAGGATGATCGGATCGCCCTCGCCTTCGTCGAGATAGGCAATTTCAACGGCGCCGTTGTGAAAGCTCGGCATCAGCAGTTCCGGAAGTCGTTGTGGGGGAGAGATCGATCTTAGGCGGTAAGCGCCGCGTCCGCCAGAGCGGATTGGGCTGCCGCCCGGCGAAGCCGGCGCGCCCGTCTGCGATCGCACCAGGCCTGGGTCAGGCGCTCCGTCGCCGCCTTGATCGAGGATAGCAGGCCGAACAGCGTCAGTGCCGCGCCGAACAGCCAGAGCGCCAGATCGAACATGCCGCCGACGAGCAGCAGCGCGCCGCGGCCGAGCAGCTTCATGATCGCGCGGGTCTTGCCGCCCTGCGCTTCCGCCAGCCGGGCCGCGCGCGCGACGTCCTTCGGGCCTTCGGCGATGCGCAGCGTATCCATGGCGCCGCGCGTGCCGGTCTTTTCGGCAACGCGGGTGACGTCCTTGCCGAGCCGGACCAGCGCACCGGCCTTCTCGGCACGGAACGCGGCCTTGATCGCGCTCGCGGTCTCGCCGGGGCGGAACACCGAACCCTTGGCGACGGCGTTCTGGAGCATCGGCGTATCGACCACCTCACGCGCCGACCGGCCGGCCCATGCGGCAAGTCCCTCGCCGAGCCGTCCGACCTTGCGGGCATCCTTCACCAGCGTCAGTCCAGCACGCACGGGCGCGGCGCCGCCGACCGACACGTAGGTCACCGCCGTCACCGCAAGGCCGGCGGTCGCAAGGCCGAGCACCAGATGGTCGGTGTCCTCGCCCATGGCGAGACGCTTGCCCTCGCGCACGACGTCCCTGATGTCGCCGATCACGAAGAGATCGCCGGCGACGGTTCCGGACAGGCTCGCGACATCGTCGGCGTTGCCGGTGACGAGACCGGTGGCGAACTGTTTGGCGAAATGCCGCGTGGAATTTTCTTCCTTGACCGCATCGCTCACGCGGTTGAGGAGGTCGTCGGGCAGCGCGATGTTGCGGTCACGCGCCAGCGCGACAAAACTGTCGGCGAGATCGGCGTCGCCGGCGGCGAGCGCGGCCTCGATATTGTCCTGAACCAGGCGGTCGTTCTGCCGCAGCAGCGCATCGAGCTTGAGTTCGGAGAGCGCCGCCGGATCGTCCTGGGCGGAGAGGAGCGCGCCGGCCTCGCGGGCATGCGGCGCTACCTGCGCGAGCATGAAGCTGCATGCTGCAATACCGGTCAACGCCGTGCTGATTCGCAGCCACTTCATGCCAAGAGTCATACCAAGAGTTGTGCCAAGAGCCTGGACGATCCCGAGATCATTGCGCCTGATGGTTCGTCTTTCGTCGCAGTTCCGCTCGTCCAAAGACATAGTATGCCAAAATTGCGACACAACGTCCCCGACGAAAGAAGGGCTTCTCTCAGGCCGCAAGATTGTGTCGAATTTGCATGAGCAAATGAGCATGGGGCAATTGCGAACCTTTCGGTTCCGCTGGACTAGCAATCATCTGCACCCAACAGTATGGTCCGCGGCGCCTCAAAGATGCCGCGTCAGTGTTTGATTGTGTCTGCCGCCATTGCCACTCCAGGATGAACTACGATGTCCGACCATGTCGTCCCGCACTTCCATAACGATGCCGGTGTCCCCGTCATCGAGATCGGCTCGCAAGAGTTCATGTGCGTCGGCGCCAATCCTCCGTTCGATCATCCGCACGTCTTCCTGGACCTCGGCAACGACAACGAGATCATCTGCCCCTATTGCTCGACGCTGTACCGTTTCGCCGCCGACCTGAAGCCGGGCGAAGCCCGTCCGCCGGAATGCGTGCTGAAGGACAAGGTGGCCTGACCGCCTCTCACGGTCAGGGGTGGCGCTCTCCCGAACGATTGTCATCGCCGGTGCCGGCATAGGTGGACTGACGGCCGCGCTTGCGCTCGCAGCCCGTGGCTTCCGCATCGTCGTGCTGGAAAAGGCCGAGCGGCTCGAGGAAGTCGGCGCCGGCCTGCAACTCTCCCCCAACGCCAGCCGCGTGCTGGTCGAGCTCGGCCTCACCGAGCGGCTCAAGCGAAGCGCCGTCACCCCTGAGGCGCTCTGCGTCATGAGCGCGCGGGCCGGCGGCGAACTGCTGCGCATGCCGCTCGGCGAAGCCGCTTCCGCGCGGGCCGGCGCACCCTATTGGGTGGTGCATCGCGCCGACCTGCAATCCGCGCTGGCCGGTGCGGTCTCCGACCATCCCGATATCGATCTGAAGTTAGGTGCGACCTTCGAGGATGTGGCGCCCCACGCCAAGGGGCTGACGGTCGTCCATCGCAGCGGCACGATACGGCGCAGCGATCTGGCTAGCGCACTGATCGGCGCCGACGGTATCTGGTCGACGGTACGCCAGCATCTGTTTCCCGAGGTGCAGCCGCGCTTCTCCGGCCTGATCGCCTGGCGCGGCACGCTCGATGCCACGCAACTGCCGAAGGATTTTACCGCGCGGCGGGTGCAGCTCTGGATGGGTCCGAACGCCCATCTCGTCGCTTATCCGATCGCCGGCGGACGCCAGATCAACGTGGTCGCGGTGCTACCGGGGACCTGGAACAGGCCCGGCTGGAGCACGCCGGGCGACCCGTTCGAGGTGATGGACGCCTTCGCGGCACCGCGCTGGCCATCGCAGGCCAGGATGATGCTCACTGCTGTCGACAATTGGCGCAAATGGGCGCTGTTCGGCGTGCCCGACGGCTGCCCCTGGAGCGAAGGACCGGTCGGCCTGCTCGGTGACGCCGTGCATGCGATGCTGCCATTCGCGGCCCAGGGCGCCGGCATGGCGATCGAGGACGCCGCCGTGCTCGCTCGGCATCTGAGCCTCGAGGCTGCCGAGAGCACGGCCGGCATCGCGGCGGCGCTGAAGCAATATGGCCGCGCGCGGCAGGCGCGGGTGCGGCGGGTGCAGCGGACGGCGCGGCAGCAGGGCCGCATCTATCATCTCGGTGGGCCGCTCGCGATCGCGCGCGATGTTGCGATCCGCGCGCTCGGCCCGGAGCGCATGCTGGCGCGGCAGGACTGGATCTACGGCTGGCGCCCCTGAGGCGGGCGCAATCGTATCAACTCAGCGAACGGCGCTACCGGATTTCGGGGCGGGCTTGATGTCCGGCCGCTGCGGAGCAGAGGCCGCCGGCGTCGCACCGGGCGGCGTTTCCCGGCACTTGTTGCGGCGCCATGCCTCCTCGGCAAGTTGCGACTGCCCGCGCACCGCGATGTAGTCGTTGCGATAGGCGAGCTCGGACACGACCGCGCCTCCCGCCCCGGTCTCAGCCTTCTCCATCAGCTTCTGCAACTGCTCGGTGCGGCTGGCGAGCGCCTTACGCTCAGCCTCGAGTTGCTTGCAGTCGTACAATTCGTACTTGCCCGGATCGGCAAAGGCCGGTGCGACCGTCTCGGTCATGCTGGCGCAACCGGACAGCGCCGCGCCCGCCGCGAGTAGCGCCAGAAATGCGCCCGAGTCGCGCAGGCGAGAGGAAAACGAAGCAGCCATGCCGGATGAATAGTCCCCGTGGATTGAGAATGCCTAAAGCAACAACAGATGTCCGGATTGAGGCTTTGCCTTGCGCAGCCGGCTCGCTTAAGGAAGAACCGCCCATCCGGCCCGCGAAACGCGCCAATTCCAGACGGCCGGAGGTGGACTTAACTAGTTGATCTCGTTGGATCAAGCGGGCATGGCGGAATTGGTAGACGCAAGGGACTTAAAATCCCTCGGCGCGCAAGCGCTGTGCCGGTTCGACCCCGGCTGCCCGCACCATCGGAGCTGACGGGGCGAGCCTCCGCCCAAAGGCGGACGGCAGACCGATGCTGTCACGGACCGGCTATGGCCTGCGCGGGGGCAAGGCGCCGTCCCTTTTGCGGCGGACGGGGCGGCATGCATTATGACTGCGCACCTTCCGTCTCCAGCCGCTTCGGCTCGGCACGAAAGTCGAGCAGCAGGATCCAGAAACTTGTCAGCGCAATGATGAGGAGGATGAAGCTGCCCTCGAATGCCGTCCCCAGAATCGAGATCAGTGCCGGAAAGGCGAGACCGACGGCGAGGAACGCGGCGAGTGCCAGGGCCGGAAGATCGACGACGAGGATCGCGGCATAAAGCGCGAGCTCGAAAAAGGCATATTCCTTGAGGCGCGGCGAGCTGAGATAGAGCGCAAACATCGCGAACACCGTGATGCGCATGGCGACGCGGGGATGATCCATCAGCCAGCGATCCAGTCGCACAAGAAGCGATCCGCCTTCCTGCGCCGGCTCGCTCGTGACCACGCGCAGGATGGACAAGGCGAACGGCACCAGCACGAGCGCGAGTGCTGCGCATGCATAGGTCGCGAACGTCACCGCCTTGCTGTCACCGAGGCCGGCATGATCCATGAGGTCGCGCGCCGCCAGCAGCAGCGACGGATTGATCTCGAAGAGATCGACGAGATGCTGGTCGGGGATCTTTCCGCTCATCGCCAGTTGCCAGCTTGCGAACAGCTCGGGGTACATCAGCCGCGATATCAGGATCGGCAATGCGAAGCTGAACGCCGCAACCACGATCAGCGTGAGCTTGCGGCCGCGCGGCAGCGGCAGGAAATAGAGCGCGGCCAGCACGGGAAAGAACACCAGCTTGAACGACGTCACGAGGCCGAGCAGCGCGGCGCCGGCGAGCCGCAACGGAAAGCTGCGGTCCTCAGACGCGCCGGACGCAGACGGAGAAAGCAGAAACCTCAACGCGACCGCGGTCAGCACGCCGCTCAGGATCGCGAAGTTGCCGGACGCCTGCACCCATTCGAAACCGACGAACGCGCCGAGCGCGCAGAGCACCCTCAGCGCAACATCGCGCGCGCCCGGGCGCGTTCGGCCAAGACCGGGCAAGAGGAGCCCGCAAAGCACGGTGAGGACAGGAAAGATGCCTTTGTAGTGATCGACCAGAAGTCCACCCGCGCACAAGGGACGGAAGATATCCAGCGTCACCGGCAGATAGGGATAAGAGAGCTTGGTGCCCTTCAGGTTCTTGACGAAATAGGGATCGAGCCCGCTGGCATACGCATCGACCGCCGCGCAATTGACGCGGGTGTCCCAGCCATATTTCATATCGAGCACGGCATCGTTGGCGAGATTGCCGAGCACCAGCAGTGCAGTCAGTGCGACCAGGCAGGCAAGCCAGAAATTCCGCCGCGAAGCCATGTCGGCCGAGGGTTCCAACCATCGTGCTGCACCGGTGACGTCGGACACAATCGGATACCTTGTTTGGCCGGGTCTCTCCCGGCGCCAACTCGGCGCCAGCCCGTGCCACCATGGACAGGATGGGTTGCGGATTCATCTCCCCTGTGCGTTGCGCTCGCGCTTATGGTGAATCCTTGGTTGCCAGCCGCCCGCCTGGACGGCGGGGAACCGGTTCCCTGTTGCCACGACCGCCAAATCCGCCGCGCCAGCCCTACCGCGACGCGCGGACGGCAAGCCAGGCGTCGAGCGCTTCGCGCGTGTCCCGTGTCGCCGCCATGCGTGCGAACTGCTCGCTCTCGATGGCGAGGCCTTCCGAGATCGAGACGTTGAGGCCCCGCGTGGCGGCGGTGATGACGCGGGCGACCGCCAGGTGCGAATGCCGCGTGATGCGGTCTGCCAGCGCGAAGGCTGCGTCCAGCAGCTGCCCGTGCGGCACGACCTGGTTGACCAAACCGATCTCATGAGCCCGCTGTGGTGAAAAGGAATCTCCTGTCAGGAGATATTCGAGCGCCCGCTTCCGGCCTGCGAGCCGTGGCAGGCGCTGCGTGCCGCCGAAGGTCGGCGTGATTCCGATCGCAATCTCGGGCTTGGCAAAGCTCGCCCGCTCGCTCGCGACGGCGAGATGCACGGCTTCCGTGATCTCGCAGCCGCCGCCGAAGGCGATGCCGTTCACGGCGGCGATGATCGGCTTCGGAAACGCCTCCATGCGCGCCGTCATCGCCTGCCCGCGCCGCACGAAGGCCTTTACCGCCGCGTCCGGCCCGCATTTCACGCTCTCCGAGAACTCGGCGATGTCGGCGCCGGCCGAGAAGGCGCGGTCGCCCGCCCCGGTCAGGATCACGGCGCGGATATCGGCATCGTCCTCGATACGATCGAGGATCGCCATCAGGCGGTCGACGAGGGCGTAGCTCAGCGCATTGAGCTTGTTCGGGCGATTGAACGTCAGCAGCGCGACAGCGCCTCGCGTTTCGGAGAGTACGAGATCGGACAAGTGCAGGCTCCTTCCAGGTCGAATTCCAGGTCGAACAGGCGCGGAAGTCAGCCACAGCGGTCTTGTCGTGTATACTCACTAGGCAGTATACATTCGCGATGTCAGGCAAAGGCGACACCACTCGCGAGCAGATCGTCATCGCGGCGACGCGCCTGTTCTATGGCGAAGGCATCAGGGCGGTGAGCATGGACGCGGTCGCCGAGAAGGCCGGCGTCACCAAGAAGACGCTCTATTATCACTTCACCAGCAAGGACGAGCTCGTCGCCGAGACCATCGCGGCCAGGGACCAGCCGACGCTGGAGCTCTATATGCGCTGGTTCGCCGAGACCGAGGGCACGGTGGCCGACAAGGTCCGCGGTCTCTTCACAAGGCTCGGACGCTCCGTTAATACGCCGCGATGGCGCGGCTGCGGATTCCTGCGCACCATCGCCGAGCTCGCAAACACCCCGGCACATCCCGCGGTCAAGGCCGGCGCGGCGCACAAGAAGCGTTTTGAAGCGTGGCTCGAAACCGAATTGCGCGGGCATGGCGTTGCCGGTGCAGCGGCGGTCGCGCGCCAGCTCGTGATCCT
This sequence comes from Bradyrhizobium sp. 482_C4_N1_8, assembly GCF_052075965.1. Lineage (NCBI taxonomy): Bacteria > Pseudomonadati > Pseudomonadota > Alphaproteobacteria > Hyphomicrobiales > Nitrobacteraceae > Bradyrhizobium > Bradyrhizobium sp. 482_C4_N1_8. Next base: position 3,476,119 of record NZ_CP197231.1, on the reverse strand, counting down.
GCTCGACGGCGCCACGACCGTGATGCTGATCCATCGCGATCTCGACTATGTCGACACCGCGGGACGGTTGGCGCTCGGCCTGGTCGAGCAGGCCGCTAGCGCACGATGATGGACGAGGCGGCCCTTCCCGAGCCCGGCGACATCACCAATTCTTGTGCACCCGCCTGTCAGCCATCCCGAAACATGGGTTGTGCGACGCAGCATAACCGATAGAAAAGCCTCTGATTTTCAGAGGTGAGCTTTGTCCGACGTCAATGCCGACGATTGGGTGTCCTCGGGACACCGGCCCATGGGTTTTCCAGAATTCGTCATCGTGATCGCGTCCATCATGGCGCTGAATCCGCTTGCGATGGACATGATGCTGCCGGCGCTGCCCAACATCGGGGCAGCCTTCGCCATTCCCAACGCCAACCATCTTCAGCTGGTGCTCTCGACCTTCCTGATCGGCTTCGGTGCCGGGCAGTTCGTCATGGGCCCGTTGTCGGACCGCTTCGGGCGCCGCCCGGTGCTGCTCGGCGGCATGGCCGTCTATGCGGTGGCGAGCGTGCTGGCGGTCGCCGCGCCCTCGTTCGAGACGCTGCTGCTGGCGCGCGCGCTGCAAGGGCTCGGCACGTCGGCGACGCGCGTGATCGCGACCTCGATCGTGCGCGACTGCTATGTCGGCCGCCGGATGGCGAGCGTGATGTCGCTCGCCATGATGGTGTTCATCGCGGTGCCGGTGATCGCGCCCTCGTTCGGGCAGGCGGTGCTGCTGGTCACGCAATGGCGCGGCATCTTCGTCGTACTGATGCTCTACGGACTGCTCGCGCTCGCATGGAGCGTGCTGCGGCTGCCCGAAACCCTTCCGGAGTCCGAGCGCAGGTCGCTGGCGCCCGCAGACGTGCTCTCGGCGTTCCGGCAGACCGTGACCAACCGCCAGACCATCGGCTATGCGACGGCCGCCGGCAGCGTGATAGGCGCGCTCTTTGCCTATGTCTTCTCGGCGCAGCAGGTCTTCACCGGCGTCTATCATCTCGGCCATTATTTCCCGATTGCCTTCGCCGCGATCGCGGCCGGCACCGCGATCGCCGGCTTCCTCAATGCGAAGCTGGTCGGACGGCTGGGCATGCGCGTGATCTCGCACGGCGCGCTGACGCTCTACACCGCGGTTGCGGGCGTGATGCTGCTGACGGAAAGCCTCGGCATGCTGCCGCTCTCGTTGTTCATGGTGCTGTCCGCCCTGATGATGTTCTCGTTCGGCATGATGGTCGCGAACTTCACCGCACTGGCCATGGAGCCGCAGGGCCATATCGCCGGCACCGCCTCCTCGCTCTACGGCTCGATCACGACGCTGATCGGCATCGTCGTCGGCATGGCGATCGGGCAGAGTTTCGACGGCACGCTGCTGCCGTTCTCGGTCGGCTTCTTCCTGTCGACGCTGGCGGCGCTTGCGATCGTGCTGGTGGTGGAAAAGGGACGGCTGTTCAAGCCGCATCATCGTCCCATCGCATGAGGAACTTCCCGGCCGCGTCGATGTTGTACTGCAGCAATTCGAAAGGCCGCCTCATGGAACCGGAACATCGCGAAGACAACACCACCCCGGATCGGGCGGAAACGGAACGCCCGACGTCGGGCGCCGACCGAACTGCGTTCACTCCCCCCTTCGCGAGCGAAGGCCTCGAGCGAATCCGCGACAGCCACTGCTGAGCGCAAAGCCTAGTCCGTCGGGCGCCTGCTGGCGCTGAAGTCCTGCGCGGCGCTCTCGGGCGTCGCGCTGCTCGTTCGCGGTGGCACGATCAGCACGACCACGTCTCGAGTCAGGCCGGGCCTGCCCCATAGCGTCGCCTGCACGGTGAACTGGCGCTTGACGAAATGCTCGGCGCGCGCGGACACGGACTCCATCCACCTGCCGCAATAGTCCTGGCCGCTGAAACAGAGCGCGGCCCAGCCGCGATCCAGTGTCGTCTTTCGCGGCATGCCCCATGTGTACTGAAACTCGAACGGCCGCGCGTAGTACGGATGGTCCGGACTGTAGAACGCGGTCGCAAAGGCCAGCGAATCGTCGCCGCTGACGGCGCTGAGGGGCTCGCCGGTCAGCTCGTGCCATTCCCGGGTGAGCTCACTGGCTACCTGCGCGTAGAAATTCCGGCCCTCTTCGTAGCCGTGATTGTTGCGATAGACGGCGTGAATCGGAGCGGCGACGAAGACAGCGGCGAGCCCAACGATTGCGGTGATGACCGTGACATTGACGGTGTAGAATCTTTCGATCGGGTAGCGCGTGCCGCAAACGATCAGCACGACGAACAGGAACAGCCCTTGCAGCGCCCATAGCGACGGCAGATCGGTGCCCATCGCCAGCGACGTCAGGACCGGCAGCACGATCGTGCCGATCGCAACGTAAAAAAGAAGCCGCAGGCCGGAACTCATCGCGGCGAAGTCGGCCGCAAATTGTTTCAGCCGTGTGCCGGCGATGATCACCCAGAAGACGGCCGATACGCTGATGGCCGCCACGAGTCCGAGCAGGAAGTTCTGCACCTCGCCGAGCGAGCTCACGAAGTTGCCGTTGGCGTGCGCCATCGCGTAGGTGAAGGCCGACGCGCCCGTCGTCGCGAGCCAGTAGATATGCGGCGACAACATCGCGACCCCGACCACGACCGATATCCACGGCGAAGCGGACGCGAAATAGGCGCGGCGCGCGGGATGCGCCAGCGCGGCAAATGCAAAGCTCGCCACGAGGAAGACCGAATAATATTTGCCGACCATCGCCAGCGCCGTCGTGCATCCTACGGCGACCGCCCAGGCCGCGCTGCGGGTCTCGAACGCGCGCAGAAAACACCAGGTCGCGAGCGGCCAGAGCGCAAGCAGCACCGTATTGGCATTGAAGCGCTGGGCGTGGAATTGATAGGCCGGCGTCAGCATCAGGAGCAGCAGCACCAGGATGCGTTTGTGCCCGGTCACGAACTGCCGTGCGATCCGGTCGACGAAAAACAGGGCGAGCCCGGCATTGGCCATCGCCATCAATTGCAGCGACCAGTCGCTGAGCGGGAAGACGGAGGTCCACACCGCCGTAACCCAGCCCATCAGCGGCGGATGCTTGTGGTAGCCCCACGCGAAACGGCGCCCGAGCGTCCAGGCCTCGAGGGTATCAGGGTGCAGGCCGCTGCCGGCATAGGCAACGACCAGATAGATCGTCCAGAGCGCGACAAAGCACACAATGAGAAGCGGAACGGCCCAACCCGCCTCGACGCCGTCGAGCCAGCGCAGGAAAGGCCGCCGCCATCGCGCCGGCGCGCGATCGGACCGCTCGGCCATCGCCCGAAATGAAAAATCAATCGACACGGGACTCAAATGCAGGAAGGAAGTGATGTGCGAACCGCGCACATCTATTTCAAGTCAGAAACAAATAGCAATGATTGGACACTGGAAGAGTTAAAAGCTGACGCGAGGCTGACAAACGAAAACGGCGCCGCTGATGACAGCGACGCCGCGTAACGCTCGGGGAAGGCGCGCTGGCGCGCCCTCGCCTTACTCGGTCTTGTCGATGTTCCAGAACACCGGCGTCGCCGGGCCGTCGAGCACGCCGGTGAGCGACTTCCGCCACGCGCTCGGCGCCAGATACTGGCCGAGCGGCACGTAGATCACCTGGTCATAGGCTTCCTTCTGGATCTCGGTCGCGATCTTCTTCTGATCGTCGAGCGAGGCGGCGCGGACGAAGTCGTCCTTGAGCTTCTCGATCTTGGCGTTTTCCGCCCAGCCGAACCAGCCCTTCTTGCCCTGGCCGCCGATCGACAGATTGGCGATCGGGTTGGACACGTCGGCGCTGACCCAGTTGGTGAAGAACATGTTCCAGCCGCCCTCCTTCGGAGGCTTCTGGCTGGCGCGCCGGCTGACCACCGTCTGCCAGTCGGTCGCCTGCGCGTCGACCTTGAAGCCGGCCTCGCGGAGCAACTGCACCGCGACCGTCGGCTGCGCCTTCAGCGTCACGACGTCGCCGGGCACCATGACCACGACGGGCGTGCCGTCATAGCCGGACTCGGCGAGCGCCTTCTTGGCTTCGGCCATGCCGTTGCCCTTGACCAGCGATTCCGAGCCGACGTCGGTCGCGAACGGCGTATCGCAGATGAAGAACGCACCGCAGATCTTGTAGTATTTGGGATTGCCGACGAGCGCGTCGAGCACGTCCTTCTGATTCATCGCCAGAAGTGCGGCACGGCGGATCTTCGGATTGTCGAAGGGCGGATAGAGGAAGTTCATGCGCCCAAGGGTCTGGTAGCCGAACTTGTTCAGCGTCTCGGTCTTGAGGTCGGCATTGCCTTCAAGGACGGGCAGCAGATCCCACGGCGGCACTTCCATGAAGTCGATGTCGCCCGATTGCAGCGCGTTCACTGCGGTCTGCGCATCCGGCATGGTGATCCATTCGACGCGATCGACCTTGACCACCTTGCCTCCGGCAGTCCAGCTCGACGCCTCCTTGCGCGGCACGTAGTCGGTGTTCTTGACGTACACCGCCTTCACGCCGGGCTGGAATTCGCCCTGCACGAACTTGAACGGGCCGGAGCCGATCTGCTCGGGGATCTGCTTGTCCGGCGGCGTTTCGGCGAGACGCTTCGGCATCATGAAGGCGACGCGCGAGGACGGCTTGCCGATGGATTCGAGCACGAGGCCGTAGGGCTCCTTCAGCTTCAGCGTGATCGTCTTGGGGTCGGTCGCCTCGATGCTCGCAGTAAACTGCATCATCTGCTGGCCCATGCCGTCGACCGCGGCCCAGCGCTTCAGCGAAGCGGCGCAGTCTTCCGCCGTCACCGGCGTACCGTCGTGCCACTTCAGGCCGTCGCGCAGCGTGAAGGTGTAGGTGAGCTTGTCGTCGGAGATCTTCCAGTCCGCCATCTGCGGCTGGATCTTGAAGTTCGAGTCCGTCGCGATCAGCGTGTCGTAGACCATGTAGCCATGGTCACGCGTGATGTAGGCGGTGGTGAAAATCGGATCGATGATGCGCAGATCCGAATGCATCACCGCAGTGATGGTCTTGCTGGCGGCGGCAAGTACCGGCGAGGCCATCGCCGTCGAAAGCGCAACGACCGATAGCGCAAGTGTGGAGGCGAACGCGCGACGCCCCCGGCGCATCAAGCTCAACATAAAAGTTTCTCCTGACGTGAAACTGTTCAAAGGCAGGTTATTGGTTGAGCATTCGGTTCGTTCTTTAGGCGAACTAACCTCATGCGATGCCTTTGTCTTTCGAGACTTGCAGACAGTGTTGAGCGCGTCAATCCGGTTTCGCTGCAGCCCCAAGCGGCGCGCCCACGGGCTCCACAAAGATCGGTTTGGCTCTACAACGCTTTCCGCCAGTCCCGTCCGCGCCAATGCAATGCGCGTTCCATCTTTCGAAGCTTGAGAGACATTAAGATGAATCCAGCCAATCTTCCCTTCGATTCCGAGGCGATGCTCGAGGGCCTGCGCACCTGGGTGGAATGCGAGAGCCCGACCTGGGACGCGGGTGCCGTCAACCGCATGCTCGATATCGCAGCGCGGGATATGGCGATCATGGGTGCGACGATCGAACGCATCGGCGGCCGACAGGGCTTCGGCGGCGTGATCCGCGCGCGCTTCCCGCATCCGAAGCAGGGCGAGCCGGGCATCCTGATCGCCGGCCACATGGATACCGTCCACCCGGTCGGCACCATCGAGAAGCTGAAATGGCGGCGTGAGGGCAACAAGTGCTACGGCCCCGGCATCTACGACATGAAGGGCGGCAACTATCTCTCGCTGGAAGCGATCCGGCAGCTGGCACGTGCTTCCTTCACCACGCCGTTGCCGATCACGGTGCTGTTTACGCCCGACGAGGAAGTCGGCACGCCCTCGACGCGCGACATCATCGAGGCGGAGGCCGCGCGCAACAAATATGTGCTGGTGCCCGAACCGGGCCGCGCCGACAACGGTGTCACCACCGGACGTTACGCCATCGCGCGTTTCAATCTGGAAGCGACGGGCCGGCCGAGCCATGCCGGCGCGACATTGTCGGCCGGACGCTCGGCGATCCGCGAGATGGCGCGGCAGATCCTCGCCATCGACGCGATGACGACGGAGGACTGCACCTTCTCGGTCGGCGTCGTGCACGGCGGACAATGGGTCAATTGCGTTGCCACGACCGCCACCGGCGAGGCGCTGTCCATGGCCAAGCGCCAGGCCGATCTCGACCGCGGCGTCGAGCGGATGCTGGCGTTGTCGGGCACGTCCAATGATGTCACGTTCAAGGTGACGCGCGGCGTCACGCGCCCCGTATGGGAGCCCGATGCCGGCACCATGGCGCTGTATGAAAAGGCGCGCGGCATCGCCAAATCGCTCGGCACTGAGCTGCCGCATGCGAGCTCCGGCGGCGGCTCCGACGGCAACTTTACCGGCGCGATGGGCATCCCGACGCTCGACGGCCTCGGCGTGCGTGGCGGCAACGGCCACACGCTGGAAGAATTCATCGAGGTCGAGAGCCTGGTTGAACGCGGGCGCCTTATGGCGGGCCTGCTGGCGACCCTGGAGTAAATTGAATCAACTTCGCACTGCACAATGCGTTGGCAGTCGCGGTTTAAATTTAGCCTTGTCTAAAAATGAGGCGCATCGTACTGCTCGATTGTCCACGCGACGATGCGGGAGAGATCGCAACGAGAGTTCAGGCTTTCGTTGCGGCGCCGACGGAGCAACCGCCCCGGAAACTCTCAGGCAAAAGGACCGTATCGTCAGGACGATCTGGAGAGAGGCGGCACGGCCAATGTGGTCGTGACGTCCACCGAAGGGGATAGTCCGGAGCTGACCTCGCCGAGGTCCGCGCCGGATCAAGCTCTCAGGTAACCGTGACAGATGGGGCGCCGCCAACGGCCTTTGGCCGGCGGTTAGCCGACTCTAACTCACGGGAGCCCCGAACCTGCCATGACCCATATCGCCATCATCGGCGCCGGCATCACCGGCGTAACGACCGCCTATGCCCTGCTCGAACGCGGATACAAGGTGACGGTGCTCGACAAGCACCGCTACGCCGCGATGGAGACGTCCTTCGCCAACGGCGGACAGCTCTCCGCCAGCAATGCCGAAGTGTGGAACAGCACCGCCACGATCCTGAAAGGCCTGCGCTGGATGTTCCGGCGCGATGCGCCGCTGCTGATGAACCCGCGGCCGAACTGGCACAAATATTCGTGGATGAGCGAGTTCGTCGCCAATATCGGCAACTACCGCGCCAACACGGTTCAGACCACGCGGCTCGCGATCGAAGCCCGCAAGCATCTGTTCGAGATCGCGGAGCGCGAAGGCATCGACTTCGATCTCGAACGCCGCGGCATCCTGCACATCTATCACGACAAGAGGGGTTTTGAATCCGGCCTGCAGGTCAATGCGCTGCTGAAGGAAGGCGGGCTCGATCGCCGCCCGGTGACGCCGGAGGAGATCCGCGCCATCGAGCCGACGCTGCGCAAGGACTATTTTGGCGGCTTCTACACGCCGTCGGATGCGACCGGCGATATCCACAAGTTCACGCGCGGACTTGCGGAAGCCTGCAAGCGGCGCGGCGCGACCTTTATCCACGAAGCCAACATCGATTCCATTGCCCAGGCAGGTGGCGGCTTTGTCATCGGCTGGGCTGATCTTTCGGCCAGTGATGCTGTCGCATCCGCGCGCGGCATGCTGAAGGCGGATGGCGTCGTGGTCTGCGCCGGTGTGGCCAGCCGCCACTTCGCCGCCCTCCTCGACGAGCGCGTCAACGTCTATCCGGTGAAGGGCTATTCGATCACCGTTCAGCTCGACACTGCCGCAAGCCGCAATGCGACGCCGACCGTGAGCCTGCTCGACGAAGCCGCCAAGATCGTCACCAGCCGGCTCGGCGCCGATCGTTTCCGCGTCGCAGGCACCGCCGAATTCAACGACTTCAACCGCGACATCCGCGCCGACCGCGTGCAGCCGCTGGTCGACTGGGTGCGCAGCAACTTCCCCGGCGTCGAAACGTCCAAGGTCGTGCCTTGGGCCGGGCTGCGGCCGATGATGCCGAACATGATGCCCGTGGTGCGCGCAGGACGGATGCCGGGCGTGTTCTTCAACACCGGTCACGGCCATCTCGGCTGGACCTTGTCGGCGGCGACCGCGCAGATGATTGCCGGGACCATCGACGGCTGGCGCGGGCTCAACGCACCGCCGACCGCACCCTCACTCAGGGTTGAGCGCGAGTTCCGCCATGCATCCTGAGTGGCCGATATCGGAGGCTCGGCGGCCTCTTGCGACCGCCCTGCCCTTGGCACACAATTTGCCCCGAAAGGTCGGCTTCTCCGGCCGGCTTTCCAGCCCGAGTGACAGGCGTGCATGATAGACAGAACCGATTCCACAGGGGCCTCTCGGCCCCACAAGTTCCGCAGCCGGAGATAGGTGCATGCTAGGTTATCTCATTCGCCGCGTTCTGGCCGCGGTGCCCGTGATGGGCGTCGTCGCGCTGTTCGTCTTCCTGCTGCTGCGGCTGACGCCGGGCGATCCCGCCGCCATTCTCGCCGGCGATAACGCCACGCCGGAACGGCTGGAACGCATCCGCGACTCGCTCGGCCTCAACGAACCGCTGATCGTGCAATTCATCACCTGGGTGAACAAGCTGCTGCACGGCGATCTCGGAACGTCGCTGATCTCCAACCTGCCAGTCATGAAGATGATCAGCCAGCGCGTCGAGCCGTCGATTTCGATCGCGCTCTCGACGATCATTCTCGCCGTGATCGTCGCCGTGCCGCTCGGCGTCATCGCGGCGTGGAAGCACGGCACCTGGATCGACCGTTTCGTGATGGGCCTCTCCGTGCTCGGCTTCTCCGTGCCGGTGTTCGTGGTCGGCTATCTCCTGATCGAGGTCTTCGCGATCGACCTGCGCTGGGTGCCGGTGCAGGGCTTCCGCAGCATCTTCAACGGCTTTGGACCGTTCTTCGAGCGCATCATCCTGCCGACCTGCGCGCTCTCGTTCATCTACATCGCGCTGATCGCGCGCATGACGCGTGCGGCGATGCTCGACGTGCTCGGTGAGGACTACGTCCGCACCGCCCGCGCCAAGGGCATCAACGAGGTCGCCGTGATGATGCGCCATGCGCTGCGCAATGCCGCGGTGCCCGTCATCACCGTAATCGGCACCGGCTTTGCGCTGCTGATTTCCGGCGTCGTCGTCACCGAGAGCGTGTTCAACATCCCCGGCATCGGCCGCCTCACGGTAGACGCTGTGCTGGCGCGCGACTATCCGGTCATCCAGGCGATGATCCTGCTGACGTCGCTGATCTATGTCGTCGTCAATCTCCTGATCGACGTCGCCTATACGCTGCTCGATCCCCGGATCCGGTACTGAGGCAAGGATACCAACAATATGTCCGTCGATAGCCTCCCCCAGTCGTCCATTCCGATCACGTCGCCACTGCGGCCGCGTTTCGGATTCCTCACCTCGACGCCGATCATTGCGGCGGCCACGATCCTGCTCGCGCTGATCGTGCTGGTCTCGATCCTGGCGCCGCTGATCGCGCCGCACGATCCGGTCCAGCTTGCGCCCTCGCAGCGGCTGAAGCCGGCCTCGGCGCAGTTCCTGCTCGGCACCGACGCCTATGGCCGTGACCTCTTGTCGCGCGTCATCTATGGCGGCCGCATCTCGCTCCTGATCGGCATCGGCTCGGCGATCCTGTCGATCGTCATCGGCCTTGCGATCGGCCTCGTCTCCGGCTTCTTCAAGCTGGTCGATGCCGTCCTGATGCGCGTCATGGACGGCCTCATGGCGATGCCGAGCATCCTGCTCGCGATCGCCGTGGTGTCGCTGTCCGGCGCCAGCATCTGGACCGTGCTGGTCGCGATCACCATCCCCGAAATACCGCGCGTGGCACGCCTGGTACGCTCGGTCGTGCTGTCCGCGCGCGAGGAGCCTTACGTCGAGGCTGCGATCTCGGTCGGCTCCAGCCTGCCGAAGATCATGTGGCGCCATCTGATGCCGAACACGATCGCGCCGCTGATCGTCCAGGGCACCTATGTCTGCGCTTCCGCGATCCTGACCGAGGCCATCCTCTCCTTCCTCGGCGCCGGCATCTCGCCGGAGACGCCGACCTGGGGCAACATCATGGCCGAGGGCCGTCAGTATTTTCAGCTCAAGCCGACGCTGATCTTCTGGCCGGGCCTGCTGCTTTCGATCGCCATCCTCAGCATCAATCTGATCGGCGACGCCGCCCGCGACGCCCTCGATCCCCGCATGAAGCAGCGGGAGGGCAAGTGATGACGGATCAAGTGATGACCAACCCAGTTCTCGACATCAACAACCTCGTCGTCTCCATCGGCAAGAAGCCGAAGGGCGCAAACATCATCGACGGGATCTCGATCCAGGTGCATAAGGGCGAGACACTGTGTCTCGTCGGCGAAAGCGGCTCGGGCAAGTCGGTGACCTCGCTCACCACGATGGGCCTGCTGCCGAAGGGCACGCTGGTTCCGACCGGCGGCAGCGTCAAGCTGGTCGGCGAAGAGATTCTCACCGCGACCGATCGCCGCCTGCGCCAGCTCCGCGCGACGCAGATGGCGATGATCTTCCAGGAGCCGATGACCGCGCTCAATCCGGTGGTGCCGGTCGGCCGTCAGATCGACGAGGTCCTGCGCGCCCACACCGATCTCGACGCCAAGGCGCGGAAGAAGCGCATTCTCGACATGATGGAGCAGGTCCGCCTGCCCCAGGTCGAGCGTATCTTCGCCTCCTATCCGCATCGCCTGTCCGGCGGCCAGCGCCAGCGCATCATGATCGCGATGGCGCTGGTGCTGGAGCCGAAGCTGCTGATCGCCGACGAGCCGACCACCGCGCTCGACGTCACCACGCAGAAGCAGATCCTGACGCTGATCCGCGACCTCCAGCGCGATCACGGCACCGCCGTCCTGTTCATCACCCACGACATGGGCGTGGTCGCCGAGATCGCCGACCGCGTCGCCGTGATGCGGCAGGGCCGGCTGGTCGAGACCGGTCCGCTCGAGACCGTGCTGCGCAACCCGACCATGGAGTACACCCGCAATTTGCTTTCTGCGGTGCCGAGCCTGGTGCCGCGCGCGGCGCGGCCCGAGACCAAGGAGCCGGTGGTGCTGGAGGCCAACGAGCTCGGCAAGGTCTATAAGGAGCGCGCCTTCTTCGGCAAAGGCCGCGAGGTCGTCGCCGCCGACAAGGTCACGCTGACGCTGCGCAAGGGCCGCACGCTCGGCATCGTCGGCGAGAGCGGCTCGGGCAAGTCCACCGTCGCGCGGTGCATCGTGCGCCTGATCGATCCGACCTCCGGCGGCGTGCGTCTCGCCGGCCGCGAGATCGCCGACATCTCGCGCCGCCTGCTCCAGCCGCACCGGCAGAAGATCCAGATCGTGTTCCAGGATCCCTATCGCTCGCTCAACCCGCGCATTACCGTCGGCGAGAGCATCGCGGAAGGCCCGATCAATTACGGCACCTCGCATGCCGATGCGATGAAGCGGGCGCGCGAACTGCTCGAGCTCGTTGGCCTGCCCGCGGACGCAGTGACGCGCTATCCGCACCAGTTCTCCGGCGGCCAGCGCCAGCGCATCGCCATTGCGCGTGCGCTCGCGCTCGACCCCGACGTGCTGGTCGCGGACGAAGCGGTCTCGGCACTCGACGTCTCGGTTCAGGCGCAGGTGCTGGAACTGCTCGACGAGATCCAGAACCGGCTCGGCATCGCCATCCTGTTCATTACCCACGATCTGCGCGTCGCAGCCCAGATCTGCGACGAGGTCGTGGTGATGCAGCACGGCCGTGTCGTCGAACAGGGCCTGGCCGCCGAGGTGCTGACCCATCCGAAGGAAGCCTACACCAGGGCGCTGCTGGAGGCCGCACCGGGCCGCGGCTGGGATTTTGCGAACTTCAGGCCGGTGTCGGAAGGCGTCGCGGCTACGGCTTAGGTTTGTCCACTCGTCATTGCGAGCGGAGCGAAGCAATCCAGAGTCCCTCTGCGGAGACGGTCTGGATTGCTTCGCTTCACTCGCAATGACGGGTAGCGACCATCATCATTCGAAAATGACTTAAAGCCATGCGCGGCGGCATGGGCTCCTCGCTTGCCCCCGCCTCGAAGCCAAGGCTAACGTCGCGCACTTTCAAACGCTGGACCAGAATTAATGACACGTATCGCCGTCGGCGGCTTCCTGCACGAGACCAACACGTTCGCCCCGACGAAGGCGACTTTCGCGGACTTCCAGCATGGCGGCGGCTGGCCGGCCATGACGGAAGGCGCCGACGTATTGAAGGTGATGCGCCGCATCAATGTCGGCCTCGCCGGCTTCGTCGACAGCGCCGAAGCGAATGGCTGGAACCTCATTCCGACGATCGCCTGCGGCGCAAGTCCGTCGGCGCATGTCACCAGGGACGCCTTCGAGCGTATCGTGAAGGTGATGGTCGACGGTATCGCCGCCGCCGGTCCGCTCGATGCGGTCTATCTCGATCTGCATGGCGCGATGGTGACCGAGCATCTCGACGACGGCGAAGGCGAGATTTTGGCGCGCGTGCGCCGCGTCATCGGCAAGGACGTTCCGCTCGTTGCCAGCCTCGACCTGCACGCCAACGTCACGCCCGCGATGATGGAACACGCGGACGCGCTGATCGCCTACCGCACCTATCCGCATGTCGACATGGCCGAGACCGGCCGCGCCTCCGCAAGGCACCTCGCCCTGCTGCTGCAGACCAGGCAGCGCTTTGCAAAGTCGTTTCGCCAATTGCCGTTCTTGATCGCGATCAGCTGGCAATGCACCAATGACTTTCCCACCAAGGGCATCTACGAAAAACTGGCGGCGCTGGAGAGCGACGCCGTTCCGACGCTGTCCTTCGCGCCCGGCTTCCCCGCCGCCGACTTCCGCGACTGCGGCCCGAGCGTGTTCGCCTATGGCAAGACGCAGGCCGATGCCGACCGCGCGGCCGATGCGATCGTCAAACTGATCGAAAGCCACGAGGACGATTTCGACGGCAAGATCTGGTCGCCCGACGACGGCGTGCGCCATGCGATGGAACTCGCCAAGGGCGCGAGCAAGCCGATCATCATCGCCGACACCCAGGACAATCCGGGCGCCGGCGGCGATTCCGACACCACCGGCATGCTGCGCGCGCTGGTACGCAACAAGGCGAGCGCCGCGACCGGCGCGATCTACGACCCGATCTCGGCCAAGGCCGCGCATGAGGCCGGCGTCGGCGCCACCGTGACGCTGTCGCTCGGCGGCAAATCCGGCATTCCCGGTGACGAGCCCTATCGCGAGACCTTCACCGTCGAAAAGCTCTCCGACGGACGCTTCATCGCGCCCGGCCCCTACTACGGTGGCCGCGAGATGGAGATGGGTCCCTCCGCGTGCCTGCGCATCGGTGACGTCCGCGTCGTCGTCTCCTCGCACAAGGCACAGCTCGCCGATCAGGCGATGTACCGCTATGTCGGCATCGAGCCGACCGCGCAGAAGATTCTGGTCAACAAGAGCTCGGTGCACTTCCGCGCCGATTTCGAGCCGATCGCGGAAAAGCTGATGATCTGCGCCGCGCCCGGCGCGATGCCGGCCGACACAGCCACCCTGCCCTGGACGCGCCTGCGGCCGGGCATCCGCATCAAGCCGAACGGCCCCGTTTTCACGCCCCCATCACGCTAACCGGACAGGACACATGCCCACGATCGACCGCATCGACGGCTATGCCGACGAACTCACTGCTATCAGGCGCGACCTCCACGCCCATCCCGAGATCGGCTTCGAGGAAGTGCGCACCTCCGGCATCGTCGCCGACAAGCTGAAGAGCTGGGGCATCGAGGTGCACCGCGGTCTCGGCGGCACCGGCGTGATCGGCGTCATCAAGGGCAAGGGTTCGGGCAGCAAGCGCATCGGGCTTCGTGCCGACATGGACGCGCTGCCGATGGAAGAGAACACCAATCTGAAATGGAGTTCGAAAATCCCCGGCCGCTTCCACGGCTGCGGCCATGACGGCCACACCACCATGCTGCTCGGCACCGCGCGCTACCTCGCCGAGACCAAAAATTTCGACGGCACCGTGCACCTGATCTTCCAGCCGGCCGAGGAAGGCCTTGGTGGCGCTCGCGCGATGATCAAGGACGGCCTGTTCGAGAAGTTTCCCTGCGACGAGCTCTACGGCCTACACAACGCGCCCGACCTCAACCTCGGCGAAATCGCGATCCTGCCCGGCCCCGCGATGGCCAGCGCCGACTTCTTCGACCTGCGCATCACCGGCTACGGCGCGCATGGCGCGATGCCCGAACGCTCCAAGGACGCGGTGATCATCGCGACCACGCTGGCGCAGGCGATCCAGACCATCGTCAGCCGCAACGTCGAGCCGCTGCAGGCCGCCGTCATCTCGATCACGCAGATTCACGCCGGTTCGGCCTACAACGTCATCCCTGGCGAGGCCCATCTCTGCGGCACCATCCGCACCTTCTCGGATGAAGTCCGCGCCCTGATCGCCGAACGCATCCGCACGATCTGCGCCGGCATCGCATCCGCATATCAGTGCGTGATCGAAGCCGACATCCGCGACACCTTCGGCGTGCTGGTCAACCAGGTCGAGCAGTCCAAGGTGGTCGAGGAGGTCGCGCGCACCGTCGTCAACCCCGCCAACGTGATCACCCGCGCCCAGCCGAAGATGGGCAGCGAGGATTTCGCCGACATGCTGCAAACCATTCCCGGTGCCTACTTCTGGATCGGCCACGACGGCTCGGTGCCCGTGCACAATCCCGGCTTCGTGCTCGACGACAAGATCCTGCCGATCGGCGCCAGCATGTTCGCCCGGATCATCGAAACGCGCATGCCGGTAGGTTAGCAATGCACAAGAAGAGCGTCGAAGAGGCCGTCACCTCGCTGCACGATCTCTCCGCGGTTGATCTGATCGCGGGCTATCGCGCCAAGCAGTTCTCGCCGAGCGAGGTGCTGGAGGACGTGCTTGCGCACGTCGCTGCGTGGGAACCGCACCTCAAGGCGCTCTTCGCGTTCGACCCCGACAGCGCGCGCGAGGCCGCGAAGGCCTCGACCGCGCGCTGGAGCGGGGGCGAACCTTCCGGCGCGCTCGACGGCGCGCCTGTCACGGTAAAGGACAACATCGCGACCAAGGGCGTGCCGGTGCCGCTCGGCGCTGCGAGCGTGAAGCTCGTGCCGGCCGAGAAGGACGCCCCGCCCGCTGCGCGCCTGCGCGAGGCCGGTGCGATCATCTTCGCAAAAACCACCATGCCCGATTACGGCATGCTGTCCTCGGGACTCTCCAGCTTCCATGCGCTGGCGCGCAATCCCTGGGACCTCTCCAAGAATCCCGGCGGCTCCAGCGCGGGCGCCGGCGCCGCGGCTGCGGCTGGCTACGGCCCCTTGCATCTCGGCACCGATATCGGCGGCTCGGTCCGCCTGCCTGCGGGCTGGTGCGGTCTCGTCGGCCTGAAACCGAGTTTTGGCCGCGTGCCGATCGACCCGACCTATGTCGGCCGTGTCGCCGGTCCCATGACCCGCACGGTCGACGATTGCGCGCTGATGATGAGCGTGATTGCAAAGCCCGACCGGCGCGACGGCATGAGCCTGCCCGCCGAGCCGCTCAACTGGAAGGGACTGGAGAAATCCCCGCGCAAACTGCGCATCGGCCTGATGCTCGATGCCGGCGTCGGCCTGCCGGCAGAAAGGCCGGTCCGCGATGTCGCGGTGAAAGCCGCAAAGGCGTTCGAATCCGCAGGGAGCGTCGTCACCGAGGTCGACGGCATTTTGACCCGCGAGATGCTCGACGGCCTCGACAATTTCTGGCGCGCGCGGATGTGGGACGATCTGGCCAAGCTGACGCCGTCCGAACAGGCAAAGGTGCTGCCCTACATCTTCAAATGGGGCGCATCCGGCGCAAAGCTCTCGGGTGTGGATGTCATCCGCGGATTCAACCAGACCATGGCGATCCGCGCGGCTGCGTCAAAGCTGTTCTGCGAGCTCGACTACGTGATCTCGCCGACCGCGCCGAACGTGAACTATGCGGCGGAATGGGCCTCGCCCACCAACGATCCGATGCGGCCGTTCGAGCACATCTGCTATACCGTGCCGTGGAATATGTCGGAGAACCCCGCCGTCTCCATCAATGGCGGCTTCGACGCCAACGGCTTTCCCATCGGTGTGCAGATCGTCGGCCGCCGCTTCGACGATATCGGCGTGCTCGGCATGGCCAAGGCGTTCGAGGGCTTGCGCAGCGCACAGAAGCCCTGGCCGAGCCCGCCGGCAAAGTAAGCATTCCGTCATGGCCGGGCTTGTCCCGGCCATCCACGTTCTTGTACTGCTCGCATGCCCAGTCCGCGCAAGACGGACAACGGCGACCATGCGTCTCGTCTCATTGAGATCGCACTTAAGATGAGGAAGGAAACCACCATGGCGTATGAGACGATCAAATACGAGATCGCCGAGCAGATTCTCACCATCACGCTGAACCGGCCCGACAAGCTCAACGCCTTCAACGCGCAGATGCAGGCCGAGTTGATCGACGCGTTCGACGCCGCCGACAAGGACGACGACGTCCGCGCCATCATCGTCACCGGCGCCGGCCGCGGTTTTTGCGCAGGCGCCGATCTTTCCTCGGGCGCTGATACCTTCGATCGCGATGCGCGGCGCGGCCCGGTCAAGCGCTTCGCGGACGGCAAGGTCGATTACAGCGATCCGCAGGTGCGCGACGGCGGCGGCCAGGTGACCTTGCGCATCTTCAAGTGCCTGAAGCCCGTCATCGCCGCCGTGAACGGCCCTGCCGTCGGCATCGGCGTCACCATGCAACTGGCGATGGACATCCGCATCGCCTCGGATGCCGCGCGCTTCGGCTTCGTGTTCTCCCAGCGCGGCATCGTGCCGGAGGCCGCCTCGAGCTGGTTCCTGCCGCGCATCGTCGGCATCTCGCAGGCGCTGGAATGGTGCTATTCCGGCCGCGTCTTCCCGGCCCAGGAAGCGCTCGCGGGGCGTCTCGTCAGCAAGGTCGTAGCCCCCGATGATCTGCTGCCGACCGCCCGCGCGCTGGCCAAGGAATTCGCCGCCAAGACCGCGCCGGTGTCGGTCGCGCTGATCCGCCAGATGATGTGGCGCATGATGGGCGCCGACGATCCCATGGAAGCCCACAAGGTCGACAGCCGTGGCATCTACACGCGCGGCCGCTCGGACGACGTTAGGGAAGGCGTGGTGTCGTTCCTGGAGAAGCGTCCGGCGCAGTTCAAGAACAAGGTGTCGAGCGATATGC
This sequence comes from Bradyrhizobium sp. 482_C4_N1_8, assembly GCF_052075965.1. Lineage (NCBI taxonomy): Bacteria > Pseudomonadati > Pseudomonadota > Alphaproteobacteria > Hyphomicrobiales > Nitrobacteraceae > Bradyrhizobium > Bradyrhizobium sp. 482_C4_N1_8. The sequence goes on along the minus strand of NZ_CP197231.1, from coordinate 3,458,919 downwards.
CGGACTATTTCCCGTGGTGGAGCGAGCGGGAGTACAAGTAAGAGGGATCGTAGGGTGGGCAAAGGCGCTCTTGCGCCGTGCCCACCATCTATCAGCAATCGAAACCAGAATGGTGGGCACGCTTCGCTTTGCCCACCCTACGGCACCGTCAATCCATCACCAGCGCCACCCGCCCGATCGCCTTGCGGTCGATCAACAGCCGCATCGCTTTAGCATAATCCTGCAGCGGCAAACGGTGCGAGACGTTGGGGCGCAGCTTGCCTTCTTCCGCCCATTGCAGCAGCGCCTTCAGGCGCACCTCGCCGAGCGCGGGATTCTTCCGTACGGCCTCACCCGCACGCACGCCGAGCACGCTCGCGCCCTTGATCAGCAGCAGGTTGGTCTTCGCCGAGCCGATGCCACCGGTAAAGCCGATCACCAGCAGCCGCGCGCCCCAGGCAATGCAGCGCATCGAGTTCTCGAACACCTCGCCGCCGACGGGATCGAACACGACGTCGGCGCCACGACCGTCTGTGATGCGCTTGATGGCATCGCGAAACGGCTCGCGATCGTAGCGCACGAGATGGTCGGCGCCGCGCGATTTCGCTATCGCAAGCTTCTCGTCGCTGGAGGCGGTCGCGATCACGGTCGCGCCGAGCATCTTGCCGATCTCGACTGCGGCAAGCCCCACGCCACCGCCGGCGCCATGCACCAGCAACACCTCGCCCGGCATGACCCGGCCGCGATCGATCAGCGCGTGATAGGCGGTGCCGTGGCCGGCGAGATAGGTCGCAGCTTCCGCGTAGTCGAACGTCGACGGCATCGGCGTTAGCTGCGTCGGCATCACCACCGCTTCGTCGGTGAAGGCGCCATGACGCATCTTGACGATGACCTTGTCGCCGACGGACACGCCGCTTGCCTCTGCGCCCACCTCGGTGACGTCGCCGGCGGCCTCCATGCCGGGCGTGAAAGGCAGCTCCGGCTTGAGCTGATATTCGCCGGCCGCCATCAGCACGTCCGGAAAGTTCAATCCGGCGGCGCGGATCGCAACGCGCACCTCACCCGGTTTGACGGCGCGCGACGGAAATTCCTCGAGCCGCAACGTCTCGGGCGCGCCGAGTTCGCGGCAGACGACAGCCCGCACCATCAGGCCGCACTCGCCTTGCTGCGTTCGAGCGCCTCGCGGATCAGCGGCAGGCGGTCGTTGCCGAAGTACATGTCGGTCTTGCCCACGAAGATCGTCGGAGAGCCGAAGCCGCCGCGTGCCACGACCTCTTCCGTGTTGGCCTTGAGCTGGTCCTTGATTGCCTGCTCGGAGATGCCGGCAAAGAACTTCTGCTCGTCGACACCGACGTTCCTGCAGATCTCGGCGAGCACCGCGTCCTGCGAGATGTCCTTGTCGCCGCCCCAATAGGTCTCGAACACGGCAGTGGCGAACGGCACCATGTCTTTCCCCAGCCAGATGCAGCCGCGCATGACCTTCACGCTGTTCACCGGAAACACCGTCGGCGGCATCTTGATCGCGAGGCCGGCCGAGCGCGACCAGTCGGCGAGGTCTTTTTTCATGTAGCGCGCCTTCAGCGGCACCGGCGTCTCGCGCTGCGCGTAGACGCTCGGATTGACCGTGTTGAAGATGCCGCCGACCAGGATCGGCCGCCAGATGATCTCGGCCCCCAGCTCCTTTGCCAGCGGCTGGATGTTGTGGAAGGCGAGGTAGGTCCAGGGGCTGGAACAGTCGAAGAAGAATTCAATCATGGCGTTTCCTTTGCGTCTTGTTTGTCGTGCTCTATCCCCGTCATTGCGAGCGACTTGTCCGCCATAGCTCGAAGAGCGACGGCGGAAGCGAAGCAATCCAGAATCTTTCCGCGGAACCAGTCTGGATTGCTTCGTCGCTTCGCTCCTCGCAATGACGATGGGGCGAGCAGCCTACTTCTTTCCCAGCACTTCCTTGGCACGCTGGCCGAACATGATCTTGCGTGATTCCTCGTCGAACGGCTCCTTCACGAACTTGCCGATCGCAAGCCCCGCCTGCACCTGCGGCCGTGCGCGCACCTCGGCGTACCAGCGTTTCACGCTCGGATAGTCGTCGAGCGTAAAGCCCTGCGCCTTGTGGGTCATGGCCCAGGGGAAGCAGGCGATGTCCGCGATGGAATAGTCGCCGGCGACGTAGGCGCCGGTCTTGGCCAACTGCCGGTCGAGCACGCCATAGAGCCGCGCGGCCTCGTCGCGGTAGCGCTCAATCGCATAAGGGATCTTTTCCGCCGCATACAGCGCGAAATGGCCGTGCTGGCCGAGCATCGGCCCGAGGCCCGCCATCTGCCAAATCACCCACTGGATGGTCGTCGAGCGGCCGCGCAGATCGCTGGCCAGGAAGCGGCCGGTCTTTTCCGCGAGGTAAATCAGGATCGCACCGGTCTCGAACGCCGAGAACGGCGCACCGCCGTCGGCGGGTGCGTGGTCGACGATCGCGGGAATGCGATTGTTCGGGGAGACCGCCAGAAATTCGGGGCTGAAATGCTCGCCGGCGCGGATATTGACGGGCTTCACGTTATAGGGGAGCCCGAGTTCCTCCAGCATGATCGAGATTTTCCAGCCGTTCGGCGTCGGCGCATAATAGAGGTCGATCATCGCCCTTCCCTGTCGTCGCCAATGGAATAGAGAGCGACTTTTGTTGTTCTGTACCTTGACGTTAAGACATGGCAGGAAGGGGCGCAACACAACCTGCCGGGAGAGCCGCCATGCTGTTTCCAACCACGATCGCCGGCTCCTTGCCGAAGCCGGAATGGCTCGCCGAGCCGAACATGCTCTGGGCACCCTGGAAGTCGCAAGGCGCCGAGCTTCTCCGCGCCAAGCGCGATGCGACCATGCTCGCCGTCAAGGTCCAGGAGGATGCCGGCATCGACATCGTCACCGAGGGCGAGCAGGCCCGCCAGCATTTCGTGCACGGCTTCCTGGAGAAGATCGACGGTATCGACTTCGCCCACAAGGTCGAGATGGGCATCCGCAAGGACCGCTACAAGGCGATGGTGCCGCAAGTGGTCGCGCCGCTTCAGCTCAAGGGGCGTGTCCATGCCGACGAGGCGCGCGTGGCGCGCACGCACACAACGAAGAAGCTGAAGTTCACCCTGCCCGGCCCGATGACCATCATCGACACGATTGCGGACCGCTACTACGGTGATCGCGTCAAGATGGCCTTTGCCTTCGCCGATCTCCTCAACGAGGAAGCCAAGGCATTGCAGGCCGACGGCGTCGATCTCGTGCAGTTCGACGAGCCCGCCTTCAACGTCTACATGGACGAGGTCAACGACTGGGGCATCAAGGCGCTGGAGCGTGCCGCGCAGGGGCTGACCTGCGCCACCGCCGTGCACATCTGCTACGGCTACGGCATCAAGGCCAACACCGACTGGAAGGAGACGCTCGGCGCACAGTGGCGGCAGTACGAGCAGATCTTTCCGGCGATCGACGCGAGCCCGATCCAGCAGGTCGCGATCGAGTGCCGTAATTCCAAGGTGCCGCTCGATTTGCTGGCGCTGCTGAAAAACAAGATCGTGCAGGCCGGCGTGATCGACGTCGCCAGCGACACGGTGGAGACGGCCGAGGACGTCGTGCAGGTGATCGACGCGGTGTCGAAGTTCGTTCCCAAGAGCAACATCATCGCCACCACCAATTGCGGCATGGCGCCGATGCGGCGGGAGATCGCCGAGGCCAAGCTGATGGCGCTCGGCGCCGGTGCCGCGCTGGCGCGCGAGAAGCTGGGGTGATGGTGCTCCGAACGGCACTCGTCGTCACGGCTCTTGCGGGGATCACATTCGCTGTGCGCGCGGAGGATCGCTCCGTGCTGCTGAATTGCAAGGCCATGGTCGAGCGTGCGTCAAAGGATACGGGTACGGCAACCGAGGCCGAGCTCACCCGCTGCCGCCAGATCATGCGCGAATGGGCGCTGCGCGATGCGCGGACGACAGTGGATGAGCAGGGGCGGCCGCTGAAATAGCCACACGCTCGCTGCGTTCCCTCCCCCTTGCGGGGACGGTCAGGCGCGGTGCGCGCTGGGGTGCAATGTGACCTCATAGCCGGCGCTCATCGCGCGCAGCGTCGATGGCGGGGTCAGCAACCGCGCATCGTCAAGCTCTCGCGCGCCTTCAACATAACCCGCCGTCGACCACAGCAGCGCCCCGCCCTGCATCAGCAGAAAGCTTTCCTCGCCCTGCTGCAGCATCGCGCCGTCTGGAAGCTGGTCGAGCGGCACCAGCAGCGCATGAAGCCGCTTCTTGCCGTGATCGAGCCGCTCGTGGTGCAGCACCGTGTCGATATCGTGCATGCGGACATCACGGACGCGGTTGCCCTTCTCCCACGCAGCCCGGAAGCGATTGGCATCGTCACGGCGGCAGTAGAAGCAGGGGCGATGGCCGGCGGCGAGCGCGGTGGCCTCGTCGAGGAAGAACAGCTCGGTCCAGCTGTGCGTCGTCATCACCTCGCGACGGCGGCCGCGGAATTCGCAAACACAGGTGAGCCAGGCCGGCGACGACCACCGCTTCTTGAGCAGCGTCCTGGTCGCGGGATCATGGATGATGCCGCGATTGCCGGTGAACAGGCCACGGTGCGGCGTGGCGATGATGTCGCCGGTCGGCGTGACACGGTTTTGCAGGGGCATGGCCACCTCCACCTGTCATTGCGAGCGAAGCGAGACAATCCAGAAATGCGTCTGCGGAAATCGTCTGGCTTGCTTCGTCGCTTCCCTCACGCCGCGCCGTCGCGCAGCGGCGGGTGGTAGGACAGCGCGGTGTCCCAGGGGAAGAAGATCCAGGTGTCCTGCGAGACCTCCGTGATGAAGGTGTCGACCAGCGGGCGTCCCTTCGGCTTGGCGTAGACGGTGGCGAAATGCGCATCGGGCAGCATGTCGCGTACCAGCCTGCCGGTCTTGCCGGTGTCGACGAGGTCGTCGACGATCAGAAGCCCCTTGCCGGTGCCGCCGCCGAGCTTCATCGCCGCCTCGGACATGCCCTTGAGGACCTGGAGCTCGCCCTGCTTGTCGTGGTCGTAGCTGGCGATGCAGACCGTATCGATGATGCGGACACCGAGCTCGCGCGCCACGATCGCGGCCGGCACCAGCCCGCCGCGGGTGATCGCGATGACGGCGTGGAACGGGCCGACCTCGTTGAGCCGCCAGGTCAGCGCCCGGCAGTCGCGGTGGAACTGGTCCCACGAAACAGGAAAGGCCTTGCCGGCCCGCTCCTGCGCGCTCAGTTCCGGTGCTTCGCCAGCCATTGTTGTCTCCTGCCAATCTTCATCCGGCAGCCATTCTGCTACCGGGTGATGTTCAATCCCGCCAGCATTTCCTTCACCGCCGCCATCGCCGCTGCCAGCTTGTCCGCGTCGCGCGAGCGCACCACCAGATTGGTGTTCGGCTTCTGATCTTCGTCCATGAACGGATAGCTGCCGATGATGGTGTCGGGATGGGCGGCGGCGATCGCGCGCAGCGGGCTGCCGATGTCACCTTCGCGCGCATTGGCGCGGACCGATTCGGAGAGCATGCGCACGCCCGACTTCAGCTTGGGCGAGACGATGTCCATCATCGCCTGCATGATCGAGGGCACGCCGGCCATCACGATGACGTTGCCGATCTTGAAGCCGGGGGCGAGGATGGTCGCGCTCTGGATCAGCTCGGCGCCATCGGGGATGCGGGCCATGCGCAGGCGGGCCTCGTTGAGGTCCTGCTCGCTCCAGCGCTCGCGGAAGCGGGCGACGACCTCCGGATGGTGGTCGATGCCGACGCCGAACGCCTTGGCGACGCTGTCGGCGGTGATGTCGTCATGGGTTGGCCCGATGCCGCCGGTGGTGAAGACATAGGCGTAGCGATGCCGCAGTGCATCCAACGCCGCGATGATGTCGTCCTCGTCGTCGGAGACGACCCGGACTTCCTTCAGGTCGATGCCGATATTGGTCAGGTATTCGGCGATGAAGCCGATATTCTTGTCCTTGGTGCGGCCGGACAGGATTTCATCCCCGATGACCAGAATGCCCGCCGTGACGATGTCGCTCATACCTTAAGTCCCTCACCTGTCGGCCCGACTTTGCCGAGGTAACGCGTTGAAGTCACGCGGTTTTGCTGCCGAAATAAGCAGTCCTCAGCCATTTTTTGAGGCACCCTCCCGGCTGTCCCCGGCAAATGCCACAACTCCATGCTTATCGCGCTGGCCCAGCCCTTGCTACCTCCTCAGAGTCATGCACTCTTGCCGCATGGCCAGGACGTTGCGGTCTTCACCAAGGCCTGACGACCTGTCGAATGGCGCAACGCCTTGCGGAGACAAGTCGGGATCTATGGCAGTCGCGTTTGATGAAATGAACATTCCCGGCGGGGACCTTCGCCCCGCCTATCAGGAGCTGGCGCGCTGGCTCAAGGAGACGCCTCCCGAGGCGCTCGAATATCGCCGCCAGGAGGCCGAGCTCCTGTTCCGCCGCATCGGCATCACCTTTGCCGTCTATGGCGATTCCGAATCCACCGAGCGACTGATCCCCTTCGACGTGATCCCGCGAATCATGTCCGGCAAGGAATGGGCGCTGCTGGAGAAGGGCCTGAAGCAGCGCGTGCGCGCGCTCAACATGTTCCTGCGCGACATCTATCATGGCCGCGACATCCTGCGCGCCGAGATCGTGCCCGACGACCTGATCTTCCAGAACCCGGTGTTCCGCCCCGAGATGAACGGCCAGCAGGTGCCGCACGACGTCTACGTGCACATCGCCGGCATCGACATCGTCCGGGTCGATGCCGAGGACTTCATCGTGCTGGAGGACAATGCCCGTACCCCGTCGGGTGTGTCCTACATGCTGGAAAACCGCGAGATCATGATGCGGTTGTTTCCGGACCTGTTCGCCCGCCACAGGGTGGCGCCAGTCGAACGCTATCCGGACGAGCTGCTTTCCGCCCTGCGTTCGGTGGCGCCGCAAGGCGCCTCCGGTGAGCCGACCGTCGCCCTGCTCACGCCCGGCGTCTACAACTCCGCCTACTACGAGCACTCCTTCCTTGCCGACAAGCTCGGCATCGAACTGGTCGAAGGCCGCGACCTCATCGTCAAGAACAACGAAGTGTTCATGCGGACGACCGAGGGGGTGAAGCGGATCGACGTGATCTATCGCCGCGTCGACGACGATTTCATCGACCCCCTCACCTTCCGCCCCGACTCCGTGCTCGGCGTGCCCGGGCTGATGTCGGCCTATGCGGCCGGCAACATCACGCTCGCCAACGCAGTCGGCACCGGCATCGCCGACGACAAGGCGATCTACTCCTACATGCCGGACATCGTGAAATTCTATCTCGGCGAGGAGCCGATCCTGAAGAACGTGCCGACCTGGCGCTGCCGCGAGCCGAAGGACCTTGCCTATGTGCTCGACAATCTCGGCGAGCTCGTCGTCAAGGAAGTCCACGGCTCCGGCGGCTACGGCATGCTGATCGGCCCTGCCGCGACGAAAGCGACGATCGAGGCCTTCCGCGAAAAGCTCAAGCGCGAGCCGGAAGGTTTTATCGCGCAGCCGACGCTGGCGCTCTCGACCTCCCCGACCTGTACGGCAAGCGGCCTCGCGCCACGCCACGTTGACCTGCGCCCCTTCGTGCTCACCGGCAGCAAGAGCACCACGATCGTGCCCGGCGGGCTGACACGGGTCGCGCTCAAGGAAGGCTCCCTGGTGGTGAATTCGAGCCAGGGCGGCGGCACCAAAGACACCTGGATCCTGGACGAGTAGTCAGATGCTGTCGCGTACCGCCGAAAACCTCTACTGGCTCGCCCGCTATGTCGAACGGGCCGAGTATCTCGCGCGCACCATCGATGCGACGCTACGCGTCACTGCGCTTCCCGCCGCCTATATCGGCAAGACCAATGAATGGGACTCGGCGCTTCTCACCGCCGGCGTCGCCGCGAGCTTCTATCAGCAATATGAAGTCGCCAACGAGCACAACGTCGTCGACTACCTCTCGTTCTCGGCAAGCAATCCATCATCGATCAGGAACTGCATCGAGGCGGCGCGGCTGAACTCGCGCTCGGTGCGCACCGCGCTCACCAGCGAGATGTGGGACACCATCAACTCGGCCTGGATCGAACTCCAGGAGGTCTGGAGCAAGGGCACCTCCACGCGCGAGGATCTCGCAAAATTCCTGCGCTTCGTGCAGGAGACTTCGCTGCGCTTCGACGGCTCGGCCTACCGGACCATGCTGCGCAACGACGCCTACTGGTTCTCGCGGATGGGCGTGCATCTGGAGCGCGCCGACAACACCGCGCGCATTCTCGACGTGAAGTACCACGTGCTGCTGCCCGAGGAGCAGCATGTCGGCGGCCCGCTCGACTTCTATCAGTGGAGTTCGATCCTGCGCTCGGTCTCGGCGCTGACGGCCTATCACTGGGTCTATCGCGAGACGCTGAAGCCGTGGCTGATTGCGGACCTGCTCATCCTCAACGATACGCTGCCGCGCTCGCTGGCAAGCTGCTACGGCAATCTCGTGCGCAACCTGGACCAGATCGGCGTCGCCTATGGCCGCCAGGGCCCCGCCCAGCGCCATGCCCGCGGCATCCGCAACCGGCTGGAACACAGCAATATGAACGACATTTTCCAGCACGGCGTGCATGAATTCATTCAGGAATTCATCACGGACAATTCCAGGCTGGGCGTAATCATCACAAAGCAGTATTTGATCTGATGTCCCCCGGCTGACGAAAACGGGATATCGTCATGGCCGGGCTTGTCCCGGCCATCCACGTTCTTGCTTTTGCGCGGCGAGGAAGATCGTGGATGCCCGGGACAAGCCCGGGCATGACGAGCTTCTTCGCAATAGGCAGCGGGTCTAACCACTAACTTCACGGTCCACCATGCGCCTGCGAATCCTGCACACCACGACCTATCGCTACGAGCCGCCGGCCACGAGCGTGATCCAGATCCTGCGCATGACGCCCGGCAGCCATGACGGGCAATATGTGGCGGAGTGGCAGATCGACGTCTCGACCGACACCAAGCTCGACACCCATGAGGACGCCTTCGGCAACGTCACCCATGTGCTGTCCTGCGGACCCGTCGGCGACATCAAGATCACCGCCGAGGGCCTGATCGAGACTCACGACACCGGCGGCGTGCTGCGCGGCGCCGACGAGCGCTTTCCGGCCGGCATGTTCTTGCGCGCCACCGACCTCACCACCGTCAATCCGGCGATGACGGCGGTCGCGCGGCAGTTGCGCAGCGAGGCCGAGAGCGACACGCTCGGCTTCCTGCACACGCTGATGACGCAAATCAGCGATCACATGACCTTCGACGAGGATCCGACCAACAGCGGCACCTCGGCGGCCGAAGCGTTCACGCTCAAGCGCGGCGTCTGCCAGGACTACGCGCATATCTTCATCGCCTGCGCCCGCAGCAGTGGCGTGCCGGCGCGCTTCGTCTCCGGCCATTTCCTGCGCTCGGACGGCACGGTGCACCAGGATGCCGGCCATGCTTGGGCAGAAGCTTACGTCGACGGTCTCGGCTGGGTCGGCTTCGATCCCGCCAACTGCATCTGCACCACCGACGCCCATGTCCGCGTTGCGATCGGGCTCGACTATCTCGGCGCAGCCCCCGTGCGCGGCACCCGCTATGGCGGCGGTGCGGAGACGCTGACGGTCGCGGTCAAGGTCGAGCAGGCCGGCCGCGGCGGGCAATCGCAGTCGCAGTCACAGCGGCAGAGCTAGGCGCGGCGGTATCTCGTCACGAGGCATCCGCGGCGCAATCACGTCGCAGCGTTACAGCTGTAATCGACGACGGCCCGCGCTGAAACCGTCCCGTAGCGCCATCTCTTCAACCTCCGTTGTGATCCGTTTCCGCAACAGAGGTTGAGACAGATGCGGCTTCACGAAAAGAACAAGAAGCATTCCGTGCCCCTGCGCGATCCCCACCAGGACATGCTTGCGGGGATCCGGGAGTTGGCTCCCGAGATCAAGGCCCGCGCCGCGGAGATCGAAGCCGCACGCCGCGTCCCGCCCGACCTCGTGGAACGGCTGCGGTCGATCGGACTCTTCCGGATGTTCGTTGCGCGGAGCCATGGCGGGCTGGAGCTGGATTTTCCGGCCGGACTGGAGGTCATCAAGGCACTGGCCCGTCTCGACGGCTCGATCGGCTGGATCGCGACTGTCGCCGGAGCCAGCAGCCTCTTCGTCGCAGCGTCACCCCCGGAATTGTACCAGCGCATCTATCAGGACGGACCCGATACGGCGATCTGCGGCTCATCCCAACCGGGTGGAACGGCAGAGCGCGTGGCCGACGGTTATCGCGTCAAAGGTCGTTGGCCGTTCGCCAGCGGTTGCACGCACGCCGACTGGATCGGCGGGTTCTGCATTGTCACCGAAAACGGCAAGCCGGTCCCCGGCCCGCAGGGCAAGCCGCTGCTTCGCGTCGTTGTGTTGCCGGCGCGCGACTGGGAGATCGAGGACACTTGGCACGCGGCGGGGCTCAAGGGCACCGGCAGCCATCACGTCACGCTGCGGGAGACGCTGGTTCCCGAGGCCAATTTCTTCGATCTCGATGCCGCCCCGCGCCAGTCGGGTCCGCTCTATCGGGCGCTGCGCCAATGGCTGCCATTGGTGCACGGCGCATTCACGGTAGGCATGGCCGAGGGCACCGTCGATGACCTGCTCGCGCTGGCGGGCACCGGAAGGCAGCAATTGTACGCGGCCGTGCCGATGCGGGAGTCCGAGATCTTCCAGTACGATCTCGGCCGGATCTCCGCCGACCTCGGGGCCGCGCAAGCGTTTCATGAGGTCCAGGCCGCCAGCCACTGGCGTCACGCGCTGGCGGGAACGCTGAACGACGAAGACCTCATGATCGAGGGGGCCCGGTCCGCGACCTGGCTCGCCACGACCTGCGTCGGCATCGCGGATGCCTGCTTTGCGCTGGCCGGCGCCAGCGCGGTCTACGACAGTTCGCCGCTGCAGCGGCGCCTGCGCGACCTTCACGTCGCAGCTCAGCACGCTCACGCGCAGCAGCGGCAATATGTCGACGTCGGCAAGCTGGCCTTGCGCCGCTCGGCCGGGCATGCCGGCTGAGTGCTCGAGCCGTGCTACACTCGCGGGATCAGACCTGACCCCGCGAGGTACCCCATGGCGACCGTAAAGCTGCTTTCGGACGACGAACTCTCCGCCGAGGCGCGCGCCGTTTTCGACGATATACGCAAGGTGCGGAAGTCGGACTTCGTCAACAATTTCTGGCGCGCGCTGGCGCATGATCCGAAGACGCTGCGGCGGACCTGGGAGAGCATCAAGGAGGTGATGGCACCCGGCGCGCTCGATCCCAAGATCAAGGAAATGCTCTATGTCGCGGTCTCGATCGCGCATGGCTGCAGCTACTGCATCCATTCGCACACCGCGGGCGCACGGGCCAAGGGCATGACCGAGGCCGAATATGGCGAGATGCTCGCCATCGTCGGCATGGCCGCGGAGACCAACCGGCTGGTCACGGCGCTCGGCGTCCCCGTCGACGAGGCGTTTCTCGTCGATGCCGCTGAATGAGCGGCAGAGACATCCGTTTCGCCGGAGAATGACGACCTCCCCCGGGGAATCGGGGGTTTCATGCCTCCCCGAAATTGGCTAGTAATTCCGCGCAAACGCGTTCGGGGACGGGAAATGACCTATTGTTGCGGAATCCTGGTTCGGGACGGTCTGGTGATGATCGCCGACACCCGAACCAATGCCGGGCTCGACAATGTCTCGACCTTCCGCAAGCTCCACATCTTCTCCAAACCCGGCGACCGCATCATGGCGATCGCCAGCGCCGGTAACCTCGCCATCAGCCAGTCGGTGCTGTCGACACTGACCGAAGGCCTGGAGGACCCCACCACGGGCGAGATCGAGACGCTGATGAACGCGCCGACCATGTTCCAGGCCGCCCAGCGCATCGGCCGGGCGATCCGGGCGGTGCACGCGACCGAAGGACCCGCGCTGAGATCCGAAGACGTCTCCTTCGACGTCTCCTTCCTGTTCGGCGGCCAGATCAAGGGCGCGCGCATGCGCCTGTTCATGGTCTACACCGCCGGCAATTTCATCGAGTGCACCACGGACACGCCCTACCTGCAGATCGGCGAGCACAAATACGGCAAGCCGGTGCTCGACCGCGCCATGCATTACGACGTCGAGCTCTACGAGGCGCTGAAGACCGGCCTGATCTCGATGGACTCGACCATGCGCTCCAATCTCGGCGTCGGCCTGCCGATCGACGTGCTAGTGGTGCGTAGCGATGCCTGCGATGCCGATCTCAACCACCGCATCGAGGCGGGCGAGCCCTATTTCCACGACCTGCGCTCGCGCTGGTCGGCGGCCTTGCGCGCGGCGCATCAGAACATTCCGCGGCCGCCCTACAAGAACGAAAAAGAACCAAAAACCTGACAGCCAACTTGAAGAGAGAAAAGGCAGGAAACGATGAGTGAAGCAAACAAGATCGCAGTGGTGACGGGCGCGGGCACTGGTGTCGGGCGCGCGGCGTCGCTGGCGTTGATGAACATCGGCTTCACCGTGGTGCTGGTCGGACGCCGGCTCGACATGCTCGAGGAGACCGCGAAGCTCGGCCCCGCGGGCAAGAGCCTGTGCGTCACCGCCGACATGACCAAGCCGGACTCCATTGCCGCGCTGTTCGACAAGGTGAAGGCGACCTACGGCCGGCTCGACGTGCTGTTCAACAATGCCGGCATGGGCGCGCCGGCGGTGAACTTCGAGGATCTCAGCCTCGAGCAGTGGCAGGCGGTGGTGAACACCAACCTCACCGGCCCGTTCCTGTGCACCCAGCACGCCTTCCGCATCATGAAGGACCAGAGCCCGCGCGGCGGCCGCATCATCAACAACGGCTCGATCTCGGCGCACGCGCCGCGGCCGTTCTCGGCGGCTTACACCTCGACCAAGCACGCCATCACGGGCCTCACCAAGGCCTCCAACCTCGACGGCCGCATGTACGACATCGCGGTCGGCCAGGTCGACATCGGCAATGCCGCGACGCCCATGACCGATCGCATGGTCAACGGCCCCGGCGTGCTGCAGCCCGACGGCACCACCAAGCACGAGCCGCGCATGGACGCCAAGGCGGTCGGCGACGCCGTCGCCTACATGGCCGGCCTGCCGCTCGATGCCAACGTGCTGACCATGACGGTGATGGCGACCAAGATGCCATTTGTCGGACGGGGTTAGCTGCTCACGCGCTGCAGGCGTTCGCGCAGGAACCGGCGCAACGCCTGCTCCGCTATTTCCGTAGAGACGGCGGCATCAAATCCAATGAGCCGGACATCCACCAGCGGATAGTCGTCGCTGCGAAACGCCAGGCCAGCTATCACGCCGAGCGGAACTCGTACGGCGGCGTCCTCGCCACGTCGCGCGGCCTGCATTTCCCCGAGCTCCTTTCGAGAGTCGAACCAGAAGAACCTGGTCATCCCCCGCAGTGTGACATCGCGCCGCGCGATGTGAACCTGCGGATTGCGACTGATCGAGCTCAGCCCGTACTCGTCAGGCAGGGGCACCACGACAAACGACGTCGCGCCGTCGGGCATCGCAGGACCTATGAAGACTTTGACGTCGTGGTAGGGAACGTCGACGCGATAGCCGGCAACGGCAATGACGGGAGTCGGCAGGACGTACAGCGCGCGCAGCGCCGGACGAACGTGGTTGTTCATGACCCGGAAGCCCGTCTGGCCGAATATGTCGGGGCTGTAGAACCACGCAAAAGCACAGGCCGCCGCGAGCGCCCCAACTTTCAGACTATGACGAGGATTGCGTTCTTCGCGACGCGCGCGATGAGCAAGCCGTAGCTGCACGGCGAGAGCCCCGAGCACACCAAGGCTTGCCGCGGTGAACGGTAGCCAGCGCGGCCCGGGCCCTAGCATCCAAGCTGACCGAATTGCTTCATAGCCGACGATCCCGATTGCCAACCAGACATACGCGCCACCCAGGTTTGCCCGAAACTCACGCTTGGAATCCGAGGCCCGCAGGGGCAAACCGAGCAGATAGCGGCTCGCGATGGTGAGCACTAACGCCAGGATCAGGCCGCAGAAAAGCGGCACGACGATGCGGACAGCCTTGAGCAGGAACGCCCCGACACTTCCCGGCTCGACCGAGCCCGCAATGCTGATCACAAGGCCGGCGATGGCGCTCGGCGTCTCACGCACCACTGTCGTGAGCAAGTCGATCGACAGCGACGATGCTGCAAAGCTCGCCAAACCCAGTATGATCAGGTCGTACCACGAAACACGCGTCCGGTGGGCAAGGTCGGCGATGAGAAAGCCAGTCAGCGCTGCTGTCGCGCAGCGCCGCACGATCAGGAAAAAGGTCTCGTCCGGAACGCCGAAGCGGGGCAGCAGGACGTTCGCGCCGGAAACCGCGTAGATGGCCGATACGAGCGGCACGGCCACCCACAACCAAAGCGGTACTTCGAACTGGCGCTGCCCGATGCGGATCATGCCGGTATGGTAGCGTTGCGCGTTTAACCCGCAGTCAATGACGGCAGAAAAAGCAGGTAGCGGCGTTAGCAATCCGGAAACGATCTCGCCGCAGCCAGGAGCCCCTACTCCAAGCTCTCCACCTGCCGTAGCGCCGGAAACAGCTTCATCCACAGCAGCGCGACCGCGACGGTGCAGACGCCGCCGAGCACGGCCGCAGGCATGGCGCCGAGCAGCGCGGCTGCGACGCCGCTCTCGAACTGGCCGAGCTGGTTGGAGGCGTTGATGAAGAGGAAGTTCACCGCGCCGACCCGGCCACGCATCTCGTCGGGGGTTGAGAGCTGTACCAGCGAGAAGCGGATCACGACGCTGATCGTGTCGGCTGCGCCGAGAACCGCGAGCGATAACACCGACAGCCACATCCACGACGACAGCGCGAACACGACCGTGGCGACGCCGAACACGATCACGGCCTGGAACATGCGCAGGCCTACATGCCGCGAGATGGCGTGACGCGCCAGCACCATGGTCATCAGCAGCGCACCGATCGCGGGCGCGGCGCGCAAGATCCCGAGCCCCATCGGGCCGGTCTGGAGGATGTCGCGGGCATAGATCGGCAACAGCGCGGTGACGCCGCCGAACAGCACGGCAAACAGATCGAGCGAGATGGTGCCGAGGATCGCCGGGTTGCTGCGGATGAAACGGACGCCGGCGAAGATGTTGTCGGCGTCCGTCCCCTCCTTGGAGACCGCCTGCGGGCGCGGCCGGATGAAGCCGGTCAAAATCATCCCGAGAATCCAGAACAGCAGCATCACGGCATAGGCAAGATGCGGCGCGACCGCATAGGCAAAGCCGCCGAGCGCCGGCCCGGTGATGGTTGCGACCTGCCCCGCGCCGCTCGCGACTGCTGTTGCGCGCTGGAGCGATCCCTGCGGCGCGATCAGCGGCAGCAGCGCAGCGGTGGTCGGGCTCTCGAAGGCGCCGGCAATGCCGAGCACGAAGGTCGCGATGAATATCTGCACCTCGCTGACCAGGCCGAGATAGGTGATGATTGCGAGATAGAGCGCGGTCGCGGCTTCCACGAGCTGGCAGAGCTGGACCACGCGCTTGCGCTCGAAACGGTCGGCGGCGTGGCCGGCGACGAACACCAGAAGCGCGGTGGGCAGGAATTGCACGAGGCCGACCATGCCGAGATCGAAGGCCGAGCCGGTGAGATCATAGATCTGCCAGCCGATCGCGACCGCCGCGATCTGGCTGGAAAAGCGCGACAGGCTGCGCGAGAGCAGGAAGAACAGGAAGGCGCGGTGGGCAAGGAGCGCGCGGGCACTGACCGGCGGACTGGCTGATATTGGCTGCTCTGGCATCGCCTCTTGGGTCACGCTGGACCGTCCGCCCCCTGATGTCGACGTGCCCCCGCGTGACTGAGGCGCACCTGCTTGTCAACAGCGGGAGGCTCAGGTCAACCTCCCGGCATTGCGTTTGCAACGCGGGCGCGGCCATAATCATTGGGGGTTTGGGGACACCATGCTGCGCTTGCAATCGGCACTCGGCATTTTCGCATTGCTGTTGATCGCTTTCGCGTTGGCAGAGAATCGGCGCGCCGTATCGCTGCGGCAGGCGGCGATTGGCCTCGTCGCGACCTTCGTCACCGCCGCCGTCCTCCTGAAAGTGCCCGTCGTCGCACGGGCTTTTGGGGCGATCAACGACGCGGTCGGAGCGATCTCGGCGGCCTCGCGCGCCGGCTCCTCCTTCGTGTTCGGCTATGTCGGGGGCGGTCCCCTGCCCTTCGATCTGAAGGTGCCGGGCGCCGATTTCATCCTGGCGTTCCAGGCGCTGCCGATCGTGCTGGTCATGAGCGTGCTGACGACGCTGTTGTTCTATTGGCGCGTGCTGCCGCCAATCGTGCGCGGCATGGCCTGGCTGCTGGAGCGGACGCTGGGCGTCGGC
The DNA here is from genome assembly GCF_052075965.1 of Bradyrhizobium sp. 482_C4_N1_8. NCBI lineage: Bacteria > Pseudomonadati > Pseudomonadota > Alphaproteobacteria > Hyphomicrobiales > Nitrobacteraceae > Bradyrhizobium > Bradyrhizobium sp. 482_C4_N1_8. The sequence continues at coordinate 3,442,571 of NZ_CP197231.1, read as the reverse complement.
GGCGCGGTCGGGCTCTCGACCGCGGCCAACATCTTCCTCGGCATGGTCGAGGCACCGCTGTTCGTGCGGCCGTATCTGGCGCAGATGACGCGCAGCGAATTGTTCCTGGTGATGACCGGCGGCATGGCCGGCATCGCCGGCACTGTGCTGGTGCTCTATGCGACGCTGCTGGCGCCGCTCATTCCCGATGCCGCCGCGCATTTCGTCATCGCCTCCGTGCTGGGTGCACCCGCCGCGATCCTCGTCAGCCTGATCATGGTGCCGGAGACGTCAGACAAGCGCACCGGCGGCGCGCTGGAGGATCCCGAGATGGATGTCTCCGGCCCGATGGATGCGATCGTGAAGGGGACGAGCGCGGGGATCGAACTGCTGATCAACATCGTCGCCATGCTGCTGGTGCTGGTGGCGCTGGTCTATCTCGTCAATGCCGTCCTCGGCCTGCTGCCTAATATCGGCGGCGCCGCGATCTCGTTGCAGCGGCTGCTGGGCCTCGTGATGGCGCCGGTGTGCTGGCTGATGGGATTGCCCTGGGACCAGGCGGTGACCGCCGGCAGCCTGATGGGCACCAAGACCGTGCTCAACGAGCTGATCGCCTATGTCGACTTCTCAAAACTGCCGCCCGATACGCTCGATCCGCGCTCGCGCTTGATCATGCTCTACGCAATGTGCGGCTTCGCCAATTTCGCCAGCCTCGGCATCATGATCGGCGGCTTAGGGGTGATGGCGCCGGAGCGGCGCGAGGAGATCAACGCGCTCGGGCTGAAATCGATCGTGTCGGGGACGCTGACGACGTGTTTGATGGGCGCGGTGGTGGGGGTGTTGAGTTAGGCTCTCTCCACCCGTCATTGCGAGCGAAGCGAAGCAATCCAGAATCTTTCCGCGGAGATAGTCTGGATTGCTTCGTCGCAAGGGCTCCTCGCAATGACGAGCGGAGAGACGTGCGCGCCCTTCCCGACTGCGTCTAGGCCTTCAACTCCACCGTCCTGAACTCCGCCGGCAGGATCACCTCCAGCAGCTCCACGTCATCCGAATAATCCAGGATCATGTGCTTGATTTTCGGCGGCTGGGTCCAGGCGCTGCCTTCCTTCATCAAGGTCTCGCCCTGGCCGTCCATGTAGGTCTTCACCCAGCCCTTGAGCACGTAGACCATCTGGAATTCGACGTCGTGGAAGTGCAGCTTCGACACCTCGTTCGGATCGCAGGGTCCTTGCAGGCGGATCACGTGGGCTTGCGCGAGGCCGTGGCTGGCTTCGGCGATGCCGAGGTCGCGATACTTAGCGTAGACGCGCAGGCCGTCGGCCTTGAAGTCTTCCTCGCGGTGATGGCTGATGGCGATGCGCTGCTTGGGACGGGCGGGCTTTTTCGGAGCGGCCTTCGCCGGTGTCGTGCGCGCCTTTGCCTTCACCGCCTTGCGCGCCGAGGATCGTGCCACGGCCTTGGCTCCGCTCTGCTTCTTCACCGCGGCCTGGGCTGCACTGCGCGATTTTGTTTTCTTGGCCATGGGCCGCCTCCCTGTTGTTATAGGCGGAGGCTAGCACAGAACGAGATATCGTAGGGTGGGCAAAGCGAAAGCGTGCCCACCATTGCCAGATGCAATCGTGGAGAGATGGTGGGCACGGCGCGAGCGCGCCTTTGCCCACCCTACGATGCCGGCGCGCTGTTCAATGCAGCCGGAACACGCCATCCACGGCGCGCAGCTCGGCCGGCTTGATCAGCTTGGAATGCGCGACGGTCACCGAATGGAGCGGACCGTCGAGCTTCTCCTGCCAGAACGCCAGGAAATCCTTCAGCGCCGGAAATTTCGGAAACATGTCGTAGTTCTGCCAGACGTAGGTCTGGAGAAGCGAGGGATGATCGGGCATCCGATAGAGAATTTGCGCCGTCGTCAGCCCGTAACCCAAAAGCTGTTTCCGGAAATCTTCGGAAACGCCCCCACTCCGCAAGCCCATGCCAACCTCCTTTGCAGGAGCGCATTCAAGGGGCGGCTTGGTCGGTGTGCGCCTTACGAGCCACCCGGTACTGATGCGCTCACATGAGAGAAATGTGACGCAAACTGACAATCCATCTCAAGCCTAAAAGTTTAACAAGCTGTTGAAATTCAATGCTTTAGCAGCAGAGGCGGCTCCGTGCTAATACGGTCACCGGGCGGGTTAACGATGGTAAAGAGATTCTGGCACCCGGGCCTTCAGAGTGCCGATTTTTCTGCTAGAAGCCCTTGCCCCCGCAAAATTCCTGTCCTATTTCAGCCTCGCCTGTGCTAGCACTCGCTGGCACAGACTGCTAACGCCAAAAAATTCCCATACCGTGCAACTACTTAGGAGGACTGCATGAAATTCCGTCCGCTTCACGACCGCGTCGTGGTCAAGCGTATCGACGCAGAAGAGAAGACCGCCGGCGGCATCATCATTCCCGACACTGCCAAGGAAAAGCCCTCGCAGGGCGAAGTCGTCGCCGTCGGCCCCGGTGGCCGCGACGAAGCTGGCAAGCTGATCCCGATCGACCTGAAGGTCGGCGACCGCGTGCTGTTCGGCAAGTGGTCCGGCACCGAGGTCAAGATCGACAACGTCGACCTGCTGATCATGAAGGAAAGCGACATCATGGGCGTCCTCGACGTCCCCGCTTCCAAGAAGAAGGCGGCCTAAGAGCCCCCTCTCCCCACCAGCTAAACACCTAAGGAAAAATCCAGATGTCAGCTAAAGAAGTCAAATTCGGCGTCGATGCACGCGACAAGATGCTGCGTGGCGTCGACATCCTCGCCAACGCCGTCAAGGTGACGCTCGGCCCCAAGGGCCGCAACGTCGTCCTCGACAAGTCGTTCGGCGCTCCCCGCATCACCAAGGACGGCGTCACCGTCGCCAAGGAGATCGAGCTCGACGACAAGTTCGAGAACATGGGCGCACAGATGGTGCGCGAAGTCGCCTCCAAGTCGGCTGACGCGGCCGGCGACGGCACCACCACCGCAACCGTGCTCGCGGCTGCGATCGTTCGTGAAGGCGCAAAGTCGGTTGCCGCCGGCATGAACCCGATGGACCTGAAGCGTGGTATCGACCTGGCCGTGGAAGCCGTGGTCGCCGACCTCGTCAAGAACTCCAAGAAGGTCACCTCGAACGACGAGATCGCCCAGGTCGGCACCATCTCCGCCAACGGCGATGCCGAAATCGGCAAGTTCCTCTCCGACGCCATGAAGAAGGTCGGCAACGAGGGTGTCATCACCGTCGAGGAAGCCAAGTCGCTCGAGACCGAGCTCGACGTCGTCGAGGGCATGCAGTTCGACCGCGGCTACATCTCGCCCTACTTCGTCACCAACGCCGACAAGATGCGCGTTGAGATGGACGACGCCTACATCCTCATCAACGAGAAGAAGCTCTCCTCGCTGAACGAGCTGCTGCCGCTGCTCGAGGCCGTGGTGCAGACCGGCAAGCCGCTGGTCATCGTCGCCGAGGACGTCGAAGGCGAAGCGCTTGCGACCCTCGTCGTGAACCGTCTGCGCGGTGGTCTGAAGGTCGCGGCCGTCAAGGCTCCGGGCTTCGGCGATCGCCGCAAGGCCATGCTGCAGGACATCGCGATCCTGACCGGCGGCCAGGCGATCTCGGAAGATCTCGGCATCAAGCTCGAGAACGTCACGCTCAACATGCTCGGTCGCGCCAAGAAGGTGATGATCGACAAGGAGAACACCACGATCGTCAACGGCGCCGGCAAGAAGGCCGACATCGAGGCGCGCGTGGCCCAGATCAAGGCGCAGATCGAGGAGACCACCTCGGACTACGACCGTGAGAAGCTCCAGGAGCGTCTCGCCAAGCTCGCAGGCGGCGTCGCGGTGATCCGCGTCGGCGGCGCGACCGAGGTCGAGGTGAAGGAGCGCAAGGATCGCGTTGATGACGCGATGCATGCGACCCGCGCGGCGGTCGAGGAAGGCATCGTCCCGGGCGGCGGCGTCGCTCTGCTCCGTGCCTCCGAGCAGCTCAAGGGTCTGCGCACCAAGAACGACGACCAGAAGACCGGCGTCGAGATCGTGCGCAAGGCGCTGTCGGCTCCCGCTCGCCAGATCGCGATCAACGCCGGTGAAGACGGTTCGGTGATCGTCGGCAAGATCCTGGAGAACAAGACCTACGCTTACGGCTTCGACTCCCAGACGGGTGAGTACGTCAACCTGGTCACCAAGGGCATCATCGACCCGACCAAGGTGGTCCGTACCGCGATCCAGAACGCAGCCTCGGTTGCCGCGCTCCTGATCACCACGGAAGCCATGGTCGCCGAGCTGCCCAAGAAGGGCGGCGCCGGTCCGGCAATGCCCCCGGGCGGCGGCATGGGCGGCATGGACTTCTAAGGTCCAACCACCTCAACAACTACGAAACCCCGGCAGCGATGCCGGGGTTTTTGTTTTAGGCAAACTCTCTCCCCCCGTCATTCCGGGGCGCGCGGAGCGCGAGCCCGGAATGACGGGGCCCCTCACCAGACCTTCCCCAGCCGCTCCATGTGCGGCTCGCCGTCTTCATCGAGCGACCAGAATATCAGGGTCACCCGCCCGACGAGGTTGTCCATCGGGATGAAACCCATCGTTGCCATCACGCGGCTGTCGCTCGAATTGTCGCGGTTGTCGCCCAGCACGAAGAAATGGCCGGGCGGCACGGTGTAGACATTGGTGTTGTCGTAGTAGCCGTTCTCGACGCAGTCGTAGGTGATGTAGGAATTGCCATTGGGCAGCGTCTCGCGCCAGCGCTTGACCTTGACGCTGCCATCCAGACCGCAGGCGGTGCCGGCGAGCCCGTTTGCGAGCGCGACGCGCGTCACCGGTCTGTCATTGAGGACAAGCTGTCCCTGCCGCATCTGGATGCGGTCGCCGGGCACCCCGACCACGCGCTTGACGTAGTCGACCGAGGTGTCCTTTGGCGCGCGAAACACGACGACGTCACCGTGCTCGGGCTCGGCGGCAAAGACACGGCCCGAGATCCAGGACGGCGCGAAAGGGAAGGAATAGCGGCCGTAGCCATAAGCATATTTGGCGGCAAGGACGTAGTCGCCGACCATCAGCGTCGGTGCCATCGAACCCGACGGGATGTTGAACGGCTGATACAGGAAGAAGCGAAACAGGAACGGCGGCGACCACAGCACCGGGATCATCAGGATCAGGACGACGATCGCCTTCCATTCCCGCGGCCGGGCCGTAGGGCGGATCGTTTGCTGAAGAGTGGTCATTCGCTTGCCATGGTCGAGATTGTGGTCGTCACCGTGAGATTACGCAACCTTCGCGCGCGTGCAATACCCACTCATGGTTTTGGTCGCACGGGCGCGCGCACGCGTTCATCGCAAGCGTCGACAATGGAGATGTGAAGGGCCGCCCATGGGCGGCCCTTCTGCTTCACGCGCTCTCGGGCGCCTTCAGGCGCACGAGCCGGGTCAGGAGGGCATCGAGGCCCTCGCCGTTGCCGGCATGGAGGTCGATGCGGCCGACCTTCTCGACCAGCCGCTCCAGCGACTCCAGCTCCTTGAGCCGCAGCACCAGGGGGTTCTCCTCCATCAGGCGGGCGGTGTTCAGGAGCGAACGCGTTGCCGCGGTCTCCTCCTGCCGGCGGATCAGGTTCGCCTTCGCGACCCGCTCCGCCTCCACCACCTTGTTCACCAGCTCCCGGATCTCGCCGGGCAGGATCACATCCTTGACGCCGAGCTCGGTCACCTCCATGCCGGACTCCGCGACGCGTGCACGCACATAGTCGCGCAGCTCCGCATCCAGCGCCGCCTTCGCAGACAGCACCTCGTCCAGCGTCCGGCCCGCCACCGCCTCGCGGATCGCGAACTGCACCAGGCGGTACAGCCACGCATCCACGTCGGGCACGGTCGCAACCGTGCGCTCGGGATCGACGATCCTGCGGAACGCCGTCAGCGTCACCCGCAGCGCGATGCGATCCTTGGTCAGCATCTCCTGCGCGGTGATCTCGACCGCCTGGGGCCGCAGGTCGAGGCGCTTCACCTCGATCTTGCGGCCGACGGTCCAGAAGGCGTGCCGGCCGGGCGCAAGCCGCTCCACGAGCCGGCCCTCGACATAGAGCAGGCCCGCCTCGTGGTTCTCGACCACCGCTTCCATCACGACGGTCGAGCGGTTGCGCTCGATCATGGTCAGGTGCCGCGCGCCAACCCGGGGATCGGCGGACACATCGATGCGCTCGACATCGATGCGGGTCGCGACCTTCCAGTAGACGCGCACCTGCCAGGGCGTCATCAGATGCACGGGCCGGCCGTCGAGGCTGACGATGGCGATCTCGTCCGCCTTGGTCTCGATCGCCTCGAACAGCTCACCGGCCAGATCAGGCCGCGCGGCCTTCAGCACCGCGTAGCGATCCGCAGGGAATTCGCTGCGCACCACGTCGAGCACCTCGGCCTTCAGCTCGTGCAGGGGATCGAACAGCCGGTGCTTGCCGGGCGCGAGCACGCGCACGAGCTGTCCGTTGCGCGTGAGCAACGCACGCTCGCCATCCTTCACCGTCACGTTCAGCATCAGCAAATGCCAGGTCTCTTTAGATGTCATGGCACGCCTCCTTCGTTTGCGCCCGGCCGGATGCCGGACAACAGGTTTCGTTTGCAAAGGACGTGAGGACGCGGACGACGCTTCCCGGGAAAGCGGCGGGCCGGGGCTTGAGCTTGCACGATGACGGGCGCACGCGCGCGATCGCTCGACGCGTGTCGAGCGGTCATGCGGAGCCACCCGGCATCAGCGCAAGCGGTATCGACCCGCGGCGCAAAGCCGGTCTCACAGTGTCTAGGTTCGGACGGAAAGCCTTTCGGCAAAACGGCCGGACTGCGACTGAAGCGCGCGTCCGGTCCTCGTCAGAGGTATCAGCTTTTCAGGCTGAAACGGAGCGCTGGAGCGGGATTCGAACCCGCGACAGGATGAGTAACAGTCATCTGCTCTACCAAACTGAGCTATCCTTTGTGCAAGAGACCGGAATCGAACCGATGCCTTCGGGTGTTCAGCCCGACGCTCTCCATGAGCTACGTCCTGCGTTTGCCCTTCATTCGGCGGAACACGAAACCGCAGAGCGGCTCGCGCCAGTCGGGATCTCAGAGAGCCCGAACCCATGGCCTAGCGAAGGAGGGCGCTAATAGACGAAGCACGTTCGGGTTGCAAGGGGGAAAGCCAAGATTTTTCGTCACGCACTCCGCACTGTGACGCGATGATCACAATGCGATGTGACGTCAACCGCGCGACGTTTCCTGAAAACACGCCCTCACCCAGTCGATCGTCACACGCGTCGCGGGATCGCGCTTGAGGTGGTTTTGCACCAGCAGCCAGGCGTCGCGCCGTTTCGGCAGCAGCGTGGCGCGCAGGCGGCGATCGCCGAGCAAGTCCGCGCAAACATACTCCGGCAACACGCCGGCGGCCCGATGCGCGCGGATCAGGTTACGGATGACGCGAACGTTGTCGGTGACGCAGCGCGCACGGGCTTGCTTCATGCGCAGGAATTGCATCTCGGGAATGGCACCGAGTTCGTCCGGATAGGCGCACAGCACCGGCTCGCCCTCGGTCGCAACAGGCTCGAAATAATAAATGCGGATCTCGCCGAGCCTGGAGATCGCGAAGTCACCCTTGTCGGGTTTGCGCAGCCGGATGGCGAGATCGGCTTCCCAGCGCGAGAACTTGACGTTCTCGCTCGAGGTGAGGAATTGCAGCGTCAGGCCGGGATTGGCGCGCAGGAAGTCGCTCGCGCGCGGCGACAGCACCTCCTCGGCGAACGTGTTGGTGGAGGCGATGCGCAGGCGGCCCACCGGACCTGCCAGGCTCGCGCCAACGCGACCGATCTCGGCGGCATGTGCGGCCATCGCCTCGACATGCGCCAGCACCGCCTCGCAACTCCGCGTCGGCCTGCGGACGCCGTCGGCGGCCTCGAACAGACGCAAACCGAGCGCACGCTCGATGCGCGACAGCCTGCGCCCGACCGTGGTCTCGTCGATGCGCAGCCGCGCGCTGGCGCCCGCGTAGGTGCCCTCGTCCCTGACGGCGGCGATGATGCGCAGATCGTCCCAGTTCATTGCGTCAGGTTATACCGGCCGGGAGCAGCCTGCAATATCGCAGCCACCCGCTGCAATATCCCTGCATATCGGCAGGCATTCCTGGGGCTATGTTTGTGCAGCCTTTTGCCCCGGAGATTTCCAGACCATGACGACCGCAAAGACCCTGCTGCAGCTCGCCGGTGCCGATCTCGACCCGCCGCGTCTTGGCGACGCTGCGCTGGTGCTGATCGATATCCAGAACGAATATCTCGCAGGTCCCCTCGCTCTGCCCGACGCGGGACCTGCGATCGCGCGGGCGGCTGCGCTCCTGGCACGGGCACGCGAGAGCGGAGCCGCGATCATCCATATCGCCCATCGCGGCAAGTCCGGCAGCCTGTTCGATCGCGGTGCCGACCGCGGCGCCATCGTCGCCGAGCTGAGCCCCCGCGCCGGCGAGCTGGTGATTGAGAAGGAGTTGCCGAATGCGTTTGCCGGCACTGATCTGCAGGCGCGCCTTGCCGCAACCGACAGGAAGAACATCGTACTGGCCGGCTTCATGACGCATATGTGCGTCAGCTCCACCGCCCGTGCCGCGCTCGACCTCGGCTTTCGCACGACTGTTGACGCCGATGCCTGCGCCACGCGCGACCTGCCCGACGGCCGCGGCGGCACGCTGGACGCCCGAACCATCCACGAGGTTGCACTCGCCGAGCTATCCGACCGCTTCGCGATCATCGCGCGCGGCGATGCGCTGAAATAACGGAGCAACGCGATGCTGCAGCTCTATTTCTCGCCGATGGCCTGCTCGCTTGCGAGCCGCATCGCGCTGATGGAAGCCGGCCTCGATGCGCGCTATCATCTGGTGCATCTCCGGACCAAGACGGTCGCGGACGACGACGGCGATTTCCGCGGCGTGTCGCCGAAGGCCGCGGTGCCGGTCCTGGTGCTGGAGAACGGCGAACGGCTGACCGAAAGCGCGGCGGTGCTGCAATACATCGCCGATGCGAAGCCGGAGGCGGGTCTCGCGCCCCGCTTCGGCGATCCCGACCGCTACCGCCTGCAGGAATGGCTGAGCTTCATCGGCACCGAGATCCACAAGGCATTCCTGTTTCCGACCTTCTGGTACAAGGACGACGGCTCGCTCGCTAAGCCGCGTGCGAGGATCACGCAGACATTGGCGGTGCCATCGGCGCATCTCGCGGACCGCGAATTCGTCGTCGGTGACCGTTTCACTGTCGCGGATGCCCACCTCGCCTGGGCCCTGCTGCTGCTCCGTCCCGCGGGCGTCGACATCGCGCAATGGCCAAGCCTGTCGGCCTATCTTGCGCGCATGCAGGCGCGGCCCGCCGTGCGTGATGCGATTGCAACCGAGATGGAGCTACGCAAGACGGTGGCGGCAAACCCGGCGTGACAGGATGTCACGGTCGCCAAATCTGACGGGTCCACAGCGAGGGCATTGATACCGACGCGGCATGCGCTAATCTGGGGGATATTTTTCGATATTTCCCTGGAAGGCATTCATGCGTGCTCCTTCTGGAATTTTGCGTCATTATTTCCTGCCCCTCCTCGCCCTCTGGCTGAGCCTTACCCCCGCATCGGCGGACACGCGGGTCGCGCTGGTGATCGGCAACGGCGCTTATGTCTCTACGGCGCAGCTACCCAACCCGTCGCACGATGCCGAAGACGTCGCAGCCTCGCTCAAACGCAGCGGTTTCGAGGTGTTCCAGGGAATCGACCTGCGCCAGGCCGACATGCAGGACCTGACCATCCGCTTCGCGCGCGCCGCCAGCCGCGCCGACGTCGCGATGTTCTATTACAGCGGCCATGCGATGCAGTACAACGGCGTGAACTATCTGATGCCCGTCGACGCCGTGCTGATGGATGAAGCAGACCTCAAGCGCTTCGTGCGGGTCGACGACATCGTGAACGATCTGCAGCAGGCCAAGAATTTGCGCATCCTCGTGCTCGATTCCTGCCGCGACAATCCGCTGGCCGAAACCTTGAAGCGCTCTGCCGGCTCGACGCGCGCCGCCTCGATCGGACGAGGCCTGTCGAAAGTCGAGGCGCCGCGCGGCACGATCGTGTCGTTCTCGACGCAATCAGGGCAGGTCGCCGCCGACGGCACCGGCCGCAACAGCCCCTACACGACCGCGTTCCTCAAGCATATCGAGGAACCGCAGGAAATCGGCGACGTCTTTCGCGACATCAGCAGCGACGTCTATGACTCCAGCGGCAAGACCCAGCTGCCGGAGCTCTCGCTGTCGATCATCGGCAAGTTCTACCTGAACGGGCCTGTAACGGTCACGGTCGCGCCGGCGGCCCCCCAAGCTGCACCGAAGGCCGATCCCTGCGCGGCCGCCGAGGCGCACTGGAAGGCTGCTGAGGGCATCGGCACGCTGGGTGCCTTTGAGGATCATCTCGCGAGATTCCCGAACTGCATCTTCGCCACCCTCGCCAAGGCACGCATTGAAGGCCTGAAGCAGAAAGTGGCGGTCGCGCCGAGCGGCAATGCCAGAACCACCGGCAGCAAGGATTTCGACGGCAGCTGGGACGTGACGTTGAACTGCCCGGCTTCCGGCAAGGCGCAGGGCTTCACCAGGCCCCTGGTCGCCACCGTGACCAATGGCGTGTTTCACGCCGAGGTGCAGGGTACGGGCGGTGTCAATCGGCTGGAGATCGACGGCCAGATCCCCGCGGACGGCAAGACGACCTTGAGCGCGCGCGGCACGACCGGGGCGAGCACCTACACACTCAACAATCTCGCACCCGGCTCGCCTTACGCCTTTACGGTCGATGCGCAGTTCGATCGCACCCGTGGCAGCGGAAAGCGCAACGAGGCGCGTGCCTGCAACCTGGTTTTCGTCAAGCGCTAAGCCGCGCGATGATCGCGCGGCCTCGCGTGCACGCCCGCTCACACGCCCGTCTGGCTGATGAACTTGGTGTTGAAGTAGCCTTCCATCGCCTCGGTGCCGCCTTCCGAACCATAGCCGGAATCCTTGATGCCGCCGAACGGCACCTCGGGCAGCGCCAGACCAAAGCTGTTGATCGACATCATGCCGGCCTCGACCGCCGCGCCGATCGCAGCCGCCGTCTTGGCCGAGCTGGTGAAGGCGTAAGAGGCAAGGCCAAAGGGCAGCCGGTTCGCCTCCTCGACCACGTCGTCGAATGACGAGAAGCGGGAGATCAGGGCGAGCGGGCCGAACGGCTCCTCGTTCATCGCGCGCGCATCCTTCGGCACATCGCTCACCACGGTCGGCTCGAAGAAATGGCCCTTGTTGCCGACACGCTTGCCCCCGGTCTCGAGCCTGGCGCCCTTGCCGACGGCATCCTGCACCATGCCTTCGATGGCGGTGACGCGGCGCGGATTGGCGAGCGAGCCCATTTTGGACTCGGGATCGAGGCCGTTGCCGACCTTGAACGCATTGGCGCTGTCGACGAATTTGTCGATGAATTCGCGGAACACGTCGTCCTGCACCAGCATCCGCGTCGGCGAGATGCAGACCTGGCCGGCGTTGCGATATTTCGCCGCCGCCAGAATCTTCGCGGCCGACGCGACGTCGGCATCCCCAAAGACGATCGCCGGCGCATGGCCACCGAGCTCCATGGTGGCGCGCTTCATGTGCAGGCCCGCAAGCGCATTGAGCTGCTTGCCGACATGGGTCGAGCCCGTGAAGGAGATTTTCCGGATCACCGGATGCGGGATCAGATATTCGGAGATCTCCGACGGCACGCCGTAGACGAGGTTGATGACGCCGTCGGGCACGCCCGCGTCCGCAAACGCGCGGATCAACTGCGCGGGCGAAGCTGGTGTCTCCTCCGGCGCCTTGACGATGATCGAGCAGCCGGCGGCGAGCGCTGCGGAAAGCTTGCGCACGACCTGGTTGATCGGGAAATTCCACGGCGTGAACGCGGCGACCGGGCCGACCGGCTCCTTCATCGCGATCTGGTAGATGCCGGGGCCGCGCGCGGGGATCAGACGGCCATAGGCGCGCTTGGCCTCCTCCGCGAACCACTCGATGACGTCAGCGGCGGCCATCGCCTCCATCTTCGCTTCACCAAGCGTCTTGCCCTGTTCCATCGTCAGCAGCAGCGCGATCTCGTCATTGCGCTCGCGCATGATCGCAGCGGCCTTGCGCATGATCCGGCAGCGCTCGAACGGCGCAACGTTACGCCAGACCTTGAAGCCGGCGGAAGCGGCGGCGAGCGCCTCGTCGAGATCGGATTGGCCAGCATGCGCGACGGTGCCGATCACCTCCTCGGTCGCGGGATTGCGCACCTCGATCGCTTTGCCCGAATGGGCCGGGCGCCATTTGCCGGCAATGAAAAGCTGCGTGTTCGAATAGGCCAACGGAGTCTCCTTTTAGGTCGAGCTGTGACAGATGGCGTCCGCGGCGCGCGTCATCTCCGGTCCGAGATAGAGGCGGAAGCGCGGCTCGGCGGTGAGCGTGCGGAAGTCCGCCATCCGCGTCACCCCGCCGCCGGCGACGAACAGGAATTGCCCGGCGATCTCGGCGAGGATGTCGAGGTGCCAGCTAGCTGTCGGATGCATGCAGAGGATGACCAGCCTGCCCTCGTCGCGCAGCTTGCGGAAGAAATCGAGCATGAAGCCGATATAGCCGTCCTGCAGGTTGAACTGCGGTTCGTCGAACAGATGAACCAGCGGCGTCCGGGTCGGCGACGGCACCAGCAAGGCGGACGGAATGCGCTTGCGAAAACGCCGGACCTGATAGGACTGGTGATAGTGGATCGCGAGCCGGTCGCGCTCGCGATATTTGACGCCATGAATATCGGTGCCCGCGACCAGCACGCGGCCCGAGGTCGGCGCGTTGGAGCCGGTCATCATCTCGAACAGCGTCGTCTTGCCGGCGCCGTTCGGCCCGACCACGCCGACGATACCCGGCTCTCCCAGCGACAGGTTTGCCTGAAGCGTGAACGTCGGACGGCGGATGACGCGGCCCCTGGTGTAGACCTTGCGAACGTCATCGAGGACGAGCAGCGGTGCGGCCACTTATTGTACTCCCAACAAGCGCTGACGAAGGGCGCGGTCATCGCGCAAGACGGCGGCCTCGCCGGTCCAGACGATCCGGCCGCGATCGATCACCGCGGCATGGTCCGCGACCGACAGCGCGATCTCGGCATTCTGCTCGACAACCAGCGAGGCGATGCCCTCGTCCTTCATGCGCAATATCGTCGCGAGCACGTCGCCGACGATCTTTGGCGCAAGACCCTGGCTCGGCTCGTCGAACAGGACCAGTCCCGGCGAACCGACCAGCGCGCGCGCAATGGCGACCATCTGCATCTCGCCGCCCGACAGGTTCTCGCAGTCGCGCTCCATGAGATATTCGAGCGGGGAGAAGATCGCGGCTGCCTCCTTGACGCTCCAGTTGCGAAAGCGCGTGCGCTTCTGCGCGATGGTGAGGTTGCGCGCCACCGACAAGGTTGGGCACAGCCGCCGGTCGTCGGGCACCCAGCCGATGCCGGCGCGCGCGATCTCGTGGGTCGGATCGCGCGTCACGTCATGCCCGTCGAAGCGAACCGCGCCACGACGCGGCCGCGTCAGGCCGAGAATCGAACGGAGCATGGTGGTCTTGCCGGCGCCGTTGGGCCCGAGCAGTGCAAACACCTTGGCGTGCTCGATGGCGAGCGAGGCGCCGAACAGCGCCTGGGTCTCGCCGTAGAAGGTATCGACCCCGTCCACTTCGAGGATCATGCGAACTTCCCGAGATTGGAACGACGCACCCATTCGTTCTGCTGCAGCTCGTGCGGCGTGCCGCGCGCTACCACCTGGCCCCAATGGATGACCGAGATGCGATCGGCGAGCGAGAACAGGAACTCCATGTCGTGCTCGATGGCGACGATGGTCAGCCGGCCCTTCAGGCGCGCCACTAGAGCTGCCAGCCGCTGCACGCCGTCGGAGCCGAGGCCGGAGGTCGGCTCGTCCAGGCACAGCACGCGCGGGGCCTGCGCGAGCGCGACCGCGATCTCCAGCGCGCGGCGGTCGCCATAGGACAGGTCTTTGGCGCGGACATCGCCCTTGTCGGCAAGCCCGACCGCGGCGAGCGCTTCGGATGCCTGCTCGGCAAACCTGCGATCTCCAGCCGCCGCCCGCGCGATATCGAGGCCACGGGCGCGAAACGCGGGCAAGCCCATCATGACGTTGTCGCGGGCGGAGAATTCGTCGAACAGGGTCATGATCTGAAACGAGCGGGCGATGCCCTTGGCGGCGATGCGGTGCGGACTCAATCCCGTGACATCCTCGCCGCCGAGCAGGACTCGGCCGCGGCTCGGCTTCACCCTGCCGGTGAGGACGTTGAAGAAGGTGGTCTTGCCCGCGCCGTTCGGGCCCATCACGCCGTGAAACTCGCCCTCGGCAACCGCGAGATCGACGCTTTCCAGCACGACGCGATCGCCGAAGCGGACGTGCACACCTGCGGCCTCGATCATGCTCATCGCCCGCCCCCGACCAGCAGACGCATCGCGGACGTGCCGCGTCGCCTTAGCGCGTTCAATGAATGCTGCTGCACGACGGCCGACAGCGCGCCCGCAATGCCTTCCGGGCGGAACAGCACGATCGCAATGAACAGCAGACCAAAATAGAGCATCCAGGCATTGGTCAGCGCCCCGATCACGTCGCGCGCGGTGAGGAAGAGAAACACGCCGATCACCGGCCCCCAGAAGCTGACGAGCCCGCCACCGACCAGCGTCATCATCACGACGTAGCCCGATTGATGCAGGCTCATCACATCGGGGAACGCGGCGAGCTGCGCCATCGCGAACAGTCCGCCGGCAAAGCCGGACACGGCCGCCGACAGTGCGAACACCGATGCCTTGTAGAGCCATACGTTATAGCCGAGATGGGCGGCGCGAACCTCGCTCTGCCTGATCGCAGCGACCACGCGGCCATAGGGCGAATGCACCAGCCGCCACAAGACGGCGGTACCGACCGCGAACACCGCGAGCACGAAATAGTAGAACGCGACATTGTCGGTGAGATCGAACGACACCAGCCCGAAATCGGCCGGCAGCCGCTTAATCTTGAGAAGCCCATCCTCACCGCCGGTGATGCGGTGCGACTTGATCGCCAGCGTCCAGAAGATCTGGCCGAAGGCGATGGTCATGAAGGCATAGTAGATGCCGCGCCGGTGCGAGATGAACAGCGCCACCAGCACGCCGGCAAGCCCCGCGACCACGGCCGCGGCAGCGAGACAGATCCAGAGATTGGCGACAATGTCGAACTGGCAGAGCCCGAACGCATAGGCGCCGATGCCGAAATAGGCGCCATGTCCGAACGAGGGAAGTCCGGCCGTGCCCAGCACCAGGTTGAACGCAAGCGCATAGAGCGACCAGATCAGGATCTCGATCCCGAGATAGGGATAGAGCCCGATCCGCGTGATCCAGAGCGGCACGGTTGCGAGCACGAGCCAGAGCACCAGCATCGTCGGCGTGACGAGGCGCGCAGCGTCGGATGACGATTTTGATCCCACAATCATTCCCTAGGCCTCGAGCACGCTTTTCTTGCCCCACAAACCGCGCGCACGGAACGTCACGACGGCGACCAGCAGGATGTACATCGACAACAGCGACCATTCGGACGCGTAAGCGCCGGCAAGACCGACACAGAGTCCGACCAGCAGCCCCGCCACGACAGCGCCCCAAAAGCTGCCGACGCCGCCGAGCACGATCACCAGGAACGCGGGGATGACGGCATCGACGCCCATATGCGGACGAATGCCCCAGATCGGCGCAACGATAATGCCCGCGATCGCGGCAAGCATCGTGCCGAACACGAAGACCAGCAGCCGCAAGCGCGACAGGTTGATGCCAAGCGCGCGGACGATCTCGCTGTCATGGGCGCCGGCCTTGACGGTTGCGCCGAACGACGTCTTTTCGATCAACAGCCAGACCAGGCCGATGATTCCGGCCGCGATGCCCGCCGCGTAGAAGCGATAGGTCGACCAGATCAGGTCGCCGAACAGGAAGCCGCCGTTGATGGCGGACGGAACCTGCAGCACATAGTCCCGCGTCCCCCAGACAAGGCGGATCAGCTCCTCGATCACCATCGCCGCGCCGAAGGTCAGGAGCAGTCCGTACAGCGGATCCTTGCCGTAGGTCCGCCGCATGCAGAGCTCGATCAGCATGCCGACGAGGCTCACGATCACGGGCGCGATCACGAGCGTCGCGACATAGCGCCAACCCAGCGGCAGCGCGAGCCACGCTTTCGCAAGATCGGCCGGCAATGGCGGGCGCGGTCCGGTGAGCTGCATGGCGACATAGGCCCCGAGCGCGAACAGAGACCCATGCGCAAGGTTGATCTGCTCCATCAGCCCGACAATGAGCATGAAGCCGAGCGCGATCAGCGCGAACAACAGGCCAAGCGTCAGGCCATTCAGGAGATGCGGAAGAAGGTCGAACAAGGTTTTGACTCTCGCAACTGGCATTGCTCCCCCAAGCCCTCAAAGGCCCGGGCTGCGGCGCGCGACATGCGCGCCGCTCGTTCCACGACGCGACGCACCGTCGCTAGGAGTCGACGGTCGGCACCTGCTCGTAGGGCGTGAGCTTGCACTTGCCGGGAGCAGCGTCATCGGCTGCCGATTTCGGCTCGGTCCAGCTGATGATATCGAACAGATCGGTGTTGTCGGCCGGCTTGGCGTTGCGCCGCGCCAGATAGATCGTCTGCTGCATCTGATGCGTCACGGGATCCATGTAAGCGTCGAAATGCTGCATGCGATCGGTTGCCGAGACCTTGAGGTTCTCGATCTCCTTGATGATCTTGACGTTGTTGGTCGACCCTGCCCGCTCGATCGCACGGAGCAATTCGCGCGTGCTCATGTAGCCGTTGTAGGAGACGTTGCCCGGCACCGGGATCGGGCCGTCCTTGTTGGCGGCCTGCCATTTCTTGACGAAGTCGGCGACGCCGGGCAGCTGCAGCTTGTGATACCAGGTGGTGCCGAACACGCCGAACAGGCTGTCGGGCGCGCCCCAGACGTCGGGCCAGTCCTGCTGGTTGTTGATCCAGGCGGGCTTGCCGTCGAGCTTGAGCTGCGCCACCTGCTCGCGCAGTGCCTTGATGTCGTCGCCGCCGATCGCAGTCGCGACCACGTCGGGTTTTGCTTGCTGGATCTTCAGGAGGTAGGCGGTGAAGTCGCGGGTGTTCTGCGGCACCAGCAGATTATCGATGATCTTGCCGCCGGCAGCCTCGACCTGCGCTTTGGTCGCGGCAGACGTGGTGTGACCCCAGACGTAGTCATTGGTCAGCAGCATCCAGTTCTTGCCGATGGAATCGACTGCGTTCTTGACCGATGCCTTGGAGAAATTGGTGCCGTTGCCGTCCCAGACGAATTTCACACGCGAGCAATTCTCCCCGGCCTCGCTCGGCGCGGAGGAATTGGTGTTCATGTAGATCACGCCGTATTTGCTGGCGACCTGGGTGATGGCGTTAGCGACGCCGGAATGCAGCGCGCCGATCAGGATGGTGCAGTCCTCGCGGGTGATGAAGCGTTCGGCGACGCGGCTGCCTGTGGCCGGCGTCGTCTCGGTGTCCGCGGTGATGAACGAGATCTGGCGTCCGAGCACGCCGCCTTTGGCGTTGAACTCGTCGATCGCCATCTTGATGCCGCGGAAATCGTCCTGGCCGCTGTTGCCGTATTGGCCGCTGGCGTCGCAGGTCAGGCCGAGCTTGATCGGCTTGGCGCCCTGCGCCCACGCGTGATTCTCTTTCCACGGTCCAAAGAAGCTGCCGGTGCCGCCGATGACGCTGGCCATCAAGCTGCCCTTCAGAACGCTTCGCCGTGAGATCTGACGCCCTCTCATCGTTTCCTCCCGTTTTCGAAGTCTTTTGCTTTTTTCTGCGATTAGAATATTCATTCCATTTGTTATGTAAAGTAGAATATTTGATCCAAACGGTGAAATGCCGTTAAACAGGCGACCGATCCGGAGACCCGAGACGATGAACAAGGCACAAGGCGCGATGAGCTACGACGAGCTGCGCGGCGCCATTGCGCAGCGGCACCGGGCGCTGTCCGGCCGGCTGCAGCAAATCGCGGAGTTCGTGCTCGATCACCCGACCGATGTCGCGCTCGGCACCGTGGCGGAGGTTGCGCAGCGCTCGGGCGTGCCGCCGTCGGCAATCGTTCGCTTCGCCCATGCACTCGGCTTTGGCGGCTTCACCGAGATGCAGCAGGTGTTCCGCTCACGGCTCGTTGCCGGCGTAGCACCAAGCTACAAGGCGCGGCTCGCCCGCATGAAGAGCGAGGAGAAATCGGTGCTCGGCCGCCAGCCCGCCGCGGTGCTGTCGCGCTTCGTCTCGGAAGCGCAATCGGCGCTGGTGACGCTGAGCCAGTCCGTGCATGCGCGCGAACTCGACGCCGCGACCGCGATCCTCGCCAAGGCGCGCGACATCTATCTGCTCGGCCTCGGCGGCTCGTTTCCGGTTGCGACCCACCTCGCCTACGTGCTGCGCAAGCTCGGACGCCGCGTCGTCCTGCTCGACGGCACGGGCGGCAGCATCCACGAGCAGTCGCATGCCGCAACCACGGAGGACGCGCTGGTCGCGATCAGCTTCCGGAACTACTATCCGGATACGGCGCGGCTGTTTCCCGAACTCGTTGCGCGCGGCGTGCCCACGATTTCCATCACCGACAGCCTCCTAAGCCCGATCGTCGAAGGCGCGAGCGTCGTGTTCGAGATCCAGGACATGCCCGAGCCGGCGCTGCGTACGCTGGTCGCACCGATGTGCCTCGTGCAGGCGATGGCGATCGGGCTCGATCTCGCGGCAGACTGACATTCACAACAGGAGAAGATCATGGCTGCACATGACGGGAAAGTATTGTCAGGACAGGTGGCGTTGGTGACCGGCGCGGGACGCGGGCTCGGACGCGCCTTTGCAGAGAAGCTCGCCGCGCTCGGCGCCGATGTCGCCATCCACGGCATGCGCGAGAACGGGCCGGCGGAATATGGCGAGGGCACCACCCTCACCGCGGTGGCGGCAGAAATCGGCCAGCAATTCGGCGTCCGCAGCCAGCGCGTGCTCGGCGACCTCACCAGGGGCGAGGACATCGCGCGCGTGATCGCCGAGACGGAGGCCGCGCTCGGCCCGATCGACATCCTCGTGCACAATGCCGGCGGCGACATCGCAGCCGCCGGTGGCAAGCCCGACCCGAACGACGCGGTGAACATCAAGGAGGCCGATGTGCGCGCGGTGCTGGAGCGCAATCTGCTCTCGACCATCCTGACCTGCCAGGCGGTCGCGAAGGGCATGATGGAGCGGCGCCGCGGCCGCATCGTCACGCTCGGCTCGGTCGCCGCGTTCAAGGGCCGCACCCAGGGCTCGATCTACGCGGTGTCGAAGGCTGGCGTGACCCACTACACGCGATGCCTGGCCGACCAGCTCCGCGCCTACGACATCGCCGTCAACTGCATCGCGCCCGGCGATACCCGCACCGGCCGTTTCCTCGGCACGCGCGCGGTGGACCCCGACAGGATGGTCGAGACCGGCACGCTCGACCGCATCGCGACCGTCGACGAGGTCGCGCGCGTCGTCGAGTTCTTTGCCGGTCCCATGGGCGCCTTCGTCTCGGGCCAGGTGCTCAGGATCGACGGCGGCGGACAGTGCTGGCCGGGCTAAAGCAGAAAAGAAAAGGGCCGCTGCAAGCGGCCCTTTGAGATCATCGCGAATTTGACTGAGCTCACTCGACCCGCGCCAGCACCGCGAGCTTGCGGATGCCCTTGTTGCGGTAGGCGTCAAGGAACGCGTAATAGTCCTTGAACGATACGCAGCCATTGGAATCGCCGTTCGGCCCGAGCATGAAGGTGTGGGCGAGCAGGCCGTCGCGGCCGTAGATCGCGCTCTCGCCGCCGATCGGGGTCAGGCGCAGCGCCGGCACGCCATGGAACAGCGCTTCGCGCGGCTTCAGCGTGTAGATGTGCGGCGGCGTCACGCCGCGCATGCGGACGCGCGAGGAGCGCGGATCGTCGAGATTGGAGCCGAGGCCGGAATGCGCCTCGAGCTTGGTGCCGTCGGGCAGGTAAACCATCTTGGCGGTGATGTCGTAGACCGCCGTGTCCCGCTCATAGGGCGCCGAACCGCCGAGCATGGGGTTCTGCTCCCGCGGCGCGATGGACGCGGTCACGCTGGCATCGGCCGAGGCATAGGCCAGCAGCCCGCCGGACGGCTCGCGCTTGCCCCAGAGCTTCTCGACCATCGACTGGCGCGGCCCGGTGATCGACATCACCGCGGCCTTGGCGCGATCAGCAAACGATTTCGGCTTCGCCTCGGGCGCCGGCACGATCTCGGCCGGATCGGCCGAAGCCAGCTGCATCTGCGCATCCGGTGCGCGCTTGGCCTTCGCGGCATCCGCGATCTTGGCTGGTGCCGCCGGCTTCAGCGCGTCCGCGACCTTCGCGATCACGCTCTGCTTGGGGGCGTCCTTCGACGCTTCCTTGGCGACGGCGACCTGGGTTGCGGGGGCGGCGCTCGCATTCGACGCCACGCCCTGGGTCGCGGCCGCGGCAAAGCGCTCGTTGAACATCTCGCGCGAGATCGGGGCTGCGACCTGGAGCCGGTCGGGCAGCAGCGCAAAGGTGTCCCTGATGGCCTCGCCGGCCTCACGCAGCGCCACCCTGGGCGCGCGCTTGATCACGGGCTCGTCGTAGCCAATGCTGCCGACGGTCGGATAGACGCTGGCGCCGAGGACGTTGCTGTAGATGGTCCAGCCGGCGCCCATCACGACGCAGCCGATCGCCGCGGCGCCCAGCCAATTGGTGGTGGTCATTTTCCGGGAAGGCTTCCGAAGAGAATTCTTGGACTTCCGTGCCGCGTTACTCTGCGCAGCGATACTCGTACTCATTCGCCTTGCGTCCAGGACGGTGTCACTCAGTCCCCCTTCGAAGTGCCGCTGGTCACGATCCGGGAACAGCATCTCGCAGGAGGTCGGAGCGTCATTAAGGCGACTTTTAGTTAAATGCAGATTAAGTTCGGGCAGATGTGAGGCACCGCGTTAACGCTGTCCCATTTCGAGAAAAAAGTCCGCAGAACTACGGACTTAGCAGCATCTGTTAACTATAATTCTCGGCCGGTTCGGCGCGTTCGACGGACGTCACAGGCCGCCCCTCTAAGGCCATCCAACCAAGTCGTTTTCGTGGTCTTCAATACCCGGACAATAGCGGGGAAGCGTTGCGCGAGGCTGGTGCGCGCTGCCCTCTCCAGCGGGTGTCAGCAGGGTGGCGGCAGAGCCCGTCCCACATCACACATCGCGCACAGAGTGCTCACGCAGCACGGCGCCCTGACCGAAAGTTGATCGCGCCGGACTGGAAAAGACCGCACCGAGGAAATAGCTCCGAGAGCGGCACTTTTCAGCAGCCTCTGCGTGTGATACGGTACCGTATCAACATCGCTTTGAACTGTGCCAAGCACGCAAACGGAGGCTGGCATGAGAGGGATCGCGGGCGCCGGTATTTTCGCTCTGGCGTGGTTGTTTCAGTTGATCGGGTCTGCGAACGCACAGCCGGTTGCCAATGTCGGCTGCACGGCATCGCCATCGGCTGCGGGCACGCAAGTGTGGCGCTGTGACAACGGCATCACCATCGTTGCGGAAAACGGCGCCAGATTTGAACTTAAGGACGCCAACCGCGACGGACATATTGACTCCGTGGAGTTGAGCAGCAAGGCGCTGCTGATCGAGGTGCCCAAGAAGCCCGGCGGCAATCCCTTCAAGGTGCTGACGCCGCAGGCGATCGCCGCAGTGCGCGGGACCAAATGGGCCGTCGATGTCGCTGAGGCCAAGACCGCGGTCTTCGTTGCTGATGGCCGTGTCGGTGTGAGCCGCAGGGCTCGTGGACGCGGCGTCGTGCTCGGACCGGGCCAAGGCGTCGATGTCGAGGCAACGGGCCCGTTGACCGTCAAGACCTGGGGCCAGCCGCGCGTCGACGCGCTGATGGCAAGACTGGGTCAATAAGGCCTGGACAATTAAGGCCCGCGCAGCAACGCCCGGGCGACAAAGAAGATTGCAGTACGTAATGACTAGACGCGTTCAGATTCTGGTGGCACTCGTCCTCACCGCGCTGTGGGGTGCCGGCATCTATGCCGGCCACGCCAACGGTCATCTGCGCTTTCTTGATCGGCTCGAGGCGACGCTGACGGATTGGCGGACCCAGGTCCGCGGCGTGCAGGCTCCGCCCGATCTCGTCACCATCGTCGCCATCGACGACACCGTCGTGAAGCGCGGCGGCAGCTATCCGCTACCGCGCGCCGATCTCGCGCGCGTCGTCGATACCATCGTGCAGTTCAAGCCGAAGGTCGTCGCGATCGACCTGCTCCTGGTCGACCGCAGCGCTGCGATCGGCGACGCGACGCTGGCCAACACGCTCGCCACCGGTCCCATGGTGCTCGCCGCCGCGGCGATCTTCCCGACCGCCAGCGAGACCGTGGAGCCGGGCACCCAAGGTCCCCTCGCCGCGCTGCCACAGGCCGAGCGCTTCCTGCTGCCGCTGCCCGCCTTCGCCGATCACGCCGAGGTCGGAGTCGTCAACGTCGCGACGGGGCAGTCGGGCTCGCCGCTTTCGGTGCCGATGCTGTTCCGGACCCGCGACAAGGTCGAGCTGTCATTTCCCTTGCGCGTCGCGACGCGCGCGCTCGACAAGCCGCTGACGATCGCGCCGGATCATCTCATGCTCGGCGATCGCGCGGTGTCGACCGACTCCGATTTCGCACTGCCGATCACCTATTACGGCCCGCGCCGCACCATCCGCACCGTCAGCGCGCAGAGCATCTTCGACGGTACGCTCAATCGCGCGGCGATCGAGAACCGCATCGTCGTGATCGGCGCCGCGGTCGCCGGCGGCGGCGACTTCTATCCGACACCGTTCGATTCCCTGATGCCCGGCGTCGAGGTGATCTCGACCGCGATCACCCATCTCGTCGCCGGTGACGGCATCGTGCGCGACCGCAAGGTCCACATCGCCGACGCGCTTTTCGCGATCCTTTTGCCGATGCTGCTGGTCGGCCTGCTCGCCTGGCGGCGCAGCGCGCCCGGCATCGTCGCGGCCGCCGCGGTGATGATCGCCTGGGCCGGGCTCAATCTGTTCGCCTTCACGCACGGCGTTTGGCTGAACGCCGCGACGACACTTGCCGCCGCGGTGCCGCCGGTCGCGGTCTTTGCCGGCGTGCAGCTGTGGGCCGGCGGCCGCCGCACGCAATATTTTGCCGCCAAGAGCAGGTCGCTGGCGCAATTTCAGGCGCCCGCCGTGCAGGAATGGCTGACGCGCGATCCGAATTTCCTGTCCAGGCCGGTCCGGCAGGATGCGGCCGTCGTCTTCATCGATCTCTCCGGTTTCACGACGCTCAGCGAACGGATCGATCCGGACGAGCTGCAGCATCTGCTGAGGGCATTTCACGCGCTGATCGACAAGGCCGCGGTCGATTGCGGCGGCCTGATCACCGGCTTTCTCGGCGACGGCGCCATGATCCTGTTCGGGCTGCCACACGCGATGCCCGACGACGCCGCGCGCGCGCTGCAATGCTCGATCGACCTGTATCGCAGCGTCGATCGCTGGATCGCTTCGCTGCCGCCTGCCCTTCGCGGCCAGCTTGGTTTCAAGATCGGCGCGCATTTCGGCCCAATCATCGCCTCCCGCCTCGGCGAAAGCCACCAGCACATCACGGCGACGGGCGACACGGTCAACGTCGCGAACCGCTTGATGGAGGTTGCCGCCCAGAACTGCGCGCGGCTCGCGCTGACCGATACGCTGCTTGATGCGGCCGACTTCCACGGCGCTCCCGACGGCATTCTGTCAGGTCCCCTGCTCACGCAGGTCCGCGGCCGCTCCGGCGTCGTGACCGTCTGGTTCTGGCGCGACCAGAACGGGCCGAGCCAGGCCGCCGCCAGGGCCGAGATGATCGACTGATTTTGGGGGCCGCCTACCGCGCTTCCGGCGGCGGCGAGCGGTCGAGCACGTCGCCCTTGGCGCCTTCGAGCAGATCAACGCCGTAGGTCTCGATCACGAGCGGCCCGCGCTTGCGCTGCAATTGCGCAATTTGCGTCACCTTCGCGAAGAGCTCGTCGAGGGCGGGATGGCCGTCCGGACGCAGCTCGTCGACAGAGATCAGCTTGCCGGCAAGCAGCTTTGGATCGGGCTCGGGCATGTTGACCCAGCGGATGCGCTGGTTCTGCTGCAGCACGCAGGTGCCACGCGGCAAGTAAAAGGCGAGCCAGCCCGTGGTGCCGTAGTCCTGCGCGAGCACGCAGGTCGCGCCACTGCGCACGCGCGCCGCTTCGATCTCGGCGGCGAGCTCGCGCCAGCCGACGCCGACGCTGCGCACCGTCGCGTCGCGGCGATAGCCCGACAGCCAGCCGGTGTTGGCCTGCACGATCAGCGCCGCAAACATCACGATGCCCACGGGCGCGGCCCAGCGCAGGCAGAAATCCGCGAGGCGGCGCGCGCGTGGTTGCCACGGCACGAGATTGGCGGCGGCGGCCGCAGCAACGATGAAGGGCGGATAGACCGGCGCGAACCAGTTGGCCTCGACGCGGGCATGCAGCGAATGCCAGACGAAATAGACGACGATGGTCCAGAACAGCGTCTCGATCAGCACACGCGAGGCCAACGCGCCGGCCCGGCGCCAGGTCAGCGCGTGCAGGCCCATCGCGCCGAGGATGAAGACCAGCGGGGTCGCGAAGGCGATCTGGGTCGGGATCAGCTCGGCGATGAAGATGGGACGGAAGTCCTCGATCTTCGCGCGGCCGAGCTGCTTTACGAACGAGACCCATTGATGATCCGCATTCCACAGGATCACCGGTGAGAACAGCGCGAACGCAACGAGACCGCCGAGATAGGGCCAGGGCGAGAGGAACCAGCGCCGCAGTTTCGGCACGGCCGCAAGCCAGATCAGGATCGCAGCGCCAAAGAACATCGCGGTGTATTTCGACAGCAGCGCCGCGCCGACCGCCGCGCCGACGGCGAGCCACCAGACGCCGCGGCCGGTCTCCAGCACCTTGGCGAGGAAGAACAGCACGAAGCTGGAGGCAACCAGCAGCGGCGCATCCGGCGTGACGATCAGCGTGCCCACCGAGGCCATCATGGTCACGTTGAGCAGGATGGCGCTGGTCGCAGCCACCCGCGCGCCGCCGAACAGGATGGCGGCGGAGCGGTAGATCGCGTAGCTCATCGGCAGCGCGAGCAGGATCGAGAACACGCGGACGCCGAGCTCGGTGTCGCCGGCGATCATGGTGCCGGCGCGGATCACATAGGCGACCATCGGCGGGTGGTCGTAATATCCTCCGGCGAGGTTCTTCGACCACATCCAGTAATAGGCTTCGTCGAAGGTGATTGGCGTGAACGCGGCCGCAACCAGCCGCAAGCCGACCAGCGCAACGATCACCAGCGCGGTATTGCGGACGATCCGCGCGTCAGCCCCGCCCATGTCGAGCTATTTCTTGCGCCAGACGAACAGTCCGGACATCGCGTAGTTCCACACCACGCCCATCAGCGCGCCGGCCATGCCGGCCAGCCACCAGATCGGCTCCTGGTCGTAGACCGAGAAGGCGACGCCGACATTGGCGAGCAGGCCGACGCTGCATACGATGTAGAAGGCGATCAGGCCGCGCAGCAGCGCAAAGCCCTTCAGCCGCTGGTCGCGGTAGGTGAGGAAGTTGTTGAGGACGAAGTTGCTGGTCATGGCGACGACGGCGCCCGCGGCCTGCGCCTCCGCGAACGGCGCCTTGAACAGCTGAAGGGCGATGAACAGCGTGGTCAGATGCACCACGAGGCCGATGCCGCCGACCATCGCGAACAGGATGAAGCGCAGCGAGACAGCATCGTTGGTGAACTTGGCCAGCACCAGGCCGAGAAAATCCAGCGCGACCATGGAATCGAGCTTGCTCTCGCCGTGCTGGCGCTCACCGAACGTGTAGGGAATTTCAACGGCTCGCAAGCTACCGTTCGCGCTCGCGACGAGGTCGAGCAGGATCTTGAAGCCGTGCACCGACAGCTTCGGCGCCAACTCCTCGAAACGGTCGCGCCGAACCATGAAGAAGCCGCTCATGGGATCGGCGATCTCGACCCGCAACGCCTTCCTGGCGAGTTCGGTCGCAAGCGCGCTGGCGCCGGCGCGCTGCTTGTTGAAGCCTTCGCTCTTGTAGCCCTCGATGTAGCGGCTGCCGACGACGAGATCGGCCTGATCGCTTGCGAGCAGCAACAGCATCTTCGGCAGTTGCGTCTCGTCGTGCTGGAGGTCGGCATCGATCACGGCCACATAGGGCGCGCTGGAGGCCAGGATGCCCTCGATGCAGGCGCCCGACAGGCCGCGGCGGCCGATGCGGCGGACACAGCGCACGCGGTTGTCGCGCTGCGCCAGCGCGCGCACGACGTCCCAGGTGCCGTCGGGCGAATTATCGTCGACGAACACGACTTCCCAAGCGACGTTGGCGAGCGTCGCCTCCAGCCGTCGGTACAGCACCGTGACGTTGTCGCGCTCGTTGAACGTCGGGACGATGACCGACAGTTCCGGCGCCTCTTGAGCCTGCGGGGGAGTGCCGGAGCCCGGTCTGATCGCTTCATTCATGACGGCAGCGTATATCCGCCGCGTCCTGCGCTGCCAAGACGTTGGGCTGCCAAGATCTACCGAGCCGGGGGTCTGTGGGGAAAGGCCCAAAAAGGGCCCAAAAATGCCAACGACCCCGGAACGGCGGACCGCGCGTACATCCGGCGCAAGCCCAAGCTATTCCAAGGTCGTTCCAGCGCCGGAGGTTTCGCTCAACGTCGCCGTTATAAGCTAGATAGGTACGGCAAAACCGCTTCGCAAGGGGGCATAGCGGCCCTTTTTCAGATCCTTGCTAGTTCGGGACTTCCTTGATCACCGGCCCACGCGGCACGGGGGCAGCCGGGACAGCGGGCGCTGCCGCCGGAGCCGGCTCGGCCTTTGCCGGCCTGGGCGGCTTGCCGTACTGGCCGATCGGCCCCAATACGACGGCGACCGCAAGCACGACTGCCGCGACGATCGCGCCCAGAATGCCACCCATCGACTCAGACGACATGGAAGCCCATCCCTGTTCCAGATGCCTCCAGTGATACCATGGATGCGCGCGGAGCTGGAAGAGCCCCCCGCGAAGGGGCGAGTAGCGAATGGCTCGTCGCGCATGAGGATCGCCGGCTCACGTGCCCTCTTCGCGATTGGCCATTCGCGACGGCCCTACTTTGCGGGCGGCCTGTGCTTGACGAAGGCCGTCACGATGTCCTTCTGCGCCGACTCGACCGCTCTGTTCGCGGTGGCGAGATGGGCGCCGGCATCGATGTTCGGATATTGCGTGGTGAGATAGTCGAGCAACGCCACCCGGTAATATTGCCGCTCCGACGGACAGGCGCCCGCGACCGAGCGGCCGAAATCCTGTTCCGACATTCCCTGATTGGAGTCGCGCGAATATTCCCGCGCCAGGCAATGCCAGTAATCGTCGCGGCCCTGCATGGCGAGCTTCTGCGCACCCTTGGCATCGTCATCATCGTCGGCCATGGCACCAAACGTCATGGCAGCAGATGTCATCATGACGAGCGCCGCTCCCACCATCAGCATCCGCATTCTTGTTCTCCTTTTGCGCGGGTCCCGTTGCGACCTTAGGCGGGACGGCGCAACTGGCCAATCACATCTGGTTTGATTAGGATGAGGTCCCTCCCCGTCGATGCGAGACCCTCCCGTGGCCAAAGCAAAAACCGCGTCCAAAAAATCCGGCAACATTTTCATCGGCGTGGGCGGCTGGACCTTCGAGCCCTGGCGCGGCGTGTTCTACCCGGAGAAGCTCACGCAGGCCAAGGAGCTGTCCTACGCCGCCTCGAAGCTGACCTCGATCGAGATCAACGGCACCTATTATGGCTCACAGAAGCCGGAGAGCTTTCGCAAATGGGCCAGCGAAGTGCCCGATGGTTTCGTGTTCTCGGTGAAGGGACCCCGCTTCGCCACCAACCGCCGCGTGCTCGCCGAGGCCGGCGATTCCATCAAGCGATTCTATGATTCCGGCGTGCTGGAACTCGGCGACCATCTCGGACCGGTGCTGTGGCAGTTCGCGCCTACGAAAAAGTTCGACGGCGCCGATTTCGGCAAGTTCCTGGAGCTGCTGCCGCGCAAGCTCGATGGGCGCGCGCTGCGCCATGTCGTCGAGGTCCGCCACGACAGTTTTTGCGCGCCGGACTTCGTCACGCTGATCCGCGAGTTCGAGACGCCTGTCGTGTTCGCCGAGCACGGCAAATATCCGGCGATCGCCGACGTCGCCGGCGATTTCGTCTATGCACGGCTCCAGAAGGGCAATGACGAGATCAAGACCTGCTATCCGCCGAAACAGCTCGATGCCTGGGCCAAGCGCCTTCAGGACTGGGCCGAGGGGAGTGAACCCGACGATTTGCCGAAGGTCGACAAGGCCAAGCCGAAGAAGGAGCCGCGCGACGTGTTCGCCTATGTCATCCACGAGGGCAAGGTGCGCGCACCGGCCGGCGCCATGGAACTGATCGCGCGGGTGAGCTGAGGATGGTTCATGGCAAAGGCGAAAAAGCTCTTCACCATCGGTTATGAACAGACGCCGCCCAAGGCGGTGCTCGACGAGCTGGAAGAGGCCGGCGTCAAGCTCGTGGTCGACGTGCGCGCCGTGACCTCTTCACGCCGGCCCGGCTTTTCGAAGAAGCAGCTTGCCGCGGGCCTCGATGAGCGCGGCATCGCCTATGTCCATCTCGCCGCGCTCGGCACGCCGAAGGAAGGCCGCCTCGCCGCGCGCAGCGGCCAATACGATGTGCTGGAGAAGATCTATTCAAAGCACCTGAAGACGCCGCAGGCCAGGGAAGAGATGGACGAGCTCTCGGCGCTGGTGATGAAGGCCGGACCGGTCTGCCTGCTCTGCTACGAGCGCGATCACACCCATTGCCACCGCCAGATGATCGCGGAGATCATCGAAGAGCGTGATGGCGTGGCGGTGAGGAATTTGGCGGGGCGGCAGGTGTAGCCGGCCCTCGGGCTGGGAGGACGACTTTAACCGTAGCCGTCATCCTGAGGCGGCCGCTTCTTCAGCGGCCCTCGAAGGACGACGGCGTGCCCCGATGTAGCATCTCGGCCGTGCATCCTTCGAGGCTCGCAAGGGCTCGCACCTCAGGATGACGGATCTGGCGCGAGCTCGTCTTGGCGCGTGGAGAGAGCTCACCCCTCCCCCGCCAGCCGAAACGTCCCTTCCATCATCTGCACGCAGCTGCCGCCGACATGAGCGGACGTGATCTTACCATCCTGCTTGCGCACGCGCGTCCGGAGGATGCTTGGCCGTCCCATGTCAAAGCCCTGGCCGACGGTGAGCTTCGACTCGCCATCGCGCGTGGGATCGAGATCGGCAAACAGCGCGGCTGCGGCCACCGTCGCGCTGCCGGTGGCGGGATCCTCGACGAGGCCGCTGGCGCCGCGCATGAACATCCGCGCCTGCCGATCGCAAGGCGCCTCCGCTGGCGGCACGTCGCGCGTGTAGAACCATACCGAGCGGGCGCCGTCCCGCGGCAAGACCTTGCCGTAGGCGGCCGCATCGGGCCGGGCGCGCTTGAGCGCCTCGCGCGAATGCAGCTCCATCACCAGAAACGCGTTTCCGACGCTGACGATCTGCGGCGCGTGGCTATCGACCCTGATGTCATCCGCACCGAGCGAGACGCAGCTTGCAGCTTCAGCGGCAGACAATTGCGACAGCCGCGCCAAAGGCTGGGGCGCAGTGAGCTCGGTCCTGACCACCCGGCCCTGCTCTCTCACGATCTCGACCGGCACGAGCCCGGCCTTCTCCTCAAACAGCAGGCGCGGTTTCAGCTCTTTTGCCATCGAGGCCAGCACGAAGGCGGTGCCGACATTGGGATGGCCGGCAAAGGCAATCTCCAGCACCGGCGTGAAGATGCGCACCTCGGCGTCATTGGCCCTGTCGCGCGGCGGCAGCACGAAGGTCGTCTCGGAATAATTGAACTCGGTCGCGATCGCCTGCATCTGCTGCGTCGTGAGCCCGCCGGCATCGAGCACCACGGCGAGCTGGTTGCCGCCGAAGGCGCGGTCGGTGAACACGTCGACGGTGATGTAGCGGCGCTGCATCTTCACTTCCTCATGAAAATCGCGGCCTCAACCGGCCGCATCGCCGGCAGTCTACAGGCCGGCGACATCGCTCGTCATGCCCCAAAATTCGGAGCATTCGGAGCAATCGCGCGAGGAGATCAGGAGGGAGAATCAGAAGCGGAACAGCTGATGCGGCGATGCGAGCACCCGCGCGCGCTCGCTGTCGTCGACGATCAGCGCATCGAGAAACTGCCGGTTTTTCGCGTAAGCCTGCGACGCCTCGAACTGCGTGTGCGGCCAGTCGCTGCCCCACAGCAGGCGGTCGAGGCCGTAAGCCTTGCGCAGCAGCGGATAGGCCTCCTTCGCAAAACTCTCGCCGCTCGCGCCGTTGCGATACGGCGCCGAGATCTTGACCCAGACATTTCGCGTCGCGCCGAGCTTCAGCACCGACTGGAAGCCGGGATCGGCGACGCCGAGTTTCGGATCCGGCAACGCATAGTGATCGAGCACGACGGTGACGCCATGATCGAGCAGCTGGGGCGCCAGCAGTGCGAGGTCGGACGCGTTGCGCTGGAGCTCGACTTGCCAGCCCATCGATTTCACGTGTCCGAGCAGCGCCTTCCATTCGCCGGCAGCGAGATCGGGCAAGGGCTGGCCGACGAGATTGAGGCGGATGCCGACGACGCCGGCGCGATCAAGCGCGCGCAGTTCGTCCGCGGTCACGGAAGGATCGACGACCGCGATGCCACGCAGGCGTCCGCCGGAAGTCTTCAGGCTCTCGACCAGATAGGAATTGTCGGTGCCGAGAAAGCTCGGCTGCACCAGCACGCCATTGCTCATGCCATTGCGGTCGAGCTGCTCCAGATAGAGCGCCAGCGGCGCATCGTAATCGGGGGCATAGCGCCGGCCGGGCGCGAGCTTGAGGCCGCGGTGGAAGACATGGGCATGGGTATCGATTGTCGGCAAGCTCGTCTCACTCTTCGCTCGGCTCGCGACGGCCGTGGCCGACACGAGGGATACAAGGCCTGTGCCGAATTGGCGGCGCGTCAGGCCACGCTCGCGGGATATCATGGTGACTGCTCCCCATCCGGCGTCAGGCGCGCGTCGCCGCGGCTTGTTCGAAAACCTTGCCGCGGGTTTCGGGCAGCAGCACCACCGCGATCAGCACCAGCGAATAGGCGAAGGCCGCATCGATGCCGATCGCCGGTCCGAGCCCGATATGGTCGCTGAGATAGCCCACGAGGAAGGGGAACGCGGCGGAGACGATGCGGCCGAAATTGTAGCAGAAGCCGACACCGGTGCCGCGCACGCCGGCCGGATAGAGCTCGCTGAAAAGCGCCGCCATGCTGGCGGGAATGCCGGCCGAGAAGAAGCCGAGCGGAAAGCCGAGCACCAGCATCTCGCCGTTGGTCAGCGGCGCGAAGATGTAGATCAGCACGGTGACGATGCAGGCGCTGGCGAAGAAGGTGACATTGGCCCTGCGGCCGATGCGGTCGCTGATGATGCCGCTCGCGATGCAGCCGCAGAAGAAGGCAACGATGATGACTGCGAGATAGCCGCTGGAGCCCAGCACCGACAGATGCCGCACTTCGCGCAAGTATGTCGGCAGGAACGTGGTCAGGGCCGCGTAACCGCCGTGGGCGCCGATGCCAAACAGGCCCCCGATCAGCGTCGAGCGCAACACGTCACGATGGAAGATGCCCGAGAGCGTGGCGAAGAATGGCGTCTTGTCGGCTGCGACCGCGCGCGGCGGCTCCTTCAAGCCGCGGCGTATGAAGATGATGAGGAGCGCGGGCAACAGCCCCAGCGCAAACAGCAGCCGCCAGGCGATGTCGGCGGGTGCATAAGTGAACACGAGGGCCGAGAGCAGCACAGCTGCGCCCCACCCCACGGCCCAGGCGCTCTGCACCGAGCCCAGCGCCTTGCCGCGATGCTCGGGGCGAATGATCTCGGCCATCAGCACCGCGCCGCAAGCCCATTCGGCGCCGAAGCCGAGGCCCTGAATCGCCTTCAGGATCAGGAGCTGGTTGTAAGTCATCGCGAACGCGCAGGCGAAGGTCGCGAGCGCAAAGGTCGCAACGGTAATCTGAAGCGCCTTGACGCGGCCAAAACGGTCGCCGAGCGCGCCGCCGAGCCAGCCGCCGAACGCGCCGAAGAACAGCGTGACCGAGCCGAGCAGGCCCGCATCGGCCTTGCTGATGCCGAAGGCGGCGATCAGCGCGGGAATGGCAAGGCCGAACATCTGGACGTCGAGCGCATCCAGCGCCCAGCCGCCAAAGCTTGCCCAGAACGTGCGCCGCTCCAGCGGCGAGCTTTCGCTGTACCAGTTTGACATTGTTTCTCCCTTGAATTCGTTATTGCTTGATGTCGTTGAAAGGTCGCTCTCACCTGATCTCGGCGTGGTAGCGGAACCGGTCGGCCGGCCCCCTCGACCTGCGCCATTCGATCGGCCGCCGCTCCAGATCGAGCGCGAGGCGCTCGATCACGATCAATGGTGCGTGCGCTTCGAGGCGCAGCAGCCGCGCCTGCATCTCGTTGGCCATTTCGACCGTCAGAATTTCCTCGGCCGACACCACCACCTCCCCGCAGCGCTCCTCGTAGAGCGGATAAAGCAGGTCGCCGAATTCGGCGGTGTCGATCTCCAGGATCGGCGCGAAGCGCGATTGCTGGAGCCAGATTTCTTCGGCGAGCAGCGGTACGTCGTCGATCAGGCGCAGACGCGACAGGCTGATCACGGGCTCGCCGACAGGGATGCGCAGCGCCGACGCAACGGCCGAATTCGCCGGAACGCTCTTGCGCCGGATGATGCGGCTCTTCGGCACGCGCCGCTCGCCGCTCTCGGACTGGAAGCGGAAGAAGCGGAATAGCGAGGAGTTGAAGCGCGCCCGGCGCACGAAGGTGCCGCGGCCCTGCTGGCGCTCCAGCACGGTATCGGCAACGAGCTGATCGATCGCTTTGCGCACGGTGCCGATGGCGACGCCGTAATGCGCCGCGAGCTCGGCCTCCGACGGGATCGGCTCGCCCGGCCGCCATTCATTGCGGATGATCCGCGCGGCGAGGTCGTCGCGCAGGCGCTGGTAGCGTGGCAGGCGGTCGTCGTGCGGGGCTGCATTCATATAGTCATATAGATGACTAGATGAGATAGGAGTCAAGCACTACCAAGGTACCGCAATCGAGAAACCGGCGATGCCCGCGGGGGACGCGAGGTCGGGCCGGCGGACGTTGCCAACCCGACCTCGCCTTGCGCGTTAATTCGCTGCCCTCGGCGTGCAGGGCGGCTGCTTGTAGGGCGCTGAGGCAAACGCGCCCTGTGCCGGAGCCCTCACGCAATCCGCAGCCGCCTGAGGCGAGGCGCGCCGCGGGGCGACGTCGCGAGCGGCTGCGGCCTGGGTTTGATAGACGGCGGCGGCGATCAGGGCGGCCGAGACAAGGGTCAATCGGGTCATGGGTTCTCTCCGCGTGGCAAACGGAAGCCGAGAGGTTTCGGCGTCCTGACAACATGAGCGGAAATCGCCGTGAGATATTTCATCACGCGCCTTCAACGAAACGCGAGCCCCTCACCCCAGTTGAAACACCGCCACCTTGTGCTCGTAGCCGCGAACCGCGACCTCGCCGAGCGCGACGGCGTCCTCACCGTCGTCGCCGAGCGCCTCGCGGACGGACGCGGAGATCAGGAGGTGCGAGCCGAACTCCTTGTTGAGTGCCTCCAGCCGCGAGGCGAAGTTCACGGTGTCGCCGATCACCGTGTACTCCTTGCGCCGGGGCGAGCCGATATTGCCGGCAACGACCTCGCCGAAATGGATGCCGATGCCGATCCGCAGCGGCCAGCTCGTTTGCGCGTTGATGCGGTCCATCGCGGCCAGCATCTCGCGGCCTGCGGCAACCGCACGGTGCGCGGCGTCGGAGGCCTCCAGCGGCGCGCCGAACAGGGCGAGGAAGCCATCGCCCAAAAACTTGTTCACGATGCCGCCCTGACGATCGAGGATGTCGACCAGCACGGCGAACGCACCGTCGAGCCGGTCAACCACCTCCTGCGGAGTGCGCAACCGCGCGCTGGCGGTGAAGCCGCGGAAATCGACGAACATCACCGCGACGCGGCGAAGGTCGCCGCCCGCGCTGGGCCCCGCCGCCATCAGCCGTTCCACCACCTGCGGCGAGACGTGCTGGCCGAACAGGTTGGTGACGCGATCACGCGCGGTGGCGGCCGCGATGCTCGCGGCAAACTGCCGCCGCAGCCGCGCGCCGACGGAGCCGGCGAGCACGCCGCAGATCAGGATGATGGTGCTGCGCACAGCGTGAAAGTAGATCAGCGGTTCGCCAGCGTCGCTGGCCGAATTGTAGTACAGCGCGACGGCCAGGAGTTCGGCTGCGGCCACAAATCCCGTGAAGGTGGACAGCCAGAAATCGAGCCGCAGCGTCGAAAGAATGATGAAGATGAAATAGGCCAGTGGCAGCACGAAACCGAGCGCGGGCCCAGCGCCCATGCTGCGAATCTGCAGAATCAGGATGATCGTCGGCAGCGACGTTTCGATGAGAGCGCCGATATAGCGCCTGATCACCGGCAGGTCGCGATCGAGCTTGAGGTTTCGCCTGATCTGGCTGTG
Source organism: Bradyrhizobium sp. 482_C4_N1_8 (assembly GCF_052075965.1). Lineage (NCBI taxonomy): Bacteria > Pseudomonadati > Pseudomonadota > Alphaproteobacteria > Hyphomicrobiales > Nitrobacteraceae > Bradyrhizobium > Bradyrhizobium sp. 482_C4_N1_8. Next base: position 3,407,939 of record NZ_CP197231.1, on the reverse strand, counting down.
GACCCAGACCTCGAAGAGGATGAAGCCCCCCAAGAGCATGTATTCGCGGACCAAGCCCTCCGTCCCGCGCCAGACCCGGTTCACGATGGCAGGGTCGATCAGGTAGGTTGCGGTGAGGAACAGGATCATGACGCAGCCCGTCGTGATCAGCGCCCTCACCCGCAACAGCTCGGTCCGCAGCACTTCTCGCGTCAGCTCGCGCTCGAACTCCTCCGACATCACGGCATGTTGCCGGGTCTTCCTGCTGGCAAACCTGACCATTTCTCCCCTCGATTCAGGGGCATTGTGCCTCAATCCAGCGTGCGGCGGAAGCGCGTCACCGCGATGGTCATGGCGACCAGCATAAGGATCGCCAGCGCCAGCGTGTCGAAGTGCAAATTCTGCATGGTCGCGCCCTTCAGCATGATGGCGCGGACGATCCGCAAGTAGTGGGTCAGCGGCAGGCATTCACCGAGATATTGCGCCCAGACCGGCATGCCGGCGAACGGGAACATGAATCCGGAGAGCAGAATGCTCGGCAGGAAGAACATCATGGCCATCTGCATGGCCTGGAGCTGGTTCTGCACCACGGTCGAGATGGTGTAGCCAATCGACAGATTTGTAGCGATGAACAAGGTCGACAGCAGCGCAAGCAGGAACAGATTGCCGAGCAAGGGCACGCCGAACAGGCCGACACCGATGCCGATGATGAGGAAGGCCTGAAGGAAGCCAACCAGCACATAAGGAACGATCTTGCCGAACATCACCTCGACCGGCTTGATCGGCATCGACAGCAGGCTCTCCATGGTACCGCGCTCGACCTCGCGGGTGACCGAGAGCGCGGTGAAGATCAGCATGGTCATGGTGAGGATGGTGCCGACGAGGCCCGGCACGATATTGAGGCTGGACGACGCGGCCGGATTGTAGCGCGCATGCGCGCGGATCTCGAACGGCATCTCGGGCGGATTGCCGATATAGAGATCGTGCGCAAGCGCGGTCTTCACGACCATGCCGAGCGAGCCGAGCGCGGCGCTGGCCGCAACGGGATCGGTGGCGTCGGCCGCAACCAGCAGCGCCGGCCTGTCGCCGCGCCGCACCGCCCGCTCGAAGCCCCGCGGAATCTCGACGCCGAACAGCACCTTGCCTGATTTCAGCAGGTTGTCGAAATCGTCGACGTCGTGCACCTCGTAGATGAAGCGGAAATAGGCGGTGTTCTCCAGCGCCTTCAACACCGAGCGGGCAAGATCCGAATCCTCCTGGAGCAGCACCGCGCTCGGCAGATGGTGCGGCGTGGTGTTGATGGCATAGCCGAACAGCAGAAGCTGCATCACCGGCAGCATCACGATCATCGCGAACGAGACGCGGTCGCGCTTGAGCTGGATGAACTCCTTGACCAGCATCGCATAGGAGCGCTTCCAGAATCCGAAGCGCCCGCGCATTTCGCGCGCGGGTGCGGGATGATCGGCGGCGCTCATTGGAAATTGTCCCTGGAACGGCTCATCAATTCGATGAACACGTCTTCGAGCGAGGGCGATGATTCGTGCCAGTGCAGGCCAGCCTTCTCGCGCCACGGCGCGATGCTGGCCTCGAGCGCGGCGACGTCGCGCCCGGAAACGTGCAGCGAAGTGCCGAACGGCGCCACCATGTCCACGCCGGGCTTGCCGGTGAGCGCGGCCGTCAGCCCGTTGAGCTCCTCGCCCGTCACGGTGTAGGTCGTCAGGGCGGACTTCGCGATCACCTCCTCGACCGTGCCGTGCGCCAGGAGATGGCCGTAGGCGATGTAGGCGATCTCGTGGCAGCGCTCGGCCTCGTCCATGTAGTGGGTCGAGACCAGGACGGTGAGGCCGTCGGCCGCGAGCGCATGGATCTCGTTCCAGAAATCGCGTCGCGCCTTGGGATCGACGCCGGCGGTCGGCTCGTCCAGCAGCAGCAGTTTCGGACTGGGCAGCGTGCAGGCCCCGAGCGCCAGGCGCTGCTTCCAGCCGCCGGAGAGCTCGCCCGCGAGCTGCTCCTCGCGCCCCGACAGCCCGAGCCGCTTGATCATGTCGCGCGCGGCGCCGCGTGGATCGGCGAGGCCATAGAGTCGCGCAACGAATTCGAGGTTCTCGCGCACCGAGAGGTCCTGGTACAGGCTGAAGCGCTGGGTCATGTAGCCGACTTGGCGCTTGATCTTTTCGGCATCGCGCCGGATGTCGTAGCCGAGGCAGGTACCCTCGCCGCTGTCGGGCGTGAGCAGACCGCAGAGGATGCGGATGGTGGTGGTCTTGCCCGAGCCGTTCGGCCCGAGGAAGCCGTAGATCGAGCCGCGCTTCACCTGCATCGACAGATCGTGCACGACCTCGCGGCCGCCAAACGATTTGGTCAGGCCCTTGACGTCGATCGCGATGCCGTTGCCGCCGTTCATCGCTTGTCCGCCACCGGCGTTTTTGGATGGAGATAGACGTCGATCGGCTGTCCGACCCGCAGGGCATCGGGCCGCGAGGGCCGCGCCTGGATCAAATAGACCAGCTTGTTGCGCTCATCGAGGCTGTAGATGACAGGCGGAGTATATTCGGCCGAGGTCGCGATGAAATAGATCTTTGCGGTGAGATCCGCCGCGCAATTGTCGCAAGAGATGCGCACCGTGTCGCCGATCGCAAGCTTCGGCAACTCGGTCTCGGGCACGAAGAAGCGCAGCTTCATGTTGCCGGGCGGCATGATCGAGAGCACCGGCCGCTGCGCCGCCACCATCTCGCCCTCGCGGAAGTAGATCTGCTGGATGGTGCCGGCAACGGGCGCAAAGCCCCTGCGCCGCGCCATTCGCGTCTCCGACGTCGCGACCCGCGCTTCGGCGACACGCAAGGACGACACGGCGGAATCGAGATTGGCCTGCGTACCGGAGCCAGTCTTGTTCAGCGAGGCCGCGCGATCATAGGTCTGCTGCGCATTGGCCAGTGTCGCCTTGTTCTGGTTGAGGTCGGCAAGCTGGAGATCGTCGTCGACGGAATAGAGGGCATCGCCGACCTTCACCTCGTCGCCCTCGCGGATATTGAGCTTCGTCACCCGGCCCGCTTCGTCCGGGCTGACGAAGATCATGTCGGCCTCGACCCAACCCTGAAATCCGGGATCGCGCTTGTCCTTGCAGCCGGCAAGGCCGGTTGCAAGGACGACAGCCAATGCAAACACAGAAATTGCTCGTGACGACCTCATGTCGTCCTCCGTTCGCCAAAAATCAAATCGAGATGGACGCGCAGCATGTCCTGGGCGTCGAGCGGCGCGTGCCGCGCAAACAGGCTCTGCCAGATCACCGCGATCATCGCGGGTGCGACCAGGATCTGCGGATAGCGCGCGAGGTTCTTCTCGCGGATCTCGCCGCGGGCAATGCCGAGCTCGATCAGCGCGCGCATGCCGGCGATCCCGCGCGAGACGACCTCGCGATAGTAGAAATCGGCGACGGACGGAAAGCGCGGCCCTTCCGCCACGATCAATCGCACGAGATCGCCGCGCCTCGTGCCGATGACCTCCTTGAGGAAGTTACCGGCAAAGGCCTCGACGAGATCGCGCACCGAGCCCGTCGGCGGCGGCAGAGCATTCAGCTTGGCCACGACCGGCACGATCACCGTGCGCACCAGCTCCTCGAACATCGATTCCTTGTCCTTGAAGTGCAGGTAGATCGTGCCCTTGGCCACGCCCGCCCGCTTGGCGATGTCGTCGAGCCGCGTCGCGGCAAAGCCGCGCGCGATGAACTCCTCCATCGCCGCTTCCACGATGGCCGACCGACGCTCGGCCGCACGCGTGGCACGGTTCGAAGCGGGCGCAGCGTCGGCGGGCGCACGGCCCTTCGCATCGGCGCGAGCTGCGGTTGGCGTGACTGCTTTGGTGGGCTTCTTTGTCATCCCCTATTTATGACTGACCGGTCAGTCATAGTCAAGGCAGTGATCCAACCCTATGCAGCCAACAATTAGTATTGACTAATGCATTAGCGAATGCTAATCGAATTCCCATGATCGAAGCCGCCCCAAATCCCGTCACGACCGTGATGCGCGCCCTCGCCGATCCGACCCGCCGTGCCGTGTTCGAGCGCGTGTTCGAGAGCAAGGAGATCAGCGTCACCGAGCTCACCCGCGGCAGCGGCGTGACGCAGGGCGCGATCTCACAGCATCTGAAGTCGCTGAAGCAGGCCGGCCTCGTCGCCGAGCGCGCCGAGGGCCGCAACGTCTATTACCGCGCCGCGCCGCAAGGACTAGAGCCGCTGGTCACCTGGATGGACCATTACGGCGTGTTCTGGCGCGAGCGCTTCCAGAATCTGCGTGACCTCTTGAAGGAGATCGATCCGTGAGTGCAGCCGAGTTCAGAGCCGGGACAAAAGACAGCGTCCAAGACATTGTTTTGGAGGAGGTCTTCCCTCACGCGCCGGAGACGATCTGGAAGACGCTGACCAGCGCCCAGTTGATCGCGCGCTGGCTGATGCAGCCGACTGGCTTCGAAGCCGTCGAAGGCAAGGCCTTCACCTTCCAGACCACGCCGGGCGGCAACTGGGATGGCGTTATCCATTGCCGGGTTCTGGAAGTCGTACCGAACCGGCGCCTCGTCTATGCCTGGAAGGGCGGCGACGAACGCAACACCGGCTACGGCGCGCCGCTCGACACCGTCGTGACGTGGTCCCTCACACCGGTCGAAGCCGGCACGCGGATCCGCCTGGTGCATGCGGGCTTCGTCATGCCGAGGAACGAGTCCGCCTACACGGTCATGAGCGGCGGCTGGAAGAAGGTCGTGCGTCAGCTCGACGAGATCAGTGGCGAGAAGTGAGTGGGAGATCTTTCGATGACCAGGCCTTTTACCGGCGGCTGCGCCTGCGGCGCGATCCGCTATTCGATTCTCGGTGAGCCGCTGTTCAGCAATCACTGCCAGTGTCGGGATTGCCAGCGCGAAAGCGGTAGCGGCCACGGCTCGTACATGACCTTCGCACGTGCCGGCGTCACGGTGACGGGCGAGGCGAAGCATTGGGACATGGTCGGCGACAGCGGCAACGTGAAGACGCGCGGTTTCTGCACGCAGTGCGGCTTGCCGGTCTACATGACCTTCGCCGCGATGCCCGACATCTTCACCATCCGCGCCGCAAGCCTCGACGAGCCCGCCCGCTACAAGCCGCAGGTGGTCACTTACGCGGCGCGCGGACATGACTGGGATCGTCTCGATCCAGACCTGCCGAAATTCGAGACCATGCCGCCAGCGTGAGGCACTAGAGCCACTTCCGTTCCGATGGAAGTTCCGATGGAATCGGAACGGGGCTCCAGATTCTTGTCTTGACGCGTTTTCCTTACGCGAACCGGTATCCACTTCGCTCGAAAACGCTCTAGCCAAAGTCGAGCACCATGCGGCCGTCGATCTTGCCGGCCTTCATCCGGTCGAAGACGTTATTGATCTCCGCGAGCGGCACCTTGGCTACTTCGGCCTTGACCTTGCCGTCCGCGGCGAATGCGATGGCCTCGTCGAGATCCCTGCGGGTGCCGACGATGGAGCCACGCACGGTGATACGCTTGAGCACGACATCGAAGATCGGCGTCGGGAATTCGCCCGGCGGCAGGCCGACCAAGCTGACGGTGCCCTTGCGACGCACCATCTTCAGCGCCTGCGCGAACGCCGAGGTCGAGACCGCCGTCACCAGCACACCGTGGGCCCCGCCCCCGGTTGCTGCCACAACCTTGTCCACCGCATCGGCCTCCAGCGCGTTGACCGCGAGATCGGCGCCGGTCTCGCGTGCGAGCTTGAGCTTGTCCTCGGCGATGTCGACGGCTGCGACCTTGAACCCCATCGCCTTGGCGTACTGGATCGCGACATGGCCGAGCCCGCCGACGCCGGAGATCGCGACCCACTCGCCGGGCCGAGCGTCGGTCTCCTTCAATCCCTTGTAGGTGGTGACGCCGGCACACAGGATCGGCGCGACGGCGGCGAAATCGATCGTTGCCGGGAGCCTTGCGGCGAAGGCGGCCGAGGCGATGACATATTCGGCAAAGCCGCCGTTCACGCTGTAGCCGGTGTTGTGCTGGTGCTCGCACAGCGTTTCCCAGCCGGTCTCGCAATATTCGCAAGCCATGCACGCGTCGTGCAGCCAGGCGACGCCGACGGCATCGCCGACCTTCAGATTTTTCACACCTGGCCCGAGTGCAGCGAAGGTTCCCGCCACCTCATGCCCGGGAATGAAGGGCGGAACCGGCTTCACCGGCCAGTCGCCGGAAGCTGCGTGCAGATCGGTGTGGCAGACGCCGCACGCTTTCACCTTGACCAAAACCTCGCCGAGACCGGGCTGCGGCACCGGCACGTCCTCGATCACCAACGGCTTGCCGAATTGTTTGACGATGGCGGCTTTCATGGTCGGCATGTGTCTGCTCCATTGCAATACAGAGGGCAGACTAGCGATGCCGGGCGGCGCCCCCTTGATTGGAGTCAAAGAACGCAAGTTTATCCGTCGCAGGAACCATCACGACACCGCGAAGACGAGGCTGCTTGAAGTACGGCTAGCTATGGAACTTCAGACTGTCGACGATCTTGTCGATCACCTTGCGCTCGGCGCGCATCGCGATGCCGACGAGATTGAGATCGGTGCGCTCAACCGCCCTCACCGCTTCGCGGTTGGCGGCATCGCGCGTGGTCTTGAACATGTCCTCGGTGTAAAGGGCCGTCGTCACATTGCGCGAGAGCGCACGGTCGAGCGCGCGTGACAGCGCGGCACCATCGGCACCGTAGATCAGGATCGGCTGGCCGATCAGCGCGTGGTACTTCGTGCCCGAACCGTCCTCATAGGGCTCGCCGATGCAGTCCGGAAAGGCCGCGGCAATTCCGCTGGTGAGAAACGACGCGACGTTGAGCTTCTGCCAGGCCTGAAGATCGGCGCGGATCACGACCGCGATCTTGGTGTCGAGCTGCATGCATACCTCGAACTGTCATTCCGGGGCGCGCCGAAGGCGCGAGCCCGGAATCCATCGGGCCACAGAGTCGGTGGACGAATGGATTCCCGGTTCGATGCTACGCATCGCCCCGGAATGACAGCAAGAGAAATTCAACCCTTGGCGTCGCAGGCCCAGGCGCGGATCACGCATTCCTTGCCGCCGTATTTGTAGCATTCGCGCGTGGCGGCGTTGAGCGAGGCCGAGATCTTCGGCTTGACGGCATAGCCATAGGCGCCGCACGGGTTGGCCATATCGACCGACATCGCGGCGCAAGCACGCTTCATGGTCACCGTCGTGCAGTCCCCCTTGCACTGCTTCTGTGCCGCTCCACGGGCCTCGCGCTCGGCGCCGTAATCAAAAGCCTGGCCATAGGCCCCGCACTTGCCGACCGCAAACGCACCGGCAGCATGCGCATCCGTGATGTAGCGAGCGCCGGCGACACAAACCGACAGCGCAAAGAAAAACATCGCGCAACGGCGCGCGACGACATTCGAAGCCATGGAAAAACCCCTCCCCCCAAGGCAGGTGGAGAGGACTCTAGGCGGTGGACGTTTCCAGATGGTGAACGAGGGGTGAAATCGAACGAATGAGAGTGCCGTAGGGTGGGCAAAGGCGCAAAGCGCCGTGCCCACCATCCATCCACACCATCATTCAAAATTGGTAGGCACGCTTCCGCCTTCGCTCTACGAGCTACGGCGGACAAGTCGCTTTGCCCACCCTACGGCACCGTCATCCGCGTCGTGCCGCTTCCAGCGCCTGCGGCGTGTCGATGTCGAGGAAAGCGCTCTCGCCATCCACGGGCACTTCGGCCACCGCTTCGGTGTGCTTGGCGATCAGATGGCGCGCGCCGACGTCGCCGTCGAGCGTCATCAATTCCTTGAAGAAGCGGCGCGACCACAGCACGGGATTGCCGCGGCGCCCGTCACTGACGGGCACGACGATGAGGTTGCCGCGGTCCGGCGCAAAGCCGTCGATGAGACGGTCGATCAGGCCGGCATCGATCAACGGCATGTCGCCCAAACAGACCACGGCGCCGTCGCAACTTTCCGGCACGGCCGCGATGCCGGCCTTGACCGAGCTCGCGATGCCGCCGGCGAAATCCGGGTTGCGGACGAATTTCACCTTCAAGCCTTGCAGCGCCTGCTCGACCAGCTCGGTCTGGTGGCCGGTGACGACGATCACCTCGGAGGCCTTGGAGGCCAGCGCCTGCTCGGTCGCGATCCGCACCAGCTTCTTGCCGTCGAGCTCGGCGAGCAGCTTGTTCGGTCCGCCCATCCGGGTCGAGCGGCCCGCCGCGAGCACGATGGCCGCGACCTGGCTGTTGCCCTCGATCGCGGGTTCTGCGCGCGGCTGCGGCCGCGTGACGATCTCCATCAGGAGGCCGCCGACGCCCATGCCCATCAACTCGGAACGCGTCACCTTGATGCCGGCGAGCAACCGCATCAGCACCCAGTCAAAACCGTTCTCGACCGGCGAGCGTGCGCAGCCCGGCGCGCCCAGCACCGGCACCCCGCCGGCCCGCGCGATCAGCAGCAAATTGCCGGGGTCGACCGGCATGCCGAAATGTTCGATCTCGCCGCCGATCCCGGTGACGGCCGCCGGAATGACGTCGCGGCGGTCGGCGATCGCGGACGCCCCGAACACGATGACGAGCTCCGCACCAAGCCCGAGCAATTCCTTGATCGCGGCCGACAGCGCTCGCTCCTCATGCTGCACGCGCCGCTCGGCAATGATGCTGGCGCCGGCCGGCGCGAGCCGCTCGGCGGTGACGCGCAGCGTCTTGTCGATCACCTTCGACGAGAGGCCCGGCAGCAGCGTCGAGACCACGCCGACGCGCTTGATGACGTAGGGCGCGATCTTCAGCACGTCCCTGCCCGCCGCCTTCACCGCGGCATCGCGCAAATTGCCTTCGACGCCGAACGGGATGATCTTGACGGTGCCGACCATCTCGCCCTCGACCACCGGCTTGTAGGCGGTGAGCGTCGCAAAGGTGATGGCCTCGTCGATATTGTTGATGCGGTCGACCGCGGCGCGGTCGATCACCAGCACGCCCGGGCGCGCGGCGAACAGATTGGCGCGGCCGGTGAAGGCGCGCTCGACATGAATGCCCTCGCCGCCGACGGCCAGCGCGATACTGGCGGCGGCGACATCCTCGGAGACGTCGCCCTCCTCCATGCGCACCACCACGACGTCCTTGATGCCGGCGCGCGTTAGCGCCTCGACCTCGGCCGGGCCGATCGTCGTGCCCTTCTTCAGCACCAGCGGACCCTGGCGCAGGGTGTGGACGGTCACCCCGCCGATCGCATCCTTGGGGCTCGCCGGTCCGAATTTCATGCCGCTTCTTCTTTTTCTTTTGGAGGCAGCCGCAGCACCGCCGTGATCTCGGCCATGATCGACACCGCGATCTCGGACGGCGAGACAGCGCCGATCGCCAGCCCAATGGGCGCGTGGATGCGCGCGACGTCGCTGTCCTTGGCGCCCTGCGCGCGCAGCCGGTCGCCGCGCTTGGCATGCGTCTTTCGCGAGCCGAGCGCGCCGATATAGAAGCAGTTGCGCTCGAAGGCGTGCAGCAGCGCGGGATCGTCGATCTTCGGATCGTGCGTCACCGCGACGAAAGCCGTGTAGGCATCGACATTGAGCGGCGGCAGCGCCGTGTCGGGCCATTCGGCGACCAGGGGAATGTCAGGGAAGCGCTCCGCGCTCGCAAACGCCGTGCGGGGATCGACCACGGTGACGTCGTAGCCGAGCGAGCGCGCCAGCGGCGCCAGGGCCTGGCTGATATGGACCGCGCCGACGATGACGAGCTTTGCGGTGGGCGCGTAGACGTTGAGGAACAGCTTTTTGCCGCCGGCTTCGATGCTGGCGCTCTTGCCCATGCGAAGCTGCTTGTCCAGTTCGGCACGCAGCGGGTCTTTTGCAAAATCCGCAGCCTTCACCAGACGCTGATCGCCGCTCTCGGTGTCGGTCACCAGGATCACCGGTCGGCGCGCGGCGCGCTCGGCATTGAGTTCGTGCAGGATCGCGAGCTTCACGGCTAGCCGACCTTCTCGACGAAGACGCGGATGGTGCCGCCGCAGGACAGCCCGACATTCCAGGCCGTCTCATCGGCAACGCCGAACTCCAGCATCCTGGGCTTGCCGCTCTGGATCACGTCCATGGCCTCGGTGACCACGGCGCCCTCGACGCAGCCGCCGGAGACCGACCCCAGAAACGTGCCCTCATCGTTGATGACGAGGCTCGAGCCCGCCGGGCGCGGCGCCGAGCCCCAGGTCTCGACAACGGTGGCCAGCGCGACGCCCCTGCCGGCCTTCTGCCAATCCTCCGCCGCCTTCAGAATATCCTCGTCGCGATCGAGCATGGCTTAACCTCTCAAGCTGCGGAACGGATCAGGCTGCGATGATGCGGCGGCAGCGGCCGGGAGAGCGTCGTGATCAGCTCCTGGATCGAACTCAAATTATGTACCGGGCGGAATTCGTCAACGTGCGGGAGCATCATTTTGATGCCCTGCGCCTTGGCCTCGAAGCCGCCGAACCGCAATAGCGGGTTGAGCCAGATCAGCCGGCGGCACGACCGGTGCAGCCGGTCCATCTCGAAGGCGAGCCGGGAATCGGCCTCCCGCTCCAGCCCGTCGGAGATCAGCAGCACGATGGCGCCCTGGCTCAGCACACGCCGCGCCCACAATTTGTTGAAGTTGTGCAGCGAGGCCGAAATCCGGGTGCCGCCGGCCCAGTCCTCGACCGAGGCCGAGCAGCTTGCCAGCGCCTCATCGGGGTCGCGCTGGCGCAGCGCCCGGGTGACGTTGGTCAGCCGGGTGCCGAACAGGAACACCGAGACGCGCTTTCGGGCATCCCCGATGGCATGCAGGAAATGCAGGAACAGGCGGGTGTACTCGCTCATCGAGCCCGAGATATCGAGCAACGCGACGATCGGCGCCGGCTTTTCGATGCGCCCGAGGCGATGGATGTCGATGATGTCGCCGCCGGTGCGCAAGGACGCGCGCAGCGTGCGGCGCAAATCGAGACGAAGCCCGCGGGGATCGGGCCGGTGCCGGCGCGTCAGAAGCTCGGCCTGCGGCAGCCGCATCCGCTCGACGGCGCGGAGCGCTTCGGTGATCTCAGCCGCGCTCATCTGCGCAAAATCCTTCTTCTGAAGGATTTCCTTGTCGGAGACCGACAGGCGCAAATCCTGCTCCTGGTGCTGCGGCGTCTCCGTCATCCGCGGCTGCGACATCGCCTCCTGCACGCGGCGGGAACCGGCCTGCGGCTTCTTCTTGGCCTGCTCCGGCAACGGCACCGAATCCAGCATGTGCTTCCACTCTTCCGAGGCGCGGAAGAACAGGTTGAAGGCCTGCCTGAAGATCAGCGCATGCTCGTGGCGCTTGACGAAGATCGCCTCCAGCGTGGTGAAGACGTCGGCGCGGTTGCCGATGTCGATCACCTGCAGCGCGCTCATGGCATCGATGACGGCGCCTGGTCCCACCGGCATGCCGGCGGAGCGCAACGCGCGGGCGAAGCCGACGATGTTGTCGGCGAATTGCTCGGTCTGGTCGGGCGCAAGGTGGTTGATGGCCATGGTCTCGTATCCATCCCCTCGTCATTCCGGGGCGCGCCACTTGGCGTCGCCCCGGAATGACGGGAGTACTAGTGACGCAAGATCAATTCTCGCTCGTCGCTTCCTTCAGCACCTTCTGCAAGGTATCGCCCTGCATCCGGGTGATATCGTCCTGGTACTTGAGCAGCGCCCCCAGCGTGTCGCCGACCACTTGCGGGGTCAGCGAGCGGGCATCGAGCTCCGACAGCGCTGTGGCCCAGTCGATGGTCTCGGCGACACCAGGCGACTTGTAGAAATCCTGGTTGCGCAGCGCCTGGACGAAGCGCACGACCTGCTGCGACAGCTTGGCCGAGATGCCGGGCACGCGTGTCTTGACGATCGCGAGCTCGCGCTCGGCTTCGGGATAGTCGACCCAGTGATAGAGACAGCGCCGCTTCAGCGCGTCGTGGATCTCGCGGGTGCGGTTGGAGGTGATGATGACGATCGGCGGATGCGGCGCCTTCACGGTGCCGAATTCGGGAATGGTCACCTGGAAGTCGCTGAGGATTTCGAGCAGGTATGCCTCGAACGCCTCGTCGGCGCGGTCGAGCTCGTCGATCAGCAGCACCGGCGGTCCCGCGACGTCGGGCTCCAGCGCCTGGAGCAGAGGCCGCTTGATCATGTAGCGGTCGGCGAAGATGTCGGACGAGAGCTGATCGCGGTCGGTGTCGCCGGCGGCTTCCGCCATCCGGATCGCGATCATCTGCGCGGCGCTGTTCCACTCGTAGACGGCGGAGGAGACGTCGAGGCCCTCGTAGCACTGCAGGCGGATCAGCTTCCGCCCCAGCGCCGCCGACAGCACCTTTGCGATCTCGGTCTTGCCGACGCCGGCTTCGCCCTCCAGGAACAGCGGCCGGCCCATGCGCAGCGACAGATAGGTCACCGTCGCCAGCGATCGCTCCGCGAGATAACCGCGCGAAGTCAAGAGTTCGAGCATCGCATCGACCGATGCCGGCAGGGCCGTGAGAGTCATGAAAAAGCCAGTCTCGCTACGCCCTCACCGGGGACAAGTTTGGGCCGAGGCGTGAGGTTCACTCACTCCTTGGCATTGGCGGCGTCGAGGGCGCGCCGCGTCAGCACCCCGATGAGATGCGCACGGTATTCGGCGCTGCCGTGGATGTCGCTGTTGAGGCCTTCCGCCGGCACCTCGATGCCATCGAGCGCCTTCGCGGCGAAGCGCTTCTTCAGGGCTTCCTCGAACGCGGTGACGCGGAACACGCCTTCGGAGCCGGCACCGGTGACGGCGACGCGCACGTCCGAAGGACGCCGCGCCACGAACACGCCGACCAGCGCATAGCGCGAGGCCTGGTTGCGGAACTTGATGTAGGCCGCCTTCTTCGGCAGCGGGAACATCACCTTGGTGATGATCTCGTCGGCTTCGAGCGCCGTCGTGAACAGGCCCTGGAAATACTCTTCCGCCTTGAGGCGGCGCTTGTTGGTGACGATGGTGGCGCCGAGCGCGAGCACCGCGGCCGGATAGTCCGCGGTCGGATCGTTGTTGGCGAGCGAGCCGCCGATCGTGCCCTTGTGGCGCACGGCGGGGTCGCCGATCTGGCTGGCAAGATTGGCCAGTGCCGGGATCGCCTCACCGACGATCGCGGAGCTTGCGACCTCGGCATGCCTGGCGGTGGCGCCGATCACGAGCGCACGGCCCTTCATCTCGATCGTGTTGAGCCCCTCGATATGGGAGAGGTCGACCAGATGGGGCGGGCTCGCGAGACGCTGCTTCATGACGGGAATCAGCGTGTGGCCGCCGGCGATCACCTTGGCGTCTTCGTTCTTCACCAGGAGGTTGGCCGCCTGGCGAACGGTCCCAGGGCGATGGTATTTGAATTCGTACATCTGAATGTCCTGATCGCAGAATGCGCGCGCGGTTAGGCGAGATCGGATTTCGCCATCGCCTTGGCGCCGGCGGAGATCGAAGCGACGATGTTCTGGTAGCCGGTGCAACGGCAGAGATTGCCTTCCAGCTCCTCACGGATGGTGTGGTCGTCGAGCTCGTGGCCCTTGCGATGGACGATGTCGATCGCCGTCATGATCATGCCCGGCGTGCAGAAGCCGCACTGCAGGCCATGGTGCTCGCGGAAGGCCTCCTGCATCGGATGCAGCGGAGCGCCGTCGGCGGCCAGTCCCTCGATCGTCTTGACCTCGTGGCCGTCGGCCATCACGGCCAGCGTGGTGCAGGACTTCACGGCCTTGCCGTCGAGATGCACGACACAGGCGCCGCACTGCGAGGTGTCGCAGCCGACATGGGTGCCGGTCAGGCGCAGATTCTCGCGCAGGAACTGCACCAGAAGGGTGCGGGGATCGACGTTGGCCGTGACAGGATTGCCGTTCACGATGAGGGAGATTTTTGCCATAAGCACTCTCTATCAGCGCCCCGACGGGTCCCGTCGAAGCGGTTCTTATAATTATTCCAACCCATCATATGGGCCATTATGCCCGGGGGCAACATCGCCCCGGACGCAAGGCGCCATGCCGAAAGGCGATAGCCTTCAGCCCTGTACCGCTTTGGCGAAGTTCGCGAAAAATTCGTCGGCCAGTTTCTTGGCGGTGCCGTTGATGAGGCGCTGGCCGAGCTGCGCCAACTTGCCGCCGATCTGCGCCTCGACCTCGTAGGAGAGCAGCGTACCGCCGTCCTTCTCCGCGAGCTTGACCACGGCGCCGCCCTTGGCGAAGCCGGCGACCCCGCCCTCGCCTTCGCCGGAGATCTTGTAGCCGTTCGGCGGGTCGAGGTCACTCAGCGTCACCTTGCCCTTGAAGCGCGCCGACACCGGCCCGACCTTCATTTTCGCCGTCGCGCGAAAGCCGCCGTCGTCGGTCTTTTCCAGCTCCTCGCAGCCGGGGATGCAGGCCTTCAGCACCTCGGGATTGTTGAGCTTCTCCCACACGGCCTCGCGCGGCGCCGCAAGCTGGACTTCGCCGTTCATCGTCATGGCCATGGGGTACCTCCCGGATGCTTCACTATATGCTGCTCAAGTAACGCACGGAGGCCGCAAAGGAAAGGGCAGCCCCCGGCCACGTGCAATGCATATTCGCAACTGCAAAGAGCTTTGCGCCGATGGTTTGGGATTGGCAGAGCCGGGGCATGGTGATTAGGTCCCGCGCAACATGAGCACAGCCCTCTCCCCCCTGCTCGCGCCGATGCTGTCGAGCGCAGCCATGCGCGCGGTCTGCGACGACCGGTCAACCCTCCAGAACATGCTCGATTTCGAGGCAGCCCTGGCACGCGCCGAGGCCGCCACGGATGTGATTCCCGCATCCGCGGTGGGCCCGATCGAAGCCGCGTGCAAGGCTGATAGCTTTGATATGGCCGCTCTGGGCGAGGCCGCGACGCGATCCGGCAATCTCGCGATTCCCCTGGTCAAGGCGCTCACGGCCAATGTCGGCAAGGCCGATGCGGAGGCCGCGCGCTACGTGCATTGGGGCGCGACGAGCCAGGACGTCATCGACACCGCGACCATGCTCACGCTTCGCGCCGGCATCGATGCGCTCGATGCCGATCTCAGCCGCGCCATCAAGGGCTTTGCCGCCCTGGCACGGAGCCATCGCAACACCGCCATGGTGGCGCGGACCTGGCTCCAGCACGCGCTGCCGATGCCGTTCGGGCTCAAGGCCGCGGAATACGCATCAAGCCTTGCCCGCGCCCGCTGCCGCCTGCGGCGGCTCTCCCGCGAGGGTCTTGCGCTGCAATTCGGCGGCGCGGCCGGCACGCTCGCGGCCCTCGGCGACAAGGGGCTCGTCGTTGCCGAGCGATTGGCGCAGGAGCTCAACCTGCCGCTGCCGGAGGCGCCCTGGCACACCCATCGCGACCGGATCGCGGAAGCCGCATCATGCTTTGCGATTCTCGCCGGAAGCTGCGGCAAGATCGCGCGCGACGTCTCGCTGATGATGCAGACCGATGTTGGCGAAGCGTTCGAGCCTGCCGGCGAAGGCCGCGGCGGCTCCTCGACCATGCCGCACAAGCGCAACCCGGTCGCAGCCGCGAGCGCGCTGGGCTGCGCGACCATGGCGCCGCAGCTCGCCGCGACGATCTTCGCAGCCCAGGTGCAGGACCACGAGCGCAGCGCCGGCCCCTGGCACGCGGAATGGCCGACGCTGCCGCAATTGATGCTGGTCGCCTCGGGCGCGCTCGCCGCCATCGTCGATATCGCGGAGGGCCTCGACGTCGATGCCGCGCGCATGCGCAGCAATCTCGATGCGACGCATGGGCTCATCATGGCGGAAGCCGTTACGTTTGCGCTGGCCGACAAGATCGGCAAGAGCGATGCGCATCATCTGATCGAGGCCGCGAGCAAGCGCGCGGTCGCCGAAAAGAAGCATCTGCGCGAGGTTCTCGCGGCCGATTCGCAGGTCACCGCGCATCTTTCGCCGGAAAAAATTGCGGCATTGTTCGAGCCGATGGCCTATCAAGGGGCTTCCCAAGCCCTGATCGACCGGCTGCTCGACAGCCTCGAGCGAGATTAATTGTTTGAGCATGATCTTTTTCGGAAAACCGCCCCACACTTTTCCGGATCATGCTCCAGAACGGAGACGCCCAGCATGCCCATGATCGATGCCGACGGTTGCCTGATCAACGTCTCCGTCGAGGGCCGCGACGGCGGGCCGACCCTGATGCTGTCCAATTCGCTCGGCTGCACGTTGCAGATGTGGGAGCCCCAGATGAAGGCGTTGACGCAGGTGTTCCGCGTCATCCGCTACGACCGCCGCGGCCACGGCAAGTCCAACGTTCCGCCCGCCCCCTACACGATGGAGCGCTTCGGCCGCGACGTGCTGGCGATCCTCGACGATCTCAACATCGAGAAGGTGCATTGGTGCGGCCTGTCGATGGGCGGCATGGTCGGGCAGTGGCTAGGGGCCAATGCGCCGGAGCGGTTCGGCAAGCTCATCCTCGCCAACACCTCCTGCTACTACGCCGAGCCGACCAAATGGCTGGAGCGCATCGACGCGGTAAAGAAGGGCGGCATCGCGGCGGTGGCCGATGCCGTCATCGCGGGCTGGCTGACCCAGGATTTCCGCGAGCGTGAGCCGCAGATCACGGCGAAGATGAAGTCGATGCTGCTCGCCTCCCCCGTCGAGGGCTATCTCGCCTGCTGCGAGGCGCTGTCGACGCTCGATCAGCGCGAGATGCTCGCCAAGATCAAGAGCCCGACGCTGGTGATCGCCGGCCGCCACGACATGGCGACGCCGATCTCGGCGGGTGAATTGATCCGCTCCAACATTCCCGGCGCCAGCATGACCATCATCGACGCCGCGCACATTTCCAATGTCGAGCAGCCGCACGCCTTCACCGACGCGGTGGTGGGCTTCTTGACGCAGCGCTAGCCGCTATCCGGAGAAAAAACATGGACGACCAGAAGCGCCGCGATGCCGGCATGAATGTGCGCCGGAAGGTTTTGGGCAATGCCTGGGTCGACAAGTCGATCGCGGGCCGCAACGCCTTCAACACCGACTTCCAGGACATGATCACGCGCTACGCCTGGGGCGAGATCTGGACGCGGCCGCATTTCGACGAGCGTACGCGGCGCGTGCTCGTGATCGGCACCATGGTCGCGCTGGGGCAATGGGACGAATTCCGCCTGCATGTGCGCGCGGCGCTCGCCGAGGGCGGCTTCACCCCCGACGACATCAAGGAAATCCTGCTTCAGCAGGCAATCTATTGCGGCGTGCCGGCGGCGAACCACGCCGTCAAGGAAGCCTCAGCGATTGTGCAGGAGCTCGGCCTGCTCAAGAGCTAGCGGCGCGGCGGTTTCGACGGCCTCCCGAACGTTCTTGGGCGCCGGCGCGGGCCGCTCGATCACCACCACGATGGCAGCGCCGAGCAGCAGCAGGAGTTCGGTGGCATGCAGCCGGAGCGCGGCCATCTCGCCGACCTTCGAGGCCATCAACATGCTCGTAAACGAGATGAGGCTGCCGATCGCAAGCGCAATGCCGAGCGCCTCGTCGCTGCCGCCATTCTTGCGGACGCGGGGAATACACAGAAGCGCGAGATAGATGGCAAAGAACGCCACCACCGTCAGCCGGCCCAGCGCCAGCAGCCAGGCGGCACGCACCGTGCTCATCCCCGCCATCTGAAGATGATCGCTGAGGAACAGCGCCACCGCGACACTCGGCCGCTCGTAGAGGCCGTGCACCGGTGCCACCATGATGTTGAAGGCCACGAGCGTCCAGGCCGGGATGAAATAGGCCGCCAGCAGGGCGCCGTTGACCGAACCGATCCGCCAATTCCTGAACATGCCGCTTCCCGCTTCGCTCGCTGCGCGCCTTCCATGGAAAGGCTTTGCCGGGGAGCTAACTCGCATCAGACCATGGCGGCAATTTAAACCCTTTGTTTACCTTAACCGGCCCGCCGGGCGGCGCGCCCAAGGAAAAAGGCCCCGCCTCCCGGCGGGGCCCTCTTCACGTCTAGGCTCCGAAACTACTTGTCCTGACCGTGCTGGCCGCCCTGTTGCTGGCCGGGCTTCTCGCCCTGGCGCTGCGGATCCTGCTGCTGCTGTCCGGGTTTCTGCCCGCCACCCTGCTGCTGCCCGGGTTTCTGAGTCTGCTGGCCCGGATTCTGATCTTGCTGCTTCGACATTTGGGGGAACTCCCTAGTTGGACCTCAGAGGAGAGACAACGGCCGGGATTCAGTTTGGTTGCTTTGCGGAACCCGGTTCCTCGCACCTGCGGAACCGAAATGACATCCGTAGCGAAATGACCTCTGTACAAGCCTTTGTGTCGAGGCATGGCCAGTTGCAGCCACCAGTTCCCTCCTGTTACAAAACGAGAAGAATGCTTAGGGGCTGCCGGGGCCCGAGAAGAAACTCAATCACACTTTCTCTCGAAGAGCTCCCTTTGAGCCGCGTCAGGTTTGGTAACGGCAGCCCATGGATTATTTCGCCCAGCAGCTCATCAACGG
This sequence comes from Bradyrhizobium sp. 482_C4_N1_8, assembly GCF_052075965.1. Classification (NCBI taxonomy): domain Bacteria; kingdom Pseudomonadati; phylum Pseudomonadota; class Alphaproteobacteria; order Hyphomicrobiales; family Nitrobacteraceae; genus Bradyrhizobium; species Bradyrhizobium sp. 482_C4_N1_8. The sequence goes on along the minus strand of NZ_CP197231.1, from coordinate 3,389,543 downwards.
TCTCGTTCTGGGCTCGATCTACGGCCTGATCGCCATCGGCTATACGATGGTCTACGGCATCGTCGGCATGATCAATTTCGCCCATGGCGATGTCTTCATGATCGGCGGCTTCATCGCCCTGATCACCTTCCTGATCCTGATCTCACTCGGCTTGACCGCGATCCCGGTGATCCTGCTGGTGGTGCTGCTGGTGTCGATGGCGATCACCGCGCTCTATGGCTGGACCATCGAACGCATCGCCTACCGGCCCCTGCGTCATTCCTTCCGCCTCGCCCCGATGCTGTCGGCGATCGGCATGTCCTTCGTGCTGACCAATTACTCGCAGGTGGCGCAGGGCGCCCGCGTCAAGCCGATCCCGCCCTTCATCACCGGCGGCTATACGCTGCACGAAAGCGCGGACGGTTTTGTGATCCAGCTCTCCAACATCCAGATCATGGTGGTTCTCACCACCATCGTGCTGCTTGGAATCTTCACCTGGCTGGTCTCGCGCACCCGGCTCGGCCGCGACATGCGCGCCTGCGAGCAGGACCAGACCATGGCGGCGCTGCTCGGCGTCAACGTCGACCGCACCATCTCCATGACCTTCGTGATCGGCGCCGCACTCGCCGCGGTCGCGGGCCTGATGTACCTGCTCTATTACGGCCTGGTGGATTTCTTCATGGGCTTCGTCGCCGGCATCAAGGCGTTCACCGCGGCGGTGCTCGGCGGCATCGGCTCGCTGCCTGGCGCCATGCTGGGCGGTCTCGCGATCGGCCTGATCGAGACGTTCTGGTCGGCCTATTTCTCGGTCGAGTACAAGGACGTCGCGGCGTTCTCGATCCTGATCGTCGTGCTGATCTTCATGCCGACCGGCCTGCTTGGCCGTCCCGAAGTCGAAAAAGTCTGACGGTCGCCGCGTGACAATTCTCTCGAGCAATACGGCCAAACCTGCAACGGACATCCCCGCTCTGCTGAAGACGGCCTTCGTCAACGCCCTGATCGCGCTGGTGCTGTTCTCGCTGATGGTCGGCGTCCGCACCGAAGCGGGTTCCGACGGCCAGCTCACCTATTGGACCCGCTTCGGCGAGGTCGCCTCCCTCGTTGCCGCCGTGTTCGGCGGCTCGATCGTGCTCGGGCTGTTGCGACAGTGGATCGGGTCCAGCGGCACCGACAAGCTGGTGCCGCCGGCTGTACGCAGCGGCATGTCGTTTCTGGGCCGCTACCTGGCGCCCGCACTTCTGATCTTCACGGTGCTTGTGCCGGTGATCTTCTATGACCAGCGCTATATCCTCGATCTCGCGATCCTCGTGCTCACCTATGTGATGCTGGGCTGGGGGCTGAATGTCGTGGTCGGGCTCGCCGGCCTGCTCGACCTCGGCTACGTCGCCTTCTATGCGGTCGGCGCCTATTCCTACGCGCTGCTCGCCACCAATTTCGGCTGGTCGTTCTGGGTCTGCCTGCCGCTTGCCGGCATCCTCGCCGCGTTCTGGGGCGTGCTGCTCGGCTTCCCCGTACTGCGCCTGCGCGGCGACTATCTCGCCATCGTGACGCTCGCCTTCGGCGAGATCATCCGCCTCGTCATCATCAACTGGCAGAGCCTCACCGGCGGCCCCAACGGCGTCTCCAGCATTCCCCGCCCCTCGTTCTTCGGCATCCCGCTGGACAACAGCGACAACGGGCTCGCCGCCAGGCTCGGCATCGAATATTCGCCGACCCAGCGCATCGTCTTCCTGTTCTACCTGATCCTGGCGCTTGCGCTGCTCACCAACTGGGTGACGATCCGGCTGCGCCGCCTGCCGATCGGCCGCGCCTGGGAGGCCTTGCGCGAGGACGAGGTCGCCTGCCGCGCGCTCGGCATCAACACCACGACCACCAAGCTCACGGCGTTCGCGACCGGCGCTATGTTCGGCGGCTTTGCCGGTGCGTTCTTCGCGACGCGCCAGGGCTTCATCAGTCCGGAATCCTTCACCTTCCAGGAATCGGCGCTGGTGCTCGCCATCGTCGTGCTCGGCGGCATGGGCTCGCAGCTCGGCGTCGCGCTCGCCGCGCTCGCCATGATCGGCGGCTTCGAGCTGTTCCGCAGCCTCGAGACCTACCGCATGCTGGTGTTCGGCATGGCCATGGTGCTGATCATGATCTGGCGGCCGCGCGGCCTGATCGGCCATCGCGCGCCGACCGTGTATCTGACCAAGGCGCAGGCGATCTCTTCCGACCTCGTCAAGGAAGGGCACGGATGAGCGCCGACAAGATTAGCGACAAGATTCTTGGCGTCGATCGGCTGACCATGCGCTTCGGTGGCATCGTCGCCGTGCAGGACCTGTCGTTTGCGGCCGAACGGAAGAAGATCACCGCGCTGATCGGACCGAACGGCGCCGGCAAGACCACCGTGTTCAACTGCATCACCGGCTTCTACAAGCCGAGCGGCGGCGCCATTCGCCTCACCCATGACGACGGCAAGCTGATTGCGCTGGAGCGGCTCAACGATTTCCGCATCGCCAAGCAGGCCAAGGTGGCGCGCACCTTCCAGAACATCCGCCTGTTTCCCGGCATGACCGCGCTGGAAAACCTGATGGTGGCACAGCACAACGCGTTGATGCGCGCCTCCGGCTTCACTTTTCTCGGCCTCATCGGCGCGCCCGGCTACCGCGACGCCGAAAAGCGCGCGATCGACCTCGCCACCGACTGGCTGAAGCGGGTCAATTTGCTCGACCGCGCCGACGATGCCGCCGGCAATTTCGCCTATGGCGACCAGCGCAGGCTCGAGATTGCGCGCGCGATGTGCACCGAGCCTGCGCTTTTGTGCCTGGACGAACCCGCCGCGGGTCTCAACGCGCGCGAGAGCGCAGCCTTGAGCGAGCTCCTGCTCTCGATCCGCAACGAGCTCGGTACCTCGATCCTGCTGATCGAGCACGACATGTCGGTCGTGATGGAGATCTCCGACCACATCGTGGTGATGGACCACGGCGTCAAGATCGCGGAAGGCACCCCGCGCGAGATCCGCGACGATCCCAAGGTGATCGCCGCCTATCTCGGCACCGACGAGGAAGAGGCCGTGGCCGTGATGGAGAGCGGGTCGTGACGTCGTCCGCTCCCCTGCTGTCGATCCGGGGCCTGCGCGCCGCCTACGGCAAGATCGAGGCGCTAAAGGGCGTCGATGTCGAGATCAGCGCCGGCGAGATCGTCGCGCTGATCGGCGCCAACGGCGCCGGCAAGTCCACGCTGATGATGACGATCTTCGGCAAGCCGCGCGCCCGCGCCGGCCATATCCTGTACGAAGGCCGTGACATCACCGACGTTCCCACCCATGAGATCGCCCATTTGCGCATCGCGCAATCGCCGGAAGGCCGCCGCATCTTCCCGCGCATGAGCGTCGCGGAAAACCTCCAGATGGGGGCGGATGCCACCGGATGCACCGACGCCGAACGCGAGGCCACGCTGCAACGCGTGTTCACGCTGTTCCCGCGCCTGAAGGAGCGCTACGCCCAGCGCGGCGGAACGCTGTCCGGCGGCGAGCAGCAGATGCTGGCAATCGGCCGCGCCCTGATGAGCCGCCCCCGCCTGCTTCTGCTCGACGAGCCCTCGCTCGGGCTGGCGCCGCTGATCGCGCGCCAGATTTTCGATGCGATCCGCACCCTGAACCGCCAGGACGGCCTGACGGTCCTGATCGTCGAGCAGAACGCCAACCATGCGCTGAAGCTCGCCCATCGCGGTTACGTCATGGTCAACGGCCTGATCACGCTGGCCGGGACCGGCGCCGAGTTGTTGCAGCGCCCCGAGATTCGCGCCGCCTACCTGGAAGGCGGCCGGCACGGCTGAGGTTGCCCGACGGCGGAGCCCGTGCGGCCGAATGTGGCGAGATATCTCCGCCAATGCCCGTATTTTGCCGGTGACTTCTCCCGAGATTCATTCGAGAATGGCGCCGGTTTGGACCGGGCGTACCCGGCAACTTCCACAGGCGACCACCCGCGAGGTATCTCATGAAATCACTGAAGCTCATCGGTCTGGCATTCGGCGCGTCGCTCGCGCTATCGAGCGCGGCGTTCGCGCAGGATGTCACCGTCGCAGTCGCAGGCCCGATGACCGGCGGAGAGTCCGCCTTCGGCCGCCAGATGAAGAACGGCGCCGAGATGGCCGTGGCTGACATCAACGCCGCCGGCGGCGTCAACGGCAAGAAGCTCGCGCTCAACGTCGAGGACGACGCCTGCGACCCGAAGCAGGCGCGCTCGATCGCCGAAAAGATCGCCGGCGCGAAAATCCCGTTCGTGGCCGGGCACTATTGCTCGTCGTCGTCGATCCCCGCCTCCGAAGCCTATGCCGACGGCAACGTGCTCCAGATCACCCCCGCCTCGACCAATCCGAAGTTCACCGACAGCGGACTCTGGAACGTGGCGCGCGTCTGCGGCCGTGACGACCAGCAGGGCCTGGTCGCGGCGCAGTACATCGCCAAGAACTACAAGGGCAAGAACATCGCGATCCTCAACGACAAGACCACCTACGGCAAGGGTCTCGCCGACGAGACCAAGAAGGCCCTCAACAAAGCCGGCATCACCGAGAAGATGTACGAGTCCTACAACAAGGGCGACAAGGACTTCAACGCGATCGTCTCGCGCCTGAAGCGCGACAACATCGACCTCGTCTATGTCGGCGGCTATCATCAGGAGAGCGGCCTGATCCTGCGCCAGATGCGTGACCAGGGCCTCAAGACGATCCTGATGGCCGGCGATGCGCTCGCCGACAAGGAGTACGCCTCCATCACCGGTCCGGCCGGCGAAGGCACGCTGTTCACCTTTGGCCCCGATCCGCGCAACAAGCCGACCGCGAAGAAGATCGTCGACGCCTTCAAGGCCAAGAACATCGACCCCGAGGGCTATACGCTCTACACCTACGCGGCGATGCAGGTCTGGTCGCAGGCGGCAAAGAAGGCCGGCACCACGGACGCCAAGAAGGTCATGGCAGCGATCAAGGCCGGCAAGTGGGACACCGTGATCGGCCCGATCGAGTATGACGCGAAGGGCGACATCAAGCAGCTCGACTATGTCGTCTACAAATGGGACGCCAAGGGCGGCTACGCCGAGATCAAGGGCAACGGCACCTGAGACAGGATGCCTGACCTTTTAACCGGATCAATCCAACGCCCCGGTTCGCCGGGGCGTTTTCTTTCGCCGTGCGGTCACACGGCTGCGGAGAGCTCGCCGCCCGCCGCGGCCTGGGCCTTGTGGAGCGCTTGCAGGAGATCGTTCGGCCGAAATGGCTTTTGCAGACATACCACGTCGGCCAGACCAGGCGCCTCGCCCATGAAATCCAGTGCGGTCATGCCGGAGACCGCGACGATCGGGAACCCGGGAACTCGCTCGCGAATGGCCGCCATGACGTCAACGCCGCTGGTGTCGGCCAGGAAAATATCGACGATCGCGGCATCGAAAGCGCCCTCGCTGAAGGCTTTCAGGCCCGCTGCGCCGCTCTCGGCTTCGACGACGTCAAAGCGGTTGACCCGAAGCACGATCGCGACCATGGCGCGGACCTCCTTCTGGTCGTCGACAACGAGAACACGGCGCATGGGAACAACTCCCGGATACGTATCATTATTTGGTTCAATTCACCGCAAGTGCCCGGCAAGGCAGTATGGGTCTGTCCCGGTAAATCACCTCTTACCAGCTACCTGTTCCAAGTCCCACCCCAAGTTAAATAAGCTGTAACCTTCGGTTGAGTCGCATGCGCTTTCTGTCAGGATGCGCGCCCGGAGCGGGCTACCATGCGGGTAGCGGCTTCCCGGCCGGAAGAGATTGACGTAGGAGGTCATCATGCCGGCTTACGAGAGATCGACGTGCTAGCGCCTAACGACCGAAGCACATTCCTGTCGACCTTGCCGGCTACGCGAAGCGATCGCAGGGCTGCGTTGGCGATCGTCGGCATCTCCGCGATCCTGTTCGCACTGGCGGTACCGTTTGCGGGCTTGCCGCTCGCACAGGTGCCGGCCTTCGTGGCGAGCTACCAGTCGGCGCTCGCGGTCAGCGACATCATCACCGCCGTTTTGCTGCTGTCGCAGTTCGCCGTGCTGCGCAGCCGCGCGCTGCTGCTGCTGTCGATCGGCTATATGTTCACGGCGGGCGCCGCGGTGACCCACGCCCTCACCTTCCCCGGGCTGTTCGCCCCGGCCGGATTGTTCGGTGCAGGCTCACAGACCACCGTCTGGCTCTACATGATCTGGCACGCCGGTTTCCCGCTGTTCGTGCTGGCCTATGCCTGGCTCAAGGACGGCAACGGCGGCAACAGGGTTGCGGGCGCGACGGCTCCCGCGATCGCACTTTCCGTCGCCGGCGTGTTCGTCGCGTTGACCGTCTTCGCCTGGCTGGTGACTGCGCAGCACGGCCTGCTACCGGTCCTGCTCAAGGACGGCCACTACACCCCCACCATGATCGGCGTGGTGTCGTTCGTGTGGTCCCTCAGCTTCGCGGCGCTGGTCACGCTGTGGTTTCGCAAGCCGCACACGGTGATCGACATCTGGCTCATGGTCACGATGTGCGCCTGGCTGTTCGACATCGCGCTGTCGGCGATCGTCAACGTCGCGCGTTTCGACCTCGGCTTCTATGCCGGCCGGCTCTACGGCCTCTTTGCGTCGAGTTTCGTGCTCGCGGTGTTGCTCATCGAGAACGTGCGGCTCCAGGCCAACACGGCAGGCATGGTCGGCGCGCTGCAGCGGCAGTCGAGCTCGGAGCGGAACTATTATGCCGAGCGCGAGCGGCTGTTCAGCGCCGTCGTCGAGTCCTCCAACGACGCCATCATCACGAAGTCGCTCGACGGCACCATCACGTCCTGGAACAAGGCGGCAGAGCACGTCTTCGGCTACTCCGCCAGCGAGGCGATCGGCCGCCAGGTCGATATCATCATGCCCGAGGGGCAGCGCGAGGAAGTCGCCGAAATGCTGGCCCGCACCCGCAACGGCGAGGTCATCGACCAGCACGAGACCGTGCGGCTGCACAAGAGTGGCCAGCCGATCGACGTCCTGCTGAGCCAGGTCCCGCTGCGATCGACCGACGGCAAGATCATCGGCGCCTCCAAGGTCGCTCGCGACATCACCGAGCGGAAGCGGGCGGAATCCGCCCTCAACCGCGAGATCGAGGAGCGCCAGCGCATCTTCGAGACCTCGCAGGACCTGATCCTCGTGACGGACGGTTACGGCAATTTCATCCAGATCAGCCCGAGCGTGAAGGACATCCTCGGGTACAAGCCGGAGGACATGATCGGGCACAGCGCCATCGAGTTCATTCACCCCGATGACCTCGACAACACCCGCAGCGAGATGCGCGCGGCGCGGCGTGGCGCGGTCAAGCGCAGCTTCGAGGCGCGCTACTACCACTACGACGGTCACGAGGTGACGCTGAACTGGATGGGCACCTGGTCGGAGCCGGTGAAGCGCCATTTCTTCATCGGCCGCGACCTCACCGAGAAGCAGGCCGCGGAGGCCCAGCTCAGGCAGGTCCAGAAAATGGACTCCATCGGCCAGCTGACCGGCGGCGTCGCCCACGATTTCAACAACGTGCTGACCGTCATCACCGGCACGATCGGCATCCTCGCGGATGCGGTGGCCGACCGTCCTGAGCTCGCCGCCATCACCAAGCTGATCGACGACGCCGCCGAGCGCGGCGCGCAACTGACCAAGCACCTGCTCGCCTTTGCCCGCAAGCAGCCGCTCCAGCCGCGCGAGATCGACGTCAATGCGCTGGCGCTCGAGGCCGCCAAGCTGCTGCACCCGACCCTCGGCGAGCAGATCACCATCATGCCGCAGCTCACCGAGGATGCCTGGCCGGCGCTGGTCGACCCGGGCCAGCTTTCCACCGCGATCCTCAATCTCGCGCTGAACGCGCGCGACGCCATGCCGGACGGCGGCACACTGGTGCTGGAGACCCGCAACATCTTCCTCGACGACGGCTATGCCAGCATGAATCCCGACGTCGTCGCCGGCAGCTATGTGATGATCGCGGTCAGCGACACCGGCACCGGCATTCCACCGGACCTGATGGAGCGGGTGTTCGACCCGTTCTTCACCACCAAGGAGGTCGGCAAGGGCACCGGGCTCGGGCTCAGCATGGTGTTCGGCTTCGTCAAGCAGTCCGGCGGCCACATCAAGATCTACAGCGAGGAAGGCCACGGCACGAGCGTGAAGATCTATCTGCCGCGCTCGAGCGGCGTGCAGGAGAGCGAGTACGAGTCGCTCCAGAACGTGCCCATCGCCGGCGGCGACGAGAAGATCCTGATCGTCGAGGACGACGCGCTGGTGCGGCAATATGTCGTGACCCAGATCAAGAGCCTCGGCTATGCCGCGCTCGAAGCCGCCAACGCGGCCGAAGCCCTCACCATCATCGATGCCGACAAGGGCATCGACCTGCTCTTCACCGACATCATCATGCCGGGCCACATGAACGGCCGCCAGCTCGCGGACGAGGCGGCGCGGCGGCGTCCCGACCTGAAGACGCTGTTCACCTCGGGCTACACCGAGAACGCCATCGTCCATCACGGCCGGCTCGATTCCGGCGTGCTGCTGCTGGCCAAGCCCTATCGCAAATCCGAACTTGCCAAGATGCTCAGGACCGCGCTGGCGAGTTGAGCGCGCGGCACCGGTGCGCTATCGCTGATGCCTGAAGCGCATGGAGTGCCGGCCTTGAAAAACCTGCTTACCGATATCGCCGGCGTCCGCGTCGGCCATGCCGAGGATGCGAAAGTCGCCTCTGGCACGACGGCGATCATCTTCGATGCCCCGGCGGTCGCGGCGATCGACGTGCGCGGCGGCGGGCCCGGCACGCGCGAGGATGCGCTGCTCGATCTTGCCAGCACGGTCGAGCGCATCGATGCGATCGCGCTGTCCGGCGGCTCCGCCTTTGGCATCGAGACCGGCGGCGGCGTCCAGGCCTGGCTTGCCGAACAGGGCCGCGGTTTCCGGATTCGCGAGGCGGTGATCCCGATCGTGCCGGGCGCCATCGTGTTCGACCTGCTCAACGGCGGCGACAAGGCCTGGGGTCGCTTCGCGCCCTATCGCGATCTCGGTTACGCAGCAGCTGTGGCCGCGGGCCACGACTTCGCGCTGGGCAGTGTCGGCGCAGGCCTCGGCTGTACCACCGCGACCTTCAAGGGCGGCCTTGGCTCGGCTTCAGCGGTCCTGCCCAACGGCATCAAGGTCGCCGCCATCATGGTCGTCAACGCGGTCGGCAGCGCAACTGTCGGCGAGGGACCGTGGTTCTGGGCGGCGCCGTTCGAGGAAAACGGCGAGTTCGGCGGGCGCGGCCTGCCTGCCAAATTCACGCCTGACATGCTGGCGATGCGCATCAAGGGCGGCCCGGCCGCAAGCGCGCGCGAGAACACCACGATCGGCCTCGTCGTCACCGATGCGACGCTGACCAAGGCCCAGGCCAAGCGGCTTGCGATGATCGCGCACACCGGATTTGCCCGCGCCATCTATCCCGTGCATGCCCCGACCGACGGCGACGTGCTGTTTGCGGCTGCGACCTGTGAGAAGCCGATCGAGCCGCTGGTCGGCCTCACCGAGCTCGGCACGGTCGCCGCCAACGTGGTCGCGCGCGCGATCGCGCGCGGCGTGTACAGCGCGACAGCGCTGCCGTTTGCGGGAGCATTACCGGCGTGGAAGGACCGCTTCGGCGCGTAAGGGGCACGCGCCTCTCACCACATATCGCGCGTCATCGCCCGGCGAAGACCGGGCGATCCAGTATTCCAGAGACAGTTGTGATTGAACCGGGAAGCCGCGGCGTACTGGATGCCCCGGTCCCGGCTCCGCCAAGGCTACGCCGGGGCCACAAGGGTGCTCGGCCGCCGAAGCTTTAGCGAAGGCGGCAAGCCGGGCATGACAGCGAGTAGGCGTCAGACGCTCATCGACATCGACGAGCCGGCGGTCGCTGAGGCGCCTTGGCCCTGCCCGCCTTGCCGCTGCATCAACTGCGCGAACAGATCGTAGGCCGAATTGCGAGAGGCGCTGGAGGCGCCCGGGACCGTCGTCGACATCTTGAAGCCGTCGGCGTAGGTGACAGTGGTGGTGGTCGAGCCATCGGCGGCGGTCGTCGTGGTCGAGGTCGATCCACCGCTCGACGACGAATCCGAGCCGCTGCCGGAGGCGTCGCCGGAGCCGCTTGCACCGTGGGCATGGCCGTGATGGCCGCTCTTCAGCGCCTTCGACATCTCATCCAGGCTGACGCTGCCGTCGGAATTCGTATCCATCTTCGAGAACACGTCGTCGGCCTGCGCGAGGTTGGTGCCGCCAGCGCCGAGCGCGTTCTCGAATTCGGACTTGGTGATCTTGCCGTCGCCGTCCCCGTCGATCTGAGAGAACAGGTCCTTCAGCGCAGCGTCCCGGCTCGTCGAGGTCGAAGACGTCGAGCTCGAGCTGGCCGTGCTGCCGGTGCTGTCCGTCGACTGGCTTTGCGCGGCGAACAGCGCGTTCATCGTCTCCGGCGAGATCTGCGGAGTTTTGCCTGCGTTGACCGGCGAGGTCGCGTTGCTGGTCGTGCTGCTGCTGTCGATCGCGAACGGATTGATCGGCGCGTTCTGCGAAAACCCCGTCTTCTGGGTCGAGGAGGACGATTTCGAGTTCGTCAGCGACTGGATCGCGTCGAGCGCGCTCGATACGGCACCAAGGGCAAACAACATTGCACAACTCCAACCGATGCGGCACGCCGCAGCCAATGTTCTGGCGGTGATGTCAGCAAGCGTCGTGCCAGCGCAAAAAGCTCAATGAAATCCGCCTTCGCGACGCCTGGCGCGGCTCGGGAACACCGGCAATTCATGCCGGTTGCGGCAGAAATTTCCGCCCACAGGAAGCACACCCCTGCATTGCCCGGCTGAGAGGCCCATGTTAGGCGAGCATCATCTTTCACGGCCGCCACGGGACACCGCGCCATGACCCAATCCTTCACTCCCCGCCCCCTGGCCATCGCGCCCTCGATCCTGGCCTCGGACTTCTCCAGGCTCGGCGAAGAGGTGCGCGCGGTGGACGCGGCCGGCGCCGACTGGATCCATCTCGACGTGATGGACGGTCATTTCGTTCCCAACATCTCCTACGGCCCCGACGTCATCAAGGCGATGCGCCCGCACACCAAGAAGATCTTCGACGCGCATCTGATGATCTCGCCCTGCGACCCCTATCTCGAGGCCTTCGCCAAAGCCGGCTGCGACCACATCACCGTGCATGCGGAAGCAGGTCCCCATCTGCACCGCTCGCTCCAAGCGATCCGCGCGCTCGGCAAGAAGGCCGGCGTCTCGCTCAACCCGGGCACGCCGATCAGCGTGCTCGAATACGTCATCGACCTCGTCGACCTCGTGCTGGTGATGTCGGTCAATCCCGGCTTCGGCGGCCAGGCCTTCATCCCGTCTGCGATCGGCAAGATCCGCGACATCCGCGCGATGACGGCGGGACGTCCGATCGACATCGAGGTCGATGGCGGCGTCGGTCCCGATGTCGCGGGTCCCCTGGCCGCGGCGGGCGCCAACGCCTTCGTCGCCGGCACCTCCGTGTTCAAGGGCGGCACGCAGGAAGCGTACAAGACCAACATCGCCGCGATCCGCAACGCCGCCGCAGGCGCACGCGGCGAAGCGATCTGAAGCACAAGCAACATATTTGCTGAAAAGCTGCGGGTCTTACGGGCGTTGCGACGCGCAATGCCTAAATTGCACCTTGATCCGTACTCCTCCGGGCTTCCCTGATTCGTGCAAATCACCGCTAGTGATTCCTGCCTGTTTTCGCGGGAGCACATCATGACGACGACCCTGGTTTGGACTGGCGTGGCGTTGTGGCTTGGTTTCAGTGCGTTTGTTGTGTTTGGCCCATCGGCCGGACCGGCGAGGGTGCCGGCACGTTCGGCCCGCATCGCCCGTCGCGACTGGTATCGGGCCTGAGCCCATGCAGATCGCGCTCGTGAAGCGTCAAGCGAAGCGCAGGTGCCGCATCCCGCGGCGCCCGCATCCTGACCTCGACTATTTCTTCGGTCGGCTCGAACGCACCGAAGGCGAGAGGCGCGACGACACCGGGCCCGAGATGGCGGACCCGGATCACCCGCTCCGGTCACCGCGCCGGCATTGAATTCTATTCTGGACCACGCCCGATGAAACCGCACTGCCCGAACTGCCTGAAGGAAATGACCAAGGCATCCGCGTCGCGTAACCTCTTCAATTGCGAGCCCTGCCGCGAGATCATCCAGTATTTCGGCGGCGGCGCGGATCACGGCGAGCCCGGCCCGCAATTCTGCTGGCCGATCCGCCGCAAGCGCTCCGTCCACGCCGCCCACGCGGCGTGATCTTTCCTAGCCCCACACGACGCCGGCGTCTGGTTTCGCCGCAGCCATCCGCGGTGGCCGCACCACGGTGACGGTGCAGGCCGCCTCCGAGGCCACCTTGGCCGAGACGCTGCCGAGCAGCGTGCGGCGGAACGAGCTCTGCCGTGCGCCGATGATGACGTGGTCGACCTGATTGATCTCGGCGAATTCCAACAGCGCCGCGGCGGGGTCGACGGCCTCCAGCACGTGAACCGACAGCCGGCTCTCGTCCAGCTTGAGCGGCGTCGCCCAATGCCGGAGCGCGACCAAGCGGTCGATATGCTTGTTGGAGCCCTGCTCGTCGAGCGTCCGGTCGATCGCGATGCGGTTGAGCTTGAGCACGTTGACGCAGGCAAGCCGCGCCGACGGCAGCGTCGCGAGAATGCGCTCGGTCGTCACGCGCAGCGCCTCGTTCAGCTCGCCCGCGCCTTCCACCGTGTCGAGCGCGACCGCGAGGATCGGGCTGGAGGCGATTTGCGCGGCGACGTCCGATTTCGCGCGCGGCGCCATGACACCCAGGTTGAAGCGCCGCCGCCAGGCGACGCTCAAGGGGTCGCGCTTCAGCCGTTCCGAACGCGCGGTGAGCCTGACCTGGTCCGGATGAGCGAGATCGAAGGCGAGCTGGGACGCGGTCGGATAGCGCCGCACCGGCTCGATCTCGAGACAGCGCAGCACCACCTCCTGAAGCCAGGGCGGATAGTCCGCGCGCAATTCGCGCGGCGGATGCGGATCGCGCCACAGCCGGCGACGCATCGCGCGCAGCGTCTCGCCCTCGCCGAAGGGACGCTCGCCGGTGGTGAAGAAATAGAGCAGCACGCCCAGCGAAAACAGATCGCTGCGCGGATCGTCGCGCACCCCCAACAGCCGTTCAGGCGCCATGTAGGGCGCAGTGCCGTAAGGCAGGCGGAATTCTTCCTGCAACAGGTCCGGCAGATGGTTGTGGTGCGACAGGCCGTAATCGATCAGGACCGCCTCGCCGCTATCGCGGAACATGATGCTGCTCGGCTTGATGTCGTGATGGATCACGTTCTGCCGGTGCAGATCGGCCAGCGCGGCGGCGATCTTCGCGACGAGCTGCCGCGCCTCCTCATATGGGAGCGGCAGGTCGGGCAGCCGCTTGTAGAGCGTGGTCCCGGGAATGCGCTCGATCACGGCGTAGGCCTGGTGCGCGAAGTCGCCAGTGCCGAAACACGAGGGCACGTGCGGCCCGGCGAGCCGCGGCAAGATGATCATCTCCATCTCGAACGAGACGATTGCGGCGGGGTCCTCGCCCTCCGACACCCGCGGAATCTTCATCAGCAGCGGCACGTCGATGCCGGGATGGGTGACGGTCCACAGCGTCGCCATACCGCCGGCATGGACGCATTCACCGATGGTGTAGCCGTCGATCTCGGCGCCTGATTTGACCAGGGATTGCGGCATCGGCCTCTAGCGTCCCTGCGACAGCCGGTCGGCGAGCCAGGGCGGCAGGCCGTTCTCGCGAATCTTGTTCGCCGCGCTCGCGATGTCATAGGGCGCGCGGCAATAGGTGATCTGGCACGACACGGTGTCGAACAGCACGAAGGCTGCGGATGGATCGCCATCGCGAGGCTGGCCCACCGAGCCGAGCACGGCCAGCCATTGCCGCCCGCGCAGCAGCGGCACGGAAACGTCGGTCTTGGGCACGAGGCCCGTCATCTTCGCCGTCACCGACATCGAATAGAGCGCCGGGCGATGGATGTGGCCGCAGAAGGTGACATGGGCGGGCGTCGATATCAGGCTCTTGGCGGCATCCGCCGTCGAACGGACATAGTGCCAGCGCTGCGGGCTCGAGGCCTCCGAGTGGACGTAAAGGCGCTCCTTCTCATCCACCAGCATCGGCAGCTCGGCGAGGAACCGCCGCTGCGCGACGTCGAGCCGTCCGCGCGTCCATTCGATCGCGATCTGCGCCTCCGCATTCATGGCTTCGGTCGTGGTGTTGACCGCCTCGTCATGATTGCCGCGGACGGCGATGGCGCCCTCCCGGACCAGACCCATCACGGTATCCACGACCCATTCCGGATCGGCGCCATAGCCGACGAAGTCGCCGAGCAGGACGAACCGCTCCGCGCCCTTCGCGCGGGCAACCTTCAGGCAGGCCTCGAACGCCTGCCGGTTGCCGTGGATATCCGAGAAGACAGCGAGAAGCACGCACCCTCCACCCCAAAGGCCTTATCGGAAGCCGATAAGGCCAAATTGAGGGACGTCAAGAAGATGCGCCAGTGCGGGTGCGTTTTCCAGCGTGCCCCTGTCGCGATGGTGAAGAGCCTATTGCTCGTCCTTCGGAGGCATCCGGGGCGGCGGGATCGGGGTGAACACCGCACCTTGCGCGCCGGCCGGAGGTGCGAGGAATTCGCCGGTCGAGGAATCGCCGCCGGTGGTCTCCAAAATGGTCTTCGGCGTCACATATTCCCGGACCATGTCAATGAGACTGCCATCGCCGCCACCGAAATCGGCGGCACGGCCGCCTTGCGGATGTCCCAGCGCGATCTCGTTCTCCGCCGCATGGGTCTTGTCGGCCAGCCTGTCATTGTAGGGCACACGAAAGGCGCGCGGGATGCCGCTCGGGCGATTGTCCTCATCCAGCTGCTCGACCCAGAGATAGATCGAGCCGGGATCGCCTTCCAGCGAATGCGGCTCGACGATGCGGGCCTTCAGCAGCTTGAAGGTCGCCGGCAGCCGGTCGGAACTGGCCCAGCCCAGCAGCCCGCGCATCTCGGTGAAGCTGACGACATAGAAGGCGCTGGTCACGACCACCGCGACCGCCTTGAACGACCAGTGCAGCCGCGCATAGACCAGCACGACCAGCAACAACGCGCCGATGACGGCGTAGGCGACCGACAGCGTGAGGATGACCGTTTGCAGGCTAGTCACGGCGCACCCTCACAGCGTTCTTGCTCACACCGGTCCTCGGGTCGAGATCGGCGCCGTTGCGCCAACTGCTGCGGAACGTCTCCAGCAGCGATTTCGGCCGCTGGTCCACATTGACGACCTTGCCTTCCGCATCGAGCCGGAACCGCACCGCGGTCTTCTCGTCGCCCGTGTGATCGAGCGTGAATTTGTTGTCGAAGACCACCTGCGCGGTCGGATTGAGCTTCTGCACCTTCACATTGGCCTGGACCGGTTCGCCGGTCGTCGCCACGAAATGTGAGACGTTGACGGTGTATTCGCCGGCGAGGATGCCGCGCACCGTGACGATCTCCTCGCGGATCGGCGAGGCGATCTTCTTGCCGTTGACCATGATGAAGTCGTTGGCCCCGCCCCGGTCGTCGCGATCGAGCGTGAGGAAGCCGGCTTCGCGGTGGCGATACCAGGCGATGTTGCCGGCGGGATCCTGCACGAACAGGTCGAGATCGTCTGGATGGCTGTCCGGCCAGTCCAGCGTGATCATGAACTCGGCCTTGGAATCGATCTTGCCGTCCTTGGCATCGGGCGACACCGCGAGGAGCGCGAGAAAGAACAGGAAGGCGATCACCTGGAGCGCCTTGAACAGCATCACGCCCAGCGGATCGAACGGCTCCTCGCGCGGATAGAGACCAAAGTCATCCATCATGACGCGGTTCCAGCGCCTTTGCGCTCCAGCACCGGCGTCACATAGGTCTCGGTCAGCACCACCGCGTCCGAGAACACCCGCTGGGTCGCGGCATCCAGCATGTAATACTGGATGCGCACCAGGATCGAGCCGACGAGGCCCGCCAGCGTGGTGTACATCGCGACCGCCATGCCGTCGCTCATCAGCCCCATCGAGGAACGCATCGCGACCTTGTCGGCGGCATCCAGCCCCGCGATCGGCGCCAGCATGATGATGAAGCCGATGATGGTGCCGAGCAGGCCGAGCTTCATCAGCGTGTCCGAGACGAAGGCACCGAAACCGTTGGAGCCGCGCAGCCGGTCGGCCAGCGTCCGCAGCAGCAGCGTCTGGTCGACCGCCCGGTAGTCCTGCGCGGACGCTTTCGTCACGAGGCTCTCGATGTGGTCCCGCACCAGCCCGCGTGGCAGCGCGGCCGCGCTGCCGTCGAGCACCTTGCTGCCCCCGGGCGCCGCGAGCACCGCCCGGCACCGCCGCGCCGCCGCGCCTTCACGGGCGATCGCCCGTGTCCGCAGGAAGCAGTGGCCGCAGGTAAGGACATAGAGCAGCGCGATCACGCTGGAAATGTAGGTGCGGTCGGAGGTCAGCATCAGACGGATCAGCCCGAAGCGCCACAGCAGCACGACGGCGAAGATCGACAGCCCGGTGAAGATCATCCAAAACAGCAGCGCACTGCGCTCGGATGGGTCGGCAGCAGACCCCGCGATCGGTCCAATCGTCATCGAACTCATGCTGCACTGCTCCTGGCTTGCAGGGATTGGCCTGCAATGATTCCACCCCGATTAGATCAAAGCCGCCGCGCGCGGTCCAAAGAGCCATGCCCAATCCGGCTTGGGAAATTTGCCCGAGCTGCAATCCGGCCCAAACCCCGCAATTGGCAAGGCGCGGCGGCGTTGTTAGGCTGACCTTACCAAACGTTGAGGGTGATCGCATGCGCCTCGTGCTTCAGCTTGTCGCCCGTCTGCTTCTCATTGTCGCGCTCTGCCTTGGCGCCGCGACCGTCTGGGCCACGTTCGACGCCTATCGCAGCGTCGACCGGGCGACCGCGGCCTCGGCGCAGCGGGTCGCGCAGGCGCTTCAGGCGCTGTACTGGCACGAGTTCTTGTTGCGCAGCAGCAGAACGCGCGAGCAGCTCTTGCCGGTTCCGGAGTGGCGCACCCTGGAGACGATGAAGCTGATCTCGCCCGGCGTTTGCGTCGAGTTCCAGCCGGCCATCGCGTTCGAAAGGCCGCTCTGCGGCCAGAGCGTGGGGCTAGGCAAGACGCCGCCGCACTGGTTCACCGCGATCGTACCCATCTTCCTCGGCAGCCACGCCGAAGTGATAAGGCCCGTCAGTCCCCGCGCGGCCGCCGCCGGAACGGTCGTCGCGACGCCGGATGCCGCAGCGGCCATCTCGCTTGCCTGGGAGTATCTCCTCAACGTGGTCGATGTCGCGCTTCTGATGGCGGCGGCGATCGCGCTCTTGGCGTCGCTCGCCATCGCGCACGCGCTGGCGCCGGCGCGCACCATCGTCGACGCGCTCCAGCGCATGGCGCGGGGCCAGTATCGCACGAAACTGCCGCGCTTCCGCTCCATGGAGCTGGCGATGATCGGCAGCGCCGTCGGCGAGCTCGGCGGCCGGCTGGAGGAAGCCACCGAACAGCGCGCGGCGCTGACAAGGCGGCTGATCGAGATCCGTGACGACGAACGCCGCGCGCTCGCCCGCGAGCTGCACGACGAGTTCGGCCAAAATCTCTCCGCCATCCTCGCCTTTGCCAACACGATCGAGACCGCAAGCGCGAAGGAGAGCAAGGACAACGCAATCGCGCAGGACGCGCGCATGATCTCGCAGGCCACCCATCATCTGATGGCCTCGCTGCGCGATGCGCTCAAACGCCTGCGCAATCCCCTGCCCGAGGAGCTCGGGCTCGAGGCCAGCCTGGTCAATTTGGTGGACAGCTGGCGCTCGCAAAGCGCAGCGCAGCCGACCATCCGGCTCGATCTCAGGGGCGACCTCACCGACATCAGCGGTCCGGCCGCCACCACCGCCTATCGCGTGGCGCAGGAATGCCTGACCAACGCACTGCGCCACAGCTCGGCGCGCGAGATCTCCTTGCGCATCGAGCGGCGCGCCGGTGACGACGACGCGTTGCTGATCCGTGTCGAGGACGACGGCGGCGGCGATGCCGCGCGCGTGGCGCAGTCGGCCGGCTTCGGCCTCACCGGCATCCGCGAGCGGGTCGCGGCGGCCGGCGGATCGCTGTCGATCCTGCCTGCACGAGGAGGCCTCAGCGTCGCCGCCACCATCCCGCTCGCCGCGTGAGGCCGACATGAGCGATGTTGCGGCAACAGGCATCTGCGTGCTGCTGGTCGACGACCATCCAATCGTGCGGCAAGGCTACCGGCGCGTGCTGGAAAGCCAGGGCGATCTCCATGTCGTGGCGGAGGCCGACAATGCCGCGGACGCCTACGGCGCCTTCAAGGCGCACGACCCTGATGTCGTCCTGCTGGATATCTCGATGCCCGGCGCGAGCGGGCTGGAGGCGATCCGCAACATCCGCGCGCGCAGCCCGCGGGCGCGCATCCTCGTCTTCACCATGCACAACGAAGCCGTGCTGGTGAAAGCCGCCTTCAGCGCCGGCGCCAGCGGCTTCGTCACCAAGAGCAGCGAACCCTCCGCGGTCATCACCGCGATCCGCAGCGTTGCGCGCGGCGAGCGCGCCATGAGCGACGACATCGCGCACATTTTGGCCGAGGACAGCCTGTCGGCGGGCTCGGCGCTGGACCAACTGGGTGAGCGCGAGATCGAGATCCTGCGCCAATTCGCCGGCGGCGCGACGACTGAGCAGATTGCTGCTCATCTCAATCTCAGCGTCAAGACGGTGCAGAACTATCACTATTTGATCAAGACCAAGACCGGCGCGCGCACCGACGCGCAACTCGTGCGGCTGGCAGCGAGCTGCGGGCTGACGAGGATCTAGAGCTTGGCGGCTGGACGCCTATCTGGTTCCGGCCGGCCGCCCCAACGAAGGTCTCCAGTCGCTCTCGGATTGTGCTAGGCTCGATCGCAGCCACGGCATCCGGCACGAGACCGCCGGTGGATGTCTGTTGGGCTCCGATCTTGACGCGAGCCTCCCGGCTCTTTCGAAGCCGCCCTCGTTCCCGTTGTATGTTTTGCATGACAACAGGAGACGCTTCCATGAACATCAGGGACAGTCTTCTTGCCGCACTGATCGCCTTCAACGTTTTCGCGACCGGAACCACCGAGAGCGCAGCAGCCGACGCGAAAGACCAGATCACCATTCTTTATGACGCCTTCGGCACAAATGACGCGATGACAAAGGACTGGGGTTTTTCCGCCCTTGTCGAAGTCGCGGGAAAACGCATCTTGTTCGACACGGGTAACGACCCCGAGATCTTCGCGGCAAACGTGAAGGCCAGGGGCGTCAACCTCTCGGACCTCGACTTTGTCGTTCTTTCGCACCGCCACTCCGATCATATGGCGGGTTTGTCCTACGTCCTAAGCGTCAATCCGACCGTCAAGATCTACGCGCCTAGGGAAGGATTTGGCATCTACGGCTCTTCGCTGCCTTCCGGCTTCTTCCGGAAAGACGAGGCCCTGCCACCGGAGATGCGGTACTACGGAGGCAAGCCCCCAGCGGTGATGAAGTTCGGCTCGGCATGGGCCAACGCAAACTTCGAACTGATCGATCAAACGACCGAGATTGCTCCTGGGATCACACTGATTTCGCTGATCTCCGACGCGCCCGGGACACGAGAACTCAAGGAGCTGTCTCTGGCCGTCAACACCGCAGAAGGCGTAGTCCTTCTGGTCGGTTGTTCGCACCCCGGGATCGAGCGCATTGTCGAAGCGGCGACCGGTATCAATCCCAGGATTCATCTCATCGCCGGCGGATTTCATCTGGTCGTGGCGCCTGACGATGCAATCGCGAAAGTCGTTACCGCTCTCAAGGACAGGTTCAAGGTCGACGCCGTAGCACCGGGGCATTGCACCGGTGAGCCGACTTTTGCCGCGCTCAAGAAGGCGTTCGGCGACAGCTATCTCTATGCCGGCCTCGGCACGTCGATTCCGGTTGGAACGAGTGGGAATGTCCGACGCGGAGAAGGTCCGACGCTTGACGACCTTGCGACATATCGGAAACTGGCCGGGCGTGAAGACCCGTTCGGCATCTTGCGGTCGCGCGGCCTGCGGTCGGGATCCGCGCTCTAGCGCGGCGGCGCGCAGTTCGTGCCTTTATCCAGCGCTTGAGGCGAGCGGAATGGAACCGACACCGTCGCGCTTTGGTTAGCAGCAGAGTGAAGGGAGTTGCGCCATGAGTAAGGCCATGCACCGAACGGTCGTCGATCCTCCGCTCCTCACCGTGGGCGAGCTCATCGACGAACTCTGCCGCTTGCCAGATACGGCCGTCGTCCACTTCCGCTGCCCCGCACTCGATCAGGAGCTTACATTCTACCGCATTCGGAAGCGGTCGAAGGACGCCGTCGAAATCGCGGTGAACACATATCCGGAGAGCCCGCCGGTTGTCCCATCCTCCAACGGAAGGCAATCGACCCGCTCGCCTGCCCTTCGCGAGGAGGCCCTTTTGCACAAGGCGAAAGGCTGAATCTACAGTTACACGCTTTGGCGGGACCGTGTCGGTCTAGGCCGCTTTCAACCCGCGCAGCACCAGCGCCAGGGTCGCATCGACACGAGCGGGCAGATCGGCGTCCTTCCACTCATCGGCATGGGCCGGGTGGTGAAAGCGGACGGTGGCATCGAAGATGGCGCGGGCGGTGGCCTTGACGTCGTCCACCTCGAACACGCCCTGCTTCACGCCGTCGGTCAGGATCGACGCGATCTGGTCGATCATGGTGTCCTTGTGGCACTTGACGGCGGCGCAAGCCTCGCGCGCCAGCGTCAGATAGGTGTCGAACATCTCGGGATCGTCGAGCACGCGCGAGCGCTTGGCGGCGAACAGCGTGCGCAGCCAGCGGTCGAGTCGGGCGGGCGCCGGCCCCTGCTCCTCGGCGATCGCCAGCAACGGCGCGTCGATGCGATCCAGCCAGCGTTTGGCGACGGCCTCGCGCAGCGAGGCCTTGCTCGGGAAATGGCGATAGACGCTGCCGTGGCTCACATCGAGCGCACGGGCAACGTCAACCACGGTGGCCTTGGCGAGTCCGTAGCGCCGCAGAACGTCCTCGGTGACTTCGAGTATCCGCTCCGGCGTCAAGATCACGGCTTCATTCATGCCAGCACCATGTTCCCGTTGAGGGCTCAGTTACCCGGCGATGGAGCTGCTTCCGAAGCGCCCGTGCCGGTCGTTTCGGAAAGCTCTCGCCTTAATGAGGCAGTTTTGCAGCCTGCGCCGCGATCTGGCGCGCAACCAGTAAATTGAGCCAATGCCCAATCGTTCCGGTGAAGTTGATGATTTCGGTCGTCATTGTCTTAAGTCTCCATTCGTCCGCGGTCCCAACCTCCTTATGTCCCGCGATCCGCAACTGTTCGGACCTCGGGCTCCCCGGGCGGGTCGCCGCGGGACGCCCAATCGGAGCGTCCGAGAACGGATATACACGTCTTGCTGACAGATTTCAATATCTGTCAGTCAATGATCCGTGATTGACAGTTAATTTTTGTGGGCGGCGTCTCCTCAGCTTGGGGTGGTTCAGGGGCGGTGGATAGCTCGCCGATCCCCCTCGCCTGGGGTCCAGATCGTTTGTTTCGCCCTGCCCGCTCTGCTAAATCACGGCGTAAAAAGCATTTTGGCCGGTCGCCGCCCCCTTGGGCCGCCCGCCCACCTTCCTGGAGCAGTCTGATGATCCCCCGCTATACCCGCCCGGAAATGGCCTCGATCTGGGAGCCGCAGACCCGGTTCAAGATCTGGTTCGAGATCGAGGCGCACGCGGCGGACGCCCTCGCCGAACTCGGGACCATCCCCAAAGAGGCCGCCAAGACGGTATGGGCCAAGGCCAAGGACGCCACTTTCGACGTCGCCCGCATCGATGAGATCGAGCGCGAGACCAAGCACGACGTCATCGCCTTCCTGACCCACCTTGCCGAAATCGTCGGCCCCGAGGCGCGCTTCGTACACCAGGGCATGACGTCCTCGGACGTGCTCGACACCTGCCTCAACGTCCAGCTCACCCGCGCCGCCGACCTCCTGCTTGCCGATCTCGACAAGGTGCTGGCCGCACTCAAGAAGCGCGCCTTCGAGCACAAGATGACGCCGACCATCGGCCGCAGCCACGGCATCCACGCCGAGCCTGTGACCTTCGGCCTCAAGCTCGCTTATGCCTATGCCGAATTCACCCGCGCCAAGGAGCGCCTGATCGCGGCGCGCAAGGAAGTTGCGACCTGCGCCATCTCCGGCGCCGTCGGCACCTTCGCCCAGATCGACCCGCGCGTCGAAGAGCACGTCGCCAAGGCGATGGGCCTCGTCCCCGAGCCGATCTCCACTCAGGTCATCCCGCGCGACCGCCATGCGATGTATTTCTCGACGCTTGGCGTGATCGCCTCCTCGGTCGAGCGCATTGCCGTGGAGATCCGCCACATGCAGCGCACCGAGGTGCTGGAGGCCGAAGAGTTCTTCTCCGAAGGGCAGAAGGGCTCGTCCGCGATGCCGCACAAGCGCAACCCGGTGCTGTCGGAAAACCTCACCGGCCTCTCCCGCATGGTCCGCGCCTATGTGACGCCGGCGCTGGAGAACGTCGTGCTCTGGCACGAGCGCGACATCTCGCACTCTTCCGCCGAGCGCATGATGGGCCCGGATGCGACCGTGACGCTCGACTTCGCGCTGGTGCGCCTCGCCGGCCTGATCGACAAGCTGCTGGTGTACCCCGCCAACATGCAGAAGAACCTCGACCGCCTCGGCGGCCTCGTGCATTCGCAGCGCGTGCTGCTGGCGCTGACCCAGAAGGGCGCAAGCCGCGAGGACGCCTACAAGCTGGTGCAGCGCAACGCGATGCCGGTCTGGCGCGGCGAAGGCGACTTCCTCCAGCTCCTGAAGAAGGACACTGAAGTGAAGAAGTATCTCACCGACGCCGAGATCGAGGAGCAGTTCGACCTCGGCTATCACCTCAAGCATGTCGACACGATCTTCAAGCGCGTGTTCGGCGAGAGCTGAGCGCGCGTCCGTAGAAACCGGAGGGTGGTTAGCCGCAGGCATCACCCACCATTCCTCGTGACACGGCGGTGGGTTACGCTACGCTAACCTACCCCACGAACAAGAAACGGATCCCCTCATGCCCATCGTCAACCGCGTTGCCGCCCTCTCCGACGAAATGGCCGCCTGGCGCCATGACTTCCATGAGAACCCGGAGCTGCTCTACGAGGTCCATCGCACCGCCGGCATCGTCGCCGATCGCTTGCGCGAATTCGGCTGCGACGAGGTGGTGACGGGCATCGGCCGGACCGGTGTCGTCGGCGTGATCCGCGGCCGCAAGTCGGCCTCCGGCAAGACCATCGGGCTGCGTGCCGACATGGACGCGCTGCCGATCATGGAGACGTCGGGCGTCGCCTACGCCTCCAAGGTTCCCGGCAAGATGCACGCCTGCGGCCATGACGGCCACACCGCCATGCTGCTCGGTGCCGCCAAATATCTCGCCGAGACGCGCAATTTCGACGGCACCGCGATCATGATCTTCCAGCCTGCGGAGGAAGGCGGCGGCGGCGGCAAGGCGATGGTCGAGGACGGCTTGATGACGCGCTGGAACATCCAGGAGGTCTACGGCATGCACAACATGCCGGGCCTGCCCGAGGGCCATTTCGCGACCACGCCCGGCGCGATGCTGGCCTCCTCCGACAACATCCAGATCACCGTCCACGGCAAGGGCGGCCACGCCGGCGCCGGTCCGCACAAATCCGTCGACAGCGTGCTGATCGGCTCGCAGATCGTCAACGCGCTGCAGTCGATCGTCGCGCGCAACGTCGATCCGCTGAAGTCCGCCGTCATTTCGATCACGCAATTCCACTCCGGCACGGCCTTCAACATCATCCCTGAAGTCGCCGAGCTCGGCGGCACCGTCCGCACGCTCGATCCTGAAGTGCGCGATCTCGTCGAGCGCCGCATCGGCGAGGTCGCCGAAAGCGTCGCCCGCGCCTATGGCGGCTCGGCCGAGACCAAGTACACGCGGATGTATCCGGTGACGATGAACCATGCGCGCGAGGCCGGCCTTGCCGCCGACGTCGCCCGCGACATCGTCGGTGCCGAGCGCGTCAACGACAAGTTCATCCCGATGATGGGCGCCGAGGACTTCTCGTTCATGCTGGAAGCGCGTCCCGGCGCGATGATCCTGGTCGGCATGGGCGACGGCAACGAGTGCCACCACCCGGCCTATGTCTTCAACGACAACATCCTCGGCCACGGCGCCTCCTACTGGGCGCGCCTGGTGGAGACGCGGATGCCGGCGGGCTAGCGTCGCTTCGCGGCAGCCGTGGCCCGGGCGACATTGCCGCCAAAGGGCCACGCCACGCGGAGCCCGTCATCGAGCCGCAGAGCGTTGCCCCGTTGGCTCTTCCGTCTCCAGCGGGCTGGATGCGGTCTCGTCTGAGGCGAGAGGCAGGGTGAACTGAAAGAAGGCGCCCCGCGGCTCGTTTGCGCCGGCCCACATCCGCCCGCCATGCGCCTCGATGATCGAGCGGCAGATGGCGAGACCCATCCCCATGCCTGTGGGCTTGGTGGTGTAGAAGGCTTCGAACAGGCGATCCACGTTCTTCGGATCCAGCCCCGGACCGGAATCCCGCAAGGTGACGTGGACGCCGTCGGATGCATCCCGACCGGTGCTGATCAGCAACTCCCGTCCCCCCTCGCCGACCGCGGCCATCGCCTCGATCGCGTTGACGATCAGGTTGAGCACCACTTGCTGAACTTGAACCCGGTCGGCCTGAATCGGCGGCAAGCCCTCCGCAAATTGCATTCGCACCGAGACGCCGTTCTTGAACGCTTCGCTGCGTGTCAGCGCGATGACCTCAAGCACCGCCGGGTTAATCTCCAGGGTCTCTTTTTGCGGGGGCGCGTTCCTGATGAGCGCCCGGATCCGGCCGATGATGTCGCCGGCTCGCATACCATCACCGGTGATCCAGTCGAGGGTCTGTCGAACCCGCTCCAGGTTTGGCGGTCGCGCCTCCAGCCAATTCAGCCCGGCCTCGGCGTTCGCCACGATCGCGGCGATCGGCTGATTGACTTCATGGGCGATCGAAGCGGTTAGCTGTCCCATCGTGGTGACGCGATTGGCGTGCGCGAGCTCCATCAGCGCTTCACGGTAGCGCCGCTCGTGTTCGCGGCCTTCGGCTTCCGCCCGCTTGAGAGCCGTCAGATCGAGGACGAAGCCGACGCCATGATCCGTACCTTCTCCGAACATGGTCCCACCGATCAGCACCGGAACGCGGCTTCCGTCCTTCCGCACATACTCCTTCTCGAATGGCTGGGCCGTCCCGACCCGCTTCAGTTCCGTCACGGTCTGCAAGTCGCGGTCGCGCCATTCCGGCGGCGTGAGGTCGGTCCGATGCAGGCGCCCTGCGGCGAGATCTTCCCGGTCGTATCCCACGATGCGCAGGAAGGCATCGTTGGCCTCGAGAATGCGCCCCTCGACTTCCCAGATGATGATGCCGATGATGTTGGCATCGAACAGGCGCCTGATCTTGATATCCCGTGCTGCAAGATCACTCTGGAGCTGGATGTTCTCCTCGGTCGCCTCCCGCCGCCGTTTCGCTTCGAGCCGCGCGAGCGCCAGCGCCGCTGCGGCCAGCGCGACGACGAGGACAACGGCGCCGGCGATCAGCCAGGTCCAGCGTTGCTCGAATGCTTCTGCGCGCGCCTCCCGGCCGGCGAGCCGAAAGCGCTCGTGATCCACCATCTGGTCGATTTGCGAGCGGATCTCGTCCATGCTGCGGATCATTGCCAGCGCGGCCAGCCCGGACGTGCCGGCCGTCTTCAGCAGCTCGTCGATCTCGCGCAGCGTGGCTGTAACGGTCAGCGCCAGATGTCCGGCCCGAAGGCCCTGCAACGGATCATCCGCCACCAACATCTGCAGCGCCTGAGCCTCGCGCCGTACGCTTTCGTCAGAGACGCCGTAGGCCTTGAGATAGGCGGGGTCGAGGGTCATGAGATACCCGCGCCTTTCAGTCTCCAGTTCCGCGACGATCGCCCGCAGCCGATCAAGCGTTTCGAGGACCTGGCGGCTATGCTCGATGAAGTGATGAGCTGCTTGCCGCTCCTGCCAATATTGCAGGCCGAGGAAGCTGGTCGCGGCAAACAGGGTCACAAGCACTGCGACCGCAAGGATCAGCGGACGAGCAAACCATCGCAGAGGCAGGGCCCGAACAGGAACGGACATTGGCCGTGGGTCTTCGATGCTCGTGTGACCGCGCGTGTTCTGGTGCCGACGCCAGAGCATGATGGGACAATAGCACGGATAAGGAGGTCGGGAACCCGACATTCATCGGATACGCCAGAGGTCGGGCCGTGATGTCGCAGGACTGCGGCACCGTGCGTGTGCTATGGATGAATGCCCTTGGTTGATTCAAGGAGCATCATCATGGCACAGGGTGAAAACTCATTGAGCCATCCGGCGAGCCGCCGCAGTTTCATCAAGGGACTGGGGGCGGCTGGCGCGGGCCTGACCGCGCTGCCGCGATGGGGCTTTGCCGAGGATTCCGCTGCGGCTAACGCCAACGCCGCGATCGACTGGAAGCAATTTGCGGGACAGACGATCGCACTTTCGGGTGCGATCCATCCGTGGTCGAACGCGATCGCGCCGCTGTTGCCGGAGTTCACCATCCTCACCGGCATCAACGTCACCATCGATTTCCAGCTGGAAACCACCTACCTCGGCGCGCTGCCGATCAGGCTCGCTCGCGGCAGTAGCACGCCCGACGTCTTCATGTTCACGACCTATGGCCAGGGCATCACGAACGGATGGGTGGAGCCACTGAACGGCTATTATTCCATGAAGTCGCTGACCGACCCCGCCTGGTATGACGAGAGCGACCTGCTCAAGACGGCCCGCGCCTTCCCGCTGTGGTCGGACGGCGAACGGTACGCGGTCCCGATTACCTCAGAGGCGACGACCCTGTTCATCAACAGCGATGCGCTGGCAGCCAAGGACCAGCCGGTACCCCAGACTTTCGACGAGCTGCTTGTCACCGCCAAGGCGGTCAAGAGCAACGGGATGTCGGGGATCGCGATGCGGGCCCAGGCGAGCGGCAATTCCTCCCCGCCAGCCATGGGCTTCCTGTTCTCCTACGGTGGGGCCATGGTCGAGCACAACAGGGTCGTTTTCGCGAGCCCGGAGGGGATCGCGGCCGTCGAGATGTACGGACAGTTGCTCGGTCAGGCCGGGCCTGCCGGCGTCGGCAGCTACGAATGGTACCACGTGCTGGACGACTTCCTGCAGGGGCGGACGGCCATGGCGATCGACAGCAGCAACTTCGCGACCGACATTTCCAATCCAGCGAAAAGCCGTGTCGCCAAGCAGGCCGGGTTTGCAACCTTTCCGCATCTCGCCGGTCGCGGCCCCGTCCCCTTCATGTCGCACTGGCAGGCGTGCATCAATTCCAAATCGCGAAACAAGCGCGCGGCTTTCCTGTTCCTGCTCTGGGCGACGAGCAAGGCGACCTCGCTGCAGACTGCTGCAGCAGGGCTGGCGACGACACGCGTGTCGGCCTGGTCGAGCGAGGGCTTCAGGAAGGCGTTCGGTTCGCAGGCCGCCGAGGCGGCGCTGATCAATTTGCAGAATGCCGACGTCGACCGCGCCAAGGCGATTCTTTTCCATCCGCAATCGAGACTGATCCTGGACGCCTTCATGATCGGCGTGAATGAAGTGGTCAACGGGGCGAAATCGGCCAAGGATGCGATGACGGGCGCGGCCGAAAGGGCCAATGCGGCGATCCGCGGGTAACGGCGAGGCGTCGCCCGATCGGAAGAGGTGGCCACGGTGGACAAGTCGCCGACTCCCGCTGCGCGGCGATTACCCCTGATATTGCAGCACGTGCATTCCGGCATTCCAGTCCGACACGAACATCAGCCCGTCAGGCCGGACATAGGAATCGCAGGTCTTGGCTGCGAGCGCGACGTTCGGCCGGGGATCGATCAGCTTCTTCGGTACCGGCGGCACCCAATACGCGATCTCCTTCGGCGCAAACTGATCCCTGACGTCAAACACCCTGACGCCGGCATTGTTGTAGGTCGCGAAAATCGTCTCCTCGCTCTGGAAGGAGCCGGGGCGGTTCTCATGCAGATTATGCGGACCGAAGGTGCCCTTCGCACAGAAGTCGCGATCGCGTGGCGTCGGCAGCGTCGCGATCGGCACCGGATTTTGCGGCGCGCGCACGTCAAGCACGAATGTATGAAACAGGCCCTTGGCGCATTGATCCGCATTGGCTTCATCCGCGACGATGGCGAGCTGACGCTTCGGCAGCGGCAGCGGCGTATGCGTGCCGCCGGCGAAGGGCGGCGACCAGTTGATGTGCGAGAGCAGCTTCGGATTGGCGGGATCGCCGATGTCGTGGATGGTGAAGCCGCCGTCGCGCCAGGCGGCATAGCCGCGATCGCCCGCCGTGATCATGTGATGCAGCGCAAAGCGCTTGCCCTTGGGCGTCGCCGGCTCGCCGGCCGCGCGGTTCATGCCCGGCAGCCACCATTTCGCGACGATCTCCGGCTTGGTGATGGTCTTGAGATCGACCACGCAAAGGATGTGGTCGGTGAAGCCGTCGAAATGCGCCGACACATAGGCATAGCGGCCGCCGGGCCACCACAGCCGGTTGATGCCGAAGCCCGGCATTTCGAGGAACGCGACCTCGCGCATCTCGCCCGGTTTCGAGATGTCGTGGATCGACAGGCCGGAGCGGAATTTCTTGGCCTTGGTGATGCTGTCGGCGAGCGAATTCTCGAAATAGCCGCGCATGCTGTCGTAGGACTGCATCGCGACGATGTTGGCGCCGTTCGCAAGCAGCAGCAGGTCTTCCGCCACCTGCAGATGGTGGGTGCGGGTGTATTGCCCGGCAGTGAAGAAATTGACCGGTTTCAGTGCGCGCGGATCGGACGCGTCCAGGATCGTCACGCCGTCGCTGAACATGTGTCCGACATAGACGTGCTGCCGGTTGAACATCACCTGCACGGTGTCGGGCCGGCCGCCGACGTCGCTGTACGAGATATGCTTGATGCCCTTGCCGATGCCCTCCGGCGGAATGTCCGGCTCTGACGCCCATACCGGCCGTGACAATCCGGACAGCGCAGCGGATCCGAACACGGCCGACAATTGTTGAAGGTGATGGCGGCGAGAGAGTTCAGGCATCGGCTTCCCCCCATTTTTTGAGAGGATGATGCGCGCTCGCGGCGAGGCGCGCAAGCCTCGCGTGCCCTTACCTACGCCTGCACCACCTCGTGCCGCATCACGAACGGATCGAGCAGCGTGTGCACCTCGCCAGCGACGAGTTCGCGCTGGTCTGCCGGCAGGCCCGCGAGCGTCACAGTGGCGATCGAGCCGTGGCTGCCATGCGCGCCGACCTTCACCTTGCAGTCGATGCCGCGCGCGATGATCGGCGACAGCACCTTGGTGAACACCCGCTGCGCGGCGTCCCAGCGCAGCTGCGGCTTGAACACCTTGCCGACGCCCGTGACCGGCATCGGGTCGATCGGAATGACCTGCACTGGAACGGCGGCGCGCTCCGGCGTCCGCTCGCGCACCCACGACTCGAGCTCGCCCGGCTGAATGGTCGCGCCCGGCTTCAGTTGCACGTAACCGACCGGCAGCTCGCCCGCATAGGCGTCGGGCTGGCCAACCACGGCGGCGAAGCCGACGGCGGGATGGCGAAACATGATCTCTTCGATCGGCGCCGGATCGATATTGTGGCCGCCGCGGATCACGAGATCCTTGGCGCGGCCGGTGATCCAGAGGTAGCCGTCGGCATCGAGACGTCCGAGGTCGCCGGAGTTGACCCAGACCTCGTCGACGAAGGCGCCCTTGTTGTGCTCGTCGTTGAGATAGCCGCCGAACACGCCGGGCCCGGCCATGATGACGACGCCGATCTCGTCGGCTGCGCAGTCGCGGATCAGGCGGCCGTCAGCATCGAGCTGCACGATGCGCACGCGCGCGTAAGGCATGGGAAGGCCGACCGAGCCGAGCCGGATCGGCCGGCTGGGATAAGCAAGCGTGTGCACGCTCGAGGTCTCGGTCATGCCGTAGACCTCGACCACCGGCAGCTTCAGCTTCTCCTGGATCGCCGAGCCGACGGCGACGGGAATCGCCGAGCCACCGCCGGCAGCATATTTCAGGCTGGAGATGTCCGCATTGCCTTGCGGCACCGCAAGCGTCGCCGCCAGCACCGTCGGTACGCTCGACAGCGCCTCGGGCTTGAAGCGCTCCACCAGCCCCCAGATGTTCTTCACCGAATTCGGGTTGCGCCAGCCGCTCGGCGACAGCACGACCAATGAGCCGCCGGCGGACAGCGTCAGCAGCACCTGCGTCAGCGATCCTCCGACATGGAATAGCGGCATGCCGAACAGCATGTTGGCGCCGGGCTTCGACTTCAGCAGCAGATTGAGCGCCCAGGCCTGATAGACCTGATTGGCGTGGGTGTGCCGCACGAGCTTCGGCGTGCCGGTGGTGCCGCCGGTGTGGAAATAGGCCGCGATGTCGCCACCCAGAATCTTGCGCCCGCTGATAAGCCGGTCGGACGGCTGCTGCTTGATCAGGTCGTTGAAGGCGAAGATGCCCTTGTCCGGATCGCCTCCGCCGAACACCTGCACGACCGCCTTGAGATGTTTCAGCTGCGGGCGGATCTGCTCGACCTTTTGCCAGATGTCGGTGCCCGGCATCGGCCCGAGCGCAACCAGAACCTTGGTGTTCGCGGCCTCAAGGATCTCCGCGATCTGGTGCGGCTCGAGCAGGGGATTGACGGGATTGGCGATGCCCGCGGCCTCGGCGCCGAACAGCGTCACGAAGGCATCGGGCACCAGCGGCAGCATGAAGCTGACGACGTCGCCCTTCTCGACGCCGAGCGCGTGAAACATGTTGGCGGCCTGCGTGACGCGCGCGACGAAATCGCGATAGGTGACCACGAGCGGCGTGTCGGCCGGATCGGCGTTTTGCAGGAACTGGATCGCGGCCCCGTCGGGGTTGCGCGCCGCACCGAGCCTGATGGCGTCATAAGTGCTCTCGGCCGCGACGCGATCGGCGTAAGGGACCTGCTCGAAGGCCCGGACCTCTGCGTCCGTCGCGAAGTCCGGATAGTCGTTGCCGATGAACCGATCGAGCGCGTGGATGCCCGCCATGGAATTCCGTCCTCCCTCAGATGCATTTCCCCGCCCCCTGTCTTTTGACATTTTGGTCGGCGAGGCCTCGGCCGATGGCCGGTCGAGCGCGGACAGAATGATGGATGATTGAGCGTTCGTCCATGGCCGAACGGCTACGGCCGTAGCACGCGTCTTCGAGGCCATTGAACCTCCCCGCCCGATCCGGGGACCAAGAACATGCATCGGACTCCCCTGCCAGCGTCCTGCCGCAAGACTTGAGGAAATCATGACCACGCCCTCGCGGGACCGCGTCACACGGCTGATTATCGCGCTCGCCGTGACTTCGGCGATCATGACTTCAGCGATCATGACTTCGGCGATCATCCTGCCCCGCGCGGCGCTCGCCGAGGACGGCCAGTTCGACAAGATGCGTGCCAGGATCGCCGCCTTCGTCGCCGACAAGATGGAGAAGCTGGGCGGCTCGCGCATCGTCTACAAGGTCGATACCGACGGCTTGCGCGAGAGCGTCGTCACGGATTTGCGCGACGATGTCTACAAGACCCTGCGCGAGGGCAAGATCGCCTTCTCCGGTCTTGCGATCCGCGACGCCGGCGTCGAGGTGAAGATCGCGGATGCCAAGGGCCGCGAACAGCTCGCACGCAAGCTCGCGTCGGCCGCGGAGGGATTGCCGTCGCATGCGCTCACGGTGACCGACGGCGGCGACGGACTGGTCAGGCTCGCGCCGACCGATGCCGCATCCGCGGCCCGGCTGCGCGATCTCGTCGAAGATTCCATCGCCATGATCGAGCAGCGCCTCAAGGATGCCGGCATCAACCTCACCAGCGTCCTGCCGGATGGCACGGATCGCATCCGCATTTTCATCCCGGGCATGATGGAGCCCGCCCGCGTGACCGCGGTCTTCGCCAGGAAGGTCAAGGTCAGCTTCCGCCTGATCGACGTCTCGATGCCGGCGGAGCAGGCGCAATCCGGCACGCCGCCCACGGGCACCGAAGTCCTGCCCGGCTTCAAGGACGAGCGCCATTACCTGGTCGCCAGGGACAGCGCACTCGACGGCGACGACATCAGCTATGCCGGCCCGGGATTTGCCAGCGGCACGAAAGACCCGATCGCCTCGTTCCGTTTCAACGGCCGCGGCACGCGGCGCTTTGCCCACGTCACCGAGGAGAACATCGGAAGGCCCTTCGCCATCGTGCTCGACGGCAAGGTGATCTCCGCCCCCGTGATCCGCGAGCCCATCACCGGCGGCTCGGGCCAAATCTCCGGCAATTTCACCCTGGAGGAAGCCAATAGCGTCGCGATGTTGCTGCGCGCCGGTTCGCTGCCGGGGCACCTCGACCTCGTCGAGCATCAGGTCGTGCAACCCGCCGCCAAGCCGTAAGGCCGGTCGCGCTGCGCCCCCGCCCCGTCGGCGCGCCGCGGTCCACGACGCCAAAGCCCGCGCCCCCGGGGGGCCCCGAATCACGGGCGCGCGACGGCCATGCGCACAACCAACGGGCAATT
The DNA here is from genome assembly GCF_052075965.1 of Bradyrhizobium sp. 482_C4_N1_8. Classification (NCBI taxonomy): domain Bacteria; kingdom Pseudomonadati; phylum Pseudomonadota; class Alphaproteobacteria; order Hyphomicrobiales; family Nitrobacteraceae; genus Bradyrhizobium; species Bradyrhizobium sp. 482_C4_N1_8. The sequence goes on along the minus strand of NZ_CP197231.1, from coordinate 3,356,913 downwards.
GCCGAAACGCCCGATCCGGCTAAAATTTGCCTCTTGCGGCATGGCGGCCGAAGGTTTCATTTCAAGCGGTCGTCATTCGATTTCGGCTATACCTGTCGAGCATACCGACCAGGACTGAAGGCCTTACGCGGGGTTAGTACATGCCGTCCGGCAGCGCAGACATTTCCTCGATCCTCGACCGCATTCTGGATGCGGCGACGGACAACCTCAGGATCGCAAAGATCCTGGTCCAGATGGGCCTCGATCCCAACAACGTCACCTACGACGCGATCTTCAACCGGTTGCTGGAGATCTTTGTCCAAAACATTACGCTGGCCAATTTGTTCGCCGCGGTCGGCGCCGGCTTCTTCGTCGCCACCCTCCTGATGCGGACGATGGTGCCGCTGCGCGTCGCCAACATGGTCGGCTGTGCGTTCTTCGCCGTTTTCGGCGCGCTCTCGGCCAACGTCTCGACCTTCCTCCTCTATCTGCTGCTGCTTCCGATCAACGCCCTGCGCCTGCGGCAGATGCTCAAGCTCGTCAAGAAGGCGCGTCATGCGGCCGAAGGCGACATGTCGATCGAGTGGCTCAAGCCGTTCATGACCGAGCGCAGATATCGCAGTGGCGATACGCTCTTCAAACTGGGCGATCCCGCCAAGGAGATGCTCCTCACGGTCACCGGCAAGTTCCTGGTCAAGGAGATCAATGTCGAGATCGGGCCCGGAGCTCTCATGGGAGAGCTCGGCTTCCTCACGCCGGACAACCGGCGCACCGGAACGATCGAATGCGTCGAGGACGGACAGGTGCTGACGATCACCTATGACCGCTTGCTCGAGATCTATTTTCAGGACCCGCAGTTCGGCTATTACTTCCTGGTGCTGACCAGCCAGCGCCTGCTGCAAAACATCGACCGCTTGCAGAAGCAGCTGGCGAGCGAGCGGTCAACGACCACGAACCGGATCGCGTGAACCGGCGCCGCGGCTCAGCTCAGCAACAGCGCCATTCCCGGATCGCCCTTCTCCATCGCGCGCCGGTAGGCCGGGCGGGCACCGACGCGGCCGAGATATTTGGTCACATTCGGGCAGCGCGACAGGTCATAGGGCTGGAAGTAGCGCATCGTGGTGAGCGAGAAGCCCATCATGATGTCGGCGGTGGTGAAGGTGTCGCCCGCCAGATATTCGGCGTCGCGAGCACGTGCATCGACCAGGTCGAAGGCGCGGTCGGTACGCCCTCTGCTCGCGACCAGCATCGGATTGTCCGCGGCGAGCTTGAGCCGGTTCAGGATCATCAGCCGGCCCATGCCGGCCTGCAGCGTGCCGTTGGCGAAGTGAAACCAGTACAGGAACTGCGCGAAATCAGGATGAGCAGGGCGGAGCGCAAGGCGCCCATCGCCGTATTTGGCCATGATGTAATCCACGATGGCGCCGGACTCGGCGAGCACGAGGTCGCCGTCGGTGATCACGGGCGCACTCCCGATCGGATGCAGCGCCTTGTAGTCGGGCGGCGCCAGCATGGTGACGGAATCGCGCGCGTAGCGCTTCAGTTCGTAGGGAATTCCCAGTTCCTCGCAGAGCCAGACGATGCGCTCGGATTGCGACTTGCCGAGATGGTGGACGGTGAGCATGGCGTCTCCTGCGACCGTGAGTTGGACCTGCCGTGATGTCCGCATCTTAACCCGTCATTGCGAGCGCAGCGAAGCAATCCAGACTGCCACCGCGGAAAGACTCTGGATTGCTTCGCTGCGCTCGCAATGACGACGTGGAGGGACCGCCCTACCCCGCCTCGTCCGCCACCATCCGCGCCACGACGCGGTCGCGGCGGATGAAGTGGTGCCAGAGGGCAGCGACCACGTGAATCGCGATCAGCGCCAGCAGCACATAGGCAAAGAGGATGTGGCGATCCTCATAGGCGCCCGCCGCCACACGGTCGGGAGAGGTGAATTGCGGCACGTGAAACAGGCCGAAGAAATCGGAATAATCAGGCGTACGCGCGCCGGAATGCGCCCAGCCCAGGATCGCGACCAGGATGACCACGAGATAGAGCGCGCCGTGGCTGACATGGGCCGCGATCTTCTGCCAGCGCGAGGTTTCAGGCGGCATCACGGGCGTCGGGTTGACGGCGCGCCAGACCAGGCGCAGCACGGTCAGCAGCAGGATCACATAGCCGATATCGGCGTGGATCGAGCGGTAAAAGAAGCGGTCGGGACGCGCCGGGATGTGGTTCATCCACCAGCCGAAGCCGATCATGGCGAGGATGGCCAGCGCCAAAATCCAGTGCAGCCACCGGGAAACGCTGCCCCAGCCGTTACTGGTATTTCTGATCATGTCGGCTCTCCGGAGTTTTGCGGATATGTCCCCCTCCGCAGCGCAGCTGCTGATAGCGGGAACTTGCGGCAACCGTGAAATTGAATCGTTCCAAATTGGTCCCAAACGGCCTCGCCGCAAAACCGCCCCAAAAACCGAATGGTAACCATGGTGCCCTTAAGGTAGCGACGTGGCCTATTCCCCGACGATCCTGGTGTTCGATTCCGGCCTTGGCGGACTCACGGTGCTCCGCGAGGTCGTGGCTGCGCGCCCGGACGCGCATTTCGTCTATGTCGCCGACGATGCCTTCTTCCCCTATGGCCACCACAGCGAGGACGAGATCATCGCCCGCGTCGTGCCACTGATGGGCGAACTGATTGGCACCCACGATCCTGACCTCGTCGTCATCGCCTGCAACACGGCGTCCACCCTGGTCCTATCTCACTTACGCGCCGCTTATTCCCTGCCCTTCGTCGGCACCGTGCCGGCGATCAAGCCCGCCTGCGCGCAGTCGAAGAGCCGCCGCGTCTCGGTGCTCGGCACCAAGGGCACGGTGAAGCGCGAATACACCAAGGCGCTGATCCGCGATTTCGCGCTGGGTTGCGAGGTGACATTGGTCGGCTCGCCCGAGCTCGCCTCGCTGGCGGAAGCCGCGCTCAGCGGCCATCCGATCAGCGACGGCGACATCCTCGCCGAACTCGCCCCCTGCTTCGTCGGTGATCCCGCGGACGCGACATCGCGCACCGACACCGTGGTGCTCGCCTGCACGCACTATCCGCTGCTGCTCGACCGGATGAAGACGCTCGCGCCCTGGCCGGTCGAATGGATTGACCCCGCGCCCGCCATCGCCCGCCGCGTCTCCGACCTGCTCGGCGCGCAAATCGGCGGCATCGCGCAGTCCGGCGCCGAGATGATCTTCACCTCGAACCGCGTGCACGGGCTTTCGGCCACGCTGACGCCGTTCTTCGGCGGCCGCGCGCTGGCCTGACCTTGCGCCTCGACGGCGCGCTGCTAGGCTTCGCCGTCGTCACTTTTGCGCAAGGTCATTCCATGTCGGTCCACGCAGCGCCGCTCAACCGTCTCCGCCAGCTCTGGAGCGAAGGGCGCCCCGCCTTCGGCGCGATCGCGACGATCCCGAGCGTGCAGACCGTACAGATCATGGCGCGCTCGCTCGACTGGATCATCGTCGACCTCGAGCATGGCCCGATTGGCTTGACCGAAGCGCATGCGATGATCGCCGCCACGACAGGCACGCCATGCACGCCCCTGGTGCGGATCGCGGCGAACGAGCCGTGGCTTGCGAAAGCGCCGATGGACATCGGCGCCTTCGGCATCAATTTCCCGATGATCACCAATCGCGCCGAAGCCGAGAAGGCGGTGCGCAGCGTGCGCTATCCGCCGCGCGGCGATCGTCTCTGGGGTCCGTTCCACGCGCCGTTCCGCTGGGGCCAGTCGATGCCGGACTACATGGCCAGCGCCGACGACGAGATGATCTGCATGATCACCATTGAGCATGTCGAGGCCGTCAACCGCATCGACGAGATCATGGCGACGCCGGGCATCGACGTCGCGGTGATCGGCCCCGGCGATCTCGCGACGTCCATCAACAAGCGCGGGCAGATGGACGATCCGGAATTGCTGGAGCTGGTCGCCCGCGCCGAGGCCGGCATCCTCAAAAGCGGCGTGCCGATCGGCGGCGTCGCCCGCACCGCAGACCAGGCCAACGCCCTGGTCGACCGCGGTTATCGCGCGATCGCGCTGGGTTTCGACTGGTCGCTGTTCCAGCGCGGCATCATGGCGGCGTTCGAGGGAATCAAGCGCTGAACGAGCCGATCGCGGCCTTGCCGGGAACTGCGACGCTGCTAGGGTCGGCGGTTCCAGGGAGGAAGAACCATGCTCAAAAAGACTTTGCTCGCTCTCGCCTTTACCAGCCTTGCCCTCGCAGCCTTCGCTCAGCAGGCCGGCATCAAGCGGACCTCATTGCAGAAGGTCGAATTTCCAGACGGTTACAACACCATCACGGCCATCGCGGAGGTCCCGGCCGGCGGTGCGGCCGGACGCCATACTCATCCTGGAGTCGAAACCGGCTACGTGCTCGAAGGCGAGCTGAATCTCCTCATCGACGGCCAGCCGGAGAAAACCCTGAAAGCCGGGGATTCCTACCAGATCCCGGCAGGCGTCGTGCACGACGCCAAGGCTCATGGCGACAAAGCCATGAAAGTACTCGGGGTTTACATCGTCGACAAAACCAAGCCGCTGGCCTCGCCGGCGCCCTGATGCGGCGAACCGACCGGCCCCAGGCGGGTTGGTTCGTGCTAGAGCACGCAGCGAGCGGGAACCCTGCTCGCTGCACATACTTTAAGCCGTCGGAACCGAAAGACCCATGCGCGGGACGCCCAAGACCATTTCGCTGCCGCGCCGCCTGATTTGCGACCTCATGCGCGCGTCGATGGACGTGCCATTCGTCTCGCTCTCCCGCCCCCTCAATATCCGCCCCCTGCTGGAGGCGCGTGCCGGAGCGATGGCGCCCTCCGGCTGGGCCGCAATGTTCGTCAAGGCCTTTGCCCTGGTCGCCAGGGACGAGCCGGTCCTGCGCACCGTCTACGCCAAATGGCCCTGGCCGATGCTCTACGAGCTGCCCAATAGCGTGGCGTCGGTGGCGATCGCCCGGGTCCAAGACGGCGAGGAATGCGTGATGCCGCAGCGAATCGCGGCTCCCGAAGCCATGGCGCTGGCCGCGGTGGACGCCGAAATCCGGCGTGCCAAGACGGCCCCGGTCGAAGAGGTTCCCATGTTCCGCAAGGTCATGCGGGCCACCCGCCTGCCGCTGCCGCTGCGGCGGCTGTGCTGGGCGGTCGGGCTGAATTTCGGCCGACAGCGCGGCAATTGGTTCGGCAGTTTTGCCGTGAGCTCAGTGGCCGCCCATGGCGGTGGCGAGCTCCATCCCATCACGCCGGGCCCGTTCATCGTCAGCTATGGGGTGGTCGAGGGCGACCAGACCATCCATGTCGTGATCCGCTGGGACCACCGGGTCACCGACGCCGCCCCCATAGCCCGGGTCCTGACCAGGCTGGAACAGGTCCTGAACACTGAAATCGCTGCCGAATTGCGCGCGGCCGGGCCGAAGCCGATCCGGGCGGTCCGGACATGATTTCGGGGCTATTCGCATTGACAGAACGGCCCAAACTCACCTAAAAGCCGCCTGCTCGCGGGCCGATTTCGGCCCGCGAAGCGTTTCGCGACCCGTGGTCCTCTCCCTTAAGCTTTGGGGATCGGACCTGTCAGTGCCGGGCCCAGCCCGTCACACAGGAGGGCGCGTTTCCTCAAACCATGTACCTGAAGAGGACGCGATGACTAAGCGCAGTGAGGCGAAGTACAAACTCGATCGCCGTATGGGCCAGAACATCTGGGGCCGCCCGAAGAGCCCCGTCAACCGCCGCGAGTACGGCCCCGGCCAGCACGGCCAGCGCCGCAAGGGCAAACTCTCCGATTTCGGCGTGCAGCTGCGCGCCAAGCAGAAGCTGAAGGGCTACTACGCCAACATTTCCGAGCGCCAGTTCCACGGCATCTATGTCGAGGCGAGCCGCCTCAAGGGTGACACCGGCGAGAACCTGATCGGTCTCCTGGAGCGTCGTCTCGACGCGGTCGTGTACCGCGCCAAGTTCGTCTCCACGATCTTCGCCGCGCGCCAGTTCATCAACCACGGCCACATCAAGGTGAACGGCCGCAAGGTCAACATCTCAAGCTACCAGCTCAAGATCGGCGACGTGATCGAGGTCAAGGAAGCCTCCAAGCAGCTCGCCCACGTGCTCGAAGCCAGCCAGCTCCCCGAGCGCGACACCCCCGACTATCTCGAAGTCGACCACGGCAAGATGACCGCCAAGTACGTGCGCATCCCCGGCCTCTCCGACGTGCCGTTCCCGGTGCAGATGGAGCCGCATCTGGTCGTCGAATTCTATTCGCGCTAATAGTTCGGCAGAACGACATTCAAAGGCCCCGGTTCACCGGGGCCTTTTTGTTTGAGCCGGCGATTCCCATGTCTCAGGCCATCTGTGCTATGATTGCACATCGCGGAGTTGAGCATGACTCGTCTTCTGGAAGAGGCCTTCAGCAAAGTTTCCGGCCTGCCCGATTCAGAGCAGGACGAACTGGCGCGGACCCTGCTTGAGCTTGCCGGGGTCGATCAGCCACCAATCCAGCTGACGGCGGCGGAAGAGGCAGATCTCGCCGAGGCCGAAGCCGAAATCGCCCGCGGCGAGCTGGCCAGCGCCGACGAAGTCCGCGCGATGTGGGCTAAGCACGGCCTGTGAAGGTCCGCTATACGAAGCGGGCGCTCGCCCAAATCGACCAAATTCTGACCTACATCGAGGCGCACTCGCCCCAAGGCGCAGGCCACGTGCGCGGCCGCATTGTCGCTCTCATAGCATTGCTAGAGACCTACCCCCACGCAGGGCGAACGACTACGCGTGCATACGTCCGTCGCTTGCCGGTCAACCCTTATCCCTATCTGATCGATTATCGTGTGACCGAGACAGAAATCGTTATTATGCGGTTTCGTCACGCCGCCCGGCGTCCACCCAGAGCTCGCTGACCGCGAGCGAGTGCCATTCCCCTCAGGGAGCAAGTTGATGCTCTATACCCCTCCCCCGATCGATCCCAAGGCGCCGCCGGTGCGCATCAATCTGCTTTCGGACACGCAGACCAAGCCGACGGCTGCGATGCGCGAGGCGATGGCGCGGGCGGAGGTCGGCGACGAGCAGGTCGGCGACGATCCGACCGTGAACGCACTGTGCGAGCGCGTTGCCGCGCTGATGGGCAAGGAAGCCGCGGTCTACATGCCCTCAGGCACGATGTGCAACGTCACCGCGACGCTGGTGCATTGCCGTCCCGGCGACGAGATCCTCGCCCACGAGAGCGCACATATCATCGCCCGCGAAGGCGGCGCGCATGCAGCGATCGGCGGCTTCCAGGTCACCCAGCTCAAGGGACCTGACGGCCAGTTCACTCCGGAGACCCTTCGCAAGGCACTGCATCCGCGGACGCGCTACCAGCCGCCGCAGACCGTCGTCAGCGTCGAGCAGACCGCCAATATCGGCGGCGGCACGATCTGGAAGAAGGCAGCGCTCGACGAGATCGTCGCGATCGCCAAGCAGCACGGCCTCGTCACCCACATGGACGGTGCGCGCCTGCTCAACGCCACCGTCGCAAGCGGCATCTCCCCGCGCGACATGACGGCGGGGTGGGATTCGGCGTGGATCGATTTCTCCAAAGGCCTGGGCGCGCCGATCGGCGGCGTGCTGGCGGGCTCGCGCGCCTTCATCGACGCGGTCTGGCAGTGGAAACAGCGCCTCGGCGGCTCGATGCGGCAAGCCGGCGTCTGTGCGGCGGCCTGCATCTACGCGCTCGACCATCACGTCGATCGCCTGGCCGACGACCACGCCAATGCGCGCGCGCTCGCCCGCGGGCTGTCGCAGATCGCAGGCGTCGAGGTGCAGGAGCCCGAGACCAATCTCGTGTTCTTCAAGCCTGATGGCGCCGGAATTGCCGGCGACAAGATGGTCGCCGCACTGCGCCAGCGCGGCGTGACGCTCGCGATGATGGACGGCCGCATCCGCGCCTGCACCCATCTCGACGTCAATGCGGCCCAGGTCGAGGAAACGATCGGGTACGTCAGAGAGATCGTGCGCGGGGCGTAAGTCCGTAGCCCGGATGGAGCGCAGCGAAATCCGGGGTCCTCGCCTCGCGGAAAGATTTTCCCGGATTGCGCGGAGCCTGTCATCGGGCGGCGCTTCGCGCCGACCCGTTGGCTCCATCCGGGCTACGAAGGCGGCTAGCTACCGCCCCATCGCCTGATAGATCAGCGTCTTCAGCGCCAGCTGAATCCGGCCACGCTGCGACGGGGTCTGCACCATGAAAATTCCGAACAGATCGTCTTCGGGATCGATGAAGAAGAAGGTGCCGCCGACGCCGTCCCAGCGATATTCGCCAAGCGGCCACGATGTCCCTGATGGCACCGAGGTGCGCACCGCGAAACCGAGGCCGAAGCCGGAGCTTCCGCCCGGATAGTAATTCTGATCGCGCGCGATCTTCGTCGCGGGGCCGATATGATCCGACGCCATCAGCGCGATGGTCTCGGGCTTGAGATAGCGCCGACCTTCATAGCTGCCGCCGTTGAGCAGCATCTGCGAGAAGCGCGCGTAGTCACCGACCGTACCGACAAGGCCGCCGCCGCCCGACTCCCACCTCAGCGGTTTCCGGGGATCGCGGACCTGCGTCATCGGACTGATCGCGCGATCCTGCGGCATCGGCTCGGCGATGCGCGGCCACTTGGCAGGATCGGCGACATAGTATGCGGTGTCCGTCATCCCGAGCGGATCGAGCAGCCGCTCCTTCTCGAACGCGAACAGCGATTTCCCCGATATGACCTCGACGATGCGGCCGAGCACGTCCGTGGAGTGGCCATAGTCCCAGTTCGTGCCGGGCTGTTCCGCGAGCGGAAGCGTGGTGATCTTCGCGACGAGTTCGGCGTTGGTCAAAGCCTTGTTGTCGAAGAGACCGGCGTCGGCATAGAGCTTGTTCACCAAGCCCCCGCCATAATAGCCGTAGGGCAGCCCGGCAGTGTGGCGCATCAAATCCTTGATCGTCACGGGGCGACTGAGCGGCTCCAGCGCCAGCGCAGCCTTGCCGTCCTCGGCCTTCGTCTCGACACCGACCTTCATCGCGCCAAAGGCCGGAATGTACTTTGCGACGGGATCATCGAGCGAGAGCTTGCCCTGCTCGACCAGCATCATCGCCATGACTGTCGTGACCGGCTTCGACATCGAATAGAGCCGGAAGATCGTGTCCGCGCTCATCGAGATCTCGGTGGCGACATCGCGGACGCCGAAATTCTCGTAATAGACCGGCTTGCCGTGCTGCTGGAGCAGCAGGATCGCGCCCGGAAAGGTGCCGGCTGCGACCTCGCTCCTGATGTAGTCGGAAACCTTTGCCAGACCTTCTGGCGAGAAAGTGTGGGCGCGCCCCTCGGAGCCCGCCTGCGCACCACCTGCACCGAACAAAAGAACGAGCGCCGCGATCAGCGCGCGGCGCCCGAACATGTCACTTCTCCATTGCTTCATAAACCAACTGCTTCAATGTCCGCTGCACGCGCTGGCGCTCGGTCGGGGTCTGCTCCAGCAGCACGAAGAACATGTCCTGCTTGGGGTCGATGACGAAATAGCAACCGGAGGCGCCGTCCCACTTCAATTCCCCGAGATCGCCGGGCGGCGGCGGCTTGGCGTTGCCGGGATCGGTGCGGACCGCAAGGCCGAGGCCGAAGCCGAACCCGTCGCCGGGGAAATAGAAATAGTCGCGACTGACCCCCGAGGTCGGGCCGACCTGGTCGGTCACCATCAGCTTGAACGTCTCGGGCTTGAGGATGGTCTTGCCGTCGAGGCTGCCGCCATTGAGCAGCATCTGCGCAAAGCGCTCATAGTCCGCCATGGTCGTAACCATGCCGCCGCTGGCGAATTGAATCTTTTTGACAACCGTCGGATCATTGATCCGGCCGACACGAAAATCGGCGTCATTCGGCACCGGCTGCGCCAGAAGCTTCTGCTTCTCGGGCGCGGTGACGAAGAAGCCGGTGTCGACCATGCCGAGCGGATCGAGCAGCTTCTCCCGCTCGATATCGAGCAACGGCTTGCCGGTTGCGACCTCCATGACTCGCGCCAGAATGTCGGTGGAATGGCCGTATTGCCACAGCGCGCCCGGCTGGTTGTGCAGCGGCAATTTTGCGATGCGCTCGGCGAACTCGGCGAGATCGAAATCGCCGTCGTAGATCTTGGCGTCGCGATAGGCCTTGCGGACCAGGCTGTCGCCGTAGAAGCCATAGGTGACGCCAGACGTGTGCGTCATCAGATCCTTCACCGTCATCGGCCGGCTCAGCGGCACGAGTTCGAGCGACTTGGTGCCGTCGTCGGCCTTCTTCTCGACGCCGACCTTCACATTGGCGAAGGACGGAATGTATTTCGAGACGGGATCGTCGAGCTTGATCTTGCCGTCCTCGATCAACTGCACCGCAACGACGGAGGTGATCGCCTTGCTCATCGAGAACAGGCGGAAGATGGTCTGGTCCGTGATCGGCGCCTTGCTCACCACGTCCTGCACGCCGAAGGCTTCGCGGAAGACGGGCTTGCCGTGCTGCTTGATCAGCACTGTCGCGCCGGCGATCTTGCCGGTCGCGACCTCGTTCTTGAAGAACTCGCTGACCTTGGCGAGCTTGTCCTGATTGAAATGCGCGCCGGCCGGAATCTCGTAGGTGCCTTCGGCGCGCGCGAGCGACATCGCACCCAGCGACACCAGTGCGCCGCAAATCAACGCACGCAGTCCGAAATGTGAATTCATATCCCCTCCCCGGAAGGTGGCCGAGCGGAGTGTACTGACCACGTCATCAGGCACAAGGGCTGCTGTACCGCGCCAGAACGTCCGTGTGGAGCGTGGCGCTTGTCTCCGAGAAACAACAGAATATGACGTGGGCGACCAGCGGCGCAGCCGGCAGGGCTTCGATGGTCGCATGGACCGCAATCTTCGCGGCCTGGTCGGCCGGAAAGCGATATACCCCGGTCGAGATCGCGGAGAAGGCTAGAGAGTTCAGTCTATTGGCCTGGGAGAGCTCAAGCGCACGGCGATAACAGGAACGCAGCGAATCCGCCTCGCCGCGGCTGCCGCCCTGCCAGACGGGGCCGACTGCGTGGATCACATGTCCCGCGGGCAGACGGTAGCCCTTCGTGATCTTGGCATCGCCGGTCGGACATCCCCCGAGCGTCCGGCACTCGGCCAGAAGCTCGGGACCGGCAGCGTCGTGGATTGCGCCATCAACGCCGCCTCCGCCAAGGAGAGACGAACTTGCGGCGTTGACGATGGCGTCAACGCCGAGTGTCGTGATGTCAGCGACGATAACCTCAAGCTCGGCGCCGCCGATGCGGCGCGTCAGCTGGGTCACGTGTCAGGCCGCGACGGCGACGCCCTTCTCGGAGAGCAGCTGCTGCAGTTCGCCGGCCTGGAACATCTCGCGGACGATGTCGCATCCGCCGACGAACTCGCCCTTCACATAGAGCTGCGGAATGGTCGGCCAGTTCGAGTAGTCCTTGATGCCGTTGCGCAGTTCGGCGGATTCGAGGACGTTGAGGCCCTTATAGCCAACGCCGATATGGTCGAGGATCTGGACGACCTGGCCGGAGAAACCGCACTGCGGAAACTGCGGCGTTCCCTTCATGAACAGAACCACGTCGTTCGACTTGACTTCGTTGGCGATGAATTCCGCGATGCTCATATCCGTGTCCTTCTGGGGCGGAGCCCTCAACAATCACTCCGGGCCGGCTCAGCCGATTTAACCCGATACCTGCCTATATATGTAGCCCAAACCGTTGTGCATCCAAAGTAAAATGGCGGCGAACAGCCCCTTGGGGCCGGTCCAGGCCACGCCGGCCCCATTACATGATGCCACGAATATCATCGCCGGGGAGGACTTTCATACCGTAACGGAGCCCCTATCTAGGACGAACCCAGGTTTTGGAACCGGGCAACGCCAACAACGTTCTCTTGTCCTGTCTGGAGAAAAACGTGACGAAATCAGCCTCCGCTACGGCCACCCCGCCGCTTTCGTCACCGTCGGCCGACCCGCGCGGCCTCGCCCAGGGGCTGGAAGAGGCATTTCTCGCCGTCCGCAACGAGACCGAGCGCCGGGCCGAGCCGCTGTCGCCCGAAGACCAGCAGATTCAATCCATGCCGGATGCGAGCCCCACGAAATGGCATCGGGCCCATACCACCTGGTTCTGGGAGCAATTCCTGCTCGGCGAGCACGCCCCTAGCTACCGGCCCTTCCACCCTGATTTCGCTTTCCTGTTCAATTCCTATTACGTCAGCGCCGGCCCGCGTCATTCCCGCAATCACCGCGGCGACATCACCCGCCCCAGCGCCGATCAGGTCGGCGCTTATCGAACATATGTCGATGCGGCTGTCGTCAAATTCTTCCGCGAGGTCGGCCCGGACAAGCTTCGCGAGATCGCGCCGCTGGTCGAGGTCGGGCTCAATCACGAGCAGCAGCATCAGGAATTGATGTTCACCGACATCCTGCATGCCTTCGCGCAGAACCCGATCCCGCCGGCCTATGATCCGGACTGGCGCTTCCCGGCTTCGACACGCGCGGGGGAGGATTGGCTGATGCTGAACGAAGGTATCCACACCGTCGGTCATGTCGACGACAGTTTTCATTTCGACAATGAGAAGCCGGCGCATCGCGCCCTCGTCGGTCCAGTCAGGGTCGCACGCAACCTCGTCACCAACGCCGAGTGGCTCGCCTTCATGCGCGACGGCGGCTACCGGACCGCAACGCTGTGGCTGATGGACGGCTTTGCCACCGTCAACAACGAAGGCTGGGACGCCCCCGGCCATTGGCGCGAGATCGACGGCCAGTGGCACATGATGACGCTCGCCGGCCTCAAGCCGGTCGATCCGGACGCGCCGGTCTGCCACGTCAGCTATTACGAGGCCGATGCGTTTGCGCGCTGGGCCGGAAAGCATCTGCCGACCGAGATGGAATGGGAGGTTGCTGCGCGTGCCGGCCAGCTCAACGACGCCTTCGGCATTGTCTGGCAGTGGACGCGGTCTTCATATTCGCCCTACCCCGGCTACCGCGCCATCGAAGGCGCGCTCGGGGAGTACAACGGCAAGTTCATGATCAACCAACTGGTGCTGCGCGGCTCCTCGCTTGCAACTCCCGAGGGCCACAGCCGTATTACCTATCGCAATTTCTTCTATCCGCACCATCGCTGGCAGTTCACCGGACTGCGGCTCGCCGATTACGTCTAGTTTTCATCCGACGATAAATGCGCGCCGGACAGCGCGTTCAGGAGAGTATCATGAATGTGCACGCCAGCGCTTTGGCCGAAGCCCATCTCCCCGACGAGCAGACCACCGCCTTCGCCCGCGAGGCCATCGAGGACCTCTCGCAGCAGCCGAAAAAGCTGTCGCCGAAATATTTCTACGACGCGACCGGCTCGGAGCTGTTCGAGGCAATCACGCGCCTGCCGGAATATTACCCGACGCGCACCGAGCTTGCGATCCTGAAGGAGCGCGGCAGCGAGATCGCGAAGATCATTCCGCAGCATGCGGCGCTGGTCGAGTTCGGCGCCGGAGCAACCACAAAAGTCCGCCTGCTGCTCGATCACTGCAAGTTCGCGGCCTATGTACCCGTCGACATCTCCGGCGACTTCCTGAAGGCGCAGGCCAACGGCCTGAAGCGAGACTTCCCGACGCTCGGCATCTATCCGGTGGCGGCCGACTTCACCACGCCGTTCGAGTTGCCCAAGGCCGTCGCATCGATGCCCAAGGTCGGCTTCTTCCCCGGCTCGACCATCGGAAATTTCGAGCCGCATGAGGCGCAGGCCTTCCTGAAGAGCGCCCGCAAGATCCTGGGCAAGGGCGCGCAGATGATCATCGGCGCCGACCTCGAGAAGGAAGAGCGCGTCCTCCACGACGCCTACAACGATGCCGCCGGCGTCACCGCCCGCTTCAACCTCAATGTGCTCGTGCGCATCAACCGCGAGCTCGGCGGCAATTTCGACCTGTCCGCCTTCACCCATCGCGCGATCTACAACCGCGAGCGGCACCGGATCGAGATGCATCTGATCAGCAAGAAGAGCCAGACCGTGCGCCTGCTCGGCACCAGCTTCTCGTTCCGCCCCGGCGAGAGCATCCACACCGAGAACAGCTACAAATACAGCCTCGAGCGTTTTGCTGCGCTGGCGCTGGGCGCGGGCTGGCAGGTGCGCGAAAGCTGGACGGACGCGGCGAAGATGTTTTCCGTGCACGCGCTGGAGGCGGCGGAGTAAACGCGCTCCGGCGCTTCCCGCTCGACTGGCCGTCCGGAGAGCTATGTATTTCAGAGCGTTTTCCCGCGGCACATCCTTCGAGACGCCCGCCTTCGGCGGGCTCCTCAGGATGAGGACGGAGCACGCGGCAGCAGTTTCAGCGGGCGCCTATGCCGATTAGCCTCATCCTGAGGAGACCGCGCAGCGGTCGTCTCGAAGGACGAGGCGTACGCTCAAACAACTCTACGAGGACATGTGCGGCCGGAGCTCAATGCGCCTCTGCCTCCTCCGGCTTCGACCCCAGCGACACCGACTCCCATACCGCGACCACGATCATGATCACGGTCGACGCGACCGACAGCCAGAGCGGCGAGAGATCGGCGGCGAACCACCACAGCACCAGTAGCAGGATGATGCCGATGCCGTGGGAGAGCTGGAGGAAGCCGCTGATCGCGTGCTTGAACAGGATGGTGCCGACCAGGAACACCAGGGGACCACCGACCGTGCTCACGATGGTCCTGATATCGGAATGGCCGGTCGGATGCTTCAACACCAGTTCGTCCGACACCGCGGTCAGGATGATGCCGGCGATGATCGGCATGTGCAGATAGGTATAGGCCATCCGTGCCAGCCGGCCGGATTCGGTGGATTTCGAGAGCCGCTCGGAGCCGGCCTCCGCGCCCTTGTGGAAATAGACCCACCACATCGCGATGGCCCCGGCCAGGGCCGAGACGAAGGCCAAAATATTATCCGCGGTCCAGTCCAGTTCGGCAAAGGTGGCGCCGTTGACGACGACGGCTTCTCCGAGTGCGATGATGATGAAGCCGGCGCAGCGCTCGGCCATGTGCCCGCCTTCGACGGCCCAGGCTTCGACCGACGAGAAGCCGAGCTTCGGGACCCAGAAGCGCACCGCCGGCGAGACGTATTCGATCGCGAGCGCCGCGATCCAGAACCACAGCCGCGCCTCGTCATGGGCGAGACCGCCGAGGATCCAGAAGATCGCGGAGCCAGAGAGCCAGACCAGAATGCGGATCGCGTTGTGCCGGACGGCCGTTCGATGGCGCGGGGTCGCGAACAGCCAGAAGGCGGTGCGTCCGACCTGCATGGTCGCGTAGGCGATCGCGAACCACAGGCCCCGCCCCTCGAAGGCGGTCGGGATCGTCGTCGACAGCACGAGGCCGCCCAGCATCATCAGGAAGATCAGGATGCGGACCGGGGTCAGCTCGGGATTGAGCCAGTTGGTGACCCAGGCGGTGTAGACCCACACCCACCACACCGCGAGGAACAGCACCGTGACGTGGACCGCGCCGAGCGGGGTGAAATGGTGCAGCAGCGTGTGCGAGACCTGCGTGACGGCGAAGACGAAGACGAGGTCAAAGAACAGCTCGGCATTGGTGACGCGGCTGTGCTGGTTCGGAGCGATGACGCGAAACATCGCGCCGCGAGGATTGTCCGCAGCCATCGTCATCCCCCCGTCACGCGATCAGATCAGGCCCCGGGTACCCCGGTTTGCAGCGCCAGCGCATGCAGCACGCCGCCCATCTGGCCTTGCAGGGACTGATAGACGATCTGGTGCTGCTGGACGCGGGACTTGCCGCGGAAGGATTCCGAGATCACGGTCGCGGCATAGTGGTCGCCATCGCCGGCGAGGTCACGGATCGTCACCTCGGCATCGGGGATCGCTGCCTTGATCATCGCCTCGATATCGTGGGCGTCCATGGGCATTCGGGTCTTGCTCCTGTCTCGGCTTCGAATCGCTTGCCGGGGTCCCCGGACCGGCAGGGCCAAACTTAGCGTGAACGGCCTTCTACGTCACGCATTCCGGCACTATATCCCTGATCCCATCCGGATAAAGGCACGACAAAGTGCCGCGCGCGCAAGATTGATCGAAAAGGCGTGAAATCATGAAGCTTCCAGGGCCCGACCACCCCATCACCATTACCCAGAATCCCCGACGCGTCCGCGTCACGGCCGGCGACATCGTGATCGCCGAGACCAGCAAGGCGCTGATCTTGAAAGAGGCGAAATATCCGGCGGTGCAATATGTGCCGCGGGAGGACGCCAACATGGCGGTGCTGGAGCGCACCGACCGCGTCACCCATTGCCCCTACAAAGGGGACGCGAGCTATTACAGCGTCAAGGCCGACGGCAAGACGCTCGACAACGCGATCTGGACCTACGAGACGCCCTTCCCCGCGATGACGGAGATTTCCGGCCATCTCGCTTTCTATCCGGACAAGGTGAAGATCGAGGAAGTGGGGTAGGCTCATCGCGCCGGAGGCGATCGCAGGTCGCTTCCTCTCAGTCGACACAAGGCTCAGGATGCCGCGCAAAGCCGCAAGACTGATTGGGCTCTCGTTGCTGGGCGTGGCCGGTATCCTCATCGTGGTGGCCGCCGCCGGACTGGGTTTTCGCGCCTATCGCCAGCATCTTGCTGCCGAAACCCTCGCGATCCGCTCACCAAAGGGCGTGCAGGAGGGAGGGTACGTCGACATCGGCGGAATCAAGCAATGGATTCAAATCCGCGGCGAGGATCGGGATAACCCGGTCCTCCTGTTCGTCCACGGCGGGCCCGGAGGCTCCAGCTGGCCAATGTCGTCGGGTTGGCGCCCCTGGGAAAAGCACTTCACCATCGTGCAATGGGACCAGCGCGGCACCGGCCGCACGTATGGCGCCGCCGGAGACACGCTGGCGCCAACCATGACACTGGAGCGCATGACGCAGGATGGCGTCGAGCTGGCCGAGCATCTGCGCACGCATCTGCACAAGGACAGGATCGTCCTGGTCGGGCATTCGTGGGGCTCGTTCCTGGGAATTCACATGGTGAAGCAACGCCCGGATCTGTTCTCGGCCTATGTCGGCACGGGCCAGGTGGTTGGCAGGACGACCTTCGAGAAGGCATTCGAGCTCACGATCGCGCGCCTGCAACGGCTTGCGGCATCCGCCAACAATCCCGAAGCCCTGGCGGAATTGGCGCCGATCGCTTCACAGCCGGCCCTCACCCCGGAAAATCGCCTGATTGCGGACAAATGGAGCAACGCGCTGGGTCTGCCGCCCGCCGGTGGCTTCCAGTTCGCCGGCCCCATCCCGCCGCTCTTCATGCCGGATGTCTCGCTGCTCGACTTGTACAACTGGCGCAAGGGCGTCGCCTTCTCGGCCAAATATCTGACCGGACGGAACGGGCCGATGTTTCAGAGCGACATGGCCTCGATGGGATTCAGATCTTCGATCCCCATGTTCTTCATCGAGGGCGACGCGGACGGCGTGACGCCGGGCGAACCCGCCGAGCAATATTTCAAGGAGATCACGGCCCCGCATAAGGAATTTGTGTGGGTTCGCGGCGGCGATCATTTCATTCCGTTCGATCGTCCTGATGAGTTCCTGGCCGAGCTGATGGCCCGCGTCATGCCATTCGCAGGCAATTGAGGGCCGGCCCCCGCGATTCGACCGGCAGCCCGGCTATGCCCTGAAGATCGTGAGCCCCAGTACCAGCAGCACCAGGAAGATCACGACGAATATATAGAACAGGAAGCGGGCGACATCGGCCGAGGCGGCCGAGAGGCCGGTGAAGCCGAGCACGCCGGCCACGATCGAGATCAAGAGAAAGATCAGCGCCCATTTCAGGATCGTCATAACCAACTCCGACTAAAATGCCGCATGTTTTGCGGCCCTCAACCTATTCGCGAACGCTAACTTCGCTGCGCGGAACTGGTTCCTGAGGGCACTCCGCGGGCAAGGCGCGGCACAAACTGCGCTTGCTGAATCCGGTTCCCGGCGGCACAGTCCGGCCAGGGCTGGAGCGCAATCGGGGCGACCATGATGACGATGTCACATTCCGCGACGATCGGCGCGGAGGCGCACGCCGCGCCGAAAGCCAAGACGCGCAATCTGTCGCTCGATCGGACCCGCACCTTTCTCACGCTGGTGGTGCTGCTGCACCACGCGGTCATTCCCTACACCTATTTCGGTCACACCGACCCGGCGTCCTGGATCGGCTTCGACGTCGTCGTGCTCTGCACCGACAGCTTCTTCATGGCGATGTTCTTCTTCCTGTCGGGACTGTTCACGTGGTCCGGCATCGCGCGCAAGGCACCACAGGTTTTCCTGCGCGACCGCCTGTTGCGGCTCGGGCTGCCGTTCGTGATCGCGGCCTTCACGGTCATCCCGCTCGCCTATTACGCGATCGCGCTGCGGCACGATCCCGAGCTGACCTTCGCTTCGTTCTGGTGGAAGACGATCACCGTCGGGCCGTGGCCGAGCGGGCCGATCTGGTTCGTGTGGGTGCTGCTGGCGTTCGACCTGACTGCGAGCCTGCTCTACCGGGTCTCAACCCACCTGGTCGATCCGGTCAACCGCGTTTCGGTGCGCGGATTTGAGCAGCCGGCCGTGTTCTGGCTGCTGCTCGCCGTCGTCACTGCCGTCGTCTACGTGCCCGCGCTGGTCCATTTCGGGGCCAACAAATGGTTCGAGTTCGGACCGTTTTCGGTGCAGGCGAGCCGCGTCCTGCTCTACTTCGCCTATTTCTTCATTGGCGTCAGCGTCGGTGCCGCCAACTTCGATCGCGGTATCCTCAGCGCCGAGGGCCAGTTGCCGAAGAACCGATGGATGTGGGTGATCGCCACGCTGGTCCCCTACTGCCTGATGTGGTGCATGATCTACATCAAGCGCGCAATCCTCGGGAATCCCAACGTGCTGCCGGACTGGTATCAGGCGATCTACGGGACGTTCGTCGTGCTGTTCTCGGCTGCGATCCTGCTCGCGATCCTCGCCTTCTTCCTGCACCAGAAGTCGCCGGGGCCGAACCTGCTCGACCGCATGCAGGCGGACGCCTACGGCATGTTCCTGGTGCACTACCCGATCGCGCTGTGGATCCAGTATGTGCTGTTCGACTATTCGTGGCCTGCGATCTTCAAGGCCGCGATCGGCTTCGTGCTCA
Source organism: Bradyrhizobium sp. 482_C4_N1_8 (assembly GCF_052075965.1). Classification (NCBI taxonomy): domain Bacteria; kingdom Pseudomonadati; phylum Pseudomonadota; class Alphaproteobacteria; order Hyphomicrobiales; family Nitrobacteraceae; genus Bradyrhizobium; species Bradyrhizobium sp. 482_C4_N1_8. Next base: position 3,337,843 of record NZ_CP197231.1, on the reverse strand, counting down.
CGGTGTTGCTGAGCTGGGGACTGACGGCAATGTTGCGGAAGATTCCGGGCGCGTCGCACGTTTTGTGAGGCCGAGGTCTCTCCATCCGCCATTGCGAGCGTAGCGAAGCAATCCAGAGTCTCTCCGCGGAGACGATCTGGATTGCTTCGTCGCTTTGCTCCTCGTAATGACGGAGTGTGTGGCGGCGCCTTACGCCGCCTTCCCGCTCATATATTCCGGCAGCCAGCGCTCGAACGATTTCCGCAGGCTATCGATCGTGACCGGCGCCTCGCCCGCGATCGCGATTGCATCGCCGCCGGTGGTGCCGATGCGCACGCAGGGCACCTCGCAGCCGCGCATCTTGGCCAGCACGCGGCCGGCTTCCGCTTCCGGCACGGTGACGAGATAGCGCGCCTGGTCCTCGCCGAACCAATAGGCCTGCGAGACGAGCGACGTCGGCGCCGCCAGCAATTTTGCGCCGATGCCGCTGGCCATTGCCATCTCGGCGAGCGCGATCAGCAGGCCACCGTCGGAGAGATCGTGCACCGCGGTCGCAGTGCCCGCATGGATCATGCCGCGCACGCAGTCGCCGTTGCGCTTCTCGGCCGCGAGGTCGACCGGCGGCGGCGCGCCCTCCTCGCGACCGCAGATGTCGCGCAGGTAGACCGACTGGCCGAGCCAGCCGTGGGTCTCGCCGACCAGGAGGATCGCCTCGCCCTCGGCCTTGAAGGCCAGCGAAGCGGACTTGGTGAAATCGTCGAGCAGACCGACACCGCCGATCGAGGGTGTCGGCAGGATCGCGCGGCCGTTGGTCTCGTTGTAGAGCGAGACGTTGCCGGACACGACCGGGAAGTCGAGCGTGCGGCAGGCCTCCGAGATGCCCTTCAGGCAGCCGACAAACTGGCCCATGATCTCGGGCCGTTCAGGATTGCCGAAATTGAGATTGTCGGTGATCGCGAGCGGCTTGCCGCCGACCGCGGTGATGTTGCGCCAGGCTTCCGCCACCGCCTGCTTGCCGCCCTCGAACGGGTCAGCTTCGCAATAGCGCGGCGTGACGTCGACGGTCAGCGCCAGACCCTTCGGCCCGTCCTGCACGCGCACCACGGCGGCATCGCCGCCGGGACGCTGCAAGGTGTTGCCGAGGATGACGTGGTCGTATTGCTCCCAGACCCAGCGCTTGCTGCACATGTCGGGCGTGCCGATCAGCTTCTCCAGCGCGGCACCGACGCCCATCGGCGCCGGCACCTCGCGCGCGTGCACCACAGGCAGCGCGGCGGAGGGAACGTGCGGACGGTCGTAGAGCGGCGCCTCGTCACCGAGCTCCTTGATCGGCAGGTCGGCCATGACGTCGCCGCCATGCTTGACGACGAAACGCTTGCTCGGGGTGGTGTAGCCGACGACGGCGAAGTCGAGACCCCACTTCTTGAAGATGGCCTCGGCTTCCTTCTCCTTCTCGGGCTTGAGCACCATGAGCATGCGCTCCTGGCTCTCCGAGAGCATCATCTCGTAGGCGCTCATGCCGGTCTCGCGGGTCGGCACCGCGTCGAGATCGAGGTCGACGCCGAGGTCGCCCTTGGCGCCCATCTCGACCGCCGAGCAGGTCAGGCCGGCCGCGCCCATGTCCTGGATCGCGATGACGCAGCCCTTCTCCATGATCTCGAGGCAGGCCTCGAGCAGCAGTTTTTCGGCGAAGGGATCGCCGACCTGCACGGTGGGGCGCTTCTCCTCGGACTTGTCGTCGAACTCGGCCGAGGCCATCGAGGCGCCGTGGATGCCATCGCGCCCCGTCTTGGAGCCCAGATAGACGATCGGCATGTTCACGCCGGAAGCGGCCGCATAGAAAATCTTGTCGGCGTCGGCGAGGCCCACGGCCATCGCGTTGACGAGGATGTTGCCGTCATAGCGGGTGTGGAAGCGCACCTGGCCGCCCACCGTCGGCACGCCGAAGGAATTGCCATAGCCGCCGACGCCGGCGACGACGCCGGAGACGAGATGCCGTGTCCTGGCATGCTCGGGCGCGCCGAAGCTCAGCGCATTGAGGCAGGCGATAGGACGCGCGCCCATGGTGAAGACGTCGCGCAGAATGCCGCCGACGCCGGTGGTCGCGCCCTGATAGGGCTCGATGTAGCTCGGGTGGTTGTGGCTCTCCATCTTGAAGACCACGGCCTGGCCGTCGCCGATGTCGATCACGCCGGCATTCTCGCCGGGGCCCTGGATCACCCAGGGCGCCTTGGTCGGTAGGCCGCGCAGATGGATGCGCGAGGATTTGTACGAGCAGTGCTCGTTCCACATCGCCGAGAAGATGCCGAGCTCGGTGAAGGTCGGCTCCCGCCCGATCAGCTTCAGGATGCGCTCGTACTCGTCGGGCTTGAGCCCGTGGGCGGCAACCAGTTCGGGGGTGATCTTGGGTTCGTTCTTCATGGATTCGGGGCTTTCGGCGGCGTTTTGCCGTTCTTAGGAAGATCGGGGGCCTACGAAAAGCCCTTTATGGCGCATTTTCCCGCTGTCCCACGTTTTGCGGGCAGGCGGTCGGCGGGAACGGGAATTGCAAGGCGCTGACGGATCGGATTTAAGGACTAAAGACCCGTAATTGAAGGCCCATTTCCTTGCACGAATTGACCAAAGTCCCCTCCACCCGCCGCCCGGACCTGCACGTCGCCACCGATGGCGAGTTCACGGGCTGGCGGACCTGGATTCGCGACAGTTTTGAGAGCCATATCGGCCCGTTCTGGCACAAGATCGAGGACGACGGCAGCGTCCGCTCGGCCTTCCGGGTCGAGAAAAAGCACCTCAACGGCTCCGGAAACGTCCATGGCGGCTGCTTCATGGCCTTCGCCGACTATTGCCTGTTCGCGATCGCCACCCACGAGCTGGATGGCCCGGCCGTGACGACGAATTTCGCCTGTGATTTCCTCGACGCGGCCCGCGAGGGCGAGCTGGTCGAATGCGTCGGCGAAGTGTCCCGCGCCGGCGGCTCGCTGATCTTCCTGCGGGGCAAGCTGACCTCGGCCGGGCGGCCGCTGTTTACCTTCTCCGGCACGATCAAGCGGGTGAAGCGGAAGCCTGCACTCCAGGCAAACGCATAGCTCGACGCCTTCCCTTTTCGCGCCCCCTCGCCCAGACTTGCGACAAGCGCGTTGGCGCGGGGGAGCAGGAACAAGGTGCCGAAGAGCACATCGTCGGGCCGCACGGCGGCCGCCGCATCATCGTCGCCATCCATCATCGCCGTCGGCGCCCGTAACTGGCGCGACTATGCGCTGCTGTTCGCGCTCGCCTGCTGCTGGAGCTCGACCTATCCGCTGGCGAAGCTCGCGCTTCCCACGATCCCGCCCATCACCTTCATCTCGGCGCGCTCGCTGATCGCGTTCGCCTTCCTGTTTGCCATCCTGTGGATGCGCGGCCTCAAACTCCCGACGGATGCGAAGGCCTGGAAGCTGTTCGCGACCCAGCAGCTGATCAACTCGACCTTTCCGTTCCTGGTCATCACCTGGTCGCAGCAATATGTCCCGGCCTCGAACACGGTGGTGCTGGCCTCGACGACGCCGATTTTCGCCTTCCTGATCACGTCGCTGATCACACGGCACGAGCCGGCGACACTGCTGAAGTTCGCGGGCGCAATTCTCGGCCTCGCCGGCACCATCGCCATCGTCGGTCTCGACGCGCTACGCGGCTTCGGCAGCGAGATTATTGCCGAGATCGCGATCCTGCTCGCCACCATCTCTTTTGCCTGCGCGACGATCTTTGGCTTGCGGCTCTCCGAATACGATCCGATGGTGGTCGCAACCGGCTCGCTGCTGTTCGGTGGCCTCGTGCTGCTGCCGCCCTCGCTCATCATCGACCAGCCCTGGACGCTGCACCCGACGCCGACGGCGATCGTCGCCACCATCGTCATGGGCATCGTCTCCAGCGCGCTGGGGCTGATGCTGTTCTACGTCTGCCTCGGCCGGCTCGGCACGCTGACCACGAACGCACAAGGCTATCTGCGCATTCCGATCGGCGTCGGATTGTCCGTGTTGCTGCTCGGCGAGAGCGTACCGTCGAACCTCGCGCTGGGACTGCTGCTGGTCATGGCCGGCGTCGCCGCGATGACGGTGCCGGCGGAACGGCTGAAGCTGCGCAAGGCATGATCCGGAAAAGTGCGCAGCAGTTTTCCGATGAGATCATGCTCAAACAATAAGACCGCTCAGGTCGAAAACTGCTTCTCGGCGATCGAGAGCCAATCGGCCTGCCTCTCGCAGATATTTGGGCGCGCGACGCATCTGGATCAGGAGCTCGTTGAAGACCACGCGCGCCTCGGCGCTGCGGCCGACCATCTGGAGCAGCATGCCGTAGCGCACCCGCGCTTCCGCGCCCGGGAAATAGCCGGCGACGGCGTGATATTCCTCCAGCGCCTCGTCGAGCCGGCCGACCTCGGCGAGCGCACGGGCGTAGAGCAGATGCGCGTCGGCGGAATCGAAGTCCGGCCACTGCTTCTGAAAGTCGTCCAGCGTCGCCAGCGCGTCGGCCGGACGCTTGGCGGCAAACTCGGCCTGCGCCTTGCCGAAGGCATAAGCGGGGTCGTGGCCCATCGGCAGGCTCAGGATGTGACCGTAATGCTGCTCGGCCTCGCTGAAGCGGCCGACCTTTGCGCATTCCTCGGCCAGCGCCGCACGGTTGGCGATGGTGTCGGTGGCCGCCAGCCGGTCGCACAGCTCGCGATAGCGCTTCTCCGGATCGAGCCGATTGGCGACGCGCTGACGCGCCTGTCGCGCACCGGGGCTGGAAAACCATTCAGGGACGAGTTCGACCGCGATGTAGGCTAGCGGCACCATCAGGATGATGAAGGCCCAGGGCTGCAACCGCCCGGTTCGCGACGCGTGGTAAATCAGTGTGATATCGAGCAGCAGAACGACCAAAGCGACGGGCATGTGACATCCGGGAGCACAACGACAGCGCACGCTTCCTGATATCGCAACTCACGCGGCGAAACAACTTTGAGTTGCTTCCATCCGCGCGGAAATCAGCGACCCCGGACGCGCGCGCCTTGATGGCGACGAGGAGTCAGTCGTCTCAAACGCGATTGAGGTTCATGAGACAGCAAGCCCGAAACCGCTATGACTTGCTATGATTTGGGCGGCTGCTACTTGGCGTCGTCCGCCAGCATCTTCCGGTACTTCTCGACGTCACGCGTCACGAGCTTCTGGAGCACCTCGGGCGTATGCTCGTCGGGATCGGGCGCAACGGTCGACAGATCCGCAAAACGCTTCTTCACCGCGTCGGTTTCCACCGCCGTGCGCGCAGCCGCGTTCAGCTTGGTGATGATGGCCGGCGGCGTGCCCTTCGGCGCGAACAGGCCGTTCCAGCCCTGCGCCTCGAAGTCCGGCAGGCCTGCCTCGGCAGACGTCGGCAGATCGGGCAGCGTGGCCAGCCGCACGGTCGAGCCAACCACCAGGCCCCTCACTAGCTTGTCGCCGATCGACTGCGAGACGGAGGCCGCGGCGTCGCAGACGCCGTCGATCTGGCTGCCGATCGCATCCGTGAGTGCGGGCGCCGCACCGCGATAGCCGACCAGTGTTGCGTCGACCCCGGCGGCCGTCACAAAGCTCTTGCAAATGAGGTAATTCGACGAGCCGACACCGGCGTGGCCGAGATTGATCTTGCCCGGGTTGGCCTTGGCGTAGGCGATGAACTCTTTCAGGTCCTTCGCCGGGAAATCCTTGCGCAGCGCGATGACGCCGAACGTCTTCGCCACCATGGCGATCGGCACGAAGGATTCAGGCGTGAACGGCAGTTTTGGATAGATCGTGTAGGTCGCGGCATTGGTGCCGGCGTTGCCGATAGCGATGGTGTAGCCGTCAGGCTCGGCGCGGGAGGCGCGCGCCAGCGCGGTCGAGCCGCCGGCGCCGGCGACGTTCTCGATCACGATGGTCTGGCCGAGCGCGATGCCCATTTGCTCGGCGACCGTGCGCGCGATCACGTCCGACGTACCGCCGGCCGCGAACGGCACGATCATCGTGATCGGGCGCTTGGGGAAATCTTGCGCGAACGCAACGGTCGCGAGTGAAAATGTCGCGAGTGAAAATGTCGCGAGCGACAGCGCCGCGATCGCGGCGAGAGCCCGGTTCGCCACGAACGAGATCACGCGGCCTTTTCCAGATGGGCAGTGAGACCGGCGAACAGGCCGCGGCCGTCGGTGCAGCCCATGATGTCTTCGACGTGGTTCTCCGGGTGCGGCATCATGCCGAGCACGTTGCCCCTGTCATTGACGATTCCGGCGATGGATTCCGCCGCGCCGTTGATGTTGTGGGCCTCGTCGACCACGCCGTCGGCGGAGCAGTAGCGATAGAGCACCCGCCCCTCGCCTTCGAGCCGCTTGATGGTCTCTTCATCCGCCTCGTAATTGCCCTCGCCATGCGCCACCGGCACGCGGATCACCTGGCCCGCATTGTAGCCGCGGGTGAACGGCGTGTCGGAGCGTTCGACGCGCAGATGCACGTCGTGACAGATGAATTTCAGCCGTGCGTTACGCATCAGGACGCCGGGCAGCAGGCCGGACTCGCAGAGGATCTGAAAACCATTGCAGACGCCGAGCACGAGACCGCCCTTGGCCGCATAGTCGCGCACCGCGTCCATCACCGGCGACCGCGCCGCAATCGCGCCGCAGCGCAGATAGTCGCCGTACGAGAAGCCGCCGGGCACCACGACGAGGTCGGTGCCCGCGGGCAGCGACGTCTCGGCGTGCCAGACCATCGCGGGCTCGCTGCCGGAGATCAGCCTCAATGCGCGCGCCATGTCGCGCTCGCGGTTGATTCCGGGAAAGACGAGGATGGCGGCTTTCATGGTTCGGGTTCCGACGGTGATGGGAATCGGGCTGGCCAAAGGGCCAATTCGTCAGGAGACATAGCCATTTGACGGGGATTTTACCAGTGCTAGCCTCGCCGGGCGGCCTTGTACACAGGCCATAGCCACGGCAATTTTGCCTGACGATTTTGCCCGGGATTGAAGCCATGAACGTCCCGTCGCTGCCCGCCTCCCTCTCCGAACCGGTGTCCACTCAGGGCGTCATCGCTGCCGGCGCCTATGTCGACGGCCGGCGTGTCGCCAATATCGCCATCAGCGAGGCTTCGAGCTGGCGGGCCAAGCCCGGCCACGTGGTGTGGATCGGGCTGCACGAGCCTGACATGGCGTTGCTCGGCGCCGTGCAGAAGCAGTTCGACCTGCACGACCTTGCCATCGAGGACGCCAACAACGCCCATCAGCGGCCGAAGATCGAGCAATATGGCGAGGCCCTGTTCATCGTGGCGCGGACCGCGCAACTGCTCGAGGGCCGGATCGCCTTCGGCGAGACGCACATCTTCGTCGGCGAAGGCTATCTGGTCTCGGTGCGCCATGGCGCCTCGACATCCTACACGCCGGTGCGCGAACGCTGCGAAAGCTGCCCACGGGCGCTTGCGCGCGGCGAGGACTACATCCTCTACGCCATCCTTGATTTCATCGTCGACAACTACTCGCCCGTGCTGGAGAGCATCCACGAGGAGGTCGAAGGCATCGAGGACGACGTGCTCTCCAAGCCGATCAGCAAGGCACAGATCGAGCGGCTCTACATGCTGCGCCGCGACCTGCTGCGGCTCAGGACCGCGATCGGCCCGCTGGTGGAAGTCTGCCGCCGGCTCGAGCATGACGAGCTTGCGATGGTGCGCGCGACGATGCAGCCGCTGTTCCGCGACGTCACCGACCACGTCAGGAACATCCAGGAGCGCATCGATTCCATGCGCGAGGTGCTGGCCTTCGCCTTCGAGGCGAGCCTGCTGGTCGGACAGGCGCAGGAGACCGCGGTCTCCAAGAAGCTCGCCTCGTGGCTGGCGATCCTCGCCGTGCCCACCGCAGTCGCAGGCATCTACGGGATGAACTTCAAGTACATCCCCGAGCTGCAATGGGAGTACAGCTATTTCGTCGTCATGGGGATGATGGCGCTCGCCTGCCTCGCATTGTACTGGCGCTTCCACCGCGTCGGATGGCTGTGAAGCGCCGCGCGGGTTAGACGATCTCGACGCGATAGTTCTCGATCACGGTGTTCGCCAGGAGCTTGTCGGCCGCCTCCTTCAGCGCCGCTTCGGCCTTGGCCTTGTCGGCGCCGGCAAGCTCGATGTCGAACACCTTGCCCTGGCGGACGCTGGCGACGCCGTCGACGCCGAGCGACTTCAGCGCGCCTTCGATGGCCTTGCCCTGCGGATCGAGGATGCCCGTCTTCAGGGTAACGGTAACACGTGCCTTCACGTCAAATCCCTCTTAGCTCTTCACCAGCACCGGGCCAGTGCCCTGCGGACGCTCGTTCTCCATGAGGATGCCGAGGCGTTTTGCGACTTCGGTGTAGGCCTCGAGCAGGCCGCCGAGGTCCCTGCGGAAACGGTCCTTGTCGAGCTTCTCGTTCGACTTGATGTCCCACAGACGGCAGCTGTCCGGCGAGATCTCGTCGGCAACGATGATCCGCATCATCTCGTTTTCGAACAGCCGGCCGCACTCCATCTTGAAGTCGACGAGGCGGATGCCGATACCGAGGAAGAGGCCGGTGAGGAAGTCGTTGACACGGATGGCGAGCGCCATGATGTCGTCGATCTCCTGCGGAGTGGCCCAGCCGAAGGCGGTGATGTGCTCTTCCGACACCATGGGGTCGTTGAGCTGGTCGTTCTTGTAGTAGAATTCGATGATCGAACGGGGCAGCTGCGTGCCCTCCTCGATGCCGAGGCGCTGCGACAGCGAGCCGGCGGCAACGTTCCGCACCACCACTTCCAGCGGCACGATCTCGACCTCGCGAATCAACTGCTCGCGCATGTTGAGGCGGCGGATGAAATGAGTCGGCACCCCGATGTCGTTGAGGTGCTGAAACAGGTACTCCGAGATCCGGTTGTTGAGGACACCCTTGCCCTCGATCACCTGATGCTTTTTCGCATTGAACGCGGTGGCGTCATCCTTGAAGTGCTGGATCAGGGTACCGGGCTCCGGGCCTTCGTAAAGAACCTTTGCCTTGCCTTCATAAATACGACGCCGACGGCTCATGGGGATGTACCGTGTTTTGTTGAAATCCATGTATTTGGTGTGCTCCGGTTACCAGGCTACGACCCACAGCGGAGCTGCCGTGAACGGCTGGGAACCCGTCTATAACCCCTTGGAAACAGAACGGGAACCAAGCCTTCAGGCAACCTATCCGATTGGCTGTCCCAGCACAATCGATCCGGCCGCCCGGCATCAACTTATACCGTCTTGCCTGCGGCTTAACGGCTCGTTGTTTTGCCGATTCGTGCCCTCTATCTAGGCATGCGCCGGGGCCGTCGCAACGATGGCCACCGGATCCAGTCAGCAGGGAATTGGAAAAAGGCATGAGCAGTTTGGACAAGCGCGAGGAAGGCTTCGAGAAGAAGTTCGCCCTCGACGAGGAGCAGAAATTCAAGGCGGAAGCCCGCCGCAACCGGCTGCTCGGCCTTTGGGCCGCCGAGAAGCTCGGCATCACCGGCGAGGCCGCCACCGCCTACGCCAAGGAAGTGGTCGCGGCCGATTTCGAGGAGGCCGGCGATGCCGACGTCCTGCGCAAGGTCATGGCCGATTTCGCCGCCAAGAATGTCGCCATCACCGAACAGGCGATTCGCGCCAAGATGAGTGAATTGATCGCCGTGGCCGCGGCCGAGGTGAAGGCGGGCAAATAGGCGAATAGGGAGCGGCGAGTAGCGAATGAACCCCATTCGCTACTCGCGATTCGCCATTCGCGTCCCTCACCCCTCCTTGAAGCCGTATTCCGGCACATTGCCGCTGGCGCCGTAATATTTGTACGGCAGGAACTTGCCGCTCATGGTGATCTTGACGCGGTCGCCCTTCGGGTTGTCAACGCGTTCCATGGCCATGTCGAAGTCGATCGCCGACATGATGCCGTCGCCGAACTCCTCCTCGATCAACGCCTTCCACGCCGGACCGTTGACCATCACCATCTCGTAGAAGCGATAGATCAGCGGATCGGTCGGCGGCATCGGCGTGCCGGTGCCGCGCATCGGCACCTCATTGAGCATCGCGGTCTCGGCCTTCGACAGGCCGAACAGCTCGCCGGCATTGGCGGCCTGCGGTTTCGTCAGCTTCATCTGGCCGAGAATCGCACCGACGATCAGCACCTCGGAATAGCCGCCGACCTTGTCGCAGATGTGTTTCCAGCTCCAGCCGTTCTCGCGCTTGATGTCGAGCAGCTTTTCGGTGAGGTCTTCGCGTTTCATGTCGGGGTCTCCCTTCGCCAGGCATCGTGTCACGTCGTTTGTGCCGCTTTGGGAGGCACGAAACGTGCCAATAAATGAGGCTTGAGGCGTCACCGCCTCGACCTCCCCTCACGCGGTAAAGCCTCCGTGAACCGCTTGATCGCCTCGAGCACCGGCTGCTGATCGCCGGCAAAGAACCAATGATCATTGCCGTCGAGCTCGACGAATTCCGCACCGGTGATCCGGCTCGCGATGTCGCGCCCGGCCGCGATCCGCACGGCCTTGTCGTCCCGACGATGCAGCACCAGCGTCGGCACCGCAATCCGCGCCAGAAGGTGTCGCACATCGGCGTCGCGAAAGGCCTCGAGCACGGCGGAGATGCCGCCGGGACTGGACGCCGCGCGCAACAGCCCCGCCCACCAGGCGCGCGCCTGCGGATCATTGGCAAGGCTCGGCGCAAAGGCTTCGATCCCGACCGGACCGCCCCATTGCGCAATCAGGTGCTTGCTCCAGGCGTCATACTGGCTGGCGCGCAGCGCGTGCGGATAGTCCTCTGACCAGCAGCCCTTGGCCAGTGCGCCGAACAGGATGAGTCCGGCCACATGGCGGGATTCCTCGACCGCAAACTTGATGCAGGCCGGCCCGCATTCGGATGCGCCAAACAGCACGACGCGACGCGAGTCCACCGCCCGCAGCACGGTGCCGATATCTTCCGCGGTGACGTCGATGCCAGGGGCCGATCCGACCCGGTCGGACAGGCCGATGCCGCGGCGATCGAAAACGATCAGCCGCCCAAGCCTCATCAATGAGGCCAGAAACGTCCGGCTCGCGGGATGTTCCCAGGCGCGCTCCACATGCGACACGAAACCTGGCATGACCAGGATATCGAGCGGACCGCTGCCATAGGTCTGATAGGCCAGATGCACGCCGGCGCCCTTCACATAGCGTGTCGCTGGAAGAGCATCACGCAGCGGCGCGGCCGCGCGGCTCATGAGCGCTTCGGTCTCGGCTTCCGGCGCGACGCCAAGCTCGTCACGCAGCCGCTGCGCCAGTGCCGCGTGATGCCGTTCCGCCGCGCTTCGGTCGCCGGCCAGCAGCAGGCTGCGGATCAGATGCCGGCCATACACCTCGCTGAGCGGATCGAGCTCGACCAGACGGCCCGCATGCAGTGTCGCGGCGAGATGATCGCCGGCAGCATTCCTGTCCTGCACCAGACGCTCGAGCGCCTGCACGAGCCGCCCACGCAGCGCCTCGCGGCGAAAGAACGCCCAATCGTCGAACTCAGGACAGTCGTCCGGAGAAAAGCCCGCCAGGAAGTCGCCGCGATAAATCCGGCAGGCCTTTTCAAAGTCGCCGCGATCGCAGGCGCGCTCGAACTGATGCGAGTCGATCTTCAGCTCGACCTCCGGAGACCAACGCAAGCTTGTGCGGTCGGTCTCGAAAACCGCCTGGCCGAGCGTGAGCTCGACGCGGTGAAGCAGACGCCGCAATCGTGCAAGGCCCGTCTCGCGGGAAGTCTCGGGCCACAGCAGCGTGGCAATGACGTCGCGCGCGACGGGGCCTTTGGCTTCCGCGAGATAGACCAGCAGCGCAAGCCCCTTGCGTAAGGCCAGCTTGATCGGGCGGTCGTCGGCATGGACCTCGGGGAACCCGAACGTCCCCAGCGAAAAGGCCGTCATGGAGATCCTCCCTCCCCGGTCGGCGCCGCCGGGGGACGCGCAGGGGACGGTCCAGCGATAGCAGTCAGGCCAGATCGAGCCCGCCCGCCAGCGAGCGGTTCAAGCTCCTGAATGCGGCACCGCCGCCATCGGCACAATAGGAAAAACCATGTTCGCGCGCCTCGCAATCCTGCTCTACGCCATCGTGAGCTACGCCGTCTTCACGGCTTCATTCCTCTACGCGCTCGGTTTCGTCGGCAATTATGTCGTGCCCAAGTCAATCGACACGTCGATCGACGTCGGCGCGCCTGCGAATTTGGGTGAGGCCATCGTCGTCAACCTGCTGCTGATGAGCCTGTTTGCCATCCAGCACAGCGTCATGGCACGCCCGGCCTTCAAACGCTGGTGGGCCAAATTTCTTCCAGTGGCCTGCCAGCGCAGCACCTATGTGCTGCTCTCCAGCCTGATCCTCCTGCTGCTGTTCTGGCAGTGGCGTCCGATCCCGGCGCCGATCTGGCAGGCCAGCGGCATTACGGCGTGGCTCCTGACCGGCGTACATTGGCTCGGCTGGCTGATCGCGTTCGCCTCGACCTACATGATCGATCATTTCGATCTGTTCGGCCTGCGCCAGGCTCTCGTCGCGTTGCGCGGAGCCGAGATATCAGGTCAATCCTTCCGGACGCCGCTGCTCTACAAGATCGTGCGGCACCCGCTCATGCTGGGTTTTCTGCTCGCGTTCTGGGCGACGCCCGAGATGACCGCCGGCCATCTGCTGTTCGCGATCGCGAACACGGCCTACATCCTGGTCGCCCTGCAGTTCGAGGAGCGGGACCTGATCGCCGAGTTCGGCGCGACCTATCAGGACTATCGCCGGCGCGTTCCGATGCTGTTGCCGCGCATTTTCGGAGCGCCCCGATGAAAGCGATTCTGTGCAATTCGTTCACGGGCCCTGCGGATCTGCGCCTCGGTGAGATCGATGCGCCGCGGCCTGCCGGCGACGAGATTCTCATCGACGTCCACGCGACGTCCGTGAGCTTCATGGACCAGTTGCTGGTCTCGGGCCTCTACCAGATGCGGCCGGCGACACCCTTCGTGCCCGGCACCGAAGCATCCGGCGTCGTCGTCGCGGTCGGCAACAAGGTCACGACATTCGCCCCCGGCGATCGCGTGGCGTGCAGTGCCTGGACCGGCGGCTACGCCGAACGGATGATCGCGAAGCAATCGAAGAGCGTGCGGCTGCCGGATGGGGTCGCGTTCGAAGCCGGGGCGACGGTGCTGCACAATTACGGCACGGCCCATTATGCGCTGGTCGAGCGGGCACGGGCGCAACGCGGCGAAACGCTGTTCGTCACCGGCGCAGCCGGCGGAGTTGGCCTCGCCGCCGTCGACCTCGGCCGTCATCTCGGCCTGCGCGTCGTCGCCGGCGTCGGCTCCGACGACAAGGCCGCCCTGGTGCGGCGTTACGGGGCCGGCGATGTCGTCAACTATCGCAGCGAAGATCTGCGCGACCGGATCAAGTCGATCACATCGGGAGAAGGCATCGATGTCGGCCTCGACAATGTCGGCGGCGCGATCTTCGAGCAGATGGCCCGGCTGATGAAATGGGACGGACGACTGATGCCGATCGGCTTCGCCGGCGGCGAGATTCCACAGATCCCGATGAACCTGCCTCTCCTGAAGAACTACGCCATCATCGGCGTCTTCCTCGGCGCCTGGGCGGAGAAATTCTCCGCGGAAGCCGCGCGCATGAATGATACGCTGATGCAATTGCTGGCCGACGGAAAGATCCGCCCGCACATCGATCGCGTCCTCCCTTTGGAGGAGGCCGGCGACGCCATGCGCGCCGTCGCCAATCGCGCGGTTCTGGGACGAATTGTCCTCAAGATCAGGTAGACTGCGCCCGACGAGGAAGAGAGGACAAAACCGATGACCGAGATCATCATCGACAAGCGCTTTTGCGGTCCTCCGAACTCCGGGAACGGCGGCTATGTCTGCGGCCGGCTGGCCCGCCACATTCCCGGCGGCGCCGAGGTGACGCTGCGCGCGCCGCCTCCTCTGGACAAGCCGCTCGATGCGGCCGCGACCGCCGACGGCACATGGGAGCTTCGCGACGGCGCCAAAGTCGTCGCGACCGGGCGAGCGGCAAGCGTCGAGCTCGCGCGCCTTGAGACAGCCAGCTTGCAGGAAGCACGCGCGGCCGAATTGCTGGCGCTGTTCAAGCCGCACGAGCATCCGCTGCCGAACTGTTTCGTCTGCGGTCCCGCAAGAGCGAAAGGCGACGGCCTGCGCATTTTCGCCGGATCGCTCGGACGTCGGGCGCAAAGCCCCGTTCTCGCGGCGAGCTGGACGCCAGATCCAAATCTGGCCGCCGAGGATGGCCTGATCGCGCCAGAATTTCTCTGGTCGGCGCTCGATTGTCCCACCGGCTTTGCCTGCAATTGCGATCAGCAGAGCAGCGCATTCGACAAGACGCCGCTGCTACTGGGGCGGATGTCGGCACGGATTGAAGCCCGGCCGCGCCCCGGCGACCACTGCATCATCACAGCCTGGCCAACCGGCCGCGACGGCCGCAAGCGTACGGCCGAGGCCGCGCTCCACGATGAAACCGGGAAGTTGCTGGCCGTGGCCCGTATGACATGGATTGCGGTGGAACGCGAGGTGCAGCTCGGGCGTACTTCGTAGGGTGGGCAAAGGCGCGAAGCGCCGTGCCCATCACTCTCAGCTCCGTTGAGCGACATGGTGGGCACGCTTCCGCCTCCGCTCTTCGAGCTACGGCGGACAAGTCGCTTTGCCCTCCCTCTAATCACGCAACACATCCGTCGCCGCACCTTCGGCCTGCACCAATCCGCATTCTCCTGCACGTCCGCGGCCGTGCTTGCGACGGTTTACCTTGCGTCAAGCACGCCCGGCAATCGATGGCTGTCTTAAAAGGCTTGTTAGGAGCGGTCATCGTTGTTGGCGCCCGGAATACGGGGACGCTCTGCAATGCAATCGGACGAGGGACTCTACAGTGCGCCACGCTGGCGCCTGACACGCTGGCTCGCCGAGCCGGGGCTAGGTGTTCCCGACGACATCCGCGCCGCGCTCATTGTCCAGCTCTATGGATCCCTGCCGGTTTTTGCTGCCGGCGCCGTCAACACCATTGCCGTCGCCGCCGTGATCGCTGGCCGCAAGCAGACTGCACCATTCATTGTCTGGCTGGTCATGGAGATCGCGATCTGCCTGGCCCGCCTCGCCGTGCTCGTCAGCGCGCATCGCAGGGCGCGTGCCCACCGCCCGACGCCAACCGACCTTCATCTCCTGCTCGCGGTCGCCTGGAGCGCCAGCGTTGGATTTGGCGTCGTTGCCAGCCTGGCCAGCGGGGACTGGGTCGTCGCCATGCTGGCCTCGCTCTCGGCGGCGGCGATGGTTGGCGGCATCTGCTTCCGCAATTTCGGCGCGCCGCGGCTGGCCGGGACCATGATCCTGCTGAGCCTCGGCCCCATCATCCCCGGCGCTGCGTTCGCCGGCGAGCCGCTGCTCTACATCGTCTACCTCCAGGTGCCGATGTATCTGGCCGCGATGACGGCCGCCGCCTTCCGCCTCAATCGGATGCTGATCACCACCATGCGCGCCGAGCGCGAGAACAGCCATCGCGCCCATCACGACGCGCTCACGGGACTGCTCAATCGCGCGGGCTTCGTCGAGGCGCTTCGGCGCGAGACTTGGGGCCTCCGCCGAACGGCGGTTCGCGGTGATGTTCTTGGATCTCGACAACTTCAAGCCGATCAACGACACGTTCGGACACGCGGCGGGCGATGCGGTCCTGAAAGGCGTGGCCGGCCGCGTGCGCCGGGCGCTGCCGGACGGCGCGATGGTCGCCCGGATGGGTGGCGACGAATTCGTCGTGCTCGTCGATGGCCTCACCGCAGACATGGCGCTGGAGACTGGATATCGCCTGATCAGCGAGGTGGCCGTCTCCTACGAACTCGGCGGCGAGGTGCGCACCAGTGTCGGTGCCAGTGTCGGCATTGCGATGTCACCTGATCATGGCGCCGAGGTCGAGGAATTGCTCGCGGTCGCCGACGCCGCGCTCTACGAGGCGAAGTCAGGCGGCAAATCGCGTTGCTGCCTTGCCTCGGTCGAGACCAACCTCGCCGCGTTACGTCGGCTGCAGCAGAGCGGCGCGAAGGGCCCTGTCGCAAGCGCCGCCTGAGGTGGAGTTCGTAGGGTGGGCAAAGGCGCGAAGCGACGTGCCCGCCATTGTCACCTCAGTTGATCGGTCGAAGCATGGTGGGCACGCTTCGCTTTGCCCACCTACGAAGCTGATTAAACTAGACTGTTCGGTCGGTACGTCGTCAGGGGTTCACCCCCAGCGCCTTGAGCTCGGCGCCGGCCGCCTGGAATTCCACGAAGGTCGGCGGGCAATCGGCGAGCGCGAGACCAAAGAGTCGCCGCGCCTCCTCTTTCACACCGCGCTGCAAAGTGAGTTCGGCAGTGTAAAAGTTCGCCTCGCAGATTTGCCCCTTCTTCTTGACCAGATCGGGATCGTCGGCCGCGCGCAGCAGTTCGTCAGCCGTCATCGTTTCCAACAACAACCGGATCACCGGAGCAGGCCATTTGGTCATGTCCAGCTTGGCGGTCGCCTCCGACAGCGTACTCGGCACATTGCCGCGCCGACCCGCGATCTCGCGCCAGATCGTGGCATAGGGCTCCCTGGGATCAAGCTCCCTTGACCGATCGAGGTAGGTGATAGCCTCCCCAGGCGAGCCGGCCTGCAAGTGTGCCATGGCACATGAACGATAGGGGCTCGCCGCCTTCGGGGCACGCTCGATCGCGAGATCGCATGCCGTAACGGCGCGCTGCGGATCCCCCATCGCCGGATAAGTGAAGCTGCGGCACAGATACGAGTTGGGGTCCTTGGGCCCGAAGGCCACCGCGCGGTCGCAATCATCCATTGCGCGCGCAAGATCTTGCTTGGCCCGATACGCGCCTGCACGATAGACGTACGCAGGCGGATACCCTGGATCGAGCGCGAGCGCCCCCTCATAATCCGAGATTGCGCCGTCGATATTGCCTTTTTTGCCCTTGGCAACGCCGCGCGCCAGATAAGCCGCCATGTGCAATGGATTGAACTGAGCGGACGGGCCGGGAGCCGTTGGAGCCAGATCGCCACCATAAGAGTAAGCTCCGCTGGCAGCCACAGACTGATCAAGCTTCAATTCAATCGCTCTCGTATAGTCGGCAATAGCGAGGTCGAGATCTCCCTTCTTCGAGTGGGACACCGCGCGACTGCAGTAAGCGCGCTGATCTTTGGGGTTCAACCCGATGACCTCGCCGTAGTCGGCAATCGCGCGGTCGAACTCTTCCAATTGATAGTGTGAGTATGCGCGATTGTAGTAGGCGTGCATATTCCGGGGATAGAGCCTGATCAGTTCGCTGTAGTCGGCAACCGCGAGCTCGAATGCGCCCTTCTTATTATAGGCTCCGGCACGACTGAGCCGGGCCCTGATGGTGCCCTGCTGACCGAATTTCCCAGCTTCCAGCACAGACGTGCAGGCAGCGATCCGCTCGTCGACCGGGATTTCCGTGATCGCATTGCATTTCCAGTCCGAGGCGGGATCTGCAATCGCGGGAGAGACAAACAGAAGAGCGGCCAAACAAATCGCCGCGCAAACAATTGCGCGGCTTGTCATTCCAATCATGGGGCCCCCGGTTGAATCTGCGGGGAATGTCATAGCAACCGATCTCGCTGCTGCACAGCCCTCGGTTGCGGCGTTCGCAAACTGCGGCTCGGGCTGGCCCGAAGCTATGTGGATTGCGACATCATCG
Source organism: Bradyrhizobium sp. 482_C4_N1_8 (assembly GCF_052075965.1). Lineage (NCBI taxonomy): Bacteria > Pseudomonadati > Pseudomonadota > Alphaproteobacteria > Hyphomicrobiales > Nitrobacteraceae > Bradyrhizobium > Bradyrhizobium sp. 482_C4_N1_8. The sequence continues at coordinate 3,320,181 of NZ_CP197231.1, read as the reverse complement.
CCTGCAGCCGTGCCGCCTCCGCTTCCAGATCGCGCTCCACATCCGCGGCCCGCATCTCGATCACCCGATAATCCCGCGCTTCCAGCCACGCTTTCCGCGCGGTGCGGTCGGCGACGATGGTCTCGCTCTCGTGCGGATTGACCAGTTCGATCGCGATCCGGTGCGAGAACGAGACGAAATCCGGGATGTGGCGGCCGACCGGGGTCTGGCGCTTGAACCCTCCTGCGAAGCGGCGGTCGCGGGTCAGGGCCTGCCAGAGCAGGCGCTCGGCATCGGTCGGGTTGCGGCGGAGCAGGCGGGCGAGGCCGCGCACGGTCGATCCGCTGTCGGGTACGCCGCCGCCCTGGCCGTGCTCGGCCAGCAACGCGCGCAGGCGCGTGGCCTGCTCGCCGTCGAGCACGCCGCCCTTGGCCGGGCCCTTGCGTCCTTCCGCGATCGCCATCACCACACCATGCAGGGTGTGCATGTCCTGCTTGGTCGGCTCCATCCGGCTGAAGATGTTGCGCAGGTTGACCAGCATGGTGTCGCGCTTCTCGGCCGGGCGGAGGAATTCGACCCGGTCGAGCTCGCGGATGAGGTTGTCGAAGAAGGCCTGCATCTGGTGCTGCGAGGCGCGCTCGGAGCGCTCCGGCATGCTGTGCGGCAGCTCGCCTGATGTTGCCCGCTTGAACCATTCATAGCCGACCAGCAGCACGGCCTGCGCGAGGTTGAGCGAGGCAAAGCCCGGATTGACCGGGAAGGTGATGATGCGGTTGGAGAGCCCGACCTCCTCGTTGGTCAGCCCCCAGCGCTCGCGGCCGAACAGGATGCCCGCCTTGCCCCCGGTCGCGACGTGACCCGAGATCTCGGCCGCGGCTGCCTCGGGCCCCACCACCGGCTTGGCCTGGTCATGGGGACGCGCCGTGGTGGCGAACAGCAGGTCGAGATCGGCGACCGCCTCGCCGACCGTGTCGAACAATTCGACCTTTTCCAGAATATAGTCGGCGCCGGCCGCGGCGCGCTGGGCGGCGATGTTGGGCCAGCCGTCGCGGGGATTGACGATGCGCAATCGGCTGAGCGCAAAATTGCCCATGGCGCGCGCGGCCATGCCGATGTTTTCGCCAAGCTGCGGCTCGACCAGGATCACGATGGGACCGTCGAGGGAAAGGCCCGCCTTGCTCTTGTCAGTCCCCGACATCTCGCTTCGCTTTCACACTGGTTCTCAAGGCCTTGGCAAGGCGCTCTTCAGGAATTGATTCAAAGCCGGTCTGCCCCGATCCGTTGGGGCCGGCTGCCCGTTCGCCTGTCGTTTGCCTGTCCTGACAAAATTCTCAAGGGAAATAACGGGTTGGATTCGACTTTTGAATCTCTTCTGAAGCCTGAGGCCCGCCCCCGCGGCAGGGCCCGCCCCGCCCCCCATCTGGGCAAGCTGGATGAGCTAAAAGTGCATAATCCCTTGGCTTTCGCCCGCTGCAGTCCGGTGCTAAGAGGCGGCGGATATTCCCGTGGCGCGCCAAAGCGCCGTTCCCAAGAGGCTTCCCCGATCATGGCAAAAATCAAGGTGTCCAACCCCGTCGTCGAACTCGATGGCGACGAGATGACCCGGATCATCTGGCAGTACATCAAGGACAAGCTGATCAACCCGTACCTTGATGTCGAGCTGCTGTATTTCGACCTGGGCATGGAGTACCGCGACGAGACCAACGATCAGGTCACCATCGACGCCGCCGAAGCCATCAAGAAGGTCGGCGTCGGCGTCAAGTGCGCCACCATCACCCCGGACGAGGCCCGGGTGAAGGAGTTCAACCTCAAGCAGATGTGGAAGTCGCCGAACGGCACCATCCGCAACATCCTCGGCGGCGTGATCTTCCGCGAGCCGATCATCTGCAAGAACGTGCCGCGCCTGGTTCCCGGCTGGACCAAGCCGATTATCATCGGCCGCCACGCCTATGGCGACCAGTACCGCGCCACCGACATCAAGTTCCCCGGCAAGGGCACGCTGACGATGAAGTTCGTCGGCGAGGACGGCACCGTCATCGAGAAGGAAGTGTTCAAGACCCCGGGGTCCGGCGTCGCGATGCAGATGTACAATCTCGACGACTCCATCATCGACTTCGCACGCGCCTCGCTGAACTACGGCCTGCTGCGCAACTACCCGGTCTACCTCTCGACCAAGAACACCATCCTCAAGGTCTATGACGGCCGCTTCAAGGATATCTTCCAGGACATCTACGACCGCGAGTTCAAGAAGGAATTCGAGGCCAAGGGCCTGACCTACGAGCACCGCCTGATCGACGACATGGTGGCGTCGGCGCTGAAATGGTCCGGCGGCTATGTCTGGGCCTGTAAGAACTACGACGGCGACGTGCAGTCCGACACGGTCGCGCAGGGCTACGGCTCGCTCGGCCTGATGACCTCGGTGCTGCTCACCCCTGACGGCAAGACCGTGGAAGCCGAAGCGGCCCACGGCACGGTGACCCGCCACTACCGCGAGCACCAGAAGGGCAAGGAGACCTCGACCAACTCGATCGCGTCGATCTTCGCCTGGACCCGCGGCCTGTCGCATCGCGCCAAGCTCGACAACAATGCCGAGCTCGCCAAGTTCGCGAGCACCCTGGAGAAGGTCTGCGTCGACACCGTCGAGGAAGGCTACATGACCAAGGACCTCGCGCTCCTGGTCGGTGCCGACCAGCGCTGGCTCTCGACCACCGGCTTCCTGGACAAGGTCGCGGAGAACCTCACGAAAGCGTTGGCGTAAGCCCGCGCATTATTTTCGTCTGATCGGGGTTAGACATCATTAAGGGCCGCGCCTGGGCGCGGCCCTTTCATTTTAACACCGTTGCGCGGAGGCCACCCATGTCCATCGTCAAGTTCGCCGTCCCCTGCCTGCTGCTCGCGGCCGTGGCCGGGCCCGCCGCAGCCGCGGAGCCGCTCCCCGACGCCATCGCCGCCCCCGGCGAGACCGTCGTGCTCGGCGTCCATGCCGAAGGCGCGCAGGTCTATGACTGCAAGGCAGCCGCCGACGGCAAGCTTGCCTGGGCCTTCCGCGAGCCGGTGGCGACGCTGCTCGCCGAGGGCAAGACCGTCGGCCGCCACTATGCCGGCCCGAACTGGGAACTCGCCGACGGCAGCGCCGTGGCCGGCAAGGCCATCGGCAACGCGCCGGGCGCAACCGCCGCCGATATCCCCTGGCTCAAGCTGGAGGTCGCCTCCCGCCGCGGCAGCGGCATCCTGACGCCAGTCACCACGGTCCAGCGCATCAACACCCACGGCGGCAAGCTCGAGGGTTCTTGCGACAAGGCCGGCGAGTTCAAAAGCGCACCCTACTCGGCCGACTACATTTTCCTGAAGAAGGGCTGACCGCTCAGCGGTCGGTGTCGTCGCGCTCCGCCTGCGCCAATTCTGCCGCCGCAAGATCGCCGGTCTCCTCGAGCCGTGCCTTCGCGGTCTGGTGGACGTGGGCGGCGAGCGTCGGCATGCGCTCGATCAGCGCGTGAAAATCCTGGGCGTCGAGCACGAGCAGCCGCGTCTTGCGTGTCGCGGTCACCGTGCCGCTGCGTTTGGTCTTGTGCAGCAGCGCGATCTCGCCGAAGAACGTGCCGTCGGCGAGCCGCACCTGCTGGCTCGGCAGCGTGATCTCGACCTCGCCGGCAGTGATGAAATACATCGACGAGGCGGTATCGCCACGGCGCACCAATATTTCGCCCTGCTCGATGGTGCGGGCCCGGAGCAACCGCATGATGTCGGCGATCTCCGCGGCCGAAAGATGCGAGAACAGCGGCACCCGCGCCAGCATGCCCCAGGTCACCACGAAATCGCGCCGCCTCACCTCCTCGGCGAAGGCGGTTGAGATGATCGCGACCGGCAGCGCGATCATGGCAAAGCCTGAGATGATCGCGAACACCGAGATGAATTTACCGAGCGGCGTCACCGGCACGACGTCGCCATAGCCGACGGTGCCGAGCGTCACGATTGCCCACCACATCGCGTCCGGAATGGTGCCGAGCTTGCTGGGCTGCACATCACGCTCGATGGCGTAGAGCAGCGAGGCGAAGGTCAGTACCACGCCGATCAGGATGACGATGCAGCCGATCAGCGCACGCCGCTCGGCATGGATGGCCGCGAGCAGCGAGCGCATCGCCGGCGAATAACGGATCAGCTTGAAGAACGGCAGCACGCCGAGCCCAGCCAGCGTCGCGTGCCGGCCGGTGGCCAGCACGATCGCGGCCGGCAGGAACGCCATGAGGTCGATGATACCGAGCGCGGAGAAGGCATAAGAGAGCCGGTCGGACAGCGCGGAGCCGTTGCGCTGGGTGTGCCCCGCCACGGTCCACAGCCGCGCCAGATATTCGAGCGCGAACACGATGACGGCGAGGACGGCGACCGCGCTGAACAGCGTGTCGAACCGCGCGTCGAGCTCCGGCACCGAGGCGAGGATCATCGCGACCACGTCGAGCACGATGACGCTGATGATCACCTGGATGAAGCGCGACCCGATCGAGTAGGCGAGCGGATCGTGCTCCAGCAATTCGTACAGGCGATCCCTTAGGTTGGGATCGGCCGAGCCACGTCCTCGCGGAACGAGGCGCATGGCCGTTTACGCGCCTGCCATCGCTTTTTCGATCGCCGCGAGCGCCTCGGGCGCCTTGGCGCCATCGGGACCGCCAGCCTGCGCCATGTCGGGCCGGCCGCCGCCGCCCTTGCCGCCGAGCGCCTCGGAGGCGACGCGCACCAGGTTCACGGCATTGAAGCGCGCGGTGAGATCGGCGGTGACGCCGACCACGATCCCGGCCTTGCCGTCCTCGGTGACGCCGACGATGGCGACCACGCCGGAGCCGATCTGCTTCTTGCCGTCGTCCGCAAGGCTCTTGAGATCCTTCATCTCGATGCCCTCGACCGCGCGCGCCATCAGCTTGACGTCGCCGACCTCGCGCACGCCTGCGGCTGCGCCGTTCCCGACGGATGTACCGCCGCCCATCGCGAGCTTCTTGCGGGCGTCGGAGAGCTCGCGCTCGAGCTTCTTGCGCTCCTCCATCAGGGCTGTGATGCGCGCCGGGACGTCGTCGATCGAGGTGCGCAGCTCGTTGGCCGCGGTCTTCGCCAGCGCCATGGTCTCGTTGGCGTGCCTGCGCGCGTAGTTGCCGGTCAGCGCCTCGATGCGGCGCACGCCGGAGGCGACCGCGCTCTCGCCGGTCAGCGTGATCAGGCCGATGTCGCCGGTGCGCTTCACATGGGTGCCGCCGCAGAGCTCGACGGACCAGCCGAGCGCGTTGGTGCCGCGCTCCCGCGCGGTCCGGCCCATCGAGACGACGCGGACCTCGTCGCCATACTTTTCGCCGAACAGCGCGCGCGCGCCGGCCTCGCGCGCTTCATCGACTCCCATCACGCGTGTCGTGACTTCGTCGTTCTCCAGCACCACGTCGTTGGCGATGTCCTCGACGCGGGCAAGCTCTTCCGCCGTGATCGGCTTCGGATGCACGAAGTCGAAACGCAAACGATCCGGCGCGACCATCGAGCCGCGCTGGGCGATGTGGTCGCCGAGCACCTGGCGCAGCGCCTCGTGGATGAGATGCGTTGCCGAATGGTGCGCGCGGATCGAGGAACGCCTGCCGTGATCGACCTCGAGCTGCAGCGCGGTGCCGAGCTTCAGCTCGCCGCTCTCCACGGTGCCGACGTGAACGAAGAGATCGCCGAGCTTCTTCTGCGTGTCGGTGACGCGGAACTTGATGCCGCCCTCGCCGCTGAGCACGCCGGTGTCGCCGACCTGACCGCCTGATTCCGCGTAGAACGGCGTCTGGTTGAGCACGATCGCGCCGGTCTCGCCGGCCTTGAGGCTCGCGGTTTCCTGGCCGTCCTTCACCAGCGCGGAGACCACGCCTTCGGCACTCTCGGTCTCATAGCCGAGGAATTCGGTGGCCCCGAGCTTCTCGCGCAGCGGGAACCAGATCGCTTCGGAAGCCGCCTCGCCCGAACCCTTCCAGGACTCGCGCGCCTTGGCCTTCTGGCGCTCCATCGCGTCGGTGAAGGAGGCCTGGTCGACGCCGATGCCGCGCGATTTCAGTGCGTCCTGGGTCAGGTCGAGCGGGAAACCGTAGGTGTCGTACAGCGTGAAGGCGACGTCGCCGTCAAACATGTCGCCCTTCTTCAGGGACGCGCTCTTCTCGTCGAGGATGGCAAGGCCGCGCACCAGCGTCTTGCGGAAGCGGGTCTCTTCCAGCCGCAGCGTTTCCTCGATCAGATTCTCCGCGCGCATCAGGTCGGGATAGGCCTGGCCCATCTCGCGGACCAGCGCCCAGACCAGGCGATGCATCAGCGGCTCTTTGGCACCCAGCAGCTGCGCATGGCGCATCGCGCGGCGCATGATCCGGCGCAGCACATAGCCGCGGCCCTCGTTGGAGGGTAGCACGCCATCCGCGACCAGGAAGGCCGAGGAACGCAAATGGTCGGCAATGACGCGGAACGAGGCCACGGTCTGCTCGTTCGGCCCGGCGCCGAGCGCCGACGACGTCGCATCGATCAGATGGCGGAACAGATCGGTCTCGAACACGCTGTCGACGCCCTGCATGATGCTGGCCATGCGCTCCAGCCCCATGCCGGTGTCGATCGAGGGACGCGGCAGATCCACGCGCTCCTCCTTCGTCACCTGCTCGTATTGCATGAACACGAGATTCCAGAATTCGAGGAAGCGATCGCCATCCTCTTCCGGCGAGCCCGGAGGTCCGCCCCAGATGTGGTCGCCGCGGTCGATGAAGATCTCCGAGCACGGGCCGCACGGCCCGGTGTCGCCCATCGCCCAGAAATTGTCCGAGGTCGGGATGCGGATGATGCGGTCGTCGGAGAAGCCCGCGATCTTCTTCCACAGCCCGGCCGCCTCGTCGTCGGTGTGGTAGACGGTGACGAGCAGCTTGTCCTTCTTGAGCCCGAACTCCCGCGTGATCAGGGTCCAGGCCAGCTCGATCGCGCGCTCCTTGAAATAGTCGCCGAACGAGAAATTGCCGAGCATCTCGAAGAAGGTGAGATGGCGCGCGGTGTAGCCGACATTGTCGAGGTCGTTGTGCTTGCCGCCGGCGCGCACGCATTTCTGCGACGTGGTGGCGCGCTGATAGGGCCGCTTCTCGACGCCGGTGAAGACGTTCTTGAACTGCACCATGCCGGCATTGGTGAACATCAGCGTGGGATCGTTGCGCGGCACCAATGGCGAGGACGACACGATCTCGTGGCCGTTCTCGGCAAAGAAGTTCAGAAAGGTCGACCTGATCTCGTTGACGCCGCTCATGTTCATCCAATCGGGTGTGCTTGGACCCGCGATACGCCATCCAAACCGGGCATTTGGGCTGATATCTGCGGGTCAAAGCGCTTTTAGACAAGGCCAGCTGCGCTGTCCAGAAACTGTGCAAGGAGATCAGTGAGTTGCCGCAGGCGCGCAATCCCGTTTGCAATCCCGTTGAAAGCCGCCAGGTGCGCGTTGACAGGCTTGGCCGGCCTGTGGTCTGTACCCATCTGTATCGTACGGCCACGTCGGGAGAGACCGGCTTTGGTGCCGGCGCCGAAGGAGCAACCGCCCCGGAAACTCTCAGGCAAAAGGACCGCGTGGCTTTGACGACATCTGGAAAGAGGCGCCGACGGGCAAATACCTTTTCATAAGGGTTGGCCCGGACTGCGTCCGCCGACGGGATAATACTCTCAGGCACAGCGACAGATGGGGCTTCGACTGGTGTCCATCGGGGAATCGTCCCCGGGGAACCGCCGAGGGCCCCGTAATGCTTGCGCGCCACGACCAAGATTCCCTCAAACGTACGCCCCTTCACGGGCTTCATGTCTCCCTCGGCGGCAAGATGGTGCCGTTCGCGGGCTATGACATGCCCGTTCAGTACCCCGCGGGCGTCCTGAAAGAGCACCTCCATACCCGTTCCTCCGCCGGCCTGTTCGACGTCTCCCATATGGGCCAGCTCGCGCTCCGGCCGAAGTCGGGCAAGGTCGAGGACGCCGCCCGCGCGCTGGAACGGCTGGTGCCGCAGGATATCGTGGCGATCGCCCCGGGACGGCAGCGCTATGCCCAGTTCACCAATCCGGACGGCGGCATTCTCGACGATCTGATGGTCGCCAATTTCGGCGATCACCTGTTCCTGGTCGTCAACGCCGCCTGCAAGGAAGCGGACGAGGCGCATCTGCGCGCGCATCTCTCGGACGACTGCATCATCGATTCGCTTCAAGACCGCGCCCTGATCGCGCTGCAGGGCCCGAAGGCGGAAGCGGTGCTGGCGAAATTGTGTGCAGAGGCGCCCGCCATGAAGTTCATGGATGCCGGCCCGCACAAGGTCGCCGGCCTCGACTGCTTCGTCTCGCGCTCCGGCTACACCGGCGAGGACGGGTTCGAGATTTCGGTCCCCGCGGCCGATGCCGAGCGCCTCGCCAAAACGCTGCTGGACAATCCCGATGTGATGCCGATCGGCTTAGGGGCCCGCGACAGCCTGCGGCTGGAAGCCGGGCTCTGCCTCTACGGCCACGACATCGACACCGCCACCACGCCGGTCGAGGCCGCGCTGGAATGGTCGGTGCAGAAGAGTCGCCGCAGCGGCGGCGCGCGCACCGGCGGCTTTCCCGGCACTGATGCGATCCTCGCTCATTTCGATAACGGCGCAAGCCGCCGCCGCGTCGGCCTGCGTACGGAAGGCCGCGCGCCGGTGCGCGAGGGCGCGCTGCTGTTTGCGGATGACGCCGGCGGCGAGCCGATCGGAAAGGTCACCTCGGGCGGCTTCGGCCCGAGCCTGAATGCGCCGGTCGCGATGGGCTACGTGCCCACGGCATCGAGCGCGCTCGATACAAAACTGTTCGCCGAGGTGCGCGGCCAGCGGCTGCCGCTCACGGTCGCCGCCATGCCTTTCGTGAAAAACACCTACAAACGCTGAGGACAAGACAATGACCACGACGCTGTACACCTCCGACCACGAATGGCTGGCCATCGACGGCGACGTCGCCACCGTCGGCATCACCGACTACGCGCAGTCCCAGCTCGGCGACGTCGTGTTCGTCGAGCTGCCCAAAGCCGGCCGTGCGCTGAAGAAGGCCGAAGCCGCCGCCGTCGTGGAGTCGGTGAAGGCCGCCTCCGACGTCTACGCGCCTGTTACGGGCGAAGTGCTCGAGACCAACGACGCGCTCGCCGCCGAGCCGGCGCTGGTGAACTCGGACGCGCAAGGCAAGGCGTGGTTCTTCAAGATCAGAATTGCCGACAAGAGCGAGCTCGGCGGCCTCATGGATGAGGCCGCCTACAAGGCACATACGGCGTGAGATGAAGCGAACTCTGACCTCATATTCGGTGTCATCACCCGCCTTGTGCGCACTGCGCACTGGGGCGGGTGATCCAGTACGCCGCGGCTTCTCGGCTCAAGCCGTGACGCCTGCGTTTACTGGATGCCCCGCCTTCGCGGGGCATGACGGCGACAGCGAAATCTAAAGCGAGGACCCATGATGACCGCGCACCGCAAATCCAATGGCGACACCGCCGCCACCTTCGTTCGCCGCCACATCGGCCCGTCGGCGCGCGACGTCACCGCAATGCTGGAGGCCGTCGGCGCCAAGAGCGTGGACGCCCTGATGGCGGAGACGCTGCCGGCCTCGATCCGGCAGACCGCCCCGCTCGACCTCGGCAAGCCCTTGAGCGAGACCGAGGCGATCGCGCACATGGCCGAGCTCGCGCGAGAGAACCAGGTCTTCACCTCGCTGATCGGCCAGGGCTATTCCGGCACGGTTTTGCCCGCGGTGATCCAGCGCAACATTTTGGAGAACCCGGCCTGGTACACGGCCTACACGCCCTACCAGCCCGAGATCAGCCAGGGCCGGCTGGAGGCGCTGCTCAACTTCCAGACCATGATCTGCGACCTCACCGGGCTCGACGTCGCCAACGCCTCGCTGCTCGACGAGGCGACCGCCGCGGCCGAAGCCATGGCGCTCGCCGAGCGCCACTCGCGGGTCGAAGCAAAAGCCTTCTTCGTCGACAAGGACGTGCATCCGCAGACGCTGGCGGTGATGCGCACCCGCGCCGAGCCGCTGGGCTGGACCCTGATCGTCGGTGATCCCCTCGCCGATCTCGACAAGGCCGACGTGGTCGGCGCGCTGCTGCAATATCCGGGCTCCTCGGGCGCCGTGCGCGACCTCAGGCCCGCGATCGCGACGTTGAAGGCCAAGGGCGCGCTCGCGATCGTTGCCGCCGATCTCTTGGCACTGACGCTGCTCGCCTCGCCCGGCGAGTTGGGCGCCGACATCGCGATCGGCTCGGCGCAGCGCTTCGGTGTGCCGATGGGTTATGGCGGGCCGCACGCGGCCTATATGGCGGTGCGCGATGCACTGAAGCGCTCGCTGCCCGGCCGCATCGTCGGCCTCTCCGTGGACTCGCGCGGGATGCCGGCCTATCGCCTCGCGCTGCAGACCCGCGAGCAGCACATCCGCCGCGAGAAGGCGACCTCCAACATCTGCACCGCGCAGGTGCTGCTCGCCGTGATCGCCTCGATGTACGCGGTCTATCACGGCCCCGAGGGTCTCTCGCAGATCGCGCGCAACGTGCATCGCCGCGCCGCCGTGCTCGCAGCGGGCTTGCGCAAGCTCGGCTTTGCGCCGCAGTCGGATAGCTTCTTCGACACGCTCAGCGTGGACGCCGGTGCCAAGCGCGCCGAGATCGTCGCGCGCGCGGCTGCCGAGAAGATCAACCTGAGCGTCGGTGAGACGGCGTTGCGCATCGCGCTCGACGAGACCACAACGCCGGCAACCGTCGAAGCGGTCTGGCGCGCATTCGGCGGCACGCTCACCTATGCCGAGATCGACGCCACCACGCGCGAGGCGCTGCCGGAGTCGCTCAAGCGCACCACCGCCTTCCTCACCCATCCCGTGTTCCACGCGCATCGCTCGGAAACCGAGATGCTGCGCTACATGCGCAAGCTCAGCGATCGCGACCTCGCGCTCGACCGCGCCATGATCCCGCTCGGCTCCTGCACGATGAAGCTGAACGCGACGACCGAGATGATGCCGCTGACCTGGCCGGAGTTCGGGTCCCTGCATCCGTTCGCGCCGCGCGAGCAGGCCAAGGGCTATCACGCGCTGTTCGCGCGGCTGGAAAAATGGCTGTGCGATATCACCGGCTATGACGCGATCTCGCTGCAGCCGAATTCCGGCGCACAGGGCGAATATGCCGGGCTGCTCGCGATCCGCGGCTATCATGCCGCGCGCGGCGAGACGCACCGAAAAATCTGCCTGATCCCCTCCTCCGCCCACGGCACCAACCCGGCCTCGGCCGCGATGGTCGGCATGGACGTGGTGGTGGTCGCTTGCGAGAAGAACGGCGACGTCGACGTCAATGATCTCCGCGCCAAGGCCGAAAAGCACTCGAAAGATCTCGCCGCGGTGATGATCACCTATCCCTCGACGCATGGCGTGTTCGAGGAGCACATCCGCGAGATCTGCGACATCGTCCACGACCATGGCGGCCAGGTGTATCTGGACGGCGCCAACCTCAACGCGCAGGTCGGCCTGTCCCGGCCCGGCGATTACGGCGCCGACGTCAGCCATCTCAACCTGCACAAGACCTTCTGCATCCCGCATGGCGGCGGCGGCCCCGGCATGGGCCCGATCGGCGTGAAGGCGCATCTCGCGCCGTTCCTGCCCGGTCATCCGGCGACGCAAGCCGAAGCACCGGTCGGCCCGGTCTCGGCCGCGCCGTTCGGCTCGGCGTCGATCCTCACCATCTCCTACATCTACATTCTGATGATGGGCGGCGACGGCTTGAAGCGCGCCACCGAGATCGCGATCCTCAACGCCAACTACATTGCCGCGCGCCTCGATGCGCACTTCCCGGTGCTCTACAAGAACGCGAAGGGCCGCGTCGCACATGAGTGCATCGTCGATCCCCGTCCGCTGAAGACGACGAGCGGCGTCACCGTCGACGACATCGCAAAACGCCTGATCGACTACGGCTTCCATGCCCCGACCATGAGTTTTCCGGTGCCGGGCACGCTGATGATCGAGCCGACCGAGTCGGAATCCAAGGCTGAGCTGGATCGCTTCTGCGACGCCATGATCGCGATCCGGAAAGAAATCGCCGAGGTCGAGGCCGGCCGCTTCAAGATCGAGGCCTCGCCTTTGCGTCACGCCCCGCACACCGTGCACGACATCGCGGACGACGATTGGAATCGCGCCTACACCCGCGCCGAAGGCTGCTTCCCCGACGGCGTCTCGCGCACCGACAAATACTGGTGCCCGGTCGGCCGCGTCGACAACGTCTACGGCGACCGCAACCTGGTGTGCTCGTGCCCGCCGGTCAGCGACTACGCGGAAGCGGCGGAGTAAGGGATCGTAGCTTCGTAGGGTGGGCAAAGCGACTTGTCCGCCGTAGCTCGAAGAGCGAAGGCGGAAGCGTGCCCACCACCTTTGTGCGCGTTGGAATAGGATGGGCACGGCGCTTGCTCGCCTTTGCCCACCCTACGGCCCCGAACGCATATCTAGGGTGCAACGAGCGAATGGTTCTGTCGGTTCCACCGCCAAAGCCGTTCGTTGGTCAGAAGCGTACCACCCCACCAGCGCCGAATCGGGTTTTGACGGCGAAATCCTCCCGGCCTTCAAGGACCGCTTCCCCAAATTCGGTGAGCGATAGCCGGCTTCGGCGAAAGGCGGCGTTGCGGCCTCGCGCATCGTGCGGGGCCAGCGTCGCGAGTTTCGGATCGAGACCCGTGATCACCGGCATTGGGCCGGACCCAAGCCCTTCGAGCAGCGGGCCCAATTCCCATTGATCGAACACGCGCGTTTGCAGCGGACCGTCTGGTTGAAACAGCTCCTTGGTACGGTTGTGCCCCCGCGCAATCAGGTCGAGAAGCCGCGCTTCCGTCGTACCTAGTCCGGTGATTGGTGATGGCAATTCTGCCAGCAATTGTTCCATCGCAGGCTTCAGGAAGGGCAGCCTGGGGAAATCCCTGCCGAGCAATCCGAAACAGAGCTCCGGCGTTGGCGCCCGGTAGGCTTCCCAGGCCATGTTGGCGATCTCGAAGTCGCAGTCCGCGACCTCCAATTCCCGCACCATACGATCGCGAAGCTCTGTGCCGTCCGCTCCGCGCAGATCGAAATTGACACGTCGCAATCTCAGACGATCGGTGATCGATGGATGGGACCGCAAATAATCGAGGATCCAGATCAGTTGCAACTGACTATTGGGCTCAGGGTCGAACCACAGCTCGATGAGATCGACGCCATAGGTCTCGCAAAACCAAATCAGGCCTGTCTCTTTGTGCGCGAGACCGGTCTGAGGCAACCGGCCAACAAGATCGGACCAACGCACCTCCGGATCGCCTCTGACATAGCCTCCCGTCAGGTATTGCTCGAGGTGATGCGAGGTAGGCAGTGGCCCCGAAACGAAGCGAAAGATGAACGGCACGACCATGTCGGCGCGATCCGCATGGGCAAGACCGACGCCGGACGAACTGGTCAGGATCACGCGTTTCATCGCGAACGCCCCACAAAACGAAACGGGCACTGACGACGTCGGCAACTCAACGTCCTCAGCGCCCGCTCCTCGCGAAAGTTCTTCGCGTTAGGCCTTACTCGTCCGCCGGCTCCTCGCCGTCGGCGTCACGCTCCGGTGCACCGGCGAGAATCTGCTCGGCGATCAGGCCGGAGTTCTGGCGGATCGAGGTCTCGATCTTGGCGGTGATGTCGGGGTTGGCTTTCAAAAACGCTTTCGAGTTCTCGCGGCCCTGGCCGAGGCGCTGGCTGTCATAGGAGAACCAGGCGCCGGACTTTTCGACGATGCCGGCCTTGACGCCGAGATCGAGGATCTCGCCCATCTTGGAGACGCCCTCGCCGTACATGATGTCGAATTCGACCTGCTTGAAGGGCGGCGCCAGCTTGTTCTTCACCACCTTGACGCGCGTCGTGTTGCCAACCACTTCGTCCCGCTCCTTGATCGCGCCGATGCGGCGGATGTCGAGACGGACGGAGGCATAGAATTTCAGCGCGTTGCCGCCGGTCGTGGTTTCCGGCGAGCCGTACATCACACCGATCTTCATGCGGATCTGGTTGATGAAGATCACCATGGTGTTGGATTTGTTGATGGAGGCCGTCAGCTTGCGCAGCGCCTGGCTCATCAGACGGGCCTGGAGACCCGGCAGCGCGTCGCCCATCTCGCCCTCGAGCTCGGCCTTCGGCACCAGAGCCGCGACCGAATCGACCACCAGCACGTCTACCGCACCCGAGCGCACCAGCGTGTCGCAGATTTCCAGCGCCTGCTCGCCCGTGTCCGGCTGCGAAATCAGGAGCTCGTCGATGTTGACGCCCAGCTTGCGCGCATAGACCGGGTCGAGCGCGTGCTCGGCGTCGATGAAGGCGCAGATTCCGCCCTTCTTCTGCGCTTCCGCCACCGTGTGCAGCGCCAGCGTGGTCTTGCCCGAGGATTCCGGCCCGTAGATTTCCACGACGCGCCCCTTCGGCAGACCACCGATCCCGAGCGCAATGTCGAGCCCGAGGGAACCCGAGGACACCGCCTCGACATCCATCGACCGGTCGTTCTTGCCGAGCTTCATCACCGAGCCCTTGCCGAACTGGCGCTCGATCTGGGAGAGCGCGGCGGCCAGAGCTTTACTCTTGTCCATGGAAGATCCTTCGACGATACGCAGGGCAGTGTTGGACATTGGGTCGTGCTCCTTATGGCGAGGATTCGCTAGAGGGACAAACGATTGGCGGGGCGGGCCGGCGATAAAAGTAATGTACCCTATTTGTTCCAAGTTCGCAATATGTTCTTTCGCGGATTTTGGTACTGGCCTGTTTCCGGCGACATTGGCCTGGTTTGAAATGACACGTGGCCTGTTTTGTTCTGGGCCAACCATAAGGTGTATTCACGGGCGGAACACGCCGTCATATATTACCGAAATTTCCCGGTTCTGGCACAATCTGCATAGACGCTCGTTCCGATTGAGCGCAGGGTTCCCTCTCAATCGGGGGGTGACACCATGACCGAGCGACTTATTCAGACAGGTATTGTCACCGTAGGCACCGTGAACGCTGGCCTAATCGTCTGGCTGATCCTGATGATTTGAGGCCGCCTCAGTTGGCGGCCTCTTTTCCATCCAGCTTCTCATCGATGTAGGCCCGCGCTCCCTTTGAGGCCGCTCTAGTGGGAGCCATTCCTGCGAAGCGATCTCCTTGCCCGATCCTGGGATAAACAATCCATTCCCATTTTTCTTCGGTGAGTGGCCGGCCATAAAGCCGCCGTCCGGTGCGGTCCTATAGTGGCCCTACTTCGCATCTGCGAGTGGCCGGCATCTAACCGGCGGGTTTTTCTTTGTCCTCGTGCGGCTGCTCGCCACGGTTTTCGGCAGTCTGCTCCGGATCCCCGGGCTTCTTCCCGGCCATGTTCCCAGGATTGAAATGGTACTTGCCGTCCGGATTCTCGCCGGGCTGCTTCTCATTTGGATTTTTATTGTTGTCGTCGGCCATAAGGCTGTTCCTTTAGAGGGAGGAACAACATGCAACAGGGCGGGCAATCCCTTAGTTCCTACCAGTGGCCTACTTTGCAATCCCGAGTGGCCTATTTCGGCAGTACCCGGATGCTGGCCTGGTTTCCGAGCGCGGTGGCCTAGTTTGATTTTCGCGGTGGCCCGATTTGGATTTGAAGAACGGACCGCAAACGAATGTGTTCCGCTAAGCGAACATGAGGTGTAGAGTTCCGTAGAACTTCTGTGTCCCTTGAAAGTTTTAAGCAGAGCGAACTTTGTGACAGGAGGAAGTCATGAAGCGCTTCCGATTCAAACCGGATAGAGTGCTTGGAGAGCGGCTCATCAAGGAAGCCAGACTAGCGCGAGAAAAGGCAGAACAATTGCAGGCGGCCCCAGAGCAAGAGGCTCTTTTGAAGAAGGCCCACGAATCCGATGTCGCCGCCCGCATTGAGGAATGGTTGAAATCATCCGGCTTGCAGCCGCCGAAGTAAGCCCGTCGCGTTGACTCCGCTGGTTCTCGAAACAGCGGGCCAGCGGGCCATGCAAGATCATCTGGTTCAACTTGAGAAGCTGCGGAAGGACGCGGCGGAGTGCGCTCTCATCCGCGACCGACGCCGCTAAGCGCGAACTATTCGACCGCCTCGCAAGTCATCTCACAGTCCTGGCCGACCAAGTTGAAATGGCGATGCTCGAACGGAAGACCGGTTAAGGCCGCCTCAGTTGGCGGCTTCTTTGCCAGCTTCCCGGCGAAGCTTTCGCAAAAGGATTTCGATGTAGCCTTCCAAGTCAGCCACGCTGTCAGCCGACAATCCCTCCGGGAAAAACGCGCAAGCTCGCCATTCATAGAACCACGGAAAAGAAGTGCCCTAATCCGCCTCTGCGCGTGTGAAACGATCTCGTCTCCTGCCCGTATCTATTGGCCTGGGGGATTTCAATGCCCAGTTCGACGCAGCGCCGCCACGCATCCATTTGAGCTTGGTCGCGTTGTGCCGTTGAACCTTCTCGTCATCCATTCGGACTGATCAATATCCGGGATTTTGCTAATCCCTCTCGGGGCTGGAACGCCGCCGCCTGCGCTTCATTTCAAGCGGGCGGCGTTTTCATTTCATTTGTGGCCTGATCTCCACTGAGCGGCGCCGACAGTTTCACACGACTGTCATGGCACGTTCCTAGCATTGTCATGCGACGGGGGTCCGGCGCGCGGCTCTCCGTCCAACCTCGGCCTAGACCACCAGATGGGCGGAGAGCTCGCCGACCTCCTGAACCATGGCGGCACGCCCGGGTTGGTTCGGCATGTATCGCATCCGGTATTTTTGCACCTTCCTCGCCGTGACCGGAATCGGCTTCGTATTTCCGGTCACGCAAACCCGCTTTGTAGGCGGATGAAGCAAGGCCGCCTCAGTAGGCGGCCTGACGGGAACGACTCTCGAACCAAGGGATTGAGATTCCGGTCTGTGGCGCGACACTCTCGCGCCATCCACCCGGAACGGTCCATCGTACAATGCGCGCGTTGGCGATGGGCCGGGTCTCGTGAGGCCGCCTCGGTTGGCGGCCTCTTTCGTTTCGTGAAGTCTTCCTTCCGCCAAGGAAGCCCCTCCGTACCGACTGGTTGATCCCGATAGATCATCTTGAAGATGCTGGCCGCCGGATCCATGCCGCGCCCGTTCTTTCTGCTTTGGCGACACGCCCAGCTCAATAACATGGCGCTTAGTTGCGGCGGAGCGTGCTGTCCGCATTTGAGCCGTTGTGTCCCAAGTTGAATTCGTCAGTGTCCTAATTCGTAAAAGTTCCGAATGGCGGGACAAATTGAGGACTCGCTAATCCCCTGATCCGAGCGCACACTTTCACCATCACCGCCCGGATCGTGGCTACCATCGGTGACGAGAACGCTCCATCACAGCGCTCCCGCCCCCTCGAACAGGGAGCAGCGCCTTGCAAAGACGGCAACGCATCAGACAATCCGTATCTCTTCAGGACAGGCTGCGGGTCTTCGCTGACGATATCCGCACCCGGGCGGCAGAGCTTTCGCCAGGCGTTCTGAAGGATGATATGCTGAGGAAAGCCCGTCAGGCTGACACTGCATGTCACCTCGAAGAGTGGGTCAATTCCTCGGGTTTGCAGGCACCGAAGTAAGCTGAGCATCAATGGCTCAGTATTTTTTCGACCTCAGGTCGGATGGCATCTTCTCGCAGGACAAAGATGGCGTCGAACTGCTGGACGCCGAGGCGGCACACGATATGGCGCTCGGCGCACTTGTCGATGCCGCCCGCGATGCGGTCATGGAAGGTTCGACGGGCCAGCATTTCGCGGTGGAAGTTCGTAACAGAACTGGCCGTGTTCTCGAAGTCACGGCCATTTTCAATTCCAGGATTTTCAGCAAGCAATGATAACGCCGCCTCAGTGGCGGCCTCTTTCACTTGAAGACGTCGTCTTCGCAATCAGCCGAAAGCTCGCGTCAAAGGCCGGTAATCTGGCTAGACAGGCGAATAGTCCTTCGGCAATCCCGTAACAAGTACTGCCCCCACGACGTTCTTTCTTCGAGACAATACTGATTCTCAGAAGTTCGCGGTAGGTGGTGGCCCGATCCCCGCTGCGGCGTCCCGCAACGTGACATAAAACCTTGGCACAGGTTGTGCACACTCATCATCACCGGGGTTTTGCATCCACCTCTCCGGGGCTGGAAAGCCGCCGCCCGCGCGACATTTAAGCGGGCGGCGTTTTTATTGATGTCGCAATCTGACAGCCCCGCTGTCCTAATTAGGACAGCACCCGGATTTGGTGCTGGCTTGTTTCCGAGCGCGGTGGCCTAGTTTGAAATTCACCGTGGCTTGATTTGAAAAGTTCACTTTGGAACTGAAGGTGGCCCGTCTGCATATTAAGTTCGCTGGAACTCAAACCCTGCGGTTAGGACCCGTAAAGACGAGGTTGTGTCATGAAGCAGCGCCGTCGTTTCACGCAAACCGTGTCACTGGAAGAACGACTTGCCGAAGAAGCGAAACGCCTCCGCGAACAAGCCAAAACCCTGCCTCACGGTGCTCAACGAGAGGACCGCCTTCGCAAAGCCAGACAGGCTGAGACCGGCTCGCACATGAGCGAGTGGCTGAGATCGCCGGGGCTTCAACCGCCCAAGCCAGCCTAGAAGCAGACGCGCCTGAGGTATCGCGTTGCCGGCACAGATCCGGATTCTGTCCCGGCGTGGTCATTCGCGTTGGCGGCATCAACGCTTGAGGATGAAGGTTTTCCCAATTCCTGCGGCTGGCCCGATGAACCTTGGCACGGGACGTGCCGACAAAACGATATCGGGATTTTACAATTTCCCTCCCGGGGCTGGAAAGCCGCCGTCCGCGCTTCATTTAAGCGGACGGCGTTCTTGCTTCTGAAGCCCAACAAGCAACCTGTCCTGACTTGATGTTCCGAGTGTCCCAATTGGGACAGCACCCGGGTTTGGGCGTGGTCTGTTTCCGACCTCACTGTCCGATTTTGAAACGAGCCGTGGCCGGATTTGAAGTCGTTCAATTGTCGCGAGGTGAGACAGCACGTCGCGGCAGGACGCAGTCACCCTCCACCTGTCACCGAGCGGCCCTTGACAATCTACCGGTGATTGAAAACGCCATCACGCTCGCGCCTCGCTTCCCTCTTGGAAAGAAGCAACGCGGCAGAGCTTCGCGAAATCCTCCAAGAGCTCCGCAAGAAACTGAACCAACGCCGCCTCGATTGGCCGCCCCCGTCTTGATCCGTCACCGCGTTGGCGCGGCTGCTGCGGCGACAGAAACCGAGGGGAACCAGAACACTCTTTCACCAAGGCGGACAAGCGGCCGCTTCGAAACGTCGCGGCCTGCGGGAACAAAGTTCATGCGAATGGACGATGACCGCATCGAGATCGTCTCCCTAGCATTCACGCGCCTCGTTCGCTCGGTTCGATTCAAGATGCTCTGCGAACAGGCTCAAACCGAAGAAGGGTCTGCCACTTCCAGCCACGACCGCTTCGATCAACGAGGTACGATGAATGGATCAATTGTACGCCGAGCGGTTCGATAGCTCCCAGAGTTCGGAACACCGCCCATTCATTTCGGTGGCAATACCCACCTTCCGCCGACCGGAGATGGTGAGCCGCGCGATTGAAAGCGTGCTGCAGCAGGAGCACGCCGACTGGGAAATGGTGATCAGCGACGACGAAGGTCCGGAAGGCGCGACTTGGAGCATCCTGTCCGAGCACGCGCGGAGCGACCCGCGCATTCGCGTTATCGAGAACCACCGCGGCCGCGGCCAGGTTGAGAATACCAACAACGCGATGCGCGCATGTCGCGGCGACTGGATCAAAGTGCTGCACGACGACGACTGGCTCACGCCAGGATCGCTTGCGACTTTTGCGGAATTGGCGAGGACGTACCCCGCCGCTGCGTTCATGACCTCCACATCTCATCTCGTTCAGGACAGCGGCATAAGGTACCGGCGAGGACGCCAAGTTTATCTGTATTCGGGCCAGCAGTGCCTGGCGGATCTCTATCTGGCGGGCAAGACCCGATTGCTTGGGATTGTCCCGTCGACCCTGCTGATCAACGGCAAGGTCATCCGGGCCGGTTGCCTGATGCGAAACTACAAGTCGATCAGTTGGGGCGTGGACCAACTGTTCTTTCTCGATCTCGCCTGCCAGGGCGACATGGTGGCGATCGACGACGGTCTTGTGTTCTACGACACGACCAACCACGCGAGCATCACGGCATTGGGATCGTTCCCTCAGATCGACCAGGAGACCATCGAACTCAAGCACCTCGCCTGGAGCCTTCTGGAGGATAAGCGCGGACTTCCCGATCCTGAAACGATGGTGCGTGCATTGCGGGTTGCCCGGCTGCGCACACGGATCCGTCAGCAGCCCCTGAGCGCAACGATCCGCGATGCGCTTCAAATCTTGCGCCCCTCGGTTTTGAAGGCGGCCAACCTGGCGATCCGAGCCTGGGCGCGCGCACCGGGTGCGATTGCAACCTTACCGGGGATCGCTCATTGCACGGATTTCCTGTGAGCTCATTCGGCAGTCCCGGTGTCAGAGTTGCCACAGGTGCGTTTGAGACACCGAGATAGGTGACCGAAAATCAGTCCCTCCCAAAGCCGCTCCCGTCTCCCCATCCGGAGCGCACCGAGGAAGCCGGACGGGAGTATGCCGCGGCCCATCGGTCGCGGGAATTTTTGGCAATGCGGCGGACTTGACTGCCGCGCGCCCGCATAGACATCGGGCGCAGCTGTTTCGATGATCGCCAGGCCCTTGCGCTCTCGGTCGGACATCATCCAACCGATGCCCCCCATCCGAATGAAAAAATCTGCCCTGCGAGGGTGCCGGTCAGGCAATACGCACGTCTCCGTGGTCTGCCAATCCAAGACGATAAGGAAACCGTACCGGCCCTCGATATGCATTTGCGCATGCGAATGCGGGGCAGGAAAATTTGGCAATTATGTGCTGAAACGAACAGAGGCGCGGTGAGGGTCGACTAAACTCGGATTCGCTTGGTCTTTGCCAAGGGCCAAGCATCCCCAAGCGGCCCCGGCCTTCACCCCTATCAAGCCCCACCGGCCGGGGCCGTCTTCAGGGACGAGCCTGTTTCCTGGCGTGGTGGCCTTTGATTTCGGGAGTGACGCGATTTGTGGCGCAGAACACAACCTGACGACGAATAGCTGTGGTAGGATGCGAGGCATTGCAACGCCAAGGGTCGTCAGCGCCCCGCGTGGGAACCGTATTAGGGTTGAGCTGTTGACCTGTTTCATAGATGGGCTCAATTATGATCGACGCTGCTAAATGCGAGGAACTCGCAAATCATTACAAGGTCCTCTCTCAATCGTCCGGGGTTTCGGCGGACAGGGCCTTCCTGTTGAAGAACATCGCCCGGAGCCTCACTGGCGTGGCTAGCCAATTGGACAGGCTTGCCGCCCTGACGAGAGACGAAGCAAGGGTCACGCCGCCACAGATGTAGGCGGACGCAAGGCGGATCGAGACCGTCCGTAAAGACAGCTATGATTGACCTGGTTCAACGGCGCTCGGCGTCCAGGTCTACGATTGCCCAACCTGCAAGCGGCGGTCCTGGCATTCTCGCCGGCCAACGGGACGCCAACCACGCCCGGGGATTGGGACAGTACCCGGATTCCAGCCGCCGAAATAATTAGGAACGGTCCTCCCAAGGCGGGGTTGGCGGCGATACTCTCTCTGAGAGGCGGCGCCATGGTCCGGTACTTTTTCGATATCCGAGACGACACCGGCCTCTATGCCGACGATGAGGGACTGGAGTTTCGAACCCAGCGCGAAGCAGAGATCGAGGCGACGCAGACATTGAGCGGCCTTGCGCGCGACCTGGCGGGACACGAGGATCGAACAGACGTTGCGATCGAAGTCCGCACCGACGCCGGGCGGGTGTTCCAAGCCGCCCTCATCTTCGAGCCGCCGACAACGAAGCAATAGGCCACCACGGCTCGCCACATTGGGCGTGCACGTCGCGACGGACCGAGGCCGCCTGATCGGTCCATTCCGCGGAGCGCTCGCCCCGCCTCATCTGCGATCTACCTCACTTTGCCCCATCTCGGTCCGCCGCGAGGACGGCGGTTCGTCGTCATGCCTCCGATCGAACTTGAATTGAAAGCTACATTGTGTAACGCTAATATAAGTAGCGTTACTCTGCGTACCGTTCGAACAACCTCAGGAGGCACGATGAAGGCAATCCTCAAGATCGCTCTGGCGCTGTCTGTCCTCGCCGGCTCGGTGCCGGCGCAAGCCCAGATATCGAATGCCGCGACAGCATCGGGCGCCCCGAAGGTCGGCGCAAAGGTGACGAGGAAGTCTCAGTTGCACGACGGCTGCCACAGCCGGCACGCCCAGATGATTGGCAAGCCCTGCCGCTAGAAGCCCTGCCGCTAGCGGGCAAGCGATTCAAAGATCAAGTGATTCAAAGATGATGAGAGGCCGCCTCGGTTGGCGGCCTTTTTTGATTTTTGCCGATCCTCCGCATTCGTCACCCTTCGACTGAAGATGACGCGCATCAAAGACGCAGCCGACGCGCGCCGTCATAATTCCGCAATCCTGCGGCATCGAACCTTTTTGCGGTGTCCGGCTTTCTTCGGGATGCGATCGCAACGATGGGGACCAGGAACATGACGGAAGACGCGCACCCCAATGCTGTCAGGCGCACTCACCTCCTGGCGGCGGCGCACGAGGAGATGGTGAAGTTCGAGCGGAAGGAAAACGAGTTTCGCAAGAGGGACCGCGAAGAGCGCGCCGCCGAACTCCGCCTTCCCCTGGGTGAGATCAAGGTCCACTGAGCCTGCCGACGGGCTTCCGATCTGACCAAGGCTGCGCCGCGATGGGCGGCTAGCCGTCGTACCGGCCGTCGGGAATGCACGTCGCAGAATTGGGCCGGCCAGAGCCAGGGTGCGCCCCGGAGCCGTTGCGCAGCATTTAAGGTATCCAAATACCACAGCTAAGTCATTGATCGCACAACGAAATCGCCCGACCCCCTACTGTGCATGGGGTTGTTTTCCATGTTTTGAAAGGGCGCGGCGGCGTCCTGGGTGCCCACCCAGGATCGAAGCGCCTGCTTTAGCCCGGTCCGGCCTTGGCTTGCCGTCCGCCGGTACGCCTTACAGCAGCGCCAGCAGCACGAGGCCGATCACCAGCACGACGAAGCCAGCCGCCGTCGCGGCGGCGAATGACCGCTCTACGTTATCCATGATGCCACCCCGCTGCCGGCGCACCACGTTTCCCCCATGGCGTCGCCGACGATGCGAAATCTCGCCGAGGGGTGTGGCTCCAGTGGTGCGATCGGGTGGCCAAATTGGGACGCGTGCGGGGCCAGTCTGCGGCCTCCCGACGCGGATTTCGGTGCCGCCGTCAGGCACCCGTAAGCCTGGTCTCCTAGTCTGGCTGTGCCCGGTGGACCAACACCGGGCCTCCATACACAGTCGAGGACCCCGCTCTGCCCCGAGCGGGGTTTTCTGTTTGCGGGCGCGGAGGCGCGGCAGGTTGAAAGCCGATCTGCCGGCCCTGTCAGGCTGTCGTAAGCTCAACCGGCTAGGGTCGTGGGGCTACGGTGTTGCAGCCCAGCACCTCAGCCTCCAATAACCTTTCACCCGCTTGGCTCTCCCCAAGCGGGTTTTTTTCATGCTTGCCGGCCGCCTCACCGAGCCCTCTCCTCTCGCGTCAGCCGCAGCGAGAAGGCGCGGATCGTAGGCGCAGCGAGCAGCACGATCGGCAGCATCGCGGCCCACGCGATCAGCCACGACACCATCCAGTGCGCGAGGAAGACCGTCGCGCCAGAAGCGGGAAAGCTGGCGATGCCCGCCGCGATCAGCGAGGTCAGGCCGGACTGGATGACACCGAAGACGAAATGAGAGTAGCGGCGGGGAATGCCGAGCATGACGCGCCCATGTTGTTTGCCGTCATGAGGCCAAGCAAGGCATATGCCGCAGCACGCATGGAGTGGACTTCGACGTACACCGCCGGCGCTGGATCAGTGCCGCGAATCGGACAGCGGCGCGCGCCGCCTCGCTTCAGTGCAATCGGGCCGCGACGATAGTCCTTCGAAACGCCAGAACGTGACGACGCTGGTCTCGCCGCACTCTTCGCAGACGAGCTTCTCGTCACCGAGCATGAAACGCGCGCGCTTGAAGCTCGATGAGGACGCGGGATGCCGGCAATGGGGACAGGTCAGCGAGAAATTCCGTGCACCCCAGCGCAGCACAAGATGTCTCAGCCAGCTCACACCTTCCCCTTCGTGACATCGCGTTCGAACCGTCGTTCACAAGCAGAGCATAGATACATGACACGCAAAAGTGGAAATGTATCGACCGCACCTGTTCGCTTCGAATGGCGGCAGCAACGCGCCGCTTTGGGTTCCACAAGATGCGGGATGGAATCCGGACCGCGCTTCGCAGCGATGTGTCAAATGCGCGGATCTCGCGTTCCGTGGTTCTCCGACCACGAACAGAGTTCCTCGGCGTGGCACGGCAAGACCGCGTGAATTGCCAGGCTTGCCCGGATTCCGTGCACGGTTTTCGGAACCTAATTTCGTTTGTTTCGGACCGCGCGCGGTTCCAAAGATTACCGTGAACTATCCAAGGCTTACCGCCAAATTTCGCTTGTCGCAGGAATAGGGCGACGCCCAACATGTTCACGGTGAATGGAGGGTGAATCGTGGAGATGACCCATGAATCACAGGGGCGTTGAGTTCACCATTGCCAAGACGGCGCTTCCCGGAGTCTGGCAGTGGCAGTTCCGCATCGGTGACGAGATCAGGACGGGCAAGACCGAGACGAAGATCAATCTGCTGGCGATCCGGCGCGTGCAGCTGCGCATCGATCGGGAGCTGAAGGCGATCGGGCGCAAGACCGCATGAATAAACCACCCGAGCCGGATGCCGGAGCCACGCGCGCCTGCGAGGTGACGTCCGTAGCGGCCCGGAATTGATCTGTCCCTGGTTTGGGACTGCACTGCGCGCGCCCATGGCCCGGGAGGCGGGACCATCATGTGACCGGTGCCAGCCATGCCGCTCTACTTCTTTCGAATTCGGAACGGCCGCTATTCCGGCTGCGCGGACCAGGCGACGGAATTTGCCGATCGCGATGCGGCCTGGAAGATGATGACCAGCATCTGCGCCGACATGGCCGCCGGCCTCGCGCGCAAGCTCAACGAAAACTCCGAATGGCACATGGAGCTGCTGGACGAGGCCAAGGAGCCCGTGTTCCGGATCCGCATCATCGCCGAATCCTTCGAGGAGACTTGACGTCTAGTCGGCGCTGGGCAGCCGCCGCATGGTGAATTCGATCTCGCCGCCCGGCAGTTCGCGCCAAGTCTCGACCGCGCTCATATAGCCGGCCTTGGGGTAGCGGGTGAAGAAAGCCTCCGCCCTCGCCCGCGCCGCCGGGCGCGGCAGAGTGAAAGTCTCACGCAAGAAGCCGTCGCCGCCGCGCTCGCCCGGCTTGCCGCCCATCTTGCGCCGGCGCGCCATCCGCTCGGCGAGATCCCGCGGACGATCGGCCATGCCGTTCCTCCTCAACGCAATACGCTCTCGGAGATGTAGGAAGCAGGCCGTCCGAAGAGGAGTCCCGGCCGGAGGCATCAGCCGCCTCCGATCGGGGACAAGGTCAATTGGCGGTCGTGCCGGACTTCTTCTTGGGCGCGCTGGTTGCGGCCGATGCCTTCGGCGCAGCCGCCTGCTTCGGCGGGTCGGAACGCATGTTGCCCCAGGGATCGTTGGACGCCTTGGAGTCCGGAATCTTCTTCAGCGTTTCCTTGTAGGCCTTGTCACGCTCGGCTTCCGCGGCCTTTTCCTCGGGGGTCTTGCCTGGACCTTCCTGCAGCAAATTGAGATTGGGCATTTGCGCGTAGGCCGGTCCCGCCAGCACGGCCAGCAGCACCGCCGCCATACGGAAAAGCTTCATCATTGACTCCTTGATCATCCATGAAGGGCGGGTCAACCGCGCCTTGTCGTTCTTGTCAACGGCCCGCCAGGGCCGAATGGCGCGCTAGAGCCGGTCCGATCTGCACGATTTCGGCGCCTGCAGCCAGTCGTCCCAAATCGGGCCGCATCTGGTGCACCCGTCCAGCGCGAGACCCAGCGCTATCAACCCAAACACAAGGACACACCGACGCAACATCGCCCACCCGTTCCCAAGCCCAGTATCATATCGGCCCAAGTCAGGCATTTTCAAGCCGACAGAGCCGACCGAAGACCGGGTGACTTTGCCGCGCCGATGCGCGCAGAATAGCCGAAACATCCAGCAACACAGGGGGGACCGACAGCAATGCCATCGCAGCCAGAAGCCGGGTTCGGCATCGCTGAGGCCAGACGCATACTCGGCGAGGTCTTTGCGCCCTGGGTCCAGGATCTCAACCTCGCCGTCGAGCGCCTCGAGCACCTGCCGCCATCGGACGTGGTGGATTGGCAGCCGGGCGCGCTCCTGCGCATGCCATTCTCGGAGCGGCTGTGCCGCAACGGCGGCGTGGTGTGCGGCCAGGCGCTGATGGCGCTTGCCGATACCGCGATGGTGATCGCGAACCTTGCCGCCAATCGCGGCTATCGTCCGATGACGACGGTCGACCAGACCACGCATTTCATGCGTGCGGTCTCCTCGTCGGACGTTCTGGCTGATGCCCGCGTGGTGCGGCTTGGACGCACCATGAGTTTTGGCCGCGTCACGCTGCTCTCGGCCACCGACAACAAACAGGTGGCGATGGTGTCGAGCGCGTTCGCGATGCTGCCGGGCTGAGCATCATCCAAAAAGAAGAGAGCCGCGTGAGCGCGCAAGGCGCTCCGCGGCTCTCCAATCAATTTCGCATCGAAGCGAGGGACTGAAGCGCGATTGCGTCCGCGCTTCGGTCAGCTTCAGGAATTACTTGCCGAGAATTTCGTCAGCCGCGGTGACGACGCTGACGGTCGGATTCTTTCCGCAATAGGCACCGAACTTCTTGGCGTTCTCGATGAACACCTCGGTGTCGATGATCGCGTTGTCCTCGTCGCCCTTGTACCAGCCGTCCATCCAGGTCAGCACGACCGCGATGTTGTCTTCGCCGCTCTCGAGGAACTGCTTGCAGGTCATGGTCGAGAGGTCCCACTTGACGGCGTGGGCGGGCATCGATGACAGCGAGAGCGCTGCGGCGAACAGAAGCGAAAGCGTAGTCTTCATCAATATCTCCATCGGCGCGTAACGCCACAAAGGAAGGGCTTGTGAGGAAAGTCGGCGGGAAGTGACTCACCGCTCCAACGTCGTAAACGAAGTCTGAAGCGCTGTGCAAGTAGCGCCAGTATTGAGTTTATTTCAACGTAATTTCTATGCACTACTTCACAATCATCGTTATGGATTAATGCCGATGATCGAGAAACGTGCAGCGCAGCGTTACCGCGTTTTCAAGGGTGGAACGATCACCTTTGAAAGCAGCGGCATCGCGTGCACGGTGCGAAACATGTCGGAAGGCGGCGCGGCGATCGAGCTCGATTCCCCCGTCATATTGCCGAAATCATTCACGCTCTCGATCGCGCGCGACAATTTCGTACGGAATTGCCACACCGTATGGCGCAATGATAGGCGCATCGGCCTCGCTTTCGTACGATAGCACGCACGATGTGAACGACCGTTCGCATCGCATACACAACGCAGCATCATGCTTGCTTTATACGACGTCGACGACGCCAGCGCAGGCTCGCGATGATCAGCAGGATGATCGCGAACACAATTGCTGACGACGACACCCAAAATCGTCCGCCCGGACGATCGATGGTGCGCGACCACAGCGACGGCCCTTCACCCGGCCGCGCCAAGCGAAATGCAACGACGCTGTCGCCGATCGAGGTGCCGACCTCGGAGTGGCCGCCCGCGCCGATCGCGACATATTGCTCGCCCTTCCAGAGATAGGTCATGGGGTTGGCGACGCCGGGCACCGGCAGCCGGCCTTGCCACAACTCCCGGCCGCTTCGCGCATCGAAGGCGCGCAGATAGGCATCCATCGCGCCGGTGAAGACGAGACCGCCTGCGGTGACCGCGAGCCCGTTGACGAGCGGCGCGCCCCACGGCAGCGGCACGCCGAGCGGCGCAAGGTCTTCCGTGGTGCCGACCGTCGAACGCCAAAGGATCTTGCCGGCCTTCAGATCGACTGCGACCATCTCGCCCCAAGGCGGCTTGTTGCAAAGAAGCCCGAGCGGCGACATCACCACCGCGCGCGACATCGCGAACGGCGCGCCCTTCTGCTGGCCGAAATCATGACCGGGAGGCGGATCGAATCCAGCCGCCTCCGCACGCGGGATCAGCTTGATGAGATGAACGGCGCGGGCGGTGTTGGCGTAGAGGATCTGGTTGACCGGGTCGAAGGCTGCGCTACCCCAGTTGACGCCGCCGCCGGTGAAGGGAAACTCCGCCGTGCCTTGCGTCGAGGGTGGGGTGAACAACCCCTCGTTACGTGCCTCCGCGAACTGCCTTTCGCAAGCGGAGCGACCCAGGCCAGGGAGGAGCGAGAGCGCATCCTCAGTCGAGATTCTTTGCGATGTCAGCGGCGGCACATGCGTCGGGAATGGCTGCGTCGGCGACAGTCGTTCACCTTCCGCGCCGCCTTGCGGCACCACGCGCTCTTCCACCGGCCACACCGGCTTGCCGGTATCGCGGTCGAGCACGAAGACAAATCCCTGCTTGGTCGGCTGAATCACGACATCGCGCTGGCCGTCTCCGGTGTCGATACGCGTCAGCGTCGGCTGCGACGCCAAGTCGTAATCCCAGACGTCGTGATGCACGGTCTGGAATGCCCACACGAGCTCGCCGGTCTCGATGCGCAGCGCGACCACCGAATTGGCGTGTTCGTTGTTGCCCGGCCGCTTGCCGCCCCAAAAGTCCGGCGACGGCGAGGATGTCGGCAGGAAAACCAGCCCGCGGGCCGCGTCGACCGACATCGGCGCCCAGACATTGGCGTGACCAGCTTCGACACCGTCGCGCTTGAGCGGCTCGAAGGTCCAGCGCGGCTGGCCGCTGCGCGCATCGAACGCGCGCACCACGCCGCTCGGCGCGTCGACGCGGCGGTTGTCGCCGATCGCGGAGCCGATCACGACGACACCGCGGCCGACCGCCGGCGGCGAGGTAATCTGGAATTCGCCGGGCCAGTCCAGCTTCATGCCGATATCCGGCCTGACCTCACCGCCAGTGCCGAAACCGGCGCACGGAATCCCGGTCTTTGCATCGAGCGCGATCAGGCGGACATCGTTCGTGCCCATGAAGATGCGCGATCGGCAGGCGGCATTCGCGGGCGCCTCATCGTCGATCCAATGGGTCACGCCGCGGCAGACATAGCGATTGGCGGGCCGCTGATTTGTCGCGATCTTTGGATCGAAGCGCCATTTCTGCGCGCCCGTGCCGGGATCGAGCGCGATCACCTCATTGAAGGGCGAGCAGAAGATCAGGCTGTCCTCGACGAACAACGGTGTCGCCTGGAATTTGGTTCGCCGCATCACCTCGGGCGGCCGCGCCGCGAGATCGCCGGTATGGAATTCGAAGGCCCGAACCAGATTGCCGACATTGTCGGGCGTGACCTCCCGCAAAGGCGAGAAGCGTGAGCCGCCGGGATCGCCACCCCAGCTCTCCCAGGCGATGCCTGGCCACGACGAAAACAGGAGGAGCACGATGGCGGCGGCCGACTGACACAGACGGCTCGCCAACGCCCCCCTCATTTATTTGGGCTTCTTGGCAGGTTCAGCCGGACGGGCTCCGCCCCACGGGTCGTACTTCTCCTTGGGCTCCGGAATGCGCTCGAGCGCGGCCTTGTAGGCCTTTTCGTCGACCTTGGGCTTATTGTCCGACTTCGCTTCGTTCGGCTGGCCTCTGCTGCGGCCCTGCGCATGCGCCGACGCAGCCGTTAGTGCGAGCACGGCGGCCGCGATGACCAAAATCCGCATTGATGCAATCCCCCTCGTCTGGGGCACAAATTAGCCTGCAATCCCGTAATAGCAAATGCCGGGGGGCCGGGATTTCAGCAAATCTTGATCGGCCGGGACTTTGCCGGATCGCATTCCTGCCTATCTGTTGGCCCGCAGGGGACCTTCACGGATGTTGCGGATTGTTGCTCATGCGGCGCTGCTGGCCAGCGCCCTCGCACTCGGTTCTTGCGGCTTCGCCGACAGCCGCGCGCCGGTGCCGGAGTTCATGCGCCTGAAGGAAACCGAGCAGCCGCCTCCCGAAGCGGCCCCTGACGTCAAGCGCGTGGTCCGCGAGCAGATCAACGTGGTCTTCCTCAACACGTCCTATCCGCGGGAGGTGCACGTCGCCCCGCCCCATCGGGAGGTGCGGGGACAGGGCTGGACCGCCTGCGTCAGCGCGCAGCTCACCTCCGCCACCGGCTCCACGCTCGGCACCCAGATTTACATCGTGACGATATCAGGCGGAAAGGTCGTCGATCGCCGCCGCGCGGAAGCGGACGACATCTGCGGGACGGAAACCTACGAGCCGATCTAGGAACAAATCACGCCGACACGCGCTCCGGTTCCGGGAAAAACCTGTAATTCGACCCGGAACGATCACCGCCTCCCCTTCTTGTTACCCCCGAGGGCAGTTTCGGAGGAGGACACGATGAGGACATTCACGATCGCACTACTGGCTAGCGTCGGCGCCCTCGCTGCGGCGAGCGGCGCGAAGGCCGCGGACATCTACACGACCAGCGAATACGCCAACCCTGAGCTCGTTCAGGAAGTCCGGCTTGTCTGCGATGACGCTGGCAATTGCTATCGCACCCGTGGCGGCTCGCGCGTGATCGTGCGCGACTCCTACAACGCCATGCCGCGCGATCGCTATTTCGAGCGCCGCACCTATCGCGACTGGGACGATGGTCCGCGCGGTGGCGTCGGCATTCGAGCGCCCGGCGTCAGCGTGGGCGTCGGTGTCGGCGGGGACCGCTGGTAGTCACTGAAGCTGTCACAGGGCAGGACCGGACGAGATCCACTCGCCCGGTCCTGTCCATATCAGGTTTCGAGCGGATCGGCCGGCGCGACGAAGCGCGTTGACGACGGGAGCTGTGCGATGAAGCGGGCGAGCACCATGCCGGCAAACATCGCGGCGACGAAGATGAAGGCGGACGCCGAGCCGAATCCGAGCGCGGTGAGCGCAGGGCCCGGGCAAAAGCCTGCGAGCCCCCATCCGATGCCGAAGATGGCAGGACCGGCGACAATTCTCGGATCGATGTCTTTTCGCGTCGGAAGGTAAAAGCGGTCCGCGAAAAACGGTCGCGCGAGTTTCAAGACACGGCTGAAGCCGATGAAGGTTACCGCGACAGCACCCGCCATCACGAAGGCGAGGCTCGCATCCCACGTTCCGGCGGGAATGCCGGCGACGTCCAAAAAGTTCAGCACCTTGGCCGGATTCGACATGCCGGAGACGATGAGCCCGATACCGAAGACGAGGCCGATCGCGAATTGAATGAGGATTGTCATCGTCGTCAGCCCCAGTGCCGCATCACGTAGACAGTGGCGATGCCCGCCGTCATGAAGGTGATGGTCGCGACCAGCGATCGCAGCGACAGCCGCGACAGGCCGCAGACGCCATGGCCGGACGTGCAGCCGCTGCCCCAGACCGCACCGAAGCCCGTGAGCAATCCGGCGACGATCAGCACCAGCGTTCCCGCCGCGATCGTTTGCACCGGCAGGCTTCCGCTGACAATGCGCACCAGGATGGGCGCGGCGACGAGGCCGGCGACGAAAGCGAGCCGGCCGGCGAACTCGCGGTCCTCGTAAGGCGGAAACAGCCGCGCCGCGATGCCGCTGACACCGGCGATCCGTCCCGTCGCCCACATCAGGAGCACGGCGGACAGGCCGATTAACGCGCCACCAAGGAGCGACGCCATCGGCGTGAAAGGTGTGGCGATCATTGTGATCCTCCAGGTCGAGAGCTTCCATCATGGCACGCCGCGGCGGCCCGAATGCTCAATGAGACGTTAATATTACCATTCGAATTGAAGCGGCGTCCCAATGGAATTTTCCAATCTTTGCGCTAAGCATGACCTTCTGAACGGGGAACGACGGGACGTGGTCGATATCGCGCATCAGGCAGCGATCAATCCGGCATCGGCAAGGGCTGCCGCGGCAACGCGCGCGCTCGTCCCCCTCACGTCCATCGATCCCAGCCAATGGCGCGCGCTCGCCCAGCGCGTGATCGAGCCGAACGGCTATTACCTGCCGGGCTGGGAGCTCGCCGTGAGCGAGACCGCACGCGGCCGCACCGACGCCTCGGCGCTGCCCGCCTACGACGGCGCGTCGGCGCGGCTGATCGGGCTGATGCCGGTGGTCTCGCTCTGGCGCGCCTGGAAGATCCCCCTGCCCGCGCTGGTGAGCGCGCATCCCTATGGCACCCTGTGCAGCCCGCTGATCGACCGCGACGCGCCGATCGCAGCGGCCGCGCGGCTGTTGCAGCAGGCGCGCGAGGCCGGAGCGCATGCACTCGTGCTGAACGACGTTGCGCTCGACGGCGCGGCGATGAGTTCGCTCAAGGACGTTCTCAATCGCGACGGCCTGAAGCCGCGTATCCTCTCCTCCTACATCCGCGCCAGCCTCGACGCGACGCAGGATGGTGAAACGCTGTTGCATGGCGCGCTCGGCGCCAAAAAACTCAAGGAGCTGCGTCGCCAGCGCCATCGCCTCGAAGAGCACGGGCCCGTCGCCTTCGAGGTCGCGCGCAAGCCCGACGAGATCGGGCCGGCACTCGAAACATTCCTGCAACTCGAGGCCAGTGGCTGGAAAGGCAAACGCGGCACCGCGCTGATCCAGCATGCGGGCGATGCGACCTTCATTCGCCGCGCGGTTCTTGCGCTGGCAGAGACCGCGCAGTGCGAGGTCATCACGCTGCGCGCCGGCACGACGCCGGTGGCAGCCGGCATCGTGCTACGCCACCAGGACCGCGCCTTCTTCTTCAAGCTCGGTATCGACGAACGCTTTGCGAGATATTCGCCAGGCGTGCAGCTCACGCTCGACCTCACGCGGCATCTCTGCGCCGATCCGGCTATCGCCAGCGCGGATTCCACGGCGAGCGCCGACCACCCCATGATCAACCCGATCTGGCGCGGACGCTTCGCCATCGGCGACGTGCTGATTCCGCTGCGGCGTCACGATCCGGTCGTCGCGCTCATTCACGCGGCGCTGGTTGGCCTCAACGTCGCGCACGACGGCGCGCGACGCGTGGTGCGTCTGCTCCGCAAATAAGCGAAAGCTACTCTGCCGCCTGCGCGTTGATCTCCGCCGAGACCTCGCGGATGGCGCGGGCGAGCAGGTTCGGATCCTGCGCGCCGGAGACGGCGTATTTCTGCGCGAACACGTAGGTCGGCACGCCGGAGATACCCTTCTCGGCGGCCTCCTGCGCATCGGCCGACACGCGCGCGACGTCCTCGTCGGTGGCGAGGCGCTTGCGCACGTCGTCGGCATCGAGGCCGACATCGGCGGCCGCCTGCACCAGCACGTTCACGTCAGTGAGGTCGCCGCCGTCGCGGAAATACAGCTCCATCAGCCGCTGCTTCATCTCGGGCGCCTTGCCGATCGCCTCGGCCCAGAGGATCAGGCGGTGACAGTCGGTGGTGTTGGGCTGGCGCGCGACCAGCTCGGGCTTGTAGACAAGGCCCTCCTCGCCCGCGGCTGCGACGACGCGGCCGGCAATGCCCTTATAGGCTTCGACCGAGCCGAACTTGGTGGTGAGATAGTCCTCGCGGCTGATGCCCTCGCGCGGCACCCACGGATTGAGGAAAAAGGGACGGAAATTGAGTTTGACGGGAACGTCGGGAACGAGCGCCAGCGCGCTCTCGATCCGGTGCTTGCCGATATAGCACCAGGGGCACACCACGTCGGAGACGACATCGATCTGGAGCGGTTTCAACGTGCTCATAGCGCCTCCTTCGGGCGATGCGGGTTTGTCCCAAGATAAGCAGAACCCGCCCCGAGGCAAGGGCGCTAGGTCATAGCTGCTGCCATCTGCTTCAGCCGCTCGGCGGTGCGCTCGTCCGCCGGGAAGAACGTCTCCAGCGCCAGCTCCGACAGCGTGATGTCGACAGGTGTGCCGAACACCATGGTGGTGGAGAAGAAACTTAGTATCTCTCCGCCATGGCGCAGCTTGAAGGGAATCGCGACATTATCGCTCGACAGCGGCACCGAGCGCGCCGGGATGGGATAGCTCTTGAGGTCGTTATAGAGCTTGATCAGCTCGGGATCGGCCGTTGCCTCGCATTGCCGGTGCAGCCGCTCCAGCAGGTGCCCGCACCACTCCGCGAGATTGACCGTGCGCGGCGCCAGCGCTTCAGGGTGAAACGCGAGCCGCAGCACGTTGAAGGGCTGGCCGAGCAGCCGCTGCGGGATGCCTTCGAGCAGCGGCGCCACCATGCGGTTGGCGGAAACCAGATTCCAGTGCCGGTCATAGGCCAGCGCCGGATTGGGCTCATGCGCCCTGAGAACGAGGTCGATCGCCTGGCGAGCTGATTTCAAGGCGGGATCCTCCAGCGGGCGCTGCGGAAACGCCGGCGCATAGCCGGCCGCGACCAGCAGCACGTTGCGTTCGCGCAAGGGTACCTCGAGACGTTCGGCGAGCCTGAGCACCATGTCGCGCGAGGGCGCGGCGCGGCCGGTCTCGACGAAGCTCAAATGCCGCGCGGAAATCTCGGCCTCGCCCGCCAGATCGAGCTGGCTCATGCGGCGGCGCTGCCGCCACTCGCGCAAATGGTCGCCGATATGGACGGGCTGGCTGCGTTCGGCCTGTGCCGTGGATGCATGTGCGTTCATGCTCGAAAACTTAGCACGCGGATTTCAGCCCTTCCATTACCCGCGAGGTAATGAATATTGGCATGTAACCATCTGAATTCGCTTAATCTCTTTTCGCAGACTCTGCTCGACACCAATACCGGACGAGCAAAGTTTGCGAAGAAGGGTGCAACGTCGCCCGCATCACCTGCGAGCTCGCCGCATCGCAAGTGACCGCGATGAGGCATACGCACGCTGGAAGTAAAGATTTGGGATTACCTGCACCGCCAGAGGACCGCCGACTATGAAACGGCCTTCCCGGAAACCTTGTCGAAAAGGTGCGTTCGCTCCAGATCGATCGCGACATCTATTGGGCAATCCGGCGCCGCAGAAACACCGACTTGCATCTGCGCCGTGAATGGAAATGCGCCCACGGTTCCAATCACGAGAGTATGCGGCCCCAGCGGCTCGACGTCTTTCACCATCATGCGGACGGAGGAGCCCGATGGCGCATCTTGCCGCAGCACGTGGTCGGGCCGCACGCCGAGCACAACCGGCTTGCCGATGCTCCCTGCATAGGCCGCCTCTCGGGATTTCGGCAATCTCAACGCCGTACCCGAGGGTTCGGTGAAGATCAGTGCACCGTCGCGAGCGGCAATCTCCCCGTGGATGAAATTCATGCTGGGCGCGCCCATGAAGCCCGCGACGAAGAGATTGCTTGGTTTCTCATAGATCGTGATCGGATCAGCCGCCTGCTCGATGCGGCCGCGATTCATCACCACGACCCGATCGGCCATGGTCATAGCTTCGACCTGATCGTGTGTGACATAAACGATCGTCTTGGCGAGACGGCGATGCAACGCCTTGATCTCGGTCCGCATCTCGATGCGGAGTTTGGCGTCGAGGTTTGACAATGGCTCGTCGAACAGAAACACGTCCGGGCTGCGCACGATGGCACGGCCGATCGCCACGCGCTGACGCTGCCCCCCGGAGAGCTGCTTGGGCCGACGGTCCACGTATTGCTCGAGGTCGAGAACCCGCGCCACGTCCTCGACGGCTTTCGCGATATTGGCGCGCGACTCGCCCCGCGCCTTCATGCCGTAGCCGATATTCTCACCAACAGTCATATGCGGATAGAGCGCATAGTTCTGGAACACCATCGCGCAATTACGCAAGCCCGGGCGCAGCTGCGTCACATCGCGATTACCGATACGAATGGTTCCGCTGGTGACCGTCTCCAGTCCCGCTATCATGCGCAACGTCGTGGTCTTGCCGCAGCCGGACGGTCCGACAAGCACGACAAACTCCTCGTCGGCCACACTCAGATTGAGCCCCTCGATGATCTTGTAGGGCCCATATGCCTTGCTGACGTTCTCGATCTCGACGTGCGCCATGGATTCCTTTTTCCGTCCCCTATATCGACGGCCAACAAAGCCCGGATGATGCTCACGCATCATCCGGGGCAGTCTCCGCGGGAAGCTAGTTCTTCGGTGAGAGGCCCATCGCCGCGCGATAGGCGGCGAGCTGCTTCGCGCGGCCGAACTCATCGGTCAGGCGATTCCATTCCTTCGCGACCGCGTCCAGCGCGGCCTGCGGCGTGGTCTGGCCGGCCAGCGCCTTGCCAAGCTCAATCTCCACAACCTCGGTGTAGGAGAAATAGCCGGGCAAACGCATGTCGAGCGCAACGTTCTTGCCGTTAATGGAGTCGGCCTGGGCGCCGAGATATTCCTTGGCTTCCGTCGGCGAGAAGATGTTGCTCCACAACTCCAGATTCGTGGTGTGCGACTTGCGGTATGGATTGACACCCGTGCCACCGGTAATCGCGGCCTTGCCGGAGACTTCAGGGCTTGTCAGCGTCTTGACGAAATCCCATGCCGCCTGCTGGTTCTTGCCCACCTTTGGCACGGCAATCTGCCAGCCTCCGAACGCCATGAAGGGTGCCGGCAGCACTGCCGGAAACTTGTCCCACTTCTTGGTTTTGGCGTTCCATATCTCGTCAGAGCCGGGCAGCACCGCAGAGCCCACCTTGCCGGAGATCTTCGATTGCTTGGGGTCGGCGGCGATCACGCCGGTGTCGCCCCAACCGATCGACTCGGCCACCTGGCCGCCGGCCACGGCGGCATTGACCTCGCCGAACGAAAAGTTCAGCGCATTGGGCGGGCCAAGCTTGGAAGCGCGAATATATTCCTCCAATCCCTTCACCCAGCCCGGATTGTTGATCTGGGCATCCATCGTTTCGGGGTCGAAGAACATCGCGCCCGGATAGTTCGGGTTGTTGGTATAGGCCGCCGCGTGGCTGAAGAAGAACCAGAATTGCTGGCCACCGCGACGGAAGGCCTCCGCCGTGCCCCAGAGTCCCTTGTCGGGGCGCTGAAAGAACTCCGCGATGTCGAGATATTGCTTCCAGGTCTTTGGCGGCGCCAGGTCGTAGCCGTACTTGGCCTTGAAGGCGTCCTTCTCCTTGGGGTCGCTGAACAGGTCGGTGCGATAGGTGTAGGTGTGAACGTCGCCGTCCATCGATTGCGAATAGATCTTGCCTTCCCACACCATCAGGCGCTCACGGTAGGCCGGCTCGACATCGTCCCAATCCTTGCCGGACTGCATCTCTTTCGGCATCTCACTGAGATAGGTGACGAAGTCGGGCAGCCAGGCCGGCGCAAAGCTGACCAGATCGAACGCCGCGTCCGATCCGGTAAGCGATGTAACGATCTTCGGGTAGAGCTCCGACCAGGGGAACTCGACCACATTGACCTTGCCGCAGGTCTTCTTGGTCCATTCGTCCGCGCCGAGCTTGAGCGCGGAGGCGATATACGGTCCGGTCTGCGACGCCACAGTCAGGGTGACGCCGGAGTAATCCGGGCTACAAGCAGCGTTCGCCTGACTCGCGGTGCAAGCCATCGCGAGCGAGGTGGTCAGCATCAGAAACGTCCGTCGCAACATCGTCCAGTCCTCCCTAGATAGGTTTTTGCTATTTGATCGCTCCGAGCAGCAGGCCCGACCGCATCATGCGGCTGAGCAGACCTGCCATGATCATCATCGGAATGATGGCGACGAGCGCCGCGGCCGAGATCGCCCACCATTCGTCGCCGCGCTGGCTGTTCTGTCCCGCCACCAGGATCGGCAGCGTCTGCCATCTGGAATTGGTCAGGAACAGCGCGAACAGGAACTCGTTCCAGACGAAGGCGAGCGTGATCATGAAAGTCGCCAGCAGTCCGTTCATCGACATTGGCACCACGATGCCGAGGAAGATGCGCCAACTTGGCACGTTGTCGACCATCGCGGCTTCTTCGACCTCGATCGGAATGGCCTCGAAAAAGTCGCGCATCAGCCAGACCACGATCGGCAGCGAGAACGCGACGTAGCACAGCGTCAGGCCGACATAGCTGTCGATGAGCTGGAAGCCGAGCCGGCCGATTTCGCTGTAGAGGAGATACAGCGCGAAAGCCGTGACGATCGGCGGAAACATGCGCTGGCTGACGAACCAGAACAGGATGTCTTCATTGCCGAGGATCGGCCCCGGCAGCGGCAGGCGGTTGGCCAGGATTGCAGCGACAAGCGCGATCGGGAACGCCAGCAGCAGCGCCTGCGCGCGGGTGAAGCCGAGCGAATTGTTGAACAGCAGATAGCCGCCGAGCGCGAGCAGGAAGAAGATCAGGCCGGCGCCGAAGCGCACCCTGAATTCGAACCGTACCAGCGCATAGGCCGCCATTGCGCCGACGGCAGTCGCGATCGCCGCCGCCGACAAGCCAACGATTGTCGAGTTCAAAAAGGTCCGGAAGAACTCGCCACGGATACCCTGATAGAGATCAATGAAGGGCTGCAGGGTCGGCGTGAAATCGACGAACGGAATATAGGTCGGGCCGCCGACCACGCCCGGCGGGGTCTTGAACGCCGTCACGACCACCCAATAGAGCGGAAACGCCGTGATCAGGCACCATGCGAAGACACCGGCCGCGACCAGGCGGCGGCTCCAGCGCGACAGTCCGGTAAGGCCCTGCCCGCTCATCGGCGCTTCTCCAGATGCGGCCGCAGCAGCGCCAGATAAGTGACGCCAATGATCGTGATGGCGATCAGGAACAGGAAGCTGAGCGCCGACGTGTAGCCGAGATTGAACTTCTTGAAACCCTCCTGATAGGCGAACAAGGTCAGGGTCTCGGTGTCCACACCCGGTCCGCCGCCCGTCATCACGAATACGGTGTCCATGATCTTGTAGCTCTCGATCAGCCGGATGAAGACGACCGCGGCGGAGATCGGCAGCATCATCGGAAAGGTGATGCCCCAGAACTGTTGCCAGGCGCTGGCGTTCTCGAGCTCGGCCGCCTCGTAGACATCTTCGGGGAGCGTTTGCAGGCCAGCCAGCATCATCAGGATGACGAACGGGGTCCACTGCCAGATCTCAACAGCGATGATGCAGGCGAGCGCCCAATGACCGTTGGTGAGGAACGGCAGGTTCGCCATGCCGAACATGGACAGGAACTGGTTGAGCGGCCCCATGGTCGGATTGAAGATCATGCGAGCAACAAGCGCGACGGCAACCGGCGCCAGAAGCATGGGCAGCAGCAAGGCCACGCGAAATAGCCGTTCGCCCGGAACGCGCGCGTTCAGCGCGAGCGCAACGCCAAACCCGATCACGTATTGCAACCCGACGGCAATAAACGCGATCAGCGTCGTCGTGAAGATCGCATTCCAGAAGCGCGGCTCTTGCAGGAGCGTAGCATAATTGCCGAACCACACGACCCGCGGCGGGATCGGCGGAACCAGGCGATAGCTGAGGAAGCTCGTGGTCAACGAATAGATCAGCGGAAAGATCGAGATCGCCAGCACGACGAGCACCGCCGGCCAGATGAAGACATGCTTGATCGGATCGTTCCGCATCATGAGCAGATCATCCCTTCAACAGGGCTTCAATCTCAGCGCGCCGCGGCATGGCAGGCGCAGTCCCCGCGCGCGTCACGGAAATCCCCGCCGTGGCGGAACCGAAGCGCGCCGCTTCCAGGGGATCGGCGCCGCCCGCAAGCGCTGCAGCGAAGCCGCCGACGAATGCATCGCCCGCGCCCGCGGTTTCGACCACCTTGCCGGCGGCGAACGGGGGCACGTGTAGCGAGCGATCTCGCCCGTGAAACAGCGCCCCGCGTTCGCCGAGCGTGATCAGCGCGGTGCCCGCTCCCTTGGCCAGCAACGCGTCCCCGGCGCGGCGGGCGCCGGCAAGATCGCTCACCGCGATCCCCGTCAGCGCTTCCGCCTCGGTCTCATTGGGAACGACGTAGTCGCACAAGGCAAACAGGCCATCGTCGAATTTGACCGCAGGTGCCGGGTTGAACACGGTGATGCTGCCCGCAGCGCGCGCGATCTCGAGCCCGCGCTGCGCGGCCGCGACCGGTTGCTCGAGCTGGGTCACGAAGACGCGGCTGGTGCGGATCGGATCCGCCGCCGCATCGACGTCGGTGGGGCTGAGACCGTCGGCGGCTCCGCTCACCACGATGATGGCGTTGTCGCCGCGTGTCTCGTGGACATAGATGAAGGCGGCGCCGGTCGGCGCCTCCGCAGTCCTGGCGACGCGCGGCCGAATGCCCTCGGCTTCCCACGTCTTGATGGCAAGATCACCGAAGGCGTCGCGGCCGATCCGGGAGATGAAGGTCACGTCTGCGCCTGCGCGCGCAGCGGCCACGGCCTGGTTCGACCCCTTGCCGCCTGGTCCCATGGCAAATCCCGAGCCGGCGATCGTTTCACCGATCGCGGGCATGTTGCCAGCCCGGAAGGCCAGATCGACGACGAAGATGCCGAGCACTGCGACGCCAGTCTTGCTCATGGTCGTCACTCTCCGTCCGGCGCGATGACGCCCTTGGAAAACAGGAAGCAGCCGTAGAAGCGCCGCTCTCCAGTTGCGACCACGCAGTAGGCCGTCTTGGCCTTTTCATAGAAGGCATGGCGCTCGACCCCGACCAGCGGCCAGGAGCGTCCCTCGGCGCGGTCGATCGCGGCCTGCACCTCGCGCTGCACCGGCGGCACCTCCTGGGGCTGGCCGACAATCTCCATGCGGATCGCGGCATCGTCGACGAACGTATCGAGCGGCAGCACCGAGAGGATGGCTTCGATCGCCTTTGCCGTACTGACGTTGTCGATGCGAAGCAGCTCGCCGAACACGGTCTGGCGCGCGATGGAGTCGGCAGGAAAATTGGTGTCGCACACCACGAGGCGGTCCCCGTGCCCCATTGCGCGCAAGGCATAAAGCACGTCGGCATTGAGCAGTGGATTGATGCCCTTGAGCATGTTGCGTCCCTCCCTTGTCTTCAAAATCGCCCGAACTCTGATGGTCCGGATGCCAACCCGTATCACCGCAAGGTGACGTCTTTAGTCCCCATAGGGAATCCAGATGTTCTTCACCTGCACCGCGTGGCGGAGCAGGATCGGACCTTCGCTCGCCACCCGGTCGTACCAATCGAGCGCCAGCCCGTGGTCGACCAGCGTGCGCTTGAGGTTGCCGATCGACAGCCGCTCCGCAGCAGTCGAGGCCTCCTGCGAACCGAACACCCAGAGCGCATCGACGTCGTCATGCTCGGCAAGGACCCTTGCGAGCGCATCGCGCTCGCCGGTGACGATATTGACGACGCCTGCCGGCACATCCGACGTCTCCAGCACCTGATAAAAATCGGTCGCTGCAAGCGGATGCCGCTCGCTTGGCACGGCGACGACGCGGTTGCCCATCGCAATCAACGGTGCCACCAGGCTGATGAAGCCCAGCAACGGGGCCTCGTCCGGACAGGCCACCCCGACCACGCCGATCGGCTCGTGCATGGCAAGCGCCACGCCGCGCAACGGCGGTGTATGGATCGTCCCCTCGTATTTGTCGGCCCAGGCCCCATAGCTGAACAGCCGTTCGATACTCGCCTCGACCTCCGCGCGCGCCTTGGCGGGCGAAACGCCGGTCATATCACCGATGCGCCGGGCGAACTCGTCGCCACGCGCGGACAGATTCTCGGCAAGGTAGTAGAGGATTTGGGCGCGATTATGCGTCGTCGCCCGCGCCCACCCCTCGGCCGAGCGCGCAGCGGCCACCGCGTTACGGATATCCTTGCGATTGCCCTCGCCGGCTTCGCCGAGGTGCTTCCCCTTCGGCGACAGCACCGCGCGCGAATAATTTCCGTCGGGACGAACCTGCTTGCCGCCGACGAACAGCTTGGCGGTCCGGTCGATCGACGGCGTGCCAAATCCGGCGCCGTCGTTTGAAGCCGCTGGGGATGGCGGCGGCACCGTCGCCCGCGCCTTCCGCCCGCTCCAGGCTTTCGGCTTGAGATATTCGTAGAGACCTTCCCGGCCGCCCTCGCGACCGAAGCCGGACTCGCGATAGCCGCCGAAGCCGACGCTGGCATCGAACAAATTGGTCGCATTGACCCAGACCACGCCGGCCTGAAGCTTCGGCGCGATATCGAGCGCCAGCCCGATGGTCTCGCTCCACACGCTGGCGGCAAGGCCA
Organism: Bradyrhizobium sp. 482_C4_N1_8; assembly: GCF_052075965.1. Taxonomy (NCBI): domain Bacteria; kingdom Pseudomonadati; phylum Pseudomonadota; class Alphaproteobacteria; order Hyphomicrobiales; family Nitrobacteraceae; genus Bradyrhizobium; species Bradyrhizobium sp. 482_C4_N1_8. The sequence goes on along the minus strand of NZ_CP197231.1, from coordinate 3,278,044 downwards.
TAGCGCGTGTTGTTGGCGAGCATCACCGCCTCGTCCGGCGTGCGGAACGTCATCGCGACCAGCACCGGGCCAAAGATCTCCTCGATCGCCACGGTCGATGACGGATGTACGTTCCAAAGCAAGGTCGGGGGATAGAAGCATCCCTCAGCGGGGATCGGCCCCGGCGCCTGATACTTCTCAGCGCCCTCCTTGACGCCGGTTTCGACCAGCGCCTTGATCCGCTCGAGCTGCACCGGTGCGACCACCGCGCCCATGTCGATCGCCTTGTCGAGCGGCGGACCCACGCGCAGCGTCTCCATGCGGCGGATGAGGCGCTTGCGGAATGTCTCTGCGATCCCTTCCTGCAGCAGAAGCCGCGATCCGGCACAACAGACCTGGCCCTGGTTGAACCAGATCGCATCGACCACGCCTTCCACGGCGCCATCGATGTCGGCGTCGTCGAACACGATGAACGGCGACTTGCCGCCGAGCTCGAGCGTCAGCGACTTCCCGCTGCCTGCGGTCGACTGACGGATCAACCGCCCGACCTCGGTCGACCCCGTGAAGGCGATCTTGTCGACACCGGGATTTTCGACCAGCAACGCGCCGGTGGCGCCATCACCCGTCACCACATTCAACACGCCGGGCGGCAGGCCGGCTTCCGCCGCGAGCTCGGCGAACAGCAGCGCGGTGAGCGAGGTGAATTCCGCCGGCTTCAGCACTACGGTGTTGCCGGTCGCCAGCGCGGGAGCGATCTTCCAGGCCAGCATCAGCAGCGGAAAGTTCCAGGGGATGATCTGGCCGATCACACCGACCGGGACATGGTCGACGAATTCGCGGTCCTGCAATTGCGCCCAGCCGGCGTGATACAGGAAGTGGCGCGCGGCGAGCGGCACGTCGAGATCGCGGGTTTCCCTGATCGGTTTGCCATTGTCGATCGCTTCCAATACCGCGAACAGACGAGCATGACGTTGCAGCATGCGCGCCAGCGCATAGAGATGACGGGCACGACCGTGACCACCGAGCTTTGCCCATGACGACTGCGCCGATCGCGCGGCGCCGACGGCGGCCTCGACATCCGCTGCGATGCCTTGCGCGATCTTGGCCAGCGTCTTTCCGGTGGCCGGCTCGATCGTTGCCAGATGATTGCCCGAAGCCGGCGCGACGAATTTACCGGCAATGAAATGCCCAAACGTCGCGTCGTGCCGCTTCAGCCAGGCGCGCGCCTCGCCGTCCGCCTCGGGAGCGGGACCATAATCCATGGTCTCAAAATAATGTGCGATACTCATGCTCAGCCCACGGGATGACGGTTGAAGGCCGAGTAGCGGCCGGTGACGTGATGCTCGAGCTGGCGCTCGATGTCGGCGAGCAGGCTCGAGGCGCCGACGCGGAACAGATCCGGCTCGAGCCAATCGCGTCCCAACTCCTCCTTCATCAGGAACTGGTAGTTGAGCACATCCTTCGCCGTCGAGATTCCGCCGGCCGGCTTGAAGCCGATCTTGAAGCCGGTCCGCTCCTCATAGACCCTGATCATGCGCAGCATCGCCAGCGTCACCGGCAGCGTGGCATTGACGCCTTCCTTGCCGGTGGAGGTCTTGATGAAATCCGCGCCGGCCATCATGCAGACCATCGACGCCTTGGCGACGTTGCGCAGCGTTTTGAGGTCGCCGGTTGCGAGGATCGTCTTCAGATGCGCATCGCCGCAGGCTGCGCGGAAATCCCGGACCTCGGCGTAGAGAGCGCGCCAATCTCCGGTCAGCACATGCTCACGCGTGATGACGATGTCGATCTCCTGCGCACCGTCCCTGACGGACGCCTCGATCTCCTTGAGTTTCAGATCGTGAGGCACGAGGCCTGCCGGAAATCCAGTCGAAACCGCAGCGACCGGAATGTCATACCCATCGAGCGCTTCGACCGCGGTTGCGACGAAGCGGTGATAGACGCAGATCGCGCCCGTGTGCAGCCGGCGCCCGGCAAAACCGAGTGCCTCGAGGAGGTCACTTCGTATCGGGGCCCTCGCCTTGGCACAGAGGCGCTTCACCCGTTCGGCCGTATCGTCGCCGTTGAGTGTCGTCAGGTCGATGCAGGTGATCGCCTTGAGCAACCACGCCGCCTGCGCGTCCTTCTTGACGGTGCGCCGGCCCGGCAGGCTCGCAACGCGGCGCTCGGCGGCGGACAGATTGATCCGGATATCGTCAACCCAGTCCATCTCGAGCGCGCGGCCGCTGTTGCGCGCGATCAGATGCGGATGATTGTGATCCCGCGCATGGGGCTGCGCCGGCACCGCGGATGGATTTGATATCAAGACGCCCTGCGCCATCGGTACGCCGCGCAATGCTAGCGAATCGGCTGAAACGGCAGATAGACTGAATGTGCCGATTGCAACATGCGATCCTCCCATCCCTTGGCCGCCGGCGCTTCTGCTGCCTCCCGTCGCCGACAGCGAAACACCCTTCGGGCCAAATGTTATTATTGTAACAGATTGACGTTGCTAAACTCACATCATTGTAAGATCATTGTCAACCGGATAAGCAAGCTCGGTGACGAAAATGACTGAAACACCGACCGCACGCCCCAGCGAGACCCGCGTCCAACGGCTGCAACGGCTGCGACGCGCCGTCGAGACGAGCGGCGCACTGCATCTGAAGGACGCCGCAGAGCTGCTGAAGGTGTCGGAGATGACCGTCAGACGCGACCTTGCCGGGCCCGAGGCGGCGCTCGCCCTGCTCGGCGGCTACGTCGTCAACGCGGCGTCGCCGACCGGGATCAAGTACACATTCGAACAGGAAATCGACCAGCACACGCAGGACAAACGCCTCGCCTGCCGATCCGCAGCCGCCTCGATCAAGGAAGGTGACACCATCTTCATCGACTGCGGCACCACGATGCAGTCGCTGGCGGATTGCCTGCCTGAGGACATGCCTCTTTCGGTGATCTGCTATTCGCTGAACGTCGCCTCGATCGTCACCCACCGACCAGCGACGCAGGTGATGTTGATGGGCGGGCTCTACCATCCGTCGTCGCAGTCGTTCTCGTCGGATGACGGCCTGTCCTACCTGCGGCGGCTCGGGGTCAACAAGGCTTTCATCTCGGCCGGCGGCCTGCACTGGACCCGCGGCGCCAGCTGCTCGAATTTTCACGAAGTCGCCATCAAGCAGGCCGTGATCGCTACCGCGATGGAGAGCATCCTCGTGGTCGACGCCAGCAAGCTCGGCAGCCTCAAGCCGGCGTTCTTCTCCGACGTCAGCTCATTCTCGCGGATCATCGTCGGTGGCTCCGTGTCGGCAGACACGCGCAAGCACTTCCGCAGCCTTCCCGTCGAATACGTCACCAGCACAGCCTGATCCGGACGGGGGCTGGTTCGCCCGGATCAGGCTGACTGAACGATGCGCGGTCTCGGTGGATCGCGCATCGCTGTTTCAGGCTAGTTGCAGGCGGGCTTCGCCTTGTTGCAGGCATCCGTCAGCTCGGCCGGCGGGTCCTTCTTGAATACGGTCTTGTAGGACTCCAGCACATTCGACTGCGTCACCGGCAGCGACTGCACACCTACCCAGCCAGGCGTTTCCTTACCCAGCAGCGCGTTCATCATCGCCATCGCCTCCGCAACGCCCTGGTCGTAGGGACGCTGCGAGCCGGTCGCCTTCAGCGGCCCGCCCTTGGCAATCTCGATCGCCGATTGCAGACCGAGGTCGACCGTCGTCATGGGAATATCGATGCCCTGAGCCCGCATCGAGCTCAGCGTGTCGAGCGCCGGTTGATCCCACACCGCGTACAGTCCCTTGACGTCGGGATTGCCGGTCAGGAAGTCGCCCGCGATCTGCGAGACCTTCGGCGGATCGGTGAAGTCGACCTGCTTCATCTTGATGTCAGGGCGGTTTGCTTTCATCCACTCCCGCACGCCCTTGGTGCGCTCGTTGGTGCTGAAATAGTCGACGCCGAAATTGACGAGACCGATGGTGCCGCCCTGCGCCACGCAGGATGCCAGGATCTGTGCCGCGATCTGGCCATTGCCCTGGCTATCGGCCGAGACCATCGTCGCATATTCCTCGGGATGCTTCAGACCAGTCGGGATGCTGTCCATCAGCACGAGCTTGATGCCGGCTTTGGCGATCTTCTTGTAGGTCGGCGCGGTCGCGGTGAAATCGACCGGAATCGAAATGATGCCATCCGGATGCTGCTGGATCGTGTTCTCGATATCGGCGATCTGCTTGTCCACCTGATATTCGGCGGACGCGACGCCCGTCACCGTCACGCCGTACTTCTTCAGCGTATCGGTGATGCCCTGGATCTGGAGCTGCGACCAGTCGAGGTTGACCGTCTGCATGGAGATGCCGACCTTGAAGTTCTTCTCCTTGATCTTGGCGGCGTCGGCCTCCGACAGCGCGAGCACCTCGGGGGAAGCCGCCTTTTCGCCGTGGGGTCCCTGGCCGACGATCGACTTCGGCCCGAGCTTCGCGAGATCGACACCCTTGACGCAGGTCGCGGGCACTTCGGCGCGAGCCGACGGGATCATCGAGAGGGTGGCAGCGGCCACCAACGCAGTCAAAGGCAAGGTTTGTCGCAAGATTGGTTTCATTGTTTCCTCCATTTTTTGGTCGCCGATTCACCGGAGGGCCAGCGACCTTGCCCCTACCCGCGCAGCGCGATGAACTTGTTGTTCATGCGCCGCGCCTGACGTCGACTAGCGTTTCGTGAAAGCAACCGCGGCCACGATGATCGCGCCCTTGATCACGAGCTGCATCGGCGAGCTCACGCCGAGCAGAACAAGGCCGTTGTTGAGCGTGCCGATGATCAAGCTGCCGAACAGTGTTCCCAAGATGTAGCCGCGCCCGCCGAACAGGCTGCAGCCGCCGAGGATCACCGCGGCGATGACGTCGAGTTCCATGCCCTGCACGACATCTGGCCGCGCGGCATGTGAACGCGCCGACAGCACCAGCGCCGCCAATCCGGCCAGCGTGCCGGTCAGGACAAAGGCCGCAGTCGTGGTCCGTTTGGTGTTGATGCCGGAATAGAGCGCCGCGGTTTGATTGCCGCCGACCGCATAGATGCGCCGGCCGAACACATTGTAGTGCAGCAGCAGGATGCCGATAATCATCGCCGCCAAAGTCCAGGCGATCGGAACCGGTATCCCGAGGAACGTGCCTTCGCCAAAGATCGCGAAATAGGTCTCGTTGGTGATGATCACCGGCTTGGTGTTGGTCACCATCATCGCCAGTCCCCGCGCCATGCTCAGCGAACCCAGCGTCACCAGGAACGACGGGATCGATAGCTGCGTGGTCAGGATGCCATTGAGCAGCCCGACCAGCGCACCGGTGCCGAGCCCGGCCACGGCCCCCACGATCCAGCTGTTGTTGATCTGGCTCATCGCGAGAGCGGCCGCCATGCCCGACAACGCCAGCGTCGAGGCAACCGACAGATCGATCTGACGCGCGATGATAATAAAGGTCATGCCGACTGCGATGATCGACACCAGCGTGGTCTGGCGCCCGATGTTCAGGAAATTGTCGACCGAGAGAAACCAGGGCGAAGACAGGCTGAACACGACCAGCAGGATCACGAAGGCGATGTACAGCATGTACGGCCGCTCGCCCCGCAGCAAATTCTGGAGAATCTTGCGGCGGCGATCAGATCGGGTCGACGAGGCGACCACGTTGGGAGCAGTCAGTTCGGTCATGCGGGAAGCTCTTGCAAGTGGCCCGGCCCGGAGGCTTGGTACATCTGGAGGAGATGATGCAGCTCTTCGGCATCATCGATCTCGCCGCGCGACAGCGTACGAGCTACACGCCCGTTGACGATCACGGAGATGCGGTCGCAGAGCTCGATCAATTCGACGAGATCGGACGAGACGACCAGGACCCCGCTGCCGTCGCGGACGGCATTCCGGATCACGGCATAGATTTCCTCGCGTGCGCCCACGTCGACGCCGACCGTCGGTTCATCCAGGAGCAGCACGCGCGGCCGCGGATCATTCCATTTTCCGAACACGACCTTTTGCTGGTTGCCGCCGGAGAGCGTCCTGACCAGGCTGAACGCGCCTGGCGCTTTCACCGAAAGCCTGGCGACCGCGGTTTCCGCACGCCTGGCGGCGGCGCGTTGCTGCATCCAGCCCCAGCGCGAGAAGTGGGGAATTCGCGGCAAAGTGACGTTTCGCTCGATCGAATGGTCCAGGACCAGACCCTGCACGTGCCGGTCTTCCGGCACCAGCGCGATGCCCTGCTCGATCGCATCGGCAGGCCCTCTCGGCAGCCATCCCCGGCCCTCGATCTCGATTGCGCCGCTCTCGAGCGGCCGGAGGCCAAACACTGTCTCCAAAATCTCCGTGCGGCCGCTGCCGATCAATCCGGCGAGGCCGTGGATCTCGCCCTTCAGCACGGACAGATCGACGGCGCGAAGCCGGTCGTTGGACACGTCGGACAGCGACAGAACCGGCGACGGATCCAATTCACGCTTCGCGACAGGTTCGGTGCGCGGGCCCGTGGGTGCCGATCGATCGGTTCCGACGATCGCGTTCACCAGCCGCTTCATGTCGGTCTCGGCGGTGACAAACGTGCCTGCGTTAGCGCCATCGCGCAGCACCGTGACGCGCTGCGAGATCTCGAACACCTCATTGAGCCGATGGGTCACATAGATCACGCCGACTCCGCGGCGCGTCGCCTTCCCGATCGCATCGAACAGGATCCGGACCTCATCCGATGTCAGCGAGGAGGTCGGCTCGTCGAGGATCAGAAGCCGGACCTCGCCCATCAGCGCCTTGGCGATCTCCGTCATCTGGCGATAGGCGAAAGGCAGCGAGCCGACAGCCGCACTCGCATCCAGGGGAATGCCGAGCGCGTTCAGGAACGCCTCGGCCCTGGCCATCAGCGCGCGCTGCCGGACGAAGCCGAAACGCGCACGCGGCTCACGGCCGAGCAACAGATTGTCCGCAACGCTCAAGGATTCGACGAGGCTGAGATCCTGATAAACGACAGCGATCCCCGCCTCGCGCGACTTCGCCGGGCTGTCGAATTCCGCCGGCCTGCCGGCGATCTCGATCGTGCCGCTGTCGAGGGCATGAACACCACTGAGAATCTTGATCAGGGTAGATTTTCCCGCGCCGTTCTCGCCCAGTAGCGCATGGACCTCGCCGGCGCGAACCTCGAGGTTGACGTCACGCAGCGCTCGTACGCCGCCGAAGCGCTTGTTGATGCCACTGACCATCACAAGCGAGGCCGACGACCGAGGTTCTGCTGCAACCGAACCGGACAGTTCCAAACTTTCCTCCCGTCGCCCCGCTAGACGCTGGTACGATGGTGACATATTGTTATTTTTGCAACTTATCCTGTTATAATTCTATCATCTCCGCCGACCTGTCAATGGCGGATCACGTCGCGGGGCCGGATCTAACCCTGGCCCTATCTCGATTTGTGCGGTTGCGAACGTCAGTACAGACAGCCGGCCTTCCCAGCGCGGATCTGTTCAACATCAGGAACGGACCAAAGCTTCACGACGTGCTCCATTCGGTCTTGGCGGCAAGCACCCGATCATCCAAGCGAGAGGAGGCAGGCCCCGCGATCGATCAGCACAAGCGTGTGCCGACAGAAAGGTAGATGCATAGGCGACGCGTAACAGCCATGGCGATGAGGCGGCCTTAGCCAAGCACACTAGACCGCGCGCGACACCTCGCTCCAATTCTGTGGATGACAATCCCTGCGATACGTCGTGCTCGTCGCGTCATTCCCGCCGCGCGGGATTACGTTCCTCGCCCTCGATCGTGCCGGCCGACCGCATCGACCGCGACATCTATCTGGTGCTTGAAGACGTCGGCGCGCGCTGGTTGCGCCCGGCGCGAGACCGACGAGGCTGACACCAACCTCGAGATCATCCTGCAAAATCTGCGGTCCGGCCAGTACGCCTATCCGGTCCGAATTGTATCCTTCAATCCCGTCCAGGGGTAGTCGCGGGATGCGACTTCCGAGGTCACCGACGCACTGGCTCGGCGTGCGGCCGACACCGACGCTGAGATCTCGTCGGCACTGCAGGACTTCATCGCCGCTAACGCCACAAAGCGCTTCGGCATGCAGCCAGCGCTGCGCCTTCAACTTCAGACACGTTATAATGCCTTTCGCTGCCTTTCATTCGATGGAAGCACGCTGCGTATGCCAATCCGTCACTGACTGGAAGGCATACGCGGCGCGGGCAAGCATATCCTCGGACAGATGCGGGCCGACGAGCTGCATGCTGAGCGGCAACCCGTCCGACGCGATACCGTTCGGCAGCGTGATGGTCGGGCTGCCCGAGAAGTCGAACACCGCGGTGAAGCGCAGGATGCTGAGCAGCACGTTCGGATCGGCGCCGTATTCGCCCATCTTGGTCAGCGTTGGGATCGGCACGGGCATGGTGGGAATCAGGAGCAGGTCAATATCGCCGAACAGCGCCGCGAGGCTGCCGCAGAACTTCAACCGCTCATGATGGATCTGAGCGATCTCGAGGCCGCTGATCGATCTGCCCTGCTCGATCAGCTGCGCCAGATCGGGACCATATTCCGACTTCCGCGACGGATAGGTCTCGAGATGCGCCTCTGCGGTCTCGATGGAGCACATCGGAATCCACATGCTCACGAGCTTCTCGTAAGCTGGGAACTTGACCTCACGAATATCGGCGCCGAGGTCCGCAAGCGTACGCTCCGCTTCGAGCAAGGCGGCGACCACCTGCGGATCGATCCCGTCCTGCGTGTAGCTGCGGTCCACGCCGATCCGTAAGCCCCGCACGCCGTCACCGATCCCCGCCAGGTAGTTCGGCACCGGCGCCTGAAGGGCGGTCGGATCATTGACGTCTGCGCCCGCGATGACGCCGAGCATGGCCGCGGCATCGGCTGCGCTCCGGCACATCGGCCCGACATGGTCGAGAGAGTCAGCCAGCGGGAAGACGCCGTGACGGCTCACACGTCCCCAGGTCGGCTTGATCCCGGTCAGCCCGCACGTTGCCGACGGAAACCGGATCGAGCCGCCGGTGTCGCTGCCGATCGAGCCGAAGCAGAGGCCCGCCGAAGTGGCCACGCCCGATCCGCTCGAGGAGGAGCCGACCCAGTAGTCTGTCCCCCAGGGATTGAGCGGCGCCTGGTCGTCGGGATGATGGCTTGTATAGGCGCCCTCGGTCATTTTTAGCTTGCCGAGCGTGACGGCGCCGGCGTGCTCGAGCCGGTCCACGATTGTCGCGTTGAAGGAGGGTACGAACCGGGCGTGGATTGTCGTGCCGCCGGCGGTCGGCGCGAAGGTGGTGTAGCAGAGATCCTTCAATCCGATCGGCACGCCGTGCAGCGGCCCGCGCCAGATGCCCTTGGCAAGCTCGGCGTCGCAGCGCTTCGCCTGCGCCATGGCTCGCTCGGCAAGCACCAAGGCATAACCGTGAAACTTGCTATCGAGCTTCGCGATCCGGCCCAGCATCACCTCGGTCACTTTCGAAGGTAGAAGCTCGCCGCGGCGGAACAGCTCGGAGATTTCGATGATCGACTTGTAGTGAATTGGATCTGCTGACATCTGACAGTCCTGCTGTTGTCGGAAACGGCTTCGCCCACCGGCACCGCAGACGGCCCGGTTTCGTGACTGCGCTACTCAGGGAGCGCCTAGAACTGCACGCCGCGCGTGAGGGCACCGTCGACCACGAGGTTGGTCCCCGTGATGAAACTCGCTGCCTTGCTGGCAAGGAACACCGCACCATTCGCCATTTCCTGCGGCGTGCCCATGCGGCCGGTCGGATTCAGCGCCAGCGCGGTCTTGTACAGCTCAGGATTGCCGTCCTTGATCTGATTCCAGACACCGCCCTCGAAATAGGTGTTGCCCGGCGACACCGAATTGGCGCGGATGCCTTTGCTGGCAAGCTGGAAGGCGAGACCTTGCGTATAGTGGATGATCGCGGCCTTGAACGTGCCGTAGGGGCCGCTCGCGAAGTCAACCTCCCGCCCTGAAACGCTGGAGATGGTCACGATCGCCGCGGCCTTGCTCTTCTCGAGATACGGCATCGCCGCATTGACCAGCCGAACAGTGCCCATCATGTCGGTGGAGAATTCCTTCTCCCAGCTCTCCTCGTCCTGTCCGATCGACAGCGCACTGACATTGGCGACCACGACGTCGATGCCGCCAAGCTTCGAGGCCATGTCCTCGACCCAGGCCTTGAGCGCCGGGCCGTTGGAGACATCGACCGAACTACCAAAGGCAGCGACGCCCTTCGCCTTGATCGCGGCGACTGCGCTATCGACGTCGGCCTGGTTGCGCGCGCAGATGCCGACATCCGCGCCTTCCGCCGCGAATGTGTCGGCGATCGCCCTGCCGATCCCCTTGGTGCTGCCGGTGACGAGAACCTTTGCTCCCTTAAGTCCCAGATCCATGTCCATTCCCTCCCTATTGACGACTTGAAAACATGCCATGCGGCCGTTCAGAGCAGGAGCTGCTCGCGGACATTGTCCTCGTTAACCTCGCCACCCGCCAGCGACTGCGCGATCTTGCCCTTCTCCATGATGTAACAACGCTCGGCGATTGCCAGGATCGTGTCGAGGTTCTGCTCGACGAAGATGATGGTGGTCCCGAGCTCGTTCCGGAACGATCTCAGCGCCTCGCAGATGTGCTGGACGATCGAGGGCTGGATACCCTCGGACGGCTCGTCCAGGATCATCAAGGACGGATTGCCGATCAGCGCGCGGCCTATGGCGAGCTGTTGCTGCTCGCCGCCCGACATCGTGCCTGCGGCCTGCCGCCGGCGTTCCTTCAGTCGCGGAAAATACTCATAGACGAGTTCAGGCAGCTTCTTGCCGCCGGGACCGCCGATCAACTCGCCGACCTGCAGGTTTTCCTCGACGGTCATCTGCGGAAAGACATCGCGTCCCTGCGGGATGTAGCCGAAGCCCGCCCTCGCCCGCGCGTCGGCTTCGAGCTTTGTTACGTCCTGCTCCATGAAGCTGATCGTGCCACGCCAGGTTTGCAGCAAACCGATCAGGCACCGCATCAGAGTCGACTTGCCGACACCGTTACGGCCGATCACGCCGACAATCTCGCCGCGGGAGACCGACATGGTGACGCCCTGCAGAATCGGCGTCGCACCGTATCCCGCCCATAATTCCGATACGTCCAGAATCCGGTCAGTGGGCTTGGGTTCAGTGAGCATGCGTCTTACCGAGATAAATTTCCGCGACTTTCGCGTCCTGCAAAATGCTTTCGAGATCGCCGCGTGCGAAAATCTTGCCGAGATGCAGCACCGTGACGCGCTGGGCGACCTGGCGCACGAAGGCCATGTCATGCTCGACGACAAGGACCGTCATGCCCTCTGCATTGAACGACTTGATCAGCTCGCCGGTCTTGAAGGTTTCCTCCGGCGACATGCCGGCAGTCGGCTCGTCCAGCAGCAGGAGTTGCGGCTTCAGCGCCAGCGCCATCCCGATCTCGAGCCATTGCTGCTGGCCATGCGACAGCGCACCCGCGAGCTTATCGCTGTCCGGCCCCAGGTTGAGCAGAGTCAGCAGGCGATCCTCCTCGGCGATGCGTTCCGCGCCGGACAGTCGTTCCTGGAGCGCAGTCTGGATGTTTTGCCGAACCGGCAGCTCCTTGAACACGCTCGGAGCCTGCATCTTGATGCTCATGCCTCGCTGCACGCGTGCGTAGGGACGCTCCTTGGTGATGTCGACGGTATCGAACAGGATGCTGCCCTGGCTCGGCGGGTAGAGACCCACGATCAGCTTGAACAATGTGCTCTTGCCGGCGCCATTGGGTCCGATCAGGCAGTGGACCTCGCCGGCGTTGACCGTGAGGTCGACGTCGGAGACTGCGGTCAATCCGCCAAAACGCTTGGATACGCCTTTGACTTCGACCAGCGCCATGATCAGGATTCTTCCGGGTGCAAGCGACCAGCCTCCGCCATGACGGGGCTATCATCGCGCCGCCGACGTCCGCTCCACCAATCGGCAGCAAGCTTGCCGATGCCGAGCACAAAACCTTGCGGCGCCAGCATCACCGTGGCGAGCAGCAGCGCTCCCATCAGCACGAGTGCTGCCTGCTGGCTGTAGACCGTGATGGTCTGAAAGCCGAACAGCAGCAGGAACGATCCGACCAGAGTTGCGGTCAGATCGCTCCGTCCGGAGAAAGCCACCCATACGATGGGCATCGCCGCCGCAGGCAGGCCGATGCTGGACGGCGTGATGAATTGGCCCCAGGACGTGTACAGCGCACCACTCAGCCCTGCGAGGCCGCTGCCGATCACGAAGGTCAGGAGCTGGTATTTCCGGACGTCATAACCCAGCATCTCGGCGCGCTGCGGGTTCTCGCGCGTCGCCACGATGACGTTGCCGATGCCCGAATTCACGAGCATGCGCAACGCGAGATAGACGATCACGATCAGCGCGATCATGACGTAGTAGAGCGCCGATCCCTCGATATAGAAGTCGCCGACGGCGAGCGGGTCCATGCCCTTCATGCCGTTGAAGCCATTCAGCCGCGCCGGGCCGATGTGCCATTCGGGCCCCGCGGTCTGGCCGAGGAAGAAGGCAAGCACCAGCGTCGCAGACAGCGTCACGATCCCGAAGAAGATGCCGTTGATGCCACCCCAGATCATGAAATAGCCGAGGATGCCGGCCGCCACCATCGCAAGGACAACGGACAGCGCAAGCGCGGCGATCGTTGCGGTGCCGCCGCCCATGTTAATCGCGAGCACGCCATATCCGTAACCGGCGATGCCGAAGAACAAGGTCTGGCCGAACGACAGCATCCCGCCATAGCCCCACATCAGGCAAAGGCCGAGCGCCATGAATATCCAGATCAGGAAATAGGCGAAATTCCCCACATCATAGGAGTCGGCGAACAGCGGATATGTCAGTGCGCCCGCGAGCACTGCAAGGAAGCAGGACCAGAAGATCTTGCCACGTCCGAGCGTCTGCGGACCTTCCAGCAGCTTGAACATCAAAAATTCCCTTTAGCGCCCACGACGAACCAGAACGCTGGAGAGCCCCTCGGGCAACACCCGAATGATCAAAATAACGGCGACCAGCATGCCAATCTGTCCGATGATCTGGCCGTAGCTCGCGTTCAGCGCCATCCGGATCATCGCCAGGAACACAGCGGCCGGCGCTGTTCCGAGCAGCACGTTTGCCCCTCCAATTACGACCGTAACGAAGCTTTCGACCACGAAGGTCGCCCCCATGGTCGGGATCAGCGTCATCGTTGGCGCGTAGAGCGCCCCACAAAGTCCGGCAAGGCCGGTGCCGATCCCGAAACTGATCGAATAGATTCGGCCCGTTCGCGCGCCCAGCGCCTTCGCCATCGCCGCATTCTGCATCGTCGCCCGGGCGATCACACCAAAGCGCGTCTTCATGAAAACGATGTAGAGACCGCCCAGCACGGCCACCGCGCAACCGAACAGAACCAGACGATAGGTCGAAAACGTGTAGCCGCCGATTGCGAAGCTTCCTTCGGGCGTTCCGATGCCCCGCACGGCTGAACCGACAATCAGGAGCATCGATTGCGTCACGATGAGGCTGAGCCCCCAAGTGGCGAGCAGAGAATCCAGCGGCCGCTTGTAGAAGCGCCGCACGATCAGGAACTCGACGGCGACACCGATGAGTCCCGCCGTCAGCGCGGCCAGGATCTGGGCAATCGCGAGCGGAACGCCCAGATTCACCAGGCCAACGGTGACATAGGCGCCGCACATGATGAACTCGCCATGCGCCATATTGATGACGCCCATCATGCCGAACACGATAGCGAGACCTGCGGCCGAGAGAATGAGGAACGCGAACACGTCGGCGAACTGATAGAATACCGAGAATACTTCAGCCGACATCTTGGTCCCTTTGTCGATCCCGGCGCCGCATCGTTGCGGCGCCGGCCTTGTCCAAGAGCACAACTCTCAATACGAGCAAAATCCGTGCCCGTCAGGCGTCACGATTTCTTCGGGAGATGGCTCGGCGTGTACTGGTCCTTGTCGTTCTTCTTGGTGAGATCGCAACCGATTTCGCCAAGCCAGTACGGCTGGATCGTCCCATAGTCCTTCTCGACCTTCACCTCATGCTTCGGCCCGACCGAGATCAGGCGCATGCGGTGCGAGGTGTGCTGGCTCTTCGGATCGATGCACACCTTGCCTTCGGGAGCGTCGATGCATGCATCGCCGGTCGCGATGACCTTGCGCATGTCGTCGAGCTTGATCGACTTCGCCTTCTCGACCAGCGCCTTGTACATGTAGAGCGCATTATAGGCATTGTAGCCCATGTCGTTGATGTAGAGCTCGTCAGGGAATTTCGCGTGCCAGCGCTTCTTGAACTCGGTAGCCTCTGGCGTGTCGATCTCCTCGAACCAATTCGCAGTCGCATGCATGTTGTTAAGCGCCGGCGGCTTGAACCGCTTGTGCTCGAAGCCGAGCATCACCTTGATCGACGATCCCATCGGCAGATTGAGGTTGGCCGCAGCCGCCTGCTCGAAGAATGAATCCTGGGCAGCGCCGACATTGATCGTGAGCAACCAATCCGGCTTCGCCTTCTGGATGTTCTGGATGGTCTGCGCGAACTGCGACACGCCGAGCGGAATGAACTCCTCGCCGACGACCTCGCCGCCGAGATCCTTCATGATCTTGCGGTTCCACTCCGCGGAAATCTGACCGAAATTGTAATCGGCGGCGATGACATAGACCTTCTTGCCGAACTTCTCGACCATCCATGGAATCAGCGTCGAGAATTGCTGCTCCGGCACCGCGCCCATGCTGATCATGCTGGCGTCGCAGACACCGCCTTCATACTGGTTGGTGTAGAAGTACGGTGTCGAGGTGCGATCGACGATGGGACGCAGCGCCTCGCGCGAGGCCGAGGTGATGCCGCCGATCAGCACGTCGACCTTGTCGCGGTTGAGCAATCGACGGCCGAACTCCTGATAGCGCGCGTTGTCGCCCTGCGGATCGAGGTGAATCAACTCGATCTGCCGACCAAGGATACCGCCGCTCTTGTTGATCTCTTCGACGGCCAGCTGCGAGCCGTGCAGCTTCGGCATGCCCATGAAGGCGAGATCGCCCGACACGTCCTCGAGCAGACCCACCTTCAACGGTGGTTCCGCGGCCCGAGCAACGGTCATTGCCGCTGCGGTACCGAGCATGGCGCCGAGCAAAACCATCCCTAACTTGCGTCCCGAACTCATCGTGATATCCCCTGTTTCTGAAAGCGACTGGATGTCATGGCTTGAGGTAATTCTTCAGGATCGATGCTCCCATCGTGTATTTAGGGTCGACCATGTTGCCGAGGCGCATCCGCCCGGCTTGGCTGAGCAGCATGTAGGCGTCGATCTCGTCGAAGCCGTAGTCGGCCGCCATCCAGCGCACGAGCTCGCGATAGGCGATACGCGCCGCGTCCTCGAGCGGACGCGCGCTGCCGATCGTCATGATGAAGTCCTTGGTCTCGAGCCGCGGCCAGGCAAAGCTCCAGTTCTTGATCAGGTCGACCTGCAGCGTGACGGTCGCGCGCTGCTCGAGCGCCACGCCGGAGAGCTCACCGTCGCCTTGCGTCGCATGGCAGTCGCCGACGTAGAGCATCCCGCCGTCGGTATGCACCGGGAAGTAGATGATCGCGCCAGGCGCGACGTCGGGCAGATCCATGTTGCCGCCGTGGTAGTCAGGCTGCAGCGACGAGATCGCCTCGATCTCCGGCGAGACGCCGATGGTGCCGATGAACGGCTCGTAGGGCAGCGTGATCTTGTCGTTCCAGCGTATGCCGTTCCTGTCGACATGCAGCTTCTTCACGCGCTCCGGCAGGGGCGGATTGAGCAGCGCCGTCGAGCTTGTTCCGACCAACCCGCCGAATTCCGGAATGATGCAGGTCGTACCGGCCGGCTGTTCACCCCGCGTCTCGACGTCGCGGATGTAGATCGCGAGGCAATCGCCCTTCTTGGCGCCCTTGACGGCGATCGGCCCGCATTGCGGGTTGAGATAGGGAAAGTTCAGTTTGGCGGTGGGGCTGTCGCTCTCGCTGGTGAGCACACCGCCGAACGCATCCTCCGTCTCGACAACCACCACTCCGCCGGGGTCGATCGACAGGGTCGGCTTTGCATAGGGACCGTAGACGTAGTGGAAGCCGCCCTGCTCTTCGATCGTCAGGCTATGCGTCGCCCCGGTCGCGCCTTTGGCGACCGCACGCTTGGCCATGATGGAATTCTTCACCCAGTCTTCTGCAGACATACGAATGGCTCCTCAACTCAGATCCCGGGATGACGCTTGTGCCAGTCGGTGACGCGCTGGAACGCATCGCCCGCGCGAACGAGGCCGGCCTCATCGAAATGACGACCGACGAACTGGAAGCCAACCGGACCGCCATTCGCGGCGAAGCCGCCGGGTAGCGTCACGGTCGGGCTTCCCGTCATGTCGAACGGGCATGTGAAGCGAAGCAATCCTGCGATCAGCGATGCGTCCTCGCCGAGCGACGCCATCTTGGCGAGCGTGGGCGCGGCGAACGCCTGGGCCGGCACTGCGAGGAGATCGACCGATTCGAACAGAAGGCGGACGGCGCCACGAAACGCTTCGCGCCGGAGCACGATCTTCTGATAGTCCATGCCGGACTGCTGCCGACCGAGATCGAGCAGGCCAGCGAGTGCCGGGCCGTACTCGTCCTTGCGCGCGGGATAGGTGTCCTCGTGCGCGACGGCGACCTCGATGCCGCACAGCGGGAACCAGTCATCGATGACCGCCTTGGGATCGGGGAACGCGATCTCCTTGATCTTCGCGCCGAGATCGGCCGCTACACGCAGACCCTCGGTCAACACCTTGGCCGCATCGCCATCGGTGCCTTCGCTGGTCCAGCGCCGGTCGACGCCGATCGTCACGCCGCGAAGGTCGCCGGACAAACTGGCGAGATAGTCAGGTACGGGCAGCGGAACCGACGTCGTGTCCTTGGGGTCCTGACCCGCGATCACGCCGAGGATGGCGCCGCAATCGACCGCGCTCCTTGCCATCGGGCCGATATGATCCAGCGTCGCCGCAAGCTCGAATGCGCCGTAGCGGCTGACGCGCCCCCAGGTCGGCTTGAGCCCGGTGACGCCGTTAGCCGCGGACGGAAAGCGGATTGATCCGCCCGTATCGGTGCCGAGCGAGCCGAAGCAGAGGCCCGCCGCAGTAGCGACGCCGGAGCCGCTCGAGGATGCGCCGGGCCAGAGATCCGCGTTCCACGGGTTCTTCGGTGGGTCGATCTTCGGGTGATGATCGGCGTACGCGCCCTCGGTTTGCTGCAGCTTGCCGAGGATGATGGCGCCGGCATCCTTCAACCGCGCAACTACCGTTGCATCCTCGGTGGGACGGAAATCTCGATGAATGGTCATGCCATGGGCCGCCGGCGCGCCCTTGGCCCAGCAGAGATCCTTGACCGCCACTGGCACACCATGCAGCGGCCCCTTGATCTTGCCGGAAGCGATCTCCTTCTCGGCCGTGGCAGCGTCCGCGAGCGCCGAGTCAGCCATCACATAAGCGAAACTCTTGAGCTTGCCGTCGAGCTTCTCGATCCGCCCGAGCATCGCTTTGGTCGCTTCGACCGGCGACAGCTCCTTCGCCTGGATCTTCCGCCCGACGTCGACGAGTCCGAGATAGTGGAGATCTGTTGCCGCCATCGTTCTTCTTCCTCACACTCGATGTGACGCGCGGTCGTCTCCGCGCATGCGTCACCGTTCTGGCGACGCGGACGCATCGCCAGCTTCCTTGGCGGCAAACGAAAAAAGCCACCCGTCCCTCCCGAATGAGGCGACGAATGGCTCAAATGCCGCGGCTATGATCTATCGCTTAGGGGCCGCAATCGAACGAAGCACTTAGTGCAAGGAGCTGGACGTCATCGGCCAGATCGGCGCACGCGAGGTTCGACAGGTAGCCCTGTAGGAGAAAAGTCTAAGTAACTGCCCATCGCATTGTCAACGATGCTCTCTGCCTAAATTTCGATAGTGCTGCGCAGCAAAACGGCAAGCCACTTGCACTGTCATCGCCGATGATGATTTCATCTTCGCGTTGCACTACCGAAAGTCGTCAATGACAAAACCGTCTGTTCCCGTTGGCATCATCTGCTCACAGTCCGGGCCATATCAGGCTATGGGCCGCGAGATCCTCAAGAGCGCGATGATGGCGGTCGACGAGATCAACAACCAGACGGAGTTCGGCTTCTCGATTGCCGCTCATATCCGCGATCCTCGCGGCATCATCTCCGAATACCATACGGTCTGCGACGATCTCATCCGCAATGTCGGCGTCGAGCACATCATCGGCTGCTACACGTCGGCGTCGCGCAAACAAGTTCTGCCGATCGTGGAGCGCACCGATCGCCTGCTCTGGTATCCTGCGCGCTACGAGGGCTTCGAGTGCTCCGACAACGTCATTTATGTCGGCGCCTCGCCCAATCACAACGTCCTGCCGCTCGTCCGGTACGTGCTCGACAATCTGTCACGGGAGATCTTCTGCGTCGGCTCCAATTACGTTTGGACATGGGAGACCAATCGCGTCACCCGGGAGTTGGTCAGCGCGGCAGACGGCCACATCCTGGC
This sequence comes from Bradyrhizobium sp. 482_C4_N1_8, assembly GCF_052075965.1. Classification (NCBI taxonomy): domain Bacteria; kingdom Pseudomonadati; phylum Pseudomonadota; class Alphaproteobacteria; order Hyphomicrobiales; family Nitrobacteraceae; genus Bradyrhizobium; species Bradyrhizobium sp. 482_C4_N1_8. The sequence goes on along the minus strand of NZ_CP197231.1, from coordinate 3,259,556 downwards.
CGAACGGCTGCTCGAACTCGGCGAAAGCGCCGTTGGGCACATCGTCGACGAGATCGTCCGCCGCAAGCCGCCGATCGTCTTCAACACGTTGGTCGGAAGCTCGAGCTACGACTTCATTCGCGCCTTCCACGCCGGCACCAAGGCCGCCGGGCTCGAGATTCCGATGCTGAGCTGCAGCCTGTGCGAACCGGAACTGTCGATCGTCGGACCGGCGTCGGCCGGCTGCATCACGTCATCGGCCTATTTCGAGAGCATCCGCCTGCCGGAGAACCGCGCATTCGTTGCACGCTGGAAGGCGCGCTATGGCGACGACAGCAGCCCCTCGGTCGACGGGCAGTCCGCCTATGTCGCCGTCTATCTGCTGGCGCGCGCGTTGCAGCGCGCTGGCACATCGAACATCGCCGAGGTGCGGCGCGCCGCGGCCGGCCATCGCTACAATTCGCCGCAAGGACCGGTCTGGATCGACGGCGGCAACAATCATTGCGTCCTTACACCGCGGCTTGCCGTTTCCAATCCGCGAGGACAGTTTGATATCTTCTGGGAAGCCGACGCGCCTGTTAAGCCTGATCCTTACCTGACGCAGCTCGACGTTGCCGTCAGCCCTTCGAGGGAGACCTCGGCGGGCGGCGCATTGCCGAATGCGCCGCATTTGCGGGTTGTAAAATGAGCAGACCGTCTTCATTTTCGCTGCGCGGGCGTAAGGCAATCGTCGCCATCAAGGACGAACGCGACGCAACCATCGTGCGACGCCAGTTCGAGCGTCTTGGGGTCGACAGCATCGCGTGGGAGCCGACAGAGGCGATCGACTTCGCGCCGGATCTGGCGTTGATCGATGACGAGTTCCTGCCTTTGACGCAACCGGCACGACGCGCGTTCCTGGGACGCTGCCCGGTCATCGCCCTGCTCGGCACCGAAACGCCAAGCCGGCTGAAGCTAGTGTTCGAGCTCGATCCAGCCTCGTTCCTGGTCAAGCCGTTGCGTTCGGCCGGCATCTACGCGGCGCTCGTCATGGCAATCGAGCGAAGCGAACGCACCAGCGAATTGAAGCAGCAGGTGCTCAAGCTCGAGCAGCGTCTTCGGTCGCGTCGCGTCGTGCTCGCCGCCGTTCTCCAGGTGATGCACTCGCACGCGCTCGCAGAACCAGCCGCCTTTGCGCTGATCCGCAAAGCCGCCATGGAACAACGCAAGACGATCGAAGAACTTTCGGCGGAGATTACCGCCAAGGGCATGCTCCCGCGCGCAACCGGCTAGCTCACTTCCATACGTGTGTATTCCTCACCGCACTTCGCCTGACCTACCGGCAATGGTGGGGCGTAGGCTGATCTACGCCGAATGGCTCAAGTTTCGCGAGGACATCGTGACCGGATTCAGAGTTGCGGAGGCGAGCTTGGAGTCCAGCGTCTACAGTCTGTACAAGACCTGAGCGGAGTCTATTCACGAGCTTGCCGGTCGAAAATAGTGCCCTGCCCCGAACGGGGCGGCGTCAGGGAGAGCCTGTTTCGGCCGATGGCAGACTGATGATCCGCGGCGCGCCGACCTCGCGGCGCAATGGCGCGCCGAGCACAAGTGAGAGCCGATACGAAGCGTCGGTGAGCCGGGACGCCAGCGCCTGGAGGTCGGCCTGACGGATGCGTTCGATTGGGCCGCTCACGGTCATGGCGCCCACCAGCGCTCCGTCGTGGCCGAAAACGGCGGTGGAGAGGGAGGCCGTCACAGCGTCGTAGATTCCGGAACTGACGAAGACCTGCACGCCGCCATCCGTGCGGTCTGCCCAGCGCGCCGTCCGCAGCACTTGTCCCGTCGAGGTCAAATCGAGTGGCGCGAGGTTTGTGGGCCGCGCGACGTCGCGCACGAGCTGCGGCGAATCCACCCGAAACAGACAGAGCCGGCTATCGCGTTCACGCACGTGGAACGCACTGCTCTCCAACGTCTCCTGGCTTAGCCGCTGAAGGACCGGCAGCACATGCTGTTCGAGATTGAAATTGGCCCGATAGGTGGTGCCGAGCTGGAATGTCTTTGCGCCGAGCGCGTAGCGGCCGTCGCTGAGGCGGACGACGTAGCCGGCTTCATCCAGCGACACCAGCGAGCGCATCACGGTCGGTTTCGCCAAGCCCGTGATCTTGGCGATGTCGGCCAGGCTGCGCGACCCGGCTCCAGCGAAGGTATCCAGGATCGCCAACGCCCGTTGCACGGCGGCGACCCCTTGCGTCTTGGGCATCGAAAATCCCTGTCCTGCCGATTTTCGGTTGACCTCGGCTCGTCACCGTTACACTATGCGTAACGCCGTTCCATTTTCAATGGGGTTGATATGGCCGTAGGGTTCAGGATCCTTTCCCGCAAGCGTGTTGTCGCAAGCGAATGGGTCGAACGGGCTCGCGCCCTTCCGGTCGCCAACATCAGCGATGTGATGTCGCGCATGGCCGCTGGCGGCGCCACGCTCCGGCCGATGCATGCGGCTGGCGGCATGGCCGGTCCCGCTTTGACCGTGAAGACGCGCCCCGGCGACAATCTGATGGTCCACAAAGCGCTCGACATCGCGGTTGCCGGCGACGTCATCGTGGTCGATGCGGGCGGCGACCTCAGCAACGCAATCTTCGGCGAGATGATGCTCGCGCAGGCCGCCCGGCGCGGCGTCGCCGGCATCGTTATCCATGGCGCGATCCGCGATGCCGCTGCGATCCGGGCAAACCCCCTTCCCGTTTTCGCGGCGGGTGTCACCCATCGCGGTCCGTACAAAGACGGTCCGGGCGAGATCAACGGACCGATCGCGATCGGCGGCATGGTCATCCAGTCCGGCGATTTGGTGCTGGGCGACGACGACGGCGTGCTAGCCGTCGCCATCGACGATTGCCGAGCGGTGATCGAGGCAGCCGAAGCCAAGCAGTCTGCCGAGACCAAGCAAATGGCGGCGATCGAAGCCGGTACGCTCGATCGTAGCTGGGTCGACGCCTCGCTCCGACGTCTCGGCTGCGAGATGCCAGAGGTCTAGCGATGGCCGGGCGTACGATCTCCGAGAAGATCCTCGCTCGAAAATCCGGGCAGGATGCGCACGCCGGGGACCTCGTGGTCTGCGAGGTCGATTGCGCGCTCGGCACCGACGGTTCGGTCCCGATGGCGCTCGACTATTTCAAGGCGATGGGCGGAGAGAACGTGCGCGATGCCGCCCGATTGGTCTTTGCGCTCGACCATTACGTGCCGCCGACAAGCCCGCAGACGATCGAGCTGCACCGCGTGATGCGGGACTTCGCCAGGCGGTTCAGCGTCACGCTGCATGAAGCCGGTGAAGGAATCGGTCACCAGCTCATCGTGGAGACGGGCCGCGCTCTGCCGGGTGGTCTGGTCGTCGGAGCCGACAGCCATGCCGTGACATACGGGGCACTGAATTGCTTTGCGACCGGGATCGGCTCGTCCGATCTCGCCGCGGTCATGCTGTGTGGCCGGATCTGGCTGCGCGTGCCGGATTCGATCCGCGTCGTCCTGACCGGACAACTGCCGAGCGGCGTCTATGCGAAGGATATCGCACTGGCCCTCGCGGGCATGCTCGGCGCTGACGGTGCCGCCTATCAGGCACTCGAATTCGCGGGACCGGGTGTCGCCACCCTCGCGCTGGAGGACCGCCTCGTCCTGAGCAATCTCGCGGTCGAGATGGGCGCGAAGACCGGCATCTTCCCGGCCGATGCTGAAACCGTCGCCTATCTGCAGGGCCGCACCGGCCAGGCTTTCGAACCGGTCGCAGCGGATCCGGATGCGCACTACAGCCGGACCGTGGAGATCGCGCTCGACGCCCTCACGCCGCGGATCGCGCTGCCGCATCTGGTGGATCAGGTCGTGGCGCTCGAGGATGCGGCCGGCACGCCGGTACAGATGGTCTATCTCGGCACCTGCACGGGCGGCAGGTTACGCGACTTCCATCAAGCCCTCGCCGTGCTCGAGGCGGGTGGAGGCGTTGCACCCGGCGTGCAGCTCGTGGTCACGCCGGCATCGCGCGAGGTCCGCGACGCCATGGCGGCCGATGGCACGCTCGACGCCCTGGTCGGCTTCGGCGCCACCGTGGTCGAGCCGGGCTGCGGCTCCTGCTGCGGGACCTGCGGGGTGATCCCCGGCGACGGGGTTTCGGTGATCTCGACCGCCAACCGCAACTTCAAAGGCCGCATGGGCAACGCCAAGGCATCGATCTATCTCGCCTCCCCGGCAGCTTGCGCAGCCGCCGCGACCCGCGGTGTCGTGACCGATCCTCGCGAGGTGTCGCGATGACAGCCCTGCGAGGACGCGCGCGACTTGTCGGCGACGACGTCAACACCGACTCCATCATCAGCTCGACCCGCAAGCGGGAGAGCCTCGACCCCGCCGTTCTCAGGCAATTCCTGTTCGAGCATGTCGATCCGACCTTTGCAGCTTCTGTGCAACCCGGAGACATCCTGGTGGCGGGCAAGAATTTCGGTTGCGGCTCGGCGATGGAGGTTGCCGTCACGACCGTGCTCGGGGCCGGCATTCCGGCGGTGATGGCGCGAAGCTTCTCGCGCACCTACTACCGCAACGCGATCAACAACGGCCTGCTGCCGCTTGTCTGCGAAACCGGCGGGATTCGCGAGGGCGACATCCTGATCTCCGACGGCACCGGCGCGATCCGCAACGAACGCAGCGGCGAGACGCTCAGCCCGGAGCCGCTGCCGCCGATTATGCTGGCGATCCTGCGCGCGGGCGGCCTCGTTCCCTACATGCGTCAAAACGGTGACTTCAAGCTATGACGACCACAGACACTCCGAGCGCCATTGCTTCGACGGGATACCGTCTTCGGCTTCCCGGTCCAACCGAAGTGCCCGAGCGGGTGCGGCAGGCGATGGCTCGGGTGATGGTCAACCATCGCGGACCCGAATGCCGGACTGCAATCGGCGAGGCGGAGGAGATGATCCGCCCGATTTTAGGCACGACGAACCGCATCCTGTTCTTTGCGAGCTCCGGAACCGGCGTTATGGAGGCTGCGCTCGTCAACGTGGCCGGACCGGGCCATCGGATCCTCGTAGTCGAGCATGGTCAGTTCGGTGAGCGTTTCACCACGATCGCCAAGGCCATGAACATCACCGTCGACACGGTCGCGATCGAATGGGGCCAGGCGATCGATGTCGCCGCGGTGGAAGCCCGATTGCGCGAGCACGCCTATCGCGCCGTCGTCGTCGTGCACAATGAGAGCTCGACCGGGATCGTGGCCGATCTCGCGGCGCTCGGCGCACTGGTGCGCGACCGGCCAACGCTGCTCATCGCAGACTCCGTCAGCGGTCTCGGCGGCATCGCGATGCGGCAGGACGAATGGGGCGTCGACATCGTTGTCTCGGCCTCGCAAAAGGCCTTGATGTGCCCACCCGGCCTCGCACTTGCCAGCGTCAGCGCCAAGGCGTGGCGCGTGATCGGGCAGGACCAGCAGCGATCGGCCTTCTATTGGGATTTCCGTCGCGCGCTGAAATCCGCAGAGCAGAACGAGACCGCGTTCACGGCACCGGTGAGCCTCATCTATGGCCTGCGTGAGGCCTTGACGATGATGCACGAGGAAGGCTTCGCCAATGTGCTCGCGCGCCACAAGAAGCTCTCCGCCGCGTTGCGCGCCGGCGGCGCGGCGCTCGGACTCGCAGATTTTTGCCGCGATGAGCCACGCTCGAACACGGTCGTGGTTTTCAAGGTCCCCGACGGGCTCGAAGGCGGAGCCATCGTGCGGCAGCTCTACCAGGATCACCGCACGGTGATCGCAGGCGCCCGCAACCGTCTCTCCGGCCGTGTCATCCGGTTTGGCACGATGGGTGCTTTGAGCGCGGGGACCATTCTGACCGACCTTCTGCATCTCGAGGACGCACTCACGAAGTTCGGCCTGCCGATCGAACCCGGCGCCGGGCTCAAGGCGGCCACCGAGTACCTCGCCGCAACCGCATGAGCAATCGCTGAACCCACGAGGGCGAACCACGATGAGATCTCCTGCCTCCATCCTCGCCCGAGTCGTGACGCTCGCGGCATCGCTGTTCGCGGCCGAGCTGGCCTCGGCCCAGCAGAACGTCGTGCTCTATTCGGCCAACGACGACACCGTGAACAAGCTTGTAGCCGAAGGCTTCGCCAAGGCGACCGGAATCAAGGTCGACGTGGTCTCGACCGGATCAGGTGTGCTGGTGCGCCGCGTCGCGTCCGAGGCCGCCAATCCGCAGGGCGACGTGATCTGGGGCGTCAGTGCGACGCTGCTGCGGCTGGCGAGCCCGCACCTTCAGGCTTACGCGGCGAAGGGCCGCGAAGCCGTGCCGGCGCAATTTCGCGATCCAAACGACCTTTGGCTGGGCACCAACATCCAGGTCGTTGTGATCGGCCAGAACACCAAGGCGATCGACAAGGCCAGCGGACCCAAAGCCTGGGCAGACCTCCTCGATCCGAAATGGAAAGGCAAGCTCGCCTTTACCGACCCTGCCAATTCCGGATTCTCATATGCGGCCGCGACCACGCTTCTCTCGCTGTGGGGCGCGGACGACGCAGCCTGGACCAAGATGGACGGGCTGCTTGCGAATGCGAAGGTGCTCAACCGCTCGACCCAGGTCTTCGACGGGATCGGCAGCGGCGAATATCCGCTTGGCATCACGCTCGAATATGCCGGCTTCCTGTGGGCCCATAACGGTGCGCCGGTGAGCGTCGCCTATCCGGCCGAGGGCACCTATGCGGGCGTCGAAGGCGCGGCCATCCTGAAAGGCGGACCGAACCCCGAGCCTGCCAAACGGCTGGTCGACTATCTGGCCAGCAAGGAAGTCCAGGAGATGTTGCTGAAGGCGACGTTCCGGCGCCCTGCCCGTCAGGATATCGAGCTCGAGGCAGTCGCACCGGGGATGCTGCCGTTTGCGGCGGTCAAGGTGCTGCCCTATGACGACACCAAATGGGAAGCGGCCCGTCGCGACACCCTCGCGCGGCTGAAGACCACGATCCAGAACACGCGCTGATCCGATGACCGCGATCCGGATTGAAAACCTGACCCGTACCTTCGGCGCGGTGCGGGCCGTGGACGACATCTCGCTCGACATCAAGCATGGCGAGCTGTTCACGCTGCTTGGGCCGTCAGGCTGCGGGAAGACGACGTTGCTGCGCATGATCGCAGGCTTCGTCGACGTCGAATCCGGCTCCATTTCCTTCGACGAGCGGCGCATCGATGCTCTGCCCGCGCATCGCCGCGACACCGGCATGGTGTTTCAGAACTACGCGATCTTCCCGAACCACACCGTCGCCGAAAACGTGGCCTACGGGCTGAAGGCCAGGAAGGTTCCGGCTGCCGAGATCGCATCGCGCGTCGACAAGGCGCTCGAGCGGGTGCGCCTTGCAGGTTACGGTCCGCGGTCACCACACCAGCTCTCCGGCGGTCAGCTGCAACGCGTGGCAATCGCCCGCGCACTCGTGATCGAGCCCGCCGTGCTCCTGTTCGACGAGCCGCTGTCCAACCTCGACGCGCAGTTGCGCACCGAAATGCGGATCGAGGTCCGGCAGCTGCAGCAGGCGCTCGGCCTGACTGCGATCTACGTGACGCATGATCAGGAGGAGGCACTCGCCATCTCCGACCGCATCGCCGTCTTGCGTCACGGCAAGATCGAGCAAGTGGACACGCCGGAGCGCATCTATCGGATGCCGCAGACTGCCTTCGTCGCCGAATTCCTCGGCTCGACCAATATGGTGCCGGGCATCGCGGGAGCTTTCGACGGCCGTAACACTCCTGTCGCAGCAGCCGGAACGGAATTCACGGTCAGAGGCGAGGTCGCAGCGCCGGGCGCGCCGGTGTTGCTGTCGGTCAGGCCGGAGGCCCTGCAGCTGCGAGACGGTTCCGGTGGCTCGCTTGTGCATGCGCGTCTGGCGCTGCGTGAATTTCTCGGCCCGGTACAACGCCTCCACGCAACCCTGCCCGACGGCACCCAGATTCGGATTGCGGCGCTCGGCGGCCAGGCGCTCGATCTCTTGCCCGGCGCGCCGCTCACCCTTGCCTACGACCCTGCCCAGATCACGGCGTATCCGGCGCCATGAAACGCTTTGCCACCATCGTGACGCTGGCGGCGCTGGTGCTGCTCGCGGTGTTTCTGCTCTACCCGCTGGCGCTCGTCCTGGATGCAAGCTTTCGGATCGACGGCACGGGCGGCCTGACACTTGGGAACTATGCGGCGATTGTGAAGAGCCGCTACTACCTCGGCAGCATCGGCAACAGTCTGCTCTGCGCCGCGCTCGCGACGGCCTTCGCATGCGCGATCGGCATCCCGCTCGCCTTCTGTCTTGCCCGGATCGACATACCGGGCCGCGCGCTGCTGCTGACGCTTGCGTCCTTGCCGCTGGTCCTGCCCTCGTTCGTCAGCGCCTACGCCCTTGTGCTGCTGTTCGGCCATGCTGGCGTCGTCACCACCGCTCTGCGCGGGATCGGCATCCCGATCGGATCGATCTACGGCGTGCCCGGCATCGTCATCGTGTTCACGTTGACGCTCTATCCATACGTCGTCATGCCCGTGCTGGCCGGATTCCAGGCAATCGACGCCTCGATGGAGGAGGCAGCCCGCAATCTCGGCGGCTCACGGCCCTATGTGATCCGCACCGTGCTGCTGCCCATCGTGATGCCGGCGATCCTTGCCGGCGGACTATTGGTGTTCATTGAGGCACTGGAGAATTTCGGCGTGCCAGCGGTGCTGGCTGAGGACCGGCCGTTCCTGGCCGTCGACATCTTCAAGCTGTTCGCCGGCGAATCTGATGCCAACCCGGCCGCGGCGGGCGCACTCAGCGTGCTCCTGATCGCCTGCACGGCGATCGCGCTGCTCGTTCAGCGGCACTACCTCGGCAAGCGCCGGTTTTCGACCAATGCCCGCAGCGCGCCCGCGAAGCTGCCTTTGACGCCGGGACTGCGGCTCACGGCCACGATCGTGAGTTGGGGCATTGTGATTGCCTCGCTGCTGCCGTTCGCGGCCGTGTTGATGATCTCCCTCCTGCGCTTTCGCGGCCCTGTCCTGACCTGGGAGTTCGGATTGGGCAATTACGCCACCCTATTGTCGGGCTCCTATCGGCCGCTGCTCAACACGCTGACGCTCGCCAGCATCGCGGCCGTCGTCACCATGCTGATCGGCGCTCCGATCGGCTATGTCGTGGCCCGGCACCGCTCGCGCCTGTCGGGATTGCTAGATTTCGTCGGCATGGTACCGTTTGCGGTCTCGGGCACGATCCTGGCGATCGGGCTCATCATCGCGTTCAACAGCGGTCCCTTGATTCTGACCGGCGGCTGGCTGATCCTGGTCATCGCCTATGTCGTCCGCAAGCTCCCCTTCGCGATCCGGTCGTCCTCGGCGATCGTGCACCAGCTCGATCCTTCGCTCGAGGAAGCCTCGATCAATCTCGGGGTCTCGCCAAGCAAAACCTTCGCGACCCTGACCGTGCCGTTGATGGCCAGCGGCCTTGTCGGCGGGCTGGTACTGGTCTGGATCACCGCGGCATCCGAGTTGAGCGCGACCATTGTGCTCTATGCGAGCGGCTGGGTCACCACGACCGTCGTGATGTACCATGCCATCGAGGGCACCGGCGCGGGTCTGGCGGCCGCCGCGGCCGCGGTGCTTATCCTCGTCACCGCAATCCCGTTGCTCCTGATCAACCGGCGCATCAACAAGCAGGAATCAACCGTGATATGACGGCAGGACAGGACGGTATGAACGAAGCAGCCCCGACGCTCCCGAATTTCCGCAGCGACAATGTCGCGCCGGTCTGCCCCGAGATTCTGCGAGCGATCGCCGAGGCCAATCGCGGCCCGGCCGCCGCCTATGGGGACGACGATTATTCGAGATTGTTGAATGCGCGCTTCTCGGAGCTGTTCGAGACCGCGGTCACCGTGTTCCCGGTCTCGACCGGTACGGCGGCCAACGCCTTGTCACTCGCGAGCTGCGCGCGGCCCTATGGCGCCATCTATTGTCACGAAGAGGCGCATATCCACACCGCGGAAGGCGGCGCGACCGAAGCCTTCACAGGCGGCGCGAAGCTCGTCGCCATGTCCGGCCGAAACTTTCGGATCGAGCCGTCGAGCCTGCGCCAGGCGCTGGGCCAGGCGGCCTGGGGAGTCCGCAATCGCTCCCAGCCCGATGCGGTGTCGATCACTCAGGCCAGCGAATATGGAACGATCTATCCCCTCGCCGAGATCGCCGAAATCGGAGCAATCGCCCACGACAGGAATCTGTCGCTGCACATGGATGGCGCCCGGTTCGCCAACGCGCTGGCGCGGCTCGATTGCAGCCCGGCCGACATGACATGGCGCGCCGGCGTCGACATCCTGTCCTTCGGGGCGACCAAGAACGGGGTGATGTCGGCGGATGCGATCGTGGTGTTCGACCAGGATCTCGTCGAATCCCTGTCCTATCGGCTTCGCCGCGCCGGCCAGACCTCGTCGAAGATGCGCTTTGCGTCTGCACAGCTGCTCGCCTACGTCGAGGATCGCCTTTATCTGCGGCTCGCGGCGAAGGCCAATGCCGTGGCCGCGCGTCTTGGAGCGGGTCTCGCCGCGCTGCCCGACGTTCAGCTCATTGCGCCAGTGGAAGCCAATCTGGTTTTCATCAACCTGCCCGCTTTGGCCATCAACCGTCTTGCAGCGAGCGGGCTGCAATTCGCGCGACGGGGCCAGGACGTAATCCGATTCGTGGCTCGCTTTGACAGCACCGAACAGGAAGCCGACGAGGTCATCGCGCTTGTCGATCGCGCGGTGTCGAGACGTTGATAGTGAGCTGCTTCTTGCATGCACGGAACGGATTGTAACTATCACCTTCGAGGTCGGCGTAGTCGCAGACTTGCTCACCAATACTGTGGACTCGGTCACGGGTCTCCAACCTGCCTTCAGCCTGCATCGCCCGAAAGAAGGCAAGCACATCAGGGCGCCTGATGTCTTGCCGGTAGAGCCTGTCGGAACGCTTCTTCAAATAACCGGCCCATCTTTCCAGTAGAGCGATGGTCTCGGGACTGCGCACGGTGACCAGCCTGAGCGCACCTCGCGAACAGCATCGAACACCTTAGGACTGTCGCGAACGGGCGCATTTTTTACCCGCGAGGTAATCGAATTGGTCCCCGCCACGGCGCATCTTCGGTCGCGACAGGAGATGACCATGATCGCGCTGCTGCTCTACCGGACCATCGCAGACCACCTTGTTCCCTGGGCCGTGACGCTCGCGACCCGCATGCTGGCACGCAGCCTCAACATGCCCGAGCCCCTGGTGCATTCGACCGGCCACTATGTCGTCGCGCAGGTCACAGCCTTCGAGCACGGCGTCGGCAAGAGCCTCTGCCCGTTCCGCCTCGCCCGCCTGCTCCGCGCCTGGTGGCGCGGACGGCACTGAATTCACCCCAAAGCCCAACCCAACCATGGAGACCACGATGATCGACGCATCCACCTTCCTGCGCCGCGCGCTTCTCGCCGACGCCATCTTCAGCGGCGTCGCCGCCGTCGGCTTCACCTTCGGCGCCGGCGCGTTCGCATCGCTGTTCAACTTGCCTGAAGCGCTGCTGCGCGAGACCGGCCTGTTCCTGATCGCCTACACCGCGCTGGTCGGCTGGCTTGCCTCGCGTGCCTCCGCGCCGAGGCCGCTCGTGCTGCTGGTCGTGGTCGGCAACGCGGCCTGGACGGTCGGCAGCATCGCGCTGCTGTTCTCGGGCGCGGTGTCGCCGAACATCGGCGGCGAGCTCATGGTCGTCGCGCAGGCGATTGCGACCGGCGTGTTTGCCGAGCTGCAATATGTGGGATTGCGGAAGAGCGGGAATGTGGTGGCGGCGTGAGGTTCGGCTCGACCACTCGCAGTCGTCGCCCGGCCTGGCCGGGCGACGCAGTATTCCAGAGACAGTAGACGTATGCGGACGGGCTGCGGCGTACTGGATGCCCCGGTCAAGGCCGGGGCATGACAGCGGAGCTGGGGGCTCGACCTCGTGCTATGCCCGCGCGCGACCGTTCTTCTTGCCAACGGCATGGCCGTTGAGCTTCTTCTTGCCGGCCTTCGCGCCCGCCTTCTTGGCCTTGGCTTCCGTGCGCGCCTTCACCTTGGTGCGTTCAGCGCGGGCCTCGGCACGCAACTTCTTGCGCTTGGCCTCGCAGGAAGGGCATTTGCAGCCGATCGGCTTCAGATAGGCTTTGAAGTAGTCGGTGCCGTAATCGTAGTTGATCTCGTCGCCCGGCTCGATGTTCCTGATGGCGCGGATGAAGACCTTGCGCTCGCGCGGCCGGACGTCGGACTCGGCGTTGGGCCGGCAGGAATGGTTGATGTAGCGGGCGAGGTTCTTGCGCACCGAACCGTCGATGGTCCAGCGGTTGTTGAGCTCGAACAGATATTTGTTCTCGATTTCGTCGTGCGCGGGAATTCTGGAGTCCAGGATCGGTCCGAAATAACGGATGATCCGGGTCCCCTTCTTGATCGGCATGGTGGCGAAGAGGCCAAGTCCGGTCTTGGAACGGCCGACGCGATAGGATTTGCTGGAAGCGATGGCTGGCATGATCGAATGAGATGTCGCGGACGAAGCGCGGTAAGCGCAGCGGAAGGCGCCCTTCTAGAACGATTCCGCGCCGCTGTCAGGTACATCCCGCCTCTGTTTGAACCTTGCCCACAGTGAAGACGTCTGATGGAGGGAGTTCCCTCTGTATCAAGGCGTCGTCATGAGGCGTATCGCGTTCCTTTGTCTGACCGTGCTGCTGACTTGCCTGAGCGCGGGTCACGTCGCCGCCCAATCCATGGGCAGCACCTATTCCTCCACATTGCCAAAAGACTGCCGCCAGATCGGCAAGCCCAGCGAGCTCGACGGCAGCACCACGCGGGCCTGCCCGGGAAAAGACGGCCTGATCGTGCTGATCGCCGAGGATGATCTGCGCGAAATCGTCTCGGTCGGCCGCAACCGCAAGGCCGCAGCGGAGGAACCGGCGGCAAAGGTCTGGTTCGCGCCATTCAATTCGTCGGAGGCCACCGTCGAATGGCGTAGCGCGGGCACCAAGCCGATTGCCATGATCCAGCGCTGGCACATCGCCGATGGCACCGATCCCGACAAGCAGGGACGGCCGAACACCAAGGCCATGCTCGTCGTGACGCGGCTGCCGCCGGGGCCGGTCTGCCACGTCGCCTATGTCGATGCCATCGCCAACCCCACCGCCAATGAGCTCGCGCGCAAGGCGGCGGACGATTTCGCCCGCAGCTTCACTTGCGGCAAGGACGAGGTGAAGATTGTCGGCACGCGTGGACGTGCGGTCGAACTCGCGACGATGCGCTAGGGCAGCGCCCGCCCGAAGGCGCTATGCCGGCAGCTTCGCCGTGATGGGCGCCGTCAGCATCGCCTCGAGCAACTGTTCGGTCGTCGTCCCTTCGGGCAGCCGCCCCAGAATGTCCTCGAGACGGCCGTCGAGCAGCAGCATGGTGAAGCCGTGCACCATCGACCAGGCGCGCGCGATCGCGGCGCCCTGGTTCAGCGTCAGTGCGTCGCCACTGATCTGCTCCTGCCGCATCATGCCGATGGCATTGGCAAGGCCGGCGAAGGAGGCTTCGGCCGCCTCGTGCAGCGAGGGCCTGGAATAGTCCAGCCGCTCGGTGCGGAACATGATGCCGTACATGCCGGGATGGGCCTGCGCATAGGCGACATAGGCCTTCGGCCGCGCCAGCGCGCGCTCCAGTGGCGTGGTGGCGGCGTCGCAGGACGAGGCCATCGCCGCGTTGAACTGGCGGAAGCCGACGGCCGCGAGCTCGCTGAGCAGGCCGGTGAGATCGCCGAAATGATGGGTCGGCGCGGCATGCGAGACGCCCGCCTCGCGCGCCACTGCGCGCAAGGTCAGGCCGGACAGCCCGTCGCGCTCCAGCACCCGTTCGGCGGCCTGGAGCAGCGCCTCGCGCAGGGCGCCGTGATGATACGGCGTCTCCGTCTTCTCTACTGCCGGACGGCGTGTGGAACGCGCCTGCGCGCTCGCGGCCGTCGATGTCTTGCTCGGGGTACGCGGCTTGCGCGCTGTTTCGCTCTTGGTGTCGCTTTTGGCCATTTGCAAGCTATATGACGCAATATTGACAGTGTAAAGATTTCACTTGACGAATGCGGCGATCGGCATTATTCGATCTTTACGATGTAAAGATAGGGAGGGATACGTCGTGCAGCACGACGCCGTCACCGAGCGCCGCCATAACCTCGGTCCGATTCCATTCGAAGCCGATGCGCCATTCCTCAAAATCGTCGGGGAATTGCCGCGCGATCTGAATGGCGTGCTCTATCGCAACGGTCCCAATCCGCAGTTCGATGCGCCCGGTGCGCACTGGTTCGTCGGCGACGGCATGCTGCATGCCTTCCACCTCGAGAACGGCCGCGCCAGCTATCGCAACCGCTGGGTCCGCACGCCGAAATGGCTGGCCGAGCACGATGCCGGCCGCGCGCTGTTCGGCGGCTTCGGCCGCAAGCTGCCGGATGCGCCACAAAACCTCACCGACGGCGGCGTCGCCAACACCAACATCATCTTTCATGCCGGCAAGCTTTTGGCGCTGGAAGAAGCGCATCTGCCGACCGAGATCGAGCCGGGCACGCTGGCGACGCGCGGTTATCACAATTATCAGGGTCGCGTCGCCGGCAGCTTCACGGCGCATCCGAAGGTCGACCCGATCACCGGCGAGCTCGTGTTCTTCGGCTACAACGCCGCGGGTCCGCTGACGCCCGCCCTCTCCTACGGATCGATCGACGCCTCCGGCAAGGCGACGCGCTTCGAACGTTTCGAGGCGCCCTACGCCAGCATGGTGCACGACTTCATCGTCACCGAGAACCATGCGCTGTTTCCGATCCTGCCGATCACCGGCAGCATGGAGCGCGCGATGAGCGGACGGCCGCCCTATGCCTGGGAGCCGGACAAGGGCGCCTATGTCGGCGTGATGAAGCGCAACGGCACGGCGAAGGACATCGTCTGGTTCCGCGGTGAAGCCTGCTACGTCTTCCACATCATGAATGCGTGGGAGGACGGCAACCGCATCATCGCCGACGTCATGCAGTTCGAGGAAGCGCCGCTGTTTCCGCATCCCGATGGCCGGCCGACTGATCCGGAGAAATCACGCGCCCGCCATTGCCGCTGGACATTCGATCTCTCAGGGAAGACCGACCGCTTCCAGCAGACCTATCTCGACGATCTCACCGGCGAATTCCCCCGCATCGACGACCGCCGCGCGGGATTGAAAAGCCGTCACGGCTGGTACGCCTGCGCCAATCCGCGGCTGCCGATGTTCGGCGCGCTGTCGGGCGTCGTCCATGTCGACGGCAACGGCAGACGGCTCGGTCATTATCTGCTGCCGGCCGGCGATACCATCTCAGAGCCGGTGTTCGTCGAACGCGCGACGGATGCAGCGGAAGGCGACGGCTGGCTGCTGGCGGTGGTCTGGCGCGCGCGGGAGAACCGCAGCGACCTCGCCGTGTTCAACGCCACCGATGTCGAAGCCGGCCCCGTCGCGCTGGTGCAGCTCGGCCACCGCGTGCCCGACGGCTTTCACGGCAATTGGGTGGGCGCGCAGTAACTCTCGCCTCGTCATTCCGGGGCGCGACGACGTCGCGAGCCCCGGAATGACATCGCGGATGTCACCAAAGAGGCCTCGCATGCACATGCCCTCGATCACCGCAGATTGCCTTGCCGTCCTCGCCCTGGCCTGCGGCGCGCTCGCACTCCGGATGATCCGGCTGCGACGGAGCGGCCATGTCATCTTCAACGGCGGCATCTTGCTCTCGGTCGGCCTCCTGCTCGCCGCCGCGCTGCCGATCCTGTCACGCCTGCCCTGGGCGGAATTCGCCGACGAGGCATCCGACCAAGCCATTGCTGCCCTTCACTTTTTGGAAGTCACCTACGTTATTTTGACACTGTAAAGATTTCGCTTGACCCAGCACCGCTCCTGATTTATTGATCTTTACATCGTAAAGATTAGCCAGACCGAGGCGGCTCATGGCGATTTTCCTGATCCTCGCGCCCTACGGCGCCTACACCTTCCTGATGCTGGTGACGTCGGCCACGATCAGCGTGTTTGCCGCGTCTGCGATCTGCCTCGCCACCATCACGGTCGATGTCGCGCGCGGCCGCTCCGTGAAGATCCTGGCGATGGGCTCGGCGATCGTATTCGCCGCAATCGGCCTCTACCTCGCGCTGATCGACCCGAAGCTCGGCACGCTGGGCGTCAAGCTGTCGGTCGATATCGGCATCTTCGTCATCTCGCTCGGCTCGATGCTGGTCCGCCACCCGTTCACGCTGCAATATGCGGTTGAAACGGTCCCGGCCGAGACGGCGGCGATGCCCGGCTTCCTCACCGCCAACTACGTCATCACCGGCGCCTGGACCGCCGCCGCGCTGTTGATGATGGCCGCCAACATCGCGCTGCTCTACGTCCCCGGCCTGCCGCTCTGGTCGGGCCTTGCGGTCGCCTTCGCCGCCCGCAACAGCGCGATCTACTTCACAAAATGGTATCCCGAGTATCGCCAGATCAAATATGCTGCGCCCGCCGCCGCGCTGCCCCACCCCCATTGAAGACAGGACAGACGATGAAAGACGTATTCCGCCGGCTCGTCTCTGATTTCCTCTCCACCATCGTCTTCCTGGTAATCTATCTCGTGACCGACAACGTCATCCTCGCGACCGCAGTCGCGATCCTTGGCGCCATCGGCCAGGTGGTCTGGTCGCGGGTCAAGGGCCAGACGCTGGGCTACATGACCTGGGCGAGCCTCGGCCTCGTCATCGTGCTCGGTGGCGCAACGCTGCTCACCCACGATCCGCGCTTCGTGCTGGCGAAGCCCGCGATCGGGCATGTCGCGATCGGCATCATCATGCTCAAGCGCGGCTGGATGCTGCGCTATCTGCCGGCGATCGTGACCGAGACCATTCCGGAATACGTTACCGTCGCGGGCTACGCCTGGGCCGCGCTGATGTTTGCGCTCGCCGCGGGGACCGTTGCGGTTGCCATGACCGGCGACATGAAGCTGTGGGCCTTCTATATTTCGGTGGTCCTGATCGGCGCGAAGATCGTTGCGTTCGCGATCCAGTACGTGGCCTTCCGCCTGCTCATCGGCAGCCGTATTCGCGCAGCCCGCGCTTAAGGGCGCGTCAAAGAGAGCGTTAGGCACGTCCCCCGAGTTAGGCTATAGGCGTCCCTGGCTCACCTTGCGGATTGTCGCGAGGTGCCGGGAACAAGTTGGGAGACACGAATGGCCGTGGACGGCAACTGGACTCTGACCATGACGACGCCCATGGGCGAGCGCAAGGCCACGCTGACCTTGCTGAACTCCGGCGGCACACTGACCGGAACGCAGGGCGCCGACGGCAATTCGGCCGAGATCTTCGACGGCACCATCAGCGGCGACGCCGTCAACTGGAAAGTCTCGATCACCAATCCGATGCCGTTGACGCTCGAGTTCATCGGAACGGTCTCTGGCGACAGCATGAGCGGCGAGATGGGCATCGGCCCGATGGGCAGCTTTCCGTTCACGGGCGCGCGCGCGTAGGCACGTTGCGAACCGTGCGCGTGCTCCGTCTCATCGCGGCAACGATCCTGTGTGTCGCGACGCAAGCGGCGCGCGCGGATGACACCGAACCGGCGTGGCGTGCAAGCGCGCTCGCCATGGTGCCGGCGGGCTATGTCGCCGGCACGGCCTACCGGACCGAAGGATCGACCGGCACCCTCGCCGTCTATCCGGCCTCGTCGAACGATCCAAAGACACCGGCAAGCGTGTTCGCTGCGCGCCAGGCCCTCGTCGTCACGCTGACGCCGGATGCGACGCGCGCGGTCTCGGCCGAGCTGAAGCCGCGCAGCGCGCCGGACCCTGATAACGACGACACCGACTTCGCAAAGCTCCACGCCGATCTCGCCGCCAGGCGCGCAACGCTGCCCGATGGGACCGAGCCGTGTGATCTCGGCGCCTGGTCCATCGACAAGGATCCTGATGGCCTCAACGTGCGCGCCGAGCCCTCGGCGAAAGCGCGCGTGCTCGGCACGCTGCCGCCGCCCTATCGTCTGAAGCTTGGCGGTGCCGAGAACACGCCCGACGGCGGCTGGCTCACCGAATTCCGCATCATCGGCTTCAAGGATGGCTGGTTTCTGATCGAAGGCGCAAAACCGCCGGGCAAGGACTACGAGGACGACAAGAGATATCCGCGCAGCGCGCCAAAACCCTATGCGGGGCGCGGCTGGGTCGCGTCCAACAAGGTCGGCGCGTCCTACGCCAATGGCGCGACGCGCATGGGCGGACTTTTCCAGGCGCCGTTCGTCGATGCGAAATGGATGCCGGCCCAGCGCGAGCTCGGAGGCCCAATCGACACCGACGGCGGCCCGAAGCGCATCTTTGCCTGCAGCGGACTTTGGGGCCTCGTCGAGAGCCAGGACGGCGTCCGCGGCTGGTGGCGCTCGCTGTGCTCGAACCAGGTTACGAATTGCAGCTGACGGGCGAGAGCGCCCCGCGACATTCTCACCCTTGCCTTCCCCGCAATTCAGGATTGTACTTGAGGATGGCGCCCGGGAGGGAAGAATGCCGAACAGCAGCACGCGTGCATCTCACCGATTGCTGACAGCCGCATTCGTCTGCATTCTGCTAGGAGCCACGACGCCGGCCGGGCGCGGCGAACATCTGCCGCCGAAAATTGCTCCGGAGGCAACGACCTGGAAGCCCGCCTCGATCTTTAAAAAAGACAGCAAGGACGAATTCAAGAAACAGCCGCGCATGAATCTGAGCGGCGCAGCATGCGTGCCGACCACGCCCAAGTTCACGTCATGCCTGATCGCCAATGACGAGAAGAAATATGCGCAGTTCTTCTCGATTGAAGGCAACGTCCTCGTTCCAAGGAAGCTCATTCGGCTTTCGGACGACGACAACGACCCCGATGCCGAGGGCGTCGCCTATGGAAAGGGCTTCTTCTATGTGACCGGCTCACATGGCCGAAGCCGTCACGGTGACGAGAAAAATCGGTCGAGTTACGTCGTGTTTCGGATCGCCGTGGACCCGCAAACAGGAGCTCCCAAGACCGAACCTAACGCCAAGAAGGTCGATGGCGTGGAATCGAGCTCACGGCTGCGCGACGTGATCAAAAATGACGACGACGTCGAGGCGTACGTCAATGAGCCGCTGGCGGAAGGCGGTGTCAATATCGAAGGGATTGCGGTCAGGAAAGGTCGCATGTACTTCGGACTGCGAGGTCCGTCGCTGAAACGTCATGCCTTCGTGGTCAGCGTCGATGCGGATGCGCTCTTCACCAAAGACGACGACCTCGAGCCCGACACGACCTCACTCGAACTCGGCAAGAACACCGGGATCCGGGACCTCGCCGTGGTCAGCGACGGCCTCTTGATACTCGCAGGCCCGACGCGCGAAGAAGACGTTCTCTATACCGTCTGGCTGTGGGACGGCAGCAGCGAGACCGCAAAGCCCTTGGCTACGCTGGATCTAAGCAAGGTCAAAGAAGGCGCCAAAGCGGAAATTCTGCTTCCCCTCGACGAAGACGCCACCAGCATTCGCGTCCTTGTCATGTTCGACGGCGTCGAGAATGGCGGCGCCAAATCGTTCAAGATAAAGCGCTGAGCGCGCCCCGCGTGCGTCCGCCGGCCCGGGACCGGCGGACGACGCTGGACCTGATCAGCCCAGATTCAGCTCCTTGAAGAAGTCGTTCCCCTTGTCATCGATGATGATGAACGCCGGGAAGTCGACGACTTCGATGCGCCAGATCGCTTCCATGCCGAGCTCGGGATATTCGAGCACCTCGACCTTCTTGATGCAGTGCTCGGCGAGGTTCGCAGCCGCACCGCCGATCGAGCCGAGATAGAAGCCGCCATACTTCTTGCAGGCCTCGCGCACGGCAGGCGCGCGGTTGCCCTTCGCCACCATCACCATTGAACCGCCGGCGGCCTGGAACTGGTCGACGAAGGAATCCATGCGGCCCGCGGTGGTCGGGCCGAACGCGCCGGAGGCGTAGCCCTCGGGCGTCTTGGCGGGACCGGCATAGTAGACCGGATGGTTCTTGAAATAGTCCGGCAGCGGCTCGCCCCTCTCGAGGCGCTCGCGCAGCTTGGCGTGCGCGGAATCGCGCGCGACGATCATGGTGCCGGTCATCGAGACCCGCGTCTTGGTCGGGTACTTCGAGAACGTCGCCAGGATGTCCTTCATCGGCTGGTTGAGGTCGATCTTGACGACCTCGCCGCCGAGCGACTGCTCGACCTGCGGCAGATACTGCGCCGGATTGTGCTCGAGCTCTTCGAGATAGACGCCATCCCTGGTGATCTTGCCGAGCACTTGCCGGTCGGCCGAGCACGACACGCCGAGCCCGATCGGCAGCGAGGCGCCGTGGCGCGGCATGCGGATCACGCGCACGTCGTGGCAGAAATACTTTCCACCGAACTGCGCGCCGACGCCGAGCGACTGCGTCATCTTGTGGATTTCCTGCTCCATCTCGACGTCGCGGAAGGCGTTGCCGTCGGGCGAGCCGTGGGTCGGCAGCGCGTCGAGATAGCGGGCGGAGGCGAGCTTCACCGTCTTCATGCACAGCTCGGCCGAGGTGCCGCCGATCACGATGGCGAGGTGATAGGGCGGGCACGCCGCGGTGCCCAGCGTCAGGATCTTCTCCTTCAGGAAGGCGAGCAGCCGGTCCTTGGTCAACACCGAGGGCGTGGCCTGGAACAGGAAGCTTTTATTGGCGGAGCCGCCGCCCTTCGCCATGAACATGAACTTGTAGGCGTCGTCGCCCTCGGCGTAGATCTCGCACTGCGCCGGCATGTTGTTGGCGGTGTTCTTCTCCTCGTACATCGACAAGGGCGCGACCTGCGAGTAGCGCAGATTGCGGCGCAGGTAAGCGTCGCGCGCGCCTTCCGACAGCGCCGCCTCGTCGTCACCATCGGTGATGACGTTGCAGCCCTTCTTGCCCATGATGATCGCGGTACCGGTGTCCTGGCACATCGGCAGCACGCCGCCGGCCGCGATGTTGGCGTTCTTCAAGAAGTCGAGCGCGACGAACTTGTCGTTGGGGCTCGCCTCGCCGTCCTCCAGGATCGCGCGGAGCTGCTTCAGATGGCCGGGGCGCAGATAATGATTGATGTCGCCGAAGGCCGCCTCCGACAGCGCCCGCAGCGCCTCCCGCGACACCACCAGCATGTCCTTCCCCAGGACCTTCTCGACCCTGATACCCTCGGCCGTGATCTTCTTGTAGGGCGTCTCGTCCTTGCCCAGCGGGAACAGCGGGGTGTGCTTGTAGGGCGGAACGGGTTTTGCGGGGTCGGGGAAGGCGGTGGGAGCGTTCATGGGCAAATCTCGGGGTTTTGGAGCCCTCGCGGGCCTCTAAGCGTAGAAGCGTTCTAAGCTTTTTTGCCGCGAATGGAAGGCGTTCTGGCGCGGCCGAGGCATCCCGATTCGGCGTCACGACGGCCCTTTTTGGTTGCCGTCGGCCGGACGCAAGGTGGCGACGACCGTCCCCGGCAGGCTCTGGGTGCACCCCTTGCGCTCGGCGCGCGACGAAGGTTGAATGCGCGGCCTAAGGGGCTTTTCATCATGATTTTCAAACTGAACGTCCGCGGCGCGATCCTGGTCGCCGCCGCTATCACCGGCCTTGTGACCCTCGCCTCGCCTGCCCGCGCGGATCGCTGCGATGACAGCGCCAAGGAGCTGACGAACCAGGTCGAGCGCCTCAAGGTGAATTTCCGGGCCGCCAACATCGTCTACCTCTCGCACCCCGCGGCCAAGGAGCTGTCCGTGGGTTGCCGCGGCGACAAATATTCCATCGAGCTCTATGCCAAGGGCGATCGCAAGCCGACACCGGAGTTCTTTTCACTGGTGGGGTCGATGGCGGCGATCGTCTTCACCGTCACGAAGGACGACACCACGACGGGCGCGACACGCTGCCTGAAGCGGATGGGACTGTTGCGCGGCGACAAGGTCGTCATGCGCTACCGCCGACTCAACATGGAATGCACCCGTACCAAGACGGATGCGTCCATCGCGATCACGCGCGGCAAGGACGAGTAGACGGCACTCGCTCTTTCCACACGCTCCGTCATTGCGAGCTCCGCGAAGCAATCCAGAATCCCTCCGCGGTGACAGTCCTGGATTGCTTCGCTGCGCTCGCGATGACGAGGAGAGGTTCGTCCGCTCCCTCGTACAGCGCAAGGAGGCACAAAAGGCACATCCCACCGCACCAACTCCCTCGCATTTTAACGATTGGCTTGACGGAAGCTTCGCTCCTCGCAGCGCAAGGTCGATTGTTTCCATGTGTGAGGATTTGTGGATGAGCGTCTCTACCGTTGCGCCGCCGCCGATCGCGATCGTGGTGCCGAGCTACGACGCGACCAAGCAGCAGGACGACCAGAAGACCAAGGACAACGACCCGACCTACAAGCCGCCGCCGCCCGCGCCGCTGCCGCCGGGTCAGGGCACGCGGATCGATCAGCTCGCCTGATCAGACCGGTCAAAGATGAAACGCCCGAACCGGTCGATCGGGCTTTTCGCGTGTCCGGCCGCATCTTCGCCGGATAGCGGGACCAATATCGTGCGCGGCTGACCCGGGACCTGCGCATGATCGCAAAACTGCTGTTGCAGAACACGATCACCACCGCCGGCATGGGCGCGCTGCTGTTCGCTTGCGCCGGGACGATGCATTGGCCTGCGGCCTGGGTGTTCCTCGCCACCTGCGCCCTGCTCGGCCCGCTCTGCGGCTGGTGGCTTTATCGGGTCGATCCGGCGCTGCTCGCCGAACGTCTGCGGCCGGTCCTGCAAAAGGACCAGCCTGCCGCTGACAAGGCCTTCATGATCGTCTTCGTCATTGCGATGCTGGCCTGGCTCGCCACAATGGGGCTCGACCGGCGCACGCAATCCTCCGACATGCCGGTTGCGTTGCAGGCGCTCGGTCTCGTGCTGTTCGTCCTCTCGACGCTGTTCATCCTGTGGGTGTTCCGCGAAAACTCGTTCGCCGCGCCCGTGGTGAAGCTCCAGGCCGAACGCGCACAGCGCGTGGTCTCGACGGGGCCTTACGCGCATGTGCGCCATCCCATGTACAGCGGCATGATCCTGTTCTTCGCCGGCGTGCCGCTGCTGCTGGGCTCGTGGTGGGGCCTTGCGATAGCGCCGGTCATCGTCGTCTTGTTTGCTGTCCGCATCGGCATCGAGGAGCGCACGCTGCGTGAGGGCCTGCCGGGCTATTCCGACTATATGACGCGCGTGCGCTATCGCCTGCTGCCCGGCGTGTGGTGAGCCGCTATCCGGACCAGCTAATTGTCCAATTCCTTGTAGCGGCGGAAAATGCCTTGCTCGTTGAAGGGAATGCGGCGCTCACTTTCGAGATAGGCCTTGATGTTCGGCCGCGCGGCGATGCGGTCGTGCAGGCCGACGAGGCCCGGGATATTTCCCTCGAACGCCTTCATGCGCTTGGGAAAGGCGTAGCGCAGCCCGGCGACGATCTGGAACAGCGAGAGATCGACGTAAGTCAGCCTGCGACCGGTGACATAGGCGCCGCCATTGCCGGCGAGAAGCTCTTCGAAATAGCCGAGATATTTCGGCACGCGCTCGTCCCAAAACTCGGCCGTGCGCTTCTTCGCCGGCGCCTTCTGATCTTCATAGTAAATCGAAGGCCCGAGCGGGTGATGGGTGTCGTGGATCTCGGTCACGAGGTCGGTGATGGTGAGCTGAAGCTGGTGCACCCAAAGCTTGCCCGCTTCCGTCTTCGGCGCGAGCCCATGACGGGCGCCAAGATAGAGCAGGATGTTGGCGGTCTGGCCGATGACGAGCTTGCCCGCTTTCAGGAACGGCGGCGCGAAGGGCGGCGTGCCGCCATGCGCGTCCATCATCTTCATCATCGCAGCTGTTCCGCGCGCCCCCCGCGCGACGTCGATATAAGCCGCCCCCGCCTCCTCCAGCGCCAGCCGCACATATTCGCCGCGACCCTGGATCTCGGGCCAGTAGTAGAGCTCGTATTTCATGGGAAGGGTCCGTGAGCGTGGAAGCGGTCGGACCAATGTAACATGCGGCCGAAGGTTCCGTGAGAGCGAGACGGAACGGCGGCACCACATATCCCGTCGTTGCGAGCGCAAGCGAAGCAATCCAGAATCTTTCCGCGGAGACAGTCTGGATTGCTTCGCTACGCTCGCAATGTCGCGGGGAGAGAGCTGCGCGCCCTAACTCAATTCGCCGCGAAACAAAACAGCAGGCCGTCGCCGCCGGTGCTCTTCAGATCGGCCTGCGAGCAGCCGCCGTCAGGACCGCGCGAGGGGTGAGAGCTGTTCCAGGACTTTGACGGCTCGTCGTCGCGCAGGCCCTTACGATCGGCATGGCCGACGACCGCCGCGCCCTGCGTGCTCGACGTCCAGTTCCTGCAGGTCTTGTCGTCGCCCGCGGCAAAAGCGGTGCCGTCCGGTTGCGATCCCGTGAGGATATCGTGCCGGTTCGGCGTGTCGCCGGCGCCGTTGATGACCTCGCCCTTCTCGCTGAGCGCGGTCTGCTTGGTGAGGTTATTGGCCGCGCCGTGCAGGTCGGCAACGTCCTTGGCAATCACCGCCCCCTTGGCATTCTGCCACGGTCCCTTGCCAATGCGGTCCTTGGCATTGACGGCGGGCTTGCCGTCAGCGGCCTGCGTCGAGAGATAGGCGCGCCAGGTCTTGGCACCGGCACCGCCGGCCTGCGCCAGCTTCTGGCACTGCGCATCGGCTCCCTCCAGGCCGCCGAGATCGGCTCCCTTGCCCGGCCCGCTCGAAGTCACGAAGAAGGTCATGTCGGCTGACTGCGCCTGCACCGATGGACTCGCGAAGAGCGCGAGCGCAGCGCCTGCTGGCACGATGACCCTGGCAAGAATGCTCATCCTATCCTCCCGATTTTTCCGGCGATTGCGCCTGGCTGGACGGTCTTTGATCCGCTGACATGAACCCGTCACGACAGACATTATTCCAGCGGCCATCCGCCGCACGCGCATCACCTCGAGCGGCGGCGCTCGACCGGTCGCCCCGAGGGCCATGTCGATTAATTGCTTCCAGAGACCGTAGCGCCGGGCGAGCATACCAACGTGGGGCCGATCCTCAAGAGATCGCCCAGGAGGGGACGCGGGAGTCTGCTGCGGGGCCGTTCAGGGCGGCATCCGCGATCACATCGGGGCTGCCGCCGGGCGCGGCGCGAGGGGAGATCGTCATGCACTGGAACACCGTCCGCCCAATCGCGGCAATTGCCGGCTATGCCGCGCTTTGCTGCCTTGCCATCAGTCCGGGCTGCGCCTCGGCCGCGGAATTGCTCAAAGCCCGGCTTGCGCAAAACCTCGGACCGATCTCCGGCCTTGCGATCGTCGCCAAATCGAAGGGGATTTTCGAAAAGAACGGACTGGACATCACCGTCTCGAACTTCACGTCCGGCAAGCAGTGCCTGGACACCGTGATCGGGGGCGGCGCCGACATCGCGACGACGGCGGAGGCGCCGGTCACCGCTTCGGCGATGGCAAACCAGCCCATCGCCTTCGTCGCCGGCATGGAATATTCCGACCTCAAGACGGTCGTCGCGGCCAAGGCCGGCGTCAAGACCAAGGCAGATCTTCGCGGCAAGCGAATCGGATTCACTGCCGGCACCGGCAGCGAGGTCTACACGGCGACTTTGCTGAAGTCGGCGGGATTGACTCCCAAGGATGTCACCCTCGTCAACCTGCGGCCGCAGGAGATGCTGCCGGCACTTGCAGCAGGAAGCATCGACGCGATCGACACTTGGGAACCCCACATCGCCAACGCCAAGAAGGCCCTCGGCGAAGCCGTCGCTGAGCTCGATACAACGGGCACATACTCCGAGACGTTCAACATCGTCGTCACGAGACCCTATCTGTATGCCAACCCTGCGCTGGTTGAGAAGTTCATCGCCGCGCTGATCGACGCCGAGGTCTGGCTGAAAGCACACCCGGATGAAGCGATCACGGTCGTGGCGGACGCGGTCGGCATGAAGCGGGACGACCTCGCTCCGATCTGGGCCGACTATGTTTACCGGGTGCGTCTCGACGACCGGCTGATCGAGATTCTCAAGACCCACTCCGCATGGCGCCTCGAGAGCGGCAACCATCCTCCGGGAGCGGTGATGCCCGACTTCAGCAAGGTCGTCGTCGCCGAGCCGCTGAAGAAGGTCGACCCCGCACGCGTCACGCTCTCGTGGAAATAGGCACCCGCACAGCCATGCAGGACGGCACTTCAGCAGGACAAGAAATTGCTCTCCGCACCGACGGTCGCGGTCGGCGGCCGGATTCAGCTCGTCTTCGCCGCCTCAATATTCTGGTCGGGGCGATTTCGCTTCCCCTGTTCGTCGGCCTCTGGGAACTGGTCTCCCGTTCCGGGGCCGTCAACATGGTGCTGTTTCCGCCGCCGACGGTAGTTGCTGCGGCGGTCCTTGAGTGGATACGAAGCGGACAGTTCCTTGGCGATCTGCTGGCCAGCCTCTTTCGCGTCACCACGGGGTTCATCTTAGGCGGCGCGCTCGGCATCCTGCTCGGTATCCTCACCGGCCAATTCCCTGTTGTTTCGAGCTTGCTGTCCCCGCTATTCCACATCCTGCGGCCAATTCCGCCGATTGCTTTCGTGCCGATCGTCATCCTGTGGTTCGGCCTGTCGGAGGCGGGAAAACTATTCCTCGTCGTATGGGGCGTGTTCTTCACGGTTTGGCTTTCGACCCACATCGGCGTGCAGAAGGTCGACCGCGGCCTGATTCGGGCGGCGTTGATGCTCGGCACGCCCCGGCGGCAGATGCTCCAGGAGATCGTGCTGCTGGGCGCGCTTCCCTACATCGTGGTCGGGTTGCGCACCGCCGTCAGCATCTCGTTTTACACGCTTGTCGCGGCCGAACTCGCAGGCGCTTTCGCCGGCATTGTCTACAGGATCGAGATTGCCCAGCAGAATTTGCAAACGGGCCAGGTCATGGGCGGGCTCGCAGCGCTCGGGTTGATTTCGTTCACTGCCGACCGGCTGTTTTCGGCTCTTGCGGAACGTACTGTCTGGTGGCGTTGATGTCTGGAGCTCGATCGACCATGAAACTGGCTCTGGCAAATTCGCCAGCCTCCGTCGAATCGGCGCGGAAACAACCGGCCATTCAAGTCTCAGACCTGAGCATCGTTTTTGACACCCGCGGCGGGCAGACCATCGCGGTGGATCGCGTGTCCTTCGACGTGGCACCTGGCGAGTTCGTTTGGATCGTCGGGCCCTCCGGCTGCGGCAAGTCGACGGTGCTCAATACGATCGCCGGACTGGAGGTGCCGTTTGAAGGCGACATCCTGGTAGAGGGCTCGCGTGTCTACAGCCCGCGACCCGATGTCGGCATGGTATTCCAGCAGCCGCATCTCTTCCCCTGGAAGTCTGTCCGCAGGAACATCGCCCACGGCCCGAGGATGCATGGGAAGTCCAGGACGGAAGCGAATGCCATCGCCGACGATCTGATCGCGATGGTCGGTCTCAAGCGTTTCGCCGACGCCTATCCGAACACGCTGTCCGGGGGCATGCAACAGCGCGTGGCGATCGCGCGAGCGTTGGCCAATCAGCCGCGCGTGCTGCTGATGGACGAGCCCTTCGGGGCCCTCGATGCGCAGACCCGGGCGGTGATGCAAGACAATCTGCTGGAGCTGCGCGACCGGATCAAGGCGACGATCGTGTTCGTCACGCATGACATCGATGAAGCCATCGTGCTGGCCGACCGTGTTCTCATCATGAGCGCGGGGCCCGGCCGCATCCTGCGCGAAGTCGCGGTCAAGCTGCCGCGCCCGCGGTCGAGTTCTGTCATGGTCGAGCCAACCTATCTTTCCCTCAAGAAGGATTGTCTCGACGTCATCCGCGCAGAAGGGTTGCGGGCGTTCAATCAGTCGGACGCGAGCTGATCCCCCAGAACTTGGAAATCGCGAAGCAGCCCGCAGCGCGCTGGCATGGTTCTTGAATAATCGATGCCGGGTCTCACCGTGGAGCCGGCGATGCACAGGGCGAATAGCGCGATAGCGGCAGGCGTGATGCTGGCCGAGTCGGACAATCTCGTCAGGCCGCTGCCCGGCTTGCTGGATGGTCTCAACCGGGCTGATTGCAATCGGCTGCGCGCGATCGGACGCGAGAAGGCCCTGGAAGCCGGCCAACTGGTTTGGTCTCAGGGCGACACACAGGCTGGGATCTACCTGATCAGCGAGGGACGCATACGCAGCTACTATGCGGCGCCGTCGGGGCGCGAGGTCACGCTCGCCTACTGGTTTCCCGGCAACTTCGTCGGCGGCCCCGATATATTCGGAACGGGCCCGCACATGTGGTCATCGGTTGCGGCCGAACCCAGCCTGTTGACGTTCATGCCGGGACTGGCGCTGCGGCGGCTTGCGCTGGAATCGCCGGCGATCGCCGTCGCCTTGCTGGATGCCCTGGCATTCAAGGCGCGTTGCTATTCGGCGATGGCCCAGATGCTCGGGACGCGCTCGGTGACCGAGCGGCTGCATAGCCTGTTGATCTTCCTGTCGCACGTCTACGGCGTGAAGCGCGACGGCGAGGTCGTCATCGGGATGCCGTTTACCCACGGCGATCTCGCCAATCTCATCGGATCCACCCGCCAATGGGTGACAGTACAGCTCGCACGGCTCCAGGAGGAAGGCGTGATCAGGTACGACAGATCCGTGATTTCGATCCTGGATCTTTCGACGCTCGAGCAAGAGATGGAATGAATTCCGACCTTCAGCCGCCAGACTTCAATTCGAACGCCGCTCGGCCTGCACTGGCCTCGAACCGCCGCGCCAGTCCGATCAGCGCGCGATCATGCCAGGCCGGCGCCAGCAGGGTCACGCCCATGGGCATGCCGTTCCGCAATGTCGCGTTCGGAACCGCCACGCCGCAGAGATCGAGCAGATTGGCAAAGTACGAGTAGTAGCCGAGGCGATTGTTGAGGGTGATCGGATCGCGATCCATCTCCTCCAGCGTGAACGGCCGCGGTGCGGTCGGGACCACCAGCGCATCGATACCCGCAAAGATCGCTTCGGCGTCGCGGCGAAGCCGGTGCAGCCGGTGAATGGCACCAAATGTGTCGATCGCTGAATAGCCGGCGGCCGAGCCCAGCACGGTCCTCGTGACATCAAGCAGGGAGCCAGAATCGATGTCCATAAGCGAAGCGATGGCCGAGTGCCGCTCCGCGACCCAGGGTCCGCTGAACATCAACTCCCCGGCCTGGCGGAACGGCGCGAAGTCCACCTCGATCGCCGTTCCTCCGATCTGCGTGAAACGCTCGCAGGCGCGCTCATAGAGCTCGCCGCATTCCGGCATGCCGAAGCATTCGAGATCGGCGGCCGCAATGCGGCCGAACCGGAACGATGGCACCGCCCCGCTGGCGAAAGAAAAGGCCCGGGGCAAGCGGCTGTAGGGATCTTCGAAATCGAACCCTTCGATGATTTCGAGGATCGCCTCGCCGTCGCTGACGGTGTTGCAGAACACCGAAACGCAATCGATCGTCGGGCAATTCGGCACCAGCCCGCGTGATGACACCAGCCCAACGGTCGGCTTGATTCCGACGATGTTGTTGAAGCCGGCAGGTATGCGGCCGGATCCGCCGGTATCGGTGCCGAGCGCGAACGCGACGTGCCCGGCCGCGACGGCGACCGCGGACCCGGAACTGGAGCCTCCCGCGATATAGCGCGCATCGGCAACCGACGCGCAGGGGCCATAGGGCGAACGCGCACCGGACAGGCCTGTGGCGAACTGATCGAGATTGGTCTTTCCGAGACAAATTGCGCCGGCCGCGGTAAGGCGTTCGACGCTGTGCGCGGAATGCCAGGGCGTGTAGCTGAACGCGGGGCATGCGGCAGTGGTCGGCATTCCCTCGACATCGATATTGTCCTTCACACCAAAGGGAATGCCGAGCAGCGGAAGATTTTCGCCTGTCCGCGCGCGCGCCACGAGCTTCCGGCATGCTTCGAGCGCCTCCTCCCGCGGGCGGAGATAGATCCAGCAATTGCGGTCGCGCTCGGCCTCGATCCGGTCATACGCCGTTTCGATCGCCTCCAGCGGCAGGGACGAATTCCTGGCAATGGTTTCGTGATTTGTCCTGGAGCGCGCGACAGACTGGCTCACCTAATATCTCCCTCTCTAACCGGTAGGCGCGAAATTGCGGGAGCTCTGCGCGGGCAACAAGCAATTAAGTGCTTCGCGCAAAATGGTCGGCCGTATCGGGATATAAGCGGCTCAAAGAAAAAGGGCGCCGTGCCGAAGCACGACGCCCTTGTCTTTAATCTGCGTACGATCAGTTGGTCTGCTGGATCGCCGACAATTCCCAGCCGCTGCCCGGACGGCGGGCAAAGGTCCAGATCTCGGTCGCCTCGCCCGGCTGCTCGCTGCCGGCGACAACCGTACCGCTGTTGCGGTCCAGCGTCTTGTCGGTGAGGGCGAAGCGAAGCGCCACCGTGGCGTATTCGGTCTCGCCTTCGCGCCAGGCCTCCGCGAGGTCGCCCTGCAACAGCTTGACGTTGGTCACCTTGTTGACGACGTTGCGTGCGCGGTTCTGGCCAAGGTCCTGCTCGAAATAGGAGACCATTTCCGGCGTCGCGAGCGTGTGCAGCTTGGCCACGTCCTCGTTCGACCAGGCGGCCTGGACATCGCCGAGCAGGCGCTCAAACGCCTCATAGTCATCCGGCTTGATCTCGAGCGGCGCGTTGTTGGCGCCGCCGAAGCCGAAGCCGCCGAGACCACCGCCAAGTCCACCACCGCCGCTACCGCCACCGAGGCCGCTGCGATAGTTCGGCTGGGGTCCCTGACCGCTGCCTGCATCAGCATTGGCGTAGGCCGCCTGCTGCGAGTGGCGGCGCTGCCACCAGGACATCGCCAGCCGCACCACCAACACCACGAGCGCGATCTGGATGATCAGGCCAATGATTGACGACAGGCCGCCGAGGCCACCGAACAGGCCGCCGCCGAACAGCATGCCGAGCAGGCCTGCGCCGAGGAAGCCGGCCGCAAGGCCGCCCATGAAGCCGCCGGCGCGGCCGAACAGGCCGCCACGCGCGGGGGCGGCGGCAGCCGAATTCATGCCGGCACCCGGCTGGGTATAGGTGCGGTTGAACTGCGAGGTCGAGCCCGGCGCGGTCGTGGTCGACGGCGGCGCCGAATAGGTGCGCGAACCGCGCGAACCCGACGACATGCCACCACCGACGCGGGCGTCGGCGGACGAAATCACCAGCGCAGTCGGCAGCGCAAGCGCCAGCATGACGGCGAGGGTCTTGAAGAGAGTGCGGGAGCGTTGCGAGAAAGTCATGTGCGTTTCCCAAATCCCCGGCATGGGGACGTGCTCCTAAGATGGGCAGACTTCCCGAAAAGTGAAGCCGGTTTCGGAACTTATGGCTGCGGCCCTCAGTCGCGGGGATGTGGCAAAAGCCCATATTTGGCGGGGGTTTGGCCGGGGAGCCGGAGGAACTGCGGTCGCGGGTTACCGGCGGGTTTACGACAGGAATGCCGCTTTTTCCTCATCATTTCGAGGAACTCTCGCAAATCGACAGTGATAGTCGCCGTCATCCCGCCTTTGCCATCGTCTCCTTTACGGCCGCCACGAGCTGGCTGAGCGTGAACGGCTTTGGCAGGAAGTCGAATTGCTGGCCTTCGGGCAGGCTCTTCTCGAAGGCATCCTCGGCGTAGCCGGAGACGAAGATGAACTTGATGTCGGGATTCTTCTCGCGCATCGCCTTCAGCAGCGTCGGGCCGTCCATCTCGGGCATCACGACGTCGGAGACGACGAGATCGATCGCACCGCTCTGTTCCTCCAGGACCTCCATGGCCTCGACGCCGTTCTCGGCCTCGACCACGGTGTAGCCGCGCGAGCGCAGGCCGCGTGCGTTCAGCGCGCGCAGGCCCTCTTCGTCCTCGACGAGAAGGATGGTGCCCTGTCCGGTGAGATCTGTGCGCGGCTTGGCCTCCGCCGCCGCAGGTGCGGTCTCCTTCGCGGCGCCATTGGCCGCGCCGACCACTGCTGCGGGCTGCTCCTGCACCTCGGGCTCGGCGTGATGGCGCGGCAGGAAGATATGGAACGAAGTCCCCTGCCCCGGTTCCGAGTCCACGTAAATGAAGCCGCCAGTCTGCTTGACGATGCCGTAGACGGTGGAGAGCCCGAGGCCGGTGCCCTTGCCCACTTCCTTGGTCGAGAAGAACGGCTCGAAGATCTTGTCACGGATATCGGCGGGGATGCCTGTGCCGGTGTCGGCGACCTCGATCCGTACATAGTCCGCGGCCGGCATGCCCTTGTAGGCGAGCTTAGCCGCTTCTTCCGCCGTGACGTTGGCGGTGCGGATGATCAGCTTGCCGCCGTCGGGCATGGCGTCGCGCGCGTTCACCGCGAGGTTGACGATCACCTGCTCGAACTGGGAGACGTCGACCTTCACCGGCCAGAGATCGCGGCCGTGGATGGTCTCGTGCTTGACCTTCTCGCCGATCAGCCGGCGCAGCAGCATGGCGAGATCGGACAGCGCATCGCCGAGGTCGAGCACCTGCGGCCGCAGCGTCTGCCGCCGCGAGAACGCCAGCAACTGCCGCACCAGCGTCGCGGCGCGCGTCGCGTTCTGCTTGATCTGCATGATGTCCTGGAACGACGGATCGGTCGGCTTGTGCGCGTTCAGCAGGAAGTCGTTCGCCATCATGATGGCGGAGAGCACGTTGTTGAAGTCGTGGGCGATGCCGCCGGCGAGCTGGCCGACCGTCTCCATCTTCTGCGACTGGTTGATCTGGTTCTCCAGCGCGCGCCGCTCGGTGGTCTCGAGCATGTGCACGATGGCGGCTTCGGCCTCGTTCTCGGCCGCATCCACCGGCGTGACGAAGAACTGGCCCCAGCGCTCCTTGGCTCCCTCGAGCGCCACCTCGACCGGCGCGACGTCGGCCTGGCCCTCCGCGGCCTGGTTGATGGCCGTGATCAAAAGTTGCCGGTCGCGCGAATTGACCGCGCGGAAGATCGACTTGCTGGCGCTGTCGAGCCCGAGGGCCTGCCCGAGCTTGGCGTAGCGCGCGTTGGCGCGCACGACGTTGCCGCCTCGGTCGACGGTCGCGATCGCCATCGGCGTATGGTCGAAGAAGCGCATGAAGCGCACTTCGGCGGCGCGGTCGGGATCGCTGCGCTCGTCGCGGGCGCGGCTGATGACGAGCGTGCGCGACGGCCCCGGCGCGCCGTCGGCGCCGAAGGCGAGCTTGTGATAGAGCCGCACCGGCATGGTCTTGCCGGTGCGCATGCGCAAGTCGATGTCGAAGACTTCCGTCTTCACCTCGCCCGGCACCGCCACGATCGCGGTGAGCAGCGAGGCGCCGTCGCCGGAGACGATGTCGGTGAGCTTCAGCCCGCCCGAGCCGATCTCGGCAAGATCGTAGTCGAGCCAGTTGGCCAGTGTCGCGTTGACATAGGCGAGCTCGCCTGCCGGATTGACCGAGAAGAAGCCGCAGGGCGCGTGATCGAGATATTCGATCGCGTGCTGGAGTTCCTGGAACACGTCCTCCTGGCGCTCGCGGTCGCGGGTGATGTCGGAGATCGACCACACCGCGTATTTCGCCTCGCGCTTCCCGGTGCCGAGCGGGCGCACCCGCATGCGCAGCCAGCGGCCCTGGCTGCCGTCATGGCCGGAGATGCGCACCTCTTCCTGCTGCCGTTTTCCTTCGCGCGCGGCCTTGAGCAGGCGGAACACGGCTTCGGAGACGTCGGGGTTGCCGATGAAGACGCGCTCGACGGGCCGCACCTCCTGCGGTCCGCTGGCGCCGGTGAGCGTCAGATAGGCGGCGTTGGAATAGACCACGTGGCCGCGGGGATCGGTCACGGCCAGGCCGTCGAAGGCGTGGTCGGCAATGCGCCCCATCACGGGATCATCGAGACTGCGGTCGACGAAGCGGATGATGCCGGCGGCGAAGGCGAACAGGTTGAACAGGCCGACCATCGCCAGCACGGCGAGGATGCCGAGGATGTAGGGCTGCGCCTGCGCGCGCCCGAGCGTCATCAGCCCGACGGCGACGGCGACGAGGCCGGCGGCCACGAGCAGCACCAGCGCAATGCTGCCCGAGCGCGGCGACGGCTCGTGCGCCGCAACGGGCTCGCGTGTGAGGTCGTGGTCGGTCTCGGCAGTCATTTCAAGCTGGCACAGCCTGTCGGCAGAGAATCAACGCGCTACGGGGCGCGTGGGGTCCTCCCTGCCTGAATCGGACCCGCAGGCGCAAGGGCAGCAAGGGCGAAAGGTACGCTGATTCCCAGATTACGGCCATTTCCGGTACTTTTCGGGCATTTTATCCGCGTCCGGCGCCGAATCCCTGCTTCAGCCGCATGACGTAACCGATGACCTCGGCGACCGCATGGTAGTGCTCGGTCGGGATTTCCTGGTCGATTTCGACGGTGGCGTAGAGCGCGCGGGCGAGCGGCACGTTCTCGACGATCGGGATGTCGTGCTCGCGCGCGATCTCCCGGATCTTGAAGGCGAGGTTGTCGACGCCCTTGGCGACGCAGATCGGCGCGGACATGCCGCGCTCGTAGGACAGCGCGATCGAATAGTGGGTCGGGTTGGTGATGATCACGGAGGCCTTGGGAACCGCCGCCATCATGCGCTTCTTGGAGCGCTGCTGGCGCAATTGCCGGAGCTTGCCCTTGATGTGCGGGTCGCCTTCGGACTGCTTGAACTCTTCCTTGATCTCCTGGAGCGACATTTTCTGCCGCTGGAACCAGCTGCGATACTGGAAGAAATAGTCGCCAATGGCGATGATCGCGAGCGCCGCAACCACCGCGCCGAGCAGATGAATGGTCAGGCTGGTGCTGGCGCCCAGCATGGCGGCCGGATCGAGCCTGACCATCGCCTCCATGCGATGGCGCTCCGGCCACAGGACCACGGTCATGACCGCGCCGAGCACGATCAGCTTGCCGAGCCCCTTGAGGAAGTTCGCGGCCGCCTGCTTGCCGAAGATGCGCTTGAGGCCCTCGGCCGGCGACAGTTTGCTGAATTTGGGTTTGAGGGATTCGGCCGACCAGACCAGGCGATGCTGGAGCACGTTGCCGGCAATCGCCGCCAGCACCAGCATCAGCAGGGGCACGCCGATCGCCGCAAGCACGGCGACCTCGATCTGCTGCATCAGCGCGAGCAGAGCCCTGCCGTCGGTCTTGATCATCCAGGAATTGGCAAGCAGGTTGCGCATCGGCGTCACCAGCCCGCTGCCCACCGAGCCCGAGAAGGTGGAGACCACGAGCGTGCCGCCCGCGATCATGAACCAGGTGTTGATCTCCTGGCTCTTGGCGACGTCGCCGCGTTCGAGCGCCTCTTCGAGACGCTTTTGTGTCGGGTCTTCTGTTTGACTGTCGGGATCGTTGTCGTCTGCCATCGATCACCTATTTGAGCGGCATCATCTGGTGCATCACACCGATGAAATAGTCGAGATACGTGCCCATCATCGCGGTGAGCACCACGGCGAGCACCAGGAAGCCCACGAAGATCGACAGCGGCACGCCCACGAAATAGACCTGCATCTGCGGCATCAGCCGCGCCAGCACGCCGAGCCCGATGTTGAAGACGAGGCCGAACACAAGGAACGGTCCGGAGAGTTGCAAGCCCAGGCTGAACGCGGCGGCAAAGGCGCGCGTCGCCAGCGAAGCGACGTCGCCGCTCGATACGGTCTCGCCGGGCGCGAAGATCGTGTAGCTGTCGTTCAGCGCGGCGATCACCAGATGATGGCTGTCGGTGGCAAACAGCAGCGTCACCCCGAGCATGGTCAGGAAATTGCCGACCAGCACGCCCTGCTGTCCCTGTGTCGGATCGACCGAAGTGACGAAGCCGAGCCCCATCTGCTGCGCAATCACGGCGCCCGCGACCTGAAGCGCCGACAACGTCACGCGCGCGGTCGCCCCCAGCACGATGCCGATCACGATCTCATGCAGCATCATGACCAGCAGCGGCGCGATCGAGCCCATGTCGACGTGGTAGGCGTTGCGATGCAGCGGCAGGATGATCAGCGTCAGCAGCAGCGCGATCGCCAGCTTGATCCGCGTCGGAATGTTGGTCTCGCCCAGCCCCGGCAACAGCATCACCATCGCACCGACCCGGGCGAAGGCGAGCATGAAGGAAGCGGCGAGCGCCGGCAGCAGCGAGACGTCGATGCGCATGACGGGCGCATTGTGCCTCAGCCGCCGATGATTCGCGACGAGATCCGCATCATGTGGGAATGGAGTGCGTCGGCCATGAACGGCAGCGCCAGCAGCATCGTGGCGAAGATGGCCAGGATCTTCGGCACGTAGATCAGCGTCTGCTCCTGGATCTGCGTCAGCGCCTGGAACAGCGACACGACGACGCCGACCACGAGGCCGACCACCATCAGCGGCGACGACACGATCACGATGGTCCAGATCGCATCACGCGCGACGTCGAGGGTTTCAGGTCCGGTCATGTGAATTCTCACTCTCGATTGTTTGTCGTCATTCCGGGGCTCGCGAAGCGAGAACCCGGAATCCATCCTGCGGCATCGTCGGTAGCACCATGGATTCCGGGTTCGCGACTTCGTCGCGCCCCGGAATGACAGGACCGATCAGATCGGCATCTTCATGATGTCTTCATATGCCGCGATCACGCGGTCGCGGACCGAGACCAGCGTGGACACCGCGACGTCGGTGTCGGCGACCGCCGTCACCACGTCCATCACGTTGGCCTTGCCGGCGGCCATCGCCACGGTCTGGGCGTCGGACTTGCGGCCGGACTCCATGACGCTGCCGACAGCGTCTTTCAGGAGTGACGCGAAGGACTGCCCGCTCGCCTCGCTGCCCTTGCCGGCGCCGCTGTTCTCCAGCACGCGGGCGAGGTTGGCATAAGCATTGGCTGCGATTGTCGGTGATGCCATGGCTTAATTGTCCTGTTCAGCTCTTGAGGATGTCGAGCGTGCGCTGGATCATCCGGCGCGTCGCACTGATGATGTTGAGATTGGCCTCGTAGGACCGCTGCGCGTCGCGCATGTCGGTCATCTCGACCACCGAGTTCACGTTGGGATATTTGACGTTGCCGGTCGCATCGGCGGCCGGATTGCTCGGTTCGTATTTGGTGCGGAAGTTCGACCGGTCCGGCTTGATCCTGCCGAGGGTGACGACCTGCGCGTCGAGCGTGCGGTCCAGCGCGGAGGAGAAGGTCGGCACCTTGCGCCGGTAGGGATCGCCACCTGATGTCTGCGAGGTCGAATCCGCGTTCGCGATGTTCTCCGAGATCACCCGCATGCGCCCGGCCTGCGCGCGCAGGCCGGAGGTCGCGATCGCCATCGAGCGGGCAAAGTCGCTGCTGTCATTCGCCATGATGCGCTTCCCTCAGCTCTTGAGCATGATCTCCGCGCAAACGCGTTCCGCGTTTGTCGCGAGGGAAAACCGCCCGCACACTTTTCCGGATCATGCTCTAGCCTTTGCCGATCGCGGTCTTGAGCAGATGCAGGCTCTTGGAATAGAGCGAGGTCGCCGCCGCGTAGTCCATCTGGTTGCTGGCGGCCTTCATCATCTCCTCCTCGAGATTGACGGCGTTGCCCGCGGGACGGGTCTCGAAACCCGCATTCCTGTTCTGGTCGAAGCCCGAGGCCGCGCCGGATGGCGTCATGTGGGAGCCGCTGGTGCGGGTGAGCGCCAGGGGGCCCATCGAGCCAGTGACGGCGCCTGATTTGTCGAGCTTCGGCTCGACCAGGTCGCGCGGCCGGAATTTGGGCGTGTCGGAATTGGAGACGTTCTCGGACAGGACGCGCTGGCGCTCCTGGTGCCACTGCATCTTGGTGCGAAGCGCCGACAGCACCGGGAGGTCGTTGATGGACATCGTTGCGGCTCCTTCCGCCTCTCGGACCAAAGGCCCGAAGCTAGGCAGAATTTGCCGCGTGTATGGTTAACAGGTGGTTAAAGATGGCGTCGATGCATGTCCCTTGATGGAACACCACTTTGCGCCCCCCGTGATTCTACGCATCCAAAAGCGGCATTAACCCAACCGTTTGGCGGGCCATGCACAGGCCAAGAAGTCGTTTTGGATCGAGCGATTCATAGGTTATTAAGAGCTGGGGACGGCAAAACTTGCCGTGGGACGTTAAGAAATCGCAGTTTGGGGCATCCCACGCCGATGGTTGGCGCGTCTGACCATGGGCACGAGAAAAGCGCCATTTGTCGGGGACAAGTATGCAAGGCAGCCCAATCACCTTCATCGTGGCGTTCATCGTCGTTCTGGCGTTGATCGGCGTCGCCGCATGGTTGGTTCGCCGATTCGCCAGCAGCCGGCTCGGTGCCAACACCCAGCGCGGCCGGATGCCCCGGCTTGCCGTGATCGATGCCGCCGCGGTCGATGGCCGGCGCCGCCTGGTGCTGG
The DNA here is from genome assembly GCF_052075965.1 of Bradyrhizobium sp. 482_C4_N1_8. NCBI lineage: Bacteria > Pseudomonadati > Pseudomonadota > Alphaproteobacteria > Hyphomicrobiales > Nitrobacteraceae > Bradyrhizobium > Bradyrhizobium sp. 482_C4_N1_8. Next base: position 3,221,284 of record NZ_CP197231.1, on the reverse strand, counting down.
TCCGGCGTGACAATGTCGAGCATCTCCTGATGATTGGCGGTCCCACCGACATCGTCGTCGAGCCCAATATCGTGCGCGCAGCGCCCGGCCGCGACCAGCTTCCGCAGCGTTCCAATGCCGCCGAGCCGCCGCGCCTTGCCCCGATGCCCGATACCAGCAGCTGGACCGACGAAGCTCCGCGGCCCGAACTGCTCGATCATCCCGAACCGCAAATGCCCGAGCCGCCGCCGCGGCCGCGCCCCTCCTTCGCCGACGAGGTACGCCGGCCCGCTCCCGCACTGGCCGAGCGCCGCAACGAACCGCCACTGGCCGGCTTTCCGCCTGAGCCGATCCTGCCGCCGCGCCCCGAGCGCGAGGCACGCCCCGAGCCGGTTCCGCCGCGCATCGCCCGCAACGAGCCTCCGCTGATGCCACGTCCCCCGCGGCAGACCGAGCCGGTGAAAGTGCCCCCGGTGCGCGCCGAGCGCGCGGCCGCGCCACCGCCTCCCCCGCCCGTGCCGCAGGCTCCGCCCGTTCCGCCGCCGGCCCCCGCTCCTGCCGCGCCCTCGAACGCCGAGCAGAATCTCGCCGAGATGGCGCAGCGTCTCGAAGCCGCACTGCGCCGCCCCGCCGGCGAGACGGTCGCGCCTCCGGTTGCGCCCGAGCCGCCCGCGCCGCCGCCGCCCCGCGCCGCGCGCAGCGAGCCGCCGGCACCCCCGGCTCCGCCCGCAAAGCCGGCCGCGGAGAAGACCAGCTTTGAAAATCTCGAAGACGAGATGGCCTCGCTGCTCGGCCGTCCGAAGCCGTCTTCGTGAGGCTGCCGGCCCTCCCGCGTAGAGTTGTTTTTCTTTCTGTCCTGATCGCCGCGGCTTCGCTCGCGATGCCTGCGCATGCGCAGGACATCAGCATCAATCTCGGCGGTCAGGGGGGCGGCGTCACCGAGCGCGCGATCCAGCTCATCGCGCTGCTCACGGTGCTGTCGATCGCGCCGTCGATCCTGATCATGATGACGTCATTCACGCGCATCGTGGTCGTCTTGTCGCTGCTGCGCACCGCGATGGGCACGGCGACCGCGCCGCCGAACTCGGTGATCATCGCGCTCGCAATGTTCCTCACCTTCTTCGTGATGGGACCTGTCCTGCAGAAGTCCTACGACGAGGGCATCCGCCCGCTCGTCGCCAACCAGCTTGGCGTCGAGGACGCACTCCAGCGCGCTTCCGTCCCCTTGCGCGGCTTCATGCAGAAGAACGTGCGCGAGAAGGACCTCAAGCTGTTCCTGGATCTCTCCGGCGAGCCGCCGCCGGCCACGCCGGACGACCTCGCCCTGCGCATCCTCGTCCCCGCCTTCATGATCTCCGAGTTGAAGCGCGCCTTCGAGATCGGCTTCCTGCTGTTTCTCCCCTTCCTGATCATCGACCTCGTCGTCGCCTCCGTGCTGATGTCGATGGGCATGATGATGCTGCCGCCCGCAACGATCTCGCTGCCGTTCAAGCTGATCTTCTTCGTGCTGGTCGATGGCTGGTCGCTGGTGGCGGGAAGCCTGGTGCAGAGTTACGGGGGCGGATAGCTGCGGCTCCATCCGCCGTCATGCCCCGGCTTGACCGGGGCATCCAGTACGCCGCGGCCTTTCGATTTCATCACTGCGGTCTCTGGAATACTGGATCGCCCGATCAAGTCGGGCGATGACACCGAGAACGTGGCGTACAGTGAGACGGCGTCGACAGCGCCCCTACCCCTTCACGTCATACTGCTTGCTGAGGTGATCGCCGATCTGCACCAGCATGGCGACGCTTTCGGGGAAGCCCGGCTTATCCGTCGCGGCCTGGTCGGCATCGGCGCGGAATTCCCAGCTATCGCCGTCGCGGACGATCGAGATGACGAGGTCATCCGGACCATCGGCATGGACCTTCAATTCGGCCCGCGCCATGGCGATGAGTTCGGCTTCGGTCTTGGCAGGCTTGCTCATATCGACGCTCTCCCGGCATGAAGACGCGCAGGTTGCCGCTTCAACGGGCACCTGTCGAGAGGCCTCGTAGTAGCAGGGTTCCTACCGCGTCATCTTGATCTGCCGCACGACGGGGATCGTGGGCAGCGAGCCGGTGTGGTCGGCCTCGTCCTTGGCTTGCGGCGAGGCCGGCGCGCGGGCGGTTGCGTCGGGGAAGCGCTGCTTCATCTCGCGCAGGAAGCCGTCGAGCGTGTCGACGCTGGCAGCGAGCTTGGCGATCTCGGCAAATTCGGCGCTGGAGGACGCTGCCGGCTTGCTCGCGATGTCGAAGGCGACCCGGTCCGCACTCTCGCTCATCAGCGGCGCATATTTCTCGCGGAAGCGCGACAGGCCGATCGAATCGTCGGCGAGCGCATAGCCGACGGCGGCGCGGATGATGTCGCTCTTCTCCACCGCGTTGAGTGGCTTGAAGTCGCGGAAGCGGTCGCCGTAATAGAGCTCGATCTGCTCGGCGGATTCGCGCCAGCGCCGCGCCGCCCAGAAGATGTCGGAGCGCAGGCGGAGCACCTCGCGTCCGGAAACGTTGGAGACGATGTCGAGCGCGAGATCGTGGCGGCCGACGTCGCTCTGCGCGCGCGCCTCCAGCAGCAGCCGCTGCTGCCGTAGCTCGCCGGAGAGATCGCTGATGCGGCTCGCGCGCAGCGCCGAGATCGCCATGTCGGGCTTGCGGTTGGCGAGGTAGATCATGGACAGGCGCGCGGCGACTTGGGCGCGGGCTGCGCCTTCGAGGCGATGGTCGACCTGGTACTGCAACAGCTCGGCGGCCTGGTCGAGCAGGTCGATCGAGGCGAGACGGTCGGCGAGGCGGCGGATCAGCTCGTCGCCGCGTCGGCCGATCGGCGTCAGCTCGCGGAACTCGTAGAACATCCCGAGCGCCTCGACCGGCGGCAGCTCGTCGCCCTTGGGCCCCAGGAAGATCTGCGTGAACAGGTCGGAGGCGAGGTCCTGCGCCTGACGCGAGGCCTCGGCGTTCGGCTGGAGCCTTGTCGCGGTGCGCGCCGCCCTGAGCGCGTCCCGGTAGCGCCCGTTCTCGGCATATATCTGCGACAGCATCTGGAGCGTCTTGACCTCGATCGAGTCGCCCCGCCAGGTCATCGACAGCGTCTCGAGCTCACGCAGCGCGTCTTCCTTGCTGATCTCGTCGCGCTTCTGCCGCAGCGCCACTTCGAGCTGCTTGGCCTCGGCCGCCGCCTGACGATCGTTCGAGGCGACCGCGAATTTGTAGTCGTCGAGCGCGTCCTTGTCGTGGCCGAGCGCCTCGGCGAGCCGGCCGCGCAGCACGGCGAAGCCGGGCGCCGCCTCTGGCGATATGCCGACCACCTCGATCTCGCTGCGGCGCTTGGAGGCGCCGGCATAATCCTTCACCTCGAGCGAGGCGCGCATCGCCTCCATCGTCACGATGCGCTGGATGTCGATCGGCAGCGAGGCGATGGCGAATTCGACGTTCTTGAACTTCTCGCGCGCATCCGCCCACTTGCCCTGGCGCGCATAGGCGAGCGCCTTCCAGAGCTGGGAATCGTGGCTGTTGCCGATCACGGGATTGGCGAGGTCCTTCAAGCCCTGCGCTGGCCGGCCGATCAAGATGTTCGCGATCGCATGCATGATCAGCGCGCCGCTCTCCTCCTTGTTGAGGGGATCGGCCAGCATCAGGTCGGTCACCGACTTGGCTTCGTGGTACATGGCGCGCGACATGTAGAACTGCGCGAGATCGAGCCGCGGCAGTGAGCGCTGCGCCGGCTCGACGGCCGCGATCGCCGTGATCAGACTGCCCTGGCGCGTCCAGAAATCCTCCGACTGGCCCTTGCGCCAGCCTTCCGGACTGAAGACCGGCCGCACCGCGGTCGGTGCCCGCTCGGCGGAGATATCGACCGGCGACAGCGTCAGTCCGCCCTTCTTGCCGAGAATGACCTTGTCGGATCCGACCTCGACGGCGACCTCGTCGGAGTTCGGCCGGATCGCGATGCCGTGCGCGGATTCCAGCAACGAGAGATCGACGAGATCCTGCCGCTTGATGAAGCCGCGCACCGGCCGCTGCCCGGTGACGACATAGAGCGTGTCGCCGGCGTCGGGATCGGTCAGCTTGTGCAACAGGCCCGGATTGGCGAAGGGGATCGCGATATTGGCGAGTGCGGGGTCGGTGATGTTGCGCGACATCATCAGCGGCAGCGGCGTCGCCTGGATCTTGTCGGCGAGCGTCAGGAGCCAATTGGTCTCCTTGCCGACCTCCTCGCTCGTCAGCGAGTAGACCAGCGGCCGGGTGAGACGGATGCGGACCGCCTGCCCCTTGTCGAGCGGCATGCGGCTGACCTCGCCGATCATCGCACCGCCCCGGCTGCGGATCGCCTCGACGTCGATCGGCTTCGGCGTATCGAACACCAGCCACACCGTATCGCCGCGGCGGAACGCCGCCGCGGGTGTTGCCACCTGAAGCGGGAAGATCACGCGCAAGCCATCGCTGTCGCGGCGCACATCGACGCTGGCCACGGTGGGCTGCGGCGTGGCCGGCGCCTCGGCAGGTGCGGCCTTGATGCTGTCCTTGACCGGCTCTTTCGCAGCCTCCTTCACGACCTCCTTGGGCGCTTCGGACACCGCGGGCTTGACGGGCGCGACCACAGCTTCCGTTGCCGGCGCCGCAGGCTTCGACACGTCCTTGGGCGGTTCCGCAGCATGCGGTGCTTCGGCCGCGGGAGCCGGCGCAGGCTTCGGTGCTTCGACCGGCGGCATCGCCGCCGGAGCTTCCGGCTTAACCTCGGGCTTGGCTTCAATCTTGGCTTCGATCCTGGCTTCGCGCGCGATCGTCTCGGACGTCGGCGGCGCGATCTCGCGATGGACCTCCTTCGGCTTCTCGGCCGCCGGCTTTTCCGGAGCCGGTCCATGGCTTTGGGCCACGGGCTTTGCCTGCGCGATCACCGCCTCAGCCGTCGCGGCGGTCTTGCCCTTGTCGGGCTGGAAGGAGATGTCGACGACGTAATTCTTCTCGTCCCGGAAGGAGTGCACGTCCGAATCGCCGATCAGCGCGATCTCGACACTGGTCTGGTCGATGTCGGACTTCTGCTTGATCGAGGCGACGTTCGGGGGCGCGGCGACGACGGCGTCCGCCAGATCGAAATTGAGGCCGGCATTGAACGCGAGCGTCAGCTTCTGCTCGTTGAGCACGGAGGACACGCCGACGCCGTCGGGCATCTCGAACACGAAGCGCACGAAAGTCGGCTGCACCGAGGCGCGCACGCGGATCTGCGGACGCTTCTTGGTCTCTGCCGCGGCGCGCTGGGCGCGCAAGGCCCGTTCGGCGACGCGCGCGCGCTCGGCCAGTTCCTTGACCACGTCCATGGGCAGGCTTGGCGGCGGTCCCTTCCAGCCTTCCGGCAAGAGGTCGATGAAGGTGCGCTCGCCGGCATTCATGGTGTTGATGGTGACGCGCCGCGCCAGCGACAGGCGGATGGCGCTGCCGTCGGGATCGCGGCGGGCAGAATTGACGTAGTCGGGCGCACCTTCCGGAACGCGATCGACGGGAACGTCGACCGCCCGGTCGAAGCGAATGATGAGAATGGAGCCGGCCGTCGTCACCTCGGAGGGAACGTCCTCGCCGAGCTTGATCACCAGACGGGCAAAGCCGCCACCGGCCAAGAAAGTCGCCTCGCCCCGGACCACATCGGCGGCGCGGGCGGGCGCACCGAGGCCGATGAGCAGGCAGGCCGCCAGCACGGGTGCCTTGCGGACATGACGCGACAGCCCTCGCGCCAAAGCGCGGGCTCGCGACAAAAATCCAGCGGCAGCCTTCTGCGCCATTGGCGGCGTTTCTTCCAATTCGGCGGTCCATGCCGGCACTGGCGCCGGCCCGTGCCGTCGACTGTAGGTTTTGCCAATTAAGGACTTGTTAATGCTGTAATGACGAATTCACCCGGCACAGTGCGTCGCGACGCCTGCTTGCGGGCTCGGGCGTTCGTGCTTCGAATCTGGAGAGCAAGTGGTTAAGGAGGTGTTAACACCCCGTAGTCCGCACCCGTCAGGAATGCCAATCAAACCCCGCGATTGGCCGGCAAGGCATTCAACTTGCCTCGCGCTTCGCGAATTGACTGCAAGGTCAATCGCTTTTCCGAGATTCGGCTCTCGATGTACTCACGCTCGAGATCGGTCAGCGGCGTGTTCAACAACCGCTGATAGCGGCGAATGCTATCGTCGTGAGCCTGAATGAGCGCGAACCTTGCATCCATATTCACCTCCGATTCGTTCCGCCTCACCGGGCCAACTCAGTCGTAATCGACGCCATAACGCGCGAACTCGTCGCCGATGTTCTTCTGAATTGTCCTTGCAGTCGAAATGTCAGATTTTCCGCCGATCGCATCGCCTTGCTTCAGCTTGGCAAGCCCGCGGCCAAAAAGCGCGCTCGCCAGTTCGGGGGCGACTCGCAAGGCAGCATTGTAGTCATCGATCGCCGCACCGAACTCACCCATCTTCAGGTGGATCAGCCCACGCGAGTCGTACACGGCAGCGCTGGTCGATCCCGATTGAAGCGCTCTGTCGCAATCCTCCAGCGCTTCTCGCGAGGCACCGAGAACCGCACGGGTCCAACATCGTCCGCTCCACGCCGCCCGCGAGGCGGGCTGGAGACGGATTGCCTCGTCGTAATCATGCGCCGCGCGCTGGTGGTCGTTTTTCTTCAGGTAGGCTCCGGCGCGGTTGACGAAGGCAGCGCCATAGCCGGGATCGAGCTTGATCGCATCATCAAAGGCTTCGATCGCGAGCTCATATTCACGTCTCCTCAAGTGAGCCACGCCGCGGTTGTTGAAGGCCTTTGCGTATGTCGGATTGAGTGCGATCGACTGATCGAAGTCGCTGATGGCGCTGTCGTAGTCGCCCTTTGCCGTGTAGGCGTTGCCGCGATTGTTATACGCGATTGCCAGAGCTGCCGACGAATCTGGACGCGCCTGTATGAAAGTCGTGCAGGCACCGATCCGGGCATCGAGCGAGGTGGTACCCGTCCCGTTGCACAGTTCGATATTGCTGAGATAGCTGTCCTTCACCCCGGAGTTCTGGGCCGCGACCGGCAAGCCGACCAGCATCAGGACGACAAGCGCCAGTCCGCCTTCGGCAACGGAGGATCCTGGTTTCATGTCAGGCTCCCGATCTTCTGAGATCTGGCGATTGCACCGGCTCGGACCAATTCTCTAGCAGCCGCGACAGATGTTCAGATTGAGCCTTTGCTCGGCCCTTTGCTCGGGTTGGCGTGGCCCCGCTGCGCCGGGCTTCTTCGTATATTTGTTCTTGCCCTCTTCGATCAGAGTGGAAAACCTGGTGGTTCCGTCGTCCGAGATTTCGACGTGAGGTGTAGTGCCTCGAATGCCCATCGTCGCGACCGGCGTTTCGATCTTCATGTCACCGGTCTTCGCAACCTGGCCGGCAACAAAAACGAACGTACCCTTGGTCAGGTTGAAGGCTGTCGAATTGGACTTTCCACCCGGCTCGTAGACGTATTCGTCCAATGTCATGCGGGCGTTGCTCGACAAGTTGAACGAAGTTCCATCGACGAAATTGATGCCGACCCGACTGTCGGCACCGGTTCGAACCACATCGCCCAAATAGACGGGATCACCGACTTTCGTCTGGATGGATTCGGCCCCGACGTTTGCCTGGACAATGGCGGCGCCCGCATGCTCGATGATGACCGAGCCATCGGCTGTCACAACTTTCCCGATTGGCTTTGACGACGAGTCCAGCACGGCACGCCGCGGAGAATCGTCCTGCGCCTGAACCGGGCGGGGTGACGAAGCGGCCAGCGCAAGGACGAGACCTGCCACGAGAACAATCGCTGCACGAGTGCCCATGGCTTCCTCCTTTTCGAAGATATGATCCTCGAGCATCCGAACGGCTCCGACAGCGCCGACGAAAGCCATCGGGGATGACGAAAGCCATCGGGGATAATGGCAGACCAGCAACAGCAAACCACGACAGCCAAAATGGTTATTCCGGGGTAATCCGAATGGCTGATCGCCGTGTCCAAAAGAGTCACTATCCGCGCCAGGCAATTTCAAACAGCTTTTAGCGCTGAAAGCGGTACCGTCGGGCGAAACGTCAGCAATTCTGCCGTGATCAGCCTGGGCGGAATTCTCAGAAACGACAACTTTTTAGCGGGCATGGCTGAGGTTGCCGGCGCAAAATTGTTCCCGATCGCGTGACGCGGCAAGCCGGCCAAGACGCAGCGGCATAGGGCGACGCCTGAGGCCGACCGCTAGGGCAATCGAGGTTGAAAAATGGCCGTCACGTCCACTGCAGAGCACGGGGGCGAGCGCGAAGCCGCTGCGGGCCTGCATCGCCGCGTGAAGACGGCGAAGAGCAATCCTCCTGATGTACCCGCTATTCAATCTCATGAGCGAGCCTCTGCCGGCCGTTTCGGGATGCTGTCGCTCACGGCATTACTCTTCTCGATGATCAAAGAGGTCAGGGCCGCAGACCCGAACGCAACGTTCCTGGACGACGATACGATTACATACAAGGACTTTGCACACGGCACGTTCGAGCTCACGACCAAGGAATCAATCCCGCGGCACATCATCGTCGAGGACCCCGGACAAACGGTCGTGCTGAGCAAGGTCGGCTCCGGGCTTACCGTGAATCAGCTCGACAACAGCGCGACCCGCATGGAGGAGCTGCGGGTGGCCCAGCAGGAGGCGCTCGAAAATTTCTCGAAGGGATTTGGCAAGAACGGGTCCGGCACGCCTCCGTTCGTTGAATCTCTGCCGCTGGAGCCGATCAATTTCATAGCGCCCGCGGCGCCAAGCGCACTGCTGCCGTTGCAGCCGATCATCGTCACGGTGCCCGACATCATCACGCCCGTGCGGACGCCGCCGATCTTGAATGTGCAGGCGGGCCCGCTTGAACTCGACACGGTCGCGTTCGACGTCTTCGCCGCAACGAGGGGAACCTTCAGCGCCAGCAGCTCCAGCGCCGCGCTGACTTTCGGCATCAGCGGAGGCGCTACGGGCGCTACCGCGCTGGAGGGAGCGATCTACGACGTATCGAAGACCAGCTCTTATGGCACGCTTTATCTGAACAGCTCGACTGGCGCCTATGCCTTCGTTCCCAACAGTGGCGCGATCAACGCGCTGAAGACGCCGACCACCGATAGCTTTGTGATCACCGTGTCCGACGGGTCGCTTTCGGCTCAACAGGCCTTCACGATCAACATCAACGGAGCCGACGACGCGGCGATCATCTCCGGCACGACGACCGGCTTGTCAATCGAATCCGGCGGCGTCGCCAATGCCCCATCCGGCCCACCTGTCACAACCGGCCCACCCGTCACAACCGGCAAGCTTTCGGATATCGACGTCGACGACCCCGCCAACACTTTCGCGGCTGTCAATTCCCCGACGAAGAGTGCGCACGGCTACGGCACTTTTACGATGACCGCCGACGGCGTCTGGAGCTACACGCTCGATCAATCCAACAGCGCAGTGCAGGCTCTGAACGTCGGCAAGACGCTGACAGACACCTTCACGGTGACCAGCATCGGCGGCACCCCGCAGTTGATTACCATCACGATCAACGGCTCCAACGACGCTGCCATCATTTCCGGGACGACGACCGGCACCGTGACGGAAGCCGCGTGTTGGAAGCCCGGGACTCCGATCGCGACCGGCAAGCTTGCAGATACGGATGTCGACAATACTCCCGACAGCTTCACGCCGGTGACCTCGCCCAGGGCGAGCGACCACGATTACGGCTGCTTCCGGATGACGGCTGACGGCGTCTGGACCTACACGCTCGATGACACCAATTGCGCCGTCCAGGCGCTGAACGCCCACGACACCCTGACCGACACCTTCACCGTGACCACCATCGACGGCACCGCGCAGGTGGTGACGATCACCATCCACGGCACGAACGATCCGGCCATTATCCACGGCTGCATCACTGGCTCGGTGACCGAGCCCGATTGCAGGGAACACGGCAAGCCGACGGCGAGCGGCAGACTGACTGACACCGACGTCGACAACGCGCCGAACACATTCACGCCGGTCACTTGTGCGACACGGAGCGCGGGCGGCTACGGCACTTTCACAATGACCGCCGCCGGTGTGTGGACCTACACGCTCGACACCACCAACTGTGCCGTGCAGGCGCTTCCTTCCTGCGAGACTTTGACCGACACCTTCACGGTCACGACCATCGATGGGACGGAACAGACCATAGCCATCACAATCCACGGTGCCGACGATCGCGACCATTTCGGCCACGCGGCAGCTCTCGATGCCGCCGATCCGCCCCACGCCGCCACGCTCCCCGAAGACAATGCGGCTGCGAGAGCTTTTGCCGCCGGTCCGACGGTGGCTGCGAGCACCCATGACGCGAACACGGATGGCATCGGCGCCTCCGGCGAAAGTCCGGATCATGGCAAGATCGGCACAAACGGCGGTCGCGACACTTCTCACGACGGGCACGAACAGACCCTTATTGCCGGCGGCTCCAGAGACGATCATTTCGTCTTTGCCTCGCCGTCGAATTCCAGTGCAGCGCGCCCTGATATCATCTCTGGTTTCAAGGCAGACTCTGGGCGGGGCGACCTGATAGCGCTCGGCGCGCTCACCCTCTCCGTTCTGGCACTCGACCCCTCCAGCACGACGGTGCCCGCACATACGATCGCCTGGCTCTACGACAGCTCGGCGAACCAGACCATCGTGTACGTCAATCCGACGGATCAAAGCCTGAGCATCGGCGATTCCAGTCTGGTGGAAATCCATCTCGATGGCTTCTCCACCGTCCAGACGTCGGATTTCATGCTCGCGCTGGAAACGTCGGGTCATGCGATGGCAGCCGCGCCGGCCAATCTGGAACCGGGCGCGGACAACGACGCGGCCGGTAGCCCGACGACGGCGACCAGCCCCTCATCAGGCGAAATCGTCCATGAGCGAGCCGCCCTGATCGACGGAGACGGGCCCGGGCAAGCTGCAAAGGCGAGCGGGTGCAGGTTCGATGCCGATTGCGACCGGATTGCCCTCGTCAGGCACACCGAGTTCGTTCAGCCCGACGATACGAACACGCGATCGGACGCCCCCACCGGCGGGAACGTGGCCTCCGCGGTGAGCCACGTGCAGCCCGTCCACCAGCTTCATTCCACGGCAGTCGCGGAGAATAGGTTCGTATTCGACAAGCTGACACCGTTCGACAACGGCAAGGAGATCGCGCCCGCTCCAGAGAGCGTGGCCGCCAAGGACAGCGGCCCGGTCGCACCGTCCACGGTCGACCCAAGCGTCGAGTCCGGCCCAGACTCCATCGAGACGTCACGCCACGAAAATCACTTGCGCGAGCATCATCATGGGGAGCCGATAGCCGAGAACGGCCTTCCCCGAGTTGCTTTTGTTCACCTCGGGGACTCATTTCATTTCAAGCAGCACGGCTCTGACGGTTCGGGTGACATTGCGCCCGCGCCCTGGCACACGGCGGTCGAACCCTACGCCATCAAGGATGGCGCTGTGCATGGCCACCATTCAGAGCTCAGCGCAGGATGGGACGATCCTTCGGACCCGTCCGGTCATCACGAACATGCTGGCGTCGTCCACGGATTCAGGGCGGCGTCGATGCCTGAGCCGTCCCCGCCGCATATTGATCCGGCTCACGGCGCAGGCTCAGCTCACGCCCATGTGCCGCACGATCTGATCGTGTGATGTCCGCAGGGCAATTGATCTTCAGTGTTGTTTCCCCGTGCCATCCGATGCGGCGGAGCTGTCCCGCTCGGGACAAGCATCGTCAATGTCGCCATCCTCTTCTTGCGGCGGCAATGCATGCTGATGGTCAAGCGCGGATGTCCAGGCCAACGTCATCGCCGCGATGAGCAGCCGATTGACGGCTTCGATTGCGCGTTCTGCTACGGACGAGTAATTCATGGCTTCCGCCCGCGCGGCTGATTGCCGATGGCGGGAGCCTAGGACGAACTCTCCAGCACCACTGTACTCCAGTTCACAGTTGCACGCGTCAACTCATCGCAGCCTCAGAAGATGCCGCTTGCTTCAGCTGCATCTGCAACGCGAGCCGACGAGCTTCGTGCGGCAAAGACATCAAGCTCGCGATCACCCCACTCCCCGGCGCGTTTGATCTGCGTACTTGGTTGCCGAGTAGGCTCGCACAACCTCAGAGGTGTTGCGGTCCATCAACGACTCTGAATCAAATGTGATCATTGCGATGCGAATGCGATTGGTCAACTTTTTTGGGGGAGCAATCAATGAGCGGAGAAGCCAACTGCATTGTATGTAGCCAGGCAAGAGCGGTCGTAGCCGTCTTTCCAATCGCGCGGGGCTATGCACTAAAGGTATACGAGTGTTCCTGCTGCCACAGCACCCTTCATCTCGTGACTCGCACGACGAAGGCTGCGCTGATCAGGCAGCACTGCGAGACCCTCCTTCCCGTCGAGAAGCCGCTGAGCGCGACGGGTCCCAGGGTTCAACAGCGGTTCGCGAACTAGACACGCAAGGCGTCTAGCCGCGTACAGGCCGAACGACCGCGCGATTGCGCGCAGGCTGCCGCAGCGCGCCGCGCCTTCGGAGCCTTCAATTCGGCTTTTGCGTCGGCTTGCCGTCGATCTTGGGGAGATCGCCGGCCGCGGCCGATTGATCGCCGCCGCCATTGGCCCGGCGGGCCATCTCGACCGTCAGCCGCTCGGCGGCCTCCGGCGACATCACGCCCATGATGTCCGACATCTTTCGCGGCGCGATCTGCGAGGCGATCTCGATCAGCACGCCCATCTCGAGCCGGTCGAACACCCGTGCGGCGTCCTTGGGCTTCATGCCCTCATACATGGTCACGAGGCCCTTCATGCGCTGGGCTTCGGCGGCCTTCTGCTCGGCCTGGGTCGCGGAGATGCGGGATTCCACCGCCTTCATCTCCTCGACCTTGTTTTCGATGCGCTTCTCGGCCGACTTCAGCAGGCTCTCGCGGATGTCGATCTCGCGCTGGCGGGACTCGATCTCCTGGCGGCGTGCCTGCAAGCGCTCCAGGATCGCGCGCTCGGAGGCCGAGACCTGCGGCTGGGCCTCGTCCATCTTGACCACAGTGCCCTCGGGCTTGGTCTCGGGCGCGGCGGGCTTTGGCGCCTCCTTCGGCGCGCCGTGGGTAGATCCCGTGATATCGGAGTCTTCCCGCCCCGTCGGAAAGTTCAGATTCTCCTGCGCCCAGGATTTCTTGATCTGGCTCGGCTGGTAGTCGAAGACATAGCCGCCATTGATCACGAGGCCCACGACCTTGAGCGTGGCGAGCCCCGCGACGGCGACCAGGACGACTGGAATGACGCGGATGTTACGAAAGGATTTCATACCCTGACTTTATGCCGCAAGGCCGTTGGATCGTCGGCGCTCGGAGAAGGCTTCGGCCGCAGCCGCCACCGCCTTCGCCGATGAGGGCTTGGCCGCGGGCACCCCGGCCGCTTCCGGGCTCGCCGCAGGGCGCGCGGCGATCGCGATCTTGGACAGGCGCCGCACCACGTTGTCGGCTTCGCCGAGCTGCTTGTAGAGCTGGTCCGACATCTGCGTCGCCGCCGCCAGCTGGCTGCCGAGGTTCTCGTTGACGTCGCGCACCGCGAGCTTCAGCCCGCCGATCGCGCGCTCGGCGATCTCGGTGGCGGTGATCAGCTCGCCGATGACCGCCTTCAGCGAATGCTCGTCCGCCTTCAGCCGCGTCAGGCGCTTGTTGAGCATGACACAGTAGACGATGGTCAGCATCAGCAGGATAGCCACCAGCGTCTCGATCGCCATTCCCAGGGAGTGGTTCATGGGGCCTCCATCATCTTGTTCTGCTCGTCCACCTTCTCGAACATCGCAAGTGTCGTACTTGGCTTGCGCAGGGGTTTCGTCACCCGTATCGCGACGCGGTCGCCGACCCGGCCCATCCGCCCCTCGGTCAGGGTGACGTCGCCGCAACGCACGGTCACGTTGGCATCCGCGCGCATGTCGAGCGGCAGGGTGTCGCCGACCTTGAGCCGCATCAGCTGCTTGAGCGGGATTTCGGCCTCGTAGAGCACGGCATCGACCGCGATCTCGGCCTGGTTGATCTCGGTGGCGAAATGGCCCTCCCAGATCGTGTCGCGGCCGAATTTTTCGCCCATGAACATCTGGAGCAGGACGCCCCGGATCGGCTCGATGGTCGCGTAGGGCAGCAGCAGCTCGATATTGCCGCCGCGATCTTCCATGTCGATGCGCAGGCGCACCAGGATCGCGGCGTTGGCAGGACGGCTGATCGCGGCGAAACGCGGATTGGTCTCGAGCCGGTCGATCGTGAAGGTCACCGGCGACAGCGGCCGGAACGCCTGTTCGGCATCGACCAGCACCACCTCGACCAGCCGCTTGACCAGCTCGGTCTCGATCGTGGTGTAGGGCCGGCCCTCGATGCGGAGCTGGCTGGCGCCGCGGCGGCCGCCGAGCAGCACGTCGATCATCGAATAGATCAGGCTCGAATCGACCACCGCCATGCCGAAGTTTTCCCACTCCTCGGCCTTGAACACCGAGAGAACGGCCGGCAGCGGGATCGAGTTCATGTAGTCGCCGAAGCGCACCGAGGTGATGCGGTCGAGCGAGACTTCGACGTTGTCGGAGGTGAAATTGCGCAAGGAGGTCGTCAGCAACCGCACCAGGCGGTCGAAGACGATTTCGAGCATCGGCAGACGCTCGTAGGAGACCATCGCTGAATCGATGATCGCGCGAATGCCGGAATGGTCGTCGAGCGTGACGTCACCGACCGCGAAGCCGAGAAGATTGTCGATCTCCTCCTGCGACAGCACCCGCTCGCCGGAATTCTTGCCGGCGCCGAGATCGCGGCTGCCGTCCTCGACCATGGCCGCCCATTGCAGGGCCATGGTCTCGGATAGTTCGTTTTCGGCAGCAGCCTTCGCGGCCTCGGCGGGATCCTCGGAATCAAGCGAGGCCTCCCATTGGGCGGCAATTGCATCCTGGTCTGGTTGGTCGGTGCCTGCCATGATCCCTAGCCCGTCATGCTCACTGGATCACGACTTCCTTGAACAGCACTGCGCTGACCTGGACCGGGGCGACCGCCGCGTTGACGCGCTTGGTCAGCTCTTCCTTGAGGCGGAAGACGCCGGCGGACCCGTTGAGGTCGGAGGAGCGCAGCTCGCGCACATAGGTCTGGAAGATGTCGGTGATGCGCGGCATCGTCGGCTTGATCGCCTCGATCTGCTTCTCTTCCTTGAGCTCCAGCACGATCTTGAGCTTGAGATATTGCACGCGCTCACCGGGCGCGCCGGCGAGGTTGACCATGATGTCGGGCACGTCGACGAAGGCCGGCGGCTTCGGCGGCGGCGCCGCCTCGGCGTGATGCTCGTCGTCGCCATGACGGAAGATGAAGAACCAGGTCGCGGCACCGCCACCGAGGACGGCGAGCAGACCGACGGCCATGATGATGAGCTTGAGCTTGTTCTTCGGCGGAGCGGCTTCCGCGCCTTCGACGGCTGCGCCGCCTTCCGCTTCATTGTCTGCCATGGTCGATAGGCTCGCTCATCTCATAAGGGGTCGAAAGAGCGAAGCCTCCTGGCAGACAGTGACGCGATACAAATGCCCCAGCGCAGTGCGCTCCTCTTACACGCAAACGCTACGGTAATAATGGTTAACGGAATCTTTCGATTGGGCCTCCACTAGGAAAAATCTGCCGGGCAAACATGGCTAACAGAACCTTTCTGCCGCCTCCCCGCTCCCCGTTAAAATCGACAAGACATTAAAATTACTTTGTTTTCTGAGTTGGCACGGCTTTCGCTGAGAGAGGACCGAGGCCGGAGGGTTTGGGAGAACCTGGCGGTCTCGTTCACGGGTCGGCCAAGGCGCTTGGGAGAGCGAGGTGGCAGGTTCACTCAGGGGAGATTTCCGATGCAGAACGCGCTTCTGATCGGCTTGTCACGGCAGATGACGTTGGAACGGCAGATGGATGTCATCGCCAACAACGTCGCCAATGCCAACACCAACGGCTTCAAGGCCGACCATTCGCTGTTCGAGGAATTTCTCAACTCGAACGCGCGTGAGGACAATTTCATCGCGTCCGACCGCCGGGTCTCCTATGTGCAGGACCGCGGCACCTTCCGCGACGTCGGCCAGGGGCCGATGGAGCCGACCAACAACCCGCTCGACATGGCGATCGACGGCAACGCGTTCTTCGCGGTGCAGGCCAATGGCGGCGAACGCTACACCCGCGACGGCAAATTCTCGCTCAACAGCACCGGCCAGCTCGTCACCTCCGACGGCAACCTCGTGCTCGGCACTGGCGGCCCGATCACCTTCCAGCCCACCGACCACGACATCAATGTCGCACCCGACGGCACCGTCACGGTGCTCGAGGGCACCGCCAAGACCGACTCGATCCGCGGCAAGATCCGCATGGCTGCGTTCGACGATCCGGCGAAACTGACCAAGCTCGGCGCCAACCTCTACGACGTCGGCTCCGCGACCCCGCAGGCCATCACCAAGTCGACCGTGCGCCAGGGCTACATCGAGAAGTCCAACGTGAACTCGGTCGGCGAGATGAGCCGCATGGTCGAGGTCATGCGCAGCTACACCGCCATCGCCAACCTGCTTCAGCAGCAGAGCGACCTCCACAAATCGGCGATCGAGAAGCTCGCCGACGTTCCGGCCTGATTAGGGGATCACTGACATGCAAGCGCTCCACACCGCTGCGACCGGAATGGCGGCCCAGGAACTCAACGTCCAGGTCATCTCCAACAACATCGCCAACCTGCGCACCACCGGTTTCAAGAAGCAGACGGCGGCGTTCCAGGACCTGATCTACGAGCACGTCCGCCGCGTCGGCGCGCAGGCCTCGGACCAGGGCACCATCGTGCCTGTCGGCGTCGACATCGGCGGCGGCGTCAAGACCGTCGGCACGCCGCGCAGCATGACGCAGGGCACGCTGTCGCAGACCGGCAACGACCTCGACCTCGCGATCTCGGGCGAAGGCTTCTTCAAGATCCTGATGCCCGACGGCACCTTCCAGTACACCCGCGACGGCACCTTCCAGATGGACAACCAGGGCCGCGTCGTCACCGCGCAGGGCAACCCGGTGCAGCCGACCATCACCATCCCGAACAACGCGTCCGGCCTCGCCGTCAACGAGCAGGGCCAGGTCTCGGTGACGCTGCCGGGTTCGTCGACGTCGGCCGTTCAGGGCCAGATCGGCGTGACCCGCTTCATCAACAAAGCGGGCCTCCAGCCCGTCGGCAACAATCAGTTCGTCGAGACGCCCTCTTCCGGCCCGCCGCAGGACGGCACCGCGAACTCCGAAGGCTACGGCAAGGTCACGCAGGGCAGCCTGGAGCAGGCCAATGTCGACGTTGTCTCGGAGATGAGCGACCTGATCGCTGCGCAGCGCGCCTACGAGATGAACGCCAAGGTCATCAGCGCCGCCGACCAGATGATGCAATCGACCACGGCGCTGTTCCGCTGAGGTGATGACGATGATCCGCATCACCCTCGCCACGATCTCCGCTCTCCTGCTGCTGGCGCTGCCGGCGCAGGCCGCCGACGATTTCATCGCAGCGCCGACGCTGCGCGCGAGCGTCACCGTGACCTCGGACGTGGTGCGGGTCGGCGATCTCATCGACAATGCCGGCTCGGCCGCGCTGATCCCCGTCTACCGCTCGCCCGATCTCGGCACCACCGGCGCGCTGCCGGTCGCGCATGTGCTGTCGGTGCTGCGCGCAAAGCAGGTGATCGGCGTAATGACCGGCGACATCAAGGAAGTCCAGGTCACCCGCCTCGCCCGCACGCTCGCCAACAAGGACCTCGAAACCGCGGTGGCCTCGGCGCTCGAGCGCCGCTTCGGCCTTGGGGAAGCCGCCAACATCGCCGTCACGTTCGACCGCGGCGTCGCCGACATGCGGCTCGACGCCTCCAATACCGGTGCGCTCCAGCCAGTCGCAACCCGCTATGACGCCCGCAACGGCCGTTTCGACATCGCCTTCGAGATCAACAACGACAACAATCCGGCGCCGACCAAGCTGCGCTTCACCGGCACCGCGATCGAGACGGTGGAAGTGGCCGTGCTGACGCGCGACATCGACCGCGCCGATCTCCTCAAGTCCTCCGACATCGCGCTGGAGCGCCGGCCCAAGGCCGAGGTCACCGGCGAGCCCGCCTCGCGCGATCGCACGCTCGGCATGCAGCTCCGCCGGCCGATGCGGGCGGGCATGCCGATCCGCGTCGCCGACATCGTCAAGCCGGACTTCGTGTCGCGCGACCAGAGCGTCACCGTCATCTACCAGGTCCCCGGGATCTACCTCACCACGCGCGGCAAGGCGCTCGAGAGCGGCGCCGAGGGCGACACCGTGAGCGTGCTCAATCTCCAGACCAAGCGCACGCTGGCAGGCATTGTCACCGGTCGCGGCCAGGTGACGATCCAGGGGGCGAGCCAGTCCGCGCCGATGGCGCCTGCGGTCGAGCAGACCTCCTCGCTCAAGCGCGACGAAGCGCCCACCCCCGCGGCCGCTGCTGCAGCGCTCGCCCAGAGCCCGGTCCAGGCCCCCGCGTCTCCTGCTCAGATCGCCCAAGCCCATATTCCGCAAGTTCGCGTCCCGCAAGCTCCAGCCAAGTCAGAGTAAGTCATGTCCAGTTTCAGTTCGGCTTCCCGTCTTCGTCGCGTCGCGATCTCTGGTCTGCTGCTGGCAGTTTGCGCGCTGGCGAGCGGCTGCTCCTCGATCGACCGCCTGTCGCAGATCGGCGAGCAACCGAAATTGTCGGCGATCGACAATCCGACGACGCAGCCCGGCTACAAGCCGGTGCAGATGCCGATGCCGAAGCCGGAAGTCGCCTCCTACAATCCGAACTCATTGTGGCGCAACGGCAGCCGCGCCTTCTTCAAGGACCAGCGCGCGACCCATGTCGGCGACCTCCTGACCGTGACCGTGAACATCACCGACAAGGCCAACATCGCCAACGAGACCCAGCGCAGCCGAACCGCCAAGGAGGATTCGGGGATTACCGATTTCATCGGCAGCAAGACGGTCACGCAGCCGCTCAAGATCCTGCCCGGCCGCCTTCTCACCACCGACTCGACATCCTCCGCCGACGGCAAGGGCTCGGTCAATCGCACGGAGGCCTTGCAGACCAACGTCGCCGCGGTCGTGACCCAGGTGCTGCCGAACGGCAACCTCGTCGTCGAAGGCAAGCAGGAGATCCGCGTCAACTACGAGATCCGCGAACTCATCGTCGCCGGCATCGTCCGCCCCGAAGACATCCAGAGCGACAACACCATCGATTCCAGCAAGATCGCACAGGCCCGCATCGCCTATGGCGGCCGCGGCCAGATCACGGACGTGCAGCAGCCGCGCTACGGTCAGCAGGTCATGGACGTGCTGTTGCCCTTCTAAGCCTCTCCCGAGCTCCCACATCGTGTTCGCGAACCTAGGCGCGAACGACGATGTACTACGCGGCCCTCGCTAGCTCCCCTGGCGAGGGCCGCATGTATTTTGTAAAGCCGATTGGGACGACTGACGGCGGGGATTGCCGTAGGAGCCCTCACGTAAACTCCGCCTCCACCACGCCCAGCCCGTCCAGCTCCATCCGCACCTTGTCGCCGGCCTTCAGCCACAGCGTCTTCACCAGGCTCCCCGTCAGCACGAGTTGCCCCGCGTGCAGACCCTTGCTTTCGGCGGCGAGGTGGTTGGCGAGCCAGGCGAGTGCGTTGTGGGGATGGCCGAGCACGTCGGCGCCGGTGCCGTGGCTGACCTCTTCGCCATTGACGATGGCGCGGCCCTTGACCGCCTTCAGATCCGGCACCGACGAGCGCGGCACCGCCTCACCCAGCACGCAGCCAGCGGCGAAGAAATCGTCGGCGATCAACGTCGGCGCACCCATCGATTCCCACTTCACATAGCGGTCGTCGACGATCTCGATCGCGGGATGATAGAACTCAACGGCCTCGCCGACCCATTCGGCCGTGAACGGCGCCTCGCCGGCGGCGAGGTCGCGCTTCAATCGCACCGCGATCTCGCACTCGACGCCGACACGGACATAGTTGGCAGCCGCGAGCTTGGCCCCGCTCTCGTGCACGCCCTTCTGGAACACGCTGCCGCCGCAGGGATGCGGGATGCCGATATAGTCCTGCATCACCTGACTGGTGCAGCCGATCTTGTAGCCGACCAGCGGCCCGACATGCGGCAACAGGAGATCGTGCAGCGCGCGCTGGACCTGATAACCCTCGGCTTCGTCGGCCGGCGGATGGTCCAGGGCCGCGAGCGGCGCGCGGTTACGGCGCGCGAGTGCAATCGCCTTTGCGGCTTTGAGAATCTTGTCCATCGGCGCCGGCTCCCACGCTACGCAATTGAGGTCGGCACTTCAGCATCCCCGCCGCGGCGTGACAAGCGCGGGCCAAGGGACGGGCCAAGGGCGGCCTCAGCCCTTGACGAGACCGAGCCGGATCAGGCTCTCGGCCGTCGCGAGGATCGCCTCGTCGTTGGAACGGGCCTGCCAGCCGAGCAGCGACCTCGCCTTGGCGCTGGTGGAATGCCGAACCCTTCCAAGCATCGGCACGACCGCGCGCAGCAGCGGAATCCGGTTCGCGGCCAGCCGCACCAGCCAGTCCGGGGCCTGGAGCCGCGGAACCCGGCGCGCCCTGGGTCCGAGTTCCCGCCGCAGCACCCTGGCGATATCGAGGATCGACATCGTCTCGCCGGAGACCGCGATGAAGCGCTCGCCTTTCGCTTCGGGCGCTGTCATCGCGCGCAGGTGCAAATCGGCCACGTCGCGCACGTCGACCACACCGAAATAGACCCGCGGCACCGCCGGCATGGCGCCGTCGAGCAGCGATTTGACGATCTCGATCGAGCCGGAGAAGTCCGGCCCGAGCACGGGGCCAAAAATGCCGGCGGGATTGACGACGGACAATTCGAGCCCACCGCCCTCGCGCGCGACGAAATCCCAGGCCGCCCGCTCGGCCAGCGTCTTGGATTTGATGTAGGGCTGCACGTCGGCGCCGTCGAGATTGGTCCAGTCGGTCTCGTCGAACGGCCTGTCGCGCGCCGGATGGCCATAGCCGATCGCGCCCAGCGACGAGGTGACGACGACCCGCCTGACGCCGGCCTCGCGTGCGGCATGCAGCACCCGCAGCGTGCCGTCGCGGGCCGGGATGATCATCTCGTTCTCGTCCTTGGGAACACTGGTCGACAATGGCGAAGCGACATGGAGCACGTAATCGCAGCCGGCGACGGCCTCGCGCCAGCCGTCGTCCGCGGTGAGATCGGCGGTGAAAAAGGACAGGCTTTCCGGCGACGCAGCTCCGCCCTCGCGCAACATGGCGAGCACGTCGGCCTGCCGGTCCGGGCGACGCACCGTGGTCCGCACCTGATGGCCGGCGGCCAGAAGCTGCAGGACGACATGGATGCCGACGAAGCCGGACCCGCCGGTGACCAGAACAATGCTCATTGCCGAATTCCCCTCATTGCGCAGGCTGGGCGAATTGGTTCCGCCACCCTGCTCAAGGCCGCATCTGGTCACTATCTCCCGGGGAACAAGTAGAATGGATTTCGAGACCGGTATGGAAAACCTGACCAGCGTTTGCGACGGCGACTGCGATTGCAGCCCCGACGCTGCCCTGCTCGCCGACTTCAAGCGCGCCATCCATGCACTCGGCGGCAAGTGGAAGCTGGAGATCCTGTTTGCACTGATGAACGGCGCCGTTCGTTTCGGCGCGTTGCGGCGATCGATCGGCGGCATCACCCAGCACATGCTGACCACGCAGCTGCGCGAGCTCGAGCAGGACGGATTGGTGTCGCGAACCGTCTTCGCGGAGAAACCCTTGAGGGTCGAGTACGAGTTGACGGATGCGGCCTACGGCCTGTTGCCGGCATTTAAGGAAATATTGAGCTGGTCCAGGCTTTATGGCGATGCGCGCCTTGTGGCGTCGCAGCAAGCCTGATTGCAGCCAAGCCTGATTGCAGCGATGTGTGAAGCTGCCGGATCGTTGCCTCAGCCTTCGAGTCGATCTCGTTGATGCGACTCGCAAAACCTCCCCCACCTGAAGTGAAGGCTGTTTCTCATCCGAACTTACGTGAGCTCGGAGGAAGTGACTCTAGCCCATTGATCGTGATTCACTTTTCGCGATCGCTGATGCGCGTCGCGGCAAGCGGCAGACAAAATGCTGATCACGGCGCTCAAGCTGCACCGTGAGCCCAAAAACAAAGAGCCGCATCGCTGCGGCTCGGACTCTATTCGTCGCGGTAGACCTTCTCGCGTTTCTCGTGGCGCTCCTGCGCTTCCACCGAGAGCGTTGCGATGGGCCGGGCTTCGAGCCGTTTCAAAGAGATCGGCTCGCCGGTGTCCTCGCAATAGCCGTAGGTGTTGTCCTCGATACGCTGGAGCGCGGCGTCGATCTTGGCGATCAACTTGCGCTGGCGGTCGCGGGCGCGGAGTTCGATGGCGCGGTCGGTTTCGGACGATGCCCGATCGGCGAGATCGGGGTGGTTCACGTTCTCCTCCTGCAGAGCCTGCAGCGTGAGCTTGGACTCTTTGAGGATCTCATCCTTCCAGGCGAGGAGCTTCAAACGGAAGTACTCCTTCTGCCGGTCGTTCATGAAAGGCTCTTTTTCGGTCGGTCGGTAGTTTTTCAACTTTTCCAAGGGCGGCCTATCTGTCTAAGCAACGACTCGCAACGGAACGGGGTCCGTTAAGCCGGGCTTATATAGCGGCCTCCTGTGACAGACAATATTTCCCTGATCGTTCGGTTAGCGCCCCCAAGCCCTTGCACAGGAAGGTTTATCCTGGAGAACCCGGGGGCGGCCGAAGGCCTAGTAACCGACCGTGAAACGCTGCCTTGGATGGGCCGGCCGCTCGATCTCGTCGGCGAGCGCAATTGCGTAGTCGGCGAAGCTGATCCAGCTTTTCCCGTTCGCATCTGCGAGAAGCTGATCGGTCCCGAGCCGGAACTTGCCGGTTCGTTCCCCCTCGATGAAGAGGGCCGACGGCGAGATGAAGGTCCAGTTCAGGTCCTTTTCCTCTCGCAGCAGGTCAAGGAAAGCCCCGCCCGCCTCCGCTTCGGCCTTGTATTGGGCGGGAAAACCGGGGGTTGTAACCAGTTTGACGCCGGGAGCGACTTCCAGGCTGCCGGCACCGCCGACAACGAGGTAGCGACCAACGCCGGACGCCTTCGCCGCGCCGATCAGCTTGAGCGGGTCGCTGGCCAGGAAGTGCACGGAACTCACGGCGACGTCATGCCCGGCCCACAGCTTGGCAAGGCCGGCCTGGTCGAGCACGTCGCCCTTGGTGGACGTGACGTTCGGCAGGGTCGCGATCTTCTCGGGGTTCCGGGCGATTGCCGTGACGGCATGGCCGCGGCGCGACAGTTCCTTGGTGATCTCCGACCCGGCCCGGCCCGAGGCGCCGGCGACTGCGATTTTCATGGAAGGCTCCTTTGCTTCTTTTGGTAACTAACGGTTACTAGATATCGCAACGGATGCTGGTGTTAAGAGAGCACTTTGTGCTTACCTGATTACGCAAGAGTAACCGGGACCCGTCACCGGCGCGCGAGCCGCAAGGGGCCAAACGGATCGTGAGGACTTGACGATGAAGCCAGACGTCTATGCAGCGAACTGCCCCACGCGCCAGATCCTCGACCGCGTCGGCGACAAATGGGCGGTGCTGATCCTGCTGCTGCTGCGCGAGGAGCCGATGCGCTTCAATCAGTTGCGCCGAACGATTGAAGGCATTTCGCAGAAGATGTTGAGCCAGGTTCTCAAGTCGCTCGAGCGCGACGGCCTGATCAAGCGTCACGCCATCGCAACCGTACCGGTGACGGTGGAGTATTCGATCACGCAGCTCGGGGGGACGCTCGCGGCCGCCGTCGATCCCCTGCGCGATTGGGCCGAGCAGAATCTGAAGGACGTGCTCGCCGCCCAGCGCCGCTACGACACGCAGCAGAAGGACGAAGCGGCCTAAGCCTGCCCGGCCTTGGCCAGCTCGACCTCGACGCGCAGCTCGATCTCGGACAGCAGGGAATCCAAACTAGGATCGCCCGAGGATGATTTCAGGTTCGCCGCGGCATCGCGCAGCCGCATCACGGTCGAGGCGTCGAGATTGCCGGACAGTAATCCCATCTTGAGATCGTCGAGCACGTCGAGCGCGGTCCTGCCACGGGCGACCGAGCGCTTGCGGCGCTCGACCGGATCTTCCTCGATGCCTTGCAGTGCGAGCAGCCCATCGATGTTCGCGGCCGCCTTCGGTGCGGCAGCGCCCCGCGTCTCCTGCGCCGACGAGGTGTCGGGCAGCACGAAGGTGCCGGAGCTCGTCCGCCTGGCCTGGCTGGCCGGCGTACCAAGCGTGGTGCCGTTCGGTCCGTAGATGCGCATCGCAGGAATCCGGGTGATCGATGCCGTCACCTTCGCCGTCTTATGGTTAACGGCGCGTAAACGGCCCGGCAAAATCTGCCGAGAGGCGGCAGTTTCGCTCCTCAGGGAGAACGCTCCCTGACACCGGTGGAAACAGGTTTATTCAACCTATTCAATCGCGTAACCCCGCTGCCCCGCGTTGGCACAGCACTCGCAAGGAAAGCGTCGGACCAGCTCGTCATGGGAGTGTCGAGGATGGTTCGAGATGTGAGGAGCCTCGGGGAGCAGAGGATGCCAGGCGTTCGTTGGGTGAGGATTGTTGGGGTGGCCTGCGCCGCGCTGTCAGCGCTGGCGCTCTCGGTCACGCCTGCAAGCGCGACATCGCGCATCAAGGACCTCGCCAATATCGAGGGCGTGCGGCAGAACCAGCTCATCGGCTACGGCCTCGTCGTCGGCCTCAACGGCACCGGCGACACGCTCAACAACATCCCCTTCACCAAGCAGTCGCTGCAAGCGATGCTCGAGCGCATGGGCGTCAACATCCGCGGCGCCACCATCCGCACCGGCAACGTCGCCGCCGTGATGGTCACGGGCAATCTGCCGGCCTTCGCCACCCAGGGCACGCGCATGGACGTCACCGTCTCCGCGCTGGGCGACGCCAAGGATCTGCGCGGCGGCACCCTGCTGGTCACGCCCCTGCTCGGCGCCGACGGCAATGTCTACGCGGTCGGACAGGGCTCGCTCGCGATCTCCGGCTTCCAGGCCGAAGGCGAAGCCGCGAAAATCGTGCGCGGCGTTCCGACCGTCGGCCGCATCGCCAACGGCGCCATCATCGAGCGCGAGATCGAGTTCGCACTCAATCGGCTGCCGAATGTGCGGCTCGCGCTGCGCAACGCCGACTTCACCACGGCCAAGCGGATCGCGGCCGCGATCAACGACTATCTTGGCGTCAAGACGGCCGAGCCGATCGATCCCTCGACGGTGCAGCTTTCGATCCCGCCGGAGTTCAAGGGCAACGTCGTCGCCTTCCTCACCGAGATCGAGCAGCTCCAGGTCGATCCTGATCTCGCCGCCAAGATCGTCATCGACGAACGCAGCGGCATCATCGTGATGGGCCGCGACGTTCGCGTCGCAACCGTCGCGGTGGCGCAAGGCAACCTCACAGTCACCATCTCCGAGAGCCCGCAGGTCAGCCAGCCCAACCCGCTGTCACGCGGGCGCACCGTGGTCACGCCGCGCACCGGCGTCAGCGTCGTCGAGGACGGCAAGAAGTTCGCCGTCGTCAAGGACGGCGTCTCGCTTCAGCAGCTCGTCGACGGCCTCAACGGCCTCGGCATCGGCCCGCGCGACCTCATCAGCATCCTCCAGGCGATCAAGGCCGCCGGCGCGATCGAAGCCGACATCGAGGTGATGTGATGCAGACCAGCATGATCACCCCCCCCCACGTCGTCACCTCCTCGGCCTTCTCGGTGGAGAGCCGCAACGGCCGGCCCGACTTCGAGCTCGCCGCCGCGTTGCAGAAGGTCTCGCCACAGCAGCAGTCCAAGGCGCAGAAGACCGCCACCGATTTCGAGGCGATGTTCCTCAACAGCATGTTCTCGCAGATGACCTCGGGCCTGAAGGGCGAAGGTCCGTTCGGCGACACCCCGGGCACCGGCGTGTGGCGCTCGATGCTGACCGAGCAATATTCCAAGAACTTCGCCAAGGCCGGCGGCGTCGGTGTCGCCACCGAAGTCTACCGCACCCTCATCATGCAGCAGGCGAAAACGATCCGCACGGCATAAGGTCAACCGAGATGAACCATTTCAACGCCTCACGTCAGCCGGTGCAAGCGCAGCGCCCCAACACCGCACCCGGCAACGCCGAGGCGCGCAAGGTCGCCGAGCAGCTGATGGATTCGATGAACGCCCTGCTCGGACTGGTCGAGCGCGAGACCGAGCTCGTCCGCGCCGGCCAGGTCCGCGAAGCGATGACGCTCGAGAGCAAGAAGCAGGAGCTGTCGCGCAACTATGTCAGCGCCGTCAGCGAATTGAAGACGAACCAGGCCCAGCTCGCGAAATCCGCGCCCGAGCTGCTCTCGACGCTGCATCGGCACCACGATGCGTTCCGCGCGATGCTCCAGGTCAATCTCACCGTGCTCGCGACCGCACACGCGGTCTCCGAGAGCGTGGTGCGCGGCGTCAACGCCGAGATCCAGAAGCGCAACGTGCCCAACACCTACACGGCGGCGGGACGCCGCGCGGCTCCGGGCCCACGCCACATCACCCCGCTCGCGGTCAGCCGCTCGCTCTGAGCGCGCGCGAAAACTCCCTGCAATTTTACGAAAAACCGCGCGGCGATATCGTCGCGCGGTTAGGCACGTTTGCTTACCCGGTCTTCAATCCTGGTGTTCCATGGTTGCGTATTGAGAGGGGTTGGGATTTGACTCAGACAAGGCAACCAGGAGGCTGCCATGAGTACAGATTTCAGCATCAGGCCGGTGGGGATACCGGCCCCCGTGCAGATCATAACGACGTCCAATGCGGCGGCGAACGAGGCCGTGCAAACTGATTTGCCGGTGAGCCAGACGGTCGCCGCGAGCGATACGAGCGCGGCTGCGCGCAATGATTTGCAGAGCACCAACGACAGCGTTTCACGCCAGGTCGTTTTCAACCAGCCCGCCGCGTCCTTCGTGTTCCAGGTCGTGAACGAAAGGACCGATGCGGTTGTCGATCAGTTTCCGGATGAAGCGATGCTGCGGCGGCGCGCCTATTTCCACGCACTGGACATGAAGTCCGAGCCCCCGCGTCCACTCAGCACCGATCGCAGCGCCTGACGTTCACGCCGCGGGTCGCGACGGCCGTATCGAGGTCGTTCGAATCGGTCGCGTTACGACCGTCCCGAAAGACCGGCGGCGATGTTGCGATTGATCTCGATCAGCGGGCGGAAGTGATCGAGCTGCGGGCTCATCAGCAGCGCTGCAGTCTGGCTCAGCACGAACACGCTGATGTTGGCGATCCTCTGCCGAACGTCGAGCGGCTGCGGATTGGTGTCGCGCATCGCCTCGCTCAGGAAGATGGTCCAGAGCTTGCGGTTGAACATCAACGCCTGCGTCGTCTGCTCGTTGAAGGGATCGGCGCTGTTGATGGCGTCCTGCAGCTTGTTGGCGGCCTTCAGGAGCGTCTGCGCCTCGATATCGCGAGGAGACGCAGTGGTCGTGGCTACACGCGCGTAGGCCGAAGCAGCAGAACTCGACATCGATCACCCTGGAGGTTTCCTCGCCCGTTGTACAGGCTTAAGGATTTCTTTCCCAACCCTAGGCAGCACCGCTTAAGATTTGCTTACGTGAGAGTGCGGACGATCTCCGGACAATTACGGGTCGCGGCATCCACCTTTACCTCAAGGCTAAATCCGAGTGCGCGCACTGTAAACGATTGCATCCATCATGCGCTGATCTGAGCTAATCGACAGTTAGCGATCTCGCTCAAAACAACGGCGAAGCCTAGGCTTCGCCGTTGAATGATTCATCGTGTACGTCAGCGTCGCGCTTAGCGGAGGAGCTGAAGCACGCTCTGCTGCGACTGGTTGGCGAGCGAAAGCGCGGAGACTGCGATCGACTGGCGCGTCGAGAGCGCCTGGCTGTTGGCCGCTTCCTCGTTGGTGTCCGCAAGCGTCAAGCTCGACGAGCCGGTCTGCAGCACGTTGATCAGGTTCTTGCTGAAGTCCTGACGGATCTGCACGATCGACAGGTTCGAACCGAGCGTCGACGCCTCGGCACGCAGCGTGGTGCTGGCCGAGTTGAGCGAAGTCAGAATGGCGTTCGCCGATTTCGAGTCCAGGAAATCAACGCCCGAGGTCAAGGGAGCAAGGTTGAGGCCGGCGTCGTTGAAGGTGACGCCCTGAATGTTCAGCGTCGAACGCCCGGTTTCGTTGAACACGAGCTTGAGCGTATCGCCGTTCAGCAGATTAACGCCGTTGTAGGAAGAGTCCTGCGCCGTGGTGTTGATTTGCGCGAGCACGTTGTTGTACTGCCCGACCAGATTGGCGCGCGTGGCTTGCGAATCCGGGTCGACGGTGGGCGCCTGCGCGATCAGGCCATAGAAGGGCTGGCCGCTCGCCGCGGCCGTGCCGCCGATTGCGCCGATCGTCGAGGACGCCGAGTCGTTGGAGGTCACGATGTTGAGATGACCGGTCGTGTCGATCGTCGCCTGCAGGTTGTTCGCCGCCAGCGCCGCGTTGAGCTGATTGAGCGTGGAAACCTGCCCGACGCCGGCGCCGAAGGTGATGCTGGTGGCGGTGCCGCCGCCGGTCGCGCCGATCGTCAACGTCTTGCCGCTGAGCGGGGGCGGAACGCGGGCGGTGGTGCCGGCAGTGAGGCCGAGCGCCGTGAGCACGTTGCCCGAGCCGGAGATCGCCAGATCCTGGCTCGTGCCGGTGCTGAGCACGAGCTTGCCGCCGGAAACGGTCGAGGCCGTGCCCGTACCCGTGATGCCGTCGATCGCGCTAAGTACCGACTGCACCGTGAGTGTGCTGCCGCCACCGATGCCGATCGTGACGTTGCCGAACGAGTCGGTGGTCGAGGTGGTTTGCGCGGTCGAGAAGGTGATCGTCTTGCCGTCGACAGTCAGGACCGAACCGTTGGTGATCGTCGTACCGAGATCGTCGGAACCCGCACCGGCGGTACCGACCAGCTTGGTCGCGCCCGTGATCGGCGCCGCGCCGCTCGTATCGTCATTGTTGACGACGGTGCCGGTGACCGTGTTGTTGGTGTATGCCGTGCCCAGCAGGTTGTTGGCGGTCGCACCGGGGACCGCGGCCGCCGTCACGTTGGACTTGGGCGAGTACCCTGTTGGGCTCTGCAGCACCTGGCTGGCGATCGATTTGGCGCTGTCGACCAGCTTTTGCAGCGAGGTGATGCCGGTGTTCGCGGCCTGCAGCACCTGCACGCCGTTGCTGATGCCATCCAGGAGATTGCTGATGTCGCTGGCGCGATTGTCGAGCCCCTGTGCGGTGAAGAAGTTGGTCGGATTGTCCAGCGCCGTGTTGACCTTCTTGCCGGTTGCAAGACGTTCCTGCGTGGTAGCGAGCAGGTCGGCTGTCGACTGCAGCGACAACAGGTTCTGGCGGACTGATGCCGAGAGAACGATGTTGGACATTGGCAGATCTTCCTCTTGGAGCGCGACGCGTACGAATCGGAGCCCGCCGGTCTGGCAAATGGGCTTTTGTCTAGTTCTAGGCCCACTCCTTTAAATTAAGGTTAATGGCGGCTTAAGCCACAAGATTAACAAGGTATTAACCGGTCAGGGTTCCCTGAAACCCGGTTCACGCCGCATCACGCGCAAAAAAACGGCGAGGCAAAAGCCCCGCCGTAATGCCTTGTTTGACGATTTTCGCCGCGTATCAGCGCAGGAGCTGCAACACGCTCTGCTGCGACTGGTTGGCCAGCGACAGCGCCGAGACCGCGATCGACTGGCGGGTCGACAGCGCCTGGCTGTTGGCCGCTTCCTCGTTGGTGTCGGCCAGCGTCAGGTTGGACGAACCGGTCTGCAGGACGTTGATCAGGTTCTTGTTGAAGTCCTGACGGATCTGCACGACCGACAGGTTCGAACCCAGCGTCGATGCTTCCGAACGCAGCGTGCTGCTGGCGGCATTGAGCGAGGTCAGGACCTTGTTGGCCGAAGCGTTGTCCAGGAAGTCGGTGCCCGAGGCGAGGGTCGAGATGTTGAGACCCGCGGTGTTGAAGGTCACACCGGTGATGCTCAGCGTCGACTTGCCGGTTTCGTTGAACGTCAGCTTCAGCGTGTCGCCGTTGAGCAGGTTGACGCCGTTGAAGGAGGCATCCTGCGCGGTCGTGTTGATCTGCGCGAGCACGTTGTTGTACTGCGCAACCAAGCCTGCACGCTGGGTCTGCGAGGTCGGATCGGCAACCGGAGCCGCGATGGCAGCGCTGTGGAACGGGCCGGTGGCGGTAAAGGCCGAGCCGCCGAGCGTACCGATCGTCGAGGAGGCCGCGTCGTTCGTGGTCGTGATGGAGATCACGCCGGTCGAGTCGATCGAGGCCTGCAGGTTGTTGGCCGCCAGCGCCGAATTGAGCCCGTTCAGCGTCGAGATCTGGCCGGTGCCGGTGCCGAAGGTGATGCTGGTGGGCGTGCCGCCGCCGGTGGCTGCGATCGTCAGCGTCTGGCCGGAGATGGCGGGCGGGACGCGGGCGGTGGTGCCGGCGGTGAGACCGAGCGCGGCGAGCACGTTGCCCGAACCCGCGATCGTGAGATCCGAGGTCGTGCCGGTGCTCAGCGTGAGCTTACCAGCGGCGACAGTCGAGGCGGTGCCGGTGCCGGTGATGCCGTCGATCGCACTCAGCACGCTCTGCACCGTCAAGGTGCTGCCCGTGCCGATGCCGATGGTGACGTTGCCGGCGGTGTCGGTGGTCGAAGTGGTCTGCGCGGTCGAGAACGTGATGTTCTTGCCGTTGACCGTCAGGACCGAGCCGTTGGTGATGGCCGTAGCAAGGTCGTCGGACGTCGCGCCCGCGGTGCCAACCAGCTGGGTGGAAGCGGTGATGTTGACCGCAGTGCCCGTGTTGTCGTTCAGCACGGCGGTGCCGGCGACCGTGTTGTTGGTGTAGCCGGTGCCGAGCAGGTTGTTGGCGGTCGCGCCGGTGATGGCGGTCGAGGTCACGGTCGACTTGGTGGAGTAGCCCGTCGGGCTCTGCAGCACCTGGTTGGCAATCGACTTGGCGCTGTCCACCAGCTTCTGCAGCGAGGTGATGCCGGTGTTGGCTGCCTGGAGAACCTGAACGCCGTTGCCGATGCCATCGAGCAGATTGCCGATGTCGCTGGCGCGGTTATCAAGGCCCTGGGCGGTGAAGAAGTTGGTGGGATTATCCAGAGCCGAGTTCACCTTGCGGCCAGTCGACAGACGGGACTGGGTGGTGGCGAGGAGGTCGGCGGTGGACTGGAGGGAGAGCAGGTTCTGGCGAACCGATGCGGAGAGAACGACGGACATACTGTTACCTTTCTGGTAGCTACGCGTCCTATCTGACCAAAATTGATCAGACGACCGCCGGACCGTGCGTCCAAGCCTCTAACAATCCGTGAAATGAAACCCGCACTTTTCCCGCCGGGACGCTGAAAGCGCCCTTCGAGGCCGCGGCAGACGGCTGGACATGCCGCTATCAGCCTTGAAATTGTTGCATTTTCTGTCCGCGCCGCCGTCGTTTACGACCTGTTAACCATGTTGCGCAAGGATCGGCTCCAAATCACGAACGATCGCCCTCATCGCACGAACGCCGCGACGGATCGTTGTAAAAGGGTTGATGGAGAACAGGCATGGCTCTCAAGGTTGAGCTCAAACCGCACGAACGCATCATCGTCGGCAATTCGGTGATCACCAACACCGACCAGCGCGCCCGCCTCCTGATCGACGGCGACAACGTGCCGATCCTGCGCGAGCGCGACATCCTCACGCCGGAGACCGCCGACACGCCGGCCAAGCTCGTCTATCTCGCAGTCCAGCTCATGTACATCTCGCCGGATCCGCAGAGCCAGCACGGCACCTACTTCAACCTTGTGCGCGACATCGTCACCGCGGTGCCGAGCGCCTGGCCGATCATCGAAAGCATCAACAACAACATCATGAGCGGCGATCTCTATCGGGCGCTGAAGGATGCCCGCAAGCTGATCGCCTATGAAGAGAAGCTGCGGGACCAGTACCAAGCGACGCATCCCAAGGGCGACGTCAGCTCGGCCGCCTGATCGGCACGCATCAACCTGCCCAAACGACAACGGCCCCGGATCATCTCCGGGGCCGTTGTCGTTTCACCTGCGTTCCTGGTCACTGCGCCGCCAGCGGCGGCGCCTCGATCTCGATCAGACCATCGCCGGTCCGCCGCGCGCCGAACTCCAGCACCGCAGCCACAAGCGCGTCGATGTCCGTCTCGTCGGTACGGTGATTGACGATGGCAGCGCGGATCGCGAACCTGCCGTCCAGCGTCGTGCTCGAGGGCGCCGCAACGCCGGACTCCTGGACATCGGCGACGATCTCGCGATTGACCGCATCGTCGGCGCGGTAGCGGAAGCAGACGATGTTGAGGTTCACCGGTGCCAGCAATTCCAGCCGCGGCTCGGCCAGCACGCGCGTCTCCAGATATTTCGCCAGCGCGCAGCTTCGCGCGATCACCGCGCCCAGCCGGTCGGTGCCGAACGTCTTCAGCGTGAACCAGGTCTTCAGCGCGCGGAAGCCGCGCGACAGGTCGGGGCCGAGATCGCAGGGCCA
Organism: Bradyrhizobium sp. 482_C4_N1_8; assembly: GCF_052075965.1. Lineage (NCBI taxonomy): Bacteria > Pseudomonadati > Pseudomonadota > Alphaproteobacteria > Hyphomicrobiales > Nitrobacteraceae > Bradyrhizobium > Bradyrhizobium sp. 482_C4_N1_8. The sequence goes on along the minus strand of NZ_CP197231.1, from coordinate 3,188,747 downwards.
GACTGCACCAGCCGCAAGGCCCCTCGCCTCGCGGCGCAGATAGGCCGCGGGCTGCGCAAAGGCCTGCCGGTGCTGCTCGCCGTCGCGCACCAGCAGGAAGCCGGCGTCGTAAGGCACCTGCCCCCATTTGTGGAAGTCGAGCGCAATGGAATCGGCGAGCTCGATGCCGCCGAGCATGGGCGCGAGCTCGGGCGAGAAGATCGCGAGCGCCCCGAAGGCGCCATCGACGTGAAACCAGATTCCTTCCTCGCGGCACAGCGCAGCGATGGCCTTGAGGTCGTCGATCGCGCCGATATCGACCGTGCCGGCGGAAGCGACGACGAGAAACGGCTTGAAGCCGACCTCGCGGTCGACAGCGATCTGCGTGCGTAGCGCGGCGACGTCGATGCGATGATCGGCATCGACGCCGATCTTGCGCAGCGCATCGGTGCCGAGCCCGGCAATGTCCATCGCCCTGGAGACACAGCCATGCGCAGCCTGCGACGTGTAGGCCGTGAGCAGCGCGCCGTCATTGCCGATGCCGTGCTGCCGCGCCAGCGTCCAGAGCGCAGCGGTGCGCGCCACCAGCACCGCCATCAAATTGGCCATCGACGTGCCCGTGACGAAGATGCCGCTCGCACTCTCCGGGAAGGCAAACAGGCGCCGCATCCACGCGACGATCTGGCGCTCGACTTCAATCGGCATGTGATCGCGTCCGCCGAGATTGGCATTGAGGCCAGCTGCGAGCATCTCCGCGAGCATGCCGACCGCGGTGCCGCCGCCGTGCACCCAGCCCATGAACCCGGGATGGACGTTGCCGGTCGCATAGGGCGCGACATGCTCGGCGAATTCGCGATAGACATCGGCAAGGTCGCTCGCCTCGCGCGGCACGTCGGCCTTCAATGCCGCGCGGATGCCGTCGGGAATCGGCTGCCACGCCGGCCGCGTGCGGACATTGGCGATGCCGTCGATCGCCTCGTCCAGCATGCGATGGGCGAGCGTGCGAAATTCGCTCCAGTCCTGCGGATCGAGCGAAGCCTGCGCGACGGAGCTTTGCGCGTTGCGGATGATCTCGTTCATGCTGCGCTCGCCTTGCCCTCTCCTGCGTGCCGCGACAGCATCGCCGTGAACGCGGCAAAGATCTTGCGCATCTGCGGCGGCTTGTACGGAAACACGACCGGCGGATCCATGTTGTGCACGACGGCGGTGTTGTCGGCTTCGAAGACCAGCAGCTCGCGGTCCTGGTTCTCGGCGCAATCGACGATGAAATAATCGAGGCCGACGCGCCGGCTCATCTCGTCGAGCGCGGCCTTGTGGCGCGCGGCGAAGGCGTAGTCGAAGTCCAGCATGAAGACGGCCTCTTCAGCCCGCTTCTCCTCGCTGAACGCCATGTAGGCGTTGAGATACCAGATGTCCCAGCGATCGGCGATCGCCATGTGGCAGGCGTAGGGCTTGCCGTCGACCATCGCGAGACGGTACTTGCGGTAGAGCCCGTCGGGGCTCACATAATCGACGAAGCGCGCGACAAAGAAATCCTGCTCCTCGCGCTCGGCGAGATAGGCCGCGAGTGCCGGCGCATCGTCGAGCTTCGCGAGCCCGACACCGGCATGCGTGCCGCGCGGCCGCGCGATCATCGGAAAGCGTAATTCGCCGGCGATGTCCTCGCAAGCGATCCGGCCCTGCGCGAGATCCATCAATTGCGCGCGCGTGGCGTGGATGGTCGATGGAATCTCGAGACCAGGGATGCCCGCCAGCAGCCGATACAGCTTGTCGCGATCGAGGTTGCCGATGAGATCGGGGCGATTGAGCAGCGGACGCGGCCAGTGCGGCGCAGCCTTTTCGATCAGGGCCAGTGTTTCCCGGCATTCCTCGGAATCGGATGCAACCACGATGGCAACGTCGTGATCGGGCAACGTTTCAGGCAAGCCGACATCCTTGGTCACATAGAGCGTCAGCAGCTCGAAATCGGAGCCTTCGAGCAGGAATTCGATCGGCGTGTTGCCGCCCATGTCGATGTCGGCCGCAAGGGCGAGCACGCGCAAGCCGGGCTTCGGAGCCGCAGCGGGCGTGCGAAACAATTGATGGAAGGTCAGCACCTCCGACTGGATCGCCAGCCCCGCCGCCTTGTCGCCGAGTAGCTGGACGATCAGCGATAGGTCAAGGCCTTCGCCCGCGTGCGCTGCTCCTTCCGTGATCCGCGTGACGAGCTGATCGCGCAGTGGCTGCAGATCGACACCTTCGAACGCCTGGCGCGTCAGCTGCGCAAAGCCGATGCGGTCGGCATAGTTCGGCACGGTCACGCCGATCGGCGCGGAAACTGGATGCTGCATCTCATACCTCGAACGCGGACTTTTCCGGTGCGGTTGCGGCTGCGCCGCGGTCAAGCAGCAGCTCGATCTTCACCAGGACATGGGCGATGCGATCGAGCAGGTGCTGCACATTGCATCGTGCCTGCGCCATATCCGGCGACCAGGCCTCGGTCACGAGCCGGGCGCCGACGCAGAGGCGCAGCACGGCTTGCGGCGCATCGTCCTGCCGCTCCAGCCGGACCGGCTGGCCGATCAGGCTGCGCTGGACGGCGATCTGCCGGTCCGCCGCGCTGCCGCTGATTTCGTCGTTCATGTCACGCCGCAGCGCCCGATGGACGGCGCCGGTCTCGGCCATCGAGACCGGCTTGCCGTCGCGCAGCAGCATGAACGGAAAGATCGTGGCGTGCGCGAACTCCTCGTCGTCCCCGGCAGTCTTCTCGGTCGCCGTTGGAACGGGTTGAAGCGACGGCGACAGCGCGATCATGCTGTCGATGCCGGCGGCAAGCTCGGCCAGCGCCCTGACGCGGAAAGCTCCGGGCACGGCGTAGTAGCCGCCGATCTCCGCGAGCGCCGCCTCCCAGCGCAGCCATTGTCCGAAATTCGGCCGACGCTCGAAGCGTGAGCGCAGCGCCGTCCAGGCCATCGGCCAATCGCAGCGGCCGGCATAGTCGAAGAAGCCCGGCGCAATCCCCTCAATGCGGTCGAGCGACCGCGAAAACCCTTTCGGCACCAGCACCGCGCCGCTGAAGGCAGGGCCACCGAAGAATTTCGAGCCGGTGATCAGCACCATATAGCCGCGGTCGAGATAGGAGCGCAGCCGGCGGCGGCCGAGCCGCGCCTGACAGGCGTCGACGACGACCTGAACCTTGCGCGGCCAGCGCCGCGCGATCTCATCGAGACAGGTCACGCCCGGCGCGCGCCAGCCGAGCTTCGAGGAATCCATGATCTGAAGCAGCACGGGCGCACCTTGCGCGATCGTCGCTTCGATCGCCTCCAGCACCGCGGCATCTGTGTCGGCGCGCATCGCGATCCCGGGCCCGGCCCGAAGCAGCGGCAACGTCACGCTGGCGCCGGCGAGTCCGGCAACCGCGCCGTCCTTGCGCACGACAAGGCCGCTCGCCGTCATGGAGCTGAAATGGTGACCGCGCGCGGTCTGGGCCGTGCCGCTACCGGTCTGGTCGGCGCCGACCACGATCGTCACTGGAGGCGCGCCGAGCACCGCACGCGCCAGGAACAGGGCGTGAAGCTGGGAATCGGTGCCAGACGGCGAGAACACGACGTCGACGCGCGGCGAGAGCTGGAGATGGCCGCGCAACTCCTCGCGCATGTCCTCGCAGCGCGCATCGAAGGCGATCTCGACCTCGTCGAACAGGCACCTGTGCATCAGCTCTTCGCGCGCCAGCGCGGCGCGGTCATAGGCGAGTTGCGAGATCGTCGATGCCGTCGAGGAGGCGAAATTCCAGATCTCGGGTTCCGGCGAGGCCGCACAGCCATAGGCATTGACGCGATCCCCAGCGTCGAGCGCCAGCCGCGGATCTCCGCCGGAGACGAGCAGCGTGTCCAATGGCGTGAAGAGATCGCGCAGGCGGTAGCGCGAGCCGCCGTCGAATGTGCGCTCGGGGACTGACAGACCGGATGCGCCGGCGCTCATCCCGGAAGGCTCACGCCGCATCGGCAGCTGCCGCAGGCGCGGCTGCGAATTGCGAGGCGATGTCGCCGTGGAACACCGACGGCCCGACGTGATCCAGCGAGCTCTCGATGTCGGCCCAGATCTCGCCGCCGATGTCGGTCCAGCGCTTGCAGAAGGCGAAGTCCTCGGAGAGATACGTCCCCGTCGCCGGATCGATCATGCATTCGAACAGCGCGAAGCGGTTCTGGCTCGCCGCCAGCGTGTCGTGCGAATGCTCGCGGAAGAATTGCAGACCGGCATAGTTGGGATGGCGGCACATCGCCTCCAGCACGTGGCGGCGGATCATCAGGAAGCCGGTGCCGGCGTAGCGCACGCGGGTAAAACCGTTGACCACCACGATGCGGTCGGGATCCTCGATCTCGAGCACATAATCGAGCGCGGCCGCCGGCACATCCGCGCGGCCGGACTCGATCGCCCGCCTCGCCTTGTCCCAGTTGACCCGCTTGATCGGATAACAGCCGGCGACGACATCCGCGCCGCATTCGATCAGCCGGAACACCTGCTCGGGCTTGAAGCCGATGTCGGCGTCGATGAACAGGAAATGGGTCGCCTTTGGATCGTCGAGAAACATCGCGGCCAGATTGGCACGCGCGCGCGTGATCAGCGCATCGCCGTCACGCAGGAGCACCTTGAGCTCGAGATTGGACATGCCGTGCACGGCGCGCTGGAGCGCGAAGATCGAGCTCGCATAAATGCTCGAGACCTGCCCGCCGAAGCACGGCGTGGCCACCACCAGCTGCATCTTGTCCGACATCGACGGCCCCCGCCCCGCTCAACTCCTCACCAAAAGGTAAAGAGGCATGGTTAACGGCGTCTTAATGCGCCGTTACAGGAACTTGACGAGCGACAGCTGCGCGAGTTTCGAGGTAACCTGGTAGGACGCTTGAAGCGCATTCTGGAGCGACAGGAGCTCGCTCGCCACCTGATCCGGCGAGGCCGATTCCGCCTGGTCGATGATGGACTGGAGCTGCGCCTTGGCCTGGGTCTGGCGCGTGCCTGCGTCCTTCATCGTGTTCTGGGCCATCGCGAGGTCCGTCTGGATGTCCTCGATGTGCTGCTGGCCGGGCTGCTTCGTCAGCGACTGCGTCACCCGCAGGCTCAGCGCGGAGACCTGCCCGCCCGCATACTGGCTGGTCGGCGAGGTCGAGAACGTCCCGAACACGGCGATCGCCTGCAATTGCTGGCGGATCGCGTCCTCGTTGGCCTGCGCGCCATATTGCACCGTGACTGAATCATCGACCCGCGCCATCGCCGTGGAGCGCGGCGAGCCGGGCCCGTCATTGCCGGTGTACCATTTCACGGTATTGGCCGAGCCGTTGACCAGCGTCGTCGCCGAACTCGCCGGTGAAGAACCGACGCGCAATGGCGGCTGCGTCGCGGTGACCGGCGTCGAGCCGAAACCGAGCGCGTTGAGTGCGCCCGAGTTCGAGGTCGTGATGTTGAGGCTCGCCGCGTCGTCCGTGTTGATCGTGATCGAACCGCCATGCACGGTCGAAGGCTTCGACGTGCCCGTGATCTGGTCGATCTTGCTCATCAGCGTCTGGATGCTGTCGCCGACATTGAGCTGGTTGCCGGTCGCGCCCGAATTGACGAAGGTCAGCGTGGTGCCGTTCACGGTGATGGTGTCGCCGGCGACGAAGCCCGGCGAGATCGAGTTCGAGGGGCTCGCGCCGGACAGCGCCGTTGCTCCGCTGATCGGAGCCGGCGGGGCCGCCTGGTTGTTGACCGGCGCACCGATCGCAGAGCTTGCGGTGTTGAAGAAATTGTCGCCAGCCGTGATCGCGGATGCCGCGACAAGCGAGGTGTTGGCGAGCTTCGTGATCGCGGTGTTCAATGCCGTGTTGAGGTTCGCGGCGGTGTTGCCGGGAGTCGTCGCGTCGATCGCGAAGCTGCCGATCGGCGTCGGCGTGGCCGTGGACGCGGTCAGGTCGACCTGCCCTGTGGTGCCGTCCGGCAGCGTGAACTGGACGCTCAGCTTGTCGCCGTCGTCCGGGTTGAGGCCGTTGAGATCGACCGAGAACGACACCGGCGAGCCGCTCGGGCCGGTGACCGTCGCACCCGTCAGCGTCGAGGACACCGCCGCGATCTTCATTCCGAACGGCGATCCGGCGACGTCCTCGGATACCCGCACCGAGCTCGGCGTCGGCTGCGTCTGCACCAGCCGTCCCATGCCGTTGGCACCGAGGTCGGCGGCCTGGCGTTCCGCCATGACGGTCTTGAAGCCCGCCTGCGTAGTCGTGCCGTTGATGATGTCGCCGGCATTGGCAACCGACTGCGTGTTGAACGCCGTCCCGGAGAACAGATAGCGGTTGCCCGACTGCGTGTTGAGAACGCCGACCATCGAGCCGAACTGCGAAGCGGCCGTGTTCTGCGCGACGGTCTGTCCGTTGACGTTGAGATCCTGCGCGGTGCTTGCGGAGCCGGTCTGCACCGTGTTGCGGATCGTCGTGAGCGACTGGAGCGCGGTATTGGCGAGGTTGATGTTCACGTTCACGTTCGTGATCGTGTCGGTATAGGCGGCGATGTTGGAGAGCTGCGAACGCCCGGCGATCGCAAAGCCCTCGTTGGTGCCCATCCCGGAATAGTTCTGCGACAGCTTGCCGGTTGCGAGCTGCGTCGACAGGTCGGTAAGCTGCTGATTGATGTTGCGGATCTGCGCGCCGAGAACCGACGAAGAGTAGTTGATGCTGCTGATCGACATCTTTTAGAACCCTGTACTGGTTACACTTGAGCCTGGATCAACGTGTTCATCATGCTCTGCACCACCGACATGACGTGGGCGTTGGCGGCATAGGCATTCTGAAGCTGGATCAGGTTCGACATCTCCGAGTCCAGATTGACGCTGGAGGTCGATTCGAACTTGGCCTGGAGCGTCGAGACCACGACGCTCTGGCCCTGCTGGAGCTGGGTGGCCTGGGTCGAGGCGTTGGCCTGGACACTCAGGAACTGCTGGAGGTAGTTCGAGACGCTGCCGGTGAAGGGCTGGTTCGCCGAGCCGAGGCCGGTCGTCGGCGAATAGGAAAACACCGCATTGGTGAGCTGCGAATAGAGATAGTCCGAGCGCGTGGTATCGCCGGCGGGCGTCACCGGCGAGGTGTTGTAGACGGACAGCCGCGTGGGATCGCTGACCAGCTGCGTGTTCACGGCGATGCGCCCGGCAAGGCCGGTCATCTGCGAGCCCGAGGCGGTGATCGCACCGGTGTAGAGCGCCTGCCCGCCGTCGGTGAACACCGCCAGCTGCGGGCTGCCCGAGGTCAGCGACGAGATCGTCTTGGTGGTCGAGGCCGAATTGACCTGGGCAAGGCCGGTATTGTCATCGGTCACCCGCAGCGTCGTGGCCGTCGCCGGCGACGGAGCTGCGGAGAACGTCAGGTGCGAGCCTGAGAGCGCGGTGTTGAGCGCAGCGGCGATCGCATTCATGCCGCCGGAGAAATTGACGCCCACCCGCATCGGGTTGGCATTGGTGGCGTTCTGGAGCGGCAGCGCCGCCGGGTCGGTCACGTTGACGAGCGTGATCTGGCGCTGGGTGTTGGTCGCCGTGTCTTTGTAGGTGATGTTGACCGTATTGCCCGGCTGCGCACCGGCAAGGTCGAGATCGAATCCGGCCGGCGGGCCCGAGACCGTGCTGCCGGCCGTGGTCTTGTCCGACAGCGCGCTCGACATCGTCGCGGCGAGTTGGTCGATCTGGTCCTGCGCCTGCACCAGCGTCTGGTCGCGCAGCTTGAGATCAGCCGCGATCTGGCCGGAGGAGACCACGTTGTTGGCGACGACGTCGAGCTGCGAGCCGTTCGGCAGCTTGATGTTGAGCGCACCGACGCCCGACTTGGCCGGGTCGGCGTTGTAGAGCGAGGTCGCCGACAGCGCGCCGGCGGAGGCAAAGGTGAATTGCGAGGCGAGCCCGGCACCGACGAGCTGGATGCCTGTCGTGGTGTAGATATTGGCCTGGTTCGAACCGTCGGTGGTGACGCGAACGTCGACATATTTCGACAGCGTGTTGATGGCCTGGTCGCGCTGGTCCATCAGCGTCGCGGCGGACGGGTCGTTTGCCGACAAGCCCTGAAGCTTGGTGTTGATGTCGGCGACCTGCTGCATCGCCGCGTTGGCCTGCTGTGCCGACGTGCCGAGATCCTGCTCGACGTTGGAGCGCAGCGACTGGATGCCGTTGGTGGTGACGTTGAGCTGCTTCGCCAACGCCTGCGCCGCGCCGAGGGCAACCGTCTGCGCCGACGACGAGCCGGCGCTCGTCGACAGCGCCTGCAACGCCGTGGTGAATTTGTTCAGCGCGGTTTCGAGCGTGCCGCTGTTGCCGGGCGTGCCGTAGACACTCTGAAGCTGCTTCAGGATGTTAGCCATCTGGTCGGCGTAACCGCTGCCGCCGGTCTCGGTGCGCAGCTGGTTCTGCACAAAGGTGTCGAGCTCCCGGCTGACGCCGGTCGTCATCGCCGTCGAGCCGAAATCGCCGGTGGTGACCTCGATCTGGTTCGGCCTCTGAACGACGTAACCCGGCGTCTGCGAGTTGGCGACGTTCGAGGAGACGATCGAGAGCGCGGCCTGGTTGGCACGCAGACCGCTCATCGCACTGGCGAGGGCTGAACTCAAACCCATATCACTAGCCGCCTTTGGTTACGTCACGCGCCGATCAGCGCAACACGTTCAAGAGATCCTGCACCATCGAATTCGCTGTCGTGATCACCTTGGTGTTGGCCGAATAGGCCTGCTGGGTCACGATCAGCTTGGTGAATTCGTCGGCGATGTCGGTGTTCGAGCCTTCCAGCGACGAGCCGCTGATACTGCCCGACGCGCCGTCGATCGCTGTGCCCGACTGTTCGGTCGCGGCGTAAGCGCCGCCGTCGAGGGCCTTGAGGTAATTGGTGCCGTTGAAGTGCGACAGCGTCACCTGGGCGAGGTTGAGGTTCTGGCCGTTGGAGAAGGTGCCGACCACGAGGCCGCTGTTGTTGACGGCAACCGAGCGGAGCTGACCGGCGGCGTAGCCATTCTGCGTGATGGTGTTGATCGTCACCGCGCCGCTGGTGCTGGCATATTGCGTCAGCCCGCCCGAGGACATGTTGAAGGCGACCGAGCCGAGCGACTGGCCGCCGACGCTGACGTTGTTGATGGTGATGCCCGATCCGCTCGGCGAGGTCAGCGAGCCGTCGCTGGCAAAGGTGAAGGCCTGCCCGGTGTTGACCCAGCCGACCGTCGTGCCGGTCGCATTCGGATCGGTCTGGTAGAACAAGTTCCAGGTGTCGGAATGGCCGGTACCCAGCGAGGCGCTGTCGGTCTTGGCCCAACGCAGCTGCAGGTTCACCGGCGTGCCCGCGGCGTTGTAGGCGGTGACCGCACCGCCGCTGATCGATTCCTTGGTGAACGTGGCGATGTCGTTGCCGATCACGCCGCCGGTGCCGGCAGTGCCGCCACCACCGCGGTTCTTGGAGATGGACGACGTGAAGCCGAGCGCAGCGAAGGCGCTGCTGTTGTTGCTGGTCACCGTCAAGGTGGGATTGGCGATACCGGTATTCAGGGTGATCACGCCGTTGCTGATCGAAGAACCGCTCGCACCGCTGAGCGTGTCGATCTGGCTGAGCAGAGTCGCTATGGAGTCGGTGATGTTGATCTGGTTCGGAGGGCTAGCACCGGAGGCCACGAAGGTGATCGTATTGGCAGCTCCCGTGCCGTTGACCTGGATCTTTTGGCCGACCAGGAAGGGCGTCGAGAGGACTTCCGCCCCGCCGGGCGTCACGGTGCCGCCGAGCTGTGTACCACTCGTAATCGCGGGGGTGGACAGCACGTTACCGCCGCGCGTCACGCTGCTGACGCCGAGCAAGCCTGCCGCAGTGCCGCCGATCGTCACGTCGGCCGTGGTGTTGGTCGTGATCTGGATGTTACCGCTGGCGGTCAGAGTCACGCTGGTCGTGGGGACGCCGGCTCCAGACGCGATCGCGTTGAGGACATCCGACATCAGTGCGCTGGTGGGCGACTTCAGACCAATCGTGGTGACGACAGGGGGGCCTGCAGCCGTCGAAGCGCCCGAGACGGTGTTGTCGAAGTTGATTGTTTGGCCGTTGACCGTCAACGACTTGCCGGCGAGGTTGGTGAGAAGGCTGGTGTTGAGATGCGTGGCCAAGCCGGCATCGAGAGGCGTGCTGCCAGTTGCCGCCGCCGAAGCGTTGTCCTGCAGCGCCACCGAGCCAGTCGCGGTCGTCGCCGTATAGGCCGAGCGCAGATTGCCGGTGGCCGCCGCGCCGGAGACCGTCGCATTCGAATAGGGCGGCGGCGGCGTGCCGACGATCAGCGGGTTGGCGGCGAAATCGGACGGGTTCAGGCCGCCGGCCGCCAGCAGCGTGCCGCTCGCCGCGGTCGAGCTCGCCCCCGTGTTCGGCACGCTCGGCAGGTTCGCGGCGTACTGGATCGAGGTTGTCGCCTGTGCCGGGATGAAGTTGTTCTGGAATTTCAGGACGGACGCCACATTGCCGGTCGGGTTGCCGGTCTTGGGATCGACCGTGACGCCCATCAGATAGTAGCCGGCGCCATTGACCAGGTTGCCGTTGGAATTGAGCTGGAAGTCACCGCGGCGGGTGTAATAGGTGACGCCGCTGAACACCGGCACGTTATCCACGACGCCGGTTGCCTTCTGGATCGAGAAGAAGCCGTCGCCGGTGATCGCCATGTTGGTGGCGACGCTGGAGCCTGAGATCGTGCCCTGCGTCGTGATGGTCGCCTTGGCGTTGGCCGTGACGCCGCCCGCGACCTGCTTGCTCGGCACCGAGGCGTCGGGAATGAGGTCGACGAAGCTGGTCCCGATGCCCTTGTAGCCGGTGGTGGATGAGTTCGCGATGTTGCCGGAAATGTTCTGCAGCGCGTAGGACTGCGCCTGCAGGCCACCCACCGAGGTGTTCATTGCATCGAAGATACCCATAACTTTGTCTCCAGATCCGATCTCGGCGGCCGGTCGACCATGGCCGCAGTCGGAAGAGACAGTCGCAAGGGCTATGCCAATGCGGGTATTCTCAGGAAATCAATGACTTGAATGGGAAGGCCCCGGTCCGATGACCGGGGCACAATTGCCGGGCCGGCAACAATTGCCGGGGCATCGGGTCATTCCGGGGCGGCCCGCAGCACCGAACTCAGGTTCGCAATTGCGCACCTGAGAAGCTCGAGATTCCGGATTCGATAATCACGCATCACTCCGGAATGACTCCAGCGAGACCTACGTTGCCGACGCGGCGGCTGGGTGGAAGACCAGCCCGAAACCGTCGATGCAATAGCGCAATCCGGTCGGCTTCGGACCGTCGTCGAAGACGTGGCCGAGATGGCCGCCGCAGCGCCGGCAATGCACTTCGGTGCGCACCATGCCGAAGGTGCGGTCCTCGGTCTTGCCGACATTGCCTTCGATCGGCTGGTAGAAGCTCGGCCAACCCGTGCCGCTCTCGAACTTGGTCTCGGACGAGAACAGCGGCAGGTCGCAGCCGGCGCAGGCGAAGATGCCCTTGCGGTGTTCCTTGAGCAACGGGCTGGAGCCTGGCCTCTCGGTGCCCTCCTTGCGGAGGATTTCATATTGCTGCGGCGTGAGCTGGGCGCGCCACTCGGCGTCCGTCTTCTCGATCTCGAATTTTTGCGTGGCCTTCTCTCCAGCCTCGGCAGGCGTTCCTCTCAGCCAGCGGAAGGCCGAAAGGCCGAACAGGCCGGCAACAGTCGTCAGCAGGATGCGGCGGTCAAACATCTCATTCTCCGTGCGCGGGGGAGTCCACGCTCTGAGATACGGGCTCTAACGGCCGACGTTACACGTCCGGGCGGGGTTTTTATCAACTTATCGCGAGACACCCTGGTCCTACGAGGCCGGTTCCACATCCTCGGCCACAGGTTTCGGCGGAGGAGCCGGCTGCGGCCGGACGCTGGGCGGCGGACGGCGAGGACCAGTGCCGGCGGCCCGGTTGGCTTCAGCGAGGCGCGCCTCGCGTTCCCGGTCCTTGACCCGCGCACGCTCGCGGTAGCGGGCGAGCGAGCCTGCGGCGGCGGAACTCGCCCTGCCCCAAACTCCCACCAATTGGCCCGCGACCCGCCCGGTCGTGCCGCCCGCCCAGACCAGCTCGAATGGCGAGAACAGCTTCCAGCGGTCGTCGCCCCACAAAATGCTACGCGCGATCAGCTGCCCGGCCACGGCCGACGTGTTCATGCCCTGGCGGCCGAACCCGCTCGCTACCCACAGGCCTTTGCGCAACTGGCCGATCTGCGGCATGCCGTGCACGGTCTGGCCGGTGGCGCCGCCGAACATGTCGGCGATCTCGACATCGCCGAACTGGGGGAAAATCGATCTGATCCGCCGCCTGACCGCGCCCGCAAAGCGCTGCGGACGCGCGGCCCAGGTGGTCTCGGGGCTTTCCCACATCAGGCGGTCGCCGTCGACGACACGGAAATGGTCGACCCCGTCGGAATCCATCACCGATCCCTTGAACGCCACGATCTCGTGCACGCACTCGCCGAGCGGCGCGGTAATCCCGGCATAGCGCCAGACCGGCAGCAGCGTCTCCGACAGGCGCCTCAACGGCGCGCCGAGGTGGATGTTGCCGGCGAGCACGATGTGGGTGGCGCGCAGCCGCGCCGAGGGCGTGACGATGCGCTTGCGGATGCCGGAATGATCGATGCTGACGACCGGCGTATCCTCGAATATGCGCGCTCCCGCTCGCCGCGCCAGCGCTGCGAGGCCGTGCACATATTTGCGGCCGTCGAGCTGGAATGCCCGGGGATAATAGACGCCGTGGAAGTAACGGTCGGTCTTGAGCGCCTCGCGGACGCGATCCACCTGCCAGCCCTCGACCTCCGTGTCGAAATCCTCGTGGAGCATCTGCAACCGGCTGATCAGCCGGTCGCCGGCATCGACGTTGGAGACCTCCAGCACGCCATCGCTCGGGCCAATGCCGGGCATGTTCTCTTCGGTGGCGTTGGCCCGGACGAACTCGGCGCCCTCCTTCGCCAGTGTCCACAATTCGCGCGCGTCCTCGAAGCCGATGCGCTCGATCAAATCTGCGAGCGGCAGCGCAAAGCCCGGCATCACGGTGCCGAGCTGGTTTCCGGAGGCGTTCCAGCCGATATGGCGGCCCTCGAGCACCGCGACGCTGGCTCCGAGCCGGGCTGCCTCCAGCGCGATGGAGAGCCCGGCAAGCCCGGCCCCGATCACGCAGATGTCGGCGTCGAGATCAAACGACAGTCGCGTGCGTTCACGAAAGCCGGCTTCTTCCTGGGACACGCTTGTGAAAGTCTCGCTCATGTCGTTTCCTTAAAGGACCGATCGGGCCCTTGTCACCTTGTCCTCAACCGGCGCCTGTAGATTATCTGGACGCGTAACGATTCGAGAATGCCATGCGCCGTTTGATGCTGCTGCGTCACGCCAAGACCGAGACTGACGCGCCGAGCGGCCGTGACCAGGATCGTTGCCTCGACGACCGCGGCCACAAGGATGCCGCGCAGATCGGGGATTGGCTGGCCACCCATCCCCCCTTCCCCAAGGCCGTGCTGGTGTCGCACGCCGTCCGGGCCCGGCAGACCTGGGACATTGCCTGGGAGACGATGAAGGACCGCGTCGCAGCGCCGCAGGTGGAGGTCTTGCCCGAACTCTACGGCGCCGATCCCGCCCAGATCCTGGAATCCATTCGCACCGCAACCGTTCCGGCCAACCCGAAGCAGTTGCTGCTGGTGGGCCACAATCCCGGCATGCACGAGGCCGCGCTGATGCTGATGGGCGGCGGCGATCCGGCGGGCGCCAAGGCGCTCGCTCACAATCTGCCCACGTCGGGGCTTGCGATCTTCGACTTTGACGTCAAGGATTGGGGTGACGTGGCCTACCGCCGCGGCAAACTGGTGCTGTTCGTCAGCCCCAAGCTGCTTCGATCGGGTTGAGACGCGCGGGGCGCGCCGTCTCGACCGGTTGATCCTAGCTTGGTCAATTGGGAGACGCAGATGTTCAAGTCCATCCTCGTGCCCATCGACCTCGCCGACACCGATCTGGCCAAGCCGGCGCTCGCGACCGCGATAACGCTGTCGCAGACCTGGAGCGGATCGATACGACTGCTCAACGTGCTGCCGATGACGCCGGTGATGCTCGCCGAATACGTCCCGGCCGATTTCGACGAGCAGCAGCGCCAGACCTCCGAGGAAGCACTCGCCATCGTCGCGCGGGAGTCAGGCATCGAGACGGGGCGCATTTCCAGCGTGGTGCGACAGGGCGGCATCTATCATGAGATCCTGGAGGAGGCCATGCACATGAAGGCCGACCTGATTGTGATGACCTCGCACCGGCCGGCGATGCGCACCTATTTCCTCGGCTCCAATGCCGGGCACGTCGTGCGCTACGCCAAGTGCTCGGTGCTGGTGGTCAGGCACTGAGCGCCACAACAAACGCTGTCATTGCGAGCGGAGCGAAGCAATCCAGAGTCTTTCCGCGGTGGCAGTCTGGATTGCTTCGCTCCGCTCGCAATGACGACGCGGAGGCATTGTCACCACGCCCGGACTTGCGGGCGTGGCGGCCGAACAAACTCACAGATACCGCGTCAGCTCGGCCTTGAACTGCCCGTAGACGGCGTCCTCGATCTGGCTGCGCGTGATCCCGATGTCGCGCAAGGCGTGGTCGTCGAGCTCGTTCAGCGTCTTGACGGCAGAGCGGCGCTCCAGACGATCGAACAGCGCATGGGCAACGTTGGCGAGCGTGCTGAAAAATCCGCCCGACGAGGATGGGCGTAAACTCCGCCCGGCAGTTTGCGAGATCGTGGTCATTTTTCTTCTCCGGCCTATTGTCCGCGCAGCGAAGCAGGTGCCGTTGGCGCGGACGCTGTGAGCGCCTGCACCTCATTTGCCATCGGATTGCTCTCGCTCTCCTCGGCTCAATCGCGGAACTTGATGGAACTTAAATGCTCCAGTACACTACTCGGAGCAAGTAAAACATTGCTCTCGGTGCAATAATGTCCAAGTTCGAATACGTGAAGCTTGCCGATGCCATTGCGGCCGATATCACTAAAGGCACGTTAAGGCCCGGCGACCGGCTGCCGCCACAGCGCAACTTTGCCTATGACCGCGGCATCGCGGTCTCGACCGCGAGCCGGGTTTATACGGAGTTGCTTCGCCGCGGGCTCGTCGTCGGCGAGGTCGGCCGCGGCACGTTCATCTCCGGCGACATCAAGCGCGAGGTCGAGGCGTTGAGCGAGCCGCGCGACGCGCGGATCGATTTCGAGGTCAATTATCCGTTATTGCCGCAGCAATGGGCGATGATCGCCAAGAGCCTTGCCGGGCTCGAGCGCGTCGACGCGCTCGAATCCGCCCTGCGCGTCTCGACCAGCACCGGCACCAAGAGCGCGCGCAATGCGGCCGTCGCCTATCTCGCGCGCAAGGATTTCACGCCGCAGGCCGAGCAGATCGTCTTCACCGCCAACGGCAAGCAGTCGCTCGCCGCCGCGCTCGCCGCCCTCGTTCCCACCGGCGGCCGCTGCGGCGTCGAGGCGCTGACCTACCCTTACGTCAAGAGCATCGCGGCGCGGCTCGGCGTGACGCTGGTCCCGATTCCGATGGACGAATACGGCGCACGGCCCGATGCGATCCAGAAAGCGCATCGCGAAGCGCATCTGTCGGCGCTGTATCTCCAGCCCATCATCCAGAACCCGCTCGGCGTCACCATGAACGCGACGCGGCGCGCCGACATCATGCGCGTTGCCGAGAAGCTCGATCTCACCATCATCGAGGACGCCGTCTACGGCTTCCTCGCCGACGACACACCGCTGGCAGCGCTCGGGCCGGACCGTTGCATCGTGATCGACAGCCTGTCCAAGAAGGTCGCACCGGGCCTCGCGCTCGGCATCCTCGTGACCCCGCCGCATCTGCGCGAGAGCGTGATGAGCGCGGTCCGGACCGGCGGCTGGATCGCCTCGGGCCACGCGCTGGCGTCCGGGCAGCGGCTGATGGCCGACGGCACCGTCGCCGAGCTGACGCGGCTGAAACGGATCGACGCTGCGCGCCGGCAGCAGACCGCGGCAAGGCTGCTTGCCGGCTACCAGATCGCGGCCGACGCCCGTTCCTATCATTTGTGGCTGACGCTGCCGCCACACTGGCGCTCGCAGACCTTCGTCGCCGCAGCAGCCCGGCGCGGCATCGCACTGACGCCATCCTCGACGTTTGCAATTGCGCACGGACATGCACCGAACGCGGTGCGGCTCGCGCTCGCCCCGCCCTCGCTCGAGCAGCTCGATTCCGGCCTGCGCACACTCGTGTCGCTGCTCGGCACCAAGGAAGAGGATTTCGACTCGACGGAGTAAGCGAGAGCGTTGCGAGCGAAGTGATACCGGTTCGAAAACGCGTCGCAACAAAGATCCGGCCCTTCGCCGCTCAGGTCGCCGGCCATTCCGCGATAAAGCCCCTCGCCTTGTACGGCTCGATCTTGTCCCATTCGTGCAGGACACGCCGGCGAAACTCGACATTGGTGTGCCAGAGCGCGCGCGGCGTCGCAAAGCTGTCGACGGTGAGCAGCATCTTCTCGACGTCAGGCCAGTGCCGGTGCAGCGTCATCGGGTAGCGGCGCGCCGTCCAGGTGTTGCCGAGGCAGATCACGCTCCGGATGTTTCGCAGTCCAAGCGCTGCATCAATGATCGGCAGCGAGAAGATCACGTTCTCGCCGGTGTTCATTGCGCGATGTTCCTCGAGGATGAGGTCCGCCGGAATGCCGGCCGCGACCATCGCTGCCTTGATGATGGTGCACTCAGATTGCTCCGAGCCCGGCGTCACACCACCGCTGACAATCGACCAGCGGAAAAGGCCCTCGCGCCACAGCCTCGCGGCGGTGTCGGCGCGCAAGCCAACGTCCTCGCGGGTGCCGAACATGAACAACAGATCGGCCGGCCGGAGCGGCGTATCGATCAGATGCGTACGGTTGATTTCGACGATCTCATCCGCTGTAGGCTGCTGCCTGTTGCGATCCATGGTTGGCATGACAGCACGATGCGACACCGGCGCAGGGGCACGAAGTCACGTTTGATTGCGGCCGATTGCACCTAGGGCAGCAACGCCTTCGGCACACGATCAAAACTGTAGCTGTGCGGCTGGTTGCGCCGCACGAAGCCGCCGACCTGCCAGGCGAACAGCGCGGCAAAACCGATGATGAAGAGGGCGCCGGCGAATTCGCCGATCAGGAGCGCGCGGATCAGCAGCCCCGTCATCGCCACCGTCAGCACCGCCAGGAAGGCCAGCACCGCCGCATAGGTCTTGCGGCCGAGGCCTGCGGTCAATTCGGCGCGGCTGCCGGCTTGCGCCATACGTGCGTGCAGTTCGATGATGAAATCGCGAAAACCGTTGTCCTGCGGCGCCATTAACGCCGCGGTCTGCCAGCTCGTCGACAGGATCCTGATGCGGCCGCCGCCGGTGTGGCTGACATCGGCGCGAAAGCGGTGCTGCTGCATCGACACCGGGCGAAACGACAGCCGGATCGCCGAGATCTCGTCATAGCGCCACAGGCCGGAGCGGCCGGCGATGTGCCAGGACAGGCCCTCGTCCGTCAGCTCGAAACGATGCGCCGAGCCGATCAGCGACGCCTTGTAGGCGTAGCTCGTGACCGACGGGCCTTGCGCTCCCGAAACCTGTATCCCCACAATCAATCCCGTCCGCGCAATCCCGCCTGCGATCGGCTTGCGCGATCGCCCTCGCCCATCCTACAAGCGGGGCATGGCTGAGACGACCTTTTTTCCGCGCCGCCTGATTCTCGGCGCCGCCGTGATCTCCGGAGTGCTGCTCGCGCTCGCGGTGCACATGCTGGGCGCGCGCTACGGGCTCGACCTCGGCGGGCTCTGGCATTCCGACACGCACGAATTCATACCCGCGGGCGCAGCGATCGCCTGGTGGCTGATTGCCACGGTGGGTTTCTCCGGCGGCTATTTCACGGCGACATTGATGCAGAGCGCCGTCTCCGGACAGATCCCGCAGCGGATGCGGCAGTTCCTGATCGCGGTCGGCGTGCTGCTGCTTGCCGGTGCGGGCCAGGTGGCCTCGGCGCCGAGCCCGATCCCGTCCGTCTCGGGCGTGCTCGCCGGGCTCGCCGCGCTATGTCTTGGCGCCGTGATGGCGTTTTGCGGCGCGCATTTCGCGCTGCGCCGCGGCTAGACATCAGGCCGAGGCGAGCAGCCGCGGCCGGTTCAGCATCAACGCGACATCGGATGCGGGCCGCGGCTTGCTGAAAAGATAGCCCTGCGCCTGGGTGCAGCCCTCGCGCCGCAGCAGCTCGAGCTGCGCGTCGTTCTCGACGCCTTCCGCCGTGGTGACGATGCCGAGGCTGCGCCCGAGGCCGGTCACGGCGCGGATGATCGCCATGGAATCCTCGCGCGTCGCAAGCTCCGACACGAAGGAGCGGTCGATCTTGATCTTGTCGAACGGGAAGCTGCGCAGGTAGCTCAGCGACGAATAGCCGGTGCCGAAATCGTCGAGCGAGATCCGCACGCCCATGGCCCGCAGCTCGTGCAGGGTGGTCAGCGTCGCCTCGCTGTTCTGGAGCAGCACCGATTCGGTGATCTCGAGCTCGAGCCGCCGCGCCGCGAGCCCTGAGGCTGCCAGCGCATCGGTCACGGATGCGATCAGGTTCGGACTCTTGAACTGCACCGGCGACAGGTTGACGGCGACATCGACGTCGTCCGGCCAGGTGGCGGCGTCACTGCAGGCGCTGCGCAGCACGAACTCGCCGAGCTGGACGATGAGGCCGGTCTCCTCGGCCACCGGGATGAAGTTGATGGGGGCGATCAGGCCGCGCTGCGGATGGTTCCAGCGCAACAGCGCCTCGAAGGCGACGACGCGACCGCTGGCGACGTCGCGGATCGGCTGGTAGTACGCCTCGAACTCGTCGCGCAGCAACGCCGCCCGCAAGTCCATCTCCAGCAGCCGCCGCGCCTGCGCACGCGCATCCATGCCGGTCTCGAAGAAGCGATAGGTGCCGCGGCCGTCCGCCTTGGCGCGGTACAGCGCGAGGTCGGCGTTCTTCAACAGCTCGTCCGGATTGTCGCTGTCCTGCGGCGACAGCGAGATGCCGATCGAGACGCCGATCACGATCTGATGGTCGTCGATCTCGTAAGGCGCAGAGATCACCTCGACGAGGCGGCCGGCAAGGGCTCGCGCCGCGGCTTCCTCGGAGCGCCCGATCTGGACCACGGCGAACTCGTCGCCACCGAGCCGCGCCACGGTGTCGCTCGCGCCGACAGTGGCCTTCAGCCTGCGACCGACTTCCTTGAGCAGCGCATCGCCGATGGGATGGCCGAGCGAGTCGTTGACGTCCTTGAAGTGATCGAGATCGAGGCACAGCACCGCGAGCTGGTCGCCCGACTTCGCCCGGCCCAGTCCCTGCTCGAGCTGCTCGTGGAACAGCACGCGGTTCGGCAGATTGGTCAGCGCGTCATGGCGCGCCATGTGCGAGATCTTGGCCTGCGCCTCCAGCCATTCGGTGATGTCCTCGAAAGTCGCGACCCAGCCGCCGCCCTGCATCGGCTGGTTGACGACGCGGATGGAGCGACCGAACCGGGTGACGACCTGGCTGGTCGTGCGGCCCTCGCGCGCGTCGGCCACGAGGCGCGCGAAGAATTCGCCCGCATCGCCCTGCCACTGGCCCTTGGCCTGCTCTTCCCGCAACACGTCGACGAGCAGGCGGCCGGCGAGCGGAATGTCGGTGCGGCCGAGCAGCGCCGCGTAGCGCTCGTTGAAGAGCTGGATCTTGCCGTCCGCATCGAACATGCACAGTCCCTGCGACATGTTCTCGAGCGCGGTATCCAGCACGACCTGCTGGCGTCCCAGTTCGCCCTTGGCGCGGCGGTCGAGCAGAGCCGCCGCGAGCGCGATCGCGATGATCGCAGCGGCGGCGCTGGCGGTGAGGATCGACAATGAGGCCGGCGGGATCGACAGGCCACTGATCACGACCGCAGGATCCGGCGTCAGCTCCACGGCGCCCATGGCGGTGAAATGATGTGAGACGATGGCAAGCGTCAGCAGCACCGTCGCGCCGAGCGCGCCCGCAAGGCTGTCGCGGCGCCCCGCAACCACCAGGGCAAGCGACCCGAGAACGATGCCGAGGATGATCGAGACCGTCACTGTGCCGGTCGTCCAGCCGATGTGCGCGGGAATCTCGAGCGCCATCATGCCGGTGTAATGCATGGCGGCAACGCCGCCACCAACGACGGCGCCGCCGAGCGCAACCAGGCCCGCCCGCGTCACCGACACCGAGATGCTCAGCCCGATGAAGGTGACCGCGATCGCGAAGATCAGCGACAGGACCGTCAACGGAATGTTGTAAGCGCCGCCCGCACCAGGCCCGTAAGCCTGCATCGCGATGAAATGGGTTGCCCAGATGCCGCCGCCGGCGACGACGGCATCAAGCGCGACCCACGATACGCGAGCTCCCCCGCGCGCCGCACGCGCGCGGTGGAACAGGCTGATCGCCGCCGCGCTGGCGAGCAGACATACCGCTCCGCCGAGTGCGACCAGTCGCCAATCATGCTGATCCGTCAGGCAGTAAAGAACTTGATACATTGCCGGTCCCTATTCCAACCGCACTAGAACCGGCAGAGATGGACAGTCGGTAACCGGCTATGTGCCGGTTTCGGGAATGGTGAACATAGAATGTGTGGGATCGCTCACATTGAGCGCCCTTGCGCCCTTGCGTCAGGTGCATTTGCGCCGAGGCCGATCACGGCGGCGGTGAGCAGCAGGACGGCCGCCGATATGATTAGCGACTGGTGAAGGCCCGTCATGAATGCACTGTCCGAGGCCACCAGCGAGCCGAACAGCGCGACGCCGAGCACGCTGCCGGTCTGCCGCGTCGCGTTCAGGACGCCGGCGGCGATGCCGGAGCGCGCCTTGTCGATGCTGCCGAGCAAGGTGGAGGTCAGCGGCGGCACCAGCAGGCCAAGTCCGCCGCTGATCGCGATCATCTGCGCAAAGATCGCCCAGTAGCTGGTCCCGGCTTCGGTCCAGAGCAGCCCGAGACAGCCGAGCGCCGAGATACAGGCGCCGACCACGATGGTCGGGCACGAGCCGATGCGCTCGGCCAGACGCGGCGCCAGCAGGTTGAGCGGCAACACCGCGCCCATCATCGGCACGAAGGCAAGCCCGGTCCACCAGGCCGACAGCCCGTTGATCCTCTGGAAATACAGGCTCAGCACGAAGATCAGGCCGTAGATCGCGATGTTGACGAGGAGGCCGACGATCGTGGTCAGGGTAAACAGCCGGTGACTGAACAGCGACAGCGGCAGCATCGGCTGCACGGTGCGGCTCTCGCGCCAGACGAAGAGCACCGCGAATGCGGCTGAGGCAACGAATGCTGCGATCACGGCTGGATGGCTCCAGCCGAACGCGCCAGCTTCGATGATCGCGCCGGCGAGCGCGCCCAACGCACCGATCGCGGCGAGCTGTCCCGGCAGATCGATCTCGCGCGAGCGCGACCGCGTGGTCTCGCTGGCGTAGCGCCAGCTCAGCCACAAGCCGGCAAGACCGATCGGCAGGTTAACCAGGAAGATCGCGCGCCAGCCAACCAGCGTGATCAGCGCGCCGCCGACGAAGGGACCGGCAGTCAGCGCCAGGCTCGCTCCGGCGGCCCAGACCGCCACGGCACGGCCACGCTCGCGGTCGTCCGCATAGGCATGATTGAGCAGCGCCAGGGAATTCGGCACCAGGATCGCCGCCGCCAGCCCCTGGACCAGCCGTGCTGCGATCAGCACGATGGCATTGGGCGACAGCGCGCAGGCGAGCGAGGCCGCGGTGAAGATTGCGAACCCCGCCATGAAGATGCGCTTGGCGCCGATGCGGTCGCCGAGCGCACCTGCGGTCAGAATGAAGGCGGCAAAGGCGATGGTGTAGGCGCTGACCACCCATTGCAGCTCAGCGACGCCGCCGCCGAGCGTTTTACCCATCGCGTCGAGCGCGGTGTTGACGATGGTGACGTCGAGTTGCACCACGCCATAGCCGAGGCTCATCGCGGCAAGCGTGAGGGAGGTCGCAAGGCGCGAGCCGGCACGCTGCGCGCCGGCTCCGTCGTCGAGGGGTTCATATTTGATGGTGCTGGCTCGCATGCTGCCACCTCGGTTGCAGCCCCATGCGAAACATACGCTTCCAGCCCGCATTCATGCTTCGACAATGATCGTATTATGGATGCGTCAAATGCGAACGCCGCGCGGATGACCGCGCGACGCCTTTTTCGCAGCTACGCCCGGTCCTAGCTCGCCGCGCGCAGGTTCACCTTGCTCTCGGCGAGCGCGGTCAGCTTCCTGTCGGTCGCCTTCTCTTCTTCCAGCGTCTTGGCGAGCACGGTGGCGCAGTCGTTGCGGCCGAGCTGTTTGGCCCAGGCGATCAGGCTGCCGTAGCGGACGATCTCGTAATGCTCCGCGGCCTGGGCCGCGTTGATCAGGGCGGCGTCCAGCACCGCCTTGTCGGCGACTTCACCGGCGGTCTCGTCGGCTTCCTCGATGATGCCGTCGATGGCCGGGCAGTCGACCGCCTTCACCTGCGTGCCGTGCATCTTGAATACTTCCTCGAGCCGCTTGACGTGCTGCTTGGTTTCTTCGAGGTGCGTCAAAAAGCCCTGCTTCAACTGCGGATCGGTGGCCTTATCTGCCATTTTCGGCAGCGCCTTGGTGAGCTGCTGCTCGGCATAATAGATGTCCTGAAGCTGGTGCACGAACAGGTCGTTCATGGTTTTGATATCTTTTGTGAACAGTCCCATCGTTCCGATCCTCTCGGTTTCGGGAACACGGAGGCGTCGGCTCGCACGAAAAGCCGATTATTCCGCCATGTTCGATTGCTGATGGAGCGCTAACCAGCGCACGGTACCGACGTTCCAAAAAAGCTCGCATCGCTTGCGCTGGAACAATGCCGACTGCGGGCGGACACGAAATCATGTCAAGATGCGGACGCGCGTTCCGGGCAGGTGCCCCGACTCATATGCTTAACGCGCGCCCGATATGAACCACATATGACAAAAGCGGCGGTCCACCGCAGAACCTATCGGTCGAACGCAGAACCTATCGTTGTCAAGGGCTGCACAAGTCGCTGTTTTTGCCTTAAATGAGCTACAACATGCCTAGCGGTCGAAGCCCATTTCGGGCAGTGATCGCGCCCGACCGGTCAATGTCTGGCCGATCGGTCTTGCCCCCCGCCGGGAGGATGAATGCACGGACTGCTGCCCGCGCTGAAGCGCGGCTTCAAGAGATGGATCGGCTGGCGACGGCTCGGTGTTGCCGCGAGCGTCTTCATCATCGCCTTCGCGATCACCACGCTTGCGCGCACCCTCAAGGACATCGATACCGGCGTCATCCTGACCGCGTTGACCGAGATTCCCCGCGGGAATATCGGGCTGGCGGCGATCTGCGTCGTCTTCGCGTTCTGTACGCTGACCTTCTACGACTATTTTGCACTGCGAACGATCGGCAAGAAGCATGTGCCCTATCGCATCGCAGCACTCTCCAGCTTCACGTCCTATTCGATCGGCCACAACATCGGCGCCACCGTTTTTACCGGCGGCGCGATCCGCTTCCGGATCTATTCGGACTACGGGCTGAACGCGATCGACGTCGCGAAGATCTGCTTCCTGTCAGGCCTGACCTTCTGGCTCGGTAACATCTTCGTGCTCTCGATCGGCATGGTCATCCATCCGGATGCCGCCTCATCGATGGATCAACTGCCGTCGTCGATCAACCGGCTGATCGGGCTCGGCGGCCTCGCCTCGATTGGCGCCTATCTGGTCTGGCTCTGCATGGGCGAGAAGCGCCGCGAGCTCGGCCAGAAGGGCTGGAAGGTGGTGCTGCCCTCGGCGCCGCTGACGCTGGTCCAGATCCTGATCGGCGTGGTCGATCTCGGCTTCTGCGCGACGGCGATGTACCTGCTGATGCCGGCCAATCCGTCGATCGACTTCATGTCGCTGGCGGTGGTGTTCATCCTGGCGACGCTGATCGGCTTTGCCAGCCACGCGCCCGGCTCGATCGGCGTGTTCGATGTCGCCATGCTGGTCGCGCTGCCCGAATTCGGCCGCGAGCAGCTTCTGGCGACCCTGCTGGTCTTCCGCATCCTCTATTTCGTGATCCCGTTCGGCCTCGCCATCTCCATCATGGGCGCGCGCGAGCTCTGGATGAACGTGGTGGAGCCCTGGCAGGAGCGGCGGCGGCTGGCCGAGGCCTGCGCGCAAGGCAACCTGCCGAAGCAGGTAGCAGCGATGGAACGCGAGCGGTCGTTGCGACAGGCCAGCAAGCGGTAAGGCGGGCGGGCGACCGTCAGACAGAGGTTGCGGGCGGCGCAGCAATGCTCTCTTATTTCCGCCTCAACTTTGCCGTTGAACACGCGGGCCATGATCCCTTTTTCCTTTCGTACCCTTCCCGCAGGCCTCCTGCTGCTTGCCGGGATTCTGACGTCTTTGCCGCTCGAGCGCGCCGCCGCGCAGGGCGCCGGTGCGATGCAAATATCCTGGGAGGTGCGCAACCGCTTCCGCCTGTTCCGCGAGGAGCGCGACTTCCAGCTCCATGTCGAGAACGCGCGTAACCGCAGCATCCTCGCCGCCGAGCAGTCGCTGGAGCTCCAGAGCGAGGGCCGCGGCTGGGCCCGCAACATGGTCAACCGGCTCTGCATCGACCTCCAGGGCCGGGTCAACCAGCCCTGCACCCGCGACAACGTCAAAGAGAATTACCTCACCCCGACCGATCATCCGGTGACCGTGCGCCTGACCGGCGCAGTGCCGGTCGGCGCCACCTGCGCCTGGTCGTTCGACGACGGCGACGGGCCGCAGACCTCGACTTTCGATTGCGCCGAGCCGATCAACCTGCGGGTCCGCTACGGCAAGCAGACGATCGCGAGCGTCGACGTCTCCTCCGGCTCCGATCCGACCCAGCGCGTCCAGGCCGAGATCCAGGTCCGCGACATCTTCGTCGCCGGGCTCGGCGACAGCATCGCCTCCGGCGAAGGCAACCCGGACCGGCCGCTGGCGCTGTCGGACGAGGGCTTCTGCTTCCGCTCCTATCTCGGTACCGCCGGTGCGCAATACTACCGGCCGAGCCGTGCCGGCTATAAAGGTGGCCGCGCCTGCGAAGCACCCGACACGCTCGCCAACTGGCAGCATTACGGCGCGCTCTGGTTCAACTCGCCCTGCCACCGCTCGCTCTACAGCTACCAGGCCCGCACGGCTCTCGCGCTCGCGGTGCGCTACACCCACATCGCGGTGACCTTTCTGCCACTCGCCTGCACCGGCGCCAGCATCGGCGACGGTCTGCTGGGCTCGCAGCGCGCCCGCGAATGCCCGCCCGGCAAGACCGGCGTCTGCAACACCAGCGTGAACGCCCAGGTCGCCGAGCTGCGTGAGGCGCTCACCGCGGCGAAAAAGCGCCAGCCGGACCGCACGCTCGATCTCGTGCTGCTCTCGGTCGGCGCCAACGACGTCTATTTCTCCGGCCTCGTCGCCGACGTCATCGTCGACACCGCGACCGAGCGCGCGCTGTTCCGCCGCTCCGGCGTAATGGCGAGCGTCGACGATTCCCGCGATGCACTGGCGCGCGAGCTGCCGCAGAATTTCGCCAAGCTGCGCGAGGCGCTGAAGCCGCTCGTCAGCGGCGACCTCTCGCACGTGGTCTATGTCTCCTACGCCAATCCCGCGCTCGCCGATGGCGGCGTGCCCTGCCGCGGCGGCCGCGCCGGGTTCGACATCCATCCGTCCTTCAACGCCGATCCGCAGCGCCTGGCCCGCGTCTCGACCTTCGTCGACACCGAATTCCTGCCGCAGCTGAAGAGCCTCGCCACCTGCACGCGCGGGGCGCTGTGCCGCGATCCCGAAACCGACCGCATGACCTTCGTGGACTCGCACCAGGCGGTGTTCGCCGATCACGGCTTCTGCGCCCATGCGGGCAACGATCCCGAATTCGACCGCACGTGTTTCGCCGAGAACGGCCAGAGCTTCAATCCCGATATCGTGAGCGCGGCGAGCCAGCCGATGCTGTGCGGCCGCGGCGCCTCGGAGTATCGCGCCTACCTGCCGCGCGCGCGCTGGATCCGCGATGCCAACGACAGCTATTTTGCCGCGATGACCTATCCGCAAGGCCTGCCGGCGGCGAGCCAGCCGACCGACATCCACGACGCCACCTGGGGCGTGCTCTCCGCCGTCTACGGCGGCGCCGTGCATCCAAGCGCGGAAGGCCACGCCGCGATGGCGGACGCCGCACTGCCGGCCGCGAGCAGCGTGCTCGGCCTCGATGCCGTGCCGCCCGGCGTGACACGCGGACTGTTGGCGCCGCTGCTGGGCACGCAGCAATAGCACGACACTGCTCCCACATACTCGGTGTCATCGCCCGCGAAGGCTGGCGATCCAGTACTCCGTGACAGCGGTGATTGAATCGAGAGGCTGCGGCGTACTGGATTCCCCGCTTTCGCGGAGAATGACAGTGGTGTGCGGAGCACGACCTCGCGCATCACGATCGCACATTCTCGTCACCTCGTGATCGTTCCCCGCACCTGCCGTTCCATCGATCCAAAAACGGCATCGATCGATACTCCCTTGAACTTGGACACTTTGCCGCGCGCGCCTCTAGGAGTCGCAGAGAGGAAACATTTCGAGTTCTAAGGAGGCGCGTGATGAGCGCAGTGGTGTCGTCCGCAGCGGACGTGAGGAGGTCTCGCGTCAGGCTGTTCATCGTGACCATGTTGTTCCTGGTCACGACCGTGAACTATGCCGACCGCGCCACCCTGTCGATCGCGGGCCCCGCACTCTCGAAAGAGCTGCATCTCGATCCCGTCGCCATGGGCTGGATCTTCTCGGCCTTCGGCTGGTCCTATGTCGCGGCGCAGGTGCCGGGCGGCTGGCTGCTCGACCGCTACGGCTCGCGCCTCGTCTATGCCTTCAGCATCATCGTCTGGTCGCTGTTCACGATGATGCAGGGCTGGGTCGGCTTCCTCAGCGCCGGCGCCGCCATCATCGTGCTGTTCGCACTTCGCCTCCTTGTCGGCGTCGCGGAAGCGCCCTCGTTCCCCGCCAACGCCCGCATCGTCGCCGCCTGGTTTCCCGGCAATGAGCGCGGCACCGCATCGGCCTTCTTCAATTCGGGACAGTATTTCGCCACCGTGATCTTCGCGCCGCTAATGGGCTGGATCGCGCATGATTACGGCTGGCGCTTCGTATTCTTCGTGATGGGTGGGCTCGGCGTCATCATGGGCCTGGTCTGGATCAAGACCGTCTACGGCCCGAAGGAGCATCCCGGCATCAACGAGGCCGAGTTCGATTACATCAAGGAAGGCGGCGCGCTGGTCGATCTCGACGCGCCCAAAAACGATCTGGTGCAGGAGCGTGCGCCCGAGTCCGGCTCCGGGTGGGATCACATCCGCCAGTTGCTCTCCAACCGCATGATGCTCGGCGTCTATCTCGGCCAGTACTGCATCAACACGCTGACCTATTTCTTCCTGACATGGTTCCCGGTCTACCTCGTCAAGGAGCGCGGCCTGTCGATCCTGCAAGCCGGCTTCGTCGCGACGCTGCCCGCGCTGTGCGGCTTCATCGGCGGCGTGCTCGGCGGCGTCATCTCCGACGCCATTCTCCGCAAGACCGGCTCGCTCACCATGGCGCGCAAGATCCCGATCGTCGGCGGCATGCTGCTGTCGATGTCGATCATCGCCTGCAACTATGTCGACGGACAGGCGCTGGTGGTCGGCTTCATGGCGCTCGCCTTCTTCGGCAAGGGCATCGGCGCACTCGGCTGGGCGGTCGTCTCCGACACCTCGCCCAAGGAAGCCGGCGGCGTCTCCGGCGGCCTGTTCAACACCTTCGGCAACCTCTCCTCGATCAGCACCCCGATCGTGATCGGCTACATCCTGGCCGCGACCGGCTCATTCAACGGCGCACTGCTGTTCGTCGGCGCCAATGCGCTGGTGGCCGCGTTCGCCTATCTCGTGGTGGTCGGCAAGATCGAGCGGGTGGTGCTCAAACGTTCCTCCTGAGGGCTCCCGCGGGAGCTTGACCAGGCAACTCAACGGCGGCTCCTCAGCCGCCGTCTTTGTTTTGGGGATGATCGATGCTAGAAGTGCCGGGGAAACGCCTTATCCATCTAAGGCATGTATCGATGTTCGACCTCAACCAGCTCCGCTGTTTCGTCACGGTGGCCGAAGAACTGCATTTCGGCCGCGCCGCCGCGCGACTGAACATGACCCAGCCACCGCTGTCGCGGCAGATCCAGGTGCTCGAGCACATCATCGACGCGCCGCTGCTGGAGCGCACCAGCCGCTCGGTGCGCCTGACGCCGGCGGGGCGCAGCTTCCTGCCCGAGGCAAGGCGCATCCTGAAGCTTGCGGAAAGCGCCTCGCAAGTCGCCCGCCGCATCGCGCTCGGCAAAACCGGCTCGCTGAAAATCGGCTTCACGGCGGCCGCCGCCTACGGCTTCCTCCCGGAGCTCGTCGCCGCCTGCCGCGCCAAGCTGCCCGAGGTCGATTTCTCGCTGAAGGAGATGGTGTCCGGTGATCAGTTCGAGGCGCTCAGCTCCGGCCAGATCGACGCCGGGCTGTTGCGGCCGCCGATCGCGCGCCCCGAAGTGGCCAGCCGCCGTGTCGTCGCCGAGCCCCTGCTCGCCGCGATCCCGAAGAAGCATCCGCTGGCGAATGCCGAGACCATCACCATCAAGGATTTCGACGACCAGCCCTTCGTGATGTACTCGCCCTATGAGAGCCGATATTTCCACGATCTGCTGGTGGCGCTGTTCACCCGCGCCGACGTGCTGCCGCGCTATGTGCAGCATCTGAGCCAGATCCATTCGATCCTCGCCATGGTCCGCGCCGGCCTCGGCCTTGCCATCGTGCCGGCCGCGGCTGCGAGCCTGAAGATCTCCGACGTGCGACTGCGGCCGTTGAAGCTGCGCACCCGCGTCCCCGTCGAGCTGTTCATGGTCTGGCGCCGCGACGACGAGAACCCGCTGCTCTCCGCTCTGGTCAAAATCGCAGGCGAATTGTCCTCCGCGGAGGTAGCGGACGATTGATGCTCAATCCGCATCGGTCGATATAGGCTTTGGCTTGGACGCGCATCGAACGGTCTCCTAAACAACGGCGCATGGACGCGCAGGCTTCGGCCCGCGTCCTCCACAACACGCAAATTAAGGGAGCAGCGCCCATGAGCAAGATGACCCCGCAGGAAATGGCCCAGAAGATCGGATCGGGCCTCCTGTCCTTCCCCGTCACGCCCTTCAAGGCGGACTATTCGTTCGATGAGGCGACCTACCGCGCCAACATGGACTGGCTGTGCGGCTATGACGTTGCCGGCCTGTTCGCCGCCGGCGGCACCGGCGAGTTCTTCTCGCTAACGCCGACCGAGGTTCCGCAGGTGGTCAAGATCGCCGTCGACGAGACCAAGGGCCGCGTGCCCGTGCTCGCCGGCACCGGCTACGGCACCGCCACCGCGCGCGAGATCGCGATCGGCGCGGAAAAGGCCGGCGCCGACGGCCTGTTGCTGCTGCCGCCCTATCTGACCCATTCCGAGCAGGACGGCCTTGCCGCCCACGTGGAAGCCGTGTGCGCCGCCGTGAAGATCGGCGTCATCGTCTACAACCGCGACAACGCCATCCTGCAGCCCGATACGCTGGCGCGCCTCGCCGAGCGCTGCCCGAACCTCGTCGGCTACAAGGACGGCATCGGCGACATCGAGCTGATGACCCGCGTCTACACCAAGCTCGGCGACCGCCTCACCTATATCGGCGGCCTGCCGACCGCGGAAACCTTCGCGCTGCCCTATCTCGACATGGGCGTGACGACCTATTCCTCGGCCGTGTTCAACTTCGTTCCAGAATTCGCCACCAACTTCTACGCCGCGGTGCGCAAGCGCGACCATGAGACGATCCATGCCGGCCTGAAGAACTTCATCCTGCCGCTGATCGCAATCCGCAACCGCAAGAAGGGCTATGCGGTCTCGATCATCAAGGCCGGCATGAAGGTGATCGGCCGCGATTCCGGCCCGGTCCGCCCGCCGCTGACCGATCTCACCGAGCAGGAGGTTGCGGAGCTGACCGCGCTGGTGAAGAATCTCCCCGCCATCCGATCGTCACAACAAGCTGCAGAGTAACAGACAACAACAGGGAGGAGCGTGCGATGGCCCAGACTGAGGTCTCCGGCGCACCGGTCGTCACATCGATGCAGGTGATCCCGGTCGCGGGCCGCGACAGCATGCTCCTCAATCTGAGCGGCGCGCACGCGCCGTTCTTCACCCGCAACATCGTCATCCTCACCGACAATTCCGGACACACCGGCGTCGGCGAGGTACCGGGCGGGCAAAAGATCTGGCAGACGCTCCAGGATGCCCGCGATCTCGTGATCGGCAAGACCGTCGGCGCGATGAACAACATCCTTGCCGACGTCCGCACGGCGTTCGCCGACCGAGATGCCGGCGGCCGCGGCAAGCAGACGTTCGACCTGCGCGTGATGATCCATGCGGTCACGGCGATCGAGTCCGCACTGCTCGACCTGCTCGGCCAGCACCTCAACCTGCCCGTCGCCGCACTGCTCGGCGAAGGCCAGCAGCGCAAGAGCGTCGAGACGCTCGGCTATCTCTTCTTCGTCGGCGACCGGCGCAAGAGCAAGCTTGACTACGTCAGCGGCGAGACCGGCAAGCCCGAATGGTTCAACCTGCGCCACCAGGAGGCGATGACGCCGGAGACCGTGGTGCGGCTCGCGGAAGCCACCCACGACCATTATGGCTTCGCGGACTTCAAGCTCAAGGGCGGCGTGCTCCGCGGCGAGCAGGAGATCGAGGCCGTCACCGCCATCGCAAAGCGCTTCCCCAGCGCACGCGTCACGCTCGATCCCAACGGCGCATGGTCGCTCGACGAGGCGATCAGCCTCTGCAAGGGCATGCACGGCATCCTGGCCTATGCCGAGGATCCCTGCGGCGCCGAAGCCGGCTTCTCGGGTCGCGAGATCATGGCCGAGTTCCGCCGTGCCACGGGCCTGCCGACCGCGACCAACATGATCGCGACCGACTGGCGCCAGCTCTCCCATGCACTACGCTTGGGGGCGGTGGACATTCCGCTGGCCGACCCCCACTTCTGGACCATGCAGGGCTCGGTGCGCGTCGCCCAGACCTGCCGCGACAACGGCCTGACCTGGGGCTCGCACTCCAACAATCACTTTGACATTTCGCTCGCGATGTTCACCCATGTCGGCGCCGCCGCGCCCGGCAAGGTCACCGCGATCGATACCCACTGGATCTGGCAGGACGGCCAGGCGCTGACCAAGGAGCCGCTCCAGATCAAGGGCGGCAAGATCGCCGTGCCCGAGCGGCCGGGCCTCGGCATCGAAATCGACCGCCCGGCCATCGAAACCGCGCATGAGCTTTACAAGAAGCATGGACTCGGCGCCCGCGATGACGCTACTGCCATGCAGGACCTGATCCCCGGCTGGACCTTTGACGACAAGCGTCCCTGCCTCGTGCGTTAAGAAAATCTCGGAGGACTACATGACTGCGATCCTGAAGAACTTCATCGGCGGCGAATGGGTCGACGGCTCCGGCGTCACCAAGAACATCAACCCCTCCAACACCAACGATCTCGTCGGCGAGTACGCAAAGGCCGACAAGGCGCAGACCGAGAAGGCGATCGCGGCAGCCAAGGCCGCCTTCCCCGCCTGGGCGCAGTCGACGCCGCAGGTGCGCCATGACGCGCTGAACAAGATTTCTCTCGAAATCCTCGCCCGCAAGGAAGAGCTCGGCCGCCTGCTCGCCCGCGAGGAAGGCAAGACGCTCCCCGAGGGCATCGGCGAGGTCGCGCGCGCCGGCCAGATCTTTGCGTTCTTCGCCGGCGAAGCGCTGCGCCTGATCGGCGAGAAGGGCGCCTCCGTCCGTCCCGGCCTCGACGTCGAGCTCACCCGTGAGCCCGTCGGCGTCGTCGGCATGATCACGCCCTGGAATTTCCCGATCGCGATCCCCGCCTGGAAGATCGCGCCCGCGCTCTGCTACGGCAACACGGTGGTGTTCAAGCCGGCCGAGCTGGTGCCGGGCTCGGGACATGCGCTGTCCGAGATCATCACCCGCTCCGGCATTCCGGCCGGCGTGTTCAACCTCGTGGTCGGCTCCGGCTCCGTCGTCGGCCAGACCCTGCTCGACCATCCGGATGTGGCCGCGATCTCCTTCACCGGTTCGGTGCAGACCGGCCGCAAGATCGCGCAGGCCTGCGTGCTGTCGAACCCGATGAAGAAGTTCCAGCTCGAGATGGGCGGCAAGAATCCGCTGGTCGTGCTCGACGATGCCGACCTGAAGACCGCCGTCGAGGTCGCCGTCAACGGCGCCTATTTCTCGACCGGCCAGCGCTGCACCGCCTCCTCCCGCCTGATCGTCACCGAAGGCATCCACGATCGCTTCGTCGCGGCGGTGGCCGAGCGCCTGAAGGGCCTATCGGTGGACGACGCGCTCAAGGCCGGCGTGCATATCGGCCCGGTGGTCGACCAGAGCCAGCTCGACCAGGATCTGCGCTACATCAAGATCGGCCAGGACGAAGGCGCAAAGCTCGCCTTCGGCGGCGAGCTGCTCAAGCGCGAGACGCCCGGCCATTACCTCCAGCCGGCGCTGTTCACCGAGGCCAACAACAATATGCGCATCGCGCGTGAGGAGATTTTTGGCCCCGTCGCCGCCGTCATCCGCGCCAAGAACTACGAGGAAGCGCTGGCGATCTCCAACGACACCGAGTTCGGCCTCGCCTCGGGCATCTGCACGAGCAGCCTGAAATACGCCTCGCACTACAAGCGCAACAGCGAGTCCGGCATGGTGATGGTCAATCTGCCGACCGCCGGCGTCGACTATCACGTGCCGTTCGGCGGCCGGAAGGGTTCGAGCTACGGCGCCCGCGAGCAGGGCTCCTATGCGCGCGAGTTCTATACCACGGTGAAGACCGCCTATACCTATCCGGGTTGATAGGCCACGATCGTAGGGTGGGTTAGCCCGCGGCTGCGCAACGCGCGGTCCGCTGGCGTAACCCACCTCTTCTGCCTCCGCGGATGAAGACATTGGTGGGTTACGCTACGCTAACCCACCCTACACTTTCGGAGTCCTCCCATGGACCAGGACGTCGCAGCGAAAGAGCAGCCCCGCTACATCAAGCTCAACGAGCGCGACAATGTCGCGATCGTGGTCAATGATTTCGGGCTTCCCGCCGGCTCCCGCTTCGCCAGCGGGCTGACGCTGCGCGCCTTCGTGCCGCAGGGGCACAAGACGGCACTGGTCGATATCGCGCAAGATCAGCCGATTATCCGCTACGGCGAGGTGATCGGCCACGCGTTGTCGCCGATCCTGGCCGGCGAATGGGTCGACGAAGCGCGCATCCGCATGCCGGAGGCCCCTGCCCTCGACAAGCTGGAAATCTCGACCGCCGTCCCCGCGCCGCTGCCGCCGCTCGAAGGCTTCACCTTCGAAGGCTTTCGCAACACCGACGGCTCGGTCGGCACCAAGAACATCCTCGGCATCTCCTCCTCCGTGCAATGCGTCAAGGGCACGATGGAATACGCCGTGAAGCGCATCCGCGCCGAGCTGCTGCCGAAATACCAGAACGTCGACGACGTCGTGCCGCTGACGCACGCCTATGGCTGCGGCGTCGCCATCAATGCCCCCGATGCGGTCGTTCCGATCCGCACGCTGCAGAACATCGCGCAGAACCCGAATTTCGGCGGCGAGATCCTGGTCATCAGCCTCGGCTGCGAAAAGCTCGCGCCCGAGCGACTGGTGCCGGAGGGCGTCAGCGATGCCATCGTGCGCATGCAGGACGAAGCCTTCGACGGCTTTGGCGCCATCGTCGATGCGATCATGACCCAGGCCGAAGCCCGCCTGAAGATCCTCAACACCCGCACCCGTGAGACCTGCCCGGCCGCCGACCTCGTCATCGGCCTGCAATGCGGCGGCAGCGACGCCTTCTCCGGCGTCACCGCGAACCCCGCCGTCGGCTTCGCCGCGGACCTGCTGGTGCGTGCCGGCGCGACCGTGATGTTCTCGGAAGTGACCGAAGTGCGCGACGCGATCCAGCTCCTCACGCGACGCGCCATCAACGAGGACGTCGGCCGCGCGCTGGTGCGCGAGATGGCCTGGTACGATTCTTATCTCGCCCGCGGCGGCGCCGATCGCAGCGCCAACACCACGCCCGGCAACAAGAAGGGCGGCCTCGCCAACATCGTCGAAAAGTCACTCGGCTCGATCGTCAAGTCCGGCTCGTCCGCCATCACCGGCGTGCTCTCGCCCGGCGAGAAGGCGACCCAGAAGGGCATGCTGTTCGCGGCAACGCCCGCGTCCGACTTCATCTGCGGCACACTCCAGCTCGCCTCCGGCATGACGCTGCAGGTGTTCACCACCGGCCGCGGCACGCCCTACGGTCTTGCGGCTGCGCCCGTGATCAAGGTTGCGACCCGCACCGAGCTCGCGCGCCGCTGGAAGGATTTGATCGACTTCGACGCCGGCGGCATCGCCACCGGCGAGAAGACCATCGAGGAAACCGGCTGGGACCTGTTCCGCCTGATCCTCGATGTCGCCAGCGGCCGCACGAAGCCGTGGTCGGACCGTTGGGGCATCCACAACGACCTCACGCTGTTCAATCCGGCGCCGGTGACCTGAGGCCGGGCCAACCGGCCTCACTGACCGTCGATCAGGTGCATGTCGCCGAGCGTGACCGGCAGACTGCGCGTAATGAGATCCGCGACCGCCGCGCGTAGCCGTTCGTTCGCAGCCGGCCCCTCGAACGTCGCGTCGATCGGCCCGCTGGGTCCGGCGAGCCGCATGGTGCCGGTGTTGTCGAGCGGCGCGGCTGCCCGCTTCTCGATCACGTTGAACGACTTGCCGTCGATCACGCGCACCTCGTAGAGCGCGTGGATCAGGCCGTAATCCGCAAGCAGCGTGCGATATTGGGCGAGCCCGATGCCCTCGACGTTGCGGCCGTTGCCGAGCTTCGATCTGGCCCGGGTGATGACGATGTAGGCATCCAACCCCTGCGGCGCGACATCGCTGCGAACCAGCTCCTTGAACGGATCGCTGCGCAGGAGATTGACTGGCGCAACCGCCGAATCCCTGATCGCGGCAAACGCGGCACGTCGGTAGCTCACCGCCTGCACGCGAAAGCGTCCACCGAGCAGCTTCGTCGCCTGCTGGACGATCAGCTCGTCCAGCCCCCATGCGCTGATCGAGAGGCTTTGCCCGGCGTTGCCGAGCGCGATCAGGCCGGCTTGCGTCAGGCTCATCTCCTCGCCGATGGCCGAGACGATGCCGACGGTCTTGATCGCCTGGAGCCGGGTCGCGCGCGTCTCGAACGCGGCGGCCGCGCCGAGGGCGATGCAAGCGACCGCCAGGCCAACCCATAGAAAAGCAATGCGGCGCATGGTGACCTATCGAATCCTGAAATCGAACGAATAGGACGCACCGAGGCCGATCGTCGTCTGGTTCGACGATCCCCGCAGCTTCACGAGCGGGCTGTCTGCGGCGTCGCCCAGCAGCTTCTCGTACTCGACATAGGCATGGACTTCCCACTGCGGATTGATGCGATAGGAGATCTGGCCGCCGAAGCCGACCGAATGCGCACCGCCTTTGGCATCGTACATCGGCAGCCCGGACGCCACGGACTGCACGGCGTCGACGCCGAAATAGGGCGCAGTCGCCTTGGTGCTTTTCCAGGTGAAGCGCGGGCCGGCCGAGATCGTGAGCCTTTGGATCAGCGGCACGATGACGTCGGCGGAGACATCGGCGACCGTGCCGGTATTTCCGCCCATGCCCTGGCGCAATTCACTGCGCAGGCGCAGCCAGTCGACCGGGAAATATTCGACGAAGCCGCCGAGCTCGTATGCGGCCTTGACGTCGCCAAGGCCGGTCAGCTCGGCATATTTATCGCTCCTGCGCGACGCGACGTATTTGAACGCGGGGCCGGCGCGAAAATTTCCGACGTCGAACAGCGCGATACTGGCGCTGTCGCGGGGCCCGCGAAACTGGTCGACCGATCCGGCATGGCGAATGGAGAAGATCGGGATCGGCATGAGCTTCCCGTTCTTCGATCCGACGAAATCCGGCGTGTACTCTCCGCCGATGCCGACCATGACGGTCCAGTTGCCGGAAGGTGACGGCAGCATCGGCACGTCGAACGGCGGGGCTGGCAACGTGAACGCCGTCTGCGCCGATGCCGACTGCGGGATTGCCAGGATTGCGCCGAACGCGGCGAGGAAGGCGGTCAGCAAGGTCTGCTGCGCTCTCGCCGCAGGATCGAGAGCAGCTTCGTCAAAATGCTTCATTTACAGGGCCCCGGACCGGCCTTGCTGGCCTGGTCGACTCGTGTGGTTAGGAGCCACAGCATGTGGTCCGGCAAAATTGCCCCAAGATTGCAAGGGGCAGACAGCGCCCCGATCCATTCGCGGCGCATGCCGGGCGCGCCGCCGGATCAATGTTGCCCGAACATTGCCGGGCCGCGCTCACGCTCTCAACTTTGAGCGCTAGGGCCGGTCGGCGCCCTCGCTCCTGCCTTTTATTCGCCAAGCTCGCTGCTTTAAAGGGAACCCTGCGCACGAGCCGGAACGCCAGACTTCGGCCAGGGAGCGTCACGCTCAGGTTTTGTTGCCCCAGCAGAGTCAAGGACGTCCCGTGCGCTCCCTCGTAATCGAAGACGAACCGCAGATCGGCGCCTATGTCAGCCGCCTGCTCGGACAATTGCACGGCATTGTCGACGTCGTCGGCTCGATTGCCGATGCCCGCCAGGCGCTGGACAATTTCAAATATGATCTCGCGATCATCGACCGGATGCTGCCCGATGGAGATGCGCTCCAGGTGGTGACGGCGCTGAGCCGATCGGCGGACCGTCCCGCGATCATCATGCTGACCTCCAAGGACGCCAAGGAGGATGTCGTCGACGGTCTCAATGGCGGCGCCGACGACTATCTCGGCAAGCCGTTCGAGCCGCAGGAGCTCATTGCGCGGGTGCGCGCTGTGTTGCGGCGCCCCCGGCAGCTCGCGCCCTCGGTGCTGTCGCTCGGCAATGTCGAGCTGCATCTCGGCAGCAACGAGGCGGTGGTCGCCGACACGAAAATCCTGCTGCGCCGGCGCGAGGCGCTGATCCTCGGAGCGCTCCTGATGCGCCGCGACCGCGTCATCACCCGCGCCGCCCTGATCGAGGAGATCTACGGCTTCGACGACGAGATCGAATCCAACACGCTCGAAGCGCAGGTCTCGCGCTTGCGGAAGAAACTGACCGAGCTCGGCGGCGATGTCGAGATCCGCAGCATGCGGGGCATCGGCTACATCCTGCGGCTGGCAACACCGCGATGACGTCGATTGCCCGAACGTTTGCGCTGTCGCTTGGCATCGCCGCGACGACGATCTTCCTGATCATGCTCGGTGTCTTCATCTGGCGTTACCCGATGGAGGAACGCGAGTTCAGGGCTTGCCGCATTGTGATCGCCGTTCTCGATCGCGCCACGGTGATCGAGGGGCAAAACCTGACGGTACGCCCGACTCCCGCCCTCGGGGAGCTTAAAGCGGACAGCCCGAACCTCTGGTACGTCTTGTCCGCGGGCGATCTGGTCAGCGAATACGGGAGCGAACGCCGGCCCACCCTCCCCTTCGCGTTTCCCTATCACGGGCCGATCGGCTCGTCCGTCTTCAGCACACTCGACCAGAAGAACACCTTTTGTCTCGCCGTCGTGCAACGGGGCCCGTTGCAGCTTACGATGATGGTCGGCGAACCCAAGGTTCGCTTCGGCCGGATTGCAAGGAACTTCCTTGTCCGCAGCATTTTCGCGATCATCACGCTGGCGCTGGCCTTTGCGGCGACGGTCGCCATCGGCTCAATGCTGGCCGCACGTTTCGTCTCGCGCGGCATCGAACGGGTGGCGCGTCGCGCGCTCGCGATCGACCCATCGGCCCCGCAGGGCCTGATATCCCTGTCCGAAGTCCCCACCGAGCTGAAGCCGCTGGTCGCGGCGCTGAACCGCGCCTTCGGCGAGATCGACGCCTACATCAGGATGCAACGCCGCTTTCTCGGCAACGCCGCCCATCAGCTGCGCACGCCGCTCACGCTGCTGCGCGCGAAAATCGAGGACGTGCCCGAGCCGGCGCTGAGGGTGGAGTTGGTGCGCGACGTCCGCCGCCTGACGTCGCTGGTCTCCGCCATGCTCGACCTGGCGCGATTGCAAAATTATGCGATCGAGAAGCGACCGATCGATCTTGCCGAGATCACGCTGGACGTGCTGGCCGATTTCAGCCCCTCGGCGCTGGACGCCGGCATAGAGCTTGCGCTGGAGCACGCCGAAGAAGGTCCGTTCCTGGTGCAAGGCGTCGACGCCGCGGTGCGCAGTGCGCTTGCGAATCTCGTCGGCAACGCGCTCATCCACGCCCATGGTGCGCGGCGCATCGTCGCCACGCTCAGCCGCGGCGACATCTCGATCGACGATGACGGCGCGGGCCTGCCCGACGGCGCGGAGCACAGGCTGCTCGAGCCATTTCAGACCGGCAACAGCGCGGGCGACGGCGCCGGCCTCGGCCTGTCGATCGTCCGCGAGATCATGGCCGCGCACGGCGGAGAGCTGGTCATTTCCTCCGCGCCGGGCCGCGGCACGACGATGAGCTTGCGCTTTCCCGAGGCCACCGCGACGACCAGATCGCCGCACCTCGATCTGCAAACGGGCTGACGAGCCGCTTCTAGCCCTTCGGCGAAACCGTCCGGAAACATTGGCGTGGAAAACTTCTTCCGCGTTTCACGTCTGTCGCATCACGCAATCAAATAGATCCGCCGGCGGCGGTCGAATGTTCGCACACAAGCGAACCTGGCGTGGCATCGCCGCGACCAAACCTCCGATTGCCATCTTCCGCGGAGATTTTCCAATGCGCGTTCTTTCAATATTTGCGTTGCCGGCGCCATGATTGCGAGCTCGGCCGGTGCATTTGCCGGCGAGCTTCCCTCTTACGACGTGAAGTCGTTTCCGATTTCGACGACGCAAGTGCAGGTGCTCGGCGGCGCCGGGGTCGAGGAGCAGCCGTCTGCGCCCGCGATGATCGTCGCCGGCATGCCGGCCTCGCCCGCGCAAATGTCGGTGCTGTCGCCGCGCGTCAAGCGGCTGGCGAGCGCCAACGCCACGAGCGAAGAGCGCTGAGACAGTTTTCGACCCCGGCTGCCCTTGCCGGGGTCGTCGCTCCCGCCGTCAGCGTGACATATAGCCTGCCGCGATCGGCTTGAACCGATAGATCAGATACGGCGTCTTGTTTTCGGCCTTGCCGCCATGGAACATGGCGGCTGCGGAGACCTGAGACGCGGACACGTACATGTACCCGTCGGGAGAGGCAGTAATCCCGTCCGGCCACACCATGTCCGGATCGCTCAAATAAGTGCGAAACTTCCGGTCGGCTCCTATGACTCCAATCGATTTGGTCTCGACCGCAGTCAGGTAGATGTTGCCCGCATAGTCGATCGACAGGCCGCCATTGTTCGGTTTGTCCGAGTAGCGTTCTACCCGCGCGCTCAGCTCTTCGGCGGGCAGCTTCTCGTTGCCGAGGTCGGTGGCCTTGATGCGGTACAGCGACCGGCCGCTGAGTGGCGCGAAATAGACCCATTCGGACCTGGCATCCATCGTGATGCCGTCGCAGCCGACCTTAATGAGCGAAGGCTTGCCGTCCTTGCCAGGCACGGTCAGATCATTGCCATCCACGGTGATCGGCACATTTTCAGGGACGGTGGATCGATCGCCGTCCAGCACGCGCCGGGCGGCACCCGTATCCATGTCGATGACGATGATCGCAGCGTGAGAGCCATCGCCGCCGGGCCCGATGTTTTCGTCGGCGATGTAGAACTTCCGGTTCTTCTGGTCGATCACGATGTCCTGCGGCTGCGAGCCTTTCACGGTCACGGGCTCGGGCATGTAGTGGATGCGCTCCAGCCTGTTCGTGCGCGTGTTCCAGCCGACCAGCTTCGGCGTGATCTGCGTCCGAAATCCCATGTCGATGATCCACACGACACCGCTTTCGTCGGAACGAAGACCCAGGACGTTATCGAGGTACTGATCGGTGCCTTTTCGTGGCGTATTCCATTCCGCATTTGGAAACGGCTCGAACGTCGTCGGCGATGTCAGCCGCGCCACACGAACGTCGGGACTGAAGAATGGATGGTGACTGAAGATCAGCTGATTGTCCGGCGTAAACGCAATGTTGCCGACCGACTGAGGGAGCTTCGCAAAGACTTCCGCGTTGCCGCCTCCGTTCTCCGCACAGGCCGCGCCCGTGACGATTGCCGCCGACAGAAAAATGACAAGTCGAATTCCTCTCCTCACGCTTCGCACCGCTCCCTCCCTTTGTTTTCCACGGTTATTCCGGCGCGCGTGCGCCCGGTCCGCGCCGGCAACCGCCGCAGGATTTGAATGCAGAGACCCAATGCGAGCCGAAGCGGCCGCTCGTTCACCGCCTCGCCGATATCGATCTTTGCGAGAGCCACGATGCGCGCTAATTTGCGGACTGACAATTACGCACAGGCCAGTCCTCTAGTATCACGGAGTGAACCATGCAGAAGCTCGGCAGCAAGACGTATGATTGTGCCGTGGGATGCCCCGTGGAGGCCACCCTCGATCTGATCGACGGCAAGTGGAAGGGCGTGATTCTCTACCACCTGCTCGACGATACGATTCGCTTCAACGAGCTCAAGCGGCGCCTGTCCCGGATCACGCAGCGCATGCTGACGCGCCAGCTCCGCGAGCTCGAGGCGGACGGCCTCATTCATCGCGAGATCTATGCGGAGGTCCCGCCGCGGGTCGAGTATTCCCTGACGGCGCTTGGGCGCTCGCTCGAACCGGTCGTTCGCATGCTCTGGACATGGGGCAATCAGTATCTCGCGACGGAAGCGGCCCGTGCCGGTGCGGTCAACGGCGCCGTTTCGCTCTCGCCGCGGGTCAGACGGAGCCTGCCGGCAGGTCGCGCGTAGGCGGGCCCCTGCGTATCCACGATGCCTTGCGGCGACTGCAAGTAAATCGCACACGTCGATCAAGACGGCGTGGGCCTACGCCGCGACGAGACACGATTCTCCATCCTCACATGAGGCCATCCGCGCGCCGCCATCAAGCGGCGCGCGCTCTACTTATATAAATACTAATTCCAAATCTGATGATTGAGGGACCATTGCGCCCCTCCCGCACTTCAAGCCATCGACTGCGCTTGTTAGTCGTCCGCCCCGCAAATGATCGGGTCGCGAATGACTACATACCTCAGAACGACGGCAGGATTGATCGGCGGCGCGCTGCCGCTGTTGGCAGGCCTGATGGATGCGGCGCCGGCCGAGGCGCAATCATCGTCGCAGGAATTGCCCGCCGTCGTGGTCGAGCAATCGTCGCGGCCGGCAGCGCGCACACGTCCGTCTCCCTCCCGTCAGGCCGCACAGGCGGCAAGCCGCCGTCGCCAGGCCGAGCGCGCACCATCGAACGCCGATACACAGGCGGCCGGCGCGAGCACGGGCGCGGAGACCGCGACAGGCCCCGTCCGCGGCTACGTCGCGACCCGCAGCGGCACCGGCACGAAGACCGATACGCCGCTGCGTGAGACACCGCAGTCGATCACCGTGGTCACCGCCGACCGCATCATCGACCAGGGCGCGACCACCATTCAGGAGGCGCTGCGCTATGTCCCCGGCGTGTTCGCCGACGCCTACGGCGCGGACTCGCGCGGCGACTATCCGCGCATCCGCGGCCAGGACCCAAATATCTATCTCGACGGCACCCGCATGGTGAACACCAACAACTTCAACGAATGGCGGCCGGAGCCGTACACCCTGGAGCGCATCGAGGTCTTGCGCGGCCCCTCTTCCGTGCTCTACGGCGACACCTCGACCGCCGGCCTGTTGAACCTGATCTCGAAGCGCCCGCAGGCCGAATCCGCCAACGAGATCGGCGTGCAATATGGCAGCTTCTACCGTAAGCAGGTGCAGCTCGACTCCACGGGAAAGCTGACCAAGGACGGCGAGTGGCTCTATCGCTTCATCGGCGTATACCGCGACAGCAACACGCAGACCGATTACGTCAAGGACGGCCGCATCGTGCTCGCGCCATCACTGACCTGGCGGCCGACCAACAACACCAGCTGGACGGTGCTCGGCACCTATCAGAAGGACACCACGGGGTCCTCCACGGCCTTCCTGCCGCATGAGGGCACATTGTTTGCCGGCCCCAACGGCTACATTCCGGTGCGGCGCTTCGCCGGCGAGCCCGGCTTCGACCAGTACCAGACCGAGACCGGCGCGATCAGCAGCCTGTTCGAGCACAGCTTCAGCGACAGTCTGAAGATCCGGCAAAACCTGCGTTACGCCCATGTCGAGGGCATTTACCGGTCGACGTGGCCGGACCTGAACTTCGTCGATCCAAGCGATCCGAACTATCCATTTCTCGACGCCAGCCGACGCTCCGTGGCGCGCAGCGTATGGAGCCGCGAGACGGTCAAGGACAACCTGACCTCGGACAGCAATGCCGAGCTGAAATTGCACACCGGACCGGTCGCACACAAAGTGTTGTTCGGCACCGACTACCGCGAGTTCAGGGAGCACGCGCAATCAGGCTTCACCACAGACCCGACGCCGTTCGATCTCTACGCGCCGGTCTACCGCGGCGTACCCGCGCCGACGATGTCTCCCGAACCGGATCTGCGCCAGACCCAGCTCGGTATTTACGCTCAGGACCAGTTGCGCCTCGGACCGTGGCTCGCCG
This sequence comes from Bradyrhizobium sp. 482_C4_N1_8, assembly GCF_052075965.1. Taxonomy (NCBI): domain Bacteria; kingdom Pseudomonadati; phylum Pseudomonadota; class Alphaproteobacteria; order Hyphomicrobiales; family Nitrobacteraceae; genus Bradyrhizobium; species Bradyrhizobium sp. 482_C4_N1_8. The sequence continues at coordinate 3,146,093 of NZ_CP197231.1, read as the reverse complement.
TGCTTGGGCTGCGCCACGACTACGTAACCAGTAACACGCAGGCCTCGCCGGTCGAAAACTACCAGGCGACCACCGGCCGCGCCGCGCTGATGTACGAGCTGCCATTCGGCGTCACGCCTTACGTGACCTATGCGCAGTCGTTCAACCCGGTGTTCGGCAGCGGCGTCTGCGCCACGGTGTGCGCGCCGCAGCGCGGCGAGATGGTGGAGCTCGGCTTCAAGTACAATCCGACACCGGGCAATGCGATCAACGGCGCGATCTTCGACACCACCGAACGGAATCGGCTGGCCAGCGACCCCGATGATGACCGCTTCTCGATCCAGACCGGGAAGGTGCGCATCCGCGGCGCCGAGCTCGAGGTGCTGGCGCGCGTCACGCCGGAGCTCGACCTGATCGGCGCCTATACCTATCTCGATGCCCGCGTGGAAAGCGGCGACAATTCCGGCAAGCATGTCGAGACCGTGCCGGATCACCAGGCCTCGCTCTGGGCGAAGTACCGTCTGTCCCTGCTCGGCCTGCCCGGCGTCACGCTCGGCGGCGGCGTGCGCTACATCGGCACCTCCTGGGACGGCACCGACACCCTCCGCACACCCGACTATACGCTGTTCGACGCCATGGTTCGTTACGAGACCGGTTCCTGGCGGCTTCAGGTCAATGCCAGCAATCTCTTCGACAAGCGTCACCTCACCACGTGCCTGGCGCGCGGCGACTGCTTTCTCGGAATCGGCCGCACGGTGCTCGGCAGCGTGACGTACAAATTCTAGCCACGACCGCTACGTCATGCTGCCGGGCATGAAGCAGCGCACGCGCGGATGGCCGTCGACATAGTGCTTCCACACCATGGTTCGACCGATCTTGTTCGGCTCGGTGATCACGGCACCGTCGGGCACGACGACCCATTCGTCGTCGATGCGCACGCGGTAGTGGCCGCGATCGGATTCCCAGTCGACGTCGGCTATGACGTAGCCGTCGGCATCCGAGCAGCATTGCCCGTATTGGCTGTGCAGGCTCTCGAACCAGGGTTTTAGCGGCGAGTTGGCATAGCGGCCGTCGTCGCGCGCCAGCGCCGAGGTCGCAAGCAGCGCCATCGGCCCCAGCAGCGCCGCCGCACATAGTCTGGCAAGTCGCATATCGTCTCCGCGGATCGCAATCAGCGCCGCGAGGGACAGACACCGCCGTCCGCCTTCCGCACGGACGCGGCAGGCGTGGAGACGGCGACTCGCTCCCCAGCGGCTTTGCGACAGCTATGCAAATCCGGCGCCAGCGCGCATTCCGGGGAACTACGGCCGCACGGCGTTGCCCCGGCCGGCGCGCACGTCCTGCATGTCCAACGCGTCGGCAATTTGCCGCAGCTGTTTTGGAGGCTTTCCTTGTTCCGCGAGGACGTGTACGAAACGGCCGCGGACGCGGGCCGCATCTTTTAATCAACTGTTTCAATTAGAGAAATCAGGTGTTGGCGTGACTGGCATTGGACCGTCAGCGCTATGAGTTCGAGAGAGTTGCTTCCTGGCCAGCAGGATTCGACCGACTTGCCCGCAAGCGAAGTGCAGTTTGCGCTCGTGATTTCGCGCATGCTCGAGACGGTGAAGGACGACGCGGACGCCAGGCGGCAGATGGTCTACGACCTTGCCCGCTACAAGCTCCAGGAGCAGTTCACCTACGCCGACGCCAGGAACATCGACCAGATGAAGCGGGCGCTCGAGGTCGCAATCGAGGAGGTCGAAAAATTCTCGCGCGACCAGGCGCCGCTGGAGCGCTTGCCGTCACAACAGCTCACGTCGTCAAAGGCGACCGAGACAGGCGGTCTCCTGGTGTCCGGCGACGCGACCGTTTTGCGATCGAGGATCGAGATATCCCGCAGCAAGCTGCCTGCGATCTCGGGCCCGCTTCTACCGGTGATCAAGCGTACGGCGGCCATCCTGCTTGCCGTTGGCGCCGTCATCCTGATCGTCTCGCAGCGAGACAACATCGCCGCGCTGCGCCGCCAGATTTCGTCCCAGGCCCAGGAGATCGCGCAGGTATCGCCCAAGCCGGAGGCGACGATCACGGTCGCCAAACCGGAGATGGTCGCCCCCGCCCCGCCTCCCTCGACGCGCGTATTGCCAACCGACTACGGCATCTACGCATTGATCGACGACAAATCGCTGGCGGAATTGAATGCGACCGGCGTGATGGCGCCGGACATGCGCATCGCGATTTCACCGGAGTTCAAGAAGCCCGATCGCCCGCATCTGCCGAACGGCCGCGTCAAATTCATCGTGTTTCGGCGGGACGCCGCGAACGTGATCCCCGAGCGCGTCGAGGTTCGGGTCGTCGCGAAGATCGCCAGGGAGTTTTCTACCGACGCTGCAGGCAAAAATCTAGGCGGCGGAGAAGATGTCGGGGTGATCCGAAACTTCTCCTATCCGTTCCGGGTGTCGCCGATCCCGGGGAAGCCCGAGATGTACGAGCTTCACACCGGCGATTCAGGGCTCGAGCTTGCGCCGGGACATTACGTCCTGAGCCTGGGACCGCAGGCCTATTATTTCCAGGTCGACGGCGAGATCACCGATCCCCGGCAATGCCTCGAGCGCGTCGTCGCCGGCAACGGCACGTTCTACGCGCCTTGCAAGAAGGCGCGGACGTATTGACGGTCGTCAAGACCGTCGCTGCTGAGGCAGGCCCGAGCCACACACTCAACTGTCATCGCCCGACTTGATCGGGCGATCCAGTATTCCAGAGACAGTGCGAGGATACGGAGGGGCCCTACTGCTTCGGCGCCGGCGCCATCATCGCGCCGCCCTTCTTCGCCGCGGGCGCGGGCGCCGGCTTCGTCGTCGCGGCGGTCGCCTGTGCCGGAAGATATTTGGCGACGATGGCAGGATCGACCTGGGCGATGTAGGCGTCGGGAAGACGCGTCCAGGTCTCGTCCTTGCCGAACAGGGAAATGCCGAGGAAGCCGCGCATGGTCAGCGTCTGCCCGTCCGGGCTGACCGACATCTTGGCCTTCCAGATGTTGCCGTCGCGCGGATTGACCACGTTGCCGCCGTCATACTTCAAGCCGTCGCGCTTCATGTCGCGGATGAAGGAGAGCCCGAGCACCGGGGCGTTTTTGCGATCATCCGTGCATTTCGCACAGACCTCATTCGGGTCGTCGCCGGGGCGCGGAAAGGTTTTTGCGATCACGCCTTCGAAGATGCCGTTGTGGTCGACGAAGAGAAACCATCCCACCGTCTTGCCGTCCTCGGTCTTCTGCCAAAGACCCGCGGCGGTTGGCTGCTGCGCCTGTGCGGCTACCGGCCCAACCGCGCCAAGCGTCAGCGCAACAGCGAGCGCGAGGGGCGAGAGCAGTCGAAAGCTGGAAAAGAGAGTCCGCATTATGATCACCTTGCTAAGCCGCCACTGCAATGGCCGCAGACTACGGCGATTTCGCGAACGGTTCCAGCACCAGAAACATGGGGCATTGCCTGCCGAACCCGGTGCCGTCAGTTGACACCGAGCTTCTTTTGCAGACTGGAGGACGAGGTCGTGTACTGGAACACGAGCCGCTTCTCCGGATAGACGTAGCGATGGGCTTTTTGCGCCATCAGTGCGCCCTCGTGGAAGCCGCACAGGATCAGCTTGAGCTTGCCCGGATAGGTGTTAATGTCGCCGATGGCGAAGATGCCGGATACGTTGGTCTCGAACGCGGACGTCTCGACCGGCACCAGATTGTTCTCCAGCGCGATGCCCCAGTTCGCGACCGGACCGAGCTTCATGGTCAGCCCGAAGAACGGCAGCATGGTGTCGCAGGAAATTTCGCTCACGCTGTTGTCGTTGCCCTTGACGGTGGCGCCGGTCAGCTTGCCCTCGGTGCCGGACAGCGCGGTGACCTGCCCGAGCCGCAGATCCATCTTTCCGTCGGCCACCAGCGCGCGCATCTGCTCGACGCTGTGGGGCGCGGCGCGAAAATCGTCGCGCCGGTGCAGCAGCGTGACGCGCTTGGCGAGCGGATGCAGATTGAGCGTCCAGTCGAGCGCGGAATCGCCGCCGCCGACGATCAGAACGCTCTTGTCGCGGAACGTCTCCATCTTGCGCACGGCGTAGTGCACCGAGGTGCCCTCATAGGCCTCGATGCCCGGCACCGGCGGGCGCTTGGGCTGGAACGAGCCGCCGCCGGCCGCGATCACCACCACCTTGCATTCGAACACCTTGCCCGCGTCGGTGGTGCAGCGAAACAAGGGATCGCCGATCTTCTCCACCGTCTCCACCATCTCGCCGAGATGGAAGGTCGGATGGAACGGCTTGATCTGCTCCATCAGCGCGTCGGTGAGGCCCTGCCCCGAAACGTGCGGAATGCCGGGAATGTCGTAGATCGGCTTTTCCGGATAGAGCTCGGCGCACTGGCCGCCGACCTTGTCGAGGATGTCGATGAAATGCGCCTTCATGTCGAGAAGGCCAAGCTCGAAGACGGCGAACAGACCACAGGGGCCGGCGCCAATAATCAGCACATCGGTTTTTATCACGTCGCTCATGTCGTCTCTTTATCGATCGTTATCGGTTGGACGCCGCCCGGGGGGCAGAAGTGACCCTGCCTGTCTAGCCAACGGGGATGGATCAGGGAAGGCATAAAAGCGGGAGCACCCCGCAGCCGCGCCCACTTGCCGGGTCAGGATAACTGGGCTGTAACGGGAAGCGATATGACGGAGATCAATCGGTGAACGCACCAAGCCGCCTCGATACGACGCCGCGCCTGGAGGACTATCCCTATCGTCTCGGCGACAATGTCCGCTTCGGCGATCTCGATCCGAACCAGCACGTCAACAACGCGGTCTACGCCACTTATTTCGAGACCGGCCGGGTCACGCTGATGAAGAGCCCGGAATACAGGCTGACGCCGCCGGGCCTCGCCTGGATCATGGTGCGCCTCGACATCCATTTCCGCGCCGAGCTGCACTGGCCGAACACGATCGAGCTCGGCCTCGGCGTGGTCAAACTGGGACGGACGTCGGTGACCTTCGAACAGGTCGTGTTTTCGGAAGGAAATTGCATCGCTTCGGCGATGTCGGTCGGCGTCATGCTCGACGAGGCGACGCGGCGGCCCGCACCGCTCACCGCTGAGATCATCGAGAAGCTCAGACCCTGGCACAAGCGCGGTATCGTGGTCGCGCCGCCGAGCATCTAGTAGATCGAGAGACGATCAGGCCTGTCGTTCCGGCGTCGCCACGACAAGCCCGTCGAGCTCGTCGGAGACCTTGATCTGGCAGGACAGCCGCGAGTTCGGGCGCACGTCGAAACCGAAATCGAGCATATCTTCTTCCATGGGCGTCGGGCTGCCGACCTTCTCGCGCCAGGCTTCGTCGACATAGACATGGCAGGTTGCGCAGGCACAGGCGCCGCCGCATTCGGCCTCGATGCCGGGAATGCTGTTGCGGATGGCGGCTTCCATCACGGTCGCGCCGTTCTCGACTTCCACCGTACGGGTTTCGCCCTTGTGGTCGACAAAGTTAATCTTGGCCATGTGTGCTCGTGCTGCCGCGATGTTGCGAATGAAGGAGGGTCCGGGCTGTCCTATAACGGGTCGATCCGCCCGGCGCCATAGGGTTTTGAAGCGACGTGAATCCCGCTTCGCGGGAAGAAAACGCGTCAAAACAAAAGACTAGAGCGCGGTTTCTCGCCCTGTCGCCCTAGGGCTTCAGGATCGCCTCGATGGCGGCGCGAGCCTCGGTCACCGCCTCTTTCAACGCGGCGAAGGCGTGGGGCTGGCCATGGCCGGTCCGGACCGCGGTCTCCAGGCTGGCCGCGGCATCGGCCACCGCAAAGGCGCCGATTCCGCGCGCGGAGCCCTCGAGCTTGTGGGCGAGTGTGCCGGCCTCGGCCGGCAGTGCTGCCATCGCCGCAACCAGGCGAACCGCCTGCTCGGCGAACATCGCGAGCACTTCCTGTTCCAGCTCAGTGTCCCCGAGCGTCATGCGCGAGAGGTGATCGAGGTCGAGCGGGCTGTCGATGGGTGCAAGCGGGGGCGAAGGCATCCAGTCCATCCGTTGCAGTTCAGGCGTCATGGCGCAGACCCCGGCATCGCGCGATGTCCGCCGATCCGGCGGTCAAGTTCCCCCACCGAAGCATGGAAATGGTTAACGAAGTGTTTGGGCCGTTTTACGCAAATCCGCCCGTTTATTGACGAAAAGTTGCCGCAATCCGGCGAGTCCGGTGGAGAATTCCATTTATTGCTAAGGCGTTACGGCGCTATCCTGTTAACGATGATTAAGATTGTCTTAATCCCGGGCATTTCATTCGCGACGCTCTGCCAATAGGATGTTGGGAGAAATTAGCGGACAAGCCGTCCGGGTGGGGACGGCTGGGAATCCGCGTAAGCGGCATGATCCGGTCTGTGGGCTTGCGTAGCGCGCTGGGCTCGCGGGAGGACGCGTACAAGTAACGAGGGCTCGGACTGAACATGGCGAACACTCCGAAAAAGGTCAAAGACCCCACAGAAGTTGCGCTTTCTGCGATCCAGGAAGCCCTGAACATCAGCGACACGGCCGCGGACACCAGCCGCAACGCCTCGATGCGCAACGAAACGTCGGCTCCGGTGGGGCCGCCGGCTCCCCCGATCTTCGACGAGCCGACCTTCGAGCCGCGTCCTGCCGCCAACGAGCGCACCACCGTGTTCGATACGATCGAGGAGCCGCGCACCTCGCGCCGCGCCGCCAACGATGACCGCGAGACCATCGGTCAGTTGCTCCAGGCGCTTCAGAAGGGCCGCCCTGCCCGCAGCGTCTACACCTTCGCCACCATCTTCGCCGGCGTCTGGCTCGCAGCCTGCGCCGCGCTCACCGTCGGCTTCCTGCCCTCGATCCAGGCCGCCATGGGCCAGAGCGGCGGCGTGCTCGTCATCGCCGGCCTGATCGCGATGTTCTTCGCGCCGATCATGCTGTTCTACTTCCTGGCGAGCCTGGTCTGGCGCGGCCAGGAAATGCGCATGATCGCGCAGGCGATGGCGCAGGTCGCGATCCGCTTCTCCGAGCCCGAGGGCTCGGCGTCCGATTCCATGGTCACCGTCGGCCAGGCCATCCGCCGCGAGGTCGCGGCGATGGGCGACGGCATCGAACGCGCCATCGCGCGCGCCGGCGAACTCGAGACGCTGGTCGCCAACGAGGTTGCGGCGCTCGAACGCGCCTATTCCGACAACGAAGTGCGCATCCGCTCCCTGCTCCAGGACATCGCGCACCAGCGCGACAATCTGGTCGGCCAGGCCGAGCAGGTCCGCAGCGCCATCTCCGGCGTGCAGATCGATCTGCGCCACGACATCGCGCTGATCTCGGACGCGATCGCCTCGCGCGTCGACGAGGTCGCCAAGAGCATCACCGGCGCGCTGGAAGAGCGCGGCGCCCACATCACCGGCGCACTGAGCAACGCCGGCGACAACATGATCCTCGCGCTCGGCGAGCGCGGCGGCGACCTGCTCGACCGCCTCGAGGAGGCCAGCAACGAGACCACGCGCGCCGTGCTCGACGCCAGCGAGCGGCTGACCACCAGCCTCAACTTCAAGACCGGCCACGTCCACGACGAGTTCGTCGACCTCGCCGACCGCGTCCACGAGATGCTGAACGAGCGTATCGACCGCATCACCGGCGAGTTCGAGCAGCGCTCCGCCGCCATCGTCGACGGCATCTCCGAGCGCACCGAGCAGGTGCACGACAGCCTGAAGAATTCGTCGGACTCGCTGCTGCTCGAGCTCGAGCTGCGCTCCAACGACCTCTCCGCCAAGATCGACGATGCCGGCAACCGGCTCGCCGGCCACATCATGACCTCCGGCGACAAGGCGAGCGAGGCGCTCGACGCCACCGTCAACACCCTCGTCGCCAAGGTCGTCAGCCAGACCGAGACCGCGCACGACTCGCTGTCGCTGCAGATGAGCGCGTTCGACGAGCTGGTGAAGAACCAGGGCACCGAGCTGGTCGAGAGGTTCGCCCGCGACTCCGGCACGCTCGGCGCGCTGATCACCCGCCACATCTCCGAGTTCGACCGCACCGTGAAGACGTTCGGCGGTGATATCGTCGATCGCATGGGCCAGCGCACCCAGGACATCGCCGAGAGCCTGAAGACCTATGTCGACAATTTCGATACCCGCTTCACCTCGAACGGCGGGGCGATCACGGCTGTGCTCGACCAGCGCCTGGTGCAGTTCGAGACCACGGTCGGCGAACGTGTCACCAACCTCGACGCCTCGCTGAACGACAAGATCGTCAGCCTCGACGGCACGATCGAAGGCCACATCAAGACTTTCGACGACCAGCTCGTCGGCCGCGTCGCCGCGCTCGAGCAGTCGTTCGACACCCGCGCCAAGTCGGTGACCGAAACCATCGACGGACGCCTCAACACCCTCGCCTCGTCGCTGACCGACGGTGCCGCGCAGGCGATCCAGTCGATCGACTCCCGCCTCACCCACCTCACGACGTCGCTCACTGACGGCGCATCGCAGGCCATCGAGACGATCGATACGCGCCTCAACTATCTCGCGACCTCGCTCACCGATGGCGCATCGCAGACCATCCAGTCGATCGATACGCGGCTGACGCACCTCACGACGACGCTCTCGGGCGGCGCCTCGCAGGCGCTCGAATCCATCGACACGCGCCTCACCTACCTGACGACTGCGGTGACGAACGGCGCCTCGCAGGCCGTGCAGTCGATCGACACGCGCCTCACCCTCCTGACCTCGACGCTCACCGACGGCACCGCGCAGGCGATCGAGGCGGTCGACCGCCGCATCACCGGCGTCGCCGAGATGATCGACGGCCGCAGCACGCACCTGACCGACACGGTCACGGCGCGCTTCCAGGACATCCACCAGGCCATCGAGACCAAGGTCGGCTCGGTCGCCAACGACATCGACGTGCGCGTGGCGCAGTTCGAGGACCTGCTCGGCTCGCGTGTCGAAGCCGTCGCCGGCCGCATCGAGAGCAGCGGCCGTCAGGCCAGCGAGGACATGATGTCCCGCGCCGAGATGATCTCGACCGCGATCCGCTCGCATGTCGAGGATGCCGAGCGCTCGCTCACCAACCTCGTCGTCAACACCAGCGAAACGATCCAGACCGGTGCGCGTACCGCCCAGCAGTCGCTGATGACGGTCTCCTCCGACGTCAACGCCCAGCTCAAAATGACCTCCTCCGATGTCAACGCCCAGCTCAAGATGACCTCCACTGAGGTCGAGCGCGCGCTGACCGCGGTCGGCACCGGTGCTGCGAACTCGATCCTGAGCAGCGCCCGCGAGGCTCAGTCGACCCTGGTCGCTGCCTCCGGCGATGCCTCCAACCAGATCAAGGGGCTCGCGGTCGACGTCGAACGCACGCTGTCGGCGGCCGGTTCTGCCACCGCAGCCTCGATCCTGGCCGGCGCCCGCGAGGTACAGACCACGCTCGTCACGGCGTCTTCGGACGCGGCCAACCACGTCAAGACCCTCACCGCCGACGTGCAGCGTTCGCTGTCGCTGGCCGGCGCCACCACGGCGGAATCGATCACCGCCGGCGCCCGCGATGCGCAGAGCGCGCTGATTGCGGCCTCGACCGAGACCGCCAACCAGATCAAGGCGCTGTCCTCGGACGTGCAGCGCTCGCTCTCGATGGCCGGCACCTCGACGGCCGAGACCATCATGACCGGCGCCCGCGAAGCCCAGACCACGCTCGTCAACGCGTCCTCGGATGCGGCGACCCAGGTCAAGTCGCTCGCGGTCGAAGTGCATCGGTCGCTCTCGCAGGTCGGCCAGTCGACCGCCGAGACGATCACGACCAGCGCCCGCGACGCCCAGAGCACCCTGCTCTCCGTCTCGGCCGAACAGACCAGCCAGGTCCGTTCGCTGGCGGCCGAGATGCAGCGCGCGCTGGCGACCGCCGGCGGCGCCACCATCGAGGCGCTCACCAGCGGCGTGCGCGAGGCCCAGGGCACGCTGATCACCGCCTCGACGGATGCGGCAAGCCAGATCAAGTCGCTGACCACGGACATCGAGCGCACGCTGACCTCGATCGGCGCCGACACCGCCTCGACCATCCTCAACAGCGCGCGTGAGGCGCAGACCTCGCTGACTTCGACGTCGGCGGATGCCGCAAGCCAGATCCGCACGATCTCGACCGAGATCGAGCGCGTATTGAGCACGGCAACGACCAACGCCACCAACGACATCCAGACCAGCGCGCTCAACGCCCAGAACGCGCTGATCAACGCCTCCAACGAGGCAAGCTCGCGTGTCAAGTCGAGTTCGTCCGACGTCGAGCGTTCGGTGCTCGCCGCCAGCAGCAGCTTCGGCCAGGCCATGACCGGCAAGACCGACGAGATCGTCACCTACGTGCAGCAGCAGGCCGACCGTCTGTCGAACATGATCGACGCCAAGCGCGGCGCGCTGGTCGACGCGATCGGCTCGAAGACCAGCCAGCTCACGCTCGACATCGACCGCGTCACCTCGGATGCGCTGAAGTCGATCGAGACGCGCGGCCATGCGTTCTCGCAGACGATGATGGGCAACGGCTCCGAAGTCGCCCGCACCATCAACGCGGCGAGCGAGATGGCCACCGGCGCGGTCGGCAAGTCGCTCAAGGACCTCGAGCAGGCCTCCCGCTCGGCGATCGACCAGTCGCGCCAGGTCTCGATCGCGGCCGTCACCGAGATGCAGGAGACCAGCAAGATCCTGCGTACCGATACGGTGGCCCTGTTCGAGCGTCTGCGCGAAGGCAACATCCTGCTCCAGGAGGTGCTGACCGGTGCGCACGACAACCTCAACTCGCTCGAGCGGGCGCTGGTGACGCGCGTCGCCGACTTCGTCTCGGCGATGAACGACGTCACCTCGCGCAACGGCGCTGCGACGCAGAACCTGGAAGACCAGCTCAACGTCTTCAACACGAAGACCACGCGGGCGCTGCAGGACCTCGGCGAGCTATCGACCCAGTTCGACGCGCACGGCAAGGCACTGGTCGAGGCCGCGCAGGTCGTCGAGGTGAGCAACAAGAACACCACCGCTTCCCTCGCTGAACGCAAGCAGGCGCTGGAATCGCTCGTCACGACCATCGACCTGCGCACGGCCGATCTCGACCAGCGTCTGTCGCGCTTCACCGGCCTGCTCGATGAATCGCTGGCCGCCGCCGAAGAGCGTGCCCGCGACATCGCCCGCGTCGTCGCGGAGACCGCCGGCGCAGGTTCCGCCGCGATCACCCGGCAGTTCGAGGCGGTGCGCGTGGCGTCCGAGGAGGAGCACCGCCAGACCATCGAGGCCATGCACGACATCTACCGCCAGACCACGGACGAGGCGGATACGATGTTCAAGCAGTCGACCGAGAAGTTCACCAACCTCGTCTCCAGCATGAAGCAGATGGCGTTCGAGATGCACAACGAGCTCGAAGCCACCCGCAACGAGCTGCGCCGCGGCGTGCTCGAGATGCCGCAGGAGGCCGCCGAGAGCACTGCGCAGATGCGCAAGGTGATCGTCGACCAGATCGAGGCCCTCGCCGAGCTCAACCGCATCGTGGCCCAGCATGGCCGTGGCCTCGACGTCTCCACGACGGGCCGCGCCGGCGCGCAGCGCCAGGAAGAGCCGTTGCTGGCAGCCGTCGGCACGCGCAACACCGAGACCCGCGGCCGCGACACCGGCAGCGCCTCGACGCTGCCGCCGCCGGACCTCGGCATGCCCGCCTCCTCGCGCCGCACCGAAGCGCCGCCGGTCGCGCCCGCAGGCAACGACCAGGGCCGCGACGGCTGGCTGTCGGACCTCCTGAACCGCACGGACGCCAACCAGGGTGCTCCGACCGGACGTGAGGCCCCGCGTGGCCGCGCGACACCCGCGCCGCAGCCGCAGGCTCCGCAGGGTGGCAGCAATCCGCTGGAGTCGCTGTCGCTCGACATCGGCCGCCTGATGGACCGCAACCTCGCCGCCGAGATGTGGGACCGCTACCAGCGCGGCGAGAACAAGGCCTTCACCAAGCGCCTCTACACGCCCGCCGGCCAGAAGGCCTTTGACGAGGTCGCCCGCAAGTACCGCGCCGACCGCAACTTCAAGGGCACGGTCGACCGCTACGTCGCCGAGTTCGAGCGTCTGCTCGACGAAGTCGCCCGCGACGGCCGTGGTCCGCAGGAGCTGCGCAGCCACCTGACCTCGGAGACGGGCCTGGTCTACACGCTGCTCGCGCATGCAGCGGGCCGGCTCGGGTGATCAGCCCATAGCGACAACGAATAGCGAATGAGAACGGAGGCCTCACGGCCTCCGTTTTCGTTTGAGCCCGTCATTGCGAGGAGTCCTTGCGACGAAGCAATCCAGACTGCTTCCGCGGAGACAATCTGGATTGCTTCGCTACGCTCGCAATGACGAGGTGAGGTCCGTGTACTAAACGCCTACTGCCGCCTGCCGCTCGCGGCGGGCGCCTGCCTCGGCGGCTCGGCGGGCGGCGGAGCGGCGGCCGGGGCGCTGTTGCTGGCGCCGAACAGCACGCGGGTCGGGTTGCGGTCGAAATTGTTCACGGCGCGGCTGATGTCGCCGAGCGTGCGCCGGCCGTCGGTCATCAATGCACCGGAGCGCTTGTCGAAATCCTCGGCCAGCTCGCGGATCGACTTCACCGCCTGGAACAGCTCGCCGCCGTCCTTGCCGCCGGCGAGCGTGTTGAGGCCAAGCATGAGGCTGTCGGCCTTGTGCATGACGCCGTCGACCTTGGCCATCACGCCGTCGATCTTCTCCGAGTTGCGCGCGAGCGAGTTGGTGAAGGTCTCGAGGTTCTTCAGCGAGTTCTTCACCGACTCCTGATTGTCCGCGACGATCTTGTTGATGTTCTGGAGCGTGCCGCGGATCGCCTCGGTGACGTCCTGGAGCTTGTTGGGATCGGCCGTCAGCGACGGGATGCCGTCCTCGTCGAGCGGCGGCGGAGGCGCGGCCTCCTCGCCGCCCTTGAGCGAGATCGCGGCGACGCCGGTCAGGCCCTGGAATTCGAGGCCGACCAGGGTGTCCTTGCGGAGCGGGGTGTTGTTCTCGACCATGGCGAGTGCGACAACCCGCCGCGGGTTGTCGAGCTTCACGGAGACCACCTCACCTACCCGGATACCGTTGAAGTTGACACTGCCGCCGTTGCGCAGGCCCGCCGCCGGGCCCTCGAACACGACGCGCAGGGGGCTGCGCTGCTTGGTGGTGTGCAGCGACTGGAACCACAGCACGAAGCCGATCGCCGCGGCGATCACCGCGAGCGTGAATGATCCGATCAGTACGTAATTGGCCCGCGTTTCCATCAGCTACTCCGGCACCTCAGCCCATCACCGCACGGGCGCGCTTGCCGTGGAAATATTGTCTCAGCCAGGGATGCTGCGAGGCCTGCATGTCGGCGATCGACCCTGCCGCAATGATCTTACCGTTCCCTAAAACGGCGATGCGGTCGCAGGCTGTGTAAAGGCTGTCGAGGTCGTGCGTTACCATGAAAACGGTCAGGCCCAAAGTACGCTGGAGCGTCCTCACCAGCTCGTCGAAATCGCCGGCGCCGATCGGATCGAGGCCCGAGGTCGGCTCGTCGAGGAACACGAGATCGGGATCGAGCGACAGCGCGCGCGCCAGCGCCACGCGCTTGATCATGCCGCCCGACAGTTCCGAGGGAAAGCGATCCGCGACTTCCGGCTTGAGCCCGACCATGGTGAGCTTGGCCAGGGTGATCTCGTCCATCAACCGCTGCGAGACCCGGAGATACTCGCGCATCGGAAACTGGATGTTCTGCCGCACGGTCAACGAGGAGAACAGCGCGCCCTGCTGAAACAGCACGCCCCAGCGGCGCTCGACGCTGCGGCGCTGCGAGGTGCTGGAGGAATCGAGGTCGACGCCGAACACCTCGATGGAGCCCGCGACCTTCGGCACGAGGCCGATGATGGTGCGCGTCAGCACCGACTTGCCGGCACCGGATGGACCGACGAAGCCGAGGATTTCGCCGCGCTTGACGTCGAGGTTGAGGCCGTCGAGCACGCGCGTCGCGCCGAACTGCACGGTGATGTCGCGAACGCGGATGATCGGATCTTGAATCGCGTTTTGAGTTTCTTGCGCCATCGTCACATCCCGATCGAGGCGAAGAAGATGGCGAACACGCCGTCCATGACGATGACGAAGAAGATGCCCTTCACCACGGAGGCCGTGGTGTGCTGTCCGAGCGACTCCGCGCTGCCCTGCACGGCGAGACCCTCGACGCAGGCGACGATGCCGATCACGGCGGCCATCACCGGTGCTTTGACGATGCCGACGATGAAATGGTCGATCGAGATGGCGTCGCGCAGACGCAGCAGGAAGGCTTCGGGATCGACGCCGCCATAGAGCCAGGCGACGAGGCCGCCGCCATAAAGCGCGGCCATGGCGCCGAGGAAGGCGAGGATCGGCAGCGCCAGCACCAGCGCCAGCATGCGCGGCAGCACCAGGACCTCGATCGGGTCGAAACCCATCGTGCGCAGCGCGTCGATCTCCTCGCGCATCTTCATCGAGCCGAGCTCGGCCGTGTAGGCGCTGCCCGAGCGACCCGCGACCATGATCGCGACCAGGAGGACGCCGATCTCGCGCAGCACCAGCACGCCGAGCATGTCGACGACGAAGATGTCGGCGCCGAACCTGCGGAAATGAAAAATGCCCTGCTGGGCAATGATGCAGCCGATCAGGAACGTGATCAGCACGATGATCGGCACCGCGCGCCAGCAGACCTGCTCCATGTGGTGCACGGTCGAGGTCAGGCGGAACGAGCGCGGGTGGATCAGGACGCGAAACCCCGCCGCGAGCACCGCGCCGAGCATGTCGACGAGGCCAGCAACCGTGCCGGCGACCCCGGCCACGGCCCGGCCGATCTGCTCCAGCATGCCGGTGATGGTGACCGCGCTGCTGTCGACGACCGGCGTCGCCCTGACCCGCCGCACCTCGTCCACGAGGCTCGAATAATTGGCGGAGAGCCCCGCGATCTGCGCCTCGACGGCCCCTTGGGTCAGGCTGCGGCGCAGCCGTTCGATCAGCCAGGCGCCAAAGGTGTCGAGCTTGGCGACCTCGGAGACGTCGATGAATATGTTTTGTGAACCGCCGGCGAGCTTCTCGGCGTCAGCCACCATCCGCTCCAGGACCGGCGCGAAGCTCGCGGTCCAGGTTCCGGTGGCGCAGAGTGCCAGCGCGTTGCCCTTGGCAATCCGTTCCAGCTTCGGATCGCCGCTCAAGGTGTCCGCTCCCGGGCCGGGGCGCGAGAAACGGGTAGAATCAGATGGTTGTGCACACGCCCTTACCCAGAGAAGGTATCCCCAACTGGTTAATGTTAGTTGCTAGAGGTAACTAGCAGGTTCAGATTTCGCCAGAGTTCAAAATGACTTCCAGCAAAGTTCCGGCCCTCGCCGCGCGAATCGAGCGATTTCCCATCGCCGGCAGTTTTACCATCAGCCGGGGCGCCAAGACCGAGGCCGTGACCGTTGTGGCCGAAGTGAGCCGCAACGGCCTCACCGGCCGCGGCGAATGCGTCCCCTATCCGCGCTATGGCGAGACCCCCGAGGCGACCCTTGCGGCCATCCAGGCCATGCAGGCGGCCGTCGCGGGCGGCCTCTCGCGGGAGGCCCTGCAGGCCGCCATGCCGCCGGGAGCCGCCCGCAACGCGCTGGATTGCGCCCTGATCGACCTCGAGGCCAAGGCGACCGGCCTGCGGGCCTGGAACCTGCTGGACCGCCCGGTGCCGGGCGAGCGCACCACCGCCTTCACGATTTCGTTGGGCACCCCCGAGGCCATGGCGGCGGCGACGGCCAAGGCGGCGCATCGACCCCTGCTCAAGATCAAGCTCGGCGGCGACGGCGATCCGGAGCGGATCGCGGCGGTTCGGAAGGCCGCCCCCGAATCCGAACTGATCGTGGATGCCAACGAGGCCTGGACCGAGGCCAATCTGGAGCAGAATCTCGCCGCCTGCGACGCCGTCGGCGTCACCCTGGTCGAGCAGCCGCTGCCGGCCGGGAAGGATGACGCGCTGGCGCGGATCAAACGGCCGCTCGCGGTCTGCGCCGACGAGAGCGTGCATGACCGCCCTTCGCTCGCGCCGCTCCGCGAGCGCTACGACGCCGTGAACATCAAGCTCGACAAGACCGGCGGCCTCACCGAGGCGCTCGCGATGGCCGATGCGGCGCAGGCGCTCGGTTTCGAGATCATGATCGGCTGCATGGTCGCGACCTCGCTGTCGATGGCCCCCGCAATGCTGGTGACGCCGCAGGCGCGCTTCGTCGATCTCGACGGCCCGCTGCTGCTCGCGCGCGATCGCGATCACGGGCTGCGCTACGACGACAGCCTGGTCTATCCGCCTGATACCTCGCTCTGGGGATGAGCCTTGAGTCGATGCCGCGCCGACCAGATCACGAGCGCGCCGGCCGCGGCCATCGCGGCCATGACGTAGTACAAGCTGTCGCCGATGCGGGCGTAGATCGCACCTGACGCGATCGATGTCGCTGCACCCAGCAGCCCGTTGCACGCGGCATAATAGCCCTGCCCCCGCGCGATCTGATGCGATGGCACGCGCTGCACCAGCAGGTTCATGGTGCCGACGATGGTCATGCCGAAAGTGAGGCCATGGCCGAGCTGCACGATCACGAGCAGCGCGAGCGGCGGCTCCTGCGCGGTGACGATCCAGCGCACCACGGCACTCACGCCGCCGATCGCGATCAGCGTGGACGGATGCAGCGAGAACCGCGGCGACAGCGCGAACACGACGATCTCGGCGATCACACCCAACGTCCAGAGGCCCGCGATCGTCAGCCCGCCGAAGCCATGGAGCTGCCAGTTGATGGCCGAGAACGTGTAATAGGCGACGTGGCTGCCCTGGATCAGCGCGGCCGACGCGATGACGGCCCAGAAGCCGCCATCGCGCAGCAAGGCCTTGCCGGCATGCGTCTCCGTCGTCCTTCGCCTGACATCGTCGAGCGGCTGGAGCAGCAGGCTGGCGGCGACCGCAACGACGGCCCACGCGACGATGATCCAGATCAGATCGCGCGCCGCGATGTGGTCGACGAGATAACCGCAGGCGAGCGAGCCCGCGGCGAAGGCCGCCGAGCCCCACAGCCGCAGCGGCCCGTAATCGAGCCCGTAGCGGGCGACGCCGCGCAGCGCATAGGCATCGGTCAGCGGGGTCGTCGGCGTCCACATCATGCAGGTCAGCGCATAGATCAGGAACAGCGCCAGCGGCTGCTGCTGCAAGCCGACCGCCGTGAACCCGATCGCGGTTGCCAGCACCGACACCATCATGCCGGCGCGAATGGCATGCCGCTTTTCGGCAAGGGCGGTGATCTGCGGCAGCGTGGTGAAGCGCGTGATCGCCGGCAGCGCGTTGATGAGGCCGATCCAGCTTGCGTCGATGCCGATCGCCTTCAGCCAGACCGGAAAGAACGGCAGATGCGTGCCCGAGACCGCGAACACGGCTGAATAGAACAGCGCGAGACTCACGGCGAATCGCCGCTTCACGGCGGCTTGCGTGGGGATTTGTGATTCGCCTGCCATCAAACCAATTGCGATTCGGTCGATATCGTGGTGATCGTTACAGTAACGCGTAGTGATTTGCGCGACGAGATTGTCATGGCCAACGAAGCATTCGCCCTCTCGCCTATGTCTGCCCGTGCGGCCGAGCCGAACGAGCAGGATTACGACGCGATCCGCGAAGCCTTCATGGAGACCGCGCGCGGCCGCTGGTTCCTCGGCGAATATGCCAAGCGCAACCGCAATGCGGATACCCGCATGGTGCTCGATGCGGTCGCGAAAATCGAAGAAACCCTTGCGGCACAGCGACAACCGGTCGTCGAGGATCGCCTGCCCGAGGCGCTGGTCGAGATCCGCCGCGCCATCCGCGAAGCCGAGACCATCGCGATTGCCGCCTTCGATCCCGCGGCGATCGAGGCCAGCCTCGCGCCGATTCCGCGCGGCGTGCGCATCATCAAGGAGATCTCCTGGCGCTGGCGCGAGATCGGCGCCGACGGGCGAATCTGCGACCTCATTGATTCGCAGCTCGCCTCCATCGAGGCCGCTTGCGGGCAGCTATCGACCGTCGACCCCCGCGTCGAGCTCAAGGCCGCATTCGATCTGCTCAGGGATCGGGTCGAGCAGCTCGATGGTGACGGCGACACAGCGCCGCAAGCGGCGGCGCATTCCGCACCTGCGCCGGTGCAGGAAGCGCCCGTCGCAGAGGCTGCGCCTGCCGTGATGGCCACCGAAGCACCCGTGGCTCTTACGGAGGCGCCGCAGGACATCGCAGCGACTCCCGCGCCCGAGGTAGCGGTCGAAGCGGCCGGCGCCGTCGAAGCACTCGCCGTTGGCGAGGAGGCAATGGACGTCGCCATCGAGCCGGAGTTCATCGCCGGCAATCACGTCGGACCCGAAGAGGAGGTCGCAGAGGCCGCCGCTTTCACTGAGGTGACTGACGGGGTCTCGCTCGACGCCGCCGCGGAAGCCGAGGACGAAGCCATACTCGATGCCATCGCGCTGGAAATGGCCGCACCCGATCCGGAGTTCGACGAGATCACCGAACCGGTCGAGCTGGAAGCGGCCATTCCGGAGCCGATGGCTGCGGAGGTCGCAGCGCCCATTGCCGCAGAGCTTCCGGAGCCGGTCGCAGCCGAGCCGGCCGCCACCGCAGCCGCGGAGGAGCCCGCCGAAGACGCGCCGATCGCGATGGACTCGCTTGCGCGCCTCACCGACGCCATTGCGGAGGCCGCCGCCGAAGTGATGGAGCAGCCGGCCCCGGCCATGGCAGCCGCCGCGACATTCGGTGCGGCGCCGACCGCGACGCTTCCGATGCCCTCGCCCTTGTCCGCGTCCCTGCCCGAGCCCTCGCTCGGCGCCACCATCCTCGCCAGTGGCATCCTGCAAAAGCCCCGCGCGGCGGCCAACGACCCCATGGCGCCAATCCGCCGCATGACCCAGGCCGAGAAGATCGCGTTCTTCTCGTAAGGGGCGCGCGCTCTCCAAATCGTCATTGCGAGCGCAGTGAAGCAATCCAAAGTCTTTCCGCGGAGAGATTCTGGATTGCTTCGCTGCGCTCGCAATGACGGAGCAGGGTGGATCACCGCGCCCTCTCTCGTGTCCCGGACAAGCTGCAACGCGTAGGCATTGCGGCACAGAGCCGGGACCCAGGCTGTTGCACGGGTGCTCTCGCAAACCTAGCCGCGCTACGCGAAGGGGGCCTGCCCGGTCGATGCGTCGACGCCGCCGTCGACTGGAAGGTTCACCCCATTCACGAAGCTGGCGTCGTCGCTTGCGAGAAATGCGATGACGCTCGCGACTTCCTCGGACCGGGCTGCGCGTCCCAGGGGGATACGTTCCACCAGCTTCACGAACAATTCCGGATATTGCTCCATGATCGGCCTCGTCAGGTCGGTGAGGGTCAATGATAGGCACACCGCATTGATGCGCACGCCTCTCGGGCCAAATTCGAGCGCCAGGCTGCGTGTGAGATTGCTGACGGCACCCTTCGTGGCGTTGTAGAAGCTCACGCCCCGGTCACCGCCAAGCCCGCTGAGAGACGACACGTTGACGATCGAGCCGCCGCTCTCGATCAGGTGCGGAAGCGCGGCGCGCGTCATGTAGAGGACACCGTCGACATTGACCGCGAAGACGTCTCGCCACAGCTGGATCGGCGAGCCCAGGAAACCGATCAGTTGACGAGGATGTCGATCCTCCCGAAGCGCTGCACCACGTTGGCGACCAGACTCTCGACGTCTTCGGCGATCGAGACGTCGCCGGATCGGATCATGCAGCGATCGGTGCCTAGCTCTGCACCGACTTCGGCCAATTTGAACTCGCGCCGTCCGTTGAGCACGACAATGGCGCCTTCGCCGTGAAAGCGCCTTGCGGCTGCGGCGCCGATGCCGTTGCCGGCGCCCGTAACGATGATGACTTTGTCCTTGAACCGATCATTCATGCCAATAACTCCATCCGAACCCGCAAGGTCCGGACAAGAGCTAGGACACCGGAAAGATGGCTTGGTTTCAGCCGAACCGGATTCGGTTACGATTGAAATCTGTCGCGCGAGGCGTTCCGCGAAACGATGTGAGGCCGCTCATCCGCAGTTCCAGACCGCGCCGATCGGGGTCCGCGTCCAGCACGGCCCGAAGCTGCCGCCATTGTAGCGGCCGCCGCCGAAGCCGGGCCGGCCGAAATAGCGCCATTCGCCGTCCCAGCCGTAATATTGGGGAACCGGGTCGATATACCAATGGCGGCGATCGCTCCGCGACATGCGGCGCATCGCCTCCTTCTGCTTGTAGAGCGGAATGCTGTTGCTCAGCGGCTGGCGATAGCCCGGCAGGAAGCCGTAGCCATGCCAAGCCTGCTTAGGACGCTTTTGAACGGGCTCAGCGGGCGCGACGGCCGGCAGCAGAGACAGGATGACAGCAACGGATAGACACATAAGGCGAGACATGAACCGACCATAGACAGTCGGGAACTGACAGGCCACTCAAATTCGAGTGCGGGACTTTTCGCCGCTTCGATTCACCGTGCTCTCCCGATAAGCTGGAAAAAGCAGCATGAGAGCTGCGCGGACAACCGCTTATTCCGGAGCGAGCGAGTGCCTCAAACCCCGCCCGTCGGCGCCTTCGCCATCATTCCGAGCAACGATGTTGCCGCTGCTATACCGTTCTGGGAGCGTCTTGGCTTCACGCGCGCGGGCGGTGACGCCGGCTACGTGATCATGAGGGGTTGGGGCTGCGAGGTGCATCTCACGCAAGCCGGCGATGGCCCGTGGCGCGTGCCCGAGCACAATCCCTTCGGCGTCTTCATTCGCACGCCCGACGTCGAGGCCATTGCCGCACGCGTGGACGATCTGATCATCCGGCCGGGCGGCGTGCTGCGCCACCGCGAATGGGGGATGTATGAGGTCGGCATCAACGGACCTGACGGCCTTCTCGTCCGGATCGGCTGGCCTTCCGATCTGATGACCTCCCGCGGCTGACGATGCCCCTCCCGAGTGGGGTGATGGCAGACGATCGCGTAACGATTGATCCGACCCATCGGGGCTTTGTTGCTGTACTGTCTGCTTCGCTATTCGTGGTGCATTGTCGCGAGGAGCATGCATGTCCACGGCGATCTCGACGCTCGGCGGGGTAGGTCTCTTCCTGCTCGGCATGACCGTGATGACGGAGGGCCTGAAGACGCTGGCCGGCTCCGCGCTGCGCGGGGTGCTCGGCAAGGCGGCATCGACGCCGCTGCTTGGCTCATTTTGGGGAGCCATCGTCACGCTGCTGGTGCAGTCCTCCAGCGCGACGACGATGACGACGATCGGTCTTGTCAGCGCCGGCCTGCTGACGTTCCAGCAAGGGTTGAGCCTGGTCTTCGGCGCGAATATCGGCACCACGGGGACCGGCTGGCTGGTCGCGCTGATCGGCGTCCGTGTCTCGCTAACGGCCGCGGCGTTGCCGATGATCTTCGTCGGCGCGTTGACCAAGCTTCTCGGCCGAGGGCGAGTTTCCGGCGCCGGTGCCGCGCTCGCGGGATTTGGACTCGTGCTGTTCGGGCTGACGACCCTGCAGCAGGGCATGGGCGGGCTGGCGGAACGTTTGCACCCGGCGGACCTGCCCGCGGTCCTCGGCAGTCCCGGGACGTCATGGTGGTCGGGCCTGCTCGGCATGCTGGCGCTGGTGGTGATCGGATTGGTCATGACCGCGCTGATGCAATCGTCGACGGCCGCCATCGCAGTGACCTTGTCCGGCTATTTCGCAGGCGCAATCGGGTTGGACCAGGCCTGCGCGTTGATCATCGGCCAGAACATCGGAACGGCGACGAGTTCCGCGCTCGCCGCGATCGGCGCGAGCGCCACCGCGAAGCGGTTGGCCATCGCCTACGTTCTTTTCAAGCTGATCGCCGCGCTCATCGCGCTGGTAGCTTTTCCCGTCGTAACGCCCTTGCTGCTGCGCGCCTCGGACACGATCGACGGCGTGACGCTGCTGGCCGGGTACCACACAGCCTTCAACGTCGTCGGCGTCGCGGTCCTGCTCCCGCTGATCAACCCGTTTACGCGGCTGGTCGAACGGATCCTGCCCGAGCGCGGCTCGCCGCTGACGCGATGTCTCGATCCTTCGGCGCTTGAGACCCCGATCGTGGCCGTCGAGGCGGTACGGCGCACGATCGCGCGCGTGCTCTTGACGGTGTGCAGTTCGGTCGAGGCGAAACTGGCGGCCCGCGCTGCACCGATACGGCTGGGAAAGGACACCGTCTCCGTGCAGGAAGCGGCCGATGCCGTAAGCCAGGCGCAAATATTCCTGTCGGATGTGGCCGGGCCACCCGACACCGACGACGAGCAACGGCGTCTCACGAGCACGCTGCACGCACTCGACCACGCATCTCGACTGACGGACCTCGCAAGTGGAGGAAACAATTTCGGCTCGGTGGCAGGCGGGCCGGAGGACATCCGCGCCGGAGAGCTATGTGCCGAGGTCATGCGGAGCGCCGCCGCGATTGCGCGCGGCGTCGCGGCGCCGCCCCGCGGATCGACGCACTTCGCGCCCGCCTCGCATGCCGGCGACATCTTGGCTGGTCCCCGCGCCGACCCGCCCGACGAGGCCATCGCCGAGTTCGAGCGTTGTACGACACAACTCCGTGAAATGCTGCGCATCCACCGCAGCGCGACGCTTGGTGCGGTGGCCAATGGAACACTGACCGCAGACTCTGCCCTCCTTCGCGTCGAGGCGGTTCGCAACCTCGAGGCGTTGTCGCAGCACGCCTGGCGTTCGGCGATCCATCTCATCGGTCGCGGCTAGCGCGTTTTCAAGCGAAGAAGTGGATACCGGTTCGCGTCAAGAAAACGCGTCAAACAAGAATCTGGAGCCCCGTTCCGATCCCATCGGAAGGGGCTCTATTAAATCACGCCCTTGCGGATCAGGAAGCAGCCATAGCCCCTGCTGTCGCCGACCTGCACGACACCGAACCCCGCCGACGCCGCGCGATAGAATTCCGAGCGCGAGAGCTTGCCGGGGCTGACGGCGCCGCCGGCCGCGCGTTCGATCTCCGCCAGCACCGCGCGCTGAACGTCGGGGACGCAATCGGGATCGTCGACCGGCGCCATCACGCGCACCGGATCGGGATCGAAATCGTAGAGCGGGTCTTTCGCGGGCCGAACCGGCGCGGCCGGTCATCGGCCGTTCACCATAGCAGGTTCCAAGCGTGATTCAGATCACGCAGCTCATCATGGTGATTGCGATCACGGACCACGGGCTCGAACGCGGCCAAGCTTCCTCGCAACCAATCTCGCATCGAGATGAGTGTCAAAGGAGCACGCCATGTTCCGCCTAAAGCCTTTCCTGATGACGGCTAGCCTCGTGGGAAGCCTGTTCGGCTTTGCCTGCGCTGTTTCCGCGCAGGTCGCCCCGGTCCAGCCTGCCCCGACCGCGCTGCAAGGCCCGGAACAGCGCGTGGCGCTGGTGATCGGCAATTCCAACTACAAGAACGCGCCGCAGCTCCAAAACCCCGACAATGACGCAGAGTCGATGGCGCAGTTCCTGAACTCCGCCGGCTTCGAGGTGGTTGCCGCGACCGACCTGACCCAGAACGACATGCTCCGCGTCGTCCAGGACTTTTCCGCCAAGGTTTCCGCGCGGGGTCCGAACACTGTCGCCATGGTCTACTACGCCGGTCACGGCGTGCAGCTCGCCGGCGAGAACTATCTCGTCCCCGTCGATGCGAAAGTTTCGAACCCCACCGAGCTCGTGAGCAACTCGGTGCGCCTCGTCGACGTGATGTCGACGCTGGAGACGATCCCGAGCCGCATGCGCATCGTCATCCTCGATGCCTGCCGCAACAATCCGTTCCCTGATGTCAACGACGCCGGCCGCGGCCTCGCCATCGTCGATGCGCCGAACGGCTCGATCGTCGGCTACTCGACCGCGCCGGGTGCGGAAGCACAGGACGGCACCAACGGCCACAGCCCCTACACCCAGGCCTTCCTCAACGTCGCGCGCGAACCCAACGTGCCGATCGAGCAGCTGTTCAAGCGCGTGCGTCTGGAAGTGAACCAGACCACCAGCGGCGCGCAGATCCCGTGGGAAAGCTCGTCGCTGACCTCGGACTTCACCTTCTTCGGCGACACCGCTGTTGCCGCCACCCGCGCCCCGGTGAATGCGCCTGTCGTGCAGATGGCCTCCAACCTGCCGAGCCGTTCGACACGCCAGGCCTATGACTACGTCGTGTCCGAGGGACGGCCGGAGTACTATCAGGAGTTCATCCAGATGTACCCGCATGACCCGCTATGCGACCACATCCGCTGGCTGCTCAACAACCTGCTGATCACGCAGGCCTGGCACAAGGCGGTGCTCGCGAACTCCCCGCTCGGCTACAAGAGCTTCTATGACAGCTACGGCAACAGCCCCTATGCGCAATCCGCGCTGAAGCTCGAGACCCAGCCGAAGCTGATCCCCCTGATGCAGGCGACCAAGTTCCTGGCGCCGCAGAACATTGCTCCGACGTTCAAGGTCGGCAATCTCGGCCAGCCCAAATACATGCCGCTGATGCAGCAGGGCAATGGCGGTGGGCAGATGAATGGCAATCTGCCGGTCGTGCAGAAGCCGATCGACAGCAACGTCATCGGCAAGCTCGGCAATGGCGGCCAGATCGTCAACCTGCCGGCCGGCAACAATCAGCCGAACCAGCCGAACGGAACGCCGTCGCAGACCCCGGGCAAGATCGTCACCCTGCCTGCGCCGACCAACGCGACCAACAATGGCGGCATTGGCAAGATCGTCACCCTGCCCGCGACCAACACAACGCAGAACGGCCGCAGCAACAATACCGGCACTGCCAACGGCACGACCAACGGCACTCCTGGCAAGATCGTGAGTATGCCGGTGAATGTCGGC
The DNA here is from genome assembly GCF_052075965.1 of Bradyrhizobium sp. 482_C4_N1_8. NCBI lineage: Bacteria > Pseudomonadati > Pseudomonadota > Alphaproteobacteria > Hyphomicrobiales > Nitrobacteraceae > Bradyrhizobium > Bradyrhizobium sp. 482_C4_N1_8. Next base: position 3,121,298 of record NZ_CP197231.1, on the reverse strand, counting down.
AAGGGCGGCTCGACTGTCGATACGAAGCCGGTCGTTCAGACGCAGAACAACCCGATCCGCGTCAACAACGGCGTGAAGCTCAACAACAATCCGGTGAACAAAGTGCAGGTCCAGAACAACCAGCAGAACAACCGCCCGCAGTTCAACAGAACGAACCGCATGGTCAACAACGGCGGCAACAACTTCCGCCAGTCGATGAACCAGGCGCCGAGCACGAATAATGGCGGCAACAATCGCCGCGGCGGCTTCATGCACTGATCGCCACAAGCGAAACGAAGAAGGGGCAGAGCGGCAACGCCCTGCCCCTTCGTCGTGTCAAAATCTCAGAAGATCAGGCCACCAGCTCGGCAAACAGATCCGCATCGACATTGCCGCCGGAGAGCACGATGACGACGTTCTTCCCGGCGACGTCGAGACGTCCCGCCAGCAACGCGGCAAGGCCCACCGCACCTCCCGGCTCGACCACGAGCTTCAGCTCGCGATAGGCAAACGCCACCGCCGCGCCGACTTCCTTGTCAGATGCAGTCACGCCGCGCGCCAAGAGCTTGCTGTTGATCGCAAAGGTCATCTCGCCGGGGATCAGGGCCATCAGCGCATCGCAGATGGTGCGGCCCGCAGGCCCATGCGGCTCGCGGTGGCCGGCGGTCAGCGAAATGCCGTGATCGTCGAACGCCTCGGGCTCGGCCACCACGATCTCGGCGAGCGGATAGCGCGCCTTGACGGCCGTGGCGACGCCCGCGATCAGGCCGCCGCCGGAGGCCGGTGCCACCACGATGTCGGGACTGAGGGCGAGCGCAGCCATGTCCTCGGCGATCTCACGACCTGCGGTGCCCTGCCCCGCGATCACGAACGGATCGTCATAGGGCCTGACCAATGTCGCGCCGCGCTTCTCGGCGATGCCGCGCGAGATCGCCTCGCGGTCGTCGCGGTCGCGATCATACAGCACGACCTCGGCGCCATAGGATTTGGTGCGCTCGCGCTTCGACAGCGGCGCATCCGCGGGCATCACGATGGTCGCATGCATGTCGAGGATCTTTGCAGCCGCCGCGACGCCCTGGGCGTGGTTGCCGGACGAGAACGCGACGACGCCGCCGGCGCGCTTGTCCTGCGGGATCGAGGCGACCTTGTTGAAGGCGCCGCGGAACTTGAAGGAGCCGGTGCGCTGGAGCATCTCCGGCTTCAGGAAGACCTTTGCGCCGACGCGCTCGTTGAGCACGGGAAAGGACAACAGCGGGGTGCGGATGGCGAAGGGCGCGATCACGCGTGCTGCTGCTTCGATATCGGCAGGGCCGATTGGGAGGAGATGTTCGGTCATGCCTGATGTTATCGCGCCGGACGAGGCGCGGGGCAAGACACCTGCGCGCGATGAACCTTGGTTTTCAGGCTACGAAACTAACCGGCTCCGCCCCATTCCTGCCAGGAAGCACCGCGCCAACCGCCTTGATGCTGTCCACAAACGCCCTCGCCGAGGCCTCCCAGGTGTAATTGGCGGCGAATTCGACGCAGTCCTGCCGGGAGACGTCGAGCGCCGCGAAGCAGGCGTTGCGCAGATCATGATCGAGGGCGCCGACCGGTGCATCGCCGATCACGTCGCGAGGGCCCTTCACCGGGAAGGCCGCGACCGGCAGGCCGCTGGCGAGCGCTTCCAGCAGGACCAGGCCGAACGTGTCGGTCTTGCTGGGGAACACGAACACGTCGGCCGCAGCATAGATTGCCGCCAGCGCCTCGCCGTGCTTCTCGCCCAGGAAGATCGCATCCGGATAGGCTTCTTCCAGCGCGACCCGCGCCGGGCCGTCGCCGACGATCACCTTGGTGCCGGGCAGATCGAGATCGAGAAACGCCTCGAGATTCTTCTCCACCGCGATCCGGCCGACCGAGAGAAACACTGGCGCCGGCAGGCAGAGGTCGATCCCACGGGGGTGGAACAGGCTCGTGTCGACGCCGCGCGGCCACAGCACGACGTTGTCGAAGCCACGTTCACCAAGCTCGCGGGCGAGCGCAGGCGTCGCCGCCATCACGGCGCGGCTGGGCGCGTGAAATCGGCGCAGCGCCCGCCAGATCAGGGATTCCGGAACCGGCACGCGGGCGCGGACATATTCGGGAAAGCGGGTGTGGAAGCTGCTCGTGAACGGCAGCTTGCGCTGGCGGCAGTAGCGGCGGACCATCAGGCCGATCGGCCCCTCCGTCGCGATGTGGATGCTGTCGGGGCGCGCCTCTTCGATCAGCTTCGCGATTCGCGCCGGGCGCGGCATGGCGAGCCGCACGTCGCGGTAGCTCGGCATCGCAAAGGTGCGGAACGATTGCGGCGTCAGGAACGTGAACTCGACGCCGAGCCCCTTGGCGGCGTCTGCGAGCTTGGTCAGCGTCCGAACCACACCATTGACTTGCGGGTGCCAGGCGTCGGTCGCGACCAGGATGCGCATCAAGCGGCCCTTGCTGCGACCTGCGGGACCTGTGCCGGCTTCCGCGCCTGATCTGCCCAGGTGATGATCTCGAAATGACCGTCGTCATGCTCGACCAGCGCCGTGCAGCTCTCGACCCAGTCGCCGCAGTTCATGTAGCGGATGCCGGCCTCGTCGCGGATCACGGCATAGTGGATGTGGCCGCAGATCACGCCGTCGGCGTCGTGACGCCGCGCTTCGGCGGCGAGCGCCTGCTCGAACGCGCCGATATAGTTGACGGCGTTCTTGACCTTCTGCTTGGCCCATTGCGACAGCGACCAATAGGGCACCTTGAACATGCGCCGGAAGAAGTTGACGAAGCGATTCATCTGGATCGCGAAGTCGTAGGCCTTGTCGCCGAGATGGGCGAGCCAGCGCGCGTTCTGCACCACGAGATCGAAGATGTCGCCGTGGATGACGAGGTAGCGCTTGCCGTCCACGCCGGTGTGGACGGTGTTCTCGACGACGTCGATGCCGCCGAAATGCGTGCCGTAATAGTTGCGCAGGAATTCGTCGTGATTGCCGGGAATGTAGATGACCTTGGCGCCCTTCCGCGCCTTGCGCAGCAGCTTCTGGACCAGGTCGTTATGCGACTGCGGCCAGTGCCAGCTCGATTTCAGCGCCCAGCCGTCGACGATATCGCCGACGAGATAGATCGTATCGGCATCGTGGTAGCGAAGGAAGTCGAGCAGAAGGTCGGCTTGAGAACCGCGGGCTCCGAGATGAACGTCGGAGATGAACAACGTGCGAAAGCGCCTTTCAGGGCCCTCGTCACTCACATCGTAACTTCCCATGCGACAGCCTGTAACAATATCCCGTGACAGGGGGATGACCAATGAACCTTTGAGGCACCCTCGGATACGAATCAAACCTCGCCTCGCCCGCCCCGCGAATATCAGTCGCATGCGACAATCAGGCGACATGACGCCGCAACGGCCTCCGCAAGACCCCGGAACCGATGGCTGAACAGGTTAACGGCAGCGGTCCCGCGCGCCGCCGGCGGTGCGCTCGCGGCCCGGATCAGTAAAATTTGTGGAAATGATGGATCGGCCCGTGGCCGTGGCCGACGCTGAAGCGGTCGGCGGCCGCGATCGCTGCGCTGATCCAGGCCTTGGCGTTCCGCACGGCCCGCGCGAGATCCTCGCCCCTGGCAAGCCCCGCCGCGACGGCCGAGGACAGCGAGCACCCCGTGCCGTGGGTGTTGCGGGTGGCGACGCGCGGCGCCACAAGCGCGATCGTGTTCTCGGCCTCGACGAGATAGTCGATGCTTTCGGCGCCCTCGCCGTGCCCGCCCTTGATCAGGACCGCGCGGCAGCCCAACGCCAGCAGCCGGCGCCCCTGGCTCTCGATCTCGGCCTCGCGTGTCGCGACGGGCTCGTCGAGCAGAGCCGCGGCCTCGGGCAGGTTGGGCGTGATCACCGACGCCAGCGGCATCAGCTTCCTGCGCAGGGCTTCCACGGCCTCCGCGGCGAGCAGGCGATCGCCCGAGGTTGCGACCATCACGGGATCGAGCACGATATGCCCCGGCTTCCAGCGCGACAGCGCCGCTGCGATCGCATCGATGCTGGCGGCCTGCGCCACCATGCCGATCTTCACCGCGCCGACCTCGAGATCGGAAAACACGGCATCGATCTGCGCGGTGACGAAGTCGGCAGGCACCGCGTGGATGCCGGTGACGCCTTTTGTGTTCTGCGCCGTCAGCGCCGTGATGGCGGAGGCGCCATAGACGCCGAACGCGGCAAAGGTCTTCAGGTCGGCCTGGATGCCGGCGCCGCCGCTCGAATCGGAGCCGGCGATGGTGAGCGCCACAGGCGTCGTCATGGGGCGATTTTCCGCGTTTTTGAGGCCATCGCCCCGTCCTAGCGCGCACCCCGGTCGCCCGCAAGTTCGCTTGCTAAATCCGGCCGGTTTTGGCCTATTAGCCGCCAGATATGCTTCGGAGTGACTGCAATGGTTCCTTTTTTCGTCCAGATCAAATGCAAGCTCGGCCAGTCCTACACGGTCGCCAACGCGCTTGCCGAAGCCGAGATCGCCTCCGAGATCTACTCCACGGCCGGCCATTACGATTTGCTGGTGAAGTTCTACGTCGACAAGGACACCGACATCGGCCACTTCATCAACGAGAAGGTGCAGGTGCTGCCGGGCATCCAGGACACCCTCACCATCATCACCTTCAAGGCGTTTGGCGCAAGCTAGGGTTTGCACTCACAGAGGGCCGGATGGAAAGTCCGCTTCCGAGACAGCGCAGCGGACCAATTGTGCTCAAAGTGAGTTCTTCGGATTTTAACCATCGCGCACATCATCCAGCGCTCGACACCCTCTTGCGCTGGCAAGGCTCAACGCGCTTCATCGATGACGGCCGCGTCGACATCGCGCCAATGTCCGGTCAAAAAACGGATAGTCTCCAAGCGGTTGGGGCCTTTGCATCGTAGCCCACGCGCTTAGGTCCGCGGAGGAACAATTCGGCCCCCGACCGCGTGCACTTATGCCGCGCGCAAAGTGTGAAACATTTCATTGAACATACAACCCTGGAATGCTCTTTTCGCACGGATCGTGAGCGCCGGGGGCCGGCAATGCCCAAAGGACCGCTTGTTTCGATAGCTGTTGCTGTCTGGGCGCTTTGCACAGGCGGCTTAGCCTGGGCAGTTCGCCCAGGACCGATAGACCCCGCTGCCATCCTCCGTAACCAAGTCGACAAGATTGGTCCGGGTTCAGTTGTATTTACTCCTCCGACGGAAATGACGGTCGGCTATCACGAGCCAATAACCGTCCAGCCGCTCCAACGTCATGGCGTGGCTCAAACTGAACAGATCGAGGTTGGCAGCTTCATGCGGGCTCGCCTATTCGGTGAAGGATTCACGGCAACAACGAGTAGCGATGACGCGCAAGCCGAGTGGCATTATGCTGAGCTTCCAGCGAAGTCGGGCGACCAGACCGGTGCACCGCGCGACAAGATGTATCTCTTCGTTTCGCGAGTTCTGGGCAGCACGGAGGAGGTCTGGCAGGCAATCTTCGCATCCGATCGCCTAACTTATCGGCCACCCCGTCTCGTCCTGTACACAAGCGCCACCTACGCAGCCTGCGGATTAGCCGAGAAAATCATGGGACCATTCTATTGTCCTGATGATCAGAAGGTCTACCTCGACCTTTCGTTCTTCCAAGAGATGCAGACTGAACTTCATGCCTGCGATTCGAGCGGCGCCGACTGTCAACTTCCTCAGGCCTATGTGATAGCCCACGAAATCGGACATCACGTTCAGAACTTGCTGGGAATTATGCCAAAAGTGCGCCAGCTCCAAGAGAGCATGGAAACGGAGGCGGAGAGAAACCGGTTACAAGTTCTTCTCGAGTTGCAGGCCGATTGTCTCGCCGGCATTTGGGCGCGTAAAATTAAAGAGAAAGCGAAGATCAACGCGAGCGACATAGCAGCGGCAATTCGAACGACAGAAGCACTGGGCAATGACACCCTGCAGAAAAGTGCCTTGGGGTACGTAGTGCCTGACTCGTTCACTCATGGCAGCGCCGCGCAGCGCCATCATTGGTTCGATGTCGGTTACGCAACTGGATTGGTGAAGAGCTGCAATACCTTTGCTGGAGCGCGGCAATGAGGCCCGACCTTCCCAACTCTCAACAGCCGAAGTCCGACGACGACTGCATACTACCGAGCGGGGCCGCTCGGGAGCCCCCACTGGACGAAGAGAAACTCCGCGACGAACGCCTGCTCGGTCTCTTGCATTTTCATTTTGAGGGGAGTGCCGTGCCCCAGCATTGGTTAAAATACTTGGCTGTTTGGTCAATTGCTTTCGCAACGGGCTTCGGGAGCAGCTACGCGCAACCGATCGTCGCCGAGCGAGACGTCCTTCAGATTTGCGAAGCGTTTTCGCGGAAGGCCCCAGAGCGAATGCCGGAAATTGTTCAGCCGGAAGCTGCCAAAAATTTCGTTGGGAGATACGCTCGCTTTTCGGACCGGCTACGAGGCTGCCTATCGGCATCGGAGCGCGAGCGCGAACCAAATAGCGTGACTTTTTTGATTCAGAACACACAGTACGAGAGTTACTGGAAGTTCCTCACTGATCCCAACTCAATTCAACGGATTTCTATCGAGAGGTTTAGGCCCATCACGCTGGCAGATGATGAGCCATGGCGCGCGCCTTTTGATGTGATAGTAGCCCCGATCAAGCCGACGATTAAACCCGGCGGCACTAAAATAGACCCGGATATCCAAGGCGGTGCAATTCAGAAAGGGAATCAAAGTACAGCGAGTGGGGCTAACGATACGGACAAATCCTTAGAAAACGCAGCGCAAGACTCCAAAATCGACACACGTATCGTTGAGTTTTTCTATGCAACGAACCGCAAACAGTCGGACACTCCCCCCGATGTCGAAGGCCATCCCCAGCCCGCATTCACAAGCGATGGACCTCCTGTCTACAGCTTAAACGGCTGGACTGCTGTCAGCGGCTACACAGGCGAGCGCAACCCTGATCTGAGTGTCGGGATCGTTCGCGTCCGGGTGCCTGAAGGACACCACATCGGAAACATAGAATTGCCCTCGAGCCTTAAGCTCTTCGGATTTAAGTTGAGAAGAGACACACTTGACCCAACGAAGCATTTTACTATTCGCAGCATCGAGAAAACAGACGAAGCGAAATGGATAAAAACGCTAGCGTCAACGAAGAAGAGAAAGGCTCTCGTGTTTGTCCATGGCTTCAATACCAAATTCCGCGACGCCGTCTTCCGGGCAGCGCAGATAACTTGGGATCTTCAGTTCAGAGGCACCACAATCTTATTCTCATGGCCGTCTCGCGGGGATATCGCGGACTATCTCTATGACAAAGAAAGCGCGTTGGCTTCGCGCACGGCCTTTCTTCGCGTGATCGACGATCTTTACAAAGCCGGATATGACAACATCGATGTGATAGCTCACAGTATGGGGAACTTGATCGCAGTTGAGGCCCTATCAAATAGCGCCGCGACACGATCACCCACGGCTATCGCGCAGTTGATTATGGTCGCCCCCGATGTGGACCGAGACATGTTTGTTCAAGACATCTCCGGCGTTGCAAAGGTCACTAAGGGGCTTACACTTTACGCATCCAAGAACGACAAGGCCTTGCAGCTATCGAAGCGTATTGCCGGAGGTATCCCGCGCGCAGGAGATGTACCTGATGCCGGGCCAGTTGTTTTGCCTGGACTTTGGACGATTGATGTCAGTCTAATTGGAGATGAACTGTTCGGACTAAATCATAACACGTTCGCCACAACACGAAATGTGCTTAACGATCTTGCGATACTACTTATGGAAGGCAAGCCTCCACCACGGCTAGTTGAAATCCGGGGCTTCCCTGAGCCTCCCCAAAAAGCCGCATACTTCCGCTACATACCCTAGACTAGCTGCCTTCCTTGCGTTTCGGCCGCGGCGGCCCGTCCACCGGCGGCAGCGATTTGATGTAATCCGCCATCGCCGCGAGATCCTCGTCCGGCAATTGCGAGGTGTTCTTGATCACGCGCGTCATCGCGCTGCCGACACTGTCGCCGTCGGGCAATTCGCCGGTCTTGAGGAAATAGGCAATATCCTTCGCGCTCCACTCGCCGAGACGCTTCTGTGTGATGTTGGGCACCCAGCCCTCGCCTTCCGGATTGGGGCCGCCGGCAAAGCGTTCTCCGGAGATAATGCCGCCAAGCGCATTGCGCGGGCTGTGGCATTCGGCGCAATGGCCGAAACTGTTGACGAGATAGGCGCCGCGATTCCATTGCGGCGACTTCGTGCCGTCGGCGACGAAGGGCTTTCCGTCCATAAACAAGAATTTCCAGATCCCGATGTTACGCCGGATGTCGAACGGAAAGCGCACGTCGTGGTCACGCACCTTGCCTGCAACGGGCGGCAACGTTTTCAGATAGGCGAAGAGGTCGAGCACGTCCTCGCGCCTGGCGTGCTGATAGGACGTGTAGGGAAAGGCCGGGAAATAATGCTGTCCGTCCGGCGAGACCCCATGCATGACCGCGTTGACGAAATCGGCGTCGGTCCATTTGCCGATGCCGTAGGTCGGATCGGAGGAGATGTTCGGCGCGTAGAACGTTCCGAACGGCGACTTGATCGCGACGCCGCCGCCGAGCCTGGTGCGATCGGGCTGGTCGGGGACGGCATGGCAGGACGTGCATCCGCCGGCGTTGAACATCACCTCGCCATTGGCGAGATTGGGGACATGGGTAGGCGCTGCGGCGGCACCGGCCGCCACCACCGGCGCGCTGAGCCACCAATAGACGCCCACAGCAGCGACCGCGGCAAGCAGCGCCACGACAATTGTTCGTTGCAACATGCAGATCCATTCATTGCTTGCCGCGAACTTATGACCGATGTCCACGCGGCTCCAGCCACGAAGAATTTAGCCCGCCCCGGCCGGATACGGGAATAAACTGAAACGGCCAATGTTGGAAGGTTGGCAGGCCAACGAGGTCTCAGGGAGAATGTCATGAACAAGACCGTCATCGCCATGGTCGCGCTGGGCGCCGCAGCTTTTGCAGCCCCCGCCGGCGCCGAAAAGCTGAAAGCAACGCTCGACGGCAAGTCCGAGGTGCCAGCAACTACCACCAGCGGCACCGGAACCGCCGATCTGGACTATGATGCCGCCAGCAAGAAGCTGTCCTGGAAGGTCACCTATTCCGGTCTGTCCGGCCCGGCAACAGCCGCCCACTTCCACGGGCCGGCCGAGGCCGGCAAGAACGCCGGCGTCGCGGTCGCGATCCCGAATGCGACCTCCAGCCCGGTCGAGGGCTCGGCGACGCTGACCGATGCGCAGGCCGCTGACCTGCTCGCCGGCAAGCTCTACGTCAACATCCACACCGCGGCCAATCCGGGCGGCGAGATCCGCGGCCAGGTGACGAAGTAACCTCAAGGCTGCTTCGTACGCGAAGGCCGGGCGCCGGAGGGAGCGTCCGGCCTTTTCGATTCCGCACGCCGCGAGGCGGCCGCGCACGCTCATTCCGGCATGCCGGCAACCCGGAGCGCTTGCGTCAGCTTTTCGACATCTTCCCGTCGGCGGTATCGCCGTGTGTAGGCATCGATACGCTTATTGGGACATAGTTGCATCGCACGGTCGCAAATCCGCCGGGCTTCCCCAACCCGGTCTGACGCCGCATGGCATGCCGCCAGAATGAATTGCGCAGGCGGAAAGATCGGTATCAGCCTGATGGCGGCTGCCGCGCAAGCCAAGGCGTCATCATGACGGTCAGCAAGAAAATGAGCGTAAGCCAAGCCCGTCTGGGCATTGGCGCCCCCATGCGGATGAAGCGGGTTCAAACGCAATGCGGTGTTGAACTGCTCGATTGCGGCGTCACCACGACCAAGCCAGAGTTGGCTCCAACCGTTCCAATGTCGTGCGATGACGAGGTTTGGGTCCAGCTTTATCGCGCGCACGAGAAGAGCATCGCCTTCCTCGACCTCGCCTGCCACCTGGGAGAGCGCGTGTCCGGCCATCGCAAGCACCGACGGATCGTTCGGGTCAAGCTCGACCGCCCGCCTCGCCAGCCGCGCGGCTTCACTGTGTTCTTGGGCTTCATCAGTGATCCAGTCGAAAACATTCCTCAGGACATAGCAACGGGCGCCGAGCGCGTATGCACGCGCGAATTCGGGATCGATCTCGCGGGCAGTTTTTGCGAGCTCGATAGCCTCGATGCTTGCTTCCTCGGTGAATTTGAAGAAGGAGGCAAATGCCCGAAGATAATAGTCGTAAGCCTGAAGGTTGTCGGTCGGCTGGCGTTGGGCGCGCTCGATTTCGGCGCGCTCCAGTCGCGGGGAGATTGCGCCGATGACGCTGCTCGTCAGCCGATCCTGCAGGTCGAAAAGATCTTCGATCTCACTGTCAAACCGGTCCGTCCAGAGATTCAGGCCGGTCGTCGCGTCGATCAACTGACCGGCAATTCGGACTCGATTGCCGGCCTTGCGCACACTGCCTTCGAGCACGTAGCGAACGCCCAACTCCTGACCGATCTGTTTGACGTCGATCGCCCTGCCCTTGTAGGCCAGAGTCGAATGTCGCGCGATGACGAAAAGAGACTTCGAACGCGACAGTCCCGAAATGATGTCCTCGACCATACCGTCGGCAAAATAGTCCTGCTCCGGATCCGGGCACAGGTTGGCGAATGGAAGGACCGCGATCGAGGGTTTGTCGGGGAGCGAGAGCGCAGGTTTCGGCGTCTCGGCTCCGCCGTCGGCGGCCGCTGCGCCCTCGGCGGCAAGCGTTTCCCGGACCTGACCCACGAAGCGGAAGCCCCTGCGTGGCAGGGTTCTTATCAGCCGCTGCTCTTCGCCAGAATCCCCGATCGCGCATCGCGCACTGTTGAGGCGGGTCGTCAGCGCGGCATCGGACACGCAGCGCCCCTGCCAAATGGCATCGATGAGTTCATCCTTGCCTACGACGCGCTCCCTGTTGCGGATCAGGTAATCGAGGAGATCGAACACCAGTGGCGTAACTGAGATCCGATCCGCTCCGCGATGCAGCTCTCGCCGACCGGCGTCGAATGCATACTCCTCAAAGAGATAGCGCACGGTGCGAATCCCTTGGGTGAGCCCTCCGGGGCGACCGGGGTGGGCTTTTTGGCCCGCTGGACGTCGCAAGAATAAGCTGCCGGTAGGAAAAATGTAAGCTGTCGGTCAAGCACGCGCGTCGGTCTTCGGGCACCTTCTCGGGGTGAAAAACACCCTCCGAAGGCACTGCAATGACCCTGATCCAAGGTACAATGTGGCCGGAACGGGCGTCCATATCGTCCCGGCATGTCCGCGGCCTGATCTGGAAGTACTGGGATGTCTTTCAGGCACGTCGCGATCGCCAGAGAGTGCGCGGCACGTTGTCCGGCTTGAGTGACCGGGAGTTGATGGACATCGGCACGACGCGCGGCGAGATCGACTACGTTGCCTCCAGCCGCGATATCGACCCGCGAGACATCGTGAGCCATTCGCGCGGAGCGTAAGTCCGGAGCCATTCGGCCTGCCAGGGGACACCAGCCTGACCAACGGCTTGGCACCTTGGCTCGCGCGAGCGGCGGCATGGCCGACCTCATTGCGTTGCTTGGGGACGCTTCGGCAATGTCGGGGCTACGCCCTCAAGCCGCGTTCAGCGCCTGTGTGAGGTCCGCGATCAGGTCCGACGGGTTTTCGATGCCGATCGACAGCCGGATCGTGGAATCAAGCACACCGATTTTGCGGCGGATGTCGGCGGGAACGCCGGAATGGGTCATGGTTGCAGGCAGGCTCGCAAGCGACTCCGTTCCGCCAAGACTCACCGCCAGCTTGAGGATTTGCAGCGCGTTGAGGAATTTCACCGCCGCGTCCTTGCCGCCGACGATGTCGAACGAGAAGGTGGAGCCCGCCCCCAGGCATTGCCGCGCAAACACCATTCCGGCCGGCGAAGCCTTCTCGAGATGGCCGAGATAGTGAACCTTGGCCACCTTGGGGTGATCGCGCAAATAGTCCGCCACGAGGCGCGCGTTGCTGTCCGCCTTCTCCATGCGCAGGCTCAGCGTCTCGAGCGAGCGGTTGATCATCCAGCAGGAATGCGGATCGAGCTGGGTGCCGATCGCGCCGCGGAGCGCTTTGATGCCCTTCACGATCGCCTTCGCGCCGAGCGCGGCACCCGCGATCAGGTCCGAATGACCGCCGACATATTTCGTAAGCGAGTACAGGGAAATGTCCGCACCATGCTCGATCGGCCGCTGAAACACCGGACCGAGCAGCGTATTGTCGCAGGCGATGATTGGAATGTGCCCCTGGGTCTTTCCGATGGCTTCGGCGACACGGCGCATCATCGCGACGTCGACCAGCCCGTTGGTCGGGTTGGCCGGAGTTTCGATCAAAATCATCGAGACCCGGCCCTTGCGCATGGCCTCCTCCGAGGCCTGGCTGACCGCCGCTTCATCAACGCCATCGGCGAAGCCGACGGCGCCGATCGACAGGCGCGCAAGCGTGTTCGTCAGCAGGGTTTCCGTCCCGCCATAGAGCGGCTGGGAGTGCAGGATGACATCGCCGGGGCGGACGAACGCCAGGATCGTGGTTGCAATCGCCGCCATGCCGGATGAGAACAGCGCGCAGCTCTCGGTGCGCTCGTAGATCGCGAGCCTGTCCTCGACGATTTCGCTGTTGGGGTGATTGAAGCGCGAATAGACCAGCCCCGCGCCCATCCCTTCCGGCGGCTCGCGCCGGCCGGCGACGAAATCGAAGAAGTCCTGCCCGTCGTCGGCCGTCTTGAACACGAAGGTGGACGTCAGGAACACCGGCGGCTTGATGGCGCCTTCCGACAATTGCGGATCATAGCCATAGGTCAGCATCAGCGTTTCAGGATGCAGCATATGGTTGCCGATGTGCGTCTTCGACGGGAACGGTTTGACCATGGCCTGCCTCGCTGTTTTGATTCAGATTCTCGCCGCGAATTGGAACTCTGCGATCGAAGCACACGACTCGGATGCGCCTGCATCCAACAACTCTCGTCAACGTCGCAGCGGCTGCGGTTGAAGATAAGCTCATACGTGGCGCCCCGACAGCGATCAGCCAGGCCTCGCAAACAAATTTTGCCTTTGGTGTGGTTCGACGAATCGATGCCTCGGTAACCGAGGCACCTCAACGCAATGGTCCAAGCCTCCCCCGCTGCTGCCCTACCTTTGACGGGCCGCCCGCAAACATCCCCGATTCCGTCCATCCATTTTCGTGTTGCCGCCACAAACTGCACTCACGAAGGCGTGACCGCGTATGAGGAGAAAAAAGTGCGCGCAAGGAGACCATGGAAAGTCGTGGGGGCCAAACATCACCACTCAAGTGTCGAGCAACTTCAGCTCGATCTGGCGGCGATCAACCGGTGCATACACGTGCTGGAAAAGGCGGACGTCGATCCTCAGGACATTGAGGTACTGACCGTTCATGCGCTGACGCTCGCCGAACAGATCGATGAGGTGCGCTGGTTGAACCCAGCGAAGGCTTTGGGGTGGTTACTCGAAAAAGAGACTCGCAAGCCTGCCGCTCGAAAAGCATCGGGAGCCGGCTGAGCAATACGCTCGCCTTCGATCCGCCCAGATGCGCGTCCGACCGAAAAGGCGTACGAGTCAACCGAGGCGCCCGCGCACAACGCAAAAAGGGCGGATGCCGTGCGCATCCGCCCTCACTTTTTGCCGACTCCGCGTCAGCTGTTCTTCACACGAAAGGTCTCGTGGCAGCCGCCGCATTCCTTGCCGACCGCGGGAAAAGTCGCCTTGAGCGAATCGAGGTCCTTGATCTTGCCCTTGGCCTCGCCGACGACCTTGGCGAAGCTTGCGATCTTGGCGTCGAAGCCGGCCTTGTCCTCCCAGATCTTCGGCGAGGCGCTGTAGTCGCCCTCGGGCTTCTGGCCCTTTGCGCTCGCCGGGAACAGGTTTGGCAGCTTCTTGGCCGTATCCGCGAACTGCGCCAGCGCGCTGTCCACCGTGGCCTGGTCGTAAGGCTTCTCGCCCTTGACGATCGCCGCAACCGCGCCGGCGTTCTTGCCGTTGCCCTTCATGAGGGTCTGGACCTCCTTGACGGAGTCCTGCTGCGCCCAAACCGCGCCCATGCCGAGCAGCAGCGCGCCCCCAACAACCAACACTCGCTTCATTCGCAAAATCCCTTTCCCTGAGACAGGATCGTGCTGACCCCACATTGGGCCAACACCGATTGGCAGAGTTCATTCCATCCAAAGCGCGGCGATAGATCGTCGCACTATGGATTATTTGGTCGAGCTCGAGATTAAAGGCTGTGACGGCGGTGGTGCTCGTTGACGGCGATCCACACCCGCTCCGGGGTGGCCGGCATGTCGATGTGGTCGATCTTGTATTCGCGCCAGAGCCCGTCGACGATGGCGTTGACGACGGCCGGACAGGAGCCGATCGCGCCGGCCTCGCCCGCCCCCTTCACGCCCAGCGGATTGGTCGTGCAGGGAACGTTGCTGGTCTCGAATACGAAGTCCGGACCATCAGCCGCGCGCGGCAGCGCGTAGTCCATGAAGGTCGCGGTGATCAGTTGCCCGTCAGTGGCGCCGTAGACCACCTGCTCCATCAGCGCCTGGCCGATACCCTGCATGGCGCCGCCATGCACCTGGCCCGCCAAAAGCAGCGGATTGAGCGTCTTGCCGAAATCGTCGACGATCACGTAGTTGACGATCTTGATGATGCCGGTGGCCGGATCGATCTCGACTTCCGCCAGATGCGTGCCGTTCGGATAGGTGCCGTCGGCGCTGGCAAAGGTCGCGCTGCCGTTAAGCTTCGATGGATCGGCGCTCCCGCGCTTGGCGAGATCGGCGAACGACATCGAACGGTCGGTGCCGGCGATCCGCACGACGCCGTCGGAGAGCTCGAGGTCGCCGGCACTGGCTTCCATCGCCTGCGCCGCGATCTCCTTCAGCTTCTGCCCAAGCTCGCGCGTGGCGCGCTCGACGCTGACGCCTCCTGACGGGATCGAGGCCGAGCCGCCGGTGCCGAGCCCCGTGGCGATCTCGTCGGTGTCGCCCTGGCGCACGTGCACGCGCTCCGGCGGCAGGCCGAACTGCTCGGCGACGATCTGCGCATAAGCCGTCTGGTGGCCCTGCCCGCTCGACTGTGTGCCGATCAGGACGGTGACGTCGCCGCTGGGATCGAGTCGCACATTGGCGGTCTCCTCGCCCATCACGCCGCAGATCTCGACATAGCTCGCAAGGCCAATGCCGCGGATCAGGCCATTCTTCTTGGCTGCCTTGGCGCGCTTCGGAAATTCCTTCCACTCGCCGATCTCCATCGCGCGCTTGAGATGCGCGGCGAAATCGCCGGAATCATAGACCTTGCCCGTGGCCGTCTTGTAGGGCAGTGCCTTCGGCGGAATGAAATTCTTGCGGCGGATGGCGTCCGGCGTCATGTCGAGTTTTCGCGCACAGGCGTCCACGAGGCGTTCGATGACGTAAGCGGCCTCGGGACGGCCCGCGCCGCGATAGGCGTCGACCGGCACGCTGTTGGTGAAGATGGTGCGCACCCGGCAGTGGAAGGCCTGGATGTCGTAGAGGCCCGGCAGCATGCCGGCGCCGCCATGCGGAATGTAGGGGCCGAAGGTCGACAGATACGCGCCCATGTCGCCCATCAGGTCGCAATCCATCGCGAGGAATTTGCCGTCCTCGGCCAGCGCCATCTTGGCGGTGGTGACGTTGTCGCGGCCCTGCGCGTCGCCCATGAAGTGCTCGGTGCGGTCGGCCGCCCATTTCACTGCTTTCTTGAGCTGCCGCGCGGCGACCGCCATCAAGGCGTATTCGCGGTACGGAAACAGCTTCGTGCCAAAACCGCCGCCGACGTCGGGGCAGATCACCCGCATCTTCTCGGTCGGGATGTTGAGCACGTTCTGGCAGAGGATGTCGCGCAGGCGATGGCTGCCCTGGCTGCCGACCGTCAGCGTCAGATGATCGCGCTTGGCGTCGTATTCGCAGACCGCCGCGCGCGCCTCCATGAAGCTCGCGACCACGCGCGGATTGACGATGTTGATTTCGGCGACCGCATGCGCCTTCGCAAAGGCAGCTTCGGTCGCCGCCTTGTCGCCGATCGAGACGTCGAACAGCACATTGCCGGCCTTGTCCGGCCAGACCTGCGGCGCGCCCTTCTTGACCGCGTTGACGACGCCGGTCACCGCCGGCAGCGGGCTCCATTTGACCTCGATCGCCTCGATCGCGTCGCGGGCCTGGTCGATGGTCTCGGCGACCACGAAGGCGATGGAATCACCGACATGGCGCACCTCGTCCTTGGCGAGGATCGGGTAAGGCGGGCCGGTGAAGGGATCGGTCTCGAGGTTGAACAGGCAGGGCAGATTGCCGAGATCCTTCACATCATCGGCGGTCAGGATCAGCGCAACGCCCGGCAGCGTGCCAGCCCGGCTCGCATCGATCGTGTACTTGGCATGCGCGTGCGGCGAGCGCAGCATCAGGCAGCGAAGCGCGGCCTGCGGCGCATAATCGTCGGTATAGCGGCCCTTGCCGCGGATGAGCGCGTCATCCTCCTTGCGCAGCACGCTTTGGCCAACGCCGAACTTGATGGGAGCCGCCATTTTCTTTTCCCGTCCTCATGGTTGTTTTGCGGGCATATTGCCGTGGAAAAAGTGGCAAGGCAAACGGCTTTAGGCGTGCACAGGCCGCGAAGACTCTCCCGGTGCCTCGCCAGTCAGAGCGGGATGCGACGAAAACGCCGCAGCCCGGTCATTTCCCTGTGAGGAACGGTCCGGTTGATGGCACGATAGTTGCCGAACTCGTCCCGCGGTGCACTCCTAAGAAGTAGCCGTGCTGACTGCCGCTTGTTCGCAAAGCGTATCTCCGCTTCTGACGGTTGATCACCTATATCACGCCCCGCCTCCAAAGATCCGTGGCGCGATCTCTCAGCGTATCGATAGCACGTTCAGGCGTGATGTAGTCGATCTCGCTACGCGTCAAGCCGATATCCATCAGCTCCCTGTCACTCAGGTCCTGCAATGCGACCTGCGGGCGCTGGCGCCGCTCCTGAAACGCACGCCAGTATCGCTTGATCAGTCTCAAGACGATGGAGAGGTCGAGCCGAAGCCTCGCGGCATCGCACTCAATCTCGGATGAGATGTCCGTCTGTTGGGGTGGCATCGGATGCTCCTGCTGTTGTGCCGGCAGGGAGCGTGGCCAAACAAAAGGCCCCGTCCGATGCCGGCGGGGCCTGGTGGAAAAGATGTCGTCGTCGAATTCCTAGCGCGCGACTCCTTCCACGGCCCAGCCGAAGCGGGTCATGTGGTTGCGGTTGAAATGGCGCGACGATTTGATCATGCGGCGCCAATACCACGGCCATCGCGCAAAATCAAGGGATGTGCAGAGGTCGGTTGCACCTTGGAGGCGAGTCCCTCGCTCCAACGAATTCGCTCATTCGACGCGACGGTTCATGCCCCCTACGCGAGGGGCATTCCAAAGCGGACGTTTGCGACCGCTCTGAGAGCGCGGCCATTGACCCGCTGCGACATTCTCAACAGCCGGCCGACTTGGACGAGCCGACCGGCTGCGCGCATCAACGGACGTGCGTCGCTCAGGGACGAACGCGGATAATCGTATTTCCCTTACGTCGCTCGGTCGAATTTAAGGCGGCGACGGCATCGTCGAGGGTCGAGACGTTGCCGATGTTGGTCCGCAGTCGTCCGTCCCGCACCCGCTGGACGATCTCACTCAGTTGGGCACGATCAGCCTCGACGACGAAGTCGATCGCCAGCCCGTTGGAAGGCTGCGCCTCCGCCGGCCCGACGATGGACACCAGTGTTCCCCCGGCTCGAATGAGTGCTGTCGACCGCTTCTGGATGTCACCACCGATGACATCGAACACCAGATCGACTTCGCCGATGTCCTCCAGTGCGTCGTTGTCGAGGTCGACGAACTCCTTCGCGCCGAGGTCGAGCACTGTCTGACGATCGGCGGCACGTCCGGAGCCGATGACGTAAGCTCCGGCCGCTCGTGCGAGTTGCGTCACCATAGACCCGACTGCGCCTGCAGCCCCGTGTGCCAGCACGCTCTGCCCCGCCTGTAGGCGACCGTGCTGGAACAGCCCTTGCCACGCGGTGAGGCCCGAGATCGGCAGGCTCGCGCCCACGGTAAAGTCGACGTCGCCCGGCAACGGCGCAAGGTTGCGCGCCTCGATTGCCACGTACTCGGCCAGCGTGCCGTCACGATACCAGTCCGCGAGGCCGAACACCCGTTGTCCCACCGACAGCCCCGTCGTTCCATATCCAAGGGCAGAGACCACTCCGGCCAGCTCGTGCCCAGGGATCGACGGCGTTCGGTCGCGATCAAGGCGATCGGCCCAGCTCGAGGGCCACGCAAGCTCAGTCGGGATAAATCTCGACGCATGAACCTGGACGACGACATCGTTTATCGCCGCCTGTGGCTCGGGCCGGTGCACCAGCTTCATGCCGGCCGTTCCCGCGGCTTGCTCCGTTGCAACGATAGCCTTCATGAGATTTTCTCCTTGGTCATTTGTCTCTTCGGTGGAAATGCGAGGGAGCGCGCACGCGCCGGCTTTCCACAAAATGCTAGGCAGTGTGGAACTCCTGTCTCCGTGTCGGCGATTGAGTTGTCTGCACTGATCGGAACTCCCGCTAAGCCCGATGGATCGGGCTCGCTCCGATCTATGGTCGTAGCGAGTAGATGCGTTGCGCCTGGCTATAAAAAAGTACCAAGATTGACGATTCTGGCTGTACCAACCGATGCCGTGATGTCGGCCTTGAGACTGTGAGCCGACGAGAATCGCAAAACTGGGCTTGGCAAGTTGCTGCAGACACCAACCGACTGGACTTATTCAGTCAGCGGGGCGTTGCGCGAGAACGTCGCAATCATAAGTTCGGGATCAATCAATACGTAGCAAGCGGCGACAATGTCGCCGCCTGCTCTTCCAAGGCTGGATCAAGGCGCGAGATGTGCCTTGATCTCCGCCGACATCTGCCGAATCGCGGCCTGGGGCTCGGGGTCGCTCTGGATGCCGTTCAGCAGGACGAAGTCGTGGATCATCCCGTTGTAGCGGGTCGCGATCACGGACACTCCGGCCTCCTTGAGCTTGCGCGCGTAAGCCTCGCCTTCGTCGCGCAGCGGATCGTTCTCTGCGGTGACGACCAGAGCCGAGGGAAGCCCCTTCAATTGCTGCAGGCTGGCGCGCAGCGGCGAGACATAGGGGTTGTTGCGCGTCGCTGCATCCGGCGCGTACAGATCCCAGCCGTACTTCATGAAGGCACGGGCCAGAAATCGTCCCGCGCCGTATTCATGATAGGACGCGGTGTCCACGCTGGCGTCGGTCGCCGGGATCATCATGACCTGATAGCTGATCTTGGGGCCGCCGCGGTCTTTGGCCATCAGCGACAATGCCGCGGTCATGTTGCCACCAACCGAATTGCCGGCCACCGCGATCCGGCCACCGTCCGCGCCGAACTCTTCGGCGTGGCTCGCCACCCATTTCAGCACCGCATAGGACTGGTCGAGCTGCGTGGGGAAGCGCGCCTTCGGCAGGGACGTGTACTCAACGAAAACACCGATCTGGCCGGAGCCGACCACCAGGTCGCGCAACAGACGCTGATGGTTCTGGAAATTGCCGACGATCCAGACACCGCCGTGAATGAACAGCAGTACGCCGGGCTTTCCGGTCACGTGCTCGGGCTTCATGATGTAGATTTTCACGGACTGACCATCCTGGGTGATGGTCTGCTCGGTCGTGTTCACCCCCGACATGTCGACTGGCGTCTTCTTCTGAAGCTCCGTCAGGATGTCCTGCGGCTTGGGCTGGGGCAGCTCCCAGAACGGGCTCGGATCCTTGTTGATCTCGCGCAGGAAGGCGCGAACCTGGGGATCGATCCGGGGGTCGGTCCCGGCGTCTGGGGCCGCATCGGCGGCTTGGGTCATGAGGATTGCTCCGAGGCTGAGGATTGCGAGTGAAGAGAACAGTTTCATGGTCAACTTTTGCTTGAGGGTAGACGCACTCGCACAGCTAGCCCGCGCGGAGGGGCTGCCGCTTCTGTCAAATGACCAGTCCGATGACGGGACGGCGATCAGTCCGCGGGGCGGCTGATGCTTGCGAGAACGGGGCGTAGCCCGGACCGCGAGGTGATTCCGGCCTTCGAAAAGATCCGGTGCAGGTGGTACCCGACAGTTCTGTGGGACAGATACAGTCTGGCGCCGATCTCCTTGTTCGAGAGACCTTCGGCGGCGAGTTGCGCGATGTGAAGCTCCTGCGGGGTCAGCGTGTCCCACACCTGTTCGGTTCGCCGGCGGCTGGTTTCGCCGGACGCGCGCAGTTCCTCGCGGGCCCGATCGCTCCAGGGCGAAGCGCCGAGCGCATCGAACATGTCGCGTGCCTCGCGCAACGGAGCCCTCGCATTGGCGGATCTGCGCTGGCGGCGCAGCCATCCGCCATAGGCCAGGAGAAAACGGGCTCGCAGGAACGGCCATTTCTTCGCGGCCGGCCCAGGACCTTGCAGTCCAAGACCTTGCAGGAAGAACGGCTCGGCGTCTTCCGGCGCAGCGAGGAACGCCTTGCCATATTGCAGCATCGTCCCGACCCACGGCACCGGCGTCGGAGCCGAGGCGCGCTCGATCTCATCAAGCACGCGGCTCGCCTCGTCCGCATTGCCGGACGACACGGCGGCCTCCACGAAATCCGCGAGGCCAAAGAACTGAAGGCCGAAATTGAAAGCGGGATCGGCCGGCGTGAACAGGCGTCGCAGATGCTCAAAGGCCTCCCAATGCCGGCCCGCGCCGATTGCGGATACGCCTCGTGCGATCTGCAACATGGCCAGCAGGAAACTCGCGCCGATGGACAGGGCCAGGGCTTCCGCCTGCGCCGCATACGCTTCGGATTGCTCCAGATTGCCTTGCATTCCTGCGAGCCTGGCTTTCAGGATCGTGGCTGCGGCAATCCACGGAAGCCCGCCGGTCTCTTCGGCAAGCCGGGCGGATTCCTCGGCCTCCCTCATGGCGCCCCGCCAGTCACCGACTTCCATTTCCGCCCACCCTTGGGCGAAAAGCACCCGGGCGAGATCGCTGAGCCGTCCCTGCATGCGCAGCACGGCACTGGACTCGGCGAGAAAGTTCACGCCGATGTCGAAGGTCCCGATGACATTGGCGGTGCTGCCGAGGATGCTCGCAACGGTGGGGTCGCTGTGCGCCGTTCCCGCAAGCCCCTGAAGCTTGAGGTACAAGTCCGCCCCCCGCCGCAGCGGCTCGACGTAAGCGGATATTGCGATCAGGCGGGGGTCCCCGTCAGGCAATTCCAGCCGCGCAGCCGCATCGTGAACCCTTGCGCAGAGTTCATCGCTTGCGCTGCTCCACCAGCAACGTTGCGCGGCTCGCCAAAGAAGATTGGCGGCCAGATCGATCGCGCCGGCGGCGTGGGCTTTCGCGGCGAACCCAATCAATGCGAGAATCTTCGCGGGATCGTTGACCGCCGGGGGCTGGCTGATCTCACGGCACCAGGCGATCCGGACCAGCGCCAACGGCCGCTCGCAACAGCCGGTCGCCTCTCGCCTTCGCCGTGCTGCTCAGCCGTGCCGCGCTTTCCAGAACCTCGATCGCCATCGCCACGGCGCCGCGCCGCAACGCGCGCGCCGCCATCAGGTCGTATTCGCCGGCGAGCTCGTCGTCAGGTCCGATCGTTGCTGCGGCACGATGCCACAATTGGCGGTCGAGCTGATCGTGAATCACGGCAGCAAGCGCGGCGTGGATCCTTTGGCGGGTCGCCGGGTCGGCGGCCTGGTGCATGGCGGAGCGAACGAGCGGATGCCGAAACCTCACCTCCGTCCCGTTGATCTCGATGAGCTTCGCGGCGACCGCGGGCGCCATGGCATCGATCCCCACGCGCTCGCCCAACACGGCTTCGGCGGCGGAAAGGATTTCGTGGAGCGATGTCCCGTCGTTCTCCGCCGTCACGAACAACAGCAATTGCGCGATGTGCGGGAGGTCGGACAAGCGACTGGAGAAGGCGCGCTCGAGCCGGTCGGTCAGCGGAAGCCACGGCGCATCTCCAGCGGCTCGTTCTCCGCGGGGCAGCTCCACAAGGGCCAGCGGATTACCCGAGGCCTCCCGAAGGAAGCGGCTGCGCAACTCCGCCGGAAGGCCCGGCGCGTTGGCGTCCAGCAAATGCTCGGCGTCGGCCTCGTCAAGCCCTGAAAGTCGCAGCCTCTGGGTGGAGGCGTCGCCAAGGGGACTCTTGAAGTCATCGCGCATGGCCACCACGAGAACGATCGGGTCCGAGCTCAGTCTGCGCGAGACGAAGGCCAGCACCTCAAAGGTCGCCTGATCCAGCCATTGGGCATCGTCGGCAACAAGCAGCAGAGGCTCGCGCGTCGCCCTTTCGCTCAGAAGAGACAGCGTCGCGAGCGCAACCAGGAAGATATCGGGCGGCCCCGCGTCGTCATGCATGCCAAAAGCGGCCAGCAAGGCCGATCGCTGGCGAGGGACAAGGCCCTCGGCCCCTTTCATCAGCGGACGCAAGGCCTGTTCAAGTGCTGCAAACGGCAAATGGACTTCGGCGAGGACGCCGGTCATGCCCAAGACGGTGAAGCCGCGTTCACTGGCCCTGTGTCTGGCAACATCGAGGAGCGCAGATTTTCCGATGCCGGGCTCACCGCTGATAACAAGCGTGGATCCACCTTGGTCGATCCGTTCGATCAGGTGATCGATCAGCGCAATGTCCTGCGCGCGACCCTGCAAACTGGGGGACGCAAGGGTAGCACCAACCCGCCCTTTCCGCGGCGAGGTCGCCTTTTTCGCCCGTCTGGTCATCGCATAACCGTTGGTGAGACCGCACCCTTTCGAACTCGACCGAGGTTAAACGTTACCATGCACCGGGAACCAGAGGAGAGCCATATACGTGATGGCTGCTTCCGGCGTGTCTCGCCTGCTGCAGCAGGCTTTGGCCCGTCGGATTGATACAGGCCTAGCCACGCACCAGCGAGACCAACCAGCTGCGGCCGAACAGGATGAGGATCGCGAGCGCGTAGACGATGGTGCCTCCGACGGCCAGCAGCACCAGCATCAGCTCATCGCGGAAGTGCATCGAGCCCAGCATAGAACCGCTGAAGCGCGCGATCAGCCAGAACGTGGCGGCGAGGATCAGTCCGGTCAGCAGGAATTTAGCGAGCGACATCAGCCACGCGCGGTCCAGCACGAGAAAGCCTCGCCGCACGGCGAAGAACAGCACCAGCAGCAGATTGGTCCAGACACCGACAGCTGTCGCCAGCGCAAGGCCGATCTGGGCGAGCGAACCCATCAAGGCCACCTTCAGGGCGACATTGACCGCGATGCCCGTCAGCGAGGCGCGGACCGGTGTCGCCGTATCCTTGCGCGCATAGAAGGTCGCGACCGCGCTGCGGATCAGCACGAAGGGGATCAGGCCGATGGCATAGGCCGCGAGCGTGGCGCCGGCGGCGGCGGCATCGGCCTTCGAGAACGCCCCGCGGGCGAACAGCGCACGCATGATCGCGTCGGGCACAGTGATGAAGGCCGCCACGAACGGGATCGAGAACAGCAGCGTGAAATCGAAGGCGCGGCGCTGCGCCTTCATCGCGCCGTCATGATCGTTGGCGGTGATCCGCCGCGACATCTCCGGCAGCAGAACCGTGCCGATCGCGATGCCGATCACGCCGATCGGTAGCTGGTTGAGGCGGTCGGCATAATAGAGCGCCGACAGCGCGCCTGCGGGCAGGAAGGTCGCGATGATGGTGTCGGCGAACAGCGCGACCTGTGTGCCCATCGAGCCCAGCGTCGCAGGTCCCAGTGCCTTGAAGAAGCCGCGGACGTCTTCGTCGAGCTTGAGCGGCGCAAAGCGCGGCAGGCCGCCATGGCGCGCGAGATCGCCCGCGAGCAGGAAATATTGCAGGAAGCCGGAAATCAGGACGCCCCAGGCGGCGGCGTGGCCTGCGCTGGGAAACCAGGCGGCGAGCGCCAGCGTCATCATCATGGAGATGTTGAGGAAGATCGATGCCGCCGCGGCACTGGCAAAGCGCTGCATCACGTTGAGCATGCCGCCGTAGAGCGTCACCAGCGTGATCAGCAGCAGATAAGGAAAGGTGATCCGCGTCAGCTCGATCGCGAGCTTGCGCTGCTCGGCGTCCTCGGAAAAGCCCGGCGCCAGAATGCTCATGGCCTGCGGCATGAACAGCCAGGCGACGATCAGCAACACCACCTGCGAGGCCAGCAGCAGCGTGAAGATGCGGTCGGCGAACAGTTTTGCCGCCCCCTCCCCGCGCTCGCCATGGACATGCGCATAGGCCGGCACCCAGGCGGCGTTGAAGGCGCCCTCGGCGAAGATCGCGCGGAAATGATTGGGCAGCCGCAGCGCCACGAAAAAGGCGTCGGCCACGGGGCCGGCGCCGAGGATCGCCGCGAGCATGATGTCGCGGGCAAATCCCGTCAGCCGCGAGAGCAGCGTGTAACCACCAACCGTGAAGATGCGTCCGAGCATGCGTCTGTTTTAGAGACTTATCGGCCCAACGATAAGGCTTTGAAGTTTGACGTGATCAAAAAAGACGGGCGCTCGGCTTGCGATGCGCATTGCTGTGCCCTCTCCCCTTGTGGGAGAGGGCAGCGCCGCAGGTAGATACAAACTCAATCGGGTGAGGGGTCTCTCTCCCAGCTTTCCGTGCGGAGAGAGACCCCTCACCCGTCTCGCCGCTATCGCGATAGCCGATGCGAAGCATCGGCGTCCTTAAGAACGGCGGCCGAAGGCCGCCTCTGCCACCCTCTCCCACAGGGGGAGAGGGAAAGAAGGGCAAAACAGCGAAATCAGCCCGCGATCGCGCCGCGCACGGCGGCGATGATTCGCTCCTGGTCGGCTTCCGTCAGGTAGGCGTGCATCGGCAGGCTGATGACGTCCTGCGACAGGTTCTCGCAGCCCGGCAGGCCGCCGTCGGCGACCGGATACTGCTTGTAGGCGGTCTGCTGGTGCATCGACTTGCCGTAATAGATCGCGGTCGGCACGCCCTGGGCCTTCAGCGCGGCGGCGAAGCCGTCGCGGTCGGTGCCCTCAGGGAGACGGATCGTGTACTGCGCCCAAACCGAGGTCTTGCCCGGTGCCAGACGCGGCACGGTGACGACGTTGGACAGGCCACGCGCGTAACGCTCCGCAACCTTGTTGCGGGCGGCGATCTCGTCGTCAAAAATCTTCAGCTTCTCGATCAGGATCGCGGCCTGCATGGTGTCGAGCCGGCCGGTCAGGCCGAGGCGGACGTTGTCGTATTTGTCGACGCCCTGCCCGTGCACGCGGATGCTGCGCAGTGTCGCTGCGAGCTCGTCGTCATCGGTGAAGATCGCGCCGCCGTCGCCGAAGCAGCCGAGCGGTTTGGCCGGGAAGAAGCTGGTCGCGGTGGCGAGCCCGAAGGTGCCGAGCTTGCGGCCCTTGTAGCTCGCACCAAACCCCTGTGCGGCGTCGTCGAGCACGAACAGGCCTTCGGCCCTGGCGATCTCGGCGATGGCATCGTGATCGGCGGGCTGGCCGAACAAATCGACCGGAATCACCGCGACCGGCTTCAGGCCGGCCTTGCGCGCGGTCGCGATGCCGCGCTTCAGCGACTCCGGGCTCATGTTGAAGGTGGCTTCATCGACATCGACGTAGACAGGCGTCGCGCCGGTGCGCGCCACCGGCGACGCCGTTGCGATGAAGGTGAAGGACGGGCACAGCACGGCATCGCCGGGGCCGACATTCTTCGCCATCATGACCATCAGGATCGCATCGGTGCCGCTGGCGCAGCCGATCACGTGCTTGGCGCCGCTATAGGCCGCAAGCTGCTTCTCGAGCTCGGCGACTTCAGGACCATTGACGAACTGGCAATGGTCGAGGACGCGCTTGACGGCGGCATCGAGCGAGGCGCCGAGCCGGCGGCGCTGCGAGGCGACGTCGATGAAGGGAATGGGTTCGGAACGCAGATGCTGGTTCATGGTCTGGTTCTTGGCGCCTTCTTGAGTGGTCGGCATGGAAAGGGAATCAGCCGGCGACGCGGCGCGGACCCTTGCGGGCAGCCGACGAGGCCGCGGGCCGCGACGGTGTTTCGAGGCACTGCGTGGCGATCTCGAGACTGGCGACGCCCTCGTCGCCGGTGACCGCCGGCGTCTCGCCGTTGCGGACGGCCTTGAGGAACGCGATCAGCTCGGCGCGGAGCGGCTCGTCGTGGCCGACCGGCAGATGCCGCATCGAATAGCTGCCGTCAGGCTTGAAGCCGAAGCACTCGGTGACCTGGCGCGTCAACAGATCGCCCATCACGTATTTGCCGCGGGTCGCGACCGTGACGCTGCGCGCCTTGAACGGCGTCAGCCAGTTGGTGTTGATGTGCGCGAGCACGCCGTTGGCGGTGCGGAACTGCAAGAGCGCGATGTCCTCACGCTCGGCGACCGCGCTCGACAATTGCGGCTGCACCTCGACGATGTCGGATTCGGTGAACCAGCGGATCAGATCGATGTCGTGCACGGCGAGGTCGATGACGACGCCGACATTGGACATGCGCGGCGGGAAAGGGCCGACGCGGGTGATCGCGATGGAGAGAATATCTTCGCCTGCGATCGCCTGCTTGACGGCGGCGACCGCCGGATTAAAGCGCTCGACATGGCCGATCATCAGCGTGACGCCGGCCTTTTGCGCGGCGGCGACGATCTCGCGGCCTTCCGCAACCGTGGAGGCGATCGGCTTCTCCACCAGAACGTGGACGTTCCTGGCGATGCAGGCGAGCGCGACCTCGTGATGCAGATGGGTCGGCGCGGCGATGGTGACGGCGTCGACGCCTTCGGCGAGGAGCTGGTCGAGCGTCTCGAAACCCTGGCAGCTCGCAAGCTCGGTGGTGCGGGTCAGATGCGCTGGCGACGGATCGACCACACCGACGAGGCTGACGCCTGGAAGACCCGCGAGCACGCGCGCATGGTTGCTGCCCATCACGCCCGCGCCAACGACGCCAACGCGCAAGCCGGCCTTTGCCGGTGCAAACCCTTTGGAACTCATCTGAGCAAACCCCGATTCAACGCAAATCCCCGGGCCGCTTCTAGCACGGGCGCCACATTTGTGGCGAATGTCAGCCGAATTGACCGGACACGATTTGATTCAAAAAGTTACACGTTCCCCGGGCCTTAGCGCCAAAAGCTTGCGCCTTCTGGCCCGGGTCGCGTGATTCGGAGCTTGCTGGTTACGACCTTTGATAGTCGTCTTCAATCCGGATGATGTCGTCTTCCCCGAGATAGCTTCCGGTCTGGACCTCGATGAGTTCCAGCATGATCTTGCCGGGGTTCTCCATCCGGTGCACCGCGCCCATCGGGATGTAGATGGACTCGTTCTCGTGCACGGTCTTGACGGTCTCGTTGACGGTGACCCGGGCAGCGCCGCGAACGACGATCCAGTGCTCGGCGCGATGATGGTGCTTCTGCAGGGACAGCCGCCCGCCCGGCTTGACCACGATGCGCTTGACCTGATGGCGCTCGCCATTGTCGACGGACTGGTAGCTGCCCCAGGGCCGGTGCACCTTGAGATGCTCCTCGGTGACCTTGGGTGCGACCGCCTTCAGCTTCGTCACGAGGCGCTTCAGGCCGTTGGCATCCTTCTGGCGCGAGACCAGCACCGCATCCGCGGTGGCGACCACGACGAGATCGTCGACGCCTTCGAGCGCGACCAGCGCTGCATCAGTGGTGACGTTGCAGTTGCGCGAGTCTTCGAACACCGCACTACCATGCGAAGCATTGCCTTGCGCGTCCTTCTCCGATAATTCCCACACCGCGTGCCAGGAGCCGACATCGGACCAGCCGCAGGACACCGGCACGACCGCTGCGCGCGAGGTCTTCTCCATCACCGCATAGTCGATCGAGATCGCCTTCGCCGCGCCGAACGCCTCGGGCTCCAGCGTCACGAAGCCGAGATCGCGGCCGGCATTGCTCACCGCATTGGAGATCGCCTCGACGCTCGCCGCGTCGACCCTGCGGTATTCGTCGAGCAGGACAGTGGCCGGGAACATGAAGTTGCCGCTGTTCCAGAGATAGCCCGAACTGACGTAGTCGGCCGCCTTCACGGCATCAGGCTTTTCGACGAAGCGCGCGACGGCGTGCACCTCGCCGGAGATCACCTCGCCCGGGCTGATATAGCCGTATTCAGTCGCCGGCCGCTCCGGCTTGACGCCGAAGGTGACGATGCGCCCGGCGCTCGCGGCGGTGAGGCCCTCGCGGCAGGCCGCGACAAACGCTGCGTTGTCCTGCACCACGTGGTCGGCGGCGAGCGCGAGCACGATCGCGTCACTGGCGCGGTTCTGCGCGAACACCGCGCCCGCGGCGATCGCAGGGCCGGAATCGCGCCGCATCGGCTCGAGGATCACGTCGGCCTCGATGCCGATCTCGGCGAGCTGCTCCAGCACCATGAAGCGATAGGACGCATTGGTGATGACGATCGGACGATCGAACAGCGAGGCATCAGACACGCGCAGCAGCGTGTCCTGGAAGGTCGAGCGCGTGCCGAACAGCGGCAGGAACTGTTTTGGGCGCACCTCGCGCGAAGCCGGCCACAGCCGCGTGCCGGCGCCACCGCACATGATCAGGGGGATAATGCGTTTGTCCATCGTCATTTCAAACCTTGAAGTAGTCCCGATACCAGGTGACAAAATTACGGACCCCGAGCGCGATCGGCGTTGACGGTGCAAAGCCGGTGTCGCGCGTCAGATCCTCGACATCCGCGAACGTTTCCAAGACGTCTCCCGGCTGCATCGGCAGCAATTCTTTGATTGCCGTCCGACCCAGCTCCTGCTCCAGAAGCCCGACGACATGCATCAGCTCTTCCGGATGGTGGTTGCCGACATTGTAGACCTTAGACGGCGCATTTGCGGCAGCCGGGTCATCCGCGGGCACCTGATCGATCAGCTTGGATACTACACGGGTGACGTCGTCAATATAGGTAAAGTCGCGACGCATTTTGCCATGGTTAAAGAGCCGGATCGGACGCTCCGCCATGATGGCGTTCACGAACAGAAACAGGGCCATGTCGGGCCGGCCCCACGGGCCGTAGATGGTGAAGAAGCGCAGCCCCGTGACCGGCAGCCGGTAGAGATGGCTGTAGGACTGCGCCATCAATTCGTTCGCCTTCTTGGTCGCGGCATAGAAGCTCACGGGATGGTCGGTCCGGTCCTGCACGGCAAATGGCAGTTTAGTGTTGGCGCCATAAACGGAGGATGACGAGGCGTAGACGAGATGACGACAAGAGTTGTTGCGGCAGCCCTCCAGCACGTTGAGAAAGCCCTGGAGATTGGAATCGGCGTAAGTGTGCGGATGGTCGATCGAGTAGCGCACGCCGGCCTGGGCCGCGAGATGCACGACTTTGTCAAATCGATGTCGCGCAAACAGCGCCGCGATGGTGTCGCGGTCGGCAAGATCGGCCTCGACGAAGGCGAAGCGGGAATCGTTCCGAAGCAGCGCCAGGCGCGCCTGTTTCAGCGCCGGATTGTAATAGCTGTTGAGATTGTCGAGCCCGACCACGGGCCGGCCCTCGGCCAGAAGCTGCCGGGCGACGTGAAAGCCGATGAACCCGGCGGCTCCCGTGACCAAAATCGCCTGATCCGTCATCCTGTTCCCAAGCGATCTGTTGCCGCGCGATCCCGAAGCCGGCCCCGCGGCGCCTCTTTAGCCGCGGTATCGAGGCCGTCGCAATAGCCTCGCCGCTATTCATCACCGCTCCGGATAAGCGCTATTGCAAGATCGGCGCCAAGACCATACCAAAGCGGCCGAATTCGACGCCTCGCGTCGGGTTGCCTGAAATCTTCTCAAACCCTGATCAAGCGGGCGAGATGCGCCGAATCCTGCTGTCGACGGCCAAAATCCTGATTTCCGGAGCGCTGCTCTACCTGGCGCTGCGCAAGGTCGATCTGTCCGAACTGTTTTCACGCCTGACCGCGACCAGCCTGCTCTGGATCGCCATGGCGATCGCGGTCACGTTCCTGCAAATCTTCGTCGGCGTGGTCCGCTGGCGCGAGGTCAGCGCCGAATGCGGCGCGCCGCTCGAGCTCGGCCGCGCGATGCGCTACAACGTGATCGGTGCGTTCTTCAACCAGACGCTGCCCTCCGCGATCGGTGGCGATGCGGTCCGGCTATGGTTGGTTGCGCGCGCCGGCGCCGGATGGCGTGCGGCCACCTACTCGATCTTCGTCGACCGCGCGATCGGCCTCGTCGCGCTGGCGATCGTCGTCGTCGCGAGCCTGCCCTGGAGCTACGAGCTCATCACCGATCCGCACGGACGCTCGGCGCTGCTGCTCGTCGATTTCGCCGCGCTCGCGGGCGGCGTCGGTTTCCTGATCTTCGGCGCGCTGAAATGGTCGTGGCTGAAGACCTGGTGGGCCACCCATCACATCCACGCCTGCGCCGTGATTGCCAACCGCGTGATCTTCAACGCCAAGCGCGGGCCGATCGTCGCAATTCTGTCGCTTCTCGTTCACGTGCTCGCCGTCGTCATTGCGTGGTGCGTGGTGCGGTCGATCGCCGCTCCGGTCAGCTTCGGCCAGACATTCCTCCTCATTCCGCCGATCATGCTGATCACCCTGATGCCGATCTCGATCGCCGGCTGGGGCGTGCGCGAGGCGACGATGGGCCTGGCCTTCGGTTTCGCCGGGCTTTCCGCCAACGAAGGCGTCAACGTCTCGCTGCTGTTCGGCGCCGTGCTCTTCATCGTCGGCGCGATCGGCGGCCTGGTCTGGATCCTCAGCGCGGAGAAGGCCGCGAAAGGGTCGGCGCCGCTCGGAGTGCCGGAGTGAGCCCAGCCATCGACGCTGTTGCCGCCATGTCCTCGCTGGTTGCCGTCGCGGTCGCCGCGCTAATGTCGGCGATCATCACCTGGACCAGCCGTCCCCTGCTCCAGCGCTATGCCCTGGCGCGACCGAATGCCCGTTCCTCGCATCGCATTCCGACCCCGCAGGGCGCCGGCATCGCGGTGATCACCGCCACGCTGCTGGTCGCATCGGCCTGGGCCGCCTGGGCGAACGTTGCGATCCCGCCGGCGCTGGTCATTGCAACGATCGTGATCGCCCTGGTCGGATTCGCCGACGACATCGTGTCGCTGCCGGTGTTGGCGCGGCTCGCGCTGCAAGCAGCCTGCGTCGGCGCGGTAGTGTTCACCGCGCCCGAGACCGCGCGCATCGTGCCGGCACTGCCGCTTCCGCTCGAGCGCGGCCTCATCCTGCTCGCCGGCGTCTGGTTCGTGAACCTCGTCAATTTCATGGACGGGCTGGACCTGATGACGGTCGCGGAAGTCGTGCCCGTCACCGCGGCGCTGCTGCTGCTGGGACTGCTCGGTGATCTCTCGTGGCCCGCCGCGCTGATCGCCACGGCGCTGTGCGGCGCCATGCTCGGCTTTGCGCCGTTCAACCGTCCGGTCGCAAAAGTGTTCCTGGGCGATGTCGGCAGCCTGCCGATCGGCCTCTTGCTCGGCTGGTGCCTGCTGGAGCTCGCCTGGCAAGGGCAGCCCGCCGCGGCGCTGCTGCTGCCGGCCTATTACCTCGTGGATTCCACCATCACGCTGTTTCGGCGCATCGCGCGGCGCGAACAATTCTGGTCGGCGCACCGCTCGCACTTCTACCAGCGTGCCACCGACAACGGCTTCACGGTCCGCCGCGTGATCGGCGATATGTTCGCGCTCAATCTATTGCTGGCTGTGCTTGCCATCGTCACCGTTCGCGCAAGCTCGACCTCGGTCACATGGCTCGCGCTCGTCGCGGGCGCGATCGCGATCGGATTCGTCCTGCGCCGCTTCTCCCGCCCTCAGGCGTCCTGAGCCGCCAGCGCGAGCCGCAGGCCCTCGTCGAGGGAGACCTGCGGCTGCCAGCCGGTCGCGATCGCCTTGGCGAGGTTGAGCTCGAGCGAGCCGATCAGGCTGTCATGGGTATCCTGCCGGCCCATCACGCTGAGCAGCGTTGAGAGCAGGTCCGGCGGCATGCCGAACAGCCGCGAGTTCTTGCCGGCAGCCTTTGCCAGCCGCTCGATGAATTCGGGCGTCGAGACCTGTTCCCTGTCTGCGACCAGGAAGATCTCGAAATTGCTCGTGGGATCGGGGCGTGCCAGCCGGCGCAGGATGAACGACGACAGATTCTGCACGGCCAGGAACGCGCGCTG
The DNA here is from genome assembly GCF_052075965.1 of Bradyrhizobium sp. 482_C4_N1_8. NCBI lineage: Bacteria > Pseudomonadati > Pseudomonadota > Alphaproteobacteria > Hyphomicrobiales > Nitrobacteraceae > Bradyrhizobium > Bradyrhizobium sp. 482_C4_N1_8. The sequence goes on along the minus strand of NZ_CP197231.1, from coordinate 3,089,254 downwards.
ATTGCGGACCGCGGCAAAGGGCAGCGGCAGTCCCAGATTCACCGCGCGCGTCAGCAGCGCGAAATTGCCCTTGGCGCCCGCGCCATAGACCAGCGGCGGCCTGATCACCGAGATCTTCATGTCGCTGTCGCGCGCCAGCGTCCTCAAGCCCGCCTCGGCGGCGGCCTTGGACATGCCGTAGAGTCCGCGCGGCGTGAGGATGTCCTCTTCGCTGAACGGCGCGCGGCCTTCATTGCTGCGGCCGTGCACGAGAACGGTGCTGACGAAGATGAACTGGCGCACGCCCGCCGTCGCCGCCGAGCGCGCCAGGTGCAGCGTGCCGGCGATGTTGACGTTGCGGTAGAGCTGGACCGCGTGCTCCTCGTGCTTGTGATGCACGCGCGCGGCGAGATGGACCACGGCGTCGACGCCTTCGAGCGCCGCCTGCCAATCGGTATCGGGACCGATCGATTCGATCACGACCTCGTCGTCGATCCCCCCTGGGCTGCGCACCGCGCGGCGGACCGACCATCCCTCGCGCGCCAGCTCAGGCGCGACATGACGGCCGACGAAGCCGCTCGCCCCTGTCACCAGCACGACCGGTTTTCGCTCGCTCATCGTTGCTCCGCCAGATCAGGGTTGCGCAACAATTCGTCGATCAGCCCGGCATAGGCGTTCATCGCGGTCGTCCGGTCGAACCTCGCTGCCGCCTTCACCGCGCGTTCGGCCATGGCGGCGGCGTCGCAGCGGGATGCCGCGCGGATTGCGTCGGCCAGCTGATCGGCGCGGCCCGGCGTCACGACCCAGCCGAGCCCGTTCTCCACCACCGTCAACGCAGCCTCGGCCTCCGGCTCCGAGACCAGCGCCACGGGACGGCCGACCGCCAGCAGATTGTAGAACCGGCTCGGCACCGACACCCCCGCCACGTCCTTCCGGTACGGAATGATCCAGAGATTGGCAGCCGCCAGGAACGCCTCGAGCTCGGCATCCGCGACCCGCGCCACGAAGGACACATTGGGCAAGTTCGCTTCGGCCTGCAACTGCTTCAGCCGCTCGAAGCCGATGCCCCAGCCGGACAGCAGGAAGTGGATGTCCAGCTCGTCCTTCAAAAGGCGTGCCGCCTCGAACACGATCTCCGGATCATGGGTGAAGCCGAGATTGCCCGACAGGCCGACAATGAATCGCGCGGAAAGCGCTTTGCGGAACGGATTGTCCTGCGACAGGGGACGTGCCGCGGGTACGAGCGTCGCCCAGTTCGGGATGAAGCGGATCTTGTTCCGCGTCATGCCGGAATAGCTCAAGAGCGGCCGCTCCGCATCGCGCCCGATGGTGATGACGGCATTGAGCGCTCGGAACATCAGGCTGTTGGCCGCGCGCATCGTCCGCGTCACGAACGAGCCGGGTTTGAGGATTTCCGCCATCACGAGAACATCGGGGAAGAGGTCGTGCATGATCAGCGCCGAGCGCGCGCCCTTGCATCTTGCCGCTGCCGCGACCGCGTAAGGCAGTATGAACGGCGCGGTCACGGTGAGTGCGACGTCACCTGCCTTGAGCTCCCGGATCAGCGCGAAGAATGTGCGCGCCGCGAACAGCAGCTCGGACAATCCACGCCGCACCAGCGCGGCCTTTCCCGCCATCCGGTTCCTGATGGCAATTACGCGCGGCTTGCCCGGGCCGGTTTGCGAGGCCGGCAATACGCCGGGCGAGCCCGACAGCACGATGACCTCGTGGTCGACGGCGACGCGGCAGGCGATCTCTGCCATGATCGCCGCCGTCGTGCTCGGATCAGGCGGATAGTGCTGGCTCGCGACGACGATCTTGCCTTGAGACTGCATGGTCAGGCCGCGGTCGACCCGAATTCCGGAACCGCATCCTTCAGGATGGTCTTGATCGTGGCCCGATCGTCCCGCGCGATCGCCTGCTCCAGCGCAGCGATCCATTTGCGCAGCGTCTGCATCGGCGGCTCGTTCGGCTGCGCGGCCATGATGCCGGCGACACCGATCTCGCGGGTCGGCTCCTCGGAGGCGAACAGGATTTCGTGCAGGCGCTCGCCCGGCCGCATGCCGGTGAACACGATCTCGATGTCGTAGCCGGGCTGGAGGCCCGAGAGACGGATCATGCGCTCGGCGAGATCGACGATCTTCACCGGCTGGCCCATGTTGAGCACGTAGACCGAGACATCGGGGCGCTGCGTTCCGAGCGCATGCGTGGCCGCCGTGATGACGAGATCGCAGGCCTCGCGGATGGTCATGAAGTAGCGGACCATGTCGGGATGCGTCACCGTCACGGGGCCGCCGGCCTCGATCTGGGCCTTGAACTTCGGCACCACCGAGCCGTTCGATGCAAGCACGTTGCCGAACCGGACCGAGATCAACCGCATCGGCGGCCTGGCACTGCCGCTAGCTGCGGCAAGATCGTGGTCGAGTGCCTGGCAGTACATCTCGGCGAAGCGCTTGGTGAGGCCGAGCATCGACACCGGCTCGATCGCCTTGTCGGTCGAGATCATCACCATGGCTTCGGCGCCGGCGCCGTGCGCCGCATCGGCAACGTTGATCGAGCCGAAGATGTTGGTCTTGACACCCTCGCTCCAGTCGCGCTCCAGGATCGGCACGTGCTTGAGCGCCGCGGCATGGAACACGATGTCCGGCCTGAACTCCGCCATCAGGCGGATGATGCGCTCGCGGTCGCGGATGTCGGCGATTCGCCCTTCGATCGCGGCCGCTGTGCCGTGCGCAGCGAGCGTTTCCGTGACCGCGTAGAGCGCCGGCTCGGAATTCTCCACGATCAGCAGACGCGCGGCGCCGAAGGCGACGACGCGTTCGCAGATCTCTGAACCGATGGAGCCGCCGCCGCCGGTGACGGTCACCGCCTTGCCCCTGATCAGGGCTTCGAGGCGCGCATAGTCGATCTTTTCGCTCGGCCGCAGCAGGAGGTCCTCGACCGCGACGGCCGTGAGGCGCGGCGCATCGCCGCTCTCCAGCGAGGGCATGCGGTTGACGATCACGCCCAGCTTGCGCGCCCGCATCAGGATCGATTCCGGATGAGCGTCCGGCTCGAACGCGGACGGCGTCATCACCAGGCGTGCGATCGGCTTGTCGCGTTTGGCGAAGTCGCCGATGACGTCCTCGATGTCGTCGATGTCGCCCAGCACCGGCACGTTGCGGATGAACTGGCCGCGATCGGATCTCGACGGCGACAGCAAGCCCACGGGCCAGATGCGCTTGATCGCCCCGCTCTCGATGCCGCGCAACAGCACCTCGGCATCCGCGGCGCGGCCGATCAGCAGCGTCGGCGCGGCATCCTCGCCCCTCGCATGCCGCCGCACCCGCGTATAGCGGAAATAGCGATAGGCCATGCGTAGCGCGCTGAGGAAGGAGATCTCGAGGAACCAGTAGAGGACGATCGTCACCTTGCCGAGGAAGAAGGCGCCACGGACGTTGGGGGCGACGAAGATGTAGTCGAGCGCCAGCAGGGCAACCGTAAGCACGGTCGCGACGCGGATGATGTTCAGCGCATCAGGCAGCGAGATGAAGCGCCATTTCGTCGTGGTCAGGTTGAAGAGGAAGAACACGACCACGCTGAAGGCGAGGAAGTAGGGCAGGATCTGGAACAGCAGCGGCAGGCGGTCGAAGAAGCCGTCGCCGCCCTCGAAACGCAGGTAGAAGGCTGCGAACAACGCCGCCGTGGTCGCCAGCAGGTCGTGGAGCGCGATCAGGAAATTGCGCAAGGTGAGATGCGAAAGACGCGTCATCCGCCGACCGATGAAATCCCAGTGAGATGCAACCTGACCGCGCTGATAGCCCATCTCGACAAGACTTGCCAGTACGACAAGACTTGCCAGTACAAGGCTTGCCAGCCGCGCGGCCGTTCAGGAACCGGCTTCCCCCACCTTCGCCTCGGCGTGTCGGGCCCGGATCACCATGCCGCCGGCAACGCCGACGCCGATGACATACATCCAGCCCTCGTGGAAGTCGAACAGATGGGAGTTGAACAGCGAGGTGAAGACGTTCTGCACCACGACCAGCAGGCCAACCCAATGGGCCAGCCCGTCGCCGCGGAACAGCAGGAGATGCAGGATCCAGATCGCATAGAGAACGGCGATGCCGATGACGCCCCATTGCACGGCGACATTCAGCGTCTGGTTATGCGGATTCCCGATCACCTCGGCAGAGGCCTGGTAGTGGCCGCTGGGCGTCGCGACCGCTTCGAACAATCCGCGCGTCGAGCCGGTGCCGTGCCCCTTGATCGGCGCCTCCGCGAAGAAGCCGAGCGATTTCCGCCAGAATTCGAGCCGTAGGCCCAGCGAGGTCGGCTCGCCATTTTCGACATAGCGCGTGTAGTCGCTGGCGAAGGTGTCGGCGGTCTTGCGCAATTGCGGCGAGGCCTGCCAGGCGAGAGCGGCGCCGGCGAGCAGAGCGGCCGAGATGATCGCGATGCTGCGCCATCTCAGATGCAGCAACGCGAATACGCCGAACATGACCGGAATGGTGACCAGCGCGGTGCGCGACACCACCACGAAGGCCATGTTGACGAAGAAGCTGAGCGCCAGCGCGGTCAGCAATCCGGCGAGCCAATAGCGCTTCTGGCGCAGCAGCATCACGATGGGATAAGCGAGCGCGACCGCGCACAGGGTGAATTCCTGGCTCTGGTCGATGTAGTTCTTGACGAAGATGCCGCGTTCGAGGTGGTCGGGCTTGAGCGTCAGGTTGGGATAGAAGGCGACCAGCCACGACATCACCGAGAGCAGCGCGCAGGACACCAGGAACGCGATGAAGATCCAGTGCCCGCGCGACGAGCGCTCGAAATGATAGAGGAAGACCGGCAGCACGAGCAGCTTGACGGTCGGGTTGACCGCATAGAGGCGCGCGCCCCAGGCCGCATCCGACCACAGCGTGCCCACCAGCGCGAGCAGGACCAGCGCGATCGGCGCGGCTGCGATCGGCCGCTTCAGCGATTGCAGGAATGCGCGGACGTCGAGAAACGGCACCATGCAGACCAGGAACACAGCGTTGAAGATCGCCGCGAGCGAGGTCGACCAGGGCAGCGAGGCCACGGTCAGGATCGCGAACAGGTCGGCCGTCTCGCACCACGCCGCCGGGCTGCGAAAGCGCCGCCACAGCATCTGGGCGGTCGTCTCCCGGGCGAGCGTCGTCGCTTGGTCCGTCACTTGCCCCCTCCCCGCGCGCGATGGACCAGCGCGGTCGTGCTGAAGCCCTGGAGGATGTCGACCAGCACGACGGTTCCGCCGGCGGCTTCGACGACCTCATGGCCGACCACCTGCTCGCGGGTGTAGTCGCCGCCCTTCACCAGCGCGCTCGGCTTGATCCGGGTGATCAAATCGATCGGCGTATCCTCCTCGAAGATGACGACGAGGTCGACGGCTTCGAGCGCCGCGAGCACTTCCGCACGCGCCCGCTCGTCCTGAACCGGGCGATCGGCGCCCTTTAGCCGCCGCACCGAGGCATCGCTGTTGAGGCCGACGATCAGGCGATCGCAGGCTCCGCGCGCCGCGGTCAACACCTTGACGTGGCCGGGATGCAGGATGTCGAAGCAGCCATTGGTGAAGCCGACGCGCAGGTCCTGCCGGCGCCATTGCGCGAGCTGCGCGTCGAGCGTATCAGGCTCGAGCACGATCTTCTCCTCAGCCGCGAGATAGGCATGCGGCAGGATCTTCCGCCGCAGCTCGGCCGCGCTCACGCTGGCCGTGCCTTGCTTGCCGACGGCGACGGCAGCAGCCGCATTGGCCATGCGCAAGGCCGTGTCCCAGTCCGCACCCGCCGCGAGCGACACCGCAAGCGCGGCGGCGACGGTGTCACCGGCGCCGGAGACGTCGCGCACCTTTACGGGGACTGCCGGAACGTGAACGGCTTCGCCATTGCGCGGCACCAGCGTCATGCCGTGCTCGCCTTGCGTGACCAGGATCGCCTCGCAATCGGCGAGCCGCATCACGTCCTCGCTGGCATCGACGATGCTCTGCGGCGTGTCGGCGCGGCTGCGGGTCGCCTCCGAAAATTCCTTGCGATTGGGCGTGAGCAGCGTGGCGCCGCGATAGATCGCCCAGTTCAGGCTCTTGGGATCGACGATCACTGGCTTGCCGAGCGTTCGCGCGGCGTCGATCGTGTGGCGGATCACGCGCGCGGTCAGCACGCCCTTGGCGTAGTCGGAGAGCAGCACGATGTCGGCGCGCGCGATCTGCGGCAGGATTACGTCGATCAGCCTGGTCTCGATGTCGTCGGAGGCAGGCACCGCCTGCTCCCAATCCGCGCGCAGCATATGCGTGGAAAAATGCTCAGAGACGAAGCGGACTTTTCGCGTGGTCGGCCGCGACGGATCGCACACCAGCACGCTTTCAATGCCGGCATGCTCCGCAAGTGCCGCTTCGAGCCGCTTGCCCGCATCGTCCTCGCCGACGAGGCCGACGAAGATGCAGCGCGCCCCGAGGGAGGCGATATTGCGCGCGACGTTTCCGGCGCCGCCGATATGGATCTCGCTGCGCTGCGCGGCGATGACAGGCGCCGGCGCTTCCGGCGAGATCCGCGACACCTCGCCATAGACGAACTCGTCCAGCATGATGTCGCCGATGCACAGCACCGTACGGCTTGAGATGGCTTGCGCGAGGGCGTCGAAATCGAGAATGGGCGTCGGCATGGTCCTTGAAGCCTCAGCGGAAGCGGTCGGGCCGGTCGAGATAATCGCCGACATAGGCTTTCACCGCATCCTCGAGCGTCGTGAAGCCGCCGTTATAGCCGGCGCGGTGCAGGCGATCGACCTCGCTCTGGGTGAAGTATTGATAGCTGCCGCGGATCTGCTCGGGCATGTCTACATATTCGATGTTGGGCCTGGTGCCGAGCGCCGCATAGGCAGCGAGCATCAGGTCCCTGAAGCTGCGCGCCTTGCCGGTACCGACGTTGAAGAGACCGGACACCGACGGCGTCGCCAGCAGCCACATGACGACGCGGACGACGTCGTCGACATAGATGAAATCGCGGCGCTGATCGCCGTCGGCGATGCCCTCGCGGTGCGACTTGAACAATTGCACGACACGGCCCGCCCTCACATCGTCGAAGCGGCGCGCCAGCACGCTCATCATCGAGCCCTTGTGGTATTCGTTGGGGCCGAACACGTTGAAGAATTTCAACCCCGCCCATTGCGGCGGCAGCTCGTCGCCGCGCGCGACGCGCTCGGCGACGGCGAGATCGAACAGGTGCTTGCTCCAGCCGTAGAGATTCATCGGCCGCAGTTTCTTCAATGCAGGCAGCGAGGCGTCGTCGTCAAAGCCGTCGGCACCATCGCCATAGGTCGCGGCCGACGAGGCGTAGATGAACGGCACCGCATCCGCCGTGCACCAGTCCAGCAGGCGCATCGACAGGCGAAAATTGGTCTCGATCACGAGGTCGCCGTCGGTCGCGGTGGTCTCGGAAATCGCCCCGAGATGGATCACGGCGTCGAGCTTGCGGTCCTTCAGCCAGTCGAGCAGCTCGGCCGGCGGGACGATATCCACAAGCTGGCGCTTGGCGAGGTTTCGCCACTTGTCCTCGGTCCCGAGGAGATCACAGACGACGACATCGCTGCGACCGGCCTCGTTCAGCGCGGCGACGACATTCGATCCGATAAAACCGGCCCCGCCGGTCACCAGCAACATTCCACCTACCCTGCCAGGTTTTGCCCTGCCCGATTTTCACGGCCCGGTCCTGCCCTAGCGCATGATCCGCCAAAGTGTAAGCGGTTTTGGGGTCGGCGCTGTCCCTACTTTACCTGCAGGTCCGGAGCGGGTAACCGAACCGCCACATCAGCGCGTTCCCGGTCCTATTAACGAATGAACCAAGATTCGCAATTTAGCCGAGATGCAGATCGGAGCGACACCCGCCCGATCCTGATCATCCCCTATATGTGGATCGGCGATTTCGTCCGAAATCACACCGTTGTCCGGGTCCTGAACGAGCGCTGGCCCAACCGGCCGGTCGATCTCCTGACCACCTCCCTCTGTGCCCCCTTGGTCGACTACATGCCCGGCGTGCGCGATGGCATCGTGTGGGACCTGCCGCGCAGCCAGCTCGCCGTGGGCCGCCAGCTGGGTCTGGCCAAGCTCCTGCGCGAGCGGAATTACGGGACAGCCCTGGTGCTGCCCCGGACCTGGAAGGCGGCCATCGCGCCCGCCCTGGCCGGGATTCCGGAAAGGGTCGGTTTCGTCGGCGAGTTCCGGTTCGGCCTGCTCAACCGCTGGCGCTGGGGCGAGAAGAAGCTGCCCCGCTTCATCGACAAGAACGCCGCCCTGGCCCAGCCCGATGGCGCCCCCGTGCCCCCGGAATGGCCGGTGCCGCAATTGCGGGTCCCGGCCGAGGACATCGTCCGCTGGCGGCAGGCCAATGGCCTCAGCGCTGGCGCAGCCGTGGCGCTCGCCCCCGGCTCGGTCGGCGTCTCAAAGCGCTGGACCTATTATCCGGAGGCCGCCCGTTTGCTGGCCGAGCGCGGGCTGGAGGTCTGGGTTGTCGGCGGCCCCGCCGAAAAGGGCCTCGCCCAGGAGATCGTCGCCGCGGGCGGCCCGGGGGTCCGAGACCTCACCGGCACCGATCTGCGCAACGGCGTGCTGGCCATGGCCGCGGCTGGCGTCGCCATCTCCAATGATTCCGGCTTGATGCACATCGCAGCCGCGCTCGGCACGCCCACCATGGGCATCTTCGGCCCGACCAGCCCCTACCTCTGGGCCCCCCTCAACGGCCTCGCCGCAACCGTGGTCCAGGACGAGAGCGTGCTCTCATGCCAGCCCTGCCAGAGCACGATCTGCCGCATGAACGACCACCGCTGCATGCGGGATATCGCGGCCTCCAAGGTCGTGGCGATCGCGCAACAGGTGCTCGGAGTGTGAACTCATTGAGGCCATGCGTTGGTCGGGCAACTTGGCAGCGAATCCAACAGCAGGTCTTTCCGTCCGCCAGCTTTAGTCAGTGACGTTGTCAGTTCATTCGCGGGATAAGGCTGCGTCGCTGCCGCTTGTGAAGGCTGAACCAAGATCACGTCGACAAAGACGAATCTTCATCGAGATTCGAACAAGAGGTTCGCTCCTCAAACGTCGCTCGATACATGCCTCTTGGACATTTTACACAGTTATGGAGGTAGCCCCATGCCGATCGTTCAATTCACTCGCTTCAAGACCGACAAGCCCGAGGAAATGATCAAGATCGTCAGGCAGGCGAAGAAAATCTTTGAGAAACACGGCGCCGAATTTCTTCGGCTCTCCCGCTTCCACACTGGCCAGTGGGCAGGAGAGTTGCTGGTTGCGACGCGATATTCCAATTGGGAAGTTTACGGCAAAGTGCAGGAAGCCGTGGCAAACGACCCGGAGTTCGCGCAAGTGCAGGCTGACGGAATGAAGATTTCCCAACTACAGGGCCGCAACATCGCCGTTAGCATCGATCTCTAGCTGGGGCGCCGCCCGCAAGCCACTCAAGCGCGGAGGCCGCCGGACAAATGCGGCGGCCTTTCCAGCTCTGACAGATCGCACTCGTCATCGCGCTACGCTGCGCTTTGCCTCAAGCAGACGATCTGCTCTGCAGAGCCTATTGACTTAGATCAACAACAGCTTCGCCAGTTCGCCGCACCCAAATACTGCTAAGACCGATACGAAGGGGCGCGTCTTGCTGCGCCCCCATCGACGTCGAAGAGGCTGATTTGGCAGTATTGACCATTTAGTCGGAGAGTTTCATGAGGACCTTCAATCCTTTGGTGACGTTGGTACTTCTCGTGACGCAATCGTCCTCGATTCAGGCTGCGGATTTGAACGGAGCTTGGACAATCGACGCCTCGGCCTGTGGTCAAATATTCACCAAAGAGAACAACAGGCTTGCCTTCAAGAAAGATGCTGATCTCCACGCGGGCGGTTTAATCGTCCAGGGAAGGCAAGTAACCGGCACATTTGAAAAATGCACGGTCAAATCGTTGCGCGATGACGGGCCGAATATGCGAATAATCGCGTCGTGCTCGGACGGCGTCTCGATTTCAGACGTCGCGTTCGACCTGACATTCTCCGGAGAGAATAATATCACACTCAGCTCCAAGGAGCCGGTGCCAGTGCAAATGCCGTATGTGCGCTGCCCAATGTGAAGTCGACCGCGACGGTTTGAAGGAACCTGGATGGATGATCCGGGTATCGCAACTGCGGCCGATGATGACATCGTGCCGCTGTTTTGCCCGACGTGTCAAACGGCCTCGTAAAATCCGCAACGCATCGCACCGGCCGTCAACCCGTTGATTCCGCTGGCACCGGCTACTTTGCATGGGGTTGTTTTCGAGATTTTTGTTTGCGGTCGCGAAAACGGCAGTTCAGAGCAGAGGACGATAAACGTCGCCGATCCGCGCCGCTTCGGCATCGAGGCTGAACTTCGCCAGCACCCGTGCCCGCCCCCGCGCGCCCATGGCGAGCGCGGCGTCCGGGTCGCGCATCAGCGGTTCGAGCGCGGCGGCCAACGCATCAGCGTCACCAGTCGGGATCAGCACACCTGTCGAGCCGTCCTCGACGACGAGCGCGGCCGCACCGGCGCGCGCGGCGACGAGCGCGCTGCCGGCCGCCATCGCCTCGATCAGCGTCAAACCAAAACCTTCGTTGCGCGAGGTGAAGGCGTAGATCGTCAGCCGCTGATACCAGCGCTGCACCGCTTCGATCGGCAGCTCACCGGTGATGACGATGCGCGACTGCAGGCCGGCGGCCTCGATCCGCTTCTTCAGATCGTTCGCAAAGGGAGTCTGCTCCGGCGTGACCTGTCCGACGATGACTGCGGTGAAATCCGGATAGCGCGGCAGCAGCCGGCACATCGCATCGACGAACACATCGGTGCCCTTCTGCGCGCGCACACGACCGAAGCAGCCGATCGCATAGCGGCCCGAAAGCGCGGCTTCCGCGAAGGCAGCGGCGCGATCTGGCGGCGGCGCATAGACATCAGTGTCGACGCCATGCGGGATCACCGTCGCCTTCACCTTCAGGAACGAGGCCGAGATGTCTGAAGTCGCGATGATCGCGTCCATGCGCCGGATTAGCCAGCGCGTGATCCAGCTGTGATGCCGCTGCGCGGCCGACGTGAACACGAGTTTCAATGGCCAGCCGAGCGCGCGCAGCACGACGCCTGCGATCATCTCGTTGTTGCGCCGCGCATGCCAAATCAATGGCGTCTTGCGGCCCCATAGTCTGAGGAAATCGGCAGCGCTCAAGCGCGAAATCCCCTCCGGCGCATCCGAGCCGAACCATGCGGCGCGATGGAGCTTTGCCAGCCGTGGCGCCACCATCCGGTTGGTCGCGGTGACCCCGGAATAGCGCCTGTGCAGATTTGGCACGATCACTTGGAGATCGCCCGGGGAATTCGCCACGTCATGCTCCGTTACGGAAGCCCCCTATACGCAACATTAAGCATAGTGACCAGTTCAGGGCTGCCGAAACCCCCTCTTCACCGCGCAAACGTTAACGTGGCGCGTTGATCGAAGACGGGTGAGATCATGACTGTGCTAGTCACCGGCGGCGCCGGCTATATCGGAAGTCACACGGTCCTGGCGCTGGCGGAAGCCGGCGAGGACGTCGTCGTGATCGACGATCTCTCCACCGGTTTCTCGGCTTATCTGCCCGAGGGCGTGCCGCTGTTCATTGGCGACGCCGGCGACGAGAATCTGGTCGAGGGCGTGATCGCCCAGCACAACATCGAGAGCATCATCCATTTCGCGGGCTCCGTCGTCGTGCCGGAGTCGATGCGCGATCCGCTCGGCTATTACCGCAACAATTTCATGACGGCGCGCAACCTGCTCAATGTCGCGGTCAAGCGCGGCATCAGCCGTTTCATCTTCTCCTCGACCGCGGCCGTCTACGGCAATCCGGACCTGGTGCCGGTGCCGGAGCACGCGCCGACGCGGCCGCTGTCGCCCTACGGCTCGTCGAAGCTGATGACCGAGATCATGTTGCACGACGTCGCCGCCGCCTATGGCATGCAATACGTGACCTTGCGCTATTTCAACGTCGCCGGTGCCGATCCGCAGGCGCGTATCGGGCTGGCCACCGTCGGCGCCACGCATCTGCTCAAGATCGCCGTCGAGGCTGCGACCGGCCAGCGCGCCAAGATCGACGTGTTCGGCACCGACTATCCGACCCAGGACGGCAGCTGCATCCGCGACTTCATCCACGTCTCGGACCTCTCGCAGGCCCATTGCTCGGCACTCGCTTACCTGCGCAATGGCGGCGCCTCGACGACGCTCAATTGCGGCTATGGCCGCGGCTATTCGGTGCTGGAGACCATCGACGCGGTGCGCCGGGTTTCGGGGCGCAGCTTCGCCGTGCAATACGCCCCCCGCCGGCCCGGCGACATCATGACCATGGTCGCCGACACCAGCCGCATCCGCGGCCTGCTCGACTGGAAGCCGCAATACGACGACCTCGAGACCATCGCGGCCCACGCGCTGGCCTGGGAGGACAAGCTGTTCCGCGAGCGCCATGGCGAGCTCCGCCACGCAGTCTCGGCCTAGATTCCATCCCGGCGCAAGCCCTTAATTGGGCTTGAAAAGCGTGGCTTTAGCGGGCACAGAGGCCCTTCGATCCCTGACGCGCGGGCAGGCTTTTCCTTGCCCCGTCAATGGACACCGGATGGCCCAGTTTCCAAAAAAAATCACCGACGATCCCTATACGGCGGCAATCCTGATTCGCCGCCTGGTCACGGAACAGGGGATCATCTACTGGCGGCGTTACCTCGTCGCCTTCGCGCTGATGGCGCTTGCCGCCGGATCGACCGCGGGCGCGACCTATGTGCTCGGCCAGGTCATCAACCAGGCCTATGTCGACAAGAACGTCCCGGGCATCGCGATGTTCTCGGGCATCACGGTGATCCTGCTGTTCATCAAGGGCGTGGCGACCTACGGCCACATGGTGATCCTGACCAAGATCTCCAACGCCATCCTCGCCACCAACCAGCGCCAGCTGTTCGCCAAGCTGATGCGCGAGAGCGTCGGTTTCTTCTCCGAACGGCATTCGTCTGAATTCCTGGCGCGGCTGACCGCCGGCGCCAAATCCATCACCGACGTGCTCAACATGCTGGTCAACGCCGTCGGGCGCGACCTGTTGATGCTGCTCGCCATGATCGGCGTGATGGTGTGGCAGGACCCGGTGATGTCGTTCATCGGCCTCGTCGCGGTGCCGCCGGCAATGCTGGTGCTGCGCAAGCTGGTCAAGCGCATCAAGGGGCTCGCCTTCAACCAGTTCACCGGCACCGCCGACATCTTGGAGACGATGCAGGAATCGCTCCAGGGCATCCGCACGGTGAAGGCATTCACACTCGAAGACACCATGCAGAAGCGCATCGACGAGAACATCGCGATCGTCGAGCGCAATGCCAACAAGATGGCCCGCGTCGCCAACCGTTCCAACCCGCTGATGGAGATGCTGGGCGGCTTCGCGGTCGCCGGCTGCCTGCTCTACGGCGGCTACAGCGTGGTCGCGCTCAACGCCACGCCCGGCGCGTTCTTCTCCTTCATGACCGCTTTCCTGATGGCGACCGAGCCGGCCAAGCGGCTGGCGCGGCTCAACATCGACCTCAACAGCCAGCTCGTCGGCGCCCGCATGCTGCTCGAGGTCGTCGACAGCCCGGCGAGCGAACATTCCGATGACGACAAGCCGGCGCTGAAGCTGTCCGAAGCGAAGATCGAGATGCGCGATGTCAGCTTCTCTTACCGGACTGGCGAGACCGTCCTCAACCGCATGTCCTTCGTTGCCGAGCCCGGAAAAGTCACCGCGCTGGTCGGCCCCTCCGGCGGCGGCAAATCGACCGTGCTGGGGCTGCTGCTGCGCTTCTACGAGGTGACACAAGGCGACATCGTGATCGACGGCCAGTCGATCGGCGCGGTCTCGCGCAAATCGCTGCGCGCGCAGACCGCCTATGTCGGCCAGGACGTCTATCTGTTCCGCGACACCATCCGCAGCAACATCGCCTTCGGCAAGCCCGGCGCGAGCGAAGAGCAAATCATTGATGCCGCGAAAGCGGCCTGCGCGCATGATTTCATCATGGGCTTCCCGCTCGGCTACGACACGCCGGTCGGCGAGCACGGCACGCAGCTCTCCGGCGGCCAGCGCCAGCGCATCGCGGTGGCGCGCGCGCTGATCAAGAACGCGCCGATCATCCTGCTGGACGAAGCCACCGCCGCGCTCGATTCCGAGTCCGAGCGCCAAGTGCAGGAGGCGATCGAGCATCTCTGCCAGAACCGCACCACGATCGTGATCGCGCACCGCCTGCACACCATCATGCACGCAGATTGCATCCTGGTGGTCGAGGGCGGCGAGATCGTCGAGCAGGGCCGGCACGACGAATTGCTCCGCCGCTCGGGCCGCTACGCCTCGTTCTTCCGCCTGCAGCATCACGACGCCGGCACTCTGGCGCCGGTCAGCGCAACCGCATAGAGTTCCTCATCAACCTCAAGAGCAGCGAGATCGCTCCATGAACGCCGCCTCCTACGTCATCCCGCTTCCGCCCCAGGCTTCGCTTCCCGTCGTCGGCGAAAGCGGCCGCTATCCCGTGCGCCGCATCTGGTGCGTCGGCCGCAACTATCTCGAGCACATCCGCGAGATGGGCAATGACGAGCGCGCCCCGCCGTTCTTCTTCGCCAAGCACGCCGACATGCTGGTGCCCGACGGCGCCACCATTCCCTATCCGCCGCTGACCAAGGATTTGCATCACGAGGTCGAGCTGATTGTCGCGATGAAGAGCGGCGGCCTCAATATCCCCACCGACAAGGCGCTCGACCATGTCTACGGTTATGCCGTCGGCATCGACCTCACCCGCCGCGACCTCCAGATCGCCTCGCGCAAGAAGGAGCGCCCGTGGGAGATCGGCAAGTCGTTCGACGGCTCCGCCCCCTGCTCCGCGGTGCAGCCGGCCTCGAAGATCGGCCATCCCGCCAAGGGCAAGATCTGGCTGACGGTCAACGGCAAGGAAGCCCAGAAGGGCGATCTCACCGAGCTGATCTGGAACGTGCCCGAGATCATCTGGCAACTCTCGCAGCAGGTGAAGCTCGCCGCCGGCGACATCATCATGACGGGCACGCCGGCCGGCGTGTCGCAGCTCCAGCCCGGCGACAAGCTCGAATGCGGCGTCGACGGCGTCGGCACGCTGAAGGTGAGCATCGGCCAGCCGGAATAGGCTGAACGACATCTGGAAATCGAAAGGCCCCGGACATGTCCGGGGCCTTTTGCATTTCTACCAGGCCTTCACCGGCCGCTTGGCGTGACTTGCCTGCGGCACACCGCGATTGAGCGACATGTGCGAATGCACGCACAGCCAGCCATCGCCATTTCTTGAAAACACCATCGTCGCCCGGCCGGGGCGCGGAAACGCGCTGCCATCGGGATGGTAGCCCGTGCTCGTCCACGGCGCGACCACCGTCGCCATCGTGCCGTCGGGGGATGCCAGGATCGAGACCTGGTCGAGGACGAAGCGGAAGTCGGTCGTCTTCGGCCAGACGTTATTCCATTGCGTCGTAACCCACTGGTCGAGCCCCGGGATGACGTCGTTATGCGTGCCGAAGGCCAGCACGTCCGGGTGGAAGAGCGGTCGCGCCGAGGCGTAGTCGACCTCACGGACATAGCCTGAGAAGGTATCCAGCCACTCGCGGAAGAATTGCACGATCTCGGTGTTCGCAAGTGGCAACGGGGCCATTGCCTGCTCCATGTTTGGCCGTTAAATCGCGGCGACCTTGTTGCCACGGACTGAAGTGTGCGGCAAGATTCGCGACTGAGGCTGAAGGGTCCGCCGCAGAGACTGCATCAGAAAACGAGAGGATGTCTCGGATGTCGAACACGATCACGGAGCTCGAGGGGCTGCTGATGCAGCGCTCGCTCACCGACCCACAGCTTGTGGCCGCAGCCGAGAAGGCGGCGGACTTCCGCATCCTGCCGGCAGCCACGGTCATCAAGATCGGCGGCCAGAGCATGATCGATCGCGGCCGTGCCGCGGTCTATCCGATCGTCGAGGAGATCGTCGCCGCCCGCAAGGCGCACAAGCTCCTGATCGGCACCGGCGCCGGTACCCGTGCGCGGCATCTGTATTCGATCGCCGCCGGGCTCCGCCTGCCCGCCGGCGTGCTGTCGCAGCTCGGGGCTTCCGTTGCCGATCAGAACGCCGCGATGCTCGGGCAGCTGCTTGCCAAGCACGGCATCTCCGCCGTCTCCAGCGCCGGGCTGTCGTCCGTGCCGCTGTTCCTCGCCGAGGTGAGCGCGGTGATCTTCAGCGGCATGCCGCCCTATAGCCTGTGGATGCGGCCCGCGGCCGAGGGCGTGATCCCGCCCTATCGCACCGACGCCGGATGCTTCCTCGTCGCCGAGCAGTTCGGCTGCAAGGCGATGATCTATGTGAAGGACGAGAACGGCCTCTACACCGCGAACCCCAAGACGTCGAAGAACGCCACCTTCATCCCGAAGATCTCGGTGGCGGAGATGAAGGCCAAGGGTCTGCAGGATTCGATCCTCGAATTCCCGGTGCTCGATCTGCTCAACGCCTCGCGCCATGTCCGGCAGGTGCAGATCATCAACGGCCTCGTCCCCGGCAATCTCACCCGCGCGCTCGCGGGCGAACATGTCGGCACCATCATCACCGCGAGCTGAAGAGAGCACCGTCATGGCTGATACCAACCAGATCAAGCACGTCGCCTCGCCGCTCGCGCGCCAGACTCTCCTCGACAGCGATCTCACCCGTCCCGTCGCCGGCAACCGTCCGATCAAGCTGCTGCCCTGGCTGCAGGTCATCAAGATCGGCGGCCGCATCATGGACCGCGGTCACGAAGCGATCCTCCCGCTCGTCGACGAGCTGCGGTCGCTCTTGCCGGAGCATCGCCTGCTCATCCTGACCGGCGCCGGCATCCGCGCCCGCCATCTCTACAGCGTCGGCCTCGACCTCGGCCTTCCCGTGGGCTCGCTCGCCCCACTCGCCGCCGGCGAGGCCGGGCAGAACGGCCACATCCTTGCGAGCCTGCTCGCGCCGGAAGGCGTCTCCTATATCGAGCATCCCACCATCGCGAGCCAGCTCGCCATACACCTCACGGCCGCGCGCGCGGTCGTCGGCAGCGCCTTCCCGCCCTACCACCATCATGAATTCCCGACCGCGCGCATCCCGCTGCATCGGGCCGATACCGGCGCCTTCCTGCTCGCCGACGCGCTTGGCGCTGCCGGGCTCACGATCGTGGAGGACGTTGACGGCGTCTACACGACCGATCCCAATGGCGCGGATGGCAAGAAGGCCGAGCTGCTGAAAGAGACGAGCTTTGCCGAGCTTGCGAAGCTGAAGGGTACGCTGCCGTTCGATCCGGCGCTGCTCGAGGTGATGGCCAACGCGCGGCACATCACGCGCGTGCAGGTGGTCAACGGTCTCGTTCCCGGCCGGATCGCGGCGGCGCTGCGCGGGCAGCATGTGGGGTCGATCATCAACACTGGCGCGAAGCCGGTGTGAGGCCGCAGCGACGTCCGCAAAAACAAAACCCCGGAGCCTGCTCCGGGGTTTTTCGTAGGGCGGATCACCGTAGCGCTGACATCACGATGAGACCGAGGATCAGCGCCGTCAGCGAATATTTCAGCGTGTAGTAGACGTTGCGGTTCCACTCCTTGACCTTGCGGCTGCCGAGATGGATCTCGTAGAGCTTGCCGAACACCTTGTTGAGCACGCCAACGCTCTCGCCGTCCACGTTCTGGGTCGCGGAGGCCTTGACGATGTGATGGCTGACCCAGCGATTGATCGCGGTCATGAAGCCATACTTCATCGGGCGCTCGACGTCGCAGAACAGGATGATGCGGTTGACGTCGGTCGCATTCTCGGCGCTGTGGATGAAGGTCTCGTCGAACATGAAGGCCTCGCCGTCGCGCCAGACGCATTCGACACCGTCGACCAGGATGCGGCACTTGTTCGAGTTCGGCGTGACGAGGCCGAGGTGATAGCGCAGCGAGCCGGCGAACGGATCGCGGTGCGCGCCCAGCTTGCCGCCCGGGGGTAGCATCGCGAACATCGCACCGTGCACGCTCGGGATCGATTTGAGCAGCTCCACCGTCTTCGGGCACAGCGTGTTCGCCGACGGCAGGAAGTCGTCATACCATTTCAGGTAAAACCGCTTCCAGCCGCTCTTGAAGAACGAGTAGAAGCCCCAATCGTTGTTCTTCGCGGCCGCGCGAATAAAACCTTCGTCGAACAGGCGCACCGCCTCGTCGCGAATGGTCTCCCAATTCTCGCTGAGCGGCTTCAGCTCCGGAAACTGCTCGACCGGGATCACCGGCTTGTTCGGCACGGCCGAGCCTGCATACATCAGCACATTGTAGGGCGCGAGGTAGGTGGAGTGATCGCCGAGCTGGCGCGCGAAGCGCAGTCGCTGCTTGCCACGGAAGTGAACATAAAGCGTCGAGGCCGCAAGGATATAAAGAACGACCAGTTGCGGTGCAAAAAGCTGTTTCAGCATCTCCCCGTTCCCCAGTGATCCAGCCGGGGACGTGATCTACCCCGAGCCGGTCCGAGCGGCAAGATATCGGCGTGCATCCTGAGGCTGTTCCCCAGGTTGTGATTGGGACGCCCCCAAGTCGTGCCGTGCACAATTAAAAATCGTAGCCGAGCCGACGTCAATCCCGGCGTTACGGCGAGATTCCGGCATGGTATCCTGGTCCCACGAATGGGGAAATCGGGGAGCGTCTTGGGGATGTGGCGATCGTTGGCGGGCTGTGCGCTCGCGCTGTTTCTGCTTGGAATGTCCGCATCTGTGAATGGTCAAGGCGCTCCGCCGCGACCGGATCCTGAGCTCCGCGGCCAGTGGCTACGGGTCGGACAGACCTTCGCCTGCAAGGTGGAAGCCGGCAAGCGCGTCGCTGCGCCCGATCCGGACATGCTCAGCTTTGCCTGCCAGCGGATGGGCGCGCTTGGGGCCGGCATCTCGGAGGCCTCACTCAAGGCCGCTCTCGGCGAGCCGCACCGCAAGCTGCCGCAACCGAACAACACGACGGCCTATGTCTACTTCCTCGGCAAGACCGGCGAGTTTCCCTATCTTGCCGCCATCGTGAAAGCGAACCGCACCGTCGCGCTCCAGATCAGCGGCGAGGCACCGGTCGCCGCCTACAGCTTCAACCGGGTCAATCTCGGCGACAGCACCGACAAACTGATGGCGCAGTTCGGCGGCCCGTTCCACGTCGGGCCGAGCGGGCTGGAGAAGACCGAGCTCTGGACGTATGAGCCGTGGCCGTTCTCATTCGAGGTGCGGCAGGACCGCGTCACCTCGATCCGGATCAGCGATCCGACCGTCGGGACAAAGTAGATTTGATTGCGGGCGCGCCTATCAAGCCCGCGAGAGCGCCTGGAGACCCTTGAAGGTCAAGCGCTTGGGGTCGGTGACGCCGGCGAGATAGAGCCGGCGGATGAAGGCGATGACGGCGTCGCGGTCGCAATCGGTCAGCGCAACGACGGCGTCGACCGCGATCTTCTGGGCTTCCATTGGGCTCACCTCGGCCTTGCGAGTAACCCCGGCCGAGACAGGCTAGGACTCATCCGTTAAATCGGCGTTAACCGTTCTGGAACCATCGCCGATTCAGCCCGGCGGCCGTATACGCAAAACAACGCATTGGCAGTCGCGGCGCGGCCGCCATGTCTAGCGTGCACCGAGGCTCTTCTTGAGCTGCGCAAAGTGCTTCTTCAGCCGGGGCACGGCGAAGTCGGTGAAGGCCCGTACCTTCGGCACCGAGAGCCGGCCCTGCGGGCAGATCAAATGCGCGGGCATCTCCGGATCCTCATCGCCGGCCAGCACGATCTCGAGCTCGCCGCGCCCGACCTGCTCGGCCACCTGATACGAATACATCCGCGCCACGCCGCGCCCGGCAACCGCGGATGCCACCGCCGCATAGGTGCTGTTGACGACGAGTCGCGGCATGAACTGGACTGTCCTGGCTGCCGATGAGCCGGCCTGTGGCGCAAAGGTCCAGGAATTGGGCAGGTGCGCCATCGCCACGATCTGGTGCTTGGCAAGATCGCCGGGGTCAGTGATGCGCGGGTGCTGCTTCAGGTAACGTGGCGCGGCCACCACGACACGGCTGATCTCGCCGACCCGCATCGCCACCATCGCCGAATCCGCGAGAGGTCCGATGCGAAGCGCGATGTCGACGCCCTCCTCGATCAGATTGACCGAGCGGTCGAACAGCAGGAGCTTCGCCGACACCGTCGGATAGGCATCGAGAAATGCATCGAGGATCGGCCGCAGCACCATCTCGCCCGAGACCACCGGCGCCGTGATCGTGAGCTGGCCGCGGGGCGCCGTGCGCGGTCCGGCCACGATGTCATCGGCCTCCTCCAATTCGGTGAGCACGCGGCGGCAGATCGCAACATAGCGCTCGCCCTCCTCGCTCAGCTTGATCGAACGTGTCGTCCGGTGCAGCAGCTCGGCGCCGACCCGCTCCTCCAGGAAGGCGATGGCGCGGCTGACCGCCGCCGGCGAGCGGCCGAGCTTGCGCCCCGCGGCGGCCAGGCTGCCCTCGTCCACCGCAAGGACGAACACCTTCATCGCATCCAGACGATCCATGCCTACCCGTCGCCCCATCAAATTCCAGTGACAAGCTAGGCGCTCGCCCCCGCCGCGACAACCGCCGCCAAAGGCCGGTCCGGCATTCGTTCGCGCCACGTAACAGTGTCTGCCGGACAACGTGTATTCGCAGCCGGGCCGCCGCGGCGTACTTCAGCACGCAAGCCAGCCGCTGCTGGCCCAGGTTCTGAAAGCCAACAACAGGAGCCCGTCATGGGTATCGAGCAGAAGGTCGCCATCATCACCGGTGCATCGCAGGGCATCGGCGCCGCCCTGGTCCAGGGTTTTCGCGATCGCAACTATCGCGTCGTCGCAACGGCGCGTTCCATCAAGCCGTCGGGCGACGATGACATCCTCGCTGTTCCCGGCGACATCGCCGACCGGGCCACCGCGGAACGCGTGGTCTCGCAGGCCGTCGCGCGCTTCGGCCGCGTCGACACGCTGGTCAACAATGCCGGCATCTTCGTCGCAAAGCCGTTCACGCAGTACACGGCCGAGGACTATGCGGCGGTGATGGGCACCAACGTTGCGGGCTTTTTCCACATCACGCAGCTCGCCATTGCGGAGATGGAGAAGCAGGGTTCGGGTCACGTCGTCCAGATCACGACCACGCTGGTCGATCAGGCCAATTCGAACGTGCCGTCGGTGCTGGCCTCGCTGAGCAAGGGCGGGCTGAACGCCGCGACCAAGTCGCTCGCGATCGAATACGCCAGGCGCGGCATCCGCGTGAACGCGGTGGCGCCCGGCATCATCAAGTCGCCGATGCATCCCGTTGCGACGCATGCCCAGCTCGGCGCGCTGCATCCGGTCGGCCACATGGGTGAGATGTCCGACATCGTTGGCGCCGTGCTCTATCTCGAGCAGGCAAGCTTCGTCACCGGTGAGATCCTGCACGTCGACGGCGGCCAGAGCGCCGGCCACTGAGCGCGGAGAAACACCATGCCGATCGTCACCATTCAAGTGACCCGCGAAGGAACGACGCCGGGAGCGGCGTCGCTCACGGCGGAGGAGAAGGCCGCGCTGATCAAGGGATCGAGCCAGTTGCTGCTCGACGTGCTCGGCAAGCCGCTCGAGTCCACCTTCGTCGTGATCGAGGAAGTCGACACCGACAATTGGGGCTGGGGCGGCCTGCCCGTGCAGGACTTCCGGCGCCGCCGCGCCGCAAAGACAGGATGATCCGCGCGCGACGCGCGCCAGAGGATGACATGACCGAACTCAATGCAAACACTGGGCACCACGCCCGGCCGCATCAGCGGCCGGGATCGGATTCGCAATCGACTTCGCGGCAGGCTTGGCGGTACGCCGTGGCGGGATTGTCCGCATCACTGGTCGGGCTTGGCCTCGCCCGCTTTTCCTACACGCCGCTGATCCCGGCGCTGATCGCCGCAAAGTGGTTCAGCGCATCCGACGTCGTTTATCTCGGCGCTGCCAACCTCGCCGGTTATCTCGCCGGCGCGCTCGCGGCACGCGCCCTGGCCAATCGCATCGGCGCAGTCCGCGCGCTGCGGGCGATGATGCTGCTTGCCACCCTCTCCTTCTTCGCGAGCTCTAGTCCGGTGTCGTTCACCTGGTTTTTCGCCTGGCGCTTTCTGTCGGGCCTCACCGGCGGAATCATCATGGTGCTGGCGGCCTCCGTCATTCTGCCGCACGTATCGGCCGCGAGGCGCGGCATCGTCGGCGGCGTGATCTTTGCCGGCGTCGGCCTTGGCGTCGCGGCGTCGGGCACGCTGGTGCCGTTGCTCCTTCAACAGGGCTTGCAGCAGAGCTGGTATGGCCTCGGCGTGCTCTCCGCCGTGCTCACGCTCGCGAGCTGGTGGAACTGGCCTGCGGAGGCCAAGAGCGATGCCGCGCCTTCGCATCACGCGAAGTCCCATCAGGCCTCGCCCGCCGTCCGCGCGCTTCTGGTCCAGTATGGCCTCAACGCGGTGGCCCTGGTGCCGCACATGGTCTTCATCGTCGACTTCGTGGCGCGCGGCCTCGGCCAGGGCATTGCGGCGGGCTCGCGCTACTGGGTGCTGTACGGTCTCGGCGCCATCGTCGGCCCGCTCGTCACCGGCCATCTCGGTGACCGCTCGGGATTTGGACCCGCCTTGCGCGCCGCGTTCCTGATCGAGGCGGCCGCCGTGCTGCTGCCCACCGTCAGCACCGCGCCGGTTTCGCTGATCGTATCGAGCGTGGTGGTCGGCGGCTTCACGCCCGGCATCGTGCCGCTGGTGCTCGGGCGCATCCACGAGCTCGTGCCGCACTCGACCGAGCAGCAGCGCGCGACATGGAGCCACGCCACCACGAGCTTCGCGCTGTTCCAGGCGGCGGCAGCCTACGGTTTCTCCTGGATCTACGCGCAGACCGGCGGCGACTATCTGGTCCTGTTCGGACTTGGCGGCGCCGCCGTAGTGCTCGCACTTGCGATCGATCTTGGGCTCGCGCTCACCACGCGCAAGGCATAAAGCGGGCGGCGGCGGCGTGATCAGGAATACTGCATCACGCCGTCGTCGATCTTGCCGAAGCGCAAGGAGACGATGTCGAGCGCGTAGTTCTGGTACAGCCGCCATGGCTGCTTCGAGCCCTGCTTCGGCATCTTCGCGACCGAACGCTGCACATAGCCCGAGGTGAAATCGAGCGACGGCTGCGCGGTGATTTCAGGATCGTCATTGTGCGGCATGCACTGACGGAAATTGTGCCGGTCCATGTAGTTGATGAGCCGGCAGACATATTCGCAGGTGAGATCGCATTTCAGCGTCCAGGACGCGTTGGTGTAGCCGAAGGCCGAAGCCATGTTCGGCACGTCGGCGTACATCATGCCCTTGTAGGTCAGCGTGCTGGCGAAATCGACGGCGCGGCCGTCGACGCGGATTTCGAGACCGCCGACGACCTGGAGCACCAGCCCCGTCGCGGTGACGATGATGTCGGCCGCAAGCTCGCTCCCGTCCTTCAGGCGAATGCCGTCGCCCGTAAAGGTGTCGATCTCGTTGGTGACGACGGCGGCGCGCTGCTCGCGGATCGCCTTGAACAGATCGCCGTCGGGCACAAGGCAGAGCCGCTGGTCCCAGGGATTGTAGCGCGGCGTGAAATGGGTCGCGACGTCGTAGTCGGGGCCGAGCGCCATCTGCACGCCCTTGAGCACCAGCTCCTTGACCTTGGCGGGCCGGCGCCGGCTGAGCTGGAAGAAGAACATCCCCCACATCACGTTGCGCCAGCGGATGACATGATAGGCAAGCCGCGTCGGCAGATTGCGGCGCAATTTGTTGGCCACGGGGTCCTGCGCCGGACGCGACACCACGTAGGTCGGCGAGCGCTGGAGCATGGTGACCTGCGCCGCCTTCTTGGCGAGCTCCGGCACCAGCGTCACTGCGGTTGCGCCCGAGCCGATCACGACGACGCGTTTTCCCGCGTAGTCGATGTCCTCGGTCCATTTCTGCGGATGCACGATGCGGCCGGCGAAATCCGACGCACCCTTGAACTCCGGCGTATAGCCCGCCTCGTATTTGTAATAGCCCGAGCACATGAACAGGAAATTGCAGGTGAATCGCACGAGCTCGGTTGCGCCCTCGCCCGTAATGCGCTCGGCCTCGACGGTCCAGCGTGCCTCCGGCGTCGACCACGCCGCGCGCTTGACGCGATGGCGGAAGCGGATGTGCTTCTCGATGCCGTTCTCGGCTGCTGTCTCGCGTACGTAGTTCAGGATCTGCGGGCCATCGGCGATCGCCTTCGGATCAGTCCACGGCTTGAAGGAATAGCCGAGCGTGAACATGTCGCTGTCGGAGCGGACACCGGGATAGCGAAACAGGTCCCAGGTCCCGCCGATGCAGTCGCGCCCCTCCAGAATGACGTAGCTCTTGCCCGCGCACCTATTCTGCAGATGATAGCCAGCGCCGATGCCGGACAGGCCGGCACCGACGATCAGGACGTCGAAATGTTCTGCGGCTTTAGCCATGGCGTTCTCCCCGGCACAGGATGAGCGACGCCGTGCCGAATTGCAACCGTCAGGCGGTGGTAGCGCCGTAGACAAGGGCTGTGTCGAAATACTCGTAGAATTCGACTGCCTTGCCATCCTTGAAGCGCCAGAAATCGACCTTCGGGGTCTCAGCGATCTTCCCGGTCCTTTTGTTGGTCCAGGCACATGAGCCGCGCGCGAAAACAGCGTCGCCCTGCGCGACGTATTCATTCATGGTGTAGTACTGCATGCTCCAGTCAGCCAGCAGACCGTCGAAATAGCCACGAAGCTGCGCGCGGTCGTCATAACACCTGGCAAAGGGCACCGCCGGAGCCCCCTGCGGAAGCGAGTCGAATTTGATCTGCGGGCCGATGACGCTGTCGAACCAATAGTCGACGCTCCCGCCTTTGCTGTCGTTCCACCGACGATAGGCTTCTTTGAGCAACTGAACGTTGGCTTCGCTGGACATCGCATTCCCTCCATATGCATTTGACAATGAACGTGGGAAACGCGGCCACCCGCTTCAGAAGTGGCGGGCTTGTTTTGGCTCTACCTCCGAGCGTGCACAATGAGTCTACAAAAAAAGGCCCCGGATCGCTCCGGGGCCTTCGTGTCGCAGCTGGATGCGATCTCAGTAGCGGTAGTGGTCCGACTTGTACGGACCTTCTTGCTTCACGCCGATGTAGTCGGCCTGGTCCTTGCGCAGCTCGGTGAGCTTGACGCCGATCTTGGCGAGGTGCAGGCGCGCGACCTTCTCGTCCAGCGACTTCGGCAGCACGTACACTTCCTTCTTGTACTTGCCGTCCTTGTTGTTGGCGAACAGCTCGATCTGCGCCAGCGTCTGGTTGGTGAAGGAGGCCGACATCACGAAGGACGGATGGCCCATCGCGTTGCCGAGGTTCACGAGGCGGCCTTCCGACAGCATGATGATGCGGTGCTTGTCGGGGAATTCGATCTCGTCGACCTGCGGCTTGATGTTGGTCCACTTCAGGTTACGCAGACCCGCGATCTGGATCTCGTTGTCGAAGTGGCCGATGTTGCAGACGATGGCGCGATCCTTCATCGCGCGCATGTGCTCGATCGTGATGATGTCCTTGTTGCCGGTCGCGGTGACGAAGATGTCGGCGCGCGGGGCGGCGTCTTCCATGGTCACGACCTCGTAGCCTTCCATCGCGGCCTGGAGCGCGCAGATCGGATCGACTTCCGACACCATCACGCGGCAGCCGGCTTGGCGCAGCGAGGCGGCCGAGCCCTTGCCGACGTCGCCGAAGCCCGCGACCATCGCGACCTTGCCCGACATCATCACGTCGGTGCCGCGACGGATGCCGTCGACCAGCGATTCACGGCAACCATAGAGGTTGTCGAACTTCGACTTGGTGACGCTGTCGTTGACGTTGATCGCCGGCCACAGCAGCGTGCCGGCCTTCTGCATGTCATAGAGACGATGCACGCCCGTGGTGGTCTCTTCGGAAACGCCCTTGATGCTCTTGGCGATCTCGGCGAAGTAGCCCTTCGGCTTCTCCTTGAGCTGCTTCTTCAGGAGCGCGAAGAAGACTTCCTCTTCCTCGGAGCCGGGCTTGTCGAGGAACGCGGTGTCGCCGTTCTCGGCGCGCAGACCGAGATGGACGTACATGGTGGCGTCGCCGCCGTCATCGAGGATCATGTTCGGGTGACCGCCGCCGTGCCAGTCGAACAGCTTGGCGGTGTAATCCCAGTATTCGGCCAGCGTCTCGCCCTTGACGGCAAAGACGGGAATGCCGGCGGCGGCGATCGCCGCGGCGGCGTGGTCCTGGGTCGAGTAGATGTTGCAGGAGACCCAGCGAATGTCGGCGCCGAGGGCTGCCAGCGTCTCGATCAGCACGCCGGTCTGGATCGTCATGTGCAGCGAGCCGGCGATGCGCGCGCCCTTCAGCGGCTGCTTCGGGCCGAACTCCTCGCGGGTGGCCATCAGGCCCGGCATCTCGGTCTCGGCCAGCGAGAGTTCCTTGCGGCCGAAGTCGGCCAGCGAAATGTCCTTGACGATGTAGTCGGTGAAGCCGGGCTTCGCATTCATAGCGGAGGTCCTGTTGTTGAATTGGTCGTTCCGGGTCGCCCTGGAGGGGCGCCCCGAAATCTCGACATGATGGATAAGGATCCCGGGTTCGCCGCTGTCGCGGCGCCCCGGAATGACGTTGGTACTTAGACTGCGCGCTTGAGCGCTTCGACCAGGTCGGTCTTCTCCCAGGAGAAGCCACCCTCGTTGTCGGGCGTGCGGCCGAAATGGCCGTAGGCCGAGGTGCGCGCGTAGATCGGACGGTTGAGGTCGAGATGGCTGCGGATGCCGCGTGGAGTGAGATCCATCGCTTTGGCGGCGGCCTTCTCGAGCTGGTCCTCCGACACCTTACCGGTGCCGTGGGTGTCGATGTAGATCGACAGCGGACGCGCGACGCCGATGGCGTAGGCGAGCTGGAGGGTGCAGCGATCGGCGAGACCGGCCGCGACGATGTTCTTGGCGACGTAGCGCGCCGCGTAAGCCGCCGAACGGTCGACCTTGGTCGGATCCTTGCCGGAGAACGCACCGCCGCCATGCGGGGCCGCGCCACCGTAGGTGTCGACGATGATCTTGCGGCCGGTCAGGCCGGAATCGCCGTCCGGACCGCCGATGTAGAACTTGCCGGTCGGATTGATGTGCCAGATGGTCTTCGACGTGATCCAGTCCTTCGGGAGCGCCTCGCGGACATACGGCTCGACGATGTCGCGGATCTGCTTCGACGAGATGTCCTCGACCAGATGCTGGTGCGACACGACGATCTCGCGCACGCCGACCGGCTTGCCGTTCTCGTACTGCACGGTGACCTGGCTCTTGGAGTCCGGACCCAGCACCTTCTCGCGACCGGAGTGACGCGCTTCCGAGATGAGACGCAGGATCTTGTGGGCATAGAATATCGGCGCCGGCATCAGGTCAGGCGTCTCGTTGGTGGCGTAACCGAACATAATGCCCTGGTCGCCTGCGCCCTCTTCCTTGACCTCACCCGGCTGCAGCGCATCGACGCCTTGCGCGATGTCGGCCGACTGCGGATGCAGCAGGATCTCGATGTCGGCCTTCTCCCAGTGGAAGCCGTCCTGCTCGTAGCCGATGTCCTTGATCGCGGCGCGCACAACGCTCTCGATCTGGTCGTTGGTGACGGATGCGGGACCGCGGGTCTCACCAGCGATCACCACCTTGTTGGTGGTCGCCAGCGTCTCGCAGGCCGCGCGGATCTGCCACGGATCGATGCCGGCCTTCGGCCCTTCGCGGTAGAACAGATCAACGATTTCATCGGAGATCCGGTCACAGACCTTGTCGGGATGACCCTCGGACACGGATTCGCTGGTGAAGAGATAGGACGCGCGCATCAGTAACCCCTTGTTCCGCCGTTAACCTGGCGGGCGTTTGCGATGTTTAACCTTGGATTATGTCAATCACGCCGTCGCGAGATGACGTAGGACTCGTCGAGAAACCAGAGCCCGTTGTACTTCCGCAGCACGTCCCGGGCGGCATCCAGAGTGCGGCCGTTTTGAGTCATTTCTGTCAATCGGTCGTCCTCGATCTGCGCCACATACACCGCCGCATTCCACGCTGCAAAGGCCGTCGAGGTTCCGATGGTACCCGTCACCTCGTTGGGCAGCGCTTCCATATCATACCTGAAGATCGAACGGTTGTCCGCATAAGCATTAAAATTTAGGTCGCGGCCCAACGACCCGAGCTCATACTTTACCGCGCGCAATAGCTCATGACGGCTGACCGCGAAAGGATTTTCTCCAGGCCAGATCGCCTGGATCATTTCCATGCCGGGATCGTGACCGTGGGAGTGGATACCGATCAGGCGCCCGCCCGGCCGAAGC
The DNA here is from genome assembly GCF_052075965.1 of Bradyrhizobium sp. 482_C4_N1_8. Classification (NCBI taxonomy): domain Bacteria; kingdom Pseudomonadati; phylum Pseudomonadota; class Alphaproteobacteria; order Hyphomicrobiales; family Nitrobacteraceae; genus Bradyrhizobium; species Bradyrhizobium sp. 482_C4_N1_8. Next base: position 3,060,927 of record NZ_CP197231.1, on the reverse strand, counting down.
GCCCGCGCCAGCGGTGCAATGATCCGCTTTGCCCGGAAATTGACCGAGGACAGGGCGCGGTAGGGCTGGGACGCAATGACCAGGTCGAAATTGGCCTCGGTCTGGCCCGGCCGCGGAATGGTCGAATCCAGCAGGAACCTGTGGTCCTCGCGGTACAGCACCAGGACGACGGGCCGCTCGTAGAGCGGCATGGCCGTGCGTGGGCTGATCGCGGCGCGCCAATTCTGCTCCAGGAACGGCCTCAACTCGGCGATCTGCTGCTCGAACTCGCCTGACGAGGCGCCCCGTAACGGAACCTCGTGCCAGACGGTGGCGGCCGCCGCCGCAGGCGATGCCGGCGTGAGCCAGGGCGCCTCCGAGTAGAACATGTTGGTGAACACGAACACCGACGCCGGATGCTCGAAAATGCGGTCCGGGACCCTCTCCAACGTCAGCCGCAAGTCCTCGAGGCTGAGCTCCTTGCCGGCGACGTAGAACGGCATGTGCGGGTAGCGCTGGTGCGTTGCGCGCAGCACCCGGGCCAGCACCGTGCCGTCGCCGACGCCTGCGTCGAAGATGCGCAGCGCCGGCGGGCGCGGATGGATGCTGGCGAGCTCCAGCGCGACGCGCTCGGCGACCACCCGCTTCTCGCTGCAGGTATGGACGAACAGCAGGTATTTTTGCCGGTTCTCGAAGAAACGGAAATTGCCACGCGGATCGCGTTTTTCCGGCGGCACCTGGAGCCCCCGCGGCGGCGGCAGGCCGCCCGTCGTCGATGCGGCGATATAGGCCTGGATCCGCTCCAGCGTGTCGATCGTGATGCGCTTTCCCTCGCGCAGGCGATGGACCAGCTTCCCATCGTTCACCGCGCGCCGGCCAAACGTCGATTCCGCCATGTCCGCCTTGCGGCAGAACTCGGTGATTTGGCTGAGGATTTCGTCGTTCTTCATGAGTGGGAAAGCGGTGGGCAGAACTGTTGGGACCAGCGTCGTAGCAAAATCTGCCCACTGAGGGAATACCCTCTCTTGGCTTTACCCCACGTCCAATGACGAGCGCGTGAACCCGGCGGACCGCCGGGCAACAAACAAGCGCTTCTCCTTCAAGGGACCATCGCCATGCGCCGCCTGCTCGTCGCGCTCTGCCTGCTCACAGCGCCCATGTGGGCCGCGCCCGCCTTCGCGCAGGCGCGCAGCCAGCTCGGGCCGCTCTGCACGACCGACGCCACGCCGCCAGACCAGATGATCGACGCCTGCAACAAGATCGTCGCGCTGAAGGTGTTCAAAGGCGAGCAGCTCGCGACGATCTATTTCTGGCGCGCGGTGGGCTGGAACAAGAAGGGCGACTATTCGAAGGTCATCGCCGACACCACCGAGGCGATCCGGCTCCAGCCGAGCCAGGCGGTCTACAATCTCAGGGGATCGGCCTATTACGACAAGGGCGACTACGACATCGCGATCGCCGATTTCGACGACGCGCTGAAGCTCGGCCCGCCTGATGGCACCATCTTCCACAATCGCGGCAACGCCTGGCGCGGCAAGGGCGACTACGCCAAGGCCATTGCCGATTACGATGCCACGATCAAGCTGCAGCCCAAATCGACGTTCTCGTTCCAGAATCGCGGCATTGCGAAGGAGGCGCTCGGCGATCTCGACGGCGCGCTTGCCGACATCAACCAGGCGATCCGGCTCGACCCGACACTGCCGCAGCCGCTGATCAACCGCACCGCGATCTGGCGCGTGCGAGGCGATCTCGATCGCGCCGTTGCCGATGGCAGCGAGGCGATCCGGCTTGCGAAGGAAAAACCGCCCGTCAACATCATGACGCCGCCGAACAGCGTGCTGATCTCCGGCTATATCCACCGCGCGCTGGCCTATGAGGCGAAGGGCGACTACGCCCATGCGCGCGACGACTACAAGGCGACGCTGGCGATCGTGGCGTCCGATGCCGGCAGCAAGGCCAACCAGGCGACCGCCAAGGTGCGGCTGTCGCTGGTGACGGATGCGCTCACTCCCATCCCGCGCGATGCGCCGTCACCGGTGACGCAGCCGGCCCCGCAGCAAACGGGCGCGGCACCTGCGCCCTCGCCTACCCCGGCGACGCCTGGCAAGCGCCTCGCACTGGTGATCGGCAATGGCGCCTACGCGCATGTCAAGGCGCTGCCCAATCCGGCCAACGATGCGCGCGCCGTTGCCAGGAGCCTGCGCGACATCGGCTTCACGGTGTCGGAGGGCATCGATCTCGACCGCGCAGCGATGCAGAAAGTGACGCGCGACTTCCTGCGCGAGGCGGCGCGGGCACAGGTCGCGTTGGTGTACTATGCCGGCCACGGCGTGCAGGTCGACGGCCGCAACTATCTCATCCCCGTCGACGTCGAGCTCAAGCCCGGCGCGGGCATGACGGAGGCGATGATCGACATGGACACGATCATGGCCGGCCTCGACGACCAGGTCCGCACCAATATTTTGATCTTCGATGCCTGCCGCAACAATCCGATGGCGCAGCAGGTCGCAGCCGCCGGCACCAACCGAGGCATCGAGGGCGCTTCGGGCCTCGCAGCGCCAACGAGCCTGGGCGCCGGTGCAACGCTGGGCGCGGGGACGCTGATCGCGTTCGCCACCGCGCCGGGCCAGGTCGCGCTCGATGGCGAAGGCGCCAACTCGCCGTTCTCCGCCGCCCTCTCCCGCCATCTCGGCACGCCAGGGCTGGAGGTGCAGCAGATGCTGACGCGCGTGCGGGCGGAAGTGGTCTCGAGCACGAAGAACAAGCAGGTGCCGTGGTCGAACTCGTCGCTGCTGGGCGAGGTCTATCTGGCGGAGAAGTGAGGGCGGGTGAGCGCACCGGTTTTGAACGCCGCGCTATTCGCTCAACACTCAGGTGTCATCGCCCGGCTTGACCGGGCGATCCAGTACTCCGAGACAGTTGTGGTTGAATCGATAGGCCGCGGTGTACTGGATTCCCCGCTTTCGCGGGGAATGACAGTGAGTGTGTGGTGAGGCCTCGCCGTCACTCACGTGACGGACTGCGCAGCGCTTAGTTGCCCCACACTTCCTTGGCGATCTCGACCGCAAGGCTGAGCTTGGCCCACTGCTCTTCCTCGGAGAGGATGTTGCCTTCCTCGGTCGAGGCAAAGCCGCACTGCGGGGACAGCGCGAGCTGCTCCAGCGGCGCGAATTTGGCGGCCTCTTCGAGGCGACGCTTGATGTCGTCCTTTTTCTCGAGCTCGCCGAACTTCGAGGTGATAACGCCGACCACGACGACCTTGTTACCCTTGGGCAGGAAGCGCAGCGGCTCGAAGCCGCCGGCGCGGTCGCTGTCGTATTCGAGGAAGTAGCCATCGTAATTGGTACCGGCCAGCATGGTCTCGGCCACGGGCTCGTAGCCGCCCGAAGAAATCCAGGTCGAGCGGAAATTGCCGCGGCAGACATGCGTCGTCACCACCATGTCGGCCGGCTTCTCGGCCAGCGCGTAATTGATGACGCGCGCATAGATCTGCTGGAGACCCTCGGGATTGTCGCCGCGCTCGCGCGCCTTCTTCAATTCGTCCTGCGAACAGAGATAGGCCCACACGGTGTCGTCGAACTGAAGATAGCGGCAGCCGGCATCGTAAAACGCCTTCACGGCCTTGCGGTAGGTCTTGCCTAGGTCTTCGTAGAACGCGTCGAGATCGGGATAGACGTCCTTGGAGATCGCCTTGCGGCCGCCGCGGAAGTGCAGCACCGCCGGCGAGGGGATCGTCATCTTGGCGGTGACGTGGGCCTGGTCGGCGGACTTCTTCAAGAAGCGGAAGTGATCCAGCATCGGATGGTCGTCGGGGAAATCGAGCTTGCCGATCACGCGGACCGCGTCATGCCGCGTCTCGACGCCCGCGAACTGGATGCCCGTGTCCGGGTGAAACATTTCGCAGCCCGTGAGCTTGGCCAGGAAGTCAAAGTGCCACCAGGAGCGGCGGAATTCGCCGTCGGTCGCGAGCTTCAGGCCGATCGAGGCCTGCTTGTGCACGACCTTCTCGATCTCCATGTCCTCGATCTTGCGCAGATCGTCGGCCGAGATCTCGCCCTTCTCGAGCCTGACGCGGGCTTCCTTGATCTTGGCCGGACGCAGGAGACTGCCGACCTCGTCGGCGCGGAAGGGGGCTTTGGTTCGCTGCATTTCTTGTCTCTCCCGTATTTCTAGTGGGCCGCCGCCCCTGCGACGCCGAGGTGGCGCTCGAGGACCGACGGGTCGGCCTTCAGCGCGGCGCTCGGGGCGTCGTGGACGATCGTTCCGCGCTCCAATATCACAACACGGTCGGCGAGCCCCAGAATCTTTTGCGCGTTCTGCTCGACGATGATCGAGCAGATGCCGCCCGCCCGGGTGATGGTGCCGATCGCCTTCAGCAGCTCCTCGACGATGATGGGGGCGAGGCCCTCCGTCGGCTCGTCCAGCAGCAGGACCTTGGGATTTAGGGTCAGCGCCCGGCCGATCGCCAGCATCTGCTGCTCGCCGCCGGAGAGCTGGTTGCCAAAATTGCTCCGCCGCTCCTTCAGCCGCGGGAACATCTCGTAGACCCTCTCGACCGTCCAGGGGCCGGGCTGCGCCACCGCGGTCATGTTCTCTTCCACCGTCAGCGAGCGGAAGATATTGCGCTCCTGCGGCACCCAGCCGATGCCGGCGCGCGCCCGCTGGTCAGGCCGGAGCGAGGTGACATCGGTGCCGGCGAGCGCGACGGAGCCGGAGAAGCGGCGGGTCACGCCGACGATGGAGTTGATCAGCGTGGTCTTGCCGGTGCCGTTGCGGCCCAGCAACGCAAGCACCTGCCCCTCGGCGAGGCGCAGGGACATGTTGGGCAGCACCACCGCCTCGCCATAGCCAGCGCGCAGGGCGTCGATCGCGAGCAGGTCAGACATTGACCGCCTCCTCGCCGAGATAGACGGCCTTGACCTGCGGGTCGCGCGCGACCACGTCGGGCGGACCTTCGGTGAGCAGCGCGCCCGAGACCAATACCGAGATGCGGTCGGCGAAGGAAAAGACGAGGTCCATGTCGTGCTCGATCAGGAGCACGGTGACGTCACGCGGCAGGCTGCCTACGACCGCGAGAATGTCGTGGCGTTCGCTCTCGGGCACGCCGGCGGCGGGCTCGTCGAGCAGCAGCACGCGGGGCTTGGCGGCGATCGCGACCGCGATCTCGAGCAGGCGCTGCTTGCCGTAAGGCAGCGTCACGGTCTCTTCGTTCATGACGTCGAGCAGATGGAAGCGCCTCAGGAGATCGGCGATCTCGCCGTTGACGTCGCTCCGCGTGCCCATCCGCCGCCACCAGTCGCCGCCATGTCCGAGACGCTCGGAGACGGCAAGGCCGATGGTCTCGAGCGGGGTCAGGTCGGGATAGAGCTGGTTGATCTGGAAAGTGCGCGACAGGCCGCGCAGCACGCGCTTGTGCACGGGCAGATCGGTAATGTCCTGGCCTTCGAGCAGGATCCGGCCCGAGTTCGGCTTGAGCACGCCGGTGAGCTGGTTGATGACCGTGGTCTTGCCGGCACCGTTCGGGCCGATCAGCGCGTGACGGGCGCCCTGCTCGATCTTGAGCGACAGGTCCCGCGTCACGCGCAGGCCGCCGAACTGCTTTTCGAGATTCTGGGTTTCGAGCGCGATGGTCATGCGTCGCTCTCCGGCACAGCGACGACGGCCTTGCGCCCGGCAACCTGCTTGATGACCAGGTTCGGCACATAGAGCACCCAGCGGTGCAGGCGCTGGCGGCCGACCAGCACGATCACGACCAGCACGAGGCCGATCCAGAACTGCCAATATTGCGGGGTGATGGTGGAGAACACTTCCTGGAGCATGCGGAAGATCACCGCGCCGACCAGTCCGCCGTAGAGATAGCCGGTCCCGCCGATGACGAGCACCAGCATCAAATCGGCCGAACGCTCGAAGGCGAACACGTCGAGGGAGGCGATCGCCGTGGTCTGGGTGAACAGCGCGCCCGCGACGCCGGCATAGAACGCCGCGAGCGTGTAGATCGCGATCAGGCGGCGGTTGACGGGGATACCGATCGCCGCGGCGCGCAGCGGGTTGTTCTTGATCGCGCGCAGCGACAGCCCGAACGGCGAATGCACGACGCGGCGGGCGAACAGGAACAGCAAAAACAGCACGGCCAGCGAATAGAAGAAGCCGGTCTTGCCGAACATGTCGAACGGAATCTCGCCGAAGATCGGCTGCATCTCGATGCCCTGAAGGCCGTCGGTGCCGCCGGTGATGTTGGAGAAGCGCTCGGCGAGCGCCTCAAGGAGCAGCGCGATGCCGAGCGTGACCATCAGCCGGGTCAGGTCGACGCCGCGGATCACCAGGAAGCTGGTGGCGAAACCCAGCACCATCGCGGCAAGGCCGGCTACGATCAGCGCGAGCACGGGCTCATTGATGATCCCGTGCAAGGCGAGAAGCCCCGCGGCGTAGGCGCCGACGCCGAAGAAAGCAGCGTGGCCGAGCGAAACGATGCCGGCATAACCGAGGATGAGATCGAGCGACATCGCGAACAGCGCCAGCCGCAGGATGTCGGTCATGATCAGATAGCGCGTAGGAAATGCGAAGCCGCAGGCCAGCACGACCAGCCAGAAGGCGACTTCGCCATAGTGCCAGCGCGCGTGGCGCTGGGCGTGATAACCGACGTCGGAGGAAGCGCTCATCGGCGGCCTCAACGCGCGGCCGTGCGGCCGAACAGGCCGTTCGGGCGCCAGATCAGGATCACGATCATCATGGTGTAGATCACGAAGGGGCCCATCTTCGGCACGTAATATTTGCCGGCGACGTCGCCGATGCCGAGCAGGAGCGAGGCCAGGAATGGACCGGTGATCGAGGACGAGCCGCCGACCGTGACCACGATCAGGAAGTAGATCATGAACTTCAGCGGGAAATACGGATCGAGGCCGAGGATCTCGGCGCTCAGTGCACCACCGAGACCGGCGAGCCCGCAGCCGAAAGCAAAGGTGAAGGCGAACACCTGCGGCACGTTGATGCCGAGGCCGCTCGCGGCACGGGGATCATCGACCGCGGCGCGCAGCCGGCTGCCGAAACGGGTCTTGGCCAGCACCATCTGGAGACCAATGGTGAGCAGGCCGCAGATCACGATGATCATCAACCGGTAGCGGCCGATGCCGACGCCGAACACGTCGAACTGGCCCTGGAGCGCAGCCGGCAAATTGATGAACACCCGCGACGAGCCCTGGATGTAATCGACGGCCGCGACCGACATGAACGTCAGACCGATCGTGAACAGCACCTGGTCGAGATGGCTGCGCGCATAGAGACGGCGGTAGAGCGTTCGTTCGAGCACGATGCCGATGGCTGCTGCGGAGACAAAGGCGAGCGGCAGCGCGGCGAAGAACGGCCAGCCCATCCGGTTGACCAGGACCATGCAGACATAGCCGCCGGCCATGGCGAAGGCACCGTGGGCGAGGTTGACGAAGTTCATCAGGCCGAGCGTGACCGCAAGCCCGCAAGCGAGCACGAACAGCAGCATGCCGTAGGCAACGCCATCGAACAGGTTGGTGAGGATAGAGGTCATCGGAAGCGGGTGAACCCTAGTAATCACTCGTCATTCCGGGGCAGCGCGCAGCGCTGAACCCGGAATCCATTTCCATCACGTCGAGATCCCCGATGCGCGCTAAGCGCGCTCGGGGATGACGCGCTTTTCGCGCGTCACTTCTTGGTCTTGCCGAGATCCTTGACGGCTTCGAAGGTCGCGAACTCGACATTGTAGAGCTCGCCGTCGACCTTCTCGACCTTGCGGATGTAGATGTTCTGCACGATGTCGCGGGTCTCGGGGTCGATCGAGATCGGGCCGCGCGGGCTTTCCCACTTCTGGCCCTTCATGGCTTCGACCAGCTTGGTGCCGTCGGTGTCGCCATTGGTCTGCTTAAGCGCCTCGTAGATGAGGTGGATGCCGTCATAGCCGCTCACGGCCATGAAGCCCGGACGGTTGCCGTAGGCCTTCTTGTAGGCCGCGACGAAATCCTTGTTCATCTGCGAGGGATGCGCCGCGGAATACAGATGCGCGGTGACCGTGCCGAGCACGGCGTCGCCCATGTTGTTGAGCAGGTCGTCGTCGGTGACGTCGCCCGGTCCGATCACCTTGATGCCGGCCTTGTCGAGGCCACGCTCGGCATACTGCTTCATGAAGTTGCCGCCCTGGCCGGCCGGCACGAACACGAAGATCGCGTCGGGCTTGGCGTCCTTCATGCGCTGGAGGAACGGCGCGAAATCGGGATTGGCGAGCGGCGTCTTCACCTCTTCGACCACCTCACCGCCGCCGGCGGTGAAATTCTGCTTGAAGAAGTTCAGCGCGTCGTTGCCCGGCGCGTAGTCGGAGGTGAGCGTCGCCACCTTCTTGATGCCGTTCTTCACCGCCCAGTCGGCGATGATGGTCGAGGACTGCGCCAGCGTGAAGCTGGTGCGCACGATGTAGGGCGAGCGCTCGGTGATGATGGAGGTGCCGGCCGCCATCACGACTTCCGGGATCTTGGCCTGGGTTGCGAGCGGCGCGGCCGCGAGCGCGGCTGGCGTCACGCCGAAGCCGGCGATGAAATTGACCTTGTCGTTGACGATCAGCTCCTGCGCGGCCGTCTTGGTCTTGTCCGGAATCGCGGCGTCGTCCTTGAGGATGATCTCGATCTTCTTGCCGGCGACGGTGTCGCCCTTCTGCTGCATGTAAAGCTTGATCGCGTTCTCGATCTGCTTGCCGGTCGAGGCCTGACCGCCGGTCATCGGCAGGATCAGGCCGACCTTGACGGTGTCCTCGGCCTTGGCGGGCACGATGGCCGCGAGGCCGGCGATGGCGGCCGCTGCTGCGGTCCAAGAGACCTTATAAGAAAACGTCTTCCGTTCGAACATCAGATGTCCCTCCCCTTCATTCCTGACCTCTTGTGCGCCGGACCGAGTGCCCGGTCCTTGGCTCAACCTTAGCTCACGCACGCGCGATGTCGCGCCACATGGCGTCTTTCGCGCCCTTATTGTCAATCGGACGTTTGGCGACCATTCGGCGCAAGCCACGCGTCCCGATTGCCGACGACGGGAGCGATGCCGTGGTTACGTCGGGGTAACCCGAGCATCCCCATCCTGGTCGCTCCTATTTGTACGATTGTACAAATAAAATGGACCTGTCAACGAAAAAGCCCCGCCGCCGACCAAGCCAGTTTGTCGCGCGCCCCTTGGACAGTCTAGAAAGCAGCCGGCCGCGTGGATGGAGGATTTCGTCTTTCTTTTGCAGAATTCGGACACCGGCGAGGCTTCGGTTCACCGCAAATCGGTATTTAATTACCTACCTCGAATAAGTCTATTTTACCTTGTTGAAGACTACTCTTCCCGCGCCAGCCTAACCCGGCGTCCAACACGACTGAATTCGCGCGCACAATGCTCAAGCCTTTCCGCTCCGTCCTCACCCTCGTTGCGCTCGCCGCGGGGCTGTCCGGCTGCGGCACCGTCAACGAAAAGCTCTCCGCCGGTATGGGCGACTACGTCCCGCAATGGGCCGGCGGCCTGCCGGCCGACGCACCGCCGCGGCCCGGCACGCCGCAATACGACGCCTACATGAAAGAGCGCGAACGCAAGCGGCTGCTGCCGGCGGCGGATCGCGAGAAGGAAGAGCAGGCGCAGAAGGGCGCGACGGGGTCCACGTCGGGCGGCGCGGTGCGCTAGGGGAGCGAATGGCGAATAGGGAGTGGCGAATATCGCCACCCTCTCCATTCGCTACTCGCCACTCCACTATTCGCTAGTCCATGAACACCACGGTCTTGCGGCCGTTGAGGATGACGCGGTCGTCGAGGTGGTAGCGGATCGCGCGGGCCAGCACGCGCCGCTCGATATCGCGGCCCTTGCGGACGAGATCCTCCGGCGTGTCGCGGTGGCTGATGCGCTCGACGTCCTGATCGACGATCGGACCTTCGTCGAGATCGCGCGTGACGTAATGGGCGGTCGCTCCGATCAGCTTGACGCCGCGCTCGTGGGCCTGGTGATAGGGCTTTGCGCCCTTGAAGCCCGGCAGGAACGAGTGGTGGATGTTGATGCAGCGGCCGGAAAGCTTGGCGGAAAGATCATCCGACAGGATCTGCATGTAGCGCGCGAGCACGACGAGATCGGTGCCGGTCTCGGCGACGAGATCGAGGATCTGCGCCTCCTGCTCGCGCTTGGTCTCCTTGGTGACAGGCAGATGGTGGAACGGGATGCCGCCAAAATCGAGCCCGGCATAGACCTCGCGCGGATGGTTGGAGACGATTGCGGTCGGGACCATCGGCAGCTCGCCGGTGCGCCAGCGATAGAGGATGTCGACCAGGCAATGGTCGGACTTCGACACCAGCAGCATTACCTTGCGATGCGCGGCACGGTCGCGCATCTGCCACTCCATGCCGAAACGCTCCGCGATCGCGGCAAAGCCGGTCTGGAGCGCCGACAGCTCCACGGCGAGATCGGCCGCGGTGAACACCACGCGCATGAAGAACTTCTTGGTCTCGACGTCGTCGAACTGCTGGGCATCGAGAATGTTCTGTCCGTTGTGGGCCAGAAAGGTCGACACCGCCGAGACGATGCCGGGACGATCCGGACAGGACAGGGTCAGGACATATTGATGATCGGGCATGGCTCTTGATGAAGGTTTGGGCAGCGACTGCGGAACGACCCGCGATTTGCGCCCTGCTCTATCACCGACCCCGCCCTTGCGCCAATCCCGACAGCGGAGTCAGGATGAATGGACCATTGCAATTTACCGCCGGAGCACACCCATGGCCGACCGCTTGAACGGCTACCGCATCCTGATCCTGGAGACGCGCGAGGAGGCGCAGTTTTCAAAGCTTCTGGCGGAGCAAGGTGCCGATGTCGTGCAGTGCCCGATGTTCACCATTCACGACGCGCCCGATCCCGCCCCGGTCGAGGCCTGGATCCGCCGCGCCATCGACCAGCCCCTTGACGACCTCGTGCTGATGACGGGCGAAGGCCTGCGGCGGATCATGAAGCTGGCGCGGAGCCGTGGTCTCGACCAGGCCCTGGTCGCAGCCCTCGCCAAATCGCGAAAATTCACCCGCGGCCCGAAGCCCGGCAGGGCGTTGCGCGAGATCTCCCTCGATGCGCAGCAGACCACGGAGAAGCCGACCACCGAAGGCGTGATCGAAATGCTGGGCAGGCTTGATCTGAAGGGGCGACGCGTCGGCCTTCAGCTTTATCCGGACAAGGACCACAGCGTCCTGACCGGCGCGCTTGCCGTGCAAGGCGCCGATGTCGATACCGTGCTGCCTTATGCCTACGATTCCAAGGCAGCGGATGCCAACATCGTCGCCGCCATCGACGACATGGCCGAGGGGCGGATCGATTCCATCGCGCTGACCAATCTTGGCCAGGTCCGCCGCCTCGTGGAAGCCGCGAAGGCACATGGCAGTGAGGCGAAGTTGCGCGCAGGGTTGGAGCGGACGCTGATTGCGTCGGTGGGTCCTGCAGTGTCGGGAGAGCTCGCCGCGCATGGCCTGCGCACGGACATCGCACCGGCGGAAGACCACTATTTCATGCGCCCGCTGATCTCGGCGATGGCGGCAGCGCTCGCCGAGAAACGGCCGAAGGTGGCGGGTTAATCACCAGCCGATGCCTAGCTCGCCACCTGCGATGCGGCCGACATCAACTCCTGCGGGCTCGGAGCCCCGAACATGCGGTGGCCGCCTTCAGGAACCTCGGTAAAGGTCCAGCGCACGATCCCCTCGCGATCGAGCAGGAACTGGCCGAACAGCTGGCCCTGGCCGGTTGCCGCCATGCGCTGATCGGCCTCCATCATCTCGTAGCCGTCCTTGTTGTTGAGGTACTCGGAAGCCGCCAACCGATTCATCGGCCCCGACGTTTCGCCGGGCACATCCACCTGCATCCTCTTGACGACGTCCATACCCACCTTGCGCGGCCACTCGGTTTCGTTCTCCGTAAACTCGATAGTGGGCAGGCCGAACGCACGGTGCGAGACCCGCTCGGGGTCGGACGCGGCGAGCAGATTGGGCAAGGGATGATAGCGGAAGTAGAGCCGCGCGCGTTCGATGGGCGTATTCACGACCGTGAGACTTTCGACGCCCTTGTCGCGCAGGGCTGCGTCAAGTTGCGCCTGTGCCGCGATATGGCGCCGACAGAACGGGCAGTGCAGCCCGCGAAACAAGCCGATCAGTATTGGACTGTGCCCGCGAAAATCCTGGAGCGAGATCGTCCCATCCCGTGTGATCGCGTCCAGCACGACGTTTGGCGCGCGATCGCCCGGTTGAAGCGGTCCATCGACATGAAGTTCTGACATGGTTGAACTCCTTCATATGACCTAGTCAAGAAATGGCAGCACGATCAGCCCGGCAGGATCGAGCCCGTGGCGAGCGCAGACATCATGGGCCAGCGCGAAATATCGGTCGGCCTCGGGCATGTCGCCTCGATCAAGGCTCAGCGTGGCAAGACCATCATAGCATGGAAAGAGCTGCTGCGGTTCGCCGGTTTCGTTCGCCACCTCGATAGCCTCATTGTAGCAGAGGGCGGCCAGATCGGGGCGGAAATGGCATTGATGGATTTGCCCGAGCACGATCAGCGGCACGGAGAGATGCTCGCGCTGATCGAGCGCACGGTCGATTTCGATCGCCTTCTCGGCAGCCGGTACCCCTTCCTCGGTACATCTGTCCGTGAACGTGCAACAGGCAACGGCAAAATTGGCGAGAAGACGCGCCTGGAAGCCGAGATCCCCGATCCGACGCGCGACATCGAGTCCACACCGGCAGACCTCCACGGCTTTCGCCGGGTCGACGATCGTGTAGAGCACACCGAGATTGGTGTAGCCGCGGCAGGCTACGTTGAGAAGGCCGGCGGTTTCGGCGGCTGCAACACTTTGCTCCACCTCGCGCACCGCCTCCTCGTGTCGTCCAAGCCGCGCTAGCGCAACCCCCTTGGTGTTGAGGGCCTCCGCAATCGCGCGTGCCGCCTCGAGACCGGCCTGCTCGTCCGCGTCCGCCGGTACGGACCGCGCATAGCCGAGCGCCTCGTCTGCCCATCTTGCGGCGGCGACATGATCGCCGGTCCGAAACGCGAGACGGCCGCGCTCCTGCAGGAGATGCGCCCACTCGATGGGCGCGTCGGTCCCTCCAAGCAGGTTGGCCGCCTCGGCGTAATGCGCCTCTGCCTTGATCCGCTTGCCGGCGTCCCACAGCAATCGGCCAAGCTTGCGAAGAATTCGCGCTTCGCCGATCCGGTCCTGGATGGCGCGGTGCCCCTCCAACGCGCTCTGATAGTGCTCCTCGGCCGTGTTCCGGCGGCCAGCCGCGCCACAAAGGTCCGCAATCCGCTCGTACAGGACCAGACGTTCCGGCTCCCGTTCGACGCCGGTCAACAGCACGGCGAGGGCCTGTTGGTAGAGACGGATGGCATCGTCGTTGGCATAGCTGGCGCGTGCGCGATCGCCGGCTGCGCGCAGATAGCGCGCGCCTTTCGGCTTGCTCGCGCTCAGACTGAAGTGATGTCCGAGCAGAATGATATCTTCGAGGCGCTCGGGCTCGGTGCCATAGAGCCTCTCGAGCGCCCCGCCGATCCGTCCATGGAGCTCGATCCGGCGCTGCAGAAGCAGGTTTTGATAGATCACGTCCTGAAGCATGGTTTGCGTGAAGCGATACGTCCGCAGCGAAATCGAGTTCGCGCCCGCGATCTCCTCGATGATCTCCGCGTCGCACAGAAGCTCGAGCCCTGCTTCAACCCTTGCCGGCTCGGTTGCCGCCGCACCGAGAGCAGCCGCATCAAAACGCGGGCCGATCACCGCAGCCTCCTGTGCCAGGCGGCGCACCTGATGCGGCAACCGGTCGAGACGCGCCAGCAACAGCGCCTGAATGCTTGCCGGGATATCGGCGGCGGCTTCATCCGACTTCATCCGCCACTGCGCGCCGTCGCGCTCCAGTGTGCCGGCCTCGATGAGGCCGCGTATGATCTCCTCGAGGAAAAGCGGATTGCCGCCGGCGCGATCGAGGATTCGACCGAACAGAGCTCCCGGCGGTTCACGCCAACCGTGACCGAAATAGGCCGCGAGCAGCCTTTGGCCGTCGGCGTCGCCAAGCGGGGGCAGCCGAAGGGTAGTGTGACTGATCCTGCTCGAACCGAACTGGTCCAGTTCGAGCATCGGCCGATGCGTAAACAGCAGCATCAGCCGCGTCCGCTCCAACCGATCCATCAGGAACCGCAACGCTTCAAGCGACACCGCGTCGGCCCAATGCAGATCCTCGACGATGATCAGCAGTGGCGACAGTGCCAGGCGGCGTTCGAAGACGGTGCGAATCGCGAAGAATATCTGCCGGCGGAGCTGTTCGGGCTCGACATGTCTCAGCGCGGCGTTGGGGTCGCCGAGGCCGAGGACGTGCAGATAGAGGGGCATCAGGCGGTCCGCCTCGTCGGTCGCGAGGCCAAGCTCCGACAGCGCTTCCGCGACCTTCGCCTCCGCCTCTGCGGCGCCCACCTTCTGCGCAATGCCATAGGCGCTGCGCAGCACGGCGGCGAGAGTGCCGTAGGATTGTTCGCCCAGCGGCGAGCACGCCGCGTGCCGGATCGCCACGCCGGCGAATCGATCCTGGTCGCGGATGCGCGCGACGAACTCGCTGACCAGGCGCGTTTTCCCGATGCCGGCTTCACCGACCAGCCGCACCAGTTGGGCCGCGCCGCCGCACGCGCGATCAAGGCTGCCGATCAGGCGCGCAAGCTCGGCGTCGCGCCCGATCAACGGCGCATTGAGGCCCAGCGTGTCGAGACCGCGCGCCGCACGGGGCGTGTCGAGCGGCTCCTTCAGACGGTGGACCAGCACGCTGCCCATCTTGCCCTTGAGCGAGACCTCGCCAAGCGAGTCATAGGAGAACGCATGCCGCGTCAGACGGTGGGTCAACGGCCCGACCAGCACCTCGCCCGGAGCCGCCATCGACTGTAGCCGCTGGGCGGTATTCACCGTGTCGCCGGTCACCGAATAGGATTTGGAAACACCCGCACCGAGCCCGCCCGCGACGACGTGCCCGGTGTTGATGCCGACATGGAGCAGCAGCGGTGAACCGGCATACGCCTTCGCGCGTTCGCTGAGGCGCGCCGTCCGGCCGATCATGTCGAGGGCAGCGCGCACCGCCCGCTCCGGGTCGTCCTCGTGCGCCGCCGGCGCGCCAAACAGAGCCAGCAGCGCATCGCCGATGAATTTGTCCACGAAGCCGCCAAAGCTTTGCACCGCGGCCGTCAGCTCCTCGAACAATTCGTTTTGAAGCGTCTGCATGACCTCGGGGTCGAGCCGCTCGCTCATCGCAGTGAAGCCGCTGAGGTCGGCAAACAGCACGGTGATGGTGCGGCGGTTCGCCTCGCTGTCGATCTTGTCCGACGGAGCTCGAAATGCGGCTTGAGCCTCCTCCGCCGGCACGAGCGGCGGCGAGGAGGACCGGATCGGAAGCGTCGTCGGGCTCGTCCGCGCCGATGCCTGCCCGCCTGTGGGGACCTCAGCGACGAAGGCACCGCATTTCGGGCAATAGGCGAAATCCGGCGCGCATGGAAACCCGCAGCCTGGGCACGCGTTCGGCTGCTTCGTGCCGCACTTCGGGCAGAAGGCAAAGCCGCTCTGGACCTCTAAACCACAGCAAGAGCAGTTCATGGGTCAGGACCTCGCGGAAGCCGCGATGGCGCGAGCTCCTGGACCTGCCGGATGGGCCCAGGAACCTGGCAAGCATGGGCTCGTCGCACGGGAAGAGCAAGCGGCGGTTGGTCAGCCTCTCCGTATCGGCCGGGCGACGAAGCGATGCTGTGGGCGCACTGGCGCACCGCAAATCGTCGGCAAGCATGGCGGCATGCGGTAGCGCCAATTGACAGGGGCATGGCCGGGGCTACCCTGCCAACAGAAGAACAAAAACAAGGGGGAATCGCCGTGAAACCCGTCATCGCATCTTG
Source organism: Bradyrhizobium sp. 482_C4_N1_8 (assembly GCF_052075965.1). Taxonomy (NCBI): domain Bacteria; kingdom Pseudomonadati; phylum Pseudomonadota; class Alphaproteobacteria; order Hyphomicrobiales; family Nitrobacteraceae; genus Bradyrhizobium; species Bradyrhizobium sp. 482_C4_N1_8. Next base: position 3,045,033 of record NZ_CP197231.1, on the reverse strand, counting down.
AGCACATCCGCACGACCTTCCGCACTCGCGCCATTCCGCATCCGCAACTATCGCTTCCAGTGGCCGTCCGATCTGCTCACCTCGTGGGCGTTCGAAGTGGAGACGCTGGTGCTCGGCTGGTACATCATGGTCGAGACAGGCTCGGTGCTGCTGCTCACCGTGCTTGCGTCGCTGCAGTTCGTCGGGACCCTGGTCGCGCCGGTGCTCGGCATGATCGGCGACCGGATCGGGCATCGCGATCTCCTGGTCGTGATGCGCCTTGCCTATACGGCGCTCTCGTCGACCATCATGGTTCTGGCGCTGACCGGTCATTTGTCGCCGCTGAGCGTGATGATCATCGTCGCGCTCATGGGCCTGATCCGCCCCTCCGATCTCGGCGTTCGCGGCGCGCTGCTTGCCGAGATCATGCCGGCCGAGCAACTGGTGGGCGCCATCAGCGTTGCGCGCACGACCCAGGACAGCGCCCGCATCGCCGGAGCGCTGACCGGCGCAGGTCTGTTCGCCGTCCTCGGCATCGGCCTCGTTTATGTGGCGATCGCCTGTCTGTATCTCGCGGCCGCACTTCTCATGCTCTGCCTGACCCGGCCGAAAAGGACCGTCACGACGAGCGATCTTCCGGCGAACAGCCACGCGGTCTCGCGATTGCTGGGCGACCTCAAGGAAGGGATCGTCTATGCCTGGAACGGCCCGGGAATGCGCGCGGCGCTGTGCGTCGCCTTCCTGGCCAATCTCACCGCATTTCCCTTCACCGGCGGACTATTGCCCTACATCGCGCGGGACATCTTTCATACCGACCAGACCGGCCTCGGCTATCTCTCGGCGAGCTTCGCCGTGGGCTCGCTGATCGGCTCCATCACGCTCAGCCTGGTCAGCGGACTGCGCATTGCCCGGCTTCTCATCGGCGCGACGCTGGCCTGGTACGCCATGCTGCTGGTGTTCGTCGAGATCAGGACCATGCCGGTGGCGATGGCCTGCCTCGTTCTCGCCGGCATCGCCCAGAGCATGTCGATGATCTCAGCTGCCGTGATCCTGATGCGGACGGCGAGCGCACACCTGCGCGGCCGCGTGATGGGCGTCCGCATGATGGTGATCTACGGCCTGCCGCTCGGATTGCTCGCGGCCGGTAGCCTGATCGACATCATCGGCTATTCCGCGACGGGCTCGCTCTACGCCGCCGCAGGCTTCATCGCGATGCTGGCGATCGCGATCCGCTGGCGCGCCGACCTCTGGCCGGTCCACGCTCCCGCAAACGCGCGCTAGTCCCCGTAGCCGCGCAGCCGCTCGACATCCAAAATGGTGACGCCGCCATATTCGAGCCGCAGCAGCCCCTCCTTCTCCAGCCGGTTCAGCGCGCGGTTGGCGTTCTGCCGTGACATGCCCGAGAGCGCCCCGATCTCCTCCTGGGTGATTTCCAGATGCGCGGTCGACTCGGGATAGAGGATCGGATTGAACAGCGAGGCGATGCTGCGCGCGAGGCGTGCGGTGGCATCCAGCGTGCGGTTGACCTCGAGCATGCCGATGAACTGGCCGAGCCGCTCGTTGAGCTGGCGCACCAGGAAGCGGTTGAAGCCGACGCTGTTCTCGAACAGCCACATGAAGGCGCTGCGTTCCATCAGCGCGACGCGGCTGTCGCGCAGCGCGACCACGTCGTAGCGGCGCGGCTCGTTCTTGAGCACGCTGCCCTCGCCGAACCAGGCCCCGGCCGTCAGCCCCGCAAGGCTCGTCTCCTTGCCGTCGCGCGAGACCCCGCCCATCCGTGCCAGGCCGCTCACCATGCCCGCCCAATAGCTGAACGTATCGCCGCGCATGAACACGGTCTCACCGGTGCGGTAGAACCGTTCCGTGATCCCGGTGCGGGCGACCTCGATCTCCGCGTCCGTGAGCTCGCGCGACCAGGCGGCGACCCGCTTCAGTTGATCCTCTGAAATCATGATGCCGAAGCCAGCCGCACCGTTCGCCACCCAATCTCTCTGCTGCACTGCAACACGATCGCTTCGACCACCATCCGACGAAAGATGAAGGCCACTCCCGCCTGAAAAAACTTTGTCGCAGAATTGTCAGGCGGGAGACATTTCAAAATAGCGCTTTCCCCTATTGAGGACCACCTTGGGCGATGCGGCTTTTGATCCCGATCGGGAGCAAGAGTGGCGCGGCGCCGGTCGAGACCAATAGCTGCATGGCCTCACCGGCACGGCCGTACTAGGATCGCCCGACAGGAACGGACGAAGAGCGCCGCTGAATGCGCCATCACCGGGAGGGATTTGTTTGGTGGCTACCAGTCTCGAAGTGCGCGGCGTGTCCTTGCGATTCGGCGGCGTCCGTGCGCTGACCAATGTCAGCTTTGCAATCAATGACGGCGAGCTGTTCTCGATCATCGGCCCCAACGGCGCCGGCAAGACCTCGATCGTGAATTGTATTTCCGGCCGCTACAAGCCGACCGAGGGCCAGCTGTTCTACCGGGGCCGCGACATCACAGGGCTGACGCCGAACGCGCGCCCCACGCTCGGCATCGGCCGCACCTTCCAGAATCTGGCCCTGTTCCACCACATGAGCGTGCTCGACAACATCATGGTCGGGCGCCATCACCTCCTGAACAACAATTTCCTCACGGGATCGCTGTACTGGCTCACCGGCGCGCGCAAGGAAGAACTCGAGCACCGCCGCAAGGTCGAGGAGATCATCGACTTCCTCGATCTCCAGTCGGTGCGAAAGGCGCAAGCCGGCACCCTCTCCTACGGCCTGCGCAAACGCGTCGAGCTCGCCCGTGCCATGGCGCTGGAACCGCGCCTCATTCTCCTCGACGAGCCGATGGCCGGCATGAACTTCGAGGAGAAGGAGGACATGGCGCGCTACATCGTCGACCTCAACGAGGAGTTCGGGATGACGGTGGTGATGATCGAGCACGACATGGGCGTGGTGATGGACATCTCCCACCGCGTCATGGTGCTCGATTTCGGCCGCAAGATCGCCGAGGGCGATCCGGCCGCCGTGCTCGCCGATCCCCACGTCAGGCGCGCCTATCTCGGCGAGGAGGACGAGGTGCTGGTCGATCCGGACGATGCTCCGCCAGCGCAGGAGAGTGCGGCATGATGGATTACGCGGGCCGCGTCGCGCAGGCCGACACCTATCCGAAGATGCTGCGGCTCAATGCCAGGGAGCACGGCAAGGAGATCGCGTTGCGCGAAAAGGATCTCGGGCTCTGGCGCGTCTTCACCTGGAATGACTACCACACCCGCGTACGCGACTTCGCGCTCGGCCTCATCGAATTGGGCCTGGGGCGCGAGGACGTCATCGGCATCATCGGCGACAACCGGCCGGACTGGGTCGCGGCGGAAGTGGCGACCCACGCCATCGGTGGATTGAGCCTTGGGCTTTATCGCGACGTGCTGGACGAGGAAGCCTCCTACCTCCTCAACTATGGCGAGGCGCAGGTCGTTTTCGCCGAGGACGAAGAGCAGGTCGACAAGCTGCTCGCGCTTGCCGAGCGTGTGCCGCGGCTGAAGCACATCATCTATTCCGATCCGCGCGGCATGCGGAAATACGACGATCCCCGACTGATGTCGGCGGAAGCGTTCGCCGAACTCGGCCGCGGCCGCGCCACGCGTGAGCCGGAGCTCTACGATCGCCTCGTCGATGCCACCAAGGGCGAGGATGTCGCGATTCTCTGCACCACGTCGGGCACCACCTCGCACCCGAAGCTCGCCATGCTCGCCGCCGGCCGCGTGCTCGGCCATTGCGCGACCTATCTCGCCTTCGATCCGAAGGGGCCGGACGACGAATACGTCTCCGTGCTGCCGCTACCGTGGATCATGGAGCAGGTCTACGTGCTTGGCAAAGGCCTCTTGTGCCGGATGAAGATCAACTTCGTCGAAGAGCCTGATACGATGATGAACGATCTGCGCGAAATCGCGCCGACGTTCGTGCTGTTTGCGCCGCGCGTCTGGGAATCCATCGCCGCCGACGTCCGCGCCAAGGTGATGGACGCAACGCCTTTCAAGCAGCGCCTGTTCGACATCGGCATGAAGAGCGGCCTCGCCGCGCTCGCAGACGGCAAACGTTCGAGCTTTGCCGACGCAATCCTGTTCCGCGCGCTCCGCGACCGCCTCGGCTTTACCCGCCTGCGTTCAGCCGCGACCGGCGGCGCGGCACTCGGCCCTGATACCTTCAAGTTCTTCCAGGCCATGGGCGTGCCGCTGCGCACGCTCTACGGCCAGACGGAAATGTTAGGGGCCTACACGCTGCATCCCGAGGGCAAGGTCGACCCTGACACGACAGGCGTGCCGATGGCCGACAGCGTCGAGATCCGCATCGACAATGCCGACGTCCACGGCGTCGGCGAGATCGTGGTGCGGCATCCCAACATGTTCCTCGGCTATTACAAGAACCCCGAGGCGAGCGTCGCCGACATCAAGGACGGCTGGATGCTGTCCGGTGACGCCGGCTACTTCAACGATAACAAGCAGCTCGTCGTCATCGACCGCATCAAGGACCTGGCCGAGACCTCGCGCGGCGAGCGCTTCTCGCCCCAATTCATCGAGAACAAGCTGAAGTTCTCGCCCTATATCGCGGAGGCCGTGGTGCTAGGGGCCGGCCGCGACGCGCTCGCGGCGATGATCTGCATCCGTTACTCCATCATCTCGAAATGGGCGGAGAAGAGCCGGCTCTCGTTCACGACCTACAGTGACCTAGCTTCACGGCCGGAGGTCTACGCGCTGCTCAAGAAGGAAGTCGAGACCGTCAACGCCACATTGCCACCGGCGCAACGCATCTCGCGTTTCCTGCTGCTTTACAAGGAGCTGGACGCCGACGACGGCGAGCTCACCCGCACCCGAAAGGTGCGCCGCAGCGTCATCAACGAGAAATACGAAGGCATCATCAACGCGATCTACCGCGGCGATGCCGACATCCCCGTCGACACCGTGATCCGCTTCCAGGACGGCACCACGCAACGCGTGCGAACGACGCTGCGCGTGGTGGATCTGGGCGGACATGGGCATATGGCGGAGGCCGCGGAGTGAGCCTGCTTCGAACCGATACCGCGCTGCCAGCCGATGCGCCCTCTCCCCTTGTGGGAGAGGGCATCTCCGCCGCTTGCCACACCCTCACTCGGGTGAGGGGTCCTCTCTCCGCACCGTCGCTGCCGAGAGAACCCCTCACCCGGCTTCGCTTCGCGAAGCCACCCTCTCCCGCAAGGGGAGAGGGCGCACCGTCATCGCTTCTGCATTTTGCGCGGACATCGACATGAACACCGCCTTCCTCATCCAGCTCCTGGTCAACGGCCTCGTGGTCGGCACGCTCTATGGCGTGGTCGCGATGTCGTTCGTGCTGATCTACAAGGCGACGCAGGTCGTCAACTTCGCGCAAGGCGAACTGCTGCTGGTCGGCGCCTGGGTGTGCTGGGCGCTGCTTGCGAAGTACCAGGTGCCGTTCTGGATCGGCATGCCGATGACGCTGGTGTTCATGTTCGTATTCGGCATCGCGATCCAGGTCCTGATCCTGAGGCCGATGATCGGCGAACCCATCATCTCGGTAATCATGGTGACGATCGGCCTCTCGACCGTGCTCCAGGCCACGCTGAAATGGATGTTCGGCGTCAATCCGCAACCGTTCCCGCGCGTGTTCGAGAGCCAGTCGGTCAGCCTGCTCGGGCTTCAGATCCAGACCGTCTATGTCATGAGCCTCGTAGTCTCGGTCGCCATGATGATCGGCATGGCCTGGTTCTTCCGCGCCTCGAAGTACGGCCTCGCCATGCGCGCCACCGCGTTCAACCAGCAGGTCGCGCAGTCGCTCGGCATCTCAGTCAAGAGCGTGTTCGCGATGGCCTGGGCGATCTCCGCGACGGTGTCGGCGGTCGCTGGCGTGGTGGTCGCCGTCGTCAACGGCGTGTCCTCGGGACTTGCGGCCTACGGCATCAAGGTGTTCCCGGCGGCGATCCTCGGCGGGCTCGATTCAGTTGGCGGCGCCGTGCTCGGCGGCATCATCATCGGCTTGCTTGAGAACATCGCGCAATATGTCGACAGCGAGTATCTGCACTGGGGCAATCTCTACGAGATCGCACCGTTCTACGTCCTCATCATCGTGCTGATGATCAAGCCCTACGGCTTGTTCGGCACCCACGACATCGAGCGGATTTGATCCATGGCCGGCCCTGCCCTCATCCCTGCTGGTGATTTCCGCACCTCCTACGCGGCGGACACCACGGTCTTCCCGACCACGACCAGCCGCAACTTTGCGATCATCGGCGTGCTGTTGCTCTGCCTCGTGCCGCAATTCCTTGGCGGGTACTGGCTCAGCATCCTGATCCAGATCGGCATCTTCTCGATCGCGGCGCTCGGCCTCAACATCCTGGTCGGCTTCACCGGCCAGATCTCGATCGGCCATGCCGCCTTTTTCCTGCTTGGCGCCTTCACCTCGGCCTACATCTCCAACAACGCGCCGATCCCGGTGTTCTTCGCGATTCCGCTCGCGGGTGTGATCACCGCGCTGGTCGGGCTGATCTTCGGCATCCCGGCGGCGCGACTGAAGGGACTCTACCTCGTCATCGCAACGTTGGCGGCGCAATATATCCTGCTCGACTTCTTCTCCCGCGCGGAGTGGTTCACCGGCGGCTCGGTGCCGGCCAGCGCCAATCCGTTCTCGATCTTCGGCTTCACCCTGCGCGGCGACAGGCAATATTTCTACGTCGTCCTGGCCTATGTGATCGCGAGCTACATCCTCGTCACCAATCTGATGCGCACACGCGACGGCCGCGCGCTGGTAGCGATCCGCGACCATTATCTCTCCGCCGAGATCATGGGCATCAACCTCACCAAATACCGCACGCTGTCGTTTGGGCTCGCCGCCTTCTTCGCCGGCATCGCCGGCGCGCTCTATGCGCATTACCAGCTCGTGGTCTCGCAGGAGGGCTTTGGCATCGAGCGCTCGATCCTGTTCCTCGCCATGATCATCATCGGCGGCACCGGCTCGATCATGGGCACGCTGATGGGCACTGCCTTCGTGGTGCTGCTGCCCGAGGCGATGGAATTCATCAGCCACTATCTCAAGGGCGGCGCGATCGACAAGGCACTGTCGCTCAACACCAACATCACTTTCCTGCGCGAGATCGCGATCGGAGTGATCATCATCGCGTTCCTGATGTTCGAGCCGGACGGGCTCGCCCATCGCTGGCGACAGATCAAGGCGTACTGGAAACTCTACCCGTTCTCGCATTGAGCACGGGCAACTCTCTAACCAACAAATAAACAGGAGGAGGCAACCAATGAAGACAAAATCCCTTTTGAGCACTGCATCGCTCGCGCTGGCGATCGCCGCATTCTCGGCCGGCGCGCAGGCGCAGATCGCGATCGGCCATCTCGCCGATTATTCCGGCGGCACCTCCGACGTCGGCACGCCCTACGGCCAGGCCGTCGCCGACACCTTCGCCTGGGTCAACAAGAACGGCGGCGTCGGCGGCAAGCAGCTCAACGTCGATACCAACGACTACGGCTACCAGGTGCCGCGCGCGATCGCGCTCTACAAGAAATGGTCGGCGCCGGACAGCAAGGTCGCCGCGATCATGGGCTGGGGCACCGCGGACACCGAAGCGCTGACCGGCTTCCTTGCCCAGGACAAGATTCCCGACCTCTCCGGCTCCTATGCCGCAGCCCTCACCGATCCCGAAGGTGTCAGCGGCAAGGCCAAGCCGGCGCCCTACAATTTCTTCTACGGCCCGAGCTATTCGGACTCGCTGCGCGCGATGCTGATGTGGGCGGCCGAGGACTGGAAGGCCAAGGGCAAGCCCGGCAAGCCGAAATTCGTCCACATGGGCGCCAACCACCCCTATCCGAACGCGCCGAAGGCCGCCGGCGAAGCCATGGCACAGGAGCTCGGCCTCGAGGTGCTGCCGCCGCTGGTATTCGCGCTCACACCAGGTGACTACAGCGCGCAGTGCCTGAGCCTGAAATCCTCGGGTGCCAACTACGCCTATCTCGGCAACACCGCGGCTTCCAACATCTCCGTCCTGAAGGCTTGCAAGACCGCTGGCGTCGAGATCCAGTTCCTCGGCAATGTCTGGGGCATGGACGAGAACGCCGCCAAGACTGCCGGCGACGCCGCCAACGGCGTGATCTTCCCGCTGCGCACCGCAGTGAGCTGGGGCGGCGATGCGCCCGGCATGAAGACGGTGATGGAGATCTCCAAGATGTCCGACCCCACCGGCAAGGTCTACCGACCCGTGCATTACATCGCGGCGGTCTGCTCGGCGCTCTACATGAGGGAGGCGCTCGACTGGGCTGCCAAGAACGGCGGGGCGACCGGCGAGAACGTCGCCAAGGGCTTCTACCAGAAGAAGGACTGGGTGCCGGCCGGAATGGACGGCGTCTGCAATCCCTCGACCTGGACCGACAAGGACCACCGCGGCACGCTGAAGGTCGACCTCTATCGCACCAAGATCGCGGGTGCGACCGACGGCGACCTCAACGATCTCATGGCCAAGGGCACGATCAAGCTCGAGAAGGTCAAGACCGTCGAGCTGCCGCGCAAGCCGGAACTGCTGGGGTGGTGAGCCCGGCTATTCCCACACACACAACCGTCATCCCCCGCCTTGTGCGCAGTGCGCACTGGAGCGGGGGATTCAGTACGCCGCGGCCTCTCGGTGAAGCTTCGACGTCTCTGGAATACTGGGTCGCCCGGTCAAGCCGGGCGACGACAGCGGAGAGTATTGAACTATGACCGACACCCTCGAAGCATCTCGCCCCACTCCTACCGCCGTGCCCGCGCCGCCCCTCCTCGCCGTCCGCAACATCGAGGTCGTCTATGACGACGTCATCCTGGTGCTGCGCGGCCTCAGCCTCGACGTGCCCAAGGGCGCGATCGTGGCGTTGTTGGGGGCCAACGGCGCCGGCAAGTCGACGACGCTGAAGGCGATCTCGGGGCTGCTCAAGACCGAGGACGGCGAGGTCACGCGTGGCGAGATCCTGTTCGAGGGCTCCGCCATCGCCGGCATCGACCCCGACAAGATCGTGCGTCGTGGCATCTTCCAGGTGATGGAGGGCCGGCGCATCGTCGCCGACATGACGTCGCTCGAAAACCTCAAGCTCGGCGCCTTCACCCGCAGGGATCGCGAGGTCGATGCCGATCTCGACATGGTCTTCAACTATTTCCCGCGCCTGAAGGAGCGGACCGGCCTTGCCGGTTATCTCTCAGGCGGCGAGCAGCAGATGCTCGCGATCGGCCGCGCGCTGATGGCGCGCCCGAAGATGATCTTGATGGACGAGCCCTCGATGGGCCTGTCGCCGCTGCTGGTGAAAGAGGTGTTCTCGATCATCCAGAAGATCAACCGCGACCTCGGCGTGACCATCCTGCTGGTCGAGCAGAACGCCCGCGCCGCGCTGTCGGTGGCGAGCCACGGCTACATCATGGAACAGGGCAAGGTCGTGCTCGACGGCACCGCGGACGAACTGCGCGACAACGAGGACGTCAAGGAGTTCTACCTCGGCGGCGCCGGCGATCAGCGCAAGAGTTTTAAGAACCTCAAGAGCTTCAAGCGACGCAAACGGTGGCTGTGAAACTCAGCTCAGCACCTGCTCCGCTTCCGTGACTGCGCAGAGAACATGATAGAACGACGACGCAGGAATGGTGTCGACCAGCGATTTGCCGTCGCGATCGAACTGGTCGTACCAGCCGCCCTTCACGGGATGGCTGAGATAATGCCGTTCGAGCCGCACCAGCGCCGCGCGCGCCTCGTCCGCAGCGCCCGCCTCGCCGGACTCGGCCTGCGCGATCCACGCCTTGGCCATCTCGGTCTGCGGCCACAGCCGGCGCGTGCTGCGACGGATGTTGCCGCTGGCATCGCCCTCGTCGACCAGGCACCCCGTGGCCTCGTCGCGATAGCGCAGCGCGGTGGCGAGCAGTTCGGTGCGACGTTGTCCGGTCGGGCAACCCGTGATGCGTTCAAACCCTTTCAGCAGCCAGACCCATTCGGCCTGATGGCCAGGCTCGACGCTGACCGGCTCGATCTTGGACCAGTCCTCCTCGAAATACTCCGTCAGGATCCGCTTCTGCTTGTCGTAGAGATTGGCGAGGAACAGCGCGAAGAACTCGCCGGCGCGGTTCTGGAACGACAGATCGTGGGTCGCATCGAAGCACGCGATCATCGCCTCGAACAGATGCATGTGCGGGTTCTGCCGGCGCGGCAGCGAGACCGGCAGGCCTTCATGCACGCCGCCATGCGGCGAGCGCAGATGGCCGTCGAGGAAGGCGAGCAGCGCATCGATCTCGGCGCGAATTTGCGCATCCTGGTCGAGCCCGTAGACGGCCGCGAGCGCAAACAGGATGAAGGCGTGGTCGTAAGCATCGCGTCGGCCGTCCAGCACGGCGCCGTCCGGCGTCAGCCGGTGCACGTAGCCAGGCCGGCCGTCGGGCGCCTTCGCTTTGCTGAGCAGATGCTCCAGCCCCTTCAGCGCGATGGCGCGCCCCCCAGGATACCAGCCCATCTGCGCCGCCTTGGCGTAACAATAGATCTGGCGCGCCTGCACGAGCACGCGCCGCGGTGCGGCCGTGTCGGCCGTGCCGTCACGGCGCAGCCGGTCGACGAAACCGCCTGCCGCATCGTCCCAGCCGACGGACGACCACAGCGGCAGCGCCTCGTCGATCATGCGGCGCTTCAGGCGCGCGACGACGTCCGCCGCCTCGTCCGCCACAATGATGCCTTCGACCGCCATCGCGTCCCCTCCACGCCTCGACACTGGCCGTCTGATACCCATGCCAGCGGCGGCATGCAACGGATGCCAACCCGGAAAGACCAGCCATGACTGCCCATTACGACGCCCGCGAGACGCGTGAACCGGCCGTGCGCGAGGCAGAGCTGTTCTCCCGCCTGCCGGACGTGCTGCGGGGCGCGATGGCCGCGCCCGCCTACGCCGAGCGGCTGAGGGGCATAGATCCGGCTGCCGTGACCTCCAGGGCGGCGCTGGCGGGCCTGCCGGTGCTCCGCAAGTCGGAGCTGCCGGCCCTGCACAAGGCCTCAGCGCCCTTCGGCGGCTTCGTGCCGGCAGCCCCGGGATCGTTCGCCCGCCTCTTCACCTCTCCCGGTCCGATCTTCGAGCCTGAAGGGCGGCAGGCCGATCCCTGGCGCGGTGCGCGGGCGCTGTTCGCGGCCGGGTTCCGCCCCGATGACATCGTGCTCAACACCTTCAGCTACCACCTCACCCCCGGCGGCTTCATCTTCGATGCCTCGGCGCGCGCGCTCGGCTGCGCCGTGATCCCGGCCGGGCCCGGCAATACCGAGCAGCAATTCGAGCTGATCGAGGCCTACCGTCCTGTCGGCTATAGCGGCACGCCGGACTTTCTGAAGATCCTGCTCGACGCCGCAGCAAGCTCGGGGCGCGACGTCTCATCGATCAAGCGCGCGCTGGTCTCGGGTGCGGCCTTCCCGCCCTCGCTCCAGGCCGAGATCAAGGCGCGCGGCATCGATGCCTACCAGGCCTTCGGCACCGCCGATCTCGGCCTCATCGCCTTCGAGAGCGAGGCGCGCGACGGTATGGTCGTGAACGAGGATCTGATCATGGAGATCGTCAAACCCGGCACCGGCGATCCCGTCGCGCCGGGCGACGTCGGCGAGATCGTGGTGACCTCGCTCGATCCGCACCATCCCTGGATCCGCCTCGCGCTCGGCGACCTCACGGCAGCGCTGCCGGGCCCGAGCAAATGCGGCCGCACCAACATGCGGATCAAGGGCTGGATGGGCCGCGCCGACCAGACCACCAAGGTCAAGGGCATGTTCGTCCGACCCGAGCAGGTCGCCGAGATCGGCAAGCGCCATGCCGCACTCGGGCGCCTGCGCCTCGTCGTCATGCGCCAGGGCGAGGCCGATGCGATGACGCTGCGAGCGGAAACTGCGGCCGCGAGCGACGCCCTGCGCGAGGAAATTGCAGGCACCTTGCGCGCGGTGACGAAACTCGGCGGCAATGTCGAACTGGTCAGCCCGGGCGCGCTGCCGAACGACGGCAAGGTGATCGCGGACGAGCGGTAACTTCAGCTCGACTTCGATAGTCGATAGTTGCCGAGATACAGCGCGTCCAGACCCGAGCAGAAGTACGTATGCAACGCCTCCAGCGGCGCGTTCACCGTCGGCTGCTCGTTGATGTTGAGGCTGGTGTTGATCAGGACCGGCAGCGAAGTGGCTTTCGCGAACTCGCCGATCAGACGGCTGTAGAGCGGATTGCTGTCCGCATGGACGCTCTGGATGCGCGCCGTGTTGTCGACATGGACCACCGCGGGCATGGTCTCGGCGACTTTCTCATTGACCGGAAACGTCACCACCATGAAGGGCGCATCGAATGTGTCCTCGAAATACTCGGCCTGGCGATCGTAGAGCACCGACGGACAGAACGGCCGGAATTCCTCGCGATATTTGATCGTGAGGTTGATGCGGTCCTTCATGCCCGCATGGCGCGGATCGGCCAGGATCGAGCGGTTGCCGAGCGCCCGCGGACCATACTCCATCCGCCCCTGGAACCAGCCGACGGTCTTCTGCTCCGTCAGGTCGGTGACGCAGCGCGACACGGGATCGTCGAGCAGCTCGAACCGCGCGCCGATCTTGTCCAGCATCTCCTTGATTGTGTCGTTGGAATATTCCGGTCCCCAATAGGCATGTGTCAGCGGTGCGATCGTGTGGCCAGCCTCCGCGCATTTCATCATCGCGGCGCCCAGCGCCACGCCCGCATCATGCGGCACCGGCGGAACGTAGAGACGCTTCACGGACGGCTCGGCCGCGATCTCCATGTTCATCTTGCAGTTCAGGCCGACGCCACCGGCGATGCAGACATCGCCGCAACCGGTCTCGGCGATCGCGGAGCGGATCACCTCGGTGGTGACGATCTCGAGCTGCTTCTGGCCGCTCGCGGCGATGTTGGTCAGCCGCTGGTCGAGCGGCGCACCACGCAGGCGTCGCGGCCCCAGAATCTCCTCCATCTTCTCGGTGAAGATGCGTTCCTGCCGCGTCGAGAAATCGCTGGTGAAGATCTCGGCGTCGCGCCGGCGCTTGTCGAGCTCGGGATCGAGCTCGTAATTGATGCCGGCCGGGCGCAATAATTTCGCGAATTTGTCGAGATAGTCGGGGCTGCCATAGGACGACAGGCCCATGACCTTGTACTCGTCGTTGGTCATCTGATAGCCGAGATACTGGGTCAGCATCCCGTAATAGAGCCCGAGACTGTTGTTGCGGCCGAACCGCGTCAGCACGCGGAAGTCGTTACCGCGGGCATGGGCGACGAGGCCGGAGCTGGAATCGCCGGAGAAGTCGAAGCAGGCGACGGTCGCCTCGGAAAAACCGGATCCGTAGAACGAGCTCGCGGCGTGACAGAGGTGATGGTCGTAGAGCTCGATCTTCGGGCTGTGACCGAACTGGTACCTGAAATATTCGGTGAGGCGCTGCGTGTAGTTCGTGTAGGTCTTCAGCGGCGAGCAGATCCAGTCGACGTCGCGCATGCTGATGCCGGCCTGCTTCAGGCAGAAACCGATCGCGCCGCGCGGCAGCTCGCCGCGCGCGTGCTTGGCCAGCGTGAAACGTTCCTCCTCGGCCGCCGCGATCAACTCGCCGTCGCGCAGCAATACCGCCGCTCCGTCGTGGTGGCCGTGCTTGATGCCGGAACTTATCCCAATCACATACATGTAGACCTCTTGGGAGCTTTCTATAGAAACTGAGGGGGATGTAAATCTTGCCGCCTTGGCAATTTTGGCTCTCACCGGCGGCGGTCACGCGATACAACGCCCGAGAGTGACGGCGCCTCAGGCCGAGAAGCCTCGGTTCAAATGGCCGCAGAAGTCCGAGCGGCGGATCGTTGCCATCGTTCGACGCAGCTTATCGTCCTCGACATGGTCCGTCGGGCCGGCCATGTCGGCCGCGTCCAGGATCAGGCCCATGAGCTCTCGCCTCTCGTTCTCGGTACGCGGCTCCTGGACGTCCAGAAGCGGCGCGATGTTGTCGGTGACCCAAGCCGAAATGTCGGGATCCCTCATCGAACCGCCGCGCGCAAGGCCCGCCGCGGCGGCCGCCGCCTCTGCCACAACCAATTGGGTCCGCACCGCTTCGGCCAATTCGACGGCTCCCATGCAACCGGATGCCGATCGGGGAGACGACCAGGCATCCTGACCCAGACGCACAATGTCCAGAAAGCCGGCAAGTTCGACCGCGAGCGGACCGATCCTGCCGTCCGTTTCGAGGCCCGGTTGCTGAGCCCCATCGAGGATGATTGCGCCGGGCTCATGCGTGAAGTCGAGCTCGGCATGACCTCCATCGCGAAATGCAAGCCCGATGCGCCGCTTGCGCGCCGGCGCCCTTCGTCCGAACCGCAGGGTTGCGCGAGCTTCGCGCATATCGACCTCCACCTCGACGGCGCCCTGCGCACATGGCTTCACCGTGCGCGTTTGCGGCTCCGCAGTGTCGTCGATCAGATGCAGCATCGACCAAAGATGGGGGACGATCTCGTCGACCTTGTGGGTCGTCAGGTTAGACGACTTGACGACGCCGTGCCGGATCTCCTGCTCCGGATCCAGCCACTCCAGTTCGACCGCAGACACCGCACGTCCCGCGGACAGGCGCAGGAAGTGAAGCAGGAATGGGGCCGTCAGCAGGTGGAGACCAACGAGAAGCGGGATGCCGCGCTCGGCTGCCAGATCGACAAGCCGTCTTGCCTCGTCCACACCAAGGGCCAGTGGCTTCTCGACCAGGGTCGGCACGCCGCTGCGAAGCAGGAGCTCGGCGGTCTCGGCGTGAGAGCCAGCAGGAGTCGCGACAATGGCAGCGCCAGGACGCAAAGCCAGAGCCACATCCAGGCTGTCGACCACCGTGAAGCGATCCCCCGCTCCCGGAAGATCGGCCAGGAATGCCTCCAGCGCGGCCTTGTTGTGGCGCGAGACCCACAGGATGCGTGCGGTCCGGTCGGAAAGTTGAGCCAAGACGGAGGCATGCGTTCGCCCCCACCGTCCGCCCCCCACCAAGGCGACCGTAACGCCGCTCATCAAAACTCCTTTCGCGTCCGCCCGGTGCGAGCCGGTAGAAGCTCCTGTTCGGTCAGCCGCGTGACTCGTCGCCAATCTGATCAAGCGGCGAAGGCAAGGACGTCGTCGTAAATCAGGTCTGCCGCTTGGAGACGACCAAACCTCGCGGACGTCAGAGTGTCCGAGCCGAAATCATCATTGCTGCGTCCTCCCGGAAGCAGCGCCGCACGCGGCGGCTTGACGGCCGCCGCATTGCTCAATCCGGCAATATCCGGACCTCGGGCAAGGGCATGACCAATTTGGACTTCAATCCCCTGGCGCGCAATTGCTCGGCAATGGGCTGACCATAGTGCCAAGCGAGCAGCACGACATAGTCCGGCTGCTCGCGGATCAACCGTTCGTTGTCGACGACGGGAATCTGCTTTCCGGGCAAATGCAGACCGAGCTTGAGCGAGGTCGGTTGCTCGCAAATGTACGGCATGAGCATGCGGTCGATGCCGACATAGTTCAGCAAGGTGCTGCAGCGGCCAGGGCACGAATTACCGACGAAGCTCAGCCCCTTCTTGTTGGCTTCGAGGGCGAGCTCGAGGAGGTCGAGCTTGACCTTTTCGGCTCGCGCACGGAAAGCCTCATAGCATTCAGGGCGCGAGAGACCGAAATCGTCCTCGGCCTTCAACAGCTCCGCGACCGCGGGTTTGACCGGACGTCCCCGGCCCTTCGCCACATAGACGCGGATATTGCCGCCATAACGGCTGACGCGCTGCGCGTCGACACAGGTGAAGTCGTAGAATTCGAACAGCTTGACGATCGACTTCAGCGAATAGGTGCGAAGGTGCTCATGGTAGATCGTGTCGAACTGTCCGCCCTCGATGACGTCGAGCAGATAGTGGTTTTCGAGAATGAAGACGCCGTCGGGCGCCAGCAAGCTCTCGAGGCCGCGGATAAAGCCGCCGAGCTGTGCCACATGCGCAAAGACGTTGGTGGCAGTCGCGACCTTCGCGTGACCGTGCGTCTCGACCACCTTGCGGGCAGTTTCCTCGTTGAAGAACGCCTGCAGCGTGTCGATGCCTTGCTCCTGCGCGATGCGCGCGATGTTGGTCGGCTCGATGCCCAGAACCCGCATGCCGCGCCGCTTGAAGCCGGAGAGCAGCGTTCCGTCGTTGGACCCGATGTCGACAACGAGTTGGTCCGGCTTCAGCCCGAGGTCCGCGACCGCATCCTGTACGAACGCATCCTGGTAGATCGCAAGCTCCTTGGTAATACCGGAGCGGTAGGGGTATTCCGGATGAAAGACGACCTCAGGAGGAACGACATAATCGATCTGCGACAGGGAGCAATCACGGCACCAGACCTGACGCAACGGATAGCTCGTCTCGGGGCCATCGAGTTGCGCCTTTGAAGGCAGCGAATCGCAGAGCGGTTGATGGCCGAGGTCGATGACAAGCTCAAGCCGTTCGGAGCGGCAAACCTGGCAGCGTGTCAGCTTCCCGGTCGGAATGTCGTGATGTGAGGCGTTGGGCATTCGGAACCTTAATTGCAACAACGAGATACTGCAAATTTCTGGAAGACGACCTTCCCGAGTGGGGGTGCGACATCAGGCGCGCGGGGCGACCCTTACTGGAAAGCTCCCCATTAATCAAGCATATGCCCTTCGGAACGCTACGTAATTTGCCGCCGGTGGGTGGGGATGGCTTTGCGCGATGCGCCACATCTGTTACTAGCAACTTTTCGCCGGCATCAACTCTCGGCCGAATACCGATAGCCACGGACAGGACAACGAACGAAATGCGCGGGACGTCTTCTGACACTGAACGCAAGCTCATTTCCATTTTGATTCCTGTCTTCAACGAGGAAGACAACATCCGCAGGGCTTATGGCGCCGTGCGCGATGTTTTCGAGCAGATGAACGATCGCTATGCGTTCGAAATAATCTTCACGGACAACCACAGCACCGACAATTCGAGTGCGATTGTCTCCGAGCTGGCGGCCAAAGACCCTCGCGTGCGCGCGGTACGGTTTGCCAGAAACTTCGGATTCCAGAGGTCCGTGCTCACAGCCTATCGTCTGGCCTCCGGAGACGCCGCGATCCAGATCGACTGCGATCTCCAGGATCCACCGACGGTATTCCCCAGATTTCTTGAGCTGTGGGAGCAGGGCCACGACGTGGTCGTTGGCATCAGGCGGTTCCGGCAGGAGAGCAAGCCGCTGCAATGGGCGCGGCAATTTTACTACCGGCTGCTGAAAAGGCTGTCCGACGACAATCTGATGCTCGACAGCGGTGACTTCAGGCTGATCGACCGTACCGTTCTGGATCAACTGCATCTGATCAATGACGTCGCGCCCTACACGCGCGGCCTGACCTCGCTGCTGGCCACCAAGCAGGTCGGCGTGCCCTACGACCGGCAAGCGCGGCAGGCGGGCGTAAGCAAGTTTCCTATTGCCAAGCTGATCGCGCTCGCTGTCGACGGGATGATCACACACTCGATCTTCCCGCTCCGCCTCGCGGCGTTCGTCGGATTGGGCATCTCGATGCTGACGTGCCTTGGCAGCTTCTTCTACATCTTCGCGCGGCTGTTCTTTGGGGTCGACTGGCCGGCAGGCTTCGCAACCACGACCGTGCTGCTGCTGTTCGGCATCAGCCTCAACGCCATCTTCCTCGGGATCATCGGCGAGTATGTGGGGCGCATCTACAACCAGGTGCGGTCGCGGCCGACGACCGTGATCGAGTACAGTGTCAACGTGCCCAGCGCGTCGCTAGACCGCCTGGCGCTAGGGGCGGTATCGCCAGGGGACACCCGGGCGCCAGCCGAAATCCTCCGCCGAACCGGAACGGGGCAAGCTTGATGACGGAATTCGACCAATATCGCGATGGCTATAGTCGGCAGATCGACAGTGCGATCGCCTTCAGTGGCCAGCCCCAGGATTTCTTTACGCGCGCCAAGGCCCGCTACCTGCTCGACACGTTCTCCAAGCTCCGCGCGCAGAGCGGTGTTTCGACAAGACCTCTCGATGTCCTGGATATCGGCTGCGGGCACGGCCTCATCCATCCCCATCTGCGGCCCGCGCAATCCGGCATCAAGCTGACCGGAATCGACGTCGCCGGCACGGTCATCGAGGAAGCCAGGGCCGACCATCCGGACGTCCACTACGACGTCTATGAAGGAACGCGGCTTCCCTACGATGCTCGCTCCTTCGACCTCGCCTTTGCGATTGCCGTCATGCATCATGTGCCGCCCGACGCTTGGAGCTCCTTTCTCGAGGAAGCGGCTCGCGTGGTCCGGCCGGGAGGCCTCGTCGTCATCATCGAGCACAATCCGCTCAATCCGCTGACGCAGAAGATCGTCAGGAGCTGTCCGTTCGACCAGAACGCCGTGCTGCTCCGTGCGAATCGGCTCGCCAAGCTTTTCCGCGCCGCCGGCATGGTCGATATTGAGCGGAAGTTCATCATATTCACTCCGTTCGACACGCCCTTCTTTCATAAGCTGGACGCGAGCCTCGGCTGGCTGCCGTTCGGAGCGCAATACTGCATGGCCGCCCATGTGCCCTCGTAAGACCCGTCGCCCGACACCGTGCGGCCGCGCGCCTCTCCGATCATCGTTGCGGCAACGCCGGCGGTGCGTCGCCTCCTCCGCCTGAGGCTTTGGGAAAGCCTGCATGAAAGCAGACGTGCAAGAGCCCTGCCGCGAGGCTGGGCGGCATCGGTCGAGCGGCTGGCTCGACGACGTGGCACCGCTGCTATCAAGCGCAGCCCTGACGTTGCTTGGCTTTCTCGTCACGATCGTACTGGCCGATGCGCTGGAGATCGAACCGCGACAGCGGACGATGCTGGTCTTCGTCGCCGGCATTTTGGTACTGCCGGTATCTACGGTGACGCTGCAAGATTGGCTTGATCGCCGAAGGCCCAAGGCGGGTCGTCTGTTCGAGGCCCTGAACGTGTGGTGTGCGGTCGCCGCACTGGTGAGCCTTGCCGTCGTCGCAGTTGCAGCCTGGGCCGCCAGCAACGATGTGGATTTTTGGTACAAGACCGGATTGCAGGCGGCCAAGACCGCGGTGTCCGCATATGTCGCGCTAGCTGTGCTGCTGATCGCCGTCTGCGGGAGCGACAAGGCGCTCGATCGGGCGAACTCGATCGTCGTGCAAGCGAGTCCGAGGGCGATCCAATCGGTCGCGCTGGTGTTCGTTTTCGCGGCTGCCGTGATCGTCCTGTTCAAGATCCAGCCGGGATACCGGTACTTCAGCCCCATCTTCGGCTTTTTGTTTCGCACCGTGCCCGGAGGATTTCCGGATCGATCGAGCCTGCTGCTCGCGGCATCGACTGCAGCCCTCCTCGTGGCAGTCGGCGCATGCCTTCTGATGCTCGAACGACGGCTTGCCGCGAGCCATCCTGCCCAACTCCGGTCGGCCCAGCGGGCCGCCCTGGCCTGCGCCCTCGTCGCCAGCACCGTCCTGAGTTTCGACTTCTCGCTCAGCGGCGACCCGTTTCACTACATGACCGTGATGGGTCCTGCCTTGCATCTCCTGCACGGCGGAACGCTGATGGTCGACACCTTCTCTCAGTACGGACCGGGCCCGGTCCTCGTCACCTACCTCGTGTTTCTGCTCGGGCCACCGTCGTTTGCCGTCGCCAACATCGCCATCCAGCTCTGCAACCTGCTCTTCTACGCCCTATTCGTCACGGCACTTTGGCAATCCACCAGGACCCGGATGAGCGCGGCCTGGTTTGGGCTGGTGTTCATCCTGTTTTGGCTGTCTGCGTGGGACGGTGGCCAGGGCAACGTGAACGCCGCGCCGTCGGTGCTGGGAGCGCGCTATCTCCCCGTCCTGCTCATGGCCGTTGGGATCGGCGCCCGGGGCGTCAGGCATTCCGCACTCGTATTCCTGGCCGGCTTTCTGTCGGGCCTGTGGAGCATCGAGGCCTTCGTCGGCGCGTTTGCCCTTTACTCCGGCTCGCTCACCTTGCGCAATCTGCGCGACCGGAGCTTCGCCAGGCTGGCGAAGGACCTCGCCATCGCTGCTGTGCCCATGATTTCGGGACTTGCTGCGCTGTCGTCCGGCACACTGCTCGCGGCTGGCAGTTGGCCGGCCTTCGACGTCTATCTCGGCTTCCTGTCGAGCTACAATCCAATTGGGCAGTTCTGGTCTATACCGTTCGACGCGACATTCTGGGGCTGGATTCCAATCCTGGCCGGGGTCGTGATCGCGGTAGCCGGCTGTTGGCTGCTGGTGCTCGACAACAAGCGCAGCGCGTTGCTGGCCACGAGCGACACCTGGCTGCGCCACGCATTGCCTGCCGCGATGCTGACGGCCATTACGGGCTCCTATTTCGCCGCCAGGTCGGTCGACTACACCGTCGCCATCGCTCTCTTGCCGTTCGCGTTGTTGTTCATTCCCGCCGCGCTCTGGTTGGCAGGCCGTGCACTGGACGGAGATCGCGTGGCGGGCATATTGACCGCGTTGACGACCGTCGCCGTGCTCTGGGCCTCGATCTTCTCCTGCCTCTACATGTTTCGTATCGACTCACCCTACTCGCTGCTCCCCGGTGAGTGCAGGTATCATGATCGCTGTACCCCCGCCGCCCTGTATACGGCCTTGCGCAAAAAAGTGGATCGCGAGCTTGCTCTACGTTCGACAGACAATCCCTGGTCCCTGGATGATTACGATCGTGCGATCGTTGCGGATGCAAAGCACCTGATCGAGCGATACGCCGCGAACTCGCCGAAAGTCACCATGCTGCTCGGCGAAGGCGCGAATACTCAGCAGATGCTCAGCGACATCACACTGATGTATGCGAACAAGTGGCACACCTGGCCGCGATCCTTCACTTTTTCGGATGAACTCGTGCCGGCGATCTATGCACGCATCCTGGCGACCGACGTGACGCTCGCGACCGGAGATCTGGTTGTCAGGCGTCGCGACGAGGCGAGCCTCGGCTCGCTCGAAAGGGCCATTCTCGAGCGGCTCCGAGCCCGCGGCTCTCTCTGCGAACTTCGCGGATCGACGCCCGAAGTGATCGCTTACCGGTTCGAGAAGACGGGAGATCCGCAATCGCCGGAAGCGTGCCATGAGCAGCAGATTGACGGTGAAGCCGCTGAGCGATCCACCGCACCGCTGCAGGATATTGCGTCATTCATCAACGCCCTTCGAACCGTGGGGCACACCCTCCCGGATGGGGCGCTGGATTATCCGACCCTGGAACGCGCGGGCGTAGCAGTTCCTCCGAACCTGATCGCCGGGCGGCGGCTGGTCTCCTTCTCCGGATCCATGTCTCTGCAAAAACGCCAATCTCTGCTGATCATCGATCTCTCTTTGTTTCCCAAGACCATATGCCAACAGCTCTTGCCGGCCATCAGCCAGCTCGCGGGCGTCGCGCGAATCGCGATCACCGCGACTTCGGCTGACGAGCAAGACGCTCCGATTTCGCAAGACCGGGCAAAGCTGCTATGCGCTGCCGAAAGGCGATTTTTGCGGATCATTGCGGCCCTCTGAGATCGCCCGGGGCCTATGTCGGGTCCGAAATCATACCGAAGCAAACGCTCGTTACCGCGGCTGCGCACCGGACGTTGTCGCACGCTCACGTTCGCGGAACGGCACAGCTTAGCTTGCGACCAACTTGGGGTGTCGAAAGGACCAAAATCTCGCCCAGTCCCCATCGTGCTGCCCGAGCGCAAAGCTGATCGTCGCTTGCGACGTCCGAGATCGCGTCTTCCGCGTTGTGTGCCCCCAGATAATACCTGTCCTTTGGGCATCCGAATTCGGCGGGGTTGATCCCCTTGAGCATGGGCAAGCCGAGGACTGCAGGGATAAATAACGGGTCGCCGCGACAGTCGATATAGGTCGTCCAGAACAGCCGATTGTCCGGCGCCACGAACACGGCAGTCTGATGCGTCAGCCCTCCGCTCAAGGAAAGCAACGTCTCGATCGACTGCCCTCCCGGCGCGTGCCTCACATCATCGCCGATCTCTGCGCGAAGGCTGCCGCCAGGGGCAAGCAGCGCAGCCGTTGCGTTCAAGGTCGGCAGCGGGGCCGCCTCGCCCCTGCCGGCGAGTTTGTGGGCCCGGGCGCGCAGTTCCTGGAACTGTCTCGCCAACTCGATGGGGCTGCGTCTCTTCTCGTTGGTAGCGAGCACCACAACAGCGATGACGATCAGGATCACCGCGGGGCGAAATGCCTGAGGATTTCGCCTTTCGAGCATCGGACCGCCATAGGCTGTCAAAAAGGCGATACAGACGAAGGTCCCGACATTCGCGAAATAAAAGGCCGAGCCTCCTATGATATCGAGCAGGAGGGCCGGAGCAAGGCTCCCCAGCGCAAGGAGTGCCAACGCCTCCGCGAGCCGCATCTCAGCCGAAGTGCCTGAGAGCCAGAGGCGCGCGGCGCCACACAACAGCACCAGATTGGCCACGATGTTCGGCAGCGAACCGCGCGGAAACTCTCGCACGAAAGCCAATGGTCTCAGTGCATGGACGTATTCGCCGGCTTCGGGAGAGCCGATCGCACTCGCAAGCCAGACCAGCGGCGCGATTGGTGCCGCGACTTTGATGAAGTTCAGAAGAGTAAGTCCCAGGCGTCGCCACAGCAAAAATCCTACGGCGCCCCAGAAAATCACTCCGACCGAAATCTTTGAGAACAAAACCAACGTTCCCGCGACCGCGAGGGCTGTCAGAGGAGGTCCGAGCGGTGACCTCTCGTCGGCGATCTCCGGGAGCAGTGGTAACGCAAGCAAGAGCAGAAAAAGGGCGACGAAATAGCTTTCGGAAACCAGATATGAAGTCCATCCCCAGAGATCGGCGATCATCAAAAGCAGGAGCGGAACGAGCGTGACGAGCGCGCTGTCGCTCAATCCTTCCGCCGAGCGCCGCAGCAGCAAGCCCGCCATGATCAAGCTGAACAAGAGCAACGGAATGGCGATGATTTGCGCCGTAAGATAGTAACTCTCGAGAGTGGTGACGCCGAGCCACAGACCCACACATCCCATCCATATGTGGGACAGCACGTGATACTTCATCGGCATGAAGCCGTCCAAGCCGGTACTCAAATGTCCGAAGTTGACCAGCATGTTGGCGATGGACGCATGATATAGCGTGTCGAGGTGCTGCAGGCCCGTTGCCGCCTGTTCCGGCGTGAGGACGGTGGCATACCCTTTGGAGTTCACGAGGAAGAAGTAGCCGATTCCGGCACCGCAGCCGCAGACGACTGCCAGCACCGACGTCCGCGGCGCCATGTGGCGCACCACCCCGGCAGCACGCTGCAGGCCCAGGAACACCATCCCAAGCAAGACCGGGTAGGCGATGATGTCGGCAAAGGCCCGACCGAACCAGGCAAGGCACGGCAGAAAGATGATCGCGATGACCGAGAGGACCACGCGGGCATGGCTTGTGCCGTGGTGCCGCCGGGAACTCAGTGCAGGCAGGCAGGAGACTGCCGCTGCCAACAGCAGAAACGCCTTCACGAACGCGAACCAGTGTGGGCTTCCCAGGGGCCAACGCACGATTGCGCATGCGATCGCCGATGTCGCCGACATCGCCCATGTGAAGATCGCTGCGAAGCAAATAGAGTTGGCTTCGACCAGCGCCCGGCTCACGCCGGAGGCTCGACCCAACACGTCCGGCGGGGGGGAATGCACGCAGGCTACGTCCTTCTAGAATCCGGTATCGGCGGCGCTTGAGCAATTTGTCGATACGGGACTGTCGAAATAGCCAATTCCGGGCCCTGCGACCAGTGCGTTGACCATAAAGCGGCGGAATTCATGAAACTCGCGGCGGCACGAGCAGGCCCCGTCTGCACGCCCCTGGGGCCGCCGCCCGCGAAACCGCTCTGCGCGCCACCCGCGGCATGAGCGAACGGGCGTCGGCGCCGGAACAGCGACGGTTGCCGCGGCAATAACCGGTTGAGTTGCAGTTGCGGAAATTCTATAGATTTGCGCGGGCGTAGCCGACGCGCGAACGGACGAGGCAAGCCTTGCCCAAATTGTCGCGCCAGGGAGAATATCCTTTGAAGAGCGAGGAAAACGAGGACCTGGTCGCGATCCGATCGGACATGGATTATTCGAGAAAATTCCAGACGCTGCGGCCGGTCCTGGTTGATCGAAGCGGTCAACGCTATCTGGATTTTCTGAAGACGCTGAAGCCCTCGTACGTTCGAGTATGGGCCGACATCGCACTCGGATACGCCGCGTTGCTGGCGACGGCGCTCGCTACCGCTATTGCTCCTCGTTATGGATGTCCCCCGTGGATCGCAACGCTGGGCGGTGCCCTGGCGATCGGATTCTGGGTCGCCTATCTGCAGTTGTTCATTCACGAAGGCGCCCACTTCAATCTGGCGCAAGGTAGAGAGAACAGCGATCTGCTGTGCGATCTTTTGATCGCCTGGATGGTTGGCACTTCGGTCAAGTCGTACAGGCCTTTTCACTTCCAGCACCACCGTGCACTCGGCCAAAAAGACGATAGCGAGATGAGCTACTTCTTCCCGCTGAATCTGCTTTTCATCTTCAAGAGCCTGTTCGGGCTGCGGTCGATCGAGGTGCTTTCCAAGCGACGAACGAGCGCAGGGAAGGCCCGAACGACCCGAGAAACGTTCTTGCTGCTGATCGGCCTTTCAATTCACGCCACGATCGTCGGCGCCAGCTTTTGGTTTGATTTCTACACGCTCGGCTTTGCATGGATCCTCGGCATCGGCATGATTTTTCCGTTTCTCGGAGCGCTACGGCAACTGCTGGAGCACCGTGACCCCGACGCCGACCCGCACATCGACTATTTCGAGCAAGACCATGGAGCCTACACCCGGGTCTTTGGCCCAAGCGTCTTTTCCTCGTTATTCGGCGCCGCCGGGTTCGATCGACATCTCTTGCACCATTGGGAGCCCCAGGTCTCCTATACCAATCTCCATCAGCTCGAGGCCTATCTGCTCGATACCGATATCGCCCCGATCATCGAGATGCGTCGGTCCAGCTATCTCAAAACATTCCTTGGCCTTCTTCGGGCTGACGTCATCGTCACGAGAAACAAAACACAATGAGCTCCCCCCCGTGCTGCCCTCTGTGCACGCGAACCGATGTCAGCCACTTCGCGAATGCCAATGACGTTGAGTACTTTACAACGCCGGATACGTTTTCGTTTTACCGCTGCACCGGCTGTGACATCGTTTTCATTCACCCGATGCTTTTCGACCGTTTGAATGAAATTTATCCGTCCAACTACTATTCTTTCCATGCTTCGGACGCAGACTCCATCGCGCTGAAGATCAAGAACTTCCTCGACGATAGAGCCTTCAGATCCATCACCCGTCAAATTCCTGGAAATGCCTTGTCCGCTCTAGACGTGGGCGGCGGCAGTGGATGGCTTCTCGACGCTCTCAAGCGAGCTGACCCCCGCGTAACCCACACCACGGTCGTCGACATCGACGCCGGTGCGGAGGACGCCGCAAGAGCAAAGGGGCACGAATTTCACCTCACGCCAGTGGAGGGCTTCAAGACTGATCGGCAGTTCGATCTGATCCTGATGCTCAATCTGCTGGAGCACGTTCCCGATCCTGCCGCACTCCTCGAAAAGGCTCGCGGCCTGCTGAAACCCGGAGGGCGGATTTGGATCAAAACGCCAAATTTCGATTCTCTTGATGCCCGGCTGTTTCGGAACCGCTCCTGGGGTGGTTTTCACACGCCGCGTCATTTCGTCTTGTTCACAAGGGAAAGTCTCATTCGCCACTGTCAGGAGGCCGGCTTCGAAGTCCTGCAATGCAAGTATACTCAGGGCGCGCCGTTCTGGACTGTCAGCGCCATCAACGAATTGAAGTTGCTCGGGCTCGCCGACGTCTCCGCGAACAGGCCATCACTGAAAAATCCGCTGACGCCATTTTTCCATCTCGCGTTCGCGGCTTTCGACTTTGCGCGAATGCCGTTCTCGAAAACATCTCAGATGAATATTCATCTGACGCTACCGTCGAAATAACGCCTGGTGCGCGTGTCCGGCCTCTCGCAAACCCGGATCGCAACCTGCTGACCTGGCGTGCGCTCAGGTTAATGCACCACCCGCGAAGCAAGTTGAGCTAGCTCCGGACGAAGCCCTGCTCGCATCGGAAACCAAACCCGATCCATCCGACGGGACCTGGGGGAAAGCACCCGGGCTACGTCCTTCGATATAAGGGAAACGCTCAACATTCGGGCCACGCCACCGAGCCGTCAGAAGAGGCAATTCCGGGCTCCCGGACCGCCGTTTACCTTGCACGATCCCGCCCCGTGCCGTATCTAGCGACTGCTGATCGAGGTCGACCAAGCAGCGCGTCGCGGGAGATAAGAACTGGGAATACCTCCGGTTTTTCGATTTTCGGACGGGCACGCACGACATTTTCGGAGGGGGCGTGCCAACCGTCGCCGAGACTGCACCGCTTGCCGCGGTGATCCCACTTGGCATGGATGAACGTAGATTCAATGAACGCGTTGTCTAGCAAGCCGAGCTTTGCCGCCCTGGTTCCGCTGCGCGGTGGCTCGAAATCGATCCCCGGCAAGAATGTCAAACCGTTCTGTGGCCGGCCACTCTGCGCCTGGACGCTGAGCGCGCTGCTCGACTGCGACATGGTCTCGCGCGTCTTCGTGTCGACCGACAGCCAGGAGATCGCCGCCGTGGTCAGGTCGATCGATTCCCGGATCCTCGTGCATCCCCGCCCCACCCATCTGGCGGCCGATAACTCCACCACCGAAGAGGCGATCTACGACCTGATCGACGCCTGCGACATCTCGGAGCCCTATCTCATCACCGCGCAGGCGACGAGCCCGCAGACGACCCGCCGCGATATTGCGGACGCCATTTCTCGTTTCATGTCGAGCAAAGCGGACTCGCTCGTCACCTGCGTCAGGACCCGACGGTTCTTCTGGAATGACGATGGCACGCCAATCAACTATGATCCGTCGAGCCGTCCGCTGCGCCAGCAATGGAATGGCACGCTGATGGAGAACGGCGCGTTCTACATTTCGACCGTGGATCGGCTGCGCGCGCGCGGCGCGCGCCTTCACGGCAAGATCGTCGTCCACGAGATGGACGAAAGCACCAGCATCGAGCTCGACGAGCTCTCCGATTGGGAGATGCTTGAGGCCGCGTTCCGCAGGAACATCGCAGGATGATCATCGACAGAGACCTCCAGAGCTACCTAGTGCACGAGGACGCCTCCATCCAGGAGGCGGCGAGCAAGGTCGCCGCGAACCGGCGCGAGATCGTGTTCTGCGTCGATGGCAGCGGCCGGCTGCTCGGCAGCCTCTCGAACGGCGACATCATCCGCTGGATCGGCGCGGGCGCCGCCTCCGGCGTGCAGGCCGCGGTCGGCGACCTCTGCAACCGGCGCGTCCGCAGCGCGGTCGCCGGCGACCGCGAGACTGCCAACAGGCTGCTGCGCGATGTGCTCTACGTGCCGCTGGTCGACGCGGAGCGCCACGTCGTCGGCGTCGCCCGTCAGCGCCATCCCGGCGAGGGCATCAGGATCGGCAGTCGCACCATCGCCGAAGAGAATCCGACCTTCCTGATCGCGGAGATCGGCAACAACCACAATGGCAGCCTCGAGGCCGCCTTGGCCCTGATCAAGGCGGCGGCGGAGGCCGGCGCCGACGCCGCCAAATTTCAGATGCGCGACATGGCCGGCCTCTATGGCAAGCGGGCGAAGGGACAGAGCGAGGATCTCGGCACCGAATACGTGCTCGACCTGCTCGACCGCTTCCAGCTCAGCGACGAGGACCTCTATCGCTGCTTCGACTACTCGGCCTCGCTCGGAATGGAGCCGCTCTGCACCGCCTTCGACGTCAACAGTGCGGACAAATGCCGCGCATACGGATTGAAAGCGATCAAGACGGCGTCCGCCGACCTCACCAATCACGAGTTGCTCCAGCACATCGTCGACCAGCGGATCCCGATCATCTGCTCCACAGGCATGTCGACCGAGGACGAGATTCGCGAGACGGTGAAGCTGCTCCAGACGTCGGGTGCGGAGTATGTCATGCTCCACTGCAACTCGACCTATCCGGCGCCGTTCCGCGATATCAACCTGAAATACATGCTGCGCCTCCAGCAGCTCTGCGAGAGCGTGGTCGGATATTCCGGGCACGAGCGCGACGTCTTCGTGTCGGTCGCGGCGGTGGCGATGGGCGGGCGCCTGGTCGAGAAGCATTTCACGCTGGCGCGCGACCAGGAAGGCAACGACCACAAGGTCAGCCTGCTGCCGCATGAATTCAAGCGCATGGTCGAAGGCGTGCGCCAGGTCGAGGACTCCCTCGGCAGCGCCCTGCCCCGCATCCTCAGCCAGGGCGAGAAGGCCAACCGCATCAGCCTCGGCAAGTCGATCTTCGCCATCGACGCCATCGCGGCCGGCGCGACGATCACGCGGGAGATGATCGAGATCCGCAGCCCGGGCCAGGGACTTTCGCCGAACCGCATCGACGAGGTGATCGGACGGAAGGCGCCGCGCGCGATCCCCGCGCAGACGCCGCTCTATCCGTCCGACATCTCGGATCTCGGTGAGCTCGCCGCCGGTGGACAAATCAGTTTCAGGCGCCCCTGGGGGGTTCCGGTGCGCCATCGCGACGCCGACAAGCTGATCGCGGCGGTCAATCCGGATTTCGTCGAGTTTCACCTGAGCTATCGCGACCTCGGCATCAACGATGCCGACTTCCTTGCCGACAGCTATCCGTGCGGCTTGATCGTGCATGCGCCGGAGCTGTTCGAGGGCGACCACGTGCTCGACCTGACGATTCCGGACGACGACTATCGCACGCGCTCGATCGCGGAGATGAAGCGCGTCATCGCCAAGACCAAGGCGCTGGCGCAACGTTTTCGCGACGACGGCCCGGTCGGCATCATCTGCAATGTCGGCGGCTTCTCATCCACGCGCTTCCTGACCGCCGAGGAACGAGCGGTTCGCGAAGCCCATTTGCGCGCCAGCGTCCGCGAGCTCGCCGATCCCGCAGTCGAGCTCTGGCCGCAGACCATGCCGCCCTATCCCTGGCATTTCGGCGGCCAGCGCTACCACAATCTGTTCGTGTCCAGCGACGACATCGCGCGCAGCTGCCGCGAGCTTGGGGTGCGCATCTGCTTCGACACCTCGCATTCCCAGCTTGCATGCACCGAGAACAGGTGGTCGTTCGACGAGTTCATGGAAGAGATCGGATCATTCGTCGCCCATGTCCACATGGCCGACGCCCGCGGCGTCGACGGTGAGGGTCTCCAGATCGGCGAAGGCGAGATCGATTTCGGCAATGTGTTCCGGGTGCTGAACAGGCAGGCGCCACAAGCCTCGTTCATCCCGGAGATCTGGCAGGGACACGAGAACGACGGCGAAGGTTTTCGCGTCGCGCTCCAGCGGCTGTCGAGCTTCGAGGACCGCTAGAGCTCACTCAGGCTTCGGTCCAACCGGCTTGAAGTGGTAGTAGCTCGAATAGCTCCAGAAGTCGCTGAACTTCATGCCCTTGCTGGTAATGAAGCCGGCTGCGGCTATATAGCCCTTTCCTTTGCGCACCTGTTTCAAGCCGGCGCGATTGATAAGGGACTGCATCACCGAAGAAGGAAACAGCGAGATGTGGCCAAACTCGCCGGAACGTTCGGTGCGGTAACGGTAGCTGTTGCCGGTCAGCAGCCAGCTCACTCTCTGAAATATATTCGTGCAGTTCGGCACCGTGACGTAGAGTGACCCCGTGTCGGTCAACAGCTCTCGCATCGACCTTATGACCTTGGCCGGGCGCTCGAGATGCTCCAGCGTGTCCGAGCACACGATGAGATCGAATTTCGTATCGACCACATCTTCCAGCCTCTCTTCGTTGAGATCGACCTGCTGGTAGGAAGAAACGGAATTCGGAATAAGAGATGAAGGCCCACCCCAGTCGACGCCATGGACCTCGGGGAACCCGGCCTCCCTCATCAGCTTGGCAAGATATCCGGGTCCGCAACCGACATCGAGAACCTTGCCGACGAACCCGGGCTGCTCTTCCCTGATGAATTCGACAAGATCTTGATGCCGCCGAAGCTGCGGAAATGCGTTCGGACTGCTCTTTATCCGTTCAATCATGCTCGCCCCGGCCGGTTGACATCCCCAATATCTAGCCAAACTCTCCGCCGGTTGAAAGCTCGACTTGCTCCGCGCAAGATGGCCGGGGGCCACTTCTTCCCGCATGGAGATTCCAGCCTAGACGGCCTCGAACGCCTATGGTAACAGCCGCCGTTCCCCCGAAATCACCGCAAGCCGTTGTAAACGCCCATGTTTGACGAAAGATCTGTACTGATCACCGGAGGCACGGGCTCGTTCGGAAAGAAGTTCGTCGCCGGCCTCCTCAAGAACTTCAAGCCGCGTCGCGTTGTGGTCTATTCGCGCGACGAGCTGAAGCAATACGAGATGCAGCAGGACTTCGACCAGCCGGTGATGCGCTACTTCATCGGCGACGTGCGCGACGGCGAACGCCTGCGCACCGCCATGAAGGGGATCGACTTCGTGATCCATGCCGCGGCGCTGAAGCAGGTTCCGGCTGCCGAATACAATCCCATGGAATGCATCAAGACCAACGTCCATGGCGCCGAGAACGTGATCCAGGCGGCGCTCGAGGCCAACGTTGAAAAGGTCGTCGCACTCTCGACCGACAAGGCGGCCCAGCCGATCAACCTTTATGGTGCGACCAAGCTCGCTTCCGACAAGCTGTTCATCGCCGCCAACAACATGGCCGGCGGCCATCGCACGTCCTTCGCCGTGGTCCGCTACGGCAACGTGGTCGGCTCGCGCGGCTCGATCGTCCCCCTGTTCAACAAGCTGATCGCCGAGGGCACCGATCACCTGCCCATCACCGACCCGCGCATGACACGGTTCTGGATCTCCCTGCAACAGGGCGTCGACTTCGTGATCAAGAGCTTCGAGCGCATGTCGGGCGGCGAGATCTTCGTGCCGATGATTCCCTCGGTGCGCATTCCCGAGCTCGCGGCTGCGATGGCGCCGAACTTGCCGATCCGTGTGATCGGCATCCGGCCGGGTGAAAAGCTGCACGAAGTGATGTGCCCGACCGACGACTCTCACCTGACGCTGAAGTTCCACGACCACTTCGTGATCAAGCCGACGATCAAGTTCTTCCGCCGCGACGTCGACTATCTCACCAACCAGATCGGCGAGCACGGCGAGCCTGTGTCCGATGGCTTCGAGTATAATTCCGGCCGGAACGACCACTTCCTCGACGTCGCCGAGATCAGAGAGTTCAACAAGATAGCGGTCCAATGATCCCCTATGGGCGCCAGGATATCTCTGCTGAGGACATCGACGCAGTCAAGGATGTCCTGACGTCGGACTGGCTGACTCAGGGACAGGCCGGCCCACGCTTCGAGCAGGGGCTGGCGAAATATTGCGGCGCGGCCCACGGCATCGCCGTTTCGAACGCAACCGCCGCGCTTCACATCGCCTGTCTCGCGCTCGATCTCGGGCCCGGCGACATTCTGTGGACGGTGCCGAACACCTTCGTGGCGTCCGCCAATTGCGCGCTCTATTGCGGCGCGACCGTCGATTTCGTCGACATTGATCCGCGCACCTACAACATGAGCGTCGCTGCATTGGCCGAAAAGCTCGCGCTGGCGGAGGCCGCGGGCCGTCTTCCGAAGGTGGTGGTGCCTGTGCATTTTGCGGGGCAGTCCTGCGAGATGGTGGAGATCCGCGCGCTCGCCGACCGCTACCGCTTCCACATCGTCGAAGACGCCTCGCACGCGGTCGGCGGCGAGTACCGCGGACGCAAGGTCGGCGATGGCGCCCTCAGCGACGTCACCGTGTTCAGCTTCCATCCGGTCAAGATCATCACGACCGGTGAAGGCGGGATGCTGATGACCAACGCGCCGAAACTCGCCGAACGGCTCTCCTATCTGCGTAGCCACGGCATCATTCGCCCAATGCAGTCGCCCCCGACGGCCGACGAGCGGCGTTCCAACGAGGACCAGCACGGTCCCTGGATGTACGAGCAGATCGAGCTCGGGCTCAACTACCGCATGACCGACATCCAGGCGGCGCTTGGCAGCAGCCAGCTCGTCCGGCTCGATGCGTTCGTCGAGCGCCGGCGTCAGCTCGCGACGCGCTACGATCGCCTGTTGGCGAAGCTGCCGTTGACCTGCCCGTGGCAGCATCCGGACACGAATTCGGCTTGGCATCTCTACGTGATCCGGCTCCGGCGCAACGAGATCAAGCTCAGCCGCCGCCAGGTGTTCGAGGCGCTGCGTGCCGCCGGCATCGGCGTCAACGTGCATTACATTCCCGTGCACACCCAACCATACTATCAGCGCCTGGGCTTCAGGATCGGTATGTTTCCGGAGGCCGAGAGCTATTACCAGGACGCCATCACGCTGCCGCTGTTCTCGAAAATGACGGATGCCGAGCAGGACACCGTCGTCGCGGCGCTTACGAAGATCCTCGCGTGAAGATCGCCGTCATCCCGGCGCGCGGCGGCAGCAAGCGCATCCCGCGCAAGAACATCCGGCCGTTCTGCGGCAAGCCCATCATCGCCTATTCGATCGAGGCAGCGCAGGCGAGCGGCCTGTTCGACGAGATCATCGTCTCCACGGACGACGCTGAGATCGCCGAGGTGGCGCGCCAGTTCGGCGCGACAGCACCCTTCGTTCGTCCGAAGGAGATCTCCGACGACCACACCGGGACGGCCGCAGTCGTCAGGCACGCTGTCAGCTGGTTCATCGAACGCGGCGACGACGTCACTCATGTCTGCTGCATCTACGCGACTGCGCCGCTGATCGAGGCCCGCTTCCTGCGCGAGGCCTATGACGCCCTCACGAGCTCCGACGCCGCCTTCGCGTTTTCGGTGACAAGCTACGCCTTCCCGATCCAGCGGGCCTTGCGCATGACCCCGGCCGGCCGCGTCGATCCGTTTCATCCGGAGCATCGCCTCACCCGATCGCAGGACCTCGAGCCGGCCTATCACGATGCAGGCCAATTCTACTGGGGCACAGCCGCGGCCTTCCTCGAAGACGTGCCGATCTTCTCGGAGCGTTCCGTCGGGGTCGTGCTGCCGCGGCACCTCGTGCAGGACATCGACACCGTCGAAGATTGGGAGCAGGCGGAATACATGTTCCGCGCGGTCAATCGGGGCTAGCTCCGGGCGGCGAGCAGCGGACGAAGGAATGCGGCCAGATCGCCGCCCTGGAACAGATGTCCGGGTATCCCCGCGGCGACGGCGGATTCGATGTCGCGGGCATTGTCGCCGACGAGCAGACTGCCCTCAGTGCGGACCGGCCACGCCTTCATGCAATCCAATATCATGCCGGGGGCCGGCTTACGCCGGTCGCTCGCGCGTCGGTACGCCTCGACCGTCCCCTCCTCGTGGTAGGGACAGTACTGGAAGTCGTCGATATGCGCGCCGATTGCGGCGAGCTCGCCGCTCATCCAGTCGTGCAGCCGGTGGATGTCGTCCACGCCAAAGTAGCCGCGGGCGACGCCCGATTGATTGGTGACGACGAAGACGTAATAGCCGAGATCGTTGCACAGCTTGACGGCCTCGCGCGCTCCCTGCATCCATTCGAAGTCGTCGATCCTGTACACATAGGCCTTGTCGACGTTGAGCACACCATCGCGATCGAAGAATACGGCCGGGCGTCTCCGCCGGTCCGCCAGTTCGCTTCCGACATGCCCAGGATCAGCGGGATTTTGCATGTTCAAGAAGGCTCCGCAACCATTTGGCCTGGAGTTGCCCGATCCGCGGCCGACCACATGTCAACCGCATCTCACATGCCGGCATCGACAGCCACGAATGGATCGGCAGTCTAAGCTGATGCTGGCCTGCTCACCATGGCGTATACGAGCATGATCAGCAGAACGATCGCACCGGCGAAAATTGCGTGCCGAAGCGGATTTGGGGAAGCCTGCCGGACAGTGACATCGTCGCTGAGCGTCGCGGGGTAGGTCTTGGACGGCCCAATCCGCTCCGCCAGAGCGCGCCGATCGTTCGTCGCGGCCACCAACTTTTCCTCGTTGCGCGCAATCAGATCGAGCAACCACAGTCGCCGCAGCATCAACGAGGCTTGATCGTTCGCAGCCGAAGGCCCGATCGAGCCAGGGGACGCCAGCTCCTCCCGAATCCTGATGAGACTGGCGATATTGGAATCAACCAAGGCGATCTGGGTGTTGATCCCCGAGAGCGCCAGCGCACGAATGTTCTCTTGATCGGCGTTCAGCGTCCGCACTGCGGCCTGAAGCGCCTCGGTGGCGGCCTGCCCGCTCGGAGCACCGACGAACAGGGTGAGCATTTCGGAAGTTGCAGGCCGCACATCGAAGCTCTCCAGGATCAATCTACGTGCCTTGGCGTCGCCATCGGCTGATGAGTCCGCGGTCGCGAAAGCCCGGCGCTTGAACGACGACGAGTTCATCTGGAATACGATCGACGACATCGGCGCGACCTCGGCTCCATCAACCCGGCCAACCCGCACCACGGCTTGCGCCGCGTAACCGACGGGACGCATCCAGTCGCCGACGAACACAACCAGCGCCGCAAGAAGCGGAATCAGGACAATGGACTTCAGCCGGAATCTAATGGAGCGGACCAGATAGCTGAACATCCCGCCGACATAGGAAACAGCCGATATGGAAGCCGTCGTATCTCTCATGGCGTGACTTCCTTCTCAAGTGCCCTCGCTTGCCCCGATCCGGGCGATGCCGATGCCATCAGCCTCGCCCGCCACCTATCTTCCAGGACGTAAACGAAACCCGCCACCCCCAACTTTGTCATAAAAGTCAGCTGGATAAACGAATTCATCATTCCCGACGCGAAGTAGACCTCAACTGCATACAATATTGGCGTCAGGAAAAAGCAAGTAGCATACCGCTCCTCAACGACACAGCGCGTCAACAAGAACAAGAACTCCGAAAACATGATTGCCGAGAGCACAACCAGAATAAATCCGTTAACCGGTCCACCAAGTTCGAACAAGACTTCCGGCCAGCCGCCGGTGTAGGCCACCCCCAAATCGAGCAAGGCATGCGCGCGCTCGATCGGCAGACCAAGCTCCATCAGCAGCTGCATTGTCGAATTGCGGTTGGGGTTGAAAGGATCCAGGAAAAGCTTGACGAAGGCCAGAAGCGCGTTCCAGTCCCCGTGCAGAAAAACGCGCTCATACGTCATCCACCACATCTCGCCCTGCTGCACCAGGAGTCGCTGAGTGAGTTTGGTCTGAAGCAACGCCGATTCCGCACCACGCACGACGGTATAGGAATATGTAAGAGCCCCCAGAACGAGGACACCAAGTCCGGCCACCGGCAACCATAGGGCGCGCAGCATGCGGTAGAATGCCAAATTGTCGAATGCTGCAGCTTTGCTGCGCCCCAAGACGATGCTGCCCAAGGGCATAATGAAGAACGAGAAATACAGAAAGAACGACGAAAACCTGTGCCCGACGAAGAGCAGATAAACCATCAGGCCGCCGAACAGCGCTCCAAATCGGTAGTCGAAGCGCGCGCCGCGCAGCACCGGACTCATGAAAAGCAATCCTAGCTGGAAAGCCAGCATCGGCCCCCAATCCATCAGGCGTCCGTGGAGAAAGCCTCCGAATTGCCGCGAATAGTCCAGCCGCTCGATCCTGCTGAAAAGCGGGATCGTCCCCCGGGTCAACATCTCGATCCAGAGGGCGACCTCGAACAAGAGGACGACCCAGAGCGCCAGATTGAACAAATCGAGACGTCCGGCCGGCAGGAAACTCGACATTTTAAAATTGGACTCGGCCGCGAGAGCCTTCAAACGCTGCGGATGAAAGGAGACCAGCAACATCAGGAGGACAAGGACCTGGCTGGCGCCCAGCGGCACCGCCGCAAGCCCGGGACCAATGCTTCTTTCCAGCTGCTCGGAGACGATCGGTCCGAATACGTCAATGTAGAAGACTGAGACGAGTCTCCAGGCACAATAGAAGAAGAAAAAGAAAGCGAGAAAAAGCAACCCGGGCTGGCTCAGCGAAATTCGGACGATAAGCGCAAGAAACAACAACGTAACGGCTGCATTCAACACCAACGCGAGCAGCGTTTCGGACTCCCACAGCAGTGCGCCCACTTCACGTTCCCCCATCCACGCAACCCGGCGCGGCGAGGCGCGCCCTGGAAAGCCTCGAACTGGAAGCCTGGCTCGATCAACCGCTCAGCGGCTCCCACGCATACAAGAGACCGTCGTTGTGCAATGTGGGAGCGTAGGCCATCCGCTCGCGAGCAAGAATGCGAATCCGCCCCTTCCGCTCCAGCTCATCCAGCAAAGCGAACAGACGGGTCTGGTAGTCCACTGATTTCAAGTAGAGCCGACTGGCCAGATCGCGCGGATCCGACAAATTCAGCATATCGATCGCGGGCTCGATGTTCACGACACGGCCCGGCCGCGCCCGCAGAATGTTCTCGATCACGGCGTCCACGGCGTAGGGGATTTGCTCAATGCAGAAGTGAGTGAAGATCGTTGCGCCTGCGAGTTGGCTGAACTGGGGATCATGTGCGTCCGTCAGATCGATCCGGTCGAAGCTGACGCGCCCATCCAGGCCATAATGGCGCGCGATCTGTCGTCCCGCTTCAATGCCGTTCGGCGCGATGTCGAAGCCGCGAAGTTGCGTCCAGCGAGGATCCAAGCTGAGCGAAAACAGGTTATAGCCGGTCCCGGAGCCCAACTCGACCAGGGATGTCGCGTCGCCGACGTGGCGCATCATCAGTTCCGACAGCGCCCGGATGCGATACTTGTAATAGTCCTTCGTGGCGATACGCACGAGTTGACCGTTCACCTTCGCCAGTCGGGGTGAGCGACTCTGCCCCGCGAGAAACTCTTCCAGCGGCGCACCGACCCAGGCGCGTTCGGTCAGCACCCTGTCCCAGGCGCCGCCATTGTATTCGGAATCGACGACGTCGCCCGTCCGTTTGACATTCTTGAAGGCAAGGCGAAGGAGGCTCCGTGCGAAGTCCGACGCATAGGCACGGGACAACTCCAGCGTCGATGCCGGTGCGATATCAGGCGACACTGTCACTCACGCCTCTAGATTGCTGATCCATGGAAATCTCGGTGGCCTCGCCGTTCGCGATAGCGGAAACGCCAAGGTCAACCAAGCCCCAGGATCAACTTGTCCCGTTCGGAGGTGCCCGGAGTTGCACGGAACGGCCGGTTCTTGCCCCCGGGAAACATACGGGGAAAAGCAATGAAAGTCGCAGTATACATCAGCCGGCCATGACCGGGGGCGATCCGGCTGCCCATGTGCAGACAACGGCTGGTATCGATCATGAAGGAAACAAGACGAGGCGCCTTCATCACCTTTACGTCTTGACGCGGTACCTTCCCGAATACCTCGTCGTCACTGAAATGACTTCCGAGCAGCGGATAGCCAAATCGATCGGTCGATTGCCGCGACAGGAACGTGAAGGGACCGTCGGCATCCTCCTGCACGTCGGTCAGATAGGTGTAGAACTTCACCACCCTGACATCGTCATGATCACGATGCCACAGTTGCGACGACGCAAGCGCCTGCCCGGTGTGCCTCGAATACGACAGCATGACGTAGTCGAGCCAGGGGACTTCCCCGAGCGCCGAGGCAACGACATTCACCACACCTGGCTGTAAAGCGTAGCGCACAAACAGATTATCGGCCGCGAGTTTGCCGTCGATCATCTCAGAGTCGAGCAAATGGACCAGGAATTTTTTCCAGTATCCGGCCTGCTGCTTGTCGGCGGCGTCGATTTCCGAGAGCTTTGTCTCTCCCGACGCGGCAAGCTGCTGCAGCAGGGAGGCGTCGATCAGTTCGCTCACGATGGCATAACCGTCGCGGTTCAAATCGTTCGCCGCAGCCTCCTGCGCCGCGCTGACGTCCAAGCCGTTCAACTCTTGCTTGCGCTGCCGTTTGGCGCCGTAATGCCAGGTGCTGACGCCCGTTTTGACTGCCCATCGCAGCGGCGACCGGTTCACCTGCCAAAGCGCCCTGGACATCAATCCCATCTTTGCCGTCCCCAACCTGCCGGAAAGAAATATCGTTCAGACCCCTTGACCGGCCCGGCCAAGCGATTTGCCCCTTAGCAAATCCATGCATTATGGGCAACCGAAGAGTACCCTTCTGGAACCGGACACCCTAGAAGATGTAGAAGCGGATCCCCTGTCGCCAGAGCGGGAATCGCTCTTCTTACCCGATCGCTCAGTTCCGATGAACGACAATCATGGCCGTCATATCGTTGATCCAAAGTCGACCGATATTGCGCGCGACATTGATCTCCGGCGGTATGCGAATGCAATCGACACGGGACACGCCGGGCATGGATTCGTACTCCGCCACATAGTCCCGAACCCAGCGATCCGACAAGAAAGACGAGCGCCAATTTCGTCCGTTTTGCAATTCCGCTGGTGTCCAAGCATTGTACTCCACGTGGATGATCGCCTTGCGGGCAAGCTTGAGAGCCTGTCGCTTCGCGGCTGCGAAGATATCGTCGTTGACGTGCATTGTGGCGCCGCAGCTGAAGACCACGTCCGCACCCTCGATGCCGTTGCGCTCGAGCACGCCTTCCACATCGGCCATCGAACCGGTCAGCAGCTTCGCGCTGCAGCCCTCCGGCATGTGTTGCATGCCCCATTTGACAGCGTTGTCGTTCAGCTCGACGCCATAGAGCTTGATGTTGCGATCAGCCCGCCAAATCGCCTGTAGATTTGCCCCGACGTTCGGGCCGAGTTCGACCACCGATTCGGGCCGCAGGCCGGCGCAATAGTTCGCAAGCCAATCCCGCAAGGGCGTATTCTTCGCATAGTCGAGAAACGCTGCCTCGCTCCTCTCGGTCCGCCAGAAATCCTGCCATACGGCAGACTCCCGCGCCCTCACCAGCACCGGCAGAGGCCCGATATTAGTCGCAGCACGCCAGAGGAGAACCTTGGGGTGGAAACTGGGAAGCCTGAACACGAAATTCTCCCGCCTGTCTTAACGCGAATGCCGGCTATTCGTGTGCAGCGCCGGCCAATTCTGCAAGCTGCCGGCGGTTGGCCGCTTCAGCTCCTCAATTTTAGATGAAGACCGGGCCTGATCAAGGCCCCAGCGTCGGATCCAGCAGGGACCAACTGAGTTCCGGAGCCGGTACCGCCGGACCGGGCCAAGGAAGCCGGCACTCTGACGCTGACCCGGCCGTTC
Organism: Bradyrhizobium sp. 482_C4_N1_8; assembly: GCF_052075965.1. Classification (NCBI taxonomy): domain Bacteria; kingdom Pseudomonadati; phylum Pseudomonadota; class Alphaproteobacteria; order Hyphomicrobiales; family Nitrobacteraceae; genus Bradyrhizobium; species Bradyrhizobium sp. 482_C4_N1_8. The sequence continues at coordinate 3,005,947 of NZ_CP197231.1, read as the reverse complement.
GCCGACAGCGGAACTGGATTGATGCGACGAGGTCACCGCTGCGTCAGCGCGCGGGCGAATTTGCCGAACATGGCTCGATCGCTCTGTGAAAGGATCAGAGCAATGCTCAGAACCCACGCTGCGACGCAGGTAATCGCCCCAACTACGATCAGTGCCGGAAGGGTATACGGCGTCGAATAGGTTTTATACGCGATTGTCCCTGCGGCAAGCACAGCTGCCACCAATGTTTGCTTACCCAATTGCTCCCAGAACAACATCCTTGGCAAGTGCATGACCGAGAGCATGCGATGCGCAATCAGGGGGGCAAATACGACATAGGACAGCAACCACCCCAATATGAAGGCACGCTCGCGCAGCCAAGCCAGCGTCAGTGCCGTCACAATATACTGCGCCAGGACCTGCAGATAAAGCAGGCGCGTGTTGAGACGCAGGAAATCCGACCTGACCATCAAAGCGGTTTGCCCGGCCCCCAGCATGACAGTCACAGCGGGAACAAACAGCGACAGAGCCAACCACGGCCATTCGCTCGAATGCTCGGGCCCGACCCAGACGCGCAATATGTCTTGGGAAAACAATGCAACGACGACAAGGATCGGCACAACGATAGCCGCAGGTAGAACGAGGCCGTTTCGTCCCAGCAATTGCAATCGTCTAACGTCGGTGCGTTCGTCGAGATGTGCCGAAATCGGAAGAATTGCCGAATAAAGCGGGCTCATTGTCGTTTTGAGAAAGCGGGGAAGGCGCGTCAGCACATCGTAGGTTCCGACTTCGACGGGACTGTAGAGCGCACCGATAGCCAGCGGAACCAGCGTCTGCTGGAAAGTTCCTGCGATACGGTTGTTAAACATGAGCCAACACCGGTAGGCCACGTCGTGCCGGCTCGAGGGGGTCCATGATCTGAAACGGAGCGAGGAGTTGCGCGCAAAGAGCCAGACGACGAGAGCAAGCACCACGTATTTGGCAACAATCGTCGCGAGATACGCGTAGGCGATCCAGGCAAATGAAAGGTTGCTCCAGACGGCAATGAAGATCGATCCCACGTAAGCGACGCTTCCCGCCACCTCGGTCAATCGCAGCCAGCTGTACTGCTCAAATCCCTTGAGCGCTCCTTCTGCAGCCAGCCCCAGGAAGGCAATTGGCATGATCAGCGCGGTCACCTTCAAGATGGCAATGAAATCCGCGGACTGATCGGCGTGAACCTTGAAGATGGCGGCAAGGTCCGCCGCGCAAAGCCACAGCAGCACGCCCGAGAGCAATCCGGTGACCAAGGCAAGCAAGGTCAGCAACGAAACCTTTTCACCGGCCGTGGACCAGTCCCCGAGCCGTCCCCGCGCAATCACCTGAGTCGTAATCTCGGAAACGCCGAGATCGATCACTGCAAGGAAGCCGCTCGGTAGAAATGAGCGCAAAAGCACGATAAGCCCGAGCACCGCGAGCCCATAGGACTTCGCAATCAGGCCTACCGCGAACAGGCCCAGCACCCCGGCAACGCCGTAGGCGGCGGCCGAGATTGCGGTGTTATGAAGAAACCGACGCAGCACGGTTCAGTTCACTTCCGCAAGTTGCAGGCTGGCGCCGCTGAACATGCCGCCCCGAATATTTGCGGGCGTCCGGGCGACAAACCGGCGCCGGTCCACCGAAGCAGCATCGATACGCTGCAATATCGTGTTGACCAGTCCATCGCCGAATACCTTGCCCGCACGGCGACGCTCGCCCTCGGCCGAGCCGTAGAGGCGACGCAAAGCCTTACTTGCCCTGTGCCCCAAGGTACGACGGGCGGCCGCCGCAGCGAGCCCGCGAAGCGACGGCGAGCGCGACCCGGCCGCCGGCCGGAAATGCTGCCCGGCCACGGCCATCGTCGACAACACTGCGTCCGAAACCCGAATGGAGCTCGCGCCATCCATGGCAAGGTAGAGATCGCTGATGATCTCACGGCGAAAGTCCACAATCTCGGAAGAGGGTTGGGCCAGCTTGCCCTCGAGGCCTTGCCGCACCAACTCGATCAGCTCCGCTTCGCCATGCGCCCGGCGGCTGACCCTGGTCGCCGCATCGAGACGGAGGGCCGGCGTGTTGAACCACTCCATGCTCAGCGGCTCCACGTTCAGCATTGTGGCCTCGATGGCGGTAGAGCAATTCTGATGAACCAGCAGGCGCGCACCGCTGATCCATTCGAGTGAGGTTCCACTCTGGATCACGCTTGCATTCGGCAAATCGGCGAAGGCCCCGTATGAATCGAGATTTTCAAACGGATGCGGCCGCAACACAAACGGCACGTCGGAAAAGTGCTTCGCGAGCTCGATCGCCATGCCCAGCGTGTGGCGATAAGCCTCCCGGCCGTCTGCGATGAACTGGCGCGCGAACTCGCGGGTGAAACCAGCCTGCACCATGGCTCCCTCCTCGTCGGAGGAGCTGCCCGAAAACCGCGGGTTTACGGTCGGAAAGTTCGTGTTGATCAAAACATAACCCGACGCTACCGACGGTTCAGGCAACGCGGCGCGCCAGGGGGGCGCGCAGAAATCGTACCGGGGGCAGCCGGTCGCGCGAAGGATCTCAGCGGGGACGGTGCCTTGCCGCAGGAAAGCGGCATATTGCGCCTGTCCCCAAACGCAATAGAGATCGACGAGGTCGGTGCATCCGGTCCCCTTCACCATCCCGGCGAATTGGTCGGCGTTCTTGCCGCCGATGCCCTCGGTGTCCAGAACGCCAACCAGAAGTCCCGCGCGCTTGTAGGACTTGATCAGGTCGACATTATTGGGCCGGATGTAGTTGACGAGCACCATATCGGGCCGCAGCGCCGGAACATCGAACCCCTGCTCGTACATCGGCACCAGCGTGGCCAGTGCGCCGCGCGTTGCCAGTTGGCGCGCCAGCAACACCAGCCCTTCGAGGTCGCGAAGCGGGTTGTCGACAATCAGGCAGACATGCGGCTGGTCAGCCACGTGCGCTCCTCGCCGTAGTCACCTGCTGCGCAGACGCCGCTTCTTCAGCGGATGACAGCAGGTCCCAGCTCATCGGCGTACCGCGGCGAACCGCCTGGCCGACGCGCTTACCCATCAGCGTCTCGAAATATTTCGGCGGCAGGCCGAGACCGGGGCGAATGATCCGCAAATTCTGCTCGGTCAGCACGTCGCCGGGCGCGAGATCTTCGGCCACATAGAGCGAACGGCGGAAGATCAGGGAGTCCCGCTCCTTCTCCATCAAGCCGTAACGGACTTCGCCAAGCGCCATCCAGGCCCGCTCAGTCTCGACCACGAGCGCCGCCATCTCCGAAGGCTCCATGGAAAACGTCGAGTCGACGCCGCCGTCGGCCCGCGCAAGCGTAAAGTGCTTCTCGATCACGCTTGCGCCGAGCGCCACGCTCGCCACCGAAGCGCCGATCCCGAAAGTGTGGTCCGACAACCCCACCTCGCAATCGAACAGCGCGCGCAGGTGCGGAATCGTCATGAGATTGGTATCCGAGGGCGTCGCCGGATAGGTGCTCGTGCATTTCAGCAGCACGAGCTGCTTGCAGCCCGCCGCTCGCGCTGTACGGACCGTCTCGTCGAGATCGGCAACAGTTGCCATGCCGGTGGAGATGATCATCGGCTTTCCGGTCGCGGCAACATTGCGGATGAGCGGCAGATCGGTGTTCTCGAAGGAGGCAATCTTATAGCAGGGAACGCCAAGGCTCTCGAGAAAATCGACTGCCGTTGCATCGAAAGGCGTGGAGAACGGGATCATGCCGAGCGATCGCGCGTGCTCGAAGATCGGCGCGTGCCACTCCCACGGCGTGTAGGCCTCTTGATAGAGCTTGTGCAGCGACCGCCCCTTCCAGAGGCTGTTGGGATCGTCGATGAAGAACTCGTCGCTGCCAAGATCGAGCGTCATCGTATCGGCGGTGTAGGTCTGAAGCTTGAGCGCATGCGCGCCCGATTTCGCCGCGGCGTCGACGATCGCCAACGCGCGCTCGAGCGACTGGTTATGGTTGCCGGACATCTCCGCAATGATGAACGGCCGATGCGCCCGGCCGATCGACCGCCCGGCAATGGATATCGTGTCACTCATCGGTCGCTTCCACCTTCTCAATACGCACCACGTAGCGATGACCACGAAAATCGAAGAACGCGGGGAAACGTTGCGGATCTACCACTCTCAGGAGTTCGAACTGCTCGGCGATCGGGCGGTTCGGGTCCAGCCGCGAATCCTCGAGCCCGCGCCTTCGGTAGTAGGTCGGAGTGCGACCATCCTGCCGCATAGGCGCCCTTCGCCCCTCAACGGCCACCGCCTCGCTCATCAGCTCCATTTCGATGGCAAAGAGCTTCGCGTTGATCTCGTCATGGAGCTCATGGCCTTCGAGCGCCATGTGGCGCTGCGCCCAAATGGCGCCGGTATCCACCTGATCCTCCGCCTCGAGCAACGAAACGACGATATCATGCTTTCCTTCGAGAATCTGCCAAATATGGGGGGACCAGCCGCGCCCGAGCGGGAGGTCGCTGGCATGGATCACCAAGCTCGCACCGTATCTCGCCCGGTCCTGCGCCGAGATGATTTCATGACACGAGATCAGGAAAAGGATATCCCCGCCCGTCAGCTCGGTCTTCTTTTGCACGAGTTCGACGTCGTGCGAGGCGCGCGCAATCCTCGCCCACTGTTCCAGATGGGCGTAGACCGGGTGTGAGGCACTTGAGCAGACAATCGAAATCTTCATACTTTGATCACAAAGCGGAACACGGTTCCCCGAGGCCGCGCCGCCTTTAGCACAGAAACCGGTCCTTCTGCCAAATACCTGGCTTCGCTGCTCCTGCCTGCCCTAACCGGAAGTGGCCTGCATGCAGTCCACGACCCGGTCCGCCCCCCGCCCATCGACCAAGGCCAGCGCGGCTTCGCCCAGCGCCCTGGTCCGGGCAGCATCGTCCAGCAGCGCTCGAATCGCGTCGGCTAGAGCTGCTCCGGATACGTCACTGGCCGCCCCGAGATAGACCGCCGCACGTTCCGCAGCCAATGCCTCAAGCGCGCCGACCTGATTCGACGCGATATCGACTGCGATCACGGGCAGACCCAGGCAGCAACGCTCCCAGCTCATGACACCGCCGGCCCCGATCGACAGATCCGCCCGCCGCATCAACTCGGCAATATTGTTAGCTCCTCGATGCAGCTCGGTGCCCGACAGTCCGTGACAGAGTTGTGCAACCGAGTCCGCATGCGGATTGCTTAAGCCGATGACGGCATCCACGGCGAGCGACGAATGGGCCAGGCTCGCAATCGCCGCCAGCGCTTTCGCGGTTTCGTTGGTCGGATCGGAGCCGCCAAAACAGATCAGAATGCGACCGATGTTTCCGTCACGCTGCGCAAGCAGACGACGCTGCGCGGCAAACTCCGGACGAAGCAGCGCATAGCCAGGCCCGAGGAGTTGCACGCAGGCGACCGGGACCCGGTCGCGATAGCGCGTCTCCATGTGCGATACGAGGTTCTGGTCGAGCAGTATCTCGCAGTCGTGCGCACGGTCGGCAAGGTCGTCGATGGCGAGGATGTGCATGCCCTCGCGGCGGCAGGCGTGCTCCCATCTGGCATCGAGGACGTAGTGATCGACGACGAGCCACTCGGCCGGACCGATTTCGTCCAGGGCGATGCGCGTCTGATCTGCGTCCTGTTGCCACGTGGTGGGCAGCCAATGTCGATGCGGTCCGCCACGATCGTCGGTCTCGGGCCGCTTCGAGGGATCTGACAAAAGCCGCACCGCGTGTCCGTGGGTCTCGACAAGGTGTGCCAACCCGGCCGCGTGGCTGCGCATGAGGAAGCACGATCGCGCTCCGTCCGCGGCGAGGGCGTCTGCGAGCGTGAGACACCGCGTGAGGTGACCAAGCCCCATCTCGACCGAAGCGTCGACGCGGAAGACGACCTGCTTATTCATCGTTTTGCGCCCGCCTTCCTCGATCCCGCCCCGGGCCGCCGGCACCAGGTGCCCGCCACGGTTGGCCAGATAGGGCCGTCTCCTACCACACTTCGGCGGTGGAACCGGCCCCAATCCACCCTTGAGCTATCGTGCAGGCTTCTATATGCGGAAACCGCAACCGAGCAACCCTGCCCCACATGTCGCCCGAGAAAACCCTTCTGATCACGACGCTGGCCGAATACCAGACCCGATTCTGGATTCCGGTGGCGCAGCGGCTGCGCGCGGCGGGATATGCGGTCGAGCTGCTTGCCTTCGACGATCGCAGTGCCGAGATGTCGGCGGCCGCGGGCGTCCCGGTCGTGAACATGTACCGCGAAGGCCTCAAGACCGGGCCCTCGCCCGATGACCGGCAGGCTTTCGATGCCCGCATCGAAGCCTACGGTCTGGACGGCTCCAACTTCCTGTTCAGCCACGAACGCTTCACCTTCGGCATCCGCGACACCGCCGCGCTGCGCCGTCGCTTCATGATCTACACCAACGCCATGGAGGCGCTGCTCGACCGGCTGGAGAGCCAAGGCAAACGCGCCGAGCTGGTGCAGGAGCTCGGCGGCTTCCTCTCCGTGATCACGAGTTTCTACGCCGCCAAGCGCCGCGGCATCCGCAACTGGTTCATCGAGCCGTCGTTCTTTCGCGGACGGATGTATTTCACGCCCGACAGTTTTGGCGCGCCCGAGATGATGGCGAAGCCCGCCGACGACGTCTCGGCTGATGTGAAATCCTATCTCGATGCCACGCTGAACCAGCGCGCGATCGTGATCCCGAAGAAGGACGCGCATCATTACTCGGCGGCGTTCAAGAAGGTGGTGAACCTGCGCAACTCGCGCCGCCTCGCCGAAAAGCTGTGGGACCAGTTCGCACTCGGCAAGCACCAGGAGTTCGGACACAATCTGCGGCACGCGAGGGTGCACGCGATGATGGCCGTCAACGCGGCGAGACTTCGCAAGCTCTATCGCCCGATCCCCGAGACGCCGTTCGTCTACTATCCCTTCCACGTTCCCGCCGACATGGCGCTGACGCTGCGCGCGCCTGATTATCTCGACCAGGTCGCGACCGTCGACTTCCTGCTGCGGACGATCCCGGATTCGCACCTGCTCGTCGTCAAGGAGCATCCCGCGCAGATCGGCGCGATCTCGGCGGATCGGCTGTTCGAGCTCGCACGGCGCTTCGACAATCTCGTCTTGTTGCCGCCGCAGACCAACAATTACGCGGTCCTCAACCGGGCCGATGCCGTCATCTCCGTCAACAGCAAGTCGGGCGCCGAAGCCCTGTTGCTCGGCAAGCCGGTCGTGGTGATGGGCGATGCGTTCTATCGCACCTGCCCGCTGGTCTATTCGGCCGACCGTATTGCCGACGTGCCGCAGCGCCTGCGCGAGGCCCTGCGTGCCGGACCGTTCGACCCCGCCCGAGGTGCGCCCTATTTCGAAGCGGCGTGGCGGCGCTCGTTTCCCGGCGAGCTCTACATCGGCGATCCCGGGCTGCTCGACACGTTCACGGCCTCGTTGCGAGCCGCGCTCGCCGAGCCTGCGGCTGCTCACTGAACGGATCACGCGATGCCTCTCGTCTCCATCATCATGCCGTCCTGGAACGTCGAGCGCTTCATCGAGGAAACCATCCATTCGGTGCAGGCCCAGACTTTCGACGACTGGGAACTGCTGATCGCCGATGACTGCTCGACGGACCGCACCCCCCCGATCATCGCGGAGATCAGCGAACGCGACCCGCGCGTCAAGCTGATCCGGCTGCCGAAGAACGGCGGTCCGGCGCTGGCGCGCCAGGCCGCGATCGACCAGGCAAAGGGCCGCTATCTCGCCTTCCTCGACAGCGACGATCTGTGGCTTCCCGCCAAGCTCGAGCGCCAGCTCGCCTTTGCCCGCGAGAGGCGCGCCGCGCTGAGCTACACCGCGTTCCGCCGCATCGACGAGGCCAACACCATGTCCGGCCGGCTGATCGCGGTGCCGGCGCAGCTGAGCTACGATCAGCTCCTGAAGAACACCTCGATCGCGACATTGACCGCGCTGGTCGACCGCGAGATCGCGGGGCCCGTCGCGATGACCAACGAGGGCTACGACGATTTCTGCCTGTGGCTCTCCATCCTCCGGCGCGGCCATATCGCCCACGGCCTCAACGAGGATCTGGCGCGCTACCGCGTCAGGGGCTCGTCCGTCTCCAGCCGCCCGATGCGCTCCGCCAAATGGGTCTGGAACGTCTACCGCAACGTCGAGCAGCTGCCGCTGCTCAAATCGGCCTGGTGCTTCGGCCATTGGAGCGCGCGCGCCTGGCTCAAGCGGCGGCAGTTCTAGCGGCACGTGACGCTTGCGGCCCTGGTGCGGGCAAGCATTGCGCGGCCGCCTGCAAGGGCCGGAAATGAACATTGCGGGCTTTATCGGTTGTCATTAGTCTGACCCGGGTCACCGGGGAGCTTTGCGTGTACAATCAAGCCCGGGCATAAATCGACGCCCGCTCTGCTGATGACCGCCGACGTCGCGGCGAATGCCAGCCGATTGCCGAACGACTGCATCGCCAGATATTATCACAAGTCCGCCATCTACGTCGCCGACGCGCCGCATTGACCAATCGCCGTTTGCCGGAGGCATGAACGTGAAAACAATCGGCGTTATCACGTCGGCCTGCTCAAATCGCATCTCGCGGTCTGCTCGGGCGCGTATCTGAAACACGCGGTCTCCCCGCAGGCGCGCATCGCCGAGATCCTGGAGCTGCCGCGCCAACCGGTCCTTCACCCGATTTTCGAGTCGACCTTTCCGCGCCAATGATCCGTTGATTTATATCGCTTTGCGATATATTTGGGTCGGGCCGGCCGGCCGCTGTGACCGGCTCTGCTCCGTCAACATTACAATTGCGTTATTCCCGATCGGACCAAGATGACACGCTCCATCCCCGCCAATTCCCTGCCGCGCCTTGGCGACTTCACGACAGACCGGCGTGTTCTGATGCTGGTTGCCATGGCCGTCTTCGTCGGCGCCGGCGGCGCGGCGACGGCGTGGCTGTTGCTGCACGCCATCGCGATCGTCACCAATGCGGTATGGCTGCAAACACTGAGCACGCAGACGCTCTCGCTGTCGGGCGTGAAACCGGGCGCCTGGATGGTGGCGGCTCCAGCCTTCGGCGGCCTCGTCATCGGCCTGATGGCGCGCTTTGGCTCAGAGAAGATTCGCGGCCACGGTATTCCCGAGGCGATCGAGGCCATCCTCATCGGCGGCAGCCGTCTCCAGCCGAAAGTCGCCGTCCTCAAGCCGCTGTCGTCGGCCATCTCGATCGGGACTGGCGGCCCGTTCGGGGCCGAGGGCCCGATCATCATGACCGGCGGCGCCGTCGGCTCTCTCTTCGCCCAATGCTTCCATCTCACCGCCGCCGAGCGCAAGGCGTTGCTGGTCGCCGGTGCGACCGCGGGTATGACGGCGATCTTCGGAACCCCGGTCGCCGCCGTCATGCTCGCCGTCGAGCTTCTCCTGTTCGAGCTGAAGCCGCGCAGCCTGATTCCCGTGATCGCCGCCTGTGTGGTCTCGTCGGCGCTGAGGCCCTGGCTGATCGGCACCGGCCCGCTGTTTCCATTCGCCGACCAGCTCGATTTGCCGTGGTGGGGACCGCTTGCCTGCGTCGGCATCGGCATCGCCGCAGGATTGCAATCGGGATTGCTGACCACCCTCCTGTACAAGGCCGAGGATTTCTTCGGCCACCTGCCAATTCACTGGATGTGGTGGCCGGCGATCGGCGGATTGTTCGTCGGCGCCGGCGGCCTGATCGAGCCGCGCGCGCTCGGTGTCGGCTACGATATCATCGGCGACCTGCTCAGCGACCACATTGCGGTATCGGCCACGGTCCTGATCCTGCTCGTGAAGTCGGCGATCTGGATCGTTGCGCTGGCATCGGGCACCTCCGGCGGCGTCCTTGCGCCGCTTCTCATTTTCGGCGGCTGCGCCGGCTGGCTCGAAGGACAGTTGCTGCCGGGCGCGCATGGTGCGTGGGCGCTCATCGGCATGGCCGCAATGATGGGCGGCACCATGCGCTCACCGCTGACCGCGATCCTGTTCGCTGTCGAGCTGACCGGCGACTTTGCGATGCTCGGACCGCTCCTGATTGCCACGAGCGCGGCTTATGCGCTGACCGTGTTGCTGCTCAAGCGCTCGATCCTCACCGAAAAGATCGCGCGACGCGGCCAGCACGTCGTGCGCGAATACGGCATCGACCCGTTCGACCTGCTTCGCGTCAACGAAGTGATGGTGAAGGATGTCGATACTCTGCCCGCAACGATGACCGTCGGCGAAGCGGTATCGTTCTTCTCCGGCGGGGAACGACGTCACAAGTCCTATCCGCTGATCGATGCCGGCGGACGGGTCTCCGGTCTCGTCGGCCGCTCGGACGTCCTGCGGTGGCGCGCGGAAAGCGCCGATGGCCGCGACACCCTGTTCGACTGCGCCTCGGACCTCTCGCTCACGCTCGGCTATCCCGACGAGCCCGTGTCGCATGTTGCCGATCGGATGGTTCTGGCCGACGTCGGGCGGGTGCCGATCGTCGAGCGCGCGACCGGGCATCTCGTCGGTCTGATTGCCCGCAAGGACCTCCTGCGCATTCGCGCCACCGCAAGATCGGTCGAGACGCGGCGGTCCGCTTTCTTCGGCCCCGGCCGCCGCGAGCCGTCACATCACGCGACCGTCCTCGACGACGCGCCGACGACCTGATCGAGCTGGTCGAGCGAGAATTTGCGCAGGTCCCGGCCTTCGCGCAGCGCCCTGTACCAGTCGACCGTGAGGCGCAGGCCCTGGGCCAGATCGAGCCGCGGGGTCCAGCCGAGCTCGCCGCGCGCCTTGGCGCAGTCGAGCCTGAGATAGGCGGCTTCGTGCGGATGCGGGCCGGCATCGGCCGTCCAGCGCGCGCCGTCGCCCCACAGCGCGATCAGATGTTCGACCACGGTCCCGACCGGTACCTCGCTTGCCGCATCAGGCCCGAAATTCCAGCCGCCGATGAAGTGCTCGTCGCCCGCCAGCCGCTCGACCAGCTTGAGATAGCCGAGCACCGGATCGAGCGCGTGCTGCCACGGCCGCACCGAATTGGGATTGCGGATGCGCAGCGCCTCGGCCGCGAGGAAGGCCTGCATCGCGTCGGGTACCAGACGGTCGCGCGCCCAGTCGCCGCCGCCGAAGACGTTGCCGGCGCGCGCAGTCGCGACACGCGCCGCGCCCTTCGCATTGAAGAAGCTGTGGCGATAGGAGTGCGTCACGAGCTCGGCGCAGGCCTTGCTGTTGCTGTAGGGATCGTCGCCGCCGAGACGGTCGCTCTCGCGGAAGGCCGCGCCCGTGCCGTTGTTCTCGTAGCATTTGTCGGTGGTGACGATCAGCATCGCCTGAAGCGAGCGCAACTGCCGTGCCGCCTCGAGCACATGGACCGTACCCATCACGTTGGTCGCAAACGTCTCGACCGGCTCCTCATAGGACGGGCGCACCAGCGCCTGCGCGGCCATGTGGATGACGATGTCGGGATCGGCCTCTGCCATTGCACCGCGCAAGGCCGAGAGATCGCGGATGTCGGCCACGCGGTGCTTGATGTCGTCGGCGATGCGGGCCGTCACGAACAGCGCGGATTGATGCGTCGGCGGCAGTGCATAACCGTAGACGCTGGCCCCGAGGCGACGCAGCAGCAGCGAGGCCCACGCGCCCTTGAAGCCGGTATGCCCGGTCAGAAAGACCTTCTTGCCGCGCCAGAATGCCGGATCCGTCACCAGATCCTCCATTTGGCGCGGCTGCTGGCCCACTCGCCCTCGAGGAAAGTACGGTCGCGCAGCGAATCCATCGGGTGCCAGAAGCCGGGATGCATGTAGGCGCGCAGATCGTCGCCGCGGGCGAGTTGCTCCATCGGCTCGCGCTCCCAGATCGTCTTGTCGCCCGCGATCAGCTCGCCAACCGACGGCGACAGCAGGAAGAATCCGCCATTGATCCAGCCGCCGTCGTCATTGGGCTTCTCCTCGAAATTGACCACCCGGTCGCCTTCGATCGCGACCGCGCCGAACCGTTTCGCGGGCCGCACCACCGAGACGGTGGCCCTCCGCCCATGCGCCTTGTGGAAGGCGATCTCGGCGGCAAGATCGATGTCGGCGACGCCGTCGCCATAGGTCAGTGCAAAGAACGGCTCGTTCGCGACGTAAGGCAGCACCCGCTTCAGCCGGCCGCCGGTCTGGGTGTCCTCGCCGGTGTCGACCAGCGTGACCCGCCAGGGCTCGGCGGTCTCGCGATGCACCTCCATCCGGTTCTCGGCGAGATGGAAGGTGACGTCGGACATGTGCAGGAAGTAGTTCGCGAAGTACTCCTTGATCATGTAGCCGCGGTAGCCGAGGCAGATCACGAAATCATTGAAGCCGTAATGGCTGTAGATCTTCATGATATGCCACAGGATGGGCCGGCCGCCGATCTCGACCATCGGCTTCGGCCGCGTGCTGGTCTCTTCGGCAATTCGGGTTCCCAGACCACCCGCGAGGATGACAACTTTCATTCAACTGCTCCGAACGGGGGAGGCGCGCTCCCTGGCCTTCCTTTGGGCCCCTACAAACTCAAGCCAGCTATGAAATCATTTAGATGAACATGACTTCCCAGGGAACCCGCTATTTGAGGCCAGAATCGCGCCAGCTCGACACTGACGCGCTTTTCGCGATTCCCTAGTCGAGTGCTCGCCTGCCTCAATTAAGATTGGCTTTGTCCTGTGCAGGGGCAGCAAAGCTCGAAGAGGGTCTCCGATATCCGAAATAGTTCCGGCATCGTTAGATGCGCTCCAGGACGATCGTCATCCGAAATGCCAGATGCTTCCGGACTGGAGCCGGTATCCTTTTCTCGAGCCCCAGCATCGGGCCGACCAGCGCGGCCGGCATTAAGGACCACTTCTGGAATCCACCGCTCATCGGATAGGCAAACAGGCTGTGCCATTCAACAGCGCGGACTTGCAAGGACGGAACGACCTGTTCGAGACGACTGCGCGCACGGGGCTCTGCGAACAACAAAGTGGGAATCGCCTGGTTGGCGTCGAACGGCTGACGATGCGGATTGATTACGACAGGCGCGAATGGATCGACATCCATGTCCACGGGCTCTTCGTGGAACCGATCGTAAAATCGGCGAGCGAGAGTGGTCATCGCCGGTTCGATCATCGCAAGACACCCGCCCGGCTTCAGGACGCGCGACGCCTCCTGGAGAAATTCGATCGGGCTCTCCAGGTGATGCAAAACGTCGAGCATCACCACACCAGAAAACAATTCGTTCGAGAAAGGCAAACTGTGAGCATCGGCAACCACGTCGATGCCTGGAAAGGACATGATGTCGACGGAAACGACATCGGCGCGCGATTCCTTGATGTGAGCGGTCCCCCCCCCGATGTCGAGAACGAAGCCCGGCGGACATCTTTCGAACAACCGCCGATGGTAGTCATGGTAGAGAGCGCGCAACCCCTTCTTTCTCTCCCAAACTTCCCGGTGAATGATCTGGCGTTGATCGAGACCGGCTGTATGCTTTGTCATGACGATTAAATCGCCTTGAGCTTGCGGTACGCGAACCACACCATTCTCAGGAGCAGCCATCCGTCTCGAAATCGCGATATCTGGGTTTCGCCGAAGGTACGCGCCTTGTAGTGGATCGCAGTCTCCACAATCTTCAGATTTTGCTTCGCGGCGCCGAAGATCAGGTCAAAATCTCCGAACGGATCGAAGTTGCCGAAATAGTTGCGCTCCCGCGCGAGCACCTCGTAGTCTTTTCGTAACAGGGCTTTGGTGCCGCATAGCGTGTCGGTGAGCCGGGTGTTTACAAGGTAACTGAAGAGATAGGCAAAGCAGCGATTGGCGATGAGATTGAGCGGTCGCATCGCCTCGTTCTCCATGGGATAGATCAGGCGGGTGCCATTGACGAATTCTGCTTTGCCAGTTTCGATGAGCGAATGGTACTTCGGCAGAGCTTCCGGCGGCATCGTCAGATCTGCATCGAGAATCATAAGCACGTCGCCGGTTGCCGAAGCGAAGCCCTTTCGAACCGCGTCGCCCTTACCCTTGCCGTCCTGCTTCAGGACCTTGATATCCCATTCTTGCTTATAGGCATCGCGTACCCGCTCGCACTCCTCAAACGTGCCGTCGCTTGAATTTCCTTCGACGAAAAGGATTTCCTGCCTAACGGCGAACTTCGGCATCCGCAGTATGGCGCTTTCGATGTTGCCTTTCTCGTTTCGACAGGGAACGACGATGCTCGCCGAGTATTTCCGATCTCGAAACGCCAGGATCGGACGTCCGACGAGATAGGTTCGCAGACATAACGATCTGATTCCGGGCAGCGGCGCGATGAATCGATTGACGAACGAACCAATTCCGAACCAACGCAGCGGGATCAATTGCCGCTGCTCGTGACTGATCACCTCGAAGTCCGCGATGTCCATCAGATTCAAGAAATCAGTGGTCGCAATGTAATTGATCTTCGGTTGCCTCCTCCGCAGCTTCAGCAGCTCGGCCAGCTGCAGGATCGGCTCCCACAAGTGAGAGTAATAGGAGATTATGATCCGCGTGGATGGCGTGCACAACTTATGCACCAGTCCCAACGTACTCTCGATGTCTTCGAACATGCCGATGGTATCGGCGATCACAATGTAATCAAACGGCCCCTCGATTCCGGCAAGCGTTGCCGGGCTCTCGACGTCGCCCAGAATAAATTCCAGGCCGGGATGCAATTCCCTGGCTCTGGCAATTGTGTTGGCGCCGAAATCCACACCGACGCCATACGACGGCTCCAGCGCAGCCAGGAGTTCCCCTTGACCGCAGCCCAGTTCCAACACCCGCTTTCCCGGAGGAACCAGGAAGCGCATGAATTTGCGATCACCCTCGCGATATGCCGCATTGAACTGGTTAGGGCCATCCTGCTTGCCCAGGCCGGATTCGGCATACTCCAAAAATTCCGTTTTTCGTAAATTGCCGACAGATGGTGAAACAGTGGATTGCGCTAGATTCATTGAGGCTCCCCGGCAGCCGTGAATGTCAGAGGATCGTCAGGTGACGCGTGCGATAACGTTCATGCTTTCACCGCTGGCGACTAACGCCTGCAACTCCTTGGCTGTAGAAGGCAGGCGGTTCTTCGTTCTCTCGTGGTAAAAAACGTACCGGTTTGGGATGAAGTAAGAAAGCAGCTGATCCAGCGAAGTACCCCGTTCCTCGAGCACATAAGGCGCCAATTCCATCACGAAGATCGGGCGCACATCTCGAAGCAATGAGGTCGCGCCCTGAAGGACGTCGCACTCGAACCCATCCACATCGAGCTTTACCAATTGCACTCTGCGGTCCGCGTGCTCGGCCAGCAAGCTGTCGAGGCTTCTCGCCAGCGCTGACTCGGTTTGCATTTCGCTACCAAGATGCTTCGCGTGCAGTACCGCCGCCGTTTCAGCAAGAGGCCAACTTGAGTAGATGGCGTCCGGGACGGGGGTTCCGTCTGTGGCAGTTAGGAAACAGTGAAACGGTTCCACCCGGGGCGTAAGCGACGGATTGAGTTCAAGGTTGCGTCGGAGCTTGCCAAATGCAAAATCCGTCGGCTCGAATGCCATAACTCGGCCCTTGGGCCCGACCAGCTTGGCCAAACGCAACGTGTGCGCGCCGATATTGGCTCCGATATCCAGCACAAGCGAAGAGGGTTCCGTCAATTGGCTCAGCGCGATTGCTGTGCTGCGTTCGAACATGCCACCGAGATAGATGGCAAAATCTATTCCCTGCGCGAGGTCGAGATCGTAACTGATTCCGTCCCGGACGACGATCACGCGGTCGGTTCGGCCCAACAGCGTGCGCGCCCCATGAACCGCACGATAGATCGCGCGGGCGGCAGCAATTTTATGGATCGTTTTCATTCGATCAGTTCCGGGTCACGATGGGCGAACGCCGGCATTCCTAACTGACCGGGCTATGCGCTGTAAATTATCGGTTCGCGTTCAGCAACCGTCCCAGCACGCCCGACACGCTGGGGTTGACCGTCGACCGAGCATCGGGCAGCTATCCGATCGGCGGGAGAAGTACGACGCAAGGGGGCGCAGGCGCGAGATGTCAGAACAATCCGTCAAAGTGCGGTGCCAGCCGCTCTGGCGCTGGATCGCACTGCTGTCGGCAGTTTCGTTTTTTGTCTTTCGACATAATACTGCGCACCACCCCTACTATGCTACCCACGATATGGACCAGGTGACGGCGCTAGACGTGCTTCTGGTCCAGGGCGGCGTGCTCCCGGACCAGGTGACCCATCCGGCCGCCGGCATGTATCTCATGCTGTCCTGGAGCCAGTGGCTCGGCTGGCTGGTTGGGCTCGTGCAAATGCGCGACTACACTGCAATTTATACTTGGGCCAATCCGTTGCTCGGCGTTGCCGAACTGATCGAATTTCTCCGCGCGCATCTGGCGGTCCTCGCAGTGGCCACCGCTTTGCTGTTCACGTTTGCCGTGGCCAAGGTTACGAAAGGCGGATCGTTGTTCGTCATCTTCGTATTTCTCTGCTTTGCAGGCTCGCGATCGCTCGCGTATCAGACGATCCTGTTTCGAACAGACCTTTTTGCTCTCTTCTATGTCTCATGCAGCCTGTTCGCTGCGGTAGCCGCTGTCGGTGCGAATCGAACGTGGCGATCATTCGCTCTGACGATCGCTTCCGGTATCTTCTCCGGACTTGCATTCACCACCAAGGTTCAGATTATACCGATCATTGCGGCTGTGCCGCTGCTTGCACTTCTAATGATGCTTCGAGAGAGCAGCTTGTCCGCGTTTTCGCAGTTTCCGCGGCGGAGCAATCAAGTAGTTGCGGCCTGCTCGATCACTCTGTACGTCGCCCTTGTGGCGCTCTCCTTTTTCATCGAGTTGCCGGAACAGTTTTATCACTATCGAACATCGTTTTCGGTGACGCCGCTTTGTATCGTCACTGGCTTGGCCCTGGTTTTTCCGGTGGCACTCACCGAGTTCTTCAAAAAGCCCGAAAGCTTGGCTTATCGATTTGGCTCTTTCGCGAACCTGATGGGATTGGGAGTTGTCCTCTCGATTCCGCTCCTGATGCTCACCTTTTCATCCGCGGCGACCGGCGCTTTTTATGCGTCGTCCATTTTCAAGATCGCCTTTCTGGGTTCGGTAGACACCTCCCTCCTTGCGGGCCAGAACCTTCCTTCACTCTGGCAGCACTTCACGGCTGCTCCCATTCTCTTTCTTGCGCCCGCCGCGATGCTTGGCACATTCGCCGTTAGCCAACGCCGATCATCAAACCACGGCGAACTTGCAGTTCTCGGGACGATCTTTCTGTTGTTCTTGCTATCCGCGATGGCCTTCAACAGGGGGATGCACGGACAGGACATCATTGTCTCCGAACCGTTGAGTTTGCTCCTGAGTGCCGTGCTTCTGCACGCCATGTGGAAGCAAGCCATCGTTTTTCGACTAGCGGCTGCTGGCGTCTCGGTCTTGTTGGCGATCAATGTCATAATACAAAGCCAGCCCGCTCCGCTCATTGACGCTCAGTTCTCTGGATACTTCCAAGAGACAAGGCAATTGATGACCGCATACGGTCGCGGAAACCAGGGTTTATTCGAGGGGGAGTTCCGCCGCCTTTTTGTACAAACTGACGAGGGCTTGCCGGTACCTATCGCATCTCGCGACGCGATCTTCGACCAGACCGCCAACTACCGCGCCATCGTATCGCAGGTTGAATTCACCCTGCCCAATCTCCGCGTGGACCGCGGCCGCATCGGCGTGGTCGCCGAGGGACTGTCGCCATTCGGCCACCAACGTCTCGCAGCGAAATTTTCGAAAGTGGGCCACACCTTTGACGGCGCAACATCCTATGTGCCCCAAGCCGCAGCTCCCTTTTCGAAGGCCGAAGGACTTGGCAGATGGCTGGTCCGGCTAGGCGTTCATTCGATCGAAAGCGACGCTCTGCTCCATATTCGCCCTGAGTTGATTCGGACCAGATTGGATCTAAGCGTCTTCGTTCTGGTCCCGACGACGATGAAGGACCAATTCGAGTGGCCTTCTGAGGGACCTGCTGAAATCGGGGTCGGAGATCAAACCTACGTCGCCGTGCCTATCCCCGCCTATCCGCCGGACGAACTCTTGCGCAAGCTCAAGACGGTCAATGATCGGATCATCGTGATCAAACGAAAGCATGCGTAAACCATCGAGACTGGACCCGACTGTCCATTTCCGCGGCTGCGCTCGCTCCAGGTAGTGGCATTTGCTTCCGTGCATTGGAGGTACCCAGATACCCCAACAAGAGGGTTGGCGATCTCACGGCTTACCGATACCACTCTGCTCGCCTAGCCTGGGCAAAGGCCTCCCGCTCTGCACAAGATCAACCTGGAACCGATAATGCCGTTTGACAGCTACAAGAACAGCCGCGTCCTCGTGACCGGAGGCGCCGGCTTCATCGGATCGCACCTTTGCGAGCGACTGCTCGATGCGGGAGCCGAGGTGGTGTCCGCGGACAATTACTTCACCGGCAGCCGGCGCAACATTGCCCATCTGATCGCAAATCCGCTGTTCGAGGCGGTCAGGCACGACGTCACCTTCCCGCTCTACATCGAGGTCGACGCGATCTTCAACCTCGCCTGCCCGGCCTCGCCGATCCACTACCAGCGCGACCCCGTTCAGACCACCAAGACCTCGGTGCATGGCGCCATCAACATGCTCGGCCTCGCCAAGCGGCTCAAGGCGCGGATCTTTCAGGCCTCGACCAGCGAGGTCTATGGCGATCCGCTGATCCATCCCCAGACCGAGGATTATTGGGGCAACGTCAACCCGATCGGCATCCGCTCCTGCTACGACGAGGGCAAGCGCTGCGCCGAGACGCTGTTCTTCGACTACTGGCGCCAGCACGGCCTGCCGATCAAGGTCGCGCGCATCTTCAACACCTATGGCCCGCGCATGCAGCCCAATGACGGGCGCGTGGTGTCGTCCTTCATCGTCCAGGCGCTCAAGGGCGAGGCGATCACCGTGTTCGGCGACGGCGGACAGACCCGCTCGTTCTGCTATGTCGACGATCTCGTCGAGGCCATCCTGCGGCTGATGGTGACGAACGAAGACGTCACCGGCCCGATCAATCTCGGCAACAATTCCGAGTTCACGATCCGCGAACTCGCCGAGAAAGTCATCGAACTCACGGGCTCCCGCTCCAAGCTGGTGTTCAAGCCGCTGCCGCAGGACGACCCGCGGCAGCGCCAGCCCGACCTCACCAAGGCGAAGGCGGTGCTGAACTGGGAGCCGAAGGTTGCGCTTGAGGACGGCCTGAAGGAGACGATCGCCTATTTCAAGCACTCGCTCGAAATCGCCTGATTCCGCTCGCAGCTCACCTCGTCCGCAAGCGAGCCTGTCCGCAATGATCGCACTGTCCGGCATCATCAGCAACCTGCGAGCCCGGCTCGACACCAGGGCCGCTTTGACGACCCTGGTGCTGTTGAATAGCGCCGTCGCCTGCCTGTCGCTGATCAGGGTTGCGACTTTCCAGTCCTATATCCACTTCAGCGGCGACCGCGTTTGGATCGCGGTCGCCATCGCGTCCGCCTTCTCGATCGTCTCGCTGCTGTTCGCTGCCGCCCAGTTCAGCTTCGGCTATTTCGTCGGCTTCTATTTCTACACGATGATCCTCGGCTTCCTGTGGATCGACGTCTTCTCCGAATACAGCTATCCGCAATTGCTCGCGGGGTTTTCGGCAGGCTTGTCGCTGGTACTGGTGCTGTTGCCCATGCTGTTCGTGCGGGCGCCGTTCCGGCAGCTCGTCGCACTGTCGAATGCCCGCTTCGAGCATCTGTTGACGCTGATCCTGGCGATCTCCATCGGCACCATCGCCGTCGCCTCGACCTACAATTTCCGCCTGGTCGCGATCGCAAACATCTACGATTACCGCGGCGAGATCGCATTTCCCGGCCCGGTGCGATATCTCATCGGCTGGGTCTCCAGCACACTGCTGCCGTTCGCCTTCGCCTGTTACTGGCTACTCGGCCATCGCTGGCGTGCCATGCTGGTCGTGATCCTGCTCCTCTTCTTCTATCCGATCACACTGACGAAATTTACCTTCTTCACGCCCGCGTGGCTGTTCGCGCTGGCCGTGCTGTCACGCTTTGCGGCGGCGCGAACTTCGGTCATCTTTTCGATCTTCATTCCCATGCTGATCGGCCTCATCGGGAACGTCGCAACAGGCGCAAGCCTCAACGGAATCGTCGGCCGATATTTCGACCTCGTCAACATCCGGATGATCGCGACGACATCGAGTGCGCTCGACATCTACAACGATTTCTTTGCGAGCCATCCGCTGACCCATTTCTGTCAGATCTCGCTGCTGAAAACCGTGATGCCTTGCGCCTACCAAGATCAACTGTCGGTAGTGATGCAGGACACGTACGGGTTCGGCATGATCAACGCCTCCCTGTTCGCGACGGAGGGTGTCGCCTCGGTCGGACTTTACTTTGCGCCACTGACAGCACTTGCGGCGGGTTTCATCCTGGCTCTGGGCAACCGAGCCTCGGCAGAACTGCCGCAGCGTTTCGTGTTGATCTCCAGTGGCACGCTACCGCACGTTCTGCTCAACACGCCGCTTTCCGTCGCCATGGTGACCCACGGCGCCGCGCTTCTCTTCCTGCTCTGGTATGTGACGCCGCGAGGCATCTTCGATGCGGACCGGAAACCCTGACTAGGGAGCTCCCGGATTCTTCATCACATCCGCGGTCAGCCGGACGAAATCGGCAACGAAGGCTTTGACGCGTTCATCGAGATTGGGCAGGAGGTCGCGGACGATCCCAGGATCGGCCGATCGCGCGACCTGCGACATGTGCTCGGCCAAGGCTTCGGCATCGTGGATACCGAAATATCGCGCGCGGCCCTCGGTCTGCTCGCGATGCACCTCGAGGCCGGACAGCAGCATCGGGACACCAAACGACTTTGCTTCCTCGACGGTGGTGCTCCACCCCTCGCACTCCGAAGGATTGATGAGCGCCGCCGATGCGCGCAGGAGTGCGTAGACATGGTCGAGCGGGATCATTCCGAGATGCCGGAAGTTCGTCTCGAGGCCGCGCGCTTTGACTTCTTGCATCATCGCTTCGAAAAGATCGGGCTCGCGGAAGTCGAGCGTGCTTCCCGACGCCGCGACGACGACGTCGAGCCCCCTGCGTTTCAAGAGGTCAAGCGCATCGACGACGAGCTGGTGATTCTTGTGACGCCAGAACTGGTTCGGCAGATAGAAATAGCGCGACGGCAAGCCGTAGCTTGCGATCACGTCGGACGGATTCGTGGCGAGGAGGCTGGCCGGCGGTTCGGTCGCAAACCGGACCACGGAGACGGCGTTCAACAGGCCCGGATAGAATTTCTTGAGATCACCAAATGCGCTGGCGCTGCTCAACATGACGTGGCGGCCGGAGGCAAGCTGGATCCGAAAGCCGAGATCACGCCGCCAATAGGCGCTCCTCGAGAAAAGATGCGGGAGCAAGCGGTGCTGGAAATCCGGGAACCAGGCGATCGCCGGGAACGGCAGACGCCAGCCAAAGAAGCGCGCGGATTCGAACACCATGTCGATCTTGCGAGTCCTGAACTCGGCGATGGCGGGACCGTCCAGACCAAAGGCAATCGCGCGGGCGAGATCCGTCGCACGGGCAAGGCCGGTCGCGGCATGATCGAACACCGGCGAGCGCACGACCTCGACGGCGGGAATGCCGGCCAGCGCCGCTATCTCCTCGGAATCATCAGCCGTTCCGGCAAACAGCACGGGCGTCACCGATCCCGGCGCGTGCCTGTTGAGCGCCTCGAACAGATTGCGTTGATAGTTGTGGCCTCCCGCCCATAGGCGGCGCGGAATGTTGGTGAAGGCGATCCGCACCGGCGCGCGCTCAGGCACGGGCTTGGCCCCTGAACCATTCGACGTAGTCGGCCAGGCCGCGCTCCAGCGGAATGCGCCAGTCGAAATTCATGTCGAGCACGCGCCCGCTATCGGCGAGCAGGCTCGTCGGATCGCCCGGCCGTGCGACGCCGGAAAACTGCACGACCGTGTTGCCGCCCCAATGCCCGATCAGGCCTTCGGCAATGCCGGCCACGCTTACACCGCGCCCGGAGCCGCCATTGATCACGCCAAAATCGTCCTGCCACGGCCCCTCTGCGACGCGCGCCAGCAGGCGGACGACGTCGCGAACGTCGGTCCAGTCCCTGATCTCGGCTCCGGTTCCTCCGAGATTAAGCGTGCGCTGCTGGCTCCGCAGCCGCGAGCAGATATCCCAGAGCAACTGCTTGCGCAGGTTGGGACCGTAAACCGAGAACAATCGCACGACCGTGCAGCGCATGCCGAAGCTCTGGACGTAGCTTTGACACAGCTGCTCCATCATCCGCTTGTGGTGGCCGTAGGGCGACATCGGCGCCGGCGCCGCGCTTTCGGGGATGGGACCGGTGTGATCGGCACCGTAGACCGCAGCGCTCGACACCCCGACCAGCCGGCTCATCGGCGCAAAGCTTCGAAGCCATTCCAGCAGGCGCGCCGTGCTGGCCACGGTCCGCGAAAAATCCTCGAACGGACGCTCCATCGACAAGCCGACGGACGATCCGCCGGCGAGGTGGAAGACGTGCGACGGCAGTCCGTGAGCAGCCGCGAGCGCGCTCAGATTGGCCGCGTCGACTTCGCCGTTGATCCAGGTCTGCAAGCCGAGCGCGCGCGCATCGGTCGGATCGAGGGCGCCATGACCGACACCATGAACCACATGCCCGCCGCCCGCCAACTCGCGGACGAGATGGCGACCGATGAATCCGTTTGCGCCGGTAACCCACATGGACATCGCTAGGCCTTGTGACAGACGAACGAATAGAGCCGGCCAGGCCGGTGGTCAAAGCGCTCGGCAAGCGAGAGCAGGGAAGCGAAGACGCGTTGCGATGCAAACGCGGCACGCCACAGCGGAGCGACCGGAATCTTCCGTGTCAGTTTCTCCACGACTGCGGATTGCAGCGTCTGCATCGTGTAGGGGAATAGATTGATAGGGCTCTGCAGCGGAGCCAATGTCTCGACCTCAGCAAAGCCGGCCGACGTCAGCGCGCCGGTATAGCGGTCGAGCAGGTAGGCATGCTCGCCGCCGTACAGGTGATGCAGCGGGTGCTGATCGAGGAATTGCTGAAGGTCGCTTTCCTTGCTGATCACGTGCTCGCGCGCGGCGATCAGCATGCCGCCGGGGCGGAGTACACGAAACATCTCGCGGCAGGCGCCCTCGAGATCGCGCGTGTGATGCAGCACGGCGCGTGCAAACACGAGATCAAATGTCTCGTCAGCGAACGGCAGGCGCTCGGAGAACTCCTCGACAACGTGGATGGGCAGCTCCGCCTGCGCCGCAAGATCGCGGATCGCTGCGGCGCCGACGATCGCGCTGCCATCGGGCTCGAGGGCGGTCACCTCAAACCCGCTGCGGGCCAGTGCGTAGCTCGCAATGCCGCGACCGGCACCGACGTCGAGTGCCGAGCCGGAGCGACCGGACAGCAACGCCGCAACCGCCTGCCATTCGGAGCTTCGAAAATAACGCTCGGCAGCCGCAGCCAGCGGATCGTCGTAGAAGGCGTCACGCACGAGTTGGCCCTGATCCGGCTGATTGCGCAGCCAGACCACGGCTTCCTCCCACGTTCGGAATTGCCGGTCACCGGTCATCCAGGCGAAGCTCCTGCGTTGCGAAAGCCTGCCTTTCCGCCGGGTCGCTGTCATTCAGCATGCGAATGACGCGCGCCGGGTTTCCTGCGACGAGAGCATTGGGCGGGACATCGCGCGTCACGACGGAGCACGCGGCAACGACGGCGCTCTCGCCGATGGTCACCCCCTTCAGAACGGTCACGTTGAATCCGATCCACGCCCTGTCGGCGATCACGACCGGCGCGGTGGGAACGTGACTCCAGTCCTTGTGGCCGCGGCCCCAATCGCGCACGTCGTTGCGCCGCAAATCCCACTGGAGATTGTGCGAATCGTGGTCGACGATGGTGGCACCCCAGGACACCAACACGTCATCTCCGATCGAGACGTTGCGAAAGCAGATCAGATTGGACAGACCAATATAGCTCCGGCTGCCAATGCGAACGTCGGCTCCTTGGTCCTCGAAAGTGATGTTGGCGTGAATGATCGACTCGTCCCCGATCGTCAGCCGGTTGCCTCGCACGCGACGCAGCCGACGCCAAGCCACCGACGTCTTGCGCCCGACCGTGACCGCGCCGGACCGCCAGCTTTTCCACCCGAGCAGGATATCCAACGCACGAACCGGGAGCGAAGCTGCCATCACGCCAGCCTTGCCTTCGCAGCACCGACTGCAGCAAAGCCGCCTGCCGCTGCCCGACCATCGCTCTTGAGCGTCATGGCAGATCCCCGGACGTGCATGCTTGCTCCTAGAGACGTTCCAAGAGGCTTCTAAATAGAGCCCACTGTTGCTCTTTACTATACAAATCTCGGACCGCGGCGCGGCCGCGTTCGGCAGCTGCCTTCATCTCCGTCCAGTTGTTCAGGGACGTCTCGATTTTGGCCAGGCAGTCGCTGCCGCCGTCATAGGTCACGATCGTCTCGGAATCCATTCCCGCCGGATAGCGCCCGGCGTCCGACACCAGCAGGGCACCGCACCCCATCGCCTCGAAGCAACGCATGTTGCCGCGATCGCTGCCCGACATGTCGATCGCACCATTTAGCACGATCTTGGCCGAGCCGATCAGTTCATAGAGATCGCGCCCGAATACCGGTGGCCGGGCGATTTTGGCGACAGCCCCTGGACGCCGGTGCTGTCGCAGCGGCAGCAATCGTCCGATCGCGCTTTCGGCCAGCCTGGTCAGGCGCGATGCATCGAGACACAGCACGATATTGCGTCTGCCGGCGAGATGCGCGACCTGCTCCAGCGTCTTGGCGCGCGCGCGATGGTGGCGCGAGTAGCCACCGACGAAGACAACGTCGAACGGACGCTCGCCGTGGCCATACTCGTCCATCACGGGATCATGCGCCGGGAAGAACAATTCGGCGCGGCATCCCTTGCTGCGCCACATGTCGAGGATCGAAGGAAAGTTTCCAACCACGGCGCCATAGGCGGTGAAGTCGGCATTTCCCGACGGCGCCGCGCGCCAGCAGAGCGTCTTCTTCACGCAGCCCGGCAACTTGGCAACGAACGCGCTGGGATAGCGCACGGGGTCGAGATTGTAGAACACCTCAGTGGCGTGGTGCTCGATCTGCGCGAGCAGGATGACCTCGAGCGTCGGCTCACCCGGCATGCCCTGCTCACGCGCCCAGCGGCGCTGCAGGACCTCGTCGTCCCCATTGGTGAAGAAGGCCTCCGCCGATCCATCGAGCACCGGCAACAGGAAATGCGACGCACCGAAGCGGTCGTGCAGAAACACGTCTCGCCGCTCCGCGAAGCTCTCGGTACCCGCCGCCAGCTTGTTCAGCCGTGGCACATAGGAGGGGTAAAGGCCGAAATTCTGGAACAGGCGCATCTTTTACGCGTACCTTGCCAACATCCATTTCATGTTCAGATACGGCCAGATCCGTCCGACCGCCTCCCAGTCCCACGTCTTCGACGCCGTCAAGCGGCTGACCGCCCGGCGCAAGGCCGTTTCATCGACCAGTTCGGCAAACGACGGCACCTCGCGGGCGAGCAGGTCTGCCGTCCAGCCGGCCAAAGCTCCGTTCAGCCATTCGGGCATCGGAGAGTTGAAGCCGACCTTGCGGCGCGCCGTGCGGATCGACTCCGGCATCAGGTTCGCCATCGCGCGCCGGGCGACAGCCTTGGTGTAGCCATCCGCCGACTTGCTGCTTTCGGGAAGCGCCATCGTGTAGGTCACAAGGCGCCAATCCATGAAGGGCATGCGGACCTCGACGCCGTGGGCCATCGAGAGTCGATCGAAGTTGCGCAGGATGGTAGGCAGCACCGTGCTGTGAAACATGCGGTAGAGGCGGCGGTTCAGGCCGCCCCATTCACGCGGCAGCACATCATCCTCCGCGACCAGCGGCAACGAGGCCGGAAGATCGCGCAGGCCGCCACGCAGAAAATAGACGCCCTGACGCTTCAGCGCCAAAATGCGCAGGAAGTCCACGCCGCGACGCGCCAGCGGCGATCGCGACGCCAGGTCTTCTGCCGCGTTCCGGATCCGAAACGCAAACGTCTGTCCTTCCTGCAAATAGGCGCCCATCAACTCGTCCGCTCCGTGGCCATCGAGCGACACCGTCACGTCGTTTTGCCTCAATTGCCGATAGATCAGCCATACCGCGCTGGGCAGGCTGATATAGACGTCGTCGAGATCGTCAAGAATCCGGTCGAGATCCGTCAGCGCATCGGCCTGCCCGATTTCAAGAAACGTGGGCTCGACCTTGGCCCAGGCTGCAGCCTCCTCGGCCATCGGCCGCTCGTCATTCAATGCACCCGGGAACGTCGCGACGAAAGCGTGGCGCCACGCGGTACTGTCGCGCGGCCCCATCCCGGCCTGCTCGTGCGACGCCATGGTGCAAATCACCGCCGATGAATCGAAGCCTCCGGACAAGCACGTCCCGATCGGCACATCGCTGCGCATCCGCAGGGCCACGGCATCCTGGAACAGCTCGCGGAAGTGGGCCACACGTCCAGCTTCGGTGGGCGGCACCGTCGGCAGATGATCCACGGTCCGCCACCAGCGCCGGACACTGACCTCGCCTTGGCGCAGCCACATGCAATGGCCGGCCTGCAGACGGCGAACCTGCCGAAACAAGGTCCGCTCGCTTCCCTCGATCCCGAAGGCGTCGAGCAACAGCCGGCGCGCCACCTCCAGATCGACCGAGGGCTCGATCAGTCCGCTCCGCACCAGCGCCCGCTGTTCGGAGGCGAAGACAAATCGCTCCGGCGACATGGCATAAAGCAGCGGCTTGATTCCGAAGCGATCGCGCGCGAGGAACAATTCGCGCGTGCTCGTATCGAAGATCGCCAGGGCCCACATGCCGTTGAAGCGCGGCAGCATGTCTTCCCGCCAGGCTTCCCAGGCGGCCAGGATCACTTCGGTATCGGACTCGCTGCGGAACACCGCGCCCTGCGCCTCGAGCTCGCGGCGCAGCTCGAGGAAGTTGTAGATCTCGCCGTTGAAGACGATGACGTGACGGCCGTCCGCGGACAGCATCGGCTGATAGCCGCCTTCGCCGGGATCGATGATCGCAAGGCGCCGGTGGCCGAATGCGAGAGTCCGGTCCGCGCTGAACCAGGTCCCTTCGCCAAACGGACCGCGATGCGCGATCAGGCTGGTCAGTCGCGAGATGTCGGCCGGCTCGACCGCATTGCCGCGCAAATTGACGATTCCGGCGATTCCGCACATGTCCTAGATGACCTTGAGGGGCACGAAGCGACTGACTATGGCCCGCAAGTCCTGCCAGCAGGCGCTTCGATACGGCCCCAGCTGCGACGCGGCAACCCCGACGACGAAGATGATCGCAGCCGTCAGCGACGCGACTGCTCCCACCGACCACCAGGACGGCGCAAGCTGGAATGGTGCGCGGTCGAGACCGTAGCGCAACGCCAGCGCCGTCGCGATCCCGATGCCAAGCGGCATCAGCACGCAATGGACGACGCGCGGCCACATGCCGGGGAGGTCGAAACTACGGCGCAACAGCATGACGATGGTCGCCATCTGCGCGATCATGCCGGCGCATGCGCTCCAGCCTGCGGCCTGCCAACCAAAGCTTGGCAAGACGATCGCGCTGGTGACGAGGGTGACGCCCCCCGTGATCAACGCAATGAACGCGTTGAAGCGCGACTGTCCCTGCGCCAGCAGATAGAAGCCGAACACGTTCGCGCTCGATCCGAGGATGCCGGCAATCGACATTACGACGAGCACCCGCGCGGCCTCGGCCGCGACCTCCGCACCGGTCCAGACTTGCAGCAGCGGACCGGCCACGGGGATCAATGCACCCAGGGCGCTGGCGGCAAGGATGTTCAAGATCCACGACGATCGGAACAGCAGGTCGACCTTGCGATCCTCGCTCTCCTTTTGCAGCGTGCTGAAGAACGGAAACAGGATCTCACCAACCTTGAGGATGCCGATATAGGTTGCCTCCTGGAGACGCTGCGCCACGCCATAGAAACCGACGAATTGTGGTTGCAGCAGCGCGCCAAGCAGATATCGATCGGCCTGCCCCGCAAGCAGTGCACCGCCCTGCGCGGCAACTTGCCAGCCTCCCAGCCGAACCAACCTGCCGAGCGCCTCGCGATGCAACGCCGGCGGCGCCAGCCATTGACCTATGCTGCGGGACCAGACCAGGGCCATCAGCAGGCCGGCCGCGAACCCAAGCGCCTGGCAGCCAAGGAAAGTCGAGGCGTATGGCGCGGCGGGAATGAACAGCAGCATCGAAAGGGTCGAGGTCACCGTGCTGCCAATGCCGATCGATGCGATCCGGCGATAGTCTTGCCGCGCGGTGAACAACGACACGAAGACCGCGGATACGCATTGGCACAACCAACCGGCACTAGCCAGTGTGAAGGCCAGTCCAAGATCGTCGGCCGCTGGACCTGCCAGGTGAAAGCCAAGACGCGCCAGTGGAGCTCCGGCACCCCAAAAGAAAATGGTGATCAGCCCGCCCGCTCCGGCCGCGACCGTGATCGCCGTCGCGAACAGGCGCCGCGCATCTTCGCGGTCGGATGGCTCCAGCCGCTGCGCAAGCTCGCGAGCCGTCGACAGTCCGAGCGCGTTGCTGAACACCAGCGCAGGCGCAATGCATGCGGTCACAAGACCCGCGACACCGAATGCAGCGAGACCGAGGCGAGCGATCACGAAAGGCAGGATAGCCAGGTTCAGCACCACGGCCACAAGGAAGGCCATCGCATTCCACGCCGAGTTACCCAGCAGATCGGGCGGTCTTTTTTTCAACGCCATGCCAGCCACCCGGCCTTTACCCCATCACGCTTTTGCGACCTCGCCGATCAGAGTTCCCCCTAGGTATCGCGAAACCGGGCTAGCAGCCAGCACCCGGAATGTCGATAGCAACCGCCGGGTCCACTCGAACCGCCGGCCTCGCCGGGCGCGTCAATTTGCGTGTCGGACAAGCCACATCCTTCCCGGCAAGCGATCGGCCCCGCGCGCGCAAGCGCGACCGCCTGGTGCCATCGGATTGGGCATTGAGCGGGTCTTAAGGTGGTTCAATTGCTGAGGCAATGGCATCGGCCGCGGTTCTGAATCGGCTTGCGAGGCGGCACCGGATCCAGACGGCAGCGCTCAGAGCCCGTCCGACTCGCCGCTCTTCGGCGTCGAACGGGGCACGAAAGGAGCAAACGACGCGTCGCCCGTGGTCGGCGTGACCAGCTTGCCCTCAACGCTCGCGGAATCGGTCGGTGACGGAGGTGGGGTCCGGGGAGAGGTCGCTGGATCCGGCCGCTGCAGCGCCAGGACCTCGCTGCGATCGCCCTGCTTGAGCGTCACCTCGCGCGGCTGAACCTCGGCCAGCGACCAGCCGCCCAGCGATTCGCCCTGGCGCAGGCGCACGACCTTCTGATCGGTGCGGTTCACGAAGATCGCGATGGCGTCGCCCTCGCCCACCACGGCCCCGACCAGCAGCAGCGGCGGCGGTCCCTCGACCGGCCTGGGCGGCGCCGGCACGTTCACCTCCTCGACCGGAGACGCGGCCACCGCGCGCGGCGGCGGACGGCGCATTGCCGAGAAGATCGGGCGCTCCTGGGTCACGGTCAGCGCCGAGAGCGGCACCGACCACAGCGGATTGCCGCGGGGGATCGGCTTGCTTGCAGCCTGCGACGGCTGCGCGATCGGCCGCATGGCGCCGACATCGACGCTTTCGGCGGCGCTGGGCGCGGCATCGTCGGACAGGATGTCCATGCGCGACGAGGTGGCAGCCGCGGTCTCGGCAATGCCCAGAATCATGGTCAAGACCCAGCATGACGCGGCGGCCGCGCACAGCATGGCCAACCCCGTCGGCCTCAGCCCCCCGGACATCGAAATTCCCTTGCGAATGATTGTCACGCCAGCACGCGGCAAGCCTCGCCCACCAGACTAGTTCCGATGCGCCTCGCCATCAACCGGCACCGATTTGATCCCAAGCCCGACTGCGATCCATCAGCTTCCTGCCTCGCATGTTGCAACGCGCGAAAATGTTGCCGAACGGCCACGCTCGTTGAAATTGCACGCGGAACGGGAAGGAACCCGGCGCAAATAGACCTCCATTCATTGCCGGCTGCTGCGACGCCATGAGACTATCGCGTAGGCGCACGGCTCCACCACACGCTCGAGCTGCATATTTTTTGATGATTTCGTTTTTCGATTTGGGAATACCGATGGCTGGACCGACGATGGGGCGCAAGGGGACCGGATACGGGCTGGGGTCCCTCCTTCGGCACTCGCTGGCGACCCTGCTCGCCACCACCGCGCTCGGTGTGGTCGCCGCGCATGCCGTCGATGGCACCTGGGCCGGCGCCACCACCGAATGGACGGACGGCACGAATTGGTCGTCGAATCCGGACGTGCCGGACGGCACTGCCACCTTCACCAACACCGGCGCGAACACAGTCGACAGCAACGGTGTCGTCAACATCGGCGCCGTGGTGTTCACCGCCGCACCCAATGCGCAAGCCTATACCGTCAACA
Organism: Bradyrhizobium sp. 482_C4_N1_8; assembly: GCF_052075965.1. NCBI lineage: Bacteria > Pseudomonadati > Pseudomonadota > Alphaproteobacteria > Hyphomicrobiales > Nitrobacteraceae > Bradyrhizobium > Bradyrhizobium sp. 482_C4_N1_8. The sequence goes on along the minus strand of NZ_CP197231.1, from coordinate 2,975,453 downwards.
CCAACGACATTTTCGTGGTGAACGGCACTGGCATCTCGAACAATTCGACCAATGTCCAGACGTTCAACGTCAGCTCCAGCATGGTGTTCACGAATTCGAGCAGCGCGAGCGGCGGCAGCAATGTCGTGACGTACAACGTCTCTGCCGGCACGATGATCTTCAACGACACCAGCACCGCGGGCTCGGCCAACATCACCAACAACGGCGATGTCGAGTTCAACGGCAACAGCAACGCCGGCACTGCGACGATCACGAACAACATCGTGATGAACTTCAACGACGCGAGCTCGGCCAACAACGCCAACATCACCAATGCCGCCACCGGCTTCCTCTCGTTCAACACATCGGCCACCGCGGGCACGTCGACGATCTCCAACAGCGGCTCGCTGAGCTTCGCCGGCTCCGCCTCCGCCGGCAGCGCCACCATCACCACCGAGAATTTTGCCACCACGAGCTTCACCGGCACGGCGACCGGCGGCAACGCCCGCTTCATCACCAATGCCGGCGGCACTGTCGACATCTCCAGTCTCACGAGCACCGGCATGACGGCGGGCTCGATCGAAGGCGCCGGCAACTACGTGCTCGGCGCCAAGACGCTGACCACGGGCGGCAACAACGCCTCGACCCAGGTCGACGGCGTGATCTCCGGCACCGACGGCGGCCTGACCAAGGTCGGCACCGGCACGCTGACGCTGACCGGCGGCAACAGCTACACCGGCGCGACGACCGTCTCGGCCGGAACGCTGGCGCTGGCGAACTTCGGCATCATCTCGGGCTCCAGCCTCGTCACGGTGAACGCGACGCTCGACATTTCCGCGATCATCCCCTCGTTCGCCGCCATCACAACGCTGGCCGGCAATTCCAGCGGCGTCGTGAACCTCGGCAGCAAGGGGCTGTTCATCACCAACGGCTCGACCGAATTCGCGGGCGTCATTCAAGGCACCGGCGGACTCGAAGTCGGGGGCGGCACTCAGACGCTCTCGGGCGTGAACACTTACAGCAACGTCACCCAGATCGACGGCGGCGCAACGCTGGCGTTGAAGGGCAGTGGATCGATCGCGAACTCGCTCTACGTCGCCCTCGCGGGCGGAGGCGCAACGCTCGATATTTCCCAGACCAATTCCGGCGCTTCGGTTCGGGGAATCTTCTCCACGAGCACCGCCGGCTTTGTCTCGCTGGGATCGAAGACGCTGACGATCACGAGCGGCACTTTCTTCGGCGGCGTGATCCAGGACGGCGGCATTGGTGGTGGCACCGGCGGCAACCTCGCGATCGCGAGCGGCGCGACGCAGCAGCTGTTTGGCACCAACACCTATACCGGCACCACGAACATTGCGGCCGGCGGCGAGCTCGATCTGATCGATTTCGCCAGCCTCAATGGCAGCATCTCGACCTCCAGCAACGTCATCGCCAACGGCATCTTCGACATCGCGAGCCTGCTCAACGGCGGTACCTCGATCAAATCGCTGGCAGGCTCGGGCAACGTCAATCTCGGCTTCAACACGCTGACGATCACGAACGGCAACGGCACCTTCGCAGGCGTCATCGACGATGCCGGCTTCGGCGGCGGCCTCACGCTGACCGGCGGCACGCAGACGCTGTCCGGCAACAACACCTATACCGGCGCCACCACCGTGAACGGCGGCACGCTGGTGGTGGACGGCTCGATCCTGAACAGCCCGACCACCGTCAACACCAGCGGCACGCTGGCCGGCAGCGGCACGGTGGCCGGCGTCCAGGTCAATGGCGGTACGCTCGCCCCGGGGAGCGCGGCGAGCCCGTTCGGCCCGCTGACGGTGAACGGATCGCTGATCTTCACGGCAGCCTCGACCTATCTGGTGCAGGTCTCCTCAAGCAATGCCAGCCTCACCAACGTCACGGGCGCGACTGATCTCGGCGGCGCGACAGTGCGAGCCAACTTCACCTCGGGCACAGTCCAGAAGCAGTACAAGATCCTGAACGCGGCCGGCACCCTCGCCGGCACCAGCTTCAATTCGACCGTCGTTTCCAACATGCCGACGATCAACGCGACGCTGAGCTACGACCCCAGCAACGTGTTCCTCAACGTCAACGTCAATTTCGCGCAGGCGGGCGGCCTCAACGTCAACCAGCAGAACGTCGCGAACACGCTGACCAGCTTCTTCAACGCGACCGGCGGCATTCCCGCGGCCTTCGCCGCGCTGTCGCCGGCGGGGCTGACGACCGCCTCGGCCGAGCTCGGCACCGGCATCATCCAGTCCGCCATCAACGCCGACGGCCAGTTCCTCAATTTGATGCTCGATCCGACCGTGATCGGACGCTCGGGCGGCTTTGCCAAGGCGGGCAGCGTCGCGCAATTCGCCGAGAGCGATGACATGACCGCCTACGCCAAAATGCGTCCGGCCAATGCGCGCGAGCGCGAGGCTTACGCGATGGCGACCAAGGCGCCGCTGCTCTCGTCGCAACCGAGCAGCCGCTGGAGCGTCTGGGCCGCCGGCTATGGCGGCTCGGCCGATGTCGGCGGCAATGCGCAGGTCGGCTCGCAAGACCTGACCGCGCGGGTCTGGGGCGGTGCGGCCGGTGCCGACTACAGGGTCTCGGTGGACACGCTGGTCGGCTTCGCGCTCGGCGGCGGCGGGCTGAACTACTCGGTCGCGAATGCGATGGGCTCGGGCTCGGCCGACATGTTCCAGGCCGGCGTCTATGGCCGGCACAATTTCGGACCGGCCTACGTCTCGGCCGCGCTCGCCTATGGCTGGCACGACGTCACCACCAACCGCACCGTGGCACCCGGCGGCTTCGACCAGTTGCAGGGCCGCTTCAAGGCCGACACGTTCTCGGCCCGCTTCGAGGGCGGCTATCGCTTCGCGACGCCGCTGGTCGGCATCACGCCCTATGCGGCGGCGCAGGTGACGAACTTCAACCTGCCCAACTATTCCGAAGTCAGTCTCAATGGCGGCGGCCTGTTCGCGCTGAACTACGCCTCGCAGTCGCTCACCGACACCCGCTCCGAGCTCGGCCTGCGCACCGACAAGGCCTATGCGATGCAGAACGGCGTGCTGACGCTGCGCGGCCGCGCCGCCTGGGCGCACGACTACAATCCGAGCCGCGCCGTCACCGCGCTGTTCCAGACCCTGCCCGGCACCAGCTTTGTCGTGAACGGCGCCAGGGTCGACGCCGACTCCGCGCTCCTCAGCGCCAGCGCCGAGATGAAATGGCTGAGTGGCTTCTCGATCGCCGGCACCTTCGACGGCGAGTTCTCCGGCAACGTCACCAGCTACTCCGGCAAGGGCGTGTTCAAGTACGCCTGGTGAGCTGATCCTACTTTCCCGCCTGCCACTGGCCGGAAACTCCCAGAATCACCCTGACGCGGCCGGTGCCGGCCTCGTTCAGCGCGGTGGTCTGGGGCACCTGGACGTCGAGCTGATCGACGAACAGGAACGGCATGCCGGCCTCGAGATCGTAGAGCACCTTCTGAAGCGCGGGCTGATCCAGCTCGCAGCTCACGACGAGGCCAACGAATCCGTCCTTGGCCTGCGCGCCGGAAACGTCGACCTGCGAGGACTGCACCGAGCCGCCGACGTTGCCGACCGCTGCCGCGACCCGCTGCAACAGATTGGCGCCGGCGACCGTCACGGTCGGCCCTTCCAGGAACGGCGTGCCGGGATGCTCGGCCATTGCTGCCGCGGCATTCTTGGCGCCGCCCTTGCGGCCACGCAGCTGGTCGAGCAGGTCGGAGGTCTGCGCCAGGGCCTGACGGTGGGCGATGACATCGGCGATCGACAGGCCCGCCATCAGCAAAAGCCCGCCCGCTACCGCGAGATAAAGCGTGACCGCAATCAGTGGCGAGCCGGCGAGCGCACGTGTAACTGCATTTCCGCTCGCGATTCCAGCGCTGCTCATGGCGCGTTCCTCGGTTCGATCTGCGCCTCGATGTGGAAGCGCTCGCCGGGATCGGACGGGGCACGCGTGGTCGGGGCGTAAAAGGTCGCGCGGGTGAAATGCTGGGACTGCTCGATCAAGGGAATCAGCGAGGGCGCATCACGCGTGATGCCGCCGATCTGAAGCTTGTTGCCGGCCAGATGCAGCTCGGTGACAAACGTGTGGTCCGGCAGGATGCGGCTCAGCGATTCCAGCACGATCACGCTCGCTGGCGTCTCGTATTTGCGCCGCTCCAGCAGCGCGAGCGGCGAGCGCTCGCCACCGTCCCCGCCCGAGCGGAGCGCCGCGCGGCGCTGGGTGATCTGCCGGTCGAGCTCGGCCTCCTGCGCGCCGAGGCTGTCGGCGAGATAGCTTGCGGCGACCGGCCCGACGACCGCGGCGATTGCGGCGAAAGCCAGCACTGCCTGCAGCGTCCGGCTCAGCCGCGCAGGATCGACCGCGCCGCGCGACCTCTGCTCGAACACCTTGATGCGCGCACCCGCGGGCGCCTCCGTCGCGATCGCGATTGCCGACGGGTGGAAGCCCGACAACGCCTCGACATAACCCATCGCCAGCCGGCGCGGCGCGGCTGCGATCTCGGTGGTGATGCTCTCGCTGCCATGCGGCGATGGCCGGCTGCAACCGAACACGGCCTCGCTCGCGCTCCACGGCGTCAGCCGGTCGATCTGCGCCCGCACGATACCGTCGAGGAAATCCGCGGCGCGGGCCGGCAGCTCCAGCGGGCGGAACAAGAAGCGCGACGGCCGCAGCACGATCTCGACGCGGCTGCCGCGGACGATCTGCGCCAGATTGGGACTGGCGAACTTGCCGTCCTCGAACGCGATCTCCTTCGGGATGTTCTCCGACTTCGCAGCCTCCAGCGCGAACGCGCCGGTCTCGCCCTCGACCAGCCGCACCACGCGCGGCGACACCATCCGCTCCAGGGCGGCGACCATGGTACCGGCCACGGCGCCGGTCCAGGCATCGACAATCGCGCGAAGGGAACTGAGCGAACTCATCTCACAGAGGCTTTCCGGCGGAGCCGTCGAAGGCGTTGTGCCACGACAATACACGATACGGCTCATCGCCGCTTTCGAGAAGCAGGATGACGATCTCGGCCGAGCTCTGCCGGCGCGACGGCGCCTCCACGGCCACCGTGAGCCGATACGCCTTCGCGCCCTCGATTGTCGCAGCGCCGCCACCGGCGAGCCCGACCAGGGAGCGCGGGTCGATGTTGGGATCGGTGCGGTCGCGCAAGACCTGCTGCAGCGTCTGCGGCGTCATGCCCGGCAGCGCCGCCACCACCTGCGGCGCGGCGTCGAGCACGTTCACCGTCCGCATGTTGCTGAACACGGTGACGAAGGGCAGCACACGCTCGACCACGGCGGGCGGGATGCCGCGCACGAGCCAGAGCTCGTCGCTGTGCGGAAACGGCGCATGGCGCGGCAGATAGGACGCGCCGAGCGTGCGGTAGTAGGAATCCTCCGGATTGTCCTGGCCGGGCTCCGTCGACGACCGCCAGGCGACGATACGGTCGGCATAGACGGGCGCATTGTCCGCGGAAACGCCCAGCGCCGTCATCAGGCCCGCGAGGATCGGCTTCGGCGCCATGTTGAGGTCGATGCGTGCCGCCTCCGAGCGGAACGTGACGCTCACCCGGCCGGCCCCGACACGGGCATTGAAGGTGCCGCTGGTCGGACGCGTGGCCTCGTTCTGCGCCGTCAGCCGGTAGGCCGCAAGCTCGAGGCCGGCGTTCACCAGCGCGTCAGTCTGCAGCCGGTCTGCGTTGACCGCGACCGTGACGGCGGTGTTGGTGACATAGGTCAGGTAGATCAGCGCGAGCGCGGCCAGTGCCGCCAGCATCCAGAGCACCACAACGACGATGAAGCCGCGGCCATCGCGAAGCGCGCCGATGTGATGCCTCGCGCCGCTCATAGCTGTTGCTCCTCCTTCTGCGCCTGTTGCGGCCGGTTCTGCGACGCCACGCATGTCGCCGGATTCTTGGCTCGCGCGCATTCCGCCGGCGCCGTGATGTGCGGAACCACTGCGGCCGAGACCGCCAGCACCTGCCCGGTGGCGCCGTCGCGCACGGTAATGCGGATGCGGTCCGGCAGTTGCGGCTGGCCCCGCCAGATCGGCTGCCACTGGCCGTCCGGTCCGGCATAGGAGAAACTCACCCGGAACGGCGCGCGGATCAGCACGACCTGGTCGACGAAGCGGATCTGCCCGTCGGTCGGCATCGGCTGGAATGGCGCGCGCTCGCGCACCAGCGCGAGCCCCTGCGCATCGGCCTTCTCGATCAGGCGGATGAATTCGAGCCCCGGACGCGCGCTCGGACCGAGCGCGGTGCGCAGGAAGGTCACCGACAATTCGGCGCCGTCGAACAGCGGCGCCCTGGCGTCGCCGTTGACCGGCACCTGCTCGGCGACCGACAGGTCGGCGACGATGCGGTCGAGGCCGGTGGCGAGGCGCTCGGCCCGCTGCACGCGGGCGATGCCGCGATTCCAGTTCGGCAGCCATTGCGCCGTCACCGTCGCCAGCGCCGCCAGGATGACGGTCATGAGCAGCGTCGCGAGCAGCACTTCGAGCAGGGTGAAGCCCGCCTCATCGGCGAGCGCGCGGCGCAGGCGTTTCATCGCCGGCCCCCTCATCGCGAAGCCCTTCATTGCGATCCCCTGGGCACCAGCTTCACCGTCGTGATCTGGATCGCACTGCCGTCGGCGCGCTGGAGGCGCAGATTGACGGCCATCGGCACGAAGCGATCGGTGGCGGGATTGCCGCCCGCCACGTTCATCGGCGCGACATCGACGCGCCAGCGGCTGCCGGCGAGTTCGCCGCTCTGCCGGCCGGGCTTCAGCAATCCGCGCGCCGGCAGGTCGGCAAGCAGCCGCTCGGCCGTGCCTGATAGCACCAGATGCTGGTCGATCGAGCGGGTGCCCTTCGCCGTCGTGGCGATCACCGAGCCGATCGTCCCGAGCACGACCGCGATGATCGCGAGCGCGACCAGCGCCTCGATCAGGGTGAAGCCGGCGGCGTCAGAGCAGCTTCTGCGGGACAATCTCGACACCTCCGGTCAGCCAGTTGACGCGCACCTCATAACCCATGCCCGGCCGCGCCAGGGCGATCGTCCCGCCGCACGACATGCCCGACGGAAAGAAGTCGATCGACCGCCCCGTCGCGCGATCGGCGCAGCGCGACGCCAGCGTCGCCTCCATGACCACGTCGCCCGGCAGGCGGATGGTCCGCCCGGTAACGCCGGAACGGATCGCGCGCCCCTCCGCGTCCACCTGCGTCACCACCCTGACCTGGCGGCGCAGCGCCGCGTTGCGATCGGCTTTCAGCAGTGCCGCGGTCTCGACCGCGTAGCTCTCGAGCCTCGCGCGCGTCGTCGTGCGCGGAATCGCCGGCAGGATGATCGCCGCGAGCAGGCCGATGATCGCGAGCACGCACAGGATCTCGATCAGCGCGAAGCCTTGCGCGTTGAAGCCTTGCGCCTCGCGAAGACCTTCAGCGCGCGCCGCTGACGATGTCGGCTGCCGTTCCACTGCCGCCTTCCTGACCGTCCGATCCGAGCGAGATGATCTCGTAGGGCGCGCTCGCGCCCGGCGAGCGATAGACATAGACGTGGCCCCAGGGATCGTTCGGCACCACGCCGCCACGCAGGTACGGCCCGTTCCAACCGGCCTGATTGTTGGTGCGCGTCAATCCCGCAAGGCCCTCATTGGCGGTCGGATAGCGGCCGACATCGAGATAATAGAGATCGAGCGCGCTGGAGAAGCTCTCGATCTGGATCTTTGCGGCCTTTGCCTTGGACTCGCTGAGATAGTTCAGCACCCGCGGGCCGACCAGCGCCATGATCATCCCGATGATGGTGATGACCACCAGCATCTCGACCAGGGTGAAGCCAGCCTCCCCTCGCCGCGCGCGCCGCCGGCCGCGCCTTGACGATCGATGTTTGGTCACCTCAAAGCCCCTCCCGTTACCCTAACCGACAATCTGGCTCACCGACATCAGCGCCGTCATCACCGATGTGATCAGGCCGCCGACCACGAGCGAGATCGCGATGATCGCCGCCGGCCCCGCGATGCCGACCGCGCGGTCGAGCGTTCGTTGCAGCTTGGTCTCGTAGAATTCGGCGACCCGGCCGGACAGCATCGGCAATTGCCCGGTCTCGTCGCCCAACCTCAGCATGCGCACCGCCATCGGCGGCAGCGCATCCGTCTCGGCCAGTGCGTCGGACAATTTCGAGCCATGACGGACGCGGTCGGCGGCATCGCTCCAGACCGCGGACGGGCCGGTCGTCGCCATCATGTCGATCAGGATGCGCAGCGTGACGGTGAGATTGACGCCGCTGCCGAGCAGCAGGCCGAGATTGCGGCAGAACAGCGCCGTGCGGTACGCACTCATCACGTTGCGGATCGCCGGCAGCCGCACGATCGCATTGGTGAGGCCGCGGCGGACGCGCTCTTGACGCAGCATGAGCCAAATGGCGGCGATGGTGGCCGCAAGGCCGGCCAGCACCGTATCGGAATTGCCGCGCAGAAAGGTCGAGATGTTGAGGAAGATTCCGACGATCGGATCGACCTTGGCGCCGAAATCCTGCAACACGCTGGCGAACTGCGGCAGCACGAAGGTGAGGAAGAACAGCAGCACGCAGCCGGCCGCGCCGAGCACGAACAGCGGATAGCGGACCGCATCCGACAACCGGCGCCGCAACGCCTCGCTGCGCGCGCGTTCGCCGGCCAGCACCTCCAGCACCTGATCCAGCGAGCCCGAGGCCTCGCCGACCCGCACCAGCGCGATATACATCGGCGGAAACAGCGCCTCGTGCCGCGCCAGCGCCTCGGCAAAGCTCTCGCCCGCGACGACGCGCGATCGGATGTCGGCGACGACAGGGCGCAGCCGGCCGAGATCGGGATCCGTCGCGAGCAGCTCCAGTCCGTCATTGATGCGGGCGCCGGCGCGCAGCAGCAGCGCGAGATCACGAGTGAGGATGGTGACGTCTTCCGGCTTCGGCCGGTTGAACAGGCTGAACACACCGCCGGTCGCGCCGCCCTCTTCCGGCGTGACGTTGTCGACCAGCACCAGGCCGAGCCGCTCGATCCGCTGCGCGACGTCGCCGGGCCCGGGCGCGGCGATGGCCCCGGAGACCAGTTCGCCGTTGGCATTGAGCGCGCGGTAGCGATAGTTCGGCATGCCCTAGCGCACCGTCGTGACGCGGAAGACTTCGGGGACCGTCGTCAGCCCGGCCCGGCATTTGGCGACCGCATCCTCCAGCATCGTCGTCATGCCGCCGCGCATCGCGGCGGCGTCGATCGAATGGGAGTCGGTCTGCGGGCCGATCAGCGTACGCACCTCGTCGGACATTTCCAGGATCTCGAACACGCCGTTGCGCCCGCGATAGCCGGTGCCGCCGCAGCGTTCGCAGCCGCCGGCCTCGTGCACGACCTCGCCGCACTTGAATCCGATCACCGCAAAGCGCGGGTCCTTGGCGAGATCGGGCTCGGTCAGCGTATGCGGCACCTTGCAGCGGTCGCAGAGCATGCGTACCAGGCGCTGCGCGACCACCGCGCGTAGCGTGGACTTGAGCAGGAAGCCCTCGATGCCGAGATCGATCAGGCGCGGCACGGCGGCGGCCGCGGTCTCGGTGTGCAGCGTCGTCAGCACGAGATGGCCGGTCAGCGCGGCATGGATCGCGATATGAGCGGTCTCGGCGTCGCGGACCTCGCCGACCATGATGACGTCGGGGTCCTGGCGCACGAAGGCGCGCATGGCGGAGGCGAAGGTCAGTCCGATCGACGGCTTGACCTGGGACTGGTTGATGCCGGGGATCTCGTATTCGACGGGATCCTCTATGGTCAGGATCTTGCGCGTTGGTTCGTTGAGGATCGACAGCATGGTGGCGAGCGTCGTGGTCTTGCCGCTGCCGGTCGGGCCGGTGATCACGATCATGCCGTGCGGCATCGCGAGCAGCCGCGTCATCGCGCTTTCGTCGCGCGCGGCAAGACCGAGCTTGCTCATCTCCAGCAGGCCGCGGTCGCGCGGCAGCAGGCGAATGACGGCGCTCTCGCCATGCTGCGTCGGCATGGTCGCGACGCGGACATCGATCTCGCTGCGCCCGACGCGCACGCGCGCGGCGCCGTCCTGCGGCAGGCGCCGTTCCGCGATGTTGAGGCTGGCGAGAATCTTGATGCGCGAGATCAGCGCCTGCGGCGGAATGCCGTGCGGCGACGGCAGCGCACGCAACAGGCCATCCACGCGCATGCGCACCGTAATCCCGGCGCGGAACGGCTCGACGTGAATGTCGCTGGCGCGCAATTCCACCGCGCGCTCCAGGAGATCGTTGAGCGCACGTACCACCGGCGCGCCGCTGGCGAGATCGCGCAGGCTCTCGATATCGTCGTCCGACTGCTGCGCGATGCTGCGCACGCCATCCCCGGCCTTCGCATCGGCCGCATCCGTGCGCTGATCGAGCACCGTCGTGATGTCCTCGAACGAGGCAACGACGACCTCGACCGCCTCGCCGAACACGATCTCGGCGGCGCGGACCGCGGCGGTGTCGGAGGGATCGGCGATCGCCAACCGATAGCCGCCATTGGGCGCACGAAACGGGAAGATGGTCGATTCACGCAGGAAGCGGCGGGAGAAACCGTCGAGACACGGCGTGGTTGTGAGCAGCTGCGGCAGGCCGAGCCGCGCCAGGCCAAAATAGTCGGACACCTCGTCGGCGAATTCGGCGGCCGACAGATCGGTCGCTTCCCACAATTCGAGCAGCGGGCGGGTCAGCGCCGGATTCGCCGAGTTCTCCACATGGGCGTGCGCCCGCGGCGGCAAAGAATATTTTTCGAGGAGATGCTGCCGGAAGCTCTCTGCGGAAAGGTCTCGCATCGCAGTCCCAGCTCGCCTTGTTACCTGAAAGCAACAGCTTCCGTAGCCGATGGAAGGTCTTTACCCTTGACTTATTTCCTAGCAAAAACATAATCGTGGCGCAAATTATTGCGTATCCGAACCGAGGGGGGGCGGATGCAATCTCCATCACAGCCAGCGTTGGTAGGCGTACTTTGTTCGAAGTGGTCCAGCCGCTTTTGCGCCACCGCTCAGCGTTGACTGGAACGCTCGTTCTGTTGTCGTCCGCTTTCCTGCTTGCCGCCTGCATCGTCACGGCCGACCAGTCGATCGAAGCCGATCCAAAGGATCCGCGCGCCCAGGACATCGCGGACAAGATCAGCTCCCTCGATCTCCAGCCGCGACAACCTGCGGATGCAGGCGCGGGCGGCATTGCCCAAGCCAAATCGTCGAGGCCGGCAATCTACCTCAGCGATGGTGCAACTCCACAAGGCGGCGCGCTCGCCGAACGCGACGATTCCGGCGGCAGCGGCTACGACCTCAATTTTGAGAACGCGCCCGTGGCGACCGTCGCCAAGGTCATCCTCGGCGACGTGCTCAACGTCGGCTATACGATCGATCCGCGCGTGCAGGGGACCGTCACACTTGCCTCGGTGCGGCCCGTGCCCAAGGCGGACGCGCTCTACGTGCTGGAAAATGCGCTGCGCATGTCGGGCGTCGCATTGGTGCGCGACCGTACCGGCTATCGCCTGCTGCCGGCGCCGGAAGCCGGTCCCGGCGGCGTCGATCGCTCGACCAACGCCGCGGCCGGCCAGGGCATCACAGTGGTGCCGCTGCGTTACGTCTCGGCCCAGAACATCTTCAAGCTGCTCGATGCCTTCGGCGTGAAGGCCTCGGCGATGCGGCCCGACAGCGCCCGCAACACGCTGATCGTCAGCGGCAGCGGCGCCGACCGCGCCACCGCGGTCGACACCATTCTGTCCTTTGACGCCGACTGGATGCGCGGACAATCCGTCGGCATCTTCCCGGTGCGCAACTCCTCGCCCGAACCCGTGATCACCGAGATCGAGAAGATCATGGATTCAGGCGAAGGCGGTATGAGCCAGAACGTGATCAAGTTCCAGCCGATCTCGCGGCTCAACTCGATCCTCGTGGTGAGCCAGAAGCCGGAATATCTCAAGCGCGCGCAGACCTGGATCGCGCGGCTCGACCGTTCCGACACCGAGGGCGTGAACCTGAAATCCTATCCGTTGCGCTACGGCAATTCCAAGGTGGTCGTGACGATGCTGAACGACATGCTGTTCAGCCAGAGCGCGACGAGCGGCTCGACACTCGACAGCGCATCGAGCCAGATCTCGCCGGGCGCCGGGATGTCGACGTCGACCTCCAACAATCCCGTCGCCTCGCTGAGCGCATTGCCGACCGCGGCTGCCGGCGCCACAACGCCGGTCAGCGGCCCCGCCGGATCGTCGCTCGGCGCCCGTTCCGCTCCGGCCGCCTCTGCGACACCTGCGCAAGACACCGGCCTCGGTGCATTGTCGGGCGGCGGCGCGAAGCCCGGTCTCGGCATTCTCCAGAACGTGCGGATCACCGCCGACGTCACCAACAATGCCGTGCTCGTCTACGCCAATCAGGACGCCCAGCGCATCGTCGAGCAGACCATCCGCCAGATCGACCGGCCGCAGCGCCAGATCGCGATCGAGGCGACGATCGCCGAGGTGACGCTGAACGACCAGTTGAACTACGGTGTACAGTTCTTCCTCGCCAGCAAGCAGGGCTCGATCTCCAACACCATCTCCGGTATCAGCAATTCGAGCACGATCGGCAGCAATATCGAGGGGACGAGCAACGCCGTCAACGCCGCAGCCGGCGCCCTGCTCGGCCGCGCATTGCCGGGCTTCAACTTCCTGATCGGCGCCGAGAACTCGCCGCGCGTCGTGCTCGATGCGCTGCACGGCATCACCAACGTCAAGGTGCTGTCGAACCCGTCGCTGGTGGTGCTGGACAACCAGGCCGCGACCTTGCAGGTCGGCGACCAGGTGCCGTTCTCGACGGGCACCGCGACCGTGCTGACCGCCAACAACACCGTGGTCAACACCATCGACTACAAGAACACCGGCATCATCCTGCGCGTGCTTCCGCGCGCCAACGCCAACGGCAATGTCGTGCTCGACATCGAGCAGGAGATCTCGAACATCGCCGCGGGCAGCGCCAACTCGCTGACGCCGACGATCTCGCAGCGCCGGGTCAAGAGCTCGATCGCGGTGACGAGCGGTCAGACGGTGCTGCTCGCCGGCCTGATCAGCGAGACCGAGAACAGGCAGCGCCAGGGCATTCCGATCCTGGATTCCATTCCGGGCGTGGGCGACGCCTTCTCGCACCAGACCAACGCGCGCGCCCGCACCGAGCTGATCTTGTTCATCCGCCCGACCGTCATCAAGGACGGCGTTGATGCGCATGTCATCGCCGAGGAGATGCGCAGCAAGATGAACAGCCGTCTGGTCGGGACCAGCAATCCCGTCGTCACCGTGAGTCCGCCCAAGGCGGCGCGCTAAGGCATGATCCGGAAAAGTGTGAAGCGGTCTTCCGAAAAAGATCATGCTCAAACCAAGGAGCTCATGCGCGATGACGATTGATCCAAATCTCATCGCGCTTTAGCGGCGTGACAGATCAGGCTACGCCCGAGGGGACGGGCCCTGCACTCGTACTCAGCATCGCCCTGCTGCTGGGTGTTTTCGCAAGCCTCGTCACGGCACCGGGCGCGGAAGGCCTGTATGGCGCCTACCTCGCCGCCCTGATGCTCGCGATCGCAGCGAACGATGCCCGCCACTACCTCATTCCGAATGAGCTGACGGTGGCGGCGTTCGCGCTCGCTTTGCTCCGCGCCGGCGCCTTCGTGCCTGATATCGGCGTCGAGGCCCTGCTTTGGCCCATGGCCCGCGCGGCCGCTGTGGCGCTGCCGCTCCTGCTCCTGATGGCGTTCTATCGGCGCTGGCGCGGCCGCGACGGGCTCGGGCTCGGCGACGTCAAGCTCGCCGCGGTCTGCGGCGCCTGGCTCGATCTCGCGACCGTGGTCGCGGTGATCGAGCTTGCGGCGCTGGCCGCGATCGCCGCCTATCTCGCCAATGCTGCCCTGAGAAAGGAGCGGCTCCGCGGCACGGCCTTCCTGCCGTTCGGACTTTTCCTCGCCCCCGCAATCTGGGTCGGTTGGCTGGGCGAAAGCTGGTACACTAACTGGCTCGGCGGCTGGCCGGGCTAGTCAGGCATGTGGCAGGTGCACCCGACCGGTGAAATGCGAAAGCGTGTCGAACACCTGACTGGTGCCAACAGGCCAAAGCCTCCTTCATATTAAGCGATCGTTCGCCGGCTCATCGCGTCGCTATGCGACAATTCCGTCGCATCCAACCGTGCCAGCTTGACGCCTGCCGGCCGCGCACCGACAGGCACCAGACGTCGCAGCTCGCTTGTCCGGGTTACGGCCCCAACAGCCCAAGGTGGCAGCCGTCGCAACGGCAGCGACTGCCGTTCCGGCCGAATGAACAGCGGAGCATCCAAAGGGACGCGCCAATGAGACGCGCCCCTCCGATCTGCTTTCCGTTTGCCCGAGCGGACCCGCCCTGGCTTCGTCCTCAGCTTACGCCACGTGCGAGATGGAAAGCTGTGCTTGGGGCTGATCCACCGGATTGGTGATGATCGAACCGCCATGGCCATCCGCGGCGAGCGCAAAGTCCGCGGCGCTGTATTGGCCAAGCAGGTGCAGCGACGCCGTGTGAGCGCCGTCGGTGATCGTCAGCGTGCCACCTGTGTTCTCGGCGTTTGCCGCATAGCCAAGCGAGGTGGTTTCGCCGAAGGCGATGTCACCCAGATCGAGCTCCACGCCATCCTGCCAGCCGGCGATCGTCCCGCTGAAGGCCGACGACTGCTCAAGCACCAGCCTCGCAGATCCCCCGCCGAAGGTGACGTCGGTAAGTGTGCCGCCGGTGTAGACGTATTCGAGACCGTGTGCGCCGATGGTGGTGCCGCTGGCGCTGCCACCGGCGCCGACATACTGCGTACCGGAGACGATCGTGGTATCGCTCGCAGTCCCCCAGATGTACTGAATACCGCCGTTGATGGTCGTGCCGGTGGCGTTGCCCCAGTCGATCTGCATGCTGCCAGCGTTCAGCGTGGCGCCAATGGCTGTTCCGCTCTCATAGACGCGCTGCTCGCCGCCATCGTTGACAGCGGTGTGCGAAGCCGTGCCGTGGACCATTTGCACGCCGCCGCTGCCGATCACGGTCTGGTCGACCGTGCCGTAGACGGCCTGTAACCCGCCTTGGATGGTGGTGCCGGTCGCCGTGCCACCGCCGTAGATGTCCTGCTCGCCGCCGGCGACGATCAGCGTCGTGCTGGCCGTGCCGCCGGCTCCGATCACTTGCCGTCCGGCGATCGTCGAACCGGTGGCGATGCCATAGACATATTCCAAAGCGCCGTAAGTCACGGCAGTGTCGTGCTCCGTACCCCAGTTGATCTGCATGCTGCCAGCGTTCAGGGTCGTGCCGATGGCCGTTCCACCGGCATAGACGTGCTGCTCCGCGCCATTCCCGACGACGTAATCGGTCGCCGTGCCGTAGATGTATTGATGGCTGCCCGCACCGAAAGTCCGGCCGCTGGCGGTGCCATACACGTAGTTCGAGACACCGGTGTTGCCGGCCGCGTCAGTGACGACGAGATCGATGGCGGTGTTGAACCGGTCCCAGGACAATTCGGCGCTCCAGGCGCCGTTGCCGTCGACGGTCGCCGTCGTGCTCCAGCCGCCGCTTTGCGACGTACCGTCGCGCAGCGTGAGGGTCTGGCCGGCGGCGTCAACGTCGACCGAACCGGCGAGCACCGCAACCCATGGGCTTGTGGACGTCACGGCCGACAGGACCGGCACCGGCTTCACGGTATCGACCGAGAATACCTGCGCCTTGACGTCGGTTCCGTTGGCATCCTGCCAGGTGACGACGAAGCGACCGTCGGCATAGGCGGCGATCGAGGGATGCAACTGGTTGGACGCCGTGCTGGTGTTGACCAGCAATTCAGCCCCGACCTTCCGCCCATCCGCAGTGAATACCTGCAGCTTGATGCTGCTGCCGCTGGCGTCGCCGCCCGCGCCGCTCCAGTCCTGCCAGGCGATGGCGAAATCACCGTTGCTAAGCGCCGTCACCGTCGGCGTGAACTGGGAGTTCACCGTCGTGGTGTTGACGCGGAATTCGCTGCCGACCTTGCTGCCATCGGCCGCATAGATCTGCGCCTTGATGCTGCTGCCGCTGGTGTCGCCGCCGGTCTGGCTGAAATCGTACCAGGTCACGACAAAGCCGCCATTGGGCAGCGCCGAGATGGTCGGCTTGAGCTGGTCGGAAGCCGTCGCGGTGTTGACCAGGAATTCGCTGCCGACCTTGCTGCCGTCAGCCGCAAACATCTGCGCCTTGACGCTGGTGGCATCGTCATCGCCGAGCGTTCCGCTGAGATCTTCCCAGGTCACTACAAAGCCGCCATTGGCCAGCCCCGTGATGGTTGCGTTGTCCTGGCTGCCGCCGGTCTCGGTATTGACGAGGAATTCCGGGCCGACCTTGCTGCCGTCGGCCGCGAACAGCTGCGCCTTGATGCTGGTGCCGTCGTCGTCGCCGCCCTCGCCGCTGTCGTCGGTCCAGGTGACGGCGAAGCCGCCATTGGAAAGACCCGTGACGGTCGGCGCGAACTGCGAATAGGACGTCGAGCTGTTGACGAGGGTTTCCGACCCGGCCGGCCTGCCATCGGCCGAAAACACCTGTGCCTTGATGCTGGTGCCCTCGCCGTCGCCGAGCGTTTGGCTGTTGTCGAACCAGGTGACGACGAAGCCGCCATTCGAAAGGCCCGTGATCACCGGTGCGAGCTGGCCGTCGGCGGTCTCGGTGTTGACGCGGAATTCCGAACCGACCTTGCTGCCGTCGGCCGCAAAGACCTGCGCTTTGATGCTGGTGCCGCTGGCATCGCCCAGCGTTCCGCTGGCGTCATCCCAAGTGACCACGAAGCCGCCATTGGCGAGCCCGGTGACGGTCGGCGCCTCCTGGCCGCCGGTCGTATTGGTGTTCACGGAGAATTCGGAGCCGACTTTTACAACGGGAGCAGCCATAGTTCTGGATCGCTTTCATTCAAACTGTGCCGGCAGCGGATGTCATCCGCCGCCCTACGGGCAAGAGGTTGCGAGAGCGTCCGTATTGCATCGCTATATATCATATATTTGATGATACGTTATGTATTATGTGAATGACGTGGCCGTGAGTGCGGATTGCAACAGTGCGCGCACAAACATCGCGCGGCGACGCTCGGACACGACGGCGCGATCGCTGTCGCGCCGGACATGCAGCCCCAAAAAAAGTGGAGCTCGTTGCAACGAGCTCCACTGTGTCTGCGTCGGTGATCGCGTCGCCCCGACGCGGTCAGGTCAGGTTCGGCGCGCGGTCAGCCATTGGTCGCGACCGATCGGACGGTAGACCATACGGATCTCTCCGACCGCACCGAAGAAGCCGTCGGACAGCACGCCGTTCCACCAGCCGGCGCCGAGGATCCAGGGCTGAGGTGTGCTCTGCGAGCGCATGCCGATCGCCGCATTGCCGACGTTGCGCAGCACCGGCGCACCGTCGATGTACAGGGTGGTGGTGAGGGTCGCCGGATCGTTGACGATCGCGATATGATACCAGCTGTCGCGGATGATCTCGCCCGACCAGTTGGTCTGCGCGAAGCGCGAAACGGAAGCCGGCACCACTTCCCACTGCACCTCACGCAGGTTCGAGATGGCGAACAGGACGCTCGAGGCCTCCGGATCGCCGCCCTGATAGCCGCCGGGAACGTTTCCGCGGTTGCCCACGCGACCGAGGATATTGCCCCATTTGTGCAGGTTTGCGGTCCAGCCGGCCGGGATCTTCACGAAGGCCTCGACCGTGTAGCCGTTCCAGAAGCTGCGGCCATTGAGCGAGGAGGCTGACGCCGTCAGGAAGGCATTGAGGCGACCAACCGTGTTGTCGGTGTTGAGAAACACCACGCTGCCAGCGGCGGAGGACAGGCGGTGCTTGTCCGTGGTCCACACGACGTCGCCAAGCTGGGCGGATGCGACGAGCGCCGCACGCATCAGATTGTTGCCGCCGGCGACGTCAGGCAGGACCCCGCCGATCGGAACGACCTGACCCTCGACGACCGTGGAGGGCACGCGCCAGTGCGCCACGGTATCGGCGACATGCGGGTAGTCCTCGGTATCCGCCGGCAGCACGACTTCCGGCGTCGGCGGATCGACATAACCGGCGAGCAGGTCGGCGCGCACGGACGGAATGATCGCGGGTCCGGTCAGCACCTTGCTCGGACTGAAGCGCGTGAACCGGGCGAATCGGCTCTTGAAATTGATCGGAATCGAGAAGCTGTTGTTCGACGCCGTCAGTTCGGCGTGATCGAACTGGTTGAGCGTGTTCTTCGGTTTCTGCACCACCCAGGGCGAGAACGACATCACGTCGATCTTGTTGTTGGTGAGGTCGACTTCGTAGAGCCGCATCATGGCGTTGCCGCCCTGATAATCCATCTGATAGTCGACCACCATCTGGTGAACCGGATTGCCGAAATCGTTGATCTTGGAGAGATACGCCGCGCCATGGTAATGGCCGTTCAGCGTCATGAAGATCTGATCCTTGTCGCGGATCAGCTTGTCCCACAGCATCTTGCCGTAATCGGTCTCCAGCGGCGACAGGCCGTCGCTGTCGATGTTGAGCAGCTGGTGGTTGGAAAGAATGACGGGCAGCGTCGGGTTGCGGTCGATCACGTCGCGCGCCCAGGCGATGGCACCGTCCGAAATGCGCCAGGACAGCGAGAGCACCATGAACTTCACGCCGTTCGTCTGGAAGATGTGGTACTCGTGGAAGCCGCTGCTGTCTCGCTCGCGGAATGTCGACTGCTGCGCTGCGCGGGTGCTCGGAAACCACTTCAAATATGGCTCGGCGTTGAGGCTGCGCTGGGCGTCGGTGCCCGAATTTTGATCCCAGGGGGTATGGTAGTCGTTGTCGGTGACGACGTCATGGTTACCCGCAAGGATCGAATAGGGGACCTTGGCATCTTCCAGCTTCTTCATCGCGGCGTCGGCCACGATCCACTGGTTCGGCTTGTTCTGCTGGTCGACCACGTCACCCAGATGGATGACGAAGCGAACGCCGTACTTCGCGGCGTTGTCGGCGATCCACTGAGTCTGCGCGTCGTACGGCGTCGAACCATAAGCCTTCTGAAACTGCTGGCTTTCGTCGGTCGTCGCGTAACGCGAATAGAACTGCGTGTCGGGCAAGACCGCAATCGAGAAGCTGGTCAATGACGGACTGCTGGTCTGCGCCTTTGCCGCGCCCGCGCCGAGCGCCAGCACGGAAAGGCTGGCGGCGCCTTGGAGGACCGCGCGGCGATCGATCATTTGGCGCGTGGGATTGTTGCTGCCGGAACGATGGTTTCCAGCGCGGTCGATGTCGTCATTGCTCATAGAAGATTGCCTGTTCCTACTCGGTCGCAATTGCGACGGTAGGCGGGTCTCTAGCGATCGAAATTAACATTCGGATTAAAGAAATGTATCATGACTGATGTTATCAAACGATCGCGCCGCGATCAGGCCGTGCAATGCCGTCGGCCATCAACCGGCAGCTTCCGGTCGTGGTCGATTGGTCGGGCGCCCACAGGCCTGTTGTTTCCCTCTCATGTCACCGAGGAGCCGAAGCGGGACTTCCGACGATTTCGATCTGGAGATCGATTCTTCAGCCAAACAGAAAGGCCGGTCATCGTCCCGAACAGAGCAGCAACCGCGCCGAGCATTCCATTCGTCGGGCGAAATATACCAAGGCACGATGATATCAGGACAAATCGTCGTTTCCGGCGCAGGCGTGAGGCGCCGCGCCGGCGGTCCCCGGCTACTGTGCATGGGGTTGTTTTCGACTTTTTTGTTTTGAGGTCGCGGAGGGCGAGGCGCCGGAGGCTCAATGCTCGCGGCTCGGCGCCCATTCCAGCGCCCGCAGGCGGGCCTGGGCGATCTCTCCGCGCGTCATCTTGGTGGTGACGGCGTCACGGATCCGGGCCCGTGCCTCGCGCACCGGCGGCGGTGCCGCCGCCGTCGAGAGGTTCAGCCATTTGGAGGCTTCGACGATGTTCTGCGGCACGCCCTGGCCGCGGTCGTAGAGCAGGCCCAGCGAATATTGGGCACGGCTGTCGCCCTGCTCCGCCGCGCGGCGGTACCACATCGCGGCTTCCGTATAGTTCTGCGGCACCCCGCGGCCGGTCTCGAACAGGAAGCCGAGATAGGTCTGCGCCGGCGCATTGCCGCGCTCGGCGAGCGGAATGAAGATGCGGGAGGCCGTCCCATAGTCCTGGCGCTGGAACGCGGCGACGCCCTGGCGCAACGACTGGGCGTGGGCGGGCGCGGCGAGCACAAGCGCGAGCACGGGCAACACCCAAAGTCCTCGTCGCGCCGAGCCTCGCATCCGTCCCCGCAAAACCGCCGGGCGAAGCCCCCGATCAAGGGCCTTCATCTCACCCGTTCACCCGTCTGGGTCGCCAGATTAGTGTACGGACGCCGGAGAATCCAGAGCTGCAGTTAGACCGCGTATCGATCAGATCAGGTGAAAATCGCCGATATGGTGCTGCGCCATCTCGGACACGTTGTCGAACACGAAATGAGCGTCCGTCATGTCCGTCAGTTGCTGGGTCCTGGCCGCCAACTCTGAAACCAGCTGCGCGAGTTGGGAATGATCCGCCCAGTGGAGGCCGCCTTGCGCGTTATCCGCCTGCGATAGCGCGAAATTGTCTTGAACGTGCGTATGCCCGACAAGCAGAGCGCCGACCGCGCCAGCGTCTCCACTCGTCGCTGTCTGCGCCGGCGACGGCGAAGCGATTGGCGGTTGCGATGTCGCCGAGCTGCCCGCGGCAGACACGGTAATCTGCAGCGCGTTGTAGGTGTTGTTGGTCTCGTTGCTCTCGGTCAGCTGATTGTTGTAGTCGGAAATGCCGCCGACGTAATAGGTGCCAGGCGCGAAATTGCCGGGCAGCGTCAAGGTGACCGTATGAAGATCGTAATAGCCGGGCTGGCTGACGGTGGCAAGCGTCGACGCTGTCGTCAGCGTCGTGAGCAGCGTGTCCGACGTCGTGATCGTCGCGTCGGTCGAAAGATAGATTGCAGCCGTCGTCGGGCCGGCCACCGCGTTACCGATGTTCATGTTGTAGGCATCGATCGTCAGGCCGCTACCGGCGGCGACGGTCGTCTTGGCCGCGACCAGATATTCGATCAAATCGGGCTGCGCCGGCGCAGTCACCGTGACCTGCAGCGCGTTGTAGGTGTTGTTGGTCTCGTTGCTCTCGGTCAGCTGATTGTTGTAGTCGGAAATGCCGCCGACGTAATAGGTGCCAGGCGCCAAATTGCCGGGCAGCGTCAAGGTGACCGTATGAAGATCGTAATAGCCGGGCAGACTGACGGTGGCCAGCGTCGAGCCTGTCGTCAGCGTCGTGAGCAGCGTATCCGACGTCGTGATCGTCGCGTCGGTCGAAAGATAGATTGCAGCCGTCGTCGGGCCGGCCACGGCGTTACCGATGTTCATGTTGTAGGCATCGATCGTCAGGCCGCTACCGGCGGCGACGGTCGTCTTGGCCGCGACCAGATATTCGATCAAATCGGGCTGCGCCGGCGCAGTCACCGTGACCTGCAGCGCGTTGTAGGTGTTGTTGGTCTCGTTGCTCTCGGTCAGCTGATTGTTGTAGTCGGAAATGCCGCCGACGTAATAGGTGCCAGGCGCCAAATTGCCGGGCAGCGTCAGGGTGACGGTATGAAGATCGTAGTAACCGGGCAGACTGACGGTGGCCAACGTCGACGATGTCGTCAGCGTCGTGAGCAGCGTGTCCGACGTCGTGATCGTCGCGTCGGTCGAAAGATAGATTGCAGCCGTCGTCGGGCCGGCCACCGCGTTACCGATGTTCATGTTGTAGGCGTCGATGGTCAGGCCGCTGCCGGCGGCAACGGTGGTCTTGGCCGCGACCAGATATTCGATCAGATCAGGATGGCCCGGCGCCGTCACGGTAATCTGGACCGCATTGTAGGTGTTGTTGGTCTCGTCGCGCTCGCTGAGCTGGTTGTTGTAGTCGCCGATACCACCGATGTAGTAGGTGCCAGGCGCCAGATTGCCGGGGAGCGTGACCAGGATCGTCTGATGGTCGTAATAGCCGGGCTGACTTACCGTCGCGAGGGTCATCGAGGTCGACACCGTCGCAAGCAGCGTATCCGATGTGGTGATTGTCACGTCGGTGGAGAGATAGATGCCCGCGATGGACGGCCCCGCCACTGCGTCACCGAGATTCATGTTGTAGGCATCGACCGTCGCATTACCTCCGGCCGGTACGGAGCTCTGGCTGACAGTTACGAATTCGGACAGGTCGGGCTTAGGAGGCCCCATCAGGACCGAGCTTGCCACCACGCCATCGGCGAACTGGAACGATTCGACGCCGGTCACCGTGTCGGTACCGTCGGGAGAACCGGAGCGCTGATCAACCACGGTAAGGGTCTGCGTGACCGCACTGTAGGCTATCGCGTAATTCGCCCTGTTGCCCGAATACACCGTCGTATCGGTGCCGGCGCCGCCAATAATGGTGTCGTTGCCGCCGCCGCCAGTGATCGTATCGTTGCCGCCGCCGCCGTTCAGCACGTTGGCGATGGCGTTGCCGATGATCGTATCGTTGCCGGAGCCGCCGGTGGCGTTGTCGATGTAGGAGCGCGCGTCGTTGTTGTAGAGATAGGCGTTGTAGACGTTGCCTGAGGCGTAGTGGTCGTAGCCGAGTTTTTGGTTGTCGCCGAGATTGGCCCGCTGCACGGTTGAGAACAGCGACGTCGCGCCGGGATTGAGATTGATGCTCAGATTCGACGTATAGTTGGACAAATCGTAGGTATCGATGCCGCCGCCGTCCCAGATCGTCTCGTAGATGCGGTTGGCCGAGTTGCCGGTGCCGCCGCCCGGCGCGAGTTGCCCGACACCGTTGATGAACTCCTGACCCGTGGTGGGATTCCAGGAGTAGACGGTGTTCCCGCCCTGGGTCGCGTAGTTCGCGCCGTACATCGTCTGGAGCGCGAGGATATCGTTGGCCATATAGGTCTGCGGATATCCGTAAGCCTCGTTGCTGTAGCCGGCGGTCGTCGAGGCGCCGACATAGCTGCGATAGCTCATGATGGTATATTCGCTGTCGTCATGCGCACTCGGCACCGCGACATTGGCGGGACCACCGGTCTCCTGGCTGTGCTTGAGACCGAGAGCGTGGCCCAGTTCGTGCATCGCGGTCGTGAACTCGTAGTTGCCGAGCTTGGCCAGCGAGTAATTGTATTGGGTCCCGAACCAGACGTCGCCGCCGGCCGCATAGTCGCCGGGGTAGTAGGCGTAGGAGGTTGGGGGCTTCGACGACTGCGCGATCATGATGTCCGCGCCGTCGGTCCCCACGTACTGGATGCTGGCGTTGGTGTAGCCGAGGATCAGTCCGATCGCGTAGTTGATCGCCGCCTGCATCGCGCTTGGCGCCGCGGCGAAGCCAGACGATGTCGGCTCACTGTTGCCGCCGTAATAAGGATTGGAGTAGTCGCTGGCCGAGTCGGGAAAGCTGTAGGTGATCGCGCCGGTCCACTTGTAGCCCGACAGCAAGCCGTCAATATCGGCGTTGTTGGTGGCACCAACGGTGACAGAATTAGCCAATGGTCTCTCCGGAGCAACGGATCACGCGATTCGCGGACGAAGGCGCGTGATTCTAGCTTGAGAGTTATACGTTTGGTTAAAATTCGGCAGCGGCCTCCGGCCCCCCTTTCATAAGGCCGTATTAGCCATCAAATCAAGTAGCGGCACGGGCCAAGGGCAAGGATTCAGGTCCCGCCTGCGGGTCTGATCTGTAAAGGAAATCATGAAACCAAGCCCATTTTCAGTCGGTCTCATCGGGGTCCTGGCGGTGTTCGCCGGGCCGGATCGTCTGCCCATCGGAGAACAGCCCGCCATGGTCGGGAAAGCCAATGCAGACGACGGCGGCAAGGACAAGGGCAATGAAAGCGGTAAGGCGGGACGCGCCCCCTTCATGCCTATGGCCCGCGACCCCGCAGCGACGGTCACCCGGGAATACGAGACCGCGCGTCAGAAGGGAACCCGGGAAGCGTTCGAGCTCTTCATTGCGCGCCACGGCGATGACCCGCTCGCCGAGCAGGCACGCGACGAGCTGAAGCGCCTGTCGCGCTGATCCCTTCATGCAGCGCAGCAAACCGCACCAAGCACTGCATTTTGACAGGCGGCATCCGCGCCGGCGCAGACTTGCCGCATGATGTTTCGGCACTATGGTGGCTCCGCAATCTGACCCGGAGCCTTTCACGATGCCCTTTCCGCATGCCTCGGAAGCCCTGTCGCGCTTCACCGTGCTCGATCTGACCCGTGTCCGGTCCGGGCCCACCTGCGTGCGGCAGCTTGCGGACTGGGGCGCCAATGTCGTCAAGATCGACGCGCTGACCGAGGATTCCGGCGGCGAGCAGCCGGGCGGCCCACGGCGGGGTTCCGACTTCCAGAATTTGCATCGCAACAAGCGGGCGATGACGCTGAACCTGAAGGACGAGCGCGGGCTCGCCGTGTTCAAGCGCCTCGCCGCCAAGGCCGATGTCGTGGTCGAGAACTTCCGTCCCGACGTGAAGAAGAAGCTCGGCATCGACTATGAGAGCCTGCGCGAGATCAATCCGTGGATCGTCTATGGCAGCATCTCCGGCTTCGGCCAGGACGGGCCCTACCACAAGCGCCCCGGCTTCGATCAGATCGCGCAGGGCATGGGCGGGCTGATGTCGATCACCGGCGCGCCGGGCGAAGGGCCGATGCGGGTCGGCATTCCCGTCGCCGACCTCACGGCCGGCCTGTTCTGCGCCATGGGCATCCTCACCGCGCTGCTCGAGCGCGAGGTCTCGGGCAAGGGACAGTGGGTGCAGACCTCGCTGCTCCAGGCCCAGATCTTCATGCTCGACTTCCAGGCCGCGCGCTGGCTGATGGAGAAGGAAGTCGCCAAGCAGGCCGGCAACAACCATCCGACCAGCATCCCGACCGGCGTGTTCAAGACCTCGGACGGCTACATCAACATCGCCACGACCGGCGGGCGGATCTGGGAGCGTTGCGCGCAGGCGATCGGCGCCCCTGAGCTCTACAGCCATCCCGATTATGCGACCGCGCCGGCCCGCTCCAAGAACCGCGACGCGCTGAACGCCGAGATCGAAAAGCGCACGGTCACGAAGTCGACCGAGACCTGGGTCCGCGAGTTCAACGACGCCGGCGTGCCCTGCGGACCGATCTACGCCATCGACCAGATGTTCGACGACGCGCAGGTCAAACATCTCGGCATCGCGCAGGACGTGCCGAACGACGAGGACCGCCACATCCGCCTGGTCGGCCAACCCGTCACGCTGTCGCGCACGCCGAGCAAGATGGTGGCGCGGCCGCCGGAATTCGGCGAGCAGACCGACGATATCTTGAAGGAGTTCGGCCTCAGTGCAGACGAGATCGCGACGCTCCGGAACGCCAAGGTGGTGTGAAGAACGGCCGCGTCTCGACAGCGGGCCTTTCTGATCCGGATCGCCGGTGATCACCATCGGCCGCGCATTGACGGCCTACGCAACCATCTAGATCTTGCGCAAACCGTCGAAGCGCGTGCCGACATAGCGGCCGGCGGCATCGACGACACGACAAAGCTCGCCGCCGTCATGGTAGAGCAGCACGACCTTGGCTCCCGTCTCGAACTGTCCGGTCGGTGGGTCGCTCGGCGCGCCCTGCGAGGCATAGAAGGGCTGCGATCTCGCCACCTCGTGGGTGAACTGGTTGGGCGGCGGCGAGATCAGGCAGTCCGACGGGATCAGTGACGAATCTGGAAGCACGATCGCTTCCGGTCGCTTCATGCCCTCCATGATCCTGTATCCCTGAATTGCCGAGGAGCCCTGCTTGGCAAAGAGTTAGCCTTAGGGGCCAAGGCTCTCCTCGGGCAACGTGATCGGAATCCGCGGGAGCACGATGCCTCTTGCCTTTTCGGCATGCGCGGCAACGAGCCCCGCCTCAGCCATATGGAGATGATCAGGCAGCTGATACGGCTGGGCAGCGTCCATGTTCACCTGATAGCCGAGATCCTGCAAGCTGGCGATCGTCACACGGCTCATCGGATTACCGCCCACGTTGACGAAGCCGGTCATCAGTTCTGCGCCGAACACGGTGTCGCGCCAATGCGAGTCCACCGTCCCCTCACCGCCCGTGTTTTCGACGGGAACGGGCAGCGACCCTGCGGAACCACGGAGCTTGCCGTATTCGCGCATGGCGTTGGCGCCGTTGAATGTCGGATTGTTCGCGTGGGTCCTCTTCAACAATTTCTTGTTCATCCAGATCGTCCCGATGCCGACCACGTGCCCCATCTCGTGCGTGATGACGTCGTTCAGGGTGCCGTCCGCCTCCATCGCCGCGAGGTCGGCCGTATCGAATTGCATGTCGCCGGTCGCCGGCAGGAACGCAGCAGCTCCCGCATTCTGCGGGCGCAGGCGGTTCGGTCCTGCCTGACCAAGAATCCTCCCGGGACCGTCAATGTCGGTGCCCTGCGCCGTGATACGCAGGTTATTGATCCTCTCGCCACCGACCGTGACATCAGGCAGATCGCCGACGATCGCGTGTGTCCAGCGGTTCGCAGCAAGCTTGAAGGCGGCCTTCTGCTTGGGCGTCAGCCCGCCCAGGAACCGAACTTCGATCGTGTAGCCTCCGGGAGCTGCAGCGGCGGCCGCGTGTGGAATCTCCTCGCCCTTCCGGGCTCGATAATGCTCAACTGCCATGATGTCCTCCAAAAAGAACAGATCAATGAAGTTCTATCTACGCTTGTATCCTGATGCTGATGAGCGTCGCTGACAAGCGCGGGAAGCGTCACAGGCTCTGACCGTTTCACGATGAAATAACGAAAGCCCGGCGTCACCGCCGGGCTTTCGATTCATCGTCACCGCGATCACGAGGACCACCGCAGATACCGAGTGCCAGATCAGGGATGCGCTCGGTAAATTTTCGCCAGCTTCGCTCTCCCGATTTGAACGGCGGCAGCTTCGCTCAGGTCCTGGTCGGGCCGGCTCAACGCGACGACCCCCAACGCGCCGGGACGGAAAACGTTGCAAACACCAAAAGCCCCGGCGAGCCGGGGCTTTTGCATTTCACGTCATCGTTGAGTCGATGCGATTCTTGTTCTTACTGCAATCCTGTCGGATTGGTCGTGCTGCCGATTGGCGTGATCGTTCCGCCGCCACCGTTGCTCGTGAAGCGATTGTTCGAGTGCGAGTTGACCGTGCCGGACACGCCGGTGCTGTTGAACGAAAGGTCGTTGTTGGACAGGTTGACCGATCCGCCGACTTGCTTGATGCCGATCGTGTTGAAGGAAATCGTCGTGGCGTCAATGTTGATGCCGCCGCCCGAGATGGCAATGCCGGCAACCGAGTTGCTTGATACGACCGAATTGCTGAGGTGAACGGCGGCGCCGGCACCCACGCCGATACCGCTGGCCGCGTTGATCACCTTGACGTTGCTGAGCGTCGCCTTGATCAAGCCCGCAGCCGCGCTTGCAATCGTAAAGCCGCTGCCTCCCATATCCCGAACCGTGGTGTTCACGACGTTCAGCGTTCCATTGGTCCGCTGATCGGCAATGCCTGTACCGGGCGAGCCGAAATTGCCGTTGATCAGGCAGTCCTCGATGTTGACGAAGCTCCCGGCCCCCGCACCAAAGATACGAATCCCGGTAAGGCCGGTGTCGAATCCCTGCAGGCTAAGGTTGCGGAGGTTCACCGTCTTGCGGACGTCGGTTCCCGCGAAAGAATCGAATGCGACGTTGATGCCGTTCGTTAAGGCGTTGAGAATCGAACCATACACCTCGTGGCAGTCAATGGTGATCGACTTCGTGATGGTCACGGCGCCGAAGCCGCCAGGATCAAGGCAATTGATCTCACCGTTCACCGCTGTCTTCGAAATCGCGCCAGCGAAGGTCTTGCAGGGCGCCGTACGGCTGCACGGATTGACGTCGTCGCCAACACCCGACACCCAAGTGCGGCTGGCTTGAGCGCTGGCGGGACTCGTCAGCAGCGAAAGTGCAATGATTGCCCCGGCGATTACAAAAGGCAGCCCACATAACCTCTTCATTTCCGTCTCCAATTAAAAAAATGATTGCAATAGATCGTTCGGCGTCATGAGCCGAAGATCAATTCCGATGTAACAGAGAACAACAACCTGCAATTGTTGGCCATATCACACCCTCGCGAGCGGCAATAGTCATGGAATGCACTATTCCCAACATCGCGATTGATTCGGGGGAGAAACTGCACCCAGCGACACGAGCTTTGAACTTTATCGGACTTACGCGACACCTATCCTAATGGCGTTTCCAATCCGCTTGGCTCAAGCGGCAGGCTTCGTCTGCCGCGGCCATCCGACGCAGCGCAGCAAGCGGTCGATCACAGGCCAAAACAACAGCACTATCGCCAAGGTTGTAATCGAGCCGACGAGGCCGTTCGACCAGAACACCTTGAGGTTGCCGCCGGACCCGATCATCGACAGGCGGAAGGCATCCTCGGCGCGGTTGCCGAGCACGAGCGCCAGGGTGAACGGCGCGAGCGGGATGCCGATCTTCTTGAAAACGTAGCCGACGACGCCGAAGCCCAGCATCAGCCAGATGTCGAACATCGCGTTCTGGATCGCATAGGCGCCGATCGCGCAGGACACCACGATCATCGGCGCCACCGCGGCGAACGGCACCCGCAGGATCGAGGCGAAGATCGGTACCGTCGTCAGCACCAGCACGAGGCCGACGACATTGCCGAGATACATCGAGGCGATCAGGCCCCAGACGAAGTCCTTGTGCTCCACGAACAGCAGCGGACCCGGATTGAGTCCCCACACCATCAACCCGCCGAGCAGGATCGCGGCCGTGCCGGAACCGGGAATGCCGAGCGCCAGCATCGGCAGAAGCGCCGAGGTGCCGGAGGCATGCGCCGCCGTCTCCGGTGCGAACACGCCCTCGATGCGGCCCTTGCCAAAGCTCTCGGGATCCTTGGCGAAGCGTTTTGCGAGGTTGTAACCCATGAAGGAGGCAGCGATCGCGCCGCCCGGGGTGATGCCGAGCCAGCAGCCGATGAAGGAGGAACGCAGCAGCGTCACCCAGTATTTCGGCAGGTCCTTCCAGACGCTGAGCACGACGCGGAGCGAGATGCTCGCGGCGTGTCCGCGCAGCGCCAGCCGCTCCTCCATCGTCAGCAGGATCTCGCTGATGCCGAACAGGCCGATGACGGCAACGAGGAAGTTGATGCCGCGCAGGAGCTCTGACGAGCCGAAGGTCATGCGCAGATTACCCGACACCGTGTCCATGCCGACGCCGGCGAGCAGAAGGCCGAGCGACATCGAGATGACCGTCTTGTGCTTGGCCTCGCGCCCCAATCCGACGAAGGAGCAGAAGGTCAGCAGATAAACCGCGAAGAACTCGGGCGGGCCGAACTTCAACGCAAAGGACGAGATCATCGGCGCGAGGAAGGTGATCAGCAGCACCGCGACCAGCGAGCCGATGAAGGAGGACGTGAACGCCGCGGTCAGCGCCTCCGCCGCCCTGCCCTGCTGCGCCATCGGATAGCCGTCGAACGTGGTCGCGACCGACCATGCCTCGCCGGGGATGTTGAACAGGATCGAGGTGATGGCGCCGCCGAACAGCGCGCCCCAGTAGATGCAGGACAGCATCACGATCGCCGAGGTCGGATCCATCGTGAAGGTGAGCGGCAGCAGGATCGCAACGCCGTTGGGGCCGCCGAGCCCGGGCAGCACGCCGACGAAGATGCCGAGCACCAGCCCGACCATCATCAGCACGAGCGTCTTCCACGTCAGCAGGACGGCGAAGCCATGAAGCAAGAGACCGAAAGCTTCCATCGTGAGCGCCTAGTGGCCGAAGGCCGCTTCGAGCGGCCCTTTCGGCATGATGACGTCGAAGGCGATGTCGAAGGTGACGAACATGATCGCCGTGAACAGGAAGGCAGTGAGCAGCGACTTCCACAGCGCGATCTTGCCGACGAGCCGCATGAAGCCCGCGATCAGGAGGAAGCTCGCGACGTAGAGGCCGAGGAACTGCATCACCAGGCAGAACAGCAGCGTCGGCACGAACACCGCCATCACACGGCGCGCTTGCGCACGCGTGACGAAGCTTTCGGATGCCGCGCGGTGCGCCACGAAGGCCGCAATCAGGCCATAGAGGCTGCCGCCACCGAGGATGACGGAGAGATAGAACGGGAAATAGCCGGGCTCCGGCCCGGTCGAATCCCAGGAGGCGCCGGTGCGCCAGTTGTCGTAGCCAAGGGTTGCGGCCAACGCGAGCAACAGCAGGCAGACGAATATCTCGATCGTGCCGGAGGAGACGACGGAGGGTGAGTCGTCTTCAGGCGCGGTCGGATCGTCGACGACGATTTCAAGATCGGTTTGGGACATGAGCTGCTTTGCAAAAGCCGGGAGTGATGTCACCTCGCCCCGCTTGCGGGGAGAGGCAGAGGCCGCGTCCGCGGCCGTTTTCTGGAACGCCGAAGCGAAGCTTCGGCAACGGCGAAGCACCGGGTGAGGGGGGACTCTCCGCGAGTCCGTCTGCCACTTTCTTCGGGGAGGGAGCCCCTCACCCCTGCCCTCTCCCCGTAAGAACGGGGAGAGGGAGAAGAGAGACGGCTACTTCGCGACGAATCCGGCTTCCGTCATCAGCGACTTGTTGGTGGCGTCGTCCTCCTCGAGGAATTGCACCATGTCCTTGCCGGTGAGGAAGATCGGCTTCAGCGCCTGCTTTTCCATGTATTCCTTGTATTCCGCGGTCTGCGTCACCTTGTGGAACAGATCGACATAGAACGCCTGCTGCTCCGGCGTGACCTTGCCGGGCAGGAACATCGCGCGCAGCATCAGATACTGGACGTCGACGCCCTCCTCTTTGCAGGTCGGGATGTCGGCCCAGGACTGCGTGTCGGTCACCTTGCTGGTGTAGGAGATGCGCTCCTTGTCGAACACGCAGAGCGGGCGCACCTGGCCGGCACGCCAGACTTCGAGATTTTCGCTGGGGTTGTTGACGTTGGATTCGGTGTGGTTGCCGACGAGCTGGGTCGCAGCCTCGCCGCCGGACTTGTAAGGCAGATAGGAGAATTTCGCGCCGGTCTTCTGCTCGAGGAAGACGGTCAGCACGTGATCCTCGCGCTTGGAGCCGGTGCCGCCCATCTTGAACGGCGAACTCGCCGCCTTCGCGGCCGCGACGAATTCCTTCACCGTCTTCGGACCTGCGCTGTTGTCCCACAGCACGAACTGGTCGAGCGCGATCACCGAGACCGGCGTCAGCTCGCGCCAGTTGAACGGGATCTTCGCGGACAGCGGCAGCATGTAGATCAGCGAATAGGCGATCAGCACCTTGTTCGGGTCGCCTTCGCTGGACTTCATGTACATCAGCGCTTCCGCGCCCGAGGCGCCGCCCTTGAGCGAGACGACGATCGGCTGCTTCATCAGATTGTTCTTCTGAATGGCGGCCTGCATCATCCGCGCCATCTGGTCGGAGGCGCCGCCCGCGCCTGCCGCCACCACGATCTCGACGGGCTTGGTCGGCTCCCAGCCGGCAAAAGCCGGCGCGCTCAACAACAAGGCCGTCGCAGCTCCGACGGCTTTCACGGAAATTCGCACGAGTTTCGTCCCCTGGTTATTATTGGCTTTGTGATGCCGGGAAGTCTATCGATGCATTGTGCGGACTAAAGATCGCGAGTTCAAGCCGGCGGACATTCCGCCGCATATGACTTTCGGCTGACGAAGCGCGGGCTACTTGCCCTTCCAGTTCGGTGTACGCTTGTTGAGGAAGGCGTCCATGCCCTCGCGGAAATCTTCGCTCATATAGGCCTTGAGGATCAGGTCCTCACCCTCTTCGCGCGACAGCGTGCGGCGGATGCGGCGCACCGCCTCCTTGGTCGCTTCCAGCGTGAGCGGCGCATGGCTTGCGACGAGCTTTGCGGTCTCGTCGGCACGGCGCTGCAGCGTCTCGACGTCGGGCACGACCTCGGTGAGCAGGCCGAGCGCCAGCGCTTCCTGCGCCTCGACCAGTCGCGCCTTGAAGATCATATCCTTGGTGCGCGCGGGACCAACCAGCGAGACAACGCGGCTGATGTTCGACATCGACAGGCAGTTGCCGAGCGTCCGCGCGATCGGAAAGCCCATTCGGGTCGTCTCGGTGCCGATGCGGAGATCGCAGCAGGCCGCGATGCCGGCGCCGCCACCGGTGCAGGCCCCGGCGATCGCCGCGATCACAGGCACGCGGCACTGCTCGAGCGTACCGAGCACGCGGTCGATGCGGGCCTCGTAGTCGAGCGCGTCCTGCGCGGTCTTGAAGGCGCGGAACTGAGAAATGTCGGTGCCGGAGGCGAAGGCCTTGTCGCCGGCGCCGGTCAGGATCAGCGCCTTGATCGAGCGATCGGCGTTGATCTCCTGGCAGATCTCCGCCATGCGGTCATACATGGCGAAGGTCATTGCGTTACGCGCCTGGGGGCGGTTGAAGGTGATCCGCGCGATGCCGTCCTGGACGGAGTAGAGCAGGTCTTCGTTGGTCGTCGTCGGTGCGTTCATCGCGCGCTCACTTTCTGGGTTAGTTCAGGCCACCCGAGCCTTTAGGCCACCTGAGCCTTCAGGCTACTTGAGCCTTGGCCATCGGCACCGCATCGCGGCCCTTCAGGACGTCCATGGCCGCCAAAACGCCGCCGCTCCGGTGCGGAATCTTTGCAAGATCCAGGCCCATCTCGACGCCGGCAAGCGTGCCCATCAGCATCAGGTCGTTGAAATGGCCGATATGGCCGATGCGGAACACCTTGCCCTTGACCTTGTTCAGGCCGGTGCCGAGCGACATGTCGAAGTTTTCCAGCACCACCTTGCGGAAGGCGTCGGCGTCGTGTCCATCGGGCACGCGCACGCCGGTCAGCGCCGGCGAGTGTGCGGCGGGATCGGCGCACTGCGTCTCCAGGCCCCAGACCTTGACCGCGGCGCGCGTCGCGGCGCTGTGGCGCTTGTGGCGGGTCCAGACATTCTCCAGCCCCTCCTCTTCCAGCATCTTGACCGCTTCGCGCAGGCCGTAGAGCAGATTGGTCGCGGGCGTGTAGGGGAAGGTGCCGAGCTTGTTGAAGGAGATGACCTCCTGCCAGTCCCAGTAGGAGCGCATGCCGGGGTTGGCCTTCGCCACCGCGAGCGCCTTCTCCGAGACGGCGTTGAAGCCGAGGCCCGGGGGCAGCATCAGGCCCTTCTGGGAGCCGGCGACCGAGACGTCGATGCCCCAGGCATCGTGCTCGTATTCCATCGACCCAAGGCCGGAGATGGTGTCGACCATCAGGAGGGCCGGATGCTTGACGCGGTCGAGCAGCTTGCGCACCTCGAGCGGCGGCGTCACGCAGCCGGTCGAAGTCTCGTTGTGGACGACGCAGACCGCCTTGATCGTGTGCTGCTTGTCGGCGCTAAGCCGCTTCTCGATCTCGGCGAGATCGGCGCCATGGCGCCAGTCGCTCGGGATGAAGTCGACGTCGAGCTTGAACTTGTCGGCGATGCCGCGCCACAGCACGGCGAACTGGCCGGTCTCGCACATCAAAACCTTGTCGCCGGGGGCGAACACGTTGACCATCGCCGCTTCCCAGGCACCGGTGCCGGACGAGGGGAAGATGATCACGGGCTGCTGGGTGCGGAACACCCGCTGCATCGAGGCGAGGACCGCAAAACCGAGCTCGGCGAACTCCGGACCGCGATGGTCCAGCGTCGGCATGTCCATTGCCCGCAGCACCCGGTCGGGCACGTTGGTCGGTCCTGGAATCTGTAAGAAATGCCTTCCAGTGTGCACGGTCATCGGCGTCCTTCCCGGTCTAGCCTTGGTTTTGATGGGCGCCGAATAGCACCATTTGACCGGCTTGTCCCCTCTCCTTAAGACGCCTCCCATGCATAAGCGGCGGGCCTCGCCCTGGCCGCGCTTCCCCTACTCCGCGGCCACCACCTTTCCGGAAGGCAGGCGCCCCTCGGCCCCCATGAACGGGCGCTCCGGATGCATCAGGAAGGCGGAAAAGCCACCGAGCAGCAACAGCCCCATCGACATCAGGAACGGCAGGTACCAGTTGCCGGTCGCGTCGATCACGAAGCCGGCCACGAGCGGGGAGACAATGGCGGCGAAGGCAGAGCCGGATATTCATGAGTCCCGAGGCGGTGCCGGAATATTTCGGGGCGATGTCCATCGGGATCGACCACATCGGGCCGATCACCAGCTCGGCGCAGAAGAAGCCGGCCGACAGGCACAGCGCGACGATCGTGATGTCGTGGACGAACAGGATCGGAAACAGCGAGAGCAGCGCGCCCGTAAATCCCGCAACGGTGACGCTCAGCCGCGCCAGGCGGACGTTGCCGGTGCGATCGAGGATCTTGTCCGAAAGCACGCCGCCGACGCTGTCGCCGACCACGCCGGCGAAGAACACGCCGGAGGCGAACAACGCCGAGTTCTTGATGTCGAGATTGTAGTTGTTCTTGAAGAACAGCGGCAGCCAGTTGAGATAGAGCCACAGGCACCAGCCGTAGCAGAAATAGGTCAGCGTCACTGGCCACATGCGGCCGAGCAACGGCCCCCACGGCACGCGCGGCCGCTCGCCGGTCGGGCGCGGCGGCAGTGCGGCGAGCTCGGCCTCGGTGATGGAGGCGTGCTCCTTCGGCTCGTTGCGGAAGTACCAGACCCAGACGACGCCCCAGACCAGGCTGACGAGACCGAGCACGACGAACGCGCCGCGCCAGGTCAGCCAGAGGATCAGCAGCGCCACCACTGGTGGCGTCACGGCATTGCCGAGCCGCGCGAACGAGTGTGTCAGTCCCTGCGTAAAACCGCGGCGGTTCGCGGGCGTCCAGTATTGCATCGCGCGCGTTGCCGTCGGAAAGGTCGCGCCTTCGCCGAAGCCGAGCGCGAAGCGCGCGACGAACAGTGCGGCAAGACCGTTGACGAAGCCGGTCGAGATGGTCGCCGCCGCCCAGATCATGCCGCACCAGAACAGCGTCTTGCGCGGCCCGAAACGATCGCCGACCCAGCCGCCGATCACCTGGAACAGCAGATAGGGATAGGCGAAGGCGGAGAAGACGAGGCCAAGCTGGGTGTTCGACAGACCCAGCTCTTTCTGGATCTCGCTCGCGGCGGTGCCGATGTTCACCCGGTCGACATAGGTGATGAAATACATCGCGCAGAGCATCGCCAAGACGACATGCGTGGCCTTGAACCGAATTCCCATCTCCACCCTCCCTGACTGTTTTTTATGA
The DNA here is from genome assembly GCF_052075965.1 of Bradyrhizobium sp. 482_C4_N1_8. Classification (NCBI taxonomy): domain Bacteria; kingdom Pseudomonadati; phylum Pseudomonadota; class Alphaproteobacteria; order Hyphomicrobiales; family Nitrobacteraceae; genus Bradyrhizobium; species Bradyrhizobium sp. 482_C4_N1_8. The sequence continues at coordinate 2,940,339 of NZ_CP197231.1, read as the reverse complement.
TTGGCCTTGCGTGTCCCGCGCGACCTAGGTGCCGACCACTTTCAGATGCGGCGAGGCATTGCCCTGCGGGCGCTGCTCCAGCAGCTTCATCGCGGCGTCGACACCGCCGGAGCGATGCGGCACGCCCGCAACCGACAGGCCCATCTCCACGCCGGTGAGCGCACCGAGCAGCGTCAGCGCATTGCATTCGCCGAGATGGCCGATGCGGAAGACTTTTCCGGCGACCTTCGACAGGCCCGAGCCGAGCGACATGTTGTAATTGTCAAGCGCGATCTTGCGGAACTGATCGGCGTCGTGGCCCGGCGGCATCAACACCGCGGTGAGCACCGGCGAGAACTCCGAGGGCTCCTGGCAGAGGATCTCGAGGCCCCAGTGACTGACGGCGGCACGCGTCGCGGCAGCCAGCCGCTGATGGCGCGCGAACACGTTGTCGAGCCCCTCTTCGAGCAGCATCGCGATCGCCTCGCGCAGGCCATAGAGCAGATTGGTTGCCGGCGTGTAGGGGAAGAAGCCGTTGGCGTTGGGCTTGAGCATCTCCTCCCAGTCGAAATAGGAGCGCGGCATCTTGTTGGTCTTCGCAGCAGCGCGGGCCTTCTCCGAGATCGCATTGAAGCCGAGGCCGGGCGGCAGCATGAAACCTTTCTGCGAGCAGCTCACGCTGACATCGACCTTCCACTCGTCGTGGCGGTAGTCGACCGAGCCGAGCGAGGAGATGGTGTCGACCATCAACAGCGCCGGGTGACCAGTGCGATCAATCGCGGCGCGGATCTCGGCGATGCGGCTGGTCGCGCCGGTCGAGGTCTCGTTGTGCACGACCATGACGGCCTTGATCGCGCGCGCCTTGTCCTCGGTGAGCTTCGCCTCGATCAATGCGGGATCGGCGCCGCGGCGCCAGTCGCCGGGCACGAAGTCGACCTCGATGCCGAATCGCCCCGCCATCTGCCGCCACAGGGTGGCGAAATGGCCGGTCTCGACCATCAGCACCCGGTCACCAGGCGACAGCGTGTTGACGATCGCGGCCTCCCAGGCGCCCGTTCCCGACGAGGGGAAGATCACGACCGGACCCGCGGTCTGGAAAATCTTCTGGCTGCCTTCGAGCACGGCGCGGCCGAGCTCGCCGAACTCGGCGCTCCGGTGGTCAATGACCGGCATGTCCATGGCGCGGAGGACGCGCTCGGGGACCGGGCTCGGGCCTGGAATCTGAAGGAAATGGCGTCCCTGGTGCATGAAAACCTCCCTGTCGGCGGACTCTAGCCGGCTTCAGAGGCCATTTTGCATTCATTTTTTGTCATTTCAATTGAATTTTGGTATTCGATTGTGAACATCGACGCGATCAAACAGGCAAACTATTGTGTCGCAAATGAAATCCACGATTCCCGACACTGGGGTTCCGATCGCCCCACCAGCCGCAAATGGCGGCGACCGCCAGGAGGCCTCGCTTCACGGCGAGATCCTGCTGCGGCTGCGCGACTACGTGGTCGAGGGCAATATTCCCGACGGCGCACGCGTTCCCGAGCGGCAGCTCTGCGCGATGCTCGGGATCTCCCGCACGCCGCTGCGCGAGGCCCTGAAAGTGCTCGCCTCCGAGGGGCTGATCGAGCTCCTGCCCAACCGCGGCGCGCGCGTCCGCCAACTCAGCCAGTGCGACCTCGAAGAGCTGTTCGACGTCATGGCGGGGCTGGAGAGCCTTGCCGGGCGCCTCGCCTGCGAGGCCATTACGGATGAGGAAATCACCGCGATCGAGCAGCTGCATTACGAGATGTACGGGCACTATCTGCATCGCGACATGCACGGCTATTTCCAGACCAACCAGCGCATCCACGAGAGCATCGTCGCGGCCGCGCGCAACGAGACGCTGAAGACCGCCTACGCCAACTTCGCGGGGCGCATCCGCCGGGTCCGCTACTCCGCCAATTTCGCCCGCAAGCGCCAGCGCTGGGCGGAAGCGATGCGCGAGCACGAGGCCATCCTCGACGCACTGCGCCGCCGCGCCGCCAGCGAGCTCAGCGACATCCTGTTCCAGCACCTGCGCAACAAGCGGGCGGCCGCGATCGAGCACCTGACCGAACCCCAAGATGACACGCCGGCCGCCCCTTAAGGGGTGGCTGGCTTGCTCATTTTGAATTCATAATATAATCGGTCAGAAACAAGAATGAATACTCCAACCAGCCACAGGCGCCGCGTTGGATCAATCCGGGACCAGGGATGACAATCGCCTCCTCGCTCGAACGGCGCCTGCGCGCGGACATGACTGGCGACGTCCTGTTCGACGGCTTCAGCCGCGGCCGCTACGCCACCGACGCCTCGTTCTACCAGATCGTGCCCGCCGGCGTGGTGGTCCCGAGGACCATGGACGAGGCCTTGCGGGCGCTGGCGATCGCCCGCGACGAGGGCCTGAAGGTCACCCCGCGCGGCGGCGGCACCTCGCAATGCGGCCAGACCGTCAATGACGGCCTCGTGGTCGATCTCTCGAAACACCTCAACCGGATCCTGTCGCTCGACGTCGACGGCCGCACCTGCGTGGTCGAGCCCGGCATCGTGCTCGACGACCTCAACCGCCAGCTCAAGAAGCACGGCCTGTGGTTTCCGGTCGACGTCTCCACGGCCTCGCGTGCCACGATCGGCGGCATGGCCGGCAACAATTCCTGCGGTGGCCGCTCGCTTCGCTACGGCACGATGCGCGACAACACGCTGTCGATGGAGGCGGCGCTCGCCGACGGCACGCTGGGCCGGTACGGCGAGGTGTCGCGCGATCTCTCCGATCTCGATGCGAACGACAGCGCGCGAGCCCTGTTCCGCGACATGCTCGATCTCGGCGCCCGCGAGGCCGACGAGATCGCCGCGCGCTTTCCCAAGGTGCAGCGCCGTGTCGGCGGCTACAATCTCGATGCGCTGACGCCGCGCAATGCGCGCAACAACATGGCACATCTCCTGGTCGGCTCCGAAGGCACCCTCGCCTTCACCACCAAGGTCGAGCTGAAGCTGTGGCCCGTCATCCGCAACAAAGCGCTCGGCATCTGTCATTTCGGCAGTTTCTACGAGGCGATGGACGCCGCCCAGCACCTGGTCAAGCTCAAGCCGATCGCGGTCGAACTGGTCGACCGCACCATGCTCGCGCTCGGCCGCGACATCGCGATGTTCAGGCCGATCATCTCCGCGGCCATCAAGGGCGATCCGGATGCCGTTCTGGTGGTGGAGTTCGCCGAAGAGGACCAGGCGGACAATCTCCTGCGCCTGAAGCAGCTTGACGAGCTGATGGGCGATCTCGGCTTCGGCTGGAACAACGAGCAGCGCAAATGGGGCGGCGTGGTGGAGATCACCGAGCCCGCACTGCAAAGCGGCATTGCCGATTTCCGCGCCGCCGGCCTCAACGTCATGATGTCGATGAAGCAGGAGGGCAAGCCGGTCTCGTTCGTCGAGGATTGCGCCGTGCCGTTGCCGCATCTGGCCGACTACACCACGCGCTTGAGCGAGGTTTTCGCAAAGCACGGCACCAGCGGCACGATGTATGCGCATGCTTCCGAGGGCTGCCTGCACGTACGGCCCGTGCTGAACCTGAAGCTGGAGAAGGACGTCAAGGCGATGCGGGCCATCGCCGAGGAGGCCTTCGCGCTGGTGCGCGAGTACAAGGGCTCGCATTCCGGCGAGCATGGCGATGGCCTGGTGCGCTCTGAATTCCACGAGACCATGTTCGGCGAGCGGCTCGTCGCCGACTTCAGGGAGGTGAAGCGGCGCTTCGATCCCGAAGGCGTCCTCAATCCCGGCAAGATCGTCGATGCGCCCCGGATGGACGATCGCTCGCTGTTCCGCTTCAAACCCGACTACCGCGTCAACGAGTTGAAGACGAAGCTGGATTGGTCCGCCTATCCCGGCGCCGGCGGCGGTTTCCAGGGCGCGGTCGAGATGTGCAACAACAACGGCGCCTGCCGCAAGCTCGAGGGCGGCGTGATGTGCCCGTCCTACCGCGCCACGCGCAACGAGAAGGACGTCACCCGCGGTCGCGCCAACAGCTTACGGCTCGCCATCTCCGGCCAGCTCGATCCCGACGCGTTGTCCTCCGACGAGATGATGGAGACCCTAAAACTCTGCGTCTCCTGTAAGGCCTGCCGCCACGAATGCCCGACCGGCGTCGACATGGCCAAGATGAAGATCGAGGTGCTCGCCGCCCGCGTCGCGTCCCATGGCCTGACCCTGCGCGACTGCCTGGTCGGCTACCTCCCGCGCTATGCCGGTCTCGCATCGCGCTTCGCGCCGCTCGCCAATTTGCGCAACCGCAGCCCGCTGCTGCGAAAGCTGTTCGAGCGCTTTGCTGGCATCAGCGCGCGCCGCGCCCTGCCCGCCTTCCGCAGCGACGTGTTCGTGCCGCCCGCGGAAGCGGTCGGGCCGGAGACCGGCCGCGAAGTCGTGTTGTTCACGGACACCTTCAATCGCGTCTACGAGCGCGAAAATCTCGACGCCGCGCTCCGCGTGTTCGCGGCGGGTGGTTATCGCGTGCACCTGCCCAGGCCGGCGAGCGGCAGTCGCCCGCTCTGCTGCGGCCGTACATTCCTCTCAGCCGGTCTCGTCGACGAAGCCAGGGCCGAGCTCGACCGCCTCGTGGCCGCGTTCGCGCCCTTTGCCGCCCGCGGCGTGCCGATCGTCGGCCTCGAGCCGAGCTGTCTGCTGACGCTGCGCGACGAGCTCGCCTCGCTGCGCAAGGACAACGATGCCAGGGCCGTCGGCGCCCACGCGCTGACTTTCGAGGAGTTTTTGGTGCGCGAAGCGGAGGCCGGAAGGCTGCAGCTGCCGCTCGGTACCGTCGCCGACAAGGCCGTCGTGCACGGCCATTGCCACCAAAAATCCTTCGGCGCCTTCAAGCCGGTCGAGCAGGTGCTGCGCCTCATTCCAGGCCTGAAGGTCGAGACCATCGAATCGAGCTGCTGCGGCATGGCGGGCGCCTTCGGCTACGGCGCGGACACCTATGACGGCTCGATCGAGATGGCCGAGCTGTCGCTGCTGCCCGCCGTGCGGCGCGCCGACCAGAATACGCTGGTCGTCGCCGACGGCACCTCCTGCCGGCATCAGATCCACGACGGCGCCCAGCGCGAAGCGCTTCACGTCGCGCGCGTGCTGGCGATGAGCCTCGACCGCGCCGGACCAAATTCTACTTCTCACACTAAAAAGGAAACCAGCCATGGCTGACCTCACGCTCGACACCGCTCGCAAGATCCTCGACGCCGCCTTCGCAAAATCCACCGAGCTGAAGCTCAAGCCGCTGGTCGTCACCATCCTGGACGCACGCGGCGTGCTCAAGATCGCCGCGGCGCAGGACGGCACCAGCCTGATGCGCGCCGAGATCGCCCACGGCAAGGCCTATGGTGCGCTCGCCATGGGCATGGGCTCGCGCGCCTTGTACCAGCGCGCGCAGGAGCAGGCCTATTTCATCGATTCCGTAAATACCATCGCCAAGGGCGCGCTGGTGCCGGTCCCCGGCGGCGTGCTAATCATGGATGGCGCAACGCTGCTCGGTGCCATCGGCGTGTCCGGCGACACCTCCGACAATGACGAGGCCTGCGCGCTGGCGGGCATCGAGGCGGCCGGGTTGAAGGCGAACGCGGGTTGACGCTCGTCCACGCGCCTCAGCGGCTGCGCTCGCGCAGATTCTAAGGATTATGCCGCCGTAAGGCCATTTGTCGGGGATTCGAGTCGCTAGAGCGCTACATTGCGATACCCACTATCGCAAGAACGCTGTTTTCTTACCGAAGAGCAGCCTAACTCCTGAAATAGCGTCTGTCAGCGTGCCAAGAGCCGCTGCTTTGGCAGGAACTTTAGCCAACAATGCGGCTCGCAGTAGGTCCAAATCGGGGAGGCGCAACCACCGATACCGACATTCGGTTCAGGTTGCGATCTAACCGAGGGTTTTTCGTCCGACGTCGAGAACCGACTTGAGCGTTGGCGCCATGTCCTTCATGGCGGAATCCGTCCTCCGACCCCACGTTCGAAAGCTACGCTTTGTCCGGCTACTAGGAGAAACATCACGGAATTAGCCGCAACAGCCGCTGTCGCGCTATTCATCGGTTTCGCTGTCGCAGCGAACAGCAGGATACAGTAGAGAGGCAGCGCGGCGGAGAGAGTGTCAGTCAACCTTCATTGAAGAATAAGGCATTTTCGGTGCCTCGCAGCCGACACTCACCATTTGAACTACGGCCGAAAAATTGCGTAGTCGAAGAATTAATCTGCCCAACCGAATGTTGATTAGGCTGGAAAGCCACCTGCTTTGGTGGGCAATCGTCACATCTGTGCATGTCGGACGATATGGATGTCGCTATTGAAAAAACAGAGCGGCCAAGTGCCATCCAACCCGGCGCCAGGCGTGTCGATGATCGCCGTGTGATCTCCGGCATTCTGCACGTGCTGAAGGTCGGCTGCCGCTGGGTGCGACTGGCGGCCGACTACGGACCGTCGACGACAGACCGCTGGTCGCGCCGGGGCTTCTAGCTCAAGTTGTTGGACGCGCTGGTCGACGGCCGGCGCGGTGACAACGCGCGCAACATCAGTCGAAGAATTCGCAAGCCAGTTCGGCAGCGCGATGAGCAATCGCGGTCCTCGCCTGATTGAGGTCGTTCTATAGTTGCTGATGCCGAACACCGTGGCCAGATTCCCACGCATCAGCGCTCGCTACGGGCCTTGCAATAACGCGCGCACTTGCTCGACAAAGGCTATCCACGCCCCGCACGCAGGACGCCGAGCGGCGACCGCAACCGTCGCGGGCCAATCGCCTCGCCTCCGCGACGGGCGGCCCACATTCAGTCCTCTGCCGCGGCATCTTCTTCTTCGCCCTACTTTCCCGTGACGATCACCTGTCAAAGAGCTATCCTTTGAAGGAACCCTCCGTCGGCGTTATCGCCGCCCAACAGATTGGAACTGCGGTTTCCGCGAGCGAATCCAATGCACAAGTCACCCGCTGTTGAAACGGACGACGGCTTTGCCCGAATGAGCTTGCCGGACATTCGGATCAATTACGATCCGATCGATCCAGACCAGTTCGATCGACCGATTATCTCCATGTCCATCGAGACAGGTCAGGGGAACGATGAACTGCCGCTTCATTCGCACAAGAAGGGGCAGTTGGTAGTGGCCTCTCACGGATCGGTCATGTGCCGCGCTCCGGGAGGACTATGGATCGTTCCGCCACAGGGTGCTGTATGGATACCCGCCGGAGTCCTGCACAGCAACTGCATGTCGGACGCCGGAAAGGTCTACGTCGTCTTCATCGATCCGCAGGCGAGTGCGCTTCCAACCACATGCTGCACGTTCACGATATCGTCGCTGGTCCGCGAGTTGATCCATCGATTGTCGGTATTTCCACCCTTGTATCCGATGGAGGGACCAACAAGCCGTCTCGGGCGCGTCCTGCTCGACGAACTGGTGCAGATGACGACCGAGCAGATGTACCTGCCGATCTCCACCGATAGTCGACTTCAGCATCTTGCCGCATCGCTTCTCAATGATCCTGCCGATCGGCGCACGGTCGACGAGTTGGCTGCTCGATACGCCATGAGCGAGCGCACATTCGCCCGCCTGGTATCGAAGGAAACCGGAATGACATTCGGACGCTGGCGACAGCGCCTCCACATCCTTGTCGCGCTGCAGCGCCTCTCGGCCGGATCTTCCGTCCAGACGGTCTCGCTCGATCTGGGCTATGAAACGGCCAGCGCCTTCATCACCATGTTCAAGAAGACGATGGGCAAGAGCCCTCGTCGCTTCCTCGCCGAGCGGTCCAGCTTCGTTGGTCGCGAGTCGCTGGAATAGGCCCTCCGCCCCGCATGCGGCTTTGTCTTCTTGAGCCGCAACTCAGGTCCTCACCTCGAGTTGAACGGCGTCAGCGGGTACTGAAAGGTTGCTTCGGCCGCGGCTTGCGGCGCTACCACGCGAGGCATTCCGTTTTGTCCCTGCAGCATCGTCACATCACCTCCCATGTTCTGGCCGCTGGCATCGAACTTGATCCTGCCACTGGACATCAGGATCGGCGTCATATCGGTCGCCTTGAGCGCGGCATGGATCGCCCCGGATTCGGAAGAGCCCGCGCGGCTGACGGCATCCGCAACGATCTGCACGGCTTCGAAACCAGCCCCTGAATTTGCATCGAGCCAGTCATTTGGATAGTCGGCTGCAAACCGCTTGAGGATTGCCGGCGCGTCCGGCGCCTTCGGGTTGTACCACAACGTCGACAGTACCGCGCCGTCACCGTATTTGCCCAATGCGTCGTAATATGCCTTGTCTTGCACGCCATTCGAATTCGGCGAGAAGATCAATTTGGGATTCCACCCTTGCTTGACGCATTCCCGGATGATCATGATGGCGTCGTTGACACGCGTCACCGATATCAGCGCGTCGGCGCCGGAGGCTTTCGCCTTCGCCACCTCAACCGAGAGATCCCTGGCCTTCTCGTCGTATGGGATGTACTGCGCAATCTTCAGAGGGACATCGACCTCCTTCCAGGCCTGACGGATGCTGGCTGCAGTCGATTGCCCCATAGTGTTGTTGAGATGCATGATCGCCGCGCTCGTCGGCACATCCTTGAGCGGCGACAACAGCGACTTCAATTCGGCCAGGGACTTCCTGACGATCGTCAGCGACGTGGGGCAGTACCGAAAGACCTGGGTGAATCCCTGCGAAGTCACCTGGGTCGCGGTCGCGATATGCACCACCATCGGGACCTTCGCGGCTTCCGCGGCCTGCAGCGCGGATATCGTTGCGCCGGAGTCCCAGGCCCCGATGAGCACCGTGCAGCCTTGCCGGATCAGGCTCTCGGCGGCAATTCGCCCGTTCTCCGGCCTGCTCTGCGTATCGGCATGGATGATTTCCATGTCTATTCCGAATTTCCCCTTGGCGAACTTCGCGCCGGCATCGATGCCGCGCACACTGGCCTGGCCAGGAAACGCTAGCACCCCGCTGCTCGGATTGATCGCGCCGACCCGTACCTTGCCGGGAGCGTTTGCCTTTGCCGGCCACGATACGAGCCCGGCGGCGGCACCGACGCCACTGCCCAGCAATGCACGACGCGTCAGGCCACTTTCGTTGCGATTCTTCATGTGACATTCTCCTCAGTCGGCTGCATGAATATTACGGCGATCAAATCAAAAAGCTCGATCACTGGCGGCGCGTATCTTGCAGCAGACGCGCCCGTTCAAATCACGTTTTCATCTCGGCCATGACCAGTTCGTCTTCACTCTCGTCGTAAAGCGTATCGATCAACGACCGATATCTTTCGATAATTTGCCTCCGGCGCTTCTTCCTTGTCGGCGTCATCACGCCGTTCTCCGGAGACAGTTCTTCCGGCAGGATCCGGAAGGCCTTGATCTGTTCGGCTCTGGCCAATTTGCTGTTGGCCTTGCCGATCTCTCCCTCGATCATCCGGACGACGATTTCGGAATTTGCCAGATCCGCGTACTGCGCGATCTGAAGGTCCCGCGATCTCGCCCACTCCATCGTCGCAACAGCGTCAACTTCGATCAACGCCGTGAGATACTTCTTTCCTTCCCCGATGACCGCGGCTTCGGAGATGAACGGACTGTGCCGGATTTCATTCTCGATCTGCGTCGGGCTGATAGATTTCCCGTTGGACGTGTTGATGATCTCTTTCTTCCGATCGACCAACTTGAAGAGGCCCGTCCGGTCGATCTCCACGATGTCTCCGGTGTAAAGCCAGCCATCGCGCAGGGCCGACTTGGTTTCCTCCGGCTTTTTCCAGTACCCGACGAAGAGCCCCGGTCCGCGGACAATCATCTCTCCGTCCTCGAGAACCGTGGTCTCCCAGGCCGCATCATGCACGGGCACGCCAACCGTGCCGGCTTCCGGCCATTCCGCCATCTGGACCAGATTGGCTCCCACTAGCTCCGTCTGGCCGTAACATTCCTTCAACTGTAGCCCCCATAGCTGCCAGAGCGACATGAGTTCGGAAGGCATCGCAGCCGACGATGTATAGGTGACCGCGAGTTTTTCGAACCCGACTTCTGCAAGTAGAGGACGGAAGATCTGGTCCTGGCACACGGCGAACAGGGCCGATATCAGGGGATCCGGCGTGCCGCCGGCCTGACGGTCGTCGAGCGCCTTGCGGGCGATCGTCATCGCAAATTGATAGTCCTGCTTCTGCTTCGCGGATCCGGAATGGACCTTGCTGAGGATCTGTGTGGCAAAACGCTGATAGAAGCGGGGCGGCGCCGTGAAATATGTCGGCTTCACGTCCTTGATCGTCTGGGCGAACTCCATGCTGGTCTCTCCGAAATGCGGCACCATCCGCGCGAGCAAAGGCAAGGTTGTTGCCTGCGCGCGCGCGACCGTATGCGACATCGGCAGATGCACGACGACGCGATGCGTGTCGGAACGCATCCGCGGGCTGAACGTCGTCACGCTGTGCGCACCGGCAAGCAGCGACAGATGTGTCAGCATCGCGCCCTTCGGAAAGCCGGTGGTGCCTGACGTGTAACCGATGCTCACCAGATCGCTGGCCTTCGCTTGCGCAGCCTGCTTGCGAAGAAGTCCATCGGCATCGACCGAGGTCGTGCCGCAAAAGTCCTTGAGTGAAACGGCGTTCGCCGCCGCATCGCCCCCATTCCAATCCGGATCGAGCACGATGATCTTCCGCAACTGTTCGGCCTGGCCGGACGCCAGGACGATGCCGAGTTGAAGCTCACTGCCGACAAAGATGAAGGAGGCGCCGGAATCTCTCAGGTAATAGCCGACTTCCTCCGCCGACGACGTGAAGTACACGCCGACCATGACGCCACCAGCGCAGATCGTCGCCATGTCCGCGAGAAGCCATTCCTGGGACACATCCCCCATGATGGCTGCACGATCACCGCGCTCGAACCCGGCCTGCTGCAGGGCGGCTGCCAGCTTGGCCACCTGATCCGAATACTGCCTCCACGTCACGGCGATCCATTTGCCGTGACGCTTTTGCTTGTAGGCGACCGCTTCGGGCCGCTCAGCCCTTCGCGCACTCAGAAGCTGCGGAATGGTCACGTCGGCGAGTTGGGCTCCCGACCTGATGGATTCGACGTCCATCTCACCGCTCCGCGAAGCGCTTCCGCTTCTCGGCGAAAGCAGCGACAGCCTCGCGGCGCTCGGGCAGTGCGAAGGTGAGCATCTCCAGTGCACCCGAAGTATCGAGCACCAGATGCGAGTACTGCTTGATGATCTTGTTGACGCTGTACTTGGTCCAGATGATCGATTCCCGCGGGCCGCTCGCCAGCATCTCGGCGTATTCGATCGCGGCGTCCTTGACGTCCCGATCCGAAATGACGTCGTTGATCATGCCCATGGCGGCAGCCTTGTCGGCGGAGATGAACTCTCCCGTCATGAGGTAGTGCTTCGCACGGACCGGCCCCATCAAGAGCGGCCAGATCACCGCGCCGCCGTCGCCCGCAACCACGCCCGCCGTCACATGCGTATCGGCAAATCGCGCTGCGGGGCTCGCGAAGATGACGTCGCAGAACAAGGCAAGCGTCGCTCCGAGCCCGACGGCCGCGCCATTGACGGCAGCGACGATCGGCACCTCGACCTCGAGCATATTGCGGACCAAATGACGTCCACTCCTCGTCGGCGACGGCAGCGGGCCCTTGTCGAGCGACTTCTGGTCGCCGCCGGAACAGAAGCCGCGTCCCGCGCCGGTCAGCACGATCGCGCGGACCTCCTTGTCGTGATCCAGCTCGACGAAAACCCGTTCAAGCTCCTCGTGCATGTCCCAGTTGATGGCATTGAGGATTTCCGGCCGGTTCATCGTAACGGCGGCGACGCCGCTCGAGCGCTTCTCAACTATCAGATACTTGTAGCTATGCTGTGACATCGGTCTCTGTCCTGTGTTTCCCTGAACTCACTTCTGCGGCCGCATAGCGCGGATCTTGTCGAGGATTTCCTCGGTTGGTCGCACAACGTTGTTTTTGTCGTTGAAGTGCGGGATCACGTAGCGACCGCACATTTCGATCGCCTCCATGATCTTCTCGTGGTTCACCGAATCGAGGTGAAGCAAAACTTCATCGATGCCCAATGCCTCGAATTTCTCGAGCTGACGGATGACGGTGTCCGGGCTCCCGCAAACGGTGGTCGCCGATTCGTTGAGCAGGTAATCCCAATCCTTTCCGGCGCGTTCCGCCGCCGGCTGGCTCTCGCTCATATACGCATAGTCATCGGAGAGCTTCGCCAAACGGGGATAAGCGTCGGTCGCTATCCGGGCGTAGTGCATCAGAGGCTCAGCGTAGTCGTCCTTCGCCTTCTGATCCGTGGAACCAATGCCAAGGAAGAGCGGAAGGCCGATGCGAGAGCGATCGAGCGGACCGCGCTCATCACGCTTCCAGGCTTTGCGGTAAGTGTTGATCAGCTTGGCTTGATAGTCCCACCCTTGGTAGATGTTGCTGCTCAGCACGGCGAAGCCTTCGGAGCCTGCCCAGCTATGGCTACGTTCGCTTGTGGCGGCGATGCCGATCACCGGATGGGGCTTTTGAAGCGGCTTCGGAACCAGCATTCGCGGCGGAATCTGGTAGTACTTGCCTTTGAAAGTGAAGATATCCTCGCGCATCGATTTCTTGAGCAGCGCGAGCCCTTCTTCCATTTGGGGGAGCGTTTCATTCGGGTCGACGTTGAAGGCCCGCATGGCGATGGTCGTGTTGGCGCGGCCGGCATAGAACTCCATGCGGCCGTGCGACAGAATATCGGTAACGGCCAGCCGTTCCGCCGATCGCAAGGCGTGATTGATCTTCTGCGGCATCAGGGTCACCGCGGACCGCAGCTTCACGCGCGATGTGACCGCGGCAAGGTAGCCGTAGACCACTTCGGGCGCGGAGCTCGAAATGCCGCCGAGCGCGACGTGCTGCTCGGACAGCGCGACGCAGTCGAACCCCATCTTTTCCGCGAGGCGCACCTCGTCGACCAGTTCATGAAGCCGGCGAGCGTAGCTCTGCCCGACCTGGGTTTCCTGCTCCGACCAGAAGCCGAACTTAAGTGCCATCTTTGAGGTCCTCTAGGGAAATTCGAGATGGCACAGCGTTTCACAGGCGCAGCAACATTTTCGCCCGAATGCTGGCCGCGGCTGCGTAACTTTCCGAATTTTATGCTGTCGGCAGGCGGATCACATTCGAGCCTCTGACCAAGGCCTGCGATCGCAGCATCGCCCTCCCGGCGGCACGGAAGCCGCGTCGCCTCACTTGCGGAACGAAGTGGCCAGCAGATCCGCGATCGCGTCGAGACACCACGCGCCGATTTCGGCCGTCGAACCATGCGGGTCGCCAATGATGCCGTTGTCAGTGACCGACTTGATCCCGTTCTTCCACATCGACTGAAGCTGCGCTTCGGAGAGCGCACCGAGGTGCCCCACTTCGAACCGATGGAGCCGCACGCTATCCGGGCGAAGCAACATCATGAGCGACGTCTCCGCGATATCGGCATGCCCTCCGACCGCGTTCGGGTCGCCTCCAGTGTCCTTGACGGCATGTCGCCACCTGTCGATCCAGGCAATGGAGTCACAGAATGCATCGATCTCGACGTCCTGCGGAACCGCGCGCCTCAACCGCGGAAGCATGTCGCGCAAGACGGGAAAATTTCCGATATGCCCGGAGAACAGCAGGATCCGCTTGAAGCCATGCCGCGCGAGGCTCGTGCAGTAATCCAGGCAGATCGCTTCGAAGGTTTCAGGCCGAAGCGAGATGGTGCCAGGAAAGACAAGATGGTGGGCCGAACAGCCGACCCTGATCATTGGCGCTATCAGCGCCCTGCCAAGCCGCCGCGCCACGTTGACGGCTAGCGCGTCCGCGTGATCGGCATCCATGCATAGCGGAAGATGCGGCCCATGCTGCTCGACAGCGCCGCATGGTATCAGGACCGTCGAGCTCCCGCTCGCCACAGCATCCGATACGTCCTCGAAGCTCATGAGCTCAAGGTGGAGGTGGTCAGGCGGCGCGAGGGATGTCATTCATGCCTTCGTTGAGTTCTTCGAGAGAAATCGGGCGCGCGCATCTGCCGAACTGTCCTCGGACAGATAGGCGCCGAGATCGTCAATCGTCATCGCCTCCAGCGAAGCGTCATCCATCGGTCCCGTCAAGTTCAACGAGCGCTTGATCGCGGCAAACAGCTTTTGTTCCTTCGCACGCAGATTCCGGCAGATCTCCACGGAACGACTAATTACATGCGTGGTGGCAGCGATCTCGTTGATCGCTCCGATCAACAGCGCTTTCTGTGCGCCGACCAACTCGCCCCGATAAAGCAGTACCTGGGCTTCCCGAAGTCCCAGTTTCCGGACCGCGTGCCGCATTCCCTTGGCGGCCGGCAAGAGGCCGTGATTGATTTCCGGAAACCCGATCATGCATTCGCGATTGGCGACGGCGTAATCGGCAAACAGGAGAAATTCCAGCGCGCCGCCGACCGCGTACCCGCGAACGCCACACACGAGCGGAGCGGAATATCGCTCCATCTCGCACAGCAGCGCGTGGAAAGTCCGCATGCGCGGCCTCGATATCTCGATGCCCGCCACTTCCTTGATGTCGCCACCCGCGCTGAAGAAGCGATCACCTGCGCCGGTCAGAACGATGCCTGGCGGTGACGCCTCCGCGGACAGGGCGCGAATGGCATCCAGCAGGCGGCTGACCAGCGCGTTATTCAACGCATTTGCTGGCGGCCTGTTCATCGTCATCGTGACGATGTCGCCATCGCGTTCGATGATAAGGGCGTCATCATGCTCCATGGTATTGCACCAGCCAGCTACATTCCAAGATAGGCCCGCTGAACCTCTGAATTGCTCAGCAATTCGTCGTTCGATCCGTGCAGCACAATCGAGCCGTTTTCCAGCACGTAGCCGCGATTGCTCAAGGCGAGCGATTTCGCGACGTTCTGCTCGACCAGCAGCACCGTGATGCCCTGCGCGTGCAACGACTTCACGACGCCGAACATCACCTCCGTCAGGGCGGGCGACAGTCCGATCGACGGCTCATCGAACATGACGATTTCGGGCTTCGCCATGATCGCGCGCCCAATCGCCAGCATCTGCTGCTCGCCGCCGGACAAGGTCCCGGCCAATTGCCGCCTGCGCTCGCGAAGCCGCTCGAACAACTGGTAGACGAATGCGAGTGTTTCGGACTGACTGGCCCTGGCGCGTTTGAGCGATCCGCCTAGCAGCAGGTTGTCCTCGACCGAGAGGCTTCCAAAAATCTGCCGGCCTTCGGCGACCTGCGCGATCCCACGTTCGCAGATCTCCCACGGCGGCATCCCGGTGATATCGACGCCGTTCATCTTCACTACGCCACCCGAAGATGGAACGATGCCCGCGATCGATCTGATGAGCGAGGTCTTTCCGGCACCGTTCGCACCGACGACGCAGATCAACTCGCCCTTGTGGATCCGTAAGGAGACGCCGTTCAGGGCGTTCGATCCGTCGTAGGCAACACAAAGCCCGTCGATCGATAATAGCGCCTCGTCAGGCATGGAAGTCCGTCCCCAGATAGCTCTTAAGAACCCGCGGGTCCGCGACCACCTCGCCAGGGCGTCCTTCGGCGATCTTGGCGCCGTGATGAAGCACGACGACACGCGAGGCGACCTCCATCACGATCCGCATGACGTGCTCGACGAGAAGGATCGTGAGGCCAGTTTCGGCAAGCCTCTGCAGCACGCGAACGACGCCAGCGGCTTCGGTGGGCCGGAGGCCTGCCATCACCTCGTCCAGCAGCAGCAGTTTGGGTCGTGTCGATAGCGCCTTGGCCGTTTCCAGCATCTTCCGATCCGGCAGGGTGAGCTGGTCCGTCCGCGCATCGGCCTTGCCGGCCAATCCGACGCTGTCGAGCGACTCGTAGGCCGTCGATCGGGCTTCGTTGACGTTCGTAGTCCAGCTGAAGGCGCCGACCATGGCGTTCTCGAGCACCGACATGTCGCGCATCGGCCGCACGATCTGGAATGTCCTTCCGATCCCCATCCTGCAGACGGCCTCCGGCGGCGTATTCTCGATCGGGCGTCCTTCGAAGACCACTTGACCGCTTGTGGGCCGCAGCGCGCCTGCGACGAGATTGAAGCATGTGGTCTTTCCCGCGCCGTTCGGCCCGATCAGCGCGGTGATCTGTCCGGCCTTCAACGCGAAGCTGACATTGTTCACCGCGACCAATCCCCCAAACGATCGGGACAGGTTCTTGACCTCGAGCAGGACGGTCATTCTTCGGCCTTCCGCGGTTGCGGCAGCCACACCCGGGACGGCAGCTGGATCGTCTTGCACAGCCGGACGATCGCCGGCCAGATGCCGTCGGGCAGGAACCAGATCACCGAAATCAGAACGACGCCGTAGGTGATGTTGTTCAGCCCGGGGATCCGGAGATGGTCGCCGAGGGCGCCCATCAAATGGTTCAGCGGAATGGCTGTGAGCGCCCCGACCAGCGGACCGAACGTCATGCCCAGCCCGCCGACCACGGGCCCGATCAGGACGTCCACGGAGAGGCCCATGCCCATGATCGAGTCCGGAAATATCGATCCCTGCACCAGCGCCAGAACTCCACCACCGGCGGCCGCCGTCGCCGCCGATATCGTGATCACCAGGATCTTGTGCCGGAACGTGCGAACGCCGAGCGCGCGCGCCGCCTGCTCGTCGTCCCGCATCGCGCGCCAGACATATCCGAGATACGATCGCGAGATCAGTTCCGTTCCGGCGATCCCGAGCGCCGCCAGTGCAAGCGCGACGAAGTAGTAGAAGCGGGCGTCGCCGCGCAGCATCGCGATATCGATCGCGTTCGTCGGCGCAGGAAAGAACAGGCCCTGCATGGCGCCGACGAATGCCCAGCCGCTGAACAAGATCCTGGCGAACTCCGCGGCAGCGATCGTCAGCAGTGCGAAATAGATTCCACGCACCTCGAACCGGAAGCTCAGCCACGCCAGCACCGCGCCGACGGACCCGGCAATGCACATTCCAAGCAGCAGGCCGATCCACGGAGAAATGCCGTACTTCACCTCCAGCACGCCCACTGAATAGGCCCCCAGGCCGACAAAGAGCGCATGGCCGATCGACAGTTGCCCACCAATCCCGAGCATCAAGTTCCAGGATTGGCCGAGAAACGTGAACAGCAGCACGATCGTCAGCAGCGAGATGAGGTACGGATTTGCCAGCGCGCCGACCAAAGCAAGGATCGCGAAGACCAGTGCTCCGGCGAGCCACCGCTTGATGTCGATCGCGCCCTCAAATCTCTTTTGCACCGAAGAAGCCTCTCGGAAGGAAAACCAGAATGATGATCACGAGCGCGTAAGGAAGCGCGGTCTTCATCGACGGCGTGAACATCAAGGCCGCAATGGCCTCGGCCACGCCGATGACGAGGCCGCCCAGCAGCGCTCCACCGAAGCTGCCGAGACCCCCGACGATCACAGTCACGAAGGCCAGCAGGGTAAAGTCGACGGCGAGATAGGGCTGGGCATCGAACAGGGGGGATATCAATGCGCCGGCGACGCCCGCACAGGCCGCGCCGATACCGAACGTCACCGCATAGACCCGGGGAATGTTCAGCCCGACGACGAGACCGCCCAGCCGATTGTCCGCGGCCGCGCGCAAGGAGCGGCCAAACGCTGAGAATTTCAGATACGCTCCCAAGAGGACAATGAGCAGGCCAGCGGTTGCCGCCGCCTGAAGCCGCGCCAGATCCAGCGTCACAACGCCGAGCGATACGGTGTGAAACGACAGCTGGGATGCCGTGGGGCGCGGATCCGGTCCGAACGCCACGAGCAGGGCGCCGGTGAAAAGGAGCGACAGGCCGATAAAGACGATGAATTGATAGTGATGCGGCCGGTTGACAAACCGTTTGACGACCAGCGTCTCCAGCAAATAGCCGAAGACGAACATCACGACCGCCGCGATCGCCGCCGCGACGATGATCGGAACGTCCCAGAGGCGGACGGCCCAATAGCCGATGTAGACGCCGAACACGACCATCTCACCGTGCGCGAAGTTGACGACGCGCATGACGCCGAAAATGATCGTCAGGCCCAGCGCCACGAGCCCGTAGACGAGGCCGATCAGCACGCCGCTCGCGATAACATTGAGCCAGAGTGACAGCATGGCTGGCCGCTAGCGCTTCGGCACGGTGAATTCGCCCTTCACATAGACAAGAGGGTCGCGATCGGCGTTCATCGCCTGCGCGACCACCTTGCCGATGAAGATGGTATGACTGCCGGCGTCGTACGAATCGGACACCCGGCAATCAAAGCTGCAGATCGCCTCGACGAGGCTCGGTGCCCCCGTTGCGAGTCCGCGCCACAAACCGTCACCGAAGCGGATATCCCCCTTGCTGCCGTCCTGGCCTGCGAATTTCTGCGCCAGCGCGGCGTGATCCGCCGCGAGGATATTCCAGCAGAACGATCCACTCTGCTTGATCGTATCGTGGGCGTCCGCCGCCTTGTTGACGCAGACGAGCACGCTCGATGGATCGGTCGATACCGAGCAGCCGGCCGTCAGCGTCAAACCGTGCCTGCCCGGTTGCGTCCCGGTCGTCACGATGGACACGGCGCCGGGGACGTTGCGCATCGCGCTGCGGAATTCCGTGCTGCTGAACACCGGGATTTCCTGGGTAGGCATGGGCGGCACTCGGACGTTCATGGTGATGGATTCCCCGATACGTTGGACCAAGCAGTCGAGAGCGGGCTTGCCGCCCTATTTAGTCGCGGCTTGAAAGAGCTGAATCGTATTGCGTTCCGGGTCCGCGCAATGGGCCACGCGACCGTGCTCGCCCATGTCCCGAATTTCGCCGAGCGCCTCAGCCCCCTGCGCCCGCGCACGCTCCAGAACCGTCTCCAAGTGGTCCACCTCGAATACGAGGACAGCATTCCGGGACGGTTCAGAAACGGATTCGGCCGGGCTCGCGACACAGAGCGCGGCCTTTTCTCCGACGAACTGAATCCATTTGCCACGATCCGCGAACCGGATCGTCAATCCGAGCGCTTCGTAGAACTTGGCCAATGCTTCGGGGTCGGCGGCAGTAAGATAGACGTGCTTGAGTTTCACTTTCTCACTCCCGATTCCGAACAGGGCGTCGATCTGCGATTTTCCGCGAGCTCGATTGTCCCCGCGACAATCGCGCCGTTCGGCCGGCATTAATGCTCAAACTGGTGGGGCACCACCTCATCGCGCAGCATATCGTGCCGCGGTATGTAGGCCTTGGCGTCATTCCTCACCGGGCCTGCGCGGCGAGCGGAGGCGATCCATCTTTGCTGGACCCTCTCGCCGGCTTTGCGAAGGAATCGGCCGTTCTCAACACAGGATCGCGATCGTAGAGAGATCTCGCGTTGCGCAATCCTTAACGACCCGCATCGCGATACGGACGTCTCGCTCGCCACGATCTATCGGGCGACCTCTGTTTCGGCGCGTGTCAGCCCCAGGCAGATTGACCGTTTTTCGATACAAGTCGTCATTTTGTCGAAATTCCCACGGTCGCGACTGCGGTTAGCATCGCTGTCATTGAGATGTCACCACGCGAGATAACGCGCGGGACCGGGCCTCGACGAAGCCACAGTTGGCCAGGGAGAAATCGAATGACAACGACGGCTCTGGACAGGATAGACATCAAGATTCTGAATGAACTGCAACAGAACGCCGACTTGACCAACGTCGAGCTTGCTTCGCGCGTCAATCTCTCACCTTCACCCTGCCTCGCCCGCGTTCGCACGCTTGAGAAACTCGGCGTGATCGACCGGCGAATTGCCGTGCTGGATCCGGCAGTCGTCGGGATCAGCGTTACTGCGTTCATCCAGGTCAAGCTTGAAAAGCAGGTCCAGCTATCACTCGAGAACTTCACGCGCTCAATCGATCGCCTGAACCAGGTGATGGAGTGTTACCTGATGACGGGCGATAGCGATTATCTTCTGCGTGTGATGGTGTCCGACATCGAGGCGCTTGAAGACCTCATCGTGAACAAGCTCTCGCGCATACCGGGCGTTACCAGCATTCGGTCAAACCTGGCCTTGAAGCGGATTTCTCACAAGACGATACTTCCTATCGACTCCAATCAGCCCGTTCAGATCAAGACGCGCAGTCCGGCCTCCAGGCGCATCGAGAGACCGGCCAAGTCACACTACGACGCCGCCCTTCAGACGCGAATTGACGGCATGAGCATCGAGACTTCGCGCGCGCTCGACCACAATGCGGCCAGCTTCTAGCGATCGGGCAACTCCCAGCCTCGGCGCGGCAACTGGCGCCGCTCGCAGGCACCGCACCGACAAGGCGATCGAGACGCTCTGTCACGAAACCCGAGCATCGATGCGAGCAATCATGTCTCGTCGCTGCAGCTTCTCTATGGTCCGATTTCGCGATCTACATCTTGTCGCTTTAGGGGCCCGATAGCGGCCTGACCTTATCCCACGGGGGCCGCCTAGCCATTTTTGCGGATCGCTGCGGATTGCGCGAAATCGTAGTTTGGCGCACGAAATCGTGCATCTGGCGGAGAGAATGTCAGTCAATCCCTATTGAAGGATAAAGCATTTTCGACCTTCCCAAATCAACGATCCACCAATTCGGCTACGGGCGGAAAATTGAGTTTGGTCTGTGCGCAAATTTGCAACCGGGAACCGCCGGTTAAGCGGCGACGGCCGCTGATTATTATCTCTTGCGGGCCGCCCCTGTTCAGACAGTTTCCAAAGCGGTCACAGACGAGCTATCGAGCGCGATGGCCTGGAGAATCTTGTCCACCGCTGCATTCGCCCACTGATGGAGTTCGGCTGTCGTTTTGTTCTGCAGAGGATGAGGTACGTAAACTGCTGCAGCGTCGAGCCCGATCGCTCCCTTTTGAGACTCGAAAGCTTGTTGAAACTCGGTAGTCAGTACGCTGACACCGGCGAGTCCCTTCTTGTCGAGATCGTTCAGGTCGTGCGTAGAGCACGACGTGCAGGATCCGCAGTCGGACAGCGCGATGATGACGGCATCGCAATTGTCCGCGATATCCTTGATCATCTCGCGAGGGGCTACCCGCGTGTTGGTGGGCTTCTTGTACCTACGCGTCTCGATACCGCGCTCTGTGCAGAGCTGTTCGAGACGGTCGATGAACTCGTCGCCGCGCATTTTTCCGATGTCCATGAGCGCGATGGTCTTACCGACGACCGAGTCGAGTGGCGCCGCCCGTTCGCGCAACTCCGATGCAGTCTCCGCGGTGGGGTCACGAAAGCTGATGCCGTATTTCATGTTGTGATCTCCATTGTCACTGGTTTGGATTCATTGCGAAACCGGCCGCCAGTCCAACCAGCGCAAATCGCCGAGAACAAGCCTGCCTGTCCGCCCGCCTGCACGATCAGCAGACCTTCCGGCCAGAACTTGTTAACCATCTCGTCCGCCCGGCGCGTGTCGACCCCTTCGCCGACGCCATGGGCGCCCTGTATGACGTCCTTGCCGGGACGCACCATCGCCCTGTGAAGTTCTTCGGTGATGCGCCCGCGATCCCACCCGGCTTCGCGGAAGATGGCATAGTGCTCCGGAACGAGGACCAACAAGGCGTTCGTGAATTCGCACAACTTGTGGTGCCCGACGGCCAGCAAGGACATGGCTAGCGATTTCGTGAGTTGCTCGGGAGTCCTCGACCGCTGGTCGATGAACCCTTGTATGCCATCGCCCTGGAAGAGCGTTACGGCGTTCTTCCCGGGCTCGATCCCACGCGCGACCGACAGAGGCATCCACGAGGGATCCGATTCGTCCTCCGCAAAGCAGAACGTGTACTTGCCTGGACCGCCGAGGACGGCGCGGTCGAGTTCGCCGGGACGGCCGCCGCCCACGTTGCGGATGATCAGTTGAAGCGCCCGGCCGATGGTCGCATTGGCGCGATTACCTTGGCCGAGGCAGTTGATGCCGGAGTTCATGCCGATTTCCCGCGCGACCGGTCCGTTCACGACGATGATCGGGCTTGAGAAGCACGTCGTGCAGAGCAGGCCGTGCATCGTGAACAGCGGGTCCAGCGCCGCCTCCAGCGCCGTCAGAACCACTGGCATGTACTCGGGACGGCAGCCCGCCATCACGGCATTCACTGCGACCTTCTCAACGGTGATCGGCGACAGGTTCGGAGGCACGGCGCCGATGATCTCGTCGGGCTTGCGCGAGGTGCCCTCCAGCATGCGGAGAATGCGCACATCCGTCGGAGGAACAACAGGAAGGCCATCGCTCCATCCACGATCGAAGCAGGCTTCGATCTCGTCATCCCATTCTCCGAGCCTGATCTGCCGCGTTTTGAAATCGAGCTTGCCGTACTTCGCACGCAAGACATCGTAGACGCCCGGCTCGCGTGACTTCGAACCACAGCCCGGCCGCATCTCGGGCAATCCTTCGCCCAATCCCTCAAGACCCGTGAGTTTCTCCCAATCCGCGCGGCTCCAGCCGAAGGTGCGGGCGACCTCCTTGCCATGCCGCATGCGGACGATTGTAGGCACGGCCTCCACGTCGAACGCAAAAGACGATTCGAGCGCAGAGTCGTCAAGCGCCGACACGGTTGACGGAAAGGAGGGATCGTCTTGAGTGTAGACAACGGTCGGTATCTTGTCGGCGATCTGACCGATCACCTGCTCCACCATCTGACAGGTCTCGCATTCGCGTTTGGCGAAGATCAGGACGCCGTCCAGGTGTTTGACGTTGATATTCAAGGCACTGCCTCCATGTTGCTGCACCCCCTCCTCCATCGCCATTCGGCGAGGCGGCATCGGCGCTTTCGGTTATTCGCCAGATCGAATGTTTAGTTCAGTCCGGTTGCGGCTCGGGCGACATGATCCCGGCCGTGGGGACCCGGGAACGGTCTGCTGATGCAGTCACGGGTCTCAGGTTGAATTTCACGCCGGTTCCGAAGCGCTCCGCGTAGGTCGCGTCCGCCTGGACGGGATCGAATTCCCCGCTCATCTTCGAGACGACAACCGTCGCGACACCGTTTCCGATAATTTGGTTACCGAGCGCGCTTCCGACATGAAACGATCGATGCCGATCAGCAGGGCCAGGCCTTCGACCGGCAGAACGTGCGTGGCGGACAGCGTCGCGGCCAGCACAACGAATCCGGATCCTGCGACCGAGCCGGATCCCTTCGAGGTAATGAGCAACAGCAGCAGAAGGCCGCACTGTTGGGCCAACGACATCTCGATTCCGTAGGCCTGCGCGATGAAGAGCGCCGCCATCGAGAGATAGATCGCGGTGCCGTCCGCGTTGAAGGAGTAGCCGACTGGCAAGATGAGGCCTACGCTGGAACGCGAGCATCCCAAGCGCTCGAGCTTGTCCATCAGGCGGGGCAACACGCTTTCGGACGAGCACGTGCCGAGCACGATCAACGCCTCGTCGCTCATGAAGCGCAGAAAACGCGTGAAGCTGAAGCCATTCAATCGAGCGATCGCGCCAAGCACCACGAAGAGGAAGATGATGCACGTCACGTAGACAGCGAGGAGCATGTGGCCCAGCACGAGGATCGAGCCGATGCCGTGGCGACCAACGGTAAATGCCATCGCGCCAAACGCACCGACCGGTGCAAGGCGCATGATCATCCCTACGATCTTGAACAGGATGTCGTTCGCCGACTGAGCCAGCAAAACGAACGGCCTCGCGCGTTCACCGATCAGCACGGCGGCGCAGCCGAACAGAACGCCAAAGAAGACGATCTGGAGCAGGTCACCCTTCGCGAAGGCCGCGACCGCGTTGTCGGGCACGATGCCAGACAGGAAATCGAAGAAGTACGATCCGACCGGCGCTGCCTTATATTTCGAGATATCGACGGCGTGGCCGCTGACGGCGGCCCTGTCGAAGCCAGCGCCCGGCTTCAACATATTCATGACGATTAGACCTACGATCAGGGCGATCGTAGAGACGACCTCGAAATAGATCAGCGCCTGCCCCCCGACGCGACCCAAGCGGCGCAAGTCGCGGACCTCGGCAACGCCGATGACGATTGTCAGGAAGGCGATCGGCGGGATGACCATCTTGATGAGTTTGATGAAGACGTCGCTTAACGTCTGCATCGAGGTGCCGACGCTCGGCCAAAGCGCACCAACCATCGCACCCAGCAAAAGGGCCAACACGACCTGCGCTGTAAGATTGCTCGAAAATTTACGAAGCAACGACGACATTGGAAAAACCTCCCAGGACCATCCGCCATATCGCAGCACAACTGGAATTCCAATTATGGCGCGCGACCGAAAAACTGGCAATCTGGAATTCCAGATTGAGCAATTGGCTTTTGGGCCTATTCTGCGGACTCCCTCGCCTCCTCGGCCGACGGCTTCGGCGCCGCCCGCTCCGCCAGGTACTTTTCCGCCTCTAGTGCAGCCATGCACCCCATCCCGGCGGCGACCACAGCCTGCTTGTAGCGGTCGTCGCTCACGTCACCGGCCGACCAAACATTCTTTCGTGAGGTCGCCGTCGACCACGGCGCGATCTTGATGTAACCGGCATCCGTCATGTCGAGCTGGCCTCGGAAGAGTGCGGTGGCCGGGTCGTGGCCGATGGCGACGAATGCGCCTTCGGCGGAGACGGACGTCTCCACTCGCGTGATACGGTCCAGCAACCGTAGTCCCGTTAGACGACGCGAAGGCTCGCTCTCGCCGAGAAACGCCAGGACTTCAGCGTTCCAGACAACTTCGATTTTCGGGCGGGCGAAGAAGCGATCCTGCAGGATCTGCTCCGCGCGGAGCTTGTCCCGCCTATGTATCAGCGTGACTTTGGACGCATGGTTCGTGAGGTAAAGAGCTTCTTCGACCGCGGTGTTGCCGCCGCCGATGACGACGACCTCCTTCCCGCGGTAAAAGAAGCCATCGCAAACCGCGCAAGCCGAGATGCCGTATCCCGAATAATCTGCTTCGCCGGGACTGCCGAGCCATTTCGCCTGGGCACCGGTGGCGATGATCAGCGCGTCTCCCAGGTAGGTGTCGCCGGAGTCGCCCTGGGCAACGATGGGATGCTGCGAGAGATCGACCGACATGATCGTGTCAAAGACGATGCTCGTGCCGACGTGCTCGGCCTGCTGCCGCATCTGCTCCATCAGGTCGGGGCCTTGGACCGCCCGAGCAAACCCAGGGAAGTTTTCGACGTCGGTGGTGGTTGTGAGCTGACCACCAGGCTGCATTCCCGTGACCAGAATCGGCTTCAAATTGGCCCGCGCCGCGTAAACAGCCGCGCTGTAGCCGGCTGGGCCTGCGCCAATGATGAGTACCTGCGTCTTAATATCAGCCATACCATCTTCTCCCTAACTGGAATTCCAGCTATGGACAAAGCGGCATATATCGTCAACTGGAATTCCAGTATTAAAGAGAGCGCTATTTGTTTCGGAGGGCTCTCTTCGGGCGTCGACCCGCAGTGGCTTCAGTCAGTTCGCTGCCGACGATCTGCAAAGCAAGCCCCTGGACGATCTTCAGATGCGAGACGAGTTCTACGTTTGCCTCTTCGATGCGGCCCGTGACGGTCAAGTCCACGATCCGTCGATGCTGTTCGACTGCCCGACTCATCCGTTCGAGATCGGCCGGAAGCCGGTAGCGGATCGCATTGAGTTTGTGAGTGATGACCCGGTAGGCGTCCGTCAACAGCGGGTTTTCCGCGGCGTGAACCAGAGCCTGATGGAATTCGGAATCCATCCGTTCGGCGGTCTCGACGTCCTGTGCTTCGACTGCGAGCGAGCCCGCGGCGATCTGCTTGGACACGGCGGCCGCTAGCTTTTCGGGGTGATCCGCCAGAAGACGGAGAGCACCCAGCTCCAGGACGGTACGCATCTCGCACAACATCCGGACCGACGCTTCATCCAGGACCATGACGAAAGTGCCGCTCTGAGGACGAATCACAACTAGCCCGTCCCGGGCGAGACTGGCGAGAGCCTCGCGCACGGGCGTTCTGCTGATCCCCAGGGAAGCAGCGAGCGCGCGATCCGACAATTTCTCGCCGAATTCGAATTCGCCTCGAATGATGCCCTCGCGGATCGTTTTCTCGGCCTGGGCAGCAAGGTCTACATATTGATCCATGCAACTGGAATACCAGACTCCTTGATCGCGGGCAATAAATGAGCAGGTGCCCGGCTCATTGCAGCAAGCCGTCCGGCTAAAGTGGGGGTAGCTCGATGGTTGCGTTCGCTAACCTGTCTCGGGCCCTCTATCACCGGTCTGAGGCGAAGCAGCTTTCCTGATAACGTCCTGGATTATGGGACGGGGCATGCCATTGTACCGGCTGTCAGATAAGGGCGATGTTGGCCCGATAAGTGGAGTGGGCCCTCCAGGGGGGACAGGTTGGCTTTCAGTAATTGACCGGACGGCCGGGCTTTCAGAGGATGAAGGCCCATGGCAAAGCACCGAACCCACAGCGTCGAGTTCAAACGGCAGGTGTCGCAAGAGTATCTGAGCGGCGAGACGCTGCACGGGCTCGCGAAGCGGCATGACATCTCCCGCAATCTGATCCGGATCTGGGTCGAGAAGTTTCAGGCAGGCGCTCTCGATGAAGATTTGGCGGCGGCCGATCTTCTCCAGGATTATGAGGCGCGAATTGCCGCCCTCGAGAGGCTGGTCGGGAAACAGGCCCTGGAGCTCGAGTTTCTAAAGGGGGCTCTGCATGCACGACCGCGGAGGAGAAGCGAGCCTACATCCGCGATCACCGGCCCCGCGGCCTCTCCGTCACGGAAGGATGTCGGCTGATGGGGATTGCGCGCTCGACTTACTATGACCGCTCTGAGAAGGCGGCCGATGATACTGCGATCGTTGAGGCGATCGCCACTATCTGCGACGAGTTCGAGCACTATGGCTGGCGTCGCGTCCAGGCTGCGCTTCGCCAGCAGGGCCTGATCGTTAATCACAAGAAGATCCGCCGCCTGATGCGTGAGCATGACCTTCAGCCGAGATTACGTCGCCGCTTCATGGTGACAACAGACAGCGATCACGGTCAGCCGACCTTCCCGAATCTCGCCACCGACATCACTCCCACCGGTACCGACCAACTCTGGGTGGCCGATATCACATATGTCGCCATCGCCGGCGGCTTTGTCTATGTCGCCGTCATCTTGGATGCCTGGTCACGGCGAGTGGTCGGATACGCCATCAGCCGCTCGATCGACGCCCGGCTGACGCTCGCGGCCCTGGCCGCCGCGATCGAAGGCCGCAAACCACCTCCCGGCTGCGTGCATCATTCCGATCGTGGATCACAAGGCGGATTCAAACGGTCGTCGCAACACTCGGAGGTTGGAGGTTGCGATGAACGTTGTAAGGCGCCGATCGGCGCGGTCAGGACGAGCCCCATTGCCATCGCCAGGACGGCCGTCTGTTGCAGGACGCGATGAACAGAATAGATTTTGGCTGGCGATTGCCGCGGGGCTAAGCAGCGAGGATGCTGCGCTGGAAGCCGGATTGTCACAACCTGTCGGAAGCAGATTATTCCGAAAGGCGGGCGGCATGCCACCAGCGATGTTCAGATCTTCGGCAAAGGTACTCTCCGGGCGGTACCTCTCATTGGTAGAGCGCGAGGAGATCGCACTCCTCAAGGTGCAGGGCCATTCCAGGCAAGAGATTGGACGTCGCCTGGGGCGGGCTGCTTCGACAATATCCCGTGAACTGCGACGCAACGCGGCTACCCGCGGCGGCGGGTTGGAGTATCGGGCAACAACTGCCCAATGGCATGCGAATCGATCCGCCCGCCGACCCAAGCCGACCAAGCTTGCGCTCAATGCAACCTTGCGCACTTATGTGGAGGAGAGACTTGCTGGCGGCGTCGTAGCCCCGAGCGGCGCGCTCGTTCCTGGTCCCGCCGTTCTGTGGAAGGGCCGCCGGCATGGCCCACGCAAGGATCGGCGATGGGCCAAAGCCTGGAGTCCCGAGCAGATTGCCCGACGCTTGCCGATCGACTTCCCGGACGACAAGACGATGCGCATCAGCCATGAAGCTATCTATCAAGCTCTCTTCGTTCAGGGCCGTGGGGCGCTGCGCCGCGAGCTGACGGCCTGCTTGCGAACCGGGCGTGTATTACGGATGCCCAGGGCGCGCGTACGCAGGCGAGGCAAGGGGTTTGTCTCGCCGGAGATCATGATCAGTGAGCGCCCTGCTGAAGCTGCCGATCGAGCAGTGCCGGGACATTGGGAGGGAGACCTCATCCTCGGTCTTGGCAGCTCGGCAATCGGCACGCTGGTCGAGCGCACGACGCGCTTCACGATGCTATTGCACCTTCCCCGGTTGGCGGGGCACGGCGAAGCTCCGCGCGCGAAGAACGGACCTGCGCTCGCGGGACACGGGGCCGAGGCCGTGCGCGACGCGATCACGCGCACCGTCATCACCTTGCCCGAAGAACTGCGTCGCTCGCTGACCTGGGATCAGGGAGCCGAAATGGCTCAGCACGATCGTCTCAAGATCGATGCGGGTATCCAGGTCTACTTCTGCGACCCGCAAAGCCCTTGGCAGCGCGGTACTAACGAGAACACCAACGGGTTGCTGCGACAGTACTTCCCGAAAGGCACAGACCTCAGCATCCATAGCGCCGACGAGATATCCGCTGTGGCAGCGGCCCTCAATGCCCGTCCGAGAAAGACACTAGGCTGGAAAACGCCGGCGGAGGCGCTTGACGAATTGCTGTTATGAGTGAAAACAACTGGTGTTGCGACGACCGTTTGAATCCGCCCAATACGCTGCGGCTGCCTATCGCGATCATCTTGCCGCCCACGGCTTGATCGGCTCCATGGGCCGGCGCGGCAACCCATACGACAACGCCACGGCGGAGAGCTTCATGAAGACACTCAAGGTCGAAGCCGTTTATCCGATGGCATTCGAAACCTTCATCGACGTTGCCGAAAACCTTCCGCGCTTCCTTGAGGAGGTTTACAACCGTCGACGGCTTCACTCGGCACTCGGTTATCTCAGTCCTGTGCAATTCGAGGATCAACACACCCGGCGAACGGTCAAACCAGCAGCCTGACCCCGTCTGCTCCGAGGGGCCCACTCCAAAGCAGCAACATCTCGTGGTCATCATGTCGGCTGCGGCCAGGATCGCTTCGCGGCGTCGACGAACCATCGATCGTCGTCGCCGAGGTTCGCTATTATGCGCCGTAGCAGCCCTACCAGCAGTTCAGTCTCCTCGGTCGAGAAGCCTTCGAGCGCTATGTTGCTGGTCTCAGTCAGGGCGGCGCGGGCGGCGCCGATCTGATCGAAGACATGATCGGCGAGCTTTATGAGGCTGCTCCGCCGGTCGGTCGGGTTAGGCTCTCGCACCACCAGCCCGTCGCGTTCCATTCGTCGCAACAACTCCGCCATGCTGGGCTGTTCGATACCGGCAAAGCGAGTCAGTTCGCCCTGCGTCCGACTACTGCCGTCCCTGAGCTGCACGAGCACAGGTAGCTGATTGACGCTTATCCCAAGCGCTCTGAACCTGCTGTCGTTTTGCCGTGCGAGAAGATGCGCGCAGCGTGTGGCCAGCATCGTCGGCGATTCACTGGGATTCCAGCTGTCCTGCTTCACTGGTTCGCTCCTCATTGCATAGGGCCCGATATTGATATATAGAGGCCTATGTTTCTAACCTAAGAGGCCGAACATGCAAAAGGGAGGAATCGCCATTATCGGCGGCGGGCCGGGCGGACTGATGCTCGCTCGTGTCCTTCAGCATCATGGCGTGGCTGCCACAGTGTTCGAACGCGAAGCGCGTACGTTCGAGCGTCAACAGGGCGGCTCGCTCGATATTCACGAGCCATCGGGTCAATGGGCGCTGAAGGTGGCCGGCCTCCATGACCGCTTCCGCGAACTTGCCCGATATGACCATCAGGGCGGCGCCATCTACGATGAGCATGGTAGAAAGCGCTTTGAGGAGCCCGACTTCGGCTCAGGCACCAGGCCGGAGATCGATCGCAGCCAGTTGCGTCAAATCCTGCTCGACAGCTTGGAAACAGACGTCGTGCGCTGGGGCGTGAAGATCGTCGAGATCAGTAAGAAAGCGACGGAGCGTTTCGATGTGATGGGCGAAGCGGGCCTGCTCGGCACTTTCGATCTCGTCGTCGGCGCCGATGGTGCATGGTCGAGGGTCCGGCCGCTGCTGACGGCAGTGAAGCCCGCTTATTCAGGCGTTGTCGCCTATGATATCCGCATCACCTCGGTCGACGAGCGGCACCCTGACCTTGCTGCGATGCTGCCACGCGGGAAGATCAGTGCGATCGGACATCATCGTGGCTTGATGGCCCAGCGCAGTAGCCGTGGCGAAATCCACATCTACCTTATGCTACCCGTACCGGAAAAAGACCTGTTGCCTGGCCCCGTGAACCTCGGCTCCGTCGAGACGGCCCGCTGCGATATGAGAAACCTCTTGCAAGGCTGGGCGCCATCGCTGCTCCGGTTTGTCGAGGCGTTCGATGAGTTGCCCATTCAACGTCCGATCGTGGGGTTGCCCGCCGGATTCACGTGGCCACACCAACATGGCGTGACGCTGATCGGGGATGCCGCGCATGTCATGGCGCCGTTTGGTGGCGAGGGCGTGAATCTCGCGTTGCAGGATGCGGCCGAACTGGGACTGGCGCTTGCCCGGCACGGAATCTCTGACAGCAGGATAGAAGATGTCGAGCGTCGGATGATGCGGCGGGCGGAACCCGCGGCTACGATCGGGCTGGAAGGTATTCGCGGGTTTGTTGCGGAGCATGCCCTTGAACGCGTCCTCCGCCGTTTCGAAGCTTTCAGCCATGGCGCCAGGGAGGCGGCGCAACCAGCACGCTAAGGCTTAAACGCAATCAGAGGGTTGAAGCTGCAGTGGCTTTCCTGATTCACATGCAGCGTGGATTGCGGGAGGCGAGGCGTGGCGCTGTTCTGGCTGTCGGACGAGGCGTGGGCGACGATCGAGCCGCGTCTGCCGAAGAATCAAGCCGGCGCCCGGCGTGTCGATGATCGCCGTGTGATCTCCGGCATTCTGCACGTACTGAAGGTCGGCTGCCGCTGGTGCGACTGCCCGGCCGACTACGGGCCGTCGACGACAGTCTGCAACCGGTTCAACCGCTGGTCGCGCCAGGGGTTCTGGCTCAAGTTGTTGGACGCGCTGGTCGATGCCGGCGCGGTGACGAGAAGCACCGCCATCGACAACACCTACGTCAAGGCGCAGCGGGCTGCGTTCGGGGCAAAGGGGGCGTGCCGCTCAGCCAATCGGCCGCTCGCGCGGCGGTTGGACGACGCGCTCACCGTCGTCATCGGCTGCCCCTATGTGCTGATGCTGACGCCCGGCAATGTCAGCGACATGAAGGTCGCGCCCGCACTTCTCAAACGTGCGGGGCGTATGCGCTACCTGCTCGGCGATAAGGGCTACGACTCCGACCGTTCGCGCCGCTTTGATCGCGAGGCGAGAGCTACGCCCATCATACCCGGCCGCCGCAACCGCAAGCGCGCCATCCGCTACGATAAGCAGCGATACCGCAGCCGTCACCTCATCGAGATGCCTTCTGCCGCCTCAAGGATTTCCGCCGCATCCATACCCGCTACGACAAGCTCGCCGCCAACTTCCTCTCAGCCGTCGCACTCGCGACAGTCGTCACTTTCTGGCTCTGAACGAGTCTGAGCCCTAGCGCTCGACTGTGCGACGGCGACACTATCGCGAGGTGGAGGGCGCTCCCCTCCTTGGTGGCGTCCAAAACCCAAACAGCTCGCTTTTAGCTCCTTAGCGCGGCTCGGAGTGCGCTTCGACAAAGGCGCGAAGGTGTGCGTCGCGTATATCGAGTACATCGAACAGCCCCAAGGCCTGCAAAGCCGGAAGCGCCTCGATCACATCGCGCTCTGCCGTTTCCCGATCCTCAACGCTAGTTTTGGGCGCAGCCAGCATCCGGGCATTGGCGAGAAACGCACCCACAGAACCTTTGCGAACGTTAACTCCATTGATCACAGCCTGGTTGACGTCGTCCGGCATCATTTCTTTTGCACGCACCGTATTTCTCCTTCGATTACAACCCGAGAATAGCATGTGACGCTGGCGTTGCTGCGCGATCTAGGCCATATAATACGCAGTTGAGGCCATGTCGAAGCCACTGATTGAACCTAGCCGCGCCGATACGGACGCGAACCCTCCGCTGGTCGCCGTCTTGGCAAACGGTGGCGAACCGCGGGTTACTCCCGCGCATCAACATGCGCGCGGACAACTTCTCGGGGCAACGCATGGGCTCATGACCGTCGGCATGGACTCGGGCCATTGGATTGTACCGGCGATTCATTGCGTATGGATACCGCCGCATCATTCTCATGCGCTGTGCTCCCATGGACCTTTCGTCGGGTGGAGCGTTTATGTCGCTGAGGACTGCTGTGCGGACTTACCGGCGGCACCCAGAACGATGCAAATGTCGAGCTTACTGCGCGAATGCGTGGCCCGCGCGGCAACTTGGTTGGATAGCGACCAAGGCTTGGCCAGAACTCATCTCACCGAGGTAATTCGTGACGAAATCCGCTCGCTGCCGCGCGAGCAATTCGGTTTGCCCATGCCAACCGATCCACGACTCCTTCGGGTTGCCCGCGCGCTGGCAGACAATCCTGCCGATAAGCGACGCCTAGACGAGTGGGCCCTCCTTGCCGGGACGCCAGTGCGGACGCTGACGCGATGATTTCCGATCGAAACCGGGTTCAGCTTCACCGAGTGGCGGCAGCGCGTACGTCTGATGCGAGCGCTGGAAATGCTCGCCGACGAAATTCCGGTGACCACTATCGCTCTCGATCTCGGCTATGAAACGGTGAGTGCGTTCATCGCGCTGTTCCGGCGCACATTCGGGACAACGCCGGCGCGCTATTTTCTCCACGCCCCAGCCCGGCAGCGGTGACGCCTCCGCGCGCCCGTCGCTTGCCAAACCATTTTCCAGCGGGCGGAAGCGTCCAAGCCATTGTCTTGCAGTGCCGCAAGTCGAGAGACGATTTATACTGTCTCGGAAGGCGCGTCATTCCACCGCTGGCCGCGGTCGACGATCGGGCGGACTTTCATAACGACGCAGTTGACGGTCGCCTGCAGCTTTTTCGGCGCCATGCTTTTCAAGATTGCCTGGCGGGTCGTGTCGTACTTTTCCGGTGCTAGTCCAGATCTCGCGGACCTTGGCGTAGAGCCGGGCTCCATAATAATCGCGCGCCCTTGGCCCAGGGAGATAGGCCATGAAGACGATCGCAGCATTTTCGCGGATGTTGTCGAAGCTGGTGGACACGGATTCGCGGATCTCGAAATCGACCGTGCCATTGCCGAGTAAACGCGGCGTGCCCATTAGCGCTACGCTTGGCTCGCTGTGCCGGTTAGCGGTGCAGATGAGTTCATTATGCTGATCTTTGAAGAAGGATCGCAGGGCGTCGGAAAGCGCGCTGTGCAATGACGCTTCTGTTGGGAACTAAAGGGCATTCGTGAGCAACTCTTCTCTCGAGAATTCATCGATCGGATAATCGAGCTGGCCTTACTGCGGGGTCGAAACCATATGATACGCCTTTAAAGCCAGTTAGGTGGCGCTGCGTCGAATCCTATCCAAGTTGATCTGCGGAGCTGCCAGTCACCGGCTATTTGGGTGCATGCTTCGCAGAGGCGACGATCAGCATCCATCGCTTGGCCCTAGCGGCTTCTGTGTGCGTCCAGCTCATGACCGGGCGATTCACGCGTTCCCTATGCCTCAGTAGCGACCAGATCGTCCGCCAAGGCGTCTTTCAATTGCGCGAACGCTTGTTCGACCTCGGCGAGTTGGCCGGCAAATGTGGCGGCCGGATCGATCTGGCCCGCATTGGCTACGATGAGTTCGTGGGGTAGCATGAGCGCCGGCCGAACGGCGACCGGCTTCATTTTGACGTATTGGCAGACCTGCACGAGTTGTTCGGCGCATTTGCCACCGCCATGGCCGCCGTAGCAGACGATCATCGCCGGCTTTCCAGCCCACTCCTTATAAAGGTGGTCGATCGCATTCTTGAGCGGCGCTGGATAGCCGCCATTATATTGGGGCGTCACGAACACAAAGGCTGGCGCGGCGGCGACCTTGTGGCTCCATGCACGTGTACGCTCGTGCTCATACTGACCCGTGTTCGGCATTGCGGATTCGTCATCCATCGGCAGCGGCCAGTCCGATAGGTCGACCACTTCGAATGATAAGGACGTCGCGTCCCGCCCGAGCGTGGCGATCCAAGCCGCAACCTGCGGCGCAATGCGTCGAGGCCTTACGCTTCCCACGATAACGAGAACAGGTGATTGCAAGCTACATCTCCTTTTGTTTCTAAGTCCGATTCATCGAGCCGAATGCGCGCTACGCCTTTACGAGCATCGTCAGCATCCCAGCTTGCCACAGCCGGCTGAACCGTTTCCTGGATACCGGGCGCGAGCTAAGGTCGGTCGCCCGATCGACTTGGCTTCTGGAACCGTACTTCATGGCATAGCCGACGGAAAATCGACCTGACCGAGAAAGGTCGGCGAATAGCCGATGCCGGGATCGAGACCGTCGGAGAGATTTCCAGTGAGACGTATTCCCCGTTAAGCCAGCAAGAGTTCCGAATGCTTGCGGAGATACTGAAGAAGGTTATCCGCCGGTGAGAGACAAGAGGCTTGACGGCAGCTATCGTATGCGCCCATCCGCTTAAGAAAAAGGGCCCGGCGATAGTCCGCCGGGCCAGGGGAGGAGCGGAAGATAACGTCTGCGGCCGACAGGCCGTCGATCGGATCAGAGTTCAGCGACTAACCCGCCGGACCGGCATCCTCAAGGATCGGGCCGAACAGATCCCAGCGCTCGCCGTTGAAGCGCATCATCTGTAGCCGTTTGTGGAGACGGTAGTCAGTCGGCGAGGTGTTGATCTTGATCCCAGGCAGCGCGAGGTCGCCTGTGACATCCTTGAGCGATGCCGCCTGCTTCATGACGTTCTCGCGCGTCAGATCGGCGCCGCACTGCTGTAGCACGTGGACCAGAAGCTGTGCCGCACCATAGCCATAGGTATTGAAGTTAGAGCTCTTGTCTCCATCTGGATAATACTTCTCCATGAAGGCAAGGTAGCGCTTTACGCTCGGATCGTCCTTCCATTGCGGATCGAGCGGCTCCTTGCCATAGTTGGTGCTGATGAGACCCTTCGCATTTTCAAGCCCGGATGGTTTCAGGACGCTTCCGACGGAGGTGGCTTTCATGTCGACGATCCGCACCGGATGCCAGCCCATTTCGGCGGTCTTCCTGATCGCCTGCGCCGCTTGCTTCGGCGTGGCGGCAATGAAAAGCAGGTCGGCGCCCGCATCCTTGATTCTGAGAACATGGGAATCGACGGTCGGATCGGACACTTCGTAGGACGTCTCCGCGACCATCATCGTGGCGGCCTTGTCGCCAAGCCCTGCCTTGACGCCGTTCAGATAGTCCTTGCCAAAATCGTCATTCTGATAAAGCACGCCGATCTTCGCGCTCGGATGTTCCCTCAGGATGTATTGGCCGTAGATGCGCCCTTCGACGAAGTTGTTTAGATCGTAGCCCATGGTCCAGGGAAAGTTGTTCGGATCGGTGAACCTCGAGGCGCTTGCGGCCGCGAACAGCTGCGGCACTTTCCTGGAATTGAGATATTTCTGCACGGCAGCGTTCGAAGGCGTACCGACAATCTGGAAGGTCAGGAGCACCTCGTCGCTCTCGATGAGTTTGCGCACCTGCTCCACCGCCTTCGGCGGTGAGTAGGCGTCGTCATACTGGATCAAGTTGATCTTGCGGCCGTTAATGCCGCCCTGTTCGTTGATCATTTTGAAGTAGGCGGCTTCGGTCTTTCCAATCGAGGCATAGGCCGACGCTGGTCCCGAAAACGGCATGGTCTGGCCGATCTTGATCTCGGTGTCGCTGGCGCCTGGGTCGTATTTCTTCTGAGCATTGGCCGCAGAGATCGGCAGCACGAGGATCAACGCCATTACCGCGGCCAGATGCAAGATTCGCTTCCTCATTCGTAATTTCCTTCGCAACTTGTTTGATTGAACGGGGTGTCAAGCAGAGCTTCACAGTGCGCCGGGCGCTTCCCTCAAGCTGCGCCGACGGCTTCGCGGGCGAGCGCGAGACAAGGGGCCGTCATATGTGCTCTCGCTATGCAAGCGAGGCGATCCTTCCGAACCCGCTGCGGTGAAAGATGAGAGGCTGCCTGCGGCTATGAACGACGACGGCGTGGAGTTTCAGCAGCACGATGACGTGATCGCCCGCATCCAGCTCCTCGCGGACAGTGCAGTCATACTGGGCGATCCCCTCGACGAGCATCACCGCACCGCTGTCGGTGATCTCGAAGGCAACGTCGTTGAACCGGTCCTGGGCCGGACCCGCGAGTTGGCGGCACAAAGCGCCGTGGTCCTCGGCGAGCACGGTGATTCCTAGGCGCTTGGCCCGGCGCAGCTTGGGCCACGTGGTCGAACCTTTCGCGACGGAAAATGACGCCAGCGGGGGGTCCAGAGAGACCGAGGTAAACGAGGAGGCCGCGAGACCGACCAGCCTCCCGTCGACCTGCGCAGCCACGGCCACGACGCCCGTCGGGAACGCGCCGAAGGCCTCGCGCAGCGTCCTGCTGTCCATCTGCTCGCTCATGGATTGCATGCGATCACGCTCCGTGCATAGTGGCGTACGCGACGACGAGATCGGTGACGGCGTCCAATGCAGCGTGGCCGATCACTTTCGAACTCCCGGTGGGGTCGCCGAGGACCCCGTTGGGTGAGACCGAGTCGATGCCCTCGACGAATGCCCGACGCAGGAACTCCTCGTCGACCGTGCCCCGGTACCCCGCCGCCGCCTGGTCGGTCCGAACCCTCTCGGGGTGCAGGACGAGCATCACCGAGGTCTCCGCCACGTCTGCGTGTCCACCAACGTGGCCTCCCAGACCGGCGACCGACTCCGCGGACTTCCGCCACGCGTCGAGGATCGCGGCATTGTCTCTGTAGACGATGACCTGAAGCGCCGGAGCGAGCGCAGTGGCCAGCCGCGGTTCGAAGTCGCGCATGATCGGGTAATTGCCGATGTGCCCGGAGAAGAGGACCACGCGATCGAACCCGTGCGCAGCCAGGCTGCTGCAATAGTCCAGACAGATCGCCTCCAGCGTAGAGGGACGCACCGAAAGCGAGCCACAGAAGCCGAGGTGGTGGGGCGAGTACCCAACCCTGACCGTTGGCAGGACCAGCGCAGCTCCAAGCTTGCGGGCTATGCGCAGCGCTAGCGCGTCGGCATGATCGCTGTCCATTGACAGCGGAAGATGAGGTCCGTGCTGCTCTATCGCGCCCAGAGGAAGGATCGCTGTGCGGGCGCCGGCGGCGATCGCCTCAGCAATCTCAGAGCTAGTCAGGTGTTCGATCCGCAGCTCACGCGGTTGCTCGGAACGCATCACTTCTCGCTCCTTCAACCTTGGAGCCGCGCTTGGTCAGCGAACTCGTTGTGTTCCGCTGAGTCGTACATCTCGTCCACGAGTGCGCTGAACGAGATGAGTACCGCAGCCCGACGGATCGTGCCCTTGGGAGTAAGCTCTCCCGCTTCAGGCGAGAGCGCACGTGGCGCGATACGGAAGTCCTTGAGCTGAAGGGGACGCGCAAGCTCGGCGTTGAGATCCTCAATCTGCTTTCGCAAGCCTTCGTGCAGCGCGTCCCTGTCGAGCTTGCTGCCGTTCTCAGTCGGCCAGATAATGACGGTGAGGTATTTGCGGCCGTCGCCGACGACCACGGCCTCCTCGATGAGAGAGCTGGCCTTGAGGCGCACTTCAGTAGGCTGCGGATTGATGGTCTTGCCGCCGCTGGTGACGATGATGTCCTTGGCTCGTCCGATGAGCTTGACCTCGCCGGATGCGTCGATTTCAACGAGGTCGCCGGTGCGGTACCATTCCCCGTCCATCACGTCCGCGGTCGCCTCCGCGTCGTTCCAGTAGCCGCGGAACAGCAGAGGCCCCTTCACCAGCAGCTCGCCCTCGCTGACCTTGATCCCAAATCGCGGGTCGGGCATCGCCTTGCCCACGGTCCCAGGGGGTGGAAAGGCACGATCCCACTGCGCGAGGACCCAGCCGCAGGTCTCCGTCGTGCCGTACATCTCGCGTAAGTCCACGCCCCACAGCTGCCACAAGGCATGCACCTCGGGGGTCATCGCTCCCGACGCAGTCCAGGCGATGCTGACCCGGTCCACGCCTAACTTTGCGCGTAGGGGCAGAAATACCTGTTCCTGGATTTGGTCGTAGCGCGTTTGCAACTCGGCAGGCACGCATTCGCCGCGGCGGCGCGCGGCGGCGACCTCGCGGGCCACCGCCATCGCGTCCTCGTAAGATTTCTGGAAAGATGCCGGCGCCCCCTTGATCCCGGCCAGCGCCACGCTGAGCAGCTTCTCATGCAGCCGCGGCGGCCAGACGATCCCGGTCGGACGTACGCCGCGGAGGACCTCCGAAAGCTGGTCCAGGCGACAGAAGGTCACCACCGCCCGGGTCATGATCGGCACGTACACACCGGACATGGCCGGAGAAACATGGGAGAGGCCCAGGAAGCTCAGCGAGTCTCGGCGGGTTGTGGTCAGCTCCGGGTTGAGGACGGCGGAGCCAAGGACAGAGTATTGCAGGGTGCGGTGGGTA
This sequence comes from Bradyrhizobium sp. 482_C4_N1_8, assembly GCF_052075965.1. NCBI lineage: Bacteria > Pseudomonadati > Pseudomonadota > Alphaproteobacteria > Hyphomicrobiales > Nitrobacteraceae > Bradyrhizobium > Bradyrhizobium sp. 482_C4_N1_8. Next base: position 2,901,897 of record NZ_CP197231.1, on the reverse strand, counting down.
TGAATGACCCCTTTGGGGGCTCCGGTGGAGCCGGACGTGTAGAACAAAGCTGCTGGCTGGTCGATGTGCCCCCCGGCGAGGCGCTCGTCCAAAAGCGCCGGGTTGGCCGCATCGTGGGCTCGGCCGGTCTCGCGCAGTGCGGCCCATGTCTTGCCGACAATCGTTCCTGGAAGTCCTGACGGGGAGCCATCGAAGCTGATCACGGCTCGCAGGGCGGGAAGCTCCGTGGCAACGTAGACGACCTTTGCCACGTCATTGTCGTCACCAACAACCATGGCAACGGCTTCGCTGTGTCCAACCAGTTGCCTCACTTCCGCAGCCGAACTCATGGGGTAGACACCGACCGGAATCGCTCCGGCCGAGAGAATGCCAAGCGCTGCAATCACCCACTCGCCCCGACCCGGCGCCATGATGGCGACCCTGTCGCCGGGCGCTACACCGAGGGCTGCCAGCCCGAGCGCAACCTCCCGTACGCTCGATGCGTATTGCGCCCACGTGGTCGGGATCGCGCGCGTCCCGTCCCATTGGCAAAACGCGACCTCATCAGGTTCAACCTCGGCTCGTTCCTGCACCATCTGGGCGAAGGTTCGCTCGACGGCTTGGAAGTTGGCAACGCCGGTGTCGGTGACGCCGCTCAGTACCGGCGCCTGCCGTACGCGGACAGTGGCTGCGGGGACGGGATTTGTGGCCATGGTCATCGCTCCGATTCGTGCAGGCCTACCGGCCTGAGTGTGAGTTTGGGGCTGACGCCCTCTCGTCTGAAGGCTGCGACGACGCCCGCGCCTGTCTCCATCCTTGACGGAGGCCTCGGGCCACAGGGTCGTTGAACCAGGACGCAGCCTTGGCGAGCGTCAGTTCGGCCTGGCGCTGATCGACAGCGTCGTCGTAATCGTTCACGGCCTGCTTGAGCGCCGCATAAAGCACAGGCGCTCGGCGGCCGGCCTCTCGGGCCCGGTCAAGCGCCTCCGCCATCAGGCGACCAGGCTCGACAATCACGTCGACGAGGCCCCACCGTGCCGCCTGCTCGGCGCCGACGAGTTCACCGTTCAGCAGCAAGTCACGTGCGGGTCGTGTTCCGATCAGGCGGATGAGGCGCTGGATTCCCTTATCCGCGGGCAGAAGGCCGTGTCTGATCTCGGGGAATCCGAACCGGGCGTGAGGCGCCGCGAGCACCACATCCGCGAACAGCGCGTACTCCACGCCGCCGCCGACACAATCGCCATTGACGGCGGCAATGACCGGAGCCGGGTATCGCTCCATCGCGACAAGAAGGTTATGGAAACCCCGCATCCGGGCTTCGACCGGGTCGGCGGCGCCTCCGTCAGCTTCCTTGATGTCACCGCCCGCGCAGAAGAACCGCCCCCCTGCACCGGTGATCACGATCGGCGTCGGGTCTCCACGATCTTGGAACAGCGCCGTCATGGCGAGCAACAGCGCGCGGTTCAGGGCGTTCGCCGGAGGCCTGTCGAGCGTCGCGACCACGACGCCCTCGTGGTCGGCCGTCCGCAGCCCGGCAGCCACATCGCTTTCGTGCCGCGCCGATAGAGCCGTCATCGGATGTCTCTCGTGTCTGATTGCTGCGGTGGGTGGCGGAGCCGCCCTCGCTCTTCGTCGAGGGAGGGCGCGGCGACTGCTTCGCGCGGAACGCCTGCCAATGTCGCGGGCCATCATCATGCATCGAAGTCTGGCACCGCTTCGTCGCACCGGGCTCACGCCGGCTTCTTGGCTTCCGCGAAGCGCTTGCGTTTCTCTCGAAAGGCCGCGACGGCTTCTTTGCGATCGGGACTCTTGAAGGTCAGCGCCTCGAGCGCCATCGCGGTATCCAGATTGAGATGCACCTGGTCCTTGATCAGCTTGTTGACGCTGTATTTTGTCCAGACGATTGCGTTGCGTGGGCCACTCGCGAGCAGTTCGGCGTATCCGATCGCATGATCGAGAACAGTACCTTCCGGCACGACCTTGTTGATCATCCCCGCAGCCGCCGCGTCTTCCGCCGAAATGAAGTCGCCGGTCATCAAGAAGTGTTTGGCCCGTGCCGGCCCCAGGAGAAGCGGCCAGATTACAGCGCCCCCATCTCCGGCGACGACGCCGGCCGTAACATGCGTATCGGCGAAACGGGCACTCGGCTGGGCAAAGATGACGTCGCAAAACAGGGCGAGCGTGGCGCCCAGCCCGACCGCCACGCCGTTCACGGCCGCGATGACGGGGGACTCGACTTCGAGGAGGTTCCTGATCAGATGTCGACCCGAGCGCGTGGGCGATATCGGATGCCCGCCGGTATCAAGCGCGTTCTGATCACCCCCTGAGCAGAAGCCCCGACCAGCGCCAGTGAGCACAATGGCCTTCACCGCGGGGGCGTTATCGAGGTCTACGAACACCTCCTCCAACGCGGTATGCATAGGCCAATTGATGGCGTTGAGGATTTCAGGCCGGTTCATGGTTATGACGGCCACACCGCTCGGACGTATCTCTACGAGCAAGCCTTCGTATTTCTTGTCTTTCATCTTATGTCTCCAGTTCTTCAAACAGGCATCAGGCAGAGGCCGCAGGATGACGGACTGCGCTGGCGACCGTCTCGGCGGCCGCCTTGGCGTTCTCGAAGGCCTCGCGCTCGGCATAGTGGGCAGGGCGGGCGGCGCGGATGTCTGCAAGGACCGCGTCGGACGTGCGCACGACCGACCGGGGGTTCTTGAACCTCGGGATGACGTACTTGCCGAACAGCTCGATCGACTTCATCAGCTCCTTGTGCGGCATGCCGTCGATCCGGAGAGCAAGCGCGTCGATGCCCATGTCGACGAACCGCTGGACCTGCTTGGCGCAGGTATCGACGTCGCCGACGATGAAGCTCCCGGACTCGTCGAACAAATAGCGCTCGTTCTTGAAGTCGATGTTCTTGATCTTGCCGAGCGATCCATAGTCGGCGGACAGCTTCGAGAGCCGCTCATAGGCGTCGATGGACAAGGCGACGCTATGAGCCAGCGTGGCCGCCCAGCGTTCCGCCTCCTCGTTTGTATCGGCGCAATGCATTCCGCCGGATATCACCGCCACCTTCTGCGCCTGCACGGGGTATACGTGCTCGGCGCTCGCCAGCTCCTTGTCATAGAGTTCGGCCGACCTCTGCACAGAGGTGAACCCGCTATAGCCGCCGCCCATCATGGCGCCGATGCCCATGTGCGCCGCGGCGGTGATCGATTGCGGGCTCGAGGTCGCCATCATGATTGGCGGATAGGGCAGCGTCACGTGCTTGGGCGTCAGGCTGCGCGGCGGAATCTTGTAGTGCTCGCCGACGAAAGAGAAGATGTCGTTCGATAGGGCCCGGCGGATGACCTCGATGCCCTCCATCTGCTGCGCCTTGGTCTCCTCGGGGTCGACCTCGAAGGCGCGCAGCGCGAGGGTGGTGTTGCCGCGGCCGACGGCGAGCCCGACGCGACCGTTCGACAGGATATCCTCGGTCGCCAGCCGCTCCGCGACGCGCAGCGCGTGATTGATCTTCTTGGGAAGCGGCGTGATCAGGTGGATGAACTGGATCCTGCTGGTTAGCGCCATCATGTACGGGTAGATCACCTCGGGAGCCGACGTCGAGGCCGTGCCGATCGCGAAATGCTGTTCGGAGCACCCGAACGCGTCGAATCCGACTTTCTCCGCCAGAATCACTTCGTCGATGAGCTCGCGATAGCGGTGCGCGTGGGTGTGTCCCGGCTGGGTCTCCCCCTCGCTGAAGAAGATGAACCGCATGCGTTGTGCCTCCTCCGCACCTCAATGTTAATCTATACTAACTTTATGGCCGGCCACCTCACCCTGTCAACAACCTTTCAGCGCCGACCATCTAGAACCGTTCTTTGCGATGCCGGCTTTATAGCTGGTATAACGTCTGATAATCGTGCAATGAAAAATATTCAGCCCCCTCGCCCAGCGATCTGGCGGCGGTCCAGAAAAGTGAATCTATATTCACATGAGGATGAAATGAGACGTTCACATGATCCGTTCATTGAGCCCGGGGCAGATGCTGGCGCGCGGGATGACACGGTGCTTCGCGGCCGCCACGTGGTACGGTGCGCCTCAATGAATATTCAGCCCATACCGATCAAGCGGGCATACAGCAGCGGGCGGCGGGAGCAGTTGATCGCGGTCGCTGCTGAGCTCTTCCTGCAGCACTCATACGACGCGGTCACAGTTGAAATGATCGCAGCGCGCGCCGGCATCACTGGTCCTGGATTGTATCGCCACTTCCAGAACAAGCAGGCAGTCCTGATCGCGGTTCTGGAGGAACCGACGCAGATCGTGCACGAGGTTGCAAAACGGATCGCGGAGACGACGAAGGATCCAAAGGCCGCCATGATAGCGATGGTCGAGTCGCACATCCGGTTGATCCTTAAAGGACCACCAAGCACTCTGATCTTCACCAAGAACGAGCACGCTCTTCCTGAACACGACCACAGGCGGATCCGGCGCGAGATGGCGTTGTACGCCGAAGAGTGGATTTCCGTGATAATCCCTCTGCGGCCCGACCTGTCCGAACCCGAGGCACGACTGCTGACCCAGGCCGTGTTCTCCATGCTCAACACGGCTGCGACGCTTAGGAAGGGCCTCGACGAGGAGTCGATCTTCTCCACTATGCGCCAGGCCGCGCTGCACGCGCTGCTCGGCCGCGGCGACCTCTGATCTACACCTGTCCTGCCGGCGCAAACCCTATCGCTCAGACGGTCCTCGCGGCCGCAGAATCCCACGCATTAGCCATGGCTGCACATGAGAGATCGCACTGTGATTGGCGCGTCCCGCGCGGGCCAGGTTTTGCCTAATTTCCTTCGGCCCTAGCTACGGAGGCGTGTGGTGCTTGAGTTAGCAGACTTACCCTTAGGTCCGGCGGGTCAGGCGTCCCCAAGCGCAGCACCGCGACGGCGCAGCGGTGAGTCGCCTACAAGGCTTCCGCGCATACCGTTCTAAGGGAAAGCATATGCATCGGGTCTTCCAACAATTCATTGATGCAATAGTCAGCGCCGAAGATGCCGAAGGCTTCTCCAACGCGCTGGCGGAAACAGCATCGGCTTTGGACCTATCGTGTTTCGCTTATCTCGCTCTCCAGAGCGAAGAAGACAGGAAGCCCCGACTCATCTCAACATATCCAACGCGATGGACGACCCATTATCTAGACAAGAAATACCAAGTCATTGATCCCGTCATTCGAGAAGCCCTTCAGAGCCCGGAGCCCTTTCGATGGGGAATCGATTTTCGATCACAAACCAGTTCAAAAGAGCAGCGGCGACTATTCGATGAAGCCGCGCAATGCGGAATCCGGTTCGGCTTCACGGTGCCGATTCACGATGGGCATGGGCCAATCTCCGCATTGACTTTCGCTACTGACGAGAGCCGGCCACAATTCGAGAAATGCATTGATTCGTACACGCGTGTTCTTCAACTCATGGCGATGTATTTTCATGCTCACGTTCGTCGCAAGCTCGGAAACGAACGTGGTCTCGACGGAATTCGGCTATCGCGCCGCGAAGTAGAATGTTTGGAGTGGGCGGCTCGAGGAAAGAGCTCTTGGGAAATCGGCTGCATTCTCGGTATTTCGCGCAACACAGTTGCGTATTACTTGGAGAATGCGAAGGAAAAGCTCGGCGTTCGCACAATCGCGCAGGCGATAACACACTTGGCGGCTGCAAATAGAAAACAGCAAAATTAGGGTGCCCTCCCCCTACAACTACAGGTGATGATTTGAGGCGATAATCGCGCTTCAACGAAGGCTATTCAACACTTCTGGAGGGATTATGATCCAGTTGATCACACCACCTTCGTACGGAGAGCTTTCCGACACCCTCGTTGAGATGCATCGGTTGCGGCATCGTGTCTTCAAACTGCGCATGGCATGGGAAGTTGAGACCAGCGGCGACATGGAGATCGACCAATTCGACGCGCTGCATCCTGACTATCTAATCCAGGTAGATGAAAACGGCCAAGTGCAAGGTTCCGTACGCCTGCTCCCCACGCTTGGCCCGACCATGCTTCGCGACACCTTTCCCGCGCTTCTTGAAGGTCAACCCGCGCCGTCAACTCCGCTAGTATGGGAAAGCAGCAGGTTCGCTATCGACATTGCATCCGACGCCCCCAAAGGAAATCACGGCATAACTCGCGCCGCATACGAGCTGTTTGCCGGAATGGTCGAGTTCGGGCTCTCACGACAACTCACTGATATCGTTACTGTCACAGATCTCCGAATGGAGAGAATCCTTCGACGGGTCGGTTGGCCGCTGCGACGCATTGGCAATCCGGCCACAATCGGCAACACCGTGGCCTTGGCGGGTTACCTTGCGATTTCGAGCGAAGTTCTCCGGAATCTCCGTAAGGCCGGAGGTCTTTCGACACCGACTCTCTGGACGCCGGTAATCTTTGCTGCCGCCTAGAACGATCCCTGCCAATGAACGAGATAGAGTCCTCGCCTGGATTGGGGACTTCCTGTCTTGTGGTTTGTTACCGAGCTTCGAAAATGACAGAAACCGGGATCCGACACGATCGGCGGAACACAGCGAGCGCGATTGACCTGCAACAGCTTCGATTCGCTGTGGTTGCCAGCGACTACGGGAGCTTTCGACGAGCCGCTGATGTCCTTTCGATCAAGCACACTGTCCTTAGCCGATCCATCGGTCAGCTTGAATATCTGGTTGGAACTTCACTATTCGAGCGCTCCAGCGGAGGAATCAAGCCCACTATCGCTGGCCAAGCGGTTTTGCGAATTGCCCGACTGATCCTGGAACAGGTCGACATACTCGTTGAAACCGGGAGGTCTGGTGGTCGCGGCGATACTGGCCATCTTGTTATTGGCTTCTACACGTCCGTGTCTACCGGCAATTTGCGAGCGACGATAGGTGAATTCAAGAAGCGGCTCCCGCAGATCGAATTGGCAACGATGGAACGCTCTCGCTTTCATCTGATGACCGCGCTGCGTAACGGGACTGTCGACGTCGTCGTTAGCCCTGGACGTCTGGCTTCAATGGACGTCAAATCACTACTGCTGTGGAACGAGCGCATCTTGATCTCGTTGCCTCAGGATCACTGCCTAGCGGCGCGCGAGACCATCCATTGGGCAGATTTGCGTAACGAAAAGATACTTCTAAGCAAGATTGATCCTGGACAAGAGCTCGAGGATCTCCTGATTTCGAAGCTCGTGTCACCTGACGACCGGCCCGCAGTAGAGCGCCATGACGTGAGCCGCGGCATTATCAAAAATCTGACGAGTATGGGCATGGGGCTCAGTCTGGTGATGGAATCGGATATCGGCGCAAGTTTCGCTGGGCTTGTGTACCGGGAGTTGCACGACGGAACGGGACCTAGCCGGGTGGACTTCTTTGCGCATTGGCGCGACCACAATGAAAATCCGGCTCTAAACCGTTTCCTCGATCTGTTGGCAGAGCGCTATCCCTCACCTCCGCCGGCTCTCGGGGAATGACCAGCTCGTCTGGCCTTTGCAAATCCTCGGTCCGTGGCCATAAAGCGCGCCAGCATCGGTGCGATTAACTTCACCGGATCGATGCGCTGCCCACTTTCGCTTGCCAAGGCCTCTGCATATGCGACGAGATCCCGATGCACTGATGCCGGAAGTTCAGCGGCGACCTTGACCGGCTTGTCGTCGGGCAGTGCTGCTATTTTAAGCTTGGGCATGCCATCATCCTCCGTATGGCACAAGTATGAGGTCACGATTTACGAGAACGCGAACCGGAAAGCCAGGTCGCACGGTGAGAGTGGGCTGTATGTTGAGACTGCGCCGAACCACCTGCTGTCCGGTCTGGTTCAGTGAGTCCGAGGCGCCGTGCCGCAACGCCTGGATAATCGCACTGTCGTTGCTGTTAGTGTCGGAGCCTGCGCCCAGTTCCGTCCCGACAGCCAAGAACGTCGATAACGCGGCGGCCTTGAATAGCTCGCCCCAGTGATTGTCGATTTGGTCTTCAAGGCCCGCATACCCTGCGGTGTCAGCGCCAGGCTGCCGCTCGAGAACGATAGAACGTCCATTCGGCATGATGAGCCGCGTCCAGACCAGCAGGACGCGAGACTGACCGAAGGTGACCTGACTATCGTACATGCCAATCAGACGCGCTCCCTGAGGCACGAGGAGAAAGCGGCCGGTCGGCGTGTCAAAGATATTCTCGGTTACCTGCGCCGTAATTTGCCCTGGCAGGTCCGATCGGATCCCGGTGATCAGCGCTCCCGGAATCACGGTCCCGGCCTGCACGATATACGGAGAAGAAGGCTTGGTGATGCGGTCAGGGCTGACTGTGCGACGATCCACGGAAGCATTAACGAAAGCAAGCTTCCGGTCCTGACCATTCTGCGCAGATCCATCGTCGCCAGCGCTCGTTGCGCTCGCCGACACGACGCGCTCGCTGCCAACAGCCGCCGCAGCAGCAGGCGGACGCACTTCTCGTCCGTTGGTCGAAGCGAACAGATGACTGGTGTGGGCTGCCTCGGTCTCCTGATTCCGGCGCTGCTGGTCCGGATCAGCGCCGCTCGTCGGCGGCTGGCCTTGAGCGGCAAGGATCGGTCGACCAAGGTCCCCTGGGAGCGGCGGACCGAGTTGCGGAATTGGCTGGCGCGGAACGCCAGCATAATCCTTCGGCAGTGTCGTAATGCCGTCGGCAACATTGTGATGATCCGTACTGTAAAGCTCGTCGGCCGTCGAGTTTCGGGAACGATTGTTCTGCAGCGACCACAATACGGTTGCACCTATGACGAGCAATGCAACGGCGCTTCCTCCGGCCAGGACTTTCCGGGACAATCGTGTCACACGCGGATGTTCTGCCCTCAAGCGGAAGCTTTTGGTCTCCTCCCCCTGTGTCTCCGGCGAAACTGCTTTCTCGTGATCGTTTCCGTTCGGGGTGTTCATGACGACGGCCTCCCGTCGGTCCTGACAATCCTGACCTTCTGCTGGTGCTCACCGCCGAGCCGGAGTTCGGCGGCCGCAAAGAGCCGATCCACGATCAGCACGTTGCCGTAGGCGCGGTAGTTGACGAGTTCGGTCTTGCCGTCCGGGCCGATGACGAAAAGTGGAGGCATCTCACCCTGCACCATGCCTTGCGGGAATTCGACGTAGACCTTGCGGCCATCGTCATATGCGGCGAGCGGCCGCCAGGGTGGACTGTCCCCTTCGATGGCATAGCGGGAGATGCGCTGCGCCGGCTCCGGAAGAACGGGCTTCAGAGCGACCGAACGCGATCGTTCCCGTGCAGTTTCTGGATAGTACCAGGCAACAGACGGCATGTATGGCCGCTCGCGGGAACGGAGCTCGATCAGATAGGTGCGCCGATCGGTATTGACGACCAGGTTGGTCTCGATTGACGCGCGGGTCGGCTTGACCAGGATGTGGACGCGTCGCGTGTCGCCGTTCCCGCTCTCGGTATCGCCCACGACCCAACGTACGGTATCTCCGGCCGCGATGGGCCCCGATCCCGTCAACTGTTCCCCTTCCTCGAGCGCGATATCCGTGATCTGCCCGGGCGCGGCGTAAATCTGATAGAGAGCGCCAGGACTGTAGGCGTAGATTTGCGCCGCGTTGAAATACCCCCGCTTGCGCGGTTCGACCCGGGCGGCGCTGTTTGCCGTCTCAACCCGGCTCACGGGTTCTGGCTCTTCCTTCCCGGCCGACTTGCCGCCGAGCGCCGGCTTCCAGAGCGGTGGAATGTGAAGCGGTCGCAATCTGTCGTCGAAATGCGCAGGAGCCGCCGGCAACGGAGGCACGTCCGCGTCATAGCTGATCTCCGGCGGAATGTAGGTCGCGCACCCACCGAGCGCCGAGGAACCGACCAGGAGAGCCAACAGAATTGCTCGCTTCGCGGCCACGAATTCCGGCAGTGCCGAATTGTGCGGGATGGGCCGGTTCGAATGAACGTCATGCGGCGTCTTGGTCACTGACCCAACTCCTTTGACCAGTTGATGGCGCGGACATAGACGCCAAGGGGGTTTTTGCGCAGGCGTTCGGCATCGCGGGGTGTCTCGATCACGATCGAGAGAATTGCAGTCCAGCGCTCAGTCGAACTCAACGAGCCGTTGTCGTAGACGCGCTGGGTCCACGCGACGCGAAAGCTCTCCGAAGACGCGCGAATGACGCTCGAGACGTCTACGGAGATTTGAGCCTTGCCCAGCTTCGCAAAGGGGTCATCGTTGCGCGCATAGTCGTTCAGCGCAGCCGCCCCACGATCCGTCGTAAAATCATAGGCCCGGAGCCAGTTTTGGCGCAGAACGATACCGTCGGCCGGCAGGCCTCTGACGTCCTCGATGAAGCGCGCCAGATGGTAGGCGATCTGAGCGTCAGTAGGTTGATAGTCGATGTTGGCCGGCGCAACTCTTTGGGCTTGGCCGAGATGATCGACTTCAACGACCCAGGGCGTGATTGAGCCTTGGCTCGATTGCCAGACAAGGCTACCTGCGAGACCGGCCGATAGCGTCAGGCAGCCGAACGCCATTAAGCGCCAATTCTTGGCTTGTAAGCGGGCGGATCCAATGCGTTCATCCCAAACCTGCGCTGCTTTCTGATACGGCGTAACCGGTTCGGGCATACGCCCGTAGTGCACTGATGGTCGTTTGAACATCGATAGTTGCCCCTGAGATCAAGTGATCGGTTTCGAATCGTGCGGTGTCCGCGTTTCATGCGCCCGCGCAGCGGCTGGCGAAGGTGCAGTGGCTAAGTGTCAGCGCTCTCCTTCAGACAAATCGACGGAAGAGCCGCTGCCACCGTGATCGGCGGAGCGGACCGCGTGGCCGGCTGCCGATGCACCGTGCCGAATAGTCTCGGCATGCTTCATGCGCCGCGCCCAATCGGGCTGACCTTCAGCCGAGGTGCTCGCGGCCTGCGCGCCGGCTTCCCCACCTGCGCCGAGCGTAGCCGCTGCACGACGCAAGGGGCTCATGGCAGCGGAAGCGCCGGCCTCCGCGACGCCGGCAAAGCCGCCGCTCCGGTAGGCGGCTGATGTTGCGCTCATGGCGGCGCCGCCGCTACGCGCGGCACCCGCAATCGCGCCGCCAGCGAGACCGGCACCGCCGGCGGCAAGACCTGCGCCCGCCGCAACAATGCCGCCGGCAGCAAGGCCTGTTCCAATCGCCGCACCGGCGCCGAGTTGCGGTCCGCCCGACACCAGGCCGTTGGCGATTCCGGGACCGAAGATGCCCAGGCCCAGCAAGGAGAGCGCCGCAAGCACCAGGGTCATCGCGTCTTCAATGGTCGGCTGGGCGCCGCCGAAGCCTGCGGTGAACTGCGAGAACAGGGTCGAACCGATGCCGACGATGACGGCCAGGACCAGCACCTTGATCCCTGAGGATATGACGTTGCCCAAGACCCGCTCTGCCGCGAACGCAGTCTTGCCAAACAAGCCGAAGGGAATGAGCACGAAGCCGGCAAGCGTGGTGAGCTTGAACTCGATCAGGGTGACAAAGAGCTGGATCGCCAGAATAAAGAAGGCGAGCAGCACAACGACCCAGGCGAACAGGAGAACGACGATCTGAACGAAATTCTCGAAGAAACTGATGTAGCCCATCAAGTTGGAAATCGAATCGAGCAGCGGTCGGCCGGCGTCCAGCCCGACTTGAGCGATCTTTCCTGGCCGCAGGAAGTCCGACGCGGAGAGGCCTGCGCCAGATGCTTTCAACCCAAGACCCGCAAAGCTCTCGAAAACGATGCGTGCCAGATTATTCCAATTGCCGATGAGATAGGCAAAGACGCTTACGAAGAGCGTCTTCTTGACGAGGCGCGCGATGATGTCTTCGTCCGGCCCCCAACTCCAGAACAACGCAGCAAGCGTGATGTCGATCGCGGCGAGGGTCGCTGCGAGATACCCAACGTCGCTACCGAGCAGCCCGAAGCCGTTGTCGATGTAACGCGTGAACGTTTCCAGGAATTGGTCGATGATCCCCGTACCCGTCATGGCTTGCTCGCCTCGGGCGTCGCCGGTTGCGGATATCCTTGCGGGATCCGGCTCTGATCCTTTGGGGCGGGCCCCAACACCGCGGCGGGTTCTTCTTGGCCAGGAACCGCGGCACCGGATTTCCTGGCCAAGAAGCGTCGCCGGTTTTCGGCCCACACTTGCTTGCAGTGCTGATAACCCGAGGCTTCCTGCGCAGTGACACTGCGGCAGCGTGCAAGGTCAGAGCTGGTTGCATTTGTCGTCTGCTCCACCTTCGGCGGCGGAGGAGGACCGTCTCCGCCACGAAGCTGAATCGTGCAGGCAGTGACGACCAACACACCTATTGTCGTAAGCAGCGACAACGCCTTGAATGCCCTTACGTCGGTCATCAGTGGAACATCTGCACATTGGAGGATTGATAGCCCTGTCCTGGCGTCAGGAACCGCCTGAACTGCTCTCGTCCCTGATCCTGGGCCGAGGCGCGCTGAGCCGCTTCGAGGCTCTGCACCCTGCCCTGTGCCGTCACGACAGCGGTGAGGTCGGCAAGCTGCTGCGCGTTCAGCGCGAGAATCTGATTGCCAGCTTGCGTTGCCTGCAGAGCGCCGCTTGCGCCTTGGCTAGACGTTACGAGCGCGGAAGTCTGGATGCGGTTGGTGTCGAGGTTGCCAACAATGCCCGCCTGAACGCGCAGCGCGTCTTGCGTTGCGGCATAGGAATTTTGCCATCGCGATTGAGCGTTGGCGACTAGCAACTGATTCGATTGGCTACCCGTGGCCGGCGCATAGCTCGTCGAAAACGCGCGATCTATCTGCTGGACGTCATAGGCGATACGCTGGGCCTGGGCCAGCAATTGCTGGGTACGCTGGATCGACGATTGCAGTTGCTGCAACGAAGAGTACGGCAGGTTTGCTAGATTCCTAGCCTGATTGATCAGCACCTGCGCCTCGTTCTGTAACGAGGTAATCTGGTTGTTTATCTGCTGCAGTTCCCGCGCAGCTGTCAGGACGTTCTGAACGTAGTTGTTGGGATCAAAGACGATCAGCGCCCGCGCGGGCACCGCGACGCTAAGCACCACCGCGATAGTGCCAGTAGCCGCCAATAGGCCAAGACGCCTCATAGCGATTTCTCCAGATTGACGAGATTGGGGATCAGATCGCTCGCCCACGCGACGCCACGTTGCTCGAGCCAGGCAGGCACGAAGCCGTCTGGTCCATGTTCGGCGATGAGCTGCGTGATGGCGGCCTGGTCTGTCTTGGAAGAGGCTGCGGTGAATGCGAGCGCAACCTCGCCTAGCCCAAGTTCGAACATCCGGTTGCCGCGCCGAGACTGGCAGTAGTAGTCGCGCTTTGGCGTTGCCCGGCTCAGAAGCTCGATCTGGCGGTCATTGAGGCCGAAGCGGCGATAGATGGCAGTGATCTGCGGTTCGATCGCCCGTTCGTTTGGCAGCAACAGGCGCGTTGGACAGCTTTCGATGATCGCTGGTGCGATCGCGGAGCCATCGATGTCCGAGAGCGACTGGGTAGCGAAGATGACGGAGGCATTCTTTTTCCGAAGCGTCTTCAGCCATTCCCGGAGTTGCCCCGCAAAATCCTCGTCATCGAGGGCAAGCCAACCTTCATCGACAATCAGGAGTGTCGGCCGGCCGTCGAGTCGGTCCCCAATACGATGGAAGAGGTACGCCAGCACGGCCGGCGCAGCACTCGTTCCGATCAAGCCTTCGGTCTCAAACGCTTGGACCGAGGCCTCGCCAAGGCGCTCGAATTCGGCATCGAGCATGCGCCCGGACGGACCGCCGAGGCAATATGGTTGCAAGGCGCGTTTCAGGGAGTTCGATTGGAGCAGGACTGACAGGCCCGTCAGGGTGCGCTCCTCCCTCGGCGCCGAGGCGAGAGATGTCAGCGCCGACCAGAGATGATCCTTGACCTCCGGGGTGATCTCGACCTTTTCCCGTGCCAGGATCGCGCCGATCCATTCCGTCGCCCATCCGCGCTCGGAAGGATCATCAATCCAGGCCAACGGCTGCAGGGCGACGGGTTGTTCATCTCCGTCGGACAATGCGCCGCCGAGATCATGCCAATCACCGCCCATGGCGAGGGCGGCCGCCCGAATCGAACCACCGAAGTCAAACGCGAAGACCTGTGAGTTCGGATAACGCCTGAACTGTAGCGCCATCAGCGCGAGCAACACTGACTTGCCAGCGCCTGTCGGCCCCACCACAAGGGTATGACCGACGTCGCCGACGTGGAGCGAGAATCGGAACGGCGTTGATCCCTCGGTCTTGCCGAACAGAAGCGGCGGACCCTTGAAGTGCAGATCCCTCGCCTCTCCGGCCCACACGGCCGACATCGGAATCATATGAGCGAGGTTGAGGGTCGATACCGGCGGCTGCCGCACGTTGGCGTAGACGTGCCCGGGCAGACTGCCGAGCCAGGCTTCGACGGCGTTCACCGTCTCGATCATGCAGGTGAAATCGCGGCCCTGGATGACCTTCTCGACCAGCCTCAGCTTTTCATCGGCAGCATTGGGATCGCGGTCCCAGACAGTGATGGTCGCTGTAACAAAGGTTTGTCCGATCTGATCCGACCCCAATTCCTGCAACGCCGCGTCGGCATCAAGCGCCTTGTTGTGTGCGTCGGTATCGAGCAGCGTCGACGCCTCGTTGGTCATGACCTCCTTGAGAATGGCGCCAATCGACTTTCGCTTGGCGAACCACTGCCGCCGAATCTTGGTCAGCAGCTTGGTGGCGTCGGTCTTGTCGAGCATGATTGCGCGCGTCGACCAACGATACGAGAATGCCAGGCGATTCAGGTCGTCCAGGATCCCCGGGGTCGTCGCGCCCGGGAAGCCGACAATCGTCAAGACTCGCACGTTCGCTGAACCCAGCATCGGCTCTAGCCCGCCGGTCAACGGCTGGTCGGACAACAGCGCATCGATGTACATGGGAATTTCGGGCACCCGAACCCGATGACGCTTGGTCGAGATCGTCGAGTGCAGGTAGGTCAGCGTGTCCTGATCATCGAGCCAGCCGCATTCCGGCATGAACCCTTCGACGAGTTGCAGCACGCGGTTGGTTTGATCAATAAACCCGCGCAGCACCTCCCGGGCATCTGCTCCAACGGTGCGGTCGCGACCTTCATAGAGCAATCGCTCCGCCTTAGCCGCCCCCTCCTCGGGAGGTAGATAGAGGAAGGTCAAGAAGTAGCTGGACTCATAATGGGCGCCCGCCTCTTCGAATTGAGCTCTGCGCTCGGCGTCGACCAGTGCAGACGCGACATCCGGAAAGGTGTTCGGCGGGTAAGCACCCGCAAAATGGCGTTGCGCTTCAACGAAGACCGCCCAACCAGATCCCAGACGGCGCAGCGCGTTATTCAGGCGACCGGCGACGCCGACAAGTTCGGCCGGCACCGCGCTGTCGAGGTCAGGCCCCCGGAGCTTTGCTGTCCGCTGGAACGAGCCGTCCTTGTTCAGGATGATTCCCTCGTCGACGAGGGCTGCCCAGGGCAGGAAGTCGGCGAGACGCGCGTTGGAATGACGATATTCGGCAAGGTTCATCATGACCGAGAACTCAGACGTTGAGATGACCGGGAATGCGCAGATGTCGGCGCACCACGTCGACGAAGGCGGGGTCGCGTTTGGCGGCCCAGACGGCAGCCATGTGACCGATGAACCAGAGCACGAGCCCCGCGATCCACAGCCGCAATCCAAGTCCAAGGGCCGCGGCAAGTGTGCCGTTGACGATCGCGACCGACCGCGGCGCGCCGCCCATCAGGATTGGCTCAGTAAGTGCGCGGTGAACGGGCACGACAAAGCCTGCGACCGGTTCATCCATCAGATCACCACGCCGCCGCCGAAGGAGAAGAAGGACAGGAAGAAGCTCGAGGCGGCAAACGCGATCGACAGACCAAACACGATCTGGATCAACCTGCGGAAGCCACCTGACGAGTCTCCGAATGCGAGCGTGAGCCCGGTCACGACGATGATGATGACAGCGATGATCTTGGCGACCGGTCCCTCCACCGACTGCAGGATCTGGTTGAGCGGCTGCTCCCACGGCATGTTCGAGCCGGCCGCCCACGCCGGTGCCGACACCAAAAGAACCGTGCCGGAGGCCGCCAATGCCGGCGCATCTCGAAGACAACGAAATTCCAAGCGCATGTCAGTCTCCTGCTGATGAAAGGCTGTAGTCGCCGGCGGCACCAAGCCCCGCGATGAGGGCGAGTTCGGCGAGGCGGCGATCGGCACCGCGGCCCGCAAGGACGGCGACGAGGTTGATGGTCTCGGCGATGAGCGCGCGTGGAACCGTGATGACGGCTTCCTGGATGAGTTGCTCGAGCCGCCGCAGTGCGCCGAGCGCGGTGCCGGCATGAATGGTCCCGATGCCGCCAGGGTGGCCGGTGCCCCAGGCTTTGAGCAAATCGAGTGCTTCGGCGCCGCGAACCTCGCCGACGGGAATGCGATCCGGACGCAATCGCAGCGAGGAGCGGACAAGGTCGGACAGCGTCGCCACGCCATCTTTGGTCCGCAAAGCCACAAGGTTAGGCGCTTTGCACTGGAGTTCGCGTGTATCTTCGATCAGAACGACCCGATCGGAGGTCTTTGCCACCTCGGCCAAAAGCGCATTCGTCAAGGTGGTCTTGCCAGTCGATGTCCCACCGGCGACAAGGATGTTCTTCCGTGCGGCGACCGCGTTCTTCAGAATTTTGGCCTGCGCCGAGGTCATGATCTCCTTGGCGACGTAGTCGTCGAGCGTAAACACAGCGACCGCGGGCTTGCGGATGGCGAAAGCAGGTGCAGCAACGACCGGAGGCAAGAGACCCTCGAAGCGCTCTCCGGTCCCAGGCAATTCGGCCGAGACGCGTGGCGAGCCGGCATGCACCTCCGCGCCCACGTGGTGCGCCACCAGGCGAACGATGCGTTCGCCGTCCGCCGCCGACAGCGTTTCGCCGGTGTCAATCAGGCCACTGGACAACCGGTCGATCCACAGCCGGCCATCGGGATTGAGCATCACCTCGATGATTGTTTCATCTTCGAGGTAACCCGCGATCGCCGCGCCAAGTGCGCTACGCAGCATTCGCGCACCGCGCGAATTCGCTTCCGATTGAATGGAATGGATTGTCACCGCGGTCCCCACCGAATGAGAACGCCCAAAGGGCGTCCTCAGATGGATGATTAGAAAAGGCACCAAACGATCAAAGGCAACGAGTGCTTTCGGCGATCGTAGATCGGCGTAGAAAAGGAAAGACTGGAACAGAAACTTGAGGCGCGCTCAATCGGATCAGTTCGCGGGTGCTCACCACTCCGCATCATCATCCGCGGTCAATAGTACGACCGCCCCCTCATACAAACCGACTGACTCGACTGCTTCGGAAACATCAGCCGGCCTGAAGAAAGGAGTTGAACTGACCCATGACGCGAAAGATCGGCGCCAAGGTAGCGCGAACCAAGTCAACGCCGCGATCTGCAGTGCTACGTTGAGACCGAACGCGACTTGATAGGCTTGGACGGGCCTGTGGCCATCGTTCGTAAGCCATTGCTCCAAGATCAGACCCGTCGCGTATTGGACCAGAAATGCCCAACCGAAGTGCAGAACGTTCAAGGCGCCGTTGGCACGACCAGCAAGCTCTGGCGGATAGTAATCAGCGATCACCGCGAAACTGACCACGGTTGCCGTTCCGACAATCGCTACAGCGGACCACGGTAAAATGGACGGCAAAGGCACGCGCAAGATCAAGGCGATCTGTGCCACGATGAACAACAGAGCGACTATCGCTAATACTGTCTCCGCCCCGCCTCCTCTTCGTCTGATGTAATGGACCGCCGTCCCGAACAACCAGGCACCGCCGCTAAGTACGAGCGACATCATAAACAACTGTCTGACAAGACGCGCCCGGTCAAACCCCTCCACGTCCATCAGCCACGGCGATGCCCACAATCCTTGCAAAGACCAGGCCGATCCAACGCAAGTCGCAGACAACGGCGCAATGCGCCAGAAACGCTTATCGCCAAAAACGGAGCTAAGGGTAGCGGAGATTGGCTCTGTCGATGGGACAATGACTCGTTCAGGAACTACGACATAGATGAGCATAGCCGTGGCGCCGGTCGTGGCCGCCAGGATTTCGAAGAGTTGCCGCCAGTCCATCCAGGTGAGTAGGTGTTCGACGGGAACCGTGGCGGTCACCGCCCCTAGTGACCCCAGCATAATCATGTAGCCGTTCAGCAAGGCTACTCGTTCCCTGGGAAACCATAAAACTATGGACTTCAGTCCGGACGTCAGCGCTGCCGCCACCCCAAGCCCGATCATTGCGCGCGCGATCAAAAGTGACAGGAAGCCGGTCGAGACCGCGAATAACCCGGCGCCCGCCGTGGCGACCAAAAGCAGAGCGCTCTGTACGCGACGCGGACCAAAGCGGTCCAGCAATATACCGACGGGGATCTGAGCCGCCGCGAAAACAAGGAAATAGACTGACGTAAGCAACCCGAGGTCGGCGGTCCCGAGCCCGGTATCCGAGCAGAGATGACCGGCGATCAGGGCGTTGATCGTGCGAAACAGATACGAAAGATAGTATCCAGCGGAAAAAGGGAGAAAAACGCACGCAATTCGACGCCATGCTATTGAGATTTGCATGCTGGCCCTTCTTGCTCGCTCAGCTCGTTCGAGCCGATAGCGTGTCCAGCTTTTTGTCGGTTCGCTAAATTGCAGTGGTCGTAGGCTGGCGTAGAAAAAGGCGGGGCCGGCACGATAGCGTGTCCAGAGACTCAATCAGCTTCGCCCACCGGTTCCTGACGGCGGATATCTTCTGGAATCTCGTGCAGAAAGCTCTGCCCCTTTTGCAAACGGCGCCCGAGCGCCTCGACAAATCCTTCAAAGCGTTCCCTACCCTTTATTTGCGCGGCCGCCTGTGCGTCGTTGGGCAACGGTGGCGTGATCGTCAGCCAGAAGCGGATGAAGAGGGCCAAGGTCTCGGCTGTCAAACCAACGTCACGCTCCAGTCTTTGCATCTGGCGCGACATCCGATCGAGGCGACGGGTAAACGCCGCCTCCCGCCTGTCCGATCCGTCCGGTGAAAGAAACGAAGCAACAGCCGTTTCGACGATCGCTGAGCGGGACAGCTTCTTGCGATCGGCCAGATCAGATATCTGCTTCAGAAGCTCCGGCGGGAAATATACGTTCATCCGGTCGCGCATATTGCCTCACAGCTCCATGCCGTCATTCGGATCCGTGGCGACCTGACGTGCGACGCCGCGCATCTGCTGGCGGAGAAGCCGAGTCTGGCGGACGGCATCCTCGTCGTCGTCAAGGACGACGGCAAATTCCTCTGCCGGCGTCGGCTCGGTCGTCTCCTTGGCGATTGCGACGTGATCGGGAAGTTCGGGCTCGCGACGGAGGCCGCTGTTCGCTGTGTCCTCCTCTGCATGCTCCCTTTTGTCGGTTGGATCGGTCGCTGGCTTCAGGATTCCGAGCGTTGACCACCCGTCCGCTCGCAATGATCGACCAGAAGCCGCGGGATCGGGCGGCGACAAGACCCGTTCCATAAACCGGTTATCCTCGTAATAGCGCACCTTTTTCGCCCGGATCGGCGGCGTGCCCGCCACCATCACGACCTCGTCCGTCGGCGGAAGCTGCATGACCTCGCCCGGGGTCAGCAGGGGCCTCGCCGTCTCCTGCCGCGAGACCATGAGGTGTCCCAGCCATGGGTTCAATCTGTGCCCGGCATAGTTCTTCATGGCCCGCATCTCCGTCGCCGTGCCCAGCGCGTCGGATACCCGCTTGGCGGTCCGCTCGTCATTGGTCGCGAAGCTGACGCGGACGTGGCAGTTGTCGAGGATGGCGTTGTTGGGCCCGTAGGCCTTCTCGATTTGATTGAGCGACTGTGCGATCAGGAAACTCTTGATGCCGTACCCAGCCATGAAGGCGAGCGCGGACTCGAAGAAATCAAGCCGGCCCAGCGCCGGGAACTCGTCAAGCATCATCAGGACACGATGCCGGCGATCGCGGGCATGCAAGTCCTCGGTTAGGCGCCGGCCGATTTGATTCAGCACCAGGCGGATTAGGGGCTTGGTCCGCGAGATGTCGGAGGGCGGCACTACGAGGTAGAGCGTCGTCGGACGGCGATCTGCGATCAAATCCGCGATCCGCCAGTCGCAACGGCAGGTCACCTGTGCCACCACGGGATCGCGGTAGAGCCCCAGGAACGACATCGCCGTGGACAGGACGCCGGAACGTTCGTTCTCCGACTTGTTGAGAAGTTCGCGCGCGGTCGAGGCGACCACGGGATGAGCGCCCTGCTCGCCAAGGTGCGGCGTGGTCATCATCGCCTTCAACGTGGCTTCGATTGGCCGCTTGGGGTCGGACAAAAAGGCGGCGACGCCGGCCAAAGACTTGTCCGCCTCGGCATAGAGGACATGGAGGATGGCGCCGACCAGGAGCGAGTGGCTGGTCTTCTCCCAATGGTTCCGCTTGTCGAGCGAGCCTTCGGGG
Organism: Bradyrhizobium sp. 482_C4_N1_8; assembly: GCF_052075965.1. Classification (NCBI taxonomy): domain Bacteria; kingdom Pseudomonadati; phylum Pseudomonadota; class Alphaproteobacteria; order Hyphomicrobiales; family Nitrobacteraceae; genus Bradyrhizobium; species Bradyrhizobium sp. 482_C4_N1_8. Next base: position 2,881,533 of record NZ_CP197231.1, on the reverse strand, counting down.
TCGACCAGGACGTCGGCGACGTTCTGGACGTCGCGAACCTCCCACTCGCCGCGCCGGACCTCGATGAGCGGATTGTAGGCTGAGGATTTTGGGTTGGTCGGATCGAACAACAGGACGCGGCCGTGCCGCGATCGGAAGCCGGCTGTCAGTTGCCAGTTCTCACCCTTGATGTCGTGCACGATGGCAGAGCCCGGCCAAGCCAGCAACGAGGGAACGACGAGGCCCACACCTTTGCCCGACCGGGTGGGTGCGAAGCACAACACGTGTTCCGGTCCGTCATGGCGGAGGTAGTCACGGTCGAGCTTACCCAGCACAACGCCATCCAGACCGAGAAGTCCGGCCGCTCGAACCTCTTCCGCATCGGCCCAGCGCGCCGACCCATAGGTGGCGACATTCTTGGCTTCACGCGCCCGCCAGACCGACATGCCGATCGCCACGGCAATCGAGACGAAGGTCCCCGACGCCGCTATGAACGCCCCCTCGACAAAGACTTGTGGCGCATAGGCGTCATAGACGAACCACCACCAGAAGAAGACGGCCGGGTAATAGACCTTGAAGCCCAACAGTTCGAACCAAGGCCTCCCGAGCTCCGGCTGGTAGGCAAGCCGCCAAGCCGTCCACTCGGTTGCTCCCCAGATGGCGAGCAAAACGATCAGGCCGACAACGATCACCTGCCCCCAGAGAATTTTGGTTCCGGACATCCCGAACCTTCCTTTCGCAACTGAATTGCCAAGACGGCTAGAGGCCGAGGTCGCGCTTGCGGCCAAAGCCCCATTCGATGCCGCCGCCATCCTTCAGGAGGCCGGTGACGTGTTTGCCGAGTTTCTTTTCGAGTTCGCGCGACCAGGGCACGAGCTGGAAGCCAAGACCGTTGTCGATCATGGCGAAGCGTCCCGAAGCGAGCGTCAGCCGCTGGCGATACGTGCCCGCCACATGTTCACCGGAGGCAGCCTTCACATGAGGCAGCCCGATGCTGGCCGAGATTCGTGCTCCTGCCTCATCCAGTTCACGTCGGCGGAGCGTGCTCAGGAGGTCGCGCTGCAGGATGATGCGTTGGCCTTGCCGCCGTGCCAGACCCTCCTTAATCAGGTGCTCGGTACGGGCTTCCAGGGCGTCCCGGGTCTCGCGGCCGAACCCGCCCATGGCGAGCGGCATGGGCTCGCGTTCGACCAGCCGGTGGTCGAGCCAAGTCGCTCCTCTTGCGGCGATCTGTGCACCAAGATCGAGATCGGAGCGGATCGCGAGCACCACGGTCGGGCGCGGATCGCCGGCTTGGCCGAAGCGCCGGACTTCGACGATGCCGCCGACCGGCGGCGCCTGTTCGAAGGCCTCAATTCCTCGGAAGCGCACGTGGTGCGCGCATCCGTCGGTTCCGTCGATCAGGGCGTAGGCCTCGCCTGTCAGTTCGTCATGCAATCCACGATCGACCAACCGTCCGATGATCTGGGACGTCGGCGGCCCACCTTCGATGACGTAGTCGGCGACGGCGCGCGCTCCCCCACGCTCGGTAAAGGCGCGGTGCATGGTCTTGATGATGTCGCCTCGCATGCCGAGGTCGCGCAAGCCTCGTTCGGCCTCGAGCCCGACCATCCATTCCCCTGGCGCGACGGATGCTGCAAGGCCCATCTTCTCCAGGTGCTGGAGGCGGCCGACCGTCAGACGACGGATCTTGGAACCGGTCTTGCCGGGATTCTCTGGGCGAAGATCGATATAGCCGGTTTCATCTGCCGCCAGCCGAATCTGCTGATCGAGCCGCGTCCATCGCTCTGCCGTGACTTCCCTCTCCAGGGAACTGCGAATCTCATGCTCCGGTTTTGGACCCAGTTCGATCGCGACCAGTTCCTCGGCCCGTGAGCGCAGGCCTCGGCTGATGTAGTCACGCGAGATCACGAGATCGGCCCCGTTCTCATCGACGCCTCGCACGAGAAGATGGACGTGAGGATTGTCCGTGTTCCAATGATCGACGGCCACCCAATCGAGCCGCGTGCCGAGATCGCTTTCCATCTGCCTGGCCACATCGCGGGTGAAGGCCCTAAGGTTTGTCATCTCGCCGGCGTCCTCGGGCGAGACGATGAACCGGAAATGATGGCGGTCGTCCTTGCAGCGTTCTGCGAAAGCCGTGCCGTCAGCACGGTCGCTGCAGACATCGAACATCTCGGCCCTCTCGCCGCTCCGGGTGACGCCATCGCGCTTCAAATATGAAAGATGGGCGGTCAGTGGTGCGGAGCGGAAGGTACGTCCCTTGTGTCGGACCACACGCGCCTTCACAACGACGCGGCGTGTCGGGCTGAACAACCGGCTGCGACTAAAGGCCAGCCGGCCGCGGCCAAACGTCGAGCGCCCGTAGGCCGCAGAACGCCTGCCAGCCGCAGCCTGACCCGAGGTGTGTCCGGCTTTCTTCGCGGCACGGAGCACCTGGTTGATGAAGCTCTTTTGCTTCGGCGCGCGGGTGCCGCGGATGCGCCCGGGCCGAACACGCAGATCGCTGTCGCCTACGGTCATGGCCGGCCCTTGAAAAGCGCAACGGCGCCTACGGTGCCAAAAAGATCCTTGAATCTTTTGGCGAAAATCTTACGCGCGGCACGCGCCCCGACCGACCGGCACGCCAGAACCCAAGCCATGTCAATGGCTTGCGGTTCGACCGGCGAGCCCCTTTTATCTCGCCTTCCTAATCGGGCGGGCAAAGTCAACTCATTCCTACGCTTTTCTTCGACTCTTCGAACTTCAGCCATTACCGACTCCCTGCACCAACAACGCGCAACTTCACCGCAGCCGCGTACGCGACTTGCATTCACCAGGCGGGGTCCATGCGTTCCTTCGCGTTCAGCACATCGGCCGTCGCATGCTCTTCATCAGGTTCGTAAACAGGGCTGTCCAAGCAGTCCGGCGCTCTCGTCCCCGAAGGGCGGCAGCAGGCAAGAGATAGCGGACATTCCCCTTTTCGCGGCCCCGCCAGGGGACGCTCACCGCGCGCGCGGATCTCTAGTTTCGCTCCTCCTCAACATGCCGGGCGTAAACCCAGCGCTAATCCGTCGTCACCTGCACCGCGGCTAGTGCGCAGATTTCAACCGCAGCCGCTGCGTGACTTTGGCGCCAAAACCAACGTGGAAATCGGTCTCGCTGACCCACATCCGGTGCAGAATGCTTGCGAGCTTGCGCGCGACTGCGACGATCGCGCACAGCATGCTCGACCGTTTGGCGATCCGCAGGCCCCACGCCCGCAACGCCGACCATTTCCTGACCCGCAGCAAAAGACTCGCGGCCGCTTCGCAGAGCGCCTCGCGAACAGCGACGTCACCCTGTTTGGTAATTCGGCCTTCGTAGTCGATGGAGGTTCCGGACTGGTGTCGTCTCGGCGTCAGACCAAAATGCGCACCAACGGTCCGGGACCGCGCAAAACGTAACGGATCATCAACACCTACCTTGAACGAAAGAGCCGCGACGGGACCGACGCCGGGTACGGTCATCAACCGACGACAAATCGCATCATGCTGGACGACCTGCAGGAGCACCTTATGCAATCGCTCGTGGCCTTCAAAGATCGCTCGCCGTACGTCCAGCATGGCCTCAATCATCATGGAAAATACCGGATCGCTGTGCTCGATCAGCTCGCGGACCCGCGCTTCGTATCCCCCGCGGCCGACCGCTCCAACCATCAGACCGTAAGCCCTGAGCGTCCCACGAATGTGGTTTTCAAGGTCGATCAGCTTGCGCTTAAGAAGCTTCCTGTTGGCCAGCAGCGAGCGCATTTTCTGCATCTCGATATTCTTGACATGGACCGCGCGGTACCAGCCCAGCCGCATCATCTGCGCAATGCCGCGGGCGTCATTACGGTCAGTCTTATTGCGCATAGTCGACAACGAGACACGCATATGGCGCGCTTCGACAACAATGATCGGAAGCCCGACTGGCTGCAATTCGCGATAGAGCCAGATGCCAAGCGATGACGCCTCGACTCCTACCCTATCGAGGCGATCCGCGTAGTTCTCCACAGCGGAGCGGATCGCCTCCGGCTCCGTGCTCACCTTCACTTCGCGAACCGTGAGACCCTCACCATCGACGATGCAAAGGCTCGTTTCTTCAAGACCGACGTCCAATCCAACGTAGAGTTTCATCGGAGCTCTCCCTTGTGGCAGCGACGTTCCAAGTCGTCGCACCAGGCTCCGGATTCGGCCACGACCGTGTTATCCCCGTGCACCGGTATCTCGAATCCCGATTTGAAGAGCCGTCCTGCTGTCGCTTTCTCCTGCTGCCCTCGCCCTTCCGCCAATTGTTCGCTGAAGCACGCCATGACTTGCGAATCAGCAGAACTGGTCATTGCGATGCTTCCGAATTCGATCGAGGGACGAACACGCCAATAGGTCGGGGGACCATTGACGAAACATCGGGCGCCGAGATTCCGGTCGTGGCGCCGCTCGATGGCATGAGCGCCGGCAACCGATCGCGCGCTTTCATCAGATCGGATCGCATGACGAACAGCGTCGCTCCTGCCGATAACTGCCGGCCGGTGATCCACGTCGGAGGCAACTCAATGCCAAGCAGAGTTGCAAGCTTGGCCACATATGCTTGCGTCTCGTTTGGCAATGGGCCGCCCGCGAGATGCTCTTCGTATCGAGATGGTCCCGCATTGTACGCGGCAAACACGCCAGGCGAACCATAGCGGTCGAGCAGTTCACGCAGATATGCCGTGCCGGCCAGAATGTTGTCGCGCGGGTCGTAGGGATCGCTACCGAGCTTATAGCGCTCGCGAAGTTCTGCCCAGGTCCCCGGCATGATTTGCATCAGGCCCATTGCGCCTTTGGGCGATCTGGCGTGCACGTCACCGGCACTTTCGATGCTTTGGACTGAACGAATCCAGCTCACCGGAATCGCAAAACGTTGTGAGGCGTCGTCAACAAAGCCTGCAAACGAGTTAGCGGCCTGACGAATCGACGGAGGGGTGGCTGATCCATTCTCGGCCAGAGCAGCACTATGCGACACGATCAAAATGAGCAGCAGCGATACGACGACCCGAACACACACGCCCGACTGAGCCAAGCGTGCCGTCGTGCTCGCGCCCGTCCAGGGTAAAGCTGCTTCGCGCCGGCTTTTCGGCCGCCCTGGACCGGCGCTGCGCGCGCCAGCGCTGAAACCATTGGCCGGGACGGAGGAATGGTCTTGCAATCGATCGAACAGAGGAATGGCGAGACGAGCACGTGGGATGCGCACGATCACTCCTCCCACGTCCAAACCGGGAGCACACGGCCGATCACCGCCGACGCCGGAAGAAATCCAAAATATCGGCCATCAAGAGAGTCATCCGACTGCCAATTCATGAGGAACAGTTCGCCGTCGCTGACGACGCGGCAGCCCTGCCATTTCGGCAGCGGCCGGCCGCGTCTGTCGCTATCCCGGGCCTCGCCGACTGCAATTTCATCGACCAAAATCGTGAGGCCGATTCTGCAGACACTCTGCCCGGGCAGTGCCAGCACGCGCTTAAGCATGGGGACGCCAATGGGCAGATAGCCGTTCAGTTCGAGGAAGGTCGCGAGCGGCTCCGGCGGCTCAGCGGCGACCAGCTCAGTGACATGGAAGCGCTTCGCCGGTCGCAAGCGATAGAGACCGATAGGCACGCTCGCCGATGCATTCCAAATGTAGAGCGGAAGCGGCTCCAGGGCGATTGTCGCGACGAGCGCAGCAGCGGCCCCAAACGTCGCGGTCAACGTCTTCAGGCCGCCTGTCATCGCATCACCCTCTGACGATGGAGCCAAGCCTGGTGGCGCGCTTTCGTGTAGGGACGCGGGTTTTCGTTAACGGACAGACGGTTATGAACGTGATGCCAATGATCAGGTGCGACGTCGGCGGGATCGATGCCGAGCGCCTCAACGGCATCGGTCATCTGCAACGCTCGTTCGACCTTCGGCCAGCCGGAGAGCCGTAGCAAAATCTCTCCACCGGGCGTTACATAAGGGACAGTTGAGCAGCGCTGTCCCGGTGCGACCGCGCGCAAGACGTCGATCCGCGAAATGATCGTGCCAAAGTCATTGGAGGTCCAACGGACGAAGGCAAAGATGCTGCCGGGCGCAAATGACAGGACACGCCGGTGACGATCAAGCTTTCGTTCCTTGACGACACGACCGAACCGAATGCGGTTTTCGATACGCTTCTCGAGCCACAACACTTCCACTTCGGTGAGATCGATCATGCCGCCGCTCCCTGAAGCTGGAACAGGAAGCCACGAGCTTGGGGTTCGGTGAAGTGCGTGTGCGGCTTGTGAAGGCAAATAGGACTGGCGGCCCGCCGTTGCCGGTCGCCTTCAATGCTGCTTTCGGCCTGGCCCGTTAGAAGAAATCCGAAGGATTCCTGGTTAGCCGGGGTACTGACCGGTGCCCCCTCGCCGGCCCTGCGGCTGCGAAAATGCTGCACAGCGATTCGCGAACGGAACGCGCGGTGCGGTCCGGCGGTCGGCGGTGGTGGAGGCGCATGATGGACTTCTATGCAGGGCTTGATGTGTCGCTCGAGGTGACCAACATTTGCGTGGTGGACGGCGACGGCAAGGTGGTCCGGGAGGCGAAACTCGACACCGATCCGGACGCGATCGAGCTGTTCCTGGCGGAATGGGGTATCCAGCTGAAGCGCATCGGGCTGGAAGCGTTCTCGTACAGCGCCTGGCTGTTCACGGCGCTGTCCGACAAGGGCCTCCCCGTGATCTGCATCGAGACCCGGCACGCCAAGGCGGCGCTGAACGCGATGCTGAACAAGACCGACCGCAACGACGCCAAGGGCATTGCGCAGATGATGCGGACCGGCTGGTTCCGCGCGGTTCACGTCAAGTCGGAGAGCGCCCAGACGTTGCGGGCGCTGCTGGTCGGGCGCAAGGCCTTGCTCGGCAAGGTGCTGGACATGGAGAACATGATCCGCGGCCTGTTGCGCCCATTCGGCCTCAAGGTCGGCGAGATCTCGGTCGGCCGTTTTGAGGCGCGGGTGCGCGATCTCCTGGCCGGGAAGAAGGAATTGGAAGCGATCGTCGTGCCGCTGCTGGACGCCCGCAACGCCATGCGGCTGCAGTTGGCAAAACTGCACCGCCTGGCGCTGACGGCGGCGCGCAGCGACAGCGCGGTGCGACGGATGATGACAGTGCCCGGCGTCGGCGCGCTCGTGGCGCTGACATTCCGCGCCACCGTTGACGATCCGGCGCGATTCAAGAAGTCGACCAATGTCGGCGCCCATTTCGGGTTGACGCCGCGGCGCTATCAATCCGGCCAGACCGACCGGATCGGCAGCATCTCCAAATGCGGCGATGAGCTGACGCGGGTGATGCTGTACGAGGCGGCGATCGCGATTCTGACGCGGATCCCGAAGAACTTCAAGCTGCGGCTCTGGGGCCTGCGACTGGCCAGGAAGAAGGGTCTGAAGCGCGCGGCGACCGCGGTGGCGCGCGCGCTCGCCGTGCTGCTGCACAAGATCTGGATCGATGGCACCACCTTCCGGTTTGGCGCCGGCGGCAAGCGCGGCCGGGTCGCTGCGGCGGCGTAACGGCCTCCGCGACCCGGCCGCTTCCACGCGCGCCTTTTCCTTCCGCCACGGCGGAGCAGCGTCTCCCGAGGAGACGGGGATTTGGGTGAGATCGCAACTTTTCTTGCCGGCGGCTTCATGACGACGTTTGAAGCCATCAAGCACGGCGCTGGTTAGCCTGACCGCCCTTTCCTCAGATTCCGGCTTGTGGTGGCCATCGTGCCAACCACGGATGTTAGCGAGTTCTCCTCGACGAGCGAGTGGCCGCAAAAGGACGTGACGCGCACCAGGCGATGATGTCGACGCCAACGATCGCGAAGATTTGCGCGCGATCGCATTCGCGCGCGTAGATTGGAGATAACAATCGTATTGCAGCGAAGCTTTGCGCGTGAGAGTGTGGATGCATGAGGCATCCTCGTTGCACACGCGGCCGACTTGTTCACAACGTACTGATTCACAACAAGAAGTTAGTGTCAGTATGTTAGTAAAGTTAGAGCGGCCGGAAAGCATAGAGAAACAAGCTCTTAAGCTCGATTCTGGTCCCCGATAGCACGAGGATTGGGTCCCCGATAGCACGAGGGCTGCGGTCCTCGATAGCACGAGCTGATTCACAGGTTTTCCTCCGAATTTGGAATGAGGCCGCGCCGGCGCAGTCGTGCCGTTAAGGGATCAACAGGCGCAGGTGCGAAGTTCAGTCGCTCGGTGCCGATCCGATCGCGCGTGATCACGAGCTGATAGCCGGGCAATGTCTGGCGCTGGACGATCTGACGTACGTCGTAAGCGAAGTGCTTGAGCGGCGAGAGGATGCCGGACTTGGCGTGGAGGCGCACAAGATCAAAACTCCAGCCGCCGTGCTGCCGACCGCCATGCTTGCGCACCAGACGATAAAGCCAGCGCTCAAGCCCGCCCGTCAGATCGAAATAAGCGCGGTCGATCGTGAGCACGAGCGCATCATCGATCACGCCGGCATAAAACCAATCCGGCAAGATCAGCTCGAGCCCTAACGGACGGCCATTTGCATCGGCTGTCTCCTTCCATTCGTTGATCCAGGAGAAGCGATGTCGTCGCCGTTCTGTCGGCTGGCGGATCGACGTCATCATGGTCGTTGCCTGAAGTCTGTCGAGACCCGCCTTCAGCCGGTCATAGTCGCGCGCGCTGGTACCGCGGCCGACAAACGTCAAAATCTCGTAAGGCGTTGCAGCCATCAAGCGCGAGGTCTTCAAGCCGGCGTCACGGGCTTCGACAATCTGGGAAGCAGCCCAGATCAAGACGTCTGCATCCCAGATGGTTGCCATGCCGTGCTCCGGCACCGTTTCGACACGAATGGCGATCGCGCCCGCGCGGAAATCGATCGGCACAATCCGCTTCGTTTTTGCGAGCGAGAAGAACGGATAAGCCATCAGATCCTGTGCATCGCAGGCGCGAGATCGCCGGGCAGCGCCCGAAAGAGCTCAAGCTGGTCGCGCTCGGAATGGCGTTTGCGGCGCATGATTGTTGCACTCGCGCGGCGATCAGCGACGTTCCTGGCCTGCGTACGGGCGCAGGACCGGATGCTTCTTGGCAGGCAGCACGGTGCCTTTGCCGGGATCTGACGTTGACGTCTTGGCGCCGAGATCAGCCCAGGCTTTCAGATCGTCCAGGGCGTAGACGACACGCCCGCCGATCTTCCGATAGGTGGGTCCGGTGCCGTACGTGCGGTGCTTCTCCAGCGTACGACCGGAAAGGCCCAGGTAACGCGCCGCTTCCGGCGTGCGCAGGAAACGCGGTGGCAAGCCGGCCATCGGATCGGGCATTTGGGAACTCCAATGTGACAGCGCACCGCGCATGGCGGCGCTGGCGTGTGTGCGGTCATCATGGAGAAGTGCGATGTCGGAGGGGGATGCCGAATATTGAGGGGACGAGTTTCGGCACCCCTGAGCGGAGTGGCTATTCGTCCCTGCGCTCGGGCCGTAGAAGCTTGCGGTAGCCGCCGCGCATCAGCGCGAGGCCGTTCTGCACCAAGCGGATCGTTCGATTGCGCAGATCGTGCGTCTTCCACGCGCGATCGGGAATGTGCCTCTTGCCGAACAGCGCTTCGGCGATGATGCGATAGCTGCCACCCGCACTGTGCGCGTCGAGCGCGCGGATCGCGACGCTCAAGCGTTCGCGCCGCTGTTTGGACAGTTGATGAAAGGCAGGACCTGACGAGCGTCCGTTGATGGCGCGCCACAGCCGACGGGCTGCATATGCGCGCGCATCGAAATCGCCATCAAGTGGCAATTCGGCTGCATAGGAGGCGCCGAGAACCGGTGGTTCTCTCGACCAGACGCGGTGTTCCAGCGGGCCGATGCGCAGCACGGCATGCCAGCCGTCAACGGCGCGGCGCACCTGACCGGCTGTGAGGTCGAGCAGTGGCGGAGACGCGGAGCTACGATCGACAGCCGAGGCGGCCACCGCGAGCGGGACGACCGCCGCTAGAACCTCGGGCGCCCAAAAGATGGTCTGTTCGTTGAAGGATCTCTGCGGGTCATGGGCGAAAGCAGATGCCCCACCTCCTCCTGAATTCCGCCGTCACGTCGCCATCCGGGCTACTGGCGATCATCGCGTGGTATTCGCGTCGGTAGTCCGCGTTACGGCGAAGACACTCCCAGGCGATGTCGGTGATTACGGCGTCTTGTAGGCTCTTATAGGAATCCGGCGACCGCCAGTCGAATTCAGGCATTGCTTCCGCCCCATTGCACGTAGCTAACAAGGATTGCGGCGCAATAGGTATAAACGAGGTGGTTGTAGGAAGCCCCTAATTTGGCACCACGTGGTGCGCGAAAATGACCACCGATTAGCAGGAGAGAATTGTTCGCTCGGCAAAGGTCAAGACGCCAACTGTCGTCTATTTTTACCCAGAGCTACGCAATAGGCGTCCCTGCTCGGTCAACCACTTAGCGCGTGCAAGATGACTCTGGTATGCGCTCCGCGCACGATCCGGTTCGCGCTCCGGATCGATATGCAGCACGATCCGACTTACTTCCAGCCAGTCGGCTCCCTCACCCTCGGCCTGTAGAAGGCGCATGTACGTGACGACGTGCTGCTCGTCATAGGCCGTCAGCGTCGAGTCATTCGGCGCGACATCCGCGACGTCGGGGTCAAGCTGCGGTTTCGTCATTAGCATTCCAGCAAAGAGCGAATGATTCTAACCTCCGAAGAGGGTCAAGATCGTCCGTACGTCTCATTTTAGTCTCATTCCGACCGGACCGATCAGCGAGCATCTCAAAATACACACTATAGGAGATAAACCTCATAGTATGTGAAAACGCAACTTGCGCCGATGGACATGCGCAAGTTGGTCGGCCGGAATTTCGCGAGACTGCGGAAGCAGAGGCGCTTCACGCAGGAGAAATTCGCCGAACTGTCCGGCTTCACCCAACAATATATCAGCGACCTGGAGCGGGGCCGCCGCAATCCAACTGTCGTAACCCTATTTGAACTAGCCGATACGTTGGGTGTCAGCCATGTCGATCTCGTCCTGCCAGATGAAGAGGCGCGAATCGATCGATCAAAGCCTGCCAAGCGGAAGTGATCGGGTTTGGAAATCCATGTTGAACAATCGTAAACCGTGATCTTCGCGAGACAAGGCGAAGGCGTGACCAGCGCGGGACGCGCACATGCCGCACCGCCGCCGATCCTGCTTGCCGGTCGACGGCGTCGCACTATGGCAGCCGACCGCAGCCGCGGGACCGCTCGATTGAGGCTCACGATTCAGGTGACAGCTCGATCAGGCGCCTCGCTTCCTTTTTCAGCTCGAGCCTGCTTATCAAGAGCGCAGAAAGTAGCACCCCGCTCGTCTGAGCGGGGTGCTGGCGCTGGTTCGCTTCAGTCGCCGTTGGCCTTGCGGCTGCGGGACCAGATCAGGGTGTAGGTGTCGGCGTCTTCGTCGTCGAAGAGATTGGCGTAGATCGGAGCGTTGAAGCTCGGATCGTCCAGCTTGACCGAGAGATAATCGCGGCCCTCGTTGGAGCGCTTCGACCAAGCGGCCCCGATCTCGGCGCGACCGACGTAGACCCGGTGGCTAGGAGCGTTGTCGTTAGTCCGGTCAGTCTCGGGGACGATGCGGACGCCCTTGGTCTGGAGGCTCAGGGTGACGATCTCGCCCTGGAATTCCTGGCCGGACTTCTTGAAAGAGCCGATGTTAGCCATGTCACTTCTCCTTGCTGTTTCCGAGCCCGCGACCACCGCGGCCTCGATGGCGATCTGAAAGCCGAAGGCGATCGACGCCGCACCCTCTTGGGTCGCAGCGCAGCGGAGGATGGCGGCGGAGGGACTTTCTTGCTTCGCGAGGAATGGGCGAAGCCCAGGGGAAGAAAGTCTCACCGCCGCCATTGCGGTTCAGGCGATCGAGGCGAAGCCGGCCTTCGGCTAGATCAAGCCAATGAGAGGCAAGGCGCTCGCGTGCGCTGAACAGCACCTTGGAGACGTGCCAGCGAACGATCGGCTCAAACAAGAAGCCCCGCATTCCCGGCGAAGGAAAAGGAAACATGGCGTGCAGAAAGGCGACGCGTTGTCCCCGGAACCGACAGAAGTCAACGTGCCTGCTGGCAACCGTGGGAGCAATCTGCCGACGAGATAACCCGCTCAATCGAAACGTGAGGGAGGACCGCGTTGTCGCGATCAGCAGCGACTCCCTGATACCTCGTCATGCCACCCGAGAGATAACAGACGTCCATGGTCACCCGCCCGCGGTCGTCGCCTCATTTGGTGGCTGAATAGGGCTGAGTGCAACGCCCCCTCTGAGAGCGGTGCCGGTCTGCATCGACACATTCGCCAAAGCGATGCCCCCGACCGCGATGGCGCCAAGCACGGCGACCGACTCTCGCCACCATTCCGAGGGAATACCGAGGTGCGCAAGGGCAAGTGTCACACTATAGCTGGCTTGTGCCGCCGGAACCGCGAATAGCAAACCCAATGACCAGGCGAACGATCGGAGAGCGCACGACGGAGACGGCGTACCGCCCGACCACGAATGTGAAACCGGCCGCAACGACGCCAACAACGATGGCACCGAACGGACCAGCTTCGGCTTGATATGAATAGATCCCCACGGTCATGCCGACGAAAAACGGCAAAGCGTGGATCGCGAGCGCGAATAGTGTCCAGCAGCCGAGCCCGACGATATTGAGAAGTACGCCTATGACAAGCATGGTGATGGTCCCGTGACAAAGGTTGCAAGTGTCGCGCCTTCCACCACCACCACGGCGCGGTCCCATGAATAACCGATCCGGCCCGCGTTTGGAATCCTTTACGGTCAAGTTTCATGCACGCAATGCAGGAGACAGCCCGCTCGCTATTGCGATGGAGACCGAGATTGAACGGAGCGCTGACGTGTCGCCGTTGCCGGCCTTCGAGACGGCAATCACGAAGGCCGGCTTGTCGATTGTCGTTAGCTAAGCGGCAAGCTTGATCAGCCCGAGCTGTTGCAGTGCCGTGACACCATCGTCGAGCCCGATTTCCTCGGTGATCTTGCCGTCTTTCAGCTTTAGAACAGTTGTACCCGTGAATCGCATTTTTCGACCGGTGTTCGCGGGCAAGGAGCCGGCCAGGAAATCGCCGAACGCGGGGCCGGTGTGCGTCCCTCCACCGTCCCAGCGGCCGACCACATAGTCGCCCTCCGCAATTAGATCGGCGGCGCCCCAGAAATTGAGATCCGGAAAGGCCTTACGGAAATCCGTCATGAAAGCCTTAATGTCATCCCGTCCTCGACGCGGCTCGTGCAGTGAGTATTGAAGGAGCATATCCGGCGCGGCGAGTTCGTCGACGATTGCGAGATCGCACGTCTCACCCCAGAACTTGGTGAACCAGCGGCCGACGATGGCCTTGTTTTCATCTTCCCTCGACATGTCATCTCCTTTTTGCTTCGTCGTTTCAACTGACGATCAGATCGATCGATGCGATGGACCATGGAGCAAGCGACGTTCGGTTTGACACCCGATTTCCGTTCTCTTCGCAAGGCGGCAAGGGCAACTCTTTACGACCGGAAAAAACAATCGATACAGCTGCGCAAGCGAGTTGAATGCGCACATTGTATGCGAGGTAGGAGCGGTGGCGCTTACGCGCCACCGTTGCCGAACTTCCAGACGGGGATACCGAGCTTCCGTGCCTTGTCAGCCAGGTTCTCCTGAATGCCGGTACCGGGGAAGACGATAACGCCGATCGGCAGCACGTCGAGCATCTGATCGTTGCGCTTGAACGGTGCTGCCTTGGCGTGTTTGGTCCAATCGGGTTTGAAGGCGATTTGCGGAACTTTGCGGTGGTCGGCCCAGCGGGCGGCGATGCGTTCGGCGCCCTTTGGTGAACCACCGTGCAGCAGGACCATGTCTGGATGCTTAGCGTGGACCTGATCGAGTTTGTCCCATATCAGGCGGTGATCGTTGCAGTCGAGGCCACCGGTGAAGGCAATCTTCGGCCCGGCGGGCAAGAGCACTTCGGTCTCGGCCCGGCGTTTGGCGGCGAGAAAGTCGCGACTATCGATCATAGCCGAGGTCAAGGCGCGGTGGTTCACCATTGAGCCGCTTCGCGGATGCCAGTGCAATCCGGTGTGGCGTGCGAAGTAGTCGGCCGCCTGATCGCGGAAGTATTCCATGCTATTTCGCCGCTCGATCAGCGTCATGCCCTCGACAGTGAGACGTTCGAGCTCGACCGAGCGGATTTCGGAGCCGTCCTGATCGCGCTGGCTGCGCTTCTGGGCCTGTTCGTTGTCGTCGAGTTCGCGTTCGACGCGCTCGTTGGCGCGGTGGAAGAGATTGACGGTCGACCACAAGAGATCCTCGAGGTCGGGTTCGAGGCGGGTTTCGCTCAGGCTCGCAATGAGGGCGTCGAAGATGTCGGCGACGGCGGCAGCGACGATGCGCGCTTCGGGTAGCGGTCTCGGGTCGGGTTCGTCCTGGAAAGGGCGATAGCCGTGAAGCTGGAGTTCGGTAAGGACGTGATCGGTTGGGGATGTCGCGTATGGCTGCTCGTGGTTGGTCTCGTCGTGGTCGATCGTCATGGCGGCTTTCCTGTGGTCGGATCGGTCGCGCTCATCGCGGCCTTCATGGTGACGAAAGGCGGCGGGCGGACCGGACCTGCACCGCCGAGCGCAGCGACAGCGGCCGCAGCGAAGCGGAGGATGGCGGGAGCCGGCTATTTTGCTTCGCGATGTAAAGCGCCGCGTTGGCGGCGCGGCGGAAAATAGCCGGCTCCCGCCATTGCGTGGCCGGACCGCTTGCCGCAGGGTCGCCCTCTCAGAAGGCCGTGAGCGCGGCCCTCTCCGAACAAGGAGAAGCCCGAGGATTGAGGGCACGCCCTCAGAGCGCGGCACGAGCTTTGACCCCTATTCCCGTCCAAACCCTCGGGCCCAGAAATCGGGTTACATCTTCAGGTGCAATCTGGACACGCAACGCTGCACGCAGTGCGTCGATGTCGAGGGTCCGCAGATCCTCGTTGAAGTCCCCACGCTTCGGCGACAGCACCATTGCCTCGATCCCAGCCGACTGCGCACGGTCGAACAGGCCGGCCACCGCGCCGTCCCCCGCCTGATCGTCGTCACGGACGACATAGAGTCGGCGCAGCGTTGCTGGAAACAGGACGGCTGCGAGATGCGCGGCCGAGAGCGCTGCGACCATCGCCATGCCGGGCATAACGCAGCGGAGCGACAGTATGGTCTCGATGCCCTCGCCCGCCGCCATCACGTCGTCAGCCGGACCGAAACGGACCGCGTGCCCGAGAAGGTGGCCCATCGCGCGGCGTGGCGTATCGACCGGCGCCTTGTCGCGCCCTGACGGATCGAGCCAGGTGCGATGCGCGCCGGTGATGTGGCCCGTCAGATCGGTCACAGCCGCGACCATCGCAGGCCATATTTCGGTCGGGGCGTCTGCCTCGGTACGATAGTAGCAGCGCGGATGGGATCGCAGGCTGTCGATGCCGTGTAGGTTACTGATGCCGCGTCCCCGCAGGTAAGTCTCCACAACCGTGCCGGCAATCGGTTGCGACATGCCGAACAGACGCCGCGCCGATTTCGGTGAGCCGATCGGCGCCGGTGGCAGGCCCGATCGACGGTCGGATTCCGGCTCGGATCGCGGCAAGCTCAGAAAGCGCCGGGCTTCATTGGCGACGTCGTGAAAATCGACAAGACCGCAACTTGCGCGGATCACGTCGAGCAGGTCACCGTACTCGCCAGTCGCCGCGTCGGTCCATTTGCCGGCCGGGCGACCACCGATATCCCCGCCTTTCAGGCGGACGAACATCGATCGGCCCGCCGTGTTCCTGACGTCGCCGACCTGCCAGTAATTGCCGACGCGACGCCCGTTGGAGAGATAGTGACGGCACACAGCCTCGGCCTCGCGCGCGAGGCGATGCGCCAGCTCTGCCGCGCTTCGCGGCATGTCACGCCGCCGCGCGATCGGCGATGCGGGCAATCGGAAAGCACTCCAGAACCTTAGCCAGGATCGCAGGACCGGTCGCATCGATTGGGACAAAGAAACGCAGTTTCCACGAAATGATCTCGCCGAACAGGCCGTAGGCGCGCAGCCGATCCCGCATCGGCTCAGAGAAGCCGGTCAATTCGATGCGGTTTGCGCCCATCACGCGAACGCGCCTGAGCTGAAGTCCATCGGCAAGATCGAGAATGGTCTTGCCATCGATCATTGCGGTGAAAGCAGCGTCCGGCGAAAGACTCGACGTCCCGGCATCCAACGCACAGGCGACCCACGCAGGCGAGACCTTCCGGCCGATGATGCGCTCGCCGGCGTCGGTCTGCAGACGATAGACCCGCGTCGACTCGTTCGGCAGACGCTTCCAGATCGGCAACAGCAAACCAGCGACGATGTGGATCTCGCTATCGGTGAATTCCGGAACTTCGGCGACTTCGGCTTCCCAAATAATAAGGCACGGCACAGGCTGCGTCTTCGCCATGCGCTTCTGCTTGACCAGCAGTTCGAGCGCGCGGTAGCGACGTCCGCCCGCAGGCACCTCGAACATGCCGGTCTCCTGGCCATCGGCATCGACGACCGCACGGACGCTTAGGCTCTGGAGCAGCGTACGCTGAGCGATGCTTTCTGTCAGTTGCTCGATCGAGATGCCGGCTTTCACGCGGCGGACGTTGGCCTGGCTGAGCACCAGCTTGTTGAAGGGAATATCGCGGGAGGAACTGAGTTTGATCTTCTGAACGCTTGCCATGTCGGCTTCTCCACGACGAGCGGCCGAAAGACTCTATCGACCTCCTACCCGTCACAGACAAGCCGGCGCGCCTCTCACTCTCTGACGCGCAGCGCCAATTGAAGGCTGAAAGGGCATTCGGATGCATCACGCCGCCTCCTCGTTGCCCTCGACGACGGAATCGATCGCGGGCGACAAAAACGCATGCAGGAATTCTGCGGCCTTCGATGCCGCGCTTGCCGCCCGGACGACAGCGCGGTTATCCTCGCGCAACACCTCCAGCCAGGAACCGATATAGTCGGCGTGGCGCACGGTCGGCACGATACCGAGCGTGGCACAAACGAACGCACCCGCCATTTCGGCGACCAGCTCTTCGCGCGCGTATGATTTTGAGCCGAACGAACCGGAGTGGTCGCGGTTGAGGCGGGATGCCTGGCCGGTCCAATGACCGAGCTCATGGAAAGCGGTTCGGTGCCAATTGATCGGCTCGAAATAAGCAGCCGGCGGCGGTACCTGCACGAAATCGCCCGTCGTGTTGTAATAGGCGCGCGCACCGCCGATGCGGAAATCCGCACCTATCGCCGCGATCAACGCCTCGGCTCGGGGCTCAATCTGATCTGGCGGCGGCGGAACCACCCAAGCAGAAAATTCCTCGGGCAAGCCATCGCACTGATCAGTGTTGAAGACCGTAAAGCGCTTGAGAAACGCGATGGCACCCGGCTCTTCACCGGCCTCCGCGGCTCGCCGACGTTCGTCGTCCGGGATGAAGCGATCGGCATAGACGACGGTTGTTCCGCGTTCGCCCTTCCTGACATGGCCACCAACTCTGAGTGCCTGGCGGAAAGTAAGCCAGCTCTGTCCGGCAAAGCCGTGCTCGATGACGGCTCCCCACAGGATCAGCACGTTGATCCCGGAATATTTGCGCTGCGTCGACGCGTTGCGCGGCATGGCGAGCGGTGCCTTGATTGCCGCCGTTCCCCAGGGCTGCACCCACGGGACACGGCCGGCCTCCAGCTCGGCGATGATCTTGTCGGTGATTTCGGTGTAAAGGCTGGCGCGGTCATTGCCGGCACGAACTCGGGTGGTATGTCCAGACATCGCGGTTCTCCGCAACGGGCGACGCGAGCCTCTCTCGCAGCCTGAAACCCGTCACGGCAGCACCCGGCCGGTACTCTTACTCTCAGCCTTTTTCGCGAGGATACGTCGGCGTGTGACTTAGGAGAGCCCGGTTTGGCTCCTCGCCGCGCGCACACAACGAGAATGCAAAATCTGCGAGGCGGCCCGCCTTCCGTCCCATTTCTTCGTAGGACTTGGCTTTGAGTGCCTGGGGCCGAAGGCCCCGATCAGGCGTGCGCCAATTGCGCATCGCCGCAACGGAAAATGGCACCCGCAGGAGCGTGAGCATAGCGACGCCGAAGGCGGCACGCGGGACCGAGTGCAGCGACGAGACCGGTTAACAGCGGCACCCGGGACAGGGGCAGTGATAGCGATCGCCGAAGGCGAGCCCCTTTCCCGAGTGCCCCCGGCGAGGAGCTCCGCGGCGTTTGCGCGAGGGATCGAAGCCGGATGGCCGAGACGCGAAGCGGCTCGATTCATATGTGGACGGCCCCCGACTTGCAAGGATTGGCTCGGGCAGCATGCTCGGATCGCTTGCGCTCATATGTCCGGCCTATTATCGGGTCTTGCGACCACTGGCCAAGATGGGCTTCGCGGACAGTGAGCTCCAAACACGAGAGCGGCATTTGCTGCCGGTAAACCGAGCGGAGTGTCTCACATGACCGGCTCGCGCCGAACGTACCACCTCTTCCTTTCCTGCAAGTTCCGGCCCCAGCGTCAGATCTGCCCGTCTGACGCCAAGCTCTTTTTGTCGTTCAAGTCTATGTCGGCGTTGGCATCGGTACGGCGCTCGCAGGCCGGTACCGTTCGCCGCTGACCATCAGTTTCCAAGCAATCCGCGCCAGCTTGTTTGCTAACGCTATCGCCACCAGCTTTGGCGGCTTGCGAGCGATCATGTCTTTCAGCCAGGACCAAGGGCGACTCCCGCGTCGTCGCATATCCGCGATCACTGCCGTCGCGCCAGCTACCAAAACGGTTCGCAACATGCCGTCGCCGGCGCGGGTGATGACCCCGAGCCGATTCTTGCCGGCCGTCGAGTGATTCTTTGGCGTCAGGCCAAGCCACGCGGCAAAGTTTCTTGCCGACTTGAATCCGCGCGCATCCACGACCTTGATTGACAGCAGCGTCGCGCCGATCGGACCAATTCCTGGAATGGTCGCAAGTCTTCGGCTCATCTCGCTGCTCCGATGGAGTTGCATGAGCTTCTTGTCGAGCGTAACGATTTGATCATCGACGCGCGCCATTTCTGCAGCCAACGCCTCTATCAACTCCATCGCCAAGTCCGGGACTGTCGCATCAGCCCTAATATCGATCAGCAATTGCGGAAGCCTTGAAAGCCCCTTGGGCGCGGTAAAGCCGAACTCTGCGGCGTAGCCGCGGATCGAATTGGCGAGCTGGGTGCGCCTGCCAATGAACTGGTTGCGTACACGAGTCAGCATCTGTGCGCCCTGCTGCTCGGGACTTTTGATTGGCACGAAGTTCTTCTGCAATTTCGGTCGACTCGCGGCTTCGCAAATCGCCTCGGCGTCCGCCGCATCGGATTTCCCACGTTGCACGTACGGTTTGACATATTGCGGCGGGATCATCGCCACCTCATGCCCCAGCGAACGCAGCTCCCTCGCCCAATAGTGCGACGCTCCGCAAGCCTCCATCGCGACAAGCGTAGGCGGCAGACGGCCGAAGAACGCCAGAACCTGGCCGCGTCTCAACTTGCGTCGCAAGACCGGCTGCTCCATCCCGTCAACGCCATGCAACTGAAATACGCTCTTTGACGTGTCCAAACCGATACGAACAATCGTTTCCACGGGCGGCTCCTTCGTTTGAGGTCATCGACGACCCCATCCTGCCACGCAGACCGGCGGAAGGGGGCCGTCCACCCCAACACGAGAGCCCGGTGCAGCGTAAGCCGCACGCGCGCAAGCGAAAAAATCCGCCAATCGGAGGATCTAAACCCCCTGGCGCGCATTCGTCTGCGCGTCATAGATCCTGATCTGAAGCATCGAGAAATGCTTCTTCAACTCTTCTCCACCTGTCCTGGCGCCGTCGCGGGTTGCGGATTCGGCTTTCAGTCGGCCATCCACCTCGAGGGCGTAACCTGAAGATGGCAGTTCACGGGTGGCTGCAACCATGTCGTCCCTATCATGCAGTTAGGCAATCGATGACGATTGGTTAGCGCGAGTCGCCCAGAGCAGGCCAGCGTCACCTGCAAAATCCAACGCGCGGTGATAGCCGATTACGGACGGGACTCTGCATCATCCGAGCAGGCGGCTGGCTTGCCGTTCGCGCGGACGAGGCGCGGTAAACCACGGCTCGACTAAGCTGCCCTTCCAGCTTCCTCGACCGGCGCGCTCGGCACTGTGCTGAAGTCTGCACCATATCTGCCTTTCGAGCATTTGAGGCCAATCCAGCGCAAGTCCGTGAAGCACAAGCCATTCGCCGAGGTCCGCACCACCGACCGGAGTTTTTCTTTCTTGAGTTTGTATGAACCTTGACCACCGCATTTGCTGATTAACGGCCGAGCCCCACCGTCGCATGAGGCCGGCTGAGCACGTGCTCGAATTGGATCTGCGTCGATAATGGCCGGCCTGGTGCAGGGCGCACATCCAAATTCCGACACTGGAATCCTGTCCAAGACCCTTAATGCAAGTTCACGATCGAATCTGTCGGATAGGCCATTGATCATGCATCCAAAGCAGCTGACTGCCTGCTAGCGGTCCCCCGACGACCGCAACCGAAACAATAACTATTGCCGCCTTTTGGGGATTTCGCCGATCAAAATTGGTTCTCCTCGAGAACTGCACGCCAAAGGTCTCCTTTTTGCACGCTATTTTGGCCTATCGCCGTCAAGCCGCACTGCGCAGTAGAGAGGAAAACTCTTTCACCGTAAAAGTCCCTTTAGGACCCACCCCAACTCCCGCTCCACCGACCACAAGCCGAGAGCAACCTAGATCTTCCAGATCGGACGTCGTTCTTCTGCAAATTCAGCTCTTGTTGCACCAAACGGGCACCCAACAGTGAGATCAGACCGCCCATTTTCACCGCGCCCCGCGCTGCCTGCCCGCTACCCACCCGCTGGACTCTGGCCCGCGATGATGAGAGCGGACATGGCCGCCGCCTACCTGGACTTCGGGGACACAAGCGAACTCGCGCGCGCAATCGGTCGAGGAGACGCACCGCCACCCCTCAGCTGTCGCGGAACAGGACGGCTACGGCAGCCAGTTTGGTCGAAGGCGGCCATGGATCAGTTCGCAACGCCTATCGTAACAGGAGATCTTAGAGAACCGGAGGACCTCTTATGCCTCGTATGATGTCATTTGATACGGCACCAGCGCTTCCTCGATATTGTCGACGAAAACTATTGGCGAACAATCGGATGGCTTATTATTTTGAACCGCCAACCTGGGCTCGTCGACAGGGCTGCGATTTAGGCCCTGAAGCGTTAGGAAGCGATTACGCCAACGCCGTCGAGCGTGTTGAGAAGGTCCTCTTGCCCGCGTTCGACAGCTGGCGCTCACGAGGTTTAAGTGACCTGATGCCCGCCTCTCCCGAACCCGGCACGTTCGATTGGCTAGTCGGCATCTTCCAAGCTCACCAGAAGTGGGACGAAATCGACAGCAACACTCAGCGTCAGTACAGGAAAAGCCTCGCACTTTTCGCCAACCACGAATTGAAAGATGGAAGTCGCGCTGGGTCGAAGCAACTGTCCGCTTTCACGAAAGCCTTCGTCGACGCAGTGTATGGGAAGCTGCTAGTGGTAACAAAAGTAAGCAGCAATGGAGATGTGATCGTCCGCGAGCGTCGTCGTTATGCAAATCTGGCCATGGCGTCCTGCCGGCGCGCGTGGTTCGTTGGCCAGCGCGCCCAAGAAAAGATGGTACCGGCGAGCAATCCATTTTCACGGATGGGATTAAGATCACGTGCGCCCGGACGGCCGATACGGCCCACACCGACCGCAACCTGGGATGAACTCGTCGCGTTCAGAGCTGCCGCAATAAGGCTCGACTATCGCTCGATCGGAACTGCTGCCTTGTTGTCGTGGGAGTGGTTGCAACGAGAGCAGCACGTGTTCGGCGCCCTCGACATTTCGCACTATCGCCCTAGCGAGCGGCCAAATAGCGTCAAAATCGTACATCCAAAAAATGGAGAGGAAGCCTGGTGGCCGCTGTCAGACGAAAAGGGCGCCCCTCTCTTTCCTGAACTTATGGACGAGCTCGACGAGATTAAAAAGACCTCGATCTCGGGCCTCGTGTTCCGACGTGACCATGCGCATCGTCGGTCGGCAACCCCGCTTCCATGGATTACCCCACGCAAGGACCTGCGCTATCTACGCAGCATCGTAAAGAAGATAATCGCAGAGGCTGGCCTTCGTCAGGAACTTTCCTTTACTTCCTTCCGACACGGAGGATTCACCGAAGGCGCCGACAGCGACCTCACGGATGCAGAGTTGCGCGCCGCTGGCCGTCATAGATCAAGCCGCCAACTGCCAACCTACGCTAAGCGCACCGGTAAGCAATTGATCAAGGCCACAAAGAAGCGCCGCGAGGAGCGGACAAGATCACTCCTTGTTCGACTAAACGCCAATCGTCCCTCGGGATGAAGGTGTATCGCACGACGTAGAATCTGACGAATGTAATCTAATGAATGCATCGCCTATTTTCCCGTCCACGACGGCTTCCTCTTCTCACCGAAGGCCTTCAGGCCTTCCTTCGCGTCCTCGGTCATTGCGAGCAGCGCGATCTGGCTTTCGGTGTAGGCGATGCTCTCGTCGAACGACATCGAGGCGATGGCGCGCATGGCGTATTTGCCGCGGCGGATCGCGGTCGGGGACTTGTCGATGATGCGGCCGATCAGCCAGTCGACCTTGGAGTCGAGCTCGGCTGTGGATACGACGTAGTTGAGCAGGCCGGCTCCTTGCGCCGCTTTCGCGTCAAACGGCTCGCCGGTGAGCGCCCATTCGTTGACGAGTCGCGGCGGCGCGATGCTCTGCAACAGGCTCAGCACCTGCATCGGGAATACGCCGACCTTCACCTCCGGCAGGCCGAAGATGACGTGATCGGCCGCAATCGCCATGTCGGTCATGCACAACAGGCCCATGCCGCCGGCCATGCAGACGCCACCGACCCGCGCAATCGCCGGCTTGGTGGCGTTCTGTGACAACCGCAGCAGATCGGCATAGTCGACATTCGGCTTGGAATGATCCATCGCGAACGCCGCGCCGGAATTCTGCAAGTCGGCACCGGCGCAGAACGCCTTGTCGCCTGCCCCCGTCAGCACGATGACGCGGACGTCCTTGTCGTCATGCGCGTCGCGATACCCTTTGGTGATGCCGGCGATGACCTCGCCGTTCAGCGCGTTGCGTTTCTCCGGCCGGTTGATGGTGATCCAGAACGCCTGCCCACGCTTTTCGGTGATGATTGCTGTGGTGTCGGTCATGGTACCCTCGCTTCCTTGCTCCCGTTTGCAGCCATTTGCGGCAGCTCGGGCGGCAGGCGCAAGGGCAATCTGCGACGAGGTCTTGCTTTAGCGCCTCGACACAAATTGGCGGGCGAGCGAAGCGTGCGCTCAGGCCGAGACCGTTTTCCTGATCCAGACCTTGTTGTCGTGGAATGCAGCTCCCCCGATCGGCGCGATCGTATCGGCTCCAGTCAGCACGTTGATGCCGCGGCCGCCGATATGATTCTTGTTCGGGTGAACGGATTCCGCGATCAGCACGCCGCGCCGCACGCCGTCGAACAGCGTTGCGAGCAGCGTGGTCTCGCCGCGGGTATTGCCGAGCGTCACGGCGTCGCCGTCGGCGATATCGAGCGCAGCCGCATCCAGGGGGTGGATCATCACGCTCGCCTTGCCCTCGCGCGCCTGCGAGGACGGCGTCTCGTTGAAGGTGGTGTTGAGGAAGCTGCGCGAGGGACTGGTCGCGAGCCGGAACGGATGGGCTTGATCGGTATGCTCGATCACTGCCCAATGATCCGGCAGCGACGGCATCTTGTCGAAATCGCCCATCGTCTGGCCGAACGGCGGATGCGCCCAATCGGCCTTGAAATGGAATTTCTTGTCGGCATGGGCAAAGCCGTCGAGATAATGCGAGGTCCGGAAGTCCGGTTGCAAATCGCGCCAGATGTCGGCTTCGAGACCAGCGATGTCGCCGCGGTTGCTGAGCTTCAGCGTCGCGTCGATCAATTCGCGCGGCGTCATTTCGAAGCCCGGATGCTTCGCGCCAAGCCGCGGCGCCAGCGCCTGCATGACCTGATGGTTGGAGCGGCATTCGCCGGGCGGGTCGATCAGCTTCGGCCCGACCGAGATGTGCTGGTGGCCACCGCCGTAATAGAGATCGTCATGCTCCATGAACATGGTCGCCGGCAGCACGATGTCGGCCATCTCGGCCGTCTCGGTCATGAACTGCTCGTGCACCGCCACGAACAGATCCTCGCGCGCAAACCCCTGACGCACCAGCGCCTGCTCCGGTGCCACCGTCATCGGATTGGTGTTCTGGATCAGCATCGCCTTGATCGGCCCCTTTCCGAGCAAGGCCTCGGCATCGCCGGTGAGGATGCGGCCGATCTGCGACTGGTCGAGCGCGCGCGTGGCCTTGTCGATCGCGTCGTGGCCCTCGATGAGGGATTCATTGAAGTGCCACAGCGCGTAATTGTTGAAAAAGGCGCCACCGCCTTCATACTGCCAGGCGCCGGTCACCGCGGGAACGCAGAGCGCCGCATGCATCTGCGTAGCGCCGTTGCGCGAGCGGGTGAAGCCGTAGCCGAGCCGGAAGAAGGTCCGTTTGGTCTCGCCGACCAGTTTCGCAAAGGCCTCGATCTCGGATACCGGCACGCCTGAGATCGCGGACGCCCACTCCGGCGTCCGCGTCTTCAGATGCGCCTCGAGCTCATCGGGGCAGTCCGTGTACTTGTCCATATAGGCGCGGTCGGCGTAGCCATCGCGGAACAGGGCATGCATCACGCCGCACGCGAAGGCGCCATCGGTGCCGGGCCGCAGGATGATCTTGATGTCAGCCTGCTTCATGGTCTCGTTGTCGTAGATGTCGACGGCGGCAATCTTGGCGCCGCGCTCCTTCCGCGCACGCGCGGCATGCGTCATCACGTTGACCTGCGTGTTGACCGGGTTGGTGCCCCAGATCACGACGAGATCGGAGAGCGCCATCTCGCGCGGATCGACGCCGGCAATCTTGCCGGTGCCGATCGCGAACCCGATGCGCCCGACATTGGCACAGATGGTCTGATAGAAGCGCGAATATTTCTTCACATGCGTGAGGCGATTGAGGCCGTCGCGCATCACCAGCCCCATCGTGCCGGCGTAGTAATAAGGCCAGATCGATTCCGCGCCGTACTCGCGCTCGGCCTGGTTGAAGCGATCTGCGATCTCGTCCAGCGCCTCGTCCCAGGAGATCCGCGCGAACTGCCCGGAGCCCTTCGGCCCGGTACGGCGCATCGGATACATCAGCCGCTCGGGGTGATGGATGCGCTCGGCGTAACGGGCGACCTTGGCGCAGACGACGCCAGCCGTGTAGGTCTGCTTTTTCGAACCTCGGACGCGGCCAATGCTTCGGCCTTCGACCACCTCGATGTCGAGCGCGCAGGCCGAGGGGCAGTCATGCGGACAGGTCGAATGGCGGATTTCGATCTTGGCGTGCTGGTTCATGTCCAGTTCGTAACATCAAAATAGCAGCCAGCCGAGGGCATTTATCCGGCAATGCCCATGCGATTTGCTCAGATCACGTGCCCTGCCGGTTCCTGCCGCGACGCGAAGAGCGGTGCGGCCACACCGAAAACGGCCCAATATTCCCGGCGCGATCGGCTTTGTGAGCCGTCGACAGTCCGTATCTCCTGCCGCTACATTGCCAGGCAACAAGAACGACAACAGGGAGGTGGGCATGACGGCCCGAAGATTGATGCTGGCGCTCGCCGGTCTGCTCGGTGCATTCGCCGCGGCCCCCTCATTCGCACAGGATTACCCGACCCACGCCGTCCGGATCGTGGTCCCCTTTGGCGCCGGTGGGCCGGCGGACGTCGCGGCCCGGCTGATCGGCAACGTGCTCCAGGAGAGATTTGGCCAGCCCTTCGTGGTCGAGAACCGCACCGGCGCGGGCGGCGTCATCGGCACGGTCGAAGCGGCGAAGTCGCCGGCCGACGGCTACACGCTGCTGATGATGTCCAACACCCAGACCGCGAATGAATCGCTATTGACGCCGGACAAGCGCAAATACGAGCTGATGCGCGACCTCGCGCCGATCGCGCCGGTGAACTACTCCGACCTCGTCATCGTGGTGAACCCGCAAGTTCCGGCGAAGACGCTGCAGGAGTTCATCGCGCTCGCCAAATCGCAGCCGGGCAAGCTGAACTACGCCTCCTCCGGCCAGGGCACGCCCTATCACATGGCCGGCGAGCTGTTCAAAGCCATGGCCGGCATCGACGTCGTCCACGTGCCCTACCGCAACAGCGGCGAGGCGCGCAGCGGCGTGATCGGTGGACAGGTGCAGATGATGATCGACGCCGTGCCGGCGATGGCGCCGAATATCGCCGAGAACCAGGTCCGCGCGCTCGCGACCACCGGCAAGGAGCGCTCGGCCGTGCTGCCGAACGTGCCGACCGCGGGCGAAGCCGGCGTCGCAGGCTATGAGGCCACGATCTGGCTTGGCCTGATGGCCCCGGCCGGCACGCCGAAGCCCGTCATCGACAGGCTCAATGCCGCCGTAAACGCAATGGTGAAGCGACCGGACATCGTAAAGCTCTGGACCGAGCAGGGTGCCGTACCCATGTCCATGACGCCGGAGGAATTCGAAAAATTCCTTCGCGGCGATATCGAGAAATGGGCCGATGTCGTCAAGAAGTTCGACAAGTCCTGAGGTCGCGGAGCGATCATGCCGACCATTCAATTTCAGCTCAACGGCGCGGCGATGGCCGTGGAGGCCGATCTCGACCAGACGCTGCTCGATGTGCTGCGCGGCCGGCTCGGCGTCACCGGTCCGCATTTCGGCTGCGGGGCCGGTGAGTGCGGGGCCTGTTACGTCATGGTCGGCGACCGCGCGATGGCCTCCTGCGACATGCCGATGTGGTCGGTGGCGGACAAGGACGTCCTCACGGTGGAGGGCCTCGGCACGGCCGAGGAGCCGCATCCGCTGCAACGCGCCTTCGTCTCCGAGCAGGCGATGCAATGCGGCTACTGCGTCTCGGGGATCCTCATCAGCGCGGCGGCGCTGCTGAAGCGCAATCCGTCGCCGACGGAGACTGAGGTCAGAGCCGCGCTCGATCGCAATCTGTGCCGCTGCGGATCGCACAATCGCATGGTCCGCGCCGTGCTGCGCGCGGCAGCGGAGACGGCGACGTCATGAGTCTGCCGTCCCCTGTCCCGAAACTGCCGGTTAGCCTCGCGGCCAATCCAAAGCTGTCGTCCTGGGTGCGGTTCAGCGGCGAAGGCGGTGTCGCAATCTCACCCGGCAAGGTCGAGATCGGCCAGGGCATCGTCACGGCGCTGGCGCAGATCGCCGCAGACGAGCTTGACGTCGATATCGGCAGGATCGAGCTGATCCGCGCCTCGACGGCGACCAGCCCGAACGAGGGCGTCACCTCGGGCAGTCTTTCGGTCCAGCAGTCCGGCCGCGCGCTGCGACACGTCTGCGCCGAGGTGCGCCAGCGCTTCCTCGCAGCCGCATCGGAGCGTCTCGGCGTCGATGCGGCGCTGCTCGATGTCGATGACGGCACGATCTCGGGTCCCGGCAACGTCAGGACCAGCTATTGGGAGCTGGCTGGCGACGTCTTGCTCGACCGCGACGCCACCGCGGGCGCCGTCGCGAAGCCCGCTGCCACACGCGGTGTCGCCGGACATTCGGTCCAGCGGGTCGACATTCCCGACAAGGTGTTTGCGCGACCGCGCTTCATTCACGATTGTGCATTGCCGGACCTGGTGCACGGCCGCGTGCTGCGGCCTGACATCTCGGGTCCCAGGCTGATCGCGCTCGACGAGACGGCGGCGCGCGTCGTTCCCGGCCTCGTCGCGATCGTCCGCGACGGCGGCTTTGCCGGCGTGGTTGCCGATAGCGAGGCTTCGGCGGAAGCCGCACTGAAAGCCTTGCGCAAGAGCGCAACCTGGTCGGCCGGCGAGCCGTTGCCCGACGAAGACGATCTCGCGGGCTTTCTGAAGAGCCAGCCGGTCGAAACCACCGTCATCGACGCCAGGGCAGCGGCAACGACGAAGAGAGCTGCGCGCACCCTTCGCCGGCAATACACCCGTCCCTACATCGCACATGCCTCGATCGCGCCGTCCTGCGCCATGGCGCGATGGGACGGCGATCGTATCCATGTCTGGACCCACAGCCAGGGCGTCTTTCTGCTGCGCGCCGATCTTGCGATCGTGCTCGAACTGCCGGCCGAGAACATCGTCGTCGAGCATATGGAGGGGGCCGGCTGCTACGGACACAATGCGGCCGACGACGTCGCGCTCGATGCCGTGTTGCTGGCGAAAGCCGCCGGCGGCCGCCCGGTGCGGGTGCAGTGGTTGCGCCATGACGAGATGTCTCATGCGCCGTTCGGCGCAGCGATGGCCATCGAGATCGAGGCCGACCTCGATGCGGACAGCGAGATCGTCGGCTGGCGCCATGCGATCTGGAGCAACGGCCACGCCGCGCGCCCGGGACGCGCGGCGCAGCCGGCGCTGCTTGCGGCGACCGAGATCGCGAACCCCTACCCGCGCATGATCTCGACGAATCCACCGGCCGCCAATGGCGGGGGCGGCGACCGCAACTCCGTTCCACTCTACGACCTTCCGGCCTGGACCATCACGAGCCACCGGCTGCTGACGATGCCGGTGCGCACGTCGGCGCTGCGGACCCTGGGCGGGCAAGGCAATGTATTCGCGATCGAATCCATACTCGACGAGATCGCGGTCCTGCGCGGCGAGGACCCGATCGCGTTTCGCCTGCGTCATCTCCGCGACGAGCGCGCCAGCGACGTCATTCGCGCCGCGGCACGCCGCGCGCAGTGGAAACCGCAAAAACAGTCTGGCATCGGCCACGGCGTCGGCTTCGCCCGCTACAAGAACACGGGCGCCTATTGCGCCGCCATCGCGGAGATCGAAGGCACCGACGACATCCGCGTCAGGCGGTTGACGCTTGCGGTCGACGTCGGCGAGGCCATCAATCCGGACGGCGTCATCAACCAGATCGAGGGCGGTGCGATCCAGGCCACGAGCTGGGTGCTGAAGGAGCGCGTGCGCTTCGATCGCACGCACATTACATCAACGTCCTGGACCGACTATCCGATCCTGACCTTCAGCGAGGTGCCGGCGGTGGATGTCGAAATCATCCAGCGGCCGGAGATCGAGCCGGTCGGCGCCGGCGAGGCCGCGCACGGTCCCGTGACGGCGGCGATCGCCAATGCGGTCTACGATTGCCTCGGCGCGCGCGTGCGCGACCTACCGATCACGCGCGACAGGATCATCGCAGCCATGGAGCTTGCATCGTGACGACAGTGACCATTTTGAGCGGCGGCGCGGCGCAAGGCCTGGTGCGCGGCCTCAGCGAGCCCTTCAAGACGCAGACCGGCCTCAGTATCGACGGTGAGTTCGGCGCGGTTGGTCTCATGGCCGACAAGCTGCGCGCGGGAACGCCGGCCGATCTCGTGATCCTGACGCAGGCCCTCCTTGCGGAGCTCGCCGCGGAGAAGCTCGTCGTCCCCTCCTCGATCGCAGATATCGGCCGGGTCGAGACCGCGCTGGCGGTCCATAACCGCGATCCGAAAGTCACGGTGAAGACTGAGGCCGATCTCCGCGAGGTGCTGCGATCCGCGGATGCCATCTACGTTCCGGACACCAAAGCCTCGACCGCGGGACAGCATGTCGCAAAGGTGCTGGATCAACTCGGCATCGCCTATGAGGTCGCATCGCGTCTCAAGATCTTTCCGAACGGCGCGACCGCGATGCGCGAGCTTGCTGCGTCCACCGCAACTCGGCCGATCGGATGTACCCAGGCGACCGAGATCATCGCAACCGACGGCATCGCGCTGTCAGGATCGCTGCCGCCGGGCTGCGAGCTCGTGACGATGTACACGGCCGGCGTGGCCGCGCGGGCCGCACATCCGACAGAAGCGGCCGCGCTGATCGCACTGCTGACCGGCGCAGACCGGAAGGAGCTGCGCCAGCGCGTCGGCTTTGCCGGCTAGATACGGATGGCCGCCTTATTTGTGTAGCTGGGTGAGACCGGTCGGCGGCCCATCGACCGCGGTCCAGCCGCCGTCGACGAACAGCGTGCTGCCGCTGACATAGCTCGCGGCATCAGAAGCAAGATAGGCGACCGCCGTCGCGACCTCGTCGGCGCTGCTCCAGCGGTTGAACACGGTATGGCCGGCATAGAGATTGTAGATATCGGGCCGCTGCTTGAACGGGCCGGTCAGCGCGGTCTCCGCAATGCTCGGCGCGATCGCGTTGACGCGGACGCCGGCGTGGCCGACCTCTGAAGCAAAACCCTTCACCAGCAGGCCGATCGCCGCCTTGGTCGAGCCATAGACGCCAAGACCGGGCTCGATGGTCACCGCGCGCACCGAGGAGCAGGCGATGATGCTGCCGCCCTTCTGCTCGACCATGATGCGGCCGAAGGCCTGGAAGAACCAGACGGTGCCCTTGATGTTGAGGTTGAGGACGCGGTCGAGATCCTCCTCGGTGTAGTCGAGGATGGTCTTGCGGATGTTGAGCCCGGGCGTCGTCACGGCGATGTCGAGCCGCGAGAATTTCTGCATGACGATCTTGGCGAGCGCATTGACGTCCGCAGCACTCGCGGCGTCGCAGCTAGCTGCTTCCGCCCAGCCGCCCTTGTCGCGAATTCCGGCTGCCGTCGCCTCGGCGGCGTCAAGCGCACGATCTGCGCAAACGACGCGGGCGCCGAGCCCGGCCAGCGCCTCGGCCGACGATTTGCCGATGCCCGAGGCGGCGCCGAGCACCACGGCGGTCTTGCCGGTGAGATCGAAGAGCTTGCGATAGTCAGTCACGAACGGATTCTCCCTGTTGCTGCTATCCCTTGTAGCCCATCAGCAGGCGGGGCAGCCACAGCGAGAACGCGGGGACGTAGGTCACGAACATCAGAGCTGCGATCAGGGCAGCATAGAACGGCAGAATGGTGCGCATCACCGCGCCCACCGAGATGCCGCCGATGGCGCAGCCGACGAACTGCGTCGTTCCGACCGGCGGGGTGTTCAGCCCCAGCGCGCAGTTGATCAGCATCAGCATGCCGAATTGCACGGGATCCATGCCCGCCTTCATCGCGATCGGCAGGAAGATCGGGGTGCAGATCAGGATGGTCGCCGCCATGTCCATGAACGTGCCGAGCACGAACAGGATGACGTTGATGAGCAGGAAGATGACCCAGGGCTGCGAGGACACCTTGCTCATCAAGTCGCCGGCGAAGTCGGCCACCTCGTAGAGTCCCATCAAATACTGGAACATGGTGGAGACGCCGATCAGCAGCAGCACCACGCCTGTCGTCTTCACGGCCTTGGCGGCAGCCCGCAGGAAGTTCGGCAGGGTCATGGTGCGGTAGATGAAGAAGGTCAGCAGGATCGTGTAGGTGACCGCGACGGCTGCGGATTCGGTCGCCGTGAAGACGCCGGACAGGATGCCCGCCAGGATGATGCCGACGATCAGCAGACCGGGCAGCGCGGCCGCGAACGAGCGGAAAACCTCGGCCCAGCCCGGGAACTTGCCGGCCGGATAGCCGCGCTTCACCGCGACCGCGTAGGCGGCGACCAGCATGCACACCATCAGCACGATCGCCGGCAGAAGTCCGGCGGCGATCAGCGCGCCGATCGAGACCTTGCCGCCCGCGGCGAGCGCATAGATGATCATGTTGTGGCTGGTCGGCATGAGCGCCCCCACCAGGGAGGCATGGGTGGTGACGTTGACGGCGTAGTCGGTATCGAACCCTTCCTTTTTCATCATCGGGATCATCACCGCGCCCATCGCCGACACGTCGGCCACGGGCGAGCCGGAGACGCCGCCGAACAGCGTGCAGGCGACCACGTTCGACATGCCGAGCCCGCCGCGGATGTGCCCAACGAGATTTTTGGCGAGCTGCACGATCTTGTCGGCGACCCCGCCATGCAGCATCAGCTCACCGCTGAAGACGAAGAACGGAATGGCGAGGAAGGAGAAGATGTTCATCCCCGACATCATCTGCTGGAAGATGACTGCGACCGGCAGGCCTTCGTAGAGGATGGTGCAGATCGCGGAGAGACCGATCGCGAAGGCGACGGGTACGCCGAGGATCAGGAAGCCGAAGAAGGTCGCGCCCAGAATGATCAGTTCCATGAGGGGACGACCTCTTCGCCGCGCAGGAGCGCAATGATGTGCTCGATTGAAAAGGAGACGATCAGGACGCCGGAGGCGATCAGCGGGACGTAGCGGATGACCTCGGGGAGCCCGAGATTGGGGATCTTCACGGTTCCGACCGACGCTCCGAGGATCCAGCCGTTGTAGGCCATCGCAATGCCGAACACGGCCACCAGAACGTGGATCACGAGCTCGATCTTCTCTCGCAGATGATCCGGAAGCATCACCAGCAAACTGTCCATGCCGATGTGTCCAGCGTCGCGAACGCCGACGGCGGCGCCGATCAGCGTGACATACAGGATCAGGACCAGCGCAAGGTTCTCCGTCCAGGTCGGGCTGGAATTGAGCACGTAACGTCCGAACACCTGGTAGAACACGATGGTGACGATGATGAGCAGGCCGGTCACGGACAGATACATGCCGAGGCGGGCAACGACGGCATTGATCCGCGACAGCAAGCCGGTCGACGGTCGGCCGGTTACCTCCTGCTCGTGGCTTGCGACATGTGGGTCTGTCATCGGCGTCTCCTTGCGGGGGTCCGGCGCCGCCTCGCGGCGACGCCGGACCCGACGCTGTGGCCCTACTTCGTGTCCTGGATACGCTTGACCAGGCCCTTCAGCTTCTCGTCGCCGGCGAACTTGTCGTACACCGGCTTCATCGCATCGACGAATTCCGCCTTGTTGGCGATCGTTACGACCTGCACGCCGGCCGCCTCGACGGTCTTGCGGGAGGCCTGCTCACGCTCGTCCCAGAGCTTGCGCATGACGGGCACCGATTCCTTGGCCGCCTTGCGGACCATCGCCTGATCCTCCTTGCTCAACGTGTCCCAGACCGTCTTGGACATCACGAGAACTTCCGGCGCGAGCGAGTGCTCGGTGACGTTGTAGAACTTGGCGGCCTCGAAGTGACGCGAGGATTCGTAGGACGGCCAGTTGTTCTCGGCGGCGTCCACGAGGCCGGTCTTGAGCGCGGTATAGACCTCGCCATACGGCATCGGTGTCGGGTTGGCGCCGAGGCTCTGGATCATGCCGACCCAGAGGTCGGACTGCTGGACGCGGATCTTCAGGCCCTTGAGGTCGGCGAGCGATTTGACCGGCGCCTTGACGGTGTAAATGGACCGGGCGCCGCTGTCGTAATAGGCAAGGCCGATCAGGCCCGCGGGCGCCATGGACGCCAGGATTTCGTCGCCGATCGGACCATCGAGAACCGTGCGCATGTGCTGCGTGTCCCGGAACACGAAGGGCAGGCACAACGCGATGGTCTCGGGCACGAAGTTGTTCAGCGGCGATGCGTTGATCCGCATCATGTCGAGCGCGCCGATCTTCAGCTGCTCGATGGTGTCCTTCTCCGAGCCCAGGGCTCCGTTGGGAAACACCTTCACACCGAGCTTGCCGCCGCTCGCGGCTGCGAGCTGCTTGCCCATGAACTTGACGGCTTCGACGGTCGGATAATCGGCGGGGTGGATGTCGGCCGAGCGGAAATCGCGTGCGGTCGCCAGCGGCGCTGAGACCGCCAGTACGGCGGCTGCGATGATGCCGGTGAGTGTCTTCATCTGGGGCTTCCTCCTGAGTTAATTATGTCGTTGTCGGGCCGATGCTGCAGGCCGCCTTGGGTCGCTCCACTTCAGGTGTAAAGTCAAGCGTTGCAAACGCACCACCTTGGTAGGATTGCGCGGCGGAGTCGAGCGGATTTGACTGGTGAATGATCACGGCGAGGAAAGGTGCGAGCTTCATCGCGCCCTCTCCGGCGGGGACTGGCGCGGCAGGTGCCGGCTTCCCTTTAATCCCGCCTCGCCGTCGGCCAATGCCGGACGCGAGGTGACGATGCTCGTCATATCCATGGACGTTCCTCTGGTTTTAGAATCGACCGCTATTGGTTGCGGCTTGGAGGTGCAGACGTGACGGTCGCCCCATCCTTGTGCGATGCGCGCTGGTCAGCGCGATGTCGCCAACGTCGTCCCTAGGGCGGGCGGCATTCTGAGTCCAAGCCAAATCCGGCATCGATCAATGCTGGAGTTGCATCGATCGATCATGCATCACTTCGAGGGCGCGATCGGCGAATGCCCCGTTTTTCCGAAATCGCCTGCACTGGGGCGTTACTTGACGCCACAGGGAGAGCCCGCCCAAGATGCGCCGAAACGGAACATCGCGAGGAAATGCCCATGCCGCGGAAGCTGATCGATATTTCCGTGCCGCTCGGAAACGACGTGACGGCCGATCCGCCGGGCAATCACCCGACGATCCAATATATTGATCACCAGCAGGGCTTGCCCCGCATGCTGCAGTTCTTCGACGGCCTCAAGGCGGAGGATTTGCCGGATGGCCAGGGCTGGGCGGTCGAGCAGGTCTCGCTGTCCACCCACAACGGCACGCATCTCGACGCGCCCTGGCACTTCCACCCGACCATGAATCGCGGCGAGCGGTCATGGACGATCGACGAGGTGCCGCTCGAATGGTGCCTGCAGCCCGGCGTGAAGCTCGACTTCCGCCACCTGGCCAATGGGTACGTGGTGACTGCCGACGATGTCGAGAAGGAGCTGAAACGGATCGGGCACACGCTGTCGCCGCTGGAGATCGTGGTCGTCAATACCAGCGCCGGCGCCAAATTCGGCCAGGCCGATTACGTCAACTCCGGCTGCGGCATGGGCTATGAGGCCACCATGTACCTGCTCGAACGCGGCGTGCGGCTGACCGGCACCGACGGCTGGAGCTGGGACGCGCCGTTCGTCTACACCGCGAAGAAATATGCCGAAACAAAAGATGCCGGCCTGATCTGGGAAGGTCACAAGGCGGGACGACACATCGGCTATTGCCATCTCGAGAAGCTGCACAATCTCGACAAGCTGCCGTCGACCGGATTCACGGTCTCATGCTTCCCGGTGAAGATCGAGCGAGCGTCCGCAGGGTGGACCCGAGCGGTCGCCATCGTCGACAATCAGGTCTGAGGCCTCACTCGCCGTTGAGGCCGCTCTCGGCGAGGTCGTGCAGCGCATCGGTATCCAGCACGACGATGGCGCCGTGCTCGAGACGAACCCAGTTGCGGCCGGCCCAGGCGCGCAATTGCTTGTTGATGCTCTCGCGCGTCATCCCCACCATCTCGCTGATCTCCTGCTGCGTGATGGCGAGCGTGCCGCTGCCGGAGTCGAACTTGCGCTCTTCGGTGAGACCGAGCAGCGCGCTCGCAAGCCGGCCCGGCAGATTTTGCAGGATCACCTGCTCGACCTGCTGGCTGGTCCAGCGCAGGCGCGCGCAAAGCAGCTCGATGAACTTCATCGCCAGCGCCGGCTGGCTCTTCACGAATGGCAGGAAGTCGCGACGGTCGATGATGTAGAGTTCGCAATTGGTGTTGGCAGTCGCGTCGGCCGAGCGCGGCGCGCCGTCGAGAACCGCGATCTCGCCAAAGATTTCTCCAGGACCGATCAGATTCAGAATAGCGTTCCTTCCATCCGGCGAAGAAGAGGAAATCTTCACTGTTCCCGTGATCACCGCGAACAGGTTGTTGCCGGGATCGCCCTTGGCGGCGATGGTCGCACCGCGCTTCACCGTGGTGTGCTTGGCGTAGCGGCAGAGTTGATCGAGCGCATCTGGCTCCAGATCCGCGAAGATCGGGTGCTTGCGCAGGACCGATAATTTGTTACCCGCCGCTTGTCGGGGGTCGCCGGTCTTGTCCTGAGGCACGCCGCTCGGCTCCTAAGACTGCGAGGCACTGGAGTTCCTGCGTAGTCAACGTTAGCAGGCTTTTCAACCGGAAAGCATATGCACGGTTTGAGCCAAATACGGCGAAAATGCCGCGGTCGGGCGCCAAGGCGGCATCCGGGGGATGAGCCAATGTGTCCCGGTCGATGCAGAGTTGCAGCTATCGCGCGCACCATTGCGTTGAGGCGCTGCCGAACGGCCGCGAGCTGGCCGTGGAAGCCTCCGCGGCAAGCACGGTAAAACGCGATTGTGATCTCGGGACCGTCAGTGCTTGGCGTCCGAATCGGGCCGACCTGCGCTGGTTTGCCGGTCTGCCCATGCCAAGGCCCCGGCGAATGTGACAAAAACGACCACGACAGCGATCGTCACCAGCAGTGCGTCAGTCGGCATGATGCCCTCCCCTGTTATTTTGGGCATTATTGGCGGCGCACGACCGCCGTCATTGATTGGGATCAAAATTGGCGAGCGCCGGATCAGGCCGCAGCCAAGGCCTCGACCTTCGCCGGATCGAGCAGGCTGATGCCGCCATGAACGATCTCGATCACCCCATGTCGCTCCAGCTTGGTGAAGGTGCGACTGACGGTTTCGATGGTCAGGCCGAGATAATCGGCAATGTCCTGACGACTCATCGGCAGCTGAACAGTGTCCGACGCCCCCTTCAGCGAGAATAGCCGCTCGCGCCAGGCGAGCAGAAACGTCGCGACTTTCTCGTCCGCCGATCGGCGGCCGAGCAGGACCATGTGGTCGCGCGCCTGGCTCAACTCGCGAATCGCCAGCTCGTTGATCCGCCTGAGGAGATGCGGCCGGCTCTCGACGAAGCGGCCGAAAGGCGCCTTCGCGAACTGGCACACGGTGACGCCACCGATCGCATCCCCCGAAAAATTGTGACGGCCGGAAATATTCATCCCCAGGAAATCGCCTGGTAACGCAAATCCCACGATCTGTCGCCGGCCGTCGGGCAACAGCTTGTAGAGCCGCATGACGCCGTCGAGGAGATTGTAGAACGAGGTCGTGCTGTCCTCCTCGGAAAAGACGGTCTCGCCCCCGTCAAAGAGGACGCGGCGCCCCAGATGCTCGAATTCCCTGAGCTCGGCCGGGTCCAGCGACGAGCACACCGCGAAGTCGCGGACCGCACAATCGCTACAAAAATGCCCGTTCGGCTCGATCGTCACCACGGAAGCCTTCATCTACCGCTCCAAGCACCGGCTGCCCCGCATCAGGCCGAGCCCACCGCGCGGGCTGCATTTTACTGCACTGCGCCAAAGCCGATTGACCCAGATCAATTTTGGCGGGCATGGCCGTCTTGTGCTGTTGCTAGACCGCCTGCACCGTCCAGCCGATCAGCTCCTTTGCAATGCGGGCGAAAGCTGTGTCGAACGCTGCGACCGCTGCGGCCGGCTCGACCTTGTCAAGCTTCTCGCTGGTCTCGACGAGGCGCGACGCCACCACCTTGCCGTTCTTGTCGACGATGCGTGCCGACAGTCCAATCTCGACCCGAGCCTCGCCTTCCGTGGCGATCCGGAAGCGCCTGATGTCGATCAGAAGCTGGTAGTCCGCCTGGCCGAGATCGCTCGTGCGTAAGGGCGCGTGGGCGATGTCGTAATTCTCAAAACTGTCGATCAGCCGCGCCTGCACCAGCTTCGGAATGCTGTCGGCCCAGAGGAATTCGGCAAAGCCCGGATTATCCCCGCTGGGTGCAAACAACATGCGCTGGGTCTGGAGCATCGCGACCGCGGTCGGCTCGGGAATCGCCAGTGACGCCGAAAGCGTCTTGCCGGCCGGCCCAAGATTCTGCGGCGTGCGCAGGTCATAGGTGATCTTCTGCGCCGGCGTCCCGCCGCCGGTCATCTTTTCCAGGCCTGCCAGAATACCGTCGATCTTGCCGGTGTTGCGCGCGAGCCCGTCGGAGAATATCTTGAGGTTCGCGATAGTGTCCTTCAGCGGACCGGAATTGTCCTCCAGCACGGTGTCGACCCGTCGCAGCGCATCGCGCGCAGCCTGCGTCATGCTCTGGCCTGCACCGGCATCGGCGACCAGGGTCACGGGCTCGCCGGCCTTGGCAACGATCATGCCGCCCTCCAGCGTCACCACCGGCACGCCGGTCAGCCCCTGGAAATCCAGCCCGACCTTGGTGTCGGTACGCACGGGTGTCGTCGAGGCAACCGAGATCGTCGCATTGACGAAGCGCGGATTATCCGGCGCGAGGCCGATCTGCGTCACCTCGCCGACCCGGATGCCGTTGAACAGCACACCGGCACCGACCAGCAGACCCGGCACCGGACCCTGGAATTGCACATGATAGTTCGCGCGCGGCCCGATGCCGCCCGTGTTGTTCAGCCAATAGACGAAGCCGAACACCGCAAGGATAGCGGCCAGCACGAAGCTGCCGATCAGCACGTAGGGAGCCCGGGTTTCCATGTCTCATCTCATCTCGTGTTGCAGCATCTGCGAGCGCTTGCCGTGGAAATAGGCGCGCACCCAGGGATGCTCGGATTGCAGCAAATCGCGCATCGGACCGATCGCCACGATCTTGCCGTCGGCGAGCGCGGCGACGCGGTCGCAGACCGTGGTGAGGCTCGCAAGATCATGGGTGACCATGAACACGGTGAGGCCGAGGGTCTTCTGCAGCGTCCCGATCAGCGCGTCAAAATCGCCGGCGGCAATCGGGTCGAGACCGGAGGTCGGCTCGTCCAGGAACAGGATCGGCGGATCGAGCGCGAGTGCGCGGGCCAGCGCCACGCGTTTGGTCATGCCGCCCGAGAGCTCGGACGGATATTTGTCGGCGTCCTGCGCTCGCAACCCGACCATCTCGAGCTTGGCGATGGCGATCTCGTCCATCAGCTCCTGCGACAGCACGAGATTTTCGCGGAGCGGAAACTGCACGTTTTGACGAACTGTCAGCGAGGAGAACAGCGCACCCTGCTGAAACAGGATGCCCCACGTCTTGGCCGCGCCGTCCTTGCGGCCACCGATCGGCCGTCCCATGACTTCGATGCTCCCGCCCTGGCGCGGGATCAGGCCAATGATGGTGCGCATCAAGACCGACTTGCCGCCGCCGGACGCACCGACGAGCCCGAGGATTTCGCCTCGGCGGACGTCGAGCGACAGATGGTCGAGCACAGTCTGGCGACCGAAGCCGACCACGAGGTCGCGAACGCGGATCGCCAATACCTCTTGCGATTCGTCCATTGTTACATTCCGATCGAAGCGAAGAAGATCGCGAACAGGCCGTCGAGCACGATCACCAGGAAGATCGACTTCACCACCGACGTGGTCGTCTGCCGCCCGAGCGATTCAGCGCTGCCCTTCACGCGCAATCCTTCGCTGCAGGCGACGATCCCGATCACCAGAGCCATGAAGGGCGCCTTCAGGATGCCGACCTCGAAATGGGTGACGGAGATGGCCTCATGCAGCCGCGCGATGTAGATCGCCGGCGCCATGCCGCCGTAGAACTGCGCGACCAGCCCTCCACCATAGAGCGCCGCAACCGCCCCAATGAACGCGAGGATCGGCAGCGCGATGACGAGGGCTGCTACTCGCGGCAGTATCAGGACATGGACGGGATCGAGGCCCATGGTCGAGAGCGCATCGATCTCCTCGCGCATCTTCATCGAGCCGAGCTCGGCGGTGTACGCGCTCCCCGAACGTCCTGCGACCATGATGGCGACGATCAGCACACCCAGCTCGCGCAGCACCAGGATGCCGACCATGTCGACAGTGTAGGACTCCGCACCGAATCTGCGGAAATGAAAGAACCCCTGCTGGGCGATGATGGCACCGATCAGGAAGGTAATGAGAACGACAATCGGAATGGCCTGCCAGCCGATCCGGTAGAGCTGATAGACAAGCGATGTCAGCCGCAGCGAGCGTGGCCGGCGCAGCACGCCGATCACGGCGATGAACAATGCACCCAGCATTTGAAGAAAGATCGTGACGTCTTCGCGCGCGCCAACCGTAGATTTGCCGAGATCGCCGAGCCTGAGCAGAATCGGGTTTGGCGCGGCCGCAACCGCCGGGGGGTGGCGGTTGACCTGACGCACCTCATCCATCAGGCCGCTGAAATGATCGGCAACGCCGACGAATTCGGCCGATCTGCCGGATGATGCGGCCCGTCGCGACAGCTTCTCCAACACCCAGGCGCCGAGCGTGTCGAGCGCACTGACGCCGGACATGTCCAGCGTCACGGCGCTGGATCGATCGACATCCGCTCCGACCGATCGGGACAGCGTTTCGAGCGCCGAGACGTTGGCTGCCGTCCACGGCCCTTCCGGGCGCAATTTCAGCGCATCGCCGGACGGCGTTGCCAGCAACAGCGGTTCGGAGTTCACGCTTCCACCTCATCGGGACAATTGGCCCCCATTCAGCCGCCACTTCTAGGCCAGCATGTGGCGGCCGGGTTGACCTGTCTCAACACCAGGGCCACGCGCCGTCCCTTGACGCAAATCAAGCGCGGCCGCGCCGCCGGGCCTTAGGGTCGCTTCCATTCAAGGGAGTTCTCAAATCCATGTTCAACAGCGACAGGATGAGCGAAGAACTGCGAGCGTTGAAGGTTGACGTCACGCGTCTGCTGAGCACCGCAGGCGAAGAGATGTTCGACAGCTCGAAAGACCGGGCCGAGGCTCTGGCCGATCAGATCAAGGCCGCGCTTGCCGAGCTCGGAGAAACCGTCAGCGACGAGCAGGAGCAGCTTCAGCGCCTCATTGTGGAACGCCCGGTCACATCGCTCGCCTCCGCTTTCGCACTCGGCGTCGTCGTCGGCGTCATGCTGAGGAGACATTAAGTGAATACCGAGAATGTCGTCAAACATCTGCGCGTGCTGTGGCGCGCGGACAGGATCATCGCGGACATCAAGCTGCGCCATCTGTTGATCGGCCTCGGCCTGCGGGCCTTCGCGGCCCTGATCGCGACATTCGGGCTCCTGATGCTGGAGCTGTCGGCCTATTTCGCGCTGGTCCAGATCTGGAGCGCAATTGCGGCGGCTGCCATCCTCGGCGCCGTCAATTTCGCCATCGCGGCGGTTCTCTTCGTCGTTGCCGGCCGTCCTCCATCCGGCCGCGACATCGAGCTCGCCAATGAAATTCACGGCGCATCCATCGAAGCCTTGCAGCTCGAGGCGCGGGCGCTCCAGGCCCAGGTGTCAGGCGCGGTCCATCATCCGCTCAGCACAATTGTGCCGGTGCTGGTGCCGCTGATCGCGATCATCGTCAAGAGTCTGCGGAAAACGGCCACGGAATCCGCCGCATCGCGCGAAGCGCACTCGTGATCGGAACGCTCAGAGCTTGAGCCTGACGTCACAGAGGTCGGGCTCGGTCGAATCCGGCTTCACGTCGAAGCCGAGCTGGCGGCACATCTCAAGCATTGTGGTGTTCTCCCTGAGAACATCGCCCGAGATGGTCTTCAGCCCCTCCGACCTCGCATAGTCGATGATCAACTGCATCAACGCCCATCCGAGCCCCCTACCCTTGAGGTCCGACCGCAGCAGGATCGCATATTCGCCGCTCTCATAGACCGAGTCCGAATGGAGCCGGACCACGCCGACCATCTCGCCGGTCGCTTCGTCGAATGCGATGAAGGCCATTGCGCGGGCATAATCGAGCTGGGTCAGGCGCGCGATGAACTCGTGGGTGAACTCCTTCATCGGCGCGAAGAAGCGCAGGCGGAGGTCGTGCGCCGTGACGTGACGCAGGAATTCGTGGATGGTCGGCTCGTCCTCCGGACGCAAGGGCCGTACGAAGATGCGCCAGTCATCCTTGAGCGCCAGCCGGCGCTCCCACTGCGACGGATAGGCCCGGACGGCGAAGTTGGCCGGGCCGGAGCCGGCAAATTTGCGCTGCGGCGGCCCCACCGCGACGCGGGCGTCGACCGCGGTCACGCCGGTCTCGTCCGCAAGCAGTGGGTTGATGTCGAATTCCCGGATCTCGGGAATGTCGGCGGCCATCTGGGCGAGCTTGACCAACACCATCGCGACGGCGTCCGGCTCGACCGCGGGTACGTCGCGATAGGCCTTCAGCAGCCGTGATACGCGCGTGCGGCCGATCAGGTCGCGGGCGAGTTGCAGATCGAGCGGCGGAAGCGCCAGTGCCTTGTCGTTGATGATCTCGACCGCCGTCCCGCCCCGGCCGAAGACGACAACGGTGCCAAAGGTGGGATCGTCGGCAAGACCTAGGATCAGCTCGCGCGCCTTCGCCTTGACGACCATCGCCTGCACGATGACGCCCTCGATGCGGGCTTCGGGACGGAGCTTCCTCGCCCGCGCGAGAATGTCGGTGGCAGCCGCGCGCACGGCCTCCGGCGTGGTCAGATTGAGGACGACGCCGCCGACGTCCGACTTGTGGACGATGTCGCGCGACATGATCTTCAGCACGACTGTGACGCCCTGCGCGAACATCTCGCTGGCGCAGGCGACGACTTGCTCGACATCGGTCGCAGCACGGGTCGGTACCATCGCGATGTCATAGGCTCCGAGCAGGTGCTTGATCTCGATGGGCTCGAGCCATTTGCGGCCGTCCGCGATCGCAGCGGCGACGATCTGCCTGGCAGCTCGGGCGTCAGGCACGAACGTGTCGGGCATCGCGGGAGGAACCTGGCTCAGCTCCTCTACGACCTCGCGATGCCTCACGAGATGCATGAAGCCGCGCACCGCGTCATCTTCGGTCGGATAATTCGGAATGCCCGCGCCGGAGAGCGCCTGAACGATGTTCTGATCGGCTCCAACCCAAGCCGCCAGCACCGGCTTCGCCCATCGACGCTGCTTCTCGCGATATTTGCGGACGAGCTCCGTCACGGTCGCGGCGATGTCGGCCGCCGGGGCGATCGCGGTCTGCACGTTGAGGACGAGGACGGCATCATTATCAGGATCTGCGAGCAGCACCTCCAGTGCGGCCGCGTAGCGCGATGCATCGGCATCACCGACGATGTCGACGGGATTTGCACCCGACCAGGTCGGTGGCAGCACTGCATCGAGGCTCTTGCGCGTCTCAGCCGAGATGGGCGCCGGGATTCCACCAAGGTCCACCAACCGATCCACGGCCAAGACGCCGATGCCGCCGCCATTGGTGAGGATGGCGAGACGCTTTCCCGCCGGCGGTTCAACGCGACCGAGCGT
Organism: Bradyrhizobium sp. 482_C4_N1_8; assembly: GCF_052075965.1. NCBI lineage: Bacteria > Pseudomonadati > Pseudomonadota > Alphaproteobacteria > Hyphomicrobiales > Nitrobacteraceae > Bradyrhizobium > Bradyrhizobium sp. 482_C4_N1_8. The sequence continues at coordinate 2,838,636 of NZ_CP197231.1, read as the reverse complement.
CTCGGCGCAATCGAACAGCTCGCGCAGATCGGAGACCCGCAGGACGCCCGCACGGCGGAACGCGGCGTCATAGACGGCGTCGGCGCCGGCGAGCGCGCCGGTATGGGTTGCCGCCGCTTTGGCACCCTGCGCCATGCGGCCGGACTTCACCACGACGACCGGCTTGACGCGCGCCGCGGCCCGTGCCGCCGACATGAACTTGCGCGCGTCCTTGATGGCTTCGATGTAAAGCAGGATCGCGCGGGTCTTGGGATCCATCGCGAAATGATCGAGCAGGTCGGCAATATCGACATCGATCTGATCGCCGATCGTGACAATGCCGGAGAACCCAACGCCGCGCTGCGCAGCCCAATCCACCATTCCGGCCGCGATCGCGCCGGATTGCGAGATCAGCGCGAGGTTGCCCGCCCCCGGCATGTGCGCGGCAAAGCTTGCATTGAGGCTGACGCCCGGCATCATGATGCCGAGGCAGTTCGGCCCAATCAGCCGCATGCCGTATTTGCGTGCAGCAGCGATCGCGGCCTCGTGCAGGGATCCCGGTCCGTGACCGAGGCCCGCCGAGACGATCAGCGCGCCGGCCGAGCCGCGACGTCCGGCCTGGTCAATGATGCCGGGAACCTCCCGCGCCGGCGCGGTGATGACCACGAGCTCGGGCACGAAGTCCAGCCTGTCCAGACTGCCCACCGCAGCGATGCCGCCGATCTCGGCATGGCGCGGATTGACGAGGCCGAACCGACCCTTGAACTCGGCTTTGTGAATGTTCTCGAGAACGGCGCGTCCGACCGAGACCGGGCGGGCGCTCGCGCCGACGAGCGCAACCGAACGCGGCGACAGCAGATTCTTCAAGCGATAGGTTGACATGAAAGCAAATGCGCCCGGTCGGTGGCGGTTCCGATGATTGACAATTAGGCCGATAAACTGGCGATGCGCCTAGTGCGAGATCATAACCCAGCACGGCGGCTGGCCAATGACAGTCTTTGTCACACCACCCCAAACGATCTCGTTCAGGCGTGAATGATGGTAGGCGCCCATCACGATCGCATCCACGGCATGGGAATTAGCCCAGCTTCCGAGCACCTTGCCGATCGAGCTGCCGCCGCCCTTCGTCGTTTCGAACGAGGCGTAGACCCCGTGTTCCCTCAGATGATCGACGAGCGCGGTTCCGGATTGCACGATGGCATCGGTCTTGTCGTCCGCCACCGTGACCACCCGGACGGATGAAGCAGCCTGAAGAATGGGCAGCGCGTCGCCGACGGCCCGCGCGGCGCGGGCGGAGTGATCCCAGGCGATCATGACGTTCTCGAACTCCGGTCGCAGCTCGTCCACATGCTGTTCCGGGCAGAGCAGCAGCGGCCGGCCGGATTCGAACAGGAGCGTTTCGATGATGCGCTCCGTCTGACTGTCATGCGGCCTCACGGGGACCAGCGTCAGATCGCTGAAGCGCGCATGCTCGGCCAGGATCGACGCGATCTGGTCCGCGGGCACCTTGCCCGATCGGCTTTGGGCGCGAATGTTGGCGCGGGAGGCTGCATTGGTGAAGGCGTTGAGGAGTTGCTGCACGTCGCTTACCTCACGCGAACCGCTCGCCTCCGCGGAATCCAGATCGCCAGGGATGATGACCTTCGGCCGCACGAAAACATCTTCCTCGAGCGCGAGCGCGGTGATCCTGGCGCCGAGGTCGGCGGTGACAGCCACGCATGTCGCGATCGCGGCGAGGGCCGGTCCGCGCGGTTGGCCGACAAGCGGCAGAAAGACATCCTTGATGGGCATCGGGATTCTCCTTACCGGTTAGGATAAGCCACCTTTCGCCGGGAAGCTTGATCCTCCTCAAGGCGGGAACACCGCGCAGCCAGCCGACGACAGGCTTTGACCGATGTCAAGGACTGGCCCCGATCCGCCTCTAAGGATTAGCCTGCTGCCTCACCGCTGACGCATCTGGAAATGCCTGCTGAGATGACAGACGATTCTGCAATCCAGGAACGGGTCTTCGAAGCTCTAAACGCGCGTCCTGGCGTAAAGCGGATCAACACCCACGCAGCGTCGGTGTTTCTCGACGGAACGCGCGCCCTGAAGATCAAGCGGGCTGTCAAGTTTCCATTCCTCGACTATTCGACGCTCGAAAAGCGCGAGGCGGCCTGCGAAGAGGAGATCAGGATCAACCGGCCGCTCGCGCCGCAAATCTATCACCGCGTCGTGGCGATCACGGAGGAGCCGGATGGATCGATCGAGATCGACGGTGGCGGCCGGCCGGTCGAGTATGCGGTCGACATGTCCCGCTTCGACGAAAACCGGACGCTGGACCGTGTGGCCAAAACCGGCCCGCTGGATGCAGAGCTCGCCCCGGCCATCGCGGATGCGATCGCAGCATCGCATGCGAGAGCGCCGGTCGCGGACGGCACCGCATGGATTGCCTCCATTCCTGCGCTGATCGATGGCAACAGCACCGGGCTGCGCAATGGCGATCATTTCGAAGCCGCCCAGATCGAGCAACTCTGCGAAGCCTCACATCAGGCATTCCTGCGCGTCCGCGCTACACTGGAAGAACGCGCGCGCCACGGTTTCGTGCGCCGCTGTCACGGCGACTTGCATCTTGCCAATATCGCGTTGATCGATCGGCAGCCTGTCCTGTTCGACGCGATCGAATTCGACGCGCAGATGGCGACCGTGGACGTGCTCTACGATCTTGCGTTCACGCTGATGGACCTGCTGCGCCATGACCAGTCGGCCACGGCCAATGCCGTCCTGAACCATTATCTGATGACGGCGCCCGGCGAAACGCTCGACGCCCTGGCTGCGCTGCCACTGTTCATGTCCATTCGCGCGGCGATCCGTGCGCAGGTGGCGCTGGCGCGGCTGAGACGGCCTGATGCCGACGGCCCCGGCACTCTCGACGAGGCGCGCCGCTATTTCGAGCTCGCCCGGGCTTTGATTCATCCCCCCGCCCCTCGCCTGATCGCGGTTGGCGGACTGTCGGGTACCGGCAAATCCGTGCTCGCGCGCGCGCTGGCGCCCGCCGTGGCACCACAGCCGGGCGCCGTCGTGCTGCGCAGCGACGTCATTCGCAAGCAGCTGTTTCAGGTGGGACACACCGAACGGCTACCGCCGTCCACGTACCGGCCTGACGTGACGGCGCAGGTCTACGAGGTGCTGATGCAGCGCGCCCGGCAGGTTCTGGCGCAAGGCCATTCGGCAATCGTCGACGCCGTCTTTGCGCGCGAGTCCGAGCGAGACGAGATGGCCGCCCTGGCCCACGAGTGCGGCGTACCGCTCAATGGACTATTCCTCGTCGCCGACCTCGCCACCCGCCAGGCGCGAATCGGCGGCCGCCGGGGCGACGCGTCCGACGCCACGCAAGAGGTTGCCGCGCAGCAAGAGCACTATAATATCGGCCATGTCGGTTGGGCGACCATCGATGCATCCAGGACACAAGCGCAGACGCTCCAGAATTGCCGGGACGTAATCGCTGAGGGCAAATAGGGCAATCTGATTGGCGCGGGCTAGGATGGCGCGACCCACCACGAGTTCGATGGCGACCGCTCGCGCCAAGCCTGCGGCGCGGCGCAATGTTCTGCCCGGCCGCCTCAGCCCTGGCATGGCCTGCGACACCGCGTTCCGGATCATCGCCCGCCGTCACCTCGATGCCGTCCTCGCCCAGCACGATGGCACCTGCCACGGCGATCCCGAGGCGCTGCATCAGATCCGGATCGCACTGACGCATCTGCGCACCGCCATCCGCTTCTTCTCGCCCATGGTCGACGATGCCCTGCGGCCGAATGTCTGGGCCGAACTGAAATGGCTGAACAGCCAGCTCGGCATGGTGCGCGACCTCGACGTGGCGATCGAGCGGGTTATCGCCGAGAGCGGAGGCGAGCTTGATGTGATCGCCGAGCTCCAGCATTGGGACGAGAAGCGCGCCGAGAGCCACCGCCTGCTGGCGCGCGCGCTGCAATCGGCGCGGTATCGCCGTCTTGTCGAGCAGACCTCGGCCTGGATCGAGAGCGGTCCTTGGTCGACCCGGCGCAGCAAGGAGGCCATCCGATTGCGCCGTTGCCCGCTTGCCGACCACGCGACGGCGCAGCTTACGGAATGGGAAACGACGCTGCTCAGGAAGGCGCGGAAACTCCGCAAGCTCGACGTCGAAAAACGGCACAAGCTGCGGCTCCTCAACAAACGGCTGACCTATTCGATCGAATCGCTAGAGGATTTGTTTGCAGACGAATCGCTGACCAAACAGAAGTCGATCCTCAAGCAATTGCGCAAGGCGCAGAAGTCCCTCGGGCAATTGAACGACGATGCACGAGGCCAAACCCTGGCAGCGTCGCTGAACGAGGCCGTCCCCGAGGCGGGCATTCGCTTCCTCAACCGGAAGCGCCAAAAGAAGCTGTTGCGGACCGCCTCGAACGCTTACCGGAAACTGGACAAGGCCAAGCCGTTCCGCTCCTCCGACCTCGCCCCGAATGCAGAGCCCGAGGATTAGGTGCGGACCAGCTTGACTTGGGTCAAATCAGCTTCCTGCCGGTGCCCTAAGCTCCACACATCGATATTCGTGTGAACTTGCGGAGCTTTCCCATGCGCGCCCACCAGATCATGACCCGCTCGGTCATCTCGGTTGCCCCCCACACCAGCATCGTCGAGGCGGCAAACATCATGCTGAAGCGGCACGTCAGCGGCCTCACCGTGGTCGACGATGCCGGCAAGCTGGTCGGCGTGGTCTCCGAGGGGGATTTCGTCCGCCGCAGCGAAATCGGCACCGGTCGCAAGCGAGGCCGCTGGCTGCGGTTCATCCTCGGCCCCGGCGCATCCGCCAGCGATTTCGTCCACGAACATGGCCGCAAGGTCTCGGAGGTGATGACCGCCTCGGTCGTGACCATCACCGAGGATACGGCGCTCGCGGAAATCGTTGATCTCATGGAACGGAACAACGTAAAGCGGCTGCCGGTGGTGCGCGGCGACAAAGTCGTCGGCATCGTCTCGCGCGCGAATTTATTGCAGGCGGTGGCGGGGCTCGCCCGCGAGGTACCGGATCCGACGGCCGACGACGATCACATTCGCGGCCGTATCATCGACACCATGGAGAAAAACGACTGGTGCCCGTTCGGACTGAACGTCATCGTCCGGGACGGCATCGTTCATCTCAGCGGCGTCATCACCGAGGAACGCGCGCGTCAGGCCGCCGTCGTCGCGGCGGAGAACGTCGAGGGCGTCAAGAAGGTGCACGACCATCTGTGCTGGGTCGACACTGTATCGGGCGTCTATATGAATTCGCCCGAGGACGACGATCTCGCCAGGGCCAGTTAGGCGCGAACCGAAGGCGACTTAGCGGGGAATGACAGCGGTGGCTTCGATCTCGACGCGCGCCGCCCTCTCGACGAGGCGGACGACCTGCACCAGCGCCATCGCAGGATAGTGCGCACCGAAGGTGGCACGGTAGCTCTTGCCGAGCTCCCTCAGGTTCGCCAGGTATTCGTCCATGTCGACGACGTACCAGGTCAGGCGCACGAGGTGCTCGGGCCGCGCACCCGCCTCCGCCAGTATCTCGGCGATGTTGCTCAGGGCTTGGCGCACCTGCGCGACAAAGCCCTCCGCGAGACGCTCCTCGACGTCCCAGCCGATCACGCCGCCGGTGACGACGATGCGTCCCTCGGCGGCCATGCCGTTGGCATAGCCTTTCGGTAGCGGCCAGCCGGACGGTTGGAGCACCTGCGCCCTGGAGCCGGTTTCGCCCTCGGCTGCTGTCGGCAGCACCGCGAGGTGCGGGCCTTTCGGCGTCGTCACGGACAATTCTTCATCCTTCTCTTATTCCGCCGCAACGCCAGAGGACGTCGCTGCAGCCTGCGCCAACTGCCGCAGGGCAAATCGCTTCAACTTGCCGGTCTCGGTCTTCGGCAGTTGCGCCACGAACTCGATCGCGCGCGGATATTTGTAAGGCGCAATCTCACGTTTGACATGCTCCTGCAACTCCGCTGCGAGCTGAGCGTCCGGCGTCACACCGGGGGCGGCGATGACATAAGCCTTCACGATCATGCCACGCGCCTCGTCCGGCGCACCGACGACGCCGCACTCGGCTACGGATGGATGCGTCAGCAGCGCCGCCTCCACATCCGTGCCCGCGATGTTGTACCCGGCTGACACGATCATGTCGTCGGAGCGCGACTGGTACCAGAAGTAGCCGTCGCTATCCATCAGATAGGTATCGCCGGTGATGTTCCAGCCGTTCTGGACGTATTTGCGCTGCCGCTCGTCGGCGAGATAGCGGCAGCCGGTCGGGCCGCGCACCGCGAGCCGCCCCATCGTGCCCGGCGGCAGGTCATTGCCGTCGTCATCGACGATTTTTGCTTCGTAACCCGGCACGGGTTTGCCGGTTGCGCCGGGACGGATCTCGTCCACGGTCGCGCTGATGAAGATGTGCAGCAGCTCGGTCGAACCGATGCCGTCCATCAGCTTGATGCCGGTGGCCTTGAGCCAGGCATCGAATGTCGGCTTGGGGAGGGTCTCGCCCGCAGAGACGCACTTTCGCAGCGAAGAAATGTCGCGACCCGCGAGCTTGCCGATCATGGCGCGATAGGCGGTCGGCGCGGTGAAGCAGACCGAGGTCTTGTATTGCTCGATCGCCGTCAGCATGTCGTCCGGCGTCGTCTTCTCCAGCACGACGAAGGAAGCGCCGATATGCATCGGAAACAGCACGCCGCCGAAGCCGAAGGTAAAGGCGAGCGGCGCTGAACCGACGAAGCGATCCTTCTGCTCCGCCCTCAAGATGTTGTGCGCATAACCGTCGCAGACGGCCAGCATATCCCGATGGAAATGCATGGTGCCCTTGGGATCGCCCGTCGTGCCCGACGTGAAGGCAATCAGGCAGATGTCATCGGCGGCGCTATCGACCGCCTTGAACTCCGGGCTCGCATCAGCAATCAGCGCCTCGAGCGAGTCCGACGCGCCGTTGCCCCAATAGACCACGTGCTTGAGACCGGGCGCCGCCGCTTTCGCCTTCTCCATCTCCTCCGAGAGTTTTCCATCGCAGAGCGCGAGCGTAATCTCCGCCTTCTGGATCGGATAAGATAGTTCCTTGGCGCGCAGCAGAGGCATGGTCGCCACGACGATGCCGCCAGCCTTGATCACCGCGAGATAGGTCGCAACCATCATCGGATTGTTGGCGGAGCGCAGCAGCACGCGTCCGCCGGTTACGAGACCAAGCTTGCGAACCAGCACGTTGGCGATGCGGTTCACGAGCGCTTGCAGCTCGCGATAGGTGTAGCTGACGGCCGGACTGATCACGCACGGCGCGTCGCCGTGGCCCTGCTCGACCCAGCGGTCGAGAAAATAGCTGACGCAGTTCAATCGCGGCGGGTAGTGCAGCTCCGGCCGCGTGAAGATGAATTCGGGCCAGAACTCTCGCGGCGGCAGATGCTGCCGTGCGAATGTATCGACGTGGGCTGTCGCGGCGTTGCCGTCATACGAGCCCGACTCTTGAGCCTTAGCGGCGTTGGCCATCGCACGTTCCTTTCAGCATGGAAAGCACCCGGCAGCATCATATGGGAAACATTTTAGGCTTAAAACAATTCGGCGCAATAGCGGATTTTGGGCATCCCATGCATTTTCCTGCGGCAAGGTGGTGGGACTGGCGGGGTGCCCCGCTGGCGGACTACGGCCGGCGGCGAGCGGCCGATTTCTGCGCCGACGCCTTTGTCTTGGCCAGGAGCCGCATCAATTCGCGGACGTCCTTCGGGGTCAGGTCGGCGAACAGATCGGCGATCCAGGTCTCGTGCTCCGCAGCCATCCTGCGAAACTCGGCGCGACCCAGCTTTGTGAGGCGGATCACCTGGACGCGGCGGTCCGTCTCCGAGGTGCGCCGGTCGAGATGGCCCGATTCCACCAGCCGTTCGACGAGGCCGGTGACGTTGCCGTTAGACACCATCATGCGCTTGGAGACGTCGGACAGCGTCATGCCATCGGGCGCCTTGTCGAGCTGCGCCATCAGGTCAAACCGGGGCAGCGTGACGTCGAAGCGCTGTCGCAGGCGGCCACGGACTTCGCCTTCGATCAGGGTGGTGCAGGTGAGCAAACGCAGCCACAGCCGAAGCTCTTCGGCGTGGTCCTCCGGCGTCTCGACGGCCTTGGTCTCGGAATCGAGCATCTCGATGCAGTCACTCATGGCCGGCCTGGCGCCAGCACGGATTCCCCAACGTTTTGAGCTTCAAATAAATCGGCCCGGGCCGCAAGCCTAAAGCTGCAACAATCGACCACACTCGAATTTCTTTAGGCTTCAAATAATTGGCGCGCCACTTGCATGCGCACTGCCCGCAGGATGGCCACGCCTTGAGCTTGCTTGCCGCGGCCGCCATCATCGGCATAAGCTTGAATTGGAGTACGCGGCTTGCTGCGCAAGCCCGATCGTCACGGGGGACACATCATGAAGACGCAAACGACCTTGGCCGCCGCCGCCCTGCTGCTCGGCACCGCGGTGAGCCCTTCCTTCGCCCAGGAGAAGATCAAGCTGGGCGTGGTCGTGACCCTGTCGGGCCCCGCCGCCGCGCTTGGCCAGCAGGTCCGCGACGGCTTTGCACTCGCCGTGAAGGATCTCGGCGGCAAGATGGGCGGCCGAGATGTCGAGGTGATCGTCGCCGATGACGAGTTGAAGCCCGACGCAGCGGTCACGAAGGTCAAGGGCCTTCTGGAGCGCGACAAGGTCGACTTCGTGGTCGGCCCGATCTTCTCCAACATCCTCCAGGCGATCCACCGCCCCATTACGGAGTCCAAGACGTTCCTGATCAGCCCCAACGCCGGGCCATCGACTTTCGCCGGCAAGGACTGCAACCCGTTCTTCTATGTGACGTCGTATCAGAACGACCAGGTCCACGAGATCCTCGGCAAGGTGGCGCAGGATCGCGGCTACAAGCGCATGTATCTGATGGTGCCGAACTATCAGGCCGGCAAGGATTCGGTGGCGGGCTTCAAGCTCGACTACAAGGGCGAGATCGTCGAAGAATCCTACATGCCGCTGAACACGCTGGACTTCCAGCCGGAACTTTCCAAGATCTCGTCGCAGAAGCCCGATGCGCTGTTCACGTTCATGCCAGGCGGCCTCGGCGTCAATCTCGTCAAGCAATACCGGCAGGCTGGCCTTGCCGACAGCATTCCGGTGCTCTCGGCTTTCACGGTGGATGAATCGACCTTACCGGCACAGCAGGATGCGGCCGTCGGCATGTTTGGCGGCGCGAACTGGGCGCCCAATCTCGACAATCCCCAGAACAAGAAGTTCGTCGCGGCCTATGAAGCCGCCTACAACGTCGTGCCCGGCACCTACGCTTTCCAGGCGTATGACGCCGCGATGCTGATCGACAGCGCGGTCAAGGCCGTGAAAGGCGATCTCTCGAACAAGGATGCGGTTGGGGCTGCGCTGAAGAAGGCCGACTTCACCTCTCTGCGCGGCGCCTTCAAGTTCAACACCAACGGCTATCCGATCCAGGATTTCTATCTGACCAAGGTCGCCAAGCGTGCGGACGGCAAGTTCCAGACCGAGATCGTTCAGAAGGTCTTCGAGAACTATGGCGACCGCTATGCCAAGGACTGCAAGGCGGCAAACTAAGCCGCACCGCATTACGGGAGGACTGCAATGAAGAGCGAAATCACCGGCATCACACGGGCCAATGAAGGGATCCAGGGCATTTCCTGGAACATCCTCGGCCAGACCTATGTGCCGAAGAGCAATACCGAGCACAGCTTCTCCTGGCACGCGACATTGCCGCCGGGCACATTCGTGCCGCCGCACATCCATCCCGACCAGGATGAGTATCTCTACATGCTCGAGGGCAAGCTCGACTTCATGCTCGGCAATTCGGAGTCGCAGGCGACCGCGGGCGATCTGATCCGCCTCGGTATGGGCGTGCCGCACGGCATCTTCAACAAGTCGGAGCAGACGGCAAAGGTGCTGTTCTGGGTGTCGCCGACCCGCAAGCTGTTCGACCTGTTCTGGGGCCTTCACAACATGAAGGAACAGAAGCCGGAGGACGTGGTGGCGATGGCCGCCGAGTTCAACATCCACTTCCTGCCGCCGCCGCCCGGCGGCTAGCAGCGAGTCTTAAGCGCGCACCGCCGCCAGACCCGGCACTGCGGCGAAGCCGGCCTTGGTGGCGTAGCCGCGGACGATCGCCTCGCGCTGGGAATAGCTCAGCACGTTGTCGACGTTGTCGAAGCCATCGGGTGCAAGCTGCTCGACGGCGTCGATGACGCCCTCGGGGCCGCCGCGCCGGTTGGAGCGGACGATGTCAGCGGTCATCGGCAGACGCTTCTTCTCATATTCAAGCAAAGCCTGGCGCGGATGCTCGGCGCGCACCAGCGCATCGGCAAGGCAGCGCGCGTCGAGGATCGCCTGAGATGCGCCGTTGGAGCCGACCGGATACATGGGATGCGCGGCATCGCCGAGCAGCGTAACGCGCCCGGACGACCAGTAAGGCAAGGGATCGCGGTCGCAGGTCGGATATTCGTAGAACTCGGGCGTTGCCGAGATCAGGCTCTTGACGTCGATATAGGGCACCGAGAAGCGCGCGACATGCGGCATCAACTCCTCGCGCCGGCCGGGCCGCGACCAGTCTTCCTTCCGGGGCGGCGGGGCATTGCCCTCGCCGACCTTCACCAGCACCGCCCAGTTGGTGAGACGGCTCGCCGGGCTCGATCCCTCTGCGATCGGGTAGATCACCACCTTGGCGTTGAGGCCGCCGGCCACGATCATCGACTTGCCGGTGAGGAACAGCGGCCAATCGCGCGCACCGCGCCATAGCATCAGGCCGTTCCAGCACGGCGGTCCCTCGTTCGGGAACAGCGTGTCGCGAACGCGTGAATGGATGCCGTCAGCGCCGATCAGGATATCACCGCGCGCAGTATGGATGTGCGCGCCCGAGCGGTCGAAGAAATAAGCGGTGACGCCGCCCTCGTCCTGCGTGAAGGCGCCGAGGCGGCAGCCGGTGTGAATTGCCTCCGGCCCGAGCCGCTCCTCGACGGCACGATGGATGACGCCCTGAAGGCGGCCACGGTGAATCGAGAATTGCGGCACGTCATGGCCGGCGTCGATGCCGCGGGCTTCGCGCCAGACCTCCTGGCCGTGGCGATTGAGGTAATAGAGCTGGTCGGTCCGGATCGCGACGTCGTCGAGCTGCTGGAGGAGACCGAGGCCGGCAAGCTCCCGCATCGCATGCGGCAGCGTGTTGATGCCGACGCCGAGCTCGCGGATGGTGTCGGCCTGCTCGAAAATCTCGCATCCGATGCCGCGCGAGCGCAGCATCAATGCCGTGGTGAGACCACCGATACCGCCACCGACGATAATCGCCTTCATCGCCCTTACTCCACTCGAAAATACGCCAGGCAATGGGGCTAAAGTCGCACGGGCGGTCACTCCGCCGCAAGCGGCTTTGTCGCCTCCGCCTTGAGCTCGGCCCGGGTCTTGGGCTTAGCCTTAATTCTCAGCTCCTCGAGATCCGCCGGTCGCGCACGTTGTTGCGGAAAATCTGATCTTTTCCGGGCAAGTACTGCGGCGCAAATCCCCATTGCTGGCCTTCCGCAGGAAGTCCGGGGCTCAGTCGCCCCTGAAGACCGGCTTGACCTTGTTGGCGAACGCTTCAAAGGCGCGCTCGAAATCCGCCGTGGTCATGCACAGCGCCTGGGCAACGGCTTCCGCTTCGATCGCCTCTTCAATCGACATCGCCCACTCCATCGCCAGCATCCGCTTGGTCATGGTGTTTCCGAAGGTCGGGCCTTCCGCGACCTGCTTGGCCAGCAACTGCGCCTGGGGCAGCACCTGCTCGGGCGTGACGATGCGGCTGAAGAAGCCCCAGCGCTCGCCCTCCTCCGCCGTCATGAACCGGCCGGTGTAGAGCAGCTCGGAGGCGCGGGACTGTCCGATGATCCGCGGCAGGATCGCACAGGCGCCCATGTCGCAGCCGCCAAGTCCGACCTTGTTGAAGAGGAACGCGACCTTCGCGCCGCTCGCCGCGAGCCGCATATCCGATGCCATCGCGATGATCGCGCCGGCGCCGGCGCAGATGCCTTCGACCGCGGCCACAATGGGCTGAGGGCAGGCCCGCATCGCTTTGACGAGGTCGCCGGTCATCCGCGTGAAAGCGGTCAGCCCCTTGGTGTCCATCTTCACGAGCGGGCCGATGATCTCGAACACATCGCCGCCGGACGAGAAGTTACCGCCGGCGCCGGTGACGATGATGGCCTTGACTGCATCATCGAAAGCGCAGGCGCGGAAGAAATCCGTCAGTTCCCGATAGCTCTCGAAGGTCAGTGGATTCTTCCGCTCGGGACGGTTGAGCGTCACCGTGGCAACGCCGTCGACCACCGCCAGCAGGAAGTGCTGCGGCGAATAATCCGCGAGCGGCACGGTCACAGGATTAGCTGGTCTGCTCATGCGATCTCCTAACTATGTTTGTTCCGCGCTACTAGATTTCGCCGCCTGCGACTGCAATCGCCTGCCCGGTGATCGCACCAGCGCCTTCGCCGCACAACCAAAGCACTGCGTCAGCCACCTCTTGAGGCGTGATCAGCCGCCCCTGCGGATTGTGCTTCGCGAGCTCGGCGATCGCCTGCTCGCGGCTCCTGCCGGTCTTCTTCATGATGTTCTCGATGCTGCCGGCGACCAGATCGGTGTCGGTGAAGCCCGGACACACCGCATTCACAGTCACATTGCTTCCGGCCGTCTCGAGGGCAAGAGAGCGCACGAGACCGACGACGGCGTGCTTCGCCGCCGTATACGCGCTGACATAGGCGTAGCCCTTGAGCCCCGCCGTCGAGGCAATCGCGACGATGCGGCCATAGGGACGATCCTTCATGCCCGGCAGAACGCCCTGGATGGCATGGACAACGCCCATGAAATTGACGTCCATCATGCGCGCAAACAGGGCAGCGTCCGATTTCGCGAACGGCGCGGATTCTGCACTTCCCGCGTTGGCGATCAGGATGTCGATCGGCTTTCGCGCGCTCGCTTCAGCGATAGCGGCTTTCAGTGATAATTCGTTCGAGACGTCGGCGATCGCAGCAAAATGCGCGGCACCTGCGCTGACCGCCTCTTCTAGAACAGCGGCGTTCCGGCCGAGCACCGTCACGGTTGCGCCTGCCCCGACAAGAGAGGCTGCGATGGCGCGGCCGATGCCGCGACCGCCACCGGTCACGAGCGCGTGCGACGAGTGCGGCAATCCGGACATGCGCTGGCTCCTTGGCTCTGCTGATCGTTCCTCGATATATTTTAACCTTCAAGTTTTTGCAACGAAGCTGCCGTAGCGCCGCGAACGCCTTCGCGCGAGAGACCGGCCCGAAAATTGCTTTAAGTATAAAATTATCGCTTCCCATCCCCTACAGGCCTGTTAGCATCGACCGGCCGAGCAAAAGGATGTCGCGTGTCGCAGCCTGCGCCAATGATAACAAAAGACGGCCGCTTCGCCTATGAAGCCGCGGGCGATCCGGACGCGACACCCCTGATCTTCCTGCATGGCATTGGCGGCGCGGCACGGGCCTGGCGGCAGCAGATCGCGAGATTCAGCACCCAGTTCCGCGCAATTGCATGGGACATGCCGGGCTACGGCGGATCGGCTCCGCTCGCCAGCGTCAGCATCGCGGCCCTTGCCGATGCGCTCCTGCAATTCATTGAGCAGCTTGGTGCAACCAAGCCAATTCTGGTCGGCCATTCGATCGGTGGCATGATCGTCCAGAAATGGCTGGCGCAATCTCCGAAACTGGCCCGCGCGGTCGTCCTCGCGCAGACCAGCCCGGCCTTCGGCAAGGCCGATGGCGATTGGCAGAAGTCGTTCATCGCGGCGCGGCTTGGGCCGCTCGATCGCGGCGAGACCATGAAGTCGCTGGCTCCCTCCCTGGTGAAGGAGCTTGTCGGCGACGATCCTGATCCGAAGGGAATGGAGCTTGCGCGCGAGTGCATGGCAAGCGTGCCCGAGGCGAGCTATCGCGCCATGATGCTGGCTTTGATGGGCTTCGATCAGCGCAGCACACTCAAGGACATTTCCGTCCCGACGCTGTTGCTGTCCGGCGCCAAGGACAACAACGCGCCTGCCCCCATGATGGCAAAGACAGCAACATTCATTTCCTCTGCCGAATATGTCGAGCTGGCTGGTGTCGGCCATCTCGCTAACCTTGAACGCCCTGACGCGTTCGACGAAGCCCTCGGCCGGTTCCTGAATTCCGTCGCGACCAAAACGTAGGGTGGCTGCGCAATGACCATGCAAGTCAGAAAGAACATCGGCGCGACCGACAAGGTCGCGCTGGATACGCCGATCTTCGATCCCGTCGCATTCCGCCTGAGCGACGAGCAGGCCGGCATCATCGCGCGCGCCCGCGAGATCGGCCAGAGCGTGTTCGCTGGTCGCGCGGCGACTTACGATCGCGAGGCGATCTTCCCGACAGAGAATTATCGCGACCTGCATCGCGTCGGCCTGCTCGGCATCGCGGTTCCCAAGAAGCATGGCGGGCTCGGCGCGAACTATCAAACCTACGCACTGGCGGCAGCCGAAATCGGCCGCTATTGCGGCGCGACCGCCCTCACCTGGAACATGCACGTCTGCTCGACCCTGTGGTCAGGTCCGCTCGCCGACGATCTCGACATGGACGCGGAGACCCGCGCCGAGCACGAGCGGCGGCGCGCGGTTCATTACAAGCGTATCGTCGAGGATGGCGCGATCTACTCGCAGCCCTTTTCCGAGGGCGGAGCGGCCGCGGCCGGCGGCGTCGCGTTCGGCACGGAAGCAAAGCCCGTAAAGGGCGGTTGGATCGTCAACGGCAAGAAGATCTTTGCATCGCTGTCCGGTCATGCCGACTACTACGGCGTGCTCTGCACCGAGATGGAGGAGGGCGAAAAAGCCTCGCGCCGCAACACCCTTTACCTCGCGATCTCCGCGAAATCGGACGGTGTCTCGGTAGTCGGCGACTGGGATCCGCTCGGCATGCGCGGCACAGTCTCTCGCACGCTGCTGTTCAAGGATGTGTTCGTCCCTGAGGATTCCGCGCTGATGCCGCGCGGCGTCTATTTCCAGGCGGCGATGCGCTGGCCTCACATGTTCCTGACGCTGTCGCCGACCTATATGGGCCTGGCGCAAGCCGCCTATGATTTCACCGTGCGCTATCTTCGCGGCGAGGTACCGGGCATGCCGCCGGTCAAGCGCCGGATGTACCCGACCAAGCAAATCGCGGTCGCGCAGATGCAGATCAAGCTCGAGCAGATCAAGGCGATCTGGTTCCAGGCGATCACCGAGGCCCACGCCAATCCAAGCAAGGAGCAGGTGCTGCGCGCCTATGCCGCGCAATATTCGGTGATGGAGGGCGCCAATGAGCTCGCCGCGCTCGCGATCCGCACCTGCGGCGGTCAGGCCATGCTCCGCTCGCTGCCGCTGGAGCGCATCTATCGCGACAGCCGCTGCGGCTCGCTGATGCTGCCCTGGACCGCCGAGCTCTGCCTCGACCGGATCGGGCGCGAGGCGCTGTACGAGGCCGGTGAAACGGACGACTGACCGTGGACCTCTGTAGTCTGATCGATCGCAACGCGGCGTTCGCGCCAGACAAGACGGCGATCGCCTTCGAGGGTGAGCGGCTGAGCTACGCCGCACTCGCCGCGCGCATCGAACGGACCGCCACGGCGTTGAAGCAGGAGCTCGGCGTCGGCCGAGGCGACCGCGTCGCAATCCTGAGCCTGAACCGGCCGGACTATCTGGTTCTGCTCTACGCATGCGCGCGACTTGGTGCGATGCTGGTGCCGCTGAACTGGCGGCTGGCGGTTGCCGAGCAGCGCTTCATTCTCACCGATGCGGGCGCAAAGGTCCTGGTACTCGAGCAGGCATTTGCCGGAGTTCTCCCGGAGCTTGCGCCGGGGACGGCCGTCATCGGCCTCGATTTCGCGCCGTCGCGGGGCGTGACATTCGAAGACCTGCTGGCTCGCAGCGAAGGCAGCGGCCGCAATCCGCACACTGATCTCTCCTGCCCGCTGCTCGTCGTCTACACGTCTGGAACGACGGGACGGCCGAAGGGCGCTGTTCTGCGGCAAGAAGCCTTGTTCTGGAATGGCGTCATGAGCCAGCACATGCACAACATGACGTCGGATGATCGCGTGCTGACGGTGCTGCCATTCTTCCATGTCGGCGGCCTCAACATCCAGACCACGCCGGCGCTGCAGCTTGGTGCGACCGTCACAATCCACGCCCGCTTCACGCCAGATACTGCGCTCGCGGCCATTGAACGGGAACGACCGACCCTGACAGTGATGGTGCCTGCAATCCTCCAGGCCGTGAGCGAGCATCCCGCCTGGACAACGACCGATCTCTCGTCGCTCAAAGCCGTCTCGACCGGCTCGACCATCGTGCCACCGCACCTGATCGATCGCTTCGTGGCGCGCGATGTTCCGGTGCTTCAGGTTTATGGATCGACGGAAACTTGCCCCATCGCAGTCTACACCCGGCTTGGCGGCGATCTTTCGCGCGCGGGATCGACTGGACTTGCCGGCCTGTGCTGCGAAGCGAAGGTGATCGATCAGGCCGGCAATGAGGTCCCTGCGGGTACGCCGGGCGAAATCGCCGTGCGCGGGCCCAACGTGTTTTTCGAATATTGGGGCAATGCGGATGCCACGCACGATGCGCTGCACGACGGTTGGTATCGCACCGGCGATATCGGCCTGTGCGATGCCGACGGGTATTTCTGGGTCCGCGACCGCAAGAAGAATGTGATCATTTCCGGCGGCGAGAACGTCTATCCGGCCGAGGTCGAGCGCGTCCTGCTCGAACATCCCAATGTCAGCGAATGCGCCGTGATCGGCCGGCCGGACCCGCGCTGGGACGAGGTGCCGATCGCCTATGTCATCGGGCGGTCCGGCTCCCGGCTCGAAGTGGACGAGCTGAGAGCGCATCTTCAGACGCAGCTCGCCCGTTACAAGGTTCCGCGCGACATCGTCTTCGTCGACGACCTGCCGCGCACGGCACTGGGCAAGGTCCAGCATTTCCTGCTGAAGCAGCTTGATGCGAAGTCGCGCGCGCAAGGAGAAGCATCTTGAGGATTGCAGTTCTGGGTGGGGGAAACGGCTCTTTCGCAGCCGCGGGCGATTTTGCGCTGTCGGGGCATGAGGTCCGGCTCTGGCGCCGCGACGCCGATCAGGTGGCGGCGCATCGTGCCGCCGGCTCGCAGATCCTGGTCAAGGATCATAATGGCCGGCACGATGTGAAGCTCGCGCTGGTGACGACCGATATCGCCGAAGCAATTGATGGCACCGAGCTGATTCTGTGCCCCGCCCCCGCCTTCGCGCAGCCGGACATTGCTCGTTTGCTCGCTCCGCATTTGCGGGACGGCCAGGTCGTGTTCCTGCCGCCCGCCACATTCGGCTCGATGATCTTCGCCCAAGCCGCGCGGGGTGCCGGAAACCACGCCAAGGCAAGCTTTGCCGAGACCGGAACACTGCCTTGGCTGACCCGCAAGCACGGGCCGTTCGAGGTCGCGATCACCATACGCGCCAAGCGTCTGCCGGTCGGCGTGTTTCCGCTCGATCGGGCCGCGCATGCACTCGAAGTGATCGGACGCGCTTTCCCTGATGCGATCGAGCCGTGCGGCGATGCGCTCTCCGGCGCGCTGATGAATGCTGGGCCCATCATTCACCCGCCGCTGATCGTGATGAACGCGGGCCCGATCGAGCATTTCGAACGATGGGACATCCACAAGGAAGGAACGCAGGCCGCGATCCGCCGGGTGACCGACGCGCTCGACGCAGAACGAATCGCGGTGCGCGAAGCGCTTGGCTATGGCGCACCGCATTTTCCGCTGGCCCACCACTACGCCAAAGAGGGCGAGATCTGGATGTATGGCCGTGGCTCGCACGACCGGCTGACCGATTCCGGCGACTGGCGCGAGCGGATCGTGCTGACCGAGCACCGCTATATGCGTGAGGATCTGCGGCTTGGGCTGTCGCTGCTGGTCTCCGCCGCCGCCCTGGCGGGCACGCCCACACCGTTGGCCAAGGCCTTTCTGGCCATCGGCGGTGCGATTTGCGGCGAGGATTTTGCGCAGCGCGGCCGAACGCTCGAGACGCTGGGGCTTGGCAATCTCGGCAAAGCCGAGCTCCAGGCGCTTCTTCGCAGGGGATTTTGACCGATGACCAGCCGCGCCAACATTGCCTGCCTCGGGGCCGGCCGCATGGGGCGCGGCATCGCCGTCGCGTTCGCCTACGCAGGGCATATGGTCACGATGATCGACATCAAGGGCCGTTCCGCGGAAGATTTCGCCAAGCTGGAGGCGGACGCGCTCGACGAAGTCAGGAAGACCTTTGCCAGCCTGTCGAAGCTGGGACTGCTGAACGAGGCAGATGTCGATCCGCTTATCGCACGGGTCTCGGTGGTGCCAGCCAGCCGAAGCGGCGTAGCGCTGTCCGGCGCCGGAATGGTTTTCGAGGGCGTTCCTGAGGTCGTCGAGCTCAAGCGCGAGGTGCTGGGGGCGGCTTCAAAACAAGTCGGCCCGGATACGATCATCGCTTCGACCACGTCGACCATCCTCGTCGACGATCTCGCTGGGGCGATCGTGAACCCTCGGCGCTTCCTCAATGTGCACTGGCTCAATCCGGCCTATCTGATCCCGCTGGTCGAGATTTCGCCCGGCAAAGCCACCGATCCCGCCATCATCGATGAGGTCAAAGCGCTGCTCGAAGCCATCGGAAAGGTCCCCGTGGTCTGCGCGGCGACGCCCGGCTTCATCGTCCCGCGCATCCAGGCGCTGGCGATGAACGAGGCCGCACGCATGGTCGAGGAAGGCGTCGCCAGCGCCGAGGAGATCGACAAAGCGATCCGTTACGGCTTTGGCTTCCGCTATGCCGTGCTCGGACTGCTCGAGTTCATCGACTGGGGCGGCGGCGACATCTTGTACTACGCCAGCCGGTACCTCGAAGGCGCGCTCGGAAGCGACCGCTATCGCGCGCCGGACGTCATTTCCCGCAATATGCAAGAAGGCCGGATCGGCTTGCGAACGGGTGCCGGCTTCCTCGATTATTCAGGCATGGACGTCGATGCCTATCGCGTGAAGCGGCTTCAGGCCATGGTCGACCTGCTCCGGCATTTCGGCCTGGCGCGCCCACCGGTCCTCGACCGCAGCTAGCCGAAGACGTCCTGCAGCACGCCTTCACGAACGACCGCGACGCCGTCGAGTTCGATCGTCGTTCCCATCATCGGCAAATCAAAGTGGCCCGCCGTGTAGCGGCCGGCAAATTCGTTCGCGCCGGTCGAGAACAGGAAATTGCCGGAGACGGCACGAATTTCAGTGCCGTTGGTGTCGCGCTGGTCATACATCGAGAGGGCTTCGTAGCGGGCCCCCGGGTTCATGCCGAAGCCGACATGCGAGACCGCATAGGCCTCGCGATCGCCCCACGCTGCGAGATAGGCACGCATCATCGCCGCATCCGTGCCCTCGCCCTCCAGCTCGACGACGTAATCGTCCTTCAGCGTCATTTTCACCGGGGACGCCAGGTAGCGCTTGAAGGTCAAATTGATGTCACCGGGCGCCATCACCAACGTCCCGTTGATCGTTCCGCTCTTGGGAAAGCTAACCACAATGCCACCGGGCCAGTGCGCCAACGTGCCCGGCTTGTCGGTCCAGCCCCACACGCCGACCGTGGACGCACCGACCATGTCAACGTCGAGCGCCGTGCCGGCTTTCGATGTCACGCGCATCCGCTTCGTCCCACGCAACAACTTCGCCGCCGCGCGAACGCGTTTCTCGAGTGCGGGATCCGGCACCATCCGCTCCAGCGCTTCCGGGTGTTCGTTGGAGATCACCAATATCCGCGCACCGGCCTTGAGGATATCCGGCGTCTCCACCGCGTGCATCAGACCCTCGATGGTGCAATCCACCACAAAGCCGGCCTGCTGGAGTGCGGTGATGACCGGACCAAGCCGCTGGATTGCCTCGCTTGCGCCGGTCGAGCGAACCGGCACGATATTCCGGTTACGCGGCGTCGGCATCACCACATGAAACGGCCGCGCGCCCATCCGCAGCAGGGCGAGCTCCGCCAAATGAACGTTCAGCGCACGCGATTGGGTTTCCGAGAGGATCGCCGCGGTATCGCCGGCCTTGACGGCGCAGCGCTCAAAGATCTCGCAAAACGCGTCGATCCATTTTGCCTCGATGCGATCCGCCAGCATGGTTCACTCCCGGTCTTCTGGTTTCTTCTGTTCAGTCAGATCACGCTTCGGGGAAGCCCCGCAAGAGATACGATCGCAGGGCGCCCAGCAAGCCGTTCAGGATCAACCCCAGCAGCGAAATCGTGATCAGCGGTACGAACATATCGACGGCCTGAAAGGTTCGGGCCGCCGTCACCAGCACATGCCCCAACCCGTCCGTCGACGTGATCATCTCGGCCAGAAACACCACGATGCAGGAAATGACAAGGCCGATCCGGCAGCCAGTCAGGATCGACGGCATCGCTGCCGGTAAGACCACCTTGAACAAGATTTCATAGCGCGGCGTTCCCGCTGCCATCGCCGACCAGATCAGCTTCTGCTCGACGGCTGACGCGCCGTAATAGGTGGACAGCAAAATGGGAAAAAGCGCATCCGCAGCCACCAGCGTAATCTTCGATCCGTGACCGAAGCCGAGCAGAAGCAGCAGCGCCGGATAGAGTGCGACTTTAGGCAACGGCGCCAATACGCGCACGATTGGCCGAACCACGGCATTGATCGCTGGATTGGCGGCCGCGGCGATGCCGATACTTACACCGAGCACGACCGCAATGGCAAAGCCGGCAAACAGCCGAATCAGGGTCGCCGCGATCTCCTGCTGAAACGTCCACGTCACGAGTTGCTGGAGCAACCTGCTGAAGACGTATCCCGGGGGCGGCAGCAAGACCGCAGGCGCAAAGCCGAACGATACGAGGCCTTGCCAAACCGCGATCACCAGCACAATCGGCGCGAGCCCGAGAACGACGTTTGCTGAGGGAAGACGCGATGTCATGAGAAGCTCAGCGGCATGTCGAACTGAGGCTCGGACCAGCGCACCAGCCGTGCGCGGACCCGCTCGAAAATCGCATCGAGGCAAATTCCCATCGCCCCCACGATGATGATCATCGCGAAGACGGTGTCGTATTGGCCCATGTCCAGTGCATTGAACAGAATGTTGCCGGCGCCGGACTGGCGGGCGATCATCTCGCTGGTGATCATCGTGATCAACGCCAGCACGAGACCTGTGCGACATCCGGTCAGGATCTCCGGCAGCGCCGCGGGCAGCACGATCCGCACCAGCCGTTGCAGCGGCGAAAGTCCCATCGCGGCGCCCGACCACAGCATCTTCTCTTCGACGGCCTGGGCGCCCTCAAAGCTGTGATAGATCACGGGAAGGCTGACGCCGAGGAAGATCACCAGCGTCTTCGTGATGTCGCCGACGCCCAGCCAAAGCATGATGATCGGCATCAGCGCCGCTTTCGGCACCGGATAGATCACCATCAGAAGCGGGTTGAAGAAGGCCGCGACGGCGCGGCTACGCCCCATCAACAGACCCAACGGGATCGAAACGAGCACGGCTACACTGAACCCGATCGCCATGCGGCGAAGCGAGGCCAGGATATTGATCAGCGACTCCTTGTCGCCAAGGATGTCCGGGATCGCGCGGATCGCCTCGATCGCCGTCGGAAAGCTGTCGTTCTTCAGCGCGAGCGACGCGACCTGCCACACTGCCAGCAGCCCGATACAAGCGAACACCGGGGCGGCGCGTCTGGAGGCTGCAGCCAGCGATGTCATGACGGCGATCCAGTCTCGTCGACCTCGTCGAACATGCGCTCGATGTCGACGACGTATTTCTGGTAGCGCGGATCGAGCAACAGCTCGTTGCGGCGACGCGGCCGGGGTAGATTGATGTCGATCACCTGCCGAATGCGGCCGGGAGATTTCGACATCATCACGACCTTGTCCGACAGGAAGACGGCCTCGTCGACCGAATGGGTCACGAACAGCACCGTCTTGCGGTCACGCTCCCAGATGTTCAGGAGATCATTCTGGAGGCGTGTACGGGTGTGCGCGTCGAGCGCGCCGAACGGCTCGTCCATCAGCAGAACTTCAGGGTGGTAAGCCAATGTCCGGGCCAGCGCGACGCGCTGCTTCATGCCACCCGAGAGCTCCTTGGGATAAAAGTTCTCATAGCCTTTGAGGCCGACCATCTCGATCAAGGCCCGGCTCTGTGCTCCGGCCTCGGTGGCAGGCACACCTTGCTGGCGCGGGCCATACATCACATTGCCCAACACGGTCTTCCAGGGAAACAGAGCGAACTCTTGAAACACTGGTCCGCGATCCGGACCCGGCCCCGTGATCGTCTGTCCCTTCATCCTCGCCACGCCGCTGGTCGGGTTGACGAAGCCGCCGACGATATAAAGAAGTGTCGACTTGCCGCAGCCGGACGGACCAAGGATGGAGACGAAGGCTCCTTCCCCGATCGTCAGCGAGATGTCCGATAGCGCCAAATGATCCTTACGCGCCGAGGTCTGAAAAACCTGGGAGACGCGGTCGATCTCGATGATCGCAGAAGCCGGCCTTTGTGACGTCACCGGATTCACCCATTCGCTCGATCTCGAAGGCACTACCCTCATTCCGTCTCTCGCTTGACTCACGCGCGAACGTCACGCAACCGATCCGCTGATGTCCTCCATCAGCTGATCGAGCTTAGCAAGAAACTTGCCAGACAGGCGGTCATTCTCGCACGGAAGCGGCGCGTCATTCGAACCAAGGCCATTCTGCAGGGCCCTCATGTGTGACGGCCCCGCCCGGCGCCTGTCCGACCAGCCGCGCATACTTTGCGAGCGCACCTGCACGGTGACGGGGCGGCCTCGGCTTCCAATCGCGTCGGCGCGCCGTGAGTTCCTGGTCGTCGACCAGCATATCCATCCGCCGGTTTGCGGCATCGATCCGGATCCTGTCGCCGTCGCGAACAAGCGCCAACGGACCGCCGACGAACGCTTCGGGGGACACGTAGCCGATGCACATGCCGCGAGTAGCGCCGGAGAACCGCCCATCGGTGATCAGGGCCACCTTCTCGCCCATACCCTGGCCGTAGATCAGCGCGGTAACGCCAAGCATCTCGCGCATGCCCGGGCCGCCGACTGGCCCTTCATTGCGGATCACCAGCACCTCGCCCGCCGTGTAGGCGCGGTCACGGACCGCTTTGACACATGCCTCCTCATCTTCGAAGACGCGCGCAACGCCCTCGAAGTGCTGACTCTTCAAACCTGCGACCTTGATCACCGCACCGTCTGGACAGAGATTGCCCTTCAGAACCGCCACGCCACCATCAGGCATGATCGGCGCACGAGACGCGTAAACGACTTCACCATCGGGAGCATTGGCCGCGCCATATTCTTCGGCGAGCGTGCGCCCGGTGACGGACAAGCAACTCCCATCGATGTGCCCGCTCTGGATCAACTCGCGGATCACGACGGCCGCGCCGCCGATGTCGTAGACATCCTTCGCAGTGTACTTGCCGCCCGGCCGCAAGTTTCCAATCAGCGGCGTCCTGGCAAAGACCTTGCCGACGTCATCGATCGTGAATGCGATCCCGGCCTCATTCGCGATCGCCGGCAGATGCAGCGCAGCGTTGGTCGAGCCGCCCGTGGCGGCAACAATCGCCGCACCGTTCTCGAGGGATTTGCGAGTCACGAGGTCGCGCGGCAGCGGGCCACCACGTTCCAGCATCTCCATCACAAGCCGCCCGGCGCGGCGCGAGATCTGTGCACGTTCGGCATAGACACCGGGCACCATCGAGACGTTGGGAATGGTCAGCCCCATCGCCTCCGACACCATCCCCATCGTGTTCGCGGTAAATTGGCCAGCGCACGCGCCAATGGTCGGCAGGCAGGCGCGCTCGATCCGTTCGAGCGTGGCGCCGTCGATCTCTCCGGTCATGAAGCTGCCGACAGCTTCATAGGAGTCGAGCACCGTGAGAGTCCGCCCGTCCACCCGGCCCGGCAACGAGCTGCCGCCATAGATGAAAATGGACGGTACGTTGCAACGAACCATGCCCATCATCACGCCGGGAAGCGTCTTGTCGCATCCGCC
Organism: Bradyrhizobium sp. 482_C4_N1_8; assembly: GCF_052075965.1. NCBI lineage: Bacteria > Pseudomonadati > Pseudomonadota > Alphaproteobacteria > Hyphomicrobiales > Nitrobacteraceae > Bradyrhizobium > Bradyrhizobium sp. 482_C4_N1_8. The sequence goes on along the minus strand of NZ_CP197231.1, from coordinate 2,814,583 downwards.
GTACCCGATCAGCGCGTCATAGGCGAGACCATGAACGACGGCTTCGATCGAATCGGCAATCAGCTCGCGTGAAAAGAGAGAAAACTTCATTCCCTCGTGATTCATGCTGATGCCGTCGGAGACCGACACGGTGGAGAATTCGCGCGGCGTGCCGCCCGCCTCCTCGATTCCCGTCTTGGCCGCGGCCACCTGGAAGTCGTGGGTCATATTGCAGGGCGTCTGCTCGCCCTTCATGCTGACGACGCCCACCATCGGCTTGGCGATCGCGGCGTCGTCGAGCCCCATTGCGCGCATGAAAGCGCGGTGCGGAGCCCGGTCGAGGCCGTCAGTCGTGACCCGTGATCGCAACTTCTTCATGCGCGCATCTTCTTCATGCAACGTCCGGGATGATCCGGGACGCCGCGCCCCCTCGTTCGGACAATTCGCCCGTCGCCTATTCCAGCGGCGCGACGATCGTCGCGTGCTTGAACTGCATGGCATCCAGCTTCGGCAGCATTCCGGTCTCCGCGTAGATGTCCAGCATCTTCTGGATCGCGGGGAAGTTCGGCGCCGCACCCGGATCGCGGCCGAAATCGTTGTCCTTGAGCAGATAGGTCTCGAGGACCGGAATAGGCGCCTTCAGAACCTCATTCACGACCTTTAGCGTCTCTTCGCGGTTGGCCAGCGCTTTCTTCATACCTGAGGTAATGTCACGCACGTAGGCCTTCACCAAGTCGGGGTTCTTGTCGACGAAATCAGCGCGGCAGGCTTCCAGGATGTGCACGATGTTCGGCATCGCCTGCGACAATGAGAACAGCTTTCTTGTGCCACCCTTCGCCTCCGCACGTGCGGCAAAGGGCTGGTTCATGTTGACCGCGTCGACACGGCCCTGGCGCAGCGCATCTTCGGAGACGGCAAAGCCGACCTCAACCAGCTTGATGTCCTTGGCCGGATCGACGCCATTCTGCTTGAGCAACAGGTTGAAGGGGCCTTGCGTGCCGCCGCCGATCACGGAAATGCCGACCGTCTTGCCCTTGAGATCGGCGATCGTCTTGATCGGCGAGTCATCCATTACCGCCCAATAGACCGAAAAACCGCCGGGCTTCTCGAAGACGTGCTGCGCCACGATGTAGGCCTTGAGATTGCCGCCGACCACACCGTTGGCCAGCGAGAGCGGCGCTTGCGTCGCGCAATCCAGCGCGCCGGCCGCCAATGCCTGCGTCATCGGCGCGGTGCCCTGAAATTGGGTCCATTCGATGTTGTAGGCCTTGCCGATATTGGGAAACTCGGCCGGCCTGCGCATCATCCAGTACTTGGATTCCTCGGCCGGGATGGTCCAGCCGACGCGAATGGTCTGCTGTGCCCATGACGGGCCTGCCCCCGCGCTCGCAGCCGCGGCCGCTCCCAAAGCCAGGATCCACTTCGAAACGGTTCGCATCGTGCCCACTCCGCTGCTCCGGCGCCGACCGGCGCCGCCCAACCCGACCACTCAAATGTTTCATGGTTCAAACAATCAGGCAAGCCATGCGAGCCGGACGGTTTCGCTGTCCGACCTGCAATGTATGGTAAGGCGGCGTTTGCGTTGCGACAGAAGGAGGCAACCTATGGCTGATGCGAGCAAGACAAACCCGCAGGGCGTCGAGAGGCTCGGCTATCTCGGCCTTGGACTGATGGGAACGCCGATGACCCGGCGCCTGCTCAAAGCCGGCCATCAAGTCGCTGTCTGGAATCGTTCGGAGGGCAAGGTCGCTCCGCTCGTCGCGGCCGGCGCCAGGCGCGCAGCCACGTCCCGCGACATGTTGGCGAACGCGGATATCGTCTTTATGTGCGTAACCGATGCCGCCGCCGTCGAAGACGTGATTTTCGGCCCCGACGGTCTTGCAGCGGCTTCCGGCGCAGGCAAGCTCGTCGTTGACTTCTCGTCAATCCATCCCGACGCCGCGCGCGATCTTGCAGCGCGGCTGAAAGACGCGAATGGCGCAGGCTGGATAGATGCGCCGGTGTCCGGCGGCACCAAGGGCGCAGAGGAAGGCACGCTCGCCATCATGGCCGGCGGAGAAGCTGCTGACATCGAGCGGGCACGGCCCTACGTGCTGCACATGGCACGCAGGTTCACCCACATGGGCCCGATCGGGGCTGGCCAAACCACAAAACTCTGCAACCAGGTGATCGTCGGATGCGCGATGGCCGTTCTGGCGGAAGCCACGCGCCTTGCCTCGAATGCAGGGATTGACGCAGGCCGGCTGCCCGAGGCGCTCGCCGGCGGCTTTGCGGATTCCATCCCGCTTCAGCTCTTCGTGCCGCGCATGGTCCAGGGCATCCACTCGCCGCCGCTTGGCCATATCGCGACAATGCTCAAGGATCTCGACACGGTCGCCGATGTCGCCCGGGCGACGTCAACGCCGGTGCCGATGGCGACCCTCGCGGGACAGATATTCAGGCTGGCCAAGGCTGCACGCGGCGCCGACGCGGACGCTTTGGAAATCTACAAACTCTCGGCCACAGACCGCTGAGCCGACGAGCGTCCTTGAATCGCCTTATGGCGACTTCTTGCGTTCATCATCAGCCAGGAACCGGCCATACCCCCCGCGCGCAAACAGCAGGGGCTCCTTGGCACTGTAGGCATAGGCCTCGACCGCGCCGAGAAAGATCACGTGGTCACCGCCATAATAGCGATTGACCGATCGGCATTGAAAGTTGGCGACACTCTCGGCAAGGACCGGCGCGTTCCCGAGGCCCGGGGTCCAGTCGACCCCGGCGAACTTGTCTTCGGACGATTTTGCAAATTTGTTCGCAAGCGTTTGCTGCGACGTGCCGAGTATGTGAACGGCGAAATGGCTGGCGTTCTGAAACACGGGGAGGCTTGAGGAATAGAATCCGAGGCTCCAGAGGACCAGAGGGGGATTTAGGGAGACTGACGCGAACGAATTGCAGGTGATGCCATAGGGCTTTCCATCAGCGGCCATGGCCGTGATGATCGTTACGCCCGTTCCGTATGTGCCAAGCGCGTTGCGAAAATCGCGAGGATCGATCGGCGAACTGTCGCTGGCGAGTTCATTGGCTGGATCGGAAATGGCCGGCTGCTTCGGCAGATCATTCATCGGCCGGCCTCACAGCGTGAGATTCTCGGACGGCAGGCCCAGAGCCACCCGTCCGTAATTGGTTCCGGCCGCATCGAAGTTGAACGCAAGATGCGAGTTGATCGCGTGCGCATCGCGGAACTGCCGCTGCAACACGCCCGTCGTGAACAGACCGCGCGCTCCGCTCGCCGCAAACAGCATCGAGACCGCGTCGGTGCATAGATTCACCGAAAATGCGCCATCGCGACGATATCTGGTCTTGATCGCCATATCAGGAATACGGCCGCGCCTTGCATCTTCCATTGCATTGACGCAGGCCGAACGCATGATCAGGCGCGCAGCGTCGATCTTGGCCGAAGCCTCCGCGATCTTGATCTGAGTGCTTTGAAAGTCGCTGAGCTTGGCGCGGTTGTAGGTTGAAATGCGATGACGTGCGACCTCCGCATAATCGTCGAGGCATACTTGAGCGTTCCCCAGCGCGACGCCGGAGAGGACGTAAGGAAATAGCGAGAACACAGGTAGCGCATACAGCGGATTGGGATTGACCGTGCTTCCCGGCGTCGGGCCACCGGCAAGATCGCCAACCGCTACCGTCATATAGTCGGCCACGAAAACGTCCCTGACTTCGACATCGCAGGAGCCGGTACCGCGCAGTCCCGTGACATTCCAGGTGTCGAGCACCTTGTAGTCGACTTTCGGCAGCAGGAAGATTCGGTACTCGATCCCGTCTGCTTCGTCGTCGGAATAGACAACGCTTGCAAGCATGTTCCATTCGCAGGAGGCAACGCCCGAGGAGAACGGCCAGCTCCCGTGCAACCTGTAACCGCCCTCGACCCTCGTGGCGCGACCGGCTGGAAAAATGAACGAGGACGCAATCAGCGCGTCGGGATCACGGCCCCAGACCACATCCTGCGCCTTCTGCTCGAACATGCCGAGCATCCAGTGATGGCTCGCCAGGTTAGCGAGATTCCACGCCACTGACGCATCCGCCATTCCCAGCAGTTCGGCGCAGTCGACAAGGGCGACATAGTCAAGCTCGGCACCGCCGATGCGCTTCGGCTGCAGCATGCGGAACAGGCCAGCGTCGTGGAGATCCTTCTCGGTTTCCGTCGGAAGATGCCGCAGCTCCTCCGTGCGGGCAGCCCGCTCTCGCAGCCGCGGCACGAGCGCCCGGGTCCTCGCGATCATTGCCGCATAGGCGCGTTCGCCGGCTTCCTGCCCCGTCGGCTGGCCCATGCTCGGCCCTTGACCAGGCGCCATTCGTGTCCCTCGCTTTCACATAGTTATGCGGCGGGAACTTCGCCAAATCAAGCTGGGCAGGGTTAACGTTGCGTGGTCGCCCTGCATCCCGGCTGTCCGCAGGAATGCGATGTCACGTACACCGTCTTCTCAAAGCAGCTTTCCGCGAACTTTGCGGTGCCTGGCTCCGCGGACCTGACCGCTCAGGCTTGGCCTGAGGTCGATGGCTTGTCTGATCCAAAGACGCCCTTCTGAGTGAACTCCGAAATCCGGCGCTCGTCGTAACCGAGCGTATCACGCAGGACGTCTTCGGTATGCTCGCCTAACAGGGGCGCAGCGACGGGATCAATCGCTCCCGTCAGGCTCATATTGATCGGAGGTTCGATATTGGGGACCCACTCTGCAGTACGGTGCGGAATCCTGTTCAGGCGATGGCGCTCGCGGGCCTCGGGCGCATTGAACCCCTCCTCGACCGTTCGGAGATAGCCGACCGGGATATTGGCCAGCTTCATCTTCGCTATCCAGTTCTCGAGGGTATCGCTCGCAAAGACCTCTGCGATGGCTGCCCGCAGGAGCTCCTTGTTCTCAGAGCGCGCTTTGCGCGACGCGAACTGCGGATCAGTGATCAAATCGGGCCGGTTCAGCACCTCGACCACCAGCCGGCGATAGAGCCGGTCGTTGGCGCAGGCCATGTAAAGCGGCCCATCGGAAGCTTCATAGACACCAACAGTGGGGGACCCGTTCGGCGAATTGCCGAACCGGCCAGGGTTTTCGCCGTTGATCAGATAGGCCATGCCGTAGAAGCCGGTCATGCCCATGGCGACGTCGAACAGGGCGACCTCGACATGCTGCCCACGGCCGAGCCGATCGCGCGCCAACAGCGCCAGCAGGATGGCGTTGCAGGCGGACATCCCCGTCGCCATGTCCACGATCGGCGGGCCGGTACGAACCGCAGGCCCATCGGCGAACCCATTGAGGGACATGAAGCCGCTTTCCGCCTGCGTGATGGGATCGAAGCCGGGCCGCGCGGCAAATGGTCCTGAGCGTCCGTAAGCCGAGATCGAGCAATAGACCAGCCGCGGGTTGAGCGGCGCGACCGCCTCGTAGTCGAGGCCGAACTTCTTCATGACCCCGCTCGAAAAATTCTCCACGACTACATCCGCCTTCCGGATCAGGTCCAGTGCGATCTCGCGAGCCTGCGGCATGGTCAGGTCGAGCGCGATGCCGCGCTTGTTGCGGTTCAGGCTCAGATAGGCGGCGCTTTCTCCGCCGATTTCGGCGTGTTCGTAGGCCCGCGTATCGTCGCCACCATCCGGATTCTCGATCTTGATGACGCGTGCACCGAAATCGGCAAGCGTCTGCGTGCAGGCCGGCCCCGCCACGACCCGCGTAAAATCGACGACCAACAGACCGTCGAGCGCGGTAGGCGCGCCCGTCGCCCGCGACGAACGTTCCGGTAATTGAGGCTTGGTGGGCATCGACGGCGCTCCCTTACATCGGCTTATGGTTGCCGAATTTCCTGCAAGAGCAAACTTAAAGCCCGGCACCACCAACTTCGCAAGTGCTTCACCCGCATCGCTTCAATACGCAAAAAGGGCCCGTCAGCCATCAAGCCGCCGGGCCCCCGAACATCTTGGGAGTGCGAGCCACACTGTGTCTCGCATTGGCCATCCTACGCCGAGAAAAGTACGTTCCGCATTACGGGAAACCCTGCTCAGCGAAGCCACTTCCGCCAATAGAGCGTGTGCGCCGAGGCCTCGGGCACCTCTGGCTCGAAGAGCCGATAGCCCGCCTGGATGAAGTTGTCCGTCGTATTCAAGACAATGACATCCCTTTCGATACGCAGCCCCCTGAAGTCCCCGCTCCCAATGCCGTCGCAGCACGCCGACCCTCGAGAAGTAGCGCCGTTTCGAATGTGCGTCGACGGTATGACGCCGGCAAATGCGACCGCCTCATCGCCATGTTAGGCAAGCCACCACGCTCCCAACTCGAATTGCGGCATGGCCGCCGTGTCGAAGAACGTCGACCGATGCAGATCAGCCAACGTCTCGACGAGGTCGTCATCGGATGCATCAACGATGCGAATTTTGTACGGCCCGTTTGCGGGAAATAGCGTGCGTGCAAGTGCAGCGATGTCGGCACCGTGGGAGCTCACTTGCCCAGCACGACCCTAACGCCTAGCAAAACGGCCCCCATCAGTCCGGTCGCGATCACCGTGATAACGGCCTTGAAGGTGTAGCTCTGCGCCTGCTCCACGCTCTTTCGCCACCTCCGCACGTGTTGGAGATCAGCCCTTAGCTCCTTCCGGTCGTCATGTTCGATTCCGAAGGAAGTTAGCACCGATGCGACGGCCTTCAGTACGAAGGCATCGATGCTCTCCTGTTGCACCCTGTGTTGCTCGGCCAGTGTCTCAGCCACGATCGCCCTGATTTCATCATCTGGTTGATGATCCTTGCAACGTTCTCGAAACCACGCTTGGCGAAGTAGAAGGATACAATCAGTCTCGGTCAGCATCCGCGCCTTAGACGTCTTCCGTCGCGCGGGCGGGCGGGCCGGCTCGCTCGCGAACTCCCTTTCGATCTCATCGCTCAAGAAAACGTCTCCCACAACACGATTGCAACCAAGCCCGCGAGTGCGAGCGATATCAGTTAGGCGGTCATCGTCTCTCCACGAAAAAGAAAAAAGTGGCAGATCGCGTGACCAAGCGCGATCGTTTCGGGCGCGAACCCTATGTCCGTGAGCCCCGAGACCGCAGCGGCGCGAGCAACGGACCCGGCGCCGCGCCGGTCGGCGTTCCTTGAACGTGGTCTAGCGAGTGCGTGGCCGGATGCGCGGCCACCGTCCGATCTCAAAATCGAGACGAAAAACCCGCGGCGGGTGCTTCCAGCGCGGGTGACCAAACTCGTCTCGATGATGTCATTGGCCAGTGTTTCGACATGTCAAACATCCCTCGTTCGACCACACCGTGCCGGAACTAACCCGAAGAGCGTCGCGTTCATTCCTTTAGTCAAAGGAACGTGCATGCGATGAGCCACACTGTACTGGTTGTTGACGACGATCCCGGCGTCCTCGACGTCATCGTGGGCATGTTGGAAGATCTCGGCTGCGAGGTGACAAGCGCCGAAAGCGGCCCGGATGCGCTCGATCAGCTCGGGCAGAACGAGAACATCTCCATCCTTATCACGGACATCAATATGCCGGGCATGGATGGTCACGAACTGGCCGAACTGGCGAAGCGGCTACGCCCGGGATTGAAAATCCTGCAATTATCGGGGCGCGAGCCGCGGCGCGGAGGCCTGCCAATGATCCGGAAGCCGTTTTCGTTCGAGGAGCTCGCCGACACCATGCGGCGAACCACCGGCGTTTGCTGAACGCAGAGCCCAAAAGAAAACCCGCGGCGGGGGCTCCCGCGCGGGTCGAACCAAACTCATGTCGATGATGCCATTCTGCCGGTGTTTTGCCCGACGTGTCAACGCGGCGAACGCGGAAGAAGGAGCCCTCCCTCCCACTTTGATATGTGGTGCGCAAGAGACTTGCTTCAAGCCCCCCGCCCTGCCGTAGAACCCCCGACCCAATGAACATCCAAAGCAGGGGGTCCACATGCCTGTATTGCTTCCGTCGTCCCGGCCGCGCGGCCGTTCCGAGCGGGCCGGCGCCAGCCGCGCGAGTCACCATGCCGTGGTGATCGCCGGCGGCGGCCCGACCGGTTTGATGCTGGCCGCCGAGCTGGCGCTCGCCGAGGTCGACGTCGCCGTGGTCGAGCGGCGCCCGGATCAGGAGCTCGTCGGTACGCGGGCCGGCGGATTGCACGCGCGTACCATCGAGATCCTCGATCAGCGCGGCGTCGCGGAGCGCTTCCTGCGCGAGGGGCAAGTCACCCAGCTCGCAGGCTTCGCCTGGACCAGGCTCGACATCGGCGATCTCCCCACCCGGCACGCTTATGGCCTCGCGCTGCGGCAGAGCCACATCGAGCGCATCATGGCCGACTGGGTCGAGGAGCTCGCGGTGCCGATCTATCGAAACTCCGAGGTGACGGGCTTCGTTCAGGACGCGACCGGCATCGACGTTGCGCTCTCCGGCGGCAAGACATTGCGCGCAAACTATCTCGTCGGCTGCGACGGCGGTCGCAGCCTGGTGCGCAAGCGGGCCGGCATCGATTTCGCCGGCTCCGATCCAACGCTCAGCAATCTCATGGCCGAAGTCGAGATGCGGGACGAGCCGGTATGGGGCCTCCGCCACGACGCCATCGGCTTTCATGGCCTCAGCAAAGCGGAGAGCGGTCGCGTGCTGGTCGTCGTGACGGAAGCGACGCTCGACCGCACCGGCGAACCCGGACTGCGCGATCTCAGCGATGCGCTCGTCGCAGTATTCGGCACCGACTTCGGGGTCCAAAACCCCGCCTGGATCTCCCGCTTCACCGATGCGGCGCGGCAGGCCGTGTCCTATCGCCGGGAGCGCGTGCTGCTCGCCGGCGATGCCGCGCATATCCATCACTCCGTCGGCGGGCAAGGCCTCAACACCGGCGTGCAGGACGCGGTCAATCTCGGCTGGAAGCTGGCGCAGGTGGTCAGGGGCATTGCGCCCGACGGCCTGCTCGACACCTACCACGCCGAACGTCATCCTGTAGCCGCGCGCGTCTTGCGTAACACGATGGCGCAAATCGCCATGCTCCGCCGCGGCGAGGCCGGCCTCAGGGCCGCGCGCGATGTGGTGTCCGACCTGCTCGCCATGGAGGAACCGCGCAAACGTTTTGGCGCGATGATGAGCGGGCTCGATATCCGCTATGATCTCGGCGAGGGACACGAACTGCTCGGGCGCCGGATGCCCGATCTCGACCTGATCGTCGACGGCTATCCACAGAGATTGTTCACGCTGCTGCACGGAGCGCAGGCGCTGCTGATCAATTTCGGCAAGTCCGGCGGCTTCGACATAGTATCCAGGGCTGATCGCATCAGAGTCATCAACGCCAGCCACGACGGCGCGTGGGAGCTCCCCGCCATCGGGCAGGTCGCCGCGCCCGAAGCGGTGCTGGTTCGGCCAGACGGGCACGTGGCGTGGGTCGGAGATGAAAGCCAGCGAGGACTTGAGGACGCGCTGATCATCTGGTTTGGATCGGCTGCCGCGGCGTAGCGCATGAGCGCCTCACCTAGAAACAAAAAGAGCCCGCGGCATTCCGCAGGCTTGATCGTAAGCGTCGTTCCGCTCCCACCTTTTCGGGGCAGATGGGATAGGCGAGTTTCACGATCTCTTTGAAGGGATCGGTTTGTGTCTATGTTTGACCATACGCTTAAGTCGGATGTAACGGCGCGCCGGCTGGAAGTGATCACGGAGACGGGACGACGTCGTTGGTTCTCCAAGGACGACAAGGCCCGGATTGTCGAGGAGACGCTGGTACCAGGCGCGGTCGTTTCCGAGATTGCCCGGCGACACGGGCTGACCCCACAACAAGTGTTCACTTGGCGCCGGCAAGCGCGCCGGGAGCCGGCGCCGATGGCTAACGATCCGCAGTTTGTACCTGCGGTGGTAGACGCCATGGCGCCGGTCGCGGTTGCGGGCCGTGAGCGCAAGACAGCGCGACGGAAGGCCAAGCCGGATGTTGGGGGCATCGAGATCGAAGCCGAAGGCGTCACTATCCGGGTCGGCCAAGGCGCGGACGTGGCGATGATTGCGGCCATCGTCCATGCGTTGAAGGCAAGCCGGTGATCGGCCCGTCCGGCACTGTCCGGGTGATGGTGGCAACCAAGCCAGTCGACTTCCGCAAGGGAATGGAAGGGCTTGCTATGTTGGTACGCGAGCACATGAAGGCCGATCCGTTCTCGGGTGCTGTTTATGTCTTCCGTGCCAAGCGCGCGGACCGGATCAAGCTGATCTTCTGGGATGGTACGGGTTTGTGCCTGTTCGCCAAGCGGCTCGAGGAAGGCGTCTTCCGCTGGCCGAAGATCGAGGATGGCGTGATGCGTTTGTCAGCGGCAGAATTGTCGGCGCTGCTCGAAGGGCTCGATTGGCGGCGTGTCCACGCGGCACGGGAGACGGTCGTCCCGACGCAAGCCGGATAATTGTGGGCCGCGCTGCGGCGAAGTGAATCAGAGGCATCGAGTACGTCGTCAGGCGGGCGCGAATATGCTCTGATTTGCCCGTGAGCGATAACCTTCCTGATGATCCCGAGACGCTGAAGGCGATGCTGCTTGCCGAGCGGCACGAGAGCGAGCGGCTGCGCCAGATCATCAAGGAATTGCAGCGTCATCGCTTTGGCCGGAGGGCGGAGTCGCTTCCTGAGGAACAGATGCTGCTGGGCCTCGAGGACGTCGAGCAGGTCGCGGCCTCTGCCGAGGCCGGTCAGGACGAGACCGCCCCGGAAGGTCGGGCGGAACGGGCGCGCAAGCGCCGCGTCAACCGCGGGGCACTGCCGGCGCATCTGCCGCGGATCGAGGTCGTCGTCGACATCGACGACAAGACCTGCCCCTGCTGCCAGGGCGAACTGCATTGGATCGGTGAAGACAAGAGCGAGCGGCTGGACATGGTGCCGGCGCCGTTCCGCGTTGTCGTTACCCGGCGTCCCAAATACGCCTGTCGTGCCTGCGAGGATGGTGTCGTGCAGGCCGAGGCTCCGGCCCGGCTGATCGAGGGCGGCCTGCCGACCGAGGCCACGGTCGCCCAGGTTCTGGTGTCCAAATATGCCGATCATCTGCCGCTCTACCGGCAGGCCCAGATCTATGCCCGCCAGGGCATCGCTCTCGATCGATCGACGCTGGCGGACTGGGTTGAGCATGCCGCCTTCCACCTGCGCTCGCTGCATGAGCGCCTTCTCACGATGCTTCGAGCGAGGTCCAAGCTGTTCGCCGACGAGACGACGGTGCCGGTGCTCGATCCCGGTCGAGGGCGCACCAAGACCGGCCAGCTCTGGGCCTATGCCGCCGACGACAGGCCCTGGGGCGGCCTCGATCCGCCGGCATCGCCTATGTCTATGCACCCGACCGCAAGGCCGAGCGGTTGTTCAGCCATCTTGCCGGCTACAAGGGCGTCCTGCAGGTCGATGGCTACACCGCCTATCCAAAGCTTGCCGAGCGCGGCGAGGTCGAGCTCGTCTTCTGCTGGGTGCACATGCGGCGCAACTTCTACGAACTCGCGACGGCGGGCCCCGCGCCGATCGCAAGCGAGGCGCTGAAGCACATTGCCGCATTCTACGCGATCGAGAAGGAGATCCGCGGCCGCAGCCCGGAGGAGCGCCGTCTCGTGCGTCAGCAGAAAAGCCGACCGCTGGCCGATGCATTCGAGGCTTGGCTACGCGCCAAGCTGGCTCTCATCAGCCAGAAGATCAAGCTCGCCGCCGCCATCCGCTACGCTCTCTCGCGCTGGCAGGGGCTGACGCGCTTCATCGATGACGGTCGCATCGAGCTCGACAACAATACGGTCGAACGATCGATCCGCGGCATCAAGCTCAGTCGCAAGAACGCGCTGTTTGCCGGATCCGACGGTGGTGCCGAACACTGGGCGGTCGTCGCGTCCCTGGTCGAGACCTGCAAGCTCAACGACGTCGATCCGCTTGCCTATCTCACCGACGTCCTGACCAGGATCGTCAGTGGTCATCCGAACCGCGACATCGACCAGCTATTGCCTTGGGCCTACCGCACTCAGTTCCTCAAAGCCGTGGCCTGATAACGACGCTTACGCTTGATCTACATCAAGTTTTTGGAACCCGTGGTTGATGCGGCTTCTACCAGTTGGTGCTCATGTATTCTGCTGCGAACGCAGCCAAAGCTCTTCGTCGAAATCGCCCGTCGCGCCGAAGCTTCCAAGAACGCTTAGCCACAGCCGCCGGCAACGTAGCCGAGGCCGAAAGCACCCCGACGTCATTACCGGCCGAAACGACAAAGCCCGCCGCGGAGGTCCGGGCGAGCGTAATTCGGCATTCAATGTGATCGTGCAGGTCATTTTGCATATTCCAGCGCTAGGCGTTTGCCTGGATCCCATCGCACTTCGTGTTGCACGAGCGTTCAGGACAAACGAAAAAGCCCCGGCGATGCCGGGGCTTTGACGTCTGAAGTTGAGTTCAGATCAGTACTTCGCGACAACCGGACCGGTCCAGTTGAAGCGGTAGACCAGCGAGGTCGAGATCGTCTGATTCCAGCTGTTGGCGCGGATGCTGTTGCCGACCGGAACATTGCCAGCGTCGAACAGCTCGTCCTGGGTCTTGGCGTTGTAGAAGGCCGAACGATATTCGGTCTTCATGAACCAGCCGGGCGAGCTGATGCCGAAGAAGTTCAGGCTGTTCTCGACGCCGCCACCGATGAACCAACCGTTGCGGTTGTAGCTGTTGAGGTGGGCACCGACGGGAACGCCGGCGAGGTCCGTGAAGTTGGTCTGGCCGAAGTGGGCGCCCGAGTAACCGCCGTTGACGTAGGTAAGAACGTTCGGGGCGGCCAGCCAGCCGAGGCGCACACCAGCGGCCCACGACGTCTCGAGCTTCTGGGAGCCCGTGATCTGATTGAGCGGATCCTGGATGGTGGCGCGGATGCTGCCGAACTGACCGTCAGCGAACACGCCAGCGACCCAGGTGCCGCTGAACTGCCAGTCGTAACCGGCGCCCACGGTGCCGAACCAGCCCGAGCCGCCCTGACGCTGGGTGATCGTCAGCGGCGTACCGGAAACCGTATCCACAACGCTCTGGTCAGCATTCGAGAGGCCGCCACCGCCACCGCCAAAAATGTAGAAGCCGGTCCAGTTGGCGACCGGCGCCGGCATCGGAGCGTTCACGTAAGGGCGGGCAGCCAGGTCAGCGGCCGAGGCCGAACCGGTCATCGCCACAACCGCGGCGAGAGCGAGCAAAGTCTTTTTCATTGTCGAAATTACCCCAAGTGGAAGCGTCGTCGATGTCTGTGAGGTAATCTAGACGTATTGGCCGATAATGCTGTAGCTGGAAGGCCACAGTGACGGACAAACGCTCTGGAAATGCTGGCTGGCAACGAAGAAGACATAGCCAATTTAGTCCGCGACAATCCAGCGGCTATCGCCATCTATCTATCTGATAACTTTGAAGAAAACGAGATACTGAAGGCTAAGACGGCGCTCAGCCTCGTCACGCGAGCTCATAACGTACAGATCCTGGCACGGGACGCGGGCCTTCGACGCGACACCCTCTATAGGACGTTTGGCGGTCGAATCGACCCGCAGCTCAGCCGGGTTCTTAGGCTGCTCGAAGCGCTGAACGTAAAGGCCCGGGTTACGCCTGCGTCCGGGATCGCCAGCCCGAGCGCGATCGCTACACGGCTCAGTCAAGCCTTCGCTTTCGACGATCCGACTGACACCATCCGGGAGCTGAGCACCGTCGTCAAATCGCAGAACGTCACCTCGCTCGCGCGCGAACTCGGCATTATGCGGACGACGGTTTACAAGACGTTCGGAGGAACCGTCGATCCGCAGCTAAGCCGGGTCCTAAGTCTCTTTGAGACTTTCCGGGTCAGGCTGGAGGTCGTGCCGTCGACTGAGCCCAAGGCCAGGCCACCCCGTCCGAAGCTTGGTCGACCGCGAAAGACCCTGGTCGAGCGGCCTTAGAGTTTCTCAAGTTGAGCCCCGTCCCGGCACCTATATGCGGCCTCGTACGGGAAACTCTTTCAAGCCAGAAAACCCGCTGGCCTCGCATGATGTGCAGGACCGCGTCCTGCGACCAGTGCGGCGGCGGGCGAGTACCTCACGGTAATGATCCGCGAGCTTAGCAATGTCGAGCCAGACTGGGCGGCTTGTATAACCCTTCGACACCTCGCCAGCCTCGAAAGCGAAGCCCTTGAGATCGACTTCGCTCCCCCCTCTTTCCAAATAGGTGGTACTTTCCGAATGGGTGGAAAGCGTCAGCCCGTGCATTTCGGAATCCCTGCCCTGCGCTAGCTCCCCGGGACGTTGAGCCCGCTCGCTGATTCGTCATTGCGTAACCCAGAAGTTTCGCGGCTGCGGCCCGAGCAGCTCACGAGCGAACAAGCCATGGCGAAGGCTAAGGAGTTTGCCAGAGAGGCGCTGCTGCGTAAGTCAGCGACGCGCCTTCGACCACCGTAATTCCGCGGTTCTGGAACATGGCCGAGAGATCGGCTTCGGTTGCCTTCCCCGTCGCCAAAAGCTGATCCGTCTTGAAGTCGTCGACCACGAAGCTTTTGCCGGCTGCCCGGCAGATGAGGTTGTTCTTCATGCAGTAGACCGCCCCGGGGATCTTCGAGACGCTCACCGCCGCCGCGGTCATGGCGGCGGCGGCGGTCGCGTAGCGGGCGCGGAATTGCGGATCAAGCAGTACTTGGGCGCTTTCCTGTCGACCGGACAAGACCAACCGCAGCGCCAACGCGACAACCACCATCACTCGCGATCGGTTCAGGCCGATCGCCGCGGCTATTGGCGAAGCGGCGATCCGCGCCAAGGTCGCGCCGAGACCGATCGCGAGCGCGATCGTAAGGTCGAACTCAGCATTCCCGAAGACGCCATCGCCGAGCCATTGCGTGAGGCAGGAGGCCAGCGCAACAGCGGAATGCAGCGCCGTAAAGCGCGCGGCGTAGCTGGCCCGGTCGAACCACGCCCACGACCCCCACAGGATCGCCGCGAGTGCCAGCCATTGCAGATGCCCCAACTGGCTCACCAGATGCCCCACCGAATAGGCGCGAGCAGTGAGCAGATTGGCGAAGAACTGAGGTCCGAAGACAGCGCCGCAGAGGGCGAGCCCCGCCGCTGCCGCCCCGCCACTGATCAGCACGGGCCGTGCAGCAGAGCGCCAGTCGCGCAGGCATAGCCACAGAACGGCCGCCGCCGGGATCGCGATGATGTTGTGTTTCCAGAAGCCTGCCAGAACCATCAGCAACAGCGGCGGAAGCGCTGATCGGCCAGCCTTTTCTCGGGCGAGGAACCACACCAGGGCAGCGCCCATGATCGCCTGCCCCGCAATCTGCGGGTCGTTCGCTCCAACATAGAGGGCGGCATTGTGCGCCATCAGAGCGACGAACCACATCCCGCCGACGACGCCGGCAGAGAACGACCCGGCCAAGATCCTTACGGCCAGCGTGATCTCCACGGCCAGCGCTAGCAGCCCAACGAACGAGAGCACCCGTCCGACATAGAGATTGTCACCGAACAGCTTGCCGAGCTCGCCGATGACTAAGAAGGAAAGCGGAGGGTAGTTGTTAACGACGAGCTGATCGCTGCCTGGATAGAGAGGCAGCCCAGCGGCCGCGATATCCTGATGGAACGCGTTCCACGACTCGGTGAACCAAATCTCGATCGGGAATTGAGCCCGCCAGACCGGCCAAAGCAAAAAATACGACGCGAGCATCGCAAGGATGCCCACGCACAAAAAGCGCGTGTGACTATGCATTTCTCAGCCCCGCCGGACGCTACTCAACCGGCGCGCGAACTGCAAGTCCTTCAATTGAACACGGGAGTTTAGATCCTGCGTCGGAAGCGAGCACCCTCTGGTCGTATCGGCAAGCTGTCGCGCGAGAGCAGAGATTAGCCCGCAAAATAGAGGTTCAGCGGCAAGCCTTGCTCGACTTGCAGGAGGCCGCTGCGTCTCTTGTACGCGCGACTTCGATCGGCTCACTTCACGACATCACGCATCTCACCGAAGCTCGACCCACAGGTCGGCAACAATATCGTTGCGAGTGTCCTGTTGGAGGTTACGTGGTGCGAAGCTGGACAGCCACTCGAAGTCACCGTCTTCGGGTATGTAAAGCGGGATATCGCTGCCAGGCACGACCTCAGCGGGTCGCTCAAAAATCACCCCTTTAACGCGCTGGGACGGGAGATTGTCGCAAAGTATAAGAGAGAGAATCCAATGAAAGCCTATGGCGACATTCGTTCACCGCGGCCGCTCGATGCGCCTGCGTATCTCGACGGTACTATGACGCGCGTCGAGATTGTCTCGGAGAGCCTCTGGTCGTGAACCAGCCGGTCTAGATTCGTTAGTTATCGACAACAATGCGGGCCCGTCAGCTGACACTGGCGGGCCGCTAACTGAAGCAGGCTTGTTCTCACAGCTTTCTACCCATTCGGCTCTGTACGGAGATTTCCGATCGGTGTTAAGTTGGCACGCGATGATCTTCAGAAATCCTCAGGCCGTCATTACGTTGATGGGCATTGGGGCCTGTTTTGGTCTGATGCTCTGGCTCCTTGCAAGCCTCTGGCCGGTTTTGCTTGCTCTCGGTGGTTGACGATTCCTTTGCTGAAAGGCGGTGCGTCATGGACTGTCTCAGCCTTGTTATACCCGCCGCAATTGGCGTGCTGGCCGCTTTGTTCTTCATTAGCCACAGTAAGATTGATCGGCGGAGACGGTGATGCAATTACCGCGGGCCCGCATGTGTATAGAGGGCCCGCCGGCTCACGCTGGCGGGCTCTTCGTCAGTGGAATCGCGGTCTAAGCCGTTGAGCTGACTCTCGTTTGATCCGGAATAAGCCAAAACGATTCACTGCAAGAATCCCCGCCGGCGTCACGTCGGCGGGGGGCTGACACTAACGGGAGGCGGAGAGAATGATCTTTTGGGCGTTCGTTTCGAATTTGATGGTGGTGGTCTGCGTCTTGGCGGCAAACTACCTAGATCGCCGAGCTATTGAGGCCGGGGCCTCTGGTCTGCGGTGGCGCCGACATTAAGGCCGCCTCAGTTGGCCTACTTGCCGGTTTTCGACACTGTCTCGCGCCGAATTGGCACAATGCTGCACATGCCAAGGAAAAGAGTCCCAGCTATGTTGGGTGATGCGTGAGGAATGGGGTTTTCGGTTTTTCATCTGCGCGGCCGGGGCCATACCAGTCGTCGTAGTGTTCATTCTGCTATTCAAAAAGTAAGGCCGCGTCGGTCGGCGGCCTCTCTACTGATCCCTCTTGAGCTTGCGCCGGCCCCAATGGGGCTCCTTTCCCTTCGGGTTAAGCTCGGGACGTGGTGCCGGTTCAATGCCCGCATGATGCCGATCCGAGCGAACATCGTCGGGCCGCCACCTTCCGCCACCAGGATCAAGGCTTCCATCGCCGCTTGCCACTCCGGTGCGGCGTGCTCCTTCTTCGGTAGCGCGGCGATGTACTCGCCGGCGTCGAGGAGCGTCACCAGAGTGCGTTCGCCAATCTTGACCGGATCCTCGAAACGCCGACCCAGCCTCGTTCGGTCATTCCTTCCGCTTCAGCTCAGGTCCCGCAACAGCAATGGCGTGTTCAACCTCGTCGGCCAGAACTGTCAGATGCTCGGCCAGCCTTGTGAACAGTTCTCGCTTCTTGGGTTCAGTAGCAAGATCGCGGATCAAGGCGCACTCGGCAGCATCCGTGCGGAGCTTTTCTAACTGAGCCTGCATGTCCTTCATTGCGATCGGTTCCGTTCCCGATGAGGAACTATACCGCTTTGGGCACAAGTGGACAGAACTGATTGCCGGTTTTTCCTATGCTCGTGATCACCGTGGCGACCCCATTACCGCCAAGGTAACTCCAACGGCCCCGGCCTTCACACCTCAAAAGCCATGCCGGGGCCGTTTTTAAGTGGCGATAGCCCATGCCACCGATAGGCCCATCCCTCGCCGCCGCTCTGTTCTCTGCCTTGGTCATGGCCCAAGATTACGAGGGAGTCGGACAAGGAGCCAGCCGCCGGATTTCGCAGGGCTGAAGCGGTCGAGCCCAAGCTATAGGTCAATAGGCTAGCGCTCGTGGACCCCAAAGCACCTTATCGATCACCGTCGCCATTAGAAGAATAGATGCGCGGTCAGTGAGGTGAACTGTATCGCTTGAGGTGAGATCGGCCGCCGTTGGTCCAATTCTCGTCAAACACCCCCGATGGTCGCAGAGTGCATCCCGTGCCGAGATGAACTCAGCTCCAAGCTGTTCCAGCTTCGCCCGCATGGGGGCATCCTGCCAATTCAGGGAAACTCCTATATTGGATCTTTCGGGGATCAATTCCTGATGTTGCAAGTAATGCAAAATGACCTCCTGCGGTAGGCCGCGCCGCCACACCGGCACGGGACCGAGGACCACTATACGGGCGTGAGTGCGCTGTTTCAGGGCCGCGACAATGCCGGCCACGCCATCCAAGTTTAGACCCCAGTAGGCATGCAGCAGCACAACCTCCGGGTCCATCTTCACCGCGATTTCGAGCACTCGTGCATTGTTTTCACGGCAATTCGCAGGGCCGTCCAGATCGGGCATGCAAGAGCTGGCAGTGAATTGCGCAATGCCAAATTCGCGCGTTTCTTGGGCTCGGCGCAGTCCAGGCAGAAGCGCACCGGCCGTCGAATCGCCCCATAGGAAAACCATCGGGCGCTTGCCGTGATCGACGCACGTTTCGGCGTAATCTGTTTTTTGACTCAGATCGAGAAGGCATTCGCCGACTCGCCAGCCAGAGCCATCCGTGCGGATGGAAGCTATCGCTCGGACCTGCGGAGGCAACCGCCCGTCAAAGCCATCCGATCGAACCACAATTATGCCGGCGGCCGCGATTGCCATCATCCCCGCGACTAGGCCGCAGGTCTTGAGTGGTTGGCTGCGGCCGAACCGGATTGGAAATTCAATGAACCGATAGGTCACCCATGCCAGCAGCAAGCTGAGGCTGATGACTAGGCCACGCTCGATTTCGGTCAGTGAGGCGGTTTTGATCATCGCGAAGTAGACAAGCAGCGGCCAGTGCCAGAGGTAATGCGGATAACTGATCAAACCACCCCACACCATCGGTCGGCTGGCAAGAATGACTCGGCACCCCCACGCGCCGGGAGACGAAAGCACAAGCAGCGTTCCGATAACGGGCAGCGCAGCCCGCCAGCCAGGAAATGGAGTGGCGCTATCGAATAGAACCACCGTGCAGCCGATCAACAGTGCGCCTGCCAGTGCTCGAATGTCCTGCCATCGCCCTTCCGAGGCCTCGCGACAGCCCAAAGCAAGCGCTGCGCCCGCGAAAAGCTCAAAGGCTCGGGTGACCGGCAGATAGAAAGCCGCAATGGGGTGATTGCCGATCAGCGCCAAATTTAGCGCGAATGAAGCCAAGCCGAGGAACAGCGACGCCCGGAACAGGCTTAGGCCTTTGCGGGCAAATACAATTAAAACCAATGGCCAGAAAAGATAAAACTGCTCTTCGATGCCGAGCGACCATAAATGCAGAAGTGGCTTCTTCGCCGATTCCACGTCGAAGTAGCCGGACTGCATCATGAGCGCGATATTGGCAGAGAACGCCGCGCTCGCCGCCGTGTCGATGCCAAGTTGCCGATAGGCGTCTGGAAGCATCAACCTGTAGCCGAGGGCCAATGCGGCGGCCAGCACAACCAGAAGCGCCGGGAATATTCGGCGAGCTCGCCTTGCGTAGAAGCCAGCCAGATCGAAGCGGCCCGCGCCAACGTCCCGAGCAACAATGCCCGTGATCAAGTAGCCGGAGATGACGAAAAAGATGTCAACGCCAATGAACCCGCCTGGGAAGGTGGACGGATAGGCGTGGAACAAGACGACCAGCGAAACCGCGATGGCGCGGAGCCCGTCAATGTGCGGTCTATAAATAGCTTGATTGCCCATGTCCCAGCGCCCGGCCAGCGCCCCCAGAAACATTGGGCAATAAAGCGTAACGAGCACACAAGGGCAACCATTGCGCGAGCGGGACTATTCCGGGGGCGGAAATCGACTAACTGGCAGGTGCTGCGCAGGTCTTTTCTATCAAATTGGTCAGCAGGCGGCCCGCGACGTTCATGTCCTCTCGGCCTGCGCTGACCAGCAGTCAACTTCAGGCGGGGCAGCACCCACGTTTCCTTCATGACAATGTAGCCTGGTCCGGTCCGTTGGACGTTGGCGCAAATTTCCGGATTAAACCGCGGGGCAGGAGGCATCTGAGCAACGCTAGTTGCCAATAAGACCGCGACAATCATGAACACCTCTACAGCAGGCCGGCGCCAGCATGATCCTTAAAAAGTTCCGCCTCTTGGACGTAGCCGCTCATCGTCTCGATTGACTTATGCCGGCTCACGTCTCGAATTCGGAAGATGGACTTTCCCGCAGCAGCAGACGAGGTGAGGAAGCCGCGGCGCAGCGAGTGCCCGGAGAATTGCTTTTCGTCCAAGCCGGCGGCGCCAGCGTAGACCTTCACGATGTTGGCGACCGATCGATCAGTGAGCCTACCCACGCTCACCGTGCCGGCTTTGTTGACCGGTCGGAACACTGGCCCGGCTTCAATGCCAGCCGCGTCGAGCCATTCCCGCAGAGCGACAACCGGACAGCTTGTGGAAGATCCTCGAGCAATGGCTATGGTTACGCCTTGGGCCACCATTAGGCCACCCCAGCGAACTGCCGCGGATCGATGCCGTCCGCCTTCAGTCTTACGATTACCGACTGCCGAATGTATTCGGATTTCGACTGCCACTTCGTAAGCGATGTTCTCAGGCCACGCGCCAGCGTTCTTGGGTAGCGAGATAGGCCCAGGGTAGCAGTTCGTCGATCTGGCTGTTCGGGTGGTCGTTGACGATGCGGGTGATGACGTCGGCGAGATAGGCGTGGGGTTCGACGCCGATGAGCTTGCAGGTTTCGATCAGTGAGGCGATGACGGCCCAGTGTTCGCCGCCGCCGTCCGAGCCAGCGAACAGGGCGTTCTTGCGGTTGAGCGCGATTGGGCGGATAGCGCGCTCGACGACGTTGGAATCGATCTCGACGCGGCCGTCGGCAATGAAGCGCGTCAGCCCGTCCCAACGCGACAGCGCATATCGGACGGCCTCCGCGAGTTTGGTCTTCTGGCTAATCAGACCAAGCTTGGCGCGCAGCCAGGGTTCGAACTCGTCGGCGATCGGCCGGCTCTTCTCTTGGCGGACGGCGCGACGCTCGTCGGCGGTGCGGCCGCGGATCTCGGCTTCGATGACGTAGAGCCCGGCGATACGTTCGAGTGCCTCGCTGGCGATCGGTGCGGGACCGGCCGCGGCGAGTTCGTAGAAGCGCCGGCGCACATGGGACCAGCAGAACGCCAGTTCTACGTCACCGCGCTCGGCCAGGACCCGATAGCCGGCATAGCCGTCGACCTGGAGGATGCCGGCAAAACCCGCGAGGTGGACGATCGGCCGTTCGGCCTTGCGATCGGGAGCGTAGACATAGGCGACGGCGGGCGGGTCCGTGCCGCCCCAGGGCCGGTCGTCGCGGGCATAGGCCCAGAGCTGGCCGGTCTTGGTGCGGCCGCGTCCGGGATCGAGCACCGGGGCGGTGGTCTCGTCGGCAAACAGTTTTGGCGACTGCTTCAGCCTCGCGAGCAGTCGCTCATGCACCGGCCGCAACAGGAAGGCTGCCCGCCCGACCCAATCGGCCAGGGTCGAGCGATCCAGCTCGAGGCCCTGGCGGGCGTAAATTTGAGCCTGCCGATACAGCGGCAGATGGTCGGCATATTTGGCGACGAGTACCTGCGCCACGGTGGCTTCGGTCGGTAGCCCGCCCTCGATCAGCCGCGCTGGCGCCGGTGCCTGTACCATGGTCTCGCAGGCCCGGCAGGCATACTTCGGCCGCCTTACGACTAGGACCCGGAACTGGGCCGGGACGATATCCAGTCGTTCGCTCACATCCTCGCCGATCCGGTGCAGCGCCTGCTGACAGCACGGGCAGGCGTGATCGTCGAGGTCGACCAGCATCTCGACCCGCGGCAGATGCGCCGGCAACGCTCCTCTGTTCCTGCGGCGCCGTGCGGCTCGGCTCGATCGCTCGGCAGCATTGGCTGCATCGGTCGCCGCATCACTGCTCGCCTCGACCTGCTCGACCTCCTCCAGGCCGAGCAGCAACTGGTCCTCCGGCAGCGTCTCGGCCCGGCGGCCGAAGCGATGACGCTGCAACTCCTTGATGATCTGCTCGAGCCGCGCGGCGCGCGCCCGTTCGGCCAGCAGCATCGCCTTGAGCGTGCCGGGATCGTCCGGAAGCGTGTCGGCCGTCGTCGCCATGATGCGATTACACCATGCGTCGCGGCATCCCGCGAGCGCGACATGCATACTGATTCACTGTGCCGCAGTTCAACTCGCTTGGATCGGCGACGGTGTCTCGCGCGCGGCGTGGACGCGCTTCCAGTCTAGTCCTTCGAGCAAGGCTGACAGCTGCGCCGCGGTCAGGCGAATGACGCCGTCCTGCACGTTGGGCCAGCAGAACGAACCGGTCTCAAGCCGCTTGGCGAACAGGCACACACCCGTGCCGTCCCAATAGATCAGCTTTACCCGGTCGGCGCGCTTGGCGCGGAACACATACACGGCGCCGGAGAACGGATCGGCCTGGATGCTCTCACGCACCAGGGCCGCGAGCCCTTCGGCACCCTTGCGGAAGTCGACCGGCCTGGTCGCCACCATCACCCGCACCGCGCCCGTCGGACCGATCACGTGCAGGTCTTCAGCGCATGGATCACGGCCGCAATCGTCGCGGCATCCGCGCCGCGGCCGACCCGGACCGCGACGCCGTTGATCTCGAGCTCGATGATGCTGCTGTTCTCGGCGCCCTCGAGCGCCTTCCGGAGGCGTCGGCGCTGCCGCGGTGAGCGCTCCGGCGGCGTGGACGATGGGGTAACGACAGCGGGCACGAACGTCTGCGGCTCGGGAGCCACAGGGATCGCAACCGGCTGTCGCATTTGCCGGCGCCACGTAAACAGCTGTTGCGGCGACAATCCGTGCCGCCGCGCGACCTCCGATACCACGGCTCCCGGGGCCAGCGTCTCCTCGACGAACCGCGCCTTGTCGTCGGCCGAGAACTGCCGGCGTCGGCCGCTCTCCGTGATGACCTCGACCAGACGAACCGAGGTCCTGGGCTCAAGCATATGTTCAAGCTTAGACACAAGCCGATCTCCAATCAGAGATCGATCATTCCTCGCTCGACGCCTTCAATGGAAGGTGGGACCGAAACAGCGCTTACGCCACTTCAGTCTGGCCGCGCCGTCAATCGCTTCCGACAAACCAGTCGGCGCACGAAATTTCACCAATTGTTCAAACCTGGTGGGGTCGTCCATTTCTTGTCCTCATGCGCTCTGCATGAGGTTGTAAATACGCGAGATGGATGATGCGTGGCCATGCCAACGCTGCTGGTGTTACGAGTTTGGTGAAAGCCGCGAACTTTCCGGCGCGCATCTGGGCCGGTCTCGGATCTGCCTTCTTCCGAGAAGGGACGACACTCGGACATTGCGGTAAAAAGAGAGGCACTACATCAAAAGAAAATCCAGGAAGTGCAAATGCTCCCGTACAAACACAGGACGCAAATGGACGCCGTCCGAAAATATCGGCTCGCGCGCTCCAAAAAAGGGTGAACACATCTCACCGTTACCGCAAACGTCAGGAAAGACATCTAGCAACTTCGCGCCCGTGCGCTCCGCGACGGTGCGTAGATCTGCGTCATGCTGAGCAAAAGGCGCTCGCAAATCGGTAATTCGCACGGATGATTGGGCATTCGGATCGACACGAATCCCAGTGACACTTCGAGTGACCATGCGTTGGGGATTTAGAGCGGTAGGGGACTGCGGCGCGCCTAGCACAAGGTAAACCGTCGCGTTTCGCTTCAATTCGCGAACAAAATCTTCGAGATTGGCATAGAAAGCGCGCCTGCCTTCGTCTCCTCCCTCCAGAGGGATAGACGTGCCAGCCCGTTCGATGAAGGCATGTTTCCTTGGCCAATAATGAGGACTGATAACGACCGCTTGCACTTTCTCTCTTCGTACCAGTTCCGACAATCTGTTCACGACGACGCCGCAGTCTGCAAATTCATCGCGTGCGGTCACGCCAGGCACCAACGGGCATGCTGGGCCTGTCACAAAATAAGCGCTGACCGCCAACTGCCCTTGGTCTTCGAGTTGCTGCAAACGAGGGCCGTAGTGGAACATTGTGCTATTGCCTGCCAGCGCGACTTTACGGTCGCCTTGTCCGATCTGCGCCACTACGGAATTTCTGCGGCGATCAAATTCAAGAACGTTCATGCCCTTCGTCGGCGCGTAGGTCTCATCGAGAGTGGCAGCATTCATCTTCTCCAGATCAAGGCTGGCCTGAAACCGTTGAGGCACACCACCTATGATCGATACCATCAAGCCAGAAGCGCCAAGCACGGCGACGCATGCCGCCGCAATGGCAGTGTATCGAAAGCGATTTGAATTAAGACGAACGGGCTGCTCAATGAAACGATACGTGGCCCAAGCTAGCAGCAAGCTCGCAACCACAAGTCCGAAAGCCATAAGAGAGGTTGGGGGCTTCCCTCGGATAACATAGGAGAAGGCGATCAGTGGCCAGTGCCAAAGGTATAGGGGATAGCTGATAAGGCCTATGGATACCGCAGCGCGGTTTGAAAGGATCGTTTTGTTAACAATGGCATTTGGTCCCGCCATGATGACCGCGATCGACCCCGCCACAGGTAGCAAAGCGAGCCATCCGGGAAAGCGCATCTCGGGTGCGAACGAAGCCGCAGAGATTGCAATGGCTGCAATGCCCGTAATTGAAATTACATGCCTGAGGCTTGCTTTGAGATTGATATCCGGTCGCCAAGCCAGTGCTGCACCCGCCAGTAGTTCCCAGAAGCGGGAGACCGGCAGGTAGAAATCGCTCGATGTGTCAGTGAGCGAGAGAGCCAAGTTGACCACAAAGGAGGCCACAAGCAACCCAGCTGTCAATCGCCCAATCGTAGCCTTTAGTTTGAAAGCAACCCAAAGCAGCGGTGGCCAGAGAATATAAAACTGCTCTTCAATCCCCAAAGACCAAAGATGCAGTAGCGGCTTTGAAGTAGCGGCACCGTCGAAGTACCCGCTCTCGCTCCAGAGCGCGATGTTAGACAGGAAGCTGGCCCCGAAAAATACCTGCTTGCCGAGTTGAGCAAGCTGCGAGGGCATCAATACGACGAAGCCATATACCAAGACGGCGGTGAGGCATACGGCGAGGGCAGGAAAGATGCGCCTGATGCGGCGCCCATAAAAGCCCGCCAAGGAGAAGCGGTGCTGCTCGATTTCGCTGAACAGGATTTTCGAGATGAGATATCCGGAGATGACAAAAAACACGTCAACGCCAACAAAGCCGCCAGGAAGCCACGCTTCATTAGGGAACGCATGGAAGATCACCACCAAAAGCACAGCCACCGCCCGCAACCCGTCGATATCGGGGCGATAGCTTTGGGCGAGCGTAGTTGTGTTGATCGGCGCGCGTCCGGCGCGGTTGAACTGCCCTGGATAAGATCCAAACTCGACAAATGTTTTTGTTGGCGCGTCTCGCGGAAAACTGTCGAGCAACTCCGCTTGTCTGCGGGCGCCTTGCATCCGGGAATAATGCTGTCGCAACTGAGTAGCGTTGCGAAGCACTCCAACCACAGTATGGATCATGCCGCTCGTTCCACCCTAGGTGCGTCGTGGCATGTTTTTCGATATGTGTCTAATTATTTCCAAGCGTTTCTATTCCGCTGTCGAAAATCACCTATTCTGGACATTTGGAGGGTTTGGGCAGGGGGACGCCGAAGCGATCAACGTACCGCACCACTCGCAAGTTCGAATGATCGCCCGCATGGTAAGCCGCGAGCGCCGCCTCATCCCCGTCTAGGAACATGGCAAGTGCAACTTGACTGACGACCCAAACGCCACCACCGACCCGCCGGCCAAGTCCATGTTGAGGACACCAATTCCGGATCGTGGTCTCAGATTTTCCTGCCCTTCTAGCTGCCGCAGCTAAACTGATCCCTTCCCGAGGGTCATATGGCGTGAGCACCTTCATATGAGCAGCCTCAGGCGCTTTCACGTTCAGTCTAAGTATCCCGGAAGGGTCGACTTGCTCAAACCGGTCGATTATCTCTGCGACCAAACGTGCCCAACGTATCACGCAGGCCATTGGCTTTATTGGGACGCTACGCATTTTACCTTGGCCGGATCGACTTTCATGACCGATAGGGCTGCCTCAACATTTCGCACGTTCATCCTGGGTGGATCGAACGCGATGTCTTCAGGCGCACCAACTGGGAACTGATCTGTTTCGCCTTCGCGCTCGACGAGGTCCGTCCTCTCGCATACTTCGTCGTGCGCGTGGTGCACGTTGTCGATCACGTATGAAGTAACAGGAGTAAGATTCGGGTTCATGCACGAGCTCTCCTGTGTCCGACAAGTACACGCTGGGATGTGCGCCAACTTAAACTTGCGAAAAATGACGGATTATTTTTGCGGGGGCATCAGATAGGTTGACGCTTGCAAGTTTCCCCCATGCCGCGCGTGCGTCGGCAAATTGTGGTCACAGCACTGTCACAACGGTCACATCAATTCGGCTTGCCTCGACTTGACCTTTGGGGGGTACGCCCCCTAACATATTGTAGTGATCGTCAGTGTTTTCAGGGACTTTTGAGACTTGCACTAGAGAGACGCCAAGCCCACCGAACCGGTCGCGTTGCCCTCCAATGCAGCCGTTTCACCCGGCGAGCCGACGTCTAGAGCCGGGCTCTGTGGTCTGTATGTAAGCGCGTCGGCCATCCAGCGCGGCCAACCGGTCAATTCCGCAATGCCTTGAGCTGGGGGATCTGGCTCAATCCGCGGTTGGCGCGGCTTCTGTCGGTCAGTGCTCATGTATTCTCCTGCGAACGCAGCCAAAGCTCTTCGTGAGAGACGTCGAAATCGCCCGTCGCGCCGATGCTTCCAAGAACGCTTAGCGGTTCGCGGAGCACGGATTCCTCAACATGGGCGTCGAACGTTTGACCGTCGCCGGGATGTACAATGACCCGCTCGATGCGATGAATGAACTCAAGGGCTTACCGTCTTCATTCGCGATGGGCTGCAACGGCTTGCCCCATCCGCGATCGAGAATGGCATTGGCGGCCGAGACACGTGCATGCGCTGGAGCATTCTTGTCGAGCATGATCTTCACGAGAGTATTCACGGCGTGTACCGTGTGCGTCCGCGCAAAGGATTTGATCTCAGTCATCGTTCGCTGCTTCAAAGTTCTGCGAGCCGCCTCCCTCACCAACGCCACTTCAGAACGCTTGTTCACCAATTCGGTCATCTGAAAAACCCCGTTGCAATCAGGTCCGGTCCTGGTTCGAGAATAAAAAAACCCGCGGCGGATGAAT
This sequence comes from Bradyrhizobium sp. 482_C4_N1_8, assembly GCF_052075965.1. NCBI lineage: Bacteria > Pseudomonadati > Pseudomonadota > Alphaproteobacteria > Hyphomicrobiales > Nitrobacteraceae > Bradyrhizobium > Bradyrhizobium sp. 482_C4_N1_8. Next base: position 2,787,298 of record NZ_CP197231.1, on the reverse strand, counting down.
CTCCGGCGCGGGTACGAACGAAATCGTCTCAATGATAGTATTATGCCAGTGTGTTGCCCGACGTGTCAAAGACGCCAAAGCGGCTCCGGGTGCGGGTCGCGCCGGCGCCGTCATTCCAACCGGCAAATCGGCGACGTCGGTTTTTGGGATTTGAGCAGAAATTCTCTGCCAACCAGAGTATTGCCGGTTTTGACCCAACTCGGACCTCGACAGCTACGGCCGCGCGTCCAGTGTTGCCAGACGATTTCTCATGGCTCTCAACTACTTCTTGTAGCCGACGTAATAGGTGCCGATTTCGGCGCCCGTACTGTCCTTGATCGGTTCGTATCCGGTTATGTAGGGCGTACCCAGTATAGGCACCTCGCCGTAATAGCTCTTCCCCGCCTTGATCGCTTCAAGCGCTGGCCCGGCCAGGACGGTGCCAACTGCTCGGCCGCTTCCATCGGGTTTTGGCACACTTGTGGACACTCGGACGTATTCGCCTCCGTCTTTTGCAAACAGCGTGGCCGTCATCCCTTTGCCGTCCTCGCTTCCAACCGCGTCGACGATGTCAAAGTTGTTATTGATCTTAGTCGTGCCGAAATGCAGAGCGGGTGCGTCTTTACCCCCAACAGCTTCCCTTCCTTCGAGCTTGGGGGCTCCTAATTTCGCCGTCATAGCTTTTAAGGTTTCCATCGATTTCGTTACTCTCGGATCCGCTTGGGCGTGCCCGGTGCCCGGCGTTAGTGCAACAAGGCATGCGGCGGCCATAATGCCGACCAGAAAGGTTTTCCGATCCATTGTAAGCTCCTGATGTGAAATACGGCATTTTCCTTCACGCGCACATCACGCGGTGTGCACGACATTCGCGCCTCGGTTTTGACTGCGATTGAACAGACCAGAGATTACAGGTCTAAGAATTTGCCCGCCGACGGCATCAGCGCTGCCGCTAAGATAATTGGCGAATACAGGACTGTCGGCACGTCCTCATGGCAGCTCGCAAGAGAAGTTACATCACTTCTGCCTTGCCGCAAAGCGCGGTCGCGGCCCGCGCGTTGGTACACGGTTCACTCTGCTTCAAGGTCCTGCATTAGATTTGTAGTCGGGGTACCCGAAACTGACGAGCCCGGCGGCACTCGAGCAATCACAGAAATGCGCTCTGTTGGGCAGACCGGACATAGGCGACACGGTCGCTGATCGATGCGATTGACCGAGGCGGTCCTGCACGCGGATGGCGCGTTGTCGCATGCACCATCCGCACCCACAATCGATCTCTTGCGAAGAAACGAGCGTTAAGCCTTTAGGTCGGTGATCCGCATAATCGCGACCACATTCCCATCGTTGAACGCCTGTTCTTTTGTTTCCTTGTTGCAGGTCCAGACAAAATTCTTCTTGCCCGTAAAGGTCTTTCCCTCCTGCTCAAGCCGAAGCTCCCCTTCGGTGATATGGCAGATCATGGCATTCATCATCGGGGGCCCCATGGTCTTTGACCCCGGCTGCATAATGATATCGCGCATTGAGACGGTCTTAAAACCTGGGATCAAGGATGGTGTTTCGCCTTCATATTCACGCACCACGACACCTGGCCAAGGCGTCGTATCCTTGTAGCTTGTGGCTTGAGCGGCGGCTGGCTTGACCATGGCAGCCGAAACTGCAGCCAACGCGATTCCCAGTGCGGACCTTCGATCGATCTTGCTCATCGCTTTCTCCCGACGTTACCGAACGAGCCGCCGCATAAGCAGCGCGCAAAGTTCGTGGTGAACGGTGGTACGAAACCGAAAAAAGAACGGCTTCTAAGAGAGCGTGCTTGCCGACGGCACAAGTGCTGCTCGTTTGCCCGGACGGTGATTTCGGCACGTCCCGCTTCAAGGGGCAGTGGCATTCTACGTCACTTGACGCATCCGGGAAACAGGTGGCGTCACACGAAGACACTGTGGCCCCTAAGCAATGTCCGGAATTGGCCCTTAATGCACAGGCCAACCTGACGTCTGTTTGCCCATTGATGCGAATACAAGCATCATTACAACTAGCGACCCCCCTCACTCGAAACTACCTTTGGCCTGGCGAGCGGTAAGGAATAATCGTCTCCATGTGCAATCTGTATTCGATCACCACCAATCAGGCCGCCATCGCCGGGCTCTTCCGCGTGGTCCGTCGCTACGAGGGTAACTTGCCACCAATGCCGGGCGTATTTCCGGATTACCCGGCACCGGTCATTCGCGACGCAGGTGGGGGCGAACGGGAGATTGTGATGATGCGTTGGGGCATGCCGCCACCACCGAGCAAGCCCGGCCCGCCCGTCACCAACATCCGCAACACCTCGTCGCCGCACTGGCGCGCATGGCTCAAGCCGGAGCATCGCTGTCTCGTGCCCGTCAACAGTTTTGCTGAGTATGCCCCTGAGCCGAATCCGGAAACAAAGAAGAAGGACGTCGTGTGGTTTGCGATGGACGAGACGCGGCCGCTGTTCGCGTTCGCCGGTATCTGGACAACTTTCAAGGGCGATCGCGGTACGAAGTCAAAGCCCGTGCCTGGACCTCATCAGGTCCATGGCTTTCTCACGACGGCGCCGAATGCCGTTGTCGAGCCCATTCATCCAAAGGCAATGCCGGTGATCCTGACGACGGCCGAAGAACGAGATGCTTGGCTGCGGGCGCCATGGGACGAGGCTAAGGCGCTGCAACGGCCTTTGTCAGATCAAGCGCTTAAAATCGTGGCGCGGGGCGCAGACAAGGAGGATAGACCTTCAATCGCCGACGCCACTTCCGTTCAATAGTGAACTTAGGAACTACCTGCACGCGATAGGAATAAACTGCTCAAACCGAGCTGCGATGACGCCCGAGAGATTCTTCGATCCACTTAACAAATGATACTGACTCTCCTCGGCCCGAGGCGTAGAGTTGAAATATCACCGCAGCGGCACTTGGCATCGGTCGGTGATGAGAACGCCAGTTGCGCTCCCGCCCCACTCGAACGAGGGAGCAATGCCATGCTGAAGCGACGTCGTTACAAACAGTCCAAAACTCTCAAGGAGCGGCTCGCTGACGAGGCCGCTCGCCTTCGCGAGGAGGCCCAGTCGCTTGCGCCGGGACGGCGCCGTGAGATCCTGCTGCGCCGGGCGCGACAGGACGAGACGGCCATGCAGATCGAGTCCTGGCTGCATTCGCCGGGCCTGAGGGCGCCGACATGAGCCGGCAATACCGCGCCTATCTGGTCGGCGAGAACGGCGTGTTTCGCTCCGCCGAAGCGTTCGAGGCTGACTCCGATGCATCCGCGCTTCGCGTCGCACAACAGTTCACGCGCCGGGGCAACGTCGAGGTCTGGCAGCTCGACCGGAAGATCGGCCTGTTGCTGGCGCAAGCCACGCCGCCCATCGCAGCCTGACCGGCAGCCACGCGCCTGAACCGCCGCACTGGAAGGTGTCACTCCTCCGCAAGCTTGCGCTCGATATAGGCGTCCACCGTCTCCGCGAAGGAGCGCTGCACCCCGACCGCGGCACCGTGCTGGTCGAGCGCGTCGCGCTGGAGCACGCGCAGGCCGCGCCCGCGGAGGCTGGCCGGCGCGGTGTTCAAATATTGATCGATGGCGCCTTTGGCGAGCGGAATGGCCCTCGGATCGCCCCTTGCGATCAAGAGACGCAAGAGGCTCTGGCAATCGGCCAAACCGGGCATGGCTCCGCCTTCAGCGTTGCTGCGATTTCGGCTTCGGCCGCTTGACCGGCTGGGTGTGCGTGCCGAACAGTGCCAGCAGAAACGCGACTTCTTCCTTCGAACCGACCTGGATCATGACTTGTCTCCTTCTCGCTCCGTTGGTCGGGGCCAACGGGCGCGGCGTTCAGGACAATCGGGTTTCAGCAATGTTTCAGGCGTGTTTCGTCGAGACCGAAATCGATCTTCAGACAACGATCTACAGGTGGCTGCTGAACGTCTGGCGGCGGTGCCGCCGGTGTTTTTGTCCCACCTAACTCCTGAAAACGGCCCCGGCGCGGGACGGGGGGCTGGGGGGCGCCGGAGCCGCCATTCCAGGCCGGCCATCGGCGGTGGGCCGACCACAAGACCAATTCCAGTTTGGAGCAAGAAGTTCCAAAGGGGACCTGGCAAAGCGAACAGCTCAATACTGAGGACGCTTCAACAGCTCCGGCAATCGCGCGATTGCCGTTGCGATCCGTCGCGCCTCGTCGCGCGATAGATATTGGTGGGCATACTGATAGCCCCACGAGTGCAGATCATCGCGATGAAGAACGCAGCAGATCGTGAAGCCGTTCGCGTCCTTGACTCGGAAGCACTCCTCTTCCGCGATCATGACCCACGGCGCCGGAAACCGCCTGAGATTGTCCATCCATGATCACGGGCGTGCGTGGCCCCGTTGCTGCTCAACTCCGTGCGGTACGAGGCGGCGCTTGGCAAGACCAGTCCGCGGCGTTGCCGGCGGCCGGCGCGGAACGAAGAGGCTGCGCACGAGAATAGGCTCGCTGTCGCCGAGCCGTGTCCGCTCCTGAACCAGGCCGCTCATCACGACGCGCATCTTCATGATCTCTTCCGCCACGAAGGTGCAGTCCTCGTCGCGATTGATCTGCTCGTGCATGATGGCCTCGGCCTCTCGCATGCTGATGCGTAACGCTCTGATAATGTTGCGGATTTCATTGATGCGGTTGTCCACGGCCCATCTCCACCTGACGACCGGACAATAAGAACAAATCATGAACAATGAGTCAATACGATCTTCACTCGGATGACTGATTGCTGCCGGAGAGGCCATGCACAAGAATAGGCTGTCGCCGAGCCGTGTCCGCTGGCCTGTTTCCGACGTGGCCTAGTTTCAATTTTGGAACTGAAACCGGACGAGCCGTTACGAGAGTCGATCAAATGGCTCAAGGAGCGCGACATGCCGGAGCGCCGGAGAGTGACGCAAACCCGCTCCCTTGAGGAACGCCTTGTCGAAGAAGCCAAGCGGCTTCGTGCGCAGGCTCAACTACTCCCCCCAGGTTTTGATCGGGAGCATGCAATCCGTAAGGCCTGCCAAGCCGAGACCGGGTCGCACATGAACGAGTGGCTGAGATCGCCCGGGCTACAGCCGCCGAAGTGAGGCCACCTCAGTTGGCGGCCTCTCCTGTTTCTGGCGGCATGTAATCGTCCGGAAACGGCAGCATGAAGTCCTATCCCATGGTGTCCTAATCCGCCTCTGCGGGTGTGAAACGATCTCGTCTCCTACCCGTATCTATTGGGGCGGGGGATTTCAGTGCCCAGTTCGACGCAGCGCCGCTAAGCATCCATTTGAGCTTGGTCGCGTTGTGCCGTTGAACCTTCTCGTCATCCATTTGGACTGATCAATATCCGGGATTTTGCTGATCCCTCTCGGGGCTGGAACGCCGCCGCCTGCGCTTCATTTCAAGCGGGCGGCGTTTTCATTTGTGTCCTAATCTGCCAGATCGGCTGTCCTAATTAGAACAGCCCCCGATGTGGGAGATCTTCCACCCCCAAAGGTCCGGCCAACAGCGTCCCGGCATCGTTGGCCCAACGGGTCAAACTTTAGCCAAATGCGGTGAAGCGGATTCGGCGGAATGAAATCTCCTCGCGCCATGCTGGGACATGTCCCTTGCGAGGGTGCATGGGCAGGCTGGAGATTCCGTCGATGTATTACGTCGCCGCCGCATTGCTGGTGCTGTCGGGACTGTTCTACTCCGCGAGCCATCACGAGCTCGGCCAGTTCGGTGCGAACGTGTGCAGCTATGGCAGCACGTTCTGCGACAACCCGGTGGTCGTCTTCACCGGCGGCGCGCTGGCCGCCGCCTGGGGCATGTTCGTCAGCATCAAGTAGCAGCACGCGCCTCGGCGCGCATGCGTTGGACGCGTTACATCGCCAATTCCTTGCGGACGGCCGCGGCCGAATTGCCGACCTTGTCGACAGCCTTTTGCAGCTCCTCCTTCGATACGCCGAGCGCGTGCGTCCAGTACTTGACCTCGAAGGCCTCGTGCATGTTGATCTTGCTGCGATCCGGTTGCCCGCGCTTCGTCAGATGGTCCATCGCGTATCCTCCCTCATGGAAGAGCAAAACGCCACCATGGACCGGCCGTTCCAAACGGCAGGACGAGACTCATACGTCGAGGCTTACGCGTCGAGGCTCATACGTTCAGCCACAGCATCGAAGCGAGCACCGCTGAAAAGAGAAACAGCCCGACAATTGCAATTCTGAAAACCAGGTCGGCGGCCAAATGTGCCCCCTCTTGTCGTTGCAAATTCTTTGCTCGTACGGCGCGCGGCCCCGCCTTGGGCAAGGCAGGACCGCACCGTGACTTTGCTGCCGGGGCGGGTTGGAACGGCCCGTCAAGCGGCACCGCAACACGCTCATCCACCATTGGTTCCAGGTTTTTCGGAGAGCGCGAATCGGAGCGATGTTAACCCCACTGATCAGTGGGCGCCACTGTCATGAGAACCAGACCGTGCCGCGCGACGGCGGACAGCCGAGCAAGTGCTGCCTGATCGCCGACGGCTTCCGTGTCCAGGGATCGGCCGACCGTCGGCGACATGCTCTGGCGCAAGAGGCTGGCGACCGTTTTGAACGTGGGCAAACGAAGAGCCCGCAACCGGTGACGGTGCGGGCTCGACGATCTCTGTGATGGTACTACTTTACAAGTGTTTTGCCCGACGTGTCAAAGCAAAGAAGAAGCATCGGCGTCAGCAGACGGCGCGGCGCCGGCCGACGCAGGAACTTTGCGGCCATGACGCGCTTAAAGCACACTTCGCAATTCCGGAAGCCGGAAGGTCAGCCCCTGTCAAACCGATCGAAGCAGCACGCCGCCAAGCACGACAGCGCCGAAGGATCGGCGAAGCCCGGGACGGGACTGCTGCAACGGCTGGGGCCCGGGCTCATCACCGGCGCAGCCGACGACGATCCGTCGGGCATCGCCACCTATTCGCAGGCGGGTGCGCAATTCGGCTACGGGCTGCTCTGGACGGTTTTTCTCACCCTGCCGTTCATGATCGCGATTCAGCTCGTCAGCGCTCGGATCGGCCGGGTCACCGGCAAAGGGCTCGCCGCCAACGTCCTGCAGCTCGCGCCGCGCTGGATCGTGCTGGGGCTCGTCTCGCTGCTCGTCATCGCCAACACCTTCAACATCGCCGCCGACATCGCCGCGATGGCGGAGGCGCTCTCGCTGGTCATCGGCGGGCTCAATCACGAGCACGCCCTGATCTTCGCGGCGGGTTCGACCCTGCTCCAGGTGTTCGTGCCCTATCGCCGCTATTCGCCGGTGCTGAAATTCCTGACGCTGACGCTGTTCGCCTATGTCGCCACCGCCTTCACCGTGGAGATCCCGTGGAGCACCGCGTTGCTCGCCGCGGTATGGCCGAAGGCGACGATCAGCGCCGACTATTTCCTGATGGTCGTCGCCGTGCTCGGCACCACCATCAGCCCCTATCTCTTCTTCTGGCAGGCCTCGCAAGAAGTCGAGGAGATGAACCAGGGCAAGCGCGACAAGCCGCTGCGCGACCTTCCAACCGGGGGCGCCCCTGAAATCGCGCGCATCAAGGCCGACACCATCGTCGGCATGCTGCTCTCCAACAGCATCGCCTTCTTCATCATCCTGACCACGGCGGCCGTGCTGAACGGCAATGGCATCACCAGGATCAACTCGGCGACGGAAGCGGCCGAAGCGCTGCGTCCGCTCGCCGGCGATTTCACCTTCGCGCTGTTCGCGCTCGGCATTATCGGCACCGGCCTTCTGGCGATCCCGGTACTCGCGGGCTCGGCGGCTTACGCCGTTGCTGAGACTTTCGGCTGGCACGCCACGCTGGAGGCGAAGCCGGAAAAGGCGATCGGCTTCTACGCCATCATCGCGGCCGCAACCATCATCGGCTTCGGTCTCGGCTTCACCGGCATCGACTCGATTCACATGCTGGTATGGAGCGCGGTGCTCAACGGCATCGTTGCCGTGCCGGTCATGGCCATGATGATGCTGATCGTCTCGAGCCGTGCGATCATGGGCCGCTTCAAGGCCCGCTCACGGCTGGTCGCGCTGGGCTGGCTCGGCACCGCGATCATGGCGCTGGCCGTCCTCGCTCTGCTCGGCTCGTCCGCGATCGGCTGACCAGACCGGCGACAGCGACGCCGAGACCTGCGACGCCAAGATCTGCGGCGCCAAGATCTGCGACGCGACGACGACGATGAAGGCCGCGAGCACGGCCGGCACGCTGATGAACCGTATTACGGCGTCACGGGATTGACGGTCGGAGATGTCTTCGGCCCCGGCCGCTCCGGCTCGACCAGCGACTTCGGTGCGGTGGGAAGCACCTTGGCGCCGGCGGCATGTGCGGCCTCGCCCGTCGTCGCATACATCGCAACATGAGCCGGCTGAGTCTTGGCGCGGTTCCACGGCCCGTGATCGACGATCACCATCGCAGCAATCGTCAAGCCGGCCACGATCAGCGCGATCACGCCGGGATGGCGAAGCGCCGAGGACATGGAGTTTACGAAGCGATGTGTTGTCATCGAAGGACCCGTGCTGTTTCCTCTCGCGGGTTAACTCAAACGCATCCTGCGAGTTCCGCCCTTCGCTTAAGCAAGTTCTGAGCCACTGCGCGGAACCGATCGTCCCGATGCGATCACTTTTTCACGTCCGGGCGCGCGTCGCCGACAAAGCTGTCGCGGTTCGGCATTTTGACAGCCGAAAGCGATTTGGCATTGAGTGTCGCATCGGCTCCCACCAGCCCGTTCAGGTTCAGGATATAGGCGGACACCGCATAGACGTCCTCGTCGCTCAGCGACTGCGGCGCGTTCTGCGGCATGGCGCGGCGGATATAATCGAACAGGGTCGGCGCATAAGGCCAATAGCTGCCGACGGTGCGGATCGGCTTGGCCGTTGCGATCGTGCCCTGCCCACCGGCGAGCCGGTCACCCAAGCCACCCTCGCCTTTATCGCCATGGCACGAAGCACATTGCTGGGCGAACACCTCGCGCCCATGGCTGACCGAACCGCCTCCCTGCGGTAGATTGCGGCCGTCACGTCCGACATCGATATTCCAGCCCGCGATCTCCGCAGCCGTCGCAGGGCGACCGATGCCATAAGGGCTTTGCGCCTGCGCTCCGCTCGCGAAGGCACCCAGCGCGATTGCGACGGCAACGCCGCAGGTCTCACGCCAGCGCATTGGTCACCTCGCCGTCGGCCGCGATGCGCCAGGGCCAGATCGCGTTGTTGTGGTAGAAATAGTTCTCGCCGCGCACCGCGAGCAGTTCGGCCAGCGTCGGCTGCACATAGCCGGTCTCGTCGACGGCACGGCTCTGGATCACGGCTGGCTTGCCGTCCCATTGCCAAGGCAGGCGGAAGCGCGTGAGGGCGCGCGTCAACACCGGCTCCTGCAATCGCGCGTCCTGCCAGCTCTTGCCGTCATCGACCGAAACCTCGACACGCTTGATCTTGCCATGTCCGCTCCACGCGATGCCGGTGATCTCGTGGAAGCCGGGCGCGCTCAGGCGATGACCGCCCGAGGGGCGCGTAATGATCGACTTCGTTTCCATATAGAAGGAAAACTCGCGCGCCGTGCCGTCGGACAAGAGATCGGTGTATTTCGAGGTCTCTTCGCGCGAATAAATGGGCTCCGCGGTCACGTGCAGGCGGCGCAGCCACTTCACGCTCATATTGCCTTCGAAGCCCGGCAGAAACAGCCGCAAGGGATAGCCCTGCTGCGGACGCAACCGCTCGCCGTTCTGGCTGTAGACCAGAAGGGCGTCCTCGAGGCATTTCTCGATCGGAATGCTGCGCGTCAGCGCGGCGGCGTCAGCGCCTTCGGCGACGACCCATTTGGCGTCCGGTTTCAATCCGGCCTCCTGGAGCACGAGCTTCAGGCTCACGCCGGTCCATTCGGCGCAACTCACCAGACCCACGAGGTCCGATGCCGTCTTGCCATAGGGCTTGGTGTAACCGGGATTGCCGGAGCATTCGAGGAAGTGGATGCGCGACTCCGACGGGAAGCGCCTGAGATCGTCCATCGTGAAGATCAGAGGCCGCTCGACGAGGCCGTGCATCATCAACCGATGCTGCGCCGGGTCGATGGTCGGAACACCGCCATGATGCCGCTCGTAGAACAGTCCATTCGGCGTGATGATGCCGTCGAGCTCCTGCAATGGCGTCCGGCTGGAGGCCGATATGTACTGCTTGAGAGTCTTCGAGATGTTCTTGACGACGCCCTTCTCGAACGGTGACGGCGCGCCATAGGGCTGGGCTCCCATCGGCTCGCCCGGCGCCTTCATCCATTCGGGAATGTTGGGCGGAAGGTTGTCCGTCTCCGCCGCGGCCGACGCACCAGCGCCCAGAACGGCGCCGCCCGCCACCGCGGTGCCGCCTTGCAGGAAGCGACGGCGTGTTGTTCTCGCGGATTTTCCCGCGGCGTCGATCGTGCTGCTCATTGCGGATCCTCGGCTGAAGCGCGACCCGCATCAAACCCTCCGCGAAGGGCGTTTGCAATCCGCACCTATTTCAAAAACAGGCGATTTCGACCAGGACTGGTCTAGATCAGCCAGCCGCAACAGTCATTCCGTTCTTCGCGATGCAAGACAGCTCTCAGTTTCACTCGCCCGGAGCGATCGCGTTACTCGGCGTCGGGCGGTCGGTGATCTGCTGTCCGAACAGGCTGCCGATCAGCTCGACCGCAGTGCGCGCGGTGCGACCGCGCTCGTCCAGGAACGGGTTGAGCTCGACGATGTCGACCGATCCGACCACGCCGGAATCATGAAGCAGCTCCATGATCAGATGCGCCTCGCGATAGGTCGCTCCGCCCGGCACTGTGGTGCCGACTCCCGGCGCCACACACGGATCGAGGAAATCGACATCGAAGCTGACATGGAGCACGCCATCGCACGCCTTGACGCGCTCGATGACGCGCCGGATCAGCACAGCGACGCCAAACTCGTCGATCTGGCGCATGTCGACCACCCTGATCCGGCGTGTGCGCATCAATTCCCTTTCGAGCTTGTCGATCGAACGCGCGCCGAACAGGTCCAGCCTGTCGGGATCAATCGAGGCGCGCGGATCATCGCCGAGCAATCCGTCGAGGCCGGGCTCGCCACACAAGAACGCCGCCGACATGCCGTGCATGTTGGCGGTGATCGTCGTCTCGGGCGTGTTGTAATCGGCATGGGCGTCGAGCCAGAGCACGAACAGCGCGCGTCCGCGCTCCTGCCAATGGCGCGCCATGGCATTTACCGATCCCATCGACAATGTGTGATCGCCGCCGAGGAAGATCGGCAACGCGCCGGTCTGCGCGATCTCATGGCCTCTGCGACTCAGCACCCGCGTCCAGCGCTGGATTTCGCGATAGTGATTGGCTTTCTCGGGCGGCCTGTCAGCGAGGTCCCCGACCTCCGCCACGGAGAGATCACCGTAATCGACGACTTCGAAATCAAGGCTTTCGAGCAGTGCCGCAAGGCCGGCGGTGCGCAGCGCTGCGGGGCCCATCAAGGTGCCACGCTGCGAAGCTCCCATGTCGATGGGCGCGCCTAGCAAGGCGATGCGCCGGGCTCGATCCGGCATGGTCCGATCGGTCACGGCAGCCTCCTGACATCCACAAGGTCGTGACAGCCTAACAGAGATTCGGACCCGTCGTTTCACGGGTATTTCCCGCTGAAAAGACGCCGCGCGAGAAGCCGTCCCGGAACAAAATCCCGCGCGCCGCATTTTCCCTGCAAGGCCGGCACCCGCCGTACATTACGGCGCCTGTCGCGGATAGCCAAAGGTCTTCGGACCCGCTGTTCAAAACGAGCGCTCGCGCGGATAGCCAAAGGTGCCGGCCTCATTCACCTCATCAGAAGCGGAGTTTACGACTTTGAGCACCGAGATTCCGCAGCCCCCGTCCCAGCCCGGCATGGCCGAGCGCGCCATCGACGCGGCGGCCGACGTCTCCCACACGATCGGAGAGGTCGCGGGAGGCTTGCGCGCCGCTGTCGACCGCTTGACGCATGTCATCGACGAAGCTCGAAAGCCCGGCCGGCCGCTCGCGACGGTCGCGGCAATCACGCGCGAAGCGCCCCTGGCCAGTCTGTTCGTCGCCTTCCTCTTTGGCGTGGCAGTTGCACGCCGGCGCTACCGATCGGAGTTGAAGCGGTTCAGGCCGCGCTGACGGCTTCGAGTTCAGCCGGCAGGAATTGCCTCTCGAACGCCTCGGCAGGCATCGGGCGGCCGAAGAAATATCCCTGCCCTTCCTCGCATCCCATGCTGACCAGGAAGTCGGCCGTGGCACGGTTCTCGATGCCTTCCGCCACCACAGTGAGCCCGAGTTGCTTGCTGAGACCAATGGTCGAGCCGACGATCGCGGCGTCGTCGGAATCGGCGAGCAGGTCAAGCACGAACGACCGGTCGATCTTGAGCCCGTCGAGCGGAAACTTCTTCAGATAGCTCAGGCTCGCGTAGCCCGTGCCGAAATCGTCGAACAGGACGCGGACGCCGAGCTGCTGGATCCGCTCGAACATGTCGAGCACGCGGCTTTCGTCATGCAGCAGGATATCCTCCGTGACTTCGAGCTCGAGCAGCGAGGGCGTGAGCCCCGTCTTCGCGAGCAGCGCCGCAACGGAATGCGCGAGGTCGCCGGAGTCGAGCTGCGACGGCGAGAGGTTGATCGCGACGCGCACGCTGTTTCCGGACAATTCCCAGGCTCGCGCCTGCCGGCAGGCGGTCTCCATCACCCAGTTCGCGATCCGCTCGGACAGGGACGAGGTGTTGACCACCGGCATGAATTCCCCGGGCGAGACATAGCCGCGCGCGGGATGCCGCCAGCGGATGAGCGCTTCAGCCCCGAGCAGGCTGCCGTCGACCAGCCGAACCTGTGGCTGGTAGAACAGTTCGAACTCTCCGCGATCCGCGGCAAGCGCCAGTTCGCTCTCCAATGTCAGCCGGTTCTCCAGCTCCTGCCTGATCGCGCTCTCGAAGATCACGTGGCTGCCGCGCCGCGTCATCTTTGCCTTGCTCAGCGCCAGATGACCATTGCCGAGAAGATCATCGGCGTTGTGCCCACCTTCCGGATAAACGGCGACGCCAATGCTGATCCTGACGCGATGTTGGCGCGCGCCCGTTGCGAGCGGCACTTCGAACGCGCGCGCGATCCGCTCGGCAAACTCCACAATCGGCTCGCCAGCCTCCGTGCAATCAAGCGCGATGGCGAACTCGTCGCCGCTGAGCCGGGCGACGACCGCCTTGCCATCGACCTTGGTCCGGAGGCGCTCCGCGACGGCCCGCAGCACGAGGTCGCCGGCCGAATGTCCAAGCATGTCGTTGATCTGCTGGAAGCCATCGAGGCCGAGCACGAGCAGCGCGACGTCGGACGATCGCCGCTCCGCCGCGGCGATCAGATTGGCGAGGCTCGCATGCAGCATGTTGCGGTTGGCAAGACCGGTCAACGCGTCATGTTCGGCGAGATACCTGACGCGTTCGGCTTCGCGCTTGCGGACCGAGATGTCGCGCAGGATCGCTCCGTACTGGAAGCCGTCCGTGCCCTGCCAGCCCGAAAAGCTCGCTTCGACCGGGAACGTCTCGCCGTTCTTCCGCCGCCCCTGGAACTCGACGACGACGGCACCGCCGGGCACCAACAGCGCCTGGCGCGCAGCATCGCGCATGGCAAAAGCCTTTGCGCCACCGCCGGTGGGCTCCGCACAGAGCGTTTCGAACGGACGCCCGATCATCTCGGTCGGCATGTAACCGAAGATCGCACTGGCGCCCGGATTCCACACCGTGATCCGATGATCCTCGTCGGTGCAGATCAAACCGTCGCCGAGCGACATCGCGATACGATGAAAGCGGCTCTCGGCAATACGTCCCAGGAGACTACGGAAATCGATCTCGTCGAGTGCAATCGCCGTCAGATAGGCAATGATCGCAATGTGAAACAGCGACGTGTCGATGATGAGCGGCCAGCTTGCCTGCACGAGCGCAGCGGCAAGTTCCACGCCCGCTCCTGCGGCGACGAGGATGGTGACACGGACGCCCGGTGCGGAACGGCGCCACGAATACATCATCGCCAGGCAGATCAGGCCCAAGCCAATGATCATGCCGGCATCGGACGTCCAGCGCAGCATCCGGTTCTGGAGGATCGATTCCGCCGCGAGCGCCTGGAGGACGGGCCCAGAGACGCTCTTACCGTTTGGAACACTGAACCGGTCGCCCAGTTCGAGCGCGGTAGCACCGACGATGATCTTCTTGTCTCTCAGCTTGTCCAAGGTCGCGGTATCGCCGCGCAGCACGTCATAATAGGAGACACTTGGGATGGAGGCCGCACGAATGCCGAAATCGATCAGGAAGGGTGGCCGCCGATTGGCGTCCTGCCCGGCCAGCACGACGGCCATCGACGGCATCACGGCATCGCCAAGCTTCTCTCCGACCGGATAGCGGCGCACGAGCCCGTCGGATTCGATCGCAACATTGACGACGGCCGGCCACGACTGGTTGCTGAACGGCTTCAGTGGACGATTGATGTGAACCGCGCCACCATTCGGCGTCGGCTGCTTGAAGGAGGGCAGGATCGTCGAACCGCCGACCTCCCGAAGCGCCGTGACGAGGGCCTCGTCTGAGGCCGGATCCGATGGTGTGCTGAAATCGACGTCGAAGGCGACGTCCTGTGCCCCCGCCGCCTCGAGCCTGTGCAACAGTTCCGCGTGGAGCCGGCGCGGCCAGGGCCATATCCCGATCTGGTCGATCGAGGGGGCGTCGATGGCCACCACGACGACATTGCCGCTGGCCGTACGCGATTGCCAGGCGAAGCGCAGATCGGTGAGCGCGTTGCGAAGCGCGCCGTGCCACCCCGTGGACAGCACGACCGCAAGCGCGATCATGACGAGAATATGCGGCCGATGGCGTTTCACTTTGCTCCCCTGCACCGGCGGTCCCTGCCGCCAGGCGCTCCCCTATGCCGACGACACGGTCCTAGCGATGGCCTCTGCCCCAATACCAACCATAGTGGTGGCCATGATTGCCGTTACCGTTGTTGCCGTTATTCCCGTTTCCGCTATTCCCGTTGCCGTTGTCGCCATTATTGCCGGTGCCACCGCTTCCGTTGCTGGTTGTACCAGTCCCGTTGCTTCCGCTCCCAGAGCTTCCGCCGGACACATCGCTGGTCGAACCAGAGGTGGTCGCAACAGTCGTCGTCGTATTTGACGACGTCGACGTGGCACTGGCCGCGGGTGCACTGCTGCTCACCGTAACCGCCGTCACGTTGGAGCTGTTGGCGGCCGTGGTCGTCTTGCTCGCCTTCGTATCGCTCCACACCGTCTCGGTCCCGGTGCTGGCGTTCGCGTTGCGCACGTGCCCCGTTGTCACGGCGCCGTGGGCGAGCCCGTTCGTGACCTTGTGGACGTTCAGCTTGACCTCGCCGAGCGAACTGGAGATGCGCACGACGCCGCCTTTGGGCGCCTGACCGCCGGCCGCTTGATGCGATTGCGCCGGCGCGCCGGCCGCCTTGGTCCCCTTGTCGATCGGACCGAGCGCATGGATCGCATGGCCGCTCGCCGCATTGCGCGGTGCCGACAGGCCCGATTTCGGCACCGGGACACGCTCGATCGTCGAGGCGCGCGGCTTGCCGTGCTCGATCGGATTGAAGGTCCCGGCACCACTCAGGCTGAGGCCGGGCTTGCCGTGCTCAAAGGAGGTGGCGGCCTGTCCCGGCATGACCTGTGCGATCTGTCCGGACTTGAAGTCGGAGACTTCAACCTGGCCGCGGAGCACGCCGACCTTGGTGCTGCCAGCATTCACGGTGACGCTGAATTGCGTTCCCTTGACCACGGCGGCGAGATACGGCGTCTCGACCTCGAAATGCTTGACGTTGCGCTTCTCGACCTCGAGCAGGATCGAACCCGCCTGCTGGATGATAGTGGTCGAGAGCCCTTCCTTCTTCTCGGCCGGCAAACCGACCACCGACTTCGGGGAGATCAAAATCGATTCCTCGCCGCGGACGAGCAGCACGCGTCCGTTGCGTCCGGTGCGAATGGTATCACCGGCCCTCAGCGTCCCTTCTTGGGTCAATGACACAGGCTGCGCGCCGTTGGCGGCAAGCCAGACCTCACCCGAGGACTTGCTGATTGACCAGACGCCATCATCCGCGGCAGATGCGAACGAGGCCGTACCCAGGATCAGCGCGGCCACGAAGGCGCACCGCATTCCAACTCTGCCCAGCATCACGATCCTCAGTCCCGCATTACAGCCAGGCCTGAGGCGTATCCGAAATCACTCAAGAGAGAATTAGCGGGAACCGGCAAGTCCAATGGCTGCATTAACCAATCATTGACCATAAAAAACTAAGAAAAATCATGCAGCTAACGAACTCTTACCGGCTCTTGTGCACTGCTCCGTTAAACTACGGTGAGCAGCTCGCTGCGCGCGTTGAGAAGCGGCATCTCCTCGTTGCACTGGTGCTGGCGGCACCGATTTTCACGGGAATTTCGCAGGCGTTCGCTCAACAGGCGAACCAGCCCGGCTTCGATCCGCGGCAGCCCGAGAAATACTTTGAAAACCAAACCGAGCAGGAATCGCTGAGCCGTCCTCCGGTCACGCTGCCGGCGGTCGGCCGGCCCAACACAGGCGGGGATGCGAAACCACAATTCGTGTTGCGCGGGATCGATGTCGGCGGCGCCCAAGCCATTCCCCGCGATCGCATCGCCGCAGCCTATCAGTCCTATCTCGGCAAGAAGGTCTCGCAAGCCGACCTCGCCACGATCGCCGGCGCGATCAGCGATCTCTACCGCGCAGACGGCTTTCATCTGAGCCGGGCGATCGTGCCGCCGCAGGACATCGCCGACGGTCGCATCCGGATCCAGGTGATTGAAGGCGCCATCGTGCAGGCCGAGCTGAAAGGCGACGGCGCCGAGCAGTTTGGCGTGAGGCCGATGCTGGGGCCGGTTCTCGCCGAGCAGCCGTCGCGCCTGGCAACGCTCGAACGTCAGCTCTTCCTCATCAACAGCGGGCCGGGCATCCGGATCACCGACACCGCGCTCGAGGAGATCGGCGGTGCCACCGGCCGCTTTCGCCTCATCGTCCATTTGAAAACCTGGCACGTCTTCTCGTCGTTCGGCGTGGATAATTTGGGCTCATCGTCGGTCGGCCCGTGGCAGACCTACGCGACCGGCGCTTTCAACTCCTACCTCACGCCCGGCGATACGCTGGCGGTCAACCTGTCGACCATTGCCAACGACCCGCGTGAGCTTGGCTTTGCGCGATTATCCTATGACGCGCCCGCCGGCGTCGACGGCGTGCGCCTCGGCGCTTCCGTCCTGTACAGCGCGGTCCGGCCGGGTGACGCCCGCCGCCTCGACAGCGACATCACCACGACAGAGGCGTTCGAGCTGCGGGCAAGCACCGTGCCCTTCATGTCGCAATCATCGGCGTTGACGCTGACCTTGGCCGGCACCTTCAGCAACGTGTCCGAGCACGATCTTTACGGCCCCTGGTACAACGACCACATCAGGACCGCGAGCCTGACCGCCGATTACCGGCTCCAGGATCGCTTCGGCGGCACCAATTTCGCGACGCTGACCTACCGCCAAGGTCTCGACATCTTCGGTGCCTCGCATTTCGACGACGATCTGCTGTCGCGCGACGGCGCCGCGTCGAACTTCTCGGTGCTGAACCTCTGGTTCACGCGCTACCAGACCCTCAACGACGCCTGGTCGCTCAAGCTGTCCGCGGCCAGCCAGACGGCATCGCGGCCGCTGTTCATTTCGCAGCAGTTCTATCTCGGCGGCGCGGCTTTCGGCCGGGGCTATGGCGCGGCCGAGATCAGCGGCGACAACGGTCTTGCCGGCTCGCTCGAGCTGCGCTTCGACCAGAAGCTCAATTTCCGCTACTGGACCGGCTATCAGCTCTACGCCTTTGGCGACGCCGGCGCAGTCTGGAACGACGGTTACCGCCTGAGCGACGGCCTGTCGCTGACATCGGCCGGAGCCGGCGTGCGGTTCTTTCTGCCGGATGATCTTCAAGCCGATCTCGGCGTAGCCGTCCCCTTGAGCTACCGGGCGCCAGACAACGAGCGCCGCAGCCCACGCTTCCTGTTCACCCTCTCGAGCGCATTCCGGCTCTGCCCCGAACGCGGCAGGGGCGGCTGCCTCTAGCTGCCGCGCTTTGAGCACACCCGGCATGCGGCCCTTTTGCGGCCTTGCTCACAGACTTGCCTAAATTTAATCCCGTAACCTGCTCACGATCGCTCGATCCGGGGGCTTGCAATGACCATTTTCAGTCGAAAGTGATTGGGACGGAACCATGAAGAGGGTGTTTGCAATCCTGGCCTTTCTCTGCGTGCTCGGCGTCGGCCAGTATTTCGTGGTCAGCCGGTTCGCGATCCGACATGAGATTTTGACCCTGTTCGATGCCTCGCGCCAACGGCCGATCTCGGTCGAGATCGCGGTGCGGCGCGACTACGAGACCAAGGCCAATCTCGGGCTCTGGAAGCTCCCGCTCGCCATCATCAGCAACGGCAACACCGTCAAGGCGACCGAGTATTCCTTCCTCGCCAACGTGCTCGCGGCGCGCGGTTATCTCGTTGCCAGCATCCAGCAGGACCTGCCGAGCGATCCGCCGTTGATGACCCATGTCGGTCAGCAATATGTCGGGCGGCGCGAGGTCTATATCCGCTGCGAGGCCAACATCCTTTTCGCCCTGGCCGAACTGAAGCGACGGCAGGAAAACACCGACTACGACCACATCACCCTCGTCGGCCATTCCAACGGTGGCGACGTCTCGATGTATGTCGCCCATCAGCACCCGGAGATCGTGTCGAAGGTGATCACGCTCGACAATCTGCGGGTGCCCTTCGTGCTCAGCGACAACCTGAAGATCCTGTCGTTCCGCTCCAAGGATCCGCATTTCCAGACCGACCCGGGCGTGCTGCCGACGCCTGAAGAGGCCAAAGCGCGCGGCATCGACATCGTCCATACCGGTGCTCAGCACACCGAGATGAGCGATCGCGGTCCCGATGCGGTCAAGGAGAAGATCCAGGCGACACTCGACCGCTTCCTGCGTGACAGCGCCAGCAGCTCGCTCGCGCCGGCTGACACCAGAAGCCCGATGATCATGAACCCCGGCGACTACTAGCCGGGTCCCCTTTGCGGCAGATCAAGGCAGCTCCAGGGTGGCGACGATAGGAAGGGCCTCACCATCCCGGAGGGGCACGTGTCGCACTCCATCGAAAGCCTTGATGCGAAACGTCTCGAGACGGCAGGCCTTGGCCTGCCGGCTGCGAGGACACCGGCATTCGCGCGGCATCTCTATCGTGCGACCCGCAAGCTGCTGCGGTCGATCATCGCCCGCATCGATCTCTCGCAATTTCCGGGATCGTGCTGCGGCTGAGCGCGGCGTCACGCAAAATCAATTTGCGGTCACGCGGCGCACACCGGAACTCAGGACTTTCCCTTGCCGGGCTGCATGAAACTGCCGGTCATCTGGCGCATGTGGTCGCCGGCGCTGGTGAACTGGCTCCGCAGGAAGTCGGACTGGATTCGCATCGCTTCCTGAAGGTCGGTGGCATGCACGAGCTTGCGCGCGTGCTCGAACGCCGACTTCATGTTCTGCTCAGTGAACGCGAGCGCCTGCTTGGACACCTCGGTACCCGCTCCGGGAACCGACGTCATCGATTTGGTGGCAGCTTCGAAAAACATGCCGAATGCCTGTTCCGCCTGATCGATCGTCTTTTCGGCCAGGTCGCGCAGTTCGGCCGGGACTTCGAGCTTCGGTTCGATCATGGTCATACTCCTCCCCTTTTTCCCAACTGAATACCACACTTGCCGGATCGCATTCCAGCGGCAGCCTGGCGGACAAACGTCGCCCGGGGGTCCGGCTCCGGCCGGAAAACGGGGGACGAGGCGTACGGCCGGGGTCAGGACAGGGGGTGCTCGGGAAGGGTTTCTTCGGTGCCGAGGTCTTCGACCAGCTTGATGACCTCGAAACGCTGTCGAGGCCCGAGCTTCAGGAACGCGCGAAGCAGGCGCAGACTTTCAACGGTGCTGCTTGCAGGCGCGCCGAGCTTGAGGTGCAGTTCAGCCGCGAAATTGAGGTTTTTCATCTCGCACCTATGACAAGCATCGGCCCTCGTGATCAGACGTCGAGGTCTCGCTCGAGAATCGAACACCATGACCGGACGCCATGGTGACCCTGAGATCTCGGCCGGGGCACCCGGTGGGTTAACACGCTGAACCATATACTGGCTCAACCGAACAGGTTGCAATTATGTCAAGAAACAACCCTTCCGGCAAGCCCAACCGTCGCCGTAGCGATGCTTCGTCCGCATCGCAGCACGGCAATTCCGGATAACAGGAATATGGACCGTCGTCACCCACCTGCGTCAAGAAGCGGCATCACTCACGCACACGGCCTCGGTCGCTGTCAATCGGTGCGGCGTTTCGCCGTGTTTCCGGTGTGAACGAGGCCAGATTGAAGTTTCTTCAGCGTATACACGTAATTGTTGAGCCCGACCTCGGCGGTTGTATCGTCGGCGAAATGAACGTCGAGCCGCGCAGCCGGCCTGCAGCGTCTTGATCCGTCCGCCAGTGAAGCCCCCCTTGAGCTGCTCGGCTTGGACGCGGTTCCCCGTACCGGGTTCATCGGTCCGAAGATATCTCCGCCAATGAACCGTCGTTCAAGGTGGAACGACCAAGCGGTTGCGAAGCGGCCACGCAGACCACGGGCGCCATGGCTGACGGACTTCTCGATTCGGGCGCGCCTCAGCACCAAAGGACGACAGCATGCTTTCCCGCTGCGATCTCATCAAGGGCGGCGCCGTCGCGCTTCTCACTTTCTCGATACAAGGCGCATGGGCGCAGGAGACAAGGATGAATCTGTTCAAGATCGTCACCATCAAGGACGAAATCGTCGTCGGATTGTCGGCGGAGGAGCTCCAGGCGCTCGGCGGCAATGATGCGAGCGCGGTTGCGCACGCGCTGGCGCAGAAGGGCGATCTCACGGTCTGGCAGTACAACGTGCATCGCGGCCCGAACGGTGAATTGCAACAGGCGCCGACCGCGAAGATCGGGCTCTTGGCCAACGCGTCTCTCCGTGTCGAGCCCTACACGACGCCTTACCAGATCGTGCCGCATCCGTAACAAGCGACCCGGGCGCGCCTGCGGCGAGACCCGCAGGCGCACCACTACTCTCAACGCTGCTTGGCGCGCCGAGCCCGGCCTTCCGTCGCAAAGCCGTAGATCAGCGCCAGCCGGTCCAGGCATTCGCGAAAGCGCCGCGCGAAATAGTCGTTCCAGCGCTGGGTACGAACAGCGCGCCGCTCCCCGATCTGATCCATGGTCAGCCCCAGCACCAGGACGTCGTGCACCAGCGCGGCGCCATCGGTACCGAGTTCGCGCTCGACCCGGTTGAGGCGCAGCACGGCCTGGCGCTGGTCCTCGGTGACGGGCTCGCGCGAGCGCGTGCCATCGACATATTCGCGCGTCGGGTCCACCGCCTGGGGCCCGCGCTCCGCCCTCTCCCAGTCGTTCTGGAAGGCGCGCCCGCCGCGATATTGCGCCTCGTCGATCTGGTGATGCGCGTGCAACCGGCCGAGCGGATCGCCGCGGATCGAGCGGACGGCGACGATCTTCTCGCCGGCATCGAGCGCCAGCGGATTGTCGACCTCGACCTCCGCCACCTCGGCATTGAACGGCACCTCGCGCGAGCGCCGATCGTAGATTCCAGTCAATCTGTAGGACTTGTTACGTCGTGCACCTGCCACTCGGATACTCCTCGCAAATTGAATGAATAGCGGTCCCGTCAGGCGGCAGAGATCAGCCTCAGGACGACGGGACCGGCGGCGCGAGCGGACGCAGCCTCAGACCTTCGCGTCAGGCAGGCATGCGGCGTGCAATAGCTGGAGCCCGGTTGGCGCGGATGGCCACAGAAGGCGATCCCCTCCCCGTCCTTGTCGCCACCATAGGGATAGCGGCAGTCGTCGCGCCCGAGTTCGCCTAGCGCGACTAGGCGGGGCTGGACGCCGACACAGCGCAACTTGACCCGCGCGGGTTTCATTGCGGATTTCGGTGGCAAGTTCAGGTTCGGCACCGCCGCACGGGGCGGCCCGATGAGACAGGCTCCTGACGGCAAGGACGGCACGATCGATGGACTCGTCATCCGCGCCGGCGTCGCGAGTCCAAGCCGCTTGGCGCGGCCGGCCACCGCGTTGCGTGTGTAAGCCGTTCCAAACCTTCCGTTTATCTGTCTTCCGATCTCCGCATAAGACATTCCCTTGAGAAAATAGTCGCGAAGCGCGTCGGAGTGCTCCGACGGCCAATGACCCGGTTCCATGCTGCTGTCCTGTGATGCGCCTCCTCCGATCGTTCGATCGCGAGGCGGATCCTACATTCCGGTATTCCGAAGCAACTGTCAAGCGACAATTCTGATATTCATAATTGCATCAATTCCGAATTTCGGATTACAAGAGGCGGGACGATGGGCAATCGAGGGAATCACCATGTTGGACGTTGCAATGATCGAGCGGGGCCTGGAGAAGACGGGCAAGAGCAAGGGCGGCCTGGCGGCGGCCATGGGCGTGCGGCCCGGCGCGGTGTCGGAGATCCTGGGCGGCGAGCGCCTGGTGAAGGCGTCCGAAATCATTCCGATCATGGAATATCTTGAGCTCAATCTCGCGCCGATCATGGGCCGCGTCGGGGCCGGCGCTGTGATCGAGCCCGATTATGAACAGGTTCCCCCGGAAGGCCTCGGCGATATCGCGCTGCCGTTCCCGATCATGGAAGAGACCGTCGCCTTCGAGATCGTTGGCGATTCGATGCTGCCCAAATACGAGAGCGGCGACGTGATCGTCGTCTACAAGGACCAGCGTCATCCGCTGTCGAGCTTCTACGGCGAAGAGGCCGTGGTCCGGCTCAAGACCGGTGAACGCTATTTGAAGACCATTGAACGCGGAAAAACTCCCTCCGTCGTCAATCTCAACAGCTTCAACGCCAAGCCGATCGTCGGCGTCAAGCTCGAGTGGGTCGGCGAGATCTGCTTGTCCATGCCCAAGGGCCAACTCGAGCGGCTGCGCGCCAAGTCGGCACGCCCTCGCAAGAAGAGCAAATAGGCGCCGATTTCCGATTTTTGGAAATCTTCCTTGACTTAATTCTGCTTTTCGGAAATACTCTGCCGCACTCCCGGCTACGGGGCGCGGCAGGATCGTTTCATGCAGTATTTCGTCGTGATGATCGACTATGGGCGGCGCGGACGCGAGGCGGTCGTCGATCCCGAAATCACAAGGCGCGAGGTCATCTCCCGCGTCGTTTCGGGTGAATATCGAAACATCTCGTTCATCCACGAAATCGCGGAGAATGCGGTCGAGGACGTGACCGAGGCGATCCTGACCGAGGCCGCCCTCCCCCAGGTTCCGCCTGAAGAAGTCGACCTCCAGGCCATCCGCCTCGATCACGCCCGCGACCTGCGCAAGCACGAGAAGACGTGACGCAGGCCCAAGCGGCCTGCGTCACGTCACTGCCCGGCCGGATATCACACCGTGAGAACGGTCGATCCCGTGGTCTTGCGCGCAGCGAGATCGGCATGCGCTTTGGCGGCATCCTTCAGCGGGTAGGTCTGGTGCACCTCGATCTTGACTGCGCCGGACTTCACGACGTCGAACAGCTCGTTCGCCATGGCGACCAGGGCCTCGCGCTTGGCAGCGTAGGTGAACAGCGTCGGACGGGTGACGTAGAGCGAGCCCTTCTGCGCGAGCAGGCCGAGATTGAGCGGCTCGACAGCGCCGGAGGACGCACCGAACAGCGCGGCAACACCGAGCGGCGCAAGACAATCCAGCGACTTCAGGAACGTATCCTTGCCGACGGAATCATAGACCACCGGCACCTTCTTGCCGCCCGTGATCTCGTCCACGCGCTTCACGAAATCCTCGCGCGTATAGATGATCACATGATCGCAGCCATGTGCCTTGGCGAGCTTTGCCTTCTCGTCGCTGCTGACGGTGCCGATCACTGTCGCGCCGAGATGTTTTGCCCACTGGCTCAAGATGAGACCAACGCCGCCGGCTGCGGCGTGGAGCAGGATGGTGTCGCCGGCCTTCACGCGATAGGTCTGCCGGATCAGGTATTGGGTGGTGAGCCCCTTCAGCATCATGGCCGCCGCGGTCTTGTCATCGACACCGTCGGGCAGCTTCAACAGCCGGTCGGCCGGGATCAGCCGCGCCTCGGCATAGGCTCCGAGCGGTGAGGCGCCGTAGGCAACGCGATCACCGGTCTTCAAATCGGTGACACCGGCCCCGACTTCCTCGACGACGCCGGCACCCTCGCTGCCGAGACCGCTCGGCAATTGTACCGGATACACCCCGGAGCGATTGTAGATGTCGACGAAGTTGAGGCCGACCGCCGTGTGGCGGATGCGCGCCTCGCCCGGCCCGGGCTTGCCGACACTGACTTCCTCCCAGACCAGGACTTCAGGACCGCCGGTCTTGTGAAAGCGAATGGCATGCGTCATGGGCGTTGCTCCCTTATTGTTGCAGTGAAGGTCCGTGGAAAACGGATCGGCCTGTGAAATAGGAATTCGGTCGGCCCGTTACAGTACAGAGACGTAACAAGAATGTCACAGCGAACGACAAACGCCTGCCGTTCCGCCTCTGTTCGAAAGAGTTGATGACGGCACCGGCGCGTTCCGGCAGTAGCCTTTTCGCGGGGTTTGGTGGTCGCCTGCGAAGGAGAGCCGAGATGCCAGCTTATGTACAGCATCATCAGGACATCGAAATCGCGCCTGTAATTTGTCCCGCCTGCATGGGGTTCCTGCCGATGTACGTCCGCGAGGTCGAACCGCATTGGGGCCTTGCCAGGATCGACTTCGTCTATGAATGCGCGGACTGCGGCGCGGAAGTCCGGCAGACCATCCGCAAGCCGGAGCTGCGGCACTGACCGCACCATCAGCCATCGCTTAAGTATTTGCGCTGAACGGAAAAAGCGACGTTCTGCGCGGGTCAGGCCGTCCCAAACGAGGCTTGTTCTTTGCCGGGAACGCAGGCAGAACAAGCCTCAAGCAAGACCTTTGGGAGCGCCCTTTCGTGGCTGAACAGAAGGCCTCGACCTCGATCGAGGCAGTGGAGAGCGGCCTCGCCGCGCAAGGCTATATCGCGAGCCGGCAGATCGCGACCGCAGTCTATTTGTCGCAGCAGATCGAGAAGCCGATTCTGGTCGAAGGCCCCGCGGGCGTCGGCAAGACCGAGCTTGCCAAGGCCATTGCCGCCTGGCGCGGCATGAAGATGATCCGCCTGCAATGCTACGAGGGCCTCGACGAGGCCAAGGCGCTCTACGAGTGGAAATACGCAAAACAGCTTCTCTATACCCAGATCCTCAAGGACAAGCTCGGCGAAGTCCTCGGCGGCGCGCAGACGCTGCATGCCGCGCTCGAGCAGCTCCATGATTTCGGCGATGTGTTCTTCTCCAAGGAGTTCGTCGAGCCCCGACCACTGCTCCAGGCGCTGGAGCAGCCTGGCGGCTGCGTGCTGCTGATCGACGAGATCGACAAGTCCGACGCTGAATTCGAATCGCTGCTGCTGGAAATCCTCTCCGATTTCCAGGTCACGATCCCGGAGCTCGGCACGGTCGCGGCGATCACGCCGCCGACGGTGATCCTCACCTCGAACAGCGAGCGTGACCTCGGCGACGCCCTGAAGCGGCGCTGCCTGCATCTGCATATCGGCTTCCCCGAGCAGCGGCTCGAAGAACGCATCGTCGAGAGCCGCGTCTCCGGCATCTCGCAGGCGCTGCGCCGGCAGATGGTCGGCTTCATCCACGAGATCCGCTCGCTCGACCTGAAAAAGCTGCCGTCGGTCAGTGAGACCATCGACTGGGCGCGCGTCCTGGTTCTACTTCAGGCCACGGAGCTAGACACCGATATCGTCAAGGACACGCTCAATGTGCTCCTGAAGTACGAGGCCGACATCGAGGCAGCAACGCCGCAAGTTACGACCTTCATTGCCAAGGCGGCACGGTCCAACGTCTTCGGTTGACGCCGATGCGCGAGAATCTCCATCGTTTCTTTCGAGCGGCGCGCGGTGCCGGCGTGCATGTCTCGCCCGCCGAAAGCATCGATGCGATGCGCGCGGTCAAGCAGGTCGGCTTTTCCGACCGGGCCATCCTGCGCGATGCGCTGCTCCTGACGCTCGCCAAGTCGCAGGACGAGAAGCTCGCCCTCGGCGACTGCTTTGATCTCTTCTTCAGCCAACCAGAGCCGCGGCAAGATCAACCCGAGGCCGACGACAACGACGACGCATCGCAGGACGCGGATCAGACCCCCTCACCCAGCTCGGCCAGTGAAGCAGGCGAAGGCCAGGCTTCCGAAGCATTGGGCCCGCTTGCGCAGATGCTGCTGTCGCAGGATCGCAACGCGATCGCAGCGGCGATCGCCAGCGCTTCCGGTGTGGCTTCGCTGTCCGACATCCGCTATTCGACTCAGCGCGGGATCTTTTCCAGCCGCATCCTCGACGCCATGGGCCTTCAGCGCCTGCGCGACGATCTCGACGCGCTCACCGCGACCAATCCGTCGCTGGCCGAGCGTCTGCGCGGCGCGCTGGACGCGTTGCGCGAAGCAGTCCGTGACACGGTCTCGCAAGGCCTTGCGCTTTATGCCCGCGAAGAGGCCGAAAACCTCCGCAACGAGATCCTGCGCAACGCGCCTCTCGCCCGCATCGAGCGGCGCCAAGTCGCGGAGATGCGCGCGCTCATCCGCCAGATCGCGCGGCGCCTGCGCGAGCGCTACTCGAAGCCGCGCAAGCGCCAGCGCCGCGGCCATCTCGACGTCCGCCGCACACTGCGCCGCAACGCGGCCTGGGGCGGCGTGCCCTTCCTCACCGCGTGGAAGCGCAAGCACCGCGACCGGCCCAAGATCGTCGCAATCTGCGACGTCTCAGGCTCGGTCGCGCAGGTCTCCGATTTCTTCCTGCTCCTGATCCACTCGCTGCACGAGGTGGTCGACGACGTCCACTCCTTCGCCTTCTCCTCGCATCTGATCGAGGTCAGCGAGATCCTGGAGAAGAAGTCGCCCGAAGAGGCGATGGCCGAGATCATGTCCAAGGTCGGCTTCGGCTCATCCGACTACGGCTCCTCTCTCGTCGATTTCGAGAAGGAGTTTATGAGCACGCTGACGCCGCAGACCACGGTGATCGTGCTCGGTGACGCCCGCAGCAACAATCTCGACCCGCGCGCCGACATCCTGCGCCGCATCTCCGAACGCTCGAAGCGCGTGGTCTGGCTCAATCCCGAAGGACGGCTCGCCTGGGGCTTCGGTGATTCCGAGATGCCGCGCTACGCGACCTTCTGCACTGTCGTGCGCCAATGCGCCACCGCACAGCAGCTCGAGCGCGCCGTGTCCGACATCGTGGCGACTTATCAGTAGACGGCAATCACGTCCGCCGCTGGCGTCAGGCGGCAGTCAGCTCGGCCTGGACGAGGTTGCACTCCCGAAAGTGATGCGCTATTTCGTCGAGCGCGCGCTGCTCCCATTCCTGGGCCTGCGCGAGCCAGAACGCCCGTCGCTCCGAATCCAGCGCCGCCCGCTCTCGGCAGAGGAATTCCTGACTGCGAATTGCCATCAGCCTGTTCATGCACTCACACTCCTGTCGTGTGAAGCCAATCCCCTGCGAATCAACGTAGCAGAGTCCAGTCAGAGTCCAATCGCCCTCGCTTCACGATTTCTGTGCATATCGCGACGCGCAATGGGACAGTGATGCTTCCCGTGCACTGCGGTAACTCTCGCCGCACGATCAAGCGCACATCATCAATTAGTGATCGGAGACCGGGACGATTTTCGTGCGCGAACGATCTTAACTGTTGTGGCGCAATGAAGTGCGGCAATTCGTGAAGAGAGGTTCTAAACAGCTTACCGAATTCCCGACTCATTGTCGTCGCATGGTGTTCATGCGGCGCCGCTAACAGGGGCGCACGAACTTGGACTATCGCTTGAGGCAACATGAGCAACGACATCGACTTCGATCTTTCGCCGGACCAATGGGAAGCGCTGAAAGCGCTTCGCAACCCCGTGTCGAATGGTCGCCTCTCGAAGGCCTATCTCGTCGAAGGTCTCGTCAAGCTCGGTCTCGTTGTTGTCAGTGACGGCGTACCTTCGATGACGCCAACCGGACGCAAGGTGCTGGTGCGCGGATCGTGCCGGCTACTGGATCTCGTGGCGTGACGAGACTGTCCGCCCGCAACGGCTCTGCCGTGATCGCCTGAAAAATAATCTCTTGCGTTCCCGCCGACAGCGCGTCGCAGGGACGACCTCAATCCGCCAGCGTAACGATCAAAGGCCCATTGCGGGTTGCGACAACCGTGTGCTCGTACTGAACGGTAGGCGCCTCCGGGCTGCTGTAGAGCGTCCATGGATCGTCATCACCGTTCTCGGCCCACTCCGCGCCAAGCGACAGGAACGGCTCGACGGTGAACACCAGCCCATCGCTCATGATGCGTCGCTCGGAGCGATCGGGCCATGTCGCGATCTCCGTCGGCTCCTCGTGGAGCGACAAGCCGACACCGTGACTGGCTAGGTTCTTGACGAGCATGTAGCCGTTTTTCCGCGCAAACGTCCCGATGGCTTGACCGATGCCGGCAATCGGTTTGCCGGCGCCGACCTGCCGCAAGCCCGTCCACATCGCCCGCCGACCATCCCTGCAAAGACGCTCGATCGAACGGGTCACGGGCGGAACGGCGAACGAGGCTCCCGTATCGGCAAAGAAGCCGCTCTTCTCGGCCGAGACGTCGATGTTGACGAGGTCGCCACGCTCGATCCGCCGGGCACCCGGGATGCCATGAGCGATCTCTTCGTTCACGCTGATGCAGGTTGCGCCAGGAAAGGCATAGGCCAGTTCCGGCGCCGAACGCGCTCCGGCGGCCTCAAGGAGCGCTCGTCCGATCCGGTCGAGTTCCGCGGTGGTCATGCCGGGCTCGAGGGCCTTCCCCATCGCCTCAAGGG
Source organism: Bradyrhizobium sp. 482_C4_N1_8 (assembly GCF_052075965.1). Taxonomy (NCBI): domain Bacteria; kingdom Pseudomonadati; phylum Pseudomonadota; class Alphaproteobacteria; order Hyphomicrobiales; family Nitrobacteraceae; genus Bradyrhizobium; species Bradyrhizobium sp. 482_C4_N1_8. The sequence goes on along the minus strand of NZ_CP197231.1, from coordinate 2,758,421 downwards.
CATTGGCGACGATACGCCCGACCTCTTTCAGGCAGATCAGATCGTTCTCATTCGAGATTGTCATATCAGGCTCTTGCGAAAGCCGGGACATAGCTGTTGCGATGCCGACTTGCAAACGGAAGAGCGCGCGCAAGAATCCCGGATTATGCGCGCCCTGGATCACTTCCAAGACCAGGCCGCGACAATCTGGCACGGTTGTTGCTCCTTTTTGACGTCCAAGACGCGTCAAACCGGGGGAGTCCACCATGTCGACCATCACCGCGGCACCTACCGCCGAGCCGAAGCCGCTCTACACCTCGCTGTTCGTCCAGGTCCTCGCCGCGCTGGTGCTTGGCGTCATCCTGGGGATGGCCGTTCCGGACTTCGCCATCGGGCTCAAGATCCTCAGCGACGCCTTCCTGAAGCTGATCTCGATGATCGTGGCCCCGATCGTGTTCTGCGTCGTCGTGCACGGCATTGCCGGTGCCGGCGACCTCAAGAAGGTCGGCCGGGTCGGCGTCAAGGCGCTGGTCTATTTCGAGGTGATGACGACGGTCGCCCTCGTGGTCGGTCTGCTGCTCGCCTATCTCTTCGGTCCCGGCCACGGCATGAACATCGATCCCTCGACGCTCGACGCCAAGGCGCTCAACACCTATGCCGACAACGCCCACAAGCTGTCCGGCGGCGGCATCGGCGCCTTCCTGATGAACGTGATCCCCAGCACCTCGTTCGATGCGCTGTCGCGCAACGACGTGCTCCAGGTGCTGTTCTTCGCGGTCCTGTTCGGTGTCGGCCTTGCGCTCGTCGGCGGCGAGAAGGGCGCGCTGGTCACATCGATCATCGACGCGGCCTCCACCGTGCTGTTTCGGGTCATGGGGCTGATCGTGCGGGTCGCGCCGCTCGGCGTGCTCGGCGCGGTCGCCTATACCGTCGGCAAATACGGCGTCGGCTCGCTGAAGCAGCTCGTCTCGCTGGTGATGCTGTTCTACGTCTCGGTCGGCATCTTCGTGCTGGGCGTGCTCGGCGGCGTGATGGCGCTCGCCGGAATCAACATCCTCAAATTCCTCGCTTACCTGCGCGAAGAGCTGACCATCGTGCTCGCGACCGCATCCTCCGATGCCGTGCTGCCGCAGATCATGAAGAAACTGGAGCGGATGGGCGTGAAGGATTCCGTCGTCGGCCTCGTCATCCCGACCGGCTATTCCTTCAACCTCGACGCTTTCTCGATCTACCTGACGCTCGCCGTCGTCTTCATCGCGCAGGCGACCAACACGCCGCTGTCCTTCGGCGACCTTCTGCTGGTGCTCGGCGTCTCGCTGATCACGTCGAAGGGCGCGCACGGCGTGCCGGGCTCGGCGATCGTGATCCTGGCCGCGACGCTCAACGCGGTGCCGAGCATTCCCGCCATCGGCCTCGTGCTGGTGCTGTCGGTCGATTGGTTCATCGGCATGGCCCGCGCGGTCGGCAACCTCGTCGGCAATTGCGTGGCGACGGTGGTGGTGGCCGCCTGGGAAGGCGATCTCGACCGCGCCAAGGCGGCCAAGGTGCTGGAGGGCGGCGAACTGGTGGACGTGACCGCGGGATAGGCCGCGGATCAATCATTCCACTGGAGGAGTGGCGTTCCATACGCCCTCCTCCAGACCGACAGGAAGCGCGGAAACCAGGAGTGCGCCACGGCGCCCTTATACGCCCAGGTGCGATACTTCAGGCCCTGCTCCGAGATCAGCTCCTGATAGCCGCCATGGACCTCGGTCGCGGTCCGAATGTCCTTCAATATTCCTTGCGCGCAGGTCCGGTAGGTATCGCTCCCTGAGGCTTCATCAAAATCCAGCATCCGATCCGCGAATTCGACATTGAACGTCGGCCACGACGAACGCCCCTGATAGGCCGGCGCCGCGATCTTGTGGATCATCTTGTTCCGTGGATTATCCGCGGACACCAGGAAGTGGAACGTGCTGGGGATGCGAAAGCGCGGCTCGGCGATGATCAGATCCGTCGTAGCCGCAAACAGCGCCCGCTCGCTGGCATCGTTCATGTCCCAGAAGCCGCGATGCACGCTGACGAAATCCAGGGCCACCAAGGACACCGGTGCCCCCGCCGGGCCGTCAAGCGAATGCTTGATATGGCCGTCCTTGCCGAACAAACGGAGCAGATCTCGCTTGTACTGCGCAAGGTCGCGACCGAGCAGCCGCTTCAGTTCGTTCTCGTCGACGATCCCGAGCTGCACGCCCCACACGAACGTCGTGTAAACGCAGGCGTTGGTGACGAAGCGCCTGCGCTCGGCCCGCGTATCCGTTGCCGCGGAGCGAGGCCCGCCGGCATCGCACAGCAAATATCTGGTGCCGTCAGCGTCGAATGGCTCAAGCTCACTCGCGAGCTGAAGGATCGCGCGCTTCAGGTCGACGCCATATTCGGCCAGCAGCAGGCGGCCGGCATGTGCGCATTGCGACATCGCCAGATAGGATGACGCTCTCTCGTCGGCACCAATCATCTGCTGGAGACCGGCGAGAATGCCGAGCAGCGTGTCCGAGGGCCGCGAGAAATAATTCACGCCGAGGTACCGCCCGCGCCCCGCAGGAACGATCGTCGTCGTGACCACGTCGGCGCGAACCGCCTGCAGCAGCAGACGAACGCTCTTTTCGAGCAGGCGCGCCCGACGGACTGCGTCCTGCGCATCCATGATGGTTTCGGGATCGAGAACGTCGGGGTAAAACCAGGCGAAGTCGCGCGGGTAATAGGCGGAGGCGTGCGGCGCTCCCGTGACGAGGAAGGCCTCGGTCACCGAAAAGGCACTGTCCATCGAGTGCCGGTAGAGGTCCTCTATGTCCGACAACGCATGATGCGATTGTCTCAGGAAGCGATCACCGAGAAAATTGACCGCCTGAAGCGCGTTGGCGACAAAGGTCGCAGCCATCCCCTGGTAGAACCGGTTCTCACGATGTGATGGAAAAGAGATGTCGCTGTTCATATGCGTCAATCGGCTGATGTCTCGTGACCCCGTGATGGCGGCCACCATTTTAAACATGACTGATTCGTATCTCTACCCCGTGACTTGCGGGCTTCAGGCAATCACTTCGCGCCGGCACGGCCCTCCTGCGGCCTGAAATTCTCGATCACCCGCAGCAGCACGCGCGCGCCCGCGTTGGCATCGGCGAGCTCGACGTGCTCGTCCGGGTGGTGGCTGATGCCGCCGCGACAGCGGACGAAGATCATGCCGACATCGGCGATATCGATCATCGCCATGCCGTCGTGCCCTGCTCCGCTCGGCAGCTCGAACACCGACGCGCCTTCGGCAGCGATCGCCTGCGCGATCTGATCCTTCAGCCAGGGTGCGCAAGGCGCGGTGCGGTTCTCGTGAGTGACGTCGAGCTGTAGCGCCAATTGCCGGCGTTTTGCAATCGCCTCGATCTGGCGGACGATATCGGCGACCGCGCGCTTGCGATGCATGTCGGTCGGTGCCCGCATGTCGATGGTGAAGGACACTTCGCCCGGGATGACATTGGTCGCCCCGGGCCTCGCCTGGATATAGCCGACGGTGCCGACCAACCCGTCCGCGTCGGTGCGGCAAAACTGCTCGATCGCGCCGATGCATTCGGCCGCGCCGGCGAGTGCATCACGGCGCAGCGCCATCGGCACGGTGCCGGCATGGCCGGCCATTCCGGTCAGCCGCGCAGCGAGCCGTGTCGCGCCCGCAATCGCAGTGACGACACCGACGGGCAGGTTCTGGGCTTCCAGCACCGGGCCCTGCTCGATGTGCAATTCGAGATAGGCGAGCAGCTCGCGCCGGGCCCGCGCGGCCGCGCCGATGTGATCGGGATCGAGGCCGAACGCGACGAGCGCATCGCGCATCGACACGCCGTCGCGGTCGCGCGTGTTCAGGACGCTCTCGTCGAAGGTGCCGGCCACCGCCCGGCTTCCGAGCAGCGTCGAGGCGAAACGTACCCCCTCTTCATCGGCAAAGCCGATCACCTCGATCGCGAACGGCAGGCGCTTGCCGCGGCGATTGAGATCGGCGACGCAGGCGATCGCCGTGATCACCCCCAGCGGACCGTCCCATTTGCCGGCATCGCGCACCGTGTCGTAGTGCGAGCCGAGCATCAGGCAGGGCGCCCCTGGCTGCTCGCCTTCGTAGCGTCCGCAGACATTCCCGATCGCATCGAGATGCGCGCTCATGCCGGCTTCGCGCATCCAGCCCAGGATGAGGTCAGCGGCCTTGCGCAGCTCGTTGGTGAGGTAGATGCGGGTGAGCTTGTCGCCGTCTTCCGAGATCGCGGCGAGCTCGTCGATCCGTCGCACGATCTCCTCGCCGAGCGATGCATTCTGAACGGCGTTACCAGCAACCATCTCGGCGAGCTTCCCATCTCTTGGGACCGCGGCGGCGGTCCTGGCGGCGATCGATACAAGTTCGGTGCCAGCAAAAAATCACGAACGCGGTCCCGATCCGCGCGTGGGTAGCATGAATGCGGGTTGCCGGCGGACCGTAGCTCCCGTCACGCACACACGCGAGCTGCGCCTGGCTGCTCAACTCCATTGCATACAACTTCTATATTTTGCTCAAAAGTTAATCTGCTGGCTTACTCGACAGAATTCTGAAAATTTACAAACACGATACTTTTCAATGACTTCAGATCAATTGACCACTCCGTGGCCTCTGGCACGAAGCTTGCGACATCTTATCCCAGGCTCCGCCAGACCGGCGCGGTCGCGAGATTAAGGCGGGACATCCGCCAAGGGGAGCGAGCAATGGATTTCGGCAAGATTTCACGACGTCATTTGTTGCAGGGCGGCGCGGCCCTGACCCTCGGTGCGGCAGCGGGCGTCCGTCCGGCCTTGGCGGCCGAAACGACCATCGGCTTCATCTATGTCGGCTCGCGCGATGACTACGGCTACAACCAGGCGCATGCGCAGGGCGCGGCGGCCCTGAAGAAAATTCCGGGGCTGAAGGTCGTCGAGGAAGAGAAGGTGCCGGAGACCGACGCGGTCGAGAAGACGATCGAGTCCATGATCAACCTCGACGGCGCCACCCTGCTCTTCCCGACCTCGTTCGGCTACTACAACCCGCACATGATCAAGATGGCCACCAAGTTCCCGAAGCTGCGCTTCGAGCACTGCGGCGGCCTGTGGAGCGACAAGGATCCAAAGAACGCCGGCAGCTATTTTGGCTATATCGACGAGGCCCAGTACATTTCGGGCATCGTTGCCGGCTACACCTCCAAGAGCGGCAAGCTCGGCTTCGTTGCCGCCAAGCCGATCCCGCAGGTGCTGCGTAACATCAACGCCTTCGCGCTCGGCGCCAGGCTCGCCAATCCCAAGGCCACCACGCAGGTTATTTTCACTGGCGATTGGTCGATGCCGGTCAAGGAGGCCGAAGCCACCAACAGCCTGATCGATCAGAGCGTCGACGTGCTCACCTGCCATGTCGACGGTCCGAAGACCATGGTCGAGAACGCCGCACGCCGCGGCGCCTTCGTCTGCGGCTATCACACCAACCAGTCGCCGCTGGCGCCGAAGGCGTATCTCACCGGTGCCGAGTGGAATTGGGAAGCGCTCTATCCGAAGTTCGTGAAGATGATCGCCGCCGGCGAAAGCATCCCGAACTTCTATCGCGGCGGCCTCAAGGAAGAGATCGTCAAGACCTCGCCCTACGGTGAGGCAGTCTCCGCCGAAGCGCGCAAGCACGCCGACGAGGTCAAGGCCAAATTCCTGTCGGCGGAGGGCTACGCCATCTTCAAGGGCGGCTTGGTCGACAACAAGGGCAAGACGGTGATCGCAGCCGGCACCGATCGCGGCCAGAAGGATCCCGAACTTGAGAAGATGGACTACCTGGTCGAAGGCGTGATCGGAGCGACTTCGTGACAACGGAAGCCGCGGATTCTACTGAAGCGGCCGGGACAATTGCCCCGGCCGCCGATCCCGGCTTTCTCCAGCGCCACGGCGCGACAATCGAATACATCCTGATCCCGGGCGCGGCGCTGGCCGGCGCGCTCGTGATCTTCGGCATCTTCGTCGCGATGTTCGGCAAGAACCCGCTCGATCTCTATTTTTATATGTACTACGGCGCCTTCGGCACCTGGTTCTCCTGGCAGAATACGTTGACGCGTGCCGCGCCGCTGATCCTCACCGCGCTCTGCACCGCACTGCCGGCACAGCTCGGCATGGTCATCATCGGCGGCGAAGGCGCGCTCCTGATCGGCGCGCTGTCGGCGACCAGCGCCGCGCTGGCGCTTCAGGGCATGCCGCCGCTCGTCGTCCAAATTGCCATGGTCGTCGGCGGCGTGATCGGCGGCGGTCTGTGGATCATTCTGTCGGGCGGCTTGCGCCAGTATCGCGGCGTCAACGAGACCATCTCGAGCCTGCTGCTCGTCTACATCGCGCTCGCGATCCTCAATCATCTTGTTGAGGGGCTGATGCGCGATCCCGCCAGCCTCAACAAGCCGTCGACGCGCGAGATCGGCGCCGCCAACATGATCGGCAGCATTCCCGGCACCGACGTGCATTGGGGCCTCGTCTTCGGCCTGATCGCCGCGATCGCCGCCTACGTCCTGATCTATCACACCGTGTTCGGCTTCGCCGCGCGCGTCGCCGGCGGCAACATCCGCGCCGCAAAGATCGTCGGTCTCGGCGTCAGCAAGCTGATCCTGACCATCTGCTTCCTCGCCGGCGGCGCCGCGGGCCTCGCCGGCATGGTCGAGGTCGCCGCGGTGCAGGGACGCACCAACGCCAACCTTGCGGCGGGCTACGGCTTCACCGGCATTCTTGTCGCCTTCCTCGCCCGGCAGAATCCGCTCGCGATCATTCCCGTCGCGATCCTGCTCGGCGGCATCAGCGCCAGCGGCGGCCTTTTGCAGCGCCGCCTCGGACTGCCCGACGCATCCGTTCTGGTGCTTCAGGGCATCATCTTCGTCTTCGTGCTGGCCAGCGATGCACTTTACGGCCGCATTGGATTCTTGAAGGGAAAATCCTGAGATGGCAGACGGATCGATCGGGCTCTGGACTGTCCCCCTCGCCGTGCTCGGCGGCGCCATCCGCGTCTCCACGCCGTTCCTGTTCGTGAGCCTCGGCGAATGCATCACCGAACGCTCCGGCCGCATCAATCTCGGCCTTGAGGGCACGCTGGTGATGGGCGCGATGAGCGCCTACGGAATCTCGTATCTCACGGGATCGCCCTGGCTTGGCGTGCTCGCCGCCGGCATCACAGGTGCACTGCTGGGCGCATTGCACGCCGGCATCTGCTCGCTGCCGCGCGTCAACGATATCGCGGTCGGCATCGCGCTGATGCTGTTCGGCACCGGCCTTGCCTTCTATCTCGGCAAGCCGCTGATCGAGCCCACCGCGCCGCGCCTGCCCGCGATCGATTTTGGCTGGTGGAGCGACGTCCCGCAGGTTCGCGCCGCGCTGCGCGTCAACGTCCTGTTCCTGATCGGCGTCGCGCTCGCGCCGATCCTCTATTGGGCCTTCCGCACCACGCGCTGGGGCCTTTTGATCCGCACCGCCGGCGAGAGCTCCGACGCAGCGCGCGCGATGGGCCATTCCGTGTTGCTGATCCGCCTGCGCGCGACCATGGTCGGCGGCTTCCTTGCCGGCATCGGCGGCTCGTTCCTGTCGCTGTTCTATCCCGGAAGCTGGAACGAGGGCCTGTCCTCCGGCCAGGGCATCACCGCCGTGGCCCTCGTGATCTTCGCGCGCTGGGATCCCCTGCTCTGCCTGTGGGCCTCGCTCGCCTTCGGCGGTGCCGCGGCCCTGGGCCCTGCACTGCAATCGGTCGGCGTCACCTCCGGCTACCACCTCTTCAACGCCGCCCCCTACATCCTGACGCTGGCGATCATGATCATCACCTGCTCGCCGAAACGCACGCTGACCGGAGCCCCGGCCGAATTGTCGATCACCCGCTAGAGAGCGAAATCATGCCCGAGCGCTATCTCAAGTCCGAGCCCTACGCCTGGCCTTACAATGGCGATCTCCGTCCCGAAAACACCGCGCTCATCATCATCGACATGCAGACCGATTTCTGCGGCATCGGCGGCTATGTCGACAAGATGGGCTACGACCTCTCGCTGACGCGGGCGCCGATCGAGCCGATCAAGAAGTTGCTCGCAGCGATGCGCGCGCAAGGCTTCCACATCATCCATACGCGCGAAGGCCACCGCCCCGATCTCTCCGACCTTCCCGCCAACAAGCGCTGGCGCTCGCGCCAGATCGGCGCCGGCATCGGCGATCCCGGCCCTTGCGGGCGTATCCTCGTTCGCGGCGAGCCGGGCTGGGACATCATCGAGGAGCTGGCGCCGCTGCCGGGCGAGCCGATCATCGACAAGCCCGGCAAGGGCTCGTTCTGCGCCACCGACCTGGAGCTGATCCTGCGCGTGCGTGGCATCGAGAACATCGTGCTCACGGGCATCACGACCGACGTCTGCGTCCACACCACGATGCGCGAGGCCAACGATCGCGGCTTCGAATGCGTCCTGCTGCACGATTGCTGCGGCGCCACCGACAAGAGCAATCACGACCATGCCCTGAAGATGATCAAGATGCAGGGCGGCGTGTTCGGCGCGGTCTCGACGTCGGACGCCTTCATCGGAGCTATTTCGTGATCATCGGCGAAACACCGCCGCCAGCAGGCGCCTTCGGCGTCGACGCCATCGCCATGACCATGCGCTTCGGCGACTTCCTCGCGCTCGACAATGTCGAGCTGAAGGTGCGGCCGGGCTCGTTCCACGCGCTGCTCGGCGAGAACGGCGCCGGCAAGTCGACGCTCGTCAAATGCATCATGGGCTATTACCACGCGACCGAAGGCGACATCCTCGTCGGCGGCCGCGAGCAGGCGATCGCGAATCCAAAGGACGCCCACGCGCTCGGCCTCGGCATGGTCTACCAGCATTTTACCCTGGTGCCGGCCATGACGGTCGCGGAAAATCTCGTGCTGGCCCGCGACGATGTGCCGGCCGTGGTGAACTGGCCAAAGGAGATGAAGGAGCTCGAGGCTTTTCTGGCGCGGATGCCGTTCAAGGTACCGCTCGGCGCCAAGGTCTCCGACATCTCCGCCGGGGAGCGGCAGAAATGCGAGATCCTCAAGCAGCTCTATCTGAAGCGCCGCTTCCTGATCCTGGACGAGCCGACCTCGGTGCTGACGCCGGCGGAGGCCGACGAAGTGCTCGGCATGCTCCGCGACATGGTCGTCAAGGGCGAACTGACCATCCTGATGATCACGCACAAATTCCGCGAGGTCATGGCCTTCGCCGACGACGTCACCATCCTGCGCCGCGGCAAGCTCGCAGGTGCCGGCAAGGTTTCCGAACTCACACCGGATGCGATGGCACGAACCATGATCGGCGCCGAGGAGCTGACCGTGCAGCCGCCGCGCACCGGCGAAGCCGGCCAGGCCCGGCTGGAATTGGCACAAGTCCGCGCGCTCGACGACGCGGGCGCCATCGCCGTGCACGACGTCTCACTCACGGTCCGCGCCGGTGAGATCGTGGGCATTGCCGGCGTCTCCGGCAATGGCCAGCGCCAGTTGGTCGAGGTGTTGGCCGGCCAGCGCGAGGCGGAGGGTGGTGAAATTCGCGTCGCGGGCGATTCCTATCACGCCAGCCGCGAGGAGATGCGCCGCCACAAGATGTCGCTGCTGCCCGAGGAGCCGCTCAAGAACGCCTGCGTCGGCGGCATGAGCGTCGCCGACAACATCGCCTTCCGTGAATTCGACCGCGCGCCCTTCGCAAGCCTCGGCTGGTGGCTCAACCGCGGCGCCTTCCGGGACGATGCGAAGAAGAAGATCGTCCAGTACAAGATCAAGACCCGCACGCCCGATACGCCGATCGCGGCGCTGTCGGGCGGCAACGTGCAGCGTGCCGTGCTGGCGCGCGAGCTTGGCGGCAACGTCGAGGTGCTGATCGCGGCCAATCCCTGCTTCGGCCTCGACTTCGCGGCGGTGGCGCAGATCCACGCCGAGATCATGGCCGCCCGCAACCGTGGCGCCGCCGTGCTGCTCGTCAGCGAGGATCTCGACGAATTGCTCGAACTCTCCGATCGGCTGGTGGTGATGTTCCACGGCGAATTCGTGTATGAAGCACGAACCAGCGAAGCCGATCTCACCGTGGTCGGCCGGCATATGGCGGGGCATTGACCAGGGACGAGCGATGAGCGGCGGATCCGAGCGCGACGAGCACTTCCTCCGCCTGTCCTTTACGGTCGCCCGCCGCTCGCTCACCCATGGCAACCATCCGTTCGGCTGCGTCGTCGTCGATGCCGATGGCAAGGTGCTGATCGAGACCGAGAACGGCTACATGCCCGACCACGACGGCACTGCGCATGCCGAGCGCCTCGCGGCCACGCAGGCCTGCCGTAGGTTCGACCGCGAGGTGCTGGCGAAGGCCACGCTCTATTCCTCCGCAGAACCCTGCGCGATGTGCGCCGGCGCGATCTACTGGGCCGGCATCGGCCGTGTGGTCTACGGCCTCAGCGAGCACCGCCTGCGCGGCATCACCGGCAACCATCCGGAGAACCCCACGCTCGATTTGCCGTGCCGCGAGGTCTTTGCCAGCGGCCAGCGATCGACGGAAGTCGTCGGGCCGCTGCTTGAGGACGAGGCCGAGGCGCTGCACGACGGCGTGTGGACCAAGTAGCGAGCTCAACAACTCGACTTTGTAGGGTGGGCAAAGCGAAGCGTGCCCACCGATAACTAACTATCTGGGAAAATGGTGGGCACGGCGCATTGCGCCTTTGCCCACCCGACGCTCGGAAACGCTAATAACGCCGCGCATTCCTGCGCGGCGTTATTCAAACCTGGAGACATTCAGTCGATCAGAACTTCACAGTGACGCCACCGTACACCGTGGACTCGGTGCAGCTGTTGGTGCTCTGGCCGGTCGCGGCAACCGTGCAGACGCCGGGCATGGCGTTGTGGTCGAGGCCGAACTTGTTCTGCCAGTAGCGGTAGGCGACCCAGAGATCGACGAAGTGCGAGTACTTGTCACCCCAGGCGGCCTTCGAAGCGTCGAAGGTCAGACGGATCGGTTCGCTGTTCAACTCGACCTTGGAAGCAGTAGAGAACCGGCCAGGGCCGGAGAGCGCGGGAAGGCCGTTCGAGTCGCCCTTCGCTCCATACCAGCCGGCGCGGCCGCTGATGGACCAGAACTGCATGCCCGGCGGCAGGAAGCCGAGGTCCATGTAGTAGTTGATTTCGACGGCCCAGGTCGGGTTGTAGCTGACATTGCCATCGGAATTACAGCTCACACCCGGGAGGGGGCCAGCAAAACCGCTGCCGCACTGAGTGAAGGCGTTGTGGTTGGAGAACTCCCAGTACATCAAGGGCGCGACGTTGATGTAGCCCTTGTAAGGAAGATCGAAGGCGAACTGGAGACCGGCAACGACGTCCCGCTTCGCGGGCGCCAAGAAGGTGTTCTCGGAATTGCCATCCATACCGACTTCAAACGAGATGTTCTGCAGCGGCCCCGTGGTGAAGGCCTTGGTGTTGAAGAGCTGGTTCCAGCCGAAGGTCGAGCGGAACAGGCCGTAGATCTCGGTCGCGCCGGCGCAGTCGGCTGCACCGAAGGAGGAAGACAGACCAGGTGCGATACAGGGCGAAGCAGGGTCGTTATGGCCCGACTTGAACATCGAGATGGTGAAGAAGTTGGTGCCGTAGGCCCAGAGGTCGAAGTGCGTGAACGAATAGACCTGCTTGGCGGTCGTACCGTTGATGCTGCCGTTCGGATTGACGCTCCACATGCCGGGGTCAGTGCCCTTGGGCATCCAGGAGAACGTGACGCGGTTGTCGATCACCAGGAAGAACGGGACGTCCGACGCTTTCTTGGCAGCCTTGACCGGCAGGTCCGCTGCCTGAGCCAGGCCACTGGTAGCGAGTGTAGCAATCGACAGCGCCGCGGCTGCGATTGCCTTGAAACCAAACGACATCCTGAATACCCCCAAGTTTGGACACGTAAAAATGAACGCCCCTTGGGTGCGACACTTGCGCCGATCTCCCGGAGTGAGAAGCCTCAACTTCTTTCAAGGCATGCCGCTTGTTTCGGCAGGAGGCGGCCTTTCAACCCGGGAATTCGAGGATTTTTTCCGTTTCGCTGTTGCGTGCGTGCGGTGACGCGATGCCGAACATTCCCGTTTGATTTCATTTGTCTTTTGTGGCGGCGCAAGAATGCAGACACAATTGACGATAGCGACCGTTGGCCTGGTCGGGAATTGCATACGCGTGCCGGCGCGACTTTGCTCAACTTCACGTCAGGCCTGCACAGCGGGTTCCGATTTGGTTTGAGCCGTCACAAATTTGCAACAGGCGTCTCTCGCAGGAGGCCGCCGCAATGGCTCTCCCTGATGTCGGCTGGAGACGATCATCGACTGACAAGGGCCGCGACTCGCGACACAGACCGCCTGCCGAAGCGTTGAGCAAGGGATGACGCTTTTTCACATCTTACGCGACGGTTCAAACTAGCCCACAATTGAGGCACTTCACCCCGTGCCAGCGCATCAGCGAATGTTAGATCTGACGTCCAACGACCTGCATTCCGGCGAGCCCCCTCTGCTTCAGACGATCGGGCTCACCAAGCGCTATGGTGATTTCCTCGCCAACGATTCCATCGACATTGGTATCTGGCCCAAGGAAATCCACGCTCTGCTCGGCGAGAACGGCGCCGGCAAGTCGACGCTGGTCAAGGCGATCTACGGGCTGATCCAGCCCAGCGCCGGCGAGATTCGCTGGCAGGGCGAACGAATCGTGCTGTCGGGTCCGTCGGAAGCGCGCAGCCGCGGCATCGGCATGGTGTTCCAGCATTTCTCGCTGTTCGACAATCTCACGGTTGCCGAGAACGTCGCGCTCGGCCTCGACGGCAGGGAATCCTTCAAGGACATGTCGGCGCGGCTGGAGCAGGTCTCGAAGACCTACGGCCTTCCGCTCGATCCCCGGCGCGAGGTCTGGCAACTCTCGGTCGGCGAGCGCCAGCGCATCGAGATCGTCCGCGCGCTGATGCAGGATCCGAAATTCCTGATCCTGGACGAGCCCACCGCGGTGCTGACGCCGCAGGAGGCCGACCAGCTCTTCATCGTGCTGGAACGCCTCAAGGCCGAAGGCCGCGCCATCCTCTACATCAGCCACAAGCTGGAGGAGGTGAAGCGGCTCTGCGACACCGCCACGATCCTGCGCGGCGGCAAGAAGGTCGAGACCTGCAATCCCCGGCTCGAGACCGCGGCCTCGCTCGCGCGGATGATGGTCGGCGGCGAGATCAGGGAAGTGAGAGCACCGGTAGGCCGCAAGACCACCGTGCCGCGGCTCGTCGTCAACGACCTTTCACTCGCGCCGAGCGAGGCGCATGGCGTGCGGCTCGAGCACATCTCGTTCGAGCTGAAGGGCGGCGAGATCCTCGGCATCGCCGGCGTCGCCGGCAATGGCCAGGACGAGTTGTTCGCCGCGCTCTCCGGCGAGCGCCTGTCGAAGGACCCTGGCACGGTGGTGATCGAGGGCATCGCCGCCGGCCACCTCTCGATCACCCGGCGCCGCAAGCTGGGCGCGGCGTTCGTCCCGGAGGAACGGCTCGGCCACGGCACCGCGCCGCGCATGAAGCTGTCGGAGAACGCGCTGCTGACCGGGCACGCCGCCAGCGGCATGGTCCATCACGGCTTCATCGACACCGCGGCGACACTGAAGACCGTGGACCGCGCGACCGAAACGTTCGACGTTCGCAAGGCCAAACGGGATCCGGAAGCTGCGAGCCTGTCCGGCGGCAATTTGCAAAAGTTCATCGTCGGCCGCGAGATCCTGCGCAACCCCGCGGTGCTGGTGGTGAGCCAGCCGACCTGGGGCGTCGATGCCGGTGCCGCCGCCGTGATCCGCCAGGCGCTGCTTGATCTCGCAACCGCAGGCGCCGCCGTGCTCATCACCAGCCAGGATCTCGACGAGCTCGCGGAGATCGCCGACCGCATCGCCGTGATGTTCCACGGCCGGCTCTCGGCGCCGCTTGCCACGAGCGAAGCCACGCGCGAAAAACTCGGCCTGTTGATGGGGGGCAGCAGCCTGGAGCCGAAGGAGGCCGCGCATGCAGTTGGTGCTTGAGAAGCGCGTCGAGCGTTCCAACACGATCGCGCTGGTCTCGCCGCTCATCGCGATCGGCCTCACGATCGCGACCATGACCGTCCTGTTCGCGATCCTCGGCAAGAATCCGCTTCTGGCGCTGCAAGCCTATTTCATCGCGCCGTTGACCGACGGCTATTCACTGCAGGAGATCGCGGTGAAGGCGACGCCTCTGGTGATGATCGCGATCGGGTTGTCGCTCTGCTATCTCGCCAACGCGTGGAACATCGGCGCCGAAGGGCAATTCCTGATCGGCGCGGTGGCCGGAAGCTGGATCGCGGTGAAGACGCAGGGCACCGATGCCGGGGCCTGGGTGCTGCCGGCGATGCTCGTGCTCGCCGCCGCCGCAGGTGCGCTCTATGCGCTGATCCCGGCGATCTGCAAGGTGAAGTTCGGCGCCAGCGAAATCCTGACCAGCCTGATGCTGGTCTATGTCGCCGACCTCTTCCTCGACTATCTCGTGCGCGGGCCCTGGCGCGATCCGCACGGCTTCAACTTCCCGACCACAGCGGAATTTGATCCGGTGGCAACGGTGCCGCTGCTGATCGAAGGCGGCCGGCTGCATCTCGGCTCGATCATTGCCCTGCTCGTCGTCGCGGCCGCCGCGATCCTGCTCGGCCGCACCATCAAGGGCTTTGAGATTCGCGTGGTCGGCGCGGCGCCGCGCGCCGCACGGTTCGGCGGCTTCAACGCCAACCAGTTGGTCATCCTGACTTTCGCTGTGTCGGGCGCGCTCGCCGGACTTGCCGGCATCATCGAGGTCGCGGGTCCGGTCGGGCATCTCCAGCCCGGCATCTCGCCAGGCTACGGCTTCACCGCGATCATCGTCGCCTTCCTCGGCCGGCTGAACCCGCTTGGAATATTAATTGCAGGCCTTTTTCTCGCATTGACCTTTATCGGCGGCGAGCAGGCGCAGATCGCGATGAAGATCCCGTTGGACGTCACCAAGGTCTTCCAGGGCATCCTGCTGTTCTACGTCCTCGCCTGCGATTCGCTCATTCTCTATCGCTTCAAGCTGGTCTTCCCGAACCGACAGGTGGCCCGTGGAACTGGTTGAAGCCATCATCCTCGCGGTGCTCGCCGCCTCGACGCCGCTGCTGATCGCGGCGACCGGCGAGCTCGTGACCGAGCGCTCGGGCGTGCTCAATCTTGGCGTCGAGGGCATGATGATCGTCGGCGCGGCTTGCGGCTTTGCGGGTGCGTGGCTCACCGGATCGATCTTCATCGGCGCGCTGTTCGGCATCGGCGCGGGCACGCTGATGTCGCTGGTGTTCGCGCTGATGACGCTCGGGCTCGCCGTCAACCAGGTTGCAACAGGTCTCGCGCTGACCATCCTCGGCGTCGGCCTGTCCGGCCTGATCGGCGCCGGCTTCGTCGGCGAGCGCATCACGCCCGCGATGCACCTCTATATTCCCGGCCTCACGGACATGCCGCTGATTGGCCGGGTGCTGTTCGGCGAGGACGCCTTCGTCTATTTCTCCATCGCGCTCGTCGTCGGCGTCTGGTGGTTCCTGTACCGCACGCGGGCGGGGTTGATCTTGCGCGCCTGCGGCGACAACCATGTCTCCGCGCATGCGCTCGGTTACCCTGTGCTGCGCATCCGCACCTTCGCCGTGATGTTCGGCGGCGCCTGCGCAGGCCTTGCCGGTGCCTATCTGCCGCTCGCCTACACGCCGTTCTTCATTCCCGGCATGACCGCGGGGCGCGGCTGGATCGCGCTGGCGCTGGTCGTGTTTTCGTCCTGGCGGCCGGGCCGGCTCGTGGTCGGCGCCTACCTGTTCGGCGCGGTGACGACCCTGCAACTCCACGCTCAGGGGTGGGGCGTCGGCATTCCCTCGCAGTTCATGTCGGCGCTGCCTTACCTCGCAACCGTCATCGTCCTGGTCCTGCTCTCACGCGCGCGCACCGGCGGCTCGACCGCGCCGGCCGCGCTCGGCACCGTGTTCGTGCCGGACCGCTAGCGTTTCATTTCCGCGGCGGGCGCGATGGGGCGCGCACGTTGCGGATCGTGGCTGTCCCCTGATGTTTGGAGATTGATGATGAGGAAATCACTTCTTGCGCTGGCTGCCGGGCTTTTGCTTGCCGGAAGCGTCAGCGCAGCCTCCGCCGCCGACAAGCTGAAAGTCGGCTTCATCTATCTGGGTCCGATCGGAGACTTGGGCTGGACATACCAGCACGACCTCGCGCGCCAGGCCCTGGTGAAGGAGCTGGGGGACAAGATCGAGACCACCTATCTCGAGAACGTGCCCGAAGGTCCCGACGCCGAGCGCTCCATCGAGCAGCTCGTCCGCGCCGGCAACAAGCTGATCTTCACGACCTCGTTCGGCTACATGGACCCGACGCTGAAAGTCGCCAAGAAATATCCGAACGTGCATTTCGAGCACGCCACCGGCTACAAGCGCAACCCGAACATGTCGACCTACTCGGCCAAATGGTGGCAGGGCCGCTACATCCAGGGCCTGATCGCGGCCAAGATGTCGAAGTCCGGCGTGCTCGGCTATATCGGCTCGTTCCCGATTCCGGAGGTCGTCTCCGGCATCAACGCGACGATCCTCGCGGCGCAGACCATCAATCCGAACATCAAGGTCAAGATCATCTGGGCCAACACATGGTTCGACCCGGGCAAGGAGGCCGACGCCGCCAAGGCGCTGATCGACCAGGGCGCCGACGTGATCATGCAGCACACGGATTCGCCCGCGGCGATGCAGATTGCCAGCGAACGCGGCAAGCTCGCTTTCGGCCAGGATTCCGAGATGATCAAGTTCGGGCCGAAGACCCAGCTCACCTCGATCCTGGACACCTGGGGCCCTTATTACATCGAACGCGTCAAGGCCGAGCTCGCCGGCACCTGGAAGTCCGAGGACAGCTGGGGAGGCCTCGACAGCCACATGTTCGCGATGGCGCCCTACACCAACATGCCTGACGACGTGAAGAAGATGGCCGAGGATGCCCAGGCCGCGATCACAGCGGGCAAGCTGCATCCGTTCAAGTGCCCGGTCATTGGGCAGGACGGCAAGCCGGTCGAGTGCAAAGGTGGCGATCACCTCGATGACGGCCAGATCCTCGGCATGAATTTCTACGTCAAGGGCATCGACGACAAGCTTCCGGGCAAGTAGCACGCTTCTTGCATTGCCTAGATCACCTGCTCCTCCCGGAGGAGGTTCGGAGGGGGTGGCCAGAAGCACCCGGCACTTGTGGTCGCCCCCTCTTTCTTTTTGCCCGGATTATCCCGCCTGCATCGCCCGCGCCGCGGAACTGTGGCGGCGAATGAGATCGGGAACATCCAGTCCCGGGATCGCGCCGTCGATCACGGCCCATTGTCCCGCCACCATCACCCGGTCGGCCCGATGCGCCCCGCACAGCACCAGCGCGGCCAGCGGATCGCCGTGACCGGAGAAGCGCAGCTCGTCGAGCTTGAACAGGGCGAGATCGGCAGCCTTGCCGACGGCGATCTCACCCAGTTCCGGCCGGCCGACGCAGGCCGCCGAGCCCTTGGTCGCCCAGCGCAGCGCATCCTTGTGGCTGACCTTGGCCACTCCGTAGCGCGCCCGCTGCAGCAGGAACGCCGCCCGCACCTCCTGCATCAGGTTCGATCCGTCATTCGACGCCGAACCGTCGACGCCGATGCCGATGCCGACACCGGCCTCCTCCATCTCGCACACCGGGCAGCAGCCCGACGCCAAAATCTGATTGCTGCACGCGCAATGGCTGATGGTCGTCTTCGCCTTGCCGAGCCGCTTCATCTCCTCCGCATTGAAGAAGATGCCGTGGGCGAGCCAGGTCCGCGCATTGAGCCATCCGCATTGCTCGAGATAGTCGAGCGGACGGCAGCCATACATCTGCTGGCAGAATTTGGTCTCGTCCTCGGTCTCGGCGAGATGGGTGTGCAGGCGGACGTCGAGCTTGTTGGCGAGATCGGCGGTGGCGCGCATCAGGGACGTCGTCACCGAGAAAGGTGAACATGGCGCCAGCGCGATCTGCACCATCGCATCCGCGCCGCGCTGGTGATGCTTTGCAACCACCCGCGCGCTGTCGGCGAGGATCGTGTCCTCGTCCTGTACGACGCCGTCAGGCGGCAGGCCGCCGTCGCGCTGCGACAGGTTCATCGAGCCGCGCGTGAGTAGCACCCGGACACCGAGCCGATTTGCGACTGCGACCTCGATGTCGACGGACTCCTCGAGCCCCGCCGGGAACACATAGTGGTGATCCGTTGTGGTGGTGCAGCCCGAGAGCAGGAGCTCGGACATCGCCACGGTGACGCCGAGCTCGAGTGCTTCAGGCGTCATCCTCGCCCACACCGGATAGAGCGCCTGGAGCCAGGGAAACAGCTCGCGGTCCATCGCCGCCGGCAGCGCCCGCGTCAGCGTCTGGTAGAAATGATGATGTGTGTTGATCAGGCCCGGCAGGACGACATGCTCGCCCGCGTCGAACACCGCGACATCCGCCGTCGCAGGCCTGCCACCGGCCGGCACGAGCTCGACAATCCGGCCATCACTCACCACGATCCCGCGCTCGGCACCATCAGCGAGGATGGCAAGGGGATCCCTGATCCAGATCGGCTTTGCATCGCTCATGATCGTGGTCTCCTCACATCCGCTGATGACAAGGCCGGCAAGGCGGCCGTGGGCCCGATCACCTTCATGCTACGACTTGCTTGTTGCGACTTGGCTCCGGTCTTGCAAGACTCATCTGTACGATTCACCGGGCGGAAGCTTTGGCGCAGCCATGGATTTGAATACCATCACGACGGTGGCCCATCCGCAAACGCGCGCGCAGCTGCCCGCCTGGGGGGAAGGTGATGCTTGGCTCGCTGGCGGCACCTGGCTGTTCTCGGAGCCCCAGGTCCACCTGAAGCGGCTGATCGATCTCACTGACCTGAAATGGCCGGCGCTCACGATCACCGACACCCATCTCACCATCTCCGCCACCTGCACCATCACGCAGCTCGACGGTTTCGCCTGCCCGCCCGACTGGCTCGCAGCCCCGCTGATCGGCCAGTGCTGCCGGGCGTTCCTTGCGTCATTCAAGATCTGGAAGACCGCGACCGTCGGCGGCAATCTCTGCATGTCGCTGCCGGCGGGACCGATGATCTCGCTCACATCAGCGCTGGACGGCGTCTGCATCATCTGGAAGGCCAACGGCGGTGAAGAGAAGATACCCGTCGTCGACTTCGTCACCGGCAACCAGCGCAACCGCCTGACGCCAGGCGACCTGATCCGGCAGATCGATATCCCGGTTGCCGCGCTGAAGCGCCGCACGGCCTTTCGCCAGATCTCGCTGGCGCCGGTCGGCCGCTCTGCGGCGCTTCTGATCGGCAGCCTGGATAGCGATGGCACGCTGACGCTGTCGGTGACCGCATCGACCGTGCGACCGATCCAGCTGTCCTTTCAGAAGGCTCCGGACGCGGGCGCGCTTCGCGACGCGATCGCGCAGCAGATCCCGGATGATCTGTACCACACTGACATCCACGGCAAGCTGATCTGGCGCAAGCATATGACGCTACGGCTCGCCGAGGAGATTCGCGGCGAACTCGTGGGGACGACGTCGTCATGAGTTTCGAGGTCAACGGCAAGACGTTCCCGCAAGAGCCGCGCGCCGGCCAGTGCCTGCGCACGTTCCTGCGCGAGCTCGGCCATTTCGGCGTGAAGAAGGGCTGCGATGCCGGCGATTGCGGCGCCTGCACCGTGCTGCTCGACGGCGAGCCGGTGCATAGCTGCCTGATCCCGGCGTTCCGCGCCGAAGGGCGCGCCGTCACCACGATCGAAGGCCTCGCTGGCGACCACGGCGCGCATCCGATGCAGCAGGCCTTCCTCGATGCGCAGGGCTTCCAATGCGGCTTCTGCACCGCCGGCATGATCCTGACCTGCGCCTCGCTGAACCAGGCGCAGCGCACCGACCTCGGATCGGCGCTGAAGGGCAATATCTGCCGCTGCACCGGTTATCGCTCGATCGAGGACGCACTGCTCGGCAAGACCAATGTCGAGGAGAGCGTCGAGGCCGGCGCTGCCTTCGGCCGCAGCCTTCCGGCCCCGGCAGGCCCCGACGTCGTGCGCGGCAAGGCGCGCTACACCTTCGACACCCAGATCGACGGCCTGCTGCACATCAAGCTGCAGCGTTCGCCGCACGCCCACGCGAAAATCGTCGCGATCGACAAGTCGGACGCGCTACGCGTGCCCGGCGTGCACGCGGTCTTGACGCATGAGGATGCGCCGTCGGTGCTGATCTCGACCGCGCGGCATGAGAAGGACTGGATGGATCCGGAGGATACCCGCATCCTCGATGACGTCGTCCGCTTCATCGGCCAGAAGGTCGCCGCCGTCGTCGCCGAGAGCGAGGCCGCCGCCGAGGAGGCGTGCCGGCGGCTGAAGGTCGATTACGAAATCCTGCCTGCGCTGATCGACCCGGAGCAGGCGATGGTACCGGGTGCACCTGTCATTCATCCTGACCGCACTACCGCGAACCGCATCGCCGATCCCCAGCGTAACCTCGCGGCGGAGACGCACGGCGAATACGGCGACGTGGCGGCGGCACTCGCCACGTCCGCCGTCACCTATGAGGCCACCTTCCACAGCCACCGCGTGCAGCATGCGGCACTGGAGACCCATGGCGGCCTCGCCTGGCTCGACGCTTCCGGCGTGCTCAATGTCCGCACCTCGACGCAGGTGCCGTTCCTGACCCGCCGCGCGCTGTCGGACATCTTTGGGCTCCCCATGGACAAGGTCCGCGTGTTCTGCGAACGCGTCGGCGGCGGCTTTGGCGGCAAGCAGGAGATGTTCGTCGAGGACATTCTGGCGCTCGCGACGCTCAAGACCGGACGACCGGTCAAGCTGGAGCTGACCCGCGAGGAGCAGTTCATCGCGACCTCGACGCGGCATCCGATGCGGGTCCACATCAAGGCCGGTGCCGATGCCGACGGCCGGCTCACCGCGCTCCAGCTGGAGGTGCTCTCCAACACCGGCGCCTACGGCAATCATGCCGGCCCCGTGATGTTCCACTCGCTGTCCGAGTCCATCGCCGTCTACAACTGTCCGAACAAGAAGGTCGACGGCTTCGCCGTCTACACCAACACGGTGCCGTCGGGCGCGTTTCGCGGCTACGGCCTGCCTCAAACGCAGATCGCGATCGAAGCCGCGATCGACGAATTGGCACGGCAGCTCGGCATCAGCCCCTACGACATGCGCCGGCGCAACGTCGTCAAACCAGGCGATCCCATGCTGTCACCGCCGCCGTCCGAATTTCACGACGTGCTCTATGGCTCCTACGGGCTCGACCAGTGCCTCGACCTCGTCGAACGCGCCATGCAGGCCGATGGCCCGCAGCCGGACCTGACGCCGGAGTGGCTGATCGGCGACGGCGTGGCACTGACCATGATCGACACGGTGCCGCCGGCCGGCCATCTCGCGGATGCGATGATCGCGCTCAACGACGACGGCGGCTTCGACCTCACCGTCGGCACCGCCGAGTTCGGCAACGGCACCAGCACCGTGCACCGGCAGATCGCGGCGACGACGCTCGCAACCACCGTCGACCGCATCTGCCTGCGCCAGTCCGATACCGCCCATGGCGGTCACGACACCGGCGCCTATGGCAGTGCAGGCACCTTCGTTGCCGGCAAGGCAACGCATGCAGCCGCTATGCAGCTTGCGACCGAGCTGAGAGCGGTGGCCGCCAGCGCCTGGCTGTGCGACGCCGCGAGCTGCACGCTCGACGACGAAGCCGTCGTCAGCGGCGTCCGGCGGATGTCGTTTGCAGAACTCGCGAAGCTTGCGCGCGAACGCGGGCAGCCGTTCGCGGCCCGCGGCAATTCCGAGGGGACGCCGCGCTCGGTCGGCTTCAACGTCCAGGGCTTTCGCGTCGCCGTGAACAAGGGCACCGGCGAGATCAAGATTCTCCGGAGCGTGCAGGCGGCGGACGCCGGCGTCGTCGCCAATCCCATGCAGTGCCGCGGCCAGGTCGAGGGCGGCGTCGCGCAGGCAATCGGGGCGGCGCTCTACGAGGAGATGGTGATCGACGCGACCGGTCGCGTCACCAACCCGAAATTCCGCGACTACCACCTGCCCTCCTTCGCGGACGTTCCGGGCACGGAGGTCTTCTTCGCCGAGACGTCCGACACGATCGGGCCGCTGGGCGCCAAATCGATGAGCGAGAGCCCGTACAATCCGGTCACAGCCGCGCTCGGCAACGCGATCGCGGATGCCACCGGCATCCGCTTCACCGCGCCGCCGTTCAAGCCGGACCGAATGTTTCCGGCGCTGCACGAGAAGTTTGGGAATTAACTGCCGCGATAGGTCGAGTAGCTCCACGGCGTGACCAGCAGCGGCACGTGGTAGTGGCTTTCCGGCTCGCTGATCGCAAAGCGCAGCGGGATCTCATCGAGGAACGGCGGGTCTGACAACGGCACGTTGCGCTCGGCGTAATATTTGGCAACGCTGAATTTGAGCTCGTAGCGGCCGATCGGCAGCGGACGGCCGCCGATCAGCGGCTGGTCGGTGCGGCCATCGGCATTGGTGATTGCGCGCGCGATCACGCGGCTCTCACCGAGGCTCGCGAGCTCGACGAGCTCCACCGGGATGCCGGCTGCGGGCTTTCCGGCGTGATTGTCGAGCACATGCGTGGAAAGCCGGCCATGCACTTTTAGCTTGTCGTCGGCGACGACGAGCTGATCGAGCCGCAGCGCGGAGATACGGCCGATCTCCTCGATCGCGCGCCGCGTCTCGGTCTTGGCGATGTTGCGCAGCCGCGTCTCAAAGTCCCGCAGCACCGAATCCCTGGTGTGACGGCGCACGCAGACGATATAGGGGAAGCCGAATTTGTCGCGGTACGCATTGTTGACGCGCTCGAACGCGGCGTATTCTGCATCTGAGAGACGGTCGAGGCCGGCGCTGTTCTGCTCGTCTGTCGATTCTGCAGTGAGCCCCGCTGCACGCTGGGTCTTGTTGGCGAGATCGGGATGCGCCCGGATCAGCGCGAGCTGCACGTCGGGCTCGGCGCTCTGGATCGCTGCCATCAGCGCGGCGTGCAGCTCATTGATACCGGCGAACGGCCGCTTTCCGGCGAGCTGCTCGGCAATCCACGGTGAATATTCGACGACGTTGGCGAGGGCCGCGACAAAGTTGGCCTTATCAGCAGCATTGAGATCGGCGAGCGAGATTTGCGCCATCGTCCTCACCCGATCTCGAAAGCGTCGGCGGCAAGATCGGCATGCTTGTCGTGCCAGTGCTGCGCGATCTGGAGCCGCGTCGGCACCCAGACGCGATCGTGCTTGCCGATATAGTCGAGGAAGCGGATCAGTCCCGCGGCGCGGCCGGGCCGGCCGGCAAGACGGCAGTGCAGCCCCACCGACATCATCTTCGGCGCGGTCTCGCCCTCGGCATAGAGCACGTCGAAGGCGTCCTTCAGATAGGTGAAAAACTGCTCGCCTTCGGCAAACCCCTGCGGGTTGATGAAGCGCATGTCGTTGGCGTCAAGCGTATAGGGAATGATGAGCTGCTCACCGTTCGCGCCCTTGACCCAATAGGGCAGATCGTCGGCATAGGAGTCGCAGAGATAGAGGAAGCCGCCCTCCTCCATCAGGAGGCGGTTGGTGTTGATCGAGGAGCGCCCGGTGTACCAGCCGAGCGGCCGCGAGCCCGTCGCCTCGGTGTGGACGCGAATGGACTCGGCGATCTCGGCACGCTCCTGCGCCTCGGTCATGTCCTTGTGCTCGATCCATTTCAGGCTGTGGCTTGCGATGTCCCAGCCTGACTCCTTCATCGCCGCGACAATCTCCGGATTCCGCTTCAGCGCGGTGGCAACGCCGAACACGGTGGTCGGCCACTTCCGCTCGTTGAACATCCGCCACAGCCGCCAGAAGCCGGCGCGCGAGCCATATTCGAACATCGACTCGATATTGGCGTGGCGCTGGCCCGGCCAGGGCTGCGCGCCGAGGACGTCGGACAGAAACGCTTCCGAGGCGCGATCGCCGTGCAAGATGTTGTTCTCGCCGCCTTCCTCGAAATTGACGACGAACTGCACCGCGACCCGCGCGTTGTCAGGCCATCGCGGATGCGGCGGGTTGCGGCCGTAACCGCGGAGATCGCGCAGGTAGCTTGTATCCGTCACTCAGACTTCCTCGAAGCGGATCGGCAGGGCACCCTTCCAGAGCACGCTCTTGCCGAGGGTCGCAAGATTCTCGAGGCCCGAGGTCAGCGTGATGAAATGGTTGCCGGCGAGCTGGCCCATTTTGCTGGCGAAGTGTACGCCGCCATAGGCGAGCAGGATCTCGGTTTCGCTGATACCGCCGGGATAGAGGATGATCTGACCCGGTGCGGGATAGCTGGTGTGGTTCTCGTAGCCGACGCCGAAATCGAGATCGCCGAGCGGCATCCACACGCCCTCGCCGCTCCAGCGCACATGGATGATGTGGCTTTCGAACGGCAGCGCCTTGCGGAACGCAGCGACGGTCTTGGGCGCCAGTTGCTCCTCGAAGCGGGCATCGAAGGTGAAGTCGCCGGCGCGGATAACGAGTTTGCTCATCTCATCTCTCTGGATCGGGGGCCAAAGGCCCACGGGGAATTTTCAAGCAAAGAGCATTCCATCGGGCTTCGCGCAAGTGGCGCGGCCGGTCATCTGCGGTCGTAGGACCAGCCGAAAATACCACTCCGCCGCACCCCCGGCTCGGGGTCGGCGGCGGGCGCGGCCGAAGGTGGCGCCTCCTTCAGTTCCGCCTGTGGCGGAGGTGGAGGCGGCGCCGGCAGATTCTCGCATTTCATGGAGTAAACCAGCTTGCCGTCCGCTGTCCGCCCGATCGGGGCGCAGGGGTCTGGATGCGCTGCCGAGGTCTTTGGCGCGAGCTTAACCTGCGCGGCCGCCGGCGAGGCGATCAGGAGAAGGACCAGCAGATATTTCGACATCGTTGTCGCCTGAGAACTCAATTCGCCTCATTGAACCGGATTGCCAGGGGCAAGTCCACCGGAGCTGCGGGCGCGATTGCCGAATATTTGGCCGGGGCTAGAAAATCTGCTCGCCCCAACGTGATGGCCGCGCTTCGGATCGTGAAACCGGCCCGGCTGATATTCGGTAGGGCACATCGCCATGTCAGCCACGACCTCGAACACAGGAGACCTTTTTCTCACAGCCTGAATCGCCGTCACGGGAGAAACAACCATGCGAAAGACCTTTGCCATTCTCGGCGTCACCCTGATCGCCGCCGCCACCATCCAGACCGCCGCCGCGAGCGACCGCCACCACAGAAGCAAGGCACAACCCGCCCCGATCACCCAGTCGGTCCGCGACTCCAACGCGTTCTGGCCGTCGCAGTCGACCACACCCGACTGGCAGCGCTACGCCAACGGCGCGCTGTCGGCACCGGCGGGACGATGATGCGGGCGTAGAACGCGGTTGCTGCGACGTCTCTCGTGTCCCGGACGCGCTGCAACGCGCAAGCGTTTCTGCGCAGAGCCGGGACCCAGAAAGCGACACGGTAGAATGCGGAGAGTAGAATGCGGAGACATCGGCCCCGGCTCTGCAGCACACCGCAAGAACGCTGCGCTGCGTCCGGGGCACGAGACGGAGTATGAGGCAGCGGCGGCGTCCTCCAAGTGCCATTGTCATTCCCCGCACAGGCGGGGAATCCAGTACGCCGCGGCCTCTCGGCTCAATCACAGCCGTCTCTGGAATGCTAGATCGCCCGGTCAAGCCGGGCGATGACAGCGAGTGCTGCAGACACACCAATGGCCGACGCGCTGACAGTCGCAGAACCTTTGGCGATGGGCGGGCCGTCGCTCTCGGTCATCGTGTTCATTCCTGTTGCGTCGCGACAGGATAACTCGCTTCCGCTTTTTTGGCGGCATAGCGAACCTTGCCCGGACTTGCCGGTAGGTCAACCGAATGACCCCAACCGGACTTTGGCTGCGGGCCTCGCATGCGCTACGCGGTTCGGGATGAACCCTGCATGACACGCTTGACCACCATGGCCGCGATCCCCGCGAGCACGGCCTTTGCCTGCGGGGACGCAAGTATGTCGATGATCGGGTTCGACGGTTGGGCTTGCTCGTGAGGCTGGGCATCGCCACTGGCGAGGATATCCCGGAGCTGACCGGGCCTCCCATGCAGATCGGTGAGCACCTCGCCCAGTTCCTTCGGTTCGGGGGCCACTTGTCCCGGTAGCGCCACGCCGCGCGCGGCGGCTCGCTCCTGCAGCATCTTCACGAACGCCGCCCGTTCTTCCGGCGAAAGCTTGCCCAACGCTTCTATCGCTGCCTGCGCGTACTGGTCAGACGGCACGGCGTGTGACACATCACCATACCGTTTGAGAACCTCTTGATCGGAATAACCCTCCGACGGATTTCCTTGTTCGTATCGATCAACGAAATCCCGATACTCTTTCTGGCGTTGCCCACCGCCCATTAACTCGTCAAGGATACCCATGTACAGCTCCTCCTTGCGTGATTAGCTCAGGCTGCTTGCCACAGACAACGACACGTTTCCCTTGCACGACATACGAGCGATATCGGCGTTACGCACAAGATACAGGCGAAGAGTGCAGCCGCTCCGATAGTTGCTACTTCCAAGGTAAACCCACGTTGAGAGTATTGACCTAGGTCAAAGGGTCATCGCGGCCGTGCAAACTGAATGTTTTGCTTGTGAGGCGTGAGTGGACATTCCACGCGTGTCGCAATGATCGCTATTGTCCCTGCTGAAGCTTTTGGGTCCGGCCAAATGTGCGGTGCGCGATGGCAAATATTCGCAAGGGTCACCGTCGCGCGGTCCCCGCCCATCCTTTTTCTCTCCACAGGACCCGGTGACCGATGCGGATGGTCGCTCTGCGACGCCCGGCAATCCAGAGGAGCAAAAGATTCGTTTTTACGCCGGAGCAGCTGCCTTCGCCTGATCCGACGCATCAGGTTGCGCGGAGGTCACGTGAACGACTGCTTCCAAGGCTGCACCGAACGACCCGCTTGCTACCAACGCGTTGGAAGCGTTTCCCACCGTTTCTGCGGCTCCCGTTCCCAGCAAAGCGAACAGGATACGGGTTGCGCCAATCCTTTTACTGAGCCCTCGAACGACGTGCTGAATCTTGGCGGTGGACGGCTGACTCAGATAGCAGACACATACAAGCGCGGTGTTCGCCAATTCGAGCGAAAGCAATTTCGACATTGATGAAGCATCAGCCTTTTCCGCAATTGCCTGAATCCCGCGGTACCGCAGAAGCTGCGCCAGCACAAGCGCCGTCGGCTCATCGAGTCGCCCGGCACCAGGGATGCAAACGACCGAAATAGACGAGGTCGGCGGCTCCGGAATCAAAGCGTGCTCGGAGCCTGCTCGCTCGAATGTAATGGCAGCTCCGGGGCTTGAGCTTAGATCCGGGGAACCGGGTCCTGTTGCTTCCACGTCATGGTGTGCCCCCAGCTCAGCGACCAATTCTTCCACCGTTGAAACTACCCGATTTAATCGGTCCTGATCGAGGTGACCCAATTGACGGTCGGCCTCCGCGAGTCTCAGGCCTTTCAAGAGGATGTCGTCATAATAATTCTCAAGCGACGAGTCATTCAGGTATTCATGTGCCTGTTCCACCGCTTCAATGGGATCTCCCGCCAGCATTCGTTGATAAGCCAGTTGCGGCGGCGTCAGCGGTGGTCGGTCGCCAAGCATAACGTCAAGAAATTTGAGGCGATCGACATGCCGCCCAAGGACGACGAGACAAATTGTTAAGGGCGTGGCCAACACCAGTCCGACCGGCCCCCAAAGCCACGTCCAGAATGACGCTGACAGGATAATTGCAATCGGGGAAAGACCCGAGCTATGCCCAAAAATCAAGGGTTCGAGGACCTGTCCTGCGAGCAACTCAAGCACGACGAACAATGCCGCCGTAAGTATCAGCATCTGCCAGCCCGTGCCCACCGCCGCCGCGAGAATGAGAGGGAATACCGCAGATATCAATGCACCGATATACGGTACAAATCGCATAATCATCGCGATCAGCCCCCATAGCGGAGCCGAGGGGACACCGATGAATTCAAGACCTAAGCCTATTGCAAGACCGAACACGCCATTGAACGCGATCTGGGTAAGAAAGAGCTTGCTCAGACGCTTACCGGCGTCGTCCAGGGCCGCAGTCGTGCGTTGAATATCCGCGGATCCGGCCAGTCGGACAAGCCGATTCCTCAGATCTTCCCGTTGCAGCAGGACAAAGACAACAAAGATCACGACGATCCCTGTCGTCGTTAAAGGTGAAATCAGTGGCTGGATGATTGCGCCAAACGTCGACAGAGCACCAGGATCGGGTTGCCTTACCTCAACGGGTATGGGTATCGGCTTGTCTGAGGGCTGTCTGGTGAGTTCGCCGTCAGCAGGTCGACCGGCCCCATCTCGATTCTGCAACTCTGTCTTCAATTCTTTCAGAACTGTCGACGCCTGCTCCAATGTTCCAGAGCCGCCGCCCATTAAGCCGCGCAGGCTTTCGATCTTGTCACTCAATGTTTGTTGATAGCCTGGCAGCTTGGTGGCGAGCCGGGTCGCCTGCGAAACCATAAGACCGCCTAGACTAAATATGATCGAGAATCCGATGAAGACGACCACCAGCACAGAAATCGTGCGCGGAATTCGCCAGGAACGTAAGCGCATCACGAAGGGCGCCATAACGAAACTCAGGAGAACTGCTAACGCGAAGGGAACAAAAATTTCACGACCGAAATAGAGCGCAGCAATTATCAACGCTGCGACGGCCATATTCGTCAGCACAGTCCCCCGCGGCTGTGCCAATCTCATTTGAGGAGATTTCTCTTCCATGGCGCGTCTTCCATGGCGCGGCTCATTCATCCCATACGTGGGTGAATTCTCCTTCGCGACACCATCCTACACCGAACTAACTTGTTCCGACAGCCCGAGCATGCCGTTCAATGTCGCTAGCTCGTCTCATAGCGCGCGGGTTGACAGCCCGCCGGGTGTTTTGCCCGTCGGGCAACACAGAGACGCGTAGCCCGGACGGAGCCAACGGGTCGGCGCGAAGCGCCGCAGGATGACACGCTCCGTGCAATCCGGGCTACGGCGAGAACATGTGCCTAATAAGGCTGATAGTAGCCACGCGGACCGTAATAGGGACCGCCGCCATAATATCCCTGACCGCCATAGTAAGGACCCGGGCCGTCATAATAGCGATTCTCGTAGTACTCCTGGCGCCGGCTCTCTGCGATGGCACCTCCGATCAGACCTGCCGCCACGCCCATGAAGGCAAGCCCTGCCGCATTTGGACCCCGGCGATAGTAGCGGTGGCGGCGGGCGGCGCTGAAATCGGTCGCAACGGATCTGCTAGACGTCGCAGAGTTCGCGCTGACGGTCGGCGAACCGGCCGGCGCCGCAGACGAGGGCGAGACGGAAGCTGTCGCCAGAGCCAGACTCGCAAACGCAGCCAGTGCGGTGTTGCGGCCGAAGCTTGAATTTACGGGCCTATCGCTCATCTCAGCGTCCTTTGCTCTCGTTCAAAGTCAAAATATGAAACGATCCAGAACGTGCAAACCACTGAAAAGTTTCATGATCGCGGCAATCTGCCACGCTTCGAACGATTGTAAACCGAACGACACGATCGAGCTTGCGACACTCAACCTGAGCGGATAATGAACAGCCGCGCCGTTTTTCGGTCGCCGTAAGCGTTTCACGTGAACCAACGCATCAACCGACGCCGTCGGGATCGATGCCATTTTCGCAGGTTCAACGTGACTGACGCGTCCTTTTCCTCAAGAGAAATCAGATGATTGCGGTTCGCAAACTGCCGGCGCGCTATGCGCCGATCGTAATGCCATTCGTGCTGTCCATCCTCATGACGGCCGTGGTGTCGGTTATTTCGACGCTCCGGAGCCTCGGCGCAACGCCGGCGTTCCTCGCGACCTGGCCGGGCGCCTGGGCGCTGTCATGGCTCGTCGCCTTTCCGACGCTGCTGATGGTGCTGCCACTGGTCCGACGGATCGTGGCGTGCGTCGTTGCTTCCCCAACTCAACCAGGCCGATAGCCGGCGCGGACGGCGGCGCACGAAGCACGCCGTCCCGCTTCCATGATTGCTCGACACCTTGGATCGAGCTTCCACTCAGTCATCTCTACCCGTTGCCTTGTCGCGACGCCGTCGGCTGCTGCCCTACATCGCGTCGCGAACCCTGTCGGAATGCTCCTATCAAGTCGCCCACCTCGGCGATTGGCTGGCAGATCTATGCACTAACCGGCAGCGCCTACTCTCTCGGCCTCGCAGGGTTCGATCATCGCGCTGATGGCGATGGGCGCCATACGATCAGCGGCATAGTCCGCGTCGCGCTGGTGCGGCTCGGCGAATTCGAAAGCAGCATGACGGCCGCCTTACTCGGCGCGATGCCGGTGGTAGTTCTCGACGGCGTCGGCACCACCGATGCGGGGTGATCGTTGTCGTGAATGCGGCCGCGACTACGGGCCCATATCGATCGCGACTATTGTCGCGCTGATTGCAGCTGGACCGGAGCCGGCCGTCGCACCGCGGCATGCGGTGACGACGTTGCTGGCGCCGGCTTGCGCGTCTGGGCCGCAGCCGGACGTGGCGCAGGCACGGGTGCTGTGCTCGTCTTCCGCCCCGCGTTCGACCGGTCGGTCGTTTTGATCTCGGGCATCTTGTTATCCGGCGTCTTGTTTTCAGACGCCTTGTCTCCGGGCATCTTGGCGACGAGCCGCGCCATTTGTTCCTGGCCTGCCTTCAACTCATCGGCAAGCCTGAGATTGTCGACCGACATTTGCTCCTGGTTCGCTTTCAATTGCGCCTGGCTCGCCTTGAGCCGATCGATGCCTTGCTGCACGTTTACGAGATCGCTCGCCAGCTTCTGCAGCAATTCGGTCAACTCCGGCGGGAGCGTGCTGCCGGTTGGCGCGACTACCTCTGGTATGGTTTCGGCGGCGGCTGCCGGTTGCGGCGATGCCTCGGCCAATTGAGCAGCCGGGCTCGTCTCAGCTTCGCGCGCCGGCTCTGCTTGCAACTGCGACGACGTCGCAGCGTGCAGCGGCGCCCAACCGGCGATCATCTGCCTGACCGTATCACCGTGGGATGATTGCGAGACCAAGGCAGCGATGCCAATCCCCGCAGCCAGCCCCAGACCGACGAAGCCGCGCAGCGCCGTCCCGCCACGCCGCGGGCGACTGCGCACGGCATCGCGCTCCAGCCGGGCAAGCTGCTCGCTGGCGCGCGCGATCTCTTCATCCACGCTCTTGATTTTCTCGAAGGTATGCGTGAGCTCTTCGTCCATGCGCGCGGACGGCGCATAACGCGGCTCGATCGGTGTCGTCACGGAGTTCATTGGCGCTCCCCTTCCCGGCCCAATGTCGCCCGAAGGCGTCCGTCGCATTTGCTTGCCCTGATCATCGCTGACGCGCTTTGTCCAAAGCAAGACGCCTTCAAGGAAATTCGGAGGCCGGACGACCCCGGGTGCCATGGTCCCCTCCCCCTCCCCCAATACCTCTCTCGACCCCGAGGCCGCAGACCCTTACGACAGCGCCCCGAGCACGCCGCGCGTGGCCTTGTCGATCTCCTCGACATAGCGGCGGCGGGCAAACGTCTCGGTGAGGAAGCCGACCACCTTGCGGCTGTCGGTGGAATCGACCACCGCCAGCATCTCGGCTTCCGCCTCGTCGAACACGGCCATCGCCGACTTCACGTTCATTTCCGGGATCAGCACGATCTCGGTCAGGCGGGCGAGCTCGATCACCTGGATGTCGTCGGCGATGCTGTCGAGATCGCTGGAGAACAGGTCGGGCAGCAGGACGAGGCCGACGTATTCGTCGGCATTGTTGACGATGACGATGCCGGGCCGCGAGCCCAGCGCGAATTCACCGCGCACGGCGGCGATCGTCGTGGTCGATGGCACCTTGCCGACGTCGGAGCGCATCAGCCGCTCGACCGTGAGGTTGCGCAGCCAGCCGACGTCGTTGGCGCTGCGGATGGTCTCGCCGCGCAGATGCAGGCGCCATGTCGAGAAGGAATGACCGAACATGAAGCGGACGCAGATCGAGGTGACGATGCAGCCGGCCAGCACCACGGCGGTAACGTCGACATTGCGGGTCATTTCCAGCACGAGGAACGACATGGTCAAGGGGCCGCCAACGATGGCGACGCCGAGCGTCGCCATACCCGTCAGCATCGCGACCAGCGGGTCGATCACGAATTCCGGGCTGATGAGCAAAAGAACCGCAGCGAAGAACTTTCCGATCAGGCTGCCGACGAACAACGAGGCAAAGAACAGACCGCCACGGAAACCCGAGGCGAGCGAGATCAGGCAGGCCGTCACCTTCAGGGCGATGATCAGCGCGATCAGGCCGATCGTCATGTCGTGAAAGAGATCGAGCACCATGGCGCCGTGGCCGGCCGCGAGCACCTGCGGCGTGACGATGGCAAAGCTGCCGACGATAAGGCCGCCGATCACCGGGCGCAGCCAGACCGGCAGCCAGACAAACAGGCGCTCGAACATCGAAGACGACCGCATCACGGCGATGCCGACGCCGCTGGTAATGAGCGCAAGCCCGATCAATGCCAGATATTGCTCGACGCCGACCGCGCTGACCTTCGGTATTTCGATAGAGTACGGCGCGCCGCCGAGCCATTGCGCGGTCAGCGCGCCAGCAAGCGAGGCCGCCAGGATCGGCGCGGCACTGCCGACCGAATAGACGCCGACGATCAGCTCGCAGGCATAGAAGGCGCCGGTGATCGGCGCGCCAAACGCCGCTGCGATCGCAGCGGCAGCGCCGCAACCGACGATCAGACGCAAATCGTTGCGGCGCAGATTGAAGAACTTGCCGAGCAGTGAGGCGATGCCCGAGCCGATCTGGGTGTAGCCGGCCTCGAGGCCGACCGAGGCGCCGCAGCCGTTCGAGATCAGCGTCTGGCTCGACACCACCATGCTGTCGCGCATCGACAGATTGCCGCCGCGCAGCGCGTTCGCCTCGATCGGGTCGACCGCGTTGGAGATCTTCAGCCGCCGCCGCCACCACTCCATGATACCGAGCGCCAGTCCGCCGAGCGCGGGCGCGATCAGGGCCGCCCAAGGGCTGACCCGGGCGTGGGCGGAAAGGCGAACATCGACGGGAATGCCGTAGATCACCATATGGGCAATCTGCGCGATCTCGGCCATCAGCGTCACGATGGCACCGGTAAGCGTGCCGATCACGAGCGCCAGCGGGATCAGGTAGAACTCGTTGCTGCGCAAGAGCGCGCGCAGGCGAACCATAACGCGGTTCGATCCCTTGCGATCGGCGATGTGTCTGATCCGCGCGAACACCTTTTTGCCCGCCCTACCCTTCCGACATGCCGTAACCGGCCATGCGCTGGCGGACCCGTTCGATCTCGGCACTCGACAGCAGCGGCGGTTTTCCGATCTGGAGGCAGCCGTGATACTGCCGCGCCAGCGTCTCGACCTCGACGGCGAGCCACATCGCCTTGTCCAGCGTCTTGCCGACCGCGATCATGCCGTGATGGTCGAGCAGACAGGCGAGCCGGCCCTCCAGCGCCCGCAGCGCGTGCTCGGACAGCTCCGCCGTTCCGAAGGTGGCATAGGGTGCGCAACGGATACTGTCACCGCCGGCGGCCGCGATCATGTAGTGCACGGGCGGAATCTCCATGCCCATGATCGCCAGGATGGTGCAATAGGTCGGATGAGCGTGGACGACGGCGTTGACGTCGGGCCGCGATTTCAGGATGTCGCGGTGGAAGCGCCACTCGCTGGAGGGCTTCTGACTGGGGGCATGCGAGCCGTCCATCGCCATGAACACGATCTGGTCGGGCGTCATGGCGTCATAGGGCACGCTGGTCGGCGTGACCAGGAGCCCGTCCACATGCCGGACGCTGATATTGCCCGAGGTGCCCTGGTTGATGCCGAGCGCGTTCATGCGGCGGCACGCGTCGATTATGGCCTGTCGCTTTGCGAGCTCGTCCGCTGTCATCGACATCCCGATTTCATCTCGACTTTTTGGCGATGGGCGTTTGTTAGACCGGGAGTACGTCAAAGCAATGTGGCAGCGCAAGAGAAAGCGGCCGGGATTGGCCGCTGCCTTGCCGGCTGTACCGTTACATCAAGAAACCAGTTGTAAAATCAGTATATTAGCAGATTGTCGCAGGTTTACGAAAAGCTCGCCCGGACGGCCGCAATTCCGTTGATCACGAACTGCACCGAATAGGCCGCGAGCAGCATGCCAAGCACGCGTGAGAGCACGGCATTTCCGGTGCGCCCGAGGGTGCGCGCGATCAGGCTCGCGGAGACGAAGCACAGCACGCAGAGCAGGCAGACGGAGACGACGACCGCGATGATGATCGCGAGCTTGGCCCCGTAGCCGGCATTGCCCGTCAGCAGCAGCGTGGTCGCGATCGCGCCGGGACCGGCCATCATCGGGATGGCCAAGGGAAACACCGCGACGTCGGAGGCGTGCTCCGAGGTCGCCTTGTCGGCCTCGCGCGCCTCGCGATGCGGACGGTCGCCGAAGATCATCTGGTAGGACACGCCGAACAGCAGCAGTCCACCGGCGATCTGGAAGGCGGGGATGCCGATCCCGAGTTGGCGCAACAGCCAGTTTCCGGCCAGCGAGATCACCACCAGGATCGAGGCCGCGATCAGCGGCGCGCGCAGCGCGATCGTGCGCTTGACCTTGTCGGGCATGCCTCCGGTCGCGGCCAGGAAGGCCGGCGCAAGGCCGACGGGATCGACCACCAGCAGCAGCGTCACGAAGGCGGACAGGGCGAAGTCGAGCATGCGGGTAGGTCTCACGCGAGGTGCAGCCGCAATCCATAACCGCTGGAGGAGGCCTTCGCGAGGAACATTTGCCCTCGCAGAGTCTTGGTCGCGCGAGGATTGAGGAAGGCATCGCCCTTCCCGTGTCGCCTCAAGAGGAGGATTTATGGCTAAACGAGCGAAGAAACGTGCGAACGCGAAAAAGACCGCGGCGCGCCGTCCGCGTCAGGCACCGAAGATGTTGAGCGACCTGTTCCTGGAGACGCTGAAGGACATCTATTACGCCGAGAACAAGATCATCAAGACGCTGCCGAAGATGGCCAAGGCGGCGCATTCCAAGGACCTTGCCGCCGCCTTCAACAAGCATCTGCGCGAGACGCAAGGCCAGGTCAAACGGCTCGACCAGATCTTCAAGATGCTGGGCAAGCCGGCCCGCGGAAAGCCCTGCGAAGCGATCAACGGCATCACCGACGAGGGCGCCGAGATCATGAAGGATTTCAAGAACGCCCCTGCCCTCGACGCCGGCCTGCTCGCGGCCGCTCAGGCCGTCGAGCACTACGAGATCTCCCGCTACGGCACGCTGCGCACCTGGGCCGAGGAGCTCGGCATGCCGGACGCGGCAAGGCTGCTCCAGGAGACGCTGGACGAGGAAGAGGCGACCGATCACACGCTGACCGAGCTCGCGACCTCGGTCATCAACCTCGAAGCGGAAGAGGAGTACCGCGCCGCGGCCTGATCGGCGCGACGCGCCCTACTGTTGCCTTCGATGCCGCGGAATATCCCCGCGGCGTCGAAGCGTGCGACGACAAGGGCCTCTTCCGGTTGGAGAGGCCAGGCATGCTCCAAACGCGCGATGCTGGAATTTTGGGGAACCGTCCCCATATGCTCGTTTTCCAACCGCAGCGCCTTCCCCGAGTTTTGCCATGCAACCCAAAAATCCCCTCGACTGGATGCTGTCCGAAGCCCTGGACTCGCTGACCCGCGCCGAACGGCTGCGGCAGCAGTTCGGCCGCCAGGAAGCCTGCTGGGAGCCGCCGATCGACGTGCTCGAGACCGAGCATGAGCTTTTGATCCTGGTCGCGCTTCCCGGCGTCAACCCTGACAATGTCGAGACGGTGATCCTCGACGGCGTGCTCGTCATCTCCGGCCAGCGCACGCTGCCGCCGGAGCTTCGCAACGCCCGCATCCACCGGCTCGAGCTGCCGCAGGGCCGCTTCGAGCGGCGCATCGCGCTTCCCGTCGGCCGCTACGCCATCAGCCGCTTCGTGATGGACGGCTGCGTCGCGCTGCGCCTCGCTAAATCCTGAGGTCGATCATGGCCACCGAACAGATGAATACCGCACAAACCAATTCCCAGAATAATCCCGACGTGAAGATTCCCGAAGACGCGCTGATCGTCATCCCGGTGCGCGAGATGGTGCTGTTCCCCGGCGCCATCGCGCCGATCGCGATCGGCCGGGCGAAGTCCATCGCCGCCGCACAGCAGGCGCTGCGCGAGCAGCGGCCGGTCGGCATCGTCCTGCAGCGCAGCCCCGAGATCGAGGAGCCCGGGCCGGACGATCTCTACCGGGTCGCGACCATCGCCAACATCGTGCGCTACATCACCGCGCCCGACGGCACCCATCACATCGTCTGCCAGGGCGTGCAGCGCGCGCGCATCCTCGACTTCCTGCCCGGGACACCGTTCCTGGCCGCGCGCTTCCAGCAGATCCCCGAGCCGAGCACGAGCTCGCCCGAGATCGAGGCGCGCGCGCTGAACCTGCAGCGCCAGGCCATCGAGGCGATCGAGCTGCTGCCGCAGGCGCCGCCCGAGCTGGTCGCGATGTTCCAGAGCACGACTGCGCCCGGCGCGCTGGCCGACCTGGCGACCTCGTTCATGGACATCAAGCCGCAGGACAAGCAGGAGGTGCTGGAGACCATCGACCTCGCCTTGCGCGTCGAGAAGGTGTCGAAGCACCTGGCCGAACGGCTGGAGGTGCTGCGCATCTCCAACGAGATCGGCCAGAAGACAAAGGCCTCCTTCGACGAGCGGCAGCGCGAGGCGATCCTGCGCGAGCAGATGGCGACCATCCAGCGCCAGCTCGGCGAAGGCGACGGCAAGGCGGCCGAGGTCGCCGAGCTGACGGCTGCCATCGCCAAGGCCAACATGCCGCCGGAAGCGGAGGCGCACGCCAAGAAGGAGCTGCGGCGCTACGAGCGCATGCCCGAGGCTGCCGGTGAGTCCGGCATGGTCCGCACCTATCTGGACTGGCTGATCGAACTGCCCTGGGCGCTGCCCGCGGAGAAGCCGATCGACATCACGGAAGCGCGTCGCATCCTGGATGCCGATCATTTCGGCCTGGAGAAGATCAAGGGCCGGATCATCGAATATCTGGCGGTGCGCAAGCTCGCTCCGCATGGCAAGGCGCCGATCCTGTGCTTCGTCGGTCCGCCCGGCGTCGGCAAGACCTCGCTCGGCCAGTCCATCGCACGCGCGATGGATCGCCCCTTCGTGCGCGTCAGCCTCGGCGGCGTGCATGACGAGGCCGAGATCCGCGGCCACCGGCGCACCTATATCGGCGCACTGCCCGGCAACATCATCCAGGGCATCAAGAAGGCCGGCACGCGGAACTGCGTCATGATGCTGGACGAGATCGACAAGATGGGCCGTGGCGTGCAGGGCGATCCCTCGGCCGCCATGCTGGAGGTGCTCGACCCCGAGCAGAACGGGACGTTCCGGGACAACTATCTGGCCGTGCCGTTCGACCTGTCGCGCGTGGTGTTCATCGCGACCGCCAACATGCTGGACCAGATTCCGGGTCCGCTGCTGGATCGCATGGAGCTGATCAGCCTCGCCGGTTACACCGAGGAGGAGAAGCTGGAGATCGCGCGCCGCTATCTGGTGCGGCGTCAGCTCGA
Organism: Bradyrhizobium sp. 482_C4_N1_8; assembly: GCF_052075965.1. Classification (NCBI taxonomy): domain Bacteria; kingdom Pseudomonadati; phylum Pseudomonadota; class Alphaproteobacteria; order Hyphomicrobiales; family Nitrobacteraceae; genus Bradyrhizobium; species Bradyrhizobium sp. 482_C4_N1_8. The sequence goes on along the minus strand of NZ_CP197231.1, from coordinate 2,720,774 downwards.
GGCCAACGGCCTGACGGCCGAGCAGGCCGAGATCGAGCCGGAGGCGTTGAAGCTGGTCGTCAAGGGCTACACCCGCGAGGCCGGCGTGCGCAATCTCGAGCGCGAGATCGGCAAGGTGTTCCGCCATGCCGCGGTGCAAATCGCCGAGGGCACGGCTGCCAAGGTCGTGGTGAGCCCCAAGGACATCGCCACCGTGCTCGGCCAGCCGCGCTTCGAGGGCGAGATCGCGCAGCGGACCAGCATTCCGGGCGTCGCCACCGGGCTCGCCTGGACGCCGGTCGGCGGTGACATCCTGTTCATCGAGGCTTCGCGCGTGCCCGGCCGGGGCGGCATGATCCTGACCGGCCAGCTCGGCGACGTCATGCGCGAGAGCGTGCAGGCCGCGATGACGCTGGTGAAGAGCAAGGCCACGCAGCTCGGCATCGATCCGTCGGTGTTCGAGAAGAGCGACATCCACGTCCACGTGCCGGCGGGCGCAACCCCGAAGGACGGACCGAGCGCGGGCGTTGCGATGTTCACGGCGTTGACGTCCCTGCTCACCAATCGCACGGTGCGCAGCGACACCGCGATGACCGGCGAGATCTCGCTGCGCGGCCTGGTGCTGCCTGTCGGCGGCATCAAGGAGAAGGTGGTGGCTGCGGCCGCCGCCGGATTGAAGCGGGTGATGCTGCCGGCGCGCAACAAGCGGGACTACGACGACATCCCGAAGAGCGCGCGGGAGAACCTCGAATTCATCTGGCTGGAGCGCGTCGACGAGGCCATCGCCGTAGCGCTCGAGCCGGCTGATGCCAAGGTCGAAGCGGCGGAGTGAAGGCGATGAAGAAACTGCTGGAAAAAGCGAGGCGATCGCGGAAGACGCAGCGGCTGCGTCAGTTGCTCGACCGTGCAATCGACCGGGTTCGCGATGCGCTGGCGGCACCAGGGCCGCGGCTTCAGCCCGTTCCGGTGCGGGTGAAGCGCCGCAAGGGTTGAGCCCTCCGTCTCAAGCCCTCGCGGCAGCCCCAAACAAAAGGCCCCCTCCTAGCCGAGGGGGCCTTTGCGTTGTTAGCCCACCGCGTCCTTGGCGGCCTTGACCGGGCGGGCGCGGACGATCTTCCGGGCCGGCTTGGCCTTGAACATCATCTCTTCACCCGTGAACGGGTTGGTACCCTTGCGCGCCTTGGTCGCGGGCTTCTTGATGACCACGAACTTGGCGAAGCCCGGCACCAGGAACAGGCCGTTCTTCTTGAGCTCCTTGTGGCCGACGTCGGTCAGCGTCTCCATGACGCTCTTGACGTCGCGCTTGGAAAGCTCGGTGGCGGTCGCAATCTTTTCGATCAGCTGCGATTTGGACATTTGGGTTGGCATCGTGTCTCCTCTGATTCGTTGCCGGTTGCATATTAGACCAACCGTTGAAGGCCCAGAGCCTTCTGCACAGTTTTGTCGCGATTTTACGGGCTTTTTTGGCCCTCTGAGGCAAAAAACCCTGCTTTTCAGCGGCTTCCAGAGCGGAAGGAGCCTCCGGCAGCGGTTTTTGCCTTGTTTCAAAGGCCCGCACGCCGCCTTGCTAAAGCTGATTCGCTGCTTTCGACAAGCGACGACCGGCCTCTTTGTGAAAGGCCGGTCGCGATTCACCCTGAAAAATAAGGCTAGATCGTCGTGTTGCGGCGTCTCGGCTACTCTCTCACCCTGTTCTTACGGGGGCGCGACGAGCTTCGCTCGCGCTAGATACGCTCGATGATGACGGCCGGAGCCATGCCGCCGGCGGCGCACATGGTGACGAGACCGCGCTTCAGGTCGCGCCGTTCGAGCTCGTCGAGCACGGTGCCGATCAGGATCGAGCCGGTGGCGCCGATGGGATGGCCGAGTGCGATCGAGCCGCCATTGACGTTGACCTTGGCGCGGTCGAGCTTGAGGTCGCGGATGTACTTTTCCGCCACCACCGCAAAGGCCTCGTTGATTTCAAACAGGTCGATGTCGTCGATGGAGAGCCCCGCCTTCGCCAGCACCTTGCGCGTGGCCGGCACCGGCGCGTTCAGCATCAGGGTCGGCGAGTCCCCCATATTGGCCATCGCGACGACGCGAGCGCGCGGCTTCAGGCCGTGCGCGCTGGCATAAGCGGGCGATGCGAGCAATATCGCGGCGGCACCGTCGACGACGCCGGAGGAATTGCCGGCGTGATGCATGAAGTCGATGTTCAGGTCCGGGTATTTCTGCAGGATGAGGCCGCGATAGGTCGTGCCCTTGTCGTCGAGCGCATAGTCGGCGATCGCGGGGAATGCGGGCTTCAATGCGCTCAGCCCTTCCATCGTGGTCTGCGGCCGCGGATACTCTTCATGATCGAGCGCGAGGCTGCCGTCCTCGCGATGAACAGGCACGAGGCTCTTCTTGAAGTGGCCGCCGGCAATCGCCTGCGCTGCGCGCTTCTGGCTTTCGAGACCGAGCGCGTCGACGTCCTGCCGCGTGATGCCTTCCAGCGTCGCGATCGCGTCGGCGCAGACGCCCTGATGCGACTGCGGATGCCGCGCACGCAGGCGCAGATTGCCGGAGTCCATCATCATCGGACCGCCGCCGCGGCGTCCTTCCATCGACATCATCTCGCAGCCGCCGGCGATGACGAGGTCTTCGGTGCCCGACATGATCGAGGCCGCCGCCATGTTGACGCTGGTGATGCCGCTTCCGCAGAAGCGGTCCAGCGTCACCGCGCTGGCGCGCACGTCGTAGCCGGCATCGAGCGCCGACATGCGGCCGAGGTCGCCGCTTTGGGTCGCGACCTGCGCGCTGCAGCCCCAGACGATGTCGTCGACGTCGGCGGTGTCGATGCCGGTGCGATCGGCGAGCGCGCGCAGCACGGTCGCGCCGAGCTGCTGCGGATGAATGCCCGAGAGTGCTCCCTTGCCGGCCTTGCCGACGCCCCGCGGGGTCCGGCAGGCATCGATGATCAGCGCGTCAGCCATTGGCGTTGTCCTCTTGTTTATGGGTGTTGATGTCGTTTCTGAATAAGGGGAAGAGTGGAGTCAACGTGCGGTGCCGCGCGGCCTCCTTGCAAAAAACTGAAAAACAACCCCATGCACAGTAGAAGCGCGGGTTCCGCATGGGGCGCGGTGATACCGGTGAAGCGATTGGCCTGTCAGGCTAAACGGCCGTGGCCGCGCGATCTTGCGTCACCTCGCCCCGCCTGCGGGAAGAGGTCGGATTTTACGCGCGGCGGAAAATCCGGGAGAGGGAGAGAAAGCTATGCCCCCGCCGCGTTCTTCGCGATCACGTTGCGGTAGAAGGTCGCGCTGAGCTTTGGCGTGCGCACCTGCGTGTCGAAATTGACGTGATAGAGCCCGAAACGCTTGTTGAGCCCGAACACCCATTCAAAGTTGTCCAGCAGGCTCCAGAGGAAGTAGCCGCGCACCGGCACGCCCTCGGCGGTGGCGCGCTGGAGCTGCGCGAGATAGTTGCGCAGGTACATGATGCGGTCGGTGTCGTAGATCTTGCCGTCGGGCGTCACCACGTCGTCGCCGGAGGTGCCGTTCTCGCTGATGTAGATCGCATCCGTCTTCCAGATCTTTGCGGCCAGCTTCGGCACCCAGTAGATCGTCTCCGGCGCGACGCGGAGCCAGTTCGAGTTCATATGCGGGAACGATTTCGGGATCGGCAGCGGCATGAAGCCCGCGCCATGGTCGGAGGGCACCACATAGTTCTGTGGCGCGTAGATGTTGAGGCCGAGGAAGTCGACCGGCGAGGAGATGATCTTCAGCTCGGCGTCGGTGTATTTCGGCGCATCGGCGCCCGCGTATTTCAGGAAGGCGTCGGTATACCGGCCCGTCATGATGACGTTGAGATAGCCGGCGTTCATCTCGCGCAGCGCGATCTCGGCCGCACGGACATGCTCGGGCGTGTCGATTGCGGGAACGCAGACGTCGATATTCTCGGCCGGCCCGACCCTGGTGCCGCGGCGGCCGTGCGCCCGCACCGCCTGCACCCCGAGCCCGTGCGCGAGCGCGCTGTTATGCCTGACCTGGTTGACCTCCGCTTGCGGCAGCGTCACGCCGGGCGCGTCGATGCCGAGGCCATAGCCGAACTGGACGAAACGTCCGCTCTCGTTCAGCGTGAACACGTTCTTGACGCGATCGGTCAGGCGCTCGGCGACATAGCCCGCATAGTCGCCAAAGATCTTGCACGTCTCGGTCGAGCGCCAGCCGCCGAAGCGATCCTGGAGCGATTGCGGCAGGTCCCAGTGATAAAGCGTCAGCCACGGCTCTATGCCGTTCTTGAGGAGCTCGTCGACGAGACGATTGTAGAAGTCGAGCCCCTTCGGGTTCGGCTTGCCGTCGCCGTCCGGAAACACCCGCGGCCATGCCACCGAGAAGCGGTAGGCTTTGCAGCCGAGCTCCTTGATGAGCGCGATGTCTTCCTTGTAGCGGTGATAATGCTCAACGGCGCGATCGCCAGTGGTGCCGTCCTCGATCTTGCCGGGGATGCGCACGAACTTGTCCCAGATCGAAGCCCCCCGCCCGTCGACGTCGACCGCACCCTCGACCTGATAGGACGAGGTCGCCGTGCCCCAGACAAAGCCCGCCGGAAAGCCGTCCACGCCCCGCGGCGCCGGCGCCGGCTTAACCTCGGCGGCCTCCAGCGGATTTGCGATTCCGGCTGCGGACAATCCCGCCAGCTTGGCAAACTGGCGACGCGAGACCTTGTCCGACATTGATACTGCCCCTTGAGACGATTGTTGCGGCGGCACAATGGCGTGTCGGAAGCTGCTTGAAAAGCGGGAGTTCCGGGACTTTCGGATGCAAAAATGCAGAAGAACGCCCGGATTTACCCCCTGCCCTGCTTTTTGCCCTTCACGCCCTGAGCCGCGTCGAAGCACGCCAACAGCGAATTGATCACGGCTCGCGAGCCCAGACCATCCACCACGAAGTCGCGGTCCTTGCCGTTGGGCGGTATGATCTTCAGCTTCGCGCTGCGAATGCAGGAGCGATCGTCCGAAACCATCGATAGAACGATCCGACGCTCCACCATCGATGGCAAGAACGCATACGTCCGTTCACAAACGCGGTCCCGAGTGATTGCGAGTCCTGCTGCGGCCGTCGCGCCAGCCTGGCAAGCTGGCAACGCGAAGCCTTGTCCGACATGATGCTGTATTGAACCGAGCACGCCGAGCGACCCGGCTCGCTCGATCAGCGCGAGCGCTTGGGCAATTTCGGAAGCTTGTCGGGATTGAACGCGGCTACCTGCTCGGTTCGCTCACGCGCGGGCGGCTGCTGTTCCGTGAGAATGAGCGTACCCTGGAGGATCATTCCCGGCATCTGCGCTGCCTTCGCCGTGTAGGTCGCGACCTTGCCGGGGCAGTTTCCCTCGATGTCCAGCGTGAGCTCGTCGTCGATGCCGAAGACCGTTGCACGTCCGTCGGTGTGACGCTTCGTCGACACGGTGGCGGTGAAGCGATCTCCATCGACCTTGCAGGAGCCGTGATAGGTCATCAGGCTGTCGCAGCCCCAGATTTGTCCGTCTGCGACATGGACGATCCCGGTACCCTGGTCCAGTGGCGTCTTGTACCACGCCGCGTAGGTGCCGTCCTTCAGCATGGGAGCAGTCTCCCTTGACATTCCCTCGCGAATAATCCGCATGATCAGCGCTAAGAAACGGTTAATCGCGCGGCCCGTGCGAATCCGGTCTGTCCCTTCGCAACTCGGCTTCCAGATCCTCGATGATGCTGTGAAGCAGGCACGCGGCAAGCGGATCGGTGACTTCGCGCTCCAGAAGCCTGTAACGCGCGATCTGGAATTCCCGCTCTCGCAACTGGTGCTCTGTCATCGGACGGGCCCTCCGGCAAACCTACCCGGAAACAGCCAAGTCGTTTCGTTACAATTTTCAGATCATTTGCTATGGTTTCTGATCGGTAAAGGAACGCGGCGCCAAGCAGGTCGGTGTACGGGGTTTGCAATGTCGATCGTTCAAAGCTATCGCGCCTTCGCCTACAATAATGCCTGGGCGAACCACCGGTTGCTCCGCGCGTGCGCCGAGCTGAGCCAAGGCGAATTTGAGGTCGAGCGGACGGGCTTCTTCCCGAGCCTACAGCGGACGTTGAACCATATTTATGTCGTTGACCTCTTTTACGTCGATGCACTCGAGGGCGGATGGCTTGGGCCGAAGGCCTGGGAGGATCCGATCCCATTTCCAGCTCTTGCAGGGCTCTCGGAAGCTCAAGCATCGATGGACCGCCGCTTCATCGGCGTCTGCGATGCCCTGACACCCGCCTCGTTGAACGAAGACGTGCGGATCAATCGAGATCCCAGTGTCCAGATAGAGCGACGCGACCGGCTGCTGATGCATCTCATTCAGCATCAAATTCACCACCGTGGGCAGGCGCATACGATGTTATCGGGAACGCGCGTCAAGCCGCCGCAGCTCGACGAGTTCTTTTCAACTGCCGAAGCGCCGTTGAGGGCATCCGAGTTTGCCGATCTGGGCTGGACGGACGAAACCGTTTGGGGGCCACCCAACTGAGCGCGCGCGCTACCGATTGCGGTTCCGACCTGCTCCGACCGAGGCGAAGACAACTTCCATCAGCCATGCAACGCCGGCGTCCTTCATCGCAGCCTTGGTCGCGATGGCGCAGATCGTATCCGGCTTACGGGCGAAAGGCAGCTCGACGAACATCAATCCGAAATGCCCGGCGTGCTGCTGCATCAGACGCCGCGGCAATGCAGCGATCAGTTCGGACCCTGCAAGCTGGACCAGCGCCATCATAAAGTTCGGGACAGTCAAGGCAATGCGGCGCTTGAGACCGCGCTTTGCCAACATCTCATCGACGAAGCCGCGTGGCTCACCGCTGAGAGACACCAGCAGATGCTGCGATTGCGAGAAAGCCGCGGGTGTCGGAGCTCTGGCGAAGGCGTGTCCCTTGCGCATGGCCAGCACGAATTCCTCGTCGTAGAGCCTGCGCGCCTCGAAACGCGGCGATACCGCCGGCAGCGGCAGCATCGCGATGTCCAGCTCTCGTCTTTCGAGCATCTCGAGGCACTCGTGCCAGGGTTCGCCGATCGCGCCGCCGCGGGGCGCGGGCATCACATGGATCAATCCGATGTCGATGTGGGGCGCCCTGCTCGCGATCGAACCGAGTAGCTGCCCCGTTGTCGAGGCGAGAACAGCATCGGGTGCGCCGATCGTAAAGCGGCGATGGCTTTTTGCAGGGTCGAATGGTCTAGCCGAGCCAACCAGTTGTTCGACGCGCGCGATGATTTCGGCGATCGGGTGGTCAAGCTCCAGGGCCCGCTCCGTTGGAACGACGCCCTTCGGCGTTCGCAGGAACAGCGGGTCGTTCAAAACAAGGCGCAGCCGGCCAAGCGCGTGGCTGACAGCGGACGGCGTCAGGTTCAGTCGCGCGGCCGCGCGCGCGACATGGCGTTCTTCCAGGACCACGCGGAAGAGCACAAGGAGATTTAGTTCGACCCTGGATAGATCAATTTGGTTCAGCATATTGCTGAAATCATATCGCTGGATTCATCGAGATCAAGGCCTCATGGAATGCGTAGATCGTGCAATCAGGAGCTTCGAAATGATCAGAAAGGCGAAAGGGGTGAGCAAGGGCCATGGCTCGCCGGACAACCGGGACTCGCCGCACAGGATGTCGAGGCGCTCGATGATGATGGCAGCGGCGGCAATTCCTGCTTCCGGTCAGCTTCCAGCCAATGCAGCCGCCGGGGACGACGCGACAGCCGGTCTCATCAAGCTCGCCGGCGAGAAGAATGCCGCTTTCATGCGTGGCGACATGGGCCGCTGGTCGCAGCTGGTCCGGATTGCCCCGGATTTCACGCTGATGCAGCCCTTCGGTGGCCCTGCCAGCTTCGGATTCGACAACAGCCCAAAACGGCTGGCTGACCTGGCGCAATATTTCAGGAGCGGGGAAACCGGACTGGAGGTCTTGCAGACCTATGCCTCGAACGGGCTCGTTGCGCTCGTCATGATCGAACGCCAGCGCGCGGAGGTCGGCGGCCTGCCTGCCCAGGACTGGTCGCTGCGCGTCACGGAGATCTATCGCAAGGACAGCACGGATTGGCAGCTGGTACACCGCCATGCAGATCCGCTGGTCCGGCGCATTTCCTTGCAGCAAGCGGCGATCCTCGCCCGAGGCTGGGCGGAGTAAAGGCGATGTCTTTCGCCCTCCGGAGGCGGCCGGCCTTGCGTGTCGAACTCAGAACGTCATCCGCATGCCCGCATAGAACGCACGGGGCCTTGCCGGGCTCAGCGAGCGCGGGTCGGTGAATTCCGCACCGCCATTGGTGAAGTTGGGCAAGGCCTCCCTATCGAAGAAGGTGCCAAGGGTCGAGTAGCGGTTGTCGAAGATGTTGGCGACGCGACCGTAAATCTGCAGGTTCTTTGTGATCTGGTAAGAGGTGTGGAGATTGAACACGGCGTAGGACGGCAGCTTCGGAAACTGGTTGGACTCGTCGCCGACGAAATACTGGCTTGAGACAAAGAGCGCGTCACCCCCGACCTTCCAGACATCGGTAACCGCATATTCGATGCTTGCCTTAATAAGGTGGCTAGGGAGGCGCGGAATGTGATTGCCCGGCAAGACCTGGATGTTGCCGGCGTCGGCGAACGGGCTCTCTGAGCCAAGCGTCAGCGCGTCGAGGAAGCGCGCGTCCAGGAACGCATAGCTCGCCTGGAACTGAAGCACATTCGACTTCAGGCTCACCTCGGCTTCGATACCCTGCCTGCGCGTCCGGCCGACGTTCTGGAAAAAGCCGAAGCCAGTCAGGCCCGGAATTGGGGTGGCGAGGATGTCGTCGTAGTTGGTGGCACGGTAGGCACCGATTTTCCAGCCGAGCGAGCCGATGTTCAATTCCTTGGTGCCGCGGAAGCCCGCTTCGAAGGTCTTGGATACGACTTGCTGCAGTGAGGGGTCAGCGATCAGGAACTGCCCGATGATGCATGGCCTCGCCGGATCGGCGCAGCCGAGCTCGAGTGGCGTGGGTACCCGGTTGGCTTCGGAATAGCCCGCATAGGCAGTCACTTCAGAGGTGATCTTGTAGGTGCCGCCGATGATCGGATTGAACCGATCATAGGTATGATCGCCATTGAGTGCGGTGCCGAGCTGGTCCATCAGCGTGACACGGGCCGCATTGAATCGCCCGCCTGCCGTCACCGCAAAGCGATCGTCCACGTTGAACGTGTCAAGCGCATAGAGCCCGTGATATTGGTTGACGGTGCGAAGCGACACGGGACCAACCGATGTCGGGTCACCGGAGGGACCCAGGAATATGCCGCTGCCCGTGACGACATAGTTCGTGCCTATGGTTCCTAATTCAGCGCTGCCGGTGAAGCGCGTGCTGCTGACATCATAGCTCGCGCCAACTACGAAGCGGTTCTCATGACCGAACAGCTGGTCGGTGTTGGTTGCCTGACCGGATACGCCAAAGGTGGTCGATTTCGTGCTGGTGCGATCGATCTCGCTGAGGATGGCGTCTGGCGCAAAGGTATTGGCGAGCTGAACGCCATTCAGGCCAAAAGCCGGGACCGTATCATTGCCAAAGCACAGGAGCGTTGGATCGGCACATGCCTGGGCGTCGGTCGGGTTTCCGTCCACGGTGCTCTGTTTGAAGCTCCGCAGATGCGCCGTGCCCTCAAAGGTCCAGGTCGGCGTCGCCTCCACCTTGCCGGTCAGGTTGAGATAGCCGACCTTGTTGGAGATGGTTTGCGGCGTTGTGTAGGTCGCCCCCCAATATTGCTGGAGCAATTCGGCCGGAACAGTGCTGGGTCCCGCCAGGGAATTGTTGGCGACGCCGCCATTGAGGTGAAACTCGTTGCCTTCGAAACGATACCCGACGTCGCCATAGAAGCGCCGGACATCCGATTGCGAGAAATTGCGGAAACCATTGTCGTGAACGCCTTCGAGCGCTCCGTAGACCGACCAATTATTGTCGACCTGCTTGCCCCATTGTGCGGAGCCCTGGATGCGGCCGAATGAGCCGCCCATGATATCGATCTCGGCCCCTTGATAGTTGAAGCCGTTCTTCATCTGCAGATCGATGGCACCGCCGAGGGCATTGAGGCCGTATGCCGGATTGTTAGTCACGACCAGCGCCGATCGGATCGCGGCCGTCGGGATCAGATCCCAATTAACAGTGTCGGAAAACGCCTCGTTGATGCGTACGCCGTTCTGGTAGACGGCGAGGCCCTGCGGCGTGCCGGCCAGAGGTGAAGCGACGAAGCCGCGAAACTGCACATCGGGCTGGAATGGATTGCCGGTCACTTCATTGATGCTGAGACCAGGCACGTACTGCTGCAGGGCAATGGCGATATCCGGCGAGGCGGTACGCCTGATCTGGCTGGCATCAACCGCATTGATCGCGGACGGCACCTTGTCGACATCGAGACCTCGGCCGGTGCCCGGTGAGGTCGGGTAGACGTAAAGGCGTGTCTTCGGAGCGGCGGACGCCGGCGCCCCTACCCGTGCGACCGGCCGCGTTGGCGCACTGCGCCTCACGGCCGACGGCGGTGGTGCCGTGATCTCGACCGCCGGCAGATTCTGGACGTTGGTTTCCTCATCCTGCGCGGCTGCGGCGGGGCCTGCAAGGACCAAGCCCGACACCAGCCCCGTCGACACCGAGGCTATCAACAAACGACGCTTGAACCAAAGAGGCTTGCCCATCCCTGCCTTCCCATCCGTGACCACCGGCTGTTTTGATTTTCGCCGTTTGGTTGAGATGAGTGTATTCGGCGGCAGTGAGTCCGCCAGCCACAAAAGGTCTGGCACTATCCGCACCCGTTTTCCCGACCAAATCGGGAATTTTTCCCGATGCAATCAGGACGCCGCCGTCGGAACCAGCGCCTCCACGGTCAAGCCGCCGTCGCCGGAGACGACGTTGAGCGTGCCGCCCAGCGCCAGAATGCGCTCGCGCATGCCGACGAGGCCGAAGCCGAGCTGCTGGCCCGGCTCCATGCCGCGGCCGTTGTCGCTGACCCGCACGCGCGCATAGCCGCGGCCGCCGGCCTGCTCGACGGGCTCGATCACGACATTGACCGACGTCGCGCCGGCGTGGCGGAACACGTTGGTGAGCGCCTCCTGCACGATGCGGTAGATGGTGAGGTCGGCCGTCTCGCCGGTGACCCCGAGCGTAGCGGAGATCACGGTTTCGATCGCGACGTCGGGATGCGACTCCCGCCACAGCCGCGAGAGCGATTCCAGCGCCTGGCGCAGGCCGAGCTCGGCAAGGCCGACGGGCCGGAGCCGCTCCAGCACCCGGCGCGTGAACTGCTGGAGCTGGTTGATCTGTTCCAGCAAGGCGCTGCCGTGCTTCCGGACCGAGTCGGCATTCGGCGCGCGCCCGTCCGCGAGCTTCGCCAGCGCGCTCGCATGCGCGCGCAGCGAGAACAGATACGGCCCGAATTCGTCGTGCAGCTCGCGCGCGATCTCCTTGCGCTCGACGTCCTGGAGCGACACCGCGCGCTCGGCCAAAAGCCGCTTTTCCTCCACCGCCTCGCCGAGCGCCGCCGCGAGATGATTGAGCTTGCCGCAGATCGCGGCCAGCTCGGGCGCACCGCCCGGCGTGGCGCGCGCGTCATAATGCCCGCCCTCGATCGCGGTCATCGTCTGCGCCAGCGACTGCAGCGGCGCGAGCGCGCGGCCGACCACCGTCATCATCACCAGGAACAACGCGAGCGCGATCACCGAGCCGACCTCGAGCTGGGTCACGATGGCGTCCCAGATCTCGGCGATCTCGTCATCGGGATGCGCGGTGATCACCAACGAGCCCGGCTTGCCATGGACCGAGACCGGCACGCTCACCGTGGTCTGCTCGGGATGAACCAGGCCGACGAACCAGGCCGGCGGTCCGCGCGCGTCGTCGTCGGCAGGCCGGGGCGGCGTCAGCGGGTTACCGCCGGCGTCCTGAAGCGCGATGCTGACATGGCGCAGGCGGCTCAGATCGCGCGCGATCTGGTTCAACCTGGCATCCGGATCGGGCGCCTCGTTCAGATCCGCAACGATCATCTCGATGAATTCGCGCGCAAGCCGGATCACGCTCTGGTCCTCGGCCTGCACGCGCGGCCCGGCTTCCGCGACCTGGCGGCCGATATTGACGGCGAGCCCCAGCGCCAGCAGCAGCGCCAGCAGAAGGTTGATGCGCGCGCGCAACGATAGATTTTGCCACATTGGTGCCGCCCGTGCCTCGCGAAGGTTGGCCCGCGCCTGTCCGATGACGTTGACAGAGGCGAAGCGCCCGATATCTAATCGAAAGCGTACAGCAATCCCGGCCGGGTTGCATGAGGCGACATGAGACGCGTGCAGCGTTCTTGTTCGGATCATGCGGCGGAAAAGCAGGCCGAGGCTGTCGCGGGGAACGCCTATGCGCATTCTGATCGTCGACGATCATCCCATTGTCGCCTCCGGCTGCCGTGCCGTGCTGGCCGACGAGGGCGAGATCGAGATTTTGGAGGCCGCCGACGCCGAGGACGGCGAATGCGTCTTCATTGTCGAGCGCCCCGACCTCTGCATCATCGACATCAACCTGCCGACCGTCTCCGGCTTCGAGCTCGCGCGCCGCATCCTCGAACGTGCGCCCGAGGCCCGCATCATCATGTTCAGCATGAACGACGACCCTGCGTTCGCCGCGCGCGCGATCGAGTGCGGGGCCAAGGGCTACGTCTCCAAGACCGGCGACCCCGACGACCTCGTCGAGGCGATCCGCGCCGTCGGGGGCGGCGGCACCTATCTGCCGACCGCGATCGCGCGCAGCATCGCGTTTGCAGGACCGACGCTGGCGCAAAGCCCGCTGTCGAAGCTGAACGCGCGCGAGATGGAAATCCTGCGGCTCCTCAGCGCCGGAAAGAGCCTGTCCGAGATCGCCTGGCTGGTGCAGTCGTCCTACAAGACTGTCGCCAACACCTCCTCGATCATGCGACAGAAGCTCGGCGTGAAGACCTCGGTCGAGCTGGTGCGGCTGGCGATCGACAGCGGCGTCGCCTGACGCATACACCGCCACGAATTCGGTCACACAAGCGTTGCAATCTTGATGTGGTAAGATGCCACGGAGCATAACGGCATGACGATCCAGACTGTCTCGACCAACACTTCCTATGGCGGCGTGCAGGGCGTGTACCGCCATGCCAGCCAGGCGACCGGAACCGACATGGTGTTCTCGGTCTATGTTCCCCCGCATGCGGCCGGCGCAAAGCTGCCCGTGGTCTGGTATCTCTCCGGCCTCACCTGCACGCATGCCAACGTCACCGAGAAGGGCGAATTCCGCAAAGCCTGCGCCGAGCTCGGCCTGATCTTCGTCGCGCCGGACACCAGCCCGCGCGGGCCCGACGTGCCGGGCGATGCCAACAATGCCTATGATTTCGGCCTCGGCGCCGGCTTCTATGTCGACGCGACGCAAGAGCCGTTTGCGCGCAACTATCGCATGTGGAGCTATGTCACCGACGAGCTGCCCAAGCTCGTGGCGGAGAATTTTCCGGTCGACGCCAAGCGGCAATCGGTGATGGGCCATTCGATGGGCGGCCACGGCGCGCTGACGGTCGCGCTGCGCAATCCGCACCGCTATCGCGCGGCCAGCGCGTTCGCGCCGATCGTGGCGCCCTCGCTCGTGCCCTGGGGCATCAAGGCGCTGACCGGCTATCTCGGACCGAACAAGGAGACCTGGCGCAACCACGACACCGTGGCGCTGATCGAGGACGGTGCGAAATATTCCGGCTTCCTCGTCGACGTCGGCGAGGCCGACAATTTCCTGAAAGAACAGCTCAAGCCCGAGCTGCTCGAGGCCGCCTGCACCAAGGCGGGCATCCCGCTGACGCTGCGGCGGCAGGCGGGATATGACCACAGCTATTATTTCATCTCGACCTTCATGGGCGATCATCTGCACTGGCATGCGGAAAGATTGAAGGGGTGAGGTTTGCTCTCTCCTTCCCCTCTCCCCGTTCTTACGGGGAGAGGGTCGGGGTGAGGGGCTGCTTCGGCAGCGACGGTGAGAATTGGACTCGCGGAGACTCCCCCTCACCCGGAATTTGCTTCCGCAAATTCCGGCCTCTCCCCGCACGCGGGGAGAGGCGAAGAAGAGCGCCCTACTCCGGCTTCCCGTAGTTCGGCGCCAGCAATCGATTGCGGATCAGGTAGCTCATCGTGCGCGACCACGATTCGTCCGTGTTGCCGCGCATGTCGGCGCTGGCGACGGTGATCACGTTGCCGGTCTTCACGTCGCGCAAATAGATGTTGAGATTGATGATCAGGTTCGAGACCTTCTGCACCATGCCGGTGATCTCGAGGTCGGCGCCGAGCTGGCCGGCAAGCTTGAGGTCGCAGCCGCCGCAGGCCTGCAAATTGGCGTGACGGGCCGCATCCCTGACCGGCGCGATATCGAGCAGCTGGAACCTTCCCGACAGCGCCAGTTCCTTGCGCAGCTGCTCGCCGATGCGCTCGAGCCGCGCCTCCTCCGGCCTGGAGCCGTAGAACTCGCCGGGAAGGCTGGTGTCGATCAGCTCGAAATCGAACACCGCGAGCTTGGGCGGATCGGCGAGCGCGACCGAACCCGTCAACAGCAAAGCTGCGAAACAGATCAGCGCTCGCATGATCGTGATTCCCGGCCTCGCGCGCGCGGGGACGAAATGCGGGGTTGCAAGCCGGGCCAAATCGGTCATGCTTTAGCAGAGACAATTCTCCACCGGCGGTCAAGCCAGGGAGAACATCTGGAGGAAACATGATCCGATGGTTGGTCGGCCTGATCGGCCTGGGTCTTGCCGCGACGAGCGCGCTCGCGGCCGACCCGGTGCAGATCGGCGTCGGCTATCTCGGCGTCGCCGGCACCAGATCGACGCTGTCGCTGGTCGAGCAGCCCGCGGAGAATGACGGCGTCGCCGGCGCGCGCCTCGCCATCGAGGACAACAACACCACGGGAAAATTCCTCAACCAGCGTTTCACGCTGGAGGAGCGCCGCATCAGGGAAGGCGAAGATCCGGTTGAGGCTGCGGCTGCGCTCGCCGAGAAAAACGGCTTCATCATCGCCGACCTGCCGGCCGACGCGCTGTTGAAGGTCTCGGACGCCCTGCGCGAGCGCGGCACGCTGCTGTTCAACGCCGGCGCGATCGACGAGCGCCTGCGCGAGGCCGATTGCCGCGCCAATGTCATCCACACCGCACCGACGCGCGCGATGCTGGCCGATGCGCTCGGTCAATATCTGGTGTGGAAGCAGTGGAAGCGCTGGGTGCTCGTGGTCGGCTCGCATGACGAGGACAAGCTGTTTGCAGACGCACTCCGGCGTACCGCCACACGCTTCGGCGCCAAGATCGTGCAAGAGAAGACCTTCGAGGACAAGGGCGGCGCGCGCCGCACCGATAGCGGTGTCACGCTGATCCAGCGCCAGATGCCGGTGTTCACGCAACAGTTGCCGGCCTATGACGTGCTGGTCGCCGCCGACGAGAGCGAAGTGTTCGGCGCCTATCTGCCCTATCGCACCTGGGATCCGCGCCCCGTCGCAGGCTCGGCCGGCCTCGTGCCGCGCAGCTGGGACGCATCGCAGGACCAGTGGGGCGCGATCCAGATGCAGAACCGCTTCATCAAGCTGAATTCGCGGCGCATGACCGCGCTCGACATGCAGGCCTGGACGGCGGTGCGCATGATCGGCGAGGCCACCTCGCGTACCAATTCCGGCGACGTCAAGAAAGTCACCGACTTCATCAAGGGGCCGGACTTCTCGGTCGCTGCCTTCAAGGGCACAAGACTGACCCTGCGCGACTGGAACCTGCAGCTGCGCCAGCCGATCCTGCTGGTCGACGGCCGCATGGTGGTGTCGGTGTCGCCGCAGGAGGGATTTCTGCACCAGGTCTCCGAGCTCGACACGCTCGGCTACGACCGCCCGGAGAGCAAATGCAAGCTGAAATGAGGACGCGAATGTTGCGCATGTGGCGTGTGGGGTTGCTGTCCGGACTGGCGCTTGCGGCCGCGCCCGCGCACGCCTTCATCGCCTATGTCTCGAACGAGAAGAGCAACACGGTCTCGGTGATCGACACCGACAGCTGGACCGTGACCAAGACCATCAAGGTCGGCCAGCGCCCGCGCGGCATCGATTTCACGCGCGACGGAAAGTTCGTGATGGTCGCGGTCGGCGACGACGACACCATCCAGGTGATCGATGCCAAGACGCAAGCGATCGTGGACAGCCTGCCCTCCGGGCCCGACCCGGAATTGTTCGCGCAGGATGCGGCCGGAAAAATCCTCTATGTCGCCAACGAGAACGACAACACGGTGACCGTGATCGATCTGGAGAAGCGCGCGCGGCTCGGCGACATCCAGGTCGGCGTCGAGCCCGAGGGCATGACCATCAGCCCGGACGGCAAGACGCTGATCAACACGTCCGAGACGACCAACATGGCGCATTTCATCGACACCTCGTCGCGCCAGATCGTCGCCAACGTGCTGGTCGACGCGCGGCCGCGCTTTGCCGAATTCAAGCACGACAGTTCAGAGTTGTGGGTGTCCTCGGAGATCGGCGGCACGGTCTCGATCATCGATCCCAAAAAGCATGAGGTGACCGGCAAGGTCAATTTCGAGATTCCGGGGTTGCGGAAAGAGGCGATCCAGCCGGTCGGCATCGGAATGACCAAAGACGACAAGACCGCCTTCGTCGCGCTCGGCCCCGCCAACCGCATCGCCGTGGTCGACGTCGCCTCGCGCAAGGTGACGAAATATTTGCTGGTGGGACAGCGGGTCTGGCACATGGCGTTCACGCCGGACGAGAAATATCTGCTCACTACCAACGGCGTGTCGAACGACGTCTCGGTGATCGACGTCGCCGCGCAAAAGGTGATCAAGACCATTCAGGTGGGCGAACTGCCCTGGGGCATTACGATCTCGCCATGACCAGCCCTGCTCCCATCGCCGAACCGCAGGAGATGCCGAGGCTGGAAGCGGCCGCGGTGCCGGCGCTGTCGATCGACGGCGTCAGCCATTCCTATGGGCCGCGCCGGGCGTTGATGGACGTCTCCTTCCATGTGCAGCCCGCGAGCTTCACGGCGCTGCTCGGGCTCAACGGCGCGGGCAAGAGCACACTGTTCTCGCTGATCACGCGCCTGTTCGGCATCCAGAGCGGCCGCGTCGGCATTTTCGGCCACGACATCAGCAAGAGCCCCGGCGAGGCGCTGCGGCTGCTCGGCGTCGTATTCCAGCCGCGCACGCTCGATCTCGACCTGTCGCTGACGCAGAACCTGCTCTATCACGCCGCACTCCACGGCATCAGCCGGCGCGAGGCGGCCGCGCGCAGCGGCGAGCTGCTCGGCCGCATCGGCCTCTCGGAGCGTGCCGGCAGCAAGGTGCGCGATCTCTCGGGCGGCCAGATGCGGCGGCTGGAGATTGCCCGCGCCCTGCTGCACCGGCCGCGGCTGCTGTTGCTGGACGAGCCGACCGTCGGCCTCGACGTCAAGGCGCGCGCCGACATCATCAGCCATGTCCGCCAGCTCGTGACCGAGCATGGCATCGGCGTGCTCTGGGCCACGCATCTGTTCGACGAGATCATCGCCGGTGACGACCTCGTGGTGCTGCACCAGGGCAAGGTGCTGGCGCAGGGGCCGATGAGCCGCGTCATCACCGATGCCGGCGCGCAGGACGTCAACACCGCCTTCATGCGCCTGACCGGTGCGCAGACGATGCCGGGAGGCGGCGCATGAGCAGCATCACGACGCGGGATACACCGCGCGGTTTCTCGACCGCGGAATACATGACCTGCCTCACCGGCATCGTCTGGCGCGAGGGCCTGCGCTTCCTGCATCAGCGCGAGCGCTTCGTCTCGGCGCTGGTGCGGCCGCTGGTATGGCTGTTCATCTTCGCCGCCGGCTTCCGCCAGGTGCTCGGCATCTCGATCATCCCGCCTTACGAGACCTACATCCTCTACGAGGTCTATATCGCGCCCGGGCTGATGGCGATGATCCAGCTCTTCAACGGCATGCAGTCCTCGCTCTCGATGGTCTACGACCGCGAGATGGGCAATATGCGGACGCTGCTGGTGAGCCCGCTGCCGCGCGGGTTCCTCTTGTTCTGCAAGCTGCTGGCGGGCACCGCGGTGTCGCTGCTCCAGGTCTATGCGTTCCTGCTGATCGCCTGGTTCTGGGACATCACCCCTCCCCCCATCGGCTATCTCACCGTGCTGCCGGCGCTGATCCTGTCCGGACTGATGCTGGGCTCGCTCGGCATGCTGATCTCCTCGGGCATCAAGCAACTCGAGAGTTTTGCCGGCGTAATGAACTTCGTGATCTTTCCGATGTTCTTCGCCTCCTCCGCGCTCTACCCGCTCTGGCGGGTGCAGGAGGGCAGCCCCTATCTCTACTATCTCTGCCAGGCCAACCCGTTCACCCATGCGGTCGAACTGATCCGTTTTGCATTCTACGGGCAAATCAACTGGATCTCGCTGGCGGTGGTGGCGGCCTGCACAATCGTCTTCATGATCGGCGCGATTCTGGCCTATGATCCCTCGCGCGGGCTGGCGCGACGGGGCCCTGCGGGAGGCGAAGGATGAAGGTTCTGGCCATGGCCGCTTTTGCGCTCGCCGTTGCGAGCACGGCTGCGTGCGCCGCCGATCCACGCTATCCCAACTGGCCTTGCACGCAGGCCAAGGTGCCGGACATCTCGCTCGCCGCCGTCTGGGCCGGTCCCGCACTCGACGACGCCGAGACCAAATGGAAGGACGACGCAAAGGTCACCGCGCTGGTCTCAAAACTGTCAGCGCGGAAGACGCCGATGGACGAGGCCGAGAAGTCGGTGAAGGAGTTTTTGGCCGGCTCCGCCGCTGACAAGACGGCGAACGCCAAGCTGTTGTTCGCCGGCTTGTTCGACACGCTCAACGCCCAGCGCTCGCAGGTCATGAACGGGCTCGAACGCGTCAGCCGCAAACAGCGCGAGGCGGCCGACAAGATCCGCGAGGAGTCGATCCAGCTCCAGGCGCTCCAGAGCGCGACACCACGCGACGACGCAAAGGTCGATGCGCTCAGCAACCAGTTGATCTGGGAAACCCGCATTTTCGAAGATCGCCACAAGGTGGTGCGGTTCGTCTGCGAGGTTCCGACCGCGATTGACCAGCGCCTGTTCGCTCTCGGACGCGTGATCCAGCAGGAAATGGAATAGCGTCAGCCTCGCTGACGACGACTTTCGGAAGGTTCCCGCGATATCAGCGCCATCGTTACCCTTTGCCGCGCTATCAGCCGGAACCAAATCGCTCTAGGATGGCTTGTCGACGTGAACTCCAAGACGTCGGGAGGCCTCGATGGGAACAACAAAATTCATCTTCGCATGCGCTGCAGCCATCAGCACGCTTGCGTCCCCTGCTTTTGCTGACGACATGACCGGGATGGTCACCAGAATCGACCGGCTCAACAGCACGATCTCGATCCAGCAGACACAGAAGGGCACGGTCGGCGGCAGCGCAGGCGGCGCCGGCACGCTTCAGGAGTACAAGGCCAAGGACGCCGCAATGCTGGATGCCGTCCATGCCGGCGACAGGGTGACGTACTCGGCGACCGACAATAACGGTACGGGCACGCTGACCAAGCTGCAGAAGCAGTAACCCTGCATCTTCACCTGTCCCCGCGCGCCGCACGGCGTCATGGCCGGGCTTGTCCCGGCCATCCACGCCCAACCACGCGGATTGAAGAACGTGGATGCCCGGGACAAGTCCGGGCATGACGACCTGTACCTACTGCTCTGGCCGCGGCTGCGGGTGCATCTCCTCGGTCGGAAGGTTTGCGCGCTCCCAACCATCTGTGCCGTCGGGGTACCAGGCGACGTTGGCATAACCGTAAGCCAAGGCGCGCTTGGCGGCGTTCCAGGACATCCAGCAGTCGGCCAGGCAATAGATCACGAGCAGCGCAGCCTTGTCGCCGCGCGCGGCGTGGGCGAGGCCGCGCTGGAAATAATCGTCCATGGCGGGCGGCAGCACGCCGTAGCCGGTGTCCGGCAGCCAGGTGCTGCCCGGTATGTTTTTTCGCGGCATATCGCGCCAGACGGTGCCTTCGGGAAGGTTCTTCGGCTTCGGCGCGCGCGGCAGCACGTCGATGAAGGCGCCGCTCTTCGCACGCCAGATTGCTTCGGCCTCCGCAGTCGTCAGCACGCGCGCGCCAGTGAGCGTCGCCGGCACCGGCGCGCGGTAATTGTCGGAGCGATACCCCTCGGGCTCGAACGGCTCCTGCTGCTGCGCCAACGCCGGCGCCACCAGAATGGCGGCAACCAGCACAGCGGCAACGCGCCGCCTCATGGCGTCTTCTTGGCCGTCTCCGCGCCGAGCGGCTTGTCGCTCTCGTCGAGCAGCGGCACGCCGAAGTCGATCAGGATCTTGTTGATCTCGCCCTGGTTCTCCTGGATCAGCTTGTTGAGCTGCCGCTTCCAGTTCTGGTCGGCGGGGCGCACGCCCATGCCGATGCGATAGACCAGCTTTGGCCCTGTGGTTTCCTTCACCAGCGGCGTGACATGCAACGAGCCGGCCTTCTTCGCATAATACCCGGCCATCGGACCCCACAGCACGCCTGCGTCGATCTTGCCGGCGACGAGGTCGTCGACCATCGCCTGCGCGGAGTTGTCGAAGCGCGTGTCGATCATCAGGGGATAGGGTTTTGCATCGCCCATCAGGCCGGCGATCGCCATGTTGGTGGCCGGCGGCGTGCCGGCGACGATGCCGACATGCTTGCCTTTCAACTTCGGGTCTTCGAGCGTATCGACTTCATCGAGCCCGCTGCCTGTTTTCGCGACCAGCGCGTATGACGTGCGATAATAGGGATTGGTGCCCTGCACGAGATCGTCGCCTTGCGGAAATCCCATGATGACGTCGCAGCGATGCGCGCCCAGCGTCATCCGCACGAAGCCGGTGGCCTGCGGGAAGAAGACGTAGTCGAGCTTCTTCTGGAGCTTGTCTGCGAGCAGCTCGGCGAGCTTGTTCTCGAACCCCTCGCCCTTCTCGTTCGAGAACGGCAGATTGCGCGGGTCTGCACAGACGCGCAGCACTTTTTGATCGACCAGCTCGAACGAGAGGTCGCCGGTCTCGCTGGTCTGCGCAATGGCGACGTCGCCGAATGCGCAGGATGCCACCAGGACCCACAGTGAAAACAACCAGCGACGATGTCGCCCGGCCTCCGTCATCGCGCTTCCTCCTCGGTTTGTTTGAATGCTAGCCATGCAACGCATGACGCGCCATGCTTTGCCAAACTTTGTGTTGGCTTTGGTTTGTTGCAGTGCAGTGCGGCAAGCCATCTGAACTGAGGCGGAAAAGTGTCTCGCATCGCTTCCTTGATCGCAGCCCTGTCCCTGCTGGGGACAGCAACGCTAGCACGCGCCGGGGCAGCCGAATTGCCTGTGAGCGAAGTCGCACCGGGAATCTTCGTGCACTCCGGGACCACCGCCCTCATGACCCGCGAGAACGAAGGCGACATCGCCAATGTCGGCTTTATCGTCGGCGAGGATGCGGTGGCCGTGATCGACACCGGCGGCAGCCTCCGTGAGGGCGACGCGCTGCTGGCGGCGGTGCGGGCTCGCACATCCAAGCCGATCCGCTACGTCATCAACACCCATGGCCATCCCGACCATGTCTTCGGCAATGCGGCCTTTGCCGCAGAGGGAACCAGCTTCGTCGGCCACAGCAAGCTGCCGCAGGCGCTGGCGACGCGCGGGCCGTATTATCTCGACAATTTTAGACGCATCATGGGTAGCGAACTGATCGATCCCGTGAAGATCGTGCCGCCCACCCTGCTCGTCGTTGATACCCTGACGCTCGATCTCGGGTCGCGCCGCCTCACCTTGCGGGCCTGGCCGACCGGGCACAGCGACAACGATCTGACCGTGTTCGACGAGACCAGCAAGACGCTGTTCGCGGGCGATCTCGTCTTCCTCCGCCATATTCCGGTGATGGACGGCAGCATCCGCGGCTGGCTCGGCACGCTCGGGGAACTCGATAAAATTCCGGCGCAGCGCGTCGTGCCGGGTCACGGGCCTGTGAGCGACTGGCCTGCCGCGCTCGGCGACGAGCGGCGTTATCTCACGACCCTGCTGGCGGACGTCCGGGCGTCGAACAAGAAGGGCGAGCCGATCCGGACTGCCGCCGACAAGGCGGCCGCATCGGAACGGCCGCATTGGCAATTGTTCGACGACTACAATGCTCGCAACGCAACCGCAGCATTTTCGGAAATTGAATGGGAGTAGTGGACGCGCTACGCTGGACGGGGGATCGGCTGCGCCGCCCCAGAGAAAACTGCTTCGTCCGCACGGAACCACGACCATGACGGGATGCACACGCCGCCTGCCCCTGATCGCCGCATTGCTTGGCATCGCCTTCGCTGTGCCGGCGAGCGCCGAGGAGGCTTACGATCCCTGGCCGGGCCTGGTGCAGGACATCTTCAGCAACCGTCCGATCAACGACGGCAACGACGTCATCGGCATCGAGATGCCCTATCGCGCCGAGGACGCGGCGATCGTGCCGGTGACCCTGCGCAGCAAACTGTCGCCCGCGGATAGCCGCCGCATCCGTTCGATCACGCTGGTGATCGACCGCAACCCCGCGCCGATGGCAGCGAAGTTCGAGCTCGGCGCAGATGCCAACGTCACCGAGATCTCCACGCGCGTGCGCGTCAACAACTATACCGACGTCCACGCGGTTGCCGAGCTCAGCGACGGCCAGCTCTACGTCGCCAAGACCTATGTGAAGGCCTCAGGCGGCTGCTCGGCGCCGGCAGGAAAGAACATCGAGGAAGCCAGGAACCGGCTCGGCCAGATGCGCTACCGGCAATTCGCGCGCGAGGAGGCACCGGCCAGCCGCGTCCGCGAGGCGCAGATCATGATCGGCCATCCCAACAATTCCGGGCTGCAAATGGATCAGGTCACGCAGCTCTACGTCCCCGCCTTCTTCGTCAACCAGCTGAAGCTGACGCAGGACGACAGCCCCGTGCTGTCGATGGAGGGCGGCATCTCGATCTCGGAAGATCCGAACCTTCGCTTCACGTATGTGTCAAATGGCGCCAAGCGATTCCGTGCGGAGGCGAAGGACACGGACGGGCACGTGTTCCGCAATGAATGGGATGTGGAGAAGCCGGGGACGTGAGGTCTCTCGATCGTCATGGCCGGGCATAGCCGTCCGAAGGACGGCGTCGCTTTGCTCGCCTATGTCCCGGCCATCCACGGACTTCGCGCCTATCCTAAGAACGTGGATGCCCGGGACAAGCCCGGGCATGACAACTACGGTTGGCGTGAAGCTAGCCGTCAGAAACACCTCACCTCGGCTTCCGCCTGCGCGCGCCTGAGATCATTCACCGCCGAATTCGCCTGCTCGGACGTACGAAACTGGACGCCGAGATTGCCGCGCACTTGGGACATGCTCAGCGCCGTCTCGGCGGTGACGTAACGGTCATAGGACACGATCGAGGCCACCACGTCGATCGAGCAGGAGCATTGCTCGATCGACTGCCGGCTCTCGCCATTAGCCTTCATGCAGCCATAGACGTATTCGGCACGCGCCGAGGTCGGATAATCGTTGGCCTCCTCGGCACGCGCGGCGTAGACGGTCGCAGCCCACACCGCCAATGCGGCGACAATCGGTCGTAGCTGTCCCGCCAGATTCATGAGCGTCCTCCCGCTGGTTGCGACGAAAGCTATGCTATGCGTATTGTCATGAAAAGCACTCCCTTCGAGGAAACGGCTCACAAGGTGATGAGAGCACTTGGTTTGAGAGCGCCTGGACGAACATTGGCGCTCGCGATGACGCTGGCGCTGGCGCTCGCCGTCCCCGGCCGCGCCGCGGATACGATCCGCCTTGCAGTGCAGAAGACCGGAACATTCTCCTGGGAGCTGGCCGCAATCCGCGCCGGCGGGCTCGACAAGGAAGCCAATCTGTCGCTCGACGTCACCGAGCTCGCGAGCCCCGAGGCCGGCAAGATCGCCCTGCGCGCCGGGAGTGCCGACATCATCCTGTCCGACTGGCTGTGGGTGTCGCGCGAGCGCGTGCTCGGCGCCAAGCTCACCTTCTATCCCTATTCCAGCGCGCTCGGCGCGGTGATGGTGCCGGCCTCGTCGCCGCTCAAGACGCTGGCCGACCTCAAGGGCCGCAAGCTCGGCGTCGGCGGCGGCGCGATCGACAAGAGCTGGCTGCTGCTGCAGGCGCGGATGAAGCAGGACGGCATCGACCTGAAGTCGGACGCGAGCATCGTCTATGGCGCGCCGCCCTTGATTGCCGCCAAGGCGCTCGATGGCGAGATGGATGCGAGCCTCAACTTCTGGAATTTCTGTGCGCAGCTCGAGGCCAAGGGCTTTCGCCGCCTCGCCGGCATCGAGGACATTTTGCCGAAGCTGGGGGCCAAGGGCGCGGTATCCGCGGTCGGTTATGTCTTCGACGAGAGCTGGGCCGCAAGCCACCGCGATGCGGTGGCGCGTTTCATTGCGATGACCCGCAAGGCCAAGCAGCTGCTGGTCACCTCGGACGCCGCGTGGGAGAAGATCGCGCCGCTCACCGGCGCGAGCGATCCGGCCATCCTCAAGACCTACCGCGACCGCTATCGCGACGGCATTCCGCGCCGGAGCATCGTGGACGAGGAGGCGGATGCGCGCGTGCTCTATCGCGTGCTCGCCGAGATCGGCGGACGTGACCTGGTCGGGCCGGCGGCCGAGCTCGATCCCGGCACCTTCTATCACGCAGTCCCCGGAGACTGAGGTGCTGCGTCTTCTCTCGTTTTCCCTGTTCCTCGCGACCTGGTGGATTGCGGCGCTGTTCGTTGGCGGCGCAAAGCTGCCCTCCCCGCCTGCCGTGCTCAACGTCATCATCGCGGAAGCATCGAGCGGCGCCCTGTTCCTGCATCTCGGCGCCACGCTGGCGCGCGTCGCGCTCGCCTTCGTGCTGGCGATGTCGCTCGGCAGTGCCATCGGCTATTTGATGGGGCGGGTGAAGCTCGCCGACCGGCTCGGCGATCCCTGGTTGATCCTGCTGCTGAACCTGCCGGCGCTGGTCGTGATCGTGCTCGCCTATATCTGGGCCGGCCTGACCGAAGCGGCCGCGATCGCGGCGATCGCCATCAACAAGCTGCCGACCGCCATCGTCACCTTGCGCGAGGGCACGCGTGCGCTCGACCGTTCGCTGGACGAGATGGCCACCGTGTTCGCGATGCCGCGCTGGCGTGCGTTCCGCCACGTCGTGCTGCCGCAGCTTGCGCCCTATATCGCAGCCTCGGCCCGCTCCGGATTATCGCTGGTATGGAAGATCGTGCTGGTGGCCGAGCTGCTGGGACGGCCGAACGGCGTCGGCTTCGAGATCGGCGTCGCCTTCCAGCTGTTCGACACGCCGCGACTGCTGGCCTATTCGCTCACCTTCGCGGCCGTCGTGCTCGTCATCGAAACCTTGCTGGTGCAGCCGTTCGAAGCCCGCGCAACCCGGTGGCGGCCCCGTGCGGCTTGAAGTCGATATCTCCGGAAAGACGTTCAGGAGTGCCGCGGGCGAAACGCACGAGGTGCTGGCCCCGGTCAGCTTCGCGCTTCAATCCGGTGAGGTCGGCGTTTTGATCGGCCCCTCCGGCTGCGGCAAGAGCACGATGCTGCGCATCATCCTCGGGCTCGACCGCGATTTCCACGGGACCATCGCGCGTCCACCGGAAGCGCGGATCGGGATGGTGTTCCAGGAGCCGCGGCTGCTGCCGTGGCGCTCGGTCGAGCAGAATGTGCGGCTTGCAGCTCCTGGCATCTCCGAGGCGAAGCTGTCGGAGCTGTTCAGGATCCTGGAGCTGGAGGCGCATCGCAGCCACTTTCCCGGCGAATTGTCGCTGGGTCTTGCCCGGCGCGTCGCGCTGGCCCGCGCCTTCGCGGTCGAGCCCGATCTGCTCGTGCTCGACGAGCCCCTCGCCTCGCTCGACGACGCGCTCGCCGGCCGCCTGCGCGACGAGATCGCGACGCTGGTCGCAAGCCGCCCCATGATGACGCTGCTCGTCACCCACAGCCTCGACGATGCGATCCGCCTTGGCGACCGCTTGTTCTTCCTGTCGCCGCAGCCGGCGCGAATTCTGGCAGAGGTGCCCATCAGCATCCCGCGTGGCGCACGCGGCGACGCAGAGATCGCCGCGGTCAGGGCGGGCCTCGTGGCGAGAATCCAAGGCGAACATGGCGGCGAACACGCCGGGCGTGATGCCTCATAGGCAGCGACGCAAAGCGCGTGCTAAACAGGGCCCGTAGCGGAGCCTGATGATGAAGCGAATGGTCGCCCTCATGACGCTTGGCCCCGCTCTCGTCGCGACCATGGCGAGCGCGCAGGACATGATGCGTGACGTCGACCTCACGTCACCCGCGATGGTCTCCGCGGAAATGAGCCGGCAGGAGGTCGAGGCCATCCTGGCCAAAGCCAGCCCCGGGGCGCCGGCCGATTTCACCGGCAAGCGGTTGTCGGGGCTCGATCTCTCGGGTCTCGACCTTTCCACGGCGATTCTCCGTGCGGCACGACTCAACAAGACGAAACTCGCCGGTGCCCGTCTTGATCAGGCGATCCTCGATCAGGCGTGGCTGCTGGACGCTGATCTCGCGGGCGCGAGCCTGAAGGGCGCCAATCTGTTCGCCTCGCAGATGGCGCGCGCGCGTCTGGACGGCGCGGACCTGGCCGGTGCTCGCATCGCGGCCGACCTCACCGGCGCAAGCCTGATCGGCGCCTCGATTGCGAACGCGCATCTTGGCGCCGATATGCGCAACCAGTCGATGGGGCTGATGCGCGCCGTGCTGCGATCCGCCAATCTGGAAGGGTTGAACGCGCGCAATGCCGACCTGTCGCGCGTCGATCTCGAATTTGCCTCCCTCAAGGGAGCCGACCTGACCGGCGCATCGCTCAAAAATGCTCAGCTCGGCGGCGCCGACCTGACCGGAGCCACCGTCACTGACGCCGATTTCGAGGGCGCCGATCTTGCCTCGGCGAAGCTGATCGCGCCGATCGGCCTTGACCGCGCCAGGAATTTCGACAAGGCAAAGAACCGCGAGCGCCTGATCAGGGAATAACAGGGCGCCTTTGGGAGGATCGGCTGATGCGTTGGTTTCTGGCTTTGATCGCGTTGTTGACGTTGGCCGGCGAAGCCGCCGCCCAAAGCAAGGGCAAGGGCATCCGGCTCTGGAATTTGACGACGGAGACGATCTCCGGCTTCCAGCTCTCGCCCGCCGGCAAGACCGAGTGGGGCCCGAACCAGTGCCTGAACGACAAGGACAAGGAGGTCGACCACGACGAGCGGCTGCGCATCACCGGCGTCGAACCCGGCCGCTACGACGCCTGGGTCAGCTATCCCAATGCGCGGCAGTGCATCGTCCGCGACATCGAGATCAAGGCCGACGCGGTGTTCTCGATCGCCGACAAAGACCTGAAGGACTGCACGAAATAACGAAGGCGGCTTACGCCTTGTCGTTCGGGTGCGGATATTCGCAGCGCCACCGCACCGCCTGCCACTTCGGATGATCGCCGACCCATTGCGCGATATAGGGCGGCGCGGCCATCACGCATTGCCTCGGCGACCCCGCAAAGTTGAACACCAGATGCTGCTCCTCGCAGGTCGCAGGCGAGAGCACCGCACATACAGTCACCACCAGGTCAATCGGGTTCATGCCGGGATCCTGTCGCAAGGGGACAATGGAGATTAGCACAAAAGGTTACGTTCCGAGGAGCGGGAAGTTTCAAACGGACGGGATGGTCCCTCGAGGCGGAACAAACGCACTAGAAGTTTACCCCGAACACCAATCGCGCCTGATGGCGCTCGAAATTGACGAGGTCGAGATTGCCGCCCGATCCGGCCGAGCGGCCCCAGGCCTGCATGCTCCAGCTCAGGGTGAGCCGCGACTTCTCCGATAGCTGGAAATAGGCGGTCGGACCGACAAACAGCGCCTGCCCCGAGAACTCACCGAGGCCGATGCCCTCATATTGGCGGAAGTAGCGCATCTCACCACCGAGCAGAAAATTGGGGCGCACGCGCACCATGCCGCCAAAGGCCGCGCCGATCGTCGAACTCTTCTCGGACACCCCCGCCACCTCGAAGCGCGCCCATTCCGGCTGATAGATCAGATTGAGCGCCGCGATGGCGTAGTTCGGAATCAGCTCACGGTCGAAAGCGAGCGTGAAATCGGTGCCGTACATCCGTCCCTTCGCGCCGCTGGTCTCGTCGATGCGATCGCCATGGAGTTCGGCGGCGACAGTCAATCCGAATGGCGCGCGCCCGCGGTCGAGCAGGCGGTAACGCAGGTCGAGCGAGGCGCCCTGGAAATTGAACTGACGGCGGTCGTCGATATCAGGGACGCCGGTGATGTCATGCAGCGTGGCGGTGCCGCCGACCTCGATACGGAAGTTCGGCAGCGGCACGACTTCGATCTCGACCTCCTGCTGGAGGGCGCGATAGGTGCCGCCCTTGCCGAAGCGTCCCGTGGTCTGAGTCTGGAATTCGCGCTCGCCGGGATTGCCGACATCGGTGCCGATCATGAAGCCGAAAATGTGCTCGGTATCAAAGCTCTCTTCGGCACTGACACACGCCGGTGCAAGCGCAACACCGAACGCAATTGCCGTCCAGATCGTGTGGGCTCCAAGGCGCATTGCGAACACTACCACGGCTTCGACGGCGTTCGCCATCGAAGCCGCGGCAGGTCGTCAGTCTTACTTGCGCGCAGCGCAGGCGTACATGTTGATTTCCATGCCGACCGGCACTTCCACGATCTTCGGAGCTTTCCAAGCCATTCGGGTCTCCCAAGGGTATTGAGCGCGACATCGCGCGGGGCAAAACCTAGGGCTGCGTCAGGTGCAGCGCAAGCCTGGAATCGAAGCGCAAACACAGCGAACTGTCGCATTATGCTCGCGAATTTCCCTCTCGGGCAAATCGCCTTCGCTCCCAGTCAAGCGCCGCGTCTCTCACCGCAACAAGCGCAGCAGCGCGCGGCCGGCGCGCGAGTTCAGCTCCTTCGCATCCAGCGTTCCGTCCTTGTCGGGATTCGCTGCGTTGAAGCGCTGCTCCACCACCGCGAGATATTCGTCGAGCGTGAGAGTCCCGTCGCGATCGGGATCGGCGGCGGCGAGTTCTTTCGCCGTTAACCGTCCGCGCAATTCGCGCGCGTCCAGCGTGCCGTCGTGATCGGGATCGAGCTTTGCGAACAGCGCGGCGGCCGCCTTCTTTACCTCGGCGAGATCGAGCGTGCCGTCATTGTCGGTGTCGAACATCTTTACGGCGTTGCCGGAAGCAGCCCACGCTGGACCGGACAGCACTGCAATCGTGAGCGCAAGCGCAACTGAGCGACGTGAAATCATCAAACCCTCCTGACCAGCCCCCCGATTCGTAGGGGGTCGAAACGACATAAGTCTACAAGCGAGCCCCGGTTCAAGTCCGGAATTGCAACCCGCGCACCGCACAACTCGCGGAACCCGACGGCCCGGGCAGAGCGGCCGAAGCCGGCACCGCTTCATGCCACGGAATTTCTTCAGCGTCTGCGCACAAGTGAAAGTCGGTTGTCAGGTTTCTGTCAGGTGACCGGCATCTGGCATCCAACATATCGGCGACGCACTTACGACTTTCGTATTGACGTGTTTTGCGTTCGGGCGGAGTGTTGGTGCCGCAGCGTCAAAAGGCGCGCATATTGGGAGGAACGGATGAAACGCTTTGCGATGGCCGCGAGCCTCGTCATGCTTGCATCGACTTGTGCGAGCGCACAGACCACCGAGCAACTGGTCAAGGGCGCGACCGATACATCGAACGTTCTCAATTACGGGATGGGCTACAATCTGCAGCGCTTCTCGACGCTGAACCAGGTCAACAAGGACACCGTCAAGAATCTCGTCCCGGTCTGGAACTACAGTTTCAACGACGATCGCAGCGAGGAATCGCAGCCGCTGGTGTACCAGGGCGTGATCTACGTGACCTCGCACAACGCCACCATGGCGGTCGACGCCAAGACCGGCAAGCAGATCTGGAAATCCAAGGTCGAGTATCCCGCCGAGACGCCGCGCATCGTCTGCTGCGGCATCATCAATCGCGGCGCCGCGCTCTATGACGGCAAGGTCTTCCGCACCACGCTCGACGCCAACGTGATCGCGCTCGATGCCAAGGACGGCAAGGAGCTGTGGCGGCAGAAGGCCGCCGACATCAAGGAAGGCTATTCGATGACGGTGGCGCCGCTGGTCGCCGACGGTGTCGTCATCACCGGCATCTCCGGCGCCGAGTTCGGCACCCGCGGCTTCATCGACGGCTGGGACCCGGCGACGGGCAAGCATCTCTGGCGTACCCATTCGATCCCCTCGCCCGACGAGCCCGGTGGCGACACCTGGAAGGGCGACACCTGGAAGCTCGGCGGCGGCTCGACCTGGATCACCGGCTCCTACGATCCCGAGCTCAACACGGTCTATTGGGGCATCGGCAATCCCGGACCGTTCAACTCGGCGGTGCGTCCCGGCGACAACCTCTACACCTGCTCCGTGCTGGCGATGGATCCCAAGACCGGCAAGATCAAGTGGCACTACCAGTTCTCGCCGAACAATCCGTTCGACTATGACTCGGTGGCCGAGATGGTCCTCGCCGACATGAATATCGAGGGCAAGCCGACCAAGGTGCTGATGGACGCCAACCGCAACGGCTTCTTCTATGTGCTCGACCGCACCAACGGAAAGCTGCTCGCGGCCAATCCTTACGTGAAGGTGAACTGGGCAACCGGCATCGACATGAAGACCGGCAAGCCGATCGAGACCGACGTCTCGAAGGACGCGCGCGACGGTAAGAAGGTCACCGTCTATCCGTCGATCCTCGGCGGCAAGAACTGGGAGCCGATGTCGTTCAATCCGCAGACCGGATTGGCCTATGCCAACACGCTCGCCTTCGGCGGCAGGTACAAGACCGAGCCCGTCACCTTCAAGCAGGGCGAATGGTATCTCGGCATGGACCTCACCGACCTCTGGGAGTGGGGTGACGGCCCGCGCGGTCATCTGAAGGCGATCGATCCCATGACCGGCAAGGCCAAGTGGGAAGCGCCAAGCGACATCCCGCGCTTCTCGGGCGTGCTGTCGACCGCAGGCGGCGTCGTGTTCTCGGGCGCACTGACAGGCGAGTTCGAGGCCTTCGATGCCGACACCGGCAAGAAGCTCTGGCAGTTCCAGACCGGCTCCGGCATCGAGGGGCAACCGGTGACCTGGCAGCAGGATGGCGTGCAGTACGTTGCCGTCACCTCCGGCTATGGCGGCGTCTACTCGCTGTTCTCCGGCGACGAGCGGCTTGCCAAGGTGCCGCCCGGCGGCTCGCTGTGGGTTTTTGCGGTCAAGCAATAACCACGGCCCGATGCTGAAGGACATCTCTCACAAGACGGTGGCGACGGTCGCCACCGTCGCGGTGCTGACGGTCGCGCTTGCGGCGACCGTTCGTGCCGCGGACGATGCAACCGGCAATCCCGTGCAGGCACAGATCGACTATGGCAAGTCGACCTATACTTCGAAATGCTCGCACTGCCACGGCCCCAACATGATGAATTCCGGCACCATCACGCCGGACCTGCGCGCCTTTCCCGACGACAAGACGCGCTTCGTCACCACGGTGAAGAACGGCAAGAACAACAAGATGCCGCCCTGGGCCGACATTTTGAGCGACGACGAGATCGGCAATCTCTGGGCCTTCGTCTCGAGCAGGAGAAAGCCATGAGACCCTGGCTCGCCGCATGGAGCGTTGCCGCGATCCTCGCGGCGGCGACCACCGCCGCGCGTGCGGCCGACGAGCCGCTGAAGGTTTGCCTCGATGAGGACCGGCCTCCGCTCTCGGTGCATCACAAGGGCAAACCGGATTCAGGCTTCGACGTACTGCTGGCGCAGGCGATCGCGGACCGGATCGGCCGGCCGCTGACAATCCAGTGGTTCGAGAGCAAGCTGGACGAGGATTCGAGCCCGCAGCTCGAGGCCAACGCCTTGCTCTCCGACGGGCGCTGCTCGCTGGTCGGCGGCTATGCGCTGACGACGGATTCCCTCGTCAAGCCCGGCATGAAGACGGCACGCTTGCCGGACTTCGCCGGGGCCACGCGCGACGACCGGCGCCGCCGCGTCGCGCTCGGCGTGCTTGTGCCCAGCCAGCCTTACGTCTATTCGCCGATGACGGTGGTACTCGGGCCGAAAGCGCAGGGCCGCAAGATCGGCGACATCGGCGATCTCGGCGGCCTTCGCCTTGCGATCGAGAGCGGCTCGCTGGGCGATGCCATTCTGATGACCTTCGACAAGGGCCGCCTGATCGACAGCATCACCCATCTCGTCCCCGGCCGCGACGATCTCCTCGGCGCGCTCCAGCGCGGCGACTATGACGCGACGCTGATCGACCTCGGCCGCTTCGATGCCCACCGCGCCGCGCATCCCGACACGACGATCACCGCGTCGGGCTATTATTATCCGATCGGCGCCAATCGCGGCTATGTCGGGCTGGCCAGCGACGGCGCACTGATCGACGCGGTCAACAAGGCGCTGACCAGCCTTGCTGCCGAAGGCAAGATCGCCGAATTCGGCAAGCAGGCCGGCCTCACCTATCTGCCGCCGCGCGAGCCTGCGGTGCTCGGCGATGTCTGGGCGAAGATCATTCAAAGGTGAGGTGGCCTCACGTGCCACCACATCACCGGTGTCATGCCCCGCGACCCGGCTACGCCGGGGCTGAGGTCTAGGGGCGCCGAAGCTTTAGCGTAGGCGGCAGGCGGGGCATCCAGTACGCTGCGGCCTCTCGATTCAATCGCAAGCGCCTCTGGAATACTGGATCGCCCGGTCAAGCCGGGCGATGACAGCGAGGGTGTGGCGCGACCGTCGCTCCACACGCCAAAGTGCCGACCACATTTCCGTGGTATGCATAGTGTTTCGTTCGCCCCTTTGGTGCCCCGTGAATCCCCCCACGACACCCTCCGCCACCAACCTGCGCGATCTCCTCTCCCGCGAAGTCAAGACCGGCGAGCTCCTGCGCGCGCTGATCGTCGTCGGCCCGATGGTCGCCGCCTATTTCATCTCGCGCGAGACGGCGCTGCTGAACCTGGGGCTCGTCGCGGTCTCGCTACTCATTCCGGCGCTCAGGCAGCACTTTCCGCCAAAAGTCGTCGCGTGGCACTATCTCGCCATTCTCGTCACCTTTGCCGCGCTTTTCCTTGCAGCTCCGGTCAAGCCGCTATTCGTGGTGCTGACGGCGCTCGCCGGCTTCCTTGCGGTGGCGGGGACGCGCTACGGCGAACATTTCCGTACGCTCGGCAATTGGGTGTTCATCCCCGCCGTCTATCTCGCCTGCGAGGTGCGGGAGGGCGTGAGCGCCTCGGAAGCGATACGTCATGCCGGCGTGATCATCGCCTCCTCTCCGATCGCGCTGGCGCTCGTCTGCGCTATCCAGGTTTACGACCAGCGGCAGCGTGGCAATGCCGCGACCTCGTTCGGACCGCCCGCGACCGACTGGTTTCTGCCCGCAGCGGCAACCGCCATGGCGGTCTTTGCCGCAGCCGCCCTGGTCGAGATCTTCAACCTCGCGCAGGGGCAATGGGTGATGTGGTCGGCCGCAAGCGTCGTGGTCGGCGACCTCACAGCGTCCACCGGCAAGCTGAAGCAGCGGGCGATCGGCGCCTTCGTCGGCGTGCCGCTCGGCTTTCTCCCGGGCCTTGCCCTGTCGCAAAGCCGCGTCGGCTACGCCATCGCGATTCTGGCGGCCACCCTCACCCTGATCTCGTTCTCCCGCTACGTCGTCGGCTTCGGCCTGCGCTGCTTCTTCATTGCGCTCGCCGCATCCTTTGCCGGCGGCGCCAGCGGCATCGCCGAGGAGCGCATCGTCAACGTGCTGATCGGCGGCACGTTCGGCCTGATTGCGGTGGCCCTGACCGAGATCGTCTGGCTGCGGGTGATGCGGAAGACCCGATCGCCCGGATGACGCGCAAATGGGCACCGCGCGGCCTTGTCGAATGCGCCAATCTGTCTCGCCTGCCACCCCAGCCTGATGCAGTAGGGTCGGCAAAAATCAGGAGGGAATCATGCCCGCAAAATTCGATCGCCGCCACTTCATCACCGCCGGTACCAGCGCACTCGCGATGCCCTTCATCGCGCGCGGCGCCTCGGCGCAAGGCGCATCGCAAGGCAGTTGGCCCTCGCGGCAGATCCGCATGATTTGCAGCTATCCCGCCGGCGGACAGACCGATTTGCTCGCGCGCGCCTATGGCGAATTCATCTCCAAGCAGGTCGGTAAGACCGTCGTGGTCGAGAACAAGCCCGGCGCCTCCGGCGCGATCGGCACCGCAGAGGTCGCCCGCGCCGAGCCCGACGGCCACACCATCCTGTGCTCGATCTCGACCACCTACATCATGAACCGGGTCGTGATGAAGAATCCCGGCTACGACATGGACAAGGATCTGACGCTGGTCAGCGTCATTCCGGGCGCCGGCCTGTTGCTGGTCGCAAACCCCAAGACCGGGGTCAAGACGCTGGAGGATTTCGTCGCCTTCGCGCGCAAGAGCGGCAAGGTCAACTTCGGCACCTATAGCGCGGGCTCGGCCCCGCACATGACGATCAACGAGCTCAACAAGCAGTACGGTCTTTCCATCGAGCCGGTTCACTACCGCGGCGAAGCGCCGATGTGGACGGGGATGCTGGAAGGCACGCTCGATGCCGCAATGGGCAGCTACACGGCGGCGCAGTCCGTCCTGCAAAGCGACCGTGGCACCGTGTTCGCCGTGCATTCGAAGAAGGTCGACGCGATCCCAGCCATCAAGACCCTCCCGGAGCAGGGCGCAACGTCGAAATTCTTCACCGTGAGCGGCTTCTCCGGCTGGGCCGTGCCGAAGGCGACGCCGCAGCCGGTGGTCGACCGCCTAGCGGCGCTCTGCGTCGCCGCCAACAGCGATCCGAAGGTGAAGGAGGTTCTCGCGACCTTCGTGCTCGAGCCGGCCATCGGCTTCAAGGAGACCAATGCCCTGTATCAGCACGAGTTGCCGATCTGGATCGAGAGCGCGCGGTCGCTCGGCCTCGAGCCGGCCTGAACCTTCCGCGGCGCACGGGGCTGTCCCATCGGAGCCCGGCATCCGACCAAAGCCTAGTGTCGGAAGCGCATTTTCCCGCTATGATTGTGCGCCGGTGCCGGCCCCCTCACCGGCGGACAAGAAAGGCCGATCGCATGACACCGGATGGCGTCGCCGTTGCCGTCATGATCACTCTGCTCTTTCCGATGGGCTACTTCACGCTGGCCTCGCCCGCCTTCCTGCTGGTGAAGCTCGATATCCAGCCCGTCGCCCAGCTATTGCGTGGGATGTTCAACGCCCATTTTCTGGTGATGCGCGTCGCCGGCGTGATCGGGGCGCTGGCTTTCCTGCTCGACGGTCGCCTGGTCGCCGCGATGGGCGTCGGCCTGCTCGCGGCCCTGGCGATCTGGGGACGCCGCTGGTTCATGCAACGGATCGACGACCAGCTCCGCGCGAGGGACGCAGGTGATGCTGAGGCCCCGCACCGGCTGCGCCGGCTGCATTGGAGCGGCATGCTGGGCAACGCGGTGCTGCTGGTCGCTCTCGTGACCAGCATTCCCTACGTCGCCATATCGGCCTGAGAGATATCGCCGCGCGGCCTGCGTCGGCTGCGGCGCTCGCCTAATGCTCGCCCGAGGCCGCGGCGCCCTGCTGGGCCTTGTGGATCGAGGACGGCACCACGCCAAAATATTTCCGGAACACGCGGCTGAAATGCGATGAGCTGGAGAAGCCCCAGGAGAAGGCGACGTCGGTGATGGTCTTGCCGCCGTGCGCCTCGAGCTCCTGGCGGCAATTCTGCAGGCGCGCCTGCCAGATGTAGTCGCTCACCGTGGTGCCGCGCTCGGAGAACAGCATGTGCAGATAGCGCTTGGAGCAGCCGAGCTCGGCGGAGATCTGGTCGATGCACAGATCCGGATCGCGCAGGTGCTCGCGGATGAAGAATTGCGCGCGCACATACATCGCCTCGGGCCCGACGCGATCGAACATCGTGTCCGCTTCGCGCAACGGCAGCAGCAAGAGGTCGATCAGCGAATCGGCGACACCGACCGCGCTGTTCGCCGACAGCTTGGCCGCCTCGTCGAAGGTGGCATGGACGAAATCATGGGCGATTCTCCCCGTCCCGGTCTTCGCCGACAATTTGCAGGCCGGCATCCGCTGCGACGGGAATCCACGGTCGCGCAGCAAGGCCTTCGGCACGATCACCACGTCGTGGCGGGTGAAGGCAGGGCTGATGATGGAATGCGGACACGAGACGTCATAGGCGATGATGTCGCCCGGGTTCAGCTCGATGTGGCGGCCTTCCTGCTCGAAATAGGACACGCCGTAGGTCTGGAAGTGGATCTTGATGTACGGGTGTTCATTGGCTTTGGCGCGCGCCAGCGTGTGCGCGATGCGATGCTGGCTGACCTCGATCTGGCAGAGCTTCAGGCGCGAGACGCTCGTGTAGTCGATGCGGCCCTCGAGCGAGGACGCCTCGAGCGGATCGACGTCGAAATGCCCACACAGGCTTGTCAGCCCGTCGATCCAGCTCTGGATCTGCCGCTTCGGCGTCAGGCCGGTCGTCGAGAGCGTGTGAATGGTGTCGGACATTAATCCAGCCGCTGGTTTCATCTGCAGATTCGACGCGAATCGCAACCAGCGCTGCTGGAGCCCTCAGCTATGATTGCGTGACGTTTACCTCGAATTTGAGCGGTCTTTTGCAACGAGCGCGATCGTTCCATTGCCACCCTTGACGGTTAATCCTCCGCCTTAGTTGCAGCGCCGTCAAGGGGAACCTGAGCGCCGAAGGCGCCGCGAAGCCGCGCGGAAGCCGCTGAATTCGCTACTGCAAAATCAAAAACTTCGCGTCCGTGCGCTGTCAAGCAAACCGGCTTCCCTCTTGGGCAAGTTTCCCGATGACGAAGTCGTTAGGGATTGCGGCAGGAACAAAAAAAACGGGCCTCTCCTGCACGTGGACCCGTAGCTCTCATCCGGAGGAGGAAACAGCACAGCATCGTTTCTGGTCCCAAACGTGACCGCCCTGCACGAGCAGACGCCGGACGAGAAGCCCGGTGATTAAGCAATGCTTCGGAAACAATAAACGAGACCAACGGAGGAATGACTATGCGCAAGGTGCTAATGGCGACCTATCTTGGCTCCGCGGCGATGCTCGCCGTCGGCAGCGCGTCAGCCAATGACGAGCTGATCAAGATGTCGCAGAATCCAAAAGACTGGGTCATGCCGGCGGGCGACTACGCCAATACCCGCTATTCCAAGCTGAACCAGATCAACGCACAAAACGTAGGCAAGCTCCAGGTCGCCTGGACCTTCTCCACCGGCGTGCTGCGCGGCCACGAAGGCGGCCCGCTGATCATCGGCAACGTGATGTACGTCCATACACCGTTCCCGAACAAGGTCTATGCTCTTGACCTTTCCAACGAGAACAAGATCATCTGGAAGTACGAGCCGAAGCAGGATCCGAACGTCATCCCGGTGATGTGCTGCGACACGGTCAACCGCGGCCTGTCTTACGGCGACGGCAAGATCATCCTGCATCAGGCTGACACCACGCTGGTTGCGCTCGACGCCAAGACCGGCCAGGTCGCCTGGTCTGTGAAGAACGGCGATCCCACTAAGGGCGAGACCGGAACCTCTGCGGCGCTCGTCGTCAAGGACAAGGTCCTGGTTGGCATTTCCGGTGGCGAGTTTGGCGTCCAGGCTCACATGACGGCTTACGATCTCAAAACGGGCAAGTTGGCTTGGCGCGGTTACTCGGGAGGGCCTGATGATCAAATCTTGGTCGATGCCGAGAAGACCACCGCTCTCGGCAAGCCGGTCGGCAAGGACTCCAGCCTCAAGACCTGGCAGGGCGATCAGTGGAAGATTGGCGGCGGCGCCACCTGGGGCTGGATCTCCTTTGATCCTGAGCTGAACCTGATCTATTACGGATCAGGCAATCCCTCGACCTGGAACCCGAAGCAACGTCCAGGCGACAACAAATGGTCGATGACGATCTGGGCCCGCAATGCCGACACCGGCGTGGCCAAGTGGGTCTACCAGATGACGCCGCACGATGAGTGGGATTATGACGGCGTCAACGAAATGATCCTCTCGGATCAGTCGATCAACGGCCAACCGCGCAAGCTGCTGACCCATTTCGACCGCAACGGCCTCGCCTACACGATGGATCGTGTCACCGGCGAACTGCTGGTCGCCGAGAAATACGACCCGAAGGTGAACTGGACCTCCGGCGTCGACATGGACAAGAACTCACCGACCTATGGCCGCCCGAAGGTTCTCGACGCGGCCTCGACTGAAAAGGGCGGCGAGGATCACAACACCAAGGGCATCTGCCCGGCCGCGCTCGGTACCAAGGACGAGCAGCCGGCAGCCTACTCGCCGGACACGCAGCTGTTCTACGTTCCGACCAACCACGTCTGCATGGACTACGAGCCGTTCAAGGTGAGCTACACCGCGGGCCAGCCCTATGTGGGTGCGACGCTCTCGATGTATCCGCCGCAGGGTGAAACCCATATGGGTAATTTCATCGCCTGGGACGGCAAGACCGGCAAGATCGTCTGGTCGAACAAGGAGCAGTTCTCGGTCTGGTCGGGTGCGCTCGCAACCGCCGGCGGCGTGGTGTTCTACGGCACGCTCGAAGGCTACCTGAAGGCGGTCGACGCCAAGACCGGTAAGGAGCTCTACAAGTTCAAGACTCCCTCCGGCATCATCGGCAACGTCACCACCTATGAGAACGGCGGCAAGCAGTATGTCGCAGTGCTCTCCGGCGTGGGCGGCTGGGCCGGCATCGGTCTGGCAGCTGGTCTGACCGATCCGACCGCCGGTCTCGGCGCAGTCGGTGGCTACGCGGCTCTCAGCAACTACACGGCACTCGGCGGTACGCTGACCGTGTTCTCGCTGCCAGCAGCGAACTAGCCTCACCTTCGTGTCGCTCCGGCGCGTGGATCAACTCCACGCGCCGGCTCGTCTCCACCGAACGCCTTCGAGGATCATCTCTTGCGTAAAATCTGCTTTGTCATCGCTGCGACCATCTTCGTGACCTCGGGAGGAATTGCCGTTGCGGACGGTCCGGGCGCCCCGACCGCCGTCAAGAAGGAAGACGACGGAAAGTGGCTCGATAAGGAAGGAAACCCGACCTACAAGATTTCGGCCGACGGCACCGTGGACTGGTTCACCTATTCCGGATATCGCCGCTATCACTCCGACTGCCACGTCTGCCATGGCCCCGACGGCATGGGATCCACCTACGCACCGGCGTTGAAGGATTCGGTCAAGACCATGAGCTATGGCGACTTCCTCGGCGTCGTCGCCTCCGGTCGCAAGAACATCTCGACCGCGCAGGAGAACGTCATGCCTGCCTTCGGCGACAACCCGAACGTCGCCTGCTACATGGACGATCTCTACGTCTATCTGCGCGCCCGCTCCGACGAGGCGTGGGGCCGTCAACGTCCCTCCAAGAAGGATGAAAAGAACGAGACCTACACCAAGGCGGAAGACGCCTGCATGGGCAAGAAATGAAGGTTACCAGGACCGATACCACCTCGTGGCGTCCTGCGAGAATTTGAGGAGTTTACGATGAAGACACGTGCCGCCGTTGCTTTCGAAGCCAAGAAACCACTCGAGATCGTCGAAGTCGATCTGGAAGGACCGAAGGCCGGCGAAGTCCTGGTCGAGATCAAGGCGACGGGCATCTGCCATACCGACGCCTACACGCTCGACGGCTTCGACAGCGAAGGAATCTTCCCGTCGATCCTGGGTCATGAGGGCGCCGGTATCATCCGCGAGATCGGACCGGGCGTGACCTCGGTGAAACCGGGCGACCACGTCATTCCGCTCTACACGCCGGAATGCCGGCAGTGCAAAAGCTGCCTGAGCCAGAAGACCAATCTCTGCACCGCGATCCGCGCGACGCAGGGCAAGGGCGTGATGCCCGACGGCACCAGCCGCTTCTCCTACAAGGGCAAGCCGGTCTACCACTACATGGGCTGCTCGACCTTCTCGAACTTCACCGTGCTGCCGGAGATCGCCGTCGCCAAGATCCGTGAGGACGCGCCGTTCGACAAGAGCTGCTACATCGGCTGCGGCGTCACCACCGGCGTCGGCGCCGTCGTCAACACCGCGAAGGTCACGCCGGGCTCCAACGTGGTCGTGTTCGGCCTCGGCGGCATCGGCCTCAACGTGATCCAGGGCGCCAAGATGGCCGGCGCCGACAAGATCATCGGCGTCGACATCAACGACTCCAAGGAGGATTGGGGCCGCCGGTTCGGCATGACCGAGTTCGTCAACCCCAAGAAGATCACCGGCGACATCGTCGCGCATCTGGTCAACCTGACCGACGGTGGCGCCGACTACACCTTCGATTGCACCGGCAACACCACCGTGATGCGCCAGGCGCTGGAAGCCTGCCATCGCGGCTGGGGCACCTCGATCATCATCGGCGTTGCCGAGTCCGGCAAGGAGATCGCCACCCGCCCGTTCCAGCTCGTCACCGGGCGCAACTGGCGCGGCACGGCCTTCGGCGGCGCGCGCGGCCGCACCGACGTGCCCAAGATCGTCGACTGGTACATGAACGGAAAGATCCAGATCGATCCGATGATCACCCACGTGCTCAAGCTCGAGGAGATCAACAAGGGTTTTGACCTCATGCACGAGGGCAAATCCATCCGTTCAGTCGTCGTGTTCTAGCTCGAAAGCGTCACACCCAAGGAGGATCGACCCATGACTGTTGCACTCCATCCCTCGATCGATAACGGCGTCAAACAGGGCAGCGGCAGCTTTGCCGGCGGCACACTGGTCTGCAAATGCACGGACCACCCGGTCAAGGTCGCCGTGAAGGGCGACGTCGCCCACAACCACGCCTGCGGCTGCACCAAGTGCTGGAAGCCGCAAGGCGCGAACTTCTCGGTGGTCGCCGTGGTGCCACGCCAGAACGTCAGCGTGACCGAGAACGGCGACAAGCTCCAGATCGTCGATCCCTCGGCGGTGATCCAGCGCCACGCCTGCAAGGCCTGCGGCACGCACATGTACGGCCGCATCGAGAACAAGGGCCATCCGTTCTACGGCCTCGACTTCATCCATCCCGAGCTGTTCCAGGAGCAGGGCTCGCAGGCGCCGCAATTCGCCGCCTTCGTCTCCTCCGTGATCGAATCCGGCGTGAAGCCGGAACAGATGGCAGGCATCCGCTCGCGGCTGAAGGAAATCGGGCTCGAGCCCTATGACTGCCTATCGCCGGCGCTGATGGACGCGATCGCGACCCACGTGGCGAAAGCCAAGGCCGCCTAAACAAGGCTGCCTGACAAGGCCGCCTGAACAAGGCCGTCAGACCTTCGCCGTGCCCGTCCGCTCGCTGGCCCCGACCATCGCCAGCGAGCCGGACGGTCCGGCCCTCGACCAAATCGCTGCGATGCCGCCGCATCGCACGAGGCAGACGCGAGCGCCATGAGCTCCTCAGATGAGCTCCTCAGTCCTGGTCTCTGAATGACTGCGCAGTGCCGCCCACTTCCCCCTCGAAGTCCGCGCCGCTGCGTTCTCCCTCCCTCGACTGAGGCATCCTGCTTCGTCCGCGCAGTCTCTGCCGGACGAAGCTTTTTTCGTCGTGCACATTTCGCAGGCGCAGGGGTGTGATGCCGCGCCCTGCTTTTGACAAACCTTCGTTGCAACTTTTCCCTTCAACAACACCCGGCTGTGAACGCCGGGCCGGCGCGGTCTCTGCTACGATCGCGTCGTCACGATGCCGCGCGAATTCAATCAATCAAGAATAAGACGGGAGGTATCGAGCACATCCGGACATCACGATTCGCATTCCTGCTTGCTGCCGGGATCTGCCCGCGCAGGAGAACAGGCCGGGATGCGACGACACGACGAAACGGGCAGTGCGCCGACCTGTGTCGGCAATGTTCAATCGACAAGCTTATGAAGAGCGAGGGACCATCATGATCAAGGTGAAGATCAACGGCCAGGAACAGAGCTGGGACGGCGACCCGGATCTCCCGCTACTCTGGTTCCTGCGTGACGAGGCCGGCCTGACCGGCACCAAGTTCGGCTGCGGCCAGGCCCTGTGCGGCGCCTGCACCGTCATCGTCGACAAGGAGGCCGTGCGCGCCTGCATTACGTCGATCAACGACGTCGCCGGGCGCGAGGTGACCACCATCGAAGGGCTGCATCCGAACGGCGACCACCCCGTCCAGAAGGCCTGGCGCCAGGTCAACGTGCCCCAATGCGGCTTCTGCCAGGCTGGCCAGATCATGCAGGCCGCAGCGCTGCTGATGGAGAATCCCAAGCCGTCACACGACCAGATCCGCGAAGCGATGGCCGGCAACATCTGCCGCTGCGGCTGCTACCAGCGCATCGAGAACGCAGTCCATCTCGCATCGACGGGAGTGTGACATGAATTTCATCGACAAACCCGGGAAGCTTCGTGGCTTCGAGAAGAACATTCGGGTCGAGAAGGTCTCGCGCCGAAGCATCCTGAAGGGGCTCGGCGTCACCGGCGGCTTCGTGCTCGCCGCCCCCGTGATGTCGCGCCAGGCGTTTGCCTATGAGACCGGCGCCGGCAAGATGCCGCACGGCGTCGTGGTCGATCCGCGCGTCTTCGTTGCCGTTGCTCCCGACGGCACCGTCACCATCCTCGCCCATCGTGCCGAAATGGGCACCGGCGTGCGCACCAGCCTTCCGCTGATCGTCGCCGAGGAGATGGAGGCTGACTGGTCCAGGGTCAAAGTGCAGCAGGCCCATGGCGACGAGGTCAAGTTCGGCAACCAGGACACCGATGGCTCCCGCAGCACGCGGCATTATCTGATCCCGATGCGCCAGATCGGTGCCTCCGCCCGCACCATGCTGGAGCAGGCCGCGGCCAAGCGCTGGGGCGTGCCGGCGACCGAGGTCAAGGCCGTCAACCACGAGGTCGTCCACAGCGCCAGCGGCCGCAAGCTCGGCTTCGGCGAACTCGCCGCGGACGCAGCCAAAGAATCGGTGCCGAGCATCGAAGGCCTCAAGCTGAAGGACCCCAAGGACTTCCGTTATCTCGGCAAGGGCCAGATCAGCATCGTCGATCTCCACGACATCACCACCGGCAAGGCGCGCTACGGCGCCGACGTACGCCTGCCAGGCATGAAATATGCGGTCATCGCACGCCCGCCGGTGACCGGCGGCAAGCTGGTCTCGTTCGATCCGGACGCGGCGCTGAAGGTCCCCGGCGTCGAGAAGGTGATGCAGGTGCGCGGCTGGCCGTGGCCGTCGAAATTCCAGCCGCTCGGCGGCGTCGCGGTGATCGCGCGCAACACCGGCGCGGCGATCAAGGGCCGCGACGCGCTGAAGCTGACCTGGGACGACGGCGCCAACGGCAAATACGACTCGGTCGCCTATCGCAAGGAGCTCGAGGAAGCCTCGCGCAAACCGGGCCTCGTCGTACGCCAGGAGGGTGACGCAGACGCTGCGCTGAAGAGCGCCGACAAGGTCGTCGTCGGCGAATACTATCTGCCGCACCTCGCCCATGTCAGCATGGAGCCGCCGGTGGCGGTCGCCGACGTCAAGGGTGACAAAGCGGAGATCTGGGCGCCGGTGCAGAGTCCCGGCGGCACCCGCGAGGACGTCGCCAAGACTCTCGGCATTCCCGAGGACAACGTCACGGTGAATGTCACGCTGCTCGGCGGCGGTTTCGGCCGCAAGTCGAAATGCGACTTCGCGCTCGAGGCCGCGCTGCTGTCGAAGGAGCTCGGCGCGCCGGTGAAGGTGCAATGGACGCGCGAGGACGACGTCCGTCACGACTTCCTGCACACCGTCTCGGTCGAGCGGATCGAGGCAGGGCTCGACA
The DNA here is from genome assembly GCF_052075965.1 of Bradyrhizobium sp. 482_C4_N1_8. Taxonomy (NCBI): domain Bacteria; kingdom Pseudomonadati; phylum Pseudomonadota; class Alphaproteobacteria; order Hyphomicrobiales; family Nitrobacteraceae; genus Bradyrhizobium; species Bradyrhizobium sp. 482_C4_N1_8. The sequence continues at coordinate 2,677,050 of NZ_CP197231.1, read as the reverse complement.
AGAACGGCAAGGTGATCGCCTGGCGCCACCGCAGCGTGGCCCCGAGCATCGCCTCGACCTTCGCCGCGGGTGCAAACCACCAGGCACCCTTCGAGCTCGGCATGGGCCTCGTCGACATGCCGTTCGAGATCGCCAACATCTCCTGCGAGAACCCGGAAGCCGCGGCGTTCACCCGCATCGGCTGGTTCCGTTCGGTCTCGAACATCCCGCGGGCCTTTGCGGTGCAGTCGATGGTCGGCGAGATCGCGCAGGCGACCGGGCGCGACCAGAAGGAGACGTTGCTCGCGCTGATCGGCAGTCCCCGCATCGTCAAGCCGGCGGTGAAGGACATGTGGAACTACGGCGAGCCCTATGACAGCTACCCGATCGACACCGCGCGTCTCCGCAAGGTGGTCGAGCTGGTCGCCGAGAAGGGCGAATGGGGCCGTCAGGTGCCGAAAGGCCACGGCCTCGGCATTGCCGTGCACCGCAGCTTCGTCAGCTACATCGCGACCATCGTCGAGGTGGCCGTCGACGAGAAGGGCACGCTGACGGTGCCGCGGGTCGACACCGCGATCGACTGCGGCACCTATGTCAACCCCGAGCGCATCGCCTCGCAGATGGAGGGCGCGGCGATCATGGGGCTGAGCGTCGCCAAATACGGCGCGATCACCTTCAAGGACGGCAAGGTGGAGCAGAAGAACTTCGACGACTTCCAGGTCCTCAGGATGGATGAATCTCCTCTTGTCACCAACGTCTACATCGTCCCGCCCGGACCCGACACGCCGCCGAGCGGCGTCGGCGAGCCCGGTGTTCCGCCGTTCGCGCCCGCGCTGATGAACGCGATCTTCGCCGCGACCGGAAAGCGTATCCGCAGCCTTCCGCTCGGCAAGCAATTGGAGGCTTAAGACGGAACATTGAGCGGCCTCGCGCCGTTTCCATCGATCTGACAGGAGCAGATCGATGACCAACATCTCAAAGGCGCTCGCAGTCTCGTTGCTGTCGGGCGCCTTTTTCATGACGACCACGGCTGCGTTCGCTCAAAGCAACACCACCCCGCCGACCACCGCCACGCGCCCCACCGCGCCGGAGCAGAACTCGCTTCCCAACGTCGGCGCCCCGCCGCCTTCGACCACGCAGACCACCGGGCAGACCAGCTCCGATCCGAAGGTTCAGGAGATGAACCAGAAGGAAAAGGACAAGGTTGATCGGCAGGGGAAGTAACTTGGCGCTCGCAGACGTTTTCCCATCGTCATGGCGGGGCTTGCTCCGGCCATGACGAGTTTGTGGCGCGGGTAACCATCCCATCTCATGGCAAAATGCGGCGGATGTTGGCATCCGCCGCATTGCCCCCTCACCGCTCCGCTTCTTGCGATCCGCCCGCGGAGCTTATTTCTTCAGCGCGAACACCCAGATGACGCCGCCCTGCGGCACATTGGCTTCGATGCCGATATTGTTGGTCGCGAGCGCATCCTGGATGCGTTGCGCGTCCACGCCCCACCCCGACTGGATCGAGATGTATTGCGTGCCGTCGATCTCATAGGACACCGGCATGCCCATGATGCCGGAGTTGGTCTTCTGCTCCCACAAGAGTTCGCCGGTCTTGGCGTGGAAGGCGCGGAAGTTGCGGTCGTTGGTGCCGCCGACGAAGACGAGATCGCCTGCCGTCGCCGTCACCGAGCCGAACAACTGCGACTTCGGGAAATTGTGCTGCCACACCTTCTTGCCAGTGACGGGATCCCAGGCCTGGAGCTCGCCGAAATGATCGGCGCCGGGCTTCGTCGTCAGGCCGATGTCCTCCGGCTTGGTGCCGAGCCAGAGTTCGCCCGCCTTGAGCGGAACCTTCTCTCCGGTGAAGCCGCCGCAGAAATTCTCGTTGGCGGGCACGTAGACGAGGCCGGTCCTCTGGCTGTAGGCCGCCGACGGCCAGTCCTTGCCACCCCACAGCGACGGACAGAACTCGACCCGCTTGCCGATGACCGGCTTGTGCGCAGGATCGACGATCGGCTTGCCGCTCTCGGCATCGATGCCCTTCCAGACATCGGTCGCGACGAAGGGCCAGCCTGCGACGTAGTTGATCTTGGTCGGGGTGCGCTCGAGCACCCAGAAGATCGCGTCGCGGCCCGGATGGATCAGGCTCTTGATGGTGCGACCCTCGCGTTGCAGGTCGACCAGGATCGGTGCTTCGACCTCGTCCCAATCCCAGGAATCGTTCTGGTGGTACTGGTGGTAGGTCTTGATCTTCCCATTGCTGGGATCGAGCGCGAGCACCGAGGAGGTGTAGAGATTGTCGCCGGGATGCGTCTCGCCAGGCCATGGCGCGGCGTTACCGACGCCCCAGTAGATCGTCTTGGTGTCCTTGTCGTAATTGCCGGTCATCCAGGCGGAGCCACCGCCGGTCTTCCAGTCGTCGCCCTGCCAGGTATCGTGACCGGGCTCGCCCTCGCCGGGGATGGTGAAGGTGCGCCACAACTCCTTGCCGTCCTTGGCATCGTATGCGGCGACGTAACCGCGCACGCCGAGTTCACCGCCGGAGCCTCCGACGATGACCTTGCCCTCGACGACCAGCGGCATCAGGGTCATGTACTGGCCCTTCTTGTAGTCCTGCACCTTGGTGTCCCACACCACCTTGCCGGTCTTGGCGTCGAGCGCGACAACATGGTCGTCGGTGGTGGCGAGATAAAGCTTGTCCTCCCAGAGACCGACGCCGCGGTTGGTCGGATGCAGCTGAAAGAGGTCGTCGGGAAGCTGCCGCTTGTAGCGCCAATATTCGTCGCCGGTCTTCGCGTTCAGCGCGATCACCTGCCCCATCGGGGTCGTTACGAACATCACGCCATTGTTGACGATCGGCGGCGCCTCGTGGCCTTCGACCACGCCGGTGGCAAAGGTCCAGACCGGTGTGAGATTCTTGACGTTCGAGGTGTTGATCTGGTCGAGCGGGCTGTAGCCCTGTCCGTCATAGGTGCGCCGATAGAGCATCCAGTTGCCGGGTTCCGGATTTTCCAGCCGCTGCTGGGTGACCGGCGCGTAGTTCTCGATCGGACCGGCGACGGCGACGGTCGAGACAAGGCACGTGAAGGCGACGAAGCCGGACAGTAACCATTGCTTCCTGGTCATGAACGTTCCCCTTTTTCATCCGTTTGAATTCTTGTTTTGAATTCTTGTCGTTCGTCCCGTCGTCCGCCCATCGGCGGATGCGGCCTCTCGTGACGCGGGCACAACCCGCACCGTCCGTCATCCTGGCTGCACGCCACCTACCTTTCCGATGAAGTTGCCGGCAACGCTGAGCGAACCGTCAGCGAGCGCGAGCGGCAGCGCGGCAAGCCGCCGCGGCGCCGGTCCGAACACGACCTGCGCGCCCTCGCGGGGATCGTATTCGGAGTTGTGACACATGCACTTGAACACGTCCTTGTCGCCGACATCGCTCTTGACCCAGGCGGTGACGGGACAGCCGGCATGCGAGCAGATCGCCGAATAGGCCAGGATGCCGTCGACGGCACGTGCGCGGGTCTTCTCGTCAAGCTCGGCGGGATCGAGCCGGATGATCAGGATTTCGTTGAGGCGCGAGGCGCTGCGCACCACCGATGTGTTGGGATCCTTCGGCCAAGCGTGAACCGGCGGTCCACCGGCCGGGAGATCGGCCGCGGTGATGAGCTTTCCCTCCTGTTCGCCTTCGGAGAAGACGAGCAGATCACCCTTCTGCGGACGTTCGTCGGAGCCTGGCGGATCCTCGCCCGCGCGCGCCTGCGTGGAACAACCAAGGCAGGCGGTCGTGGCGAGCGCGCCAAGCAGCAGCGTTCGCCGCGTCTGTTCTGTACCCGCGTCGACTTCAGACTCCGCGGTGCTCTCGTACGATGAGGGAGTGGTGTTGAATGATGCGCGCGACATGCACGCTAGCAGGCGCTGGAACTCTGCCGAAAAAAAGGCGGAGAGTTGGCGCCGCAGCGCATCAATATGTCTTTGCTCGCTTTGGTTGAACGCAAATGAATGCGTTCCAGCGCATATTTGCAATTGCAACGTCGCGTCGCGCGATCGGCATGATGATTTTGCAGATCAGACCGATGATGCGGGAATTGGTGCAACGCGTTATTGGCCGCGCAGCACAACCTCAGAGCGACACAACTGCACGTTTTGCAGGCAGATTTGCTGTCGTCAGGACCGGAGCACGTGACGCGGCGCAGCGATCCGGCCGGCGATGGTCGCCGACGCCATCTCAAAACTGTCGGCGATACGTCGCGCCTTGTCGATGAAGAGCGCGGCCGCCGGCGGCGGACAGACCTCGCGCGCGGTCTGCTCGAACAGATCGAGCCAGCGGTCGAAATGATTGCCGACCAGGCTGAGTGGCACATGCGCCCGCATCGGCGAACCATGATAGCGGCCGCTCATCAGCACGACCGACGACCAGAAATCCTTGAGTTTGGCGAGATGCTCGTCCCAATTCTGCACGATCGCAAAGACCGGCCCCAGCAGCGCATCCTCGCGCACGCGTCCGTAGAAGCGGGTGACGAGCTCCCCGATCATCTCCTCGGTGATCCCGGTGCGCTCGATCGCATCCTGGGTCAGCAGGTTCCGCCGCGCGGCCGCCGCCTCGCGCTCGGCCTTCAGTCGATCCGACATGTCCTTCGTTATCCGTTCATTTGTTCCCGCAGGCCGCCCGTTCGACATTGTCGGGCCAATTGCACGCGGCGTCTTTGTCGCAGCGCAAATTGCGGGGATCGGGCGGCGGATGCAGAGCACCCGCCGCCCGCGCCATCAGGCGCTATAGGTGTAGAAGCCTTGCCCGGTCTTGCGGCCGAGATGGCCGGCATCGACCATTTCCTTGAGCAAGGGGGCCGGACGGTATTTGGGGTCGTTGAAGCCCTTATAGAAGACCTCCATCACCGAGAGCATGGTGTCGAGCCCGACGAGATCGGCGAGCGCCAGCGGCCCGATCGGATGGTTGCAGCCGAGCTTCATGCCGGCGTCGATCTCCTCGGCGGTCGCGATCCCTTCCTGGAGCGCAAAGATCGCCTCGTTGATCATCGGGCACAGGATGCGATTGACGGCGAAGCCGGGGCTGTTCTTGGCCGTGATCGCCACCTTGCCGACCCGCTTGGCGAAATCCAGCGCCTTGGCGTGGGTGTCGTCGGAGGTCTGCAGGCCGCGGATGAGTTCCAGCAGCGCCATCACCGGCACCGGGTTGAAGAAGTGCATGCCGATGAAGCGATCGGGGCGATCGGTTGCGGCGGCAAGCTTCGTGATCGAGATCGAGGAGGTGTTGGTCGCGAGCAGCGTGCGCGGCGACAGCGTGGCGCAGAGGTCCTTCAGGATCTTGACCTTGAGCTCCTCGTTCTCGGTCGCGGCCTCGATGACGAGGTCGCAATCGGCGAGCTTCGCGCGGTCGGTGGTGCCGGTGATGCGCTTGAGAGCCGCCTCGCGATCGGCCGCCGACATCTTCTCCTTCTTGACCAGGCGCTCGAGGCTGCCGCCGACGGTCGACAGCCCGCGGTTCACCGCCGCATCGGAGATGTCGACCATCACGACCGAGAGCCCGGCCGCGGCACAAATCTGCGCGATGCCGTTCCCCATGGTCCCTGCCCCGATGATGCCAACCGTGTTGATCATTGCCTCTTATCCTTCATCCTTGCGAGTGTGCCAGTAGCGGCCCGGCCCCATTGTTCCTGCATCAGGTCTAGCACCGCCAACAGGCGGGTGCGACCCGATCCTGCCCCTTCCTTAAAGCATCCCAGGCGGGAATAAAGCCGCCATTCGGTCGCGAAATGGCATGATTTGGCGGTCTGACAGGCGATTTTCCCGAAATTTGCGCGTGCTCTACCCCCGGCGCTTTTCCGCGGGACGGCTGAGCCCGGCCCGCTTGGACCACCTTGATCTACATCAATCGGACGATGCGGTGGTCGCTAACGGTGTGGTGTAATTGATGCGCAATGGCCAGCGCGAATGCCTCGCGACGCTATTGTGACATAGCCCACATCAGCCTCGTGCCCTACCTGTTAGCGTCGCGCACATGAAAAAACATATTGCACTTCCCGTCATCCTCGCCGCTCTGCTCGTCGCCACGCAAAGCCTGGCGGCCGAGACCAAGGGCGCCGGCTCAACCTTCGTTTCGCCCGTGATGGCGAAATGGATCGACGCATACAAGACGAAGACCGGCAACACTGTCAGCTATCAGGCGGTCGGCTCGAGCATCGGCGTCGGCCTGATCAAGAAAGAGGCCGTCGACTTCGGCGCAAGCGACATGCCGCTTGATCCCAAGGAGCTGGACAGGCTCGGCATGATGCAATTCCCGATCGTGATCGGGGGCGTCGTGCCGGTGGTCAATATCGATGGAGTCAAACCCGGCCAGATCCGCTTCACCGGCCAGATGCTCGCCGACATCTATCTCGGCAAGCTGAAATCATGGAACGATCCGGCCATTCGCGCGATCAACCCCGACATCAGGCTGCCGAACACCGCGATCACGGTGGTTCATCGCATCGACGGATCCGGCACGACGTTCAACTGGTCGAACTACCTCTCGAAGGTCAGCACGCAGTGGAAGGCGAGCGTGGGCGAAGGCACCTCGGTCGAGTGGCCACTTGGTCTCGGCGGCAAGGGCAATGACGGCGTCGCCTCGCTCGTCAGCCTCGTGCCCGGTTCGATCGGCTATCTCGAATACACTTACGCGCTGCAACGGCTAGACAGAATCTCATTTGGCGTCGTGCAGAACAGCGCCGGCAATTTCGTCGTCCCGGACGCCGCATCGTTCCAGGCAGCGGCCTCGAGTGCGGACTGGAAGGCGGAGAAGGATTTCCACCTCGTGCTCACCAACGCGCCCGGCGAAGACGCCTACCCGATCACGGCCACGACGTTCGTGCTGATGCCGAAGGCGCCGAAATCCGAGGAACGATCGGCAGCGGCCATCGACTTCATCCGCTGGTCGCTGGAGAACGGAAAGGCGCAGGCCGAGACGCTCAATTACGTGCCGCTTCCGCCTGCCCTGGTCGACCAGATCGAACGCTATTGGCAGCAGAGCATCGAGACAAACCCCACGGTCTCGGCCTCGGCTAACGTCAAGCGCTGAAGCCTGGAAACGAGCGGCCGTCATGCCCGGGCTTGCCCCGGGCATCCACGTTCCCAGTGCCAGCCACGCGACCGCGATCCTTCTGGAAATCTCGCCGTGAATCGTGATTTAGTCCTGCGAAAGGCCTGTTGCCGGCTCGCAGCGGCGAGAACGCGCGAAGGTCCAGGCCCGGGGGCTTTCGAATGGACGTGATCATCTACCACAATCCCGATTGCGGCACGTCGCGCAGCGCGCTCGCCACAATCAGGAGTGCCGGCATCGAGCCGCACGCGGTCGAATATTTGAAGACGCCACCTTCGCGAACCTTGTTGCAGCAGCTCATCGCGCGCATGGGGATTTCGGTGCGCGAGGCGGTCCGCGAAAAGGCGGCGCCCGATACGGAGCTCGGGCTCGACAACCCCGCACTGACGGATGACCAGCGGCTCGAAGCGATGATGGTACATCCGATCCTGATCAACTGGCCGATCGTGGTGACCCCGAACGGCGTCAGGCTTTGCCGCCCTTCGGATCTGGTGCTTGATCTCCTGCCGGCGCAACAGCGTCCGGCCGGATGAACGACTTCGCGCGATCCATCGGCGCCGCGCTCACGCTGATCGGCGAGGCCGACGCCGAGCTGCTCGGCATCGTCGCGCTGTCGGTTCGTGTCAGCCTGACCGCCGGCATCGTCGCGCTGCTGATCGGCGCGCCCTTCGGGGCCCTGCTCGCGATCACCCGATTCCGTGGGCGGCAGGTCGTCATCGTGCTGACCAATGCGCTGCTCGGCCTGCCGCCGGTTGTGGTCGGGCTTGCGCTCTATCTTCTGCTGTCGCGGTCCGGCCCGCTCGGGGCAGCCGGACTGTTGTTCACGCCGACCGCCATGGTGATCGCGCAGACCCTGCTCGCGACCCCTATCGTGGTCGCGCTGGTGCACCGGCCGGCGAGCCTGCTTTGGGCCGAGTATGGCGACCTCGCGCGGATCGACGGACTATCGACGCTGCGCAGCATCGGCTTGCTGTTCGCGCTCGGCCGAACGTCGCTGCTGACGGCCTTTCTCGCGGCGTTCGGACGCGCGATCGCCGAGGTCGGCGCCATCATCATCGTCGGTGGCAACATCCGCGGCTTCACGCGCACGATGACGACGGCGATCGCACTGGAGACCAGCAAGGGCGACCTGCCGCTGGCACTCGGGCTCGGGCTGATCCTGCTCGCGCTCAGCGTGGCGGTGTCGACCGTCGCCTTCCTGCTAGTGGGACGCGTTGGGGAAAAATAGCTGCTCGCCGCCGACCTTGTAGCCGGCGATCGCATCCTGCCCCTTCGGCGAAACCAGCCAGTCGATGAAGGCCTGTCCGTCCTTCGCCTTCACATTCGCATGCGTCGCCGGATTCACCAGCATGACGCCATACTGGTTGAACAGCCGCTTGTCGCCCTCGGTCAGGACGGCAAGCTCGCCCCGGTTCTTGAACGACAGCCAGGTGCCGCGGTCCGACAGAAGATAGGCGTTCGACGACGAGGCCATGTTCAGCGCCGGACCCATGCCCTGCCCGATCTCGCGATACCAGCTGTCCTTGCCGGCGCCGATATCGACGCCCGCCTCCTTCCACAATCTCAGCTCGGCCGCATGCGTGCCGGATTTGTCGCCGCGCGAGATGAAGGTTGCCTTCGCCGCCGCGATCTTGCGGAGCGCATCAGTGACGTCCTTGCCGCCGGCGATCTTTGCGGGATCGCTCTTCGGACCGACAATGATGAAGTCATTGTACATCACATCGAAGCGCTTCACGCCCTGCCCCTCGGACATGAACTTGTCCTCGGCCGGCCTGTCATGCACGAACACCACGTCGGCGTCGCCGCGCCGCCCGATGTCGAGCGCCTGGCCGGTGCCGACGGCAACGACCTTCACCTCGATGCCCTCCGCCTTCGAGAACAGCGGCAGCAGGTAACCAAACAGGCCCGACTGTTCCGTCGACGTCGTCGAGGCCACGGTGATGGTGCGATCCTGCGCGTAAGCGCATGTCGACCAGACCAGAACCGCTGCGATGGCGGCAAGCTTTCTCATTGCGCTGTCCTCACTCCCCAGACGTCTGAACTTAGGCGGGAAGGATGACGCAGGGAAGTCCGACGTTCGGCGCAGGATCAGCGGCCGGGTATGTCTTGCGGATCACGTCTTTTCTCCTTCGCTGTCGAAGGAAGCGTATCGGGGATCGGCGCGGCAACTCCGTGGACGCGGTCACATTGGCCGCCTGCCGCGCCGGAGCTTCAGGACGACCGCAGCTTTTCGATGATGGCCGTCACCTCGTTCAGCTGGGCTTTGGCCGTGGCCAGCAGATCGAGCAGATCGCGCGCGGACTGGGCTGATCCGCCAGCGGCGGCCTGATCGATCACGCTCAAGCCGTCGGTGAGACGCGAGATGATTTGCACGAGTTCATCGCGGCGCGCCTCGAGGTCGGCAAGCGTTGCGTCAAAGCGCGCGTCGAGCCGGGCGCCTTGCAACGAGCGGATCGGAACGATCCTGTCGTCGGGAGGATCGGACATGCGCGTGCTTTGCGTTGCTGTCCCGCCCATCCTAGGCGCGACCGCTCGCAACCCGGCGGTGGTGCATTGTCGCATCCGACACGGCGGTCGCGTTGCCCTTTCCCGCGCGGTGGACGCTCGGATGTTCTGCAATTGGTCCCACCTACATTGACATCGATGTGACGGCCGGGGCAGTTTTTTGCATTGCTGGCGAATCAGCGATTGCTTCACGCCGAGTACCTCTTGGACAACTCCCTGTGCTTTCGAGACTGATATCGTTGCTGCGCCGCATTCCCGCGGTGAAATGGGCGTTCACCCGGCTTAGGCCCTTGCCTCACGGCGGCAGCATCGATGTCGCGCCGATCGCAGCAAGCGATTCGCCCGCAACCGTTGCCGACATCGCAGAAGCTGTTGCGGCTCCCGACAGCATCAGCACCAACCCGCTGCCCAGTGACACCGAGATCGCCGTTGCGGCTCCGGTCGCCGAAGATGGCGCCGCTATCTCTGTCATCCCGGAGAGCTCGTCCGCGGCGCCAACTGATGTCGGCGTCGCCGATGATTCATCCTTGGAAGCGCCGACAGAGGTCGAGGCGGTCGTCGTCGAAGAGGTTTCGGTCTCATCAGTCGAGGTGGAGAGCGAGGCCGTTGAGCTCGTCAGCAGCGATCCGCCCGCGGAGCTTGAGACCAGCGTCGCACCCGTTGTCGTAGAAGAGACACCGGTCCCGGTTGTCGAGATCGAGAGTGAGCCGGTCGGTGCACCCGAGCTCGTCATCAGCGACCCACCTGTGGAACTTCCGGAGATCGTTGAACCCGTCATCGTTGAAGAGGCGCGGCTGTCGCCTGTCGAGGCCGAGAGCCAGCAAGCCAACGTTTCCGAGCCCGTCATCGGCAGCGATCCATCTCCCGACCTCTCGGCCGAGGTGGAGCTCGTCGTCGTCGAGGAGGCGCTGGTCTCGTCTATCGACATCGAGATCGCTCCGGTTGATGCCCCCGTTCTCGCCGTCAACGACGATACCTCCTCTGACGTCGCTGATGTGGAGCCGCCTGTCGTAGAGGACACGTGCGTCGCGCTTGCGGACAGCGACGTCTCGGCGGGAGAGGTCTCCGGGAACAGCATCGACAGCGTTGCCATCTCTGTCGTCGCAATGGAGATCGAGCCGGTCCCGGCCAACGATCCCGCCCCGATCGCAACGGAGGGTCCCTCCGCCGACACAGCGAGCGCCGTCACGCATGTCGCGCCGGAGCCGGTCCTCGAGTCTCCCGATCCGGTGATCCCCAGCGCTCCGAAGACGCGCGCAAAGGTCGTGGAACCCGTCGACCGCGCCACGTTGATCCGGCAGCGCTGGACGGAGACCGGGATCAGGATGTGGAATCCGCGGCTTCACGGCGCCGGCGACGCCACGCTGAACATCCAGGGCCGCGTCGAGCTGCTGCCGCCCGCGCCCGGCGAGACCATGCCACGCTACGACAAGCTCGAATTCAGGATGCTGGACGGGCAGATCGTCTGCGAGGGCGTCGTCGTCGAGGCGCCCGCGTCGGCGGGTCAGCGCAGCTTTACCCGGCTCGCCGAGCCGCGTAACCCCGACCGGCCCCGCGAACCGGTACGGGAGCGCCGGGCCGCTCTCGCCTGACCCTTGTCCTCTGCGACCATGCCCGCCATATGCTAGGCTGACGGCTTGGACATGGGAGGCCGCATGCCCGCAAGATCATTGCGCCTGGTCGTAATCGCCGCCCTCTGCATCTCGCAAGGGGCCTTTGCGGCGTCCGGCAAACGCCCGCACCATGCGCCCGCCACCGATCGGGCCGCGCCCTACAAGGCCGACCGGCTCTCGACCTCGCGCGGCGATACGATCCTCAACACGCCCGGCCAGACCACCGTGCTGACACGTCAGATCCTTGACGACATGAACGCGACGACCCTCCGGGACGCCATGCGCTCGACCGCCGGCGTGACGATAGGGATTGGCCGCTAGATTTCGCGCGACTTCGCGTTCAGGGGATCGGATAGCCCTTCCAGACCCACTCCAGCGCCGACGGCAGCGTTTGCGCAATCGTCGGCCGGTCGACGTGCTTGGCGTTGCGCACGAACAGGAACTGGTAGTGGTAGCCCTTCTCCGCCAGCACCTTCGCCATCAGCGCGTTCGACAGGGTCCAGTCGTGCATGCCGTCGGGAATGGTGGGGTTCGGATAGAACAGGTCCTGGTCGCCGCCGAAGAACCAGAAGCGGATCGGCTTCGCCGGCGCGGCGACGATCAGCGGCACGCCGGGCGGCTCGGCCGGCGTCAGCACGCCCGCCTTGGAGATGAGGTTGGGCGTGGCCGGCCCGGTCCAAGCGCTGTGATATTCCCACGCACCACCACGCAGCGACGGATCGTGCGGCCATTGCTGGTTGACCATCGTCGGCGAGAAGGCCAGCACGCGGTGATAGAGATCGGGATAGAACCACGCCATGGTGAAGGCCGCAACACCGCTCGAGCTCAGGCCCATGGTCGCGCGCCCGTCGGGGTTTTTGGTCAACTTGACGTCGGCGTTCTTCTCGACCAGCGGCAACACCTCGCGCTCGACGAACTGCGCATAGTCGCCTGACACCGCATCGTATTCGCGGCCGCGCTGGCTGCCCTGCGCGTCCTGCCCGCCATTGCCGATCTGGATCGCGATCATCGGCGGAACGCGGCGCTGCGCGATCAGATTATCGAGCGTCGTGGCGAGGTCCTTGTAGGCGTTGGAGCCGCCGTCGCCGACCACGATGAACGGCGCCTCGGTGCCGCGTACATATTGCGCCGGCACGTAGACGTCGATCGTGCGCGACCAGCTTCCAGGATGGCTGGTGGTGACGATCATGTGCGACTTGTCGTCCGGCGCGGTGACGGTCGTCATGATCGAGGAATTGGTGCAGCCGGCGACATCGTCGCGGATCAGGCCGGGATTGTAGATCGTGCTCTCCTTCGACGTCAGCGTGAAGGATTTTGTCGTGCCGCGTGGTACGCCTTCCTTCGCAATCGTCTCCGGCGCGGGATTGTGGGTGGGCCCGATGATGAAATTGCCCTCGGCGCCGGACGGCGGCAGCGTTCCGTCGGGTAGCTCGGTCGCGCGCGGATAGTTGGGGTTCGAGGGATCGCGCGTCGGCGGCGCCGTCTTGAAATCGAGGCCCGCCGTGTCAATGAAGAACGGTGCCGCCTTGTCGGTGGTGTTGGCCCCGGGCGGCACAGCCATGTTCTGGGTGACGCAGGCCGGCTGCGACAGTGCAATTGAAGTGAAGGAGACGAAGGAAATCAGCGTCCCTGCGAGGACGGAGAATGATTTGGTCATTTCAGCTCCCGGTGCCGACAAGTCTTTCTGGCTCGCCTTGACGCGAAGTATGGCGGGCCGCGTGCGCGCGGTCAAACAGCAAGCGGCCGCATTCCAGCGATAGCCGCCATGCTCAAACCGAACGGCGACCGTTATTCCGTGCATGCTCATGAACTATCGCGGACACGAGGCCGTTGCTGCTGCACCTCGCACGACGTAGCTTGCGCAAGCACGTGCGTCGGCTGACCGCGCGGCCATGCGCCGTCGCCGATTTGAAAGCCAAGGTCTCGCATGGTTAGCGGATCGTAGCTGCGGGTGGCTGCGGGCAAGGTGTGCCTGAGACACGCGCCTCGGCCGCCGGATATCCTTAACACGGCCTCACCAATACACGCGGCTGGAAAATCCCGCGGCCGCGCGCAACCTGCGCTGGCTTTTCGTGCAGCCCCACCTAACGCGACCTTTACCCCCGTCGTGCAAGATCGCCGCCGTTTTGAAGGGATCCGGGGCGCGTATTGCAATGCCTGTCGTCAATTTGAAGTCTCAGCTCGCCGCCGCGATGCGGCTGTTTCGCGTGCCGGCCGACAACCCGGACCTGACGCGCGCGCAGTTCGACGCCTTCTCGAAGCAGATCCCGCTGCTCTATTTCATCCTGATGAGCAACACGATCGCCGTCGCCTATACCTATGTCAACGTGGCGCCGGACTGGCTGACGTTGATCGTGCCGAGCGTGCTCACCGTGCTCGCCGCGCTGCGGACCTTCTGGTGGCTGCGCCAGCGTCATCTCGTGCGCAGCGATGCCGATATCCTGCGCAATCTGCGCGCCACCAACTGGATGACATTACCGATCGGCGCCGGCTTCACCGCATGGTCCTTTGCGCTGTACCCTTACGGCGACGCCTTCGCCAAGAGCCAGGTCGCCTTCTACATGGCGGTAACCGTGATCGGCTGCATCTTTTCGCTGATGCATCTGCGTTCCGCGGCGCTGATCGTGACGCTCGTCGTCGACGTTCCCTATGTGCTGTTCTTCTGGGCGACCGGCGAACCGACGCTGAAGGCGATCGCGGTCAACAACCTTCTCGTCTCCGGCGCGATGGTGACGGTGCTGTTCATCTACTACCGCGACTTCGCCGATCTCGTCTCCAGCCGCAAATCGCTGCTGGCGCAGCAGGCGGCAACGCAAGCGCTCTCGGACGAGAATTTCCGCCTCGCCAATCTCGATTCCCTCACCGAGCTGCCGAACCGCCGCCGCTTCTTCGCCGAGCTGTCGAGCGCCTTCAGCGACGCCGAGCGCAGGCGCGTTCGCGTCGCGGTGGGGATCATCGACCTCGACGGCTTCAAGCCGATCAACGACAATTACGGCCACTCGGTCGGCGATCGCGTCCTGATCGAAGCCGGGCGCCGCATCCGCGAAGTTTGCGAGGGCTTCGGCCCGCAGCGGGTGGAATTTGCCCGGCTCGGCGGCGACGAGTTCGGCCTCGTGGTGTGCGGCGATCCCGAAGATGACGATTTGATGCGGCTCGGCCAGCGCATCGGCGAACAGGTCAAGTTGCCCTACCAGCTCGACACCGCCCATACCGGGCTGTCCTGCTCGATCGGCTTCGCGCTTTTCCCAAGCTCGGCGACCAGCGCCGAAGCGCTCTATGAATGCGCCGACTACTCGCTCTATCACGCCAAGCGCCATCTGCGCGGCCGCACCGTGATCTTCTCGAGCGAGCTCGAGGCCGAGATCCGCAGCCGCGGCGTCATCGAGAACTTGCTCCGCACCGCCGATTTCAGCACCGAGATGGACCTGGTGTTCCAGCCGATCGTGGACGCCATGAGCGAGCACACCGCCGGCTTCGAAGTCCTGGCGCGCTGGCACAGCTCCCGCCTGGGCCTGGTCTCACCGGCCGACTTCATTCCGGCCGCAGAGCGCATCGGCCTGATCCGGCCGCTGACGCAGGCGCTGCTGGTCCGCGCGCTCGCGACGGCAAGGACCTGGCCCGACCACATCCGCCTGTCGTTCAACCTGTCCGCTCACGATGTCTGCGCAGCCGAGGGCATTTTGCCGCTGATCTCGATCATCGAGAGAAGCGGGTTGCCGCCGAACCGGATCGACTTCGAGATCACCGAGACCGCCGTCACCTTCGACTTCGTGCGCGCGCAGCAATCGATCGCGACGCTCAAGGCCATGGGCTGTGGCATTTCACTGGACGATTTCGGCACCGGCTATTCCTCGCTGAGCCACGTGCATCGGCTGCCGCTCGACAAGATCAAGATCGACCGCAGCTTCGTCGCCGACATCAACGAAAATCCGGTGAGTCACAAGATCATCAAGTCTCTCGCCGGCCTGTGCGACGACATGGAGATCGCTTGCGTCGCCGAGGGCGTCGAGACCCGCGCCCAGCTCGACAGCCTGCGCCGCCTGGGATGCGACTTCATCCAGGGCTACTACTTCGCAAAGCCGATGTCGGGCGATGCGATTGGCGATCATCTCGCAAAGGAACACCAGCGTCTCGGCGACGCCGGTGCCAAGGTCGTAGCCTGAGAGGCCAGATCTCAATCCGCACGCGCAGCGCTGATAAATTAAATTGCTGCCTGTCAATCGTCCGCTTCACATGCGTCGAAACGCCCCCGACATGTCGGGATGCCGTGTCGGTGCTTGTCAGCGACGTCAAAACGCGCGATACTCAATTTCAAGGGGAAAGATATTAAATATACAACTTTTTGATCTTGGTGGCCTTCAACTGGGCGCGGCGGCAAACACGGTTGTGAGTTGGCAATCGGGAGGCAGGCATGTCGTCCAATGCGTCATTTTCGGCAGGGCGCCACGCCCCGCCGCACTCCCACCTCACCGCTTCGCATGCATCACCGCCGCCCGCCGAGCCGGACGCCGGCGGCCTCATACCCATCAGGCTCTTCATCCTCAGCGACGTGCGCCTGCTCTGCGAAGGCCTCAGTTCCTGCCTGGCCCGGCAGGAATGCTTACGCATCGCCGGGCACGGCGATCTTGCGACCCCGCCTGAGCAAGTCGTCGACAGCGGCGCGCAGGTGCTGCTGGTCGACATAGCGACGCCGCAAGGCTTGCAACAATCGGCGGCCTGCCGCGCGCTGGCGCCGGCGTTGAAGGTCGTCGCCATCGCTGTCGCCGAAGCCGAGCAGGACATCCTGGCCTGCGCAGAGGCCGGCGTGTCCGGCTTCGTGCTGCGCGAGGGTTCGATCAGCGACGTCGTCGCCGCCGTCCATAATGCGATGCGCGACGAGCTCGTGTGCTCGCCCAAGGTCGCCGCCGCCCTGTTCGGCCGCCTCGCGCTACTCTCCGCGCGGACCGTCACGCGAGCGCCGGCCGCCGGCGTCGACACGCTGACACCACGCGAGCACGAGATCATTCGCTTCGTCGGCGAAGGGCTGTCGAACAAAGAGATCGCACGAGCCTTGCGGATCCGCAATTCGACGGTGAAGAACCACATGCACAACGTGCTCAGCAAATTGCAGATTCGCCGGCGCGGCGAGATCAGCAAGCATCTGCACGCGAACGGCGCGGCCGCGTCTGCATCATCGCGGATCCAGACCCGCTAGACCTTTCGGCCTAGATCCTTCAGGCCGGCATCGCGCGCGAAGCCGCCATGTCGCGGTGAATTACGCGCCGTTTGCATCATCGCGGTCTCACCGCCGCGGGCATGGTCCGGACCATCAACTCCATCCTCGCTAGACCTTTTGGCTCAATCGCGCCGTCGCGCCTTGTGCAAGGCTCACCGCAAAGGTGGCCATTGCGACAGAGACGCATCCTCATTGCGGGATTTCCGAGACTGATGACCGATCTTCTCGAGCATGTCGTCGCGAAAGATCCGGCGTTGTCCGTAGTCGGGACGAGTGACGACGCCAATCTGGCAACGGAGGCACGCCGCACCCGGGCCGACGTCCTCGTGGTGGCACAGAAGGCCCCGGACGAGCGCGACAGCCTCGCGAGCCTTCTGCACAGCCGGCCGCGGATGAAGGTCGTCACCATCGTCGCAAGCGGCGAAAGCGGCGCGCTCTACGAGCTGCGGCCGCACCGCACGGCCATCACCGAGATCACGACGCAATCCCTGTCGGAAGCCATTCGGGATCCGCCCGGCCCGAGGCGCCGGCCGCGCCAGCGGCGCGCCCGCCGGCCAGGCAAGACCATCGCCGCGGTCTGACCAAGCGAGACGGACCGCCAAATCACAGGAGCCGACATGCCCTCAGCCCTTCTGCAACCCGGCGTCTATATCGAGGAAATCTCCAGCGGCGTGCGCTCGATCTCGGGCGTGGCGACGTCGATCGCGCTGTTCATCGGCTGGGCGCCGCGCGGTCCCGTTGACCGTGCCGTGCGCATCTCCAGCTTTGCCGACTATGAGCGCGCCTATGGCGGGCTCGACCGCCGCGCCAATCTCGGCTACGCCGTGCGCCAATTCTTCGACAACGGCGGCAGCGACGCCTACGTCGTGCGGATCGCGCTGTTCAATTCGGGAACGCCCGCCAGCGACGCGAAGACCGCGACCTGCGCCATCAACGATCTCGGTATCGAGGCGAGTTCGCCGGGCCTGTGGGCCAACTCCTTCAGCGTCCGGCTGACGCTGCGTGCGGACGACAGCACCCGCTTCCGGCTCGATGTCATCGGCCCGTCGCCGAGCACTGACATCGTGGAGACGTTCCAGGACCTGTCGATGAACAAGGCGGATCCGCGCTACGCGCCGAGCGTCGTCAACGGCCGCTCCGCCTTCATGGACAAGCTGACCACGGCGTCAACGACGGTCCCGACCCCGGCCACGAAGCCATTTGCGGGCGGCGCCGATGGCACGGTCCTCTCCGCCAATGACGGCCCGTTCGTCAGCGCGATCGATCCGCTGTTCGCGACCGGCGGGATCGTCGATCGTATCGACATCTTCAACCTGGTCTGCGTGCCCGGCCTCACCAATGTCAATTCAACGACCCAGGGCGCACTCGCCAAGCTACAGCAACGCTGCCACGTCCGCCGTGCGTTCCTGATCATCGACAGCCTCCAGAACGAGACGGTCGCCAACATGAGCGGCGCCAACGGCGAGGCCGGCCTGACCGGCTCGGACGGCAATTTCTCCGCGCTGTACTACCCGTGGGTGATGCAGGCAGATCCGCTGCAATCCGGCGTCGTGCGCGACTTTCCACCTTGCGGCTTCGTCGCCGGCGTCTACGCCCGGACCGACGCCACGCGCGGGGTCTGGAAGGCGCCGGCCGGCACCGATGCCAGCGTCAACGGCGGCGTCGGCTTCGCGTTGAGCTTGAGCGACGCCGAGAACGGCCAGCTCAATCCGATCGGCGTCAATTGCCTTCGCACGCTGCCGGTCTACGGCAACGTGGTCTGGGGCGCGCGCACGCTGCACGGCCAGAACGACCGCGGCTCGGAATGGAAATACGTTCCGGTACGGCGCATGGCGCTGTTCCTGGAGGAGAGCCTCTACCGCGGCACGCAATGGGTGGTGTTCGAGCCCAATGACGAACCGCTGTGGGCGCAGATCAGGCTCAACATCGGCGCCTTCTTGCAGGGCCTGTTCCGGCAGGGCGCGTTCCAGGGCCGCTCGCCGCGCGAGGCCTATTTCGTCAAATGCGACCGCGAGAGCACGACGCAGGCCGACATCAATCTCGGCATCGTCAACATCATCGTCGGCTTCGCGCCGCTGAAGCCCGCCGAGTTCGTCGTCATCAAGATCCAGCAGATCGCCGGCGACATCCCAACCTGAGGCAAAGACACCTGAGGCAAGCAAATGGCACAGTTCTCGGTCAATCCGCAGCGCTTCGATCCCTACAAGAACTTCAAGTTCCGCGTGAAATGGGACGGCCGCTACGTCGCCGGCATCAGCAAGGTGTCGGCGCTGAAACGCACCACCGAAGTGGTCGAACACCGCGAGGGCGGCGATCCCTCGACGGGACGCAAGTCGCCCGGCCGCAGCAAGTTCGAGGCGATCACGCTCGATCGCGGTGTCACCCACGACACCGAGTTCGAGAAATGGGCCAACAAGGTCTGGCATTTCGGCGCAGGACTTGGCGCCGAGGTCTCGCTGAAGGATTTCCGCAAGGACATCATCCTCGAGGTCTACAACGAGGCCGGGCAGCTCGCGCTGGCCTACAAGCTATTCCGCTGCTGGGTCTCCGAATACCAGTCGCTGCCAGATCTCGACGCCAACGCCAATGCGGTGGCGATCCAGCACATCAAGCTGGAGAACGAGGGATGGGAGCGCGATCAGGCGGTCGCCGAGCCGTCCGAGCCCACTTTCACCGATCCAGCCTGAGACCGCTCATGCTCTCCGCCACCGCACAACGCGAGCAGGACATCCTGGCGCTGTGGGACCGGGCCGCCGGCCGCGCGCAGCGCCAGCGCGACGATGCCTTGTTCGCGGCGGCGGGCGCAGCGCCGACGGACTCGATCGGCACAGGCAATGCCGCGCTGCTGGCCTTGCGCGCGCGATTGTTCGGCGCGCCGTGGCGGCTGCGCGCCGCCTGCCCCACCTGTCACACCGACTGCGAGTTCACGGCGGACAGCGCAGTGCTCGCGGTCGGACTTGCACCACCGGCTGACGCCGTGCCGCGCATCACGAACGGGGGCAGCGAGCTGCCGCTGCGGCTGCCGACGCTGTCCGATCTTGCAAGCCTCGCCGCGACCGGCGATTCCGCCGCCGCGGCAAACCTGCTGCTCGCGCGCTGCCTCGGTGAGGCGCCACCGGCTGCGCAGGACATCCTGCACAGGGTCGAGGCCGAGCTCGAACGTTGCGATCCCGGAGCGGTGCTCAGTTTCGCGCTCGACTGCCCCGATTGCGGCCACGCCTGGCAGGCCCTGATCGACATCGCGCCGGCGTTCTGGATCGAGGTGCAGGCGGCGGCCGAGCGTACCCTGCTCGAAGTCGACGCGCTCGCGCGCGAATATGGCTGGAGCGAGGCCGAGGTGCTGGCATTGCCGCACACCCGCCGCGCCGCCTACCTGCAACTTGCGGGCGCGTCATGACGGGCCTCCTGCAAAATCTCGCGCGCATCGGCCGCGGCGAACCGATTCCCGGCGCAGCACGCGTTGCCCTGCCGCCACGTTTTGCCGCCCCGCCCCGGAACGACGATGCTCCGATGCACGAGACGACACAGGATGAAAGGCAGACACCGGCATCCTCGCTGGCGGCGTTGCCGAACATGACCGGCGCAGACGATCCTGCCGTTGGCGTGCAGGCGCCGCAGCGCGGACAGATGGAGCCGGACAACGAAGGCGCACCGTTGCGTCTCGAAGCCAAGGTCGCAGCTACCACGCAGTCGCTTCAATCGACCGACGCGCCGTCAAGATCGCCTGTCGATGCCCCTCTGCCTGCCGCCCCGCGCGATCCGCTACGCGGCACACAGCCTCGTGACACGGTCTTGCGCGACACGCCCCGCCCCCGAAACGAGGCTGCAACACCGCCGGCGCTTCCGCTCGGCCAGACCGTGCTCGCCGGCCAGGCGCAGCGCCGGCGCGAGACACCGCCGGTGATCAAGGTGACGATCGACCGCATCGACATCCGCTCGCCGGAGCCCCCACGCACGGCACGCGCCGTCAAGCCCGCACCAAAGCCGTCGGTGCCGCTGTCCGACTATCTGCGCCGCCCTGGACCCGGAGGCCGCGCATGAGCTCGCCGCTCGCAATCGGCGCGGTCAGCGCAGTCCTGCGCAACCTGCTCGACAACGGGCTGATCGAGGCCGGGCCCGCGGTCGGCGGCACGGTCAATGTCAGTGCGGTTGCGCCCGACACGATCGACCTCAGCAGCGCAGAAGAGCAGCCGCGACTCAACCTGTTCCTGCATCAGGTGACGCCGAACCCCGGCTGGCGCAACCGCTCCCTGCCGTCGCGGTCCTCGAGCAGCGGTGAGCGCCTGACCAATGCGCCGCTTGCCCTCGACCTGCACTATCTGCTGACGGCCTACGCGCGGGTCGACTGCCAGGCCGAAATCCTGCTCGGCTATGGCATGCATCTGTTGCACGAGCGCCCGGTGCTTGATCGCGCCGCCGTGCAGCGCGCGCTCAATCCCAATCCGCTCGACGTCGCGATGCTGCCGCCGGCGTTCCAGGCGCTCGCTGCCGCCGACCTCGCCGATCAGGCCGAGTTGATCAAGATCACGCCGGCCGTGATGGGGCCGGAGGAGATGTCACGACTATGGGCGGCCATCCAGTCGCATTATCGGCCGACGGCCGCCTATGTGGTGTCGGTGGTGCTGATCGAAGCCACGAAGCCCGCAGTCTCGCCGCTGCCGGTGCTGTCGCGCGGGATCATCGATCCCGCCACCAAGCGCGACCGCGGCGTCGTCGTCAATCCCGACACGTTGCCTCCGCTGCCGACGCTGTTTGCGGCGACGCCGCAGAACAAGCAGGCCGGCGCGCGGCTCGGCGAGCCCGTGGTGCTCTCCGGCATTCGCCTCAGCGGCAGCAATTTTCATGTGCGATTGGCGCACCCGCTATTTCCAGCTCCTTTTGAACTGGTGCCGGGCGCACCCAACGACGACGGCACCGAGCTCACCGTGACGCTGCCGAACGATGCCGCCGCGCAGGCCGCGCTCGCGCCGGGGCAATGGAGCCTCACGCTGCGCCTGCTGCCGGCCGGCGAAGCCAATGAGCGCGAGACCAACGCGGTGGCCCTGGTCATCGCCCCAGCACTGGTCATTGCAGCGGATGCCGGACTTTCGCTGCCCGCGGCGACCGTGCTGCGCAAGACTGCGCCGCTGCGCGTCACAGCCACCCTGTTCTCGCGGCCGCAGGTGCAGCCGCGGCAGCGCGCGAGCCTCGTCCTCGGCACGGCGGAAGCCACCGCCAAACCGCGCAGCGCGTCTACCGATCCGCTGGTGTTCGACTTCCCCGCGACGCTTCCCGCTGGAGCCTATCCGGCGCGGTTGCGCATCGACGGCGTCGACAGCCTCCTGCTCGATCTCAGCGGCGATGCGCCCGCTTTCGATGCCTCGCAAACCCTGAGCGTGCCGCCATGAACATGCACGACAGACCGCAAGCGCAGCCGGGGCTCGATTGGGCCAGCCGCAACCAGCAATGGCTGGCGGCGCAGTTCGCTGCGCTGCGCGGGCGCCTCGCACGGCAGTTGCGCGATACATCGGCCGACGCCGAGCCGCCTCCGCCAGAATGCGGCGATGATTTCGAGCCCGCGCTCGACGCGCTGACAAAGCTGTTCGGCCTGTCAGCGTTCGAGCGCGACGTCGTGCTGCTCGCGGCCGGCGTCGAGCTCGACAGCGCGCTACGTCGCCTCGTCGGCGTGGCGATGACGCAAGCGCCCGAAGCCATCGCGAGCACGCAGCCGACGTTCAATTTCGCCATGCAGATGCTCACTGAGCCACATTGGGATGCGCTCTCGCCGCTCCGGCCCTTGCGGCGCTGGTGCCTGATCGCGTGCGAGGGCCACGAGGCGCCGCCGCGCCGTCCGATCCAGATCGACGAGCGCGTGCTGCACTACCTGACCGGCGTGGCCGCGATGGATGCCCGCCTGATAGGGCTCGTTCGCTGCGAGCCGGTCGGCTCTATCCAGCCCGATACACCACAGGCGAACACGATCGCGCACGCGCTCGGCACGGGGGCGGCCGCCCTCGCCGCCCTGGGTCACGCTCGCAGCGAGATCGAGCCGCAGCGAGACCTCGCGCGCGCGGCGCTCGCCTGCCTCGGTGCGAACGGCCTTTGGTTGCACGCCCGCGACCTGCCGCACGATCCGCGCGAGCTTGCCGAGATCGCCCGCCTGCTCGACCGCGAGGCCGCCCTCTCGGATGCTATCATCGCGCTCGAGCTCGACCGCCCGATCGAGGCGGCGGATGCCGAGGCGCATGCGATCGCGCTGCTCGCCCATCTGATGGGACCCGCGATCGTGCTCAACGCGCCGGAACCGACCCGCTTGTCGCGACTGCGGCAGCGCCGTATCCTGCGGCTCGAGGCCGCCGATGCCCCGGCCGCCGCGCGGCAGGTCGCAGCCTTGCGCGGGCTTTCGCGCGAGCAGGCCGCCGCGCTCGCAGCCGCGCTGCGTCCGGCGCTGCGGCAGTTCAACGTCCCCGCCGCCGACCTGCGCCTCGTGGTCACCGAAGCCCTCGCCGAGACACAGGCCGATCCCGCTCTGCTCGGGCCGGCGGTATGGCGGCTTTGCCGCGCCGCGGTGCGCGGCGGGCTTGACGCGTTGGCGCAGCGGATCGACAGCCGCGTTGTCTTCGACGACCTGGTCGCGCCCCCGGTGGTAACCGCGCAGCTCCGCGCCATCGCGAATGAATTGCAGCACCGGCCGCGCGTCCATGGCGACTGGGGCTTTGCCGCGCATAACGGCCGCGGGCTCGGAACCGCCGCGCTGTTCGTCGGCGAATCCGGCACCGGCAAGACCTACGCGGCCGAAGCGATCGCGAGCGCGGCCGCACTTGATCTCTACCGCATCGATCTTGCCGGCGTGGTCAGCAAATATATCGGCGAGACCGAGAAGAATCTGAGCCGGCTGTTCGAGGCCGCGGAGACCAGCGGCGCCATCCTGCTGTTCGACGAGGCCGATGCGCTGTTCGGCAAGCGCAGCGAGGTGCGCGACAGCCATGACCGCTTCGCTAATATCGAGATCGCCTACCTCTTGCAGCGGATCGAGACCTATCGCGGGCTCGTGATCCTCACCACCAACATGAAGAGCGCGCTCGATCGCGCCTTCCTGCGCCGCATCCGCTACGTGGTCCAGTTCCCCTACCCTGACGCCGCCGCGCGCGAAACACTGTGGCGCATGCAGTTCCCCGCCGATGCACCGCTCGGCGAGGTCGATTTCGCAGGCCTCGCCAGGCTGCAACTGACCGGCGGCAACATCCGCGCCATCGCGCTTAACGCCGCCTTCCTGGCCGCTGCCGCCAGCGGCGGACGGATCGAGCAGGACGCGATCAACGCCGCGGTGCGTGCGGAGTTCTCCAAGCTCGAGCGGCCTTGGCCGGGAGTCGGACCATGAAACATTCCGGCATCGATATCCGGATTAGACATCTCGTCGTCGATGCGTCGCGACACTCCGAAGCTGCGGGACTTGCCGACGCAATCGGACAGGCCTTGCAACAGCGGCTCACGGGGTCCGCCAACGAGGCGAGCGCCGCCCATGCCGAGGCGCCGCGCGCGGTCGCCGATCGGATCGCGGCACGATTGACCACCACATCCGGCGCCGACGCTCCGCGAGGCAAGCCATGACCGTGCACGCCGCACCAAAGGCAGTGCCGAAGCCATCCTCGCCGGCCCATGCGCCTTCGCTCGAGCTTCGTCCGGCCCGCGACCGCTTCGAGAGCGAAGCCGAGCATGCGGTCAAAAACGCCCTGCGGCCATCGCAGCCGGCTGGCCCGGCGCCGGCGCTATCGCCGCTTCCACGCTCCACTGGCACGACGGGACCGGCCGCGCCGGCCGCGGTATCAGAGGTGGTCGGATCGACAGGCTCGCCACTCGGCGCTCCGACGCGCGAGACGATGGAACGTCAATTCCGGTCCGACTTCAGCCATGTGCGGATCCACACCGACGCGCAGGCCGCAGCCTCGGCCCGTGCGATCCGCGCAACCGCCTACACCGCGGGCGCCCACATCGTGTTCGGCGACGGCGCATACAATCCGCAAAGCCCACGTGGCCGGCACATTCTGGCGCACGAGCTCGCCCATGTCGTGCAGCAGCGCGGCGCGACCGTGCCGCCGGCGGCGGTGCAGCGGCTCGCCTGGTACGAATCGATCGCCGTGTTTTTCGGCGCCGAGGGCAATTTCGGCGACAAGGAGCTGCTCGCCTATCTCGACAAGATCACCAAGTCCGCAGCGATCGAAGGTAGCTTCGACAGCGACAACAAGGCGCGTGCGATCGTCCGTCGGTGGAAAGCCGGCCAGGCCGAGTTCAAGCTCGATCCACGGCAAAAGGCGCTGTTGATCCTGGAGATGCAGGACGGCCCCACACTCGATGACGACGAGAACGCCATCCTCGACCTGCTCGAGCTGAGCGATATCGCCGCACTGAGGATCATGTTCGGTTCAGGCAAACTCAGCGTCACCGAGCTCGAATCCGACATCGACGGCGCCGAGTACAAGAGGTTGAAGCGCTTCTTCGCAACCCGCTTTCGCGGCGGACGCGACGCGCTCGCCAAGGGCGACGTCGAACCGCAGGGCGAACCGGGCAAGGGCGCGCCGACCTTCGCCTACGATGCCATGGCCATCAAGATCCGGATTGCGACGGCAGCGGGCCACGACGAGGTCGCCACCATCGCCGCGGAGGTGTTCGCGCTCGCGCCGGCCGAGCGGACGAAGGCTACGGAGGAACTCGGTCGCGAGCGCGCCGACATCGCCCGCCGGTTCGATCTCCTCAGCGACCAGGCCGAGGACGAAAGCGATCCGGCGAAAAAAGCAACGCTCAAACAGCAGGCTGACGCGACGGAAAGGATCCTCGATAAATACGACGTCATGCTTCAGGGCGTGTTCCGCGACGTCACGCTGACCACCAGCGCCGGCGATCTGTCGACGACGGTCGAACCCGATGCCGCGAAGAAGGCAGACATCGCGGTGGCGCTGAGGCCCGACCCCAGCAGCCCGCTGCCATTCGACAACTCCCCGGCGGGCAAGAAGAAGTACGACGACGCCTTGCGCCTGCTGATGCCCGGCATGATCCAGGACTACTGGGATGAAATGGTCAAGGACAAGGGGACCGCGGAGCACGGCGATCCGAACAAGGTGCACCAGCTTGCGGAGTTCGAGCGGATCGGCAAGGCCAGCAAGGACGAAACCGACAAGGTGTTCGGCGAGTACTACGACCAGTCGAAGCATCCCGAGCTGAAAGCCGATACGCTCGGCGCGCGCGGCAACATCCACGACCTGTTCGCCGAGACCGAGGCTGAGCTCGCGGGCATGGACAGCACCGAGAAGCGCGACAAGGCGAAGGCGCTGATGCGGTATTTCTTTCAGGCCAACGACCGCGTGCGCGCCATCAATCGCAAGCTCAATGCCTCACCGCATTTCGATGCCAGCAACAATCCCGTGGGCGACGAGGCGATCATCCTCGACCAGATCGCCGACGACTTCACCAGCACGGCCGCGCAGGTCGACAAGCTGAACGAAATCGACCGCGGCTGGGATGCCTCCGCCAATCTCGGCGACATCAACATCCAGATCTTCAAGAAGGCCGACTCGGACAAAGATCGCGATTTCCTGTGGGACATGTTCCAGACGCTGATCCACGAATATATCCACACGCTGCGGACCACGGAATACGACAATTTCGCCAATACTTTCGGCGATGGCTCCAACGAGAACAATACGCTGATCGAAGGCGTCGATTCGCTCTTCGACGAGATCGCCTGGGAGAATGTCGCACCGCGGGTCAACGATCCCAAGCTGCGCGAGGCGGTTGAGGGCCCCGCATATGCAAAGCTCAAACCGATCACCGTGCAGCCGGCATCACGCCGACGCTATTCCTCGTATGCGGAGGCGGTGAAGCTCGTCAACGTCGTCGGCATCCGCAACCTCTACGCCGCCTATTTCCAGGGCGACGTCAAGAAGATCGGAGGCTGAGCGATGCAAGCCGCGCGCCCGTCGGATCTCGCTCTGTCACCACTGCGGCTGCTCGCCGGCCGCGACCTGCGTTCGTTCGCAGGCCTCGCGCACCCGACCTCCCTCGACGACGTCGCAGCCGTATTCGATCTCGACCGCTCCTGGCATGGTCAGGGCGCGCTCGGCAGCGCCAGGCACCGGACCGACTGGTTCAACGCCGCGGCCGCAGGCTTCGCGCGCGGCGCACGGGTATGGGCAAACGACGGCACGGTGGTGCTGATCGATGCGACCGACGTCGTCCTCGTCGAGCCGCTGCCGTCGTTGCTCGACGCACTCGGCGAGCCGGAGACAAGGCTCAATTCGTTCCAGGGGACGTTCGAGGTCGAGGCCAATGAATACGTCTACGCGCGGCGGGGCCTGACGCTGTACGTCAATCGCGCCGTCGATACGACGCTCCGGATCGCCGCGTTCGCACCGAGCAGTCTTGAACGCTATCAGCGCGACTTGCGGCTCGACCTTCAGATGAAACGACTGCCACCGTCGCGCGGCCCATCGGGGGATCGCCTGCCATGACCGGCCTCACCTCGTCCCCAAAACTGATCAAGGGCGGCCTCGTGGTGTTGGCGCCGGGCGGCGGCACGGTGCGACGGCAGATCGCGCTCCAGTACAATCCGGACACGCTGAGCCGCAGCTACCAGGTGCAGGGTACCGGCGGCGACGGCGCGGCCGGCGGGCGGGCGCAACCGTTCCGGCTGAAAGGGCCCGCGATCGAGACCATCAAGCTCGACGCCGAGATCGACGCGACCGACCAGCTCGCCGATCCCGACGCGCATGCCAATGCGATCGCCTTCGGCATCGCGCCGCAGCTCGCGGTGCTCGAGGCCCTCGTCAATCCGAGCGTCGACGATCTGCTCGGCATCGCAAGCCAGGCCGATCGCGGCACGCTCGAGATCCTGCCGCCGGAGGCGCCGCTCACCTTGTTCGTCTGGAGCAAGAACCGGGTCGCGCCGGTGCGCGTCGCCGAGTTCTCGATCGTCGAGGAAGCGTTCGATCCCGCGCTCAATCCGATCCGCGCAAAGGTCTCGCTCGGGCTGCATGTGATGAGCACCGACGATCTCGGCTTCTCGCATCGTGGCGGCACCATCTTCCTCAATTACCTGCGCAATCGCGAGACGCTTGCCGGCCTGACCGGCGGCGCCTCACTGGCCTCGCTTGGTCTTTCCAGTCTGCCCTGACGGAGCACATGATGTCCTCGGATCCCGTCCAGATGCTGATCGATGCCGGAGCGTTCCCGGACAACAGTTTTCCGCCGAACAGCCGCTATCACGGCGCCGCGATCGGGCGGCTCAAGCGCAGCGCGGACGATCCCGGTGTCGCCTATGTGCTGCGCCGCTTCATCCCCCAGGCGCGCGACATCGGCATCGCCGGCGAACACATCGTCAATGCCGGCGAACGGCCCGACACGCTCGCCTCCGCGACGCTCGGCGACCCCGAACTGTATTGGCGGATCGCCGACGCCAATGTCGTGACCGATCCGCTCGAACTCACCGACACGCCCGGTGAGCGCGTGCAGATCCCGCGCCCGAACGGGCTTTAGGGAGACGATTTCCGATGATGCAAGGCGGCGTCCAGCTATCTCTCCAGATCGGTCCGGCGCCGGTGCCGGCGCCGCGCGAGGTGCTGGAGACGCTGACCCATGCCAAGATCGAGATCGGATCGGGCGATGCACAGAGCGGATTCGAGCTCACGTTCGACCTGCCGGTGCGCTCGCCGCTGCGCACCATCTTCCTGCTTGCCGGCGGCGGCGCGCTGCCGCCGCTGCTGCGCGTGGTGCTGATCGTCACCATCAACGGTACGGCCGAGTCCGTCATCGACGGCATGGTCACCAATGTCGAGACCCAGCCCGGCAGCGGCGGCGTCGGCAAGCTGGTGATCAAGGGCAAGGACATGTCGGCGCTGATGGACATCATCGAGCTGCCCGGCCTGCCCTTCCCGGCGATGCCGCCGTCGGTGCGGGTGCTCGCGATCCTCGCCAAATACGCAGCCCTCGGCGTAATCCCGATGGTGATCCCGAGCGTGCTCGACATCCCGCCGATCCCGGTTCAGCAGATCCCGCAGCAGAAGGGCAGCGACTACGCCTACGTCAAGAAGCTCGCGGGCGAAGCCGGCTACGTCTTCTATCTCGAGGCCGGTCCCGCGCCCGGCGCCTCGAAGGCCTATTGGGGCCCGGAAATCCGCTTCGGCGCGCCGCAGCCGGCACTCACCACCAACATGGATGCGCTCACCAATGTCGAGGACATCTCGTTCAACTTCGACAAGGAACGCAAGGTCATGCCGATCGTGTTCTTCCAGGAGGCCAACAGCAAGGCACCGATCCCGGTGCCGATCCCTGACATCACCCCGATGAGCCCGCCGCTCGGCGCGGTGCCGCCGCTGCCGCCGAAGATCGAGAAGCTCTCCAACACCGCGCATCTATCCGCGCCGCAGGCGCTGATGGCAGGCCTTGCCTATGCCAGCCAGCACAGCGACAGCGTGTTCGGCTGCGGCAAGCTCGACGTCGCCAGATATGGCCGCGTCCTGAAGTCGCGGCAACTGGTTGGCGTGCGCGGCGCAGGCCTGCCGTTCGACGGGCTCTATTACGTCAAAAACGTCACCCACGAGATCGAGCGCGGCTCCTACAAGCAATCGTTCTCGCTCGCACGCAACGCGCTGATCTCGACCGTCCCGCAGGTGCCGACATGAGCGATGCGCCACTTTTCGGAAAGTATCGCGCGGTGGTGATCAACAATATCGATCCGCTGCAGATCGGCCGGATCCAGGTGATGGTGCCCGACGTCGGCGCCGCGATACCGACGAGCTGGGCGATGCCTTGCCTGCCGACCGCAGGCATCAATGCCGGCTTCTTCACGGTGCCGATCATCGGCGCCGGGGTCTGGGTCGAGTTCGAGCGCGGCGACCCCGACTATCCGATCTGGGTCGGGTGCTACTGGGGCAGTGCCGCGGAGGTGCCGGTACTGGCGCACGCAGTGCCACCCGGCGTCCCCGGCATCACCCTGCAAACCCCCTTGAAGAACGGTCTCACCATCAGCGACGTGCCGGGCCCGACCGGCGGCATCCTGATGCAGACCACGACGGGCGCGATGATCTCGGTCAGCGACGTCGGCATCACCATTTCCAACGGCAAAGGCGCGGTCATCACCATGACCGGACCGACCGTCGACGTGAATCTCGGCGCGCTCACCGTGATCTAGGAGACGCACATGCCCGCTCCCGTCTTGCATCTCGGCGCCACGGTATTGTGCAGCCATGCCGGACAGGCAACGCCGGTCGCGCCGTTCCCGCGTGTGATGCTGTCGGGCCAGCCCGCGGTCAATCTCACCAGCCCCTATGCGATCGTGGCCTGCTCGCTCACCGGCTCGGCACCGCCTTGCGTCACGGCGCAGATGGTGATGGGCGCGGCGCGGGTGATGATCGGCGGCGCACCGGCCGCGACCATGATGGGGCAATCCGTCTGCACGCCGACGGGCACGCCGATGCTGCCCGTCGTGGCGCAGACGCGCGTACTGGCAACCTGAGGGGAGGACGGCGTGAGCAGCGAACTCGACTTCCCCTATCATTTCGACGACCAGGGCCGCACGGCCACGACCGGCCGCCCCGATCACATCCGCGACCTAATCGAGCAGGTGCTGTTCACGATGCAGGGCGAGCGGGTGATGCGGCCGGATT
The DNA here is from genome assembly GCF_052075965.1 of Bradyrhizobium sp. 482_C4_N1_8. Taxonomy (NCBI): domain Bacteria; kingdom Pseudomonadati; phylum Pseudomonadota; class Alphaproteobacteria; order Hyphomicrobiales; family Nitrobacteraceae; genus Bradyrhizobium; species Bradyrhizobium sp. 482_C4_N1_8. Next base: position 2,647,020 of record NZ_CP197231.1, on the reverse strand, counting down.
TCGGCGCAGGACTCCTGGCGCTGGTGTTCGAGCCCAACTCGGTGACGCTCGCCGCGACGACGCAGATGCTGGCCCAGGCCGCGCTGCATCAGCACCTGTCGCATCTGATCGCCGTCACCTCGGTCGAGGTGATCAATGACGACGCCGTGCTGCGGGTCGAGATCCGCTACGTGGTGCTGGCCGACCGCACCAGCCACGTCGCGAGCTTTGCGGTTCCAGGAGGCGCGGCATGAAGCAACATTGCTGCGATCCGCGCCGGCTCGAGGTGCTCGAGGCCAAGGGCAGCGCCAACGCCATCGCATTCATCGAGGTGCTCGACCTCGCTTCTCCGCCCGGCGCGCCGCGGCAACAGACCCTGCTGGTGCGGCTGCTGCATTCCGGCTTCACGCTCTCGCCGGACAATCTGCGCATCACCGGTGGCGAGCGGATCGCGACCGTCGGCGTGGTCTGGTGCGCACCGGCCGACGCGCTGCCGGTGCAGGCTGAGCCCGGTCTGGTCGACACTGTCGACGATCTCGCCCGCACGCTGGTCGTCCGGACCGACAGCAGCGGGGATTATTCGATCTACAATTTCGGCATCTTCGCCAATTCCGGCTCGGCCCTGCCGCCGGCCGGGTTCGATCCGAAGCTGTCGGCGATCGACTTCACCTGCAAGGTCGAATGCCCCTCGGACTATGACTGCGCGGACACCGCGCCGTGCCCGCCCGCGCCGCGTTTGAGGCCGGAGATCGACTATCTCGCGCGCGACTATCAGGGTTTTCGCCGGCTGATGCTTGACAGGCTGAGCCTGCTCGTGCCCGGCTGGCAGGAGCGTTCGGCGGCCGATCTCGGCGTGACCCTGGTCGAGCTGCTCGCCTATGCCGCCGACAACCTCGCCTATCGCCAGGATGCAGTCGCCAACGAAGCCTATCTCGCCACCGCGCGGCAGCGCATCTCGGTGCGGCGCCATGCGAGGCTGGTCGACTATCACCTGCACGAGGGCTGCAACGCCCGCGCCTTCGTCCATTTCGACGTGAATGGGCAGAAGATCGCACTGCCCAAGGGGACGCAGCTGCTCACCCGCGTGCCCGGGTTGGACGTGGTGCTGACGCCGGGCTCGCGCGCGCTCGGTGATGCGATAGAAGGCGGCGCCGAGATGTTCGAGACGGTCGCGCCCGCCGAGCTGGATCAGCAGCAAAATAGCCTCGCGTTCTATGCCTGGGGCAACAACGGATGCTGCCTGCCGCGCGGCACCACACGCGCGACGCTGCGCGGCCACATTGATACGCTCGCCATCGGCGACATCCTGATCTTCGAGGAGGTCATCAGCCCAACGACGTTGTCTACCGCCGATGCCGATCCCGGCCATCGCTGCGCGGTGCGGCTGACCGAGAGGACGCTTGCGAGCGATCCGTCCGGCGGGCTGTTCGACGAGCCCCCGGTCGACGGCCCGGTCGACGTCACCGAGATCGCCTGGAGCGAGGCCGACGCACTGCCCTTCCCGCTTTGCCTGACGGTGGAGGATCGCCCCGAGCTCGCGATCAGTGTTGCGCGCGGCAACATCGTGCTCGTCGATCACGGCCGCACGCTGCCGCCCGAACAGCTCGGCGTGATGCCGCGCGCGACATTGAAGCAGGCATCATCTGCGCCGGGGGATTGCTGCACGTCGGCCCCGGACGTCATGCTGCCGCCGCGCTTCCGCCCGGTGCTGGCAAACAGCCCGTTGACGCAATCCTTCGATCTCGGCGCGCTGCTCGCCGTTCCCGTCAGCAAGGACAAGCCGTGGTGGGCGGCGAGTGCGTTCAGCCTCTTGTCGCCGCGCGACGCCACGCCTGCGATCGTCGATCTCACCGGACAAGTTGCCGGCATCACCGAACACTGGCTGCCGCGGCGCGATCTCATCGACAGCGCCGGAAATGCACCCCATGTCGTCGTCGAGATCGACCATCACAGCCGCGCCTTGCTGCGTTTCGGCGACGGCCTACTCGGGAAGCGTCCGGCCGAGGATACCGCGTTCATGGCGACCTACCGGATCGGCAACGGCACGGCAGGCAATGTCGGTGCGGATGCCATAGCGCACATCGTCAGCGCGACGAATGGCGTGTTCACCGCCGTGCGCAATCCGCTTCCCGCATCCGGCGGCGTCGAGCCCGAGGACATCGAAGCCGCGCGCCGCGATGCCCCACAGGCGTTCCGCACCCAGGAGCGCGCGGTGACGGCGGCCGACTACGCCGCCGCCAGTGAGCGACGCGCCGACGTGCAGCGCGCGGCCGCAACATTCCGCTGGACCGGAAGCTGGCACACCGTGTTCGTGACGCCCGACCGCTTCGGCGGCGGCGCGGTCGACGCGCCCTTCGCCACCCAGCTGCGCAACCATCTCGAGCGGTTCAGGATGGCCGGCTACGACCTCGACGTACGACCGCCGCGCTATGTGCCGCTCGACGTCACACTGCATGTCTGCGTCAAGCCGGACTATTTCCGCGCCGATGTCGCGCAGGCCGTGCGGACGGTGCTGTCGAGCGCGGTGCTGCCCGACGGCACGCTCGGCCTGTTCCATCCCGACAATTTCACCTTCGGCGATCCCGTCTATCTCAGCCGCATCATCGCGGCCGCACAAGCGGTCGAGGGCGTCGAGGCGGTGCAGGCGGAAAAATTCCAGCGGCTGATCTCGCCGCTCGCGACCTCGCTGGATGACGAGGTGATCCCGATCGGAAGCCTCGAGATCGCGCAGCTCGCTAATAATCCGAGTTTCCGCGAGCGCGGCCGGCTCATCATCGAGGCGGGAGGCGGCAAATGACGCTACCGGTTCCAACCATCAAGCCTCATGCCCTGCCTGCCGGCAGCGAGAGCTGCGGCTGCTGCGCCGGTGTCGAAGCCGAGACGCCGCAAGGCATCTCGAACCGCTACGGCCTCTCCGCCATCGCCTACCGCGTCGGTGACTACGCCCAGTTCCGCGACAGCCTGCACGCCGCGCTGTCCTCTGCCGCGTTCGCACCGCTCGGCAAGCTGCAAAGCCGCGCCGATGACGATTTCACCATCGGCCTGATCGATGCGTTCGCCTGCGCTGCCGACGTGCTCACTTTCTACCAGGAGCGCATCGCCAACGAATCCTATCTCCGCACTGCGCTGGAGCGCGTCTCGCTCCAGGAGATGGGCCGGCTGATCGGCTACCGCCTGCGGCCCGGCGTCGCCGCCGAGACATGGCTCGCCTTCACGCTGGAAACGCCGCCCGCGCCGCCACCAAAACTGTCGCCCGAGCCGGGCAGCTTCGTCACCGGCGTGCCCGCGCAAGTGTCGATCGAGATCGGCACGAAGGTGCAGAGCGTGCCGGGACCGGACGAGAAGCCGCAGACCTTCGAAACGGTCGAGCGACTGGACGCCGCACGGCCGGCCTGGAATGCGATCCGGCCGTGGCTGGCGGAGACACGCCGGCCGGACAAAGGCGACACGGTCATGTACCTTGCCGGCCAGCGCAACAATCTGAAGCCGGGTGATGCGTTGTTGATCGTCGGTGACGCCTTCAATCCCGGTACGAATGACAGCAACTGCGATTTCCGCTTCATCGACAGTGTCGAGCTGCAATCGGATTTCGATCGTACCAAGATCACCTGGCAAGCCGGTCTTTCCGGGGTCACGGCCGCCCAGAACTCGAAGGTCTATGCGCTGCGCAAGCGGGCAGCACCCTTCGGCCACAACGCGCCGATGTGGAAGTCGATGTCGACGGACTTTCGCAACAACTATCCGAGCGGGAGTGACGCGCCGGAGTGGCCCGACTACACGATCTCGCCGATGGGCTCGGCCCAGGGCGGCGGTTTCATTGATCTCGATACGGTCTATTCCGAGGTCCGCGCCGGCGGTTACGTCGTGCTTTCGATGGCAGCCAGGGGCTCCATCCAGGTCATCATCAAGGCCTTCGGCAAGTCGGATGTCATCCTCGATCTCGGCCCGCATCTCGACGTCTACCAGATCGCCGATGCGGAAGAGACGTCGCGCGCGGAGTTCGCGCTGGCCGGCAAGGTCACCCGGCTGCAACTGCGCGGCTCCCATTACGACCGCTATCAGGACCAAGTTCGTCGCATCACGGCCTTCGTGCAGTCCGAGCAGCTCGCGCTTGCGCCCTACGCCGTCGATGATGCCGCGACCGGCAGCAGCATCCCTGCAGCCGTCAGTGCCGATGGCCTCATTGCAGGGCGACGACTGATCGTACGTGGCAATCGCGTCTCCGACGGCAAGGCTGTTGTCGTGCAGGCCAATCTCGTATCCGCCCAGGCTGTCGATGCCGGCCGCTGCATGCTTCAGATAGATCCGCCGCTCGCCGGCAGCCTCGAGCGCGGCAGCGTCGTCGTTCATGGCAATGTGGTGCCGGCCTCGCATGGCGAGACGGTGACTCAGATCCTCGGCTCGGGCGATGCGGCCCAGCCGTTCCAGCAATTCGAGCTGAAGCAGGTACCGCTGACCTATCGCGCCGCCGCCAATGAGAGCGGTGCCGCGAGCGAATTGACGCTGCGGGTCGGCGAGATCGCATGGCACGAGCGCGCGACGCTGTTCGGCACAGTCGCCACCGATCGCGTCTTTGCGCTCGATATTGACGAGCAAGGGCGCAATCTCGTGAAGTTCGGCGATGGCGTCAGCGGCGCGCGGCTGCCGAGCGGGCTCAACAACATCCGCGCCACCTACCGCAAGGGCATCGGTGTCGCCGGCAATGTTCGCGCCGAGACGCTGGGCCAACTGCTGTCGCGCCCGCTCGGCCTCAAGGGCGTGAGCAACCCGTTCGCGGCCGAAGGCGGCAACGATCCGGAGCCGGCGGATGCGGCGCGACGCAGCATGCCGCTCGGCGCACGCACGCTCGGCCGCGTCGTGTCCGTCCTTGACTATGAGGATTTTGCCCGCGCCTTCACCGGCATTGCCAAGGCGCAGGCGCAGGTGTTGCAACTGCCGCGCGGAAAGACCATCGCCATCACGATCGCGGGGCCGCTCGGCGCTCCCGTCAATTCGACAAGCCCGGTGTGGACCAATTTGCTCGCTGCGCTGAAGGCCGGCGGCGATCCGCATGTCGCCGTCGTGCTGCTGCCCTACCGGCCCGGCACCTTCCGGATCGGATTGAAGGTCAAGCGCGATCCCGATTTCGACGCCAAGGCCGTGCTCACCGCGGTCGAGGCGGCGCTACGCGCGCACTTCGCCTTCGACGCGCGTGAGCTCGGCCAACCGGTGCAGCAATCCGACGTGATCGCGGCGGCACAATCGGTGCCCGGCGTCGTCGCTGTCGACCTCGTCCAGCTCTATGGCGGCACGGCGCCCTTCGCGCAGACCATTCCCTCGCGCCAGGTCCGCCTGCTCGCCTCGCGGATGCATGTCGACCAGGGCGTGGCGAAGCCGAGCGAGCTACTGACATTGAACCCGGCGCCGTTCGACCTCCTGGAGGAGATGGCATGAACAGCCTCACCCCCGAACGGCTCTACAGCCTGCTGCCGACGCTGCACCGATTGCGCGACGCCGCGCTTGCGGGCGATCCGGCAAAGGCCGGTCCGCTCCAGGCTCTGTTGGCGGCAATTGCGCGCGAGTTCGCCACGCTGGAAGAGTCCGTCGACCAGCTCTACGACGACCAGTTCATCGAAACCTGCGCCGAGTGGGTGACGCCCTATATCGGCGATCTCATCGGCTACCGGCCGCTGCGCGGGCTCGGCACCGAGCTGACCTCGCCGCGTGCCGAAGTCGCCGACACCATCGCCTTCCGCCGCCGCAAGGGCACCGCGCTGATGCTGGAAGAGCTCGCGCAGGACGTCACCGGCTGGCCGGCACATGCGGTCGAATTTTTCGAGCAGCTCGCCACCACGCAATACATGAAGCACATCCGACTGCATGCGCCCGCGACCTGCAATCTGCGCGACACGGCGGCGCTGTTCCGGCGTGACGGCGCCTTCAACAGCATCGCGCACACCGCCGAGATGCGGCGGCCGGAAACCGGCGCCGGCCGCTACAACATTCCCAACATCGGCATCTTCCTGTGGCGGCTGTTGTCGCTGTCGCTCACGGCGGTGCCGCTGACGCCTGACGCCGGCGACGCGACCGGCCGGAAATTCCGTCTCAACCCGCTCGGCGCGGACATGCGGCTGTTTCGATTCGCGCAGGCCGAGTCCGACATCTCCCATCTCGCCGAGCCGGTCAACGCGCCGGAGCCGCTGTCGGTGCGGCTGATGGCTATGGGGGTGCGCGCCGCACAGGCAACCGCACAGCCGGACGCACAGCGCGAGGGCGATTATGGCGACGGCGAGAGCCTGGTGTTTTTCACGCCGGGCACCCCGCCCATCCCGATGCCGACGGCCAAGGTGCGGGTCTGCGATCTCCGCGACATTCTCGATGGCGGCGGCAATGTCATCGGCTGGGCCCATGAGGCGCAGGTGACGGCGGGCACGATCGGCTTCGATCCCGAGCGTGGCCGTGTGCTGCTCGGCAATCCCGCCGACGGACCGCTGCTTGCGACATTCCACTACGGCACTGCGCGGCAGATCGGCGGCGGCGAGTATCCGCGCGTGCCCGCCGCGGGCGATATCGGCAACGAGCAGGCAGTCGATGCCGGAGGCGCGTGGCAGGCCAAGCTCAATCTGATCAGGACCGGTGGCCGCCTCATCATCGGCGACAGCCTGACCTACAAGGAGACGCCGACCTTTGTCGTCGACGACGTGACCGGCGATGCCACGCCGCACCATGTTGTGGTCGCCGCCCATGACCAGACCCGCCCGCTGCTGGCGGCGGGCGGCGAGATCACGCTCGACATCGGCGCGCGTGGTCGCCTCACGCTCGACGGGCTCGTGATATCGGGCGGCGCGTTGCGGCTGGCGGCTTTTGCCGATGTCGAGCCGCGGGAGCTGCTGCTGCGCGATTGCACGCTGGTGCCCGGACTGACCCTGAATGGGGACGGCAGTCCGACCTCGCCGGGCGAGCCGAGCCTGATCATCGAGCATCCCTTCGCCAAAGTGACATTGGAGCACTGCGTCGTCGGCCCTATCCGCGCCGTCACTGATGCCGAGGTAACGCTGACCGACTGCATGATCGATGCCGGCGCGCCGGCGAACGTCGCCTTTGCCGCCGATGCCGCGGGCAGCCCCGGCGCCGAACTGACGGTCGCCCAATGCACCGTCATCGGCAAGGTTCACACGAAACTGTTGAAGCTCGCCTCCAACACCATCTTGTTCGCAGAGCTTGGTCCAAAGCCCGCGGAAACGTGGATCGCGCCGCTCTTGGTCCAGCGTCGCCAGGAAGGTTGCGTCCGCTTCTGTTACGTGCCCGCGGGTTCGATCACGCCGCGGCGCTTCCATTGCGTGCCGAATGACACGGCGCCCACGGCGCTGCCGCTGTTCACCTCGCTGCGTTATGGCGATCCCGGTTACGGGCAGCTGCGCCGCGCCACGAGCCTCACGATCCGCGCCGGCGGCGACAATGACAGCGAGATCGGCGTTCTCAACGCATTATTCCAGCCGCAGCGCGAGGCCAATCTCAGGCTGCGGCTCGATGAATATCTACGTTTCGGGCTGCACGCGGGCCTGTTCTTCGCGAGTTGACCGAGTGCATCGGAGGCTATCATGGGTGCCGACTTCTCACGCGTTCGTCTCGACCCGCTGCTCGACTTCGCCGGCGTGGAGCTGAAACAGGGCGCGGTGCTGCTGGACGGCGATGCCAACGAGTTGATGGCGATCCTCGATCGCAGGCTGCGGGCGCTCGCCAGCGACATTCTCGGCCGCGATACGGTGTCCTCGACGACCCCGGATGCATTCAAGCTCGGCGTTGCCGGCAATACGCTCGAAATCGGCAAGGGGCGGCTCTATGTCGACGGTTTGCTCGCGGAGAACCACGGCCTTGCCGATCCCGACAAGCGCCTGTTCGACGATCTCATGGCCGAGACTGTTTTCACCGACAAGCTGACCTATGAGACCCAGCCCTATCTGCCGGATGCGGTGCGGCCGCCGCTGCCGACGGCCGGTCGCCATCTCGTCTATCTCGACGTCTGGGAGCGCGAGCTGACCTGGCTCGAGCGGCCGGAACTGGTCGAGATCGCCGTCGGCGTCGAGACCAGCTCGCGGCTCCAGACGGCGTGGCAGGTGCGTGTGCTCGACACCGATGCCGGCGCCAACACGAGCTGCGCGACGCCCGATGAGGACATGCCGGGTTGGAGCACAGTGATCGCGCCATCGACCGGCGTGCTCACGACAGGCACGTTTGATGCAGCTCCGGTGACCGACCCCTGCGAGCTGCCGCCGACCGGCGGCTTCCGCGGCCTCGAGAACCAGCTCTACCGGATCGAGATCCACGACCCCGGCCAGCCCGGCGGCACTGCGACCTTCAAATGGTCGCGCGAAAATGCCAGCGTCGGCTCGCGCGTCGCCAGCATGATCTCAGCCACCGAACTCGAGCTCGACAGCCTCGGGCGCGACGACGTGCTGCGTTTCAACACCGGCGACTGGGTCGAGATCATCGACGACCCCAGGGAGTTCTCGCAGAAGGCCGGCGAGATGCGCCGCATCACCGTCACCGAGGCGACCCGCCGCATCAGCTTCACGCCGGCACTGCCGGCCCTGATGCTGCCGCCGGGATTCCCCAACAGCGATTGGCCGAAGCAGACCAATTTGCGAGTGCGCCGCTGGGATCAGAAGGGAAAGGTGTTCCGGACCGATGCCAGCGGCACGCCGGTGCAGATCGGCGATCTCGATGCCGCCGGATCGACCGGCGTGATCAAGGTGCCGGCCGCGGGCACGACCGTCCTGCTCGAGGACGGCGTCACCGTGAGCTTCGATTCGACCGGGGCTGCGGGCTGTCGTGCCGGCGACTGGTGGGCCTTCGCCGCGCGCACGGGGGATGCCAGCGTCGAGTTGCTCGACCGCACCCCGCCGCGCGGGATCCATCACCATTATGCACGGCTCGGCATCTGGGATGTCGATGCCAAGAGCGTCACCGACTGCCGCCACCCTTGGCCGCCGAAAGGCGAAGGCCACGACTGTGCCTGCACGGCCTGTGTCACCGTCGAGCAGCACGAGAGCGGCAGCTTCACCATCCAGGACGCCGTCAACAAGGTGCGCGAGACCGGCGGCACCATCTGCCTCGGCCCAGGCCGCTACGTGCTCAAAGAGGCCGTGGCGATCAACCAGGCGAAATCGGTCCGCATCACCGGCAAGGGCCCGGCGACGCTGCTGGTGGCGCCGACCGGCGCCTTCGTCATCCAGGACTCTTTTGCGATCGCAATCGAGGACCTCGCGATCCTTTCGCTCGCACGCGATCCCACCATCGACGTCTCGACCTGCATCGGCCTCGGCCTGACCCGTCTCGCCATCGCGGCACTCGGCACCGAGAATGCACAGCTCCCGGCGGTGGTGCTGCGCGGCGTGGTTGGCGCTGTAAAGCTCGCCGAGAACGCAATCTTCGCGCCGGTTGGGATTGCGGGCGGCGCGCTCAAGGGCGTGGAGAACGGTGCCGGCTTCCTGCTGACGGCCGCGGTGACCATCGAGGAGAACGTCCTGCTGTGCCAGCGCGGCGCGATCGCCTTCGCCGACGAGGTGCTGCATCTGCTCGCCACGCGAATCGCGCATAACGAGATCATCGGCTGCACCGACACCGCCATCGCCGCGCAGGGCCTTGCGCTTCCCGGCGCCTCGCTGGCGATCGACGGCAACAGTTGCAACGTCACGGCCAACGGTATCGCATGCGCCGCGGCGGGGCTGTGGATCGACCGCAACCAGCTGCGCAACTGGTCGCCCGGCGATCACGTCGGCATCGGGCTGATCCCCGGGCTCGACCGCCGCAGCACCGCCACCGCGCATATCCTCGCCAACCAGATCCACGGCTTCGGCACGGCCGGAATCAAGGTGATTGCCGGAGCACAGGACCTGATCATCAAGCTCAACGCGATCGACGCCTGCGGCGCCGGGATCATGCTCGGCGGCGCGACCGACGCCGCAGCCGTCTCGATCGAGAACAACCACATCCGCAACATCGAGCCGGTCACCGAGAGCGAGAACGGCACCGTGGTCGGCATCGAGGTGATCCGCGCCGACAGCGCGACGATTGCGGGCAATCTGGTTCGCGCGATCGGCCTGACGGCGGTCAAGTCGGCACTGCGCGCCGGCGTCGTCACCTTCGGCGTCAACCGCCCGCGCGTGAGCGGCAACGAGATCGTCGAGGTCGCGCCCGCCAAGGGGTTTGTCGGCACCAGCGCCGGCATCATGCTGCGCGCGCCGCAGACCCAGATCGAGGTCAATCACAACAGCGTGCAGCGCGACCTCACGCCGGGCGTGGACAATTCGGACGGCAACTGGTTCGCGCTCACCACGGCGGAGGTCAATCCGAAGGTGCCGTTCGGACAGGCCGGCGACAAGGTCGCGATCCGGCTCGGCGACGGGCGGATCCTCGCGCTTGGCGCCGACTGTGCGTTCGTCAGGGCAAGCCTTGCCGCCAACGACACCGAGGGCGCGCGCGCCGGCATCATCGGCAACATGCTGTCCGCGCGCGGGCCAGCCCCCGCCGTTCTGGTCGTGGCCGGCCAGGAATGCCTGTTCAACGACAACCGGGTGGAATCCGGCAGCAAAAGCGTCGCCGTTTCGCTGGAGAGCGCGGTCGCCATCATAAGCACGAACCGGGTGCGCGGCGGCGAAAGCTCGATCCGCCTCACCGGCGCGCGGGCAGTGACCGTGATCGGCAACATTACAACCAGCACCATCATCATCCCAGGCGGCATTGCCAACACGCCGTGGGCGCCACTCAACGTGATCGGCTAATTCGCGGAGATTTCGATGCGCACCTTCATCGTTGGAGACGAGACGAAACTCAAGGCTGTCAGCGAGAAGCTGCTGCATGCCAATCTGAGCCAGGTTCGCGGCGAGGCTGCGCTGAAAGCCTTGCAGGAGGCCAATCCGCATGCCGATCTGAACAGGCTCGCGCGCGGCACCGTGCTGTTCGTGCCGGATACGCCGGGCTTCAAGGTCAGCACCACAAGCTCCGCCACCGAGGGTCCGCTCGCAGCCTTGCACGAACTCCTGGATGAGGCGCTCGGCCTCGCGCTCAAGGAGACCGAGGCCGGCAGCAACGCGCGGCTCGAGGATCAGGAGCAGACCGTCAAGGCCTTCGACGACGGTGCGGTGAAGAAAGCGATCGGCGACCCCAATGTGGGCGGCCAGATCCGCGAAAGCGTCAATGCCGCCAGGAAAGGCTTCGAGGCCGATCGCGAGCTCGCCGCGCGCGCGGAAAAGAACATCACCGAGGTCGGCAAGGCCGCGATCGCAAAGCTCAACGAGCTCGGCAAGCTGCTCGGATGACCTGCTGGCGTGCGGCCCTCCGCGGCCGTCACACCGCGCAATAACGCTCCTGGATGTCCTTGTCCGCCAGCAGCGCCGCGGCGCTGCTTTGATGCACGACCTCGCCCTGGTCGATGATCACCGCGCGGTCGGCCAGCCGCAGGGCCCATTCGACGTTCTGCTCGACCAGCAGCAGTGTCTTGCCCTCGTCGCGCAGGCGGCGGAACAGCACGCCCATCTCCTCGACCAGGACGGGCATGATGCCTTCCGAGGGCTCGTCGAGCAGGATCATCTTGGGCTTTGCGATCAGCGCGCGGGCGATCGCGAGCATCTGCTGCTCGCCGCCCGAAAGCGTGACGCCCTCCTGATCGAGGCGTTCCTTCAGGCGCGGAAAGGTTTCGGCGATCTCGTCGATCGCGGCGCGCTCCTCGATCTCGCTTCCGGCCGCGACCAGGCCGAGGCGGAGATTTTCGCGCACGGAGAGCCCGGGAACGATGCGGCGCTCCTCCGGCACATAGGCCAAACCGAGATGGAAGCGCTGATGAGCGCGGAGCGGCAGCAGCTCCCTGCCCGCAAAGCGCACGCGGCCGGTCGCCTTCGGCATCAGACCCATCATCGCCCGCAGCGTCGTGGTCTTGCCGGCGCCGTTGCGGCCGACGAGAGCTACCACCTCGCCCTCCTTCACGTGCAGGGAGATGCCGTGCAGGATATGGCTTGCGCCATACCAGGCGTGGAGGTCATCGATTTCGAGCAGCGCGGTCTCAGCCATAGCCTTCACTCTGTCCGAGGTAAACCCGCCGGACTTCCGGGTTGCTCCTGATCTCGTCGGGCGCGCCGTCCGCCAGCAGACGGCCGTGATGCAGCACCACGACACGCTTGGACAGGCCGAGCACCATCTTCATCTTGTGCTCGACCAGCAGCACCGTGCGCTTCTCCGCGAGCCGTTCGAGCAGCGCGACCATGTCCTTGGTCTCTTCCGGCCCCATGCCGGCGGTGGGCTCGTCGAGCAGGAGCAGCTCGGGCTCGGAGACCAGCGCGATCGCGATCTCCAGCGCGCGCTGCTGGCCGTGCGAGAGGAATTTTGCTAAGTCGGCGCGCTTGCCGAGCAGTCCGACCGCCTCAAGCGCCGCGTCGGCGCGCGCGTTCAGCTCCGTCAGCCGGGCGCGGTTGCGCCAGATGTCGTAGCTCACGGTCAGCGCCTGGGCCGCTACGCGCACATTCTCGTGCACGGACAAGTCCGGAAAGATGTTCGTGATCTGGTAGGAGCGCGAGATGCCCTGATGCACGAAGCGGTGCTGCGGCAGGCCGTTCAGTTCGCGTCCCCTGAAGTGCAGCGTGCCCGACGTCGGGGCCAGCGCGCCGGAGAGGATGTTGAAGAAGGTGCTCTTGCCAGCGCCGTTCGGCCCGATGATCGAGGTGAGCTGTCCCGCCGCAAAGGACACGGTAATGTCTTCGAGCGCGACGAAGCCGCCAAAACGCTTGCCGACCCCCTCGACGCGAAGCAGTTCGCCGCTCATGGCCGCGCCTTTCCGATGCCGAGCGTGTCGAGCAGCGTTCCCCAGATCCCCTTGGGCAGGAACAGCACGAACAGCACGAAGATCGCGCCGACAAAAATCTGCCAATGCGGCGTCCAAAGCGAGATGACATCCTCCAGGATCAGGAAGCTCGCAGCCCCGACGAAGGGCCCGAAGAAGCTGCGCGCGCCGCCGAGCAGCACCATCATCACGATCATGCCCGATGTCTGGTAGTGCAAAAGGTCGAGCGGTACGATCGACAGGTGCAGCGCCAGCATGCAGCCGCCAAGCGAGGAGATCGCACCCGACAGCATGAACACGATCAGCTTGCTCCGCTCGACGTCATAGCCGCACGCCCGCGCCCGCTGCTCGTTTTCGCGGATGGCCTCGATGACGGCGCCGAACGGTGAGTTCAGGATCCGCGACTGGAACCACATCGCGAGCGCCGCGAAGGCCATCAGCACGTAATATTTGTTGACGGGGTCGAGGAAATTGACGGGGAAGCCGAACAGGCTGATGCGGTCGACGGTGAAGCCGCGCAGGCCGTTCTCGCCGCCCGTGAAGGACGAGGCTTGCAGCGCGACGTAGTAGACGAGCTGGGCCAGCGCCAGCGTCACCATGGAAAAATAGATGCCGCGGGTGCGCGTCGAGACGATGCCGATTGCGGCGGCAAGGCCGGTGCTGAGAAGCACAGCGATCGGCACCGCGGCGAACCAGGGCACGCCGTAGCGGCCGATCGCAATACCCGTGAAGTAGGCGCCCGCGCCGAAGAACGCCGCCTGCCCGAACGACAGCAGCCCGGTGTAGCCGAACAGCAGATTGTAGCCCATCACCACGACGCCGTAGATCAGGACGTTGACGGCCAGCGCCTGCGACGGCAGCAGCCATGGCAGCACGGCCAGCACCGCGATGGAGAGCAGGACGCGCTGCTCGAGAATCCAGCCGAGCCCGCGGGACGAGGGCTTGGCGACCGCTTCGCCGTTCGATGGTGACCTCACGCGGTCCTCCCTCTCACGCCGAACAGGCCTTGCGGGCGGATCAGCAGCACAATCGCCATCAGCGCGAACATCACGATGGTCGCCATTTCAGGTGCGAACAGCGCCACCAGGCTGATGGAGATGCCAACCATGAGGCCGGCGACGACTGCGCCGACGATCGAGCCGAGCCCGCCGATCACGGTCACGACGAAGGCCTCCGCCAGTACCAGCGAGCCCATCTCCGGATTGACGCTGCGCATGGGACCCGCGAGCACACCACCGAGCGCGGCAAGTCCGACGCCAAGGCCAAAAATCGCGAGCCAGACCCGGCCGATATCGACGCCGAGCACCTGCATGATGGTGGGATCGCGGGCGCCCGCGCGCACAATGAGGCCGATGCGGGTCTTCTCCAGCGTCAGCCAGAGCACCAGCAGCACCACCGCCACCAGCGCGATGACGAACAGGCGATAGCGCGGGAAGAAGCCGATGCCGAGATCGAGCACGCCGACGAGCTGCGGCGGGGTCGGAAACGGAATGCCGTCGCTGCCGAACACGATCCGCACGCCCTCGACCAGGATGTAGCTGAGGCCGAAAGTGAGCAGCAGTGGATCGTCGATCGAGCGTCCATAAAGTCTTCGGATCAGGACGAACTCGATCAGCATGCCGAACGCGCCGATCAGGATGGGAGCGAGCAGCAATCCCCACCAGAAACTGCCGGTGAGCGACGCCAGATACAGCCCCGCATAGGCTCCGATCATAAACAGCGCGCCATGGGCGAAATTGACCACCCCGAGCATGCCGAACACGATGGTCAGTCCAAGCGCAGTGATCACCAGGACCGCCCCAAGGGCGATCCCGGAAAGAAGCTGCATGATGATCAGCGACAGGTCCATCGGTTGAGGCTTCAGGTCGCGTGGCCGAGCTCGCTGCAGCTGCGCAGCATATCATCGGAGCCGGTGTCGTTGGCGAGAATCGCAAACAGGTCGTTGTCGTTCGCCATCGCGGACTTCTTCTTGGACTCCAGCACCAGCACCGACTGCACCGACTGGTGGTCGCATTTGCGGTAATGCTGCGGGCCCTTGGTCAAGTCATATTGCAGCTTCTCGAGGGCATCGACGACCTTGTCGGTGTCGGTGCCGCCGGCGGCCTGCATGGCTGCCAGCAGCGATCCGACGCCGGAATAGCCGTAGGCGCCGTAATCGGTCGGGATCGCACCGCCATTGGCGGCCTTGAACGCCGCGTTGAAAGCGGCCGCCGATTTGCTCTGCGGCTCCAGGCCCCAATAGTAATTGGCACCGCCGACCACGCCCTCGAACACGTCAGGGCCGACCGCGAGCCGCTGGTTGTGCAGGATGACGGGCACGACGATCTTCATCTGCTGCTTGACGCCGAAATCCACCGCCTGCTTGATCGCGTTAGCCTGGTCGCGGCCGAAATTGGAAATGCAGAGCACGTCCGGCCGCATCGACATCAGGCGCGGCATGAAGGTGGAATAGTCGGCCGCGCCGAACGGATGAAGAATTTCGCCGACGGTATCGGCGCCGATCGCCGTCTGCGCGCGCTTGAAGCCACGCAGCATCTCGTGACCATAGGCGTAGTCCGCAACGAGATGGGCGACCTTCATGCCCTTCTTCAGCGTCTGCCGCGCCACCGCAGCGGTCGTCATGTGCGGGTTCAGCGCCTCGTGGAACGTATACTTACTGAAATCCTTGGCCTCGTTGATGGTGTCGGACTGGCTGATCGACACGTAGATCACGCCGCGGGCACGGGTGACTTCATTGACGGCGAGCTGCACCGCGCTGGAAAGCGCGCCCACCACGGCGTGGACCTTGTCCTTCTCGATCAGCTCCAGCGTCCGGGTCGCGGCCTCGCCGGCATTGAGCTTGTCGTCACGCACCAAGAGCTCGACCTTGCGGCCGCCGATGCCGCCCTTGTCGTTGACGAGCTTGACGGCGAGCTCGGCGCATTTGACCTGATCGCGCGCCTCAGCGGCGAACGGTCCGGTCAGCGGCGTCGGGAAGCCAATGCGAATCGTCTCGTCCGCGGCGCGGCCGAGCCGCGGCATGGCGAGCAGGGCGGCGCCGGCGGAGAGGCCGGCGAGCGCAGTGCGGCGGGATATTGTCGAGGTCGAACCGGATTTGGGCATGATTTCCTCCAACTGACTTTTTTTAGAAGCGTTTCAGGGCTTTCAGGACTTTTATGGGCGTGATCGGGATCGAATTGATCGTCGCGCCGAACGGCGTGAGCGCGTCGTTGACGGCGTTGAGAACGCAGGCGGATGCCGCCGCCGTGCCGGCCTCGCCAACCCCCTTGGCGCCGAGTTCGGTGTCGGCGGTCGGCGTCTCGACATGGCCGATGACGATGTCGGGCATTTCCATCGGCATCGGAACGAGGTAGTCGGCGAGCGAGCCGTTCATGAGCTGACCTGTCTCGCTGTAGCGGCATTCCTCAAACAGCGCCGCGCCGAGCCCCTGCACGATGCCGCCGCGAAGCTGCTCGTCCACCAGCATCGGATTGATGACGCGGCCGCAATCCTCGACGATGAAGTGCTTCAGCACCTTGATGAAGCCGGTCTCGACATCGACCTCCAGCGAACAGCCCTGGATGCCGTTGGTGAAGGCGAAGGGATAGCCCTGCGGAGCGAAATGATGACTGACGGTGAGCTGCGCCTGTGTGCCGGGCGGCAAGGTGTCGGAGCGGAAATAGGCGATCCGCGCGATCTCGGAGATCGGCAACCGCTGGTTCCGGGTCACGGCGTCGACGACCTCGCCATCGATGATGTCGAGTGCCGACGGCTGCTCCTGAAGAATGAGCGCGGCAATCTCCAGAATATTGCGCTTGAGCACGCGCGTGGCCTGCAGCGCGGTCTCACCGCCGATGCCGGCGCCACGGCAGGCCCAGGTCGCGCCGCCATGCGGCGTCACCTCGGTATCTCCCGTGATGACCTTGACGTGTTCCTGCGCAAGGCCGAGCTGATCGGCCACGATCTGGCTGATGATCGCCTCGGTACCCTGCCCCTGCTCGGTGACCGAGATCAGGCAGCGGACCTCGCCCGACGGCGTCAGGCTGAGGATCGCGCCGTCCTGCGACGAGATGCGCGCGCCGCCGACGCCGTAGAAGGCCGGGCTGGGATTGGTGATCTCGACGAAGGCCGCAATGCCGATGCCGCGATAGATGCCGCGCTTGCGCAAATCGGCCTGCTCGGCGCGCAACGCCTCATAACCCATCATCTCGTGCAGGCGCTTCAGGCAGGCCTGATGCGACAGCGCCTCGAAGCGATAGCCGGTCGGCGAGGTCTGCGGATAGGCATCGTCAGCGATAACGTTCTGCGCGCGGATGACGAAGGGATCGAGGCCGACCTTGGCCGCCGCCATGTCCACCAGCCGCTCGGTGACGGCGCAGGCGATGGGATGGCCGACGGCGCGGTACTGGCTGGTCTGCACCTTGTTCTGGAAGATCACCTCCAGTGTGGCGCGATAGTTCTTGAAACGATAGGGCGCGCCGATCAGGCGGATCACCTGGTTGCCCTCGACCACGCTGGTGCGCGGATAGGTCGAGAACGCCCCGATCGCGGTCAGGTCCAGCACGTCCATCGCCAGAATCTCGCCCTTGGCATCGAGCGCCATGCGGGCGCGGACGCGATGGTCGCGGGCGTGGATGTCGGAGACGAAGGACTCGATGCGGTCGGCGACGTATTTGACGGGACGGCCGAGCAGGATCGACAGGCCGACCACCGCCATGTCCTCGTGATAGACATGCAGCTTCATCCCGAAGGAGCCGCCGATGTCGGTCGCGATCACGCGAACGCGGGCCTCGGGGATACCGTAGTGGCGCGAATAGAGATCCTGGAACTGGTAGGGCGTTTGCGTCGCGTGATGCACGGTCAGCGCACCGGCGGCGGGATCGTAGTCGGCGACGATGGCGCGAGGCTCCAGCGTCACCGCAGTGTGGCGGCCGAAGGAGAACTCCTCTTCCACCACATGCGCGGCCTGCGCAAACGCGTCGTCAACGGCGCCATTGTCGAGCTGGGCCCGGAAACAGGTGTTATTGACACTGCCCGGATTGATCAGCGGGCCACCAACCTCTCGTGCACTGTCGATATCGACCACGACAGGGAGGTCCTCATAGTCGATCTCGATCAGCTCCAGCGCATCTTCCGCAAGCGCCCGGCTCTCGGCCACGACGGCCACCACAGCCTGCCCGGCCCAGACCACGCGGTCGAGCGGCAATGGCAATTGCGGAGCCGACGTCATGCCCTTGAAGTGGTCGAGCGTGCCGGTCCAGGGCGTGCAGATCTTTGCGAGGTCCTCGCCGGTGGCAATGAGATGCACGCCTTCGAGTGCGCGCGCTTGCTCGGTATTGATGGCGACGATCTTCGCGTGCGCATGCGGACTGCGCAGGAAGGCGGCATGGAGCATACGCGGCAAGCGAAGGTCGCTGACATAGCGTCCGCGGCCGGCGAGCAGCCGCTTGGCGTTCGGGCGCGGCACGGAACGGCCGATATAGGAATTAGGGCGGTCGAGCGAGGTCAGTGGCGCGCTCATGTCGCGCCTCCATTTTCATTGCGCGCTTTGGCCACCGCGTCGATGGCGTCGACGATCGCCTCATAGCCGGTGCAGCGGCAATAATTGCCCGACAGCGCGTCGCGGATCTCGTCGCGGCTGGGCAGAGCGATCTGCGAGAGCAACTCGTGCGCATTGACCAGCATGCCCGGCGTGCAGAAGCCACATTGCAGCGCGTTGCGGCGATGGAATTCGGCCTGGAGATCGGCGATCACGCCGCTCTCGGTAAGACCTTCGATGGTATTGATCTTGGCGCCATCGGCCTGCACTGCAAAGATCAGGCAGGAGTGCACAGCGCGGCCGTCGAGCTGCACCAGGCAGGCGCCGCAGGCCCCCATCTCGCAGCCCGCATGCGTGCCGGTCAGTTCGAGCGCGTTGCGCAGGCAATCGACCAGCGTCTCGCGCGGCGCCACCTCGCAGGCGACCTTGCGGCCATTGACGACGAAGCGGACCCGCACGGTCTCGTCGGGGTCGTCCAAAAGGGTTTCGTCAAAACCGCTCATGCGCCCTCACCCAGACGTCCGAGCAGGCGGCCGAGCAGCACGCGGGCAAGATGCAGCCGCATCGCCGGCGGCACCTCGTCGCTGTCCGGCGGGGCGAGATCGCCTTCGAGCGCAGCTTGTGCGGCGGCGATACGCTCAGGATCCAGGTTCGAGCCGATCAGGGTTGCCTCAGCGCCCTTCACCCGCGTCGGTGTATTGCCGACCGAGAAGAAGGAAATGCGGATGTCGTCGATGCGTTCGGCTGTGAAAGTCGCAAGCATGCCGCACCCGACCAGAGCATAGTCCCCGCGCCGGCGCGCCAGCTCGTCGAACGCAAAACGCTGATCAGCTTTGAACAGCGGAACATAGATCGCGGTGATCAGCTCACCGGGCTGCAATGCGGTCTCGAACAGCTCGACGAAGAAGTCGTCGGCTTTCACACGCCGGCTGCCGGAAGGGCCGGCGATTTCGATCTCGGCATCGAGCGCCAGGGTCATCGCCGGGAATTCGGAGGCAGGATCGGCGAGCGCGACGCTGCCGCCAATGGTGCCGCGGTTGCGGATCGCGGGATGGGCGACAAAAGGCGCAGCAGCATGCAGCAGCGGCGCGAATTCGGCGATCAGCGGCTCGCTCAGCATCTCGCAGTGCCGCGTCAGCGCGCCGATACGCAAGTAACCGCCTTCACGCCTGACGCCGCGCAGCTCGTCAATATAGGTGATGTCGATCAGCAAGCGCGGTGCTTGCAGCCGCAGCGACAGTGCCGGTACGAGGCTCTGGCCGCCGGCGATGAAACGCGCGTCGTCGCCGGCGCGGGCATGAGCATCCAGCGCCTGGTCGATCGTCGCAGCACGAAAATAGCTGAAAGCCCTCGCCTTCACCGCCGTTTCCTCGAGATCCGTCGGCTCATCAGCCGGGATGCCAGATTTGTAACCATCTGGTCTCAAAATCCTGACACGCCGCCGGGAGGCGGTCAACAGGAAATGACCATTTGGTCACAAATGCACCTTTAGGCTAAGAAGGCAGCCTGAGATTGCTAAACAGCGACGAAATGGCCCGAAAAGCGCAGAAACCAGCGAAGCGACCGGTCCGGAAGCGGACGGACACAGGCAGCAAGTCCGCGCCAAAGCGCCGCAACATGCGTGCGGCCGACCGCGAGCGCGCGATCGTGGACGAGGCGATCCGCTTCTTCGCCGAGCATGGCTTCGAGGGCCAAACCCGCGAACTCGCCAAACGCATGGGCATCACGCATTCGGCGATCTATCGCCACTTCCCGAGCAAGGAGGCGCTGATCGAGCGGGTCTACCAGGAGGTCTATCTCAGCCGCTGGTCGCCCGACTGGGGGCCGATGATCCGCGACCGAACCTTGCCGCTCGAGGCACGGTTGACGCGCTTCTATCTCGACTATGTCGAACGCGTGTTCGAGTACAATTGGGTGCGGATCTTCGTCTTCTCCGGCATGAAGTCGTTCGGCATCACCGGCCGTTATCTCGACATTGTCCGCCGCGAGATCATCGAGCCCGCGGCGGCCGAGCTGCGCCACGATTTGAAGCTGCCCGATGCAAAAGCCCATCCGCTCAGCGAACGCGAGACCGAGCTGTTCTGGGGCCTGCACGGCCGCATCTTCTATCTCGCCATCCGCAAGTTCATCTACGAGACGCCGATCCCGCCCGATCTCGACGCGATCGTCCGCGACGCCGTCCAGACCTTCATGGACGGCGCGAAGATGACGATGCCGAAGCTGCTGGTGAGCGACTGAAGCGTAGCTATTTCGCCAAGCTCGGCAGATCGAGCCCCTTGTCGCGGGCGCAGTCGATCGCGGTCTCATAGCCTGCATCGGCGTGGCGCATGACGCCGGTCGCGGGATCGTTCCAGAGCACGCGCTCGATCCGCTTGGCCGCTTCCGGCGTACCGTCGGCGACGATCACCATGCCGGCATGCTGCGAGTAGCCGATGCCGACGCCGCCGCCATGGTGCAGCGAGACCCAGGTCGCGCCGCTGGCGCAATTGAGCAGCGCGTTGAGCAAAGGCCAGTCGGACACCGCATCCGATCCGTCCTTCATCGCCTCGGTCTCGCGGTTGGGGCTCGCCACCGAGCCGCTGTCGAGATGATCGCGGCCGATCACGATCGGCGCCTTCAATTCGCCACGTGCCACCATCTCGTTGAAGGCAAGGCCCAGGCGATCTCGGTCGCCAAGGCCGACCCAGCAGATCCGCGCCGGCAGGCCCTGGAACTTGATGCGTTCCTTGGCCATATCGAGCCAGTTGTGCAGATGCTTGTCGTCAGGCATCAGCTCCTTGACCTTGGCGTCGGTCTTGAAGATGTCCTCGGGATCGCCCGACAGCGCAGCCCAGCGGAATGGCCCGACGCCGCGGCAGAACAGAGGGCGGATATAGGCGGGCACGAAGCCCGGGAAATCGAAGGCGTTCTTCAGGCCCATGTCCTGCGCCATCTGGCGAATGTTGTTGCCGTAGTCAAGCGTCGGAATGCCCTGCGCATGGAAATCCAGCATGGCCTGGACGTGCTCAACCATCGACGTCTTCGACGCACGCTCGACGGCTTTCGGATCGGAAGCGCGCTTGGCTTCCCAATCGGCGAGCGTCCAGCCCTTTGGCAAGTAGCCGTTGATCGGATCATGCGCGCTGGTCTGGTCGGTGACGATGTCGGGCTTGACGCCGCGGCGCACCAGTTCGGGGAAAATCTCCGCGGCATTGCCGAGCAGGCCGACCGAAACCGCCTTCTTCGTTTTCGCGGCCTCTTCCATGATCGCCAGCGCCTCGCCGAGCGTTGTAGCCTGTCGATCGAGATAGCCGGTACGCAGTCGCATCTCGATGCGGCTCGGCTGGCATTCGACCGCGAGCATCGAGGCGCCCGCCATGGTCGCGGCCAGCGGTTGCGCGCCGCCCATGCCGCCGAGACCGGCGGTGAGAATCCATCTTCCCGCGAGGCTGCCGCCATAGTGGCGCCGGCCGACCTCGACGAAGGTCTCGTAGGTGCCCTGCACGATGCCCTGGCTGCCGATATAGATCCAGGAACCTGCGGTCATCTGGCCGTACATCATCAGGCCCTTGCGATCGAGCTCGTTGAAATGATCGAGCGTCGCCCAATGCGGCACGATGTTGGAGTTCGCAATCAGGACGCGCGGGGCATCGGCATGGGTACGGAACACGCCGACCGGCTTGCCGGACTGGACCAGCAGCGTCTCGTCATTCTCGAGCTTGCGCAAGGCCGCCGTGATGCGGTCAAAGCTCTCCCAGTCGCGCGCGGCGCGGCCAATGCCGCCATAGACGACGAGCTCGCTCGGACGCTCCGCGACATCAGGATCGAGATTGTTCATCAGCATGCGCAGGGGCGCTTCCGTCAGCCAGCTCTTGGCGCTGATGTCGCTGCCGCGGGGGGCGCGGATGGTGCGGTCATTGTCCAGTCGGCGGTTCATGCGGAGCACCTCTTTAGTCAAGTCTCGGGAACGGATCGGTTGGAAGCGCCGCGATCGCCACGGCCGGTAGCGCATCGGCTTCGATCAGCGCAGCCGCCTTGGCGAGATCGCCGGCCATGTAGCGGTCGGCGCCGAGCGCGGGCACATGCTCGCGAAGCGCAGCGATGACGGCTGCGAGTGGCGCGCTGGTCGCGTGCGGCGCGCGCAGCGTGATGCCTTGTGCGGCCACCAGAAGCTCGATGCCGAGGATGGCGGCGAGGTTATCGGCCATATCCGAGAGGCGACGCGCGGCGTGCGCGGCCATCGAGACATGGTCTTCCTGGTTGGCGCTGGTCGGAGTGGAGTCGATCGAGCAGGCCGCCGCACGCTGCTTGTTCTCGGCGTAGAGCGCGGCGGCCGTGACCTCGGCGATCATGAAGCCGGAATTGATGCCGGGATCGGGCGTCAGGAACGGCGGCAGACCAAAATTGAGCGCGGGATCGACCAGCGTCGCGATGCGCCGCTCGCTGATCGCGCCGATCTCCGACAGCGCGAGCGCGATGGCGTCCGCCGCAAAGGCCACCGGTTCGGCGTGGAAATTACCGCCGGAGACGATCTCGCCGGTCTCGACCAGGACGAGCGGATTGTCGGTGACGGCATTGGCTTCGACGATCAGCGTGCGGGCGGCCTGCGTGATCAGGTCGAGCGCAGCGCCCGCGACCTGCGGCTGGCACCGCAGGCAATAGGGATCCTGCACGCGCTCGTCACCTTCGAGATGCGACAACCTGATATCGCTGCCGTCGAGCAACGTGGTCAGCGTCGCGGCGGCAGCGATCTGTCCGGCGTGACCGCGCAACGCCTGAATCTCGGGGCGGAACGGCGCCGTCGAGGCCATTGCGGCATCGACTGACAGCGCGCCGGTGACAAGCGCGGCGCGAGCCAGGCGAAACGCGCGCAGCACGCCGGAGATAGCGTAGGCGGTCGAGAACTGCGTGCCGTTGATCAGCGCGAGTCCCTCCTTGGGACCCAGCGTCAGCGGCGCGAGACCGGCGACGGCGAGTGCCTCACGGCCGGAGACAGTCTTGCCATCGACGATCGCCTGCCCCTCGCCGATCATCACCGCCGTCATGTGTGCGAGCGGCGCAAGATCGCCGGAGGCGCCGACCGAGCCTTGCTGCGGCACCAGCGGATAGACGTCCTGCGCCAGCATGGCCTGCAACTGCTCGATCACCTCGCGACGCACGCCGGAGGCACCGCGGCCGAGCGAGACGATCTTCAGCGCCATCATCAACCGTACGATCGGCTCCGGCGTGGCCGGGCCGACGCCGCAGCAATGCGAGACGATGAGATTGCGCTGGAGCAGCGCGGTCTGGTCGGGCGGAATGCGCTTCGAGGCCAGTTTTCCAAAACCGGTATTGATGCCGTAGACCGGCGCGGCGGCGTGTGCTGCCTTTGCGACGATCTCCGCCGCCGCCTCGACGCGCGGCCAGAATGACGGGTCGAGTACGACGGATTGTCCCTTGAGCACGCGCGCGAGATCGTCGAGGCTGACCGTTCCCGGCTTGACGACGATCGCTGCGCCCTGTTCCGTCACTGTCCCCTCCACACCCGGCGATGCAGCGGATTGAAGCCGATGCGGTAGACGAGCTCGGCGGGCCGCTCGATGTCCCAGATCGCGAGATCGCACCACTTCCCTGCTTCCAGCGTGCCGGTCTCATTGAGCACGCCGAGCGCACGCGCGCCTTCACGGGTGACACCAGCGAGGCATTCGGCCACCGTCATCCGGAACAGCGTCGCGCCCATGTTCATCGTGAGCAGCAGCGATGTCAGCGGCGAGCTGCCGGGATTGCAGTCGGTCGCGAGCGCCATGTGGACGCCGTGCCTGCGGAACGCTTCGATCGGCGGTTTCTGCGTCTCGCGGATGAAATAGAAGGCGCCGGGCAGCAGCACGGCGACAGTTCCGGCCTTCGCCATTGCGGCGGCGCCGGCCTCGTCGGTGTGCTCGAGATGATCGGCGGAGAGCGCCGAGAATTTTGCGGCAAGTGCTGCGCCGCCGAGGTTCGACAGCTGGTCGGCATGGAGCTTGACCGGCAGCCCAAGCCCCCTCGCCGTCTCGAACACCCGCGCGGTCTGCTCGGCCGAGAACGCGATACCTTCCATGAAGGCATCGACGGCATCGGCAAGACCGGCCTTTGCGACCGCCGGCAGCATCTCATGACACACGAGATCGATATAGCGATCCTTGTCACCGCCGGCCTCCACGGGCAGCGCATGCGCCCCGAGCAAGGATGTGCGGATCGCAACCGGCCGCTGACGGCCGAGGATGCGCGCCGCTGAGAGCTGTCGCATCTCGGTATCGATATCGAGGCCGTAACCGGACTTGATCTCGATGGTGGTGACGCCCTCGCCGATCAGCGCATCGAGCCGCGGCATCGCGCTCGCAACGAGCTCGGCCTCGCTCGCCTTGCGTGTCGCGGCGACTGTCGAGACAATGCCGCCGCCGGCGCGCGCGATTTCCTCGTAGCTTGCGCCTTTCAGGCGCAGCTCGAATTCATGCGCGCGGTTGCCGCCGTAGACGAGATGGGTATGGCAGTCGACGAGGCCGGGCGTGATCCAACGCCCCTCGCAATCGATCCGCTTGATCGCGTCGGCGTCAACAGGAAAATCCGCCGCTGCACCCGCATAGACGATATGGCCGCCGCGCGCGGCGATCACGCCATGCTCGATCTCGCCGAGATCGGGACGGTCGGCCCGCATCGTGGCGAGCCGGGCGTTGTGCCAGATCCGGTCGAAGCGCTCTGCCATGCAATGGTCCCTTCGTGGGATGCTTGACTTATATGTCTAGACATATAATCGTGGGGCGGTTCTGTCCAGCCGGCGTGTAATCATGACCCGACTGCATTTCGCCTCCGCGCTCCTGCCTTCGGGCTGGGCCAATGACGTGCAGATGGTGATCACCGCCGGCGCGATCGCCGAGGTGACGCCGGGCGTGGCGCCGGCCGCCGGCGACGAGCGTCATGGAATTGCGCTTCCGGGGTTGGCGAGCCTGCACAGCCACGCATTCCAGCGCGGCATGGCGGGGCTGGCCGAGCTGCGCGGCGATAGAACCGATACGTTCTGGACCTGGCGCGACACGATGTATCGCTTCGCGCTGGCGATGACGCCGGAAGATGTCGCCGCCGTTGCGACGCTGTTGTATGTCGAGATGCTCGAACAGGGCTTTACCCGCGTCGGCGAATTCCACTACCTCCACCACGATCGCGACGGCTCTCCTTATGCCGACCTCGCGGAAATGGCTGCCCGCATTGCACAGGCCGCCGAAGCTTCCGGCATTGCGCTGACGCTGCTGCCGAGTTTTTATGCGCATGGCTCATTCGGCGGCGCCGCACCGCATGCCGGACAACGCCGCTTCATCTGCTCGGTCGATCAGTTCGCCGCGCTGATGGCAGGATCGCGCAAGGCGATCAGCAGATTGCCGGACGCCGATATCGGCATCGCGCCGCACAGCCTGCGCGCGGTGACGCCGGACGAACTCGCGGCGATCATTCCGCTCGCGGATGGCGGGCCGGTGCATATCCATGCCGCCGAGCAGGTGAAGGAAGTCGACGATTGCCTGGCCTGGTCGGGACGACGGCCGGTGCAATGGCTGCTGGAGCACGCGCCGGTCGATCAACGCTGGTGTCTCATCCACGCGACCCACACGACGGATGCGGAAGTGACCGCATTCGCCAGGACTGGCGCGGTGGCGGGTCTCTGCCCCATCACCGAGGCCAGTCTCGGCGACGGCATCTTTCCGGCGCGCGAATTCGTCGATGCCGGCGGTGCGTTCGGTGTGGGCACCGACTCCAACGTGCTGGTCGGCGCAGCCGACGAACTGCGCCAGCTCGAATATGGCCAGCGTCTCAAGCATCGCGAGCGCAACGTGCTCTCCGGCGGTGCAGGCCGCTCGACGGGACGTACGCTGTTCGATCATGCGCTCGCGGGCGGTGCGCGCGCGCTGGCACAAGCGACGGTTGGCCTCGGGCCCGGCGCACGCGCCGACATCGTCACGCTCGACACCGCACATCCATCGCTCGCGGGACGTTTGCGCGACGCCGCCATCGACGGTTGGATTTTTGCCGGAGGGACCGGCGCGATCGATTGCGTCTGGGCCGGCGGCCACAAGGTCGTCGAAGGCGGACGACACAGACTGCGACAGACCGCGCGCGAACGCTTCAACGCGGCAGTGCGGAGGCTCGTCGCATGAGCCTGGCCACCGATGCCGCCGACCAGCCGACGCTCTACAAGCGCATCCGCGCCGATATCGAGAAGCGCATCCTGACCGGCGAGTGGCCGCCCGGGCATCGTATCCCGTTCGAGCACGAATTGGTCGCACGTTACGGCTGCTCGCGCATGACGGTGAACAAGGCGCTGTCGGAGCTCGCGCAAGCAGATCTGATCGAACGGCGGCGGCGCGCCGGCTCCTTCGTACGCCGGCCACAGCATCTGTCCGCGGTGCTGAAAATCGCAGACATTCGCGCCGAGATCACCGCGCTTGGCCGCGGCTACGGCTACGAGCTGATCGGGCGCAAGCTGCGCGCGGCGACCGCCGCCGACCGCGAGCGTCTTGGCGTCAAGAAGGCCGGAAAAGTGGTTGCGATCACCTGCCGGCACAGCGCCGACAAGGTGCCGTTTGCCGTCGAGGACCGACTGATCGATCTGTCCTCCGTACCGGATGCAGCGACCGCGGATTTCTCGCGCGAGCCGCCCGGCTCGTGGCTGCTTCATCATGTCCCATGGACGGAAGCCGAGCATACGATCAGCGCCATCGTTGCGGACGATCGCACGGCGGAGGCGCTCGACATCGCCGTCGGCGCGCCTTGCCTCGTGATCGACCGCTATACCTGGCGCAGCGCGCGCACCATCACCGCAGTGCGCCTGCTCTATCCCGGTGACTCTCACCGCCTTGTCGCCCGATTCAAGGGAGGCTGAGAGAACGATGTCGGCACAAATCGTGCAACGCTTCGGGCAACGGTCCATCAGGACCGAATGATCAACAGGGACGTCAATCCATCGATCGGCAAGAGGACGACAATCATGCGTAGTTCGACAATTTTTGCGACAATCATTGCCCTCGCGGCCACCACTCCCGTGCTCGCCGACGACGTCAAGGTCGGCATTGGCATCTCCGGATGGACCGGCTTCGCGCCGCTCACGCTGGCGAAGGAGGCTGGGATCTTCAAGAAAAATGGTCTTGACGTGACGATCAAGAAGATCCCGCAGAAGGACCGCCACCTCGCGATCGCCTCCGGCGACGTCCAGTGCGCGGCCACGACCGTCGAGACCTGGATCTCGTGGAACGCCAATGGCGTTGCGACCAAGCAGATCTTCCAGCTCGACAAGAGCTACGGCGCCGACGGCATGGCCGTGCGCAACGATCTCGCATCGATCAAGGACCTCAAGGGCAAGACCGTCGCGGCTTCCGCGCCCGGCACCTCGCCCTATTTCGCGCTGGCCTGGATGCTGAAGAAGAACGGGCTCTCGGTGAAGGACGTCACCGTCGTGAACCTCGAGCCGGCTGCGGCCGCGCAGGCCTTCGTCGCCGGCCAGAACGACGCCGCAATGACCTACGAGCCGTATCTGTCGACGGTTCGGGCCGCGCCCGACAAGGGCAAGATCATCGCGACCACGCTCGACTATCCGATGGTCATGGACACCTTTGGCTGCACGCCGAAGTTCCTCACCGAGAACCCGAAGGCTGCCAAGGCGCTCGCCGACAGCTATTTCGAGGCGCTCGACATGATCGCCAAGGACCAGGCCAAGGCCTATGAGATCATGGGTGCCGACGTGAAGCAGACCGGCGAGGCGTTCGGCAATTCGGCAAAATATCTGCGCTGGCAGGACAAGGCCGCGAACCAGAAGTTCTTTGCCGGCGATTTCCTGACCTTCAACAAGGACGCCGCCGACCTCCTGCTCGAGATCGGCATCATCAAGGCCGCGCCGAAGGTCGAGGACCTCTTCGACGCGAGCTACATCAAGTAAACCCTTGAGGAGCTGCCGGCCCCGTCTCGCGGCGGGGCCGGAAACTCGTTCACCGCCCGGATAGATCGTTGATGCGTCCCCTGGATCCCGTGACATCGAAGCAGCGCGTGGCTTACGGCCTCGCGTTCTTCGTGCTGTTCGTCGCCCTCTGGTCGTGGGCAACGCTCGGCGGCCATGTGTCGAAGACCTTTCTCGCCAACCCGCTGACCATGATGCAGGAAGGCTATGACCTGCTCGCCAAGCAAGGCTTCCTGTTCGACATCGGCATGACGATCTGGCGCGTCGTCGGCGGCTTCGCGCTCGCTGCGATCATCGCGGTTCCGCTCGGCGTGCTGATGGGCGCCTACAAGCCGGTTGAAGCGTTCCTCGAACCGTTCGTCTCCTTTGCTCGCTATTTGCCTGCCTCGGCCTTTATCCCGCTGTTGATCCTGTGGGCCGGCATCGGCGAATTGCAAAAGCTGCTCGTCATCTTCATCGGCTCGGTGTTCCAGATCATCCTGATGATCGCCGTAACCGTGGGCACCACGCGGCGCGATCTGGTCGAGGCGGCCTATACGCTGGGGGCCAGCGACCGCGGCATCATCCGGCGCGTGCTGCTGCCCTCCTCCGCGCCCGAGATCGCGGAAATCCTGCGGCTGGTGCTGGGCTGGGCCTGGACCTACGTCATCGTCGCCGAGCTGATCGGTTCGTCCTCGGGCATCGGCCACATGATCACCGACAGCCAGGCGCTGCTCAACACCGGCCAGATCATCTTCGGCATCATCGTGATCGGACTGATCGGTCTCCTCTCGGACTTCATGTTCAAGGCGTTCAACGCCTGGCTGTTTCCGTGGAGGCTCGCATGACCACGCTGAAGATCGAACAGGTCTCCCGAACCTTCCCCGCGCGCCACGGCAATGCGCCGACCAGGGCGCTGGAGCCGACTGACCTCACGATCGGCAACAACGACTTCGTCACCATCCTCGGCCCCTCCGGCTGCGGCAAGTCCACGCTGCTTCGCATCGTCGCCGGTCTCGACCGGCCGACCAGCGGGCGCGTCACGCTCGACGGGCGCGAGGTGACCGGCCCCGGCGCCGATCGCGGCATGGTGTTCCAGTCCTACACGCTGTTTCCCTGGCTGAGCGTGCGCGAGAACATCGCCTTCGGCCTGCGCGAGCGCGGCGTGCCCGAGGCGGAGCGCAACAAGATCGCCGATGCCTTCATCCGCCAGGTCGGGCTGTCCGGCTTCGAGAACCACTGGCCGAAGCAGCTCTCCGGCGGC
This sequence comes from Bradyrhizobium sp. 482_C4_N1_8, assembly GCF_052075965.1. Taxonomy (NCBI): domain Bacteria; kingdom Pseudomonadati; phylum Pseudomonadota; class Alphaproteobacteria; order Hyphomicrobiales; family Nitrobacteraceae; genus Bradyrhizobium; species Bradyrhizobium sp. 482_C4_N1_8. The sequence continues at coordinate 2,617,532 of NZ_CP197231.1, read as the reverse complement.
ATGCAGCAGCGCACCGCGATCGCCCGCGCGCTCGCCAACGATCCAAAGATCCTGCTGCTCGACGAGCCCTTCGGCGCGCTCGACAACCAGACCCGCGCCTTGATGCAGGAAATGCTGCTCGGGATCTGGGAGCGCGACCAGAAGACCGTGCTGTTCGTCACCCACGACATCGAGGAAGCCATCTTCCTCGGCAGCCGCGTCATCGTGATGAGCGCGCGCCCCGGCCGCATCAAGGCCGAGATCAATGTGGACCTGCCGCATCCGCGCTCCTACAAGATCAAGACCACGCCCGAATTCGTCCAGCTGAAGGAACGGCTGGTCGAGGAGATCCGCACCGAGGCGCTGAAGGTTGCCGAACATGCCTGACACCAAGCCGCGTGCCGATGGGCAACGCGTTCTCGCCGATCTCAATGCGCTCCGTGCCATCGGCGTCTACAAGACCGGCGTGCACAAGCCGACCTTCTCCGAGCCGCACAAGAAGTCGCTCGACTGGCTGGTGCAGAAGCTGCCCGACGCCGGCCTTACCGCCGCGATCGACGGCATCGGCAATGTGTTCGGCAGCAGCGCGAAGCAGGGGCCGAAGCTGCTGGCGGGCTCGCACCTGGAGAGCCAGAACTACGCCGGCTGGCTCGATGGCCCTCTCGGCGTCGTCTATGCGCTCGAAGCGGCCCGCGTGCTCAATGCCGACCCGTCCGTGAAGGGTGCGGTCGAAGTTGCCGCCTGGTGCGACGAGGAAGGACACTTTGGGCATTTCCTCGGCTCCCGCTCCTATGTCGGACAGGTGACCGAGGCCGACATCGATGCCGCCCGCGACCGCACCAGCGGCCGCACCATGCGCGACGCACTCGCCGACATGGGGCTCTCGGGCCGCGCACGCGTCGCTGCCGAGCCGGGACGCCACGTCGGATATCTGGAGGCGCATATCGAGCAGGGCGACACGCTCGAAAGCGGCAAGCTTTCGATCGGCGTGGTGACCTCCATCGTCGGCATCTGGCAGTACCAGATCAATTTCGTCGGCGAGCAGAACCATGCCGGCACCACCCGCATGGCGGCGCGGAAAGACGCCGGCCTCGCGCTGGCCAAGTTCTGCGTCGCGATCGACGAGCGGTTCCCGGGCGCCTGTGGCCCGCGCACGGTCTGGACCACCGGCCGCATGACGCTCGATCCCGGCGCGCCGAGCATCATTCCGGGCAAGGCCGAATTGCTGTTCCAGATCCGCGACGACGATCCGGCTGTGATCTCGCGGCTGGAGCAATTGCTGCGGACCATGGCTGACGAGGCCAGCGCGAAGGGCCCTTGCGCCGTCACCGTGGAGAAGCTGCGCACCGGTGCTCCCGCCATGATGAATCCCGGCATTCAGGACGCAATCGAGGCCGCGAGCAAGGCCCTGGCCGGTGGACGGTCCGTCCGCATGCCCAGCGGCGCCGGCCACGACGCGCAGTTGCTTGCGACCGTCATGCCCGCAGGCATGCTGTTCGTGCCGTCGATCGGCGGCATCAGCCACCACTGGACCGAGAACACCGCCGACGCCGACATCGTCACGGGCGCGCAGGTCTTCGTCGACGCCTGCCGGCGGCTCCTCGGTGGTTAGAACGACGTGCCGCCGCATCTGAACTCCTGGACGATGTCGTACTTGCCCTTCGTGATCGGCACGGCATAGCCGAAGCGCAGCGTTCAACCACACCCGCCTCTGGAATGCTGGGGTCGTCCGCCTTCGCGGGCGATGACAGCGCGTGTTGCAGACACACCTTCGCGCTCTCGCGGCGCATCTCGCCCGAGCTTTGCTTGATCTCTCCACCCTCGAAGCCAAGAGGGCGCAGGGAAGGCCGGGTGCTGACCTCGCACCCGCGGTCCGCTGCGCGAAAGGTAGCGCAAGGAAACCGCACAGCAGCATACAGGTGGTGCCAATCACTCGGCCTTCCCTGCGCAGGGGAAAACAAAGATGCATATGGAATTGCAGAGAGGCGCGTGGAATTTATAAGCCATTGATTGGTTGAGAGTAGTCCCTGTACGATGCCATATCGATTTATTGGCATTCCCACACACCATTGGGACAAAACCGGGGACACAACACGTGGCACGCAGGGTCCGTCATTCCAGCCTTGAGACGCGCACCGCTCGATTGAAGCTCGCCGTTCGCCGTAAGCCCTACAGCGGACCCTCGCTCGCGCGCGGCGTGGCCCTGCTGTACCGGCGTAACCAGACTTCCGGAAGCTGGGTCCTGAAGGCTTCGGACGGTCACGGAAAATACTGGACCAAAGCCGTCGCTCTGGCCGACGATTTCGACGAGAGCAACGGCAAGACCGTCCTGACGTTCTTCGAAGCACAGGATGTCGCCAAGAAGCTCGCGCGCAGCGATAACGGCAGTACTGACAGCGCACCAATCACCGTGGACATCGCCCTGAAGGACTACAGGCGCGACCTGATCGCGCGGAACGCGAATCCTTACAACGCCGAGCATCCGCGCCTGCACCTCACCAGCCTGCTTTTGTCGAAGCCCGCGGCGCTGCTCACGGCGACCGAGCTGAAGAATTGGCGGGACAGCTTGTTGGGCAAGATGGCACCCGCCACGATCAACCGGCTCTGCCGGTGCGTGTGTGCGGCCTTGGCGCTGGCGGCGCAGCACGACCAGCGCGTCAAGAACCGCGACGCATGGGAAATCGGTCTCGCCGGACTGCCGGACGCGCAGGAGGCGCGCAACGTGATCATCTCCGACGACAAGGTCCGTGAATTTGTCGCAACGGCCTATGCTCTTGATGCCAAGTTGGGGTTGCTCAGCGATGTGCTCGCCGTCACCGGCGCGCGGCCATCACAGGTCGTCCGGCTGCGTGTCGAGGACCTGCACGATCATCCGATGCGCCCGAAGCTGATGATGCCGAAGTCCGCCAAGGGCGGCGGCCGCAACCGTGCGCAGAAGAAGGTCGAACGCTATTCGGTGCCGATCACCGTGCAACTGGCAGCCGAACTAAAGGCCGCGGCAAAGAGCCGTGCCGATGATGCGCCATTGCTCATGCAAAGCGACGGACGCCCCTGGGACAAGAATCCGGGGCAAAACTATCATCGCCAAGTGGACAAGGTCGTGACCGCCATTGGGTACGATCCTGCCGTGGTGACTATGTACTGCTTGAGACACAGTTCTATCGTCCGGATGCTGTTGCAGAATGTTCCGGTTCGATTGGTCGCGAGCCTGCATAATACAAGCGTCGCGATGATCGAAAAGCACTACTCGAAGCACATTGCCGAGTACGGCGATGAACACGCCCGAGCTGCGCTGCTGCAGTCCGTGCCGCCGACCGGCGACAATGTCGTGGCGTTGGCGAGCTGATTGCCATGGCCGAATCAGTTCACGAGCGGCTTGTCGAGGTCCTGTCTCAGCTCGGGAATCGCGCCGTGGCTAAGAAACACGCCGTCCATATCCATGCGGCCGTCATCGCTACTTCCCGAGGTCACAATATCGGAAGAGATGAGTCCGACTACTACGCCCGACCGAAATACGCCAAATCCGTGGGTCCCGCCAAAGAGTTTCGCGATCTGGCTAGTCTGGCACGGAGGGCCATTCGCGGAAAAATCAGCAAGGAGGATTGGATTCGGGAATGGGCTGCAAGGCCGCCTGCTGTTCGGCGCGCCTGTAGACCCTTTTTGCTGAAAGGCGAGAGCCGGTCATTGGATCAAACAAAACTGCTCGGCTTCTCTGCCCCAGGCTTCACCACTGTTATTCCGAAGCCCGAGGCGGTGCTACCGGCGCTGGAGGTGGCGCTTGAGCTTGGGAAGATCGCGACAGGTGACAAAAAGAAGCGCAAGCCAGACCAAGCAATCGATGATGTGATTGCGACGGTCCAGTCGGCGTATAGCGCCCTTACTGGATACAGGGGCGGTCGCGCATTTCTGAACAGCGACCGTAGCGCCAGGATTCTCTTGTTGAGTCATGAGATCGATAAGCTGTTCGGCACGAACTTTTTCCCGCAGTCCGATAGCAGCCGGCTGAAACGAGTCTGGGGACTGAAGCCAGCTCGGCAGAAGTAATTCTGGCGACAAACGACCATTCTTACTCGGCTCGACCTAAAGAATTAGCCTGTGCTCCGTGTAGCCAAATGGACATGGAGAACAATTCATGGCGCGCCCCGAAGTTACCGGCTGTAAGCCGACCCACCGGCATCCGGCAGATGACGCCGACGCCTACAGCATCGAGGAGTTCTGTAAGCGTCACCGCATCAGCGTTCAGCTCTTCTACAAGTTGAAACCGCAGGGTCTTATGCCCGTGACGTTTAACCTCGGCACCCGCGTGCTGATCTCGCGCGAGGCTGCCGCGGCGTGGCGTCGTGCGCGCGAGAAGGCGACGAAGCAGACTGCGGCGTAGCCGAACAGAAAAGGCGGCCCGCAACAGCCGCCCCCTCATCAACAATTTATGGATTCTAAATGCGTGCTTTTGATAGCAGCGCGCGCGTTTGCGCGCAAGCTGGCGACGAGTTTCCTAAGCCGGAAACCGCCGCTTCCTTCTTCGATCCGCTCGTGGCGTACAGCTACGATCTGATCGTCATCGATCCCCCGTGGCCGTTCAAGACCTGGAGCCCTGCCGGAGAAGGCAAGTCGGCATCGCAGCATTATCGCCTCATGACGCTCGCCGAAATCGGAGCGTTGCCCGTCCGCGGCTTGTTGAAAGCCAACGCCGTTGTCCTGCTCTGGACCACGGGCGCCATGCTTGCTCAGGCGGTCGCGGTCATGGAGGCGTGGGGCGTCACGTTCAAGACCGAGCTTGCTTGGCGCAAGGTCACGCGCAACGGCAAGGTGCGCATGGGCTGCGGATACTGGGCGCGTAGCATGCACGAGCCCATCCTGCTGGGCACTGTCGGTAAGCCGTCCAAGATTACCCTGCCGTCTTGCTTCGACGGACTTGCTCGCGAGCATAGCCGTAAGCCTGACGAGTTCTACGAGCTGATCACGACGAAGACGCCGGGCTTGCGCCGTGCCGACGTGTTCGCGCGTGAAAAGCGCGAAGGCTGGGATGCTTGGGGCGATGAAGTCGAGAAGTTTCCTCCGACTCGCAGCGCCTCCGAGAAAGCATTGTTTATTGGTGACCGCGAGCCGCTCGGAGCGGTGTCATGAGCGCCCTCCGGTTCCCGTTCAGCGCTCGCCAGATCGCTTCCGTCATGGGCGGCGATCTGACTGGCCGCGATTCCTGCAACGTCCCTGGTCCCGGGCACTCCCCCAAGGACCGCTCACTGGCCGTCCGCATCACGCCAAACGGCTTCCTGGTCCATAGCTTCGCCAACGACGATTGGAAGGACTGTCGCGAGTACGTGCGGAGCAAACTCGGCCTGGGCAACGATTGGCAGTCCGAAAACGCCCCGGCGCCGGACATGACCGGCGACGACCAGGAACGCCGCAAGAAGTTCGCCCTGAAACTCTGGGCGGACTGCATCGATCCGCGCGGAACGCTCGCTGAGCGTTACCTGCGCGAATATCGCGGCCTGGACTTGCCTGAGAGCGTCGCCTACGCGGCCATTCGCTTTCACGCCGGTCTTCGCTATGAGAGCGGCAAATATCTGCCGGCGATGGTGTGCCTGCTGCGCAACATCGAGACCGACGAACCGACCGGCATTCACCGCACCTTCCTGAACCGATACTCCGGCGAGAAGATCGACCGGAAGATGCTTGGGATCGCCAAGGACGCGGCCATCAAGCTGGACGCCGCGTCCTCCTCGGCACTCACGATCGGTGAAGGCGTCGAGACGGTGCTGGCGGCACGTGCTGCGGGCTTCGCCCCGGCGTGGGCATTGGGGTCGAGCGGTGCGGTGCGCGCGTTTCCGGTGCTGCAGACTCTGCCCGAGTTGACGATTCTGCAGGAGAACGACCCGACCAGCCGCCGGGACGTCAAGACCTGCGCGCGTCGCTATCTGGCGGTGCGGCGCCCGGTCAACATCGTCGAACCCAAGGTCGGCAACGACTTCAACGACTGCTGGAAGGCACGTGGCGATGAATAAGCCCTTTGCCGTGCATCGGATGATGCCCAACGACATTGTGACCGAGGACAGCGCCGCCCAGCAGTTCGTCGAGCTGCATGGTGACAAGCTCCGCCACTGTCATTCTCACGGCAAGTGGTTCCGTTGGAACGGATTCTATTGGGAGATCAATAACACCAACCTTGCGTTCCACGCGGCACGCGAGCTGGCCCGGCAGCTGGCCGGGAACGAGGAGGACCGCAAGCGCTATAAGATTGAAGCCACCAGCTTTGCTGGCGGCGTCGAACGGTTCGCGAAGTGCGACCCGAACGTCGCTGTCACCATGGAATTCTGGGATCGCGACCCCTGGCTGCTGGGCACCCCGGGCGGCACCGTTGATCTGCGGACCGGGGTGCTGCGCCCCGCCTCGCGCGAGGACGGCATCACCAAGGTCACCTCGGTGGCCCCCGACGGTAGCGGTTGCCCGCGTTGGCTTCGTTTCCTGGTCGAGACGACCGGAGACGATGGTGAATTGATCCGGTTTTTGCAGCAGTGGTGCGGGTACTGCCTGACCGGCATCACGCGCGAGCACGCGCTTGTCTTCGTCTACGGCCCCGGCGGCAACGGCAAGTCGGTCTTCCTGAATACGGTCACCACGATTCTGAAGAATTACTCCGTCACGTCAGCGATGGAAACGTTCACTGCCTCGAAGAGTGACAAGCATCCGACCGAACTTGCGATGCTGGCTGGCGCGCGGCTCGTCACCGCGAGCGAGACCGAAGAGGGCCGCGCATGGGCCGAAGCACGCATCAAGGCGCTGACCGGCGGCGATCCGATCTCCGCGCGCTTCATGCGGCGCGACTTCTTCACCTACGTGCCGACCTTCAAGCTGATCGTGATCGGCAACCACAAACCTGTCCTCAATAACGTTGATGACGCGGCCAAACGCCGATTCAACATCGTTCCGTTCATCCTTAAGCCGGCCACGCCGGATCGGGACCTTGAGCAGAAGCTCATGCAGGAAGCGCCGGGAATCCTGCAGTGGATGATCGACGGCTGTCTCGACTGGCAGCAGAACGGGTTGATCCGTCCGAAATGCGTGATGGACGCAACGGCGGAGTATTTCAGCGATCAGGACCTGTTCCAGCACTGGCTGGAAGAGGAGTGCATCTGCGAACCCGGCAATATGCATATGTCGGAAGCCAGCAGCCTCTTGTTCAAGTCGTGGTCGAACTACGCCAAGGCGGCGGGACACAATCCCGGCACTAGCTCGACCTTCAAGGACAACCTGACTGCGATTGGGTTCAAGTTTTACCGCAGCGAGAAGGCTCGGGAGTTCTTTGGCATCAGCCTGAAGCCGAATACGTCGTTCGACGGGGGCTATCCATGAAGGGATGGATGGCTGACGGCACTGACGGCGCTGACGCATTTTCCGGTTTAGTCGCTTACGCGCGCGCGTGGGGCGTCAAACAGAAAAAGGCGTCAGCGCCGTCAGCGGCGTCAGGTCTCGTCACCTCTGATGGATAAGCCAATCGCGCGGAATTCTCCCGCGCCCACGGCGATGAAGGGACGCATCACCGCGGATTCACACCGGTCCCAATCACAGTGAGGATTGAAATGCGAACTACCGATTCACAAATCTTGATCGAAATGCCAGGCGTGTACGATTGCGACTTCGTCGGCTCATGGCTTCTGAAGGTGGCACAAGCGCAGACTCTCTGGTCCGAAACACTGCACGATCGTGTTTTCCGGACTTCGGCTTCCACGCTGTCTCGGTGGTTTGATCCGTTCCAACACGCTGCACTTGAGGTTCTGAGCGCCGCGCCGTTCTCCTCCTATGAAAAGGATCGCTTCCTGGTGGTCGATTTCGATGCGACCGGGGCGTTCAGCACGGCATTTGCGATGATGGTCTACCTCGGCTTCTTCTTTTCCGACGGCGGCATCTATCGACTGGCGGTCCCGGAATCCATCACCATCCACAAAGTGAAGCGCGCCGCATCGAAGGTCGCGTCGAGCGGGATGGAGAGCTTGTTGCACACCTTGCCTCATCGAATTGAATCGGACCGGCTCATGAGAGGCTACTAACCACGCCCTGGCTGCCTCGGTTCGGGTCCTTTCCGGACCGGGGCAGACTGCGGGTAGCGCCCCCGCGCTCGGCATGACCAGTGCTGGACAATTCAAGACCGACAACAACAACGAAAGGAACTTCACGTGAAACTAGTTTCCGCATTCGGCGCCGCCGACATGCTGGAGTTGGACCGGCAGACCGTCCGGCGCGCTTTGCGACAGGTGGCGCCGGATGGATACGAGAAGAAGCAGCCACGTTGGCGGATGAAGACGATTGTTGACGCAGTCGATCGGCATCTCGGCCGCAATAGCGCGCCCCGGGCAGTCGATCAAAGCCGCTTGGATGCTGCTTTTAGCGAATTCGACGAGGGCTGCGCAGCTCTCCACTCGATCACTGATCTGAAGATTCGCCGCCAGGAAGCTGGTCGGCTTATGATGGTCCTGGTCGAGCTGGACGGCGCCATGCGTTCCGAGGCTCGCGGGAATCGCGAAGACGATCTTCGTGCATCCCTCCGCTGCGACCAGCACTTCCGGGTTGCGATGCGGCGCTTCGAAGGCCCGTGTGAGTGGACGTACGAGGAGTGCTGGGGGGTTCTTGATGCCATTGCCGGCGGCCCTGCGTGTTCGAATGGAGGCGCCTGATCATGGATGCCGATACGCGAGAATTGGGCGAGAACGCTGACGATGAGGGAGATGTTGTCGCTGCCTTGATGCACACGATCGCAGTGCTGCAGGCTCGGGTGACGGAACTTGAGCAGCCGGCGGCACAATGGATGCCCCTCAAGCGTGCTGCATCGGTCTGTGGGGTGAACTACGAAACGGCGAGGGTGTGGGGCGCGCGCGGTTTGATCGAGGCCCATCGCGAGGGCAAGCGTTGGATGGTCAACTTGACCAGCCTGAAGGCACGACAGGCGCGGCTCTTTGGTCGGCTTCAGGGAAGATTGCGAGCCCGCTAAGGGCGATCGCCATTTTTTGCCCCGAACGGGGCATTGGATCGGCGGCGCCCGTCAACCGCGAAATTTGAGCGGTCACTCTGAGCCGCGCGGTCAAGCCGACCCTGACGCGGGATCACCGACGACGTGGCGCTAGAGGTTTCGGGCGCCGCTCTGGTCACCCGAAGATGCGGCAACGCGGTTGGCTCTATTCCTTGGTAGGTGCCTGACCGGTGGTGGTGTGGTCTTCCACCTTCCCTTCGCTCTTGAGCCTTGCGGCTCTTTCCTCGTTCTTCTTTGCGGACTCCTCCTTATCGCCTGGAGTGGCGCATTGCGAACCAGCCTTGAGATCGCCCCTCACTTGAGCCTCGTCGGCTGAGTTCTGCTGAGATTTATCCTGCTGGAGCTTGTCGTCGCATTGCTCGGCCAACGCGGTGGCGGCGACGCAAGACAGGGTCAGCCCAAAAGCGATTGCGATCGATCGATGCACAGAGGTGTTCCTTGAAAATTGGGCTCATTTACACCGCAGCGAACGCTTCCGGCGCGGCCTCTATTGAACTTAAGAACTTCCGTAAGGTTCCGGATAGGCAGTGCCCGGCTCCAGCGTGCAGGGTATGCGCGACGCCCGACCGCGTCCAACGAGGTGGGCTATTGAGGATGGAGCAGACGACTGCGGGATTGAGCCGTGCAGCCGATGCTGACCCATTGCGGGCATGCGGCCTCCCGCCGCTTTGCGACGCAACATTGCACCTCACCGAGTACCACGACCCTTGAAATCTGATATTCTGCATTGCGTCCTCCTCAAGTTGCGATGACGGTCGAATGAAGCGGCGGGAGTTTATAGCCGCTGTGGCGTTTCTCGCTTGGTCAGGGCGTTTGCGCGCGCAGGGCAGACGCCATCGACTTGGCTTTCTCGCCGTAGGTGACGGAGGCGGGCAGGCGCTCAATCAAGCCGAGCGGGCGTTGTTCGATGGTTTGCGAAACAATGGCTGGATAGACGGAAGAAACCTAACTATTGACTATCGTTTTTCCCAACCTCCGGACCGACTGCGAGGTTCAATTGCCGATCTGATTGCTCTCCGTCCGGATGTGCTCGTCGTCGCGGCACCACAGGCAACCGAAGCCCTGAAATCGGCGACCACGACCATTCCCATTGTGTTCGTAGCTGTGGCCGATCCCGTGGGACTCGGCCTTGTACAAAGCCTAGCGCGTCCGGGCGGCAACATAACGGGGCTTGCGACCTACGTGCCAGGAAGTTTCGTCGCAAAACGAATAGAAATCCTGCGGGAACTGGTACCCGGTGCCTCGCAAATTGCGATCTTGGTCAATCCCGGCAACCCAATGCACAGGCTGTTGTTAGCCGATGAGGTACCAAGTACGGCGCGCAACCTCGGCGTGGCTCTGCCGATAGTTCAAGCGACCACGGCTGAGGAACTTGATGTAGCCTTTGCCTCGGCCGCAGCCCAGCGCGCCGATGCAATCATTGTTTTTGGCGAAACTCTCACTGTTGTCGAGGCCCCCCGAGTTGTCGCGCTCGCGGCGAAACATCATCTGCCTGCGATTCATTTCTCCCGACAATTCGCTAGTGATGGATTGATCGTCTACGGCCCCGATATAGCCGATCTGTTCCGCCGTGCAGGAAGCTACGTCGATAAGATCCTCAAAGGCGCCAAGCCGTCCGATCTGCCGGTAGAGCAGCCGGTCAAATTCGACTTCGTGATCAACATGAAAACTGCCAAGGCACTCGGTCTCAGCGTGCCGACCTTATTGCTCCTTCGCGCCGATGAGGTGATCGAATAGCTTCCAAAAACTGCGACTGTGGTCCGCTCCGTGGGGCATTGCGGACTTGATTTGCTCAGGTTGAGTTCTTCGCATTTTGACCGAGCGGAAGTAGGCGCCCACACGGCATGCTTTAATTGCTGAACCAATACTTGATCGGCTCAGTTCCTACGATTAGCTCGGACAAATCGGATGGAAACGAACGCTGAAATGCAAGCTCTCTTTGGCATTTGCTCTCAACGGAGTACGCAACGAATATAGCTAAGATGATCGATGCGATGCCAGCGAAGTACGGCCAACGTTCGTTGCTCATTGAGCACTCCGCGGGAAGGGTCGCCTACACTCATATACTCAATTTAGCGCCCCTGGCCGATGCGCTATGTGAACGCGTTCACATTGTATCCGCATGTGGCTTCCAGGGCTAATCGGTAGGTGGCAGCGACCCGGAGACAGCCATTGTCGTGCCTTCCAATCCTGCCGCACGAGGATCAGACCGATTTCGAAAGGACTGTAAACCTGTCGCTTTCGACGCGGTCGTTGAACCTTAGTGCCCGCATCGCAGACATAGCAACAGCCGAGGACTCTAGAAGCCACCGGGCCAGTCTGGAGTTGGCGCTTCATGTGAAGCGGTTCATACAGTGACTCCGGCGGTTTGAATAAACTTATTATAGAAGTCGCGGCGCAAATCTCTTGCTTGCTTAAGGAGATTGCAGTGACGAAGATATTTCTGATGGCCACCATCAGGGTGGTGATCATTCTGGTGGTCTGGCACTTCGCGGCGCACGCGCACGATCATAGCCGCCCCGAACTCGATAGCTGGTTCGAGAGCCTCAAGAGTGACAAGGGGCCATGCTGTTCCAATGCCGACGGCACCGCGCTATCCGACGCCGACTGGGAGGTGAAGGACGACCACTACCGCGTGCGCATCAAGAGCCAATGGTGGGACGTGCCGGACGAGGCCGTGATCAAGAAACCGAACCGCGCCGGTCGCACGATGGTCTGGCCCTTCTACTCTTGGACGGTCGGCAAGGCGCTGCGGATCGACATCCGTTGTTTCATCCCCGGAGCCATGATGTGACCGACATGGCGTTTTCGAACGAAAGCCTGTCCTACACTTAGTAGTCTTTGTTGGCCGATGCTGCCTGGCGGACTGATACTGAAGCAGTTTCTGATCATCGATACGCGCCTCGCACAAGAGAGGTTGTTATGGTAATGTTTCGAGTCGATTGCCGCGTACGACCTGATTGTTCGATAGGTGGGCATCGTAGCCGCGGTTTTATTGTCGCGATGCTCTACGCGGTGTGCATATTCCAACTCGCGAGTGAAGCTAGGGCTCAATGCACCGCACAAGATGTCTTGCAGAGCCAGTTGAAGCTCAAGAAAGCTCTCTCGACCAGTGTGCCGCAAGTGCTGGTCAGATCCTCCGCCGATGTGCCGACGTGGAAAACACTTACGCTGGGGACTTTTGCGGACTCGCTCGCCCTTCGTAACGCGTTGGACAAAAAAGGTTGCGGCGTCGGAGGGCTGGCTGCGGAAATTCTCGCTCGACCGGCCTTTGTCGTCGATTCTACGAAAACAGATGTGGAGCTTGTTGCTGTATCGGCGGGCCAGCTCGGCTTCAAAACCGATGCTGTGACCCTGGCTGCAATTTATGGGCGCGCTCAGCAGTTCGGCTTTGAACTTGCGGTTGCAGAGGTCGGTCCGCAACTGAGGCTTCAGTATTTAGACCAGCCCATGGGTGAATTTCTCATCATCGGAATGGAGCCAATCAAGACGTGGAGCGGCGAGCCAGTTATCCTAAATGTAGCTAATGGCGGGGCCGGGCTTATCCTCATTGGTCAAGATGGCAGACCTGACGCGGAAATATCAGCAATCTCCCGCATTGTATTCGTTCGGTCCAACAAAGCCGTGCCCGATGACAAGCTTGAGAAGGCGGAAGCACTCCCGCCGCCCTGAACACAATACGCGAGTGGATGTCCGGTTGTGGCCCATCCGGACGTTCGCAGCGCTTCGTCGGCGGTCTGCTTCGGCTGAATAGCGGACATTGCGGTCGTTGTATTTTGTTGGAAAACGTCCCGTGCAACCCGGCCCTTCCTTCGCGTAACGTGATCGCGAAAGGACAGGCAACAACAAATGGGCATTTTCAAACTTACTCCCGAGAAGACCATCCAGCGCGATATCGACGCCGCAACGGCCAACCGTGACCGGCTCTCGGCAAAGCTGGCTGAATGCGAACAGGCGATCGGTCGGCATGCGACTGCGGCCAAAGACAGCGCCCTGAGCGGCGACGATGCGGGTCTTGATGCGGCGGAGGGTTCGCTCCGAGCCGCGCAGGATCGTGTCGCGACCCTCCAGACCGCCTTGACGGAGATGAACCAGCGACTTGCCAATCTTGAGCGCGCCAAGGAGGAGGCCGCCGACAAGAAGATGCGTGCGGAAACCGCAGCGGAAATCGATCGCCTGATCGGCAAGCTGACGGAGGTCGGTGCGGAGTTCAACGAGACTGCGGTTCGGCTGTCCGAGCACACCACGCGCGCCGTCCCGCTCGTCTATGAAGCTCTTGGCCTCGACAAGTTCATGGCAACTTGTCAGGCGGAAGTGCCAGCCGCGTTGGAGTTAGTTGCCAAACTGCTTCGTGCTCACGCGGACGCTGTGATCGCCGGCACTGCGCCTGCGACCCTGCCGCGCGACGAGGATCAGCACGTCCCGGCGCCGGCTCAGGCTCCCACCGAACCGCACTTCAAGTACCGCGCCGTGAAAGCTGAGCCTACCTTCAAAGGCTTCGTTCGTACCTAGAAGGAGGATGATTTGAAGTTCTGTCCGCCTGGCGCCGAACCTTTCCAAACGTTGCAGAGAATCGACGGTTGGTTCGGCAGTCCCGAAGAGGTGCCCGAGAGTGTCGCCCGACTGATCGTCGGCGAAATGCCTTCTGGCCGTCCGCGCACCGTCGCCGAGGCTACGCGGGCGCGGATGATCGCGCGTCAGTTGAAGTACGAATTGTCGAGGAAGGTCATTGTGGCGCGGCGTAATCGGTTCGGGCTCGAAACGCGGTAAATCGAGCGCAATGTGACCGCGCCGATGCCGTAGACGTGCCACCTTATGCAGCAGGTCGCATGCGGTAATAAGACCTGTCAATGATCAGAAGGCGCGGCGGATGTACCCGACCTGATGATCTTCAATGGCCCTGACGCGCAATATCGGCGGGGCCATTGTTTTAGGCGCCTTCCGTTCACGCGCAGATGTCGGCTCTTAGACGCGAAGCAGAAATCATATGCTCGATCCGAGCCTTACCAGTTGTGACCCACTGCGGACATTAGCGCTGGGCTGCCATGGGCGGCCGCGTAGCGTTACCAAGGATTAATTTCTTCGACAGGAGACGGAAAGAATCGATCTTCTAAGATGGACTTAGCGGAGGAGACCGCCATGCGCCACAGCTCAATTCTGCACGCTGTTACCGCAGCCGGTCTGTTTCTGGGATCATCCAGCCTCATCTCAGATGCATCCGCCGAGACCGCCGGCCACGCCTTGGCCGTGTCCGTCGACGATTTCAAATATAGAGACACGTCGAACGAGCCCACCGATCAGACGGCCGTACATGAAAACCGATTGCGGGCCTTCATGAGCGCGCTGCGGGACGATGTCACGGCGGACCACCGTTTTGAGCTTGTGCCGTCCTCCTGCGCTTCAAATTGTCCGACCGATGGACCGACGTTGCGCGATCGGCTGCGCGCGGCGTCACAGGCCGGCGCGCAGATCCTGATCATCGGCGGCTTTCATAAGATGAGCACGCTGGTGCAGTTTGCGCAGACTGTTGCTATCGATACAAAATCCCAGCGCATTGTGTTTAGGAAATACTTCCAGTTCCGCGGCGACAACGACGAGGCATGGCAGCGGGCGGAGCGCTTTGTATCGGAGGAGGTCCGCGACCGGCTGCTTGAAAGCAGATCGCAGCAATAGACTACGCGCGACGCATGTGCATGGCACCGTGAGTCCGGTTTTGGCCCATCAGCGAAGTAGCAGCGCACCTCGTTGAGGTCCCCTCACCGGGGCATGGCGGACTAGATTTGCTCAGGTTGAGTTCTTCGTATTTTGACCCGCAGCGGACCTCAACCTTCCGGCACGATGCCTGCAAGGGTGTTACGCGACAAGCCTGCACGTGTTAAGTGTAGGCCGGCGCCGCCGCCCTGGTTTTCATAGTTGGTTAGTTTCGGAGATTGGAATGTTCAGTTAGCTGCGCGTCACGAACTGAACTGACGATACCCATTCCACTAGCGAAAATTCATTGCAAGGAGGAAGACGATGAAACGTCGAGAATTCTTGGAAGCAGCCGTCGCAAGCATGGCCGTTGTTGCAACGGCCCAGCCGGCCATCGCGCAGACTTCTGGAACAACATTTTTAGTCTGTACGGGTGCGTGGTCTGCGGGATGGTCGTGGAAGAAGATGCACCCGCTAATGGCCGCCGGCGGCCATCGCTTGGTCACTCCGACCTACACAGGTCTTGGCGAGAGGGAGCACCTAGCCAGCCCGTCAAATGATCTTGAAACCCATATTCAGGATATTCTGGCGGTCATCAAATACGAAGACTTGCGCGACATTGTGCTAGTCGGCCACAGCTACGGTGGCATGGTCGCAACGGGGGTCGCCGACCGGGCGCGAGACCGTATCAGCCGATTGGTTTATCTCGATGCATTTGTGCCAACGGATGGACAATCTCTGATGGATGCGGGCCCCCCGACGGCACGGCAGCGCATGCAGGAACTCGCAAAGGCGGGCGATGGCTGGCGAGTGCCATCGAACCCCATTCCGCCTGACACTTCGGATGCCGACGTGAAGTGGATTTCTGAACGCCGGCTCCCCCAATCAATCAAGTGCTTCGAGCAGCCGCTGAAGATGCACGGTGGGGATCTGTCCTTGCCGCGTAGCTATATCTATCTGACGCGCGTAGCTCCTGCGGATCCTTTCCGACCCTTTGCCGCGCGCGCGAAGAACGACCGCCATTGGCGTTACTACGAACTCGACGCCAGCCATTCAGCGCACATAACCGCGCCTGCAGCTCTTGCTCAGCTGCTGCAAATAATCGTGTCGCAGCCCACGTAAGCTCGCGTGCTGTGAGGCCGTCAAGTCGGGAGCCTCGAACTTGCATTGTCGTCCGCCATAGGAGCAGCCTCTGGCGATGTCCGGTGTTTGCTGTGCGCATCCGGGTCAAGGACCGCTTGTGGCCGATATTGTTGCAAAAGTCGATTTTCGCCGATGACCAAAATTCTGCGGGCCGTGGACGCGACTTTCGCGTACAAGATGCGAGGGACCTCACGGCCTCACGCAAAATTCACAGGCGACTTCGGTAGCGCGATTGAGGTCATACGAATCAGCGATCGCTCGCTGCTTAGTGTTTTCGCGAAAAATCTTGAGCCCTGCAACTTTCGACTTTTGCAACACAATCGGCCCTTAGCGGACGGCGGTACGGGTTACTGCGATGTCTGTTCTCAGGCCGACATCGGACGTGACCGCGCATGTCCACTTATCGGTTCGCACGCCGCTTCACTCAAACCTTTTCGAAAGATCGATGCCGACGAAGGTGAGCTCTTCGACGTGCGGATGCTTATCAGCAACAGAGTTCCATTGATCTCGAAGTGCTTTAAGCAGCTTGTCGAAATTCACCCGCTCTCCTGACGGAAGCTGCCATTGTCGCCCCTTCGTGCGATTCACCAACACGAAGATGCCACGCGCGGAGCGATTGTCGCGCAGGTAGTCGCCTGACAGCTGGACTTCCAGCCGCTCGAACAGCTGCGGTCCTGTCCACCGCTCCGCTAATTTAAGCTCAGACGGCACTGGGGCGTCAAAACCGGCTCCGTGGAAGCGTAGGTCGGGGCGTTTGGCGTCGGCGAGTTCTTCCTCTTGCGTGATTGTGTAGCGACCTCGCGCCTTTTCGCGGAGTTCGTGCGCGAGATAGTTGCGCATCTCCG
Source organism: Bradyrhizobium sp. 482_C4_N1_8 (assembly GCF_052075965.1). Taxonomy (NCBI): domain Bacteria; kingdom Pseudomonadati; phylum Pseudomonadota; class Alphaproteobacteria; order Hyphomicrobiales; family Nitrobacteraceae; genus Bradyrhizobium; species Bradyrhizobium sp. 482_C4_N1_8. The sequence continues at coordinate 2,600,852 of NZ_CP197231.1, read as the reverse complement.
GTTCTTCCTCGACCCGCTGGAGAATCGTCGCCACGCTGTCGTCGCCATTCTCGAGATCATCTCGGAGATCGAGGAGACGCATCATCGCTAAGTCAGCCAGCTCGCGATGGTTTGTCGGCGTACGATCCAGATGTTGATGAAAGTCACGCACTTGGGCCGGTAGCCACGGCGCCAGGTCTGCATCCTGTTCTGCCTTACCGCGTGCAAAGGACGTGAGCCATGGCCGGGAGTCGGCTTTTGGGTGCTGGGTCGCTATTTCGGATAGCGCGACGAAGGCCTCTTTGCCCGGGATTTGCTTAAGCTCATTGAAGAGCGCGTTTCGCGCGTCTTGCGCGTTGTCGCGCAACCCTGGCGAATAGACGCCACCACCTGACCGGTTGATATCTTCGTCCTCGCGCACGTACGCTTGCATCAACAGAAACAGCTCCTTCAGATGCTCTGGCGTGGCGAATCTTCGACGCACTCCTCTAACCTCTGATCGTCTTCCACCTAGTAATCTGATAACCAAGTTCATTGCGAAGTGTGTTTGATCGCTTGGAATGGCGATAGCAGAGAGGTGTGCTGCTATCTGCGGGATGGCTTGCTCCGGCTTCACGCCCGCCCAAACGGCGAACCATGTTGCGGCAGCTTCAGCATTTGCTGAGCCTCGGGCCTTGATTTGAGCGAGCGCGGCTAGGTCCTGATCTGATATCGAGCTACTCCCCTGAACTATGGTCAGGAGCTTTCCCAAATTGAACGCATTCTCGACGTTGGTTGTTCGCAGGAGGTCCAGCGCCGCAGGAGCAGTCCGGTCCCATGCCCATTGCCCGGACCAGCTCACGTCACTTAGTAGATAGTTGGATTCTACGTCCGGCTTTTCGGATAATATTTCGTCCTTGATTTCGCTTACAAGAAAGTCGCTGACGATTTCTGGATAGGTGGCGAATAGCTTTGGAAACCATGGAGGGAAGCCGTTCAACTCATGGGCAGCATAACGGCAGGCGACCAGCACCTCGTCCTTTGATAGGCTCGATGGCCAATTAGGAGTTTCTGCCGCCTCGATGTCCAACCCCGCGAGCCCGAATATGACGGATATAGGTGTGGAGTTGGCCGGAGCTCCCTCAGACCGGAGGATCGGCCGGTACTTGCGCCAATAATTTGTCACGCCTTCGCGATACGCCTGCGCTACCTCTTCACCGAATTCAGGGATCAGTTCGCGCCAGCGTCCCACTGTCCATCGATTAGCCCTTTCAGCGTTCTCGCGCAGGCGCTCGTGCAGGTGCCATTGGGCGCTTGAGATGTCAGTCGGGTCCTTCAGCTCGGGGGCGCGAACAAGCTCAACATTAGAGAGGATAAAGTCCTTGGACTTTTTGCGGTTGTCACGCTCCCGCTTCTCCCTCGCGGCCGCGCGTTTCTTCCACTTTTTCTCTTCTCGCTCATGCTCGGTTACAGGGGGATCAAGCAAATTTCCGAGTCGCTCTTCCAGTTCGAAATTGCCAATTACGAGCTCGCGAAGCCGATCTCGCCACGCGGGCGGGCGGTTACCTTTCGCGTAGATATCGAATGCAAGGGTCAGGGCGACCTGCTTGTCGTCTTGATGATGTGATGTGCGAATTGCGTCGGCCGCATAGGCGAAGTCGTCCACGCCGAAATCCCAATAAGCGAGTCCGGACGCCTGCCAAAAACTTATCAATCGATGGTTTTGCTTCACGTAGAACGCGCTTTGGCGCGTCGCTTGTACATCGTACCAAAACGCCGCACGATTAAGCTCTGTCCAGGCAGGGACCAACTTGCCAAACTCGGCTTTTACATCCCGAAGGTCCTCATCCCAGTTCTTGATGGCTTTGAGCTTATGAAGGATGCCGAGAGTAGTCTCCCGAGTGGCTTCAGGTCGCCTTGCTCGGATGAGCCTCTCCACTGCGAGTGAAGCAGGAGTAATTAGCCAAGCGTTGCTTTTCGAGACGTCGCAGAAGCCCCTTTCAATGAAAGGCGGCTCTTCCAGCAAATGGTTCAGCCCCTCCGCGAGTTTCGGCAGCAGCTCTATTGGTGTCGCTTTCACAAAGGTCGCCACCCCGTCCGTCAGTGAATCGACCGTAAATCGCTTCTTCGGCGCCGCTTTAGCCAGCGCCTCGAGAAGCCACGTTGTTGTTTCCGGTGTTGGGGCTGATGCAGTGACGATCTCGCTGAGCCAGTCGCGATTTAACACTAGTGCTTCGCTCGCGAACCTCTTACGCAAGTCGTCGATATCTTCGGTCGTACCAACGGCGCGAAGAGCTCGTATGGCGGCCTCGCGTGTATATTTAGCAGTGGTGGAGGAAAGCGCCAAAGCCTTCGCTTCACCCTTGAGTGCAAAGAGGCGTCCCAACCAAACCATCCTCATGAGGAAGCTGACCAGCTCCGCATTTGATGCATACGCCTTGAGCATGGCGCGGATGTCGTCCGCCAAGTCTGGGTTGGCGAAGCGTTGCACCGCGGCATAGTCCAGTGCACTCTGGCCGGACTTTCCGGATGCGAGCTCCTGGCAAACCTCAGCTAGCGTTGTTTTGCGCGTCGCGAGCGGCAGGGCGCTGGGGTCGCCACCTTCAAACAGCACCTCAGGCGCTATTCGAAGAATTCGGCCGCAGATGCGGTCGTCAAGAATAGCAAGCCACGGGAGTACCGGACGCATAGTAGGTACGACGACTTCGACCCCGTACTGAACACGGAAAAGAAGAGCTTCGACCTCCCTTCGTGACGATGATCGCTCAAGTAGTTGAGCCAGCCATTCCGCAGCTAAGAATTCGCGAACTGACCGATGATGGAACCTGACGGTGCCGTAGATGGCCTCATCAAATATCGGGCGAGAAAGGAGCGTCTGCTGGTCGCGATCGTTCCAGTCGGACAGGACCATCCGCACGGGAATACCCTTGTTATTATGGGAGCCATCCGGCACTTGGATGGTCGGCTCCTTCCCCAAGATTGATGCCGCTGCGAGCAACCGTGCGCCTTCCCGAGCACGTTGGGCCGGAAGTGGCTGTGCCTCGCGATGATTTTGATCGCGCTCCTCCAGGCGGCGTTGAACGCTGTTCTGCATCAGTTCGAGCCGCGTACCGATGCGGTTTTCCTTGCTCCAAAAATCAACAAGCTCTTCCAAGTCTTGCGGCCTGGTCGTGAACGTTTCGGCATCCGCCCGTTCGATCTCTTCGAGAAATGCTCCTGTATTCGTCACGCCCCGCGCCTGCGAGAACACTTCTATTTTTGATCTAGAGAGGTCATCGAGAGTGACAATTCGGAAAGCTGATGGCGTCTCTTTTTCCTCTGAACGCTCGGTTTCGAACGACTCAGGGTCGAGAGCGTCTTCTAGCGAATCCTCTTCCGGAAGTTCGGGCGGGGCGAGCCTGGTAGTGTCCGGAGCGAATGGGAGATGGCGCTGACACAGTTCGAGATCAGTCCTAGCGCGCCAAGCACTCGTACGACCAGTGAGAACGATGTGCACGCGGTCGGTCGCCGCCTGGATGCGGCGGCCAAGTTTGCGGATGGCTCGTTCGAAATCACCGGGATTGCGGAGCCGCGCCTCGTCTACGGAGTCGAGTAGCAGCCAACCTTCATCGGTTGAAGCGAGCCACTCTGTGAATTCTTCGAAAGTGCCGACCTCGAATGCTTCTTCAAAATCGTCGGGAATATGTTCGAGGCGCATGAAGAACGCCTTTTTCTCTTCGGCACGGAGGCCCTTGGCCGCCTGTCGTATCTCCTCTGTCTTGCCAGTGCCTGCTTCGGACAAAATGATCGTTCGATAGCCCTTGAGGAGGTCGGCCCAATGCAAACGCGGGCCAACGAAAAAGGCTTGGTTGAGCTGGAAACTATCGCTTTCGCGCGCATACTTGGCGAGTTCGTGGAACGACCGTTCTAGCTGGATGAAGTCATTTGAAGCTTTGCCCATGGCCCGAATCTACCAGAACGGGAGGGCTGCCCGACATCGCACCTGCCATTGCCTGTGGACAGCCGCGATGACCGCAATCTAGGCGATTGTCGCACTCTTTCTCCGTAAGACTACGGTCTAGGTGCAGATGCTCTTCGGGACACAACTGAAGACACTGCGCCAGCATCGAATTGATTTATCTAACTTTTTTACGCCGGCACGTTCCCTGCGCAGTGGTTGGACGGCTTATGCCGTGCTCTCCCGGGAGCCGAATTCCTTCTGGCCTCCCTCGTCCTCGCGAAAGTCACCAGCACCGCGCCGGTTGACGCGACTGCCGCATCCGCAAAGGCTTGACCGTAGCGACGACGGCCAGGACCACACGTCTATACTTTGGCATTCGGTGAAACACGCCGAAACTAACCCTTTAAAATTAGGCTTTTTCAACTAGCCTGATGCGGGCTGTTTCAGCGGGCTTCACCAAAATAAGGGCCCGGCCCTAAGCCTTTCAGCGTCCGCACGACAAACTGAAAGCCCCAATGCCGAGCCCTTTGGTCTCAAGCCTTAGGAGCCGAAACCACATGGATAGTAGCATTGCCCCCTCCCCCGCCGGCAAGCGGGGCCGCAACAGCAGCGTCATTCTGACCGACCGCATGTGCGAGAAACGCGTTGCCAAACGGACCAAGCTCTACGACCGTAAGTGCCCTGGTCTGTACGTAAGCATCACCACGACCGGGGTGGCAACCTTCTCGTTCAAGTTCACCGACCGGGAGACCGGCAAGCAACGCACCGGCTGGCTTGGCGTCTACAATGCTGAGACCTTCACGGTCGAGGACGCCCGTAGCAAGGTCTACGGCCTCAGGGCCAGGGGTGGCGAGGCGCTTGCCGAGACCTTCCGCGACCAGAAAGCTGCGAAGGCGAAGCGCGGCAAGACCGTCGCCGAGATCATCGACGAGCGCATCGCGTGGATGAAGACGTTGGTCAAGAAGCCCGATGGCGAGATGCGCCCCCGGCTCGAAAGCTGGCAAAACACCGCGAGCCACCTCGACCGCCTCATCCGCCCACGCCTCGGCAAGAAGCTGGCCATGGAGGTCACCAAGCACGACATCGCCACACTCTCGAACGACATCGTCGCGGCAAGTTCGGCAAGCCCTCGGTCAGCAACGCGCGCCATATGCGCAAGGCGGCCTCGGGCCTGTTCACCTGGGCGGCGGAGGCAGGCCGCGACTATGTGACCGCCAGCCCCTGCGTCAACCTGCCAAAACTCGATCCCGAACATCCCCGCACCCGGGTCCTCTCCGAAGACGAGATCAAGACGTTCTGGCACGGACTGGACCGCAACGACCTTCCCTATGACCGCCGGACCCGGCTCGCACTCAAGTTCGAACTGGTCACCATGCTGCGCTCGCGCGAACTGCTCGGCGCGCATCGGGATGAGCTGTTTGACCTCGACGGCGAGCATCCGCGCTTCGACGTGCCGCTCAAGCGGGTCAAGAAGCGGCGGGTGATCCAGCAGCCGTTATCCGATCTGGCGGTCGAGATCATCAAGGAGGCGCTCGCCTCGGATGGTCAGCAGTTTGTCTTCGAGAGTCCCATGTACAAGGGCCAGCCGATCCACCGGAAAGTGATGGCCGACGCCCTGCGCGGCACCAAGCACGAGACGAACAAGGACAAAACCAAAACCGCTGGCCTCTGCGAGCTGCTCGGTCTCAAGCCGTTCACGCCCCATGACCTGCGCCGGACGGCAGCGACCCTGGCCGGCGACCTCGGCTTCGACGACGCATGGATTGCGAAGTGCCTCGACCACGCCGCGAGCAAGAAGGCCGAGCAGATCGTGCCGACGGTCACCGGCAAAGTGTACAATCACTCCAAGCGGATGAAGGAAAAGCGCGCGGTGCTGGACGGCGTCGCGGCCGAGCTGCGGCGGATCGTCGGCGGGCGGACATCGAGAAAGGACGCCAATATCGACGTTGCGGCCTGATCTATCGCCCCGCCTGAGCTTCGATCAGGCGGGCTTCAATCAGTAGTTCTGCGGGAGTGCGTTCAAGCAGCATTCATCACAGTCCATCTAAGTCCCGCGCCGGGAGCGGCGCGGCTGATGATGGAACCTCCATGCCTATTTCGAGGGATGACTTTGACCCCGTTGCCACAGTTGTAGACTGGCTCGACGCCTGCCGGCGTGGAGACGTCAACGCGCTGCTCGATCTGTATGATGAGCGAGCGGTGCTTGAATGCGCCTGCGAAGGCGTCAGCCTGACTGGGCGAGAAGCAATCGCTGCCTACCGGTCACCTAAGCTCGAAACGAAGCGAGTACTCTCATTTTCGCTGGACGACGTGAGCCTGACGGGCCACGGCGTTCAAATCGACTATCAAAATTACGAAGGCAAGCCGGCTCGCGTTTATTTTCGGTTCGGTGTCTCAAACAAGATCATCTACACAAGCTGCGCACCCATGGCTCGGGCGGCCGCCCGAAGCTCCGTCAACTGAGATAACGGTCCGCGCGGCCGCAGAGTTGCGGCGATTGTAGCTCTATCGAGCAGTCATCAGCCCTTCGGCAGACACTCCGCTGCTTCACTTCACCTTCGCTGCTTCATCGAGACACTTGTAACCTGAGCCGCCGCGCGCCATGCACTGGTCGAAGTGTTTTGTCTGCCGCGCTGCCGTTGGTCCAGCAGGCTGCAGCTTTCCGTTCTTATCGACGCATTCGTACAGCAAGCCGGGTGTGCGCAGCGAGCAGGGCATGCACGACTGCTGGGCTTGCACCGCGCCCACTCCGACCAGCAGCAGCATCATCACAAAACAGCTTTGCTATCACATCAAAGGGGGCCGAATCGATTCGCACGGAGTCAAGACGCTGTGAATAGGTCGAATAACTGCGGGGTGTTTCCCCCGGACTCCGCGTGGCGCGCGAATCTCTTGTAGGGTGAGTAGGTCAGGCGAACTTGATTCGTCTGATGTCCGAGGCAGCTGGCGGCCGACCGGCGTGCGATGAAACGGTTCACGTCATGGCCGCCCGGCTGACGATGCGGTCGGATGCCCTTCCTTTGGATCAGACGGTTGCCCCGCGTTGCCCTCTCCGAGCACGCTGTCGAGCGATCGGACGGCGCGTTCATAAACGGGCCTCGTTGAGGTCGGCTTCGCGGCCAGGCAGCAGGGTTAAGGGAGCGATCACAGCGATACCAAGCTCCGTCCATGCAGACCAAGCCGGTAGACCCAAAGCAGAACACGACTGGTACCCGATCGTCGCGGTGCGCCGACGAAGCAGTGACGATGTCCATCGTGCTCATGTCCGAGACGTCGACTGTCCCGAATCCTGCACGGCTCAAAAGGCGAAGGCGTGCCGTCGGCGAGGATTGATCTAGATCAAGCGTCGCCGGGTTTCACGATTCAGATTCGGCGCAAATGGCTGGAGGGCATGCGCCATGGATACCGTCAGGTGGATGATCTCCACCGCTCCGGAAATCTTCCTGCTGCTTTCCATCGCCATCGGCACGGTGCTGGGCCGAGCCAAGATTCGTGGTTTCTCAATCGGAACGACAGCCTGCATACTGGTGGTGGCCGTTCTTATCGGTCAGCTCGGAACCTTTACATTCCCGTCGCTGCTGCGCGTGCTTCTGTTCAGCCTGTTCGTGTTCACGATCGGCTACCGGTCCGGCCCCGAATTCTTCGCCTCCTTGAGCATCCGCACCCTGGCGCAGGTCGCCATGGCGCTCGTGCTCGGCGGCACGGGTCTCATCCTCGTTTTGATATTTGCATTCGCGTTCAAGCTCGATCCGGGCACGGCCTCGGGACTTGCCGCCGGTGGGCTGACGCAATCTTCCATCATCGGCACGGCGTCCGGAGCGCTCGCGCAAGTCGGCTTGTCCGGTGATGCTTTGAAGCAGCAAGAAGCAAACATCGCAGCTGGATACGCCGTCACCTATGTCCTCGGCTATATTCTCACGCTCCTTTACGTGCCGTTTGTCGCACCGAAACTGATGCGGATCGATTTGAAGGCGGAGGCGGCGAAGCTGGAGGCGGAGCTTGCCGGCGGCAACCCGCCACAGAGTGAAAATCTGCACTATCGCAAATTCCAGGCGCGCGCCTACCGGGTATCGGCCGCCGCGGGACGCACGGTCAAGGACGTCGAAGAGGAAATCGGCAGCCGCACTGTCGTCGAGCGAATCGTGCGGCAGGGAGCCGATATCGAGCCGCGCCTCGACAGCATCCTCGAACCCGGCGACGACATCGTCGTCGCCGGGCGAACCGCTGCCCTCGTCGCGGCAAAGCCGATCATCGGCAAGGAAATCGATGCCGACGAAATCCTGAAGGCAATTCCGGGCAATGTGATCGACGTCCTCGTCGACAGCCGCCATCTCCATGGCCGATCGATCAAGGAGATCGCTGAACGCGTCGGCAACGACGCACGCGGCGTCTATCTCCGCACGCTGACCCGGATGGGCCGCGAGGTCCCGTTGGGCCCGGACACCCGCGTCTATGTCGGGGACGTCATGACGCTCGTCGGCAGCACTCGCAACATCGAGCGTGCCGCCACGAAGGTCGGGCAGATCCTGCGCTCCGGCGACCGCGCCGACATCGCCTTTCTCGCAACCGGCATCGCCGCGGGCCTCCTCGCGGGTCTCGTCAGCCTCAGGGTCGGCGGCATCCCGCTGACCTTGGGCGGCGGCGGCGGCGCGCTGATCGCTGGCCTCGTCTGCGGCTGGATGCGGTCGCGCCGGCCGACCATCGGAGCGTTACCACGCGCGGCACAGCAGACACTGAGCGATCTCGGGCTCGGTGGCTTCATCGCAGCCATCGGGCTCGGCAACGGAGCCGCGGCCTGGGCTGCGATACAGGCGCACGGGGCGTTGCTGGTGGGCATGGGCCTGGTCGTCACGCTGGTGCCGCTGATCGTCGCGACACTGTTTGCGCGCTATGTGTTGCACATGAATCCGGTCATCACCTGCGGGGCGCTGGCCGGCGCCATGACCGTCGTGCTGCGGTGACCGGAGCCTGCGAAGTCGCCGAGAGTCAGACCCCAGTACTCGGCGTCGCAGTGCCCTACGCCATCGGCAACGTCGTCCTGACTGTGCTCGGCCCGATCATCGTGGCGCTCACTTATACCGGCTGACGGAGGCGACGATGCGTACGCAGTTGGCCGCAATCTTCCGACCGCTCTTGACGGCTTTGGTTCTCCTTGCCGCCTTCGGCTTGCCGGCCCTCGCCGAAGACAATGTCCGTCTCCAGCGATCATCACCTTTGCAGCAGGTCGCGGCGGTCGCGTCGACGGCAAGCCCAACAACAACTGCGCGCCGGACAGACTGGTCGAAGCGACCGCGGATTTCGGCCCTACCTCGCGGGTGCCATGCTGTGGTTCTATATCGAGACGTTCTTTGGCCCGGCGTTGTTGAAGCGCATGCATGAGGCTTTCACTGCGGCCGGCGGCAGGGCCGATATCATCTGATGCCGCCCTTCGGCAATGAGGGGCATTTCTTCGTCGGCTCGACCGACACAATTCCGATGTGGTCACCGCTCGTCGAAAAATCCCTCAACGCGCATAAATAGTTACGGAGGGTGGCGCCTGGAGACGCAACCATGATCAACGCCCCTTCAACGCCATGGCCCGGGCACGCTCGCACCTTCCTGTTGATTTTGTTCGCAGCGGCCATTGCCGGACCAGCTTCGGTCCAGAACGCCGCGGCGCAAAAGCAGGCCTCTGAGGCGAAGCCCGCCGAGATCGCCCCTCGCGGGCAGCGCGGAGCCAAAGACATCACCTTCGGAGACTGGCAGAAGCTCTATGTTGATCACTGTTGATCACGCTGATGACGGTGCCGAGGAACTGGACTGCCATCGCGTGCTCCCATGGCGGACTCGGCCATGCTCCTGGTTTCGTCGGTCAGCGATTGTTATCCGGCGAAGGGGATGATGAGACGCCTTGATGCAGATCAAGAGAGCGCGGCGGCCCATAGCCAACATCTCCCCGCTGCGGAGCGCGTTCGGTACGGATCCAGGCAACCGTCAGCTCCCAAGCCACCGACAGAATGATCGGTCCGATGAAGAGGCCGATGATGCCGTGGACGAGGGTTCCCCCGATCACCCCGATCAGGATGACGAGCGCGGGTGTGGTCAGGCCTCGCCCCATGACGAGCGGCTTTAGGATGTTGTCGAGCACAGATACGATCGCGAGAAACACCGTCAGCAGAAGCGCGATCGGGAATTCCTTGTCAGTCCAGATCCAGATAATGACCGGCAGGATGACGATCGTTCCGCCGATCTGCACGATCGACAGCAATAGCACCACGAACGCCAGTAGTCCCGCGCTGGCGATACCGGCCAGCTTGAACCCAATGCCGGCGAGCAAGGATTGGACGATCGCGACGCCGATCACACCCTGCGCGACCGCACGGATGGTGGTACCCGCGAGGTCCAGAAAGTGCTCGCTCTGGTCGGGCACGATCTGTGACAGAAAGTCACGACCCGCGGCCACGAGTTGCGGGCCATATGGAAACACGACGCCAGCCACGACCACGGACAGCAGGAACTTCACGGTCCCCACACCGGCATTGCCGGCAAATCCGAGCAAGGTCGTCGCGAAGGGCTTGAGATACGGCACCACTTCGCGCAGAAGCGAACGCAGATTGGTCGAGGCCTGATCCCAGAGATCGAAGAGCCGAGGCCCGACGAGTGGCCAATCCTTGATCGATTGAGGTGGCGACGGAACCAACACCTCGCCGGCGGTCATTTGGCCGGCAAGATCCCTGATCCCGTCGACTGCGCCCATGCCGAGCCACGTCGCGGGCCCAATAACAACGGCGAGACTGATAAGGGTTAGGATCGCTGCCGCAAGTTTCGGCCGGTCGCCGAGGATTTTGGCAAGGCGCTGAAACACCGGATTAAGCGCGACGGCGAGCACGACACTCCAGGCCAGGATTGGCACGAACGGACGGATCAGGAGCAGTGTCCAGACGATCAGGACCGCGAGCAACCCCAGCCGGATCACAAGCTGGATGACCTCGTCTCCGAAGATGATCTGGCGGAGTGTTCTCACGGACGCGCCTTCAGCCTTGGCCACGCATGTTGCGGGTGAGTGAGCTAGTTCCCCCTCTCGCGCGGAGGTCTTGATCCAGATCAAGCGACCACGACCGGCCGGGAGGCCCTTGGGCGGGATCGGGCAAGTGCGTCGCCCGGCCTCTCGACACCGGAGTCCGCATGTCGGTCACCAGTGCACGAGAGCACTTGCGCGACGGCAGTCCGGTCGAAGTTCGCGCGCTTCGGCCGGAGGACGAGGCCGACATGCTCGCCGCACTAGACCAAGCGAGCCCGCAGTCGTTGCAGCGCCGATTTTTTGCGATGAAGCGCCATTTCTCCGACAAGGAGCGCGCCTTCTTCATGGACGTCGATTTTAAGAATCAAATCGCCTTGGTTGCGCGCGCGGAGGAAGCAGGCCGGAAGGCTGTGGTTGGCGGCCGCCGATATATTGTCTCCGAGCCCGGCCGGGCCGAGATGGCTTTCATGGTGGTCGATGCATGGCAGGGGCGCGGCGTTGGCTCGATGCTAATGCGGCACCTCGTCGACATCGCGAGGGAAACGGGACTGAAGGAATTGACGGCGGAAGTCCTGCCCGAGAACACATCAATGTTGAAGTTCTTCGGCAGGTTCGGGTTCAGGTCGGCTGCGCGGCGAGATCCACAGACAGTCCTGGTAGCATGCTTTCCATGGGATTTTGCCCTCCCCCGAGGCCGCACCAAGTTTCCGTTGCAGGGACGCGCGCGCAACCGATCACTCCGCAAGCGCGCGATAAACTGACGCGTGGCCTATCTTGAGGGCCTTTGCAATGGCAGACGGGCCAGCGCCGCTGGCCTTCATTTGCCACTGTGTTCGCCGTATTGGTTGGCGGCTGGATGTTCCGCTACGAGCCAATCGGGCAAGGCTTCGAACACAGAAACCGCTTCACGGGCGCGACCAGTAGAGTTTCCTTGGAATGCTGGACAGATAAAGATTAGGCCGCCACTTGGACATTGCTCCTCCGCGGCCGCCTCAGTTGGCGGCCTTTTCGGTTAGGCGAGACTGGCCGAGCAGTGCGGCCCCGTGTGTATGCCGCCATCGCGATACACGTTACGCGACGCGCTCATCCCGTCCGGCTCGTTGATACGCCATCACGCAAGCTCGGATGGCACCTCGAGTTTGGCCCGCCATTTCCCGGGGTCTACCGGTCGGCAACCAATTGCACCGTTTGACGTCCACCGTTTAGCGCTCTGAGTTTGTTTATGTATTCTTCAGGCTTCAACAAATGGAATGGAGCCTTCAAACCCATAAAACTCGCTATGCGACCGATGAAATTGGTGCAGTTGGTTGTTCCCGCGTTCCACACCGGCGAGGTCGCCTGAAGACGTTTGATGTAAGCAAATACCTTTTTGGCGTCAGCCTCATTCAAGTAGACTCGATAGCTGGCTGTCAAATATTGCTCATCGAGGTCGCCGTAGCTCGCGCCCGTTTCAGAAGGCACAAACATGAGATGTCCCAATACGTACGGCAGTGTGTCGCCTGCTGGATGCAGGCCGGCAACTTCGACCGCCCTTTGGCTCGTCTTGCCGTACCAGACAAATGCGTGTCCGTAGGATGCAGCAGTGCGGGCACGAAAATCAACGTAGTAGGGTCCTTTAACTGAAGATACCCGGGCCGGCTTTGCATCCGACGTGGCTGGCGGGCTGCCTGGCGCAGCTGCGGCCGTTTTCGTAGCGGAGTTGATTGAGGTCTTGGGGGAAGTGTCCGGTCGCTGCTGAACATCAGCACGCGCCGCGAGTTGCTGTGCACTAGCGCTTCCCACGGAAGCCGCAAAGATTGCGACTCCGACAATAAATCGCAGATCGCGGTATTCCCAGATCACCCTTGCCACGTTCAACCCTTCTTGGGCCCAACACAGCCCAAGCTAAACATTACTGGAGGTGAACGCCTCCGGCCCCGACGGGCCGAAGGCGCTTCAATCTTCGGGATTAGCCCTTGGTGACTAACGGAGCTGGCGCCGGAGCCTTGCCGATCGGGTATTTGCCGACTGGAGTTTTGCCGACGGGATATTTACCAACCGGCGCGGTCTGGACGACGGGCTGCGGACGAGGCAGATCCGCGGCAACTGCCGCTCCCACCAAAGCCAAAGACGCAGCACCCGCAATTACGAATTTCAGCATCAATCTCCCCTGAAGTTGCCCACTACCCCTTACCGAATCTGACCCTAGCCGGACGCTCTACCCACACAACAAATAGATGCCGGTGCGGACAGTCGCGCGATCCCTTTTTTGGCGAATGTTGCAGAAGGGGCACTCTACGTGAAGGGCGGCGCCGCCGTGACGCGCAAATCGATTCGATATATTCAACAACATCACCGGGGTCGGCCTGGCATCGGCAGGCCACACACGCTGGGGCGGCGCCCTCGGTGTCGGCTGGGAGTACGGCTTCACGCCCAACTGGTCGCTCGGTATCGAATACGACCATCTCTGGATGGGGCGTCATAATGCCAGCTTCGCAGGCGTGGTTACTCCCGGAGGGTTCATCCTCACCGGCAGCGGGGTCAGCCAAGATGTTGACATGGTCACGCTTCGGTTGAATTATCGCTTCGGTTGAATTATCGCTTCGGTGGATACGGCGCACCGGTCGCGGCCAGATACTGATCTCACCCACCTTCGCAAACCAAAGCCCAGGCTCGCCGGGGCTTTTTTGTAGTTATGAATTTTCTGGCCTTTGCTACCTTGCGGTGGCCGCGTGCCGTTCTCTTCCAGTCTACCCCTGTGAACGGACATAGTCAGACCGCCCCGGCATGTCTCACACGGGTTTCTTGGAGTGTTCTTGCCACGCAACTCCGCGGATGAGAGAAAGCAGGCCGAAGCCGCTATGGTCTGGAGTTGGCCCCGACCGTTCACGACTAAGCCAGTGGCTGGAAAACTGGTGCGGCTTGCCGGTGTCCGGTAGCCCGGCGCTGGCGGCGCGCTGTAGGGCCTTCTAATGGCCTCACCCTTGACGCCTGTTCTGTGTCGTCGTGGCGACGGATGCCTAGCACAGCGAAATGACGCGACGTGCCAACTCTACGAACCCACAGACCAAGAAAAAGGACGTGGTGTGGCTCGCGCTCAACAGTCGCGCGCCATCCGCTTCAACGAACACCTGACCGGCGGCGGCCCGACGATCTTCAAGCACTTCTGCCAGATGGGGCTGGAAGGGATCGTGTCGAAGCGGACGGCGGACTATCGAAGACGTGGCTCAAGTCGAAGAACTCGGCGAGCGAGGCGGTGCGCCGGGAGCGCGTGGAGGATGGCGTTAGTCTCGGCGCACCCCGGCCTTCATAATTCTGCCCAAATGGAAAACCCGACGAAGGCGAGTACAGCCACGCTGAGAACGATAATCGCAATCGCCCCCACTTCGATAATGGAAAGCCGTCTTGCCATGCGCCAATTTTTTCGGCAGTCGAGCGACAGCGTTGATCTGGATCATGTGCGGCGACCATCACACCCAGCAGCCGCTCCATCAGCGGCTTCGGGCAACCTTGATTGCAGAATGCCGCTAGTGACAGTTTCGGGTCGTCTCAGCCTTCGTGGTTGCACCGCTTAAGCCATCGGCGCGCTAGCAAGTCATTCCGGTCGCACATCTGCGGACGGCTCGACGGGTATGGCGGACGGTGGTTCTTGCGACGCACACACCGTTAACTCGTGTCCTACCCGCGCCGCAGGCAGCAGCGACTTCAGTGATCATGCCGTTGGGCGGAGGAGTAATCGGCGCAGGTGTCATGGCTTGCGCCGATACTGCGACCGATAAGGCGAAGCCGGCAATAGCAATCAACCTGATCATTCTGCACCTCCCTTAACCGTCCAAACATCCCGACCTCTCACGGCAGGGGATGGGTCCGGCTCTCGTGTGAAAGCATGCGAGCTTCCGGCGCTGGCCGTTGGAAGGCTTGAGATAGATCAAGGTCTTTCTCCGTTTAAAATGGCGCATATTACCGCGGTGATAGGTAAACTCCGGGTAGGCGTATGGGGCGCTATATCGACGAAATCCTACAGCCTGGCGAAAGGGTGCTGTATTCGACCAACGAACACTGGGTGTACTTTCTGCCTGCAATCGGGGCGTGGATCGCGGCGGTCGCATTTCTGGTGCTGTGGCGCTTGGTCGCCGTCGACGCGCTGACGTTGGTTTACTTGGTATTGGCGGCGGTCGCTGGGCTTGCGGCCTTGTACTGGACGGCGACGGCTTGGTTCCACCGCTGGACCACCGAGACCGACGTTACCAACATGCGGGTCGTCCACAAGGCCGGTTTCATTAAGAGGCGGACCTTTGAGATGCGCCTCGACAAGGTTGAGAGCGTCGATGTCAATCAAAGCGTTCTTGGCCGCCTTTTGAACTATGGCGACCTCACCATTCAGGGCGTCGGCGAGGGTACGCAAACCATTTCCACCGTTAGTTCGCCTCTCGCGTTTCGCAGCGCCATCACGACAAGACCGGTTGGCACGTAAATCGCGGCATGGTTTGACAGCCGCCGCCCCAACAACGCCCCCGGAGCCCCCCCGCGCTGGCGATTTTGCGGCGGCGCTCGCGGGGGATCCGGTGGCGCTGCGGCTCTGGCTTGACCGGATTACCCTGCCCCAAAGATCAACTCGTGGCGTTCGCGCTGCCGCCCATCAATCATCGTCAGCTTTCCGCGCGGAAACCCATCTTCGCCCCTCATTTGGCGAGCAAGCCCGAGGTGGCGCCCGCTGCAGCGTTGAACCACCACAGCCGTAGCCCCAGCCACTCGCGCGAATGTGAATTGATCTGAAGCAATGGGCTTTGTCTGGCTTCGATACGCTGATGCGATGGAGTCGATCCGTAAGGAAATTCTGATGCGCATTCCAACTTTGGCGATTTGGGCAACGATCTCGGTTTTGGCGGCCGCGCCAACTCAGGCCCAAACATATGGCGGGAATGCTCCGATCTGCCTACAACGTTGGTACTGGGGCGGAGGCGAAACTTTCTACTGCGGCTATAGCTCGATGGCGCAGTGCCACGCCAATGCATCGGGCCTCTCCGCCATGTGCGTTACCAATCCATATTTTGCAAACGCACAAGTGCCACGGGAACCAGCCTATCGGCAGCCTCGTCGCGCCTACTAGATCGGACAGGGGCGCGACGACTCGGGTTGAGATGGCTGACGCCTCTGGAGAGCCCGCCCCTCGATCCGATCTCGCACGAGCCGCATACGCTGGCGCTGAAGCGAAAATCCGCTGATTGGAGGCCTGCGGCGCTGTAGGTGCATCGATCTGCGACAACCAAACGACTGCACGGGTATGAAATCCGGACAATTCTTGATCTTCAGTGTGACCGCGGCCGTAAAGAGGCCAAACGGACCCAGCGTCCTTTGGCAGTCATCTCACTGTTGTCAGCGTCGGCTACACGACCGACATGAGCTACGATCCATCCACGATAGCCACATTGCGCCGCGCGTTGGACGAGGTGCTGCTTGACGCCCGTTTCCATCAGCGGAAGTCGGCTTCGGCGCTTGAAATTGCTGAACATCTTCTGGCGCGTGCGGCGGACGGAGAACGGGACCTAGAGCGCCTGAAATGCTCGGCTTTCAAGAAATTAATCGGCGATGCCGCGCGCTTGCCGAGCTGGACTGCGTAGCGATCTCAAGACTCTTGCGGGCAGCTCTTGGGGATCGGTAAGGTCGATCGACGGCAACTTTCACTTGACGGCCTTAGTTCTCCTTCGGCGCCACGCGCCACGATCCTCAGCGCGTCATCCGGCAGCGGACGTTGCTCGGAGAAGCTGTTAGCCGGGACAAGGCGGCGGTTCTCCGGCTTCAGGCAGCCTGGCCAGTGCGGTGACGGCATTGCGGATGTTGGTGACCGGTGGCCCGCCGAACTTTGGTGGCGGCGGCATGCCCCAGCGCATCATGGCCAGCTCGCGGCCGGTGTCAGTGTTGCCGGGTAACCCGGAAACACGACCGGCATCGGTGCGAGGTTGCCGGCATAGCGGTTGACGACGCGAAACAGCGCGATGATCGCGGCTTGGTTGGTTGTGATGCTGTAGAGGTTTCACGTGCGCTTTGCGGACTACCGCTTCTTAAAGTCCGTTAGCTTGCGCATGTAGTAACCCTGTCTCTGAACGGCGAGCTTAATGTCCTCGCTGACGCTCGCTACTTCTAGCGCAATGCCCACCCGGCGGTGAGGCAGAATTCTTTCAGCATGGGGCAAGCCAGTAATGGAGCAAATTCATGAAAAAGATGCATCTAACAAAACTTGCAATTGCGGGCTCAACTGTCGCATGCGCGGCACTGTTCTCGTTTAGCTGGTCTGAACAACGCGGTGTCTCTATGTCAGTCGAGAGTGCCCAAGCACGGGTCGGTCGACCACTGACCCCAATGAGCGTTGCAGGTGTTGCTCGCCTGCAAGACCGACGGGCTGCGTACCGGTATGGAGCCGAGGTAGTCGGCGCTGGCGTCGCCGGCGCGGCCGCCGTCGGCGGCGCTGCTGCTGTGGCGGCTACATCGCCCAACTGGGGATGGGGAGGCGGCCCTTACTACACAGGCGGAGCTCGGGCAGCCAACGCCTACTATGCGGCGTCCACGGCCAGCTCCAGCAATGGCTGGTACATAACTCCTACCGGCATGGCCTGCACATCGGGGACTTTGGTCGCAGGCACCAACGGTTTGCCGTTCCGCTGCCCGTAAAACACACGCGAAAGCCGGTGAAGCGGGCATCGACTTCGGCGCGTCAGCATACCAGCGACGTTATGGCACCCTGATCTGCTGCAGACTAGCGGAATTGATCGCACGCCCGGCACACCGAGTCAGCAAGGAGACGACTAGGAGGCGGTCCAAACGGCTGCCTCCTGATCAAACTCTTTCTGATTCTGCACGCGGATTGATCTTTCCTTTCAAAGGGCACCAACGGAGGGTGACGGTGATCAGGTTATTGGCTGTCCATCGCGATATCGATGCAGGTGATGCCACGTGCGGCGATTCAACCAGACGGCTTCATCACGCATTGGAAAATAGATGACAGCAATTTGGTGGCCTGCTCCTGAAGCCGAGAAGTCCCTCGAAACGAAGACGCTCCATGGCCGAAAAGTTGTGTTGAATGCTACCGCGGGCCACGATGTTGGTTTATGCACCAAGGCTAGGGGCCCGCCGGCAAATCCTCTATCGACGCACTCCGACGCGATTAACGCCGCCATTGGCATTACCGCCGACGTTATGACGGACTGCAGCGCGCGCAACGGGCCGTGGCCGGAGGGCAACGCCAGCCCGGGCAACGCAACCCACCGGATAGTCGACGTACTGGCAATACACGATCGCGCGGGCCGGTGATGGAGCAAGCGTGGCCCCTGCAAGTCCCAGAAGTGCGCTGGCAGCGATTCCTGTAACCGTCACTGACTTGATCGAAAGTCGCATCTTAGCCTTCATGATGTCCTCCTAAGGGTAGCAGAAGCCGCATTCCTACGGCTTACGATAGCGTGTGCCCGGACACATGAGCGACATTGACGTACATCAAGGGTGAACTGGGCTATGCGTTAACTCCGTCGAACATCCTCCTTGTTCCCTACCGCCCGTCGCCTGGTTTACTGACAGCACCAACCGCGATCTTGATTCAGATCAACCAGCTTCATGATACCCGCACCAAAACAAGAGACCGACTGGGCTAGGGCAGTTAGTTGGTGCGTGCGATGACGCCGACTTGGTATGTCACCTTCGAGGTTCGTAAACGCGGCACGCTGCCGAAGCAGCGGAGCCCTCGGGAAACAAGGACCTTCGCTACGGAAGCAGAGGCCAAGGCATTCGTTCGTGCAAAGCTCGACGAAGGTCTCGTTGTATTTGCGGGCACGATCAATCCGCACGTCCCCAGGCAACTCATTCCGTCGCCCCGCATCCAAGCTTGGCTTGTCGATGAACAATGGAACGCTGAGCGAGATCCAGGTCCCGACGCGGAATAAGCACGTTCCCGTGCACATACACCGCTCTCAAGTGTTGCCATTTTATTACGGGCTTAGGTCTCATCGCTTTAGACTTGTGGACGTCGGGCACTTCATAAGAGCTCGCGTTCTCTGAACGAAAGAGCTCTGAGCATGGGGATATGGACGATGAAAAGGCTTTCGATGACTCCGCTCAGTCTCGCAGCGCTGAGCATGACGGCGCCTGCCATGGCCGCCGATATGGCCGTCAAGGCGGCGCCGCTGGCACCGGTGGTGGCGATCTACAACTGGAGCGGATTCTACATTGGCGCCAACGGAGGCTGGGGGCAGAGCCATGGTTGCGTGGATTTCCTGACGCCCGCCGGGACAGTCGCAGGTGGTTGCGCTGATCGTTCGGGCGGCCTTGTTGGCGGGCAGATCGGGTACCGCTGGCAAACGAACCAGTCTGTGCTCGGCTTGGAGGCGCAGGGCGACTGGGCCGAGATCAAGAACACACGCGTCAGCTTGATCGATCCATTGATCTCAACCACAGGCAAGATTGATGGCATTGGGCTGTTCACGGCTCAATTCGGATGGGCATGGAAAGCGTCGCTGTTCTATGTGAAGGGTGGCGCTGCGGTGACGCGCAATCGCTTTGATGTCTTCAACAACCTCACCGGAGTCGGCCTGACTCCGCAGGTCACACGCGCTGGGGCGGTGCCCTCGGTGTCGGCTGGGAATACGGTTTCTCGCCGAATTGGTCGTTCGGCATCGAATACGACCATCTCTGGATGGGGCGTGACAACACGTCCTTCGCGGGCGTGGTCACGCCAGGGGGCATCACCCTTCTCGGCAACGGGGTCAGTCAGGATGTGGACATGGTCACACTTCGGTTGAACTATCGTTTCGGCGGTTATTCGGCACCGGTCACCGCTCGCTATTGAACCGTACTTCCGCGCAGATTAGAGGTCCCGGCATGGCACCGGGGCCGCTCAATTAGGAACGGCAAAGGGTCTTCGCTTCGACCCGGCTGTCAATTCTGACGATCGAAGCCGGCGAGTTGCTGCCGGTCCAACAGTACGATCTGGCGGTGGGTGGCACCGATGAAGCCGAGGATGCCAAGCTTGCGCAGATGCGATAACGCCCGCGAAACGGTTTCCAGCTTGAGTCCAAGGTAGTCCGCGATATCACGCCGTGACATTGGCAGTGCCAAAATGCCGGCGTCGGTGAGCCGCTCGTCCATCTCAAGGATGAAGGCCGCGACGCGCTCGATCGAAGTTTTGCGTCCAAGGAGCAGCATATGGTCTTCCGCATGCTTCAGATTGCTGGTGGTCATGCGGAGCAGATGCTTGGCCAGCGCGCCATCACTGCCGGAAATTACATCGAGATTCTGTCGCCGAATGAGGCGAACCGTCGTGTCCACGACGGCTTCTGCCGTAGAACGGTGCAGGCTTCCATTCTCCAGTCCGAAGATATCGCCGGAAACGTAAAAGGCGCCGATTTGCCGGCGGCCATCACGAAGCAGCTTGTAGCTTCGTACCGCGCCTGACTTGACCTGATAGACATAATCGGCGGGTTCCTTTTCGCCGTAGATCTTGTTGCACTTCCGATAGGTAAGTTGGCTCAGGCTGACGATCGGATTGGTTTCGGTCGGTATCCCCAGTTCGCAAAGGGAGTGCGGATGAGGCACCGACACTGAGGTGATATGCATCAGCATTGGACCCATTCCTTAATCTTGTGATGATGGGCCTGGTAACCGTGCAATTCCGGTGCCGGGTTAGGGGCGTGCATGGTGACAAGATTTTCAGGGATAGTGCATTCTCGGTATTGTCCTAAAGTTCATTGCACCAAAGAACAACAATGCCCGAATTTGGATCTGTTTGGTTGCGGCGCTGCGGCGCAGAAATCTGCCATCGGTCTGCAGCTTAAGACCGGCGCTACGGTGATTGTTGGTGGACGTGTTCAATTTGCTCCCCGACGCTTCCCCAATCCGAGAGCCTGAACACGCCGGTCGCGGCCGCCTGCGGAGTGGGCAGAACGCGGATCAACGGCGTCTGCGTTGCAAGGACGACGATCCGCCAAACCCGGCGTGCAGTGCGCAGGTGTCTCCGTTGGCAGGGAAATGTCTGTGCGATGTACGAATAGGAGCCGCGAGACTCGGCGTTTGGATCTTATCCGGACGCCGATCACCAGGTTCTGAAGCCGAACCAGCCGAACTGTCCTTGTCGTGCCGCCAGAAGCATCTGCGGCTGGACGTTTCGCCTCGGTCGAGCCGCAACATGCAACATCTTGCGTTGTCGCTTGCGATCGACGGTTTCAGGCGGGCGTGTATCCTGTTTCGGCAGCATCGCGAAAGAATTCGCCACCGCCGGGCTCAGTGGGACGGTAACGGGCGGTTCGGCCACATCCGATGAAGTTGCGACCTCGGTCGCCTCGGCCACGGGCGCAGCGGCGACGATCACCGGCGACTGGGTATCGAAGACAATACGCTCGGGCCATTTGCGATCTGAGTGGATAAGTATGGCCGGCCGGTCCGTAGCCGCCTGATCGACGGTCGGGGCCCTCGGCAGCCAATAATCTGCAACAAAGAGCAGTGCGAGCAACACTGCTCCGACCTTCCAGAAATATGCCGCCAGTGGCATGCCGGTCGCTCCGGTGCGCCCCGAAACATTGACCTGGGCTCTACGTCGTCTGTTACCTGCAGCAAGATGGCCACGAGCTGCTTGATATAGATCAAGCGCGTTCGATCGCTCGCGAACGCGCTCTAACTGCAGCCGGTAATGCGCGCAACTGCCTTCATGTACTTGAGATCAAGTGCGGCGTCACCTCCGTCTGACCGATAGTTGCGAGCGGTCAGGCGATCCGAATTCAAGCAGGTCTCAAGATCGAACCTGATATGCGAGCACCATCCCAGGGCGCTCTTCTCTGCCTCTTCCTTGGAGGGGCCAAACCCCACAAAGGTCTGAACGTGCCCGGCCTCGCCGTCGGCCCTCGATACGAGATTGATTTCTGAGATGTAAAAGGACGAACACTGGGCGGCGCTGGTTCCCTGATTTAGATCAACGTAACCGCGCAGTGCGTCACCATTGTGGAGTGGGGCAACTCGCCTAGGAGATGGCCGATGTTGAAAATAGTAGTTGCCGGAACAACCGCACTCTTCCTTGCTGCATCCCCGATTGCCAACGCGCAAACCTCGCAAACCTCTTCTGCGACTCCGGAACGGTTAAATGCAGCCGACCGGAATACGCTGACGGACATGAGGATTGATCTGGTAAAGGCCGCGTTGCAGCTGACACCTGACCAGGAGAAATACTGGCCCGCTGTAGAGAGCGCCATTCGTGCCAGGGCGGAGGACCGGAAAGCCCGCCTTGCAAAAATCGGAGAAACAGTGGGTAGACGGGCCGACGAAAACCGTGTCGAAGCCCTGCGCAATCGTGACCCTATCACCTTCTTGCAGCGGCGCTCGGAAGCATTGGCTCAACGATCAGCCGATTTGGATAAACTCGCCGAGGCGTGGCAGCCACTCTACAAAACGCTTAATCCCGAACAGAGGCAGCGCATGGCGGCCATCGCGATTCTGGTACTCCACGATATGAGTGATGCCGTAGACCGGCGCCGTGCGCTGTCCGAGGACGAGGACTGAGCCAAAGCAGTTCAATTCGAACCTAATGCATAATGGTCGGAGCATACGCAGCTAACTGACTGTATGCCTAGACGATGTTTGCTAAGGGTCTTGGCTGTAGAAGCACACTTTTGTAGATTAGCCGATAGCAAGCCAAGACCGGCTCGGCCTCAGGCCGCGATCACATAGATCAGCGGCTTGATCCCGACGATGTTGATGACCCGTGTCAGGCCAGAACCGAGAGTGCCATCTCGGCGGCTACTTTTGGGAGCGTTCTAGTGAGGAAGTGGGTCCCTCCCATGCGTGCATTCATCGTGCCGAACGGATGCTCGACTGTCTCGCGACGTTGGCGCATAGCGAGCGGGTTCAGGCATTCAGGCAATAGTGTCCATTGCCCACGATCCGCCTGCTCAACGAAGCGCCTCTCTGCTTCCCCCGCAGAATCACGAGAGAATCATGGCAAAGCAGCAGCGTTTCCACACAGCCAGGGTCACGAGCCGCAATACTTGCGGTGAGCAAAATCAAGTCGGCTCTGCCGCCAACAGCAGACCTCAGCAAGACCTCCCACACTTGTCGCGATGACCCAGGAAAAGACCTCGCTCCGGCAAAGAAAACCGAATATCTCCAGCGCAAGCAACTCTTGGTCGAGCCGAGACTGCGTCATCGCCGTAATACAAATATCCCCCGCTGTTACCATTCTGTCACGGATTTCGACGCTGCTTGTGCCCTAGTATTGAATGCCGTCTAACTTGGGGCCCCGCGGTTCGCGGAGCGCTTTGCAGTAGCCGCCACTGGTTGCAAATGCCGCCCAGAGGTTTGCAATGAGATCAAACAAACCGGGAAGCCGCGTCATCAACTATGCGGCAGCGGTTGCTGCTCTCGTGCTTTGCGCTGATGTTTCGCATGCCGACCAGGGCGGTAGCTCGTTCTGGTTTCCGGGTCAGTTTGCGAGCCTCGTGGCCATGCAGCAGACACCGGGCTGGGCGCTCAGTGTCATCGATTACCATTCCGGCGTCGCCGCAACCGGGGGCGCTGCTGCGGCCAAAGAGATCCTGGCCGGCAAAATCCCCGCGAACGTCAACGTTAATCTAAATCTGAGTCTGAGCGGGCGGGCCGACCTGATCGCCCTTGCGCCATCGTATACTTTCACGACGGCGGTGCTTGGCGGGCAGTTGGTCGTAGGCATGTCCGGCCAGTACGGCAGAGCCGCCACCAGTATCGCCGGAACACTGACAGCGATAGCCGGACCGATTGTGATGACGCGCACCGGAATGCTCGAAGGCTCACTTACCTCCTACGGCGACCTCGCGCCATTCGCGCAACTGCTATGGAGCCATGGCGTCGACAATTACATGGCTTACGTCACGGGCAATATTCCCGTCGGCGACTATGATCCGACGCGGATTCCCAACATCGGGCTCGGGCACGGCGCGATCGACATTGGAGGCGCCTATACCTATTTCGACCCGGCGGCAGGAAACGAAATCTCGGGCGTCGCCGGCCTTACCTACAATTTCAGGAATCCTGATACCCTGTACCGGAGCGGCATCGATTTCCACTTCGACTGGGGCGCATCGCACTACCTCACCAAGCAGCTTTTCCTCGGCATTGTCGGATATGCCTACCAGCAAATCACCGACGATTCCGGCCAGAACCCGATCCTCGGTGGCTTCAGGTCACGCGTTTTCGGTGTCGGTCCGCAAATCGGGTACGGCTTCCCGGTCGCAGACATGCAGGGCTCCCTTAGCCTGAGGGGATACGGCGAATTCGGTGCAGCCAACCGTCCGTCAGGATGGAATACCTGGCTGACGTTCACCATTTCCCCGTCCGCGCCTGCCGCCATAGCGCGCACGAAGCATCTGGTTGTGAAATAAACCTCGTGCCAACCGGACGTCGGCTGCGATCGGCCGATGTCTCAAATGGGTCAAAATGCGAAGGACTCAACGTAAGCACGTCGGCCTCGTTGAACGGACCTCAATGAGGCGTGTCACCACTTCGCTGATGGGCCAGACCTGGACTCATCGCCGCAGCAAACGACATGCACGAACCGCAGTGATTTACTCAATCAATCGTCGGCGCGGGCGAGTGATCGAGCACTTTGATCACCGTCTCGTACCTTGTCGGCGCGCATCGCGCTCCGTTAGTAGACACCACGCCGCACGGCACGACGCGTATGGCGGTAATCGCGACGGTCGACACGACGCGCAGTCACGCGGGCGCGCCGATACGTGTAGGCCTGCGCTTGATCAACGCTTAACTCCACGACGCCACGCGATGTAACCTGCGGCGAGACTGGAATCGTCGCCAACACCACTGCCGCAAACAGCAGCCCGACAATTGAGTAAGCCCTCATTGCACCTACTCCTATTATCTACCATGGCCGTCAATGTCGGCCACTGTCACCAGATGTCAATGAATATGTGCAGCGCATCGAGCGACATAGTTTTCGCCAAAGCTTTGCACATGACTGCTCCAGATACTCAGGCCAGCAGGAAAAGGCGTCGAGGGGAATGGTGCACTGCGTTCATGCGCGCTGCACAAATCATGGAATGCTCATGTCTCAATTGGGTCAAAAGCAGCGGTGGACGCCAAGTTGGATCGGCGTCCGGTTTGCCCCTGACAGC
Source organism: Bradyrhizobium sp. 482_C4_N1_8 (assembly GCF_052075965.1). Classification (NCBI taxonomy): domain Bacteria; kingdom Pseudomonadati; phylum Pseudomonadota; class Alphaproteobacteria; order Hyphomicrobiales; family Nitrobacteraceae; genus Bradyrhizobium; species Bradyrhizobium sp. 482_C4_N1_8. Next base: position 2,575,840 of record NZ_CP197231.1, on the reverse strand, counting down.
CGACATGACACGCGCTCAATCGACCTTCGGCTAAGGGGCCAACAAACCGCCGCTGCCGCAAATTCTAAGACGCAAATTCCTTCGTTGATTGGTCAATAGCGCTTACTCAACTAGAGCGCGCGCACATTTCCAAATTTTCCCGACTGTTGCCGCTTAGGCACATCGAATGCTAGTCGGCTCAGCTAGGTTCGAGCTGGAACGCCGGACATCCAAAAAAGAACCGGCATCGTTCGGGTGAAACGTGGATGGAGCGAGAATAATGAGGAAGATTTTGTTAAGTGGCGTGGCCTTGCTGGCAGTGAGCATGGCGGCCCCCGCGTCGGCGGCTGATATGGCGGCACGCCCCTACACCAAGGCGCCGCCGCCGGTGGTCGCTCCGATCTATGACTGGACCGGTTTCTACATCGGCGCCAACGGCGGATGGGGCCAAAGCCACAATTGCGTGGATTTCGTCACGCTCGCAGGCACAGTTGCAAGCGGTTGCCGGGATCGGTCGGGTGGCGTTGTCGGCGGGCAGGTCGGGTATCGCTGGCAATCCAATCAATTTGTGTTCGGATTGGAAGCGCAGGGCGATTGGGCCGACCTCAGCAACACACGCGTCAGCCTGTTCAACCCGACGCTTTCAACCACAGTTAAGACCGACGCCATCGGTCTCTTCACGGGCCAACTCGGTTGGGCGTGGAACGCGTCACTGCTCTACGTGAAGGGCGGCGCGGCCGTAACCAGCAATCGCCTGACAATATTCGACAACACCACCGGGATCGGTCTGGTCTCGGCAGATAACACGCGCTGGGGCGGCGCGCTGGGTGTCGGCTGGGAGTATGGCTTCGCACAAAACTGGTCGGTCGGTGTTGAATACGATCATCTGTGGATGGGACATGCGAACAACTCCTTCTCCGTGGCCGATCCGCGGCTTGCGGCCGTACTCAACGACCGGATCAGCCAAGACGTGGATATGGTCACTGTGCGCTTCAACTATCGCTTCGGCGGGTATGGAAAAGCTCCTGTCGCGGCGAGATACTGATCGCTCCAGTCTGCGCAAACCAAAGCCCCGGCTCGCCGGGGCTTTTTTGCGGGCTATGTATGGCTAGCGGTTGCTGCATCTTTGCAATGTCTGAGGTGGGTGAGAGCGCCGGTTTACAGATGTTGCGGCTGCTTTCGGTCAGCCCAATAAGCCGACGATAGTTGAGCGGCCTCGAACTTCTCAGGCCGGAGTTGCTGCGAGACCGACGCATCCTCACTCTCTCGCCGGTAGGGGCGCTCGCGAGAAAGCTAACTTTGAGCGGCTCGCCCAGGAAATCGATCCCTTTGTCGCGGCGAATGGAGAGCTGGCCGGCCTAATGATATTCGCAAAGGCCTTTCCGGGCTGGGACAGCTCAAGCTCGTCGGAGGCTATCATCGACAGGTGAAGCGCGTGGTCGTCGTGACTGACAGCGAGCTCTTCAAGGCCATACCGCGGATGGCGAAGCACTTTGTCTCGGCGCAAGTTCGTCGATTTTCGTCCGATCAAAAAGCGGAGACGCTGGCGTGGCTGGAAGCGCAATGATCCATATCGGCGTGATCCGCCCATAGTGCGCCCGCCAGGACAAGCCCCGGCTCATAGGATGGAAGTATCGGGCTTCTGTTTGATCCAGATCAACCTCCCTTTGTTAAGCAGCGCTGCACTAACACGGCCTGTGGCAAGCACCGACGCAGGCGAGACGTGCCCCTCTTATCGACGATGGCCTTGAGGGCGCAGGCTTTCACTGCCGTCGCGTCACAGATGGAGCCTTCCGATGTGGGTCCTGATGTACGTCTTCTCGTATTCAGTTAGTCCGGCCGCCACAAATGACAGAGCGGAATGGAGGGTCCTTCCGACCGTGGTATTCCAGGAATTTTCCAGTGAAGAGCGCTGCCTGGCAGCGAAGTCCAAACTGGAGGAGCGCTTGAAGGAGGCGGGAGCCAGGATGAGAAGCGGTTTGGAAGACTTGAAGAGCCTGGGTCAGGCTGACCCAGCGCAGATCATCATTGCCTTCAACGTCGAATGCGTACCGAAGTAGAGGCAGTGAACCACGACCGCGCCGCGCGCCAGACGGGAAGTCCTTGTCGAAAGCAACAATCGTTCGCAGGCTAGTTCTTCGACAAGTTTGGACGGGGGAAGGGAATCGAACCCTCGTATTCAGCTTGGAAGTCAGACGCGGCCGCCGGGTACGGCAAACTGTCAGAAACCATTCGGCGGTCGCAAGAAATGTAAGCGCATAGCCGTCCGATAACTGCGGGTGTCCCACGATCGCCTCAGATTGCCGCTCCAAACCTACGAAGGGTTCATTCCGGAGGCAGGCTGCCGAGTCCTGCTACCCGCTACCCGAACGCCCAGTGACGTCGTTCCTGCGCAACACATTCGAACGTAGTACCGGGGTAAATGCAATGTTGAGAGGCACAAACATGAAATTCCTGACGGCATTGCTCGCTACAGCATTTTCACTGGGATACGCGGGCCCAAGCGATGCCGTGGTGAGGATTACCAACGATCGGGGTGGGTTGATCCAACGTTACTTCGATCGGTACGAAAACTTGAAGAACACGGGCCAGACTGTGATCATCGATGGCCTCTGCGCCTCGGCCTGTACGATCGTCCTAGCTAAGATCCCTTCGGAAAGAATCTGCGTAACTGAAAGGGCAAATCTTGCCTTCCACGCAGCCTGGGACCTGGGGGCTGGCGGACGCCAAATTACAAATCCAGAAGCCACACGAATAATGTATTCAATGTACCCGGCTCCGGTTCGGAATTGGATCGCAACGCGTGGTGGTTTGTCTCGTCACACAATCTTCCTGCGCGGCGCGAGGCTTAAGGCGATATTTCCTCCTTGCTATCTAGACGCTGCGGTTTTCCTGCGCTCGTAGTTGATCAGATGCTGGTCTAACCCAGCCGTTCCGCGCGAGGCGTTAACATATTGGCGACGAACCACTGTGCACCCTGAATGGGTATTGTGCCGCCGGCAGCGAACTTCATTCGATCATGCAATGAGGAGGACAAGGATTCAGGCGAGGGTCTGCGGGGCAGAGACTTCCTCAATTCGAGCGACCTCGTAACTTCCCAACGTCGGCATATTGCTGCGCGAACCGCCGGGCCTCCTCTGCGCATGGCTTAGGCTCAGGTACGTTTTTGCCTGGGTCGTCGTGAGAGTTGTCCGTAAATCTCACGGTATAAGGTGGTAATGGTTCAAGCCTATCCGGCCCACTGCGGATTCAACTAGGCCCTTGAGGTCAAAAACCGCCCAGTAGCCCTGAAAGGCGTGAATGAAACGCCAGCGATGAGTCCGTCGACCAGGCTACCGCAAACGCCCACACGAGCACTCCGAGCAAGTACGATACTCTGATCGCAGCGCCCGCTCGATCGATCCCGTTCAGACCGTCGTGGTGCACCCCTGCGACGAGACCTCCCTGCGCTGCGGCGTCCTCGACAGCGCCAGCGCGGGCATCATCCGACCGATCCTGGTGGGTCCGGAGGGAAAGATCAGAGACACGGCCGACACTCACGGGCTCGACATCGCGAGAATCGAAATCGTCGATGCGCCGCACAGCGAGGCGGCCGCCGCTAAGGCCGTCGAACTGATCCACGCTGCCCACGGCGAGATGCTGATGAAAGGCAGTCTGCACACCGACGAGCTGATGTGTAGCATCACGGCCAAGGCCGGCGGTCTACGCATGGACCGGGCCACAACCAGACATCGGCATCTGATCGATCACCTCGTTAGCGCGCAGTAGGAATGTAAGCGCTGTTTCGGTCCCACCTTCCATTGAAGGCGTCGAGCGAGGAATGATCGATCTCTGATTGGAGATCGGCTTGTGTCTAAGCTTGAACATATGCTTGAGCCCAGGACCTCGGTTCGTCTGGTCGAGGTCATCACGGAGAGCGGCCGACGCCGGCAGTTCTCGGCCGACGACAAGGCGCGGTTCGTCGAGGAGACGCTGGCCCCGGGAGCCGTGGTATCGGAGGTCGCGCGGCGGCACGGATTGTCGCCGCAACAGCTGTTTACGTGGCGCCGGCAAATGCGACAGCCGGTTGCGATCCCTGTGGCTCCCGAGCCGCAGACGTTCGTGCCCGCTGTCGTTACCCCATCGTCCACGCCGCCGGAGCGCTCACCGCGGCAGCGCCGACGCCTCCGGAAGGCGCTCGAGGGCGCCGAGAACAGCAGCATCATCGAGCTCGAGATCAACGGCGTCGCGGTCCGGGTCGGCCGCGGCGCGGATGCCGCGACGATTGCGGCCGTGATCCATGCGCTGAAGACCTGCACGTGATCGGTCCGACGGGCGCGGTGCGGGTGATGGTGGCGACCAGGCCGGTCGACTTCCGCAAGGGTGCCGAAGGGCTCGCGGCCCTGGTGCGTGAGAGCATCCAGGCCGATCCGTTCTCCGGCGCCGTGTATGTGTTCCGCGCCAAGCGCGCCGACCGGGTAAAGCTGATCTATTGGGACGGCACGGGTGTGTGCCTGTTCGCCAAGCGGCTTGAGACCGGTTCGTTCTGCTGGCCCAACGTGCAGGACGGCGTCATTCGCCTGACCGCGGCGCAGCTGTCAGCCTTGCTCGAAGGACTAGACTGGAAGCGCGTCCACGCCGCGCGCGAGACACCGTCGCCGATCCAAGCGAGTTGAACTGCGGCACAGTGAATCAGTATGCATGTCGCGCTCGCGGGATGCCGCGACGCATGGTGTAATCGCATCATGGCGACGACGGCCGACACGCTTCCGGACGATCCCGGCACGCTCAAGGCGATGCTGCTGGCCGAACGGGCGCGCGCCGCGCGGCTCGAGCAGATCATCAAGGAGTTGCAGCGTCATCGCTTCGGCCGCCGGGCCGAGACGCTGCCGGAGGACCAGTTGCTGCTCGGCCTGGAGGAGGTCGAGCAGGTCGAGGCGAGCAGTGATGCGGCGACCGATGCAGCCAATGCTGCCGAGCGATCGAGCCGAGCCGCACGGCGCCGCAGGAACAGAGGAGCGTTGCCGGCGCATCTGCCGCGGGTCGAGATGCTGGTCGACCTCGACGATCACGCCTGCCCGTGCTGTCAGCAGGCGCTGCACCGGATCGGCGAGGATGTGAGCGAACGACTGGATATCGTCCCGGCCCAGTTCCGGGTCCTAGTCGTAAGGCGGCCGAAGTATGCCTGCCGGGCCTGCGAGACCATGGTACAGGCACCGGCGCCAGCGCGGCTGATCGAGGGCGGGCTACCGACCGAAGCCACCGTGGCGCAGGTACTCGTCGCCAAATATGCCGACCATCTGCCGCTGTATCGGCAGGCTCAAATTTACGCCCGCCAGGGCCTCGAGCTGGATCGCTCGACCCTGGCCGATTGGGTCGGGCGGGCAGCCTTCCTGTTGCGGCCGGTGCATGAGCGACTGCTCGCGAGGCTGAAGCAGTCGCCAAAACTGTTTGCCGACGAGACCACCGCCCCGGTGCTCGATCCCGGACGCGGCCGCACCAAGACCGGCCAGCTCTGGGCCTATGCCCGCGACGACCGGCCCTGGGGCGGCACGGACCCGCCCGCCGTCGCCTATGTCTACGCTCCCGATCGCAAGGCCGAACGGCCGATCGTCCACCTCGCGGGTTTTGCCGGCATCCTCCAGGTCGACGGCTATGCCGGCTATCGGGTCCTGGCCGAGCGCGGTGACGTAGAACTGGCGTTCTGCTGGTCCCATGTGCGCCGGCGCTTCTACGAACTCGCCGCGGCCGGTCCCGCACCGATCGCCAGCGAGGCACTCGAACGTATCGCCGGGCTCTACGTCATCGAAGCCGAGATCCGCGGCCGCACCGCCGACGAGCGTCGCGCCGTCCGCCAAGAGAAGAGCCGGCCGATCGCCGACGAGTTCGAACCCTGGCTGCGCGCCAAGCTTGGTCTGATTAGCCAGAAGACCAAACTCGCGGAGGCCGTCCGATATGCGCTGTCGCGTTGGGACGGGCTGACGCGCTTCATTGCCGACGGCCGCGTCGAGATCGATTCCAACGTCGTCGAGCGCGCTATCCGCCCAATCGCGCTCAACCGCAAGAACGCCCTGTTCGCTGGCTCGGACGGCGGCGGCGAACACTGGGCCGTCATCGCCTCACTGATCGAAACCTGCAAGCTCATCGGCGTCGAACCCCACGCCTATCTCGCCGACGTCATCACCCGCATCGTCAACGACCACCCGAACAGCCAGATCGACGAACTGCTACCCTGGGCCTATCTCGCTACCCAAGAACGCTGGCGCGTGGCCTGAGAACATCGCTTACGTAGGAATGGTCCGAGCGAGTCGTTGAAAACGTAAAGCGCGTCCTGCGCGACCACTGAGCGACACCACGTCTCGCGGCGGCGGTGAGGCCCCCGCTCGGCCCGCGCGTGCGGCAACTCCTACCAACCACTCAACGGAAATCTACTGGTTCGCCCGTTCGGCGTCGGCGGTAGCCATGTATTTCGATTGGAAATGCGCAACCCGCTCGCGCCACATTCCGACGAACGCCCCCGATGTCAGCTTATCCACCGATTTCCACTCGGCTTTGACGGCCGGAAGGGTATTCCGCCAGATCGCGCGTTTGCACCATTTTTCGCGTTTCTCCCTCCCTTCGCTGGTGGCACACATGGATTTCCAAGCGATGCGATCGGGTTGGCTGATGTGCTCGGCGGCGCCTTCCCAGCCTTGTTGATGGATCAAGTAAAGATCACTCAAGGTCGGCTTCTTCTGCGTCACCCACTCGAACAGAATGCCTTCGGTAATGACCTTGTAGGCTGCCGCAATGGCATTGTCGCGGGGATCAAGAATCTGCCCGGAGCCGAATTTGTTGAACTCGTACTTGCTCAGTTGAAACAGGCCGATATACGACCCCGTGCGCTGCTTGGGGTCGAAACCGGACTCGATCTTGGCAACCGCTTTCATGAAATGGAAGTCCAGACCGAAAGCGTCGGAAGCGCGCTTGATCTCCTCGACCGGCGTTCCGACCGGGATGTCCTTGAGTGACTTTAAGACGATCTCCGCCGGTTTCTCGGCAGGAGGCAGTTCGGACCAGACGTAATAGATGAGATAGCGAAAATCCTGCGTCACCGGCGCCGAGTTGGAGGCATTGCGCGTTGTCGGCCCCGGTTGGGCGACATCATGGTGGCCCAAGTCCACCGATTCCTGCACGGGCGGTAAATCGGCCGACAGCATCTGCGACGGATCGGGCAACGCAGCCACGACGATCGATTCCGGCTTATCCGAAGCCGCCGTCGTGTCGGTGGCCGTCCCCGCCGCGGGTTCGGCGGCCGTCGCCACTTCGGCGCCAGCCACAGCAGCGTTCGCGACAACGGTGTTAGCGACAACGGCGTTGTCCATTGCGATTGCCTGCGGTTCATCCGCGAGCCTGGCGTTGGCGGCGAGCGATGCTGCGCGATCCTCGATTGGCACTGCGCCGATGTTCTCGGTGCCGGCCGAACCGAAGCCAGCCAGCCAGCCAACGATCCCCCCCGCGAGAACGACCGTTCCGCAAAACGTCGGCACCACTGCCGTAAATCGCCGCGGGTTCATCATCCCGTCGCTTCCAAAGGCCCCACCCGAGCAATGCTGCACAGCCAAGCACGCGACGGGTGAATTTTCGGGTCGAGACATGGCCGCGCAATGGCGCAAACCGCGGTTCATCATCTTTTCCACGAAGTGTTGCCCGCATGCAACGCGCCGGCGGCAAGCAATTGTTCTGCGACGTAAGCGTGTTGGGAAGTTTCGGACCCATGCGACGCATGCGGCTAGTTCGCGGCGAGCCGGTCATGGTGAATGTCGGACCAACAGGTGCGCTTGAGTGGCCGTAGTCGGGGATGCCGTCCCTTCGAGCGGTCTGTCGTTGACGATTTATGGGATCATCTGAGCGAACCGAACCCATTGCCCAAGATCAAAGCGTCCGTCGCAACGGCCCTCACACCGTACATTGATCGGCCCGGCGATCAGCGCGACGGCTATTGCCGATTGTCTTCTTCCGGCAGATTGGCCTCGTCATTGGAATTGGTCCAATTTTCGACCCACTGCGACCAGATTTGAAGACGAGGCTATGGTCGGTAACGCCACGCTTCTTGCGTTGGACCTCGCATGCAACTTCACTGCATGAGGCACTGAATGAGGAGGCAGACTCCAATAATAGCTTTCGCCGCTTTCATGCTCTCTACAGGGATCGCACACGCTCAGTTTCCGTTTTGGCCGCAGGACAGGTTCTGGCCAGGCCACTACGCTCCGTTCAAACACAAGCACTATCACCGGCAGACAAACTCTGGATCTGCGAAGAACGCTCGGCCTGAGGCCCCTCCGAAGGGCCCGCTCCAGATCATCATCTCGATCGCTGACCAACGGGTCTCGCTTTTTGACAACGGGGCACTGATCGCACGCTCGACGGTGTCCACGGGAACTCAGGGGCATCCTACACCCCTGGGCGTATTCAGCGTGATCAGCAAACAACGATGGCACCGCTCAAATATTTATAGCTCTGCCCCCATGCCCTACATGCAGCGCATCACCTGGTCAGGGATTGCGTTGCATGCCGGTGTCGTGCCTGGGCATCCGGCGTCACACGGCTGCATCCGTTTGAAAAATGACTTTGCCATTCGACTCTGGCATCTCACGAAGCGCGGCACGCGCGTGATCATTGCGCACCACGATGTCCAGCCGGTCGAGATAACCAGTCCGCACCTCTTTAAGCCGAAAGCAGTGTCCGGTTCGCCGGAATTTCAGGCTGCCACAGTCGTGGGTAAGAGCGTTAGCACAGCCGCGGCAACGCATGGATCACCGGTGTCCAAGACCGAGACTCCAGAAGCCACTAGTCTCCAGGTTCCAAACTCGGCTGCCGCTGAAGGCACACCCAGAAAGATGGCCCCGATCTCCGTCTTCGTGAGTCGTAAGTTGAGCAAGCTCTTCGTGCGTCAGGGCTTCTCGCCGTTGTTTGATGTTGCGGTCAAGATCGAAAATCCGGAGGAGCCCCTTGGAACGCACGTGTTTACTGCAATGGAATTCCAGAGCGAGGGAGCGGCTATTCGCTGGACCGTCGTGTCGATTCCGGACGAATTTCCTCGCATCGAGGATGCCACAAAAGAACGCGAAGCGCCCGTGAAGCAAACCGCCCTATCGGTACCGTCTCCCGATAAAGCCAACGCTGTCCTCAACCGCATCGAAATACCGCGGGATACCGTTGAGAGGATCTCTAAACTTCTGACGCCGGCCTCTTCATTGATTATTTCCGACGACGGATTTAGCCACGAGACGGGAAAAGACACGGATTTCATCGTTGTAACGCATTGATGCGGCGGCGCAACCCACCGACATACGATGCCGCTGCGCAACCCGCTGGAATTGTTCGACCGCAAATCTGGTGCAAGATTCTTGACCTCCGCTGTCATTCGGCCTGCAATATTTACAGGCCGATTGACAACCATTGCCCGCGCCGCACGTCGCCCCCTTCGTCGCGACGGCATTGGCGCAAGTCGAGGGAGCGCTATCGATCGGCGAAGCCCGCCTGATGGTGGGGCATCGCGATCCGCATGATGGCGTGCGCGCCGAAGTCCCGCGCGGGCTACCACTTCGCTGCCGCCATCGGCTTCGATCCTTGCTTGAGGACTACGCGCCGACGATCCCGACCGGGCCAACGATCAACACACACTCGCCGGGAGAAGCTGGGCCGCGGTCTCGAACACTTCCGCAAGGAAGGCGCGAGGTTGATCCCGCCACCGACCGCGACGATCCTTACGAGGACGAAGCCTACCGGCTGTGGGCGATCAAGCAGCAGAGCAAGTGTCCGAGAGGCCCGCGTCATTTTCGTCTGCGCCGTATCCGTTTGCTGCTGAGCCGTTTGGCGTTTGCCGCCACCTTTCTTCGATACTGCTCAACAATCTTGTTTCCAGATGCGCCAGCCATCAGGCTTGTACCGGCCTTCGCCGCCGCCAAGACCTTTTCACTCACCATGCGCTGGGCTTCTCGTTGAGCCGCTTTGCCGCCGCGCATCAGCTTCGCGATCCGAAGTCCGATCACGCGATTGCTTTCTAGCCCTAGCATCATCCAGTTCCACATGGTGCGATATTCCCAGTCGTTCGAACGGCGTACCATCAGGGATGCCATCAACGGCCACGGTGTGCGCGATGTTCAATCAAACCTGCGTGGCTGGTCAACGGGCGCAATCTGCTCGCTCATTCCCTCCTGAGCCCGCCTCGGCAACACACGTCACCAACGGACTAGCAAGAGTTCCTTCACCTTCACTCACGGATACATCCGAATGGGCGATAGCCGAAGATCACTTGATGCTGAAGAGTGAGACCGCTGCTGCTGGGGGCCAAACGGGGATGTCCGATGGGTGCGGCAGGCTCGCGCTTTGCGCACATGAAGAGAAGTCTCCGCGTTCGGGCGGTCGTTGTCGGCGTTCTGGAGGAGTTGCCGTTTATCTGCCCGGTGGCGGTCGCGATCGGCTCGCTGATCATGATCGGCATCACGCTCTATATGGATTGGTCCCAGTGAGCGGGAAGTGACGAGCGATCTTACCATGGCGGCTTCTGCAACTGACCGATCTCGAATTGCGTCGGTATTCAAATGCAGGTCAGCATTGGTGGCTTGAGCCTCAGTCCGGAAGCTGGGGATATGTCCCCTTGGGTTCTACCAGAACGAGCGAGTAGCTCATTCGAGAGACGACCAGAACACTCACGCCACCACCGCGCCCCTCAAGGAGGCCCCCGACACAAGGCAGCTCAAACTCTTCAAGTAGCAGACGATCAGAGCCAGACTGTGCCACGGGCGGAGCGGCCATCCCGCTTTCGCTTTTGTGACGCTTTAGCCACGCTTACCGGTGAGGACCTGATCTTGAAACGTAGGAGAGTACGTCATGCCGCCGACCGATCAGTCGCGAAATCATGTTGGCGAACTGAACGAGAGAAAGAATTGCGAGAAATTCCAAAATCATTTCGAAAAGCCTCCGGGTTCGAAAATTCGCTGTTGTAAAACACGCCCCAGCCCGGAGACCGCAAATCTAGAACTGTTTGTTGCGGCGTAAACGCAAAATGGAACAGTTCAACGAAGAACAATAAATCAGTTGCCTTTCGGCAACAGCAAGAGGAGATTGCAGCGTTCTCGAAAACACGCTTTCATTGCCGCGACGTGCGCAGCATCGGCTTCACTGCGCGACGATTGCCGCCGCTCCCGCCGCAGGTATCGCAAGTAAGCCACGCGGCTCTGATCTAGCGGGAAGCCGTCACCTTGCCGCCTTGCCGATGTAGGCCCGGCTGCAATCGAGGTGCAGCGTCATTGGCCCGACGCGCTGACGGTCGTAGCCCTTTGGCGATGAGGGCAATCAACGGTGACGGTCTCGGACATCAGCCATTCCTGTTGCGCCGCGCCGCTTTTGAAGGATCGTCGATCTTAGCGTCGCCCTCATTGTGCCGTCTATCGCTTGAGGAAATGACGGCGTCTCAAGACCAGAATTGGTCCTCCCGCTGCTCATCGCCTTGATACTCGCGGAAGTCGGTCGCCTTTCCGTTCTTCATCTGCCAGACGTGGATCTCCGGAAACGACGCGGACAGCCCGTTTCGTTCTGCGTTCACGGTAACCAAGGCGACAACGAGATCGTCTTCAGCCAGCACATTGTGCACATCCATGCTGAACGCGCCTCCCGAAAGCTCCATCGTGCGTTGAAAGAAGCCTCCGACCTGATCGTGACCGGTATAGTCGCCTGATAGGGGACTATGACCGGGAACGTGCCATGTGATGCCGGCGTCGAAAACCGCGAAAACCGAGGGGATGCTTCCTATCGCAAAGTCTTCGTAGGCCTTGCGGATAATCACCGAATTCAAATCGCCCATTGTTGTCTCCCCTAAAAGGGTTAGCACTCCTACGGGACTAATCGTAGTCACGGTGAAGTACAAAGCCCGAATATAGCAACCAATCGGTCGCCTCGAAATGTCTCCTCTTGGGCCCAGCGTCATTTTCATACGGAGCGAAAGTTCGTCGCTGTCAGACCAAGGCGGACGTTCGCCTTCGCCTGCAACTGCAACAACGGTTTTTCTCGCAGCAAATATCCAGACCTCCCGGCGTCGCGCGGTCCCCGCGTTTTCTAGACGCCTCACAGGACCCGGACGACCTCGCGCAACTCCGTTCAATCCGAACGTGGCAGGCGCAAAGAGCGGCGACGGCGGAGCGGCGATGAGGCACACGATGGGCTGTAAGCTTGGCGCGCGCGCCGAGATCTTCGCAAGGCGCTCGGGCGCGGCCTCGATCACTTCCGCAGCGAAGGCGCGAAGCTGATCCCGCCGCCGACAGAGCGGGACGCCTACGAGGCCGAAGCCTATCGGCTGTGGGCGATCAAGCAGCAGGGCAAGTGACCGCGACCTAGTGCAACGATATGTCCGGTGTTGGATGGAAACCGGAAGTAGTCAGCGCAGGGTCAAAACGACGCGAATGACCCCAAGCGGACTTCTGTTGATTTAGATCAACATGAGCGGCGCGAGACTTCGTTTTCTTGCGTCCTTGTAGTGGCAGCCCTCTCCAGATCCCTGTAGATCAGCATCAAGGACAACCTCGATGAGATGTAGATTGATCAGTCTGACGTTTGCTGTCTCTTTAATTCCAATCGTTGCGAATGCGCAGGTAACCATTGATATGGGCAAGATCATATGTAGCCAATATCTTGCTATGCCGCAGTCACAGTCAGATAAGTTTTCTGCCTGGATGAGCGGTTGGTTCAGTTATCAGAACAACAGGACCTTTGTGGACCTTGCTTTGCATCAACAAAATATCGCCAACGTAAAGGCATGGTGCCAATACCATCCGGCGGAAAGCGTTATGTATGGCTTGCAACAATCGGTAGGCAAAAATTGACGGCTCGGGACTTTGGAGGATCGCTATGAAATGCAGGGCTCTTGTCGTTTCTGTGATTTTGATAGGCGCGGCATCAGCGCCAGCCGCGGCTCAGATCAAGCTGGACATGAACAAGATCACTTGCGGAAATTGGCTAGGATACGGTTCAGCAGACCGAGATTTCGTAAGGTATTTCATGAGCGGCTACTATAACGCGGCTGCAAATAATAATGTTTTGGACTACGACCGCCTGCAAAAGAATTCCGAAAAAGTTGTCGCCTATTGCAAAAAGCACAAATCCGAAACGCTGCCAACCGCCATTCAAAAAAGCGCCAGCTAGGTTGTGGGCCCCGACGGCGGCGTCGCGGCCGGAGTCTTGGCCGGCCACATTGCCACTCCTCGACCGAGAGTTGAACGGGCCACTGGAACTGCGCAACCGCCTCATTGTTGCGCGCATAACCGCGCGTGCTTCAGTACGTCTCCTTTTGTTGGCCCCTTTCGGACTCGACAGACTTGGCTGATAATGTCCGCTCACGCGGCTGAAGCGGGCATTAAACATTCGCAGTTTGCGGCCTGCTTATGGCCAATCGGCGCACACGGAATTTGTGTACCAATTCGCACAAATAAAGCCGGGATTGCGCGATTGCAAATACGCTTGCGCGGGGCCGTCGCGCGGTCCCCGCAGGAACTCGCGCCCTCCACAGGACCCTGACGACCGATTGGTCATGGCCCCGGTCCTCTTTGACTGAGCGGGCCCGGAACAGACTTGCTCGAAGAGTGTTGGTCCTGCATCACCGCCCGGTCATAGGCTCTTATCGGTGATGTGAACGCCGGTTGCGCTTCCCGCCTTCCTCTTGAAGAAAGGAGCGCGCCATGAAACGGCGTCGTTTCAAGCAACAAGTGCCGCTGCAAGATCGTCTTGCGTCATTCGCCAAGACGGCGCGCGAAGTTGCGGCGCTTCTTCCCCCCGGGGCAGAAAAAGACAAACTGCTCCGCAAGGCGTCCGGGGCCGATACGGCGGACTGGCTGAACGAAAGCTTAGGGTCAACCGCCCAGCGGCCGCCCAAAGCAGCTCCATGAGGGATTATCAAGCGGCTCTTGAAAAGCTTCGGAAGGATGCTGCTGAGGCCGCGCTACTCCGCGATCTTGCCACTGTCCCGACCAAGCGGGAAATGTTCGATATGTTGGCCCTGCATCTGACCAGCCTTGCCGATCATGTTGAGCTTGCGATGATCGAAGCTTCCAAGACGGCGAAGCGGGCGTAACGCCCTCAGTGCCTTGGTTCACACGGGCAGCGGCTCGCACCGGCAGCGCCACCGCGTCACCATCGCCAGCCGCCGCGCAACGCAAGCGCAGTTCTGTTCTTGGGACAAAAGCGCAAAATCTGCAACTTGATCGAAGCCGCGCGCTCGACCGCGCCAGCATCACGGCGCGGACAGGCGACCGACAGCGGACGGCAACCAACGGAGCATGGATGATGATGGATAAAATCCAACGCGCCATTTTAGAAAATCAAGTCATCCTTGCCGAAGCCCTGTGGATGCTCCTGCATTCGCAAGGTATCAGTTCGGACGCAACGCTTCAGAACGTCTCCGCCCGCATCAGGGCTACCCGGAAGCTGCTCGAAGAACACAGCGAGGAGAACCCTTAGCGCGGCGTCGCCTCATCACCCGTCGAGCGCGGCAGCACGTCACCGCAACGGCGACAGGCGGCCTACGGCACCGCCAAGGCCCGGCAGAAGGCCGTACAGCGCGCCGCCAGCGCCGGGCCATAGGGCGGACACCGGGAGGGGCAACAGCGCACAGACCCTCCGTTGATCTAGGTCAACGTCAGCGATCCTTTAGCGCTCATGCCATGTTCAGCCGCACCTGAGGCGGCTCCCGTCACCTTTCAGTGACGCAAGCGCGAAGAGGGAGGTCCAACATGCATCCGGAGAAGCGTCTTTCGATCAAGTCAGCGACTGTTGCCGGGATTGCTGCTAGCGCCCTGTTGGGGCTTGCAGGTGTCACGCTCAATCCAGCGCCAGCCCAGGCGGTCGTGTACTGCCAGTACGTTGAATATCCAGTGGGTTGCGTTGCCCGGGCAGGCGTCGTGCTGAGGCCTCGTCCGGTGGCGCGCGCTGCGGTCCGTCATAACGCCGGTGGCAATGCAAATGGCGGCGTCAATCGCGTTGGGGCGGGGCGGTAAAGACTTGTTTCGCGGTCACGAGCGAGAAAGAAGCCGTCACCGCTTCGTCCCGGTGGCGGCTTTTTTATCGCCCCCGGCGCGGGCGCAGGCGACCGATGCGGCATCACGGCATGAAACACACTTGGTACGTCACTTTTGAAGTGCCGCCGGATGGCACGCTGTTAAGACGGCGACATCCGCGCTTAACCAAGACGTTTGAAACCGAAGCAGAAGCGAAGGATTTTGCGCGAACCAAATTCAACGAGGGATTGGTCGTCACCGCGGGGACCATGATCCCCCACCTGCCGAGAACGTCAATCCCGTCGCCGGAAATTCCAGCGTGGCTTGAAGCTGACCAAGTAAATGAGAGCAGCGGGCCGACCAAAAAGTAATCTTAGACGACGTTGGCACGCTGCCGGGTGCAACTGCGCCTATTTGATCTAGATCAAGCGCCGGCTCTCGACCTCAGGTGCCATGCTCTGGGGCAACAGCAACCGGGAGCCTGACGATGAGTGAACGTTCGGAGCCGAAACAGGTCTGTCGTCGCAACGCACTCACTTTCCTTGGATACGCGGCCGTGTTTGGGCTTATGGCCTCGCCCGCAATTTTGGCGGTGTCAGAGGCGGAAGCTCAGACCACCACGGCGCCCGCCACGCCCACGACGCCGCCCGCAGACGCGCCGATGTCTGGGACAGAGCGCCGTCAGGAGCGGCGAAGCGGGCGAACAGAAAGGCGCCAGGAACGCCGGACCGGACGCACAGAACGGCGTCAAGACCGGCGCACAGGACGCGACGAGCGACGGGACGCGCGCGACGGCACCCCGACCACTACAACCACCACCGAGCAGAAAAAGTAGTCCGTTCATTAGGGCCAACCACGGCAACCGGGCCGCAGCGCAGGCCCGGGAAGGCCGTACAGCGCGCGCGGATCGCAGGGCCACCGCATGGGGCGCGCCGCGATCCTCAGGCCGTTCGAGCGGCTTAAGCTTCCCGAACTCCAACTCGCGCCCAACGGCAGGATGTGAAACTAGGGCCTAATAGGGCCCGGCAGGTTCGGGCGGGCCTTTCGTTAGTGCGACTAAAACCGAAATATACCTTTAGTTTCAGGTACTTTCACCGCTTTTAACCGGCCGAAAACAGCGCTTGCGGAAAGGACCACACGGTTTTGCCGTACGCACGGCCCGCCATGTCGCCGCAGTTTTTCCAGCCCTGTCGACGGAGCCGGAAACTTACAGACGAGACGAACCTGACAGCGCCGCTCATCCAGCACGAAGTTTTGGGCTCACGGAGAGCAATCCGCCCCGCCCTTAACCTCTCGCGCCCGACGCTGTCGCGTCCACCGCAAGCCCGGCTCGCGACAGTGACGACACAAGATCGCCCCTCTTGGTGAGCCGGGATGGACGACACATACGCCATTTCCGAATTTCGGTAAAGTGGAATATTCTTGCAAGCGCGGCTTGACACCGGCGCAGCTCGGAATGACCCGGTGTTTTGCCCTACGGCCGCGGCCGGCGGCGTGATTACGAATATCGTCCCGAACGCAACACGCTTCGGAACCCAGGTTGACGTCGCGCCGTTCTTGAGCACTATCTGCGACAATTCGAGCACGCCTCGGACATAAAGGCGCGGCAATCTCAGGGCTTGTCGATCCGCCCCGCCCTGCTTCCCCGGAGTTCCCATGCATTCTGCCGACCGGCCGGCAACGCGCCTCGCGACGCGGCTCGCCTTTCTCGTCGCGGGCTTCGGCATCGCGTGCTGGGCGCCGCTGGTGCCGTTCGCAAAGACGCGGCTCGGCGTCGATGACGGCGTTCTTGGATTGCTCCTGCTCAGCCTCGGCATCGGCTCGGTCGTCGCGATGCTTCTGACCGGAGTCATGAGCGCGCGCTACGGCAGCAAGCCGATCATCATTGCGGGCGGGCTCGGTCTGGCGCTGGTGCTGCCCCTGCTGGCGATCGCAAGCTCGCCGGCAACGCTGGCGCTGGCCCTGTTCGCCTTCGGCGCCGCGCTCGGCTCCATCGACGTCGCCATGAACATTCATGCGGTCGAGGTGGAGCGCGACGCGGGCCGCCCGCTGATGTCCGGCTTCCACGCGCTGTTCAGCATCGGCGGCTTCGCGGGATCCGCCTTGATGACTGCGCTGCTCTCGTTGCAACTCGGCGCGCTCGCCTGCACGCTGATCTGCTCCGTGCTGATGCTGGTCGCGATGCTGGCGGCCTGGCCGCGCCTGCTTCGTTCGGTGCAGGTGCAGGACGGACCGCTCTTCGTGCTGCCGCATGGCTCCGTGCTCCTGCTGGCGCTGCTCGCCGCCATCACTTTCCTCGTCGAGGGCGCGATGCTCGATTGGGGCGCGCTGCTCGTCATCGGCGCCGGCCTCGTCTCGGAGACGCAAGGCGGGATCGGCTACATCGTGTTCTCGATCGCGATGACCGCGGGGCGGCTCGGCGGCGACGCCGTCGTCGCACGCATCGGGGATCGCGCGACATTGTTCTGGGGCAGCATCATTTCGATCGCGGGCTTCGTAGTCCTGCTCAGGGCGCCCGTAGCGGCGGTCGCCATCGGCGGCTTCCTGCTGATCGGCCTCGGTGCATCGAACCTCGTGCCGGTGCTGTTCCGCCGGGCGGCCAGGCAGACCGTGATGCCCACGGGGCTCGCCGTCGCCGCCATCACGACCGCAGGCTACGCGGGCATCCTCATCGGTCCCGCCGGTGTCGGCTTCGTCGCACGGCTTGGCGGATTGCCGACAGCGTTCTGGCTGCTGGCCGCGCTGATGTGTCTCGTCGCGCTGTCGGCGCGCATGGTCACGGCGGAGGGCCGGCAGACGTCGCGCGTGGAGGCCTGAGCGGCCTCACAAATTGCTCAGCCCGATCGACTTGATCACGGGCGCCAGGCTTGCCGTTGTCACGTCGATGATGCGCTGGAATTTGTCGGGACTCGAATCGATGTCGGGCTCGATGCCCTGGGCACGGTAGTTTGCCTGCATCGCCGGATCGGCCATCGCGACCAGCGTCGCCTGTGCGATCCGGTCGATGATCGCATCGTCGGTGTGCCTGGGTGCGAAGATGCCGAACCAGCCCTCATAGCGGAGATCCGGCATGCCGGATTCGACCGCGGTCGGAATCTCCGGCGCGCCGCTCAACCGCTTTTCGCTGCTGACCGCCAGCAGCCTGACCTTCCCGGCCTCGCCCAGTTGCTTCAACTGGTCGGACATGACGCCGATGACGAGCGATATCTGGCCACCGGCGAGGTCGTTGGTCGCCTGCGAAATGCCCCGATACGGCACGTGGACGATGTCCAGCGCGCCGGCCTGCTGCTTGAAGGATTCGCCGACCAGATGGTTGCCAGTGCCGATGCCTGGTGTCCCGTAGGACAGTTTTCCCGGATTATCCCTAGCGTAGGCAATCAGCTCACGCAGATCCGCGGCAGGCACCGACGGATGGACCGCGAAAACCAGCGCGGTGCTGATCAAGCGATAGATGGCGCGAAAATCGTCGACCGAATAGCCGGGATTTTTCGAGGTCAGGGGAATGATGACCTGCGTGCTGCCATTGCCGAGCAGCAGCGAATAGCCGTCGGGCTCCTCGCGCGCGACCGTCGCAGCCCCGATCGCGCCGCCCGCACCGCCGATATATTCCACGAAGGTCGGCCCAAGCAGCGATGACATCTTGTCCACCCAGGGACGCCCGATCTGGTCCCCCGCTCCGCCGGCTCCATACGGAAGCACGAGGCGAATGGGACGAGACGGATAATCAGCGGTTTGTCCGCTGCGCGGGATCGCCGCCAGCGCCGCTGCGCCCGATAGCGCATGGACGAATCGTCGCCGCGAGAAGGAAGCCATGTTCGAATTCCGGAAGTCGGTGGTCACTGTCGAGGCGGGACCGGCTCCCGAACCATCCAGTCTCAGCAATCTGCTACCGCCGTCAATTCGCCATCCGGGTGAGAGCACCGGTGTCATCGCCCTGTCATGTCACCATAACCCTTTACTTCTTAAGGGTTATTTCGGCGGACCGACCGATCGAAGCCATGCGCGCAGGGCTACCAGCTCTGCCCACTGCTTTCGGCCAGTTTACTGTACGCCTCGTTCTGATAGACCAAAAAGTAATACATTTTGACTCCCGTTGCGGGGGCAATGGCGCGTGCCAGATCGTACCGAAGACTCGGCCATTTCTTTTGGGCCATTTCGACTATTTCCGAAGTCGCGGCTCTTGGAGAAGGAGGGCTCGCCGCTTCACGTCGGCGGCCGCGCGCTCGATATTCTGATCTTCCTCGCCGAGCGCCCCGGCGAAGTCATCGACAAGAGAGAGCTGGTCAAGCGCATCTGGGCCGACGTCAATGTCGACGAGGGCAGCCTGCGCTTCCACGTCGCGGCACTGCGCAAGGCGCTGGGCGATACCGGCAAGTCGGCCCGTTATGTCGTCAATGTGCCCGGCCGCGGCTACTGCTTTGTCGCCTCGCTCGCTCACGCGGCCCCGCCGGCCGCTCAGCCCGCCGTGAATATCGCACCTCCCCGTTCCCTTCCCTCGCCGCTCTCGAAAATGGTCGGACGGGAGGAGATCGTCGAGAAGATATCGAACGGGCTTTCGTTGCATCGCTTCATGACGGTGGTCGGCCCCGGCGGCATCGGCAAGACCGCCGTCGCCGTCACCGTCGGGCATCGCAGATCGGCGGATTTCGGCGGGCGCGTATTCTTCGTCGACTTCGGTCCACTGAGGGATGCCAGCCACATCGCGACCACCATCGCCTCCGCACTGGGACTGACCATCAGCGCGGAGGATCCGACGCCGGCCCTGCTGACATTCCTGAAGACCGGCCCAGCCCTGCTGATCTTCGACAGCTGCGAGCATGTGCTGGATGCGTTGGCGCCGCTCGTCGAGCGCATCGTTCGCGACGCACCGCAGCTTCGCGTTCTCGCAACCAGCCGCGAGTCGTTCCGGAGCGACGGCGAAAGGATTTTCCGCCTGTTCCCGCTGGATTGCCCGCCAGAGCGCGAGGACCTGGGTGTCGCCGAGGTCCTCGCTTACCCCGCGGCCCAGCTCTTCGTCGAGCGCATTGCGCAGAGCTCGGGTCCGTTCCAGCTCAGTGCGGAAGAAGCGCCGCTCGTCGCGAGCATTTGCCGGCGCCTCGATGGCATTGCGCTCGCAATCGAGCTCGCGGCCGGCCGTGTCAATGCGTACGGCATTGCCGGCACGGCGTCGCTGCTCGACAGCCGCTTCTCGTTGCAGTGGCGGGGTCGGCGCACCGCCGTGCCACGACACCAGACGCTCGCCGCGGCGCTCGACTGGAGCTACGATCTGCTACCTCCCGCCGAGAGTGCCACGCTGCGACGCCTGTCGGTCTTTGCCGGGGCCTTCGCGCCGGAGGCGGCTGCCGCTGTGGCCGCCGGCGACGGCCTCGGCGCGTCCGAAACGCTGGAGGCGATCGACAGCCTCGTCACCAAATCGCTGATCTCGCCATCCGGCTCGCGAACGCTGCGCTATCGCCTGCTCGACACCACACGCACCTATGCGCATGGAAAGCTGAACGAGCTCGGCGAGACCAGTCAGTTCGCGCGCCGTCATGGAGAGCATTTTCGCGACTTCTTCGAGCGCGCGGAGGCCGATACATCGACGCCGCTGCCGGAATGGCTGAGCATCTATGGCGCGGAGCTGGACAATGTGCGCGCCGCATTGAACTGGGCCTTCGGGCCCGACGGCGACGCCGCACTCGGGATCGCGCTGACGGCGGCTGCCGTCACGCTGTGGGTCCGCCTGTCCCTGTTCGCCGAATGCCGCGAGCGCGCCAAGACGGCGCTCACCGCGCTCGGCGACAGCGGCGGCGATGATCGCATTCGCATGCAACTCCTGTCGGCGCTCGGCTGGTCGCTGATGTATGGCGAGGGCCGCGCCCGCGAGGCGCGTCCGATCCTCGAGACGACCCTGGAGCTGGCTGACAGGCTCGACGACAAAGACTTCCGGCTGCGCGCGCTCTGGGGCTTGTGCATCGACCAGTTCAACAACGGACAGTTCGGCAAGGCCCGTGCGCTCGCCGACCGGTTTGCGAATGCAGCGGCGAACTCGTCGGACAGGACCGATCTCATGCTGGGCGACCGGCTAATGGCGGTGGCGCTGCACTATCTCGGCGATCAGAACGACGCACGGCTCCGCATCGAGCGCGTGAACGCGTCGCTGCACGTGCTGGCGGAGAAGCCGAAGATCTTCCCGCTCGACCTCAGGATATCGACGCAATATTTCCGGGCCCGCATCCTGTGGCTTCAGGGCCTCGCCGATCAGGCCCAGGCGCTCGCCGCCCGAAACATCGAGGAAGGTCGCGCCAACGGCCACGCGCTGACTTTCTGCAGCGTGCTGGGGCAAGCCGCCTGCCCGATCGCCTTCTGGTCCGGCGATTTCGAGGCCGCGGAGCGCCACGGCGCCGAGCTGCTCGAACACACCGAGCGCCACGCCATCCGGCTGTGGGGCCTGTGGGCACGGGCCTTCAACGCGGCGGTCGTCGTAAGGCGTGGCGACGTCGCGACCGGCCTGCCGCTGCTGCGCGAAGAGCTCAATCGCGCCGGCGATGCGCGTTTCCTGCCGCGCTTTCTTCCGCTGCTCGGCGAACTCGCCGCATGTTCCGGCGAGGCCCACCAGGTCGACCGTGGCCTCGACGTGATCGAGGACGTCCTGACCCGCTGCAACGACCGGCAGGAGCTGTGGTATCTGCCGGAACTGATCCGCATCAAGGGCGAGTTGTTGCTCAAGAGCCCGCGGCATGCGGGGGACGCCGAGGCGCGCTTTCGCGAGGCCATGGACATTGCCAACCAGCAGGGCGCGCGATTCTGGGAGCTGCGCGGCGCGATCAGCCTTGCGCGGTTCATGATCGGAGCCGGCCAGAGTGCAGAGGCCCTGGCAATTCTCGAACGTGCATGCGGGGCGTTCAGCGAGGGCGCCGGCATCGCCGATATCCGCAGCGCACGCGATTTGATCGCGCAACTCCGGATTTGACGAGGCCGGCCGAAGGCCTTCGGTCTTCGTACCACACCGCTCGCTTCATCCTGCCCGCGGAATGAATCCGGGCACGCCGGTCTCGACCACTGTGTTGAAGCGGACATTCGTCGTGATGTGGTCCCGCATCTCCCGCATGGCGTCTTCAGGCAGCGTCGAAATATCGAAGTTTTCCTCGATCCGCCGAGGATTGGTTGAGGTCATCAGGAAAGCCGTGCCGCGCTGGACGGCCCAGGCCAGGGCGACTTGAGCCGGCGTCTTGTGCAGGCGCTCCGCGATGGCGGTGATCACGGGGTCAGCGAGGAGGTTCGGCTTCATGGCGTGTCCCAGCGCGGCAAACGCCTGCAGCACAATTCCATGCTCCCGACAGAAGTCGAGCAGGTCCCATTCGGGCAGGTACGGATGCGATTCGACCTGCACCATGGCAGGCCTGATCCGCGCGACCTCGACGATCTCGCGCAGCTTCTCCAAGGTGATGTCCGACAGCCCGATCGACTTGCAGTGCCCCTCGTCGACGAGGCGCTCTAGCGCCCCCCATGTCTCCGCCAACGTCACGCCTGAATCATAGATCACATGGCCACTCGCGTCCCTCGGGTCCTGCTCGTCACCGGGTTGAAAGGCGAAGGGGGTATGGATGATGTAGCAATCGATCTCGTCGAGTTGCAGCCGCCGGCGACTGGCGTCGAAGGCGGGCCTGACCCGCTCCGGCCGATGATTGGTGTTCCACAGCTTCGTCGTAACGAACAGGTCCTGGCGCTGAAGCGCGCCCGCCCTGAACGCATCCTGTAGCGCATCGCCGACGGCCGCTTCGTTGCGATAGCGCTCGGCACAATCGAGATGTCGAAATCCGGCCTCCAATGCAGCCCTGGTGGCCTGCCTCGTCACGAGCGGATCCGGAATGAGCGTGCCAAATCCGACTGCGGGAATCGTCACGGCCTCATGCGTGGGAATTCTCGTGTAACGAAGTGAATCCGAGGTCGTCATGGTGATACTCCTTGTTGACTGCTGGCCGCGCGATGCGGAGGAAGCGATCGAGATTGCCGACACATTTCACGACTCTCCGGCGTTAGCCGGCGGGACGCGGCTTACGAAGAAAGAACACCAGCGGGATCACGACGAGCATGGCGAACATCAGGATCTCAAACTGATCGATGACCGCAACCGTGGCCGCCTGGCGCGTGACCATGCCGTTGAGGGCGGCGAGACCTGACTTCCCGATCGGGCCCGTGACATTCGCCGCGACACGATAAGGCATGAGATGCTTGGCGAGCGCGATATGCACGGCCTGGGTGTTGGCATAGAAGAAGAGCTGGACCACCGCGATGCCGATGGTGCTGCCATAAAGGCGCGACAGGTTGATCAGCGCACTGCCTTCAGGGCGAAGCTTCGGATCGAGCGTTCCGAAAGCGGCCCTCACCAGCGCCGGCAACAACATGCCGAGACCTGCGCCCTGGAGGAAACCTGCTTCGACGACCGGCCGCCAATCCATCGCCGGCGAATAGCCGAGCATCAGCCAGTTGGCATAGACCACCAGCGCCATGCCCCCCATGAGGAACGGCCGGTAGTCGACCTGTCCCGGAACCAGGCTCGTCAGCACCAGCGCTCCCACCAGCGCCACGCCGCGTGGAATGCTCATGTAGCCGGTGGTGTCGACAGGGTAGTTGAGCAACTCCTCCAGCATCGGGGACGTCAACGCCAATGTCGGCAGCAGGACGAAGCCGAGCGCAAAGGAGATCACCGTCGAGAGGACGAGATTGCGATCCCTGAACAGCGCCGTGCGGAGAAAATGTTCCTTCTTCGTCAGAACGTGCACGATGAAGAGATAGAACCCCAGGACCGAGGCGATCGCTTCGACCCAGATCTCCGTCGAGGCGAACCATTCGAGGCGCTCGCCGCGATCCAGCAGCATCTGCAGCCCGATCATGCCGGCGGAGAAGGTCGTCAGGCCGAAGACGTCGAAGGGCTGGCTCCGCTCTGCCCGCTTCTCGCCCAGGAACAGGGCCATCGTCAGGGCGATGAAGGCCGTCATGGGCAGGCTGACATAGAAGATCGACGGCCAGCCGTAATATTCGCTGAGCCAGCCACCAAGAGCGGGACCGGTGCTGATGCCGAGCAGCGAGCAGACCGTCAATGCCAGGCCCATGCGCGCTTGCCGCGCCGCCGGCGTCGCCTCGAGCAGAATCGCCAATGAGAGCGGCGCAAGTGGTCCGCTCGCCGCGCCCTGGAGAATCCGCGCCAGCACGAACTGGATCGACGTCGTCGCCAGCGTGTCGAGGACAAGACCAAGCGTGAAGACGGCAAGGGCTGCCTGATAGACCGCCTTGCGGCCGTAGCGTCCCGCGAGCCATTGCGCGATCGACATGGTCACGGCGCTTGCAGCGATATACGAGGAGAACACCCAGCCGACCTCGTCATTGGCCATCGAGAGCGTGGCCTGGATGTGCGGCAGCGCGGCGTTCGGTATTGAAATGTTGACGGCCTGCATATAGGTCGCCATCAGGGCGGCCGCCGAGATTGCATGATGACCGCCGGTCGCGGTCGATGGGAGGGGCGTACTCATTTGACCTCCGTCGCAAGCGCAGGCTGGAGCAGATGCAACCAGTTGCGACGATGGCCGGTGTCGACCCGCGCCGTCACGCTGATGCCGGAGAACAGTGGCCGGGTCGGATCGGGATCGTCGAGCTCGAGGCGCACCGGCAGCCGCTGCACGACCTTGACCCAGTTCCCGGTCGCATTCTCCGGTGGCAGGATCGAGAAGTCCGACCCGGTTCCGGGGCTCATGCTGACGATACGCGCCTTGAATTTTCGATCCGGATAGGCGTCGACGTCGATCGTCGCCTCCTGGCCCGGCCGCATGTGGGTCAGGCCCGTCTCACGAAAATTCGCCTCGATCCAGACGTCCCGGCTCGACATCAGTGAGAACGTGGGCGCGCCTGCGTTGACGAAACCGCCGATTTGCAGATCGTCGACCTTGGTCACGATACCGTCGTCGGGCGCCTTCACCGTGGCGTAGGAGAGATCGAGCCGCGCGCGATCGAGCTGCGCCCTGGCCGCGCGGACTGTCGGATGGCGGTCGACATCGATGTCGGGGTCACCGTTGAGCGCGACGACCGTATTGGCGATCTGCTGTTCGATCGATGCCATCCGATGGCGCGCGACCTTGAGATCGGTCTCGGCCCGCTCGTAGACCGCACGCGGCGTGAAGTCGGAGGCGACCAGCATCCTTTTGCGGTCGAACTCGCGCTCGTCGAAAGAGGCCGAGTCCTTCGCCGATTGCAGCTCCGCCTGCTGCTGGCGGTAGGTCGCCTTGAGGGAGTCGATCTGGAGCCGCGCGCTGCCGAGCCGGGCCTCGGCCTGATCGACGGCGATCTGGTAGGGCTCCGGGTCAATTCGAAACAGGACCTGGCCCTGCCGGACACGCTCATTGTCGCGCACGGCGATCTCGACCGCCTGGCCCGGCACCCGCGCGTTGATGGTGACTTTCGCGGCGCGCACGAACGCATCGTCGGTCGAGACATATTGTTCCTGCGCCAGATACATGAAGGCGCCGAACACGGCAGCCGCGGCGGGCACCACGAGCATCAGGGGCCGGCGCAGCCGCCTGGCAAGATCCGCTCCGAACAACGGCGCCGCCGCCTCGCTCCCGCGGAAGCTGCGATCGCCCAGCCAGCCGGCGATTGGCGCAAAGTTCAAACCCATCGTCCTCGTCCTTATCTCATTTACTAACGTTCGTTACAAATATTGTACCCCGATGCGGCGATCAAGCCGCGCGGCCATTGATTTTTATAACGATCCATACAAATATACGTGTGGAGCATGGCAACCAGGTTCGGACGACATGGCACGGAAAAAGAGCGAGACGGGACCGGCGCGCCGGGGACGGCCACCCGCCTACGACACTGAGACGGCCCTCAAGCGGGCAACGGAAACGTTCTGGAGGACGGGCTATTCCGGCACGTCCCTGGACAAGGTCGCGGCCGCGACCGGCATGAGTCCACCGAGCCTCTACGCGGTGTTCGGCAACAAGCACGCGCTCTATCTCGAGGCGTTGGCGCGCTATTGGGAGATCAGCCTCGCGGCAACGCGCGAGGCTCTCGCAGGGGACCATCCCTTGGACGAAGCGCTGATGCTGGCCTATGACGCGGCGCTGTCGATCTACTTTTCCGGCAAGGGATCAGCGCGTGGCTGCTTCGTGGTCGGTACCGCGGTGACCGAAGTCGCCGAGGATGCGGCGATCCGGAGCAGCGTTGCGACGGGACTGCGGGCGATCGATGCCGATTTCGAGGCCCGCTTCCGCCTGGCGCAGGACAAGGGCGAGCTGGATCGCGAGGCCGATCCGGCTGCACTCGCGATCCTTGCCGCCGCCACGATGCAGACCATCGCCATCCGCGCCCGCGCCGGCGCACGCCGCGCCGATCTGAGGGAGATTGCCCGCAAGGCGGTGGCTGTGATCTGCCGACGCCGACCGGAGACGCGTTGAGCCGCGAGGCATTCTCGTGATCGTACGATGAGGGGAGTTCGCACATTTGCACTCCTCGTCAAAAGGCCCTCGGCGGCCGTGCGCGACAATCCGGCTAGCCTCCCACGGCGGCCGCGCGCCTTGGCAGCTTCCAGTCGGGCCGGATGAAGTGGCAGGTGTAGCCATCGGGATAGCGCTCGAGATAATCCTGATGCTCGGGCTCGGCTTCCCAGAACTCCGCTGCGGGCGCAACCTCGGTCACCACCTTGCCGGGCCAAAGACCTGACGCCTCGACATCGGCGATGGTGTCTTCCGCGACTCTCTTCTGCTCGTCACTCGTATAGAAGATTGCCGAGCGGTAGCTCGTGCCCAGATCATTGCCCTGGCGGTTGAGCGTGGTGGGATCGTGGATCTGGAAGAAGAACTCCAGCATGGTCCGGAAGCTCGTCTTGGCGGGATTGAAGATGATCTCGATCGCCTCGGCGTGGCCCTCGTGATTGCGGTAGGTGGCGTTCTTCACATGCCCGCCAGTGTAACCAACACGGGTGGAGATCACCCCCGGTTGCCTGCGGACCAGATCCTGCATGCCCCAGAAACAGCCTCCGGCCAAAACTGCGCGCTCTGTCGTCATCTGATGCTCCATTGATTTCGTCGAGATAGTCAGCACTTGTCCGCTGCCGGATGCAAGCGCGGGTCATCGTGATATTCGAGGCCCAGCGGCCCGATGGCGGAGACCTGTGTGACGTATTCGCCGGACTTCGCCCAGTGAAAATGCCAGGTCTCGCCGGGCAGCACGATGACGCTGCCCGGCGGATAGGCTTTCACCTGGTTGCCATCAAAACGTTCGCCGAGGCCGATGTAGAACACACCCGACATGACCGTGTAGATGCGATCTTCCGGATGCTTGTGCGGCATCAGTTTCGTGCCCCCGGGCACCTTCACCCGGACCACGTAAGGTCCGGGTTCATTGGGATGGCCGACCATCACCGCCAGCCGCGCGCCCGGCGGGAACGCAGGGAACGGTTGCCAAGCGATGTCCTCGGGCAAGATCGCCCGGAACCTGTCTTCATCCGGCTGATGCTGGCGAGGCAGATCTTGACGAGGCATGGCACCGCTCCCTGTGTTGGATCAGGTCAATTTGGCGTCGAGCGTGATCGCGGCGTTGAGCACCTTCGACACCGGACAGTTTTTCTCGGCCTCGCCGGCGATCTTGGCGAAACCTGCGTCGTCAAGGTTCGGCACCTTGGCGCGGAGGGTCAGTGCCGACTTGCTGATCTTGAAGCCTTTGCCTTCCGGCTCGAGCGTGATGGCGGCTTCCGTCGACAGCTCGTCCGGCGTGAAGCCGGCGAGTTGAAGGCCGAAGGCCAGTGCCATGGTAAAGCAACCGGCATGGGCTGCGGCGATCAACTCCTCGGGATTGGTGCCCTTCTCGTTCTCGAAGCGGGTCTTGAACGAATAGGGTGTGCCGGCGAGCACGCCGGATTCGCTCGAGAGATTGCCGGTGCCGTCGCGACCGGTGCCCTTCCAGACTGCTGTTGCCTTGCGGATCATCTCAATTCTCCTTGCTGGTTTTTAGGTTGGTTTTAGCACCGGCGCTCGGTAGCGGAGGAAAGCGACATTGGCACGACCGCCTGTCACCCCTCCAACCGGCCGAACGCCACAGCGGTTCCGTTAGCCGCTGATTTGACCCACATGGAAGCCCAGCCGGTTCTCGACGTCGCCGGTGCGGTGGAAACCGCGCGCCATCAGCGCCTTGATGCGGGTCTGGCTGGCGGGACGGCCGAGCGCGGCCAGGAACGCGTCCCACTCCGGCTTGATCTCGTCATCCGGCGGCAGGCTCGCAACATCGACGAGACGCTTGGTCTCTGCGATCGCCTCCTTGTCGAACGACGCAATGCGCATGGCGAGCGCCTCGACGAAGCCGTCGAGCTCGGCATCCGGCAGCGAACGGTTCACGTAGCCGTAACGCTCGGCGAGATCGCCGTGGATGTCATCGGCGCCGAGCAACACTTCGAGCGCACGGCCTCGGCCCATCAGCCGCGGCAACCGGGCCATCGGCCCGCCGCCGGGCACGAGTCCCGCGCCGACCTCCCATTGCGACAGGATCGCCTTCTCGCGGCTGGCAAAGCGCATGTCGCTCGCCAGCGCGAGCTCGCTGCCGACCCCGGTCGCACGGCCCCGGATCGAGGCAATGGAGACGACCGGCGCGCGGCTGAGGCGCACCAGCATGTCGGGCAGCGCCTGCAGGCCGGTCGGACCCGGAGGAACACCGAGAGAGTCCTCCAGCGGCGCCAGGAAGTCGTAATGCGTGATGAAGAAGCGTTCGACGGCGCTGTCGAATACGACGACCTTCACGTCCGGATCGGTCTCAATCGCGGTGATGATGTCGTTGAGCAGCGGAAGGTGCTTTGGGCCGAAGATGTTCACCGGCGGCATGTCGAAGGTGACGCGCCAGTATGTCGGCAGGCGGCGCTCCAGGCGAATGTCTTCGGTGGTGAAGATCTGTACGGGGCGGTTCATTGTTGGCACTCCTGATATGTGTGTTCGGAAAAGGGACGCACGGCAGCGCGCGTCCGCTGCTCGGTTCAGATCGACTGGCGCAGCGGACGGAAGGCGGTGCGCATTTCCGCAGAGAACAGCGCGGGCTGCTCCCAGGCTGCGAAGTGGCCGCCCTTGTCGAGGCGGTTGTAGTGCATCAGCTTCGGATAGGCCTTATCGGCCCAGCTGCGCGGCGCGGCATAGATCTCGTCAGGGAACACGCTGACGGCGACCGGGATCTTGATGTGCTTGGGCGCGAAGAACACCAGCTTGTTCTCCCAGTAGAGCCGCGCCGACGAGACCGCGGTGTTGGTGAGCCAGTAGAGCGTGATGTTGTCGATCACGTCGTCCCGCGACAGGCCTTCGGTCTTGCCGTCGAACACCCGCGCGATCATCGCAGCACTGCGTCCGTCGTGATCGAGCATCCAGGATGCAAGACCGGCCGGCGAGTCGACGAGGCCATAGAGCGTCTGCGGCCGGTTCGACATCTCGATGGCGTAGCCGAGGCCATGCTTGTAGAAATCATCGAGCTGGTCGTAGGCAATGCGCTCGTCGGCCGAGAGGTTCGGTGGCCGCGTCCCGCCGGGCTGAAGCGCCTTGGCGATGTCGTCGGGAACGGTGGCGGGCATGTTGGTGTGAATGCCGAGCAGCTCCGGCGGCGCGATCACCGCCATCTGCTCCGTGACGGCATTGCCCCAATCGCCGCCCTGCGCCACGTAGCGGTTGTAGCCGAGGCGCTTCATCAGCACGATCCAGGCGCGCGCGATGCGCTGGGGATCCCAGCCGAGCTCCGTCGGCTTGCCGGAGAAACCGTGGCCCGGAAGCGAGGGGATCACCAGGTCGAATGCATCCGCGGCCTTCGCGCCATGCGCGGTGGGGTCGGTGAGCGGGCCGACGATCTTCATCTGCTCGATGATCGAGCCCGGCCAGCCATGCGTGACGACCATCGGCAGCGCGTTCTCGTGGCGGGAGCGGATGTGAATGAAGTGGATGTCGACGCCGTCGATCTCGGTGACGAATTGCGGCAAGGCGTTCAGCCGCGCTTCCATCTTCCGCCAGTCGTAGTCGTTCTGCCAGTACCGCACGAGCTGCTGAAGCGTCGTGAGCTGCACGCCCTGCGATTGGTCGGCGACGATCTCGCGATCGGGCCAGCGTGTCGCTGCGAGGCGGCGGCGGAGGTCAAGCAGATCTTCCTCGGGCACGCTGACGCGGAACGGGCGGATCGCGCCGCTTGCAGCGGCCTTTGCCGGATGCAGCGGCAGCAGGCTCGCCACGCTGGCGGCGACCGCGGTCATTGCGGCCTGGCTCAGCAACTGACGACGGTCGGGATTGAGAATGTCGGCTCGTGCTTGCGTTGTCATGGCAGATCTCCCTTGCTTTGGTCGGTGACGCCAACCGAATTTCGAAATCGACGCGTCGGTTCGTCCTGAAGAGAGAT
This sequence comes from Bradyrhizobium sp. 482_C4_N1_8, assembly GCF_052075965.1. NCBI lineage: Bacteria > Pseudomonadati > Pseudomonadota > Alphaproteobacteria > Hyphomicrobiales > Nitrobacteraceae > Bradyrhizobium > Bradyrhizobium sp. 482_C4_N1_8. The sequence goes on along the minus strand of NZ_CP197231.1, from coordinate 2,545,466 downwards.
TGGCGCAGGTCCTGGCAATTAGCTCGTTATCGGTTGTTAGGCCGCGTTAGCCGTTGCGAGTCCGCGGGATGCAGGAGAGCGAGCGACGATGACGATGCGCGCGATGCAGAAGCGGCACGGCGCGCGACGAGTTCAATCGGCGCGCGCCCTGTCTGTGAATTCAGGCGATATGTTCATTACAACTCAGGAGGGCAGCGGTTGACCGGCCTGCTCGCGGACGATGTAGTCGGCGTACCAATCCGCCCAGTTCTCGTCGTGTCCGCCGATGCGCTTCTCGTGCTCACCATGCGCGACAGCGGCACGTCGCAGGGTTGCGGCCAGATCGGCCGTTGAGGCAAATGTCGTGCCGTCACCCGCGATGCGTCCAGGCAGTCGCGTCGTGACCTCCTGGAACAGCCAGCCATTACCGTCGGGATCGCTGAACGAGGCAAACGAGCTGTAGCTGCCGCGCTTCGGGTCAGCACCGCTGACCCGGACGCTGCCGAACAGATACGGCTCGTCCGGACCGGCGTGAACGTCGCCCGCACCATGGAATGGTGCGCTCACCGCGATGCCACGGTCGAGCAGATCCTGTCGCGCCGCCGCCAGATCGGAGACGATCAGGTACAGCCCGCGCGCCGAACCGGGCGCTGCCGGTGTGACGTTCTTGCCGAAGATCACCGAACAGGCCGAACCCGGCGGCGTGAACTGGATCACGCGCCATTCGTCACCTGAGGCAAAATCGGCGTCCAATCGCCAGCCGAGGCGCGTGTAGAACGCCTTGGCGCGGTCGACATCCGACACGGGAATGACGACGATCTCGAGCTTCAGATCAACGCCACGCGGTGTCGAAGATGTGTTCGGAGACCCGGCCGCGGCGTCGCGGTCGATTTCGGTGCCGGCCATGTCGAACTCCCTGAGTTGAAATTGAAGCGAGCTTCAAGCGGCAGTGGGCATCACGATCGTCACGCGTGTGCCGCCCTGGCTCGCCTCGCCCTGCAACCGCGCGTCGATACTGCGTGCGAGCCCTTCAAGGATGCGGCTGCCGGTGCCCTGAAGCGGACCGGTCGCGCCGATGCCGTTGTCAGCCACCGTGCAGAGCCAGGCGCCGTCGCGGTTGGCCATTTCGATCCGGATCAGCGCATCGTTCCTGTTCGGGAAGGCATGTTTGGCGGCATTCGTGACCAGCTCCGTCAGCATCAACGCCAGCCGATGACACTGCGATGCCGGCAGCGCCCCGCTCTCGATCGCGGCCTCGCAGCGGATGCTGGCCGGTTCCAGCACTGCCTCGGAGAGCGCCTCGCACAGGTTTTCGAAGAAGGTCTCGACGGAGACGGCGGACAGACTGTCGATGTCGGACAAGAGCTGATAGAGCCTGCCGAACGCGACGATGCGCTGCTCGAACCGGTCCACCGCGCCCGACATGTCCCTGGTGCCCGGCCGCGAGAAGTCGCGGCGGACTGACGCACCCAGCAGCGTCAGCGTGTTCTTCATCCGATGGTGGGATTCCCGCAGCACGAGTTCCCAATCACGCGACTGATCATCAAGGCTGGCAATGTGCTGAGATCGAGCGAAATGGTCGCTCGTCTCCAAGCCGATAGCGGACATGATAGCCTCCCCATTGGACCTAGGACCTAACTCGAAGCCTATACTGGATGCACCGCGCGCGTTTTGCTCGTTAGACGTTGCAAGATTTTGTTATGATCGGCGGCACAAGTTGGCGGCCAGACCGTCCTCTCGACGGTCAAGCACGCTGACGGGTCGTCCCGATCGCTTCCCAAGCCGCTCGCGTTTAAGCGAAATTTGTCACGCATCATCCCGGTGCGGCCGAATGACTTGCCGCGCGATTTCGCCACTTTCGACCAGTTTACTCATAACCTCGTTCTGCTAGATCAGGATGCGGACAACAGCCCCTTCACTGGATTCATTGGCGCGTGGTGGACACTAACGACCAGGATGCGGCGATTTCCTTCGGGCCATTCCGGCTGTACGCAAGGTCGCGCCTGCTCGAGAAGGACGGCGCTCCGCTTCACCTCGGCGGCCGCGCACTCGACATCCTCATTTTTCTCGTCGAGCGCGCCGGCGAGGTCATCGACAAGCGTGAGTTGATCAAGCGCGTCTGGGCCGACGTGACGGTCGATGAAGGCAGCCTGCGCTTCCACATCACGACGCTACGCAAGGCCTTGGGGGATGCCGGCGAAGGCTCCCGCTATGTCGTCAACGTGCCCGGCCGTGGCTATTGCTTCGCGAGCCCGCTGGTCCGGTCCGAATCGTCGGAGACGCGGACAGGCCCGGCCGTCCCGTCGCCTCACATACTCCCGCCGCCGCTTGCCAGGATGATCGGACGAGACGACGCGGTCGAGCGGATTTCCACCGAGCTTGCGCAGCATCGCTTCGTGACAATTGTCGGCCCCGGCGGGATTGGCAAGACTTCCGTCGCGCTCGCCGTCGCGCATCGCGAGCTCGAGGCCTTCGACGGTCAGGTCAACTTCGTTGATTTCGGCGCGCTGACGGATGCCAGGCTCGTTCCAAGCACCATCGCCGCCACGCTCGGCCTGACCGTCAATTCCGAGGACCCGATGCCGGGCCTGCTGACGGTGCTGCGCAACCGTCGGATGCTGCTGATCTTCGACAGCTGTGAGCACATCATCGACGAACTCGCGCCCCTGGCCGAGCACATCGTCCAGGAAGCGCCCGAGCTGCATATTCTCGCCACCAGCCGCGAATCCTTTCGTACCGAAGGCGAACGCGTCCACCGGTTGTTTCCGCTGGACTGCCCGCCCCAGCGCGACGGGCTCGGCATCTCCGACATCCTTGCCTATCCCGCAAGCCAGCTCTTCGTGGAACGCATTGCCGAGAGCCTGGGCGAATTCGAACTGAGCGAGGAGGATGCACCGCTTGTCGCCGAGATCTGCCGGCGACTGGACGGCATCGCGCTCGCGATCGAGCTCGCCGCCGGACGCGTGAACGCCTATGGCATTGCCGGAACCGCCTCGCTGCTCGACAGCCGCTTCGCGCTGCTGTGGCGGGGACGCCGTACCGCGATCCCGCGGCACCAGACCCTGAGCGCGGCGCTCGCCTGGAGCTATGATCTGTTGCCGGCAGCCGAAAGCGCGACGCTGCGCGGTTTGTCGGTGTTCGTCGGGCCATTCACGATGGAGGCCGCGCTCGCCGTTGCCTTCAGCCAAGGCATCAGCGAGCCCGAGGCGGTCGAGGCGATCTCGAACCTGCTCTCCAAATCGCTGATCGCAACCTCACCCGCGGAGCGGCGGCTGCGCTATCGTCTGCTCGACACCACCCGCGCCTTCGTCGGCGCGAAGCTCGTCGAGAACGGCGAAGCGCCCCGTGTCGCGCGCGCTCACGCCGAATATTTCCGCGACTTCCTGCGCGACATCGCGCTCAAATCCACGGGCATGCAGACCGCGGGCGGCTTCCTTCCCTATGCCGACCATTTGCCCAATGTCAGGGCCGCGCTGACCTGGAGCTTTTCGGATAGCGCCAACCGAACGATCGGCGTGGATCTGGCGGCTTCGGCGGCCCAGTTTTTCCTCGAACTGACATTGCTGACAGAGTGCTATCGCTGGACGAAGCAGGCGCTGGTCTCTCTCGATACGAATTCGGTCGACCACCGCCAGGAGATGACGTTGCAGGCCGCGCTCGGCGTCTCCGTGATGTTCACGCAGGGCAATACCGAAGCGGTCCGGTCGGCGTTCACGCGCAGTCTTCAGCTTGCGCGGGATCTCGAGGATCTGCACTGGCAGCTCTGGCTGCTGCGCGGATTGCACATCTACCTGACCAGGGTCGGGGATTTTCACGGCGCGCTCGGCACCGGCGAGCAGGGCGAGAGCGTTGCGCGCAAGCTGAATGATCCTGCCGCCGCGCTGAATGTGGAATGGATGCTGGGCGTCGCGCACCATCTGATCGGCAATCAGGACAAGGCCGTGCAGTTCTGCGAGAGCGCGATGGTGCACAATCCCGGCTCGCAGCGGCTGAACATCGGGCATCTCGGTTATGATGACCGCATCGTCGCGCTGGTCGCGCTGGCGCGCGGGCTCTGGCTCACCGGCCGGCCCGATCGCGCGATCGAGGCGGCGAGATACACCGTTCGCGAGGCCGAACTGCTCGAACAACCCCTCACCCTCGGCATCTCCCTGATCTGGACGATCTACGTGTTCCTCTGGGTCGGCGACTGGGCCAATGCCGAAATCCTGATCGAGCGGCTGATCGACCATTCGGCGCGGCACTTCCTCGGTCCCTATCACGCCGTCGGCATCGGCCAGAAGGGCGAGCTCATGCTTCGCCGCGGCGACACCGCCGGCGGGATCGAGCATCTTCGCCGCAGCCAGGCCACGCTGTACGCGACGCGGCACCGGATCATGACGACGGTGTTTGCGACGGCGCTGGCGGAGGGCCTCGTGGCGGAGAACCAGCCGGACGAGGCCCTGCGCACGATCAATGAGGCCATTGCGCAGATTCCAGATCATGGCGAATCCTTCGACATGCCGGAGATGCTCCGGGTCAAGGGCGACATCCTTGTCCGGTCGGGAAACACCGCGGAGGCCGAGCGCTGCTTCCGAAAATCGCTCGATCTGTCGCGCCGGCAGTGCGCGCTCGGCTGGGAGCTGCGGGGGGCGATCAGCCTCGGCCGGGTCTGGCGCCAGACCGGACAAGCGGGCGAAGCACGCGCTCTGCTCGCCCCGCTCGTCGCGCGATACCAAGAAGGCCTCCAGACCCGCGATCTCGTGGCCGCCAGGGAGCTCCTGAGCGCGCTGAATTGACAGTATCTTCAACGGGATACCGTCCAAGCACCTGCTCGCAAGTCCTAACAACTTCTAACACGCCAAGCCGCATCCGCCCCGCCATGGTGGTGGCACTTCACGGTGGATATGGCGGGATATGGCGCTTCTTGACGATGTAATTGATGCCAGCGGCGGTATGGCCCGCTGGAATAGCTTGACCCGATTCACGCTCCACCTTTCCGTCGGCGGCTCGTTGTTCTCCAGCGCCGGACATGCCAGCGAATTCAAGGACGTGACGGCGGAGGGCTCGACCCGCGCCCAGTCGGTCCGCTTCACCGGCATCACCGGGGGTGAACACTCCGGCTGCTTTCAACCCGACGCGATCACGATCGAGAGCCTCGAGGGTGAGGTCCTGCGCACCTGGGATAACCCGAGCCCTACATTTCCCGAGACCGGCTCTCCTGCGCTCGCGGACGAATTGCACCTCGTCTTCTTCTGCGGCGTTGCGATCTGGAATTATCTGACCACCCCATTTCTGCTCGCCCATCCCGACGTCGTCACGGAGGAGCTTCCGCCGTGGCGCGAAAACGCTGACACGTGGCGTCGGCTGCGCGCGCAGTTCCCGCCGAACCTGATCACGCTCGCGCCCGAGCAGATCTTCTACTTCGACGAGAACGCGCTGCAACGGCGGACGGATCACGATCTGTTCGGAAACAAGGTCGCACATTATTCCTGGGCCCATGACAGCTTCGGCGGCATCGTCGTGCCGACATTGCGGCGTGTGCAGACGCTGCGGCCTGATGGAAGCGTGGTCGCCAAGCCCGTGCTGATGGACGTCGAGATCTTCGACGCCGTGTTCGAGTAGCGGTGGCGACGCGCGAGAGCTGGAACCGTTCACTGCTCTCAACGCCTAACAATACATAACGAGCTAACACGCGGCCTTGGGTGCAACATTGGGCTCACGAGCAACGAACAAGTGTCGTGCTCGACGAGACCGAGGCCGGCGCACCTCCACCACGAGGGAATGCGTCATTGCAGCGAACGCATTCAAGGAGATCGTCATGAAGATTCTTATGGTTATCACCTCCCACGACCAGCTCGGCAACACCGGACGCAAGACCGGGTTCTGGCTCGAGGAGCTCGCCGCCCCCTACTACGTGTTCAAGGATTCCGGCGCGGAGATCACGCTGGCTTCGCCCAAGGGCGGCCGGCCGCCACTCGATCCCAAGAGCAACGAGCCCGAGTTCCGCACCGACCTGACGCTGCGCTTCGAGGCGGACGCCGCCGCTGAAGCCCAGCTCGACAAGACCGTGCGCCTCGACAGCGTCAAGCAAGAAGACTTCGACACGCTGTTCTATCCCGGCGGTCACGGCCCGATGTGGGACCTCGCCGAAGACAAGGACTCGGTCAAGCTGATCGAATCGTTCCTCGCCGCAGGCAAGACCATCGCGGTGGTGTGTCACTCGACCGGTGCGCTGCGCCACGTCAAGACGCCCGATGGCAAGCCTTTGGTCGAGGGCAAGGAAGTGACCGGCTTCACCAACGGCGAGGAAGAGGACGTGGGCCTGACCCATGTCGTTCCGTTCCTCGTCGAGGACGAGATGTTGAAGCTCGGCGCGGTCTTCTCGAAAACGGCGAACTGGGGCGTACACGTCGTCAGCGCGGGCCAGCTCATCACGGGACAGAATCCGCACTCCTCCGGCCCGGCCGCGCAGACGCTGCTCGCCGCCCTGGCCAAGAAGGCGAAGTCGGCCGCGTAAGTCAGGCTCGCATCGGAGCGGTGCTCATCAATGAGCACCGCCCTGGCACTGACCGGACACATCGAGGACGATGACGAAAGCTTTACGCCGGAGCTTACGAATGTGATCCGGCGAGCGGAAGCTGCTGCGCACAACAGCGATCACGGTGGCAGCGTGCCGGTCAATCCCGTCAGAGCGGTTGCCGGCGCATGACGCGCCGGCACCTCTCGACGCGACACGCCCACATCGGAGCGATGACATGAACATTCCAGCCACCCTCGCCCTCTCGGCCGCCCTCGCCTGCACCACCGTGCAGGCCTCGGCACAGGATCTGCGGTCGAGCCGACGCTCGATCAGCTATCACACCATCGATATCGGGGGTCTCAATATCTTCTACCGCGAGGCCGGGCCCGCCGACGCGCCGACCGTGCTGCTGCTGCACGGCTTTCCCTCCTCGTCGCGGATGTGGGAACCCCTGCTGCCGCTGCTCGCCGACAAATATCACCTGATCGCGCCTGATTATCCCGGCTTCGGCAACAGCAGCGCGCCGTCGCCGTCCGACTTCACCTACACTTTTGACAACATCGCCGGCGTGATGGGCGAGCTGACGAACAAGCTCGGCCTGACCAACTACGTGCTGTTCATGCAGGACTATGGCGGTCCGGTCGGTTTCCGCATGGCGCTGGCGCATCCCGAGCGCGTCCGCGCCATCATGATCCAGAATGCCGTTTCGCATGAGCAAGGCTTGAGCCCGCTCTGGGAAGCTCGTCGCAGATATTGGGCCGATCCGGCGCATGAGCTCGAGGCGCTCAAGGCCAACTTCACATCCTTGGCCGCGACGCGCCAGCGGCACCTCGGCTCCAGCCCGCACCCCGAGCGTTACGACCCCGATAGCTGGACCGACGAATACGCGTTCCTGACGCGTCCCGGCGAGGCCGAGATCCAGACCACGCTGTTCCTGGATTACCGGACCAACGTCGCCTCCTATCCGAAGTGGCAGGCGTGGCTGCGCAAGACGCGGCCGCCGACGCTGGTGGTCTGGGGCAAGTACGATCCGTCCTTCGCCGTCGCCGGCGCTTCGGCCTATCGCGACGATGTGCCGGATGCGGAGGTCCACATCCTCGAAGCCGGCCATTTCGCGCTCGACGAGGCGACCGACGAGATCGCCACGCTGGTCCGCGACTTCCTTGCGCGTCTGGACGGGCACAAGGGCTGACGGCGACTTGCACAATGCACTGACCACAGGAGGCACGCATGACCGACAACATCAGCCACGAACGACGTCGTTTCGTCGGCAGGGCTGCCATGGCGCTCGCCGCGACCCAGCTTGCGCTGAGCACGACGGCTACGGCGAAGCCGGCGAAGTCCGCCACCGTCGTCAAGCCCGGCGCCAACACCGCGTTCGCGTCCCTGAAACAGATCGACGCCGGCCTCCTCAATGTCGGCTATGCCGAGGCGGGTCCCGCGGATGGCCCGCCCGTGATCCTGCTGCATGGCTGGCCCTATGACATCTACGCCTTCGTCGACGTCGCACCGCTGCTCGCTGCAGCCGGGCGTCGCGTGATCGTGCCTTACCTGCGCGGCTACGGCAGCACGCGCTTCCTCTCCGACGCGACGATGCGGAACGGGCAGCCGGCGGCGATCGCGGCCGACATCGTCGCCCTGATGGACGCGCTCGGAATCGACAAGGCGACGATTGCTGGCTTCGACTGGGGTGCGCGCACCGCCAACATCATCGCTGCGCTCTGGCCGGAGCGGGTCAAGGCGATGGCCTCGGTGAGCGGTTACCTGATCGGCAGCCAGCAGGCCGGCAAGATGCCGCTGCCGCCGAAGGCCGAGCTGCAATGGTGGTACCAGTTCTATTTCGCCACCGAGCGCGGCCGCGAGGGCTACGACAAGTACCGCCACGATTTCTCGAAACTGATCTGGCAGCTCGCTTCGCCCCAATGGCATTTCGACGATTCCACCTTCGATCGCAGCGCGAAGGCGTTCGACAATCCGGACCATGTGGCGATCGTGATCCACAATTATCGCTGGCGGCTGGGCCTCGCCGAAGGCGAAGCGAAATACGCCGACGACGAGGCGAAATTGGCGCAGGCGCCCGTGATCGCAGTGCCTACGATCACCATGGAGGGTGACGCCAACGGGGCACCGCATCCGGAACCGTCCGCTTACGCGAAGAAATTCTCCGGGCGCTATTCGCACCGGACCATCAAGGGCGGTATCGGCCACAATCTGCCGCAAGAAGCGCCGAAGGCCTTTGCTGACGCGGTGCTGGGCGTCATGGCCGAAGCCTAGGCGCCGGACCTGCCAACGGCACTTAACAACGCTTAACGGGCGATCGTCTACGCACGGGGGTATCTCTATTGGGGCGACACCACCGATGCGAGAGGAAACGGCCGGATGATTCCGCTGCTGGCGAATGCGATCGAGGCCCATGGCGGGCTCGATCGATGGAATGCCCACGAGCGACTCACCGCCACGATCGTGACGGGCGGCGACCTCTGGATATTGAAGGGCGTCGATCAGGACCAGGCGCCGCGCACGATGCGGATCGAGCTGCATCGTGAGCGGGCTTCCGTGGAGCCGTTCGGCAAGCCCGGCCAGCGCACCGACTTCAGCCCGGAGCGGATTGCCATCGTGGCCGCGGACGGCCGCATCGTCGCGGAGCGCAACAATCCGCGCGGCTCGTTCGCGCGGCACGATATGCGCACGCATTGGGATCCGCTGCATCGCGCCTATTTCAACGGCTATGCGCTCTGGACCTACATGACTGCGCCGTTCCTGCTGGCGGCGGACGGGTTCGACGTCCGGGAGATCGCACCCTGGCGCGAGGGCGCAGAGGTCTGGCGCGGATTGCGGGCGACGTTCCCAACCGTGATCGCAAGCCACAGCGCCGAGCAGGATTTCTATTTTGGCCCCGACATGCTGATCCGCCGGCATGATTACCGGGTCGAGATCGCCGGCAACTTTCCGGCAGCTCAGTACGTATCCGATCCCGTCACCGTTGACGGCTTCAAGCTCCCGACCCGCCGGCGCATCTATCTGCGCGGCGACGATCTGATGCCGCTGCGTGAGGAGCTGATGGTGTCGATCGATCTCGCGGATTTCCGGTTCGACTGAGCCTTGTCAGGCTGATGCCTCGTCCAGCACGAGCCGTGCGGCCTTCAAATCGGCCGTCTCGAATCCTTCCGAGAACCGGGCATAGGTCGCGGCGAGATCGTCGAGCGGATTCTTGATGCCCTGCCGAAGCCGAAGCGCCGCAAGCGACATCTCCGTCCGCAATAGCCAGGACAGCGCGCCCTGCTGCTCGGCCAGCGCGAGCGATGCGGCGAAGCTCGCTTCGGCGGCACCGAGATCACCGGTGCGCGCCTCGAGGTCGCCACGCCGGCGCAGGAGCTCGGGCATGTCGAAACCTCCGCCGCCCAGCTCGACGCGAGCGATCGTCTCATGCAGGACTTGCAGCCCTTCCGTCAACCGTCCCAGCGCAGCCAGTCCTTGCGACAGATCCGCGGCGAACGCGGATGCGTAGAGCTCGTAGCGATCCGCATGCAGGCGCGGCAGCGCGCTCCGCAGCAGATCGACACCGCCGGCCAGCTCGCCGCGGGCGATCATGGTCTGCGCGCGAAAGCCGGTCGCGACGGCTTCGTACGGCGCGAGTCCGTGCAAATTCGCATGGGTCGCGAGGCGCCCCGTCATCGTCTCGACGGCGGCCCAGTCGCCGACCCAGCCGAACACCGAGGATGACCAGCACAGCGCAATGCAATGCATCACCACGTCGCGCGGCGCGGCGGCGCCGACGAGCGGGCGGACGCAATCGAGTGCGCGGTCGGGGAAGCCGCGCAACCACAGCACCCGCGCGAGCGGAATCTGCGGCGTGCGCGAATAGGCGAAATGCCCGGGCTCCGTCCCGCGCAGCGCGGCGTCGTCGCGCACGCCTTCGTCGAGATGGGCCAGCGCCTCAGCCTGGTCGCCGGCGAGATGATAGGACACGCCGAGAAGCGCCTTGCTGCCTGCGATCCCCGCGGTATCGCCGATCTGGCGGGCGATGCGCTCGGCCTGGCGTGCGGTCGGCACGAGGTGCCTGTAGTCGCCGGTGCGGCGATAGAACATGTTCAACCGCGACAGCAGCCTGAACGCATTGGCGTGATCGTCGAGCGCTTCGGCGATCTCCAGCCCGCGCCGGAGTGCGGCCTCGGCCTGCTCGCTGTTGCGCTCCGTGAACATGAAGGCGTGGCCAAGCGTCGACTGCAGCTCGAGCTCCCATTTGCCGCCCTGGTTGGCATCGTCGAGCATCGCGAGCGCGCGGCCCGACCAGATGCGCGCCTCGTTCAGCAGGTTGAGCTCGACGAACAGCCTTGCGGCGCTGCCGGCGAGCGGCACGCGCAGGGCGGCACCGTCGTGGTTGGCAAAACTCCATTCCAACGCCGCACGGGCATCTGCGAGCAGGCTCGCGCGCGCCTGCAGGCGCGAAGCCGGGTCGTCGCCGCCCTGCTCCGCCATGCCGGCTTCGAGCGTGCGCTGAACATAGGCCGTGTGACGGCGCGCGATCGCTGCCGCTTCGCCTGCGTCGACCAGCTTCTGCATGGCATAGGCGCGCGTGGCATCCAGCAGGCGATAGCGTCGCGATGCACCATCGGGCTGCGCCGACACCAGCGACTTGGCCACGAGCTGCTCCAGCGCATCGACGACACGATCACCCGGCGTTCCCTCCTCCGCGGCGACTGCGATCGCCCCCTTGAGCGTGAAGGGGCCTGCGAAGATGGCGAGCCGCTGAAGCACGGTCCGCTCGCTCTCGCCGATCAGGCCAAAACTCCAGTCGAGCGTCGCGCCGAGCGTCTGCTGCCGTGGCGGCGCCGTTCGCCGTCCGCGCCATTCGAGCTTGAGCCTGGAGTCGAGCAGCGCGGCCATCTCCCGCAATCCGTAGACGCCGACGCGCACGGCGGCGAGCTCGATCGCGAGCGCGATGCCGTCGAGCTTGCCGCAGATCTCGGCCAGGACGTCGGCATCCTCGTCCGTGATATCGCCGCGATGGCCTGCGGCCGCGGCACGATCGATGAACAGCTGCGCGGCCGGATAATCCAGCACTTCGCCGGCGCTGAGGCGCGCCCCTTGCGGCGGGCCGGCCAGCGGAACGAGCTCGAAGATCTGCTCGCCTTCCACCAGCAGCGACTCGCGGCTGGTGGCGAGAATCGCGATGTCCGGCGCCTCGCGATAGATGTTTTCGGCCAAACGAGCGACCTCGTCGATGACGTGCTCGCAGCTGTCGAGGATGAGAAGCAGCCGCCGTCCGCGCAGAAAATTGACGATGCTGCCTGAGGGATCATCGTGATGCACGACGAGGCCCAGAGCGGCGGCTACCGTGCTCGCGACCAGCGTGGCGTCCTTCAGTGGGCCGAATTCGAGGAAATGAACGTGGCCCTCGAATGCCTGCCACATGTCATGCGCGAGCGCGGTCGCAACCGTGGTCTTGCCGATGCCGCCCGGTCCTCGCAGCGTGACGAAGCGGTCGCTCAGCAGACGCGCCGACAACTCGGGCAGCACGTCGTCCCGACCGATCATCCGGTCCAGCCGGTGTGGCAAGGCCGCCGGCGCCGCCGTTCTTTCAGGTGCACGCGGCGCGAGTGCCGGAGCGGCGTTGCGCTCGCCACGTTGCACAGGCGCGACGAAGCAATAGCCGCGGCTCGGGACGTTGGTGATGTAGCGGGCCCCGTCCTTGCCGTCGCCAAGCACCTTGCGCAGCTCCGCGACATGGACGCGCAGGCTGATCTCCTCGACCGCGAGGCCGGACCACGCGTAGCTCAGAATCTCGTTCTTCGGCACCACTTCGCCGGCACGGCTGAGGAGCAGGCGCAGAATGTCCATCGCGCGGCTGCCGAGCTTGACCGGCGCTCCGTCCCTCTCGAGCAACCGCGACCGCAGCGAAAACGGTCCGAACGAGACTGCGTCGAAATCAAGGCTCGCCCCGGCGCCATTGCCGGGCGAGCCATGTCCTGCCGGGGGTTCGGTCACTTCTGACTCATCTTGACGGCCATTTCATTCAAATGCGCGGCGACTATACTCGCCGTCGATGCGCGGTCCAGCAAGGCACCGTGCCGGCCTCATACCGGCACATCGATCGCCACGCGATGTTCTGCAATGTCCTCACACCGCACCGATCTGCGCAAATAATTGAAATGCTGGACAAAATCAAACGTCCTGCGGCGGGCTGTCACACTTCATGCGCTCGCACAAAATCTAACACCTCCTAATCATCACTAACGGGCTTCTTGCCTGGCTCACGCCTATCCTCTGATCGTGGAAAGCACTGAGAGTTGGCCGATCGCTGCAAGCGGCGACGAGGCCAGGAGAGGACGAGCGATGTTCAATGACTTGCAAGCAGCGCATGCCTGGATCGAATTTCCCGCCAGCCGGTGTGATCGCGAGGCTTCGCACGGGATGCGAGCAATCGCGCAGGAAAACGGATGGCGCAACATCGACCGCGGCCTGAACGCGGATATCACGATTTCGCGATGGGAGGATTCTCGGGCCATCTCGTCGCACGAAGCGACGACGCCGGCGGACCGCTATTTCGTCGCCATCGCGCTGAAGACCGCTCGGGTAAAGCTGACGCGGGACCGTCAGATCATCTTCGACGGCACCATGCCCGCGGGCACGCTGTACGTCAGTGCGCCATCGAAGCTTCTCGGCGTGCAATTCCAGTCGCCCTGCGCTTTCCTGCACTTCCACATCTCCACCGATCATTTTTCGGCGGCGCGGCCGGCGACCGAGGGCCTCAACGACCTCGTCCTGCTGCGCGACCCGCTCGCAGCCGAGCTCGCCAAGGCACTGACCGAGCATGGCGATACCGCGGACCAGCAGTTCGCGCGCTGCATCGGCGAGACCCTTGCGATGCATCTGACCCGGCTCGAGCTGCCACGCTCAAAAGTCAATGCCTTGCCGAAATGGCGGCTACGCCGCGTCGAGCAATATATCGCCGATCACTTTGATCGCTGCATCAGCCTGTCAGAGCTCGCCAATGTCGCAGGCCTCTCGAGGATGCATTTCGCGGCACAGTTCCGCGCCGCGACCGGCTACCGTCCGCGCGAATATCTGCTCAATCATCGCGTCGAGCATGCGAAGACCTTGCTCACGACGACCGAGCGGCCGCTGGCGGAGATCGCGCTTGCCGTCGGCTTCAGCACCCAGGCGCATTTTTCGACCGTGTTCAAGCGCATCAGCGGCGAGTCACCGGCACGCTGGCGTCTGGCCAGCAGGGCCGTGCTGCCTGCTACGGAGGCGCTTTCGCGGCGGCGCCCTGCCGCGGACATGGACTGGATGGTCGGCGCAGCCGCGTAGTTCGTGCGGCGGCAGGCGAATTGGGATCGAGGGAACTGGAATCGAGGGACTTGGAATCAAGCGACTTGAGATCAAGGCACTTGGCATCACGCCATCTGCACTTCGACCGGTTTGCGATTTCTTTGGCGTGAGTGCCCTGCCACTCGCGCCGGCTCGAGCCCTTTTCCTCCCGGGTCTGCGAGCCACTCGGGGCCGTCCCTGCGCCCACACAGGGCGGCCCCCTTTCTTTTGTGTCTCTCGTGTCCTGGACGCGCTACGGCACGGGCACGAGAGCGCAGTATGACTCACACTCCCTCCACGTCGTCGTTGCGAGTGCATTTCGCGTAGACCGGATGGAGCGCAGCGTAATCCGGCGCCTTCGCACTACGGCGCAGCAGTCCCGGCGACGCGCCTACACCGGATCGAACGCGCGGATCGGCGGCAGATTGCCGGTGAACTTCTCCACCTCGACCGTCGTGAGCTGGCCGGTGCAGCCCTGCGCGAAGGACGAGGTGCCGATGTCGCGGGTGAGCACGTTGGGATTGCCGTGAACGCAGAGCGGCGCTTCGTCCTCGGGGTCCATCGGGTCGTACCACGCGCCGGTCGGCAATTGCACCACGCCGGCTGCGATGCCGTCGGTGACATGGACGGCGGCAAGACACGCGCCGCGCTCGTTGAACAGGCGGATGATGTCGCCGTCCTTGATTCCGCGTGCATCGGCATCGCGTGGATTCATGCGCGCGACCTCGCGGCCGCGATGCTTCGCGCCCAGCGAATGGCCGCCGAAGTCGAGCTGGCTGTGCAGGCGCGTCACCGGCTGGTTGGCGACGAGGAAGCACGGCGCGCCGGGTTTCGGCATGTCGGTCTTGTCGAGCCAGACCGGATGGCCGGGGCAATCGGCATCGCCGTGCGCAGCGATCTTGGCTGAATAGATCTCGATGCGCCCGCTCGGCGTCGGCAGCGGATGATTGGCCGGATCCTCGCGAAAGCTGCGCAGCCGGCCGCCGTCGTCGGGCTGTTGCGGCACGACCAGGCTGCCGCGCCGCCAGAATTCGTCGAAATCAGGCGCCTCGAGGCCACGCGCTTGAAGCGAGGCGCGAGTCGGCTCGTACAGATGTTCGAGCCACTGCCGCGACGTGCGCCCTTCGGTGAAAGGTTCGCGCGCACCCAGGCGCTCGGCGAGATCGGCAAAGATGTCGTAATCGTCACGCGCAAGGCCGAAGGGCTCGGCGATCTGGTGCATCGCGACCATCAGGGGATCGTTGGTCGAATAGCCGATGTCCTCGCGCTCCAGCGTCATGGTCGAGGGCAGCACGATGTCCGCGTGCCGCGCCGTCGCGGTCCAGGCGAGCTCGTGCACGACGAACGTATCGAGCTGCGCAAAAGCCTTGCGCAAGCGGTTGATGTCCTGATGGTGATGGAAGGGATTGCCGCCGGCCCAGTAGACGAGGCGGATGTCCGGATAGGTACGCGTCTCGCCATTGTAGCGATAGGTCGTGCCGGGATTGAGCAACATGTCGGCGATGCGCGCGACCGGAATGAAATCGCGCACGCCGTTGCGGCCCTGCCCCAGCGTCGGTCCCGGCACGTCGTTGACGCGGCGGCCGTAATAGCCGATCGCGCCGAGCGAATAAGCATAGCCGCCACCAGGCAGGCCGATCTGGCCGAGTGCTGCTGCGAGCACCATGCCCATCCATACCGGCTGCTCGCCATGCTCGGCGCGCTGGAGCGAATGCGAAACGGTGATCAGCGCACGCTTTCCGGCGGCGCGGCGCGCGAGCTCTCGGATCGCGTCCGCATCGACGCCGCAAATTGCGGCGGCCCATTCGGCATGCTTGGCCTGCCCGTCGCTCTCGCCATTGAGATAGCGCAGGAACACGGGCCAGCCTTCGGTGTAGCGATCGAGGAAGGCCTGGTCGTGCAGGCCTTCGCTCACAAGTGTGTGGACGATGCCGAGCATCAGGGCGGTGTCGGTGCCGGGCAGGCACGTCATCCATTCGGCGCCGGCCTCGACGGGAAGATCGTCGCGCAGCGGGCTGACTAGGATGAACGCGCAGCCGCGCCGGCGCGCGGCTTCCATGGCGCCGCGCTCGACATGCTTGCTGATCGAGCCGCCGGCCACCATGGAGTTCTTCAGCGCCATGCCGCCGAACGCCAGCACGATGTCGGTGTTCTCAGCAATCTGCTCCCAGGTGACGTTGCGCTTGGTGATGTCCTCGTAGCCCGCAAGGATCTGCGGCAGCAGCACCGAGGACGCGCCCGAGGAATAGGTATTCACCGAGCGCACATAGCCGCCCATCGCGATGTTGAGGAAGCGATGCACCTGGCTCTGGGCATGATGGAAGCGGCCCGCGCTCGACCAGCCGTAGGAGCCGCCGAACACAGCGCCCGGCCCGCGCGTGTCGCGGATGCGGCCGAGCTCGTCGCCGAGCAGATCGAGCGCCATCTCCCAGCTGACGGAGACGAACTCATCGCGGCCGCGGCGATCGTCCGGGCCGGGTCCGCGCTCGAGCCAGCCGCGGCGGATCGCCGGCTGGGCGATGCGCGCCTGATGACGCAGCGCACCGGGAAAATTGCCGATGATGCCGTTCGGATCGGGGTCGCCCGCATAGGCCCTGACCTCGAGTCCGGCTTCGCTTTGACGCGCGGAAAACACGCCCCAATGCGAGGTGTGGGGCTTGAAGCCGTCAGACAGGTCGAGGCCAGGGTCGGGAAAGCCAATCGTATCGTCCATCGTCTGATCCTTGTTCCGCGCGGCACGGGCCCAGCCGCTGCCGCGTCGATTCCGGTGGCAGTATACCGATCCGCATCCCGATGTCGTCGGGATCAGGGCCGTCGGAAACGCCGGGCTCCCGCGCGCAAGTACAGCTTGATGACCGTCCGACCGCGCGGCCAGCGGCGATTCTTCAGACAATTTATTCTTTATTTTCAATATCTTGTTGGATGACCTTCGGGACACCCCGGTCGCGAAATCTCTTCAAACGACATCGACATGGAAATGTGCGATATGCCGCCCATCCCCACAGCTGCATCGGTCTCATCATGATCCAGCGCGTCTTGCCCTACGAAGGACTCCTCCACGAGGTGGTCGAGCATAATGGCGTGCTCTACATCGGCGGGATCGTCCCCGAGGACACCAGCCTCGATATGTCGGGCCAGGCCAACGACGTCCTCGGGCAACTGGCGCGCCTGTTGAAGACGCTCGGCTCCGATCTCGCCAACGTCTTGCAGGTGACCATCTTCATGACCAACCTGAAGGAGAAGGCGGAGTTCAATGCGGCCTGGAAGGCGCACTTTGCGGAAGCTCACCTGCCGGCGCGCGCTGCGATCGGCGTGGCCGATCTCGGTCCAGGCGTCAAACTCGAGATGACGGCCATCGCGGCCCGGTAACCCCAGGCTCGAGGCGCTCACTTCCAGGCGATCGTGATCGCGCTGATGTTGGAGGCGAGCTCAAGTCCGGCCTTCGGGCCTTGCAATACGATCGTCACGCCCTTTTCGTTGCGCAGATGGGCGCCGTTGACGCCGCCGACGAGTGCGAAGCCGCCGCCGACGGAGCTATAGGTGCCGACGAAGTCGCCGACATCGCGGATGCCTGATGCCCGGCCATCAAATCTGCCGACGGTCGCACCGGCCGTGATGCCGACGCTCAAGCCGGAGACCTTGAAGGGATAGTTCCGACCGCGGTAGTTCAGCACGCCACTGCCGGTGCCGCCTCCGACCAGCAGGCCAGCCTTGACGAACCTCACCTGGACATGGCCGCTCGCTTGCGCGAACGACGGCGTGGCCGGCATCGCGAGCAGGAGGAGCGCGAGCGCGGCAAGGCCGATTGCGGTCGCGCGCCGCATGCGTTCCGGTTTATGGCTTCGCGGCATCGACCTTCTTCCAGGTCTGGTCGGGATCGAACAGCGTGGTGCGCTCGGCGATGACCGCCGTGCGGTTGCCGAGATCCTTCTGGTAGACGGTGCCGGCATGATTGACGAGAAACGTCATCACGCCGGAATTGCCGTATTCGGCGGGCCAAGCGATCAGTCCGAAGCCCCCGATCATCTTGCCCTTGACGACGTAGTTGAGCGCGCCACCGGCCGCGTCGGAACCCTGGCCTTTCAGTATTCGGAAGTAGTAGCCGTGATAAGGCGCCGGTCCCTCGCCTGTGCCTTGCTTGTAGCCTTCGGCCGAGGCCTCCGCGACCAGCGCGCCGAGCGGGCTCGGATCACTGTCGTCACGCCAGAACAGGCCGTCCTTCTTGCCGGGCGTGGAAAGGAAGCGTTGCGCGTAGACACCCGCGCCCTCGCCGCGATCCTTGTCGGCATATTCATTCTGGGCATCGACATAGGCGAGCGCGGTCTGGATCGCGTCGAGCTCGTTGCGGCCGATGCGGCGACGAAGCACCTCGATCCGCCCCTCGTCGGTGTCGAACGCCCAGCCTGTCTTGGTGTTGACCAGCGGAATCGGGAACGGGAAATCGTCCGGCCCCAGTATCAAGGTCGCGGTCTTGTTGCCCTCCGCCTTGATGCCGTGCTTGGCGTCGTACATCGACGTGAAGCGTTGACGGATGTCGTTGTCGGCGACCTCGTCACCGGACGAGACGATATCCTCGGCGGCCCTGCCGAGCACCTTCAGAATGTCGCCCGGCGCGCTTTTGACTGCGGCCGCGAGTGCGGCGGCCGCATCCTCCGGTGTCTTGTAGGATTGCTGTGCCTGTGCCGCCGAGCCAAGCATGGCGAGCGCCACCACGCCCGCCAGGATCGCCCGATGGAGCGATTTCAGGCCGATCATGGCGTCACCTCCGCAGGGATCTTCGCGCCGTCGGCTAGCCAATCGCGGTAGGTGCGGAATGTCAGGCCAAGCTTGTCATAATAGACGCGCAGATAACCATCGCTGCCGCGCGTCACGGCGTCAGGCATCACCTGCTCCACCTCCTGCGCCATCACGCCGACATAGGCCTTGTCGCTGCCGATGTAGCTGAAGCGATAATAGCCGAGGCCGTTAGAGAGATGGCCGAGCAGCGTGATGTCGTGCTTCAGCGCGATGTCGGAGCGCCGGCCACCGCCGCCACCGCCGCGGCCTCCTCCTCCGCCTCCACCACGGAAGCCGCCACCACCACCACCATGCATGGCCATTCCGCCACCGCCGCCGCGCCCGGCATAGCCCCCGCCGCCACCACCGCGCGGCATGCTCGCCATGCTGGAGCGTCCGCGCGCCGATGCTGCGGCCGCCGCCCGACCGGAGGAGACGTTCATCGCGCCGCCGCGATTGCCGTCACCGCCACGATTGGCGGCAGCGCCGCCGCCGGCACGGTTGGCAGCCTTTGCACGATCGCCGCCGCCCTTACCCGCATTCTTGCCTGCATTCTTGGCGCGATCTCCACCACCCTTGGCACGATCTCCCGCGCCAGCGCGATCGCCGCCGCCGGGCCGGTCGCCGCGATTGCCGGCACGATCGCCGCGATCACCGGCACGATCTCCTGCACGGTCACCCGGACCGCCACGATCACCGGCACGGTCGCCGGCGCGATCTCCCGCTCGATCTCCCGCACCCTGGCTCGGACGCAGCACCTGGTTGCCGTCACGGCCGCGGAAATCCATCCGATCCGACGCGCCCGCCCTCACATTGTTGTTGCCGAAGCGTTGCTGGGCGTTGGTGTTGTTGTAGCGCACGCCGCCGCGATGCGCCGGATTGTGCTGCCAGCCGTTGGCGATGTTGGTGGTGCGATGATTGACGTAGACGTTGCGGTTGCCCCAGTTGCAGCCGCCGCCCCAGTAATTGCCCCAGCGCCCGATCGCCCAGGCCGTGCCGAAGGCGATACCGGCTGCGACCACGCCGGCGCCGATATAGGACGGATAGCCCCAATAATAGGGCGGATACTCCGCGTAGGGCCAGGCGCCGTAGACCGTCGCCGGATCGTAATAGGGTACGTACATCTCGGCGGGATCGGCCTGCTGGATGACGACCACCTGCTTGCCTTCCTGGCTCTGAACGCTGACCTTCTGCTGTTTGGTCGTGACCAGCTTCTTGTTGTCATAGGCCTTGTTGCGCAGGCGCTGGATCGCATCCATCACATCGGGTTGCTGGGCGAGAAAAGCGTCGCCCAGCTTCTGGGTCCATTCGAGCTTGTCGCTCATCATCGACAACACATCGGCGGTGCTCGCCAGCGCCTTGACGCTGTCGTCCCAGGCCTGCTTGTCGACCTCGGCCTTCAGCGCATCGCCCTTCAGCGTCTTGCGCTCCTTCAGCCAGCGATCGGCTTGCACGACTTCCAGCGGATAGGTCGATGCCGCCAGCACATTGGCCAGCAGCTCGTCGGGATAGAGCGCGATTGGCGCCACCAGCGCCTCGAGCTGCTCGGGTTTCAGGAGTTCGGCGCTCGGCGGAGGCGGACTTGCGGGCTGTGCCTGCGTGCTTGGCGCCGCCGGCTTGTCAGCTGTCTGCGCGGTTGCGGTGATCGGCATCGTCAGCATCAACGCAAGCGCCATCAGAATCTTGCCGCAACGAAACATACCTTCCTCCATCGAACTTTCCGGCCATCAAGATCGGGCCGCGGCATGGGCGTTTATTGATCAAGATCAACGAAGGGCTGCTTCGCCGCCGTGTTGCGGCGCGAGAGCAATGCCGCGCGAGCACAAAACGTCTGCGCTAGTGGATGATCGGGAGCCTGATCGTGAACAGCGCGCCGCCCGACGGCTGGTTCTCGGCGGCTATGGTGCCGTGATGGGCCTCGACGATGGTCTTGACGATTGCAAGCCCCATACCCATGCCCTGAGGCTTCGTCGTGAAGAATGGAGTGAAGATGTTCGCGAGGTCGCCGACCGCAATGCCCGAACCGGTATCGGCGATCCGGATCTCGGCGTAGCTTCCGGCGCGCCCGGTCGATACGCTGACCTCGCGCTTCTTCATGTCCGCCTCGGAGACCGCATCCAACGCATTGATGATCAGGTTGAGAACGACCTGCTGCAGCTGTACGGGATCGCCCTTGACGTGCAGCTCCGCGGCGGCTGGCGCGTAAGCCAGCGTGATCCGGCGCCCGTCGGCGAGCGCCGTCACCAGGCCAATTGCTTCCCGTACCGTGTCGTTCAGTTCGGTGTCCTTGATTTCAAACGGCCGCTTCTTCAGGACGCTGCGAAGCCTGCGGATGACCTCGGACGCCCGCTGATCGTCGCGCCTGATGTCAGCTAGAATCTGGCGGATCTCGTTGATGTCGGGTGAAGTGGCTTTGAGCATGAGCTCCGCCGTCTCGGCATTGGTCAGAATGGAGCCGAGCGGCTGGTTCAGCTCGTGGGCAATCGACGTCGTCAACTCGCCGACGGCCGAGTACCGGTTGGCGTGGGCGAGTTCGGCCAGGCGCTGTCGCGACTCGATCTCGGCCAATTGACGGCGATGGCGCTCGTTCAGAAGCCCGCCGATGAAGCCGGCCTGTATCAAAATCACGGCCGTGATCAGCAGCATCTGCCAGCGATAGCGATCCCAGACGGTCGACTCACGAAACAGGATTTCGCTCCCCGGCGGCAGACTGGTCTCGCTGATCCCCCAGCGCTGCAACTCCCGCCAATCATATTTCGGCGGCCCGAATCCGATCGGCTCGTATTTGATGCGGGTCGGCTTCTCGCCACCGAGGACGAGGATCGCGGCACTGACGGTCTTCGAACTGGTTTCGGCGACGGAGTGCATGGGACCGCCGACGCTGGCGTCGCCGAAGAAAGGCTCCTGATACGAGAAGATCGGCGCGTTCGCGACAGCATGCAGCCTGTGCAGGGCGATATCACCCTCGTGGACATTGCCGGCGGCATCGACCAACATCAGCCCCCAGAACAGCGCGGAATGAGGCGGAAGCGCCGATGCGCGCTTCAGGATCTCCTCAAACGGCAGGTCGGAGTACCAGACGAGGTCGAGCCGGCCTTCCAGCGGTTTCAACTCCCGCTTCACCTCGTCCATCCAGAATTTCTCGAGGGGCGAGGCACCGACCACAATGGCAACCGTTTTGGTATCGGGCAAGAGCTTGAGAATGTTCTCGAAGGCCGCCACGAAATCATTGCGGACGGACACGACCACGTCATTCTCGGTGAGATCCGGGCGGTTCACCAGCCGTTGTTCGACCACGGTCAGCACCGTCGGCGCTTCCGGAAAGAGCTTCGCACGGTATCTCTGCACGAACCGCGCCGCGGGTGCGCCGATGCTCAGCACGATGTCGGGCGGCTTGCCCTGGTAGAGCGAACTGAGATATTCGACGAAGGGCGCTTCCGGGCCCGGATTGTTGAAGCGCGCGCTGAGCAGCGTGTGCTCCTGGACGTCGAGCGGCCAGGGCGATTGCCGCCCGAGTTCGGCCTTGATGCTCCGCGCATATTCACTCCAGGGGCGAAACTCGCGCCCGAAGGAATGCAGGATCAGCACGCGCTTTGGCTCGCTGCGCGCAGCCGAGCCGGGCTCAGCGGCTCGCGCGGGCCCAGACAGCATGCACGCGGCGAGCAACAGGCCGAGACCCAACAGCGTGGTCGCAACCAGCCACTGCTTGACCGACGCCCTGGTCATGCGCCCGCTCCCCTCCGCCTCGGCCGCGCTCCGGCGCCTCCGGACCACAATTCTAGCGAGAACTGGGCCGCTTCGACAGTGCCGAGGACGCGGTCAAGCTGCACGCAGGACGGTCCGTTCGCGAAACAATTCGACCTGGGACCTCAGTGCCCGCTCAGCACCAGCGTCTTGATCGGCAGCAGCAGCGCCTGGATGCGCAGCAGCATCGCATGCACCAGCCCGACGCCGTCGACGACATGCAAGGCAATGGCGCGGCCGGTGCTGGTCTCCTTCGCCGAGATCTCCTCGTGATTGCTGGTATAGGCGTTGACGATGCAGCTGCTGCCCGGCGTCACGCCTTCAAGTCCACCTTTATAGAGTGGCTCCATGAAAGCCAGGATCGTGCCAGGTTGCGCGACATTCTGCGCCTCGATGAGCAGCTCTCCGCTTCGGAACTGTCCGGCCGCGATGTAGTCCTGCACACTGGTGATAACCATCGGAATGATGACCCACGGCTTCGATATGCAGGTCGCTTCCGCCACCATGCCGACTTGCAAAACCTGAGCCTCGATCTGACCAAAGCCCGCCTGTAGACCCCGCCGGCCGGCGCCCTCCGGCACGAGCACGCCCGCCGGTCGCATCAACTGATTGACCACGTCGCCGACGCGGACCAGGAATTGCTCCACGCGACCGTCAACACCGGCTCGGACAAAAGTCTTGTCCAGATCCACCTGCGCCTCGGCTAGCGCCGCTTCGGCACTGGCCTTCTCGGCCGGCAGGAGCGTCGACACGCGCAAGGCCGCCGACTGCCTGGAAGCCGTGGCCGCGTCGACCCCCGCCTGCCGCTGATTGACGAGCACCTGCAGCTTTTCGATGTCGCGCTGCGGCACGATGCCGGGATTGCGACGCTGCAACTCGGACTTGACGTCGAGTTCATCCTTGGCCTGCTGAAGGTTGGCCTTGGCTTCCTCGATCTGCGCGTCGGCCTTGACCACGTCGGATTCCGCGGTCGTCAGGGACGCATCAACCTCGGCGACCTTCCGCCTGGCGGTTTCCAGAGCCGCGCGTTGCTTCAAGCCGTCCAGCCTGAACAGCACGTCGCCCTTCTTCACCGCCTCGCTGTAGCCGATATTGACTTCCGCGACCCGGCCAGAGCCCTCGGGCAGGATCGGCACGGTACGGTAATAGAGCGTCGCCGAGGTCGTTGACGGGTGAAAGTAGAAGATCATGGTGATGAGCGACACCGTGAGCATCAGGCAGCCGGTGATGCCCCATCGCAGCTCGTACCAGATGGAAAAGAACGTGATCTCCTTGCCGAAGCGCTTGCCCTGCGCATAGCGGCGGTAGAGATAGTCGGGCAGGATGGTCAGAAGGGAGCAGAACATGAGCTCAAACATGGCTGCGCTCCTTCTCCTTGGGGACTGACTTCTCTGCCGGTGGGGGGCTCGGTTGCTCGGGTTCGCGCCCGTCGCCCGGAGCGGCGTCAGCGATCCTCTCGACGGAGCCGGCAATGCTGCGCAGCGGCGTGCCGAAATCGGGCAGGTCGATCATCGCGAGCAGCAGGCCTGCCACCCAGAAAATGTGCAAGTGCGTAAAGAGCGAGATGATGCCCAGCACCGCCACGATCTCGAATTGCAGCTTCTGCGACTTGTGCGCCATGCGCTCGGGCAGGCTGTGCAGCTTCCAATAGAGCGTGCCCACCCAGAGCACGGTGCCGATCAGGAAGATCCCCATCACCACCATCAGCGGGTCCACCCCGCTTCCCGGCGCGAGATAGAACGGCAGATGATGCGGGGCCATCGGATGAAGTTGCTCGCTCAACGTTCTCTCCTCGACAGGCGCGTTTCCACTTGAATGCGTCGAATGCAGTGTCGGTATCGGGTGGCGCAATTGCTTGATTTGGATCAACGGGCCTGGAACGGCCCCACCTAGCCTCGCCTGAAAGTTGACGTGCAACAACAGGAGCCGCCTGCCATGCCCGGCATCGATGATCTCATCCCCAGCGCCACGCAGATCCGCAAGGAAGCAGCCCTCAAGGAGGCAGCGAAGGCCGACGAATATGCGCGCCTTGCCGCCGCCGCCGAAGCCGAGAAACACGCCCTCATTGAACGCCTCAGCAAGCCTTCTGGCAAGACCGAGGACGAGAAGATCAAGCTCGCCTCGACGATCATCCAGCGTGCGGTGCGGAACGGCTTGACCGAGGTTCAGGTCTATCGCTTCCCCAACACGCTGTGCACCGACAAGGGCCGCGCTATCAATCAGATGGAAGCGGGCTGGGAGAACACCCTGACCGGAATTCCGAAGGAAATCTTCCAGCTCTGGAGCGATTACCTGAAACCGCGCGGCTATCGCATCGCGTATCAGATCATCGATTTTCCAGGCGGTGTTCCCGGCGACATCGGCGTGACCATTTCCTGGGGTGATTGAGCATGGCCAAGGACGCGCCCGTGGAGCGGATGAAGCGGAAGGACTATGAGAAGGAGCTCGAAAAACTCCAGGTCGAGTTGTGTCACCTTCAGGAATGGGTCAGAGCCCAGAAACTGAAGGTGATCATCATCTTCGAGGGGCGCGACGCGGCCGGCAAGGGCGGGACCATCAAGGCGCTGACCGAAAAGGTGAGTCCGCGCGTGTTCCGTGTCTGCGCCCTGCCCGCGCCCTCCGACCGGCAGAAATCCCAGCTGTTCCTGCAGCGCTATATCGAGCAATTCCCGGCCGGCGGTGAGATCGTGATTTTCGACCGCAGCTGGTACAACCGCGCCGGCGTTGAATACGTCATGGGCTTCTGCTCGCCGACCGAACACAAGCGCTTCCTGGAATTGTGTCCGCTGGTCGAGAAATTCGCCGTGGACGCCGGCATCGTCCTGATCAAGCTCTGGCTCGAGGTCGGGATGGAGGAGCAGGAGCTCCGCTTCAAGGCGCGTATCGAGGATCCGCTGCGGCAGTGGAAGCTGAGCCCGATGGACACCGAGTCGTTCGGGCGCTGGTACGATTACTCGCGCGCGCGTGACATGATGTTCGAGGCGACCGACACGAAGCATGCACCGTGGCGACTGATCCGCTCCGACGACAAGCGGCGAGCGCGGCTCAACGTTATCTCGCACATCCTGAGAACTATCCCTTACAAGGAAGTCAAGCGGGAGAAGGTCAAGCTTCCGCCACGGTCCCACAAGGGACGTTACAACGACCAGGCAAGCCTGCGCGGCCTGAAGTTCGTCGAGGAACGCTACTGAAACGCGAAACGGGCTGCGATGACGCAGCCCGTTTAGCTTGAGCGCCCTCCCGGGCCTATTTCAGCCGGATCGTGACGCCGCCAACCGCAGCCGATACTTCCGCGCCGACCTTCGGCCCGCTGAGCTGGAGGATGACGCCATTGCCGTTCTGCAACTGAACGGCTCCGGCGCCCGCGGCAACCGCGCCGCCCGCGCCGCCCGCCGCGTAGGAGCCTTCGATCGACTCCGGCCCCCTCAGATTGAGTGCGCGCCCGACGAGCTTGGTGGTCGAGGCGCCGATTGTGAAGCCGACGCTCATGCCTGAGACGGTGAAGGGATATTTCTTGCCCCGGTACAGCAGAACGCCCTCGCCGCCACCGACGCCGACGATGAACCCGCCCTTGGTGAAGACCACGGCAACCTGGCCGGTGTCGGCACGCGATGACGTACTGAAACCGGCGACGCCCGCGAGCGAGACGGCCAAGGCGGCATAGATGGCGACTTTTCTCATGTCTCACGTTCTCCTCTTGTTATGACGTCGAGCTATTAGGCCAGGATCATCGCAAAGTAACCGAACACGGTGAGCAGGATGCCCGACACCGCGTAGCCGACCGGAAATCCGATCCAGGGCACGGAGCTCTGGATCTCCACCGCGGCCTCGCGGCACGGGCCGGAGTGCGACCGCGCACCGGCAACGCCGCCCATCAGCACGGCCGGGTTGATCTTGAAGACGTGATAGCCGATCGCCCAGACGATGAACGGCGGGATCGTGCAGGCGATGAAGCCGGCGACGAAGATCTTCAAGGCAACGGCACCGGTAAGCTGCGCCAGCAATCCGGCACCGGCATTGACACCGACGATGGCGACGAAGACCACGAGACCGAGGTCCTCCAGCACGTTGCGCGCCGCGTTCGGCGTATTGCCGAAGAAGCGCAGCCGCGAGACCAGCGACGACACGATCACGCCCGACAGCAACAGACCGCCGGCATTGCCGAGACCGATCTTGGCACCGAAGGCCGGAAATTCGATCATGCCAATCAAGAAACCGAGGATCATGCCCGCGGCCAGCGTCAGCAGGTCGGTCGACGTATTGGTCCGCGCGATGCGTCCCCACATCTCGCCGAGTTCGTTGACGGCCGACTTGAGGCCGACTACCGAGACGATGTCCATCCGCTGCAGCTCGGTCTTGAGACCGGCGGCAAGTGGTACACCACCACGCTCGACCTTGGTGACCTGCAACTGGCCGGCGATCGCCGTGTCGCGGAAGGATTCAAAGGTGCGTCCGACCATCTCCTTGTTGGTGACGAGGATGTCGGCCTGATCCATGGGAATGCCCAGCGCCGTGGTGTCGGCAACCTCGGGGCCGATCAGGCCCATCTTGTCGGTGAGATGCTCCGTCGAGCCGCCGAGCGCGACGACGTCGCCCTTCTGCAGCACGAACGCAGGATCGGCTCCCTGCGGCTCGCCGCCGCGCGCCACGTTGACGATCCGGTACTCCGGATGGATCGAGCGGAATTTGGCGATGCTCATGCCGACCTGCGTCGGATTTTCCAGCCGATAGGCACGCAGACCGAACTGCCGATAACCGGTCAGGCCGCCGCCCTCGAGATCCTTGACGCCAAACTCCTTCTCGTACTGCCTGGCCGCCGCCTTGGCATCGACGCCCCACCACCGCGGCAGGTACTTGCAGATCAGGATGATGCCGACGGTACCCCAGATGTAGGTGATGCCGTAGGACAGCGCGATCATGCCCGACGCATCCTCGGGCTTCATGCCTTCAGGAAGCTTGACGACGCCCGAGGTGATCGCCTGCTCGGCCGAGCCGATTGCGGCCGACATGGTCTGCGACCCCGCCAGCATGCCGCCAGCCGCGCCGATCGGAAGCGCGAAGAGTCTTGAACAGATGACGACGAGCGCCAGACCAAGGACGCTGGACACCAGCGCCAAGATGCAGAACTTGAGGCCATCGCCCTTCAGGCTGTTGATGAAGGACGGCCCCACGCGCAGGCCGACGCCGTACATGAAGAGGTAATAGAACAAGCTCTTTGCAAAGTTGTTGAGCTCGAGCTTCACGCCGTAGGTCGAGGCCCACACCGCCAGCCCGGCGCCGACCACGATGGCGCCGGCGACCATGCCGAGGCCGTAGCCCTTGATGCTGGCCCGGCCGATCCAGACGGCAAGGCCAACGACGAAGAACAGCAGCAGAAACGGGTTCTGCTGCAAGAACGTGAAAAAGCCTTGCATGACCGTCCCCTGTTATGATGCGGCCTTCAGCTTCGGCGTGGCGCCCGGCTTGGGCCGGCCGATCTTCGCCAAGGCTTCGGTGCGTACGAGCTTCAAGCCTTCCTTGGCGTCGTAGCCGTGGATTTCCTTCACATCGAGCTTGCGCATGAAGTCGATGGTTTCCTGGGTGATGACCTGGCCCGGCACCATGATCGGGAAGCCCGGCGGATACGGGATCACGAAACTGGCCGAGACGAGATCGGGGCCGGCCTTCAGGCGGCGGTCGATCTCGGGATCGCCGAGCCGGATATATTCGCATCCGGCTGCGTCATAGGCCGAGTAGAAGCCGCTGCGGATATCGCCCTCGTTGGTCTTGGTGCCGGCATCGCCGCGGAAACTATCGTGGAAATGCGAGAAGTTCGGCAGGTCGGGCACGTCGGTCATCAGGCTCTTGACCCGCGCCTCGAATGTCTTCTTCGCATTGGCGCCACCCTGGACAAGTCCGCGGTCGACCTCGCCCGCGATCTCGGCCAGCACCCTCACCAGATGCGCGACGTCGCTGCGGGTGTTGTTGATGTTGGACTGGAACAACACCGAGTTGCGCGAGGTCTTGTTGATCTGGATGTTGTACTCGTTCGCCAGGATGCCCTTGAACTGCGTGCCGTCGTAACCGGCGGTGCCGCACACCAGCGTCATCCGGGTCGGATCGAGGCAGAACTCGTCGTCGTCCAGACTCTTCAGGATGTTCGCCCAGTTCGTGCCGGCCGCGAGATAGTCGGTGAAGCCGCTCTGGCGGTATTGCGCGGGTACCATCGCGTCCGCACCAAGGATGCGGAAATATTTCGAGATCAGGGGATTGTTGTTGACCGCATTACGGATAGCGAACGCGATCTCCATCGCATTGGCCACGAGACCATAGCCCTCGAGCTCCATCTGGCGCCGCGACACGTCGAGGCTCGCGATGAGCTGCTGGTTCGGGCTGGTCGATGCGTGCGTGAACACCGCCTCCTTGAACTGCTGCTCGACCGTATGGAATTCGACGTCCTTGACCGACAGCATCGAGCCCTGCCGGATCGCCGACATCGACTTGTGGGTCGAGTTGGTCTGGTAGACGCGCAGGCGGATCTGACGCGGATCGGGAATCAGCCGGGTCTTGAGCAGCACCTCGTTCGACGGGTTCTTGCCGAGCTCGGCCTGCTGCTTCTCGTAGGCCGTGACCGATTTCGGGTCGTGCATCCAGGCCTCGATCTCATTGGCGGCACCCATCGCGGTCCGCCGCCGCAGGTATGGCGAGAAGCGTGCAAAGCCGAACCAGGCTTCATCCCAGAGGAAGATCAGGTCGGGCTTGATCGCGAGGCATTCCTCCATCACCCGGCGGGTGTTGTAGATGTGACCGTCGAAAGTGCAGTTGGTCAGGTCGAGCATCTTGACGCGGTCGAGCCGGCCATCCGCCTTCGCATTCAGCAGGGCCTGCTTGACCGTCTTCAGCGGCACCGCGCCATACATCGAATATGCCGTCATCGGGAACGCTTCGACATAGATCGGCTGGGCGCCGGCCAGCACCATGCCGTAATGGTGCGACTTGTGGCAGTTGCGATCGACGATCGCGATGTCGCCGGGCGCGAGCAGCGCCTGCACCGCCATCTTGTTCGAGGTCGAGGTACCGTTGGTGACGAAGAACACGCGATCCGCGCCGAGCGCACGCGCCGCCTTGTCCTGCGCCTTCTTGATGTTGCCGGTCGGCTCCAGCAGGCTGTCGAGGCCGCCGGTGGTCGCGCTGCTCTCGGCCAGGAACAGGTTCAAGCCGTAGAACTCGCCCATATCGCGGATCCAGTCCGACTTGAAAACCGATTTGCCGCGCGCGATCGGCAGCGCATGGAACGTCCCGATCGGACGCTGCGCATACTTCTTGAGATTGTCGAAGAACGGTGTGTCGAAGCGGTCCTGGATGCCTTCGAGGATAGACAGATGGAGCTCCAGGAGTTCCTCGATCGAATAGAATATCCGCCGGACCACACTGGCTTCGGGGTCCCCCGCCATCGCCTCGACGTCGCGATTGGACATCAGATAGAGGTCAAGCTCGGGACGCACCCGCTTGATGATATGCGCGAGCCGCAGTGCGGACGCATCCGATTCGTCATTAAGGCCCGCGGTGGCGGTCATGGTGCGCAAGATCGGCGCGTCGTGTCGCGATCGCAGAGTGAAGCCTTCGTTGATGACGACGGCTGCGATGTTGGGGTTGAGCATCGTGGCGCAGAATGCGTCTTCGAGGCTGCCGACGATGACCGGCTCATAGACGAAGGAATCGACCGGACGCCGCAGCTTGCGCCATTCATTGACGAGCGCGGGCCATTTGCCGGACGAGAGGCCGGTGACAATCAGGGTTTCGAAGTAGGGGCGATGTGCGGTGTGCTGCCCGAACACCTGCGGCACCAGATCGGAGGCGTCACCATTATCCTCGTCATTCACATTCCAGTCGCCGGCATGCTGGCGGAAGGACCTCGTCGTCAGGGCCTGCGTCAGCCGTGTCGCAAGGGCGAGCGACGTTGCCGCATCGCCAGTGGCGGCCGCTTCCCGCAGAGCCCCCATCAGTTGCAGCCCGGGATAGCCGTGAAACTCTTCCGTCACGGAGAGATCGGCCAGCGCGGCATCGTATTTCGCACGATCGCCGCCGCGCGCCCAAACCTTTGCGGCTTCCACGAGATCGCGCCAGTCGTCCGCCCGTCCACCGGGGCCAGACAGGAACTGATCGATGCGCTTCTGCGCGGGCTTGGCGTCTTTGGACATGTTTCACTCCCGATCCATATCAAGCCGTAGGGCATGAGTGATGCCGGATCGTGAGTGCAGCGCCGCTTGCTCCATTGATCCAAGTCAACGGTCGCGCGATATGCCGGGGCCGGGAGCATGGCCGGCGACGCCTCTTTGCAACGCAATAGGCCATCGCTGACCGATTGGAGGGCAGCTGAGAGATCAGACCGTTCCTCGGGCATCGTTGGGCTGAGCATCGCCAAGAACGCTGTCCAGCGACCGCAGCCAGTCGCCGCTGTCGGTCTTCTCCGCCAGCCCCTCCGCCCGCAACAGATCGCGCAGCTGCGCATGCGCACCGACGATGCAGAAGGCGATATGCCGGGAGGCGAGCTCGTCGTAAAGGTCGCGTAACATGCCCGCGCCGGCCAGATCGATGTAGGGCGATGCGGAGAGGTCGCAGATTACCAGCTTGATATCGACCGATCTGAGCAAGGCGTCCAAAACTGCCTCCCTGATCGTTTCGGCATTGATGTAGAGCAGCGAGGCTTCGGGCCGGAACGCGATGACGCCGACGAGCGGCTCGACACCCTCATGCCGCGCATTGTCGGAATAGCGGCCGCTACCCGGGAGCCGGCCGAGGAACGCCACATTCGGACGTGAGGCGCGCGCCAGCAGCAGCACGATCGACGCGATGGCCGCCAGCAGGACGCCTTGCAGGATTCCCAGGAGCAGGACGGACACCAGGGCAATCGCCGCAGCATAGAAATCGATCCGGCTGACATGCCACATCCGCAGCAGCGCACGGACGTCGACCAGCCTGTAGACCGCGGCAAAGACGATGGCCGCCAGCACCGCCTTGGGCAGATTCGTCAGCAGCCCCGTGAAGAACAGCAGGCACAGTGCGAGCGTCGCCGAGCAGATCACCAGCGCCAACGGCGTGCGCGCGCCCGCATTGTCGTTGACGGCGGATTGCGACAGGCCGCCGGCGACGGGATAGCCGTGGCCGAAGGCGGCGACCAGGTTCGCCGCCCCCAGCCCCAAAAACTCCTGCCGGACATCCAGAGCATAGCCGTGCTTGGCGGCAAAGCTGCGAGCCGCAGAGACACCCTCTATATAGGCCAGCAGAACGCATCCCGCGGCCAACGGGAAAAGTTCGTCGGGCTCGAGCAGACCAAACCTGGGTATTCCAATCGCCGGCAACCCTTCGGGGATCGTCCCGGTGACCGGCACCCCGAGGGACGCAAGGCCAAGCAGCGTCGCAAACACGATCGACAGCGCCATGATCGTGAGTCCGACCGGCTTTCCCGGCAGACGCCGTTCTCCGAGCAGCAGGAGCAGCAGCGCGATCGCCCCGATCGCCAGAACGAGCGGCTTCGTGTCGCCGAGCTGACCACTGAGCTTGATGGCGCGATCGAAGAAATTGTGACCGCCTCCGGCGACGCCGAACAAGCTCGGCAACTGGCTCATGATGATGGTGAGCCCGGCGCCGGCCTTGAAACCGACCAATATGCTGTCGCTGACCAGGCGAACGAGAACGCTGAGCTTGAACAGCCAGGAGATCAGGCACAACAGCGCCACCGCGCAGGCGGCAAGGCTCGCGATCTCGCCATATTTCGCCGCGTCTCCGCCGGCCAGCGCCCCGACCGTGGCCGCAATCATCAGCGAGATCGCAGAGGTCGGACCGACCGCAAGCTGGCGCGACGACCCGAGCAGCGCGTAGCCGATCCCGCCAAGCATATAGCCATAGATGCCGATCTGCGGCGGCAATCCGGCCAGCGTCGCGTAGGCGAGCGACACCGGAATGGCGTAGGCCGCGAGCGTGATGCCGGCGATGGCATCCGGACGCAGCCAGGCGCTGCGATAGTCCGCGAGCCAGGTCGCCGGCGGAAAGAACCGCGATATCCGCCCGAACGCGTTCATATGCGGGCCTCGGCGCGGCGGGCTTCACAGCCCAGGAGCACGGTCAGGAGAGCGATCACGGGGACACCAAGCGCCAGATTTGGAATCTGCTTGGTCGCGAAGGCACCGACGGCGGCCCCGAGGCCGAAAGTGCCGCATAGTGCGGCAAAAATACCAGAGCGCCGAAACGAACCGCCTCCGGATACCGCGGCGAATACGCCTTCAATTGCCTGCCGCATGTTTCCGGTGATCATCACCGAGCTGTAGGCCACACCTTCGACCCTGGTGAAGACCGCGGTCTGCATGGCGGCGACGAACGAGATGCCCAGCGTGCCGGCGAGGTCCGGCAGGCGATTGTGCAAGATGCCGATGGCAATCAGCAGCAGGATTTCGATCAACGTGCTGATGGGGCTGGCACGGTCTCCGGTCGCGCGGCGAAGCCACGCTGCGACCACGATACCGACCGCAAAAGCGAGGATCGGTGGGACAAAATGCAGCGCTTCCGGCCAGATGCCGATCGAACCATAGACCCAAAGCAGAACCAGATTGGCCGTCTGCGCGTTGGCCATCACGCCGTGGATGATCCAGGTGTAGGCATCGAGATAGCCGCCGGCGAAGGCGAGCAACAACGCAATTTGCACCGTCTCGTCGCGGCGTATCGACGAAGCAGCGGCGATATCCATCGTGCTCATGTCCGAAACATCGGCTCTCCCAACTCCTGCATGGGTCCATAGGCGACAGCTTGCCTTGGGGGAGGATTGATCTGGATCAAGCGTCGCCTGGTTCCATGAACCAGATTCGGCGGAAATTGCTGGAGGGCATGCGCCATGGGCACCGTTAGGTGGATCATCTCCACGGCTCCGGAGATCTTCCTGTTGCTCGCCATTGCGATTGGTACGGTGCTTGGTCGCGTCAAGGTTCGCGGCTTCTCGATCGGAACGACGGCCTGCATCCTGGTCGTCGCCGTGCTCATCGGCCAGCTCGGGACCTTTACGTTCCCCTCGCTGCTGCGCGTGATTCTGTTCAGTCTGTTCGTGTTCACGATCGGCTACCGGTCCGGCCCAGAGTTCTTCGCGTCCCTCAGCATCCGCACTCTGGCGCAGGTCGTCATGGCGCTCGTGCTCGGCGGCACGGGTCTGATCCTCGTCCTGATATTCGCCTTCACGTTCAAGCTCGATCCGGGCACGGCCTCGGGACTTGCCGCCGGTGGGCTGACACAATCCTCCATCATCGGCACCGCCTCTGGCGCGCTGGCGCAACTCGGCCTGCCCAACGACGCCTTTAAGCAGCAGGAGGCGAACATCGCCGCCGGCTACGCCGTCACTTACGTCCTCGGCTACATCCTCACACTCCTGTACGTGCCGTTTGTCGCGCCGAAGCTGATGGGGGTCGATTTGAAGGAGGAGGCGGCGAAGCTGGAGGCGGAGCTTTCCGGCGGCAATCCGCCACAGAACGAAAATCTCCATTATCGGAAGTTCCAAGCGCGCGCCTATCGGGTCTCGACCGCCGCGGGACGCACGGTCAAGGATATCGAAGAGGAAATCGGCAGCCGCACTGTCGTCGAGCGAATCGTGCGGGATGGAGCCGACGTTGAGCCGCGCCTCGACACCATTCTCGAATCGGGCGACGACATCGTCATTGCCGGGCGAACGGCGTCCCTCGTCGCTGCAAAGCCGGTCATCGGCAAGGAGATCGATGCCGACGAGATTCTGAAGGCTATTCCGGGCAACGTGATCAACGTCCTCGTCGACAGCCGCGATCTCCATGGCCGGTCGATCAAGGAGATCGCCGAACGCGTCGGCAACGACGCACGCGGCGTCTATCTCCGCACGCTGACCCGGATGAGCCGCGAGGTCCCCCTGGGCCCGGATACCCGCGTCTATGTGGGCGACGTCATGACGCTCGTCGGCAGCACCCGCAACATCGAGCGCGCCGCCACGAAAGTCGGACAGATCTTGCGCTCCGGCGACCGCGCCGACATCGCTTTTCTCGCAACCGGTATCGCGGCGGGCCTGCTCGCAGGCCTCATCAGCTTCAAGGTCGGCGGTATTCCGCTGACCCTGGGCGGCGGCGGCGGCGCGCTGATCGCGGGCCTCGTCTGCGGCTGGCTGCGGTCGCGCCGGCCGACTATCGGCGCTTTGCCGCCCGCCGCGCAGCAGACGCTGAGCGATCTCGGGCTCGGCGGCTTCATCGCCGCCATCGGTCTCGGCAACGGAGCCGCGGCCTGGACTGCGATCCAGGCCCACGGGGTGTTGCTGGTCGGAATGGGCCTGGTCGTCACGCTGGTGCCGCTAATCGTCGCGACGCTGTTTGCGCGCTATGTGGTGCACATGAATCCGGTCATCACCTGCGGTGCGCTGGCGGGCGCCATGACCGTCGATGCTGCGGTGACCGGAGCCTGCGACGTCGCCGAGAGCCAGACGCCGGTGCTCGGCGTCGCTGTGCCCTACGCCGTCGGCAATGTCGTCCTGACCGTACTCGGCCCGATTATCGTGGCCCTCACCTACACCGGCTGACGGAGGCGACGATGCGCAGGCAATTGGCCGCAATCATCCGACCGTTCGTGATGGCTCTACTTACCCTCGCCGCCTTCGTCCTGCCGGTGCGCGCCGAGGACAATGTCCGCATCCAGGAGGAGATCTGGGCGCTGCCGCTGCCGCTTCCGATGTTCGCCTATGTGGTGCGGCCCGTCGGCGACGGCCCCTTCCCGCTCGCGATCATGAACCACGGCGTGTCGCTCAAGCCGGTCGATCGCGGCTTCTTTCCGCTGGTGGAATTCCGCGATGCAGCGAAGTGGTTCGCCAAACGCGGCTATTTCGTCGTGGCGCCGGTCGGCACCGGATATGGCGCAGCCGCCATCGACATTCCCGAGCACGGTCTCTACGGGCCGTTCTTCGCCAAGGTCGGCAAATGCACCAACCCGAACTTCCGTGACGCCGGACGTGCGTTGGCGCTGGCCGATCTCTGGATCATCGACTACATGATCGCCGAGAAACGCGTTCTGCCAGAGGACGTCGTCGTCATCGGACAGTCCGCCGGCGGCTGGGCTTCCATTGCGCTCTCGAGCGTGAACCCGCCGCAGGTCAAGGCGATCATCACCTTTGCGGCAGGTCGCGGCGGACGCGTCGACGGCAAGCCCAACAACAACTGCGCGCCGGACAGACTGGTCGAAGCGACCGCGGATTTTGGCCGGACCTCGCGGGTGCCGATGCTGTGGTTCTATATCGAAAACGATACGTTCTTCGGCCCGGCCCTGTCGAAGCGCATGCATGCAGCATTCACGGCGGCTGGCGGCCGCGCCGAATATCATCTGATGCCGCCCTTCGGCAACGAGGGCCATTTCTTCATCGGCTCTCCGGACGCGATCCCGCTGTGGTCGCCGCTGGTGGCGAAGTTCCTCGACGCGCAGAAATAGAGTTCAGGTTCGGAGGCACATCATGCCAAGTCCCCGCAATTGTCTCTCTGGCCTGCTGGTCGTCGCGGTCGCCGGAAGCGCGACATGTGCCGGCATCGCCGCGCCGAAATCCGCGCAGGCCGATAAACCCGCCGAGGTCGCGACGCGCGGCCAGCGCGAGGCAAAGGACATCGTCTACGGAGACTGGCAGAAGCTCTGCTTCAAGGCAGGCGGTGCGCCGACGCTGTGCCGGACGTCAATCACCGGCAAGTTTCCAACCGGCCAGACGGCCGTGCGCGTGGACCTCATCGAGCGCGAGGGCACTCCTTCGGCAAGGCTGCAGCTCTTCGTGCCCGTCGGCATGTACCTGCAACAGCCGGCGAAGCTGACCGTCGACCAGGGCAGCCCCCTCCGCATCCCCTACAGCTGGTGCCTGACCAACGCCTGCATTGCGGCCGACGTCGCGCCTCCCGCGATCATCAAGGAGATGATGTCAGGGAAGACACTTGTCCTCGAGGTCGTCGATTCAAACCTGCTGGCATTGACGACCTCGGTGCCGCTGGCGCAGTTCGCGTCCGTCCACAAGGGCGCACCGGCCAGGACGTTGGAGCAATATGTCGACGAATGAGCGGCCGTGCTGCGTTACGCAGCCGACGCACGCGCCACCGACTCGATCAGGGACTCCGCCGTGAACGGCTTGACCAGATAGGCAATGCATCCGGACGCGACCGCGGCGGCGCGGTTCGCCGAGCTGTCATTTCCGGTGATGTAGATCACCGGTGCTGTGACACCCTCCTCGGCCAGTTGCCGGCGCAGGTCGATGCCGGACCTTCCGTTCAGGTCGATATCGAGAACGATGCAAATCGCCTTGTCGAAGCTGCCGTGATGGAGCAAGGCTCCAGCAGAGTCGAAGAGCGTCGCGGCAAAGCCATGCTCGCGGAGCAGCCTGTTCACGCTGGTCCGGATGGAGGGATCGTCATCGACGACAAAAACAGAGTCACGCTCTGGCAAGGAAGTGCCCCTTCGAGACGAATGACTGATCACGGCGGCGCCGGCGCCATATTCGCCTGGTCTAATTGCGTGTCGGGCAAACCGCCGCATTCGCCGCCCTACATGGCAGCACCACACCAACGAATTTCATATTGTCTCTTGGGGAAGTCACACCGCGGGAACTGTGCCGTGACGACAAATCAGCTAATCGTCGCTCGTATCGAGCATTCCAAGCCGCTCCGCGATCGAAACGAGCTCCGCCAGCGAACGAACCTGCATCTTCTCCATCACCTGGTGACGGTGCGCCTTCACGGTGCGCTCGGTGGTTCCAAGCTCATGCGCGATCTGCTTGTTGATCCTGCCGCGGACGATGAGATCGAACACCTGACGCTCGCGATGCGTCAATGCGGCGAGGTGAATGCGGAAGGTCTCGAGCCTTCCGCGATGCGCCTGCGCGGTGTGCTGGCGCACCAGCGCGCGCTCAATCGCAGCGATCAACTGCTCGGAGGATACCGGCTTGGTCAGGAAATCCTCCGCGCCGGCCTTGATGGCCTGCACCGTGGTTGGCGTGTCGGCGTGTCCGGTCAGGAATATGATTGGCAGCGTCGAGCCCGACGCGACCAAGCGGGTCTGCAAGTCGGGGCCGCTCAGCCCCGGTATCCACACGTCGAGCAGGATGCATCCCGGCTGCGCGTCATCAGGCGCCGCATCCAGTAAATCCTGCGCCGATGCGTAGGTCGCAACGTCGTAGCCAGCGAGCTTCAACCGGCGCGCGATCGCCGTCCGGAAGGAATCGTCGTCGTCCACCACGTGAACAAGGCCGGGCACGCATCACCTCTTGCTGAATTCCGACAGCTTCTCAATCCGCGCAACAACCTCCCAACAGGCGTCCACGCTGTCCCTTGGTACAATGAACCTTGGGACAATGGATGAGAATGCCGCCTTAGTCGTAAATCAACTTCGACGGGAGTGGGACGGCGCGGCGCATTCCCAGCGGCGAGACTTTTCGTCTGACAGACCAATTCGGCGATGAGCTGAGGAGTTGGCCTATGTTCGTTCGCATTACAGCGGATTCGACGCCGCGTCCCAACTCCCTTCGTGACCTCGGCATGACCAGCGATTCAAATGCGCTCGTCAGTTTAAGCCAATTTACCTATAAAAAAGGCAGCGAAATCTACGGGGAGAGAGAGCCCGCCGAATATGTCTATCAGGTGACGTCCGGTGCGGTGCGAAGCTACAAGCTGCTGTCGGACGGCCGCAGGCAGATTGGCGCCTTTCACCTCGCCGGCGACATTTTTGGCCTGGAGAACGGCAACGAGCACCGCTTCACCACGGAAGCGATCGTCGACACAACGGTGCGCCTGGTCAGACGGCAAAGCCTCGAAATGGTGGCCGAAAGCGATGCGATGGTCGCCAGAAACCTCCTCAGCATGACCACGAACAACCTCCAGCATGCGGAGGACCACATGCTGCTGCTGGGACGCAAGACCTCGCTGGAGCGGGTCGCGGCGTTCCTGCTCGAGATGGACGGGCGGTTGACGGCGTCCGGCGTCATGGCGCTGCCGATGTCGCGGCGCGATATCGCCGATTACCTCGGCCTGACGCTGGAGACGGTATCCCGCGCGCTGTCACGGCTCCATGAGCTCGGCGCCCTCGGCTTCGTCGGCAACACCCAGCGTCAGATCGTGCTGCTGGATCGGCACCAGCTTGCAAGCCTCGACCTGCAGCCTTGAGCGGGCCGACACCGGCGAATGGCACAAACTGCACATCACACCGGTACCGTCCGATGCTAGCCTCTTCCGATGTGGAACGAGACCGCATTTCGGATCGCAGTCGTTTTGTTCGGGACGCTGCCGGTGGCGTTCACGGCCATGATCCTTTTCATGGGGTGAGTTCGGCTCCGACCGAAGCCTCCATCGGTATCAGGATCATTTAAGGCCAGGCGTCTGGGTTACACCGAGGTGCTCGAGAGTCTTGCGCAAGACCTCGAACAGGATGGCGGCCGACCAGCCGAAAAGCAGGACACCATTCATAGCCGTCAACGGGCCGATGAGGCGCCATTCGCGCACCGGCGTGATATCGCCGTAGCCAAGCGTGGTGTAGTTGACGAAGGCGAAATAGAGCGCATCACTGCCCGGTGCGGCGGCCTGAACGACTTCATACATCAGAGCCCACACCAGAACCTCCAGCGTATGCGCGACCTGCAACACCACGGCTGTCGCGACCATGACACCCATCAGGTGCGCTCTTGGTCTCCTGGTTTGCCGCAAGCCCGCGCCGCGGGCGATCCCGACGGCGACGATGGTCACCAGCGCATGGATTCCGATATTGATCACGCTGACCAGCGTACCGACGAGGAATTGAAGAAGCATCGAGCGCCGCCAATCCTTTTCAGCTTTCCGGGAAGCTGCCTCAACGTGGCGACGGCCCGTTCAACAAGAGCGCCAACGTGTGCCGCGCGATGGTCAATTCATCGTCGGACGGGAGCACGTAGAGAGGGATACGACTATCGCGGCGCGAGATCAGCCGTGCGTTATGGGCGTTGGCCTTCGCATCCAGTATGGCACCGAGCCAGCTCAGCCTTTCGGCGATGCGCGCGCGGATCGCGGTCGAGCCTTGGCCGATCGCGCCGGTGAAAACAAAGGCGTCAAGCCCCTCCTGCGCGGCCGCGAGCAGGCCGGCGTTGAGGCCGGCGCAGTAGGCGAGGTGCTCGACGGCCTGTTCTGCTCGCAGAAAACGAGCCGCCGCACCGTCGTCACCCGGATTGGTGAACAGAAATGCGTCGCCGGGATCGATTTCACCTGCGGAATAGTCCGACGGCGATGCGCCAAAAGCATAGAATCCATTCGTGCTTTCGACGCTGCAGCCTTCCTTCAGCGCGCACATCGAGCTGGTGTCGTCGAGGCACGCAACGATCACGCGGCGCGCGGCAATCTCGGGGGCCTCAAGCGCCAGAGTTCGTGCGATCGACTCGTAGCAAAGACCGTGAGCCCCGTATCGCCTTGCGTCACCTGCGCAGAGTTGATGCGCAATAGGATAGCTGCCGTTCTCCACGACCTTGCCAAGATGGAACGCAGTATCGAAGCAGGCGACTTGCGGTAGCGCCGGATGATTGGCCTGCATGATACGGATTGGCGCAAGATTATACGGTTGAAGCAGCGGCGCGAGTGCAATCAGCCGTTCCAGACGCGCCATCACGGCGTCATCGATCAGGGCCGGCCGGGCGTCATCCGGTCCTCCCTGAGCGACGCGATGTCCCACGGCCAACGGCTGGATTCCCAATTCGTCCCGCAGCCAGCTATCGACAACCGCGCATGCCGCCAGGATGTCATCGACGTCGTCGTTCTGATAGGTGCGGTGCGCCAACGGATCGCCGTTCGCTCTGCTCGCCCTGAGGCGCGGATGGCGGCCGAGCCCGTCAAGCCGTCCCTTGATTTGCCGTTCCAGCCTCCCCTCGCCTCGCACGGAGAAGAGCTGGAAGTTCACGCCTCCTGCCTTCGCATCGATGGCAAGGATCGCATCCATGGCGATCAGTCGACGGCCGTCATCGCCGGCGACGTTTGCCCGAATGTGCAATCCCGCTGCGACGTTTGATGGGCCATCGACATGCCTGAGGTCAGATCTGCCTACGCCCAATCAAGGCGCACCGGGAGTCGAGAGGATTGACTTAGGTCAAAGGTGATGCGCGCGAAGATTCAGGTCTCTTCCGGCCTTTTCGGCGCAGCGGCGCGGTCGTTCCGGATCCAAGCCGCCGAGAGTTCCCAGGCGACCGACAGGATGATCGGCCCGATGAAGAGGCCGATGATTCCGTGCGCGAGCGTTCCGCCGATCACCCCGATCAGGATCACGATCGTCGGCGTGGTCAGGCCGCGCCCCATGACGATGGGTTTCAGGATGTTGTCGAGGATGCCGACGGCGCCGAGGAAGACGGTCAGGAGCACCGCCGTGGTCACGTCCTTGTCCATCCAGATCCAGACGACCACGGGGAAGAGAACGAGAAAGGGGCCGATCTGCACGATCGACAGCAACAGGACGAGGAATGCCAGCAGGCCGGCACTCGGGGCGCCTGCGAGCTTGAAGCCGATTCCGGCCAGTAGCGACTGCACGATTGCGACACCGATGATGCCCTGCGACACCGCGCGGATGGTCGCGCCGGCGAGCTCCAGAAAATGCTCGCTCTGCTCCGGTACGACCCGGAACAGGAAGCCGCGCACCGCGTCGACGAGCTGCGGACCGTAGGGAAAGAGGAAGCCGGCGACGAATACCGACAGCAGGAACTGGAGCGTGCCGACACCGGCATCACCGGCGAGCGACAGCATCATCCCGGCAAGCGGTTTCAGATACGGCATCACCTCGCTCAGCGCCGCGCGAATATTGCTGTTGGCCTGGGTCCAGAGATCGTAGAGCTGGGTGCCGATCAGCGGCCAGCTCTTGATCTGTTCGGGCGCCTCCGTAAGCGTGAGATCGCCGCTGCTGATCTGGCCCGCGAGATCCTTGATCCCGTCGACTGCGCTCATGCCGAGCCAGGCCGCAGGACCAATGACGATGCCCAGCGTAACCAGCGTGAGAATGGACGCGGCGGTGCGCGGGCGGCCCCCGAGGCGCTTGGCAAGCCAGCCGAAGACTGGATAGAACGCCACCGCGAGCACCGCACTCCAGGCCAGGATTGGCACGAAGGGGCGGATGATGAGGAAAGTCCACAGGATCAGCAGCGCCAGCAATCCGAGCCGGATCACGAGCTGGATGACTCCGTCGATAGACCGATGCTGGCGAAGAGTGTTCAAGGCCTGTGTCCGGGCAGCGCTCCTGCTGGAAGCCTAGCGGCCCCTATCCCACGGCGGGCTTGATACAGATCAATGGCGCGCCAAATGCTCGCGCCAATACACGCTAGTCTACGACGGGCACGTCATCGACCTGTGTCATCGGATCTGCGCGCTGCAGCGCTCGGACAAGACAGGCTTTGCTCTGCCGCCTGAAATCAAACAGCCCTAGGCCACGCCGCGGAGTCTTCAGCGGAACAGGCTCGTCTTCCATCTAGTGCCTGGGATTGAGGGCATCATTCAGGCCGTCACCCATCAGGTTGAAGCCGATGACGAGCGCAATGATCGCGAGCCCGGGCCAGAAGGCCATCCATGGCGCCTCGCCGAGAAATTGCCTGGCAACGTCAAGCATGGCGCCCCATGAGGGGGCCGGAGGAAGCTGGCCAAGCCCCAGAAAGGCCAGGCTCGCCTCGGCGAGAACTGCGATCGCCATGGTCAGCGTCGCCTGCACAATCGTCGGCGCAAGCACGTTCGGCAGCACCTGTCCGGTCAGGATGGCGAGATGGCCGAGGCCCTGGGACCGGGCCGCGGCGATGTAATCCTCGGTGCAAACAACCAGCGTCTCGGCACGCGCAACACGAACGAAAACCGGTACCGCGGAAATGCCGATGGCAATCATCGCATTTTGCAGGCTGGGGCCCAGGAACGCGGCGAGCGCAATCGCCAGCACCAGAAAGGGGCAAGCGAGCAGCGCATCGGCGAAGCGCGAGATCACCATGTCGGTGAGGCCGCCGAAATAGCCGGCCATGAGACCAAACGGAAGGCCGATCAGCACCGCGACCGTCACGGAGACGATGCCGGCGGCAAGCGAGGCTTGCGTGCCGAAGATCACGCGCGACAGCACGTCCCGACCGAGATCGTCGGTGCCGAACCAATGTGCCGCACCGGGTGCCGCGCGAATCGCCATCCAGTCCGGCGAGTTTGGATCGTACGGCGCAATCCACGAGGCAAACACCGCCAGCACGACGAAGAACAGGATGATCGTGGCCCCGATGACGGCGGATGGTTCGCGCAACAGGCGACGAATTTCCGAAGGAGCGGCGGCGCGTGCCTGACTTGCGACCGGCACCGTCTCAATCGAGCTCATGACCTGAGCCT
This sequence comes from Bradyrhizobium sp. 482_C4_N1_8, assembly GCF_052075965.1. Classification (NCBI taxonomy): domain Bacteria; kingdom Pseudomonadati; phylum Pseudomonadota; class Alphaproteobacteria; order Hyphomicrobiales; family Nitrobacteraceae; genus Bradyrhizobium; species Bradyrhizobium sp. 482_C4_N1_8. The sequence continues at coordinate 2,502,809 of NZ_CP197231.1, read as the reverse complement.
CGGATTGAGCAGCACATACGCCACGTCGGCAATCAGGCTCATCAGGAGGAATACGGCTGCTGTGCAGAGCACGACCGCCTGAACCACGGCATAATCGCGGCTGAACACGCCGTCGACGACCATCTTGCCGAACCCCGGGATGGAAAAGACCTGCTCCGTCAACACCGCGCCGGCCAGCAGTTCGCCAAATTGCAGTGTGCCCAGCGTGACCACGGGAATCAGCGCGTTCGGCAGCGCATGACGCAGCACGATGGTGCTTTCGCGGACGCCCTTCGCGCGGGCGGTGCGCACGTAGTCCTGCTTCATCGCCTCGATCATCGCGCCGCGGACATGGCGCATCATGATCGCAGCGGTGCCCGTGCCGAGCACCAAAGCGGGCATCAGCATCGAAAGCAGGTTGCCTCCCACGCTCTCGGACGGCGGAACGAAACCTCCGGCCGGAAGCCAGCCGAGATTCACCGAGAACAGAAGGATCAGCATGATCCCCAGCCAGAAATGCGGGATCGACAGTCCGGCAAGCCCGAACAGACTGGCGCCGTAGTCGAAGGGCGTCCCGCGCCCCAGCGCCGCGAAGATCCCGATCGGCAACCCGACGAGCAGCGCGACCAGCATCGACAGCATCGCGAGCTCAGCGGTCACCGGCAATTTTTCCGCCAGCATGGTGCCGATCGGCAATCGGGTGCGTACCGACGTGCCGAAGTCACCGTGCACCAGGGCTTTCAGCCAGACGGCGTATTGCACCGGGATCGGATCATTGAAGCGATACTTCTGCCGAAGATACTCAACGACTTCGGGATTACGCTCTTCTCCGGCGAGCGCCAGCGCAGGATCGCCGGGCAGCAGTTTCTGCAGACCGAACACCATCATCGACACCAACAACAGGGTCGGCAGCAGGACGGCAAGCCGGCGCAGAAGCAAACTCTTCATCGGGCCAGACTGGTCCTCACCAGGGCGAGCGCATCGGCGGGCGCGAGGCGTTGCGCATCAATTCACGGGCCTGACACCGACCAGACGCAACAGACCGTCCGGCACCATGACGATGCCGCCGACCGATTTGCGGGCCGCAAAGAACCAGTTCGGGTGATGGAGCGGAATCGACGAGAGCGCCGTCAGGTAAATGTCCGTCGCTTTGGCGTAGAGTGCCTTGCGCTTGGCTTCGTCAGCCTCGCCCCGGGCCTGGTTCAGGATCGCATCGAGATCCTTGTTGCAGTACTTGTTGACGTTCTGGGAGCCCGCGCAACTGAAAAAGGCGACCAGTGTCGGGTCCGGGTCAGCGCGGCCGCTCCAGTTGCCGATATAGGCTTCGAAATTGCCGTTCATGTAGCGCTCGATGGCCGTGGTCGTTTCCATGGGCAGCAGCTTGACGTCGAAACCGGCCTCGCCCGCCATCGACTGTATGATCTGTGCGACCCGGGAATCGCCGGCCGTATTCTCGTACTGGATCTCGACCGGCACGCGAGTCATTCCGGCGGCGGCAATCATTGCCTTGGCCTTGGCAACATCGCGAGCCGGCGCCTTGCGCGCGCTATCGTAGAACGGAGATGACGGCGGGATCATCTGGTTATCCGCCAGGAACTCGCCGTTGAAGGCGACGCGGTTGATGACATTGCGATCGATCGCCAGCTCAAAGGCCTGACGCAGCGTCGAGTTCTTGCCGAGTGGCGTATCGGCCTTCGCGCCCGCGCCGACATTGAACATCAGATGCGAGACGGCAAGTCCCTGGCCGGAATGCAGGGCGAGGTTGGGATCGTCGCGCACGGTCTTGAGATCGGTCGGCGCGATACGCTCCGCGAGATCGAGATCGCCCGCCCGGACACGCGACAACCGCACGGTCGAGTCGGGAACGTAGTAGTAGACGACCTCGTCATAGCCGACCCGTGCAGCGTCCCAGTAGCCGGGATATTTCTTGACCCGAATGAGGTCGCGCGACTTGCGCTCGGCAAATTGATACGGACCGGCACAGACCGGCGCGGCTGCAAATTCCCCGGCTTTCTCCGTGGCGGCCTTGGGCGAGACCATCATGCCGGCACGATCGCTGAGATTAGCAAGCAGCGGCACGAACGGCTCCGACAGGTTGAACTTCACCTTGTCCGCGGCAAGCGCTTCGACGCTCGCGACCGGCGCCAGCTCCGCCTTGCGCTTGGAATCCGGCATCGACTTCATGCGCTCGATATTGAACTTGACTGCCGCTGCATCGAACGCGGTGCCATCGTGGAACGTGACATTCTTGCGCAGCGTAAACGTGATCGACTTGCCGTCCGCGGACCACTCCCAAGCCTCCGCCAGCTGCGGCACGATCTTGAGGTCGGGGGAGATATCGACAAGCTTGTCGCACAGCGCCGCAAACACGAAGCGGCCGGAGTATGTGCCGCTGAGTGCCGGGTCGAGCGCATCGGGATCGTCCTGGATGCCAACCCGCAATGTCGCGGCACTCGCCGAAACAAGGCCCGATGCGATCATCAGAATTGCCGCCAACGCCGTGCCCGTCCGCTTCATACGGAATTCCTTTCGTCGCACGCCTATCCCAAAGCTTCCAAGGCTCTGCTGTTGAAGGTCAAGACAAGCACGACTGAACCTATTTGTAAACATCTCGAACAAATCACCCTAGGATATGGAACTAAATTACAACACATCGCTCTTGGAGGCGAAAAATCCTTACACCACGCCCCTTGACGGCAGATCAGGCGAGGTATTAGTTCGGCATATTGACTAATTGGATTGAGGCCCATGCCAGACGCCCCCTCATCGCCCGTTGCGCGACAGCAATCCGTGCGCCTTGTGATTGAGCGCCTGCTGCGTGATCGCTCGGTATCGCGCGCCGAAATCGCCCGCAGCACGGGCCTGTCCAAGCAGACCATCTCCGAAGTGATGCGTGATCTCGAGCGCGACGGCTGGGTCCATGAGGACGGTCAAATCCAGGGCAGCGTGGGGAGAAGCGCCGTCACCTATGCGCTCCGGCCGGACGCCGCCTTCGTGTTGGGTATCGACCTTGGCGGCACAAAACTGCACGTCGCACTTGCCGATCTGCACGGTGAGATCGTCGCCGAGAGCATCGAACCGACATCCTGCGACGGCGGCGCTGCCGTGGTCGCACAGATCGATCGCATGAAGGATGCCCTGCTTCAGCGTGCGTCCGTATCGGCGCAACGCTTGCGCGGCGGCGTGATGGGAAGTCCGGGGATGGTCGACCCCGCGTCGGGCAGCATCGCCATCGCGCCCAATATCCCCGGACTGGATAGCCTGGACGTGAGGGCCGCGCTGCGCGAACGGCTCGGAATCGACGTCGCCATCGAAAATGACGTCAATCTCGCCGCAATCGGGGAGCATTGGCGCGGCAACAGCCGCAAGGCGCGCAGTTTCGCCTTCATCGCAGTCGGCACCGGCATTGGCATGGGCATCTTTTCGGACGGTTATCTCGTGCGTGGTGCACGCGGGGCGGCCGGCGAGATTGCCTACCTGCCGCTTGGGGGCGATCCCTACGATGCGCGTGGCCTTCGGTTCGGCACCCTGGAAACCGCGATCGGCAGCGCCGGCATTGTCGAACGCTACATCGGGCTCGGCGGCGCGCCCGGCAGTACCGTGCGCGATGTCTTCGATCGGCTCGCGGTCGAGGAGGCGGCACGAGTGACGATCGACGAAGTCAGCCGGATCCTCACGACCGCGATCCTGGCGGTGCACAGCATCCTCGATTCGGAAATCATCATCATGGGCGGCAGTATCGGCGCGCGGCCCGAGTTGAAGGTCCGGATCGATGAACATCTGGGACGCTGCATGCGCGAGCCTGTTCGTATCGAGCTCAGCGCGCTCGGCAATCGCGCCACGCTGATCGGCGCGATCGGCAGCGCGATCGACCTCGTGCATCGCTCGCTGTTTGGCATCGGCAAGGATGCGGGCCCACTGGCTCTTCCTTTCACGGCAGCAGATGTCGCGGCATGAGAGAGCAGGCGCCGAGAATCGAGATTGTCGGCAATGCCGCCGCCGTCGCGGAACGAGCAGCCGCGCTTGTCATCGCGCGGCTGCACGATCGACGGCCGGTTACCCTCGGTCTTGCGACCGGAGCGACAATGGCGCCGCTCTATGCCCGCCTTGTCGCCGCGACCCGCGCCGGCCTCATCTCATTCCGAACGGTGTCGAGTTTCAACCTCGATGAATATGTGGGCGTCGCCCCCCAATCGGCCGGAAGCTTCCATGCCTACATGCAGCAGCATTTGTTCGGGCATGTGGATATGGAAGCCGGTCGGGCAAAGATCCCCGATGGCACGGCCGACGACGTCGCCGCCGAGGCCGCGCGCTATGAGGCGCAGATTGCGGCTGCCGGGGGCATCGACCTCCTGCTCCTCGGCATCGGCGCCAACGGCCATATCGGCTTCAATGAGCCAGGTTCGGATTTCGCTTCACGTACCCGCGAGGTCAGACTCGATGAAGCAACCCGCATCGCGAATGCCATTAATTTTCCCGATCCTGCGTCGGTTCCCGAACGTGCGATCACAATGGGCATAGCAACAATCCTGGAGGCTCGGAGCATCCTCCTGATCGCCAAGGGGCCGGAGAAAGCAGCCGCACTCGCAGCCGCGATCGAGGGTCCGATCACAGCAGCTTGTCCTGCCTCGGCACTCCGCCTGCACGGCAACGTCGATATCCTTTGCGATGAACCGGCTGCCGGAGCCCTCGCCACGCGGCCCCACAACAACAATCGGAGAAGGGCATGAGCTGGGGACAGCGCGATTTCATGGTGCCGGGGCGCTCACTGGCGGTGGGCGACCGGGGCATGGCCGCGACCTCTCATCCGGCCGTCACGCTCGCTGCGGTCGAGATCCTGCGCAGTGGCGGCAATGCGGTCGATGCCGCCATTGCCGCGATCGCCCTCCAGGGTGTCATTGATCCGCATATGACCGGCATCGGCGGCGACTGTTTTGCGATCTATGCTCCCGCCTCCGGCAAGCCCGTCGCTGTCAACGGCTCGGGCCGAGCGCCGGCGAAGGCCGAACTCGGCTGGTTTCGGCAACGCGGGCTGGCGTCGATCCCGGACGATTCACCCCATGCAGTCACAGTTCCGGGTGCGGTCGATGCCTGGTGCCGCCTCTCTGGCGACTATGGTTCAAAAGGCCTGGACGAGGTTCTGGCGCCGGCGATCCGCGCGGCCGAGACCGGCTTTGTGGTGACGCCCCGCGCCGCGCTGGATTGGGCACGCTACGCCGATCGCATCGAACGACATCGGACTGGCGTACCGGTCTATCTGCCCGGTGGCGCTGCGCCCGCCGTCGGTAGCAAGCTCAATCATCCCGCACTCGGCGCGACGCTGCGCCGGATCGCACGCGAGGGGCGCGCCGCGTTTTACGAAGGTGCCGTCGCCGAAGAAATCGTCGCGACATTGAAGGCGCTGGGCGGAATGATGCAGCTTGAAGATCTCGCAAGTGCCCGATCGGAGTACGTCGAGCCGATCAGCGCCGACTACCGCGATCATCAAATCCTGCAATGTCCGCCTAACGGACAGGGCGTCGCGGCGCTGCTGATCGCCCGCATCCTTGCCGGCTTCGACATGGCCAATCCGGCGCTCGGCGAGGCGGATCGCATTCACCTCCTTGCCGAGGCAACCAAGGCGGCCTACCGGCAGCGCGACGCGCTGGTAGCCGATCCGGAATTCCGTCCGCTCGATGTCGACTCGCTGCTCTCGGAGTCGTCAGTCGCGGCATTGCGCTCCTCCATCGACCGGAAGCGTGCCGGCGCATCAGCAGATTTTGACATGCCTGTTCATCGTGACACGGCTTACGTTGCGGTCGCCGACCGCGACGGCAACATGGTATCTTTCATCAATTCGCTTTTCTTCGCGTTCGGCAGCGGCATCTACGCTCCGCGCGCTGGCGTGCTATTACAGAACAGGGGTTCGGGATTCTCCCTTCTCGAAGGACATCCCAATGCGATTGCGCCGCGAAAACGTCCCTTTCACACCATCATTCCGGGTCTGCTGGCGAAGCATGGCAAGCCGATCATGGCCTTTGGCGTGATGGGTGGACAATACCAGGCGGCGGGACATGTGCAGATCCTGAGCGGCGTGCTCGACCGTGGGCTCGACATTCAGCAGTCCTCGGATGCGCCGCGCAGCTTTGCGTTTGATGGTACGCTGAGCCTCGAACCCACGATTCCCGGCTCCGTCGCCGACGAATTGATTGCGCGCGGTCACCGCGTGATCAGGGCGGACGAACCGCTCGGAGGCTGTCAGGCCGTGCACGTCGATCTTTCCAGGGGCGTCATTCTCGGCGCGTCGGACCATCGCAAGGACGGCATTGCACTGGCGGCGTGACCAGGATGAGAAAGACGTGATGTCGGATCGGGCAGCATGAGCGAGACAACGGAGGCGATCCTGTCGATCGAGCGGCTGACGCTGGCGCTGCCCGCCGGCGGAGATCGCGCCTCTGCCGTCGAGGACGTTTCGCTTGCCCTGTATCCGCGGCAAATCCTCTGCGTCGTCGGTGAATCCGGCTCCGGTAAATCGGTCTGCGCCTCTGCCGTAATGGGCCTGCTGCCCAGGGCTATTCGCCCGGTTGCAGGGGCCATACACTTTGAGGGACGCGATTTGCTGAACCTCCCCGCAGCAGAATGGCGGACGTTGCGCGGGCGACGCATTGCGATGATCTTCCAGGAACCGATGACAGCGCTCAATCCTGTGATCAGGATCGGCGACCAGATCATGGAAGCGTTCGAGGCGCACGGACAATTCACGCCAACTGAGCGGCAAACCCACTTGCGCGCCCTCCTCGAAGAGGTAGGCATGCGCGACCTCGAGCGGATCATCCATAGCTACCCGCATCAGTTGTCGGGTGGCCAGCGTCAGCGTGCCATGATCGCAATGGCCCTTGCGCTCGAACCATCGATCCTGGTCGCGGACGAACCAACCACGGCACTCGACGTCACGACACAGGCACAGATCCTTCGATTGATCCGGGACATTCAGCAGCGGCGCGGCATGGCGGTGCTGTTCATCACCCATGATTTCGGCGTCGTCGCCGACATCGCGGACCGCGTCGCGGTCATGGAGAAGGGTCGCGTCGTCGAACAGGGATCCGTGGAGGACGTGCTCGAACGCCCGCAGCATCCCTATACGCGCCGGCTGCTCGCCGCGGTGCCCGGCGGGACCCCGCCGGTCCGGGCCCGGGTCCAGGACGAACCGATCGCCTGCGCCGCGACCGGACTTGCGAAGATCTATCGTGGCAGCGACTGGTTCAGCTCGCAGACCGAGGTCGCAGCCGTAAAGAATGTGACCTTCGAAATCCGGCGCGGCGAGACGCTCGGCCTCGTCGGAGAGTCCGGCTCGGGCAAGAGCACGATCGGTCGGCTGGTGATGCGTCTCACCGACGCCGATGCGGGCGTGGTCCGTATCGGCGAACTCGATTTCTCCAAGGCTCGCGGTGCCCGCCTGCGGGCCGCCCGCAAGCATGTCCAAATGGTGTTCCAGGATCCCTTCGCCTCGCTCAATCCACGCCGCCGCGTCGGGCGAATTATCGCCGACGGGCCGATCGCGCACGGCGTCCCGCCGGCGCAGGCCTTCGCGCGTGCCGAGGAACTGCTGGCGCTCGTGGGTCTCGACCCGAGCGCCGCGCGACGCTTTCCGCATGAATTCTCCGGAGGGCAACGCCAGCGGATCGGAATTGCGCGCGCGCTGGCGCTCGACCCGGAGGTGCTGGTGGCCGACGAACCGGTGTCAGCGCTCGACGTCTCTGTCCAGGCGCAGGTGCTCACCTTGCTCGAGACATTGAAGGCGCGGCTGCGGCTGGCAGTGCTGTTCATCACCCACGATCTCAACGTCGCGGCCCAGGTCTGCGATAGGATCGCAGTGATGCGCCTCGGAGAAATCGTCGAGATCAGGCCGACGGTAGATCTGCTGGAACGGCCGGAGCATCCCTACACGCAGGCACTGCTGGCCGCGATCCCGGGCAGGCAACGCAGAACGTCCACGTCGGTCTGAACCACCACATTTTCATTGAAGGAGGTCTCTGACATGCAGAAGCTCACGGAACTTCCAATGCTGCGCATCGGCCTTGTCGGCAGCGGCTTCATTGCCGCGTTCCATCTGCAGTCCATGCTCGGCGTGCGCAACGTCAGCGTCGGCGGCGTCTACAGCCGTTCCGCCGAACGGCGGACGCGCATTGCCGACAAGGCGCGCAATCTTGGCCTTGGGCCGGCGCATGTGTTTGACAGCATCGAGGCGATGGCAATGTCCGGCGAGGTCGATGCGCTTTGGCTGCTGACGCCGAACGACAGCCGTCTCGACATCATGCGCGAGATCCACCGCGTGACCAAGGCCGGGGCTCCCCTGCGCGCCATTGCTTGCGAAAAGCCGCTCGCCCGCACGCTTGCCGAAGCACGGGAAATGCGCAGGCTCGTCGAAGATGCAGGCCTGCTTCACGGTTATCTGGAGAACCAGCTTTTCTCGACCGCGGTGATGCGCGGCAAGGACATCATCTGGCGCCGAGCCGTACCCGGAAGTGGACGCCCCTATCTCGCGCGTGCCGCCGAGGAGCATTCAGGACCGCACGAGCCATGGTTCTGGCAAGGCGACAAGCAAGGAGGGGGCGTGCTCTCCGACATGATGTGCCATTCAGTCGAGGTCGCACGCTTCATGCTGACCGCGCCCGGCGCAAAGCGCGACTCCTTACGGCTGGTCAGCGCCAGCGCCACGACGGCCAATCTCAAATGGACGCGCCCCCACTACGCTGCCGACCTCAAGAGGCGAATGGGTGTCGATTTCACCAAACGTCCGGTCGAAGATTTTGCGCGCGGGATACTTACGATGGAAGATACCGACGGGCATCAATTGATGATCGAGGCGACAACCTCATGGGCATATGTCGGTGCCGGCTTGCGCATCCAGCTTGAATTGCTTGGTCCCGAATATTCGATGGAGTTCTCCTCGCTCTCGACTGGCCTCAAGGTCTTCCTCTCCCGCGCGATCAGCGGATCAGAGGGCGAGGATCTCGTCGAGAAGCAGAATTCCGAGCAAGGTCTGATGCCGGTGGTCGAGGACGAAGCCGGCATCTACGGCTACACCGACGAGAACCGCCATATGGTGGAGGCATTCAGGCGAGGCATGAGTCCGGCAGAAACCTTCGATGACGGGGTCGGCGTCATGGAAATGCTTATGGGGCTCTATCGCTCCGCGGAGCTTGGCCGGACGATCCATTTCCCCGATCCCGAACTCGAACACTATGTTCCTCTCGTGGCTCGCTGACGGCATGAAGCCTTGTCCTTCAGGCCGAGGAGTCGAGATCACCGACGAGAAGCTCGGCTTCAACATCGTGTCTTCCCGAGGATGGCGCGCTGCTATTTCGCCAAGCGGAACTTCCCACCCTCGACCTTGATCAAAAAGGCTGAGCGTTCATCATAGCCGTTGTGGTCGGTCTTGCTCATGTTCGATAGCCCGTTGTTGAGATAGACGTTCTCCCCGCGCTCGAGTTCGTCCCGCAGAGCTGCACGAAACTCGGGCGTGCCCGGCTTCGTCGTCTTCAGCGCGTTCGGAGCAGCTTTCCCGATCAGCGCGACGACATCCCAGAGGTGAGCCGCGAACATATTGGGCTTCTGACCGTTCACCGCCTCATAGGCGGTCACGAACTGCTCCGTGGCGTGACGGAACGGATCTCCTGCCGGAAGATCGGCCGCAATGGTAAAGGCCTCACCGGCGAAAATAGCGCCTTCGACGGTCGCGCCTCCGAGCTTGATGAACTCCTCGCTGGCCACGCCATGCGTCTGAAAGATCTTTCCGGTGTATCCGCGCTCACGGAGCGCCTGTTGCGGCAGGACCGCCGGGGTACCAGCAGAAGCAATGAAGACGGCGTCAGGATTCGTCGACATCACCTTCAACGCCTGGCCGGTGACGCTGGTATCCGCACGCGCGTAGACTTCATGTGTGGTCACCGTCAGACCCAAGGTCGGCGCAAGGCGGCTCACCTCCTTATAGTAACCTTCGCCATACCCATCCGAAACACCGATAAATCCAAGCGCCTTCGCGCCGGATTTCGCGATGTATTTCAGAATGGCGCTCGCCATCAGGTCATCGTTGGGGACGACCTTGAAGGCCCAGGCCCGTTTGTCGTCCAGCGGCTGAACGATGGCGGTGGCGGCCGCAAGCGATAGCAGCGGCGTCTTCGACTCCAGCGCGACGTCGAGCATCGGCATGGTCACCGGCGTCAGAGAAGACCCGACCAGCACGTCGACCTTGTCCTGGATCACGAGCCGGCGCGCGTTCTGGATCCCTTTGGTGGAATCAGACTCGTCGTCCAGGATGATGTAGGTCACCTTCTCTCCGCCGATCTCTTTTGGCAGAGCTGCGACAGTCTTGAGCTGGGGTTGCCCCAACGCAGATCCCGGGCCGGTGGCCGAAATCACAATTCCGACTTTAATTTCCGCATGCGCCGCGTATCCATAAAGTACGCAGGCCACAACAAGACAAACTCGCGTAAAACCGATAGTCATGTAGCTCCTCCCTGTCCGCCCCGGTGCTTCGGCCAGTTGCATCGGACCCGCGGGGCAGCATCAAGGACCCGGAGGAGATCGTCCGATGTTCGAGCCCTGTCCCGGGGTTACGAGCAACCAGGCGAGCGACCCTAAGCGGATCGCAGGGCTGTGTCTGTCCCTATGCCTAGGGACAAGGACCCGCGTATCAAGCCAGGCGCTGGCCCAAGCCGCAGGAGTACGGTTCATTGCGTATGTTTTGCTTCGGACTATTGGCCTAACAGCTTCCTGATACCTGCCAAACCGGCACGCAGGAACGGATCTGAGTGGATGTAGAAATATTTGACGCCGCGCTCAAGCCAGCTCGGCGCGATGCGAGCGCGGCGCGCCTCGATCAGGCAGAATGGGGATGCGACCTTACCAATAGTCCATGCCTGCGGCCGCCGGATGCGGTCAAACTATCGGCCCGATCGTGCGATCGGGCTACTCAGCCGAGGCGATCATCGATGTAGCGCCTGAGCGCGGACGCGGCATTCAGCATATGCGCACGCATTCGGCGGGCTGCGGTCTCTCCGTCACCTTCCGCGATCGCCTGCATGATGGCGTCATGCTCGTCGCGGGACTTGCGAATGCGATCGCCCTGCCGCAATTGGGTGCGGCGGAAGGCGCTGAGCCGCGAACGCACGTCCTGCGCCTGCTCGGCGAGAAATGAGTTGTGCGTTGCGCGGTAGATGCATTCGTGGAATTCGCGGTTGAACGCGTCATAGGCATCGACATCGTTGGCCTCGACCATCTTGAGCGAGGCGTCATGAAGCTCGATCAGATGGCTGCGCTCGAGCGGCGTCATGCGGTAGGTCGCGAGCCTGACGCACATGGCTTCCACCTCGGCGCTGGTCTCGAACATGTCCATGATGCGCTCCGGCGTCATGCGCGCAACGACGAGGCCGCGGCGGCCGCGCACCTCGACGAGGCCGCTGACCACGAGCTGGCGAAGCGCCTCCCGCACCGGCGTGCGGGAAGCTCCAAAACGATCGGCAAGCTGCTGCTCTTCCAGGGCCGAACCGGCGACGAGCGCACCTGAGGCAATCTCGTCCGTAAGCGCATTCCGGATGCGATCGGAGAGCAGCCCGCCATCGTCCTCCGCGTCGACCGCGACCTTCAATACTTCTGCCATTCAGCCTCCCGTGATCGCGCGCACCGCGAAGTAAAGGATCGAGGGCGCGACCAGGCATCCGAGCCCGGTGTGGAATGTCGCCGTCAGCGCACCGTAGGGCACCAGACGTCGGTCCGTCGCCGCCAACCCTCCAGACACGCCGCTGACCGTTCCCATCAAGCCGCCAAACACCATCGCGCTACGCGGATTGTTCAGGCCGATCATCTTCGCCACAAAGGGCGTGCCGATCATGACGATCACTGCCTTGAATACACCGGTCGCAATCGAGAGCGCAATAACCGGTGAGGATGCGCCGATCGCCGCACCCGTGACCGGGCCCACGATGTAGGTGACCGCACCGGCGCCGATCGTCGTCAACGATTCCGCGTCAGTGTAGCCAAACGCCGCGGCGACGAACACGCCGAGAATGAACGGCACCACCGTTCCCAGTCCGAGTGCGACCGCACCGATCACCCCGGCCTTGCGCGCATGGACGACATCGACCTCGAAGGCGGTGGCGACGATGGCGAAATCGCGCAGCATCGCTCCGCCCATCAGGCCGATCCCGGCCAGGGCCGGCAGGTCGGCCACGCCCTTCTCGCCGCCGGTGGAGATGCCTCCCCAAAAGGCCAGCGCAAGGCCCAGCATGATCGCAATCGCCGAGGCGTGAATGCGCCCGAAGGTGAGATATTTCGAGATCGCTCCGGAGATCCACATCAGGATTCCGACGACCGCGAACGCAGTGATCAGCGCATTGGCGGCGAGAATGTGAGACATCATGATCATCCGATCCTCCCGGACTTGAAGTGGGGCACAGGTGCAGCGAGCGCCTCGGCCTCTCGCGCCTCGATCTCGTCCATGGTCTCGACACGACCGCTGAACCGGCCGATCAGGGCCACCATCGCGAAACACACCGCGACCGCGCCGATCCCCGCAATGACGACGATCGGACCGCCTTTTGCCGCGGCGACCACATTCTGCTGCGCGGCCATGGCGACCACGATCGGAATGTAGAAGCTGCCCCAGAACTCGACGCCGGTCTTGAGCCCGTGGCTGAGTATGCCGTGCCGCACCAGCCAGAGCCGGGCCGCGATCAAGAACATCATGGCGATGCCCACGCCGCCGACATTGGCCTTCACGCCGAGGGCGACGCCGAGCAGGTCCCCCAGCAGGCCCCCTAAGAGGGTGCAGATCGCGAGCAGCGCTACGCCGGAAATGGTCACGGGCGCCTCCCCTCGGCGAGCAAGGCACGATCCCCAGGACGTGGACTATCTGCATGCATTCGCATCGCAAATTCCCTCCTGTGTATGCGAATATCCATCACTTATGGGTTAATGTATACATTAATTGACAAAGGTAGGCAATACGCATACATTGGGGCAATCGAAAGCCAACCCCGCATGCCAAGGAGCCGAAATGAGCGATTGGGGTATTCAAAAGGCCGCCCTGGCGGAGCGCCTGGCGGCCGGCGGCCAGCACGCGAAGGGCAAGATGGTGCCCATTGCCAACCTGCCTGCATTCCTGAGGGCGGTGATCCGGTCAGGGGACCGGGTGTGCCTGGAGGGCGATAATCAGAAGCAGGCCGACATCCTCGCCTCGGCGCTCGCGAACCTCGACCCCCAGGATGTCCATGACCTGCACATGGTGCAGTCGGGGGTGGTCCTGCCCGCCCACCTCGACATCTTCGACAAGGGAATCGCGCGGCGCCTCGACTTCTCCTATTCGGGCCCGCAATCGGCCCGCATCGCGCGCATGCTGTTCGGCCGCAGGATCGAGCTCGGGGCCGTGCACACATACCTCGAGCTGTTCGCCCGGTATTTCATCGATCTCACGCCGAACGTCGCACTCATCGCGGCGGTGAGCGCCGACAAGGACGGCAATCTCTATACGGGGCCGAACACCGAAGACACGCCGACGGTGGTCGAGGCGACGAGCTACAAGAACGGTCTCGTCGTGGCGCAGGTCACCGAAATCGTCGACAAGGTGCCGCGCGTCGATATTCCCGGCGACCTCGTGCATTTCGTGGTCGAGGCCGGCCGCCCCTTCTATGTCGAGCCGCTCTTCACCCGCGACCCGGCTGCGATCACCGAGACCCAGATCCTGACCGCAATGCTCGCGATCAAGGGCATCTACGCACCCTACGGCGTGCGCCGGCTCAACCATGGCATCGGCTTCAACACCGCCGCGATCGAGCTGCTGCTGCCGACTTATGGCGAGAGGCTCGGCCTCAAGGGCAAGATCTGCACCCATTTCGCGCTCAATCCGCATCCCACGATCATTCCGGCGATCGAATCCGGCTGGGTCGACCAGATCCACTGTTTCGGCTCGGAAGTCGGCATGGAGGATTACGTCGCGGCGCGTTCCGACGTCTTCTTCACCGGGCCCGACGGCTCGCTGCGATCGAACCGCGCCTTCTGCCAGACGGCGGGCCTCTATGCCTGCGACATGTTCATCGGATCGACGCTCCAGATCGACCTCGAGGGCCACAGCTCGACGGTGACGACCAGCCGCATCGCCGGCTTCGGCGGCGCGCCCAACATGGGCTCCGATCCGCGCGGCCGGCGCCACCCGAGCGAACCCTGGCTCAAGGCCGGCGCCGAAGCCGATCCCGACTCCAACGCGGCGCTGCGCCGCGGCCGCAAGCTGGTGGTGCAGATCGGCGAGACCTTCGGCGAGCGCAATGCGCCGCTGTTCGTCGAGCGGCTCGATGCGCTCGATCTGGCACGCGAGCTCAAGCTCGATCTCGCGCCGGTCATGGTCTACTCGGACGACGTCACCCACATCGTCACCGAGGAAGGCATCGCCAACCTCTTGATGTGCCGTAGCAAGGACGAGCGCGAGCAGGCGATCCGCGGCGTTGCCGGCTACACCGACATCGGACGCGCGCGTGATGCGAAGCTGGTCGAACAGCTCAGGCAGCGCGGCGTGATCCAGCGCCCCGAGGATCTCGGCATCGATCCGCTCGACGCCGACCGGCGCCTGCTGGCGGCCCGCTCGATCAAGGACCTCATGCTGGCCTCCGGCGGTCTCTACCGCCCGCCCAGCCGCTTCCGCAATTGGTGAGGAGTTTTGCATGGAAAAGCTCAGCTTCAGACTGACGGCCCCGAGATGCGCCGGCGGCACCCGCACCCAGGCGATCGTCGGCGTCGTCGCCTCCGGCAATCTCGAAGTCCTACTGGAACGCGTCTCGCCGGCAGATGTCTGCACCATCGACATCGCAACGGCCGCTCATGGCTTCGGCATGGTCTGGGACGCCGTGGTCCGCGACTTCGTCGCGCGCCGCTCTGCCGGGGGCTTACGCATCTCCATCAATGACGGCGGCGCGAGGCCTGACACAGTGGCGCTGCGCCTTGCGCAAGGCGTCCGCAAGATCGAGGAGCCGGAACGATGACAGCGACCACAGCCGACAATGCCTCGCTGAGCTGGTACGAGGCCAGCGCCCGCCAGCGCATCGACACGCTCGTCGACGCCGGCAGCTTTGCCGAACTCATTGGCCCCGAGCTGCGCGAGATGAGCCCGCATCTGGCAATCTTCGACCTGCCGGAACAGTTCGACGACGGCATCGTCGTCGGGCGCGGCCGCCTGGACGGCGCGCCCGTGCTCGTCGCGGCGCAGGAGGGACGCTTCATGGGCGGTGCCTTCGGCGAGGTCCATGGCGCCAAGCTCACGGGCCTCTTGGGCGCCGCGCGTGCGCTTCATCACGACGTACTGATCCTGTTCGACACCGGCGGCGTGCGGCTTCAGGAAGCCAATGCGGGCGAGCTCGCCATCGCCGAGATCATGCGCGAGATCATCGAGGCACGGCGCGCCGGCGTCAACGTCGTCGGGCTGATCGGCGGACGCGCCGGATGCTACGGCGGCGGTAGCCTGATCGCCGGCACCTGCTCGCGCCTGATCGTATCCGAACAGGGGCGGATCAGCGTCAGCGGCCCCGA
The DNA here is from genome assembly GCF_052075965.1 of Bradyrhizobium sp. 482_C4_N1_8. NCBI lineage: Bacteria > Pseudomonadati > Pseudomonadota > Alphaproteobacteria > Hyphomicrobiales > Nitrobacteraceae > Bradyrhizobium > Bradyrhizobium sp. 482_C4_N1_8. The sequence continues at coordinate 2,487,275 of NZ_CP197231.1, read as the reverse complement.
AGTGATCGAGACCAACAAGGGTATCGAGGAATTCGACTCGCGCGATCGCGCGCTGGTGTGGCGCACGATGGGTGGCAAGCATCGCTACCTCATCGGCGGCGCTGATGCGTTCGTCGACGACGAGGCGCAGGCGTTTCGTCAGGCGGCGGTCGACGCGCTCAAAGCCAACAGGCGATGCGACGTGGCGGTGCTCGAAGCCGAGCAGACGCGCCTCGAGCGGCGATTGCAGCGTTTCGGCGAGGCCGAGGACGCCGTCGAGATCTGGCAGACGCTTAGCATCGACCAGCCGACCCAGATCCCCGCACTTCCGACCGGCGCATTTCTTCGCGCGGCAAGCAACAGGGAGAACGCCGATGACGCTCGATGACATCCTGGCCAGTCTCTTTCCAAACGGCAGCAAGATCGCAACCACGGGCGCGATGATCGCGGGACAGGCGATTCTGCCCGATGGAGGTCCCATCCACGTGCTCGGCATCACGCAGGGTCAGCCGCTCGGCGTCGACGAGGCGATCGTGCTCGCAGGGCGCGTGATCGAGATCGTCAAATCCGGCGATCGCGCGCCGATCCTGGTCCTGGTGGATTCCGCCAGCCAGCGCATGAGCAAGCGCGACGAGCTGCTGGGGCTCAGCGAGTACCTGTCGCATCTTGCCAAGGCCCTGCTGCTGGCGGAAGCCGAAGGACATCGTACCGTCGGCCTGCTCTATGGCGGCAGCGCGGCCGGTGCGTTCATCGCCACCGCGCTCGCCACCGCTACGCTGGTGGCGCTGCCCGGTGCGCATCCCGCGGTGATGGACCTGCCGTCGATGGCGCGGGTCACCAAGCTGCCGATCGATGTGCTGAAGGCCAAGGCGGAAGCGACGCCGGTGTTCGCGCCCGGCCTCGACAACATGGTGCAGACCGGCGGCATTCACGCCGTCTGGGATGAAAATGCGCCTTTGGCGCCGCAGCTTGCGGCCGTGCTGCAACGGCCGCAGGGAGAGGACGATCGCGCGCGGCTCGGCGCCGAGCGTGGCGGCCGGCGGAAGGCGGCCGAGATCGCCGACCGGGTTGTCACACTCGCGGCAGCCGCGCATCAGGAGGCGCCACATGGCTGAAGCCCTCCAGCGCCATACGATGGTGACGGCCTCGGCCACCGGCTGGGCCGCCGCGATGAGCCGAAATCCCGCGCTCGCCAGCGAGCCGATTATCAAGGGCTGGGCGCGCGCCGGCCGCCCGCTCGTGGTTCGCAGGCCGGCCTGCAACGATCCCGCAGGCATGATTCCGCTCGGAATGCCGCTGCCGCCGAGCCACGGCAAGCGGCGTATCGCCGTCGCGCTCGCCCCCGGCGAACTCATCACGCATGCTCCGCCGCCATTGCTGGCGGATGCGGCAACATCGGCGCCCGCGTCGTGGCGCCAGACCATCGACCTGCTCGTCCGCCTTCTGCCGGAGACGCGCACATTCGGCAGTCTGGCCTGGCAGCATCTCACCGGCCTGCCCTATCTGTCCGATGGATCGGACCTCGACCTGCTCTGGCCGCTGTCGTCGGCGAGGCACGCGAACACCCTACCGTCCGACATCGCGCGGATCGCAGAGACGGCGCCGATGCGGCTCGACGGCGAGATCGTCTATCACGCCGGCGGCGTGCAATGGCGCGAGCTGACCGGCGCTAACGAGGACGAAGTCCTCGTCAAGGGCGCGGCCGGCGTTCATGTCACCACGCGTGCGGCGTTTCTCGCGGGTGGCGCGTCATGAATGTCGCGCTGAGATGGCAAGCGCCGCCGCAACGCGCGCTCCGCGCGGAGCAGCTCGGTCATCTCGCATCGCTGTGCCTGAAGCTCGAAGTAGAGACCTATCCGAAGCCGGGGCTCGTCAGCCACGTCGACAACGGCGCGCATCGCGATATGGACGCCGGGCTCCTGTGCCGAAGTGCCGACACGCTGGCTCCGTTCTTCCACGACCTCGCAGCCGCGGGCGCCGAGGGCGCCGGCATGGACCGGTTGCGCGCGATCGGGGTTGCGGCGGAGCGCGCGATGTTGGCGGCGACCTCAGGTGTGAACACGCATCGCGGCGCGATCTTCGGACTGGGTCTGCTCTGCGCCGCGGCCGGGTATCGCGGCGCTCTCGGCATTCGCAAGCCGCTCGGCGAATTGGTGTCGCAACGTTGGGGCGACGCCATCTACGCAGGCCCGATATCCCTGCGCAGCCACGGCGCCGTGGCGTCACGTCGCTACGGCGCCGGCGGCGCCAGGGCGGAAGCGGCTTGTGGCTTCCCCTCCGTCTATGACATCGCCCTTCCCGCGCTGCATGCGGCGCGGACGATCGCGCCTCGGGATGAGGAGGCGGTTCGGGTTCAGACCTGCATGGCGCTGATCGCAGATGTTGCCGACACCAATCTGTTGCACAGGGGCGGAGTTGACGGATTGCGCTTCGCGCAGGCCAGCGCATCCGCGTTCCTTGCCGCGGGCGGAATCGGTTGCCCAGGCTGGCGCAAACACGCCGACGGCATTCACCAGGCGTTCGTCGCGCGCAATCTCAGTCCGGGCGGATCGGCAGATCTGCTCGCCATGGCTCTGTTTGTGGACGCTCTCTTCGTTGATCGGCTGGCCCCCTGATGCTTGCACTGCTCTGCGGCGGACAAGGCACCCTGTCGGACAATATCTTCGATCTCGTCGCCGATCGGCCTGCTGCGGAATCGGTCTTCGCCGCTGCGACCGCTTGTCTCGGCGAAGATCCGCGGAAGTTCATAAGGACGCGCCGCGCGGACGAGCTGTCCGCCAACCATGTCAGCCAGATCCTAACCGTCACATCGGCGCTCGCGATCCACGCCTGTATCGCGGACTTGCTGACTGAGGGCACCGCTGTCACGGGCTACAGCGTCGGCGAGATGGCGGCCTGGAGCGTTGCGGGAATATGGACCGCCGCCGAAGCGTTGCGACTGACCGATATCCGCGCCCGATTGATGGACGGCGTGGCGGGGCCGGATGGGCGGCTCGGCTATGTCCGCGGGCTCGAACGAGCCACGCTCGAACACCTGCTCGAGACGCACCGCTGCGAGATCGCAATCAGGAATCCCGGCCTTCTTGTCGTGGTTGGAGGCGCGGAGTGCGATGTCATCGCCCTCTGTCAGGAGGCGACGACACAGGGCGCCGCCCGCGCCGGTCTTCTCGCCGTCAAAATCGCCTCGCATACGACGCGTCTCGAACCGGCCTGCACGCCCTTGCAGCAAGCGCTTGCGACCAGCAGACGCGCTCCTGTCGCAGACCATCGAACCCTCCTCGCAGGGGATGGCGGCGAGCGCATCTTCTCCGTGACCGATGCGACAGCAAAGCTCGCATGCCAGATCGCGCGCCCGATCGACTGGGCGGCGACGCTGGAGGCTCTCGTAGAGCTCGGGGTCGATCAAGTCCTGGACCTCGGTCCAGGACACGCGCTTGCCGAGATGACGCAAGGCTTCCATCGATCGATCCGCTGCTACGCCGCCGACGGATTTCGCACGATCGATGGTCTGCGAAACTGGGTTGTTTCCGAATAGGCAGGGCGCCCGGCGGCTCGCGATTGAGCGAACGCATGAAATTTCTCGAGAGAACTCGCCCTCGACAAGAGAAGCCTCCAGATACTCACCGCGATCGGTGCTGAAAGCTGTGGTGTTGAGCGACGCCAGGCATTGCCCCATAAGCCCTGTTGGGCCCAAACCAGGGAGCCGCGCCGCCAGGGAGCTCGAGGCCCATTCTGCCTGCTGGCGTCAACTCGCCGCTGGCAAGCGAATAATAGCTGGGGCAGCAGCGCGGCCCACCGAATGGTTAGACTCGCGCTCAAGACGGAGACAAGCCCCAAAGCCATCAGCAGCATGCCAAGCCAGGTCCAAACCCGTCCGTCATCGCCCGCCTCTGCGGCGGAAAAGGCGAGCGGCGCCGCCGAGGCGGCAACCACGTCACTGGCGGCTGGCGCCGCCGCAAGGAGTGCCTCCACGTCGACCTGGCGCGGCGTGAACTCGTCGGCCGTGAGCGGGTCGCGTTTGGAAAGGGGGGCCGGCGACGCGCGGGTTGCGATCCCGGTGGCGAGGACGGGATTGGCATCAACCACCTGCGCGGGCACGGACGGGCTCGGCCGGGACGTATCCGCAGGTGCGGAGCGCGGCAGCTCCGCGCGCGCATCCACCACCGTCTTCCGCTTGCGCGCCGCGGTCTGGTTCTCTTCGGCCGCGGCGACACGATGTTTGGTGGCGCGTTGCTGAACCGGCTTCTTCGCCCTCTCAGTTCCTTCGGCGATCTGGAACCAGCATCTGCGCTGGCCTTCCACCCGATAGACCCAGTGCTGGCCATCGGCGGTCGACTTGCCGGGCCGCGTCAAGCACTCTGCTTCCGCGGAAGCGGGCGCAGGGGCTGTGGCGGGACCGGCATTGAAGAGTTCGGAAAGAGGCGTCGAAAACGCGGATGATGTCGAGAGACCTGCAATAAGCGTAAAAGCGGCGCAATAAACTCGCAAATGACCGGACATGGAAAACCCCGGTGTTGCGCCCCTGCCCGGACGGGAGCGTTGGCCGTGACCTAGGTCGCAATGCGACTTAAATCCGGCAACGCCGTGGATTCATTTTGGCCGCAGGCGATCTGGCCGTCAGCTCGATTGTCCATTTTCGCCATCCTCTCAAGGTCGCACTTTCAAGCATCGGCCCACGCAAAGTTGCAAAGGCTGTTTACCCGAACGGATGTAGCCGATGTTACGGGTGCCAGACGAAGCGCTATATCCGAACTGACGACTGGGCATTCGACCTTCCCGGGATGACAGTCTGTCCGGAGTGCAGAACCCGTCCGATCGCGCGGAGCGATTGCGATGAGGGAGGCTACGATGGATTTTTCGCGGATGTCGGATGGAATCCGGCTGCATCACGCCTCCCATCGCCACGATGGGTACGATGGTGACGACGAAGCGGGTCCGGCACCGAGCGCACCGTTCCTGACTGACGCGGTTGGCGGTGGCGCCCTGGTCCATGGTCCCCGCCCGTTTGCAGGTCAATTTGCAGATTCTGGAGCGCACCCCGCGAGCGCGAACACCCAGCACAATGACTCCGACCCGATTCAATCCAAACATCCCACGTCGGTGGGCGACACGGGCGGCCACGTCGGCAACCACGCTGCGGCGGGCCTGGATGTTTCGTCCAACACGCCCGCTTCCGGCGCATCACATCCCGGGATGGGCATTGCTGCGGTCGAGAGCGGAGCCAACACGGCCGGAAACGGCGGAGATGGCTACTTCTACGGAAGCATCATTCACGCGTCCCTGTTGATCTATCAACCGATCAACATCTCGGTGAGCTTGGGATACGGCTCGGTCGCCCTGGCCAACCAGTCCAACAATTTGAATGTCGATCAATCCGCTTTTCAGATGGCCGGCGTCGGCGGCCATGGCGGCAATGACAACATTGCATCAGGCGGCAGCGTCAGTACGTCCTTAGGCGCCGGCCTGATCGCGAGCGGCGACAACGGCGCCGGAAACGGCGGCAGCGGCTATTTCTCGGGTGCGATCGTGGACGCTCCCGTGGTGATCTATCATCCGATCAATATTGCGGTGGCAGCCTCGAGCGGCACTGCGCATGCAAGTCAATCGAACACGGTGGACATCGATCAATCGGCTATTCAGATCGCGGGCGTCGGCGGAAGTGGCGGACATGGCAACGTAGCCGTCGGCGGCAGCGTCATGACGCTCGACCCCGGCTGGGGATCAAGCAACGGAGGCGGCGTCTTTGGCGTTCAAACGGGCGGAAGCCAGGCCGGCAATGGCGGCGACGGCGTGTTCTACGGTGAACTCGTCCATACCTCGTTTGTAGTGTACAACCCGATCAACATCGCAATCGCGGGCTATGGCTCCAGCACTTACGCGGTCCAGATAAATGATGTCTCCGTGGATCAATCCGCGGTTCAGATCGCTGGCATTGGCGGGCACGGCGGCAACGACAACGCCGCAGCGGGCGGCCATGCAAGCCTTCTCTCCCATAATCTGTGGGGCGGCTCCGATACGATCGCGACCGGTTCGAACAGCGCAGGCAATGGCGGCAACGGCTATTTTGCCGGCAGTCTGATCGACGTCAGCGTCGCGATCTATGCACCCATCAACATCGCAATCGCAGGTCCCCATTCGACGGCCGTAGCCGATCAGGTCAACAACGTGCACATCGACCAGAGTGCGGTCCAGATCGCCGGCGTTGGCGGGGACGGCGGCCACGGCAATCTCGCACTGGGTGGCGATGCCGCGCATCTCTTGTCGGATCTTCACCTGGTGGCATAGCGAAACGTCGCATCGCTCGCATAGCCGATCGCATCGCGGCACGCGCCGTCGCCACTCTTCGCATGCAAAGCCCGCGCAGAGGCGCCTCTCCTGACGAAATGTCGTACTTTCGTACGTAGGCCCACCAAACCGGATGGTGTCCGATTTGACATCTATCGCCATCGCGCGTGGGCGGACCAGACTTGCCGCGCGCGTCCGCCTGATCGGGATGGATGTTGCACGACAGCCAACAAACCGACGGAGGCCTCAAATGATGCCAAAGGCAATCAACATCTCGGATACGATCAAAGTCAAATCGATCGACACCGGTGGTCAAAGTGCCGGAAATGGCGGCGACGGTACTTTCAAGGGAGCCATCATCAGCAAGCCGACTGTCAACTACGATCCGACCAACAAGGCGGAAGGTGCCGACGTGCACGTGAACACCGGCGATCACGTCAAACAGACGGCGGATTGGGATGCCGGCGGCGCAAACGCCAAGGCCTCGTATTTTTCGAAGGCCCATGGCGGAGACGCCGAGTCGAATGGAAGCCAAAAATCCTACAGCGGCTACGATACCTCCAAGGTCTACGCCAATACGGATGCCACCCAGATCAACAAGGTCATGGTGGACCAGCACCAGGAAGTTGTGGCCGGCATCGGCGGCGATGGCGGAGACGGCAACTTCGCATGGGGTGGCGGAGTGACCTTCCATCTCGATACGCTCTAACCAGCCGCTCGTCCGACTGGCAGGACCGGCGGCCGCGGCCGCCGGTCCTGGATTTCACGCCAATGATCTACCGATGCCGTTGCCGGATTGCGTTGGCCATCGGTCAAGCGCGCCGGACCTCGATTTCAGGCGGTGACGATCATGCTGATGCCGCCCATTCGGTTGCCTATCCTGCCGCAGATCGGGACGCCACTGCACGCGGCACTCCGGTCCTGCGCGGGACCGCTCGGTCTCGTATTCGCGTATAGCTGCAGCTACAACCTGCTCCTGTTTGCGCCCTCCATCTATCTTCTTCAGATCTACGACCGGGTGTTGTCGAGCCGGAGTGGCGACACCTTGCTCCTGCTCACGCTCATTGTCGCGATCACTGTGGTCGTCGGCGGCGTGTTCGATGCATTGCGGCGCGCCGTCCTGGGACGCCTTGGCGCCTGGCTCGACGATCGCCTTCGTCCTTGCGTGCTTTCGGCCGGCCTCGAATCGGCGCTTCGCAGCGATTGGACGCAAGCGTCGGGCGCGTATCGGGATCTCACGGTGCTGCGCCAGTTCGTCGAGTCCGGCGCATGTCCGATGCTGTTCGACGCGCTCTGGGCGCCCCTGTTCCTCCTTGTCCTCTTTCTGATCCATCCCCTGCTCGGCGTGGTGGGCGCCTGTTGCGTCGCCTTCCTGTTCGCGCTCACGGTTGCCGGAGAGCTGGTCACCGAAGACGTTCTGCTCAGATCCGGCGCCGCGCTGTCCAGAAGCTGCGGCCGCCTCCAGACTGCAGCGAGCAACATCCACATGATCCGCGCCATGGGAATGTTCGATAGCGCTGCGCGCATGATCCACCGTGACGCGCAGCACGCCCGCAGAGAGCACGATGTGGCACTCCGGCGAGGCGAGATCGTCTCGCTGGCCACCAAGCCGGTTCGCGCGCTGTCGCAGGTCTTGATCATGGGGGCTGCCGCATGGCTTGTCCTCGATCACGGGAAGAGTCCGGCCATCATCTTTGCTGCCACGCTGATGTTCAGCCGGGCGCTCGCGCCGGTCGAAAGTGCGGTCGCAGGCTGGAAATCACTCGTGACGGCCGTGAGCGCCTGTCAGCGGCTCGGCGCACTTCTCGCCGCATTCCCCGCCGCCCGGCAGCAGAGCGCGGAGGTTTCTCCGCTGCAGGCGCCAAGCGGCCTCGTCGTCGACAATGTCGGCGTGAGGCTTGCGGGGACCAGCCATCTTCTGCTGAACGGTGTCTCGTTCAGCCTCATGCCCGGAGAATGCCTTGGCATCATCGGTCCGTCCGGATCAGGCAAGTCCTTGCTCGGCCAGGTGATCGCCGGGCTGTCGATGCCAACGCATGGCCGTATCCTCCTCGACAATACCGACGTCTCGCTGCTTCGCGAGGGCCGAAGCGGCGACCGCCTCGGATATCTCCCCCAGGACATCAACCTGCTCGGCGACACGATCAACGACATCATCGCACGCCTTGAAGATGCCGACCGGCGGAAGGTCATCGAAGCGGCCAAGCTCGTCGGTATCCATGGGGCGATCATGGGCCTGCCGCTGGGGTACGACACGGTGGTTCAGAGCGAAGCAACCTTCTCGCGCGGGTATCGGCAGCGCCTCGGTCTCGCCCGCGCCTTTTTCGGCAGTCCACGCCTCGTCGTTCTCGACGAACCCAACGCCAGCCTCGACTATGGGGGCGAGCGAATGCTCCTGGATGCCATCGAGCGCATGAAGCTCGCAGGCGTCATCCTTGTCGTCGTCACCCACAGGATGGGTCTCCTCGCCGCCACGGACAAGATTGCCATCATGGAGGGCGGTGCGGTCGCCGCGTTCGGCGACAGCGAGGACATCTTTGAACGGCACCTGAGCCGACCCCAGGTTACTTCGCAGATAGCGCCATGATCTGGAACTCTCTCACCGTCTGGAAGCTTCCCGCCGTCTCGAGACTTCCCATGGTCTGGGACCAGCTCATGCGAGCGCCGGCGAGCCCGCTGCCCGCCCGGCGATCTGGCGTCGTGGTGACCGCAATCGACGATTTCGAGCCTCTGGAATTTCCATGGTGCTCGACGCCCACGCCGACCTCTCCGCGTGGAAGGCTTCGCGGTATCACCGTCGCGGGCAATCTGCTGGTGCTCTGCTTCATGCTGGGGCTTGGGACATGGGCGAGCCTCGCGCCGCTCGAGAGCGCCGCGATCGCGTCCGGCGTCGTGGAATCGGAATCGAGCCGCAAGACGATCCAGCATCTGGAAGGCGGTATCATCAGGAAGATCCTGGTTTCGGATGGCGATATCGTGCGCAGCGGCCAAACGCTGATCGAGCTGGACGACACCCGGGCCGGCTCGGAGATGCAAAGCCTCCAAGGCCAATTCTGGGATGCCGCTGCTCGTGCCGCACGGCTTCAAGCCGAGCAGCAGAGATTCGAGAGGATCGCAATCCCGGACGCGCTGGAACAGGACAGCAGGCAGAGCGAGGTGGCGGCCGCCGCGGTGTCGGCGCAGCAATTCATTTTTCAGGCACGCCTCCAGGTTCACGAGTCGCAGCTTGCGGTCATTCGCGAACGAAGGCGTCAAGTCGAGAAGGAGATCGAAGGTCTCAAGGCTCAGGAAACCGCCACCGGGCAACGGGTCGACATCGTTCGGGAGGAACTGGATATGGTCGCGACCCTCGTCAACAAGGGACTCGAACGGCGGCCACGGCTGCTGAACCTGCAGCGGGAGCTGGCCGACGTTGAGGGCCGCCGCGGCGAGATCGCCGCGCAGATTGCCCGCGCCGGGCAGGTCATCAGCGAACAGCAGGCCACCTTGTTCAAGCTCGAGAGCGAGAGGCAGAACGAGATCGCACAGTCGCTTCGTGAAGCACAGAACCAGATATTCCAACTCCGCGAGCGGTTGCTTGCGGCCAGAGATCAGCTATCGCGAACGGAGATCAAGGCGCCCGAGGACGGCGTGATAACCGATCTGCGGGTTCATACGGCCGGCGGCGTCATCGGAGCGGGCGCTCCGCTCATGGACCTGGTGCCCCGGCAAGACCGTCTCATCGTGACCGCGCGCCTGAGGCCCGAGGACATCGATGTGGTTCATCCCGGCCTCAATGCCGAGGTTCAACTCGTACCGTACAATCAGCGTCGCGTGCCTCGCCTGAAGGGAACCGTCGTGCACGTATCCGCAGACCGGCTGCTCGACAAGCGTACCGACCAGCCATACTACGCGACCAGGATCCGGATCGACGACGGACAGATCGTCGCGAACGACATCCAGATCGTCCCCGGCATGCCGGTTCAGGTGTTCATCACGACGGGGCGCGGCACCGTGGCTCTCTACGCGCTCAGGCCCCTGCTCGACAGCTTCCGTGGTGCATTCAGAGAGGACTGAAGCGCGATGAGATTGGGGTGAATCGTCATCGCGCCTTCCGGGTCCGGATCATGCATTAGGTCTCCGGCATGAGAGCCACGCCGGGGACGTGATCGCGACTCGGCGCGGGCAACCGGCCGCGCCAGCGGAGCACGGCCTCCGTGCGATTGTGCGCGGCACATTTCCTCATGATATGCTGAATGTGCATTTTGACCGTGCTTTCCGACAGGCCCAATTTGGCGGCGATCAGCTTGTTGGGCAGGCCGAGCTCCAGTTCCGCCAGAACCTGTTGCTCACGAGGCGTGAGATCGGTCACGCTCCTGTCGATAGCCACTCTGGCTCCCTCGTTCATCAGATATGCGGGCGCGAGCCCGCGCGCATCCGGCGGCTCGAAATCCGGTATCCTGTTCATCCCGGCCACAGGCAACGGCCTGTAGGCGCCGCCGACGAGAACAAGGCGCAGGCCGGCTATGGCGATCTCGATCGGTAGCGAGGTGGAAATAAAGCCGCGCACGCCCCGCTGCATCGCGGCCTGCACGGTCGGCTCGTCCTCGTGGTTTGACAGGACCACAGTGGCGGCGTTGGGACAACACTCCGCAACGAAGGCGAGATCATCCTCAACCGAGGGATCGCCGATGGGCTTGTCCGCGATACTCAGCATCACCAGACGAACATCGCGGGCTGACGTGCAGTCCAGGCCTTGGACCGATGCCATGTCAAGGATCTCAAGTTCGTCCAGCTCCCGCCTGAGGACGTGCAGAATGCATGTACGAGGCAACAGGAGCGGCTCGATGATCACCAGAACCGGCAAGTGAAGCGATTCATTGAGCCGTTTTGAAGCGTTGGTTATGTCGTGCATGATGTCCTCGAGATGAAAAGAACCTCCGCGATATTCCCATTCCGTATTGCGTCTCCCCTGCTCCTGCATTCAACCTGAATGCAGCATCACGAGAGCGGCGCAGTGCCGCCGCTAGTGCCAAATCCACTGCGGGGTCACCTGGCGCCTGGGTGGAAATTCTTTCCGCTCAAATCATTTCGACGCGCACCACGCCGTGGCGCAGTCGACGCATTCCCTCAATTGCAGATGTTTCGATACGCGGTTGACGCCGCCGACCCTGATTTGCCGTCGACGACATATGCTTCATCCTCCTTCACGAGATACAGGAACGGCCTCTCGCCAGTCTCGCCGCCTGACGCGCTTCTTCCTTTCACGCGGCCGCAAATCGTATCCACGGGGCGTCCAAACATGTTCTTTCGCATTGCGCGCTTCACGTCGCTGAGTTCGACCGTTTCCGGCCCCCTCATCTGCGTCGCGATCGCAACCTTCGCCTTGTCCAGAGCAGGGTCCGGCATTTCCGCGGGCCGTTCGGATGCCGGGACGCTGATGCTCGTCCGCGGGGACGCCGCTTTGGCAAGGTCGGTCGATCCGCGTTTCTTCGGAGATTTCGGAGATGATGTCTTGCCGGGCCTTGCCGGCGTTGCGGAACTCGATCTGACAGCCGCAGGCTCTTGCGCCAACGCCGTCGGCATTGGCTGCGCGGGTTGGGCGACAGCGAAACAGGGTCGTGACGCGCATCCGAGGAAGTACCCTCGGGAAGGCGCAAACCAGCCAAAGCCGATCAGGACTCCCGCCAGCACTCCGACAAAAAGCAGTCCCATCCGATTCCCCTCCTCCGGGAGCTCGGCTCGCACTCGTAACTAGGACTAATTCCGCGCTGGTGATCTATCTGTTGCGCAAAAGCATTAAGCGCCCATTAAGCGCGCGCCGTTGTCCGGCCCATGCCTGGATGGGCGGATTAGATCGGGCTCCAGACCCGTGCCGAAATGACCGCGCCGATTGCCACAATGTAGTCGTTTTTCTGAATTCGGCGGAGATCGCCACGCGAGGAGGACGTTCCCCCGCTTCGGACACGCGATCTGCAGGACGACGGCGACTTCGGCGGTCGGCCGACGACTTATCCGCCAAATCGCTTGATCAGCTTTGAGCCCTTGGCTGCATCGATCTGCTGGCCAGTCAAGTCGGAGCCGGCGCTCAATCCTTTCGTCATGAGGTTCTTGACGCGTTGCGCCGCCTGCTTCTCATTGGAATAGTCGATCTCGACATGATCGAGGCTCATCAGATGGCCAAGCTCGTGAGCCCAGGCGCGTCCATTGGCGTGGTCATTGCCATACCACTGGACGAAGCTTGCCGGCTCGGGTTCGCTATTGGGGTATGAACTTCCGCCGGCGGATAGATTTTCAATCGAATTGACGATGTAGATGTGGATGGCATTGTCCGGATCGTGCCGAGAGGCAAGAACACCCAGCAATCGCTGATCATTGCTGCGCGCGCTCTTTGCCATGTCGAGCGGCTTCTCCATCAAGCAATCGCTGATCACGAACGCGATCTTGGCCTTTGACCAGATCGTATTGACCACGTCGAGCGCCTTCTTGGCCGTGTCGCTGCTCCATTGCCCGGGCTCAACGACCCCCCTGTCGGCAAATGGCGTGATGTAAATCCTCAACGGAATGGGCATCAGCTTCTCCGAAGTCCGAAATTCCAATCGTGAGCGGTTTGTTTGACCCTTGTTAGCCACAACGGCGACTATGACTGAACGTGAATCGGGTCAGACGAGCATGTGCCCCTGGTGCGTGGGTCGGCCAATCCAGCTGGAAAATGTGTCGCGAAGACCCGGAAGTCTCCGCAAGGAAAGACTGGGGCCGGGCTTACGTTCAGAATGGCCGATGCAGACTCGAACGGCATGCTTGAACACGGCGCTACACGATATCGGCTGAAATCTTCAAGGCAGGAAGAACATGAATGGCATTCCGCCGCCTTCCGGCTTGTTGCTTGCGCTGGCCTCGGGTCTTGCGGGTCTTGCAGGAGCAGCCTCCCTCTCCCTTCGTTCAAGTCTTGCGGACGGGGCCTGACGGACCTTGCGCTTCTCGCATTCATCGTCGCCATTCAGAAAGTAACCCGCAGCGCAGGCAATCTTGACACAACGATCGCCGTCGCGCTTTAGGCCGGATCCGCAAATCAAAGGACAAACCCGCGCCGCCTTGAGCTTGATCGCATCGAGCGCATCGGCGCTCGCGGTCTTGGTATCGAACTTGGTGCCGGCGCTTTGATTGAACAGCTCAAGCGAGCGCCGCGACGCCGCATCCCACTCCCCACTGGCCGATCCCGTGAGGCAGCCGACCCGGCGCAATTCGCTTTGCACCGATTTTGCCAGCTCAGCTGGCGAAGGTGGCGGCACGGGAGCCTGTGGATTGGGGAGCGCTGCCACTTTTGTGTCCGTGTTTGCCTTCGCCTCTTGCGGCTGCCCTGTTGCTGATGGTGCGGCGTTCTTCGCGGCAGGTGCCGTTTCAGCCGCGACACGCCTTTGTTCGGCTTGAGCAGCCTGATGCTGCGCGGTTTCCTTGGCGGCCTCGGCGGCGGCCCGAGCTTCCTGCGCTGCCTTCAGATCCGACGCCGCCTTGGCAAGTTGCATCTGTTGTGCGCCCTCGTTGACGAGCCGCGCCTGCTCCTGCTCGGCCTGACGCGCCTTTTCGGCCGCAGCAACACGCTTCTCCTCCGCATCGATTTTGGCGAGCTGAAGCTTTGCGAGACTTGCGTAGTAACCATCCGGATACTGGACGATGAAGAAGTTCAGTGCATCCTTGTTGCCAACCTGCAGCGCGAGCTCGTAGTCGCGCCGTATTTCGGATCGCAGCGTTGGCGATGGAGCAGCTTCCTTCGCGGCCTCCTTGGCTGGTTCTCCGGCTGGTTCCCTGGTTGGCCCCTTGGCTGTTTCCTTGGCGGGCACCAGCGGCACGTCGTCGCCGCCAAGCGTGCCGTAAACATAGGGCTCCTGCCGATTGCCCGTTGCTTTCATGACGTCATCGCGAACGAAACCGAACACCCTGCGCAAATCCAGACCCGGAGTCCCGATATATTTGACCAATGCGGCAGCGTAGGGACTGTTCTTGCTGTTGCCGTCCGACGCTGTCGAGCCAGCCTTGGCGGCGAAGGCAACCAGAGTATTCGCCGTCGCCGGCTCAATTCGGGCAAGGCCCCGGCTGATGGACCGCGAGCCGACCGTCCGTTTCATCTTTTCGGAGAAAGGATTGTTGCGGCAAGCGTCGAGGATCACAAGTCGCAGCTGCCTTGCAGGTTCAATGGCCAGCATGACGCGATCGAGCGAAAACGCCTCATCGTACACATCCGTATCGCGCTCAAGGGTGGCGTCGACCGGGATCAGGTAGTTCGTACCTTCGATCTCCATACCATGACCGGCGTAGTAGATGACGGCCACATCTGCGTCGCGAGCCTGATCGGCAAAATCGCGCAGCGTGCGCCGCATCTCGATCGCCTGAAGATCCTGGCGGGTTTGCACAACGTCAAAACCTGCGTTCTTTAGTGTCGCCTCGACAATCGCAGCGTCATTGACGGGATTCGAAAGTGGCGCCGCGTTTTTGTAGGCAGAATTGCCAATGACAAGTGCGACGCGATTCCCCGCCCATGCCGGCTGACAGAAGAAGAGCAGCAGCACAGGAAGAAGGAACAAGATTCGGCGCAAATTCACGAATCCGTGCAAACCCATGGCAGTACTACTGTTTAATTATGCGCTTTATCATTCGTGTCGCCACGACAGGTTCGGTTCAATGACAACTCGACGATCCGGAAGGTCCGCGGAATGTGGAACCGCATGGGACTGGCTGGTGTGGCCGCGCCCGGAGATGTGGCCAGCCAATTGACCTCTCCAGAGGCCTGGCGTCTAGTGAGGCAGATTTTGAGCGAGCGAGATCACTGCTGTGACTGACGCGAAGGTCGGCCAGGAGGGGACAGCCAGGAACCGGATCGCCGGCGGCGTCAATCCCTGGCTGGACTGGACCTCCAGGGTGGCCATCGTGATCGTCTATGGCGGGTCTGCTCTCATTGGCGCCGCCAGCATCCATCGCCTTCCGTTGGGCAGCGTGGACAACTTGCTCATGATCGCAGCCAGTATTGCCAACGTCCTGTTCCTCGGACTCGTTGCACTGACAACCATCACCCGGCTGGTCCCGACAATGAAGTCGAAGGGCGTTGAGATGCGGGTCTCGGCCCTGCTGGGCGCATTTCCGACCGTCGCACTCGCTTTTCTTCCGAAGGCAGAGCTCGGCCCGATCTGGTCGGCTCTGTCGACGACGTTGATCCTGGTGGGGATCTCGCTTTCTATCGTGGTACTCCGCTGGTTGAACAAATCCTTCAGCATTCTACCGGAGGCGAGGCGCCTTGTGACGGAAGGGCCTTATCGAGTCGTCCGGCATCCCCTCTACCTATGTGAGGGGATTGCGTTGGTCGGTGTCACACTTCAGGTCCTTTCACCACTTGCCGTGCTCATCGCCATCGTGGTTGCGATGATTCAGTGCCGACGAATGATCAACGAAGAGCGGATTCTAAGACTGGCCTTCCCTGAATATGACGTCTATGCCGCGGCAACGCCTTTTCTGATCCCTGCAGGTCTGATCCCCGCGAGACTCGGGCGGCGAGCTCATCAGGCCGGACCGGAGCTCTCGACCAAGGCGATCGATCCGCACGCCTGACACCGCTCTTCACGTCTCCTCGATGTGCGGCTCAGCGGAACTCGAGTTCGAACCAAGCCGGAGGCCTTGTGCCGCGCTGCCACGAGCAGCCCCCAGAAAAATAACCGTTTTATATCAATATCTTATTTTGTGATCGCGCCCTCAGCAGAGCACTGGCGGGCGCCTATCATCCACATGAATCGGCGGACAGCGCCCGGCGCAATATCTTCCATGCCTTTTGAACGCGTCCGCATTTCGCAACAACACATAGGAATGGATCGGGCTCGAGTTTGGTACTGTATGCAGATAGGCAGCCGCCGGTAGCGTACGAATTCCAAAAGTCATTTCTTATGCGGCCATCTTCGCGACGTCACCATTCTACGGGCATAGGTTGGGTGTTCGCCATGAGAGTGTACAGGCACCTTCGAGTTTTGCTTCTTCTCGCCGCTTCGCTGTTCCTGGCCTGTCAGCCAGCCTGGGCGACAAAGCGCGTGGCTTTGGTGGTCGGCAATGCCAACTATCAAAACGCCCCTCTGCTCCCAAACCCGGCCAACGACGCTGCGGCCATCACCGCAACCTTGAAGGGGGCAGGTTTCGATGTGGTTGACTCAAGACTTAACCTCGCCGCGACCGATATGCGGCGGGCCTTGAGAGAATTCGCCGATCAGGCCCGCAATGCCGACATAGCCCTGGTGTACTACGCTGGCCACGGTATCGAGATCGACGGGACAAACTATCTGATCCCGACCGACGCCAGACTCGAACGTGACACGGACATCTATGACGAAGCATTCTCGCTCGACCGCGTCCTGCTGGCGATTGAGCCTGCGAGGCAACTACGCGTGGTGATCGTCGACGCGTGCCGCAACAATCCGTTTGCCGACTCGATGAAACGTACAGTTGCCTCGCGATCGATCAGCCGCGGACTGGCCAGGGTCGAGCCCACCGTCTCCAACACGCTGATCGCGTTTGCCGCGAAAGCGGGACTGACCGCACTCGATGGCAACAGCCAGAATAGTCCGTACGCGACGGCTCTCGTGAAGTACATCGCAAAGCCGGGGCTCGACTTGCGAAGGGCTTTCGGCTTCGTCCGCGACGATGTCTTGCAAGCCACGGGCAACCGACAGGAGCCCTATGTCTACGGCTCGCTCGGCGGCGAAGACGTTGCGCTTGTTCCGGCTACCAAGGCCGAGGAGCCGGTACAGGCGGCCAACCCCCAGTCGGAAATTCGACGTGATTACGAATTGGCCTTGCAGCTCCGCAACAAGCCTGCTCTGAACGCGTTCCTGACCCAACATCCGGACGGATACTACTCAAATCTGGCCAAGCTGCAGCTCAATCAGCTCGACGCCGAGGACGCACGTGTCGCGGCCACGGCGAAAGCGCAGGAGGCCGAGCAGCAGCGAGCTCGCCTGATGTCCCAGGGCGCCCAGCGTGCCGACCAGGAGAAGGCGGCCGCGGAGCTGAAGGCTGCGGAAGAGGCCCGGATTGCGGCCGAGAAGACGAAGCAAGCGGCGCAGGAGCAAGCCGCCGAGGCGGAACGGAAACGTATTGCGTCCGAATCTACAATCGTCGCTGCACTCTCCGGGAATAAGCCGGCTGTTGAGAGTACCGTCGCGGATAACCCAGCGGCCGCTACGCCCGCTGAGGACAGCAAGACGCCCAAGCTTGCCGCGCTGAGCGACGAGCCGCGCCAGACCGATATCGCAAAGGCCGATCTCTCCAAGTCCGTAGATATCGCCAAGTCTGTACAAGGCGAATTGAGCCGCGTCGGCTGCTTCACCGGCGCCGTCAATGGCCAATGGAATGCGGCCTCACAGCGCTCGTTGGCTCTCTTCAACCAGCACGCGGGAACCAAATTCGACGCCAAGCTCGCAAGTCTCGACGCGCTTGACGCAATCAAGCTCAAGCCGTCCCGGGTCTGTCCCCTGATCTGTGATCATGGCTACAAGGCCGACGGTGACCAGTGCAGCAGGATCACCTGTGCCGAGGGTTCGTTCCTCAACGACGACAATGAATGCGAGAAGCGACGCGGGAAGAAACCGGTCGCAAAGCGCAACACGGACGAGCGTCCGTCACGTGCGGATCGTTCGGCCCGCGAGAGGCCGGCGCCGGCAGCCGACGTTCCGCGGCGACAAGCAACTGCGAGGTCCGGCGGCGGCGGTGGTCAGGTCGTTTGCGATCAATCTCTGTGCCGTCAGGTCCGTAGTGGCTGCCACCTCGAATACCGTGGCGGCGGCGGCCCCGGGGGCAACGTGGGTAATGTCGAGTCCTGCAACTAGCAACGCGCAAGGCTGCCACGGCGTCATGGAAGGCCAGGAGGCCGCGCGGATCTTGGTGTCGAGAAGGTGTGACGGGCGGCAGAGCTTAACACTGGGTCATCCAGGTCCGTGCCTGGATTGGCCGAAGCGGAGCGACCTGCGTGGTTGCGTGTGAGCTTGAGCAAAAGGACGCCAACGCCTTTCCCGGGGTGACGCTCTTCACGAAGCGGCAGGCCCCCGGCATGAAGCCGACGGCGGTTTATCTTCCGCCAAAGCACCCAACAGCTGCCACCAAGTTCGATGTCGTGATCTGGCTTCACGGCTTCTATGTCAAAAACCATGAATTCCTCTTCCACAGCGATCCAGCGCGGCTGCGCGAACAGGTCCGGGATTCCGGCAAGGACGTAGTGCTTATCGCGCCGTTCCTGGGCTACGAATATGCCGTTGGCGACACCTTTGCCGGAAACTACAGCGTGTCTGACCTGGCAACCGCGAACTGGGGCGAACGCTATCTCGAGGAGATCCTTGGAGCTCTTGCCAGGTTCCTGGGTCTCTCCTCGACGTCCATTCCTCAGCTCCAGATCGGCAAGCTCATCATCGCATGCCACTCCGGCGGTGGTAACGGCATGCGCAACCTCGTCGGGAGCCTTGGAAAGTATCAGGGCAAGCTGACGGCCTGTTGGGGATTTGACTGCCTCTACGGTGCCAATGCGCGGCCCGATGATGCGACCTTCTGGTACCAATGGTTGTCCGGACAGAGCGGCCGGGCGCTCGAGATCGTGTATGGTCCATCAACTCTGCCGCAATCGGTGAAGCTGGACCTGATCGGGCGTGGGCTGGCGACGACCGATGGCAATCAAACTCAGCCTCAGCGCCCTGCCCTCAAGAACCTCAGCGTAAGCTTGGGTCATTACGATCTATTCCCGGCATTTGGCCAGATGGTCAGGGTCAACGATCTTGACCCGGCTTTCGTGGATCGCTTCATGATACCGCAGGTCGCGGACCAGCCGCGGCATAAGCCAGCGCCGCAGCGCGGGGAATTCCTCCAGCACGCAATTTCCAACGTTCGCAGCGCTTTTCCCTTTCCAAAGGACATTCATTACATGATCGCCCGGGGTGGCTTCTTCAGCCGACTGAGCAAGCTATAACCCAAGCTTCACAGGGCTCACTTGATGGAATAGGATTTGACGTCGAACGACCAATTGTTCGTCACCAGCTTTCCGCTGCTGTTGTCCGGCACGCGCAGCTCGCTGGTCCAGGCCGATAGATAGCTCAATGCGTCGGCCTGACCTTCCAGCTTGCGGGGCATGTCCGGCAAATCGAGCAACTGCACGCGTCGCTCGCTCAGGATGGCGATCATCACTGCGGACCCTGTTGGCGGTGCGACGACGTATTCAAAACCACGCTGTCGCGCCGCCGGGGCAGGAACAACAAATTCGACACCCGGCTTGACGAGATTGATGTCGCGTTCGTTCGACTGCGCCAATAGCTCGGGGGTCGGAAAGATCTGGGACATCCGCCCTTCCGCGTCGACGTCGACCAAAATGAGATATCCAGTCTTCCTGGCTGTAACGCCGAACGAGACCTTGCCGCCGACGTTGACGGTCTGGCTCGGCAGGATCTGAAGGGACACACTCGCGGTATTGGTCTGCCCGCGCACCGCTTGTACCGGCCAAAGCCAACGTGCGTACGTCGTGCCGACATGCAACGACGCCGTCGGCAATGGTGCTGCAGGCGCAGCTCCGCTACCCGCCAGTAGCAGCAGGAATGCGAGCCATGGTCGCGCCTGGCGGATCGGCCGAGATGACGGCATGGCCTGCTCCCCTAAGAGTCAGGGGGCACTGAAGAAGCCGATCGAGGCGATTCGCGCGTCTGCGGGCAAGTAACGCTCGAGACTCTTGATCACTTGCCCCGAGGCGCGACGCCGGTTGAACTGCATTAGGGCTGTCTCAAGATCTACCATGCGTTGCTGCGAGGTCACCGCAACGATCTGTTCCGCACCGAACGGCTCGCCGACCCTGAGCGGTAAGCGCAAACTCGCCGATCGGGCCAGCGCCGCATCAGAACCCACCGGATACAACAATTGGATGGTGCCATCGCCAGACACATTGAACAGCAGCACCGCCCTTGACGCCACATCAGACAGGTCAACTTCGACAGTCTGGCCAGCACGCTGTTGGCGATCGTCTGGCCAGATGCGCATGATCTGCGGCGACCGGGTCGCAATGCGTTTCAGTTCACGAATTGCCGCTGTCCGATCGACTACCGTCGGCAAGTTCGCAACGTCGATCCCGTAGGCGACCACGTCGCCCCACGCGATCACGTCGTGCGACACGGGATCCCAGATCAGGTCGGGATTGTCCGTCGGTTGAACCGCCTGCACGGGAACATCCTTTGGCTTCACGCTTGCAAAATAGCTTGTCTTGCCGTCGAGCGCCGCCAGCCGGATTGGTGCAGCGAGGCGGAGAGGCCCCGGCGCGTCGCCGGTCGGAAGTTCCTTGGTCGCCGCCGCGGCAAGGGTCGGAGTGGTTGGTGCCTTGGCCGTGACAGCCGGTGGCGCGGGCGCCTGTCCCTCGACGGCCCCCCCGGATCCGGCCGGACCAGAGGCAGCTCTCGCGGCCGGCCCCTGAATCAGCACGACACCGCGCGTCAATTCGAAGGCGACGTCGGTATCCGGCGTCTGAGGCGGCGATGATATGGTCACGATGTTCTGGCGCTGGTCCGAGAGCTGATAGACCACCTGTCGAACATTGCTGAAGAGCTCCTTGAGCGTCACCTTCCCATCGTGATTGATGTCTGCGCTCCCCTCCACCGCCCGCGCGACCGCATAGCTGAGAGCCCCGCGCAAGCCATCGATGCCAGGGATGCGGACTTCCGGCGCCTTGGTGTAGCGGTCCACCGCAGCCAGGAACGCCGTGTGGTCAAGATCGAGTTCTGACTTCGGATCGTTGCTGTCCGACACCGGCTTCAGTTCGTCGACCAGCAACGTGTAACGCGGGACCTGCCGGAAGCTCATCTCAGCGGCACGCGGATCGATATCGCGCACCATACCGCCACCGTGGCAGGTATCAGCCACGAAGATCACCCTCGCCCCGCGCAGCTCGAACTGCCGGATGAAATGGTTGAACTCACTGCCCAGAACACGTTCAACCGACCCGGTTGGCGTGGTTTCAAAGCCTGGCAGCAAGAACACGTTTTCCATTCCGTCCGGCTCCGAGCCCTTGACGCGCTCCGGCTCCTGGGTGCCATGACCGGCGATCGACAGAAAGATGAGGTCGTTGTTCTTGGTCCGCTCCACCAGTGCACTGATCTCGCGCAGGACGCTTGCCCTGTCGGCCTGGGCGTTCGTCAGTACGACGACGTCGCCAACCCCCATGTTTTTCAAGCTGGTCACGATGTCAGTGGCGTCAGCGACCGCGCCCTTCAATTTCCGCACGTGCTGATAGTCATCGATCCCGATCACGAGCGCGCGCACCGCCGCCCCGTCCGGATTGCTGATCGACAGTCCTCCTGCCGCATATGCGTGAGGGGTTATCAGCCCGATCAACGCAGCGAGCCCGATGGTGGCGCATAGCTGCCTGATCCCGCAATAAAATCCTCTGGGCATCCGCATCGTGATCCACCTCGACATCATGCCTACCCATTTTGTAGCTCTGGCGACACACCGGGTTCAGCGCCTTTTGCTTGCCGTTTTGCGGCCCGCCGGCGATTGTTCGGTCTCCTGATAGGCGCTCGCTGAAACTGCCGTCTGATCGTCCGCGAAGGCTCGAAAGCGGACCGGAACGTAGCCGCGCGAAAGCAGGCTCGCCAACGGGTAGACGTTGCGGCAGACGCGGCCGTTGCAGCCGCCGGTCGAGGATTCCATCACCTCGGCCTTGCGATCGGGCGTGAACCGCAGGAACAACATCACGTGCGAGCCCGGCTTGTTCAGCGCATCGCCCGGCCTCAGGTCCCAGGGATTTGCCACGGGGGCTGCGATCGCGGGGATAGCGGCAGTCGTGTAGTGGACGGACAGCCCCCACGCGGCGCTGACGAAGGCCGAACAGTCGACGCCAGCCACATCCGGCCGTGGCGCATTGCGAGTGCACACATTGCCAGCCAGCGTTCCGCTCTCGATCCGCTGCCGGAAGTTCGCGAGCGAACCGTGGCAGCCCCAGCAATAGGGTACGCCGCGGACCTCCTGATTCACCTTTCCCTGCAGATACCACGGCCGACGAACACGGCTGAAGCCGCTGCATTGGCTGTCGGGATCGTTGCCGTAATTCGCCTGCGTCAGCTTCCACTGGATGCCCTCGAACGCAAACGCTGTCTCGATCGCCTGCTGGCGATTGGACGGTCTCACGGCGGCCGACGCGTCAAATTTGACGCCGGATTGCGGTGCCGGCGCGGCTGCCGTTCGCGACGGCCGCACGTCGATAATCGAAGCGTTGGTCAGAGGCCTGAAGCCCACGCCGACCACTTCAATACCGTCCGGTTTGGTCCGCAGGAAATAGACATCGCCATCGCCCGAAACCGTTACGAATCGCCGGGTCAGCGGCGTGTTTTCCAAAGGAAGCTCATAGATTCCTTCGAGACGGCCGTTCGCGGCATAGCGTGCGACGAACGTAGAGGCATTCTTTCCCGATGGCGGGACGTCCTCCGCCAACACATAGAAGCGGTCACTGTTGTCAATCTCGAGAAACTCTACCGTGCCGAGCTGGTTGCGCACCCGCAGGCCGAGCTGGCCGATCGTCTCGTTGGTGACCATGGTCTGGATTTCGACCCGTACGCTGGCATTGCCCTTGTCCGGAATGATGTCGGCGATCACCGAGCCCTTGCTTCGAGTAGCAACATATTGCCGGTCGGGCTGCCGCGTCGTCTTGATGATGGCCGCGCGGGTGTTCTGGTCGAGCAGGTCGGTCGCGCTGCCTGGCGCCTGTGATCCCATCTGGGCAAAAGCGGAGACGGCGACCTGGTCGTCCGTGCCGCGGCTCGAGACCTCTTCAAGCTGGATCACATCACCACCGAGGCCGCGCGTGGATTGCCCCGGCGCCGCCTTCAGCGTCCGTACGCCGCCGTCCCAAACCATGATGTCGTCGTTGTGGACGACGAGATCCGTCGGCTGGACGTCTTTCGGCATATTGAGGACGTCAGGATCCGAGCTCGGCTGTTTCGGATCAAATTGGAGGATGCGACCGTTGATCTGATCGAGCACAAACAGGTTGCCCTGCCCATCGGCGCTGAGTGCTTGCGGTCCCGCGAGTTCCACGTCCTCGCTGGCCGGGACGATGCCGACCATGGAAGCAGCCGAACCGCCGGCAAAGCTGCGTACAACGGTATCGTCGGCGTACGCCTTGGTTCCAAGAATGCCAGCGCCAACAATGAAGACCCAGATCCAATGATTTGGACGAAGCATGTTCGCCTCAATGTACCCCGAACCGATCGCCGCGTCGGATCGACTAATCCGAGATGCCGTTGATGCGGCGCGTCAATTAGTGGTGAGCAATCTCAATCACGTTCAATCTATCACTGGACGGTGATAGTCCGAATGTCTTCAGCTTGCGGTGCAAAACATGGCCCGGAATAGATTTGAGCAGGTGAGCGAAGTCCAGCCCGACGCGATCACGCTTGTCCTGAAACGCGACAATGACGGCATCTCCGGATCGATCGTGCTGCCGGCCGCCGCGAGCGGGGGACGGCTGACCACCGACCAGGTCAGCGCGCAGTTGCCGGCTCAGGATGCTTTTCGCGGCGCGATCCGGCTGGCAAACGACGTAAAGCTCGCGCTCGTAGTGTGCGATCCAGACGGGGTCTGGAAGTCCGAGTGGGGCGATCTTTATCAGCCGATCGATTGACCCGCATCGGATGGAACCAGCATATGCTGCGACGCCGCATCGAGACTAGCTTGTCGAACGGACCCTCCCCCCGACCATCGTTCCGGATACGGGCCTTGATGGTCGCGCTGCTGGTTGCGACGGGCTGGCCGGCACGCGCCAACGACTCGGCTGCGGAATTGTCGATCGGCGGGCTCCAGTTCGTGCGCACCAATGACGTGGCCATGGAGAGCGAGAACCTTCGTATCGCGCTCGACAGGATTAGCGTTCGCTACCAATTCGCCAACGTCACCGCCAGGCCGGTCACGCTTACCGTTGCCTTTCCGCTGCCCGACATCGACCTGTCGGAGGCTGAGAACATCGCACTGCCGTCAAATGATCCGATCAACTTCGTCGACTTCGAGACCAAGGTCGATGGCAGCCCGGCGCCGCTGACCGTCGATCAGCGCGCCATGGTCGGCAACAGGGATGTCGGTGCCCTGCTCCGCGAACTCAAGTTGCCGCTGCTGCCGATTGGTAGCCGCGAGATCCGGGTGAACGACCTGCCCGAGGCGACCCGGGCCCGGCTCGTGGACGACGGACTTCTGATACCTGCGGGAAAGAGCGACAACGGCCGGCAGCAATATGCGCCGGGTTGGGTTATCAAGACCTCGGCCGTGCGCCAGCAGGTGTTTCCGCCCATGCGCACCGTCTTGGTCGAACACCAGTACCGGCCGAGCGTCGGCTCCAGTCCCGACACCATCCTGCGCTCGAGCCTCCGCCGCAGCGGCGCACTCGCTCAGGAAGTCGCCCGTTACCGGAAAGAGTACTGCGTCCAGGATACGTTCCTCGCCGAACTCGACAAGCGCGCGGGCAGTAACCAAACCAACAGCGCGAAGCTGCAGGAGCGGCGCATTTCGTATGTGCTCAAGACCGGCGCGAATTGGGCCGGGCCGATCCGCTCGTTCAAACTGACTATCGACCCAGGCGGCAGCGACCGCTTGGTGAGCTTCTGTCCCGGGCGGCTAAAGGCATCGTCTGCTACTGGAAACATGCTTGAATATACAGCAAGCGACTTCAAGCCGGATGCCGACCTGAAAATCCTGGTGATCGGAACATTCTGAGCGTGCCGGTCAATTGGTGAGCAGCACGTAGCGCGCGGCCGCGATGACGGTCACCTTGTTGCGCTGAGCCTCGCTTAGCGCCTGCAGAAAGAACGTGTCGGCAGCCATCGGTCGCGGCTGGCGCAATGAGTCCAGAACCTGCGGAACCGCCACGACCAACAGCAATTGCGGACCGCTCGCGCGCGCTGTCGGGAGCGTAAACGAAAGTGAGTCGATGCCCGGCTTCAGAAGGTAGGAGAGGCTCTGGACTTCGCCGCGATCTGACACCATGAGCAGCTCGACCACGCGGTTGGCAAAGTTCTCAATGGTCCCATTGAGGGTTTCGCCGCCCTTCAGCTCTGTCGCTGACAGGGTGATGCGTGGCATTCGCGCCTGATCGCTCCCGACCTGACTCAAGAACTTGACGGCAGGGCATTGCGCCTGGGTCACTTGCCTGACGCCGACCGAAGCTTCGAAACCCTGCTCACGCCGAAACGCTTTGTCGAAGGTGTCGAATGGGGCGGTCGAGGCACCGAACCCTTCGATGACAGCCGCATTTGGGCTCACAGCAATCGGCAAGACAAAGAAGCAGTCACCGCCAGAATATTGGGCCACGTATTTGCGGATGCGCTCAGCTCGCCCCGGCCCATCGAGCGCCGGAGACGGCGTTGCCGTCGGCTGCGCGGACAACTTCTCTGTCTCTTGGCGTCCGGGCTGTGGTCCAGCGGGCTCGACCTTCGGCGGCACCATTGTTCCAGCGAGTTTCGGAGGTGGCGGCAAAACCGCTGTGCCGGGCGCTGACCAGACCAGCTTGTAGAAGGCATATCCGCCACCGCCGACCAGCAGCAACAATGCCGCCACGCCCGCCCCCAGCCAGAGGCCGCGCGCGCTCCGCGCGGTCGACGGCATCCTGTCCTGCGACGCCGGCGCCGCGCTTTCCGGCCGCCGTAGCGGATCGAAGCCATATAACGGCGCGGCCGGTGTCTGGGCCGAACCGGTTGGCGTCCAGTTGGCGACCTCCCCCATGGTCGGGCGCAATGCCGGATCAGGCTGCAGCATCCGCTCCAGCAAAGGCCGGATTCGCATATCCACCGCACCGAGATCGGGCATACGCCGTCGCTTCTCCACCAGTTGAAACTGGCTGCCGCCCATGTCGAGTTTCTGCCCGGTCAGCGCATGGAACAGCACAAGACCGAAGCTGTAGACATCGGATTTCGCAGTCACGTCATTGCCGTACAACCCAACCTGTTCCGGCGATGCGTAATTGTCCTTGCCGGCGAAGCCCGAGCCGATGATGGTCTTGTCACCCATCTGGGTCGACCGCGCGATGCCGAAGTCGATGATCTTGGCCCGCCTGACGTCGTCGAGCGGAACGATGATGTTGTCCGGAGAAACGTCACGATGGATGATGCCGTGCTCATGGGCGGCCTCCAGTCCCGATGCGACGCGCTGCATCAGCCTGATCAGCGCCTCGAAGGCCAACGGCCCATCATCGAGCATGTTAGAGAGCGAGCGGCCATTCACGAATTCCATCGCGAGATAAGGTCGCTGCAGCACCGGCTCCACGGTAAACAGGAAGTAGCGAACGATCGCGTCATGCGGAAGATTGTGGAGTGCCGCGGCCTCTCGACGGAACAGCGCGAGCGCCGCCTCGTTGTCAACCATGTCGGGCAGCAGCATTTTCACCGCAACAGGCGATCCAGTCTGGATCTCACGGCATTTGTACACCTCACCCATGCCGCCCGCGCCGATCACCGCTTCGATCTCGTAAATGCCGTTGAGACGCGTGCCGGGCGGCACGCCGTGATAGGACGATCGGAACGGATCGTTCGGGGTCATGGTTGCGGCTCCCGATTGAGCGGAGATCTTGTCGCCTCCTGAGATCGTGGCGTCAGCAGTCGCACGATCACAATCGTCACGTTGTCGAGCCCGCCACGATCAAGAGCCAGCGCGAGCATGTCATCGCAAGCCGCCTGGGCGCGTCGCGTAGCCGCGTGCTGCAGGATCTCGTCGTCCTGCACGTGCCTGGTCAGGCCATCGCTGCAGATCACGAAGATATCCTCCGGCTCGGCCGGGCCTGTCACCACCTCAAATTCCGGATCATCGGCGACACCGACGGCACGAGTAATGGCATTGCTCGGCCAATCATTCACGTCTTCGCGCGAAAGCGCACCTTCGGCGATCAGTTCCTCCAGTTCGCTGTGATCATGCGACACTTGGCTAATTGCGCCACGACTGATCAGGTAGACCCGGCTGTCACCCGCCCATATGCAGGCATAGTAGCTATCGCGAACGAGCAGAACCGCCGCTGTGGTCCCGACGGTGGCCCCCTGTCGTTCATGACTTAGCGCCAGTATCTGCTGGTTTGCGCTGAACAGCCGTTCCTCGCATTCCGCCAGCAGGTCTGCGGCTGATTCTGGCGTGCCGATCGCGTCAAGCGACTGCACGACAATGCGACTGGCGAGATCGCCGGCCTCGTGACCACCCATACCGTCGGCGACCGCCCAAAGGCCGACGTCGGTTCGTACCAAACATGAATCCTCGTTCCGCTCCCGCACCCGTCCGGCATGGGTGACGCTACCAACATCGAACAAGGATGGAATATGCACCATCGCGTGTCATCCATTCCCGGATGCCGCGTGGCCGAGATCACCGGTCAGCAGCGTGATGTAGTGAAACGGATCTGGTAATCCGCGGCAACTCAGCGCCATTGGCGGAAAGCCTTCCCCTCCGGCGGTCCACCAGAAGCTGGCCGCGGCGTAGACCTGTGGGTTGGCGGCGCAAAGTGCTGCAAACGACCCCGCGAAGGCGTCGACCGCCGAAGCCCTTCCCATTGTCGCACTACCAAGCGACGTGATCGCCGGACCGCCGGCGATGGTCTCCTGCAGTCGTGGCACCGCAAGCTGATCCAATGCATCGGAGATCTGCTCGAAGGTTGCCGCCCGATCCAGGGTCGAAAGCATGAACGCCTCCACTTGCCCGAACCATTCGTCCTGCGGATCAATGCTCGGCGGCGGCAGCGAGACGGCCTCGCCGGTCACCGCATGCAGGGTCAAGGGATAGTATCGCCCCACCCCGTCGAGCGAGGGCATGATCGCACCCGCCACTGTCGTGCCGCAGATCGCGGCGCCGAGCCAAAACCGCCAGACCGGAGCGGTCAGAAAGGCCTGCTGCCATCCTGGGCCAAGCTGGTGGCGACTTGCTGACAGCGCGGCCTGTACCCACGGCTCCCAGGCTTCCAGGAAGCTGCGCGGGGTCGCGATCGCGATGAAATCGCGCTTGGCGCCGATCTTGCCGAATAGCCCGCAACGCATGGTCATATCCCGGTCGGGCAACGAAACTCGCGCAGCACTGACAGATTCAGCGGGTTGCGCAACGACCCAGTCGAAATTTGATAGTTGAGCTCGCGCCCCGCGACGATGAAAGTCGCGCTGGCCGTTTCCGCTTTCACAACCAATGAGCCCGCCTCTAGCATCCGAAATAACGACCAGGGACCAATGCGCTCGAGCACGGATGGCGCGCCGGTGTCGTTACTAACTGAAATTGCCGTTCGCGGCGCTGGGCCCGGCCATAGGACGGTCGTTGGCGAGTTGCTCTGAGGCGGTGGTGGTGGCGGTGGCGTCGGTTGCGGACCGCCGAACAAGGACGACGTGGCCGGTCCGGGAATGGTTGGGCTCGCAATCGTGGTGCCGCCGATCTCGGTCTTAACGGTCACGCCTGGCCCCGGTGCCCCAGGAGGCCGGATCGCGAAAGAAACGGCGGGCACACCGCCGCCCGTCTGGAAGAACGCATCCCGGATATAAGCCGCATTCTGGAATTGTTTGAGCGTGTCGGGCGAGAACGACCGACCAACGGGGCTCTCCTTGCGCCAAGCCCAGTCCGACCGCGACGTGTCGGCATAAGGTGCCAGGTACTGGGTGAAGAACTTGTCCATAACGCCGTTCGGACTGAACAATTTGGCAAAATCCGCCAGCGGGACTTCCTGGCCGCTGCTGCGGACAAACGGGTAGCGGTTGGTCACGGTCTGTTGGCAGACCGGCGTGACCTGATCGCGCAACGTTTGCAGGATTTGCCCAGCGGTTGAAGCCGCGATGCTGCCTTCGAACTCCGCGGCTGCAGCGCGCAGCATGTCGGAGAATGGCGGCGGCATGCGCGAGGCATTGTTGCGGAGCGCTGCGACCTGGGTCTGAAGCGCAGCCGTGGCCTGTGCTGTCAGTTGGGGATTCTCGATGATCAACGTCAGGTTCTGCGCGATGTCGTTCAGGTTCGCGACGGTCGAGTCGATCGGCCGGCGGGTGCTCTCGCCTTCGAGCGCCGCGTGGTAAGGTTTGAACTGTGCCTCGATCGTCGCGCCAGGCGGTCCATCCTGGGCATTCGTGAAGAGTGCCGGCGCCGGTGCGGCAGCTGGCGCCGAAGCGTTCGCCGGCTTCGCCCGTTCCTTGGTCAGCACCGTCTCATCGCGCACCGATTCCAGAATTTGCCGCATCGGCGAGGTCGGCGCCGAAAGCGCCCGCAGCACCTCGTATTTCGGCTTGTCGGCGAGCAGCTTCTTCAGGCGCAGGCTCCCGAGCGCCGTTCGCCAGGTCGTCACGAAATCGTTGGAATAGATGTTGAGCAGATCGCCGGCCAGATTGTCGTACTGCTGGTCGATGGCCGACTGCTGGCCTGCATCACCCAAAACCCATCGCTCCCGCTTCATCCGCTCAGACAATCCGGACAGCCGGGCGACGAACTTCTGATGGAAGCCGTTATACGTGAAGAACTCAGGTACCCGCACCGCGTCCAAAGGCTGCCCCGTCGTGGTTTCGAACACGACACCCATGTCGGGTCCGCCATGGCGGCTAGCGATCCAGTCGCCAGCGGTCGATGCGCGAGCCTCCGATTTCAGAAACTCGTAGGCACGTTGCGACACGCTCAGGCGCGCCAAGGAGCTCTGGGCCTGCTTGATCAACCGGCCGTCGAGTTCGACCAGCGGCTGCTGCTCGGTCTCGAGGTCGAACATTGCCACGAGGTTCTCGTCGAGCAGACGCCGCCCTTCCGCGTTGGTGGCGCCAGGATAGAGGTTGTCCGCCCAGTCACGTTGCATCCAGGAGCGGATCAGCTCGCGGTCCGGCGACTGCAGGCCGCCGACCATCAGATAGACCTTGAGCGCCTCGTAGACGAAGGCAGGTTCGTTGATGCGCGCATTGAGCTGCTCCTCGAGGCGATACAGCAGGCGCGGCCGGAACATGCGCTCAAGCGCCGTATGATAGGCCGCCTTCGAGGGCGACAGCAGCCGGGCGCGCTGACTGAGCCCGTAGCGAGCCGACAGAGGCACCGACTCGCCGCGCGATCCGTAGCCTGCCGGGGCGTTGCGCAGCCGGTAGAGCAGCGGCAGCACCTTGTCGAGATCATGATCGGCAATCAGCGTCTGCTTGATAAGTGGTGCGCCGGCGGCCGCATACTCGCTATCCGCCTGCAGGCTTTGCTCGATCAAATCGGAGTTCCGCTTGTAGCTCATCAGCCAGGCTGCGATCAGTCCGATCGAGACCAGGCCGATCAATGACAGGGCCGCGGTTTTCAGGATCAGCGCGCGGCGCACCGCGGCACGGTCGGTCGAGACCCAGTCGGCCTCGCCGATGATGACCTTGGAAATCAGATCGGCGAGGAAGAAGCTCTTGCCCGTGCCCGAATAGGATCCGGAACCGACCTCCTCAGCGCCGAACGTACGTGCCAGCGACCCGATCAATTGGTCGATCGGCGTGCCCTGCTGCGTACCCGAGGTGAAGTAGAAACCGCGCAGGTTCGCGTTCACGTGATAGCGCGTCGGCTCGAAGATCTGGTTGAGGAAGTCGTGGATCTGGGGCTTGAGCCGCGCCATCTGTGCCGGAAAGCCGAACAATTGCACGCGGTGCTGGGGCGTCGGCTCGTCCTGCAGACGGTCGAGCGTCTCCTCGCTCAGGCGCTCCAGCAGACGGTCGAACTCGACCGGGATCTGCCCCACCAGATTCTGGGTCTTGTCTGCGGTCTGGAACGTGGCACCCCAGACCTGGCGGCGGCCGGCCTCGCCGAGATAGGCGAAATACTCGGTGAAGCCGGCAACGAGATCGGCTTTGGTAAATAGCGCGTAGACCGGGAAGCTGACCTTGAGCCTCTGATGCAACTCGAGCAGGCGCATCCTAATGGCATCGGCGTGAAGTGCGAGTTCCTGCTTCGGCAGCGTCAGGATGTCTTCGATACTGATGGCGACAAGGACGCCGTTGATCGGCTGGCGCGACCGGCTTTTCTTCAGGATGTCCAGGAACGCCAGCCAGCTATCCTTGTCGGCCTTGCTGTTGGAGTCCTGGGTCGTGTAGCGGCCGGCGGTATCGATCAGCACCGCCTCCTCGGTGAACCACCAATCGCAGTAGCGCGTACCGCCGACCCCCGCGATCGCTGCGGGCGTCGCCCCGCGCGCGAGCGGAAATTTGAGCCCGGAATTGACCAGCGCCGTGGTCTTGCCGGCTCCGGGCGGACCGATGATGACGTACCACGGCAGATCGTAGAGATAGCCCGACTTGTTGCCGCTGGCGGTCTTCAGCGTCGCGAGCGCATCCTTCATGCGCTCCTTGAGCACCGGTTCATCGCTGACGGGCTGGTCCGCACCAGCGATGCCATCGGCAATCTCCTTGGCACTCTTGCGCCGCTTGAACAGATTGAGGCCAACAATGCCTGCCACGACCGTGGTGAGCAGCAGAATAGCGATCTGCCGGACGATATGGTTCTCCAGCGGCCGCCAGTCGCCGAACGCGATGAAGGGACCGGCGAGATAGATCACCGCTCCGAGCGAGCTGAGCCCTACTCCGTAGAGAACGATGCGAAGAATGTCCTTGGCAAGCATCTAACCGTACCTGTCGCAAACCACCTGACCCGGCGGTATCTGCCTATTCGCTGCGTTCGATAAAGATCTCGACGCGCCGGTTCTTGGCGCGTCCCTCGGGTGTCGTGTTGCTACCGATTGGCGCATCTGCTCCTTTGCCCTCGACGTCGACGCGCGAACCATCGGTCAAGCCAGGCTTCAGTGCCGCGGCAACCGCCTTGGCGCGCTCGACCGACAACTCGAAATTTGTCGGGAAGCGGACTGTGCGGATCGGCGAACTGTCGGTATGGCCAACGACCCGGATCCGTCCCGGCTCCTTGTCGAGGGTTGCCGCGACGCGGAGTGCGATCGGCTTGAAGCCGTCGAGGATGGTCGCCTGGCCCGACGCGAACAACGCCAGGTCGCAGACCCTGATCACGATGAAGCTCGGGGTCTGGTCCGCCGTCATGGCACAGGCGGTGTTCTCCTTCGCGAGCGCGTTGCGGATGCGTTGCAACTGGGTGATGCGATCCGGTGGCGGCGGAGGTGGCGGCGGCGGCGGCGGTGCAACGATCTGGCGCTTGAGCTCGATCGGGCCGGCCGGATGGAGCGCGAGCGCCACCTCGGCAGCATTCTCTGCCCGGCCAGCGAGGAGCGTCCGCAGGACGAAGTAGGACCCGGTCAGCAGCGCGGCCACGACAGCCGCGACGAGCCAGACCGGAACGCGCAGACGCTGCCGGCGCCCCGCCAGCGCTTGCCCGCGCCAGTTGGGCGACAGGTCGCTCATCGTCTTCGGCCGGACCCGGCGCAGCAATTCATAGAGGTTACGCTGGATCAGCTGCAGGTTCGCAAGTCCGCCCCCTGACGTCCGGTGAATGCCCTGAAAACCAAGCGCAAGGCAGGCGTGCTGAAGTTCGAGGACCGGATAGTTGACCAGTGGATCAACCTTCAAATGGTCGAGAATCTCAAAGAAACGGACGCCGCCGACACGCTCGCCGAAGAACCGGCTCAGCATCGAATATTGCGTCCAGACGTGGCGCTCCTCGGTCGGGATGTGCTGCACGATATCGTCGGCAGTGGCACACAGGATGTATTTCGCTGTGTTGGCCTGGTGCTCGGATATGCCCGCGGAACGGATGTCCTTCTCGAAGAACTTGATCGCGTCTGCAACCTGCTCCATCAAACTCGCGAATGACGCGCGCATGAGCGCCACCCGCAACCGACCAAGCAGCTGCAGCAACGGGCCCGCAGCGCGCATCACTGGATTGGCATTTGGCGCGACGAGATCGTCGACGCGCAACGGCGGTCCCGGCGGTAGCATGGGCTGCTGCGCCTGGGCTGGCGCGGGTGTCGATATCCATTCCTCAGCGGGATGGCTGGCCGGCGCGGAGGCGTAGTTCGAGCCCTGCGGGACAGGAGAAAATGATGACGGTGGCGCCGGCGCGCCGGGAGAGGGTACCGGTGATGGCGAATAGCCTGGACGTGCCGCAGGGCCCTCGCCCGGCGGAGGCTGAGAGGTCGGCGCCGGCGGCAACTTCCCGCCGGGGTTGGGACGGATGATCGTCCGTTCGCCCCGACCGAAAGGATTGACCGGCTTGTCCCTGTCGCTCATGGCCTGTCTTCCAGGATGGCCCAAAGATACAGCTCAAGCTCCGGCCAGTCGCCGGAGAAATGCATTCCGATCGAGGCCGCCGTGCTGAACTCGGGCCACAGCGGCGACTTGCGGTCGAGATAGAAATAGACGTGATCCGTGATGGCCCGGATGTGCGGCGGCGGCGTCGGCAAATGCGCCAAGGTCAGGCCCGGCAGGTTTGCGTGCACGATCTCGTTCATCTTGGTGTTCGGCCCGACCTTGAACAGGTGCGGGAAATCGTTCTGGATCTCCACGAGCGGCCGCCGTGCGGCAACCTCCAGCACCAGGGTCGCGTTTCGGAATAGCGCGCGATCGCGGATCGGCGACACGAACGCATTCTGTGCGCGCTCGATGATCTCCAGGCGGATTGCCCGCCGGCCCAATCGCGCGCTCAAGAAGTCCTGGATGTCGCTCACCAAGGGTGTGAAGACGTTCTCGAGATCGTCGTGATCGTAAGCCGGATAGTTGCGCGCCCGCCGTTCCGCCGTAGAAAATGTCGCAAGTTCGCCCGCGAATCTCAGCAATTCCTCGTACAGGCGCTCGGGGTGCACGCTGCCGGAGCGCTGGAAATGAGTCAGGACGGGAATGGTACGGTTCAGCACTTGCAGGACCAGATAGTCGACACTCTGCAACCCACCGCCGGATGACGGATCGACCGCGTAACGCGCCAGCTCGTCGAGTTTCGTCTCAACCCAGCCGATGATGCGGTTGAGCCAGCCATCGATGATCGGATGCGCGGCGCAGATCAGCATCGGCGGCACGAATTTATCGTCGAACAGGATGTTCTTGTCGCGCACCTCGAGAATGCGCGCGATGCCGAGGCCCATGTATCCGGGCTTGCTGCTCTTGCGCAGTTCGAACGACAAGCGCGGATAAGCGATGTCGATCTCTTCCTCGATGCGTAGCGCAGAGGTCGAGTCAATGAAGGTTTCCGAACTACGAACATAACGACTGGCGCTGTCGGTGCGATCCTCGTCGACCTCGCGGGTGTTTGGCGCCGCGACCGGCATCATCAGCCAGACGACCTGGCCTGCCGCCGTCTCCGGCACATCGATCGCTTCGGGAATTTGGCTGTCCGCAGGGATATCGAACGGCGTACCGTCCGGCATGACGCCGGACGCATTGCGCACCGCGAACTTGCTCTGTTCGGTAAGATCCTTGTCGATCTCCAGCTGGGCAAAGCCCCACGGGTATGGTGTCGTGTAGCGAACGCGCTTTTCCAGCAAGTGTTCGATGTAGCGGTCGTTCTGCTGCAGATGATGCGGCCGCAGAAACAGACCTTCCGACCAGAAAACTTTGCTGTACCAAGACATTCCTACATCCACTTAGAAATTGTCGGCAGCCGCGTGGTCGCCGATAGTTTACTTTGAACCGGGCTTGTCACCGCGGTCGTAATAGTTCGAGAAATGCAACATAAAGGTTTCGATCGGCGCGCTGTTGTCGCGGCCGAGATGCGCCTTCCACCGCGTCAAGAACTCGTCCCAGAGTTTGCCCTTGTTCGTGCCGAGCCAGGAGCTTGCGCCACGCTGAAGCTCGAGCTCGCGGGCCATCAGCGTCGGATCTATGCCCGCAATCAGTTCATGGACAGCGTGCTGCATCGCCATATAGGTCTTCAACTGATGTGACTTGAGATCACTGAAGCCCTGCGCAAAGGCGCGCTGTGTGTCGAGGTAGCTGCGCGTCGGCGGCCCAAAGAGAATGCGCATCGCTTCTTCCGAGGTCGGCGAGAACTTCAGCGGATTATTTTCGAGGGCTTGGACGGTGGTTTGGCTAGTGCTACGGGTCAGCTGCTTGGCTTGGGTCCGCGCCTGCAGCAGCGCCATCAGATTATCCACGGTCATACGCAAGATGACGCCAAGCTGTTCGGCGAGTTCGGCATCGGACTTGCTGGCAAAGAAATTGTCCGGCAATCCTGCAGCGCGCGCCACCAGTCGCGCGAACTCGGGACCGCCGACTGGCTTGGCCGTGACAGGTCCCTCGTCTGCCGCTTGCGCCGGGCGCGATGGCGATGCTGGCGGCTGGGCAGCGGCTGGTTCATCATCAATCCATACCGACGGCCGGCGTGGGGTCGGCATGATGGGCGGGCGCTCGACTTGCGGTTTCGGCGCGTTGGCTGGACCGGCTGCCCAGTTCATGTCGTCGTCCTGCTCGGACGGTTGGTACGGAGACGCCGGCTGTGACCGTCGGAATGGGTCTACACCAGGTGCCGGGACGCTCGCCGCCCAATCCAGGAACCCCGGATTGACGGGCCGCGCAGCCTCGCGTGGCTTCTTCAGCAGTTGCGGATCGATCGGCGGCGGAATGTCACGATCGGCTGTCCAAAGCTCTCCGTAGTCGGCATGCTGCTGGACCGAGGGTTCGCGCAGTTGCGCCTCGTGGTTTGGGCTGCCCCCGCCAGCCTCATTCTCCAGCGAAACTCCGATGATGTAGTGGCCGATCGTGAGTCGGTCACCGTCGCGCAAGCGGTGCGGCCCCCGCATGCGCTGGTCGGCACCATTGAGAAAGGTGCCGTTGGTCGAAACGTCGTGCAGCCAATAGCCACCGTCGCGAAAGTGCACCTCGCAATGCTTTCCGGAAATCGTCCGCGCCGGATCCGGCAGCGTCCAGTCGAGGTGACGGTCCCGGCCAATATCGACTGAACGCCTGCCGGTGACCGTAAACGACACAGGTCCGCCATCCGGAAGGTTCGGTTCGTTCTCGATATTAAAGCGAAGCACCATCACATCGTCTCGTTAGCGCGGAGGGCGCGGTTCGCCGCGTGCCAATTGAATACCATCCTCTAGGCATGACGTCATTATCCGGTCCCGGGCGTCACGGGGGAGCCGG
The DNA here is from genome assembly GCF_052075965.1 of Bradyrhizobium sp. 482_C4_N1_8. Classification (NCBI taxonomy): domain Bacteria; kingdom Pseudomonadati; phylum Pseudomonadota; class Alphaproteobacteria; order Hyphomicrobiales; family Nitrobacteraceae; genus Bradyrhizobium; species Bradyrhizobium sp. 482_C4_N1_8. The sequence continues at coordinate 2,451,021 of NZ_CP197231.1, read as the reverse complement.
CAGAGGCCGATCAGCAGTGCTGCACGCACCGCCCGCGCGGCCTGATCTGGCTTAGCTTCCACGGGCGCAAATTCCGGGGGAACCACGCTTCCGCCGGACCAGCCGGCCGCCAGCGCCAGCCATGTCGCCGGCTGCTCGGGATCATTGGCATTGCCGACAGCCAGCGCCTTGTTCCGGGACTGCTCGTCCGGTTGCCGGACCCAGGTCTCCACAATATTGAGCGACCTGGTATCGCTGGCGTCGAAATGGTCGAACATCAGTCGCAGAGAGCGACATCCCCAGGCAACTGCTACGCGCCTGGGAAGCAGATAGGCACAGTAAGACACGGCCGGGTGCCAATTCCGCGCATCGGCGGCCTCCTGAAGGAAGTCCAGCGAAGGCTTGTCAGCGTCGGCTTTGCCGACATCATAACGCGCCAAGGGATAGGCCTGAAACAGATCCTGAACCGTACCGAACCGAACTTGTCCCATGACCGTCAACCAACAAGGGTTGGAGTACCGTGGGCGACCAGCGGACCACCGGCAGCAAGCGCCATGCCGGCCTGCGCCGTCATGGCGATCGTCGGCGCGTTGATGACGATGCCCGCCGGGGTCAGGATGATCTGACTAGGACCCACCTGTAGGGTGATGTTCGCATTGGCCATGAGCGTGATGCTGAGGCCTGCATTGACAGACTGGTCCATGGCCAAAGTGATGTGCTGACCACCCAACTGGATATCGAGCTTATCATTGCCGTTCTTGAGCGTGGTGTTGCGCGTGTCGCCGCCAAATGCAGCTTCGCCGATGGTACGTGTCTCGGTGTCGCGGACCGTTACGTCGTGGTCCTTCTCGGCATGCACCGTGATCTTCTCGGATCCCTTCTTGTCCTCGAAGCTCCACTCGTTGAAGCCGCCGCCACCTTTGGTGGAGTCCGACTTCAATCCCCCGATCGTCTTCTTCGACGGCAGATCGTAGGGCAGCTTGTATTCGTCGTTGTACACGGTGCCGATCACCAGGGGCCGGTCCGGATCCCCCTCCAGGAATTCGATAACGACTTCCTGTCCGACGCGCGGGATGATCTGACCGCCCCAGCGCTTGCCAGACCAAACCTGAGCCACGCGCAACCGGCACGACCGCTTCTTCTTCCGATCCCAGAAAAAGCGGACATAGATTTCGCCCAGGGACTCGACGTCGATTTCCTCGCTCGAATTATCGTCTTTGGTCACCACCTTGGCCGTCTGGATGCCGTTGATTCTTGGCTTCGGCGTCATCATCAGCGCTCGAAACGGCCGATCGCTAGGCAAGAACTCGTAGCTGCCGAAATAGACGTGTTGCCCTGCGTCGCTCGGACCGCCGGTGCGATAGGATTCGATCGAGAACGAGTGCACAGCTCGCACCACGAGGTATTCGACGTTCTGCGAGTCCTTGGAGTGCTTTTCGAGCTTCGTCAGCCCGCCAGGGAACAGGTTGACGGCGTCGCCATTGCCGCGGCGACGCCGATCCATCGCTTGCTCTGCCTGGAGCTGGATCTTCGCGTAGCGCTCCCCGTCGGATTTCTCCTTGAACTTCCCGGGATAGTCGTAAAACTCCATCTCCGACCGAGTGTAATGCTCGGAGCCCTTGGCGTCGCTGATCATCTGAGCGTTGGGCTTCTGATAGTTGTAATCGTTGAGTTCGATCTTGCCGGTACGAAATCGCCGCTCCGATACCCATTCATAGATGTGCTGCTCGCCTCGCCGGTCGGCACCCGCCAGCGGGATGTAGGGAATCGTAGCAAGACCATTGATCGGACTGTGCGACGATTTGGAGTCCGCCAACACCAGCGTGTGCTTGCCGCCCTCATGCTTGAAGAAGTAGTAGATGCCGTGCTGCTCCATCAGCCGGCACACGAAGTTCATGTCGGTCTCGCGGTACTGAACGCAATATTCGAGCTTCGGACAAGAACCCTCTTCGGTGAGTTTGGATTCATAGTCGGTGAAGCCGCGTTCGTTGAAGACCTCTTTGATGATGTCGGGCGCCTTCTTGTCCTGAAAGATCCGGCAATCGGTGGTTCGCGACAACAGCCATAACCAGGGCCTCAGCACGATCCGGTAGCTGAAATAGTCGTTCTTCACCCCGAGCCACTGGGCCTCCGTCAGAATGCCGCTGAACTCGCGCTCCTTTTCATGCAGCTTTATGGTCAGCGTGCACTGCTGGCCGATAGCGCGGTCGAAGTCGAGGTCGGCATCCTCACTGAGACACTCGATGCGATACTCGAACAGTTCGCTGAGACCTTCCGAGCCTTCGAATCCGGCAAAAACCAAAACGTCCTTGCCAAGAGGCGTCTTGAGTTCGCAGAGGCGGGTATCCTGAGTAAGCTGGCCCATGTGGGCTTAAACTCCCTCCTTCGATCGAATGACCCGCTGCAAAAAAGCTGATCAGACGTTATGCAAGAACGACGGAAATCCTGCGTGCCGCCGGCTGTGCCGGCAAGCCCGCCCCAGGGCTGGGCTTCCTGACGTTCCACAACGGCCGCCAAAGATCTACCCCGGGCCATCAAGTAGTCGGCTCCAAGAGCTTGCCGGTTCACGCGAAAATGGCATGATCTTCGGGAATGAACCAAGGTCGGCAGGCATCTGACCCATAGGTATAGATTCCGGATCATGCGCCCCCGCGCGATCCCCTAGTCGCCACGGGCTCGGCAGCGGGGCCGTGATCGAGCAGATGGACGGTCCGCATATGCTTGACGTCGCCTCCCTGACGCAGCCCATTGCCGCTGACGATCCCTGCGGACCGGATCTCGACGCCATCGGAGACGTCCAATATCTGAACTTCTTCGCAGGTGCGGAATCGCTGCTACCGATGTCGTTCTTCGAGGTCGTCAATGCCAACGGAGAGCGTGGACGCTTCGATCCAAAAGCGGTCGATTTTGCCGGCCAGTTTGCCGCCGCGCAGCCCATTCTGGCGCGTACCCGCGATCTGCGTCTGAACCTGCTGCTGGCCAAATTTTCAATCCTCAACCGCGATCTCGACGGCTTTCTCTGCTGCCTGAAGGCGACCAACCTGCTGCTGCGCGAGCAGTGGGAAGCGGTGCATCCGAAGGGCGAGGACGGCGACTACGCACTTCGCGCCGTCACAGTCGAGGCAATCGACGTGTTCCCGACCGTGATCAACCCGCTCCAGTTCCTTCCCCTGATCGAGAACCGCAGACACGGCAACCTCAACTACCGTGCCTATCAGATCGCTCACGGCGAAATTCCCGCCGGCGACGCCGACGCCGACGGGCCTGATCTGGCGGCCATCGAGCGCATCGTCAGCGAGACAGATCTCGACACTCTCAAGGCAGCCAGCGGGCGGTGCTCTGCGGTCGCTGCTGAAATCGCGGCCATCAAGCAGACCTGGCACGAGAAGTTGAACGCGGGGCAACCGATCAGCCTCGACAGGCTCTCTGGCTTGGTTAACGGCATGGCTGCCTGGCTTGCGGGTCTTGTCGCGTCGCGCGATCCGGCCGCGATCGCCGCAACCGCGGAAGATGTCGGTCCTGTCGATGCACAGGCGCCGTCAGACACGACCGGTGTGGTGACTTCATCCGCACAGGCATCTGCAGCGCTTGCAGCAGTGGCAGACTATTTTGCCCGAATGGAACCGTCCAACCCGGCACTGTTGCTGGTGCGTCAAGCGCAGGAGATGGTCGGCAAGTCATTTATTGAAGTCATGCGGATGCTGGTGCCTGCGCACGTGGGGAGCGCTGCGATCAACATCGGACGCGACAAGGTCTTCGACCTGCCGATCGAACGGATGGCGGAACTCGCCACGTCATTCTCATCGACGGCCGAGAACAACACCCAAGACATTGTATTTTCAGTGGAAAGCAGAACGCAAGCCTTGGGCCTGCTGGCGAAGGTGGCGTCGTTTTTCCGAACCGCAGAGCCGTCCAGCCCCATCCCCTTTTTGGCAGATCGCGCGCGCGACCTCGCGCAACGAGACTTTCTCAGCCTTTTGAATGATGTTCTTCCTGAGGGAGCGCTTAAAACAATCGACAGATCGCATTGAACCCAGCTTTCGCTCGAGGGCACTAAATGGACACAAGGATGTTTGCCGACCGCAGCAACTTGAAGTCCCCTAGCCGATCTGCGTCGCGCAAATTCGACGTCTAAAGCGATTTCGTAGTGAGGGAACCATGGCTACAGATAGCGGTCAAAAATTCATTCGTCGAAATCGCGCACCACGCGTGCACATCACATACGAAGATCCTTACGACGCCGAGCGGCTGATCGAACTGCCGTTCGTCATGGGCGTCCTCTCCGACCTTTCCGGCAATAACCCCGGCGTCGAGAAGACGAAGGTCGAGGAGCGCAAATTCCTCGAGTTCGATATGGACAATTTCGACAGCCGCATGGCGGCAATCCAGCCCGGCGTGACGGCGCGCGTCGCCAATCGTCTCAGCGACGGATCAGACGAAAAACTTTCGGTCAATCTGCGCTTCAACAAGATGGCCGACTTCACTCCCGTGGCCGTCGCCCGCCAGGTGCCGGCTACAGCCAAGCTGCTCGAGGCGCGCGAACAACTTGCCAACCTGCTGCGCTACATGGATGGCAAGGTAGCCGCCGAGGATCAGCTGAAAAAACTTCTGGCCGATCCTCAACTGATGGCAGCGCTTCGGGAACGCGCGATCAGCCAGTCGATCGAACCTGGCACCGAGAGCTAAGGAAGGAACGGGGACCATGGCAAAAGAAGCTGTTCACAAAGAGAGCACCACCCAGGTCAAGACCGTCGAAGCTGACGAGTTTGCCACTCTGCTGAAGCAAAGCTTCAAACCGCGCACCGAACGCGCAGCGACCGAGGTCGACAACGCGGTATCCACGCTCGTTCAAGAGGCATTGAAAGACTCGAGCGTCATCAAGTCGGACGTGCTCGACACGATCGAGGAGATGATCGCGCGGATCGACCAGAAGCTGACCGCGCAGATGAACGAGATCATTCACGCACCCGAATTCCAGGCGATCGAAAGTACTTGGCGGGGCCTCCACTACCTCGTCTTCAACTCGGAGACCGACGCCAACCTCAAGATCCGGGTCATGAACGTCTCGAAGACCGAGCTGTATCGTAATCTGCGGCTTTACCCCGATGCGCGCTGGGACCAGAGCCCATTGTTCAAGCAGATCTACGAATACGAGTTCGGCCAGTTGGGCGGCGAGCCGTTCGGCTGCCTTATCGGCGACTACTATTTCAGCCACCTCCCCACCGACGTGCAGTTGCTGCGCGATCTCAGCAAGATCGCCGGCGCCGCACACGCCCCCTTCTTCAGCGGCGCCGAGCCGACGCTGATGGGAATGGACTCGTGGACCGAATTGTCCAACCCTCGCGATATCGGCAAGGTGTTCGACACGCCGGAATATGCCGCATGGAAGGGACTGCGCGACCAGGACGACTCGCGTTATCTCGGCCTGTGCATGCCGCGCGCGCTGGGTCGCCTCCCCTACGGCGCGAAATCGGAGCCTGTGGAAGAGTTCGCCTTCGAGGAGGAGACAGACGGGCACACCGGCGACAAATACGGCTGGATCAACGCGGCCTATGCGATGGCGGTCAACATCAACCGCGCCTTCAAGGAGTTCGGCTGGTGCACGCGCATCCGCGGTGTGCAATCCGGCGGAGAGGTCATCAATCTGCCGACGCACACATTCCCGACCGACGACGGTGGCGTCGATCTGAAATGCCCGACCGAGATCGCCATCAGCGATCGCCGCGAGCACGAACTTGCAAAGGCGGGTCTCATCCCGCTGATCCATCGCAAGAACACCGACAAGGCCGCCTTCATCGGCGCCCAGTCGCTTTACAAGCCGAAGAAGTATTTCGGCGAGAAGGGCGTGGATGCAACCGCGTCCGACAACCTGTCGTCACGTCTGCCCTACATGTTCGCAGTGTCTCGCTTTGCGCACTATCTGAAGTGCATGGTTCGCGACAAGATCGGATCCATGAAGGAGAAGGATGAGCTGACGGTCTGGCTGCAAACCTGGATCAACGAGTACGTTGATGCCAACCCAGCCCTATCGTCAGAAGCTCAGAAAGCGCGCAAGCCGCTGGCCGCTGCGAAGGTAGAGGTCATAGCAAACGAGGAGAACCCGGGATATTACAACGCGCGCTTCTTTCTTCGTCCGCACTTTCAATTGGAAGCGATGGATGTCGGCCTCAGTCTGGTTTCACGCCTGCCAGGTCCCAGCTCCTGACGCTGCAGCATCGCAACCGTACACACAGAAATTTGAGAGGACCATGCTATGGCTGTCGACATCTTCCTGAAACTCGATCCGATCAAGGGCGAGTCGCTGGACGACAAGCACAAAGACGAAATCGATATTTTGAGTTGGTCGTTTGGCGAGAGCCAGACCGGTACCTTCCACAGCGGATCGGGCGGCGGCGCCGGCAAGGTCAGCGTGCAGGATCTTCACTTCACGCACTTCGTTGACAAGGCCACGCCGGAACTTTTCAAGGTCTGCGCAAACGGCAAGCATATCGACAGCGCGATCCTGACGGTCCGCAAGGCCGGCGAAAACCCGCTGGAATATCTCAAGATCGAGATGAAGCAGGTTCTCGTGACGAGCGTATCGACAGGCGGATCGCACGGCGAAGATCGCCTTACCGAAAACGTGAGTCTGAACTTCGCGAAGGTCAAGATGATCTACAAGACCCAGACGGAGAAGGGTGGCGCCGGAGCTTCGCCGACGTTTGGCTGGGATGTTCCTGCCAACAAGGAATGGGCCTGATTGTCGGCCCCTCGCCTGGCGCCGGTTGCGATTGGCGAACCGGCGCCAAGCGGTGCGATTTTGATCGCACCTCTCGTCAGGCCCGGTTGCGGGCCCGAAAGCCTGCTGGGCGACGCCAAGTCGGACACCAACGCGCGCCCCCCGGGATTGCATGCGAGTTGGGCGTCATGGGGACCGTGAATGACCATTGCACGAAAGAAGGATCGGCTCTCTCCCCCACTGATGCTGGCATTTCGCTCAGCCCATGAAGCGCGCGACGCACGCAAGAAGCTCAATCTACGCGATGAGTCTGGCGAGCGGGTCATTGCAGGGCGGCGGAGCGCGGGCCGATTTCCAATCTCGGAAACGTTGCTCCGGCGCGAGGTCTCCCATGACCTCGAAACGCTCCTCAATACCATTGCCCTGGAATCGACCCTGGATCTGAACGGCCACGATTGCGTCCGAACCTCAATCCTGAACTTTGGCTTCCCTGATATTGCCCACCGTTCGATCGACGAGGTCGCCGACGACGAGCTCACCGACGCGTTGCGCGAGACGCTCACGACTTATGAACCGAGGCTCGATCGCAACACCATCCGGGTCCGACGCGACGGCTCGGTCGGCCCCGAGCAACTCAAGCTGCGCTTCATCGTTCACGCCGACCTGAAGGCCGAGCCGCTCAACGTCCCCGTGGAGTTCGTCGCCGACGTCGACCTCGACAGCGGCGATATCCAGATCAACCGACTTTAGCATGAACCGCGAATTCCTGGATTTTTACAATCGTGAACTGTCACTGCTCTACGAGCAGGCCGGGGATTTCGCCGAAGAGTATCCCGGCATCGCAGAACGCCTCGGTGGGCTGATCCGGGATCGCTCTGATCCCATGATCACGGGATTGCTGGAAGGTGCCGCATTTCTCGCCGCTCGCGTTCAGCTCAAGCTCAAGCACGAATTCCCCGAATTCACTGCAAACCTGCTCGAGCAACTGGTTCCGAATTACCTTGCCCCGACTCCGTCGGCCATGCTGGTCACGGCACGCCCCCCCTATGCCGACCCAGCGCTACGCGATGGCAAGAAGATCGCGCGCGGCGCCTATTTCGACGCCACCTATCGCGAGAGAGAACGAAGTCTCTCCTGCCGATTTCGACTTTGCCGCGATATCGCTCTTTGGCCATTCGACGTCACCGGCGCCGAATACTTCTCGACGGCAGGCGCGCTGCAGGCGCTCGGGATTCCCGTCGGCGGCGACGTCATCGCCGGGCTCAGGCTGTCGTTGACCCACCGTACCGCGGCCCGGCTCGATGAGGAGCTGCCGGACGCGGAGGCCAGGGCCAAGCCGGAAACCTGGTTTGCAGGCTGCCGCACGAGCGAACTTCCGATCTACCTTTCAGGCGCGGAATCCGACGCCATTGCGCTTTACGAGCAATTGATCTCGAACTGCAAGGGCGTCTACTTCCGGCATCTCGATGATTTCGGCGATCCGGTGGTGACTCGTGCGCCCCATGACTGCGTGCAGCAGATTGGTTTCGACGAGGACGAGTCGCTGTTTCCCAACGACAACCGGGTCTTTCGCGGCTCGGAGCTGCTGCGGGAATATTTCATGTTTCCACGCAAGTTCCTCGGCTTCAACCTGACGGGACTTCGCAGCGTGATGCCACGGCTGCGCAGCAAATCGATCGATATCGTCTTCGCTTTCGATGAACACAATTCACGGCTTGCCGCCGCGGTGCGGCCCGATACCTTCAGGCTCTATAGCGCGCCGGCAATCAACCTGTTCGAGAAGACGAGCGATCGCATCCCCGTCAAGTCGAATACGCACGAGTACCATGTGGTGCCCGATCGCAGCCGCTATCTGGAATACGAACCGCACCAGGTACTCGAAGTCTACGCGCACTTTCCGGCCGACAAGGACAAGCGGCCGGTGCGCCCGCTGTATTCGGCCGCCGTCGACCGGACCAGCGGATCGGTCGAGGGGCTTTATTTCACCGTTCGACGGTTGCCCCGGCGCCGCACAGTGGGAGAAAAGACGTACGGCGCATCATCGGACTACACCGGGACGGACATGTTCCTGTCTCTGCTGGAGCCCGGTGAACTTAGCGGCGAAGGTGCGGTCGCCGAACTCAGCGTCCGGGCGCTGTGCTCCAACCGGCATCTCACCGAACACTTGCCGGTCGGCCAGGGCGGCGCCGACTTCCGCCTGTTGGACGATACTTCCCTTGATCTGATGTGCGTCGCCGGTCCCACCCGACCACGCGAACCGATCGTGGCCCAATTGCGCAGCCGCAGCGAGATCGCGAACAGCGGAATCGTCAGCTGGCGGCTGATCAACATGCTGAGCCTGAACTATCTTGGCCTCGTCGAGCGCGGTGGCGGCAAGAACGCCGGAGCCCTGCGCGAAATGCTGTCCTTGTTCGCCGATCAGTTCGACGACGCCACGGAACGCAAGATCCGCGGCGTGCGCAGCATAGAAAGCCGGCCGGTCGTACGGCGGGTGCGCGAGCGCACCGGCAGCGGCGCAGCGCGCGGCCTGGAGATTACCATCACGCTCGACGAGAAGGCATTCGAGGGCAGCGGCGTGTTCTTGCTCGGAGCCGTGCTGGAGCGCTTCTTCGCCGACTATTCGGGCTTCAATACCTTCACACAGACGGTCGTCTCGACGCCGGAGCGCGGCGAGATCATGCGTTGGCCGCCGCGCATGGGCACGCGGAGACCTCTATGACGCTGATCGACCAGATGAAGGCGGAGCCCTGGCGGTTCGATTTCTTTAATGCGTTGCGCCAGCTCGAGCGCGCCAACTCGGATCGACCGCGGATCGGTGACAGCGCTGCACGCCGCGAGGAGTATATCGACCTCGGCCAAGTGCCTTATCTGGAGTTCCCCGCCTCCAACCTTGCGGCCGTCGACGACGTGGGTGGCCGGCTCAGGATACTCGTCAAATTTCTCGGTCTCCTGGGGCCGCAGGGCGCGCTGCCGCTTGCCACCACCGACGAGAGCCTCAGTTGGTGGCTGATGCGGGATGACGCCTTCCCGCGCTTTCTCGATCTGCTCAACGGACGCTTTCTGCAACTCTTCTTTCGCGCCTGGGCCGATGCGCGGCCGATCGCTCAGCACGACCGTCCGGCGGATGATCGCTTCATCGCCTATGTCGGCTCCTTCGCCGGCCTCGGCTCCGACGTTTTCGCTGATCGAGACACCGTACCGGACATGGCGAAGCTCAGCTTTGCCGGACTGATCTCCCCCAGAGCGAAGTGTGCGTCACGGTTGACGCGGTTCCTGCAGGGGCTGTTCGACGTCAAGGTCGAGATCGACGAATTTGTCGGCACCTGGCTGTCATTCGACCCAAGTCATTGCAGCCGGCTCGGCGGAACCCATGCCAGGCTCGGCCGGGACGCTCTTCTGGGCTCACGCGTGTTCAGCGTCGAGGACAAGATCAGGGTGCGGGTCTTTGTCAAGAATTTTACCCAGTACGAACAGTTCTTGCCGACCGAAGCGCGCAACTTGTCGGAGCCTCTGGCGGACGCCGTGTTCTTCTATATCGGCGACGAATTGGAATGGGAGGTGGAGCTCGCCATTCCAGCGGGAGAGGTCGTCCCGGTCAGGCTCGGACAGAGCGGACGACTTGGATGGACCACCTGGGTCTCGCCGAACTGGACTTCCACGGAAGAATATCGCCGCGATGCCCGCTTTCAGCTCAGCGAGCGCTTGAGCGCCCGTCGGGCCGCCGCAGCCGATGCCTCGGCGATTTGAACCTATCCGTAGCGCCGATTGCCTAAAGCTATGGGATTCGATGAAATTTCCGCTTGATGCCAGGCATCCGCGGATGGATTAAGCAGGAGGATCCGCCGTGACCGACATCAGCATTGAGGCTGTAACGGGCAAGCTGAACCGGGCCGGCTATGATGCCTTCATACAGGCCCTGCGCCACGCAAAGAGCGCCGGCAATCGCAACGTCGAGCTAGCGCACTGGCTGTTTCATATCCTGCAGCAGGAACGCAACGATCTCAGCCTCTCGGTCGATCATTACAAGCTCGACCGGGCACGCTTGTTGTCGGACCTTGCCGGCGTGATCAATGGCTTTCGTAAGAACGAAACCGACATGCCGGGCGTCGCCAATCCGGTCATCGATCTGCTCGATCGGGGCTGGCATTATGCCACGCTCTTCTTTGGCGAGACCCAGATCCGCACCGGTCATCTGCTCGTGGCGGGCCTGAAATCGAATGATATTCGTCGCACGCTGAACAACCTCTCGCAGGAATTCGCCAAGGTCAACGTCGACGCACTCGCCGCGGAGCGCCGCAATGTCTGGGCCGGCTCCGACGAGGAAACCATGCGGCCGATGGACGGTTCGGGCCTGGTCGGCGCAGGCACGGAAGGCGCGGCCCAAGCGGGTCCCAAGGGGACGACGCCGCTCGACCGGTTCTCCCAGGATCTCACCGCCAAGGCCAAATCAGGTGAGATGGATCCGATCCTTGGCCGGGACGAAGAAATCCGCCAACTGATCGACGTGCTGATGCGACGGCGGCAGAACAATCCAATTCTTACCGGCGAGGCTGGCGTCGGCAAGACCGCAGTTGTCGAGGGATTCGCCCAGCGAATCGCCGCCGGCGACGTGCCGCCACCGCTCCGCGGTGTAAGGCTTTGTGCGCTCGACATCGGCCTGATGCAGGCCGGTGCTTCCATGAAGGGTGAGTTTGAGCAGCGCTTGCGCTCGGTGATCGACGAGGTCCAGAGCTCACCCACCCCGATCATACTGTTCATCGATGAAGCCCATACATTGATCGGCGCCGGCGGCGCGGCCGGCACCGGTGATGCGGCCAATCTCCTGAAACCTCCTCTCGCCCGTGGCACGCTGCGCACGATCGCCGCCACCACATGGGCAGAATATCGCCAGTATATCGAGAAAGACCCCGCGCTCACGCGACGCTTCCAGCCGATCCAGATCGATGAACCGGAAGTGGAGACCTGCTGCATCATGCTGCGCGGACTTCTCGGTCCGATGGAAAAGCACCACGGCGTTCGCATCTCCGATGCTGCGATCGTCGCAGCGGTCAACCTGTCCCACCGCTACATTCCTTCACGGCAGTTGCCGGACAAGGCGGTCAGCCTGCTTGATACCGCCTCGGCGCGCGTGGCCATCAGCCAGAGCGCGACGCCAGCCCTGATCGAGGATGCACGCGTTGCGATTACCGCTCGTGAAGCCGAGAAATCGGCACTCGTCAGCGACAGCGATCTTGGGCTTAAGGACAGCGACCGCATCACGGCGATCGACAACGACATTGCGGCACTGAAGGACAAGCTGACGAACCTTGAAGCCGATTGGGCCGCAGAGCAGGAACTCGTCAAGGACATCCGGAGCATCCGGGAGATTCTGTCCCAGCCCAAAGAAGGCGAAGATCCGGCTGCCAGGCGCGCGGAGTTGCGCGGCAAGTTCGACACACTTGAGAGCATCCATCCGGAGAAGCGGATGGTCTATGCCCATGTAGACCAGCAATCGGTGGCGTCCGTTGTCTCTGACTGGACCGGCATCCCGGTCGGCCGGATGATGCGCGACGAGATCGAAACCGTGCTGAAGCTACCGGAGATCCTCAACCGCCGCGTCGTCGGCCAGTCTCATGGGCTGACGATGATCGCCAAGCGAATCGAGACCAGCCGCGCCAAGCTTGACAACCCTTCCAAGCCGATCGGCGTGTTCATGCTGGCTGGTCCATCCGGCGTGGGCAAGACTGAAACCGCCCTGGCGCTTGCCGAGACCCTTTACGGCGGTGAGCAGAACATGATCACGATCAACATGTCGGAGTTCCAGGAAGCGCACACCGTCTCGACCTTGAAGGGTGCACCTCCCGGCTATGTCGGCTATGGCGAAGGTGGACGCCTCACCGAGGCTGTCCGGCGCAAGCCCTACAGTGTCATCCTGCTCGACGAGGTGGAGAAAGCTCATCCCGACGTCCACGAGATCTTCTTCCAGGTGTTTGACAAGGGAACCATGGAGGACGGCAACGGGCGGCGGATCGACTTCAAGAACACCTTGATCATCCTTACCACCAACGTCGGCACCGATCTGATCATGGGCCTCTCGCGCGATCCAAAGTATCGCAACGAGCCGGAAGAGCTCGCCAAGATGCTGAGGCCGGAACTGCTGAAGGTGTTTCCCGCAGCGCTGCTCGGACGCATCGTCTCGATACCGTACTTCCCGCTATCCGACGAGATGCTCGCCGGGATCGTTCGGTTACAGCTCGACCGGATCGGACGACGCCTCCGCGACAATCATAACGCGTCCTTCGACTACGATGACGCGGTCGTGGAGCACATTGTGTCACGTTGCAACGACCCGGATTCCGGCGGGCGAATGATTGACAACATCATCACCAACACCCTGCTCCCGGAGCTGTCGCGCGAGTTCCTTAGCAAGTCGCTTGCCAAGGAAGAAATCAAGCAAGCGCGGGTCTCGATCGAGAACGACAAGTTCGCATATTCGTGGAACTGAGGACGATGAACATTCAAACCGAGCATCGCCACCCGAACGCCGGTCCCACGCCATACGACGAGGTCTACTACCCCGGCCACGTCTACGGGCTCACTCATCCGAACCATCTTGCTACCATTGCTGCCGTTTACGGCATGCAGTCAGCGCCGGTCGAGCGTTGCCGGGTGCTGGAGCTTGGCTGCGGCGTTGGCGGCAACCTGTTGCCGATGGCCTTTCAATATCCAATCAGCGAATTCGTCGGTGTCGACCTGAGCGGCGTGACGATCGAGCGCGGCCAGCGAAACATCGCCACATTGGGCCTGAGCAACATCAAGCTTCTCCATTGCGACATCATGAATGTCGACGCAGGCTTCGGGGAGTTCGACTACATCATCGCACACGGCGTGTATTCCTGGGTGCCGCCGGCGGTGCGCGAGAAGATGATGATGATCTTCAAGCAGAACCTGGCTCCCCGCGGGGTCTGCTACGTCAGCTACAATGCGCACCCGTTCTCGCATCTTCGCGACATGGTCCGCGACATGATGCGGTATCACACCCGCCGTCTCACCGGCATGAAGGAGAAGGTCGGACAGGCCCGCGCGATCCTGAAGTTCCTGAGCGACGGCTCGAAGGCCAACTCGGTGCACGGCGCAGTTATGCGCGACCAGTACAACCGCGTCCTCAAGTCCCCCGACGAGCTTCTGTTTCACGACGATCTCGATGATGGTGCCGAGGCGTTCTTGCTGCATGAGGTCGCCGAGGACGCAAGCCGCCATGGCCTGCAATATCTGGGCGATGCTGATTTTTCACGACGCTATCTTGCCGGCTATTCCGAGGAGGTTCGCGCGACGCTGCAGCGCTTCCCGGAAAGCGAGTTCATGGCGCGCGATCAATATCAGGACTTCATCGACGGCAACGGCTTTCGGCGCACCTTGCTCTGCCACGACAGCATTTCGCTGTCCCGCCAGGTCGACCTCGATTTCGTCACCCGGTTCCATTTGCTGAGCACGACCAACCCGGTCGACCCCGACGCCTGCGTGACCGACGATTCCGCGATGGAATTCGAGAACCAGGACGGCAGCAGGGTCACGGTAACCAATCCGCTCTTGAAGGCCGCGCATCTATGTCTGGGCCGGGCCTGGCCGCGAGCATTATCATTCGACGAGCTGCTCGATGGGGCCCGCGCGCTGCTGGGCGACCGGCGGGCGGATGATGACCAAAAGGTGTTGACGGAGGCGATGTTCATCCTGGCTTGCAGCGGCGAGGTTTCGTTCCTGCTGTCGCGTCCCTTTTTGTTGAAGGAAGCTACCGAGCATCCGCAGGCGAGCCTGCTCGCGCGAAGACAAGCGCAAACAGGTCCGCTCGTCACCAACCTCCTCCACCAAACGGTGCAGTTGGAGGACGACCGGACCAGGGATTTCCTGCAATTGCTCGACGGAGCGCGGACCATCGACCAGATCACGGCCGAAATGACGGAAAAATTCGGCCCGACCATCCGGATAGACCAGAAGGATAATGCCGGGCAGCCTGCCGAGCCGTTATTGCTGTCAACGCGAGAAAGCGTTCAGCGCTCGCTTGCGATGGTCGGCAAGCTGGGCCTGCTGGTCGCGTGATGCGCTCAAGTGCGTCGGCTCCGTTGGCGATGAACGGCAGGAGTTGGAAGCTCGTGCCATTTCCTGCAGCGGATGCGGCCCGGCACTCTAGCCGTCGTGGGTATATTGCTGGCCGAGGAGCCATCCCGTGAGAATACCGCCGGGTCCGCTGGCATAGACCGGATCAAGGCCAACACCTGCGCGCAGCATCTTCCATTCATGCTCGCCGACCCAGGGAATCCCGGGATCGCCCTTCTGATACTGGGACAGCAGCGTTCGGGCGACCTCTGCGGCATTGGCGTAGATCGGCCCGTTGGCCCAGCGAGGGCGGGGCAGGCCTGTCATGCGGCAATAGAGCGCCGTGCAGACGTAGGCAGACGCCTCTTCGGCATTGGCATCAAGGCCTGTACGCAACAGATCGTATGCCGCATGCAGGCTCTCGTGGACGATATAGGCCTCGTCCATCCGCCCCGCTGCCGACACGACCTCCAGCGTGTTTGCCGCAACCGCCGTGCCGTCCGCCCTGGTTCTCGCGACATCGTTGTATTGTGCAGCAACGCCTGCCGCGAGATCCGTCGGAGGTCTGACGGTGACCTGCCCCAACCGGATCGCGCGGGCGACGTGATGGAACGTTTGCGGCGCAATCGTCACATGGCTGCCGCGGATCGGAAACCGGAAGCGCATGCGTGCGACCGCCGGGCCATGGAGTACGTCCAATACCCTGCTCCGCAGTGACATTTGATCGTCCTCGTTGTTCGCACTACCCCACGGTTGGTGGTCGCCGTTTCCGATCAGCAGGTTCAAACAGTCATTGCACCGGCGCGATAGGAATTCGAATAACCTGGGCCGGGCGGCAGCTTGGTCGAACGAGCCGGCATTGAACCCGAACCCGTCCGGGCGAGACCAATTTGGGGCGAGGATTGCCTCGGAGTGCGCCCCATGACGACGACCGATCCGACGACGACCGACACTTACCGGAAGATCGCGGCACGACTGACCATGCTGCGGCCGCAGATCGATTTGAAGAATTATTTTGCCGGCCCCAACCCGGATGTGCGCCTTTATGACGAGAAGCCCTACATCCGGCACCAGCTCGAGAAGTATGGTGTCGCTGCCGCGACGACCACGCTCGACGGCGTCACCTTCCTGCCCAAGGACTGGGAAGAGCTGATCAAGAAGCTGCGCATTGCCAAGACGACGGACGGATTCGACGCCTTCGCCGAAGGGCAAAGCCGGGAGAAAGCGTCGCATTGGGCCCTCGATCTGTCGATGGCGGCAACGATCGGCAAGGGGTTCCGGGAGATCTGGCGCCCAAAGCTGTCGGACAGGCCGCTCTCAACGCGGGATCTCCCGGGCCGCCATGGCTTCGGGCTCGGGCGCGACCGCGGACAATGGAGCGACGCCTACAGCTCGCAATTCGGCAAGGACCCGCAGCCCCAGGACATCACCTCGTTGCATTTCGCCGTAGCACCTGATCGGGTGAACGTGCACATCGACGAAACAGGCTTCGTATTCGAAGGCGTGGACGGCGCCCTTACGGTCGGACCGAACTTCGTGCATCACGCCGGCAATGAGCTGTTCTGGAAGAGCAACAAGCATATACCGCAATGGGCCGCGGAGCACATCGATCTGATCCTGCCGAACAGCGCGAACGACTTTTCGCGCGTGGGCATTTCGGTCGACATGTACCAGCGCAAAGACTTGCGCGTTACGGTCACGGGCTCCTGCGGACTTTTCGGCGGTTTCGAGTGCTCCGGAACCGTGAGCATCAGCGGCACGCATGATCTGCTCGGCTCGAAGCCAAAAGGCCGGCGCTAAAGCGGATATCGCTCGTTCGACATTGCTTCGTGTCTACGCCTCCAATCTACGAATGAGGCTCTTCGATTTGCCACTGCCAGTTGGTGGCCCGAATGAATGGAACCATCGAACCGCCTCGAGGTAGCGGCGACCAATAAGTATTGGTGGCGAGAACGCGTAGTTCCGCAGGAATCGGCGGGGGAGGTCTTACATTGCCGAACCAGGAAAGGCCGTTGAAGCCCGTCGTCGAAAGCTATGTACCGCCCGCGGGAATCCGGCATGCGGTGACGGCAGGCGAGACCTGGATATCCCTTGCCAAGCGGATCGGCATCGCCCCCTGGGACCTCATCGAGTTCAATTTTCCGGGCGTCAAGCTCGTCAAGCAGCGCGATTTCCAACAAGCCACACGCCAGGTGAACTGGTACCTGGCCGAGTATGTCGGCTGCCGCGCGATGTCGCCCGATCGCCAAAATTTTGCGTTTTCCTCCGGTACGACGGGCGGGAGAGGTGGATGGCGAGGGGGATTCATCTATCTGCCGCCAGGTACGCCGCCTCCCCCGCCGATTGCGCCCACTCCACCGGTTGCGCCCACCCCAGCGGCTCCGACCCCGCCGGAATGTGAAGGAAGCCGACCCGACTTCGCGCGCGTGCTGGACGTGAGCGAACGGGATTTCGCGCGCAACGTTTTTGGCCCGACGCTGCCGCCGTGGGAGACAATTGCGATTACCAATGGCCTGGGAGCAGGCGGAAGACCGTGGACGAACGATGGACCGTTCTTCAGGGGAGGCAATCCCATGGTGCCGAGCATGCGGTATGCCATCAATCTTGGCAGTGTCGCGTTCAGTAACCTGGCATCGCCTAGCCCCACCTTCGGTCTCTTGTGCGACGACTTCGGTCGCATTTGCGACCTCTTCGTGCACGAAATGACCCATGTGTGGCAGGCGTTCAACGATTCAAACTGGACGATGGCGCGCTCGTTCTGGACGCAGACAATCGGTTCCGGCTACGAGTACACGCCGGGCGATTCCTGGGACTCATACAACGTCGAGCAACAGGCACACATCGTTGAAGATTGGCACAAATACAAAATCAGTTCTCCGATGCTTGCCGAGGAGCGCTATCCGTACGTCCGGCTCGTGATCCGCTCTGGACGCCTCACTTTTCCTCGCGGGCTGGATCTTGTGGCATTGAAAAAGGACCTTCAAGATCTGCGCGCAAGGCACCTGGACTAGAACCCGCTGCAGGGGAGTGGTCGGGAGTCTACTTAACTGAAGCACCGACACGCCGAGCATTCGACGCGGTGCGGTCGCGCATTCTTCCTCTCAAAAGTATTTTTCCGACTTGCGTGCTGGTCAGCTTCGCAGCGCAAGCACACGGAGAAGAATTGCGCGGCCGCCATGCGACAGGCGATCGTGAAACAGTTCGGAGAGCCGGTCTCCACGCTTCCGCACCGAAAACCTCTTCCGGAGCTCATGGGCGCGAGACAGCGAGCAATAGAGAAAATCACGACGTAGCCGGCGCAGGCGGCTGCCATAGCCTCTAACATCGGCGCTCGCGTAGGCCTCCATCAGGGTGCGCATCAAATAGTCATCGCTCGGATCAACATAAGTTTCGTGGGAAACGCTCGATGATCGCATCGACACGGGTTCATCGCTCGACAGAAATAGGTTCCTGCGGGTCAGCCCATCCGATACGCCCGTCGCTTCTTTTGTGAAATCTCCATAGTTCACAAAAGGCAGCGCTGCGAGTTGCCGGCGCAGATTTTCGAGCGTCGCCGACGGGATCCGGACGCCGTTGCCCGCGCTGGTGTCGAGCTTATTGGCGCGCACCGTGGCGTAGAGGTCGCCCCAGAATTTGTCCCAGGGGGCGGTGCCGTTGCGGTTAGACGACGGATTCTTGCGAACGCTATATGTGGTTTGAGTGAGGTAGGCCGCCAGTTCGCCCATGTGGCGCGTAACAGCGCCGTCAGGATCATAGACGTCGATCATGGCGTGGACGCACTCATGCAGGAGCAGCGCCCGATCGCTATCATTTGCGGGCGGCGACTTCTTCTGCGTCAACAGAACATCCGTAACCTGATCGTAGAAGGCGAGATCCTGAGTGCCGCCCTTCACCAATATATTGCCGGCGCGAATGTGATCGCGAACTGTCGTCAAGTATTCGCCCTTGATATGGATCTTGTCGACGTAGAACTCGATACCAAGCGCGACCGAGTCACTGAGTGTGTCCAGGACGTCGCCTTCGGTCAGTGGCATGACCTACCTCCCTTGCGTGGTCGAGCAATAGTGGTCCGGCCAGGCTCCGCAAGCGCTGAAACGCTGTACTGCACCAATAGGAGCCGCCCGCCCCTCCGTTCGCGTTGTGGAAGGTGGCTAGATCGTCCCGCCGCCGCCGCCGAAGATTTCGACGACCACAGCGCGATTGGCGGCCCTGTTCATCACAGTCGTGTTGTCCTTCAGATACTCGTAGTGTGAGGCGGGCTTGACGGAGAAGACGCGCGAGCGGGCGCTTGGGCCGAACAGGTGAAAGACGTTCTTGGCCCGGCCCGTGCGCAGGAAGCTGTTGTTCCGTTCGCCGCCGGTGCTGTCGCTGTATCCGACGATCTGGAACTGCAACGACTTGTCGGTCTCAAATCGGATGAGCTGCGCTGCCAACAGCGGATCGCGCTTGGCGATGTTCTTGAGATGCCGCCAGTCGACGCCGAAATCCCAGATGATGAGATATTGGCAGATGCCGGCCGGCGGGACCAGACTGACGTCCACACCGAGATGGCCGACCTCGGTGCGGGACGTCGCGACTTCATTGGCCACGTAGGGAAAGACGGCGGCGCTGTGAACCTTGGCAAGCGGCGAGCACTGCGGTTGCGTCGCCATATTCGGCATCTGTTCCACCGGGCCCGGCGGCGTGTATTGCGGCAGTGGCTGCGGCGCGCGTCCCATGGCAATTTCTCCCATTGCTGGCGTGGCCTGCCCAAAGCTGAGCACTGGAGGGAGCGTCGGCTCCCACCACGGCTATGACTAGTAGTGACGTGAGCGGTCGGGGAAGTTCAAAGGCGAGGTGCGGGCGCCCTCAACAGGGCCATTAGCGGACATTGATTGGCCTTCCGCGCTCTCCGGAAAGCGGGGTAGGCTACGCCTATTGCCGTCCGTGCCAAATTGTTGCGGAGGAACTGGCCATGAAACTTCGCCGCCGAAATTTTCTGCATCTCGCCGCGGGGACCGGCCAGATTGTTTTCCCGCCGCCGAAGGAGGCTCTCATTTCCGCGCGCAAGATTTCGCGTTGACGGACCGAACTAAGACAGGAGAACCAGACATGGCCGCCTTTCAAGAGGTTTTCCGCCGCTCCGGCATCGATGAGCGCCGCAGCCCGCCGGGCATGGTGGTGCCGTTCGGCGGCTCCAACATCGTGGCGCTGATCGATTCCGGAAGAAAGCTCAAAGTCGATCCTAACGCCCATGCCCTCGGGATCAAGGAGATCGATGGCGCCGATACCCTTAGACGCGTCATGCAGGCCAGAGAAACCTTCTCCAAACCCGATATCGATCCGCAGCTCAGGGCGGCGTCACTTCCCGCCACCTTCAATGGCGATGCACGGTTTTTCGAGATCAATGGCCGGATTAAGCCGATTGGTTTTCCCGGCCTGGAGGTGGTGGCCCGTTCGGCCGGCCGGAAGATCGAAGCCAAGCTCTATGTCGTGGTGCTACCGGAAATCAAGATCAAGGTGGCGTTCCGCAATGTCATGGTTCCGGGGAGTGGCGGCGCTCCGGCGTTTCACGCCAAGAAGCCCTGCAACGAGCAAGACGAATTGCTGACGATGAACAATATATGGAGGCCGCAGGCCAACATCCGCTTCGAGCGGGTGCCAAGCGACTGGCTGGTCATCGACGACTCGCAGGCTGCCATCAAACAGGAGATCGCCAATGCGACTGGCATGAAGGATGCGAGCCTGGCGACCTTTCCCGATGTGATCGACGTCGAGAAACTGAAGGGCATCTTCGTCAAACACAAAGTTCAGGGCGCCCATCTAACCATTTTCTGCGTCGATAAGGTTTGGTCCAATGGCGGCCTCGCCAATGGCTCGTTTGCTCGCGGGCTGGACCTTGCCTTCATCAGCTCGCAACGCGGGCCTAACACGTCTGCCCATGAATCCGGCCATTTTCTCGGCTACTACTCGAAGAGCGCGAGCAAACCTTGGGACAGCCAAGGCCACACGCTGGAGACCGATCCGAAAACCGGAAAAGAAAACAGGGCGGAAGACATCAAGATGCTGATGCGCGGGGGAGGCGCCGGGTGGAAAATCCCGTTCAATCTCGTCAAGGAGTTCCGCGACTTCCCCGGCTAGCATCCGAAGATCAGACAGAAGCTGGAAATCACTCCAGACGTTGAATGTCGCCTTGGGTCAGAAGCTGCCCCGACGGCCCCGAAACGCTTACTTTGCCACCTGGCAGGCAGAGCGTGTCATCGGCCATCATGACCGCAATACGCTGCGCTTACGCCTCGATCCCAAGGGAGATTCGACAGACCTTGAGCCGGGCATGAGTGTCTGGCTTGAGAACTAGGCTGTGTACTCATTAAGCAGCTGGCCGCCTTATGTCCGCTCAACCCCTAACAGCGGCGGGAAAGCGGACGTCTGCCGAGGTCGCTGAAGGGCCGATATTGTTGCAAAAGTCGATTTTCGCCGATGACCAAAATTCTGCGGGCCGTGGGCGCGACTTTCGCGTACAAGATGCGAGGGACCTCACGGCCTCACGCAAAATTCACAGGCGACTTCGGTAACGCGATTGAGGTCATACGAATCAGCGATCGCTCGCTGCTTAGTGTTTTCGCGAAGAAGCTTGAGCCCTGCAACTTTCGACTTTTGCAACACAATCGGCCAAGAGGCGACATCGCTCACTTGGTTGTCGTTTCGAAATCTTTGCCGACTTCCGATAACATTGGCGCTGTTACCTTCTTTCAGGTGCCGCCCGAAGCGATCCGCCAGCCTCACTTCAGCCTCGACGTAACACCGAGCAAACACACCAAAGAGCGCGACGCAGCAACATCTCTCGACTGACTTTGTGCACGGTTGCGTGCATAAACTCCGTGATTCACGTTGAAATTTGGTCACGAGTTAGGTCAAGCCCCTTGATCTTTGTCAATGTCGGCATCAACCGACGGGCCTCCTTAAGCAAAGGGGGCGAGACAGGATAGGAGCAAAACGATGAAGCGGATGATTTTCAGAAATTTTGCAATTGTAACTTCGGTTATCGCCTTTGCGACACTGTTCACCGTTGACTGGTCTGAGCAGCGCGGGATTTCGCTGTCAGTTGAGAGTGCCCAAGCGAGGCGGCTCTATGTCAGCCCGTATCCCTATAGTCACTACATACCCGATCAGTCCGGTCTGCCTTGGTACGCAGTGCGGGCCTACTACGCTGGCGGCCCCTGGTGTGGTGCCGGCGGCACGACCGGGTACGGCACGGCTGTGGGGGTCTTTGGGCGTGCTTCCTACACCTGCTACGACGGTTGGGATAGCTACGCGAAGCTCAATGGCATTGGTTGCACGCCCGGCACCTTGATCAAGGGCGGTGACGGAATCATGTACGTCTGCCAGTAAGCACGCGGACCACAAGGAGAGGCGGCGCAATCGTCGCCTCTTTCAATTCGAAAACGATATCCGACAGCCAGGGTCACGGGCGGACGTTGAGATCGGGGGCCCAACTCGGTCGGCTCGTCACGCGAAACCGGACCACTGCGCCACGCTCGGCCGGGGCCGCCTATGGGCCAATAACCGACATGCAAAGGGAGGCACGCTGCATGGCCGAGAAGTAGTGTTGAATGCTACCGCGGGTCACGAGGTTGGTTACCAAGGCTGGTGGCCCGCAGGCAAATCCTCTATCGACGCACTCCGACGCGATTAACGCCACCATTGGCATTGCCGCCGACGTTATGACGGACTGCAGCGCGCGCAACGGGCCGTGGCCGGAGGGCAACGCCAGCCCGGGCAACGCAACCCACCGGATAGTCGACGTACTGGCAATACACGATCGCGCGGGCCGGTGATGGAGCAAGTGTGGCCCCTGCAAGTCCCAGAAGTGCGCTGGCAGCGATTCCTGTAACCGTCACTGACTTGATCGAAAGTCGCATCTTAGCCTTCATGATGGTCCTCCAAGGGTAGCAAAAGCCGCATTCCTACGGCTTACGATAGCGTGTGCGCGGAGAGATGAGCGACATTGACGTACATCAAGGGTGAGCTGGGCTGTGCGTTAACTCCGTCGAACATTATCCGTGTTTCCTGCCGCCCGTCACCGCGACCTTGATTCAGATCAACCAGCTTCGTGATACCCGCACCAAAATAAGAGACCGACTGGGCTAGGGCGATTAGTTGGTGCGTGCGATGACGCCGACTTGGTATGTCACCTTCGAGGTTCGTAAACGCGGCACGCTGCCGAAGCAGCGGAGCCCTCGGGAAACAAGGACCTTCGCTACGGAAGCAGAGGCCAAGGCATTCGTTCGTGCAAAGCTCGACGAAGGTCTCGTAGTATTTGCGGGCACGATCAATCCGCACGTCCCCAAGCAACTCATTCCGTCGTCCCGCATCCAAGCTTGGCTTGTCGATGAACAATGGAACGCTGAGCGAGATACAGGTCCCGACCGGACGCCGATCACCAGGTTCTGAAGCCGAACCAGCCGAACTGCCCTTGTCGTGCCGCCAGAAGCATCTGCGGCTGGACGTTTCGCCTCGGTCGAGCCGCAACATGCAACATCTTGCGTTGTCGCTTGCGATCGACGGTTTCAGGCGGGCGTGTATCCTGTTTCGGCAGCATCGCGAAAGAATTCGCCACCGCCGGGCTCTGTCTGACGGTAACGGGCGGTTCGGCCACATCCGATGAAGTTGCGACCTCGGTCGCCTCGGCCACGGGCGCAGCGGCGACGATCACCGGCGACTGGGTATCGAAGACAATACGCTCGGGCCATTTGCGATCTGAGTGGATACGTATGGCCGGCCGGTCCGCAGCCGCCTGATCGACGGTCGGGGCCCTCGGCAGCCAATAATCTGCAACAAAGAGCAGTGCGAGCAACACTGCTCCGACCTTCCAGAAATATGCCGCCAGTGGCATGCCGGTCGCTCCGGTGCGCCCCCGAAACATTGACCTGGGCTCTACGTCGTCTGTTACCTGCAGCAAGATGGCCACGAGCTGCTTGATATAGATCAAGCGCGTTCGATCGCTCGCGAACGCGCTCTAACTGCAGCCGGTAATGCGCGCAACTGCCTTCATGTACTTGAGATGAAGTGCGGCGTCACCTCCGTCTGACGGAGAGTTGCGAGCGGTCAGGCGATCCGAATTCAAACAGGTCTCAAGATCGAACCTGATATGCGAGCACCATCCCAGGGCGCTCTTCTCTGCCTCTTCCTTGGAGGGGCCAAACCCCACAAAGGTCTGAACGTGCCCGGCCTCGCCGTCGGCCGTCGATACGAGATTGATTTCCGAGATGTAGAAGGACGAACACTGGGCGGCCTGGGGCTCGGCGCGTGTCCCCTGGATCACCCCGAGAGCGACAATGGTCGTCATGAGGACGGCTCGCTTCATTTTCACCTCCGACAAAGCGAATCCATTGCGGCTATCCATCTGATCGCGACAACTTCATTCGGCGTGCGTTGCCCGCTGTGTGCCCCCCGAACATCGGACCTGGCTGTCCGATCGGGCAAGCCAACCAACGCCAATCGCCGCTCAGGGACTTGAGATAGATCAAGCTCGGCCCGACGAGGGGACGCAGGTTTCGATAGGGTCTGGTTGCCAAGGTGACAGATAATGAGTGACCGGATCTCCGCAGTCCTCTTTGCGTTGGCCTTTGCTTTGGAAATGGGTGGAGCGACCGGCGGCTTAAATTGAAATATTTGTTCATGGTCGTTTACCGCTGCGCGAGGTCGGCGGAGGAATCGATCACAAATTCCGGCCCGCGCTCGTCACGCGCCGTTGCGCGTGTACGCGCCATCGGCGGCTAAAATTCTATTCACAGTCCGGAGAGAGGTTTTCAACGGCTTTGCGAAACGCGGCCGGTTGCCGACATCAGCATCACGCCGATCGACGAAGCGTGATTGCGCCACCCCTGCGCGAGGGGAATGCCAACGCCTAACTGTCATTCATGTCAATGGACAGCACGCGCATCGTGCACGCCAGTAAACAAGAGGATACCATGACCAGCTTCAAAGTTTTGGGCGCAGCGCTCGTTTTTTCCGCGCTCCTTGCGACGCCCGCCTCGGCATGGGAACCCGCCGCGGCATTAGCCGCGGACCCGACCTTCTCCATCTATTCGGGCATGCGTGGCGACATCAATTCGGGCATGCATGCAGTACGGCCACATCGCGGAAATCATACCACCGGCGTCAAGCGCTTTCGATCGCGCTGATCGCCCGGATACCAAACCTGCACCAATCTTGTCCGCTATGCCCGACTGAGCAGACTTTAACGGGAGCCGCCGCCACTTGCGCTCCTTTCAGATCATTCCAATTAGGATGAAAAGAGCGACCTCTGTCAGGAAAGTGGCACTCATAATGGCGACCGTAAGGAACGCGTCGCCCGCTGGTAGAGGGGTCATAGCATGCCTCGCGCGCTGCGACGACTGGAACCGGTTCTGGCTCTCTGCCCGCGCCAACACCCTTGCCTATCGCGCTCCGTTAATAAACACCACGCCGCACGGCGCGACGCGTATAGCGGTAATCGCGACGGTCGACACGACGCGCCGTCACGCGGGCGCGCCGGTACGTGACGGCCTGCGCTTGATCAACGCTTAACTCCACGCCGCGCGGTGTCACCTGCGGCGAGACCGGAATGATCGCCAACATCACTGCTGCAAACAGCAGTCCGACAATCGAGGAGACTCTCATTGCACCTACTCCCTATTGTCCACCATGGCCGTGTCACCAACAAAAGCTGTCTGGTCTGTGTGCCTATTTGTCTTGTCGGCCTGAGATCGCCCTATTCCGCCAGGATAGAGCGCGAGAGGCTCCAACTGAGGTCGCCTTAGGGCCTGTTCCGGCAGAGAGAACCAAGCCGCCTAAGAGTGCATCGTCTCTTTCTGCGGCTCCATATCGGAGCTTGCAGCATTGGGGCACGAAAAGGTCGCGCAGGATGTTCCTTTTTATACACCCCGGTTGATTTTCTTGCGGCCAGCCGCCGTTGCTGCGCGGCGAAATAACAGCCATCACGAGCAGGCGCGGCTTCCGGTTTGGGTCATGAGCGGCGGTCTGGAAGTCGGCCAGTCACTTCCGGTCTACCCCAATAAGCTGACGATTTCAGAGCCAAGCCGGACTTCGCGTGAGGACCAAAAGCCGAAGTGGATGTTTTGGGGCTGTTCGCTGCAAACGGACGTCGCTTGTCCGTGAATCCGTGAGGATACGATGGTTCGCGGCGACTCGAGAAATCAACTAACGCGAGTTGGCAACTACCGCACGGCCAACTTAGGTTTCTGCGCCTCTTCGATATGTCGCCGCTGATCGAGAAATGCCTGGCTGGACCGGGTCTTGTACAAGTCCAGATTCTCGGTCTCGTCGGGCAGCAGTGTGATCGCCTCATCGACATAGGTGAGCCGGTGCGGATCCGACTTGACCTTGCGCGCCAGCCGGTGGAGGCGCAGCGCTAGCGATGCCCATTGCGCGGCCTTCACGACGGTCTCGGCGGCATAGCGCGGATAGAACGACCAGGCCGGCTCGACCGGCAGATGCGGACGCCGCTCGTCGCGGCTCTTGAGCCGCAGCACCCCCCCTTCGAGCGGATGGACCCGCTCGATGGGATGGTAGCCTTTGAAATAAAGCGCGTAGGTCCCGATCTTGCCGACATTGTTGCCCATGGCCGCGGCACGCCGCATCAGGGTCTCGATGTGCTCCCAGCTGTAATAGGTGTTCCAGGCGAGCTCACAGGCCCGCTCCCAGTCCGCCTTGGACATGGCGGGGTGGTCGACCGTGACGTGGTCCAGGTCGTATTTGTTGAGGTCCGTATCCATCGCGACGCCCTTCATATAGAGCGTCTTGTGATCCTCCGAGCCCGGCAGTGGTGTCAGGAAGAAGAACTCCAGCATGTCGATCGGCAGCTCATGCTTGACGATCTCGATGTCGCGAACGATCGATTCCGGTGTGTCGTTGGGAAAGCCCAGAATGTAGCCGCCGACGGTCATGATCCTGGCCTTCTTCCAGGCCAGCATCATCTCGCGATAGTCGGTGATCTTGTTCTGCCGCTTCTTGGCGCCGAGCAGACTGTCCGGGTTGATGTTTTCGAGGCCGATAAAGCATCGCCGGACGCCGGCCTTGGCGCATTTCTCGATGAAGTTCGGTAGCTTGTGGCAAAGCGTGTCGACCTGGATCGTGAAGCGAAGGTCCCAGCCCTCCTTCTCGCGCAGCGCGATGATGCGGTCGAGCAGGCTTTCCCAATCCTTGTTGCGCGCAAAATTGTCGTCGGTGAGGAAGAAGGCGAAGACGCCCTGGGCGACGTTGGCGCGGATCACGGCCTCGATGTCGTCGGCGCTGCGGCGTCGCGACTTGCGGCCCTGCACGTTGATGATGGTGCAGAACGAGCACTGGAACGGGCAGCCACGCCCGGCGTCGAAGCTCGTGGTGTGGCCGATAACCCGCCGGATCTGCTGGCGGGGAATGATCGGCAATGGCTGGCTCTCCAGGTGCGGCAGATCGTCGATGTAGTTGTAGAGAGGCTGCAATCGCCCGGCGGCCGCGTCCTGCAACAGCTCCTCCAGCCGTCCCTCGGCCTCGCCTGCGAAGACCGACACACCGAGGTCCATCATCTCCTGAACGCCGGGATCGCGCTCCGGCAGCATCGAGAGGGTGCCGGACACATGGAAGCCGCCGATCGCAACGTGGATTCCGAGCTTGCGAAACCGTCTCGCCAGATCAAGCGATCGGGGAAACTGATTGGACTGGACTCCGACCAGCATCACCATACCGGAATCCGCGGCCTTGATTGCGCGCGCCAGATCCGCGACACGCACCTTCCAGTTGGTCTCATCGATGGCGTCGATCTCGATGTCGAAATCGGGCCCGAGAACCTGGCGTTCACGACAATCGAGCGCGATGCCGTAAAGGCAGGCCAATGAGTTCGAAGGCAGGCCGCCGCGCCACCATCGAATGACGTAGCCATCGTCGTCGTAATGTGACGGCTTGATCAGAACAAGCCGGAAACTCCTGCTCTTGCTCATAAGCAAGGGGTAGCTCGATGTCGGTCATAGGCCAACTGCTTTCCGCGAGGTCCTCGCAAAAAACGACGAACTGTGGCACGAACAACATCCTATCCGAGTACCTCGGCTAACCGCACACGGCGCAATCGCATGTTCGGCACAAATTGGGGTGCGCAGTCGCCAGCTAGTCATGCGCCAGACGTCCGTTCCGGGTCAAACTCGACAAAACTCAGAGTGAGCATAATGCGTCCGCTTTCGGGCACATCGCGGCCATCCCGTCGGCTGGCGCCCATTGAGCCTGACTGCCGAGCCATGATTCAAATCCCCTAACGAAGGGGGCCGAATCATGCGCTACGAACTCTCCGACGAGGAATGGACTGCCATCAGGCCGATGCTGCCCAACAAGCCGCGCGGCGTACCGCGGGTGAATGACCGTCGCGTCCTCAATGGCATCTTCTGGGTGCTACGATCCGGGGCGCCATGGCGCGATCTACCAGACGCCTTCGGCCCGTATACCACTTGCTACAATCGCTTCGTTCGTTGGCGACGAGCAGGTGTGTGGGCGGCGATTATGAAGGCCTTGGCAGCCGCTCACGATGCCGCTGTGCAAATGATCGACACGTCGATTGTCCGCGTGCATCAACATGGAGCCTGCATCGACCGGAATAAAAGACAATGCATGGGGCGATCACGGGGCGGGTTGACCAGTAAGATTCATGCGGTCGTGGATACAAACGGCCTACCGGTCCGAGTTGCGCTGACGCCTGGGGAAGCCCACGACAATCGGCTTGCTGGAAAACTCTTGTCTCGCATGAAGCCTGGATCGATGCTGCTGGCGGACCGTGGCTACGACGCCGATTGGATTAGAGAACTTGCGATCAAGAAAGGAGCATGGGCCAACATCCCGCCGAAAAGCAATCGCAGCGAACCGATCTGCTTCAGTCCCTACCTGTATCGCGCTCGCAATCGAGTTGAGCGGTTCTTCAACAGGATCAAGCAATGTCGTCGGGTAGCGACGCGCTACGACAAACTTGCCGCCAATTACCTTGCCTTCGTGCAACTCGCGTCAATCAGGCTATGGCTCGGCGCTAATGAGTCCACGTCCTAGCGAGGACCCGAGCTCCGAAGTATCGCTTCGGCTGCTCACGTCTCAATCGGCTTCGGAGCTGATGTCGCGATTGGACTGCACCCCACGCCTGGGTACGCTCATTGTTACGCGCGAAGCACTCGATCGAACCCGCACGATTCATCCTCCGTTGCAGGCGAACTCGAGAGGCGCGCCCTGCGCAACTCGTCGGTGTCTTTGATCGCATCGCGTATCGGTGGCATGATGATGCGCGCTGAAGCCCGTGGAAGCCGAAATTGTAAGCCAAGGTTGTCGTTGCAATGCGGACCAGGCTCCAACTTCGCGACGTGACCAAGCCCCTGGGCCAAGCGGCGGTGGGCGCGTTGACGATCGGAATACTGCGTGCCGCTCGCCATTTCGATCCAACCAAGACCGCCAACTTATTCGCTCGGATCACTCGCTCAATCGGGCCCATGATGCGGGAGCAAAAGATCGGTCGAGCCAATCTAACCGCCGCATTTCCGGAAAAATCGCCTGCAGAGATCGAGACCATTCTCGCAGGCGTCTGGGACAATCTCGGTCGAGTCGGCGCCGAATTCGCGCATCTTGATCACATCTGGAACTATGATCCCGCACGGCCCAAAGCTAGCTGCATCGAAATCGACAGGCGCTCATATGAATTGTTTACGCAGCTGCGGCTCGACGGCAAACCGGCGCTGATCTTTGCGAGTCATCTCGCTAACTGGGAACTTCCGGCCCTGGCAGCCGTCGCGCACGGGTCGGATACTGCGATCCTGTATCGCCGACCCAACATCGCGTCCGCCGACCGCATCATCCAGGATATGCGCGCCGTGAAAATGGGCACGCTCATTCCCGCGGGTCGTGATGCGCCCCTAAGACTTGCCGAGGCCCTTAAAAGTGGCCAGCACGTTGGAATGCTGGTCGACCAGTATCTGACCAACGGCGTCGAGGTTACTTTCTTCGGCCGCAAGACCAGGGCCAATCCGATGCTTGCGCGACTGCTGCGGCAGATTGAGTGCCCGATTCATGGTGTGCGCGTCATCCGTCTGCCCGGACAGCGCTTTCGTGGCGAACTGTCTGAAGAAGTGAAGCCGGTCCGCGATGCCGCCGGACAAATTGACATTCAGGGAACGATGCAGGCGGTCACATCGGTCATCGAGGGCTGGATCCGCGAATATCCCGATCAGTGGCTGTGGCTACACCGTCGCTGGAGGTAGCACTTGACT
The DNA here is from genome assembly GCF_052075965.1 of Bradyrhizobium sp. 482_C4_N1_8. Classification (NCBI taxonomy): domain Bacteria; kingdom Pseudomonadati; phylum Pseudomonadota; class Alphaproteobacteria; order Hyphomicrobiales; family Nitrobacteraceae; genus Bradyrhizobium; species Bradyrhizobium sp. 482_C4_N1_8. The sequence goes on along the minus strand of NZ_CP197231.1, from coordinate 2,420,997 downwards.
GACTGCGGTAGCCCTTAGTGGAGGTACATGGTCCAGCTCGGCAATGCGGCGGTCAATCTCGCCGATCACGCGTTCCGAGAACGGCCCGAGGTGCATGTACAACGCCATCAGCATCACGATGTACCGTAGCGCGCCCGGATTGGTCTCCGCGACTTCGACGAAGGTCTTCCAGAACGGCTCGCGAACCTTCGGCAGGGCCCGCATGATCTTGTGTACGCTGTCGATGCCGCCAAGCCTCTTGCGCACGTCGCCATCCGGCAGGTCGCGGCGTCGGTCGGACCGGTCGAGCATGGCGGCGAGACGCGACAGCCGTCCTGCATATGCTGCCGGACTGTAGACGTGCCCGAGCACAGCCTTGTAATCGGCAAGGATGTCACGAAGCGGACGCTTAGTATCGAAATTGCATCCGAGCGTGCACTGATCGCCCGTCTGCTCGACATTCATGAGGTCATGGCCCTGGTGCAAGCGGCCTTCCGCGGCCAACCGCCGTGTAAGCTGTGTCCCAGGCAGCGCATAAAGCAGTCCAACGATGGAGACTGGAATGCTCGCCTCCTCGATGAGGTCGGCCATCGCCTGTCCTATCGAGGCCTTTTCGCTATCGAACCCGACGATGAAGCCAGCGGTGACGAACATGCCGTAGCCGTAAATCTTGTGAATGCACTCGGCGATGTTGCGCCTGGTGTTCTGCTTCTTCTTCATCTGCACGAGCGTCTCGGGATCCGGGCTCTCGATGCCGACGAAGATCGCGAAGAAGTTCGCATCCTTCATTGCCTGCAACAACTCGCTGTCGTCCGCGATGTTGATCGAGGCTTCGGTTGAGAACTCGAATGGATAGTCGTGCTCCTCCAGCCAGGCTTTGAGCCGCGGCATCAGGGTGCGGAGGTTCTTCTTGTTGCCGATGAAATTGTCGTCGACGAAATCGACATGCCCGCGATAACCGTGATCGTAGAGCGCCTGCAACTCTGCGAGAATCTGATCGTTGGTCTTGGTACGCGGCACGCGACCATATAGCTCGATAATATCGCAGAACTCGCAAGTGAACGGGCAGCCACGCGAATACTGCAAGCCGATGTATAGATAGTGATCGAAGTTGAGCAGATCGTAGCGAGGCATGGGGCTCAGCGTGACATCTATCGTGAATTTCTCGGCGATGAACACGCCCTTGCGTTCGCCGCTTTCCCAGGCGGCGATGAACTGCTCGATGACCTGCTCGGCCTCGCCGATCACCTGGAAGTCCGCGTCCGCGTAAAGATGCGGGCTGGAGGAGACGTCCGGCCCACCAACACATACCGGCTTGCCGCGCAGGTGGGCGAGATCGATCAGATAGATGGCATCAGGCTGCTGGTTGAGCATACCGCCGATCATCACAAGATCGGCCCAGTCGAGGTCCGCATCTGTCAACGCCTCGGTATTGCGGTTGACGAGCCGGATGTCCCAATGCTTCGGCAACATAGCGGCGACGGTGATCAGGCCGAGTGGCGCCGTTGGATACTTCGCGCCGACGAGTTCGCAGGCCTCCGCATAGTTCCAAAACGAATTCGGAACGAACTTCGGATAGATCATCAGGACGCGGCAGGGGATTGTCATGCTGTTCCAGCCCGGGCGTTGATGGCACAATGCCCCGCTGTTGATCGGGGCTCAAGGGGTCGCTTCGCTCGTCGATAAGGCGTTTGAGTGCTGGTTATGGAGGTGAGCACTGCGGTTCAGCTCGCGCACCTCGGCAGTAGTGCATTGCGAATCAATCAGGTCGGACGCGAACATCGCGGACCGTAAGGCTAGTATTAGTATCAGCAGATACGCGTTCTAATTGGATTTTTTTGGGGCACGCTTTTTCGGTCCAGTTCCGGCACCGTCCCCACGGCAGGGCCAAGCATCCCTGAATGCTTCGATCGCGACGGTGATCCCCGGTTCATTCACTCGATCCGGATTGTTATCAAGATACTGCAGAAAAACCTTCGCACTTTGCAAAGGGCTGCCTTGCGCGGGGGGGCATGCACGCACGTCAGCGGGCAGATTTGGTGAAAAGAGCATCGCGGTCTCGATCATTCCCTCACATGCGCCTGCGGACCGAGCTTCGTCCTGATTGCGAAGCGAGTTCTTGACAAGCAGCTCGCAAGACTTTTGCGCGTCGGTTCCCTTATCGACAACCGTGGCACTGGCCTTCCCGATGATCGCTAGGATAAGGCCGGCAACAATCATATGGACCCGCATCCACGTCCCCCGAATACCGGCGCGATAGCTTGCAGGCATTGAGTATGCCGCAATAGAGCGGCCGCCCGCGCCGTTCCAGGCGGCTCAGACGGCTTAGCTCAAAAAAAGCGTCTGATCCACCGCGCTCGAATAGGAGCGAAGTGAACTCACCTCTTCCATTTCCACAAAGCTAAAAGAGCCCTTGTCGACTTGACAACACGCAGCTTTACGCGCCGTGACCGCCGCAAAGGTCGGCTACACCGCGATCATGATCGCGAATCAACATCGGCGGCGACAAGCGTGCTGATGGTACAGATCTCGATCCGGCGCGGAGAGCATCTATTATCCTGCCGTGTACGCGACGTGCACTGGTCGATTGATGTCGATGCTCGGCCTCGACGCAGAACCATTGCCTAAGCGGTGATCTTCGTCTGCGACGACAAGTTCTGCGAACCTTCCTCAACTACGCCAAGGAGGACTTCACCCTCAGAACGGTTTCCAACAAGAGCTTAGCCACGACCAAGCGGAGGTGGAGCTGCCTTGCAGCGCAGCGCCACGGACGTTCCATGATCTCCCGGCCTATTCATCAACTAGGCGAGGCAGCGCACGAAGGTTGGTCGTATCGAACCGCATCCTCAAAGAACAAGCTCGCTTGAATTTCTTGAAGACCTCACACCCATCCAGACGCAAGGAAGAGTGGATGAACTCAATCCGAGGATTTTAGCCTCGACCTGGTTCAAGCTGCACCGTTTTTCGTCCCCCGTTCAGCTCTCTGAGTTTGTTGACGTATTCCTCAGGCTTTAGCAGATGAAACGGAGCGTTGAGGCCCATGAACGTCGCTATGCGGCCGATAAAGGCAGTACAGTTTGTCGTTGCTGCATTCCAGAGCGGCGAAGACTCCTGCTGGCGCTTGATATAAGCAAAGACCTTCTTGGCGTCTGCCTCAGACAAATAGACACGATAGCTGGCCGTCAGATATTGCTCGTCAAGATCACCGTAGGTCGCACCCGTCTCAGAAGGGACAAACATAATGTGTCCCAGGATATAGGGCACCTCGTCGCCGGCCGGAGCCAGACCAGCGACCTCGACCTGCTTTTCGCCCGTCTTTCCGTACCAGACGAATGCATGACCGTACGTTGCCGCCGTGCGGGCACGAAAATCAACGTAGTAGGGACCCGTGGCGGCAGCTCTTCGAGCTGGCTTTACATCGGATATCGCCGGCGTAGCAGCAGCCATGGTCGCTGCATGCTTCATCGCCGAACTGGGGAGAGCGTCCCGTTGCTGCTGGTCGGTACGCGCCACGAGTGGTTGCGCGCTACTGATCCCGGCCCCCAAGCCTACAAAGGCCGCCAGCATGGCGGCCTTTGCAAGAAGCCCCAGACCCGGATATTTCCGAATCACTCCCGCCATCTTCGAATCCTCTTGGATCCAAGATCCGATGCCACAGGTAATCTGCTACCCCAAACGAACGCCGCTGGCGTACGAATGAATAGGCAGATCAACCCTTGGTCACCAACGGAGCCGGGGCAGCGACCGGGTATTTGCCCACGGGGCTCTTACCCACGGGATATTTGCCGATCGGAGCTTTGCCAACCGGCGCCGCGACGGCAACCGGCTGAGGCCGTGGCAGGTCCGCAGCAGCTGCGGTTCCCACGAAAGCCAAAGAAGCGATTCCAAGGACAACGAATTTCAACATCGGTTCTCACCATTGTTCGGAACGATTGGATTCACCTGACACGCATAGGAATAACCCGACACTCGCCACGGCACCAACGAATAGACCGGGGAGTCCGCGGTTCCGACCGCTTTTTCTGCCGCATGTTGCGGAAATGGCACGCAAATTGAGGCATCTGGTTCCAAATCAGTCTCGTGGGTACCACAGGTCGAGACGTGCCGGGACCTACCTCAGAGTATCCACGGGAAGACCCGACCGGTCCGCGCCATATAATCGCGATAGCTGTCGCCAAACGTCTGCAACATCATTCGCTCTTCCCTTGCGACGCGGCCAAAGAACAAGATCCCGAAGCCGGCAAGGCCCGCGAAACCGGCGATCCAATTCGGCAGCAGCAATGCCTGGGCGATGGCCCACAGCCAAAATGCCGAATACATCGGGTGTCGAACTCTCCGGTAAATCCCTTCCGTCACAAGCTCATGGTTCTCCCGCACGTCGAGACTTATCGACCAATTCCGGCCGAGTGCACGGTGTGTCAGGTGAAACACGCCCAAAGCCGCAATCGCAAAGAAAGACCCCAGCCAAGCCAACCAGGGATAAAAACTGTGATCTGCGAAACGAGGCATTCCTGTCGCTACGTAGGCGAGCGGCACAAGTCCGAGTCCCGAAAGAGATATGAGCAGGAGCGCAGTTTCCAGGGGGCCGCGAGCGCTCCGCACAACCCTCGCACGGCGGGAACGCCGCGCGTACTTATAGCGTATGAGGTACCAGCCGATCACCAACGCAACGAAGATGACTTTTGAAATGGTGGGCGTCATTTGAATCAGGCTGCCGCGCCCGGATTTCCCAGCAGTTCGCTTTCCGACACCGGCGCGCCCGCAACAAGGCCTCCGTCGTCAGCGATCATCGACACAGCGCCATCCGGGGCGAGCGTCTGGGATTTGGCTGAAATAGGTCCGCATGTGAGCATGAAGTAGTCGTACGATGTTCGCCTGTCATTTCCACTGACGAACTGGCAGTGCACGCGGAAGAAATTGAAGCGGATGCGTTGATACATGTCGTCGTTAAGCATTCGACTAATCTTCACGACCCTGACGGTCGCCTCGTTTTCTGTCGACAAGCCCATTTCGGCCATCGGCCGGCATTTGTAAAAATTCAACGCGTCCGTGAGGGCCTGATAGTCGCCCCAGAAGATCGCGCGGGAATCGGCGACGCGTTCCACCGCCCTGCGAAAGCGCACTGCCTTTGGGTGCAGGCCGATCTTGAGTATGGATGATCCAACGCTCAAGAATGTGACGGGAATCTTTTTCCGACCGAGCGCAGGGTCCCGCTTCAAGGCGCGATCAAGTAGATCAACCGCTAGTACGGCGCCAAGGCTGTGCCCTACGACCACAATTTCGTCTGCGGCAGAGTTGCTCGCCGCAACCACGAGCTCGGCGGCCAACCTGTCCAGCCTCTGCTCTATCTCCGAATTACCGAATCGAATGTACTCGCAAGAGAAAATCCAATCGTCGAACAAGTCGCCCAGGTGCAGCCAGCGCCACGGACCCGCCAACACGGCTGCGAGCCCGAAGAGGCCGCCACCGGTAGCAATGGGAATTGATCCAGTGATCTTGAATGCAGCCACGCCAATCAAAAGGGCGGCAGCGATGAGCAATCCGAACGTAACGAATGGATAGAGAAAGAAAAGTGCGTAGCGCCAATTGGTCTGCAAGTAACGCCAAAGAGTGCCGGTCAGAACGAAATCCAGAAACGCAAGAATGCCGACGGAAATGCGTGAGCCGATGCTTCGCCCCCCGAACACTTCAATTACATCGTGCCATCGGACCAGACGGTAATCGGTTTCGACGAGCCAATCGGGGCCGATTGTCGTCACGTTCCATTGTATCTGGTCGGCGGAATCATGCGAACCGTCGACGGTCGCTTTCACTGACCAAGTACGTTGGAACCTCGCAATTTCGCGCACAAAGCGTCGTTGCGCGCTGGCATGCGACGTGATTGGATCATAGCCGCCGATATGGAATACCAACCGTTTCGCTACAGGCTTGCCGGACATTGCCTTATTCCCGGACTCATACGTGCTGCTCGCTCCCCACGCGTCAATCGACCTGCAATCAAAAACAGACGTTTGAAGCCAAGGGTTGTCAAGAGAGAATCGACCAGTTATTGGGGAACATGGGTCGATTTGTTCTACCATGCGTAAGCCGAACCGCTCGAACAATAGCGTCGATCGGTGCTGCTGTGATTGTCGGTTTGTCCAGCACAGCGCCCTCTCAAGCGCAGGACGGGGCATCATCTGGCGAGAGATGCCTTGCTGCAAATTTGGATGTTTCGCTGGGCGCACAATTGCCCCGCACGGCGGCGCGTTTGAGATCTGGTGAGCCGCTAAAGATTGTCGCGATCGGATCATCGTCGACGGTGGGGCTCTGGGTACTTCGGTCCGCGGCCACATATCCGCAGGTGATGCGCCGAGAACTCTCGAGGCTTAGATCCAATGCAACGATCGAGGTCATCAACAGCGGTCGAGTCGGCGATACGATTCCGAACAACATCGCGCGGTTCGAGCGTGACGTTTTCGCGCACACGCCTGATCTCGTTATCTGGCAATTAGGTACTAATGACGTCGCCTGGGGTGGCCGGCCGGACCAAGGGCTCAAAAGAAGCGTTGTTGAAGGGGTAAGGGCACTTAAGGCGGGGTCTGCCGATGTCGTGCTGATGGATCTGCAATATGCGCCACAGGTGCTCGCTTCCGCTAGCTACTCAACGATGGAGGGCATCATCGCCGATGCCGCGAAGCAGGAACGGGTCGGCCTATTCTCTCGTTTTGCGCTGATGCGTAACTCGATCAATGCCGGAGTTGCGCAAAGCGAGCTTGTAACGTGGGACGGATTGCACAACACCGCCGATGGTTATGATTGCATTGGACGAGCCCTTGCCCGAGCCATCTCAACGAGCGCGCGTTGAGAGGCCCTAGCTCAGGCGAATCGAAGGCTGCGGGCTCGCAAGAGTTTGGGCACCGGCCGTGACAGCGATGCCGAGCGTGCAGATGCCCACCAACGCGAACAAAGACCAATTATCGTCGACAATCACCGCATCTCTCGCAGCGGTGACAGCAATTCGCGCCGACGCTGTCAGGAGGTGCGCTCATGCACCATTATGCCAGCCAACTTGTTGACCTGTTACTGGTGCTTGTCGCCGCGTGGATGGTGCCGGCCACCATCTTTATTATCTACGCCTATTTCGCTCGTCTTAAGAATCCGGTCAGCGAATCGATCTTTGGACGTGTGGTGATCATATCCTTGTTCATCATAACCACGTCGATCTGGCTCCCGATAATTCTGACCGCCATAGTCCTATCACTGATCGGTCATTTGTGGTTCCGCTTCAGGGGACAACTACGCAAATAGCTACATATTGCTAGAGCCGAAAAAGATGGAGTCGAATTAGAGCGGCCCCTCAGAAAACTAAAAAAGGGAAGCGAAGCAATGCCCGCATTTCTCCCTGCTCTGACGATAGCTGCTGTCAATTTTATAACAATCGCCACGGCTGCAGAATGGCGACCGCAGTTTCTCTCAGCGTGCCGAAACGGTTGCGCGCAGCAAGGCGGTTTTTCGACGGACGCTTGCTTGCAGATTTGCATCTGCATGGCGTCAGAGTTGGAAGCGAAGTTTAGTATCGAGACTCTCGGCTCCATTGATCCCCCGAGTGCTGAGCAACTACACCAAACTAACGAAATCAGAATGCTTTGCGTCCGGCGAGTACTAGGACGTTAGAGCTGTTGCCATTGGCACGGTGGTCATCAGCTTGACCCTGACGTAGCTCTCCGTCTTTCCATAGCCGCAAACTTGGCTGCCCCGGCCGTTCGAGGACAATATCGCGCCGACGGCGCATCCGAGTTCTCCCTTGCGAGACCATCTCAGCCCTGAGCTCGAAAATGGCCTTTGCGCCTGGTGGATGCGATCGCAAACGGACATGGCGATCCTTCCATTCTCGACCCCGATCGACTGCCTTGGATGCCGAACGAAAGAGGATATCCCAAGAGCTGCAGAACGAACCGCGGTGGAAATAGCCGGCCGCCCAAATGCCTTACTCGGCGAAGCCGCCTACCTACGTTCCCCCAGACGGCATTTCGAGTTTACGGTTTCCCTGGCCTAGCTCCTGCGGGGGGCACTCTCTCCCTTCGTGAGAAAGGCTGATCGGGAACAGTTCAATAAGATCAATGCATCGCGGCGGTGCATGGCAAAACAGATTTTTTCCGGCCGCCGCGAGATAGGAAACAGGTGGTGATGCGCGGGATGACGAAGGGAGGATCGAGCAGCGGATTATTTAGTCGCCGGGATCCCTAACGCTCGCGACACGCCTTAGTGGGATTATTTCGCACATTGACCGAGGCGACACCGCGAGAGTTGAAATAAAAAGTGAATAGAAGAGCGGGGATATTCCTCAAAGCTGACTTGATCTCTCCCTTCGCTGGCTTTGCGCAACTAATTGATGAGTAAGTAGTGATGACTGATCAGCAATTAGCCTTGGAAGCGATTAGCGACGCGCAACTTATATTGGAAGAATTCCTTCGGCCCCATCCCAAGGATCATGCGCGTATCCTTGAAGAGTTGGTGGAAGTTCTCGAGCGGCCTGCTTTGATCGTTGCTGTAAGTCGATTGCAGCAACACGGCAATTGAGCGCGCCCATGAGCAAACCGCTTCAAGCGTTTTCTTTAACCGTCGGCATTGTTGCGCTCTCATCGCTCGAAATGACCAGCCTGCATGCCAAGCAACAATGCAGCGCCGCAATGCCGCCAAATCCGCAAGGGCAATGGTGGTCCTACCGTATCATCGACGGACGAAAATGCTGGTACGCGGGCAAACCCATGCTGTCGAAAGCATTGCTGGAATGGCCTACAGAGCAGCGTCCCCAACCCGGTTCTCGCGGAGAAGCTACAGGTATCCTCATTGCTAACAAGCCCGGCAATCCTTTGGATGCACAAGCGTTGGCACTGAAAGAGGGCGCTGACACGTTTGAAGAACGATGGCGTGCTAGGATCTCCATCTCCAACACTGGACACGACTGAACAATACTAATGACTTAGCGATCCTGCATCTCGCCTATCGTTGGCGAGGACTTTCGCGCCTGTTCCAGGCCGTGTGCTTCGTTACTCCAGCAATTCCGCGCACTGCGTTCCTCTAGAACAACGCGCCTCCGCAACTCGTGCGCAGCAGCCGTCAAACGAGTCCCTGCAATCAACCGATTGCCGAAGGGCTATTCAACACGCTGGCCCACACGCCAGCCCATTTCCCAGAAGTCCGCCTCAAGCCGAGTGGCTTCCTTGAAGATGGCAATCAGTTCTGCCTCGCGAGCCGGCGTGGCGTAGAGATCGGCGAGATGCTCCAAATGCGCACGCGCATTCGCCGCGACCTCCTGGTATGGCACGCCAGCGTACTCGTCGATCCAAATCCGATAGGAGTTCGTCCTAGCGTCCGCATCGGGTCGCGAGGCGAGCCGCGTTGCGATCTCCGCGTACCCGATCACGCAGGGGGCAAGTGCCACCTTGAGTGCCAGCAGATCGCCGCGCATTCCGGCATCGAGCACGTAGCGTGTGTAGGCCAGCATCTCGACCGCCGGAGGAGTTTGTTCAAGGTCACTCGGGGATAGCCCCCAACCGGCACACAGCTTCACATGAAGGCTCATTTCGACATCAAGGATGGCCGACAGGCCGGCCGCAGCTTCACGCATGTCGGCAAGCTTGGGCGACTTGTAGACCGAGAGTGCATAGGCGCGCGCAAACTCGATGAGGAACAGATAGTCCTGAGCAAGGTAGTGACGAAATGCGGCTTCAGGGAGCGAGCCATCTGCCAATCCGTTTGTGAAGGGATGCTCGGTGTAGGCCCGCCACTCAGCAGATGCTTCTGTCTTTAGACGCTCGAAGAAACTCACGATCCATTCCCGCCTGGCTTGCTTTCCTATGAACTTTTTACTCACGACCTATCAACGCGAACCAAGACGCTGACTTGGCAGACCGCAGCGACTAGCGGGTAGGATGCGAATGGAATTCGCTTGCCGTCGGTCGCCGGGAATGACTGGCGTTATCACACTATCACCAACAGAACGAAATGCGCGGGAAAATCAACGGAGGCGGCCATTGTCCCGCCGCTCATGGCGATCTAGTTGCAGATTCGAGTCTTGCCGGGCCCACCAATCACGTCAGTATCTTACTTGATCTTCGTTTCCCTCAGCGCGACTACCGTACCAGATACGTGCACTTTTCGTTCAAGTTCGCACATCGCAAATCAGCTTGATGGCGCTAGACCGACTTGGATGATGGCGAATGTAGTCGTCGCCCACTCATCGGTTAGAGATGCTCCGACAGAGCCGCCGATTAAGAGACGGATGATTTGCTAGGAAAATCTACGCCTATTCCGATGCTGCCATGGCGTCACTCCTTCAAGCCGCTGGAGGCCACGCCACGTACGAAATTTCGACGCATCAGCGAGAAGAACAGTGCGCTCGGAACCAGCGCCAGCGCCGCGGCCGCGCTGAGGCGACCGATGTCCACGGTGAAGCCGGTCTGAAACAAGGCGAGCCCAACCTCGAGCGTATAGGTTTCCTTGTTGGTCATGACGACGAGCGGCCACGCGAAGGCAGTCCAGGCCTGAAAGAACGCCAGCACGGCAAGAGCGCCCAACGGGCCGCGCATCAGCGGCAGCACGATCCGCAGGAAGATCCAGAGCTCCCCCGCGCCATCCACCCGGGCAGCCTCCAGCAGCTCGTCAGGGATCGACGTCATCACATATTGCCGCACCAGGAAGATGCCGAAACTCATGATGAGATAGCCGACCAGGAGCCCGGGCCAGGTGTTCAACAGGCCGGCGGACTGGACGTTGAGATAGAGCGGGATCATGTAGACTTCGAAGGGAACGACCGCCGTCGCGATGATCACGCCGAAGATGACCGGGATCCCCGGTAGATCGAACTTGCCGAGCACATAACCTACGATCGCCGATGTGGAGACGATGCTCGCGGTCGAGAGTGTCGCGAAGATCAGCGAGTTGCCGATCCAGCGAAACAGCGGCGTTTCGCGCAGGACGCTGACGATGTTCTCCAGCGTCGGCTGGTGCGGGATGACGGTCGGCGGCCACGCCAGCAGCTCCGGCGGCGTCTTGAACGCGTTGCTGATCAGGAAGACCAGCGGCAGGAGCATCATCAGGCTGACGACGCCAAGAACGGCGTCGATCACGAGGCCGACGGCACCGTTCTGACCAACGACGGACGGATGCTCGCGTTCGTGCTCGCTCATGCGCGACTCCTGTCGCGGAACAGCCTGAACTGCGCGCTGGTCAAAATGAGGACGATGACGAGCAGTACGACGGCTTCGGCAGCAGCGTAGCCGACCCGGTAGTTACGAAAGCTGTTTTCAAGCATGTCGAGGACGAGGACTCGGACGAGACGCCCCGGCGCACCCTGGACATCCGATGCCAGCACGAAGGCCTGCGCATAGATGTTGTAGGACGAGATCAGCGTGATGACCGACACGTACAGCATGACAGGCTTTAGCAGCGGCACGGCGATGTGACGGAAGGCCTGAAACGACGAGGCGCCGTCGAGGCGCGCGGCCTCGTAGAGCGCCTCCGGGACGTTCTTCAGTCCGACCAGGAAGATCAAGACGGCATAGCCGATCGCCTGCCAGGAGCAGAGAACGATCAGGCACACCAGCGACAGGACAGGGTCGAACAGCCACGACTGGGCCGGAATCCCGACAAGGCCGATCAGGGCGTTGAGCGGTCCGAGCCGGGCGTCGAAAATCCATTTCCAGGCCATCGCGGCCGGAACCAGCGAGACGACGTGCGGCAGGAAGACCGAGGCCTCATAGACGCCGCTGCGCCGCAGCCCCTGCCGGGTGTTGATCAAGGCGGCGAGCGCAAGCGCGACGGGGATGGTGATCGCTACGACGCTAAAGGCGATGATGGTGGTGTTGAAGATCGCTTCGAGAAACAGCGGGTCGCTCGCCAGCTCGACGAAGTTGGCGAAACCGACGAACGGCTTGCGCCGCGAGATGATATTCCACTGGAAGAGGCTGAGCCGCAGCGTCTCGATGATCGGATAGACGCGGATACAGCCATAGAGGCCTAGGACCGGAAGCAACGCCAGAACTGGGAACAGCCATTTCGGCGTGGTGCGCATATATCCTCCGGCAAGCGCCGGTCAGCCGCCGGCGCCTGGATTGAGTGGGTCCTTGTCGATGGAGTCTAGGGTTTGGCCAGCAGGTCTTCCCGGGCCAGGATCTTGTCGCTCTCCTCAGCCGCGGCCTTCAGGAAAGCATCGATCGCGGCGTCGTTGCCGGCCAGCGATTTGTCGGTGAACGCCTTCTCCAGCCGCGCCGCGAGCCGGGTGAGGATTTCGCTGGCAGGGCTGATCGCCGGGACCGTGAAGAAGACGTGGCCGGGCGGCGTGTTGACGAAGGCGTCGAGCTGCGGGATTTTCTTGAGCACGGCGGAGTAGTCGAGGCCTTTGCGGTTCGGGACCCAGGCCGTGTTCTCGAGCAGCCAGAGCAGATTTTCCGGCTCGTTGGCCTTTTGCACGAAATCCCAGGCGATCTGGCTCTTGGGTCCCTTGTTCGGCACGTAGAGATCGACCGGGACCATCAGCGTGCCCTTGGGCAGTGGAGCCGTGGCGTATTTGAGATTGGGCGCCTTCTTGGCGACGTCGCCGATCACCCAGGATTCCCGGATGAACATCGCGGTCTGGCCGAGCTCGAAGGCCTCCGCATCCGCCTTCATCTCGGGCGTCACGGTACGGTAGACCACGACGTTGTCGAGATACTGCTTGAGTGCGGCGCGGCCGGCTGCGTTCGCATAGGCGGCGCGCCATTTTCCGCCCTTCTCCTCGAGCAGCGTCCCGCCGTGATTATAGAGAATGGTCCAGTACTTCTCCGCGATGCCCGAGCCGCCGCCGCTGAGACGCAAGCTCCATCCGCTCACCGTCGGCACGCCGGAGGCATCGCGCTGCGCGAGCTTCTGCGCATAAGCGGTGTAGTCGGCCATGGTCTTGGGCGGACCGTCGAGGCCGGCCCTGGCGAACATCTCGGTGTTGTAGAACAGCGCGCCCTGCCCCTGGAATAACGGCACACCGAAGATCTTGCCCTCGTACATGGCGGTCTTCACGCGCGTCATGTCGTAATTGGCTTTGACGAAATCGACGATCGACGCCGGCGGCTCCGGGATGAGGCCGGCCTCGAGATACCGTGCCGCCTCGACCTCCATCTCGATGACGTCCCCGGCCGCGCCCGATGGAAGCGACAGTGCCAGCCGCTTCTCGTGCTCGCGTAGCGCAATGGACTCAACGCTGATTTCGAGATCCGGGTATTTGCTCTTCAGCTGGTCGCCGACGCGCTTGTAGAACGGAGCCAGATCAGGCCACCCGCTCCAGATGGTCAGCTTCTCCGCCGAAGCAGGAGACGCAAACGCCGGCACGGCGACAGCGAGCGCCAGCGACAGCGCGGCCGACATCCATGACCGACGCCCCGAATTCGCCGGGCGAATGTTGTCCTCGGGACGCGTGATGTAGCCGAACCTGCCGACGGGTCTCATCATGAGGGTCATTCTCGCAATACGGAATGGGACAAATCCTGCGAAAAAGCTCGCATGCAACCGGTTGCGTGTCAATTGCGATCCGTTGCCGCTTTCGAAGGCCCTTGATGAAATCGTCAGCGGCCTCGCCGCTTCAAAGGGGCCGGACCGGTCGAGGCGCGAATGACGAGATGGGAATTCAGCTTGTGGCGAATCTCGCCCGACACGCCGCCATTCATCTGGCTCAGCAGCAGACCGACTGCGACATCGCCTGCATCGGCGCAGCGCGCCGACACGGTGGTGAGCGGCGGATATGTGGTTTCGCCGAGGACGTCGTCACAGCCGACGACACTGAACGATTTGGGCACCTCGACACCGAGCGCAGCTAACCCTGCCATCAGGCCTTGAGCGACAAGGTCGTCGAACGCGATCGCCGCGGTGACGCCGCTGGCGACGATCTGGGTGGCCGCCAGCCGGCCAGTGTCGTAGGAGGGTGGACGCGCGGGCACGGCGATCACCTTGAGCCCGCGCTTCTCCGCCTCGCGCCGGACGGCGTTGCGCCGTTGCTGGTTCGACCACGACGTCGTGGGGCCGCTGACATAGGCGATGTGCCGGTGCCCCAGCTCGGCCAGATGCGCGATCGCAGCCGCCACGCCCGGCGCGGTGTCGATCAGGACCCGCGTAATGCCTTCGATATCGCGATTGATGAGCACCAGCGGCCGGCGCGTCGCATGACGGCGGATACGCTCTTCGTCCAGGCGCGACGAGGCGAGGACAAGTCCCTCCACCTGGCCGATGAAGCGGCCGACCAGCAGCTCCTCACGCACGGGATCCTCGTCCGAATTGCCGAGGAAGACGCACAGCCCGGCCTGGTCGGCGCGCAGTTGCGCCGCCCTGATCAGCGGTGGAAAGAACGGGTTCGCGACATCCGAGACGATGAGCGCGACGTTGCCGTGGCGTCCGGTCGAAAGCGCACGCGCGACCTGGTTCGGCACATAACCGAGCTTGCCCGCGACTTCCTTGACGCGCCGGACGGTCTCCTCGGTCAGCATCTCCGGCCGCGAGAAGGCGCGCGATACGGTGGCACGCGAAACCCCGGAGGCCTTCGCGACCTGACTGATCGTCGGCACGACCGATGGACGTCCCTCCCCGCCGCTATCGGAATCGCGTTTCACCGCAGGCCGCCTCCTCTGCCTCGCCTTCACCTAGACATGCCCCGGCCGGGCCCGGGGCGCAAGCTTGACATGCAACCGGTTGCATCACATTCTCTCCGCTCGAGGGTAAAGTGCAGGCCCGGCAGACCATGGATGAGCATGACGGCTTCGGTGACTCCCTCAATCGCGACGTTTAAAACGCGGGATGCGATGGGCCGGGCGGCCGCCGCGGACGTCGCTGCTGCGCTCCGCGACCACCTCGGGCGGCAGAGCAACGTGCGGATGATCTTCGCGGCGGCACCGAGCCAGGCGGAGATGCTGGATGCCCTTGCTCGCGAGCGCGATATCGACTGGCGGCGCGTCACAGCCTTCCACATGGACGAATATCTCGGACTTCCCGCGGATGCGCCGGAGCGCTTCGGGGCTTGGCTGACGCGTCACTTGTTCTCGCGCATCGCTTTTGGCGCGGTTCACCTGATCGGGCAGGAGCCGGAGCCGGAGCGGGTAGCAGCATGCTATGCAGCCCTTCTCGGCGAAGCCCCGATCGACATCATCTGCCTCGGAATCGGCGTGAACGGTCACCTCGCCTTCAATGACCCGCCGGTCGCCGATCTGCACGACACCAAGTCGGTCAAGATCGTTGAGCTCGACGCGGTGTGCCGGCAGCAGCAGGTTGACGATGAGTGCTTCCCGACGCTCGGGGATGTTCCGACACATGCGATCACGCTGACGATTCCCCGGCTCCTGGATGCCGACCGGCTGTTTTGCGTCGTGCCCGGCGCGTCCAAACGCGCCGCCGTCGAGCGATCGCTATACGGTCCGATCGGGACCGAGTGCCCGGCGAGCGCGCTCCGCACGCACCCACGTTGCGCGCTGTATCTCGACCAGGATTCCACGCCGCCGCAGCTCTCACTGACACCGGTACGCGCATGACAGATCCGGCAACGCGCGTTTCGGGCCGCGATCCGGAGACCGGACAGAATCGCACCATCGTCATTCAGGACGGCCGGATCACGGACATCGCTCCCGGCGGTGACGATGACGGGCTGTGGCTGTCGCTCGGCCTGTTCGATCTGCAATTGAACGGCTTTGCGGGCTACGATCTCAATGGCCGCCCTGATCTCCGGACGGTCCGCGATCTCGTCACAGCCGTCCACAACAGCGGGGTGTCGCGTTTTGCCCCTACGCTCATCACGGCATCGCATGATGCGATCATCGATGCATTGCGCGCCGTTGCACAGGCGCGTGACAGCGATCCGTTTCTCAAGCACGCAATGCCCTTCGTGCATGTCGAAGGCCCGCACATCGCGCCAGAAGATGGTCCGCGCGGTGCGCATCCGGCCGAACATGTCAGGCCGCCGAGCCTCGACGAGTTCGATGCGTGGCAGGCGGCCTGCGGAAACCTCGTCGGCCTCGTGACGTTGTCGCCGCATTGGCCGGAAACGGACGCCTATGTGCGCGGCCTTCATGCGCGCGGCGTCCGTGTTGCCCTCGGCCATACAAACGCCGCACCGGATCAGATCTCCGCCGCCGTCGCGGCGGGCGCAATATTGTCGACGCATCTTGGCAACGGCATCGCCGCCACGCTGCCGCGACATCCCAACCCGATCTGGTCGCAACTGGCCGAGGACGGGCTGTGGGCGAGCTTCATCGCCGATGGCCATCACCTTCCCCGCGAGACCTTCAAGGCCATGCTGCGCGCAAAGGGGCTGGAGCGAGCGATCCTGGTGTCGGATGCCGCCGCGCTCTCGGGTTGCACACCCGGAATCTACGACGCGCCGATCGGCGGCAAGGTCGAGTTGAAGGCGAACGGCCGGCTGGAAGTCGTCGGCACATCCTTTCTGGCGGGCGCAGCCGTCAGCCTCGTGTTCGGAGTTGCCACGGCAAGACGCATGGCCGGATTGACCCTGGCAGAGGCGCTGAGGCTCGCGACTGTCAATCCGCGTATCCCGTTCAACCTTCCTGCGCTGACGGTGGGAGCGCCGGCCGATCTGCTGCGCTTCCATCTCGGCAAGGATGAATCTCTCGTGCCCGAGACGGTCTATGTCGCGGGCCGTCCTTATCGTTGCAACTCTTGAGGACTGAGACATGAACCGGCTTCGCATCGGGTTGATCGGTCCGGGAGCGATCGGCGAAACACACGCGCGGGCAATACGGGCGCTCGACGATACCGTCTTGTCCGCGATCGCCGGCGGCACGCCTGAGCAGATTGCTGCGTGCATGAACGGCGAGGACGTTGCGGCATTCGCGACCACCGAGGCGATGCTGGCGAATGCCGGGATCGACGCGGTCGTGGTCTGCACCCCGAGCGGCGCGCATCATGACGTCGCGCTTGCTGCGATCGAGGCGGGGCGGCACGTGCTGGTCGAAAAGCCACTCTGCGTCGATCCGATTGAGGCTGCGTCCCTGGTCCGCGCCGCCGAGCGCTCGCAGCTGACCTGTGGCGTGGTTTCGCAGCGCCGTCTCGAGCCGCAGCATCAGGCGATCAAGGCTCTGCTCGACGCGGGTCATCTTGGACAGCCGCGCCTGATAGAGGCGGCGATCCATTGGTACCGCTCCGACGCCTACTATGCGGAGAAGCCGTGGCGCAGCGAAGCGGAGCATGGCGGCGGCTCGCTGTTCAATCAGGGTGTTCACAATCTCGACCTGATGCTCTGGCTGTTCGGAGCCGTCGACAGCGTTCAAGGCAAGACGACTACGCTCGGACACGCACACGCCGTCGAGGACACGACGGCGGCGCTGCTGTCTTTCGCATCCGGCACGCTCGGCGTGATCGTGACGAGTACGGCGCTGCCTCCGGGACGGCCGGCCATGCTTCGACTGTTCACCGATCGCGGCAGTTGCGAGCTCGCAAACGACAGCATCGTGCGCTGGGATTTTGCTGATGTTGCCGAGCCGCCAAGCGCGGCCGGGGTTGGGAGCGCCGCGAGCGATCCCAAGGCGATCGGGATCGAAGGACATATCGCGCAATGGCGCGACTTCGTTCAATCCGTCCGGGAGCGACGGCCGCCTGCGAGCACGTTCAGGGATGGATTCGAGGCTGCGAGACTGGTTGACGCCATCTATCGCTCGGCTTCCGAAGGTCGCGCCGTCAGCCCCAATGAGATCGCAGCGGAGGCCATTCATGCCAGCTAGCTCCGAGATGCTCGACATCGCCATCATCGGCGCAGCCCACCCGCATGTCGAATACGTGCTTTCAGAGATCGCGAACCGCCCCGATGTCCGGGTCGTGGCCGTCGCCGACCATGACCCAGCGCGGCGCACCGAGCTCGAACGACGTACGAAGTCGCCCGGCTACGCCGACCCGAATGCGCTTCTGGATGCGCATCGGGTTCGGGCCGCAGCAGTCTTCACCGAATTCGGCCTTCGCGCTCCAATCGTCGTCGAACTTTTACGCCGCGGCATCTTCGCGATCGCCGACAAGCCCATGGCTGTGACCCTGGCCCAGCTTGCGCTTATCGAGGAGACGCTCGCCGGGCGCAATTTGCTCACTCTTCTGCTCGAGAAGCGGTTTTATCCGGTCACGCTCGCACTCCGATCCGTGATCGACAGCGGCCAACTTGGAGACATTGTATCCATCACTGCAACCGGGCCGCACAAGCTGATCCCAAGCCGACGTCCAGCGTGGATGTTCGAACCATCAACTTATGGCGGCATCCTCGCTGACCTCACGGTCCACGATATTGATCTGGCCCTTTGGTTGACGGGATACACCAGCGGCACGATCAGCGGCTGGGTTTCGTCGACCCCGGCTGCCGGCACGACGAACTTTCCCGCGCTGGGGCGTGCTATTCTCGCCTGCGATGGCGGACCGGAATTCGCGATCGAAGTTGACTGGATCCAGCCCGAAGCATCGCCACGGCACGGCGACTATGCCATGCGGATCTCCGGGACAAAGGGTCGTGCTGACGTTCTGTTCGCGGAAAATCGACTGCTCGTCGAGACGGCGACGAGACCCCGGCGCGAAATCGACCTGCCCGTGGGCGCCTCGCCCGCCAGCTTCGTCTTTGATCATCTCGCCCGCGGCGAGACCTTGCAGATTGCGGCAAACGAGGCCCTGCGCGCCACGCGTATCGCAATACTTGCTCAGGAGAGTGCGGCCAACGGCGGAAAACCCATGCGATGGAGTTAACACCTACCCCGCTACCCTGGATCACAGCCAAGCAGGATCTTCGCTACCTGCGCGGGGTCGTGAAAAAGATCGTCCGTGCAGTCGATCTCCATGAAGAGCTGTCCTTTACATCATTCCGCCACGGCGGCTTTTACCGAGGGAGCCGACAGCGATCTGACGGGCGCTGAGCTCAGAGCCGCCGGCCGCCATCGCTCGTCGCGGCAGTTGCCGACCTATGCAAAGCGCACACGGAAACAGCTAATTTCCGGCACGAAGAAACGGCGAGAAGAAAGAACAAAGACAGCCGGTTTGTCGGAATAGCCACGGCGCGTCTGTCGGAATGACGACCGTGACAAACCCCTAATCTATTGAAAAGCTTGGTGGGCGCACCAGGGCTCGAACCTGGGACCCGCTGATTAAGAGTCAGCTGCGGTTTCAATGACTTGCCGATCGCATCCCAGGCTTATGCGGCTGAAAATGGGCGTCCGTCGGACGATCATAATCCGTCATTGCGCTGCCGGTCAGGCAGGTGTGCCGAGCTCGACGTTGTATCGTCGAATTCGGGAGATCAACGTCGTGCTTTCGAGCCTCGGGCCGCTGGAAGGAAATGCCCGGATGCTCCTGGAGCGGGTCTGCCCAAGTCCGGACCTTGACAGCACCGCTGTCGCTCCAGCGAAAATCGCGGCATTTCCAACGGGAGAACGCGTTGTCGCTGATCGCTAGCGAGGCGGCGACTCGCATTGAAAGCTCCATCAAGGATTGACGAGCTTCCTGCGAACGGCGTAGCGGACCAGCTCGGCCGTCGATGACATTCTGAGCTTGCGCATCGCTGACGCGCGGTGGGTCTCGACGGTCTTTACGCTCAGCTTCAGGATGACGCCGATCGACTTGTTGGTGTGTCCCTCCGCAATAAGCTGGACAACGCCCTGCTCGCGCGCGGTGAGCAGCATGTCGGACGTATTTTGCTTGCCGGCCTGGTATTCGTGGAGCAACTTCTCCAACAGAACGCCCGTGAAGTAAGGTCTGCCATCGAGCAAGGCCTCGATCGCGAAGATCAGGTGCCTACTGGCGTCCGATTTGAACAGGAAGCCGCGAACGCCAGCCAGGATGGCTTCAGTCAGCAATTCCTCATTCTCGTGCATCGTCAGGATCAATACTTCGGTGCGCAGGTGCATCGACTTGAGGCGGCGGCTGACCTCAAGTCCGTTCATCAGCGGCATCGAATAGTCGGCTATCACGACGTCCGGACGCGTCTCCACCGCCACGGCCACAGCCTGCTCGCCGTTGGTCGCCTCTCCGCTGACGATCCAGTCTGAGCGGGTCTCAACGATCGCTCGGAGCCCGGAACGTACGACTTCATGATCATCCGCAATCACGATGCGTTTCACGGCGTCGTTCCCGTATGCGGGCCCAGAACCTGTCGGGCAATGGATGGAGATTTCCAGCAGTCAAGTGTGCCAATCTACCGATTATCCTTCAATGGGTTATCCTGCAAAACCCTGATATCTCCGGGCGGATGTACCAAACATCGGCGTTTCCAATCAGACATCGACGGGTCTTGCCCGCGCGCAGCCCAAATCGGACCGCTACACGATCATCGTCGATCAGCCTTCATTTCGTGGAGGGAACTCCGGGAACCGACGGACAGAGACTGCCTGCCCTCGGGGTCCCTGATCTCCGTCATTCCGTGCACACGCTGGCTTATGATTTCAGTGACGCGCGCCGGCTGCGCCTTTTGGTCATGAGACCATGCGGGAACACCGCGCACAGCGTCGTGCCGGAATGTCGCGGTGCAAGATCGGACCGGATCTCGAACGTGCCCCCAAGCTGCTTAAGTCTCGCTCTCATGGCGGGAATGCCGACACCGGGCGATATCGCACCGTTGCCACGTTTTGTGTGATCGACCGGAAAACCGCGCCCGTTGTCGCTGATCGTCAGATGGAAGTGCCCCTCGATCGCCTCGACGACGATTCTGACCTCCGTCGCCTTCGCGTGGCGGAATATGTTCGTGAGCGCCTCCTGAATGACCCGCAGCACCGAGAGCTGGCTCGCGTAAGGTAGCTTATCGACGGCGGCGGGTATCCTCGTGCTCACCCGCAACGACGTACGTGCACCAAACCCCAAGGCATGCTGCTCGATCGTCGCCTTGAGTCCCCGGTCCGTCAGATCCTGGGGGTGGAGCAGATAGGTCAGGGAACGGATTTCCTTGAGTGCCGCGTCGATCGACGCGTCGATATCATCGCAGAGCCGCTCGACGCCGCGCGGGTTATCGAGGCAAGTGCGGACACGCATCACACCAAGACTGGCGGCAACCAGCTCCTGGCATGTCGAATCATGAAGCTCCGAGGCGATCCGCTGGTGGATGTCCTCGCGGATGGACATCAGGCTGACGTCCCGGTGAAGGAAAGCAGCCTCTTCAGTCACACAGTCGAGCCCCTCCTTGTGGAGTAACCGATGACCGCCAATCAACCGGGCCGCATTGCCGGCCATGGGATGGAGGATCGGAACAACGGTTGTCTCGACATCCCGCAGCAAGCCGCCGAGCATCAGACTGTGCTGGATTTTGGCCTCGGTTCCTTCCGCAAGACATGCCTGGAGGATTTCACAGAGACGCTCGGCGTCTTCCTTAGCAAGGCATTCGAAGACGTCCAGCTCTCGGACCTCATGCTGCGACATTCCAAGGAGAGCCTCGAAGGCCTGATTGATTGCCTCGTACACGAAGCGCCCGCCACGTGAGGGGCGGACCGCGAAAAGGAGCTCTTCGGAATGTGTCCAATACGAGCGATCGCCAATTGCGCCCTGGCCAATCAGGTGATCGTCGATAAAGAGACGCGCCGGCTCGCAAGCAGGAGAACTGTGTGGCTTCACGGTACGCACCCAACTTTCCGGGTCGTTTTCGAGGTCGAACTCAACGCTCAATCTCGAAAGCTCCCCTCTCCAGTCGTCCCAGCATCGATCACCGGACTACAGGAAACGCCCTAGGGGATAGATCGGATTATACGCTCGATCTTACCCTCAGCCAGCAGGTTGTATTCTCCGAAGACCAAAACCTCGCATGACTGGCATGAATTCCGGCATATGACTATGCAGTTCGTGCCACGCAAATATGGCGGACGCAACGATACGGGATGCAGCGCACAGTGGTGGGATTGTGAGCCATTTCGATTTCACGCCCCCGTCCCTATCCTGAGATCGCTTTCTGCACTGCAGGATGATGTTGAGCCGACCGAGCGCGATGCAACCGCGCTGCGGTACAACCGAAATGGCACAATCTCGCCGAAAATTTCGACCTTCGATGGAGCCGGCTTGCGATCGCTGAAATCAAGCGCAAAACTCGATGTGCCCCGAACGTGCCAACAGGAGGCTTGCGTGCGAACATTCCGAGCGCTTTGCGGCGTTGCATCAATCGCAATATTTGCCGGTCCGTCTTTGGCGCAGACACCCGCCAGTCAGGAGCAGAAACCTTCCATGGAAGAGTTGATGCGCCGTCTCGATGCGCTGCAAGCCCGCGCAACAGAAGGTGACAAGCTGATCAGCGCGCTGCGCCATCGCGTCGACGAACTCGAAACGCGCGATAAGCATTCGAAGTCCCAAGCCGCCACCGCACGTCGTGACGTCGTCGCACCGACCACCGGGCAAAAGCCGCCTGCGATTCCGGTTGCGTCGACTGAGCCGCGCATGACTGCGAGTGCTGCGGTCCCTCCACAAGCCGCGGCGGCGCCCATTCCGGGCCTGCGTCCGCCCGAACCGATGGGCAGTCAGTTCGACGGCGAAGGCGAGGACGCGCTGCGTTCCGATCTCCCGGGTTTGTCCTTGCGCATCCCGGGTTCGCAGTCCGAGGTGCGATTCTACGGTTTCGCGAACGTCAATGGCTACCACGACTTCAATGGCCGCAATCAGTCCGATGCGCCGACAGTGCAAACCATTCCGCTTTCCGGAAGCCCCGCCGACATCCAGGGAGGCGATACCGGATTGTCCGCCCGGTTCAGCCGCATCGGTATGGATACGCGCACGGCGACCGCCTGGGGCACTCTGGAAACCCGCTTTGAAGGCGACTTCGGCGGGGGCACGGCAGCCTCACCCAATGCGGTCTTTCGGCTCCGTCAGGCCTGGGGCGAGGTCGGCAGCGAACAGTTTCGTGTCCTGGTCGGCTGGGCGAACAGCCTGTGGAACGAGGGCGTCTATGAAACCGTGAACTTCTCGACCAATCTCAACCAGTCATTCGTGCGCCAGGCGCAGGTTCGGGCGACCGCGACATTGGCTCCGGGATTGACCGGGCACGTTTCGATCGAGATGCCGGATACGCAGTACACGTCCGCGGCAGGCGTATTCACGCAGATCAGCACCCCGGCTGGCTTTGGTGGATTGAGTCCGTCATTTGCCTCCGTGCCCGATCTACTCGGCCGGCTCGAATACCGGAACGATGGCCTGGGCCTCGACCTGCGCGGCCTGCTGCGCGATCTCACCATCCGCACGGCTGGTACGGCGGCGGCGCCGCCAGCGGTCGAGCGCAATACCGCCGGTTGGGGTGTCGCAGGTAGCGGTCGCTTCCCAATGCGATGGCTGTCACCAGCTTTCGGTCCGGACGAGCTGGTTGGCATGGCCTATTACGGCCAAGGCATCGGGCGCTATTTCGGCGCCAATACCTTCGGCCAGGATGCGCTGTCCAACATCGGTCTGCCCGGCGTTGTCGATCCCAGCCTCGACGCCCTGCCGACCTATGGCGCGAGCGCAGGCTACCGCCGCTTCTGGACACCGCAATTGCGCAGCAATTTCGTCTACTCCTACGCATGGCAGCAATATCCGTCCTATGCGCAATTGTTCGTGCCGGGATCTGCCTCGGCGACGTCGTTGAACAGCACCATGCAGCAGGGGATCGTCAATTTGATCTGGAGCCCGTTCGCCGAGCTTCGTGGCAACAGCGTCGGGACCGGATGGCTCGACGTCGGTCTTGAATATGTCTACTCCCATCGGGACGTGTACGGCGGCACCGCAGCAACAGCCCCGGTCAGCACCGGCTCTGGTACCGCCAATCGCATCCTTGGCTCGGCCACTGTGCGGTTCTGAAGACAGTCTTGTTGCTTCGCAGGCAGACATGGAAGCCTTGCTGACACAGACGTTCGTTCGGGTCGGTAATTGCCCCGGAACAATCTAGGCGCATTCGGTATTCAGCCGGATTTTGATGCGTCTTATTGATTGTTCGTAAGGCAGCGTATGAACGGACAGATCGCGAAAGGATGAGCAATCCTCTCCCGAGAGGCCTCCGTGTCTCCATGGTCCTTTCAGATCGTCGCCGCACTCGCGGCGATGACGCTGGCATCTTCGTCAGAGGAGTAGCGGGGTCGTCGCGTTGATTACGAGATCAGCGGTTTCGAGCGCGCATTGGCGTCCGATCCTTCCTCGCTGTTCTCATAGCATGGATCATCATGGTACCAGCGCCGCTCCAGCCGTCGCTAATGGAGCGGGAGGATTTCCGACATGAGCGCGCGCAGTGACGCCACGAACACGCCGCCATCGAAGACGATGACGCAAAGAGCCCTCGACACTGTCGAACGTGTCGGAAACAGCGTCCCGCACCCGGTCGTGATATTTCTGATCCTCATCGCCATCGTGTTGGTGCTGTCTCACTTACTCTACATGTTGGGGGCAAGCGTCACCTATCAGGTCATCAACCCGGATACTCACAAGATCGAGACCGCGACCTCTGCCGCCAATAGCCTGCTGACGGCGGATGGAATTCGTCATATTTACACCCGGCTCGTGCCAAACCTCATGGGTTTCACCGCGGTTGGGCTGTTGATCGTCGCCATGATGGGCGTCGGCGTCGCCGAGGAAGCCGGCCTGATCAACGCGTTGATCAGAAAACTCGTGGCCGTCTCTCCGAGTTGGGCACTCGTTTACATCGTCGCGTTCGTCGGCATCTTGTCCAGCATCGCCGCAGACGCCGGCTATGTGGTGTTGATCCCGTTGGCCGGCGCCGCCTTCTTGAGCGTTGGCCGGCATCCTCTCGCCGGGCTCGCTGTGGGATTTGCCGCAGTCGCCGGTACATTCACCGTGAACATGATCATCAAGCCGCTTGATGCCGTTCTGACGGAAATCACCAACGACGCAATCCACATGGTCAACCCCACCACGTCGCTGGATCTGACCGCCAACGTCTCGTTCTCGATCGCCTCCGTTCTTGTCCTGACCATCGTCATCGCGCTCATCAACAACCGGATCATCGAGCCACGGCTGGGCGCTTACCAGGCCGAGAAGACCGCCAACACTCAGCCGGAGGCGAACGGAGGGCAGCTTTCCGCCGACGAGTCGCGTGGGCTGAGGTACAGCGGCTTTGCGCTGCTCGGGGTCGTGATCCTGTTCCTTCTGTTAACGGTTCCGTCGGGCGCGCCCCTGCGCAATCCGACCACGGGCGTCCTGATCGGCAACTCACCATTCATGAACGGCCTGATCGGGGTCATCATGGTGCTGTTCCTTGCAACCGGGATCGCATACGGCATCGGCGCGAAGACGGTGAATAGCTCCACGGCCGTCATCGCGGCCATGACCAAGGCGGTGGCTTCGCTGAGCGGCACCATCCTCCTCTTCGTCGTCATCAGCCAGTTCGTCGACTACTTCAACTATAGCAACATTCCGACGTTGATGGCCCTGACGATGGCCGATGTCTTGAAGAGCGCGAATATCGGCACGCTGTGGCTGCTGGTTGGCTTCATCATTGTCGTCATGATCCTGGACTTCGTGTTCACGCCGGCGATCGCCAAATGGGCCATCTTCGCGCCGGTCTTCGTGCCGGTGTTCGTGCAGCTTAACGTTGATCCCGCGGCCGTCCTGGCCGCCTACCGCGTCGGCGACTCGCCGATCAACGCGATTACCCCGCTCAATGCCTACTTTGCCATGGTGGTCGGATTTGCCCAGATTTACGACAAGAAAGCGGGCGTCGGGACGGTTGTCGCGCTGATGTTGCCGTACACTCTCTGGATGGCCATCATTTGGATCGTGCTGTTCGTTGTCTGGTACCTGCTGGGCTTGCCTTGGGGATTATGAGGCGCAAGGCAGCCCTAACCCGGAAAAACCCCGAGATGTCCGGGTAAATGGCCTGATTGTTCACCAAGGAAAATCAACGTTAGATGACGGTCCGTTGGGCCTCGTTAAAGGCAGTGAACGAAAACGGCGAGTGAGGGGCGTTTGACCCGACACAGGTCGGGGCTCCCTCGGTGCTTCTCATTATGGAGGCTTGGAACGCGCAATGAATGCGAACGCCGATGCCGACAACAACTATTCCTACGTATCAACCGGACACTTGCCGGCCGAAGCGGAAGTCATCTCGCTGATCGACGAGGTGTACGCGCGCTACAAATCAAATACGGACGGCAAGAACTCTCAAGTATATCCCGCGCTCGCCGAAGTACCGAGCGACCTGTTCGGCGTTTGCGTGGTCGGCACCAACGGCGCGGTCTACGCTGTGGGGGCGGCCGAATACGAGTTCTCGATCATGAGCGTTTCCAAGCCGTTCATCTTTGCATTGGTCTGTCAGGTCCTCGGCGCGGCGCAGGCACGCCAGAAGCTTGGAGCGAACGCAACCGGCCTTCCGTTCAACTCGCTCGCTGCGGTCGAACGTAACCCCGATGGCCGCACAAATCCGATGGTGAATGCGGGCGCGATTGCGACGACAAGCCTCGTCCCGGGAGCAACGGCTGATGCGAAATGGAAGTTCATCCACGACGGATTGTCACAGTTCGCCGGACGTCCGCTTGCGCTTAACGACGAGGTTTATGCCTCGGCGACGGAGACCAACTTCCGAAACCAGAGCATCGCCCGCCTGCTCCAGAGTTTCGAACGGATTTACTGTGATCCGGCAGAGGCGACAGATCTTTACACCAGACAATGCGCGCTGAATGTGAGTGCCAAGGATCTGGCGGTGATGGGTGCGACTTTGGCGGACGGTGGCGTGAACCCCATCACGAAAGTGCGCGTGGTCGATCCGTCGGTCTGCCACTACGCACTGGCCGTCATGACGACTGCCGGAATGTACGAGACATCAGGCGATTGGCTTTACGATGTCGGGCTACCGGGCAAGAGCGGCATCGGCGGCGGGATCGTCACGGTCTCCCCCGGAAAGGGCGGTCTGGGGACCTTTGCGCCGCCGCTTGACAGCGCCGGAAACAGCGTCAAGGGACAGCTTGTAGCGAAGTATCTGTCGCAGCGGCTGGGCATGGATTTATTCATGTCCAACCCGGAAGCGTAGGTTTGCAATTGTCGGAGATTCAGCCCGCACTGACTGTGGCTGGACTTCAGAAAAAATGACAGGGGACACGCCATGACGATGGCATCTGCGACGACGGTTCACTCCGTCGAAGAAGAGAATGCATCCTGGGTGCCGATGATCACCATCGCCCTCGGCCAGATGATCATGTCTTTCAACGTCGCCTCCTTGCCAGTTGCGCTGGGAGGGATGGTCAACAGTTTTGGCGTTCCGCCCACGACTGTCGCCACCGGTATCGTGGCTTATTCGATGCTTGTTGCCGGCTTCGTCATGCTCGGTGCGAAGCTGACACAGCGCTACGGGGCGACGCACGTATTCCGCGTTGCCGTTGCCGTGTTCGGCGCCGCGCAGGTATTGATGACGTTCAGTCCAAACGCGGATCTCATGATTACTGCGCAGTCCTTGTCCGGCGCGGCTGGTGCGGTGATCGTACCGTCGTTGGTCGCGCTTATCGCGGAAAACTACAAGGGGCGACAGCAGGCAACAGCCGTTGGCGCATTGGGTTCCGCGCGCGCCGCTGCGGGCGTTCTGGCGTTTGTCATCGGCGGTACTCTAGGCACATTCATCGGATGGCGCCCTGCGTTCGGGATTCTAATCGCCGTGTCGGCTGTGGTTTTCCTTTTGAGCTTTCGTCTCAAGCCCGATGAGGCGCGTCCGGAGGTCCGGATCGATTTCGTGGGTGTCATTCTCGCTGCCGCAGCCATCATTCTGATCAGCTTCGGTTTCAACAACCTCAATCGGTGGGGGCTGGGATTGGCGGGGCCCAATGCGCCATTCGACCTCTTTGGCGTATCTCCCGCCCCGATCATGATCGTGATGGGTATCGTGTTCGGTCAGGGTTTTCTAAGTTGGACCCACAGACAGCAGGCTGCGGGGAAGACGCCGCTTCTAGCGCTCGAGGTGATCGACTCCCCGCAGGAGCGGGCGGCGGTGTATGCGATGTTTGCTGTCGTAGCGCTGGAAGCGATGCTCAATTTCTCGGTTCCATTATACATCCAGATCGTGCAGGGGCGCACGCCGCTGGCGACAACAATCGCCATGATGCCCTTCAACCTCACCGTCTTCTTCGCTGCGATGCTGATCGTGCGGTTCTATGGTCGGTTCACGCCGAGGCAGATCGGACGCTATGGCTTCATACTCTGCACTGTGGCGCTCCTTTGGCTCGCCTTTGTCGTGAGGAATGATTGGAGCGCCGTCCCGGTTCTCCTTGGGCTGGTGATTTTCGGCATTGGACAGGGATCGCTGGTCACACTGCTGTTCAACGTGCTGGTCACGGCTTCGCCGAAAGAGCTCGCGGGCGACGTCGGCTCGCTGCGCGGCACGACCAACAATCTCGCCGCGGCCGTCGGCACAGCGGTGGCCGGGGCACTCCTCGTCGGCCTGTTAAGCGCCGCTGTTTTGCGGACCATCGCCGAAAATCCAAAACTGCCGCCTGAGATACAGGCGCAGCTGGACCTGGATAACATCACCTTCATCAGCAATGACCGGCTGCAGAGCGTGATGGAGCAAACCACGGCCTCTCCGGCTCAAGTGGCGGAAGCGGTGCGCGTCAACACTGTCGTGCGATTGCGTGCTTTGAAAATTGGCCTCCTCATCATGGCTGGCGTTGCCTTGCTTGCGATTTTCCCGGCAGGGAAGCTGCCCAACTTCCTGCCAGGCGAAATTCCCGACCCGGCGCCGCGTAAGCGCGGAAGGAACGAATAGCAATCGTAACCTCCTGGCAAGAAACAGCGTTTGCTACGACGGACAATGTGGCGATCGCGCCCGCGTACTGACCAACGGCTCAGAAGACCCTCCGGAGGGCTCCATGACCAAGCTCGATGATGTCCTGTCCAACGTCGACGCAAATCTCGATGCGGCTCTCGAGCGTCTGTTCGCGATCCTGCGCATCAAGTCGATTTCAACCGATCCGGCTTACAAGGCCGAATGTACGGCCAATGCCGAATGGCACGTGGCCGACCTCAAAAGCATTGGCTTCGACGCCTCGGTGCGCCCGACACCGGGGCACCCGATGGTCGTGGCACATGACCGCAGCGTGCCCGGTCCCTCGGCACTGTTCTACGGCCATTACGATGTGCAGCCGGTCGATCCGCTCGAGCTCTGGGAGCGCGATCCCTTTGACCCGTCTATCCAGACGATGCCCGATGGCGCGAAGATCATCACGGGCCGCGGCGCCGCGGACGACAAAGGGCAACTCATGGCCTTTGTCGAGGCCTGCCGCGCCTGGAAGGCGGTCACCGGCAAACTGCCGATTCCGGTTTCGATCCTGCTGGAGGGCGAAGAGGAATCCGGTGGCGTGAACCTGCCGGGCTTTCTCGATGCCCATGCCGCGGAGTTGCGCGCAGATATCGGCCTGATCTGCGACACCAACATGTGGGACCACGAGACGCCGGCGATCCAGACTATGCTGCGCGGACTCTGCGGTGAAGAGGTCATCATACACGCCGCCGACCGCGACCTGCACTCGGGCTTCTATGGTTCGGCCGCGGCCAATCCGAACCGCATCCTCGCCCGCATCCTCTCTGACCTGCACGACGACAACGGACGCGTCACGCTGCGCGGCTTCTATGACGGCGTACCGGAACTTCCCAAGGCGCTGCGCGAGCAATGGGACAGCCTGAACTTCAGCGCAAAGTCCTTCCTCGGCGCTATCGGGCTTTCGATTCCCGCCGGCGAGAAGGGCCGCGACGCGCTGGAGATGGTCTGGTCGCGCCCGACCTGCGAAATCAACGGCATGGGCGGCGGCTACCAGGGGGCCGGCTTCAAGACCGTGATTCCCGCCATGGCATCGGCAAAGGTGTCTTTCCGCCTGGTTTTCGATCAGGACCCCCATGCCATCCGCAAAGCCTTCCGGGAGCATGTGCATGCACGCGTCCCGGCCGATTGCCGTGTGGAATTCCTGGAGCATGGCGCGGGTCAGGCGATCCGCTTCCCGATCGAGGCCCCGGCCTTCGGCAAGGCGCGCGACGCACTGACGGCCGAATGGGGCAAGCCCGCAGTCTTCATCGGCGGTGGCGGCTCCATTCCCGTGACCCATCAGCTCAAACAATCGCTGGGCATGGACGTAGTGCTTGCGGGCTTCGGCCTCGAGGATGACCGCATCCACAGCCCGAACGAGAAGTACAATCTCAAGAGCTTCCATAAGGGCATCCGCTCCTGGGCACGTATTCTGGAAGCGCTGTCGCGGTAGAGCGGCACGGGCAAGCAGCGCTGGCTCCGGGCCAGACCGCCCTCGCGAGGTGCGATGACGCCGCATATACTCATTACCTTTGCCATCATCGCCACGATGGTGCTGCTGTTCGTCTCGAACTGGGTGCCAGTCGCGGTCGTGGCGCTAAGTGCGACACTCGTGCTTTACGCGACCGGCATTCTGGAGCTCCCCGAGGCGCTGGCAGGTTTCGGCGACACCACGATACTCTTCATTGCTTCGCTCTTCGTGGTGAGTGCCAGCCTGGATTCGTCCGGCGTCACCACGTGGGCAGGCCAGGTGCTGATCCGTTACGCAGGCGAAAGCCGGACACGCCTGTTGGTGCTGTCGATGCTGCTAGTGGCCTTTCTCACGGCGCTGATCGGCTCGGGTGGCGCAGTGGCTGCCCTGCTGCCCATGCTGGTGATCGTCTCCGTCCGGCTCAAGCGGCCGCCTGCGCAACTCATGATGCCTCTCGCCTTCGCCTCCTATTCGGGTTCGATGCTGGTACTGACCGGAAGCCTTGTGAACGTGCTGCTTTCCGACGCGGCGAGCGATGTCGGTCTCGCGCCCTTCGGCTTTTTCGAGATGACGGTGATCGGCGTACCGCTCCTGGCAGGCACCGTG
Organism: Bradyrhizobium sp. 482_C4_N1_8; assembly: GCF_052075965.1. Classification (NCBI taxonomy): domain Bacteria; kingdom Pseudomonadati; phylum Pseudomonadota; class Alphaproteobacteria; order Hyphomicrobiales; family Nitrobacteraceae; genus Bradyrhizobium; species Bradyrhizobium sp. 482_C4_N1_8. The sequence goes on along the minus strand of NZ_CP197231.1, from coordinate 2,390,233 downwards.
GCCATCGTGATTCTTTTCGGCGATATGCTGCTGCCGGTGCGCACTAGCCGGGAGATGCCGGAGGATCTGAGCCACCATTCGCGCATGCTGACCGAGCAATACAAGCTGTTTGACCAGGTGTACCAGCTCGAGATCACCGCCGCCTCGCCCTATCGCGGCACGTTGCAGGCGGTGCTGGAATCGCGGCTGGAGCGCGAGAACCACCCGGAGCTCAGCTTCATCGCTATTCGCCCTCGCCGCCAGAACAGCATCTCGTGGCAACATTCTCTCGTGGAAGGCGATCGGCTCATCATGCGCGGTGAGCAGGCGGCGATGGACGCGTTCGCCGAGCAGCATGGCCTGACGCCCTGCCAGGAGACGATCGGCAAAATGCGGGAGGCACTGTTCAACGATAGCCATGGCTTTTCCGAGGTGGTGCTGCCGCCCCGCTCTCGCCTGATCGGTGAGACCGTCTTCCCCGGCATGGTCACCGAAAGTGGCGATCTGATTATCCTAGGCGTTCAACGCGGCGGCGAGAATCTCGGACCGGGCGAAACCGTTCTTGCGGCGGGTGACACGCTGTTGCTGCAAGGCCGTTGGGAAGCGCTCGAGGAGTACGGGCGAGATCCCAACGTGCTCGTCGTTGCTGCCCCTGACATGATCCGCAGCCAGGCCAGGCCCCTGGGCACCGGCTCCATACGCGCCATTGTCATTCTCGCGGTCATGGTTACGCTGCTAGCGACGGGCGTCGTGCCAAGAGTCGTCGCTGGATTGGCGGCGGCCTGCGCGGTGATCCTGTTGCGCGTACTCAAGATCGAACGAGCCTATCGGGCGATTAACTGGAACGTGCTAATCATGATCGCTTCGCTGATCCCGCTCTCGACCGCCATGTACAAGACGGGTGCAGCCTATCTCATCGCCGATACACTCGTTGCCATTGTCGGCAATGCGAGCCCGTACGCGCTGCTGGCGGGGCTGTTTTTGCTCACGGCGCTAATCGGCCAGTTGATCAGCAGCACAGCGACGACACTCATCGTCATTCCGATAGCGATTGCCTCCGCGGAAGCCGTCGGTGTCTCGCCGCGCACCGCGCTGGTGACTGTGGCGGTGGCTGCGGCCGCTTCCTTTCTTACGCCAATCGCCGCCTCAGCGAGCCTCATGGTGCAGGGCCCCGGCGGCTATCGATTTGGTGATTTCTGGAGGATGGGTCTACCGTTGCTGCTCTGGTTCTTCCTGGTAGGCACGTTTCTCGTGCCCATGCTCTGGCCATTCGCAGGATGAGCAGTTTGCGCAGGATGATTGGTTTGCGTCTTAACCGACCGGGTATTTCCGCATGAACACCAATCTTGCTTTGGTTCTTCTGCTGCTTGCGGCCGCGATCGTGATGTTTATGGCCAATCGCCCGCGCATGGATGCGGTCGCGCTGCTGATGATCGTGATCATGCCATTTACTGGGGTGATTACCATCAACGAGGCGCTGGCGGGGTTCAGTGATCCCAGCATCGTGCTGATCGCGGGCCTCTTCGTGATCGGAGAAGGGCTGGTGCGCACCGGTGTGGCGCGTCGCCTCGGCGATTGGCTGAACGCGACCGCCGGCAGCAGCGAGACGCGCATGCTGGTGCTACTGATGCTCGCGGTCAGCGGGCTCGGTGCATTCATGAGTTCGACGGCCGTGGTGGCCATCTTCATCCCGGTCGTGCTGCGCATCTGTCAGAACACGGGTGCCGCGCCGAGCCAGCTGATGATGCCCTTGAGCTTTGCGGCCCTGATCAGTGGCATGCTCACCCTCGTTGCGACGGCGCCGAATCTCGTGGTCAACGCCGAGCTGATCCGCCAGGGTGCGGCAGGCTTCGGCTTTTTCAGCTTCACGCCCTTTGGGCTCACATTCCTGGCGCTCGGCATTGCCTATATGCTGTTCGCGCGGCGGTTTCTGCCCGTCTCCGCCAAGCGTGTGGACGGCGAGCGCCGTCAGCCGAACTTGCTTGATTGGGTAACGCAGTATGGCCTCACCGATCGCGCCTTGCGCGTACGCGTGCTGACTGACTCGCCGCTGGTCGGCAAGCGCCTGGAAGAGCTCCCGCTCCGGAACAGTGGCGTAAATCTGCTCGCCATCGAGCTTCCCAGCCGCTTCGGGTCCGAGGCGATCCGCCCGAACGCAAGGACCGAGCTCGCCGCGGGGCAGATCTTGCTGCTCGACGTCATCGCGTCCCCTGCCGAAACCAACCGGATGCTGAATGACTATATGGTCGAAAAGCTCCCTTTGGGCGATTGCGGCTACTTCACCGATCGTTCGCAGGAGATCGGCATGGTCGAAGTCATCGTCCCGGCGGAGTCCAAGCTGATTGGCCAGAGCATTTTGCAAGCGCGGGTGCGCAGCGAAATGGGATTGACGGTGCTGGGGTTGCGGCACGGTCGCGAGGTCGTGAGCCAGGGGCTGCTCGATGAGACCTTGAAGGTCGGTGACACCCTTCTGCTGACCGGCTTCTGGTCTGACATCCGCAAGCTGCGATCCGAATTCTCGGATCTTGTCGTCCTGAACCTACCGACCGAGCACAAAGAGGTTCTCCCGGCCGCGAACCTCGCACCTCAGGCTCTGGCGGTGCTGGCTTTGACGGTCGGTATGATGGTCAGCGGTGTGGTGCCGAACGTGCACGCGGTTCTGATCGGCTGCTTGCTGATGGGGTTGCTGGGCTGCGTGGATTTCAACAGTGCCTATGCCTCGATCAACTGGAAGAGCCTGGTTCTTATTGTCGGCATGCTGCCCTTTTCGCTGGCGCTGCAACGAACCGGTGGCGTCGATCTCGCCGCCGACGCGGTGACGCATCTTGCGGGCGAGGCATCACCGCGAGTCCTGTTGGCGCTGCTCTTCGTGATCACGGCTGCGCTTGGCCTGTTCATCTCGAATACGGCGACCGCGGTGCTCATGGCGCCAGTAGCGCTCGCTGTCGCGAAGGACATCGGCGCCTCGCCGTATCCCTTCGCGATGACTATCGCCATCGCGGCCTCGGCCGCCTTCATGACGCCTGTGTCTTCGCCGGTGAACACCTTGGTGGTCGGACCGGGCAATTACGGTTTCGGCGATTTCTTGAAGATTGGTGTCCCTTTTACCGTCGTCGTGATGGTAACGACCCTGGCGCTGGTGCCTTGGCTGCTCCGATTTTAGCGGCCGTCAGGCCGGGCGCGATCCCGCGGACGGTTGCTCTTTCTCGTCCCGCGCAAACCAGGCTACATACAGCGTCGGCAGGAAGACCAGCGTCAGAACGGTGGCGACCAGGAGTCCGCCCATGATCGCGAATGCCATCGGTCCCCAGAATACTGTTGGCGCGATTGGAATCATCCCGAGAACAGTCGATACGGCCGTCAACATGATCGGCCGAAAACGGGAGCTGCTGGCATCCACCGCAGCGTCCCAGGCCGTCTTGCCCAAAGCGCGTTCGGCGTCGATCTGACCGATCAGAATGACCGCGTTCTTGCTGATCATGCCGAGCAGCGCGAGTACGCCGAGAATGGCGACAAAACCCAGGGGCCTGCCGGACAGCATCAACGCTGCAACCACGCCGATAAGGCCGAGCGGCGCCACGCTGAGCACCATGAACAGTCTCGGAAAGCTCTGGAGCTGCACCATGAGGACGGTAAACATGACGAACAGCATCACCGGCACCACCGCCAGCACAGACGCCTGCGACTTCTGACTTTCCTCCACGGTGCCACCCACGACGACGCTGTACCCCGAAGGAAGGCTCTTTCTGAAGTTCTCGATCGCCATCGAGAGCGACGTAACCACGCTCTCCGGCAGCTTGTCACCGGCAATGGCAGCCTGAACCGTCAGGGTCGGAACGCGGTCGCGCCGCCAGACGAGCGGAAACTCCTGGTCATATTCGAAGGAGGCGAACTGGCTGAGAGGAACAGTCTGCCCACCCGGCAGCGCCACCTGCAAGTTGCGCAGACCGTCCAGCGAGCCCCTCTGCTCGTTGGTCGCGCGCGCCACCACATTGACCAGATAGATATCGTCGCGAACCTGGGTAATGGGTGTGCCGGATATGACCGTATTCAGGACTGTCGCGATCGCTTGCGAACTGAGGCCGAGAAGGCGAGCCTCGTTCTGGTCCACGCGAATACGCACTTGGCGATTGGGTTCCATCCAATCGAAATTCACCTGTTTGGTGTCCGGACTGGAGGCTACGATCTGTCCGACTTTGAGCGCGATTTCGCGCACCCGCTCCACGTCGGGCCCACTGACCCGATACTGCACCGGCCATCCAACCGGCGGTCCGAGCTCAAGCGGAGAAACGAACGCAATCGCGTTAGGAAACTCCTGCGCGAGCAGCTTTTCGAGCTTGGAATGCAGGCGCTCGCGTGCAGCGACATCCTTAGCGATCACCACGGCCTGCGTGAAGAAATCGTTCGGGAGCTGAACATTAAGGGGCAAATAGAAGCGGATGGCGCCGCGCCCGACATAGGTGCTCCACCGCGCCACATCGGCATCGGTCGAAAGGGCAGCATCCAGGCGCTTTGCCGCAGCCTCGCTCGCGTGGATTGACGAGTTCTGCGGCAAGCTCAGGTCCACGAGCAATTCAGGACGGTCCGACGATGGAAAGAACTGTCGCGGGATGAGCGGCAGCGCAAGCACCGAACAAACGAAGAGCGCCAAGGAGATCGCGATCGTCAGCCATTTCGCGCGCATCGCGAAAGTCAGGAAACTCCGATACATGCGGAAGATCCTGCCCGGATCCGCCGTACTTGTCTGCTTCGGTGGAACAAGGATCGCTGCTCCGAGCAGTGGCGTGAAAATGACCGCAACGAACCAGGAAACCAGCAGTGCGATCGTGACCACGGCGAAGAGCGAGAACGTGTATTCACCGGCGGAACTCGCGGCAAAGCCGACCGGTATAAAGCCCGCTATCGTCACCAGCGTGCCCGCGAGCATCGCCATTGCATGGGTCCGATATGCGAAAGTTGCCGCCTCGATCTTACTGGCGCCCTCTGCGAGCCGACTGAGCGTCGCATCGGTCGTGGTCATCGCATCGTCGACCAGCAATGCGAGCGCAATGATGAGCGCGCCAAGCGATATTCGCTGCATATCGATGCTGAGAAGTCCCATGATCGGAAACACGATCGCCAGCGTGAACGGTATGGCCAGCGCGATGATCAGGCCGGGTCGTACGCCCAGGCTGATGAAACTCACCACCATGATGATGCCGATCGCCTGCATCAGCGAGACCGTAAACTCGCGGATCGCCTGGTCGACGACAACGGGCTGGTCCGCGACCAGGCTGGGCTCAATTCCAATGGGGAGATCCGCGGTGATTTGCGCCATTGCCTTTCTAATATTGGCGCCGAGCGCGAGAATGTCGCCGCCATCCCGCATGGCGATTGCAAGGCCTATTGCCGGTTTGCCATTGATCCGAAACATCGGCTGGGGCGGATCCGTGTAGCCGCGTCGCACCTGCGCAATATCGCTCAGGCGAAGCATGCGGCCGCCGGCGGAAAAATTGATGTTGGCGATGTCCTGCTCCGACTGGAAGCTGCCTGATACCCGAATCGAGATGCTTTCCAAGCCTGTCTGAATCGTTCCCGCCGGACGCACGATGTTTTGCGACTGGAGCGCCGCAATAAGAGCGGACCGATCAATTCCGAGGGCCGCGAGCTCCTTCGTGGAGAACTCGACGAAGATCACTTCATCCTGTTCGCCCAGAAGCTCAATCTTTGACACGTCAGGTACGAGAAGCAGCCTTGAGCGGATGTCCTCGACCCGATCGCGCAACTCGCGCTGAGTGAAGCCGTCACTGGTAAAGCCATAGATGATGCCGAATGTATCACCGAATTCGTCATTAAACCCCGGCCCGATCACGCCTGCGGGTAGTGTATGGCGCATGTCTCCGATCGTCTTTCGTACGTGGTACCAGGTGTCGGCCACCTGTTTCGCATTCGCGTTCCCCTTCAGATTTACAAAGACGGTCGCGACACCGGCCCTTGTGAAGCTCCGCAGGAAGTCCAGATGCGGCGTTTCCTGCAAGTGACGTTCGAGGCGCTCAGTCACCTGCTTCATCGTCTCTTCCACAGTTGCGCCGGGCCACGCGGCCTGGACGACCATGGTCTTGATGATGAAGGCGGGATCTTCGTTGCGCCCCAACCGGAAATAGGACAGCGCCCCCCCGACCACCGCAATCACCATCATATAGACGACCAGCGAACGGTGTTTCAGAGCCCAGTCGGAAAGATTAATTCCGCTCATGGCTCGGATCCAAGAATCCGGACCTTCTGACCCGGATGCAACGCCTGAACGCCGGCGGTGACAACTATTTCGCCGATGTCGAGCCCCTGGGAAATGATGGCCTGCGCTTCATCGAATCGCAGCACGTCCACATTGCGCACCGCGACCGTGGCGGTGGCCGGGTCGACGACCCATACGGCGGGCTGCTCGTTCATCCTAGTCAGTGCGGAAGATGGAATATCGATCATCGGCCCTGCGGTGGTACTCACTCGCCCTATCACTGACGCACCCAACCGCATCGCGGCTGGCGGATCCGTCAGGCCGACCTTGACCTCGAAGGTTCGGGTCACAGCACTGGCCTGTGCAGCGACTTCGCGAATGCGCCCTTGCGCCGTTATCGACGGATCGTCAGCCAAGCTGACAGTAATCTCTGGATCGGTGGAGGCCGACCTGATCAATTGAGCGGGGACATCGAAGATCGCATCGCGACCGTCCTGCCGTGCGATCCTGGCGATCATCTGCCCGACCTGGACGACCTCGCCGGCGACCGGACCTGTGGCTGTTATCACACCGGGTGCATCAGCCTTGAGTTCAGTGAAACCAACGAGGTCATGCGCAGAACTCAGTTGCGCTTCGGCCGCATCGACTTGCGATTGCGCGGTTTGCCGTGCCTGGGTTGCGGCATCATAGTTGACGCGCGTGGTCCACCCCTGCGCCAACAGCGTCTCCTGACGATCGAAGTGATTGCGCGCCTGGGTCAATTGCCCCTGAGCGGCGGCAAGGGAGGCCTGCGCCTGCCGCAGCGTGCTCAGTTCATTCTGCGACTCCAATCGTGCCAGCACCTGGCCGGCCTTGACCCGGTCGCCTATCTTGGTGTCATTACTCAACAATCGTCCCGAGATCCGGAATGCGACATTCACCTCGTCCTCTGCCTCGACCCGTCCGGAGAATGTCAGCGGCGTTGTGACCTTGCGTTTTTCTACGGTCGCTGTGCGTACGATCCGCGGCGGAGATGCGTCCTTGGTTTCGGTTTCCCGTCCACATCCTGCCAGCATCAGCGAGAACGCCGTCACCAGCGTCGATGTGAGGATGTTTCGGGGCGCGGATCGGCTGCCGTGCATGAACATGACCTGTTCCGTTCCGGGAGTGAGATCTTGCCGGGAGGATTGCTCAGTCCGCAGTCGCATTTTCCCCGGTACCGCCATCCGCATTTTTGCCGAAGGAGTCCGCCGTCAACATCGGTAAATCTACTCGGTGGTGCCGGATGGAATCCGTGCTCGGCCATCAGCAGATTCCTGAGACATGATCAGGCAATCACCCGATGTCGCCGGTTCCGTCCACGACGCATGATGCAATCGTCAGGTGAAGCAGTCGCGACCCCTGCCGCGGCTCCGCCGTTTGAATTCTCGTCTGGGGCGCGCAAACGCGCTTCCTCAAAACACGGCAGACCCGGACGACACAATCCGGGAGCAACCGAGGAAACCGGGATGACAGGGTCCTCAGGTGATCGATATGGGCGTGCCGTCGTCGCGGTTAGAGGATCGTGGCGAACTGCGACTTTCAGAGCCACATTTTTCCTTTGCCTCTGGCTCGTGCTTGCCGGCGCCAATCCGACAGATATTCCTGCCGCCGCGGCAGCAACCGCGGCAGCAACCTGGGTAAGCCTGCACCTGCTGGAGCCGAGCAGATCCCGACGGTCAATTCCTGCCATCGTGCGCCTGGCGCTGCTTTTCCTATACCAATCGGTGGTCGCCGGCGTAGACGTCGCACGCCGCGCGCTCGATCCCCGGCTGCCGCTGCGGCCGGGATTTGTGTTTTATCCGACCGGCCTCTCACGCGGGATGCAACGGAACGTGTTCACGACACTCACCAGCCTTTTGCCTGGCACTGTGCCAACCGGGGAGGAGAGCGGGCAGCTCGTCTATCACTGTCTCGACGTCGAGCAACCGGTCGTTGCCGAACTTGCCGCGGAGGAAGCGGCGTTGGTTCGGGCCCTCTACAATGACTGAATTCCTCACTGCCGCAGTCGGCTTGATCCTGGCGATGCTGGGGCTCGGGCTGGTCTCCATCTTGCGTGGCCCGACAGATGCCGACCGGATGATGGCGGCGCAACTGATCGGGACTGCCGGCATTGCCGTCTTGCTGCTGCTCGGCACCGTGACAGGCGTGCCGGCGGCCGTCGACGTGGCATTGATACTGGCACTGCTCGCCACTTTCGCATCCATCGCATTCGTCAAGAAGGGGCTCTCCCGCCTCGAAACCGATGGGGCCGATCCGGGGGAGGACAGATGAGCGTCGCACGCGACATCATCACGGTTGCGGGAGTGTCGGCAGGCGTATTCTTTTTTTTCGCCGGCACCGTCGGCCTTCTTCGCTTTCCCGACACCCTGACTCGTCTGCACGCGCTCAGCAAGGCCGATAACCTCGGCCTGGGTTTCGTCGTGCTCGGGCTGCTCCCCCAAACAGGAGGCCTGCGCGACGGGCTGAAGCTGATCAGCATCTGGATGTTCGTGCTGCTCGCGGGCGCCACCGTCTCCCAATTGATCGCGCGCACGGCACGTCAGAGCGGGTCAGGCAAATGAACATCGCAACAGTGTTCGAGATCGCGCTCGCCGCCGTGGTGCTGGGCCTCGCCATCTGGACGATCGCCGTCCCCGATACTTATTCGGCCACGGTTGGTTTCATCGCCTACGGACTGCTGGTTGCGCTGATCTGGGTCCGTCTTGACGCCGTCGATGTCGCGCTGACCGAGGCTGCAATTGGCGGAGGCCTTGGCGGCGTCGTGCTGTTGGGTGCGGCGGCCCGGCTGCGCGATACCGAGGCGATGACAACGGAAGGGCCCAGCCTGATCGTGCGCTTGAGCGCGGCCATAGTGTCCGCGTCGATCGCGGCAGCGCTGGCCGTCACGATCCTGCTGCTGCCAGATCCGGCGCCAACGCTCGCGCCCGCCGTCGTCGCGAATGCCGGGGCGACCGGAATGACCAACCCCGTCACCAACGTTCTCATGGCATTCCGCGGAATGGACACCATGCTCGAGAAGGTCGTGCTCCTGCTCGCCATCGTCGGTGTCTGGTCGCTTGCGTCGGACCAGGCCTGGGGCGGTCGTCCCGGACCACGCCACCAGGCTGATCCAAATGGTGTTCTCGCCTTTCTTGCGCGCCTGTTGCCACCCGCCGGCATCGTCGTCGGCATTTACATCCTGTGGACGGGCGCTGATCACCCCGGCGGAGCATTTCAGGGCGGCGCGGTTCTCGCATCGATGTGGCTGCTGGTGATCATGGCCGGGTTGGTGGATACCCCGCCCGTGCGCAGTCGATGGCTACGTCTCATCCTGGTGGGCGGTCCCGGCCTATTCCTTGCCGTCGGCCTTGGCGGGCTCTGTTTTGGGTCGGCGTTCCTTGCCTATCCCGTTGCGTTCGCCAAGCCGCTAATTCTGAGCATTGAGGTCGCGATGCTCCTGACGATCGCGACGACGCTCGGCCTGCTGCTCGCCGGTGCACCTGAAAGGAGCGCTGAGCGATGAGCGCCGTGACGGTGTTCGGACTATGCGCCGCCGCGGCGGTCGGGCTCGGGCTCTACGGCCTGATTGCCAATCCGCAACCGCTTCGCAAGATCATCGCATTCAACCTGCTCGGCAGCGGCGTGTTTCTTCTGTTCGGCATCGTCGGGCGGCGAGGCGCCGCAGCGGGCTTTGGCAACGACCCGGTGCCGCAGGCCCTGGTGATCACAGGAGTCGTGGTCGCGTTTTCCGCAACGGCTCTGGCGATAGCCTTGTTGCTGCGGCTTTTTCAGATCGCCGGCTCCACGACGCTCAACAGTCGGGCGGCGGCGAGCCCGCGCTCCGATCCGTCCGGTCACTGATGCTACCCCCCGCCCCCGCGCTGGTGACCACCGCCGGCGGCTTCCTGCTGGTGCTGTCGATCGTCGTGCCGGTCGCGGGCGTCTTGCTGGCGTTCGCTCTCGGTGAGCGCTACGTCCGGCAGGTTGCCTCCACGGTCGTACCGGTCGGGTTGGCGATTGCTCTCGCCGTTCTCGTGCTCTTGCCGCGGAGCGACGGCCACCTCGTCTACCTACTCGGCGCCTGGCCACCGCCGCTCGGCGTAGCCCTCCGCGCGGACGGATTGTCGGCGGTCATGCTCGCGACGACGGCGGTCGTGATCTGCGCGGTCGCCATTTTTGCCGCAACCGATTTTCGTCCCCAATCTGTCGAAGCGCGCGCACCTTTCGCATTCTGGATCCTGCTTCTGGCAATCTGGGGCGCGCTGAACACGATCTTCGTCGCGGGAGACCTCTTCACGCTTTATGTTGCGCTGGAATTGCTGACGTTCGCCGCAGTGCCTCTGGTCTCTCTCGACGGTCGCGCGGAGACGCTTCGGGCCGCGCTGCGGTATCTGCTCTTCGCACTGCTCGGCTCGGTCCTCTACCTGATGGGCACCGCGCTGCTCTATGGTCTCTACGGCACCCTTGATATCGAGTTGTTGTCGCATCGCGTGAGCGCGGACTCCGGCGTGCTCATCGCGGCAGCCTTGATGACGACCGGTCTCCTCGCAAAAACTGCACTCTTTCCGTTGCACCTCTGGCTGCCGCCCGCTCACGCCGGCGCACCGGCCGCAGGTAGCGCGATCCTGTCCGCCTTGGTCGTGAAGGGATCGTTCTTCATCCTTGTGCGGCTCTGGTTCGACGTCATGCCGGGTTTGCCCGGCTTGGCTGCCGCACAATTGCTCGCGGCGCTTGGAACCGGAGCGATCGTGTTCGGAAGCGTGGTCGCTCTCCGGCAAGAGCGCCTCAAGCTCCTGATTGCATATTCGACGCTGGCTCAGATTGGATATCTCTTCCTGATGTTTCCTCTTGCGTTCGGCGCGTCCGGGAAGCTCGAAAGTGACCAGGCCCTGGCGGGCGGCCTATTGCAGGCGGTTTCCCATGCGATTGCCAAGGCGGCGATGTTCATGGCCGTCGGATCAATCTACACCGGGCTCGGCCACGATCGCATCACCGGACTGCGAGGTGTCGCACGGGCCCTGCCCTTGAGCGTCCTGGCGTTCGCAATTGGCGGCATCGCCTTGATGGGTGTTCAACCGAGCGGAGCGTCACTCGCGAAGGAGTTATTGCTCCAGGACACGGCGAGGACGGGGCAGTGGTGGTGGGCCGTTGTGCTCCAGGCCGGCGGAATGTTCACGACCGCCTATGTCGTACTAGTCCTGTCCCATGCGTTCGCGCCATCAGACCAGCCGATTACCCTCATCGGCCCAGCCCCGCTCAGCCGGGACCTTGCAGCACTTGCCTTGGCCCTCTGTTCTTTGTTCCTTGGCTTGCTGCCCTGGGATTCATATTTGCCGGTCCCGTATGATGCCACATCGAAGCTGTTCGGCATCGACGCGCTATCCAAATTGCTCCTGCCTGTGCTGGGAGGGGCGGCGCTCGCGATCCTGCTCAGCCCGTGGCCACACCCGCTGGGCTCATCCGCGACCTGGAAAGCGCTCATGAGAGTGGTCGGTCCGCTCCGGCGCGGCTGTCTTAGATCCGGCAGCCTTATCGAAAGAGGCGACGAAGTTCTCCGTCAATGGTCCGCCGCGGGCATCTCCCTGCTCCTGGTGTCGCTGCTGCTCGCCGCGTCGATGTTCGCAGCAAATTGAAGACTCAGAACAGCCGGATCGCGCAGATCGGGCCGAGGGATTCCCCTGCTCTAATGATCCGGAACATTCTCTCCCGCGCCCAAGGGTTTTCTCGGATGTCGAGCTTGCAATTCGCCGTTTAGTCTCCGCGCCATGCAGTTGGCATCAGTCTTCCCGCGGTCTCTGCGGGAATGCCCAGGAGGTCTCCATGTCTGATCTGGTTGCGATCGTATACCCGACCGAAGCAAAGGCCGAAGAAGTCCGAACTCGGCTGCTCAAACTGCAAAAGGAATATTTGATCACCATCAGTGACGCCGTGATCGCCGTCAAGGCCGAGAACGGCAACATCAAGCTCAACCAGCTCGTCAACACCACAGCGACGGGCGCGATTACCGGCAGCTTCTGGGGACTCCTGGTCGGCGTGCTCTTCCTCAATCCGATCATCGGTGTCGCGGTCGGCGCTGCGTCCGGCGCGCTTGGAGGCGCCTTGTCCGATTTCGGCATCAACGATTCCTTCATGAAGGAGCTGTCCGCTTCGCTCCACACCGGCAACGCCGCGCTCTTCGTCCTGATCAAGAACATGACGGCAGACAAGGTATTGAAGGAAATCAAGGATGCCGGCGGAGTCGTGTTGAAAACGTCCCTGGACGAGACCAAGGAAAAGATCCTGCGCGATGCGCTCGCCAGCGCGGCGGAGCGGCCGGCAGCCTGAAGCCGCCTACCGCCTACCGCCGAGCAGGCGCAGCAGCATCATGAACAGATTGAGGAAGTTGAGGTAGAGCGACAGTGCCGCGATCACCGACTTGCGGCCTGCCGTCGTCGCATCGTCCCTGCTCTCGTACATCGCCTTGATCCGCTGCGTATCATAGGCCGTGAGTCCCGCAAAGACGCCAACGCCGACGATCGAGATCAACCAATCGAGCCCCGTCGACCTCAGGAAAATATTGACCAAGCTTGCGACGATGATGCCGATCAGGCCCATGAACAGGAAGCTGCCGACCGCGGACAGGTCGCGCCTCGTGGTGTAGCCGAAGACGCTGAGTGCCCCGAACATCGCGGCCGCGATGAAGAACACGCGCGTGATCGAGGCGCTGGTGTAGATGTGCAGCAGCGTCGAGAGCGAGACGCCGACCAGCGCGGCATAGACGAAGAACAGAATGAGCGCCGTTTCCACCGACAGCGTATTGATGCGCGCCCCGATGAAGAACACCAGCCCGAGTGGCGCCAGGATGAAAACCCACATCAACGGGCTCTCAAGCAATGCGGGACCCATGAGCTGATACGTCAGCCACGCCACAATTGCAGTCAGGCCCACGCCCGCGGCCATATAATTGTAGATGCGCAGCATGTAGGCGCGCAATCCGGGATCGATCGCTAGCGCGCCGCCACCAGTGCCTGAGGCAGTCAGATTCGGATCATAATTCGACATCGCTTGCCTCCTCGGATTGGTTCACATGAACAAACCAAGCTAGCGGTCCGGCCCGTGCGGGGACATCGGATGATCACCCGAGCGCCGGAAGATATATCACCCTATCTCGGGATACCCGTATCCGCCAGAGCGACTTACCGAAACGTAACCTTGGGTTGCCCCAGGCTTCTCATCCTTTTTGCCTGGACTCTTACACCTTTGTCACTGGAAGCTGGTCACGCACCGGCCTAATCCGTTTGCATGCGCTACTTCTTTCACATCGTCGACAAAAACGGCCTTTGTCCGGACGGAATTGGATGCGAGTGCGCCGACCATGACGCCGCCGTTCTGCACGCCAGGCATATCGCGACTGAACTCGCTAAGGCAGGCGAGTTGTTCCGCGCGAGCTTCGTGCTGGTCGCCCCGGCCGCCGCGCCCGGATCGGCAAGTCCTCATTAGAGGCGGTCGACCGATTTCCTGCCTCGCCCTCTACATAGAATCCCTGATGCGCCGACCGAGAAGCTGCCTCTAGTCTCGTAACCGAGGGTGGCCGGCCTACCCCGTTCAAATTCGACCCTTCCGCCCACCTCATCTCCGGGGTTGAGGGCTCGCCGCACGCGTCCGCGTCTATGCGTTGGCCGTCGGCGCTATCTCGATCTGAAGTGTTGTTGTGGGTCAGTTGGAGACAAACATGAATGTCCGGACCATTTGCGGTGCCTTGATCCTTGCCGGATCGATTGCGACCGCGCAGTCGACCAGTTCCCAGGCGCAGACGACCGATCCGGCCGCATCCGTGCCAAAGCAGGTCACGACACCTGCCCCAAGCACCGCCGCGCCAAATACGAATACGAACCCCACCAAGCATCGCTACTGGCGTCATCGCGGCGGCTCGCATCCCCATTATGGCAGCCGCCGTGTTCGCACCTGAGCCCCGGCGCGACAGTTCGTCATTGCAATCCGCCGCCGAGACACCCGATCGATGAGCGACGTGAGGACAGGACAAGAGCAACCGCGCGAGGTCGTGGTCCGTGAGCCTCCAGACCAGGGCATGACCGACAGGCGGCGCGGCTTTCTCGCCACGGGTCTCGCCCTGCTCGCCACTTGCGTTGCTCTCTTCCTCGTATGGCAAACCGCCTCGAGTCTTCTCATCATCTTCGCAGGCGTACTGTTTGCTGCCTTTCTGGATGCCGCCGCACGCGCACTGGCGCTACTAATTCCACTCAATCGTGTCTGGCGGCTGACATTCGTGCTGCTGCTGCTCACCACCTTGGTCGGACTAGGCCTCGTCTGGGGAGGCGGCAAGCTGCCGGAGCAAACACGCATCCTGCTGAAGGTCATGGACACCCAGTTCGACGTCTTGCAGCAACGCCTTCTGACCTACGGCGTCGATCTGCTTGGTCCGGAATCGGGGCGCGATTTTGCGCAATGGCTGCTGTCCGATCAAGGCCGGTTCTTCAGCCACGCCCAGCTCGTCGTTGGCAGAGCGTCGAGCTTTCTGACCGGTGTGCTGGTGATCGCGTTCCTCGGTATCCTCTTCGCCTTTGATCCCACCAGCCATCGCGAGAGTCTGGTGATGCTGGCGAAGCCTTCCTATCGCGCCCGAACACGCGCCGTAATGAACGAGATGGGAAACGTCCTGCGGCTGTGGTTCGTCGGACAGCTGATCCGCATCATCCTAATGACACTGTGCGTGTGGGTCGCGCTCTATCTGATCGGGCTTCCCGGGCCCTTCGTGCTTGGGCTGCAGGCGGGCCTTTCCAACTTCGTTCCGTATCTGGGACCCATCCTTGCCGCGATCCCGATCGCGCTCGTCGCGATGCCGCTCGGCGCATCGCTGCTGATCTGGGCCGTCGTCATCTACACAATCATTCAATCGATCGAGGGCTATGTGATCGGCCCGTTGATCCAGCGCCAGGCGGTCGAAATTCCTCCCGCATGGACATTGGTCGCGATCGTACTGTTGGGCGCAATGCTGGGCGTGATGGGTATCGCACTCGCCATGCCGCTGGTCGCGGTCGGCCGGGTCGCGATCATTAGATTCTACGTCGAGGATTACCTCGGCGATAACAGCGGTCGCATGTCCAACAAGGGACCATCGCAAATGGGCGCGCCATGAGCGAGATTCGAGCCGAACGGAACAATGGAATGGAGCCATCCCCGGCGCACACGCGGATGACACATTTTCTGTGGCAGCAACTTCCCTACATCATTGCACTGGTGCTCGCCGTCGCGGGCGTCGCCTATACCAACGCCTCTCACCAGCCTCTCGTTGGCTATTGGGAATTTCTCGCGCTTGCCATCGGCGTTGTGTGCGTCATCAACAAATGGCCCGAGGTCGATGGCAAGGAGGCCCGGTGGCGACTGATCTGGACCCAGGCGCTGCACTGGGTTGCCGTCCTGGTCACGATGAACATCATGCTGGTGTCAGGCGTTCAGCAATTGTTGCCGACACCGGCAACCAGCCTCGTCCTTCTCACGTTACTTGCGCTCGGCACCTTCCTCGCGGGCGTCAGTCTTCTTTCGCCGCAAATTGCCTTCCTCGGCCTTGCGATGGGCGTCACGGTTCCGGCGATATCCTGGTTACAGCAATCCATCATCTTCTTCCTGTTGGGCGCCGTCCTGCTGATCGGCCTCGGCATCACGTTCTGGCTTCGCCAGGATCGCAGCCCAGGGAGTTCGCCCACCGACACCGGAAGTCAAATGGAGGCCTGAATGCGCATTAACCTGCTTCTTGCGATCATCTCTGGATCCGCCTTGATGTGCGCCGACGCCCTGCCCGCACGCGCCGAGGCCTTCAGGGTCGGCCGGCTCGTATGCACCAGCACTCCGCGCGTTGGGCTGGTGCTTGGCTCCGCGCAGGAGCTTCGTTGTATATTCATCACGAGACGCCCGGCCCGGCAGTACGTCTACAACGGACGGATCAGGCGCGTTGGTCTCGACATCGGCGTGACCAGCGCAGGAACCCTCTCATGGGCCGTCTTCGCCAGGAACTCGCGCGTCGGCCCCGGCACGCTGCGCGGGAACTACGTGGGGGCGAGCGGCAATGTCGCTTTCGGCCCCGGTCTCGGAGCGAACGTTCTGATCGGAGGCTCTCGCCGGACGATTACGCTCCAGCCTCTGTCGATCGAGCGATCCATCGGATTGAACCTTGCGGCAGGCGTTACGAACCTGACACTCGGCCCGCGCGGACCGGGATAGCGGCTCGTCCCGCCCCCCGGAGCAAGGAGCGGAAAATGGACCTTGCGGACGTCTCGGTCAGGATGCTGGCGGCGGGTTTCCTGACATTCATCGCTGGCGGCACGGGCTGGACACAGCCAGCCGCAGGCCCTCCGCCCGCTGTCGGCATCGTGGAAGCGATCAGACGACCGATCACCGAGACCAACGAATTTCTCGGGCGGATCGAGGCGGTCAATCGCGTCAATGTCGTGGCTCGCGTCACCGCATTCCTGGAGCAGCGGTTGTTCGTCGAGGGTGCCGAGCTCAAGAAGGGCGACCCGCTTTACCGGCTTGAGCGCGGTCCGTTCGAGGCCGATCTCGCGTCAAAGCAGGCGCAGGTGGCCCAGCTCCGAGCGATGCTCGAGAACGCCAAGCTGACGACCGACCGGGCGCGTACGCTGCTCAGCGGGCCGGCCGGTCAGCAATCGACCTACGACGCGGCGATCGCCAACCAACGCAGCCTGGAAGCCCAGGTCCAGGCCGCGCAGGCACAAGTCGATGCGTCACAGATCAACCTCGATTACACCATGATCAGCGCGCCGATCGACGGCAAGATCGGACGAACGGCCGTGACCGAAGGCAATGTCGTCGGTCCCAGCTCGGGCGTCCTGACCACGATCGTCAGCCAGGATCCGATGTACGTCACCTTCCCGGTGCCGTTGCGCCAGGGGCTCGAACTACGCGAACGCTATGGTCCGCAGGGAGGCTTGGAAGCCGTGGTGATCCGGCTGCGGCTGCCCAATGGCCGCATGTATGGCAAGTCCGGCAAGCTAGATTTTGTCGACAACACCATCGCCCAGAACACGGACACGATCACCGTGCGCGGCGAGATCGCCAACCCGATCCTGCGCGCGCCGTCCGCCGCGGGCGTAACCGTTCACGAACTGACTGACGGCGAGTTCGTCACGGTCTTGCTGGAAGGTGTCCAGCCCATCGAAGTGTTGGCGGTCCCACGTTCGGCGGTGCTGTCCGACCAGCAGGGTGACTATGTCCTCGCCGTTGGAGCCGGCGATAAGGCCGAACAACGCCGCATCAAGCTGGGGCAATCGACGCCCACCATCGCCTCCGTCATCAGCGGCCTCGCGGCAGGCGACAAGGTCATCGTCGAAGGCCTGCAAAGAGTTCGTCCGGGTCAGGCGGTTTCTCCGGGCCCGGCGAGCGCGCTGATCCAGTCGAGCATGAATGCCGGCACAGGCGACGCGCCTTCGCAGCCAGACCATGGCGGTTCAACTGAACCGCGCCCGGGGGACAAAAAGCCATGATGTCCGCCGTGTTCATCGATCGCCCGCGACTTGCGATGGTCGTGGCCTTCATCATCACCATTGCAGGTGCGCTCGCGCTGACACGGATCCCGGTGGCGCAATTTCCGGACATTGTGCCACCGCAGGTCACGGTTGCCGGGACCTTTCCCGGCGCGTCTGCCGAGGTCGTGGAGGCCAGCGTCGCTCAACCGCTCGAAGCGCAAGTGATCGGCGTCGACCGAGCTCTCTATATGAAATCGACGAGCGGCAACGACGGCAGCTACACCCTGACGGTGTCGTTTGCACTTGGCACCGATCCCGATATCAACACCGTCAATGTTAACAACCGGGTGCAGAGCGCGCTGTCGCAATTGCCCACCGAGGTGCAGCAGCAGGGCGTGACCGTGCAAAAGAAATCGTCGGCGATCCTGCAATTTCTGGTGCTTTACAGTGCCGACGGCCAGCAAGATCCGCTGTTCATCACCAACTACGCGATCATCAACATACTCGATGCGATCTCCAGCACGTCCGGTGTCGGCCAAGCTCACCTGTTCGCCAAGATGAACTACTCGATGCGGATTTGGTTCGATACGCAGCGGCTGACCAGCCTCAATCTCACGCCCTCGGACGTGATCGCGGCAATTCGAACGCAAAGCGTCCAGGCGCCGGTCGGCCGCATCGGCGCGCGTCCAATCAGCGACGACCAGCAATTCCAGTTCAACGTCCAGACCCTGGGACGGCTCGCGACGGTCGACCAGTTCGCCAATATCGTGCTGCGCGCCAACCCGGATGGTTCGACGCTGCTCGTCAAGGACGTCGCCCGGGTCGAGATTGGCGCGCAGAACCTCGACAGCGAAGCGCGGATCGACGGGCGCGCCGCGGTGCCTCTCGCGATCTATCTGGCGCCGGGCGCCAATGCCGTGACGACGGCGCAGGCGGTCGCGGCGACGATGCAGCGGCTATCGAAGCGATTCCCGACGGGGTTGAGCTATCTCGTGCAGTACGATTCCACGAGCTTCGTACGGGACACCATCTCGGAGGTCCTGCGGACACTGGGAGAGGCCTTCGTCCTGGTCGTGATCGTGGTTTATTTGTTCCTCGGTAATCTTCGGGCCACGGTGATACCAGCCATTGCCGTACCGGTCAGCCTGGTCGGCACCTTCGCGGTGCTGCTGATGCTTGGCTATTCCGCGAATACCGTGTCACTGCTCGCGATGGTGCTCGCCATCGGCATCGTCGTGGATGACGCCATCGTCGTCGTGGAGAACGTCGAGCGAGTGATGGAGGAGGAACCGGATCTTTCGCCAGTCGAGGCAAGCAAGAAGGCGATGACGCAGATCACGGCACCGATCATCGCGATCACGTTGGTGCTGCTCTCCGTCTTTGTTCCGATCGCCTTCATTCCTGGCATTTCCGGCACGCTGTTTCGGCAATTTGCGGTGACGATCAGCGCCGCCATGATGATTTCAGCACTGAATGCGCTGACCTTGTCGCCCGCTTTGTGCGCGCTGTTCCTGCGGCATACTGGACCCCGGCGCGGCATGATCGGCCACGTTCTTGGCGGCATTGACTGGATCCGCGATCGCTATAGCAGCGGCGTACGACGGCTGCTGCGCGCGGCCAGTCTCTCGCTCATCCTGGTCGCCGTGTTCGCAGCCGGCATTTTCGGGATGTCGCACCTGACGCCGACAGGGTTCCTCCCCGAGGAAGACCAGGGCGCTTTCTTCACTTCGGTGCAGTTGCCGGACGGTGCATCCGTTGCGCGGACCAGTGAAGTCACCAAACAGATCGAGGACGTCCTGAAGGAGATGCCGGCCGTCGACCATGTTCTGGCCATCATCGGTTTCTCCTTGCTTGACGGGGCGTCCGAGCCCAACAGCGCGCTGGTGGTGACGCGCCTCAAGCCGTTTGCCGATCGCAAGGCGGCCGCGGATTCGGTGCAGGCGTTGATCCGGCAGACTTACGCAGCCGGCGCGCAAATCCGGCAGGCCAATGTACTGCCGTTCAATATGCCGCCGATCATCGGACTCTCCACCTCAGGCGGGTTCGAGTACCAGCTCCAGGCGCTGGAAGGACAGAGCCCCGCCGCGATCTCCAGTGTCACAGGTGCGTTGATCGGAGCGGCCAATGCCGATCCGCGGCTGACGCGAGTGTTCTCGACCTTCACCGCGACCAATCCATCGATCTATCTCGACATCGATCGACGTAAGGCGCAGGCGCTTGGCGTGACCATCAGCGATATCTTCACGGCCCTTCAGGCGACGCTGGGCGGCATCTACGTCAACAATTTCAACCTCTATGGACGTACTTGGCAGGTCAACGTGCAGGGGGAGGCGCTTGATCGCGCCGACCTTTCCGATATCTGGCGCATCTATGTCCGCAATAGCACCGGTCAGATGGTTCCGATGCGGTCGCTCGCCGGCATCAAGATTGTAACCGGGCCTCAGGTCATTACCCGCTACAACAATTATCGTTCAGTAACGGTGAACGGCAGCCCGGCGCCAGGCGTCTCGTCCGGCACCGCGATGGCAGCGATGGCAGAGATCTCCAACAACGTGCTGCCTGCAGGTTACAGTTTCGAGTGGACCGGCACTGCCTATCAGGAGCAACAGGCAGCAGGACAAACCGGGGTGGTGCTCGCGCTCGCCGTGCTGTTCGCCTATCTGTTCCTGGTGGCGCTGTATGAGAGCACGGTGATCCCGATCCCGGTGCTGCTCTCCGTCGTTGTCGGCGTTCTAGGCTCATATATCGGTATTAAAATCGCCGGCCTCAATCTCGATCTGTACGGCCAGATTGGCCTCGTGGTGCTGATCGCGCTTGC
Source organism: Bradyrhizobium sp. 482_C4_N1_8 (assembly GCF_052075965.1). NCBI lineage: Bacteria > Pseudomonadati > Pseudomonadota > Alphaproteobacteria > Hyphomicrobiales > Nitrobacteraceae > Bradyrhizobium > Bradyrhizobium sp. 482_C4_N1_8. Next base: position 2,369,742 of record NZ_CP197231.1, on the reverse strand, counting down.
CGCCAAGAACGGCATCCTGATCGTGGAATTCGCGAAGGAACGACGGGAAGCCGGCACAGAGCTTGCGGAGGCCGCGATCCAGGGGGCGCATATGCGGTTCCGCGCGGTGATGATGACCTCGGTTGCCTTCATTCTCGGACTCCTCCCGCTCGTACTCGCAACCGGCGCCGCCGAGCTGAGCCGCAGGGCGGTCGGGACCGCTGTCTTTGCCGGCATGCTCGCCGCAAGCTCAATCGGGATTTTTATGGTGCCGATGCTCTACGTCACGTTTCAACGCCTGCGCGAGCGCGCGAAGGCACGACGGGTCCCGGCGCAAACCACGTGACCCGAGTATCCAGGACGGCGGGAATACTGCGAGCCTGTTGCTCAGGGTTTCGACGGATGCCGGCGTTGCCGTTCCCCGCTACCGTAGTCCGTGCTTGAAACTGCGTAACAAGTAGAGAAGAACAATGAACGCTCCCACACGTCGTGCCTGCGCAGGGCGCCGTCGCCGCCGCAGCTGTCGGCGCAATCGGCGTTCGTTTCATTTCGTCAGCGGAGGCTATGCCGGTCGCCGCAAATCTGGGACGGGCCGCGATCACCACGGATCTCGCAACGCAGGCGCAGTGGGGTCCTCCGCATGGCCCCGGTTGGGGGCGGCCGCGACCGCGCAGGCGCCGTTGGGTTTGCTGGTGGCATCGCGGTCGCCGCCATTGCGGGTGGCGGTGGAGGTGACCGTCCGCGATCCCTTCGCGGACGGGGAAGGACAGAGCTGTGCTTCCGCAGCGATCAGCTCTGCTTCACCGCCGCGATCGGTTGCGAAGCGCGGCGGGCCGGCAGCCGCTGATTTCGTTCACTCTTCAATCAATTTAGCTCTGATCGCGTAGCGGACCAGTCCAGCTATCGAATTGACCCCCAGTTTTCCCATGGCCGACGCCCGATGCGTTTCCGTGGTCTTCACGCTTGAGCTCAGCATCGCGCTGATACCCTTGTTGCTGTACCCCTCGGCCACGAGCTTGACAACGAGCCGCTCTCGCGGAGACAGCTTCACATGCCCCTCGCCGGCTTCGTCTTCTCGACCCGACTGACCACAAAATCGTCCGCCAACGAATGGCTTACGTGCCATTAGCGCTTCAACGGCAGCCAACAGCAGCTTGTTTGCGTCCGACTTGACCAGGAACGCGCGCGCACCCGCCTGAAGCGCCTCTTGAGCCAGCACTCCGGACTCGTGCGCGGTAAAGATCAGCACCTCAGTTTCGCGGAGATGTTTTTTTATTCCTCGAGTTATTTCCAGTCCCGTCATGCGCGGCATGAAGAAGTCGACGATCGCAACATCGGGCCGCTCTTTGAGAGCGGCCTCAAATGCCGATCTTCCGTCGGACGCCTCGGCGACAATCATCCAACCCGGCCGCTGCTCGAGGACCGCCCGTAGCCCGGATCGAACAGCATCATGATCATCAGCAATGAGAATTCGTTTCATGAGAGGGCTGCCTCGATGATCTTGTCGCAAGAGAACCTGGACGAGCTATGGGCGCTGCGTTTCAGCAGCATCTCCAACCGGGCCATCTCACTCGCGCGCAAGAGCGCATGGAAAGGTCGCGCGCAGGATGGTTCCGCGCCGCAGCGTTGTGGGTACCGATAATATCTCAAGCTGCCCTCCCATCTCTTGCAATCGAGCTCGCATGATACGGATTCCCGCTCCGGGTGCCCACGGACGAAAGCGGCATGCGCCATCTGCAGCGACCATGCCTTGTCCGTCGTCTCGGACCTCGAGCTTGAACTTCCTGTCCCTCGTCCCGATAGTTATGACGACCTGTGTCGCCTTGGCGTGGCGGTAAACGTTCGTCAGGGCCTCCTGAACAATTCTCAGCAACGCTCGCTGCGCCCCGTATGGCAGTCCGTCGACCGCGGACGATATCGAGACCTCAATATTCAGCGGCGTTCGGGCTGCGAGCCCTTCTGCGAATTGCTCGATTGTCGTCCTGAGCCCTCCTTCAAACAGGTCCTGAGGGTGAAGCAGATATGTGAGAGACCGCAATTCCTTCATAGCGCGATCGATCGAGATGTCGAGCTGATCGCAATGTCTCGTCGCCTTCAGAGGATCGCCTAGCGCACTCCTTACTTGCATCAGAATGAGGCTCGCCGCCACCAGATGCTGGCACGTTGAATCGTGAAGCTCCGACGCAATTTGACGATGAACTTCTTCCTGCAGAGCGAGCCGTTCGGAATTCGCCTTGCGCGCATGCCTCGATCCTCCGGAGGCATTTCGAACATGTCGGCTGACCGGTGTCTCCTGAAGGGACATGATACACTCGCCTTCCTGCAGTGCTAACTTTCGCACCGCTAGTTTCCTGGCATATGCAGACAACTCTCCGATAAATTTAGCCTACCGCCGCGACACACTGACCACGCAATCAGTATAAGCCACTACGTAGAAATCCTCTAGGCAGCCAATCCCCGTCGTGTGCCGAGCATCCCAAATTTGGCGCGATGCTCCCTGATTCAGATCAAGGAGCTGCAGGTAAGGAGCAGCATGCGGGTCGGCGAAAACGCGATTATGAAGACGCGTCCGTCAATCTGCGCGCTGTGTCATCGCCCGCTTGACGGCGGCGGCAGCAATCGAGCGGCCCGGCGAGGGTGTTGCGCCGCAGAACAGTCCGCCGCTGTTTAGGTAAGACGTCTTTCCATATTCCGCCCGGGCCACCTCTTTGAAATTCCGTAATTCGGAAATCAACTGAGGCATCGTCGGCTTGTCTTTCGGCGTCGCATCGATCTCCGGATCCATCGCGGCGTTCTATTCGGAGCTGTTCGACACGCGGATCCGCTACACTGGTCTCGTCTTCGCAAAAGAAGTCAGCGGCGCTGTCGTCGGCGGCTTTACGTCACTGATTTCGACGCTGCTGGTGCAGTGGAGTGGCGACGCGAGCTGGCCAGTCTCGGTCTACATGATGGTCACGGCGCTGGCAGCGTTTTTGTGCGCCCATCTCGCCAGGGACATCCTCGACGTCGGCCAGCGAAACGTCACAACTGCGACGAAACGCGACGCTCTTGTGGGCGTGCGACAAGTCATGGACGATACTGGCGACCATGCGAGATGCACATCGCTGAACATCGAATGCCGCTCCGACCTCAGCTTGTACGACGCGAACGCTTGGTCGTGCGCCTTGCCGACGAGCGCGATGGTGATGCGAACCAGCAAGAACATCTCGCGAACATCGCCAAGTCGACGCACGGTGCGATGTCCGACCACCAAAAGCGTCGCACGAGACGCGCCTTGCTCTGTCGCCTGAAATGAAAAAACCCTGGGCGATGACGACAGCCGAGAACTACTGCGGCGGTTTGTCGCGCCGAGGGAGATTTTTCCGGGAATCGACTTCTTTGGCGGAGCTGATCACGATGCAATCTTTCGTTGATCCAAACTCCTCTGCGAAAAGGATGTCACCGTGAAACTAGTTGCGACAATACTTGCTATCTTCTTTTTTCCTGCATCGTGCTTCGCTCAAACGTGCTTTGATTTGGCTTCGCTAGGATACGACACAATTTCCGCCGGCAGCCAAGCTGACTCTTTGGCCATAACTCAAGACGATTTCTGTTCGGAAAAGTTTGAGGAAAACAGCTCCGCGAACAGCCAACGAATAAAGGCGAGTTATAAGGTTATCAGCGGAAGCTACGCAAAAGACGCGACCGAAATCAAAACTCTGCAAGAGAAAACATGTAAGTCCGGCTACGGACTCAGTATCGCATCCGCAAAGGTTTCGACCATCACAAAAAAGTCCATGATCAGACACTGGCGGCTATCACCGATTGCCTGACACTGCAGAACTCGAATTTGCAATCGTCTTTTAGAACAATTGGCGATGCTACAGCCTTAGTTGCCCAGTTCAAATATTTGAGCAAACCCGCATTGACGTTCCAAAAGGTCGAAGTGGTTGGACCTGGCAAAGCAACTTGCACCGCATACGTGCCTGACGACAAAGCTGGAACGGTGGCGATTGATGGATCAAAAAGCTTCCAGATCGACACTCAAAACGTCACTGTAATTTGCCAGCGTGAATTTGAGAAGGACGCCGGCGGAAAGCAATTCTCCGACAACCTAACAATCGTTTTTATTACACCAGCGAGATCGATCTCGATTCCAATGCCTGCGGTTCGATTGCAGCAAGTGCCTATGGCTGAGTTTGCCGAGCTTAGGGAGGAGGTTGCGTCCGCGAAGACCAAATTGGCGGAAGCCGCAGCGCGGCGGACGTCTCTCGTTTGTGAAAGTCGCTCCATATCAAAGGACAATTGGGCAGCCGATACGGTGCTTTCTGCCAAAGATCCAGATCTTATCGCCAAAGGATACAATGTTGTAAGTGGTGGATGCTTCGTGGCCTATCCGCCTGCAGATACAACTAGTCATCGCCCCACCTTTCGGAAGACCGCCATGTCCGATGACAAAACGGGCTGGGACTGCATGGTTGGAAATCAAGCCAGTCTCGGAAGGCAGTATCCGTTGGTCAGCACCGCGACGTATTGCAAAGCTGAGGTGAAATAGGACGCCGATCGAGGGGGGCTCCCAACCGCGGAGCCCCTACTCGGGATTCATTTTACTCATGGGGTGGACTGCTGAAGGGGGCTCGTTTTCTTGGTCCTTCGTGGCCTTGTTGAGCTCGCCTTGAGGGCTCTTACCAGCTTCAGACGGTTTGGCCGCCACACGGTGATCCTGCCACTCTCGCTCGATGAGCTCAACTTCGGAGGTCAGGGCCTCTAGCTCGATCGCAATGAGGCGGCGCTTAATGGCGGATCTCATGGCCGGCTCTCCTCGAAGCTGGATCGCTTTTCAGTCGTCTGATGCCCCGCCGTCGTCGAGCACCGGCGGATATGTTCGCTCGGGAGCCGGAGCGCATACAGAGCGCGGGGACCGAAGCGACCACATGCCCAATTGCGCCCAGCCGGCCGCCCAGCCAGCGAGGCTTTGCTCCTGGTCTGTCACGAGCAGCGGTTCCTCAGACGTCAAACCTTATCCAGCGGGCGCACCGCTTACGGCAGGTCGAAGCTGCCATTGCCGACGCGCCGTATTCATCGCGATGTCTGTCCCAGCGCAGCGCTGGAGGAAATACCTAGTCCGTTTAAAACTTTCCTGACGCGGTCAGCCCACCATCGGGAGGCTAGTTCAGCTGCCGAACACGTTGGTGAACCCAGCGCTTTCATTAACCGAGAGCGTCTGAAGCCTAACCGCACGTGGGCGCCGGCGGAACGGTGCCGCCGAACTTGCATCGCGGAACCTGCTGCTTTCGGATGATTGACTAAGGTGGCAGTACGCAGTCTAGGCTCTGCGCCTGTGATTGTGCACGGGAAGCAAATGAAAAAGATTACGAAAAGCCGCCTTCACCTGCTCTTAGAGTTAGAGAGGATCATCGGTCGGGAATGCTACAACGCAAAAACGCAAAACTGGGGACCTAACGGGGTCTTTGAAGGCGAAGGCCGTCACTTCCCGTACCCGATCACATTCGTCGACTCGGACGGCAACAAAATCAAGCGGAAGAATGCAGATAGCTCGCTATCCGCTCAGGTAGCGGTTACCGGATACTATGCGTTCGGAGCGAACCAGCTCCTGATAATGCGGGCCTTGGAGAAGGTTATCAGGCATTTGGAGGACAACCACGGTTTCAGCATTAGCTAAAGTGGTGTCGTGGTGAACTTTGCTTCCTTGGCAGAATACGTCCAAACATTGCGTAAGCCATATCCCTACCTGAGTGGAATGCTCCGAAACATGGTTGTTTGCAAAAAGCAGCATGGCGCGGTGTTCGTTCGGATCGGGATAACAGGGAAAGGCATCGAGCCCAATTATCTGGTGACCTCGAACCGATCTGATCCCGACGGATTTCCAGAAGGAATCCCAAAATTCATTGTCGCCTACAATGGCCGAACTCATGAACCATTCGATTGGGAAGACGTCGATTTAAAACCCCTGAGTTGGAGCCGCGAGTTGTTGGACGGGGCACAGGTGCTTGCGCTCTACAACGAGGTCAACGGTAGAACTGGTTGAAATTCCGGTACCCCGTAAGGATGGGCCTCTGAACGCCCGCTCTCATTCAGAGGGACAAGGGACATTTCTCGTCCCTCATTCAATGCCAGCAGCGACACAAAGCTGAAGTCAGCACTGGGGAATGTCCTCGCTTGGACGACGCGGCGCACGCCGGAAGCGACCGTTCAAACAACCGATCTGGTGATGCAGCAGAACGTTTGGCGCACGAGGGCGTCTAAACGGCGCGAAATGTCTCTAAAAGTTCTCACTCTGTCTTTGCAGGTGAGACCTTAGACGCTTGATCTCGCAAGAGGATTTATGGTGGGCGCACCAGGGCTCGAACCTGGGACCCGCTGATTAAGAGTCTCATTCTCTAAAAGAGATTTCAGGCACTTAGCTGTAAAAGGCAACCAAAACAGCACTAGCAAAATCAATACGTTATGGCCGAAATGTAAATCGCTTGATCGCGCGGCCAGCACGCGCGCCCCTTGTGTCCCGAACGTAAGTAGCAACCGAAAAGTTCAACAAAAACAGTGAACTTCGCTCCTGGTTGACCACCTTTATCGCTGTTTGTTCAGGGCGGTTTGGTGGTCAATCGGTGGTCAGCTAACCGGGCAAGTCTCGGCGCTGTGGCTTCGCGGCACAATGAAGGCATGGAGTCATTAGCCGCCTTCGCGCCTCCACCTGCCCCTCATATTCGTCGCACTACTAACGACAACGGCCCCTGCGTAACCGGCCTTAACGCAGGTGCGTCGACGACTAGCGTCGGGGGTTCGAGTCAGGAGACCGCTACCGCCTTTCCACACACGACGCAAATCTGCGATATTCGCTCCGATCGTCCGCCTGAACCCGGCAGCTCGTCGAACGGTAGGCTCAAGTCGGGGACCCGCAGCAGACCCCCTAGATTTTCGTCGTTTGTAATCTCATTGAGCTTGTAAAGACTTAGCTCTTTTGGCCCGCTCTACCCCCATATGCCGACCTCGGCTTCGGCTGGCGTGAGGTCGCCTGAGCCGACACGGCTTCGTGCAGCGATCGCAGGCGCCTTTGGACTACCGTTTTGAAGGTCCGCATCTTCCCGCAATTTTGGTCATGCAGTCGCTTATTGTGAGGATGGCGCGACTCGACTGGAACGTATTCCCGCCGCCGTCGCCGGCGTGTCCCGCACCAGCAGCGCGCGGGTTGCCGCCGTCACATCGGGCTGACGCATCAGGCTCTCGCCGACCAGAAAGGTCGACATTCCCACACGCTCGAGCCTGCCCAGATCGTCCGGCGTGAAGATGCCGCTTTCCCCGACCATCAGCCGCTCCTCCGGTATAAGCGGCGCCAGCGCCTCGCTGGTCGCGAGCGTGGTCTCGAAGGTACGGAGATTGCGATTGTTGACGCCGACCATCGGCGAGCGGAGTTTCAGCGCCCGCTCGAGTTCGGCTCTGTCGTGGATCTCGACCAGCACATCCATCTGAAGCGCGATGGCGGCGTCCTCAATATCTTTGGCGGCGGCGTCATCGAGCGCGGCCATGATGATCAGGATGCAGTCCGCGCCGTGAGCGCGGGCTTCGACGACCTGATAGGTGTCAAACATGAAATCCTTGCGCAGCACCGGCAGATTGGTCGCCGCGCGCGCCGCGACCATGAAGTCGAGATGCCCCCGGAACGACGGAGTATCGGTCAGCACCGAGAGGCAGGCCGCGCCCCCGGCCTCGTACGCCTTTGCCAGGGCCGGCGGATCGAAATCGGCGCGGATGAGGCCCTTCGATGGCGAAGCCTTCTTGATCTCAGCAATCAGCGCATAGTCACCGCCGCCATGCTTTTCCTTGATCGCACGGACGAAGCCGCGCGGTGGCGCCGCCGCCTTGGCGCGTGCATCGATGCTCGCGAAAGAATGAGCACGCTTGGAGGCGGCAATCTCCTCGCGCTTATAGGCTTCGATTTTCTTCAAGATGTCTGACATCATCGACCTGTTCGTGGACTTACTTGTCATTCGACCATCTGCGTTGTTTCGACGGATCGGTACAAATCAATCATTATCGACGCTTACTCACTTCCTCTTTATTAGCCCTTCGCGTTGGTACGCATGCGCGAGCTCGTTCAAAACGCTCGCGCCGCCGATCAATGCGCCAAATGCGCGCGTCAGTTTCGCTCTTGGAAGCAATTGTCGAACCTGAATGAGCCCGCGCCCGCTCGCCGCGCAGTGCGATGCCTTTGGCGGACAGCACCATCGCAGCAGTATTCCCCGCTGCTATGGAAACCATACATGCCGGCTATTGGAAGATTTCGTCCCGCGCTGCGATCAATGGGCGTCGCTATCGGAGATTCATCGAGTAACGCCCCGCGCAACCTCAATCCGTCGCATCTGCCGGAATAGGCCGTATCGGGCGACTTGATCCTGTCGAGGACGACCAATGCGTGGGTGCTCGTCCACTCACTCCTCACTCCCAACGCGCTCAGGAGGCACGCATGGCATTCACGTTGAAAATCAACGGTACACCCCATGAGGTCGATGTCGACGGTGACGTTCCATTGCTGTGGGTGCTGCGCGATGTGCTCGGCATGACCGGAACCAAGTTCGGCTGCGGCCAGGCGCTGTGCGGCGCCTGCACTGTGCATGTCGACGGCCAGCCGGTCCGCTCCTGTCAGACAACGATCGACAGCATTGGGGACAGCGCGGTCACCACGATCGAGGCGATCGGCCAGACGCCGCAGGGCGCAGCCGTACAGAAGGCGTGGTTGGAGCTCGAGGTGGTGCAGTGCGGTTACTGCCAATCCGGCCAGATCATGTCGGCGGCGGCGCTCCTGAAAGACATGCCGAAGCCGACGGATGGCGACATCAACGCCGCCATGTCGGGGAATGTCTGCCGATGCGGCACCTATCAGCGCATCCGCGCCGCGATCAGGCTGGCTGCTGGAGTTTGAGATCATGAATGGACCGATTTTGAGGGAGCAGGTAGCCGAAGAAACAGGCGTGTCACGTCGCGCCTTCCTTCAGGGCACAGGTTTGCTGCTCGGCTTTTCGCTGACCGGCGCCAGCACGAGCTCCGTCTTCGCGGCGTCCACTTCGCAGGTGCAGGTGGTCGAAAACGAGGTCACGGGTACTTTCGCGCCGAATGGATTTATACGGATCAATCCAACGGGCGCCGTGACGCTGGTCATGCCGATGGTCGAGATGGGACAGGGGGTCTACACGTCGCTCTCGATGCTTCTCGCTGAAGAACTGGAGGTGACGCTTGACCAAATTCAGGTTCAGCATGCGCCGCCAAATCACGCGCTTTACGTCAACTCGATCATAGGCATTCAAAATACAGGTGGTTCCGCCTCTGTCCGAGCGTTCTGGACACCGCTGCGTCAGGCAGGCGCAGTAGGTCGCAGTCTGCTGATCGGGGCAGCCGCAAAGCGCTGGAATGTCGATCCGGCGACTTGCCGCGCCAAGGACGGCATCGTCTTCGATGCGTCAGGCGCAAAGCATCTAAGCTACGGCGAACTTGCGACGGCCGCGGCGAAATTGCCTGTGCCGCCGGCGGCAAACGTCAAATTGAAGGATCCGAAGGATTTCACCTTGATCGGCACGCGTGCCAGGCGCGTGGATTCATCGATAAAGGTCGACGGGCGCGCGCTCTACGGCATCGACACGCGACTGCCGGGTATGAGGGTTGCAGCGGTTGCTATTTCGCCGGTGCTCGGTGGCAAAGTGAAAAAGGTGGACGAGAAAGCCGCGCTGGCGGTGAAGGGCGTCCGGGAGGTGGTCAACGTCGATGAAGCTGTTGCCGTGGTGGCAGATCACATGGGTGCAGCGAAGAAGGGGCTCGAGGCCGCCGCCATCACGTGGGACGATGGGCCGAACGGCAAGGTCAGTAACGCCGATATCGTCAAGCAGTTGGAGGAGGAGTCCAAAAAACCAGGCGCGGTTGCCCGTAACGATGGTGATGCAGAGGAGGCCCTTGCGGCCGCGACGCAACGGGTTGACGCCATCTATCAGGTGCCTTTCCTGGCCCATGCGGCGATGGAGCCGATGAACTGCACGGTCCACCTGCAGAAGGATCGCTGCCACATCTGGGTCGGGACGCAGGCGCCTACGATCACGCAGTCACTGGTGGCCGAACTCACCGGCCTGCCAAAGGACGCAATCAAAATTCACAATCATCTGATTGGCGGCGGCTTCGGCCGAAGGCTGGAGGCCGATGGCACGGTGCTGGCCGTCAAGATCGCCAAGCACGTCGATGGCCCGGTGAAGGTGATCTGGAGTCGCGAGGAAGATATCCAGCACGATTTGTATCGGCCGTACTATCTCGATCGGCTGTCGGCCGGACTTGACGCGACCGGCAAGCCGGTTGCCTGGACGCATCGGATCGCCGGCTCCTCAGTCATGGCTCGCTACTATCCCCCTTACGTCAAGGACGGATTGGACCCCGATGCCGTCGAAGCGGCGGCCGAGCCGCCCTATGCGCTGCCCAATATCCACGTCGACTTTGTGCGGGTCGAGCCCCCTGGTGTCCGGACGTCTTGGTGGCGCGGCGTCGGACCGACCCACAATGTTTTTGTGGTCGAAAGCTTCATAGATGAGCTCGCTCATGCCGCGAAGCAGGATCCCGTCACTTACCGCAAGGGATTGCTTGGCCACAATCCGCGAGCACTCGCTGTTTTATCGCTTGCGGCGGAAAAAGCGGGGTGGGCATCCCCCCTTCCCGCGCGGCATGGCCGCGGAATTTCAGTGCAATTCGCATACGGAAGTTACACGTCGCAGGTCGCCGAGGTCGAAGTAGCGGCCGATGGCTCCGTCAAAGTCAAGCGGATCGTCTGTGCGCTCGACTGCGGAATGTACGTTAATCCAGATACAATCGAAGCGCAGGTTCAGGGTGGCACGCTTTTCGGCCTCACCGCCGCGCTCCATGGGTCAATCACCTTCAAGGATGGTCGGGTCGAGCAGAGCAATTTTGACAGCTATCTGCCGATGCGCATCGACGAGGTACCGGTGGTGGAGACACACTTGATCAAGAACGCGGAGGCTCCGGGTGGCGTTGGTGAAGCCCCGACGGCCATTGTCAGTGCTGCCGTGACCAATGCGATCTTCGCCGCAACAGGCAAGCGTGTGCGCAGCCTGCCGATCGATACGAACTCGTTGAAGTCGTCGTCTTAATCCTTCCCGTCATCCCGCGCGCGTTGTAGCACGCACGGGATGACGGTCGGGAACTAAAGTCCCGGAGCATAATGGCTATTGGAACATTCGCGTTCTCCGCAAGTCCAAATTTCGCCGAATGGCGAGAGGCGAGGTTCCGTGGTACGAACGGCATGGCGACGCCCCCGCTAATCCTCGGAGAACAGATTTCGGAGCACTATCGGTGCCGGTAGCCGTTAGTAGGAGCCACCGCAGTCATGCATAATTCGAAATCGATTCCAAAACAGGCTCTCGTCGGGCAGAACGTTTCGCCGCCCGCGGGCGCCACTGTCAAATTGTCTACAACAGACCTCAACAATTTAATGCAGGCGCTCGACATAGATGTCATCGCCATGACCGAGATTTTGGTGCCGCGAGGCCATCGAGTCGAATTTGGGACGATTGACGTACCCGGGATCCACTACAACTTAAGTGGCATGGGACGTCTATCAATTGATGGCGGGCCGACGATACCGTTGAGCCCTCATTTACTCATCATCGTGCCGCCAAACACTCCGCTCATGATCGAGGTTGACGGTGGAAGTAGCGCTCCGAAGCTCATTTCGAGAGACTGCTGGACTCGTCAAGAAGGCATCCTCCGCGTCGCAGTGCCGAAAGAGCAACCAGAGATCGTCCAGATATGCGGCTTTTTTAACGCATCCTTTGGTCAGTCTGTGAGGCTGTTCGGAGAACTCCGCGAACCGGTCATCGAGCAATTCGAGCCGGCGGACAGGATCGATCTCAAGCTTCGCGAAGCAATGAACGAGTTGCTACAGCAAGAGGTCGGCGTTGGAGCCATGACAGCTTCTCTGCTCAGGCAGATCGTTGTCTCGTTGGTACGACGGTCGCTCAAGTCATCCCGACGGTGGACTGAACGGTTCTCGATACTTGCCGACAGGCAGGTCACTCGTGCGTTTGCAGATATGGTGGCGCGGCCAGGAGCCGCCCATTCAGTTCAAAGCTTGGCACACAGTGCAGGATTGAGTCGTTCGGCGTTCATGGCGCGCTTCTCGGACATTTTTGGACAATCCCCGATGGCTGTCTTACGACACTTGAGAATGCGCCAGGCCGCGATCGATTTGACGACAACGACGATGTCGATCGACGCAGTGGCTCTTAATGCGGGGTACGAGAGCCGTTCGAGTTTTGTGCGGGCTTTTCGAAAGGCGTACAATCGAGATCCGAGCGACCATCGGCGGATCGCCAAGGAGGGCGAAGTACGGAAGGATATTTGAGAACGAGGTGCGATCCGCTCGTAGGCGTTATGCGCTCTACGATGGACACCCTAAGCATCGCGCTTCCTGTACGATAAGCAAGGTCCACCGGCCCCCCACGACATCTAAAGGCTCTGCAACTAGACGAGTGGGCCTGGTTTTGCCGATTCTCACCGTGCTTCAATGAGTTCCGCAGGCGAGGCAACCGGCAAGGGCAGCTGGCCTGCTCGCACGACAGCCTGCGAATACTGAAAAGACGGACCGGATCTCTTCGGCCACGCAACATGTGTGCGCCTTCGTCGCGAAACGCAGTGGCGAGTTCTGCGCTCCCTTCCGCAGACAATGCATCCATGAATTCACCGGTGACGAGCACCGAAGCCTCCAATACCCGGCAATGGGCTTCAACCCGACTAGCGACATTCACGGTGTCACCGATCAGGGTGAGTTCCAATTTCTTTTCATTGCCAACGTCTCCATAGATGACTTCGCCGTAATGGATACCGACGGCAATACGGAGCGACTGGTCTCTTGCCTCAATGCGTCGGTTCCAAGAATCGACGGATTTGATGAGCTCGATCGCACACTCCGCAGCGTTGGTGGCGTCGCGCAGGCTGGTCAACGGCGAGCCGAAAAAGGCCATCAACCCATCACCCAGGAACTTGTCGATCGAACCCTGATGGGAGAACACCACGTCACTGAACATACGCAAGTGGTGTCGCAGCGTCTGGACGACGACATCCGGAGGCCTGTTGGATGAGAAGTCAGTGAACCCGACGATGTCGACAAACAGGACTGCTGCACGTTGACAACGCGTAAACGAAAGAGGGGTCCTCGCCTTGATGAGCTGTTCAGCGATGCTTGGCGGGAAGAAGCGCGCCAGGTTCATACGTTCGCGCTCTGCTTTCTTGACGCGCTGGTTGGCGGAAAGTCTATGGAGCACGAGCATTGTCGTGACCAAGAGCGCGATCAGGCTAACACTGGATCGCAACGCTGCGGTCCCATTGGGGACGAAGCCGTGCGTAAGAATATAGCTGAGGATGGTAAGCAGTGCGCAGACTATGCCGACGATGACAGCGCCTCCGCGATCGAGATCCTGGGCAGCTACCAACACGACGACAACATACAGCGAGGCCACCGCGAACTGCAGTGATGACAAGGTATCGACCAGAAAGATGCCGATCGCGAGTACGACTGCAAGAGCCAGGTACCTGAACCTTTCTATACGCTTTGGACGCTCATGGCCGGTGTCAGCTCCCGCGCGGCTTCCCGGCCGGCGTGGGCCGGAGGCCGGCCTCGCCTGCTCGCGCCAGAACTCCTCAGGTGCGTTTCAGATCCTCGACCAGCATCGTCGCAGCGTGGCGCGCAAGCGCCTGGGTCGGAGCGTTGGTATTGCCGCTGGTTATGTTCGGCATGATCGAGGCATCGATTACCCGCAGGCCGTCGACGCCGCGGACCCTGAGCCTCGCGTCAACCACCGCTCGTGCATCCTGGCCCATCCGGCAGGTGCCGACCGGGTGCCACATTGTCGTCACGACGCGCTTCACCCATTCGCGGATCTCCGCATCCGACTGGATGTGCAGGCCGGGATCCATCTCTTCCTCGATCACCGGCGCCAACGACTCCTGGGCGATGACCTTGCGGATCGCGCGTACTGATTCCACCGCGGCCCTCAGGTCTTCCTCTTCGCCAACGAAATTCGGGTTGATGAGGGGCATTGACGTCGGGTCACTGTCGGCCAACCGCACCCAGCCGCGGCTCTTAGGCTGAAGCACCACGAGTTCGAAAGTGATGCCCGAGCGGTCGCCCGCCGGGCCGAGTTGCTCGTTCAAGACGATCGGAGCGTGATAGCATTGGATCGTAGGCTCGCCGGCGAAATCAGATGGATTCCAGTGTGTCACCGTCTCGATGCCATTACCCGACGCCGGGCCGTCCTTCGTGACGAGATAGCGCAGGCCCGCCTTCACGCTGCCGAGGCCCTGCGCGGCAGCCTGATAGCCGAGATCACCCTTTACATAGACACGGACCGGTACCATCGGGTGATCCTGGAGATTTTCGCCCACCTCCGGAGAGTTGACGATCACCGCGATACCGTGCTGGCGCAGCTGCTCGGCTGGACCGATACCAGAGTGCATGAGGATCGTCGGGCTGTGGACGGCGCCAGCCGACAGCACAACTTCGTTCGCCATGATCCTCTTCAAGCTCGTGTCCATGAACTCAACGCCCACAGCCCGCTTGTTTTCGACGAGGACGCGAACGACGGTCTTGCCGGTGAGCAGGACCACGCGGCCCGAAGTGAGGTGCGGACGCAGATAAGCGTCGACCGCGCTGCATCGGCGCTGGTCTCCGACCGTCGACTGCACCGGCGAGACGCCGATCTGACTCTTGCCGTTATAGTCGGGATTATAGGGAATCCCATATTCCTGGAATGCCTTGAGGCAATATTGGTTCAGCTTATTGATGCCCTTGGGCAACTGGACCGCCAGGCCACCATCTATGCCGTGATACTCGTCGTGGAAGGTGTCGTTGTCCTCCTGCGCCATGAAGACGGGAAGCAGGTCTTCATACGACCATTTTCCGGTGTCGCCGACCGCGTCCTGCCACGCGGTGAAATCGCGAATCTGACCACGCACGTAGCACATCGCATTGATCGAGGAGCCGCCGCCGAGTACCTTGCCTGAACGATATGCTCGCTTCGTCCCGTGCTGGGGAACCGTCTCGTATTTCCAGACATGCCGGTCGTGGGCCAGAAGTTTGGCGAAGCCCGCTGGGATGTGGATGAACGGATCGCGATCCATGTCGCCCGCCTCGATTAACGCGATCGACGCATCGGTGTGTTCGGCAAGATAACTCGCAACGACGCAACCGGCTGCGCCTGCACCAACAATGACAATATCGTAGGCTTCGTGGGACATCAGTGTCGTTTTTCTTTCACAGAATTTGGATCGTTCAATCAGCGTCCATCGCTGATGTGGCGCTATCGCAGCTCCTGATCCCGAGATTGATCGGACCATGCCTTTGGAGAGTGATCCTGCAACGCCGGCGGGGGAAATCACCTATCGCCATAGAGTCGATAGGCGATCGTTATTGTCGCTCCCCCGAGGTCCTATGGACGGCTGCAGACGAACATTGGCGACGTCTCGACGACGCCATCGCAGCTTTCAGCCGGCTGCGCGCCTGCCCAATTCCGGACGAATCGCAACTGGCTTCTCAGGCGCGTTCAGGACTGACGTCGTGAACAGGACAGCCGCAGCGAGGACCCAGTAGTACCAGGCGTCGAGCCCTGTGAATTTGAAGGCAAACGGTGCGATGACAAAGACCACCCCGACGGCCCGATCGACCCAAAGGTGCAGCCAGTAGGGAATGATGTGGACGATCCCGGTGGGATGGTCGGTCAGGGAGGCCAAGAGCAGCGCGGCCACACCGGCGACGACCGAAAGCTCGACTGCAACCGGTCCGCTTTGACCGAGCCCCAGCACGAACGGTGCGGCGATCAAGACGAACGCGACAGGATAGTCAATCAGGTAGGCGTGGATAGACTTGGTGATGAAGCGAAACGACATCGGAGACTCCTCTGGTCGATTATTTGAGCGGGTCCTTGCGACGCGGAAAGTGCATCCACCCAAGAGAGAGATTACGCAATCCTGTGCCAGCAAGCACTCCGGCACGGGCCAATCCGGTTAGACAAGCAATAGGCGTAGGCCGGCACGTCAACCATTGGAAATGCCCGGTCGTTATCGTTTCCATTCCAGTCGTCGGGCGCCACGGAAGCGGGTAACCGTGGCGCGTCGACCGCGAGTCCGACGGTGGTGGCTCAGTGTCCGGCTGTCGAGGTCAGGGACAGCTTGGGAAGGCAGCATTGTTCGCGTAGCGCATTTGGATGGCTTTTGAACCAACCGCAGTGAACGCATGCGCCGCATGTTCTTCCGGGCGCTGGACGCATTCGACGATTTCACGCCGTCCGAGTGACGACCGACCAATCGCGAAGGCGAGCGAACTTGACGAACGCATCCAGCGCCGGCGAGTAGCAGCGCCCCTGCACTGCCAGTAGCCGCACCTCCCGCGAAACCAGGTCGCCTTCGAGCGGGATGGTCTTGAGCGTCGGAAGGTGCGGCATGTGCTCGGGCGCGAGTATCACGCCGAAGCCAGCGGCGGCCATGTGCTGCAAGTGCAAGTCATGACCGCTGCAGTGGCCGAGGTGGAGCGGTTCCTCGGGGAAATACGACCGTTGGATCTTCGGAGTGATGTCGCATCCGGCGCGTTCCAGCAAGATGGTCTCACGGAGGTCGTCGATGCCGATCGAGGGACGGTTTGCGAGCCGGTGTGTCGGCGCGAGAACCGCGACGTAGCGCTCCTCGAACAGCGACCAGTCGTCGATGCGGGCGGGCACGTCCTGCACGTCGCCGACCATTGCGGCATTGATCTCCCCCTCGAGCAAGAGGTCGACGAGCTTCTCCGTCACATCCTCACGCAACTCTACGTGAAGTCCGGGAACGAACTTTGCGATCTCGGCGATCGGATCGAGGACGAGCGAGGCCGAGATGGATGGGGCGAGGCCGATCTTCAGTGGCGCGACTTCCTTGCGTTGGAACTCCTGGGCTCGGCGACGCACCGCCTCTGCCGAGGCCAGTGTGCGCTCCAGCATCGGAAGGACCTCTTTTCCAAGGTCGGTGAGCTGCGTCAACTGGCGTTCGCGGTAGATCAATTGGCCGCGGAGCTCCTGCTCGAGTTTCTGCACCGCCTTGGTCAGAGCGGGCTGCGTAACGTTGCACTGCTCGGCCGCGCGGGTGAAGTTGAGCGTGGACGCGACGGCGAGGAAGTAGCGAACCTGATGAAGCTCCATGGGCTGCTATGTTCTCCGTCAAGGTGCGGCTGTCTCTACCGACAGGCCTTGCGTCGCCCTGCCCGGATTCGGGCGCTCGTGGTCGTTCACCAAGAGGGGGAAGGCGAACTCGGTGACCGTCAACGGCCGCATTTTGACGGATAGGGGCGCCTCGGTCGACTACGCGGAGGTGTGATGAGGTTCGCTTGTCGCTGCTTGTGCTAAGCGATCGCTTAGAAGTGAGAACGTAAACCTCGCGCCCCGAATCCGTTGGCCGGATCGGCCCCTAAAGGAGAGGATCAGCGGCGCGGCGAAATGAGGTGGACGCGATTTGCGAGTAGACGGCACCCTCGCACGGAAGTGCTGATGGCACGCCTTTCAGGCTCAGAAGTTCTGCAGCTGCAGTAGTTTTATATTGAGGCAGTCCGCCATCCGGGTGAGTTCCGGGACCGAACGCGCTTTCATCTTCCGCATCAGGTTAGTGCGATGCACTTTCACCGTGGACTCGGCGATGCCGATATCGTTGGCAATCTGCTTGTTCAGGCGACCAGCCACGACATGGAGCATGACCTCAGTCTCGCGGGGGCTGAGCGTGTCGAGGCGCCGCCTTATTGCAGCCACCACCCTGTCACTCTCACGTCGGGCACGATCGCGAGTGAGTCCGGCATCGATGGCGTCAAGCAGATCCTGATCTCGGAATGGCTTTGTAAGGAACTCTATCGCACCGCTCTTCATTGCTTGCACAGTCATCGGCACGTCGGCGTAGGCTGTGATAAAGATGATAGGCACTTGCCTGTTTGCGGCGACAAGTTCGCTCTGAAGATCGAGACCGCTTCGCCCCGGCATTCTTACGTCGAGCACCAGGCAAGTAGGACCATCCGGCGGATCGGCCTCGAGAAAATCGGGAACAGACGAAAATTGTCGGGCATCCAAGCCGACTGTCCGCAACAGTCGCGCGACCGAATCGCGAAATTCGGGATCATCATCGATAACCAAGACACTGGGATTTGCCTCACCCATTCCCGGTATCCTGCGTTGGGGAAGCGCATTCTTGCCTAGTCCGGCACACCCTACGCACAATCTATCGAGATGAACAGAATATTTTGCCTGAGCGGATAGCCGGACGCCTAAACCATCGCTTAGGAACGCCGACATTGCGTTATTGAGGGATGTCCGAGACACTACGTTGCATGCAGCGCGAGGCGCTGCCTCGCCGGCCGGCGGAAGTGCCTGGAAGCCGCTATGTTGCATCGTACACTGATATCCGTCGTCGACGACGATCAGCCCCATCGTGAGTCAATGCGAAAGCTAATAATGCTGCTGGGCTATACTGTCGAAGCGTTTTCGTCGGCGGCCGATTTCCTGGCATCGCGGGCTCTGCCTGAAACCGCCTGCTTGATCACTGACGTTAACATGCCCGGAATGACCGGAGTCGAGCTGCACCGGCGTTTGGTCGATACAGGGTATGCAATCCCAACGATCCTCGTTACCGCCTACCCCGATGAGGTTGTCAGGGATCAGGCTCTGAAGGACGGGGTTATTTGCTATCTCAGCAAGCCAGTGGACGATGACATTCTCGAGCGATGCGTGCACTCGGCTCTGCGGTCGGGTACGCCGATTGAAGATAATTCATGAGCCGTTGTCCGCCGGCAGGGTAAACTGAAATACGGCGCCGCGGGGTTCGTTCGCTTCCGCCCACAACTTGCCTCCATGTGCTTGGATGATGGAACGGCATATCGACAACCCCATCCCTGTTCCACCGGACTTCGTGGTGTAAAAGGCGTCGAAGACTCGATCGAAATTCTCCGGATCAATGCCCCGCCCCGAATCCTGTACGGCCACGAGGGCGCCGGTCTGACCCTCTTTGGTGCTGATCAATAGCTCTCTCGCCCCTTCCTCAACCAGGCCCATCGCTTCGGCCGCGTTCAGGATCAAGTTCAGCAATACCTGTTGCAGCTGAACGCAATCCCCCATAACCGGAAGCAGTCCATCTGCGAGCCGCGTTTGGACCGAAACGCTATTCCTGTGAATTGAGCTTTGCGCCAGTACAATCACTTCGTTGATAGCCGAATTGAGATCAAAACGCTCCTTTCGCAGAGGCGCTTTCTTGATGTGATCACGCATCCGTCCGACGATATCCTTGGCGCGGTCAGTGTCCCTCACGACGCAAGCAAGCGCTTCCCTGGTCTCATCCAGATTTGGCGGTTTCATCTCCAGAAAGCGCATCCCTGCGCGGGCGTTGTTACGAGCGGTAGCGATCGGATGCAGAATTTCGTGAGACAGCGAGGCCGCCAATTCTCCCATCATGTTCACGCGGTTCATGTGGGCGAAATCCAGTTCGAACTGACGCAGCTTTTCACGTTCGTCCTGCGCCCGCCTTCGCTCCGTCACATCGACGGTTGTGGTGATAACCTCAGCCAGCGCGCCCCTGGGCGAAAACACATGATAGCTGGTTCCTTCGACCCATTTGATTGTTCCATCGGGTAGGAGAAGTCTGAACTCGGCCACGAAGTCTCTCTTTTGTTGCACGGCCTCCTGAACCGCGCCCCACACTCTGTCGCGGTCCTCTGGGTGAATACGTTCCCAAATACCTTGCCGACTAGGAAGGCCCTGCGACGGATCAAACCCCCAGATCCTGTAACTCTCGTCCGACCAATAGAGGTAACGCATCGTTGTGGCGTTGTAGATCCAATAGCCGGTGCGGCTGAGTCTTTGTGCCTGGCTAAGCGCTTCCTCGACGCGCTTTCGCTCCGTCAAATCGAGCACGAATGCAAGGCCCTCGTCGCCTCCTTCCTTGAACAGAGCAGCGCCAATAAGCACGGGAACGCGGCTGCCGTCCTTCCGAACATACTCCTTCTCGAAGGGTCGAACTATTCCGGCTGAGTTCAGTTCTGCCTGAGTCAGTATGTCCCGCTCGCGCCATTCGGGCGGGGACAGCTCGGTCCAGCGCACGCGGCCCGAAACCAAGTCCGCACGGTCATATCCTACGATGCGTAGAAACGCGTCATTCGCTTCGAGGATCCGTCCTTCGCGATCGGCAATGAGGATCCCAATGATGTTGGCGTCGACCAAACGCCTGATCTTCCCTTCCCGATCCGCGAGGTCGTCATAAAGCCGCGAATTTTCGAGCGAGATGGCCGCCTGCGACGCAAGCACCTTCAAGACTGTGACGCGGTCGGGTGTGAAAACGTGGGCCGCCAAGTTGTTTTCTAGGTAGAGTACGCCGGCCAGTCTGCCTTGTTTGAGCAACGGCAGGCAGAGAATTGAATGGGCGTGATGCTTATGGATGTACTCATCGGCGGAAAACGGGTTCGCGGCGGCGGCATCGTGGATAAGAACGCTCTCTTTTGTCCGGATCACGTAGTGTAGAATGGACTCCGGTAGATTTGCAGCGGTTACACCTGCTTGTCGCTGACCGACGGTCACCATATCATTGCTGATCGTGACTTCCGCCTCAATCCGGTACCCATCGCCGACCGCAAGGATCAACAGACCTCGCCCGGCACCCGCGTACTCAATCGCCGTGCGCATCAGCGTGTCGATCAGCTTTTCCAGGACGATCTCGCCCGACACGGTTTGCGAGACTTTGATAACCGTAGATAGATCCAGTTGTTCGACGGGTGCCCCGATCGTGCTTGTGGGGCCTGCAACTGGCTTTTCCTTCCTGAGGTGCGGATACAACTCGTCGAGTTGGCGCACCTTGCCGTCGGCTCCCCAGCGGATGTATCCGTACCGCGCGTCCTGCAGATAGGCATGTGCGATCTTCTCGAACCCGCGTGCGGCATAAAAGCGTGCGGCGACTTCGTTGGCGAGCGCCTCGTTGTGGACCAAGCCATGCGTGTGTGCCGAGCGGATAGCGTGCTCGTAAAGATGTTCGGCATCGAGCGCGCGTCCTTCGATCCGGGCGATCTCCGCCCCGACGAGTGCGGCGCGGTTCTCGAAGTTGTCCGGGCAAACCATCGCCCAGACCTCGAGCTGTCGGTGGTGCGCAGCCAGTGCCTCGACATGCTCCTGCCGTTGGCCGGCCGCCGCGGACTCGCAGGATGTCGCTCTGGAGAGCGCACTGTAAAAGTGATATTCCGCGCATTCGAAAAAAGACGCTGATGTCGGCTGCAGCTGTTGCGCCCTCAATGAGGCCTCGAGGGCACCCACATAGTCGCCGGCAAAGAAACGTGCCTGCAGCTTGCGGGTCCAATACGAGCCCTCGGCCAACGCCAGATCCGGGTTCTTGCGGAAACGAGACTCCAGTAGGAGTTCGTTGAACTGCCCATCGTCAAAGCAACCGAAAATCGGCGTCAAACCGCGGAGTGTCCGGATCAGCCCTAGCTGGCCGGCAATGGAGTCAATCGCAAAGCCGAACCGCATGTTCCGCGCGAACGCAAGACCATGCTCGACCTCGACCTGCACGATATCGAGCGGATCGCCCGCCGCGAGAAGATACGTGTTCAGGTGGGTGTAGTAGTACGCCGCAAAAGTGAGGTCACCTATCTGGTTTGCTGTCTCAAACGCACGTCGCAGCAGATCACGACCTTCCCGGACATGTCTCGTCCAGAACATGAGTAAGTATCCAAAGTTCAAATAGGTCCTGGCTTGGAAGCGCTTTAGCCCGCGCTGTTCGACCAGTTCATAGCCGAGACGGCCGAATCGAAGTCCCGCCTGGTAGTCGCCGAATTCCGGTCCAGCAAGCCTGGCAAGCACTGCATAGGCGTAGCACGAGCCGTCACAATTGCCGCCCTCGAGGCTGAGATTGACTGCTCGACAGATGACCATCGAACGTAGTTTCGCATCTGTATAGTGGGCCGGCGGCCCGAGCTTCGTCAGCACATCAAGGGTCGCGAGCGATACGGGATCGCTCATCAAAGGCAGATCAATCAGGGTTTCTATCGCGCGGGAGCCGAGTTGGGACCAGATCCGGTCATACTCGCACCTTGCCTCGTCTTCCGACGGGTGCGCCGACCAGTCAACACCCAGGTGGCGGAGATAGTCGAGACCGACTGCGATCGCGCGACTGCCCTGATCCAGGGTCGTGTAAAGATCCACCTGCAGGCACGTCACGCGGGCTCGTTCGATCGTCGTTGCAGCACGGGCCGACAGCATCGCCAGGCGCTGCTCGGCTTCCGCCAGTGCACCAGTGAGGAATTCACATTCGGCCCGGTGCAACTCCAGCTCAAAGATCAGGCCGTGCTGGCGCTCCCAGGAGTCCCCTGGCAGCAGTGCTACGCCGGAGACGAGGTAGTTCAGCGCCGAGGCATATGCCGTCGAGGTCTTTGCGCGTTTACCTGCAATGAAATTCAACTCAGCGACCCGCTCAAGCTCCTCAGTTGACGTGATGAGATGCGAGCCGCGGTTGAGCTGATTGACGATTTCGAAGATCGTCTCCTCCAACCTCTCTGGGGGGGTCTGCGCTGCGAGCAGCATCCCTATTCGGAGATGAGCTTCGGCACGCGATTCCTCCGGAATCAAGGAGTAGGCCGCTTCCTGGACACGGTCGTGGAGAAACTTGTAGGAATCCTCTGAACGAAAGATCAGCCCTGCTCGCACCGCTTCCCAAAGCTGCCCGTGCATCTCCTCCCCGGAGTCCTGGTAAGCGATCCGCAACATGGCGGACCCTGCGTCGTTGCCCAGGCAGGCGAGCTTTTGCAGTGCGTTCCGGGTTTCCGCGGACAGACGGTTCAGCTTCCCCACCATAAGGTCCACCACATTGTCGGTGTAACCTTTGGCGTGAATGCGATTCAGGTCCCAGCACCATCGCGCCTCGTCATAATCGAAAGTGAGCAATGCTTCGTCGGCGAGCGCAGAAATGAACTGAATAGCGAAAAGCGGATTGCCGGTTGTCTTTTCGTGAATCAGCTGTGCCAGCGGCGCGATTTTCTCCGGTTCGCTGTGAACGGAATCCGCGATTAATTGTCCCAGATCTTCACAGGATAAGGGCGCCAATACGATGTCGTGTAGTATCGCTCCGGCTTGGCGGATCGCTTCAAGCTTGCGTGTCAGCGGATGGACGGGATCGACTTCGTTGTTGCGGTAAGCGCCAATCAACAACAGGTTCTGTACATCCGGCCGGGTCAACAGATCCTGAAGCAAATCGAGCGTTGCTGCATCGAGCCATTGGAGATCATCAAGGAACAGGGCGAGCGGATGTTCCGGTCGCCCGAATACACTGATGAATCGCCGGAACACCAGCTGAAAGCGACCCTGCACGTCCTGTGGCGGCAGTTCGGGGACCGGTGGCTGTTCGCCGATGATGTGCTTCAATTCCGGAACGAGATCGACAATGAGCCGAGCGTTCGGCTCGAGCGCCTCGAGCAGCGCCTCCCGCCATTTCCGCAACTCCGCTTCGGTCTTGCTCAAGAGAGGGCGGATCAGGCTCTGAAAGGCCTGCGCAAGGGTGACGTAGGGGATGTCGCGTTTGTACTGATCAAGCTTGCCCGACGCAAAAAGACCGCGGGGCGGAACAAGCCGCTTATGAAGCTCGTTAACGACCGCGGATTTGCCGATGCCGGAGTATCCGGAAACGAGGACCAACTCCGGCCTGCCGCCGGCAACGATACGGTCGAAGGAGGCAAGCAGGGTATCGATCTCGGCTGTCCGACCATACAATTTCTCGGGGATCAGCAGCCGATCCGGAGTGTCATGTTCCCCGGGCGGAAATTCGTCGATATCGCCTCGGGTTTCCCATTCGGCGAGGCAGCGCCGTAAATCGCTCTCGGCGCCTGCAGCCGTCTGGTAACGCTCCTCGGCAGTCTTGGCGAGCAGCTTCATAATGATCGCAGAGACGGAGCCTGGGAGGCTCTTTAACCGCTCGCTGGGCGGCGCCGGTCGTCTTGCGATATGGCAGTGCACCCATTCCATCGGATCGGCCGCCGTGAAGGGCAGCACGCCCGTGAGCATCTGGTACAGCGTGACGCCGAGGGCATAGAGGTCGCTGCGGGCGTCGATCGAGCGGTTCATCCGCCCGGTTTGTTCGGGTGCCATGTAAGCGAGCGTACCGGCGATGGTCTCGGGCGGCTCGGGCGCCTGCCGCTCGCGGGACAGGCGCGATGCGATGCCAAACCCGGTGAGACGCACGTGTCCATCCGCGCAGTCCACCACGATATTAGCTGGCTTGATGTCTTTGTGGATGAGCCCGCGCTGATGAAGCTTGCCCAAGGCTGAGGTAACGGCGATAGCCAAGCACAGGAAGCGCGCTACCTCCATGGGCTCACCGAGCAAATGTTCGAGCGGCTGGCCGCCTGGATCATCGAGCACTAGCACGGTCCGACCGGCGTCGCGCATGAGGGCCAGCGGCCGCACCGCCCATGGCCCGTCGAGTTCATCCTTCAGCTCGTATTCGTGCGTGAGACGATCGAGTCTTGACCGGGACGGGTGATCGGCGGCAGGAGCAACGAGCAGGACGGCGAGCCGGTTGCCATTGTCGTCCACTCGCCAGCCGCGGCTAAACACGCGCTCGCCATCCTCCCACAACACCTGGGAACTACCATCCGAGTATGCGACGTTCAGCGACTGCCGCACCATCTGTCAGACTCCGGCGTCGGGCTTCGGCCTGAAGTCGGCCAATCAAGCGCTTCGCGCGCCACACGCGCGGTTTCTCCCCCGCCGGGAGAAATCGTACTCCGTCGCCCGAGAAATGCCAGCCGATCCCCGGTCCGACCGGATACGGCTATAGGGATCCCCCTCGCAGAAGCCGGCCTTATTGCCGCGAAATTCGCCGGTAAAGCAATGGATCGAGAGTTCCGCTCGATCGAAATCCCGTGGAACGAGCGCCGCTCTCTCGCCGCAGAATCCCAGGCGCGCCCCAGCCGTTCCGATAACGATCGGCTATCAACTCCATGGCGAGAGGTGACTTTCCTTTCAACTGGCTTGAACACAATCTGCAACCAATCGCCCCCATCCTCGATACCGGCCGAAGTCGGCGTTCTGTTGAACGATCGCAGGCCAGGAGGTCCGAGATGCGTCGATCGCTTCAGGGCACGCCACCAAGGTGAGCACAATTGGATGGGCTGGTTCCAACACGCTTCGACCAGTCGCCCGAAAACCACGCGAGGGCGTCATGACGCTTCATATCTCACAGCGAGGCAAAGAATATTTGAGGACAGCGAAGACCTTGCTTCGCTCTGCCAAAGCCATGACGGACCACGTGATTGCGGCTCAGCTGAAGGCTCTTGCCGACGACCACGAGCGGCGAGCCAAGAAGGCGTCGCTCGACGGTGCAAGGGATTGCTCGATCCGCCGCTAGACTATACGTGAAATGCGTGAGCCGTCGAATAGGCGTCGCGGCAGCGGCCCAGCGGCTGCTAAGCTGGGGCTGCCAACGTCATAGCGCACCGCGGCCAACGCAGCTCATTCCGCCGCGGCCGCGGCCGCGTTCGGCTGAATTGGCCTGCCCTCGTTCGTGCCTTCCGCGAAGTTGCGCACCACGACATAGAAAATCGGCGTGAAGATCAGGCCGAACAGCGTGACGCCGAGCATGCCGAAGAACACGGCGACGCCGACCGCCTGGCGCATCTCCGAGCCCGAACCGGTAGAAACCACCAGGGGCAGCACGCCGAGGATGAAAGCAAACGAGGTCATCAGAATCGGCCGCAGGCGGAGCCGGCAGGCCTCAATGACAGCCTCCAGCCGCGACCTGCCCTCAAGCTCGATATCGCGCGCGAATTCGACGATCAGGATCGCGTTCTTGGCCGCAAGTCCGACCAGCACCACGAAGCCGATCTGGGTTAGGATGTTGACGTCCTGACCCATGATGCGCACCCCGATGGTGGCCGCGAACAGGCACATCGGCACGATCAGGATCACCGCGAATGGCAACGTCCAGCTGCCATATTGCGCTGCCAGCACCAAATAGACGAACAGCACACAGATCGGGAACACATAGAGGCCGGCATTGCCACCCATCACCTGTTGATAGGACAGGTCGGTCCATTCGAGAGAAAAGCCGCTCGGCAACGTTTCGTCGGCCAATCGCTTGATGGTGCTGAGCGCCGTGGCCGAGCTTACGCCCGTCGCCGGCTCACCTTGTACCTCGGACGTCGAGTAGAGATTGTATCGCGCCACACGATCGGGTCCCGAGATGTCCTTGAAGTCAACGACGCTGCCGAGCACCACCATGTCGCCGGCGGCGTTCCGGGTACGCAGCCGCGCGAGATCGGAAGTCTCCTTGCGGAATGGGAGATCGGCCTGCGCCGTGACGTGATAGGTACGTCCGAACAAATTAAAGTCGTTGACATAGGTCGAACCGAAGTAGGTCTCGATCGTGTCGGTGATGTTGGCGATGGGGACCGCGAGCTTCTGCGCCTTGACACGATCAATATCGACAAACAGCTGCGGCGTATTCGCCGTGAAAGGCGAGAACACCGAGGTCAGATTTGGCGACTTACGCGCGGCGGCGACGAGCTCGTCCGTCGCCGCTGCGAGCAGCTCGGGACCGCGCCCTTGTCGATCCTGGATGCGGATGGCGAAGCCGCCACCGGTGCCGATGCCTGGCACCGCGGGCGGTGGAATGACGATGATGAAAGCGCCCTGGATCGCCGACAGCCGCTTGCGTAGATCGGCCGTGATCGCGTTGGCCGTCAATCCCTTCTTCTGCCGCGCCTCCGGCACGTCGAACACCGGGAACAGCGCTGCGGCATTGCCGGCCTGCGTGCGCGTCGCGCCGGAGAACCCGCTGAACGCCCCGACACGGACGATACCTGGCGTATCCAGCGCGATCCGCTCGATTTCGCGCACCACCGCAGCGGTCCGCGCCAGCGACGCGGCGCCTGGCAATTGCGCCGAGATGATGAGGTAACCCCGATCCTGCGCGGGAATGAAGCCCTGCGAGGTGGTGGCGAGTAGCCAGCCGGCGCTGCCGATCAGCCCGAGATAGATCACAAGCATCACCACCGTATGCCGGATCACGAAGTCGGCGGTGGCCGCGTAGCCGCGCGCTAGGCGATCGAAGATGCGGTTGAACAGCGCGGTGAAGCCGTCCCAGCCGCGCGCAATGACGTTCCAGCGCGCCGGCGGACGTTTCTCCTCGTGTGGCGTAAGAATCTGGGAGGCCAGTGCCGGCGACAGTGTCAGCGAGCAGAAGCAGGAGATCGCGGTCGCGACTGCGATGGTGACGGCGAATTGCTGGAAAAACTGCCCGGAGATGCCGCCCAGGAAAGCTGTTGGCACGAACACCGCGCAGAGCACGAGTGCGATCGAGACCAGCGCGCCGCCGACTTCCTCCATGGTTTTGAGCGCCGCCTCGCGCCGGCTCATACCGTGCTGGAGATGTCTCTCGACATTCTCGACAACCACGATGGCGTCGTCGACCACGATGCCGACCGCGAGAACCAGACCGAAGAGCGTCAAATTATTGATCGAGAATCCAAGCGCGGCCATCACCGCGAAGGTGCCGACCAGCGACACCGGGATCGCGATGATCGGGATGATCGCAGGCCGCCATCCCTGCAAGAACACCAGCACCACAATGACGACCAGCGCCATCGCCTCGTAGACCGTCTTAATCAGCTCATGGACCGATTGGGCGATGAATTCGGTGGGGTTGTAGCCGATATTGTAGTCGAGCCCCTTCGGAAAACTCTCCTTCAGCTTCGCCATGGTGGTGGAGATTGCCTTCGCCGTGGCGAGCGCGTTCGATCCGGGCCGTTGCGTCACCACCATTGCGACGGCCGATTTGCGCAGTATGCGGCTGCTGGTGGCGTAGGAGAGCGCACCGAGCTCGACGCGCGCGACGTCGCGCAGACGTGCGGTGCGGCCGTCGGAACCGGCCTTCACCACGATGTCCTCAAACTGCCCGATATCTTTGAGGCGGCCAGTGAAGACGAGGTTCGGCTGGAGCGCGCGATCGGCGATCGGCGGCTCAGCGATCTGTCCGCCGGTGATCTGCAGATTCTGGGCGCGGATCGCCGCCAGCACCTCGCCCGATGTCAGGCCGACATCAGCGATCCGGTCGGGATCGAGCCACACTCGCATCGAGTAGTCGCGCGCGCCGAACATCTGGATGTCACCGACGCCGTCGAGCCGCAAAAGCTGATCGCGCACCTGCAGCAGCGTGTAGTTGGAGATGTAGAGTTGATCGAACGAGTCGTCGGGCGACAGCACGAATACGGCCATCAGGATGTCGGGCGAGTTCTTGCGGGTTACGACGCCGTTGCGCTGCACCTCGTCCGGCAGCCGCGGCTGCGCAATCGCGACGCGGTTCTGCACAAGTACCTGCGCCTTGTCGAGGTCCGTACCGAGCTTGAAGGTGACGGTGATGGTGAGCTGGCCGTTCGAGGTCGCCTGGCTGTAGAGATACAGCATGTCCTCGACGCCGTTGATCTCCTGCTCGATCGGGGCTGCCACCGTGTCGGATACGGTCTGCGCTGAGGCGCCGGGATATTGCGTGGTGACGGTGACGGTCGGCGGCACCGCCTGCGGATATTCCGAGACCGGCAGCGTCTGGTAGGCGATCGTGCCGACGATCACAAGCACGATCGACAGTACCATCGCCAAGATTGGCTGGTTGATGGAAAGCCTTCCAAGATTCATGGCTTGGCACCCGCCGGAGTCTTGTCGTCTGCCGGCGCCTGCGCCATTTTCGGTGTCACCTTGGCGCCGACGCGGGCACGCTGCAGCCCGTCGACGATGACCTGATCCCCCGGCATGAGGCCCTCGCGAATCACGCGCAGCCCCCCATCGAGCGGCCCGAGTATCACCGGCCTTACATCTACCGTGTTGTCTGCCTTGACCACGAACACGATCTTGCGCGACTGGTCGGTGGCTATAGCGGCGTCCGGAATCAGCAGCGCCTCGTAGGGCGACGAGCCGATGATCCTGACGCGGCCAAACTGCCCCGGGAGGATCGAGAGATCCTTGTTCGGGACAATCGCGCGGCTGCGCAGCGTCGCAGTCGAGATGTCCAGTCGATTGTCGAGGAAGTCCATCTTCCCCACATGCGAGGGCTTTGTCTCGCCGGTCAGCGTCACCTGCACGGGATTTGACGTATCGCGCGAACTTGGCCGCTTGCCTTCGAACCACAGCCTGCTGTTGCGCTGATAGGTCGCCTCGTCGACGTCGAAATAGATGTAAATCGGATCGAGCGACACGATCGAGGTGAGCAACGTCGCGCCGCTATCGGCGCCCTGCACGAGGTTGCCGGGGGTCACCAGATGGCGACTGACGCGGCCGGTGATCGGCGCCAGCACGTGGGTGAATTCGACATTGAGCTGCGCGGCCTTCAGCGCACCCTCGGCCTGCGTCTCGGCCGCATAAGCCGCCTGTAAGGCCTGACGGCGCTGATCGACGACTTGTACCGAAACTGCGCTCGTCTGGACCAGGTTCAGCCCACGGTCGAGTTCACGCTTGGCAAGCTCAGCCTTGGCCCGCGCGTCGTCGAGTTGGCCCTGCGCTTGTGAGGCGACCGCCTCGAACGGGCGCGGATCGATGATGTAGAGCAGATCGCTGGCATGAACGATCGCACCGTCTGTGAACTCGACGCTGTTGACGAAGCCACCGACGCGGGCACGGACCTGAACCTCCTGTATCGCCTCAAAGCGGCCGGTGAACTCGTCCCAGTCAGTGACCGTGCGCTTGACTGGTTGCGCGACTGTAACCAGCGGCGGTGCAGGCGCAGCCTCCTGCGATTGTGCCTTCTTGTCGCAGCCCGCGAGCGCCAGCGCGAACAGCAGACCGATCGGTGCGACGAAGCATCGTGGAAAGCGATAAAACGAACCGCGATCGAGCTGAGGTGCCGGAGCCGATTGCACCATTCTATCAGTCATACTCACTTCCGTCTCTCCAAGAACCCAGCGCGATGATCTAGATTACGTCGTTGCTTCGCATATCGACCCACTGCGCTCTCGAGCTTTCATCGTGATCCGCGCTTTGATCGCAGAACCGCAGGTTTAGGCTCGACGATGCTTTGGAGAATGGCCTTGCAATGCCGGCGACGGAAATCACCTCTCGCCATGGACTCGATAAACGGTCGTTATTGCTGCTCGCCGCGCGAGCGCGATGCCGTCGCGAGGAATGCCGCAGGCCGCGTGGCACTCGAAACCGCGACGTCTTATTCTGCGGGAAATTCCCAGTCGCGCTCGGTCAGAGCCGGTAAGATCAAACATACCCGAAACAGCCGGACCGAACAGAGAATCAAGCAGTAGCTCCCGCGCAGCGGCCTTCATGTTCGCGGGTGTGCCGGTAGCTAAGCCGACGGCCGCTCAGAGAGGGCCGTCATACTCGCCACGCGCCGGATAATCCCTGGCGATAGCGAAATCGATCGCTTGAAGCAATTCCGAGAACAACGGACGTGCGAACGGCATTGTTTGAACAGCGCCGTAGTACAAAGTACCATCCGGTCGGACGAGGAATACGCCGGGCTCCGAAAACAGTGACGGCTCTTCGATGTTGATCGATGTCTTTCCACGCGACGACGAAATATAGAGACCCCACTTGCGAGCAACCGCCAGCGGCAGTGAATATCCGAATCGCAAGCTGGCGCCGACCTTGTTTGCCATTTCCTGAGCGCGCTCGCGAACGTCAGAGCTGATAGCGATGACCTTTGTACCGCGACGCTCATATTCGGGTATCAGCGATTCCAGCTCGCGCAGATATTTGAGGCAGACCGGGCAATGGAGTCCGCGATAAAAGCATATCAGCGTAAACAGCTTCGGCGCGTCGGCAGCAAGATCAAATTCGCCATGAGCAAGGGTCGGCACGCGCAGTTCGGGAACCGGTCGACGAGGCAGCAGCATTCTCTTCTCCGCAGTGTTTTCCTAAGTACGTCGGGAATTCCGGCACCCGCCGATCGCGCACGAGCCATCACTCCGCCCCGCCCTGCAGGGTGAAACTACGTCGCCGACCTTCAATTGAGAAATGTCCGACCGTTATGATTTCCATTCCCGCGCGTTGTTTCTCCGACCGAGACTTCGCCTCGATGGAAGTCAATGCGTCGTCGCGAGCGGAAGACCGTCAAGCCCGGCGCGCGGGTTCACGGATTTTCTCGTCGCGGAGCTTCGGCACCGACTCCCGAAGCATTCCCGGCGGTTATGGACATGATAGCTTTACCCGAATGGTTGCCGGATTTAAGTGCTGAACGCGCCGGCCGGAGCGGACGCCGCGCTGAGACCTCGCGCTATCTGCAAGACTTGTTCTGCGCTGCCTGCTTGCGTTCACGCTCGTCGAAGCCGGTGGTCGATCATTCGAACAATCGGGACCTAGTCATGACCAAGATCCGCGAAGTTGTTGTCGCAAGCGACCCCACCAATCCTGGTGCACTGGTATGCCGTGTCGGCGGCTCTCATTTTACTGTCGGCGGCCCGGATGGCGTCGGCCGCATTTCTTCTGGTCCCAATCCTTACGACCTCCTTAGCGCATCTCTCGCCGCATGCACCGCTATGAGCATTCGTTTTCAGGCTCGACGCCAGAGACTTCCGCTGGAGCGGCTGGAAGTGAGCGTCAGCTTCCGCCATGGCGCTCTGGGCGAACGAGATTCGTTCGCACGCACCCTCGTGCTGGAAGGAGAACTCGATGCTCATCAGCGCGCGCTCCTGCTGGAAGCCGCAAACCTCTGCCCCGTTGGCAAGATTCTCGGCATCGGCGCCGCTATCAACACGCGCCTCGGCGCTACTGCTTCCGGCCACAGCCCAAGCACTCAGGCCAGCTACGAGGATGATCTGGCTCAACTCCCGATCCCGAATATCACTCCGGATTGAGCGTCTCTCGTGCGGTCGATCACCGCACCGGCGCATCGCAGCCGATCAAACCCGCATTGCAGCTCTTTCTTGCGTCCTCAGTGCCCGGAAATCATCCCTCGCGGGGCATTCGTCCCGACGTTCACTGCCGACGCGCTTTGATCTTTCGCGTCGATGGCATCGATTCCATAGCCACAGGTCATTGGACCGTCGAATTTGGCGATCGTATTTTTGGTCGCCCGCAAGGCAATTCGGAAGATGACGACATACCACACACGAGGAGGTTGGCGATGAGGGCAATCGTCGTGGCGGACCAAGCTGCGGGAACGGTCGGGATGAAGCTGGTGGAGCGACCCGAACCGCGGCCAGCAATAAACGACGTCGTCGTTCAAGTTTATGCGTCAGGATTCGTTGGAACCGAGCTGTCGTGGCCTTCGACGTGGACCGATCGCCTCGATCGTGACCGGACACCGTCGATTCCCGGGCACGAGTTGGCCGGAGTGGTCACCGCTCTCGGATATGGCACGACGGGCCTGTCGGTGGGACAGCGGGTGTTCGGCCTCGCGGACTGGTATCGCGATGGCACACTGGCCGAGTATGTGGCGATCGAGGCACGCAACCTGGCGCCGCTGCCGGGCGACGTTGACTTCACGGTGGGCGCGAGCCTGCCGGTCTTGGGTCTGACCGCGTGGCAGGGATTGTTCGTGCACGGCCGCCTTCAGGCGGGGCAGCGCGTCCTCGCGCACGGCGCGGCCGGCGCAGTCGGGTCGATGGTGACGCAACTCGCGCGTGAGGCCGGCGCCTATGTCATCGGCACCGGACGCGCCGCCGACCGTCAGAAGGCGCTCGACTTCGGCGCGAATGAGTTCGTCGACCTGGAGAACGACGCTCTAGACGACATCGGCCCGGTCGACCTGGTGTTCGATCTCATTGGCGGCGACATCAGGAAACGCTCCGCGCGCCTGGTTCGATCCGGAGGAACGCTGGTGTCCATCGTCGGGCCGGCCGAGGCGCGGCCCGCCGATGGCCTGGCGGTCGACTTCGTCGTCGAGTCCGATCGTGCCCAACTGAGTGAGATCGTCCGGCGGGTTCGCGACGGGCGACTGCGCACGAACGTCGGCCACGTAACGACACTCGAAGATGCCGTCGCCGCCTTCAATCCAACAAAGCGGATCGGCGGGAAGACGATCATCCGCGTTCGTCCGTGAACGACCCACATTCGATGCACGCGGCCGTCACGTCCTACCAGACGCGCCGCAACCCAGGAAACTACCACGGCCCCCGGGCATGAGATGCCAGACGGGCTCCATCCCTGCGGCATTTCGAGCAAAGAGAGCGAAAGCACTCGTTATCTCAAGTCATCCCCTAACGCACAGGAATCACCATGACCAACAGAATCGCCATGACCAATGCCGTCATCGAATGTATCCTGAGCCGCAGCTCCGCCAAATACTACGACCCTGCCGCCACTTTGAGCGATGACCAAATCAGCGAGCTGGTGCGAATCGGCACTACTGCGCCGACATCCTTCCATTTGCAGAACTGGCGCTTCATCGCGGTACGCACGCCTGAAGCCAAGGCTCGGTTGAGTCCGATCGCCTGGAAGCAGCCGGCGATCACTGAAGCCGCCGTTACCTTTATCATCTGCGGCCAGTTGGCTGATTCCAGTGTAATTCCGGACCGCCTGGCGCCGGTGGTGGAGGCGGGTATCATGCCGGCAAAGTTGATACCGGATTGGGAAATCCCCGCACGCGATCTCTATAAGGACTACCCGCAGCGCCAGCGCGACGAAGCAGTGCGCACCGGCGCCTTCGGTGCGGCGGCGATGATCTATGCGGCCCGATCGCTGGGCCTGGGTTCGACGCCGATGATCGGTTTCGATGCCGAAGCGGTGCACCGAGATTTTGGATTGGCCGAGGACGAAGTCCCGGTCATGCTGCTGTCCGTAGGAGCGGAGCGTCCGGGAAACTGGCCGCAGAAGCCGCGTCGCCCGGTGGCCGATGTGTTGGACCTCATTTAGTGATCAGTGAAACCGAGAACCTGCGAAGATTATGATGCCAAGAATTACAGCTCTGAAGCCGGAACAAGTGCCGGCGGATTCGAAACCGACCCTCGATATGTTCACCAAGAACATCGGGTTCACCCCAAATATGATGGCGACATTCGCGGCAAGCCCGATCGCGTTCAACTCATGGGCCGCCCTGCTTGGCTCCTTGAGCAAGGCGCTAGACGTGAAGACGCGCGACAGCATCGGCCTCGCTGTCTCCGAAGTGAATGGCTGCGACTACTGCCTGACGATTCACAGCTTTACGGCCAATCATATGGCCAAGCTGCCCGCCAATGAAATCACTCTCGCTCGGAAGGGCCATGCCAGCGACCCGAAGCGGGACGCTGCCATCCAGTTTGCGCGTAGAGTCATCGAGACCCGCGGCAAGGTTAGTGACGCCGATCTGAAAGTCGTCCGCGACGCAGGCTACACGGATGCCAACGTCATCGAGATAGTCGCGCTGGTGGCCATGTACTCTCTGACGAACTTTTTCAACAACGTGTTCGATCCCGAGAAGGACTTTCCTGCCGTTGCGCCGGCTGGATCGATCTGAACTCAATCCATTCGCATCTACGATCTCTGAGGAGCCTCTATGATGCGAGCATCACGCAAGGCTCGGACGCACCCGGGAAGGATTCTTGGGAACGCGTCCGGGCTTTTGGTTGGCGCGAAGACTGTCGCCGTTTGTCGCCACGGCGCCAAAGCTCCTCGACAAAGCACTCAAGGGATCGCTCCAGGCCGCCAGATCACCAGCGAGAACGATGTCGTCGCCCCGTCGCACAAGAAGGTGTTCAAGGCGCGTGTCTATTTCATCTGGAGGACCACCATCGCGCCGGAGCAGCGCGAGCGTCTCAATCGCGCGACCGCGGAGGCGGACGCTTCAGACTTAAAAGCTCCGTCACGTCATGCCGATCGGCTGCGGATGAGATAGCAATTTTCAGCCATTTTCCGTCTGGGTATGTTCGGGCTTCATCGTAAAGCTTCACCAGCTGCGAGCGCCACCCGTAACGCCGCGCCTCAAACTTCTCTCGCTCTGCTGCCCCCAAGACCACCTCGACCGAAAACAGCCTGTATTCCGGCAGGAACGTGCAGAATGCCTTGGATTTCTTGTAACGCAGGGACCAACCACGCTTCTTGCCACGATAGAGCCAATCCGGCACGAAAACATCGGGGTAGTATGCCTCGATCCATTTTCGCAGCTCGGCCCAATGCCCGAACGCCTTCGGCCCGATCCAGTCTCGGACAGTGCTGTCGTCGGGCGATGCTGATTTGTCGGTGATCCTGTCGCCGATCTGGGGGGACTGTTCCATGCCGCTTTCCTTTACACCGCAACTCTCACGTTGGTTTCGGAAGACCTGGTGTGCCGCATCATCGGCAGATCAATAGCGAATGAGCCCGAACAGGCCGAATAATCCGCCCGCGTCCTGCCAAAGCTCGACAACCTTCCATCCGCCGGAGCGGGCAAGCCGCTCGAAGCTCTCCGCAGTATATTTTCGGGAGCTCTCAGTATGAATGCTTTCCGACGTTCTGAAACTAAACGCGCGCTCGCAGAGGGTAACGTGCTGATCGCACACGCTGACCAGATGCATCTCTACTGCTTTCTCGATCTCGTTCCAGCGCGCCACGTGCTTGAACCGCTCTAAACAGAAATCGCCGCCCAGTTCGGCGTTGATCCGCTCAAGGAGGTTGAGGTTGAAAGCGGCTGTCACACCGGCGCTGTCGTCGTAAGCACGCAGAAGCGTATCTACGTTTTTCTGGAGATCGACACCGATGATGGCACGTCCGTTTTTGCCTAAGTGTCGCCCCATCTGCATCAGCAAGGTCTTCGCCTCGCTCGCGTTCAAATTCCCCATCGTCGAGCCAGGAAAAAATCCTGTCCTGCCGCCGCTGGAGCCATCGAACGGAACCTCAAATGCATCCAGGAAATTGCGCTCGATGGGGCGGACCCAGAGCGACGGGAAGCGCGAAGCGATCCTCCTGGACGTTTCTGCAAGGAAAGCATCGGCGACATCGATCGGCACGTAGCCTCGCGGGTCACGCAGGCCCGCCAACACAAGCTCCGTCTTAACGCCGGCTCCCGCACCATACTCGATGAGAACCGCGCCAGGCTCTACAAAATCGGCGATGTCACGCTGCCGCTCTCGCAAGATCGACGTTTCGGCTCTGGTCAGATAATACTCATCCTGCCTCGTTATCTCTTCGAAAAGTTCAGATCCACGCTCGTTGTATAACCAACGGCTCGGCAGCGTCTTCACATCAGCGGATAAGCCGCCGACGACGTCTCGGGCAAATGCATTTTCAACAGCGTCGATGCGGTCATTCACGTGAAGCATATTTTCCGCTTTCGGTGACACGGCGGATAGCGGCCGAGGTAAACTCGCGGCCGATATCTTCACCGTGAATTCGTGCCAGGCTCAGTGAGTACGTTACTTGAGGGGTGTCGTCAGAGGGTTGTCATTGGTGTCGAGGACAAAAACAGCGAGCAGCTTCGCCGGCTTCGTCTTGCTCGCGTTGCGGCTGATCGAATGGGTTGCACCCGGCGGCTCCGACCAGCCTTCGCCTGCCCGATAAATGCGCTTCTCGCCGTCGTTCACCTTCGACTCGATCGCGCCCGAGATGACATAAGCGTAGATGAAAGCCGACTTCGCGTGGGTATGGGGCGGGGATGCCGCGCCCGGCGCGTAATCGACCTCCAGGGCGAGCAGCGACTTGCCAGGGACATTGGGAATGGCCGCCTCGAGTTTCTTCGCGACGGTTTCCGCTTCGCGATCATGGGCGCGGATCGGGCCGGCTATCGAGAAGGCGGCGCAGGTGACAGCGACAATGGTCCGGATCTTCATGAGTTTCTCCTTCTGCCTAGAGCTTGGTATTCGTTCTTCATTGTTCCCTCTCGACCTTGCCGGCCTGCTGATTGCCGACACCGAACGGTCAGTCTCGCGGGATGAAGTCGACGTGGGGCCCCCGGCTCGATGATGAACACCGCGAGCGTGGCGAGAACGCAGGCGACGGCGGCGACAACCATCGCCATGTGGAATCCCCAAAACAGATGATGACCGCCTTGCTGCAGCACACCGCCGAGCAATGCGATAGCGAACAGCGACCCGGCGCGTGAGACTGCGCTGTTGACACCAGACACGGTTCCGACTCGATCGGACTCGACGGAGGTGAGGACGAGCGTCGTCAACGGCGCGATCGCCAGGCTCATGCCAAGCGCCAACAACAGGATGCTGGGGAAGATGTCCGCCCAATAGGTTGCGTTCGGACCGATACGGAGCGCCATGATGCAACCCAAGGCGACGACGGCGCTGCCGGCGAACAATGGCAGGCGCCTGCCGGACACGCGGCAGAGCATACCGGCGAGCGGCGAGACCACCGTAATCAGCACTTGCAGAGGAAGGAAGGCTAGGCCCGCCACCAGCGTCGGCAGGTGCGCGCCTCGGATCATCACGAACGGGATCAAGGTTAGCATGACCGTGAACGGACCGTAGAGGAGTGCGGTGAACAGGTTCGCGCCGACGATCGACCGCGAGGCGAAGAGCGACGGGGGCAGCATGGCATTCTCGCCTAGCCGCCGCTGTGTGACGATAAGGCCGGCTAAGCCGCCCAGACCGACGATCAGAGTGATGAGCAGCCAAAGGGTCGGACCGGCACCGTTGGTCAGGCTCGTCAGCCCCGCGCCCAACGAGCCGAGCCCGACTGTCGAAAGGACCGCGCCATAGACGTCGATCCGGACGTAGCTGGGCGAGGAGTCCTTGGGTATCCACGCCGTGCCGAAGGCCAACGCGCCGGCGACGATGGGCAGGAGCATCAGAAAGGCCGTCCGCCAGGATCCGTGATCAATGATCGCGCCCGCGATCGCGGGCGCGACGCCACTGGCGACCGCTGCGGCGGCGGACCAGATGCCGATCGCACGGGCTTTCTTGTCGGCGGGAAAGGCCCGCCCGAGCACGGAAAGGCCGTTGGGCAGGATCACAGCTTCGCCCAAACCTTGCAGGAAGCGGCCGCCGATGAGCAGCGCGAAGCTCGGCGCGAAAGCAATTACGGCCGCGCCCAGGCCATAGAGAGCGATCCCCGCGAGGAATATCCGCTTCTGTCCGAACCGATCACCCAGAGCGCCGCCTACCAAGGTCAGGGCCGCGAGCGGAAGGAGCTCGGCGTCCATGACCCACTGCAGGTCAAGCGGCGACAGGCGCATGTCTCGGCCAATCGCCGCGAGCGCGACCGTGACGACGGCGCCGCTGACGAACACGAGGCAGCTGCCCAGGCTCGACGCGGCGAGCACCTTGGTGCTGCCCTGCGCTCCGACGGCCTTAGGCTCGGAGAGCGCCAGGCCGCGATCGGTCAGGGTCAGGGACGCGCTGCTCACGACCTGGCCGTCATGTCAGGTGGCGCGCTTCGCGGCGCGCGGGCTCATTGGCCGGCAGCCGAAGCCGAACTGCCGTGTCCGTTCGCGGATCACTTTTCGCAACATCAATTCAACCTCAAGCAGGCTTGCCATGAACCGCCGTCGCCTCCTGCCCGCGCCGCGCCGCCGGAGGCCACGGCCGAACGACGCCTAAACGTGGATGCGTGCCGTGCTGACGAGGAGCGCGGAACCGTTCTCCGCCCCAAGTTCTCACGGGCGAACGCGAACGATTGTCTTCCCCTTGCGTCGCTCGGTCCGATTGAAGGCGGCGATGGCGTCATCGAGGGTCGAGACGGTGCCGATGTTCGTCCGCAGTCGTCCGTCCCGCAGACGCTGGACGATCTCACCCAGTTGGGCGCGATCGGACTCGACAACGAAGTCGATCGCCAAGCCGTCGGCGGGCCGCGCCTCGGTCGGCCCGGCGATGGTCACCAGCGCTCCTCCCGCTCGAATCAGGCTTGCGGACCGCTTCGCGATGTCGCCGCCGAAGATATCGAAAACCAGATCGACGCCACCGACATCTTTCAGAGCGTCGTTCTCGAGGTCGACGAACTCATTCGCGCCGAAGTCGAGCACCGCCTGACGGTCGGCAACGCGTCCGGTGCCGATGACGTAGGCGCCGGCCTCACGTGCGAGTTGCGTCACCATCGAACCGACGACGCCAGCCGCACCGTGCGCAAGGACGGTCTGCCCCGACTGAAGGTGGCCGTGCACGAACAGTCCTTGCCACGCAGTCAGACCCGGCATCGGCAGGCTCGCGCCCACCGTGAAGTCGACGTCGCCCGGCAGCGGCGCAAGGTTGCGTGCCTCGACGGCCACATACTCCGCCAAGGTGCCGTCGCGATACCAGTCCGTCAGGCCGAACACCCGCTGTCCCACTGACAATCCCGTCGTGCCATAACCGAGAGCGGTGACGACTCCGGCCAGCTCGTGCCCAGGGATCGACGGTGTTCGGTCACGATCGAGGCGATCGGTCCACATCGGGGGCCACGTCAGCTCATCCCAAGTGAAGCCCGATGCATGAACTTGAACGACGATGTCGTTTATCGCTGGCCGCGGTTCGGGCCGCTCCACCAGCTTCATCCCGGCCGTTCCCGCGGCCTGGTCCGTTACGGCGATTGCCTTCATGTGAGTTGTCTCCTCAGTTATTTGCTCCTTTGCTGGATACGTTCCAGCGACAAAAGCCGGTTCGGCATCGCTTGCCAGCGACCATGAGGTAGTTCCGAAAGCGAAGATGGGACGGCGCCTCCACGATCTCAGTTGTCCAGCCCTCGACAAAATCCGCGAGCGGTACCCATTGATGGCAGCGCGGAGTAACATTCTCCAATAGCCGGCATGTATGGTTTCCATTGCAGCGGGGAATAGTGGTGCGACGGTCTTCTCTGCCATTGGTAAATCAAGGCAAGTTGCGAACGCCGCGACGGCATGCCGCCGCGCGGCAAGGCAATAACGATTATCTATCGATTTTATGGCGAGAGATAATTTCCTTCACCGGGGTCCGACCGCCACCGTATGAGACGGCTGTCGGAACCACTTTCAACCCGAAATAAGACTCGAATGACCAATCCTGCGAACCAGAGACGGCGAGCGTGTCGCAACGAGGCGCAGCCGTTTGTAGAGGGATGCAGCCGCGGCGTTATCGACGCAGAACCTTGCCCGCGAGAGCTCGGTCGGGAAGCGCCGCCTCGGTGCCGGCGCATGGTACTCGCGGCCTGTGTGCTCGCGTCCTCGATGGCGTTCATCGATGCGACAGCGTTGCCAGTTGCGTTACCGAGATTGCGCTCAGATTTGGCGGCGGACCTTGCCTCGGTTCAATGGGTTCTCAACGGGTATATGCTGGCGCTCGCCTCGCTGACATTGATCGGCGGCGCCCTCGCGGATGTTTATGGCAAGGCGCGCATGCTCTGGTTCGGTTGCGTGCTGTTCGGTCTGACATCCGCGGCTTGCGCGATGGCGCCTTCGCCCGCCTGGCTGATCGCTGCCCGCGTCGCGCAGGGGGTAGCCGCAGCGATCGTTACCCCCGCCAGCCTCGCCCTGATCGGGGCCACCTATCCGCGCGCGGAGCGGAACCGAGCGATCGGCGTATGGGCCGCAGCGTCGGCTCTCACCACCGCCGGAGGTCCTGTCCTGGGCGGCTGGCTCACCGAGACCTTTGGCTGGCCATCCGTGTTCTGGATCAACCCGCCGCTCGCGCTCGTGGCAGTGGGAGTTCTGCTGGTCTTTGCGCCGAAGGATGGTCGCATTCAGCGCGGATTCGACGTGATTGGCGCCGCGATCCTCGCTTCGGCGATCGGGGCGCTTGCCTGGGCGCTTAGCCAAATCGGCCGCGGTGAAGTTCAGGCCGCCGCGGACGCTTCAGCCCCGTCGGGCACAGTGCTCGTGATTGTCACCGGGCTTGGCATTATCGGGCTCGCCTTCTACGCGCTCTGGGAGCGCGGAAGCGAACACCCGATGACGCCACCTCGCTTGGCGGAGAACCGCGCCTTCCTCGGGCTGAACGTTGTCACCCTGATGGTCTACGCGGGGGTTTCGATCATGTTCTTTCTGCTCCCCTTTGAGCTCATCGATCGCCGCGCCCTGTCGTCGACCGACGCTGGGCTCGCATTCCTACCCTTCACGCTTGGCGTGGGGCTCTTGTCAAATCTCTTCGGCCGGCTGGCAGACAAGATTGGCGCGCGGGCCATGCTCATCGCGGGACCGCTAGGTGCGGCACTCGCCTATATCCTGATGGCGCTTGGCGAGAAAGAATCCCTGATGCTCGGCGTGATCGGACCTATGACCCTACTGGGCCTGTCCTTCGCTGTGCTCGTGGCGCCGCTCACCGCGTCGGTCATGTCGAGTGTGGATCAGGCCGACGAAGGACTCGCCTCCGGCATCAACAATGCGGCGAGCCGGATTGCGCAGCTCGCCGGGGTGGCACTTGCCGCCGGCGTCGCGTCTTTCTCGTCCGGCTACGAAGTCGGCCTCGCCATAGCCGCCGCGACCTCGATCGGCGGCGCCTTTGCGGCCTCGATGACCCTGACACCGGTCATGGCGAAAGCGGACGCAACTTAGAAAGCACGGAATTCAACCGAATTCGATACTTCACTAAATCTGGCAGACACCCTGAACTTACCGGAAGCCGTGTTCAGCGGAGCGTCATGGCTGATCGTTGATCTCGAGCCACGAGCTTTGCGGCGACTTGTCGCAAGCCACGTTTGTCTGCAGCAGCGAGCACATGGCGCAGATATCGCCGGACGACCTCCGACGAGGTGCTGCGTCCCGCATTTGGACGCTATCTGAACCGACGAGCGCTGCTGGTAGCGACTCCCGTCAGAGCGAAGGCCATTCCGGCGACCAGACAGAAGACGGCGCCTTGGTCTCCGCCCAAGCCGAAGATCAGCGAGA
Organism: Bradyrhizobium sp. 482_C4_N1_8; assembly: GCF_052075965.1. Lineage (NCBI taxonomy): Bacteria > Pseudomonadati > Pseudomonadota > Alphaproteobacteria > Hyphomicrobiales > Nitrobacteraceae > Bradyrhizobium > Bradyrhizobium sp. 482_C4_N1_8. The sequence goes on along the minus strand of NZ_CP197231.1, from coordinate 2,328,078 downwards.
CCAACGCGGAACCAAGTGACCATCCGACGTAGCGAGCCGAGGCATTCATCCCACTTGCGGCCCCGCTGCGCCCTACGGGTCCAACCGTCATCATCGCCGTGTTGTTCGGGGTCTGAAAAAGACCAAAGCCGATACCGCAAAGAGCCAGTCGCCATACGACATCCCATCTCGCCGGAGATGTCGGCAAGAAGATCATCAGGAGCAAACCGACCGCCAACAACGCCAAACCAATGCTGCAGATCACCGAAGCGGGGTGGCGGATCGTCAAGCGGCCGGCAATTGGGGCCGTGACTGCAGTCATGAACGGCCAGGTTGTCAGAAGAAGACCTGTTTCCACGGCCGAAAGATGCATCCTCGTCTCAAATAGAAACGGCAAGGAGACGTAAGCCAGAATTTGTGCGGCATAGGAGCAGACGGATGTCCACACCGATAGGGTAAACAGAGGTATACGGAAAAGATCGAATGGCAACATTGGCATAGGGTGCCGGAGCTGTTGTCGAACGAAGAGACTGAGACAGAAGAGACCTGCCACGATCTCTCCCGTCGCAATGCGCCCATCGCCAGTACCCAGCGTGCCGACACCGACGACGAAAAGCCCGAACGCCAGCGCATTGAGAGCGGTCCCGATCAGATCGAGAGAGCGCGCAACCCGAACGTCTGGTGGTGCAGCAGCAATAAATAGTGGAACAGTGAGGCCGAATGGCACATTCACCAAGAACAACCAGGGCCATTTTGCCACGGCAAGTACTGCCGCCGCGATGGTGGGGCCCAATGCTCCAGGTATCGCCACTGCTAATGCGACTAACGCGAAGCCCTTGCTGACCATGTGATGCGGATAAATCACGCGTACAAATGCCATGCCGGCCACAGAAACTCCAGCTGCCCCGGCACCCTGAATTAGGCGCGCACTCACCAGCATCGGCAATGTTGGAGCGAACGCGCAACCCAACGACGCGAAAACAAAAATAGCCAGGCCGGCGGTATAAACGCGCTTCAGACCGAGTGATTCGACCAGACTTGCAACGGGCAACAAGCAGACCGTTGCCGAAAGCTGATAGGCATTCACGACCCAAACGGTCGCGGCGTCCCTGCTTGCGAATGAACGCGAGATGTTTGGCAAGGCGATATTCACGATCGCGCTTCCGAGGGAACTTAGACCAAGTCCAAGCAAGATGCAGAGCATTAACCAGCGGCGCTGAGCCGCCGTCAGACCGTCGACGCCACCCATCAGTATGCAATTTCCGGCGTGAACCTTGAAGGCTTCGGCTCGTGTCGCGCACCGCGCCTGCCGCTCACGAGTAGTCACCTCCGCTCTGCTGACTGAGGTTGCCGAGGTAGTCGCGCTTCCCGATCTTCGCTCCGAGGTGCCGAAGGATCGCGTGCGCAATCGCGATGTGGAAGAAGAAGTCGGGCAGCACCAGGTGCCGGATGTAGTCGTCGCCACCGAACCACCCGCGCACGATAGGCGGTGTCAGTTCGTATGTGCGGGACTGCGCGTTGTCCATCTCGTCCGGCCGCACGTTTTGCAGGAAGCCGCGCGTCTCGAGGAGCCGCCCCTTCAGTGCCGGGTACATCATGAGGGTGTTGTGGGGAGCAGGCGCGTCGCGCTGCATCAGCTTCGCCATGTGGGCGTCGACCTTATTGCAGCTTACAGAAATCTGCTCTCCGAAACTCAGCATGTCGGACGCGAGCCGCTCGCCAAGGATCCTTCCAGGCTCATATCCCTTGGTCCGCTCGAGTGCTTGGGCGTGGTCGAGATAGTCGTCCATCACGTTCACTCCGTGCACCATGACAGGGACCGTGATGTCATAGACCGAGAGGGACACGTCGAACTCCATCCGCTCGTTTTTACTCTGAACGTCAGTCAGTGACGCAGCACGGGATATCCATTCACATAAATCCAGTCCGTGGCCGTGGCAGGCAGGTGGCACCCCTGGCAATCGGAACGATAGTCCGTCGAGGTGGTTTTGAGCGGCTTGTCCGCGTCGAACCACGACCATCCCCACCCGTCGCCCCACAACGGGTTGCCGGGGTGCGTTCCCTTACTGTCTCTCACCATGACGAACCAGCCCTTGAGCTTGTCGGCGTGGCTTACCGTGCCGGTGGTCATCTCGTTGGTCGAAGTCGCGAAGACTTCTTTCACCAGAACGGCGCCGTCCGGAAAATGCCCCGTCTTCCGGTAGCCGTCGATCACCCCCGGGGATGCGTACACGGCGTGGATTTCATTCGAGCCCTGGCCGCTCTCAGCCGCAATCGCCCAGGTGCCGAGCGCTTGGTAGAGGGTTCGGTAGTCCGCCGGCACGCGCAGGTGCCCAGCGCCGTCTACCACGTTCGCGGTCGGGCCGGCCGGAGCCGCTCCGTTGATCTGCGCGAGCGCTGCCACGGCGCCGGTGACCAGGGAGACGGCAACAGCGAGGCCGATAATCCTCGATAGTTTCATGGGGATCTCCTCTACCGCTCGCGCGCTGTGCACTCTGATCCAGTGAAACGGCTTCAATCATTGCTTCAATCGCTGTGTGGCCAACCGCGCGCTCGGCCTAGCCAGCCCTAAAGATCGGACTCGGCCGACAAAATTAGAAATTCTCTTTGGACATGTATTCGATAAGCAGAAGATATCGTCGTACGTGAGCGCTGTGAGCGCCGACCCGACCGTCTTACGTCGTAGTAGGCAACTGCGAGTGCGCGGTCGTCGAAGGGCACTTCAAACTGGCTCATCGCCAGGTTTGCCCGGATATTGCTCCCCACCTTCTACTGCCCTCACTCGGACGTGGAAGCGGCCTGGCGCAGCGAGGCCAGGATTTGCGTCGGCTCCTCTCGTATCGTGAAGTCCGGCTCGACGAATGCGCTGCGGATCCGGCCTTCCGCGTCAATCACATAGGTCGCGGGAATAGGTAACATCCACTCCGGTGACCCGTGCCGGGCGCCGAAGTCGAATCCTAGCCCGGAATAGTGCGCTTTGGTCTCGTCGGGCACCCGGAACAGCACGCCATACGACATGGCAACGCCATAGTCGACGTCGGAGAGCACCTTCAGGTCCAAGCCTAGGCTCCGCTTGAGCTGCCGCGGGAAGTCCCTCGTCTCGGGTGTCACCACTGCGAGGGTCGCACCGATGCTCTCGAACTCATCCTTTGCAGCCTGCAGGGCGCAAAGCTCAGCGGTGCAGAAAGGACACCAGCCGCCTCGGAAGAAACTCAGGACGAGGGGTCCTTTGCGGCGCAGCCGTTCGGAGGAGTGGAGACGGCCATCAGCGTCCGGCAGGAGGAAGCTCGGCGCGTCATCTCCAACCTTCAGAGCGTGCGATGCCACGTCTGTATCTCGGAGCCAGCGCACGAGGTGGTTGTATGACTCCCAATCCGCAGCGCTGAACGTCGTCAACAACTCGGTGCGAATCCGGGCGAGTGTCTTGTTGGTTTGATTTAACATCGGTTGGGAGTCATCGGGCTGAGGATCGATTGGCTGGAAGCGGCTGGCCGTCGGCGTGCGTGTCGTGGTCATGCGGGCGCCCTCGACACCACCGGGACCGCTGCGTGCGGCACGCCCCGGTCGGGGGCTTCGACCGACCAGTCGCGAAGCCGCGCGACCTTGACGAATGCGTCCAGCGCCGGGGAGTAGCGGCGCCCTTGCACAGCCAGTAGGCGTACCTCCCGTGAAACCAGGTTGCCTTCGAGCGGGATGGTCTTGAGCGTCGGAAGGCGCGGCATGTGCTCGGGCGCGAGCATCACGCCAAGGCCGGCCGCGGCCATGTGCTGCAGGTGCAGGTCGTGACCGCTGCAGTGGCCAAGCTGGGGCGGGCTCTCGGGGAAATACGATTTCTGGATCTTCGGGGCCACGTCGCAGTCGGCGCGTTCGAGCAAGATGGTCTCGCGGAGGTCGTCGATGCCGATCGAGGGACGATTTGCGAGCCGGTGCGTCGGCGCGAGAACCACAACGTAGCGCTCCTCGAACAGCGACCAGTCATCGATGCGGGCGGGCACATCCTGCACGTCCCCAACCATTGCGACGTTGATCTCACCCTCAAGCAAGAGGTCGACGAGCTTCTTCGCCGCGCCCTCGCGCAGCTCGACGTGAAGTCCAGGAACGAACTTTGCGATCTCCGCGATCGGATCGAGGACGAGCGACGCCGAGATGGAGGGGGCAAGGCCGATCTTCAGTGGCGCAACGTCCTTGCGTTGGAACTCCTGGGCTCGGCGACGCACCGCCTCTGCCGAGGCCAGTGTGCGCTCGAGCATCGGAAGGACCTCCTTTCCAAGATCGGTGAGTTGGGTGAGCTGGCGTTCGCGGTAGATCAACTGGCCGCCGAGTTCCTGCTCGAGCTTCTGCACCCCCTTGGTCAACGCGGGCTGCGTGACATTGCACTGCTCGGCCGCGCGGGTGAAGTTGAGCGTGGACGCGACGGCGAGGAAGTAGCGAACCTGATGAAGCTCCATGGGTTGTTATGTTCTCCGTCAAGGTGCGACTGTCGATAGAGACAAGCCTTTGCAATCGACGGCGTGACAGGCACGTCGCGATCATGGGAAGTAGATGCGACTTGCCTGCGCAGGTTGGAACGGCTCGGCCTATTGATTAGGACGCACGGACACGCTTTCAGGAGTTTCTGAGAGCCAGGTTAGTGCATGCGAGATGGGCGAGTACCGAACGGGCGGCGGCGCCGCCGCGTACCCATGTTCGTCACCTTCGTCAGTGCAGAAATCAATCGTGCGACAGCTAGCGGAGCAAGCCTCAACGATAATTCGTCAACCGCCAATCGTCTGTTTCTTACCAAGCCTGGCTAAACGCGAGACTGGGCGGCATAGCGAACCCAGAGTCGAACTCTCGTGGCAGCATGGCCCTTCCCGACGGAGCGGCGTCAGGCATGGAGGGTCTCGCCGCCCTTGGCATCTTCGAAGTATTGAGGTGCCTCGCGACGGTCGTATTTCCCGTAGTCGCGCACGATCCGCACTCTACGAACCCTTGCCTTGTCATCCGGCGCGGAAGCGTCCTCGTAAGCCTGCGCTGCGGCGGCGTCCTTCCAGGACATGAGCAGAATCAGGTCGCCAGGCGTGAGCACTGCTTCGAAGATGTCCCAGGACGTGAAGTCGGCGGCCCAAGGGTTCAGTCCGAGCCACTCCGCGCAGTCGTACGGATTGTCGGTCTGCTTCCACTCCGCGGGGCGCGTCGCGTTGATCAGCGTGACTGTCAGCCCCTCCCCGACTTCGGTCTCATCGAGCCGCTGCTCCCTGAGGGCGTAACCCACGGGCACCTTATTGTCGGCAGTGATCTGACCGACGCGGAGGTGGTAGCCTGCGAGTATTTCATCGCGGCCCTTCTGCTGGACCTCGTGATGGCGCATGCGGATGCGCCAACGGACGAGCGACTTCTCGTCCCGCCAGTTCGAAAGCGAAAGGATCCAGCCCTCGCGTGTCAGGCTCTTGTAGCGGATGTTGTCGACGAAGCCCTCGACCTGCTCCAGCTCGGGGCGCAGCATGTTGGCGTTGTCGAGGTAGTTATCCCACTTCCCTTTATGGGGGAGGGCTTCGAAAATCACGGAAAACATAGTCTTATCTCGTTCCTAGAGTGCCGCGATGTAGTCGATTCGGTGTCGAAGTGGCCCGACCATACGTCGCATTCACGGTGATTCGCCGGATGGGAAGCCCCCGCGGGCGCGTTCCCGCTTTTCCGCATCTCCGGCCTTCCCGCCACACCGCGGTAGTCACTGACCGCGGGGAGTTTTGGATGACGGCGTGCGCGTGATCCGCGTACCGACAAAGCTGCTCCGGCCCCCCGCATCGTCGACACGCGGGAGACAGAGGCGGACCAGCGTGCCGCCACCTCGCTCGCTCTCTATACTGATCGCACCGCTCCGCCCTTCGGCGAAGCGCCGAACCTGCGCGAGTCCGCTGCCGCCGCCAGCCGCCTTTGTCGTGAAGTACGGAAGGAACGCCTGCGACAGGACCTCCTCAGACATGCCCTCCCCCTCGTCGGCGACGACAATCTCAATGAACCCGCGGTCCGCGCTAAACGGCTCGACATTCCGCGCCGCGACGGTGATCGTGCCGCCGGCCGGCATGGCATCGTCTGCGTTTCGGCAGAGATTCAGGAGCGCAAAGTACAGCTCTTCCGGGTCGGCATTGAAGGTCCATAAGTCAGGCGCGATCTCGGTGCGGACAGTGATGTCCGGGCGCAACGCCCAGTCAAGCGTACCCGCGATCGCTGCGAGACGACTGCCTGCGACAAAGCCGTCGATCGACTTGCGGCATGGTCGCGCAGTATCGAGGAGCTGGCGGCTGAGCGACACGCCTCGCGTAATCGCCTCCTGCATTTTGCCAACGATCGCCTCTCGATAAGCGGCGTCGCTCCGGCACTCGAGCAGCCGCAGGCCGCCGCTGATCACGGCGAGAAGGTTGTTGATGTCGTGGACGACGAACTGCGCCACGTCCCCGATCGACCTCTCCCCCTCCGAACCGCGGGCGAAGGCCACGCGGCGCGTGCTTGACCGTGGGGCGGTTCGGAACAGGACCCCGGAGATCTCGCCGTAGCCCCCGACGACCGGAATCTCCACGCGCCTGGACGCGATCACACCGCTGCCGTGACCGCTGACGCTCCGCACTCTCACGCCGAGTGGGCGCTGCACCCCAAGCGCGACGCCGGCGCGGCCCGCAAGCACGACGACATCCTCCGGCAGAGGGCTCTCGACCTCGCCGGGAAAGGAAATGTCGGATGAATATTTGATCAGCATCTGGGAAACTCCTGGCCTGCGATCGTCCAACAGTACGCCAACTTCGGCCTGTACACGCGGGCGGGCGACGACGGCACGAAGATTGGGTCCAGCACCGAAAAATGGAAAATCACCTCTTGCCATGGAGTCGATAGCCGACCGTTATCGGCACGCCGCGCGCCCAGGCGGCAACGCAGCGCTGATCATCATGCTAAGCCAGAACAAGCAGCAAGATATCGATCGCAAAGCCGCAGGGAGCGACTACCGGATCAATGTAGGGCGAAGCTCAGATTGCTGCATGAGAAGATCGAACAGCTACGTGAGCGAAGTCCTGAAGCCAACGGAGGCCATCAGGATGCTGACCGAGCTGCTCGAGCAGTCAACGTCGGATGCACGCGAGTCCGATGCGGAAAGCGAACCGCCATCATGACGCGCAGCTATTGATTTCATGGCGTGACGTCATTTCCAATTCGCCGCACGGAATTCCATGCTTGCACGGTGCCGGGCTCATCCGACGCGCAATCAGGAGGTTACAATGTCAGTTCACAAGCCGGTTCTCACGGTGCCGCACGGCGGCGAGACAGTGACCTCGAGCGGAGGCTCGAGCGTCGAGATGAAGGTGGAGAGCAGCCAGTCCGGAGGCGAATATGGCACTGTCCTGTGGACGGTGCGAGCCGGGGAAGAACCGCCGCTACACACCCACACGCGCGAGGACGAGCTACTATACGTGGTGCAAGGGAAGCTAATCGCGCGGGTCGGCGATGCCCGTATCGAGGTGGGACCAGGCGCCTACGCGGCTCTTCCCCGCGGTGTGCCGCATACGATCGAGGTGGTCGGCGACCAGGCGACCCTGCTGCTCAGCTTCGTGCCGGGTGGGTTGGAACGCTTCTTGGTCCCCCGGAAAGGCGAGCAGCCCGATCCGGCTGCATTCGGCCTGACGTTCCCCTAAGGGCGGGGACCACGGCGCGCGGGAAATCTGGCAGAAGAACTCTTTCCGGTCGCTGAAGCTCGTCTTGGTCGAACCGGACGCGATCTCCATCGCTGCCGCGTGCGTAGCGCGGTTGCGGTGGGCGAAGTTCTTGACGTAGCCGACCCGCGTCGAGACGACGCCGGGCAAACGCCGCGGAACATTGCGCCGGTCGTCCCGACATCGCGAAGGGTGCGCGCGCTTCCAATGTCGCGACGAGTACCGAGGCATCCGGGCCGAAGCTTCCATCTGCCTTCGAACAAGCTTCGGCAAAGGCGGGGCTTCCGGCGACCGCTTGCGCGAGTGCTCGCAGAGGGAAGCGCCGTAGTCCCGCCGCGGCGCCAAGCGTCTTTCAGTCATTCCGATAACGGTCGGCTATCGACTCCATAGCGAGAGGTGATTTTCCTTTCGACCGCCAAGGACTCAATCTTCGAGTGATCGTCGACCGGCCGGGAAGGCGTTCCCCAGCACACCGACTTCTCGGCCGCCAAGATCGCCGTGCGCGCCGCGCCGCTTCCTACGGCGATCGTTGTACTGCCCTGCTCTGAGGAGTTCCGTGCCGGGAGCTTAAGAGACGCAGCAACACGCCGGCTGACAAGTACATAGCCCGCCGTGTCAGTGCGGGATCGTGAACGGGAGGTCTTTCGATGATTCTGCCTACCGGTGCGACAGTAGCTGTCGCTGACGGCGAGACGATCCGCCTGTTCCACAATACAGGCGTGAAACCTGGGGTCCACTTGGTCGAGATCACGGCGGCTCCGCCTCAGTCCGCCCACTCGGGCTTGGGTGCGCGGCATCGTTCCGGCTCAGCCAACCCCGACGGGAGGCGGCTCGTCGAGGACGACTTCGCGGCAGCGACGGCGGCTTTCCTGAACAAGCTCAGCCTTGACGGAACCATCGAACACTTGGTCGTCGTCTCCGATCCCAGAATCCTGGGAGAGATGCGCAAGCACTTCAATCGCGACCTGAGAGACAAGATCTTAGGGGAGCTCGCGAAGGACTTCAGCCGGCGTCCGCTCGAGGACATCGCCTCACTGATCGCCGACGCCTGACGCGCCACTGCCGAGCGAACTTCGCCCTTCGTGACTTAAGCGGTTGGCTAACCTACATGCCGTTGCGGATGGTCGCGGTTAAGGGCGATCGTCTGCTGGCATTGAGCTATGAGCCCGCCATGGCAGGCTCGGATCCCCCTCGGGGGAATTGTTAGCGGGAGACCGCTACCTACGCTCCCCCAGACGGCATTCCGAGTTTACGGTTTCCTTGGCCTAGCTCCTGCGCTGGGGTTTCACTCTCCGGCGCATGGATTTCATTGGATGGCACCTATTTCAGAAGCCTCCGCACCACCGTAGACGGCAAGAAGGGCGACAACGAACAAGAGACCATGCGTACGGGTTTTACTGTCGCGCTGCCGATCGATCGTCAGAATTCGATCAAGCTCAACGCCGGTACGGGCATCTACACCCGAACGGGCAGCCAGTTCAGCAACGTCGGGATAGCAACCCGACCAGGACCGAACGCGTTATTTCTCCAGCAAACGAGACTTCTGCAGTTTGATCGATACGAGAGAGAGATCCCGTTTTCCAGACGAAAAACGGGATCTCCGATCGGGCTCGGTCTTGTCGGCGCATATCGCCTTCTTCGGCCCGGAATTTCCGGTTCCGACGCTGCAGGGTAGGTGTCCGCTGCCGGGAGCGATACGAACAGGATTCGGGCGAAGGACTAAACCGGCCGGAGCGGGCAGCGCGAATCCTTTTCCTGTTTCAGGCGTCGAGCGACTGGAGTCGGTACTCGGACATCCTCTGGGCGGCGATGATGACCTCGACCCTGTTCCTGGCTTGCATCTTCTGCATCAGCTCGGTCATGTAGTGCTTGACCGTCTTCTCGGTGATGCGAAGCGTCGCGGCGATTTCCTTGTTCGTCATGCCACGCAGCAGCAGCCGGACAATCTGCCCCTCGCGCTGACTGAGCTTGATGGCCTCGGCGACGCGGTGGCGGACGTCGGTGTTGCGGAGCGCGTCGATCACCCGGACCGCAAAGCCCTGGGTAATATAGGTCTCATCCTTCAGCACGGCCCGGACGGCGGCCATCAACTCGTCGGCCGAGGAGCGCTTGAGGACGTAGCCGTGAGCGCCGGCGTCGAGCGCCCGGACGGCATGGTCGACGCCGTGCTGGGAGGTGTAGGCGACGATCTTGATCGCAGGCAGGACGTTGCGGATCGTGCGGATGGCGTCGTAGGTCTCGTCGGGGACGGAGGGGCTCAGAATCATCAGCCTGGGGACATGGAAACGGGCCAGCCGGATCATGTCGGCGGCGGTGACGCCGAAGGCGACGATCTTGAAATCGGTCGACGCCGAAAGAAAGGTCGTGAGGGCCGTCATCATCAAAGGCTGGTCCTCGACAATCGCGATCGTAATATCGCTCATCAAACCCACCCAAAAGAGCCATCATTAAAACTTCCGCCGGTGGAGAACGACGGTTCCAAGGCATTCACGAGGAAAGAAAAATCCCCGAGCCCGAAAGAAAATACCAATTCGTGGAATCCGTCCTTGGATATTCCGGAGGTGTGGCAAGATGCCCGGGCTGCGGTGCTGGGCCGGAAGGCCTCCGAACCCCCGCCGAATGTCGCCGGTTCGCGGCTCCCGACGCTCCCCTTCGCTGAAAGGTTAACGTAAGGAACCCCGGCGGCCACCTCGGCGTCGATGCCTTCCTCGGTGTGTCGGCGGGGAAATTCGTCATGCCTCAGCGCTCCCGAAAGGCGCGTGTCATCTGGTCGATGACGGGCTTGGCCAGATAGGAGGCCGCGGTGCGCTCCTGGGTCGAGACGAAGACCTCCGCCGGCATGCCGGGAACGAGCTTCAGTCCCTTGTGCTGGATCAGGTCCGCCTCGGCCGGAAGCAGGCGGACGTGGGCGATGTAGTGCTCCTGGCCGTTGGACGGATCCCGGGCCGAGGCTGGCGACACCATCGCGACCTTGCCCTTCAGCTCCGGCGTGGTGGCGCGGTTGAAGGCGGAGAGGCGGATGCGCGCCGGCTGTCCAACCCTCACCTGGTCGATGTCGGCCGGCGAGATGCGAATCTCGAACTTGAGGTCGGCGTTCTCCGGCACCACGGTGGCGATCTTGGCCGCCGGGGTGATGACGCCGCCCACCGTGTAGGCAAACAGTTCGTTGATGTAGCCGGACGCCGGGGAACGTATCTCGGTGCGCGACAGCCGGTCCTCGACGGCGAGCTTGCGCTCCTGAAGCTCGGCGATGCGCGCCTCCACTGTGCGCAGGTCCTTCTGGGCCTCGGTCGAGGCGTTCTGGTCCACGGCGATGATCTGCACGCGGATCTCGCTGGTCCTCACCTTGGCGCGCGCGATGCTCGCCTGGATCTCGCCCTGCTCGCCCATGATGCGGGCGTAGTCGCGCTGGGAGGTATAAACGCGCTGGTACTCGACGATCTTGCGCTCGAAGAGCGACTGCAGCTTCTCGCGCTCGGCACCGACGAGCTTACCTTCCTCCTCCTTGGCGGCGAGGCGGGCCGCCATGCCCCTGATCTCCTCGCCGGTTTGGGCGATGCTGAGCTCGAGCTGTTCCTTCTGGCTGTCGCGCGCGGTCTTGTTGCCGGCGAACAGACGGGCCTCGCCGTGGATCACCGATCCGGCGGTCGAAGGGAATAACGCGTGCATGTCGCCGGGAAACTCGACGGACGTCAGGTTGTCGCGTTCGGCCACCAGGCGGGCGCGGCGCCCGAGCGCCTCGACCAGCTGCGCGCGCACGATCAGATGCTCGGCCTTGATCTGGACGTCATCGAGGGTCGCCAGCACCTGGCCTTCGCGAACCTGGTCGCCCTGGCGCACCGACAGTGTCTTGACGATGCCGCCGTCGCGGTGCTGCACCTCCTTGAGGTTCTGGTCGACCTTGACCGTTCCGGCGGCGACCACCGCGCCCTCCAACATCGCCCAGGCGGCCCAGCCGCCGCAACCGGCGACCAGTAGCGCGCTCAGCACGAGGCCGGCGACGATGCGCGGCCACAGCCGCAACGGCCGTTCGCGGGGCGCGTCGATAGCCGGATGCTCCAAGCGGGCGAATTCAGATGCAGCGACATGCTTCATGGCTTCACCTCAGGAATGAATCGACGAGAATTGCAGATGGTGGTGACCGGCGACTTCGATCGTCATGCCGTCTGCGTCGTCGTTGCCGTAATCGACGTCGATGGCGGTGTACTTGCCCTCGGCGAGTTCCTCGAAGCGGAAGCGCACTTGGCGATTGTGGCCGCCGTGGTTCTCGTCGAGGTAGATCTGTTCAAACAGGTCAGCGACTTGCTCCTCGGCGTCGCAGCCTTCCTTGATCGTAATCTGATAGGTCGCGGCCACGATCTTGTCGCCGATTGTGAAGTCGGTGATCTTCTTGACCACGTCCTGCTGCTGAGCGCCGTCATCACCGCGCTGGAACTGAAAGCAGTCATCGCCGGCGCCGCCGGTCAGGACCACCGCGCCGCTGCCGGCGATGATCACGTCGTCACCGGAGCCCGCGATGATCACCTCGAAGCCATCGATCAGGTCCTTGCCGATCTCACGTCCCACGGCGGTGCCGCTGCGCAGATCGATCGTGACGGTGACGGTGGTCGCCGAATAGTCGAGGGTGTCCTGACCCGAATTGCCATCATAGGCGTCGTCGGTGCCGTCGGCCGACGCCAGCACGACGTCGTCGCCGCTGCCGCCGTCCACCTTGTCGGCTCCGCCGCCGTCGGCGATGATGTCGTTGCCGGCCCCGCCGGCGAGAGTGTCGGCTCCCGCACTCCCCGTCATGACGTCGTCGCCCGCGCCGCCGACGACAATCTCGAACTCTGCGATCGCGTCCTCTCCGATATCCTCACCGAAGGCTCGGCCCGAGGCGAGATTCACGGCGATCTTCTTGATGGCCGAGGAATAGTCGAGGGTGTCGGTCCCGGCACCGCCGTCGAGGCTGTCGTCCGCGGCATCGGCCCCAGCGAGAACCAGATCGTTTCCGGCCTCGCCGGCGACCGTATCAGATCCGCCGCCGTCCGAGATCGTGTCGTTGCCAGTCCCGCCGGTCAGCGTGTCGTCGCCGGCGCCCCCGGCCACGACGTCGTTTCCGCCGCCGCCGTCGATCGAGGCCGAAGCCGATCCAGCGGCCGTGAGGGTATCGTCGCCCGCGCCGCCGATGACGATCTCGAACTCCGCGATCGCGTCGTTGCCGATGTCAGTGCCGGAGGCGGTACCCGAGCCCAGATCCACCCTGATCGAACGCGTAGCCGATGAATAGTCCAGCGTGTCTACGCCGGCGCCGCCGGCGAAGCCGTCGTCCGCGGCATCGGCGGCCGCCATTACGATATCGTTGCCCGCGCCGCCGGTGGCGACGTCGTTTCCGCCGCCGTCGGCGATGATGTCGTTGCCGCTCCCGCCGGACATCCGGTCGGCGCCCTCGCCGCCGTCGAGATGGTCGTGGCCGTCACCGCCCTCTAGGGTGTCGTCGCCGGCTCCCGCCAGCAAAATGTCGCGGCCCGCGCCGCCGTCGAGGTGGTCGTCTCCCTCCTCACCCAGCAGGGTGTCGTCGCCTTCGTCGCCCCACAGACGGTCGTCGCCGGTGCCGCCGAACACCACGTCGTTGCCCGTGCCCGCGAACACGGTGTCGTTGCCGTCGCCCGCATAGACCACGTCGTGGCCCGCGCCCGCCAAAATATGGTCGTCGCCGGCCCCACCCGAGATCCGGTCGTTGCCGCCTCTGGCGTCGATGTTGTCGTCTCCGCCGAGTCCCGCGATGGTTTCGGCGCACTGTGTGCCGAGCAGGATGTCGTCGCTCTCGGTCCCGACGATGGGCGGCGCCTCAACCACATTGAAGTAGGCTGTCTGCATGACGATGTGGGAGCCGTCGCTGATCGCGTAGGTCAGCTTGACCTCGCCGAGCATGTTCGGCGCGCGGTCGAATTCCCAGCCGTCCTCGGTGCGGACCAGGGAGCCGGAGGAGGAGAAGATGCCGACCACGGTCAGATTGTCGCCGTCCGGATCGGTGGCGCCGGCCAGCAGCGCCGCCATCGATATCGCCAGACCGTGGCAGGCCACCACGTCGGGAAGATGCACCGCGCCGGAGACGCGGGGCGCGCGGTTGCGGTGATCCGGCGCCGGCGGGTCGCGCGGTCTGTCGCCGCCGCCACCTCCTCCGCCGCCACCTCCTCCGCCACCGCCACTGCCACCACCGGAGCCGGAGTCCTCCTGGCGAGGCCGGTGGTTGTCGTTGGCGACCTTCGGACTCGCGCCGGACCCCTTGTTGTTCAGCTCGGGCTTGTCGGTGCGCGCCTGGGCGCTGAAATCGGTCGCACCGCCGCCTACGGCGCGCTCCTCCTCGGCGTGCGCGACGATCCTGCCCTCCTCGGTCCAGCCCGACGACCGGGGCGGCTCAGGCTGCTCCTCCGCGGGCTCCTCGGCCGCCGCGAGCGCGTCCTCCTTCAGGTTCTCCTCCTCGCCCGAGCCGCGGACCTTTTCACGGTCCTCGCTGGCCCCCAGCTTCATTGGCAGGAAGCTCTTGAGGTAGGCTGTGCAGGATCCGACGATGAGCAAGAAGATCAGCGGCACGAAGCGGCGGCTGCGATCCTGCTTCTCTTCGTAGTCCTCGCGGCCGGGGGCAGTCTCGACGGTGGACTTGCGGGTGGCCTGGACGTTGATCATGCAGGCCTCCGCATTTGGGCTTCTACGGGAATCGTGCCGGCCGGGGTTAGCGCGGAAGGCTGCAGGACAGGAGTCATGATGTCCTGCTTCTTGCCGAAGGCGACCATGCGGCCGGCCTGGACGATGGCGACGAGATCGACCGCCACCAGCGCGCTCGGGCGGTGCGCGATCACGATGGCGACGCCGCCGCGAGCGCGGATGCCCTCGATCGCCGCGGTGAGCGCCGCCTCACCCTCGCCGTCGAGATTGGAGTTGGGCTCGTCCATCACCACCATGAAGGGATTGCCGTAAAGCGCGCGCGCCAGCGCGATGCGCTGGCGTTGACCTGCGGAAAGCGCGCAGCCCTGCGGCCCCAACCTGGTGCGATAGCCCTCCGGCAGCCTGACGATCATCTCGTGGACGCCGGCCGCCTTGGCGGCCGCGATCACCTTGCGGGAGTCGGGCTGGCGCTCGAGGCGACAGATGTTCTCCTCCATGGTAGTGTCCATCAGCGCGACCTCCTGGGGGAGATAGCCGATGTGCCTGCCGAGGTCGTCCTCGCGCCACTGGGTCAGGTCGGCGCCGTCGAGCCGCACGCTGCCGCGCAGCGCCGGCCAGATGCCGGTCAGCGCGCGCACCAGCGTGGTCTTGCCGCCGGCGCTGGGGCCGATGATGCCGAGCGCCTGGCCGGCCTCGAGCTCGAAGGCGACTTCGCTCAGCACCACCTGTCCGGTCCCGGGGACCGCCACGGTGATCTTCTCGACGGAGAGACGGGCGGTCGGATCGGGCAGCCGCATCGGCTCGTCGGCGGAGGCGAGCGCGATGACGGTCTCGCGCAGCCGTTGGTAGGCCATCCGCGCGGCGATGAAGGCCTTCCAGTTGCCGATCGCGAGATCGACGGGGGCCAGCGCGCGCGCCGAGGCGACCGAGACCGCGATGATGGCGCCAGCCGAAAGCTCACCCTTGATGGTGAGGTAGGCGCCGAGCCCCAACAGGGCCGACTGCAGCACCATGCGTAGCACACGCGAAACCGCGGCGAACCCGCCGGTGATGTCGTTGGCCTTCGTCTGCAGATCGAGATGCTCGGCATTGGCCTCGTTGAAGCGGCCGACGGCGCGGCCTGCGAAGCCCATCGCCTTGAGCACCTCGGCGTTGCGCGCGTTGCAGTCGGCGATGCCGTTGCGTTCCGTCGCCGCCTTGCGCGTGGACACGATGAGACGGCGGGTCATGACTTCGCTGACCACGGTGAGCACGACGAGGACGAGCGCGCCCGCGAAGGTCAACGCGCCGAGCATCGGATGAAGGAAGTAGATGAAGGCCAGATAGATCGGCATCCAGGGCAGGTCGAACAACGCCGAGGGGCCCTGGCTGCCGAGGAAGCCACGGACGGTGTCGACGTCCCGCCCGCGCTCCAGCGCTTCGGAGGTGGAGAAGCCGAAACGCGGCATGTCGATGGCGACGCGATGCGCCAGCGGCGCGATCTTGCGGTCGATCCGGGCGCCAACCCGCACCAGCACCTGGGAGCGGACGACGTCGAAGGCACCCTGGAATAGATAGAGCCCGATCGCGAGCACCGAGAGCATCACCAGGGTGGGGATGCTGCCGCTGGTCAGCGCGCGGTCGTAGATCTGCATCATGTAGACGGAGCCGGTGAGCGCCAGCACGTTGATCATGCCGGAGACCACGAACAGAAACAGGACGATGCTGCGGAAGCCCCTTGTCAGCTCGGCCAGGCGCCGGCGCTTCGCGGGTGTGAGCTCTTTCGGTTTAGCCATTTGTTTGGATGCCCTCAGGTGCGAGGAACAGAAATCTGGCCGGAACGGAAAGATGGTCTCCCGTTCCGGCATAGGGTCGTGAGGCTAGAGCGTGACGTTGGAGCCGAGGTTCTGGTGGCCCGCGATCTCGATCTTGAAGTCGGCGGCGGCGTTGCCGTCGACGTTGCCCTGGATGACGGTGAATTCCTGACCGTTGTGAGTCTCGTAGCTCACCGCGAGCTGCCCGGCCGCGGTGAACGCGGCATCGGAAACCAGTGTGAAGCTCTGGTTGCCGTCGACGGCGTAGTTCGCGTCGATGCCCCTGAGGTCGATGCGGTCTCCCGGCTCGAAGCCGACGATGGTGTCGCCCTTGGCCGCTTCCACCGAGCTGAAGCGGAAGGTGTCGTCGCCGAGCCCTCCTTTCATCACGTTGGCGGCGGTGCCGGCGACGATGACGTCGTTGCCGGAGCCGGTGGTGACATTCTCGATGCCCCACAGCGTGTCGTTGCCGGTCTGCGAGCTCGAGGCGCTGCCGTTCGCGAGCGGGCCGGAACCCAGGTTGACGGTGACGGCCGTGCTCGCCGCTGACATGTCGAGCGTGTCGGTGCCCGACCCACCGGCGCCTTCGTCGCCGAAATAGGCGTCGTTGCCATCGCCAATCTCGGCCACGATCAGGTCGTTGCCGGCCCCGCCGAACACGGTGTCGTCGCCCGCACCGGCGTTGATCAGGTCGTCGCCCTGATCGCCGAAGATGCGGTCCGCCCCGGCATCGCCGTAGACGATGTCCGCGTCGGCTCCGGCGAACACGTGGTCGTCGCCCGCGCCAGCGAAGATCACGTCCCGGCCAGCACCGCCGTTGACGAAGTCGGCCCCCTCGCCGGCCGAGATCGCATCGGCGCCAGCATGGCCGACGGCGATGTCGTCTCCTGCGAAGGCGACGATGCTGTCGTCGCCGGGTGTGCCGACCAGCGTATCGGACTGCGCCGTGCCGTTCCGGACCACGCCGTCGGTTGCGGTCTCGGTCTCTTCTTCGTCGTCACCGCCCGCCGTTGGCGCCTCGTCATCCTCGTTCGGCGTTTCGGTTTCTTCCTCGTCGTCCTCGTCCGGCTCATTGGGTTCGAACTGGGGCGGCACCATGCCCGAGAAGGTGACCGAATGGGTTCCGTTCGAGATGGTCTTGGTGCCGTCCTGGTTCTCGACCAGGTGGTAGGTCGCCGGATCCGCCCCTTCCGGAAGCTCGATCACGTCCTCGGCCTGGAGGGCGCCGATGATGGTGTCGTTGCCGCCGTTGGACTTGAACACGATGCGATGGGCCGAGGTGAGGGCCGAAATGTCGATCGTGTCGTCGCCCTCGTCGCTATCGATCGTGATGGTGTTGAGGCGCAGGCTGGTCGCGGTGAAGTCGCCGACGACCGTGAACGTATCGCCTGCTCCCGCGCCGCCCGTCGCTCCAGTCGGTTCGATGCCGTTGATGCGGATCTCTTCGATCTCGCTCAGTTCCGCGATCACGTTGGCGAAGGCCGAACCGCCTCTTGTGACGACGATTTCCGGCGTACGCCCGCCGAAGCTCGCGATGTCGTTGCCGGCAACGGCATCCCAGGCGGCCAACGTATAGATCGTGTAGGCCTCGCTGGAGGTGTTGCCATTGATGACGAAGGTGTCGCCCGCGGTGCCTTCGGTGCCGCCATTGACGATGTCGCGGCCATCGGTCGGGACCGCCGTCGCATTGGCGTTCCAGACAATGGTGTCGTCTCCCGCACCGCCGTTGACCGTGTCTGCCCCGGCGTTGAGGCCCGGCGCGGTGACGTTGACCGTGAAATTGTCGACGTAGAAGTTGTCGCCATTGTCCCAGTTGTTGCCGTCGCCGGTAGTCCGGAAGCGGATGGCCGAGTTCGAGCCGATCTGGGCGGGCGTCAGGGCGGCGCTGAAGTTGAAGGTGCCGTTGGCACCGCCTCCCAGCGTTCCGCCGGTCAAGACCTCCCAGGCGTTGGTGTTGACATTCCGTGCCTCGACGATGACGGTCTGGCCGCCGTTGAGATTGTCGTCCTCGTAGGTGAACGACACCGTCGCCGCGGTCGCGCCGGCGAGGTTGACGGCGCGCTCGATCGTCTCGCCGCCATCGACGCCCTGATTGAACTGAAGGCGGCCGCCGGTGATCGAGATGTCGCCTGCTGTCGGGCTGGTCGTCTCGCCGCCGCCTTCGGTCCAGTTTCCCGTGAACGCGAGCGTGCCGTTGCTGTTCGAATACGACGCGGCTCCGAAGCTGTCGACGTAAGCGCCGTTGTTGCTGCCGGTGCCACCGGTCAACGTGTCGTTGCCGTCGTCGCCGTTGAGGGTATCCGCGCCCTCGCCGCCGAGGATGACATCGTCGCCACCGCCGCCGCTCAGCGTATCGTTGCCGCCGAGGCCGTCGATGAGGTTGGCACCGCCGTTGCCGGTGATGACGTCGGCGTTGGCGCTCGCCGTGCCGAACGGCGCCGGCGCGGCCTGCGCAAGGACGTAGTCGGACGCGTCGATCGCGGCCGTCGTCGTGTTGTTGACCTGGATGGTGCCGATCGTCGCCAGGGACGCATCCCTGACCGTGAGCACGGTATTGGCGCCCACCTGGGTCTCGACAACACGCGTCGCCAGGTTGGCGGCCGTGATGCCGAGGGCGCTGAGGTTG
Source organism: Bradyrhizobium sp. 482_C4_N1_8 (assembly GCF_052075965.1). NCBI lineage: Bacteria > Pseudomonadati > Pseudomonadota > Alphaproteobacteria > Hyphomicrobiales > Nitrobacteraceae > Bradyrhizobium > Bradyrhizobium sp. 482_C4_N1_8. The sequence continues at coordinate 2,309,350 of NZ_CP197231.1, read as the reverse complement.
ATCAGGTCCTGGCCCCCGGCCGCGGTCGAGTCGAAGCCGGTGATGGTATCGGCACCGAACCCGGCGGCGTTGTAGACCACCACGTCGTTGCCATCGCTGACGTTGATGGTGTCGCTGCCGGCGCCGCCGATAATGGTGTCGGTATCGCCGCCGGTGCCTCCGCTCAGCGTATCGTCGCCAGTACCGCCGTCGACCAGGTCGGTACCGTTGCCGGCATCGATGGTGTCGTTGCCACCACCGCCGAAGATCTGGTTGTTGGCGCCGTTGCCGGCGATGGTGTTGGCCTGCGCGTTGCCATTGCCGTTGATGGCGTCGCCTCCGGTCAGCGTCAGGTTCTCGACTTCGGCCCCGACTGTGTATGAGACCGAGGACTGCACCGTGTCGGTGCCGCCGGCCGCAAGTTCGGTCACCACGTCGGCGGCATCGTCGACGACGTAGATGTCGTTGTCGGCGCCGCCGGCCATGACGTCGGCCCCGGCTCCGCCGTTGAGGGTGTCGGCCCCGAGCCCACCTGTCAGCGTGTCGACGTCGTCGCCGCCGTTGAGGGTATCGTTGCCGTCGCCGCCGTCGAGCGTATCGTTGCCCAGACCGCCGTTCAGGGTGTCGTTGCCCGCCAGACCGCTCAGCGTGTCGGCCAGATCGCCGCCGGTGATGACGTTGTTGCCGGCGTTGCCGGTGCCGATGAACTGGTCGGCGTCGACGCCGCGGTAGGTGAGGTTCTCGACGTTGGCCATGCTCGCGATGGAAAGCTCGGCCAGGAAGGTCTCGACGGTGTCGGTGCCCTCGTCCTGGGCCTCGATCGCGACATCGAGCAGATCGTCGATGCCGTAGGTGTCGTTGCCCGCACCGCCGACCATCGTGTCGGCGCCGACGGCGCCTTCGAAGTCGTCACCAGCGAGGTTCAGCCGGGCGTCGAGATCGTCGTTGCCCGCACCGCCGACCAGGAGGTCGTCGCCGAGCCCGCCGACGAGGTCGTCGTTGCCGGTGCCGCCGAAGATCAGGTCGTTGAGGCCGCCGCCAGTGATCTCGTCGTCGACGCCCTGCTCGCCCACCACGAAGTTGGCCTGAGTGTTGGTCACCGCATTCAGCGACATGTCGACGTCGCCGCCTGCCCGGTCGGCCGGATCGGAGCGGCTGATGAAGTAATCCTCCGCGCCGAGCGCATAGCCGGCGAAAGTCGCGCCGTTGAAGTTGATGCGTTCGACGCCGGTCTGCGCGTTGTTGCCGGTGAAGTGGCCTGCCACCGTGATGGACTGGGCGACGGAGCCCGTAGGCCCGGTCGGTAGGCTGTAATTGATGACCAGGTCGCCGGTCTGGGTCGCGGTGCTGCTGTCGAAGGCGTCCAACGCGGTGATCGTCGGTACCGGAAGCAGGGTCACCGGGTCGATGATGGGCTGACCGGACGCATCGACCGCGTTCGGAGCCTGGATCGAGATGCGGTCGGCGGTGCCGCCGCTGGCGGCATTGACAGCTTCGTTGATGAGGTCGTTGCCGTCGCCGAGCCCGAACGCGTAGGTGTCGTTGCCGAGACCGCCGTTGAGGGTGTCAACGCCGCCGTTGATGCCGGCTCTGACGATCGTGATCGTCAGGTTATCGACGTAGAAATTGTCACCGTTGTCCCAGTTGTTGCCGTCGCCGGTTGTCCGGAAGCGGATTCCCGAGTTCGCGCCGATCTGGGCAGCGGTCAGCGTCGCGCTGAAATTGCCGTTGCCTGTCGCGGTGGTGCTGCCGAGCGTGCCGAGAACTTCCCAGGTGCCGCTGCCGCTGTTGCGGGCCTCGACGATGACACTCTGGCCCACGCCGAGATTGTCATCCTCGTAGCTGAAGGACAGCGTTGCGGCCGTAGCCCCCGCCAGGTTCATCGAGCGTTCGATGGTTTCGCCGCCATCGACGGTCTCGTTGAAACGAAGGCGATTGCCATCGATTTCGATGTCGCCGCTCGTGGCGCTGTTGTTGTCGTTTTCCGTCCAGTTTCCGGCGAAGTTTGCAGCATTACCATCGTTGCCGGAATAGCCGCCCGAATTGAAGTTGTCGGCAATCGTTCCCGTCGCAGAACCCGGACCGCCGACCAGGATGTCGTTGCCGCCGAGACCGTTGAGCACGTCGGCTCCGGCAAGGCCGACGATGATGTCGTCGGTCGCCGAACCGTTCAGCACGGGACGGTTGTCGGACGGCGGGCCCTGCGGGGCGAGGCCATTGTCGCTGAACGGGGTGCCTACGACGATACCGAGAGTGCCGTCGGAAAACTGCAACCTCTCCATGTTGCGCAGCAGGTCGGTGCCATCGAGCGGATCGAGGCCGCCGGTGTTGGAGACCACGAGGGTGCCGTCGGCGCGCGCCGAGAACGAATAGTTGGCGCGGACGTCGGAGTAGACTGCGGTGTCGATGTCCGATGCCGCCGCGCCGTCGGAGACGATGTCGCGGACGATCTTGAGCTGGCCAGGATTGATCTGACCCGAGAACACTTTCTGGACCAGAGTCGTCATGCTGTCGTGGAACTCGAGCACGGTGTTGCCGACCGGGCCGTTCTCGTCGAAGTCGGACATCACCGCGATGCGCACCCGCAGCCATCGGTCGCCGTCGAGGATATCGTCGCCGCCGCGGCCTTCGATGAGGTCGCTGCCGGCACCGCCGAGCAGGATGTTGCCGCCGACGAAGCTGCCGTTGGCATCGAACGAGGCCGGTCCCGCGCCGGCGAGAAGCGCCTGCAGGCCCGTGATGAGGGCGATGCCCTCGGCATCCAGGGCACTGCCGCGGAAGCCTTCGGTCGGCACGAGGTCGGCGGTGACGTCGGAACCGCGGATGACGTCATTGTGGGCCGATCCGGACGCGCCTTCGACCTGGGTGAAACTGTCGAGCGCCGCGTTGCCCGGAAGCACCGGCAGACCGGGCAGGATCACCCGGTTGAGGTCGACGTCGACCGCCAGATTCATGTTGGCGTAGGTCGTCCAGTCGTAGCCGGACATGCCGTCGAACTTGCCGCGACCAAGGCTGCCGAACCAGATATCGTCGCCGCCTTCGCCAATGAATTCGTCGAAGCCGCCGTCCCCGTGGAACACGTCGTGGCCCTTGACGGCATCGAGCTGGAACTGGTCGTCGAAATTGTCGCCGACCGCGCCGGTCCAGGCGCCGATCTCGATCCAGTCGTCACCTTCGCCGCCAAGCGTCTGCTCGGTGGTCTTGCTGCCGAGAACGAAGTCGTTGCCGACCCCGCCGAAGGCCTCATCGAGACTGTCGGCGCCGAGCACGATGAAGTCATTGCCCTCGTCGGCGACGATCAGGTCGACGCCCTGGCCGGCGTTGACCGCGTCGTGGCCGCGGCCGGTGCGCATGATGTCGTCGCCGAACTGGTCGGTGATGATGTCGTCACCGTCGCCGCCGATGTACTGGTCGTTGCCGGCGCCGCCCTCCATGCGGTCGTTGCCGGCGTCGCCATAGAGGGTATCGTCACCCTCGCTGGCGATCAGCGTGTCGGCCTGGTCGGTACCGCCCAACAGGACGTGGTCGGCGCCGGTATAGCGCAGGTAGTTCGCTTCGGCTCCATCGGTCGCCGGGTTGTCGCGCAGGACCAGCGGGGTCAGGATCGTGCCACCGGTCGGATCGGCCGAATTGAGCCCCGGATTCCACTGCCGGGTCTGGTCGACTTCGAGGATGAGGCCGGGCGTGGAGAACACGTCCGAAGGCAGATGGCCGGCGTCGGCATTGAGGCCGATTACCTTGGCGAAGGTGTTGTTCTCCATCTCTGACAACAGATGCAGCCCGTCGAGCCGCTGCAGGTAGTAGAAGCGGTCGCCGTCCTGCAGCTTTTCGAGCTGAACCTCGAACACGAAGTTGAAGGTAGAGCCCAGCATGCCGCCGAACGGCATGACCTTCTCGGCGAGACCGCCGATCCAGAGATCGACGTTCTCGAGGCCGCCCAGCGAGCCGCCGGCGTAGATGCCGGTCGCGTTGAGGAAGGCTATGCGGTCGGCATTGAATGCCGCGAGCTCGGCCGGGTCGGTCGGAACGACGACGTCGCCGAAGCTGGTGCCGAAGATCAGCGCCATGGCCGCGTCGCGCTTGCCTTCGACCGTCGTCTCGCCGGTGATCAGCGTGTGCGTTCCGTAGGCGGCGACGAAGTTGATAATCGAAGCCTCGTTCTTGAGGTGGCTCGCGAAGTCGACCCAGCTCGCGTAGGGCCGCAGCTCTTCGGCGTGGCTGCTTGCCTCAAAGAAGTCGCGGCGCGCAGCGTTCAATGACGGCACGCCGGCATCGCGGCCGCGGGCCAGGTTGATGGTAGCCAGATCGAGCGGCAACCCGAGCAGATTGTTGCGCAGCGCGCTGGTGACGAACTCGTCGATCTCGTTGCCGACCTGCCGCGTCATGCCGCGGATGATGTTGCCGGCGGCGACGCTGTCCGCGACGGTGTGGCCCGAGTCGAATTCGATCGGGTTGAGGAAGGCCTCGATGAGCCCGATCTGGTCGTTAGTGAAGGTCGGGTCGAGCCGGTCGATCGTCTCGGTCAGCATTGAGTGGCCGAAGCGGTAGACCACGTGCGCGAATTCGGCGACAATGCTCGGATTGATGTCGGCGTGGTATCCGTCCGGCACGACGAAGAAGTCGATGTTGGGCTGCACCTTGCGGGCGAAGTCCTCGAAGACGAGATGTTGGTATTGCATCTCGGTGCCGAACTTGGCGGCCTGGAACAGGCGTTCGCCATCCCAGACGAGGGCGGCGATCTGAGCGGGCGTCGTCGGCAGTGCGGCGAGGTCGACGGCCAGCCATTCGTTGAGGAAGGCCAGGTCGTTCGAGGCCAGGACGATCTCTTTGGTGTGCTCGACCAGCCGGTTGTGCTCGGAGTGGAAGATGTGGTGGACCGCGGTCAGGCCGATGTTCTCGTTGGCGCGGCCGTCGCCGGCGATGAAGTGGGCGTCCAGCAGTTCGTTGTCGTAGACCGCCGGGTTGTTGCCGGGGTTGAGCAGCCCGATTTCAATGTCGCCGTCGGCGATGCCGTTCGGCACGGCGTCGTGCGCGATGTCGGCAAGGAAGGCGGCGTTGATACGGATCGCGGTGGCGACGCTGACCGGCGCCGTCGAGGTGCCGGAGATGACGATGTCGTCCGCAGTGTTCGGAATGCCGTCGGCGCCGACGCCGGTGATCACCTGGGCGAAGCCCGCGGCATTCGGAATGAAGTTGCCGTACGGGTCGGTGCGAAGCAGCGGCACCGCGCCGACGTCCTGGTCGGTCAGGAGGATGCCAAGCATCTTGGCCTGTTCCTTGACCTCGCCCCAGGTGGCCATGCCGCCCGGCTGGTCTCCGCCGCCCTCGATCAGCTGGCCGGTAGCGTGCGGGACGCCGTTGGCGTCGAGCGCGTACTGGCGCAGGAAAACCTGGTGGGAGGCATGCGACGTATAGGTCTGGTTCTGGTCGACAAACGGCGTCGTGGTGTTGACGGGACGCACGTCGTCGGCCGTCCCCATGACGCCGTCGGCGCCCGGGCTGACGGTGGCGCGGGTCAGGACCATGAAGTTGGTCGGGCTACCCGGCACGTACAGCGGATCGTCCGGCTGGAGCGGAACGAACACGGTGCCGCTGCCGCCCTTGTTGACGAGATCCAGACCGTGATCGAAGAACTGGCCGAACAGAGTGAACCAGGAGTTGAACGGGGCCGACAGGCCGACGTCCGGAGAGACGTTGACGACCTGGACGTTGTCGCCGTCCATTGTGATCCCGAACGGCTCGAGGCCCGCATCGCGGACCGCGCGCGCCACCGCCAGATCGTTGAGCATGTCGTTGTGCACCGCCGTGGCCGCCGCGAAGGCGTCGATCGCCGCCTGTTCGGCCGCGCCGGGAACGGTGGACTCGTCGCCGTCGCTCAGCTGGTTCGCCGCCGCCTTGGCGTTCTGCATCACCACGCGGGCCTGATACTCGGCGTCGAGCGCGGGTTTGAAGGCGTTGTAGATATCTTGCACGAGAGCGACGTTAGCCAGCGTGGCCTCGACGATCCCGCCGGACTGCAGGCCCTTCATGATCGCCGCCGGGTTCGCGAGCGTCTGATCGACGATCAGGTTAGAGATGGTGCGCAGGCTCGAATCGAACACCATCGAACCCGGGTTGTTGGACGGCGCGTAAGACGTCGGCACGGCGGGCGCGCCCGGCGGCAGGAAATTGCCCGGTACGTTTTCCGCGGGCCTGAAGGTCGGATCCAGCAGTTCGGGGAACGGCATGTCCGCGGCGCCCCACTTCTCCTGGCCGGGCAGCAGGTTGTTGTTCTGTCCGTCGACGGTACGAAGACCGATGCTGAGGTTGTAGGATGGGACCGAGCCGACCTGGCCGGCCAGACCGGCTCCGTAGAGCGGCGCGGCGTTCGGGTCGAGCGGATTGACGATATAGGCGGCGTGCTTCTCCGCGACCTTGATCTGCGCGAGAATGAAATCCAGATCGCTCCTGATGTACGCAACCATGGCGGCCTCACCTGTTGTGGCGCACGGTCCGCCGCGGCGGCCGAGCCGTTGAAATTTTTGCGAGCCGTCCGCGTCGGATGGCTCCTATGGGCTCAGGTTAGATTTTTCTGTGAACAACGGGACAGGGTACAAGGTCCAACGAACTCGTGGGACCGAGGTCTGGCGCTTCGGCCGACCATGGTCGTAGGACCTTGGTCCGATCGGCGGACGACCATCCTCGCTTCGCCAGCGCCTCGGCGCGGCGGGTGAAGCGGTGTTTTCCGGATGTTTTCGGGAGACTTGGCCGCGCCCGATCGGAGAAGCCGTCACATCGATCGGGCATCATGGCGTGCGGAACATGCAATGCTGGGCCGAGGACTGCCGGAGCACCGCATCGCAAGCGTCAAGAGCGCTCCAGGCCGGCGACGTCTTCGCGTCGTGTCAATCGTGAGGACCCGGAAGTTCGCTGATCCTAACATCGGCCCTTCTAACCCGCAGATCGGTGCTGATCCGCCAACAGGGCATCGATGTATATGGGAGTTTCCGGCTCCTGAAGGCGATGACTCTGTCCCAGCCCGACGCGTACGGGCATGACGGAAGACATGATGGATGACAAGAAGCTGCTGGCGAAGTTCGCCGAGCGGATCCCGTTAGGCCGCGTGTGCGAACCCGAGGAAGTCGCCGCGGTAATCGCGTTCTCTGGCGACGTCGTTCACCTTTCGGTGAAGCGGTACTGTCGCCCATCGTGTTGCGCGCATGCTGACCTCAATGCCGTTTGCCGAGCACGAGGACGAAAGGGACGACGAAGAGCCCAACGCCCTGGTCGTCGCTGACATGCAGCACCCAGTGACGCCAATCCTCGAGGCTGCGCTCGTTGGTGAAGGATCGCACGAGCGGGGTCGCATGAACGCGCACCTCAGCGAGATCGTTCACCACGGCGCCGTGGTGATCGAGGAACACTTTCTTCGCGTTGGAGCGGGACGCGTGAAAGAAACGTGGTGCGAGCTCGAACTGCATGATCAGGCCAGAACCAGCACGGACTCCGCCTACCACTTTAATAGGCCGGCGAATCCGAGATCGGTCAGCTCAATCGTTGCGCGACGCCGTGTCGGACCGAACGCGCGTCACGTCCTTTGCGTCGATCGGGGCAGTCGCCGCCCCCCAACTGTTTCTGATATAGCTGAGGACCGCCGCGATCTCGCGGTCATCGAGCTGCCATCCGTAGGAGGGCATCCCGGGCGCCGTCGGCTCGGCCATCGTACCTACACTTCGCGCACCGCGGAGCACGATTCGGATTGCCGTTGTGGGATCATTCGAGCGCACCATCGTGGACTCTGCGAGGGCGGGAAATAGGTGGGGAACGCCCTTGCCTTCGATCCCGTGGCAGGCGGAGCATTGGTCCCGGTAGATCGCGCCTCCGGCCGCCATCACGTTCGCACCCACCGGGGCAAGCCTCGCCTCATCCTTGTTGCCCGGCAATGATTTCAGATACGTCGCAATAGCCTTCGTATCCTCATCCTTCATCCTGGACGTCGACAGCTCGACGGCCTCCGCCATCGGCCCTGTCGCAGCGGTAGCGCGATTGTGCCCCGTCTTGAGGTAGAGCGCGACATCGTCTGCCGTCCAACTGCCCAGTCCTGTCCGCCGGTTGTTGGTGATGTCAGGCGCCGACCAGCCCTGGAGATTTGCTCCCTGCAGATATTGATCGGTTCGATCGCCTCCGAGCAGCGTCTTCGGCGTGTGACAGGCTCCGCAATGCGCCGGCCCGTCGACGATGAACTTGCCGCGATTCCATTCGGCGGATTTGGTCGGTTCCGGCTTGTATTCACCTGCCGTGAAGTAGAGCGCGTTCCACACGATCATCGTTGAGCGGATATTGAATGGAAACGGAAGCGTATCCGCGTTGCGCGAATTTCGGACCGGCTCCAGCGAAGTCAGATAGGCCCGGATTGCCATCACATCGTCACGCGACATCCGGGTGTACGCATTGTAAGGCATGGCCGGATAGAGATGCGCGCCGGTTCGTCCGATACCCTTTCTCACCGCGGCATCGAATTGATCGTCGCTCCAGGCTCCAATGCCCGTTTCCAGATCGGGCGTGACATTGGGCGATATGATCTTGCCGAACGGCGTTTCGATCGGCCGCCCACCCGAAAACGGCTTGCCGCCGGGAACGGTATGGCAGCCGGCACAGTCCGACAGGATCGACAGATAGCGCCCGCGTTCGATCTGGGTGAACTCTTGCATGTTTGCGGAGCCGGCATGCGCGCGGCCAGCCAGCGACGCCGAAACGAGCACCGCGCAAACGAGCGTGCATACGCGAGGAATCCTACGCATCGACCAGCCTTCCGGGATTCTTGAGGTACTGGTTCCGGATCGCGGCCGCCGACCAATAAGCGAGCGCGCCGACCGTGAGCGTCGGGTTGTAGCCGGCGTTCTGCGGAAAGGCGCTTGCCCCCATCACGAACAGATTCGGGACATCCCAGCTCTGCAGATATTTGTTGAGGACGCTTGTCTTGGGATCGGCCCCCATGATCGCACCGCCGTTGAGATGCGTCGTCTGGTAGGTCGTTATGTCGTATGGCGCGGTTCGATACTGCACGGCGAGCTTTTCAGCGCCCATCGCCTTGATGATCTCGGCGAACTTGTCGGTGAGAAACTTGTTCTGCTTGATCTCGTTCTCCTTGAGATCCATCGTGATCCGCATCAGCGGACGCCCGAACCGGTCCTTATAGGTGGGGTCGAGATCCAGGTAGATGTCGCGGTAGGCGTAGAAGCTGCCATGCACACCGGTGCCGGGCTTGACCGTGCTGAGATAATTGTCCTTCACCGCCTTCTTCCAGTCGGCGCCCCATGCCGGCGTTCCCGGCGGCACCAGGGTGCTTTCGATCGGACGAGCACCTGTCTGCACCTGGCCGACATAGCCGCCGCCGACGAAACCATGCGGCCCGTGATCGAAATTGTCGCCGTTGAACTCGTCGATACACATCCCGATCGAACCCGATGCGATGAACGGGTTGAAGTTGAACTTCTTGTTGTCGAAGAAGCCATTGACCGACGAGATCGTCTGGTGGGTGTAGTTTCGGCCGACGACCCCAGTGTTGGTGACGGGGTCGTAGGGCTGCCCGATTTGCGAATGCAGAAGAAGCTGCACGTTGAACATCGTGTAAGCCGACAGGATCACGAGGTCGGCCTGCTGCTCCCATTCTTCGCCGCTCGAGTCCACGAATGTCACGCCGGTAGCGCGCTTGCCTGAACGATCGACATTGATCCTAACAACCTCTGAATTGTCGCGGAGGCTGAAGTTCGATTTTCGAATGAGATGCGGCAGGATGGTTGTTTGCGGGCTGGCCTTGGAATAATTGCCGCAGCCAAACCACTCGCAGAAGCCACAATAGGTGCAGGGGCCAAGGCGCATGCCCAGCGGGTTCGTATAGGCTTGCGAGAGATTGCCCGAAGGCTGCGGGAACGGCTTGTAGCCGAGCTCGCGCGCGGCTTTCCCGAACAGCGTATGGCTGAACGGCTGGGCCTGCGCCGGGGTCGGATAAGGACGGGACCGCGGCCCTTCGAACGGATTGCCGCCGTCCATGATCTTGCCGCTCAGATTTCCGGCCGTCCCCGACGTGCCGCACAGATATTCAAAGCGATCGTAATGCGGCTCGAGCTCGTCATAGGTCACGCCCCAATCCTGGATCGTCATATCCGGGGGCAGGAACGCCGCGCCATAGCGTTCGGTCAGATGTGTCTTCAGCACGAAATCCGACGGGAGAAACCGCCACATTTCGGCATTCCAGTGCACGCCCCCGCCGCCGACGCCGTTCGGCGGCATGAACGCGCCCCAGCTCCGGATCGGCAGCGCCGTCTGGTCCATCTTATTGCGGAACGTGAACGTCAGCTGGTCCGGACGCAGGAACAGCTCGTGCCGGATGCGATAACGAAGTTCGTCCTGCATGTAGCCCGGCGGAAAATCCGTCGGCGCGTCGCGCCATGGACCGCGCTCGAAAGCGATGACCTCGAGCCCCTCGTCGGTCAGCTCATTAGCCATGATCGCGCCGGTCCAGCCGAAACCGACGATGACGACGTCTTTCCTGGGAAGCCTTCGGGACATGCTACGACCTCGTCCATTGCGCGTTGCCGGTCATGCCAACCGGCGGCAGCGGAAAGCGCTCGTTGTGGCGGTTCACCCAATCGAGATAGTTGTAGCGCGCGCCCGGATAGCCGATCATCTTCCACGCGACCATGTCGCGGTTCCCGCCATAGATCGGGTCCGCGAAAAATCCCATCTGCGCGTCCTTGACGAGTTGCGTGAAGAACGCCTTGCCGTCGACGCCGTCGAGCTTGAGCTCGCCCTTCTCGACCGCCTTCAGAAGCGCGATCCTGTCGTCGCCGGAGAGCTCGGCGAAGGGCTTTCCACCACTGTGCTGCTTGCACGCACGATCGAATGCAGCGAGACCGTCCCGATAATCCTGTGCCGGACCGTTCGCCGACTGATGGCCCTGATTCTTCAGGCCGGGCTGAAACGGTGGGCGCACATACAATCCCTCCTGCCGGCCGTAAGGCCCAGCCAGCTGCCGGTCGATGAACACGGCGGAGCCGGCATCCTTGCCGCCCGGCGTCTCCGGATCCGGCGGGATGATGCAATCAACGAGTGCCTCCATGGCTCTGCCTTCTTCGCCGTTGAAGAACTCCCACGGCCCAAGCTTGATTGGCGGCGGCGGATTTCCTGCATTGGGAACCCAGGGCAACCTCCCCGCGATCGTGGCCGCTTTGACGGTCGTCGCGCTGAACAGCAGCATGGCCGTTCCGGCAAGGAACTCCCTGCGCCGCAGGGCGATTGTTGCGGGCTTCGCCTGTCTCATTTGTTCTTCCTTATCGGTCGACTACGCTGTCAATGACAGTTCGGAGACGGCCAATCGCCCGCGAACACCATTTTGCGCGAGCAACGCAACCGTCATTCGGCCAAAACCCGAACGGAAGTGAAACGCCGTATGTCGCTTATGACCCGCATCCATCGCTCATGATCGACAGCAATTATCCGTGAATACCCGCGATCTCACGAGCGGTGCTCCCGAATTCTACAGTGGTCCATCGATCGTGTATTCCACGAAGCGCATGATATTCCGAAAAGACACGATGCCCGACCGCAGAGGGTACAGAGGTTACCGCAAACCAATCCCGAAAATGACTGCCCTGCCCGGCTCGCTTGCGCGTCGGCCACACCAATGCATGAAGGCGTGTCGCTGGAAGTTGTCGCCTCCGGTATGCGCACAGAAAACGACGTTGAAGTCGGATGGTTCGATGTCCGTCTTGGGCCACTAGCGAAGGGCGCAAGCGCTTCGAATTTGCACGAACTGATAGATCGCAAATCGCTGATTGACCCACATCTCGGTGATGGTGCGCTCAATGCGCGCGTTATAGGCGGCGGAGGTTCATGATAGACCACGCTCATACGCCCTCGTAGACCAACTTGGTGAAGTAGCCTCCATCGACGACGAAGTTGCCGAATCTGTCATCAAAGGCCGCGGTCGGCCTCGCGGCAACGGTCTCGTCGCGAGATAATCCTCGCTCTTTTAGAGTTGCAACGCTATCTCTAACAACTACGAGCATCTCGCGGAACTCCTTCAACTCGGATCGATTGCCGATAGGCTTTCCGTGGCCGGGGACGATGATCGTTGCGTCTGTGGTTGCTGTCAGGTTGGCATCAGATGCAGCAATCATTCCGTCGATGCTGCCTCCCGTCGAGTAGTCGATGAACGGATAGACTCCGTTCCAGAACGTGTCGCCGACATGAACAATATCCGCCTCGGCAAACGTAACGGCGATATCACTGTCAGTGTGTGCGGAAGCGTACCGCCATAAGTGGAGATTTGATGCGTTGAATTGAAGATCGTACTCTTCCGTGAAGACTTCGCTGGGCATTCCATCCAGAGATGGGGGCAGAAAATTGTAGTCCCAGTCTTCCACTCGCTGCACCTTTGAGAGATATTCTCGGGTCTTTTCATGCGCGATGATCTTCGCACCGGTCGAATGCAACCAGGTATTTCCATCGGAATGATCAAAATGCCAATGCGTGTTTATGACATGTGTGACGGCTCCGGGACCCAACTCTTCAAGAGCCCTGGCAAGGCGCGGTCGCGAGATTCCAATACCAGCGTCAACGAGCACCTTGCCGTCTGCCCCCGCGAGAACCGCAATGTTCCCTCCCGAACCTTCAAGCACGCTGATATTGTTACGCAACTTGTGGGTAACGATCGGTGAGACCGCGGCGGCATCTTTGATAGCGCTTACGAGTCCGCGTGCTTCGGCAAATGCCTCACTCGGCGAAAGCCAACGACTAGCGGTCGAAAGCGCCGCGCCCGCGACACAGCAGGAGCAAAAACGTCGCCTGGAGAACACTTGCGATGGAGTGATTGTCATGATTTGCCTCCAATGCTCCACATGGAGCCCATAAACGGCCGAACCGTCCGTGCGGCTCAACGGATTGGAGCGACCCTAATCCCTCACTGACACCAGATCATTTGAGCTCACGTCGGTGTCTGAAGTAGGCACACCGTCTCAAGCGGAAGATCAAGGATAGCTTCAGCACCAGCCTCGCCAAGATTGAAGGCAAATGTCGCACCGAGGGCCTCCGCAAGTCCGCTAATAATTCGCATGCCGCCTCCATTCCTTGGCTGCGCCATCGAACCAGATCCATTGTCCAACACTCGACACACCACGGACTCTTGTGACACCAGACAATCAACCCGAATCACGCCACCTCGCTGATCAAACGCGTGGCGAGCGGAGTTCGTAATGAGCTCTGAAATTATCAATCCCATCAACCACGCGCGTTCGGCAGACAATCGGAATGGCTGATCGACAAGAATTAGCTCAATGCCCGCATTTACGAGCTTGGAGCAAGTTATCGAGAGGCACAGCTCGCGCAGATATTTCGAGGCATCGACAAGATCGCTTTGCGTTGGCATCTGCAGCGCGTGATGAACCCGCGCGTAGGCGTGCAATTGTTCCAGTACATTTGCCAGTGCAGTCTTCACATCGTCGTTTGACGATCTAGCCGCGGTCGAGGATACGACCTGAATCGCCGACGCAAACTCGTTGTTAATTCTATGAGTAAACTCGTGCAGAAGCAGTTGCTCTGAGAATTGGATCTTGGGCCGCGCTATGGTGTTCAAGAGATGCTCCGCCGTCTTGTATGAGCCATATGACAAGGATTGAGACCTCGCTCCGTATTCTGCGACGCTTTCGCGGTATCATCTTTCGAATTCGGACTGTGTTTTGAGATCGAACGCAAAGTGGCATGCTCCGCGGACGGCATTGAGCCACCCGGCCACACCTTAGAGTTGCTTGGCTCGACGCTAAAGAGTTGCTTGGATCGACGCTAAAGAGTTGCTTGGATCGACGCTGACCGCCCGGTCGTTACAACCGTATCGAAATGTCCTTGCACGGCTTTTCGGGCAGAGGCCTTGCCTGCGGCAATAAACTAACTTGATTTCGGACCAGCATAAATCGAGGATTGTTTCCAGCAGCCGGCTCCCCCTACAAAAAGCCTTAGGCTCTACAATGCCCGGCCTACCCATTGATCGCGGTCAACACGAAGGTCGACATGAATCGAGCGAGACGCACGATCAAGTCGTTTCGTTTGGACCGTTCCGGCTGTTCGCCGCGAGACGGTTCCTCGAACGTGACGGCACACCGGTTCGTCTGAGTAGTCGAGCCCTCGACATCCTTGTCGTTCTGGTCGCAGAAGCTGGCAAGGTAGTCAGCAAGAGTGACCTGATCGCGCGAGCCTGGCCTGGGATCACCGTCGACGAGGCCAATATTCGCGTCCAGGTCGCCGCGCTTCGGAAGGCACTCGGCGACGGAGCCACGAGTGCGAGCTATATCAGTACAATTCCCGGGACGGGTTATTGCTTCGTCGCGCCGATTTTTCGCGCGGGGGTCCCAGCATCGACCAATCAGGCGTTTGATCCGGACTACAATCTTCCGCCTAAGGTTACGCGGATTTTCGGACGTGATCAAACGGTCGGGGAAATCGTTATCCGGTTGAAGACCGAGCGCTTTCTCACGATCGTGGGACCGGGCGGCATTGGGAAGACCACGGTGGCTGTCTCAGTCGGTCACGAGCTGAACAACGAGTTTGGCGGCGCCGTATATCTTTTCGATCTTGGACTGCTGAGTGATCCGCTTCTCATACCTGGCACTATTGCCGTGACGCTTGGTATTCCGCTTCAGTCCGCGGATCTCACTACTGCCTTGATTAACCATCTCCGGGACAAACGAACGCTTTTGATCTTTGACAGCTGTGAGCACGTAATAGAAACCGTGGCGACGCTAGCTGAGCGAATATTCGCGAACGCACCGCAAGTGCACATATTGGCGACCAGCAGGGAATCCTTGCGGGTCGAAGGCGAACATATTCATCGGCTACCGCCGCTCGCCAGTCCACCCGATAACGTACGCCTCACCGCTACGCAGGTACTCGATTTCCCCGCCGTGCAGCTATTTATGGAACGCGCTATCGCTGGCGGACGACGACAACTCACGCTGACCGATACTGATGTTCCCATAATCGGGGAAATTTGCCGTCGGCTAGACGGAATCGCCCTCGCCATTCAACTCGCCGCTGCCCGTGCCAACGCCTATGGGATGGAGGGCACCTTGTCACTCTTGAAGGATCGGTTCGAGCTAACATGGGAGGGACGGCGTACGGCGCGCCCACGTCATCACACACTGAGAGCAACGCTCGACTGGAGTTATGATTTACTGCCGCAGGAAGAACGCTTGGTTCTTCGCAGGCTTTCCGTTTTTGTCGGCACCTTCACACTTGAGGCAGCGTGCGCAGTTGCAGCAGATGAAGATCTTGATGACATACGTGTCGCGGCGGCCACCGCCGCTCTGGTTGGAAAATCCCTTGTTGAGGTCGACAAAGGGGGGACAAAACGGCGGTACCGACTACTTGATACCACCCGCACCTATGCTGCAATCAAATTGGGAGAAAGCGGGGAGCTCGACCCGACGAAGCAGCGTCACGCGATCCATTATCGAGAAGTCCTTGAACGCCACGATTCCAGCTCGCTCACAATGTCTCGAGACTTGAGCCTGCGATCAGAAGTGCTCGGTAACGCGCGCGGCGCACTCGATTGGAGCCTATCGTCCGCGAACCACACCGAAGTCGGAGTTTCTCTGGCGGCCTTAGTCGCACCTTTCCTGTCTGAGCTTTCGTTATTGGCCGAATGTCATCGCCTAACGAGGCGAGCGCTGGGAGTAATCGGCGAACCTGATCGCGCCACGCGACGAGAGATGGAATTGCAGGCGTCGCTGGGATCATCGTTGATGCTTACGGAAGGCTACAGCGAGGATGCGCGGATCGCTCTGATGAGAGCACTGGATTTGGCCGAGGTCCTTGGCGATCCGTACTTCCAAATGCGGATGCTTCGCTCCCTTCACAACTTCCACATTGCAATTGGGGATTTCCGCAAGTCATTTGAACTTGCGCAACGCAATGAGGAGGTCGCCCGAAAAACGAACGATCCAGCCCCCATTGCTGTAGCGAATTGGATGCTCGGGCTTTCGAACTATTTCGCCGGCAACCAGCTTTCTGCCGAGAGAAGTTGCGAGAGCCTTCTCGCCGATCCCAGCGTTCCTCGCAACCAGTCGAGTAATTTTGGCTTCGATAGTCATACGGAGACGCGCGTTCGGTGTGCGTTGGCCGCAATTCGGTGGTTTAGGGGATTCCCCGACCAGGCCGTCAAGATGGCGCTGGAGACAATCCACGATCGCACGGATATAGAGCATCCCGTCACATTGAGCACCGGCCTGGTCTTTTCTGGTTTCATGTTCGTTCGCATCGGAAATGTCCCCGTGGCGCGCGGCGTGATCGAGCGACTTATCGCTCATTGCGAAAGGCATTCACTCGGTCCCCACCGTGCAGTTGGTATCGGCTTGAAAGGTGTGTTGGATATTCACCATGGCGACGCAGAGGAAGGCGTCGAGATGTTGGGTGGCGCAATCAGCGCACTGCAAGCTGACCGGTACGAACTGCATCATCCGGCATTACTTGGCAGCTTGGCCGAAGGCCTCGCTAAGCTCGGGCGGAGTGACGACGCATCAGCGACCATCGACGATGCAATCGCCCGAGTTGAAGACAACGGCCAAGCATTCATATTGCCAGAGCTGCTGCGTATCAAAGGCGTCATTTTAGCGTCGGCAGATCAAGAGGATTTAGCGGGCGCGGAACGGCTATTTCAGAGATCGTTGAAATTGGCCGACGTGCAACATGCTCTTTCTTGGGAATTGCGAACCGCGATGAGCTTTGCCGAACTGTGGATACACCAAGGTCGTCAATCAGACGGCTGCAGTCTATTGGCTGCTGTGTTCAACCGATTCACGGAAGGATTCGATAGCTCCGATCTCAAGGCCGCAAAGGCGTTGCTCGGCAAGTTAAGGGCGACTCCGGGCCTTTGATCGACAAAGGTGAATTCAATCGAACGTACCTGAAAGGCGCCCGATGGCATTGGCCGTGGGGCGGGTCTGGGGAGGAAATGCCCACCGGCGGGCCTCGGGACGGCGCGAGCGCCGAATATCAGTCATAAACGCAAGCCGATGGTTGAGAGGTTGATCTTTCAAGGCCTCCCGAAACGACTAAGAGTTTGAAAGGATACGTAGCCATTCGAGCGAACCAGCCACAGCGTGGCAATTTGCAAACGTGAGACACTTGATTCATCCACCGGTGCCCCGGGCGCGGGAAGTCACCTACCCGCTGGCCGAAAAATTTCGCCCGCGGCTCTCGAGGCAATGCCTCTCCATAAGATCGCCGCATCGTTCCTGATGACGCTTGAACGTCCGGGTGGGCCTCGCCGCTGATCAGAGTTCGACCGCTCAGTTCGGTGCCACTCTGGCTGTGGTGGCTGTGGAAGCCACTGCGTCAAGCGCGATCAACATAGCGTGGATGGCCGCCTTCGATTTGGTCTCTGCCTTGTGTCGCTTGGCGAGCCAAATCAGATCATTGTATGAGATCCAGGTCGCCCCCGCTTCGTCCTGCCAGATAAGAGCCTTGAGCGGCAAGTCTATGCCGATAGTCTGCACCGTTTGCATTAGGGGCGTCCCCCCCTTGGCGCTGCCAAAGATCAAAAGGTTTGTCGGGCGCAACTTCATGCCGGCAGCGGCAGCCGCAGCCGCATGGTCAATTCGGGCAAACACCGTCATGCCCGTGGCTTTGATCGCGGCCTCGAGCCGCTCCATCGTTTCCTCTGGGCCGTAGTTGCTCTTGATCGAAATCAATCCCTCTATAGACATCGCCTTTACTCCTTCAAATCCGAACAAGCAGATGGCAACGACCACACCAATAATCGAACCTCGGCTCGACGCATGCGCATCGGAGGCAGTCGTTGTCGCTTCCTTCATGACGTCCAGCTCAGTTATGGTGGCTCTGCGGGTAGTCGAATTCCGGTACCGGAACAAATCCGTTGCGATTCGGCATTTGAACTTTAGGCAGGCTCTGCTTGTCCAACTTCCCATCCATGGGTAATATCCCGTTCAGGCTAAGCAGGTAGGCAGCGACGGCATAGGTGTCGTCGACACCTAGCGAACCGGGTGCCTGGTAAGGCATGGCCCGGTGAATGTAATCAAACAACGTTGTGGCATAGGGCCAGAAGCTGCCGACGGTCTTGATGGGATTTTCGGAAGCGAGCGTGCCCTGACCACCAACCAAGCGATCCTTGATGCCATCTTGGCCGCGCGTGCCGTGACAGCCTGAGCAGTTGTCTTCGAATATCGCTTTACCCTGCGCCACCGTGCCACTGCCTTCTGGCAGGCCCTTGCCGTCCGGCCTCACGTCGATGTCCCATAGTTCGATCTCATCAGGCCTAGCAGGACGCCCGAATTCTTCGGCCAGCACCGGTGTCACCAAGCAGCTGGCAAGGGCAATTCGCAAGAAGAGCTTATGCAAGAACATTGCGGACTCTCCCTGCTGCGTCGATGCTCCAGGTCTGCTGCGCATTGTAGTGAAAGAGCGCGTTTGTTCCCATGAGTGCGATAAGTGCAGCGCGATCTGGTTGAACGTTGCCCTTATCGTCGGTAGAACGACTTACGATCTTTGTGCTTCGGCCATCCCAGATCCAGCTCATCTGAAATCGGGTCTGGGTTTTTGGAAGTACTGGATGACTCAACTCGGCTTGCTTCCAGCTCTTCGCGCCGTCGGTGCTGATCTCGACCTTCTCGACCTTGCCATGACCGCTCCAGGCCAAGCCTGTGATGCGATTGTATCCAGGCTCTATCACCATCGTTCCGGATGGCGAGGTGATAACAGAGTTGGTCTCCATCCTGAGCTGGAACTGGGCCGCCTTTCCGTCTGCCAGAAGCTGCGTATAGCGAGCGGTTTCCCAGCGGGTCATCCAGGGTTGATCGCCGAACTTCAGACGCCGAAGCCATTTGATGTTTAGATTTCCCTCGAACCCGGGCATGATAAGTCTGATCGGGAAACCGTGAGCAGGCCTGAGCGGCTCGCCATTCTGACCGTAGGCGACGAAAGCCTCGTCCATGATCTCGTCCGTGAGTGGAATGCTACGCGCAACGCCCGCGGCATCGCCACCCTCGGCAAGCATCCACGTGGCCCCGGAGTTCTTGCCGACCAATTGGATCAGGAACTTTAATGGCACTCCGGTCCATTCATTCGTACTGACGAGGCCATGGGTATTCTGCACGGTGAGGTTCTCGTCCGCGTTTTTCCAGTTCTCCCACCCGTTACCGGTGCATTCGATAAAGGCCATCCGCGAAATCGACGGCATCGCCTTGAGATCGTTCAATGTTAAAACCAGTTGCTTCTGCGTCATGCCATGCAGCAGAAGACGGTGTTTGGCGGGGTCGAGTTCGGGTACACCCGCATGGCTGCGCTCGTAGTGAAGGTCCGACGGCGTGATCGCGCCGACCAGTTTGTCCAGGGGCGTTTTCGAATTGATCGCGTCGCCGGGGTCGACGTGGCGTCGTCCTGGCCCCGCCTCGGGAATCCGCTCGATATGAACGTACTTTGATCGCTCGCTGTGGCCGCTGAGATCGGAGCCAACTTCCCGCGGCGGCACATCGGCCAACGAGTCAGCCATTGCTCTCCCTGCGACGACACTCCCCGCGATCCCAGCGGAAGCGCCTGTCAAGAATCTTCGACGCGACACTGCGTCTTCGGCGGCCTCACTTGGGAAGTTCTCAAATGCCGGCCTCATGCCGATTTCTCCTATCTGCAAAAACTGACTGATTGAGATTTCGACTGCTTTATCCACGCGGCGAATTCGACGATGCTTCTCCAAGTTCGGCCAATCTCGATTCGGAGTTGGTGGATGGCAGCGTCTGCACGGTTGGCGGAGATTGTCGGGGCAGCACGCCTGACCCGGCCAAGCAAAGCAAGATCAGGCCGGCAAGAACCACCTCTGAACGAAATAGCCCAAAGGACATCAGGGCGATTAGCAATTCGATCATCGCGAATGCAGCAAATGCGACCGTAAAGCCGTACTGCATGAGTGCGCCGAAGATCAGGCTCCCGAGCCCGAAGCCGACAAAAAGCATAAATACGCTTAGGCCCATGGCCTGGCCGGCTCGGCCTTCCCCGAGAGACGTGACGATTCCACCAAAAAGTGGTTGGGTCATATCGTACCCCAAGGACAGTATGATTGCGACGATCGGGATGAACATCACCGGTGTGCCAAGCGCCAACGCCATCGCCGCCAACGAGCTCAAGATTAGACCAATTGGAATCAGCCTCGCACGGCCCCAGCGATCTGCCGCTCTGCCGATCAACGGCCCTAGAAGAAATCCCGGTATGCCGTAGCCGAGCAGCGCGAGGCCGATCGTTGCGGGACCAAGATGATAGCGACGCTCGAGATAGACACCTAACCAGGTGAACACGCCCGAGTGAAACATTGAGTTGAGAAAGACGTAGCCATAGGTCCGCTGGCCACGCGGCGTTCCCAAGAGACGCCTATAGCCATCGAAAACCTGGTAAACTGTGCCCTTCAACGGAGGCACCGTAGTTTCGATAACGGTGAGATAGCGCAAGAGAAGGAGCAGCAGCGACAGGCCGAACCAGCCGACAACGATAAACAACCCGCTCCAGTTCGCGACGGGAATGATCAGCGCTCCCAACGGAGATCCGAACGCCATCCCGCCGGCCATAGCGCCGAAAAGCCAGCCAAGGGGGCGACCGCGCTGCCCATAGGGGTACAGCCGCCCCACAAGCGCTAACCCAAGGGGAACGATCCCGCTCGCGCCAACTCCCGTAATGGCGCGCCACAGGAGCAGTTGCTCGTATGTTCGTGCGGTCGCAGTCAGCATCGTAAGTGCCGAGAAGGCCAGCAGCGACGTGAACATGACACGGGCAATACCAATACGGTCAGCCAACGCTCCGTATACCAATGTCGAAACGCCATATGGGATCAAGTAAGCCGGTACGACGAGGCCAATCTTCTCGTCCGATACCCCAAAGGCATTGGAGAGAACGGGAATAATCGGAGCCACCATGTACGCTTGAAAGAAGACGACGAATGTTGCCAGCGCGATAACTCTGACCAAACGTTCGCGCCGGCGATGGAGGATCGGATCAATGTATTGTCGCATGTTGCTGAATCGCCTTTCACGCGCCAAGGAGACCCCAGCTCAGACCGAAAGCGGCTCCTGATCAGGATTCAGTCCGGCCATTCATTGTTCATGACCACCTCGACGAAGTCTTTTCGCCTGAAGCCGGGAGAAAAATGCTCGAGGACGTCGGCTGTAATGGTGCCGAAAGCTGTGTCTGGTCGATCTCTAGAACCTTCGGTGAAGGCCTTGAATGCCTGACGCTTGAAGTCGATGCGTGGATGCTCCGCAAGGATCTCTTTGACCGTGGCAGCATCGAGCAGTTTCAAATCTCTTCCATCGATATCGGTCTCCACTCCGGCAGCTACGAGAGCTATCTCTGGCTCCATAAATTCCGGAATACCGTGCGTGGTGTGGAGGGCGATCGACGACCAGACCCGGCGGATGGCATCCTCAGGGACGTCATGAGACCTGAGAAACTCGCGAGCCGCATCGGCGCCGTCGACTTCAAATCGCCGATCCATGTGTCGGTGTCCCTCGACTAGACCTAGATCATGAAACATCGTCGCTACGTAGAGCAGCTCCGGATCCGCCTTCAGACCGCGTCGCTCACCGTGAAGCATGCCGAACAGGAACGTCCGCCTGGAGTGATGGTAAAGCAGCGGCGATTCTGAATCGCGGATGAATTCCGTGGTATGATGCGCCAGCTTGGAGTCCGGAATCTTGATTCCAGCGATGATGGATGCACTCACGCTCTTTCTCCTTGATTGTCCGAGATTGGCCTGCATTACCCCCGTCGGCATCACCAGCGTACGTGAGGAGCTCCCACTCTTCTTTCGAGCTCTGGCTGCTTTTGGGAATTGCACGTGATCAATAATCGGCTCTCGACCCACATTCGGATACGCCTGGCGAGAGGTGATCCAACGATATGCAGCCAATCGCGGCCGGCACGGAGACAGGCCATCCGAAGCCGATGACACCCACGGGGATCGGCCTCCTAGCGCAACGCTAGCGTTCGTGGAGATTGCCGGGATCTAACACTCCCCGCGTGTCGCAATCAGGCTTGCAACGCACCCTGTGCTGGCGGAGACACGTCGTCTCATACAAACCGGCCGACACTAGCCGCTAATCGCCAGTACTCCGGCTAATTATTGAGACTCATGGTGGCCTGTCACCTGCTCCGTACTCTCCGTTGGCAGGTTCGCGCTCTCCGCGCGCTCGCTCTCGTCCATTAACACCGGCGGCTCATCGTAGCCTTTACGACTGCTATAAAACAGCAACGCCATCAGGCCAAAGCCGACGCCAAGCGAGAACACGATTCCGAGCGCCATCGCGATATACGTCGACAGCGGCAAGCCCGCGCCATTCCCAAGCCTCGAGCTATGGTAGATGGGGACCGCCGCCGCCAACAAGAATAGCAGAAGCACGATTATAACCACCCAAGAGCCAACTCCCATCCGGCTGGCTTTGGCTTGTGCGCTTCTGTTCGTAACTGCCTTCACGGAACACGTCTCCACCGCATCCTCGTTGATACTCTCAAATGCTGAGAGCGCCAGGCGCGCCGGGCGTTCTCCCAATCAGCCGCGCAAAAGGCTTCGATCGAGGAACCCGCGGATCAGCGGCACCATCTCACTAAACTTGTCCTCCAGCGGAAAATGTCCACTGTCTATGAGATAAAACTCAGCCTGGGGGAGATCGCGCTTGAAGGGATACGCACCGGATGCGGGGAAAATCTTGTCGTTCTTGCCCCAAACAATCAGCGTAGGCGGCTTATGTTTGCGGAAGTACGATTGCACGGCGGGATATAGCGGCGGATTCGTCCGGTAATCGTAGAACAGATCCATCTGTATATCACTGTTTCCAGGCCGATCGAGAAGTGCCTGATCACACACCCAATTATCGGGGGCAATTCGGCTAAGGTCCGACACTCCATCGGTATACTGAAACCTTGTCGTCTCCACCGTCACAAGCTTCATGAGTGCTTGTCGGTGCGCGTCAGAACCATCGACCCAGTATGCCTTGATCGGATCCCAAAATTCCTGCAGCCCCTCTTCATAGGCGTTGCCGTTTTGAACAATCAGAGCTGCCACCTGCTCGGGATGTTTCAATGCCAGGCGCCAGCCAACTGGAGCGCCATAGTCCATGACGTACATCGCATAGCGGTCGACGCCAAGTTGAACGAGCAGATTATCTACTAGCTCACTAAAATGATCGAACGTGTAAGCGAAGTTGGCGCGGTTCGGCATATCGCTCTGGCCGTAACCGGGATAGTCCGGCGCTATCACGTGATAGCGGTCTGCAAGCGCAGGAATGAGGTTGCGAAACATGTGCGACGAGGTTGGGAATCCATGGAGTAACAACACCACTGGCGCATTCTTGGGGCCGGCCTCACGGTAGAATACATTAACGCGATCGATTGTCTTTTTTCGATAGTGCGTCACTGGATAAGCCGGGAGAGCACCCGGCGAAGCGCGTTTCGCTTTTGCTCTTGCATGACTTGGCAACGCTGCAGCAACGATCGCTCCGAACATACCCAAGACCGCACGACGACGATTGACGGCTGACATACGGCGCATGAACTGGGTGACTCTCATTTCAACCTCCATGGAATTGGTTCGACACGACAGTACTTGTGACGGGTAGCGCTCGACTTACGAACCCGACTGGCCGATAAGGACGGCCTCCATGACTGGAGCATTCGCAATCGCGCCAGAGTAATCTCTTGGCCGCGACATCCCCGGTCTCAGGCATTTCATGATTGCAGACGTCCCAAGGCGACACCTCTAGGAATGCCTTTCTCGCTAGCATCAGCTATCACTATCGTCGTTTGCATAACTCTTCTTTCGGACGAAAGTGACTTTGTGGAAATGCACGCCGTCCTCGCCACGACCACTCTTCCTGCCGATAGGACGATCGCACTCAGCCACCACTGTCTCGCTGAGGGCCCGTTCGGCTGACATGCGCGACCGCCAATTGACGCGCGAGCGAACCCATCTCGTCTGATTTTCAAACTTTTATTCGCGTTTAACATCGGCCTGGAGCAAGGTTCATGATGGACGACACAGGACGCCGGAAGGCCGATAAATGGACGTTCAGCGGCCCCGCGTCCCCCACAACTTCTTTTCAGCAATTGCGGACGACATGCGGCACCGAAGCACCAAAGCAGCATCTACCTCGGGAGGCGTGCCTGGATTTGCGCAACAGGCGCCCTGCGAACAATGTTCCAGACGCTCTGGCTCGATTTATGAAGAGCGAGATTGGCATCGCCCTATCGACGATTCCGGGGATCAACTCATCAAAGGGGACATTCTGATCTCACGCTGGACCGATCTCGAAAATGGGTTTCGCCGGGAAGCCGCGGCGTCTCCATACGATCGACATATCATTCGGATCGCATTAAGGGACTCGCGGTTGAAGCTCGTTCGAGGGCAGCGCCTGATCTTCGATGGCGCAATGTCTGAAGGAACTTTGCATATTACATCTCCCGACCAGCGTATGACCGCTGAGTTTCGCGACCCGTTCGACTTTTTGCACCTATATGTGTCGGACGGCTACTTTCGAGCGCTCCAAGGAGCCCCACTCCGTGGAAAACGCCCCTTAGTGCCGGATCTCGGCGATGTCGTCGTCTCCGATCCGCTGGCAAGGCTCCTTGGGCGTGAATTAATTAGTTGCCACGCAGACGACCCGCGGTACGCCGAGAGCGTCGGCCGCAGTCTAGTCACGCATATCGCAACTTTGGAGCGACCATGTCCACCAGATGTACCTCTTCTGCCCTCGCGCTTGGAACGCGTACAAGAGTACGTCGACGCGCACCTCGACGATCCGCCAACGCTAGCCACATTGGCCGGTGTGGCGGGATTGTCGCAAAGCCATTTCGCTGCGCAGTTTCGAAGAGCGACGGGCAACGGGCTACACGACTACCTTCTCCACAGGCGCATCGAACGCGCGAAGGTGATTCTATCGAGCACCGATATGCCAATCGTGGAGCTCGCTCTCTTCGTCGGCTTCCAGGGGCAGGCGCACTTCTCGACTGTCTTCAAAGCACGCGTGGGTGACACTCCGGCACGCTGGCGACGCAATGCTGCGAACAAGCGATATGAGCCTTCGAAGGTAAGCCACGCGTGAAGTTGGTCGTGAGCACCTGGCCCACTCGAATGCTTGATTTAGGCGATAGGCAGTACGCACAGCCAACCTGCCTCCTCGCTTTCCTGCGAGCGCGACCGGCGCCCCGTTGAGGCCCTGCGGTCCTGTATCGTCGCTGCTCAAAGTCCCCAAACCGGGCGGCTCAGCACCTCAACACCTGGTCCACTTTCGGCGCCGGCTGGTCAACCCGCGTCGCCAACGTCAAGCAGATCGGCCAGGTCTGGCGACCGGCGTGGTCGGGCCGAAGCCGATCGATGCGTACCTCCACCAGGACGAAGCCAAGGCTTACGCTAGCGACGTCGCGCAGCCCGCAGTGGACCCCGGCAATGCCGTCAAGGGCGGCTTCGGCTCGGGCACCGTCGGCACCATGCAGCAATGCGTGAAGCATCAGGTCGAGCCGATACCAGCTTGATTCCAAAACTAGCCTGCTGACGTAGCAGGAGCACCTGACGAAGATTGCAGAAGGAATCGCCCTCGGATTTTTGCTGGCAACGTCGTCGCTAATTGCCTGACAGTTCGGACGGCCGCGAATTATACGAGCGCCCCTTCTTGATGACGCGGGCTGACCAGGGGCCTTTGACGGCTCCGGTCAGATATCGCAGCCATGGCAGTTCTCCTCCAGCGCGCTGGAGTTTCATCCGTGAAACGCTTGAAAACAGTTGAGAAATGCGATTGCTCTTGAAAGCCCACGGCTAGGGCCACTTCAACGAGCGGCAGATTGGTGCCCGAGAGAAGCTCTTTGGCATGGTCAATTCGCCGGTGAAGCACATAATGATGCGGTGGGTAGCCGGTAGCCACCCGAAACTGTGCCGCGAAATACATCCGCGATAGGCCAGCCGCCTCGGCGAGATCGGCGAGGCCGATGGATTCCGCGAGATGCTCATCGACGTATTCGCGGACACGCTTGAGGCGCCAGTTAGGTAGAGCATTTTCAGCTTTTCGCGCGTTCCCTAACCGCGCAATGTGCATTGTCAATGTCTGGCAAAAACAATCCGCATAAGCGCCATCACTTGCCGCGGCATTCGCGATCAGCGTTTGGCCAAGCAATTCCGCTAGTGGATCGCGAATGACGAGGTCGTTCAATACCCCCAATGTCCGACTGAGACCAGCCTGCTCCCGGCATTTACGAAGATAACCGGACGATACATGCAAATGCAGAAAATCGCAGGGATCTCGAAATTCAGCAACCAAGGCCTTGCCCGGTCCTGCGATGTGTATCGTCCCCGCTAGCATTGGTCCGTCGAACACTGTCAACGAATCTCTCGTAATTTTGACATGTGTTGGCTTGAGGGCGACCGAGATCACATGCCGGAGAGATAACGGCGCCCGCACCTGTCGGCATACCGCGCGAATATCGGTCCAGCGCGAGACGACAATATCGGCATCGATCCGGGGGTCGCTTTCAACGTCAGGAAGACAACGCCAACTTCTCTCAGCGCGGAGGCGAAAGCGGTCTTTCCGGTAGAGCAATAGTTCCGTGGCGGACGGAACTGCAGTCGGCAGGCTGTAGCTGTCTTTGAATGCGCACGCGTGCATTGATGTCTCCCATCAGACAAGGTCGCTTTTGGCAGTTGCCATAGCACGCAGCATAGGATTTGCTTCGCAAAGAGGCCCGTAATTGCTCGTTAACCTCCGAAAAAACTTGTTGCTTGCATCTTCCGGCTCGGCGGCAAGCCGTGTCCTCCTTCCCACGCCCACACAATATTTGGTTCGGCGACGAAGCGGCCATACGCTCGACCCGATCGGTCACGTCCGAGCGTATTGCTACAGTTCCAACTCGTGCCGCCGAAGTGCCGTGGCCGAGCGCAGACTCGATCGCACTGAAACGCGCACAACGCGGCCCATTCTTGCCAGTAGCTTGATTTTATGAACGTTCAGCGGCAGCTGGTCCCAGACTGGGATATGCCGGCAGATTGGTCGGTGGATCGACGCGATCGAGACGCGCTTACCGATCGTCTAGTGTGTCACCGAAGCCAATCCAGCTCTTTCCGTTGAAGCGACGCAGCTGCGATTGTTGGAACGGCAAGTAATCCTCATGGCTGGTCGTTACCGTTATTCCGGGTAACAGTAGCGGCAGCGCAATCTCACGAAGTGATGCGGCCTGGCGCATGATGTTTTCACGACTGAGATCCTTCCCGCACGCTTGCAGAACTCTCGTCAAAAGTCCCGCATAATGATAGCCCGCGGAATAGTTGGAATTGTTTAGGTCTGCCCCGGGCAGGTATTTCTTCATGAATTCCAGGAAGTCCTTCACACCGGCGTCACCGGCCCATTGAGGATCGATCGTGTCCTTCTGATTGCTCGACGAAATCAACCCAATCGCATTTTCGAGACCCGCTGGCTCGAGAAACGAGATCGAGGAGGCCGACGCCGGAACAAAGAAGGCGTCCGGCTTCCAGCCGAGTTCGGCCACTCCTTTGATGAGCTGCGACGTGAATTTTCCGATCGTGACGCCGAACAACACATTAGCGCCAGATGCCTTCAACGTCGCCAATTGAGAGCTAATCGTTGGCGCGCTCGTCTCGTATTTTTCTTCGGCGACGATTGCGGCTTTTGCTTCGTTTCCCAGGCCCCGTTTGAAACCCGTCACATAGTCGCGGCCAAAATCGTCGTTCTGTGACAGTATTGCGATCTTGGCGTGAGGTATGTTCTGCAGGATGTGCTTGGCGTATATGGCCCCCTCGGTTTCGTAGGCGAGCATTCCTGGCATGGTCCATGGAGAATTTCTTGGGTCAGCCCATTTCGTGGCCCCACTGAGCACGAACAGCTGCGGAATGCCCTTCGCATTGAGGTAACGATGAACTGCACTGTTGGTCGCAGTTCCTAGCGAGCCGAACATCAACAACACCCCCTCCTGCTCCACCAATCTACGCGTCTGCTCGACGGTTTTGGGAGGAGAGTAGGCATCGTCCACGCTGATGAATTTTACCCTTCGGCCGTTGATGCCGCCCTCCGCGTTGATTTTGGCGAAGTAGGCTTCTTGGACCCGACCAATGATACCAAAGCTGGATAGCGGCCCACTATACGGTAGCGTTTGGCCGATGCGGATCTCGCCCATGACGCTGTCTGCTAGCCCGAGGGAGCTGCCGTAGACCAAAAATACAAAGGCCAATGCCGCTCGAAATAATGTCATTGCTGCCTCTTACTTTCCATGTGTGGCGACCTGCCCCCGGCACGCACAATTCGTTGCAGTCCACCCACGCAACTCGCCAGATCCGCTCAGACTAATCTAACCTGTCCAATACTGCCTTGCAGTCTTTCAGATCGGTCGTTTCAAAACCTTCGGTAAACCTACTATAGATCGGGGCAAGTATAGCTCGAGCATCGTCGATACGACGTTGAATAGCTCGCAATCTGGCCGCGTTTGTCGCCGCCCGCAGTTCCCAAGCCAAAGCAGACTGCCCGCCCGCAACCGCGAGTGCGCGCAGATAAAGGGCCTCGGCTTGGGACAAATCTGTTTGCCGAGCGGCCATGACGATAGTCCCCTTGATCCTCAGGAACTCCGGTAGAAAGAGCAGTTGCCCGTTTCTTTCAATGCGGGCGATGGCTTCGTCGATTTGTCTGAGCGCCTCCTCATATTGGCCCAGTATCCGCAACCCTTCTGCGGAAGCGGCGAGGAACGCAGGGTTGTGCAACTCATACCTGCCAACATGCAGGGTTTCGATAGCATCACGCACCATGCCGACCCCTTCTTTGGCCTGACCACGATTAATCAGCAGAGTCCCCCTAAGACCAATGCCGATCGCTTCGTAAGGCCCAAGAGAATGCTTTCTGGCGTGAGCGAGGAGACGGCCAATCATATCCGCCGCGTCCGCCTGATTGCCAAGTCTAAGAGATGTGAAACTCGTAAAAATCAGGCAAATGCAGAATGTTGACGGGTCCCTCAGAGTTGCGCCCTCCTTGATTATATCCCTGCCGATCCTCATGGCCTGATCCGGAAAGCCACGCACCCAGAGAACGGATCCCAAACCACATCGCGTACGCGCTT
Organism: Bradyrhizobium sp. 482_C4_N1_8; assembly: GCF_052075965.1. Lineage (NCBI taxonomy): Bacteria > Pseudomonadati > Pseudomonadota > Alphaproteobacteria > Hyphomicrobiales > Nitrobacteraceae > Bradyrhizobium > Bradyrhizobium sp. 482_C4_N1_8. Next base: position 2,280,238 of record NZ_CP197231.1, on the reverse strand, counting down.
GGATGTCACGATCAAAAGCAACATTGGTCCCGTACGATCGAGAACTATCGCCTTTTGGCATTGGCGCCCCCCAATTCGTCTGTGCGCTTTTGCAGTCTCCCGCGAAGTAGTGGGAAAACCCCAGCGTCCAATTCGCTATCGCGACACTCGAGCTATCGCCAAGACTTGCGGCGACGTCCTCGCTCTGCTGCGCAAGGGCGAAGGCTTCGTGGCAGTCTCCTATCCTCTGATGGAATACATGCAGCTTTTCGAGAAGCCGCAGCTGATTCCGCAAATCTCCGAGCTCTTCGGCGAGTTTCAACCCTCTTAAAAGAGCGCCTCGTGCTTCGTCGCTGTTTCCCGTGGCAAACATTAGTGAAAGTCCAAGTGCTGATCGCAACTCCATCTCGCGAGCGCTCCCGCGATCCGATTCATCGAACGCGGTGATCGAGCGCTCGGCCCAACGACGACATTCAGTTAATAGTGACATCTCCAAGAACAACCGCACTGTCGCAGCCGCGAGTGCAATGCCAACCCGAATGTCACCGGGGTCAGAGAAACACCATTCGAGCCCTGCCCGCACATTATCGAGATGCTCGGCGTACGCTGAAAGGCCTTCGACCCCGGACGATGTGTGGTCGATTCGCTCAAAAATCCGTTTGTAATAGCTCGCGTGACGCCGTTTGATGTAGTCTAGTTCTCCGCTCCCAGCGAGCTTTCCCAAGCCATAAGCTCGGGTGGTGTCGAGCAATCGGTAGCGCGCCGCTTTGTTGTCGCCATCCGTCGCGAGGAGCGATTTTCCGATTAAGCTGGCAATTCCGGTGACGACTTGCGCGTCATCCAGGTCAATTCCAACAGCGATCGAGCGAGCCGCTTCGAGAGTAAAATTGCCCGCGAAGACCGAGAGCCTGCGAAGAATCAAGCGCTCAGATTCTGAAAGCAGGTCGTAGCTCCAGTCCAGGGTTGCGCTTAGGGTCTGATGCCTCGCGAGCGCGGTGCGCTTACCTTCGCCAAGGAGGTTAAGGCGGTCGTTCAACAGTGCCGCCGTTTCCCGAATGCCATAAGCATCGACGCGGCCGGCGGCGAGCTCAATGGCGAGGGCAATTCCGTCTAGTCGACGGCAAATATCACCAACTATCGAGGCATCGGCATCGTGCAGTTGGAAATACTGCCGCCCAACGGCGGCTCGTTCCACAAAAAGCTGCACCGCCGGAAAGGCGAGTGCCCGCGCCGCTGTGAGGTCGGCATCTCCTGGCGGGCTACCCAGAGCTGCCAGCGAATAGACATACTCGCCCTCAACCCTTAGCGATTCCCGACTTGTTGCGAGGATATGCACCTGCGGCGCGCTCGCGAAGATCTCTTCGGCTATTGCTGCGGCGGTCCCGATCACGTGCTCGCAGCTATCGAAGATCAATAGGCCCCGTTTGTCTCGAAGGAAATTCACAAGTCCCTTGCTGGGATCAGTGAAGCGAACCCCGAGTCTTAATGCCGAAGCTATCGCACTGGCCACCAGAGACGGCTCATTCAGAGGACCGAGGTCGGCAAAGCATACGGCACCTGCAAACTCTTCGAACAATCCGTGAGCCACCGAGACAGCAACAGTTGTTTTTCCTATGCCGCCCGGGCCGACCATCGTCACAAAGCGTCGCTCCGACAACTGACCTGATATCTCGTGGACCACTTCATCGCGACCAATCATTCGGGTCAAACGAGGCGGCAACTTTCGAGCGATGAATGAGGCTGGGTTGTGCGGAGCGTCGGCTTGCAGCGGCCCCGAGCGAGAGATTGGCGCCACGAAGCAATAGCCCTGGCCCGGAATTGTTGCCACATAGCGCGCTCCGGCGTCTCCTTCGCCGAGCGCCTTACGGAGCATGGCAACTTGAACACGAAGGTTTACTTCATCGATCGTGACGCCGGGCCATACTTGAGCGATCAAATCCTTCTTGCCGACCACTTTCCCAGCGTGCTCGACCAGAACGGCCAGAATTTCGAAGGCTCGGACCCCAACCTCAATCGGAACGCCCTCCTTTTCCAGAATTCTCCGCGAACCGGACAAACGGAAAGGACCAAACAAAATCTCTTGATCTGCCTTTGGATTTTTGCGGTCGATCATCTCAACACATTGCCGATCCGAACAGGTCGATCAACGTACGATCGTCAGCCTCCCAACGACACCCTGCCGCGTTCAAAACCATTACGGAGTTGATACTTCTGGGCCAACCGGCACTTTACGGCTGTTTGAGCACCCTCGTCGAGGGGCGCCGATTTCCTATTTAAAACCTCTGCCTTCGCACTTTCCGGAGATCGAATAAGGTTCTCTTGTGCGATGCACAAGATACAGCGTGGACGGAGTAAATGGCCCGTCATCGGAATGGTATGATTGCGACACGCACTCGCTCTGCGCCGAATAAAGGCGCCGCCTGCGATCCGATTGATCCAACTAGGGTGTCGGACTCGTTCAGCAACGTCAGCAAAGAGCGAGGTCCGAAAAATAACCGACTGCTTTGCGTGGGGTGATCCGATGAGTTCCAGTGCAGATCTTTCGACAATTCTAAACCGCATTCTTGATACGGCGGCGGATAATCTCAGGATCGCCAAGATTCTCGTTCAAATGGGGCTTGATCCCAACAATATCACTTACGACGCACTGTTTGATCGGCTGCTAGAAATTGTGTTGGCCAATATCACGCTCGCCAACATGTTTGCCTTGGTCGGCGCAATCTTCTTTGTCGCTACTTTGTTGATGCAGAGAATGGTGCCGCTGCGGGTCGCGAATATGGTCGGGTGTGCATTCTTCGCAACCTCTGGCGCGCTTTCCGGAAGCGTCGCCACCTTTCTGCTTTATCTGCTGTTGCTGCCGGTCAATGCCGTTCGTCTCCGCCAACTGCTCAGGCTCGTTAAGAAGGCACGTAACGCGACGCAAGGTGACATGTCGATGGAGTGGATCAAGCCGTTCATGACCGAACGCAAATATCGCCGCGGCGATACCCTATTCAAGATTCATGACACCGCCAACGAAATGTTCTTGACCGTGACGGGCAATTTTCTGGTCAAAGAGATCAACGTCGAGATCCCGCCCGGACGCCTCATGGGAGAACTTGGCTTCCTTACGCCCAATAACTGGCGAACCGGAACGGTCGAGTGCATAGAAGACGGACAAGTCCTGACTATAACTTATGAAAGGCTGCTTGAAATCTACTTTCAAAGTAATCAGCAATTCGGCTACTACATCCTCCTCCTCACCAGTCAGCGTCTGCTGGAAAACAACCAGCGCCTCCAGGAAAACATCGCGCGGCTGGAAGCAACTCTCGCACAGGAGAAGGCGGCGCGAGAGACGGCGGCCGCGCGTGGCATAGCTTAAAACCTTGGCCTTACTGCTCCACCATTGGTGGCACGACTGTCACGCAGTGCGGGTCTCGCGAGGCAGAGATGTCCGCTATGGGGTCATTAGCGGAAGTGGCGGCTTCCCTTTGCTATATCTGGTCTGCCCCCGAAAGCAGACATCCAGCGATCGGTTGAACTCGCCGTCAAAAGCGGCGGTCACCCCGCCTAAGCCGACTTCCGCCGCTGGCCCGACACGGGTTTCTTCGCCGCTACTTCCTTCACCGGCTTCTTGCCTTGGATCGTCATCAGCATCTCTTTTTGGCCCGCCGCCGCCTTGCGCGGCTTCTCGGCGGGCTTTGCTGCCTTCGCCGGCGCAGCCTCCCGACCGACGCTCTGCCGCAGCGCCTCCATCAGATCGACCACGTTTTCGCCTTTGGGCCGTTCCTTCGGGCGAATGGTCTTGCCTGCGCGCTTCTGGTTGATCAGGTCGACCAGCGCGGTCTCGTAATGATCCTCGAATTTCTCGGGGTCGAACGTGCCCGTCTTCTGGTTGACGATGTGCCTTGCGAGGTCGAGCATGTCCTTGGTGACTTTGACGTCCTGGATCTCGTCAAAGTACTCCTGCTCGGAGCGGACCTCGTAGGGGTAGCGCAGCAGCGTACCGACGAGACCCTTCTCCAACGGCTCGAGCGCGATAATGTGTTCGCGGTTGGTGAGAACCACGCGGCCGATCGCCACCTTGTCCATCTCCCGGATGGTCTCCCTGATCACCGCGAAGGCGTCGTGACCGACCTTGCCGTCGGGACGCAGGTAGTACGGACGGATCAGATAGCGCGGGTCGATGTCTGCCTTGTCGACGAACTCGTCGATCTCGATGGTCCGCGTCGACTCCAGCGCTAGCTCCTCGAGCTCCTCCTTGGTGACCTCGATGTACTGTCCTTTGTCGAGTTCGTAGCCCTTGACGATGTCCTCGTTCGCGACCTCGTCACCGGTATCGGCGTCGACCTTCACGTACTTGATCCGGTGACCGGTCGCTCGATTGAGCTGATTGAACGAGATCTTTTCGGATTCCGATGTCGCCGGGTAGAGAGCCACCGGACAGGTGACGAGCGACAGACGCAAGAAGCCTTTCCAGTTGGCTCTCGGGGCCATGTTACGCAGAACTCCAGTTCGGGACGGCTCGGATTCAAGACGAACGACAGGGCATGGTTCCGACAGCATGGACGGGCCCACCAGAGGATATTTTTCATGCCGGCTATCGACTCTTTTGTTCCTGTTATGTTCTATTGAAGCATGACGGACCGACCCGTGAGCTGGCGCATGCCGAACCCGAAGGAGATGGATAAGATGGCCGCTTTCGTCGGTAGAAACGTGCCTCGGGAGCCCGGATTGGCTCCGGAAGCTGATCTGCCGCCGGAATACTGGCAGGCGCTTCTGGACGACCCTCGCGCAGAGAGCAGGTCGGGCCCATCTGGAGGGGCGCTGCGGTTGAGCCAGATTCCTCAACATATTCTGAGGGTGGGGTGCCGGCGCTGCGCCAGGGTCGTCGAGATTCAGAAGGTCGATGCCGTCCGCCTTTATGGTCGGGAGGCGCTCTGGAAGGATGTCGGACGGCGGCTCTTGGACAATACCTGCACGCAGCGGACCGGGCGCCACGAGGAAGATGGCTGCTGGCCTGCGTTCGAGTAGTCGCCGGCGCGGCCGGAACTGGATGCTGCCATGGCACCGAAACATCACCCGACGCCCCTCAGCGGCGGCGACCGCAAGGCGCTCACCAAGGAATTGGGGAGGGCGCGCACGATGACGACGATTCTCGCGGGCCAGTCTGCCGAAGCCCGCGCCAAGGGCGAGATCCTCATCCGACAAGCCGACAAGCTGCTCTGCGAATCGTGGAATGAGAAAATATGGGCCGAAGGAGGACCGATCGACCCATCGCCGACCGTCGATCAGGCCATCAACGGCGGTTACGCCTGGCTTGAGATCGAGTGCTCGCGGTGCAAAACCCGGCGAGACGTCGACCTAGCGGCGCTGCGCCATCCACCGACCACATTCGTCCATGACTTGGCGAGCCGCCTCCGCTGCAGCAAATGTAGCAAAGCAGGTCGCCGGCCTTCAGCTACCCTTCTGCAACTCGCATCGCGCTCCCGCCTGGCCGTTCCGGAGACCTGACTGTGTGCAATCTCTATTCGATGACCAAAAACGTAGATGCGATCCGCCGCTTGTTCGGGGCGCTGAACAGCCGCGTCGGAAACCTGCCGTCGATGACGGGCATCTTTCCGGACTACCCAGCGCCGATCGTTCGCAACGGGGCCGAGGGACGCGAGCTCGTCATGGCACGTTGGGGCATGCCTTCTTCGGCGCAGGCGCTCATGGATGCGACCAGGAAACGCGCAGAGAAACTTGAAGCCAAGGGCAAGACGGTAGACTTCAAGGAGCTGCTGCGGCTGGAGCCGGACAGTGGCACGACCAACATCCGCAACACCAGCAGCAAGCATTGGAAGCGATGGCTCGGGCCAGACAATCGCTGTCTGGTGCCGTTCACCAGCTTCAGCGAATACGACACCATCGACGGCGAGAAGGCGCCAGTGTGGTTTGCTCCGGATGAGAGCCGCCCGCTGCTCGCGTTCGGAGGCATCTGGACGAACTGGACTTCAGTGCGAAAGGTCAAGGAAGGCGAGACAACCAACGACCTCGATGGATTTCTCACCACCGAGCCAAACGCCGAGGTATACGCCGCCCACCCGAAAGCGATGCCCGTTGTTTTGACCACGCCGGGTGAAGTTGAGACTTGGATGAAGGCGCCTTGGGATGAAGCCAAAGAACTTCAGCGTCCGCTTGCAGACGGCGCGTTGCGAATCGTGGCACGTGGCGTGAAAGAAGATTTGGCCGCAATATAAAACTCGTCGGGGAACGTCCCAACGCCGGACCCAAGGCCGCCGCGCGGAAGCTCCTCGAGCTCGCCGCCATAAGCTAACCTCTCGCCGGGAAACGGACCGCGCATGGGAGGGTCCGCGCAGGTCCAGAGAGGCATGGCAGAGATCCAGAAATGAGCGCGAGGCATTAGCGAGGTGACGTCGTTGCACTCTAATCGCCAAGGTCGGCGGAACTAACATGATGGGCACAGGTTATTTTCCAGTCCGCTCCGGCCATCGGCGGGCCATGTCCGCTTGCGCGAGACTCTATTCGATCGGCAGCTTCACGCTCGGCCTCTCTATGATATCGCGCTCCCCTTCCCGCATCTGGCCCCTCTACGCCGTCAACTTTTTCATGGCCGACATGCAGTCGGGCATCGGGCCGTTCGTGGGCGTATTCCTGCAGGAGCGTGGTTGGGCCACCGGATTGATCGGCACCGCGATGACGATCGGCAATGTCGCGGGCATGCTGGTAACGACACCGATCGGCGGCTTCATCGATTCTAGCCGCAACAAGCGGCTGTGGGTCGTCATCCCCGGCATCTGTGTCGTTCTGGCATCCGCAATCATCCTGATCTCACAGAATTTCTGGGCGGTGACGTTCTCGCAGGTTGCGCAATCGCTGGCGAGTGCCGCGATTGTGCCGGCAGTAACCGGCATCACGCTCGGCATCGCTAATCAAAAAGGCTTTAATGCGCTGAACGGACGCAACCAGGCATTCAACCATGCCGGCAACATGGTCGGCGCGGCGCTGTCGGGCTATCTCGGTTACAAATTCGGCTACGTGACCGTGTTCGTACTCGCCGCGATTTTTGGCGCCATCGCGGTGGCTTGCGTATTGATGATCCCGGCCAAGGCGATCGACGATCGCGCCGCGCGCGGCGGCAAGGAGGACGATCCGGATAGCCCGCCGAGTGGTCTGTCCATCCTGTTCAAGCACAAGCCGCTGCTCGTGCTTGCGCTGGCGCTCGCAATCTTCCATCTCGGCAACGCCGCGATCGTCCCGCTCTATGGCCTTGCGGCCGTCGCAGAAGCACAGGCCGACGGTCCGAGCTTCGTAGCAATCACGGTGGTGATCGCGCAGGGCGTGATGATCGCGACATCGCTAGTCGGCATGCAAGTCGCGGGCAAGCGCAACTACTGGCCAGTGCTGCTGGTCTCTTTCACGATGCTGCCTGTTCGCGGCGTGCTCGCTTTCTTCGTCATGGGATGGTGGGGTGTTGTACCAATGCAGGTGCTCGACGGCATCGGGACCGGACTGCAGACTGTCGCTGTCCCGGGCATGGTCGCGCGCTCGCTCAACGGCAGTGGCCGCATCAATCTCGGCCAGGGAGCCGTGATCACCGTGCAGGGGATCGGCGCAAGCCTCAGTCCCGCACTCGGCGGCTGGATCGCGCAATGGATCGGCTACGGCCCGACCTTCCTGCTGCTCGGCTGCTTTGGGCTGGTGTCAGTCGCGCTGTGGCTGGTGTTTAGCCCGGCCGTCAAGAATTATTAGGGATTGTCATGACGAGGAGCGCGCGACGAAGCCGTCCAGACTGCCTAAGCGAAGGGCTTCTGAGCAAGTCGTGCCTGCGCATTAAATAGGTTTCCCGGTGTGACCTAGCTGACATTGCGCTGCGACCGAGCTGCGGTAGGTTGTTGATCACCGGGGATGGCTGCATATTTCACTTAGATCATTTCACCCGATTTTTTTCGAGAATGAGGTCGCAGCAGTCCCCCTGGTGCGGCCTTCGTTCTAGCACCCCAGCCGCCACACTATTTTCATTTTTTGTCGGAATCAAAATGGTGTCGTTGCTTCATTTTTGAGGACCGCATTCATGACAAAGGAAAATTGCTTAGTCGTTCACGCGGCTGGAAAACAGTTGGATTTGCTGCGCGGAGAAGCTGCTCGCATTGCGAAGGGCACCAAATTGGGTGGTGGACCGATCGCGCAGACATCGGCACTCGCTTCTGCTTTGAGGATGCAAAGGCGAAGGAAGCCTTTGCGTTGACCTGCGACAATTTCGGCATTCGGTACCAGGACGGCTAGCTTAAAAGATGCCTGCGTCGGCCCTACTTCAACGTAATGCTATCGACCCGCTGGCATGGTCGACACAAGTAAGCGTGTACTGCGGGCAGGCTAGCAATCTTCGGAAGTGTAGCGAGATACACCATCGGTCGCCTACATTCTTGGCAGATGAGGATAGGCGGATTGTCCTTGTTGCGGCGGCCCGTCATTTCCTCGCTCACTTCAGAGCGCGGCAACATAGTTCTGGATGACGCCGAGCACACCTCCGTTGAAATACCGAAGCCTATCGAAATTCGGCAAGTTCAACGTGAGGCCCTTCGCGCAAGACGGAGGACGTTCACGAGACGTAAAGCACGCGCGCTAACATCGCGGCGGCATTGTTCACAAGTGGACCATGCGTGGGAATGGATGCAGCTTACCCTCGCTGAGCGTCGGTTGGATTCGCCTCCGTTCCGAAGCTCAAGCGGCCTCAGCTATCCCCCTTCCAAAGCTGAGGTCGCTTGCTCCGTCCGAATTGCGACACCAGAACTTCGGACGAGAGTCGATCCACGCGGGAATTTAGGCGTTACTGCGGCTTTGCCGGCTGCTGGTTCTCGGGCCGGACCGTCTTGTTGCTGTCTGGCATTTTGTCTCGACCCTGATCTCCATTGTCGTCTTTGCCGCCAGAAGTGGACGTACCACTTCCGCTACTCGAACCAGGTGACATGCCGGTGGTGCCACGCGGGTCTCTGCTCGGCGCCGTCGAGCTGGCTGCGGGATCACCATTGACCGCACCACGTCCGCTTGGTGAGCCGGCGGGCTGCGCCGACGCAGCAGCAATAGAGACAACCAAACCGGTTGCTAATAGTAGGATTAGTTTCACGGCAAACTCCCAGGGTTGTCGCGCTTAACCCGCAGGAAGTCCGATCCGTTCCAAAGACCCAAGCCGGCGCAAGCTGAAGAGGGATCAATGACCGTCTTCGTCTACGTGAACACCGCCAAACAGGTCGGCGACGTCGACCAAATCAAGGTCTTCGCCAGTGTCGATGCCGCAGAAACGGTTCGAGGAGAATGACCCCTAAGGGGTGGCATTTGAGTACGACGTGATAGGGCTGCCGGCGTCGTTCGTTCTCGCAGACGCAAACACTCCCAGCGCTTACGCACCGGAAGCGTTTTTCCAATCAACGAATTGGTTCTTGCAAAGTAGATCCGTACGCGCCACGCCACACTGCGCGAGCCCTCTCATGAACGCCGCGATGGAGAGCCTTTTCCGAGAGTCCGAGAGCATCCAAGCGCAATCGGCCTTTGGCTATCTCAGGCCAGTTGAGTTCGGGCGCACGTTGGGAATTATCTCAACCGGGTATACGTCAACCGGAAGCGGCACATTGCTGGGTCTCCAATACGACGCGGTGAGGAGCAGCAAAAAAGTCATGCACACTATTCGCGTTCGGCGCTAGCAGCCGATGGGGCGAATGCTTTGGCCGCATCAGCATGCGAAGCTTTCTCAGCTCGCCGCTCGTAGTCGTCGGCAAGGGCCTTAAGCTGACCCGCAATCGCTGAGTCGGTCATGGTTTGGGCGGCGCGGAGCAAAGTCCGCGCTGTCTCTAAATATGCCTTGCCTCGTTGTGAGATCTGGACCATCACAAAGCCCTCGCGCGGTGCTCTGGCAGCTGGTTGAAGGTGCCCCGGAGCCAGCGGACCCAATTGCGGTCACTTTCCTTGCGAGCTCTGAAGCGATCGACGCACTTCTTGGAACAAAGAGCTGTTCGCCACGAGTAGTGCCGGACGAGACCAAACTTGCCTTCACAAACTGCGCATCGCGCGGCACGGCCAGATTTAATGATTTCGGAGCAGTTGAGCATTGTAGTCTCCTCTTGGCTTTATCGCAGCTATTCGTCGATCATCCTTTTTCACTGTCGCACTTGATGAGCCTGCGCGCCTTTCCAACGCATGCAGCCTAAGACGATTACGATCAGCCGCTCAATTGAATGTAGGTAACCGTCCGGCATCCAATGGGGGTGACGGAACGATACGAAGGTCTAGGGCGCTCCCCCTTAAAGCCGACCACTTCCGCAATGGATCTTGGTTGTGTAAAAACGCCTTCGCGGAAGTCGGTGAGAAGCCAGCACCGGCTCAGTCTCAGCCCACGATCGTAGCCATCAGTGGCCCCGGCGATGTTCATGACCCGCGTGAGATTATAGGCCAGGACCGATTGCGAATCCCTGCTCTGTGCCAAGCGCTCGGAACTACAAGCCGGAGCAAGAGTTCGTCCCGGCAGGAGCCTTTTCTAATGCTGATGACGGAGTAACAACCGCCAACGATCCTCGCGCTGGAAGGATGGACGCAAAGTATCCTTCAGGAGACCGGCGCTATCCGCGAGTGTGAGGAACACGGCTGGGCGCAGGATCGCGCTGATCCCCACGCGCGCGAACGCGCCTTCGATATTGCGAGGCAGGATCCACCGCCCGGCATCTCGCCGCAAGCGGCGGTCGCCGCAGTCTGCGACTGTTATTGAGGGCATAGGCGATACATGTCCGGAGTGCGACTAAGCGGCCTGCGCCGCTTCCGCTGAGATACCGTCATCGCGCTTTTTGTTAATGAGATTCAATAACCGGGCCGCCGCCCGAGCGTCGCACAGCGCGCGATGGTGATCTTCGAGCTCGATATCGTAGATCGCGCACAACTTTCCGAGGCCATACGATTTGTGCCCGGGATAACGACGCCGCATTCCCGCGCAAGTGCACAGCTTCGGAAAGCGGAAACGCCGTTCGAGCCGAACGTACTCGTACGACAGGAAGCCATAGTCGAAGCTCACGTTGTGGGTGACGAAGATGCCGTCACCCATGAACGCCATAACACTGTCCGCGACTTCGTGGAACACGGGCGCATCCCGAACCATCTGGTTGGTGATGCCGGTCAGTTCGACGATCTTCGCAGGGATTGGCCGCTGCGGATTGACAAGAGATTGCCACTCGTCGACCACCTGATGGTTACGGACCTTGACCGCTCCGATTTCGGTGATGCGATCACCGGACGACCAGGCTCCCGTGGTCTCGATGTCGACGACCACGTAGTCCTGCTCCGGGTCGAACCGATAGTCCACGCGGCCGATCTCGGCCGGTATGCCGCTGGTTGCGGCGGATGGCGTCGCCCTCCGCCATGACCTCGACGAAGGACACACTGCCGTCGCGCACGTGTATCAGGTCGGGGAAGCCATCCCGCATGCCGCGGAAGTCGTCGCACATCGCCCGAATAATCTCGGCCAAGCCGTCCGCGCCGGCGCCTTCGACCAAGGCACGCAGTGCGCCCATCTGCACGTGGTCCCAAGCGAAGATTCCGTTGGGCCGGCCCCATCTGGTGGTGACGCTCCGCACGAGGATCGGAAGCGCATATCTGGACCTGACCGCCGCGAGCTTAGCGTCGATCTGTGAGGCGAACCGTCGATGGAAGGTCCGGTCGTGAAGGCAATGTGGGACCCAATCGAAACTCTGTGAAGCTGGCCGGATTCGAAAAGCTCATCCCAGAACAGCAAGCCGAACGGCGTGTGCCGAAGCGTGTTTTAGACGCTCCTGCCCCTCAAGCTTCGGCGATTCACGGAATTCGCTACGCCTCGATTGCGCAAATCACTGACGGCTGACTTGGCCAAGCTCTCCGCGCCAAAGACCAGCGCGAAAACGACGAAATTGCCCCTCACCCGCGAGCGATCATCCGTGCATAAGGCTGCGGTGGAGGACGCCGCCGCGCAGGGGATCTCGCTCGAAGTGGTAAAGCTGCCCGAGGCAAAACGCGGATTTTTTCTCCTGCCGGGCGATGGGTTTTGAAAAGATCGTTTGCGTGGGCCACGCGATGCCGCAGTCTCGTCAGAGGTTACGAGCAATACCGGCACACGAAGCTGCACCGAAAAAAAGGGGCCCGCCCGTGTTGCCACAAGCGGACCCAAGTTTAGGGAGGAAGCGCCCAAGGAGGGCAGCGATAGCGGCGGGGCCTGGGGACTGACGGCGGCGCTACCGCATGCGCCGCACATAAGAGCATCGCGATCCACGGCTCAATTGAACGTAAGGAAAAGTCAGGCATCCAAAGGGATTGCGGGACCGGCACCAAGGTTTATGACGCTTCACGTCATGCGAGGTACCTCGCGCTTGATAGCGCGCCTGCCCCGGGAGCTGATTGCTTTAGCGATAGAACACAGCCGGCTTCATCAACAAGATATCGATAGCGTCCGCGAGCCCGCGCGCGTGTCTTTGGAAGTTGCGCCGAGCCACTTCCTGATCGATCGATGTCGCTCGGTCGAGGTACGACGTTCCAATCAGTCGCAAGGCTTAAGGTGCGCAGATCCTAAGCCTAGGTATGCTCTTCTCAGCCGAAGTACCATACGGATCAACCTTCTATGCAATGGTTTGGGCCACTTCTCTGTGACTACACTTGGGTACAATCGCGCCGATGTGTCTAACCGCGAGACAAGAGCAAGAGTTCACCGATGAGAGTCGTAGATGCAACCGAGTTGTCAGGTATGTCTCGCAAGACGGCTAAGCCAGCCTCCGACTTCGCCGGCGTCGTTCACAATCTGATCCTGGACGTGCGCGACTGTTACCGGCCCGGGCTGCACGACATGCGTGGCCCCGGCCCTAGACGGCGCGCCAAGCATCAGACCTGGCTGCGACTTCATTCTGAAGCCGTATCGCCGCCCGCTCAGCACCAGCCGCAGCCGATGGATATACACCCTTGCGACGGGGCTAACCCGGCCCGATAGCTGGGCCAAGGTTCCGACGTGTTGCGGGGTTTCCTGTTTGCCCTCTCGCTCTCGATCAATCTGGCGACAATTTCAAGGACAGAATCCTCGGAATTGCTCGCATCCGCGACCTCGCCTCTGCGCTCACGCTTCTCGGGTGGCAACCCGGATGCTGCTCGGCGTTGCCGCCCTTTGCATCGCATTGCTCGGCCTGGCGGCGCTGCTCGGTGGTTCGGCGCGCGCCAGTGTCGTTCTCGAACTACGCAAATTGCCAATGAAGTTTAGCTGGGTCGCTTGCCAGTCGAATTGCGGAGGCTGGGTCAGCGCGATCGGCATCGCGACGGCCGATACTCCGAGGATTTTCGATGAATTCGCGCGCGACCGACTGCTTTGCGGTACGACGATGTGCTCAATTCCAGCGGCGGTTCGGTCAATGAATCGATCGCGCTCGGACGGCGCTGGCGCGATCTCGGGACGTTTACCACCGTCGGCGTCAGCGTTCAGACCAGCACCGCGCGGAGCGCTCCTTCCAACATGGCGCCTATGGCCTATTGCGAATCGTGCGTGCTCCTACTGCTGTTGAGAAGTCGGCAAATTACTCAAGAAGCAAGAGGTTGATCGTGGAAATTCGACTGGGTACCAGGCGAAGTGATTTGGCCCGCTGGCAAGCCAATCACGTCGCCGATCTTATTCGTAGCGTCGAGCCGACCGCTGAGGTACGAATGGTCTTCGTTAGTTCGGTTGGCGATCAAGATCGACGGTCGGAGTTTCAGCAGATTGGCGGCATCGGAGCATTCACGAAGGCGAGCGAAGACTCGCTTCTGCGCAACGAAGTTGACCTGGTCGTTCACTCCCTCAAAGATCTTCCGACAAAATTGCAGCCCGGCTTGGTATTGGCAGCCGTTCCCAAAAGAGAGGATCCTCGCGACGCGATTTGTGGCGTCACACTAGATCAGCTACGACCGGGACTGCGCGTCGGCACTGGATCAATTCGTCGCAAAGCTCAACTTCTCGCTCTATGCAGTGGTCTGGATATTCGACCCATCCGTGGGAACGTTTCTCCAAGGCTGCGTAAGGCAAAGAACCGAGAGGGAATAGATGCGACTCTATTGGCAGCGGCCGGGTTGTCCCGGCTAGGATTGCTACATGAAGCCTCACAGATTTTAGACCCGCATGTTTTCCCGTATGCGGTCGGCCAAGGCGCTCTCGCGGCCGAAGCTCGCGAGGGGGATACGGCACTCATAGCACTGCTTCAAAAAATCGAAGACCGGCGATCGCGCACCGAAGTGGATGCAGAACGCGCGTTGATGAGAAGCCTCGATGCGGGTTGCAGCCTACCCGTCGGGGTCTCTGCCACATGGCTTGCCGGGACGTTAATGCTTCGAGGACAGGTGACTCATCCGGATGGCCAAACGAAGATTGCCAATGAAAGCGTGGGTCGGGCCGATCAAGCCGACGCAATAGGCAGAAGTCTCGGGCATAAACTTCTTCAGCAAGGTGCGGAGGAGATATTGAAGGCTGCGCCTCGTACCGTGGAGGAGCAAAGGCCAATCTGAATTCGCTACCGGGCATGACGACCTTATGTTCTTGGGAAGCCAGTATAACTGGCAGACCGCCAGACCGCCGCATCCGCTTCAGCGAGACAGCTGCAAGGCGCGAAACCTGCGCCAACCGCCCGAAACGCAAAGCTGTCGGTCGCGTTTTGGCGCCCAGCGCGCGAGCGCTCATCCGCAATTTGTGTCGAGCGCGTCAAGTCGCATCTCGGCTTTAAGCGCATGGCAAACCCCTCACCGCGCCAAGCCGGATGGGTCAAAGCCGCGCAGCGCCCGCAGGGCTTGGCCTTGATGCAGGCGGGTTGGTGTGTCCCGGAAACAAAGCGTAATCCTTAAACCCCCGATCTGTCGGCTTTTAAAGAATGAGGCCATGGTGACGATATGACCTGCCAGCCGCAATTCCGAATCGCGGCCTTTTTACACCAGCGCGACGCCGAGCACATACATGCCGACTAGCAGCGTGAGACCGATTACACTAATGCTGAGGTAGATCTGATCCATGGCGACCTCGGGGAAACGGCGCTATTCAGTGTCTGTCATTCAAGAGACCCTCATCTTACCCGGTCGCTGCTATTCGACCCATCCTATAACCATAGGACCCTTCTGCTCGCGCAATGATCCGAAGGGGAGTTGGGGAAAGATCGACGGGCGTTACGCCTCCGGCCTCTTCTTGCAACTTCCGGTTCGCGGATGCGATTCCGCTGCGATTCTCGGCACCCAGCCATTTAACTATTGCTATCTCAGAACGACAACCGAGGCCATGGCGCACTTGTATCGCCTTATCGTACGGAGGGAGGATCGCATCCCACAATCGGAATGGTCTGATTATACGTTGGTTTGTTCCCAGCCCGCGGACGCAGTGCCCTTGTGAGCAGTGTCAGCAGTTAAGCCTCAGTGTCCTCGGTTTAATTCGTGGGCCTTTTGGATAAATCGGAGGTTGCTAATCCTGTCAGAAGCTGGATCTAATTGGATGCTATGCGCGCGCCTCATATCGCACCGACGGCCAGCTCGATAGGGCGGTGAACAAGGCTTCGACACTAAACCCTTCGTAGGCGCGATCTCCGTTCACTTGCTGATGGACTCCGTCGACATCAGCGAGGTTGCTCTCTCGGAGCCGCTTTCCGGCAGATGCTTTCCGCCCTTGCTTTGAAGACTCGGTGGCTATCTTGAGCGACAAAAAGGTAATTTTGCTCGCCGAGGGCGCACCAACCGTCGGCAAAGCTTGCTAGCCTGAGCGCTTCTCTGCGATGCTTCCGTGTGCTGGCAACCTACTTCGCTGCAAGCTCCCGATATTGTAGCGGCAAACCGAGGCGCTTCCACACATTGACCAATGCTTGAGCGAGCGCGTCAATCAGCGCGTCATCGTGATACGGCGTCGGCGTAATACGCAGCCGCTCGGTGCCGCGCGGGACCGTCGGATAGTTGATCGGCTGGATATAGATGCTGTGCTCGGCGAGCAGGAGCTCGCTCGCTTCCCTGCATTTCTCCGGATCTCCCACCATTACCGGCACAATGTGCGTGTCGGTTGTCATCAGCGGCAGGCCCGCGGCATTCAGTACGGTCTTTACCCGCGAGGCGCGGTTCTGATGGCGGTCGCGCTCCCATTGCGAGGCCTTCAGGTGCCTGATCGCCGTTGTGGCAGCCGCACAGACTGCTGGGGGCAATGCGGTCGTGAAAATGAATCCTGGGGCACAAGAGCGCACCGCATCGATGACATCGGCACTCGCCGCGATGTAACCGCCGAGGCAGCCGAACGCCTTCGCCAGGGTACCCTCGACCACGTCGATGCGGTGCAAGACGCCCTCACGCGCCGCAATGCCCGCGCCGGCCGGTCCGTACATGCCGGCCGAATGGACCTCGTCGATATAGGTCATGGCGCCGTAGCGCTCCGCCAGGTCGCAAATGCGGCTCACCGGCGCGATGTCGGCGTCCATTGAGTAGAGCGCCTCGAATACGATCAGCTTCGGCCGCTCCTGCGCCTCCGCCGCCAGTAATTCCTCGAGGTGGCCAACGTCGTTGTGGCGCCAGATCTTCTTTTCCACGCCGGCGCGCCGCACGCCCTCGATCATCGAATTGTGGTTAAAGGCGTCCGATAGGATCACGCAGTTTGGAAGCAGGCCGGCGATGGTCGCAATGCCGGTTTCGTTAGCGACGTACCCCGAGGTGAAGACTAGCGCCGCTTCCTTGCCGTGCAGGCCGGCGAGCTCGCGTTCCAACTCAACCAGCGGATGGTTGGTGCCGGAAATGTTGCGAGTGCCCCCCGCGCCAGCGCCCATGCGGATGGCGGTTCCTACCATGGCGCCGATCACCCTCGGGTGCTGACCCATGCCGAGATAATCGTTCGAACACCAAATCACGACCGGGCGCGGGCCGTCCGGCGAATGCCATGTTGCGTGGGGGAAATGCCCGGCCATGCGCTCGACGTCGGCAAACACGCGGTAGCGCCGTTCGGCGTGCAGGCGAGCAAGCACCGCGGAGAAGAAATGATCATAGATCATGGAGCAAAATCTCCTTTCCGGTTGTGGTCAACGATTGGGACTTCGCCGATCCACATTTCCCCCATGCCCTTCCGATCCAACACCGTCGCTTATAAGGCCCTGCGAACGGGGCGGCCTGACCCCGGGTGGAAAAGGACCGGCCGCGAAGGCCACGGCGAAGGGAAGGAGCGCCGAGCGCCAGGCACTTAGCAGTGTCGTCTATCTCCGATAAGCAAATTGATAATGCGACAAGGAGCACAGTGCGAGTGAAGTAATCCAAATCTCGGCGAGTGTATGCGCAAATGCATCGAGCACGTTCACTGCGTTAGGTGTTCTGCTTTCCTCCTATGCGCCCCCGCGACCCTGATTTCCGATCATGACGCGCCATCTCGTAAGGCGCTCCGCCGGTTGCTGCTTCATCCATTCCGCTAGTTGCGGCACACCTTCCAAGCAGGACTGCATGGAGATATCAGAGAGGTCGGAGGTGGTGACGGTCTGCTCGTGGAAATTCGTCGGAGTAACTGGACTGCAGAGCACGGCAAAAATCTTGATCACGAGAAAGCCTCGCTACATTGAGCATTGGCGCCACTGGGCCCCAAGAGTTGCGGCCCCTTGTCCCGCTGCTCGCCGATGGGATCGGCAGGCGGGAAAACGCTGTCGCATATCGCGCGCGCTTTTAGAATGAGAAGGATATGCTCGCGCTCGGATTTTGAGACAAGTCGGATAATCTCGCCCATGATCGCTCCCGTGGGATTGTTGACGCCGACGTTGAAGCCACGTAGGTGGTCACGAAGGAACGAGGAACGCGTGACGGTCCGAATATTGGAAGGACAGACCTTTGTCTGGGTCGGCCGAGATCGCTTAAAGAATTCCAGCCTGCACCGCTGGCCGTTCCGCTCCCGTATGCGACCAACCGGTTTCTGCCGATCGAGATGCGCACGCTCATCGACCTTGCGGCGCCGAGGCTGAAGAGAGCCTTCGCGTGTGTGCGTCGCTTTGGTCCAAAGAATCGCCAGGAGCATGGCGACCTCAATTCGGCTTGCCGAGCACGGAAGTGAAGGGCACAACGAAGAGCTCATCGCCCTGGTCGTCGCTGACATGCAGGACCCAGTCACGCCAATCCTCGAAGCTGCGCTCGTTGATGAGTGATTGCACGACACGGGTCGCGTGATCGCGCGCCTCAGCAAGATCGCCCACCAGGGCGCCGCGCCGATCGACGAAAACGTTCTTCACGTTCGAGCAGTGGAAATATACGTGGGTCATGTTCAACCTCCTTCAAATGCGACGGTTCGCCACGATACCTCAGCGTTGCTGGTGTCCTCGACCGCGAGGTGCCAAAGAAGGAATCGGTGCTGTCTTGAAGATTTCAAACCACATCCAGGTCATTATGAGTGGAAATAAGGTCATCTCCGCACCTTGCAGATTGCGCGCTGCCAAGCAGTAGTGAGGCTCAATCCCCACATCTCGTGGCTTAGGAATGCGCCAGCGCACGCCAACAGCTGTGCAATCCGGCCGCCTCGGTCCGAGATAAATCGTAAAAGCCGGCTTCAAATGCGCGCGCGTTTTTGCGTTCTCGGCGACTGTCTGCTGCGAGGCGCTCACAAGAGACGCGCCTCGACCGATGGCTGGAGGGACTCGAACGCCTGCGAGTCGCGGTCGCACGCCGGGCACCCCGCGCCAGTATAGAAGGTAAGGAACAGCGGGCTGTGTCTGAGCAGCGTTTCCGACGCGACCTCGGGGCAGTGCTGGTCCCGCGATTGAAAGGACGGCGCACAATTGCCTGCCTTGAGCGCCCGCTCGGCCCATCGTGTCGCGATCAGGTATTCGGTCGCACTTCTCAATCGTAACCGCAGCGTCGCGCTTGCTCGGCTTCGCTGCCGGACGGGAAGTCACCGCAGGCGCGTTCTCGCTTTTCCTCATGTCCAATCTTCAGTTTTGTCGAGAGCAGTAATCGTCGTCGGTAACTTTGAGTTATCTGCGCGAGTTATGACTTGGCGTCGCTGTCGAAGTGCCTGCGCATCTCCCCAGGGTCCTGGCGTCGGAGACGACGACCAGGTGTTTCGTGGTCCCGTCCAGGCTGAGCTTGTTCAGGAACGCGGCCGTCGCTGCCGCGAAGTTGTCCTCGACGAGCCGCCTGCCATCGGGTCAGCAGAGCCGGTGTGATGCCGCGCATCCGAAGCCGCCGTGATCTCGACCAAGTGCACCCCAGCGTTCACGCCTGTGTTGTGGAACAGGGGGACCGTGTCGCCGTCTGCGACTGCTATTGTCGTACCGGTGGGTAGAATCATCGAAAGACCTCCCATTCACGATTCGTATAAACATCGGCGGGCTATGATACTTGCATGCCGGCGCTCTGCGGCGTCTCTTCGATCAGCTCCTCGCGCGAAGCTCCCCAGAGCAGGGCAGTCCCAACGACGGCGGAAAGAATCGACGCGGCGAACACCGCGATCTTGGCGGCTGAGAAGTCGGTGGCGTTTGGAAACGCCTGCCCGGCGATGAAAAGCGACATCGTGAAGCCGATGCCAGCGAGGGCTCCTGCCCCGGCCAACTGCCGCCACGTGTACTCCTCCGGCTTGACAGCTATGCCTGCGCGCACGGCCGCGGCGGCCGCGAGGAAGACGCCGAGCGGCTTTCCTATGGCGAGGCCGGCGGCGATCGCCACCATGAGCGAGCCATGCCCAACAAAGACGTTCAGATTGATTGCTACGCCCGCATTCGCCAGTGCGAAGATCGGGAGAATAGCGTAGCTCGACCGTGCGCCGGCGTGTCGCAGCAGCCGGTCGGCGGGCGATTCAAGTCTGTCATAGATTGCGTCGAGCGCGCGCAGCGCCGGGGTGGAGGGGCCGTGCCTGAGAACTTCACCGTCGTGCCGGGCCTCAGAGGCGATGATCGTGCTGGCCTGGGTCATCAGGGCAGCCAGGTTGGCGGGCGGTCGCGTCGGAATGAACAGCGCGAGCACCAGGCCGGCCAGCGTAGGATGAAGGCCGCTCGCGTAGACGAAAGCCCACAACCCAACGCCCAGCAGGATGTAAGGCGAGAGAAGGTAGACCTTCGATCGGCTCAGCAGCGCCAGCGCAACCCCAACCGCCGCGGCCGCGGCAAGGTAGGCCGGGTGGATCTCGCCAGAGTAGAACACAGCGACGACGACGATCGCACCGATGTCGTCAACGATGGCCGCCGCGGTGAGGAAGATACGCAGTTCGACGGGGACGCGGTCCCCCATCAAGGCGATTAAGGCAATCGCGAACGCAGTGTCCGTTGCCATCGGTACGCCCCATCCGTACGACCACGTCCCTACAGGGATGACCAGCGCATACAGAAGCGCCGGCACGACCATGCCGCCGAGCGCGGCCGCGATAGGAAGCGCGGCGGAGCGGCGACTCGCGAGGTGGCCGACTGTCATCTCGCGCTTCACTTCCAGGCCGACGACGAGGAAGAACACCGTCAGGAGGCCATCGTTGACCCAATGAACGATCAGCATCCGAAAGGCTGCGTTGCCCAAGCTCACGCCGAACTCCTGGCGCCAAAGCGCCTCGAACGCCGGCCCGATCGGCGAGTTCGTCAAGACGATCGCCGCCACGGTCGCGAGGACAAGTAAAATGCCGGCCGACGGACCCCAGCTCGCGAAGTCCAGGGCCGCCGTACGAACACGGTGGCCGAGCGTGCCCAGCATCGCATCGACGAGAGAGCTCTCATCCCAGGGCCCGTCGTAGCGCCGCCGGTTGATGTAGAAGGTTGGCGTGAGTCTCACGCCGCTTGCGCGTGAGCTTGCGATGTCCGCCTCCACCCTCGCCCTCGCGCGCCGCATGGCTTCGCTGTCGCCGTGCTCGAAGTCGGCGTTCACGCCGAGGTCGGCGGCCACCGCGACGAGGTCGTCCTCTGTGAGCTGTATCGACCTCGTCATCAGCTTGATGTGCGCGGACCAGAACGCCTCGGGCGTCCGAGCAAGCTCAGCGAGCTCGGCGGCCCGAAAGGAAACGCTGTTGTCCGTGAGAGGCCGGTGGCGGAAGGCATAGCAGACGCGGTCGCCGAGTTGGTCGCGCGCTTGCGCAATGCGCCCGTTGGCAGCTCTGCAGTGCGAGCAGGCATAGCTGCCGTACTCGACGAGCGAGATCTCGGCATCGGCGGGGCCGAGCACGTGGTCCGTCTCTTGGTCGACCGGACGGTCGAGGCGGCCGGGCGGGATCATGAGTTCCATCGCTGAACCGGACTCCAGGTGTTCGTGCTGGCTAAGACGTCGGCATAGTTGCCACTGGGCTTACAACGTGGAATTCGCCGCGGTTGGAAGACGCCGTGTACGCGATCTCCGTACCGACGATACTGCTGGGAAGCCCAACTGCGTGCACGCGCGGGAGCAAGAGGGGCACGAGCGTGCCGGCACCCCGCTCGCTCTCTATAAAGACCGCGCCGCCTCGTCCTTCGGCGAGCCGCTCGACCTGCGAGAGCCCGAGACCGGTTCCGCTATCCGGAGCCCTTGTCGTAGAGTACGGAGTGAATGCCTGCGAGAGGACCTCCTCGAGCAGGCCCTCTCCATCGTCGGCGACGATGATCTCGATCGGCTCCCGGGCCGCGCCAGCGAGAGACTCGACGTTCCGCGCCACGATGGTGATCGCACCGCCGTTCGGCATAGCATCGGCCGAGTTGCGGCAGAGGTCCAACAAAGCGAAGCACAACTCCTCCGGGTCGGCATTGAAAGACCATAAGTCAGGGGCGATCTCGGCGTGGACCGTGATGTCCGGACGCAACGCCCGGTCAAGCGAGCCCACCATCGCTGCGAGGCGGCTGCCTTCGACAAGTCCGTCGATCGACTTGGAGCCCGGCCGCGCAGCGTCAAGGACCTGCAGGGCGAGTAACGCGGCTCGCGTGATCGCCTCCTGCATTTTGCCGACGATGGCCTTTCGGTAGGCGGCATCGTCCTGGCACTCGAGCAGTCGCCGGCCGCTGCCGATCACGGCGAGAGGGTTGTTGACATCATGGACGACGAACGGCGCGACGTCCGCTATCGCGCTCACTCTTTCCCGTCCGCGAGGGGCGACCACGTCACCCCTGTCGGACCGCACGCAGGTGTGACGCCCAACCCCCGAGACCTCGCCGTTGGACCCGACGAGCGGGATCTCCACGCACTTGGACGCAATGAGGCCGCTACCGCCATCGCGGACGCCCTGTACCGTTGCGCTCAACGCACGTTGCACTCCAAGCGCGACGCCGGCGCCGTCCGCGAGCACGACGACATCCTCCAGCGGTGGGCTTTCGACAAAGCCGGGAAATGAAACGACGATTGCCTCTTTGATTTGCATGTCGGACCTCCTGGACTGCGATCGTTCAACGGAATGCCGACTCCGGCCCGTACACGAGGACGAGCGACGGTGGCTCGAAGATTGCGTCTTTGACGGTCGAAAGGAAAATCACCTCTCGCCATGAAGTCGATAGCCGATCGTTATAGGAATTTCTGAGGGTGCCTGGGACACTGCCCCGGGGTACGCCGCGTCTCGCTGCGAGGACTTGCGAAGCGGCACTCTTGGCGGCCGAGAAGACGTCCCTCCCCTTGGTTATCCTGCCGGCCGCGCGGCATTAGGGGCGGTTATCGACATCAGAGCTTTACCAGCGGCTTCCGCGGCAATACCGCTAGTGCCGCTAGCGCGGTCGTGAGGCAGAAGCGCCGGCGAACGCCCCGCCGCGATCAGAATTGCGAGTATAGCCATGACGCAGGGCATCGCAGGACAGTCGACTCCGAACTCGCGGTCCGGCCTCGTACATTTGATTGACCTCTGAGCCGAAAGAAATCGATTCCCAGAAGTTCGAGATCAAGCGATAGCGGCGGTCGTGGAGATCTCGCGCCAAGTCGCAAAGGCTCGCTCGCCGGCGGGCACAACGTTCTTAGGCGACAATATCTCAGGACTATCGAATGCATATCCAAAGGGAATTTCCAATTTCGTCGACTATGCCCGATACTAACATGCATTGGGTCGGCCGAGGGCGTGCGGCTTCCTCAAGATTGATTGAAGCCATTCCGCCGAGCCACCTTGCCGAGAACGGGCAGCAAAGGAGTCCCCGATGAAATCACCGAAGACCG
Organism: Bradyrhizobium sp. 482_C4_N1_8; assembly: GCF_052075965.1. Lineage (NCBI taxonomy): Bacteria > Pseudomonadati > Pseudomonadota > Alphaproteobacteria > Hyphomicrobiales > Nitrobacteraceae > Bradyrhizobium > Bradyrhizobium sp. 482_C4_N1_8. The sequence continues at coordinate 2,257,201 of NZ_CP197231.1, read as the reverse complement.
TCGGCCTGGCTGTCGCCGTCTCGCTGGTCGCCAGCACCGTGGCGACAGTCGCTTAGGTCAATGGAGCGACTCCGGCGGGCCCGACCTCGACCGGGCGTCAGGCACACTGAGCTCCGGACGAGATACTCGCGCCTGCACTCGACCACGACCTCAACGATTACCTTGCGCGGCGGCGCCAGCATTGATCCAAATCTTAAAGAAGGAGTTCAACAATGAAGCACACGGAAACTGTCGGCGCGATTATCGCAGTGCTCATGCTTACGTGCACAGTCGCTGGCCCGGGCCATGCTCAGGACGCCCAACACGGCAAAGCCGTCTTCAAGGCTTGTGCGACATGCCATGCAACTGACCACGCCAATCGTGTCGGGCCGGGTCTGGAAGAGGTTGTCGGTAGGAAAGCGGGTACGGTTCCGGGCTTCCGCTATAGCAACGCCATGAAGAATTCCGCAATCGTCTGGGACACGAAGACTCTCGATGCGTATCTGGAATCACCGCAGAAGGTCGTCCCAGGAAACAGTATGCCCTATGCAGGGCTGAAGGATGCGACAGATCGGACGGACCTCGTTGCTTATCTTGCTACGTTGAAGTAGCGGCGCGTCGAACGAGACGTGAGCGAGACGACTCCGCCAGCAACTCTAAGAAATAGCGGATATGCTTGTTGGTCATTTGAACGGCTTGGCTTTTGAGATGCCAACCTATCAACTCGATCCCGGCTCGCTCCCCAATGCACCTGCTGCTATGGAAACTATGCATGCCAATCATTGGAACGGCTCGTCGTGTACTGCGACAACTGATTAGCTTTGTCGCAGATCTTACCGAGTCACGCTGAGATCCAGTTAGCAAACTAGTCATGGGTCCTGCCGTTGGATGTCGAACCGGCTTTCCGTCCTGTAACACTTCCTGACCTTTGATTTTCCAACGCGGACTAAACCAATTCCGGTTTTGGAGGGCAGAAAGACAATGATCGGCCAACTGACCAAGACTGAACGTCAGTACGCGCTATTGATCCTGCTCGGACTCGCACTATGCGGATTGATGTTTGGCATAGCAGGCAACCACGATCCACTCGGCGTTCACGGCGCGCTCATCGGAGTCGCGGCACTTGCCGGAATCTTCAAAGTCATTTCGGTCTACTACGATCCCGAACCCGGCGATGAACGCCTCAACCGCTATTATGACGATCCAACGAAATTCGGCATCATTCTCGCAATGATCTGGGCTGTGTTCGGCTTCTTGATCGGCGATTGGGTGGCGTGGCTCCTGGTGAAGCCCGACTTCACTCTTGATGCCGGCTGGGCCAGCTTCGGGCGGCTGCGTCCTGTTCACACCACCAGCGTACTCTTCGGCTTCGGCGGCAACGCACTGATCGCTACATCCTACTACGTATTGCAGCGGACCTCGCGCGCGCGCCTCGCCGATCAGCTCAGCCCGTGGTTCGTGCTGCTCGGCTACAATCTGTTCTGCGTGCTCGCCGTTACCGGCTACATGATGGGTATCACCCAGTCCAAGGAATACGCGGAGCCGGAATGGTACGCAGATATCTGGCTGTTGGTGGTCTGGGTCGTATACTTCACCATCTATCTGCGCACGCTCGCGCGGCGCAAGGAACCACACATCTATGTGGCCAACTGGTACTACATGGCCTTCATCTTGGTTATCGCGATCCTGCACATCGTCAATAACCTCGCCGTCCCCGTCTCGTTCGGCAGCGCCAAGAGCTACTCGCTGTTCTCCGGCGTGCAAGACGCGATGACCGAATGGTGGTACGGTCACAACGCCGTCGCCTTCTTCCTCACCGCCGGCTTCCTCGGCATGATGTATTACTTCTTGCCGGTACGGGCCGGACGGCCGATCTATTCCTACCGAATGTCAATCATCAGCTTCTGGGGCATCACCTTCTTCTACATGTGGGCGGGCTCACACCACCTGCACTACACGGCATTGCCGCAATGGGTGCAGACGCTGGGCATGACGTTCTCGCTGATGCTGCTGATCCCCTCGTGGGCGTCAGCTGGTAATGCGCTGCTGACGCTAAACGGCGCATGGGACAAGGTGCGAGACGATGCGACGCTCCGCTTCATGATGGTGGCCGCGGTGTTCTACGGCATCACCACCTTTGAAGGATCATTCCTTGCGATCCGCCCGGTGAACTCGCTCTCCCACTACACCGACTGGACCGTTGGCCACGTCCATGCCGGCGCGCTCGGATGGGTGGCGATGATCACGTTCGGATCGATCTACGCTATCGTGCCGTGGCTCTGGAAGACCGAGCGCATGTACTCCCCGCGACTCGTCGAGATGCATTTTTGGCTCGCGCTGGCTGGCGCTGTCGTTTATGTCTTCGCCATGTGGAATTCCGGCATCATCCAGGGGCTGATGTGGCGGACCTACAATGAGAGCGGCACGCTCGCGTATACCTTCGTCGACTCGCTGATTGCGATGCATCCCTACTACATCGCGCGCGCCATCGGGGGCCTGCTCTTCCTGATCGGTGCGATTATTGGCGCCTACAACATCTGGATGACGATCAGAACCGGTATCCGCGACGTGCGTGATTCGGCGACCGACATGCCGTCGCCGATGCTCGGCGGCACGACCGTCCTTGAATCGGGAGAGTAAGCCGCATGTTCGGATTGCACTATCGGCTCGAACGCAAAGCCATCGGACTCACGCTCGGCATCATTCTTGTGGCGAGCATCGGCGGTCTCGTGGAAATCGCACCGCTCTTCACCATCCACCAAACGGTGGAAGACGCGCCCGACATGCGTGTCTACACCCCGCTCGAACTAGCGGGCCGCAACATCTACATCCGCGAGGGCTGCTACGCTTGTCACTCGCAGATGATCCGCACCTTGCGCGATGAAATCGAACGCTACGGGCCCTACTCGCTCGCCGTCGAATCGAAATACGACCATCCGATGTTGTGGGGCTCGAAGCGTACGGGACCGGACCTCGCGCGCATCGGCAACAAGTATTCCGACGAATGGCACGTCGCCCACCTTAACAATCCGCGCGACGTTCTTTCAGTTTCCGTCATGCCCGCTTATTCGTGGTTGCTGAAAACGACGTTGCGCACCGACGATCTCGGCGCGCACCTGAAGGCCCAGCGCGCCGTCGGCGTGCCCTACACCGACGAGATGATTGCGAATGCGAGCAGAGACGCTTACGGCCAAGCCGCTCCGGACTCCCCCTATGTTGATGGCGTCACGCAACGCTATGGCAAGGCCACGAACGTCCGCGCGTTCGACGGCAAGCCTGGCGAGCTCACCGAGATGGACGCGTTGGTCGCCTATCTCCAGGTGCTAGGCCACCTGACCGACGCGGCGCACAAATCCGTCACGAACGCTGTGAGGTGATCATGGATCTCGAACACGCTACACTGGTGCGGCTCTCGAAGTCGTTCGGATTGTTCTATCTGATCGCACTCTCAATCATCACAGTTGTCTATGCCTATTGGCCGTCGAACAGAAAAGCGTTCGATCGCGCCGCGAAGTCGGTCCTGCGCAATGAGGATGGGCCATGGCGGTAGAAGAACGCGACAACTACACCGGTTATCTGACCACCGGACACGAGTGGAACGGCATCAAGGAATTGAACACGCCCGTTCCGCGCGCGGTGTACTTTTTCCTGCTGATCGCTTTTCTCTTTTCCGTCGGCTGCTGGGTGCTGCTGCCCGCATGGCCACTCGGCGTCAGCTACACCAAAGGCCTGCTCGGCCTTGACCAGCGCAACATCGTGCAGGACTCGCTGAAACGGGCGGCGCTAGGCCGCAGCGCATGGACCCAGCAGATTGAGGCCAAAAGCTATCAGGATATTCAGGCTGACAAGGCGCTGATGCAGATCGTGCGCCAGACCGGCCGTACCCTGTTCGGTGACAATTGCGCCGTGTGCCACGGGCGCAACGCAAAGGGCGGCCACGGCTTCCCAAACCTGACTACGACCTCATGGCTGTGGGGTGGCGCTCCCGAAGCCATTGCCGAAACCATCCGCGTTGGCATCAACTCGTCGCATCCCGACAGCCGCACCTCGCAGATGCCTGCCTTCGGTCATGACCATATCCTTCAGCAGGCCGATGTCGACAAGGTGGTGGCCTTTGTGCACTCGCTCTCCGATCCATCCGCCGCGAAGACGGCAAGGCCTGGCGATGTGGACGCCGGCAAGGAGATCTTCGTTGCCAATTGCACCGCATGTCATGGTGAGGACGCCAAAGGCAACAGCGACGTGGGCGCACCCAACCTGACCGACAAGTTCTGGATCTATGGGGGCGACTCGCAGACGATCACGGACACACTATGGAACGGACGGCAGGGCCACATGCCGTCATGGGAAGGCCGCCTGACGCCGATCGATCGCAAGATCCTCGCGCTATACTTGGTCGATCAGAGGATGCCCAACCAATGAATGGGATGGCGGCATCGCCTGACAGATGGAAGGCGAAATCAATCGTCTTGCTGTCGATCGGTCTCGGTCTGATTGTGCTGGTCGCCGCCAATGCGCATCTGCTTTACGTGGCTGTGTCCTCTCAGCCGGATTGCGTCGCTCATCTCCAGCACGGCGAAGGCAACCGCACCAATAGCTTCAGCGCGGCGGCCTCGTCGTGTTCATCCAAACCGACCACAACAGCCAAAGCACGATAGACTGATCGACATGACCATGATCCCGACCGTCATGCCTCCGCTTCCCACCAAAAACCGTTGGCATCGCTCGCTTGCTCCCGCCGATGCTTTCATATGGCTTGCGAACGGCTGGTATGACCTGACCGTGCAGCCGATGATGAGCTTCTGCTACGGCCTGCTGATCTTTCTCACATCCGTCGCCATCGTCGGTGGTTTGTTTCGCCTAGGCTGGGACTACATCCTGTTTCCCGCATTCGCGGGTTTTATGGTGGTAGGCCCGATCCTCGCAATCGGCCTGTATGAAAAAAGCCGCCGCCTTGCCGCAGGCTTGCCCGTCAGCCTCTCGACCATGATTTTCGTCAAGCCGCAATGCGGCGGCCAGATTCTGTTCGCGGGCGTACTGCTGTGCCTTTTGATGATCACATGGATACGCGCGGCGGTGATTATCTACGCCCTGTTCTTTGGCCTGGTGCCGTTTCCCGGTCTCGAACACATCGCACCGATGCTATTCGCCACGCCGGTTGGCTGGGCGACGCTGATTGTCGGCGGGGCCGTCGGCGGATTGTTCGCGGCGTTCTCGTTTTCGATCAGCGCGTTCTCGATTCCCATGATGCTCGTCAAGCGCGTTGACGCCTTCACTGCCATGGGCTCGAGCATGGCGCTGGTCTGGAACAACCTGCCCGTGATGCTGACCTGGGGCGTCATTGTGCTTGCACTGTTCTTGGTCTCTCTCGCCACTGGAATGCTGGGCCTGATCATCGTGTTTCCTGTGCTCGGGCACGGCACCTGGCATGCCTATCGCGCGGTGGTGGACGAAGCCGCGATATAGCGACACGCCGCCGGCGAATTGCCGGCGGCGGGCGGAAACGGAGTGCCGATGAGTTGTTGCGCACCTGGCGCTGAGCTGGCTCTTGCCACGTCTGATCCTCACACCGCGAATGAGGAAGTTCTGCTCGCGAGCCGCTTGGTCGGCGACGGCGTTCGCCAGACCGATCTCTCGGTGCCGGGCATTCATTGCGGCGGCTGCATCCAGAAAGTCGAAGCCGCGCTCGGCGCACTTCCCGGTGTGGAAAAGGCGCGCGTCAATCTCTCCACCAAGCGCGTCGCGATCCGCTGGCAGTCCGACAAGCCGCCCTCACCATTCATCGAGACACTCAGCAAGATCGGCTACGACGCACATCTTCACGATGCCGGTCCGGACCAGACGGACGAGACGCTGAAAGAGTTGATCCGCGCGCTCGCCGTGGCGGGTTTCGCGGGCAGCAACATCATGCTGCTGTCGGTGTCGATATGGTCCGGCGCGGACGCTCCAACCCGCGACATCTTCCACTGGATCTCCGCGCTGATCGCCTTTCCCGCGCTGATCTATTCGGGCCGCGTATTCTTTTCTTCCGCTTGGCGGGCTCTGCGCCATGGCCATACCAACATGGACGTTCCCGTTTCCATCGGCGTGTTGCTTGCCTTTGGCATGAGCCTTTACGAGACGTTCAATCACGAATCACACGCCTATTTCGACGCGGCAACCTCCCTGCTGTTCTTCCTGCTGATCGGCCGCACGCTCGATCACATGATGCGCGAGCGCGCACGAACCGCCGTCCGAGGATTGGCCCGCCTGTCCTCGCGCGGCGCACTTGTCGTGCAGGACGACAGTACGCATGCCTATCTGCCGGTGAACGAGATCCAGCCGCATATGCACATCCTGCTGGCGGCGGGCGAGCGTGTGCCGGTCGATGCCCGGGTCGAAACAGGACAATCCGAGATCGACTGCGCGCTGGTGTCCGGCGAGAGCCTGCCGCAACCGGTTTCGCCGGGCACGATGCTGTCCGCGGGAACGCTGAACTTAACCGCCCCCCTTACCATCGTCGCCACGGCTGCCTCGAAGGATTCATTCCTCGCCGAAATGGTGCGAATGATGGAAGCGGCCGAAGCTGGGCGCTCGGTCTACCGGCGTGTCGCGGACCGCGCCTCGCGGCTCTATGCGCCGGTCGTGCATCTCACGACGCTGCTGACGTTCATCGGCTGGATGATTGTCGAAGGCGACCTGCATCGCGCGGCCACCATTGCCGTCGCGGTGCTGATCATCACTTGCCCTTGCGCGCTCGGCCTTGCCGTGCCTATGGTGCAGGTCGTCGCCGCGCGGCGTCTGTTCGAAAGTGGTGTGATGGTCAAGGACGGCGGCGCGCTGGAGCGCTTCGCGGAAGTCGACACCGTGATTTTCGACAAGACCGGAACGCTGACCATGGATCGGCTGCGGCTCATCAATCGCAAAGCCATCAATCCAGCAGCGCTTGCGATCGCCGCATCCATCGCGGCCCATTCACGCCATCCTTACTCCCGTGCACTCGCCGCCGTACGACGCGACAACACCATCACGCCGGTGGCACTGAACGATATTTCAGAGCAGCCGGGCTCCGGAATGCAGGCCACCATCGGCAAGACGATCTACAGGCTCGGCCGGGCCGACTGGGCGCTGACGGATGGAGCCAAACAGTCAAGCACAGCCGGCGTTGTACTCTCCGAGAACGGGCAACTGCGCGCGGCCTTCCAGTTCGACAGCGATCTTCGCCCGGATGTCCGCGAGGCCGTGCTCGCCATTTCCAATCAAGGATGCCGCGTCGAGATCATGTCCGGCGATCGCGGCGAACCGGTGCGCCATCTCGCATCTGATCTCGGACTTCCCTATCGTGCGGGCGTCTCCCCTGCTGACAAAACGAAACACATCGTCGACCTGTCGGAAGCGGGACAGCGCGTGCTGATGGTCGGTGACGGCCTCAACGATACGCCGGCCCTCGTCGCTGCCCATGCCTCCATGGCTCCGGCCACCGCCGCCGATGTCGGACGCAATGCCGCCGATCTCGTCTTTCTGCGCGAGAGCCTGCTGGCGGTACCGCAAGCCATTGCCATTGCGCGCCATACACAGAGACTCGTGCGCCAAAATCTCATCCTCGCCGTCGGCTACAATGCCTTTGCAGTACCCGTCGCGATCCTCGGCCATGTGACACCATTGGTGGCGGCAGTGACGATGTCAGCCTCGTCACTGCTGGTGATCGCCAATGCCCTGCGGCTGCACGGCTGGGGCTCGCGGGAGGAACCGCGCTCGGGCCCGCCGGCGTTCGATATCTCCGCGCAGACGCCCGCGACGGAGAAAGTTCGATGACGGATTACTTCTTCCTGATTCCCGTTGCGCTCGCGCTCGGCGCCGTTGCACTCGGCGCGTTTATGTGGTCGCTGCGAAGCGGCCAATATGATGATCTTGCGGGCGCGGCCGAACGAATCCTGTTCGAAAACCGCGATGGGCCCGACGATTAGGCGTCGGCGCACTCCGCGCCAGAAAGAAATAGGCCAGCCGTTCCAGCCGCAACGTGTCGCCCATAGGGATGTATTGCTGAAAATGGTTGCGCAGACGCGTCCAAATCAGCTCAAGGAGGATGCGGATCGGATCCTCGCTATTGGACACGACCGTGAACCACCGCCTGTCTGCAATGGCCAAGATCTAGGGCTGGACGGTCATCTTGGGCAGGCCGTTGTATTGGGAAACAACTCTAAGTCAAATGCCGCCCGCCCCGTTGTTGTGTTCGAGATAATCCGCGAAGCCACAGCGAAGTCCCGCCTCGTCCGTCTTGTAGTCGGTAGAGATCAGGGCGCCGTGAGCGCGGGCTTCGACCACCTGATAGGTGTCGAGCATGAAATCCTTGCGCAGCACCGGCAGATTGGTCACCGCGCGCGCCGCGAGCATGAAATCGAGATGCCCCTGGAATGAAGGCGTATCGGTCAGCACCGAGAGGCAGGCCGCGCCCCCGGCCGCATAGGCCTTTGCCAGGGCAGGCGGATCGAAATCGGCGCGGGATGCGGCCCTTCGATGGTGAGGCCTGCTTGATCTCAGCAATCAACGCATAGTGGCCGCCGGCATGCCTTGCCTTGATCGCGCGGACGAAGCCGCGCGGTGGAGCGGGCGCCTTGGCGCGTGCCTCGATGCTCGCGAGGGGATGAGCACGCTTGGCGGCGGCGATCCCCCTCGCGCTTGTTGGTTTCGATCTTCTTCAAGCTGTCCGACCTCATCAATCGTTGACTTACTTGCCATTCAACAATCCGCGTTTCGGCGGAACCGTACAATCAAAACATGATCGACGCTAACTCACTTCCCCTTCATCAACCGTTCGCGCCGGCATGTACTCCGACGCAAGATGCGAACGACGCTCTTCCGGATATCCCCTCGCGCCATGGAATCGCTAGACGATCGTTATTGTTCGCTCGCAGCGCGGGGGATGCCGTCGCGGCCGGCGCAACTTGCGTTGCCTTACGAATAACAGTGAGAACGGTCAGCGCGCGATTCCGCGCCGCCATGGAAACTATACGCGCCGGCTATTGGACACTTTCGTCCCGTGCTGCGATCAATTGGTACCACTGTCGCAGATTTCGTCGAGTAACGCCGATGGCATGGCGCACGCTTAGAAAGATGTCGTCCGGACCGCTTCACAGCGTCCTGCGCACTGGCCAATCCATCCTCAAGCTGCGATCCGCCGAGCAACGAGCACCTCTTGCCCTGGATTTTCTTTCGCTGGGAAGCCGCGCGGCGCTCGGGATCTCGTTCCTATTGTCGGTCAGCGACCGGCTCGGGCTCTACGGCAATCCGGGCGAGCGCGGAGTTTCCTGGGGAACATTCGAACGGTTTTTGGGCTACGCGGCCAAGGTAAATTCGTTCGCACCGGCATGGATGATCCCCTTTCTCGGCGCGACCGCGACGGTTCTGGAATTTCTATTTGGCGTTACGCTGGTACTCGGACTCGCGGTGCGATGGGCGGCTTTCGGCAGCGCGGGCCTGCTCCTCCTGTTTGGTTCAGCCATGGCGATTTCGTTTGGGATCAAGTCGCCATTCGACTACTCCGTGTTCGCCGCGATGTGCTGCGCCCTATTTCTGGGCTTCGCCGGCTCGAATCGATGGACCGTCGACTCTTTACTATGATGCTCCAATGGCAAAGCGCTCTTCCACTTTTGCTTTCGGCAGTTACGCGTCACCGACCCACGGCGCGCTAACCCCGGCTTGTTTCCCGATATCGCAGCTCAACCGCGAGACGAAGAACCGTCGCCGAAATCGAACAAGCCGCTTTGATGCCGGGCATGAGATTGCCGGGGACCTCGGACACGCCGCCGACCTGGCGGCGATCTCCAGCGCAGGCAGCCGAGCGGCGGCGACGCGCATCACAATTTCCAGATTCCAACCAGTCTCTGCGGATGCCGCCGCTGGCATTTCTCACTGCAGCATCACGCGGCGCGGCGGCAATAATGATCGTCTATCGACTCTATGGCGAGAGGTGATTTCCCTGGCCGGCGCTGCAAGGGCATCATCGTCGGGTGGTTTAACACGAACGGAGCTACCATGAAGGTTGAAGTCCGCAGCCTGGCGATTGCGCTCGCAATTGCTGTTCCTAGCGCAGAGGCCGCGACGGCCACATCGTCTGCCACGCCGATCAATGGCACGTCGATCAAGGCAGCAATACCAGCCGTGACGACGGACGTGCGCTATCGGGTGCGACGGCATTATCCGAACCCTTCGTACTGGGACTATCCCACCTATAATACGTACCGTGGCTATCCGATCCATAATTCATATTCGAGCTATCCCACCTATTACTATCCCGGCTTCTCTTACGGCTGGTGGTGACGCCAGCGCTTGGCGGCGTGCGGCTCCCTCAAGCCGCCGCTAGCCAACATGTACTTGGGAGATTTTCGCGTTCCTCGGTCATACGCATGTCATTCTCGGGGCATTTTCGACGGATTCGGCAGCAGGCATCGCCCGCTGGATGTGCGCTTCAACTAGTTAGGAGAACTGTCGTGACAAAGCGTTCCCTTCTTATCGCAGCGTCGAGCTGCTTCATTGTCTTTGGGCCAGCAGCATACGGACGCTCGGCCTACGACGGATCTTGGGACCTCGTCTTCGTGACGCAAAGAGGAACCTGCGATTCCAGTTATAGCTTTACTGTCGATGTGACCAACGGAATTGTCACGCATCCCAATCTCGTGAGATTTCGAGGTCACGTCGCAAAATCCGGCGCGGTTCGCGCTTCCGTGACAGTCCAAGACAAATATGCCACGGGCGCGGGCAAATTGTTCGCGACGTCCGGTCAGGGGACCTGGAGCGGCCACTCGGGACCGGCGCGATGCTCAGGCCACTGGACGGCGCGACGCATTTGAAGGACGCAACGGCGGCACGTCGGTGCGACCGTGACGCGGATGTTGGCGGCGCCAAGCCATCCTACGGAGAGGAGCATTTCCTCGGTGCACTGGAGGTTATAATGAAATGACCGTTTCCAAAATGCTACTCGGCGTTGCAGTCCTGCTCGGCTTGTTCTCGCCCGGTCTCGACAAGACAATGCGGTTGGAGAAGCCTCGACCCATGAGCGCGCCCATCTGGCCGGGTGAATCCGCACCACTCGATACTAATCGGCTAGCTCTGGTAATTGGCAATTCAACCTATCCCGATGCCGGCTCCCCTCTTCCCCAAGTGGCACGCGATGCGGAAAGTTTGACAAATGCTCTTCGCAAGGGCGGCTTTCTCGTCGACGCCATTGACAATGCGACGCGCCTCGACATGACCCGCGCAATCGATCAACTAAGGGCACGAGCACATTTGCACTCAATTGCACTAGTCTATTTTGGAGGTTTCGGCATCCAATCTGACGGACAGAATTATTTAATCCCAGTCGATGCGAAGATCTGGAGTGAAAAAGATGTCCGTCGCCAAGGCGTAAGCATTGACCGTCTCCTTTCGCAACTCAAGACCTCCGGCGTACGCGTCAGGGCCGCAGTCATTGAGGCCTCGCGCCGCAATCCTTACGAGCGACGCTTCAGGACTTATTCACACGGACTTGCAGCCATTCAAACGAGTGAGAACGCGCTGATCATCAGCTCAGCAGCGCCTGGCCAAGTTGTCGAAGACCCGGATGAAAAGCATAGTCAGCTGATGACCGCTCTTCTTACGCAGATCGATTCTTCGAAGGGGATCGAGGAGGTCTTCAGTAATGCACGGAACGCAGTGGTGGCTGCTACTCGAGGCCGACAGATTCCAGATGTGTCATCTACGCTAACCGAGAGCGTCAATCTTTGGCCGGCACGGAACGGCGTTCCCTGTCCTCCGTCGGCTCTGCGGCTAGCGGTCGTCGCGAGTGATCATACATATTTCTGTTGATCTCCATGAAACAAAGTCAACGCTGACTTCCCATGTAGTGCCCCACTCAATCATCTCCGCCTTGTTCGGAACCTCCAACGTGCCCGGCGCTGTCCCATATCGATGACACCGCATCACTGAAGCTCTTTTTCGCGTTTCATGATCGTCTGTTCCTGCAATGTCCTCAGCGACCACGATGTTCGCCATGCCGTGAACATGGCCGATGACACGCTGCGCAACGCCAAACAGATCTATGATTGCCTGGGCTGCAGCGCCGAATGTGGCCGCTGCGCGCGCACCATCAAGACGATTATCGACGAGGCGTGCAGGGAATGTGCATTAGACTGTCAGGCTGGCTGCCCGCATCGCGGGATCTTGGATGACGCGCTGGATGGATGAGCTCAACGTCGCGCCCGCGGCGCCCTAGTTTTCCTGGATTTGCTGGATTGGTGCCTCTCGGTTTCGTGCCCGGGATGCCGGATTGCTTGTTTCTTCCTCAGCAGCGTCCCTCAAGCGTTGGAGTTCATCCGCAAGGCGCCCCAAAGTCATCAAGCACCTTAACAAGGGACTGCGTCACGAGCTCACTGCCATCAACCAGTACTGGCTGCACTACCGGCTGCTCGCCAATTGGGGCCTCTCGGACATGGCCAAGGTCTGGCGCAAAGAGCCGATCGAGGAGATGCAGTACGCTGACCGCATCACCGACCGAGTAATCTTCCTCGAAGGCCTTCCCAAATGCAGATGCTCGACCCCTTGCAGATCGGTCATAACGTCAGGAAGTTATCGATTGCGACCTCGCCGCCGAGAGAAGCGCGCGTGCGCTGTACCAAGACGCGGCGACGCATTGTCATTCCGTGAAGGATTATGTCAGCCGCAACCTGGGCACACCGCTACCCGGCGGAGATCTGCGGCACGTTCGCCGATTACGTAGCGCGTTTGCAGCGCGACCATGCTGAGCTTCCGAACTCGCTGCGGGTTCACTACGCCCGGCTCTATAGGACGCGTGCCTGTAAGCGGCCGCACCGATCTCCAGCAGCATTTCGGTGGCGATCTCTATCAACGGTGAAGCGTCCTATCTCCGCGAAGCCGCGTGGGCGAGAACCACGGCAGACATACTGGACCGACGAACGAAGCACGGTCTGCACTTGACACCGACGCGCGGCCTTCAAAGTTCTAGCATTGGCACGTGGGCCGCCAATATGCGAGGTCGTCGCACAGAGACCAACAGCGCTCGCAGGACGACGCGCGAACCTCAAAGTTCTCAATCATCGAGGGCTCTGCAGATAGCTTCGAAGCGCTCTTCAACACTACAGACACGATGCGCCCCTGCGGCCCAGTCGCTCGGCCTTGTAGTATCCCAACCTGTCCTTCAATGTCGCAGCATCGATCGCCAGGGCCGACCAGATCATCGACGCTTACGGACTGAGAGGCGTCGGGCCCGAGCGGGTGCTCATCAAATTCGCATCAACTTGGGAGCGGAGCGTCAGTGGCCGAGACACCGATTGCGCCCCAATGGACAAGGGAAGCGCAATTGTGTGGCCAGGAGATCATTCATTGGTGAATCCTACGACCGGACAATTCACCAGGTTCCCCGTCGTCTTCACTGGCCCCCCCGCAGGGCTCACCAGTAAGCCTGACGCGCTTTTGGCTTCGAGATCGTCACCGTCAGTAATCAGTTTCCGTTGATCCTTAGAGATAGCCTCCTTGGTCCACTCGGCCAATCGCACATCCCACATCGGAGAGTATCCGGCGCTGATCTCCGTGAAGTGCGCGAGGATGTCGAGTGAGGGGCCCTCTCCGTTGAGGGCGCTCTCGATCCCCTGGCGGTCCGGATCTTTCACACCCATCTTGCCGTTCACAATCGTATAGATCACCTCAGTCGCGCCGCTCTGAAGAATGTCGCTTTCCGCTGGCGCAAAAGTGGACGACTCCAGCGTCGCTGACTCCTCGGAGTTGGCGTCAAAACTAAGATAACGCAGGTGTTTACCGTCCGCGAAGCCAAACCGAAGTTTCAAGTCAACGGTACCCTTATCAGGACAGATGCTTGCCACGGAGTCGGTCACGACAGAGTAATCAGGACTGCCGTTGCAGAATGAGATTTTCTCGGGCCCGACATTGAACGCGATGACCGGAGCATTGAAGACAATGTCCTCCTTGTTCGTCACACGAACCAATGGGCTGTAGTGCGCATCCCCAACAGACCCGGCTCGGGCCGTTTTAGGAGGAAACAATTTGGGCGCTTCTCCGCCTACCAAGCTTTGGGACGGCGAGAAATCAACCCGGCCCGATTTGAACGTGAAATTACCCGAGTCGTCCATTTCCGCAACCCGTGTGCTCGTCAGGTCTTTGGCGTTCGTGAGACTAGGCGCCCATGTGAGCCCCATCTTTTTCGACGTATCAAAATTACTTACGTCGGTAAGCACGAACCAAACGGCTTCTCCCGAAGAAAGACGCCCACGACGGAGCGGCAGCGTCACCACTTCTCGTTCGAGGTCCACTTGGCCCGACTCAAGAAATAGTTTTGTGATTTTTTTTCCGGCAGCTGGATCGGCCGCCAGGCTTCCTTGTGGTGCCAAAAACGACGCCACAAGGATCATCATCGAACCACAAACACGTCTGTCGAGCTTTCTGCCAGACTTCATGACTCTACCCTTTCTTCCGCATCCAGCCTTACCCGCGACCGGTAACATTCAAACGAAGTTGGCTACCGATCACTAGGGACACGCCTGGTCGTCGGGCGCGTCCCTAGCCGCAACGCACTGCCCGTTACTTCTTCAGTACGGGATAGCCTTGCACATAGATCCAGTCTGTCTCCTTGGCAGGGATGTGGCAGCCTAGACAATTTGATCGAAAGTCCGTTGAGGTCGTTTTCACCGGGTTATTCGCGTCGAACCACGACCAAGCCCAACCGTTACCCCATAGCTTATTATCGGGGTGGCTGTTCTTACTGTCCTTCACCATCATGAACCAGCCTTTGAGAAGGTCTTGATGGCTGACCGTTCCAGTCGTCATATCCGAAGTGGCCGCGTCGTAGACTTCCTTCACGAGTATCGAACCATCGGAGAACTTGCCGGTGGTGCGATAGGCAGCGACAGATCCTGGCGACGCGTAGACGACGTGCATCTCTTTGGCTCCCTTGTCACCTGCAACAGACCAGCTCCCGAGGAATTCGTAAGTGGCTCGATAGTTCTTCGGGATATGCATGTTGCCCGTCGCATCAACGAGTTGTTCTTGCGCAGCAGCGGGCTGGCTATTTGCGGACTGCGAGACAAGACACCCGACGATCACGACGATGAACGATGCAGACGCTACGGCCGCACTTCCGAGGAATTTCATCGCAGGTTTCCTCATTTTTTCTTAGACGGACCTGGCGGTACCGGTACCTGGTCGAGCAACACGTAGAACTGCGTCCATACGTCATCTCGTTTCGCGCTCGCGATGTGGCAGTAGGCGCATTCCTCGATCGGGCGGACTTTGGCAGTCGCCGCCTTGGGCTCATGGTGGTTGAAGTTGTAGTAGCCCCAGCCATTGGTGGCCTGATATCTCTTGGAGTCTTTGACAGTCACATCCGCCCCGTTGAAGGGACCGGGGAAGAATCCGTGCCCCGATGGCTCGGCTCTCGAACCGTCCTTTTCAGTCGCGGGCAACATGAGCTGCAGCTCCTTCACGAAGATCGTTCCTTCGGGAAATTCTCCCGTTTTCTTGTAGATTTCGTAGGAGCCAGGTTCGATATATACGTTATGAAATTCAGGGAAGTTTGCTTGGGGAGGGTTTAGAAAATTGGGCGTTAGCGGCGAACCAACATAGACCCATTCGTGAAAGTTCTTCGGCAGAATGAGGTCTCCATCTTTTGTGTATTCAGGAAGATAGCGACCGGTAGCATGCCAATCGTCGGGTGGTGGAAGCTGCGGTTGCTGCGCGAAGACTGCAGTTGCCAAAGCGCTAGCGCCGAGGACGGCGGAAAGTGCGAGTACTGTACGTCTCATGATCTCTCTCCTCTGACCAGCTGTGTGTCGCCGAACAAGGCAACGACGGCATTCGTGCAGCAGGTGGTCTCGCTAACTGCGCACAGGTTAGATTAGACGTGGGTGCCTTGATGCAAAAGCGACGAAGGATCATGAAATTAATGCCCGCCGGGAATGACGTTCTCTCTAACTATCGATGTTTGATCATGGGAAGCCTCTGGCCCCTCGCAGCGCATGCCGCAGTGACAAAGGATTGCCGGCGTGAATGCCATTTCCAGTATTCACTGATGCGCTAGTATCCTTGTGATCTGCGGATGGGGCCATTGACTTTCTTAGTTGCAGATTGGCAACCGATCCTTCGAAAACGACCAAACCAGTTTTCCGGCCGCGTCCTCACGAAGAGGCAACACCAATGTCACGAACAACAAGACGCGCGGCATTAGATAGGGCTGACATTCACAAAATGTGGGAATTGACGAAATCATTCTGCTTCAAGGCGGCCCATACGCTGTCGGGAACGGCCTTTGGCGCGGCAAGGAGAGATCCACTGCCATTTCTTCCAATCCGAGGCGAGTTTCCGCGGCATGCCGGATCCCTTGACCGGCATGGTGGCCGATTTCGGCCTCCTCCAGCATGCGATCGAAGACGTGCGGCTGACGCTCGACCTCAACAAGATCGAGGCGCTGGGCACCCCGACGCTAAAGACCTCTCGCGTTTCGTCTGGGAACGCCCTGCGCATCTCGGCCGGCTGACCCGCGCCAGCATCCATCACGACAGTTGCAACGCGAGCTGCACCTATTGCGGTCCGCACGGCTAATGGCGAGACTACTGGAATGTCGACCATGGATGTGACGCTGATCGAGGAGCGCAAGGCACGCGCGCGGAGCTGGTTTGAATCGCTGCGCGACGACATCTGCGCAAGCTTCGAGCGGCTCGAGGATGACGCGCCGCGAGAGCTCTATTCGGGTGCGGCCGGCCGCTTCGTCGGCACGCCCTGGCAGCGCACTGACCACTCAGGCGCGGCGGGCGGCGGCGGCGTGATGTCGATGATGTGCGGCCGCCTGTTCGAGAAGGTCGGCGTGCACTGCTCGACCGTTTATGGCGAGTTCGCCCCCGAGTTTCGCGCGCAGATCCCGGGCGCGGTGGACGATCCGCGATTCTGGGCGTCGGGCATCTCGCTGATCGCGCATATGCGCAATCCGAACGTACCCGCGGTGCATATGAACACGCGCTTCGTCGTCACGACGAAAACCTGGTTCGGCGGCGGCGCCGACCTTACGCCCGTGCTCGACCGGCGACGCACGCAGGAGGACGCGGACACGATCGCCTTCCACGCCGCGATGCGGGAGGTCTGCAACGGTCCGAACGGCGTCGCCGACTACGACAAGTACAAGAAATGGTGCGACGAGTATTTCTATCTACCGCACCGCAAAGAGGCCCGTGGCATCGGCGGCATCTTCTATGACTGGCATGACAGCGGGGACTGGGACGCCGACCTCGCTTTCACCAAGGACGTCGGCCGCGCCCTCCTGAAGGTCTATCTGACACTGGTACGGCGCAATTTCGCTGATGCCTGGACCGCACAGGATCGCGAGGAGCAATTGATCCGGCGCGGGCGCTATGTCGAGTTCAACCTGTTCTACGACCGCGGCACCATCTTCGGGCTGAAGACCGGCGGCAATGTGGATTCGATCCTGTCGTCGTTGCCGCCGGAAGTGAAATGGCCATGACCGCAAAGCACCTCCCCCGCGCTATGCTAATCGACGTGGATAACACCATCCTGTCGCGCTATGGCCGTCCCGAGATCACCCGGAGCACAATCGCAACCGAGTTCGCATCCGAGCTTGCACCGCTGCCACCGAAGCTGGCGTTTGCGCGAAACTACTAGGCCAATGCGGCGGCCGCCTGGCGACTCAAGCTCGGCGAGGCGCGGCGGCTGACGGTGAAAGGCGGCTTCACAGCGCTCGCCGCAAGCGGGCACCGCGCCCTGCCCGACGATCTCGCCGCCGCTTCACCACCTACCGCGAGGAGGAGATGTTGGCTTCCCCGGCGCGCATGAGAAGGTCGACCGGCTGAAGGCGCTCGGTGTCAAGCTCGCGCTGGTCACCAACGGCGCGGCCGACATGCAGCGCGCCAAGATCGAGCGTTTCGAGTTGACCCACCGCTCGACCACATCCAGATCGAGGGCGAGCACGATTTCGGCAAGCGCGGGGAGTGCGCTTATCTGCACGCGATCGACGCGCTCGGCGTCACCGCCAGGATAGTCAACTATAATCTGGAATAGGAAGTCGTGACGCCGCGTCGCCTCGGCGACGAACCATCGCCAATCTTGCTGATCCGGCCGGTGCAATCTCGCGATGACGTTTGTGACTGGCCACGCCGTGTGCACCATTCAAGCCTTTGAAGCCGAGGCCGTGACACAAAAGCGATTCGCTCGCAACGAGTTTTCAAGCGAGCCGCTCGCTCCCGCCAATCTCAAGTGACAGTTCGCCCCCGTTCCTTAGGATCTGATTACTAATAGTTGCACCGAAACGGGCGTAGGTTTCCGGAAGCGGACCCAGACGTAGGCCATATGTGAGCTGCCTCAGGCGGCGGCGCCCGACCATAACCGAGGGTTTTGCAAATTATAACTGAGAGAGGCGCGAAGTGCTCTGCGTGAGGAGCTATAGTCGAGCGACGGTCAGGGAAGATTGAGATGGACGATCTGGACGTATCGACAAAGTGGCAAGCAAGGCATCCGACGCACGGAAGCGTCGGTAGTAGACATTTTTGTACGGACATAGTGCCGGGGCAAAGAGAGTCGACATCGGCCAACGGGACGATTGCTACGGACGACAACAGTTGTGCGGCCGAAGCGTACGAACGTCATTTCCACGATTCTCTTAAGCACCTGCACAAGGAGCAGCGTTATCGCGTCTTCACCGACATCGAACGCATCTCCGGCCGTTTCCCAGCCGCCAAATGGCGCCGGTCTGACGGAACCGTCACCGAGATCACGGTTTGGTGCTCGAATGACTATCTCGGCATGGGGCAGCATCCGGAGGTCGTAAGCGCGCTGACCGTGACGGCACACCGGTGCGGCGCAGGAGCGGGTGGAACGCGCAACATCGCCGGAAATAATTCGCCCTTGGTTGATTTAGAGGACGAGCTTGCTGATCTGCATGGCAAAGAAGCGAGCCTCGTCTTCACGTCCGGCTACGTATCGAACCAGGCCAGCATTTCGACGATCGGCAAGCTGATCCCGGGCTGCGTCGTCTTATCTGATGCATCCAACCACAATTCGATTATCGAAGGCATCCGCCAGTCAAATTGCGAAAGGAGGATTTTCCGCCACAACGATCTCGGTCACCTTGAGGCCTTGCTGCGCGAGGCGGGAGACCGCCCCAAGCTTATCGTGTTCGAGTCCGTTTACTCGATGGATGGCGATGTGGCGCCGATCGGCGCCATCTGCGACCTTGCGGACAGGTATCGCGCGATGACCTACCTCGACGAGGTTCACGCCGTCGGTCTCTACGGCGCTCACGGGGGCGGGATTAGCGAGCGCGATGGCGTAATGCATCGCGTGACCGTAATCGAGGGGACCCTTGCCAAGGGATTCGGCTGCGTTGGCGGCTATATCGCGGCGTCAAGATCGATCTGCGACGCGGTGCGCAGCTTTGCACCCGGATTCATCTTCACGACGGCACTCCCTCCACCAATTGCTGCCGCGGCCCGTGCGTCCGTTCGTTACCTGAAGCACTCGTCTGCAGAGCGCGAAGCACACCAACGCCAAGCCGCTGCAACGAAACGAGCGCTCCAAGCCGCCGGTCTTCCGGTCCTCCCGAACGCTACCCACATCGTGCCTGTGATCGTCGGCGATGCGAAATTATGCAAGGCGGCAGCGGATCGTCTTCTAGAGCGGCACGCCATCTATATCCAGCCGATCAACTATCCGACCGTTCCCCGCGGGACGGAGCGTCTGCGCATCACGCCGTCGCCATATCACGGGAATACCCACATAGCGGAGCTCGCAGCTGCGCTCGCTGAGACTTGGGACACCCTCTCTCTTGCCTGAGAGCCGTGCTTGGGAGCGCCCTCTTCGCGAGCGCCTGCCGAAGGGGCGTCGGCTACCCGAAGGGCGCAGATCATGCTGGGAAGGCGTCGCGAGTCTCAGGTTGCGGCGGAGGCGGCCAAGTTGGGACGATGAACCATCCAAAGAAAGCCGTTCGACGGCATACCCACGTCTTTTTGACACGCTTCCGGATAGAAGAGGTGATGCGCCCCCGTCCAGTCCTTCTATCAGGCTGCCAGTTTGCGCGGGTGATCGCGTGGCACATCTTGCTGCCATCGTTCACAATCGGGCTCGCATCCTCCTGGTGGGCTGCCGCGAAGAACTGAACTTCCTCATCCTGAGCGCTTCTCGCCTGCGGCGCCGCCTCTCGTTCGAGCACGCTGTTCCAGAATCGTTCATTTCGACGAGCCCTCCAAGCGGGCGTTCGAAAACGATCCGAACGAGGCAACGGACAACCGGAAATGAATATAGATATCACGCGGCGGTGCCATCTCTTGATCGAGGATATGTCCGTCGTGCGCGGCGAGCGCATGGTGTTCGGCGGGGTGTCTTTGCGACTGGACTCGGGCGAAATCGCCGAAGTGACAGGTCCCAATGGCGTGGGCAAATCCACACTATTGCGCGCGATCGCCGGCTTCTTGCCACTGGGATCCGGCCGCATGTCATGGGTGGAGTCCGAAGCAACGGATACGGCGCCCCTGGCAGAGCGCCTCCACTACGTGGGCCATCTCGACGGGCTGAAATCGGCGTTGACCGCCCGCGAAAACCTCAAGATCGGCCTGGGAATTTTGGGGCGAGGTCGGGTAACCCCGTTAGAGGCGCTGGACCGTATGGAGTTAGCCCGCGTTCTCGATCTGCCTGTCGCCTATCTCTCCGCGGGACAGCGTCGCCGTGTCGCATTGGCCCGGCTCCTGATTGCCGATCGCCCTCTATGGCTTCTCGACGAGCCGCTAACCGCACTCGACCGGCACGCACGTTCCTTGCTGAAGGGGATTGTCGCCGACCATCTCGGAAGCGGAGGATTGATCCTCGCCGCGACCCACGAACCGCTCGGTCTGCCGGAGACAATCCAAGTCAGGCTCGGAGCGAGGTGAGGGTCGTCCCGTTGGGGTGCGGTCGGCACCGCCGTAGCCTTCTGTTTCACGGTCGGGCGCGAAGACGTCACCTCGCTCTTCCGATTTCCCCGGAGCGGTCTCAACGCGATGGCAACGCCGGACGGGGCCTATGACCCGCATTCTCCTCGTCGTTTTTCTTCGCGACCTCATGCTGGGGCGCCGCATCGGTGGAGGCGGGGTTCTCGGCCTGGTCTTCTTTCTCAGTCTCGTGACGGTCGTGCCTTTCGCGATCGGACCCGACCTGCGCTTGCTATCGCGCATCGGTCCAGCCATTCTGTGGATATCAGCGCTCCTCGCGAGTTTATTGGGCCTTGACCGTCTGTTTCAGGCGGATCACGAGGACGGTTCGCTGGACCAGATGTTGCTGTCCCCGGCGCCCCTAGAACTCATTGTTCTGGTGAAGTGCGTTGCCCACTGGTTTGTCACGGGGCTGCCGCTCGTTGTGCTCTCGCCTTTGTTTGGCCTGATGTTGGATTTGGACGGCCCGGCGCTCCGGGCGGTGGCGGCGACGTTGTTGGTTGGTACGCCGGCTTTCACCTTTCTGGGAGCGATCGGTGCAGCCCTTACCGTCACGCTGCGGCGCGGCGGTCTTTTATTGTCGATCCTCGTCGTGCCGCTAGGCGTACCGGTGCTGATCTTCGGTGTCTCCGCGGCGGAGCATGGCACAGTGCCCTTTCTGACGCCCTTTCTGGTCCTCTGCGCGCTCGGGCTCGCATCCATCGCCCTCGCCCCAATTGCCGCGGCTGCAGCACTTCGCGGCGCGGGAGAATGACGAGCGCATGCAGAGTAAAGGATTTGGTTCGGGGGGCCGTAGAACGACTCCGCTCCGAAGGTAAGATGGCTTGACCATCAGGAGATGCCTATAGCGGAGTATCGGCGTCCAACACAGTCGCGAGCCGATCCCGCTCGGCTTGGCTTAAGGGCACCTCCGGCGTGGATTGGAGACGGCGCAATCCGAACAGGAAAGCAATCCCGCCCGCTACGAGCACCAAAGCCGGCATTCCCCAAAGGAGGGCTGTTTCCAACTCGAGTGGTGGTTTCAGCAAGATAAAGTTTCCGTAACGCTGCACCAGAAAGGCGCGGACCTGCTCGTCGCTCTCGCCGAGATTAAGGCGTTCGCGCACCAGCAGTCGGAGATCTCGCGCGAGCTCTGCATTCGAATCGTCGATCGACTGATTTTGGCAGACGAGGCAGCGCAACCCGGCGGAAATAGTCCGCGCGCGCGCCTCACGCTTCGGGTCGGGCAGGACCTCGTCTGGCTGTACCGCCCTTGCCAAGCTGGGCGCGAAGCCCGCAATTAAGATCGAAAGCAGGAGAACGCGACGAAGCGAAGTCATTCGGCGGGCTGCGGTGCTGCGGGGTTGGCGGCGGCGTGGACGCTCGCCACGCGGCGCGCGAAGCCGATTCTAAGGCGTCGATCGGACAACGACACGATCCCTCCGAACGCCATGATGACAGCTCCGATCCAGATGGCCGTCACGAGCGGCTTCCAGAATATGCGCGCATCGATCGAACCATCGGGGTGTTGGTCCCCGAGCGAAATGTAGATTTGGCCAAAACCCAACGTCACGATGCCTGCCTCGGTGACAGTGGTCTGTCGTGCGGGAAAACTACGCTTGGCGGGCTCGACGGTGGCCACGGTTGCGTCGCCCCTGCTGATGACGGTATGGGCCAGGACTTCGGAATAGTTCGGGCCCTGTCGCGATCGAAGATTCTCGATAGTGGCTTGATAAGGGCCTAGATCGATCCCCTGGCCCAGCTTGACGGCCACGATCCGCTCCACGCCCCAACCGGTCGCCGCCAAGCCCATGAGTGTTACGCCAAAGCCTGCGTGAGCGATCGCCGCGCCCCAGGCTGAGCGCGGCAGCCCGATTCCTCGGGCCAGCATCACCCGAGCGGGCTGCCCACGTGCCCAGACACGCGACGCCACATCGGTGAACGAACCGACGATGAGGTAGACGGAGAGTCCGAGACCGACCGCGGCGAGGATGGGGCCGCCGCGGATGACAGACACGAGCACAAGGGCTGCCATGAGGCCCCCGAAGGCAGCGACCGTGACCCGCTGCGCTGCGCCGAGCAAATCGCCTCGCTTCCAAGCGAGCGACTGACCGAGCGGCATCAGCAGAACGATCAGCGTTACAAGCGGACTGAGCGTCAAATTGAAAAACGGTACGCCTACCGAGATCTTGTCTCCGGTCAAAGCCTCGAGCGCGAGCGGATAGAGCGTGCCGGTCAGCACCGTAGCGCAGCAGGCGGTAAGCAACAGGTTGTTGACTGCGAGCGCGCTCTCACGTGACACGGGTGCGAAGAGAGTACGCTGGCTCAGGGAGGGTGCGCGCCAAGCATAAAGCGCGAGGGAGCCGCCGATGAACGCGGTCAGGATGACCAGAATGAAAACTCCGCGCGCCGGATCGTTGGCGAAGGAATGGACGGATGTCAGCACCCCTGAGCGCACCAGGAAGGTACCGAGCAACGACAGTGAAAAAGTAAGTATCGCAAGGAACAGTGTCCAGATCTTGAGGGCTTCGCGCTTCTCCATGACGGCAGCCGAATGCAGGAGCGCGGTACCCGCGAGCCAGGGCATCAGCGACGCATTTTCGACCGGATCCCAGAACCAGAACCCGCCCCAGCCTAGGGTGTAATAGGCCCAGTACGAGCCCATGGCGATACCAAGCGTCAGAAAGATCCAGGCAATCAGTATCCAAGGTCGAACGTAGCGCGCCCAAGCGGCGTCGTGCCGGCCTCCGATCAGCGCCGCCACCGCGAACGAGAACACGATCGAGGACCCGACATAACCGAGGTAAAGGAGCGGCGGGTGTATCGCAAGGCCCGGGTCTTGAAGCAGCGGATTGAGGTCCTGACCTTCGAAGGGCGCCGGAAACCGTCGCATGAAGGGATCGGACGTGAACAGGATGAAGCAGAGGAAAGCAACGGATATCCAGCCTTGGACCGCTAGCGTATTGGCGTGCAGTTCCCTCGCCATACCGCGCCCGAGAAACGCCACTGTTGCTCCGAAGACCGCGAGGATCAGAACCCAAAGCAGCATGGATCCTTCGTGATTACCCCAGACGCCGGCGATTTTATATACAAGTGGTTTGGTGGTCAGCGAGTTCTCGGCGACTGTTACGAGACTGAAGTCGGACACCACATGGGCGTAAGTTAGTGCCGCGAAGGCATATCCCAGCAATAGGAATTGGGTGATCGCCGCGGGGACTGCAGTGGAAGCGAGTCCAGAATCACCGCTGCGGGTCCCCCAGAGCGGCAGAATTGACTGAACCAGCGCGACGGCGAGAGCCAGAGCGAGCGCGTAATGTCCGGTTTCGACGATCATTCTTTCGATCCCATCGGCTGCGATGCTTCGTGAAGGCGACGCTATTGCGCTCGCGCGGATCTTTCGTTGCGCCAAGAGTCTTGTTGCTTGAGCTTGTCGGCTACGTCCTTCGGCATATATCGCTCGTCGTGTTTGGCGAGCACGGTATCGGCATGAAAGAGGCCTGGCCCCTCCACCGTGCCCTCGGCCACGACGCCCTGCCCCTCACGGAAGAGATCCGGCAGCAATCCGGTGTAGCTGACCATGATGTCGTGCTTCAGGTCGGTCACCGCGAAGACGACAGTCGCCGATCCACCATAAGCAAGTGAGCCACTTTTCACCAGGCCACCGATGCGCAGACGGGTTCCTCGCGGCGGCGCCTCTTCGGCCATCTCGGTCGGCCCGTAGAAGAAGACGATACTGTCGCGCAATGCAAACAGAATGAGCCCTACCGCGATGGCCAAAGTGAAGCCTGCTGCGCTGATGATAACGAGGCGCCTCCCCTTTCTGGTCAAGATCTACTCCTTCAAACCAAGCTGCCTGACGAGTTCATCGATGCGTGCCGGCGCTTGCGCATCGCCTACTAACTGCGCACGCGCGCTTGCGATCGCCGCCACGGCCTTCTGACGTTCACCCAATACGATGTAAGACCTAATCAGTTGCAGCCATCCCTGAATATCATGGCCGTTCTTCGAGAGCTTCTCGGCGAGACCTTCTACCATCCCGCGGATCGCGTCACCCCGCTGCTCCGGAGGAAGTTCGGCGACGTCAGCCTGGGCTTCGCCAGCATGGATGTCAGGAGCCGCGGCAACGAGGGTGAAGTCCTTACCCGTCCGCCTCGATACGGTTGGCATGTCAGGCTGGTTGGGAGCGCCGACCTTGAGGTACGACGCAAGCGCAACGAGCGGCAGTACTACGACGATAGCCAAGGCCGCCGCGGCGCGTCTCGGCCGTCGACTCTGCGGCGCACCCGGCCGACTCTCCGACGCTGAGTTGAGTGACGCGAGCACTCGGCGCTCGATCTCGGCACGCGTCGCCACGGCATCCTCTGGTGCTACCAGTCCGCAGCGGACGTCATCATCCGCCTCGGCTAGAAGGTCGCGATAGAAGGTCACATCGGAATCGTGAGCGCCAAAGCCCTCGCAACGCTCAGAGAGAGACCGGACCAGCGCTAGCACGACTGCGGAAGTCATCATTGCGAAGACGGCCCACACCATGTTTCAAGTCCTCCGTCCGCTTTCTACACTGCGTAACGCGCCACATCGTCGGCCATCCGCCGCCCTTGAAACTCGGACCGCTTCTGGGTGTGTCGCTTCCATGGTCAGATCGATCACTGCTGAATAATGTAAGTGGACGGAATCCCACGCTGCCGAAGCGAGAACACGCTTTTTTGTATCGGTCGCGCGGGGATGCGGAGCCTGCAAGGTGGTCGTCATGGACGCTCCGCCTCGGCAATTGCCGCCATTAAAGCAGATCGACTTGTGTCCGAGATGCCACCAACCAGCTTATAGGCGATTGTGCCATCGCCCTTGATCACATAGGTCTCGGGGACGCCGTAGACGCCGAAATCGATCCCCGTTCGACCGGACCGGTCTGTGCCAACCTGCGCGAAAGGGTTCCCGTTGACGGCGAGATAGGCTAGCGCACTTCTGGTATCGTCCTTGTAAACGATGCCGGTAAGCTTCACCCCCTGTCGCTGCAGCTCCCGGTCGTTCGCCAACGCCATCAGCGCCGCTTGTTCTTCCCGGCACTCGACACACCATGACGCAAACACGTTCACTATGGTCACGTGCCCTCTCCGCAGATCGGCGCTCGACAAGCCAGGTGGACCGGACGTCGAAAGCCCATCGAGTGGCTCCAGCGCAAAGTGCGGCGCTGGCTTGCCGATCAGAGCCGAGGGCACGAGCGACGGGTCTCCGGCGCCGAGCCGCACCAGGAGTAATGCCGCAATTCCGAAGAAGACCAGAAGCGGGATAATCACCCACAGGCGGCCCAGTGCGCGTCGAGGGGCCGTGGCGCTCGCTGGGACTTGAATCGAGGCGGGGATGTTGCTCATACGGCCGCGCGGATCCGAATGATCAAGTAGAAAGCGACGCAGGGTACGGAGCTGAACGCGATAGTCGATGAGGACCGCCGCGATCATCCCGGCTAGCACGGTGCTCGTCACCAGAAAAGCTGCCGCAATGAATCCGCCATGCTGCATCATGATCTGCTCAGAACGCCACTTTGGCAGGCAACATGCGAGCCGTTGCGGGTTCGCCCGCAGCCGCCAGCGTGATCGCAAGCCGCCGGACTCGGCGTCGCATGATCTCGTTGCGGACGGCCATTACCTGGAGAGTCACCAACAAAAGCGTGTATGCGAGCGCCATAACAATTAGCGGCCATAACATGGAGCCAACAATCGCCGAGCCCTCCATCCGAAATACCGACGCTGGCTGGTGGAGAGTGTTCCACCAATCAACCGAGAACTTCACGATCGGGATGTTGATGAACCCCACCAGGGTCATGATCGAAGCTGCCCGTGCCGCCCTACTCGGGTCCTCAATGGTCTGCCAGAGCGCGAGCAGACCGAGATAGATGAGAAACAGAACCAACACGGAGGTAAGCCGTGCGTCCCAGACCCAGTATGTGCCCCACATAGGTTTGCCCCAGAGGGAGCCCGTGACGAGGCAGATGAAGGTGAAAGCTGCGCCAAGCGGCGCAGCCGCCTTTTGCATTGCATCGGCAAGCGGATGACGCCAAACTAAGGATCCAAGCGCAGATACGGCCATGAGCGTAAAGGCAAGCATCGCTGTCCACGCCGCAGGGACGTGAATGTACATGATGCGCACTGTCTCGCCTTGCTGGTAGTCGGGTGGCGCGGCGAATATTCCGAAGAGACCAAGTGCGAAGGCGAAGGCTGTCGACCCCCAGAGCCAAGGCAGCAGCTTTGCGGCGATGCGCAGGAAATTACCAGGATTGCTGTAGGCGGTGAAGCTCAGCTTCAAATTTCCGATCTCCTCGAAGCCAACTCGCAGGCAGGGAATTCGCTTACTTCCGAATGCTTCTCGCGACGAAGGACCATGCCGTCGGCGAGCCGATGAGTATCGCATCACGCCGGAGACGATTTCGCAAATTACCGTCAGTTATCGTTTCGATGCCAGTCGGCGCCTAGAGATTCGATATCTCCATCGCGTGGTGAGGCAGATGATAAGACAGCTGAAGACGCGAGCGTCCGACGCACCGGACCGTGGACGACGCCCAACTACTCGGCCCGCCCCCACGAGAGAAAGCCTTGCGACGTCGTCCCAGCCAACGACCTACAGATTTCAGGCGAACTATTGTCGAGAGCACCAAGGAGTTGCTCCAGGAGTGCCAGATGGCTGACTGTGAGATCTGAGACATCCTGGAACGGTTGATAGATCAGTTGCCTGATGATCTGCGTCGCGTTGGCGACGACACGACGCCGGATCAGTTTGTCGAGTTGTTTGCACTCACATCGGAGGAGGCGCGTCTGCATGACGCCGAATGTTTGCTGGTTGAAGTGCTTATGCGCCAGTCCAGGTCTCGCCTACGGCGGCGTCTATCAGCTTGACGATAGCCGTTCCGAGCGCATTTCGAACGCAGTAATGGACTGGCTTTTGCCAAGCACGCGAAGTGCCGCGGCACGAGAGCGGCTAAGCTTGCGCGTCGATTCTGCTGCCAACCCATCACGATGACAGTTGTCTCGGAGACGGGAGTGTTCCGGAAGCCCGAATTGCTGGAGTGAAAGTGTGCCTCGCTTCTCCTTTGCACATCATGTGGACACATCTCGACGCTGGAAAGGATCGTCGGGGCACAGGTCATCGACTTGAAGCCGATCATGGACCGGATCAAGCGCTTAATGCGCCGTTGGTCCTCCTCGATGTGCTCAGATACTGGCTCCGCCTTATGTCGATCGGCCTCAGCATCCGCCGTGAGTGGTCCTGTAACCGGCACCGTCGCAGGCAATGCGATCGCAGCGCAGCGGCCTTGCCCACTGCGGCTGCTGTCACCACCTCGCCGCATCTTCAATCGGAGTTCGGTCCAGCTACTTCTGATTTTTGCGGAGCGTATCCATGCACTTGACGAAATGCGCGGAGAAAGCTGCTGTAGCTCCTATAGCCGACTGCCCGCGCAATCTGCTCAGCTGAAAATGTCCTCGCCGCGAGCATATCGGCCGCCCGCTTCATCCGTATTCGCCGGAGCGCGACCATTGGCGAACATCCCATCGCGCGCACAAAGCGTGCCATGAATGCGGATCGGCTCAAGCAGGCCTTCTGCGCCAAGGACAGGACGGAGTGATCGGCCGATGGCCGCGCCAGCATGTCGGCGAACGCAAGAGCGATTTGACGGTCGTGTAAGATTGAAAAGCGTTCGAGCCAAACGCTGGTTGAATTCAGACTCCGACGGAGAAGCGTGACGAGTACCTGCTTCAGGATGGCGGTCGTCATCGCCTGCATTCCAACCTGCCGGCCGCTGATTTCTGCCAACGCGGCCTGCAACTTTGGCCCCAACTCATCGGCGGGTTCGAAGCGCTCGACAATCGGCGTGGAAAGGCTTGCAAAGAGATCGATCGACGAGCCGTAACTGGCGCGAAAGTACCCGCAGATCAGCATGAGCATCGGATCCACGTCCCCGGCGACGAATCGCTGGACACGCTCGCCGAACTGGGGATCCCATTGCGCGTCCACCACATTCACTGTCTTGGCCGCTGTCGGGTCATCGACCTCGATGTGAAACGGCTTCTTGGCCGGTGTGATGACAAGGGTGTGAGGCACCAGAGGAAATGCGGAGAAACCACTCACAACCATTCGTCCGGTCCCGGAAAGATTGTAGTGGATAGCCGGTGCGACTGCGCTCCCAAATGACAGGCGCCAACCTGGACTGACCAAACACTCAATGAGCCCAATGACGTCGACATCCAAGGTTGCCATCAGCACATCGAGATCGGATCGAGGCGATGCAAGATTCGGACGGTCGGGCATGTGTTTCGGACCCTCGAATTGAGCTGGTGACCTAGTCGTGGGCCAGGATAATTGCAAATCTTGGTACTGCTTTATAGCTCGGACGGTGCGGCCTGGGCAGAAGGTGGGAACCTCCTTGACGAGCGTGAGCATGCCGCGCTCGCAGCGGCCCCCATTCCAGCGGTCCAGAACTAAGCCCTTAGGAGATCCTAAATGAGCAGAGAACAACGTCTGATGAAGATGGTCGAACCGATCCCTCTGCAAACCCTGACACTTAACTGGTCGCGCCTATGATGTTCTACGCAACGGCGACGTTATTAGGCGACAGCATCGGTAAGAACACTATCCGCAAGACGCGGGTCGACAGTTCCGAGCTCGCCCACAATATCTGTTTCCGCGGAAACTCCGCGACAAGCCGCTTAGCCATCGCCCCTGCCTACTATGGCAACAAGCCGGAACGGTCCGAAGCGCGGCAACTCTTTCGAGTATGAGTATGCAGCTGCAGTTTTATCAGGTGCGATATTTCTTAGCCCTAGCAAGGACACTCAATTTTACGCGGGCTGCGGAGCAATGCAATATAACCCAGCCGGCACTGACAAAGGCGGTACAAAAGCTGGAGCAAGAACTCGGTGGCGCGTTGATTCACCGTGAACGTCACCTCACCCGGCTCACCGAGTTGGGCAAGATGATTTTGCCCACGCTGGAGAAAATATTTGCCGCCGCGGAAGCGGTACGGCTTCAGGTGCGAGGCTATCAAAAGAAGACAATCGCCCCGCTCAAGATCGGGCTGGTGCCGTCAGTCTCCGCCGCACTCATCACGGAATTACTGTTGGAGCTCGCCAGGACCATCCCTGACCTTCGAGTCGATTTGCACGAGACGGATGCCAACGGGCTCGTTGCAATGCTTTTGGATGGCGAGATCAATGCCGCGCTCGTCGGTGACGCCGTGGAGCTACCTGAGCGTATCGACCGCTGGCGGCTGTTCGAGGAGCGGTACGTGCTCGCCTTGTCTCAGAAACATCCGATGGCGAGGCAAACCGTTATCCCGCCCCAAGACTTGCATGAGGCGGTATTTCTCGAAAGGGTCGGATGCGACGTCGCAGGCCGATTCAAACAGGCTTGTTTTGCCGACCATCCAGGCCCTAAAGTTGTGCACAGGAGCGCTCAGGAAAGCCATCTTCAGCAAATGTCGTCCGCCGGTCTTGGGGCCATCCTGGTGCCAGAACACGCTCCCAGGCTGCCGTCGCTCGCCGCTATTCCAATTGAGGGCGACCCCGTCCGGCGCGAGGTGCAGCTCTTGGCCGTGGCTGGGAGGCAGTATTCGCCGGCACTTGACGCCTTTATCAAGGTTGCTCGTGTTTGCGACTGGACGAGTGCGTTGGACAAACTTCGCCGTGCATCTGCCCCTGCGTCGAACAAAGACAATGCTCGCAAGGCTGATGCACAAGGTGCAGGCGCCTTAATCCAAATAAAGGACCCCGGTCCCGCCTCCTCATGTCCGAGCTTGTCGCGGACATCCAACCGTCGTTTGCTGAAGTGACGCGAAGTCGTGGATGGCCGGGACAAGCCCGGCCGTGTCGCAGTTGCAGTCCCCCACGCGTGATCACTTGAGTTGACTCGTGTCATTTCCGGTCAGGCTCTAAGGGCGAGGCGGGCGCTTCCGCCGCGACGCCGCTCTATGCGGGCGCCAGATCTTCACCACATCGCCGACGATGTATTGGCTTCATTTAGGGGCGTGGAAAAATCGATTAGCTTCAGGCCAGACTAGGCGCAGAAAAGGCGAAGCTACACCACAATTGCGTCAGAGCGAATATTGCAGGCCGAATAACAGGCGGTGGAAGAAGAGTCGTAGCGGGCGGGACCGGCGGCCGGCCTTCCGGCCTTATGACAGGCGCCTTGTAGCATGCGCGCGCGACATTGAGGAAGACCTGATCAAACTCGGTCCGCGTGCGCGTCGGAACCGGCGAAGTGACGCTCCGCGCCAAATAAGTCGAAGCCGGGATATCCAAAAGTCGCAGCCCGGCTCGGCCAAAGTCTAACCCGGCTTCGCCCTTCCTGTCAGACGTACAAATGCGAGTGCAATTGAGGACTTGCGTGTCGCAGGGCAAGCTCACCTCGCATGGCTTGTAGCAGCTTTCGGGCGAAGGAAACTGCCGCTCGGCCTGATGCGGGCCCTCAGCACGGGCACCGCAATCGCGCAACGGAATAGATGAACGAAATCCTTAATAGGAATCCGGAGTTCGACCCCATGCGCCTAGCCGATGATGACCAGTTGACGGCACAACTCCAATTCAAACGAACGAGAGACGCGATGGCAAACGGCCTCCCACCACTTTCGCCCTCGACGCTGCGAGGCCAACTCCAGCAAGTCGGTTTACGCGAGAATTTGCCGAAGCCACGCTATTCGCGGCATGGCCCCGAATATCTGCAACAACGTTCAAGATCACAAGTGTTGTTTCCGATATCCCCGATCATTGGAGGCGACCATGAATTCTCCACTTTTGATCCAGCTCGCCAATTGGACGGTCTCGTCGCGGCGAATGCGATCCATCCTGTCGTTGAAATCTCTCCTTGCGAGGCTGTGGCACGCCTCACCGTAACAGGGCACGGCATGGCCGCCGAATCTGTGCAATCCACCAGCCGAAGCGCAATCCAACATCATTATCGTGCTCCAATGCACATGCTCGTAATGTACGAGAAGGGGGAGCGCCGCGACGGAGAGACATTTGTGGAAGGTTTGCCGCGATCAGCGCTCCGGAACCTCGAGCGGAAGCTGACATTTGTGCCGGCTGGCCGCGAATTTCACGATTGGCACGAGCCGCGCGGGTCGCAGATGCGGCTGATGTACTTCTACTTCGAACCTGAAAAGCTGAAGGCTCTCTCTAAGCATGGCATCACCGACCTAACGGACGCTCCACGCCTACTATTCGAGGACGAAACGCTATGGCACACCGCGTTCAAGCTGAAGACTTTCGTCGAGAGCTCCGCGGGTGACCCAATCTACTTCGGAAGTCTCGGTACTCTGCTCATACATGAAGTCGTGCGTTTCACTTCCGGAACGCCCAGCATTCAACCGCAACTCAAAGGTGGCCTTGCACCGTGGCAGCAACGAATCGTCACCGCCTATATCGAGGAACATCTCAATGAGCGGATACCGATCGTCGCGTTGGCGCAGCTCGTTCGTCTGAGCCCGTATCATTTCTGCCGGGTATTCAAACAATCTCTCGGAATGCCGCCACATCGGTACCAGACCAACCGTCGTGTTGAGCACGCCAAGTTGCTGCTGGCAAACCGCGCGGGCTCGATGACGGAAATCGGTCTGGCGGTAGGCTTCAGCAGTCGCAGCGCGTTCGCCACGGCGTTCCGGAAGGCGACGGGAATTGCCCCCGCGGATTACCGCCGAAGCGTGGCTCCCCCTATGACATAAGAATGACCTGCGACGTCGCGACCAGCTTTGCTTTTCAGAAAGTGGACATCTCCGCCTCACATTGCGATGAGGACGATCGGCTTTCGGTGTGCGCTAGGAAAGCAGCTCACAAGCCTGACGAAGACATGCATCTACGAGTGGCGGCCCTGGCGGCATCCGTTCTCGCGAGCTTAGTGGTGAGCATGGTGTCGCACGTCAACGGATCATTTCGGTCTTTAAACCGCCGAACGCGTTAACGACGGAAACTCGGAGATCTGGCCGACTCGATGCTCCCATAGCCCACTGGCAACCGGCTAAGACTGACTTTGCCATATTGGCTCCACGAGCCGGAAGAATCTTGGCAACGAAAGCAGAAAGTCCGCCGCACAAGTTCAACAAAGCGACCGAAAGCTGAAGCGGCGCAAGGGGAACGGCCCCGCCGAAAGACCACAGAGCGATCCTAAGAGCGTTCGGTAAATCTGTCGCTGCTAATAGAGCGTGAAGATGAACAGGGATTTCATCGGCCGGCTTACAGCAGGGTGCTGAGGGCCATCGACCTGGCGAACGTCTCGCGGCAACGAACCAGGGCGTTCCACGCTGGAACTCGCGCGGTGTCACGTGTTGAACGGCCTTCGTGAAGGTGATATTTTGAAGTTGGGAGAGTATCTCGTGGCGCAGCATTCTATTCAAAAGCGTGCGGTAGCCGAGGAGCCAACTATCGCCGTTGTCGACGATGACGAGGACTTCCGCGACTCACTCGGAGGTCTGTTGAACTCGGTCGGCTTCAAGGTCAAGTTGTTTGGGTCGGCCGCGGAGCTGCTTGAAGACGAATTGTTACCGGTGGCGAGCTGCCTCGTACTTGACGTCAGATTGCCGGGCTTGGGCGGTCTCGATTTTCAAACCGAGCTGTCGAAAATGAACGCTTCCATTCCCATCATCTTCATGACCGGCCACGGCGACATTCCGATGTCGGTCAAGGCGATGAAAGCAGGCGCTGTGGATTTTCTGACCAAGCCGTTCCGCGATCAAGACTTGCTGGATGCAGTGACGATCGCGCTGGAACGCGATCGGACGCGACGGAAGGCCGAGCAGCGGCTCACGGACCTGAAGTCGCGTCTCGAGCGTTTGAGCCAACGCGAGCGAGAGGTTCTGGCTCTCGTGACCACTGGCTTAAAGAACAAGCAGGTCGCTTTCCAGCTAGACATAGCCGAGATCACTGTGAAGGCGCACCGTGGCCATGTGATGCAGAAGATGGGTGCGCAATCGTTCGCCGAGCTTGTCAAAATAGCGGAGACGCTTGGCATAAAGTCGCCGCGGTCCTAATCGCTTCGTGATGGCCCGTGGCACCATCCGCGAAAACGTTGTTGTTTGCGCGAACCAACTGATGGTCTTAATCGGTTGCCGGAAGGGCGCCGCTCCGCGTCGAGCGCAAACGACTTGGCATCGGCGCGCGTTCGGACGTGGCCCAAACCGGGCTGAACTATTCAGAAGTTCTGCATCAATTATTCCAAAGTATATCAACGATTATTCCGAAGTGTGGCATCGCCCGTCCACAATATAATCGCCAGTCCAGCCTCTTGTCGTTACAGTGCGATTGATTGGATAGCCGCGCAGTGCGCGTCTTGAGATGGACACGAAACGCGAAATGCGGCGGACCCCATCCCCAGCAGTGAGGGCGGGGATATGTCTAGCGAAATTCAGATTTCGATCATCGATGATGATGAGCAATCTCGCGCGGCATTAGCGGATCTCATGCAGGCAATAGGTTTCACGATTGAGGCTTTCCCATCCGCCGTGGATTTTTTGGCGTCTCCCAACGTCAGCCATACCTCCTGTTTGATCGTTGATGTCCACATGCCGCGCATGACTGGGACTGAACTGCATAGCCGCTTGGTAGGATCTGGCTATGACATACCAACAATTCTCATCACGGCTTACCCCGATGACAGCGCGCGAGCTCGGGCTCTGGGTCGGGGCGTCGTTTGCTACCTGACAAAACCCATCGACGAGGAGGTTCTGCTCGCATGCGTCGAATCGGCTCTGCGGCGCGGCAAATCGGATGAAAGTCCGTCATGACCGCTCAATCAGCTGCCGGTGCCTGCAGGTGAAATAGCCTAAAGATTGGGTTCGAGCAACCATACTTGACACCGACTCATATCTCCAGCGTCCCGATGCTCAGCCCGAAGATCGTTGCTCTTTGAACGGGTCGCCGTAAATGTGATATCCGTTAAATTCCCATAAGCCCGGCGACTCGCGATCCAACAACTCGATCCCGCGCACCCACTTCACGCTCTTGTACGCATAGAGGTTTGGCACGACGAGGCGCAATGGGTAGCCATGCTCAGGCGAAAGGGGTTCGCCGCCATGCCGCAGGGCCAACATCGTCGTCGGGCGCAGAAAATCCGAGATTGGCAGGTTTGCCGTGTAGTTGTTCTCACCATGAATCATCACATACCGGGCCCCTGGCCGCAACTTCACTCGCTTCATCAATTCTGTGGCGAGCAATCCTCCCCAATGGCTGTCGAACCGGCTCCAGCCGTTGACGCAGTGCATATCCGCGAATACGTCGCTCTGCGGTAAATTGGATAGCTCTTCCCACGAAAGCCGCAGTTGCTCCTCTACCAAGCCGAACACGCGAAAATCCCACGTCCTGGGAGCAAACACCGGCACCGAGCCCACATGCAGCACCGGCCACTTGAGCGTCAGCGACTGTCCCGGGGGCAGCCGTCCAGCGGCACGCATCTCACGCTCTCGTTCGCGTCGCTCGTTCGATCGCACAAATAGCTCCATTGCAAAGTATAGCGCGCGCAATAGTATAGGCGCGGCCTAGTTGGCAAACGTCGCAAATCTTCGGGGCCTAAAATGCCGTCAGCCGCGTTGCGGCGGACATAACCAAACATTGGGCTTCTGGTACCCCACACCCAGAAACGACCTATCAAGGTCCTAGTCCAGCCCGAAGCGGCGAAGGGCGAGCTTCACTCTTTCCCCTCACAGGTCTCAGAGTTAGAACTACTTGCAGACTCTGAGAGTAAGCCAGGAACAGTCTTGCTGGTATTGTGACGGAAAATGTTGACGGCTCCGATCACCTCGTCCTCATCGTCGCGAATTGGGAAGACATTAACGAGCGCCAGAAGACGATTACCGTTGGGCTGCTCGCAAATCACATCGGCGTTTCGAACGGTGCCGCTGTTGTTGATCACCATGGAAGATGGTGAAA
Organism: Bradyrhizobium sp. 482_C4_N1_8; assembly: GCF_052075965.1. Classification (NCBI taxonomy): domain Bacteria; kingdom Pseudomonadati; phylum Pseudomonadota; class Alphaproteobacteria; order Hyphomicrobiales; family Nitrobacteraceae; genus Bradyrhizobium; species Bradyrhizobium sp. 482_C4_N1_8. The sequence continues at coordinate 2,221,392 of NZ_CP197231.1, read as the reverse complement.
GTTCGTGCGGCATCACTTCTCCTGAGGGGTAACGAAGAAGGTGTGACCCGCAATACTTTTCCGAGGTTCCTAGAGACGGCGTGCGTCCCCAGCCCGCGATTGCAGTTTTGTTGCATTTGACGACAGTGGCATCCTTTTCGAGAACGTATATCCCTACTGGCATAGAATCCATCGCCGCTTGGTCTGCAAGAATTCCTTTCGCGACGAGGTGCCCGTCGACGAGTTCTCCTCGGAAGTCGATTTTGTCGAAGTCGCCATCCAAAATCATCGTGCTTGTTGCCAAGCCACTATCTGTCACGCTGGTTGCCATTTTCAACCTCCTTTGCGCGAAAGAGTTAGTAAACGATGGGGCAGCAAGTTCGTTCCCTCATACAATAGTTGGGCAGCGAGGCTGTCTTAAGCGGGCGTGCTATCTGCTGGAGCGGCGGCAGCGCGTCTTCAAGTTCTGAGAAAACGGGCTTCGCGGAAACTCGCCGCCTCATTTCCGATAGCGGGACTAAGAGCCAGATGATGGGGGCGACGAGAACGAGGATAGCGCGTACGTTCGACGGAGCGTGAAGATCGCGGGGGGATAAGCGCAGTTTACCGTTCTAAGCCGAACAGAACCAACTCTACGGCCGTCGCGCCATTGATATTTCGTCCCTGTTGACACCTTTCTAGCGTCCTGCCCAAATGATCATTCGAGGTCGTGATGCCGTGGCAAAAAGAATGTCACCTATCTCGGGGTACGTGCTGGTGCCCCTGCGGGAAAGCGCGGACTTTACCCTTTACCGCGGCCGAAAGCACGACGACCCCTCGCCAGTCCTGGCTATCGCACTCTTCGAACAGCCATCGCCTCAGAGTATCAAGCGGCTCATGCACGAATACTCGTTCGCAGCCGAACTCGATATCGCGTGGGCTGCCACACCTCTGGCCATTGCTCGTCACGAAGAGCGGACGATCCTCTTACTCAAGGACCCTGGCGGAGAGCCGCTGGATCGGATTCTTGCGCGTGACCGGGGGCAGCCGCTCAACCTGACTCGCTTCCTTAGCACCGCCATTGGGTTGGCAAGAACACTCGGTCAAGTCCATCAACGAGGCCTCATACATAAGGATGTCAAGCCTGCGAATGTCCTCGTCGACGACGCCGGCAACGCGTGGCTCACCGGATTCGGGATTGCATCCCAACTTCCGCGCGAGCGTCAGTTGCCCGAACCTCCCGAGTTCATCTCGGGAACGCTCGCCTACATGGCGCCCGAGCAGACGGGACGAATGAACCGTTCGATCGATTCACGGAGCGACCTTTACTCGCTCGGAGTGACTTTTTACGAAATGCTGACCGGGAGTCTTCCATTCACGGCCTCCGACCCGATGGAATGGGTGCATTGTCACATCGCGAAACAACCAGCCGCACCCAGTGAGCGGGTGGGAACCGTGCCGGCCTCGGTCTGCGCGATCACGATGAAGTTGCTCTCCAAGACCGCGGAGGAGAGGTATCAGACAGCGGTGGGAGTTGAGAGCGATCTTCGGCGCTGCCTGTCCCAATGGGAGTCCCAGGGGTGGATTGATGACTTCGCGCCTGGCGCTCGCGACACCCCCGATCGCCTCTTGATCCCCGAGAAGCTGTACGGGAGGGACCGCGAGGTTGACACTCTGCTCACCGCCTTCGACCGCATCGTTGGCGGTGGCCGAGCGGAGCTTGTGCTCGTCTCCGGATACTCCGGCATCGGCAAATCGGCGGTCGTCAATGAGCTTCATAAACCGCTCGTGCCGCCACACGGCTTGTTTGCGTCAGGCAAATCCGACCAGTACAAGCGCGACATTCCGCATGCCTCGCTGGCCCAGGCGCTTCAGAGCCTCATCCGGCGGCTCCTCAGCCAGAACGAGGAAGACCTGCGCAAATGGCAAGACGCACTTCGTGAGGCGCTGGGTCCGAACGGACTGCTCCTCGTCGATCTCGTCCCGGAATTGAGGTATGTCATCGGCGAGCAGCCGCCAGTGCCCGAGTTGCCACCGCAGGAAGCGCAGAGACGTCTTCAGATCGTATTTCGACGGTTCATCGGCGTGTTTGCGCGACCTGAACATCCGCTCGCGCTCTTCCTCGATGACATGCAGTGGCTGGATGTTGCCACACTCGACCTCCTCGAAGATCTGTTGACCCGCGACGATTTGCAGCACCTACTGCTCATCGGTGCGTATCGGGACAACGAGGTCAATGCCGCCCACCCGCTGGTACGTAAGCTAGAAGCGATCCGTCAGGCCGGAGGGGCAGTGCAGGAGATCGTTCTCACACCACTCAGTCGCGACGATCTAGGTAAACTGCTTGTGGACTCCCTTCACTGCCAACTGGAGCGCGCCGCCCCACTGGCAGACTTGATTCACGAAAAGACCACGGGCAACCCGTTCTTCGCAATCCAGTTCATTTCCACTCTGGCGGACGATCGCCTGCTGACATTCGACTACCGCGAGCGGCGTTGGGTATGGGACCTGCTCCGTATTCGTGCCAAAGGCTTCACGGACAATGTTGTAGAGCTGATGGTCGAGAAGTTGAAGCGCCTTCCGCCAGAGACGCAGAAGGTACTCCAGCAGTTCGCCTGCATGGGCAACAGTGCAGAGTTCGAGATGCTGCGGATGGGGTATCAGGGCTCGGTCGAGGACATGCACGACCATCTCTGGGAAGCCGTGCGCTCGGGCCTCATCTTTCGTGCGGACAATTCCTACGGCTTCCTGCACGACCGCGTGCAGGAAGCGGCCTACTCGCTTATCCCGAAGGAGCTGCGTGCCGAGGCCCACCTACGCATCGGAATACTCCTCGCCGAGCACACGCCCGCTGAAAAACGTGAGGAGGCGATATTTGAGATCGTCAATCAACTCAACCGGGGCTCCCACCTCATCACCTTTGTCGAGGATCGCGAGCGCGTCGCAGCACTGAATTTGATCGCAGGCCGGCGCGCGAAACTCTCGACAGCATACGACTCGGCGCTCAAGTATCTCAGGGCCGGCAGAGCCCTTCTAGAAGAAGAGACTTGGGAACGTAATCGCCAGCTCATCTTCTCGATCGAGTATATGACAGCCGAGTGCGAGCTGCTGACCGTCACGGTTGGCCTCGCCGCCGGGGATCCACTCGCGGAAGTGCAAAAGGAATGCGAGAACGGCCTGGCATTTGCTAGGCGGGTGCGTTTCGGCCTGGTCATCGAGCGCTTCGGAGCACAACTCGGCTTGATCCTCACCTTGCGCGGGCTGACTGCTACGTTCGGGTGCCTGGATCATGAGGGATACAGCGAACTCGATACCGAACGCCGCTTGGCCATCAGCCCCGATCTGTTGCTCGCCGAGTTCTACTACTGGACGCGAAAGTTGCAAGCGCACTTTTTAGCCGGAGACCTTGCGTCGGCGGTCGACGCCTCGCTGCGCGCAGAACCGCTGCTTTGGACGTCGGCGGCAATGTTCGAGTCAGCGGAGTATCGACTCTATAGCGCGCTGGCGCATGCGGCGGTGTGGGATCACGCCACACCCGAGCAGAGACCGAGGCATTTCGATTCTGTGCTGGACCACCACCGGCAGCTCCAAGCGTGGGCGGAGGTCAACCCCGAAACCTTCGAAGACCGCGCTGCCTTGGTCGGAGCCGAGATCGCCCGCATTGAGGGCGTGGTACTGAACGCTCAGGCGCTGTACGACAAGGCCATCCGCGCGGCTCACAAATACGGGTTCGTGCACAACCAGGCGATTGCCAATGAGATTGCCGGGCGCTTCTACGCGAAGCGCGGTCACGAGAAGATCGCGGCGACCTATTTGCGGGCCGCGCAGGCCTGCTACCTGCGCTGGGGAGCCGACGGAAAGGTTCGCCAACTCGAGGAGCTTTATCCGCACCTCAATGTGGACAAGTCGATCCCGGATTCCACGGCGACGATAGTGACACCCATCGAGCAGCTCGATTTAGCTACCGTAATCAGAGTCTCGGAAGCAGTGTCAGGCGAGATCGTTTTCGACAAGTTAATCAACACCCTCATGAGTTTGGCAATCGAACACGCGGGCGCCGATCGAGGTCTCTTGATTCTTCCGCGAGGCGACGAGTACCAAATAGAAGCAGAGGCCACAACCGGCAGTGACAACGTTAACGTGGTCCTGAGACAGGCACCCGTCACGGCCGCAGATCTACCGAAGTCTGTGTTTCACTACGTCCTTCGGACAAAAGAATGCGTTCTCCTGCACGACGCGTCCAGTCAGAGCTCATTTTCAGCGGATGGCTATATTCGCGACCGCCGCTCACGGTCAGTGCTCTGCCTGCCGATACTTAAGCAGACCAGGTTGATTGGGATGCTGTACTTGGAGAACAACCTTACGACCGCCGCGTTTACTCCTGCTCGAATGGTGGTCCTCACACTACTCGCTTCCCAGGCGGCTATCTCAATAGAGAACGCCAGCCTGTACCGCGATCTAGCTGAGCGTGAGGCGAGGATTCGGCGGCTCGTGGATGCCAACATCATCGGCATCTTTGTCTGGGATCCTGACGGTCGGATCATGGATGCCAACGAAGCTTTTCTCCGCATCATCGGATACGGCCGCGACGATCTCATCTCCGGTCAACTGCGCTGGCGGGATCTGACGCCCGCCGAATGGCGCGATGCCGACGACCGACGTGTGGCGGATTTGGAGGCGACCGGAATCACGCAACCCTATGAGAAGGAGTATTTCCTGAAAAGCGGGGGCCGCGTGCCGGTGCTGGTCGGGGCAGCCACGTTCGGTGGGCGTCACGACCAGGGCGTGGCCTTCGTGGTCGACTTAACCGAGCGCAAGCGGGCCGAGCAGGAAATTCGCGAAGGCGAGCGGCGTTACAGCGAGGTGCAGATGGAGCTCGTGCACGCGAACCGAGTCTCAACACTGGGGCAGCTCTCGGCTTCGATTGCCCATGAAGTCAACCAACCGATCGGGGCGGCGCTCAACAATGCCTCTGCGGCCTTGCACTGGCTGAGCAACGAACCGGCAGATCTGGAGAAAGCTCGACAGGCTCTCAACCGGATCTTTGCAAACGGCAATCGCGCCAGCGCAGTCATCGGCCGCATGCGCGCGCTATTTAAGAAAGCACCTCTCCGCAAGGAAGACGTGGACATCAACGGAGCAATCCTCGAGGTCATAGCCCTGACCCGTGGCGAAGTCGCGAGGAATGGCATTTCGGTGCAGTCACACCTCGTGGAGGGCTTGCCGCTCATTCAAGGGGATCGGGTCCAGCTGCAACAAGTGATCATGAACCTGATCATCAACGCCGTCGAAGCATTAAGCTCGGTCAGCGAGCGAACGCGAGAGTTGGTGATCACCACTGGTAAGGGCAAGCCGGACGGCGTGCTCGTCGAAGTGCGGGATTCGGGTCCAGGTCTGAGCTCACTGGACCTCGAGCGCATCTTTGAGGCCTTTTACACGACGAAGCCCGGCGGCTTGGGGATGGGTCTATCGATCTGCCGCTCCATCATTGAAGCACATGGAGGACAACTGCGGGCCACCGCCGACCAACCTCAGGGCACAACTTTTCAATTCAGGCTGCCTGGACAGCCAAATCAGGCGGCGTGAATGAACATCCTGCAGCGGGTCAGCAGCGGAGCGGACGGCTACGGAATGTTGATATGACTCTTGGAGTTTTGCGATTTCAAGCACGCGCCCATCGCCCCGTGACCGATTCACACCGACTATGAAATTCGCCCTTGAGCAGGCTTGATGCAATGAGATGTGGCGATCTGGAAGGCGCAGGGGCCCGCTTTGGTTTCACAATTCAAAATGACAGCTGCCCCTCAACCATGGAAAGGCTCAAGCCATCGAGCTGAACTTCGAGCTCAAGCGTCGGCATGATCCCGGCTGTCGTTGGAGTATTCAATAAAGCCTATGTCAGCGAGCTCACGAATTTCGACGGGACGATCGCCGCCACAGAGTCGCGAATTTCGATCCATATGTGCTCAGGCCCGTCGCCTTAACGAGCGCTGAAATAGCTGGCGGGCTTTCGTGAATGCGCCAGCGGAAATAGTGGTTGTTCGGGGAGACGACTTTAGGATGGGCTCACCTGCGACGGAAAAAATGCCGCTAAGTCGATGAAAGTCCTGAGTATCAGCTCGTCTCCAAGCTCCCCGTGACATTCGCCGATTTGGACGGGTGCGTTTCGGTCTGTGGCTGATTGCGTTCGTTACGGCCGGTCAACGTGTGCGCCGAAGGTCAACTTGGCGAAGTGCAAACCGTGCTCCTTGACCACGGATATGACTAACGTGTCGGAACCTCAGCGAAAGCCGTCGTTGAGAGCCACTTTCGCAGTCCGAGTTAGCGCAACCGATCCTGACCTCTAAAGCACGGCGGATCCTTCGAGCCTACTTCGGTTGATCCAGCGGTCCAGACCACTGAGGTGTTGGACACACTACAGACGCAAGCGCCGCGAAATACTCACTCAACAAATCCGCAAGAATGAGAACGCCGTAACAAGAACTGCACTTAACTCCGCGACCAAGCCGCTCTATTTCTTTGCAAGAACATCAGTCGCACGGCAGCGTCATTGAGAACAAGGATGGGCGTATCCGAGCGTCAACTGCATCGCCTAATGGCGCCGATGTGAGCGTCAATGACACCAATCGTTATGCCATGGGGTGGGCACATACAATTTCAATCATCATGAGCGAAGAGCTCCGACCGCAAAAGTAAGAGTAAAAGAGCAAATGCGTCTACTTCTATATCGCCAGCGCCAAGAAGGATGACGGGACCCTGTTCTATCCTTTGCCGCACAAAGTGACTCCGCAGCTTGGCGTCGCGTTAGGTAACAAGTCCTGCCGGGAAGAGAACGATGGAGACCATAAACCTCACGGCCATCGCCATAAGAGGGATGTCGGCGATGGTCTATGGCAACGAACTGGAACGGTCCGAATCGCGGCAAATCTTTCGAGTATGAGTATGCAGCTCCAGCTTCATCAGGTGCGATATTTCTTAGCCCTAGCAAGGACACTCAATTTTACGCGAGCCGCGAAGCAATGCAATGTGACCCAGCCGGCGCTGACAAAGGCCGTTCACAAGCTGGAGCAAGAACTCGGTGGCGCGCTGATTCACCGTGAACGTCACTTCACCCAGCTCACCGAGTTGGGCAAGATGATTCTGCCCATGCTGGAGAAAATATTTGCCGCCACGGAGGCCGTACGGCTTCAGGCGCGAGGCTATCAAAAGAAGACAATCGCCCCGCTCAAGATCGGGCTGGTGCCGTCAGTCTCCGCCGCACTCATCACGGAATTGCTCTTGGAGCTCGCCAGGACCATCCCTGACCTTCGAGTCGATTTGCACGAGACGGATGCCAACGGGCTCGTTGCAATGCTTTTGGATGGCGAGATCAATGCCGCGCTCGTCGGTGACGCCGTGGAGCTACCTGAGCGTATCGACCGCTGGCGGCTGTTCGAGGAGCGGTACGTGCTCGCCTTGTCTCAGAAACATCCGATGGCGAGGCAAACCGTTATCCCGCCCCAAGACTTGCATGAGGCGGTATTTCTCGAAAGGGTCGGATGCGACGTCGCAGGCCGATTCAAACAGGCTTGTTTTGCCGACCATCCAGGCCCTAAAGTTGTGCACAGGAGCGCTCAGGAAAGCCATCTTCAGCAAATGTCGTCCGCCGGTCTTGGGGCCATCCTGGTGCCAGAACACGCTCCCAGGCTGCCGTCGCTCGCCGCTATTCCAATTGAGGGCGACCCCGTCCGGCGCGAGGTGCAGCTCTTGGCCGTGGCTGGGAGGCAGTATTCGCCGGCACTTGACGCCTTTATCAAGGTTGCTCGTGTTTGCGACTGGACGAGTGCGTTGGACAAACTTCGCCGTGCATCTGCCCCTGCGTCGAACAAAGACAATGCTCGCAAGGCTGATGCACAAGGTGCAGGCGCCTTGATCCAAATAACGGACCCCGGTCCCGCCTCCTCATGTCCGAGCTTGTCGCGGACATCCAACCGTCGTTTGCTGAAGTGACGCGAAGTCGTGGATGGCCGGGACAAGCCCGGCCGCGTCGCAGTTGCAGTCCCCCACGCGTGACCACTTGAATTGACTCGCGTCATTTCCCGTCAGGCTCTAAGGGCGAGGCTTGGGCCCATCCGATTCGGACATGGCAGCAAGCACTGTTTCGGTCGCCGCTCCCGTGATGAAGTCCGGCCCGACAAACGCTCGACGGATGATCCCTCGTTGGTCGAGGACATAGGTGGCAGGTATTGGCAACATCCAAAAGGAGAAGCCATGGAGCGCGGAGAGATCAAAGCCGTGCCGCAAGAGACGGCGCTTTAAATGCGCCGGCACCACGGACAACAGTCCGAACGAAAGGCTTACCCCAAGATCTAGGTCGGAGAGGATTTCCAGATCGAGTTGGTGAGCGCGTTTGAAACTGCGCGGCAAGTGTCCAGTCTCGGGCGTTATGGCAATTGCTCTAGCGCCGACAGCGCGGATGCCGAAGGTGGCTCCGTGAAGAGCGCGTAGCACAGCTGCGCACAATGGAGACCAAGTCCCGTAAATGAAGGTGACGATCAACGGCGCAGCTTGTCGCAATTCAAAGGATGAAACGAGCGTTCCATTTGCCTCAGGGAGAAGGCAATCGGGGGCAGGTTCGTTCGCCTTCAGGGCGCCGCCAGGAACGCCGGCATCTCGGAGCCACGAGGAAATCAGCCGGTCGGTTCGGATGTCCAGCGTGCGAAAGCCGCTCAACGTCCCTGCGGAGGCTTCGATCGGCGTACTCTCCGGGCGCCCCCTCGAGACTTCATCGTCCATTTTAATTTCTCCCCCAAGTGGTACCCCTCGCGGTACAGGTCCACGTATGTTTCTTGCATGGTGACAGCGCGCTCTGGAAAACGACAATTCAAGTTTGGAATGGTGGTCGTTGACGAATAACCGTTAGGGATAGTCGGCGGCTCCAAAATCGCGATGTGCTGCGGTTCAGACCAAGCAATAGGCGCCGCTTCCGAAGAGGAGGCCGATGGAAGATGGTAGGCGTCGCAGGAAAGGTGAAACGATATCGCGAAGCCGGACTGAATTCCGTAGAGGCTTGAATGCGGTAGGTCCAGACTTTGACCAGTCGTTTTCCTGAGTGTGCGCCTGACCGTTCGCGCCCTCTATTCCAGCTGGCAACATCGCCTGTCAGGCACATGTTTTGGGCGTCACGTCACCTCTGGTCGCGAACGGCGACAGGCACGCCTTCTGGCCGCGAGATGCATGCGGCAACGAAGGATCTCGTATCGAAAACTGTAAGAAGGCGACAGATGAAAACTACATTCGCAAGAGACGTCTATTAAAGCGATGACTGGAAGGAATTCCGGGTCGGGTACCCAGCTCCGGCAGCGCTGTCCCATCGATGAACGCCATCCACGACGCAAGCACCCAGGCCGCGATCACCATGCGCCGGCGGGTCGCTTCCCACCCGAGCTCTCGCGCGCATGGTTCTGCATCGATAACGCCACGGCTACAACGCTCTACAAACCGCTGCGCCTCGTAGCGACATGCTCCCGTCTCTGGTTTTTAGGACTGGTCATTCGCGGTCTCGTTTTGGGTTGCTGTGACAGCGATCTCACACCTTGGCGGTCGAACCTCGACTAAGAAATCACCTCTCGCTATGGAATCGATAGACAATCGTTATTACCGGCGCGCCGCGCGGCGTGAAGCCATCGCCGGCCTGCCCAATTTGCCATGATTTACAAATGGCAGCGAGGACTGTCGCAGCGGCATTCCCCGCCCTTATGGAAACTATACATACCGGCGATTGGAAAATTTCGTCCTGCGCTGCGACCAATGGGGATCCCTGCACCAGTGCACCAGTGTCGCGGATTTCATCGGGTAACCCAGGGCAAGCTGGGGTCGATCACATGACCAACGAAATGACAATGACCAACGCGGTCATCGAATGCATCCTGAGCGGCAGCGCCGCTAAGTACTATGACACTGCCGCCACCTTGAGCGACACGAAAATTCGCGAGCTGGTACGAATTGGCCGATTCCAGCGCAGTGCCAGAGCGTCTGGCGTCGGTGGTGGAAGCGGGCATCATGCGGGTAAATATGGTGTTGGATTGGGAAATCCCCGCGCGCGACCTGTACATGGAGCACCCGCAGCGCCAGCGCGACGAGGCAGTACGTACCTTTGGCGACGGCGATGAATTATGCGGTCCGCTCCCTAGGCTTGGGTTCGACGCCGATGATCGGTTTTGATGCCGACGCAGCGCTCCGCGAGTTCGGACTGACCAAGGACGAGGTATCGGTCATGCTGTTGCCCGTAGAGGCGCGGCGTCCGGGAAACTGGCCACAGAAGCCGCGCCGTCCTGTCGCCGATGTGTTGGATCTCGTTTAATTGGTGAACCAGTAACTTGCGGGGATTGTGATGCCCAGAATTGCGGCTCTAAAGCCGGAACAGGTGCCGGTCGATTCGAAATCGACCCTCGATATATTCAGCAAAAGCATCGGGTTCACCCCGAATACGATGGCAACCTTCGCGGCAAGCCCAATCGCATTCAACTCATGGGCCACCCTGCTCGGCTCCATGAACAAGGCGCTCGACGTGAAGACGCGTGACAGCATCGGCCTCGCTGTCTCCGAAGTGAATGGCTGCAACTACTGCCTGACAGTCCACAGCTTTACGGCCGATCATATGGCCAAGCTGCCGGCCAATGAAATCATTCTCGCTCGGAAAGGCCATGCTAGCGACCCGAAGCGGGACGCCGCCATCCAGTTTACGCGCAAAGTCATCGAGACCCGTGGCAAGGTCAGTGACGCCGATCTGAAAGCCGTCCGCGATGCCGGCTACACGGATGCACACGTCATCGAGATGGTCGCACTCGTGGCCATGTACTCCCTGACGAACTTTCTCAATAACGTGTTCGATCCCCAGATGGACTTTCCCGTGGTTGCGCTGGCTGGCTCGATCTGAACTTTACCCGGTCGCAACGACCATCTCCGAGGATCCTCGGAGATGTCATGTGATGCGAGCGTAGCGCCAAAGTCCAGACGCACCCGAGAAAGGTTCTTGGGAACAAGTTTGCCTGAGATTGGATTGATGTTGCAAGGAGTGATCCGCAAACGAGACACGGCGGCGCGGCTTCGGGCTGCTGTTCAATGAGCTCACGCCGCGAATCGCGCGACCTAACTCAGGATTAGGTCGTGAGCAGCGCGTCCCTGATCCTGCCCCACCACAGCCTAGCGGATCCGAGCCTAAGGCCGGCTGCGCGCGAGGCAAAACCAAGGTGCTCGGCGCGTCGAGCCTAGGCGGCTGCCTCGTGTTCGTCGGCAGCGCCGTCGTCACGGTCGCGTTCGCCGCCATTGGCCGACACATGCGCCTGTCGCCGCTCGACGTCGCAGTCTGACTTCTGCAAAAAGCATGGGTGGAGCGCTTTTCGCAATTGAATGACCCGCCGATAGCGAACGCATGCACCGACATGGCATCACGTCGCACGGCGGACTTCAGAGTTCAAACCCCGCGCAAGATCGGCAGGGTTGGCTCGGCATTCATGGCGAGATCCACCCGCACATTTGGTGACTCGCCTATGTCCATCTGACCGTCTTCGCATGCGGAATGCCGGCTACCAATGTATGGTCCATCGAGTTAGGTGCACTTGACGCAGGGTAACAGAGCCGCAGCAGCTTCACTCGAACCTTCCGGACGCACTAGAGACCGCCCCTTCAAACCATCGGTCAGAAGCGAAACGCGTCTTCGTTCGTATCAGATCGAAGAGGACGGCGTCCCCGAGCAATTGGGTCATGGCAAGAACAATGCGCAGATTCACGCTACTTTGGACGAACTGTGAACACGGGCTCAGAGCAAGATTCACTCAAACATTCGATGGGACGAAAGGCTCTCGCTCCGCCGGCGCTGCGTAGGCGTCAGTTCGGATGACAAACCGGGAGCGTTCTAATGGAAGAGGTTCCTACTCGATCGCTTGCTCTCACCTCCTGCACGGGGGCGTTAGCGTCGGAAAGCTTTACACGCGGGTGCCGGAGAGAATGAAAACGATAACGATCTAACATTTCTAACGGCGCGCAGGCCGGAATACTCTCCTTATCCATCTCATCGATACTTGGTGGCAGCACGCGTCCTATCGTTCACAAAGCGGTCGATCCGCCGTTCGTGTGCGCAGCCCCTGCTCTCGATGCCCCAAGAACTCGATCGAGCAGCCCAGCATGCAGGAGTTACGCCATGCCCTTTCGCTTTATCGCAAAATCCATCCACACCTACCTAATCGACTATCCTGTTATCATCGTCTTGATGGTCGCGCCATTCCTGCTGAAGCTAGGCAAAGGCGGTCCTGTCGGGCTGTGGCTTTCGGTGGTGACCCGCGCCACGACACTACTGCTGCCGGCTCTCACGGACCACACGACGGGGCTCGTCCCGGTCATCCCTAATTGGCTGCATCTCTGGATGGACGGCGCTTTAGGTGTGGTCACCGCCCCCACCGCTTTCCATTTCACTGGGCTTGCCGCCTGGTATTATTCGGTTCTCGTCGCTGCGGTCTCGCTGACGACCTCAGTTCTCAACGCGCTGAGGTGGGCCGATCGAAGAAGACGATCGAGCAAGCGCAAGCAGAGCTCGCGACCGACCTCTCCGAATCATTCGACGACACCGTTCACTCGCACTCCGACATAATCGAGGAACTCGCGGCGATCGACTACAGGCCTAAGAGCGAGTTCGAGGAAGGCTCAGTGGTGAAGCTAAACGGCGGCCTTTGCTATTGTCGTGTCGACAGGCAAGTTTGTGTGCGACGGCAGCGAGATCATGGGCATCTCCACCCAGTCCCCGATCTATGTTGAGTTGGAGGGCAAGCGCGACGGTGACGCGATCTCCTTCAACGGAAGAGAGCTCGTGATCGAGGAGGTCGCCTGACAGCTGCGACACCGAAGGTCGCGAGCGGCGCCCCGGTATAACGCACGGCGACCGTCGCGAAACCGTGTGGGGTGCTTTGCAAGGAAGCGGATGACCACCTCTCGTTTTAGCACTTCGGCATATGCTCTTAGATCACGATGAACGGCAGCTAGCAGTTTTGTCGTCACCAGCGCTGAGCTCTGACCCATAGTCGTGCGGCAACCTCGTCACGTCATCGGCAACATTTGATCCGGGCTGTAGAGTTCAGGGCCGCCGACGACGCCGCGCGTTGGATTGTGGGTGATACTGACCTGGCCTTGCTGATCCAAAAAGGGGTGAGTGATTTCAGCGGTTACGATTTATTCGGATTGCGACGATTCGAGGGAGAACACCATGCCATGGACATTGGAGCTCTCTGGTGTCTTCGATGAGAACAACTGGATCTGAAGCCTTGTCTACCTCAGCTCGCAATGCGCTGATCAGCGTCGTCTTGGCTCTGAAGGTGCCGCCGGTCACAAGATTTCTTGCGCGCTTCGGCCGCGCATTTCAAAGCAGCGGCTTGCCTCGAGGTCATAACGCCTGTTGCCACGCAGTCATCCAATGTCAACACCGCGACCGTAGGCATTCGGGTCGCGAACACCGGAGCCGCAGCTATCGGCGGCAAAAGTCGCTCGAAACGCTCTCCAGTCCCTAGCAAGTTCGGCCGAAACACGCGGGCTGGCTGCGTGAACTTCGGCACCGACATGGTGGGCAACCAATCGGACGATGGGCTCCCCGTCTGGAGGGGGCACCATTTCTCCCGTATCTGCCAAGCTACTCCACAGCCGGTCGTTCCAAAATCGCCCGTCAGGGTTGAGCATTACCTCGACGACGGTCGAATCTTCGAGAAAGCAAGCGATAGCGGCACCAAACGTGGTGCGCAGCATGTGAGCACCACGCGAAATCGCTTCCGATTGAATGAAATGATGTACCACCGCCGTCCTCAACAAATGAGGCCGTTTCGAGCGGCATCGGATGGGGATGATTAGAAAAGGCAGGAAGAGTGTTGGTGCAACAATGCAATTATCGGGTTTGGCAGCGCGACATGAAACCGAGTGATTCTGCCGGCCACCTCGCCAGTTTCAGAGGAATAACGCCTCGCCGCAGTAGCTCGGACTAATTCGATCTAATCGTTCATGCGCCCGGAGCCATCGACCGAAAGACTTCGTCGCGAAGATAGAAGTGATGGAAGAGAGCCGCCGCTGCATGCACGCCGGAAACCCAGAGGATGACGTTGCCGAGAGTGGCGTGTATTTTCATGATCAGCTGCCCCAGTCCATGCGCCTTGGCGATCTGGGGGGCGATGTCGAATCCGGGAAGGGTGACGGGAATCCCCTCGAGCCAGGTACCGAGCACCGCCGTCGTTGGAATCGCGATGAGGAGCGCATAAAGCGCGAACTGGACGAGCTTCGCGGCTACAGTCATCCATCGCGACATAGGTTGCTTCGCCGGCGGGCGGTCGATCAGCCGCCATAGCAGCCGCAGCACGACGACAATGAAGACGAGCAGCCCGAGCGTCTCGTGAATCCTGCGGAGCCCGTCCGCCGCGGCGGAATAGAGTGAATAGCCGTCGCCCTTACTGAGCACATATGCGGCCAGAACCAGCATGACGGTCAGCCAATGGAAGGCCTGCGCGCCGGCGCCGTAGCGAGAGGAAGTGCTGCGCAAACCGATCATCTAACTCCGATCTTAAGCCCGCCGCAGCGGTTGATGAACGGTGGCGGCGCGTCGCCAGAGATTTGAGCGCTTAGTGGTCTTGCCCGGCTTTGCCTTGTCCACCAACAGTTCTCCCGTTTCCAGTTAGCTAATGAAACGCTGAACAACGCAGCCCCTTCGCTCCAGCTCCATTGCAGGCTCTTCGCACCTACGGGCTGCTCCGACCCTGGGCTCCGCAGCGGTACTCTCGCCCTAGCGGTTGGAGCCGCTTGTGGTTTCTCCCTTCGCGCCATCGCCGCAACGGAGCACAGGCTCTCACGTTCCATATGACAGCCTGGTCGAGCTTCGCGCCGCCCACATGCCGGACGTCGCTCGGAACGGCCCAGGCATCCCCCGAGCTGATCCCGAAGGAAGCGTTCCCCCAGTTCTGACATCGCCCAAATCGGTCTTCGACACTTCTGCAGTGGTTTACTTGCGCTCGCCTCTCTCGACTGTGCCCGTCGGAACCGTGTCCTGGCTTCTCCGCAACGCTCACCATCACGGCTCTTGACCGCAAACAGCTTGCGGTGGCTTGAGATGATTGCCGAACCGAAGAGCCCTCCTTCATCTCTCGTCCAGTTGCGCATCACCGGTACTCATGGCGATGCTCGTGACACACGACCCAAGAGCGATGTACGCATGACCCAGGAACGCCTAAAATCTCTCAAATACATGTTGGTCTTCCTCAAACTGGAAGCATGTTGATCACTGTACCAAGAACAAAGCACAGTGATCCGATAAGGTATAGCCAGTTCGCTAGATTGCTCATGCGACAGCCCGTGGATTGACCGGCCGAGGCTCGGCAGGATTGTTCATTTCGGCATGCATCCTCATTTTTTCCATGGCTACTTCCATCTCACGAGGGAGCCGCACGCTGCCAAGCTTTGGCGTCGCTACCAGTTGTAGTCACCACCAGACGTAAGAGAAGCCGGGATAGTCATAGGTCGGATAGCTGCAATACGAGCCATAGGTGGGATACGCGTACGACATCGCACCGAGAGCGCACGTCCATCGTCACGGCTGGTACCGCCGCCTTGATCGACGTGCCATTGATGGGCACAGCAGACCAGTAGGCCGTGGCGGCCACAGCGACAGCAATTGCGAGGCTGCCGACTTGAATCTTCAGGGTAGATCCAGTTCGTGTTAAACATGCCTATCCGCCACCGACTAATATGACCTTGCAACGCCGGCAAAGGTAATCACTTCGCGCCATAAAACCGATAGACGATCGTTATTGTCGCCGCGCCGCGTGATGCTGTAGCGAGGAATGCCAGCAGCTGCGTCTGCAGAGAGACTTCTAAACCAGTTGTCGTCCTTGGACCAATCGAAGTTGCGCGTGCCAACCCGAGCCGTCCGTCCTTGTCGTTTGGAGGTTTCGTGCAGGCGTTGGAAAATGCCGTGCTTTTATCTTTTCCAGTCCCTCAATTGCGACAGGATAAACACCTGGCTGCCCCTAGCCGTCGGTCGCGAGGTAGTTCGACGGGAAGCGCGCGCTTCGGCTCTTCGTTGGTCACCTTCTTGAACTCGTAAACGGTGTCTTGATCGGGCGTTTCGCCGACTGGGACGAGCTGAAGGAAGGGCGTAGTCACGATGCTGCGCTTCTGGCCGACTTCGTAGGGGGCTGAGCGCAAGCCTCGCCTCAGGTCGGGCTCCCAGAGATGGCCGTCCACTTCGCGTCCGCTAATTTAGGGAAGACCTGCAGCTGCGGCACTGTCCCGGTCGGCTTGCTTTTGTCGAACAAGCGCGAGCTGTTGGCTGCACACACCAAAGCCGCTCGTGTCAGCGCGTATTCCGAGCTTTTCACAGAATGCGAGATCTTCAACTTCGATCTCACGATCGAGTTGGATTTTCGCGTTGGCCCGTGTCGCGGGAGCGGAGACGAAAGCGGCGTACCCACCGAACGACATCAGCACCACAATGAAAAATGAAAGCAGGAGCCGCATACCTACACTACCGTTGCTAGCATTAGCATTGACATTGGTCATCGTAGAGTTCCTGTCAAATGGATCTCAGGATGAAATATTCGCAGTACGATTTCCTACGCTGTGAACCTAACCCCATGCGCCAGCGCTCGGGGCGCAGGAACAACTCCGACGGATAATCGGCGCGTTTCTTACGCGGGATTGATCATATCCCGCGCATAGGCCAGGCCGATACCGTATCCGCCGCCGTGAGCCTCCACGATCGCCCGCGCCCCGTCATAGGTCTCGGCGCGGGTCCAGTCGCGCTGGAGTTCCAGAAGGAGCTGGATCCACGACGTCGGCTTCGCCCCCGCTGCCTCCATTCGTCGCATCGCCAGATCGTGACTGACCGGAGTGAGCCCGCCGCAAGCGTCGCCGACGACGTGTACCTCGTACCCCGCCGCGCGCGCGGAGAGCACCGGAAAAGTCACGCAAGCTTCTGTTAGCAGCCCCGAAAAGATCAGTTTCCGCCGTCCAGTCGCCACGATCGCGTCGCGCGCAGCGTCGTCCTCCCACATGTTCATGTTGCGGCGGTCGATCGCCACGACTTCGGGAATCGCGGCTTGAATCGCGGGCATCAGGGGACCGCTGTAGACCTTGGTGGCGGACGTGGACGCCACGATCGGCATGCCGAAAACGGTGGCAGTGCGCGCCAGAGCGATCACGTTGTTCAGAAGCATTTGGCGATCGATCGATCCCACGCCGAAAGCAAGTCCGGCCTGCTGATCGACCAGCACCAAGGCGCAATCCTTCGGCTCGATCGGGATGTCGGGCGTTGCCCTCGCGGTTCCAGGTCCTTGTGTCATGATTTCGTTAACTCCGGATATCGGGGATTTATCACCGCCGCTTCGCTTCTGCTCCCGACAGCACAGCCTTGAAGGCGATCTCGATGAGCTGTTCAGGAAAGGCTAGTCTCGTCACACCGATCAAGTTGCTGGCGCACTGGGGTCGTGCCGTGCCGTATGCATCCTTGCGCACCTTGCCCGCGGCGCTGAATGCAGCGTCGACATCGAGTACATAGAGCGTCTCTTCGACGACGTTGTCCAGCGTTGCCCCGAAGCGCGCCAAAAGCTTGACGGCATTGGCGTAGGTTGCGCGCATCTGCTGTTCCATCATCGAGAACTCGGCCGGCTTGCCGGTTTCGTTGAGAGAAGCAGGCGCGATCAGGTGCCCCTTCTCGTCGTGGCTGAGCTGGCCGGAGACATGGATAGTGTCACCAACCTTGATCGCCTGCGCGTATCCATAAGCATCTTCCCACGGCACACCGAAATAGGCGGCCTCTTTTCCATTTGCTGCGACTGCGTTTACTTCGTTGCTTTGCAACTCGAGCCTCCTGGCTTTTCAATCCGGCATCGCGTCTCGGTGGCGGCACTGAAAGTTTCGGTATGACGATGCTTTGGAAGATGACCTTGTAAAGTCGGCGAGGGAAATCACCTCTAGCCATAGAGTCGATAGACGATCGTTATTGCGGCCGCGTCGCTAACTGGCCGAACTCATGGTTGTTACGACCAATGCTGCAAAGTTAAAATTCTTCTTGCCAACCCGGAGCCGCCCACACATGGCCCATCGCGAAGTGGCGAGACGTCGTTCTGGGTTTAGCCTAATGGGTTGGAGTGAATCAGATTTCCTCGCGCTGAGTTTTTCGCATTTTAGCCCGAAGACGCCGCTAACGAGCGGAGCGTGTCCGCGCCGCCGGGCGATTCAGACCTCAACTCGTTCCGCGATGAGAAGCGCGTCGCCCACGTCGCTACCCGAATATCGAGCGGCACTCTCAGCCTTTATACTGTCGAACAAGAGTTATTCGTAACGACACCTAACGGTTCCAGTCCGAGCGAAATCGCTTCGAAGTTTGTCAAATTTTGCTGGGCACCTTTTCCAGGCATAGTGATCTGGGGATGATATGAGTAAGTGGGACAAACGTGGAAAGACAGAGACGCTCGCACTACCAATGTTCTGTCGCTGAATCGGCAATCAATGCCGTCGTGTTTGCACAAACGACGTCGCGAACTTCGCTCGGTGAGTTCTGAGAACTTCGTAGATGTCGCGCGAGAACAGCAAGGATTGCGCGGGGTCGGGGCAACCAGAAACGGAAAATGATGAAGAAAAGCGATGGACGTCATTTTCGTTACAGGCGATCGACCAGCGGCCACGGCAAGCCCGGCAACGCCACTCCCGCCGCCGTCCGATTTGATGGCCTCGGGTCCGGTGCAGCCGACTCAAGGGGCAACGCGGATGAGTAAGCCTTCTGAGCGTAATAGGATTGCAGCCCCACGAAAACAACGTGAGACACTGACCGGCAATCTGATGGTTCAGCATGAAGCGTTAGCGGAAATATCTACTAGTAATAAAGCTGTATGTTCCGGTGGCCGCGATTAGTGCGGCGGCGCCCAAGAACACCGAGATCGGATACCAAAAGGTGGGATGGACGATGACGAACGGTATTAAACCAACGGCGAGGGCTGGCGGCATATGGACTTTGAACATCCGTAAAATAGCAATCGAGCAAAGCATGGTAACCGTCACGCCCAAAAATTCTGTGTGAAAGCCCGTGCTCAAGAGTAAGCCGACGGATGCGGTCAGGAAACATACGAGAGGAAACAATACCGGCCGTGACATCCAGCCAGGAAGGTCCGGGTGACCAAATAACTCATAGGCTACGACGATCAGCGGAGGGAATAACAGGAAGCGCAATCCCGTTGTTTGAGCCACGGCTCCCAGCGCGAAGACGAATGCCGTCAGTGCGAAGATCCAGAACCGATCTCTCGGCGGAGTTTCGGCGGTCTCAATAATCCGGCTCTCCTTGCCCCCCTCAGATAGGTAACTATCGGGATCAAGGCGCTTCCAGAACGTCAACGCAATGGCGAGTACGGCGAGTCCCGCGAGAATGGCGGCGGGGTAACCCCAACTCATCACGCCGAGGGCCATTGGAAGCACGCCGGCAGAGATCGCAGCTCCGATGTTCGATCGGAGCAGTTTAATAACAAATAGGCTCAGGAGGGCAACAACAGTTACTGCGAGGGCGCTGTATTCCCAGTGGCGAGTAATCATCACCCCCAGGATCGCGGTGATCGTAGGGGTAGCAATCAGTCTGATTGGTTGGCTTGCCCATTTTCCGCGGGGGCGCGTGAATACATCATACGCTAAAGCGGCTATCTCGGGAAACAGGATAAGAGATATACCCGTGGTATCGACCGCAAGCCCAATTCCTCCCACGAAGGTAACCGCAAGAAATTCGGCAAATAATCTCGTTGTGTATTTCACTATAACCCAATTTTCCCAATTCCCTTGCAGGCGAGACGAAAATAGGAACGCGAACTCGATGTCTAATGACCATCAGTTATTGAATCGATTGCCATCGACGCGGCGTAATTCTTTTCCTTCGGTCCTGTCGAACCCACCCATCGCAAATGACCAATTATGGCGTCTAGCCAGCGAGCTTACTTGCGACGTGCGACGGCATATTCGCCGAAGCTGCAATCGGAATCATACATACCGGCAATTGGAAAATTTCGTCCCGCATTGTGGTTCAACAACCCGAAGAGGAGATCCCTGATGTCCGAGTCCTTTCCACTCCCTACTGAACCCGAAGGCGTTGTCCCGTCGCGGATCGAGCGACTCAAGTCCGGCAAGGTCAGCGCGTTGATTGAAATGTTCGACCCGAAGTGCGTGTTCGTCGAGGATGACGGGCGAGCCGTCACTGGTCACGCAGACATCGCCGTCCGACTCGAGCGCTTTGTCAAGCCCGGCGTGCCACTCGTGACTAAGATGCGCCATGTGTTCGTCGCCGACGATATCGCCCAGCTCGTGTATGACTGGTGGATCGATGGCACGGGTCGCGACGGCAAGAAGGTGCACCTCAAAGGCACGGCGTGCGATATCGTGCGCCGCGGCGCGGATGGGCGCTGGCGGTTCATAAGCGATAACAATCAAGGGACGGCGGTACGAAAGCCCGGCTGACACCGCGACGGCAGCTCTTGGCGCCGGAGCCACTCTTCTCGGCGCCATCGGGCGAGGCGCGGATCGGCCGCTTCAATCTCGAGGCGGCCATCGCCGCCTTGAACCCGACCGAGCGACGCCCGGAAGCGCTTAAGGGATAGCGACGTTCGGCTCCATAAGCTGTTGTGCGAGCAAACCGGCGTGCGGCGTGAGCGCGGAGAAATCGCGCGCACAAAGATGAAGCTGCCTAAGCGCCCAGGGGTCTTGCAGCGGCACAATCGCCAAGCCGAGATGTCCCAAATCTTTGGCGGAAGCCTCCGATAAAATGGCGATTCGACAACCGGCACAGTAGGCCCGCGCCATGACGATAAGCTCCGCCTGCAATGTCCGCCTTGGGTCGAAATGCGAAGAGCTCAACCTGAACAAATCTTGTCCGTTATGCCCGACCAAGCAGACTTCAATGAGAGCTGCAGTTACTTCGCTGATGGGCCACAACTGGACTGACGCCGAGAGCAAACGGCGGCTCTATTCGATCCCCTGATTGGCAGATAAGTAGCGAGGGCAGCACGGTGAGGCCGAGTGCTTTGGCAGTCTTCACGTTGATCACTAGATCAAACTGAATTGGTTGCTCTACTGGCAGAACGGAAGGCATGGTGCCTTTGAGAATCTTATCGACGTATGGGCCACTTCCAGACTCATGCAACGCAAAAAAAGGACCTACTCGATCGGCAGGGCCTTCGTGGCTATCGAACGGTCCCAGTCAGTAATCGCAGCCTTCAAGCGGTTCAACGCATCCGGGGACGCGCCTTTCCACCCTAAGCTCCCCTGCCATCCTGTTTGCCGATCACGCAGCGCCAACCCGCCAGGCGTTCTGCCGGATGCAGCTTCATCCACTCGGCGAGCTGCGGCGCGCCCATGAGGCAGGACTGCATCGAGACGTCGGCGAAGTCCGAGGTGGTGACGGTTTGCTCGTGGCAATGTGCCGGAGAGGAGAGACTGCAGAGCACGGCGATGACCCTGATCACGACTGGAGAGCCCCATCGCTGCGATGGGCATTTGCCCGGATGATCTTGATGGCCTTGGCCACCGTGCGCAGATGCAGGCCTAGCGCGTGGATCACTTCCTTCTTCTTGCAGCTGAGATTGCACTCGAGGTAGCCTCGCACACGCTCGACGTTGAATGCCTCCAGCTCCTTGGAGCCGGGGCGCAGGTTCAGCGCTTCAATGGTACAGAATTCGAGGAACATGTTTGAAGCTACCCACCCGGTCATGCACGCCATTCGCGTTCAGCGCTAGCAGCCGATCGGGCGAATGCTTTGGCCGCATCAACATGCGAAGCTTTCTCAGCTCGCCGCTCGTAGTCGTCGGCAAGGGCCTTAAGCTGGCCCGCAATCGCTGAGTCGGTCATGGTTTGGGCTGCGCGGAGCAAAGTCCGTGCTGTCTCTAAATATGCCTTGCCTCGTTGTGAGATCTGAACCATCACAAAGCCCTCGCGCGGTTCTCTGGCAGCTGGTTGAAGGTGATCTGGAGCCAGCCCACCCAATGGCGGTCACTTTCCCTGCGAGCTCTGAAGCGATCGACGCACTTCTTGGAACAAAGAGGCGTTCGCCACGAGTAGCGCCGGACGAGACCAAACTTGCCTTCACAAACTGCGCATCGTGCGGCACTGCCAGATTTAATGCTTTCGGAGCAGTTGAGCATCGTAGTCTCCTCTTGGCTTTATCGCAGCTGTTCGTCGATCATCCTCTTTCACTGTCGCACTTGATGAGCCTGTGCGCCTTTTCAACGCATGCAGCCTAAGACGATCACGATAAGCAGCTCAATTGAACGTAGGTAATGGTCCGGCATCTAGAGGGGTGACGGAACGATACGAAGGTGTAGGGCGCTCTCCCGTCCATCGCATGCGGCAGCCCCGCCATGAGAAGCCGAAACTAAAAGCAGCTTCCCGATTGCTCCTCATGCGCACCCATCGCCTCAATCGGCGCGATACACCACCGGTGAGGTCACTTTACGCGCGATGCGCGGGGCCAGGACTACCGTTGGCTACCAACGTACGGACGAAGGCGCTGTTTCGATGGTTACTTTCGGTCGTCGTGCAATTGCGCGGCCCGGCCATCTTCTTCGAGCTTCTTGCGCAGAACGAGGAGCGCGAAGTGGATGTGCTCCGACATCAAGTTCTCCGCGCGCTGGGCCTCACGCTTAGCGATCGCATCTAGGATCCGATGGTGATCGTCGTGGGAGCGCGCGATGACCTGATAATCTTCCCAAATGAAAACCCGGTCTGACGCCATCGGAACGTTGTGACACTGCCGCACGAAACTGCTGACGAAGGGGTTCTCACAGGTCTGGATGATGGTCTCGTGAAAATCGACGTTCATACGGCGATAGGGGATCAGATCGTGTGGATCTAGAACACCCTTCGAAAGAATGCGATCACCTTCGGCAACGCATTCGCGCAGCCGTTCGAGCACCTCCACTGAGGCGCCCTGTCTCGCTACGATGCCACACGCCAGCGCCTCCAGCCGCGCGCGCACCTCGAAAGCCGCGCTGATTTCGGCCGTTGAGAACGCCCTTACCGCGTAACCGCGGTTCGGTTCGTAGATGAGCAGTCCTTCCTTCGCGAGTTGCGCAAGCGCCTCACGCAGCGGCGTGCGTGAGACGCCAAGGGCTTCCGATAGCGGAATCTGCTGCAGCCGCGAGCCTGACGGCACATCGCCCGACAGAATGCGCTCACGCAGCAATTCAGTGACATCCGATGCGCTGGTCACAGGGCCTCATCCACATGCGAAGATGAAGATTGGATAAAATATTGTCGCGATCAATGCAATATTGTTGACATTTGCTTCACAATTACCATTGGATTGTATCCAATCAAGAGACCGGGGAGCGAAACGCGTGAATGGTAAGGAGCGGCGCGCCGCCCTCGTGACAGGGGCGAGCGGCGGGATTGGTGCGGCTATTTGCCGAGCGCTGGCCGAAGATGGCCTGCGGGTGGTGGCTCTCGACCGCAGCCGGGACGCACTCGACGGCCTGCTGCCGCAACTCGCCGGCACCGGCCACATCGCCATTGTCGCCGACGTCTCGAACGAGACGCAGGTCAAGGCGGCGTTCGATCGCGCCCAGCATGCATTGGGCGATATCGCCGTCATGGTGACCGCGGCTGGCGTCCTGATGCTGCGGCCCGACGGCTCGCGCAATTTCGTCGCAGAGACGGACCTTACCGAATGGCAGACGACTCAGGACGTCAACGCGACCGGGACGTTTCTGTGCTGCCGGGAATTCGCAAACCGCCTGCCCGCCTCCGTCGGCGGCGGACGCATCGTGACACTGTCGTCCGTTGCGGCCCAGCTCGGCGGCTACAGGTCCAGCGCGTCCTACATCGCTAGCAAATCAGCTGTGCTTGGTCTCACCAAGGTTTTGGCGCGCGAGCTTGCGCCGCGGACCGTCACCGTGAACTCGGTGGCGCCGGGGCTGATCGACGCGCCGATGCTGCGTCTGTCGCTCGATCCCGCCGACGACGAGAAGGCTTCGGCCCAGATTCCGCTGGGACGGCTCGGCACGCCCGACGATGTCGCGGCAGCCGTGCGCTTCCTGGTCTCGCCGGGCGCGTCCTACATCACCGGCGTCACCATCGACGTCAACGGCGGCTACCGGATGCAATAACGGGTTCAACAAAAAAGGGGAGGAACAAGAATGTCGATCAGAGCACCCGGCCGGCTAGCCGCACTGGCCGCCGCATGTTTTGCCGCCATGAGCCTGCCGGTAGCCAGCTTCGCGCAGGAACCAGGCATCACCGACAAGACCATCAAGATCGGCATGTTCGCACCGCTGTCGGGAGCGAACATGGCCTATGGCTTCGACGTCGCGAACGCGGCGCGAATGTATTACGACAAGATCAACAAGGACGGCGGCATCAACGGCCGCAAGATCGAGGTGGTCCTCGAAGATGACCGCTGCAATGCCAACGATCTCGTCGCCGCGGTGAAGAAGCTCGTCGAGCAGGACCAGGTGTTCTTACTCAATGGCGGATCGTGCTCGGCCGCGGTCGTCGCCGCAAAGGACTATGTCGTCCGCTCCAAGATTCCGCTGATCATGCTGAATGCCTCGGGTGACGGGGCGCTCTATCCGCCGACCGACTACATCTTCGGCGCCTTCTCGATCTCGCAATATGCGGTCGGAGGAGCGATCATCGATTTCGCGGCAAAAACCCTTGGCGCCAAGAAGATCGCCTACATCAACCACGACGACGCCTATGGCGTATGGAACCTGGAAGGATC
Organism: Bradyrhizobium sp. 482_C4_N1_8; assembly: GCF_052075965.1. Taxonomy (NCBI): domain Bacteria; kingdom Pseudomonadati; phylum Pseudomonadota; class Alphaproteobacteria; order Hyphomicrobiales; family Nitrobacteraceae; genus Bradyrhizobium; species Bradyrhizobium sp. 482_C4_N1_8. The sequence continues at coordinate 2,196,683 of NZ_CP197231.1, read as the reverse complement.
GAAGGCCGACGCGGAAGCGCACAAGGTCGATCTGCTGGTCGAATCGATCAGCCCAACCATCACCGACGTCACCGCGCCGTTCTTCAAGCTTCGCGCCGCCAATCCGGACGCGATCGCGATCGTCACCTATGCGCGCCCCGCCGCCCTGCTGATCAAGAAGGCTTACGAGCTCGGCTTCAACAAGCCGATCATCCTGTCCGTCACCGGTACGGCCAACCTGTCGCAGCTCGCAGAGAATGTCGGTAGCAAGGACGCGCTGAAGAACTTCTACGTGCAGGACGTCCTGGCCGACCTGCCTGGCGGACCGAAGATCAAATGGGTCTACGACATGTACAAGGCGGCCTACCCCGACCTTGCCGCCAAGCCGGACCACCCGCAGGCCTATATGCCCTACGGCATTCCCTCCGCGATGAGCATCGTCAACGCCCTCAAGGACGCCGGTCCGCAGCCGACGCGCGAAAGGGTGCTCGACGCCTTAAAGAAGCAGAACTTCGACAGCGGCGTGATGGCCGGGCCCGTCGTATTCGGCCCGCAGGAGCGCGCTGCGAACAAGTCGACCATCTTCATCAAGTTCGACGGCACGAACCAGATACTGCAGCCCGGCGTCTATACCAGCCGCTGGCAATTCAAGGGCTGAACCGCTCGAGGCCGCGCTCCATCCGCGCGGCCTCGCATCCTCTTCCCCAACCCGGTTCTCGAACGGCGCATTCATGGATTTGCAACTCGCCCTCCTTTTCCTGCAACAGGGCGTCGCCTCAGGCCTCGTCGTCGGCAGCGTCTACGCGCTGCTGGCGCTCGCGATCGTCATCATCTTCAGGACGTCCGAGGTGCCGAACTTCGCGCAAGGCGAGATGCTGATGGCGGCGGGCTATATCGCGCTCTATTTGCTCGTGTTTCGCGCGGTGCCGGCCTGGGCGGCGATCCCGATGACCATCGTCGTCGCGTTCGCCGGAGCGGCGTTGTTCCGCCGCGTCGTCCTCGCCCAGGTCGCCCATGCGAGCGGTAGTCCAGTCAACCTCGTGATTGCGACGCTCGGTCTCTCCTATGTGCTGAAGGGCCTCGTGCGCCAGACCGGCTTTGGCGACACGCCGCGCTCGTTTCCCGCACTGGTCTCGACCGATTCACTGATGATCGGACAGGCGAGCGTGACCCGGCTCGATCTCGTGATTCTGGGCACCGCAATCGCCGTCATGGCGGCCTTCTTCTGGATGTTCGGCTACACCAAGCTCGGCCGCGCCATGCGCTCGGTCGGCATGAATCCCAAAGCGGCTCAGCTTGTCGGGGTCAATCTCAACCGGATCCACACGATCATCTGGGGCCTGTCAGGCGCGATCTCGGCGATCGCAGCGCTGCTGATTTCACCCAAGCTGCTGATGACGGCGGACATGGGCACGGTCGTCACGCTCGGCTTCGCGGCCGCGATCGTCGGCGGTTTCGCCAGCCTGCCCGGCGCCGTGGTCGGCGGCTTCATCATCGGCATCGTCGAGCAGTTGGTCGGGCTGTTCGTATCGTCGCGCGCCATCACCCTCGCTCCGTTCCTTGCCATCATGCTGGTGCTGATCCTGCGGCCTCAAGGCCTTTTCGGCGGCCGCATCGTGATCAAGAAGGTCTGAGCCGCCATGCGCATCATCGGCCTTCTCGCGGCGTTAGCGGGCTTGATCGTGCTGCCGATGGTTTCCAGCGGTTATGTCATCTACCTCGCCAATCTGCTGCTCACCTTCACCGTGCTCTGTCTCGGAATGCACATCGTCATCGGCGAAGCCGGCCAGTTCTCGCTCGCGCAGGCGGCCTTCTACGGTATCGGCATCTACACCAGCGGTCTTGCCAACGCCGCCTTCGGCTGGCCGTTCCCCTTGTCGGTCCTCGCATCGGGTCTCGTCGCCGCGCTGGTCGGGCTGTGTATCGGGACGCTCGCGCTGAGAATGCGCGACATCTACCTGGCGCTCGCCACCTTTGCATTCGGCGAGGCCATGCAATGGGTATTCCTGAGCTGGACGCCGGTCACCGGCGGGCCGAACGGCCTGCGCATTCCACCGGCCAGCCTGTATGGTTTCGAGATCATCAGCGACAGACAGGCCTACCCCGTCGTGCTCGCCATCACCATGCTGGTGATCTGGGCGACGGTCGTGATTGCACGATCACGGCTCGGGCGTTCCTTCCGGGCCGTGCGCGAGTCCGAGGTCGCCGCACTTGCGATGGGCGTGCCGGTCCGGACCACCAAGCTCGCAGCCTTTGCACTCTCAGCCTTCTTCGCGGGCGTGGCCGGCGCCATGTTCGCGATCTATTCGACCTACATCCATCCTGATAGCCTCGGCTTCCAAACCACCATCCTGGTGCTCACCATGGTGGTCGTCGGCGGGCTCGGCTCCTTCTCCGGCGCGATCGGCGGCGCGATCGTCTTCGGCCTGATCTCCGAGCTGCTGCGCCAGGCCCCTTCCTACCAGGAGATCATCTACGGACTGATCCTCATCGTCTTCATGATGTTTGCACCGCGCGGCCTGTTCGCATTCGTCGGCGACAATTTGAAGAGGTTCGCCCGTGCCTGACGCCCTGCTCAAGGTCGAGAACGTCACCGTCCGGTTCGGCGGACTTGTCGCGGTCAGTGATTTCAGCCTCGACGTCGCGCAGGGGACCATCCATGCGTTGATCGGCCCTAACGGCGCCGGAAAGTCGACCACCTTCAACTGCATTTCCCGCTTCTATCAGCCGACCTCCGGCCGGGTCGTGTTCGACGGCATGGACATCACCCGGGCGCCGGCCTCCGAGATGGCCGGCCGCGGCATCGCTCGCTCGTTTCAGAATCTCGAGCTCTTCAACGAACTGACCGTGCTCGAGAACGTCATGATCGGCGCGCACGTCCATTGTGGCGGTTCGTTGAGGGACTGGCTCCAGGCAAAGCCGCCGGTGGTGATGCGCCACATCGAGAGCGTCATCGAACGCACCGGCCTTGGCCCCTATCGCGAGCACAAGGCCAGGAATCTCGACTTCGGCCACCAGAAACTGCTTGAGCTGGCACGCGCGCTTGCGATCCGGCCACGTCTCCTGTTGCTCGACGAGCCTGCCGCAGGCCTACGCAACCGAGAAATCACGTCCCTCGATCGCCTGCTCACCGACCTCGTCAGGACGGACGGGCTCACGGTGCTGATCGTCGAGCACGTCATGCAGCTCGTGATGTCGATCTCGGATCGCGTCACGGTGCTCAACTTCGGCACCAAGATCGCCGAGGGAACGCCGCAGCAGGTGCGCAACGATCCGGCCGTGATCGAGGCCTATCTCGGCAAGGAGGCTGCCCATGCCTGACCTGCTCGAAATCAAAGGCATTTCGGCCGCCTACGGACGCATTCAGGCCCTGAGCAATGTCAGCCTCAAGATGAGCGCCGGCTCGATCGTGGCCCTGCTCGGTGGCAACGGGGCCGGTAAGACCACGACGCTCAATACTATCTCGCGGCTGGTGCCGTTGACCGGCGGCTCCATCCACTTCCAGGGTCGGCCGCTCAACCGCCTGCAATCCCATCACGTGGTCAAGGCCGGGATCTCCCAGGTGCCGGAAGGCCGCGAGGTTTTCCGCGACATGAGCGTGCGCGAGAACCTCGACATGGGCGCCTATGGCCGCAGCGACCCCGCGGGCGTCCGCAGCGATCTCGATCGCGTCTTCGCCTACTTCCCGGTGCTTCGCGAGCGGCTGAAGCAGAAGGCGGGCACGCTGTCCGGCGGCGAGCAGCAGATGCTGCTGATCGCCCGCGCGTTGATGGCACGGCCGCGGCTGCTCCTGCTCGATGAGCCTTCGCTCGGCCTCTCGCCCGTGCTGGTGCAGAAAATCTTCGACATAATCGCCCGCTTGCACGCCGATGGCCTCAGCATCCTCCTGGTCGAACAGAACGCGGCCGTCGCGCTGGCCACTTCGCAATATGCCTACGTCCTCGAAAACGGCGAGATCGTGCTCGAAGGCGCATCCGATGCGTTGCGCCAGAACGAAGCGATCAAGCGCACTTATCTCGGGAGCTGATCATGGCCTCTCGACCCGGACGCTTCGTCGGCAAGGCTTATCTCATAACCGGAGCCGCACGCGGGATCGGTGAGGCCGTCGCTCATCAGCTCGCCGGCGAGGGTGCGGACATCGCGGCAGCTGATCTCGACCCGGCAGGCCTGTCGGCGTTGCAGGCTTCACTGCAGGCCGCAGGCGCACGGGTGGTCGTTCAGGCCTTCGACACGCGCGACGCAGGCGCGACCAGCGCTTTCGTCGCGGATGCCATACGACAACTCGGCCGGCTAGACGGCGCCATCCCTTGCGCAGGTATCGCCCGTGCTGCAGCCGCGGAAACGATGGACGACAAGACGTTCTCTGACGTGCTCGACATCAATTTGAAAGGCGTCTTCTACACCTGCCGCGCCGTCGGCGAGGTGCTGCTCGCGCAAGGTCACGGCGCGATCGTTACCATCGCCTCCATCACCGCCAAGGGCGGTCAGCCGGGCCGGGCCAACTACGCGGCGTCGAAATGGGGACTGGTCGGCCTCACCAAAACGCTGGCGGTGGAATGGGGCCATCGCGGCGTGCGCGTGAATGCGGTGGCGCCAAACGGCGTCGACACGCCGATGATCCGCGACGGCATTCCCGCCGCCTTTCTCAACGACGTCATGCTGGATCGCACGCCGCTCGGCCGGCTGGCGCAACCCGCCGAGATCGCGTCGGCCATCGCGTTCCTGCTCAGCGACGAAGCCTCCTACGTCAATGGCGCCGTGCTCGAAGTCGACGGCGGACTCACCGCCGGCTTCCTGACCCACCGCCACGGGGCCGACTTCGCGCGTGCCGACGCCAATTCAAAAAACATGGAGAAGAAACCATGACAGATCCTTCAACCCAGCCACCACTTGCACTCGTGACCGGCGGCGGGCGCGGCATCGGCAACGCGATCGCAGCCCGACTGGCCCGGGACGGATTCGAGGTCCTCGTCGTCGACCTCGATCGCGCGGCGGCCGAAGCCTGCGCCGCCGAAATTTCCACGGCCAATGTGACGTCACGCGCAGCCGCCGTCGATCTGCGTCAGCACGATGCGGTCACATCGCTGATTGCAGGGGAACGTCCACTGTCGGCCCTCGTCAACAACGCCGGCATCTTCGACGAGCGCGCGTTCTTCGATCTCAGGGCGGAGGACTTCCGCCGCATGTACGAGATCAACCTCATCGCTCTCTTCAGCCTATCCCAGGCGGCCGCCGCGCGCATGCAGCCCGGCGCCAAGATCGTCAACATCGCCTCCCGCGCCTTTCTCGGCGCACGCAACCATGCCCACTACGTGGCCTCGAAGGCCGCCGTCGTCGGCTTGACGCGCGCAACCGCGATGGAACTGGCGCCGCGCGGCATCCTGGTCAACGCCATAGCGCCCGGACTGATCGACACGCCGATTCTGGCGGCGCTCACACCCGAACGCCTGGCGGCGCAGCTTGCCCTTCAGCCGACCGGAAAGGCTGGACGGCCGCAGGATATCGCCAACGCCGTCTCCTTCCTTGCCTCGCCGCGCATGGATTTCATCACCGGTCAGATCCTGCTGGTCGACGGCGGCAAATCGCTTGGCGGTGGCCTGGGAATCTAGACATGTCAGCAGCTCAGTTTTCGCCCGGTTTCGATGAAGAGCACGACGTCGTAGTCGTCGGCTCCGGCGCCGGCGGAATGGCCGCGGCCCTCACCGCGGCACATCACGGCCTCGACGTTCTCGTCGTTGAGAAGACCGACAGCATCGGCGGCAGCACGGCGGTGTCCGGCGGAGCGGTCTGGATTCCGATGAACCCGCACAGTCGCGAGGTCGGGGTCGACGACAGCCGGGAGGCGGTGCTCACCTATCTCCAGGCCATCCTTGGCAATCGCATGCGTCGCGACATGATCGACGCCTTCCTCGACGCCGGCCCGCGCATGGTCAGCTTCATGGAGAGCAACACCGCCCTGCGCTTCATCCCGCGCGCCGTGTCACCCGACTACCAGTCGAACTTGGAGGGAGCATCGATCGGCGGCCGCACCATCGACCCAGCTCCGTTCGATGGCCGCGAGCTCGGCGAGCATTTCAATATGCTGCGGAATCCGATCGCCGAATTCCTGGTGTTCGGCGGCATGATGGTCGGGCGCAAGGACATCGACAGCCTGCTCGGCATCCGTTCCTCCTGGGCCAATTTTCGCGACTCCACAAAGCTGCTGCTGCGCTACGGCCTCGACCGCCTGCGCTACCCACGCGGCACAAGGCTGCTGATGGGCAACGCGCTCGCGGCGCGGCTGCTGAAATCCGCACTCGATCGAAATATCCCACTGCGGACAGGAACGGCCGCAACCAGGCTGTTGCTGGACGGGCCGCGTGTCATTGGGCTCGAAGTCGAGCGCGATGGACACGTCTTGTGCATCGGTGCGCGACGGGGCGTGGTGCTCGCGACCGGCGGCTTTCCCGCGAACGCCGCGATGCGGGCCGGCATGCTGCCAAATGCCGATCAGCATTATTCGATGGCCCCGATCGGCAACAGCGGCGACGGCCTCAAACTCGGACGCGAGGCCGGCGCATCGATCGAGACGGACAATGTCGGCAACGCGTTCTGGACGCCGGTCTCGGTCATGCGCAACCCTGACGGCCGCGAGATCCGCTTCCCCCATCTCATCCTCGACCGCCAGAAGCCGGGTGTGATCGCCGTCAACCAGGCCGGCCGGCGCTTTGTCAACGAAGCAACCTCGTATCACGAGTTCGTCGAGGCCATGCATCGCGCTCACGAGAGCGAGCCGACGATCCCGGCCTATCTCGTCTGCGACGCCAGCTTCCTACGCACTTACGGTCTCGGCCTAGTGCGGCCGGCCGCACGTTCGCTTTCGCGCTTCCTCGACAGCGGCTATCTCGTTGCCGCCAACACGGTGGACGAGCTGGCACGCAAGCTCGGCCTCGATGCAGCCAATCTTGCCGGGAGTATCGACCAGATGAACAATGCCGCCGCCAGCGGCAACGATCCCGCATTCGGCAAAGGCAGCACCGCCTATAACCGCTATCTCGGCGATCCCGCGCACAAGCCAAACCCGTGCCTCGGGCCGATCGAGACACCGCCGTTCTACGCGGTGCGCGTGTTCCCCGGCGACATCGGGACGGCCGCCGGTCTGAAGACAGATGCTAAGGCCCGTGTGCTGGACAACGATCGCCGTCCCATTCCGGGGCTGTTCGCTTCCGGCAACGACATGAACTCGATCATGGCCGGCGCGTATCCGGGTGCCGGGATCACACTCGGCCCAGCTTTGACCTTCGGTTACATCGCCGGGCTTGAACTCGCCAACGTAAAACAAGATGAGGCGTAACCATGAAGATCTATTATTCGCCCTTTTCGCCATACGTCCGCAAGGTGCTAGTCACGGCGCACGAGCTTGGCCTTGCCGACCGCATCGAGCAGCTTTCCAGCGCAGCGCATCCAATCAACCGCGATCAGACCATCATCGCGCATAACCCACTGGGCCAAGTGCCGACCATGCTGCTGGATGACGGGACCTCCCTCGCTGACAGCCGCGTTATCTGCGAATATCTCAATGACCTCGCCGGCGGAAAAATGTTTCCGAAGTCGCAGGCGCAACGTTGGCGAGCGCTGGGCGATCAGAGCACTGCCGACGGCATTCTGGCCGCCGCGCTGCTCTCGCGCTACGAGCTAGCGGTCCGTCCTCCCGAGAAGCTCTGGCAGCCCTGGCTCGATGGCCAGTTGGACAAGGTCGAAACCTCGATTTCCGCGATTGAGAGGGCTGCCCCCACGGGCGAGCGCGTCGACATCGGCACAATCAGCTTCGCCTGCGCCTTCGGCTATCTTGATCTGCGCTTCCCCGACTTCGGCTGGCGCTCGCGCCATCCGAAATGCGCCGCATGGTTCGCCAGCTTCGATGTGCGGCCGTCGATGCAGGCGACGCGGCACCCGGTTGTTTGAGCTTGCGGCTAGTCTCACTCGGAGCCTAGACCAACAGAGAATCCGCTCTAGCAACGTAATTGCATGGGGGATTGTGGTGCGCTCGGAGGGCGTTCGCATTTGACGTGATTTCAAAGGGTTACGGGTGAGGGCAACGAGTTTTGGTGCATTTCGCGCGCAAAAGTGCCTTTTGGCCGAACCGTTGAAGAAGAGCCCTGCCCGATGCGAGGGTAACGCTAGCCCCACCGCTCATAACGGTCTGGTTGCAGGTTCGAGTCCTGCCGGGCCCACCACCCTTGAAAAGGGCCCTTGATCTCTCAGCGCTTTTTGCCGATTAGACAAATTCAGCCACCACAACTAGACAAATTCACTTCTCAGTTTTCGCCACGGTTTGTTCTGCGCCAGCGACTTCATCGCGCCCTCGTTTCTGAGCCTCTTCGAGCTGCGCGATGGCGCGCTTCGCACGGCGCTTGCGGTCGGCGTTCTCAATGTAAACCTGAAGCTCGCGCAGATCCTTGTGACCGCTGATCGCTTGCAAGTCGCGCACGTCCAGCACCCGGCCATCGGGCCCCTCGTAATCGGCGAGCCGCGTCAGGCACAGCTTGCGCAGGCCGTGGCTTGAGCATTCCGGCAAGCCTGCCTCGTCGCACCACTCGCGCATCTTGTTGCCGAACCCGTTCGCCGTGAACGGCTTGCCGAACGATGTCACGAGGTAGGTCTCGGTGCCGGTCAGCGGCGTCGCCGCAATGATGTCCCTGGTCTCCTGCATCAGCGGCACATTGATCTTCATGCCGGTGCTGCGGCTGGTCTTCTGCGGCGTGAAGTCGGTCAGCACGCCATCATGCACGTCGCGCGGCCCGATCCGCACCACGTCGGATTTGCGGACCCCAAGGTTGACGTAGAGCGCGAGCGCCAGCCGCGCCATCGTGCCGACAGGATGCCGCCCGCAGAATTTGGCGTAATGCTCCTCACCCCAGGCGAAGAACGAACCGCCCTTGCGCTTGACGCGCGTCACCCCTGTGGCGGGATTGGTCGGGATCAGATGCACGGTGACGCAATAGTCGAGGAAGTGCTTCACCGCCTGCAACATGTTGCGCTGAGGTCCGGGCTGAAGCGTGTTGATGTAGGCTTGCAGATGTGGCTGGGCGAGCATGCGCAGCCGTTTTTCACCATGCTCATTGCGGAAGCGCTCAAGCGACGACTTACGGCCGGGCCTGGTGCCGGGGGCAAGCGATTGCCATTGCGCGCTTGTGTAGTACAGCACGATCGCAGCATTGACCGTGCCAGGCACCGTGCGCGACGCGCCAATCTCAACCTTCTCAGGCGCCTTGCGGGACGCCAGCGCCTTGTCCAACGCATCAATGAACTCGGTTGACCACGGCAGCCCCGGTAGCGCCACCGGCTTGACGCCGGGGATGCGCGTGTAGTGCCGTGGATGGCCACAGTCGTCAATGTAGCCCCTGGTGAAGCGCGGCAGTCGGCCTCCAGGCCGCCCTCTCAATCGCTTTGACCCTTTGCCAGCAGCACGTCCCATTCGTTGCCCTCTTGGTGGTCGCGCCCGCCCGCTGCATCGGGCGGCGGCTTGCCAGCGTGGATGACGATCTTGCCCTGCTTGTCGATTTCGACCCGCACGACGGTGAGCCCTGCGCGCTGCGCGCCGACAATGGCCATCTCCAGATCACGGAGGCGGTACGTCGCCGGTTTGCTGCCCATCGGGGCCCGTCCTTTTTACTAGAAATCGCTATCCTGGACCACCTGAGATTGGCCCCATCAAAAGGCTAATTTCGATAGGACTTCCAGGGCTTTAGAGGGGCATTTTGCCGTAGTCGATCGGCGTCATCTTGAACCGGCCGTCACCCCCTCAATTCGCAGCGCGGCCGATGTCACTCCTCAGCGGCGGCGGCAATCGGGCGTTGCTTGGCCTTGGCCAGCGCAGCGGCGGCCTGCTCGCGCTCGGCGATCCAGGCGAGCAACGTGCTGCGGCGGCCACAAATGATTTCGCCGAGCCGAAACAGCGGCAGGTCCGATGTGGCTGCCAAATGGTAGACGCGCCGACGCTTGGTGGCCGTGCCCGTGCCGAACATGTAGCGCGCGATTGCTTCCGCGCCTTCAAGCAGATCGTCAGCGATTTCGCCTTCACCCCTCATCATGCGCTCTCTCCAAGGTTGCGAAGCACGCTTGCGACAGCAAGAATTGTCCGCGAGGTGATCATTGTTCGTTCTCTACGGTCACCATGGGCCTCGCTTGTCGGTTGCCACCGATCGCGAAAGTCAATGTGATCCCATCGGCCACTTTGGAGCCCAACTCCGAATAGGACCGAGACCGAAGGGACGGGTTTCTCGAATTCGATCTCGATCCTATATGTCTCGTTGGGGAAACGCCTTCGCCCGAGGACGTGACCGCGCGTGCCCAACAGCGCGACCGTCTTGGTAATGTAGTCGGCCAGGACTTCCTGCTTGGCTGCCGAGATCAGGCCCTCCAATGCGTCGCCGAACTGGCCCGATCCGCGCCGCGTTTGCAGCGCCCGATATTCCTTCACGGCAGCAGGTGCAGCGCGCGCCGTGTCGGCCGTGTTCACGGCGATCAACAGGTTCGCTGCGTCCGGTTCTGACATTTGCGCGGCTGACGTTCCTCGTCCGGAAGTCTTGACGAGCCTCTCTTCGCGTATGGCGCGTGCGATTGCGGTGACGCGCTCCGCATCGATCCCTTCCGCGTCGGCTATTGCGGTAACCAACTGACTGAGTGTCGCCATGGCGCGCTCCGATCAGGAATATTTGCAAATGGATGGAGCATATGTCAAGGTGCCATTCGGTAGATTACCAAATGGCACAATTTGGATGATCACCACACCCTATCGTTCTGGAGCGGGCCTGACCAAGCTGCTGCGACTACCGACGCGCGGTGCGTTCCGCAAAAAGGGGAGCATCAAAATGACGGAAGATGACCTGTTCACTGCCGCCACAATCATGCACGAGACGCATGTCTTGCTCTTGCGGCTCGATCACGGCGACCCGCTCGCGCTCGATCTCGATGGGACGTTGCGCTTCGTCCTGCCTGCCGCGCTGAAGACGCTCGCGCCCGTGGTCGAGCAACACGGCCGCGAGGTTGTCGAGAGCAGCGTTGTTCAAATTGTCCGCGAGTGGCTTGGCTATGCCTAACACACGCCTTGGCAACGTCATCATCGGGCGGCGCAATGGCCGGCTGGATCGGTCGAAGTCGCCGAGTATCGCCGCGCATTGCGTCGAGGCGACATCTTCCCGCCGATTGAAGTCATCCAGTATCGGCGTGGCCTCTACGAGGTGTTGGACGGCTTCCATCGCTATCACGCGCACCGCCTCGAAGGCCGTAAGACCATCGCGATACGGGTGGCAGTCAAATAGGGACGCAGGACCAACCGAAGGCGCCGTCATGCCACCCAGGGCGGTGGACATTCGCACGTCGCTGAGGTTCAAATAGATTGAAGGCCGCAAACGGTTGCCCCCGTTCCGGCCCTCCGGAGCAAGGGGAGATCAACGCCAGAGGTATTGGCGATGTCCGTTGCTCGATCGAACGTTATCCCAGCCACCCAGCAAAGCCAATGCCTGCGCTGCGCCGTCGCGCGCGTGTACGCCGCATCGCGACCACCGTGACATGAAAGACGCCGTTGCTTGGCGAAGCAGCGGCGTTCTCTTTACGGAATTTCTTGCAGCTAGACCACCACCGACCAAAGTGGAGATCGTGATGACCATTAGGCTCGTCCATCCCGAAGTTCAAGCGCTCGATCATGACGGCGATGAGCCAGCGCGACCGAACGTCAATGTGATCGAACCCAGCTCCGTGTTCGGTGATCCAGCATTGCTCCCCTGTCGCAAATTTATCTATGGCAAGCACTACTTGCGTGGCGCAGTATCCATGACCGTCGCTGATGGTGGTGTCGGCAAAAGCACGCTCGCGATTGCCGAGGGCGTGGCGATGGCACTCGGTCGCAACCTGCTCGGTGAAACTGTCCCCGCGCCGCTTGAAGTCCTCTACATCAACCTTGAGGAACCCAAGGACGAGATACTGCGGCGGGTCTTCGCGGTCTGCCAGCATCACCGCATCGATCCCAAAGAGCTTAAAGGTCGGCTGTTCTATCAGTCCGGACTTGACCACCCGATCATCGCTGCGTCGATGGAACGCGGCCGCATCGTGCTCGGTGACCTGCCTGCAAGCGTTCGGGCTTCTGGGTTCTACGATGTCCTGATCATCGATCCTTTGGTCGGCGCACACGGCGTTGCGGAAAACGACAACAGCGCCATCAATGCGGTCATGAAGCAGTTTGCGCAGATCGCGGCGGCGGAGGACATGGCCGTTGAGATCGTCCACCATATCAGGAAGCCCGTTCAGGGCGGTCAGCCAGAGGCTGGCGTCTCGGATACACGCGGCGCAAGCGCAGCCGTCAACGCGGCCCGCTCGGTGCGTGTCCTCAACCCTATGAGTGAGGCAGAGGCCCATCAGGGGCGCGTCGGCGATCGGCGTGCCTACTTCCATGCAACTGGCGGCAAAGCAAACTACGGCCCGCTCGGCGGCGCTGATTGGTATCGCCTTGTTCCCGTCGATCTGTCGAATGGGGACAATGTCGCCACCGTCGAGGCGTGGACGATGCCCGGCCTGTTCGAGGGCGTCACGACCGCCGACATGATGCGCGTTCGCCTGATGGCAGCCAAGGGCGAATACCGGAGCGACCCGCAATCCGGCGATTGGATCGGCAAGATCGTCGCCGATGTGCTCGGTCTCGACATCGAAGCGGACAAGAAACGTATCAAGGCGATTGTCAAAACATGGATGAGCAACGGCGTACTCGCGGTCGAGCGCCGCAAGGATGCCACCCGACGGGAACGGTCGTACGTCGTGCCCGGCGAGATGGACGACTGAACCTGCTCCACCCCGCTTTTCAAGGTGGAGCAAAGGTGGAACAAGCAAGGTGGAGCACCGGGGGTGTGCTCCACTGCTCCACCTGCTCCACCCCTTTAGGGGGGAGCATGGTGGAGCGGTGGAGCGGCCCCGCTCCACCTGGCACCGTCGAGGTGGAGCAGGCGTCACGAGCATCAGGAGCGATCAGGGAGGAGACATGGGCCGACACGAACGTAGAGCGGACATGGCTCACTTCAGGCGCAAGGCATCCAGCGCGTCGTGAGCAAACAGAGCGAGGAAACACCATGACATCGCGACAGCAACGGCGGGCTGATACCGCCAGTTTGCGCAAGTTGCGCTCCAACGTCGTCGTGACGCACCTGATCGGGGCCGGTGATCGCAGACTTGCGCGAGAGCCGTCCTTGCGTGATGCAATCCGCAATTTCCACTACGCCGCGCCGACGCGAGGCCCGATCTGCATTTGTTGCCGCACCAAATTTGGCAGCACCGTCCGGCCCGCCGCATTTTTGCTCGGAGTGTCGGGCGGCGTCGTATCGACCAGCGGCGTGTGCAATCGGTGCTGGCGGAGCGCACCAGACGCTGAAATCGAGGCGGCGGCGCTGCGGACGCTGCGCAAGCTGATCGGCAGCCCAAGCGCGCACTTTGAGGACGCAGCATCATGAAGCCCCATCGCCCATCGATATTTGGCGATGCCGTGCCGGTCGGTCCTGGTCATCGTCTGCCGATGACGCTGCTGTATTTGAGGGTGCGCGATTGGTTTTTGCGAGCGGCGGCGGAAATTCACTGCGGCGGGTTGAGCCATCGTGAGGCGGCGGAATGGTTGCACAAGAAACTCGCCCGCTACAGCGAATGCGCTTGGCGCAGGGACTACGTCGAAGAGGCGTGTCCACCGAGGCTTGCCGGGCACATCAACGCACTGATGTGGTGCGTCTTGAAATGCGGCGGCGGCAGGGTGGTGAGCGAGCGAACGATCAGACGGGTATTGTCGGCAACCCGTATTCATGGCCCAGCCCCTCTGATGTGATCCGCTCGATCATCATCATGGAGGCGACAAATGGCAGGACCAACCGCACTCACACCCGCGCCGATCATCGGTGTGACCGAGCCAACATCATTTTCACTGCCGCCAGGACCGCCGCAGCACGACGTGATCGAGCGGCTGCCGGTCGCCGCCCAAGACAGGCTCCGTGCATTGCGCGTTCGCGCCGCTGATGCTCATCGGCTCATTCCGCCGTTTGAAGAACTGCGGCAGTTGTCCATGGAGCGCATCGAGGCCGAAAATCGGCTGAAGGAGCTTGTCGGCCATCCGCAAGATTTTGGCCACAACTTGGCACCGACCGACGCCCGCGTCGTCGCACAACAGCGGCTGGTCGACAAGCTGACCGACGATCTGCAACGGCTTCGGGAGCGCACTGAAGCGCGGACACAGGCATGGCATGCGGCCTCGCAGGCGCTGGCTGCCTGCGAGGATTGGTTGAAGGTCGGCAAACCCGCTGGCGTGGTGTTGCAGGATCATGAAACCGAGATGCCGAAGTTGCAAAAGGGCGAAGATGTTCCCTCCGGCGTTGAACGGCTGCGCCGTCGAACCCGCGAGCTGCGCGCCGATCTGCATCGCATCCGATCCGCGCCGTTCCCGTCGAGCCATGCTAAGGCGAAGATGAGGCAACAGATCGAAGTACTGGCACAGCGCGGAGCACCGCCGGTGTCGTTGCTGATCGAACACGACCGCGACATCGTTTGGCAGACGCAGCAGATGCAGAGCACGGTCTACAACGCGCAGCCGGGAGCCATTGCATACGCCGAAGCGCCTGACGCGGTCGCATTGTTCGCATGGACGTTCAAGGATCAACTGATCCAGCGGCTCGATGCAGAAATCGACGCCGAAGCCGATGATGCTGCCAGCTTGAGCCATGAGGAGAGGCAGCGGCGCGAGGCTGAGGCACAGGGCGACCTACTCGACATTGAAAGGCAGGAAGCTGCGCTGGTGTGGCAGGCGCAGGCGCAAAACTTGCCGGTCGAGCATCGTGCCGACATCTCGCCGCTCGCGCTGCTTGGTCTGAGGCTGATCACCACGGCGCGCACCACCGAAATGCTCGGAACATCGCCGGGGCTTTCGTGGCCGTGGCGGCGGTGAGCGAGATGCGCAGCACCGGCTCGTGCCAACGTCTGGGAGGCTGCGCAGCGCAGGACTGGCTTCACTCTCTGGGACAGTCCTGCGCACAACTACCACAAGATCGCGCTGCCGGGCATCGGCTGCTCGGCGCTCCCGACCGCGACGGGCCAATCCCGGCACAAGGTCAGCCGTCGCGAGGGCCGAGATGGGTGCTGGCGCAGACATCTCGGCCCGCCTCCAACAGCGAAAGCAACCGCGCATGATCAACACCTATCGCACCGCCGACGAGGCCGACCGGGACAAGGCTCAACTCGTTGAACTGTTCGAGGCCCTGCATGCCTCGCCGTCTGTCCTGCGGCGGAATGACGATGGCTTATGGACCCTGCGTGGTCGTCCCGGCTGCTACATCTCGACATGGGGCGACGGCAAATGCTGGCAGCTTGTCGTCGCGCCGGAAGATGAAATCAGCCCGCTGCAATGGACAGGTGACGCAGGACGGTGACAGCGA
The DNA here is from genome assembly GCF_052075965.1 of Bradyrhizobium sp. 482_C4_N1_8. Lineage (NCBI taxonomy): Bacteria > Pseudomonadati > Pseudomonadota > Alphaproteobacteria > Hyphomicrobiales > Nitrobacteraceae > Bradyrhizobium > Bradyrhizobium sp. 482_C4_N1_8. Next base: position 2,181,267 of record NZ_CP197231.1, on the reverse strand, counting down.
GGGCTGCTTCCGCCTCAGCCGGTTGCCGACAGCCGCCGAGGCCGAGGTGATCCGTGACATCATCGGAATTCGCAAGCGGATGGACTTGTCGGCAGAAGCGCAGGCCGAGCGAACGGCCCGACTTCCAAGGCGCGGAACCGGCTAGAAAAGGCGACTGTTTGCCTCCTGCATTCGACAGAACGGAGCGACCGCACTGGACGAGGGTCACGACCATGAGGCCGCTCGTCGCGTCCGCTCGCTGCGGAGGCTGACTGTCAGCGCCCCTGCTTCTGGCGCTCGCGTCTCACCGCATCGCTCTCCGGGTTCACGTTTTTGGACAACCCGCGCGTGATCCACAAGGCTACTTCACCACCGCAATCTCGCTCGGTCGCCAGTCCTTCGTGAAGAACGGTTCAAGCGGGCTGTACAAGCGCAGGATCGTGAACCAGCCCTTTGTGGGATCGGTCTGGATCCAGTTGCCGCGCTTGATCCCCGCTGGCTGGGTTGGGCTGAAGTAGACCGTTGTTGAACCATCGGCGTCGGGTTCGGCGGCGGGTGACGGGTAGCTCTGGCTACCAGCGCGGGGGTAGCGCTGCGGCGTGTCGAGCATTGAGCGCGTCTGGTTGTCGTAAAGCGTGAACGACCAGAATTTCTCGGCGGGAATGCCTTTCGGCAGCGCCACCTTGTAGGTCTTGGCGCCGTCGAAATAATTCTTGTCGGCATCCAGTGACGTGAACAGGTACTGCGAGCCGATGCCGGTCATGCGCATCGCCATCGCGGGCGTGATGCCGGTGACGCCATAGAAGAAACTGGTGCGCGCATCCAGCGTGCGGAAGCCGGTGGGCGGGAAGGGTTTGGCGGCTTCAGGAATTTGCATTTCCCCCCGGATCGGCCCCTCAATCATTGGAATGGGCGTCTCGAACTCGTAACCGCTGATGAACAGCTGGTTGAACCACGCCGAACCGGGATAGTAGAACCAGGTGGGATTGCGCGGATGCATGAGCAGGCTGCGCGAGGTGGCGTTGGCGAGCGCGAGCGCCTCAGTCAGGATTTTCTTCATCCGTGCATCGGGCGCGAACGGCTTGCCCTTGATGATGCCGATGGCAGCGAGCGGTCCCATCAGCTCGGGGTCGAGCGAGGTGGCTGGCTCGTCCTGCACGATCTGGTTGAGCATTTCGTAATAGGTCCAGTCGTTGGGCGGAACGGTGTTCATGACCTTGCCGCTGACTTCGTGGAACACAGTCGGCGGCGGTTCAGTGACACGGCCAAGTTTGGCCTTGCCGTCAAGGAATTCGGCGATGGGTGTGCCGACGCCTCCGGCTTCATAGGGGTAGATCTTGGTGAATTTTCGGATCAGCTCGGCGGAGGGCTTGGGATCGTTGTTCTCCATGAACATGCGCCCCAAGATCAGGACGCGGGTGGTCCGCGCGCGGGCAACATAGAAGCCGCCCTCTGGGACCGGGCCATCGTAGCCGGGCGGCAGCAGAAGGTATTTGCCGCCCGTTCCACGATCAGGACCGGGGAGGCCGAAATCGGTGACCCAGCGCCACCACATGTCATCAATCGTGGCGAGCGCCTTCGGCGGCGTCTCTAAAACCATAGGCCCCTTGCTCAAGTCGATGAAACCGAAGAAATAGACGGTGTCCGCGTTCGCCGTCATAAAGAGCGACTTGGCGTCCATCAGGTTGCCGAATACGGCGATCTCGTTGTCCTTGATCCCGATATCGAGAACACCTTTGCGGGCGGCGGCGGCGTTCACGCCTTGGAAGGTGTTCACGAATGCCTCGAAGGCATGGGTGAAGTCGAGGTTGTCGTAGACCTTCGCCAGCGTCGCTGGGCTGGGCATGCCGTCCTTGAAATCGAGCGTACCGAGGCGTGTCTCAACTTTGTCCGGCGTGGTGATCGAGGGAGAGATTGCCGGTGCCGTTTGGGCGGTGGCTAAGCGTGGCAGTATCAGAGCGGCGCAAACGACGGTCGCTGCAAGCGGTCCTATCGGCTTCATTAGTCGCCTCCATTGATGCTACTGGAAAACGGAGCGTCAGCCGGAGGGACGCCGCACGATCATGGGAGTAACGGCGAGGGTCATCGTGGTCACGCTGCCGCCGCGATCCTCTTTGTCGGCTCCGCGCATCACGCACATCATCCGGCAACGCCTTTGCAATGACTTCGCCTCGTCCCCACGGCCATGCGAGTGAGGATGCGCCCGGTCACGATGGACAGGCAAGCCGCTACAGATTGCGGTGGATGGCGTGACGGGCACAACGGAGGGCCGCCGACCGAGGCGCCGCTACTCACTCTTAAATTCCGCGACCTTTCGCTCTTGACACCACAGCTCTACGTCGAAGCCGTCAGCCAAGGATCTGGCGCGCTTCTTGGCTTCGGTTTCGTCCTCGCACATTAGAACGATGCGAAGCTCGATATGCCCGTCGAGGCCCATGATATGTGCGCGGTACTCTTGCATCCGCTGCCTACGCGCCCGGTCGGCCTGATACGGCCTTATTACTCAGGGGGTTGCAGACCTGACGACGTCAGCCATTCGTCTATATTAGAAGCGGTTTCGAGCTGGCGCAGTCTGCGTTCTAGAAGATCACGCTGCGGTCCTGGCTGCGTATCTTCCAGCTCCGCTATGATGCGGGCTCTTTCCACGTTCAGATTGTCGTCAATGTGGGATTGTGTGCGTCGTCCCATGGCACTCTCCTATCCCTGCGTGAATTGGGCGGGAGCGCAACCGGCGTTCTCATCACCGAGCAAAGCACGGTGCCGTGCACAGCAGCGTCGCACCGATTGGCCCAATTCCTGGAATGGTTGCCAGTCTTCGGCTCATCTCGTTGCTCCGATGGATTTGCGTGAGCTTCTTATCGAGAGTAACGACCTGATCATCGACGCGCGCCAGTTCTGCAGCCAACGCCTCTATCAACTCTATCGCCAGGTCCGGGACCGTCGCATCAGCCTTGATGTCGATCAGCAATTGCGGAAGCCGCGAAAGCCCCTTGGGCGCGGTAAAGCCGAACTCAGCGGCGTAGCCGCGGATCGAATTGGCGAGCTGGGTGCGCCTACTGATGAACTGAGCCCGCACGCGCGTCAGCATCTGCGCGCCCTGCTGCTCAGGACTTTTGACCGGCACGCAGTTTTTGCGCAGTTTTGGCCGGCTTGCCGCCTCGCAAATCGCCTCGGCGTCTGCAGCGTCGGATTTCCCTCGCTGCACATACGGCTTGACATATTGTGGCGGAATCATCGCGACCTCATGTCCGAGCGATCGCAGCTCCCGCGCCCAATAATGCGACGCGCCACAAGCTTCCATCGCGACAAACGCTGGCGGCAAACGACGGAAGAACTCCAGAACCTGGCCGCGCCTCAACTTGCGCCGCAAGACTGGTTGCTCCATCCCGTCAACGCCATGTAGCTGAAATACGCTTTTAGACGTGTCCAAACCGATTCGAACAATTGCCACGGACGGCTCCTTCGTTTGAGGTCATCGACGCCCCCATCCTGCCACGCACACCGGCGGAAGGGGGCCGTCCACCCCAACACGAGAGCCCGATGCGGCGACAGCCGCACGCGCACCCAAATCAGAATCAGTGAGACAGCGGCGGGGAGAGTGAGCCGATCCAGGATCGCCATCTTCGGCGCTCGACGGATTTCGTCGCATCTCAAGACAATGTGAGCCGCCTGATCTGGCTTGATTCTTCTTGCGTGATCGCATTCCTACAAGGCTGCAGCTTGATCTCCGTGCCGGTGCTTGCAGTTGCGCCAGCCAGCGAAAGTGCGATCTTCCAATTACCTCGGCGTGGTGCTGTCACGACTGGATAATTCCGATGGATTCTGTTCGGGGCGGTATTGGCCAGCGCCTGGTGTCGCGTGACCAAGCTGCCTCATACTGTGGTCTGTCAGTCAGCACCTTCTCGAACTGGGTAAAAATCGGAAGACTACCCTCTGCTCTTTCTGGCACGTCGCGATGGGACTTGAAAGCGATCGATCTCGCGTTAGACTCGCTGAGTGGATTACTCAGAACTCAAACTCCGGACGTTGCGACATCCGCGCTGGACGAGTGGAGAGCAAAGCGTGCGCGTCAATCTCAAAGGGATTCATAAAGTAAAGGTGACGCTCTCAAGCGGCGAACCAAAGACGTACTATTACGCCTATCGCGGCGGCCCCCAGATCAAGGCAGAACCAGGCACCCCTGATTTCGTCCAGCAATACCATGAGGCGCATTCGAACTTACGGCAGCCACGCGGCGGCACCTTCATGTCAATCATCGCGCGATACAAGGCGGCACCGGAATTCACCAAGATCGCAGCGTCCACTCGCCGCGATTATCTGAGGTACATCAAACTCATTGAAGAAGAATTCGCTGACCTGCCGATCGCCGCTCTCGCCGATCACAGGATTCGCGGCGACTTCAAAGGCTGGCGCGACAAATTCGCCAACACGCCGCGCAAGGCTGATCTCGCCTGGACGGTGTTGGCGCGCATTCTGTCCTTCGCGAAAGATCGCGGCATTATCACGAGCAATCCTTGCGAGCGTGGTGGTCGGCTCTACGTCGCAGACCGCCGAGACAAGATCTGGACCGAGCAGGACATTGCCGCAGTTCTATCAGTTGCATCTGAAGAGATCAGGTTGGCGCTGATCTTGGCTTTATGGAGCGGTCAACGACAAGGCGACCTTTTGCGCTTACCTTGGTCAGCCTACGAGAGCCCTCATATTCGTCTCCGCCAGTCGAAAGGCGGGCGCCGCGTAGTGATGCCTGCCGGCACTCCCTTGAGAGCTCTGCTCGACACCACGCAGCGTCGGGGACCTCTTATCCTGACGAACACGCTCGGCCGGCCCTGGACTTCCGACGGCTTTCGAACATCGTGGGCAAAGGCCTGCGAACGGGCGGGCATTGGCGACCTGACGTTTCACGATTTGAGGGGCACCGCAGTGGTTCGGCTGGCGATCGCTGGCGCGAGCGTACCGCAGATCGCGGCTGTGACCGGCCACTCGTTAAAGGACGTCGAGGCCATTCTGGACGCGCACTATCTTGGTCGCGACATTCAGCTTGCAGAAGCTGCGGTACTCAAGCTCGAAGCGAGAACAAAACTGTAAAACGACCTGTAAAACGAGGTCGCCTACGATACCAAGCCAGATGCTAAGTGCTTGATTTATATGGTGGGCGCACCAGGGCTCGAACCTGGGACCCGCTGATTAAGAGTCAGCTGCTCTACCAACTGAGCTATGCGCCCGAAAGGCGGTCAATGCCTTGCGAGGCCGGTCGTTTAGCAAAGCGATCCGGGTATGGCAAGCGATGTGGCGCATGTTTTCCAAGGTTCTTCCACAGGCCCGAAAATGCGAAAAGCCGCTGGATTCCAGCGGCTTCGCCAAGGCCAATCCCGGGGTTAATTCCTCGGGAAATACGGGGAGGCTCAGAGCCGGCCCTCGCGATCCCGGTCCGGGCCGCCGTCACGGTCGAAACGGTCGCCGTGGAAGCGGTCCATGCCGCGCTCCATCATGCGGTCCATGCCCCGTTCCATGAAGTGTCGGGACGGGCCGTCCCCACCGCCGCCGAACGGACCGCGGTGGCGGGTCAGCACGGCAAGGCGCCGCTTCTGGCCCTCGTCGAGCGTCTTGTAGAGCGGATCGGCGGCATCGGCGATCTTCTTCAGGGCGGCGGAGGTCGCGCCCATGTCCTCGGCGCGCTGGCGCAGGCGGGCGACCGGATCCTCGGGCTTGTCGGCGTTCTTGCCGGCGTCACCCGGGCCGGCATTCATCCGTGCGTTGGCGCGGTCGATGCGCAGCTTGGCGAAGTCGCGCACGGCGGCCTCGACCGGCGGCCACAGCTTCTCCTGGTCGGCGTTGAGCTTCAGCCCGGCATGGACGGCGGCGATCCGCGCGTCGACGAAGGCGGCACGGTCCTCCGGGTTCATGCGGACGTGGCGGAAGTGCTCCATCCACGGGCGATGAAATTGGGCATAGACCGCGCCCGAGCCGGCGATGCTGAGCACGGCGATGGCGGCGATGGTGAACTTCCTCATACGGACCTCCTCTGGAAGGATGCCGGTGAGGATGAGCGCCGGACGGCTGACGCGCAACTTACAACTTGGACAGAGAGAGCGTTCTTACGAAGATGTAACTCCCCTGAATGTCCATTCAGATGCAGACTGAAATGTTTTGCAACAAAAAGGGCCTCCGCGCAGGCTGCACGGAAGCCCCTTGATTGATGGTCGATCCTGATCAGTTCGTCGTGCTCTTCGATTCCTTGAGGAACTCGTCGATCAGCGGCTGGCCGACGCGGCCTGCGGCGTCCTTGTAGACCGGCTCCATCGCCTTGCGCATCGCCTCGTCCTGCTGCGGCGTGAGCTTGATGATCTCGCTCTTGCCGCTCTTCTTGATCTCCGCCAGCGCGTCGTCGTTCTCCTTCTGCGACTGCGCGTTGTTGAAGTCGGTCGCCTCCTTCATCGCCTTCGACAGCTGCTCGCGGATGTCGGCCGGCAGATCGTCCCAGAACTTCTTGTTCACGATCACGACGTAGCCGATGTAGCCGTGATTGGTCTCGGTGATGTACTTCTGCACCTCGTGCATCTTCTGCGTATAGATGTTCGACCAGGTGTTCTCCTGCCCGTCGACGACACCGGTCTGCAGCGCCTGATAGACTTCCGAGAACGCCATCACCTGCGGCAGCGAGCCGAGCGACTTGAACTGGGCCTGCAGCACGCGCGAGGACTGGATGCGGAACTTGACGCCCTGGTAGTCGGCGGGCGTGACCAGCTTCTTGTTGGCGCTCATCTGCTTGAAGCCGTTGTCCCAATAGGCAAGGCCGGTGATGCCCTTGGAGTCCAGCAGCTTGAGCAGCCGGAGGCCGAGCGGGCCTTCCGTCACCTTCCGCAGCGTCTTCAGGTCCGGAAGGATGTAAGGCAGATCGAACACCTCGAATTCGCGGATGCCGAGCGGGCCGAACTTGGAGTTGGACGGCGCCAGCATCTGCACGCTGCCGAGCTGGAGCGCCTCGAGCTCTTCCTTGTCCTTGTAGAGCGTCGAGTTCGGGTAGACTTCGATCTTGACCTTGCCGCCGGTGTACTTCTCGGCGAGCTCCTTGAACTTCTCCGACGCCTTGCCCTTCGGCGTGTCGGTGGCGACGACGTGGCTGAACTTGATGATGATCGGCGATTGGGCCGATGCCGGCCCGGTCAGGGCCAACGCCCCGGTCAAGACCGCAACCGATGCCGCAGCCCAAATGAGTTTCCGCATGCTTCCTCCCGCACGTTTTTTGGTGGGGCACGAACCGTCGCCCCCAAGCCCTAGATTCAAGACTTGAAGGCAGGATTATAGGGAAGCGGGCACAGGCGCCATTGCCCCTTAGCAGGGGGCGGCTTGCAAAAATGCGGTATCCGGAGGCGAAATCTGCTGGACTGGCTCACGCAGGACGATGGCAGGGAAACCCTGCCATCGCCGCTGCCGCCTCTCGCAACCTCAGCCGTGCAGCGCCGGCGCGAGCTGGGCCTGCTGCGCGACCGCCGGATCGGTGATCAGGGTGCCGCCGTGCCCGTCCGACGATAGGGCGAAGTCGGCCGCGCTGTACTGACCGAGCAAGTGCAGCGTCGCAACGTGGGTGCCGTCGGAGACTGTCAGCGTGCCGCCGGTGTTGTCGTTGTTCTGCGCATAGGCCATCGAGGTCAGACCGTCGCTGAACAGGATGTCGCCGAGATCGAGACTGTCATGGTCCTGCCAGCCGGAGATCGTTCCCGTGAAGGCCGACGCCTGGGCCAGCACCAGCGAGGCATTGGGACCGGCGAAGATCACGTCGTCGATCGTGCCGCCCGCATGGACGAAGGCAAGCGCGCCCGAGCCGATCGTGGTGTCATCAGCGCTGCCGCCGGCCTGCACGTGCTGCGTGCCGGACAGGACCGTCGTGCCGGTTGCGCTGCCATACACATATTGCACGCCGCCGTTGACGATGGTGGCGTTGGCGGCGCCCCAATCGACCTGGACTCCGCCGGCATTGATCGTGGTGCCGGTCGCCGTGCCGTCGGCGTAGACGCTCTGCTGGCCGCCGGCGTTGACCGTCGTGATCGACGCGTTGCCGTGGAGATACTGGAGGGCGCCATTGCTGATCGTGGTCTGGACCACCGTGCCGCCATAGACCGACTGGACGCCGCCATCCATGGTGGTGTTGATCGCGGTTCCACCCAGATAGACGTCCTGCCCGCCGCCATGGATCGTCGTGTCCGACGCCGTGCCGCCGCTCTCGACGGCCTGCAGGCCCGAATTGATCGTCGTGAGGCTCGCCGAGCCGAACACGTACTGACCGCCGCCGTTGATCGTCGTGATGATCGTGAAGCCCCAATCGATCTGGATGCCGCCGGCATTGATGGTGGATCCGGTCGCACTGCCGTCGATGTAGACGTTCTGCTCACCCCCGGCATTGACGATGGTGTTGAAAGCATTGTTGTGAACGTGCTGGAAGCCGCCATTCGCGACCGTGGTCTGGATTGCAACGCCGAAGACGTTCTGGGTGCCACCGTCCACGGTGGTGTTGGTCGCGATACCGCCGCCAAGGATATCCTGGTCGCCGCCGGCCTCGATCGTCGTGCCGTCGGCCGAGCCGCCGATCTGGATGTATTGATTGCCCGAGATCACCGAGTTCGAGGCCAGACCGAACACCAGCTGCGCGGCCCCCGCGGCAACCACCATTCCATTGGCCGAGCCCTCCAGCACGACCGCCGCGCCGCTCTCGACCTGGATGTCGGAATAGCCGGACGCATCCTTGATCCGCCAGACGCCGCTCTTGACGTCGAGCTTCTCGACATTGACGACGGTGCCAAGGAGCGAACCGGAGCCACTGCCCGACAGCACCAGCGTGTCGACGCCGTCGCCGCCGTCGATCGTGCCGGTGACGATCGAAGCGGTGGCGAGATTGATGCTGTCGTCGCCTGCGCCCATCGAGACGTCACCGATGATGGAGCCGCTGTTGGTGAGCGTATCGTTGCCACCGTCGGTGGCGACGCTGCCGAAAATGCCGCCCGTGTTGGTAACGGTGTCGCCGAAGGTGCCGACGATCGAGATCGCCTCGCCGTTGTTGCCGCGGATCGTGCCGTCGTTGATGATGGTCATGACGCCGAAGGCGCTGCCGTCATTGCTGTCGTCCACGGTGATCGCGCGCTGATCGCTGATGATCAGGCCGCCCACCTCGTTGTGGACGAAGCCGCCACCGATCGCGAGCGCCTCGTTGAGGCCGTTGGCGCCGCTGGTCAGGCCGACCGCCGCGATCGTCCCGAAATTGTCGATCGAGACCAGACCGTCGACATCGACGCCGTCGGCGTCAGCACCGCCGACCGCCGTGCCGGTGATGGTGCCGCGGTTGGTCACTGTTGTCGTCGTGTTAGCCGCGCTGTCCATGTTGATGCCGGAGCCGCTGCGGCCGGTGATCGTGCCGTCGTTGTTGACGGTGATCGGCTGGTCGCCGGTGATGCCGTGGCGGGCGCCGTCGATGATTCCGCCGGCATAGTTGTTGACCACGCCGCCGGTGTTGACCGACTGGAAGTCGATCGCGTCGTTACCGGACGAGGCCGCCGAGGCATTGTGGCTGACGATCTGGCCGTAATTGTTGATGGTGGCGTTGGCGCCGGGCCGGATCGCGTCGGCATCGGCCGCCGAGATCACGCCGGTTGCCGCGTTGTTGATGACGGTATTGGCGCCGCTCGAATTGATGTCGTCGAGATCGAGCGCCTGGCCGGCATTGCTGCCGGTCCCCGTCGAGGAGATCGTGCCCTCGTTGTTGACGGTGAAGGTGCCGCTCTTGCCCGAGACCAGGTTCGAGATCTTCACCGCATCCTTGGTCGCGGTGATGGTGGCGCCGGCCTTGTTGTTGATGGTGAAGCTGCCGCTGGTCGAACCGCTGGTGGCGATCGCGCGGCTGGTGCCGGTGATGGTGCCGAAATTGTCGACCACCGCGCCGGGCGAGGTGCTGCCGCCGATCCAGGTGACCGGGGTCGAGCCCGACAGGGTCGCGCCGGCGAGGACGGTCAGATGATCGTTGTTCGCCAGCGTAATCGGGTTCGACGAGTTGCCGGAGACGAGAGTGCCGTCGTCATTGGCGATGGTGCCGGTCGCCGTCGCGGTGCCGATCGTAACCGCCGCGCCCGGATTGCTGGCGCTGGTGAGCGTGAGCGTAAAATTCTCGTCGGGCTCCGCGGTGGTGTCGCCGGAGATCGTGATGGTGATGGTCGCCGAGGACGCACCGTCGGCGAAGCTGCCGCTGAAGGTCGAGGCCGGCAGCGTGCCGCCGAAATCGGCCGCATCGGTGGTGCCGGCGGCGAAGCTGCCGGAGAAGCTGAGCACGCCGGTGGTGCCGCCGGTGCGCGCAATGGTGAAAGTCATGGTCTTGGTGCCGCTCTGCCCCTCGGCAACCGACACGCTCGGAGACGAGAACGAGATCGTCTGCGTGGCGGGCGCGGCCACGGTGAAGGCGGTGGTCGGGAACGGCGCGTCGGGCGTGGTGCCGTCGGTGCTCTGGTCGCCGCTGCCGTTCTGGGTCGCCCAATTGGCGGTGTTGCCGATCGCGGCGAGGTAGTCGGCGAAGCTGGCGAAGCCGGAGCGCGGACCGTTATAGCCGACGATATCGAGGCCGCCGGTGAAGCTGACCGCGGTCTGGCCGGCGACGAGGCCGGTGCCGGTCAGCGTGCCGTCTGAGGTCGCATAGCCGACATTGGAGATCGCGGCGAGAAAGGTCGGGGCGGTCGAGGTGCCGACATAGGCGTAGACGACCTCGCTATCGTTGGACAGGCCGGTATTGTTGGCATTGGTGAAAGTGGCCGAGCCGGCGCTGGTGCCGAACGTGCCCTTGCCGATGTTGTTGATGTCGATGACGGTGCCGGCGGGAATCGCGCCGGTCGCGGTCCAGGCGATCGTGCTTTCGGCGTTGCTGCCGGTTGCGAAGGCGGAGCCGTTCCAGTTGCTGTCGGTGAAATTGATGACAGTGCCCTGCGGGATGTCGGTCAGGGCGACAAAGGACAAATTATCGCTGCCGTCACCGTTGAAACCGGTGAAGGCGATCGAACCAGCGGAAAGGGGCATTCCAAATTCTCCAGCAGCAAGGGCGCGCGACGCTGCCGGTTAATGGAATGTTAACATGACATGTTAATAACATATTTATTGCGATGCACCCCCGCATAACGGGATCGTGTGCCAAACGAAAAACGCGGCGCCGAGGGCGCCGCGTTTGCCGATGAACCGGAGAGGATGAAGCGTCAGCTCGCCGCTGCCGTCGTCACCGTATCGCGCTGGCGCTTCATGACGATCTTGTTGAGCGCGCCGAGATAGGCCTTTGCCGAGGCCACCAGCGTATCCGGATCCGCTGCGCGTGCCGTCATGGAACGGCCGTCATGGGACAGCCGCACCGAGACTTCGGCCTGCGCGTCGGTGCCTTCGGTCACCGCATGGACCTGATACAGCTCGAGCTTTGCCTCATGCGGCACCAGCGCCTTGATGCAGTTGAAGACCGCGTCGACCGGCCCGTTTCCTTCGGCTTCCTCGATCCTGATCTGGCCGTCGACGTCGAGCTTCATGGTCGCGCGCTGCGGGCCATGGGTGCCGGCGATCACGGTCAACGAGGTCAGCTTGATGCGGTCGTGGGAGGCCGCCATCTCCTCGTCGACCAGCGCCTCGATGTCCTCGTCGTAGATGTCCTTCTTGCGGTCGGCCAGTGCCTTCATCCGCGTGAACGCATCCTCCAGCTGGTTGGCGCCGAGCTTGTAGCCCATCTCCTCCAGCTTGTGCACGAAGGCGTGGCGGCCGGAATGCTTGCCGAGCACCAGCGACGACTGCTTCAACCCGACCATCTCGGGCCGCATGATCTCGTAGGTCGAGGCGTCCTTCAGCACGCCATCCTGATGGATGCCGCTCTCATGGGCGAAGGCGTTGCGGCCGACGATCGCCTTGTTGTACTGGACCGGGAACGAGGTTGCGGCCGACACGACCTTCGAGGCGCGCGTCAGCTGCGTGGTGTCGATCTTGTTCCACCACGGAAACACGTCGTTGCGGACGTTGATGGCCATCACGACTTCCTCGAGGGAAGCGTTGCCAGCCCGCTCGCCGATGCCGTTGACGGTGCACTCGATCTGCCGCGCGCCGCCGGCAATGCCGGCCAGCGAATTCGCCACGGCCATCCCGAGGTCGTTATGGCAATGAACCGAGAATACCGCCTTGTCGGAGTTCGGCACGCGCTCGATCAGCGTGCGCATGAAACGGGCATATTCCTCGGGCGTGGTGTAGCCGACGGTATCGGGGATATTGACGGTGGTCGCGCCGGCCTTGATCACGGCCTCGACGATGCGGCAGAGATAGTCCATCTCGCTGCGGGTGGCGTCCTCGGCCGACCATTCGACGTCGTCGATCTGGTTGCGGGCGCGGGTCACGTTGGCGATCGAGAGCTCCATCACCTGCTCCGGCGTCATGTTCAGCTTGACGCGCATGTGCAGCGGCGAGGTCGCGATCACGGTGTGGACGCGGCCGCGCCTGGCGAATTTCACCGCTTCGGCGCAGCGGTCGATGTCCTTCGGGTTGGCACGCGACAGGCCGGCGATCACCGAGTTCTTGGAGCGGCGGGCGATCTCGCTGACGGCCTGGAAGTCGCCTTCGGAGGTGATCGGGAAACCGGCCTCGATGACGTCGACGCCCATGTCGTCGAGCATCTCGGCGATCTCGATCTTCTCCTCGAACGTCATGGTGGCGCCGGGGCACTGCTCGCCGTCGCGCAGCGTGGTGTCGAAAATGATGACGCGGTCCTTATCGGACTTGTTCACGGGGGCCATTGCAAAATTCCTTTTGAGCTTTTTGCGCCGTCAGTCTGCTGGGCGCTTGAGGTGTCCGGTGATCTCGACCAACCCCTGAGCGCCCAGGCGCATGGCGCCCAGCCGGCCCTCAGGGGCAAGTAAGAAGAAGGCCGCCAATCAGGAGGGTGGGCAGCAGCGCGGCCGGGATCGTGGCGGCGGCCAGAGCCACCTCCCCCGAAATCCCATCGATTTGGCCGCGAATCAGCATTGCCAGACCCTTTTGAGCCCTCAAATCCTCGGTCAAAACCGTTGACGGTTGGTTGCCGGGAGGCTCGATGCGCCGTTTCTAGACGAGAAACGGCAGCAACCGCAACGCCAAAAGATGGTCAGGAGGACTGACCTGATTGCAGGGGGCGTGGCGCCTCGCCCATTGGTTCGCAATGACGACCACATCGGCCCCGTCACCCCCAGCGACAACCGCGAAGCGGTTGTCGCTGGGGGTGCGAGGCGTGCGGTGCGAAGCAGCACACGAGGAGCCTCGAAGGATGCACGGCCGAGCTGGTGCCGCGGGGACGCCGCCCTTCGAGGGCCTCTGAAGAAGCGGCCACTTCATCAGGGTGACGGAGATAGATAAACGCGCGCGGCGGCATCAGCTCTGCATGCCAAACAGCAGGCACACACCCACCCGCTCGCGGCGTGGTCCGCCCGAGTCTTGCTCTCCGCTTCACGCCCTCAACAGAGAGGGCGCAAGGAAGGCCGGGCGCCAACTGGCACCCGGCGCATCCGCTTCACCGATCCCGACCGATCCTTACGCCGCGTGCGGCAACGCGAGCGCACTCTGCTGGACCCCGGCGCCGGGATCGCTGATCATGGTGCCGCCATGGCCGTCGGAGGACAGCGCGAAGTCCGCCGCCGTGTATTGGCCGAGCAGCGCCAGCGAAGCCGTATGCGAGCCGTCCGACACCGTCAGCTTGCCGCCGCTGTTGCCGGCATTGGCGGTGTAGGCCAACGTCGTGCCTGCGGCGAACTGGATATCGGAGAGATCCAGATGGTTGCCGTCCTGCCAGCCGGAGAGGAAGCCGCTGAAGTCGGAGGCGTGATCCAGCACCAGCGTGGCATCAGCACCTGCGAAAGTCACGTTGTGAACCGAGGCTCCGACGAAGGCGTGAGCGGTGCCGCCGCTGCCGATCATCGTGCCGTAGGTGGCGCCGCCGGCCTCGACGTACTGCGTGCCGGACAGGATGACCGTATCGGCCGCCGTGCCGTAGACATACTGGCTGCCGCCGTCGATCGTGGTGGCGACCGCGTTGCCCCAGTCGATCTGGATGCCGCCGGCATTCACCGTCGTGCCGGTGGCGGTTGCAGCCGCATAGACGTTCTGCTCGCCGCCGCTGTTGACGATGGTGTCGGTGGCACTGCCATGGACGTGCTGGAGGCCGGCCGCGTCGATCACGGTGTCGTCGGCGGAGCCGTAGACATGCTGGGTGCCGCCCTCGATGGTGGTGTCGCTCGCCGACGCGCCATCGATGACGCGCTGCTCGCCGCCCGCGCCGATCGTCGTACCGGTCGTAACACCGCCAGTCTGGATCGCCTGTTCGCCGAAAACGGTCGCGCCGTTCGCGCTGCCGTAAACGGAGAGTTCGGCGCCCTGCTCCACCGTCACCGCCGTGACCGTACCGTGCACCACGAGGCCGGCACCACTTTCGACCGTGACGTTGGCGTAGCTGGCATCACTGTTGATGGCCCAGGCGCCACTCCGCACATCGAGCTTTTCGACACCGGTCGCCTTGCCCAGCGTTCCGTTGCCGGTGCCGGACAGGTTGATCGTGTCGCTGCCCTCGCCGCCATCGATGCTGCCGCTGATGGTCGAGCCGGCGACGAGGTTGATGGTGTCGTCGCCGGCGCCCGCCAACACGTCGCCGGAGACGATGCCGCTGTTGGTGAAGCTGTCGTTGCCGTCGCCGAGGTCGACCGCGGGACCGCCCATCGCCACCATCAGACCGCTGTTGTTCAACGTGTCGGCGCCGTCGTCGGTGAAGATGCCGCCGACGATGGTGCCCTTGTTGGTGATGGTGTCGGCGAAGCTGCCGAGGATGTCGATCGCCTCGCGGCCGAGGATTTTCGCGTTCATCGCCGCCGCGTCGGCGGGATCGACGCCCTCCGGGCCATGGCCGTCGCCCCGGATCACGCCCTCATTGTAGATCGTCGTCGCGCCGAGCGCCGCGCCGTTGCTGGAATCATCGACCTGGATGGCGCGCCCGTAGCCGTAGATGGTGCCGCCGGCAAAGTTGTTGATCACGCCGCCGCCGATGGCGACTCCTTCGGAGACGTTGACTTCGCCGTTATGATAGCCATTGGCGCCGATGCCCTGGACCAGGCCGTAATTGTCGAGCTTGACCAGACCATCGGTGTCGATGGCGTCCCCGTCGCTGTCACTGTAACCGGCGGACGCGCCGATCATCGTGCCGCGGTTGGTCACATAGACGGTATTGGCGACGGACGCATTGTTGTCGATATTCACAGCCGAACCATTGCGGCCGATCATCGTCGCGCCTTCGTCGTTGACGACGGTGATGCCGACCTTGCCGGTCACGGCATGGTGCGACCCTTCGATCACGCCTCCAGCGAGGTTGTGAACCGCGCCGCCACCGTTCTTCTTGTAGTCGATGGCGTCACCACCCGTGATGTTTTGGCCGTCATCGCCGCGGGACCTGATCGTCCCGGCATTCTCGATCGCGGTGCCGGTGCCGCCACGGATGACGTCCTGGTTGGCGATCGCCGAGATGATCCCGCCGGCGTGGTTGAATATCTTGACCGAACCGTTGCGGGTATTCTCCAGGTCGATGGCCTTGGCGCCGGAGATGGTGCCATCGTTGACGATCGTCAGGCTCCCGCCATTGAGGTCTCCGGGACCGGAGACGCTGTCGCTGATGAGTCCGGTGGCTGCGTTGTTGACCACGAAGGTGGCCTTCCCCGAGTCCGTTCCCATCGAAATGCCGGATATCATTCCCGCATTGTCGATCGTGGTGGAACCGGTCCCGAGTTGTACGGCACCGACAAGAGCACCGACTTTGCCGCCGGCCTCGACGACGAGATGGTCGTTTTTCTCCTGGCCGGCCGCGCTGCCCATCTCGAGCAGCTCGGACCGCGAAACGCCGAGCGTCGCGCCGCTCTTCACTGTGATCGAGGTATAGCCGCTCTGTCCTGCATCCGCACTCCATGACCGGGCCAGCGGAAGGCGAATCCCGTCGCCGTTCAACTCCGCAGTCCAGATGCCGCCGGCGACGACCAGGCTCTCGACATTGGTCACCCGGTTCGAGAGTGTGCCCAGGCCGTTGCCCGACAGATAGAGCGTGTCGGTGCCATCGCCGCCGTCAAGCGTGCCGCTGATGGTCGAGCCGGCGACGAGGTTGATGGTGTCGTCGCCGGCGCCCAGCAACACGTCGCCGGAGACGATGCCGCTGTTGGTGAAGCTGTCGTTGCCGTCGCCGAGATCGACCGCGGGACCGCCCATCGCCACCATCAGACCGCTGTTGTTCAACGTGTCGTCGCTGCTGTCGGTGAAGATGCCGCCGACGATGGTGCCCTTGTTGGTGATGGTGTCGGCGAAGCTGCCGAGGATGTCGATCGCCTCCCGGCCGACGATCCGGGCGTTCATCGCCGCCGCGTCGGCGGGATCGACACCCTCCGGGCCATGGCCGTCGCCCCGGATCACGCCCTCATTGTAGATCGTCGTCGCGCCGAGCGCCGCGCCGTTGCTGGAATCGTCGACCTGGATGGCGCGCCCATAGCCGTAGATGGTTCCGCCGGCATAGTTGTTGATCACGCCGCCGCCGATGGCCGCGCCCTCGGAGACGTTGACTTCGCCGTTGTGATAGCCGTTGGCGCCGATGCCCTGGACCAGGCCATAATTGTCGAGATTGACGAGACCGTCGGTGTCGATCGCATCGCCGTCGCTGTCATCGTATCCGGCGGACGCACCCACGATCGTGCCGCGGTTGGTGACATGGACGATATTGGCGACGGTCGCATCGTTGTCGATATTGATGCCGGAGCCGTTACGGCCAAACAAGGTCGCGCCGGCATCGTTGATGACGGTGATGCCCTTCTTGTTGGTGATGGCGTGGCGGGACGCTTCGATCACGCCGCCGGCAAAATTGTGCACGACCCCGCCGGCGCTGCCGCTGTAGTCAACCGCATCGCCGCCATAATATCCGTTGGCAGCGTCATTCGCGACCGACCGGATGATACCGGAATTGTTGAGCACCATGTTGGCGCCGCCGCGCACCACGTCGGCATTGGCCTGACTGTTGGTGATGATGCCGCCGGCGAGGTTGTTGACGATCACCGTGGACACCTTGCCAACGTCGGTGAAATCCAGCGCGTAGCCGACGCCGCCATTCATCAGGCCGGCATTGTTCACGGTGACGGCCGACCCGGAACCGAGGTAGCGAACCCCGATGCTGCCCCGAGTGGCGCCGGTCGCGGCATTGTTGAACGTGAAGGAGCCGGTCACGCCGTTGGCGCTCGTCACGTGATAGTTCGTACCATCGACACCGATGCCACCGGCATTGTCGACGGTCACCGTGCCGCCTGACCAGAGGATCGCGCTGACCTCACTACCGTCCTGCGGCTCCGGAACGGCGAGCACGCCACCCTGGTCGACCGTGAGGTGGTCGCCGTCGGCGAGGGTGAGCGGCGAGGTGACGCTCTCGCCGGCGCCGATGTGCAGCGGATCATCGTTGACGATGATACCGGTGGCGTCGGTGTAGGTGTTGACGATGGTGGTCCCGTTGCTGGAGCTTGCATTGGTCAGATGCAGGCTGAAGCTATCGTTGCCTTCCAGCGTGATATCGCCGGTGGTGGTGATCGTGACGGTGGCCGTGCTCTCGCCGGCCTTGATGACGCCGGAGAACGTCAACGGCACCGTGCCGCCGAAGTCAGCAGCGTCAGTGGAGCCAGACGAGATCACGCCGCTGAACGAAAGATCGCCGTCGGTGCCGTGGGTCCGCTCGACCACGAAGGTGAAGGTCTTGACGTCGCCGGCATTGCCTTCCGATTGCGAAATTGTCAGCGAGTTCTCGGCAAAGCCGAAGAACTGGACCGGATCGTCGTTGACGATGGTGGCGTCGGCCGTCGCCTTGTCGCCGATATAGACAAGGCCGCTGTCGCTCGCGACCGTATCGAGGAGGGCGAAGAAGTGTTCATCCGGCTCGTACGTGGTGTCGCCGCTGATATGGAACGTCACGGTCGCGGTCGAGGCGCCATCGGCGAAGCTGCCGCTGAACGCCGGCAATGTGCCGCCGAAATCGTCGGCGTCCGCGTAGCCGTACATGCCCGACATGTTGGCCAGTGTGCCGGAGAAGGTGGTGACCCCAGAGGTCGAGCCGGTGCGGTTCAGCGTCAGCGTCACCACCGTATCGCCGCTATCGCCCTCAGTGACGCTCGCTGTAACGGAGGCGAACTCGATCTTCTGCGCGGTCGGGTCGGCGGTGAAGGCCTGGGTCGAGAACGGCAGGTCGGGGGCGGTGCCGTCATGGCTCTGGTCGCCGTTACCACCCTGCAGCACCCAGTTGGCCGTGGCGTAGATGTTGGCCTTGTAGTCGTCGATGCTGGCAAGGCTCGATCGGTCGCCGACATAGGCGGCGATGTCGGGGCTGCCGTTCAGCTGCTTGGCATCGACCCCCTGGGTGAGGCCGGTGCCGTTGAGCGTGCCGCGTCCGAGGCTGGCGTTGAAGACGGCATTGGTGATCGCGGTCAGGAACACCGGCGCAGTCGCGCTGCCGGTGTAGGCGTAGACGACTTCGTTGAGGTCGGCGATGTCACGCGCATTGGCGGTGTCGAACGCCACGGTTCCGACGTTGGATGCCGCCGAGCCACCGGCACCGAGGCCGCTCATGGTGATGATCGTGCCGGCGGCGACGTCGCTGGTCGCGGTCCAGCTCCAGACGTTCTCGTCCGAGGCGAAGCTTGAGCCGTTCCATGCGTTGTCGGTGAAATGGATGACGGTGCCGGCCTTGATGTCGGAGAACGAGACGAAGGCGAGGCTGTCGTCGCCGTCCGCGTTGAAGCCGGTGAATGCGATGGAGCCGGCGGTGAGTGTATCGGTCATGGTTGTTCTTCCTTGTTGCCGTCCTGCTCGCGGACGGAGAATCCAGAATTCACGAGGCAGGATTTCCGGGGATCAGCACCGCGAGGACGGCGTGAAAATTCCGATTTTAGGAAAACTTACCTGATATCATAATTCATGTTGCATAATGATATGTCCGTTACATGAAAGCCGGGCAGCGCGCGTCCAATGACTGTTGGAAAGCCAGCGGCTGGATCGCCGACCTTCTCATCGCACGCACGATCCACGGGCCCATCGCGTCGCCGCGAGCGCGGACTCCGCACAAATGCACACGCGGCGACAACGCTCACCGCGCTCCTGTTGTCTTGGGGGGCAGCTTGACGGATTGCAGTGATCGGAAACGGAGCGATCTGCGGGATCAGCCGTCCCGGATATCGCTTCCGCCTTCGCTCTTCGAGCCAAGGCGGACAAGTCGCTCATCGGAATGCGGGTGGAGTGCCGGCCTGATCGCCGGCCGGGCTATCCGGCGCGGCGGGCGCGGGCCCTGCTTTCCCAACGGTCCAGCATCTGGCCGAGCTCGCCGGTGGCGACGGGGGCGGCCTCGTTGGTGTTGGCGGGTGCGGCGGCGCGGAGCCAGCCCGGCTCGGTATATTCGCGCCAGCGGCGCGCCTCCGCGCGTCGTTTGCGGGAGGCGAGATCGCGGGTGAAATAGCCGGCGGCGAACGCGATGGCGAGCGCAATGACCAGTGCGACAACGGCTAACACAATGAACTCCGGCTGATACCCCGGAAACGTTCTGCCATCATCGCGCGTGAGGTCAAGGCTTGACAGGTCCTAAAAGCCGCACCGGTTGACCGCGCAAAGCCCGACGACAGGCCCCGAACGACGAGACCGGGACCAATTGCCGCTTCTGCCCTCGCCTCGCCGCAATGCCGCCGCGTTCCAGCCTTCCCAAGCCTGCCATCGCGCGGAGGATGCGTACCTGCCCCTCGCAACCGGGCGCGGACCGGACTAACCTCCGCCCGCTCGGCCGGATCAACCGGCCAGCCGAACATAACCGGGAGGACGCGATGAAACGCCCAGAGCAGCGTGACCAGGATGCTGCGCTTTCACGACGAACACTCGTGCGGGGACTTGCGCTCGGCGCTGCGGCGACCGTAGCCGGCCCCGCGCTGGCCCAGACCGGACCTGCCGCACCGCCAACGACGATCACCACCCCGCCGCGCGATTTCGGCCCCAACGGCGCGCCGACGACTTATTTCTCGGACCCCGACATCATCACCGTCGATCCGTCCTTCGACGATCTGGCGCAGCCCAACACCGCGATCAAGCGCCTCTACACCGGCTTGTTGTGGGCCGAGGGCCCGGCCTGGAGCGCGCAGGGCCGTTATCTCCTCTGGAGCGACATCCCCAACAACCGGCAGATGCGCTGGACCGAGGACGACGGCCGCGTCAGCGTGTTCCGCACGCCCTCCAACAATTCCAACGGCAACTCGTTCGACTTCCAGGGCCGTCAGCTCTCCTGCGAACACCTGACCCGGCGGGTCACGCGCTACGAGCATGACGGCACGGCCACGGTGCTCGCGGACTCCTATCAGGGCAAGCGCCTGAACTCGCCGAACGACGTCGCCGCGCATCCCGACGGCAGCTACTGGTTCACCGACCCGCCCTATGGCGGCCAGCTCTATGAAGGCGAGCCCGACGTCGCGGGCGGCCCGAGCAACGCAGGCGGCAAGCTCAATCCGCGGATCGGACAGCCGGCCGGCTTCGTGCCGGGCAAGCGCGAGCTGCCGACCAACTGTTATCGCATCGATCCCTCGGGCCGCATCGACCTCGTCGTCACCGAGGACCAGGTGCCCGATCCCAACGGCCTGTGCTTCTCACCGGACTACAAGAAGCTCTACGTCGCCTCGACCGGCAAGGGACCGGGCGACACCGGGCCCGGCGGCAACGGCGAGATCTTCGTGTTCGACGTCGGCACCGACAACAAGCTCTCCAACCCCAGGAAGTTCAGCGACTGCGTGATCGACGGGGTGAAGTGCGGGCCCGACGGCCTGCGCTGCGACGTCAACGGCAATGTCTGGTCCTCCAGCAACGCCGGGCGCGCCGTCGGCTATAGCGGTGTGACGGTGTGGTCGCCGGCGGGCAAGCTGCTCGGTCGCATCCGCCTGCCGGAAGTGTGCGGCAATGTCTGCTTCGGCGGCCCCAAGCGCAACCGCCTGTTCATGGCCGCGAGCCAGTCGCTCTACGCCGTGTACACGGCGACGCAAGGCGCCGGCCCAGGCTGACGCGGGACGAACAGGATCACGACACGGCGCCGGCGTGCCTCGCCGGCGCCGAATGATGCTGTATCGCTCGTTTGAAGCGACCCAGCATTATCCCCATTCGTGATGATGCATCTCATACGGCTTTACGCCCAGCAGGTCGATGGTCTCGGAGCCGACCTGCAACAGGGTTCCGCCATGATGGTCAGATGATTTCGTGACGTGAACGTCGTTCGAAAATTGCAGTTTGTCCTGTTTGGGATCGAAGTCGGTGATGACCGCGGTGTTGTGCTTACCTGCGAGAACACCAAGGTCGAATTCGAATGTGTCGGCACCGGCACCTCCGGTCATGGTCATGCGGCCGGCCGCGGCGACCAGCGTGTCATCCAGATCTCCGCCGGTCAGGGTATCCCTGCCGGGAGATCCGACCACAAGCTGCGCCATGCCTGCTGCAGCCTTTTCTCCGGTCGGGTCTACGCCGCCCAGCGTGCCGCTGTGCCGCTCGGTGGCGACGAAGGCATCGCTCTGCATCGCAGTGGTATCGGTGTCGCGCAGAATGAGGTCCGACAGCGTGGTGTTCTTTATCTCATTCAGGGTCTGCTTATCGAAACCCTGGTTCTCGAAGTAGTAGCGATCGCCGTCGCGCAAAGCGGTGAACTGGTCGGCGATGATTATGCCGAAGGTGGGCCCGATGACGGCTCCTGGCGCATGATCCTCAGCCAATCCACCGGCCCACAAATCGACGGCATCGATCGAACCATAGGCTTTCTCGAACGCTGCTGCCGTCGCCGGATCAGAGCTGAGCTGATCGAAGCTGGTGTAAGGCGCAAGCCCCAGCGCCTCCCGGGTTTGGTTCAGTGTACCCAGCCCAAGATCATGGCCGCGTTGGATATTGATCGCTGCCAGATCCATGCCGTCCGGAGGATCGAACAGGAGGTTTCGCAAGCCATCGACAATGTGAGCGTCCAGCGGGTTGGCCAGGTCCCCCGACAGATGCCGCAGCAGGCCATCCGCTCCAGTCGCCTTGAAAGTCGCCGTGTCTTCAAAGAACGATTGCGCCAGCGTCTGCTCCGACGTAAAGGCACCCAGATTGCTGGTCGCACTGATCTCGTCGGAGACGATGGAGTGACCGAAGCGAAAGGCCGCACCGGCAAACTCTTCGGTGATCCGCGCGTCTGCCGTGCGGTCATAGCCTTGGTACGGCTTGATGGCGTCCTCGCCCAACAGATGCGGCAGGAACTCGTTGTAGGTGATGTTGACCATCTCGGCCGTGGTGATGGCCTTGGCCGTCTCGTATAGCTTGTCGCCGCTCCAGTTCGGATGGTCCTCGTGCAGTCGATCGACCTGGTAATTGTGCTCGCGCACAAACAAGACTTGCAAGGCGGTCAGGTCGGGATTCTCCTGCGCCCGCACGTCACCGGCCGCAAAGACGTTGCCGTGCTCGGTCTCGACGATCGGGAGATTGTCTCCCGCCGACACCTTCATATGGCCGTCGGCCGTTCGCAGGCTCGCTGCAGTGGCCGCGTCGGAACCGTAGATCTGCGATCCGTCCAGCCAACCCGTCACCGTATTGATCGCGGCTGCCGGATGCCCGGTGACCCCCGTCGCAGGATCGATCGCCACCCGCGTCAACGGGATCATGCTGCCGGGCGGCAGAAACTCATCATCAGCCGGGACCTTGATCGAGATATCATCCGTGCCTGTGCCCTCCTTCTGCAGATCCAGATCGTGATCGATGAACTGGCCCCACGCATACATCATGCCTGACAGCGCGACGCCGGCGTCATCCACGAGATGCGGGCCTTCCTCGCCATCGCCAATATCCGCCTGCGCCACGACAATGTTGCTGATCTCGCGCGGATTCGGACCTGGCGTCATTTCATTGACCCCATCGACGAAATTTGCCGGCCCCAGCCGAGCAAAGTCGGTGTCGGCCTGGTTCAAGGTGGGATCCGCACGATTGTTGTTGGAGCCGTCGATGCTGCGGAATCTGAGCGCCATGGTTTACCCTCCCCGTAGAGTGTTCGCCCCAGCGCCTGCTCCATTGGCGGCTTGCGGCATGACGCTTTTGTGATTCTTTATGACGCTCGCATGATCGTTGAGTGACGACATTCGATATACGACAGAATTGCACCTCTAGCGGCGAAGCGGCAATCTTGGCCTGAATGATCGTGCCGAACAGGCGATGTTGCGCACATCAGCGCAGCACTATCCAAGGAACAAGCCATGCGCGTCATCATCTGCGGCGGCGGCGTGATCGGGGCCTGCACCGCCTTGTTTCTCCGGCGCCACGGCATCGAGGTCATCGTGGTCGAACGGACCGAGGTCGCGGCCGCCGCCTCCGGCAAGGCCGGCGGCTTTCTGGCGCGTGACTGGTGCGCCGGCTCGCCGCTCGACGTACTCGCGCGGCGAAGCTTTGCGCTTCACGCGCAGCTGGCGCAGGAGATCGCCGGCGATTGGGGCTATCGCCCGATGACCGCGTTTAGCGGCTTTGTTGCTTCCGACGGGGATCCGCGCCGGAATGCACCATCCGCGCTCGGCTGGCTCGCCAACGGCGTCGTCATCGCACAGCGCATCGGTACGACTGAGACGACTGCGATCGTTCATCCCCGCAAATTTACCTCGGCCGTGATGAACGCGGCAGTCGCGCAAGGCGCCAAGCTTCGCGTTGGCCGCATCACGGGCATCGCGCGCGACGCGAATGGGACGACCGCGAAGGGTGTCGAGGTCGAAGGCAGCCTCGTTGAGGCGGACGCCGTCGTGATCGCGATGGGACCATGGTCGCTGCTCGCCGCGCAATGGATGCGCCTGCCCGCCGTTTATGGCCAGCGCAGCCCGAGCATCGTGTACGACATCGGCCCCGACGTTCCGGCCGATGCGTTGTTCCTGGAGTATGACGAGGACGGCAGCGCCGTGTCGATCGAGGTCTTTCCACGCGCCGATGGCAGCACGCATATCACCGCACTCTCGGACATCGCGCCGCTGCCGCTCGATCCGGCGGCCGTAACGCCGGACGTCGATGCGATCGCGCGCCTGCAAATCATGTGCGAACGGCTGTCGCCACTGTTTCGTCCCGAAAAGATCATCGCGCAGCAGGCCTGCTTTCGACCGGTGACTGAGGACGGCCTGCCGTTGATCGGCAAGGTGCCGCAGAGCGAAGGCCTCTATGTTGCGACCGGGCACAATGTCTGGGGCATCCTCAATGCGCCCGCCACCGGCGAAGCGCTGGCGCAGCTGATCGCCAAGGATGCGACGCGTGGTGACTTGTCGCCATTCGATCCGGCCCGATTGAGGCCGCTCGATCCATCACTGCTGCAAGCGCGCTGAACCGGCATCGGTGCTCGTCTTGTAGGCTAC
Source organism: Bradyrhizobium sp. 482_C4_N1_8 (assembly GCF_052075965.1). Lineage (NCBI taxonomy): Bacteria > Pseudomonadati > Pseudomonadota > Alphaproteobacteria > Hyphomicrobiales > Nitrobacteraceae > Bradyrhizobium > Bradyrhizobium sp. 482_C4_N1_8. The sequence continues at coordinate 2,156,851 of NZ_CP197231.1, read as the reverse complement.
TGCACGCTCCAAGGCTTTAACGCTCACGCATGCCCGCCGACAGAATCTGCATGCCTGCGCGCGTCATGGGTGTCTCGCGGCTATCCTGCCCGCAATTTGCGCAGCGCTAGACTTTAGTCCGTCTCTACCAATCCTGAACGCGGTTTCACTTGCCGAGAATGCCGTCGCCGTTATAGTTGCGACATAATGGCTCACAAGAGGCCTGTTCAAAGGGAGAGAACAACATGAAAAAACGACTCTCTGTTGCATTGCGAATAGCGCTCGGTGCGGCCGCGACAGGCGCGATGATGGCAGCGTCAGGCGCGGCACTTGCAGCCGATCCCCTCAGGATCGGCGTGATCGCGGAAGCGCAGGCGATCGCGGGCGCCTCCATTCCACAGGCCGCGCAGCTTGCCGCCGACGAGATCAACGCCAATGGCGGCGTCGACGGCCGCAAGATCGAGATCATCTCTTACGACAATCACTCCTCGTCGGCGGATTCAGTGCGTGCGTTCCAGCGCGCAGTGAACGAGGACAAGGTCAACGCGGTCATCGCCAGCTATATCAGCGAGGTCGTGCTGGCGTTGGAGCCCTGGGCCTCGCGGCTGAAGACGCCATTCGTCACGCCGGGTGCCGCCTCCAACGAGATCAGCAAGAGCGTCCACGTCGACTACGAGAAGAACAAGTACACCTTCCACGGCTATCTGACCTCCGCCGCGCTGGCGCTCTCGGTCTGCGACGGCGCCAAGGACCTGCTCGTCGACAGGATGCACATGAAGACCGCGGTCATCATGAGCGAGGACGCCGCTTGGACCAAGCCGCTCGACATCGGCTACGAGGAATGCCTGCCCAAGATCGGGCTGAAGGTGCTCGACCACATCCGCTTCTCGCCCGATACGACCGACTTCACGCCGATCTTCAACAAGATCGAGGGCTCCAAGCCCGATGTGATCATCACCGGCATCTCCCATGTGGGCGTGCAGCCGACGGTGCAGTGGAAGAACCAGCAGGTGCCGATCCCGATGTTCGGCATCTCCTCGCAGGCAACCAACGAGACCTTCGGCAAGGACACCAACCAGGCGGCCGAAGGCGTGCTCTATCAGGGCGTCTCCGGGCCCGGCGTCGCGGTGACGCCGAAATCGGTGCCGTTCGCGGAGAACTTCAAGAAGAAGTTCGGCAATTATCCCTCTTATGCCGGCTACACCGCCTATGACGAGGTCTACTACATCGCCGACGCGGTGAAGCGCGCCGGCTCGACCGACGCCGACAAGCTCGTCGCCGCGCTCGAGAAGACCGACTGGGAAGGCACGATCGGCCGCGTCCAGTTCTACGGCAAGGACGATCCGTTCACCCACTCGATCAAATATGGCAAGGGCCTGATCACCGGGCTGATGCTGCAATGGCAGGACGGCAAGCAGAGCGCGGTCTGGCCCAAGGACGTCGCCAAGGTCGACGTCAAGTTCCCGAGCTTCATCAAGCTCAGCAACTAGCAGGACATGCTCCCGGGACCACCTCCCGGGAGCTTCCGCATGCGGCTCTCCGCAGCACCTTTCCTCAAAGCGGCAGCTCGGCTGCCACCCGGCCAATCATAGATGCGAGCTTTCCAGATATTGATCGATGGCTTTGCCATCAGCGCTCTCTACGCTCTCGGTGCCACCGGCTTCACCCTGATCTTCGGCGTCTCCGGCGTGCTCAACCTCTCCCACGGTGCCATCATGGTGGCCGCAGCGGTGGCGGCCTGGGCCGCTGCCAGCATCCTCAACGTCGGCACCTATGCCGGTGCGCTGATCGGGGTCGCCGTCGCCCTCCTCACCGCCTTTGCGACCTATTTCGCGGTGGTGAAGCCCATTCAGGACTCCCGGCGCATCCCCAATGAGGAGAAGGAGATCTTCGTCCTCACGGGCACGCTGCTCTGGGGCATCATGATCCAGGAGCTGATCGCCTATTTCTTCACCAACAACGCCAAGACCGTGCTGCCGATCGTCGAGGGCGTGGTCGAGATCCTCGGCGTCCGCACGCCGAAGAACGAGATCTTCACCGCCATCGTGTGCTGCCTCGTCATCGGACTGCTGTGGCTGCTCGTGAACCGCACCCGCACCGGCAAGGCGGTGCTGGCGGCGTCGATGAACCCGCGCGGCGTGACGCTACTCGGGCTCGAGCTCACCAACATCTACATCGTGGTCTGGGCGATCTACGGCATCCTCGCCGGCATCGCCGGCGTGCTGCTGGGCATGTTCCTGGGCGTCAGCTCCTACAGCGTCGGACCGCTGACGGCGAGCGCGTTCTCGATCGTGGTGCTCGGCGGTCTCGGCAGCGTCTCCGGCTCGCTGATCGCGGCCTTCGTGGTCGGCTATCTCGAGACGCTGACGGCCTACCTGGTCTCGCCGGCCTACCGCACCATTCCGGCGCTGCTGCTGCTCGTGTTCGTGATGTATATCCGGCCCCAGGGCCTTCTGGGGAGGCGCTGAGATGTCCACCTTCTTCACCTCCCGCCTGTTCTTCATCTCGGTCGCGCTCGTCATCGTCGCGGCAACGCTGCCGCTCTACGTCTCCGGCTACGTGCTCGGCCTGCTCACCGTCGCGTTCTATTTCGGCGTGTTCGCGATGGCCTGGGACCTGCTGTTCGGCTTCGCGGGCGAGGTCAATTTCGGGCCCACCTTCCTGATCGGCGTCGGCGCCTACACCGCCGGCATTCTCAACGCCCAGTACGGCTGGTCGGTTTATCTCTGCATCGTGTTAGGGGCGCTCGCCTCCGTCATCGCCGGCCTCGTGCTGGCGTTGCCGGCGCTCCGGGTCCGCGGGCCCTATTTCGGCCTGACCACGCTGGTCGCAGTGCTGATGCTGCAGAATTTCATCGTGGTGTTCGCCGATCTCACCGGTGGTGAGATCGGCCTGACCATCCCCGACGTCATCACCATCAACGCCGGCGCCAATTACTGGATCGCGCTCGGCTTCATGACGATCTCGGCGGCTATCCTCTACGGCCTGTCGCAATCCCCGATTGGCCTCGTGCTCCAGGCCAGCGGCCAGGATCCGGTGCAGGCCGGCGCGCTCGGCTTCAACATCGTCAAGCACAAGCTCGCCGCCTTCATCGTCAGCGCGTTCTTCTCTGGTTTATCCGGAGCGCTGCTGGTGTTCTATTTCGGCACCGCCTCGGTCGGCACCGTCGTCGACGTCGCGGTCGGCGTGAACGTGATCGTCTCGGCCGTGCTCGGCGGCCGGCGCACCGTGCTTGGCGCCGCGCTCGGCGCGATCTTCCTGATCGTCGCCGGCGAATTCTTAAGGCCAACCGGCGAGCTCGCGACCTTCATCGTCTCGGCGGTTGCCTTGCTCGTCGTGCTGTTCTTCCCCGGCGGCTTCCTCGGAGCGGCCCTCTCGCGTGAGGCGCGTTCGTGATGGATATGATCGCAAACCGGGCCGTGCTCGACGTCCGCGGCCTGACAAAACGCTTTGGTGGTTTGACGGCGGTGAAGAACCTCGGCTTCGAGGTGAACGCCGGCGAGATTTTTGGCCTGATCGGGCCGAACGGCTCCGGCAAGTCGACCGCGATGAAGAGCGTGATGGGCATCGAACGCCCGACATCGGGCGAGGTCATCTTCGAGGGCGAGAACGTCGCCGGCCTGCCCGCGCACAAGATCGCGCGCAAAGGCTTTGGCATGGTGTTCCAGCACTCGCGGCCGCTGAACCGGCAGACCGTGCTGGAGAACATCATGGTCGCGCTGCTGCCGGACAGCCTGTTCATGCTGTTCCCGGACAAGGCGCTGGTCGAGCGCGCCAAACGGATCGCCGACCGCGTCGGGTTGGGCAGCGTGATGAACCGCCGCCCGCCGACGCTGCCCTTCGCCGACCTCCGCCGGCTGGAGCTTGCGAAAGCGATCGCGCGTGACCCGAAGGTCGTGCTGGTGGACGAACCCTTTGCCGGGCTGACGCGGGCGGAGGTCGACGTCTTCTCCGACCTGATCCGCAGCTTTCGCGACGAGGGCCGCGCCGTGATGCTGGTCGACCACAACGTCAAGAGCGTTGCAGCGCTCGTCGACCGCGTGCTCGCGATGTATCTCGGAGAGGAGATCGTCACGGGCAAGGCCGACGACGTCATGAAGAACGAGACGGTGCGCCGGGTCTATCTCGGCGGCGCCATCGAGACCCATGCGCGGCCCGAGACCAGCTTCAAGGACAAGGTGCCGCTGCTCCAGGTCGAGAATGTCAGCGTATTCTATGGCAAGGCGCAGGCGCTGGAGAACGTCTCGATCCACGTCCACGAGGGCGAGTTCGTCTCCGTCGTCGGCCTCAACGGCGCCGGCAAGACCACGCTGTTCAACACCATCTCCGGCTTCATGCCCTATAGCGGCGAGATCGTGCGCAGCGGCGCCAAGCTGCGCGGCACGAGCCCTGCGAAAATCGCGCGCAGTGGCCTCGTGCAATGCCCGGAATCGCGCGAGCTGTTCGGCGAGATGAGCGTGCGCGAAAACCTCGATCTCGGCGGCCAGCATCTCTCCGACGACAAGCGCGCCGCGCAGCTCGCCTGGCTGTTCGAGCTGTTCCCGATCCTGAAGGAGCGCCAGGGCCAGATGGCACAAACGCTCTCCGGCGGCGAGCAGCAGATGCTCGCGATCGGCCGCGCGTTGATGATGCAGCCGCAGATCCTGATCCTGGACGAGCCGACGCTGGGCCTCGCTCCCGTCATCCTCGAGCAATTGTCCAAGGCGCTGACGAAGCTGCGGCAGACCACCGCGATCACGGTGCTGCTCGGCGAGCAGAACGTCACCTTCGCGCTGCCGCATGCCGACCGCGTCTATGTGCTGGAGCACGCCCGCATCGTCTGGGAGGGCGATCCCGGCCGCTTCGCGAGCGAAGCCGGCGCCGATTTTCTCTAATTCGCGCGTATCAATAACAAAACAAGCAAAGGGAAACGACCATGCGACCATCGACGAATCCAAGCAGCAGCTTCCTTCTCGCCTCGGCGCTGGCCCTGTGCCTCGCCGCGCCCGCCTATGCGCAGTCGAACGATCCGATCAAGATCGGCGTCATCGCCGAAGTGCAGTCGATCGCTGGTGCTGCGACCCCGGGCGGCGCGCAGATCGCTGCCGACGAGATCAACGCCAAGGGCGGCATTCTCGGCCGCAAGGTCGAGATCGTCACCTATGACAACAAGAGCTCGTCGGCCGACTCGGTGCGCGCGTTCCAGCGCGCGGTGAGCGAGGACAAGGTCTCCGCGGTGATCGCGAGCTATATCTCCGAAGTCGTTCTCGCGCTCGAGCCCTGGGCGGCGCGGCTGAAGATGCCGCTGATCACGCCGGGCGCCGCCTCGAACGAGATCACCAAGGCGATCCACAACGACTACGAGAAGAACAAGTACACTTTCCACGGCTATCTGACCTCGGCGGCCCAGGCCCAGCTCGTCTGCGACGCCGCCAAGGATCTCCTGGTCGACAAGCTCAAGTTCAAGACGGTTGCGATCATGAGCGAGGACGCCGCCTGGACCAAGCCGCTCGACGTCGGCTACGAGGCCTGCCTGCCCAAGGCGGGCCTGAAGGTCGTGGAGCATGTGCGCTTCTCGCCCGATACCACCGACTTCACGCCGATCTTCAACAACATCGAGGGCAAGAAGCCCGACGTGATCGTGACCGGCATCTCGCATGTCGGCGTGCAGCCGACGGTGCAGTGGAAGAACCAGCAGGTGCCGATCCCGATGTTCGGCATCAGCGCGCAGGCGCTGAGCCCGACCTTCTGGAAGGACACCAATGGCGCCGCCGACGGCGTGCCGTCGCTCGCGGTGGCGACGCCCGATGTCGCCGTGACCGCCAAGACGAAGCCGTTCGCGGCCGCCTTCAAGGCCAAGTTCGGCACGCCGCCGGCCTATACCGGCTACACCGCCTATGACGAGGTCTACTTCATCACCGACGCGATCAAGCGCGCAGGCTCGACCGATCCCGACAAGATGGTCGCTGAACTGGAGAAGACCGACTACGAGGGCACGATCGGCCGCATCCAGTTCTACGGCAAGGACGACGAGTTCACCCACGGCATCAAGTCCGGTCCCACGACCGTGTCCGGCCTCGTCTTCCAGTGGCAGGACAGCAAGCAGGTCGTGGTCTGGCCCGAGAAGATCGCGGAAGGCAAGCTGAAGTTTCCCGCCTTCGTGAAGCTGTCGCAGTAACCGGCTCGTCCCGGCATCAGGCCCACCGCTCCTTCGCGAGCGGTGGGCTTTTCCTTGCCTTCAAGAATCTTTGTCCTTCAGAAAACATGCTGCGCCGCGGCCGGCCCGTAGCGACCTTGGGTCACGTTGACGTTTTGCCGCAACCTCCGCCATGTACCCCGCCGGTGATGAAGCGGAGCATCTCAGATGGACGCAAGCATCTCTCCCGGACAATCTCCCGCACCTCAAGATTTCGCCCAGATCTTCAGGCTGATCGGTGGGTACCGCATTTCGCAGGCCCTGCGCGTTGCCGTCGAGCTTGGCATTCCGGATCACCTGGCGGCAGGCCCGCGCCATTGCGACGATCTGGCGACAACGACCGGGAGCCATGCTCCGACCCTTTACCGGCTGCTTCGCTTCCTGGCCGGTGCCGGCCTGCTCGACGAGACGTCTCCAAGGCAATTTGCGCTGACACCGCTTGGGTCTACCCTCCGCGCCGATATCCCGGCTTCGATCTGTCCTGTGGTGCGGCTATGGCTCAGCGAGTCGCACTGGCAATCCTGGAGCCATCTTCTGCACTCCGTACAGACCGGCCAGCATGCCTTCGATCACGCACACGGGACGGGGATCTTCGACTATTTGCGCGAGGACGCCGAGCTCTCCGCGATTTTCAACGCGACGATGACAACCAGCTCCGCCCGGTTGGCCAATGCGCTTCTCAAGCACTACGATTTTCACGGGATAGGCCGCATCGTCGATATAGGCGGCGGACATGGTTTCACGCTCACAACGATTCTGGCCGATCACCCGACCATGCAAGGCGTGCTGTTCGACCTTCCCGATGTCGTAGCCGGTGCTTCTCTGGAGGCGATTGGAGGCAGGAACCGATGTGAGATCATCGGCGGGAGCTTCTTCGAAACCATTCCGGCAGACGCAGACGCCTACATCCTGAAGCAGATCATCCATGATTGGGACGACGATCAATCGCTGGCGATCCTGCGAAATGTTCGCGTGGCAATGCCAGGACATGCTCGGGTTCTGCTGATCGAACGACGGATCGAGCCAGATCATCGCGACGCCATGCGCGTACTCCATATCGACATGGAGATGCTGGTCAATGTCTCCGGCATGGAGCGCACCGACGCCGAATATCGATCCCTGCTGGAGCAGGCCGGATTCCGATTGGCGAGGGTGGTGCCGTTGCTCGACGGTGCAGGCTTTGCGGTATTCGAGGCCATGCGCTCCGACACGAACTGAGATCGGGCAGATCGCTCGATGCAGTCCGTCTTCGCAGTTGCGTTCTGCGCCAGCACCCGCCTATCGACCTTTCGCCATGTTGACTTTCCATCGTCCCGCTCCCCATAATTCGCAAAAAAATAACAAGACCAATCAACAGACGGGTTTTGAGGGAGGATAGGATGCCGACTTCACGCAGGCAGCTGCTGAAGAGCACTGCGGCCGCCGCCGCTGCACTCAGCCTCGATTGGACCCGGGCCCAGGCGCAAGCCGAGAATTTGCGCATTGGCCTGATCTACGACCTCACCGGCCCCTTCGCCGCCGGCGGCTCGGTCGCCTCGTCAATCGGCGCGCAGATCGCGATCGATCTCGTCAACGAGAAAGGCGGTGTCGGCGGCAAGACCAAGATTGCTCCGGTCGCCGCGGATTCCCAGAGCAAACCCGACGTTGCGATCAACGAGGCCGAACGCCTGATCAGTCAGGAGAAGATCGACATCATCAACGGCGTCTATGCGAGCTCGCATGCGGTGCCGCTCGCGGCCAAGGTCGAGCAGCAGAAGAAGATCCTCTGGATCACGACCGCGGTCTCGACCGCCGTGTTCAAGGACAAGAACCTGCAATACGTGTTTCGAGCGCAGATCCATTCCGACCAATATGGCCAGGCCTTCGCGAGCTTCCTCGCCGAGCATGCGCAAGGCAAGCTCGGTATGGATCCGAAGGACGTCAAGGTCGCGCTGATCCACGAGGACGGCCCGTATGGCGTCGGCGTCGCGGCGGCCGACGAGGCCTACGCCAAGCAGGCCGGCATCCAGGTGGTGCTGCGCGAGGGCTACTCCGCCTCGGCGCCCGACCTCTCGGTGCTCGTTACGAAAATCAAGCGCGCCAAGGCCGACGTGATCTCGCATGCCGGTTACAACCCCGACATCACCCTGTTCCTGCGCCAGGCGCGCGAGAGCGGATTGCGCTTCAAGATGTTGTTCGGCGCCGGCGCCGGCTACAGCCAGCTCGACAAGCTGCGCGCGACCTTCGGCGCCGACATCGACAATTTCTGCAACATCGATCCGGTGCCGGCGCAATTGCTCGATCCCGCAAAGCTCGCACCGGGCATCGGCGATCTGACCAACGCCATGGTCACGCGCTACAAGGCCAAGACCGGCGCGACCGAAGTGCCGCCACACTGCTCGATGGGTTTCAACCAGACCTGGGTGCTGCTCAACAACGTGCTGCCGGTCGCCAAGGAGAAATACGGCAGCTTCGATCCCGAGGCCATCCGCAAGGCCGCGCTCGACGTCGACATTCCCGCCGGCGGCACCATCCAGGGCTACGGCGTCAAGTTCTTCCCGCCGGGCACGCCGCTGTCGGGCCAGAACGAGCGCTCGACGCCAGTGGTGATGCAGAACGCCGGCGAGCGCATCTCGGTGGTGTGGCCGACCAACATCCGCACGCAGGACCCGGTGTTTCCGCTGCCGAAGGGTTCGACCTACGGGGCGTGAGGGCAGTTGCGGCCGCGGCGGGACTTGGCCCCCTCGCCCCGCTTGCGGGGAGAGGGTTGGGGTGAGGGGGAGTCTCCGCGGGGGCGGTGACAATGAGACTCGCGGAGAGTCCCCCTCACCCGGAATCCGCGCTACGCGCGAATTTCGACCTCTCCCCGCAAGCGGGGCGAGGTGAACTGCGGCTCCGCTCGCGGCCTACAACACCACCCGCCGTCCCTCCTCCGCGGCCCAGTAGCCCGCGTAGTTCACCTTGATCGTCTCATACGCCAGTGCGAGGTCCGATAGCGGCTGCCTGCCGCTCGCCGCGCATTCCATGAAGTCCTGGATCTCCTGCAAGTACCCGCGCGTCCACTCCTCCTCGAGACAGACGTATTGCCAGCCGGTTTTGCGGTCGACCTTCTCGGTGATGTAGACGCTGGCGAGCTTCTCCTCGCTGGTCTGGTAGCTCATCAGATGCGTGTTCGGGGTGATGTTGGCGAACAGCGAACCGCCCGAGGTGTAGGTCTCGATCAGATTGCGCACGCCGCCCATGATCATGTCGCCGGAAAACACGGTCGCCTTAGTGCCGTCGGAGAAGGTCGCCGTCAGCGTGCCCCAATCTTCGACATCGACCGGATTGGCCTTGATGTAAGTGCGCTCCTCGGGCTTCAGGACGGCCGTGACGTTGCCGACGTCGCCGGTGACGCTGGCGACGCGGATGGTTTCGCCGCGCGCCCTGGCCTCCACCTGCTTGAGATAAAGCACAGCCGAGAGCGGATGGCAGCCCATGCGGATCAGCGAACCGCCGCCGGTCATCGCCCATTGCGCGGCATGCGCGGCGTGCGAGCCGGAATGACTCTCCTCGCCCTTCATGAACAGGATCTTGTCCTTGGTCGCCCTGATGATCTCGGCGGTCTTGGTCACCGCCGGTGCGTAGATCCAGTCCTCGGCATACATGAAGAGTTTTCCGGTGCGCTCGATCGCGGCCCGCGTCGCGTCCATCTCCGCGAGCACCCGCTCGTACATCAGCGCCTTCGGCACATGCTTGCCGATCGGCTGCGCGTCGCCTGCACGGCCGAAATAGCCGGCGAACGGCTTTTCGCAGATCACGTGCTTGCCGGCCTGCATGCTGGCGACAATCATGTCGGCATGGAGATTGGGCGGGGTGCAGATGTCGATGACATCGAGCTCGCGGTCCGCGATCAGTTCGGCGAAGCTGCGATAGACCCGCGGAATGCCATGGCGGCCGGCGAATTCAACGACATGATCGCCGCGCGCCGCGACCGCCGCGACCTCGACATCCACACCGTAGACGCGGCGGAACGCATACATGTGCAGCTCCGACACGAAGCCGCAGCCGACAAGCCCCACCCGAATCCTGGCCATAGCACCCCCCTTAGCCTTGCGTTGGGCGGCACTATAGCGCGACGGCCAGCCTATTCCACCGAGACCCGCACCACGCCGGCGCTCATCATGCCGAGCGCTTTGGCCGCCGGCACCGAGAGATCGACGATCCGGCCGCGGATAAACGGGCCGCGATCATTGACGCGGCACTGAATCGACCGGCCACCGTAGGACACCGTCAGCACGCTGCCGAACGCGCGCGTGCGGTGAGCGCAGGTCAGTTCGCCGCCCTTACCGGCTTTTCCGTAACCGTAGTATGAGGCAAGCCCGCTTTCGGCTTGCGCGACAGAAAATGCAGAAAGCGAAAAAGTGGCCAGACTGAAGAATAACGTCGTCTGCGTTCGCACGGCACCGCTCCCGGTTGCCCTGCCCGGCGCTGCAAACGTCGATTTGTTCCGGTAAGTTCCAGGAACACTGCCGGGCGCGCCCGGCAGTGCCATCACACATTGTTACTGTTTATGGAACACCAGCGTGCGGACCTCGATGCTTTCGCGCGGCGCCGCATCGGCCGGCGTGGTCGGATCGACGAAGGCGGTATGCGGCCCGAAGCGGGTGCGGCCGTCGGTTGCGGAATCATAGCACTTGAGCAGCAGCGCCTCGTCCGGCGCCATCTCGGGAAAATAGAACCAGCGGTGGTTCGGATTGTATTTCACCGAATAGGTCTCGCCGCGGCGATTGGGATAGATCAGATCGGAGGCGACGAGATCGTCGGGCGCGACGGTCGTGCCGTCTGCCATCGCCAGCGGTGAATCGCGCAAGGGTCCGCGGATCGGCCGCCAGAGGTTGATCACCTGCACCCGCCCCCTCAAAAGCGCGTCGGCTTCGTCGGGCAGATGCTCGCGCACGCGGTTGGCGCCGGAGACGGCGGTCTGGTCGACATGGACGCGCGTCGCAGGCTGGCGCGGGCCGCCGTCGCGAATATCCGCCGCCCCCTCGACACGCCTGCGCACGGTATGATCGAAGATGACGACCCGGTCGGCCTTCAGCGTCGCGCGCAGGAACGCCTCGACGGCGGGATAATAGACCGCCCGGATTTCCTCGTCGTTGTAAAAGTCCTTCACTTGCGTCGGGTGACGCACCAGCGCAAAGCCCTCGCGATCGAGCGAGAAATTGTCCGCGATCAGGCGCGCATCGAAGATCGGGACCTGATGCGGCTCCGGCAACGACGTGCTCTTGGGCTCGCCCGGCGGCGGATCGAACGCATAGGTGCGCGGCTTGCCGGAAACCGGCGCGAGGTAGTTGAGTTCAGCAGTGACGAAGGGAAGCGATTCGATTTTTGTTTCTTGCAGGCCCATAGCCGGTCTCCCGATGTGGTCGTCTATCTGATTTTTGCGGGGATGCGGCGCGGTGCAAGGGAGGCGGTGTAAATAGCAATGGGGCTGTTGTCGGCGGTGAGGAACGCAGAAGAAATGTTTCGAGGGTAACCCGGCGTACGCTACTCCCCTTCTCCCCTTGTGGGAGAAGGTGGCGCGAAGCGCCGGATGAGGGGTATCTCTCCGCGAACTCAATAGTGAGAGGTGAGTACGCGGAGAGATACCCCTCACCCGTCTCGCCGCTATCGCGGCGAGCCACCCTCTCCCACAAGGGGAGAGGGAAAGCGCCGCGTCCGGTTCACGAGTGGCTTACAACCCCGCCTTGGCGATCGCGTCCGCAAACGACCGATCCACGATCTCGGCCGCATCGAGCTTCTGCTTGATCAGGCCCCAGCGGAAATAGAGGTCGATCGTGCTCTGCTCGTCCGCGACCACGCCGTCGTCGATGGGCGCGATCCGGATCTTCGCGCGCGACAGCCAGTTCTGCGGCACGGCGGTCGGGATGTTCATCAGCTTGCCCCAGGTCGCGGCATAGCTGTCGACGTTGCTCAGCGACCACGCCCGCGCCGCCGTGAGGCGGCGGATGAAGTCCGTCAGCTCCGCGCGCTTGTCGCGGATCGCGTCGGGCCGCGCGACCTGGAAGCTCAGCCCCGGCGTCAGACCCTCCGAGGTGATGACGCGGCGCGATTTGAACAGCACCTCTTCCTGGCTGACATACGGCTCCCACGTCGACCAGGCATCGACCGAGCCTTGCGTGTAGGCGATCTTGGCATCGGACGGCGCCAGGAACGCGATCTGCACATCACTTGCGTTCCAGCCGTTCTTCTCGAGCGCAGCAAGGATCAATTGATGGCCGATCGAGCCGCGACCCGTCGCGATCTTCTTGCCGCGCAGGTCCGCGAAGCTCTTGATCGGCGAATTCTCGGGCACGAGGATCGCGAGCCCCTCGCGGGTCTGACGGATCGCGGCGATCGCCTTCACTGGCGCGCCGGAGGCGGCGGCGAAGGTGAAGGGTGCATCGCCCACGATACCGGTCTCGATCGCGCCGGCGCTGAGCGCCTCCAGCAGCGGTGCCGCCGCCGGAAACTCCTTCCACTCGATCTTGTAAGGCAAGTCCTTGAGCACACCTGCCGCTTCCATCACGGCCTGCGAATTGCCCTTCTGGTCGCCAACGCGCAGTGTGTTTTGCGCCGCCACGAGCTCCAACGAGCCGAACAGCAGCGCACCGGCCAGCATGAGGCGGATCATTCCGCAGCCTCGCCGCGAACGGCCTGGCGCTTGGCGACCAGCTCGCGCGTCAGCGGGATCAGCTCGCGGCCATATTCGATGGCGTCGATCAGGGGATCGAAGCCGCGGATCAGGAAGTGGCTGATGCCGAGATCGTAATAGTCGCCGAAGACTTCGGCGACTTGCTCGGGCGTGCCGACCAGCGCGGTGGTGTTGCTGTTGGCACCCGTGAGCTTGGCGATCTCGGTCCAGAGCCGCTTGTCGATGCGGCTGCCCTGGTCGGCAAGCGAGAGCAGACGCCGCGCGCCGGCCGTGGCATGGCCGTCGGCGGGCTTGCGGTAGCCGGTCTTGTCCTGGAGCGCGGTGGCACGTGCCAGAATCTCTTCCGCCTTCTCCCAGGCCTGCTTCTCGGTCGGGGCAATGATCGGCCGCACCGAGAGGCTGAAACGCGGCGTCGGCCGTCCCTGACGAACCGCCGCGTTGTGGACGCGGGAAGTGACGTCGCGCACCTGCGCATAGGATTCACCCCACAGCGCAAAGGTGTCGGCATGCTTGCCGGCGACCTCGATCGCCGCATCCGAAGCGCCGCCGAAATAGATCCGGATGCCCTCGGGGCGATACGGCTTCACCTGCGAGAACGCATTCTCGACCTGGTAGTACTTGCCCTTGTAGGTGAACGGCTTGTCGCTGGTCCATTCGAGCTTGAGGACATCGAGGAACTCGGAGGTGCGGGCGTAGCGTTCGTCCTTGTCGTCGAGCGTGTTGCCGTCCTGGCGCAGCTCGGTGGCGTTGCCGCCGGTGATGACATGCAGCGCGACCCTCCCGCGCGAAAACTGGTCGAGCACGGCGAACTGGCGCGCCAGCAGCGTCGGCGCGGTGAAGCCCGGCCGCTGCGCGATCAGCACGTTGAGGCGGTCGGTGACGCCCAGCACGTGCTGGGCGATTTGGAGCGCATCCGGCGTCGTCGAATGAAACGCCAGCAGCGCGCGGTCGAAGCCGGCATTCTCGTGCGCCTTGGCCACCGTCTCGATGTGGGTGGGGTTGAGGACCGGCCCCTCGCGGACGACGGTTTCGGACGAATTGTTGTTGCTGATGAAGCCGATGAACTCGATCGACATGATCGTCTCCCTGTTTGTTTTCCTGAAAGCTAGAGGCCCAATGCGGCGCGGCCGAGGCCGGTGCGGGTGGCATCGTCCTGCGGCGTGTGCACGCGGCCGCACAAGACATCGCGATAGTGCCGCTCCAGCGGATTGGTGCGCGACAGGCCGTGATTGCCGGTCAGCGATAGTGCATCCTCGACCACGGCGACGGCGTTGTTGGTCACCGTCAGCTTGATGACGTTGGATTCGCCGGTGGAGAGATCGACGCCGTCGTCGAAGTCGCGGGCGAACGTCTCGATCAGCCGTGCATTGACTGCGAGCCTGGCCTCGATGGCACCGAGAATCTCCTGCGCCCGTGGCAAGGTCGCAAGCGGCGCGCCGAGGCTGGCGGGCACGCGCTGCTTCAGGAACGAGACGAACCAGTCGCGCGCGGCGCGGGCAACGCCGTCATAGATCGCGGCGACGAACACCGTGTGGACCGTCGCCTGCGCGATGTCGGGCGCATGCCACTCCTGGGGATTGCGGACATCGACCTCGGCATCGAGTGGGATCACGACGTCGTCGAAGATGACGTCGTGGCTGCCGCTGGCGCGCAGGCCGTGATGATCCCAGGTCTCGACGATGCGGGTGCCCGGCAGGCCAGCCGGCACCAGGAACTGGCCGACGCGCGGCTCGGCTTCGTCGGTCCGGGCCCAGACCAGATACCATTTCAGGATCGGCGACCCCGTCGAATAGATCTTGTGACCGGTCAGGCGCCAGCCGGTCTCGGTGCGCCGCGCGATCGTCGCCGGCAGGCCGCCGCGCGCGGGCGAGCCGAGCTCGGGCTCGACGCGGAGCGCGTTGACGAGCGCGAGGCCCTCGACGCTCTCACGCGCAAGCTTGCGCGACAGCTTCGCCGGCCAGGTCGGGCTGCGCCCCATCACCAGATGGTTGATGTAGTGCATCGACAGCACCAGCGCGGTCGAGGAATCGGCCTTGCCGATGATGCCGATGACCCGCGCGGCGTATCGTGCGCCCGCTCCGGCCCCGCCATGAACGGCCGGCACCGTCAGCGAAAGCAGGCCCGCCTCGGAGAGCTCGCGAAAATTCGCGAAGGGAAAGCTGCCGGCGCGATCATGCTCGGCTGCACGCGCAGCAAAGCCTTCGGCCAGCGCCTCGGCGCGCGCGATGTAGTCGGGCTCGCTATGGGCAGCCCGGCCCTTGGCTACGGACGTTACCATGTGGCGTCTAACCCCAGGAGACCAAGAATCTGACGGCGCAGATCCGCCAGATATGGATCGCCGCGATGGCGCGGATAGGGCCGGTCGACACGGATGTCAGCCTTCACGCGCGCCGGGCGATCGCTGAACACGATGACGCGGTTGGCGAGCACCAGCGCCTCCTCGGCGTCATGCGTCACCAGCAGCGTGGTAAAGCCCTTGCGCTGCCAGAGCGAGACGAGCTCGGCCTGCATGGTGATGCGGGTCAGCGAGTCGAGCTTGCCGAGCGGCTCGTCGAGGATCAGGATCTTTGGATCGTTCACGAGCGCGCGGGCGAGCGCGACGCGCTGCGCCATGCCGCCGGAGAGCTGATGCGGATAGGCATTGCGGAACGACGACAGCCCAACGAGATCGAGCGCGTCATCCACACGCTTCCCCTGGCTCTTAAGGATGCCCTGGGCCTCGAGGCCCAGGGCGACGTTGTCCCAGACCGACCGCCAGGGAAACAGGGTCGGATCCTGGAACACGACCACGCGCGAGGGATGCGGGCGGGTGATGCGCACCTCATCCTCGCGGAGCGTTCCGGCCTTGGGCTTGTCGAGGCCGGCGACGAGCCGGAGCAATGTCGACTTCCCGCAGCCGGAGGGGCCGAGCAGCGCGACGAACTCGCCCGGCTCCACGGAGATGCTGACGTCGCTGAGAACAGGCAGCTCAGTGCCATCGATGTCGAAGGCGTGGCTGACCTGCTCGATGTCGAGCGCGGCGCCAGCGGCCGGCGGGGACTCGATTTCGGCCAGTGCGGTTGCGGCTACCATTTCACGGTCCCCTTCTGCCAGACCAGCAGGCGATCGCGGATGGCGAACAGCAGCGTGATGGCGCCGGAGCAGAGCAGCGACATCACGATCAGCGCCGCATACATGTTGGCGTAGGCGGCCCAACCCTGCGCCCATTGCAGGTACCAGCCGAGCCCGGCCTTGACGCCGATCATCTCGGCCACGACCAGCACGGCGAAGGACGAGCCGAGGCCCATGAACAGGCCGACGAAGACGTGCGGGAGTGCGGCGGGGATCGCGACCTTCAGCACCAGGAAGGACGGCTTTGCGCCGAGCGTGCGTGCGACGTCGTAATAGGCGTTGCTGACGCTCGCGACGCCGGACCAGGTCAAGACGGTGACCGGGAAGCCGGTCGCCAGAGCGATTAGGAAGGTCGAGGCGCTCCAGCTCGACGGGAACGTGAAGAAGGCGATCGGCAGCCAGGCGGTCGCCGGCAGCGGGCCGATGAAGCGTAGCACCGGATGCACCCAATAGCCGACCGCGCGCGACCAGCCGATCGAGACGCCGGTCAGGAAGCCGACCGTGGCGCCGATCAGATAGCCGCCAAGCTGGAGCTTGACCGAGGCGGAGACGCTGTCGAGCAGCTTTGGCAAATCGTCGGTATAGACCTCGATGATCGACTGCGGCGGCGGGAAGAACGGCAGCGGCAGCCAGGCGAATTTTGCCGTGGCAACTTCCCACAGCGTCAGGAATGCGCCGAGCGCCACGAGCCAGGGCGCGCGCTGGCGCAAGGCCTTCCCGGCGGAGCCGAGGTAGTCGGCGCCGACGGTGCCGAACAAGGCGATTGCGGCAACGATGAAGGCGGCGATGCCGAGCGAGTGCGTCCGCGACCAGTCGCCGACATCCTCCCACCACAGGCAGGACAGGCCAAACGCGATCCACGCGACGCTGGCGAGAATGCCGACGCCGGATTCCCGGACCCAGCTTGCAAGAACCGGCGCGCGCGAGAGGCGCGGCGCGCCGGAGGCGAGGCCGTCAGACAGCGAATACGTCGACATAGATGCGCTCCGCGAATTTGGCGGTATCGGTGCTTTGCTTGAAGACCTGGACGCTCTTCAGATCGTCGGCATAGGCCTTGAGCTCGCGCTTCAACACCTCACCCACGGGATGATGATGATGGGTGTGGTAGCGCACCATGCCCTCGATATCGGCGAGCGACGCCGTCTTCGGCGCGTAAGGCTGGAACGACTTCGCCGTTACGGTCGGGTTCTGCGCGGTGAACATCGCGGCATCGAGCAGCGCCTGCGTCAGGGCGCGCGCGACCTGCGGCTCCTCGCGCACCAGGCTGCCGCGCAGGCCGAGGATGCAGCAGCTCTTGTCGCGATATTCGCCGTCGAGGTTGGAGGCGACTTCCTTGTACTGGGTGTCCTTGAGCCAGAGATAGCCGAGCGGATCGGAGGACAGGAAGGCCTGCACCTCGCCCTTCTCGACGGCGACGTTGAGCAGGTTGCCGGGATAGGCGCGCCAGTCGACATCCTTGACCGGGTCGATACCGAGCTTGGCGAGCTGAATGGAGAAGAAGTTCTTGTCGGGGCCACCGAGGTCGCCGACCGCGACGATCTTACCCTTGAGGTCGGCGAGCTTGCTCACGTTGGAGTCGGCGCGGGTCAGGACGCGCATGCAGCCGCCATGGGTGCCGGCGGCGATCTTGACGTCAAAGCCCTGCTCCAGCGGCTTGAGCCAACGCAGCGCCATGCCGAGCCCGGCATCGCTCTTTCCCGTCGCGATCGCCTCGAGCAGCTGATCGGTCGAGCCGGAATAGTTGATGAGCTCGATGTCCAGATTGTGCTTCTGGAAGAAGCCGTGCTCGATGGCGACGGGCACCGGGGCGAGACAGACCGCGCCCGCGTTCCACGACAGTTTCAGCTTGCGCGGTGCGCCGGTGAGGACGGGGCCATCCGCGGCCGTCCGGCACAGCGGAAACTCCGACAAGTCGACACCGGGTGCGATCGCCTGTGGCGCAAAGGCCTGGGCTGCACCAAAGGCACCAAGCGGCGCGGCCAACGCCGCTGCAAGCCCCGCCTGCAGCAAATGACGCCGGTCGAGGCCCGACCCGCTGCGCTTGTTGTCGTTGCCCATCAGTCCCCACTCCTGCGCTGGCACAGCTCCGCCATTCACGCAACATCTCGCGTTGCGCATGTTCCATGTGGAGCTGCGTTGAGAGAATAATTTTCGCCGACGCTTCCCGCGCCGCTTTGATGCGATGCGCAAATCATGCGGCGCGCCCGCCGCATCGTCAATGAAATGGAATTTCGAATGTGACGCGAAGCGAGGTCATTCTCTCCATCAGCGCATGGGACAGCGATGAAACGATTTTCGTTGCTGCATCATCTTGCAAGGATGCGCCGCGACTCCGCAGACTGCATCATTCTTGCGCATCACCCGCCGCGCACGCGGTGCGTTCTCGAAAGCGGCGCTGCGCTGAAACGTCATTGCCTGACGCATCTGCAATACGGATAGCCATTTCATTGACTGCGCATCGCGCCGTCATAGACTTGATCGTCTCGCTGCATCGCTCGCTCACGCGTCGTGGGCAAAGCAACAAGACAGGCTACATGAGCATCAACTTCGACGACCATTCCATCACACGCCGGCTCGCAGCATCGCTGTTCGCCGCAGCCATCACCTTGTCGACCGCGGCCGCCTCGTTCGCGGCCGACACCGTCGTGCTGCGCGTCGGCGACCAGAAGGGCGGCAACCGTTCGCTGCTCGAAATCTCCGGCTATGCAAAGGATCTGCCCTACAGAATCGAATGGTCGGAATTCCCTGCCGCCGCTCCGATCCTGGAAGCGCTGAACGCCGGCGCGCTCGACGTCGGCTACACCGGTGATCTCTCCTTTCTCTCGGTCTATGCGGCCGGCGCGCCGATCAAGGCGATCGGCGGCACGCGTTCGGATGCGAAGACGCAAGCGATCCTCGTGCGCCAGGATTCGCCGATCAAGTCGGCCGCCGACCTCAAGGGCAAACGCCTCGCCGGCACGCGCGGCGGCTGGGGCCAGTTCCTGATCGACGCGACGCTGGAGAAAGCGCAGATCAAGCTGGAGGACGCGACCTTCGCGCCGCTCGGCCCGGTCGACGCCAAGATCGCACTCGTCGCCGGCTCGATCGATGCCTGGGCGGTGTGGGAGCCCTATGTCTCGTTCGCAACGCTGAAGGACAAGGCCCGCGTGATCGCTGACGGCGAAGGCCTGACGCCGACCATCACCTTCATCGTGGCCTCCGACAACGCCATCGCCACCAAGCGCGCGGCGGTGCAGGACCTCGTGCAGCGGCTGAACAAGGCGCGGCTATGGTCGCTGGATCATCTTGGCGAATACGCCAAAAGCACGGCCGAACTGACAAAACTGCCGGAGGACGTGCTGCTGTCGGCCTACACCGCGCAGCGCACCAGCCCGATCGTGATCGACCAGAACGTGGTGAGGGAGGTGCAGGAAGCCTCCGACCGCTCGACGCGCTACGGCATCCTGCCGAAGACGCTCGACGTGAGCAAAGCCGTCGACCGCAGCTTTACAGCCGCGGCCGCGGGGTCAAACTAGCGCGGGGCGCGGCGGGATGCGCAAGTCCAGCCTCAAGGCCGGCCCGTTGCATCTCGCCGCGATCGTGCTCGCGCATTTCGCCTGCATGAGCCTGATCGTGTGGCTCTCGCTCTAGCCGCGCAGGGTCCTTACCAATATCCGCGATCATAGGCCCGGTACGGCCGGTAGTAGCCGTAGCGAGGGCCGTAATATGGACGATAGGCTCGATAGCCGTAGTAGCTGGGACGCGCGTAGTAGCCGCCATACCCATAGCTCGGCCCGTAGCCGCCGTAATAGGCCGGCGCATAGCCATAGGACGGAGCGTAGCCATACCCGTAGCCCGAGCCATAACCACCATAACCGCCGTAATACGGGCCGCCGCCATAGTAACCATAGGGCGCGCTGCTCGCGATGGCACCGCCGATGATTGCTCCGGCGAGGAGGCCTCCTGCGCCCCATCCCCAGCCACGGCCGCGCCAATACACCGGGGTGACATCGTCACCAACGGCAGCCTTCATGGTCGCGACGTTGGTCGGCAGCGGAGCCGCTGCCGCCTGCTCGATTTGGCTGGCCATCACCGCGCCCGCCAGCGAACAGGCAATCGCCGTTTTCCAGATACTCATCGTCTTGCTCCCTGTCTGACGTTCGTTTGGAAAAGGATCGCAAGGCCATGATCGGGCATCCTTGCCCCAAGTCAAAGCCTCCGAAAGTCACAGCCTGCATTGCGTGCACCGCACAAGAATACAAGCGCATGCCTCGATTGTGGTCCGGCCAACGCCAGCGCCCGCACGGACATGACACCGGTGCGACGGAGCCACAGGCCACAGCAAAGCATTAAGCTTCCCGGGCGTTCGCAACCAACAAGCACCTTCCCGATTTACTATTCGTACCGTTACTATCGGTTCCAATGTGCGCGGCCGGGAGGCTTCTCGCAAAGCGCCAGAGGTGTGGGAGGATGACATGAGTGCCGCGAGACCCGAGCCGCTTGCCCGTCAGGCGCTGGCGTTCGTCCTGGCCGGCGGACGCGGCAGCCGGCTTCTGGAACTGACCGACCGGCGCGCCAAGCCCGCGGTCTATTTCGGCGGCAAGTCCCGCATCATCGATTTCGCGCTGTCCAATGCGGTAAATTCCGGCATCCGCCGGATCGCGGTCGCGACCCAGTACAAGGCGCACAGCCTGATCCGGCACCTTCAGATGGGTTGGAACTTCTTCCGCCCCGAACGCAACGAGAGCTTTGACATCCTCCCGGCCAGTCAGCGCGTCTCGGAGAACATGTGGTATGTCGGCACGGCCGACGCGATCTATCAGAACATCGACATCATCGAGTCGCACAACGCACGCTTCATCGTGGTGCTCGCCGGCGATCACATCTACAAGATGGACTACGAGGTGATGCTGCGCCAGCATGTCGACAGCGGCGCCGACGTCACGGTCGGCTGCCTCGAAATGCCGCGCGCGGAATCATCCGGCTTCGGCATCATGCATGTCGACGAGAACGGCTGGATCCAGCAGTTCCTCGAGAAGCCCAAGGATCCGCCGCCGATGCCGGGCAAGCCAGACGTCTCGCTCGCCAGCATGGGCATCTACGTGTTCGATACGAAATTCCTGTTCGACCAGCTCAAGCGCGACGCCGAGGATACGAACTCCAGTCACGATTTCGGCAAGGACATCATCCCCTATATCGTCAAGAACGGCCGCGCCATCGCGCATCAATTCTCGACCTCGTGCGTACGCTCGGGCAGCGATCCCCGCGCCTACTGGCGCGATGCCGGCACGGTCGATGCCTATTGGGCGGCCAATATCGACCTCACCGACGTCGTGCCGGAGCTCGACCTGTTCGACCGCGCCTGGCCGATCTGGTCCTATGCGGAGATCACGCCGCCCGCCAAGTTCGTCCATGACGAGGAGAGCCGGCGCGGCCAGGCCGTGAGCTCGCTGGTCTCGGGCGGCTGCATCATCTCCGGCGCCTCGCTGCGCCGCTCGCTGCTGTTCACCGGCGTGCGCGTCAACTCCTACGCCACTGTCGAGAACGCCGTGATCATGCCCTACGTGAACGTCGCTCGCGGCGCTCGCTTGAAGAACGTCGTGATCGACCGCGGCGTCGAAATCCCCGAGGGGCTCGTCGTCGGCGAGGACCCGGAGCTCGACGCCAAGCGCTTCCGCACCACCGAGCAGGGCATCTCGCTCATCACCCAGACAATGCTCGACAGGCTCAATACATGACGCCTGTTCGCGTCCTCGCGGTCGCCTCCGAAGTCTACCCGATCGTCAAGACCGGCGGCCTCGCGGATGTCGCCGGCGCGCTGCCGCTTGCGCTGAAGGCGCACGGCGTCGAGATGCGCACGCTGATGCCGGGCTATCCCGACGTGATGCGGATGCTGGGGGGAGCCGGCGAAATCCGGCGCTGGCCGGATTATTTCGGCGGCCCGGGCCGCCTGCTCGCGGGCTCGCATGACGGCCTCGACCTGTTCGTGCTCGACGTGCCGCATCTTTACGCGCGACCGGGCAATCCGTACGTCACCCCTGAGGGCGTCGACTGGCCGGACAACGGCGTGCGCTTCGCGGCATTGTCGCGTATCGCGGCCGATATCGGCCACGGCCTCGTGCCCGCGTTCGTGCCGGATGTCGTCCATGCCCATGACTGGCAGGCGGGGCTCGCGCCGGCCTATCTGCACTATGACGGCGGGCCGCGCCCCGGCACCGTGATGACCATCCACAACATGGCCTATCAGGGCAAGTTCGATCGCACGCTGACAAGCGCGATCGGCCTGCCCGCGGCGGCGGCGTTCGACGTTCACGGCCTCGAATATTTCGGCGGCATCAGCTTCCTCAAGGCGGGGCTTCAACTCGCCGATCGCATCACGACGGTATCGCCGACCTATGCGCAGGAGATCCAGAGCGATGAAGGCGGCATGGGGCTCGGCGGCCTGCTGCGCGAACGCGCTGATGTGCTGAGCGGCATCCTCAACGGCATCGACACCGACGTGTGGAATCCGCAAACCGATCCGCACATCGCCTACCGCTTCGGCGCGGACGACCTCACATTCCGCGCCGCGAACAAGGCGGTGCTTCAGCAACAGTTCAATCTCGATTCCTCGGACGAGGCGCCGTTGCTCGGCGTCATCAGCCGCCTGTCCTGGCAGAAGGGGCTCGATCTCCTGCTCGAGGCCATCCCGACCATTTTGGGCGACGGAATGCAGCTCGCGCTGCTCGGCAGCGGCGATCGCGATCTCCAGGATCGCTATCAGGCCGTCGCCCGCGCGAACCCCGGGCGGATCGGCGTCGTGATCGGCTATGACGAGATTCTGGCGCACCTGATCCAGGCCGGATCGGACGCGCTCATCGTGCCCTCGCGGTTCGAGCCGTGCGGCCTGACCCAGCTCTACGCGCTGCGCTATGGCGCCGTCCCGATCGTGTCGCGCGTCGGCGGCCTCGAAGACACCATCGTCGACATCGGTGGGGCCGACACATCGGACCGCGACGCGACCGGCTTCAAGTTCGCGCCCGTCACCGTAGAGACCCTCACCGGCACGCTGCGCAAGGCCAACACCGCCTTCCACAACAAGGCGACCTGGCGCCGGCTGCAATTGAGCGGCCTTGCGACCGACGTCTCCTGGCGCAACCGCGCCGGCGACTATGCCGTGCTCTATCGCGATCTCATGGCGGCGCGCCGGACCTCATGATCACCACCGAATCCATGCTATAGAGCCGGCATGGACCCTTTCGCGATCAAGCTGATCGGCTTTGCCGCCGCAACCTGCACCACCGTCGCCTACGCGCCGCAGTTCATCAAGGTCTGGAAGACCCGCTCGGCGCGCGACATTTCGCTCGGCATGTTCCTGGTCATGGTGCTGGGCCTGGCGCTCTGGCTCATCTACGGCCTGCTCTCTGGCGACGCCCCGCTGGTCGCGGCCAACGCCATCACCATGGTGCTCGCCGGCGGTATCCTGTTCATGAAGCTGAGGTATGGGTGAGGTTGAAGCTGCGTAGAGCGGATTGGCGCGCGTACCCATAAAATCCGGGATGTCTGTTTTCGAGGGGCCCCGGAGCGGACATAGACAATCGATCATCGTGTGGTCCGTGCGGTACCTGAAAGGTAACGGTCCTTGATCCAGATCAAGTCAGACTGTTTGTAGCTCGCTGCTTAATTGCCAATATGCCAGGCCGCAGGAGCCGCCTCCGTAGCGGCGCCGGAAACATTCTTCGTCGCTACGGCGCCGCCGTAATATGAAGGGGCAGCGACAGACGCATTCTCAACACCGATCTCGCGTTCCCAAGGGGGCGCCTATGAGTAGATCAGAAGCTGACGTCCAAGATCTGCGAATGATGGAAAGATGCCTCGAACTCGCCCGGCAAGGGGTGAAGCAAGGAGAGCTGCCATTCGGCGCCGTAATCGCGTTTCGAGGACAGGTCATCGCAGAAGCGACCAACCACGTTTCATCGGAATGCGACGTGACCCGACACGCGGAACTCGTGGCTCTTTCAGAGGCGCAGAAGATTCTAAGACAAAAGCGTTTGCCGGATTGCACCTTGTATTCAATCGTCGAACCTTGCCCAATGTGTTCTTTCCCGGCACGGGAGGCGCGGATTGGTCGCGTGGTGTTCGCCATTTCATCTCCGATCATGGGCGGATTTTCGAGATGGGACGTTCTGTCGGACAACAGTTTGTCGAGCAAACTGCCTGAGGTCTTCGGACCTGCGCCGGAAATC
Organism: Bradyrhizobium sp. 482_C4_N1_8; assembly: GCF_052075965.1. Lineage (NCBI taxonomy): Bacteria > Pseudomonadati > Pseudomonadota > Alphaproteobacteria > Hyphomicrobiales > Nitrobacteraceae > Bradyrhizobium > Bradyrhizobium sp. 482_C4_N1_8. Next base: position 2,132,727 of record NZ_CP197231.1, on the reverse strand, counting down.
GTCTCGGGCTTGCTATCCCAAAGGGCCGAGCAGGTTTGGCGCGACTGGAACCCGCTCGCCTGGCGATTTATGAGACGACGAGGCTGCTTCGGACGAGCGGCCGAGCAGACTTCGTGCCACGCGGGCGCGCCTCGGCCAACGTTTTCCTGGAACGCGCTGGCGGATATTTTGGCCGCGCCGGCTCTTTCGGTGAGTAACGTCTTCCTGCGCCGGCGTGCAGATTCAAACACCATCTCGGACCTGGACAAGCCTGGAGTCTGAGATCGGGAGCGCGCTGCTGCAGGATCAGGCGCGTGTGGCTATCGTTTCAAGTGCACGCGTTGGAATGGGGACTCGGTCTCGTGAACACAGGTGCGGGAAACCAAAGTGAGCTCCGAGTCGTCGCTTGGCGCTGCGCAAAGCCATCACCGCCATGACGGAGTCAACGGCGAGCCGGCTAAGACCAGGGAGTTGCCCCGGGTCTTGAACAAGCGAACGTCCAATCTTGCGCAGTTCTGGCTTACCTGCGGGCCCAATATCTATGAGCGCTGCCCTCGGAAGTTTTCGATGAGCAGGGTTTAGAACAACACGACAGACGGCAAAGGGAATTCTGAGTTCGGAAGCAATTCGAGCGACGATCTGCGACTCCATATCGGCGGCAACCGCCCCGGTGATGCCATGGAAATCCCGTCTCTCTTCAAGACTTGTCATCGGGGAAGCGACACCAGCTATCGCAGAGTAGCTGGCACCCGGGATCATCCGAAGGAGCTCCTCGGCCCAGGGGAGGTCAGCTGGATAAGCTTCATCTTTCGCGGCAAATACCGACGAGGCGATGACAATGTTACCTGGTCGGAGCTTCGGATCTAGCCCGCCGCACACTCCGAAACTGATAATGCCGCGCGCGCCATGTCTGATGGCGTCACGCAAGTCAAAGGCGGTCCGGTCACCTTCAGCGATCATCGCTGGCGCGCCGGCTATTCTGGCCTCGATCGCAAGTCCAACGACGGCGATGACCGCCTTCACGTCACAGCGGGGGGCGCCAGTCTGAGCGTCGTTGACCGTGACATGCAGCGTCATCAGAGGCGTCGATAATCCTGAAACCGAAGTATTTCCAGACTCGGACAATCAAGAGTAAGCCGGCACTAGCACTGTCCGTCTAGACAAAATCGACAGGCCTCCCGATTGGAAGCCAGTTGTTGGAGAACTGTGCCTCGGACACCACAGCTGCCGCCTGATCGCGGCGGAGACTCGCACCTTCAATGGCGCAACGAACCCAAAGCGGACTCCTCGCAAATACCGTGAATCGCTGTGCTTCAGCGAGAGCGGTGCCATGATCGAATTTTGCCGCTGTTTTGCCCGACGTGTCAAACCCGTCGAAATACCGCTCGCGTATCCTGCCCGGCAAAAGTACTCTGCTAAGCCATTCTATTTGCTGGGCCGTTCTACTGTGCATGGGGTTGTTTTCGACATTTTTAGTCGGAACCCCGTAGGGTGGATTAGCCCGCGGCTGCGCGAAGCGCAGTCCGCCAGCGTAATCCACCACCTTCATTGCGGCTCGATGGTGGATTACGCTGCGCTAATCCACCCTACGATTCATCCAAACACATACGACGCCATCGCGACGTTCGCGACCTCGTCGACGAAGACGCGCTTGCCAACGTCGCTGCCGGCGGCACCTGCCGCCACCATCAGCGGCAGCAGATGGTCCTCGCGGGGATGCGCGAGACGCGCGCTCGGCGCGTTCTCCCAGTCGACCAGCATCGCATTGCGGCGCGCCGCATCCGGGTTGCTGATCGCCTCGTTCAGATAGGCCTCGAAATCATACGAGACCGGCTTTGACTCCGGCCGGTTGAAGCCGCGCATGTTGTGATAGGTGAGCCCGCTGCCGACGATCAGGATGCCTTCGTCGCGGAGCGATGCGATCGCCTGTCCGACCTTGATGTGCTCGGCCGCATCGTAGCTGGACTTCAGCGACAGCAGCACGATCGGCATGTCCGCGTTCGGATACATCAGGCCAAGCGGCACGAAGGTGCCGTGATCGAAACCCTGATTGGGATCCTCCCGGCAATCGAGGCCCGCGTGCTTGAGCAGCGCCCTCACCTCCGCGGCGAGCTCGGGCTTGCCCGGCGCTGGATATTTGAGGTGATAGGTATGCTCGGGGAAACCGTAATAGTCGTACACCATCGGCGGATGCGCCGAGGTCGACACGGTGAAGGCGTCGGCCTCCCAATGGCCGGTGATGACGAGCACGGCCTTGGGCTTCTCGGGGAGAAGCTGCGGCAGCCGGCCGAACTCCGCGGCCGTCTTGGCGTATTGCACCCGCCTGTCCTCCATGAAGGGCCAGGGGCCGCCGCCGTGCGACAGGAAGAAGGTTGGAAATCGCGTCATGGATGCCGGCTCGTCTCGTTGACAACATGCGCGTGCGAGCTGCCCGCGCGAACGGCGGCGAGCATAGGCAAACCGGTATGGTTAGCAAGTCGTTAACGATTTGCCGCTCACAATCCGGCCGTGGCCGAAGGAATCGGCCTGAAGACAAGCGAGACGTGAGATGAAGAAGTTTGCGCTGGGGGACGTCGTCAACAGTGACAAGGGCCGCCGCGGCGTCGTTCGCGCCGCCTACAGGTCCAAGGACGGCCACCAGTTCTACGCCGTCGAGAAGGACGGCGCGATGGACCATTTGGAAGAACACCGGCTGAGCCCGGCGCCGCGCGTCGAGCTCGCGGCCTAAGCCCAACTCATTTTCTGCTCTCACTTGCAAGCCGGTCCAGGCGATCCGACCAGGGGTCGTCTCCGCTCGCGATGCGATCGTTCGTGATCAGCAGCAGGCGATCGCGGCCTGCGGCCGCGTCCCAATGCGGCAGGTCCGGGCCGTTGGGATTGCCAGTCTTCGCAAAGTTGATCCAGTAACCGCGCATGCGGGTCGCGACCTCGCGATCCCCCCATGTGAGCGGTCCCGCGCCGGGCACGCCTTCCGCGCCGAAGATGAACTGCAACTCGCGCCCGTGCCCTTCGTCGGGATTTGTGCGCCGGGCCTCGGTCACGTAAGCGAAGCGATAGCGAAACGTTGGCGCACCGGTTGCCGCATGGAGGCGGGCAAGCAGCCTGACCGGCTCGGAGAAAACCTTGTCGGTGTAGAATCTGGCTGCGCGCTCCGATGGCCTGGCGATGTCAGGGTAGAGCTGGCGCAGCTCATCGCTGCTCTCGCCCGAGGACGCCAGCGTCTCCTTGATCTCCCGCTCGCCGTCGAAACGTGTCTCGTCATCATTCGAGCCGATCATAAGTGGAATGCGGCTTTCATGTCCCGCCGCAAATCCAGTGGCCACATCTTCGCGCACCAGGATTCCATCCATCGCAGGCGCGAAGCTGCGCTCGGATTTGGCGAGCAGTTTTTGTTCGGCCGCAAGCAGCCGCGCCGGCGCGACGATGCGCAAATCCGCCTGCTGCCCAAGCGCCGCCACGAATTGCCGGCCCATGGCCTCCGCCTCCTGCACCGGGCGCAGGCGCGCGCGGCCGGGCAGCGATTGCAGAATGGCTTTCTGGAAGAGGTCGCGCGATTGCGCACACAGCATCAGCAGCGCGATCGATGTCGCGCCTGCGCCGCCGCCGAACAAGGTGACGTTGTTCGGATCGCCCCCGAAGGCCGCGATGTTGTCGTGCACCCAATGCAGCGCCGCGATCTGGTCCATCAGGCCGTAATTGCCGGAGCCACCTTCCGACAGCGCGGGATGAGCGAGCCAGCCGAGCACGCCGAGACGATAATTCACGGTGACCACGATGAGACCGGCTTGCGCGAGCTTTGCACCGTCGAACAGCGGATCGTTCGCGGTGCCGCTGATGAAGCCGCCGTCATGGATGAAGACCATCACCGGCAGCGGGCCGTCGACGCCGAAGGGACGGAATACATTGAGCGTGAGGCAGTCCTCGCTCGTATCAGGCAGCGAGGGCTGAAGACACGGCGCGCCGTACTCATAGGCGGTGCGCATCTCGGGGTTCTCGGCCGTTGCCTGCGGTGGACGCCAGCGCAGTGCGCCGACCGGAGCCGCCGCATAAGCCAGCCCCTTGAACGACGCCACCTCGCCCTCAACGGCGCCGAGCATCTGTCCTTCACGCGTCAGCGCGAACGGAAACTGCCCGACCGCCTGAGCGACGGCAGCACCGTCCCAGCAGAGGAGTGAAGACGCCACAACGAGCGCAAACTGGAGCCGCATCCTGGGGGATCTCGATGCGCCAAAAGGTTCCCTGACAGGTTACGTCTGCGGCCCGCGATGAGGCAAGCTCGGCGGCGCCGGCTAACCGCCCTTAGCGACGATCTCCGCCAGCGCGCGGCGTGCGACGATGCCGAGCTCACCAAGCGTGGAATGGCCCGATTGCGCCGCCTCGATCAGGCGCTCGGCGATGAACCTGCGGCTGTCGTGATCGCCGCCGTGCGGCAATTGGCGGCACGTCTGCTCCAGGACGACGTCCATGTTGGCTTTCGTCCGCTCGCTCAACTCTGTCATGACGTCCGGTCGGTACGCGTGGCTTGTAACCGCAAGCATACACAGAAGGATGTGGTCTGATTAGCCCGGACAATCCCGGCGGTTGTGCATCGCGGTGCGTGTATCGCCGCAACCTTCGCGCGGCCACGATGGCGCCGCAAACGACTACCGAAGATTGTACCTGTCCTGATGACAAGCCAAGCCTGCGGCGATAGCCTGCCGGCAAAACAAAAGACACGGGAGGAATACCATGCCAGACGCAATGGTCGCCGCACGTGAGTCCAAAGCGGCGAGTGGAACAGCCCAACAAGTCGACGTTGCCGTGGTCGGCGCCGGATTTGCCGGCCTTTATCTTCTCCATCGCCTGCGCAAGTCCGGCCTTACGGCAGTCGCCCTCGAGGAAGCCGGCGATGTCGGCGGCACCTGGTACTGGAACCGCTATCCCGGCGCCCGCTGCGATATCCAGACCATCGACTACAGCTACACTTTCGATCCGGAGCTCGATAACGCGTGGACCTGGTCGGAGAAATACGCGACCCAGCCCGAGATCCTGCGCTATCTCGGCTTCGTCGCCGACCGCTACGATCTGCGCCGCGATATCCACTTCAAGACCAAGGTCGCGGAAGCCAAATGGGACGAAGCGACTGAGCGCTGGCAGCTCACCACGAGCAGCGGCACGCCGGTCTCCTGCCGCCACTACATCATGGCCACAGGCTGCCTCTCCGCGCCGAAGCCGCCGGAGATCGACGGCGTCAAGGATTTCGAGGGCAAAGTCTATTTCACCGGGCGCTGGCCGCATGACGGCGTCGATCTCGCCGGCAAGCGCGTCGCGGTGATCGGCACAGGCTCGTCAGCCATCCAGTCGATCCCGCTGATCGCCGAGCAGGCCGCGCATCTGACCGTGTTCCAGCGCACACCAAACTTCGCGCTGCCGGCGCACAACGGCCCCTCGCCGTCCGATCGCATGGATATTTTCCAGAGCGACCGCGCGGCCTATCGCGAGCAGGCGCGACAGTCGATGACCGGCGTGCCCTATCCGCAGCAGACCGTCGTGAGCTGGCAATTGAGCGATGCCGAGCGTCGTGAGCGGTTCGAACGTGCCTGGGCAGCCGGCGACCTCGTCCACATCCTGACGCAGCTCTGGGCCGACCAGGGCGTCGACTTCAACGGCAATGCGCTGATCGGCGAGCTGATCCGCGAGAAGATCGGCACTGCCGTGAAGGATCCGGAGACGGCGGCGGCGCTGATGCCGCACGACCATCCCTTCGGCGCAAAGCGCCCCTGCCTCGATACCAATTACTACGCGACCTACAACCGGCCGAACGTCACGCTGGTCAATCTGCGCCAGGAGCCTATCAAGGCGATCACCGCGAGCGGCATCACGACGGCCAAGCGCAGCGTCGACGTCGACGTCATCGTGTTCGCGACCGGCTTCGACGCCATGACCGGCGCGATCCGCGCCGTACATCCGATCACAGGACGCGGCGGCAAGTCGCTGACCGATGTCTGGGCGCACGGGCCGCAGACCTATCTCGGGCTCACGGTCGAGGGCTTCCCCAACTTCTTCATGATCACCGGGCCCGGCAGCCCGTCGGTGCTGTCGAACATGGCGGTGTCGATCGAGCAGCATGTCGACTGGGTCGTCGACCGCATCGCTGCGCTACGCGACGCCGGCTTCACCACGATCGAGCCGACCGAGACCGCGCAGGCCGGCTGGGGCCGGCACATGACGGACTGTTCGATGGTGACCCTGCACCGGCTCGCCAACACCTGGTACACGGGCGCCAACGTGCCCGGCAAGGTGCAGGGCCTGATGCCTTACACCGGCGGCGTCGGCCCCTATCGCAGCATTTGCGACGAGGTCACGGCCCGCGGCATGCTCGGCTTCAAGCTGACCGGCCCCAACGGCGCCGCGCAATGCAACGACGGCGAGGTGGTATGCCTGCAGCCGGATGTGCGACTGGTGCTGAACCTGCTCGCATCGCTGAACCTGCCGCCGATCGAGTCGATGGGCGCGCTCGGCGCACGCGCCTTCGTCAACGAGTTCAACCAGGGCCGGCCCGCGGGACGGCCGATCGGCGAAATCGTCGAGGGCACGCTGCCCGGCGCGGACGGCCCGCTGCCTTACCGGATCTACAAGCCGGCAACGCCGGGGCCCCATCCGGTCGTGGTCTATTTCCACGGCGGCGGCTGGGTGCTCGGCGACGAGCAATCGGACGAGCCGCTCTGCCGCGATCTGGTGCGGCGGACCGGCATGATGTTCGTCAGCGTCGGCTATCGCCATGCGCCCGAGCATCGTTTCCCGACCGCGGCCGAGGACGGCTATGCGGCAACGCGCTGGATCGCCGAGCACGCGACCGAGCTTGGCGGCAGGCCGGGCCCGGTGCTGGTCGCGGGCTGGAGCGCCGGCGGCAACATCGCCGCCGTCACCTGCCAGCTTGCGCGCGATCGCGGCGGGCCTGACATCGCCGGCCAGCTCCTGGTCTGCCCGGTCACCGATTGCACCTTCGACCGGCCCTCCTACAACGACAATGCAACCGGCTATTTCCTGACGCGCCCGCTGATGTACTGGTTCTGGGACCTCTACTGCTCACCGGCCGACCGCACTGATCCGCGCGTCTCGCCGCTGCGCGGCAACGTCGCCGGCCTGCCGCCGGCCTTGGTCGTCACCTGTGAATTCGACCCGTTGCGCGACGAGGGCATCGCCTATGCCGAGGCAATGGCGGCCGCCGGCGTCCCGGTCGAGCAGCTCAGGGCGCGCGGCCATTTCCACTCGTCCTTTGCGATGGTCGACGTGGTGATCACCGGTGTAGCAGGCCGGGTGCAGATGGCCGAAGCCCTGCGGCGCTTCGCCGGGCTTCCGCCGGAAGTCAGCCGCGGCGATGAGGATAGCCACGATCATGCCAGCCCGGGCCACAGAATCGCGGCGGCCGCGAGTTGATTTGCGACAAGGCGGCCGGGAACCTTTTCCCGGCTGCTGCGTTAAGCGCTTGGCATTAAGATGCAGCGATAGGTGTGGGCCCTGGCACGCAGATCCGCGTGTTGGGGCTATTTTTGTTGCGTGAGGCGAGACGATGGGAGACGTGGTTGCGGATTCAAAGGTCGATTTCGGAGCGCCTGCAGCCCTGCATAAATGGCCGTCGCTTGCGAACCAGCGCCGACCGGACAGGGATTCTTATCCGATAAGCGAAGGTACGCTCGACCAGTGCATATCGGCCTTCATGGAGAAGCCGGCCACGACCAGGCATCTCTATGAGATTCACACGATTGCGCAGCCGCCGCTGGTCACCGATATCCTCTCGCCCGAGCACGTCATCGAGCTATCGCGGTTGAGAGAATTTCTCTGATTGCGTGCAGACGCGGAAGCTGCACGCGCGCGACAAGCTTTTCATGAGGCAGGAACCTTCTACCGGATTTTCCCGTTAACCGGGATCGGAAGTCGAGACGAGAGCCCCAAGATGCTTGAAGCCGGCGTACCATCCGCGGTCGTGCCCTATGGCGCAGACCAGACCCTGTTCGTGGTGATTGATCGCCGCGACAAGGCGACTGAAATCCGCATCGAACGAAGCGATCTTGAAGCCACGATTGGCGAGCTTGTCGCCGGCTGCTTCAACGATCCGATCAAGGTGATCTCGTTCAACACGCTCGAGCATTGGATGAAGGACATCTCGACCGAAATCGCCGGCGAGATCAAGGCGCGCTGCGACATCGATGGCGTCCGGCTTCCCGACTATCTCAGCGACTTCGTCGAGAGCCATAGCTGACCTGACCGCGCGTCGTTCTCATTGATACGCTTCAAATCGCAGGCAACAACAAAAAAAGCGCCGCTTCCGCGGCGCCTTTCGTGTGGCAGCATTATTGTGTGAGCGTGATCTTATCGGAGAACCGCTCCATACTTTTCCGGATCGTGCTCTAGTGGTGCCAGAACAATGCCAGCAGCAGAACGATCGGCAGCGGCACGCCAAGCAGCCAAAGCAAAGCACCTCGTCCAAAACCCATGACTTTACTCCTCCACATTCATCATTGACATGACGCCAGAGACGAACAGAAGTTCCGCGCCTCGCAGCGAGGGCGAATGCGTCCAGTGCATGGTTTATCAGGCGCGCCGATACTTGCCGGCGATGACCTCGATTTCGCGGCGGCGTTCGCCGGCGAAGGTCAGGAGCTTTTCGATCGTCAGCGTATCCGTGATCCGTTTGGCGAGCCGCTCGGCGCGCGCGGCCTGATCTTCGAGATACTGGATCGTGTTCAAACGCCGCCTCCCCCGAGGACTCCAAATTGGAGCCCCGACTTGTTTGGGCACTCATGGTGCGCCAGGGCGACTAACACTCGGTTAAGCGGGGCGGCTCAAGTCAATCAATCGCGCTCTATCGCACCACGTCGAGCCGGACATTGGTGATGCCCTTGTCGACCATGCCGAGCGCCTCGGCCGCGGACGGCGAGATGTCGACCACGCGCCCGCGAACATAGGGCCCGCGATCGTTGACCCTGACGGTCACGAAGCGGCCTGAGGAGACATCGGTGACGCGCAGCTTGGTGCCGAACGGCAGGCTGGGATGCGCCGCGGTCAATTCGTTCTTGTCGAACCTCTCGCCGCTCGCGGTCTCCGTGTCCGAATAGAAGCTGGCAACGCCGTGCGAAGCGGTTTGCTTTGCGTCACGGTCGGGGACGCGTACCCGGCTGATCGGACGCGGATGCAAGGCCGCTACCCTATGGGGCCGCTGGACCGCAGCCTGCCGATTGGTGCCAAGATCGGCCTTCTGGCGGCCGACCGGCGATTGTGCGCAGGCGGCGAGCGATGCGGCACCGACGATGGCGAGCAGCAACCGGCATGAGCTTGCGAGGGAAATTCGGGCAGTTTCGGCACTTGCAATGCGAGACATGATGCGCCCTCCGAACTACCCGGAGTTTCGGCGGGCAATGAGGGCAGAACCTTGGCTGAAGGAAAGCAGGCTTAGGGCCACGACCGTTTCGCGCCGGCTGTGGCGATTCCACCACAGTGGCGTGTCCTAAGTCGAGCCAGACTCGCGAAAAACTAACCCGATACAACACGCCAGACGATCGGGCGCGTCTCCAGCTGCGCGTCGCTCGCCTCGGTGTCACCCTTCAGGAGCCGCATCAGCTCGCGCCGATAGAGCCGCCGCCAGCCGGTTTTCAGACTGGCGAGAAAGTCGAGTTCCCGTTGCGTCAGTGTGCACATCATGGACCCGATCCGGTTGCGCAGGCCGCGCCGTCAGCCGACGAGGCCGCCCATCGGCTTGACGTCAGCACTGCCGGGGAAGACCGCATCCGCCAGCACCTTCTCCTCGACACGCAGATGATCCCTGAGCAGGCCCTTCAGCACGGCGCGGAGATCGGTGGTCGGCTTGAGGTCGCGATCCTCGAACAGTTGCGCCGGCTTGAGGCCCGGCCAGTCCGCGATCACGCGGCCGCCGGCGAGCGCGCCGCCAATGAGGAAGGCGACCGTGCCCGTGCCGTGATCCGTGCCCTGCGTGCCATTGATGCGCGCGGTGCGCCCGAACTCGGTGACGACGGCGACGACCGTCTCGCCCCACACCTCGCCCATGTTGCTCTCGATCGCGGCAAACGCACCGTCGAGCGCGCCGAGCAGATTGTAGAGCTGGCCTGACGCTGCGCCTTCCGCGATGTGCGTATCCCAGCCGACGAAGCCCATCGCGCCGACGCGCGGGCCGTCGGGCTTGGCGAGATAGCGCGCGGCGGTTCCGGCGGCTTCGGCGAAGTAGGCGCGCACGCGCGCGATGCCGGGCGGCATCAATGTCGGATCGTCCGACATCGGATCGCCCGTGCCGGGCGCGCCGCCGAGCGAGGCGAGCTTCATGCGTGCCTGGAGCACGGTCGCAAGCTTTGGATCGGTGTGCTGGTAGAGATCGAGCAGGCGGTTCTGCGTGTCCTCGCTCGCCGGTAACAGTTTTTGCGGCACCCATGTCATGACGGGCGCCGAGCCGCGCACCACCAGCGGCGTCACCGAGCCGATGCCGAGCGCACGGCTGCCGCGCGGATCGACGCGCCCACCCGATTCCATCGCGAGCAGCGCGCGGTTGAGCCATCCCGATGCGGTGGCACCGGGCTTGGTGAACCCGCTCTCCAGCACGTCCTGGCCGTCGAAATGCGAGCGCTCGCGGTAGGGCGTCGCGGCGGCATGGACGATTGCGGCCTTGCCGGTCTTGTAGAGCCGGTGCAGGTTCGGCATCGCCGGGTTGAGCGCGAAGAAGGAATCGAGCGGCAGCGCCGGCGGCTTGCCGTCCAGCACTAGCGCGCGATCGCCGCGCAAGCCGACCCAATCGGGATCGCCGACCGGCGCGACCGCACCGAGACCATCGAGCGCGCCACGCAAGACGACGACGAGAAGGCGCGGATCGCGCCCTTCGGCGCGTGCGATCCGCGGCATCTGGCTCCACGCGAACAGCGCACCGGAGCCGACCAGAAGCTCGCGCCGCGTGGGCAAATGATTGACGAAGCCCATGCTCACCTCCTCTGAAAATCCGCCGACATGAACAACAATGCCAGCGCCTGCTGCCGGCTCTCGGCGCGGCCGACCGCCTGCTTCACCTCGGACGCGATCTGCGATGCGAAGACGTCCTCGATGATCCCCTGCGGATCAGCAGTGGCCGCCACGCGCTCGGCAAAATTGTTGGCGATGTCGAGCCGCCGGCCAATGCCGTCGATCCAGCTTGCCTCGTCATCCGGATAGCCCTTGGGCGCCGACGGCCGCCACAGCCCTTCGCCGAGCAGCTCCTGGCCCGCCGTGAAACGCGTGGGGTCGACGACCGTAATCCCCGTCGCGCGCACCATGCCAACGCCCCATTCGCTCGGACGCTTCAGTTTTGACGGCGACCCGCGCCACGCGTCGTCCGACGAGACCATCGTGATCGCGACCTGCTTGAGATCGCCCTCGGTGTCGCGGAACGTCTTCGCCATTTGTTCGACGAGTGGCGGAGGCGGCTCGTCGGCCACGAAATGCCGTGCGAGCTTGGTTGCGACATGGGTCGCGGTCGCCGGATGTGCAGCAAGGTCGCGCAGCACGGCGCGGCCCTGCTCGGCGTCCTCCTGCTCGTAACGCTTGCCGAGCACCGTCTGCCCGCCGGGCTCGTGGAGCCGCGGGTTGAAGGTGAATTCGCCGCCGTGCTCCGGATTGTCTCCAGGAGGAACAAGCGTCCATCCCGTTAACACATTGGCGAAGCTGATCACGTCGTCCTGAGTGTAGCCGGTCCGCACACCCAGCGTGTGCAATTCCATGATCTCACGCGCAATGTTTTCGTTGAGGCCGCGGCTGCGGTTGATGCCGGCGATCGAGTTCGCGCCCATCGAGCCCAGATTGTCGAGATAGAACAGCATCGCCGGGTGGCCTTCGACCGCCAGCAGAAGATCGACGAAGTGGCCGAGCGCATTTGCGCGAATGGCCTCGCGCTCGTAAGCACCCGACATGCTCTGGATCTTGTAGGCCGAGATGCAGAAATGATTGGACCAGAACCACACCAGCCGCTCGGCGAAGCCGATGTCGGCGGCGAGCGCGGCTTCGATGCGCAGCTTGGCTTCCTGCAAGTAGATCGGACGGCCGGGATCGGGAACGGCGTCGGCCGCCTGCTTGGCCGCCATCTCGGCAGCATCCTTCTCCTGGCCCTGTGCTGGCGCTTGCCCCTCAGTCTGCGCCTGAGCCTGGTCACCCGGAGCAGTTGGCACCGCAGCCACCTGTTGCTTCTTGGCCTGTTGCTGCGCCTGCTTGGCGCGCGCGGCTCGCCGTGCATTGGCATCGGCCACTGTGCGATAGGCCTTCGCACTGGTGGGAAGGCTGGCGGCGGCGCTCAATGCGAGCGGCCGATCGAGCTCTGCGATCAACGCGCCGCGCGGGTCGGTCCCGACAGCCGCAAGTGATCCCGGTCGCGGCCCCATCCCGAACCGATGAAGCGCCAGCACCGCTTCAGCCTTTGCAGAATTGCTCATGGCGAACGCCCAATTCTCCGAGCCACCCGACGGCAGCGCGATGTTGCCGCGTGCGGACTACGAACCGCAATGCTACAGACCGTAACACTAGAGATCGGCTTGCGCAAGCCGGGATTGAAAACGCCGCTGCACTATCTCGGTAGAACAAGCGCGCATCCGCTGCCCGGCGGACGCGCGTGAGAGGCCTAGAAATTCGGCCCGAGCGCGATCTTCGCCGCGTGCTGCTCCCAAGGCCCAGGATTCAAGATGAGCCCAGAGACTTTGCCCGCGGCGTCCCTGACGAAAGCGATCCGGGTACGATCTTCGTCGGCTGCGGTGAATTCGTTGCTTGATGTCGCCACGAACGCGGTCGCCTTGCCCTTCTCGAATTCGAGGACCGGCCAGACCCCCGTCGCTTCCGCGACGAGCTTGCCTTCCGCGACGCGAACCTGAAGCCGGACCGAATTGACACGGCGGTCGGCTCTCACGACACTGAGGTCGTTCACGCCGTCTTGCCCCTTGTGGACGAGCTTCATCTTGATCGTCGAGTTGGCTGGCCCTCGCAGCTTGGCCAGGACATCGGCGAGCGCGAGGCCTCTCAGCGGCGCGCCGTCAATTTCAGTGATGAGGTCACCCGCCGTCACACCGGCCTTGGTTGCGGGGCCGCCGCCAGGGTTCGGCTTGTTGATCCTCAGCCCCTCCTGCTCCATGGCGACGAAATTCCCGATTCCAAGCCATCCGGTTTTGCCATCGGCCAGGCCCTGCCTGTCACGCGAGCTCACCGTGGCGCCGAAGTCATAGGTTCCGGCATAATCGGCGAGCGCTTCCGGGCTCAGGGTCACCGGCGCAGCCGGCGGGACGGCGGTCGACTCGGGAATCGTCAATGCGCCATAGACGAGGTGATTGATCCCCGAATACAGCACCGCCTGGCGCCCTTTGCTGCCGGGCGTCGCCTGGACCATCTGTACGCCGATCAATTGCTCGGCCGGATCGATCCAGAAATACGTGCTCCAATGTCCAGCCCAGGAAAAGCTTCCAACCGCTCCCGGTATCCAGCTTTGGACCGGATCGGCGCGGATGGCGAAGCCAAGCCCGAAGGTTGTTCCCGCGCGGGCGCCAACCTCGTCACCTCCGAAGATGGTGACACCCGATGGCAGTGCGTTCGTCGTCATCTGCTTCACCGCATGCGGGCTGAGCACGCGCACGCCATCGAGCTCGCCGCCATTGAGCAGCATCTGGCAAAAGCGGAGATAGTCGGGCGCGGTCGATACGAGTCCGCCGTCGCCGGAAAACAACTTTGGCGGCGTCGTGACATCCCAGATCGGCGGCCGTTCCGGCATGGGAGAATCGACGAGCCGATCGAGCTTCTCCTTCGGTACAAAGAAGCCGGTGTCGACCATATGCAGCGGCCCAAAGATGCGGCTCTCCAGGAACTGATCGAAGGGCTGACCGGACGCCACTTCAACGACCCGGCTCAGCACTTCGGCGCTCCAGCCATATTCATGGACCTCGCCGGGCTCGTGCGCGAGCGGCAGGCGGGCCAGGCTCGACACGAATTCCGCCAACGTCGTGTCGCGTCTCCGCACGGCCCTCAAGCCGTAGAGCCCATGGATCGTCCGGATCCCGAAGTCGGCGCTTGCGTCGGCAAGGCCCCGTTCCGGGTAGGCAAAATCGAGCTCCGGATAGATCAGGCCAGACGTATGGCGCAACAGATCGCGAACCATCATCGCACGTTTTGCTGGTTTTGGCAGACCGAGCCCGTACTCCATTTCGCCTGTCGCCGGGTCCGCCTTCTGGAAAGCGACCCGCATGTTCGCAAGCTCCGGCAGATATTGCGAGACGGGCGCGTCGAGGTCGAGCTTGCCCTCATCCACCAGAATCATGACGGCGACACTGGCCACCGGCTTGGACATCGAGGCGATCCAGAAGATGGAATTCGTCTTCATCGGGACGGTCTTGGCGCGGTCCTGAAATCCGATGGCCTGCAAATAGGCGAGCTTGCCGCCCTTCGCGATGGCGACGACGGCGCCGGGCAAAAGGCCGTCCGACGGCGAGAAAGAATCGAAGCGCGCCTGATACCACGGCGCGATCCGCGCCAGACGCGAGGCCGAGAATCCCAGGCTTTTCGCATCGCCCGGCGTCGCGAGGTCATCGGCGAACGCGGTCCCCAACAGGCACAGCCCAACTGGAATCGCCCACATCGATGCGACGAGTCTCATTCCGCAGTCTCCGCAGAAGCACAACAAATCTGAGCAGGCACTCCTGCGGCAGATGTGAACCGCTAGAAATTGGGTCCGAGCGCGATCTTCGTGATCGTGCCGTTCCTGACGCCGATGCGCCATTCCGCCGAGCCGTTGGCGAACTGGGCGACATAGATGTCGCTGTCGAGCGCGGTGACGCCACGGAACGAAACCGCGCGCAATGCGCCGAGCCTCGCCAGGATCGCCTGGTCGAACGGAAGCTGCTGACGCGTGATGTCGGCCACCTCCGACGTCATGCGCTCGTAGTCCGGCTGGCCCTTGCCGACGCCTTCGATATAGCGGCGCAGCATCTCCTCGCCATTGGCGATCGGAACGGCGCGGCGCGCCGCGCGCCCCGGCCGCGCGCCGATGTTCGACGCTTCGACATTGTGGAAGCGGGTCTGCCGCCCCGGCAGCAGGACCTCGAGGCACCGCCCAGACTTGTCGGCAATCACCCAGGGATTGTTCACGGTGGTCGTGGACGCCCAGGACACGTTGGGCCTGACGGTGCTCTGCATCCTGCGATTGCCATCGGCGTCGAGATTGAAGACCTGGATGTCGTCGCCCATCTCGTTATAGACCATGATCCTGATCGGCGAGGTGCCGGCGCGGCCGCGCACGCTCGCCTCCTCCGAACAGGAGACGATGCCGCCGAGTTCGTCATTGCCGTCGGCCCGGAACAGCACGTCGCCGGCCTTGCCGTCGGGCTCGATCATCAGGCGGAATTCTGCCGTGCCGTTCTCGAACTTCGCGCCATAGATGTCATAGCCGCCGGGGCCGACGCCGCGGAAGAAGATCGATTCCACCACGCCGAGCGCCTGGAACGCCTCGCGCATTTCATTGAGCTGCCGGTGGACCTTGGCCGCGAGCGGCGCGCTCATGCGATCGTAGTTCGGCGTTCCGGCGCGCAGGTCTTCGATCCCGCGCAAGATCATCTCCTTGCCGCCCGCGACTGGGACCTGCTCCCTGAACCTGTCAGGAACTTCCGCAAGGCGGCGCGTGAAGTCCGCCTCGACCGCCTGCGCCACCGCCGCATCGACGCGAGGCGCGAGGCGCGCGCCGAACATCGCGCTCTGGACCAGCACGCGTGCGACCTTTGACTGCTCGTCGCGCAGGAAGATCAAGAGATGGTCGCCGCGGAAGGAGAAGGCGTCGGCGCCCTCGGCGAGGACCTGCGTTGCGCCCTGTCCCGTCTCACGCAACCAGAGACGATCGCCGTCACGCCGCAGGGTGAGCACGCGGTTCGGCGCGATTCTGTACCAGCCGACATATTGATCGAGCGACGCGGGGTCGACGGCCGCCGTCGGCATCTCGGCGACGCGAACCGCGCGGATATCGCGGCCGTTCATGCGCAGCGTCAGCTCAGAGGAGCGGCGCTCCGCATCGAGCGGGAACGTGATCTCGCCGGACGAGGCCGCGTAGGCCGCGGTGCCGTCACTGCCAACCGTCAGGCGCAGCCTGCGCTGTCCGGTGAGCTGGCCGTAGAGGTCGTCGCCCTCGCGGAAGATGGCGAACACCGAGGCAGGACCCATGGCGTAGAAATTGACGAAGGGGCGGTAATGCTGGGCCGGCACCTCGCCGGTGTCCGCGGCGACGGGCACGGGATCCGGGGTGCGATAGGCGATCATGCCGGCGGACACGATCACAGCCGGAATGATCGCGGCTGCGATCCACAGCCGCTTGCGCCAGCCGACCGCGACGGGCATGGCGGCGGCCGCGATGATGCGCTCGACGCGTGCGCGCACGGTCGATACCCGCGCCATCGCGAGCTCCACCGGCCGCGGATTTTCGCTAGTTGCGACATCGAGCAGGATTTCGGCATAGGACCACCGGTCGTCGATGACTTCGATCGCCTCGGCGTCGCTGATGATTTCGGCGAGCTCGGCAAGGTGCGCGAGCTGCCACCACGAGAACGGACTGAACCAGAACACTGCACGGTTGAGCGAGGCGAGCAGCAGGACATAGAAATCGCGATTGGCGACGTGCGCGCCCTCATGCGCAAGCACCGCGAGGCGCTTCTTCGCATCCCAACCGGAGAACTGCGGCGGCACCAGAATGGTCGAGCCGAACGTGACGGGACCGCCGACCTCGCGGCTGACGCGCACGTCGGCGTCGATCAGCTGCGGGCCGCTCATCGGCCTTGCCGCGCGTGCCAGACGCCAGGTCAGGCAGAGACCGATGGCCAGCCGCAGCAGCAACGCGCCGGCGACGCCGGCATAGACGATGGTGGCGACCAGCCACCAATTGATCGATACAGCAGCTTTTGCCGGCGCCACGACAGCCGCGCCCGGCGGAATCGGCAGCGCGGGTTGCGGGGCCTCCAGCATCGAGACGTCGGCCGGCAGGAAATCATCCGGCACGGATACCGGCAGAGGCATCCGGGTGATCGTCAGCGTCGGCCAATGCATAACGAAGGGCATCGCCAGCGATGCCAGCAGCACGACGACCCACGCCGTCATGTGGACGTGCGGATTGCGCACGCGAAACAGGTTGAGACCGAACCAGACGACGCCTCCCAGCACGAAGGAGCGTAGCGCCGCCTCAGCCAGAGTTGCGATCATTCTTTCTTCACTCCCCTCGCCTTCTTCGCCTTGGCCACCTGGTCGGCCAGTGTACGCAGCTGCTGCTGGTCGAGCATCGCATTGTCCACCATGCCGACGAGGACTTCCTCCATCGAGCCGTTGCAGAACCAGTCGACGATACGCTGCACCGCCTTGGCCGCGACCCGCGCGCGCTCTTCTGCAGCGTGGTAGACATAGGTGCGTCCGTCCACGGTGTGCCGAGCGTAGCCCTTTTCTTCCAGCCGGCGCAGCACCGTGCGGACGGTCGATTCCTTCAGACGCCGCGACAGCCGCTCGCGCACGACCTCGGCCGTAACGGGACCATGGGCCCAAACCAATTGCATGACCTCGTGCTCGAGGTCGCCCAGTTCGGGCAAACGATCGTCCATGGCATCTGACCTTGCGGATTGAGTTTTCTTGTAACGCTACAGATCGTCGCATATGCGGCCGCGCCGCGCAACGGCGATTCCACCTGAAATGGTGTTGCTATGCCGTCATGCCCGGGCTTGTCCCGGGCATCCACGTTCTTCGTCCCGCGCGGCAAAGCGTGGATGGCCGGGACAAGCCCGGCCATGACGATGTGGAAGCAGTCAGTACTGCGGCTCGTACATCTGGGACTGGATCAGGCCCTTCACGTCGTTGGGAGCGGGGCCGTCGGCGAGACCGCGCTGGTAGGCGACGTCTGCCACCGCAACGGCGATGCGGGCCGAGACCTCGCGAATGCGAGGGAGCGCCGGATAGAGGCTGCCCTGCGCGAGGTCCTCCTTGCCGACGCAATCAGCGAGCGTATGGGCGGCCGCCATGAACATCTCGTCCGTCACCAGGCGCGAGCGGCTGGCGATGACGCCGAGGCCGACGCCGGGGAAGATGTAGGAGTTGTTACCCTGGCGCGGCACGAAGGTGCGGCCGTTGAGCGTCACGGGATCATAGGGACTGCCGCAGGCGAACAGTGCGCGGCCCTCGGTATAGCGGTAGGCATCCTCGGCCGAGCATTCGGCCTTCGAGGTCGGGTTGGAGAGCGCGAACACGATCGGCTGCTCGTTGAGCGCGGCCATCGCCTTGAGCACCTCGGGCGTGAAGGCGCCGCCGACCGCGGCGACACCGATGATCGCCGTCGGCTTCAGCGTCTTGATCGCGGTGAGGAAATCGGCGATCGGCGCCTGGCCGGCATGGGCATAGCGCAGCTTATGGCCAGAGAGGCCGTCACGGCCGCCGACGACGAGGCCGCGGGAATCCACCAGCCAGTTGCGCCGGAGAGCTTCCGCCTCGGAAATTCCCTCCGCCATCATGGCGGAGACGACGAGATCGGCGATGCCGGTTGCCGCCTCGCCTGCACCGAGGAACAGGATGCGCTGATCCCTGAGCTTGCCGCCATTGACGCGCAGCGCCGAGAACAGGCCGGCGAGCGCCACCGCCGCGGTGCCCTGGATGTCGTCGTTGAAGACGCAGGCCTCGTCCCGATATTTGTGCAG
The DNA here is from genome assembly GCF_052075965.1 of Bradyrhizobium sp. 482_C4_N1_8. Classification (NCBI taxonomy): domain Bacteria; kingdom Pseudomonadati; phylum Pseudomonadota; class Alphaproteobacteria; order Hyphomicrobiales; family Nitrobacteraceae; genus Bradyrhizobium; species Bradyrhizobium sp. 482_C4_N1_8. The sequence continues at coordinate 2,114,056 of NZ_CP197231.1, read as the reverse complement.
CAGCTTGAACGCCGAGTGATTGGCGAAATCCTCGAACTGGATCAGCACGCCCGGAAACGTCTTTCGCGCGGCCTGCATGAACTCGTCGACGAAGCTGTCATAGGCCTCGCCGGTGAGCCGCCGCTCGCGCAGGCCGAGATAATAGGGATCGTTCAAGAGCTCTTCGTTGTTGGTGCCGACGTCGAGCACGATCGGCAGGCAATGCTCGGGATGCACGCCGGCGCAGGCGGAATAGAGCGAGAGCTTTCCGACCGGGATGCCCATGCCATTGGCGCCGAGATCGCCCAGCCCGAGGATGCGTTCGCCATCGGTCACGACGATCAGCTTGGCCGGATAGGGCCAGTTCTTCAGGATCTCGGCGATCTGGCCGCGATCGCGCGATGAGATGAACATACCGCGCGGCCGCTGGAAGATCAGGCCGTATTTCTGGCAGGCGAGCCCGACCGTCGGCGTGTAGATGATCGGCTGGATCTCGTCGATATTGTCGACGACGACGCGGAAGAACAGCGCCTCGTTGCGGTCATGCAGCGCATTCAGCGCGACGTATTTTTCAAGGTCCGTCGGCAGCGTGCGCAGATTGGTCAGCACGCGCTCGACCTGGGTCTCCATCGTCAGCACGCAAGGCGGCAGCAGGCCGCGCAGGCCGAGCGCGTCGCGCTCCGCTTCCGTGAAGGCGGTGCCCTTGTTGAGCAAGGGATCGCGCAGCAGCGTCATGCCGTGAGCGGGGTCGGATGATGTCGAATGGGCGCTGACCCGAGCAGGTCTATTCACGAATTCCCCCAGGGAGTTTCTTATTGAAGGGCAAGCATTGTCGGCCAGTGCTCACCTGAGATCAAGGACGTAGAGACTCAAGGCTCGATTGTGATCTCGCACCGCAGCGAGATTTCGCGAAAAGCCGGCATTTGCGCGCGAGAAGAGGTCAACGCAGCAGGACTACTCGGGCTTGATGTCGGCGGCCTTCACGATCGGCCACCATTTCTCGGTCTCCGCCTTCTGGAATGCGCCGAGCGCCGAAGGCGATTGCTGGTCGGCAGGCGGAATCTCCTGCCCCAATTCGGCGAAACGCTGCTTGACAACGGGATCGGCAAGCACCGCGACGATGGCCGCGTTGAGCTTTGTGACGATCTCCTTCGGCGTGTTCTTCGGTGCCCAGATGCCGTGCCAGTAGGAGATGTAGAGACCGGGCAGGCCCGCCTCGTCGACGGTCGGGATATCAGGCGCGGACGCGAGCCGCGTCGGCGACGTCACTGCGAACGCCTTGATCGCGCCGTTCTTGTATTGCGGCAGCGAGTTCGAGGCCTGATCGAACATGATGTCGATCTGGCCTGCGACGAGATCGATCATGGCGGGTCCGGCGCCGCGATAAGGCACGAACTGGAAATCGGTGCCGGTCTTCTCCTTGAAGAAGACGCCTGCGACGTGCGCGCCCGTGCCGGCACCAGCCGTGCCAGCAGTCGCCTTGCCGGGGCTGGCCTTCAGCCACGCAATCATCTCTTTCAGATTGTTGGCCTCGAGCGACTTCCGGCCGACGATCAGCTGCGTTCCCATCGCGATCGTCGCGACCGGCTCGAAATCGGCGATCACATCATAGGGCAGCTTGAAGATCGCGCCGTTCAGCACATGCGTGCCCCAATGGCCGATCGTGATCATCGTGCCGTCAGGCGTCGCGCGCGCGACGCGGGCGCCCGCAATGCTGCCGGAGGCACCGGCCACGTTCTCGACCACGACGGTTGTGTGCAGCTGAGCGGCGATCCGCTCGGACAGGATCCGCGCCAGCGTGTCGGTCGGGCCGCCCGCCGCGAACGGCACCACGAGGGTGATCGGGCGCGACGGGAACGGCTGGGCGCCCGCCGGTACGGCCCACGCCGCGGATCCGATCAACGCGCAAATGACGATCACATGACCGCGTAGTCCGGCCCACAGCCCCTGCATTCCATCCACCCTTTTTCATCGCCCGCATGTTGTCAGCGGGCTGGGGCCGGAGTGAACGCTGCCGGGCGGGCAGAGGCAAGCTGGAAATTATGCCGAGCGCTAACCAGCCGCCCGCCGCGGGGCCAGATTGGCGGCGCCATCAGCCGGCGGCGCGATCTGCATCAGGATGGTCTGGACCGGGGACGCGACCTCGATGCCGTTCTGCTGGAAACGCAGCTTCATGCGGCGGTTGAATTCGCGCTGGACCGGCCAGCGGCCGGCCTCCGTGCAGCGGATCTGGCCGACGATCGACACCATGGCACCATCGACCTTGTCGATGCCCCACAGTTCGAGATCGCCGCGAATTGCCGCGCGAAACTCCGGCTCGCGGCGCATCTCCTCGACGATGTCCTTGAGGATCTGGCCGGCGCGGTCGGTGTCTTCCTTGTAGGCGACATTGACGCTGACGGATGCATTGCCGGCGCCGCGGCTGGCATTGGTGATGGTCGTCACCGCGCTGAACGGCACGATGTGTACCGCGCCGTCGCCTGCGCGCAGACGAATGGTGCGGATCGAGACGTTCTCGACCACGCCAGAGAGGCCGGAGACGCTGACGTTATCGCCGACCTGGACCGTGTTCTCCAGCAGCAGGAACAGACCGGTGATGAGATCCTGCACCAGCTTTTGCGAGCCGAAGCCGATGGCGATGCCGACGATGCCGGCGCCGGCCAGCAGCGGCGCGACGTTGACGCCGATCTCGCTCAGCGCGGTAAGGCCGACCACGGTGGCAATCAGGCAGAGCAGCGCCGTTCGCAGCATCGGCTGGAAGGTGCGCAGGCGCGCCGCGCGGGCGTAGTGCCCGTCGCGCGACAGCGTATTGATCTGGCGGTCCAGCAGCGCGTTGCTGGCTTCCCAGATGGCGGCAGCAATGAGCACAGCGATGCCGATGGTCGCCACCGCCGAAATCAGCCGGCTGCCGATCTGGCCTCCATAGAACCAGACGATGGCGTCGACGCCCCAGACTTCGAGCACGGCCACGAAGCCGATGAACGCGATCACGCTGGATACGATCTTGCGCAACAGCGGCAGATAGCGGTTGGCGCGGATCTCGAGGCCCGGAAAGCGCTGGAGGATCTCCGGCTTGATGCGGAAGCCGCGGTCGATCAGGCTCAGCGTCACCATGATGGCGACGCGCGTGATCAGCGCCACCACAACGGTGCCGACGAAATATTGCAGCAGCAGCGAATAGCCATTGCGGATGTTGAGCGCCCACACCGCCCACAGCGCGAGGTCGAGCGCGATGGCGAGATAGTGCCAGCCGCCGGCAATGCGGTTGCGCAGGCGCGCCGCGATCCCCTGCCGCTCCGCCGGCGCGCGGATGGCTTCGGCGACCTGGCGGCGGCATTGCAGGATGATGACGACGACGAAGAGATGCACGACCAGCAACACCATGCGCAGCAGCGCGGCATAGCCGGCACGATGCAGGCCGAGCAGCAGCGCCACATTGGCGAAGGCGATGCCGGAGACGCCGACGCCGACGATGCGCCGCGCCCAGATCTCGATATAGGCCGCGGTTTCTGCCCGAACCGGAACGAGGCCAAACGGCCCCGCCAGCGCGCGGACGACGCAGATGAGCCCGTGCGAGAACGCGTAGGCATTGACGACGGCGAGGATCACGAGGCGAACGGTTGCGGGATCGCCGATCTCCGTGCCGAGCAGTGCGGTTGCGACGCCGATGAAAACGAACACGGGGAGCAGCTCGAGCAGGAGACGCCCGAGCACGAAGGGCAGCCGCAGCAGCAATTGCCAGACACGTGCGAGACTGTGGCGGCGCTTGTGCAGTTCGGGCGCGGGCGTGACATCGGCGACCGATGACGGCGGATCGGCGATGGGCAGCACCTGCGCCGGCAGGCGCGCGGTTTGCGGGACGCGTCCTTCCAGGAAGGCGACCGGCCGCCGGATCGCGCGGAAGATCACCCACTCCGCCGCAATGGCGCAGCCGAGCACCAGCGCGAGCTTCCACGCGATCTCGATCAGGAGGTTGTAGGCGACGGGATCGTTGGCGGTCCGTACGATCCAGTAATAGAAGGCGGGGAAATGCGTCAGCGTCCGCGCCACGTCGGCGATCTCGCGCGAGATCTCGCCGATCTCTTCCGACACCGTGAGAAGGAGCTGTGCGCCAAGGCCGTCGGCCGAGAGCGGGATCGGCGATTTCAGCTCGGGCGCCGCGGGCACGGGCTGCTGCTGACCGGGCGCATTCGCGATCACGCGCAGCGTATCGATCATCTGCGCACGTTTTTTGTCGTCCTGGAGCGTCTCCAGCGCCCGCTTGGCTTCCTCCGACGACAGTGCGGCAGCTCTATTGGCGGCCGGCGGCTCGGCGCGAACGGTGGAAAGAGATGAGATCGCGATGAAGAGAGCGGCGAGGAACGCCGGGGCAAGCTTGTGCGACACGAGGATTCCCTGGAAAAGCGCATGCGCCGGCGGAGTCGGGACTGTCGCCGCCGAAGCACTGCGCCATGTCGTATCGACGCTATTCGCCCCGGCGCTGTGTCGGAAGTTGGCCAACGAGGCGACATTCTCTTGGCATTTGCCGCAGCGCAGGAACGGGAACCGTCGGCTCCGCGCGGCCGGACATCAACCGAGTGCGATACGCACAACAAAATCCTCCCGTCATTCCGGGAGTCGGCCCGGAATGACGGCGAGGAGGAGGAGAAAGCAGGATGTCAAAGCGCCTGTCATGGCGGCCGCATCACGGCCATCCGACACGATCGGTGTGATGCAAAATACAGCGCCGGGTAGGTAGGGGCTTTGCCTCACTGATGCAGCCCGCTAAACCTTTACCCGGCGTGCCGTTCGCGGTTTCTGCCGCTATGCGATAGTCCGAACGAGCTCCATCGCACTTAACGCGGCTGGATCTGCGGAGGTGGTGTCATAGACCTCCCCTTGCTCTTGAGGTGGACGACGCGTCGCTTGTTTGCGACCAACGGCATGCTCCTCCCGCGACATAAAACTGTCAAGCAGGATCAATGGTGCCGGTATCACATTTGAGGACGTGTTCCCTCCACCGCGATAGATTGATCGCAGTGGATCAGGGAATAAATTCCCTCCCGCCGCGTTTGTGTCAGAGAGTCCATTCGCCTTCCGCATTCCATCCATTTCCAGAAAGCAAGACATGAAAGCATTACTTTGCATCACCGCTGTCGCGGCCCTCCTGACTGGATCAGCCTTCGCGCAGACCCCTCCGCAGACCTCGACCAAGAAGGTCGACGGCACCGAGAACGTCTACGTCTTCCGCTATGGCGGTCATCAGTCGATGTTCATCGTGACGCCGCAGGGCGTGATCGCGACCGACCCGATCTCGTATTTGCGTCCGGCAAAGCCCTATATCGACGCCATCAAGGCCGTCACCGACAAGCCGATCAAATACGTCATCTACAGCCATCACCATTACGATCACATCGCCGGCGGCCAGCCCTTCAAGGATCTCGGTGCCACCTTCATTGCGCACCGGCGGACCAAGGAGCGCCTACTCGAGCTGAAGAAGCAGAATTCGCTGCTCGCCGATGTCGTGATGCCGGACCAGGTGATCGACGACAAGAAGAGCATCACGCTCGGCGGCACCACGCTGGAGCTGAACTATGTCGGCCGCAACCACTCCGACAATTCGCTGGTGATGCGGCTGCCGAAGGAGAAGATCGTCTTCGTCGTCGACTTCGCGCCGATCGAGTCCGTGCAGTTCCGCAACATTCCCGACAACGCCTCGCCGATCGAGTATATCGCCTCGCTGAAGAAGCTGGCCTCGCTCGACTGGGAGCGGATGATCCCCGGCCATCCCTATGCCGGCGGCCGCTTCGGCACCAAGAAGGACGTCGAGGACGACATCGCCTACATGGAAGATCTGTCCGCGGAAGTGAAGAAGGCCGCTGATGCCGGCAAATGCTTCGACACCGCGATGAAGGAAGTGAAGCTGCCGAAATACGAGAAATGGGCGAATTACGAGACCGCCCTTCCCGCCAATATCGAGCGCTTCTGCTACTGGTGGGGCCGCGGGTATTGAGGGTCGGCTTGCTCAGACGCGACGAGCTTCGCTCGCGCTGAGATCGTAGGGTGGGCAAAGGCGCTCTTGCGCCGTGCTCACCACCTCTCGCCGGATGAAGATTGGTGGGCACGCTTTGCTTTGCCTACCCTAGGGATTGCCGCTAGCGAACGCGCCGCCCTGTCCTCGCCGACGGCGCCTGCGCGAAATACGGATTCGTCAGACATGTCGCCGGACGCCCCTGCGCGCTTGCCTGGCACTGGGCGAACGAGGAGAAATGCAGTCCATCCGCTCGCCCTCCAACTCGCCGAAGACGTGCAGGCAGACCGGCGCATCGCCCCCATAGGTCTGGGCGCGCGCGGAACCGGCGATCAAGAGCGCGGCGAACAGGGAAACGACGACAGCAGGCTTGTACACGACAACCTCGAAATCAGAGAAACATTTCAGTCAAATCAACCGTCGACGAGCTGCCGATACAGTCAAAGTTTTGCGTCAGCCAGATTCGCGCGGCCTCGCGCCCCTCGTCACGCAGGCGGCACAAGAGGCTCCATTCGGGATGGAACTGCGTGGCCGTTCCGAGCTGCGACATCAATTGGTCGTTTCCAATCCAGTGCATGAACATGCGGCTGTGCGTGTTGCGATCGAGCTCGCCATTATCGATCAGCCGGGTCGCGAAGGCAATCGCGCGCATCTCACGCATCAGTGACGAATTGAAGCTGATCTCGTTGATGCGATGGAGAACGTCGGCGGCGCTCGCCGGCAGTTCGTCACGCCGGATCGCGGTCACCTGCACGATGATGACGTCTTGGCTACCTTTTCGATAGATCAGCGGAAAGATCGCGGGATTTCCGAGATAGCCGCCATCCCAATAATGCTCGCCGTCGATCTCGACCGCCTGGAAATATGGCGGCAGACAGGCCGAGGCGAGCACGGTCTCCGCGCTGAGCAGCGGCGTCTGGAACACCTTGATCTTGCCGGTGCGGACATTCGTGGCGTTGAGAAATAGCTGCGGTGCGTTCGGCGATGAATTGAGCCGATCGAAATCGACCACGCGTAGCAGCAACGACCGGAGCGGATTGAAGTGGAGGGGGTTGAGCAGGTTCGGCGGCACCGTGTGCGTCAGCGTGTGGATGAAAGCATGGACAGGGTGATATTCCGGCGGCAGCTTGAGGGCCTGGATCAACTGGTTGAGTGGCGAGAACAGGTCATAGACCTGATCCATCCGCGAGACCTCGTACCAGAACGCATGCAGGTTCTGCCGCGCCCCCTCGGCTCCGCCGATGGCCATGCCTGAGGCCAGCACCACCGCATTCATCGCGCCCGCGCTTGTAGCGCTGATCGCCTCGATGGCGAGCCTGCCGTCCTCGAGCACGTGGTCCAGCACGCCCCAGACGAAGGCGCCGTGCGCGCCGCCGCCCTGAAGCGCGAAGTTGACGTTCTTCTGGTTGCTGGTCTCACGGGCGGTCACTTTGCGGGCTTCCTGCCTCCCTTCCCCTCCCGCTCCAGCGCCTTGCGCACCTCGTCGAATTCGGCAAGCGAGGCCTTGTCGGCGCGGGGGAAGCGCAGGTCCAGCTTTTCGAGCGCCGCGACGATCGCCGAGCCGATCACGACGCGCGCGAACCATTTGTGGTCGGCCGGCACGACATACCAGGGCGCGTGCGACGTTGCCGTATGCCGGACGATGTCCTGATAGACCGCCTGGTAGCGCGGCCACAGCGCGCGCTCCTTGATGTCGTCCATCGAGAACTTCCACTGCTTGGCCGGTTCCTCGAGCCGCTCAAGGAAGCGCTCGCGCTGCTCCTCCTTGGATAGATTGAGGAAGAATTTCAGAACCACCGTACCGTTGCGGCTGAGGTGGCGCTCGAAGGCGGAGATGTCCTCGAACCGCTCCTTCCAGATGTTCTTGGTGACGAGCCTTTGCGGCAGCTTCTGCTTGGCAAGAATCTCCGGATGCACCCGCGTGACCAGGCACTCCTCGTAATGGGAGCGGTTGAAGATGCCGATATGGCCGCGCTCGGGCAGCGCGATCGCGTGGCGCCAGAGGAAATCGTGATCGAGCTCCTTGGTGCTCGGCGCCTTGAAAGCATGGACCTCGCAGCCCTGCGGGTTGATGCCCTCGAAGATCGCCTTGATCGCAGAATCCTTGCCGGCGGCGTCCATGGCCTGGAGCACGATCAGCACCGACCAGCGGTCCTGGGCGTAGAGCTTCTCCTGAAACTCGATCATCCGCTTCTTGTTGGCGTCGAGAATCTCCTGCGCCTTCTCCTTGTCGAGATCGCCCTTCTCGTTGGTCTTGTAATCCTTGAGGTGAAACTTGCCCGATCCGTCGTAACGGAACGGCGTGATGTAGCTGTCAAGTTCCTGGGCGAGCGATTTGGACGGCTTCTTGCTCATGAGCGCGGGGCACCTTGCGTTGCGGCTTCAATCGGTCGAGCAGGCTACCAAGGATGCCCTTGGGAAGGAATATGATGAAAAGGACCAGCAGCACGCCATAGACGAGGTTGTCCCAACCGACCGCCTTGGTGCCGAAGCCGATACGCAGGGTTTCGGCCAGCAGAATGGTGATGACAGCGCCAAAGGTCGGGCCGAGCGAGACGAACAGGCCGCCGACGATGGCCGCGAACACCATCTGGAGCGACACCGCGATGCCGCTGACGGTGTCGGGGGTGATGAACATCTGGTACTGGCAGTAGATTGCGCCGGCGAGCGCCGTCATCACCGCACTGAGCAACGTAATTTTCAGCTTCTCCGCGGTGACATCGACGCCGGCGGCGGCCGCGGCATCCTCGTCCTCCGAGATCGCCTCGAGCGCGTAGCGGGCCATGCTGCGGTCGACCCAGTGCCAGACCACGATGCCGAAAAGCCAGACCCCGAGCGCGATCAGATACCAGGTCGTCTTGTCGTCGAATTGCAGCGCCAGCAGCTTGTTGCCCGAGGCGCGATTTGGCGTATAGCCGAGCGAGCCGCCGGTATAGTCGCGCGTGGCCGTGATGACCTGGAGCACGATGCCTGACAGCGCCAGCGTCACCAGCACGAAATAATGTCCGGTGATGCGGAAGCGGAAGCAGGGGTAACCGACGATCAGCGCCAGCGCACCCGCCGCAACCATGCTGATGGGAATGCCGATCCAGGGCGACCAGCCCAGGTGATTCCACAGCAGCGCGGTGACATAGGCGCCGATCCCCATGAAGCCGCCATGGCCGAGCGAGACCAGGCCGAACCGTCCCATCATCGACCAGGACGTGTAGGCGAACGACCAGATCAGGATCAGCACCAGAATGTGCAGATGATAGGGGTCGCGATAGAGGAAGGGCAGCGCGATCAATGCTGCAAGCCCGATTGCCCACGCCACAAGCCGGCCCTGCCCCATCATCGGCGCCTCGCAAGCAGGCCCGCGGGCCGGATGAACATCATGACGATGAAGAAGGCGAAGGCGAGCACGTAGCCCCATTCGAGGTCGGAGAACAGGCCGCCGAGCGATATGATCTCGGCGAACACAAAGGCGGCGATGAAGCCGCCGATGAAATTGCCGAGCCCCCCGAGCACGCAGATCAGGAAGGTGATCGGTCCGAAGGAGAGGCCGACGAAGGGATGCACGTCATATTGCAGCACCAGCAGGCAAGCGGCGAGCCCAGCCAGCGCGCCGCCGAGCGCGGAGGTGATGAGATACATTCTCTTCGTGTCGACGCCCATCAGCGCCATGATCTGCCGATCCTGGGAGATGGCGCGGATCGCGGTGCCGGTGAAGGTGCGGGTCATGAACAGGTACACTGCGACCATGCCGACCAGCGCGGCCAGAAAGGATAGCAGCCGCGCGTAGCTGAAATTCATGTCGCCGAAGGCGAGCACCGGCAGGCGGATGCCGAGATTGCGGAAGTCGATGCCGAAGGCGACGGTGGCAAAGCTCTGGAGCACGAACAGCACCCCGCCTGTCGCAAGCAGCTGGTTGATCGGCGGCGCGGTGAGCAGCGGCGCGATCACGAGGTAGTGCAGCGCGGCGCCGAGGATCGCGACGAGCAAAATGGTGAACGGCGCTGCGATGAAGTAGCTGAGGCCGTAATACTGCACGATGAAATACATGGCGTACATGCCGATCATCACCAGCTCTGCGTAGCAGATCCAGGTCACGTCGATGACGCCAAAGATCAAGTTGAGCCCGAGCGCGAGCAGTGCCAGCACGCCGCCGAGCAGGATGCCGTTGATCACGGCCTCCAGCAGATAGATGTCGAAAATGCCCAAAAAAGCTTGCATGCCTGCATGAACCTCATACCCCGAGATACGCTTCCTTGACCGTGTCGCTCGCCAGCATCTCGGCCGAGGTGCCGGATGCCCGGATCGTGCCCGCCTCGATCAGATAGGCGCGATCAACCACTTTCAGCACCTGCTGCACGTTCTGCTCGACGATCAGCACCGTCAGGCCGCGGGCGCGGATCCGCTTCACCAGCTCGAACACCTGCTGCACCACGACCGGCGCCAGCCCCGCCGACGGCTCGTCGAGCAGCAGAAGTTTTGGATTCGACATCAGCGCGCGGCCGATCGCGCACATCTGCTGCTCGCCGCCGGACATGGTGCCGGCCATCTGGTGGCGGCGCTCCTTCAGGCGCGGAAACAGGTCGAACACGACATCCAGCCGCTCGGCATAGTGGCCGCGCGCCTCCTTCATGAAGGCGCCCATCTTGAGATTATCGTCGACCGTGAGCTGCGGAAACAGCCGCCGGTTCTCCGGCACATGGGCGATCCCGAGGCTGACGATCTTGTGCGGCGGCGTCGCCACGACGTCGACGCCCTCCATCCTGATCGACCCGCGCGTGGGACGGATCAGGCCGGAAATGACGCGCATCAGGGTGGTCTTGCCGGCGCCGTTCGGACCGATGACGCCGACGGCCTCGCCAGCCTTTACATCGAGATTGACGTCGAACAGCGCCTGGAACGTGCCGTAACCCGCGCTGACCGAACGAAGCTCCAGCATCGTCTAGCCTCCCGAGCGGCGGCGCGCTTCCGCCGCCGCGGCCTGCGTGGTCTCGGCATCGGTGCCGAGATAGACCTCGATGACGCGCGGGTCGCCGGCAACCGCGCTCGGCAACCCTTCCGAGATCTTCTCGCCGTGGTCGAGCACCATCACGCGGTCGACGACGCGCATCAGCACGCCCATGATGTGCTCGACCCAGATGATGGTGATGCCGAGCTCGTCACGGATGTTGCGCAGCATGTCCGCCGCCTGGTCCATCTCGGTCTCGTCGAGACCGCCGAGGCTCTCGTCGGCGAGCAGCAGTTTTGGCGCGGTGGCAAGCGCTTTCGCCAATTCGAGCTTCTTCAGGCCGGCCGCCCCGAGTCCATCGACGCTGGCATGGCGATCGGTCGGCAAGCCCACCATCGCAAGTGACCGCTCGGCCGCCTCCTCCGCCCTGGCACGACTGTGGCGGCCCTGGCCGTAGAACCCGGCCAGCGCGACATTCTCGAAGATTGTCAGGCGTCGGAACGGCCGCGGAATCTGGAAGGTGCGGCCGATGCCGCTGTTGATGATCCGGTGCGGCGCAAGGCCCGCGATCTCGGCGCCGCCGAACAGGATCGAGCCGGATGTCGGCGCCAGCGTGCCGGAGAGCATATTGAAGATCGTGCTCTTGCCCGAGCCGTTGGGGCCGATCAGGCCGAGGATCTCGCCCTGATCAACCCGAAACGACACGTTGTTGACGGCGGTGAAGCCACCAAACCGCTTCACCAGCCCGCTGACTTCCAGCACCGCCCTGCTCCGCCGCTACTGGTTGCTGTAGGTGGTGCCCTTCGGCAGCGGCAGCACGGCCTCGCGCTGCGCCTGACTCTTGGGCCACACCACAGAGGATTTGTCGTCGATGTACTGGATCACGACCGGGAATGAGCGCTCGTTCTGCCCGGCCATCGGCGTGCCCTCGCCGTAGAACTTGACGCCGAAGCCGAGCATCGTGCCGCCTTCGGGGATGTCGGTGTCTAGCGCGGCCTTGCGCAGCGCGTCGGGATCGACGCCGCCATACTTTTTGATCGCGCGCGGCAGCACATCACTCATGAACACGTAAGTGTTGGACGCGCCGATGCCGACATGCGCCGAGCGGATGGCAACGCCGGGCCTGATTTTGTCGAACTCCTCGCCGACCATCTTGATGACGGGCGGGAGCTTGGGATCCATGGTCTTCTGGTTGGCGAGCCAGATCGATATCGGGTCGGTGTTGAAGATGTAGGTGGCGTCGACCCCCATCCCCTCTTTCAGCTTCTCGTAGACGCCGTAGCCGGCGCCATGGCCCATCAGCGCGCCGAACTTCAGCCCCTGCTCGCGGGCCTGGCGCAGCAACAGCGTGATGTCAGGGTTGTAGCCGGTGTGGAAAATGACATCGGGCTTGGCACGCTTCAGCTTGGTCACCAGCGCGGAGAGATCGGGCGCCGTCGCCGAATAGCCTTCCTTCATCACGACGTTGAAGCCCGCCTTCTTCGCGCCGGCCTCATTGCCCCTGGAGACGTCGACGCCATAGGCGCCATCCTCGTGGATGATGGCGACGCGCAGGTCCTTCGGCTCCTTGTCGAACTTCGCCTTGGCATTCTGCGCGATGAAATCCATCGTCATCATGCCGAACTGGTCGCCGCTCGCCTGCGGGCGGAACACGTATTTGTAGCCCTTGTCGTTGAACACGGCCGACGAGATGCAGGTCGTCATCCACATGAACTTCTTGAGCTGCTCGACGCGGGCAGCGACCGGCACGCATTGCGCCGACGAGAAGAAGCCGAGCACCATGTCCACCTTCTCCTGCTCGAGCAGACGGACGGATTCGTTGATGGCGATGTCGGGCTTGCTCTGCGCGTCGGCGTAGACCGCCTCGATCTTGTAGCCCTCGACGCCGGTCTTGGCGAAATGGTCGAGAATAATTTTTGCGCCGATATAGCCGAGCTCAGATCCACCGCCCGCGAGAGGCCCGGTCAGGTCGAAAACAACGCCGATCTTGATCTTCTTCTCTTGAGCCTGAGCCGAAGCCATCAAGCCCGTCGCTGATATCGCGACCAACAGCCCACGTACCAAGCGGGCAGCCATGCGCAGGCGCATCAAAACCTCCCTGGACGATTGTGCATTGCAGTCTTCTTGCTTTTGCTTTTTGGCCCATCACATGGGCTGGGGGCAGCGATGTCAAGCCTCGCGCTTCAGCGCGACGCGAACTGCTGCTCGATAAAGGCCGTGACAAATCGCGGCATGGTCGGCGTGAGATCACTCATCCCGCGCACGAGATGAATGGCCGACAACTCCGGTTCGGCTTCGCGGGCGAGATTGGCCTCGATCCGGGCCCGGGCCACGTCACCCGGCATGTCCAGGTTGATAATTTGAATCATTGCAATCGACGGACCGGTGACGACACAGTGCCAGTCCGGCTGGGCCCGGTAGTCGGCCGCGGTCAAGCCGGTCTCTTCCCCGAGTTCGCGGATGACGCTGCCGGGAATGTCGAGCGCGCCGTCACTGACGTCGTCCAGATCGGGCGTGCCCGAGGGGAAATAAATGCGGCCCGCATTGGCGGTGTGCTGCGCCATCTCGCCCATGATGAAGGCGCCGTCGGAGGCGCGCAGCGCGCCCATGCCAAAACCGTTGAACACGGCCTTGTCGGGAAAGCCCCAGTCGCGCCAGGCAAGGAAGCTCGCGAAATCCGTCTCGAAATAGGTCGCGGCGAGATGGCCGTCCGTGAACACGGCATCGCGCCCGAGCAGGACGCGGCCGTTCCACATCTTCGGCCGCTCGCGCTGCTTCTCGGCGAAATGCGCCGCAATCTCGGCGCGGCGCTCTTCGGCGAACGGCCAGGCGATTGGCCGCACGGCAAGATCAAGCGTCGTGACGCGATGAATGACCAATGACGTCATGACAGCTGATTACAATGCCTTCGCGTCAGTTATTTGGCATTCCCCGTGGTCTTCTTGGCCTGATCGACATACTTGTTGGTAAAGGTCTTGCTGACGTCGATCTTGGCGGCGGCCACCTCGGGCGAGCCGACGCTGAACACCGCGAGCACCGCGTCCGCGCCCTTCGGGTCCATCTTGCCGGTTTCGGAGAACATCGGGATCGTGTTCTTCAGCGCGGCGAGATAAAGCTCCTTGTTCTTGCCGACCATCTCGTCCGGCATCTTCGCCATGATCTCCTCCGGCGAATGCGAATGGATCCAGCCGATCGTGGCCAGCATTGCGTTGGTGAGCGCCTGCGTTTCCTTCTCGTGGCCGTTGATCCAGGCCACGGTCGAGTACAGCGCGCCGCCCGGATATTCGCCGCCGAACGTCTCGAGCGTGTCCTTCTGGGTCCGGGTGTCGCTGAGGATGCGCAGATCCTTGTGGCTGCCCTGGAGCACGGTGACGGAGGGATCGAGCATCACGGCGGCGTCAATCTGCCCCTGCTCCATCGCGGCCACGGCGGTGGCGCCGAGGCCGACGCCGATCACGGCGGTGCCGGCGGGATCGAGCCCGTTCTTCTTGAGCAAATATTTGAGGAAGAAGTCGGTCGAGGAGCCGGGCGCGCTGACGCCGACCTTCTTGCCGGCGAGATCCTTGATCGACTTGATTTCGTTCGTGTGCGACGGCGAGACCACCAGCACGAGGCCGGGATAACGGTCATAGACCACGAAGGCTTGAAGCTCCTGCTTCTTGGCGGCGAGGTTGACGCAATGGTCGAAATAGCCGGAGACCACGTCGGCGCTGCCGCCGAGCACGGCCTTGAGCGCGTCCGAGCCGCCCTTGAGGTCCACGAGCTCGACATTGAGGCCCGCCTTCTCGTATTCGCCGAGTTGCTTGGCCAGCACCGTGGGCAGATAGCACAGGCAGGCGCCGCCTCCGATCGCGATGGTCACCTTGCTTTGCGCCGCGGCAAGACCGGTGGTGAGCGTCAGCGCGAGCAGCGCGCCGGCGAGCCTGGCAATCGTGTTCTTCATTGGTTTCCTCCATTCGGCCGGCGGCACCATAGAGCAGCGGGACTGGCTTGAGAAGCACCGCTTAAGTGGCACTGGCCATTGGCCTTTCGGCGCAATAACATGCTCAGACAAGAACAATTCTTGATGGGGAGGATCATCCATGAATCGCCTTGCAATCGGGCTGTCGATCGCCGCCGCCTTTGCCGCCGGATGCGGCGCCAACCAACTGCTCCGGCCGGCGCTGGCCGCGGAGAACGTCACCGCGCAGATCATCCATACCGGCGAGATGGAAGGCGACGCGCTCGGGCCCGCCAACAATGTCGGCTACCGTTCCAAGATGTTTGCCAGCGCCGACGGCGCCACCATCTCGATCCAGGTCGGCAATGTGCCCAAGCACATGCATCCCAACACCAACGAGATCCAGTACATCCTCGACGGGACCGGGACGATCTGGCTCGGCGACAAGGAGGTGACGGTGAAACCCGGCGACCTCGTCATCATCCCCAAGGGCACCCCGCATGGCGGCACCAAGCCGATCAGCGGACAGGTCAAGGCCATCGCGATCAAGACGCCGCCGCAGGCGCCCGATGACACCAAGCTGCTGGACTAGGCTGCCCGCAACTCGGGCCGGTTGAACGTTCGGGCTCGCACTGCCGTGCGGGCCCATTTCGTCAGTTTCGAGGCTAGATCGGGCGCGTCTGCTTCCGGATCTCGTTCGCGATCGGCTTGAGGGTGTCTCCCGGAAGCTGGCCGACGAGCGTGTAACCCATGCCGCCATCCGCCCACACGAAGCCCGCGACATCGCCGGTCGATTGCGGCATCATCGGCGTATCCAGATTGCGGTTGCTCATCGGACGCGTCAGCACGACAAGCCGGTCGCCGCGATCGTCATCGTACATGAACATCGCGGCCGGGCCGTGCGACGTCGCAACCAGACGACCGCCCATCAGCCTGTAGCCTGAGACAGAGAGGTCCGGCACCTTGACCGGCTGCTTCAGCCGCCTGGAGACCCATTGCGTGAGCTCAGCGCTGTCGGACGCCTTTATCTCGACCGGCCGCACGCGGTCCGGTGCAAAGACGTTATAGGAGTAGGCGGCCTCTTGCGCCAACGAGGACAGTCCGTTCGAGCCCTCCTGCAAGACGCTGCGCATGGTCCACCCGCCGAGACCGCCGATGCCGAGAAGCAACACCGCAGCGATCGCACCCCACACCCGTAGCGGACGACGCTTCCGGCCCTCGATGATGTGCGACAAGTTCAACTCTGCCGGCAGCGGCTCATCGGCGATTGACGCCAGTGCGCCGCGCAACTGCTCGCGCTGGGCGGCGAAGGCCGCGACGCGCGCGGCGACGTCAGGATGATTGTCCAGATAGGATGCGATCTCCGCGCGACGCTCGGGCTCGAGCGCCTGGTCCACATAGGCGTGGAGGTCATCTTCGGTGACCGGCCGCTGGTTCATTTCAAGCTCCGCAAGGCCACGACATTTCTGGGCGTAACGCCGTCCATCTCCTGCTGCAGCCTCTCCCGCGCGCGCGATAGTCGTGACATGACCGTACCAATCGGGACGTTGAGCACTGCCGCAGCGTCCGCGTAGGAAAGATCCTCGACCGCAACAAGCAATAACACGGCCCGCTGCTCATCCGGGAGTTTTGCCAGCTTGCTCAGGACATCCTGATAGATCAACCTTTGCTCCTGGGCTGCCGCACTGACGAGTTCCTGCTCGCCTGCATCGTCGATCGGCATATGCCTGCCTCGCGCCTTGGCCTGGCGGAATTGGCTGACCGCCAGATTGTGGAGGATGGTGAACAGCCAGGCACGCACGCTGCCGTCGCGCCGCTGATGCCAACGGCTGACGGCGCGCTCCAGGCAATCCTGGACCAGATCGTCGGCCGCGGAGCGGTCGCGCACGAGGGCGCGCGCATAACGGCGGAGCGCGGGGATCAGTGGCTCGACCTGAACCAGCATGTCCTTCATGAAGCGCTCCGCCTGCTCTCCCTTGCCGTCAGGCGAGATGTCATTGCGCCTCGATCTGGACCGCCTCGCCGGGCGTCGCAGCATCGCCGGCCGCAATCACCAGATAGCGCTTTGCAGTCGCGGCCGACTGGTCGACGATCTGCCGGATCGGGCCGGCCACATTGACGATAGCGGATCCGGCCGGGTTGGTCATGAACGCCGCGAGCGGCTGCAATGGGCCACTTCCATCACCGTGCTCCGCCAGCGCAAGCACATATTTCTGCTTGGGCTGAAGTCCCGTCACCGAAGCCTGCAAGATCTGGATCAGGCCTTGATCGAACAGCGACACACTGGTCGGCGCCATGCCGTCCTTTGCACCGTCCTTCGACGTAAGCGTGAGATGAGCGACCTGGCCGGCGACGCCGAGGGCCTGCAAATTCTGGCGGTCATCAGGGTTAGGCGCGGCATTTGGAACATACGCGATCGCCTGCGGCGCCTGGCCGATCGGAACGTTCCCGACCACTTTATTGGTCGCCGTGTCGATGGCCGCGAGCGCGTCGGCGTTCTCCAGCCCCACATAGATGCGTGTGCCATCGCCGGACGGCCAGACGCCGTGCGGCAGATTGCCGACCGGGATCGTTGCGACCTGCGAGAAATCGTCGGTGCGGAACACCTTTACTTCGTTCAGGCCGCCAATGGTGACATAGGCGAACGTGCCCTTGGCGGTGTGCGCGAAGTTGACGTGGTTGGTGATCGGCCCGGTATCGATCGTCTTGATCGCGTTGAACGGTGGCCTGGCGTTGAACACCTGTGTCCGGCCGACGTCCTTCAGCGTGAACCACACCTGGTTTCCATCCGGCGTCGCCGCGATGTTCGGGCAGAACGGGCTCTCCTGCTTCACCGTGGCGACGATCTTGTGCTCGGCCACCGCGACGACGTCGGTCTCGGGATTGAACGACGAGCAGATGTAGCCGTATTTGCCGTCGGGCGAGAAAATCTGCATGCCTGGCCCGTTCGGGGTCGTGATGCGGGTCTTCTCCTTGAAGCTGATTGGATCGATGACGGAGATGTAGTTCTCGCCGCGAACGGTGACCCACACTTCCTTGCCGTCCGGCGTGAAGAACGCCTCGTGCGGCGATCGTCCGACGTAAGTGATATGCTTGACCGCGTTGGTCGCGGTGTCGATGAAGCTCACCGAATTCGAGCCGATCGACACCACGGCGAGCGTCTTGTGATCGGGCGAGAAGCCCATGCCATGAACGAGCACCTGCCCCTTGTAGAGCGGGCTGAAATTGCCGGGTTGCGGGTCGCCCAGCCGGATCACGCCAAGCAGCTTGTTGTCGACGGGATCGGTGACCGAGACCGTATTCGAGAACTGCTCTGCGGCGTAGACGCGGTCGTGGTGGCTCACCGGAATATCGGGAGCGGACAACGCGCCCGGTGCCTGCCCTGCCCACGCGACCGAACCGGTCGCAAGCATCGTGGCCGCCAGGAAAATGCTCTTCATCATCATGCTTCGTGACGTGGTCATCTGCGGCTCCTACTTCTTCATTCCCGTGGACATATCCATCTGCATGCCCGGATGATGATGAACGGTTGTGTTGGGAGCTGAGGGCGGTTGGGTCGGGGCGGGCGTGGTGTCAGTCGCCGGTTCGCCGATCGCGAGCTTCATGGCCGCGATCTCCTGCATCTGGTCGACGATGATTTCCTGGGCGATGCGCCGCAGCTGCTCGTTCTTGCCATAGCGCAATTCGATGACCGCCATGTCGATCGCGCCCTGATGATGCGGGCTCATCATTGCGACGAAGTCGCGATCGATGTCGCCGGTCGGCTTGGCCGCCATGTCGTTCATCATCTTGGTCATCGCCGCTTCGTTTTCTTCCAGAAACGCACGCTCCTCCGTGCCCACCGCGGCCGGCGCGGCGGCCGGATGGGATTCATGCGCGAACACGAGCAGCGGGAGTACGGACGCGACCAGAATTGGCGCGGCAAGGAACGCCGTGCCGAGGCCGGGCCTGGGCCATCGGCATCTGCTTGCAAGAGCCGCTACGGCGCGGCGGAACTGTGAGGGGGGCATCCTGAACTCCCATGCAGGTGGTTGCATGGGGGTATGACGTATGGCCGCGCGTTCTATTCCGGGCGGTCAATCACATAAACGTCAGCAGCCAAACGAGGCGGCCTACCCCCGCCCGTCCACGGTCGGGCGCCAGACCAGCAGCCTGCGCTCAACCAGCGTCACCCCGAAGTCGATCAGGATGACGAAGGCCGACAACACGAACATGCCGGCGAACACACCGGCGACGTCGAAGATGCCTTCGGCCTGCTGGATCAGATAGCCGAGCCCCGCCGCCGATCCCAGATATTCGCCGACGACCGCGCCGACCACGGCGAAGCCGACCGAGGTGTGCAGCGAGGAGAACATCCACGACAGCGCCGACGGCCAATAGACGTGCTGCATCAGCTGCCGCTCGCTCATGCCGAGCATGCGGCCATTGTCGAGCACGGTGCGGCTGACTTCCTTGACGCCCTGATAGACGTTGAAGAACACGATAAAGAACACCAGCGTCACGCCGAGCGCGACCTTGGACCAGATGCCGAGGCCCAGCCACAGCGCGAAGATCGGCGCAAGCACGACGCGGGGCAGCGCGTTGACCATTTTGACGTAGGGATCGAACACCGCGGCAACCAATGGCTGGCGCGCGAACCAGAAGCCGACCAGCACGCCGCCGAGCGATCCGATCACGAACGCCAGAATCGATTCCGTCAACGTGATGCCGAGATGCTTCCAGATCACGCCCGACGAGAACCACTTGACGATCTGACTGAACACGTCGACCGGGTTGGAGAAGAAGAACGGCGGCAACAGGATTTTTCCGAACACCGGCACGGTCGCAAAGAGCTGCCACAGTGCGAGGCAGACGACGGCGACCAGGACTTGCAGCGCAAGCAGCGTCACGCGCGACATCAGATCGCCTCCGCCGCTTGGGTCGATTGCGCGTAGCCCTTCATCACCTCGTCCTTGAGCACGCTCCAGATCTCGCGGTGGAGCGCATGGAACTCCTTGTCCAGCCGCACCTCGAAAATATCGCGCGGACGCGGCAAGCTCACGCGCCAGTCGCCGATGATGCGCGAGGACGGCCCCGCCGACATGATCACGACGCGATCGGCGAGCGCGATCGCCTCTTCGAGATCATGGGTGACGAACAGCACGGCCTTGCGGTCGGCATTCCAGAGGTCGAGCAGCAGATTGCCCATGACCTGGCGGGTCTGCGCATCGAGCGGCCCGAACGGCTCGTCCATCAGGAGTATCTTGGGGTCGCGGATCAGCACCTGTGCCAGCGCCACGCGCTTGCGCTGGCCGCCGGAGAGCATGTGCGGATAGCGGTTGGCGAAGGCGCCGAGGCCGACGGACGTCAGCCATTTTTGCGCACGTTGCAGCGCCTCGGCGCGGGGCGTGCCCGCGATCTCGAGCCCGATCGCGACATTGTCGATCGCGGTCTTCCAGGGGAACAGCGCATCGGCCTGGAACAGGTAGCCGGCGTCCCGGTTCAGCCCCGCGAGCGGCCGGTCGAATATCTTGATGCTGCCGGCGGCGGGCTTGAGCAGGCCGGCCGCGACGTTGAGCAGCGTCGATTTCCCGCAGCCGGTCGGCCCGACGATGGCGACGAACTCGCCCTGCGCGACCGAAAGATGGGCCTTCTCCACCGCCGTATAGACCCGGTCGTCCCCCAGCCGGAACGCGACTTTGGCGTCTTCCAGCGCCACTGCCGTGGGCGTCGTCATGTGTTCCCTCCGAACTTGGCCCGATGCCTTAGCCGCTCGCGCGGCCAAGTTCAATCGAGCCGCCAAGCGTGCTACGCATGGGCTCCGTCGCCTCCTTCACCTTCCCCTGGAGGGGGAGGGTCGGTGCGCATGAAGCGAAGCGGAATGCGGACCGGGGTGGGGTGACGGTCCCTCCACGTCCAACACCGCCCGTGTTGAGAGATCACCCCACCCCGCCCGCGCTTCGCGCGAGCGACCCTCCCCCTCCAGGGGAGGGTAAGGAAGAGTGAGCCGCGTCGAATGCCTTCCAAACCTGCCATCAGCTATTCCCACGTCAGCAAGAACTTCGGCTCGCTCACGGCCGTCGACGACGTGTCGCTCGACATCGCCGAGGGCGAATTTCTGGCCATCGTCGGCGGCTCCGGCTCCGGCAAGACCACGCTGCTGCGGCTCGCCAACCGGCTGATCGAGGCCGATGCCGGCACGATCACGGTCGAGGGTGAGGATGTGCAAGCCGTCGATCCGGTCGCGCTGCGGCGCCGGATCGGCTACGTCTTCCAGAGCGGCGGGCTGTTTCCGCATCTGAGCGTCGCCGACAATATCGGGATCACGCCAAGGCTGCTGGGCGCACCGGCAGCGGACATCACCGCGCGGGTCGACGAGCTGCTCGAGCTCGTGCAACTCGACCGTCGCGCGCATCGCGATCGCCTGCCCGAGGCGCTCTCCGGCGGCCAGCGCCAGCGCGTCGGGGTGGCGCGGGCGCTCGCGGCACGGCCCCGCATCGTGCTGATGGACGAGCCGTTCGGCGCGCTCGATCCCCTCACCCGCGATGCGCTCGGCGAGGATTTTCGCGAACTGCATCGCAAGCTCGGCCTGACCACGGTCATGATCACCCATGACATGACGGAGGCGATCCTGCTCGCCGACCGCATCGCGGTGATGCGCAGCGGACAGCTGCTGGCGCAGGGCACGCCCGCGGAGCTCTCGAACAGCGGCGACGCCTATGTGCTGGAGCTGCTGCGCACGCCGCGACGCCAGGTCGAGCGGCTGAACGCGCTACTGCCACAGAGCGGTGCGGCATGAGCCTGTTCGCTGATCCGCGCTGGGGCGAGGCGCTGGCGCATCTGCCCGACTATCTCGGCAACCATGTTCGGGTCAGCCTCGCCGCGCTCGCGCTCGGCCTCGCCGTCAGCCTGCCGCTGGCGATCCTGACGCGCAACCGCCCGGCGCCGCGCGCTATCCTGCTCGCGCTCGCAAGCATCGTGCAGACGGTGCCCGGCTTGGCGCTGCTCGCGCTGTTCTATCCGCTGCTGCTGCTGGCCGCGTCCTTGACACTCGCCTGGTTCGGAATCTCCTTCTCGGCTTTCGGCTTCCTGCCGGCGATGCTGGCGCTCGCGCTCTATTCGATGCTGCCGGTGCTGCGCAACGGTATCACGGGCCTCAACGGCATCGATCCCGCGCTGATCGAAGCCGCCAAAGGCGTCGGCATGACCGCGCGGCAGTCGCTCATCATGGTCGAGCTGCCGCTGGCGCTGCCGGTGATGATGGCCGGCATCCGCACCGCGGCAGTGTGGGTGATCGGCACCGCGACCCTGTCAACGCCGATCGGGCAGACCAGCCTCGGCAATTACATTTTTGCCGGGCTTCAGACCCAGAACTGGGTGTTCGTGCTGTTCGGCTGCTTTGCCTCGGCCCTGCTCGCGCTCGCCGTCGATCAGTTGCTCGGCCTGATCGAGAGCGGCTTGCGCCACCGCAGCCGCCTGCCTGCCGCGCTCGGCGGCATCGGGATCGCGGCGCTGGTCCTCGCAACGCTGGTGCCGACGATGGGACGCTCGTCGCAGAGCTATGTCGTCGGCGCCAAGACATTCGCCGAGCAATATGTGCTGTCCGCCCTGCTCAGGGACCGCCTCCAGGCCGCCGGCCTCTCCGCGACCGCGCGGTCGGGTCTCGGCTCCAGCGTGATCTTCGAGGCGCTCAAGGCCGGCGACATCGATCTCTATGTCGATTATTCCGGCACGCTGTGGGCCAACCAGCTGCACCGCACGGACATCAAGCCGCGCGCGGAGTTGTTGGCGGAGCTCAAGACGGCGCTCGCGAAGGACAACATCACCCTGCTCGGCGAGCTCGGCTTCGAGAACGCCTATGCGCTGGTGATGCCGAAGAAGCGCGCCGAAACGCTCGGCATCCGCACCATCGCCGATCTCGCCGCGCATGCACCGACCCTGTCCATCGCCGGCGACTACGAGTTCTTCTCGCGCCCGGAATGGGCGGCGCTGCAAAAATCCTATGGCCTCTCGTTCCGCGCCCAGCGCCAGATGCAGCCGGATTTCATGTATGCGGCCGTCGCGAGCGGCGAGGTCGACGTGATCGCCGGCTACACCAGCGACGGACTGATCGCGAAGTACGATCTGGTCGTGCTGGACGATCCCAGGCACGCGATCCCGCCCTACGACGCGATCCTGCTGCTGGCGCCGAAGCGGGCCGGCGATGAGCGATTGCAGGCTGCGCTCAAGCCGCTGCTCGGCAAGATCGACATCGCCACAATGCGCGAGGCCAATTTGCGCGCCAGCGGCAACGACGCGAATTCGTCGCCGGATGTCGTGGCAAGATGGCTGTGGGAGAAGGTGGGCAAGCGGTAGGCCGACTACAGCCCCCGGATGATCCCGGCATTGATCAGCAGCCGGTTGAGCCGCCGCGCCTCGGCGCCGTCCTTGCAGCCGTAGAAGATGCCTTTGCAGCGGAGCATGATCTGCTTCTGCTCGGCAAAGGAGGGATCGAGCGGAATGCCGGCGGCTTCCTGAATCACCAGCGGGAGATAGGGGCCGTCGACCGTGTCCATCACGGCCTCGCTCTTCACCGGCTCGAAATTGATGGCGTCGATCGCGTAATAAGTCGCGTAGAGACGCGGATCGTAGGCGTCGAGCTTCTTGCCGAGCGCGCCCTCGTCGAGCCCGGGCTCGAGGAGGTTCGGCGCAAACTCGGGCTGGTGATCGCCGTAGCGCACGATCAGGAAGGGCTCGCCGGGAAAATTCTTCTTCAGCCCCGCGACAAACGCTCTGTACTGCTCGGCGCTCATCGCTTGCCGGCGCAGATATTCGTCGATGGACGCCACATTATTGCCCGGCGCGCGCCAGTTCGGCAGCAGGTCGGGGCGGAAGCGCGTCTCCCAGGGGAAATGATTGGCGCCGAGATAGATGAAGGTGAACAGCGGCTTGTTCGGCGGCTGCTGGCCCATCAGTTGGAGCGCCTTGTCGTAGAAGAAGGAGTCCGGCTCGACGTCCTTGGCGCCGAGATCCTTCGAGTCGAGGAAGCGTTCGACGCCGGTCGTCACCTGAAAGCTGCGCGCGCCCATGAAGCCGCCATAGGCGGGATAGAGCGATAGCGTGTCATAGCCGCAGCGGCGCAGCGCCAGCGGGAGGCCGCGCTCGACGCGGTTTGAGGCGATGCGCGTCACGAAATAGGCGAAGCGGCCGAACGAGCGCGAGGAGAGGCCAGCGAGCACGTTGTATTCGGTGAACCAGCTCGGCCCGCCATTGCTCTCGGCCAGGAACGTGCGCTGCTTGCCGTCAAAGGATTTGAAATGATCGCCATAGCGCGGCGGCACCTTGATGCCCTGGGCGGCGCGGATGTCGAAGCTCGATTCATCATGGACCATGATGATGTTCGGCCGGCGGCCCGCGGGGTGGCAGGCATCCACCAGCGGCATGTTGAGCCGTTCGTTGGTCGAGGCGGCCGACTCCATGAAACCGTATTGCGCGAAATCGGAGACCGCGCTGACGCCGGAGCGGAAGAATTTCGAGAGATAGCCGTCGTCGTAATAGCCGCGCCAGGCCTCGTCTGGATGATAGAGCGAATAGCCGACCAGTGCGGCAAGACAGGCGAGCGTGGACGCGAACGCCGGCAGGCGGCGGATGCGAAACGGATCGAGCCACCACAGCGCATACATCAGCGGCAGCGTGACGAGGCCGGCCCCGATCACCGACCAGCGCAGGTTCGGGAAGATCGTGAACAGGAACGCCACGGTGTCGCGGTCGATCATCATCAGGTCGATGAAGTTGACCGTCATCTGCACGACGTCGTGCTTGAGCCGCGACAGCAGCACCAGCACGACGACCATGGTCAGCGACAGCGCGCCCGACAATGCCGGCCGCCGCAAGAGCGTGATCCAGAAGAAATTGAGGATGCCCCAGGCGAGCACGAACGAAAGCCGCGAACCGAAATCGGTCTCGGTCTCGTACATGAGCGCGAGGGCGGCAAGATGCGGCGCGGCAACCGCAAGCAGGCGCCAGATGCCGAGCGCGGCAACGCTCGCCAGCACGGCGGTGGTGGCAGAAGGACCTGGATTCGGCGCGGACGCCATCGACGGCACGCAACTTCTGGTCCGGCACGATGAATACCCAGCCGTCGGGCCGGCCTGCGGCGTTCGGCGCAGCCGGAAGCCTGCACCGTGTCATAAAACTGTAATTGAATGGTCACGGACAAGCAACGCGTGTCGCGGTCCGACCTTCGCTTAATGTTAGCAGGCGGCGAACAGCCGCACGGCCAACTCCATCCCCTCACCCTGAGGAGCCTGCGAAGCAGGCGTCTCGAAGGGTGGGCCTGCATGGTTCGAGACGGCGCTACGAGCCTCGTCGCCATGAGGGTCAGTCAGTTCAGGAGCCGCGGCCCGACTTCGCGATCCCCGCGATGAAGAGGTCGATCACCCCTTCCGCCATCCGCTCGGTCTCGCCCTCCTCCACCCCCCAGCGCGGAAAGTGGCCGTCGAGGTTCATCCAGGCAAAGCCGTAGACCAGGGCGCGGCCGGCGATCTGGATGCGCTTGAGGTCGGCCGACCGCAGCAGGCCCTGCTCCGCCGCGTCTGCCAGCATCCGTTCGGTTAGAGCGATCAGTTCGGCATTGTCGCGTGTCAGCTCCGCGGAGCTGCCATGGGCGAAGTAGCGCCCCGTGGAGATGATCTCGAAATGCGCGGGGTTGCGCATCGCCCAGCGCAGGTAGGCAAGCCCGAAGGCGCGGAAGCGGCCGAGCGGGTCGGTGGCCGGCGCCTGGCCCAGCGCCACCTCGATCTCGGCACGAAAGCGCCGCTGCGCCTCCCCGGCCACCGCCGCCATCAGCGCGTCGCGGTTGGGGAAGTGCCGGAACGGCGCCCCCGGCGAAACCGCGGCCCGGCGTGCGGCCTCGCGCACCGAGACTTCGGCACCCTCCGCCGCCAGTTGCAACGCAGCATCGATCAGCACGCGGCGGAGGTCGCCGTGATGATACGGCCGGGCTTCCGGCGTTTGGCGGCGGGTGCGCGGCTTGGACGGCTGTCGGGCGGGCATGGTGCTTCCTAGCATCACCCGAACGTGAATGTAAGCACCGATTACACCGTTGACGATTTCGCCAGGCTGAAATGTAATCGATGCTTACATTAGGGAGGAGACCGCCATGTCACAACGTCAAAACTGGTTTGAGGGCTGGCGGCTGCTCGCCGTTCTCACCCTGAGCCTGATCGCGCTCAGCCTGTGGATCGCGTCGATGCGGCAGTTCGAGGTCGAGGGCGTGCGGATGGTGATCCGTTTCACGGCGCGAAGCTCGCTGCTGCTATTCTGCCTTGCCTTCAGTGCAGCGGCGCTCGCCCGGCTGTGGCCGAACGCCTGGACCCGCTGGCAGCGCCGCAACCGCCGCGATCTGGGCCTGAGCTTTGCGGCCTCCCACGCCATCCACGCAGGCGCGATCGTCGCGTTCGCCAAAATGGATCCGGCCGGCTTTGTGGGGGCCACCTCGGCCGCCTCCTACGTCTTCGGCGGCATCGGCTATGCATTCATCATCGCCATGAGCGCGACCTCGTTCGACCGCACCGCCGCGCTGCTCGGGCCGCAGGCCTGGCGCGTGCTGCACCTCGTGGGCGGCTATTACCTCTGGTTCCAGTTCATGGTGTCGTTCGGCAAGCGCGTGCAGGCGATGCCGCTCTATGCCGCCTTCCTCATTCCGTTGTTCGCCGTGATGGCGCTGCGGCTGATCGCGATGGCCGCCCACCCCCGCCGACGGACGGCCGAAGCGAGCTGAACGTCGATCAGCCCTGCGGCAGGAACCCCAGGCGCTTTGCGATGATGCGATCAACCGTCCGTTTCGGCAGCAATGCGCCGACCAGATGGCGCAACGGATCCGGCGTGATCTGGTAGCGCACCTTGGGGCTCGCGGCGGTCAGCGCCTCGAACACGATTTCGGCGATCCGCTCGGCCGGCAGGCCCTTCGCACCGAGGTCCATCATGAACGCCATGACCTTGTTCAGCGCCGGCAGATAGGGCGAGTTCTGATAGACGGAGAGATCGATCTCTTCGGCCTTGCTCCAGATCGGCGTCTTCACTGCGCCCGGGGCGACGATGATGACGTCGATCCCGAACAGCATCAGCTCACGCCGCAGGCTCTCGGATAGCCCTTCGATGGCGTGCTTGGAGGTGCAGTAAGGCGCCGACAGCGGATTGCCGTTCTTGCCGGCGACCGAGCTGATCATCACGATCCGGCCCTTCGGCCCCTTCAGCGACGGGTCCGCGCCGAGCAGCGGCCCAAAGGCTTGCGTCGCGATGACCGGGCCGATGACGTTGATGTCCATCTGGCGGCGGAAATCGTCGACCGACAATTCCAGGACCGGCCCCGCGACCGCAATGCCGGCATTGTTGACGAGCCCCGCCAGCGTGTCGCCAGCCAGCGCCTCGCGAACCTGGCGCGCAGCGGCGAGCACGGCGGCCTCGTCGGTAACGTCGAACAGGAGCGGCGTGAAGTTCGCGCCGAACTCACCCTTGAGCCGGTCGGCGTCGGCCTGCTTGCGGACGCTGCCGAAGACG
This sequence comes from Bradyrhizobium sp. 482_C4_N1_8, assembly GCF_052075965.1. Taxonomy (NCBI): domain Bacteria; kingdom Pseudomonadati; phylum Pseudomonadota; class Alphaproteobacteria; order Hyphomicrobiales; family Nitrobacteraceae; genus Bradyrhizobium; species Bradyrhizobium sp. 482_C4_N1_8. Next base: position 2,086,669 of record NZ_CP197231.1, on the reverse strand, counting down.
CGGTAGCCGCGCCCGATCAGAAATTTCGCAATGGCCCAGCCGATGCCGGTGGACGCGCCGGTGATGACGACAGATCGCATAGACCCCTCCCCTCAAGTTCCCGCGATCATGGAGAGAAGGATGTGTCAGCGCAATGCCACCCAACGCTCAAAGGGACGTCGCGGGTGTCGATTCTTAAGATGAAGCGGCGCGCGAGCTTCGCGACATGAGATTGAGTGCGCCCTGAAGATGCGGATGAAGAGCCGAATCCTTGACTCTGAAGACGCTGGGGTTTTGGCGATCGCGAGATTCTGGAGAAGTCATGAAAACGACGCGAGACCAAGAATGTGGTTTAAGCGTCAGTTCTTCGTGCTCAGAGGGCACGTCAGCTCGCGAAGAATTTGAATGAAGCAGCAATGCTTCGCGCGAGATGAAAGGAGCGAGACCGCCGTTCGCGATCTCGCTCCGATGTAGTCGAGAAGGTTTAAAATTTGGTTTGGCGAGCGAAGTTTGTGTTTCGCTCGTCATTCCGGGGCGCGACGAAGTCGCGAACCCGGAATGACGGCGCACCCGTCAGTTCTTGCTCTTGTCGACCAGCGCGCCCTTCTTGATCCAGGGCATCATGTCGCGGAGTTTCGCGCCGACTTCCTCGATCGGGTGCTGGGCGAGCTTGGCGCGGGTCGCCTTGAACGAGGTCTGGTTGACCTTGTTCTCGAGCATCCAGTCGCGGGCGAACTTGCCGCCCTGGATGTCGGCGAGAACGCGCTTCATCTCGGCCTTGGTCTCCGCGGTGACGATGCGCGGACCGGTGACGTACTCGCCGTACTCCGCGGTGTTGGAGATCGAGTAGTTCATGTTGGCGATGCCGCCTTCATAGATCAGGTCGACGATCAGCTTCACTTCGTGCAGGCACTCGAAATAGGCCATCTCCGGGGCGTAACCGGCTTCGACCAGGGTCTCGTAGCCGGCCTTGATCAGCTCGACCAGGCCGCCGCAGAGCACGACCTGCTCGCCGAACAGGTCGGTCTCGCACTCTTCCTTGAAGGTGGTCTCGATGATGCCGGCACGACCGCCGCCGACGGCGGAGGCGTAGGAGAGGCCGAGGTCATGGGCGTTGCCCGAGACGTCCTTGGCGATCGCGATCAGGCAGGGCACGCCGCCGCCGCGCTGATATTCCGAACGCACCGTATGGCCGGGGCCCTTCGGCGCGATCATGAGCACGTCGAGGTCGGCGCGCGGGTCGAGCAGGTTGAAGTGGACGTTGAGGCCGTGCGCGAACACGAGGGCGGCGCCCTTCTTCATGTTGTCGTGCAGGTGCTCACGATAAATGTCGCCCTGGAGCTCGTCCGGGGTCAGCATCATGACGAGGTCGGCCCATTTGGCGGCGTCGGCGACTTCCATCACCTTAAAGCCGGCGGCTTCCGCCTTCTTGACCGAGCCCGAGTCCTTGCGCAGCGCAATGGCGACGTCCTTGACGCCGGAGTCCTTGAGGTTGAGCGCATGGGCGTGGCCCTGGCTGCCATAGCCGACGATGGCGACCTTCTTGCCCTTGATCAGGTTCAGGTCGGCGTCGCGATCGTAATAAACACGCATAGTCGTTTCCTCGTTCAGGGCCAGAATCGGCCGATAGTCAGTGTCCGAAGGGTGAAATTTGCGGATTTCGGGGGCTGTCTAGAGCATTTTCAGCCCCTAGGGAAACCCGTTTCTGCATGGAAATCCGCGACATCATGCATCCATGAAAACGGGGTAGAGGGAGGCGAGCAGCAGGAGCGCCATCACGATATTGAAGGCGCGGACCAGCCGCGCGGAGGTCAGTACCGGTCGTAGTGCAGTGCCGAACAGGGCCCAGACCACCGTCGAGACCGTGCCGACGAGCAGGCTGATCACGGTCTGGATCGCGATGTTGATCGGGAACTGGGCAATCGCCGCATAGGCGGTGATGGTGCCGATCACGATGACCCAGCCCTTGGCGTTGATCCACTGGAACATCGCCGCGCCCCAGAAGGTCATCGGGCCACGGCCGTCCTCCTCGCCCGGCTTGGCCGGCCCCGAGAAGGCGATCACCGCGGCGAGGTAGATCAAGTAGGCGGCGCCGGCATATTTCAGGATGGTCTGGAGGATCGGATAGGCCAGAAACACCGTGCCGAGCCCCAGGCCAACGGCGCCGACCATGAAGGCGAAGCCGATCGTGATGCCGGCGATATGCGGGATGGTGCGGCGGAAGCCGTAAGTCAGTCCCGACGACAGCAGCATGATGTTGTTCGGCCCCGGCGTGAAGAACATCACGAGGGCGAAGATGATGAAGGCATAGAGCAGCGACTGGGACATGCTCACCTCACGCGGTCTTCGGCAGCGGCTGCGGGCGTCTCGCCAGCACCATCACCGCGATGCCGCCGATGACCGTCAGCATCCCGGCCAGCCGCAACGGGCCGAACTTCTCGCCAAACACGATGCTGGAAGCAGCCGAGCCGACGAACGGCACCAGCAGCGCGAACGGCACCACTTGCGCTGCGGGATAGTCACGCAGCAGCCGGCCCCACAGCCAATAGGCGATGCTGGTCGAGATGGCGCCGATCGCCAGCAGGCAGACGAGGCCAGTCGGCGACATATGGATCAGCGACTGGAAGGTCGGCGCCGGCCCGTTGACGACCAGCGCCAGCGCGAACAGCGGCACGGCGGCGGTCAGGCAGAGCCAGGCGAACAGGTCGAACATCGGCGCGCCACGGGCGCCGCGCAGCAGGAGATTGCCGACGGCAAAGCAAATCGGGGCGATCATCAGCACCGCGAAGGCACCAACGCTGAAATCGTAACCGACGGTACCGCAGATCAAGAGCAGGCCGACTGCGGCGACGACGATGCCAAGGGTCTGCACCGGCGTCGGCCGCTCGCCGAATGCGATCGCGGCAAAGCCGATGGTGAACAGCGCCTGGCTCTGTACGACGACGCTGGTGAGCCCCACCGGCACACCGTGCGCGATGCCATAGGCCTGGCTCAGGAACTGGCCGAGGAACAGCGTGAAGCTGATCGCGATCAGCAGCGACCAGGCGATCTTCGGCTTGGGAATGAACAGGCATGGCACCGCGGCAATGGTGAAGCGCATCGCCGTCATCAGCTCCGGCGAAAGTTCGTCGAGCGCGATCCGGCTCGCCACGAAGGCAAGCCCCCAGATGACCGCCACCAGAATGGCGATGAGGATATCGGCCGGCTTCATTGTTGTTCTCGGTTCTGCTTTGTCGTGCAGCCCTGTTTGTTGTTCTGTTCTAGCCTTGCTCGCCGGCTTTCGGTTTCCGCAGCAGATAAGTGCCGTGCATGGGCGCGTGGTAGTCGACCGAGACCAGCGTGAAGCCGACATCGATCAGCATCCGTTCCATCACCCAGCCGAAGGTGGAATATTCGTCGCGCATGTGCGTGACGACGCTTTCGCGCGAAAAATCGTGGTTCTTGATATGGAAGTCGGCCCATTGCTCGACGTCGCGCTCGATGGCGTCGGGCATCGAGGCGTAGACGATGTCGCGCAGATAGAAGCTCGCGCCCGGCTTCAATGCACGGTAGATCCGCGACATCGCCACCGCCTTCCAGAAATCCGGCAGATGGTGCAGCGTGAACTCGCTGACGATCAGATCGTAGGATTCCGGGCGGTAGGCGAAGCTGAGCAAGCCGGCGGACTGTGTGCGCACGGGCGCCTTACGGTCGCGGGCGTAGATCTCGGCGAGCGCCAGCATCGCCGGCGAGATATCGATGGCGTCCACCTCGGCACCCATCAGCGCCGCTTCGGTCGCGAGCACGCCGTTGCCACAGCCGATATCCGCGATGCGCCAGCCGCGCTGCACCCCGAGCATTTTCAGCGCGGCGCGCGCCCGCAGATCGGCATCGTCATGGGCGTCGTAGATCGAAGCCACGGCGGGCTCGATCCCCATCCGGTTGCGCTCGTTATAGTACCAGTCGCGCGCCAGCATGGCTCACATCCCCTCAGGCCCGCGGCCAATCGCGGCAACGCCGGTGCGCGACACCTCGACAAGGCCGAGCGGGCGCATCAGGTCGATAAACTGGTTGATCTTGTCCGTATTGCCTGTGATCTCGAACACAAAGCTCTCGGTGGTGGCGTCGATCACGCGGGCGCGGAACGCATCCGCCAGCCGCAGTGCCTCGACGCGATGCTCGCCCTGCCCGCGCACCTTCACCATCGCAAGCTCGCGCTCGATCGAGCGCTTGGTCAGGGTCATGTCGACGACACGATAGACCGGGATCATGCGGTCGAGCTGGTGCTTGATCTGCTCGATCACCATCGGCGTGCCCGTGGTGACGATGGTGATGCGCGACAGGTGCTTCTGGCTCTCGGTCTCCGAGACGGTGAGACTTTCGATGTTGTAGCCGCGCCCGGAGAACAGCCCGATAACGCGCGCGAGCACGCCCGGCTCGTTCTGCACGAGCACCGAGAGCGTATGCGTCTCGTTGGGATCGTGGCGGTCCTCGATGAAATAGGCGGATGCCGGCTGGTTCATGGTCGTCCCCTCTTGTCTCTCCGTCACGCCATCGCTGGCGCCTCTGTCCCGACCCAACTGCGGAACAGATCGAAATCGATATTGCCGCCGGACAGCACGAGACCGACGCGCTTGCCTGACAGTTTAGCTTTCTCTTGAAGCGCCGCGGCGAGCGCGGCGGCACCGGCGCCTTCCGCGAGATTGTGCGTGTCGGTCCAGTAGGCGCGGATCGCGGCGGCGACCTCGTCGTCGGAAACCTGCACGATGCGCGCGGCACCCTTGCGGATCAGCGCGAACGCGTCTGCGTCGGGAATGCGCGTTGCCATGCCGTCGGCCAGCGTGTTGCTGGTCTTCGTCGTCACGACCTTGCCGGCCGCAAACGACAGCGCGTAGGACGGCGCTTCGGTCGATTGCACCCCGACGATCTCGGTCTTCAGGCCCAGGAGATCGCGCGCCATGATGCAGCCGGAGATTCCAGAGCCCTGCCCGATCGGCACATAGAGAACATCGAGATCCGGCGCCGTCCGGAACAGTTCGAGCGCATAGGTGGCGACGCCGAGCACGAGATCCGGATGAAACGACGGCACCATGTGCAGGCCGGTAAATTGGGCGCGCCGCTGCGCCTCTTCGGCGGCCGCCTGAAAGTCCTCGCCATGCTCGACGAGCTCGGCGCCAAACGCCCTCATCGCCCGGTTCTTCTCGACCGAGTTGCCGCGCGGCACGTAGATCACGGCCGGCACGCCGTGGCGGCTCGCGGCAAAGGCCAGGCTCTGGCCGTGATTGCCGCGCGTCGCCGAGATGATGCCGGGTGTGTTCGGCCGCTCGCGCTTCAGTCGTTCGAGATAGACGAGACCGCCGCGCACCTTGAAGGCGCCGATCGGCGTGTGGTTCTCGTGCTTGACGATGACCTGCGTCCCGAGGCGCTCGGCGAGCAGCGGCCACCCGCGTGCCGGCGTCGCCGGCACCGCCTGTCCCACGATCGCATGTGCGCGCTCGAGCTCCGTCAGGTCGAACATGACGTCACACCAGCGCCTTGCCGCCGGCGAACGCCTTTGCCGTGGCCTCGTCGTTCGCCTGCTCGGGCAACAGCATCTCGTTGTGCGCCTTGCCGGAGGGGATCATCGGGAAGCAGTTTTCGAGCGCCGCGACGCGGCAGTCGAACAGCACAGGACGCTTGACCGAGATCATCTCCTGGATGGCGCCATCGAGATCGGAGGGCTTGTGCACCTGGATGCCGACGCCGCCATAGGCTTCCGCGAGCTTGACGAAATCCGGCAACGCCTCCGAATAGGAATGCGATAGCCGGTTGCCGTGCAGCAGCTGCTGCCATTGCCGCACCATGCCCATGTACTGGTTGTTCAGGATGAAGATCTTGATTGGCAATTCGTACTGCACCGCCGTCGACATCTCCTGCATCGTCATCTGCACCGAGGCGTCGCCCGCGATGTCGATGACGAGGCTGTCCGGATGGGCAACCTGCACCCCGACCGCGGCCGGCAGGCCGTAGCCCATGGTGCCGAGACCGCCCGACGTCATCCAGCGATGCGGCTCCTCGAAGCCGAAGAACTGCGCCGCCCACATCTGGTGCTGGCCGACTTCCGTCGTGATGTAAGTGTCCTTGCCGCGTGTCGCCTCGAACAGGCTCTGGATCGCGTGTTGCGGCAGGATCACGTCGTTGCTCTTCTTGTAATAGAGCGAGTTGCGGGCGCGCCACTGCGCGATCTGCTGCCACCAGGCCTTGATGTCGGGCTTCTTCGCTTCCGCCTTGAACACCTGGAGGATATCGCCGAGGATGTTGCCGCAGTCGCCGATGATCGGCACGTCGACACGGATGTTCTTGTTGATCGAGGACGGATCGATGTCGATGTGGATCTTCTTCGAGCCGGGCGAGAACGCGTCGACGCGGCCGGTGATGCGGTCGTCGAAGCGCGCGCCGACGCACAGCATGACGTCGCAATCATGCATGGTCATGTTGGCTTCATAGGTGCCGTGCATGCCGAGCATGCCGAGCCAGTTCTTGCCCGACGCCGGATAGGCACCCAGGCCCATCAGCGTGGAGGTGATCGGGAAGCCGGTGACCTCGACCAGTTCGCGCAGGAGCTTGGTCGCCTCGGGGCCGGAATTGATCACGCCGCCACCGCTGTAGATCACAGGGCGCTTGGCGTTGGCGAGCAGCGACACGGCCTTGCGGATCTGCGTCGCGTCGCCCTTCACGCGCGGCGCGTAGGAGCGGTGCACGTCCGACTTGCGCGGCGGATGATAGGTGCCGGTCGCGAACTGCACGTCCTTGGGCACGTCGACGAGCACCGGGCCGGGACGGCCGGAGGTCGCGACATAGAAGGCCTCGTGCAGCACCTTGGCGAGATCGTTGACGTCGCGCACCAGCCAATTGTGCTTGGTGCAGGGCCGCGTGATGCCGACCGTGTCGCACTCCTGGAACGCGTCGTTGCCGATCAGATGCGTCGGCACCTGGCCGGAGATGCAGACCAGCGGGATCGAGTCCATCAGCGCGTCGGTCAGCGGCGTCACCATGTTGGTGGCGCCGGGACCGGAGGTCACCAGCGCAACGCCCGGCTTGCCGGTCGAGCGCGCATAGCCCTCGGCGGCGTGGCCCGCACCCTGCTCGTGGCGGACCAGGATGTGCTGGACCTCGCTCTGCTGGAAGATCTCGTCATAGATCGGAAGCACGGCGCCACCGGGATAGCCGAAAATGTCGGTCACGCCATGATCGATGAGCGCGCGAACGATCATCGCGGCGCCGGTCATCTGGTTCGGATCGTGGCTCTTGTCGCTCATTGTCTTGCTCCGGATGCGCTGTTGTCAGCGGCTTCGTTCGTGTCGGGTTCGGGAAATAAAAAAGGCCCCGAAGAGGGCCCATGCACACCGCCTGTCTGTGGATGGCAGCTAGCCACCCCCGGCGGTGTGCCTGGGTACGACGGCGATAAGGAGTTTGGTAATAATGTTACGCATTGCAGGCGCTCAGCTTCCCAAAGGTTGCGCGAAACATAACGGTCAAAGCCCGGATGTCAAGGCAATGCGACCGTTCCCGCGCGATTTTGGCAATGTAGCGGTGTTCCCAGGGTTCGGCGAGAGGTAAATTCGGGAACCCGGGTACAAAAGCGCGTCAGCCGGGGTCTCGGGCCGCATTCACGATGGCGGCAAGCCACCCCCTCGCCTCCTCCGGCTTCACCCATTCGAACTCGGGCAGTTGGTGCCGGAACCAGGTGAATTGCCGCTTGGCGTAGTGGCGGGTGTCGGCACGACCGATCGTGGCGGCATCGTCCAGGCCGATCTCACCGCGCAGATGCCGGATCAGGGCCGGCACGCCATGGGCTTTCATCGCCGGCAGCAGCGGATCGAGATGTCTGGCGGCGAGCCACTCCACCTCCCTCAACGCGCCGGCACCGAGCATGGCGTCGAAACGGGCATCGATGCGGGCATAGAGCTCGTCGCGCTCGGGGGCGAGAAACACCGCGCGAAAACTGTCCTTGGGCAGCAGCGGCGGCTGGCCTTCATGGTGCCAGTCGAGCAGCGAACGGCCCGTCGCTTCGACCACTTCGAGCGCGCGCGCGATCCGGGTGCGGTCGCGCAGGTTCAATCGTTCGGCGGCGCGCGGATCACGGCGTGCAAGTTCCTCATGCAGCGCCTCGACGCCGTTCCGCTCCAGCCGCGCGCGCACGTCGTCGCGGACTTCGGCGGGGATCGGCGGCACCACCGAGAGGCCCGCCGTCAGCGCCTTGAAATAAAGGCCCGTGCCGCCGATGAAGATCGGCAGGCGGCCTGCGGCTTTCGCCTCTTCCAGCGCCTTCGTCGCGTCGACCACCCATGCGCCGGCCGAGAAATTCACGGCCGCATCGACGTGGCCGTAGAGACGGTGCGGCGCGCGTCCTTCCTCGCCATGTGTGGGGCGCGCGGTGATGATGCGGAGGTCACGATAGACCTGCATGGAATCGGCATTGATGACGATTCCGCCCGTACTCAGGGCAAGCTCGAGCGCCAGCGCCGACTTGCCGCTGGCGGTCGGGCCTGCGATAAGCACGGCCTTGCCAACATGTCTTCTGCTGACTTGTCCCTCGCTCACGAAAACCTCAAATGTCCCTCGTCGCCACGCTGATCTGCAATCCCGACAATCCCGCGCTCGACAGCACCATCGTCGACGGCGCCCGCGCCGTGCTGCCCCAGGCGCAACCTGCGCACTGGCTGTTCGACGGGGTTGCGGTCGACATTCCCTTCGGCGCGCAGGATAACCTCCAAGGCGACCGTCACGCCATCGAACAGCGGTTGCGCGAGCTTCGCGGCGACCTTCCCATCGACATCGTGGTGCAGCCAGTCGGCTTCCGGCGCAAGAAGCTTTTTCTCGCCGACATGGATTCCACCATGATCGGCCAGGAATGCATCGACGAGCTCGCCGATCTCGTCGGGATGAAGGCCCACGTGGCGGCCATCACGGAACGCGCGATGCGCGGCGAGATCGAGTTCGAGCCGGCGCTGCGCGAGCGCGTCGCGCTGCTGAAGGACCTTCCCGCCAGCGTGGTCGACGAGGTGCTGGCCAAGCGCATCACGTTGACGCCGGGCGGCCGCGAACTGGTCGCGACCATGCGCGCCCACGGCGCCTATGCCTGTCTCGTCTCCGGCGGCTTCACGCTGTTCACGCGCGCGGTCGCCGCAAAAATCGGCTTCCAGGAGAACCGCGCCAACGAGCTCGTCGTCCGCGACGGCAAGTTCACCGGCGAGGTCAAGGAGCCGATTTTGGGCCGCGCGGCAAAACTCGCGACGCTGGTGGACCTGATGGAGTCGTTCGATCTCGACGACATCGACTCGGTCGTGGTCGGCGATGGCGCCAACGATCTCGCGATGATCCAGGCGGCGGGACTGGGCGTGGCGTATCACGCCAAGCCAGCGGTCGCGGCTGCGGCTGCCGCGCGGATCGACCATGGCGATCTCACCGCGCTGCTCTATGCTCAGGGGTATCGGCGGGACGAGTTCGTGGAGGCTTAGCCTCTCCCGTCGTCAGCACTTGCGGCACGCCCAGCGGCCGTAGGGTGGGCAAAGGCGCACTTGCGCCGTGCCCACCACTCTTGTCGCAATGGTGGAAAGATGGTGGGCACGCTTCGCTTTGCCCACCCTACTGGATTGAACCGCGACTACTGCACGCTCAGCGCCACAAACCGCAATTCGCCGTCGGCGTTGGAGACGAGCAGCAGCACGGACTTCTTGCCGTCCTTCTTGAGCTGGTCGACCCGCTTCTGGATGTCGGCGCCGCTGGAGACGGCCTCCTGCGCAACCTCGACGATGACGTCGCCGGCGGAGAGGCGCTTCTCGGCAGCGTCCGAATTGGCGTCGACATTGGTGACGACCACGCCCTTGACGCTGTCCTTGATCTTGTAGCGCGTGCGCAAATCCTTGCTGAGCGCGGCAAGATCGAGACCGAGCGCCTTCTGCGTCACCGGCTTCTCGGGCGCCGGCTCGTCGGTCTTGACCGCGGCCTGCACCTTGTCGGGATCCTGGAGACGGCCGAGCGTGACCTTCTTGGTCTCCTCCTGGCCCTTGCGGATGACGACGACATCGACTTCCTTGCCGACCGCCGTGTCGGCGACGACGCGGGAGAGATCCTTGGGATCCTTGACGTCCTTGCCGTCGAACTTGACGACGACGTCGCCGGGCTCGATGCCGGCGGGCTTGGCCGGGCCCTTGTCATCGACGCCGGCGACCAGCGCGCCGCGCGCGGGCTTGATGTTGAGGCTCTCGGCGATCTCGTCGGTGACGCTCTGGATGCGCACGCCGAGCCAGCCGCGGCGCAGTTCGCCGAACTGGCGGAGCTGGTCGACCACGGCGACAACCGTCTTCGATGGCACCGCAAAGCCGATGCCGATCGAACCGCCGGAGGGCGAGATGATCAGCGTGTTGACGCCGATGACGTCGCCATCGAGGTTGAACAGCGGACCGCCGGAATTGCCGCGGTTGATGGAGGCGTCGGTCTGGATATAGCTGTCATACGGCCCCGAGGAGATGTCGCGGTTCTTGGCCGAGACGATACCGGCCGTCACCGTGCCGCCGAGGCTGAACGGATTGCCGATCGCAATCACCCAGTCGCCGAGGCGCAGCTTGTCGGAGTCGCCGAACTTTACTGCCACCAGCGGCTTCGGCGGCTTGATCTTCAGCACGGCGAGGTCGGTCTTCTTGTCGACGCCAACCAGGTCGGCCTTGATCTTGGTGCCGTCGTTGAGGATGACGTTGATCTCGTCGGCGTCCGCGATGACGTGGTTGTTGGTGACGACGACGCCAGCGGTGTCGATGATGAAGCCGGAGCCGAGCGAGTTGGTCTTGCGGGGCGGGTTGTCACCGCGCTCGCCGCCCTTGCTGCCGCCGCCGGGGCCGCGGCGGTTCTTGAAGAAGTCGTCGAAGAACTCCTCGAAGGGCGAGCCGGGCGGCAGTTGTGGCATGGTGTTGCTGCCGCCGCCGCCGCCCTTGGCTTCGACGGTCTGCGAGGTCGAGATGTTGACGACCGCGTCGATCACCTTCTCGGCGACGTCGGCGATCCCGTCCGGGCCACGCGCAAGGGCCGGCGTGCCGAACGCGCTGAATGCACTGACGGCGAGCGCGGCCAGCCCTAAGCGCAAGCGGGTCGGGGCAATGGTGGCAGCGGTCATTGGTATCTCCAGAGAAAAGGATCAGGCGCCAAGGATTCGCCTCCAAGACTGCGCTCGAACGGGGGGACGGCGCAAGCGCGGAGCTTAACGGGCCTCAAGACCCGGATAATACGGCGAAAACCAGTCTCTCGCCTTCACTTTGGCGTTGGCGTGACGCCTAAATCGGACGGCGCATAACCCAGATCAAGACCAGGCCGGCCACGGCCGAACCGATCCCAACCGCCCGCAGGATATTGTCCGGCGTGGCGATGGCGCTTTTCATGGCCTTGCGCATCCAGTTCGGACTTGCCGCGAACATCAAGCCTTCCAGCACGAACAGGATGCCTAAGCCGATGAGGAAGTCGGCGAACGCAATGGACCTCATCGGAATGGAACCTCCCGTAGTGCTGTTCTTGTCTGGACGAAGGGCGGCAGAACTGCCGCCCTCTGTCTGGCTCACGGCTTCGCCGGCGTCTCGGTCGCCGTCTTGCCGGACGGGTTACCAAAGAACCGGAAGAAATCCGAGTCCGGCCGCAGCAGGAAGCGGGTGTCGTTCGCGCGCAGCCCGTTCTCATAGGCTGTCATCGACCGGTAGAAGGCGAAGAAGTCGGCGTCCTTGCCGTAGGCTTCCGCGAACAGGCGGTTGCGCTCGGCGTCGCCGACGCCGCGGATCTGCTCGGCCTGCGATTTGGCTTCCGCCTCGATCACGGTCGCCTCGCGGTCGGCCTTGGAGCGGATCTCCTGTGCCTTCTGGCCGCCCTGCGCACGGAACTCGGCGGCTTCGCGCTCGCGCTCGGTCTTCATGCGCTGGTAGACCGCCTGGCTGTTCTGCTCCGGCAGGTCGGCGCGGCGGATCCGGACGTCGACGACCTGGATACCGTAGCCGTCGGCCTCGCGATCGAGCTGGTCGCGGATGCGCTGCATCAGCTTCTCGCGGTCGTCGCGCACCACGTTGATGAAGGTGACCTCGCCGAGCACGCGGCGCAGCGCCGCGTTCAGCAGCGTGGTGAGCTGGATGTTGGCAGCCTGGATCGAGCCGACGCTCTGGTAGAAGCGCAGCGCGTCCTTGATGCGGTAACGCGCGAAGGCGTCGACCACGAGCCGCTTCTGGTCGGACGCGATCGCTTCCTGCGACGGGTTCTCCAGATCGAGGATCCGCTTGTCGATGTTGATCACCGAATTCCACGGCGCCTTGAAGTGCAGGCCGGGCGCGGTGACGACGTCGACGGGACGGCCGAACTGCAGCACGATGGTCTGCTCGGTCTGTTGCACCGTGAACAGCGACATGTAGCCGACGATCACGACGAGCAGGAGGGCGAGCAGCGTGACGATACCTGTGACCGGAGACCTCATCGGTTGCCTCCGCTCGACTGCTGACCGGTGGTAGGCGGCCGCTTGGTTGTCAACTCACTGAGCGGCAGATAGGGCACGACGCCCTGGCCCGAGGGGCCGCCGTCATAGACGAGCTTGTCGGCGCCGCCGAGCACGCGCTCCATCGTCTCCAGATAGATCCGTTCACGCGTCACGTCGGGCGCCTTCTTGTATTCCTCGTAAACCTTCAGGAAGCGCGAGCTCTGGCCCTTGGCCTCGGCGACCGTCTGCTCCCTGTAGCCTTCGGCGGCCTGCGTGATCTGCGCCGCACGTCCGCGTGCCTGCGGCACGACCTGGTTGGCGTAGGTCTGCGCCTCGTTCTGCAACTGCTCGAGATTGGCGCGCGCCGCCTGGACGTCGCGGAACGCGTCGATCACCTGCGCCGGCGGGTCGACCTTCTGCATCTGCACCTGGCTGATGAGAATACCGGCGCCGTAGCTGTCCAAAGTCCTCTGGATCAACTCCTGCACGCCCTGTTCAGTGACGTTGCGCGCACCGGTCAGGATCGGCTGGATCTGCGAGCGGCCGATCACCTCGCGCATCGCGCTCTCGGAGACCGCCTTCACGGTGCCTTCGGGATTCTGGATGTTGAAGAGGAAGTCGCCGACGCCGTCCGGCTTGATGCGCCAGAGCACGGTGAAGTCGACGTCGACGATGTTCTCGTCGCCGGTCAGCATCAGGCTCTCTTCCGGCACGTCACGAATGGAGCGGCCGCGTCGCGCCGGATCGTCGATCAGCGTCATGCCGATGGAGATCGTGTTGACGCGCAACGCCTTCGGCAGCAGCACGGTTTCGATCGGATAGGGCAGATGATAGTTCAGACCCGGCTGCACGGTGCGGACATGTTTGCCGAAGCGCAGCACGACGCCGAGCTCTTCGGATTGCACCCGGAAGAAGCCCGACAGCAGCCAGAACGCGATGATGAGCAGGACGATCAGCGTGATGCCGATGCCGGAGAAATAGCCGCCCGGCATGATCTGCTGGAGGCGGTCCTGGCCGCGCCGCAGAAGGTCTTCCAGATCCGGCGGCCTTGGCCCGACCGGTTGCGGGCCGTTGCCCCATGGTCCCTTCGGACCCGAGCCCCATGGGCCACCGCCCTGATTCTTCCACGGCATTCGACGCTCTCCTCGGCAGGGTGAAAATCGCCCCCGCCCGCTTTGTCCGGTCCGGCTTTATAGGGGACAGGCAAGTCCCTTACAACGCGGCCCGGGCTGTCCCTCGAGCTATGCTCGGGCACGAAAAAGTCAATGTAAACATTGACGAATGCGGTTAATTGCCCGCCCGCCGACGATATGTCACATAGGAGTAGTCGGCGCTGTCGTCGGGTCCGGCAGGATGCCGGATGCGCTCAACCTCATCCCACTCTGCCTTGTCGATGTCGAAATGCGTGTCGCCTTCGGGGCGCGCATGCACTTCGGTGATTTCGAGGCGATCGGCGCGATCGAGCCATTGCCGGTAGATCTCGGCGCCACCGATCACCGCGATCTCGGCGACCGAACGCCGCAGGGCATCGCCAAGCGCAACCGCGCCCGCATCGGCAGCCGATGTCGTGACGATGGCGCCATTGGCGCGATAATCCGCATCGCGCGTGATGACGATGTTGGTACGGCCAGGAAGCGGCCGGCGCAGGGTTTCGAAGGTCCTGCGGCCCATGATCACGGGCTTGCCGATCGTGAGCGCCTTGAAGCGCGCCATGTCGGATTTCAATCGCCACGGGAACCCGTTGCCGGCGCCGATGACGCCGTTCTCCGCGATCGCTACGACGAAGATGATCTCCATCAGGACGCGCTCCCTGCAAGTCGTGTCAGCGCGGGGCCGGTGACGCGGCACAGCGTCCAGTCGTCCATCATGACGGCGCCGAGCGATTTGTAGAACGCGATCGACGGCGCGTTCCAGTCGAGCACCGCCCATTGCAGCCGCGACCAGCCGTTGTCGACGCACTCCCTGGCGAGATAGACCAGCAGCGCCTTGCCGAGGCCCTTGCCCCGATGCGACGGCCGCACATAGAGATCTTCGAGATAGATGCCGTGACGGCCGCTGAAAGTAGAGAAATTGACGAACCAGACCGCAAAGCCGACGGGCTCGCCGTTCCACTCGGCAATGGCGCAATAGAGCTGCGGACGCTCGCCGAACAGCGCTTCCGCAATCATCGCCTCGGTCGCCTCGACTTCGTGCGAAAGCTTTTCGTATTCGGCAAGCTCGCGGATGAGAGCAAGAACCAGCCCGGCTTCACCGGCGCGCACGCGGCGGATGGTCAACGACATCTGCGTTAGACCGCGACTTCCGCCTTGATGTGCGGATGCGGGTCGTAGCCGACGAGCTCGAAATCCTCGTAGCGGAAGGAGAAGATGTCCTTCACATCGGGATTGATCCGCATCACCGGCAGCGTCCGCGGCGCGCGCGTGAGCTGGAGCCGCGCCTGCTCCAGGTGATTGGAATAGAGATGGGTGTCGCCGAGCGAGTGGACGAAGTCGCCGGGCTTCAATCCCGTGACCTGCGCCACCATCATGGTGAGCAGCGCGTAGGAAGCGATGTTGAAGGGCACGCCGAGGAAGACGTCGGCCGAGCGCTGATAGAGCTGGCACGACAATTTGCCGTTGGCGACATAGAACTGGAACAGCAGGTGGCAGGGCGGCAGCGCCATCTTCTCGACGTCGGCGGGATTCCAGGCGGTGACGATCAGCCGGCGCGAGTCCGGGGTGCGCTTGATCATGTCGATGACATTGGCGATCTGGTCGATGCTGCGCCCGTCGGCCGTGGGCCAGGAACGCCATTGACGGCCGTAGACCGGCCCGAGATCGCCATTGGCATCGGCCCACTCGTCCCAGATGGTGACGCCGTTGTCGCGCAGATATTTGATGTTGGTGTCGCCCTTCAGGAACCACAACAGCTCATGCACGATCGCCTTCAGCGGCAGCCGCTTGGTGGTCAGCATCGGGAAGCCGGCAGACAGGTTGAAGCGCATCTGATGGCCGAACACCGACAGCGTGCCGGTGCCGGTCCGGTCGGTCTTCTCGGCGCCGTCTGAAAGAATCCGCTCGAGCAGGTCCTGATACTGGTGCATGTGCCATTGAGCCTTTGGGGAGGCGGCGAACTTAACGGCGCGCCCCGCGCTACGACAGCAGCGATTCGCTGTTTAAGCCCATTATACCCCGAAAAGTGACTGTTCCCGGTGCAAACAACAAGAGGCGGAACTTGCGTCCCGCCCCTCGCCTATCGGCTTGAAAGTGCTCGTTAAGTTGCCGGCTTGAGCACCGGGGTCCACTTCGCGATCTCGTTCTTGACGAGGGTCGCCAGCGCCTCCGGCGTCCGGTCCTTGGGCCCCGGAATGACGCTGCCGAGCTCGAGCAGGCGCTTCTTCACCGTCTCGTCGTCGAGCGCCTTGATGGCGGCGGCATTCAGGCTCGCGATGATCGCGGGCGAGGTTCCCTTCGGCGCGAACATCGCGTTCCAGGCCTGGGCCTGGAAGGCAGGCAGGCCAGCCTCCGCCGTCGTCGGCACGTTCGGCAGCGACGGATTGCGCTCGGCCGTCGCGATCGCATAGGCCTTGATGGTGCCGGCATTGATCTGCGGCACCGCATTGACGATCTGGTCGCACATGTAATCGACCTGTCCGGCCACCAGCGCATTCATCGCGGGGCCCGTGCCGTTGAAGGGCACGCCGACCGGCTTGACGTCGAGGATCGAGTGCAGGAGCTCGCAGGAGACGTGCGAGACCGAGCCGACGCCGGCATGCGCGGCGTTGACCTTCTCGGCGTTCGCTTTCAAGTAGGCGACGAACTCCTTGAGGTCTTTCGGCGGAAAGTCCTTGCGCGCCAGGATCAGGATCGGCGTGCCCGCGAGCAGCGCGACCGGCTCAAAATCCTTTTCCGGGTGGTAGGCGAGTTTCGGATAGAGCGGCACGGAGGCGGCATGCGTGCCCATATGCCCGGTAATGAGCGTATAGCCGTCATTGGCCGCGCGCGCAGCGCGCGTGGTCGCGGTGGTGCCGCCGGCGCCGACCACGTTCTCGATGATGATGCTCTGTCCGAGCGTCTGCGCCATGTGCCCGGTGACGATGCGCGAAATCACGTCGGTCGGTCCGCCGGCCGCGAACGGCACGATCATGGTGATGCTGCGCGTCGGATAGGTCTGCGCCTCCGCCGGTGCGACAAAGCCGCACAACGATGCGAACGCCGCAGCACATGCGCCCGCAAGCGCGCGAATGGAAGTCATCTCGATCCCCTCGGACGTAAAACAAAAATGCCGGCCACAGGGCCGGCATTTTCATTTCACGAAGCGGTCACACAAGTCGATTGGACTTCCGAATGCGGCGTGCGGACGCAGGGCGCCGCGACGACGCAGGCGCGGTCAGTTCTCGGATTCGGTGAACACCTCATCGCGCTTGGCGCGCAGCACGGGCAGGACCGTGAGGATCAGCAGAAACGCCGCGATCGCCAGCAGCACCGCCGACAACGGACGCGTCAGGAACACGCTCCAGTCGCCGCGCGAGATCAGCAGCGCACGACGCAGGTTCTCTTCCATCAGCGGTCCGAGCACCATGCCGAGCAGCAGCGGCGCCGGCTCGAAATCGTGCTTGATCAGCCAGTAGCCGACCAGACCGAAGACGCCCGCGAGGATGACGTCGACCGGTGCGTTGTTCACCGAGTAGATGCCGATCGCGCAGAAGATCACGATCGAGGGGAACATCAGCCGGTAAGGCACGCGCAGCAGCCGCACCCAGATTCCGACGAGCGGCAGGTTGATGATGATCAGCATCAGATTGCCGATCCACATCGAGGCGATCATGCCCCAGACCAGATCCGGCTGCTTCTGCATGACCTGCGGGCCCGGCACGATGCCATGGATGGTCATCGCGCCGACCATCAACGCCATCACCGCGTTCGGCGGGATGCCGAGCGTCAGCAGCGGAATGAACGATGTCTGCGCCGCAGCGTTGTTGGCGCTTTCCGGCCCCGCCACGCCCTCGATCGCGCCGCGGCCGAACCGCGACGGGTTCTTGGCGAGCTTCTTCTCGAGTGTATAGGCGGCAAACGACGCGATGACCGCGCCGCCGCCCGGCAGAATGCCGAGGATCGAGCCGAGCACCGTGCCGCGCAGGATCGCAGGCGCCGAGTCGGTCAGGTCTTTCCTTGTCGGCATCAGGCCGGTGATCTTCTGCTGCACGAGATCGCGATTCATCTCGGCGCCGGCGTCGAGATTGCGGATGATCTCGGCGAAGCCGAATACACCCATCGCCACCGTCGCGAAGCCGAGGCCGTCGGCGAGCTCCGGAATGTTGAAGGCCATGCGCGAGGCGCCGGTCTCGATGTCCGAGCCGACGATCGAGAGCAGCAGGCCGAACACGATCATCGCGATCGCCTTCAGCACCGAGCCTTTGGCCAGCACCACCGCGAAGATCAGGCCGAGCACCATCAGCGAGAAATACTCGGCCGGACCGAACGCCAGCGCGAGCTTCGTGAGCGGCGCGCCGAGGACGGCGATCAAGACGGTCGCAACGCAGCCGGCGAAGAACGAGCCGATCGCGGCGATCGCCAGCGCCGGGCCGGCGCGGCCCTGCTTGGCCATCTGGTGGCCGTCGATGGCGGTGACGACCGAGGTCGCCTCACCGGGTATGTTGACCAGGATCGACGTGGTCGAGCCGCCATACTGGGCGCCGTAATAGATGCCGGCGAGCATGATCAGCGCGCCGACCGGCGGCAGGCCGAAAGTGATCGGCAGCAGCATCGCGACCGTCGCGATGGTGCCGATGCCCGGCAACACGCCGACCAGCGTGCCCACGAGGGCGCCGATCAGGCACATCAGCAGGTTGATCGGAGAGAACGCGACGGCAAAACCGTGAGCGAGGTTGGCAAAGAGCTCCATTACACCCTCACTGAACCAGGAAACGCGGGAACATCGGCATCGGCAACCCGAGCACGTACGGGAACAGGATTGCGCAGCCGAGCGTCAGGCAGGCGCCGACGATGGCGGCCTCCAGCCAGCGCGTCTCATGCGAGCCCAGCGCTGCAATCATGAAGCTCACGAAGGCCGTGACCACGAGGCCGAGCGGCCGGATCGCCAGCGCGAAAAACAGGATCGCGACCATCACGAACAGCGGCCCGCGCCAGGAATAATGGGCCATCGCCGGCCCATCGGTCAGAAGGCCGGTCAAGGCGATGCCGGCCGACAAGGCCACCAGCAATCCACCGAACATCCGCGGTGCCGTGCCGGCGCCGAAGGAGAAGCCGCGCATGCCCTGCAGATCGCTCGACGCCCACAGCGCGAACAGGGCGAGCGCCATCAGGATGACGCCGCCGACATAATCCTGCGCCGACCGGATCGTCATGAACAGCGTGAGGATCGCCACTGCAAACAGTGGATAGGAATAGATCAGGGCCAGCAGCACATCGGATGATGCCTTCTTGGTGCCGGCACCGAACGATCCGAATATTGCACTGGGCGCGCCGGCGAGCAGCGCCGTCGCATGGCCGGTTACGACCTGCAGTGGGCCGCGCCCGGCACCCCAGCCGAAGATCGTCCCGATCGACCAGATGAATTCGAAAATCTGCGGCGCGATCGCCAGCAGGCAGAAGCCGATCGCCACCGAGGTGTTTCGGGTGGCAGTCGCCGAGTGGCCCATCGTGTCGGCCATGCTTGTCTCCTCCGCGACTCCTAAGTCACGAGCACTGTTGTTCTAATCGGCTGGAAAAGGATCCCCCGCCCGGATCACTGCCTAGCGATTTTCATTACACAATGCCAGCAAAACCAATCAGGCCTCCGGCGAGCAGAAGCCAGAGTGGATTGATGCGCGAGACGGACGCGAGCACTGCAACCGCCGCGGTCAGAAGCAGCGCAGCAAAGGTGCGATCGGTCGACTGGGCCAGGATCAGGGCGCTGGCTGCCATCAATCCAATCGATAGCGGAACCAGTGCAGTCTGAATCAAGGCGGGCCAGCGGGATTGGCTGGGCCGGCTCAGCAGACGGCTGACATAATAGGCAAGCAGCGCCGTTGGCAGGCACATCGCCAGCGTCGCCGCCAGCGCGCCGGGGATGCCGGCGACGGCATAGCCGATTAACGTGACGATAAGCACGTTCGGACCTGGCGAGAGCTGTGCGATCGCATAGGCGTCGGCGAACTGCTTCTCGGTCATCCAGTGATGCACGTCGACCGCGATGCGGTGCATCTCCGGTACCGCCGCCGCAGCGCCGCCGACTGCGAACAGCGACATTAGACCAAAGGTGGAGATCAGCGCCCAGATCGGGTTTTCGCTGTTCATGCTGCTACCTTCCGCCGCACCCAATATGTGACGCCGATACTGATTGGAATCGCGACCAGCAGCACCGCCTGGAGCGGCAGGCGAAGCACGCCGATCGCAACGAACACGCCGAGCATGAGAATGAGCACGACGACGTCCATCCGCTTGAGCAGGGGCATCATCATGCGAAAGACCACCGCGATCAGCAGCCCGACCGCCGCGCAGGAGATGCCCGCGAGGATCCGGCGCAGCACCTCCACATCGCCGAACCGGGCGTAGATGATCGCAAGCACGGTCATGATCACCGTCGGCGGCAGCAACAGCCCGGTAAAGGCGGCAACGCCGCCGGCGATGCCGCGCAGCCGCGACCCGAACACCATCGACAGGTTGACGATGTTGGGCCCGGGCAGGAAATGGCAGAGCGCAAAGGTCTCGTTGAACTCGTCCGCCGTCATCCAGCGGTGCTGATCGACGATGGCGTGGCGGGCAAACACCAGGACCCCGCCGAAGCCGGCCAGCGACATCCGGGCGAAGGCCAGGAACAGCGCGACGAGGCCGGGCGGAGGAGCGTGGGCGGCTGGATGGTCCGGCTCTTGGGCGGCCGGTGCTGAATCCGTGGACATGTCAGGAGCTTAGAACGCTGGCCGTCCCAGGGCCAAGATCATACCGAGGCCCGGCCGGAACCTATCCAAAGGGAACCGTGGGATCGCCGCTCGAAACACCTGTCATTTGAAACCTTTGCCCCCTATATTGGGGGTGCCGGTTCGCCGGCTATGGAAATAAACGGTCGTCGCAATAAACCATTCGGACCCGGGGGCGGTACCCGGCGCCTCCACCAAAGCCCACCAGCGGGCTCACCCAGAGCGGGTTTTGGCGGGGGCGAAATAGGATCGACGAGGGCGTAAAGGGCGTGCTTTTTCCCGGTATTGTTCCGCCGTTATCGGGCTACTGCAATAGTTGCCAACGACAACTTTGCTCCGGTTGCTCAGGCTGCGTAACGCAGTTTGAAAGACCATCTTAAAGTCCTAACGGGTTAAGCTCCGTTAGGCGGGGTTCGGAGGCACCTGGCAACAGAAGCCTCCACTTACCTCTTATTTTTATTTCCTTCCCGGCGGGGACTCCTGCTGACCCGTCAGGCGCGGTACTATTGCGGCTTGGCGAGTCGGGCCGGCAGGGCCCAACTCCTGGAATGCAACAGGACCACCATGGCGACCGATCATATCCGATACGATGTGCTGGCCCGCGACGCGCTGCGCGGCGTGCTGCGGAAGGTGCTGACCGATGCCGCGTCCCATGGACTGCCGGGCGAGCACCATTTCTTCATCACCTTCGTGTCGAAGGCCGAGGGCGTGAAGCTGTCGTCGCGGCTCCTGGCGCAATACCCGGAAGAGATGACGATCATCCTCCAGCACCAGTTCTGGGATCTGACCGTGCTCGAGGACCGTTTCGAGGTCGGCCTGTCCTTCGGCGGCATTCCGGAGCGGCTGATCGTGCCGTTCAGCGCGATCAAGAGCTTCCTCGATCCGTCCGTGAAGTTCGGCCTCCAGTTCGACACCTCCGATGTCGCCGAGGTCTCATCCGAGACATTGCCGGCCGCTCCCGCGCCGTCGGCCGTCGCAGTGCCCGCGCCTGCCAGTGAGCCGGCCGAAAGTGCCGAGGAGCCGACCGCCCCGAACCAGGGCGGCGCCGAGGTGGTGCGGCTCGATCGTTTCCGCAAGAAATGATCTAGGTTGGGCGCGAAACGGTCGCGCCCGGCCAAACTGCCGATATAGAAGAGCACATGAAGAGGCTGCACGGCATTCCGTGCCGCAGAATGGATGTGCTCATGGCCAAGACTGCTCGCTCGAAGACTGCTCGCTCGAAGACTGCCCGCCCCGCCAGCCGCACCGAGACCGACAGTTTCGGTCCCATCGAGGTCCCCGCCGATCGCTATTGGGGGGCGCAGACCGAACGCTCGCGCCAGAATTTCCGCATCGGCATCGACCGCATGCCGATCGAGCTCGTGCATGCGCTCGGCATCGTCAAGCTCGCCGCCGCACAATCCAACCTCGCGCTCGGCCTGCTCGACCAGCGCCGGGCCAACGCCATCATCCGCGCCGCGCGCGAGGTGATCGAGGGCAAGCTGGACGATCATTTCCCGCTTGTCGTGTGGCAGACCGGCTCGGGCACGCAGAGCAACATGAATCTCAACGAGGTCATCGCCAACCGCGCCAATGAGCTGCTCGGTGGCGAGCTCGGCGCCAAGAAGCCGGTGCATCCCAACGATCACGTCAACATGAGCCAGTCGTCGAACGACTCGTTCCCGACCGCGATGCACATCGCGGCCGCAAGCCGCATCAATGCCGATCTCGTCCCTGCCCTCGGCGAGCTGCTGCGCGCGCTCCGCAAGAAGGAGAAGGAGTTCGCAAAAATCGTCAAGATCGGGCGGACACACACCCAGGACGCCACGCCGCTGACGCTCGGCCAGGAATTTTCCGGCTACGCCGCGCAGGTCGAAAGCGGCATCGCCCGCCTCAAGGTCGCGGTGAAGGACCTCTATCCGCTGGCCCAGGGCGGCACCGCCGTCGGCACCGGCCTCAACTCCAAGCCGCGCTTCGCAAGACTGTTCGCAAAGCACGTTACTGGGATTACGAAGCTGCCCTTCACCAGCGCCGCCAACAAATTCGAGGCGCTGGCCTCGAACGACGCCTATGTGCTGGCGCACGGCGCCATCAATTCCGTCGCGACAGGCCTGTTCAAGATCGCCAACGACATCCGCCTGCTCGGATCGGGCCCGCGCTCGGGCCTCGGCGAGCTGATCCTGCCGGAGAACGAGCCGGGCTCCTCGATCATGCCCGGCAAGGTCAACCCGACGCAGTGCGAGGCGATGACGATGGTGTGCTGCCAGGTGTTCGGCAATCACACTGCGATCACAGTCGCCGGCAGCCAGGGCCATTTCGAGCTCAACGTCTACAAGCCCGTGCTCGCCTACAACATGCTGCACTCGATCCGGCTGATGGCGGACGCCGCGCGCTCCTTCACTGAACATTGCGTCAGCGGCATCCGCGCCGACGAAAAGCGCATCAGGGAGCTGATGCAGCGCTCGCTGATGCTGGTGACCGCGCTCGCCCCGAAGATCGGCTATGACAACGCCGCCAAGGTGGCGAAGACCGCGCATGCCAACGGCACCACGCTGAAGGAGGAGGCGCTGCGGCTCGGCTTCGTCTCGGCCGACGAGTTCGACCGGCTGGTGCAGCCGGAGAAAATGACGCGGCCTGGATGAATTCCGAATTCCGATAGTCATCCGTAATGATACGGTGCCCTGGGGCTCATAAATATAAGGCCTAAGGGCCGGGATTTGATTACCGTCAATGTTGTGGCGAGGCGGCGTGCTACGCAGGCCTCTCTGCCCTTTGACGGGGCTAATTCATCGTTTGATGGCCCGAGGGGCCAATTGACGAGGACGAGCGAATGGCGATCAAGTCTCATAGGGCGCAACACGGCACCCAGTTTCTGAATGTTTCATCCTGCCAGAAGAGGAGCGGATGATGGAGACGCGGCATGGGGAACGTCATCAACCTGAATCGTTTCAGGAAGCGCGCCGAGCGGGAAGCCACGGCGAAGCAGGCGGACGTCAACCGGGCGAAGTTCGGCCGCACGAAGGCGGAGCGGTCGGCGGAGGAGACACGCGCGGACCAGGCGAAGGCGCATCTGGACCAGCATCAGATCGATCGCGAGGATCAGTCATGAAGTCGCCCGTGGTGAAACGGTCGATCGTGGTCGCCGGCCACAAGACCAGCGTCAGCCTGGAAGAGGCGTTCTGGAACGGCATGAAGGAGATCTCGGGCCTGCGCAACATGACGCTGTCCGAGCTGGTCGGCGAGATCGACGGCAACCGCCAGCAGGGCAATCTGTCCTCGGCGATCCGCCTGTTCGTCCTCGACTACTTCAAGAGCCGCGCCATGGCCGCCATCCAGCCGGAAAAGGTCCCGGCCCAGTAGCCGTTGGGCGTCCCCCAACGGCGCCTCGCGGTTCTGCACTTTAAAATCACTCTAAGGTGCAGTTTCAGCCGACCCGCGCGCTTGACCTCACTGCCCTGCGTTGAAAATACAGGGCATGACCGACACCAATGACACGCGTTCGCGGATGCCGCTGGGCCTGGCCCAGCGCGGCTATATCGGCATCATCCAACACCTTTCCGCCGGGGATGCGGGCTCCGCGCTCTCGGACATCGAGCTCGAGAGCCGGCTGATCGAGCTCGGCTTCGTCGAGGGCGCCCGGGTCGAGGTCCTGCACGAGGGCCTGGTCGGGCGCGACCCGATCGCCGTCCGTGTCGACAACATCACGATTGCGGTCCGCCGTCGTGAAGCCATGGCCATCATTGTCGCCTAGATAGCGACCGGAAATCTGATCCCATGGAAGCTCCTCTGCTGCATCTCGCCCTGGTGGGCACGCCGAACAGCGGCAAGACGTCGCTGTTCAACGCGCTG
The DNA here is from genome assembly GCF_052075965.1 of Bradyrhizobium sp. 482_C4_N1_8. Taxonomy (NCBI): domain Bacteria; kingdom Pseudomonadati; phylum Pseudomonadota; class Alphaproteobacteria; order Hyphomicrobiales; family Nitrobacteraceae; genus Bradyrhizobium; species Bradyrhizobium sp. 482_C4_N1_8. The sequence continues at coordinate 2,062,502 of NZ_CP197231.1, read as the reverse complement.
ACCGGCAGCCGACAGAAGGTCGCGAACTATCCCGGCGTCACCGTCGAGCGCAAGGAAGGCTTCTTCGTCACGCCCCTGGGACGCCAGGTCTCGGTGGTCGACCTGCCCGGCACCTACTCGCTGCGCGGCCGCAGCCCGGACGAGGAGATCACTCGTGACTTCGTGCTCGGCAAGGCGTCCGGCGAAACCGTGCCCGACCTCGTGCTGTGCGTGGCCGACTCGACCAATCTGCGCCTGACCATCCGCCTGCTGCTGGAGCTGAAGCGCACCGGCCGGCCGATGATCCTCGTGCTCAACATGTTCGACATCGCGAGCCGCCGCGGCATCACCGTCGACGTGGAGCGGCTCGCCAAGGAGCTCGGCGTGCCCGTGGTCACCTCGATCGCGGTGCGCAAGAGCGGCACGGCCGACCTGTTGGCGCTGACGGACGAGATCTCGGCGAAACTCGCCGCGGAGCCGCGGGAGAACAGCTGGAGCGCGCTCAGCGTCGCCGAGCTGCGCGCCACCCAGCGCGAGGCCGACCGCATCATCGCCGACTGCGTCAGCCTGCCTGCTAGACCCGACACCTGGACCGCGCGGATCGATGCGGTCGTGCTGCATCCGGTCGGCGGCCTGATCGTGCTCGCTCTCATCCTGTTCGTGATGTTCCAGGCGGTGTTCGCCTGGGCACAGCCGCTGATGGACCTGCTCAACAACGGCTTCGACGCGCTCGGCGAATTCGTGCACGCCACCCTGCCCGCCGGCCTGCTGCAGAGCTTCCTTCAGAACGGCGTGATATCTGGCGTCGGCAGCGTCATCGTGTTCCTGCCGCAGATCATCATCATCTTCCTGTTCATCCTGCTGCTGGAAGACTTCGGCTACATGGCGCGCGCCGCGTTCCTGATGGACCGCATCATGGGCGGCGCCGGCCTGCACGGCCGCGCCTTCATTCCGCTGCTGTCGAGCTTTGCCTGCGCCATTCCCGGCATCATGGCGACGCGCGTGATCGACAACAAGCGCGACCGGCTGACCACGATCCTGATCGCGCCGCTGATGACCTGCTCGGCGCGCATTCCCGTCTACACGCTGATCATCTCTGCCTTCATTCCGGCCAGGGACGTCTGGGGCTTCATCAACCTCCAGGGCCTCGTGATGTTCGGCCTCTACGCCGCCGGCATCACAAGCGCGCTGGTCGTCTCGTTCCTGATCAAGTTCTTCATGCTGCGCGACTATGCGCCGGCGCCGTTCATGCTGGAGCTGCCGGACTACAAGATGCCGCGGCTGAAATCGATCGCGATCGGCGTCTACACGCGGGCGAAAATGTTCCTGCATCGCGCCGGCACCACGATCTTCTCGATGATGGTGCTGATCTGGTTTCTGGCCTCGTTCCCGCAGCCGCCCGCGGGCGCCACCGAACCCGCGATCGACTTCAGCCTCGCCGCGATCATCGGCAAGGCGCTCGAGCCGCTGCTGGCCCCCGTCGGCTTCAACTGGCAGATCGCGGTCGCGCTGATCCCGGGCATGGCGGCGCGCGAGGTCGCGGTCGCAGCCCTCGGCACCGTCTATGCGATCGAAGGCGGCAAGGAAGCGGCCGAGCAGATCGGCCAGGTGCTGGCGACGAAATGGTCGCTCGCCACCGCGCTGTCGATGCTGGCCTGGTACATCTTCGCCCCGCAATGCGCATCCACGCTCGCGGTGATCCGGCGCGAGACCGGCAGCTGGACCTGGATGGCCGTGACCTTCTTCTACATGCTGGTGCTGGCTTATGCCGCGAGCCTTCTGACCTACAACGTCGCGGTCGCGCTCGGCGCGGGGTAGCGCCCTCTCCAAACTAAAATTGCGAAAACAACCCCATGCACAGTAGACGGGGATTGTCGGGCTCGTGATCGGTGACGTCAGTGAAGTCGTTGATGCATCCGAGGAAACAGACGTAACCCGGATGGAGCGCAGCGAAGTCCGGGAAAGCGCATCTGATGCGAGGATTCCCGGATTGCGCTACGCTCCATCCGGGCTACGGACTACGGCGTGCCGGTTGCGCCGTCGGGCAAAACAGGAGCAGATGGCATCCTCCCGGGATTCCCACCTCGACTGCGCCACCATACGACTGGACGCGTTCGGTCCGAACCAAAATCAACAAATCAAATGGAGGCGACGCAAGGCCTCCTCCGGTGCCTCATCATTACTGGCAAACATAACCGCAGGAATTGATGCCGGACATCCGCGCGTTTGCTTTCGCTCCCCATGAAAAAGGCCCCGGTCGATGCCGGGGCCTGAGTTCACTGGGAGGACTTTGGATCAATAGCGCGCCGCGCCGTAACCGCCGAAGCGATAGTTCACGCGAACCGTGACCATGTCGATATCCTGGGTGACACCGCTGCCGGTGAGGGTGAACCCACCGGGTGTGACCACGCCTGCGAAGGAGGTGTTGTCACGCCCCATCCAGAGGTGGTCGTATTCGACACCGACCGTCCAGTTCGGGCTGAAGCCATACTCCCAGCCAACACCCAGGGCACCGCCCCAGCGCGTGTGACCTGCCGAGGCGAGGCCGACGCCTGTGACGTTGTTGAAGATGTCAAAGCGATTGCGCGTCACGGCGGCGCCGCCCTTCACGTAGAGCAGTGAGGCGTTCCATGCCCAACCGAGCTGAGCCGTGAACAGCCCGATCGCATCGGTCTTGCCCGTGGTCGAGATAAACGGATCGATCACGCTGACGCGTGTGTTCTTGATCTCGGCCCAATCACCCTGAGCTTCCAGGCCGAGCACGAACTGATTGGTCTGCCAGCGATACCCGATCTGTCCACCGACGAGGCCTCCGGAGCGATCGGCGCAACCACTTGCGACGTTGCCTGCGGGCGTTATCAAATCGACGCAACCGTGGCTCTGCCCCCAGCCTCCGTTGGCGCCGATGTAAAATCCGGTCCAGTTGTAAACCGCCACCACCGGTGCCGGCGGCGGCGCCTTGACGGCCATATCGGCCGCCATGGCCGGAGCCGCCATGCTCAGCGCAGCGAAGCCGATCGCCGCGATCGAAAGCTTTTTCTTCATCGTTTCGTCCCCTTTGCTCAAATTTCTTTCGTCAGAAGCGAGCCCTAATGCAGGCTGGCGTGCATAAAGCTTGCGAACATCCTGAAGTTTACGCGCGAGGGGATTTTGGGCTCGTATCAAAATGGCAACACCCAAGCGCCATCGCTGTGCACAGAAGAGTGCTTAGTCAGTCTTTGAAGTGCCGTGCGCTCCAGCACCGTCCTGTTCGTCAGCAAGCCACGCGCCGATGCCGGAGGATGGGATCACCCGCTTCGGCAGGTGCGGGTTGATCGTGCCTGCAAAGACGGAAAGTCCCTCATCGCGCTTGGCGCGCGCAAACAGCTTGGCTTCATGTTCAGTCGCGAAGGTCTTCGTCTCGCGCGGACTTCGTTGTCTCGGCAGAACGCCTCGCCGTTGCACTTCGAAGGTGACGTACCAGGTCGGACTCATTGCGCACACCAACATGTCACCAGTCCCTAGAGTCGCCTTATGGTGCGGCTGTCATCCGCCTGTTTGATTCAGATCAAGCAGCGACTTGACTGCGAACGCTTGACGCGCCGGGCTGCGAACTGAGGATCGGTTGACCCGTCGGGCAACACAGGAGCACGATGGCATCGTCGGCTTCAGTGACATCCGGCTCGCGACCTTCTCCGTCCTGCGAGTGGCGGTGCGGTACCGTCTTCGGGCTGGATCGGCGTCGTGATCAGGGCCGACCGCCACCCCATCAGCAGGGAACCCGGCGCCGATCTGAGAGTTCGTTCCAAGGCCGTTCGGCTTAACCGGGCGCGAGCCCTGGGACTCGCGCAGGGGCGGTGGCGCCCTTCTCTCGAAGCGTCAAAGGGGATCAATGAGCAGTCCATCCAGCACTGTTACGGACAGTGCGCCCCGAGAGCTGTCCAGAATATCGACCGGCAGCGCCGGGCTGGACGACATCCTGGGTGGCGGCTTCGACGCCAACCGGATGTATCTCTACGAGGGGCAGCCCGGCACGGGCAAGACCACCATCGCGCTTCAGTTCCTGCTGAGGGGGGTGCGGGACGGAGAGCGCGTGCTCTATATTTCGCTGTCCGAAACCAAGCGCGAGCTGGACGTCGTGGCGCAGCGGCACGGCTGGACGCTGGACGGCATCGACATCTTCGAACTGGTTCCGCCGGAGACGACGCTCGATCCGGAGCGCGAGCTCACGGTGTTTCATCCCGCCGAAATGGAGCTGAGCGAGACGACCGGCCTGATCTTCAGGGAAGTCGAGCGGGTCAATCCCAACCGCGTCGTGCTCGACAGCCTGTCCGAACTGCGCCTGCTTGCCCAGAACCCGCTTCGTTACAGGCGCCAGGTGCTGGCCCTGAAACATTTTTTCACCAACCGCAATTGCACAGTGGTCCTGCTCGACGATCTTTCGTCATCTCAGGACGATTTGCAGCTCCATTCCATTGCGCACGGCGTGGTGATGCTCGAACAGGTCGCGATCGATTACGGCGCCGAGCGGCGCCGGCTCCGCGTGATCAAGATGCGCGGCATCCGGTTTCGCGGCGGGTTTCACGATTTCACGATCGAGCGAGGCGGCCTGCAGATATTCCCCCGCCTGGTGGCGGCCGAACATCACAAGACCTTCGTCGGCGACTTCACCCCGAGCGGCAACGCCGAGCTCGACCAGCTCCTGGGAGGCGGCCTCGAGCGCGGCACCAATGCGCTGCTCATCGGCGCCGCCGGCGTGGGCAAATCATCGGTTGCGCTCACCTACGCGATCGCGGCGGCCGAACGTGGCGAGCACGCGGTGTTCTTCGCGTTCGATGAAGGCCGCGGCACGGTCGAAGCGCGCGCCCGGACACTTGGCCTGCACCTGCAAGAACACGTCGATTCGGGGCTTGTCCGGTTTCAGCAGATCGATCCCGCCGAGCTGTCGCCGGGTGAGTTCGCCGCAAACGTGCGAAAGAGCGTCGAGGCCGACAATGCCCGTCTCGTCATCATCGACAGTCTGAACGGCTATCTGGCCGCGATGCCCGACGAGCGATTTCTCATCCTGCAGATGCACGAACTCTTGAGCTACCTGGGGCAGCAGGGTGTGCTGACCATCCTGGTCCTCGCCCAGCATGGCCTCGTCGGTCCGATGGATACGCCTCTCGACATCAGCTATCTCAGCGATTCCGTGGTCATGCTGCGCTATTTCGAGGTCGGCGGAACGGTGCGGCGCGCTCTGTCTGTCGTCAAGAAGCGCAGCGGCCGACACGAGCATACCATCCGGGAATTTCGGCTTAGCAGCGCCGGCATCACGCTCGGCCCGCCCCTGAGGGAGTTCAGCGGCATCTTTTCCGGCAATCCGCATTATACCGGGGCACCTAAGCCCGAAGGGTCGGTTGAATGAGCGTTGAGCGAGATCACCATGTTCTCGTCTTTGCTCCGATCGGGCGCGACGGACTTGCCTCCGCCGAGCTGTTCCGGAGTTCGCACCTGGAAGCGACCAGCTGCCGCAGTCTGCCCGAACTCGTCAGCGAGATGGCAGCCGGCGTCGGCGCCGTTTTCGTTGCCGAGGAAGCTCTGTTCGGGAAAGACACCTCGCCGCTGGCACAATGGATCGAGAGCCAACCGCCCTGGTCCGACCTGCCCTTCGTCGTCCTGACCAGCCATCGCGAGCAGCCGGCCGTCCTTGCCTGGCGCCGCAGCATTGTCGCGCTTCTCCGTAACGTCTCGCTGCTCGAGCGGCCGGTTCAGCCAATGACGCTGACCAGCGCCGTTCAATCGGCACTGCGCGCGCGGCGGCGCCAATACGAAATCCGGGCTCTGTTCGCGGCGCGCGAACAGGCGGCTCAGGAGCTCGAGACGCTGGTGGTCGAGCGCACGCGGGCCCTTGCGGAAGCCGTCGAGCAATTGCGCGTCGAGATGGACGAGCGTGCCCGGGTCGAGGAGACGCTTCGGCAAGCCCAGAAGATCGAAGCCATCGGACAGCTGACCGGCGGGGTGGCGCACGACTTCAACAATCTGCTGATGGTGATCTCCGGCGGCCTCGACATGCTCGACCGCCAGACCGATCCGGACCGTCGCCGCCGGCTCATGGACGGGATGGTCCAGGCCGCCCAGCGCGGGGCCAGCCTGACCAGGCAGCTTCTCGCGTTCTCCCGCCGGCAGACGCTCCGGCCGGAGCCCGTCGACGTCGCCTCGCAGATGGGCGGCATGCGCGAACTGCTCGATCGAAGCCTGAGAGGCGACGTCCATGTCGAGTTCGATTTTCCGGACACGCTCTGGCCGGTGGAGGTCGATCCCGGCGAGCTCGAACTCGTGATCCTCAACCTCGCCGTCAACGCCCGCGACGCCATGCCCAATGGCGGCACGATTCTCGTGCGCGGGGAAAATCTGCCCGATCTGAATGACGAGCAGATCGCCGGAGACTATGTGCGCCTGTCCGTCGTCGATACCGGTGTCGGCATGAGTCCGGAGATCCTGTCACGCGTTTTCGAACCATTCTTCACGACCAAGGAGGTCGGAAAGGGCTCGGGGCTCGGGCTCGCCCAGGTCCATGGATTCGCGACGCAGTCGCGGGGGACGGTCCGCATTCGATCGGAAGTCGGCCGAGGCTCCAGCATCGAACTCTATTTGCCGCGATCGCTCAGCACTCCTTCCAGGGAGCGACACCTGATCGATCTCAACATGGTGCGGCCGAAGAAGAGCAATCATGGCCGCATCCTTCTGGTCGAAGACGATGACGAGGTTGCCGCGCTGGTGAGCGAGATGCTGGGCCAGCTCGGTTACGAGGTCACGCACGCGGCGAGTGGCGCGGCCGCGCTCGGTGCCCTGGCCGACGGCCGCGCCGTCGACCTCGTCTTTTCCGATGTCATGATGCCCGGTGGCATGAATGGGGTCGAGCTGGCGCGGGAGATCAAGAGAAGGCGAAGCGACATACCCGTGCTTCTGACCAGCGGATACTCCGAAGCCGCAGTTCACGACGCCGAATTGGCGGGTCTGCAGATTCTGCCGAAACCCTACCATATCGACGAGCTGGCCGCGGCGCTCAGCGCGGCAAAGGCAGAACCCGGGCGCGACATGGAGTCCAAGCGGTCCAGCCGCTGCTGACGCGTGCGGTGTCGCATCGCGAAAGCGATCGACGACCGGCCGCCAAAGCGGCTATCAGTCTCCATGGACCGCTTCAGCACCGACAGATTGACCGCCGAGAGGCTTCGCGAAGACCACCTCGACGACCTCGTCACGCTGCATCTCGATGCCGAGGTGTCCCGCTATCTCGGCGGCGTGCGTGCACCCGAGGTCACCAAGACCTATCTCGCGACCAACATGGCGCATTGGGACCAGCACGGTTTTGGGCTGTGGGTGCTGCGAACGAAGGACGGCGCCTTCGCCGGGCGAGCGGGCATCCGGCACATCCTCGTGGACGAAATCGACGAGATCGAGATTGCCTACGCATTCAAGCGCGAGTTCTGGGGCCGCGGATTTGCGAGCGAGGTCGCAATCGCGCTGACGGACATTGGGCTGTCGCACCACGAACTGCCGTCTCTCATCGGCCTTGTCTATGTCAGCAACGGCGCATCCCGCCGCGTGCTGGAGAAGGCCAATTACATCCTCGAGAAGAGTACGACGCGTCATGGCAATGATGTCGTGATTTACCGCGCTCGGCGGTGAGATGCGTCTCGCAGGATGGGTAGAGCGAAGCGAAACCCATCCTTGCTTCCGGGCGCGTTGAAGCGTGATGGGTTTCGCTGTGCTCTCCCCGTCCTACGGGCTATCGCAAAGCCGCTTTAGGCTCCGCCGGTGCGGAGCCGGACAACCGACTGCGGCAACGAAGCGAGAAACAGCACAACGCACACACACAGCAGGACGATGTCCTTGAACAGGAACTCGCCGGCCAGATTCCACGCCATCGGATCGGTTGACAGGCTCCATGTGACGACGCCCGGCGTCGTGAAGAAGAACGACCACGTGATCGCGAAGGTCATCATGCCCATGAACGAACCCAGCGCCGACAAGACCGGACTGAAGCTGCCGGCCACGAGCAGCGCCGCGATCACGAATTCGGCGACACCGAGAACATAGGCCTCTCCCCTCAGGCCGAATACCGACAGCCAGGAGATGAACGGGCTGTGGCTGATGAACTGGGCGATACCCTGTGCGGATTGCAGTGTGAATTTCTGCATTCCAAACGATACGAATATGACCACCATGACCCAGCGCAGAATGGCGAGCGGACGATAAGAGCCTCCACCATTCTCCGCGACGTTGAATCCCATCATGCGACGATTTCTCCCCGGATTGCGCATCCATCTATTGGCGAACGAAGCGTCCGCTACGGGCTATTCGGAGGGGAGCGTCCGTCGTTACATCCGCGGCGGGGTTCCACGATCACAGCTGCGTGCAATGCGCGTGTCCGCGCCACGGTCGAGACTCGCGCATTTCGGATCGACAGGCTCTAGCCGTCGCCGCAATTGCGATGACAGTGCATTCAATTGATGCGCACGGGGTCCCCGGCTTCGAGTTAAGTGCACTGTCACCGGCTACCCGGGTGCCGGGCCGACAAGGCCTGACCGGCAGGTAAGGCCCGCAGATGACGAAAGCAGACAAGGCGGTTTATGCGGCCGTTGAGTTTTCTAGTCCTCGCGGCGAGCGAGAACTCTGTCAGCAGATCCGCACATTCACGGACAAATCAGTACGGGAGTTTTCGCCTGTGCCAGCACCTTGTTTGTCACGCTACCGATGAGAAGCATGGAGAGTCCGCTGCGGCCATGGGATGACATCACGATGAGATCGCAACCTTTATTCTCGGCTGCTGCGATGATGGCTTGATGGGGTTGCCCGTTCTCCACTTGAATCGGTTCGCAGGAAACGCCGGCCTCCTTGGCCGCATTTGCCGCGCGATCCAACGCGCTCGTGGCCTGTTCCTTGCGCAGCTCGGCATATGTTGCGACTGCTTCACGGAACCGCCCTGTCATTTCTGAAAACGGCTCCACAACGAAGATTAGAGATACCTTGGCTCCAAGGGATTTCGCCAGCGCCAACCCATGCGCCACGCCGTGCTCCGCTAGCTCCGACCCATCTGTCGGAATGAGAATATGCCGGTACATGCTTCACCTCCCGCCTGTCTGGACGTATCGCTGCCTTCCGAATGTAAGCTGGGCCCGCGTTTCGGATACGGTCTTGAGATAGATCAATCTCTCGGCCCAGCTCGTAGGATGGATAGAGCGGAGCGAAACCCATCAACACGCCTGGATGGAACGATGGGTCTCGCTGCGCTCTACCCATCGTACAGGCCGCGAGCTACCGCTCGCCCGGCCACATCGCCATGGCCGCCTTCGCTACGCCTCTCAACTCCTCAGGCGTCGCGTCGTCCTTGGCCTGGATCGCCATGCCTTCGAAGACGCTGAGGTAGAACCGGCTCAGCGCATCGATGTCGGTTGCGGCAGGCAGTTCGCCGCTCGCGACCGCAGCCTCCAGCCGCCCGCGCAAATTGCCGAGCATATCGAGCCGGGCCTTCTTGATCTCGCGGGCAATCGTTGCCGGCCATTCGTCGCTGACGGCGCCCAGCACGGCCATGCAGCCGGCCGGCGCTCTCCGGGATTTCGGCAGGGTCTCGGCCGCCCCGATCAGCAGATTCTCGATGCCGGCGCGCGCGGTCGCGCCTTCCGCAAGCCGGTCCCAGACCGGCTGGCCCTGGGTCTCGACGTAATGCTCGATCGCGGCAAGGTAGAGTGCCTCCTTGCTTTCGAAGGCCGCATAGAGGCTGGGCGAGCGGACGCCCATGGCGTCGCAGAGGTCGTGCATCGAGGCTGCCGCAAAGCCCTTGCGCCAAAACAGCAGCATGGCGGCCTCCAACGCCGCGTCGCGATCAAATTCCCGTGGCCGACCTGCCATCGCCCGTCTTTCTGTAATGATCAACACATAATTCACTTGACCGCGGCAATCAAGACTCCACATATTCTGTGTCGATCATTACAGAATTGGAGAGATCACATGACACTGGCAGGAAAACGGGCCCTGGTGACGGGCGCAAGCAGGGGTATCGGTGCGGCCATCGCGAAGGCGCTCGCCGCGGAAGGCGCCGATGTCGCGATTACTTACGAGAAGTCGGCGGAGATCGCCGCCAAGGTCGTGGACGCGATCAAGGCGACGGGCCGGAAAGCCGTAGCGATCCAGGCCGACAGCGCCGATGTCGCTGCCGTTCAGGCTTCGGTCGACAAGACCGTCAAGGAGCTGGGCGGGCTCGACATCCTGGTCAACAATGCCGGCATTCTGCGATTGGGCGGCCTCAACGACATCTCGCTCGCCGACATCGACGCGATGCTGAACGTCAACGTGCGTTCGCCGATCGCCGCGAGCAAGGCGGCGCTGCCGCACCTTGGCAAGGGCGGCCGCATCATCACCATCGGCAGCTATTTTGCGGACCGCGTGCCCTCGCCGGCGCTCGGCGTGTACGCGGCGTCGAAGTCGGCGCTAACCGCATTCACGAAGGCGCTGGCGCGGGAGCTTGGCCCGAGGGACGTCACGGTCAACCTCGTGGCACCGGGCTCGATCGACACCGACATGAATCCGGCGCACGGCCCGACCGCGGAGACGCTGAAACAGTTCATGGCACTGGGCCGGTATGGTGCGACGGATGACATCGCGAATGCCGTGGCATTCCTGGCGAGCCCGAAGGCAAAATACATCACCGGCTCGACCTTGACCGTCGACGGCGGCGCGAACGCCTAGACATTCTGGCGCTTCGTGTTCGTCCAACAGGAGGTTGAGAAGCTGGCCACGACGGCGATGGCAAAATAAGATGATGTTCGCGATCATCATGGCGGGCGGCCGATGCCTCGGCCGCCCCCGAGCGTTAGATGGAGCGTGTCGCGTGCTTCGTCTCTCGTCCAGCTTCGAGCATGACAGCACGACTGTCACTTTGGCTTGAACGTCAAAATGCCGTTTGCACTCATCGTTCGCACCCGTCATTGTTTCGCAACGCCGCCCGGATGTTGAGCGGGTTCCGGTGATCAAGCGGGAGGCCTTGCCATGCAAGACGTCGAGAAGCGTGTCATTGGCAAGGTTATGTGGCGGCTTATACCGTTCCTGATCGTCTGCTATTTCGTGGCCTATCTTGACCGCGTCAATGTCGGCTTTGCCAAGCTGCACATGAACCAGGCGCTGGGTTTAAGTGAAGCGGCGTTCGGACTGGGCGCGGGCTTGTTCTTCGTCGGGTATTTCCTGTTTGAAGTCCCCTCCAACATCTTCCTGGAACGAGTCGGCGCGCGCGTCTGGATCGCCCGCATCATGATTACGTGGGGGATCGTCTCGGCGGCCTTCGCATTCATCCCATCGATATCGGCAGCAACGGGAATACCGACGACGGGCGTCTTCTACTCTCTTCGGTTGCTGCTCGGCGCCTGCGAGGCGGGATTCTTTCCGGGCATCATCTTCTATCTGACCCTGTGGTTCCCGGCGGTTTACCGGGCTCGGGTCATCAGCCTGTTCATGCTGGCGATCCCGATTTCGTCCATCATCGGGTCGCCCATCTCCGGACTTCTGCTCGGCGTGACCGGTTGGGGATTGGAAGGCTGGCAGTGGCTGTTCATTCTCGAGGCGCTGCCGTCGGTCGTGGTAGGCATCTGCGTCCTGCTCTATCTGACCGATTTTCCGCGCCAGGCCCGCTGGCTGCAACAAGACGAGATTGCCTGGCTGGAAGACGTGCAGGCCACCGAGAAGCGAAACAAGGAGAAGGTCGAACACCTGTCATTGGGTCAGGCGCTCACCGATTACCGCATTTTGTTGTGCGCTCTGGTGTACTTCTGCCTGAATGCTGCAAGTTACGGCGTGGCGTTCTTCCTGCCGACCATCATCAAGGGTTTTGGCGTCAGCGATACCCAGACCGGCTTGCTCGCAGCGCTGCCCTTTATTTTCGGGGCCGCGGGCATGGTGCTGCTTGGTCGTCATTCCGATCGGACCATGGAACGAAAGGGTCACGTCGCCGCGGCACTGTTGATGGCAGCGGTGGGCATCGGAGTGGCAGGTCTCGTTTCCAACTCCGTCCTTGTCATGGCATTGCTTTGCTTCGCACAGATCGGCGTCTCCGCGGTCCCCCCGATGTTTTGGCCGCTGCCGGCGAGCTTTCTAACGGGAGCATCGGCTGCCGCCGGCATCGCCGCGATCAACTCGCTTGGAAATCTTTCCGGTTTCGCCGGTCCTTACGCAATGGGCTATCTGAAGGATTTAACCGGCAGTTTTACCGCAGGTCTTCTGTTGCTGGCGGGTTGCGCGCTGGTGGGCGCAGTCGTTGTCGTGCTGCTACGCATCGATGCAAGGCGCGAGCAAGTGTCCGGCGAAATCGCGATGGCGCACTAGACGCTGGTGATCATCGCTACCTGAAATAGCCGAGCACGAGATCGATATCCGCGCTGCCGGCAACCGTGCCGTTGAGCTCGGCGTCGATGACGCGGCGGCAGGCCGCTATCGCGGCGTGATCGCCGAGATCGTTGGCGGCTTCAAGCACGAGCCAGGCGGCGTCGACGGAAGCCTTCTCGGGAGCCGAACCGCCGGCATCGACGGGCAGGCTCTTGTTCTTGCGAATTGCGGTGCCGAATTGAGGCAACATGGCAAATACTCCCCTCTGGCTCAGTGCACCTGGAGCTCGGGCTGACGGCCCGTATCGGCACCCGCGCCGGTCTTGCGCGACTGGTAGAACTTCAGAATGCTGCGCGACGTCTCGATCTTGAGCTTGCCGAACTCGCGCTCGCTGTCATGGAGCTCGCGCGCCGTGATCAGATGATCCTTGGCGCCGAGGAACAGCAGCGACATGGTCGTGTCCCACGAGAAGTCGAGCGCCTTGCACAGCACCAGAAGTATCTCGCGATTGCGGTCCATCATCGCGCGCTCGATCACGTCGACCGGAAGCGACGACAACAGCGACAGGCCGATCTGCACCTCGTCGAAACGGTGCTGGCGCGCATAGTTCGAGATCGAGTCCTGGTTGAGGTTGCCCTGGCGGTACTGCGTCGTCACCACGCGCTTGGCGACGAAATAGCTGCGCGAGGACGGACCGAACTTGGACTGCAGATCGCCGGTGACGTCGGTCACCGAGCTCTGGATCTGCGCCATCATCTCGGGCCGCTCGTGCTCGAGGCGGCGGCGGACGTCTTCCGACGCCTTGGAAATGAGCTGCTGGAAGATGTGGCGCGGCACGTCCTTGCGCAGGCCGAGCTGCTCGGCGAGGATCGAGTCACCCTCCGCGCGCCTGACCATGTGCAGCAGGCCCGAACCGGAGAAGCGCGCGCCCTCGTTCTTGGCGACGGAGGTCACGACCGCCTGGTCGCCGCGCTTGACCAGCACGTCGGTGACGGCTTCGCCGATCGACTTGCGCTGGGCGATCGCAAGCAGGTGCGCCTGGCCCTTGGTCATGGCGCTCTCGACCAGCATCTTCTCGTCGATACGGCTGGAGTCGCGCAGCACCGGACCGGCCACGTCGATCTCGTCGTCGAGGGCGAGCTTTTCGATAACATTGAGCGGAGCATGGTCGCAGGCCGACATCAGTTCCGAGAGCTGCGCCCGCGCGGCGACCTCGATCTCGTCGGCAAGCCGTCCGATGACCTCGCCGAACATGCTGATCTCGTCGTCGCTGTAGCGGCCGGTGATCAGGATGTCGGTCGCATGCCACAACGCCTTCGCCCGGCTCTCGTCGGTGCCGCGCGCGATCGCGTCGTCCAGATCCTGCAGAAGCGATTTTGCCCCGTTCATCTCGTTACCCCAGTTCTTGGTTAGCCATCCTGCTTGTGCGGGCAGGACGCCGAATTCCTCTGGGAACCGACACTAGAGATCAAACGCGAGAATCCAGTAAAGTCGGCAGATCAGTTTTGCCGAGCAAAATTCGTTAAAATGCGCGGGAATGGGTTTACCGGCGGGCAAGGGCCAGCGCTTGCCGAACAGGCTGCCGCGTTCACGGATTCGACGGCGTCAGCACCAGCGGTGGCTTCGGCTTGGGTTTTGCGGGCGGCGGGCCTGGCGCCGGCCTCACCTCGATCGGCGGCGGCAGCGGGGCGATCTGCTGGCTCGCGAGCGGCGGGCTTGTGAGTGGCGGGCTCGGCACCGCGGGGGCGGCCTGCGGCGCCTTCGGCGTCGGCGCGGCCTTTGGCTTCGGCGGCGCGCGGCGCGGATCGCGGCCGGGCAACGGCACGTCGGTCAGCGACGGCTCGGGCACCGGATCGGGCGAGACCAGCGTCGGCAGCGCCGCAGTCGCCGGCGGCGGCTCGCCACGCTCGATCGCGTCCAGCCGGCGCGTCTCGCGATCGATCGTGCGCACCGCGAGCCAGGACGACAGCGGCGCGAGATCGACGGTGCGGTTGAGCCTGTCGGGGGGACCCGCCGCGAACAACTGGATCTCCGGCGGCGCGCCCGAAAGTCCGGTCATGATCGGCGTCAGGCTGGCGCGGATGTCGGCCTGGTCGGCGGGAATATCGTAGCCGCCGGAGACGATGGCCCGCGCGTTCTTGGCTTCCAGCGGTGTCGCGCCGACGCGCAGGCGCCCGTCGCGGATCGTGAACGGGATCTGCGCCGAGGCGACCGCGATCGGACCGGCCGACAGCGCAGGCTCGACGAGCTGCCGCAGCCTGTTGTCGTCGGCAACCTGGCCGCCGTCGCTGGCGCGGATGGCGATCTCGAAGGCGCGCGGATTGAGGCCGCTGATTTCCGCGGCCTCGAGCGTCACCGTGCCATTGCCGGCGAGCGCACCGGTCAACGCCGCAACGCTGCGGCCCTGGCTGGTCAGCGCCATCTGCACCGAGGCGCGTCCCTTGGGCAATGCGAGATCGCGGTAGCGCAGCGCCGCCGCATCGACATTGCGCAGCTCGATACGTGCGTTCAGCGCAACGCCATTGGCGCCATTGCGCGCGTCGAAGCTCGCCGACATCTCACCACCGCCGACACCGCCCTTGAGCGCGTCGAGCGCGAGCGACTGGCCGTCGCTCCGGATCGTGCCGCCGACGGGGCGCAGCTCGATGCCGTCAGGCAAGGTGCCGCGCAGGGCCTGGAAGGCGATGCGGCCGCGCCAGCCGCCGAGCAGCCCCGCACTCAGGGGATCGCCGGCATCATGTCCGGCGGCGCCGATGGCCATCGCGAACGCGGGCGCAAGATCGAGCGCGTCGAGGCCGATTTCGCCATCGACGCTCTTCTCCTGATCGAGCGTCACCGCGAGATGCCCGCGCAGATGCGAGCCGGCCGCGCTGCTGTCGAGATCGTCGAAGGTCAGGCGGTTGCCGGAGAGGCCGACGCGCGAGGACAGGTTGACGCTCTGCACTGACTTGTCCGCCGGGCTGGTCCCGAACAGCGGCGCCAGATTGGCATTGCGCACGCGCAAATTCACGCTGGCCTTCGGCTGGAACGAACTGGGGTCCGACAATTCGATGCTGCCTTGCGCATCCGCATCCAGTCCGCCGCCACTGAGCTTTGCGTTCAATTGCAACGGCCGGCGCCACGCGCCACTCAACCGGCCTTCGAACTGCGAAGGGCCCTCGCCCGCGGCAGCGACGCGATCGAGGCCGAGCAGCGCCAGCAATGCGCCCGCCTTCGGCGTCGAGATTTTCGAGTCCAGCGTGAAGTCGCTGTTGCGCAAGCGGTCGATGTCGATGTCGATGCCGTTGACCGCCGCTACCGGCGTCTGCCCGGCCAGCGTCGCTGTGGCCTTGAGCTGCGGCGCATCGAGATCGAGCACGGCGCGCGCGTCGCTGCGATCGGCATGGTCGGCGTTCTTGTCGAGGCTGAGGTCGAGCTTCAGCCGCGTCGCACCGGGCAATGACGGGATGGCGTCGAACCGTGCGCGCACCGAAGGCGCGATCGGCTCGAGCAGCGCGGTGAGCTCACGCAGCGAATTGGCCGAGGATTTCAGCGCGAGCTTGCCGGTGGCATGAACGCGGTCGAAGCTGCCGCTTGCTTCCGTGGTCACCCCGCTCGCCTGGCCGAAGCGCAACTGCTCCAGCGACAGCGCCGCAGGGCCGTAGCCGAGCTTCGCCGTGAACGGCCGCAGCTCCTGTCCGGCCGACATCGCGCGGCCGACATCGAGCGCAAGCTTGGCTTCCTCCGGCCATTCGCCCTGTGGCCCCGCGAGCGCGCGCACGAAGCTTGCGGCGGCATCGAGGTCGAGACGGTCGGCCTTGAGCTCGGCGTCGATCCGCGAGCCCTTGCTCGCGCCGGTCTGGACGAAGGCGATGCGGCCCTCCACCGCGCCGCCCTCGATCTCGGCCTTCAGCCTGTCGACGGCGAGATGGTTGGCGGCGATGGTCACGTCGCCGGCAAGGCGCAACGGCCGCGTGCTGCGGCGGTTGATCTCGCTGCGGCCCTGGAGCCAGGCCACCAGCGTATCGGGGTCGGACGACTCGACGCTGAGACGGCCGCTAAAGCTGTCGGCGCCGGGCGTTGCGCCGTTGAGCGAGAGCTGCGTCATGCCGGGCGCGCGCAGCTCGAGCCGCTGGAAAGTCCAGGACCTTCCGTCGGTCTGAAGCTCCGCCGTGATGTTCTGGAGCGGACGCCCGCCCAGCATGATCTGGTCGGAGTTGAACTCGATCTGCGCCGGCATCGGCGCCTGCGGGATCGCCGCAAGGCCCGCGCGCAGCGCCGGCAGGACGCGCTGCGGCTCGGCATCATCCTTGCCCGCCAGCTTGTCGGCATCGACCTGGCGCGCCGACAGCACCGCGCGCAGTAGCGGCGAGGCGCCGAACCTGACATCGCCGACACCGCCAAACTTGAGCGCATTGTCCTCGGCGCCGAAGCTCGCGTCGATCTGATCGAATTTGGCGCCGGCCGGATCGGCCTTGAGCTTTGCCGTGAGCTTCCAGGGTGTCGGCCCCGCCGTGCCCGCCTTCTTGACCGGGGGCACAGCGAGCGTCAGCGCGCCGTCGAATTTCGGCAGGCGGTTGTCGAAGGCGAGCACGCCTTCGAGATCGGCCAAGATCGCGCGCTCGCCGGGATCGATGTTGAGGTGGAGACGGGTGGCGCTGCCGTCGGCGCTCGGGCCGGAGGAGACGCGGAACGGATAGCGCACCCCGGTGGCGGTGAAACTGCCGTCGCCGCGGACCGAGCCGGCCAGCGAGCGCACGTCGCCGGAAAAGGTGATATCGTTCAATTCCAGCGTCGAGCGGCTGGCGGCATCGTGCAGGGCGATGCGGCCGGTGAGGTTCAGCCGCTCGATCGCAAGCGAGGCCAGGTTGAAGGTGCCGCTCGCGGTGGACGGCAAATCGACCCGGCCCTTGGCATCCAGGCCGAGATCCACGGCCATGCCGTTGACGGTCAGCTCGGTGGCGCGCCATTCGCCGCGCATCAGTGAGCTCAGGCTGAACTCGACGTCGAGCTTGTCGGCGCGCAGGCGGCCGAGATCGTTGTTGCCGCCGAAGGTGACCGAGCGCAGCCGCAGCGTCGGCGCCGGCAGCAGCCGCGCATCCAGCTCGCCCGCCACCCGCACCGGCACGCCCATGATCGTGCCCGCCTCCGCCTCGAACTGGGGCCTGAACTGGTTCCAGTCGATGAAGTAAGGCCCGATCAGCGCGGTCAGCAGCGCAATGATGAAGGCAATCGCCAATCCGAGCAGCGTCGTCTGCACGGGTCTCCCCTCGGCCAAATCGGCCCGGGCCGAACCTGAGGGCCTCAGGCGCGCCGGAACAGCCCCTTATATAAGGGGAAGTGTGGCGAAGTCACAGCGACTGTTGCGCGCGGAGGTTAACGCTGGCGGGAGACCCTCATGGTGAGGAGGCGCGCTAAGCGCCGTCTCGAACCATAGAGGCCCCCGCGCCCGCGGCTATCCTTCGAGACGGCTGCTTTGCAGCCTCCTCAGGATGAGGACCGGCGCTCGCAGATGCAGCGCCGCCGGCCATCACCAGCTTGCCGGCAGGCGTTTCAGGCCGCGCAGCACGAAGGTCGGGCGCCATTCCGGGTTCTCGACGTCGTCGATGCGCAAATCCGGCAGCCGCCGCAACAGCGTCGCGATGGCGATTTCGGCCTCGATGCGCGCCAATTGGGCGCCCAGGCAGAAATGGATGCCGCCGCCGAACGACAGCGGCTTGACGTTGGGCCGGGTGACGTCGAGCCGGTCGGGGCGATCAGGGTAGACCGCCGGATCGCGGTTGGCCGAGCCGAGCAGGCAGAGCACGGTCTCGCCCTTGGGGATGCTCTTGCCGCCGAGATCCGCGATGTCCTCCAGCGCCACGCGCCCGGTCATCTGCACCGAGGAATCGTAGCGCAAGAATTCCTCGATCGCGTTGACCATCAACTCGGGCCGCGCCTTCAGGAGCGCGAGCTGATCCGGATTGCGATGGAGCGCGAGCAGGCCGTTTCCGATCAGATTGACGGTGGTCTCGTGGCCGGCGCCGAACAGCAGGATGATGTTGGCGGTCAATTCTTCGTTGGTGAGCTTGTGGCCGTCTTCCTCGGCCTGCACCAGCTGGGTGGTGAGATCGTCGCCGGGATTGCGGCGGCGCAGCTCGAACAGCTGCTGGAAATACATCTGCGCCATCATGTTGCCGGCGTTGCCCTTCGCGATCTCTTCCGGCGTGAGGGGCACGGGGTCAAGCAGCCGCCCGCCATCGCGCGAGCTGTTGTAGAAGGTCTCGCGATGATCCTCGGGGATTCCGAGCATGTCGCAGATGATGGTGACCGGCAGGCGGAAGGCGAAATCCTCGATCAGGTCCATGTGGCCGCGCTCGATCACCGCATCGATGGTCTGGTCGACGATCGCCTGGATCCGCGGCCGCATGTCCTCGACGCGACGGGCGGTGAAGGCCTTCACGACGAGGCCGCGCAGGCGGGTGTGGTCGGGCGGATCGGATTGCAGCATCCAGTGGCTCATGCTGCGAAACACCGGCTCGTCCATGATGGCAGGGCTATAGCGGCGCTTGGAGCGCTCGACAAAGTCCTTGCCGAAGCGCTTGTCGCGCATCACGAAGCTGACGTCGGCATGGCGGCTGGCGACGAACTGGCCGAACGGCGTCACATGGATCGGCTCGATCGTGCGCAGCCGGTCGTAGTGCGGATAGGGATCGCGGATGAAGTCCGGCGACAGCGGATTGAACAGCGGTCCGCCTGCGGGTTGCACTTGCTCGTTCATGGTGACCTCAATCGGTTGCCGCATGACACGAATACGCCGGCAGCCCCCTTGCGCGCGCGGCGTAACCATCCCCAAGATTATAAACTCGATACATTGTTGTATCGAGTTGCATTCTGCCCTAACCTGCGCCGATGTCAAGGGTGAGAACCAGGCCGACCAGGGACGACACGCGCGACAAACTGTTCGAGGCGGCCGCGCGCGTGTTCGAGGCGGACGGCATCGGCGGCGCCAGCATCGAGGCGATCGCGGCCGCCGCGGGCTTCACCCGTGGGGCGTTCTATTCCAACTTCAAGAGCAAGGACGAATTGATCATCGCCATGCTCGAGGATCATGTCGAGCAGTCGATCCGGCGCAACCTCGACATCCTCGCGCAGCACGACAATCTCGACGATTTCATCGCGGCGCTGAAGACGATGGATCGCAGCCGGCAAGACCCGCTCGGCCGCTCGCCCCTTCTGCACATGGAGATGATCCTGTTCGTCGCGCGCGCCGAGAAGCGCCGCCCGGAGCTTGCCAAGCGGCTGCGCGCGCGGCGCAAGCTGGTGGCCGACATCGTCGAGGCCACGTTGAAGAGCAACGGCAGGAACGACACGCTGAATCCGCCGTGGATGGCCTCCGTCGTGCTGGCGCTGGAAGATGGCTTTCGCCTGCACCGCCTGATCGATCCGGAGACGACGCCGGCCGACAGTTTTCTGCGCGCGATCACGGATCTCAGGCGTAGGACCGGATTGTCGCCGAACTAGCCCGGGTCGCCGATATCAGGCTCGCGACCGGACCGTCATCCGACCGGCGTTGGATTCTCCGACAACTCGCCGTCCGCCCCCAATCGTGCGTTTGTGAAAACGTGGGCCTGCTTGCGGCAGGATCGGACAAGGCATGGCCGCTTCGGGAAATACGCCGGGCCTCGGCGCCGCTAACCGGCTAGGCGCCGGGCGATTGGCGCAGGCGCGTCCGTTAGCAGCAATCTCTCGACAGGGACGGCAATCGCTCTGGCGCAGTCGACGATCCGGTTGGCTAAACATCGCAACGTCACATCATGGGGACGGAGACAAACGATGGACAGGAAACGGTTTGCAATCGCGCCACGACGGAAGGCGGTCTCGACGGCGCTCATGTACGGGCTTTCACTGACCGTGCGTTTCACCTCGCCGACGGCCGATGAGGCGCCGCCACAGATCGCACAAGACGCCAAGGTCTCGACGTCGATCCTGATCGATCGGGGCTGGACCAACAAACCTGCGCTGCCGGTCGCCCTGCGCGGCTGGCCATCGGGCCCGCGAATTTGCCGCGCAGGATGTGAAGGCCCTGCGCTGCTGTCCTCGCTGCCCAACTGCGCCGCGCCGTAAGGACCAGGCGGTCTCCGTCTCACCTCTTCGCGTCATCATCGCTCGCAACAGGCACTGCTCGCATCGAGCGGCGGCGATGGCGCGCGTTTCGAACCAACAAACCCAGAACCAAATCCAGGAGTGAACCAAATGCGACTGCTCATCATTGGCGCCGGCTTCGCCGGCATGTACGCCGCCCTCTCCGCCGCTCGCCTGCGCGACATTCAGGGCGTCTCGCCGGAAGAGCTCGAGATCGCGCTCATCGCACCCGAGCCGACGCTGGTGGTCCGCCCTCGGCTCTATGAGCCGAAGCCGGAAACCCTGACGGCGCCGTTGCTCGATGTCCTCAAGGCGATCGACGTCGATTACATCCAGGGGAGCGCCGAGACTGTCAACACCGAGGCGCTGACGGTGCAGATCTCGACTCCCAAAGGCACCCGCAAGACCCTGTCCTACGACCGCCTGGTGATCGCTACCGGCAGCCGCCTCTTCCGACCCAACATCCCCGGCCTTGCCGAACACGGCTTCAGCGTCGACTCGCTCGACGATGCGGTTGCCCTCGACAAGCATCTGCATGGCCTCGCCGACCGGCCGGCCGTCAATGGACGTGACACGGTCGTGGTCGCCGGCGGCGGCTTCACCGGCATCGAGGCGGCGACCGAGCTGCCCGCGCGCCTGCGCGCCATCTTCGGACAAAACGCCAGGACGCGCGTGATCATCGTCGAGCGTAACGGCGCGATCGCTCCCGACATGGGCGAAGGCTCCCGCCCGGTCATCGAGCAAGCGCTGCGCAAGCTCGGCGTGGAGACAAGGCTCGGCACCGGCGTTGCCTCGCTCGACAAATCCGGCGTGACGCTGTCGACCGGCGAACACATCGAAACCGAGACGGTGGTCTGGGCAGCCGGTATTCGCGCCGCGCCGTTGACGGCGCAGATTCCCGCCGAGCGCGACAATTTCGGCCGGCTGCTGGTGGACCGCGATCTGCGCGTGCCCGGCATCGCCGGTGTCTTCGCCACCGGCGATGCCGCGCGAGCCGCGTGCGACGACGAGGGCAATTACGCGCTGATGTCTTGCCAGCACGCCACGCGGATGGGCGCCTTTGCCGGCAACAATGCGGCAGCCGAACTCCTGCGCGTCCCGACCAGGCCGTATCACCAGAAGGCCTACGTCACCTGCCTCGATCTCGGCGAAGCCGGCGCGCTGTTCACGCGCGGCTGGGAGCGCAAGGTCGAGATGGTCGGCGACGTCGCCAAGAAGACCAAGCAGGAGATCAACACGGTCTGGATCTACCCGCCCCGCGCCGAGCGTGCCGCAGCGCTCGCCTCGGCCGATCCGGAGCGTGTGACGAGCCTCTAGAAGCACGAAACGATCACGGCCGCACCTCCCTGGCTGCGCGGCCTGCTCAACCAAGACCAGCCGGGAGCCCTACCTTGAAACAGGAGACCAACATGAACCTGCACAACACCTCATACCCCGCGACATCGAAGCCGGAAGAGCTCGTTCCATCGCGCTACGCGCTGAAGGTCGGCGAGATCGACGTGCTGGTGGTCAGCGACGGCGTGCTGCCGCTGCCAACCACGATGCTGGCGCACAATGCCGACCCGGCCGTCCGGGCGACCTGGCTGCACGACATGTTCCTGCCGCAGGACGCTTTCGACTGGGCGTTGAATGCGGTCGTGGTCCGCAGCGGCGACAAGACCATCCTCATCGACGCTGGACTGGGGTCCGACCCGGATCTGCACTTGCCGCGCGCCGGCCAGTTGATCAAGCGACTGGAGGCCGCCGGCATCGATCTTTCGTCCGTGACCGATCTGGTGCTGACCCACTTGCACATGGATCACATTGGCGGACTGCTCGTCGACGGGGTGAAGGAGCGGCTGCGTAAAGACCTGCGGATCCACGTGGCGGCCGCCGAGGTCAAATTCTGGGAGGCGCCCGATTTTTCCCACACCGCCATGCCGCCGGGCTTCCCGGACGCGCTTCGGGCGACCGCCAAGCGGTTCGTCAAGGAGTACGGAAGTCAGCTGCGGAAGTTCGATGAGCAGCACGAGGTTGCGCCGGGCGTCGTCGTTCGTCGCACCGGCGGTCACACCCCCGGACACAGCGTGGTTCGCGTGGCATCCGGCGGCGACGGGCTGACGTTCGCCGGCGACGCCGTGTTTGCCGTCGGATTCGATCAACCCGACTGGCACAACGGTTTCGAACACGACCCCGAGGAGGCGGCGCGCGTTCGGGTCGGTCTGTTGCGAGAGATTGCCGCGAGCGGCGAGATGCTGGTGGCGACCCACATGCCGTTCCCGTCCGTCGGCCATGTGGCGGTCGCCGGCGACGCCTTTCGCTGGGTGCCGGTGTTCTGGGACTACTGATCGCTCGCTGAGCCAACGTGAGACCAGGGCGCGCGCATTCATGGCGGGCCCTGGTTTCGATGCGGCGAACCGAGTCAGCGCGGCGCGCCGCCGATATCAGATCCGATCGTTGATCAGGACGCCGGACAACGACGGATCGTTCGCATTGGTCGTATCGCCTGCTTTCGTCGCGCTATATGTCGAGTCCGCAAGCGAGCTTTTCAGCTGCTGGAGAAACTGCTGCAGCAGCTCTGCCGTCGAATTGCCACTTGACGAGTCGTCCGTGCCGTTCACCGAGGGAGGCTCGCCGGATGGCGGTGGCCCGTCCGGCGGCGGTCCACCCGCTCCGTGCGGTCCATGCGAGAGCGCCGCCTTGAAAATTCCTTGCAGCTCGGTGGCCTGCTCGTCCGTCAACTTGCCGGCCGACACTTGCTGCTGGATGAGGCCATTAATCTTCGACGCGAAGGCGTCGGGCGAAGATGTCCCGCCGCCGGATTGATCGCTTGCACCGGTTGACTGCAACGCGGAGCCGATGCTGCTGAGCGCGGCCGACAGCGCCGACTGATCCGACGCATCGATCGTGCCGGAACTGACTTCCGCTTGCAGCTCGTCTTGTAATTGTTGCAACGGTGATGAGCGGTGGTGATTGGAGGAGAGCGCAGAAATCGAGGTCATGGTGGCTTTCCGTGCTTTTGGCGGACCCGAGGTGACGTTGCCCCGAGTCCCATCCAGTCCTGAGTTCGCCCTGGCAGTTGGATTTGCCTGGTTGCGCGGTGGTAGGAACGGGAGCTGGCGCGGAGCATTTGGCAGGGCGCCGCGCCGGTTGCTCGATATTGCCAATCGGCAATTAGTAATATCCAGAAACAAAAATCCGACCAGCCGATCATCAGCCGGGGCTGGAGCTACCCGTTGAAAGGGATGACTGCCGGATTGTGCGCGAACGCCCTGGAGCCGACTATGCCGACCGCTTCACCACGTCGCGACCGGCCGGCGTAACATCGATCCGCCCCAGCATCGCCCTCGTCTGCTCGGCGCAGTGCTCGATCAGCCAGCGTTCGAATACGACCGGCGGCAGCGCGGGCGCGTAGAGGAAGCCCTGGACGACGTCGCAGCCGAGCTCGGCCAGCGTCTTGCGCTGGCCTTCGGTCTCGACGCCTTCGGCGACGACGGTCATGCCGAGGCCCTGTCCGACGCGCACCACGGCGGTGGCGACCGCGAGCGCGCCCGCGTCTCTCTCGATGTCGCGCATGAAACTGCGGTCGATCTTCAGCTCGCGGATCGGCAGATGCGCAAGCCGGCTGAGGCTGGAATAGCCGGTGCCGAAATCGTCCACGGAAAGCCCGACGCCGAGCTCGCGGATCGCGTTCATCGTCTCCAGCGCGGCAACGCTGTCCCGCATGAACGTGCCCTCGGTGATCTCGAGCATCAGTGCGTCCGGCGGCAGATCGTATTCGGCGAGGATGTCCTTGAGCCGCGCCGCCAGCGTAACGTTGCGGAAATTGATCGGCGACAGGTTCACCGACACGCTGGGAATGTCGAGCCCGGCGCGGCGCCAGTCCGCCATCTGCCGGCAGGCCTCACGCACCGACCACAGGCCGATCTGCTCGATCAGGCCGCACTCCTCAGCGAGCGGGATGAATTTCGCCGGCGAGACGTCGCCGAGCACGGCATCATGCCAGCGCGCCAATGCCTCGACGCCGTGGACGGCACCGTCGCAACTGCGGATCTGCGGCTGGTAGCTGAGGGTCAGCGCGCCCTCGGCGATGGCGCGGCGCAGCGCTGCGATCAGCGCCAGGCGCTGCTCGGTGAGCCCGTTCATTTCGGCGCTGAAGATGCGATGGGTGGAGCGGCCGGCCTGCTTGGCCATGTACATGGCCGCATCCGCCTGCTGCATCAAGGTGTCGATGTCGGTCGCATGGTCGGGATAGAGGCTGATGCCGATGCTCGCCGACATCTGCAGCTGCCTGGAGCCAAGCCGCAGCGGCGCGGCGAGCGCCTCCGCGACCCCGGCCGCGACGCGCTCGGCGCTCTCGGCATTGCGCTGCGGCAGCAGGATGACGAACTCGTCGCCGCCGAGCCGTCCCAGCATGTCCTCGGGGCCGATCTGCTCGCGCAGGCGCTGCGCGAGCTGGATCAACAGCTCATCGCCCGCGGCGTGGCCGAACGTGTCGTTGACGTCCTTGAAATGATCGACGTCGAGGAAGGCCAGCGCAACGTGGCTGCCGGTCGGGCAGGCATCGATGGCCGTGGTGATCAGGTGCCGCAGTTGCGCGCGATTTGGCAGCCCGGTGAGAATGTCGTGATAGGCGAGCCGCGCGATCTCGGCCCGCGCTTCCTTGCGCTCGATCGCGAAGGCGCCGAGGTCGACGCAGGCGTTGACGATACGGCGGTGCCAGTTGCTCGGCGCGCGCGGTTCACGGAAATAGAAGGCGAAGGTGGCGATGACCCGGCCGTCCTTGGCCTTGATCGGTGTCGACCAACAGGCGCGCAGGCCCACTTCGAGCGGACGCGTCTTGTAGGGCTGCCAGCGCGGATCGGTGTCGAGATCTTCGGCCAGCACCGGTTCACCGTAGAAGGCCGCGGTGCCGCAGGATCCGACATTCGGACCGATCGCGATGCCGTCCAGCGCACGCGAATAGTCCTCGGGCAGGCTGGGGCCGCCGAGCGGATGGACGAGGCCTGCGGCATCGACGTGGAGCAGCGAGCAAACCACGTCAGGCGCGATCTCCTCGACCCTTCGGCACAGCCTGTCGGCGATATCGGTGATCGGAACCTCGTCGGCCAGCGCACTCATGATGAGCTGCTGGAGCGAGCGCAGCTGCCTGGTCTCGGTGATGTCCTCGAGTAGCGCGAAGATGTGCCTGGCACGGCCCTTCTTGTCGCGGAAGACGTCGATACGGGCGCAGACCCAGATCTCCTCGCCGCCCTTGTTGTAGACCAGCGTCTCGATTTCGCCGCGGCGGCCGCCGGTCATCAGGCGCTTGACGAGCTTCGCGACGGCCTTCCGATCGGTGTGGCGGCCGGCGATCAGCGCGCCGGCGCGGCGGCCCTCGGCCTCCTCGCTGGTGTAGCCAAACAGCGTCGCGAAGGTGGAATTGACGTAGACGATGTTCTGGTCCGTGTCGGTGATGAGCACCGCGCGGTTGGTCTGGTCGGAGACGGCGTGGAGAAGCCCGATTCTGACGCGGCGCTCGGCCTCCGCGGTGACGTCACGCGCGAACACGACGTGATGGGTGACGCCGCCACGCGTGACGGATGACAGCGAGATGGCCGCCCGGATCCGGGTGCCGTCGCGCCGCACGAGGCTGATCTCGTCGCGGAACTCCGCGACCGGATCGGCCCGAAGGCATTTGAGCGTGAGAAGTTCGGCGTCGCGGCCGAGCACCTCGGCGCGCGCGAGTTTCCAGATCCGCTCCGCGCCGGCATTGAAATGCGTGATGCGACGCGCGCCATCGACGATGACGATGCCGCCGTCGGCGCATTCGAGCGCAGCCAGCAGCACGTCCGGAATTTCTGTCATGGGACAATCGGCGGCGGACATCGTTGGACCCGGATGCATCGGGAAGATGGCAAGGGGGGCCGAGGCTAGCGCCGCGATGGTGTCCAAGACGTTTTTGCAGCCAGGTCGCGTCCGGCCAAGACGCGACATGTTTAACGGCTCGCGAAAGCTGCGAAGGCAATCCGATGCATTCGGAACCTATTCGGCCGCGCTTGTGGGCTTGAGCTTGTGCAGCCGGCCGGCCACCGCCCGCACCTTGCGTGGAGCGGCCTGCCAGACCGCGAGCGCCGACAGTCCGCTCACGACCATGGCGATGGCGAAGGCGAGCGTGTAGTCGCCGGTGCGATCATAGAGGAAACCCGTGAGCCAGGGACCCGCCGCGCCGCCGGCCAGGGCCGCCAGCATGATCGTTCCAAAAATGCTGCCCTGGTGCCTGCCCTGGAAGATCTCGAACACCACCGCGCCCATGATCGAGGTGAGGCCGTAGCCGAGCGCGCCTTGCGCGAACACCATGACATAGACCAGCCACAGCGACGGCTGGAATTTCAGCGCCATCAGCGCCGCGAAGCAGATCGCAAAGCCGGCACAGCTGATCGCCCACACCCATTCCCGCCCGATCCGGTCGGAGACGTGGCCGAGCAGGATCTGGCCGGGAATGCCGAGCAGGCTGACGATGCCGAGCGCCCACACCGCGACACCCGGGCTGAAGCCGATGTCGAGCAGGAATTTGGTCTGGTGCACCTGCACCGCGTACCAGATGTACAGGCCGCTGAAATAGCCGAGCGCGATCCACCAGAAGCGTGCGGTCGCAACCGCCCGCTTGAGCGTCCAGTCGGTGCCGACCCAGACGGGATCGACGATGTTGGACACCGGTGTCGCCGCGCCCGCCGCCGGCGTGGCATCGCCGTCCGGCTGAAGGCCGATGTCTTCGGGCCGCTTGTGCAGGAACAGATTGATCGGCGCCAGCACGACGAGGATGAGCAGTCCCATCGCGGTACAGGCGGTGCGCCAGCCGGTCTCTTCGATCATGTGCTGCACCCAGGGCAGCAGCGTCACCGAGCCGATGCCGACGCCGGCAAAGGCGATCCCGATGGCGAAGCCACGCTTGCGGATGAACCAGTTCGGCAGGAACAGCGACTGGCCGGAATAGCCGAGACACACCGAGCCGGCGCCGACCATGACGCCGATGGTCACGTAGAGATGCCAGGGCGTGCTGGTGAGTGGCGCGAGCAGCAGCCCGCCGCCCATCAGCACAACACCGAGCTCCATCACCGCGCGCGGGCCGGCGCGATCCATCAGGCGGCCGATCAGCGGGCTGACGATGCCCGACACGACGAAGCCGAAGGAGAATGCGCCGGCAGTGACGCCGCGTTCCCAGCCGAATTCCGAGATGATGGGAGGAAAGAACAGCGAAAACGCGGTGCGCGCGTTGACGCCGATCGCCATGGTCACGAAGGTCACCGCGACCACGACCCAGCCGTAGAAGAACGGAAGCCGCATGTTGTGCTTATTTCATCCCTAGATGGTGCTACCGACCATCCAGGGCCGTCTGGGTCAAGCGATTTTCACGAATGTGTTTCTTGGCGGGTCGCAGAAGTTGCCACATCGTCATGGCCGGGCTTGTCCCGGCCATCCACGTCTTCGCTACGCGGAACAAAGAACGTGGATGCCCGGGACAAGCCCGGGCATGACGACCTCTCGTATATGTTCAAATGTTGCCAGGCCCGCGCTCAGGCCGCGTCGCGCTGCGAAGCCCGGACGGGCGCGTCGAACTCGATCTGGTCGACCGGCTGCGGGCGTCCGAACAGATAGCCTTGTGCAAAATTGACGCCGAGCGCGGTCAGCCGCTCGAACTCTTCGCGTGTCTCGACGCCTTCGGCGGTAACCGACATATCGAGGCCGCGTGCGAGCGTCACGATCGAGGCGATGATCGCGGAGCTGCGCGGCTGATGCGTGAGGTTGCGGATGAAGGACTTGTCGATCTTGATCTTGTCGAACGGGAACGTGGTCAGATAGCTGAGCGACGAATAGCCGGTGCCGAAATCGTCGAGCGCCAGCTCGATGCCGATGTGCTTCAGCCGCTCCATGAAGGCAAGGTTCTCGACGCCGCGTTCCAGCAGCACGGATTCGGTGATCTCGATCTCCAGCCGCTGCGGCGCAAGGCTGGAATCTGCCAACGCTGCGCAGATCGTCTCGAACAGCTCGGCTTCCTTGAACTGGATCGGTGACAGGTTCACCGCAACCATGAGATCGCATGGCCAGGCGGCGGCGTCCGCACAGGCGCGCCGCAGCACGAATTCGCCGAGCGGCACGATCAGCCCGGTTTCCTCGGCAAGCCCGATGAACTGGTCCGGCGGGATCAGGCCGCGGCTCGGATGCCGCCAGCGCACCAGCGCCTCGAAGCCGCGACGGCCACCGCTGGCGACGTCCATAAAGGGCTGATAGTGCACTTCGAGCTGGCACTGCGCGATGGCATCGCGCAAATCGCCTTCCAGCGTGTTGCGAGCCTCGAGCTCGGCCGACATCGCCTCGTCGTAGATGGTGAAGCAGTTGCGGCCGGCCGATTTCGAGCGGTAGAGCGCGAGGTCCGCCTTCTTCAGCAACTGCTCCTGGTCGCTGCCGTGGTCCGGTGCGATCGCGATGCCGATGCTGGTGCCGATCTCGACGCGATGGCCGGGCAGCAGGAACGGTTCGGCGACCAGCTTCGCGATCCGCGCGGCGAGTTCGGTCGCGCAAGTCCGCTGATCGTCGCAAGCCTCCTGGATGATGGCGAACTCGTCGCCGCCGAGCCGCGCCAGCACGTCGGTGGCGCGCAGCGCAGATCTCAGCCGCAGCGCCACCTGGCGCAGCAGCGCATCGCCCGCACCATGGCCGAGCGAGTCGTTGACGTTCTTGAAGCGGTCGAGATCGAGCATCAGGATCGCGAACGGCAGGCCCCGCACGCTCAACTGGCTGTTCATCATGTCGAGCCGGGTCAGGAAGAAGGCGCGGTTCGGCAGCCCGGTCAGGATATCGGTCTGGGCGAGCTCCAGCACCCGCCGGTTCGCCAGCGAGAGCCGCCGCGAGCTGCGGCTTGCGAGCATGAGATAGGTCGCGAGCGACAGCGTCAGCAGCATGCCGACGACGATGACGGCAACGGCGCGGTCGTAGGCCGTCTCCAGCGAACCTCCGGCCGTCGGCATGGCGCGCACCTGCCAGTCGGTATCGCCGATCTTGAGGCTGCCCGACCAGTGCAGCGCCCGGGCGACGTCCCGCATCGACGTGGCGGCCGACGCATAGTCCGGCAGGGTTTGTTCCAGGCTGACGATCTGCCCCGTGAAGGGTGGATAGACGTTCACGCTGACCGCGGGGCTTGCTCCCGTGGTCACGCGAATGGACTGGATCAGCAGCGGCAGGTCGAAGACGCCGACGACGAAGCCCGCCAGATTGCGGCGCCGGTCCGCCACCGCCTCGCGCGAGGTTCCCTTGGCGTAGACGGGAATGGCAACGAGCACGTCGGGCTGCCGGCCGCCCTCCTTCGGCTCGTAGAGGCGCGTGCGAATGGCGGCGACGCGATCGTTGTCGCGCGCGCGCTCGAGGGCTGCGCGGCGCTCCGGAACGGTCGCGTAATCCATGCCGTAGACCGACGACGTCTTCGGCTGGGTCGAGTAGAACACCGGGAAATATTCATCGGCTTGCGGCGCGGTCGCGAAGGTCTCGCCCTGGAGCGATTTGATGCGATAGCCGGACACGCCGTCCGTGGCCGCGGCGGCCTCGTATTCGGCGCGCTCTTTGCGGTTGACGCGCGGCAGCCAGGAGATGCGCAGCATGCCGGGATGACGTTCGAACAGCCGGGAGCTGAACGTCTCGAATTCGCTGCGGGTGATTTCCTCGTTGGTCGATTCGAACAGCGTACGCAGCGCGACGAGCCTGGAGATGTACTCGCTCATGCCGTTCTGCATGACGATGGCTTCGGTTTCGGCGGCGTTCTCGAACTCGATCTTGTTGACGCGGTTTTCCCATCGCGCCACGGCGGCGGCGCCCACGAGCGAGAACAGGAGACCGACGCCGACTGCGACGAGCGCAGGGCGATAGAGTCCGAGCAGCGGCGCGGCGCGCCACCATCCGGTCCTACGTTCCCGATCCTGATCGTTCTGACCCCGACCGCCCATCTTGATCCCGCAAGTCCCCCTCGGCGCGGCAACCCACTTCTGGTTGAGCTGCCGGAACTGCTATCGGACAAGGATCGGGGTTAAGAACCGCACAATTTCAGAACCGGGTCGTCGCAGATTGCGCGGCTTAGTTAACGATTGGCCTGCAAGCAGGGGCCATTGTGCGAGCATTTTGCCGCTTTTCCCCGGACTCTTACGGAGCACCGTTACATCGGGGGTTAGCGAGCTGTTCAGGGCGACGGGACTATCGTTTCCGACAGGTATTCCCTTATCCGGCAAACATCCTCATGACACGATCGCGATCAGCGGCCTGCGTCGCTCTGGCCGTCGCGCTACTCGCCGCGGCCAATCCTGCAGCGAAAGGCGACGAGGTCGGCGTCAGCGACGATGCGATTCTGTTCGGCCAGGCGGCCGCGCTCGAAGGCCCCTCCTCCGCGCTCGGACAGCGGATGCGGCAAGGCATCGTCGCGGCATTCACCGAGATCAACGAAAAGGGCGGCGTCCACGGCCGCAGGCTCCAGCTCATCAGCCGCGACGACGGCTACGATCCCGACCGCTCGGTGGCGCAGACGCTGCGGCTGATCGAGGACGACAAGGTGTTCGCGCTGATCGGCGCGGTGGGCACGCCGACCGCGATGGCGACGATACCGATCACCAGTACCAGGAACATTCCCTTCATCGGTCCGTTCAGCGGTGCCGAATTCCTGCGCGACCTCGAGCTTGCGAACGTCGTCAACATTCGCGCAAGCTATGGCGCTGAAGCGGAGGCCTGGGTCAAGCACCTCACCGAGGATCGCCACTTCACCCGCATCGGCATCTTCTACCAGGACGATTCCTTCGGCCGCGACGGTCTCGCCGGCGTAAAGCGCGCACTCGCCAGGCGCGGCCTCGAGCTCGCCGCCGAAGGCACCTTCGAGCGCAACACCCGCGCGGTCGGCGCGGCCTGGCGCATGATCAAGCGCGCCGAGCCCGAAGCCGTCGTCATGGTCGGGACCTACGGCCCTTGCGCGGAGTTCATTAAGCTCGCGCATCGCAGCGGCTTCCATCCGACCTTCGTCAACATCTCCTTCGTCGGCGCCAATGCGCTCGCCAGAGAGCTCGGCCCCGACGGCGAAGGCGTCATCGTCTCGCAGGTCGTGCCGTTTCCCTGGGATCGCTCGCAAAAGCTCGTCGCCGACTACCAGGCGGCGCAGAGGGCGTTCGACCCGACGCTGACACCGGACTTCGTGTCGCTCGAAGGCTATCTCTCCGGCCGCCTCGCGGCCGCGGCGCTGGAGAAGGCCGGGCCGCAGCCGACCCGCGCGAGCCTATTGCGCGCCATCAACGACGTCGGCCGCTTCGACATCAGCGGCAGCATCGTCACCGTCGGCGCGCGCATGACCGACGCGCCGCCGAAGGTGTTCTTGACCGTGATCCAGAAGGACGGGACGTTCAGGGCGGTGGATCGGCTTTAGGCTAACCCCGACTAGCGCCACGAAAAAGGTGCGCTCCCTCCCCCCTTGCGGGGGAGGGTTGGGGAGAGGGGTCGCCCAGGAAAAGGTGCTTGTTGCCGACGATGCACCGCTCGGTGCGCGACGGAAGGAATCCCCGTGCGGCACCCCTCTCCCTGCCCCTCCCCCGCAAGGGGGGAGGGAACGGAGAGAGCTGTGCTGTCGGCTAGAAAGTCATCAAGGCCGGCGCGTCCAGCACTCCGCGTTGACGGCGCCTTGCGGGACCTCGCCTTTGACGATCGCCTCGACCTGCCGCACCGTTTCAAGCGACTGGTATTCGATCGCCTGCGGCGTCAGCCCGCCGACATGTGGCGTGGCGATAGCGTTGGGAAGCCTCGCCAGCTCCGGGCTCGGCATCTGGTCGGGCGCGCGGCCGACATCCATCGCCGCGCCGGCGATGCGGTTTTCGCGCAGCGCGCGTGCCAGCGCAGCCTCGTCGACGAGATTGCCGCGCGAGAGATTGATGAACACAGCATCCTTTTGCATGCGCGCCAGCGCCGCCTCGCCGATCAAATTCTCGGTCTGCTCGTTGGCGATGGCGAGGCAGACGACATAGTCGGAAGCCCCAAGAAGCTCGTCGAGACTGACCTGCCGGATCGAACCGTCGCTGACATCAGCGAAGGGATCGGAGACCAGCACCTCCATGCGCATCACCTTGGCGATTTCGGCGAGATAGCGCCCGATGCTGCCATAGCCGATGATGCCGATCCGGCTGCCGGCGAGCTGGCGGCCCATCCGCGCCTCGACCCTGCGGCCGGCCTGGTAATCCGCCGTCGCCCGGGACACGCCGCGGGAGAGATCGACCATGTAGCCGATCGCAAGCTCGGCCACCGCCTGCACGAAGCCCGGACCGGCGCGGGTCACGAGCACGCCGGCGTTCGAGGCTGCATCGACGTCGACATTACGGATGTCGACGGCACAGCGGACGAAGGCACGCAGGCGCGGCAGTTGCGCAAAGATCTCGCCGCGCCCTTCCGTCATGCGATCGGCGACGATGATGTCGGCATCACCAGCCGCGCGCACGAGGGTAACCGCGTCCAGCGTGTCGTCGCTCTCGTGCAGGATCACCTCGGCGGCCGCGCGCAGGCCATTCAGGCTGCGGTCGCCGTAGTAATTGCGGCGCATCTCCGGCGTGTGAGCCAGCAAGACTTTCACGACAAGACTCCTTCAGTAGCCGAATGCCCGCGGCAGTGCGGTCGAGAGCCATGGCACGAAAGCGATGACGAGCAGGCAGAGGAACAACAGGCCGAGATAGCCCATGATCGGCTTCACCGTCTGCTCGATCGGCACGTTGCCGATCAGGCATGCGCCGTAGAGTCCGAGCCCGAGCGGCGGCGCGAACAGGCCGATGCCCATCGCGATGACCAGCACGACGCCGAAATGCAGGGGATCGACGCCGAGCTGCACGGCCACCGGCAGCAGCAGCGGCCCGAAGAT
The DNA here is from genome assembly GCF_052075965.1 of Bradyrhizobium sp. 482_C4_N1_8. Taxonomy (NCBI): domain Bacteria; kingdom Pseudomonadati; phylum Pseudomonadota; class Alphaproteobacteria; order Hyphomicrobiales; family Nitrobacteraceae; genus Bradyrhizobium; species Bradyrhizobium sp. 482_C4_N1_8. The sequence goes on along the minus strand of NZ_CP197231.1, from coordinate 2,029,201 downwards.
GATGAGCGCGGCAGCGCCTTCCAGCACCGAGCCCATCACGATCAGCACGCCGATCGCGAGCAGGATGAACAGCCACGTCCCTGATGTCTTGGACAATCCCAACATGAAGTCGCCGACCGCGTGCGGCACCTGCTGCAGGGTCAGCGTGAACGCCAGCGACTGCGCGGCGGCGACGATGAACAGCACGAGCCCCGCACGCGTCGCGCCCTGCACGAAGCTGTGTGCGGCCGACTTAAAGGTGAGCTCGCGGAACACGACGCTGCCGACGACGAGCGCATAGGCCACGGCAAACGCGGAGATCTCCGTCGCCGTCGCAAAGCCGCTCTTGAAGCCGAAGAAGATCATGAAGATCAGGCCGAACGAGGCGATCGCGCCGCTCCAAAGGCCAGACACCGGCATCTGCGGCGCAACGTCCTCGGTATCCGCCGGCCGCTTGCCGAAGATGATGGACACCGCGATCAGGACCAGCGCCATCAGCGCCGCCGGCAGGAGGCCAGCGACGAACAGGCCGCCGATCGACAGGTTCGCGACGAAACCCAGGATGATCAAATTGATGCAGGGCGGAATGGTTTCCGCCATCACCGCGGATGCGGCAAGCAACGCCACCGCGCCGCCCGGATTCTGCTTCGAGCGGCGTGCGGCCGGGATCAGCACCGAGCCGACCGCGGCGACGTCGGCCATCTTCGAACCGGATATGCCTGAGAACAGCACCATCGACGCCACCATCACGACGTTGAGTCCGCCGCGCATACGGCCGACACCGCGTTGCAACAGCTCGATCAGGCGCACCGACATGCCGTTGGCTTCCATGAGGTAGCCGACGAGGATGAAGAAGGGGATCGCGAGCAGCACGAAATTGTCGATGCCGCGCGCCATCTGCTGGGCGAAGATCACGCCGGGCAGCGCGCCCTCGACCCAGATGAAGATCAGCGCGGCCAGCGCCAGCGCGAACCCGATCGGCAATCCGCCGAACAGGGTTGCGAAGAAGCCGATAAACATCAGCGTACCCGCTGACGGCACCGTGGACGGCGACAGATAATCCCAGGCGAGATAGAGGCCGCTGACGATGACGACCGCAACGAGGCCCCTGACGATGTCAGGCAGCGGCCGCGCGCAGAGCTGGTCGATCGCGAACACCGTCATGAACAGCGCGCCGATGCCCATCGGGTAGAAGGTCAGCTCCAGCGGCAGGCCGGACCCGGTGGTTTGGCCTGAAGTCAATGATCCCAGCTTGATCGCGTTGTAGGCGACATAGCCGGAGATCAGCACGACCAGAAGCGCGCTCGCGGCATCCACCAGCGTGCGCAGCCGCACCGGCAGCAGATCGCGGAAGAAGGACACGCCGACATTCTCGCCGCGCGCCAGCGCGCTCGCCGCGCCGAAGAAGGCCGAGCCGACCATCAGGCCGCGCGCGACGTCGTCGGACCATTCGACCGGCGCATTGAAGCAGAAGCGCAGCAGCACCGACGCGCAGACGACCACGAGATCGGCGGCCAGGAGGATGGCCGCAATCGCGTCGCTGAGGCGAAGCAGCAGCGTAATGCTCCCGTGGCGGCCGCCCGAGAGGGGCACGGCGGCTGTCAACGCCATCTCAGACTTGGTCATCTCAAGCTTGCGTCGCGCGGATGATGTCGATGACCGGCTTGGACTCCGGCCGCGCCTTGATGAAGTTCTCGTGCTGCGGCGCGACGCGCTTCTTGAAGGCTTCGCGGTCGCATTCGGCCACCGTCACGCCCTTCTCGGTCAAAGCCGTCAGCGCCTCCTTCTCGACCGCAAGCCCATGGGCGCGCGTATCGGCCGCGGCCTTCTTGGCGGCATCGAGGAAACCCTCGCGCAGCTTCGGATCCATGCGGTTGTAGGTCACGTCGCTGAAGTAGATCGCGAGCGGCGAGAAATTGTGCTGCGTCAGTGAGTAGAATTTTGCCGTTTCGAAGAACTTGCTGGCCAGAATCGTCGGCGGATCGTGCTCCAGCCCGTCGAGCACGCCGGCCTGGAGCGCCGTGTAGATCTCGCCGAAGGCCAGGGGCGTCGCGGCGGCGCCCATCAGGCGCAGGCATTCCGTGATCACCGGATTCGGCAGCGTCCTGATCTTGAGGCCGGCGAGATCCTCCGGCGTCTTCACCGGCTTCCTCGCGAGCACGCTGCGTGAGCCGAAATTATAGGCCCAGGCGATGATGCGGATGTTGCCACTCTTGAGCAGCGCGTCCTCGATCGGCTTGGCGGCGCCGGAATCGAACGCCTTGGTCTGCTGCGGGAAGCTCGAGAACAGAAAGCCGAGGTCGAAGGTGCCGACCAGCGGCACCAGGTTGGCCGAGATCGACGAGCCCGACACCATGAGGTCGATGACGCCGAGCTTCACCGAATTGATGACGTCGATCTCCTGCCCGAGCTGGTTGTCCGGGAAGAAGGCGACCTCGACCTGCTCGCCGAGCCCGTTGCCCTTCAGGTTCTTGACGAGGTTGTCATAGTAGACGCGGCCGTTGGCGTATTTCGGATCGTTCGGCAGCGAGGAGGAGCATTTCAGCTTCAGCGTCGCCGCTTCGGCGCGACCGATGATGGCAGGAGAGAGAACGAGGCCGGCGGTGACCGCCGTCGACGACTTGATGAACGTGCGACGGCTCACAGGCACGATGGTCATGGCGCGGTCTCTCCCCGAATATTCTTGCTTACGGCCGAGATCGCTGCCACGGCCTGTTGCGCGGACTGTATGGCCAAAGCGACGGGGCAGGCAAGGGTTGCAGCCGGCCGTCGCAAAGCGGCGGGTTGCGAACATCGACGGCATCGGCGCCGTCAAAACAACCATGTTTGTCCGGGATTCTCGATCGGATCGGCCTCGGGGCCGATGTGCGACAGGACGCTTCGCGCAGCAGCACGGATCAATCCAATTGGTGCATGGATCAATGCGCAATTCACATGGATGCCGCCCGAGCGATGCCCCGGCGGCTCCGGCAGACGCCCTGCCCCATTTTGCCGCAGCTTGCAGCGTGATCCAGTGCACAGACAGACGCGTGGCGGCGACCTAGGAATGATGACATCATCGCGCGCATTGCCGATGGAGGTGACACCATGCGCCGTCCGGTCCTTCGCAATTTGTTTCTTGCCTCCAGCCTTGTCGCGCTCACGCAGTTGATAACGCCGACTGACGCCGACGCCGAGGCGCGGCTCGCACTCGTGATCGGCCAATCGGCCTACCGGACCGTGCCGGAGCTGCCCAACGCAGCCAACGACGCCAGGGGCATGACGGAGCTGCTCGGCAATGCCGGCTTCACCGTCACCACGGCGGCCAATTTGGCGCAGAACGAGATGCGCGCTGCAATCTCCGATTTCGCCGGCAAGGTCAGCGCCAGCGGCGCAGACACCGTCGCACTGGTGTTCTATGCCGGCCACGGCCTCCAGATCGACGGCGAGAACTATCTGGTGCCGGTCGATCTCGATCCCAAGCGCGAGGCCGACATTCCACTCCAGGGCGTGCGGCTGAACGATCTGCTCAACACGCTCGGCGCGCTGCCGACGCGGGCACGCATCTTCATGTTAGATGCATGCCGCAACAATCCGTTCCCTGCGCTCAGCGGCGCTGGCCACGGGCTTGCGATCGTCGACACCAAAGCCGGCGCGCCCGGCTCCTTCATCTCCTATTCGACCTCGCCCGGCGCCGAAGCCGAGGACGGCTCCGGCGTCGACAGCCCCTACACCACGGCGGCGCTGACCGTTGCCAAGCAGCCCAATTTGCCGATCGAGGAAGTGTTCAAGCGCATCCGCATCGCCGTGGCGCAATCGACCGACGGGCGGCAGATCCCGTGGGAAAGCTCGTCGCTGACGACCGACTTCAAGTTCTTCGGCGGCGAAAGCAGCGGCGGACAGCCTGCTCTCCCGGGCGCATCCGCCATGGCACTCGCCAGCGGCACGCGCAGCGTCGCGGACTGGCGCAAGGATTTGCAGGGCAAGGAGCCGAAGGCTGCCTATGAGCTGGTGATCGCCGACGACACCGTCGAGGCGTATCAGGCCTATGTCGAGCTCTACGCACAGGCCTCCTACACGCCGCGTCTGCGCACGATCCTGGAGCGCCGGCGTCAGATGCTGGCCTGGGAGCGCGCCACCGCCATCAACACGCGCGCTTCGTTCGAGGCCTATCTGGCGAATTGGGACAACAGCGATCTCGCCGCAACTGCGCGCCGGCTGCTGCTCCGCGTGCAGAACCGCAACTATGCCTTGCCGGTCGCGGCCGCAGCGGCCCCTGCTCCGGTCGCGGTCGCAATGGCCCCGACCTGCCCGTGCTCGGCGCCGTCGACACCGGCAACGCCGGTCAATCCGGCGGTGGCGCCCGTCATCAAGAAACGCGTCGACGATACCCCGCCGAAGCGAAAGGTGGTCGAGACGCCGCCGAAGCCGCGCCGGCCGCCGCCCGACGAAGTGATCTACGAGCGCGCGCCACCCCCTGGCCCGCCACCTGAAGCCGTGGGCGTCGGAATTGGCGTCGGGATTGGTCTCGGCATGGGCATGGGCGGCCGTGGCGGAGGCGGCTACGGACGCGGCGACTACAACCGCGGCAGGTACTGAGCCCCAGTTCACCAAGCGAATGGATGTCCGCAGGCCCTGCCTGCGGACATTTCTGTTGATGGTGAGCGGCCAGCAACTCGCGTGCCCCGGGCGCAGCGCAGCGCTCCCGGCGATGCGACGCATCGTCCGGTGCGGTGCGCTGCAGAGCCGGGGCCCACGCGGCAGCAATCGGCGTAGCACGATGGGTCCCGGCTCTGCGGCGCAGCACTACGTGCTGCGCCGCGTCCGAGACACGCAGATCGTGGACATTCGCGAAATGCTGTAGTCTGAGCGACGCCAGCCTTTTCGGGGATTCCATATCGATGCCGCACGACGCGCCCGCCAAGAACTCATGGCCGCTGTTCCGGTCACTCGCGTCCTATTCCCTGCCCGGCGACCTCATGGCGGGACTGACGCTGGCGGCGATTGCGATCCCAGAGCAGATGGCCACGGCGCGGCTCGGTGGTTTTGCGCCGCAGATCGGCTTCTTCGCGTTCATGGCGGGCTCGCTCGGTTTCGCGCTGCTCGGCGGCAACCGCTTCCTGTCCTGCGGCGCGGATTCCACGATCACGCCGATCTTCGCCGGCGGACTTGCCGCGCTCGCTGCCACCGGCTCGCCTGAGTATCAGGGGCTTGCGATCGCGCTGGCGCTGATGGTCGGCGCGATGATGCTGGCCAGCGGCGCTTTCCGCCTCGGCGGCATCGCCAATCTTCTGTCCGTGCCGGTGATGGTCGGCTTCCTCGCCGGCATCTCCGTCCACATCATCGTCTCGCAACTGCCGGGCGTGCTCGGGCTTCCATCACCAAGCGGGCCGACACTCGAACGCATCGGCGTGCTCGCGACCGAACTCGGCCGCACCAACCCGTTCACGCTCTGCATCGGGCTCGGTGTGCTCGCCGTGGTCTTCATCGCCGAGAGGGTCAGCGCGAAAATTCCGGGTGCGCTGATCGGGCTCGTCGCCGCGACGCTGGCCACAATCGCACTCGGCCTCGAAAGCAAGGGCGTCAGCGTCGTCGGCGCGGTGCCGGGCACGCTGCCGCGACCGACCTTGCCTGACCTTGCACCGGAGCTGTGGGTGCGCCTGGTGCCGCTCGCCTTCGTCATCACGGTCGTGGTGATGGTGCAGACGGCCGCGACGACGCGGTCGTTCCCGTCCGATCCCGACAAGCCTGCCGATGTCGATCGCGATTTCCTCGGTGCGGGCGCTGGCAGCGTGCTGTCCGGCCTGTTCGGCGCGTTTCCGGTCAATGCCAGCCCGCCGCGAACCGGGATCGTCGCCGAGACCGGCGGACAATCGCAGCTCGCGGGCCTTGCGGCCGGGGCAATCGTGCTGGCGCTGCTCGCGTTCGGGACGGGGCTGCTGCAGCACGTTCCGGACGCCGCGCTCGGCGGCATCCTGCTGTTCGTGGCGCTGCGGATCATCCGGGTGAAGCAGATCGCCATGATCTACCGGCAATCGTTCAGCGAGTTCCTGCTGATCGTCGCCACTGCCGCGCTGATCATCGTGCTGCCGATCCAGCAGGGCGCCTTCCTCGGCATCGTGCTGTCGCTGCTGCACGGCATCTGGAGCACGACGCGCGCGCGGCTCGTCGAGTTCGAGCGCGTGCCGGGCACCACGATCTGGTGGCCGGCGCATCCGCACATCACCGGCGAGCGCATCGCCGGCGTCGCCGTGATCGGGCTCCAGGCGCCGCTGTCCTTCCTCAACGCGCCGGGTTTTCGCAGCGACGTGGCCAAAGTGCTCGGCACCTCGACGCCGCAACTGCTGGTGCTGGAGGCGAGCGGCATGGTCGAGATCGACTTCACCGCCGCGCAGATCCTGCTCGACGTCTTCAAGGCGTGCAGCGAACAGGGCGTCACCGTCGCACTGGCGCGGCTGGAATCGGTGCGCGCGCAGAACGCGTTCGAACGTTTCAGACTGTTCGACGCCCTGCCCCGCGAACACGTCTTCCACAGCGTCGATGAAGCCGTGCGCAAGCTGGCGAAATAACCACCGCCTTCACTCGGTCCGCCGCCCCAAAAGGGAGCGATACTTTTGGTCGCCGGCCAGTTCGCGGAGTAAGACCATGGCCGCCGCGTCAAAGCTAGCACTTGATTTCCTGCTGCGACGGGCGACAATGATGTCGCGCCAGCTTCCGGTACCGAACTTCATATAAGACGGGGAAAACCCGCTTGGCCGCGGCTATACCGTCGCTGCGCGGGAGGGATCGTTATGACGGTAGGGTTCAAGCGCTGGCTGCAGCGCCGACATGATCCAGGCCGCCGATCGTATCGCCGTTACGATTGGGTGCGATGCAATCGCGCCGCTGCTCCGCGAAGAACGCCCCCTGGTTCGCGGCGAACTCGCCACCCCGGCGCTGCAAGTGGAACGCCACCAAATGATCATCGAGCCAATACATTGCGGACGTTGTCGCGGGCGCATGCGTTGGGCCACGGAGGCGCGATAGACTGAAAGAGACTCCAAGCCGGCGTTAGACTGGCCAAAGGATATTAGCTCAGACACACCGAGGGAGGAATGCATGACGACGGTAACCCGACGTAACATCCTCAAGGGCGGCACGGCGCTTGTGGGCGGCATGGCCGGCATCCTGGCCACTGGCAGGGCTCCCGTTTTTGCACAGGGCACCACGGTACACTGGCTGCGTTGGAATGACTTCGTGCCAGCTTCCGATCAGCTATTGCGCAAGGAGCTCCTGCCTGCTGCCGAGAAGGCGCTGGGAATCAAGATCAATCTTGAGACTGTGAATGGCAACGACCTGCAGCCGCGCATCACCTCGGCGATCCAGTCGGGCTCAGGTCCCGACATCATCATGCTCTTCAACAACCACCCGCAGATCTATTCGGAGAGCGTCATCGACCTGTCCGACATCGCAGGTCGTGTGAGCGAGGCCGAAGATGGCTATTATGATCTGTGCAAGTCCAACTCCGCCGACGGCCAAAAATGGATCTCTTTGCCGTGGACCATCGTCGGCGCCATGATCGCCTACCGAAAATCCTGGTTCGATGAGATCGGCTCATCGACCTTCCCGGACACTTGGGAGAAGTATCGCGAGGTTGGCAAGAAGCTCAAGGCCCAGGGCCGGCCGATCGGTCAGACGCTCGGCCACACGTTCGGTGACGCGCCGACGTTCAGTTACCCGTACATGTGGTCGTGGGGCGGCACCGAGGTCGAGAAGGACGGCAAGACTGTCAACATCAACAAGAAAGAGGTCATCGAGTCCGTCAAGTTCATGACGGCTTTCTGGAAGGAAGCCCACGACGAGGGCGGGCTTGCCTGGGATGACACCAACAACAACCGTGCGTTCCTGTCGCAAACCATCTGCGCCACCCTCAACGGCGCTTCGATCTACATCGAATCGCTGCGCAACCCCGACAAATATATTACTGAAAAAGGCGCACAGCTGAAGACCGACATCCAGCACTCGCCGTTGCCCAAAGGCCCGGCCGGCCAATTCGCCATGCACACCTATTTCTCTCACGTCATTCCGAACTATTCGAAGAATCAGGACGGTGCGAAGGCGTTGTTGAAGTGGGTCCATACCAAGGCGAACTACGAGCCTTGGTTCGTCTCCCAGAAAGGTTTCGCGACACCGCCGACCCACGAATGGGAGAAACACAAGTTGTGGGAAGAGGACAAGGTCATGGCGCCCTTCAAGATCGCCGGCCTCCTGGGTCAGACGCCCGGGTACCCTCTGCCCTCATCAGGCAAGAAGGCTGCCGAAGTGCTCACCAAATACATCATCACAGATATGTACGCCAAAGCGATCCAGGGCGCTCCGGCGGAGGATTCCGTGAAATGGGCGGAAGTCGAACTCAAGAAGGTCTATTCTTGAAAGTACGTGCGCAGCACGTCGCACGGCTGCGAAGTGGCTGCCGCGCGCCCCGCGTCTCGGACTTGTACGGTGCGCCGTCTCTCTGTGAGGCGGCGCGATCAAAGTTTCGCATGACGCGTCTGTTGGCGTGCGCTTAGAGGTGAAGCGAGATGGCGATCGCCGAGACCCAAGTCTACATGCCGCAGGCGCCGCGGCCCAGAATCCGGCTGCTTGAGGACGAGCGTTGGCTCGCATTCGTGCTGCTGGTGCCGACCCTGGCGCTGCTCGGTACGTTCATCGCCTATCCGTTCTTGCGCGGCATCTTGTTGTCGGTGACCAACTCGCGCGTCGGCGTTCCAGGCGAGTTCGTCGGCCTCGCCAACTTCTACAAGATCTTCAATGACGGGATCTTTCGCACCTCCGTCTACAACACGTTTCTTTATACGGGCGTAACCACCGTCTTCAAGCTGGCGCTCGGGCTGTGGCTGGCCATGCTGCTCAACCGGAATTTCCGCGGCAAGGCTTTCACCCGTGCTTTCATCCTGCTGCCCTTCATCATCCCGACCGTGCTCTCGACTTTCGCCTGGAAGTGGATGTTCGACCCGACATTTAGCGTCCTCAATTGGCTCCTCTACCATCTCGGTTTGATCAGCGGTCGGATCAATTGGCTTGGCGATCCAGACCTCGCCATGATCTCGATCATCATCGTCAACATCTGGCGCGGAGTGCCATTCTTCGCCATCAGCCTGCTCGCCGGCCTGCAGACCATCAGTCCCGAACTTAGCGAGGCCGCCGCCATAGACGGTGCCAGGCCGTGGCAGCGGTTCTGGCACATCACCTGGCCCCTGCTGCTGCCCGTGACCATGGTCGTGGTGCTGTTCTCGGTGATTCAGACGTTCGCCGACTTCCAGATCGTCTATGTGATGACAGGCGGCGGACCAGCCAATGCAACGCACCTGTTCGCCACCTACGCCTATCAGATCGGCATCGGCACCGGCCTCCTAAGCGAGGGCGCTGCCATCTCGCTCGCCATGTTTCCGGTCCTGTTTCTGGTCGTCATCATCCAACTTCTCTACATCCGCCGCGTGGAGGTCCGCTGAGCCATGATCGAGGGCGCAAGGTGGCGAAAGTGGGCGTTCTTCTACGTCCCCATGGCGATGTTCCTGCTTTTCCTGCTGTTCCCGTTCTACTGGATGGTGATCACTTCGGTGCGGCCGGACGGCGAGCTTTACCGACCCTGGAATTCGATCAACTACAATCCGTTCTGGACCTGGAACCCGACCTGGGACCATGTCAGGTACCTGTTCGAGGAGACGCTGTTTGCATCGTGGCTGTGGAACACGACGTTCATCGCGCTCGCGTCAACCGCCATCTCGCTCGTGTGCGGCGTGTTCGCCGGCTATGCTCTCTCGCGGCTGAACTTTCCATTTGCAGGCAGCCTGGGCACCGGCATCTTCATCACCTATCTGGTGCCTCAAACGCTGCTCTTCATTCCGCTGGCAGAGATCATCCGCAACTATCGGCTGGGTGACACGCCCTGGTCATTGATCCTGACCTATCCGACCTTTCTCATTCCGTTCTGCACCTGGCTCATGATGGGCTACTTCAAGGCGGTGCCCAAGGAGCTCGAGGAATGCGCGCGCATTGACGGCGCCTCGCGCTGGCAGGCCATGCTCTACATCGTCATCCCGGTGGCGATCCCGGGCATCCTCTCGGCCGGCATCTTCGCTTTCACCCTGTCGTGGAACGAGTTCATCTACGCACTTGTCTTCCTGTCCTCGCCTGGACAGAAGACCGTGCCGGTCGGCGTCACATCGGAGCTGATCCGCGGCGATGTATTCTTCTGGGGACCGCTGATGGCTGGCGCCCTGCTCGGATCGATTCCGGTTGCTATCGCCTATTCGTTTTTCGTCGAGCACTACGTCGCAGGACTGACTGGATCGGTGAAGGGCTGACAGCACCCCGGATCATCAGGAAAGTGGGCATGCGGAAGGCGGGTGGAGCGAATGGGCCAGGTCGTCCTCAAGGGGATCAACAAGTTCTACGACAGCGTGCACGCTGTCAAAGACGTCAATCTGCAGATCCGCGACAAGGAGTTCGTGGTGTTCGTCGGACCGTCCGGCTGCGGCAAGACCACGACGCTGAGAATGATCGCCGGGCTTGAAGCGATCAGTTCCGGCGACATTTCCATCGACGGAAACGTGGTCAATGAATTGGCGCCGATGGACCGCGACATCGCCATGGTGTTCCAGAACTACGCCCTGTACCCGCACATGAGCGTGCACGACAACATGGCGTTTGGCCTGAAGATGCGCAAATTCGAAAAGCCCGAGATTGACAAGCGCGTGCGGGAGGCGGCCGACATCCTCGGCATCGGTGAATTGCTAACGCGCAAGCCGCGCCAGCTGTCCGGCGGCCAGCGCCAGCGCGTGGCGTTGGGTCGTGCCATTGTGCGTCACCCCCGCGTGTTCCTGTTCGACGAGCCGCTGTCGAACCTCGATGCCAAGCTGCGGGTACAGATGCGCGTTGAGCTCAAGAAACTGCATCTCCGTCTCGGCACCACCGCCATTTACGTTACCCACGATCAGGTCGAGGCCATGACGCTGGGTGACCGGGTCGTCGTCATGAAAGACGGCGTGGTCCAGCAAGTGGGGGAGCCGCTCGAACTGTACAATCAGCCCGCCAACAAGTTCGTCGCCGGCTTCATCGGCTCCCCGGCCATGAATTTCGCCGCCGTTACGGTGACCGAGGCGAACGGATCGCTGATTGCCGAGAACTCCGGCCTGCGCATCAAGCTGCCGGACGAGACCGCGCAGCGGCTGCGCGGCCATATCGGACGCGAGGTCATGCTCGGCGTGCGGCCGGAGGACCTTACCGTGGCGGGTAGCGCTGATCTCGGCCACTCATGCTTCGATGCTGTGATTGAGGTGGTCGAGCAACTCGGCTCGGAAATCCTGCTCGATATGAAGGTCGGCGAGAGTATCATGGTGGCGAGCGTCGAGCCGACCGCGAGGGTGAGGGTGGGCGACAGGCTGCGCGTTGCCATGCGGCCTTCCAGGCTTCATGTTTTCGACGCGCAGACCGAGGCGGCCATCTAACCCCGGCAGAGGATCAATTCCACCGGTGAGCGGGAATTCGCCTTCTTGTCACCAGCTTCGATGACGCCCGGAGAGCTCGATGGCACTTGGCTCGTTGCCGGGCACACCGGATTTACGAGTACACGCCTCTAGGCCAGGGTCGGATGATCCCGCTGTATCGCCTCACGGATCCAGCTGGCATGGATCGCGCGAAACAGGATCTGCGCGGTCTTGAGGTCGTTCGCTGTCATGCAGAGATCGACGATGCGATGGACGGCGGCGTCGCGCATCAATCCATCCGAGATCTTCATCGCGATTTCCATCGCCACCTTGGCCGCGCGTTCATAGCGCTCACCTTCGCGCGTGTCGTTGCGCGCCGAACCGGCCGCGCTCGCGGCTGCGGCGTCACAAATCGCGCGGATGCGCTCGGCGGCCTCGATGTCGCCGAGCGGTCCTTCGATCGTCTCGTCCCAGATGTCCGCCGGCTTCTGCTTCGCGAACCACTTCATCGCCCCGTCACCAATGGTCTTCCAGCCGCCGTAGTTCCGCGCTCCCGCCTCGCCCAGCATAGAGAGGCCGATCGAGATCGGCGAGGCGATTTTTCCGCCACGCATTATCGATATGCAGTCAGGACGTCCGACGTGGTCCGATGGCCTCGAACTGCGCCTTCTGCTCGTCATTCAGCGTGGCGTAGAAATCCTCCAGCGCTGCGCGAACCGACTTGACGCCGTCGAGCATCGTGTCGAGCCGCTTGCGAACCGCGGCCATTCGCGCCGGCGGCGTCATCACGTCGCTGGGCTCGCAGGCCGCCTTGAGCGATGCGCTGACCTTGGCGCTGGTATCCTGGAGCACCTGTAGCGCGGCGCGCTGAGTGTCGTTGGGATGAAGCCTCGCGTCGATGTCAGTGCTGGGCCAATCGAGCGCAGCAGGCGTCGCGCAATTCTGGATCAGCGATCCCCCGGTGTTGCTGGAAGCCGTCGCACGACGCTGATCCTCGGCCAGCGCATTGAAGCGCGCCTTCTGCTCGTCGGTGAGCGAGCCGTAGAATCGATCGAGCGCGGGCTGAACGAGATCGACGGCTTTCTCCATCGCCTCGATGCGCTGCTGCATCGCCGTCAGCCGACCTGGCGCTGTCGCCGCGACCTGCGACGGGCAGGACGCGCGGATCATCTCGGACGCCTGGATCGAGGCATTGCCGAGTTCGTCGAGGCTTGCGCCTTGCGCCTCGGTCGGCTGCACCGCGGCGGCGATCTGGTCGATCGGCAGACCGACGATTTCGCGGCGGTCGCTGCCGCAGAGCCGATCCAGCGGGACGCCGCGCGCCTGGCGCCGTCCCACCGGCCGCTGCGGCAGATAGGCCGAGAGACCGTCATAGCCGTAGGGCCCGAAGATGCCGGCATAGATGTCCGGATAGCCGTAGCCCCAGAAGCCGAGACCGTCGCCCCAGATCGTGTAGTCGTAGAGATCGTTGTAGGCGAACGGCCAGAACAGCGGTCCGACCCAGCCATAACCGCCGCCCGCATGTTGCCACCACCCGCTGCTGGCGCCGTGCCAGCCGGCCAGTGCGGCCGCCGCTGCGATCTGGGCTCGCGCGGCCGGATTGCTGATCAGACGGCCGTTGCGGAAGGCGCTGGAATGCACGTTGAGGGCGTTGCGAAAATTCGCAGGACGGACGGCCGCATTGCGGATCTGGCCGAAGTTCGGGCCGCGATGTCGCGCGCCAGTTGCGAAGCGGGGCCCGCCATGATGCCCGCCGCCATGCGCGTGCCCGAAGCCATGACCACCAAAATGGCCGCCTCCATGATGACCACCACCATGATGACCGCCGCCGTGATGGCCGCCACCATGATGGCCGCCGCCATGCCCGCCTCCGTGCCCACCACCATGGCCGCCACCGTGCCCGCCCTTGCCCAGAGCCGTGCCCGCCAGCATGCAGGCAAGCGCCATCACGGCAATTCCAATGACAGGTCGCAACATCGCATCCTCCCGCAGAGCCGCGCCATCGAGGCATCGGAAATTGACGGAATTGGAACCGGCCTGACTGCCGAAAGTTCCGCGACCGCGACGCAGCGGACGGCGCGCTATGCCTCCGGCACGATCTTGCCGGGATTGAAGATATTCAGCGGATCGAGCGCCTGCTTCAGCGCCCGCATCGCGTCGAGCGCTTCGGGGCCGAGTTCCGCCTTGAGATATTTCTGCTTGCCCTGGCCGATGCCGTGCTCACCGGTGCAGGTGCCGTCCATCGCCTGCGCGCGCTCGACCAGGCGATGCATGAACTCCTCGCCGCGCGCCATCTCGTCGGCATCGTTGGTGTCGCAGACCAGCGAGCAGTGGAAATTGCCGTCACCGACATGGCCGACGATCGGCGACAGCAGGTTGAGGCGCTTGAGATCTTCCTCGGTCTCGCCGACGCAATCGGCAAGCCGCGAGATCGGCACGCAAACGTCGGTTGCAACCACGCCGATGCTGTCGCCGGGACGCAGCGCCTTCACCGACCAATAGGCGTCGTGCCGCGCCTGCCACAGCTTGGTGCGATCCTCCGGCTTGGTGGTCCAGGAGAAATCGCCGCCGCCGCAATCCTTTGCAATCTCGCCGAACGCCTTGGACTGCTCGCCGACCTCGACCTCGCTGCCGTGGAATTCCATCAGCAGCAACGGCGTTTCCGGCAGCGTCAGCTTCGAATAGGCGTTGCAGGCCTTCACCTGCGCGGCGTTGAGCAGCTCGATGCGCGCCACGGGAATGCCGGTCTGGATCGCCAGGATCACGGCCTGACATGCCCCGTGCACGGTCTCGAACGACACCGCACCGGCCGCGATTGTGTCAGGGATGCCGCGCAGGCGAATGGTCAGCTCGGAGATGATGCCGAGCGTGCCTTCGGCGCCGACGAACAGATGCGTCAGGTCGTAGCCGGCAGAAGATTTCTTGGCGCGCGTGCCTGTCGTGATGATCTCGCCGTCGCCGCGCACGACCTTCAAAGCGAGCACGCTGTCGCGCATGGTGCCGTAGCGCACCGCGTTGGTGCCGGAGGCGCGGGTCGAGGCCATGCCGCCGAGCGAAGCATCCGCGCCGGGGTCGATGGGGAAGAACAGGCCCTGGTCGCGCAGATGCTCGTTCAGCGCCTTGCGGGTGACGCCGGGCTGGATCACGCAGTCGAGGTCCTCGGCGTGCACCGCGAGCACCTTGTTCATGTCGCGCAGGTCGATCGAGATGCCGCCGGCGGGCGCGTTGACCTGGCCCTCGAGCGAGGTGCCGGTGCCGAAGGCGATGACGGGCACGCGGTTCTTGGCGCAGATCCGCACCACGTCCTGGATGTCGGCGGTCTCCTGCGCCATCACCACGCCGTCCGGCGGCTGGTTGACGATCCATGTGGTGGTATGGCCGTGCTGCTCGCGAACGGCCTGCGAGGTGATGAGGCGGTTGCCGAACCGTGCGGCAAGCTGCTCCAGCGCGCTTGCGAGGGCTTTCGGCTCAACCCGCGGCGGATTATTGGTGATGGTCGTACCCACGGACATTCCTCCCGACAGAAGAACCGTGGCAAAGGACATCTGACCGGTCAAGTCAAGCGACCGCGCGCATAGCAGGAAAGACACATGCCGGAGACCGCCGCTGCCGAGCCGTTCCGCTCGTCGATCATGCAGATCGAGCCGCAATGGATCGACTATAACGGCCATCTCAACATGGCCTATTACAACGTGATGTTCGACCGCGCGATCGACCAGATGTGGTTACAGCTCGGGATCGGGCCGGGCTACATGAAGGAGCGAGGCGGCTCGACCTTCACTGCCGAATGCCATGTGCGGTATCTGCGCGAAATCCACCTTGGCGATCCCGTGCAGGTGTCGGTCTGGCTGCTCGAAGCCGACGACAAGCGGCTGCATACGTTCCAGGAGTTGCGGCACGCGACCGAAGGCTGGCTGTCGGCGACCTCCGAAAACATGTCGCTCCACATCGACATGGGCTCGCGAAAGGTGGCGGCCTTTCCGCCCGATATCCGGCAGCGCATCGCAGCCGTCGTCGGCGCCCACGGCGCCCTGCCGCGGCCCGAGGGCATCGGCCGGAACGTGGCGATGCCCTCGAAGCGGTAGCTGAACAGCTCGCTCTAACCCCTCATCCTGAGGAGCCCGCGAAGCGGGCGTCTCGAAGGATGCAAGGCCACAGTCGGGCCTTCATGGTTCGAGACGCGCGTTCCGCGCTCCTCACCATGAGGATCACACCTATATCCTTCGTCCGCGCGCTAGTCCCACCACGGCCGAGACCAGGAACAGCACGACCGCGATGAAGAAGATGATCTTGGCGATCTCGATCGAGGCGCCGGCGATGCCGCCGAAGCCCAGGATGCCGGCGATCAGTGCGATAACCAGAAACGTCACAACCCAGCCTAGCATGGTCAAATCCTCGTCTTGATGTCTGTCTGCGTCGGCGCGGCTGGCCGCGCCACCTGTCCAGACAATCTCGACGCGGGAACGATGGTTCCGGCCCACGCAAGCTGGAAATTCGCCCTCGCGGAGGGAACAAATCGGCCCGCCGCGCACGTGGAAAACCTTGCCCCGACGCCCCATATAGGCAGCAATCCCTGTTAAGAAGGCTCCCTTCCACCACCCCGCGGTGCCATCGTGGGGCCAATGATTCGCATGACCGAGCCGAGCAAGATCACAAGCGTACCCGACCACCAGCCCGCAGCCGGCGGCATCGCCGCGCGTGCGCGCGCCTCCGTGGGCCCGAAATATCTGTCCGGGCTCAATCCTGAGCAGCGCGACGCCGTGGAGACGCTGGACGGCCCGGTCCTGGTGCTGGCCGGCGCCGGCACCGGCAAGACGCGCGTGCTGACCACGCGCATCGCCCACATCCTCAGCCAGGGCCGCGCCCGCCCCGCCGAGATCCTGTCGGTGACCTTCACCAACAAGGCCGCGCGCGAGATGAAGCATCGGCTCGGCCAGATGCTCGGCCATGCGGTCGAAGGCATGCCGTGGCTCGGCACCTTCCACTCCATCGGCGGCCGCATCCTGCGCACCCATGCCGAGCTGGCGCAGCTCAAGTCGAACTTCACGGTGCTCGACACCGATGACCAGGTGCGGCTGCTCAAGCAGCTTTTGCAGGCCGACAACATCGACGACAAGCGCTGGCCGGCACGCATGCTGGCCGGCCTGATCGACGGCTGGAAGAACCGCGGCCTGACGCCGTCGCAGGTGCCGTCAGGCGAAGCCGCCGTGTTCGCCAACGGCAAGGGCGGCAAGCTCTATGCGAGCTACCAGGAGCGGCTGAAGATCTTGAACGCCGCCGATTTCGGCGACCTGCTGCTGGAAGACATCCGGATCTTCCGCGAGCATCCGGACATCCTGCGGCAGTACCAGCAGCGCTTCAAATTCATCCTGGTCGACGAATATCAGGACACCAACGTCGCGCAATATCTGTGGCTGCGGCTGCTGTCGCAGGCGCCGACGGCTTCTTCCTTCGCGTCTCCCCGCGTGCGCGGAGAGGCCGCATCGCAAAGCGATGCGGGTGAGGGGGACTCTCCGCAGACTGAACTCGTGGAGACGGCCCCTCACCCCGACGCTCTCAGCGCGAGCGAAGCTCGTCGCGACCCCGCAAGCGGGGCGAGGGAGCAGATGCCCCACGTCAAAAACATCTGCTGCGTCGGCGACGACGACCAGTCGATCTATGGCTGGCGCGGCGCCGAGGTCGACAACATCCTGCGCTTCGACCACGATTTCCCCGGCGCCAAGGTCATTCGCCTCGAGCGCAATTACCGCTCGACCGGCCACATCCTCGCCGCCGCCTCGCATCTGATCGCGCACAACGAAGGCCGGCTCGGCAAGACACTGCGCACCGAGGACCATGACGGCGAGAAGGTCACCGTCACCGGCTCGTGGGATTCGGAAGAGGAAGCCCGCGGCATCGGCGAGGAGATCGAACAGATCCAGCGCCAGGGCGACAAGCTCAACGAGATCGCGATCCTGGTGCGCGCCTCCTACCAGATGCGCGAATTCGAAGACCGTTTCGTCACGCTCGGCCTGCCCTACCGCGTGATCGGCGGCCCGCGCTTCTATGAGCGGGCCGAAATCCGCGATGCGCTGGCCTATCTGCGCGTCATCAATTCACCTGCCGACGATCTCGCCTTCGAGCGCATCGTCAATGTGCCCAAGCGCGGCCTCGGCGACGCCACCGTGCAGATGCTGCACGACCACGCCCGCAAGCGCCGCATCCCGCTGTTCGAGGCGGCGCGCGCGGTGGTCGAGACCGACGAGCTGAAGCCGAAGGCGCGCGGAAGCTTGCGCGACGTCGTCGCCCAGTTCGACCGCTGGCGTGCCCAGCGCGAGGTCACCGCGCACACCGATCTCGCCCAGATCGTGCTCGACGAGAGCGGCTATACCGAGATGTGGCAGAAGGACCGATCGGCCGACGCCGCGGGCCGGCTGGAGAACCTGAAAGAGCTGGTGCGCTCGATGGAGGAGTTCGAGAACCTGCAGGGGTTTTTGGAGCACATCTCGCTGGTGATGGATCGCGACGGCGGCGCCGAGGAAGACGCGGTGTCGCTGATGACGCTGCATTCGGCCAAGGGTCTCGAATTCGACAACGTGTTCCTGCCCGGCTGGGAGGAAGGCCTGTTCCCGAGCCAGCGCACGCTGGACGAACAGGGCCGTGCCGGCCTCGAGGAAGAGCGCCGGCTCGGCCATGTCGGCCTGACCCGCGCGAGGCGCCGCGCAAAGATCTATTTTGCGACCAACCGCCGGATCCATGGCACCTGGTCGACCACGATCCCGTCGCGCTTCCTCGACGAATTGCCGTCCGCCAATGTCGAGATCACGGAATCCAAGGGCGGCTCGGCCTGGGGCGGCACCGGCGGCTACGGCGCCTCGCGTTTCGACGACATGGAGGCGTTCGGTTCCACCTATTCGACCCCGGGCTGGCAGCGCGCCCAGGCCAACCGGAACCGGGGCGGTGGACGCAGTGGCGGCGGCCAAGGCGGCTTCGAGGAACAAGCCTCGTCGTTCTCCTCCTCATCCGGCCCGGATTTCGGCAGCTTCTCCTCACGCCGCCGCGGGCCGATGACGATCGAGGGCGAGCTGGTCGCCAAATCCACCGGCACCACCTCGGAATTTTCCCTCTCCGACCGCGTCTTCCACCAGAAATTCGGCTACGGCCGCGTCACCAAGATCGACGGCAACAAGCTCACCATCGCCTTCGACAAGGCCGGCGAGAAGAAGGTCGTGGACAGTTTTGTGCAGCGGGCGTGACGCCTGATATGCCTCAGTACGTCGCCATCATCGAGGACGCCGACCCGGACGACGCCGTCAGCTTGTGGTTTCCGGACTTGCCGGGCTGCATTTCCGGCGGCGACGACGTCGACGAGGCCCTGGAGAGTGCGCCCGAGGCGCTCGCATTTTATGCGCAGGAGCTGAGCGCGGACGGCCGCCAGCTTCCCCCGCCGCGGACGTTGGACGAGCTCAAGGCCGACCCTGCTGTGGCCGACGACCTCAGGAAACACACGGTCGCCCTGATCGAATGGCCGCCCCTCCCTGAGGCCGAGTGAGGACTGTTCGCCGCACTGGCCGGACGTTCGACAGTTCTCGCCCGAACGCCCCTTGACCACCGCGAACTTCCCCGTATCAGATGCGCCCATGGTCCGGGGCTCCATCACACTGATCTTGCTGGCATTGGGGATGCCGTCGCTAGCGGCGGCGGAGACCATGAGCTTTGGCGATTCGATCGGGCTCCTGGCCAAGAGCTGCGGCGCGGAAATCGTCGCCAATTGCCGCGGCGTCAACCCGGACTCGACCCGGCTGAAAGAGTGCCTGTCCCGCAACCGCGACGTGCTCTCCCAGCAATGCCAGAGCGACTATCTCGGCGCCTTCGATGCCATCCAGAAGCGCGTCGCCGCGCGCGTCACGGTGGCGAACGCCTGCCAGCGCGAGATCGTCAAGGTCTGCGGCGGCTCGACCAAGGAGACCAGCAAGTCGATCCCCTGCCTGGTCTCGACGCCCAAGGGCATCAGCAACAACTGCCTGAAGGCCGTCGACGACGCGGGGTATCGGTGATGCGCGCGAACGGAATCGCCATCACGCTGGTCGTGGTCTTGGCCCTGCTCGCGGGCGCAGCAAGCGCGCAGACGGCGGCGCCGACCCGTGACGACATTGTCGGCAAGCTGAACCATTTCGAACAGGCCGCCGAGGTCGACCTTCCCGCGCTGAAGCAGCAGGTGATGGAGCGCGCCAAGGCCAGGATCAAGAACGATCCGGGTCCGGTGAACCGCCCGCTGATCGCGCCTGACCTCGCCAACCTGCCCGCCTTCAACGCGCAGATCCAGTTCGACGCCGACACGCCGATCATCCAGCCGGCGTCCTATCAGACCGTCGGCCGCATCGCGGACGCGCTGGTTAACTCCTCGCTGCTGCCGTACACGTTCCTGATCGTCGGCCATGTCGAATCCAATGCGAAAACGCGCGAGGCCAATGCGATCCTGAGCCAGCGACGCGCCGATGCGATCCGTGACGTCCTGGTGAACACGTTCAAGATCTCGACCAAGCGGCTGCATCCGATCGGCCTCGGCGAGGAGCAGTTTCTCGACCGTGCCAAGCCGACCTCGGCGGTCAACGGTCAGTTGCAAATCCTGACCTATGCCAAGGTGCCGGAGGAGGCGCCTGCGCATCCGGCTGCGGCGCCCGGGCCTGCGGCGAAAAAGCCCGCCAAGAAGCGCTGAGCAAGATCGCTTCCCCTGACGGAACTCTTTGAAGTTCCAACCGTTTTGCGGCCTGTCGAAAGCGCAACAGCCATGCTTTGCGCGACACGCGAGCCGGTTTGTGCACTGCCCTATCAGGTGCTATAGCCAGTTCTCGCCCTTCCCCGACCCCATGCTGCACGAGACCGAGATGGCTGGTTATTTTCAACGCCAACTGGCCGATTACGTCGAATATCATCGCGATCCCTGGAACTGCGCGATGCACGTGGTCGGAATCCTCCTGCTCTTCACCGGCGCCGTGCTGCCGCTCACCCTCGTGCGTTTTCCCATCTTCGGGATCGAGGTGAGCCTGGCCGTGGTTGCGGCCCTGCCGGTGCTGGTTTACTGGCTGATGCTGGACGCCGGGATTGGACTCGGCATCCTTGCCGCGATGACCGTGCTGCTTTCGGTCGCAACCGCAATCGGCAATCAGGCCTCGATCGTCATGATGTGGTCGATTTTTGCGGTGCTGATCGGATCTGGCGTCGCAGCGCAGATCGTGGGCCACAGGGTTTTCGAGGAACGGCAGCCGTCGATGGTCGACCACCCCGCGCATTTCCTGCTTGGACCGATGTTTGTCATGGCGAAATTATTCATTGCACTGGGCTTCCGTCGCGACCTTGCCGCGATTTTGGCGCCTGTTCCGACCAATTCCCTTTCAACCCGATAGCTCTAGAAGCGAAACAGCAAACCTTCTGCATGGCTCTCGTACTGGTTACCGGTGGCAGCGGCTTCATCGGACATCATCTCGTAGAAGCGCTCCGCGCCCGTGGGCAGCGGGTACGCGTTCTCGATGTCCGTGCGCCGGCCGCGGCGAACGCCGACGTTGAACACGTCCACGGCTCGGTGCTGGATGGCGCCGCGGTCGACGCCGCGATCGCCGGTGTCGATCAGGTCTATCACCTCGCCGGCCTGCCCGGTATGTGGGTCGCCAACAAGCAGGACTTCCACGACGTCAATTGCCGCGGCACCGAAATCGTGCTTGCCGCGGCGATGAGGCGCGGCGTGTCGCGCTTCCTGCACTGCTCGACGGAATCGATCCTGTTCCCCTATTCCGACCTCAACGGCGTTGCCGCAGAAGAGGCGCTGCAGCCGGCCGATGCGATGCCCGGCGCCTATACGCGGTCGAAGTCGCTCGCCGAGCACCACGCCGCGAAGGCGGCGGCCGCGGGCTTTCCGCTCGTGATCGGCACGCCGACCATGCCGATCGGTGCCGCCGACCACAACCTGACGCCGCCGACCGCGATGCTGTGGTACTTCCTCCAGAAGAAGGTGCAGCCGCATCTCAACTTCCTGGTCAATCTCGTCGATGTCCGCGACGTCGCGATGGGCCTTGTGCTGACCATGGAGCGCGGCCGCATCGGCCAGCGCTACATCCTCGGCGGCGACTGCGTCCCGCTCGGCAACATCCTGCGGATGATGTCGGCGATGAGCGGCCGCCGGCAGTTCCCGGTCGTCGTGCCCGGCAAGATCGCCGAGCTCTCCGCGATCATGCTCGAATCCATCTCCGATCGCATCACGCGCCGGCCGCCCAACGGCACCGCCGAGGGCGTGCGCATCGCGCTTGCCGCGAGCGACCTCTCGATCGGCAAGGCGCGCACCGAGCTCGGCTACGCGCCGCGCCCGATCGAACCGGTCTTGCGCGAAACCATCACCCATCTGCTCGCCCGCAACGGCCAGCGGCCCTCCGGCGCCATCGAGCATCACGCGCTTTCCTCGCGCGCGAGCTAAGGCCTCCGCCCAAACGCAAAGAACCTTCATGTCCTTCGATTTCAGCAAGCTTCTCTCCGTGGCCTGGGGTGGCTGGACCACGACCTGGCCGACCGAACTCCTGGCCTTGATCTGGCTCGCCTTTCTCGCCAGCTGGGTCGGCGCCTCGTTCTGGCAGGGCCGCACCCAGAAGCAGGTCATGACGCTGGAGTCGCAGCGCTATCGCCTGCCGATCCTGGTCGGCGGAATCCTGTACACGCCGTGGGTTGCACAGGTCCTGGGCTGGAAGCCGCTCTGGGTGCTCGGCAACACCGGCATCTACATCGCCGCGGTCCTCTCGGCCGCCGGCATCGCCTTCGCCTGGTGGGGCCGGCTGCATCTCGGAAAATTCTGGTCCAACACCATCACCCACAAGGAAGACCACCGCGTTATCGACACTGGCCCCTACGGCATCGTGCGTCACCCGATCTACACGGGACTGATTGCAGGCATGCTCGTCACCGGCATCGCGATCGGCCTCGTAACGACGATCCTCGGCGCCATCCTGATCTCGCTCGGCATGTGGCAGAAGGGCCGGATGGAAGAGGTGTTTCTGTCCAAGGAGCTCGGCGAAGACGCCTACGGCGCCTATTGCCGTCGCGTGCCGATGATCATTCCGTTCCTGTCGCCGCGGTGAAGCGTCCTGAAGGCGCGGTCGCTGCGTTCCGCTTTCTCTGCACGACGTTACTGCTAGTGTCGGACTTGCGCTCGATCCAAGCTTTACCATCAGTCGCTTGCTTGTCAGCCAAGCAAGCGACGATACGAAATATCTCGCAGGACGAGAGCGGGTCTGCGAGGGCATGCGGCCTAGCCCTAGCCGGGGTTCCAGAGGAGTGATGTCCGTAAACTGACAACGCTACGGAGAAGCCTATTATGCAGTTGTCAAAGGTCGCCGCGTTGGCGCTCATCGCTAGCTGTCCAAGCCTACTGTCTGTATCTCGGGCGGCGGCCGTTTCTGAATGCTCAATCTCTGGCACACTAGCGGATTGGGGCGAGAACTCGACGGCCGACATTGACCTCACGTCCGGAGGAAGTTGCCAATTTCCAATCCAGATGCGCGGCACGGTGAGTGGCTCGGACATCTCTCAAAAGCCGTCACACGGCAAGCTGAGAAGGCTCAACCTGTCTACGTTCGAAGGCTAAATATAAGGGTAGCGATACCTTTGCCATCAAAGCGACGGGGCAGGGACCGACAGCTTCTGGCATGTCGGTAATCACTGTGCACGCGACGATCAAATAGCGTTCCTCGCTCGATTGCATGGTGAACGCGGAAGCAACAGCCGCCCGATGTCTCGCGCCAATGGCACCACAATGAAAAGGGACCATCGGAGTAACCGATGGTCCCAAAAGCCTCAAAGGCTCTTCGCTGGCAAAGGCCTTGCCGTGTCTTGCCAAGTTGGGCTGCGAGCAGACTTGGCGGGCTGCTTGCAGGGTTGATGCTCGCTCTACGCTGGCCTTCTGGACCCTGGCCTCTTTGACGCTGGCCTTATGGACGCTGGTCCCGTCGGACACTGGTTGCCATGGGCTCTGGTCACGTCGGCGCTCTCGGCGCTGGATGGTGCGAGAAACCGACTCGATCAACCAATGCCAATTGAACTGCCGACCCGACGAATAGTCTAGGTGTTGTTGTCTGTTCCTCTCGAAGAAATTTGGGTTAGCGAGGCTGCCAATTCCCGCATCGTTGGATGTCATTTCTAACGACGACCGGCAGCCCGCCGACCGAATTGCGAATGGCGCACGTCCTCGCGCTGGACCCGTCAGCGCGAGTTTTGCTTTTTCGGGGATCGCACCCTTCTGGCGGGCTTTGTCACTGCGATGTCAGCCACAGCAGGGTTTGCGACTGACGCCTCGAGAATTTCGTATTGAGCATGCATCCAATGGACTTCCGCCTTTCCGTCGGGTTGCCCATCGGCGACCCAGAGGTGGTAGGCGCGCTCGCGAATTGCCCCTTCCAGATTTGGCATGGGATTTTCCTTGCGAATGATCCGCCCGGCCCCAGCCAAAAGACTTGCTCTCGTAGGGTTAATGAAATCTTAACGGGGCAGCGGAAGCCAAGCGTCGCGCGGGTGCCGCTCAGGGGCGGTCGGCGCTCATTGCGAGAGATCTCGGCAGCGCTCGCGGACGCAGGTCGCAACGAACGGTAATCCGCATGCGGCGACCGGCATCAAACTCATGCTTACCGAGGGTCGACGAGGCCGTGCACGGGCCGCCTCTTTTGGGGGCTCGGGGCTCGATTGACACCAGCACAGCGAAACTAGTCAGTCGATTGGCGCGAGCCGTGCGTTCCACCGCGCCGCAAGGTTTTTGATCTGCTCGAAATGCAGGATCGCCGGTTCACCCTCGCGGACGATTGTCGTCCGCTTGCGTTCCTTGGGTGGCAACGTCATCGCGCGCGATACTGCCGCGCGCAGTTTCATCGAGCCGTGATCTGTCAGGGTGACGAGTTCTTCCGGGTCAAGGGCCATGGGTCCACGCCTACGCTACCGGCTGGCCCGCAAGCCAGCACACGCGCCCCGAATGCCCAATTCTCCAGATAGCCCAACATGGTTAATAGTTCGTTATCGTTTGGCTCTGTCATTTGGATTGGCGCGCGGGTCACGCGGCGTCTTGTCCCGCAAGTAAAATGAGCCTCTCAGGCTGCACCAGCCCCTGTTTGGATCGAACCCAATCCCAGCCGATTTCAAATGCTAAAGGAGGTGGCTACCGCCAGGCTTGCAGCAGGGGTAGTTCGCCCGCTCCGCGCCTGCCCGCGCGGTAGCCCCCAGTGAGTCATTGCAGTCGCAATCGATCAGGCTACCGCTGCCAACCTGCCATCGGCATGCGGGTTTGCGCAAAGCAGACGCTTGCGAATGGCCTCTTCAACGAGCGCGAGCGCTTCCTTGGCTTGTCGCGCTTCGGCTTCCGCAACTTCGGCGCGAAGCTCTACGGCCGTCAACTTATCCTTTTGAGCTTCAATGCAGCACTGGGCTTGCTCCAGCGCTCGGCAAGCATCTTGCAGCTTAGTTTGGGTGGCTACGGTGAGTTCACGCTGTGCCCGCTCGGCGGCCTCCGCTCGCCCTTCGGCCAGCCGCAATCTTTCTATGGCGCTCGTGCAAAGTGATTGGGCACGGGCTTCGGTCTCGCGGGCGTGCTTCTCCATATCGCGGAAGACATCGGCCGCTTGATATACCAGATCGAGAGCTGTTGCTCCCTTGTCTGGTGCCAGCGGTGAGGGAAAGCTCAGGATGCCCTCATCCCCTCCAACTGGCGCTCTGGAACCACGCTGCGCCATGCAGTTCAAGCTCGTCGCGAACACATATACACGGGCAGTATCATGAATAGCTATGGTTAACGGATGGTTAAACAGTTGCATGCCTGGAGATGTCGTCACGGCGCGCGGCGGGCAATGGCACCGAAAATTAGTCAGTTCTTTGGGCGTGCCTAGCGTAGCAGCAGAGGCTCGCGCCGGCGGCTGGACCGGCACATCGGCCGCTGACTTTCCTCTCCATGCAAATTTGGTCGGCTGCCATTCCTCGGGAATAGGCGCTGATCGAGTTCCGTAACGGTTGACCTTTTTGCCGCTACCCAGTTGGATGCGCGCGCAAAAAGGCACGACGACATCCCATCGTGGATCTGGAGAGGTCGACGATAAGGTCTGAGCCCGCGCGGGGCTTTGGGCGATCCGTCGTTGGACTGTGCCGTACGTTCAACAGGGGATTTCCATGACCTTTTCCAGCATCTTCGCGCAGTTCGTCGCGCTGATCGGCGGTGCCGCGCTGCAATGGCGGCGGCTGTCGGGCACCGCGCCCGCGCCGGCCTGGGGCCAGGCGCCGGCGATTCCCGAAGCGAAGCCGCAGGGGGCGCTGCCGACCTTGAAGATGCCGACGGCCAGGGGCTGGAGCGAGGGCCAGAAGCCGACGGTCGCCCCCGGGCTCAAGGTCAATGCGTTCGCAACCGGGCTCGACCATCCGCGCTGGATCGAGGTGCTGCCGAATGGCGACGTGCTGATCGCGGAGGCGACGCAGATTGCGGGCGCGCCGAGGTCGGTGTTTCACTATGCGATGCAGGCGACGATGCGGCGCGCCGCAGCGCTCGGAGTCAGCGCCAACCGCATCACGCTCCTGCGCGACAAGGACGGCGACGGCGTCGCCGAAGTGCGCGGCGCCTTCATGGAGAACCTCAGCCAGCCCTTCGGCATGGCGCTGGTCGGCAACACATTCTATGTCGGCAACACCGACGGCGTGATGGCCTTCCCCTATGTCGCCAATGCCGACCGCATCACCGCGCCGGGCAAGCGGCTCACGACGTTCAAGCCGAGCGGCCATTGGACGCGCAGCCTGCTCGCAAGCCCCGACGGCAAGAAGCTCTATGCCGGTGTCGGCTCGCTCAGCAACATCGCCGAGATGGGCATGAAGGTCGAGGAAGGCCGCGCCGCGGTCTATGAGCTCGATCTCGCCGCCGGCACGCATCGCATTTTTGGTGCGGGACTGCGCAACCCGGTTGGACTCGCGTGGGAGCCCAATACGAACGTGCTCTGGACCGTCGTCAACGAGCGCGACGGTCTCGGCGACGAGACGCCGCCGGACTATCTCACCTCGGTGCGCGACGGCGGCTTCTACGGCTGGCCCTATTGCTACTGGGGCAAGACGGTCGACGATCGCGTGCCGCAGGATCCCGCGATGGTCGCCAAAGCGCTTCAACCGGACTACGCACTCGGCGGCCACACCGCTTCGCTCGGCCTGTGCTGGATGCCCGCAGGGACCCTGCCCGGCTTCCCCGACGGCATGGTGATCGGCCAGCACGGCTCGTGGAATCGCAGCACTCTCTCGGGCTACAAACTGGTGTTCATCCCGTTCGAAAACGGCAAGCCCTCCGGCCCCAGTCGCGACATCCTGTCGGGCTTCCTGTCCCCGGACGAGAAGGAATCCTACGGCCGTCCGGTTGGCGTCGTGATCGGACCCGACAAGAAGTCGCTGCTGATGGCCGACGACGTCGGCAACGTGATCTGGCGCGTCACGGGCGCGTAGAGGTTACGTCCCGACACAAAGCGTGGCGCGCTGCTTGCGTAGCAGCGCGATCACGGAGAGCGCCGTGATCAGGCCCGTCTTGGGATTCTCCGACGGGATGTTCTCGATCGACATCGAGAAGCGCGCCGAATCCGCCTCGACTTCGATGCGGTGAACGTTGCGCGTCACGGTCGGATCGGCCCAGATCTGCACGGAGGTGCGGTCCGGCCCGACGCCCGCGAGCGACAGCGCGACCGCGACGTTGAGATTGGCTGGAAAGCCCTTTGCGGCCTCGCGCGCGGTGCCCTCGAACAGTTTGAGCGGCTCGCGTAGATTGTCGATATCGATGTTGTTTTCGACGATGAAGGGCGCGCCCTTCAGACCGTCGATCGGCTTGCGCGTCACCATCTTCACCGAGTTGATGGTGCCGATTGCGGCGGCGTTGACGGCGTCCAGCCCGATCAGCGCTCCGGTCGGCACGATGATGCGGCCGCCATTGGCGCGGGCGAGATCGACCAGATCAAAATTGTCGAGCAGTCCGCCGACGCTGACGACGACGGCGGCCTTGCCGCGCTTCACCGCGGGCTCGACGATCGCGCGCAACTGGCCGCTCGGCGCGCATTCGACCACGATATCCGCGGCGTCACCGAGCTGATCGATCGGCAGCACGGATGGCGCACGACGCAGGCCGCCCAGAAACGCCTGATGCTTGGCGGGATCACGCACGGCGACAGCGGACAGCGTCAGCCCCTCGATGCCCTGATCGAGTGCGGTCGCGATCTTGGTGCCGATCGAGCCCAGGCCTGCGATGGCAACCCGCAATTCGTTCGAAGCTTTCTGTGCAGTCATCGCGTCCCACCTTCTCGCCAGGCCAATGTCATAGCCGCTCACGCCTCCCGCGCATAGCTGCGCAGGCGCGCCTCCAGCACCGCCAGCATGGCATCGCGGGCCGGGTCGCGCGAACCGCGCAGCCATGCGGCGGCAAGCGGCAGCCGGCCGATGGGGCCGCTCTGCTTCGGCCGCAGCGGCACGAAGCGCACGCCTGATACCGCCATCCGCGTGGTCCAGCGCGGCACGATCGCAACGCCGAGCTTCGTTGCCACCAGATGGATGATGGTCTGCTTCTCGTCGGCGACCTGCACGATGCGCGGCGTCAGCCCGGCCTGCTCGAACAGCTTGATCGTGAGGTCATGGCTGTGTGGCCGCGAGCGGCGGTCCGGCACCAGCATCGCCTCGTCGGCGATCTGCGCCAGCGTGATCGACTTGCGCTCGGCGAGCGGGTGGCGTTGCGGAAACGCCACGATCGCGGTCTCCTGGAGCAGATCGCGGAATTCGAGCCGCTTGTCCGCACTGTCGGGCGGGCGGACGAAGGCGAGATCCAGCGCGCCGGTCAAAATCTTCGGCAGCAGCCGGACGGTCTTGTCTTCGAGCAGCTGCACCGCGATCTCAGGATGCTTGTCGCGGAAATCGCGCAAGAGCGGCGGCAGCAATCCCGCTGCCGCGCTGTCGATGGCGCCGACCCGCAGCCGCCGCGCGGCGCCGGCACGCGAGCGGTTGCGCAGATTGCTCTCAACCGCCTCGACCTTGGCGAGGATGGCGCGGGCATCGCGCAGCAGCGTCGAACCGTCTTCCGTCAGCGACACCGCGCGCGTGGTCCGTGCGAACAGCCGCGTTCCCAGATCTTCTTCCAACAGCCTGATCTGCCGGCCGAGCGCGGAGGGCAGCATCTGGAGCTGCTGCGCCGCATGGCCGAAATGCAGCCGCTCGGCCGCCGCCACGAAGCATCGCAACTGATGCAATTCCATCCAAGGTCCTCTCGTCTCGCCAGGCGAGGATTATATCATTTTTTTGTATAAACCAGCGCCAATTGAGTATGCCTCCTTCCCCCGCCTAGGCTCGTTGCCGGCGTGGACCTCCGGGTCCGCCGATACAACAACAAACCGGAACTCGAGGAGGCCAGGGTGGCGAGCGAGATTCAGACGCGCGTGCTGCGCAAGATCACCTGGCGCATCGTTCCCTTCATCATGCTGCTGTACTTCGTGGCCTTCATCGACCGCGTCAATATCGGCTTCGCCTCGCTGACGATGAACAAGGACATCGGCCTGTCGCCCACCGTCTACGGCTTCGGCGCCGGCATCTTCTTCTGGGGCTATTTCCTGTTCGAGGTGCCCTCCAACATCATCCTGCACAAGGTCGGCGCGCGGATATGGATCGCGCGGGTGATGATCACCTGGGGCCTCGTGTCGGCCGCGATGGCCTTCGTGCAGGGCCCGACCAGCTTCTATGTGCTGCGCTTCCTGCTCGGCGTCGCCGAAGCCGGCTTCTTCCCCGGCATCATCCTCTATCTCTCCTACTGGTTCCCGGCGCGCCAGCGCGCCGCGGTGACCGCGCTATTCATGGCGGCGGCGCCGCTGTCGACCGTACTGGGATCGCCCGTCTCCGGCGCGCTGCTGGAAATGGATGGCCTGTTCGGCTTCAAGGGCTGGCAATGGCTGTTCGTGCTGGAGGCGCTGCCGGCCGTGCTGCTTGGCTTCGTTGTGCTGGCATTCCTCACCGACCGCCCGGAAAAGGCAAAATGGCTCGCGGACGACGAGCGGCGATGGCTGGTCGATGTCATGAATGCGGAAACCACCAGCAAGGCCGCGACCGCGAGCCACAGCATCTGGCGCGGGCTCGCCGATCCGCGCGTGCTGGCGCTCGCGCTCATCTATTTCGGCACCTCGGCAGGCCTCTACACGCTCGGCGTCTGGGCGCCGCAGATCATCAAGCAGTTCGGCCTGTCCACGCTCCAGGTCGGCTTCCTCAATGCGCTGCCGGCAACCGCCGCCGTCGTCGCCATGGTGCTGTGGGCGCGGCATTCGGACCGCACCGGCGAGCGCACCTGGCACGTCGTGCTCGCCTGCCTGCTCGCGGCCGTGGGGCTCGCCTTTGCCGGGCTTGCAACCGGCGTGGTCACCGTGCTGGTGGCGCTGGCGCTGGTGAACATCGGCATCTCCTCGGCCAAGCCGCCGCTGTGGAGCATGCCGACGCTGTTCCTGTCCGGCCCCGCGGCCGCAGCAGGGATCGCCACCATCAACTCGATCGGCAATCTCGGCGGCTTCGTCGGACCCGCCATGATCGGCTGGATCAAGGAGCAGACCGGCAGTTTTGTCGGCGGACTCTATTTCGTCAGCGGCCTGCTCGTTCTCTCCGCGGTCCTGACCCTGCTATTGTCGCGCGCGCAGACCGCGCCCGTCGAACCCGTCCCGCAATCCCACTGACATCTCAAACGGAGCATCTTCATGCGCACCCATTCGATCGCAGCAATTCCCGCCGACGGCATCGGCCCCGAGGTCATCTCGGCCGGAATCCGCGTGCTGGAGGCTCTGGCAAAACGCAGCGGCGACCTCGCCTTCAACGTCAAGACGTTCGACTGGGGCTCGGACTATTACAAGAAGCACGGCGTGATGATGCCGGCCGAGGGCCTTGCCGAGCTGAAGAAATTCGACGCGATCTATTTCGGCGCGGTCGGCGCGCCTGATGTGCCCGACCACATCACGCTGTGGGGCCTGCGCCTGCCGATCTGCCAGGGCTTTGACCAATACGCCAATGTGCGCCCGACCAAGATCCTGCCGGGCGTCGCCTCGCCGCTGCGCAATGTCGGCGTCGGCGATCTCGACTGGGTGATCGTGCGCGAGAACTCGGAAGGCGAATATGCCGGCATGGGCGGCCGTGCGCACAGGGGCCTGCCGGAAGAAGTCGGCACCGAGGTCGCGGTGTTCACCCGCGTCGGCGTCACCCGCATCATGCGCTACGCCTTCCAGCTCGCGCAGTCACGCCCGCGCAAATTCCTGACCGTCGTGACCAAGTCGAACGCGCAGCGCCATGGCATGGTGATGTGGGACGAGATCGCAGCCGAAGTTGCGGCCGAATTCCCCGACGTCACCTGGGACAAGATGCTGGTCGACGCCATGACCGTGCGCATGACACTGCATCCAAAGAGCCTCGACACGATCGTCGCGACCAACCTCCACGCCGACATCCTCTCCGATCTTGCCGGCGCGCTCGCCGGCAGCCTCGGGGTGGCGCCGACCGGCAACATCGATCCGCAGCGCCGCTTCCCCTCGATGTTCGAGCCGATCCACGGCTCGGCGTTCGACATCACCGGCAAGGGCATCGCCAACCCGGTCGCGACCTTCTGGACCGGCGTCCAGATGCTCGAGCATCTCGGCGAGAAGGACGCGGCAATGCGGCTGATGTCGGCGGTCGAGCGCGTCTGCGCGGCCGGCGTGCTGACGCCCGATGTCGGCGGCAAGGCGACGACGAAGGAAGTCACGGACGCCGTGATCGACGCGATCCACGGGACGAACGTGTAATCGCTACTCGACGTCATGGCCGGGCTTGTCCCGGCCATGACGAGTTGTGGATCAACTACTTCCGCCCTTGCGGCGGCGGCGCCGGCGCCGCCATCGCGGCCACAGGCTCCGGCGGCGTCAGGTGGCGCGGGACGATGATGGACTGGCCGGGAGTGAGCGGCGCGTTCTCCGCCAGCGAGTTGCTCTGCGCCAGCGTCCACAGCGGCACGCGGCGGGCGGCGGCGATGCTCTCCAGGGTGTCGCCGGTGCGCACCGGCACCCGCACGCCGCTGTCCCACAATTCCACCGGCGTGTTCGGCGGCACGAGATAGCGCAGCGGCACGGCATCGGCCTGGCTCTGCGCGGGGATGCGTGGCAGCTGCGTCACCATCTCGATGATCTGGCGATGGATGTCGTCCGACTTCTCGATGTTGATGTGCGAGACGCGGCTGTTCTCCTTGAGGTCGTAGCTCGCGTAATGGCCCCGATAGCCGGGCACGGCCACGACGTCGCCGCCGCCGAGCACGCTGTCGGAGAGGAAGATGTTGATGAAGCGCTCGACATTGAGCGGCACGTCGCCGGTCGCATGCGCGGAATCGATGGCGATGACGAGGCTGATCCGGATGTTCTCCTTGGCCGCCATCTCGGAGATCACGACCGAGCACAGCCCGCCCATGGAGTGGCCGATCAGCACGATCGGCGCCGGGCTCTCCTTGTAGCTGGAGATGACACGATCGCCGATCCATCGGCAGATGGTGAATTCATAGACGTCGGCCGAGAAGCCGGCCTTCGTCAGCTTTTCGCTGAGCCGGTCCATGCCGGTCGAGAAGATCGGCCCCATGGCGCCGCGGAACAGGTAGATCTTTGGCGGCGGCAGCGGCTCGACCGGCGGAGCGGGAGGCGGCGGCGCAGCGGTCGCGACCGCGGGGCGCTTCGGCTTCGCAGGTGAGGCAACGGCCATGCCGGTGCCTAGGGCGAGCAGCGCAACCGCTGCCAGCACGACTAGCCGCCTCAAATCGATCATCCGTCCAGCAGTCCCGCCATGGGAGGCAAAGGCCTCCTCCGCGGGCTTAGTGACCACCGATTGGGTGGATTTTGGGGCACGGAACCGGGCCCGTGACGCCCGTCGGTCGAGGTTCTCATTCTGCCCCTTACATCCCCGGCATCAGTTGAAGGGAACCCATGGCTGGGCTTCGCAGGCGTCGAGGATCACCGAGCTCTGGATTCCCTTGTAGGCGTCATCGTCGAAAAAGACCGAATAGGCCGGGTGTCTATCGGACGGACCACCGCGCTGCCTCAGGCAGACGAAATACGACGCCGGCCCGTGGTCGGTAGGACGGACGGCGGATGTCTCGAGTCCCCCGGTCAGCTTGACTTCGGCGGCTGCCTTCCTGACGCCCTCCTGCACCGCCTTGGCACCAGGCGGACGCGGAGGATGATAGACAGGAGGCAAATTCCCGCTCGATGCGCATCCCGCCAGCAAAAGCGTCAAGACGGCGGACAAGGCCGCCAGAGATCTGCGGCGGCCGAAGACGGACCTTCGCTGGCAGCACGCCAACTCATATCGTGAATGCATCGCTTGTCCCCGGTGCCGCGCTCGCTGCGCGCCTCATCCCTGGGTCAGGACGAGATAGAGGCAGCCGGCGACCGTGGGCAGGACCGCGACCAGGGCCGTCATCCAGAAGCCGGGCTCGAGCATCGAGTCCTGGTCATCCCTCTCGTCGACTGCATGCCGATCTGCGTTGGTCCGGCTCCACGCCTCATCGGCCGTGAACAGGGGAACGCTGCTCGCGCGCGCATCGTCACGCGCTGCGCTTTGGCGCAAAGCGCGTTGGGAAGGGCGAGTTATTCCGGATGTCAGCATGTCATCAACTCTGATCGGCTACCAATATGTCGAGCTCGGATGTTGCGGGGCGCGCAGCCGCATCACTGTGTCAGCGCCTGCTCTGAATTCGCTCCGGGCACAGGCGGCGGGGCCGGATTGTTGGCCGGGCTCTCGTTGGCGCCGGAATCGGTCCAGGCCGGCGGCAGGCCGAGCCCCTGCCCCGCGATGCCGGTGATGCCGGGAAACCGTCCGAACGCTTCGCAGGCGACATATTTGGGCGCACCGCCGAGCCGCACGGGAATGCTGTCCATCGGCGGCAGCGCGGGGATGCCGCCGAACGGCGACTCTCCGGTCGTAACCAGTTTTGCGAAGTCCGTGCCGAAATCGGCGGCGAGATCGTAGGCATCGCCCTCATTGGCGACCCGCGGAGAGTTCGTAATCGAGTTGGCGCCGCGCGCCCAGACCATGGCCGCCTTCTGAAATCCTGCAAAATCGCGCGCTTCCGCCTCGACCGACAGGCTGCCGAGCCCGACCGGAAGCCTCGGCACCGGTACGGGCACGCCGGGAAGCGCAACGGTCTTGGCTATCGACAGGGCTTTCGATGCGCCGGAGGCGGTCGGGCTGGTCGGCGCGGCATGCGTCACCGTCGCCTGCACCGTGAGATCGGCGTCGTCATCGGATGAGACGATACGGAAGCGCTCGCTCAAGCGGAGACACAGCTCGCGGCTGATGGCGTTCGCAACCAGGCGACGTTCCTTTTCGTTCAACACGACATCGGTGCGCGCGGGAAAGACGGTCGATGCGATCCGGATCGTCTTCGCCGCCAGCACATCCTGCTTGTTCACGCGGATCTTCGATCGCGTCACCAGCCCGTTCGCTTCCGACATCCGGTCGTAGCTCCTGAGCGAGCCGGCCTGTTCGAGCGGCGCGGTCGCACACCCTCCGAGCGCAAGCGCGGCACCCATCAGGGCCGTCCGTGGAAAGCGCATAGTCCCATTCCCGCATCGGCAGCTTATTAGAGAGATCGCTCTAATAATCACTTCTCACGCCTCGCAACATCCGTCAACATAAATAGATGGAACTCTCTAATTTTGATTTTCTCGTGGCGGATCGTCGTGCTAAACGGGGCGAGTGTGAATGGAGATGTCCGGTTTGAGGAAAGTCGACCCCGTCAAGCATGAGCAGAAGCGCGGGGAAATCCTCGGCGCGGCGATCCGCTGCTTCATCAGGGACGGCTTCCGCGGCGCTAGCACGACAGATATCTGCACCGAAGCCGGCATCAGTCCGGGCCACCTCTATCACTACTTCGCGAGCAAGGAGGCGATCATCGAGGCGATGATCGACCTCGGTCTCGCGCGGTCGGCCGAAAAGTTCGAAAAAATTCTGGCCGCCCCGGACGTGATCGAGGCGCTGCTCGTCGACATCGAGGAATCCAGCCTGCGATTTCGTCCCGCCCAGATCCTCAATCTGGATGGCCTCGCGGAGGCCGCCCGCAATCCCGAATTCGCTGAGATCATCGAACGCCACACCGGGGCGGTCCGCCGCATGTGGAGCGATTTCCTGCGCCAGGCGCAAGACCGGGGACGGGTGGATCCGGGACTCGATCCGGACGCGACGGCAAACATCCTGATCGCCCTCGTCGACGGATCACGCGCCATGCCGATCCGCAATCCGAAGCTGGATATCAAGCAGAGCGTAGAGCATCTGAGAACGATGCTCGTCCGCTTCCTGAACCCGCCCGACGCGCAGAGCGTTGCGATCAAGCCCCGCATTCAGAAGACCGGTCGTCCCCTGAAGCTGGTCAGGAAGCGATAGAGCCCGCCCCTAGAGCGGCAGGAGCCGGTTCAGCAATTCCAGCAGCATGCGCTGCTCGGCCGCGCTGAGCGGGGCCAGCATCTTTTCGTTGTAGGGCTCCGTCAGCCTTGCCCCCTCGGCAATGAGCTTTGCGCCCTTCGGCGTCAGCATCAGCTCGACGGCACGGCGGTCCGCCTTCGAGCGGTTGCGCTTGATGAAGCCGGACGATTCAAGCTCATTCAGGATCTTGATCAGGTTCGGCAGGCGCAGCCGAAGCAGGCTGGCGAGGCTGCTCGGCGGCACGCCGGGATTGTCACGAATGACGGCGAAGATCGCATAGGTCGCCGGGGTCAGGCCCAACGCGGCGAACTCCTCGTAAAAGCCTTCGAAAAACTTCAATTGCGCGAGGCGCAGCATGAAGCCGGGCGTCCGCCGGAGCGCGCGCAGGTCCAGCGATTTCTCCGGCTGCTGATCGGACTTCAACCCGGGTCTTACGGTTCTCGAACTCATGATCCTCATCCGCGGCGGCCACAGCCGAATTGACACTCTCAAAAATAGCTATAAAATATAACTATTATTTAGCGGCACCAAGACCGCATATGGGAGGGACACAATGAACAGCAAATTCCTGCACAAATTGTGCATTTTGGCTTCGATGCTGGTTGCCGCGCCGGGCTTTGCCCAGGATGCCGTGAAGATCGGCATCCTGAACGACCAATCCGGTCCGTTCGCGAGCTATCAGGGTATCGGCTCGGTCGTCGCCGCAAAAATGGCGGTCGAGGATTATGGCAGCAAGGCCGCCGGCAAACCTGTCGAGGTCGTCGCGGCCGACCATCAGAACAAGACGGACATCGGGATCGGCATCGCCAGGCGCTGGTACGAGAATGACGGCGTCGACGCGATCTTCGATATCCCCAACTCGTCGATCGCGCTCGCCGTCGCCGGCATGAGTGCCGAGAAGAACAAGGTCTTCGTCGGATCGGGGGCCGGCACGGTGCTGCTCACCGGCGAGAAATGCACGCCGAATACCGTGCACTGGACCTACGACACCTATGCCTATGGGCGCGGCCTCGGCAAGGCGATCGTGCAGCAAGGCGGCGAGAAGTGGTTCTTCATCACCGCCGACTACGCGTTCGGTCACGATCTGGAGAGGCAGGCCGCGGAGGCCGTGAAAGCGTCCGGCGGCGAGGTGCTCGGCAGCGTGCGGCATCCGCTGGGAACGGCCGACTACGCCTCCTTCCTGCTCCAGGCCCAGGCTTCGGGCGCGAACGTCGTCGGCTTCGCCAATGCCGGCGACGATACCATCACCTCGATGAAGCAGGCCGCCGAGTTCGGGCTGACCAAGGACCACAAGCTGGTCGGATTGATCCTGGGGATGAACGGCCTTCCCTCACTCGGACTGAAGTTTGCGCAGGGCGCGCAGATCATGAACCCGTTCTACTGGGATCTGAACGACGGCACGCGGGCTTTCGCCAAACGCTTCGCCGAGCGCATCCCCTCGAAGGCTTATCCCAACGACATGCAGGCCGGCGTCTATGCCTCGGTCATTCACTACCTCAAGGCGGTCGACAAGGTCGGCGGCGCCAAGGACGGCAAGGCCGTCGTCGCGGCGATGAAGGAGATGCCGACCGATGATCCGCTGTTCGGCAAGGGCTACATCCGCAAGGACGGACGCAATATCCACCCGCTCTATTTGCTCCAGGTCAAGGCGCCCGAGGAGTCGAATTCGGCCTGGGACCTGCTGAAGGTCGTCGCCACGATCAAGGGCGAGGACGCATTCCGCTCGGAGAGCGAAGGCAAGTGTCCGCTGACCACGCAATAACGGCCGGGAGCTGACCATGAGCGGCATTGCATCCAGTCCGGTCGACCCGTTCGCGCCTGACTTCCTGATGGACCCCTATCCCGCCTATGAAGCGCTGCGCGCGCTCGGGCCTGCGTTCGCACTGGAGCGGTATGGCGTGTGGGCCATGGCAGGCTATGCCGAAGTCGAGCCGGCCCTGAAGGACTGGAAGACGTTCATCAGCGGCGAGGGTGTCGGGCTTCACGGGATGAATCCTGCCCTGCCGAAACCGCTGACACTCCAGATCGATCCTCCCGATCATGACAAGGGCCGCCGCGTCCTCGGCCGCACCCTGTCCCCGGGCGTCGCAAGGAAGCTGCGCGAGACGTTTCAGCAGGAGGCGGAGAGGAAGGTCTCGGAGCTGATCGACAAAGGCACCTTCGATGCCGTGGCCGATCTTGCGGAAGCCTATCCCATGAAAGTGTTTCCGGATGCGATCGGCATCCGGCCGGATGGCCGCGAGAAGCTGCTCGCCTGGAGCACCTTCGTGTTCGACAGCTTTGGCCCGGAGAACGAAATGCTGGCCACATCGCGCAAGGCGGGCCTCGCCGCACAGAGCTGGATCATGGAATGCTGCGCCCGGGACGCGTTGCAGCCCGACGGGCTCGGCATGATGATCTACCAGGCGGCCGACGACGGCGAGATCACCGAGCACGAAGCAACGCATCTGGTGCGGCCGTTCCTCACCGCCGGGATCGACACCACCGTCAACGGCATCGGCAACACCCTGCTGGCACTCGCCACGCACCCGGATGAATATCGCAAGCTGCACCACAAGCCGGAGCTGGCGCGCAACGCTTTCGAGGAGGGATTGCGCTACGACTCACCGGTGCAGACATTCTTTCGCACCACCTCGCGCGATGTCGAGATCGGCGGCGGCGTGATCCCCGCGCACCGCAAGGTGCTGCTGTTCATGGCCTCCGCCAACCGCGATCCGGCGCGGTGGGACAAACCCGACCGCTTCGATGTCGAACGAAGTGCGACCGGACATGTCGGCTTCGGCGCCGGCATTCACGCCTGCGTCGGCCAGATGATCGCGCGTCTGGAAGGCGAATTGATCTTCGGCGAGCTCGCAAGACGCGTGAAGACCATCGAGCTCACGGCAGAGCCGAAACGCACGCTCAACAATTCCCTGCGCGGGCTGGAGAGCATGCCGGTCCGCGTGACCGCCGCTTAGGCGGCATCACGCGGTGCTGCGGGCGCGACGCGCCCTCAGTTCCTGGCCGGCGCCGTCGCCGCCGCCGAGCGCGCCTGCCGCGGGGCCCTGGGTGCGCCGGGTTCGGCGACCGGACCTGCCGGGGCGCGCGAGCGCAAGATGGCGGCGTCGATCTCGCCGATGACGCGGCGCTGGATCGCCTCGTTCTTGTCGATCGAGATGTGGCCGACGCCGGTGCCGCGGACGTCGACATTGTCGAGCTTGCCGCGGAGGCCAGCCGCGGCGCGCACCGGCTCACCGGGACCATCGCCGATATAGATGTTGATGTAGCGCTCGGCGCCGGTCGACAGCCTGGTCTTGAATACGGAATCGAGGCCGATCGCGAGCTTCACGGGCACCCCGAGCTGGTTGAGCTTGGCGATCATGTCCGGCAGCGCGGTCGCGCCGGAGGAATGGCCGACCAGGACAATGGTCTTGACGCGACCGGCCCTGTAGTTGGCCGCGGCCTCATCAGCGAGCGAGGACCAGGACACGAAGTTCGCGACGGTCACCTGGACGCCCTGCGCCTGGAGGCGGGAGCCGATCGTATCGAGCCCGAGCGAGAAGATGTTGAGCACGCCGCGGAGCAGGTAGACATGGGTGGTCGCGGCCGCGGACTGGCTCGGCGCCGCCCTGGCGGTGGTCGGGCTAATGGCAACAGCTGACAGCAGGAGCAGGCAGATCGCCCACACACGGAGGGCGGGCAACTGGCTGGCGCCGGCGGTGTGACGGCCGTTCGGTCTCATCTCGATGTTTTCCCTGGGGACGATACGCTTTGCGATTGGCCGGAATCGTAGCCACGGCCTGCTCGCAGACGCAACAAAGAGGCGCGTGAGCGGCAATCTTAGCCACAAGTCGTGACCCTCGCGCAACACTTGCCCGGAACCTGCCACCGAAGGGGCTGTTTTGAGACCATTTTTCTCCGGCCAATTGCGGCCGGGCAAGTGCATTCCTATTTCAGGGCTCCGCTGACCTCCTCCCCGGACGGTTCCAGCCTCCCCCTCCCCAGTCTTTACCTTTCAGCCCTGCGGCCATCATGTCCTCCATCATTTCCGTCGCCAATTTGTCGAAGACCTACGGGTCCGGCTTCAAGGCGCTCAAGAACGTCAATCTCGACATCAAGCGCGGCGAGATTTTTGCGCTGCTCGGCCCCAACGGCGCCGGCAAGACCACGCTGATCTCGATCATCTGCGGCATCGCCAACCCAAGCGAAGGCACGGTCCTCGTCGGCGGCGAGAACATCCAGACGTCGTACCGCAAGGCCCGCTCGCTGATCGGCCTCGTGCCCCAGGAATTGCACACCGACGCCTTCGAGAGCGTGTGGGCGACGGTGAGCTTCTCCCGCGGCCTGTTCGGCAAGCCGAAGAACCCCGCCCATATCGAGAAGGTGCTGAAGGACCTCTCGCTCTGGGACAAGAAGGACAACAAGATCATCACGCTCTCCGGCGGCATGAAGCGCCGCGTGATGATCGCGAAGGCGCTGTCGCACGAGCCGCAGATCCTGTTCCTGGACGAGCCGACCGCCGGCGTCGACGTCGAGCTGCGCAAGGGCATGTGGGAGGTGGTGCGCACCCTGCAGCAATCCGGCGTCACCATCATCCTGACCACGCACTACATCGAGGAAGCCGAGGAGATGGCCGACCGCATCGGCGTCATCAACAAGGGCGAGATCGTGCTGGTCGAGGACAAGGCGACGTTGATGGAGAAGCTCGGCAAGAAGCGGTTGACGCTGCATCTGCAGGGCAAGGTCACGACGCTGCCGGACAGCCTCAGCCATTACGAGCTCGACGTCTGCGACGGCGGCGCGACGCTCGTCTACGACTACGACACCAAGGGCGAGCGCACCGGCATCACCAGCCTGCTCAGCGACCTCCGCAACGCCGGCATCCGCTTCAACGATCTCGACACGACGCAATCGTCGCTCGAGGACATCTTCGTCGACCTCGTGAGGACGTCATGAACCATCGCGCCATCCGCGCCATCTATCTGTTCGAAATGGCGCGCACCTGGCG
The DNA here is from genome assembly GCF_052075965.1 of Bradyrhizobium sp. 482_C4_N1_8. NCBI lineage: Bacteria > Pseudomonadati > Pseudomonadota > Alphaproteobacteria > Hyphomicrobiales > Nitrobacteraceae > Bradyrhizobium > Bradyrhizobium sp. 482_C4_N1_8. The sequence goes on along the minus strand of NZ_CP197231.1, from coordinate 1,989,325 downwards.
TACGCTGCTGCAAAGCATCGTCTCGCCTGTCGTCTCGACCTCGCTCTATTTCGTGGTGTTCGGTGCCGCGATCGGCTCGCGCATCAGCCAGGTCGAGGGCGTCAGCTACGGCACCTTCATCGTGCCGGGCCTGATCATGCTCTCGGTGCTGACGCAGAGCATCGCCAACGCTTCCTTCGGCATCTACTTTCCGAAATTCACCGGCACGATCTACGAAATCCTGTCGGCGCCAATTTCCTATGGCGAGATCGTGCTCGGCTATGTCGGCGCCGCCGCGACGAAGTCGATCATTCTCGGCCTGATCATTCTCGCCACCGCCGGCCTGTTCGTGCCGCTGCACATCCATCATCCGGTCTGGATGCTGACCTTCCTGGTGCTGACGGCGGTGACGTTCAGCCTGTTCGGCTTCATCATCGGCATCTGGGCCGACGGCTTCGAAAAACTCCAGATGATCCCGATGCTGGTGGTGACGCCGCTGACCTTCCTCGGCGGCAGCTTCTATTCCATCGACATGCTGCCGGCAGGCTGGCGCACGGTGGCGCTGCTGAACCCGGTCGTCTATCTGATCTCGGGCTTCCGCTGGAGTTTCTACGAGATTGCGGATGTCAGCGTGTCCGTCAGCATCTGCATGACGACGGCGTTCCTGGTGATCTGCCTCGCCGTGATCTGGTGGATTTTCCGCACCGGGTACCGGCTGAAGAACTGAGCTGTCATTCCGGGGCGCGACGAAGTCGCGAGCCCGGAATCCATCGGGCGGCAGAGTTGGTGGATGAATGGATTCCGGGCTCGCCCTTCGGGCGCCCCGGAATGACGATGGTGGACTTACCTGTAGCAGTGGAAGCGATGGTAGCCGTCATAGTAGCCGCGGCAGCGGTAGTGGCGGTGATGCGGAATACCGAACACGCCCTCCACCGCACCGACGGCCCCTCCAACACCGGCGCCCACCGCGCCGCCAACCACGCCACCGACAGGCCCGGCGATCCGGTTGCCTTCATAGGAGCCTTCCTGGGCGCCGCGCACGATGCCCTGGGCGTGGCCGGGTTGCGGCAGCGACAACAGCGCGAGCAGGATGGCGGTGGCTGCGAACAGCAGGCGGATGGGCAAACCGGCCGGCAATTGCGCGGCGGCGATACGGGCTTTGTTCATCTTCGGTCCCAAGGGAATTAAAGGGGAAAGGGCAGCGGAAGCCGCCCGTCGAGGGCAGCCACGATCAACGCCTGAAGCGGCCGAATGGTTGCGCCTTTGTGACGAATTGTCGGCGTTGTGACTGCTCGGCACGCTCGCGAAAATGTCAGCGCCGCCGCCAGCCACGCGGCACAAAGCGGCCTTGCTTACGCCCGGCATCGCGTTAACGATGGAGGGGCAGCCCGCTGGAACGAAAGCCGGATTGCAGGCATATTGCACGCCGGGGGACGGAGAGCCGCGGCGCCTAGCGTGAACAGGCCGGAGGCCAGAACTCAAATGCGTTTCCAGATGCGTTCTTTTTTCATCGCTTTTTCCTCATTGATGTTTTTGAGCGCGGGCGCCGCCCAGGCCAAGGTCGAGATCACCGTCGACAAGGACAATCAGCAGATGACCGTCGCCGTTGACGGCGTCGCGCGCTATCGCTGGCCGGTGTCAACCGGCATCCCCTCGCGCGAAACGCCGGGCGGCGCCTTCCGCGCCTTTCGCATGGAAGAGGATCACTACTCCAAGGAATTCGACGACGCGCCGATGCCGCACGCGATCTTCTTCACCAAGGTCGGGCACGCCATCCACGGCACCGACTCGGTCAGCCGCCTCGGCTCGCCGGCGTCGCACGGCTGCGTGCGACTGTCGCGTCAGAATGCCTCGACGCTCTATGCGCTGGTGCAGCAGCAGGGCGTGCTCAACACCACGGTGACGCTGACCGGCTCGGCCCAGGTGGCTCTGGCCCGCAACCCGCGCGGCCGCAACCCCACAGCAGTGGCCCGCGCGCCGCAGCCGGCCGAAGAGCAGTACGCCACCTCAGGCGATCCCGTGAATCTCGCACCGCCGGCGCAGCCCGCCCGCCGCTACATGCCGCAGGACGACAATTACATCTACCCGGCCGACGGCAGCGACACCGGCACGCGCTATCCCGCGCCGCGCTCGGCTAGCCGCCCGCTGTATGACGCACAGGTCTATCAGCAGCAGCAGCAGCCGCAGCAGTACTACAATCAAGGCTACGGCCAGCAGGGCTACTATCAGCCACAGCCCCGGCAATACTATCAGCCGCGCGGTTACTATCAGAACTGACGCTACCGAAACGCGGCGTTGCCGCGTTCGACGATCTTTCGCACAGCATCGACGAAGGCACGCGCGACCGGCTCGAGGATCTCGGGCCCGGTCGCGGCGAGATCGTCCGACGGCGTATGAAACGTCCGATGGCGCCCAGCCATGCCGAGGAAATTGGCGTAGCCCGCCGCGTGCACATCGCGCAGCTCACCGACCGCCTGCTTCTCCGTCACCAGGCGCTTGGCCTCGACATTCGCAAAAGCCTCGTCGGTCAGTGCGACGGCGGATTTGCTCAGCACGAGATAACGCTCTTGCTCGGGCCGATCGGTGCGGGCGCCTTCCGCGAAGGCATAGCAGGCGTTCGACGAACCGAAATGAATCCACGCCAGCGTGTCCTTCGGTGCCGGCGCTCCGTGCTTCAAAAACAGTTCCATGCCGCCATGGCCGATCTCGTGGCCGGCGGTGGCGATGAAAACAAGATGCGCCGGCCATTTCTCGGCGGCGACGGTGCGCGCCAGCGCGAGAAAGTTGGCGATGCCGGGGCCGCGCTCGCAGACGCACGAGTACCAGCCGGTCATCGGCGTCGAGACGACGATGACCGGCCCACGGCCGGCCCCGATCTCGGCGATGACGTTGCGGCCAACAACATCGCGCTCGTAATGGCCCTTGACGTCGAAGGTGACGCGCGCGCCTGAGGCGAGCGCGCGCTCGAACACCGCTCGCGACGCCGCGCCGACCACGATCACCGGCACCGGCCAGGGCGCATCCTCCTGCGTGACGTTATAGGCGAAGCGGTCGTCGGCGGGGTTGCCGATCATCAGCAGGATGGCCGCCGGCTTCCTTGCCGCGGCTTCCGCGATCGCCGTACGATGGGTCGGCCCCAGATAGGCGCCGCGATCGAACGGCAGATCGAGCAGAAGGATCTTGCCGGTGACATCGCCATCGCGCGCGAGCGGCGCGGCGAGATGGAAGCTGGCCTTGTCCTCCGGCGGCCACCAGAATGGCGTCGCCTCGACAGAGATGCCGGCAGCTTCAGCGCTGGCCCGCTCGACGACATATTGCCGCCCGAGCACGACGGGCTGGAAGCTGATTTCGAAACCCGCCTGCTTCATCTCGCCGGCGATCCAGTCGGCCGTCGCGCGATCGCCCGCCGAGCCGAAGCGGTGCAGACCGAAGGACGCATAGCGCGCCACATCTTCGTAGAGGCTCGCACCCGAGAGCACATCCTTGGCTAGCGCCTGTCCGACCATGAGAATCGCCATCGTTGCGATGAAGATAAGCCGCATATGAATGGCTCCCTGAACCGTTGTTTTTTGAGAGCCAGTTTCCGCCTTCCCCGGCCGCCGTCAAGCACCTGTCGACCACGAAGCTGGACGAACCGGGCGAAGATTTCATAAGCTCCTCTTTTCACCTGGGCTGCGAACCTTGATGCCGTCACGTGCCGCGACAATCCTGATCGTGCTCTCGGTTCTCACTGCGGGACAAGCCATGGCCTTTGATCTCGAGGCGCATCGCGGCGGGCGCGCGCTGTTGCCGGAAAACACCCTGCCGGCCTTCGCCAACGCGCTGTCGATGGGCGTGGACACGCTGGAGCTCGACGCCGGCGTGACCGCGGATGGCGAGGTCGTCGTGTCGCATGAACGCGGGCTCAATCCCGACCTCGCGCGCGATGCAGGCGGCGCTTATGTCGCCGCGCCCGGTACACCGTTCGTGAAGCTGCGGTTGGCCGACGTCAGGACCTATGACGTCGGCCAGATCCGGCCCGACAGTTCCTACGCGAAGCAATTCCCCGACCAGCGGGCCGTGCCAGGGACACGCATTCCCACCCTGGGCGAGCTGTTCGCGCTGGTGCGCAAGGCCGGCAACACGCGCGTGCGTTTCAACATCGAGACCAAGATCGATCCAAACCATCCGGACGAGTCGCTCGATCCGCGAGGCTTTGTCGCAAAGCTGCTCCAGCTGATCGAGGCCGAAGGATTTTCCGATCGCGTCATGATCCAGTCGTTCGACTGGCGGACCCTGTTGCTCGTCCAGCAGCAGGCGCCCACGATTCCGACGGTCTACCTGACGCTCCAGCGCGGCTCGGGCCAGACGGTGGCGTTGGACAAGGCGACGAACTGGACGGCGGGTTTCAGCCCGGCCGATCACGGCGGCTCGCTGCCGCGGACGATCAAGGCTGCGGGCGGCACGGTCTGGTCGCCCTATTTCGGCGATGTAACCGAGGCGGTCGTCTCGGAGGCACACACGCTCGGACTGCGTATCGTGGTCTGGACCGTCAACAAGCGCGAGGACATGGCGCGCATGATCGAGCTCGGCGTCGACGGCATCATCTCGGACAGGCCGGACCTGCTGCGGCAAGTCGCGGGCGAGAAGGGAATTGCATTGCCGGCGGGAACGCCGGTCGTGCCGTAGCGCTCGATCTCGTGTCCCGGACGCGGCGCGGCATGAAATAACGCGACGCAGAGCCGGGACCCAGAAACGTAGGCCCCGGCTCTGCAGCGCACCGCTACGCGCTGCGCAGCGTCCGCGGCGCGCGATGGTGTCGTAGCAGCCCTACTCCCCATCCCGCAGACGCCGGTACAGCGCGCCCAAAATATTGGAATAGTCGTCGGTCCAGACCCGCACCCGGTCGTCGGCTTCGGTCTGCTCCCATGACTTGGAGGAGGCGAGCCGGCCGACGTCGGCCTCCTCGCGCGCGGAGATGACGACGTCGGTCGAGAAGATGTAGTCCCCGTCGCGTCCGGAATCCTCGTTGAAGACCCAGCTCTTCAGATCGTTGGCATCGGCGATGCCGACCACGACGGTCTCGAGATCGAGGTGCCGGTTGGAGACGTGCATCACCACGGCGCCGTGCGGCGCCAGCTTGTCCTTGTAGATACCCATCGCCTCTTCGGTGGCGAGATGAATCGGGATCGCATCCGACGAATAGGCGTCGACGATGATCAGGTCATAAGCGCCGTCGGGCTCTTTCGCGAAGGTGAGGCGAGCATCGCCGATCACCGGCTTCAGGCCCGGCATGCAGCTCGATATGTAGCGAAAGTTCTTCGGATCGCTCGCCGCGTCGACCATGGACTGGTCGATCTCGAAGAAGGTCCAGCTTTCGCCGGGCTCGGCGGCACAGGCGAGCGTGCCCGATCCGACGCCGATTGCCGCAACCTTCAGCGGCGCGCCCTTGCGCTCGCGGATCGCGGTGATGGCCTGACCGATACCGCCGTCCTTGTGGTAATAGGTGATCGGCTCGGGCCGGCCGACGACCGGCGTGCCGTCATTGTTGCGGAAGCGCTCGGCGCCGTGGATCGTGGTGCCGTGCATCAGCACATGGAAGTAGCCGCCGGGCGTCACCACGATCTTGTGCACGCCGAAGAAGCTGCGCACCGTCGTGACGCGGCCTTCGTCCGCCGGATAGACGCGGATCAACGCCAGCGCGAGCGCGGCGGTGGCGAAGATCTTCCAGCGGCTGGCGTTGAGCGCGAGCGCCAGAAGTGCCGCGAGCACGCCGACGGCCCCCGCGACCCAGACGCGATGATCCTCGAACCAGGTCGAGAGATCGCCGGTCATGTAAGACGGCGCGACCAGCGCCACCGCGAGCACGGCGAGTGCCAGCCAGTACCATCTAACGATGCCCGCCAGCCGCTCGTTCGCCGGCGGCCGGCACAGCGCGGCGAGCGCGACCAGGATCGGGTATTCGGCGATCCAGGAGAAGGTGAATGGAGCAACGAGGCCGGCAAAGAGGCCGCCGACCATGCCGCCGAACGACAGCGCGACATAGAAGCCCGTGAGATATTTGGCGGCCGGCCGTGTCCGCGCCAGCTCGCCATGGCAGGCCATGGCGATGACGAAGAAGCACAGTTGGTGGCCGCCGAGGGTCAGCAGCAGATTCTGTTCGCCGCCGAACGCCAGCAGGACGATGACGCCCGCGATCGCGACCGGCTGGAGCATCAGCATCCATTTGTGCGGCAGCAGCGGCCGCGACTGGAACACCACCACCCAGGTGAGCAGATACAGCGACAGCGGCAGCACCCAGAGCAACGGCGCCGCCGCGACGTCGGTCGAGATGTGTGCCGTGACGGCGATCAGCAGGCCGGACGGCACTGCGGCGAGGAAGATCCAGCGCAGCCGCGTCACGATGCCTGGCGCCGGCGCATTGACGTCCTCGGTCTTTGCGTCGACCACGGCCAGCTTCGGCGAACGCAGCAGCAGCACGCCGCAGGCGGCGATCAGGAGGATCAGGAGGCCATAGCCAAGGGTCCAGAACCGGTTCTGCGTGTGCAGCGTGAAAATCGGCTCCAGCAGGAACGGATAGGACAACAGCGCGAGGAAGCTGCCGATGTTGGAGGATGCATAGAGGAAATAGGGATCGTGTCCGGCAGGATGGCCGGTGCGGACGAACCAGGCCTGCAGCAGCGGATTGTTGGCTGCGAGCGCGAAGAACGGCAGGCCGATCGAGACCACGAACAGGCCGAGCAGCCAGAACGCATAGCCGGAGGCCGGTGGATCGCCGTAGGCCGTGGCGACGCCGAGCGGCAGCGTGGCGAAGGCTGCGATCAGCAAAACCAGATGCACCGCGACCGGAACGATGCGATTCCTGATCTGCATCAAGAGATGCGCATAGGCATAGCCCGCCAGCAGCAGCGACTGGAAGAACACCATCGCCACCGACCACACTGCCGGCGAGCCGCCGAGCCGCGGCAGCACCATCTTGGCGAACAGCGGCTGCACCGAGAACAGCAGCAGCGCGCTGACGAAGATCGCGGCGGTGTAGACCGTCAGCAGCAGCCGGTTGCGCGACGAGGACGGCTGCTCCGTGGCGGCGGGTTGCACGATCGAATCCATGGAAGCTCCGGCTCAAACCCCGGCGGGCGCCGGACGCGCGCAATGGAGCACAGGGCGCATGAACGGGCAATAAAGGGTCTCGTGATGTTGCAGCGACGATTGCTTGATATACAGATGTCATTCCGGGTCTGGTCCTTCGGACCATCCCGGAAAGACCGCGGAACATTTTGAATCCTTCATGAGCGAAACCGACGTCATCATCATCGGCGCTGGCCATAACGGCCTCACCTGCGCGGCCTATCTCGCGATGGCGGGCCTGCGCGTGCGCGTCGTCGAGCGCCGCAAGGTGGTCGGCGGGGCCGCGGTCACGGAGGAGTTTCACCCCGGATTCCGCAACTCGGTCGCGGCCTACACGGTGAGCCTGCTCAATCCGCAGGTGATCCGCGACTTGGGCCTCACTGAACAGGGCCTGCGGATCGTCGAGCGGCGCGCCCAGAATTTTCTGCCCGCGCCCGACGGCAGCTATCTGCTCACCGGCGAGGGGCGGACGAAGGAGTCCGTCGCGCGGCTGAGCACGCGCGACGCGAGCGCGCTCGACGGGTTCTCGCGCGAACTGGAAGACATCGCCGACGTGCTGCGGCAGTTCGTGCTGCGTGCGCCGCCGAACCTGCTCGACGGTTTTGGCACGAACGCGATCCGCGAAGTGGTGAACGCGATCCAGAGTGCCAACATCCTGCGTGGGTTGACGCTGGAGCAAAGCCGCAGCCTGCTCGATCTCTTCACCCGCTCGGCCGGCGAGATGCTGGACGAGCGCTTCGAGCACGATCTGGTCAAGGCGCTGTTCGGCTTCGATGCCATCGTCGGCAATTATGCCAGTCCGTACGCGGCGGGCTCGGCCTATGTGATGCTGCACCACGCCTTCGGCGAGGTGAACGGCAAGAAGGGCGTTTGGGGCCACGCCATCGGCGGCATGGGCGCGATCACGCAGGCGATGGCGCGCGCCGCGCAGGGCCGCGGCGTCACGATCGACACGGATGCGGGTGTGCGCGAGATCATCGTCGAGCGCGACCGCGCCGTCGGCGTGGTGCTGGACAACGGCGAGACGATCCGCGCGAAATATGTCGCGGCCAACGTCAATCCAAAGCTGCTCTATACGCGGCTGATCGCGGCCGACGCCCTGCCCCCGGACTTCCTCGCGCGCATCCGGCACTGGAAGAACGGCTCCGGCACCTTCCGCATGAACGTGGCGCTGGACCGCCTGCCCTCCTTCACCACGCTCCCGGGCGACGGCGATCACCTCACCTCCGGCATCATCCTGGCGCCAAGCCTCGGCTACATGGACCGCGCCTATCTCGACGCGCGCGCGCTAGGCTGGAGCCGGGAGCCTGTCGTCGAAATGCTGATCCCCTCCACGCTCGACGACACGCTCGCACCGACGGGCAAACACGTCGCGAGCCTGTTCTGCCAACACGTCGCGCCCGAACTGCCCGACGGAAAGTCCTGGGACGACCATCGCGAGGAGGTCGCCGATCTCATGATCGCGACGGTGGACAAATACGCACCCGGCTTTGCGGCAAGCGTGCTCGGCCGCCAGATCCTCTCCCCGCTCGACCTCGAACGGCAATTCGGCCTGCTGGGAGGCGACATCTTCCACGGCGCTCTGACGCTGAACCAGCTGTTCTCGGCGCGGCCGATGCTGGGCCATGCCGACTATCGCGGTCCCCTGAAGGGCCTCTATCATTGCGGCTCCGGCGCTCACCCCGGCGGCGGCGTCACCGGCGCCCCAGGCCACAACGCCGCACAGGCGATCTTGAGGGATCACCGCTCGCTGTTCGGAAGCCGTGGATAGGTCTGTGGAAAGGGCTGTGGACAGGCTGTTGGCAAGGCTGTGAGAAAGCAGTGGGTCGCCTGCGCGCGGCAGGCCCGGCGCGCCCCGTACAAGGCGGTGCAAAAGCTGCGGATGAGTGGCGGGATAAAGCCGTGGACAACTTTGGGGAAACGGGTGGAGGGCCTGTGGGCATTCCGGTGCCCCCAAAACGACCTCGCCCGCCGGGGGCAACTCCCCGTGCGGGCGATCGTCAGGTAACAGCCTCTAAAGAAAAACAGCCCCCGCCAGGAAATGGGAGGCGGAAATTACTTCAAGGAACTGCTAATCGAACCGAACTTGTCGTTCAAGCTGGTGCCCAGGCTGTTCACCACGGTGATGATCGCCAGCGCGATGCCCGCTGCGATCAGGCCGTATTCGATCGCGGTTGCACCGGATTCGTCCGACCAGAACTTCAAAACCATGCTCTTCAAGACTCGCCTCCGTTTCAATTCCAAGATGCGTTGGCTGAATCCAACACCCGGAAATGTACGGGGTACAACCTGCAGTCAGGTTAAATCGGAACCTGCAAGTTATGCGGAAAATTGGGAACAAAAGTCCCAAAAATTGAACTGACGGAACCCTAGAATGCAGCTTTCTCCCACTCATCGCGCCTGCTTTTCGATCGGCACCGAGGCCGCGGCCAAGCGCGTCGTCGACGTGCTCACGGAGGTCTTTTTTGACGGCGACGCGGCGGTCGCCGCCTTTGAGCGGCCGGACGGACAGTGGGACGTCACGCTCCATTTCGCCGAGACGCCCGATCAGGCATGGCTGCGGGAACTCATTGTAACTTCGGCAGGAAACGAGATCGCCGAAACGCTCATCTTCGACATTGTCGAAGCCAAGGATTGGGTCAAGGCGAGCCTCGAAGATCTCATCCCGGTGCCGGCCGGGCGCTTCGTCGTGCACGGCAGCCACGACCGCGACCACGTCGCGCCGAACAAGCTTGCCATCGAGATCGAGGCAGCGCTCGCCTTCGGCACCGGCCACCACGGCACCACCCGCGGCTGTTTACTGTTGCTTGACCACGTCCTGAAGAGTTCCCGGCCGAGGAATCTGCTCGACCTCGGCACCGGCACCGGCGTGCTGGGCATCGCCGCCGCGAAGGCGCTGCATCGCGCGGTGCTCGCCTCCGACATCGACCCGCCATCGGTGCGGGTGGCGGCCGAGAACGCGACGCTGAACCACGTCGGCAACCAGGTGCGGGTGATCCGCGCGACCGGATTTGCCGCACCGGACTTTGCCAGATGCGGCCCGTTCGACCTGGTCCTGGCCAACATCCTTGCCAATCCGTTAAGGCAATTGGCCGGCCCGATGGCGCGGCACCTCGTGCCCGGCGCGCGCGTCATCCTCTCGGGCCTCTTGACCCACCAGGCCCCCGCCGTGATCGCCGCCTACCGCGCACGCGGCCTCGTGCCGCTGCGGCACGTGCGGATCGAGGGGTGGAGCAGTTTGTTGCTGCGGAAGATGGGGTAAGGCAGCGTAGGCGCCGTAGGGTGGGCAAAGCGGCTTGTCCGCCATAGCTCGAAGAGCGACGGCGGTGCCCCCTACGACACCGCCCTACTCCGCCGGCTTCTCGTCCCGACGTGTCGCGCGCTTACCCTGCAAGGCACGCCTGGCGCGGCGCTCGGCGAAACGGTCGATCATCTGGCTGATGAGGCCGCGCGGCTTCTTCGGTGTCGTTGCAGCCGGGGCGCGGTGGGCCGGCGGCGAAATCTTCTCAAACATGAACGCTGGCATCGTGTGTCCCCTCGCCGTTGAGATGAACCACCCGCTCGAATTTCCCTGTTATCCGGACGAAGCGCAACTGCTGCATCCTCTACTCCACTCAATTCGAATGGACCATTTTCAAGCACGGTCCGTGCCAGATGCGACCCCAAATGCGTCTACATTGCGGACTGATCGGCATGATCCTAAACTGAGCCATGTTCGAAGCACACTTCCAGACATTCGAGGAGCCCGAGGCCGGCGTCGCATTGACGGCGCGCCTGGCCGCGCTCCGTGAAGAACTCGCCCGCCGCAAGCTGACCGGCTTCGTCGTTCCGCGCGCCGATCAGCAGCAGAACGAATATGTGCCCCCCTCGGAAGAGCGGCTGGCCTGGCTGACCGGCTTTACCGGTTCCGCAGGATTGGCGGTGGTGCTGACGCATGAGGCCGCGATCTTCGTCGACGGCCGCTACACGATCCAGGCGGCCAAGCAGGTCGACGCAAAGGCCTGGGCGGTGGAATCGCTGATCGATCCGCCGCCGGAGAGCTGGGTATCGACGCACCTGAAAGCCGGCGACCGCCTCGGATTTGATCCGTGGCTGCACACTTCTTCGGCAGCCGAGCGCCTCGCCGCCGCCTGCGCCAAGGCCGGCGCCGAGCTGGTCGCGGTCGACAGCAACCCGGTCGACGCGATCTGGCAGGACCGGCCGCAGCCGCCGCTGGCCCCGGTCGCCGTGCACAGCCTGCAAAATGCCGGGGTCGCCGAGGCCGAGAAGATCACGCAAATCAAAAGCGAGATCGCCAAGCTCGGCGTCGACGCGCTGGTGCTCTCCGACAGCCACGCCGTGGCTTGGACCTTCAACATCCGCGGCGCCGACGTCGCCCATACTCCTTTGCCGCTGTCCTACGCGCTGGTGCCGAAGGACGGCCGGCCGACCGTATTCATCGACCACCGAAAACTCTCCAATTTGACCCGCGACCATCTGGAGCAGTCCGCCGACGTGCGCGAGCCCGATGCGATGGCACCGACGCTGATGGCGCTCGCCAAGAGCGGCGCCGCGATCGCACTCGACAATGCCACCGCGGCCGACGCGCTCAGCCGGCTGATCGCAAGCGCCGGCGGCAAGCCGGTGCGCGGCAGCGATCCGATTGCGCTGCTCAAGGCCGTCAAGAACGCGACCGAGATCAAGGGCACACGGACGGCGCACCGCCGCGATGCCGTGGCGCTGGCGCGCTTCCTCGCCTTCGTCGATCGCGAGGCATCAAGCGGCAAGCTGACCGAGATCGACGCGGTCGAGGCGCTCGAGACGTTCCGCCGCGACACCGGCGCGCTGAAGGACGTCTCGTTCCCGACCATATCAGGCACCGGTCCGAACGGCGCCATCGTGCACTACCGCGTCACCCGCAAGAGCAACCGGCGCATCGCGCCGGGCGATCTGCTGCTGATCGATTCCGGTGCGCAATATGAAGACGGCACCACCGACGTCACCCGCACGATGGCCGTGGGCGAGCCGACCGGCGAGATGCGCGACCGCTTCACCCGCGTGCTCCGCGGCCACATCGCGATCGCGCGCGCGGTGTTTCCCGACGGCACCACCGGCGCGCAGCTCGACACGCTGGCGCGGCAATATCTCTGGGCCGCCGGCGTCGATTTCGAGCACGGCACCGGCCACGGCGTCGGCAGCTATCTCAGTGTGCACGAAGGACCCGCGCGGATCTCGAAGCTCGGCACGACGCCGCTGAAGCGCGGCATGATCCTCTCCAACGAGCCCGGCTATTACAAGACCGACGGCTTCGGCATCCGCATCGAGAACCTCGAGCTGGTGGTCGCCGCCGACATCGAGGGCGCGGAAAAACCGATGAACGCGTTCGAGACGCTGACCCTGGCACCGATCGACCGCCGGCTGATCGATGTCGCGATGCTGGGCAAGGACGAGCTCGACTGGCTCAATGCCTACCACGCGCGCGTCCGCGCCGAGGTGCGGCCGGCACTGGACGAAGCGACGAAGGCCTGGCTCGATCAGGCGACGGCCGAGCTGAAGGCGTAAGCTCGCGCCGGAGATGCATGGCGCTACGCGATTTGCGCAACGCTCTCACCTCACACTCGCTGTCATGCCCCGCGAAGGCGGGGCATCCAGTACGCCGCAGCCTCTCGATTCAATCACTACGGCCTCTGGAATACTGGATTCCCCGCCTTCGCGGGGAATGACACCGAAGATGTGGCACGACCGCACAACATCTCAGCACACGCACCCGTAGGATAACGGTCTCCACACGCTGTTATCACAACCGTCCCGAAATCCGAATAGCCGCATTCCGAAACGCCGATATCCGTCTTGCGTGAGCACGCTACAGTCGATTCGACTTCGAAAGACGGACGACTATGCACGGCATGATCAGCAGGCCGCCGGACGCGGCGACGAAAAACATCGCGACCTCGCGCGTGGTGTTGCTGCTGCTGGTCGTCATGACCGGGATCGCGCCGATCTCGCTCTATATCCTGGTTCCGGCGCTGCCCGTGCTGGCGACGACGTTCGGCCGCGACATCTCGATCGCGCAGATGACGGTGTCCCTGTACATGGTCGGCATCGCACTGTCGCAGCTCATCATGGGACCGCTGTCGGACAGGTTCGGCCGGCGTCCGGTGCTGCTTGGCGGCCTCGCGCTGATGGTCGCGGCGAGCATCGCCTGCATCTTCGCCGAAACCCTGCCGCAACTGATCGCAGCGCGCTTCTTCCAGGCGCTCGGCGGCGCCTCCGGCATGGTGGTGAGCCGCGCCATCATCCGCGATATCTACGAGCGCGACCGCGTCGCCTCCATGATCAGCCTCGTAATCGCAGCGCTCATGATCGGCCAGATGGTCTCACCGCTCACCGGCGGCCTGATCGAGACCGCATTCGGCTGGCGGGCCATTTTCTACGCCGTCACCTTCGCCGCGATCGCGGTCGCAATCGGCATCGCGATCGCGTTGCCCGAGACCCGCCGCGATCGCGCGGTCGGCAGCGGCGGCTTTCGCAGCGACGTCGGCACCCTGATCAAGAGCCGCGCCTTCATCGGCTACGTGATGTGCCAGGTGCTGGCGTCCCAGATTATCTTCACCTTCGCCGGCGGCGGCCCCTACATCGTGGTGACGCAGATGGGCCGGACCAGCGCCGAATATGGCGCCTGGTTCGCGACAACAGGTTTTGCATATCTCGTCGGCAATCTGCTCTGCGTGCGCTTCGCGCCGCGACACTCGCTGGAAAAGCTGATCTGGTTCGGGCTCGGCCTGCAACTCTGCGGCAGCCTGTTGAACCTGCTCTGGAGCTTCACCGGCTGGAACGAGGCTCCGAGCTGGCTATTCGGCACGCAGATGATCGTGATGGTCGGCAATGCCTTCGTGATGGCGAACTCCGCCGCCGGCGCCATCAGCATCCGCCCTGAAGCCGCCGGCACCGCATCAGGCGCGATGGGCTTCCTCCAGCAGGGCATCGGCGCGCTGATGTCGCAATTCGGCGCCTATCTCGGCGGCCACTCCGCCACCACGCTGCCGCTGACCTCCGCGGTGCTGGCGATCTCGCTGCTCTGCGCCTGCATGATGATCTTCGTCGTTCCTCGCCGCGAGGTGGTGGTGAGCGAGGAGTTGATCGAGCAGGCGGAAGAGGAAGAGACGGGGATGATGTGAGAGGGGCGATTGGCCTCGCACCAATCTCGGTGTCATTCCCCGCGATAGCGGGGAATCCAGTACACCGCGGCCCATCGGTTCTATCACAGCCGTCTCGGAGTACTGGATCGCCCGGTCAAGCCGGGCGACGACAGCGGAGTGAGTGGCACGAGCGCGCCCCTCTCACTCCCCGATCAGCGTCAGCCACTCGTCCTCGGTCAACACCTTGACGCCGTGCTTGTTGGCTTCCGCGAGCTTGGAGCCCGCACCGGGACCGGCGACGACGAGATCGGTCTTCTTCGACACCGAGCCTGACACCTTCGCCCCCAGACGCTCCGCGGTCGCCTTGGCTTCGTCGCGCGTCATCTTCTCCAGCGATCCCGTGAACACCACCGTCTTGCCGGCGACGGCGGAGTTGCTCTTCGGCTTCTCGGCGTCGATGATCTCGACTTCCTTGGTCAGCCGTTCGACGATGCCGCGATTGTGGCTCTCGCCGAAATAGTCGGCGATGCTCTTGATCACGGTGTCGCCGATCTGGTCCAGCGCGTCCATCTCGGCCATCGCCTCCTCGTCGCCCTTGGCGACCTTGAGGCAGGCGTCGTGGAAAGCGTCCCACGAGCCATAGCCGCGTGCGAGCGCCAGCGCCGTGGTCTCGCCGACATGACGCATCCCGAGCGCAAAGACGAAGCGCTCCAGCGCGATTCTGCGCCGGCTCTCGATGGCGCCGAACAGGTTGCGCACCGACGTTTCGCCGTAGCCCTCGATCTCCTCGAGCTTCAGCTTCGCGTTGCGCTTCTCCAGCGTGAAGATGTCGGCGGGCTCCTTCACCCATTCCTCGTCGAAGAAATACTGGAGCTGCTTCTCGCCAAGACCGTCGATGTCGAAGGCGCGCCGCGACACGAACAGTTTGAGGTGCTCGATCTTCTGATAGGGACAGGCGAACTCGCCGGTGCAGCGGGCGCGCGAGCCCTCTTCACCGGCCGCCGTTTCCTCGCGCGTGACGTCGGTGTGCAGCGGGCACGGGCACTTCGTCGGGAAATGGAATTCCTTGGCCGTCTTCGGCCGCTTGTCGAGGACGACGTCGACCACCTGCGGGATGACGTCGCCGGCACGCTGGATCACGACGGTGTCGCCGATCCTGATGTCGCGCCCCTCGCGCAGCACCTCACCCTTGTTGCCGATGCCCTTGATGTAGTCCTCGTTGTGCAGGGTGACGTTCTGCACGATCACGCCGCCGACGCCGACCGGTTCGAGCTTGCCGACCGGCGTGAACGAGCCGGTGCGGCCGACCTGGATCTCGATGTCGCGCAGCACCGTCACGGCGCGCTCGGCCGGGAATTTGTGCGCGATGCCCCAGCGCGGCGTGCGTGAGACGAAGCCGAGCCGTTCCTGCCAGTCGATGCGGTCGACCTTGTAGACGACGCCGTCGATGTCGTAATCGAGTTTTGCGCGCTGCTCCTCGATCGAATGATGGAACGCGAGCAGCTCCTCAACGGAATGACAGAGCCTGGTCAACGGATTGGTCTTGAAGCCGCAGCGCTCGAACCAGCCGATCATGCCGCTCTGCGTACCCTCCGGCATCGCGCTCATCTCGCCCCAGGCATAGGCGAAGAAGCCCAGGGGGCGCGAGGCGGTGATGGTCGGGTCCTTCTGCCGGAGCGAGCCTGCGGCCGAATTGCGCGGATTGGCGAACGGCGCCTCGCCGGCCTCGACCTGCTTCTTGTTGAGTGTCAGGAAGGCCCTCTTGGTCATGTAGACCTCGCCGCGCACCTCGCAGATGTCAGGGACGTTGCGGCCTTTCAGCTTCTGCGGCACGTCTTCGAGGGTGCGGATGTTGGCGGTGACGTCCTCGCCTTCGGCGCCATCACCGCGGGTCGCCGCGGTGACGAGCTCGCCGCCCTCGTAGCGCAGCGACATCGAGAGGCCGTCGATCTTCGGCTCGGCCGAGAAATCGACCTTGTCGTCGTCGAGCTTCAGGAAGCGCACGATGCGGCCGACGAAGTCGCGGACGTCCTCTTCGGCAAACGCGTTGTCGAGCGACAGCATCGGAACGGAATGCCGGACTTTCCTGAAGCGACCCGACGGTGCCGCGCCGACTTTCTGGGACGGCGACTCCGCGCTGACGAAATCCGGAAAGCGCTTTTCGATCGCGTTGAAGCGCTGGCGCAACTCGTCGTACTCGGCGTCGGTCACGGTGGGCGCGTCGTCTTGATAGTAGCGCCTGTCGTGCTCTTCGAGTTCGAGTGCGAGCCGCATGTGCTCGACCTTGGCCTGCGCCTTGGTGAGGTCGGCGACGTCGCGAAGCGGCCTTGCTTTGGATTTTGCTGCTCTTGCCATGGTGCTTGGATACGACGGAGCGGGCGGGAGGGTAAAGGCGGTTGGTCTCGTGCCCCGGACGCTGCGCAGCGCGGAGCCGTGCGCTGCAGAGCCGGGGCCTGTGTGGCGGCATTCCGTGTCCCGGCTCGCGCTACGCGCATCCGGGACACAAAGTCTAACTCGCCGCCTTGAGCAGCCGATCGGCGGCCGCCCTCGCCTCGGCCGTGATCTCGGCGCCGGCGAGCATGCGGGCGATCTCCTCGCGGCGGTGGTCGGCGGCCAGCGCATTGACGCGGGTGGCGACGCGCTTGCCCTTGTCGAGGGCGTCCTTGGAGATCAGCAGATGCTGGCCGGCACGGGCGGCGACCTGCGGGGCGTGGGTCACGGCCATCACCTGCACCTTGCCGGCAAGCCGCGCGAGCCGCCCACCGATGGCGTCCGCGACCGCACCGCCGACCCCGGTGTCGATTTCGTCGAACACCAGCGTCGGCGCCGAGCCACGGTCGGACAGCACGACCTTGAGCGCCAGCAGGAAGCGCGAGAGCTCGCCGCCGGAAGCGACCTTCATCATCGGACCCGGCTTGGTGCCGGGATTGGTCTGCACCCAGAACTCGACGCGGTCGAAACCCTGCGGGCCCGGCGCGGCCTCATCGGTCTCGACCTGCGTCATGAACTTGGCGCGTTCGAGCTTGAGCGGTGCGAGCTCGGCGTTGACCGCCTTGTTGAGCTTGTCCGCCGACTTCTGCCGCGCCATCGACAATTTCTTGGCGGCAGCGGCATAGCGCGCGTCGGCCTCGATCGCCGCCTGCTCCAGCTTCTTCAACCGCGAAGCACCGGCATCGATCAGGACGACATCGGCAGCGTATTTGGCGGCAAGCGCAGCGAGGCCATCGACCGGCGTCGAATATTTGCGCGAGGCGGCGCGTAGCGCGAACAGCCGCTCCTCGATGCGCTCGAGCTCACCCGGATCGAAGTCGGTCGCGGCGAGCGCGGCCAGGAGATGCTGGTCGGCTTCCTCCAGCGCGTTGATCGCGACGTCGATCGCCTTCACGGCGGGCTCGACCAGCGCCGGCGAGTTGACACCGCGCCGCTCCAGCCGGCGCACGGCGGCCGACAGGGAGGCGACCGGCGAATGATTGCCGCCGACGGCTTCCTGCGCCTCCCGCAAATCGGAGGCGATCTTCTCGCCCTGCATCATGGTGGTGCGGCGACCGGCGAGCGAGGTCTCCTCGCCTTCCTTGGGCGCGAGCTGCTTCAGCTCGTCAGAGGCGTGGCGCAGATAATCGGCCTCGCGCGCGGCGCGCTCCATGGCGGCGCGGTGCTCTTCCAGCGCGGCGCTGGCCGTACGGCGCGCGTCCCAGAGCGCTTCGACCGCGGTGACGTCCTTTTCGAGACCTGCGAAGGCGTCGAGCAGGCGACGGTGGGTGGCAGCATCGACCAGCGCACGCTCGTCATGCTGGCCGTGGATCTCGACCAGGGCGCCACCGACCGCCTTCAGCGTCTGCACGCTAATCGACTGGTCGTTGATGAAAGCGCGGGTGCGGCCGTCGGCGAGTTGCACCCGGCGGAGAATCATCTCGCCGGTATCATCCAGGCCGTTCTCGGCCAGAATCTTCGTCGCGGGGTGATTTTTGGGGATATCGAAGACGGCGGTGACCTGCCCCTGCTCCGCGCCATGGCGCACGAGCCCGGCGTCGCCGCGGCCGCCGAGCGCCAGTGCAAAGGCATCGAGCAGGATGGATTTGCCCGCACCGGTCTCACCGGTCAAAACCGCAAGTCCGGTGGCGAATTCGATATCGAGCCGCTCGATCAGGACGATGTCACGGATCGACAGACGCGCCAGCATGGAATCAAATTTCCTAGCCGAGACTATAGGCCTATCTTCTTGAAGGCCCTGCTCATCCAGGAACCCTGATTCTCGCTCGGCTCGAGACCCCCGGATTTTACAAGATTATAGGCGTCCTTGTACCAGCGGCTGTCAGGAAAATTGTGGCCAAGCACCGCGGCTGCGGTCTGCGCCTCGGCGACGATGCCGATCGTCATATAGGCCTCGGTGAGCCGGAACAGAGCCTCCTCGACATGGCGGGTGGTCTGGTACTGCGTGACGACGGCCTTGTAGCGGTTGATCGCCGCCGTGTAGTCGCGCTTCTGCATGTAATAGCGGCCGACATTCATTTCCTTGCCGGCGAGCTGGTCGCGCGCACCCTCGATCTTGGCCTTGGCCGAGGTCGCATATTCCGAGTTCGGATATTTGCGGTTCACCTCTTCCAGCGCGGCGATCGCCTTCTCGGTGCGGGCCTGGTCGCGGCTGATGTCCGGGATCTGGTCATAGTGGGAGGCGGCGATCAGGTACTGTGCATAGGCCGCGTCCGGGCTGCCGGGATGCAGCGTGACGTAGCGGGTCGCGGCGCCGATGCAGCCGTCATAGTCGCCGCCCTGGTAGGAGGCATAGGCCGACATCAGCAGCGATTTGCGGGCCCAGTCGGAATAAGGATGCTGGCGGTCGACCTCTTCGAACTTCTTGTTCGCCCCCTTCATGTCCTTCTTCTCGTTCATGAGGTACAGGCCCTCATTATAGATCTTGTCGGCGGGCTCCTCGGTGAAGGTGTCGTCCTTGGCGGTGAACTTGTCCCAGAGCGCGCCGGTGCCGCAGCCGGCCAGCGGCAGCGCGAGCACCACGAAGGTGGCGGCTTGAAGCAGCCCGCGAACTCCAGGCGAGACCGAGAGATATCCGCGCGTCATACGCTGTGCCGACATGAATTTAAGCCCTGACGCCCTGTGATGCGGTGTCCGCCAGCCCATGAACCCCGTCATGGGCGCGAAATGTAGCCGTGGCGCCTGCCATGCGACCACGCCGTGTAACCGAAAAACGATCTCGAACCAACCGGATAGGCAGGCATTTCGCCCGGATTAAGGCGAACGCGCCGCAATCCTAGCCGATCATCGTTACCAGGAGTTTCCCGGGGAAAGCTGCCGCCAAACGCAGGCGGCAACAGAACGCCAGTGGCGACAGGTCTCGTCAGGACACGTCCGGCCCGTAGGCCGCGGCGATCCGGCCGCCGACGATGCCGCGACCGACTTCGCCCACGGGACGCGTGGTGCGGCGGACGGCCTCGCCCTCGACCACCCGCCAGGCGGTACGGTCGGCGAGCAGCGCGGTCAGGACAGCGTGGTTGAGCTTGTGACCGCCACGCACCGAGCGGTAGGCGCCAAGCAGCGGCAGGCCGGCCAGCGCGAGGTCGCCGATCACGTCCAGCACCTTGTGGCGGGCGCATTCGTCGGCGTAGCGCAGGCCCTCGGTGTTGAGCAGCCGCTCGTCGTCGAACACGACGGTATTGTCGAAGGAGGCGCCGAGTGCGTAACCCGCGCTCCAGAGCCGGGCGACGTCGCACATCAGGCCGAAAGTCCGGGCGCGGCCGACTTCGCGGCGGAAGCGCTCCGGGCTCAGATCGAAGCCGTAGCTCTGCTGGCCGATGACGGGATTGGTGAAGTCGATCTCGATATCAACGCGGAACCCGTTGGCGTAGGGCCGGATCTCGCCGAAGGAGTCACCGACCTTGGCCGAGATCGGCTTCAAGACCTGAATGAAGCGGCGCTGTGCCGGCTGGCTGACGATGCCGGCCTGGTCGATCGCGGCAATGAAGGCCGCGGCGCTGCCGTCCATGATCGGCACTTCAGGGCCGTCGATCTCGATGGTGGCGTTGTCGACGCCCATGCCCCGCAGCGCGGCAAGCACATGCTCGGCGGTGGAAACCAACGGGCCGTCACGATCGCCGAGGACGGTGGCGAAGTCGGTCGCGATCACCTGGTCGGCGGTCGCCTGAATCTCACGGTCACTTCCCTCGAGGCCGGTGCGGACAAAAACAAACCCCGCATCGACGGGCGCAGGCCCCAGCGTGAGAGTGACGGGAAGCCCGGAATGAACGCCAACGCCGGCCACGGTGGCTTGCGCACGAAGCGTTGTTTGCCGGCTAAATTTCATCAGGAATCCGCCCCACTACGACCCACTGCGACTTATACTAGGCCCGCTTGGCCGGCCAGTGCCGACGGTTGCGAATCTCCGTATCCCCAAGTCACGGCAAACCATAGTCACAGCCTCAAACAGCGCCAACTCACGCTTTTTTACCGATTGTTACCCCAAACCTGCCGTATTCGCGCCAAGGCTTAACCAAATTGCGCCGGAGTTTGGGACCGTTATCGGCAGTTTTACTGAACCACCAAATGCGTAATTAATGATTTAAAATCAGTTGTTTGATCCCGCAATCCGGGCATGCACGGGACCAAAGGAAAGGTCCCGGCAAGCTTCCCGCCGGGACCTTTTTTCGTCGGCCTTATTGTAACAATCCTCAGGTCGCCTGACGCCTCAGGAAGGCCGGGATATCAAGA
Organism: Bradyrhizobium sp. 482_C4_N1_8; assembly: GCF_052075965.1. Taxonomy (NCBI): domain Bacteria; kingdom Pseudomonadati; phylum Pseudomonadota; class Alphaproteobacteria; order Hyphomicrobiales; family Nitrobacteraceae; genus Bradyrhizobium; species Bradyrhizobium sp. 482_C4_N1_8. The sequence continues at coordinate 1,968,401 of NZ_CP197231.1, read as the reverse complement.
TGGTCGTCACCCTGTGGCGCCGGCGCAACAGGCGCCGGGCGGCCATGCATGTCCAGGCCCTGAGGCGCAGGACGGCGGGCATACTCCGATACCGGCTCGCTCGCCGCGATCTGCTGCGCCACGCTCTTCTGGGGCCGGCGATCGGGCAGCGGCGGCATCGCGGGACCGGCGGTGCGGGCTGCGACCGGCGCCTCACTCTCCTCGTCGCGGCGGCCGAGGCCGACATTGGCGAGGCGCTGGAGCAACGACAGGCGGGTCTTCTGCGGGGTCTCTTCTTCAACCTCGCCGCGGGCCTGGCGAAGCTCGGCCTGGGCCGGCATCGGCAGTTCGTCGATACGCGGCATCCGCGGTGCACGGACCGGCCCACGCTCGGCCTGCGGCGGGATGAAGGTTTCCGGCGTCATCGGCTCCTGCATCGCGACCGGGGCCATGTCAGGCTCCGGAAACAGCGTCGGCTTCTGCGCGATCGGGCGTACCGTGACGTCGCCATAGGTCTGCATCGGCGCGGGCGCCTGCGGGACCTCGGCAACGGCAGCCGCGATGGCGGCAAGCGCGGCGCGCTCGACATTCTGACGCGGCGCGGTCGGGGCGGCGGCCGGGATCTGGGCTTCCAGCTTCTGGGCGCGCTCGGCCATGCGCTGATTGTCGGCGCGCAGACGCGCGGTCAGATCGGCGAGACGGCTCTCGGCAGCGGCGGCCGGAGCAGCGGGAGCCTGCTGCACCTGTTGAATCTGCTGCGGCGCCGCGTTCGCGACCGGGGCGCTGGTGGCCTGGGTGTTGCGGGCGATCGTTGCCTGCTCGATGCCGGTGGCGACGACCGAGACGCGGATCAGGCCGTCGAGCGCTTCGTCGAAGGTCGCGCCGACGATGATGTTGGCGTCCTGATCGACTTCCTCGCGGATGCGGGTCGCGGCTTCGTCAACCTCGAACAAGGTGAGGTCCTTGCCGCCGGTGATCGAGATGAGGAGGCCCTTGGCGCCCTTCATCGAGCTATCGTCGATCAGCGGGTTGGCGATCGCGGCTTCAGCGGCGGTCAGCGCGCGCTTGTCACCGGAAGCTTCGCCCGTACCCATCATCGCCTTGCCCATCTCGCGCATGACGGCGCGAACGTCGGCGAAGTCGAGGTTGATCAGACCTTCCTTGACCATCAGGTCGGTGATGCAGGCAACGCCGGAGTAAAGCACCTGGTCGGCCATCGCGAAGGCGTCGGCGAAGGTGGTCTTCTCGTTGGCGACCCGGAACAGGTTCTGGTTCGGGATGATCAGGAGCGTGTCGACGACCTTGTGCAGCTCGTTGATGCCGGCCTCGGCGGTGCGCATGCGGCGGCCGCCCTCGAAGTGGAACGGCTTGGTCACGACGCCGACGGTGAGGATGCCCATGTCGCGCGCGGTCTTGGCGATGACGGGTGCAGCGCCGGTGCCGGTGCCGCCGCCCATGCCGGCGGTGACGAACACCATGTTGGCGCCCGAGAGATGGTCGCGCAGTTCGTCGATCACCTCTTCCGCCGCCGCCGCGCCGACGTTCGGCTGCGAACCCGCGCCGAGGCCTTGCGTGACCGCGGTGCCCATCTGCACGATGCGCTGCGCCTTCGACATCGTCAGCGCCTGCGCGTCGGTGTTGGCGACCACGAAGTCGACGCCCTGGAGGCCCGCCGTGATCATGTTGTTGACGGCGTTGCCACCGGCGCCGCCGACGCCGAACACGGTGATCCGGGGCTTCAATTCGTGAATATCAGGAACATTGATGCTGATGGTCATGTTTGCCTCTCGATCACGCGCGCGTGGGTTCGCCCCGGCCGGCGGCCGCGGGAGTTGGTGAAATGCGAAGGTTGCGGAACCGGTTCATCAGAAGCCCTCGCGTAGCCATCGTCCGACCTTTCCAAAATAACCGCCCGTCCCTGTCTTGACCTGCTGCCGCGTATGCCGCGGTTCGACATGCTCGTGATGAACATATTGCGGGTAGACGAGGAGCCCGGCCGGCACCGCGAACGCGGCGTTCTTCGCCTCGTTGGGCAGCCGGCCGAAACCGAGCGGACGTCCGACCCGCACGGGCCGGCCGAGAATCTGTGTGCCGAGTTCGACGAGTCCGGTGAGCTGCGAGGCGCCGCCGGAGAGCACGACGCGGCCGTTGGGCTCTGAGGCGAAGGGCGAATCCTTCAGCTTGTCCCGAACCATTTCGAAGACTTCCTCGGCACGGTGCTTGACGATGTTGGCGATGGTCGCGCGGGAGACGATCTGCGGCAGATCCTGCTCGTCACCGGCTGTCGGTACAGACATCAGCTCACGCGAGTCCGATCCGCCGGTGATGACGGTCCCATATAACGTCTTGATTCGCTCGGCATCGGCAATGGTCGCGGAGAGTCCGCGCGCGAGATCCATCGTGATGTGTTGCCCGCCGACCGCAAAGCCCGCCGCATGCACGAAGCGGCCGCCGGAATAGACCGCGATGGTGGTGGTGCCCGCGCCCATCTCGACGACGGCGGCGCCGAGATCGGCTTCGTCGTCGGTCAGCACCGACAGGCCGGCCACATAGGGGCTCGCCGCCATGGCTTCGACATTGATGTGGCAGCGCTCCACCGCCAGCATCAGATTACGGGCAACGGTGGCCTCGCAGGTGACGACGTTCATGTCGACACCGAACTGATGGGCGACCATGCCGCGGGGATCGCGGATGCCCTTGACGCCGTCGAGCGTGTAGCCGACCGGCAGCGCGTGCAGCACGGTCCGGCCCTCGCCGGTGGCGTGGCGCATGCCGGTGGAGGTGACGCGGCTGACATCGGCCGGCGTCACGGCGCCACCGCGGATGTCGGCCGCGGCTTCGACCAGCTGGCCGGAGAGGCGCCCGCCCGAGACCGACAGCAGCACGGACTCGACCCGCACCTTGGCCATTTTCTCCGCCAGCCCGACGGCCTGGCGCACCGCCTGCTCACATTCGGCGAGATCGACCACTGCGCCGGCCTTCATGCCGCGCGACTGGATCTGGCTGTAACCGATCAGCTCCACCGCGTGGGTACGGTCGCGCAGGGCTTCGCTCGGCGCCGACGGCCTCAGCCGCGCAATCATGCAGGCGATCTTGCTGGTGCCGATATCGAGGCAGGCGACGATGCCGCCGCGCTTGTGCGGCATCGGGCGCGTCTTCGGGGTCTGGGTGCGATCAAGACCGGTCATGCGGCGTCCCCGGCCTTCTTTTTCTTCTTGTCCTTGAACAGGTCCTCGCGCGCCTTGGCGGCGTCGTCGGACAGCTGCACCACCAGGCGATCGGGCAGGCGCATGTCGACGGCGACGATGTCGCGGGAGAACAGCTTGTCCTCCTTGTCGAGCCTGGACAGCATCGCGAGGGCGTTGCCGACGTCCTGCTCGGGCAGACGGATGTCGAGGCCATCCTTGAGCCTCAGATTCCAGCGCCGCTCGCCGACATAGATCGCGGCCTTGGTCACCGAATTGATCTGCGGATAGCGCGCCAGCAGCGCCAGGAAATCGCGCGCCTGGGTGTCGGCGCCCTTGCCGACCACGAGCGGCAGCGACAGGAACCGGCGCGAGACGTAAGGCTCGAGCACCGCGCCGTCATCGGCGATGACGGAGAGCCGGCCGGCCTCCTGCCACAGCGCGAATGCCTGGCGCTCGGTGATGTCGATCATGAGCCGGCCCGGATAGAGCTTCAGCACGGTCGCATCCGCAATCCAGGGATTGGCCTTGAGCTTGTCGCGCACGACGTCGGCGTCGAGGAACAGCAGCGAGGAGCGGCCGCTGACCCCGCCGACCGCGAGGATCTCGTCCTGGCTGAGCTGCTTGCGGCCGTTGATCACGACGGAGGTGATGCGGAAGCCCGCGGAATTGGCCAGCGCGTTGCGGGTGTCGCTGACTGCGGCGATGAAATCCTGGAGGTGGCCGCCCCTGACAATGCCGAAGCCGCAGCTTCCGACCAGCAGCAGAACGGTCATGGTGATCCCGATCCGGCGCGGCGCATAGCGCTCGACCAGCGCGACCACGCGCGGCGGCGGCTCGCGCTCGACGACGGGCTTGGCCTTGGTCTTGGACCTGATCTTGTTCTGGGCGACAGCGCGCTTCTGGTCGCGCTTATCCTGTACCCACTCGCGCAGAAGCACGACCGCTCCGATAGCGGCCGCCTTCAGGTCAGCTTGGGGCCTCAGCGATCTCAGAAACGACCGAGTGAGGCTTCCTGCACCATCCATTGCACGAGCTCGTCAACAGTTAGCCCGCGACATCGCGCGGGTCCTGGCGAACATGACGTCTCGGACTTGCCGGGCCGGGTGCTGGTCTTCAGAAGAAGAAAACCTCTCCCCTTCAAAGCGTTCGCTGGAGGTGACATCACCCGCAACAGCCCACGCGCCGGCAGCCAAAGCGTCATATGCGCCGCCAGCGTTAACCTTCGGACGTCCTGGTAAACAAAAGGTAAACTTCGTTAACGCGGGATGCGTTTTGCCCAGGCATGTGAGGCATTTATGCCGCGATGTCCGGCATTTTACCGGTTTTGGGTTCCAAAACCGGCCATTTCGCCGGTTCGGCCGTTAACCAGTCCTAATTATTTTCTCACGCCCCGCCCGGCGAGCTCGACCAGGCCGCGCAGGAAGTCGACGAACTCGATGCCTTCGGCTTTCAGCGCCTTGGGGTAGAGCGAGGACTTGGTCAACCCGGGCAGCGTGTTGGTCTCGAGATAGATCAGGCCCCTGTCGGAGACGATGAAGTCCGAGCGGGAATAGCCGGTGCAGGACATCGCGCGATGCGCCAGCATCGCCTGCTCCTTCAGCGCGGCGGTGATCTCGGGCGCAAAACGGCCGGGGCAGATCTCCTGGGTCGACTTCAGGAGATATTTTGCGGCGTAGTCGAAATTGCCCTCGCCCGGAATGATCTCGATCGGCGGCAGCGACATGATCGAGCCGTCGGTGCGCTCCAGCACGCCGCAGGTTGCCTCGACGCCCGCGATGTAGGGCTCGATCACATAGTCTTCGTGCTTCGCCGCATTGCGGACGGCGACGAGATCCTGCCTGGCGTTGACGAAGATCAGGCCATAGCTCGAGCCGTCGCGCGCCGGCTTTGCGATCAGCCGGCCGTATTCGGTGAAGGCCTCGTCGATCTTGTCCAGCGCGACGTTGGCCGGCGGCGTCACGCCGCCGAGCGCGGCGAAATGCTTGGCCGCGATCTTGTCGAAGGCGAGATGCGAGGAGGCCGAGCCCGATCCGGTGAAAGGCACGCCGCGCGCCTCGCACATCACCTGCAATTCGCCGTTCTCCGCGCGTCCGCCATGCAGGCCGAGCACCAGCACGCGGCCGTCCGTCTTGGCCTGGTCGAGCGCCTGCCCCAGCGGAATGCCTGATGTGCCGGGCTTGAACTCGTCCTCGAACGGACGGGCGTGTTCGAGCAGTTGCTTCGACTGCACGACATGCACCTTGTCCTCGACGTCCCACCACCAGAGATCGGCCTCGGGCAGCGCCTGATGTAGCGCCTGGGCTGAGGCGACCGAAACCAGACGCTCCCGGTTGGAGCCGCCGAAGAGGATGGTGATGCGCATGTTCTCTCGTCGCTTGTCCAGGTTAGTCGGGAATTCCAATCCGCTTGATTTCCCAATGTAGCTCAATTCCGGAGTTTGCCTTCACGCGTTCGCGCACGGTCTCGCCCAGCGTCTCGATGTCGTGCGCGGTGGCATCGCCCGTGTTGATCAGGAAATTGCAGTGCATCTCCGAGACCTGCGCGCCGCCGACGCGCAGGCCGCGGCAGCCGGCGGCGTCGACCAGCTTCCAGGCGGAATGGCCGGGCGGGTTCTTGAAGGTCGAGCCGCCGGTCTTTTCGCGGATCGGCTGCGCGGTCTCGCGGTGGGTCTGCACCTCCGCCATGCGCGCGCGGATCGTATCAGTATCCCTGATCTCGCCGCGAAAGCGCGCGGAGGTGAAGATGATGGAGGGGTCGACGCCGCTGTTGCGGTAGACGAACTTCATGTCGGCGTTCGAGAACACGTGCTTGCTGCCGTCCCTCGCAACGCCGGTCGCCTCGATCAACACGTCCTTGGTCTCGCCGCCATTGGCGCCCGCATTCATGCGCAGCGCACCGCCGATGGTGCCGGGAATGCCGAAATAGAATTCGAGCCCGCCGATATTGGCGGAGGCCGCCACTTCCGCCACGCGCTTGTCGAGCGCGGCAGTTCCAGCGGTGACGACATCGCCGCTCGCGCTCGCCTCGCCAAAGGCGCGCGGCGCCAGCCGAATCACCACGCCCGCGATGCCACCGTCGCGCACGATCAGGTTGGAGCCGACGCCGACGACATAGACGGGAATGTCGGACGCAAGATGCGCGAGGAAGTAAGCGAGATCGTCCTCGTCCGCCGGCGTGAACAGCACCTGCGCGGGACCACCGACGCGAAACCAGGTGAGCTCGGCGAGCGACTGGTTGGCGAGCAGTCGTCCGCGAAGTTGCGGCATTGCGGCTTTGAGTTCGGGCGTGATGTCCGGGAAGCTCATGGTGCGCTGACCGACATGCGAGCTGGATTGAGATTGCGCCGTGTGACGTTGTCCGCCAGCGCCCGGGGCTTACCCCTCTCCCCAACCCTCCCCCGCAAGGGGGGAGGGAGCGCAGTGTGCCGTGTGGCGGTCTGTGAGACTCTCATGAGAGCGCCTACCCCAACGCCTTCAATTCGTTGGGCAGCGCATACGCCCATTGCGTAATGTTGCCGGCGCCAAGGCACACGACGAGATCGCCCGGCTTCGCCAGGCCCTTGACGATACCTGCGAGCTCCGGCGCTGCCGGCAGGCCGATCACCTCGCGGTGGCCATGGGCGCGCAGGCCGGCGACGAAATGGTCGCGGTCGATGCCGTCGATCGGCGTCTCGCCGGCGGCGTAGACGTCGGCGACGATCACCGCATCCGCATCGTTGAAGCAGGTGCAGAATTCCTCGAACAGCGATTGCAGGCGAGTGTAGCGATGCGGCTGCACCACGGCGACGATCTTGCCGTTGCTGGATTCCCGCGCCGCCTTCAGCACTGCCGCGATCTCGACGGGGTGATGACCGTAATCGTCGATCACCGTGACACCGTTCCACTCGCCGGTCTTGGTGAAGCGGCGCTTGACGCCGCCGAAGCCTGCGATCGCCTTGCGGATCGCCTCGTCCGACACGCCGAGCTCGCGCGCGACCGCAATCGCGGCCGTCGCGTTCGAGGCGTTGTGGCGTCCCGGCATCGGCAACATGAGATCGGCGATCTCGTGCACGGCGCCGGTCTTGCGATCGCGGAACGCGACCTTGAACTTCGAGCCACCCCCCATCGGAGTGAGGTCAAGCAACCGCACATCGGCCTGCGGATTCTCGCCGTAGGTGATGATGCGGCGATCCTCGATCTTGCCGACGAGGCTCTGCACGACGGGATGGTCGATGCACATCACGGCGAAGCCGTAGAACGGCAGGTTCTCGACGAAATGCCGGAACGCGTCCTGCACCGCCTCGAAGGTCTTGAAGTGATCGAGATGCTCGGGGTCGACATTGGTGACGATCGCAACATCGGTCGGCAACTTCAGGAACGTGCCATCGCTCTCGTCCGCTTCGACCACCATCCAGTCGCCGGCGCCGAGGCGCGCATTCGAGCCATAGGCATTGATGATGCCGCCATTGATCACGGTGGGATCGAGGCCGCCGGCATCGAGCAGCGTTGCGACCATCGTGGTCGTGGTGGTCTTGCCATGGGTGCCGGCAATCGCGACGCAGCTCTTCAGCCGCATCAGCTCGGCCAGCATCTCGGCGCGGCGCACCACGGGAATGCGCCGTTCGCGCGCCGCCATCAATTCCGGATTGTCGCGCTTGATCGCGGTGGACACGACGACGACCGCAGCGCCGTCGACATTCTCGGCCTTGTGGCCGACCGAGACCTTCGCGCCCGCCTTGCGCAGACGGTCGAGATTGTAATTGTCGGAGGCGTCCGAGCCCTGCACGACATAGCCGAGATTGACCAGCACCTCGGCGATGCCGCTCATGCCGATCCCGCCGATCCCGACGAAGTGGATGGGTCCGATCTCGCGCGGCAGTCTCATGCTCTGTTCCCTGACCTCGCCGCCGGAAAGGCGGCATCTGGCGAAGGTCACGGCCAAATCAGCCGCGCCGTTGTTACTGGATGCCCCGCTTTGGAAGGCCAAGACAAGGGCTTTTTCGCGTCAGATTCCCGCGACTTTGACCACCAGATCGGCCAACCGTTCGGCCGCATCGAGCCGCCCCGCCCTCTTCGCGGCTGCGGCCATGGAGGCAAGACGCGCGGGCTCGGCGGCGAAGGCGGAGATCTCGGCGGCGAGCCGGTCGGAGGTAAACTCGGTCTGCGGGATACGGATCGCGCCGTCGACCTTGGCCAGCACGCCGGCATTGGCGAACTGGTCCTGGTCGATCGAGCCGGGTAGCGGCACCAGGATCGAGGGCCGTCCGATCGCGGCGAGTTCGGCGACCGTGCCGGCGCCTGAACGCGACACCACCAGATAGTTGGAGGCGAGCCGCGCCGGCAGATCGGTGAAGAACGGCGCGAGCTCGGCATTGATCTTGAGCTTGTCGTAGACCGCGCGCACGCGCGCCATGTCTTCGTCGCGCACCTGCTGGGTCAGGACGAGCCGGCTCCATAGCGCAGGCTCAAGGCGCTCGATCGCACCGGGGACGACGTCGGCCATAATGCGCGCACCCTGGCTGCCGCCGACGACGAGCAGGCGCAGCGGTCCGTTCGCTTCAGGCGCGACATATGGCACGGCGGCTGCGGCGAGGATCGCCGGACGCATCGGCGTGCCCACGGTCGTGGTCTTGCCTGCCAGCGCCGGATCGCGGTCGAGCACGCCGGGCAACGACGTCGCGATGGCGCGGACGCGGCTCGCCAGGAACCGGTTGGCGCGGCCGAGCACCGCATTGGCGTCGTGGATGATGCTGGGCACGCCCGCAAACTTTGCAGCGACCAGCGGCGGCAGCGTCGGGTAGCCGCCGAAGCCGACGACGGCGACGGGCTTCAATCGCCTGATCAGGCCGTAGGCGGACAGCGTGCCGGCGGCGAGCGTGAGGCCGGCATAGGCGAGCTGCAATGGATTGCGGCCACGCGCGGTCTCGCTCGAGACGACGTCGATCATGTCCTTGCTGAACAGCCCGCTATAGCGCAGGGCACGCTCGTCCGTGACGAGGCGGACGCGAAAGCCGCGCCGGATCAGCTCGACGCCGAGCGCCTCGGCCGGAAACAAATGGCCGCCGGTGCCGCCCGCGGCGAGAAGAATCAGGGGGGAAGTGTCCATGGGTGCCCCTTTTACAAGCCCTCCGCCGTCATTGCGAGCGTAGCGACACCGTGCTCGCGCCCCCGGGCGCAGCGCAGCGCGCCGCCGAACCGGGGCCCATGGGCGCGGCATTCTGGGTCCCGGCTCTGCGCTCCGCTTCGCTACGCTTGTCCGGGACACGAGAGGGTCACGCGTAACTGCGCATCGCCTCGGCGTGGCCGCTTGCCTCGACTTCGGTGCGCGGGCGCAGCCGCGTCAGCGCCAGCATCATGCCGACACCATAGGCCAGCGACACGATCGAGGAGCCACCATAGGAGATGAAGGGCAGCGTCATGCCCTTGGCGGGGATGAGCTGGAGGTTGACCGACATGTTGATCGCGGCCTGCACGCCGAACAGGATCGCAAGGCCGGACGCCGCAAAGCGCGAGAACATGTCCTCATTGGCGTAGGCGCGCGACAGCGTGCGGATCACGACGAAAGCGAACAGCGCCAGCATCGCAAGGCACAGGATGATGCCGAACTCCTCGGCGGCAACCGCGAACACGAAGTCGGTGTGACTGTCCGGCAGGCTGCGCTTGGCGATGCCCTCGCCGGGCCCGAGCCCGAACCATCCGCCGTTGTAGAAGGCTTCCATGGCGGTATCGACCTGGAAGGTGTCGCCGGAAGCAGGATTCATGAAACGCTTGATGCGGCCGGCGACGTGCGGGACGAACAGATAAGCGCTGAACAGACCGGCCGCGGCGGCGCCCGCCAGGCCGAACACCCAGATCATGCGCATGCCCGCGATGAAGAACAGCGAGCCCCACACCATCAGGATCAGCATGGTCTGGCCGAAGTCGGGCTCCATCACCAGCAGCGAGACCAGCATCAAGAGCAGCACCAGCGCCATCGAGGTCGCCGGCATCTCCGGCCGCCTGGTCGATTCCGCGAACAGCCAGGCGGCGATGACGACGAACGACGGCTTTGCAACTTCGGAGGCCTGGATGTTGACGCCGAGCAGCGTGATCCAGCGCCGCGATCCCTTCACTTCGGGGCCGATCGCGAGCGTCAGCACGATCAGGATGATGCTGGCCGCGAAGATGATCAGGGCCGAGCGGCGGATCGCGCGCGGCGTCAGGAAGGACACCCCGAGCAGCACCAGGCAGGACGGCGCCAGGAACATCACGTGCCGGCTGAAGAAGTGGAAGGGATCGAGCCCGATGCGGGTCGCAACCGGCGGGCTCGCCGCCAGCGACAGGATCACGCCGGTGAGCATCAGCGCCAGGATGGCGCCCATCAGCGGCTTGTCGACGGTCCACCACCACTCGGAAAAGGGGGTGCGTTCTTCACGGGAGAGCATGGGCGGCCGCTTTCGGACAGAGGTCGGTCCATTGGTCGCCGAGGTTGGTTACCGGGGGGTTAAGGAGATCGATAACTTTGGAGATAGCGCACAACGCGACCACAAATGGTGGTCATGCCCCGGCTTGACCGGGGCATCCAGTACGCCGCGGCCCCTCGGCTCAAGCACGGCCTCTGGATACTGGGTCGCCCGGTCAAGCCGGGCGACGACAGCGGAGCAAGGAGTAGCCGCGCCCTACACCACCGGCTTCACACCCGGCAGCGCCTGTACCAGCTCGCGGAACTTGGTGCCGCGGATCTCGAAATTGCGGTACTGGTCGAAGGACGCGCAGGCGGGTGACAGCAGCACCACTGCATCCGCGAGGCCCGAGGCTTCGGCATCGCGCGCGGCGTGCTCGACGGCGATGTCCAGCGTCTGGCTGATCTCGTGCGCCACCTGCGTGCCCAGCGTTCCCGAAAACTCCTGCGCGGCCTCGCCGATCAGATAGGCCTTGCGGATGCGCGGGAAGAAGCCGGTCAGGCCAGTGATGCCGCCGGCCTTGGGCTTGCCGCCGGCGATCCAGAAGATTTCCGAAAAGGACGACAGCGCATGCGCGGTGGCATCCGCATTGGTGCCCTTGGAGTCGTTGACGAACAGCACGTTGCCGCGGCGGCCGACCTGCTCCATGCGATGCGCGAGGCCCGGAAAGCTGCGCAGGCCGTTCTGCAGCACATCGAGGCTGATGCCCATCGCGAGCGCGGCGGCGGCGGCGCAGGCCGCGTTCTGCGCGTTGTGCTGGCCGCGCAGCGAGCCGATGCCGCCGAGCTTTGCGACCTCGCTCCTCGCGCCGCCCGCGGTGCGCACGATGGTGCCGTGCTCGACATGGATTCCGGAGGCCAGCGGGTTCTTGACGGAGATCCGCACCACGTTCTTGCCGGCGCGGTCGAGCCGGTCGGCGATGTCGCGGCAGAAGCCATCGTCGACGCCGACGATCGCGGTGCCGCCTGCCTGCACGCCGGCGACAAGGCGCTCCTTCACCGCAGCGTAATGCGCGAGGGTGCCGTGACGGTCGATGTGGTCCTCGCTTACATTGAGCAGGATACCGACGGAGGGATCGAGCGAGGGCGTGAGGTCGATCTGGTAGGACGACATCTCGATGACGTGGACGCGGCCCGTGCGCGGCGGTTCCAGCGACAGGATCGCGGTGCCGATATTGCCGCCCATCTGGGTGTCGTAGCCGGCGACCTTTGTGAGATGCGCAATCAGCGCGGTCGTGGTCGACTTGCCGTTGGTGCCGGTGATCGCGACGAACGGCGCGTTGGGCGCGTGACGGCGACGCTCGCGGCAGAACAGCTCGATATCGCCGATCACCTCGACGCCCGCCTCGCGCGCCTTCAGCACGCTCCAGTGCGGCACGGGATGGGTGAGCGGCACGCCGGGCGCGAGCACCAGCGCCGCGAAATTCGCCCAGGAGACATTGCGCAAATCGGCGGTGATGAAACCCGCTTGCGCGGCCTTGGCGACGTTCTCGGCATTGTCGTCGGCGGCAATCACCTCGGCGCCGCCCGCTTTCAACGCGTGACAGGACGCAAGCCCCGAGCCGCCGAGGCCGAACACCGCGACCGTCTTGCCGGCGAAGGATGTGACCGGGATCATCGATCGATCACCGCAGCTTCAGCGTCGACAGACCGGCGAGCGCCAGCATCACCGAGATGATCCAGAAGCGGATCACGATCTGCGGTTCGGTCCAGCCGAGCTGCTCGAAATGGTGATGGATCGGCGCCATCCGGAAGATGCGTTTGCCGGTGAGCTTGAACGACACCACCTGCACGATGACGGAAACCGCTTCCAGCACGAACAGGCCGCCGATCACCGCGAGCACGATCTCGTGCTTCACCGCGACCGCGATTGCGCCGAGCATGCCGCCGAGCGCGAGCGAGCCGGTGTCGCCCATGAAGATCGAGGCCGGCGGCGCGTTGAACCAGAGGAACCCAAGACCGGCGCCCAGCAGCGCGCCGCAGAGCACCGCGAGTTCGCCGGTTCCCGCGACATATTTGATCTGGAGATAGTCGGCGAACACCGCGTTGCCGGCGAGATAGGCGATCATCGCAAAGCTCGCGGTCGCGATCATCACGGGCACGATGGCGAGGCCGTCGAGACCGTCGGTGAGGTTCACCGCATTGCCGGCGCCGACGATGACGAAGGCGCCGAACACGACGAAGAACCAGCCGAAATGCAGCACGGTGTCCTTGAGGAAGGGAATCGTCAGCGCGGTCGACGCGGGATCGCGGTTCAATCGCACCAGCGCATAGCAGGCGACCAGCGCGATGGCGGCCTCGATCAGCAGGCGCAGCTTGCTGCCGAAGCCCGTCGTGGTCTGCTTGGTCACCTTGAGGTAATCGTCATAGAAGCCGACGAAGCCGAAGCCGAGCGTCACCGCCAGCACGATCCAGACATAGGGGTTGAGCGGATTGGCCCACAGCACGGTGCCGACCGTGAGACCGGACAGGATCATCAGCCCGCCCATGGTGGGCGTGCCTTTCTTGGCGAGATGCGATTGCGGGCCGTCGGTCCGGATCGGCTGGCCCTTGCCCTGACGGATGCGCAGATGGTCGATGATCCAGGGCCCGAACAGGAACACGAACAGCGCGCCGGTGACGACGGCGCCGCCGGTGCGGAAGGTGATGTAGCGGAAGACGTTCAGGAAGGTGCGAACGGCACCGAAGCCGGGAAATGTGTTGGAGAGCTCGATCAGCCAGTAAAACATTCAGACGGTCCTATGGCGCCTTTGCACGCGGCCCTGGTGTTGGCCTTGACTTGCCTCACGCGCATTCGCGGGTCTTCTTCATGGGGTCGGGCGACCTCTGGGAAAACGGACGGCTTCGCGCCGCAAAAGGTGGGATTCGGGAACAGCGCCTTCCAAGCAGTTTACGCCTTTGCCTGCAAGGCGGCCACTAGGCCCGGCACAAACTTGTTGACCCAGAACATCTTCTTGCTGCCCTTGACAACCACGACATCGCCTGCCCTCAGCAGATTTGCGACCTCACCCGGCTTCAGCGTGGCGGGGTCGTCGTGCCAGCCAAGGCCCTTGCCCGCCGGCAACACGTCGTACAGATGGCGCATCAAGGGACCCACGCAGTAGACGCCGTCGATGCCGTCGAGATGCTTGGCGAGGGCCGTGTGGTAGTTTGGTGCGTCATCGCCCAGTTCCAGCATGTCGCCGAGCACCGCAATGCGACGGCCGCCGGTCACGTTGCGCGCCTGGAGGCTTTGCAGTGCAGCAGCCACGCTGGCCGGATTGCCGTTGAAACTGTCGTCGATCACGGTGACGCCGCCGATCGCCTGCTCGACGCCGCGGCCGGTCATGATGCCGACCCGGTCGAGCTTGATCGCGAGCGTCGCCGCATCGAGGTTCGCGGCGCGGATCGAGGCGAGCGCAGCGAGCGCGTTCTGCACGCGGTGCGGTGCGCCCGGCGTCAGGCTGAAGGCGATCTCCTTCTTGCCGAGCGCGGCCACGACCTGCCAGCTCTCGCCATGCGGCGCGTGCGCGACCTCGTGCACCTCGGCTTTCTCGCCGAACCGTACCACCTTGCCCTTCCAGTCCGGCGCCTTGATCCCGGCAGGCAGCACCAGCACGCCATCCTCGGGCAGGCCGAGCGCGATCGAGACCTTCTCGCGCCTGATGGCTTCGAGCGAGCCGAGCTTTTCCAGATGCACCGGCTGAACGTTGACGACGAGCGCGACGGTCGGCCGCGTCAGCTCGCTGAGCCGCGCGATCTCGCCGGTCTGGTTCATGCCCATCTCGACGACCCAGAGGCTGGCATCGGGCCTGGCGTTGCACAGCGTCAGCGGCACGCCCCAGAAATTGTTGAAGCTCGATGGGCTGGCATAGGCGCCGGGGTAGGCCGCGAGGAATTCCTTGGTGCTGGTCTTGCCCGCGCTGCCGGTGAGCCCGATCACCGGTCCGTTGAAACGCGCGCGTGCCGCGCGCGCGAGGCCCCAGAGACCGTCGATCAGCGTGTCCTTGACGACGATCTGGGGAATGCGGATGCTGGCGATCTCGTGCGGCACGATCATCGCGACCGCGCCCGAAGCTTCCGCCTTGTCGGCGAACTCCCAGCCGTCGCGCGCGCTGGCGAAGGCCGAGATGAAGCCGCCGCTCGGCGTACCGCTGAGCGCGACGAACAGGCAGCCCGGCTTCACCAGGCGGCTGTCCTGGGTGACGAACTCGATCGGCGTGTCCGGAAATGATCCCGCAGCGCCCAGCGCACGCGCCACTTCGGCAACCGTCCATATTGGCGCGCTCATGCATCCCTCGACGCTAATGCGGCGGCGACCGCCTCGTGATCACTGAAGGGCAGCACCTCGCCGCCGACGATCTGCCCGGTCTCGTGGCCCTTGCCGGCGACGAGCAGCGCGTCGCCGTCTTCCAACTCCTCGATCGCGGTGCGGATCGCCGCGGCACGGTCGCCGATTTCGCGGGCACCTTTTGCAGTCGCGAGGATTTCTGCGCGAATGGCTTCCGGCTTCTCGCTGCGCGGATTGTCGTCGGTGATGATGACGCGGTCGGCGTTTTCGGCCGCGATCTCGCCCATGATCGGGCGCTTGCCGGCATCGCGGTCGCCGCCGGCGCCGAACACGACGACCAGCCGGCGTTTTGCGTAAGGCCGCAAAGCCTGCAACGCCTTCTCCAACGCGTCGGGCTTGTGGGCGTAGTCGACGAAGATCGGCGCACCGTTGCGCTCGCCGACGCGCTCGAGCCGACCCTTGGCGCCTTCGAGATGTTCGAGGCTCGCAAACACGTTGGCCGGATCGCTGCCGGTACCGATCGCCAGACCGGCCGACACCAGTGCGTTCTCGATCTGGAATTCGCCGGCCAGCGGCAGCCGGACCGCATAACGCTTGCCGCGATGTTCGACGGCAAGGACTTGCGAAAAACCTTCGACCTCGGCCCCGGCGAGACGAATGCCCTCGCCTGCCCCGTCGCCGTTGCGGCCGACCGCCATCACGCGCAGGCCGTGCGACCTGGCAGCATTGATTGCCTCCGCCGAGCAATCATGATCGGCGGAGATCACCGCCGCCCCATCCGCCGGGACCAGTTCGCGGAACAGGCGGAGTTTTGCTGCAAGATAATGCGCGACGGTTGGATGGTAATCCATGTGGTCGCGCGAGAGATTGGTGAAGCCGCCGGCGGAGACACGCACGCCGTCGAGGCGGTACTGGTCGAGCCCGTGCGAGGACGCCTCGAAGGCGAGATGCGTCACGCCTTCGCGCGCGATCTCATCGAGCTGCCGGTGCAGCGCGATCGGATCCGGCGTCGTCAGCGAACCGTAGACGGTGCGCTTGGGCGAGACGAGACCGATGGTGCCGATGCTGGCGGAGGCATGCCCCAGCCGCTCCCAGATCTGGCGCGTGAACGCGGCGACCGAGGTCTTGCCGCTGGTGCCGGTCACCGCCGCGATGGTCGCCGGCTGTGCGGGGAAGAATTTGGCCGCGGCCAGCGCCAGCGCGCGGCGCGGATTGGCCACCGTGACGAACGGCACCTTGCTGCCATCAGGTGCATGGTCGCCGACGATCGCCACCGCGCCTGCTGCAATCGCGGCATCGACGAAGCGCGCGCCGTCGGTCTTGCTGCCCGCGAGGGCGAAGAAGAGATCGCCGGGCTTGACCACACGGCTGTCGAGCGCAACGCCGGTCACATCGAGCGCCGCGACAGCGGGCTCGATTGCGGCATCATTGCCTGGAACGTCCTGACCTAGGAGGTCGCGCAGCTTCATGGTCTTCCAGTCGACATGCCGTCCGGAAAGCCGGATCTTCGGAAAAGCCCCGACTCAGCAGCGGCGACGGCCCACCCCCGTTGATTACTGGGTTGTCCTGGATGCTGCAAGAATAAGGCGGTCGGACGGCGGCAGGTCAAACCGTGGCTCGATGCCCAGAAGTGGCGCGATCCGCTCGATCACCTTGCCGCCGGTCGGCACTGCGTTCCAGCCCGAGGTGATGAAACCATGCGTTTCGGGCAGCGCCTGCGGCTCGTCCAGCATGATCAGGATCTGATATTTTGGATTGTCGGAGGGCATGATCGCCGTGAAGGAGTTGAGCACCCGCTTCTTGGCGTAGCGGCCATTGATGACTTTCTCGGACGTGCCGGTCTTGCCGCCGACATAATAGCCCTTGACGTCTGCCTGTCTCGCCGACCCGACCTCCGCATTGAGCCGCATCAGATACCGCATCTTGTCGCTGGTCTCTTGCTTGATCACGCGCTTGGCCATCGCCGCCGCTTCAGCTTCGCTTCGCTTCATGAAGGTCGGCGGAATCAGGTAGCCACCGTTCATCAGCGCGTTGATGCCCATCACCGCCTGGAGCGGCGCCACCGACAGACCCTGGCCGAACGCGATGGTGACCGTGTTCAGCTCGCTCCAGCGGCGCGGCACCAGCGGAGCTGCGCTCTCCGGCAGCTCGGTGCGCAGCCGCGTCAACTGGCCCATCTTGGCAAGGAACGCCTTGTGCGCCTCGACACCCTGGCCGAGCGCGATCCGCGCAGCGCCGATGTTGGAGGAGTAATAAAACACTTCCTTGGTGTTGATGAAACGTCCGAGCGAATGACTGTCGTGGATGGTGAACTTGCCGTAGTGCAGGTTTCCGCGTGCATCCCACGACGAGTTCAAATTGATCTTTCCAGAATCGAGCGCCATCGCCAGCGTGAACGCCTTGAAGGTCGAGCCCATCTCGTAGACGCCCGTGGTCAGGCGGTTGATGCGGTCGGGGTCGTGCGCTTCCTTCGGATTGTTGGGGTCGAAGTCCGGCAGCGAGACCATCGCCACGATCTCGCCGGTCTTGACATTCGAGACGATGCCGGAGGCGGCCTTGGTGTGGTACTTCTCCTTGGCCTTCAAGAGCTCGTCGCGCAGCGCGTGCTCGACGCGCAGATCGACCGACAGCTCGATCGGCTTTTGCAGCCGGTCGGTGGCAAAGCCTGCGCGGTGGAGATCGGCGAGCCCTTGATTGTCGAGCCACTTCTCCATGCCGGCGATGCCCTGGTTGTCGATGTTGACGAGACCGATGAGGTGGGCGACCTCGTTGCCGGTCGGATAGACGCGCTTGTTCTCGCGCAGGAAGCCGATGCCGGGAATGCCGAGCTTGTGGATGTCCTGCTGCTGCTTCGGCGTGATCTCGCGCTTGAGCCAGACAAAACCCTTTCGCGCCGACAGGCGCTCGCGCACCTCGGCCTCGTCGAGGTCAGGCACGGTCGCAGTCAGAAGCTCGATCGCCTCGTCCTTGTCGATGATGCGGCGCGGCTCGCCGAACAGGCTCGCCGCCTTGACGTCGGTCGCGAGGATCGCGCCGTTGCGGTCGACGATGTCGGGCCGCGCGGTCGCGACCACCTCTTGCGCGGCAGCACGGCGCGCGCTGTGGGCGTCGGCACCGATCGCGAACATCACGAGCCGGCCGCCGATCAGGACGTAGACCGAGGTAAAGGCGATCATCGCGAGGCCAACGCGCGCGCGCGCCTTCGCGGCGCGGTCAACGTTGCGCCCGTAGAGCAGGCTGCGGATCAGCCGCTGCCGCCAGGGCTCGGGCGGCTTTTGAGTTGGCTTGGCCGGGGTCACAGCGCTCATTGCTTGTCCTCGGGCTGAGGCACGGAGCCCGTCACCGTATCCGGATCGCTCGCGGCTTCGATGGTGTTGAGCATGGCCCCGATCGGATCCGGCTCGCCCGGCCTGAACATCCGCGGCGGACGCTCCGGCAGGTTCTTCAGCGAGTCATACTGCGTGCCGTTGACCGGCTTGAGCGGCAGATGCCGGTCGGACAGGCCCTGCAGGCGCAAGGGCGCATCGAGCTTGGCCCATTCGGAGCGCAGCGCCGCGATCGCATCGCGCTGCTCGCGGATCTCCGCATGCAGCCGCAGCACCTTTTCGGTGCGCGCCGTGGAGTCCATCTTGATCCGGTAGACATAGGCCGCCGCGAAGATCAGCGCGCCGATGACGAGGAGGTGGATGAAGCGCATGCGCTAGCCACCCCTCATCACGTCGGCGAGCTTTGGCCAGGACGAGGTCTCGCCGTCGTCGTGCGCGGGCGCGGACGTGCGCTCGGCGGCACGCAGTTTTGCGGAACGCGCGCGTGGGTTATGGGCGACTTCCTCTTCGCCAGCGATCACCGGCCGGCGCGTCAGCAGCTGGAAGCTCGGCGCGGTTTGCGCCACTTCCGGCAGATGCCGCGAACCGCCGCCTGTCTTGCTACGCTCGGAGAGGAAATTCTTGACGATGCGGTCTTCCAGCGAATGGAACGAGACCACCACGAGGCGGCCGTCCGGCCTGAGCACGCGCTCGGCCGCAGCGAGCGCGGTCTGGAGTTCCTCGAGCTCTTCGTTGACGAAGATGCGCAGGGCCTGGAACGTTCGCGTCGCCGGATGAATATCGCCGGGTTTCGAGCGCACGACCCGGCCGACGAGATCGGCGAGCGCGCGCGTTGTCGTGAACGGCGTCTCCTGCCGGTCGGCGACGATGGCGCGGGCGATACGGCGCGACTGCCGCTCCTCACCAAAGAGATAGATGATGTCGGCGAGATCGCTTTCCGAGGCGCGCGCGACGATGTCGGCCGCCGTCGGCCCCGCCTGCCCCATCCGCATGTCGAGCGGACCGTCGAGACGGAAGGAGAAGCCGCGGCCGGCCTGGTCGAGCTGCATCGAGGAGACCCCGACATCCATCACGACGCCGTCGACGGCATCGACGCCTTGCGCCGCACAGACCTCGGCGAGATTGGAGAAGCGGTCCTCGACCAGCGTCAGCCGGCCCGCGGAGCGTTCGACCAGCTCGGCCCCGCCGGCGATCGCCGTGCGGTCGCGATCGATCGCAATCAGCCGGGTTCCCGGCACGTCGAGAATGGCGCGGCTGTAGCCGCCGGCGCCGAAGGTGGCGTCGATATAGATCCCGCCCGCGCGCGGCGCGAGATGATCGACCGCCTCACGGCCAAGAACGGGGATGTGCGGAACCGAGCTCATGCGCCACACCCGCAGAGCGTCCATGCGAGATCTGGGACGAGCGAGTCCATTACGCCTCGAATAATTCCGCGTCGCGGCGGTTCCACGACCCAACCCTCGTCCAGCATGGTTACCGAGCCCGGTCATCCCGGGCCGCAAACCCAGTGTTCCCAGTGGAATTTGTCGGGCAGCCATGGGATTTCGAGCCAAAATACGCTTTGGCCGCCTCCGGACGCGGGTCGGCTCTTCAATCCTCAGTAACGGCCCTTAGCGTTAAGAAAGCGTTGATCGGCTTGTTACAAGTCGAAAAGGTGACGCATCGGTGATGCTCCATCCACACACATGCGCCAAAATGCATCCATTAACCGCGCCGCGCGATTGCGCGCGGCGGAGGGTAAAGGAATAGTAAAGAGAAGGGCTTGGCCCACTCTCTGTCCGACTTGAGCTGTCTATGTCGTCCGGTCCTTCCACGCCGTCTGGATCTGATTCGAAACGTCAACGCGTTCTCCCGGTTCCCAAGGCCGCGGCGAACACGCGGACGTTCGAGCCGGATTCCTCGATCGTCTCCGACATCATCCCTTCGCCGAACCATGGCGACCGCAACAAGGGACGGCAGCCGGATATGATCCTGCTGCACTACACCGGCATGCCCGACGTCGAGGGCGCGTTGGCGCGGCTGTGCACGGCGGGCACCGAAGTGTCGGCGCATTACGTCGTGCTGGAGGACGGCCGCATCGTGCAATGCGTGCCCGAGGCCAAGCGCGCATGGCACGCGGGCGTCTCGTCCTGGGCCGGCGAGGACGACATCAACTCCTGCTCGATCGGCATCGAGATCATCAATCGCGGCCATGACTGGGGCTATCCGGAATATCCGTCGCGCCAGATCGCCGCCGTGATCACGTTGTGCCGCGGCATCATGCTTCGCCGCAACGTCGCCGCGCACCGGGTGCTCGGCCATTCCGACGTCGCGCCAGCGCGCAAGAAGGATCCCGGCGAGAAATTTCCGTGGCATTCGCTGGCCAATTCCGGCGTCGGACACTGGGTGACGCCCGCGCCGGTCGTGCGCGGCGAGAGCCTGATGCTCGGCACCATCAGCGACGAGGTGCTGAGCCTGCAGCAGGCGCTCGCCCGATACGGCTACGGCGTGCCGCTGACCGGCAAATACGACGCCGCGACGATGGAAGTCGTCACCGCCTTCCAGCGCCATTTCCGCCCCGCGCGGCTCGATGGTGTCGCGGATCACTCGACGCTGTCGACATTGCAGGCGTTGCTCGCGAGCCTGCCGGCGGATGCGACGGCAGTCGCGGCGAAGTAATGGCGTTCGTCATTGCGAGCGCAGCGAAGCAATCCAGACTGCCTCCGTGGAAACAGTCTGGATTGCTTCGTCGCTTCGCTCCTCGCAATGACGGAATGTGTGGCGACTACTCCATCTCCCGCATCCGTCGCGCATACAGCCGCCGTAGCGGCTCCAGCTGCGTCGCCGCCGTCGCGGCGACATACGCCTCGCGCGCTTCGTCCTTGCGCCCAAGCCGTCGCAACAGATCCGCGCGCACCGCGGGCAACAGCTCGTAGCCACGAAGCCCGCCGCGCGCGGCGGTCGCATCGACGAGATCGAGCGCGCGCGCCGGGCCGTCGACCATCGAGACTGCGGCGGCGTGGTTAAGCTCGATCACCGGCGACGGATTGATGCGCAAGAGCACTTCGTAGAGGCCAGCGATCTGCGGCCAGTCGGTCTGCTCGTAGCTCGGCGCACGGGCATGCAGCGCGGCGATCGCGGCCTGCACAGCATAGGGCTGCGGGCGGCCAGGCACGCGGAGCGCGTCGTCCACGAGACGCAGACCTTCCTCGATCTGCACACAATTCCAGAGCGAACGATCCTGCTCTTCCAGCAGAACGACGTCGCCGGCTGTGGTCTCGCGCCCGGCACGGCGCGCATCGTGCAGTAACATCAAGGCGAGCAGGCCTTTGATCCCGGCGCGATCCGGCATCAGCCGGTCGAGCAACCGGCCGAGCCTGATCGCTTCGACCGCGAGATCGGGCCGCATCAAATCCGCGCCCGAGGTCGCAACATAGCCTTCGGTGAAGACGAGATAGATCACGGCGAGCACGCCGTTGAGCCGCGGCGCAAGCGCGGCGTGCTCGGGCACTTCATAAGGAATGCCGGCGAGCCTGATCTTCTGCTTGGCGCGGACGAGGCGCTGCGCCATCGCATCCTCGCCGACGAGAAAGGCGCGCGCGACCTGCGCCATGGACAGCCCGCAGACGGTGCGCAGCGTCAGCGCGACCTGGACCTCGATGGCGAAGGCTGGATGGCAGCACGTGAAGATCAGCCGCAGCATATCGTCATCGAGCGTTGCTGTCGGCTCGTCGGGCGCCTGCGCGTTGAACTCGAGCTCATGCACGAGCGCCCGCTGCTTGCCGCGGAACACGGCCTGCCGCCGGATGCGATCGATCGCCTTGTTGCGACCGACATTGACCAGCCAGGCGCGCGGATTATCGGGCACCTCGCCCGCCGACCAGCGCTCCAGCGCGACCGCGAAGGCATCCTGGAGCGCGTCCTCGGCGAGATCGAAATCGCCGACGAGGCGGATCAGCGTGGCAAGCACCCGCCCCGCCTCGTCGCGAAAAATCCGAGCGATGTCGGCAGGACAGATCACTTGTAGATCATGACCGGCCTGACTTCGATGGATCCCTCTTTGGCCTCGGGAATCCGAGCAGCCAGTCCGACGGCGGTGTCCAGATCCTTGGCCTCGACCAGATAGTAGCCGGCGAGCTGCTCGCGAGTCTCCGCGAAGGGACCGTCGGTCGTCAGGGTCTTGCCCTCGCGCACGCGCACGGTGGTCGCCGTCGTGGTCGGCTGAAGCCCGTCGCCGGCCTTGAAATGGCCGCTCTGGACGATGGACTGCGTGTAAGTGCCGTACTCCGCCGACAGCGCCTGACGGTCCGCGGGGGACATGTTGATCATTTTCGCTTCGTTCCGGTAGATCAGCAGTAGGTACTGCATGGCTTACTCCTGTTGTTCGGCCTGATTGCCGACATCCAGTCGAACGGGGCCAACATCAAACGACATCCTCGGGATAATTATTCGATATCAGGGGACGAGATCATTTGTAGATCATCACGGGCCTGACTTCGATCGAGCCGTCCCTGGCTCCGGGAATCCGCGCGGCCATCGCGATCGCTGCGTCGAGGTCTCTCGCCTCGACGAGATAATAGCCGCCGAGTTGCTCGCGGGTCTCGGCGAACGGACCATCGGTCGCGAGTACCTTGCCGTCGCGAACGCGAACGGTGGTCGCAGTCGAGGTCGGCTGGAGCCCGTCGCCGGCCTTGAAGTTGCCGCTCTGGACGATGGACTGGGTGTAGGCGGAATACTCCGCCAACAGCTTCTGGTAATCTGCGGGGTCCATCTTGCTCTGTTGAGCTTCGTTCCGGTAGATCAGCAGCAAATACTGCATCGCTTAACTCCTGTTGCTCGGCTGGATTGCCGGCATCCAGTCGAACTGGGCCCACGCCCAACGACATGTTCAGGATAAATTATTCGCAGCCGGCTTGCGCGGCGATCTCTGCTTGACGGAACCGTCACAAATGCCCCATGCGTAGCCGGTCAGTCGGCCGGACGGCCGCTCCGGCAGGTGCCGAAAGGCCGCCGGGGAGGAAAGTCCGGGCTCCCTTGACATACGGTGCCGGATAACGTCCGGCGGGGGCAACCCCAGGGAAAGTGCCACAGAGAACGAACCGCCCGCCGACGCCCCTTCGGGGCTCTGGCGCGGCAAGCCCTCGGGCCTGCCGTGCCGTAGCAGCGCAAGCTGCGTAGGCAGGTAAGGGTGAAAAGGTGCGGTAAGAGCGCACCGCGGCTCCGGCAACGGAGCCGGCATGGTAAACCCCACCGGGAGCAAAACCGAATAGGGACGGCGTAGCGGGCTGTTCGCGCAAGCGATAACGCCGCGGGGCGATGTCAGGCCCGCCGTCCGGGTAGGTTGCTCGAGGCCATGTGCAAACATGGTCCCAGAGGAATGGCCGTCACGTATCGTTCGCGCAAGCGGACGGTGCCTTACAGAACCCGGCTTACAGGCCGGCTGATATCTTGCAACGAGGGGTTCGATGCTGACCGCATCGGACCCCTCACCATTTTTCACCGTTGTCATTCCGAGGCGCGACGAAGCGAGAGCCCGGAATGACGAGGGTGAACTAGGCCACAATCTTCTCCAACACCGCCATCAAAGCCTCGGGCGCTGTCACGTTCGGCGCATGACTGGCATCGAGTTCGAAATAGCGCCAGCCCTCCTCGTTCTTCGTGCGCTTCGCGAACTGCCCGAACACATCGCCCGGCGGAATGCGCTTGCAATAGATGTAGCTGCGCGGGATCGCCGGCTCGCCGTGTTCGAGCTTGAGCCTGGTCTCGAAACATTTGATCGGCATGTTGATGCGGCGCGCATTGAGCCAGTCGAGATCGGCCTGCGGCGTATCGGGCGGCGGCGGATTCGGCGGGATGCGGTAGCCGTCGCCTGCGGCAGCCGCCTTGCGCATCGGCTCGCGCCCGCCCTCGTTGAGATCGAACAGCGACTGGCCGTCACGCGGCACGAAGGCGTCGAGATAGATCAGCTGCGCCACGCGCTCGCGCGCGCGGTCGGCAACACCGGTCGCGACCATGCCGCCATAGCTGTGGCCGAGCAGCACGATGTCGTCGAGGTCCTCGAACTTGATGACGTTGAGGATGTCCTGGATATGCGTATCCAGATCGATCGCGGGACTCGCGAGATGCGCGCGTTCGCCGAGCCCGGTGTAGGTCGGCGCCACCAGGCGGTGGCCGGCCTGCGCCATCAGCGGATGCATCTTCTTCCAGGCCCATCCGCCGGACCATGCGCCATGACAGAGCAGAAAAGTCTTCGCGCGTGCGGCCATCGGCGTTTCCATCGTTCTTGTTTCTACGATGGAGTGTAGCGGCCGCGCGCGCGATGTAAAC
This sequence comes from Bradyrhizobium sp. 482_C4_N1_8, assembly GCF_052075965.1. Classification (NCBI taxonomy): domain Bacteria; kingdom Pseudomonadati; phylum Pseudomonadota; class Alphaproteobacteria; order Hyphomicrobiales; family Nitrobacteraceae; genus Bradyrhizobium; species Bradyrhizobium sp. 482_C4_N1_8. Next base: position 1,943,913 of record NZ_CP197231.1, on the reverse strand, counting down.
GCTGCGGCCTCTCAGGCCGCGCGGGTGTTCGCCTTCACGAGGACGGGCGCGACGGCCTCGCGCCGCAGCTTGCCCGCCTCAAAACCATGCATGCCGATCTGCCATTGCAGGCCGACGATGGCGCCCTTGGTCGGCTGCAGCAGCGCGAGCGAAGCGAACAGCGTCACCGGCAACCACACGGCCAGTTGCAGCCAGACCGCCGGCGCGTAGGCCGTCTCAACCGCGAGGATCGCCGGCACGACGAGGTGACCAACAACGACCATCACCAGATAAGCCGGGAAGTCATCGGCGCGCTGGTGAAACAGCTCCTCGCCACAATGGTCGCAGCTGTCCGCGACTTTCAGGAAACGGCCGAACATGTGTCCTTCGCCGCAGTTCGGGCACTTGCCCAAGAAGCCGCGCCACATCGCCTTCGTGAGAGAGACTGAACCGGTTGCCATGACAGCACCTCTTCCTTTTCGCTGATCCATACAATAATATCTTGTATCCATACATTCAAAGGATATGGGCCTAAATTGCATGGATTGGACCCCTACAATCTCGGAGCTGAGCGGGCCGCGCTACCAGCGCATCGTCGAGGCCATGGAGGCCGACATCGCCGCGGGCCGGCTGGTGCGCGGCCAGCAGCTGCCGACGCAGCGCGCGCTGGCCAAGGCCCTCGGCATCGACCTCACCACGGTGACGCGTGCCTACACCGAGGCGCGGCGCCGCGGCATCATGGAAGCCCGTGTCGGACAAGGCTCATTCGTATCCGAGACCAGCGCGCGCCGCGCGGTCGACCTGCCGCATCCGGTCGCGATCGACCTCTCGATGAACGTGCCGCCGCATCCGCTCGAAGCGCAACTCGACGAGCGGATCATTGCCGGGATGGAAGCCATCCGCGCACAATCAGGCCTGACGGCGCATCTCAACTATCAGCCGCCCGGCGGCAGCGCGCATGAGCGCGAGGTCGCGGCCCGCTGGATGCGTGCACGGGTTCCGCACGCGCACGCCGACAGGCTCGTGATCTTTCCCGGTACGCAGACGATCCTGTTCAACCTGCTCGCTCAGCTCGCGCGGCCCGGCGACGTCGTGCTGACGGAAGCGCTCACCTTCCCCGGCATCAAGGCCGCCGCGGCGCGGCTCGGCGTCAAGCTCGTCGGTATCGCCATGGATGATGGCGGCATCTTGCCCGATGCGCTGGCGAAGGCCTGTCGCGCGCACAGGCCGAAGGCCGTCTATCTCATTCCGACGCTGCACAATCCAACCACCGCGACGCTGTCCACCGAACGGCGCAACGCCATCGCAAAGATCATCAGCGATTCCGATATGACGCTGATCGAGGACGATGCCTACGGGCTGCTCGACCGTTCGGCATCGCCGATCGCAAACCTCATTCCGGAGCGGACCTATCTCGCGACCACGCTGTCGAAATGCATCGCGCCGGCGCTACGCGTCGCCTATCTCGTGACACCCGACAACGCCGCGCAGCGGGACATGCGTGCCGGCTTGCAGGCCACCGTGCAGATGCCGGCGCCGCTGATGGTCGCGCTGGTGACGCATTGGATCGAGACCGGCATCGCCGATCGCATCATCACCGCCATCCGCAACGAGGCGATCGGCCGCCAGCAGCTTGCGCAGCGCGCGCTGAAAGGCATTCAGTTCCTGGCCAAGCCCGCCGCCCACCATCTCTGGCTGCGGCTGCCGGAAGGCCGCCCCGACGTCGCCGCGCATCTGTTGCGGAACGGACTTGCAGTCGTCGCCGGCGAAGCCTTCACTGTGGACGGAACACCGCCGCATGCCGCGCGCGTCTCGCTCGGCGCCGCGCGCAATCGATCGGAACTGACGGAAGCGCTGCGCATCCTGGTCGGCGCGCTGCACAGGCCGGCCGACACCAGGCAGATCGTCTAGACTCTTCTTATTGGTGGTGACGGCGGTGGCGCGGGCGAACGACCGGCGTCACGCCTGACGAATAAGCCGCATAGGCCTCGCTCGGTGCCACTGTCTCGCCACGAGCCGCGCGCGCCGCAGGCGTGAGCTGGCCGCCGTTCAGCACATCGCGGTCGGGATGGGCGGCCTGATAGGCCGCGGGTTCGGAGAACTGCGCCTGCGCCATCGTCGGCATCAGGGCCGCCGCAGACAGCAGCGCGGCTGCAACGGCAATCTTCGTGCGGGTCATGGTCGTTCTCCATCATCTCGTTCGGGGAAAGGCCAATGAGAGCGCATCATGGCGTCGGGCAGGCCCCCGGATTGAAGTATGGTCATCATGTAGGCCTGCCTTTGGCGAATGCCCGCGGTTGAGGATCACGCTTGCGTGCGGTTTTGGAATTGACCTGCACGGCCGCAGCCGTGCTATGCGGGCGTTGGCGATCAACAGTTCGGGATCGCCCATTGCGACAAGGACAATCTGTTGGAAACGCTCACTTATGCGCTGCTGCTGTTCGGCGCGCTGGCCGGCGGCTTCGTCTCGGGACTGGCCGGCTTCGGGACCGCGCTGATGGCGCTCGGCATCTGGCTCTACGTCCTGCCGCCCTCGCTCGCGGTGCCGCTGGTGCTGATCTGCTCGGTGATCGCGCAGACCTCGACGCTGCCGTCGATGTGGAAGAGTTTCGACCTGTCGCTGGTCTGGCCGTTCCTGATCGGGGGGCTGATCGGCGTGCCGCTCGGCACCATGCTGATCGCCTCCGCCGATCCAAAAGTGTTCAAGCTGAGCGTCGGCGTGCTGATCCTGATCTTTTCGACCGCTCTCTATCTCAACAAGAGGCCCCTCGCCGTGACGTTCGGTGGCCGCATCGCCGACGGCGCGATCGGCTTTGCCGGCGGCATTCTCGGCGGCCTCGCCGGATTGTCCGGGCCGCTTCCGATCCTCTGGGCCAATATCCGCGGCTGGAACAAGCACGAGCGGCGCGGCATCTTCCAGCTCTTCAATTTCACCGTGCTCGCGACCGCGCTGGTGTTGCAGACGGCGTCGGGCCTCGTCGCATTCAAGGTGGTCTGGCTCGCGCTGGTCGCCTTCCCGGGCACGCTGATCGGCGCCTGGGCCGGCGCCCGCGTCTATCACGCACTGAACGACAAGCATTTTGGCGATGTCGTGCTCGGCCTGTTGTTCCTGTCGGGCCTCACCCTCGTCCGGAACAGCCTTGCAGCGCTTTAGATCTGCATCCTCTTCGCGGCGAGCGCCATGCCGCCGGCGACGCCGACACCGAGCACGTAGATCCAGCCCGAGGTGAAATCGAACAGATGCGTGTTGAGCAGTGAGGACAGCATGTTCTGCACCACAACCAACATGCCGATCCAGCAGGCCAGTCCCTCGCCGCGAAACATCAGAAGGTGCGCGATCCACAGCGCGTAGAGGACCAGCACGCCGACGACGCCCCACTGCACGGCATTACTGAGGGTCTGATTGTGCGGGTTGCTGACGATCTCGCCGCGCAGCGGGTCGTCGTGCGGATTGGCGGCCACGCCGGCGAACAGACCGCGGATCGAGCCTGTGCCGTGGCCGATCAGCGGCGCGTCGGCGATAAACCTCAGGGACTTCCGCCAGTATTCGAGACGCGAGCCCATGCCGCTGATCGAATTGTTGTCGGCCTCCAGGCTCCTTTCGTAATCGCTCTGGAACTTGCCGACGGTCGCGCGCAGATGCGGCGAGACGGCCCAGAGCGCTACGGCGATCAACGCCGTCGCAGCGCCGGCGACGAGCGCCGCCCGCCAGCGCAGATGCAGCAGTGCAAACACCACGAGCAGGACCGGCAGCGTCACCAGCGCCGTGCGCGAGACCACGACGAACATCATGTTGGCGAGGAAGCCGAGCGCCAATACGGCGAACAACGCCGCGATCCGAACGCGGCCCTGCTGGACCAGCGTCACGATCGGGTACACCAGCGCAATCGCACAGAGCGCGAATTCCTGGCTCTGGTCGATATAGTTGCGCACGGCAATCCCGCTCTCGACCTGGTAGGGCCCGCGCGACAGATAGAGCTTGAGCGAGAGCCTGGGATCGATCGCAACAGTGAAGGAGTACAGCATGAGCAGCGTGCAGGAGACCAGGAACGCCGCAAAAACCCATTTGCCGTAGGGCCAGCGCTCGAATTGGTAGATCAGCAGCGGGATCACCAGCAGTTTTGCCGGCGGCCCGAGCGCGTGCAGCCGCTCGGCCCAGGGCGCAACCGACCAGAGCGTGCCGACGAGTGCCAGCACGAACAGCGCGATCGGCAGCAGGCAAATCGGGCGCAGCAGCGAGCGCGGGAGCTCGCGAAGGTCGATGAAAGCAAAGGCGATCAGCCACGGCACGAGCGCAAAAGTCACGCCGGTGGTGCTCCAGGGCAGCAGCAACGCGACCAGCGCAACGAAGCGGGCCGGTGTGCGGTAGCGCGCCGCCCAGATCGCGGAGAGCCAGGACGCTCGTCCTTGCTCGTTCAACACCTCGGTCATTGCAGTCCCTTGCAGATTCGCGGCCCACCCACGGCGCGGCAAACTAGCCGGAGCCGTGGGTGGGCGACAAGCGCGCGTCCGTTCGATCTGCTACGCGGGCTCGCGCATGGGAGGCACAACCGGCTCGGGATTTGCCGGCTTCGCGGTCTTCTCCTGTGCCGGCAGCGCAAGACGCTTTCTGAACTCCCGGAGCAACAGCCACACGCTCAGGGCGGCCTGTAGCGTGGTCGTCGCGATCGACAAATACCAGACATGCTCCATCCGGAAGCCCGGCCACGTCGAGAGCCAGATCGACGGCACGGAATAGGTGAGAACCCGCGTCGCCGAGGTCCACAACACCGGCTTGGTGTTGCCAAGCCCCTGAAACATGCTGGAGCAGGTAAAGATCAGCCCCTGCGCCACCATGTTGAGCGAGACGAGGCGCAGGAACAGCGACGCAACCCCCATCGTCTCCTGATCCCTCGAGAAGCCGGCAAGCAACAGACCGGGTGCGAACTGCGCGAGGATCATGAAGACAATCATCACGGCGGTCGCGATAAGCGACGCCTTGACAAAGGTCTCCCGCACACGTGCTCCATTGCCGGCGCCGAAATTCTGGCCGGCGATGGGCCCTGCTGCGAGGGCGATGGCGAGCGCCGGCATCTGGATCAGCCCGAGGAGACGCGTCCCGATGCCAAACCCCGCCTGCGCCGCCGGGCCAAAAATGCTCAGCACGTAATAGCCCACGGCCATGATGATGAAGATCATCGCAAATTCCCCGCCGGCGGGCAGGCCGACATTGAGGATTCTCTTCCACTGCCGCAGCTGCGGCCGCCATTGCTCGGGGTGAAACGCGACGTAGCGCTCCAGCTTGAGGAAATAGCCGAGCAGCATCAGCACGCCGACGAAGACGGCGATCGAGCTGGCAAGGCCGGCACCGGCCACACCGAGCGCATGTCCGGTGCCCCAGCCCGTGATCAGCACCGGCGCCAGCGCGATGTTGATGACCACGGCCAGCGCCTGCACCAGCATGCTCGGCCGCACGATGCCGGTCGCCCGCAATGCGGACGCCATCACTTGCGTGGCGAATTGCAGCGCCAGCGCCGGCATGAACCAGAGCAGATAGACGGTACCGGCTTCGACCGTAGCTTCGTCGGCTGCAACCGCGCGCATGTAGGGGCGCGACAGCGCGAAGCCCGCGACCAATGTCAGGATCCCGAACAGCACCGACAGGACGACCGACTGGTTGAAGACCAGATTGGCGTCGCCGCGGTCCTTCCGCCCCACGGCATGCGCCATCAGCGCAACCGTGCCGACGCCGAGCACCTGCATCAGCGCATTGACCAGAAAGCCCGCATTGCCGGCCGCCGCGACGCCGGCGATCGCCGCCTCGCCCAGACCCGAGACGAAATACAGATCGACGAGCTGACAGATCATGATCGTGATCATGCCGACCACGATCGGAGGCGCCATGCTCAGGATGTGGCTCACGATGGAGCCGCGCGTCAGGTCCTTCATCTCATTCCATCCTTAACGGCGTGACCGCGGGACTTGCGTCCCGCTGCCGCGCGCCTCTCATTCCGCCGCTGCGATGCGCCCGAGCTCCACCACCTGGCGCTCGAACAGACCGCGATAGATGCCCCCTGGTTTGCTCGCGAGCATGGCATGGGTGCCTTGCTCGACGATCTCGCCGCGGTCGAACACCAGGATCCGATCGAGGCTGCGCACCGTCGACAGCCGGTGCGCGATCACGATCGAGGTCCGGCCCTTCATCAGCCGCTCCATCGCCTGCTGGATCAGCGCCTCCGATTCCGAATCGAGGCTCGAGGTCGCCTCGTCCAGGATCAGCACCGGCGCGTCCGCCAGGAAGGCGCGCGCCAGCGCCACGCGCTGCCGCTCGCCGCCCGACAGCTTCACGCCGCGCTCGCCAACCAGCGTGCCGTAGCCCTTCGGCAGGCGCAGGATGAAGTCGTGCGCATTCGCCAGCCGCGCCGCATGCTCGATGGCCTCCAGGCTGGCACCGGGCCGGCCATAGGCGATGTTCTCCGCAAGCGTGCGGTGGAACAGGATCGGCTCCTGCTGCACGATCGCGATCTGGCTGCGCAGCGATTGCTGCGTAGCGAGCGCGATGTCCTGCCCGTCGATCAGCACGCGGCCACCGGAGACGTCGTAGAGCCGCTGCACCAGCTTGACGAAGGTCGTCTTGCCGGAGCCGGAGCGGCCGACCAGGCCGACGCGCTCGCCGGCGCGGATCGTGACCGACAGTCCGTCATACAGTGGCGCGCGGTGGCCGCCATAGTGGAACGTGACGTCGTCGAACACGATCTCGCCGGCCTCGATCGCGATCGGCCGCGCACTGGCCGCATCGGCAATCCCGATCGGCTCGCCATGGATCGCCACCAATTCGTCCATGTCGTTGACCGAGCGCTGGAGGTTGTTGATGTGCATGCCGACGTCGCGCAGATAGGCGTGGATGACGTAATAGCTCGTCAGCACATAGGTGACGTCGCCGGGCGAGGCGTGCCCGGACATCCACAGCAGCACCGAGCCGCCGATCACGGACGCACGCAGGCATAGCAGCAGCGAGAGCTGCGCCATGGCCGTGTAGTTGTAGCGAAACCAGGTCCGCCGCACGCGCACGCGCCAGCGGTTGATGACGCGGGCGAGCCGCGTATCCTCGCGCGCTTCGGCGCCGAAGGATTTCACCACGGCGTTGCAGGTCAGCGCGTCCGCCAGCGTACCGCCGACCTTGGTGTCCCACGCGTTGGAGACGCGCGCGGCCGGCGCGATGTAGCGCGTCGAGAACAGCACGGTAATGGCGACGTAGAAAAGCGCGCCCACCGCGATCACCGCGCCGAGCGACGTCCAGTGCAGGCCGATCAGGACCATGGAGCCGATTAACACCAGCAGAGACGGCGCCAACGCCATCAGGATGGTGTCGTTGAGCAGGTCGAGCGCCCACATGCCGCGGGTGATCTTGCGCACGGTGGAGCCGGCAAAGGAGTTGGCGTGCCAGTCGGTCGAGAAGCGCTGGACGCGCGTGAAGGCCTCCTGGGCGACATCCGACATGATCTTGAGCGTGAACGGAACGATCGCCTGGAGACCGATCAACCTCAGCACCACGGAGGCCGCACCGAGCGCCACGATGGCGCCGAACGCGACCAGCGCCGCGCGGCGCGCGTCGGGATCGGACGAGCCGCGCGTCAGCGCATCGACCAGATGTCCGGAGAATACCGGCATGAACAGGTCGGCGATGGTTGCGCCCAGCAGGCCGCCGGCCACGATCAGGCCGCGTCCGGGCTGCTTCAGCCAGTGCCGGAATACGAAGGGCAGCACCACGCGTATGGCTGCGGGCCTTTTTGACAGAGAGGTCATGACATTATCCGGCCGCTTTCGGCGCGGGCCGGCTCCATCGACGGACGCAAGCCCGCCACGGAGGGCTGACCGGCGTCACTCACAACTGATTTTGACTTGGGAAGTGGAGAGATCGGGACTCGTGACCCGATCGAATCTGGCGGAAGGGGCCTCTAACAGGCCGCGTACATACCGAACCAGGCGATCATCGAGCGCGGGCGTACGATCTGCGAATGCGACGAAATCATGCAAATCCCTCCCCGGTTGGCTTCAATGAGGTGCGCTTTATAGATGTATCGTTTCCGGTTTGCAACGGGGCTCCCGCAAGATCACGGACGAGTGTTGCAATTTGGTGCGTGGCGCCTTGGTCCGGCATCACCGCCGCCTCAATCTCCGCTGTCATGCCCCGGCTTGACCGGGGCATCCAGTACTCCGCGGCGATAGTTAGCTCACACAACTTCCGCCGCGGAGTACTGGATCGCCCGCCTCCGCGGGCGATGACACCTCGTAAGCCGCTTGCCTAATGCGCGTCGCCGCCACCGGTCATCGATGCCGGTTTGCTCAGCAGCGTGACCAGCAGGCTGAGGCCGAGATAAAACAGCGTCAGCGCGAAGAAGGCGTCGCCAAAGCTCATCACCACGGCCTGGCGGTGCACGATCTGGCTGAGCTGCTTCATCGCCATCAGCGTGGAATCGCCGAGCCCCTGGAATTTCTGCATGAACATGGTCAGGGTTTCGGTCGCGGTCGCATTGCCCCAGGTCACCCGCTCCTGAAGGCGGGTGATGTGCAGGTCGGTGCGATTGTTGAGCACGGTGTTGATGACGGCAAGGCCGACCGCGCCGCCGAGATTGCGCATCAGGTTGAACAGGCCGGAGGCGTTCTTCACCCTGTCGGGTGCCAGCGTTCCGAGCGCGATGTTGTTGGTCGGCACCATCGCGAACATCATGCCGATGCCGCGCAGGATCTGCGGCACCAGCAGCTCGTAGAAATCGTAGTCGCGCGTGATCCATGTCATCTGGTAGGAGCCGATCGCGAACACGACGAGGCCGAACGCGATCATGTAGCGCATGTCGACCTTCACCATGAGACGGCCGACCAGCGGCGCGACCAGGAACATGGTGATGCCGGAGACGAACATGGTCTCGCCGATCATCAGGGCGCTGTAGCCGCGCACCTCGGCGAGATAGCGCGGATAGATGTAGGTCAGGCCGTAGAGGCCGATGCCGATGCAGAACTGCAGGACGCAGCCGATCGCGAAATTGCGGTTGGAGAAGGTGCGCAAATTGACGATCGGTTCGGCCGCGGTGAAGACGCGCCAGAAGAAGGCGATGGCCGAGATCGCGCAGATCCAGGCGCAGATCGCAACGGACGTGTCCTGCATCCACTCATGTTGCGGACCTTCCTCCAGCACGTATTCCAGCGTGCCGAGGAAGCCGGCCATGAAGAGCAGGCCCCACCAGTCGAAGCGGTCGAGCAGCTCGAAATGCGGCTCGTCGAAATCGACCAGCGCCAGCACGCCCAGGGTGATGCCGATGCCGGGCACGACGTTGATGAAGAACAGCCAGTTCCACGACATCAGATCGGTGATGTAGCCGCCGACCGTCGGGCCGATCGTGGGAGCCAGGGTCGCAACAAGCCCGATGATGGGACCGACGATGTGGAATTTGGAGCGCGGGAATACGGTATAGGCCGAGGCGAACACGGTCGGGATCATGCCGGCGCCCAAAAAGCCCTGAAGGGCACGCCAGAGGATCATCTCCTCGATCGTGGTGGCGAAGCCGCAGAGCAGGCTCGAGGCCGTGAAGCCCGCGGCCGAGATCGCGAACAGCAGCCGCGTGCCGAAAGCGCGCGACAAAAAGCCCGACAGCGGGATCGCGATCACCTCGGCGATCAGATAGGCGGTCTGGACCCAGGCGACCTCGCTGGAGCTTGCCGACAGGCCGGCCTGGATTTCACTGAGGGACGCCGAGACGATCTGGATGTCCAGGATCGACATGAACATCCCGAACACCATGATGATGAAGGCGAACAGCCGCTTCGGCGCGATGCGCTCCGAGTCGGGGTTCGCCATCATGGCGGGTGAGGCGGTGGTGGCGTTGGCCATGGTCTGACCTCGCAGCGCTCGATTTGTGGCTACTGCGGGTGGATCGCGGTGGGATCGTCGAGATCGATCTCGCTGTCGGCGTCGGCCGCGCCCTTGTTGGTATCGACGGTCGCATACACCGACATGCCGGCGCGGAGCAGGTTCTGCTTCGCCACCGACTTCGGCACGCGGATGCGGACCGGCACGCGCTGCACGATCTTGGTGAAGTTGCCGGTGGCGTTGTCGGGTGGCAGCAGCGTGAACACCGAGCCCGCGCCCGCTGCGATGCTGTCGACGATTCCGGAGAACTTGCGCATGCCGTAGGCATCGACCTTGATTGTCACCGGCTGGCCGGGACGGATGCGCTTGAGCTGCGTTTCCTTGAAATTGGCATCGATATAGACGTCGTCGAGCGGCACGATGTTGCCGAGGCGCTGGCCGACCGCGACGAAGTCGCCGGCGCTGACGAGGCGGTTCGAGAACGTGCCGTCGACCGGCGCGCGCACCGCGGTGAAGGCGAGATCGCGCTCGGCCTTGGCGAGCGAGGTCTTGAGCTCGGCGAGCTGCGCCTGCGCTTCGGCCTGCTGCGCCTTGGTGACGTGGACATTGCTGACCGCGACGTCGTAGGCGGCCTGGGCGGCCTTGACCGCGGCGGCGCCCTGGTCGCGTCCGGCTTCCGAGCTTTCGAACGTGGCGCGCGAAGCAAAGCCCTTGCTGCTCAGCGCCTGCTGGCGCTCATAATCGAGATCGGCGCGCTTGAGGCCCGCCTCGGCCGAGACGAGCTGCGCCTTGGCCTGTGCAACCTGGCTGTCGAGCGCTGCAATCTGGCGGCCGATGCGATCGATGGTGGCCTGCTGGGTCGCGATCCTGGTCGCGGCGGCATCGACCGCGATCTTGTAGTCGCCGTCATCGATGCGGAAGACGACGTCGCCGGCGCGCACGGTCGTGTTGTCGCCGGCGAGGATCGAAGAGATGTGGCCGGCAACGCGCGCGCCCAGCATGGTGTTGTTGGCGCGGACATAGGCGTCGTCGGTGGCGACGTAGAAGCGGCCGACCAGCGTGTAGTAGCCGGCATAGCTCCCGGCCGCGAGCGCCAGCACGAGGCCAACACCCATCAGGACGAATTTGCGCTTGCCGGGCTTCGGCGCGTCGGCGGCAGCGGGTGCAGCCGGCTTGTCGGTCACGGGCGTCTCCGGCGCCTCATTGGTGCGGCGCTTGGTTTCCTCGGCCACATGAGAGCGCAACTGCTCGGCAAGGGCGACGGATTTCTCGGTCGCAGCTTCACTGCCGGCCTGCCCCGGCGTCGTCTCCACCGCTTCCTGGCGAAGGACACGCGCAGCCTGGTCTCTCGATACGGCCATAAAGGCCTCCCCAACAAAAAAGCAGCGACCAGGGACGGCCGTCCTGCGGCCGGTTCCCTCTCGCCCATCCCAAATATCATTGACCGAACGGTTCGGTCAACATAGATAATATTCCCGGGCAGGACCCTACTGGCCCGAATCCTTTATTTGGGTTTCATGGGTCGAGCCCGATCCAGAAACCTTCCGAGACGCTGAACCAATGGTTGTAGCCGGCCGCGAACATCTCCACGTCGTCCAGGAGGAGGACAGCTCCAAGCGCCGCCAGATCCTGGACGGAGCCCGCAAGGTGTTCATGGATCTCGGTTTCGACGGCGCCAGCATGGGCGAGATCGCGCGCGCCGCGCAGGTCTCCAAGGGCACGCTCTACGTCTACTTCGCCGACAAATGCGCGCTGTTCGAAGCCATCCTCGAGCAGGAGGCGCTCCAGCACGGCCAGGTCGTTTTCAATTTCGATCCCGCGCGCGACGCCGAGACCACGCTGAAGGATTTTGGCCGGGCCTATATCCATCTGCTGTGCCGGCCCGGCGGCGGTTCGGCGATCCGCACCGTGATGGCGATCGCCGAGCGCATGCCTGACGTGGGCCGCCGCTATTATCTGCGCGTGCTGGACAAGACCATCAACCGGCTCTCCGAATATCTCAAAATCCATGTCGCTTCCGGCGATCTCAAGATCGACGATTGCGACCTTGCCGCGTCGCAGTTCATGGAGCTGTGCAAGGCCTCGCTCTTCCTGCCGTTCGTTTTCCAGGCCGCGCCCGCGCCTTCGGAAGAGCGCATGACCGAGGTCGTCGACAGCGCGACGCGGATGTTTCTGGCGGCGTACCGCGCGACGTAGCAGCAGCGGGCCACGCGTTGCGCAGGCCGCTGCCGCGGCACTATATTAAGCGCCATGTCCCGTGATCTTCGCCCGCCTGTCGATATCCTCCATTACGAGATCGTCCAGGAACAGGCCTCAGCGCTTGGACGGATGGGCAGTGCACTCGAACAGAGCCTTGCGCGCTTGCGCGAATTCGACGCCGCGCACGCGCACGCGGAGACGCCGACCTCGATGCAACCGGCGAGGCGCAAGCTGGTGATGGAAGCCGGCCAGGCGCTCTGGATGCTCGTGGTGCAACGTGAGGCGACCGGCTTGCGCGACAGCCGCCATATCATGCGGACCTACAACGTTCCGGGCGAGGTGCAGCGGTGCATGGGGCTGGTCCCCGCACCGTCGAAGCCGGCCTCGAAGTGACTGCCCGGCACCCCGGAGCTAGGCCCCGATCTCTTCCATCTTGCGCCACCCATGCAGGACGCGGCGCCCCTCCCGGGTGAATGCGAAGCAATTGCCGCCGCCGGCCGCCTGATCGTGAACGCGATCGATGGCATGACCGGCTTGGTGACAGAACAGCAGCGTGCCGACGGCACCGTGGCCGACGAAGAGAACATCGCCGGGACGGTTGCGGGCGAGCACCGCCTCGGTCTCGCGCACGATGCGCGCCTGCGCATCGACGGCGCGCTCCCAGCCGCGGACGCTGAGATGTGGCTGCGCGAAAAACTGGTCGGCGACCTCCTCGAACTCGGCCGGTTTCAGGAAGCCGGTCGCCGAACGGTCGTTCTCATGCATGGCCTCGCGGATCTCGATCATGAGTCCGAGGCGGCCTGCGATGATCTCCGCGGTCTCGATCGCCTTGCGCTCGGCGCTCGAGACGATCTGCGTGGTGCTCGCGAGCCAGCCCGCATTCGCCAGCGCTTCGGCGCGCGCGCGACCGACCGAACTCAGGCCCCATTGCGGCACCGGCACGGCGGGATCGATTTGCACCTGCGGATGGGTGAGATAGCGGACGATATCGGCGGTCATCTTACTCGTCGGCGTACTCGTCCTCTTCCTGCTTGCGCGTCGCGCTCTTGCGCGTTCCGAGCGAGCCCGTGACATAGGGATCACGCCGACCGGCGTAAGGGTTGCGCTGCTGGGCGCGGCCGGCGACCTCGTCGCCCGAGACGGCGGCGGGCTGGCAGATCAGGCGGCGGCTGGCGCGGCGCATCAGATCCACATGGATATGATCGTAGTGATAGACGTTCGAGCCCGGCGCGAGCACCGTGGTGAAATGCGCGCACGCGCCCGATTGCACGTCGCGCAGGAACCCCTGCTCTTCCGGCATGCCGCGCCAGCCGTCCTTCACGGTGACGCGGCGACCGTCGGCGAGCACGAAGGCGGCGATGTCGAGCGCGTTGCCGAAGGCGTGCTCGGAAATGTGGGCGTGCGAGTTGCCGTTCATGCCACGGCAGGAATAGGCGGAGATCTGCTTGATCTCGACGACGCGGGCGCCGAACCAGCGCATCGCCGATGGCTGCACGGTGTCGGCGAGCCAGCGATCGAGCTCGGACACGATCGGGCAGGCGAGCGTCGCGGTCGGCTTGATCGCGACGGGGCCGACGGCGATGACGGGATTGCCCTGCGCCGGACCAAGACGCGGCAAAGGTTGCTGCGCGGGCGCCTGCGAGTACGGCGCCGGCCGCGCCGGATAGCTCGGCGCATTCATGTAGCGTGCGGCGCCCGCGGCATCGGTGCCTTCGGGCGGCAGGTCGATCTCGTCCTCTTGCTGTGCCACGCCGGGCGCGTTCAGCGACATCGGGCCGGCCGCGTTGCCATAGCCGGAGGGCTGGCGCACCGCGCTCTCGGGATAGTTCGACCGCTGCGGGTAGGAGGCTGAGGGATAGTTCTGGCTCTGCGGAGGGTTCGATCGCGGCTGCGTCACCGGCCACCGCGGCTGGTTGCCGATGCTCCCCGGCGGGCGCAGTTCCTCGTCGGCAAAGCCATAGCTGCTCGAGGCTTCGCCGATGGCAGCGACCTTCAACGGGAACTCGGCACCGCACATGCCGGGGCCCGAGATCGGGTCGATGCGGACGAGATCCGGCCCCTCTTTCACCGCGCCCGATTTCAGGCATGCGGCCTCGGCCTCGGCCCGCCACGGTTCACGTTCGGCCTGGAAAAAGCCGCGTCCGCAACCCGCCAGCGAAACAAGGACGATGGAGCCGACGAGATACAAACGAACTCCGCGCGTCATGCACGTACGTTCGGTGAATTTACTTAAAGACTCTTCAACGTGTTGATTTTAGTGTTCTTTAACCATACCGGCGCGCACACGCATACGCCGCCCGGCAGCAGCGGAAGCAAGGCTGACTTTTTCGGAAAGAGACTCTCTGTTAACTATAATGCGCTCGCACGGGGGCAACAGCGGGAGCGATTTTATGACGTTCGCCGGGAGACTGAGCGTTGTTACCGCGTGCCTCGCCATGGCCTTTGTCGGCGCCATCGTGCTCGGCATGATCTAGAGACATCACCGACCGCATCACGGGATTGCCCGGCGGCGCCGGATCATCCGGCCGTCGAGCCTATTGCCGTGCTCAGAAATTCGAGCAGGACGATCCCGTGACGCCGCCGATCTTGAAGTCGTGGCAGACGAGACCGGGATTATCGGGATCGGGATAGCCGTCGTCCTTCTCGCGATCCGTATGACTGAAGCGCCAGCCCCGCATGCGCATGCAGCGCTTGTATTGCGCTGAGGTCACCGTGCCGTTCTGCGGCGCGCCGAGCTGCGCGTCGCAGAACGCGCTGTCGACATGCAGCGCATCGTCGCCGCGCTGCTGCTTCAGCATGTTGTTCCAGATGTCGGTGTCGGCGTGGGCTGGGATCGCGCAGCCGATCAGCAGCGCGGCGATGAGGCCTAAACGTTTCATGTTGGCTCTCCTTGCATGCGTCATCAGCCATCGGTCGCGTGCAAGCGAGAAGCAGGTTCGGTGCAGGACGATTACAAATTGGACAGGGGCAAGCTGCCACACTCCCCTGGAGGGGAGGGTAAAAGAAACGCTACGACCTTGCGCCCCACTGCCGTGATGTCGTGATCACCTTCTGCTGCCGCTCCTCGACGCGCGTCCAGTCGTTGCCGGAGCACCAGAAGTGGCCGAGCGCGCAGGCTTCGACGCGGAGCCTGCCGGAAGCCGTCAGCGTCATCGTCCCATAATAGGTGCTGCCGCTGGAACGGCTGTAGATGCTGCCGGTCCAGGCCTCGTGCGTTTTCGGCTTCATGTTGACGAGCACGCTTTCGCCCCGGCTCAAGGCTTCGGTCAGCGCATAGCCGCACAGCGCGGCGCCGCAGCGTTCGATGCGAACCGTGCCCTTGGCGCCGGCGCTCTCCCATTCGCCGAGCGGCGAATAAGCCGGCTCGTTATCGCTGACCTGGGCGATCGATGAAGTCTCGTCGGGCCTCGGAGCGACGGCCGTCGCCTCCATGCGCGGCGGATCGAGCAGGACGGTCTTCGGCGGATCCATGCGCGGCAGCTCAACTCTCGGCGGATCGGGGCTCGGCGCCTCGAGTCTTGGCGGCGGCAAGACAACGGGCTGCGATGTGGCAGCGGCCATGACGGGGGCGGGCGGCGCGGGCGGTGTCACGACGACGGCCGCTGGCGCCGGCCTGACCGGAGCTGCCGGACAAGCCGGTTGCGACGGCGCGACCGCGGGCGGCGGAGCAGATGTCGTGTCGACGTCGTTCGTCGGCCGGAACCTGCGATTGGATGAAACCGACACGCAGGAAGCAGACCGGCAATTCCGCGGCGCCTCGACATGAAACCGGTGGCCGCCGATCGAGAAGGTGTAGGAACCGGCTTGGGCTGACGACGCCATCGCCGCCAAAGCGATCAATGTGCCAAGCGATGTCGCAAGCCGCTTCATCGGTGCCTCCCTCTGTGTCGCGACGAGGTTACGCGGGCTGACTTGCCGCTGAATGTGCGCTGCCTCACCCAGCCGACGCGGTCCGTTGTGACGTCCATCACAGAAGGCGGGACAGGCCCGGCGTAGGATCGAACCACGCTTCATCCACCAGCGACACCAGTTCAGACCGGCACAATTTTCAGAGGTTGCCATGAACAAGCTCACCATCGCCGCCACCGCGCTCTTCCTCGCTTCGACCGCCGCCGCGCATGCCGGCAATTCGATTGCGTTCCAGATCGAAGGCCAGCACATCCGCATCGAGACGCCGCCCAACTGCGCCTCGCTCGATTGCGTGACGATCGTCGCACCGGGCCTGTCGGACAAGCCGATCAAGCTGAACAACATCAACCTCAAGGGCCTCGGCGGCTCCAAGGACGACGACGACACCACGCCAGCTCCGTCCACGACGACCGCGCAGCCCGCGCCGGCTCCGGTGCAGCAGCAGCCCGTGCAACAGGCGCCGCTGCAGGCGACCGCGCCGGCAGCGCCTGCTGTCGCCGCCCCCGCGGCGCCCGCCACGACGGTTGCCGCCGCTCCGGCCGCCGGCTACGACAACACCGCGCCGGTCACGGCTCCCGTTGCCGCGCCCGCACCGGTCGCGATTGCTCCCGCGCCCGCTCCGGCGCCGGTTGCTGCCGCGCCCGTGCAAGCCGCCAATACGCCGATCGGCGTCTGGGCGACCGAAGAGAACAAGGGCAATGTCCGCGTCGAACAGTGCGGCGCCAATCTCTGCGGTTACGCCGTGAAGTCCAACGAGCGCATCCTGATCAACATGAAGCCCGACGGCGCGAAGTGGAGCGGCCGCATCCACGATCCCGACTCCGGCCGCAACTACGACTCCATGATCGCGATGAAGGGCCCGAATGCGATGCGCGTGCAGGGCTGCGCCTTCGGCGGCATGTTCTGCGGCGGCCAGACCTGGAAGCGCGTGAGCTGACATCAACGATGTCATCCTCGACAGGTGCACAATGATCGTCATGCCCGGGCTTGTCCCGCCTGCGCGGCCGAAGCCGCTTCGGCGAGGAGAAGGCCCGGGCATCCACGTTCTCAGTACCGCGCGTCAAGGCGTGGATGGCCGGAACAAGTCCGGCCATGACGATCCGAGAGACACTGCGCCACAAGCAAGCAAACTCTATCCCCTCACCCTGAGGAGCCTGCGCAGCAGGCGTCTCGAAGGGCGAGGCCCGAATCAACAGCTGGGCCTCTATGGTTCGAGACGCGCGCAAGGGCGCGCTCCTCACCATGAGGGGAGAGAGCGCCGTTTGAACGTTCGCCCCGTCCATGCGACACATGTTCATCCGCCATTCAGCTAACCCCGGCTGATATCGGCCGATCTCGCCTCGCGCTCTCACCGGGACTTCCTCGTGACATCAATGGTGGCTTGGCGCCGCTTCGTCTTCGCGCTTCCGTTGCTGGCGTTGCCGCTGGCCGGCGCGAGCGTGGCGCTCGCATCCGATGCAATCGAGCTTGCGCAGGCCCAGCCCCAAGCGCAGCCAAATCCCACCCCGTCCCCGACGCCGTCGGCTTCACCTGCGCCCGCCACGGACGCGCAACCCGCTGCCGTCGAGCCGATCGGCAACGTCGCGACCGTGACGGGGGGTCCGCGACAAGAACTCGTATCCGCTGCGCGTGCGCGACGACATCTATCTCAACGACGTCGTGCAGACCTCGTCGAACTCCTCGCTCGGCATCACCTTCAACGACGCCACCACGTTCAACCTCTCCGCCAGCGCCAAGATCACCATCGACAATTACGTCTATGAGGACGGCGGCAAGCAAATTTCGGCGATCTTCGACATCGGCAAGGGCACCGTTGCCTTCGTTGCGGCAGCCGTGGCGAAGACCGGCGACATGAAGATCGCAACGCCGACCGCAACGCTCGGCATCCGCGGCACCACCGGCGTCGTCGACGTTCCCGAAGGCGCGGCGGCCAGTGCTGCGAATAACGTCAACATCAAGCTCTATCCCGACGCCGACGGCCGGGTCGGCCACATCGAGGTCAACGATCGCACCAGCGGCACGCGACTCGGCGCGTTGACGCAGGCCGCAAGCGGTTTTGCGATCCGCCCGGGCGCCGGAGGCACAGGCGGCATGCGCTTTGCCGCCGTGCCGATCACGATCGCTCCGCAGCAGATCACGCGCGACCGCGGCTTCGTCAGCCAGGTGCATCTGGCGCAGACCACGGGCCGGCAGATCGTCACCGAGCAGCGCGACTTCCGCCGTGCCAATCCGACCGCAATCAGCCGCATTCCGCGGCCGACCCAGCCACCGCAGCAGCAGCAATTGCGGCCGACGACAGCACCCGGTCAGCAGCCGCAGCGGCCGAACGGCCAGCCCGGCCAGAACAACCGTCCGGGCCAGCAGCAGCCGGGCACGCCGGGCCGCCAGGGCGCGCAGCCGCCGCAGCGGCAAGGACAAGGCGGCGCCGTGCAACCGGGTACGCCGCGCGCGGGCCAGGGTCAGCAGCAGCGAGGCCAGCAGCAGCAGGGCCAGCAGCAACCAGGTCAGCAGCAAGGTGCGGGACAGCCGGCAGGTGCGCCGCGTACTGGACAAGGCACGCAGCCCGGCGGCGCGTTGCAGACGCAGCCACAGCGAAACGGACAGACCCCGGCGCAGCCCGGCGGAGTCGTGCCGTCACAGCCGGGCACGGCGCCGCAGCCGCAAACGCCGCGCACCGGATTGCAGCCGGGCCAGCCGCCCGCGGCTCAGCAGCCAGGCGGCATCCAGCGCCAGGGCGGATTCCAGCAGCGCCTCCCCGCCGCGCAACGTCCCGCAGCACCGCGCAGACCGGCGCCCGCTCCGAAGGAGAAGAAAGAGCGGCGGTGAACGGTGCCTCCCCTCACCCTGAGGAGCTTGCGAAGCAAGCATCTCGAAGGGCGAGGCCACAGTCGGGCCGCATGGTTCGAGACGCGCGCGGTGCGCGCTCCTCACCATGAGGGCCGACGTCGAGTGCGCGGCCCTCTCCTCCGTCATTGCGAGCGAAGCGAAGCAATCCAGAATCTTTCCGCTGAGGGACTCTGGATTGCTTCGCTGCACTCGCAATGACGACTTGGAGGGAACTAAGGCTCCCACAAACTTGCTAGCTCGCGGATGTTTCCAAACTCGCGAGCAGAGCAGCGTGAAGACAATTTACGCCTCTCCCCGCAGCCAGGCCTTCACCTTCTGCAACAGCCCATGAGGCAGCTCGCCAACTGACGCGGCTTCGGCGGGCGTCAGCGTCTGCAAAGCTACATCGATGTCGTCGGTTGCTGGCGCCGGCTCGGGCACCGGCGTAGGCTCAAGCCCGGCCGCCGCGAGCGCGATCGGACCGACCTGCACCAGGAACGCGCGCTCATATTCACGCGACAGGCGCGCGAGCGCATCCTCCAGCGTGAGCCAGTCGACCGCCTTGATGTCGTTCATCAGCTTGCGAACGGGACCGCCCTCGGCCTCCATGCGCCAGAAATGCACGACCTTGGAGCGCCCTCCCGACTGGTAGACGAGCGTGCCGAGGAATTCGTGGATGGCCACATCGTGGCCGGTCTCTTCCAGCACCTCGCGGTGCGCGGCTTCCTTCGGCGTCTCGCCGTCGTCGAGCTTGCCCTTGGGCAAAACCCATTCGTTGCGCTTGCGCTGGCGCACGACCGCAACCAGCGGCGGTGCGCCACGCCGCAGCACAATACCACCCGCCGCCATCACCGGCGCCCGCGCCATCACAACATTCCGTGTCGATCCAATCGGCCCGCCGACGATATAGGCTGCCGACGCGGCGGATTGAAGGCTAGTTCTTCTTCAACAGCGCTTGACCTGCGCGAATGCGGGTGCCCTCGCCGATGCCGTCGCAGAAGTTGAAATCACCCGGCGCCAGGATGATGATGGTGGAGCCGTGCTCGAACCAGCCGAGTTCCTCGCCCTTGGTCACGTTGACGTCGCAGGGGAAATTGACCGGGCCGCGAGTCTGCGCGTTCAGCACCATGTCGAGGAAGTGCAGGCGGATGCTCGCGACCAGGATCGCGGCGACCGGCACCAGCGTCACGGCTTCGCCGGTCGACAAATGCGTGCGGATCACCGCGCGCTCGTTCTTGCAGAACAGACGCTCGACCCGCTTCAGCGCGATCGGGTTGACGTTCCAGACGTCGCCATGGATCAGCGTGACGCGCTCGATATGTGCATCATAGGGCGCATGGAAGCGGTGATACATGCTCGAGGTCAACCGCAGCGTGACGAAGCTTCCGTTGCGGTGCTGATCCACGAGCGCGGAGTCACCGAGCAGGTCGAGCAGCGAATAGGGCGCGCCCTTGACCTGGAACAGCTCGGTGTCGGCGATCCGGCCATGGGCGCCGACGATGCCGTCCGAGGGGCTGGCGACAATGGAGGGGTCGGGATCAAAGGGCCGCAGCCCCGGCTTGAGTTCCCGGGTGAAACAATCGTGCAGACTCCTAAAGTGGGTCTTGCGCGCCTCCGATAGATCGAGGTCGGAAAACAGCTTCCACAGCGCGATCGAGAAGTCCCTGACGAGCGGGTTCTCGATCTTGGAGAATCGGCCCATGAAGCGGGTCAGGGCCGCGCGGGGGATGCGGTTGGTCAACAGGAAGTTGAGGTCTTCCTGCTGGGTGAAAGAGGCAATGAGGGCTTTGACTGTCATGAATCTGTCAGCTCGCAGTATTAGCGCTTGTTGTCATGGAAACGACACTCCCGATTCTCTCATTTTCCGTGGCCGCCGCAGCGTCCGCTGCCGCCGCCTTCCCGAAGATCAAAGCGCGGATCGAACTGTCCCGCGCCAAGCACCGGTCGCTCGCCGGACACTCCAAGATGTCGCGCCGGGTGGCCAAGCTGCTCCCGTTCTACGAGTTCGAGGGCGACAAGTACTTCGGCTGCGACGGCGCGCCTGATAACGTGGTGCAGCAGCGCAAGGACGCCTTCTTCCGCCTCGCCAGCCTTTACGCCGAGCGCTACCCCAAGGGCCGCGCGATGACGAAGGAAGCGGCGGAAAAGATCTCCGACCTGCACTTCACCGAAACCTACCGCGTGCCGTTCCAGTTCTCGCGCCTCGTCCGCGAGCATCTGGGCACCTCGACCTTCATGGAATCGTCCAGCGGCGTCACCGTCACGGATGTCGACGGCAACACCTCCTACGACCTCACCGGATCCTACGGCGTCAACATCTTCGGCAACGACTTCTACAAGGAGTGCATCGAGGGCTCGGAGAAGCGCGCGCATGCACTCGGACCCGTGCTCGGCCCCTACCACCCCGTCATCCTCGAGAACGTGCAGCGGCTCTGCCAGATCTCGGGCCTCGACGAGGTCTCGTTCCACATGTCCGGCACCGAGGCCGTGATGCAGGCGGTGCGGCTGGCGCGCTACCACACCAAGCGCACCCATCTCGTCCGTTTCGCCGGCGCTTATCACGGCTGGTGGGGCGACGTGCAGCCCGGCGTCGGCAACCCCATTCCCGCGCACGAGACCTACACCCTCGCCGAGATGTCCGAGAAGACGCTGCACGTGCTGCGCACGCGCAAGGACATCGCCTGCGTCCTGGTCAATCCGTTGCAGGGCCTGCATCCGAACGGCAACGCGCCCGGCGATTCCTCGCTGGTCGATTCCTCCCGCGGCGGCAACTTTGACCGCGCGGCGTATACCGAGTGGCTCAAGAAGCTGCGCGAAGTCTGCACCGAGCGCGGCATCGCGCTGATCTTCGACGAGGTCTTCGTCGGCTTCCGTCTCGCCGCCGGCGGCGCCCAGGAGTACTTTGGCGTCAAGGCCGACATGGTGACCTACGGCAAGAGCCTTGCCGGCGGCCTGCCGGTCGGCGTCGTCTGCGGCAAGAAGGAATTGATGCGCCGCTTCCGCGACGATCGTCCCGCCGATATCTGCTTCGCCCGCGGCACCTTCAACTCGCACCCCTACGTCATGACGGCGATGGACGAGTTCTTGAGCCGCCTCGCCAGCCCGAACTTCCGTGCCATCTATGATGGGCTGGACGCTACCTGGAACGGCCGCGCGCAAAAGCTCAACCAGATGATGACCGACGCCGACCTGCCGGTGCGGTTCGCCAACTTCTCGTCGATCTGGACGGTGAAATACACCACCCCGTCCCGCTACAACTGGATGCTGCAATACTATCTGCGCGCCGAAGGCCTGTCGCTGAGCTGGGTCGGCACTGGCCGACTGATCTTCAGCCTGAACTACACCGACGCCGATTTCACCGAGGTCGCCGAGCGGTTCGTTCGCGCCGCCGAGAAGATGAAAGCCGACGGCTTCTGGTGGCACGACGGCGTGCTCACCAACAAGAATATCAAGCGGCAGATTTTGAAAGAGATGCTGGCCAAGCGTTTCGGGCGCTGAGGCTTTCTCACTCTTAACCCCGATCACCGCCCGCCCTTCTCCCTCGCCCCGCCCTTGTCCGCCGAAGCCTTGGCGAAGGCGGATGCGGGGCCGCGACGAGCTACGCTCGCGCTGAGAGGGTCGGGGTGAGGGGGAGTCTCCGCGCATGCGGTGAGAGTTGATCAACGATCCACTAGCAGCCCCCCCGCGGAGAGCCCCCCTCACCCGGCTTTGCGCTACGCGCAAATCCGACCTCTCCCCGCAAGCGGGGCGAGGTGAAGAGAGCGCTGGGCTCCGCTGAGTCACTTTAAAGGTATCCCCAAGACGTGGATGCCCGGCACGAGGCCGGGCATGACGTAACCATCAGACATCGGAGTGTTGTGTGAGAACAGCGCGCTCAGGCGTGCTGCTCTTCGAGCGTGGGCTCGGAGATCAAACCCAGCGTGTGCTCGGGGTTGAGGTGCAGGCCGGGATCCATCAGCTCGCCGCGCATCAGGGCGAGCGGCGCGCTACGATAGAGCATCAGGTCGTGGAAGGGATCGGTCAGGATCTTGGTCATCCAGACTAGGCCGGTCTCGACATCGCGGATGAAGAACAGGTGCACGGTGCGGAACAACAGACCGCCGCCGCCGATCACCAGCCAGATCTTGGCGACCTGCCGCATGAAATCGGTCGCGCTCGCCCAGGGCGTGAACAGGCCGAACAGCGTCGGATCGACAACCAGCACCAGCGGCGACAGCGCCCAGATCGCCATCAGCACCACTTTGCGCTGAAGGTTGTAGCCGACCTTGATGTCTTCCTTGTACTCGTGCGTCGCCTGGTTGATGTGGTCGTAATCGTGCGGCTCGAAGAAGAAGTGACCGGCCTGGCGCGAGGTCATCGACACCAGCCAGCCGACCAGCGCCGAGATCATGGGATCGACGAACAGCCAGACATAGGCGAAGAGAAAGCTCAGCGCGCTGACGAAGTGCAGGCTCTGATTGATGCGGCTGTGGTGATAGTAGCGATGGTCGTCCCAGCGCTGGATCCGCAGCTGCTCGAGATAATTCTTGATCATGCTCTCCCCCAAAATGCTTTCGGGTTCAGGATTTACAGGGATTCGATGTAGGCCGTGTGACATCATCATTTTGTCATGTGACGATGTGCAGCGGCGCGATGACGCACGTGTTACTCTCTCCCCTCATCCTGAGGAGCGCGGAACGCGCGTCTCGAAGGATGAAGGCCGAGCTGCATCAGCACGGGCCTTCATGGTTCGAGACGGCGCTTACGCGCCTCCTCACCATAAGGAGTGACGGTCAGGCTGCCTTGGCGACGTCGACCTTGCGGAAGCGCACCAGCGAGAAATGGCCGAGCGGCGGAATCAGGCGGCGCTCGGCGAGCTCGATGCCCTTGGCACCGGAGAGCCACTTCGCATAACGCGACCAGGCGAACTCGGCGGTGCGGAAGCCGAGCGGACGCACCACCGGCTGGAGCTTCTGCTCGATGAAGCGGCGCATGCCGGTATCGGCGCTGACGCGGGTGAGGATGATCAGCTCGCCGCCCGGGCGCAGCACGCGGGCGAATTCGTCGAGCGCCACTTCCGGGTTCGGCACGGCGGTGACGACATATTGCGCCATCACGACGTCGAAGGAATTGTCGGGGAATTCGAGCTTCTCGGCGTCCATCACCGCGAGGCCCTCGACATTCTTCAGATTGCCCTCGGTGACGCGCTGGCGCGCCTTGTCGAGCATCGCTTCCGAAATGTCGGTGCCGAAGATGCGCAGATGCGGCGCGTAGAGCGGCAGCGAGATGCCGGTGCCGACGCCGACCTCGAGCACACGGCCCCCGATCTTGTTGGTGGCCGCGATCGCGGCCTGCCGGCCCTTGGCGAACACGCCGCCGAACACGAGATCGTAGACGGGCGCCCAGCGGTCATAGGCCTGCTCAACCGTGCCACGGGTGAGGTCGAGCTGCTGGGTGCCGTCAAGGTTCATGATCTTAGCCATCGATGAGGTTCTCGCTGTGGGTCAAACGTTGCAGATCAGCCGCGCACCGGCCGCCGCGCCATGACCGGCGAGGCGCGCAGGATGCGGCTGGGCTGAAGTGAGGTGAGGTTTCCGACGAACTGCCGCGCGCTGTTTTCCCAGGAACGCTCCAGCGCGAAGTTACGGCAGGTCTCGCGCGACATGGTGAGCGCGCGGAGGCACGCGGTACGCAGATCATGGTCGATCGCGCCGATCGGATGATCGGCGATGACGTCCTTGGGGCCCGTCACCGGAAACGCCGCCACCGGCGTGCCGCAGGCGAGCGCCTCGAGTTGCACCACACCGAACGTGTCGGTCAGGCTCGGGAAGACGAAGACATCGGCGGCGGCGAGATGCGCGGTCAGATCCGCGCCCTTCTTCTCGCCGAGGAAGACGGCATCCGGATATTTCTTTTCGAGCGCCGCCTTCTGCGGGCCGTCGCCGACGACGACCTTGGTGCCGGGCATGTCGAGCGAGAGGAACGCTTCGAGGTTCTTCTCCACCGCGACGCGGCCCATGGTCATGAAGATCGGGCCCGGCAAATCGAGCTTGGCCGGGCTGTCTGGATGAAACAGCTCGGTGTTGACGCCGCGCGTCCAGAAGCCGAGCCGCTTGAAGCCGCGCTCGGAGAGCTCCTGCCGCAGCGAAGGCGTCGCCACCATGGTCATCGCGGCGGCATCGTGGAAGTGGCGCAGCACGGCATAGCCGACGGCATCAGGGATACCGGTCCGCACCGAGATGTATTCGGGAAAGCGCGTCGTGTAGGAGGTGGTGAAGGCAAGGCGGTTGCGGCGGCAATAAGCGCGCGCGGCCCAGCCGATCGGCCCCTCGGTCGCGATGTGCAGCGCTTCCGGCGCGGCCTTCTCGATCCGCCGCGCGATCTCCTTGCCGCTCGGCAGCGCGATGCGCAGGCCCGGATAGGTCGGTAGCGGCCAGGACCGAAAGCCGTCCGGGGTGAGGAAGTCGATCTCGACGTCGAGCGCCTTGGCCGCATTCGCCAGCGAGGTCAGCGTCCGGACCACACCGTTAACCTGCGGATGCCAGGCGTCAGTCGCGATTAATACCCGCATGGGGAAATCCCGAGAGTTTGATGATTCTCGGCTTAGGACCATCAACCACGGATATTTCAGGCGTGTGACGTCACAGAAGTGTCGGCCCGCTGTTTTGTTGGTTAACGGGTCCGCGCCGCCACGAAACCGTCATGAAACAAATCCTTTCCGCCATGAAACCGTTTTCGGTTTTCCGCGCAAAGCTCCCGAAACGTTTTGTCGTTAGTGATTTGGGCAACGGAGCACCGAAACGGTGCCGCGGTGGTCAAGAAACACCGATCAAACAGGGGCGATCAATGATCAATCTGGACACGTTCAAGACGTATTCGTGCGCCGTTGCGCTCAGCGCCGTCGCGATCTCCGCAATCGCATTTGCCGGTCCGGTGAAGGCTGCGCCCGTGCAGCTCTTCCCCTTCTTCCAGCCGCTGCCGCCGATGGCCGCGCCGCAGCCTTACCAGCCCTATCAGGCGACGCCTTACCAGGCCGCGCCGTCCGAGGATCAGGATGCGGTCGAGATGCCGGCGCGCTTCCGCCGCCAGACCGTCTCCTATGCGACGCGTGAGGCGCCGGGCACCATCATCATCGATACGCCCAACACCTATCTCTATTACGTGCTCGGCAACGGCCAGGCCGTTCGCTACGGCATCGGCGTCGGCCGCGACGGCTTCACCTGGTCCGGCGTACAGTCGGTGACCAAGAAGGCCGAGTGGCCGGATTGGACCCCGCCGCCGGAAATGATCGCCCGCCAGCCCTATTTGCCGCGCCACATGGCCGGCGGCCCCGGCAACCCGCTCGGCGCGCGCGCCATGTATCTCGGCGGCACCATCTACCGCATCCACGGCACTAACGCCCCCGACACGATCGGCAAGCACGTCTCGTCCGGCTGCATCCGCCTGACCAACGACGACGTCACCGACCTCTACTCCCGCGTCAACGTCGGCACCAAGGTGATCGTGCTGCCGATGACGGAACGCCGCGCGGATCTCGGCGCCGCAACGCGCTAACGCGACAGGACATTGTGACGCAAACGGCCCCGGAACCCACCGGGGCCGTTTTCGTTTGCATCATGCTCTCCGGGCGGCCTCGCCTGGAGAAGCACTGTTCGGAGGCGCGGATGCGATCACGCCTGCAAAGGTCGCCAGGTCCATGGCTGCGCTCGATCGTTGGTGCCGGCGCATTGACGCTGCTCCTGTCAGCGCCCCCTTCGCTCGCCCAGCAGCCGGCGAACGACGAGGCGGCCCAGCAGGCTTTCAACAATTCCTGTCGCACCTGCCACTCGGTGAAGGATGGCGACAATCGCCTCGGTCCCAATCTCAGCAAGATCGTGGGACGCAAGGCCGGCTCGCTGCCGGACTACAACTACTCTCCGTCGATGAAGGACGCCGGCTTCGTCTGGGACCGGGACAAGCTGACCCGCTTCATGGTCAAGCCGGATGAGGTCGTGTCCGGCAACAAGATGCAGCCCTATGGCGGCGTCTCCGCGGAGGACGCGGCTAGGGTGGTTGCGTATCTGCAGGCGACATCGGGTTCACAGTAGCGGGCCACGGTGCACCGCTGCATTTTGGTTTGCGATGCGATTGCGGCGCATCCTTCGAGACGCCCGCCTCCGGCGGGCTCCTCAGGATGAGGGCGGAGTGCGTGGCCGCAAATCTGTCCACAGTGCTTGCACCACGTCATGGATGCCAGTTAGCCTCATCCTGAGGAGACCGCGAAGCGGTCGTCTCGAAGGATGGGGCGGGCACGATGACAGAAGGCGCGTACCTCTACATTCTCAGATGCGTCGACGGCAGCTATTACATCGGCACGACGCGCACCGAGCTTGAGCTCAGAATCGCGCAGCACAACGCTGGCACGTTCGGCGGCTATACGAAGTCACGCAGGCCCGTGACCCTGGTCTTCTCGCAATGGTTCGACCGGATTACCGACGCGATCGAATGCGAGCGCAAGCTCAAGAAATGGAGCCGCGCCAAGAAGGAAGCCTTCATGCGCGGAGATTTTGCCGAGCTGCATGAATTGGCAAAGCGCGGATCTCATCATCCTTCGAGACGCCCACCCGCGGCGGGCTCCTCAGGATGAGGGCGGAGTGCGCGGCTCGAGGTTTTCCTCGAAGGACCTGCACTAACCTACGAAGCGCTAGTTAGCCTCATCCTGAGGAGCGCGCTCTTGCGCGCGTCTCGAAGGACGAGGCGTTCACACCGGCGGAAGCCGCTTACCGCTTACCGCGCCCGCCGCCGCTCCGCGATCAGCCTCAGCCATGCCGCTGAATGAAACGCGCTCATCAGCAGATACATCGGCACCATCCCACTCAGCACGGAGCCGTACCCGGCGGCACACAGCATGTCCGCCGGGCCGCCGAGCACGGCCGTCAGCACGGCCATGATCGCGAAGGTCGGCGTCGCCGCCAGAGCCAGCCATCTGGCGAGGTGGCGTGCGGCCACCACGCCATCGCGGCTCGCGCCGGTGGCCACGTTGGCGGGACTAGTCACGGCCTTCCGCGGCCTCGTCGCGAAAGGCCTTCTCGCCGGCCGTCGAGATCTCGACCCATTTCTTGTCGGGCGCAGCGCCTTCCGCGTAGCTGTCGTGCCAGTTCCACCATTTGTAGGTCGGCGTCTGCGGATAGCCCTTTGGCGAGTCCTCCCAGACCTCCTGGCGGCCGAGCGGCGTGATGTCGAGATAGTTCCAGGTGCCGCCCATCTGCTCGTCGCCGCGGCTCTTGATGAAGTAGGTGCGGAAGATGCGGTCGCCGTCGCGGTAGAACACGTTGGTGCCGTGCCATTCGTCGACGCCGAAATCGGCGTCGAAACTGTCGGTGACGGTGACCCAGGGCATGGTCCAGCCCATCCGCTGCTTCAGCCTGATGATGTCGGCCTGGGGCGCGCGCGAGGCGAACACGAGCGTGGTGTCGCGGGCGTTCAGATGCGAGACATGGGCGACCTGGTCGGCCACCATGGAGCAGCCCCGGCAGGCTTGATCGGGCCAGCCGAGCACGCCCGGCTCGAAGAAGGCCCGGTAGACGATCAGCTGCCGCCGGCCCTGGAACAGATCCACCAGACTGATCTTGCCGCCGGGCCCCTCGAACGCATAGGTTTTGGTGACTTCCATCCACGGCATGCGCCGGCGCTCGGCGGCGAGGGCGTCGCGGGTACGGGTATGCGCCTTTTCCTTCACGAGCAGTTGCTGACGGGCGGCCTCCCAGTCCTGCGGCGACACCACCGGCGGTGTTTGCATGGCGGCCTGTCCGTTAGTTCCTGCGTTGTCTGCTGATGTCATCATGGCTCTCCATTCCTCTTGCCCGGGCGGTCATTCCGCGTCGCGCTACGACGGACGCGGAACCGCTCGACCCTCACCGCACATTGTCGGTCGTCAACGATTTCTGGCACCAAGCGGTTGCGCGGAGGGAGTAACAAGTGTGGCGGGATTTGAATGGACTCGCTGATCACGGCCGCCGCGCGCGCGCTTGAGGCCGGCGATCCGCTCGGCGCGCTGAACCGCGTTGCGCTGCGCAACGATGCACCGTCGCTGGCGCTACGCGGCATCGCGATGGCGCAGCTCGGCGATCTCGCGAAGGCGAAGACGCTGCTGCGGAGCGCTGCGCGCGCGTTCGGTCCGAGAGAGGCGGTGGCGCGCGCAAGATGCGTGGTGGCCGAAGCCGAGATCGCGCTCGTCTCGCGCGACCTGAGCTGGCCGGTGAAAACGCTCGCAGCGGCCCGCGCGACGCTCGAACAGCACGGCGATCTCGCCAATGCAGCTCATGCAGGCCACATCGAGGCGCGCCGCCTCCTCCTCGTCGGGCAGCTCGACGAAGCCGAGCGCACGCTGGCCGAGCTCAGCCCCTCCCCGCTCCCGCCTGCCTCTCAGGTCGTCCGCGAGCTCGTGGTCGCCGGCATCGCCATCAGACGACTGAGAGCGAAAGATGCGCGCGCGGCGCTCAACCGCGCGGCTCACGCAGCGCGGCAGGCGAAGATCCCGGCGCTCGTGGCCGAGGTCGACAACGCGAACCTGATCCTCGACACGCCGGCGGCGCGCCTGATCGCGCGCGGCAGCGAGCATCCGTTGTTGCTCGGGGAGGTCGAGAGACTGGCGACCTCGACGGCGCTCGTCGTGGACACCTTTCATCATGCCCTGCGCAGGCAAGGCCGCGTCGTATCGCTCGGAACGCGCCCGGTGCTGTTCGCGCTCGCCCGCCTCCTGGCGCAGGCATGGCCCGCCGATGTCTCGCGAGAGGCGCTGATATCAGGCGCGTTCCGGGCGAAGCACGCCGACGAATCGCATCGCGCGCGGTTGCGCGTGGAGATCGGGCGGCTCCGCACCCAGCTCAAGCCGCTGGCCGACATCAGCGCGACGAAGCAGGGTTTTGTGCTGGCGCCGCGCAAGACGCGCGACGTCCTCGTGCTGGCACGTCCCGTCGAGGAGAAGCACGCCGCGGTGCTCGCCGTCCTCTCCGACGGCGAGCCCTGGTCAAGCTCGGCGCTCGCGCTGGCGCTGGGGACGAGCGCCCGCACCGTGCAGCGGGCCCTCGAAGAGCTGGCGCGGTCGAACAAGGTGCAATCGTTCGGACACGGCCGGGCACGGCGCTGGATGACCCCGCCCGTCCCGGGTTTCCCGACAGGCTTGTTACTCCCCGGACCGCTCCTGAAGGCGTAAGTTGGATCACATCAGAGGGATCAAGCACATGAAGCGTTCCGCCGCCGAGATCGTCAGGGAGTACGGACCTTTTGCGGGTGTCGAGGCCGTGCATGGCGTCACCTACGACGGCACCCATGTCTGGTTCGCATCCGGCGACAAGCTGAATGCGGTCGATCCGGCCAACGGCAAGATCGCACGCTGCATCGATGTCGCCGCGCATGCGGGGACGGCGTTCGACGGCCGGCACCTGTTCCAGATCGCCGAGGATCGCATCCAGAAGATCGACGCCGCCACCGGCAAGGTGATCAGCACGATTCCGGCCCCGGGCGGCGGCGGCGATTCCGGATTGGCCTGGGCGGAGGGCTCGCTGTGGGTCGGTCAGTATCGCGAGCGCAAGATCCATCAGGTCGATCCGGAGACGGGAAAGATCCTCCGCACCATCGAAAGCAAGCGCTTCGTGACCGGCGTCACCTGGGTCGACGGCGAGCTCTGGCATGGCACCTGGGAGGGCGAGGAAAGCGATTTGCGGCGGATCGATCCCGAGACCGGCAAGGTGCTGGAGCAGCTCGACCTGCCCGCCGGGACGATGGTGTCAGGATTGGAGTCCGACGGCGGCGACCGCTTCTTCTGCGGCGGTGGCGATCGCGGCAATGTGAGGGCGGTTCGCCGCCCGCGGCGCAGCTAAGGTGCGCGATGACGGATGCGCGGCACCGATGCTGCCGCAACCGTTAATCTGTTCGCCCCAATTCCACCCCACCGGTGCGCTCTAGCGCCCCCCTCGCCTGCCCTGTAGACTTCCGACCCTGGGTGGCTTGGGGGATTGATGCGACTGACGCTGAACTTGAAGACTGTCCTGATCGCCGTGGCGGTGCTCGCGGCGTCGTTTTTCGTCAGCCTGAAGGCGATGGACTGGCTGTCGCCGCGCGCGGCGACGACTGCGCCGCCGGTCGCGCAATTGCCGCCGCTGCCGCCGGTCGCGAAGAGTTCGATCGTGGTGGCGCCGGTGGCGATCGCGATATCGGCGATCCGCGAACAGGCCGAGAAAGCCGCGCCGCGCAATTTCGCCGGCAAGGCCGATAATCCAATCTCGCAGATCCTGGAGAATGCCGACATCGGCTGGTCCGCCGTGCGCGGGCCGATGGCGGCTGCCGGCGACAAGGACGTGCTGACGATCTCGACGCCGCTCAATGGCAAGCTGAACGTGACGGGCTCGCTGTCGTCGAAAGCCACCGGCGCGCTCGGCGACGCGCTCGGCAGCGTGCTCGGCGGCGACGCAGCGAAACGGATCGGCGCGGTCAACATCAAGAATTTGAACGCCAGCGCCGAGATCAAGGGCAACGTGGTCGTCACCTCGCGCCCGAAGCTCGCGGCCAATTGGCATCTCGAGCCAAATCTCGGCGCCCAGGTCAATCTCGGCGACACCAACCTCAACGTCTCCGGCGCCAAGGTCAACGTGCCGGCGCAGGTGAAGCCGCTGATCGACAAGAATGTCGGCGAGCAGATCAACATCGTCTCCGAGCGCATCCGCAACGATCCCTCGCTGCGCGAGAATGCGAAGCTGCAATGGGCCAAGGCCTGCCGCTCGATCCCGCTGCAGGGCTCGGGCTCCTCGGCCTCGCTGCCGCCGCTCTGGCTCGAGATGAAACCGACCCGTGCCATCGCGGCGCAGCCGCGCGTCGACGCGCAGAACGTGACGCTGCTGCTCGGCCTTGAGCTCGAGACGCGCGTGACCTCGACGTCGACCAAGCCGGACTGTCCCTTCCCCGACAAGATCTCGATCGTGCCGCCGACCGGCACCGGCGTGAACATCGGCGTGCCGATCGACGTGCCCTTCACCGAGATCAACAAGCTGATCGCGGCGCAGATGGTCGGCCACACCTATCCCGAGGACGGCTCCGGCCCGGTCGACGTCACCGTGAAAGGCGTCAACGTGGTGCCGTCAGGCGATCGTCTCCTGATCTCGCTGCTGGTGCGTGCCAAGGAGAAGAAGAGCTGGCTCGGTCTCGGCGCCGAAGCGACCGTGCACATCTGGGGCCGGCCGATGCTCGACCAGGCGCAGCAGACGCTGCGGCTCGCCGACATCCAGCTCGCGGTGGAATCCGAGGCCGCCTTCGGCCTGCTCGGCGCGGCCGCACGCGCGGTGGTGCCGCAGATGCAGCAGGCCTTGGTGCAGAAGGCGACGCTCGATCTGAAGCCGATCGCCGCCAATGCGCGCGAGAAGATCGCGGCCGCGATCGCCGACTACCAGAAGAGCGAGGATGGCCTCAAGGTCGACGCCAAGATCGACAGCCTGACCCTCGCCGACATCGCCTTCGATTCCAAGACGCTGCGCATCGTCGCCGAAGCCGGCGGCTCGCTGAACGTCTACGTGACGAAGCTGTCGGGGATGTAGCGCGTCTTCACTCGCCGGACCCGCGCGCGTCGCTTGCGCCGCTGGCATTCTCGTCGGAGGATGCTAAGCTGTTTCTCGCAACCTCGAACGAGGTGCTGACAGCACTGCAGGGGACAACGCGAGGACAACATGGAAGCCGGCATGGTCACGCCTGCGCCGGCGCTGGTGCGCTTTTCCGGCATTCAGAAGACCTACGATGGCGAGCACCTCGTGGTGAAGAACCTCGATCTCGAAATCAGGAAGGGCGAGTTCGTCACCCTGCTCGGTCCGTCGGGCTCGGGCAAGACGACCACGCTGATGATGCTGGCCGGCTTCGAGGTTCCAACCCATGGCGAAATCTACCTCGCCGAACGGCCGATCAAGAACGTGCCGCCGCATAAGCGCGACATCGGCATGGTGTTCCAGAACTATGCCTTGTTCCCGCACCTGACGATCGCGGAGAATATCGCCTTCCCGCTATCCGTTCGCAACACGGCCAAGGCCGAGGCGCAGGAACGCGTCAACGCGGCGTTGCGCATGATCAAGATGGAAACCCTGGCGCACCGGCGGCCCGGGCAGCTGTCCGGCGGTCAGCAGCAGCGCGTGGCGCTGGCCCGCGCGCTGGTTTTCAATCCGCAGCTCGTGCTGATGGACGAGCCCCTGGGCGCCCTCGACAAGCGCCTGCGGGAGCAGATGCAACTGGAAATCAAGCAGCTGCACGAGACGATGGGCATCACCGTCGTCTACGTCACCCACGATCAGAGCGAAGCGCTCACCATGTCGGATCGCATCGCCGTGTTCAACGACGGCATCGTGCAGCAGATCGACCGGCCCGACGCGCTGTACGAGCATCCGGTGAACAGCTTCGTCGCTCACTTCATCGGTGAGAACAACGTGCTGTCCGGCACCGTCGAGACGATCGAGAAGGACTATTGCCGCGTCACGCTGGCTGGTGGCGGCGCCGTGACCGCACGGGCGGTCAATGTATCCGGCGCGGGCGCGTCGACCTCCCTGTCGGTGCGGCCGGAGCGGATCGCCATCATCCCGGACGGCACCTCCAGCGAGGGACCGAACCGGCTGCCGGCGAAGGTGCAGAACACCATCTATCTCGGCGACCACGCACTGGCCGTGCTCGATGTCGCCGGCAACGGGGAGTTCATGGTCAAGCTTCAGCCGGGGACGCATGACGGATTGAGACATGGCAGTCTAAGATCTGGTGAAAGCGTATTCATCACCTTCCGTCCCGAGGACTGCCTGGCCCTCGATCCCGTCTGATCCGGACCGGCATCGATCAACCTCAACGCAACGCAGATGAAGAAGGAACAAGGACCATGCTGAAGCGCAAGACTGGCAAGATTGCTCTGGGGTTCGCCGTGGCGTTCAGCGCCAGCGCCGCGCTGGCCACGGTCGCGCAGGCGCGTGACCTCACCGTCGTGTCGTGGGGCGGCGCCTATCAGGATGCCCAGAAGAGGGTCTATTTCGAGCCGTTCAAGAAAGCAGCCGGCGTCGCGATGAACGACGAGTCCTGGGACGGCGGCGTCGGCGTGCTGCGCGCCAAGGTGCAGGGTGGTGCCGCCACCTGGGACCTCGTCCAGGTCGAGAGCGACGAACTCGCGGTCGGCTGCGAGGAAGGCCTGTTCGAGAAGATGGATTATTCCAAAATCGGCGGCGAGGCCGCCTATATACCGCCGTCGGTCAATCCCTGCGGCGTCGGCGCCATCCTCTACGATTTCGTTCTCGGCTACGACAAGGACAAGCTGAAGGACGCCCCCAACGGCTGGGCCGACTTCTTCGACACCAAAAAGATTCCGGGCAAGCGCGCCTTGCGTCAGGGCCCGAAGACCACGCTGGAGATCGCCCTCATGGCCGACGGCGTCGCACCGAAGGACGTCTACAAGGTGCTGGCGACCGACGAGGGCGTCGAGCGCGCGTTCAAGAAGCTGGACACCATCAAGGGCGACATCGTCTGGTGGAAGGCCGGCGCCCAGCCGCCGCAATTGCTCGCCTCCGGCGAGGTGGCGATGACCTCGGTCTACAATGGCCGCATCGACACCGCGAACAAGAACGACAAGAAGAATTTTGGCATCGTATGGGACGGAGCGCTCTTCACCCTCGACAGCTGGGTCATCCTGAAGGGCAGCCCGAACAAGGACGCGGCCTACAAGTTCCTGGACTTCGCGGGCAAGGCGGAGAACCAGTCAAAGCTGTCGCAGAACATCGCCTATGGCACCTCGAACAAGGACGCAGCCGCCCTCCTCGCGCCCGCCGTTCTCAAGGACCTGCCGACAGCGCCTGACAACATCAAGAACGCGGTCGAGATCAACGTTGGCTTCTGGCTCGAGAACATCGACCGCCTGACCGAGCGCTTCAACAAATGGGCCGCGAAATAGCGCGCCCCACCAGGCTCGACCAATGACGGCCTCGCTCCTGACCGGCGCCAATGCGTCGACCGAGGTGCCGCTCAAGCGCCGATTGCGGCGTGCGGAGCGGACACGTCAGGTCAAGGCATTGGCGCTGGTGCTGCCGCTTCTCGTCTTCCTGCTCTTCACCTTCGCAGGCCCGATCGCCGGCATGCTGTGGCGCGCGGTCGATGACCGCGAGGTGCGTCAGGTTC
Source organism: Bradyrhizobium sp. 482_C4_N1_8 (assembly GCF_052075965.1). NCBI lineage: Bacteria > Pseudomonadati > Pseudomonadota > Alphaproteobacteria > Hyphomicrobiales > Nitrobacteraceae > Bradyrhizobium > Bradyrhizobium sp. 482_C4_N1_8. The sequence continues at coordinate 1,909,013 of NZ_CP197231.1, read as the reverse complement.
TGCCGCAAACCATCGCTGCTCTCGCCAGCTGGGAAGGCAAGGACCTGCCGGATGAAAAGGCCTTTGCAGCGCTGGCAAGCGACATCCTGGCGGCGCGCGCTTCCGGCATCATCGCCATCGCGGCCAAGCGGCTCAATTACGCCCTGAACGGTTTTCGTACGATCCTGACCAGCACGGCACGTAATCTGAAGGCGCAGCCGGAGCCCGGCACCGCCAGGGAGACACTGGGCAAGATCAACCCGGCCTGGCGCGAACGGGCCACCTGGACGACGATCAAGGATGCCGGTGGCCCGGTGACCGGATTCTATCTGCTGGCGGCGCTCGACCTGACGCGGAACGTCGATGGTGCGATCGTCGCGGCCGCATCAGACCAGGCGATCTACCGCAACGTCTTCGCCCGCACCTTCCTCATCAGCTTCAGCGTCACGGTACTCTGCCTGATCCTCGCCTTCCCGGTCGCTTACCTACTGGCAACGCTGCCGCCGGGCCGGTCGAACCTGCTGATGATCTTCGTCCTGCTGCCGTTCTGGACGTCGCTTCTGGTCCGCACCTGCGCCTGGATCGTCTTGTTGCAGAGCAAGGGCGTCGTGAACGACAGCCTGCACTGGCTTGGCATCATCGACGAGCCGTTGCGGCTGATCTACAACCGCTTCGGTGTCTGCGTGGCCATGACCCACGTTCTCCTGCCGTTCATGATCCTGCCGCTGTATAGCAGCATGAAAGCGATCTCGCCTGCGTACATGCGTGCCGCCGCCTCGCTCGGCGCGCCACCGACCACTGCCTTCCTGCGGATCTACCTGCCTCAGACCCTGCCCGGCATCGGCGCGGGAAGCCTGCTCGTCTTCATCCTGGCGCTCGGCTACTACATCACACCGGCCCTCGTCGGCGGCGCCGCCGATCAGATGATCAGCTACTTCATCGCGCTCTACACGACCGAGACGGCCAATTGGGGCCTTGCTTCGGCGTTGGGAGCGGTGCTGCTGCTGGCCACTCTTTTGCTCGCTCTCGTCTACGGCAAGCTGGTGCAGGGGCAGCAGGTCACGGGAGGAATGAAGAATTGAGCGATCATTCTTCCCTCCGCACGCCCAGCCAGCGTATCGCGTGGACCGCGACCATCGTCATCTCCACGCTGGTGTTCATCTTCCTGATCGCGCCGATCCTTGCGATCATGCCGCTGTCCTTCAGCTCGGGCTCGTACCTCACCTATCCGCTGCCGGGCCTCTCCTTGCGCTGGTACGACGACTTCATCAATTCGCCGCGCTGGATGAATTCGCTGAAGAACAGCATGATCATCGGCGTCGCCTCGACCCTGCTGTCGATGGTGCTTGGCACGCTGGCTGCGCTGGGGCTGGCGCAGTGGAAGAGCCGGTTCAAACCGCTCGTGCTGGCTTTCGTGCTGTCGCCGGTCGTCGTGCCCGGCGTCATCACCGCGGTCGGCCTGTATTTCTTCTTCGCGCCGATCGGACTGACCGGCAGTTATCTCGGCTTGATCCTGGCCCACACCGCGCTGGCGACGCCCTTTGTGGTGATCACGGTCGGCGCGACGCTGCAAAGCTTCGACACCAATCTGGCACGCGCCGCCGCCTCACTCGGCGCCTCGCCGCTTTATGCGTTCCGCCGCGTGATCCTGCCGCTGATCCTGCCCGGCTTGGCGTCGGGTGCGCTGTTCGCCTTCGCGACCAGCTTCGATGAGGTGGTGATCGTGCTGTTCATGGCAGGCCCGGAGCAGCGCACGCTGCCGCGCGAGATGTTCAGCGGCATTCGCGAGAACATCAGTCCGACCATTACGGCGGCGGCGGTGATCTTGACGACAGTATCGGTCATCCTCCTCGCGACTTTGGAAGGCCTGCGCCGGCGCAACGAACGGCTCAAGGGCAGCAGCGCCTGAAAGGCGTCTTTCTTCCTTCTCCCCTTGTGGGAGAAGGTGGCGCGAAGCGCCGGATGAGGGGTTACCTCCGCAAGTACGAATGCAAGATGGGTACGTGCGGAGAGAGACCCCTCGCCCGTCTCGCCGCTACGCGGCGAGCCACTCTCTCCCACAAGGGGAGAGGGTAAGAACACCGCAGCCCCCTACTTATTTCTCACGCCACCTCACACATCCCCGGCTTTGCCCCCGCGACCGATTGTCGCTAGAACAGTCCCCGCAACAAAACCCAAACAACAACACAGGGAGAAACATATGCAAAAACTCATCGCCGCCGTCGCGGCCGGTCTTGCTCTCGCCGCCACATCAGGCACGGCCCACGCGCAGATCTCAGACGACGTCGTCAAGATCGGCGTGCTCACGGACATGTCGAGCCTCTATGCGGACGCGACCGGCAAGGGCTCGCTCGCCGCCGTCGAGATGGCGGTTGCCGATTACGGCGCCAAGGTCGCGGGCAAGCCGGTACAGGTGGTCGCCGCCGATCACCAGAACAAGCCCGACGTCGGCGTCAACATCGCCCGCAACTGGTACGACAACGACAAGGTCGACGCGATCTTCGACGTGCCGACATCCTCGGTGGCACTGCCGATCTCGGCGCTGACGCGCGAGAAGAACAAGATCAACATCAACTCCGGCGGCGGGTCATCGGATATCACCGGCGTCGCCTGCTCGCCCAACACCGTGCACTGGACCTACGACACCTATGCGCTGTCGAATGTCGCCGGCAAGGCGATGGTGAAGCGCGGCGAGGACACCTGGTTCTTCGTCACCGCCGACTACGCCTTCGGCATGGCGCTGCAGCGCGACGCCGCCAACGTGGTCAAGGAGAGCGGCGGCAAGGTGCTCGGCGAGGTCCGCCATCCGCTCAATTCCTCGGACTTCTCGTCCTTCCTGCTGCAGGCCCAGGCCTCCAAGGCCAAGGTGGTCGCGCTGGCGAATGCCGGCGGCGATACCACCAACGCGCTGAAGCAGGCGGCCGAATTCGGTCTCGTTCAGGGTGGCCAGAAGATGATCGCGCTGCTCCAGGAGATCACCGACACCCATTCGCTCGGCATCAAGGCGACGCAAGGCCTGATCGTCACCGACGCGTTCTACTGGGACATGAACGAGGAGACGCGCGCCTTCTCGAAGCGGTTCAACGAGAAGGTCGGTCATATGCCGACCATGATCCAGGCCGGTCTCTACTCGGCGACCATGCACTATCTGAAGGCGATCGAGGCCATCAAGACCGACGAGGCGCCGAAGGTGATGGAGCAGATGCGCAAAACCCCGGTCAACGACTTCTTCGCCAGGAACGGCAAGATCCGCATCGACGGCCGCATGGTGCACGACATGTATCTGTTCGAGGTGAAGAAGCCGGAGGAGTCCAAGGGTGAGTGGGACCTCTACAAGCTGATCGCCACCGTCCCCGGCGACGAAGCCTTCCGTCCCCTCGACAAGGGCGGCTGCCCGCTGGTGACGCACTGAACGTCTTCTCCCTCTCCCCGCTTGCGGGGAGAGGATTGGGGTGAGGGGGAGTCTCCGCGGGGACGGCGCCAGTTGGGCTCGTCGAGACTCCCCCTCACCCGGATTGCATCTTCGATGCAATCCGACCTCTCCCCGCAAGCGGGGCGAGGTGAAAGACGAAAGACACGACAGCGCACCCGGTGAAAACCGGGCGCGCCTCGTTTCGGCCGTCACGTGAGCAGCATTACTCCGAGTACTTGAACTCGGGCATGTTCTTCAGCTCGTCCTTGCTGGCATTGAACACGGCGTGGTCCGGATACCATTTCGACGTGGACGAGGCGGTCGTAGCCGTCGTGGTCGTCGTGGTCTTCTCGGTGCCGGTCGCAGCGCCAGTGGTCGTGGTCGCCGCAGGCTTCGCGCCGGTGCCGGTGTAGGCGACGGCCTCGTTGACGAACTTCAGCTTCTCGTAGGGGACGGCGACCAGATGCTCGCCCATGCCGAGGAAGCCGCCGACGCCGATCACGGCAATCTTGATGTTGCCGCTCTTGTCCATCAGCAGGTCGTTGATCGAGCCAATGTTCTCGTTGGCGTCGTTGTAGATCTTCAGGCCCGACATCTTCGAGGCACGCCACTCGCCCGACGCGGTCGTCGTCGTCGTTGTGGTGGTGGTGGCCGCGGGCGCCGCCTTGTCGGTGGTGGCCGTCGGGTTTTGCGCGAACGCAACGGTCGCAAGCAGTGCGGTGCCGGCAAGGCCGGCGGCGATCGATTTCATCAACATTGTTGTCCTCTCCTTCAGCAGAAAGCTTATGCGGAGAGAACAGCGGCGATCATCCGCAGTTCCTTTTCTGCGGCAATTTCGTCACGCGATGATGGCGCTGCGCTGCGACGAAAGTTCCTGCGTCACTCAGGAACGTTCGATGAGGAACGTTCCTGATGCACAGTTCCCCGCCGACGATCATGCGCCCTGGGTGAAGCACGATCGCGGCGAGGAACGCGCCGACCTGCGTCGCTCAGGTCAGCTCTTGAAGTCGATCAGAAGTGCGGAGAAATCCGAACCGCCGAATGAGCTGCCGCTGGCGCCGTAGGACGCGCTCGACGATTGCGACTGCTGGAGCGCCTGGAGGAATTGCTGGAGAATGTCCGCCGTGGTCGTGTTGGTCGACGTGCTGCTGGTCGAGTCCGTCGAGGACGAATCCGACGAGCTGTCATCCGGCGGCGGACCGGGCGGCGGTCCGCCCGCACCACCGGGACCACCCGGACCACCGGGACCGCCGGCGCCGCCTGGCCCCTTGGCGAAAGCGGACTGAAACACGTTCTTCAGTTCGTCCGCCTGGTCCGAGGTCAGCGTCCCGTTCGACACTTCGTTGGCGATGAGATCGTCGATCTTCGACTTCATCTCGTCCTTGGAAGGACGCGTGCCACTCGACTGATCGCTGGATCGGCTCGACTGCAAGGCGGTGTCGATGTCGGTCAGCGCGGTCGAGAGCGCCGACTGGTCCGACGACGAGATCGTGCCGTCGGAAACGTCCGATTGCAATTGCTGCTGAAGCCGCTGCAGGGGCGACTGGTAGTTACCGGCGGAGGCCGCCGAAATCGAGGTCATAATGGCTCCGTGGCTTTTGCGGGGTTTCGTAAGCGACACCGCCACGGTATGGTTAGCGGCCTTAACGAGACCTTGCCGCTTCCCTGCCCGGGTATTGCCTGCTGTTGCGCCCGGACAGTCAGAAACAATCCGAAACAAAAATCTTCGCCTTTTGGCCCGAATCTTGGACAAACAAAGCGCATGGCCAATCCCAACATCCTGGTCGTCGAGGACGACCGCGAAACCCGGACGTTGATTGCAAAGTACCTGCGCAACAACGCCTGCAACGTCACCACCGTGAGCGATGGCCGGGAGATGTCGCGTGCCTTGGCCGATCACAGGGTCGACCTCATCATCCTCGACGTCATGCTGCCCGGCGAGGACGGCCTGAGCCTGTGCCGCAAGGTACGCTCGGAGGCGCAGACGCCGATCATCATGCTGACCGCGCGCGGCGAGGACGTCGATCGCATCGTCGGCCTCGAGATGGGCGCGGACGACTATCTGCCAAAGCCGTTCAACCCGCGCGAGCTGCTCGCGCGCATCAACGCGGTGCTACGCCGCCAGGTCGCAGCCCAGGCGGCAAGCTCGATCGAGGGCGCCTCCACGCTCGTCTTCGAGGGCTGGCGCATCGATCTGCGCCTGCGCGAATTGCGCAATCCGGAAGGCGCGCGCGTCGCGGTGACCAGCGCCGAGTTTGATCTGCTACGGACGTTCTGCGAACGGCCCGGCCGCGTGCTGTCGCGCGACAGCCTGCTCGACCTCACGCAAGGGCGCAACACCGGCTCGTTCGAACGCTCGATCGACGTGCTGGTCAGCCGCATCCGTCGCAAGATCGAGCCCAATCCGGCCGATCCCACCATCATCAAGACGGTGCGCTCCGGCGGCTATCTGTTCACGCCCAGAACCGAAGCGGCCGGGACTGAAGCAGCTGGCAACGAAGCGGTCGCGGCGACCCTGAGCAGTTAGTGGAGCGGTCGTCATGACGCCGTTCCGCTTCTTCCACCTCAAAAGCATCGGTGGACAGATCGCCGCGCTGGTGGTGGCGTCGATCGTCGCGCTGCATCTGATCCTCACCGCCAGCTTCCTGATCAGCCGGCCGGACCGGGCCGAGCCGCCGCCCGACGCCGCCCATCAGCTTGCGGACGCGGCCCTGCTGCTCAACGGCACGGATGCGAGCGAGCGGCCGCGCATCCTCGCCAATATCGTGCGTGCGTTTCCGAATGCCGGCATCGAGCTCCTCGCGCCGGGGACCTTCTCCGTCGCCGAAGACAGCGGTGGCCCGCATCTGCGCAACGTGCGCCGGCATCTCGGCCATCAGTACGAGGTGATCGCGCTGACCCCGAACTTCGGCGTGCACCGCGTCGCGGTCGAGCTTCCCGACGGCAGTGTGATCGCAGGTCGCGTCGAGCAGGGCCCGCATCCGCCGCGGTTCTGGGGCGGCCCCTGGATGATAACGCTGCTGTTCGCGCTGATCAGCGTCACGATGCTCGGCCTGTGGGCGGCCTACGCGCTGGCCGCGCCGCTGTCCTCGTTTGCCAGGGCCGCCGAGAATTTCAGCCTGGACGGGGCGGCCGATCCGCTGCCCGAGCGCGGCCCGGAGGAGATCCGCTCGGTCGCGCGCGCGCTCAACCGCATGCATGAGCGGATCGCGCGGCTGATGTCGGATCGCACCCGGATGCTGGCGGCGATCAGCCACGACCTGCGAACGCCGATCACCCGGCTGCGCCTGCGCGCCGAGTTCATCGAGGACGAGGGCAACCGCAGGCGCATGCTGATCGATCTCGACCAGATGCGCTCGATGCTGGAATCCGTGTTGTCGCTGCTGCGCAACGACCGCAAGATCGAGGCGGTGACGCTGGTCGACATCGCGAGCACGCTCCAGGTCATCGCCGACCAGTTCGGCGACATGGGCCATGTCGTGCACTATGACGGCCCCGCTTCGGCGACGGCCGCCGCGCGGCCCGACGAGCTGCATCGGGGCGTCACCAACCTCGTCGAGAACGCGGTTCGCTTCGGCGCCGAAGTGACGATCCGCCTCGACGTATCCGGCACCACGCTCGTCATCGACGTCGAGGACGACGGCCCCGGCATCTCGGATGCGCGCAAGCAGGAGATGCTGGAGCCGTTCGCGCGCGGCGATGACGCGCGCACCATGGACGAGCACACCGGCTTCGGGCTCGGCCTGTCGATCGCGCGCGCGATCGCGATCGCTCATGGCGGCGAATTGTCGTTGCACGACCGCGCGCCGCACGGGCTGATCGTACGGATGCAATTGCCGGTGTGGCAGCAGCCGCGGCGGGCGGCGTAAGGCACGCCTCAGGCGGCGAGCGGCGGATGCTCGATCGGGTGCTCCTCGAAGATCGCCACCGCCTCGAAGCGGTAGCCGCAGGCGTGGCATTTCCAGAGATAGGAAACGCGGCCTTCGCCCGGCTCGATCCAGTCCGGAGACGGGATCGGTGCCCCACATTGCGCACAGGGGTTCTGCTTGGGGATGTCGCCGATGTCTGCTCGGGTCATGGACGTTCTCCCGAATTTTGAATAGCGATTTTTGGGCGAATGCACGAATAGACAGACCTGCTGTCGCGTAACGCACATCGCCAAGTGCAATCCTAACCTGGGTTTGAGTCGTAAAAACGACGGCCCCGCGAAAATCGCCGCTGGCGGCGTTTCGCCACATCATCGCCGTGTTCCCACGGCCTAACGCGCACGGGTGCAGGTTCGTTCTGCCGAGGAATAATTCAATGAAAATTTTGCGTATTGCCGCGCTCGTTGCGGCCGGGCTGATGTTGCCGCAGGCCGCATTCGCGGGCGAAGCCGAGTATGCCGAGATGGTCGCGGCCCATGCCCGCGCCAACGGCGTGCCGGAAGCGCTGGTGCATCGCGTCATCATGCGCGAGAGCCGCTATCAGCCCGGCCTGATCGGTCGCGGCGGCACCATCGGCCTGATGCAGATCAAGCTCGCGACCGCCCGCGGGGTCGGCTACACCGGCGACGCCGCCGGCCTGCGCGATCCCAACACCAACCTCACCTACGCCGTCAAATACCTCGCCGGCGCCTATCGCGCCGCCAATGGCGACCACGCCCGAGCCGTGCGTTATTTCGCGGGCGGCTATTACTACGTTGCAAAGCGGCAGCGCCAGGAAATGGTGCAGCAGGCCAGCAACGACACCTGGCTCGAGCCGAACGGCAATCCGCAGCCGATGCTCGGGATGGCGCCGCATAAGAAGCTGGCCCAGCGCGTCAGCAATGCGCGGGCGCAGGAGGTTCCCAACCACTAGCCAGCGTCATTCCGGGGCGATGCGAAGCATCGAGCCCGGAATCTCGAGCTTCCCCGGTGCGCAATTGCGCACCCGGGGTTCGGTCCGGCGGACCGCGCCGGAATGTCAGCCCTGTGGCTAGCGCGTTGACCACCCCGTCCCGCTGGCATACATTAGAGCCGTTCCGAGGGGTGCTCCGAGGAGGAGCTGAGATACCGCTAAATGGGTCAGAAGGCCCAGGACCGCGGTGACCCTTTGAACCTGATCCGGGTCATGCCGGCGAAGGGACAGGGATGTTGCAGACCACCAAGCGATCGGATTCCCCGGTATCCATCATCGGCGCAGGCATTGCAGGTGCCTGGCAGGCGCTTTTGTTCGCGCAGGCCGGCCATGCCGTGACGCTACACGAGCGCGGTGACGCCGCGATGACCGATTCCACCAGCCATTGGGCCGGCGGGATGCTCGCGCCCTGGTGCGAGGCGGAGGTCGCGGAACCCATCATCTCCAGGCTCGGCCAGCGCTCCCTGGACATCTGGCGGCGCGAGCTGCCGGACACCCCCTTCAACGGCTCGCTCGTCGTCGCCCACCCGCGCGAGCGCAACGATTTCGAGCGTTTTGCCCGGATGACCGACGGCCACCGCCGGCTCGATGCGGCCAGCCTTGCCGAGCTCGAGCCGTCGCTGGAGGGCCGCTTCCGCGACGCGCTGTTCTTCCCGACCGAGGGCCATGTCGAGCCGCGCCGCGTGCTGCCGAAGCTGCATGAGCGCATCCGCGCCGCCGGCGGCACCATCAAGTTTGATAGCGACGTCAGCGCCAAAGACCTCGACGGCATCGTGATCGACTGTCGCGGCCTCGGCGCGCGCGACGAGCAGCCGGAGCTGCGCGGCGTCAAGGGCGAGATGATTTTGATCGAGACCGGCGAGGTGCGGCTGGCGCGCCCGGTGCGGCTGATCCATCCGCGTTGGCCGCTCTACGTGATCCCGCGCGAGGACAATCTGTTCATGCTGGGCGCGACCTCGATCGAGGCCGAGGACACCGGCGTCAGCGTGCGCTCGGCGCTGGAGCTGCTGGGCGCGGCCTATGCCGTGCATCCGGCCTTCGGCGAGGCTCGGATCATCGAATTCGGCTCCGGCCTTCGGCCCGCTTTCCCCGACAATCTGCCGCGCATCGGCATTCGTGGCGAGAGGATCGCCGTCAACGGCCTCTACCGCCACGGCTTCCTGATCGCCCCGGCGCTCGCCGAGCTGACGCTGCAATACGTCCAGCGCGGCCAGATCGACAATGAGGTGATGCAATGCGGGTGATCGTCAACGGCGAGCAGCGCGAGGTGAACTCGGCCAGCGTGGACGCGCTGCTCAGCGAGCTCGACTATGAGGGCACCCATTTCGCGATCGCGCTGAACTACGACGTCGTGCCGAAGAGCCGCTGGGCCGAGACCCACCTCAAGGCCGGCGACGAGATCGAGATCATCACGCCGCGGCAGGGAGGGTGAGGTGATGATGGCACGCTCTCTCCACTTGTCGTCCCCGCGAAGGCGGGGACCCATAACCACAGGGAGCGGCTATGGCGGCCGGTCTCTCCCCACGTGCCCCAAGAGAAATCACGCGGTATGGGTCCCCGCCTTCGCGGGGACGACAGTTGAACTTGAGGAGACACCTTGGACATGGTGACCTTCTACGGCAAAACCTTCCCCTCCCGCCTGCTGATCGGCAGCGCGCTCTATCCTTCGCCTGCGATCATGCAGGCGGCGATCCGTGCCTCCGGCTCGAACATCGTCACGGTGTCGCTGCGCCGCGAAGCCGCCGGCGGCAAGACCGGGGACGCGTTCTGGAATCTGATCCGTGAGCTCGACGTCAGCGTGTTGCCGAACACCGCCGGCTGCCGCAGCGTGCGCGAGGCCGTGACCACCGCAAAACTCGCGCGCGAGCTGTTCGGCACGTCCTGGATCAAGCTGGAAGTGATCGCCGACAACGACACGCTGCAGCCCGACGTCGTCGGCCTGGTTGAGGCCGCCGCCATCCTGATCAAGGACGGCTTTGAGGTGTTCCCCTATTGCACCGAGGATCTCTCGGTCGCGAACCGCCTGGTCGATGCCGGCTGCAAGGTCGTCATGCCCTGGGCCGCGCCGATCGGCAGTGCCAAAGGCATCACCAACCGCGACGCGCTGAAACTGCTGCGTGAACGGCTGCCTGATATCACGCTGGTGGTCGATGCCGGCATCGGCGCGCCGTCACATGCGGCCGAGGCGCTCGAGCTCGGCTACGACGCCGTGCTGCTCAACACGGCCATCGCAAAAGCCGCCGATCCCGTCGCGATGGCCAACGCCTTCCGTCTCGGCTGTGATGCCGGCCGCACCGCCTACGAAGCCGGGCTGATGAACGCCCGCGACTTCGCCTCCCCCTCCACCCCTGTCGTTGGGACACCATTCTGGCATGCCGTATCCTGATCGCTTCTATCCCGTCGTCGACAGCCTCAAATGGGTCGAACGCCTGACCAAGCTCGGCGTCGGCACCATCCAGTTGCGCGCGAAAGACCTCAACGACGCCGACGCGCTCCAGATCGTCACCGACGCGCTGGCGATCACTGAGGACACGCAGGCCAAGCTGGTCGTGAACGACTATTGGCGCGCGGCCGTCGTCGCCGGCGCAAAATATCTGCATCTCGGCCAGGAGGACCTGGCGGACGCGGACCTCAAGGCCATCCGCGAGGCCGGCCTGTCGCTTGGCGTCTCCACCCATGACGACGCGGAGCTCGAGACCGCGCTTGCCGCAGAGCCCGACTATGTCGCGCTCGGTCCGATCTTCTTCACCACGCTGAAATCGATGCGCTTCGAACCGCAGGGCATTCCAAAGATCACGGAATGGAAGAAGCGGATCGGCAGCATCCCGCTGGTCGCGATCGGCGGCATCAAATTCGAGCACGCCGCGGAGATTTTTGCCGCCGGCGCCGATTCCATCGCCGTCGTCAGCGACGTCACGCAAAACGCCGACCCGGACGCGCGGGTGCGGCAGTGGCTCGGCCTATCGCTGGAGGCGGCATGATGCGCATCGCTCTCTCCACCCGTCATTGCGAGCGAAGCGAAGCAATCCAGAGTCTCTCCGCAGAGACAGTCTGGATTGCTTCGTCGCAAGGGCTCCTCGCAATGACGGAGCAAGAATTCACCGCCGTCGCTCAAACGCACGCACAACAGAATTAAACCGGAGGATCCCATGAACATCCGCTCCAACCCCGAAAAGACCGTCCCCGCCGTCACCACCGGCCCGCTGCCCTCGTCGCGAAAAATCTTCGCGTCTCCGGACGCTGCGCCCGACATCCGCGTGCCGCTGCGCGAGATCATCCTCTCCGAAGGTGCCGGCGAGCCGAACCTGCCGGTCTATGACACCTCGGGCCCCTACACCGACCCGACCGTCACCATCGACGTCAACGCCGGCCTGTCGCGCAACCGTCTCGCCTGGGTCAAGGAGCGAGGCGGCGTCGAGGAGTATCAGGGCCGCGATATCAAGCCGGAGGACAATGGCAACGTCGGCGCCTCGCATGCCGCAAAGGCCTTCACCGCGCACCACAAGCCGCTGCGCGGCCTCGACGGCCACAAGATCACCCAGCTCGAATTCGCCCGCGCCGGCATCATCACCAAGGAAATGATCTACGTCGCCGAGCGCGAAAACCTCGGCCGCAAAAAACAGCTCGATCGCGCGGAGGCCGCGCTGGCCGACGGCGAAAGCTTTGGCGCCGAAGTCCCTGCCTTCATCACCCCGGAATTCGTCCGCAGCGAGATCGCGCGCGGCCGCGCCATCATCCCCTGCAACATCAACCACGCTGAGTTGGAGCCGATGATCATCGGCCGCAACTTCCTCACCAAGATCAACGCCAATATCGGCAACTCCGCCGTGACGTCGTCGGTGGAAGAGGAAGTCGACAAGATGGTGTGGGCGATCCGCTGGGGCGCCGACACCGTGATGGACCTCTCCACCGGCCGCAACATCCACACCACCCGGGAATGGATTCTGCGCAACGCACCGATCCCGATCGGCACCGTGCCGATTTACCAGGCGCTGGAGAAGTGCGAAGGCGATCCGGTCAAGCTGACCTGGGAGCTCTACAAGGACACGCTGATCGAGCAGTGCGAGCAGGGCGTCGACTACTTCACCATCCACGCCGGCGTGCGCCTGTCCTACATCCACCTCACCGCCAACCGCGTCACCGGCATCGTCAGCCGCGGCGGCTCGATCATGGCGAAGTGGTGCCTGGCGCATCACAAGGAGAGCTTCCTCTATACGCATTTCGACGAGATCTGCGACCTCATGCGCAAGTATGACGTCTCGTTCTCGCTCGGCGACGGCCTGCGTCCCGGCTCGATCGCGGACGCCAACGACCGCGCACAGTTTGCCGAACTCGAAACGCTCGGCGAGCTGACTAAAATCGCGTGGGACAAGGGCTGCCAGGTCATGATCGAAGGCCCCGGCCACGTGCCGATGCACAAGATCAAGATCAACATGGACAAGCAGCTCAAGGAGTGCGGCGAAGCCCCGTTCTACACGCTCGGGCCCCTGACCACCGACATCGCGCCGGGCTACGACCACATCACCTCGGGCATCGGCGCCGCCATGATCGGCTGGTTCGGCTGCGCCATGCTGTGCTACGTCACGCCGAAAGAGCATCTCGGGCTGCCCGATCGTAACGACGTCAAGGTGGGCGTCATCACCTACAAGATCGCCGCCCACGCCAGCGATCTCGCCAAGGGCCACCCGGCCGCCCAGCTCCGCGACGACGCCCTCTCCCGCGCCCGTTTCGACTTCCGCTGGAGCGACCAGTTCAACCTCGGCCTCGATCCTGATACCGCCAAGAACTTCCACGACGAGACCCTGCCGAAGGAAGCCCACAAGGTCGCCCATTTCTGCTCGATGTGCGGGCCGAAATTCTGCTCGATGAAGATCACCCAGGATGTGCGGGATTATGCGGCGACGCTGAACGATCCGAATTCGATCGGCATGTCGATGCAGGGCACTGCCGAAGACGGCATGGCCAAGATGAGCGCGAAGTTCAAGGAGATGGGCAGCAGCGTGTATCTCGATGCGGAGAAGGTGAAGGAGAGCAATCGGGTGCTCTAGACTGCAAGAACCCGAGAATATGCTTTGTTGTCGTCAGAAGGCCGAGCGAAAGCCCGGCCTTCTTTTCGTCCCCTTCGAGCCACCTCAAAAGACGAAATCCTCCTCACTTGAGATGTCAGATGGCATCCACGGATATTTTGTCGCCCCAGCAATAAAGTCGCCACGATACGAACTCATGTCACCCCAGTACTCTGGAGGATCACTATTCCTGAACTCATTTTTCATGTTCGTCGTGCTGGTACTCCATACATCGTTCTGAACAAACGACCAGGCGCTAACGGAGTCGACAACATGCCCTCGCGCCAAGTTGTCCTGCTGAATCAGCTCAGTTTCGGTATCGATCTTTGTCAACAATTCCTTCAGGAGATTGCCCACCTCAGCGTGGGCGGCAACGAGAATCGCTTTACTGAAAATCAGCGAGACCTGCTTCCCAAATCTAGGCACTATATCCGCCGACATTCGAACATGCGGAACGTACTCAGTCATAAACGTCACGAAAGCGAACAGCTTTGGAAAGCTCTCGACAATCTGGGGAGAAGTTAGATTCGTCACCTGAAAACTGCGGAATTGAACGCCGTTAGAAGTTTGCAGGATAGCAGAAGCATAATCGACCTCGACCCGAATCCAGCGGTCCGATCTATCCTGAAACAGCCGCACCTTGCAGGTACTTGATCCAATCGAAGATAGATTTCTGTACCACTCGGCCTCAGTGTTCGTAGGAACCACTCTATCTGCCTGCGTCATCTCGACTAGATATTGTTCAATACCAACAAATACGTGATTTACATTCTGCTTGATCAATTCGATGTCGTCATGTTTGACCGGCCTAAAGTGCGCCAGTGAATTTCGTACAGTGCCAATCTCATCAAGTTTTGTCTTTATGATCTCCCGCTTTCCTCGGAAATGAGGCTTGAACAGATCCCAATAGGTGTCCGACGTGATGATTCGTGTTAACTCTCCACTATTGAGATACATCAAGGGAGAGCTCACTTCATAGCCGAGATAGCCGTACCCCTTAGCCTGCGCCACGCGCTTGCTCGCGACGGCGGCGATTGTTGATTGCTCTTCATCAACAGTTTGCAAGGCAGTTTCTGTCCACTTCTCTCCGTATCGATTCTTCAAAACGACGTAGACAAAAACGCGCAATGCGTTTTCCATCCTGAACAAGATATTCAAGGCCTCGTAGTAGTGCAGAAGAAGCCAGCGCTTCGGTATCTCGACGGATCCTCCTTCCTTTCCCTTTGCCGACTTCCAGTCCATGGCATCCCCCTTCTTGCAGCGCAAAGCGCTTGTACGATCGGTAAGGCGCTTAAAGTCCATTCGTGCTTCTTTCAACTCTTACATCTATCAGTTTTGCTACGGTTTGCCACAATCACAGATGGACCCGCGGTTTGCCTGAAGTCGCTCCCCACCGCCTCCCCGACCTTCTCCGTCCCAACCTCCTTCTCGTCTTCGTCGGCACCGCCGCCTCTACGCGCTCGGCCGAGGTCGGGCACTACTACGCTCATCCCGGCAACCGCTTCTGGCGCGCGATCCATGAGGCCGGCATCACGCCGCGACGCTATCAGCCGGGCGAGTTCGCTGCGCTGATCGAGCTTGGGATCGGCTTCACCGATCTCTCCAAGTCGGGCACCGGGATGGATTACCAAATCGCGACTGAAACGATCGACGTGCCGGGGTTCAGGGCCAAGATCGAAAAGTATCGGCCGCGCGCGATTGCGTTCACGAGCAAGAAGGCGGCGAGCCTGTTTTACGGCAGGCCGTCGAGCGGGATCGCGCTGGGGCGTCAGCCGCGCGATGCAGGTTTGCCGGAGGTTTTCGTGCTGCCCTCGCCGTCCGGTGCCGCGTCAGGGCATTGGACGCTGGAGCCGTGGCGCGAGCTCGCTGCCTGGATCGCAGCGTAGTGTGGATTGGCGCTGGCGCTCCAAACTCAGCCGTCCGTCCCGGCGAAGGCCGGGACCCATAACCACAGGCCACGGTTTGGCGAAGACTCGTGGTTCGGTACTTCTACCGGCCGTAACCGATAGATTCCGCGGTATGGGTCCCGGCCTTCGCCGGGACGACACCGTTGCCTGCGCTCTACCCATCCTACACACTAAAGATCGAAATTGGTGGGCAGCATGACCACGTCGCGAATGGTCATGCCGCGCGGCCGCGTCAGCATGAACATCACGACTTCGGCCACGTCACTGGCCTCCAGCAGGCTGCCCGAGTCCCTGGCTTCCTGCAGCTTCTCGGGCGGCCAGTCCGCGAGCAGTGAGGTGACGACCGGGCCGGGCGAGATCGAGCCGAC
This sequence comes from Bradyrhizobium sp. 482_C4_N1_8, assembly GCF_052075965.1. Lineage (NCBI taxonomy): Bacteria > Pseudomonadati > Pseudomonadota > Alphaproteobacteria > Hyphomicrobiales > Nitrobacteraceae > Bradyrhizobium > Bradyrhizobium sp. 482_C4_N1_8. Next base: position 1,893,403 of record NZ_CP197231.1, on the reverse strand, counting down.
GCGAATGCCGTGCTTGAAGACCTGGCGCCGCACCGTCTGGACGAAGCAGTTGATCGCCCATTTGGACGACGCATAGACCGGCTCCCAGGGCGTCGGAAAATGCGCCGCCAGCGAACTCGTGACGATGATGTCGCCGCTCCCGCGCGCGATCATGTGCGGCAGCACGTCGTGCACGTTCTTCATCACGACGTTGACATTCAGGTTCAGCATCCGGTCGATGGCCATATTGTCGGCATCGACCAGATCGCCACCGACATAGGTGCCTGCATTCGCATGCAGGATGTCGAGCTGGCCTGCCTTCTCCAGGACGCGCGGCAGCAACGATGCGCAGTCCTTGGGATCCAGGAGGTCGACGACCAGCGGGATCACGGCGTCGCCATGCTTGTTGCCGAGCGCCTTCAGCGCGGCCTCGTCGCGGTCGACCATCACCACGCGCGCGCCCGCGGCCAGCATTGCTTCAGTGCTCGCCAACCCGATGCCCGACGCGGCTCCGGTCACGGCAGCAACCTTGCCTTCCAATTCGTTTCCCATGGGGGCACCATCCTGCTGATGGTCGGCAGTATAGCGATACAAGACGAATTGGCGATGCGGATCGCTGGCTTCGTAGGGTGGGCAAAGGCGCTCTTGCGCCATGCCCACCATCTCTCCACAAATCCGGACGAACGGTGGGCACGGCGCGCGAAGAGCACGCCTTTGCCCACCCTACGACACCGTCAGCCCCTCACCCCGCATTCGCCCTATCGAGGTCCGCGATGACGATCTTCCGCATCTCCATCATCGCCTGCATGACGCGGTTCGCTCTGGTACGGTCGGGATCGCCGAGGTAGCGGCCGAGCGCCGACGGGATCACCTGCCAGGACAGTCCAAATTTGTCCTTGAGCCAGCCGCAGCGGGATTCCTCGCCGCCGTCGGCGGTGAGGCGGCTCCAGAAGTAGTCGACCTCGGCTTGCGTCTCCACGCTGATGAAGAACGAGACCGCCTCGGTGAAGCGGTATTGCGGGCCGCCGTTGAGCGCGTGGAAGCGCTGGCCTTCGAGTTCGAACACCGCCATGAAGTCGCTGACGGTCTCGACTTCAGCGTTGGGGAACACCGCTTTGTAGAAGGCGACGGCTTCCGGGACATTGTTGGCGAACCAGAGGAATGGCGTGATTGACGTCATGAAGTTGTATCCTTTCGTCTTGGACCGGACGCGCGACCATCGCTCCAAGGACGAGCGGCGGGACGGTGTTCCGACACGGGCGCTGGTCTTTTTAAGGCGCCCCTGTCGGAACCCGAGCCGACCATTCGTCCTTTGAATGCAACGCCGATCACCCCGGAGCCGCCAGATGCCCACCATCACAGCCTTTGAAAACTCGCCCGACCGCGGCAAGGGACAGGCGCGCGATATGCGGGTTCGCTGGGCGCTGGAGGAAGTGGGCCTGCCCTACGACGTCCGCCTCGTGTCGTTCGCGGCGATGAAGGACCCTGCCCATCTTGCGCTGCATCCGTTCGGGCAGATTCCGACCTATGAGGACGGTGATCTCGTCCTGTTCGAGTCGGGCGCGATCGTGCTCCATATCGCCGAGCGCCACGTTGGATTGTTGCCAAAAGATGCGAATGCGAGGAGCCGCGCGATCGCATGGATGTTTGCCGCGCTCAACACGCTGGAGCCGCCGATCGTCGAGTTCGGGATGACGATGCTGTTCGAGCGCGACAAGGGCTGGTACGAGGAGCGGCTGCCGGTCCTGAAGGATCGCGTCCGTGTCCGCCTGGGCGAATTGTCCCGTCGCCTCGGCGGGGCCGAGTGGCTCGACGGCGCGTTCAGCGCAGGCGATCTCATGATGGTGACGGTGCTGCGCCGGTTGAACGCATCTCGCCTGCTGGAGGAATATCCCGACCTCTCAGCCTACGTCGCCCGCGGCGAAGCGCGGCCTGCGTTCCGGCGGGCGTTCGATGGGCAGCTGGCGGTGTTCACCGCCGCATCGATCGGCATATAGAGGCCGCGCCTCTCACCGAGAACCGGTACATCTCCGATCCCATACGTCGAACGGGCGACGCCGGGCGTCCTCCGATCGAATGACGCTGCGCACAATGCGCAAGGACTGTTGCCAGCCCGTCGCTCCGGCGATACGACTTGAGATGGAAGAGCCTGATATCAACCGGCCCGCATCATCCCAGGAAGGCACCGCATGAGCAACGATCTCTCCGGCGTCTGGGATGGCAGCTACATTCAACCGAGCACCGGAATGGTCACCTTCACCGCAACTCTGGTCGAAACCGGCGGCGCGCTCACCGGAAGCGTGACCGAGCCCTGCTCGAACCCGCGATGCCCGCTCCGCACCCACAACGCCTCGATCGCGGGTCAGCGCTCCGGCAACGCGGTCTCGTTCGTCAAACACTACGAGCCGCCCGGCCACGGCTACGACACGGTCCATTACGAAGGCACGGTGAACGCCGAGGCGACCGAAATCGACGGGCGCTGGCAGCTGCCTGGCTCTTCCGGCGCGTTCCTGATGATCCGCGCCAGCAAGGCCGCGCAAGCGGCCACGACGGAGCAACACGCCAAGGTGCCATCGCGCTGAAGGGAACAACCATGCTGACGCTCTATTCCTACCCGGAACTGTTCGGCGTCGCCGACAACAACGGCTACGGCCTCAAGGTCTACGCGTTCCTGAAGCTCGCAGGCCAGCCGTTCGTGCACGAGCATCTCTTCGATGCCTCTGCCGCGCCGCGCGGGCAGCTGCCTTACGTCGTCGACGACGGCGAGACCATCGGCGACAGCGAGACAATCATTGCGCATGCGATCGCCAAATATCGTCTGAGCATCGATGCCGCGCTGTCGCCGGACGCACGGCGGACCAATCATCTCGTCACCCGCATGCTGGACGATCTCTACTGGGTGATGTCGTATTCGCGCTGGAAGGACGATCGCTTCTATCCGGCATTCCGCGACGCCTTCATCGCGCAGCATCCGCAACTCGATGCCGAGGGACTGGAGAAGGCGAAGGCGTATAATTCGCAGCGCTATTATTTCCAGGGCATCGGCCGCTACACGCCCGAGCAGGCTTACGCGCGGGGGCTTGCCGATCTGCAAGTGCTGGCCGAGATCGTGCCTACGGCAGGCTTCGTCCACGGCGCGGCGCCGACCAGCATCGACGCCGGCATCTACGGCTTCATCGCCAACATCTTTTATTTTCCGATCCCGACGCCGCTGAAGGCCTTCGTCGATGCGCACGCCAATCTCGTCGCGCATTGCGAGCGGATTCATGCGGCGGTGAGCGGGCGTAATTCGTAGGGTGGGTTAGCGCAGCGTAACCCACCACTTCTGTCACAGCGGAGACGAAAGAGGTGGGTTACGCCCAGCGGACGCGCTTCGCGCATCCGCAAGGCTAACCCACCCTACGTACCTGTTTTACCGCATCGTGATCGCGAGCCCGCTCAGATCCGCATTCGCCATCAGGCCGGTCTGGTAGCCCGACAGCTCCAGCACCGCGCCCTTCTGGTTGGTCAGCACGATGGCGCGGGCGCCGCGGCCGACGGCGAGGCCGGCACCGGCCGCGCCATAGACGCCGGAGACGTCGGAGGGGCGGTTGATGTTGGAGACCCGGCCACGCAGCACGGTCTTGGAGCCACCGAAGACGAGGCCGTAGTCGAGGCCGCCGGTCGAGAGCGAATAGGAGCGGCCGCGGAAGTTCAGCACGCCCGAGCCGCCCGAACCGCCGATGATCCAGCCCGCCTTGTAGATCGTCAGCACCACGGTGCCGCCGTCGGCCAGCGCCGAGGTCGAAAGGCCGGCCAGAGCGGCAATGGCGACCAGCGCGGCGCGGAAGGTGGTAGCGAGCTTCATGGGGCGTCTCCGGGGGCTATTTTTCAAGGGAGGATTCGAATCAGACGCAGCGAATGTATCCGATGGATCGCGGCGGCAACATGATGGAGCGATGTGGGACGCGAGATGCAGCAGCGCGTTCAACCGTCATCGCCCGGCTCGACCGGGCGATCCAGTACGCCGAGACGGCAATGAGATGCGGAGAAGCCGCAGCGTACTGGATGCCCCGCCTGCCGCCTACGCTAAAGCTTCGGCGCCCCTGAACCTCGACCCCGGCGAAGCCTTGGCGTAGCCGGGTCGCGAGGCATGACGGCGGAGTTTGGGACCGCCTACCGACACCACCGCCATGATGCCATCCTGCCCCTGTTTTGCCCGACGGAGCAAGCGAATTGTTCGGCTATACCGAATTTGAAACACTCACGATTTCTACTGTGCATGGGGTTGTTTTCGCGTTTTTGTTTTACCCGCCTTCCCCAATGCCGATTGCAACTCCCCCGCATGTCGCTACGCTCGTGCGGACGACGCGACCGTTCCATCCGAGGTGATCCCATGTCGATCCAGCATTTCGCACCCCCGCCGCACGTCAAGGCGCCGCCGCTGTCCTTTGCCACGCGTGTCGGCGATCTCCTGTTCGTCTCCGGCATTCCCGGCTTCGACGGCAATGGCGCGCTGCCGGACGGTTTCGAGGCGCAGTTCGCCAACGTCGCCGTCAACATCAAGCGCGTGCTGGACGAGGCCGGCGCGACGGTCCGCGATCTCGTCAAGGTCAACGTGCTGCTCACGCGCGCCTCGGACGTCGCCGCGATGAACGCACTCTATGCCGGCGCGTTCGGCCCGCCGCCCTATCCGGCGCGCACCACGTGCGTGGTGCAGGCCCTGCCCGACCCGAAAATGCTGATCGAGATCGAGGCGGTGGCGTCACTGGCGAAGTGAACCACGCTTAGCGTATGTGTCTTGGCGCATGTGTCTTGCCAGGCACTCGGCCGAACCAAGTGCACGGCTCCCTCTGACATATCCGTGAAACGGCGGCCCCTCGGCTTGCCAAGGACCTGCTTTTACCGCACGGATTTTCGGGTCACACATCCCCACAAGGAGATTTTTCATGCGTCGCGTTCTCGCCCTCTGTGCCGTTGCCGGCATCGCCTCTTCCGTGTTTGCCGTGCCGGCGTCGGCAGCAGCAGCCGGCTATTACGTGATCCGCTGGGACAACACCGGCATCTGCCAGGTCTGGAACGAGGACCTGAAGTACAAGCCGTTCCAGTGGGGCGCTTCGACCTACAAGGTCGTCAGCAAGCCGGTCCCGACCTTCACCGCGGCTTCGGATCTCCAGATCAAGCTGCGCTCGGAGCGCCGCTGCACGCTCTGAGCGTCACGCGACGAATTTGATCTTGAGGGCGGGCCGCGCGAGCGACCCGCCCTTTTCCTTTGCGGGCGCGCGCTGGTTTTTTCCGGCTCAAATGGCGCATTTCATGCGCGCACGCTTTGAACCTGATCAGCCGACGGAGCTACTCACAACTTGTCCGGGGCGCATCCCCAAAAACGTCCCACACCATCCCTCCCCGTCATTGTCGGGAGGTGCATCACATCTTTCATTTGAGGAGCTGATCATGCGTCGTATTTCCGTGCTGTGCGTTGCTGCGGGTCTTGCCGTCACTGCCTTCGTCGCCGCGAGCCCTGCCGAAGCCAGCTATCACCTGATCCGCTGGCAGGACACCGGCTTCTGCCAGATCTGGGACGAGAGCATCCCGACCGCGCCGTGGCCCTCCGACTACGCCCGCGTCAGCACGACGGTGCCGACCTTCGTCGACGCACTCGTGCTGAAGGATCACGCGTTGAAGAGCGGTCACTGCACCTGGTAAGATTTCGATCGGCGGATCGACGAGCGGGCAAGGGCGCGACGCGTTCTTGCCCGCTCTTTTTATGGCCTGCACAGAGCGGACCGGCGAGGTGCAGCGACAGCGCGCTCTCACGCGTCCTTGTGCGCGCCGGGATGGATGAGGATGTCGCGCGCGGCGGCGAGGTCGATGAAGGCTTGCGCGCTTCCGCCTTGGTCGGGATGCTTGCCCTTGGCGGCGCGGCGATAGGCCTGGTTGATGTCGTCGCAGGTGAGCTGCACGGCGAGCGGCAGGCCGAGCATCCTGCGGGCACGATCCTCGCTGGAGAGCTTCTTCGGCATGGCGTTGCGGCGGCCGAAGCGTGGCGCGGTGAGATCATGGACGACCTCGAGGATCACGCCGACGCGGCGCTGGGCCGCCAGCGTGACGCTGTGATCGTCATTGTCCACGGCCTGGCGCAACACCGGAAGCGCCTGCTCGGCAGCCTGGCGCAGCGTGGCATCCGTGCTCATGCGCACGATCTCGGCGACGAGCCGGCCTGCCTCGGCCCAGTCGGCCGGCTGCGCCGACCGCAGGCGTTCGAGAGCGAGTTTCCAGGATTCAAGCCGTCCCATCATGCGCGCAACGTTTAGCAATGAAGATCAGTATGCCAAGGCGGCCGTTTCCGACCCCTTAATTTCGAGTTAGCCTTTCATGAAACTTCGAAACGAATCCGGGAGGAAATTGTCATGGCATTGCTCGCAAACCACGTCGCCGTCGTCACGGGCGCCGGATCCGGCATCGGCCGGGCGATCGCGGCCGGCTACGCCCGCGAGGGCGCGCGAGTGGTGCTGCTCGACGTCAACGCCGACACGGTCGCGGAGGCCGCGCAGGAGATCCGCAAGGCCGGCGGCAACGCCGAGAGCTTTGCGCTCGATGTCACGAAGCGTGACGACTGCTTTGCGCTCGCCAGGCAGGTCGCCGACAAGGTCGGGCGGGTCTCGATCCTCGTCAACAATGCCGGCATCACCCGCCGCAACGCCTTCACCGCGGACACGGAGACGGTGGCGAAGGACTGGAACGACATCATCTCGCTCAACCTCAACGGCGTCTTCAACGTGACGCAGGCGTTCCTCGCGCCGCTGCGGGCCGCCAAGGGCCGCATCGTCAATATCGGCTCGATCCAGTCCTTCGTGCATCTGCGCACACCGAGCTCGGCGGCGTATACGACCTCGAAGCACGGCGTGCTCGGCTTCACCAAGGCGCTCGCGGCCGAGCTCGGCAAGGAAGGCGTGCGCGTCAACGCGATCGGGCCGGGCTTCATCGAGACCAACATCAACGCCAACGTGCGCGCGACCAATCCGGCGCTGGTGCAGGCCTTCGTCGATCACACCCCGCTGGCGCGCACCGGCAAGCCCGAGGACATCGTGGGCCCCGCGATCTTCCTGGCGTCGGATCTGTCGGCCTATGTCACGGGGACGATCGTGATGGTGGACGGTGGGTATCGGACGGTGTGAGCGGGCGCGCAAAATCGGCCCGCATCGCTATGCATCCCGTGCCAATCGCGGCACCTTCGCGGCAATCCCAAGGTCAATTGGTGCGATCGTCCGCGATTAACCACTCGTTAACCAAACCCGCCCACCGTAGATCTACGGCTAGGGGGCCGTTGGTTCTCGATCGCTTCCAAAGATGGAAGCGGGCGTTGATCGGGAGGTGTGTTGATGACCACTGTTCATGTCGCTGCGTCCGAACCGGGCGCGCAATTTCTTGCCCCTAACCAAATCGTTCCGCTGTTGATCGGCGCGACCGTCGACGAGGTCGAGCGCGAGCTCGTGCTCCAGACGCTCGCACGCTGCGACGGCAACCGCACGCGCGCATCGCGCGTGCTCGGCCTGTCGGTGCGCACGTTGCGCAACAAGATCAGGATCTATGCGGCGTCCGGCATCGACGTGCCCGCGTATCACGACTAGCACGCGACCACGCAAGTTGGATCGTTCCGCCGGCAAGAACCGCAAGCGAGATGGTCGCGACCGCGGCCGCGATCATCTCGATGGCGCGGAGCATGAAGGCGGTCAAGACCGCCCATGCCGCCTGCGGCTCCTCGGCGAACGCGCCCGGCACGATATCGGGCACCAGCAGATGAGCGAGGCCGAGCGCTGCCGCGAGGATGACTGTCGAAATGCAGAATAGTTTCCACGCTGCGCGCATGGGTCGCTCCTCGCAAGGTTGTGGCTCCGCGCCATCCAATGACACGGTGTCTCCTGCTGTCGATTGATGTTGATCAAGCCCGTCGCGATGCGCGGGCGGAATTGCTGCTGTCGTCAAACGCCGCTAAGTAGCTTGCTTCCTTAGAGGGAGTAGTGGCGTGGCAGACGATCAGGGACGGCAGGGGCCGCGTGGGCGGCAGGGCGAGCCGGGACGGCCGGGACCGCAGGGTCATCCGGGGAAGCGAGGGCCGGACGGCCAGCGCGGCAAGCCGGGACCACAAGGCAAACCCGGGGTGGCCGGAAAGGCCGGAGCGCAGGGCAAGGCCGGCCTGCCGGGCAAGCCCGGCGAAGCCGGTGCTCGGGGCGCGGCCGGGCCGGCGGGGCCGCAAGGCCCACGCGGCGAGCCCGGACCGCCCGGCCAGCTGCCGTCGATCGAACAGGTGCTGCCGTGGCTCGATCAACTCTTCGACGCCTGGGACGAGCGCCGCCGCCAGCGCGAGCGTGAAGCCGCCGAGCGCGAGGCGCTGGAAGCCGCCGTGCATGAGGTTGAAGAGGCGATCGTCGATGACGAGGCCGACGACGGCGAAGGCGATGATCACCGGAAGAAGAAGAAAAAGAAGAAGCACGGCCACAAGGACTAACCCGGCGGAAGTTGCTTCGACGCCCCGGAGGACTCATCCTTGCGCGGCAGCATGCCCATGCGCTCGAACTGCCAGCGCATGGCGCGGTACCAGAGATAGCCGACCAGCGTGCCGAGCAGCGTCAGGATGACGAGGTTGACGCTGCTGTAGGAGCCGCTCCACCACATCATCCATGCGGTCCACAGCACGGTGAAGGTGACGGCACCTGCTCTGAGAGGAATAAGGGGGCGGCTCATGGTCGTGCTCCGGGCTGTCAAAACCCCGGCAGACATCATCGCAAGTTGAGGCCGCTCTCACCGTGAGCCAGATCACGGAATGGACGCAGGACCGCCTAACCGAACCGCAGCCGCGAACGTTCCTTGGCCTTCTCCGCCTCGATCTCACGGTCCCGCGCCGGCGCATGGGTGTGCAGCGAAGTCAGGAGCTTTCGCGCAGCCTCCGACACTTCCGCGACCGCAAGCTCGAAGGCCTCTTCATTGGCCTGCGACGGCTTGTTGAAACCGGAAAGCTTGCGCACGAACTGGAGCGCGCTGGCGTGGATCTCGTCCTCCGTCGCGGGCGGCTCGAAGTTGAACAGCGTCTTGATGTTGCGGCACATGCAGGCTCTCCCGTAGCGGTGTTCCCCTGAGGACGATCGGCGAGGCCGAAATCCTACATCCCGGGCGCAGCCGTGTCATAGGCAGGACCAGCCATATCTGATCCGCAATTATTCCCCTTGCGCGCCGCACCATCGGGGAATGTTTTTCGGGGGGCGATGATGGGTCCGGTCTCGATCCTCCGTGACCAGCTGATAAGATCGCGTCCAACGCGGCCGACCATGAGCCGCATGGGGAGAGAAACATGAAAACGTCTTGCGCTGCGCTAGCGGCCATCCTGCTGTCCATCGCAACGCCGGTTATGGCCGCCGATTATCCGGCGCCGAAGCAAGGCGACTGGATCGCCAAGGACTTCAAGTTGCACACCGGCGAGACCATGCCGGAATTGAAGCTGCACTACACCACCGTCGGCGAGCCCTCTGGCCAGCCCGTGCTGGTGCTGCACGGCACCGGCGGCTCGGGCGCGAGCATGCTGTCGCCCGCCTTCGCCGGCGAACTGTTCGGCGCGGGACAGCCGCTCGACGCGTCCAAATATTACATCATCATTCCCGACGCGATCGGCCACGGCAAATCGTCAAAACCGTCCGACGGCATGAAGACGAGCTTCCCGAAATACAATTACGACGACATGGTCGAGGCGCAGCATCGCCTCGTGAAGGAAGGCCTCGGCGTCAAGCATCTGCGGCTCGTGATCGGCAATTCGATGGGCGGCATGCAGACCTGGCTGTGGGGCGAGAAATATCCGCAGGAGATGGACGCGCTGGTGCCGATGGCCTCGCAGCCGACCGAGATGGCCTCGCGCAACTGGATGATGCGACGGATCATGCTCGACACCATCCGCAACGATCCCGACTACAATGGCGGCAATTACACCAGCCAGCCGCGCATGATGAAATATGCCATCACCGCCTACGGCATCGCCAGCATCGGCGGCACGCTCGCCTATCAGCAGCAGGCGCCGACCGCGGCCAAGGCCGACAAGATCGTCGACGAACGGCTGGCGACACCGATCACGTCCGATGCCAACGACTTCCTCTACCAGTGGGGCTCCTCGCAAGACTACAATGCCGGCGACAAGCTCGAGCAGATCGAGGCGACGCTGCTGCTGATCAACTCCGCCGACGACGAGCGCAACCCGCCGGAGACCGGCATCACGGACGCCGCGATGAAGCGGGTCAAGAACGGCAAGCTGTATCTGATCCCCGCGAGCACCGAGACGCGCGGCCACGGCACCACCGGCAACGCGAAATTCTACGTCGAGCAGGTCAGGCAATTGCTGCAAACCGCGCCGCAGCGGACGATGTGAGACGAGCAGCAAGACCGCATGTCGAACGCTCGCTTTCGCAAGGCTGCGCTGACGCTTCCCGGCGTCATCGAGGGCGCACATCACGGCCATGCCGACTTTCGCGTCGGCAAGCGCGTGTTCGCGACGCTGGGCTATCCCGATGAAAAATGGGGCATGGTGAAGCTCACTCCCAACCAGCAGGCCGTGCTCATCGACGCGGAACCGGAGATGTTTCGTCCGGTCCCCGGCGCCTGGGGCAGGAGCGGCAGCACGAATGTGAAGCTGGCGAAGATCGATCAGGTCACGTTGCGGAGCGCACTCGCGATGGCATGGCGCAATGTCGCGCCGAAATCGCTGCTTGCATCGCTCGAGACGGGATAGGAAAGATCGTACGCGCAAGTTCGCGCTGTGCGTCTGGCTGGCCGATCATACCGCAATGCATCATATGCGGCGCCTCTCACGCCGCATATTATTTGAGCATGCATTGCGCTGACAGCTCGGGCTTAATCACATCAACGATACGAATCGAGCGCGACGGAGGATCGCATGCACAGGCTCGCGCTGTGCGTTTGGCTGGCCGCGACGATGGCGCAGACGAGCGCCGCGTTCGCGTTCGACAACGGCCAATACGACCATGTGCCGCCCGACATCCGCGCCTGGTTCAAGAGCGTGATCGCGCCGAACGGCGTACCCTGCTGCGACATCTCCGACGGCCATCGCACCGACTACGATGTGCGAGGCGGCACCTATTGGGTACCGATCGAGGGACAGTGGATGGAGGTGCCCGAGCGCGCCATCATCCGCGATCGCGGCAATCCGGTCGGCCAGGCCGTGGTGTGGTACGTCCACCACCGCGGCGCCATCATCATCAGTTGCTTCGTGCCGGCCGATGCGGTGTAGACCGCTCAGGCCTTGAGGTCTCGCTTGGGCGAGGCCTCGACATATTCGATGTCATCGCCGAAATCGTCGAGCGCGGCACGAACGGATTTGGCGTCGGCCTCGGCGACGGTGAAGATCGCGGCTAGGTTTTGCCGCTTCTGTCCCGGAAACAGGCTCTCGGCGGCGTAGCCGGCATCGCCGAGCGTCTTGATGATCATGCGCCGCCGGCGCTGATCGACATGGTCGTGGAATTTGAATTGCACGGACATGATGCAAAGCTAGCCGCTCGCGGCACCCGATCAAGGGCGCGGAATCTATTTTCGTCCCTTTCTCGCCGGCTTCGCCTTTGTAGTTTTCTTGGCAGTTTTCTTGGCAGCCTTCCTGCCCGATTTCCTCGCCGGTTTCACGCGGCCAAGCGCAGCGGCAACATCCAGCAGGCCGGCGCCGTATTCCGGCGTAAAATCCTTGCCTCGCATCGCCGGCAATTTGGTCGCAGTCGCGATCAGGCGCCCGGCGACCGCAAGCCCGGCCGCCCTGGATTTCGTCTTGTTGATGTAGACGAGTGCAGCGGCGCCCGTCACATGCGGTGTTGCCATCGACGTCCCGGGCCAGGAATCGTAGCTGGTATGGTCGGCGAAGCTTGCCTTCACCCGGGGCACCGTCGACAGGATGTTGACACCCGGCGCCACCAGCTTGATGTGCTTCCCCGTATTGGAGAACGAAGCGCGCCGATGGGACTCGTCGACGGCGCCAACTCCGATCGTGTCCACGTAGCCCGCCGGGTATTCCTTCGGATTGCCGTCCTCGAACTCGTTCCCCATCGCGGTGGAGATGACGACGCCGGCATCGATCAGTTCGGCGAAGGCCGTCGCTTCCGTCTTTGAATGGTCCTCGCCGCCAATGCTGAGGTTAATGACCTTGATGTTGGAATCGAGCGCGGCCACGAGCGCCTTGCTGTAGAAATCGAAGTTGAAATTCTCGTCGTCGCCTGCGCGCTTGGGATCGTCGAACACCTTCCAGCAGTGCAACCGGCAATTGGCCAGGCCTGCGATACCGACCGAGTTATTGACCACGGCCGCGATCGTGCCGCTGACATGGGTGCCATGACCGAGAAAATCACGCGGTCCGTTGCCGTCGTGCCGATATTCCTCGATCGCGTCCACGAGATCGGGATGTCCGGCGTCGACACCGCTATCGAGCACAGCGACATGAACCCGCCCCGCACCTGGCCGCGGTCGATCGAACCATCTGATGGCGCGAAGGCCCCACTGCCGGATCTTCATGGGATCGGCGGCGGCACTGAGCCACCGGTTGGGAACGGGCTCGACCAGATCCACCGCCCTGGAGGCGCGCAGGCGCTTCAGGGTGCCTGCATCTACCTTCCCGTCCTTCAACTGCACGATCTGAAATCCGGCCAGCGCCTCCCGCGGCGGCGCCGTTGCGGAGCGTGCTATCGAGCGATGAACCGCGGCCAAAGCCATCGCCTGGGGCTGCGCGGGTGCCTCATCGTCGCCGACCACGAACAGCGGCTTCATCGACTGAAGCCCGAAATTGTCGCGCAGGAAATCGATCGGACCTCTGACGTCGTCGGGCATTGCAGCCATCAGCGCGCGTGACGTTGTCGCCTGAAGCGAGGCTGCCGCGATCTGCCGGGCAGCGGCCGGCTTCAACCGAACGATCAATTGTCCCGGGACATGCTTGCGACGGCGTGGCCGATCGCCCGCCACCCGCATTGCCTGCGTTGGGGCCATGACGAATTCCTCGCTTGAAAAGCAACAAAGTACGACACCCGTTATAAGCGAAATTTCTGGTCTACGCCACCTGCGTCATGCCGTGGCTACACTGGGCCGCACCTGCTATTTCGGGGATAGCGATCGAGCCGGAGAATGCTATCTTGTCGCCCTCAATCAGGGAGACCTTCGTGACCGATCTTTGCGCCGAAGACCTCGCCACCATCTATGCCAAGCCGAGCCCACGCGTGATCGCAAAGGCGCGTCCCGCGATCGATGCGCATGCGAAGAAATTCATCGAGATGTCGCCGTTCTGCGTGCTTGCAACGTCAGGCGTCGACGGCAGCGTCGATGCATCGCCGCGCGGCGGAGGGGTTGGCTTCGTCCATGTCGCTGGCCCCAACCAGGTGCTGATGCCCGACCGTGCCGGCAACAACCGGATCGATAGTTTTCGCAACGTCGTCGAAGGCTCGGGCTTCGTGCATCTGCTGTTCTTCGTCCCCGGCATCGACGAGACGCTGCGCGTCGGCGGACGCGGCACGCTCTCGGCCGATCCGGATCTGCTCGCATCGATGGTGGAATTCGGCAAGCCGCCGCGCGCGGTCTTGAACGTCGCGGTCAGCGAAGTCTATTTCCACTGCGGCAAGGCGCTGATGCGCTCGAAGCTGTGGTCACCGGAGAAGGTGCAGCGCTCGGTGATGCCCAGCATCGGCCAGGTCATTCACGACCAGACGGGCCTGGGGGAGCCGGAGAGCCAGGAGATCGTGGAAGAGCGCTACAAGACGCAGTTGTAGGTGAGAGCGTTCGCCGCTCGAAAGAACCGTCATGCCCGGGCTAGTCCCGCCTGCGTAGCCGAAGCCGCTTCGGCGAGGCGAAGGCCCGGGCATCCACGTCTTCGTCGCGCGGCCAAACGTGGATGGCCGGGACAAGCCCGGCCATGACGAAGGAGAGAGCCGGTGCCGGAGCTTAGTGCCCCTCGCCCTCGAGCCCACCGACGTGCTTCTGCGTGTACAGCTCGAGACCGATGCGGCCGATCAGGTCGAGCTGGGTTTCGAGGAAATCGATGTGGTGTTCCTCGTCGCTCATCAGCTTCTCGAACAGGTCACGGGTGACGTAGTCCTTGGCGCCGTTGCAATAGCCGGCGGCCTCCTGGTAGAGCGCCCGCGCGCTCATCTCGGCGGCGAGATCGCACTCGATGATCTCCTTGACGTTCTGGCCGATACGCAGGGGGTCGAGCACCTGCATGTTCGGGAAGCCGTCGAAGAACAGGATCCGCTCGGTGAGCTTGTCGGCGTGCTCCATCTCTTCGATGGACTCCTTGCGCCAGACCTTGGCCATGTCCCGCAGGCCCCAATTATCGAGGAAGCGGTAGTGCAGCCAGTATTGGTTGATTGCAGTCAGCTCGTGGCGCAGCGCCTTGTTGAGATAGTCGATGACTTTTGCGTCGCCCTGCATGATGCACTCCAAATCTTGCGTCCAAATCGGCCCTAACCGACTTTAGAACGCTTCTAAATCAGTTTAAGGACGAGAGCAACCGGCCACGGGGACGCAGCCGGGGAAAGCTCAGTCGAAATTGCGGAAGTTTTCAGCAGGCCGCGAGGGCGAACCGGGGGAGCTCGGCCGTCTCGTCATTGGCGGCCACGGTGTGGCTGTGCGGGCAGCCCGAGCAGCAGGACTTGGCGCAGGGGCCAAGCGTTTCGTCGATGATGGTCTTGATGGTACGGGCGCAGCGGCCGCATTCGGCGCTACAGCCGAGGCATCCATAGACCTGCTTGGCATGACGTACGGCGTCGTCGGACTCGGCGACCGCGGCTCGGATGTCGTCATCGCTCAGCACGTTACAGGAACAAACGATCATGGAAGCGGCAGGCCCTTCGGTGATGCGTCATCATCGATATTTAAGGGGCCGTCCGGATGCAAAGGGAAAAACCGGTATTTGAAGCTATTCCAAACTAGCCCGGAAACAGCCTAGAACGGCTCTAAAATAGGGAGTTGTGCTGGATCAATATCTTGGCGGACCTAGTCACCGCCTCCACCACCATCGCCGCCACCTCCGCAATCCCCGCCACTGCTACCGCTATCGCTGCTGGAACAGCTGTCGCTCGAGCTCCCCGAGCTGTCGCTGGAAAACCAACTCCCCAGCGAGAAGCCGTCGCTGGCCGCTGAATAGCCGTCGCCGCTACTTCCTCCGTCACCGCCAGCACCCGCGCGCGAGCGCCGGCCGCGGTTCTGGAGATGGGCGAACCAGCCATAGCCAATCGCGAAAATGACCCCGGCAGCGATCAAAGTATTCATCATCGCGTTGCCCATCGTCGTCTCCCTCGCGGACCTGCGATCCATTAATTGGTCGCCCTCAGCGAAGGTGCCGTTCATTGATCATTCAAACGAAGTATGGAACTTTACCCCCCAAAGAGTTCCCACCTGTTCGTGCGAAAGGTCACGCCAATGAAGAAGTTCTTACTGACGGTCGCCGCCGTCGCCACCCTGGCCCTCACGGCCGGGACACCGGCCCACGCTCAGCGTGGTGTCGCCGCCGGCGTGGCCGCCGGGATCATCGGTGGCGCCATTGTCGGCGGCGCGCTGGCGTCTCCGTATTATTACGGACCCGGTCCGGGCTACTCCTATGGCCCCGGCTATTACCCCCCCCGCTACTACGCGCCGGGTCCCGGCTATGTCGCCGACGACTATTACGGCGACGGCTGCGTCTGGCAGCGGCAGCGCTTCTGGGATGGCTACGCCTGGCGCACCCGCCGCGTCAGAGTCTGTGGCTGAGGCGCGCTGAACAGGTTCGCTACGGATGCGCCGTTCATCTCCGGGCCTGAAAAAGACCGCTTTTTCTCGTCACAGCTCCGTGCGCGTTTACCGTGGATTGACCAATTGCGCGCTTCCTAGCTGCACGGTCGATTTCATCAGAGTGTGCGTGAACCTTTGAAACCCGGGCGCTCCTAACAAGGGACGTCCATCTCCCAGGAGAGCCAAGAGCATGAAGAAGACTTTTGTTGCCGCCCTCACGGTTGCGACGATCGCCGGTTCGCTGGTGACCGCCACTCCGTCCGCGAAGGCCCATGACGGCGTCGGCGCCGGCATCGCAGCCGGCCTGATCGGTGGCGCCATCGTCGGCGGCGCCATCGCGTCGAGCCGTCCCGCCTATGGCGGACCGGTCTACATTGCCGAGCCCCCGCCGCCCGCGCCCTGCTACTGGCAGCGCCAGCGCTATTGGGACGGTTACGGCTGGGTCATCCGCCCGGTTCGCGTTTGCTACTGATCTGATCGCAAGATCCGATCGCATGGCGCATCCGTGCCGCGATCGAAGCCCGGCCGAGCACCTCGGCCGGGCTTTTTTCTTTGGTGAAGAGTTAAGGCCGTTTACCGCGCCGCTTGGATCGAGCGCAGCACCTCTTCGCTCGGCCAGCAATCGACCTTGAGGCCTGCCGACTTCTGGTAGGCGCCGAGCGCCGCGCGCGTCTGCATCCCGGCCTTGCCGTCGATCTTGTCCTTGTAGAGCCCGACGCGCGTGAGCCCGCGCTGCATGGTCTCGACGTCCTTGGTGCGCAACTGCTTGGAGGCCGCCCATTGTGTCGCGAACGGCAGCGGGCTCGTCATGCGGTCGCCGAGATGGCCGACGAACAGCACGTAGAGGTCAGAGAAATTGTACTCCTTGATGACGAAGTAGTTCTTCGTCGTCAGGAACGACGGGCCGTAAATGCCTTCCGGCTGCAGCAGCGAGGCCGGCTGCGCCTGCTCAGCAGCGCTCAGCTTCTCGCCACGCACCGGCACAAAACCTTCGCGCAGCCACTGGCCGATCGGCTTCGTCACCTCGGGCACGCCGCTGGTGCAATCGACCTTGGCCGGCGCCTGCACCTCGTAAGCCCAGCGCACACCGCTCTGCCAGCCCTTGTTGACGAGCTGCTGCGCGGCCGAGGCCAGCGCATCCGGCACCGAATGCCAGATGTCGATGCGGCCGTCGCCGTCGAAGTCGACACCGTGCTTGTAATATTCGGACGGCAGGAATTGTGTGAGCCCGGTGGCACCCGCCCAGGACGAGCGCATGTCCTTGCGCGTCACCACGCCCTCGCCGAGGATCTTCAGCGACAGGATGAACTCATTCCGATAGGTGTCCTTGCGTCGCCCGACATAGGCCTGCGTCGCCAGCACGCGCACGAGATCGTAAGGCAGCGTGTAGCGGCCGTAATCGGTCTCGCGGCCCCAGATCGCGAGCATAATGGTGGCCGGCACGCCGGATTTCTTCTCGATCTCGCTCAGCGCCGGGCGATATTTTTGCAGCAGCCGCTGCCCCTCGCCCGCAAGCCGCGCGATCGAGGCTTCCTTGACGTAGTCGGCCGGCACCTGCACGAACTCGGCCTGCGACGGTGCGCCGGTCGCGGGCCGTCCGGGCAGGATCAGGTCGGGCAGCTTGTAATCAGGCTCGAGCCCGCGCGTCTGCTCATCGAATGTCGCGCGCGACACGCCGGCGGCCTGCGCCTCCGGCCAGAGCGAGGCGATGAACTGCGTGAAGGCGGCGTCGGCAGCGCGGGCGGGCGACAGGCCGCAGATGATAGCGATCACCGCAGCTATGAGCGCCCGCCGCATCATGCCCTCATCACCGCGTCAGCTTCTTGTACTTCACGCGGTGCGGAATGATGCTGTCCTGGCCGAGGCGGCGCATCTTGTCCTTCTCGTAGTCCTGGAAGTTGCCTTCGAACCATTCGACGTGGCTCTCGCCTTCGAAGGCCAGGATGTGGGTCGCGATGCGGTCGAGGAACCAGCGGTCATGGCTGATGATGACGGCGCAGCCGGCGAAATCTTCCAGCGCCTCTTCGAGCGCGCGCAACGTGTCGACGTCGAGATCGTTGGTCGGTTCGTCGAGCAGCAGCACGTTGGCGCCGGACTTCAGCATTTTTGCAAGATGCACGCGGTTGCGCTCACCGCCGGAGAGCGCACCGACCTTCTTCTGCTGGTCGGCGCCCTTGAAGTTGAACGACGAGCAATAGCCGCGCGAGTTCACTTCCTTCTTGCCGAGCAGGATCAGCTCGTTGCCGCCGGAAATCTCCTCCCACACGTTCTTGTTGCCGTCGAGCGCGTCGCGCGACTGGTCGACATAACCGAGATGCACGGTCTCGCCGACCGTGATGGTGCCCTTGTCCGGCGTTTCCTGCTTAGTGATCATCTTGAACAGCGTGGTCTTGCCGGCGCCGTTGGCGCCGATCACGCCGACGATGCCGCCAGGCGGCAGCTTGAAGGTAAGATCGTCGATCAGAAGGCGATCGCCATAGCCTTTGCTGAGCGTTTCGAAATCGACCACGTTGGCGCCGAGCCGCTCGGCGACGGGGATGATGATCTGCGCGGTCTGGGTCTGCTTCTCGCTCGCCTGCTTGAGCAGATCCTCGTAGCGCTGGTAGCGCGCCTTGGATTTGGCCTGACGCGCCTTCGGCGAGGACGCGACCCATTCCTGCTCGCGCGCGATCGTCTTCTGATGCGCAGCGTCTTCACGGCCTTCCTGCTCGAGCCGCTTCTGCTTCTGCACCAGCCAGGACGAGTAGTTGCCCTCGTAGGGAATGCCCTTGCCGCGGTCGAGCTCGAGAATCCAGCTCGTGACGTTGTCGAGGAAGTAGCGATCGTGGGTGACGATCAGGATCGCGCCGGGATAGTTGCGCAGATGGCCTTCCAGCCAAGACACGGACTCGGCGTCAAGATGGTTGGTCGGTTCGTCGAGCAGCAACAATTCGGGCTGGTCGAGCAGCAGTTTGCACAGCGCGACGCGCCGGCGCTCACCGCCCGACAGTTTCGTCACATCGGCATCGTCGGGCGGACAGCGCAGCGCGTCCATCGCCTGGTCGACCTTGCTGTCGAGATCCCAGAGGCCCTGGGCCTCGATCTCGTCCTGCAGCTTGGTCATCTCGTCGGCGGTTTCTTCCGAATAGTTCATCGCCAGCTCGTTGTAGCGATCGAGGATGGCCTTCTGCTTGGCGACACCCAGCATGACGTTCTCGCGCGCGGAGAGCGCCGGATCGAGATGCGGTTCCTGCTCGAGATAGCCGACGCGGGCGCCCTGGGCGACCCAGGCCTCGCCGTTATACTCCTTGTCGAGGCCGGCCATGATCTTGAGCAGCGTCGACTTGCCCGAGCCGTTGACGCCGAGCACGCCGATCTTGGCGTCCGGGTAGAACGACAGATGAATGTTATCGAGCACCTTCCGGGTCGGGTAGCTCTTGGTCAGGCCCTGCATGAAATAGATGAACTGGCGCGCCATCGGTCCCGTGAAACCTTCGATTTGAGGAAATTTGCTTGCCGCCGATGTAACGATCCCGCCCCCAAAGGGCAATGTTTTCCCTCCGTTCACCACGGATCAATACGGAATGGACACCATCCGGCCGCCGATCCGGACAATTGAAACCATTTTTTAATAAAGTGGGCCAAAGCTCGTCATGGCGCCGAAAAAGACGCCACCCGCGGCAGAAGCGACGGGGAGAACAGCGAGGCCGCATCATGGCTCTGATCGAGACCAATTCCATCGCCGTTCCGGCACGAGCCGGTAGCGCTTCCGGACTCGTCACGGAGATCAAGGGCTTCTGGAAGCGCTTCTTCGCCACCGCTTTCAACCCTTACCGCCCCGAGCTGCACTACATGCGTGGGCCCGGCCCCGCCTGGCGCGCCAAGCACGGCATGGATACGCCGTTCCGCCTCAAGCCCCGCGACCTCTGAGCCCTTCTCTCCTATCGGATTTTTGAACACGTCAGCTGCTTGCGCGCAGGCGTGATTGCGCGCAACCATGGCCAGGTTCCGACGATGGCGCTCCCCGCCTGGCGCCGTCACCTCTCGCCATGGATGAAAGCTGATGACGCGGCTGCGCTGTGCAATTCTCGACGACTATTTCAACCTCGCCCTCGACGTCGCCGACTGGCAAAAACTGTCCGACCGCGTCGACGTCACCGTGTTCAGCCATCCCTTTGCCTCGGAGCAGGCCGCGGCGAGCGCGCTGGCCGATTTCGAGATCATTTGCGCGATGCGCGAGCGTACGGCGTTCCCCAAGAACCAGTTCGCGTCGCTGCCGAAGCTGAAGCTGCTTTTGACCTCCGGCATGCGCAACGCCTCGATCGACATGGAGGCTGCGAAGGCGCAAGGCGTTGCCATCGGCGGCACGCAATACTCCCGCGATCCGACCGCGCCGCTGACCATGGGCCTGATCCTCGAACTGACCCGCGGCATCGGCCGCGAGAACGCGCGCATGCATGCCGGCGAGCCCTGGCAGAGCTTTGCCGGTGTCGAGATCGAGGGACTGACGCTCGGCGTCGTCGGGCTCGGCAAGCTCGGCAGCAAGATGGCGGGTATTGCGAAAGCGTTCGGCATGAACGTGATCGCCTGGAGCCCGAACCTCACGCCGGAGAAGTGCGCGGCGGCCGGCGTCGGCTACGCCACCAAGGAGGAGCTGTTCGCCAAGGCCGATATCGTCACCATCCATGTGGTGCTGAGCGATCGTTCGCGCGGACTGGTCGGAGCTGCCGATCTCGCGCGGATGAAGCCGACGGCCTTCCTCGTCAACACCGCGCGCGGCCCGATCGTGGACGAGCAGGCGCTGCTGGAAGCCTTGCAGCAGCGGAAGATCGCGGGCGCCGGCATCGACGTATTCTCGGTCGAGCCGCTGCCGGTCGACCATCCCTTCCGCAAGCTCGACAATCTCGTGCTGACGCCGCATCTCGGCTACGCCACCGAGGACGGCTTGCGCATCCATTACGGGCAGATGGTCGAGGCGATCGACGCCTTCACCGGGGGTCGCGAGCTGCCGCGCAAGCTGGCCTGAAACGAAAAGGGCGTGCCGACGGCACGCCCTTCGCGATTTGAGCTGTTTCGAAGCGCTTAGCGCACGGTGACCGGCGCGGGCAGCGGCGGCACCACCGTCGGCTGGGTGCCCGGGACGGGGCCAGCCTGGGCAGCCATCGGAGCCGGACCGGCAGCGCCCGACGTCGGCGCAGCGGAGGCGGTCGCCGTTCCCGGCGGCGGGCCACCCGGCATCACCACCACGCGGGTGCCGACCTTGACGCGGTCGAACAGGTCGGAGACGTCCTCGTTCAGCATGCCGATGCAGCCCGACGACACGAACTTGCCGATGGTCGAAGGCTGGTTGGTGCCGTGGATGCGGTAGACGGTCGAGCCGAGATACATCGCGCGTGCGCCGAGCGGATTGCCGGGGCCGCCGGCCATGAAGCGCGGCAGATAGGGCTGACGCTCGATCATCTCGGTCGGCGGATGCCAATCCGGCCACTCGGCCTTGCGGGTGATCTTCTGCACGCCGGTCCAGGTGAAGCCATCGCGGCCGACGCGGACGCCGTAGCGGATCGCACGGCCGCCTCCGAGCACGTAGTAGAGGTAGGTGTTCGGGGTATCGACGATGAGCGTTCCAGCCGGCTCCTTGGTCGCCAGCGAGACTTCCTGGCGGCGCAGGTTCGGCGACAACTGCGCGGGAGCAGCGTCGGGCTGCTCCTCGGGCGGCAGCGAAGCGATCGCCATCGGCCGGCCATCGTTGCCCACGGGCGGCTGGCCGGACTGAACCGTTCCGGTCGCGGCGGGGCCGCCAACGGCCTCCGGCGGACGCAGGCCGTCCCTGCCGGGTGCCTGACCCGGGCGATCGGCATAGATCACCGCGGGCGGGCCAGCGGGGCGGCCGTAGCGGGGATCGTCGGGCGACATCACGGGACCCTGCGGCGGCGCCGCCGAATAGACCGGCGGAGCGCCAGCCGGACGGCCATAGCGCGGATCATCGGGCGACATCACCGGCCCCTGCGGCGGGGCGGCGGAATAGACCGGCGGAGGACCAGCCGGGCGGCCGTAACGCGGATCGTCGGCCGGACCAAGCGGCGGCAGCGACGCCTGCGGCATCGCGTCGTCTTCATCGTCTAGCGAGTCGAAATTCGGCGTGCGGTCGCCGGGGCGATATTCGGCCGGAGCGCCATAGCTCGGCGCCTGCTGGACCGGATAGCTCTGAGCCTGTGCGAGCGAGGTTCCCGCCGCAGCGACTGTTGCGGCAGCGCATATCGTCAGAAAATGTTTGATCATCATCGCTCTTGTATAGTCCCCGAGCCCATCCGGACCGTTAACGGCCAGATGACCGAAGATAGCGGCACATTCAAGACATTACAGGCTGATTTGTGCCCGAGTTAGCGATTTGTGATGCAGGCACACACAGTTGCCCCGTTGCATCACGGGGCGGAAATCGCATCGAGCTGTAGATTGCCGGAGTCTCCGGCCCCGAATTTAAGGGAACGGCGCGGAGGCGTTGCGATATGTTCGAATCAGCCTGATTCGCCTCCGCTTTGAGCTTCTGTCCCGGCGTGGCGAACGGCAATCAGTACCGTCACCGCGTTCAGATGGCTCTTGGGTCCCGGCCGCCACCCGCCGGGGCGGAAATTCGTAACCCGTCCGATGCTTCCCGGCTTTCGCTTCCTGTTTGCCGCGATCCTGCTGTCAACCTCCATCCTGGTGTTCGGCCTAGGTGCCGCCGCGCTGCTGCGGGCCACCCACGAGCAGTATGTCAGCAACCCCTCCTGGCGGAACGGCCCGCAGGAAAAGGTGTTTGCGCAAAGCCCAGAGCCGGCCCAGCCGGTGCTAGCGGCGCTCCGCGCCGAGCCGGAGGCGGCCGCCGAGCCCGCGCCATCGCTGCGCGACCGGGTGCCGACCATCGGCTTGCCGGTGAACGAGCCCGAACAGGTGGCCGCCCTGACGACCGAGGCCAACGTGCCGCCGCAGGTCACCGAGGCCGCGCCTCCGGCCGCCGAGCCGGTGCAGGCCGAGGCCACGACGGAAGCCATCGCGCCGGCTCCTGCCGACACACTCACCCCGGCCGACACAACGGCATCGATCCCCGAGCCCACGCCTGCCGTGACCGCCAGCGAACCGGCGCCGGCCGATCCCGATCCCGGTGCGGCCCTCGCCTCCCCGGCGCCCGACATTGCCCCGGCCAAGGTGGCCGCGCTGAACGATCCGGCGGCGCCGGCCTTGAAGGATGCGCCGGCGAAGGCCAAGGGGGACACCAAGGGAGACGCGAAGGCGGACAGCAGCGCCCCGGACAGCAAGGCGGCCAAGCGCCAGGCGAAGGCGAAGAAGCGGCACCGCATGGTGCAGCGTCCTCCGCCCCAGCAGTTGCGGCAGAGCTATGATCCGTTCGGCCAGCAGCAGATGCTGGCGACAACGGCCACGCGCACGCGCCAGTAAGGCTACGCCGGCCCGGTCGCGACCGGCGGGCCGCCGGCCTGGCCCCACTCCGACCACGAGCCGTCATAGAGCGCGGTGTCGGTGATGCCGAGGCGATAGAGTGCGAGCGTCAACACGCCGGCGGACACGCCCGAACCGCAGCTCGTCACGATCGGCGCATCGAGCCTGACGCCGGCGTTCGCGAAGGCGGCGCGGAGATCGTCGAGCGGCTTCATCTCGCCGGTCGCGGCATCGAACAGCTGATTGTAGGGCACATTGCGCGCGCCGGGGATGTGGCCCGAGCGGATGCCCGCGCGCGGCTCAGGCGCGCGGCCCTCGAAGCGGTCGGCGGCGCGTGCGTCGATCACCTGCTCTGCGCTGCTTTCGACGTTGGCGATCAGCTGCTGCATGCTGCGCACGCGTTTTGAGTCGTAGCTCGCCCTAAACGTCGCGGGCTTCGGCTTTACCTCGCCGCTCTCGACCGGATGCCCCTCGGCGCGCCACTTCTTCAACCCGCCATTGAGAATGCGTACATTGCTGTGGCCGAAGGCCAGGAACATCCACCAGGCGCGGGGCGCAGCGACCCATCCGCCGGCATCGTAGAGGACGACGGTGTCGGCATTGGAGATGCCGAGTTGGCCTGCGTCACGGCCGAACTGCTCGGCGCTCGGATACATGTGCGGCAGCGGGTTGGAATGATCCGACACCGCGTCGACGTCGAAGAACACGGCGCCCGGCAGATGCGCGGCGAGATAGTCGTCCTTCGGCAGCGGCAGCACGCCCGGCAGCTTGAAGCTGGCGTCGAGGATCTTGACGTTGGCGTCGCCAATGTGGGCGGCGAGCCATTCGGTGGAGACGAGGGGGTCGGTGACGGTCATGCGAGGTCTTTCTTGTCATTCCGAAGTTGAAGCAATGCGCATCAAACTCCGCTGTCAACGCCCGGCTTGACCGGGCGATCCAGTATTCCAGAGGCGGTTGTGATTGAGTCGAGACGCTGCGGCGTACTGGATTCCCCACTTCGCGGGGAATGACAGCGGAGATTGACGCGACAGCGCAGCACTTCTCACCCCTTCTTCTTCGGCTCCCACTGCTCCACCGGACCGCCGGCATCGCGCCAGGCGGCGTAGCCGCCGGCGATGTGGGCGACGGGCTTCAGGCCCATGTCCTTGGCGGTCTTCGCCGCGAGCGCGGAGCGCATGCCGCCGGCGCAATGGAAGACGAATTTCTTGTCTTCCTGGAAGATCGGTTTTGCGTAGGGGCTCTGCGGATCGATCCAGAATTCGAGCATGCCGCGGGTGCAGGCGAACGCGCCGGGGATGCGGCCGTCGCGCTCGATCTCGCGGGGGTCGCGGATGTCGACGATGACGACATCGCCGTTCTTGGAGATCTCGATGGCCTCCTTGGCGTTGAGCGTCTCGATCTCGGCATTGGCCTCGTCGATCAGCGCCTTGATGCCGCGGGTGATGGTCTGGGGCATGTGGTTCTCCCTCTTGTCGGCCTCTGCGCGGCCGTCCGGACTGACGGCGCGTACAGCTAGTGCGTCAATTCCTTCATCGCACCCTCGAGCCCCTCGATCGTGATCGGGTACATGCGGTTGGCAAAGATGCGTTTGATGATGGTGGTCGATTCCGAATAGTCCCAGTGCTTCTGCTGCACCGGATTGAGCCACACCGTATGCGGATAGGTGCGGATGATGCGGTCGAGCCAGACCGAGCCGGGCTCCTCGTTGACATGCTCGACCGAGCCGCCGGGCACCATGATCTCGTAAGGCGACATCGATGCGTCGCCGACGAACACGACCTTGTAGTCGTGCGGGTATTTGTGCAGCACATCCCAGGTCGGCGTGCGGTCGGTAAAGCGGCGCTTGTTCTGCTTCCACACGCCTTCGTAGAGGCAGTTGTGGAAGTAGAAATACTCCATGTGCTTGAACTCGCTCTTCGCCGCCGAGAACAGCTCCTCGACCTGCTCAATATGCGAATCCATCGAGCCGCCGATGTCGAAGAACACCAGCAGCTTCACCGCATTGCGCCGCTCGGGCCGCATGTGCACGTCGAGATAGCCGTGATTGGCGGTCTCACGGATCGTGGTGTCGAGATCGAGCTCATCAGGCGCGCCGGTGCGCGCGAATTTGCGCAGGCGCCGCAGCGCCACCTTGATGTTGCGGATGCCGAGCTCGACATTGCCGTCGAGATCCTTGAACTCGCGCTTGTCCCACACCTTCACGGCACGGTTGTTGCGGTTCTTCTCCTGGCCGATGCGGACGCCTTCGGGATTGTAGCCGTGGGCGCCGAACGGCGAGGTGCCCGCGGTGCCGATCCACTTCGAGCCGCCCTGGTGCCGGCCCTTCTGCTCCTCGAGCCGCTTCTTCAGCGTCTCCATGAGCTTGTCCCAGCCCATCGCCTCGATCTGCTTCTTCTCCTCCTCGCTGAGGTATTTTTCGGCGAGCTTCTTCAGCCACTCCTCGGGGATCTCCGCCTTCTCCATGGCGTCGAGCAGGCTTTCCAGCCCCTTGAACACCGTGCCGAAGACGCGGTCGAACTTGTCGAGGTTGCGCTCGTCCTTCACCAGCGAGGTGCGCGACAGATAGTAGAAATTCTCGACCGAGTAGTCCGACAGATCAGCGTCGAGCGCCTCCATCAGCGTGAGGTATTCGCGCAGCGTCACGGGGACCTGCGCATCGCGCAGAGAAGTGAAGAATTGCAGGAACATGGGTGACAGATTGCCCGTCGGGGGGCGAACGTCAAGGGGCCGAGCCCGCCGCGGGACGCTGGACCGGTCGGCTTTTTGCTCTAGAATTGACCGTCTCACGGGGTTGTTTTGGGGACGTTTGCAATGGGAATTCTCGCAGCGCTCATCATTGGCGCGATCGCCGGCTGGCTTGCCGGCAAGATTGTCCATGGGGCGGGATTTGGCCTGATCGGCAACATGGTCGTCGGCATCATCGGCGCGCTGGTTGCGAGCTGGGTGCTGCCGCAACTGCATATTGCGCTGGCCACCGGCACGGTCGGCGCCATCGTGGATGCCACCATCGGCGCGGTGATTGTGCTCGTCATCCTTTCGCTGATAAAACGGGTCTGAAAGCCTGACCGAACCAGGAACGGCCGCCATGAGCGGCCGTTCCGTTTGTTGGACCAGGGCGATGCCCGGCCGACGACCAACAAGGACGCGCGATGAAATTTACCGGCACCAAGGACTATGTTGCGACCGACGATCTCAAGGTCGCCGTCAATGCCTCGATCGTGCTGGAGCGCCCGCTGCTCATCAAGGGCGAGCCCGGCACCGGCAAGACCGTGCTGGCGGAGGAAGTGGCGAAGGCGCTGAACGCGCCGCTTTTGACCTGGCACATCAAGTCCACCACCAAGGCGCAGCAGGGCCTCTACGAATACGATGCAGTGTCGCGCCTGCGCGACAGCCAGCTCGGCGATGCCCGCGTCTCCGACATCAGGAACTACATCAAGCGCGGCAAGCTGTGGGACGCCTTCACCGCCGAGCAGCGCCCGGTGCTCTTGATCGACGAGATCGACAAGGCCGACATCGAATTCCCGAACGACCTCTTGCTCGAGCTCGACCGCATGGAATTCCATGTCTACGAGACCGGCGAGACGATCAAGGCGAAGCAGCGCCCGATCATGATGATCACCTCCAACAACGAGAAGGAGCTGCCGGACGCCTTCCTGCGCCGCTGCTTCTTCCACTACATCAAGTTTCCCGACGCCGACACGATGGGCCGCATCGTCGACGTCCACTTCCCCGGCATCAAGAAGCGCCTGGTCGAGGAAGCGCTGCGCATCTTCTTCGAAGTGCGCGAGGTGCCCGGTCTGAAGAAGAAGCCCTCAACCTCCGAGCTGCTCGACTGGCTCAAGCTGCTGCTCAACGAGGACATGAGCGTCGAGCAACTGCGCGAACGCGACCCGCGCAAGCTGATCCCGCCGCTGCACGGCGCGCTGCTCAAGAACGAGCAGGACGTGCACCTGTTCGAGCGGCTGGCGTTTTTGAGCCGGAGGGAGGTTTGATCTGCAAGCGCGCAGAGACAACCTGACCGCAATTCCTACCGCTACTCTGGGCCGCGCTTCCCCGCGTCATCTCGGATTCGGATGACCGTCAAGGCGGAGCTGATAAACGAAATAGGTTGGGGTACAGAACCCGATCTTTCGGCTTCTCAAGTTATTCAACGCCGGGGCCCTGACGTTGAACCTTGCACTCGTGACAAAATCCGGCATCTGCTGGCAAATATAGTCCTCGCGGCAAAACCGCGACGGCGAGCATGTGTTCAGGAGGCCGCGGCCGACGCCAGCGGCGAAAATGCCGCTGTCGAAATATCCCTTGGCCATCTGCTCAAAGCCCTTGCCTCCGACGATCGCGCAGATTTCCTCGGGCACGCTGCCCGGCCGGATCACCGCCAGCGACGCCTCCTCGGGCTTGCAGGGACGCGTGACGCGGCCCAGCGGCACGCCGATCTTCGTTGGACGGCAGTTGTAGCCGTAGCCGCTCAATTTTCCTTCCGACAGCTTGTAGACGAGTTCTTCCTTGCTGACGCGGTCGCTGAACGCGCGCAGGTTGAAGCCGAGCGGGTTGTTGGCGGCGGTCTTCGCTGTGGAGTCCTCGATGACGTTTGAGCGGCAGCTCAAACCCGCGGCGACATTCTGTGCCGCGGGCACGCATTGGCCGAGATTGGAGGAAGTCGCAGCGTTCGTCACCAACGCCTGACAAGTGAGGTTACGCGTGGCATTGCAGCTCCATTTCGCGGCCTGCGCCAGATCCGCATTCAAAGGGCACGGCATGTTGTCACCGGCGACAACATAGGCCGGATTTCCGCTTTCCCAGGCCGCCGGGGGCGCCGAAGGATGCGGGCGAAAACTGTTCGGCGCCTGACCGAGCGAAACCCGCTCGACATAGTCCTTGCGGCGAACAAGTTCCGCGTAGACATGGGGCGAGAACGGCAATTGCAACTGGTTACCGTCAAGCGCGCTCCTGATCGCGTCCGCGTCGCGGCCGAAATCGAACCGGTCCACGCCGAGAAGATGGAATCCGGCGGTCGAGGATGATTGATGGCAGCCCATGCAGGACGACGTGTTCAGGCGTTCGAGCAGACCCGCGCCGGATTGCACGAATTTTGGTGACCTCCCGGGGACACCCGCCGCCGCGACGATCCGTGCCGCCTGCTCGCTGCCGATTGCGAGATCGAAGGGACGATTGGCCATGCGCGCGCTGCCGGCAGTGGAAAAACTCAGTGCGATGTCGGCCTCCAGGCTCTCCGGTATCCTGAAGGTGCCGTTGTCGATCTCGGCGATGTGGCCGGCGAGATAGTCCTGCAACTGCTTCTGCTTGGCGGGATCCTTCAGGATTGCCTGCACATCAGGCGTATTTTCCAGCCGTGTCGGCTGAAACTTGCCATCCCTCAGCGCGAAGATCCGCATCCAGTAGATCGCCTGTCCGGCGAATTTGCGGTTCTCCATGTTTTCGAGGTCTGATGGGAAGCGCACCACCTGCGCATTGATCTCCATCTGCTTGAAGATGAGTCGCGAAAAATCCAGCGGCCCCTGCAGCAGGCGTTGGGCAACCACTGCCGGATCGTCAGCATCGATCCCGGCGACGCGCCAGAGCGAGGCGACGTCCTGGCAATTCCTGCCGTCATCCGCGTAACTGAACACCATGTTCACGGTGAACGGCATGCGCGACGCGTAAGTCTTGCCGTTCATCCTCACTTCGTAGCCGAGCCGGTAGATGAAGCGCAATTCGCCGCAATGCGCGGAATCGAAATCGCGGCGGTCCATCCGATTGACCACACCCGACAGGAAGAACAATCCGTCGCTGGAACCGAGCCATTTCTCGTTAAACACGCGCGCAACATTGCCATTCAGCCGCAGCGTCTTGCCAGCGTCCGTTTTGGCCGACTTCGGGTCGTAGGTTTTCAGGATCTCCTTTTCCCAATCGATGCCGAGTCCCGCTGTGATACGCGTGATGTCGGCGGACATCACGGCAGCGAACTGCGCGTAGGTCCCACTGAATTGAGACAAATCGCTCGCCCGCGTCGGGCCGTCGGCGACCGACGGCTGCAGCAGCTTTTGCGCGGCGTGAACTTTCCTGAACAGGGTCACCAGCGAAAGCGCGGATGAATTGTCATGATCGAGCACCGCGAGCAGAGGTTCCTGGCTGATCAGGGTCGTCACCTCTGCGGAAGCCCGGGGAGACTGGGCAAAGCAGGGAGAGATCGTGAGGATCAAGAAGCAGAGTATTGAGATGAAGCGCATCTGCTGTTTCTACTACGTCAAGGCGCATCCTGCAATTTAAGGGTGAATGTCCCGAGGAGCCCGCGCTCGAGGAAAGAGGGAAAGCGCACGCTCTCCACATCGTCATTGCGAGCGCAGACACACCGCAGCATCCTCGCGGCGCATTTCGCCCGAGCTTTGCTGTCTCCGTCACGCCCTCCAGGAAAGAGGGCGCAGGGAAGGCCGGGTGCCGGCTGGCACCCACGGTCCGCTGTGCGAAAGCACACGCAGAAGAACTGCACAGCGGCATACAGGTGAAGCCAAACACACGGCCTTCCCTGCGCAGTGGTCGGACGGCGTATGCCGTGCTCTCCCGGGAGCCGAGTTCGTTCTGGCCTCCCTCACCCCTGCGAAAGTCGCCGACACCGCGCCGGTTGACGCAAATGCCGCATCCGCAAGAGCTTGACCGTAGCAGCGACGGCCAGGACCACACGGTTTTGCCGTACGCACACAGCGCCGCTCGTCCGCACGAAGCCTCAGGGCTCACGGAGAGCAATCCGCCCTGCCCTTAGCCTCTCGCGCCCGACGCTGCCGCGTCCACCGCAACCCGGCCCGCGTTTCGAACGACTCGCGAACCGCCCCTCTTCCTCGGGCCGGGCTGTTTCGATGTATGCCGCAATTCCGAATTTCGGTAAAGTGGAATCTTTTTGCGAGGAGGGATTGACGGGTGGCGGGGTGTTTTGCCCGACGGGCAAACTTGAGAAGATCGTAGCCCAACACGCGGCGAGTAACCGAGGCTACGCCCCCTTGGCTCGCTTGATCTCATTCACAACCTCCGGGTCGCTTAAGTCGCGGTGCCACCAATGGTTTACGAGATCCAGTGGCCGTTCCCTGCGACGCCTGTTGTCTGCGGCTGCGAGCAACTTGATGAGGAGCCGAAACACTCGAGGCAACTCAAACTCTGGTAGCGTCGAGAGCTTCGCCAATTGAATCTTGAGGTTAGGCATCGCGATCAAGACACACGGAGTAAGCGTCCGCTTCAGCCGCGACTCGGCAATTGCACCTGCCACATCGTCTGGCTTCGGCCCTGCCTGCAATATGAAGTTACTTAAGCCACGAAGCAGCCTGCGTTTGTCGTCCTTGCTCCGCGCGTTGAACCAAGCGTCCCCCTCCGAATCGCTTGCGACCCCCTGCGCCAGTTGGTTCAACAAGATTTCTTCGTCCACATTCAACATCGTGCCACCCATGGCAGCGCTGCACCCCAGCCCACGACAAAGTCATGGTGATTGCTGCAAAGGAGATAGCTCGCCTCCTCGTCACAGACATAAATCTCGAGCGCCGGACAGTCCTCCAGAACCCGAAGCAGGTCCGCACCACACGAAAATTTCCAAATCGATCGGGCGCCTTCCAGAAACATCAAACATTGGTTCGTCCCCACGTATTTCGGAATGAGCTCCCAACCATCGGGCCTTTGCCTCCCTTCGGATGTGGCTTGATCCCACGGCGCGCGGCTCGTCACGTCGACACCGAGTCGCTCCAGCACCCTGATCACGATGGCTCGGCTATCAATTTCGTTCAGCACCTCGGCCTGCACACCAGTGCTGCGAAGCGCAGCAATTACACGATCAAAGGTCATCATTCCGCGATACTCATTGCCGATTTCCCCTTCACGTGCGCAGCGGATTGCCAGGCTTGAAGGGAGACAGGTTTTCGGGTCGCGGTAACACAGACGGCGCATCGCCTGCCAAGCCATACACATCGATGCCCTTCAGCAAGCCACCACTCGAATAGATGAATATTCCACTTTGGTGATCACCATCGTTCAGCAGGAATTCACCGAGAATCTCAGCGCCGGGCGGCGCTTCAGCATGTCCCTTGATTTGGAAGTTGATGCTGGCACATCCACATCGACATCTCCAAGGCGTGACCTCAGCCAGCTTGAGCTGATCCAGATATTGCCTGGCTTCTTCCGTGCCATGCTCCAGCATCCAGCGCGCAAGATCGCGCTCGGCATCTGTGAGAGGACGATTGTGCTCTGTGCTCAAATGACGTCGTCCAAATGCGCAGGGATCGTAGCCCGGACGGAGCGCAGCGAAATCCGGGGAATGCAGGCAGATCGATACAGCTATCCCGGATTGCGCTTCGCTCCACCCGAGCTACGGGACCTTCGGATAGATGCACTGAGATCAGGGAAGACTTCGGAGAATGGCTGGACCTTGGCGATATCAGCTTTTTTCAGCCTCGGATTTTCGCTGACCTCGCGCAGATCTTTCCGGGTGTAGCCCGATCTCTTTCTGGCGTTCGACATAGCCGCTTCTCATAATTAGCGACCGCAGGGTGGGTAAAGCGAAGCGAACCACATCCTATGGGCTACGAGCTTTCATCAGGGGTTTTGATCGCTACCTGCCAAGAACTGGCGCTCGGGAGAATTCTGACTTCTCCATTTCGACGAACCAGTATGGGACCATTCCCGGCGAGAGTTGAACTAGGGTTGCCCGTTTCAACAAACTCCTTCGAATCATAGAAGAAGAGCCATCCCTCCTCTACTTCTTTGGTAAACTCATCAAGCACAACAAACTCATCGCAAACCTTTGCGGCAATGGCCGCCACGGTATTTCTTGCTAGCAACTTGGCTTCACCATAATCGATCATGTTTCAGTCCGTTCTCAGGGACCGTAGGGTGGGTTAGGGTTAGCGTCAGCGTAACCCACCTCTTTTATTTCCGCATCGAGAGAAGTGGTGGGTTACGCTTCGCTAACCCACCCTACGTAGCTGTGCCTACGCTACCGCCGCGTCCGGAATCCGCGCGGATTCCATCGGCTGCTTGCCGCGGATCAGGTCCGAGGCACGATCCGCGATCATCATGGTGGAGGCGTTGAGATTCGCCGAGATCATACGCGGCATCACGGAGGCGTCGATGACGCGGAGGCCCTCCAACCCGTGGACGCGGAGCTGGTCGTCGACCACCGCCCACGTGCTGTCCGCCGGGCCCATGCGGCAGGTGCAGCCGGGGTGGAAAGTGGTGGTGCCGCGTTCGGTGGCGGCGGCGAGGAATTCGTCGTCGGTGTTGATGTTCGGACCCGGGAAATCCTCGTAGGCGTAATAGGGCGACAGCGGCGCGCTCTTCAAAAGCCTGCGCGCGAGCTTCATGCCGCCGACGATGACGCGGCGGTCGAGCTCGGCGTCGAGATAGTTGGTCTGGATGATCGGCGGCGCGAACGGATCAGATGAGCGGATGCGGACATAGCCGCGGCTCTCCGGGCGTTGCTGCCAGGAGGCGACCGTCATACCGGGCTCGTCCTCGAGCTGGCCCTGCACGCCTTCCTTGTAGCTCGCCGGCGTGAAGGTGAGCTGGAGGTCGGAACTGTCGGCGCTCTCGCCGGAGTGCCAGAAGCAATACACCATGGTCGGCGAGAGCGAGAGCAGGCCGCGGCGCGCGGTCGCCCATTTCAGCGCTTCGATCCACAGCGAGAAGCCGCGGCGGAGCTCGTTGATGGTCTTGATGTCCTTCACGCGCGCTACGGTGCGCGGGGCGTAATGATCCTGCAGACCTTCGCCGACCGGCAGCGCGTGGCGCACCGCGATGCCGTGCGCGCCGAGCAGATCGGGTGAGCCGATTCCGGAGAGCTGGAGCAGCTGCGGCGAATTATAGGTGCCGCCGGAGAGGATCACTTCCTTGTTGGCACGCACTTCCACCGGCGTGCCGCCGCGGCCGCCCTTGGTGTAGCGCACGCCGACGGCGCGCTTGCCTTCAAAAATGATCTCGGTCGCGTGCGCGTGGGTGTGCACATGCACGTTCGGGCGCTTCATCGCGGGCTTGAGGAACGCGGTCGAGCCGGAGACGCGCAGGCCCTTGTCGATGGTGCGCTGGCAGTAGGAGACGCCTTCCTGCTTAGCGCCATTGTAATCGGGGTTGCGGGGAATGCCGAGCGAGACCGCGCCTTCCATGAAGGCTTCGCAGAGCGGATCGCGCCACTCCATGGTCGTGACGGTGAGGTTGCCGTCGCGGCCGCGATAGGTGTCCTCGCCCTCGCCGACCCGCTTTTCCAGCCGCTTGAAGTAAGGCAGCACGTCGGCATAACCCCAGCCGCGATTGCCCATCTGCGCCCAGGTATCGAAATCCATCCGCTGGCCGCGATTGTAGATGTGGCCGTTGATCGAGGACGAGCCGCCGAGCGTCTTGCCGCGCGGCGCATAGATGCTGCGCCCGCCGGTGTAGGGCCCCGGCTCCTGCTGGTAGGCCCAGTTGATGCTCTTCATGTGGAACGTCTTGATGAAGCCCGCCGGCAGATGGATGTAGGGATGCCAGTCGCTCGGGCCCGCCTCGAGCACGCAGACGCTCACGTTCGGATCTTCGCTGAGCCGGCTGGTCAGTACGCAGCCGGCGGAGCCCGCGCCGACGATCACATAATCGAATCTGTCCATGGTGCCTCGGCCGCTCAGCGCGGCTTGTCGTTGAGTTGATAGTTCAAATGCGTCCGCACCGTCGGCCATTCGGCGGCGGTGATGCTGTAAACCACGGTGTCCCGCAGCGTACCGTTCGGCGTGACCTGGTGGCTGCGCAGAATGCCGTCCTGCTTGGCGCCCAGGCGCTCGATGGCGCGGCGGCTCTGATGGTTGAAGAAATGCGTGCGGAATTCGACCGCGATGCAGTTCAGCGTCTCGAAGGCGTGGGTCAGCAGCAGAATCTTGCACTGCGTGTTGAGCGGCCCGCGCTGCGCGCTCTTCGCATACCAGGTCGAGCCGATCTCGACGCGGCGGTTGGCGGCATCGATGTTCATATAGGTGGTCTGGCCGACGATCTTGCCGCCGGCATCGAACACGGTGAACGGCAGCATCGAGCCTGCGGCCTGGAGGCCCAAGCGGCGGTCGATCTCCTTGGCCACGTTCTCCGGCGTCGGGATCGCGGTGTACCAGATCGTGTAGAGCTCGCCGTCCTTCACGGCCTCCACCAGCCCCTCGCGATGCTCTTTCGACAGC
Organism: Bradyrhizobium sp. 482_C4_N1_8; assembly: GCF_052075965.1. NCBI lineage: Bacteria > Pseudomonadati > Pseudomonadota > Alphaproteobacteria > Hyphomicrobiales > Nitrobacteraceae > Bradyrhizobium > Bradyrhizobium sp. 482_C4_N1_8. The sequence goes on along the minus strand of NZ_CP197231.1, from coordinate 1,859,072 downwards.
GGCTCGAGACGGGCGTGCTGCCCACGCAGGGTGACGGGATCAGGCCAGGGCATTTCTCTCTCCATAATGACTGCCGTCCTTCCGGGGCGCGACGACGTCGCGAGCCCGGAATCCATAATCACCGCTCGGGGTTATGGATTCCGGGCCTGCGTGCTGGCGCACGCATCCCGGAATGACGACCGACGCATCGGCACGGCTGCTCAGATACAATCACTTATTCAGAAAGTTCAACGGCAAACCGCCGCGCGGCCAGTCCATGGCGATCAGCTCGCCCTTGCCCGACAGCGTGATGTAGGCGGTCTTCAGCCCCTCGCCGCCGAAGGCGATGTTGGTGGTGACGCGGTCGCCGGTCGGGACCTGCTCCACCAGCGTACCATCAGGCGCGATCACCGAGATGCAGCCGGAGACCAGGGTGGCGACGCAGACATTGCCGTTCGCCTCTACCGCGAGCGAGTCGAACATCTGGTAGCCGCCGAGGCCGCAGATCGGCTTGCCGCGCTCGCCGCGATAGATCACCTCGCGCGGCTTGAGCGTGCCGGGCGCGGAGAGCTCGTAGGCCCAGAGCCGCCCCGTCGGCGTCTCCGCGATGTAGACGGTGTTCTCGTCCGGCGACAGGCCGATGCCGTTGGCCGGCAGAACGCCATGCACGACCTCGACGATCTCGGTCATGCCGGGCTTGAGATAATACATGCCGCCGACATCCATCTCGCGGGCGCGGCGCTTGCCGAGATCGGAGAACCAGAGGCCGCCGTGCTTGTCGAAGACGAGGTCGTTCGGCCCGCGCAGATCGTGCTCGCCGCATTTGGTCACGACGGTCTCGACCTTGCCCGATTGCAGATCGACGCGCTGGATCGAGCCGCCGAGATAGCCGTCCGGCTGCGGGCCGGGCATGATCATCTTGCCGGTCGGAATCCAGGAGAAGCCGCCATTGTTGCAGATGTAGATCTTGCCGTCGGGGCCGAGGGCTGCGCCGTTCGGGCCGCCCGGCACCTTGGCGACGACCTCCTTGCGGCCGTCGGGATGGATTCGGGTCAGGCGCTGGCCGCGAATCTCCACCAGCACGACCGAGCCGTCCGGCATCACCACGGGCCCTTCGGGAAATTCGAGGTCGGTGGCGAGAACGCGAACGTTGGTCATGGGGACCCTCCCGGCTGCTTGTTATGGCTTGCACGGGATGTCCGGCACGGGCCCCACACGCAAGATTTGCCTGCGGTTATGACAAAGTCGCCGGGGCTTGCCAAGCAAGCGGGATGGTATGCCAGCGTTGCAACGTAAAGCGCGATGACATATCGCGCCTTAGGTCTCGTTTGAGCATGATCTCTTCGGAAAACCGCTGCGCACTTTGCGCGAACGCGGCCCTTCGGGTCCGGATCGTGCTTACTCCCGCACTGGTATCCAAATCTCGAAGCCGCCATTGCCGGTCGCGGGATCGAATTTCTCGTCATAGCGCTCGAAGTTCGGCGCATCCGCGGCCTTCAGGCCGGACGCCGGCAGCCACTGATTCCAGATCGTGTTGACGGTGCGGCGGATCGAGGCGACGTGCTCGGTGTGGGTGAACACCGCGTAGCGCTGCTCGGGAATGCGGATGCGACCGAAGCGGCGCGGCAGGTCGGAGAAATCGGCGACCTCGACACCGGCGATGTAGTCGAAATTGCCGGAATCATCGCCGTTGCAGCAGACGCCATAGGCGACTTGAGATTTTCCCTGGCCGACGCGCGCGGGAATGTCGGCGACTTCCTGATGGAAGCGGTGCCACAGTCCCGGAATGGCGGCGCCGTTGTCGCAGGAGATGCGCTCGGCGGGGCCGGCGACGAGGAAGGCCTTCGCGGTTTCGAAACGCGGCGGGACCAGATGATCGAGCATGGTGGAGTCCATGAGGATCGGCTCCTGAAGCTTGAGTTTATCGAGGCACGTTGCCGCCCGCACCGCTTCGGGTGTGGTGCCAAACTGGTCGCGGAACGCGCGGGTGAACGCTTCGTGCGAGCCGTAATCGGCCTCCAGCGCCAGCGACAGGATGTCCGGCGCGCCGTTCGCAAGACTGCGCGCCGCTTCCGTCAACCGCCGCGCGCGCACGTAGCGCATCACCGGAAGCCCGGTGGCTGCGGCAAACGCCCGCACGATGTGGAACCGCGACACGCCAGATATCGCAGCAATCTCGTCGAGCGTCATCGGCTCGGCCAGATGGCTCTCGATATACCAGAGCGCGCGCTGGGCTGGGTTCATGCGTCAAGGGCCCTCGTTCGAAGCCTGGCGATGATGCGCTGACGGCCACCGCCTCGCTTGATCGGCATTGCTGTCCTCGCATGAGAATAGTTCCGGAATAGCCACTGGCAACGCCCCGGCATTCGCAGCTACACTCGTTGCAACCGCTCACCAGAAAGAGGAACCGCGTCATGGAAATCACCGATGTGCGGGCGCACCATATCCGCATCCCCTATGACGCCGGTGTCGCGAGCTTTCGCCAGGGCGCGTCCGCAATCTCCGCGCTCGACATGGTGCTGGTCGAGGTCACGACCGATGCCGGACTGACCGGCTGGGGCGATGCCTTTGCCTATGTCTCCCCGCGCACCACGCGATGCGCCGTCGAGGAGATGATCGCGCCGCAGGCCCGCGGGCTGAAGGTTCCCGATGCCGCCGGCATTCCGGCGGTGATGGAACAGATCCAGCGCAACCTGCATCTGTTCGGCCGCTACGGCATCACGATGTTCGCGATATCAGGGCTCGACATCGCGCTGTGGGACTTGGCTGCGAAGATCGAGGGCGCGCCGCTGCATCGCCTGCTCGGAGCAAGCAAGCGCTCGAACATCCCCGCCTATGCGAGCCTGTTGCGAATCGGCTCGCCTGAGAACATCACGGGCGAATGCAAGAAGGCGCTCGCGCTCGGCTATGGCGCCATCAAGCTGCACGAGACCACGACGCCGGCGGTGTTTGCCGCGCGCGAGGCCATCGGGCCCGGCATCCCGCTGATGGTCGACATGAACTGCCCGCTCACAGGCGAGCAGGCGATCGCATTCGCGAAGGCGTGCGAGGACGCGCAGCCGATGTTTCTGGAAGAGCCGGTCTGGCCGCCGGAGGATTTTGCCACACTCGCCGAGGTCCGCCGCAAGGGCGGGCTCGGCGTCGCCGCCGGCGAGAACGCCTGCACGGAGTATCAATTCCGCCAGATGATGAATGCAGGCGCGGTGAGCCACGCCCAGCCGTCGGTGACCAAGGTCGGCGGCATCACGGAATTTCTGAAGGTCGCCGCACTCGCCGATCAGCTCGGCGTCAAAATCGTCCCGCACTCCCCGTATTTCGGTCCGGGCCTGCTGGCGACATTGCACCTGCTGGCGACGCGCGACGACGGGTTGGTCGAGATGTTCTATCTGAAACGCGAAGCGTGCCTCTGGGGCGGCCGCGCCGATGTCGATGCCACCGGCCAGGTCGCGGTGCCCTCGGGACCCGGGCTCGGCTATGAGCCCGATCGCGGCGTGATGGAGCGCTACCGCGTGGCGTGACGGCGACGCCTATTTCGCCGCATCCTTCGGTGGCGGCGCGTCCTGCTTCTTCTTCAGATCGTCCGCGATCTTCACCTGTGCAGCCTGGAGATCGGCCAGCGTCTTCTGCAGGCCGGCCACAAGCGTCTTCAGCGCGTCGATCTGGCGGTTGGCGGCATCGTGCTTCTGCTGATGATCGAGCGTCAGCTTGGTGATCGTCTTCTGCAGGAAGTCGACGTTGCTCTGCAGGCAGCTCGTGCGCCGCTCCATGGTCTTCTCGACGGTACAGATCTCGATGCCGGGCACGTCTTGCGCGCGGACCGGCGCAATCGCCAGCGGGGCGAGCAACAACATCGCGAAACAGACGTCGGCGCTTCGAAGCAGCATGCAGGTTCCTCGTCCAAATCAATCACGGCAATGTGCGCTTTTTGCTCGCCGACGCCGGAGGCTACCACACTCGTACCGCATTCTCGCGTTGAGCTTGGCTTGTTCCCTTGGACGGGGATCAGTGAACCGTGCGCGGAAGAAAGTGGGCGCTCTTTCCGCGACTTTGATTAGGGGAGATTTTTGGAATGGCAACGCGCGATAGACGTCTGGCGGAATTCGATGGCGCCGGCGAACCGCCACCTGGCCTGCCGGTGGAGGTGCTGTGCGAGGACCACAGCGGAACGTATCAACTGCCGTTCGCCTGCCGCTATGTCGAGGGCCGCTGGCAGAACGACGCGGCCGGCGTCCCGGTGGAGGCCACTGTCATCGGCTGGCGCGTGCCGCGCGCCAAGCACTCGGGCTTCGCCTGACGAGCGGCGTCTGTCTCAAAATGCAACGGGGCCGCGCTCTGCCTTAACGAACGGAACGCGGCCCGAACGAATCACGTCCGAATCAGCCGAAACGCCGTGTACGCGGCTGTTCACGGCTAGATGTCGCAACAAGCCCGCACGCGTATACAATATCTGCGCAGCATATGGGCCGGCCCGAGCCGGCCACGGGTGCTAAAAGTTAACGGCTTCAAAGACATGGCTGCCGGGTGCGGCAGCCCGGGCCTCGCTCCCAAAACAGGCAGGCGGGCGCCAAGCCTGCCTAATATTCGACCTCGAGCTCCTCGATCTCGGCCGGCTCGTCCTTGGCCGCCGCGATCCATTCCTTCATCTCGGGCATGGCCATGATGGTATCGGCATAGGCCTTCAGCGGCGGCTCGAGGTTGACGTCATAGGTCACGAAGCGCGTCACCACGGGGGCATACATCGCATCCGCCATGGTGCGCCTCGCGCCGAACAGGAAGGGACCGCCTGATTTCTCCAGGCAGTCGCGCCAGATGGACCAGACGCGGTCGATATCAGCCTGCGCGCGCGACCAGATCTTGAAGCCGGGGAAGTGCCCCTTCAGATTGACCGGCAGCGAAGCGCGCAATGTCGTGAAGCCGGAATGGATTTCGCCGCAGATCGAGCGGCAATGCGCCCGCTGGACGCGGTCATCAGGCAACAGACCGGCATCCGGCATCGCCTCGTTGAGATATTCGGCGATCGCCAGCGTATCCCAGACCACGGCGCCGTCGTGGCGCAGGCACGGCACCAGGATCGACGACGACAGCAGCAGGATTTCAGCGCGCGCCGACGCATCGTCCGGCGCGGTGACGATCTCCTCGAAATCGAGCCCGGAAAATTTCGTCAGCAGCCAGCCGCGCAGCGACCAGGACGAATAGTTCTTGCTGCTGATCGTCAGTGTCGCCTTCGCCATATGGCCCATTCCCTACGCCTGTGACTTGCACGCCGCCCGGCCCGCGGGAGTGCTCATGACCTGTGCTTCCCGCAAAAGGAGGAGCAAGCGATGTGCCAGTTTTGAGGGCGGTAGGGCTCCCGTTTGGCTTCGATATTGCATGACAGCACGGGAGGGTGGGCGTTTCAGTATGATGTCGATGTATTATCAGGCCTTTCAGAACCATATGGACCTCACCGCGCCGTGGCGGGCGGGAGCTTCGTCCGCGCTCAGATTCCTCAATCTGGTGCCGCAGGGCCTATCGGACCAGGTCGTCGGCCGGCTCTCCGCCGCGCTGGAGCTGATCTCCCGCTCCACCCTCACCTATCACCGTCCAGCCTACGGCATCGACAGCGTGATGGTGGGCAACCGTGAGGTCGGCGTCACCGAGGAGGTCGCCTACGCGACGCCGTTCGGCTCGCTGCTGCACTTCAGGAAGGACGGCGTGCCGGAGCAGCCGCGCATGCTGCTGGTGGCGCCGATGTCGGGCCATTTCGCCACGCTGCTGCGCGGCACCGTGAAAACGCTGCTGCAGGATCACGACGTCTACATCACCGACTGGCACAATCCGCGCGACATTCCACGCCGCGAAGGCCGCTTCGGGCTCGACGATTACACCGATCATCTCATCGACTTCCTCGGCCAATTGGGCCCGCGTCCGCACATGGTCGCGATCTGCCAGCCCTCGGTCTCGGCACTGGCGGCCGCCGCGGTCATGTGCGAGGGCAACCACCCCTCGCGGCCTGCGACGCTGACGCTGATGGCAGGCCCGATCGACACGCGCATCCAGCCGACCAGGGTCAACGAGTTCGCCAAGAGCAGGCCGATCGACTGGTTCGAGCAGAACCTGATCAACTACGTGCCGGTGCAATGCCGCGGCGCGCTCCGCAAGGTCTATCCCGGCTTCGTGCAGCTCACGGCGTTCGTCTCGATGAATCTCGAGCGCCACATCAAGCAGCACATGGATCTCGCCAACCATATCGCCAAGGGCGAGAAGGAGAAGGCCGCGAGCATCAAGACCTTCTACGACGAATATTTCGCCGTGATGGACCTGCCGGCCGAGTTCTACATCGAGACCGTGCGTGACGTGTTCCAGGAGCACCTGTTGCCGCAGGGCAAGTTGATGCACCGTGGCCGTCCCGTGAACACCAAGGCCGTCAGCCGCATGGGACTGATGACGGTCGAAGGCGAGAAGGACGACATCTGCTCGATCGGCCAGACGCTCGCCGCGCAAGACCTCTGCACCGGTGTGCGCGCCTATCGCCGCGTCCACCACATGCAGGCCGGCGTCGGCCATTACGGCGTGTTCTCGGGCAAGCGGTGGAATAACGAGATCTATCCGCTGCTGCGGGATTTCGTGCACGTGAATTCCTGACTGTCATTCCCTGTCCCCAGACTGGGGGCAAACGGCACGTGCCTAATGCACTTGCTCGACCAGCTCTTTCGCTTCCACGACTTCAGAAAGATTTCGCTCCGCATCGAATTCGGCCAGCACGGGAGCGAGCATTTCGGATGCCCCGCCTGCTCGGCCATTTCTCTTGTGCAGGCGAGCAAGTCCAAGGGCGCTGCGCAGCTCGAAAGTCTTCGTCTGCTGGTGTCGTGCGATCTCAAGCGCTCGGTTGAGGGAAGCTTCGGCACTGGCTTCGTCCGAAGGATCAAGACGCGACAAAAGCTCGCCGCGGGCGCGATGCAGCTCGGCATCAAGCCAATGCTGGCCGGATTGCCCGGTCCACGCGATCAATTCGCTCAAGATTTCCAGCCCGGTTTCGAGTTGGCCCGACGCTGCGTTCGCCAAGGCGACATGCATCCCCCAAAACGGCTCACAGAGATAGCAGTCATTCTCGTGCAGCAAAGTCCAGCCGCGACGCATTTCCGTCAGTCCGGTCATTTGGTCGCCTGCACGCCACTTGGCGAGGCCATTCAGATAGGTGCCGGCGGCCACATACAACGGCATCGTGTGGTCGCGCGCGAGACCGAGCGCCAGGATCGTCTCCGTTTGCTGCAACATGCCTCCGCATAGTCCGTCGAACACAGCGCGATGAACCAGCGCGTTGGCCTGGGACAGCGCCCGCTTTTCTCCCGAAGCACTCACCGCTTCGGCGGCGAGGCGGCGTGCGCGCGCGATCTTGCCAAGCGGCCAAAGCACCAGGGCAAGAAACCTCATGATCACGAACGGGAGATCCAGTGCCGAAGCCCTGAACGTCGCGGGATCCGGCTCGGCACCATAGATCTCGAGTGCCTGCTCGAGATGCATCCTCGCGTTCAAGTAGTCACCGCCGAACCAGCAGGTGACCCCGCCCGTCCAATGTGCAACGACGGCGGCCACCGGTGAATCCGGTCGTCGGTCGGCGGCGCTCCTGATGGCATCCGCCAGCTCCAGCATCGGAGCGAGTTCGCCGTGTGTCAGGCAAGCATTGAAAAGACCCGAATGGACCGGCGCGAGTTCGACGGGATCATTGATGTCGGCAGCGAACTGTCGGGCACGCGTCCATGCGGCTACCGTTTCGGGAGCGCTATGGCCGAGGCTGCCTCGCAATGCACGGCCATACTCGATTTGAAGATGCAGCCTGCTCATCATCCGGCGGGGATCATCCGTCACCTCATCGGCGGACGCAATCGCCTTGCCGAGATGCGCGATCGCCTCGGAATAGGCCGAGCGCTTCAGCGCTTGCTGGCCCGCCTTGCGCCACCATTCGAGGGCGATCTCGCTCAGCCCCGCCTCGGTGAAGTGGTGTGCCAGAACTTCCGGCTCAGTCTCGGCAACGACGGGAAACTTCTCGCGCAGGACATCGCCGATCCGCTTGTGAAGCACCTGCCGTTTGCTCTTGAGCAGGCCTTCATAGGCCGCTTCCTGAACGAGAGCGTGCCTGAAGCTATAGTTTGCGTCGGGCGGTGTCCCGCGACGCACCAGCAGTTCCGCCTCTTCGAGTTGCCCCAGCGCAGCGCTCAGCGTCAGATCATCGCGTCCTGTCACATATCTTAGCAGCGCGTATGAAAAGTCGCGGCCGATGGCGGCGCCTATCTGCGCTACCTCCTTGACGGGAGCCAGCCGGTCGAGCCGCGCCATCAGCGAATCCTGCAGCGTCGCGGGAATAGCGAGCGGCGGGAGCGGACTATCGAGGCGATAGCGTCCGGAATCCTCGACGAGCAGTCCGGACTCCAGCACCATCTTGGTCAGTTCCTCGACGAATAGCGGGATGCCGTCCGTCTTGTCGATGATCTGCTCCATCATCTCGCGCGGCAGCTGGCGGCCAACGGTCACCTGCTCGACCAGCGCACGCGTGTCCTGCCGGTCGAGCCGGTCGAGCCGCAACAGGCTGACGTTGGCGAGGCCCGACCAGGAGGGCTCGAACTCTGGCCGGGTTGTCATGAGCATGAGTATCGGCAGTCCCCTGATCCGGTCGACCCCGAGATCGAACAGTTCAAGTGTCGTGGCATCGGCCCAATGCATATCCTCGCAGATAACCAGCAGGGGTTGCTCTCGCGCCAACCCCTCGAGCTGATCGAGAAGCGAGGCAAATGTCTGTCGCCGCTGCTGCGCCGGGCTCAAACCAAGCGGCGGATAATGGTCGCCGGTTGGAATCGAAAGGAGAGCCGCAATGAGCGGTGTCGCCCGGGCGACCTGTTGCGTTCCAAGCGCCAGCATTGCCTCAAGCTTGTCGAGCTTTTGCCCCGGCGTGTCGTGCGAGCGGATACCGGCTGCGCGCTCCAGCTGCGCGACAAAGGGATGAAGCGCGCTGTTGGTGTGGTAGGGCGAACACTGATATCGCACCCGGCGGTGCGCCCCCAACGCGGGATTTTCGCACAGCGTTGCGACGATGCGCGACTTGCCGATGCCTGCTTCGCCGGAGATCAACACCATCTGGCCCTGCCCCTGCCATGCCAACCGCTGGCGCGAGAGCGTGAATTCGATCTCCTCCCTGCGACCGACAAAGCCGATCGAACGCGCCGCGCGGACCGCCTCGAAGCGACTTTCCGATGCGGCCGCCCCCTCGACCGCCCAGACCGCGATGGGTTCGGCTATCCCCTTGACCTCGCGACGGCCGAGATTGCGAAAAGTGAAGAGATCGCCAAGCAGCCGCCGCGTCGACGAGGCGACGACGACCACTCCCGGTTCCGCCAGGCTCTGAAGCCTGGCTGCAAGGTTTGGTGTATCGCCGACCGTTGCGTGCTCCTCCGACGCATCGCCGCTGATGAGGTCGCCGACCACCACAAGCCCGGTCGCGATTGCGATCCGCAGTTCAACCCGTTCGGTGGCGCCCGTCCTCAGTCGCCCGACCGCAGCGATGGTGTCGAGGCCCGCTCGCACTGCGCGCTCCGCATCGTCCTCGTGGGCGCGGGGATAGCCGAAATAGACCAGTATGCCGTCACCGACGAACCTGGCGATCCTGCCGTCATAAGCAGCGATGACGCTCGCGCAGGCGGCGCGGTAGGCCCGGATCACTTCCCACATATCCTCGGGATCGAGACGCGCGGAGAGCGCAGTCGAGCCGACCAGGTCGCAAAACATAACGGTCAGGTGACGCCGCTCGGCGTCGTGAGGAGGAGCCGGCGATGCGATCAACGCGGCTGGATCGAGGTCGGCAATGGCACGCAGCATTTTGCGGCGATGGCCAAGCAGGACTCCGAGCTTATCGAAGTCCTCGGCCATCAGTTCGGGAAGGACGCCCATGTCGATCCCATTTTGGACAAAACGCTCTGCGTATTGTCCAAGCCCCAGCTTCTCGAGCCACTCCGCAATCTGCATTGGCTCCACCGATCGTGCGGTTGGCGGTTAGCAGAATTTTGGACCACGGCGCGGGGACAATATCCCAACGCCACCATGATGGCACGTCTTGTTTGTTGCGCGATAACTTAGGTTGCTCAGTACCGATGCCGCTTCCAAGCAAGGACATTGCTCGATGCAAACGGTCGCGCTACTAAAAATCGTCTGCACGCAGCGTTGAACGACAGAAGTTGCGATGAGCCGTCAACCACTCGCCTTCAGACCTGACGTCAGCACTGGCACTGGTGCCCACATCACGACGCCAAGCAGACGTTTTTCCGTGAGCACAATTGTCTTCATTCTTCATCCTTGGGCACTACGTAGTTGCGCGCCATCGTTCCCGCCGCAACTTGAAGCGAAGACCCAACGACCCAACAGCCGGCGAGAAACGCTATCAGCGCATTGGGTAGGCTTTGATCAAGGACAAGGATGCTGACGGACAGAGTTGCTGCAATCGCCGCGCCGAACGTACCGGCCGCACTCATGATCTCAGCAACCTCAGAGCCGTTGTATTCTTCCGAGGTGCTCGAAATCGACCTCCGAGCGACAGACCGGGACAAATCAATTCCAACATAATAGCTGAGAGCTCCGTAGAGCATTGTTAGCAGCACGATCCAGCCGCTTTCAAAAAGCCCGCCTTTCTGACGCAACAGGGTCGCACCCACATAGAGGCCGCAAGAGGCCCCAACGGCTGCTAGCCCAATTCTTTCGAGGAGATGGGCCGACTTGATAAGACTGGAACGGGCGATCCCAAGATTACCGGCGTACCTCGTTAGGGAAAATGCGCTGAAAACTGCGTTGCCTATCTTCATTGGGGGCTCCTCAATAAGTAGCAGCCTACCGGCCGACCCCGATTAGAAGCTGCGTGGACGCGCTTCGCGATGCCCTTGATTCCAATTTCCAAAAGATGTGGCTGAGTGATGGGGCTGGCTTGCTCGTAACCAAGACGAGAGCCAGTCCAAAGCTGCGAGCTCGCGGCTTCGCAGGCATTGCATCTCACCCGTGTCTGTCAGTCAGCTCTGGGTGCAGCAATTTCTTGGGGGAGAGTTAGCTCGAAAAGAGAGTGATGGACTATGAGACTGTTCACATACTCCTGTTCCCTGTCGCTCCATCCAGTCACGATCTCAGGAGGACTAAGTTTGCATCGTTGCATACGCGGGAGCGCAGAAGCGCGAACTGACAGGCGCCGTGAGTTCGCAAGCTGTCCCGCGTTGCGCCACGTCAGATGGCGATCTCGCTGGCGAAGCGGCACTGATTTGGATTCTGATTTTGACGCGAAAACGCTCTACTCGTCCCGCCCGCCATGGGTTTCGCGGCGCCATGCGCCCGGACTGACGCCGACCATCTGGGTGAACACCCGCGTGAAATGGCTTTGATTGGCAAATCCGGCCGAGATCGCAATCTCGGACAACGGCAGGTTGCGGACGGTCATCAGCTGCGTGGCCGCCTTCACGCGCTGGCGCAGCAGCCATTGATGCGGCGGCAGGCCGGTGGAGATCCGGAATGCACGTGAAAAGTGGCTGACCGAAAGGCCGAGCTCGGTCGCGATCTGCTCCAACGCGACCTTGCCTGAGAGATCGGAGTCGAGCCGGTCGCAGGCGCGCTTCACCTGCCATGGCGCGAGGCCACCACGGTTAGGCTCTGCGACAGGCTTCAGCCCGCCATAGGTCTGGGCGACGTGGGCGGTGAGCGCGAGCATCATGTGATCGACGAAAAGCTGGTTGGTCTCGTCAGGCCGACGCAGTGCTTCCTGCAAGCTGGCGCCGATATGACGGATGACCCCGTCGTCATGGCCCACACCGGGCTCGTAACTGAGCTCGCCAATGCGCGGCGCGCCGGGTTGCCTTGCCATGTCGTGAAGGGCCGAGCGCGGCAGATAGAAGAAGAGCGAGTGAAACGGCTTGTCGATCACATAGCGCGGGTCGCGCTTGAGGTCGTACAGATAGGTCGCGCCCGCACGAATATCCTCCCTGGTGACGTAGCGGCCTTCCTCCCAACATTCGCAAGCGGGATAGTCGCGGAGTTTCAGGCTGACGAGGTAAGCATCTTCAGCCGGCAACGAGCCGGAAAGTTCGGACGTCGGCTTGTCATTGCGGACTTCGGTGACCGCAAGCTCCGCGCTGCGCAGCGAGCGCGTGATCAGAACCGGAGCTTCCTTCACGTGAAGGCCCCGCCCGAGCCTCTGCCCGTAGACGCCTGCTTGTGTCATTATCAATATTCCATCCGTGAAAGGCACGTCTGCGTCGGCCTTTCCGAGTCGATGCATTATCGGAGATCGACGACCGACGGTCCAGCTTCGCCGGATTAGCATATAGATTGTGGCAGCCGGTCGCACTCCGTCGCGACGAGGTGAATTCATTGTGATTTCAGCACGATTTCACAGGCTTGGCATCGCGAAGGACAACACCGTTAACGTGTGCGGCAGATCATGGCACGATTTTATCGTGCGTTCTGGAAAGCATCCGCTGCGCGCCTTTGCGCCGCTAGGCCGACCATTCCTCGCCCCAGACCTGGACGACGTGGCCGGGCGAGACTTCGCGATACTGCCGGACCGGCGGCTGATAATCCGGTGCGCGCACCGGGCTTCTGATCTCGTCGTTCGAGGTCTCGCGCTTCGTGCCGCGGCGCGATGGATCGGGCACGGGCACCGCGGCCATCAGCTTCTTTGTGTAGGGATGCTGCGGATTGCCGAACAAGGCTGCGCGCGGGCCGGTCTCGACGATCTCGCCGAGATACATCACCGCGACGCGATGGCTCATGCGTTCGACCACCGCGATATCGTGGGAAATGAAGAGATAGGCAAGGCCCATGCTGGCCTGGAGGTCGAGCATCAGGTTGACGACCTGCGCCTTGACCGAGACGTCGAGGGCGGAGACCGCTTCGTCCGCAACGATTAGCTTCGGCCCGAGCGCGAGCGCGCGCGCAATGCAGATGCGCTGGCGCTGGCCGCCTGAGAATTCGTGCGGAAAGCGCGCGGCCATATCCGCGGTCAGGCCGACGCGTACGAGCAGATCGGCCACCTTGTCTCGTGCCTGTGAGGCAGTCGCGAGACCGTTGGCGAGCAGCGGCGCTGCGATCGCCGTCCCCACCGACATGCGCGGATTGAGACTCGCGAACGGATCCTGGAATACGATCTGCATCTGCTTGCGGAAGTCGCGCAAGGTCCGGGCGTTCATGGCGAGGACGTCCTGGCCGTCGACCAGGACGGTGCCGCTGTCCGGCTCCGTCAGCTTGAGGATGGAACGGCCTGTCGTCGATTTGCCGCAACCGGATTCGCCAACCAGCGCCAGCGTCTCGCCGGCGCGCAGGGTGAAGGAGATGTTCTCGACCGCGTGGACGCGGCCCGAAACCTTGCCGAACAAGCCGGAGCGGATCGGAAAGCGTGTGGTGAGGTTGGAGACTTCGAGCAGCGGCCGCTCGGCGGTTGAGACCGTTTCAGGTGTCTCCGTCGGCTCGTCCGAGGTGCCCGTCACCTTGTCGACGATCGGAAACCGCATCGGCCGCGTCCGCCCGCCCATCGAGCCGAGGCGCGGTACGGCCGCGAGCAGCGCGCTCGTATAGGGATGCGAGGGCGCAGCAAAGATGCGCGCGGTCGCATCGGTCTCGACCGCCTGCCCGCCATACATCACCACGGTACGGTCCGCGATCTCCGCGACCACGCCCATATCGTGGGTGATGAAGAGGATCGACATCCCCTCCTCCTGCTGGAGCTCCTTCAGAAGCTCCAGGATCTGCGCCTGGATGGTGACGTCGAGTGCCGTGGTCGGCTCGTCGGCGATCAACAGCTTCGGCTTGCAGGCGAGCGCCATCGCGATCATCACGCGCTGGCGCATGCCACCGGAGAAACGATGCGGATGCTCGTGGAAGCGTGATGCCGCCGCGGGAATGCGGACGCGATCGAGCAGACGGATGGTCTCGGCCTCCGCCGCCGCGCGCGACAGGCCGCGATGCTGGATCAGCGCCTCGGCGATCTGGAAGCCGATGGTGAGCACCGGATTGAGGCTCGTCATCGGCTCCTGGAAGATCATGGCGACATCGTTACCACGAACATCCGTCATGCTCGCTTCGGACAGCGTCAGCAGATCGCGGCCCGCGAGCGTGACGCGCCCCTCGACCCGGCCGCTCTCCTTCGGAATGAGCCGCATGATGGAAAGCGCGGTGACGCTCTTGCCCGAACCGGACTCGCCGACGATCGCCACGGTTTCTTTGGCCGCGATATCGAACGACACGTCGCGGACGACGGGAATCCATTGCCGCTCGCGCAGAAAGGACGTGGTCAGGCCCGCGACCGACAACACGGGCGCCTGCGCTTCGGCAACGATCGGATCAGGCCTGCTTGCGCCGGTGCTCATGCGATTGCCCTAATAGCCGCGACTGCGATCGACGCGCCCCGGCAGATCTTCGCCGCGGCGGTGGCGCGCGATGACGTCGAGCACGAAATCGACGGCCGTATCAGGCGTCGTCATGCTGGCATTGTGCGGCGTCAGCAGGATGCGCGGATGGCTCCAGAACGGATGGCCGGCCGGCAGCGGCTCGGGATCGGCAACGTCGAGCACCGCACCGGACAGTGCGCCGCTGTCGAGCGCCGCGAGAAAATCGGATTGGACGAGATGCGGGCCACGCCCGACATTGACGAGCCCTGCTCCGCGCGGCAGGCGCGCGAACAGATCGGCATTGAGGATGCCGCGGGTCTCGTCGGTCAGCGGCAGCAGGCAGACGAGAATGTCGGCCTGCGCGAGAAACTCTGGCAAGGTGTCCGTACCGGCGTAACAGGTGACGGCTTCAATCGCGCGCGGCGAACGATTCCAGCCGAGAAGCGGAAAGTCGAACGCCTTGAGCCGGTCGAGCACGGCCTGGCCGAGCTGGCCGAGCCCCATCACGCCGACACGACGACGTTTGGCCGGCGTGATCCGGATCTCGCGCCAGACCTGCTCCTTCTGTTGGCTGATGAAGTGCAGGAGATTGCGATGCAGGGCGAGCACGGCCATGGTGACGTATTCCACCATGGTCTCGGCGATGCCGGGCTCCAGCATGCGGACGAGCGGTATGTGCGGTGGAAGTTTTGTGGCATCGAACTGATCCACGCCAGCACCGACCGAAAAGACCAGCTCGAGATTGGGAAAGGTCGTCGCGATGTCGTCCGGCGGTACCCACGCCACCAGGTAGCGCACCTCTGCGGGATCGCCGATGTCGGGCCAGAGCCGGAACGACACATCGGGCGCGCGCTCGGCGAAGAAGCGCGCCCATTCGGCGCCGCGAACCATGTTGGCCTTGTAGAGAACCGTCATGCCACCAGCACTCTCAGAACGGGCTGACCGGCGCGAGACGCCGGCCGTCGATCATGCGCTTGTGGCTGTAGGCCGCGGGATCGACCAGCGGCGTCGCGCCGGTCACGATGTCGGCGGCGAGCTTGCCGGCCGCAGGACCGATGCCAAAGCCATGGCCGGAGAAGCCCGTCGCGAGGAAGAAGCCGGGCAAGGCATCGACCGGCGAGATCACAGGAATGGTGTCCGGCGTGCAGTCGATCGTGCCGCCCCAGGCTTCCGCGATCTCGATGTCCTTCAATTCGGGATTCGACTTGATCAGCGAAGCCAGCGCCGCGTTGACCAGCGACATGTCAGGCGCCGGATCGCGCACACGCTCGGTCTCGAACGGCGACGGCTTGTCCAAACTCCAGCTCGTGCCGCGCACGATCTGGTCGAAGAACGACTTGCCGAACGACAGTTTCAGCCCGTTCTTGCGATGCAGGTAGGTCGGCCAGAAGGTGCGCGCGTAGCGGAACAGGTCTGGCGACAGTTCGACCGTGCCGCGGCCGCGCAGCGCCAGTGTAAAGCCGCCGTCGAGGCGGCGACGGATACAGTAGAAGTCGGTGCCGAGCGCGCCGGACGTGATCTCCGGTCCCGGCGTGGTTCGGCATGCGGTGGCGTTGACGAGACCGATCGGCAGCTCGATGCCGTGACGGCGGCAGAACAGCGACGACCACGCGCCGCCCGACAGCAGCACGGACTGGGTGCGAATGGTGCCCTTCTCGGTGACGACGGCGCTGACCCGTCCGCCCTGCGTTTCCAGCCCGCGTGCAGCGCAGCCCTGGTGGATGGTCACGCCGTGCTTGCGTGCAGCGGTGGCGAGCGCGGGCACGGCCATCGACGGCTCGGCGCGCCCGTCGCTCGGCGTGTGCAGACCGCCGACCCATTTCTCGGAATTGCCGGGCAGGCGCTCGGCGACTTCCGCCGGCGTCAGGACGGTCGAGTGGACCTGCATCTCGCGCGCCGTTGCGGCCCATCGCTCCCAACTGGCCAGCTCGTCCTTGCTTTTGGTCAGGAACAGCACGCCGGTGCGGCGGAAGCCGGCATCGACACCGGCGTCGTTCTGCATGTCCTCCCACAGCCGGAGCGCCTCGCGGGCCAGCGGGATCTCCTCACGGGCGCGGCCCTGCTGGCGGCACCAACCCCAATTGCGGCTCGACTGCTCGCCGCCGACATGGCCTTTCTCGACGAGGGCGACGGAGAGACCCTTCTTTGCCAGATGGTAGGCCGCGGACACGCCGATGACGCCGCCGCCGATGACGACGACGTCCACCTGCGCCGGCAGGCGTTCGTCGCTGTTTATACGGGTGAGCGGCGGGGACATGGGACACTCCAGCTATTCAGTTCGATCGAAGCAAGTCGGCTCGGGGGCAGGCTCGTCATGGGATATTCATTCGCGGATCGAGCGCGTCGCGCAGGCCGTCGCCGAGGAAATTGAAGCTCGTCACCGCGAGCGTGATGGCGACGCCCGGCACGATCGCAAGCCACGGCGCGCTGGTGAGATAGATCTGCGCGTTGTTGAGCATGTTGCCCAAACTCGCGGCCGGCGGCTGGACGCCGTAGCCGAGGTAGCTGAGATAGGATTCCAGCAGGATCGCCTTGGCGACGTTCAGCGTCGCCGCGACCACAATTGGCGCGATCGCATTGGGCACGAGCTCGCGAAACATGATCCGCAGGTTCGACGAGCCGAAGGCGAGCGCAGCAACCGCAAACTCACGTTCTCGCAGCGAGCGCACCTGGGCCTCGACGACGCGGGCCACCCACATCCAGGCGGTCGCCGCGATCAGGACGGTCGTGGTGATCAGGCCGGGCTCGGTAAGCGCCGCCAGCGCCAGCAGGAGAAAGATCGTCGGGAAACACAGCACGGCGTCGACCAGCCGCATCAGGACCGCGCCGACCACGCCGCCATAGAAGCCGGCAAAGGCGCCGACGGCGATTCCCACCGCCATCGCGATCACCATCGCGACGATGCCGATCGTGAGCGAGACGCGTCCGCCCATCATCAGTCGCGCCAGCACATCGCGGCCAAGTTCGTCGGTGCCGAGGATATGCGCACCCGACAAGGGCGGCGCGAACCGCTTCATGATGTCGATATGGGTGTCGTCGAACGGCAGCAGATAGGGACCGAACGCCGAGCCGAGGACGAGAACCAGAATGATGACAGCCCCCGCAAGCGCAAGCCGGTGCCGGCGAAAGCGCCGCCATGCGGCCTGGCCGGGCGCGAGCTGAGCGGTCGAGAGGGTCGCAGCCGTCATTCCTAGCCCACCCGGATGCGCGGATCGACGACGGCATAGAGGATGTCGGCAAGCAGCGAGCCGATCAGCACCATGGTCGCCGAGAACATCAGGATGCCCATCACCACGGGATAATCGCGGTAGCCGATGGAATCCAGGAACAGCCGGCCCATGCCGGGCCAGGTGAACACGGTCTCGGCGACCAGCGCACCGCCGAGCAGCGTCGGAAACTGGAGGCCGGCCACAGTGATCATCGGCAGCAGGGCGTTGCGCAGCGCGTGCACGGTGAGGATGCGCAATTCCGGCATGCCCTTGGCGCGCGCGGTTCGGATGTAGTCCTGGTTAATCACCTCGAGCATGGAGGAGCGCATGAAGCGACCCCACATCGCGGTCTCGACCAGCGCCAGCACCAGCGCCGGCGCAATCAGATGATGCAGCAGGTCGAGGAAGGAGCCATCGCCGACCGTTTGGCGATTGCCGGCCGGCAGCCAGCCGAGCTTCACCGAGAACACGTAGATGGTGACCAGGCCGAACCAGAAGGTCGGGATCGACAGCGCGATCATGGCGCCGACGGTCGCCAGCGTATCGAACAGCGAATAGCGGCGCAGCGCGCCTAGCACGCCGATCCAGCAGCCGAGCAAAACCGCGATGATCGTCGCCGTCGCCATCAGCTCCAGCGTGGCGCCGAGATGGGAGGAGATCACAGACAGCACCGCCTCGCCGTCGCGATAGGACTTGCCCCAATCGCCTCTCAGCATACGGCCGAACCAGTCGAGATACTGGATCGGCAACGGGCGATCGAGGCCGAGCTGCCTCGTGACGCGGTCGAGGTCCTCCTGCGTCATCTGCGCGGACGCCGCGTATTGCGACAGCGGACCGCCGGGGGCCAGATGCAGGATGGCAAACCCGATCGCGGAGACGATCACGAGCAGCATGATCGCCTGCGCCAGGCGGTTGACGACGTAACGGGCCATCTCAGGCGATCCAGCGAGCCTGAGGCATCAGGCCCAGTACCATTCGCGGATGTTCCAGCAATTGATGGACGTGTTGATGTTGGGACGGAAGCCCTGCAGCCCCTCCTTCACGCCCTCGGCGATAAAACCCTGGAACAGCGGCAGGATGGCGAGGTCGTTGCGGATCAGCTTTTGCAGATCGCCATAGGTCGTCTTGCGCTGGGCGAGATCGAACTGTCTGGCGCCCTCGGCAAGCAGACGATCGGCCTCGGCGCTGTTGTACTGATAGGTGTTGAAGCCACGGCCGCCCTTGGCAGGGATAGCGCCGGAGCCGAAGCGCGGCGTCACGTCGGGGTCGCTGCCGAGCATGAAGTTCACGGACACCAGCACCGAATTGAACTTCGACTGCTGCCAGAAATCGCCCCAGATCACGGCGGCCGGCATGTTGTTGACCCGCATCGCCGCGCCGATCGCGCGCCAGTCCTGGATCAGGAGCTGCTGGGTTTGCTCGCGCACCGCATTGCCCGACGTCGTCGAGTTGGTGAATTCGAGCTTGACCCCACCCTTCTCGCGGATGCCGCCGGAGCCCCGGGTCCATCCGGCCGCGTCGAGCAACGCGTTGGCCTTGGCCGGATCGTATTTGTGTTGCGGCAGGCCCTGCTGGAACGACCAGGCCTGTTGCGGCACGAAGCTCTCGGTCTGCGTCGGCAGACCGTAGTTCAGCGCATCGATGATCGCCTGCTTGTTGATGGCAAGGTAGAGCGCCTCGCGCACCGCGCGATCGGCGAAGGGGCCGAATTCGAGATTGGGCGCGACGTGCTCCACCGACGACGTCGCGGAGACGAAGATCTTGCGGCCCTTCAGCGTCTTCGCCTCCTGCACGAAATTCGGCAAAATGCCTTGCAGGCCGGTGTAGTCGACCTGCCCCGTGCGGAACTGGGTGTAGAGGACGGTGAGGTCGGGGATGTATTTGAAGACCACGCGTTCGACGTAAGGTCCCTTGCCGTGGTAGCCGGCGTGGGCATTCAATTGAATGTGGTCGCCGGGCACGCGCTCGCCCCAGCGGAACGGCCCGGTGCCGACAGGCGCATTGTGGAACGGCGAGGCGTTCGGATCCGACAGCTTCTCCAGGATGTGCTTCGGCACGATGAAGGTGAGCGACAGGATCGACATGTAGGGCGAATAGGGAGCCTCCATCCGCCAGTGGATCTCGTCGGGCGCGACGACCTTGATGTCCTTGACGAGGTTGTGGCCGACGCGGTTGCGGACGCGGAAGTCGGGATTGTTGATCAGGTCCAGCGAGAACTTCACGTCCTCGGCCGTGAACGGCCTGCCGTCATGCCACTTCACGTCGCTGCGCAGCTTGATCTTCCAGGTCAGGCCATCGGCCGACAGGCCGCCATTCTCGATGGTCGGGACTTCGCGCGCGAGGTCGGGAACGAACTTGCCATCGGGCTCGATGAACCAGAGCGGCGAGAACACCTGCCACCAGATGCCCTGATCGACCTCGATGCCAGGCATCAGCGGATGGAAGACGGTCGGCTCCTGCGACAGCGCCGCGATCACCTGCCTGCGCGGCTTGTCCGGCGGATTGGTCGGGCGTTCGCTCTGCGCAAAGGCGTTGCCTGCAAGGGTCCATCCCGCCGCGGCACCCGCGCCGAGCTGGAAGAATTGTCGGCGATTCGGAATGCCGAGATGACGCAGTCCGCCAACGCCGAACTTGCCGGTGCTGTCTGCCATGACCAGTCTCCGTTCCCGCACACGGCACCGTCTCCCGCGCCCCCGAGACCCGGCAAAGGGACAGGAGTGGGCTTTAGTGCTTCTAAATTTTTCAGTCAAAAGTTCATCATGACTAAATACAGCTGTCAATCACATTGCTAGGATGCGCGACCTTTTCACGCCGCCGGCCATTCCGGCGGCGAGGCAATGCATGGGAGAGCGACATGGATGGTCGCGGCGAGACCAACAGCCCGAAGGACGCCCCGGCGATCGAGGCTGACGATGCGGTCGACCAGCGGCTCGGCGAAACCGTGCGGCTGCTGCGGCAGCGCGCCGGCCTCTCGATCCAGGACGTCGCCACCAAGACCGGGCTCTCCAACGGCATGATCAGCCAGCTCGAACGCGCGCGGGCCATGCCGTCGATACGGACGCTGCGCCTGCTCAGCATCGCGCTCGACGTTCCCATCTCCTATTTCTTCGAGACCACCGATCCCGCCGACGTGCAGCGCTACATCGTGCGCAAGAACAGCCGGCGCCTGTTGCGGCTCACCGCCAGCGGCGTCGTCAAGGAAGCGCTGACGCCGGCAGACGAGGGCCAGCTCGAACTCTACGAGCTGACGCTCAACCCCGGCGCCTCGTCCGGCACCGACTTCTTGCAGCACACCGGCGAGAAGGCCGGGTACATCCTGTCCGGCAGCCTGCGGCTGTGGCTCGACAACCAGGCTCATCTGCTCGAGGCCGGCGACAGTTTCCGCTTTCCGAGCATCGTGCCGCACATGTTCGACAACCCGACCCAGCAGGCCGCGCGTGTGATCTGGGTCACGACGCTGCGCCAGACCGATTCGCCGGCAGGTTGAGCGCGAGGAACGCCGGCGCCCCGCCGGAAATTGCCCCTCGACGCAGGCTCGCGGAGCCTGTAGCTGACGTGAAGCCGGAGCAATCTACAGCGCGAACGCGAGGGTCCCGCGATTGACGTCGCTGGTGTGAGACCATGAAACTCAGACCGCTTCTGACACTCGCGATGGCCGCGCAGGTCGCCGTGACCGCCGCGGCCCTCCTCGCCTCCTATGCCGGGACCGGGTTCGGCTTGGCCCAGGTCGTCGCTTTGCTGGTAAGCGGCGCCGTCGCGGTCCTGCTCGCACGGCTGTGCACGCGCGCGATCGAAACGGCGCAGGACAAACGCGCCGCCGCGCAACTGGCCGAGCAGGCCCAGGCCAGCGCACAGATGACCCAGGCCGTCATCAAGACCGCGCTCGACGCTTTCGTTCAGACCGATGCGAACGGCATCGTCCTGGAATGGAGTGTCCAGGCCGAGGCCCTCACCGGATGGACGCGCAAGGAGGCGCTCGGCGCCGACGTCGTCAACCTCCTCATCGCCGAGTCGCTCCGCGACGGCTTCAGGCAACGCATGATGCGGCTTTTGCCGGAACTGTCGGATACGCCGATCGGCATCCGGTTCGAAGCGACGCTGCTGCATCGGAACGGCGACCAGATCCTGATCGAGGCGTCGAGCACGGCGCTCCAGCTCGGCGGGCGCACCATCATCAACAATTTCGTCAAGGACGTCACCCAGAAGCGCGCCGCCGAGGAGCAGCTGATCCAGGCCCAGAAGATGGAGGCGGTCGGCCAGCTCACCGGCGGCATCGCGCACGAATTCAACAACATGCTCACCGTGATCACGGGGACGATCGAGATCCTCGCCGACGCCGTGAAGGACGACCCGCCGCTTGCGACCATCACCAAGCTGATCAGCGAAGCGGCCGATCGCGGCGCCGCGCTGACGTCGAGCCTGTTGTCCTTTGCCCGCAAGCAGGCGCTCCAGCCGGCCGAGATCGACGTCAACGAGCTGCTCGAAGAGGTGGCAAAGCTGCTGCTGGCGACCTTCGACAAGAAGATCGAGATCGTGTCCAGGCTTGACCGCAACGTCTGGCTGGCTTTCGCCGACCGCGGCCAACTGAGCGCGGCGCTGCTCAACCTCGCGATCAACGCACGCGACGCGATGCTGGATGGCGGCAAGCTCACGCTGACGACGCGCAACGTGGTGTTCGGCGTGCGCGAGGCCGTCGCGGTGGGCGCCGGCTATGCCGGCGACTATGTCGAGATCGAGATCGCCGATACCGGCACGGGCATTCCGCAAGCCATTCTCGAACGCATCTTCGATCCGTTCTTCTCGACCAAGGATGTCGGCAAGGGCACCGGGCTCGGCCTCAGCATGGTGTTCGGTTTCGTCAAGCAGTCCGGCGGCGGCATCAAGGTCACGTCCGAAGAAGGCCGCGGCACGATTTTCACGATCTACCTGCCGAAGGCCGAGACCAGTACGCTCCGTCCGGCCGGCTATGACGAGCGCAAGGTCGTGGGCGGCACGGAAACCATCCTTTGCGTCGAGGACGATCGCGACGTCCGCCAATATGTCACCGTCCAGCTCGAAAGCCTCGGCTACAAGGTCATCTCCGCCGCCAACGCGACCGAAGCGCTCGCCATCGTGGCCGACGGCGCGCCGTTTGATCTGCTCTTCACCGACATCGTGATGGCCGGCGGCGTCAACGGACGCGAGCTCGCCGAACAGATGGTGGCCGCGCGGCCCTCGCTGCGGGTGCTGTTGACGTCGGGTTATGCCTACGATTCGCTGCACGCGCAGGGGCGTGCCACCATGGGCGCGCCGCTTCTGGCAAAGCCGTACCGAAAAGCCGAGCTCGCGCGCATGCTGCGCCGCTCCCTCGACACCGCCGTTGACGCCGCGGGCGATCCGATCCCGACGCCGTACTCGGTGCAGGCGGATGTTGAGGGCTTTTTACGCAGGCAGGCATTGGAAGACGGCGCGACTCGATCGCGGAAGACGTAGGTTTCCGCTGGCCGGCCGGACCGAGCCAACGATGGCTTATGCACAATTCTCTTGCAACCTGTGCGGGCGGCCGGAATATTGTCTGCCCCGGACAACCTACCATTTCAGACGCCAGACGTTTTGAAGACCTAAGCCCTACTTGACATCATTCGAGGACCAGCCCATGGCGGACGTCGCAAATCAACAATTCAAAGAGCAAACGCCGAACACCTATAAGTGGGCACTGGGAGCAAGCGGTGTGGTCGCGGTCGCGACGACAGCGGCATTGTCGATAGCCCCCGAAGTCGCAGGTTACGCTATGGCTGGCCTGATGTTCTTCATTTTGCTGATGTTCATCGTCGTCAACTTAGAGATTGGGACGACTGCCAACGCCAATCCTCTTGCGCAAAATGCGCGGCTCCAGGTGAAGGTCTTGTCCTGGTTTGCAACCGTCGCTCTCATCCTGGGAGCGACATCGATCATGTCGTCGATCCTGCTTGGATGGCCACTACAAATATCAATTGCCCAAGACACGGGATCGAAGAAATACCTCGATTCCATCAAGCGCTATGACCTCCCGAAAAGCACCATCGAGCGAATTGCAGCCGGCGTCTGGCAAGAAAGGCTTCTGAGGGATAACTCAGCTCTCTATACATATACGGAGACGAGCTTCACACCGCACTTCCTGACATTGTGGGACGACAAGCGAAACGTGACTGTGCGAATTCCAACGCGGGGCGGCATGCTGGAATGGTCCATCAATGACAAGTTCAAGGACTGCGACGGCGAGTATTGCTGGGGTGACGTCAACCAGGCGACGATGTTTAGATGATGATGCATTGTCCTTGTCGCTCGCTTTTCGACAAAGGTTGATCGGGAAGCGCGGCGCTTTTCGCTAGCTCATCCTTCGCCGCAGCGTTGCCGACGGCGTCTCACCGAATTTTTCGCGGTAGGCACCCGCCATGCGGCCGAGATGGGTGAAGCCGAGATCGAAGGCGATCTCGGTGATGGAGACATCTGGCGAAGCCTGCGCGAGCCGGGCGTGCAGAGCAGCGAGGCGCATGTCGAGCAGCATCTCCGAGATCGACACGCCGAAGTGGCGGCGGAAGCCGAGCTGGAGCGCGCGGACGCCGATCCCGGACGCGCAGGCGAGCTGCGCGAGGTCGAGCGGCTCACCGGCATTTTCCGCAAGATGGTCCCGCGCGGCGCGCAGTGCACGCGGCAAACGCTCGGCTTGCCCCGAGAACCTCCTGATGGCATCCGACAGGCCATGGCGCTGGCCATTGAGGAGATGATCGAGCAGCACCTCGCGCCAATCGGCCATCGCGACCGGTGAAAGCCTGCCGGACGGCCCGAGACGCTCGGCGAGCAGCATCAGCTCGGCAAGGCTGGTCTGCAGGGCCTGCCCCGCCGGTGCGTCGAGGTCGATCGCGGCATCAAACTCGACCGGGCCGGCCGCCCTGCCCGACAGCGACGCAGCGCGTTGCTCGACCATGCGACGGTCGAGCAGCAGGATCGCCTGCGCACAGTCGCTCCACATCATCCGGGTCGGGATGGTCGGCGACAGCAGCGACGCCGTCCGGCCCGGCGCAGCATCGATTTCGCTGACGCCGGCACGAATGCGGGCGGTGCCGGTGAGCGGGACCTGCACCAGGAAGAAGCGCTCGAGGCAGCCGGGATCGATGCTCACCGACCCGCCATAGGCGACATAGTTGATGGAGAAGCCGTCGAACGCCGCGCAATTGTGCCGGGCGGAGAAACCGGGTCCGCGCGGCCGTACCGGCTCGAGATTGTGCGGGCAGAAGATGCGTCCGATCTGCTCTGCCGCTTCGTCGACATCGTCCGTGGTGACGCGGGCGAAGTCCGCAAGCCGTTCGGCTGCAGACGTTCTTGCGGTCATTTCCAGCACGGCTGCGGACATCATCGACCACGCTTCGCGTCACGGAATTGCTTTAAGCCTATAATGGTTCCTCGAACGCGGAAAGGGCCGCGTCGCAAAATCATCATGCTGCACGGCAACAGTCGCGTCCGGATTCGTTTAGCGGATAGACACCGACCGTCGACGGGTCGAAGCTCCATCCTCGCCGGAATCCATGAGGAGCGAGCCATGACTGCACTCGAAAAGGGCATAACCGCTGTTGGCACGGGCTATGGTGGCAAGAGCTGGAACATCCTTGGTCAGGTCTATTTTCCCAAGGCCGTCACAGATTCCACCTTCGCGTTCGAGACCAACAGCGAGCCCGGCCAGTTCGTGCCGGTGCACATCCATCCGACCCAGGACGAGTTCATCCTGGTGCAGGAAGGCACGCTCGACCTCAAGCTCGACGGCCAATGGGTCAAGGCCCATGCCGGGGATCTGGTGCGCATGCCGCGCGGCATACCGCACGGCTATTTCAACAAGTCCGACAAGCCGTGCCGCGCGCTGTTCTGGGTCTCGCCGATGCAGAAGCTGGAGGCGCTGTTCAACCAGCTCCACAATCTGACCGACCCCGCCGAGGTCGTGCGCATCTCGGCGCTGCACGAGGTCGACTTCCTGCCGCCCGAGGCCAACGACTAGGCAGCGGCCTCCCCGTCCACTTTCATCTGCTTGCAGGTCCGCCGGCCGCGCATCGCGGCCGAACGTGGCCGCTTGCGCCCGAAACACATTGATCGCGAGGAATCCCATGGTCAGCCCCAAGCATGTCTGCGTGATCGGCGCCGGCGTCTCAGGCCTCGCCGCCGCAAAGGCGTTCTCCAGCCACGGCCACCGCGTCACCATCGTCGAGCGCAGTGCCGATCTCGGCGGCGTCTGGGAGCCGGCCCGCTCCTATCCTGACGTGCAGACCCAGAGCCCGAAGGAGCTCTACCGCTACACCGATCGCGCCATGCCGGACAGTTATCCGGAATGGCCCACCGGGCCGCAGGTCCATGCCTATCTCTGCGACTATGCGAAAAACTTTGGCCTCGATCACATGCTGCGCCTCAACACTGGGGTCGCCGGCATGGAGCGCCGCGCCGATGGCAAACCGGGCTGGACGCTCACGCTATCAGGCAAGGACGGCGCGACCACGAACGAGAATTTCGATTTCGTCGCGGTCTGCACCGGGCAGTTCAACGAGCCGCGCGAGCTGCATTGCCCGGGCGAGGACGGCTTTCTGGCGCAGGGCGGCCAGATCCTGCATTCGTCGACATACAGCGATCCGACGCTGGCGAAAGGGCGGCGCGTCGTCGTGCTCGGCGGCTCGAAGTCGGCGACCGACATCGCCGTGAACGCGGTGAAATCGGGCGCGCGCGAAGTCACCATCGTGATGCGCGAGCCGGTGTGGCGCATTCCCTATTTCATCGGCGGGCTCGTGAACTTCAAGCGCATCCTTTACATCCGCGCGCAGGAGGAGATGTTTCCGGGCTGGGGCGCGAGCTCCATGGCACGGCTCGCGCACCGCATCGCCGCGCCGCTGATCTGGGCGAACTGGCGCGGGCTGGAGAGCCTGCTGAAGGCGCAGCTCAAGCTGAACCGGTGCAAGATGGTGCCGAAGGAGCGGATCGAGGACGGCGTCAACTGCTCGGTGCCGATCGCAACGCCGGACTTCTACCCGATGGTCGCCGACGGCCGCATCAAGGCGGTGTTCGGCAGCTTCGACCACTATGAAGGCGACAGCATCGTGATGAGCGGCGGCGAGCGCGTCGCGACCGACGTCGCCGTGCTCGCGATCGGCTACAAGCTCGGCGTGCCGTTCCTGCCCGAGGCCTATCGGCAGAAACTTGTCGATGCGGACGGGCAGTACCGGCTCTACCGCCTGATCGCCAACCCTGATCTGCCGGAGATGGGCTTCGTCGGCTTCAACTCGTCGTTCTGCACCGTTCTCTGTGCTGATCTGGCGGCGAACTGGCTGGTGCGCTATGCCGACGGACAGCTCGCGAACCAGCCGACGGCGCAAGCGATGCGCGACAATGTCGAGATGATGCTGCACTTCAAGCGGGTCGAACGGCCGGCCGCCGGCGTCTATGGCGGCCTCTGCGTCGCGCCCTATCACTATCGCCATTTCGACGAGCTCATGGCCGATATCGGCGCCAAGAACCAGAAACGCGGCGGGCTCGCCGGACACTTCCAGCCGCCGGATGCGGATGCCTATGCGAAGTTCCTGGCGACGGCGCCGGAGTACCGGGCCACAGCGTAAGGTCGGAGAACCCGGACTGTGCGTGATTTGCAACTCGCCAGTCCGCGCGTTTGATGTTTACGATCCCGTGACCGACGAATCTCCGGCACATGGGAACCGGCCATGGGACGACGATGTCACGCCGCCATAGCCCTGGCGGTGCTTGGGCTGATCCTCACGACGTTCACAGTCAGCCACGCACAAACGCCTAACGCGAAGCAATCGGAGGCGCTCGCCACCTATGATCGCGCGCTCGGCGATTTCAAATCCATCCTTGCCGAGCGGCGCCGACACATCGAGGCGAAGGAACCGCTGCCGAACCTGCCGGGACAGGCGCTCTATCTGGCGCGCGTCGCTGTCATCAGTGCTTACAAGGATCTCACCGACGCCATGCCGTCGCGGATCGGCAAGCCCAACAAGTTCGAGATACCACCGGCCTATTTCGACGCCGACATCGAGCCGCTGATCGACGAATATTCAAAGCTGTTCGACGTCATGGAGGCGCCGCCCGCGGGCGCGCAGAACTCGGCGACGCCGTTCAAGGACGTCGTCGATCTCGCCACAGCGATCGCGCGCGCCAAGGGGCTTGCACCGGCTCACGCCGAAGCTGCGGGCCGGATCAGCCTCGGGCTGTTCTTCGCCGAGACCAACGGCAAGCAGAATGTCCGCAACGGGCGCTCGAACACCTATATGGGCAGCTTCCAGACCGGCCCGTCCGAGGACCGCAACGGCCGCAGAAAATGGGAGGCCATCAAGGGAGACATCGCGGCGGCCGACCCCGAATTGAGCGCCCGCGACGACAAGGAAGAGGCGCGCGCCCGCGGCACGGACTATCGCTTCAACCACTGGACCAACGTGCGCGACGGCCTGATGAACGCGCATGCGGAGGTCTTCCCGGAGATTCCGGGAATCGTGAAGACACTGCCCGACCCGATCGACCAGATGAAGCTGTTCGAGCTGATCCAGATCGTGCCGACCCCGACGCGGTCCGCGCTCAAGTCCGGCGATCTCCTGAATTACAGGGTGTCCAGTCCAACGATTATGAAGCACCTGCGCAACAACAGCATCTTCGCGTTTGGACAGGCCGACCGGGCGCGCAACTCGGCCAGCTTCCGGGAGATCCTCGCTGCGATGTGGCTGTTCAACCGCAAGTTCGAGCGCGCGATGGTGAAATATTCGGAGATCAAGGGGCGCTGAGGACATACAGAAGGGCGACGCCCCGCGAGACTCAGCACAATTATAGATAGAGTGTGAGCTAGTTCATATCAGCGACCCCATGCCGGGCGTAGTTTTGCAAGGAGATGTCTCGCGTCCCGGCGCCAAAGCGTTGCGGGTTTCCGGACGTCAAGCCGAGCGAACATCTGTCAATCCATAGGAGGACAGGCCATGAAGTTCGCAGCACTGCTTTTTGTTTTCACTCTCGCCGCACTCACGACGACTGTTCCTGCAGATTCGGCCAACGCGTGCGCGCGCCCCTGCGGACACTATTGTTGCGGATAATCGGCGGAGAATTCCAATGCGCCCATTGGTCAAGTGGGGGGCATTAGTCGCGATCGTGAGCATCGCACCACTGGCATCCGTGGCCGCGATACATCTACGCACGCCCCCAAATAAGCTCAACGAAGCAATCACCGCTATCGGCTTTCACCCGATAACGCCACCGGTCCTCCTGCGCGCTCCAGGCTCCATCTATCATGTCTCTCCGAACGGCCAGGATTACGACATGCTGTGCGAAGTCTCGCCGGATCGGCTGGTCGGCGTCACTCGTACTTCATCTTCAGCGACCCAGGTCACTTCGGAGCTACGAAAGACACAGTATTCGCTCGACTCAAAAGTCGTGCGTTCGATTCAGTCACATACCGATGCAAAATTGGCAGAAGCTGTAAAGCTCGAGCTTGATGACGTTCAGGTGTTGGAAATCTCACTTGAAGATCTATCAATCATCGCGGAGGAGCTGTTCCGCCGCGAGTCCTGCGATCGGGAAGTGAAACGTTATCTGGAAAACGGGGAATACGTTTGCCAGGGACAGCGGGTTCTCAAGGCGTCGACGAAATACGTCGCGGCCTATGACAATTCAGCGGCAGGCTCCGTGGAGCAAACGACGGACTTGATAAGGAATAATTTCGATCCGACTGTCAGCATACAGGGCGGTCAGAGCCTCTCTGGAGCGAACCTCTATTATGGAATGAGACTGGCACCGCGGTGCCTGTCCCTCCAGGATGCCAAAAGGCAGCCACGGCCGCCGTCCTCGCTCTGGGACAGACTGGTCAATCACTTTCCTTCGCTTGAGTTCTTTTGAATACGGCCACGCGATCCGACACGGCGGCAGGAGTGTTCATGCAGGCGATGACTGACTTTTTCGCCGCATCCGCATCCCGGAATCATGCGTCGACACTCTAATTCGTCGGCACTCTAATTCTCCGGCTTGTAGCCGTCCGTCAGTGTCTTCAGAAACGCGATGATGTCGGCTTCGTCCTGCTCCGTCATTGCCGGCTTGTCGCCGGGGTGGCGATCGAAGGGCGGATCGGTGACGTCGACATTGGCATGATATTTTTGCGGCAGGTCGTCGTATTTCCGCACCGCGCCGTCGGCGCCGCGCGGAAAAACCTTTTCCGGATTGGTGTCGCGAAAATTGTAGAAATCCAGGACCTGCTCGAGGGTACTGAAGACGCCGTTATGGAAGAAGGCGTGGCGCGTCGCCGTGTTGCGCAGCGTCGGCGTCAGGAACATGCCGCAATATTGCGTCTGCTCGGGAATGTCGGTGCGCTGCGGGCCGCAGACGCCGAGATCGAAATGGTTGGGATCGCGGTTGCCGGCGAGCGCGGCATTGCGCGGCGCGCCGAGCGCCTCGTATTGGTGGTCGGTGAACAGCGGCGGCAGGCCGTCGCGGGTCGGCGCCGAGGTGTGACAGCCGGCGCAATTGGCCTTGTCGGGGTCGTTGAACATCTGCAGGCCGCGCAGCTCGCTTTCGGACA
Source organism: Bradyrhizobium sp. 482_C4_N1_8 (assembly GCF_052075965.1). Taxonomy (NCBI): domain Bacteria; kingdom Pseudomonadati; phylum Pseudomonadota; class Alphaproteobacteria; order Hyphomicrobiales; family Nitrobacteraceae; genus Bradyrhizobium; species Bradyrhizobium sp. 482_C4_N1_8. The sequence continues at coordinate 1,828,935 of NZ_CP197231.1, read as the reverse complement.
GCCGCGCCTTGCCCTCGAGCCAGTAGTCGTACTTGCTGGTGTAGGGATGGAAGCTGACTTCCTCCACCTGATAGCGCGCAACCGCGAACATCGCCTCCGCGATCAGGAGTCGCTGATTTCCGAGCACGCCGGCGCCGAACAGCTCGACGAAGCGATTGGCGTAAGGCGCACGGCGCAGCTTGTCCGCGACGATCTCGGCACTGCCGCCGTCCATCTCGTTGGGGTCGAGCAGCGGGAACAGCGCCTGGTCCTGGAGCGTGTCGGCGCGGCCGTCCCAGAACAGGCCGCCTTGCGGCACGATGTTCGCCGATGCGCCGCTGCCGCCGGCCGTCTTCGTCGTCCGCGCAGCCTGCTGGCCGATTGCAGCCATCTGCGCGAGATCGATGACGTTGTCGTCGTCGCCCTTGTCGGGGCCGATGCTGAAATTGGGGTGGCGATCGAGATAGGTCAGCGACGGCACCGCGCGCGCGCCTTGCCGCGACAGGGCGGCGCCGCCGAGCATCACCGGCCCGTCGTTGGGCGGGCCGTAGGCGTGATCCGGGCTGTGGCAGGATGCGCAGGACAGCGCGCCGGACGACGACAGAGAGGCGTCGTAGAAGATCTCCTTGCCGAGCTGCGCCATCGCGGACAATGGCGCGACGGGCGGGCGCATGGGGCGAACCGGATTCGGGTTCGCGCCGAGCTGGCTCGTCTCCGCAAGTCCCTGCGTCCCGGCCGCAAAGACGGCGCCGGCCAGACAAAGCAGGCCGGCGCCGAGGAGCCACATGGTGCGGCTGTTCATCAAGCGTCCCGTTGGACTAGTGGTGGTGGTGCTCGTCCGGCGGGCTGGTGATCGCCGTGCCGGAGGTCGGATCGAGGAACAGCGCGTCGGTCCGGTAGTCATGGCTGTGATCCTGATCGAAGTCGAACAGGTCCATGATCGAGCCGGAGCTGGCGTCGAACGAGCCGCCACCGATACGCTGGCCGCGCAGCCAGTTGTCCTCGATGAACCGCACCACGGACGCCTGCGAGATGTAGGTGCTGCTCACGTGGTTGGTCCTGGCGTAGGGCGAGACCACGATGAACGGAATGCGCGTGCCGGGACCGCAGCGGCCGTTCACCGGCTTGCCGGAGAGACCCTTCGGTGCCGGCTGCTTCTGCGGGCCGAGGCCGCACAGGCCCGGACCGTTGACCTGATCGGCGGTCGGATCGTAAGAGGCGGTCTTCGGCGCAACGTACTGGTGGTCGTACCAGCCGTCGGAGTCGTCATAGGTGATGATGACCGCGGTTTCGCGCCACTCCGGCTGCTTCTGGAGGAAGTTGATCAGCTCGACATTGCCGACCTGCTCGTCGAGCGGATCGGAGTTGCCGGCGTGACCGTCCTGGTAGGCCGACATCTTGATGTAGGAGACGGCCGGGAAATTGCCGGCCTTCACGGCGGCGTAGAAGTCCTCGAGGTCGTAGGCGTGGTTGGCCGGATCGACGGTCTTGCCGCCCTTCTCGTAGGTGTGGCCGATCGCATCGACCGAACTCGGCCGCGCATGGGTCGGGTTGGCGGTCGACTTGTAGTACTGGAACCAGGCGTGGTGCGGGCTGTAGTCCACGATCGTGCCGTTCACGTTGCTGGAGAACGTGGTGCGCGCGCAGCCGGTGGTGCCGTTGGCATTCTTGAGCGTCAGGTCAAAGCCGCCCATGAAGCTGCCCCAGCTGATGCGCTCGTCGTTGAGCAGGTCGCCGATGTTCTTGCCTGTCATCAGCACGGTGCTGCTCGTGCTCGAGCAGGAATCGTAGGCCGGGTCGGTGTCGCCGATCAGCGTCAGGCCGCCCTGGCCGTCGGCGATCGACGCCGAGGTGCCGACGATGTTCTGCGCGCCATTGGTCTGGCCGGAAATCACCGCGAGCGCGCCCTGCGTCGACGGACCGAAAGTGTCGGTCCAGGCATTGTCGCTCATGGCGAAGTGCTGGGCGTAGTTCCAGAAGGCGGTGGTGGTGTTGCCGTCGAAATAGCCCATGACCTGACCGTTGGTGCCGAACGCACCGGCGCCGCCGGCGGTGCCGCGGCCGGTGAATTTCGGAAACAGGTCTTCCTTGCCGTTGTCCACGGCCTGTTGCTCGGGCGTGTAGGAGTGGTTCTGCGAGCGCGTGTTGGCCTGAGTGCGGTCGAGGCGGAACGGATCCGTCGCGCCGGTGCCGTTGGCCGCGCTGTTGTTCGGATTGTTCACCAGCAAATGCGCGTTGGCGAGATTGTTGACCTTCGGCGTATGCGGCTTCGGCACGAAGGGGATCGAGCCCGACGGATTGGCCGCGTTCGGATAGGTCGCGAAGTAATGATCGAACGAGCGGTTCTCGTTGAAGATGATCACGAGATGCTTGATCGGCGTCTCGGTGTGGATGTCATGCGGATGACGGTGATGATCACGGTCGTGATCGTTGTCGCGACCTTGATCATGCCCGTGATCGCGGTCACGGCCGAAGTCGTCCGCAAGGACGGGAAGAGTGCACGCGAGCGCGCTCGCGGCCGCGACAATCGCAGCCGTCGTCAGTAGTCTCGATTTCATTTTTTTTGACGCCCCGGAAATGAGGATGTTTACGATCAGAAATGTTCTAAACATCGCGAGTGACAGAGCCGTGTCAGTTTGACGCACGAGACACTTTGCGCAGTGGTCGAGGCATAATTTTTTATGCAGCCACCCGCTTCGGCCGTACCGAAGCGCGTCTTGCCGTTTTATTCCAAGGGCGAAGGCAAAAATGATCGCGTTCAGATTGTTGCGCAATGCCCCCGGTTGCATTTAGCTTTGCCGGACAAGAACAAAGTCTCAGGGGGAAACATGAAAGCCGCTGTTCACAGGCGCACGCGCGATGTCGCGTCGGCTCTGGTCGCAACGTCCTTTGCCGGCTTTGCAAATTTCGCCGCTCATGCCGAGATCGTCGTCACCGCCAATGACGGCAAGATGATGCTGGAGAACGGCAATGCCGTGGTGCGCAAGCAGCCGCTGCCGGACACGGTCAGCGTCATCGATCTCGCCGATGGCGCGCTGAAGCTTTTGGGCGAGGTCCCGGCACCCGCCAGCGTAGTCGGGCCGCCGCCGAGCGTCGCGATTGCGCCGGACGGCTCGCTTGCGCTGGTCACGGGTGCGATGAAGCTCGATCCCGCGGACACGACCAAGACGGTCCCCGACGACAAGCTCTCGGTGATCGACCTCAAATCCACCCCGCCAAAGGTGCTCGCGACATTGCAGGCCGGCCCAGGCGCCGCCGGCGTCTCGATCAACCGTGCCGGCACGCTGGCGCTGGTTGCCAACCGCAGCGAAGGCACCGTCTCGGTCTTCGCGATCAGCGGCAATACGCTGACCGCAGGCGGGAAGATTCAACTCGGCGATGCCAAGTCCGGCCCCAGCCATGTAGTGTTCTCCCGCGACGGAGCCACCGCGCTGGTCACCCGCGACGGCGACAGCAAGATCTCGCTTCTGAGCGTGGACGGGACCAAGGTCGAATACACCAAGCGCGACCTCTCCGCCGGCATCCGCCCCTACGACATCGACCTCACCGGCAGCGCGGTGGCCGTCGTCGGCAATGTCGGTGCCAGCAGCGGCGACAGTGACACGATCAGTCTGATCGACATGACCGCCAAGCCGATCCGCGTCGTCACGACGGTTACCGTTGGACAGACACCTGAGGCCGTGAAGATGTCGCCGGACGGCAGCCATGTCGCCGTCACCGTCATGAACGGCTCGAACAAGCCATCGGCCTCGCCCTTCTTCAACGATTTCGGCCTGCTCAAAGTCTACAAGATCTCGGGCACCGACCTCACGCCGGTGGCGGAGGCCAAGATCGGCCATTGGTGTCAGGGCATGGTGTGGTCAAAGGACTCAAAACATGTCGTGGCGCAGTGCATGGTCGAGAACGAGCTGATCGCGTTCTCGTTCGACGGCAAGGCGCTGACCAGGACGTCCACACTCAAGCTGCAGGTGAGCCCCGCAGGCATTCGCACCGCGGAGCCGTGAGGCCAGTCGTAACAGCAGGCGAAGAGCCTGGAATGGCCGTCAGAGCCGCTTGGTGAAATGGTAGCGACGAATGCCGCCGCCCAATGTCTTGTTGCTGGCGGCATCGGCGATCTCCTCGCGCACCTTCTCGTATCCTGCGTTTCGATACAGCGCCAGCGCATCCTGCTGAAGCTCGGACGTGCTCAGCTGCAATTGCGGACGATTGCGGCGGCGGCACTCCTCTTCCGCAAACGCCAGCATCTTTCGCGCGATACCCCGGCGCCGCGCGCCGGGAGCAACGTACATGCGCCGTAACTCCATCGCGCGTTCGCCAGAGGCCTCCAGTCCAAACATGCCGACGATTTCATCGTCATCGACGGCGACCCAGAAACCGCCGCTCCGACCCGAATAATAATCGGCGAGACGATCTATCTCCTCCGCGAGGGAGCGGGTGATGTATCCTTCAAACGCCTCCGCCAAATGCACCGGCGCCAACAGGCGATTGACCTGGATGAACAGCTCGCGCACGGCGGCCGCATCGGCCAGCAAGAAAGCGCGGATCTGAATCTCGCTTGCCATGGAGCCGCTGCCGCTACTCCGTCCGGATCGGCGTGTCCTTCAGGCCATTGTTGTCATAGGCCTTGCGCAAGGCGCCGTTCGTCACCGCCTCGTTCATGAACTTGGTGACGAACGCCAGCGCTTGGCTGTGACCGAGCGGCACGGCCACCGCCGTCACCGTTTTCTTGAAGGTCTCGTCCAGCACCTTCGTGCCCGGGATCTTCTGCGCCATCTTGTTGAGCTGGTCGCGCGACAGCGCGAAGGCGTCGATCTCGCCGCTCTTCAGGAGGCCGAAGATCTCGTCATAGGTCTGATAGCCCGTGGCTTTCGCATTCTTCAGATGCGCGATCGCGCCGCGCATGGTCGTGGTGGCGTTGACGGCCGCGACCTTGATGCCGGGTTGATCGAGGCTGGCGAAGTTGGTGATGGCTGAGCCGGGCTTGACGATGTAGGTGGCATCCGCGACCTCGTAGATCGGGCCGAACATCATTTTGGTCTCGCGCTCGGGATCTTTTGGCAGCCAGGTGACGTCCCAGGTCCCCTTCGACGCCGCGTCGGTGATCTGCCCGGAATTCTGGTGCACGACATATTCGACGGGTACGCCGAGCTGGCCGGCCATCTCCTTGCCGAGGTCGACCGGCACGCCGGCATAGCCGGCTTCGGTCTTGGTCGACCAGAACGCGCCGCCCGCCGGGCTGATCGCGATCGCGACCCGCAGCTTGCCGGTCGGCGCGATCTCGTCCTTCAGGCCATCGGCTAGCGCGGGCATGGCGACTGCCGCTGCGAAAACGAGGCCGGCAAGGGCCGCCTGGAGCGACGTGGGCATGTCATGTTCTCCTCACCTTTTCTTCTCTGCTTCTCGACCGTTTCGTTTCCGTCACTCGGCCTTTGACACAATTCTGGTCGATCATGCACCCGATGAAGAGCGGTTTGCCATGACAAACCTGTCAAAGGCCACTGCGCCGTTTACAGTGTAAGGCTGGTGACCGCCATGGCTATGGTGTTCCACGGCCGGGCATTTGTTGGTAGCCTGCCACACCGACAGACAATAATCGGGGGCCACCGAATGACCTGCGCGAATCCCGCTGATCTCGCACAACGGAACGGAGCGTGGAGACATGTCGGGCGGGCACTCGTTGCCGCGGCGGCCGTGGTGGCGCTCGCCGGCTGCGAGGACAAGAACACGTTCGTGGCGCCGCCGCCGCCGAAGGTGGACGTCGCCACGCCGGTACAGCGGGCCGTGACGCGCTATGTCGAAGCCACCGGCAACACCGCGCCGGTCAAGAGCGTCGATCTGGTGGCGCGCGTGCAGGGCTTCCTGCAATCGATCGACTATCAGGACGGCAGCTTCGTCAAGCAGGGCACCCAGCTTTTCTTAATCGAGCCTGAGACCTACAAGCTCAAGCTCGAGCAGGCGCAGGCGGCCGAGGTCGGTGCGCAGGCCACGCTCAAGCAGGCCGAGGCCGATTTCAAGCGGCAGGTCGACCTCGTGCAGCGCCAGGCTGTCTCGCAGGCGACGCTCGACACCTCGACATCCACCCGCGACAACGCCCAGGCCAGTCTCCAGCAGGCCCAGGTCAATACGAGGCTCGCCGAGGTCAATTACGGCTACACCAAGGTGAGCGCGCCGTTCGACGGCATCGTCAGCGCGCACCTGGTCTCGATCGGCGAGCTCGTCGGCGTCTCCTCCCCGACCCAGCTCGCAACCATCGTCGCGCTGGATCCGATCTGGGTGAACTTCACGGTCAGTGAGCAGGACGTCCTTCGCATCCGCGCCGAAGCGGCCCGTCGCGGGCTGACCGTGGCCGACCTCAAACAGTTGCCGATCCAGGTGGGCCTCCAGACCGAGACCGGCTATCCGCATGAAGGCCACCTCGACTACGTCTCGCCGACCCTCAATACATCAACGGGCACGCTCGCGGTACGCGGCGTCTTGCCCAACGACAAGCGAGCGCTGCTGCCCGGCTATTTCGTCCGGGTCCGGGTGCCCTTCGACCAGGACAAGAACGCCCTCCTCGTCCCCGACACCGCGCTCGGCAGCGACCAGGGCGGCCGCTATCTCCTGGTGGTCAATAGCGACAACATTGTCGAGCAGCGCAAGGTGCAGATCGGTCAGGTCGACAACGGCCTGCGCGTGATCGAAAGCGGCTTGAAGCCGGACGACCGCGTGGTGATCGCGGGGCTGCTGCGCGTGATCCCGGGTCAGAAGATCGATCCGCAACTGACGAAGATCGAGCAGCCGCAGGCGTCTGCCAAGTGAGGGGGCGCCAGCCATGATCTCGAAATTCTTCATCGAGCGGCCGGTCCTCTCGAACGTCATCGCGCTTCTGATGATCCTGATCGGCGGCGTCGCGCTGTTCAACCTCGCGGTCGCGCAATATCCCGACGTGGTGCCGCCGACGGTGCAGGTCACCACGCGCTATCCGGGCGCCAGCGCCAAGACCGTGATCGACACCGTCGCGCTGCCGATCGAGCAGCAGGTCAACGGCGTCGAGGACATGCTCTACATGCAGTCCTACAGCGGCTCCGACGGCACCTATACGCTGACCGTGACCTTCAAGATCGGCACCGACCTCAACTTCGCACAGGTGCTGGTGCAGAACCGCGTCTCCAGCGCGCTGTCGCAACTGCCATCCTCCGTGCAGAACCAGGGCGTCACCGTCCAGAAGAAGTCGACCTCGATCCTGCTGTTCGTGACGCTGACCTCGCCGGACAAGACGTTCGACAGCCTTTATCTGAGCAACTACGCCACCATCAACATCCGCGACGAGCTTTCGCGCCTGCCCGGCGTCGGCAACGTCACGGTGTTCGGCGCCGGCCAGTATTCGATGCGGGTGTGGCTCGATCCGAACAAGCTCCAGGTCCGCGGACTGATGCCGTCGGACGTCGTCACGGCGATCCAGCAGCAGAGCCAGCAGGTCTCGGCCGGCCAGGTCGGCGCGCCGCCGACGCCGCCGGGACAGGCGTTCCAGTACACGCTCAACGTCAACGGCCGGCTCGACGACACCACCCAGTTCGAGAACATCATCGTCAAGACCGGCACCAGTGGCGACGTCACGCGCGTGCGCGACGTCGGCTGGGTCGAATTGGGCGCGCAGACCTACAGCCAGATCTTCTCGCTGAACAATCAGCCGGCCACCGGCATCGGCGTGTTCCAGTCGCCGGGCGCCAACGCGCTCCAGGTCGAGCAGGCCGTCGAGAAGAAGATGGCGGAGCTTGCAAAGCGATTCCCCGAAGGCATCAAATACGACACGCCGTTCGACACCACCAAATTCGTCGAAGCCTCGGTGCACGAGGTCTACATGACGCTGATCGAGGCCGGCCTGCTGGTGCTGGTCGTGATCCTGGTGTTCTTGCAGGACTGGCGCGCAATGCTGGTGCCGGCGACCACCGTGCCCGTCACCATCATCGGCGCGTTCGCGGCGATGGCGGCGCTCGGCTTCACCATCAACATGTCGACGCTGTTCGCGATCGTGCTCGCGATCGGCATCGTCGTCGACGATGCCATCGTCGTGGTCGAAGGCGCCGCGCACAACATCGAGCAGGGCATGAACGGCCACGACGCCGCGATCAGGGCAATGGACCAGCTGTTCGCGCCGATCGTCGGCATCACCCTGGTGCTGATCTCGGTGTTCCTGCCGGCCTCGTTCCTCGCCGGCCTCACCGGGCGCATCTATTCGCAATTCGCGCTGGTGATCGCGGCGACCGCGCTGCTATCCGCCATCAACGCGGCCACGCTGAAGCCGACGCAATGCGCGCTCTGGCTGCGGCCCACGGTGCCGCCGGAGCAGCGCAACTTCTTCTACCGCGGCTTCAACGCCGTCTATAACCGTGTCGAGCGGGGCTACACGCGCCTCATCGGCGTGCTGTGCAGGAACAGCACGATCTCGGTCGCATTCGCACTGGTGCTGATCGGGATCGGCGGCTACGGCCTGTCGCGGGTGCCGACCGGCTTCCTGCCGATCGAGGACCAGGGCTATTTGATCGCCGCCGTGCAACTGCCCGACGGCGCCGCGCTGGAGCGGACCCAGACGGTGCTCGACAGAGCGAGCGAGCTGATCAAGGACACGCCTGGTGTCCAGCAGGTCATCACCATCGCCGGCATCTCCGCGCTCGACAACAGCGCCAGCCTCGCCAATGCCGGCGTCGCCTACATCATCCTGAAGGACTGGTCGGCGCGCAAAGGGCCCGGCGAAGATCTGCGTTCGCTGGTCTACGGGCTGAACGACAAGCTCGCGACCATCATGGAGGCACGCACCCTGGTGTTGCCGCCGCCGCCGATCCAGGGCATCGGCAACGCGGCCGGCTTCTCGATGCAGGTCGAGCTGCGCGACGGCAACAGCGATTTTGCAAAGCTCCAGGCCATCACCGGCGCGATGGTTTCCAACGCCCAGAGCCAGAGCGCGCTGCAGCGCGTATCGTCTTCGTTCCGCTCGTCGGTGCCGCAGTTCAACGTCGAGATCGACCGCATCAAGACCCAGACGCTGCACGTCACCACCGATCAGGTGTTCGCGGCGCTGTCGACCTATCTCGGCTCGTCCTACGTCAATCAGTTCAACAAGTTCGGACGCGTGTTCCAGGTCTATACCCAGGCCGATCCGGCATTCCGCGTCACCGAGCGCGACATCGCCAACATGCAGGTACGCAACTCGAACGGCGACATGATCCCGATCGGCACCGTCGCCACGATCACGCCGGCCACCGGTCCGTCGCTGATCAGCCTCTACAACCTCTACCCTTCCTCGACCATCGTCGGCCTGCCGGCGCAGGGCTACTCGTCCGGCCAGTCGCTGAAGCTGATGGAGGAGATCGCGGACAAGACGCTGCCGCCGGGCACGGGCTATGAGTGGACCGCGATGTCCTATCAGGAGAAGGCCGTCTCGAACCAGATCTACTGGGTGTTTGGCCTTGCCATGCTGCTGGTCTATCTCGTGCTCGCCGGCCAGTACGAGAGCTGGTACGCGCCGATCTCGGTGATCCTCGCGGTGCCGCTATCGCTGATCGGGCCCATGCTCGTCCTCAACGCCTTGAAGATCGACAACAACCTCTATTGCCAGATCGGCCTGATCCTGCTGATCGCGCTGTCGGCCAAGAACGCGATCCTGATCGTCGAGGTCGGGCTCGAGCTGCATAACCGCGACGGCAAGCCGGTGCTGGAATCCGCGATCGAGGCGGCGCGCGCCCGCTTCCGGCCGATCCTGATGACGTCGTTCGCCTTCATCCTCGGCGTGGTGCCGCTGGTGATCGCGACCGGCGCCGGCGCCAGCGCGCGCAAGTCGATCGGCATCACCGTGTTCTCGGGCATGCTGGCCTCGACCTGCCTTGCGGTGCTGTTCGTGCCGGCCTTCTTCGTGGTGGTGCAGCGCTTCGAGAACTGGCGCACGTCGAAGAAGGCGCCGAAGGCAAAGACGGCGGCCGAGGTGAAACCGTAGTTTTTCCGCGGAGGCGGGCTGCCGACAAACAAAAAAGTCGAAAACAACCCCATGCACAGTAGAACGGCGTTGATGGCATTTGAGCGTTCCGGTGCTTTGACCCGTCGGGCAAAACACCGGCAGAATGGCATTGTGGGCGGGGTGCACGATGCGCCGGTCCATCCCCCGTCATTGCGAGCGCAGCGAAGCAATCCAGAGTCCCTCCGCGGAAAGATTCTGGATTGCTTCGCTACGCTCGCAATGACGATGGGGCGAGAGGCGCCCGTCTCTCGGCAATCCCTCACGCCGGCTGCGGCGTCCTGATCTCGCGCGGCAGGATGATCGCGGCGGCGATCGCGAGCAGGCACAGGGCAGCGAAGGCGTGCAGCATGGTGACGAAGCCGCCCTGCTCATAGAGCCAGGCGACCAGGCCGACGGAGGCGCCCGCGGCGGTGAAGCCGATGAAATAGCGCACGGCATAGGCGCGCGAGCGCCATTCCTCGCTGGTGTATTTGCCGACCATGGCATCGTTCACCGTGACCTGCCCGAACGCGCCCATGACGATGCCGATCGAGACCAGGATCAGCGGCAGATTGGACAGGTTCGCGGCGAGATACAGGAACGGCGCCAGCATGAAGGACAGCGGCAGCGCCACCGTCTTCAGCGAGTAGCGGTCGAGCAGCCGGCCGATCGTGTACTGGGTCATCGCGCCGAACACGTAGACGCAGGCCGCGATGACGCCGAGCAGCGCCGGGCTTTTTGTCAAATCCGCGAGCCGCTCGGCAAACAGCTTCGGCAGCGCGACGGTAACCGCGTTGAACGTCGTCGAGATCGCGATCACGACGATCAGCAGCGACAGGATCACGCGCCACATGTCTTTCTTCGCCACGCGCGCTTGAGCTGCCGCCTGCTTCGAGCCCTTGCGGTCCTCATGCACGACCATCATCGCAAAGGCGATGCCGATCAGGATGGTGACGACACCGGGCACGATGAAGGCAAAACGCCAGCCGAGATACTGGCCGATCACGCCGGTCACCAGCGCGGAGGAGGCAACGCCGAGATTGCCCCAGACGCCGTTGATCCCCATCTCGCGGCCGAGCCGGTCGGCATAGGACACGATCATCGCGGTGCCGACGGGGTGATAGATCGAGGCAAAAATGCCGATCGCGAACAGCGCCGCGCCGAGCTGTGCCGGGGTCTGCACGAAGCCGACCGAGATCATGGAAGCACCGATGCCGACGAAGAAGATCAGCATCATGTGGCGGCGGCTCCAGCGGTCCCCGAGCCAGCCGGTGAGCAGCGAGCCGGCGCCGAAGGCGACGAAGCCCGGCGTCGCATAGGGCAGAAGTTCCGAATAGGCCATGCCGAGCGCCGGCCCCATGATGATCACGGCGGCGGCGAAAATCAGCATCGCATAATGGTCGATGAAATGGCCTGCGTTGACGAAACTGATCACCCGGCTGGGACTATTCATTCCGAATCCTCTCCTGCTCCGAAATGGGTTATATGTCGGAGCCATGACGGGATGCTGCCAATGACTGTCTTGGAAACGCCAATCCTGCGGGAGGTCCGGAGCAACCATCGCTCGCCAGCGGGTGTGCACCTCGTCGCCCGCGACTATCCCAAGGGCATGCGGATCGATCTGCACATGCACCGCGAGGCGCAGCTGATCTATGCCGCCAAGGGCACGATGCAGGTGACGACGCCCGCGGGGCGCTGGCTGGTGCCGCCGGACCGCGCCGTCTGGGTGCCGGCCGGGCTCGAGCATGCCCTCGACCTGCTCGCCGACATCGAGATGCGCACGCTGTATTTCGACCTGCCCTGGCTCAAGCGCGAACAACGCTATGAGGGGCTGACCAAGGAATTCGTGGTGCGGGTATCGCCGCTGCTCAACCAGGCGATCCTCGCGCTGTTCGACGCGCGCAACACCGAGGAGCGCACCGAGCTGCTGGTCCGCCTGGTGATGCTGGAATTGCACCAGGCGGAGGATTCCGCGACCTTCGTGCCGCTGCCGCATGAGCCGCGCTGCCGGCGCGCCGCGATGATCGTGCTCGACGATCCCACCGGCCTGCACGACATCGACACGCTGGCGCGTGAGGTCGGAACCTCCGCGCGTACGTTGTCGCGGCTGTTTTCGACCGAGACGCAATTGAGCTTCAAGAGCTGGTGCCAGCGCGCAAGGGTTGCGGCAGCGATCCAGCGGCTGTCGACCGACCCCAATGTGTCGGTGAAGCAGCTCGCCACCCAGCTCGGCTATGCCAGCGTGCCGGCGTTTTCGGCAGCATTCCGTCAGGTGACTGGGCGGACGCCGACGGAGTTTGCGGGGAAATAGTCACGGTGTCGTCGCCCGGCTTGACCGGGCGACCCAGTATTCCAGAGACGGCCGTGATTGAGCCGAGAGGCCGCGGCGTACTGGATGCCCCGGTCAAGCCGGGGCATGACAGCTTTGGTGGCACTCTCGGCCTCGCGGGGCATGACAGCTTTCCTGGTGGCGCATGGCACCACGAAAGATACAAAATTCCCCTGCTTGATTGTGATCGGCTTCCGCCTAAATCCCGTGTAAGCTTCCGCAGCGCACAAACCGGAATCGAAACGACCAGATGGCCAACGCCTTCTTCTCAGACCTGCTCGCCACCATCTCCGATCGCGGCCGCACGCTGCTGCGCCGCGGGGATTCCGCCGACGCCAAGCACGATGCCGACGGGCTGATCGAGCTCTGCGGTGCGCTGCTGTCCGGTCGTGGCGAAGCTTCGGGCACCGCCATGGCGCGTGAGGTGCTCGACATCTACCAGGAGTTGGATGCGGCAGGACGCCGCGCCTTCTTCGAAGCCCTGGTGCGCGATTTCGGCCCCGATCGCGAACGCCTGTCCAAGGCGATCGAAAAATGGCGCGCCAGTCCCAGTGACGAAGACGCGAGCTCGCTGCATTTCGCCTCCGAGCCGCGCCGGCAGGAGCTGATCCGCCGCCTCAACCGCGCGCCGGGCGGCACCGGCGATCTCGTCAACATGCGCGCCGATCTGCTCGGCATGATGAACGGTCACACCGATCTCGCCGCGCTCGATCGCGACGTCTCGCACCTTCTCTCGTCGTGGTTCAACAGGGGGTTTCTCGTGCTGCGCCGGATTGACTGGTCGACCCCGGCCAACATCCTCGAAAAGATCATCCGTTACGAAGCCGTGCACGAGATCAGCGACTGGGACGACCTGCGCCGCCGCATCGATCCGGTCGACCGGCGCTGCTACGCCTTCTTCCATCCCGCCATGGTTGACGAGCCCCTGATCTTCGTCGAGGTGGCGCTGACCGAGACGATCCCCGGTGCGATCGCGCCGCTGCTGGCGGTCGACCGCCAGCATCTGCCGATCGAGCGTGCGCGCACCGCGGTGTTCTATTCGATCTCCAACACCCAGCGCGGGCTTGGCGGCATCTCCTTCGGCAGCTTCCTGATCAAACAGGTGGTCGAAGAGCTGCGCCGCGAGACGCCAAAACTCGACACCTTCGTGACGCTGTCGCCGGTGCCGGGCTTCATGCAATGGGTGAAGCAGGACAGGGACCTGCCGCTCTCGGACGAGGACCGCGAGGTGCTGAAGCGCCTCGACGATCCCAAATGGTTCGAGAACCCCGAGACGACGACGCTGCTCCGCACCGTGATCGAGCCGCTCGCGGCCTATTACTTCCTGAAAGCGCGCACGCCGAAGGGCAAGCTGATCGATTCCGTCGCCCGCTTCCATCTCGGCAACGGCGCACGGCTCGAGCGCATCAACTGGCTCGGCGACCTCTCGCCGAAAGGCGCGCGCGAGTCCGCCGGCGTGATGGTCAACTACCTCTACCGCCTCGACGACATCGAGAAGAACCACGAAGCCTACGCCAATGACGGCGAGGTCGTGGCGTCGAGCGCGGTGAAGAAGCTGCTGAAGGGCGAGGGGCGCAGGCTGCTGGACATGCGGCTGTCGTAGGGACAATTGCGGTGTCATCGTCCGCGAAGGCGGACGATCCAGTATTCCAGAGGCCGGCGTTGGAGAAACTCGCTCTGACCACATCCGCCGCGGCGTACTGGATGCCCCGCCTGCGCGGGGCATGACAGCGGAGCGCGGCGGCTACTGGACATACCGCTATCCCAGGCGCTATCCGTTTCATCAGTTCCTGCACCAAAGACGGGACACCATGAAACGACGCGACTTTCTCAGCCTGACCGCAGCGGCGGCAACCGGCCTCTCGCTTTCGCCCGCGCGCAGTTTCGCGGAGGGATCTGGCTCCGGGCCAGAAATGACGGCGCTGTGCGACTACATGAGCGCTGCGAAAACCCGCGCGCTGCCGCCCGAAGTCGTCGAACAAGCAAAGCACCACATCCTCGACACGCTGGCGTCGATGATATCAGGATCGGAGCTGCCGCCCGGTCAGGCGGCGCAGCGCTACATTCGCGCCAATGCTGCGCAGGGGACATCGACCATTGCCGGCACATCGCTCACCGCGTCGCCAGTCGAAGCTGCGCTTGCCAACGGCGTTATGGCGCATGCCGACGAGACCGACGATTCGCACAGCCCGTCGCGCTCGCATCCCGGCAGTTCGACTGTGCCCGCGGCACTTGCGCTCGGCGAACACCTCGGAATCGACGGCGCCCATTTTCTGCGTGCGGTGACGCTCGGCTATGACGTCGGCACGCGCGTGGTGATGGCGATGGGCGGGGCCGATTTCAGCTATGAAAGCGTGCTGAGCACGCACAGCATTTCCGGTACGTTCTGCGCTTCCGCTGCGGCGGCTAGCGTCGCCGGCTTCGACGCGCACCGGATGCGCTGGGTGCTCGACTATGCCGCGCAGCAATCCTCCGGCTTCATCGTGTGGCGGCGCGACGTCGACCATATCGAGAAGGGGTTTGTGTTCGCCGGCATGCCGGCCCGAAACGGCGTGACGTCGGCACTGCTGGTGCGTTCGGACTGGAACGGCGTCGACGACGTGTTCTCAGGGCCAGACAATTACTTCCTGGCCTATGCGCCGAAGGCAGCGACCGGAAAACTCGTGGAGAAGCTTGGCGAGCGTTACGAGATCGCAGGCACCGACATCAAGAAATGGACGGTGGGTTCACCGATCCAGGGACCGCTCGATGCGGTCTACGCCATCCGCAGCAAGCAGGCGTTCGAGGCCGGAGAGGTCAAGCGCGTCACCGTACGTCTTGCGCCGTCGGTCGCCGAGGTCGTGGACAACCGCGACATCCCCGACATCTGTCTCCAGCACATGGTCGCCGTGATGCTGCTCGACAAGACCGCCTCGTTCCACGCCGCGCACGACAAGCCGCGCTTGCAGGACGCGGCGGTTTTGAAGGAGCGCGCCAAGGTGAATTTGGTGCGCGACGAGGAGCTGGCCAAACTATTGCCGGTGCGCGTCGCCGTCGTCGAGATAGAGCTCACTGATGGAAGCCGCCTCTCCGAGCGCGTCACCGCCGTGCGCGGCACGCCGCGCAACCCGATGACGCGCGACGAGGTCATCGACAAGGCGCGCGATCTGATTGCCCCAGTGGTCGGCGGCGAGAAGGCCGAGCGGTTGATCAAGTCGGTGTATGAGATTGAGGCTGTGACCGACATCCGCAGCTTGCGGCCGCTGCTGCAACGCGTGTGAGGAGCGAAATTTCGTAAGGGATGGCAGACTTTCGCCACATCGTCATTGCGAGGAGCTCTTGCGAAGAAACAATCCAGACTGCCTCCACAGAGAGATTCTGGATTGCTTCGCTGCGCTCGCAATGACGGAGCGTGTGGCAGGCATCTCGCCCCGCGCCACGCATCGTCGAGCTACAATTGGAATTCTTCCATGACATCCGATGGTGCCGCATCTCCTCGGCCAATAAGCCCCTCGGACCGGATCGACGCCATCGACGTGCTGCGGGGCATTGCCCTGTTCGGCGTCATGGCCATCAACGTGGTCATGGAATTTCGCATTTCGATCTTCGAGCAGTTTCTTGGTGCCAGGACGCTTGCTTCGCCGGTTGATCGCGCCGTCGAAACGATCCTGACGCAGGCCGTGGAGCTCAAGGCGTTTGCGCTGTTCTCGCTGCTGTTCGGCGCAGGCCTTGCCATTCAATTCGACCGGCTCGCGAACAGCGAGCGCCGCACTTTCCTGCTCCTGCGGCGGCTCGCTGTGCTGCTGGTGTTCGGCGTCATTCATTTGTGCCTGATCTGGAACGGCGATATCCTCACCGAATATGCACTGGCGGGATTCATCGTGCTGCCGTTCCTGTTTGGCCCGCGCTGGTTGCTGACGCTCGCCGCGCTGGCGTCTCTCGCGCTGTATCTGGCCATGCAGGCCTTTCCGCCCGCGGGGTTGTTTCCCGGCAGGACCGCGATCTGGCGGGACGTCATGGATGCAAATCGCATCTATGCGACGGGCGGCTTCCTCGACGTGCTGGCGTTTCGTCTCCGCGAAATTCCTCTCATCGCGTCCCTGCACGCGTTCGTCTTCTTGCGCACGATCGGGCTGTTTCTCGTCGGAGCGCTGGCCTGGCGGAGCGGCATTCTGCAAAATGCCCGCGGCCTGCTCGTCATCGCGCTTCCGGCTATCTGTCTCGGCGCGGCCTTGCTTTACGTCGGCATCGAGCCGCTCGGCAACATCCTGCTGGCGCTGGGCTATGGTGCCGCCATCCTCTTCATCGCCAGTTTCGGACGCGGCAAGAGGCTGCTCGGCTGGGCCGCGCCGCTCGGCCGGATGGCATTCACCAACTACGTCGCACAATCGCTCATCTTCGGCTGGATCTTCTACGGCTACGGCCTTGGCCTGTTCGGACGGCTCGGCATCACCCAGGCCCTCGCTATCGGCATCGCCGTCTACGTCGGACAGGTGCTGTTCAGCGCATGGTGGCTGCGCCACTGCCGATACGGCCCGATCGAATGGCTGTGGCGCACGCTGATGTATGGTGCACTGCAGCCGATGTTGTTGTCACGGGTGGAGGGCGTGCAGTGACCAAGGTCCCTCCGCCGTCATTGCGAGGAGCACATGCGACGAAGCAATCCAGACTGCCTCCGCGGAAAGATTCTGGATTGCTTCGCTACGCTCGCAATGACGGGATGAGTGGCGCCCTCTCGCCTACTACCGCCACTCCCCCTGTCGTCAGATCAGCGTCTCGTAGAGATCCGTCCAGTCCGGATTGGCGCTCTCGATCAGCGCAAGCTTCTTCGCTCTGCTGCCACCCTTGATCTGCTTCTCACGTACAATCGCATCGGTCATTGTCGCGTGCAGTTCGTACCAGACGAGAAGCTTGCAGCCGTGCCTCTGCGAAAAGACTCTGGATTGCTTCGCTGCGCTCGCAATGACGGAGAGTGTCGGCGCGGCCGTCGAGCCCAATCCTACTCCGCCAGCGCCTTCATTTCCTTGTAGAGATCGAACTTGCCTTCGAAGCCGATGCCCGGCAGGTCGGGCATGGTGATGTGGCCGTTCTCGACGCGCACACCATCCGGGAAGCCGCCGTAGGGCTGGAACAGGTCGGGATAGCTCTCGTTGCCGCCGAGGCCGAGGCCGGCTGCGATGTTGAGGGACATCTGGTGGCCGCCGTGGGGGATGCAGCGGCTCGGCGACCAGCCGTAGGTTTTCAGGACCTCCAGCGTGCGCTGGTATTCGCAGAGGCCATAGGACAGCGCGCAGTCGAATTGCAGCCAGTCGCGATCCGGGCGCATGCCGCCGTAGCGGATGAGGTTGCGCGCGTCCTGGTGGCTGAACAGGTTTTCGCCCGTGGCCATCGGGCCCGGATAGAATTCGGCGAGCGCGGCCTGCAGCGCGTAGTCGAGGGGATCGCCGACTTCCTCGTACCAGAACAGCGGATAGTCCCGCAGCATTTTTGCGTAGGCGATGCCGGTCTCGAGATCGAAGCGGCCGTTGGCATCGACCGCGAGCTGCGCGTCCTTGCCGATCTCCTTCAGCACCGCCTCGATGCGGGTGCGGTCGTCCTCGATCGACGCGCCGCCGATCTTCATCTTCACGACGTTGTAGCCGCGATCGAGATAGCCGCGCATCTCGCCGCGCAGCATCGAGAGATCCTTGCCGGGATAGTAATAGCCGCCGGCGGCGTAGACGAACACGCGCGGATTTGCTTTCACGCCGTGCCGTTCGGCGAGCAGGCGGAACAGCGGCTTGCCTGCGATCTTCGCCACCGCGTCCCACACCGCCATGTCGATGGTGCCGACCGCGACCGAGCGCTCGCCATGGCCGCCCGGCTTCTCGTTGGTCATCATCGCGCCCCAGACCTTGTCGGGGTCGAGATTGTCACCAGCCGCATTCAGCAGCGACTTCGGATCGGCCTCCAGGATGCGCGAGGCAAAGCGCTCGCGGATCAGGCCGCCCTGCCCGTAGCGGCCGTTGGAATTGAAGCCGTAGCCGACGACGCGCTTGCCGTCGCGGACGACGTCAGTGACGACGGCGACGAGGCTCGTCGTCATCTTGGTGAAGTCGATATAGGCGTTGCGGATCGGCGAAGAGATCGGCTTCGTGATCTCGCGGACGTCAACGATGCGGACGGACATGGGGTTGGCCTTTTACTTTCGTCATTGCGAGGAGCGAAGCGACGAGGCAATCCAGACTGTCACGGCGGAAAGATTCTGGATTGCTTCGCTTCCGCCGTCGCTCTTCGAGCTATGGCGGACAAGTCGCTCGCAATGACGTGGAGAGAGTGTGCGCTCCTCGCAATGACGGGTGGAGAGAGCACGGCGCGCTTAGAAACTATTTCTTATCCCTGAAATACGGCTCGACCGGACCATGCACCTTGATCGTCAGCGGATTGCCGTGGCGGTCCTTGGCGTTGCCGGCGGTGACGCGGACCCAGCCTTCGCTGATGCAGTACTCCTCGACATTGGTCTTCTCGACACCCTTGAAGCGGATGCCGACGTCGCGCGAGAGAATATCCGCGTTGTAATAGGGGCTGTTCGGGTCGACCGACAGGCGGTCCGGAAATTCGTCGCTCATGATTGTCTCGCTCATAACAGGGTCTCGATTTGATTCCGCAGTCCTTCCGGCCGTGCGGTCGGCGCGTAGCGCGCGATCACCTTGCCGGCACGGTCCACGAGAAATTTGGTGAAATTCCATTTGATGGAGGCGCCCAGCAGGCCGGATTGCTGGCGTTTCAGGTACTCATACAGAGGGTGCGCATGGGCGCCGTTGACGTCGATCTTCTCGAACAGGGGAAAGGTGACGTCGTAGTTGGTCGAGCAGAAGGACTGGATCTCGCTCGCCGGCCCCGGCTCCTGCGCGCCGAACTGGTTGCAGGGAAAGCCGAGCACCGAGAAGCCGCGCGGCGAGAGGTCGCGATAGAGATCCTCGAGCCCGCGATATTGCGGTGTGAAGCCGCATTTGCTCGCGGTGTTGACGATCAAGAGCACCTGCCCTTCGAAACGGCGCATGGGCACCTCCTCGCCGAGAAGCGAGTTGGCCTTGAAGTCGTAGATCACAGACATCGCTAACCCACGGGATCGATCGGCGACGGCGGCACGCCGCCCGCCTCGATCGCTTCGCCTGCGAGCAGACACAGATCCTCGCGATAGCGGCCGGACACGATGTGCACGCCGACCGGCGCCTTGCCAACCAGACCGGTGGAGACCACCAGGCCCGGCAGTCCCATGAACGGGGTCGCGATTTGCGGCATCTGCGCCTCCCAGACGCGCTCGAAGGATTCGTTGTCCTTGCGGTCGAGATGATCCGGGAACGGCAACTCGCCGGACACCGGCGTGAGCACCACGGCATATTTTTCGAAGAACAGCATCCAGTCGCGGGTCAGCGTGGCGCGGCGCGTGAGCGCCTTGGCGTAGTCCGCCTGGTCCATCGGCGTGACCTTGGCGCGATTGCCGCGCAGGCAGGCCAGCGCACCGGGATCGCCTTCGCGCTCAGCCATCTCCAGCTGCGCCTCATAGCCGTCGCCAAGCCAGAGTTTTCTCTGCCACTCGACCGCCTCGCGCATCGGCGGCGTGTTCTCGATGACCTCGACAGTCCAGCCGGCGCGCTCCAGCCGCTTGCCGGCGTCGGTCACCGCGGCCTTCACCTCCGGTTTGGTCGCAAGCCCGTCCGGGTTGAGGCAGAGCGCGGCGCGCTTCGGCCGCGCGGGGCCCTCCAGCGGCGCCGGCACGAACCAGGGGTCGCGGATGTCGCGGGCCGACATGGCTTCGAGCGAGATCCTGAGATCGTTGACCGTGCGCGCCAGCGGGCCCGAGACGGCCATGATCTGCGGCCCGATCGGACGCTCCGGCAGCGCCGGGTTGAAGGCCGGGATGCGGCCGAGCGTCGGGCGCAGGCCGTGCACGCCGCAGGCATAGGCGGGATAGCGGATCGAGCCGGCGATGTCGGTGCCGTGGGCGATATGGCCGATGCCGGCCGCGACCGCCGAGCCGGCGCCGCCGGACGAGCCGCCCGGGGTCAGCGAGGCATCGCGGGGGTTCTTGGTGTCGCCATGGACCAGATTGGTGGTGAACCAGCGATAGGAGAAGGCCGGGCAATTGGTGCGGCCAAGCAGGATGGCGCCCGCTTTGCGGAAATTGGCGACCACCGGATTGTCCTCGCGCGCGATCAGGTCGCGCTGGAGTTTCAGGCCGTTGGTGGTGGCAAAGCCTTCCTGGTCGACATTGGCCTTGATGGTGACGGGCACGCCGGCGAGCACACCGGGATCGTCTCCCCTGGCGATGGCGGCATCGACGGCATCAGCCTGCTTGAGCACGTCCTCCGGCCGGTGGTCGATCACCGCGTTGAGCTGGGGATTGACGGCGTCCAGGCGGGCCAGACCGGCCTTGGCCGCCTCCCTGGCGGAGACCTTTTTGGATTTGACGAGGGTAGCGAGGTCGGCGGCCGACAGGCGCCAGAGATCTTGCATGGTTTGCTCCGTTTAACCGGCGTCTTTTAGCGCCGGGAACGCGGCAAAGCCATGCGGATTTCGCGGGGAGGAAGAGCGGGCTTGGCGCCGGGTGGTGCCTCATTCCCGGTCATTGCGAGCGCAGCGAAGCAATCCAGAATCCCTCCGCGGAGACAATCTGGATTGCTTCGTCGCAAGGGCTCCTCGCAATGACAGGGGAGCGCGCGGGGGCCTCAATGCCTGGTCGCGGACTGATCCGGGATGTCCAGCAGGGCCTCGGTGAAGGGGAATTCGAGCACGATCTCCCCGTCGTCGTCGGTCACCTCGATGACGGCCTCCATGAGCGCCGGCTGGGCGCCCTCCGACTTCACCACCTCCAGGATCATCTGGCGGGCGACCTCCCAGGCGCGATCGGGGTTACGCAGGTCCTCTCCGTCGGGATCCACGATCAATTCGTCGCCGATGCGGGTGTTGAAGAAGTATCTGGGCATCACGAGAGTCCAAATTGGGAGGCCTGTACCGGATTGAAAGCTGCACTGCACTCACAACTGCTTTATCAGGACAGGGTTCGCGACCGAATGCGCCACGCGCAAGGCAGCATCACGGGAAGTGATGTTCCACCATCATTTTCGCGGCGCAACATGGCTTTCTCGGGAAGATTTCACTAGCGAAGTTTTCCGCTCGCATTACTTTAACCGTTGGGCGGATACGTCCGAATTCGTGAAAATGGAGAGCCAAAATGGCTTGGAAAGCCCCGAAGATCGTCGAAGTGCCCTGTGGCATGGAAATCAACATGTATGTGAGCGCCACCCGCAAGTAAGCGGTTGGTGGTTTCTGCGCAGGTGGATCTTTCGGTCACGATCGGTTTCCGGAAGACACGAACTTTGTCGGCATCCGTGTCGGCCTGAGATCCACCTCGCGACGTTCCCTCCAGGAGACGTATTATGCTTCGCGTCGTCGTCCTGGGCGCCGGGGCCGGCGGCGGAGTCCCGCAATGGAACTGCGGGTGTGAGGGCTGCCGGGCGGCCCGTGAAAATGGCCAGGAGCTTCAGAGAACCCAAGCCTCGGTCGCTTTCAGTGGCGACGGCGAGCACTGGTTCCTGATCAACGCCTCCCCCGATCTTCGCCAGCAATTGAACGCCACGCCGCAGCTGCATCCCAAGGCCGGCGCGCTGCGCCATACACCTGTTGCAGGCGTGATCCTGACCAACAGCGAGGTGGATGCGGTCGCGGGCCTGCTGTCGATGCGCGAGGGCTCACCCTTCACGGTCTATGCGCATCAGAAGGTGCTGGCGATCCTGAAGAGCAACAGCATCTTCAACGTCCTGAACGAGAAGAACGTACAGCGCCAGCCGATTTCCATCCACGAGCCGTTCGAGCCGCGGCTGCCTGATGGCGCGCGCTCAGGACTTGAGGTGCTGCCCTTCGCGGTGCCCGGCAAGTCGGCCTGGTATCTGGAAGGTAAGGCGCATCCCGGCGGCGAGACCGGCGACGGCGATACGCTGGGACTCAAGATCACGGACAAATCAACCGGCAAGTGCTTCTACTTCATCGCCGCCTGCGCCGAGGTGACCGATGCGCTCAAGGCCGAGATCGATGGCGCAGCACTGGTGTTCTTTGACGGCACGGTCTGGCAGGATGACGAGATGATCAAGGCCGGGCTCGGCCACAAGACCGGCAAGAGCATGGGCCATGTCGCGATGTCCGGTCACGATGGCGCGATCGCGCGCCTCGCCGACCTCACTCTCGACAGGAAGATGTTTCTGCATATCAATAACTCGAATCCGGCGCTGCTGCCCGATACGCCGGAGCGTAAAGCGCTTGAGGCCGCGGGCTGGCGGATACCCGCCGACGGAACGGAGATCGTGCTGTGAATGCCGCGTCACTGACTGGAATGACCGCGCTCTCTGTTGGCAAGGACATCAGGCTCAACTCGGCCGAGGAGCTTGAGGCGACGCTGCGCCATATCGGGGCTACGCGCTATCACAGCCTGCATCCGTTCCATAAGCTGCTGCACGGCGGCAAGCTGAACAAGGGCCAGGTGCAGGCCTGGGCGCTGAACCGCTACTATTACCAGAGCACGATCCCGATCAAGGACGCCGTGGTGATCTCGCGCTTCCGCGACCGCGCTACGCGGCTGGAATGGCGCCACCGCATCGAGGACCATGACGGCGACGTCGGCAGCGAGGGCGGTATCGAGCGCTGGCTGAAGCTGACCGAAGGCCTCGGCCTCGACACGGCCTATGTGGAATCGACCGAAGGCATCTTGCCGGCGACGCGCTTCGCGGTCGAAGCCTATGTCCATTACTGCCGCGAGAAGAGCCCGCTGGAGGCGATCGCCTCCTCGCTCACCGAATTGTTCGCGCCGAACCTGCACGAGGAGCGCATCTCCGGCATGCTGGAGCACTACGACTTCGTCAATCCCGACATCATGAGCTACTTCAAGCGACGCTTAGCGCAGGCGCCGCGCGATGCCGGTTTCGCGCTCGACTACGTCAAGGCGCATGCCACGACGCCGGAGCAGCGCGCCTCCGTCTGCAACGCGCTGATCTTCAAGACCAACGTGCTGTGGGTGCAGCTCGATGCGCTCCAGCACGCCTATGTCGAGGGCCACATTCCGCCGGGCGCCTTCGTGCCCAAAGCGAGCTGAGGGATCAGAGCAATGGCCGGGCCGCGGAACATCAGCGTCAGCGAGGCAAGCCGCCCGGTGCTGCCGCGGCATGCCAAGCTGAAATATGACGAGACGCGCAAGGTCTGGGTGATCCTGGCGCCGGAACGGGTGCTGGCGCCCGACGAGATCGCGGTCGAGGTCTTGCAGCTCTGCGATGGCGAGCGCAATGTCGGCGACGTCGCCGACCAGCTGGCCGCGAAATACGCCGCGCCGCGCGAAGCGATCCTGGCGGACATCATCGTCATGCTGCAGGATCTCGCCGACAAGGGCTTCCTCACCGAGGCCCGGGAGAAGACGTCATGAGCGACCTGCTCGGCAATCTTCCGCCCGACATCAGCGACAGCCTCGCGGTGCTGGAGAAGCAACGCTCGACAGCGGAGACGTTCGGCATTCCGCTCGCCGTATTGCTCGAGATCACGCATCGCTGCCCGCTGCAATGCCCCTATTGCTCCAATCCGGTCGAGCTCGACCGCTCCGGCAAGGAACTGACGACCGAGGAGTGGAAGAAGGTCTTGAGCGAGCTCGCCGAGATCGGCGTGCTCCAGGTGCATTTCTCCGGCGGCGAGCCGACGGCGCGGAAGGACCTCGTCGAGCTGGTCAAGCATGCCAGCGACGTCGGCCTCTATACCAATCTGATCACCTCGGCCGTGCTGCTGACGCGCGAGCGGCTGAGCGAGCTGGCGGATGCCGGGCTCTGCCATGTGCAGATCAGTTTCCAGGGCGTTGAAGAAGGTCTCGCCGACCGCGTCGCCGGCTACAAGAACGGGCATCGCAAGAAGCTCGAAGTGGCGAAATGGACGCGCGAGCTCGATCTGCCGCTCACCGTGAACGCGGTGATGCACCGGCAGAACCTGCACCAGCTCCCCGACATCATCCAGATGTCGATCGATCTCGATGCCGACCGGCTCGAGGTCGCCAATGTCCAATATTACGGCTGGGCGCTGAAGAACCGCGCCGCGCTGATGCCGACCGTGGCGCAGTTAGACGAATGCACCCGCATCGTCGAGGAGGCGCGCGAGC
Source organism: Bradyrhizobium sp. 482_C4_N1_8 (assembly GCF_052075965.1). Lineage (NCBI taxonomy): Bacteria > Pseudomonadati > Pseudomonadota > Alphaproteobacteria > Hyphomicrobiales > Nitrobacteraceae > Bradyrhizobium > Bradyrhizobium sp. 482_C4_N1_8. The sequence continues at coordinate 1,804,506 of NZ_CP197231.1, read as the reverse complement.
GGCTGAAGGGCACGCTCGCCATCGACTACGTCGTTCCCGATTATTACGCGCTGCGGCCGAAGAAATGCATGGGCGGCTGGGGCCGGCAGTTCTTCAACATCTCGCCGGCCGGCAAGGTGCTGCCCTGCCACGCCGCCGAGAGCATCACCGGGCTCGACTTCGAATCCGTGCGCTCCAATCATTCGATCGCCTGGATCTGGCAGAACTCGGACGCCTTCAACCGCTATCGCGGCACCGGTTGGATGAAGGAGCCGTGCAAGACCTGCGAATTCCGCGAGATCGATTTCGGCGGCTGCCGCTGCCAGGCCTTTGCGCTGACGGGCGACGCCGCCAACACCGATCCCGCCTGCGCGCTGTCGCCGCTGCACGAGACCATCTTCAAGCAGGCCGAGCGCGAGGCCGAGGGCGAGACCAACCGCTTCCTCTATCGCAATTTCGCCGGCGGCACTCTGGAATCCGGGAATGATGCCTGACGCCGACGCGGCCGCATCCGCCAAACGTGCCGATCCCTTTGCGCCGCTGACCTCCGACATGCTCGACGTCGGCGACGGCCACGAGCTCTATGTCGAGAGCGTCGGCCGCGCTGACGGCATCCCCGCCATCTATCTGCATGGCGGGCCCGGCAGCGGCTGCCAACCCGACCATCGCAAGCTGTTCGATCCCGAACGCTTCTGCGCGGTGCTGTTCGACCAGCGCGGCTGCGGCCGCAGCCGTCCCAAGGGATCGCGGGAAAATAACACGACGGCGCATCTGATCGCGGACATGGAGAAGATCCGCGAGAAATTCGGCTTCGACCGCTGGATGGTGGTCGGCGGCTCCTGGGGCGCGACGCTGGCGCTGGCCTATGCCGAGGCCCATCCCGACCGCATCTCCGGCATTGCGCTCCGCGCAACCTTCCTGGGCACCCGTGCCGAGGTCGAAACCGCTTTCACGTCGCGCCTGTCGCAATTCTATCCAGCGCTCCACGAGGATTTTCTCAGCGTGCTGCCGCCCGATGAGCGCGCACACCCGGTGGACGCCTATTGGCGCCGCATCCTCGATGCCGATCCGGCCCTGCATGGTCCCGCCGCGCGGGCCTGGCACGACACCGAACGCGTCCTGTCTGAGCACAAGGCGGCCAAGACGGGGCTGGACCTCGCATCGCTGAACGTGTGGCGCACGCTGCCTGCGACGCCATTCATGGAGGCACATTATTTCGTCCACGACAGCTTCATGACGGACGACCAGCTGTTGCGGAACGCCGGCAAGCTCGCTGGCATTCCCGGCATCATCGTGCAGGGCCGCTACGATCTGTTGTGCCCTCCTGAGACATCCGAGCGGCTTGCGAAAGTTTGGCCGGGTTCCGAGATTCGGATCGTGGAAGAAGCCGGACATTCGCTCTATGATGCCGGCGTGCGGGACGCGGTCATGAAGTCGATCGCCGATCTCGCGTCGAAAGCCGCGCGCTAGATCGATCTCCTCATCCTGAGGAGCGCTCCAAAAGGAACGCGTCTCGAAGGATAAGGCCCGGATCTAGCAGTGGGGCCTTCATGGTTCGCGACGCCACTTCGTGGCTCCTCGCCATGAGGGTCTGAATGGGAAGGACAAGAACAATGCCGCTCGCCGGGCAAGGCATGCTGCTGACGTCGATGAACATCGACGTTCCAGATGAGGCCGATTTCAATCGCTGGTACGATCGCGAGCATCTGGAAGAGCGCGTCGCGATCGAGGGTTTCCTGGAGGCGCGGCGCTATGTCGCGCATGCTGCCAATCCCAAATATCTCTCGCTGTACTCGACCGCGACGCTCGACGTGCTCGACAGTCCCGCCTACCGGGCCCGCCTCGCCAACCAGACCGAATGGTCGCGGCGGACCATGGCGCATTTCAAGAACATGCTGCGCGTGGTCGCGCGCATCACCATCAGCAAGGGCACCGGTCGCGGCGCAGCACTCGGGCTGGTGCGGCTGCGGCCGAGCGCCGACAATGCCGGGACATGGCGTGATGCACTGCACGAAAAGCTGACGCCCGGGGAGCGCGAGGGCATCATCTCGATGCATCTGCTCGAAAGCGAGCCGGAATTGTCGGGCGCGACCGCAGACATTCCAGCGGTGCGCAATGAGGGCGCGCGCGACTGGTTCGTGCTGATCGACGGCACGCATGTCGGCGCGGTCTCCGCGGTCATTGCCGAACGCTTCACCGGCCCCGCCGCATCGCCCTTCCCGCTTCCTGTCTCCGTCGGCACTTACAGCCTGATGTGGGATCTCGCGAAGAGCGATATCGCGTCCGGCTAGCGGCCATCCGCAACGCAACATATTGCACCGCACGCACCTTGCGTGCGGCCGTTAATGCTGAGCGCGCGCAGCACCTATGAAAGCAGGTGATCGCATAAATTTGCCGTTGTACTTCGGAATGATTCTAATAAGCTAACCCAATGACGTCATTCATAAACCAGATCGACGCGCATTAGCGTTCGCCAAGCTCAAGAAAAGGCCGCCGGGTCTTTGGGCCTGTGCGGACAGGGTAGGAATGAAACCGACCGACATCGCGGCCCCCGACTACTTTCACAAAGTGGTCGATTGCCAGTGGGCCTGTCCTGCACACACCCCGGTTCCCGAATACATCCGACTGATCGCACAAGGCCGCTACAGCGACGCCTACATGATCAATTGGAAATCGAACGTGTTTCCCGGAATTCTGGGACGCACCTGCGATCGTCCATGCGAGCCGGCGTGCCGTCGCGGACGCGTCGAGGAAACGCCGGTGGCGATCTGCCGCCTCAAGCGCGTCGCCGCCGACTTCAAGGACGACATCAGGCAGCGCCTGCCGCGTCCGTCGCCGAAGAACGGCAAGCGCGTTGCGTTCGTCGGCGGTGGCCCCGCCTCGCTGACGGTGGCGCGCGATCTTGCCCCGCTCGGCTATCACTGCACCGTGTTCGACGGCGATCCCGAGGCCGGCGGCATGATGCGCACGCAAATCCCGAAATTCCGCCTGCCCAATTCGGTCATTGACGAGGAGACCGGCTACATCCTCGATCTCGGCGTCGAATTCAAAGGCGGCCACCGCATCGAGAGCATGAAGGCGCTGCTCGCGGAGAAATACGACGCGATCTTCGTCGGCTCCGGCGCACCGCGCGGACGCGAGCTCGATGTTCCGGGCCGGAAAGAGGCTGCCGCCAACATCCATATCGGCATCGATTGGCTGTCTTCGGTGTCATTCGGCCATATCGACAAGATCGGCAAGCGCGTGATCGTGCTCGGCGGCGGCAACACCGCGATGGATTGCTGCCGCACCGCGCGCCGCCTCGGCGGCGCAGACGTGAAAGTCATTGTGCGCTCCGGCTTCGAGGAGATGAAGGCCTCGCCCTGGGAGAAGGAAGACGCGATCCACGAGGACATTCCGATCCTCAACTACATGGTGCCGGTGGCATTCAAGCATGTCGCCGGCAAGCTCATCGGCGTCACCTTCCAGCACGTCAAAGCCGAATACGACGCCAAAGGCCGCCGCAATCTGGTGCCTTCGGGCGACCCCGATCAAACCATTCCCTGCGACGACGTGCTGGTCGCGGTCGGCCAGGAGAACGCCTTCCCCTGGATCGAGCAGGATTGCGGCATCGAGTTCGACAAATGGCACATGCCCAAGGTCGATCCGAAGACCTTCGTCTCGACCAATCCGAAAGTGTTCTTCGGCGGCGACGCCGCGTTCGGCCCGAAGAACATCATCTGGGCCGTGGCGCAGGGCCACGACGCCGCGCTGTCGATCCACAAGATGCTCTCGGGCGATGACATCACCGAACGGCCGCTGCCGGAGGTGCAAATCTCCTCGCAGAAGATGGGCATCCACGAATGGAGCTATGACAACGACATCTCCAACGACAAGCGCTTCAAGGTTCCGCATCGCGACAAGGTGATTGCGCTGAAGGACATCCGAACCGAGGTCGAGCTCGGCTACGACGTCAAGCTGGCGCTGGGCGAAGCCGAGCGCTGCCTGAACTGCGACGTCCAGACCGTGTTCTCGACCTCGCTCTGCATCGAGTGCGACGCCTGCGTCGATATCTGCCCGATGGACTGCATCACCTTCACTGATAATGGCGAGGAAAGCGACCTACGCCAGCGCCTGAAGGCGCCCTCGCCACATCCCGACCAGGACCTTTACGTCTCCAGCGACCTCAAGACCGGGCGCGTGATGGTCAAGGACGAGGACGTCTGCCTGCATTGCGGGCTGTGCGCCGAGCGCTGTCCCACCGGAGCCTGGGACATGCAGAAATATTTCATCGAGATGACTTACGCAGGTTCGACATGTCCGACAAAAAGCCGCTCAGCAGCGTAAACGACTTCGTCGTCCGCTTCGCCAACGTCAACGGCTCGGGCTCGGCCAGCGCCAACGAGATGTTCGCGCGCGCGATCCTGCGTCACGGCGTTCCGGTCTCCCCCCGCAACATCTTCCCCTCCAACATCCAGGGCCTGCCGACCTGGTACGAGGTGCGGGTGACGGAAGACGGCCATCTCGGCGCCCGTGGCGGCGTCGACATGATGGTGGCGATGAACCCGCAGACCTGGGACAAGGACATCGCCGGCATCGAGCCCGGCGGCTATCTGTTCTACGATTCCACCAAGCCGATGCCGTCGACCAAATTCCGCGACGACATCACTGTGATCGGCGTGCCGCTCACCGCGATCACCAACTCGACCTACACCGATCCGCGCCAGCGCCAGCTGTTCAAGAACATCATCTATCTGGGCAGCCTCTCGGCGCTGCTCGACATGGACCCGAAGCTGATCGAACAGCTGATCGGCGAGCAGTACAAGGGCAAGGAGAAGCTGCTCTCCTCCAACGTCCATGCGCTGCATCTCGGCCGCGACTGGGCGCTGCAGAATTTGAAATGCCCGATCGGGCTGCGGGTGAAGAAAACCGACAAGGTCGGCGACCGCATCTTCATCGAGGGCAACAGCGCCGCCGCGCTCGGCGCGGTCTATGGCGGCGCCACCGTGTGCGCCTGGTATCCGATCACGCCGTCCTCGTCGGTGGCGGAGGCTTTCACCGCCCACTGCAAGAAGTATCGGCACGATCCTGAAACGGGCAAGGCGAAATACGCCATCGTGCAGGGCGAGGACGAGCTGGCTTCGATCGGTATCGTCATCGGCGCCTCCTGGAACGGCGCCCGCGCCTTCACCGCGACCTCCGGCCCCGGCATCTCCTTGATGACCGAGTTCATCGGCCTCTCCTATTTCGCCGAGATTCCGGCCGTGATCATGAACATCCAGCGCGCCGGTCCCTCGACCGGCATGCCGACCCGCACCCAGCAATGCGACATCATCGCCTGCGCCTATGCCTCGCATGGCGACACCAAGCACGTGCTGCTGTTCCCGGAAGATCCGGCCGAGGCCTTCGAGTTCGCGGCGGCCGCGTTCGATCTTGCCGAGCGGCTCCAGACCACGATCTTCCTGATGCTCGACCTCGACATCGGGATGAACCACCGTCTCTGCCGCCCGCTGAAGTGGGACGACGCGAAACAGTATGACCGCGGCAAGGTGATGACCACGGAGATGCTGGAGGAAGGCCGCGACTTCGGCCGCTATCTCGACGTCGACGGCGACGGCATTCCCTACCGCACCTATCCCGGCACGCATCCGACCAAGGGCTCCTATTTCACCCGCGGCACCTCGCGCGACCGCTATGCGCGCTACTCCGAGGAAGGCTCGGTCTATGCCGACAACATGCAGCGTCTGGTGCGCAAGTTCGAGACCGCGCAGGACCTGGTCCCGCGCCCGCTCCAGGCCAACGCGGAACGGCCGACCAAATATGGCGTGATCTATTTCGGCTCGACCTCGCCCGCGATGGACGAGGCGATCGGCCTGCTGGAGGCGCGCGGACATCAGCTCGACCGCCTGCGCATCCGCGCCTTCCCGTTCCACTCGAGCGTGGCGAGCTTCCTTGCCGAGCACGACTTCGTCTACGTGGTCGAGCAGAACCGCGACGCCCAGCTCCGCCAGCTCATCGTCAACGAGAACGGCATCGACCCGGTGCGCCTGGTGCCGATCGTGCATTACGACGGCACACCGATCACCGCCCGTTTCATCGCAAAAGCCATTGGCGACCACCAGGATCACCTCAAGGTGACCCCGCTCCGCAAGGCCGTGTCATGACCTATATTGCCAAGCCGAAGTTCCATCATCCGGGCCTCAAGAAGAACGAGCTCGGGTACACGCACCGCGACTACGAGGGCAAGATCTCGACCCTGTGCGCCGGCTGCGGCCATGACTCGATCACGGCCTCGATCATCGAGGCCTGCTACGAGCTCTCGATCGAGCCGCATCGGGTTGCGAAAATCTCCGGCATCGGCTGCTCCTCGAAGACGCCGGACTATTTTCTGGGCAATTCGCACGGCTTCAACTCCGTGCACGGCCGCATGCCGTCGGTCTTGACCGGCGCCAACCTCGCCAACCGCGATCTGATCTATCTCGGCGTCTCCGGCGACGGCGATTCCGCCTCGATCGGCTTCGGCCAGTTCGCTCATTCGATCCGGCGCGGCGTCAACATGACCTATATCGTCGAGAACAACGGCGTTTACGGCCTGACCAAGGGCCAGTTCTCGGCCACCGCCGACCGCGGCTCGAAGTCCAAGAAGGGCGTCACCAACATCGACAACGCGATCGACCTCGTCGCGATCGCGCTGCAGCTAGGGGCCACCTTCGTCGCGCGCTCGTTCTCCGGCGACAAGAGCCAGCTGGTGCCGCTGATCGCGGCCGCGATCGGCCACAAGGGCGCATCCTTCATCGACGTCATCAGCCCCTGCATCGCCTTCAACAACCACGCCGGCTCGACCAAGAGCTTCGACTATGTGCGGGAGCACAATGACGCCGTGAACCGGCTCGACGTGCTGGTCGGCCGCGATCCCATCGCCGTCGAGTATGCGCCGGGAACGGTGCAGGTGGTCGAGCAGCACGACGGCAGCAAGATCGCGCTGCGCAAGATCGACGCGGATTACGACCCGCACGACCGCCTCGGCGCCCAGACCTTCCTCCAGAAGCACGCCGCCAAGGGCCAGATCGTCACCGGTCTGCTCTACGTCGATCCCGATGCGGAAGACCTGCACACGCATCTCAACACGGTCGAGACGCCGCTCAATACGCTGGAGGCGGACACGCTGTGCCCGGGCTCGGCTGCGCTGGACAAGTTCAACGCCAGCCTGCGGTGATCATCGACCGCGCTCGACCGGCTGCCTGACACGTATGGTGATCTTCTCCGATACGACAGGCGGCTCGAACGGATAGTGCTTCGCGTCGCCCAGCACCAGTTGCAGCGTGTGCATCCCGGGTGGAAGTTCGAGCAGGGTTTCGGTCTGCCCCGCCCCGAAGTGCAGATGCGACTTGTCCTGCGGGATCGGCTCCTTGGGATCGATGGGATCGTTGACGTCGACCAGCAAATGATGATGGCCGGCGTTCTGGTACTCGTCGCCGGCGTGCGTCACGCCCATATTGCGCAAGCCGAACCGGACCCAGAACCCGCCCCGAACCTTCTGCCCGTCACGCGGGGTGATGAAATAGAGCTTGGCATCCTTGGGAGCGGTCTTGCCCTGCGGATAGGCGACGCCTGGGAGTAATGCGAGCGCCGCCGCCAGGGCGGCGCAACGAATGATCTGCATCGAAATGACTCCACCACTTAAGGACTTAGCGCAACGCGGAATCCATGCGTCGGATAACGAACATTGGTATCGTAGCCATCGCGGTTGGACGGCCTCACATATCTCGAATCGTTCTTCCATGAACCCGAGCGCAGGACATGCGACGAGCAGTCCCCGCCGGTCCATGCCGAGCCGTCACCGGGTGCGCCCTGATAGGTCCTGCGCCAGCAGTCCTCGACCCACTGATCGACACCGCCACCCATGTCGTGGAGGCCGAACGGATTCGGCTTGAAGCTGCCGACCTTCGCCGGCTGCTCGGCCGCGAGGTCACCGCAATCCTTGCATCCCGCCATGCCCGGCTGGAGCTTGTCGCCCCACCAATATTTCGTCTGCGTCCCGCCGCGCGCGGCGTATTCCCATTCGGCTTCGCTCGGAAGCCGATACGACTTCTTCGTGGTCCGCGCGAGCCAGGCCGCATATTGCTGCGCGTCGGTCCAACTCACATTGGTGATCGGCGCATCGTCCTTGCCGATGGCGGTGAAGCCGCACGCCTTTGCAGCCGCGCATTCGTTCCATTCCCGCACGGTCACCGGATACTTTCCGATCGAGAACGGCTTGACCGTGACCTGGTGGACGGGACGTTCGGTCGGATCGTCATTGCTTCCCATCGCGAAACTGCCGCCGCGAATGGCGATCATCTCGGGTTCGCGGAGCGACGTGGCCGATGGGCTTGGTGCTGGACTCGACGTCGAAGCACTTGACGTCGAAGCACTTGGCGCGGAAGCACTTGGCGCCGGAGCACTTGACGCTGAAGCACTTGGCGCCGGAGCGGGCGATGGAGACGATGCCGCCAATGAAGGAGACGGCTGCGGCGTTTGTGTCGCGGCTTCTCGCGGTGCAGGTTGCGGGCTCGGCGATGCGACCGGAGCAGCAGTCGGCGCGGCGGCCTGCTCCCTCACCCTGCCCGACGGCTGCGCCAGCAGATACCACAACACACCGGAAGCGATCACGAGGAGCGTGACGCCCAGAAGGAAGATCAGGGTATTCTCGCGCCGGCCTCGCGTCCTCCCAACCGCATCTGCGTCCGGCAGCACGCGATAGACGCGCACCGGATCGGTGATGTTCTTGACCTTGCGGTCGCCGAGCGACTCATAGCCGCATACCACCTTGTGCTTGATCTGCTCGTAGATCGCGCCCGAGATATAGACCTGACCGGGCTCGGCGATACCCTCGATGCGCGTGGCGATGTTGACGCCGTCGCCGTAGACATCGTCCGGCTCTACGATCACATCACCGAGATTGACGCCAATCCGATATTCGATCCGGGAGTCCTTCGGAAGCGAAGCGTTGCGCCCGACGAGATTCTGCTGGATGACGATGCTGCAGCGAACGGCCTCGACGGGACTGTCGAAGATCGCGATGAAGCCGTCTCCCGTCGTCTTCACCAACGTTCCATGGTGTTCGACGATGCTGGGCTCGATGAGATCCCGCTCGATCCGCTTAACGCGAACATGCGTGCCTTCCTCGTCGGCCTGCATCAAGCGGCTGTAGGAAGCGATGTCACCGACGATGATTGCGGCGAGACGACGCGGCATCGAGCCGTGTGGAGGCGGCTCGTCATGATTTCCGGATCTGAAGTTACGAATCTCGCCCATTGCGGGGAACTCCACAAACGCGGGTGAGCTTACGACATCGAATTTCAGCTGTCTGTGAAGACTATCACATTGATGATCCGCGACAATCTCGCAGAAATCAGCGGCGCCGAGTTCCCGGGCAGAAGCGCCGCAAGGATTGAACCTTCTCGGACCGACGGCGGACTAAGGCTCGCGCGACCACTCGGCAACGCAGCCTATGCCTGCTTCGACCGCCGCTGCGATGCGCGGCATCTTACCCGATGCAGGCGAATCCTCGCCCGCTTCAGCTGACAGCCTCGGGCTCCGGTTCAGGCTCCGGCACGGAGTGGTCCGAAGGGGCCGGTCGTCCGGCACCCCAATATTGCTTGCAGGTCTCGAGCAATGTCTTGACGTCCATGGTCAGGCCGCCCGCATTGACGATCACGCTGTCAGCGCCAAGCGTCTTGTTCATCAGCGACAAGGCACGCCTCAGGAAGCCCCCGGAGAATCGCCCGGCGACAAGGGGATCGAGCTTGAGCACCACGAACTTCTGCAGGCGCTGCTCCCAGATCTGTATCTTCCGCACGGAGCTCCAAGCGATGGTCTCGTCGGCGAGCCTGAGGTCGCGAATGCCGACACGGCTGATGAAGACGACCGGCGACCTGGCCGAGATCAACCTCCAGAGCATCCTGAAGGTGGCGAGGCCGAAAAACACCGCACCGACATAGCAGGCGGCGACCTCGAACGTGGTGATGTTCTTGCCTTGCTGCCACATGAATGCGAGCGCAGCGCAGAGCAGCGACAGCAGCAGACCGGCGCCGAAAAACACCAGCAGCCGTCCCCGGGAATAGCCGATCGTAATGTTGGGCAAGTTCTGACCTACGGACATGTTCGACCGCCACCAGCCTTTTGCAGCAACCCTGGGTTTACGAACGCCCCTTCTCCCGAGTTATTAGGACTGGAACCTTGCGCGAGGCTGCCCACGGGAATGCAAGGCATCGGCACTTGAACGCGCGGCGTCCGGCTTGCGACTAACCGCCAGTCGGCTCTCACCCCCCTCCGATGCGGCCGTCAATGGTTCGCGCGCCCGGTGCGATCATGAGGCTTGCCCTGCTCCTTCCGCTTGTCCTTGCCGCCTTCGTCGGCGCCGCACGCGCCGAGGAGGCCGACGATATCCGCGAGGCGACCAAGGCCGAGGCCGAAACCTTCAACACGCGCATGTATGCCGGGACACCCGGCAGCAAGGCCTATGCCTGCTTCGTCCGCCGCTACGATGCCGCACATCTGGCGCGGCATCCGAAGCAGAAGGTCGCCTCGATGAAGCTGCTGGTCTCGGCGGAATTGGACAAGGAGGACAAGGAGCTCCACAACTCCTTCCGGCTCGGCTTCAGATACCGCCATCGCTCCGGCGATTTCGACTCCAGTGGCTCCTGTAACCACGCTGTTTTCACCAAGGACGGCACCGAGATCCGGCTCGGCTGCGGTGTCGACTGCGAAGGCGGCGGTATCGGCGTTGCGCTCTCCAGGGACGACAAGTCGGCGATCGTACGGCTGGCGCGGGTCAGGGTCTGGCAGAACAACAAGCCGGACGACGAAGCCGAGCAATCGCTGGTCGCTGGTGCCGACGACGGCATTTTCCGCCTCGACCGCACCGACAACCGCGAATGCGCCTCGCTGGTGACGGACCGCAAGGAACTCGCCGCGCTGCGTCACAAGTGATAGGCCTCGGCGAAATCAGGCCAGTCGAGGGAGATCGCCATGAACCGCCGGAGCATCTTGTGGAGCGCCGTCTCGGCCCTGGGCGCGGCGCTTGGCGGCTCCAGCGCGAAGGCCGCGACGGAAGTCGGCGCGGGCAACAAGCTCAAGGTCGTCTATCACCTGAGCGACGCCGAGAAGGTCAATTTCGTGCTCGGCAACATCCAGAACCACGTTGACGGCGTCGGCGGTCCCCAACACGTCACCATCGCGCTGGTGATTCACGGGCCGGCGCTGAAGGCGTTTCACCGGGCACAGGCCAACCCCGACGTCGGCAAGCGCGTCGGCGATTTCTCCAAGGACGGTGTCGAGCTCGCGGCGTGCGCCAACACTATGAAGGCGCAGAACGTCACGCTGACGGGTTTGCTGCCGGGCTTCGTCAGCGCGGAGAAGGGCGGCGTGGTCCGTTTGGCCGAGCTCCAGTCGCAGGGTTATCTCTACCTGCGGCCTTAGGCGTCGAAGTCTTCCATTCTCCGGCTTGACTTATCCATAACTCTACGGTTATGAGTTAATCCATAACTTATGGGTTATGGATTTCACATGTCCGCCGCGCACGATCTTCTGTTCAGGACGCTCGCCGATCCGACCCGGAGGGCGATCTTCGAGCGGCTATGCCGGGAGGGCGAGCAGACGGTCGGGGCACTGACGGCGACGTCAGGCGTTTCCCAGCCGGCGGTCTCAAAACATCTCGGCGCGCTGAAGCAGGCCGGGCTGGTGCGCGACCGCCATGCAGGACGCCAGACCCATTACAGCGCGCAGCCCGGCGCGCTCAATCCGCTGATCGACTGGACCGGCCAGATGGCCGGCTTCTGGCAGAACCGGCTCGATGCTCTCGACGATCTCCTGAAGAGGATGGACCAATGACCGAAGCTGCCGCCGAGATGCGCTCCGTGGTGATCGAGCGCGAATTTTCCTTCCCGGCCGAGCGGATCTGGCGCGCGCTGACGCAGCCGCATCTGATCGAGGAATGGCTGATGAAGAACGACTTCAAGCCGGTCGTGGGACATCGCTTCAATCTTCGCGGCGAATGGGGCGGCGTGCTGGACTGCGAGGTCCTCACCATCGAGCCGCAGCGCGCGCTCGCCTATACCTGGAATTTCTCGCATGAGAACGCGGCGTTCGATCTGAAAAGCGTGGTGACCTTCACGCTGACGCCGACGAACGCGGGCACGCATTTGCGCGTCGAGCAGGCGGGCTTCAGCCCGACCCAGAAGCAGGCCTATGGCGGCGCGCATGCCGGCTGGAAGCAGTTTTTCGCCAAGCTGGACGAGGTGCTGGCGCGAGCTGACTAGGTCCGTCGCCGGCCTTTATTCGATCATCTCAAGAGGAGGTTTCATTGACCGGGAATATGTGGGTTCGGCAGATCCATCGCTGGCTGTCCATCGCTTTCACGCTCGCCGTGATCGCGAACATTGTTGCCCTGACGCTGCAAATCCAGGCCACGTGGATCGGGCTGCTGGCATTCGTCCCACTGATTCCATTGCTCGCGACCGGGCTCTACATGTTCGCGCTGCCCTATGTCGGCCGCCGCGGCGGCGCGCGGCAAGAGGCGTGATCATGAAGAGGGCTGTGACCGCGAAGACAAGCAGCGCGACCAAGACGGACGGCGCTTCGCCCTCCAGGATGATCGACGGCAGGATCAAGGAGCTCGGCGACTGGCGCGGCGAGATGCTGGGGCGAATCCGCAGCCTGATCAAGCAGGCCGATCCTGACGTCGTCGAGGAATGGAAATGGCGCGGCGTTCCCGTGTGGGAGCACGACGGCATCATCTGCACCGGCGAGACCTACAAGGCCGTCGTGAAGCTGACTTTTGCCAAGGGCGCGGCGCTGGACGACCCGGCCGGCCTGTTCAATTCCAGCCTCGACGGAAACGTGCGCCGCGCGATCGACATTCGCGAAGGCGAAAAGATCAACGAGAAGGCGTTGAAAGCGCTGATCCGCGCGGCGGTGGAGCTGAATGGGTCCAAGAAGAAGCCGGCGAAGAAGCGATCGGCTTAGACCACGTCAAGTCGATGCAAATTCCTGGTGACGGCCAGAGCAAGCGCCTCGTCCTTCGAGACGACCGCTCCGCGGTCTCCTCAGGATGAGGCTAAGCAGAAGCGCTGTCTGTCGACATAGCTCCCGCACACTCCGTCCTCATCCTGAGGGCCCGCCAGAGGCGGGCGTCTCGAAGGATTGGCCGCGGGCGAGCTACCGCCACGTCGATGTTCCAGCAGCTTGCCAGCCGCGTCAGGCCGCCGCCGGGATCGGGCGCGGGCTTACGACATATTCGCGCAGGACCTTGTCGTTGGCATCGACCTCGATCAGTGAGACGTCGTAAGTCCAGAGATCGGCGAGGTGCTGGAGCACGCGCTTGGCGTCGGTCTCGTTGAGCTGCGAGCCCTTGATGACGTGGTGATGCAGGATCAGCCGGCGGTCGCCGGAGAGATCGACGTCGACCACTTCGATATTGGCGTCGATGAAGCCGACATCATGCTGCCGTGCCAGCTCGCGCCGCACCCGGCGGAAGCCGCGATCGTCGTGGATGGCATCGACCCGGATGCCGGCACGCTCCTCGGGATCGTCGTGCAGGTGGAACATGCGGAAGTGCCGCATCAGCTTCGGGCTCAGGAACTGCGCGATGAAGCTTTCATCGCGGTAGTTGGCCCAGACGTCGCGCAGCACGCCCATCACGTCGTTCTTGCCGGCAATGTCGGGGAACCACTCGCGATCCTCGTCTTCCGGCCTGGTGACGATGCGCTCGATGTCCTGCATCACGGCAAAGCCGAGCGCATAGGGATTGAAGCCGGAGAAGCGCGGATCGTCGAATTCGGGCTGGAACACCACGTTGGTGTGCGACTGCAGGAATTCGAGGAAGTTGCCGTCGGAGATGCGGCCTTGCTGATGCAGCTTGGTCATGATGCGATAGTGGACGTAGGTCGCGGTCCCCTCGTTCATCACCTTGGTCTGGCTCTGCGGATAGAAATATTGCGCGATGTGGCGGACGATGCGCAAAAGCTCGCGCTGCCAGGGCGCCAGCCGCGGCGCGCTCTTCTCCAGGAAGTAGAGCAGGTTTTCCTGCGGCAGGCCGAGCAGCTTGCGGCGGCGTTCGATGCTGAGCGCCGAGCGGGTCTTCGACGCCCCCTTCGGCACGGTGCGCCAGAGGTCGTTGAAGACTTCCTCCTCGTGCTGACGGCGGCGCCCTGCCCGCTTCTCCTCGGCGCGCAGATCCAGCTTCTTCTTGCCGGGATAGCGGTCGATGCCGTGCGACATCAGCGCATGCGCGGCATCCAGGGTGCGCTCGACCTCGACGCGGCCGTAGCGCTCCTCGCAGGTCATCACGTAGTTCTTGGCAAAGTCGAGATAGTCCAGAATGCCGTCGGCGTCGGTCCACTGCTTGAACAGATAGTTGTTCTTGAAGAAGTGGTTGTGGCCGAAGGCGGCGTGGGCGATCACCAGCGTCTGCATCGTCGCCGTGTTCTCCTCCATCAGATAGGAGATGCAGGGCGAGGAGTTGATCACGATCTCATAGGCAAGCCCCATCAGGCCCTTGCGGTACGAGGCCTCGTGGAACGCGAAGTGCTTGCCGAACGACCAGTGCTTGTAGAACAGCGGCATGCCGACGGACGAGTAGGCATCCAGCATCTGCTCGGCGGTGATGACCTCGATCTGGTTCGGATAGACGTCGAGCCCGAGATCCTTCGTCGCCACCTCCTCGCAGGCATCGGTGATGCGCTGCAAGGTGTGGAAATCCCAATCGGCGCCTTCGAACAAGCGTTCCGTCATGGAGCGGCTTTCTCCTGGGAAGTTTCGCGGCGCTGGAACAGATCGTGGAACACCGGGAAGATCTCGCTGCGCTCGCTGACCTTGCGCATCGAGAGCGGTGCGCCGCTGTTGCGCAGGCGGTCGTAGAGGGTCCAGAGCGAGGAGTCGGAGAGATCGAAGGCGCTGCCGCCGGACTCCCCGACCTCGAGATAGGCAAAGAACTGGCAGACCGGCAGGATCTTGTCGGTCAGCAGCATGCCCGTGAGCTCGCCGTCGGAATAGGAATTGTCGCCGTCGGAGGCTTGCGCGGCGTAGATGTTCCAGTCCGCCGGATTGAAACGCTCGCGCACGATCTCGTGCATGGCGTGGAGCGCGCTCGAGACCAGCGTGCCGCCCGAGGCCGGACCGTAGAAGAAGGTCTGCTCGTCCACCTCCTCGGCGCGGTCGGTGTGGCGGATGAAGACGATCTCGACATGCTTGTAGCGCCGCTTCAGGAACACGTAGAGCAGCATGTAGAAGCGCTTGGCGAGATCCTTCATGTGCTCGGACATCGAGCCGGAGACGTCCATCAGGCAGAACATCACCGCCTGCGCCACCGGCCGCGGCACCTTCTCGTAGCGGCGGTAGCGGATATCGAGCGGATCGACGAAGGGAATGCGCTTGGTTCTCGCCTTCAGCCTTTCGAGCTCGGCGAGCAGCAGCACACGCTCGTCCTCGTTGGTGCATGCCGCGATCGCGGCTTCCAGCTCCTCGATCTCCTCCTTGCGGGGACGCTTGAGCGCGATGCGCCGCGCCAGCGCGAGCTTCACCGTCCGGCTGACCGAGATGTTGGCGGGCGAGCCGGACGTGGTGTAGCCGGCGCGCTGGATGCCCTCGCTCTCGGTCTGCGCGATCTTGCGCTTGGCAAGATCCGGCAGCTCGAGGTCGTCGAGGAACAGATCCACGAACTCGTCGCGGGAGAGGACGAAGCGGAACGCGTCCTCGCTGTCGCCTTCGCCGGGACCGGAATCCTTGGCGCTGCCCTGGCCGGATCGCTGGAGGTAATCGCCCTCGATGAACTTCTTGTTCCCGGGCAAAACCATGTCGCGCGTTCCGCCTTCACGGCGGAAACGCGGCTCGTGCATGCCGTCGAGCGGTATCGTGACCTCACCACCCTCCAGGACGTCCTTGATGTCGCGTTCCTGCGAGGTCTTCTTGACGGCGCCCTGCACCAGGGATTTGGCCCGACGCAAGAACCGCTGCCGGTTCTCAAGACTCTTGCCGCCTGGATTCAGGCGCCTGTCAATAATGTGAATGGGCACTTTTCCATCCGCTCCATCCGCCTCAACCGGCCTGCTTCACACGCATGTACCATTCGACGAGCCGGCGAACCTGACGCTCGGTGTAGCCGCGCTCCACCATGCGTGCGACGAACTCGCCGTGCTTCTTCTCCGTCTCGCCGTCCTTCTTCGACCCGAAGGAGATGACCGGAAGCAGGTCCTCGACCTGCGAGAATATCCGCTTTTCGATCACGTCGCGAATCTTCTCGTAGGAAATCCAGGTCGGATTCTTGCCTCCGTTCTGGGCCCGCGACCGTAACGAGAATTTGACCACCTCGTTGCGGAAGTCCTTCGGGTTGGCGATACCCGCCGGCTTCTCGATTTTGGTCAGTTCCTGGTTCAAAAGCTCGCGATCGAGCAGCTGGCCGGTGTCGGCATCCTTGAAGTCCTGATCCTCGATCCAGGCGTCGGCGTAGTCGACGTAGCGATCGAACAGGTTCTGGCCATAATCCGAGTAGGATTCGAGATAGGCTTTCTGGATCTCGTTGCCGATGAACTCGGCGTAGCGCGGCGCCAGGTCCGCCTTGATGAATTCGAGGTAGCGCTTCTCGACTTCCTCAGGGAGCTGCTCGCGGCGGATCGACTGCTCCAGCGCGTACATCAGATGCACGGCGTCGGCGGCGACTTCCTGCGGATCGTGGTTGAAGGTCGCAGCCAGGATCTTGAAGGCGAAGCGGGTGGAGACGCCGTCCATGCCCTCGTCGACGCCGGCGGCATCGCGATATTCCTGGACGCTCCGTGCCTTCGGATCGGATTCCTTCAGGCTCTCGCCGTCATAGACCCGCATCTTGCCGAACAACGTGGAATTCTCGTGCTTGCGCAGGCGCGACATCACCGAGAACCGCGCCAACGTCTCCAGGGTCGACGGTGCGCACGGCGCGGCCGCCAGCTCCGAGCCCTGGATCAGCTTTTCGTAGATCTTCTGCTCTTCGGTGGCCCGGAGGCAGTACGGCACCTTGATCACGCAGATGCGGTCGATGAAGGCCTCGTTGTTCTTGTTGGCCTTGAAGCTCGACCACTCGGCTTCGTTCGAGTGCGCGAGGATCACGCCGGTGAACGGGATCGCGCCGATATTCTCGGTGCCGATGTAGTTGCCCTCCTGCGTTGCGGTGAGCAGCGGGTGCAGCATCTTGATCGGCGCCTTGAACATCTCGACGAATTCAAGGATGCCCTGGTTGGCGCGGTTGAGGCCGCCCGAATAGCTGTAGGCGTCGGGATCGTTCTGCGCGTAGGTCTCGAGCTTGCGGATATCGACCTTGCCGACCAGCGAGGAGATGTCCTGGTTGTTCTCGTCACCAGGCTCGGTCTTGGAGACCGCGATCTGGCGCAGCCGCGACGGCTGGATTTTTGCGACTCTGAACTGAGAAATGTCACCGCCGAAGGCTTCCAGCCGCTTGTAGCACCACGGGCTCATCAGGCCGGTGAGGCGACGGCGCGGAATGCCGTACTTCTCTTCCAGCATCGGTCCGAGATGATCGGGATCGAACAGGCTGAGCGGGCTTTCAAACACCGGGCTCAATTCATCGCCGGCTTTGAGCACGTAGATCGGCTGCACTTCCATCAGCGACTTGAGCCGCTCGGCGAGCGAGGATTTGCCGCCGCCGACCGGGCCGAGCAGATAGAGGATCTGCTTGCGCTCTTCGAGCCCCTGCGCCGCGTGGCGGAAGAAACCGACGATGCGCTCGATGGTTTCTTCCATGCCGTAGAAGCCGGCGAAGGCCGGATAGGTCCGGATGGTGCGGTTCAAAAAAATACGGCCAAGGCGTGGGTCCTTGGCCGTGTCAATCGTCTGGGGCTCACCGATGGCTGCTAGCAGTCGCTCGGCCGCGTTCGCGTATTTCATGGGATCGCTTCGACACGATTCCAGATATTCCGCCATCGACATGTCGTGTTGGCTTCTCGCCTCGAACGACTTAGCGAAAGCGTTGAATAGAGAATCGTTATACATGATCCCTCTCCGCGTGAGTTCCGCCACAAGCTGAAACGAAAGCAGTTACCGGACCGTTCCTCAGGCCATTTCGAATCAGCGTGAGCACATGACGATCATTGGACACCCGGGTGCCGACACGACGCAACGCACAACGTAGGCACTCGTTGAGTTACGAACAGGCACATGCCTGTAATTTGTGCGAATCTGTATCTATCTTCGCTCATTTCCAGAAAATGTCACTTGGTCGCAACATCCGGGCATTACCGGGGATGAGCCCATCCGGCACTGCAACATGGAGCGATCTGCGAGCGGCAATCTTATGACGCTTGTACGGCGAAGCCTTGCGTGCCGCGTTCATCTTCCTGCTGCAATGCGGTGCGCGCAACGCTCGCAGCATGACAATCGCGGCAAGCGCGCAGCAGTGTATCAAAATCGGTCGCCAACCCCTCGGAGGGGATGACAATCCGTTCATTCTGCCGTTCATTCTGCCGTTCATTCTGCGCGCGGGGCGCCAAGGTGCTGATGGTGCAGAGCTGCCGCTGCAAGGCCGGCGTCAGCGTCAGCACGATCGCCTTGTGGCCGCGGCCTTCCTCAGTCGAAACCTCCGCAATCGAGTCCCACAGCAGAAATTCATTGCCGATGCGGAGGTCGCGGATGCCATAGGGGGTGACGATCACCACCGGTCCCCGCTCGGCGGGCAGCAGCCAGATCAGCCGGCCGGTCACCAGGCCGAACAGCACGACGCCGGCATAGCCGACCGTCGTATCGTAGTCGCCCAGACCGTCCCACCAGTCGAAGGCAAGGGTCGCGCTGAACAGGGTCAATGCGAAGCCCGCCGCGACCAGCAGCCGCAGTTGGGTCGTACATGGGCTGATTTCGAGATCGTGGGTCGCATCGATGCATGCGGCCGGCGCGACCGATTGCGGGCTGTCGGCAACAGCGAGCGTCAGGCGGTCATGATGTGCGTGCATGCTCTTCCCCAGCATGGCCATTCGCGGCCGAGCGACGATCTATCAGGCGGACCGTAATCCGCTGATGACACTCCACGCAGACTGGGCTGACGAGACGAAGCGGCTACGTTGGTAACGAGCCCTTGGCCATTGTTCCGGCCGACGACTTTTTACGCAACACAGCTACTTCCGCCTGGATCGCCATGATCGCGACGGAGTTACACTGGAGGGTAGACGCCTATCCCCTTGATTGGTTCCCTCCCGGGAGCATGTAGGCTAGAGGATAGCGCGTCAGGACCGGCGCGGAAACCCCTCGCCCGCAGGCTTGGAGATAAATAAACATCATGAATCCCGTCAAAGAACTGGAAAAGCACGGACAAGCCGTCTGGCTGGACTTCCTGGCCCGTGGCTTCATCGCCAAGGGCGACCTGAAGCGGCTGATCGACACCGACGGTGTCAAGGGCGTCACCTCCAACCCGTCGATCTTCGAGAAGGCGATCGGCAGTTCGGACGAGTATGACGCCCCGATCGGCAAGGCGCTGAAGCGCGGCGACCGGACCGTGGCCGACCTGTTCGAGGCCGTCGCGATCGAGGACATCCAGAACGCCGCGGACGTGCTCCGCCCGGTCTATGACCGCCTGAGGGCCGGCGACGGCTATGTCAGCCTGGAAGTTTCGCCCTATCTGGCGATGGACACCGCCGGCACGGTCGCCGAGGCGCGGCGGCTCTGGAAGGATGTCGACCGCAAGAACCTGATGGTGAAGGTGCCGGCGACGCCGGAGGGCCTGCCGGCGATCGAGACGCTGATCGGCGACGGCATCAGCATCAACATCACGCTGTTGTTCGCCAGGGACGTCTACCTCCAGGTTGCCGAGGCCTATCTCGCCGGTCTGGAAAAATACGTCGCCGGCGGCGGCGACCCGTCGCACGTGGCGAGCGTCGCGAGCTTCTTCGTCAGCCGCATCGACTCGGTCGTCGACAAGCAGCTCGACGAGAAGATCGCCCGCGCCAACGATCCATCCGAGAAGGAGCGGCTCGCCGCGCTGAAGGGCAAGGTCGCGATCGCCAACGCCAAGGTCGCCTACCAGGATTACAAGCGCCTGTTTTCCGGCCCGCGCTGGGACAAGCTCGCCGCCAAGGGCGCCAAGCCGCAGCGGATGCTGTGGGCCTCCACCGGCACCAAGAACAAGGACTACAGCGACGTCCTCTATGTCGAGGAGCTGATCGGCCCCGACACCATCAATACCGTGCCGCCGGCGACGCTCGACGCGTTCCGCGACCACGGCAAGCCGCGCGACAGCCTGGAAGAGAACGTCGACGACGCCCGCCGCGTGCTGGAAGAACTGGAACGCTCCGGCGTCTCGCTCGAGGCGATCACCGAGGAGCTCGTCAAGGACGGCGTCAAGCAGTTCGCCGATGCCGCCGACAAGCTCTATGGCGCCGTCGCCCACAAGCGGGCAACCGTGCTCGGGCCTGCGATCGACCACCAGCTTCTCTCGCTCGGCGACGGCCTCGGCAAGGCGGTGGCCAAGACCACCGAGGAATGGCGCGCCTCGGCAAAGATCCGCAGGTTGTGGCAGCGCGACAAATCGGTCTGGACCGGCACCGACGAGGACAAATGGCTCGGCTGGCTCGACAGCGCGGCGAAGGCCGACGTCGCCGACTACGAGGACTATGCGAGCCGCGTGAAGGGCCAAAAGTTCTCCGATGCCGTCGTGCTCGGCATGGGTGGATCGAGCCTTGGCCCCGAGGTGTTGGCCGAGACTTTTGCGCGGAAGTCCGGCTTCCCGAAATTGCACGTGCTGGATTCCACCGATCCGGCACAGGTCCGGGCAATGGAGGCCAGGATCGACATCGCCAACACCGTGTTCATCGTGTCCAGCAAATCCGGCGGGACCACCGAGCCGAACGCGATGAAGGATTATTTCCACGAACGCGTCGCACAGGCGGTCGGGCCGAAAGTGAAGACCGGCCATCGCTTCATCGCGGTGACCGATCCCGGCTCGTCGCTGGAGAAGGCGGCGAAGAGCCTCAACTACGCCCGCATCTTCCATGGGGAACCCTCGATCGGCGGCCGCTATTCGGTGCTCTCGCCGTTCGGCCTGGTGCCGGCGGCGACCGCGGGCATCGACGTCAATACGCTGATCAAGCACGCGCTCTCCATGGCCCGCTCCTGCGGACCCGACGTGCCGCCAGGTGAGAACCCGGGCGTCCAGCTCGGCCTTGCCATGGGCCTCGCCGGCCTCGAAGGGCGCGACAAGGTGACGATCCTGTCGTCGAAGAAGATCGCCGATTTCGGCGCCTGGGCCGAACAGCTGATCGCGGAATCGACCGGCAAGGAAGGCAAGGGCCTGATCCCGATCGCCGGCGAACCACTCGGCGAGCCCGCGCTCTACGGCAACGACCGCTTCTTCATCGACATTCGCACCGAAGGCGAAGCGGACGCCGCGCATGACTCCAAGCTCGCCGCGGTCGAAGCCGCCGGCCATCCCGTCGTGCGCATCGTGATGAAGTCGATCGACCATCTCGGTCAGGAGTTCTTCCGCTTCGAGATGGCGACGGCGGTCGCTGGCAGCATCCTCGGCATCAACCCGTTCGACCAGCCGGACGTGGAAGCGGCCAAGATCAAGACCCGCGAGCTCACCGCGTCGTTCGAGAAGACCGGTGCATTGCCGGCCGAACAGCCGGTGGTCAGCACCGACGAGGCCGATCTCTACACCGACGAGGCCAACGCCACGGCGCTGCGCGCCGCTGGCGCCAACGGCGACCTCACCTCGTGGCTGAAGGCGCATCTCTCCCGCTCGGGCCGTGGCGACTATGTCGCCCTGCTCGGCTACATCGCGCGCGACAAGGCGACGATCGACGCACTCCAGACGATGCGTCTCGAAGTGCGCGAGAAGCGTCACGTCGCGACCTGCGCCGAGTTCGGGCCGCGCTTCCTGCATTCGACCGGGCAGGCCTACAAGGGCGGGCCCGACAGCGGCGTGTTTCTCCAGATCACGGCCGACGATGCCAAGGACTTGTCGGTGCCGGGCCAGAAGGCGAGCTTCGGCGTGATCAAGGCCGCGCAGGCGCGCGGCGACTTCGACGTGCTCACCGAGCGCGGCCGGCGCGCGCTCCGGGTCCACCTCAAGGGCGGGCTCAAGAAAGGTCTCGCGGCGCTCAACGCGGCGCTTAACGATGCGCTGAACTAAGGGAATCTCTCGATGCAACTCGGCATGATCGGCCTCGGCCGGATGGGCGGCAACATCGTTCGCCGCCTGATGCGCCACGGTCATACGACCGTGGTCTACGACAAGGACGCCAAGGCCGTCGCGGGTCTCGCCGCAGACGGCGCACAGGGCTCGGCGACGCTGGAGGAGTTCGTCGCCAAACTGGAGCGGCCGCGCGCGGCCTGGGTGATGCTGCCGGCCGGCCACATCACCGAGACGACGATCGACACGATCGCGGCCGTGATGCAGGCCGGCGACGTCATCATCGACGGCGGCAACACGTTCTGGCAGGACGACGTCCGCCGCGGCAAGGCGCTGAAGGAGCGCGGCATCCATTATGTCGACGTCGGCACCTCAGGCGGCGTCTGGGGGCTCGACCGCGGCTATTGCATGATGATCGGCGGCGAGAAGCAGGTGGTCGACCGGCTCGATCCGATCTTCGCCGCGCTTGCGCCCGGCGCCGGCGACATTCCGCGCACGGAGGGACGTGAGGGGCGCGATCCCCGCATCGAGCAGGGCTACATCCATGCAGGCCCCGTGGGCGCCGGCCATTTCGTCAAGATGATCCACAACGGCATCGAATACGGCCTGATGCAGGCCTATGCCGAAGGTTTCGACATCCTCAAGAATGCCAACATCGAGGCGTTGCCGGCGGATCATCGCTACGATTTCGACCTTGCCGACATCGCCGAGGTGTGGCGGCGCGGCAGCGTGATCCCATCCTGGCTGCTCGACCTCACCTCGACGGCGCTCGCCGACAGCCCTGCACTTGCGGAATATTCCGGCTTCGTCGAGGATTCCGGCGAAGGGCGCTGGACCGTGAATGCGGCGATCGACGAGGCCGTACCGGCCGAAGTTTTGACCGCGGCCCTCTACACACGTTTCCGTTCCCGCAAGGAACACACCTTCGCCGAAAAAATTCTCTCCGCGATGCGCGCGGGTTTCGGCGGCCACAAGGAGCCGAAGCAGCCGGGCGCTTCGAAACCCAAATAAGAGCCGAAGTAACAAGTAACAGAGCGAAGGCCGATCATTCGTGACAAAAGACCCGCAGGCCAAGCCCAAGCCCGAAAATTGCGCCTTCGTCATCTTTGGCGCGACCGGTGACCTTACCCATCGGCTGGTGATGCCGTCGCTCTACAATCTGGCCGCCGAGCACCTGTTGCCGGAGAAGTTCTGCGTCGTCGGCGTGGCCCGCAACCGCCAGTCGGATGACGAGCTGCGCGACAGCCTGTTGAAGGGCCTGCGCCAGTTCGCAACCCGTCCCGTGGACGACGACATTGCCCGGAAACTGCTGGAATGCGTGACCTTCGTCGAGGCCGATCCGAAGGATCCCCCCTCCTTCGACCGCTTGCGCGCGCATCTGGATTCGCTGGAATGCGCGCAGGACACCGGCGGCAACCGACTGTTCTATCTGGCAACGCCGCCTGCCGCGTTCGCGCCGACTGCGCGCGAGCTCGGCCGCACCGGCATGATGAAGGAGAACGGCGCCTGGCGTCGGCTCGTAATCGAAAAGCCGTTCGGCACCGATCTCGCGTCAGCCAAGGCGCTGAATGCCGATCTCTTGAAGATCATGGACGAGCACCAGATCTACCGGATCGATCATTATCTCGGCAAGGAGACGGTGCAGAACATCCTGGTGCTGCGCTTTGCCAACGGCATGTTCGAGCCGATCTGGAATCGCAACCATATCGACCACATCCAGATCACCGTGGAGGAGAAGCTCGGCGTCGGCCATCGCGGCGGCTTCTACGATGCCACCGGCGCACTGCGCGACATGGTGCCGAACCATCTGTTCCAGCTGATGTCGCTGGTCGCGATGGAGCCGCCGGCGCGGTTCGATGCGCATTCCGTGCGCTCCGAAAAGGCCGACGTGCTGACGTCGATCCAGGAGCCGACCCGGGAAGAGGCGCTGAAGAATTCGGTGCGCGCGCAATATCTCGCCGGCCGCATCGGCGACGACGAGATCACGGACTATCGCAAGACCGAGGACGTCAAGCCCGGCAGCACCACCGAGACCTTCGTCGCGCTGAAGCTGATGATCGACAATTGGCGCTGGGCCGGCGTGCCGTTCTATCTGCGCACCGGCAAGGCGCTCGGCCACAAACGCACGGAAGTGGCGATCAAGTTCAAGCAGGCGCCGCTGTCGATGTTCTCAGGCACGGATGTCGACCGCCTGTCGCAGAACTTCCTCACCATCGGCATCGCGCCGACCGAAACCATCGAGCTGCAGTTCAACGCCAAGATCCCGGGGCCGAGCATCACCATCGACGGCGTCGAGATGAAGTTCAAGTACGGCGACTATTTCCGCGCCGATCCCTCGACCGGCTACGAGACTCTGATCTACGACTGCATGATCGGCGACAACATCCTGTTCCAGCGCGCAGACGGCATCGAGGCCGGATGGCAGGCGGTGCAGCCGTTCCTGGACGCCTGGAAAAGTGAAGGCACCAACGGCATCGAGACCTATCCCGCCGGCAGCGACGGCCCCGCCTGCGCCGATGAGCTGCTCCGGCGCGACGGGCGAAGCTGGCGGAAGTTTACGTGATGGCAGCGGCCGACCAGCCGAAGCTGATCGTCGAGGCCGATGCCGAGGCGCTGGCGCAGGCCGCAGCCGAACGGGTGATGGCGCGGATATCAGCCAATCCCGGGCGGATTGCGATCTGCCTCACCGGCGGCTCCAGCCCGAAGAAGCTCTATCAATTGCTCGGCAGCGAGGCGTATCGCGGCAAGATCCCGTGGGACCGCGTGCACTGGTTCATCGGTGACGAGCGTTTCGTGCCTTCGAGCGATCCCCTCAACAACATGGCAGTCGCGCGCGCGACCTTTCTCGACCGCAATGCGCCGTCCGGGCATATTCACCCGATCCCCACCACGGCTGAAAGCCCCGAAGCGGGTGCCGAGGCCTATGCGCGCGAGCTTCAGTCCTTCTACGGCGCCGAAAACCTCGATCCGGCACGGCCGCTGTTCGACATGGTCCTGATGGGCGCGGGCCCGGACGGCCACACCGCCTCGCTCTTCCCCGGCTACCCCGCGATCGAGGAGACCACACGCTGGGTGGTCGGCGTCCCCAAGGCCAATGTCGCGCCGTTCGTGCCGCGGGTGTCGCTGACCCTGCCCGCCTTGGCCTCCTGCCGCGAAATGCTGTTCGAGATTGCCGGGCACGACAAGCAGCCGATCTTGACGCGCCTGCTCAATGGCGAGACTCTGCCGGCTGTACGCGCGCGCTCGAATGGTGAGACCGTCTGGCTGGTCGACCAGGCCGCGCTTCCGGAGGGAATTCGTGGCGGGCGTTGAAGCACCTTGTGCGTTGATCGTGATGGGCGTGTCGGGTTCAGGCAAGAGTACGGTTGCGGAGGCGCTCGGGCAGCGGCTCGGCTGGCGTTTCGAGGACGGCGACAGCTTTCACCCAGCCAGCAATGTCGAGAAGATGCGAGCCGGCCACCCCCTCACCGACGAGGACCGCTGGCCCTGGCTCAACGCCATCGCCGACGAGATTGCGCGGGTTTGCGATAAAGGCGAGCACGTGATCATCGCCTGCTCGGCGCTGAAGCACACCTATCGCGACGTGCTTCTGCGCGGACGCGACGACGTCCGCTTCGTCTTCCTGAGGGGCACTAGGGAGCTGATCGCCGCCCGCCTCGCGCAACGCAAGGGCCATTTCATGCCGCCCGAACTGCTGACGAGCCAATTCACGACGCTGGAGCCGCCCGAGGCTGGCGAGCACGTCGTCACCGTCTCGATCGATGAATCCGTCGAGGCGATCGTTGACGGCGTGGTCCGGCAATTAAAGCTGAGCGGGGCGAAACGCTGAGGCCGACAAACCCTGAGGTCCTGCCATGACGAAAATCTCACTGGTCGTCTCCGACGTCGACGGCACGCTGCTGACCAAGGACAAGACGCTGACGGAGCGCGCGCAGTCCGCGGTCCAGCGACTGCACAAGGCCGGCATCGGCTTCACCATCACCTCCAGCCGCCCAGCGATCGGCATGCGGTTCCTGGTCGAGCCGCTGGCGCTCTGGCTGCCGATCGGTCCGTTCAACGGCTCCTCGATCGTCGATCCCGAGATGCATCCGGTCGAGCAGCACCTGATCCCGGCGAACGCCGCCGAACGATCGTTGCAGATCCTCCGGGAGTTCGGCGCCGACATCTGGCTCTTCACCACCGACAAATGGCTGATCGACAACCCTGATGGTAAATACGTCGCGCACGAGCAGCACACGATCCGCTCCGATCCCACCATCGTGACGGATTTCTCGCCGTACCTTGCGAACGCCTGCAAGATCGTCGGCGCCAGCGCCGATGCCGCCGGCCTCGAGCGTTGCGAGAAGGCGATGCAGGAGGCGCTGGGCAGCGCGGCCACCGCGGTGCGCTCGCAGACCTATTATCTCGACATCACCCCGCCCGGCTTCGACAAGGGCACCTTCGTGCAGGCCATGGCCAAGCGCCTTGGTATTTCCACCGACGCGGTCGCCACCATCGGCGACATGCAGAACGACCTTGCGATGTTCCGCGTCAGCGGCACCTCGATCGCCATGGGCAATGCCACCGACAGCGTCAAGGACCAGGCCACCCACGTCACCGCAACCAACGAACAGGACGGCTTTGCGGAGGCGATGGAGGTGATCTTGAAGCGGAACGGGGTGGGCTGAGATCTGATGAGATGAGACTCGACTGGCGCCGCGACGGAGGTGCGCTCCCTCCCCCTTACTTCGACCGCTGAACCGCCGGCTTCTCGCTCTCCTGCCTCGCGGCCGAGAGATTGTGCGCGGTGTTGATCAGCGCGATGTGGGTCAAGGCCTGCGGGAAATTGCCGGTCTGGCGTTGGGCGCCTGAATCATATTCTTCGGCCAAGAGGCCGACGTCGTTCGCGATGCCGACCACGCGATCGAGCAACACTTGAGCCTTGTCGAGATCGCCGGCCAGCACATGCGCATCGGCCAGCCACAGGCTGCACGCCAGGAACGCGCCCTCGATCGGCTGCGTCTCCTCGGACACTTCGCGGGGATCGTGGCGCAGCACAAAACCGTCGCGCATCATGTGTTTCTCGACGGCGGCGATGGTGCCCCCAATGCGCGGGTCCGATGGCGGCAGAAAGCCGACGGCCGGCAGCAGTAGCACGCTGGCATCGAGCAGTTTTGAACCATAGAAGTCGACGAAGGCATTCTCCTCCGCGTCAAATCCCTTGTTGCAGACATCGCGATGAATGGCTTCGCGCAGGGCACGCCAATGCAGCAGCGGCGCCTTGAAGCCAAAGGTCTCGGCGCTCTTGATGCCGCGGTCGAAGGCGACCCAGGTCATGACCTTGGAGAACACGTAGTGCCTGGGCTGTCCACGCAGCTCCCAGATGCCGTTATCGGGACGGTCCCAGACCTCGGCGAGATGGTTGAGCACGGCGCATTCCAGCGCCCAGGTCGTCTCGTCGTCGAGCTTCAGCTTCGCCATGCGCGACTGGTGGAAGGCGTCGATCAGTTCGCCGTAGACGTCGAGCTGGAGCTGCGCATGCGCGGCGTTGCCGACGCGCACCGGTTGGGCGCCCTCATAACCGTCGAGCCAGCCCGCTTCCCATTCCAGCAGACGCCGCTGGCCCCAGATGCCGTACATGATCTGCATGTCCGCCGGCGAGCCTGCCGCCGCGCGCAGCAGCCAATTGTGCCAGGCCAACGCTTCCTCGGTGTAACCCGAGTTCATCAGCGCCAGCAGCGTGAAGGTCGCATCGCGCAGCCAGCAGAAGCGGTAATCCCAGTTCCTGGCGCCGCCGAGCTTTTCCGGCAACGAGGTGGTGGGCGCCGCGACGATGCCGCCGGTGGGGGCGAAGGTCAGCGCCTTCAGCGTGATCAGCGAGCGTACGATCAGATCGTGATATTCGCCGTCGCGGGTGCAGCGGCTGCACCATTCGTTCCAGAATTTCTCGGTCTCCTGGAAGGCGATCTCCGGATCGATCGGCGCGGGCGGATCGAGATGCGAGGGGCCGTAGGTCAGCACGAACGGCACGGTCTCACCCGCCTTCACGTCGAAGTCGGAGACCGTGGTGAGATCCTCGCCGCGGGTCTCCACCGGGGTGCGCAGCACCGTCATGTCCTGGCCGGCGATCGCCAGCAGCGAATGGTCGATGCGTCGCACCCAGGGAATGTCGACGCCGAAGCCGAAGCGGATGACAAGCTCCATCCGCATCTTCACCGTGCCCGTGAGGCCGCGGACCAGCCGCACGATGTCGGAGGCCTTGCCGCGCGGCGGCATGAAGTCGATCAGCGCAACGGTGCCGCTCCTGGTCTCGAAGCGCGTTTCGAGGATGAGGGTGTTGCCGAGATAGCGGCGCGAGATGGAGGTCGTGTCCTCGCTTGGCGCGATCAGCCAGCGGCCGTTCTTGTGCGTACCGAGGATCGCGGCAAAGCAGGCATCTGAATCGAAGGCCGGCCAGCACAGCCAGTCGATCGAGCCGTCGCGCCCGACCAGCGCTGCGGTCTCGCAATCGCCGATCAGCGCATAGTCCTCGATCCTCTGAGCCAATGTGTCACGAGCCCCGGAAAATCCGCCGTTTCAACTCCCGCCGGTCAACGAGCGTTCCCGCGTCGCCGCCTTCAAGGCCGTAACATCGACCTTGGCGGCGATCTTGTCGAGCGCCACCGGCAGGCGCTGGCGCCAGTTCGGATGCTCATCGATCGTACCGGGAATGTTGGGCTGGTCAATTACGCTGAGCAGATCCTCCAGCGACACCGCCAGCAGACGCGACGGCGTCCGCGACAGGAAGGCGAGCACCGAATAGAGATCGTTGGCGTTGATGCCGTTCTGGCGCAGGATCTCGTCGAGCCTGCCGAGCGCATCCCAGCGCGCCTGGTCGTTCTCGCCAGGGTCGAGCCCGAGCGAGCGCTTCATCTTGAGATCGCTGAAGGAGCGCCAGCCGGCATAGGTGCACAGATCATGCGTGTTCAGCGTGACCAGCGCGTTGGGCCGGTAATGGTCGGCATTGCGGAAGCGGCCGGCATCGTCGCGCTCGAACATCATGACCAGGTAGGACCAGATGCCGAAATCCTGCATGGTCTCGCGGAAACCTTCCGGCACGGTGCCGAGGTCCTCGCCGATCACGATGCATTTGTGCGCCGCGCTCTCGCGCACCACGGCGCCGAGCAGCGCCTCGAACGGCATCTGCACGTAGGCGCCGTTGTCCGGCTTGAAGCCGCGCGGCACCAGATACAGCCGTTTCAAGCCCAGCACGTGATCGAGCCGGATCGCGCCGGCATGGCGCATCGAGGCGGCCAGCATGTCGGCGAACGGCACGAAGGATTGCGCCTCCAGACCACCGGCATTGAAGCCGGCAAGGCCCCAATCCTGTCCGACGGTGTTGAGCACGTCGGGCGGCGCGCCGACGGCGAGATGGCGCGAAATCGCCATCTGCTCGTTCCAGGCGTCGAAGCCGTTGGACTGCACGCCGACGGCGACGTCGAGATAGAGCCCGACGCGCATGCCGAGCTGGCCGGCCAATTCCTTGGCGGACTGCAATTGGCTATCGGCCGTCCATTGCACGAATTCGACGAACTCGACCTCGCGCTTGTCGGGACCGTTGCGGAGCTCGGCGCATTTGGCTTCATCCGGCTGCTGCCACTCTTGCGGCCACTCCCACCAAGGCCCGGAGAAGCGATGCCGCAGCACCTCGAAGCAGGCAAAGCGGGACAACAGCGGCGCGCGGTCCGCGCGGAAGGCGTCGAATTCATTGCGGCGCGCCTCGCTCGCGCTCGTCACGAAACTGTTGTAGGCGGCGCGCAGGCCGAGCCATTTCAGCGCCGCCATGTCCGCATAGGGCACACGGTCGCCTTCGCGCAGCCGCGCGGCGGTCGCCGCCGCGTCGGGGACGAGGTCGGCGGCAAACTCCGGGATCGCCTCGACGTCGATATAGAGCGGGTTGAGAAACAGCCGGCTGTTCGGCGAATAGGGGCTGCAATCGGCGGGGTGGTTGTCGAACAGAACATGCAGCGGATTGAGCCCGACGCCATCGGCGCCGAGCTGCCTGGCGAGCCGGACGAGATCGGCGAGGTCGGTGAAATCGCCAATGCCCCAATTGCGGTCCGAGCGGACGCTGTAGAGCTGAACGGCAAGCAGCCAGCCACGGGCGAAATCGCCGCCGAAGGCGCGTTCGGGCGCCACGATCATCGGCACCTCTTCCGCAACACCCTTGGCATCGGTCAGCGTCAACCGATGATAACCGAGCGGCAGGCCGGCGGGCCAGGCGATCACGGGCTCGTGGGTCTCGCCTTGCGCGATCACATTGCCGTTTGCGCGCAATGTCCATTGCAGCGGCGGCGCGCCGATTGTCGTCAATTCGGTGCGCGGATGTCCCAGGGCGCGCACCACCACGGGCCCGCCGACGAAGCGGTAAACCCGCTTCTCCGGCAGGGCCTCGAGGATGGATTTGAGGGCCACGGGATCGGTGACCCGCAGCTTTCCGAGGGCATCGACGAATTCGGACTGAACGCCCTTGATCCGGGCTTGAGCTAAAAGATCCATTCGGCACGCAGCTTGCAGGCCGTCATCCGGCCGGGGGCAGGGAATTTAACGAGGTCGTGGAAGAGGTTAGTCAGGGCTAACTCGCAGACCGTGCCTGCCGTTCCCAAGGGAACCAATGACACACAAGCGGCTTTCTATATTGGTATCAAGCGTAGGTTCCCGACAAGGGAAACGGGCTCCTGCTTTCTTGTCAATGGCATCACCGTGAACAAGACAATTCAAACTGTCGAGAGTGCCGCAGCCGGCAGCGCTTTCCTCATCGAAGATATCTATCCCTCGATCGACAGCGGCCGTTTCGCGGTGAAGCGGATTGCGGGCGAACGGGTCGACGTCTGGGCGGACATTTATCGCGGCGGCCACGCGGTGATCGGTGCCGCGCTGATCTGGCGAGGAGAACAGGACCGGGAATGGCGGAGCGAGCCGATGATCCATCACGGCAATGACCGCTGGTCCGGCGCCTTCACCCCCGGCGAGCCCGGCCAATATGTCTATGCGATCGAAGCGTGGACCGACGAGTTCGCCACCTGGTCGCACGGGGTTGAGCGCAAGCGGCGCGCCGGTGCGGACGTCAGCCTCGACGCGATCGAGGGCGCCGGCCTCCTGACCAAGGCACATGGCGCCCGGCAGGACGCCGCGGCGGTCATCGTGAAGCAATGCGAGGATTATCTTCAGACCGGCGACGTCGGCTCGCTGCTGGCAGCCGATCTCGGCGCGGCCATGGCTGAGAGCCAGTCGCGGCCCGACCTGACCCGCTCGCAGAACTTCCCGCTGATCGTCGACCGCGACAGAGCGCGCTTCGGCGGCTGGTATCAGATGATGCCGCGCAGCCAGGGCCAGAGCCCCGGCCAGCATGGCACGCTCCGTGACTGCATCGCGCGCGTGCCCGACATCGCCGCGATGGGATTTGACGTGCTCTACTTCACGCCCATCCACCCCATTGGCCGCACCCGCCGCAAGGGCCGCAACAATGCGCCGGTGGCGACCGAAGGCGATCCCGGCTCGCCCTATGCGATCGGCACGACCGAGGGCGGGCACGATGCACTGCATCCTGAGCTCGGCACGATCGAGGATTTCCGCGCGCTGGTCGCGACCTGTCTCGAATACGGCCTCGAGCTCGCGCTCGACTTCGCCGTGCAATGCTCGCCGGACCATCCCTGGCTGAGGCAGCATCCGGAATGGTTCAAATGGCGGCCGGACCGCTCGGTGCGGACGGCGGATGATCCCTATTCGGACATCGTCATCCCCGATTTCGCCTCCGTCGACAGGGCCGGGCTGTGGAACGCGTTTCGCGATGCCATGCTGTTCTGGATCGACCACGGCGTCACCATCTTCGCCATCGACAATCACGACACCGCGCCGCTTCCGTTCTGGGAGTGGCTGATCAGCGACATCCGCCGCCGCCATCCCGAGGTGATCCTGTTCTCCAAGACCTTTGCACGGCCGAAGCTGATGCAGGGCCTCGCCAAGCTCGGCTTTGCACAGTCCTTCAGCTATTTCCCCTGGCGCACCGCGAAATGGGAGCTGGAGCAATATCTGGGCGAGCTGACCCGCTATCCCGAGCGGGATTTCTACCGGGCGAACCTGTTCGTGAGCACGCCCGACCTGCTGCCCTATCATCTCCAGGGTGGCGAGCCCTGGGCGTTCAAGTCGCGAGCCGCGCTGGCCGCGACGCTGTCCGGCAGTTACGGCATCTACAGCGGGTTCGAGCTGCTGGAGCATGACGCGATTCCCGGCCGCGAAGAATATCTCGATTCCGAGAAATACCAGATCAAGCAGCGCGACTGGGACCGGCCCGGCAACATCAAGCCCTACATCGCCGCGCTCAATCGCATCCGCAACGATAACGCCGCACTTCAACAAATGGAGAATTTGCGCTTCCTCGGCGTCGAGGACGGCGAGACGATCGCCTTTGCCAAGGAGGCGGCCGATCCAGCCAACACTGTCGTCGCGGTCATCGCCCTCTCGCGCCATGTCCGCGAAGTCTGGTTGCCGCTCGGCGACCTCACCATCGACGCCGGCGGCGCACGCCGCCACGTCACCGCACTCGAAAATCTCATCACAGGCGAACTGTCCCGCATCGAATGGGGCGGGATCAGATTATATATCGATCCCGACCGCGACCCGGCGCTGCTGTTCCGCTGCCTGGCGTAAGGATCACGCCATGAATGTTTTGTCTTCCGTCGACACCCAAAAAGCCGAGGCAGCCGAGATCGTGGATGAACTCTGGTACAAGGACGCCATCATCTACCAGCTCCACGTCAAGGCGTTTGCCGACAGCAACCATGACGGCATCGGCGATTTCGCCGGACTGACCGAGAAGCTGCCCTATCTCCAGGAGCTCGGCGTCACCGCGCTGTGGCTGCTGCCGTTCTATCCATCGCCAGGACGCGACGACGGCTACGACATCGCCGACTACGGCTCGGTCAATCCTGATTTCGGGACGATGAAGGACTTCAAGCGCTTCATCCAGGAAGCGCAGAAGCGCGGCCTGCGCGTCATCACCGAGCTCGTCGTCAATCACACCTCCGACCAGCACAAATGGTTCAAGCGCGCGCGCCGCAGCCATCCGGGCTCGAGCGCCCGCAACTGGTATGTCTGGAGCGACACCGACCAGAAATACCAGGGCACGCGGATCATCTTCACCGACACCGAGAAGTCGAACTGGACCTGGGACCACGAAGCCGGGGCGTTCTACTGGCACCGCTTCTTCTCGCACCAGCCGGACCTCAATTTCGACAATCCGCGCGTGGTCAGCGCCCTGATCCAGGTGATGAAGCGCTGGCTGGATGCCGGCGTCGACGGATTCCGCCTCGACGCCATCCCCTATCTCTGCGAACGCGACGGCACCAACAACGAGAACCTCCCCGAGACGCATGCGATCATCAAGCGCCTGCGCCAGGAACTGGACTCCTACTCCAAGGGCAAGCTGCTGCTGGCCGAGGCCAATCAATGGCCGGAGGACGTGCAGGAATATTTCGGCCGCGGCGACGAGTGCCACATGGCCTACCACTTCCCGCTGATGCCGCGCATCTACATGGCGATCGCGCAGGAAGACCGCTTTCCGATCACCGACATCTTGCGCCAGACGCCGGACATTCCCGCAAGCTGCCAATGGGCGCTGTTCCTGCGCAACCATGACGAGCTGACGCTGGAGATGGTCACCGACGTCGAGCGCGACTATCTCTGGACCACCTACGCCAACGATCCCCGCGCCCGCATCAATGTCGGCATCCGCCGGCGGCTGGCGCCGCTGATGGACAATGACCGCCGCAAGATCGAGCTCATGAACTCGCTGCTGCTGTCCTTTCCCGGCACGCCGATCATCTATTACGGCGACGAGATCGGCATGGGCGACAACATCTATCTCGGCGACCGCAACGGCGTGCGCACGCCGATGCAGTGGAGCCCGGACCGCAATGGCGGCTTTTCCCGCTGCGATCCCGCCCGTCTCTACGCGCCGCTGATCATGGACCCCGTCTACGGCTACGAGTCGGTGAACGTGGAGGCGCAGTCGCGCAGCCTGTCCTCGCTGCTCAGCGCCACCAAGCGCCTGATCTCGGTACGCAAATCGACCCTCGCCTTCGGCCGCGGCACCATGACCTTCATCCGCCCGGCCAACCGCGCCGTGCTGGCCTATGTCCGGCAGTACAACGACGAGGTGATCCTGTGCGTCGCCAACCTCTCGCGCGCAGCCCAGGCGACCGAGCTCGATCTGTCGCCGTGGAAGGACCGCATTCCGCAGGAGATGCTCGGACGCACGCGTTTTCCGCCGATCGGCGAGGTGCCCTACATGATCACGCTGGGGCCTTACGGCTTCTACTGGTTCCAGCTCACCGAGCGCAACAAGTCCGAGCCGGTGACGCCGCGCGCGGTGCCTGAGTTCGAGACGCTGGTGGTGCCGGTCAATTCGACCTGGGTGTCGCTGGCGCGCGAGCGCGGCGTGTTCGAGCACGAGGTGCTGCCAGGCTTCCTGTCGCGCACGCGCTGGTATCCCGAGCAAGATCCCAAGCAGATCAAGCCGACGCTGACCTCGGCGGTGCCGTTCTGCGACATCGGCGACAACAGGCCCTGGATCGCGATCTTCGAAACCCCGCAACAGGATGCCACGGCGCGCTACGTGCTGGCGATGCAGATCGAATGGGTGCGCTTCGACCGCGAACGCTTCAACCCGAAGGCGCTCGCCGCCGTGCGTCAGGGCGCGCGCGAGGGTACGTTGCTCGACGTCGCGACCGAGCAGATCTTCATCGGCCTGTTCCTGCGCAATCTGTCGCAGAACCTGGTGGTGGAAGAGAACAATCTGCGCCTGGAGTTCAAGGCGACCAGCCGGTTCGCCGATTACATCATCAAGGAGCCCGAACGCATCCGCGCCATCGAGCAGTCGAACAGCACGGCGCTGGTCGACAACCAGTACGTCGCCAAGATTTATCGCCAGCTCGAAGGCGGCATCAATCCCGAGATCGAGATCGGCTCCTACCTCACTGACGTCGCGCACTTTGCCAATACGCCGGCGTTGCTCGGCAGTGTCGAGCTGGTCGAAGGCGATCGAAGCAGCGCGGTCGGCGTGCTGCACGCCTATGTCGAGAACCAGGGCGACGGCTGGACCGTCACCACGGGTTATCTCGACCGCTATATCGACGAGCAGCGGTTGGCGCCGATGAGCGAAGCGCCCCGAGAGACCCAGGAGCAGGCGCCTTATCTGCACTTCATGGCGCAGATCGGCCGGCGGCTCGCCGAGCTGCATGTCGCTCTCGCCGCCGCAAGGCCCGATGATCTCGCGCCGGAGCCGATCGGCCCCGCGCATGTCGAGCGCTGGGCATCCGAGCTCAAGGCACGGGCCGAGCGGATCTTCGAACGGCTGGCCGACAGCCGCGACGGCCTGCGCGAGGCCGACCGGCCTCTGATCGACCAGCTCGTCGCGGTGCGCACGACCCTGCCCGACCACCTCTATGCACTCTTGCCATCCGACATCGGCGGGTTGAACATCCGTCATCATGGCGACTTCCGCCTCGGGCAAATCCTGATCGTGAAGGACGATATCTTCATCATCGACTTCGACGGCAATCCGCATCTCGCGCTGGCCGACAAGCGGCGCAAGGCACCGGCCGCACGCGACGTCGCCGGCCTGATCCGCTCGATTGAGCTTTCGGTTAACACAGCGCTCGGCCGCGCGCTGACGGGCGCATCCGACGAGCAGGACCGGCTCACGACCGCACTCGGCGAATGGCGCGAACGCGCCGCCGCGACATTCCTTAACGCTTACCGCGAAGCCATGACCGATCGCCGGCTGTGGCCGGAAGATCGGCAATCCGCGGAAGGCCTGTTAAGGTTTTTCCTGCTTGATCAAGCCTTCGACGAAGTAGAGTACGAGCTGTCCCACCGGCCTGAGGGGCTCCGCGCGCCGCTGACCGGACTGCTTCGCATTCTGTCCAATGAGAGCGAAGCCCATGCCTAAACTGCCAGCCGAGGCCTACGCGATCATCGAGGGCCGCCACTCCGACCCCTTCCATTATCTCGGGTTGCATCCCGAGGGCGGCAAGAGCGTGGTGCGCGCGTTCCTCCCCGAGGCCACCAATGTCGAGGCGGTGGGCGAACATGGCGAGGTGGCGAAGCTCGATCGCGTCCACGCTTCGGGCCTGTTCATCGGCGCCTTGCCGAACGGCTCGAAGCGCTATCAGCTCCGCGCCAGGTTCGGCGACAACATCGTCGAGTTCGAGGACGCCTATCGCTTCCCGCCGATCCTGACCGATTTCGATCTCTATCTGCTCGGCGAAGGCACCCATCAGCGCCTCTACGACAAGCTCGGCGCGCATCCGATGCGGCTCGAAGGCATCGACGGCATCGGCTTCGTCGTGCTGGCGCCGAATGCGCGGCGCGTATCCGTGGTCGGCGATTTCAATTTCTGGGACGCGCGGCGCCATCCGATGCGGGTCCGCGGTGCCGGTTATTGGGAGCTGTTCATCCCGCACGCCAAGGCCGGCGACCACTACAAGTTCGATATCATCGGGCCGCACGGCCATCAGGTGCCGCTGAAGTCCGATCCCATGGCCTTTGCGAGCGAGGTGCGGCCGAAGACGGCTTCCATCGTGTTCGACGAGGCACATCTCGCACGCCCGCGCCCGGCGCCGGATGGCATCAACGCGCTCTCGGCGCCGATGTCGATCTACGAGGTCCATCTCGGCTCCTGGCGGCGCAAGAACGGCGGCGAATGGCTCACCTATCGCGAGCTGGCCGAGCAGCTGCCGGCCTATGCCCGCGACATGGGCTTTACCCATCTCGAATTCCTGCCCGTCAGCGAGCATCCATTCGACGGCTCCTGGGGCTATCAGCCGACCGGCCTCTATGCGCCGACCAGCCGCTTCGGCGGGCCTGAGGATTTTGCCGCGCTGGTCGACGCCTGCCATCGCGAGGGCGTCGGCGTGCTGCTCGACTGGGTGCCCGGCCATTTCCCCGACGATCCGCACGGGCTCGGCAGCTTTGACGGCACCTCGCTCTACGAGCATGCCAATCCGCTCCAGGGCCGCCACCTCGACTGGGGCACGCTGATCTACAATTACGGCCGCACCGAAGTGACGAACTTCCTGGTGTCGAATGCGCTGTTCTGGCTCGAGCGTTACGCGATCGACGGCCTGCGCGTCGATGCGGTCGCCTCCATGCTCTATCTCGACTACAGCCGCCCGCCGGGCGCCTGGATTCCGAACCAGTATGGCGGCCGCGAGAACATCGAAGCGATCGCGTTCCTGCGCCGCTTCAACACCGAATTGTACGCGCGCTTCCCGCAGGTGACCACGGCGGCCGAGGAATCCACCGCGTGGCCGCAGGTCTCGCGCCCGGTCGAATTCGGCGGGCTCGGCTTCGGCTACAAGTGGAACATGGGCTGGATGCACGACACGCTGAACTACATCAGCAAGGATCCGATCCACCGCAAGCATCATCACGGCGATATCCTGTTCGGCCTGCACTACGCCTTCTCGGAGAACTTCATCCTGCCGCTGTCGCATGACGAGGTCGTGCACGGCAAACGTTCGATCCTTGGCCGCATGCCCGGCGACGAATGGCAGCGCTTTGCGAATTTGCGCGCCTATTACAGCTTCATGTTCGGCCACCCCGGCAAGAAGCTACTGTTCATGGGCGCGGAGATCGCGCAAAGCCGCGAATGGAATCACGACCAGTCGCTCGACTGGCACCTGCTCGAATACAAGTACCATTCCGGCATCCAGGCGCTGATCCGCGACCTCAACCGGCTCTATCGCGCGGTGCCGGCGCTGCACCAGATGGATTGCGAACAGGGCGGATTCGAATGGCTGATCACGGATGACGCCAACCGCAACGTGTTCGCCTGGCTGCGCAAGGGATTCGACGAGCACGCACGGTGTCTCGTGATCATCAACTTCTCGCCCAACGTCTATCGCAACTATCGCGTCCCCGTGCCCTTCGCCGGCAAGTGGAAAGAGGTGTTCAATTCGGACTCCGCCCATTACGGCGGCACCAATGTCGGAAACATCGGCGAGGTTCATGCCGCTGGCGGCAAGGTGCCCGAGCTTCGCCTCACCATTCCGCCGCTCGCCGCGATCTTTCTCGTTCCGGAAAGCTGACCGATGCGCCTGACTGCTGGATCGCCCGCACGCCTTGGCGCAAGCTGGGACGGACGCGGCACCAATTTCGCGTTGTTCTCCGCCAATGCGCAGAAGGTCGAGCTGTGCCTGTTCGACACGCAAGGAAGGCGCGAACTCGAGCGTGTCGAGCTGCCCGAGCGGACCGAGGACGTCTGGCACGGCTATCTCAATGACATCTCGCCGGGCCAGCTCTACGGCTATCGCGTGCACGGCCCCTACGAGCCCGAGCACGGCCACCGCTTCAACGCCAACAAGCTGCTGCTCGACCCCTACGCCAAACGGCTCGCCGGGCGGCTGGTCTGGAGCGATGCCCATTTCGCCTATCGCACCGGTTCGCCGCGCGAGGACCTCTCCTTCGACCGGCGCGACAACGCGCGCGGCATGCCCAAGGCGGTCGTCGTCGACGAGACCTTCAACTGGGGCCGTCGCGAGATCCGGCCCAACATCCCCTGGGAAGACACCATCATCTACGAGGCCCACGTCAAGGGTCTGACGCAGAAGCGCGACGACGTGCCGCCGAATTTGCGCGGCACCTATGGCGGCCTGTCGTCGCCGGCGATGATCGAGCATTTGAAAACGCTCGGCGTCACCACCGTCGAGCTGCTTCCGATCCACAGCTTCATCGACGACCGCATTCTGGTCGAGAAGAAGCTCGTCAACTACTGGGGCTACAACACGCTGTCCTTCTTTGCGCCCGAACCGCGCTACGCCCAGGACAATGCGCTCGATTCCTTCCGCACCACGGTCGCGCGCCTGCACGATGCCGGCATCGAGGTGATGCTCGACGTCGTCTACAACCACACGGCCGAAGGCAATCACCTCGGTCCGACCCTGTGCTACCGCGGCATCGACAATGCCTCCTATTACTGGCTGAACCGCGAGAACCCGCGCTATTACGACGACTTCACCGGCTGCGGCTCGTCGGTGAACCTCACCCATCCGCGCGTGCTCCAGATGGTGATGGATTCGCTGCGCTACTGGGTCGAGGTCTGCCATGTCGACGGCTTCCGCTTCGACCTCGCCACCACGCTCGCGCGCGGACCGAACGGCTATGATCGCGGCAGCTCGTTCCTGACGGCGATCCGGCAGGACCCGGTGCTGGCGGCGGTGAAGCTCGTCGCCGAACCCTGGGATCTCGGGCTCGGCGGCTACCAGGTCGGCGCATTCCCTTCCCAATGGTCGGAGTGGAACGATCGGTATCGCAGCGCCATGCGCCGCTACTGGAGCGGCGAAGGCAGCCTGATTGGCGACATCTCCAGCCGCATGACAGCCTCATCCGACCTGTTCAACCATGACGGACGGCGACCGCGCGCCGGCATCAACCACATCACGGTGCATGACGGCTTCACGCTCGCCGACCTCTTCAGCTACAACGAGAAGCACAACGAGGCCAATGGCGAGGACAATCGCGACGGCTCCAGCGACAACCACAGCAACAATTGCGGTGTCGAGGGTCCGACCGACGATCCCGAGATTCTCGGGCTGCGGCGGCAGCTTCGCAAGAACGTGCTGGCCTGCCTGATGCTGGCGCAGGGCGTTCCGCTGATCCTGGCCGGCGACGAGGTCGGCAATTCGCAGTCCGGCAACAACAACGCCTATTGCCAGGACAACGAGGTCGGCTGGGTCGGCTGGGACAATCTCGGCAAGGACGGCGACGACATGGTCGATTTCGTCGCCGGGCTCGCCGAGATCCGCCGCCGCTTCTCGCAACTTCGCAGCCATCGCTGGCTCGACGGCCGGCCCAAGGACGGCGTCTCCTACGGCGCGCTGTGGCTGACGCCCGCCGGCGACGAGATGACGGAGAACGACTGGAAATTCCCGGAAGGGCGGTTCCTCTCCTATGTGATGGGGCCGATGGAACCGGGGAGCGCCGCGATCTTTATCGTACTGAACGCCGCCCCCGAAGAGATCGCATTCAAATTGCCCAAAATGGCCGAGTACAAAAGCTGGCAGCAGATCCTGAATACCACCGATGCCAGACCGAACAGTGTTGATCTGCAGCCCGGAAGCGACAGCAAGGCGCCGCCGCGCTCCGTGCTCGCCTTCGCGGGGGCGCTATGAGACCATCGTTCGGGGCGAGGCCGACCAAGGACGGCGTGTCGTTCCGGCTGTGGGCGCCCGGCGCTCGCCGAGTCGATCTCCTGCTCGACAGAAGACACGCGATGCAGCGCCGGCAGGATGGCTGGTATGTCGCCGAGATTGCCGGCCTGCCCGTCGGAAGTCCCTACCAGTTCAGGATCGACGACGAGATCGACGTGCCCGATCCCGCATCCGCCTTCCAGCCGGACGACGTTTTTGGCCCGAGCGAAGTCGTCGATCATGATGCCTTCGCGTGGCGCGCGCGCGATTGGCGCGGACGTCCCTGGGAAGAGACAGTGCTGATCGAGACCCATGTCGGTACCTTCACGCCTGAGGGCACCTACCGCGCCATGATCGACAAGCTCGATCATCTCGTTGCGACCGGGATCACTGCGCTGGAATTGATGCCGCTGGCCGATTTCGCCGGCCGCCGCGGCTGGGGCTATGACGGTGTGCTCTGGTACGCGCCCGACAGCGCCTATGGCCGGCCCGAGGACCTGAAGACACTGATCGACGAGGCGCATCTGCGCGGGCTGATGGTGTTTCTCGACGTCGTCTACAATCATTTCGGCCCCGAGGGGAATTATCTCGGCCGCTATGCGCCGGCCTTCTTCACCGATGCGCATACGCCCTGGGGCAGCGCGATCGATTATCGCGTGCCGCAGGTCCGGGCCTTCGCGGTCGAGAACGCGCTGTCCTGGCTCACCGACTACCGCTTCGACGGCCTGAGACTGGATGCCGCCAATCACATCATGGCGATCCCGGGCGAGCAGTCGATGTTGCAGGATCTCAGCGTCGCCGCCGGCGAGCTTGCCAAGGCCACCGGACGGCACATCCATC
Source organism: Bradyrhizobium sp. 482_C4_N1_8 (assembly GCF_052075965.1). Classification (NCBI taxonomy): domain Bacteria; kingdom Pseudomonadati; phylum Pseudomonadota; class Alphaproteobacteria; order Hyphomicrobiales; family Nitrobacteraceae; genus Bradyrhizobium; species Bradyrhizobium sp. 482_C4_N1_8. The sequence goes on along the minus strand of NZ_CP197231.1, from coordinate 1,763,352 downwards.
TCGTGCTGGAGAACGGCGACAACCGCGCCAGCCTGCTCGATGCCGCGCAGGATCCGCCCAACGGCAAATATCGCGCGCAGTGGAACGACGATTATCACCACGTCTGGCACGTGATGCTGACCGGCGAGCTCGCGGGCTATTACGCCGACTACCAGACGCCGCGCATGGATCTCTCGCGCGCGCTCGCGTCGGGCTTCGTCTACCAGGGCGAGATCTCGGAGTTCTGGGGCAAGAAGCCGCGCGGCGAGGCGAGCGGCGAGTTGCCGCCGGCGACCTTCGTCAACTTCCTGCAAAACCACGACCAGATCGGCAATCGCCCGCTGGGTGAGCGGCTCGAGAGCCTGGCATCGCCACGGCAGATCGAAGCCGCGCTCGCGGTGACCCTACTCGCACCGATGGTGCCGATGCTGTTCCAGGGCGAGGAATGGGGCTCCACGGTGCCCTTCCCGTTCTTCTGCGATTTCCAGGGTGGCCTTGCCGATGCCGTGCGCAAGGGCCGTAAGCAGGAATATGCCTGGGCCTACGAGAAATACGGCGACGAGGTCCCCGACCCACTCGATCCCAAAACGCCGCAATCAGCCGTGCTGGATTGGACCGGCCACACGCCGGAGCAGGATGCGCGGCTCGCGCTGGTGCGGGAGCTGCTCGCGCTGCGTCACAAGGAGATCGCACCGCGGCTGAAGGGTGCGAGGTTCGGCGATTCCGAGACGGCCGATAGCGGCCTGCTCACCGCGCATTGGCGCATGGGCGATGGCACGACGTTGCGCCTGACCGCCAATCTCTCGGACAAGGACATCGCACGTCCCAGCGACGCGACAGGCACGCCGATCTGGGGCTCTGTCAGCGGCGATCGGCTCCCACCCTGGTCGGTGATCTGGCATCTCGGAGGTTAGCATGCCTCCTGCCATACCTCTTGCGACCTATCGGCTTCAGCTCACCGCGGATTTCGACTTCGACAAGGCCGCCGCGGTCGTGCCTTACCTCAAGGCACTCGGGATCACGCATCTCTACGCCTCGCCGGTGATGAAAGCGCGCAAGGGCTCGACCCACGGCTACGACACCGTCGATCACAGCCAGTTCAATCCCGAGCTCGGCGGCGAGGCCGGCTTTGCTCGATTGAGCGATGCCCTCACGCAGCACGACCTCGGCCTCATCATCGACTTCGTGCCGAACCATGTCGGCGTGCACTTTGCCGACAATCCCTGGTGGCTCGACGTGCTGGAATGGGGCCAGGCCTCGCCGCATGCAGTTTCCTTCGACATCGACTGGGATCAACTGGCCTATCGCGCCCGCGGCGGCGTGCTGCTGCCGATCCTCGGCTCGCCCTATGGCGAGGCGCTGGAGCGCGGCGACATCGAGCTGCGCTACGATGCCGATGAAGGCAGTTTTTCCGCCTGGTATTTCGAGCATCGCCTGCCGATCGCGCCGGAACGCTATGGCGAAATGCTGCGCGTGATCGTGAAGGAAGCCGACGCCGCCGAGACCGAGGCCGGCAAGCGCCTGCTCGCGCTCGCGGCCCGCTACACCGGGTTGCGTCGCCCCAACCGCAGGGAAGCACCCGGCTTCAAGGCGGAGCTCAAGGAGATCGCAGGCAGCGCCGACATCATCGTACGCGGCCTCGCTACCTATCGTTCCGCCAAGGATCGGCCGGCACAGACGCTGGCGCTGCATCATCTGCTGGAGCGCCAGCACTACAAGCTCGGGCACTGGCGGCTCGCCTCCAGCGACATCAACTATCGCCGCTTCTTCGACGTCAACGGGCTCGCGGGCCTGCGCGTCGAGGACGCGAGCACGTTCGCCGCCACGCACCGGCTGGTGAAGCAGCTCATTGCCGACGGCAAGCTGCAAGGCATCCGTCTCGATCACATCGACGGCCTGCGCGATCCCGCACAATATTGTCAGCGGCTGCGCCGACTGGTGCGCGACGCGCAAGGCAACACCAAGCCGTTCTATACCGTGATCGAAAAGATCCTGTGCGAGCACGAGCGCCTGCCGCGTTTTGCCGGCGTTCAGGGCACCACGGGCTATGAGTGGATGAATGTCATCACTCAGGTTCTGGTCGACGCGAAAGGGCTGGAGGCGCTGAACGAGACCTGGCGGCAGATCAGCAACCGCCCGCCGCGGCTGGCTCCTTACGTCAAGGATGCCAAGCGGCGCGTGCTGGAGACGCTGCTGACCAGCGAATTCACCGTGCTGACCCGACTGCTCGCGCGCATCGCCAACGGCCACTACTCGACCCGCGACTTCTCCGCCGACAGTCTGCGGCAGGCGCTCGAATTATACGTGCTGCATTTCCCGGTCTATCGCACCTATTTGACGCATAGCGGCCCGACCGCGCTCGACCGCAAGCTGATCGACGACACCATCGAACGGGCCCGCGCGGAATGGTTCGCCGCGGATGAAGGCATCTTCGACTTCCTGCACGATGCGCTGACCATGGACCTGCTCAAACCCGGCCGTCCCCCGCACAGCGCCCCGCGGGTGCGCCGCTTCGCGCTGAAGGTGCAGCAGTTCACGGGACCGATGATGGCGAAGTCGCTGGAGGACACCGCGTTCTATCAATTCCACCGGCTGCTCGCCCTGAACGAGGTCGGTGGCGATCCCGCGAGCAACGGCCTCACGGTGCCCGCCTTCCACGAGGCCATGCGCGCGCGTGCCAACGAATGGCCGCAAGGGATGACGGCGACCGCGACCCACGACACCAAGCGCGGCGAGGATGCCCGCGCGCGCATCGCGGCGCTCAGCGAGATTCCCGGCGAATGGACCAGCGCGGTGGCACGCTGGAAGGTGCTGAACGCGCCGCACCTCGCGCTCGACGGCAATCTGCGCGCGCCGTCGGCGACGTTCGAATACATGCTCTACCAGACCCTGCTCGGCGCCTGGTCGCTTGGGGAGACAGCCGATGCCGGCTTCGTCGAGCGCATCCAGGCCTATGCGCTCAAGGCCGCGCGCGAGGGCAAGGAGGAGACCAGCTGGCTCAACCCGCACGAGGCCTATGAGAACGGCGTCGCGAGCTTCATCGCGAAGATCCTCGATCCAGCGCAATCCAGCGAGTTCCTGGAGGCGCTGCAAACCCTGGCACGCCGCGTCGCGCTGCTCGGCTCCTTGAACTCGCTGAGCCAGCTCACACTCAAGGCGACTCTGCCCGGCGTGCCCGACTTCTACCAAGGCACCGAATACTGGGACCTGTCGCTGGTCGATCCCGACAACCGCCGCCCGGTGGACTTTGCCGCGCGGCAGACGGCGCTGATGTCACTGGAAGCGCCGGACTGGCGCGGGCTGATCAAGACCTGGCCGAACGGCCAGCTCAAGCTGGCCTGGACGCGGCACCTGCTCAAACTGCGCAACGAAGTCGCCGATGTGTTCGCGCAGGGCGAGTATCAGCCGCTACAGGTCCGGGGCGCGCACGCAGACCACGTCATCGCCTTTGTCCGCCGACACGGCCGCACGGCTGCGATCGTCGTGGTCGGGCGCCAGTTTGCGCCGTTCACGCAAGAGGGCCGACAATGGCCCGCGTTCGAGGGTGTTGACGCGACGATCGACATCACCGGCTACACCGGGCCGGGCTTTTCCGGCAATCAATTGCCGCTGGCGCAAGCCTTCCGGGATATTCCCGCTGCGGTCATCGAAGCACGCGCCGCAAGCAGTGCGAGACCCAGGCAACAGCGCGCTCGTAGCTGACGGCTACTTGCCCCCGTCCTTGGTCAGCAGCAGCTGCCCGCGCTTGTGGATGGTCGCCTGCGCCATCTCGGCGAAGCGCTGCAACAGCCACGGCAGCACTACCTCAACCTTGACGTGGTCGTCTGCGACATCGACCTGACCGCTCGCGATCTGCCCGAGCGCGCGGATGCGAAAATTCATGCTGTCGCCGTTCCAGCGCTCTTCCTCGACCTGCATCACGGGAATGCTGGCTGCGGCGCGGCCGAGCCCGGTCTTGAGCCGGCGCACGGCTTCCTCGCGGCCGAGACGATGCGGAATGGAGACGACAAGCGGTGCTGACATGGCGCTGCCCTGTGGTGACTGATCCTTACATAGTCATGCCGCCTGGACTGGCAAAGGTTCCATGCAAGTTCGCCCCGTTCGCCGTGTTTCATCGTCGGAACTATAGAACCTGCGGCAAGTTGCCCTCGCACCACGGGACAGGTGCAAACGACCCTTTCAACAAAGGGCTGGAGGAGACTAGCATGTCTATCGGTACGATCATTCTGATCATTTTGGTCATCGCGCTGCTCGGCGGCTTTAGCGGCATCGGCGGCGGCCCGTTCTACGGCACCGGCTATTATGGCGGCGGCGGCCTCGGGCTCGTCATCGTCATCCTGCTGATCCTGCTGTTGCTCGGACGGATCTAGCGGCGGCCTCGTAGGGTGGGCCAAGGCGCAACGCGCCGTGCCCACCTCTTCGCCGCAATAAGAAAGATGGTGGGCACGCTTCGCTTTGCCCACCCTACTTCTTCTTCTCCGCGAGCTTCTTCATCGCGGTCTTTATTGACGAAGCCGACTCGTCATAGCCATCCCAGGCTTTCGAGCGCGCCAGCAGACCCGGCACCGTCCGCACCGTGTACCGCTTCGGATCGAGATCGCCCTTCACCTGCGCCCACGTCACAGGCATCGACACGGTCGCGCCATCGCGCGCACGGGGTGACAGCGGAGCTACCGCCGTCGACAGGCGATCGTTGCGCAAATAATCCAGGAAGATCTTTCCGTTGCGCAGCTTCTTGGACATGTTGAGCAGATAGCGCTCGGGATCGTCGTCGGCCATCCACTGGCAAACGCCTTGCGCGAACGCCTTGGCCTCCTTCCAGCTCACCTTGTCGCGCGCGCCATGGAGCAGCGGCACCACCACGTGCAGGCCCTTGCCGCCGGTGGTCTTGCAAAAGCTCTCCATGCCGACGTCGGTGAGGCGCTGCCGCATCTCCTTGGCGGCGTCCACGACATCGGCAAATTTGACGTCCGACGCGGGATCGAGATCGAACACCAGCCGGCCCGGCGTATCGTAGGCGTCCGGGGCACAATTCCAGGGATGCAGCTCGACGCCGCCGATCTGCGCGACCGCGGCGAGCCCCTCGACGCGATCGATCTGCAGGTACGGCTTGCGATCGCCCGAGACCTTCGCGAGCTCCAGCAGGTTCGACGTGCCCTGCATGGCATGGCGCTGGAAGAATTTTTCGCCGCCGATGCCATCAGGCGCGCGCAGGATCGAACAGGGCCGGCCCTTGATGTGCTCGATCATCCAGGCGCCGACGGCCTCGAAATAGAGCGCGAGATCGAGTTTTGTGACGCCCTCGCCGTCGCCGCCATCCGGCCACAGCTCCTTGTCCGGCTTTGAGATGACGACACCCATCACCTCGGCCGTGCCGGCATCCTTGCGCTTGCCCGCCTTCGGCACGGCACGCTTCCTGGCCGAGGGCTTTGCGAGTTCGGTATCGGCGGGTGTTTCCACCTCGACCTCCTCAGCCGGCTTGTCCTGCCGCAGGCCCTTGAAGGCGGCCTGGCGGATATTGCCGTCGGCGGTGAACCCGGCGAACTCGATCTCGGCGACGAGCTCCGGCTTCAGCCAGTGCACGTCGCGCGTCTTTTTCGGTGCGTTCTTGCCGCCGAAGGGGCTTTGCCTGGCCTCCATGGCCTTCAAGGACGGCATGATGCGCTTGACCGTGTCCGCGCCGAAGCCGGTGCCGACCATGCCGACGAAGGCAAGATGATCGCCGCGGTGCACGCCGGCCATCAGCGAGCGGAATTTACCGTTGGTGGTCTTCCAGCCGCCGATCACGACCTCATGGCCGGCGCGGCATTTGGCCTTGGTCCAGCTTTCCGTTCGCCCCGAACGGTAAGGCGCATCGAGCTTCTTCGACACCACGCCTTCGAGCTCGAGTTTGCAGGCCGATTGCAGCACGGCATCGCCGCTGCTCTCGAAATGCTCGACATAGCGGATTTGGCTCGATTTCTTCTTGCCTGCGTCCAGGACTTGCCTGAGGCGGTCCTTGCGCTCGCCGAGTGGCAGGCGCCGGCAATCGAGCCCTTCGGCGAACAGGAGATCGAAGGCAAAGAAGATCAGGTCCTCGGTCTTGCCGTCCGACAGCGCGGCCTGGAGCGCGGAGAAATTCGGCGCGCCGTTGTGATCCAGCGCGACGATCTCGCCGTCAATCATGGCGTCGGGAAGCTCGCCCGCCTCCTTCGCGATGGCTGCGAACTTGTCGGTCCAGTCGAGGCCCTTGCGCGTCTTCAGCGTCGCCTCGCCGTCCTCGACGCGGAGCTGGACGCGATAGCCGTCGAACTTGATCTCGTGGCACCAGCCATCGGCCGCCGGCGGCCGCTCGACCGGGGTACAGAGCTGCGGCGCGACGAAGTCCGGCATCTCCGCGACTTTCTTCGCGTTTGTCGCGGTCGTCGCTTTTTTCTTTGCGCCCGTCCCGCGCTTCAACGCCGCACCGGGCGCCGGCCTCACGGTGCGCCCTTTCGGCTCCTCGGCACGATTGGACTGCCAGACCGCATCGGCCTTGGCCTTGGCGCCCTTCGCCAGCATGAACGGTTTTGGTGCGCGACCCTTGCCATCGGCGATCTCTGCCATCGCGCGGCCGGAGGCCACCGACTTGTCCTCGCCGAGAATGTCGTCGCTCTCGCTGGCATATTCGTCGCGATGCTTGATCAGGAGCCAGTTGGTGCGCTTGCCGCCGGTGCGGTCATGCCTCATCCGCACCAGCACCCAGCTGCCATGCAACTTGTCGCCGTGGAGCGTGAACTTGAGGTCGCCCTTCTGGAAGCCGCGCTCGGGATCCTCGGACTCCCAGGTGCCGCGGTCCCAGAGCATGACCGTGCCGCCGCCATACTGCCCTTCCGGAATCGTGCCTTCGAAATCGCCATAGTCGAGCGGATGGTCCTCGACCTCGACCGCCAGCCGCTTGTCATGCGGATCGAGCGAGGGTCCCTTGGTGACCGCCCACGACTTGAACACGCCGTCGAACTCGAGCCGCAGATCATAGTGCAGTCGCGTCGCATCGTGCTTCTGGATCACGAAGCGCCGCTGCGCCGATGGCGCCACCGCGGTCTTGCCCGACGGCTCCGGTGTCTTCTCGAAATCGCGTTTCTGTCGGTAGGTGGAGAGTTTTCGCAGCACGACCGGTCCCGCATTCTCTTTCGGCGTTGAAGCCTATCACGGCGGAAGTCCCACCCGGAACCAAAACCCGATGGGGCTGTTGGGGTTCCAAAATGCCTTGAAACGCTGGAGAACGGAATGGCCCCGCGCGCCTATTGGAAGGGAACGTTAAAGCTCTCGCTGGTCAGTTGCCCGGTCGCGCTTTATCCGGCGACCACCGCGGCCGAGAAGACGCGGTTTCACATGATCAACCGCGAGACCGGACACCGGCTCAAGCAGCAGATGGTGGACTCCGGGACCGGTGACGTGGTCGAGAGCGGCCAGAAGGGACGCGGCTACGAGCTGCGCAAGGGCAAATATGTCGAGATCGAGCCGGAGGAGCTCGAGGCGGTCCAGATCGAAAGCAACCATACCATCGACATCGAGAGTTTCGTGCCGAGCGACGAGATCGACCAGCGCTATCTCAATCATCCCTATTATATCGCGCCCGACGGCAAGGCTGCGGTCGATGCCTTCGCCGTGATCCGCGACGCCATGAAGGACCAGGACCGCGTGGCGCTCGCCAAGATCGTGCTCACCAACCGCGAGCACATCATAGCGATCGAACCGCTCGGCAAGGGCCTGCTCGGCACCACGTTGCGCTTCCCCTATGAGCTGCGCGACGAGGACCAGTTCTTCGACGGCATCAAGAGCCCCAAGATCACCAAGGACATGGTCGAGCTCGCCGGCCACATCCTGCGTACCAAGGCCGCACATTTCGACCCGAGCAAGTTCAAGGATGAGTACGAGACCGCGCTGAAGGCACTGGTGAAGCGCAAGGCCAGCGGCAAGACAATCGAGCTGCCGGAGCGCGAGGAGCGGCCGAGCAACGTCGTCAGCCTGATGGACGCGCTGAAGCAGAGCCTGAAGGGACGCGGCAGGAAGAAGACGGCGGCGAAGTCCCATGCGCGTCGTGCGACGGGGCGGCAGCGCAGCGCGAAGAAGACGCAGCGCTCGACGGCGCGGCAGAGGAAGGCGGGGTGATTTCGCCGCGCGACCCACTCTCTGCCCTCATGGCGAGGAGGCGCGAAGCGCCGTCTCGAACCATGCAGGCCTCGCTGCTGCAGCCGGGCCTTCATCCTTCGAGACGCGCGTTCCGCGCTCCTCAGGATGAGGATCGAAAGCTAATCCCCCGCCTTCAGCCGGTACCCGATCCCCGTCTCCGTCAGCACATATTGCGGGCGTTCGGGGTCGGCTTCGATCTTCTGGCGGAGCTGGCGGACATAGACGCGCAGATACTGTGCGTCGGTGAGCTCGTCCCAAAGCTCCTTCAGCAAGAAACGATGGGTCAGCACCTTGCCGGCGTGCTGCACCAGCACGCGCAAAAGATCGTACTCCTTCGGTGACAGCTTTATCTCGCGCTCGCCGACCTTGACCATGCGACGCACGAGATCGACGGAGAGATCGCCGGTGCGGAACACCGGACGCTCGCCCTTGACCTGGAGCTGGTGCCGCAGCGCCGCGCGCAGGCGCGCCAACAGCTCGTCCATGCCGAACGGCTTTGTCAGATAATCGTCGGCGCCGAGATCGAGCGCCTGCACCTTGCCGGCCTCGTCGCCGCGGCTCGACAGCACCACGATCGGCACGCCCTCGTTGCGGCCGCGGATGGTGCGCAGCAATTCGTGGCCCTGGATGTCGGGCAGGCCGAGATCGAGAATGATCAGCGCGGGTTCTTCCGCGAGCTTCTCGAGCGCGGTCTTTCCGTTCGACGCTTCCAGGATTTCGTAGCCTTGCGTCGAGAGTCCCATCCGCAGCAATTTTCGGATTGGCGGCTCGTCGTCGATGACCAGAACCTTGATCGGGGCGGCGCTCATGCGGCGGTATCCAATGCGTGGGTCCGTGCCGGAACGGGCAGACGGATGGTGAGGATCGCGCCGCTGCGGTCGCCGCGGTTGGCGGCCGAAATCGTGCCCTGCATCGCCTCGACGAAGCCGCGGGAGATGGCGAGCCCCAGCCCGGTGCCGGGACGGACATGGTCACCCTTCTGCACGCGATAGAACTTGTCGAACACGCTCTCGAGCTCGTCAGGCGGAATGCCGCCACCCTGGTCGGCGATCTCTAGCACAACATGATTCCCCTCGCGCCGGCTGCGGATCGAGATCGTTGTATCGGGCAGCGAATATTTCGCGGCATTGTCGAGCAGATTGAACAGCACTTGCTCGAACAGCACGGCATCGAGCTGAAGCATCGGCAGATCGGCGGCCAGCACCAGTTCCACCTTGTGGGCCGTCAATATCTTGCTCGCACGCCGCAGCGCGCTGCCAACGATCTCGCCGAGATCGTGCAGTGCCGCGTTGGGCACGATGGCGCCGGATTCGAGCTTTGTCATGTCGAGCAGATTGGCGATGAAGCGGTTGAGCCGCTCGGACTCGTCGATCACGGTGGCGAGCAGATCGCGCTTCTCGGTGTCGGACAAGGCACCGGCGAGATCGCGCATGGTCGAGGCCGCACCGAGCACGGAGGCGAGCGGCGTCTTGAGATCGTGCGAGATCGAGGTCAGCAGCGCAGAGCGCAACCGCTCGGATTCGACGGTGCGCTTGACGCGATCCACGTCCTCGACCAGCAGCACGCGCTCGATTGCCAGTGCGCCCTGGTCGACGAGCGCATCGAACAGCCGGCGCTGGTCCGGGGTCAGCAGCGGACCGGTCCGATCATTGTCGATGCCGATGACGCCGATCGGACCACGCCCGGTGCGCATCGGCAGGAACAGCCGCTTGGCGCCGGGAAGCGTGTCCGAGCCGCGGCCGGCGGGACGATCGTTGCTCCAGGCCCAATTGGCGGCGGCGAGATCGGCCTGGTCGATCTGGTCCTCGGGCGGATAGCCGGACTTCACCGTGAGCAGCCCTTCCTCCGGCAGCAGCAGGACCACGCGAACCTTCAGCATCAGCGCAGTTTGATAGGCCGTTGCCCAGAGCACATCGTCGAGCGTGCCGGTGCCCGTGAGCTTGCGGCTGAACGCATAGAGCTGCTCGGTCGTGCGGATGCGGCCGAGCGCGGTGTCCGCCTGCGTGCGCACCCGCCCGGCAACGTTCGACACCACGAACGCGATCAACATGAAAAAGAAGAACGCTGCGACATTGGTCGGGTCGGTAATCGTGAAAGTGTAGACCGGCGGCAGGAAGAAGAAGTTGTACGCCAGCGACGCCGCGACGCTCGCAAGGAGCGACGGCCACAACCCGTAGCGAACAGCCACGGCAACAACCGCGGTCAGGAACATCAGGTCGACGTTTTCGATGCCGAAATACGGCTTGATGGCCACCGCTGCGGCAAGGCCGAGCGCGGTGATCCCGAGCGCCTTCAAATAGGGACGTGCATCAAACGCCTCTGCCCGTGCCGCCGTCTGGACCGCCGTCTTCGGCGCCGGCTCGGCCGCGAGCTCATCGCCGGGAATGACGTGGACGCTGATATTGCCGGCACTGCGCACGAGATCATGCACGACGGAGCCGCGCGTCAGTTCGAACCAACGCGAGCGCGTCGATTTCCCGATCACGATCTGGGTGACGTTGTTGCCTTGCGCGAAGTTGATGACGTCGTCGGCGATGCGGCGGCCGACAGCGGGAATGGTCAGCGCTTCACCGCCGAGCGATTCGGCAAGCCGCAGCGTATCGGCGAGACGGTCGCGCTCCTCGTCCGAAAGCTGGAGCGACCGCCGGGTCTCGATCGAGATCGCGGTGAATTGCGCATGCAGCCGGTCGGCCAGCCGCTTGGTGTAGCGCACGAGCCCGGCCGCGCGCGGATCCTCGCTGATGCAGACGAGGATACGCTCGCCCGCGGCCCAGGGGCCGGCGATGGCATTCGCCTGCATGTGAGTGAGAAGCTGCTCGTCGACCCGCTCGGCCGTACGCCGCAGCGCCAGTTCGCGCAGCGCGGTCAGATTGCCCGGCGAGAAATAGTGCTCCAGCGCCCGCTCGGCCTGCTTGGGCACATAGACTTTGCCCTCCCGCAGCCGCTGGATCAAATCGTCGGGCGTGAGGTCGATCAGCTCGATCGCATCGGCGCGGTCGAAGACCGAGTCCGGCACGGTCTCGCGCACCCGCACATGGGTGATCTGGGCGACGACGTCGTTCAGGCTCTCGATATGCTGGATGTTGACGGCGGTGTAGACGTCGATGCCGTGGGACAGCAGCTCCTCGACGTCGAGATAGCGCTTGGGATGGCGGCTGCCGGCGGCATTGGTATGAGCGAGCTCGTCAACCAGCGCGATCCGAGGACGGCGCTCGATCACGGCATCGAGGTCCATCTCCTCGACGCTCTGGCCGCGGTAATCGAACCTCTTGCGCGGCACCACCTCGAGCCCGCGCACCAGCGCCTCGGTCTCGGCGCGGCCATGGGTCTCGACAAAGCCGACCACCACGTCGATGCCCGCGTTGCGCCTGGCATGGGCGCTTTGCAGCATCTCGTAGGTCTTGCCGACGCCGGGGGCGGCGCCGACGAAGATCTTCAGCTTGCCGCTCGCGCTCTCCTCCCGGCGCGCGGCTTCAAGCAGCGCCTCAGGGGACGGACGTTGTTCGGGATCGCGGCGCTCTCGGACCATCAGGCCAATATAATCATCCGCCCACCCGCAGCCTAGACCGCTACTTCGCGGTGGCGCGATCGAGCGCGAGGTTCAGTGCCAGAACGTTAACCCGCGGTTCGCCAATCAGGCCGAGCAAACGGCCCTGGGTGTTGGAGGCCACGAGCTGCTTGACCTGATCGTCCGGCAGATTCCGCGCCTTCGCCACCCGCGGCACCTGAAATTCAGCCGCTTCCGGCGAGATGTCCGGGTCGAGGCCGCTGGCCGAGGTGGTGACCAGGTCGACCGGCACGGCGGCGTTCGGATTTTCAGCCTTCAACTTGTCCACATCCTCCTTGAGCCGGTCGGCCAGCGCCTTGCTGGTCGGGCCAAGGTTGGAGCCGCCCGAGTTGGCCGCGTTGTAGGGCGCCGACACCGTCTTGGTCGAATCATTCGGGTCCGGCGCCAAAGTCGCCGAGAGGCGGCCGTGGAAATATTTGTCCTCCTTGAACTCCTGCCCGATCAGGGCGGAGCCGATCACCTTGCCGTCCCGCTCGATCAGGCTGCCCTGCGCCTGCGAGGGGAAGATCGCACCGGCAATAGCGGTCATTGCGAGCGGATAGGCCAGGCCGGTGATGGCGGTGAGCACCAGCAGCAGGACGATGGCGGGGCGAATTTCTCTGAGCATGTTAGGTCTCCAAATCTTTCGTCATTGCGCGGGGCGCGGTGCGCCCCGCGACGACGATCAAGCCAGATGCAAGGCGGTGACGACGAGGTCGATCGCCTTGATGCCGATGAAGGGAATCACGATGCCGCCGAGGCCGTAGATCAGGAGGTTGCGCCTCAGCAATGCGCCGGCACCGACCGCGCGATAGGCGACGCCCTTCAGCGCCAGCGGGATCAGCGCGATGATGACCAGCGCGTTGAAGATGATCGCCGACAGGATGGCGCTCTGCGGGCTCGACAGGTTCATGACGTTGAGCACGTTGAGCTGCGGGTAGAACGCCAGGAACATCGCCGGGATGATCGCAAAATACTTTGCGACGTCGTTGGCGATCGAGAACGTCGTCAGCGCGCCGCGCGTCATCAGCAGCTGCTTGCCGATCTCGACCACCTCGATCAGCTTGGTCGGGTTGGAATCGAGGTCGACCATGTTGCCGGCCTCGCGGGCGGCCTGGGTGCCGGTGTTCATGGCGACGCCGACGTCGGCTTGGGCGAGCGCGGGCGCGTCGTTGGTGCCGTCGCCGCACATGGCGACCAGCTTGCCCTTGGCCTGCTCGTCGCGGATCAGCTTCAGCTTGTCCTCGGGCGTTGCTTGCGCGAGGAAGTCATCGACGCCCGCCTCCGCCGCGATCGCAGCGGCCGTCATCGGGTTGTCGCCGGTGATCATGATGGTGCGGATGCCCATGCGGCGCAGTTCTGCGAAGCGCTCGCGGATGCCGCCCTTGACGATGTCCTTGAGCTGGATGACGCCGAGCAGCTTGCCGTCCTTGGCGACCGCAAGCGGTGTTCCGCCCGCTTTCGAGATCTCATCGGCGATGGTCTGGACTTCACGGCCGACGTCGGAAAGCACCGCAGGCTGAATGGCGCGCGCGGTGTTGCCGGAGGCAACGGCCAGCGGCGCACCGCCGCCGACATAGTTGAGCATGGCATCGACCGCGCCCTTGCGCACCGACGAGCCGCCGGCATCGACACCGCTCATGCGGGTTTGTGCCGTGAACGGAATGAAGGTGGCGCCAAGCTCGGCCATGTCCCGGCTGCGAATGGAATACTTCTCCTTCGCCAGCACGACGATGGAGCGGCCTTCCGGCGTCTCGTCGGCGAGCGAGGCGAGCTGCGCCGCATCGGCGAGCTCCTGCTCGGTGACGCCGCGAACCGGGCGGAACGCGGTGGCCTGACGGTTGCCGAGCGTGATCGTACCGGTCTTGTCGAGCAGCAGCGTATCGACGTCACCGGCAGCCTCGACCGCGCGGCCGGACATCGCCAGCACGTTGAAGCGGACCAGGCGGTCCATGCCAGCGATACCGATCGCCGATAGCAGCGCGCCGATCGTGGTCGGGATCAGCGTCACGAACAGTGCGACCAGCACGACCACCGAGATCGAGCCGCCGGCATAAGCCGCATAGCTCGGAATGGTGACGGTGGCGAACACGAAGATGATGGTGAGGCCGGCGAGCAGGATGTTGAGCGCGATCTCGTTCGGCGTCTTCTGCCGCTCGGCGCCCTCGACCAGCTTGATCATGCGGTCGATGAAGGTCGAGCCTTGCGCGGCCGTAATGCGGACGCGGATCCAGTCGGACTGCACCTGCGTGCCGCCGGTCACCGCCGACCGGTCGCCGCCGGACTCGCGGATCACGGGCGCGGACTCGCCAGTGATGGCGGCTTCGTTGACGGAAGCGACGCCTTCGATCACCTCGCCGTCGGAGGGGATGGTGTCCCCGGCCTCGACCAGCACGATATCGCCGACCTTCAGGCTGGTGCCCGGCACCAGCGTGAAGGCCTGGCCCGCGCCGCTCAGGAGCTTGGCCTGGCTCTCGGTGCGGGTCTTGCGCAACGATTCGGCCTGTGCCTTGCCGCGGCCTTCGGCCACCGCTTCGGCGAAATTGGCGAACAGCACCGTGAACCAGAGCCAGAGGATGATCTGGAAGGTGAAGCCGAGATTCTCGCCGCCGGTGACGAGGTCGCGCAGAAAGATCACCGTGGTGAGCGCGGCCACGATCTCGACCACGAACATCACGGGGTTCTTGATCATCAGCCGCGGGTCGAGCTTGGTGAAGGACGCGCTGATCGCGGGCAGAACGATCTTGGGATCGAGCATTGCCGACATCGGGGCACGTTTTTGCAGTTTCATCGTATCCATGGAGGTCACTCCAAACAATCAGAAGACGTTGCCGGCGTTCATCGCGAGTTGCTCGACGATCGGGCCGAGCGCGAGTGCCGGGAAGAAGGTCAGGCCGCCGATGATCAGGATCACGCCCACGACGAGGCCGACGAACAGCCCGCCTGTAGTCGGGAACGTGCCCGCCGACGGCGGGATCGACTTCTTGGCGGCCAGCGAGCCCGCAATCGCCATCGCCGGAACGATCATGAAGAACCGGCCGACGAACATCGCGGATGCGAGCGTGAGGTTGTAGAACAACGTGTTGCCGGTGAGGCCCGCGAAGGCCGAGCCGTTGTTGCCGGTCGCCGAGGTGAAGGCGTAGAGCACCTCGGTGAAGCCATGCGGGCCGGCATTCGCCATGGAGGCGACCGCCGCCGGATAGACCACGCCGACCGCGGTCCAGCCGAGATACATCAGCGGCAGCACCAGGATCGCGAGCATCGCCATCTTGACTTCGCGCGCCTCGATCTTCTTGCCGACATATTCCGGTGTGCGGCCGACCATCAGGCCGGCGACGAAGATCGCGAGCACGACGAACAGCAGCATGCCATAGAGGCCGGCGCCGACGCCGCCGATGATGACTTCGCCGAGCTGCATGTTGATCAGCGGGATCATGCCGCCGAGCGCGGTGAAGCTGTCATGCATGGCGTTGACCGCGCCGCACGAGGCGGCCGTGGTCACCACGGCGAACAGCGAGGATGCGACGATGCCGAAGCGGACTTCCTTGCCCTCCATGTTGCCGCCGGTCAGGCCGAGTGCATGCATCATCGAGGTGCCGTTGGCTTCCGCCCAGTAGGTGATGGAGACACCGGCGATGAACAGCACGCCCATCACCGCGAAGATCGCCCAGCCCTGGCGCTGGTTGCCGACCATGCGGCCGAACACATTGGTCATGGCCGCGCCGATCAGGAAGATCGAGAGCATCTGCACGAAGTTCGACAGCGCCGTCGGGTTCTCGAAGGGATGGGCGGCGTTGGCATTGAAGAAGCCGCCGCCATTGGTCCCGAGCATCTTGATCGCGACCTGCGAGGCCACCGGGCCGACCGCGATGGTCTGCTTGGCGCCTTCGAGCGTCGTGGCCTCGACGTAAGCACCGAGCGTCTGCGGCATGCCCTGCCAGACCAGGAACAGCGTGTAGACGACGCAGATCGGCAGCAGCACGTAAAGTGTCGTGCGGGTGACGTCGACCCAGAAATTACCGACCGTGCGCATCGAGGCGCGCGAGAATCCGCGGATCATGGCCACCGCGAGCGCGATGCCGGTCGCCGCCGACAGGAAATTCTGGTGCGTCAGGCCGAGCATCTGCACGAGATAGGATACCGTGCTCTCGCCGCCGTAATTCTGCCAGTTGGTATTGGTGATGAAGGAAATCGCGGTGTTGAAGGAGAGATCCTGGGCGACAGCGCCCTGCCCGGCCGGGTTGAACGGCAACACCGCCTGAAGCCGCATCACGCCGTAGATGATCAGGAAGCCGCCGACATGAAACAGCAGCATCGAGACCGTGTAGGTCAGCCAATGCTGCTCGCGCCTCTCTTCGACGCCAGAAAACCAATAAATGCCGGCCTCGATCGGCCGCAGCACCGGCGACAGGAACGTCCGCTCGCCGTTGAACACAGCCGTCATGTACCCGCCGAGCGGTTTTGTCAGCGCGACGATAATCGCGCAAAAGAGAATGATCTGGAGCCAACCGATCATAGTCATGGCATCAACCCTTTAGGACGTTTGTCCTGCGCAGGAGCGGCAGGATCAGGGCAAGCAGGCACGCGACGAGCGCGGCGTCCGCGAGCAGCAATTCGAGAAGCAGCAGCACGGGTCAGAACCGCTCGGGCCGCAGCAGTGCGTAAGTGAGGTAGAACAGGAGACCGAGCGAGACGACGGCGGCGAGCGAATAATCGAAGGTCATGGTCCGCTCCCTCACAGCCGTTCGCAGGCGTAGGTGTAGCCGATCGCAAGCGCGAAGAAGCCAAAGCCCAGCGCCAGCACCAGAATGTCCATCATGGGAATGCTCCTCGTTGCGGCTTTATGTCGGACGCAACCGTTTCTCAGGCGTCCGGCGAGCGCGTGGAACGAAGGAAATGCAAAGCATTTCCACGGCACCAGCCGGGACTTTTGACCGTGTTGAAGTGCCACCACCGGCATAGGTTTTCGAGATGAGGCCTATGGCGAAGTTATATGAATTCTATAAGTGCCGACGCGTCGTGGCTGTTCGCCATGTGGCACCGACACTGTATTCCGGACGGTCGTTCCGAGCAGGCAGCGCAGCGACACAAGCCACCGTTGCTTTCACTACCGTTGTTAAGGCAGGCCATGGCCAGGGTCTTTTCAAAAAGCCCTGCTTCTATAAGCCTCGACCTTCGGCGGCGACGGCGGCCGGGGATCTGTCGCTCTTATCCGGAAGATTCCGTGCACTTATGAAATCCTTATATCGCCCGTCCCGCCCCCATCTCGTTTTCAAATGCGCTTCCAGCCATCTTGGAGAGGCCGGCCGACTGACCGACGCCAATTCCAGGAGGCCTGACATGACCGCCGTTCTCCGACGCCTTGCCCCACCTTCCCTCAACCAGCAGCTTCGCGCGGCACCGGCAATGACGCGTCCGCTGATGCTCGACATCATCGATCAGGCCTGCCGGCGCTTCCCGTCGCGCGGGCGGAGCGAGCGCAGCGCGCATATCACGCGCCTGGTCGACGCCGAGGCCTGGACCGACGCCGCGCTGGCGCTGATCGAGCTCGAGCTGCCGATGTGGCAGGTCCGCCGCATCGCCTATGACGAGGGCGAGTGGCATTGCGCGCTGTCGCGCGAGCGCGAATTGCCGGACTGGCTCGACGCCGCTGTCGAAGCCCGGCATGCCGATCTCGCGCTGGCGTTGCTGTCGGCCTTCATCGAGGTACAGGCATTGGCCGTGGAGGTATCGCGGCCGAGCGTTCCCACCGTGCGCGCCGCCCCGGACCCGCTCTATCAGCCGGTCGCTTGCGAGAATTTCAGCTAGGCCAAGCGGAGGTTCGCGCCTTGCCGCAATCTTCAGACATGTCGCGGGGCCTCAGCCCGACGCGGTTGATCGCGCGCTTTGCCGTCCGCATCGCACTGCTCGTCGCCTTTGCAGCCTTCGGCAGCGTCGGCTTTGCACGCAGCCTCTCCGCCCTGCTCTGGATGTCGATCATCCTGTGCGCCCTCGCCGGCCTCGTCAGGCGCGAGCCGCTGTTCGGTGCCGTCCTCAATCATTGGGACGAGGGCGTTGCCTTCGGCGCCCTGTTCGCGCTGGTTCAGGTCGTCAACGAGCTGGCCTGAACATCGGGCTTTATGACCTTCCTATGAGATCGTCGCGCAGCCTCACTCGAAATCATATTCGCTTGAAAAGATATTGATCGGGTGGTCGCGGGACACGCACCCGCCGCCCGCGTCAATCGGAAGGAATACGAAAGTGAAACTCGTCGAACCTCCCTCGTGCAGCTCTCCCTCGACCATCGTCTTCATCGGCCGCAACCACAGGGGACAGTGGGTCGCCCAGCAGCAGAACGGCCTCTACGGTGGCCTGTTCGTCAACCGCGCCCAGGCCATCAAATATGCGCTGTTCGAAAACGGACAGCACCCCGAGACCATCATCGAGCTGCCACGCGAGATCGAGCTCGACATGGGCAGCAGGCCCGATGCCGCCGCTCCCAAGCGCGCCGCCTGAGCTTCTCGGCAAAAAACCATGTTCATCCCACCCTCCGCCTGGTTCACCGGGTTCATACCGGACCTGCCGACGCCGTTCGATTCGGCCGACGCGATCGACCTGAAGGCGTTCGTCGCGCTCTGCGAGCGTCAGATCGCGGCCGGCGTACCCGCACTGGTGGTGTGTGAGACCGCCGGCGAGGCACCGACGCTCTCGCCGGCCGAGCAGGCGCTGATCATTCGCACCGCGGTCGATGTCGCGCGTGGCCGCGTGCGGATCATTGCCGGCGCCGTGTCGAATTCAACGAGCCACGCCATCGAACTCGCGCGGCGCGCGGAGGCGGCCGGCGCCGATGCCGTGATGTCGGTGGTGCCCGCCTACAACAAGCCGATGCAGGAAGGAATGCTCGCGCACTTCCGCGCCATTGCCGGCTCGATCGGCCTGCCCGTGATCCTGCACGACGCACCCTCCCGCACGCTGCGGCCGCTCGCCGACGAGACGCTTCTGCGTCTCGTCGAATCGCGCCAGTTCGTGGGCTTGCGCGATGCGAGTGGCGACATTACCCGTCCGATGCGCCTGTCCCACCGCCTGCCCGCCGGCTTTCGCTGTCTATCCGGCGACGACACCACCGCCTTCGGCTTCATCGCGGACGGCGGCGATGGCGCGATCTCGGAGATTGCCAACGTCGCGCCGGATCTCTGCCGCACGATTTTTTCACATGTCAGGCAGGGCCGGCTGCAATCCGCCCGGTACCTGCACAGGCGCCTGATCCCCTTGATCGCCTGCCTCGGGAAGGAGAGCCCGGCCGCACTTAAATGTGCACTCGGCGTGCTTGGCCTGATGTCGCCCGCCACAAGGCTTCCGATCGTTCCGCTGGACGCAGCCGCGCAGAGGGAAGTGGTACGCGCATTCGCCGCGATCGCCGACGAGGAGCTGATCGACCGCGTCGGCGCCTGAGGCGTCGCACGGCATCCGGGTATCCCCATGCGGCAATCAATCGAAGGGCCTCACAGGCTGCTCCGCGCCTGGCAGCTCACGCTGCTGCGATTTGCCGTGACGCTCGATGAGTCCGACAGGCTTAATGTCGCCGCGCTCGCGGCGGAGCTCGATCATCTGGGCGGCGGCGCCACGGACTCCCTCCACTTCTTTCGGCGGACCAGCTCGCAACTCTGTGCGGCCATCAGCGGGCAGCGGCAGAGTGTGGAAGCGACGCTGGAATGCTTCTGCAAGCAGATCGAGGAACCGCGGCTGCGGAACGCCTTTGCCGCAGCGATCGGGATGACGCATTCGGATCCTGCGCCGTCTCAGGCCCGGCCGAAGCGGAACCCCGGTCTCTTCAGAGGGCTGCCGGCGCGACGGTCGGCATCCTTATAGCATTCCTATACTGGTGCCTCGGCGCTCATCTCGCAATCCTACGCAACGATGGACATCATAGGAGGCAGATTGCGGCGGCCTCGGCCGCCGCCATGCTGACGAAGGAATGCAGACATGTCGATGCTGACACATGGCGTTGAGCGCTCCCTTGGCTGGGCCGAACGCCCCGCACGGATCTCGCCGGAGCGCAAGGCGCAGCTCAAGCGCATCGCGCTCAGCGCGCTGACCCTGCTCTCGATGGGCAGCGTGCTCGCAGCGCTGATCGCGCTGAAGACCGCGATCTATGTCTGGCACCTCCACGCCTGACGGCATGGGAGACCATCATGACCTTGCAGATGTGTGAGGAAGCCGCGATGACCGCGATCGCCCTTCAAGCCACGCGCCGCCAGCCCGAGCGACCGACAATGGCCGCGTCCGCGGCGTGCCTTGGACCGATCGACCCGGATGTCATAAGCACCGCCATCCCCGCCTTCTTCATCGGGCGCAACAGCGCCGGCCTCTGGGTCGCGCGGGAGGCGCATGGACGCATCGGCGGTCTCTTCCTGTTCAAGAGCTCAGCGGTCGATTTCGCCAACCGGCAGAGTGGCCTCGCAAGATGCGCGCTGGTGTTTCCCGCCGAGACCTTCGAGCTCGATATCGAGAACCGCGGCAATCCGCTGATTGCGCTGGCGGAGGGCGCGAGGCGGCTCCTGGCCCGCGCGGCGGCAAGGCTGCGGACATGATTGAGCTCAAGATCGCCATCCTGGTTGCGGTGATGGGGGCATTGCTGCTCGGCATGCGCATCGGCGCCGCGCCTGCCACGGACAAGTAGCATGCAGCTCCTCAAGGGAAATCTGGAGCAGGCGGTCACGACGACGATCCTGACCATGACGCTGAGCCTGATCTGGGGCGCGATCCTGACAATCGTGATCACGCTCGTGGCACGCGGGCTGGGAGTTTAGAATCCGGCACATCGATGGACCGTGAATTGACCATGGCTGCCTACGAGGCCAGCAGCCGGGTGCGCAGCGCCGTCGCGATGCCCGCCTGAGGCCGCGTATCCCCGCGAAAAGATCTGGCCGATCTGGCGCAATTTCACGGAACCGTGTAGATCGGTTTCATGAGCACAAGCAGCGTCAATGTCGTCGCCCACCCCCTGGTCCAGCACAAGCTCTCCCTCATGCGGGAGAAGGACCGCTCGACCAAGAGTTTTCGCGAGATCCTGAACGAGATCGGGATGCTGCTCGGCTACGAGGTGACGCGCGATCTGCCACTGGAGCTCGTCGAGATCGAGACGCCGATCTCCCCGATGCGGGCACCGAAGATCGCCGGCAAGAAGCTCACGCTGGCGCCGATCCTGCGCGCCGGCGTCGGCTTCCTCGACGGCATGCTGGCGCTGATGCCGTCGGCGCGCATCGCCCATATCGGGCTCTACCGCGACCCCGAGACATTGCAGGCCGTGGAATATTACTTCAAGGCGCCGCAGGACCTGTCCGACCGCACCGTGATCCTGATGGACCCGATGCTGGCGACCGGCAACTCGGCCTGCGCCGGCGCCTCCCTGCTCAAGGCGCGCGACGCCCGCGACATCCGCTTCGTCTGCCTTCTGGCCGCGCCCGAAGGCATCGCGCAGTTCCAGAGCGAGCATCCCGACGTGCCGATCTGGACCGCCGCGATCGACGAGCGGCTCAACGACCACGGCTACATCGTGCCGGGCCTGGGCGATGCCGGCGACCGGATGTTCGGCACCAAGTAGACAGGTCTGCGCGATCGGGTTAGTCCGGTTGCCATGAGCGTCAACCAATTCTCGCTTCAATCGCTGATCGGCACCGAAGGCGCCGAGCCCGCCTTCGTGTTTGACCGCAGGCCGGTCTCGCGCGCGGAATTCTCCGGGAAGGTCGAGCAGACCGCCGCATGGCTTGCCGCGCAAGGCATCGGCCAGGGCGACGTGGTCGCGGTCTGGCTGGTCAACCGGGTCGAATGGATCGCACTGCTGTTCGCCGCCGCCCGCTGCGGTGCGATCGTGGCCGCGGTCAATACCCGCTACCGCAGCGCGGAAGTCGGCCATCTGCTCAAGGTGTCCGGCGCCAGGCTGATGGTGGTCGAGGCCGCCTTCCGCTCGATCGATTTTTCCGCCATCCTCGCCGAGGTCAGCAGGGACGAAGTGCCTGCGCTGCAAAGGCTCGTGGTGGTCGGCGGGGATGCGATCCCCGCACACTGGCCCTGTGCGCACTTCGATGCGTTCGAGAAGTCCTATCCGCCAGCGCCGCCGGCGCAGGACGATGTCGATCTGCCGGTGCTGCTCTACACGACATCGGGCACGACCAAGGGGCCGAAGCTCGTCGCGCATTCGCAGCGGACGCTCGCCACGCACGCCGCCTCCGTCGCCAAGGCGCTAAAACTCGCGCCACAGCGCCATTCGCTGCTGGCCATGCTGCCGTTCTGCGGCACCTTCGGCATGACCAGCCTGCTCGGCTTCATCGCAGCCGGCGCGACCATCCATGTGCTCGATGCTTTCGAGGCGGCATCAGCGTCGAAGG
Source organism: Bradyrhizobium sp. 482_C4_N1_8 (assembly GCF_052075965.1). Taxonomy (NCBI): domain Bacteria; kingdom Pseudomonadati; phylum Pseudomonadota; class Alphaproteobacteria; order Hyphomicrobiales; family Nitrobacteraceae; genus Bradyrhizobium; species Bradyrhizobium sp. 482_C4_N1_8. The sequence continues at coordinate 1,741,305 of NZ_CP197231.1, read as the reverse complement.
TCCTTGGCGAACACAAGATCACGCACGCCTTCGGCTCCGACGAGATGTTCCGCCGCATCCTCGCGCTCGCCGATGCGCCACGGCCATTCCCGCATCTCGAAGTCTGCGGCTTCGCCGCGTTCCAGCCCGGCTGGCGTGAGCTCGCCGCGGAGGCCGAGGCGCGCGGCATGCCGCTGTTCGGCCTCTACGGCTCGAGCGAGGTGCAGGCGCTGTTCTCGATCGCCCGCCCCGGTGATGCCTTCGCCGATCGCATCGAAGGCGGCGGCTGGCCGATGTCTCCCGGCGCGAAGGTGCGCGTGCGCGATACCGAGACCGGGGAGCTGGCGGCGCAAGGCATCTCCGGCGAGATCGAGATCAGCGCGCCCTCGTGCTTCCTCGGCTATTTCAACAACCCGGATGCGACGCGCGATGCGATCACTGCCGACGGCTTCTTCCGCACCGGCGACATCGGCCGCCTGCGCGGCGACGGCGCCTTCGTCTACGAGACCCGCGCGGGCGATGCGATGCGGCTCGGCGGCTTCCTGGTTGCGCCGGGCGAGATCGAGGACGAGCTCAAAGCCTGCACGGGGGTTGCCGACGCCCAGGCTGTCGCGATCGATCTTAGGGGTCAGGCGCGCTGCGTCGCCTTTGTGATCCCGGCCAAGGAGCCGCCGCAGCAGGAGATGCTGGTGGCGCGCCTGCGCGAGCGGCTCGCCGGCTACAAGGTGCCGGCCCGAATCTATATCGTCGACGCTTTCCCCGTCACCGACAGCGCCAACGGTGTGAAAATCCAGCGCGCCCGGCTTCGCGCCATGGCAATGGAACGGATCGCCGCCGAATAGGCCGGCCTGTTTCAGATAGCTCGCTAGTGCGCGGCGCGAAGTTGTGCCGACAGCGCATCGCGGTGCCCGGGCGCCGCGATCGCGATCATGCGGCGCGCGCGCTCGGCAAGTCCGCAACCGCGCAGCTCCGCAACGCCCCATTCGGTCACGATGGCATCGACGTCGGCGCGCGGCGTCGTCACGGTCTCCACATTGACGACAATGCGGCTGGTCCCGTCGGACGCCGTCGCCGGCAGCGCGATGATCGCCCTGCCCCCGGGCGATGCATTGGCACCGCGCACGAAATCGAGCTGCCCGCCGATGGCGCCGATCGCGACGCCGTTCAGCGTCTCGGAATTGACGCTGCCGTCGAGCCCGACCTGGAGCGCCGAGTTGATCGCGACCAGCCGGCTGATCCGCGCCAGCACGTTCTGGCCGTGCGTGTACAACGTCGGTCGCACCGAAACAGCCTTGTTCTCGTGCACGAAGCGATAGAGCCGCTTCGTGCCGATCACCTGGTTCGTCACCGTGATCCCGGCATCGATTCCCTTCTCCGCATTCGTCACCGCGCCGCGCTCGATCAGGTCGACGACGGCGTCGTTGATCAGGCCGGAATGGATGCCGAGATTGCGCGCATGCGACAGCGAAGACAGGATCGCATCCGGAATCCGGCCGACGCCGAACTGAAGCGTGCTGCCGTCGGCGATCAGGCTCGCCGCATGTGACGCGATTTTCCGTGAGACGTCATCAAGTGGCGCCGGCGGCAGTTCGACGGGCGGACGGCGAGCGGCGACCCGCAGATGGATCGGCGCGTCCGCAGGCCATTCCGCGCCAAACGTCCAGGGCGCATCCGGATTGATCTCGGCGATGACGATGCGCGCGCCCCGTGCGGCATCGATGACATAATCGTTGGAGAGGCTTGCGCTCAATCGACCATCGCCGGACTCGGCGAGTTGCACCAGCACCACATCCGCACGGTGGCGCCGTGAGGCGAAATCGGCGCAGAAGGCGCTGTAGTTGCTCGGGATCACGTCGAGCCGTCCCGCTTTCGCGAGCCGCCGCGCATTCCCGATCACACCATAGCTCTGGAACGAGATGTTGGGCGCGCACGCCGCGGAAAAGGTGTCGGAGAATATTGGACCGACCATCATGCGGAACGCCGGCAGATGCCCGGCTTGCGCGACCAGCGCTTCGGTCAGGGTGACCGGCTCAGCCGTTGCCTGCCCGCACACGACACGGTCGCCCTCCCGGATCAGGCCGGAGAAGTCGACTTCCATTGGCGTCCCCGCTAAGCGATCCGCGCGAAGACTAGTAAGACTTCGCCAGACCGAGCACCTTTTCCGCAATGAAGCTGAGCGCGAGCTGCGGGCTGACCGGTGCGATGCGCGGGATCAGGACTTCACGCAAATAGCGCTCGACGTGGAATTCCTTGGCATAGCCGAAGCCGCCATGGGTCATCACGGCCTGCTCGCAGGCATGGTATCCGGCTTCGCCTGCGAAATATTTCGCGGCGTTCGCACCAGCGCCGCTGGGCAAGCCCTTGTCGTACTGCCAGGCTGCCTGCATCACCATCAGCCAGGCCGCCTCGAGCTCGACCCAGTTCACCGCGAGCGGATGCTGGATGCCCTGGTTCTTGCCGATCGGCCGATTGAACACCACGCGCGTCTTGGCGTATTCGGTCGCGCGCGACAGCGCGAGCTTGCCGAGGCCGACGGCTTCGGCGGCGATCAGGATACGCTCGGGGTTCATGCCTTCGAGGATATACTGAAAGCCCTTGCCCTCTTCGCCGATGCGGTCCTCCATCGGGATCTCGAAATCCTCGAAGAACAGCTCGTTGGAATCGACGATCTTGCGACCCATCTTCTCGATCTCGTGGACCTTGATCTTCTTGCGATCGAAATCGGTGTAGAACAGGCTCAGCCCATGGGTTGGCGAGCGCACGTCCTCCAGCGGCGTGGTGCGCGCCAGCAGCAAGATCTTGTGCGCGACCTGCGCGGTGGAGATCCACACTTTCTGGCCGTTGACGATGTAGCGGTCGTTCTTGGCCACAGCACGCGTCTTGAGCTGCGTGGTGTTGAGGCCTGTGTTGGGCTCGGTGACGGCGAAGCACGCCTTCTCGCGGCCCTCGACCATCGGCGGCAGCATGCGCTTGCGCTGCTCTTCGGTGCCGAACACCACGACGGGGTTGAGCCCGAAGACGTTGATGTGCACCGCGGAGGCGCCGGACATGCCGGCGCCGGATTCCGCGATGGCGCGCATCATGATCGCGGCTTCGGTGATGCCGAGCCCGGAGCCGCCATATTCCTCCGGCACGCAGATGCCGAGCCAGCCGGCATCGGCCATTGCCTTGTGAAAGTCATGCGGGAAGCCGCCGTCGTGGTCCTTCTTCAGCCAATAGGCGTCGGGAAAGTCCTCGCAAACTTTTGCAACGGCGGCACGAATGGCTTCCTGCTGATCGGTGAGCGCGAAATCCATGTTCTTGATCTCCTTATTGGGAGCCGAGCTCCGATCCTAGCGCCCCATCTGCGAGGGCAGCCAGAGAATGATCGAGGGAAACGCCACCAGGATCGCGATTGCGATCAGGTGCGCGATGAAATGCGGGAAGGTACCGTGGAAGACTTCCGCCACCGGTCGCTTGGCATAGCGGGCGACGATAAAACAGTTCAGCCCGACCGGCGGCGTGATCATGCCGACCTCGGCGGTGACGATCTTGATGACGCCGAACCAGATCGGATCGAAGCCGAGCGTCTTGATCAGCGGCAGCACGATCGGCACGGTCAGCACCAGGATTGCGATCTGGTCCATGAACGAGCCGAGCACGATGTAGCCGCACAGGATCAGCGTGATGATCACCCAGCGCGAAGCGGGCAGGCTGCCGATCCAGGCGACGAGGTCCTGCGTGACATGGGTGAGCGTGAAGAAATAGCCGAAGATCGAGGCACCGACCAGGATCATGATGATCATGCAGGTGCCGTGGCAGGCGCGCAGCAGCGTCGCATAGAGCGATGACGGCGTGATCTTGCCCTTGACGATGGCGAGCAGGAAGGCGCCGAACGCACCGAAGGCGGAGGCTTCCGTCGGCGTCGCGACGCCGAGATAGATCGTGCCTGTCACGATCGAGAACAGCACCACCATCGGCGAGACCTGCCACAACAGCGCGAATTTCTCGCGCCACGGTACAGACTTCGCGGCCGGTGCGCGCGAAGGGTCCTGCCAGACCAGGAAATAGATCGTGGCCATGATGGTGAACGTCACCAGGATCGCCGGGATGATGCCGCTGATCAGGAGCTTGCCGATGTTCACCTCCGCCAGCAGGCCGAAGATGACGAGCGCAACGCTGGTCGGCAGCAGCATCGACAACGTGCCTGAGATCGCAACGACGCCGGCCGCCATCTTCGGCTCGTAGCCCTGGCGGATCATCGCCGGCAGGCTGGTCGAGGACAGCGTCGCGGCCGATGCCGTCGAGGTGCCGCAGATCGCACCGAAGCCGGCGCCTGCGAGCGCAGTTGCCATGCCGAGGCCACCGGGAATGCGGCCGACCCAGGCCGATGCCGTCTTGAACAGATCGTCCGCGACGCCCGACAGCAGCACGAGGTCTGCCATCAAGAGAAACATCGGAATGGTGATCAGCTCGTAGGCCGAGACGGTCGAGAGCGGCGCGGTCTGCAGGATGCCGAGCAGCGTGGGCCATCCGCCGACCATCACGAGGCCGACCGAGCCGGAAAAGGCCATGGCGAAACCGACGGGCGTGCCGAGCGCGAGCAGGCCGAATAGCAGGGCGAGAACGATGAAAGGGGTCATGAAGGCCTGCCGTTACTCGAAGCTGCGTGCTTCGCCGACGCCGGTCACCGGCGGCAGCGGATACAGATCGCGGCCGCTGACGAGGCTCAGCACGTTGCCGACGAGCTGCAGCGCGAGCCGCAGCACCAGCACGCCGCAGCCGAACGGCACCAGCGCCGCCGAAATCCAGGTCGGCCAGGGGATCGCGCCGGAGAGCACGTCGTGCTGCTCGTAATTCTCCAGCGCGCGCTCGAAGCCGACCTTGCAGATTAGGATGAACACGAACAAGCCGGCGAGCGCGGTGACGATCTCGGACAACCGCCGCCCCGTCAGCGAGAAGCGCGACAAGAGGATGTCCACGCCGACATGGACATGCTCACGCAAGGCGTCCGACAGCGTCAAGAAGAACACACCGGCGAGGAGGTAGAGTCCGATCAGATCATAGGTGAAGGAGAACGGACTGTTCAGCGCGTAACGCATGAACACGTCGGTCACCACCAGCAGCATGATCACGAACATGAACACCACCGCGATCACCGTCAGCGCGCGTTCCAGCGCGCCGAGCACATCTCCTGCCCGTTTGATCACCTCTAGCGTCTCCCTGTTGGATATCGGACTACCTGGCGCTTTACTTGGCGCCGCCCGCGGTGAGCAGATCGTCGAACTCCTTCAGCGCGGCAGACGCCTGCTTGCCGCGGCTGTCGAGCCCGCTCGCCCACTCCTTGCCGACGCCCTTGAGCTTGTCCTTGATCTCGGTGCGCGTCGCCTCTGGCAGCGGATCGAAGCTGATGCCTTCGTCCTGCATTTGCTTCTTGGTGACTTCGCCTTCCTTTTCGACGCCGGCGCAGGCTTGCGGCGTAATCGCCTCCGAAGCCTCGTTCATCGCCTTCTTCACGTCGTCGGGCAGCTTGTCCCAGACCGACTGGTTGATGGAATAGGCGACGATGAAGCTGCCGAAGCTGACGCCTTCGGTGGCGTGCTTGACCAGCTTGTCGAGGCCGTAGGAGACGACGCTGTCGAGCGGGAACAGCAGGCCGTCCATGGTGCCGCGCGACAGCGACTCATAGGCATCGGGCGCAGCCATGCGCACCGGCACGGCGCTGAGCGCACGCAGCGTCAGGTCCTGCGCGCCGCCCGTGGTGCGCAACTTCAGGCCCTGCATGTCCTTGGTGGTTTCCACCTTCGACTTGACGGTCCACACCTGGTAGGGCGGCAGCACTACGGCGAGCAGCAGCTTGATCTTGTTCGGCGCGTATTCCTGCTTGGCGAGAATGCCTTCACGCGCGATCTTCCAATAGGCGAGTGTGCCCTGGCAGCTGGTTGCGAACGCACCCGGCAATTGCGCGACTTCCGAGAGCGGCATCTTGTCGGAGACATAGGACGGTCCGATGTAGCCGATGTCGACCACGCCGGACTGCGTCAGACGCAACATGTCGGCGGCTTTGCCGATCTGCTGGTTCGGATAATAGGTGAAGGTCACCGTGCCATTGGTGCGCCTGGTGACGTCGTCCATCCAGGGCTTCAGCATCAGGCGGACGAGATAGTGACCGGCGGGGAAGCTATCGGCGACCTTCAGCTCCAGGGCCTGCGCCTGCAGCGTCGAGACCGGCAGCGAGAGAGCGAGCACTGCTGCGGCCCTGACCAGATTCTTCTTCATGTCGTTCTCCTTGACGCGTCCCCACGCCGAACGCGGCAGCGAATTGCTGCGGCGCCGTCCGGCCCTCGCTCTATTTCTTGCTTGAAAATGTACATATAGGTGAATTTATCTGTCAAGTATATGAACTATGCATGGAGCTATGCGTCGTAGACCGGAGCCGTCGAATTGACACGGCTACTTTATGAACTTTAACTCCACCTATATGAATTTATCCAACGAGGCCTCATGGGACCGCTCGCCGGCTTCACCATTCTCGACCTGACCTCGGTGCTGATGGGCCCCTACGGCACCCAGGTGCTGGCGGACATGGGCGCCGACGTGATCAAGGTCGAAAGCCCCGAGGGCGACATCGTTCGCCAGATCGGTCCCGGCCGCACGCCCGGCATGGGCGGGATGTTCCTCAATGCCAATCGCGGCAAGCGCAGCATCGTGCTCGACCTGAAGAAGACGGAAGGCCGCGACACCTTGCTGCGGCTGGCGAAGCAGGCCAACGCGCTCGTCTACAATGTGCGCCCGCAGGCGATGGCCCGGCTCGGCCTCGACTACGAGACGCTAGCCGCGATCAATCCCGCTCTCGTCTATGTCGGCGCGTTCGGCTACGGCCAGTCCGGCCCCTATGCCGCAAAGCCCGCCTATGACGATCTCATCCAGGGCGCCGCCACGATTCCGACGCTGCTTGCGGCGGCCGGCGACGGCACGCCGCGCTACGTTCCCGTCACCATCGCCGACCGCATCGTCGGCCTGATGCTGGTCAATGCGATCATGGGCGGGCTGATGCATCAGAGCCGCACCGGCGAAGGCCAGCGCATCGACGTTCCGATGTTCGAATCGATGACGGAGTTCGTGCTGGTCGATCATCTGGGCGGCCTCACCTACGATCCGCCGCTCGATCATGGCGGCTATGCCCGCCTGCTCTCGCGCTATCGCCGCCCCTACAAGACCAGCGACGGTTATCTCTGTGTCCTCATCTACAACGACAAGCACTGGCGCAGCTTCTTCGAGGCGATCGGACAGCCGCATTTCCTCGATCAGCCGCGCTTCGCCAACCATGCGTCGCGGACGAAGCACATCGACGAGATCTACGAGGAGATCGGCCACATCTTCCTCACACGCACCACCGCAGAATGGCGCGATCTGCTCGAGCGCGCCGACATTCCGGTGATGCCGATGCACACCCTGGAAACGATCCTCGACGATCCGCATCTCCAAGCCGTCGACTTCTTCAGGACCGTCGATCATCCCGTCGAAGGCCGGATTCGCCAGATGCGCGTGCCCTCCACCTGGAGCGTGACCCAGCCGGAAGCCGCCGGCCCCGCACCGACGCTCGGCCAGCATGGCCGCGACATTTTGCGCGAGGCCGGCTTCTCGACCGAGGAGATCGAGCAGCTCGCAGAGCAAAAAGCAGTTCACCTGGCCGCGCCGCCCTAACGGCAGCGCTGGCCAGAATCGCAGCGATACAGGGAGGAAACCGCGATGGCCGGACTTTATTTCGAGGACTTTTCCGTGGGCCAGGAGTTCAGGCATCCGCTGACCCGGACCGTCACGGAGATGGACAACACCATGTTCAGCCTGCTGACGCTCAACCCGCAGCCGCTGCATATCGACGCGCATTTCGCTGAAAAGACCGAGTTCGGCCAGCGCATTTTCAACAGCCTTTACACCCTCGGCATCATGATCGGCATGACGGTCTATGATACGACCATGGGGACCACCGTTGCCAATCTCGGCATGACCGACGTCACGTTCCCAAAACCGGTCTTCCATGGCGACACCTTGCGGGCGACGACGAAGGTGCTTTCGTTGAGGGAATCCAAATCGCGCCCGAGAGCGGGTATCGTCGAGTTCGAGCACCACGCCTTGAACCAGAACGACGAGATCGTCGGCAAATGCCGCCGCATGGCGATGATGCACAAGAGGCCGGTCTGATGCGTTCGATGCTATTCGTGCCGGGGGATTCCCCGCGCAAATTCGAGAAGGCGAGCGAAGGCAAGGCCGACGCGCTGATCATCGATCTCGAGGATTCCGTCGTCACGGAGAAGAAGCCGGAAGCGCGCGGGCTGACGCTTGCGATGCTGAAGGGCCGCCCCGGCCCGCATCAGCTCTATGTCCGCGTCAACGCGCTCGACACCGACCTGACGCTCGCCGATCTCGCCGCGGTCATGCCCGGCAAGCCCGACGGCATCGTGCTGCCGAAATCGCAAGGCGGCGACGACGTGCGCCAGGTTGCAACCTGGCTCGAAGCCTTGGAAGCCGCGGCCGGCATCACGGTCGGCGCGACCCGCATCGTCTGTGTCGCGACGGAGACGGCCAGCTCGATCTTCGGGCTTGGCAGCTACAAGGGCTGCTCCCCTCGCCTCGCCGGATTGATGTGGGGTGCGGAGGATCTCTCGGCCTCGCTCGGCGCCACCGAGAAAGCCTCGGGCGGCGTGTTCCACAGCCCCTATCGGCTCGCGCGCGATCTCTGCCTGATGGCGGCGGCCGCGGCCGAAGTCGCGCCGATCGACACCGTCTATACCGACATCGACAACCTCGCCGGCCTCGAGCAGGAAACGCGGGCGGCGCGGCGCGACGGCTTTTCGGCGAAGGCGCTGATCCATCCGAAACATGTCGACGTCGTCAACGCGGCATTCGAGCCGACCGAGGCTGAGCGCACCTGGGCGGAAAAAGTGATCGCGGCATTCGCGAGCAATCCGAACTCCGGCACGCTGCGGCTCGACGGCCAGATGATCGACAAGCCGCATCTTCGCGCCGCGAAGAAGATCCTCGGCCAGACCTAGATCGGAACGCCGCCACCATGATCGTTCGCCAAGCCGCAAACGTCCTGGAGATCATGGAATTCTTCGCGCAAACGAGGAAGCCGGCGACGCTTGCCGAGATCGCCGATCATTTCGGCTGGCCGCGCTCGTCGACCTTCAACCTGCTCGCGACGCTGTCCGAGAAGGGCTACCTCTATGAACCGCGGCCGCGCGCCGGATTCTATCCGACGCCGCGCTGGCTGGCGATGGCACGGATGATCTCCGAGGTCGAGCCGCTGCCGCCGTGGACGCATCAGCTGATCGCAGATCTCTCCGCCGAGACGGGCGAGACCGCATCGATCGTGGCGCCGGCCGGCGTGATGGCGGTGTTCATCGACGTCGTCGAATCCCAGGCCGCGATCCGCTATTTCGCGACCATCGGCCACCGCGTGCCGATCCACGCCACCGCCAGCGGCCGCGCCCTGCTGCTGCAATATTCGCAGGAAGAGCGCGACTCCGTCTATCGCAAGATCGAGTTCAAGCAATACGGGCCCTCGACGCCGATCAGCATCGAGGCGGTCGAGATCGAGCTGCGCAATTCGATCGCGCGCGGCTATTGCCAGAGCTTCGCCGATTACAGCCGCGACCTCGCCGGCGCGGCGATCCCGCTGCCGATCGGTGACCGCCGGCTCTCGGTCGTCGTCGCAGGGCCGGAATTTCGCATTGGTCCAAAAGTGCCGGAGGTGGCCGCGCTGATCGCACGGACCGTCGACCGGCTGCGGCCGAAGACGACCGCGGCCTAAAGCCGGAGCCTCATTCGAGTCCCTGAACGGGCGGGGTCGAAGTCTCCGCCGGCGGAGCCGGGGCAGCTTGAACTGGCTGCACCGGGGGCGTGGCTTGAGCCGGCGGATTGCTGGCAGCTCTGATCTGGCCGTTGGCATTCATCGCCTCACGCGCGCGCGGCGGAGCGCCGGTCGCGGCTGCGCGGTACGCCTCGCGGCGTGGCGGCTGCTGGTGTCTTGCCGACCGCGAACCTCTCACGCCCCATGACCTCGCGATTGAAGGACCGGCGGTATAGCCAATCACTGCACCCGCGACCGCACCGACCGGACCGAGCACGACGGCCCCGGACACGGCGCCTATCGCCGCAGCACCAGCGCGCTCCTGCGCAACGGCGCTCGCAGGCACGCCAGCCAGCAGCACGACCGCAGTGATCAAAACTTTCTTCATCGGAGCGCCTCCCTCTCGGGAGATCACTCTTACTCAAATATGGCCGCACGAGGTTTGTTCGTTGCCCAACACGGGGCAATGGCCGATGGAACTCCGGCAATTCAAAGACCCCCGCCGCCAGTCGCGGTTCCAGCGGACGCAGTTCGGCGCAACTACGGCGCGATCTTGTCGCTGGTAAATCCATTACCATCGAGCGCACGACGCACGGTCCCGTCTACCTTGGCTTCATCCAGGAAGCGCGCCGCCCAGGCCTTCGCCACGGCCTTGCCCTTGGGAACGACCACGACCACGCCGGTCGATTGAATAACTTCGTCCAGCACCTTGGTTCCGGGCAGCTTTCGCGAAAGGTCTTCCAGAGCTCCCATGCCCATCGCCAGAGCATCGAGCTGCCCCTTGCCGATCAATTCGGCCGCCTCTTCCGGCTTCACGAACTTTGTCAGCTTCGCCTGCATCAGCGATTTCTCGACCGTACGTGACGTCGATGTCCCTTCGATGCAGCCGACCCGCATGCCGGCGCGATCGACATCCGCAACGATCAGGATGTCCGAACCGGCCCGCACGAGATAGCCGCTCATATAGGCGACGTAAGCAGGCCCCTGGTCCACGAACGCCTCGCGCTTGACGTCCGCCGGCATGAAGGAGAGATCCCAGACGTCCTTGCTGCCGGCCGCGGCGATCTCGTCGGAGCTCTGATATTCGACGAGCTGGAGCGGAACGTGCAGCTTGTCAGCGGCGGCCCTGGCGAGCTCGACCGTGACGCCGCGCGGCTTTCCGGTCGAAGGATCGCGCGTGGTCCAGAAGGCCGACGCGGCCGGGCCGACGGCCACCGCTACGCGGAGCGCTCCCGTCGGCGCGATGTCCACGGGGCCTTCGGCCTTTGCAACGGTGATCGCAAAGGCCAGACTCAACGTGGCGATCACAGCATGCCGCAACATGAGCACCTCCCGACGCGATACTTGGCTGCAGGGATCGGTTAAACGATCTTGATCGACATATCAGGCAGGCCCTCGAGCTTGCACAGCAGCACGTCGCCCTTCACCACCGGGCCGACATTCTCTGGCGTGCCGGAATAGATGATGTCGCCAGCTTTCAGCTCGAACGCTTCGGAGAGCTTTGCGATCTGCTCGGCAACGCTCCAGATCATCTTGCTGAGATCCGAGTTCTGTTTCACCGTGCCATTGATCGCCAGCGAAATGGCGCCCTTCTCGAAATGGCCGGTCTTGCTGGCCGGATGGATCGGCCCGATCACCGCGGCGTGGTCAAAGCTCTTGCCGATCTCCCAGGGCTTCTTTTCCGCGGCCATGCCGTTCTGGAGATCGCGCCGGGTCATGTCGAGGCCGAGCGCGTAGCCATAGACGTGATCGAGCGCCTTGTCGGCCGGGATGTTGGTGCCTCCCGATTTCAGCGCGGCGACCAGTTCGACCTCGTGATGATAGTTCTTGGTCAGCGACGGATAGGGATGGTCGGCGACCTCGCCCACCGCAACGTTCTGGATAGCATCCGTCGGCTTCTGGAAGAAGAACGGCGGCTCGCGGTTCGGATCCGAGCCCCGCTCGATCGCGTGCGCGGCATAGTTGCGGCCGATGCAGTAGATGCGGCGGACCTGGAACACCTGGGTCTCGCCGACGATCGGGATCGCGACCATCGGCACCGGGAAGATCGGCTTGGGTGCGGCCTGCGCCGCAGCCGGCGCCGCCTCAGTAAGGCCTGCCGCTGTCATCGCGGCCGCGGCAGTGAGCACGCTGCGTCGCGTGGTTTTTGTCATGGCTTCACTCCCTGATATTTGCCGTTTCTTGTCGAACGGTAGTCTTAGAGCCAAATGCAGGGCGGGCCAATGGCCCGCCCTGTGCATCTTAAGTCGCGACGCGATCGAAGAACGCGCGAACTTTTTGCGCGCAGACGTCCGGGTCAGTCGCGGCGACGTGATAGGAATCGCCCGGCAGCACTTCCAGCTTCGAGCCCAGAATCGTTTCCTGCCATGCCTTCACGGAGGCGACGTCGCCAAGACCGGAGCCGGTCGTGGTGATCACCAGCGTCGGACGCTTGATGGACGGAAGTTCGCCGGTGACGTCGACCGTCGGCACCATCTGTAGGAATGCCTCCAGCGTCGAAGCCTTGGTCTTCGACATCAGCTTGATCCACCAGTCCGGCGCCGGCGGCGGCAGCGAGGAGCCGAGGCGGCCGGCCGTGGTCTCGCGCACCCAGGGCTCGACGCCCTGCTCGCGGATCTGCTTGCGCCAGGTCGGCGCCCGCTCGTTGAACGAGGTGAGCGAGGCCGGCGCACCGACCGCGGCGACTGCGATCACGCGATCCGGGTGTTTTGCGGTCAGGTGCATCGCCAGCGTGCCGCCGATCTTGCCGCCAACCAGGAAAACGCGATCGAGCTTCAGCACGTCCAGCATCCGGATGATGTCGTCGCCAAGGCCTGCGAAGCGGTAAACGTAGTCGCCCTGCATCGGTGTCGAATCGCCATAGCCGCGCAGGTCAGGCCGCACCACCAGATGATGCGTGGCGAAATACGGCACCCAGCGCCGGAACGCCTCGCCGCTCTCGGCGAGCCCGTGCAGCATCACGACCGGCGGTTTGACGTCCCATGGCAGCAGATAATCGTCGATGCGAACCGCAAGCTCGCAATCCTCGCTGACACCGATCTTCCGCAGTTCGCTAGCCATTAGATACACCTCGTTCCACCGCCATCGACATTGATGCAGGTACCAGTAATGAAGGACGCGCGGTCTGAACAGAGGAACGCGACGATGCCGGACACCTCGTGCGGCTGCCCGACGCGGCCGAGCGGAACCGAGGCGATCGCCGCAGCATTGGTCGCGCCCTGATCCTGGCCCGAGATCGCCGCACCTTGAGAGATGAGGCTGTCCCAGCGGTCGGTCTGCACCGGTCCGGGATTGACGCCGGTGACCAGCACATTGTCCGGCGCGCATTCCTCGGCGAGCGCCAGCGTGAAGTTCAGCAGCGCGGCATTGACCGCGCCGCCCGCCATATAGGCCGCGCGCGGCTGGTGGCCGCTGCGGCCGATGATGTTGATGACGCGGCCCCAGCGGCGGTCGCGCATTTCCGGCAGGACATTGCGCGCACAGCGCATGTAGCCAAGCAGCTTCAGCTCGATCGACTTGGCCCAGGTCGCATCCGGCGTCTCCGCGATCCGGCCCATCGGCGAGGCGCCGGCGTTGTTGACGAGGATATCGATGCGGCCGAAGGCCTCGCGCGCGGTGGTCATTGCACGGGCGATGTCGTCAGGCTTGGTCATGTCGCCGGCACAGGCAATCACGCGCCGGCCGGTGTCCCGCGACATCTCTTGCGCCGCCGCCGCAAGCCGCTCGGCGTCGCGCGCGACGATGACGACATGCGCCTGCTCGCGCGCGAGTTCGGCGGCAATGGCACGACCGATGCCGACGCTGCCGCCGGTCACGACGGCAACCTTGCCGCCCAGGTTCAGATCCATGACGCTACCCTAACTCGCTAATCGACCGTGGCGCCGGAGGCCTTGACGAGCTTGCCCCATTTTGCGGTTTCTTCCGTCATGAACTGACCGAATGTGTCGCCGAAAACGGTGCCGGGCTCGGCCCCGAGTTCAGCGAGCCGCTTCTTGACATCCGGCATCTTCAGAATGGTCTCGAGCTCGCCGCTCAGCTTGGCGAGCGCGGGCGCAGGCGTCTTGGCCGGCGCCACCAGTCCGAACCAGGACGAAGCCTCGAAGCCGGGAATGGTGTCGGCCACGGTCGGCACGTCGGGCAGTGCTTCCGCACGCTTGGTACCGGCAACCGCGATCGCATTGATGGCCTTGCCCTGCACCTGCGGCAGCACCGCGGGCATGTTGTCGAACATGAAGGGGATCTGGCCCGCGAGCAGGTCGTTCATCGCCGGCGCCGCGCCACGATAGGGCACGTGGACGATGTCGACGCCGGCCATGCTCTTGAGCAATTCGCCCGCCAAATGATTCGTCGAGCCGATGCCGGACGAGCCGAAATTCAGCGAGCCCGGCTTGGCCTTGGCCAGCGCGATCAGTTCGCCGACGTTCTTCGCCTGCACCGACGGATTGACAACCAGCACGATCGGCACCGAGGCGATCAGCGCCACCGGCGCAAAGGCTTTTGCAGGATCGAACGGCAGCTTCTTGTAGAGCGAGCCGTTGATCGTCAGCGGAGGCGGCGCGGTCAGCAGCAAGGTGTAGCCGTCGGGCTCTGCGCTCGCGACCGTCTCGGCACCGATATTGCCACCGGCGCCGCCGCGGTTCTCAACGAGGAAGGTCTGGCCGTTCCGCTCAGTCAGCTTCTGCGCGACGATGCGGGCGATGATGTCGTTGGACCCGCCGGCCGGGAACGGCACGATGATCTTGACGGGTCGGGAGGGATAATCCTGCGCTACCGCGAAGCCGGAGAACAGAACGGCCGCACAGGCGGCCACAAAGGTGCGTCGCATAACCCCGCGCATGGGCACTTCCTTGATGTTTGTCTTGTTGTTGATTGATTCATCACGCCGTCAGCAATGGCCTCAACTTGCCGACGTCGTCAAGCCGTTCGAGATGACCAATCTGGTCGATCAGCTTCTCGGCCCTGTCACTGCCCAATACCGGTGCAATCAGATCCCGCGTCTTGGCCGCCACGGCTTCCGTACTCAGCGGATTCTCCTTGGTGCCCGGCGGATATTTCGTGAAGTGCTCGACCTTCTTGCCATCGGTCAATGTCACTTCGACGACAGCGCCGCGCGGCGCTACCGGGTCCATCAGTGCCTTGTCGTCGGCCAGCGTCACCTTGGCGCGCTGTTCGAGGATCTTGGGGTCGTGCATCAGCGCGACGTCGTGACTGTCGTTGAACGACACGGCGCCCTTGACCAGCGCGACAGCCACGAGATGCTGGCAGTTGACGTCTGGCATCGCGCTCTCGCCCACAATTCCCATCGCATCGGTCGGCAGCTTGACCAGGATGCTACGCACGTTGTCTGGCGCGAGGCTGTGCTGCTTGCGCAGCGTCAACATCGCATCCAGCGGCGACTGGATGGGATAGCCGACCGAAAATGTCTTGATTGCGGTCTCCGTGACGTAGAAGCGACTGCCAAGCTCTTTCACCATCTCTTCCGGCTTCGGATCGCTCGACAGTGCAATGAAGAGATTATGCGTGCCGTCGAGCACGTCGTCGACGCCTGTTAAGCCATTCTTCACCATGTCGACGGCCATCACGCCGTTGCGT
Source organism: Bradyrhizobium sp. 482_C4_N1_8 (assembly GCF_052075965.1). Taxonomy (NCBI): domain Bacteria; kingdom Pseudomonadati; phylum Pseudomonadota; class Alphaproteobacteria; order Hyphomicrobiales; family Nitrobacteraceae; genus Bradyrhizobium; species Bradyrhizobium sp. 482_C4_N1_8. The sequence continues at coordinate 1,725,899 of NZ_CP197231.1, read as the reverse complement.
GCGCCCATGCCGGCGAAGTCGAAGGCCTTCTCGATATGGTCCTTGTCCTTGACCCAGCTCCAGAGGCCGGACACCTGCTGCGACGAATAGGAGATCGCGTAGCGCGTCCCCTTCTCGTCGAGCTGAGCCAGCGATGCGGCGGCGCCGAGCGCGCCAAATGTCGACGACGTTCCCTCCGCGCTCCGATGCGAGCCGCGCACGAGATCCGGGCCCAGCGCCATCAGCAGCCGGCAGGTCAGGTCGTAGCCGAGCGTAACGGCGCGAATGAAATCCTGTCCGCTGCGATGCTCGCGCTCGCCAATCGCGAGTGCAGCCGGCACGACCGAACACCCAGGATGCGCCTTGGTGACGGGCTCGAAATCGTCGGTCTCGTCGGCATGCGCACACATCGCGTTGGCCAATGCCGCGTTGACCGCCGTGGTGCGGAAATCGGAACCGATCACGGATGCCTGCTCATCACCGCCGAGCGTGCGAATATATTTCAATGCCATCTCGCCCGGCCGCATGCGTGAGCCCGACACCATCGCACCGAGCGTATCGAGAATGCGATGCTTGCATTCGAGCAGCACCTGCTCCGGCAGCTCCTGGTCGCGCGCGGCGACCATGTAGCGGGCGAGACGCTCGGTGACACCTGGGCTCGCCGCGAGAGCCGCACGACCGCCGGTCGCGGCCAAGGCGGCAACCGAACCGGCGGACTGCAGGAAACGGCGGCGTGACGGCATGCTGTTCTCCTCCGCGGTCAGGTTGCGACCGACATCCTTGCGATCTCCGCCGCGTTCGGCAAGTTCTCGACATTCCAGCAGGCGTCCATCACGCGCCGGATCGTCGCACCAGGGATGATACCCTCGGCAAGGTCCGAGAACTTGGTTTCGAGCTGCTTGTCGGTCATCGGCACCTCGACGCTGCCGATCGCATGCTCGATGTAGCGGTTGAGCTTGCGGCCGTCCTTCAGCATGATGGTGAGATCGACCTGCTCCGGCTTGATGCCTGATGTTATGACCGGGTTCACCTTGCCGCGCAGCGCGACGACGGTCGGATCGGTCACGGCCCGGTCGCTGAACTGCTTCTCGCCGCCGGCGCCCTCGACGATGGCGACCGCGACCGCGTGATAGATGCTGAACTTGCCTTCGAGGCCCGCCTTCGGCGTCTTCTTGCCGGTGAGCTCCAGCACCAGCGGATGGACCTTGAGGTCGACGCGCTCGATCTGGTCCGCAGTCACCTTGCTCTCGTTGCGGAGCTGGATCGCGGCGTCGATCGCCGGGTGCATGACGATGCCGCAGGCGAATGGCTTGTAGGTATTGAGCGCGGCCTCATAGCGTTTGCCGAGGTCGCCCAGGATCTCGTTGTAGTCCTGCTTGGTGCTGATCGTGTTGGCCCACCCGCGCTTGGCCTCGATCATGGCGTCGGACGAGGTAAAATTCTTCGAGGCCAGGATCGCCGCAAAAATGCCGCTTGATGCGGCACGGCCTGGATTGAAGCTCTTGTTCATCGAGCCGAAGGACTCGCGCAGGCCCACCGGCTGCGAGGCGGCAAGGCCGAGCGCCCATGTCATCTGCTGCTCGTTCAGCTTCAACAGCTTGCCGACGGCCGCGGCCGAGCCGAACACACCGGCGGTGCCGGTGATGTGCCAGCCGACATCGTAGTGGTTCGGATAGACCGAGTTGCCGATCCGGCACTCGGTCTCGACGCCGAGCACCAGCGCGTTCAGGAATTCCTTGCCCGATACCGGCTGCATTTCCGACAGCGCGAGAATGGCCGAGGCCACGGGACCGGCAGGATGGATGATCGTCTTCAGGTGGGTGTCGTCATAGTCGAAGATATGGCTCGACACACCGTTGATGAAGGCCGCGTTCATGATGTCGAACCGCTCGCGCCGCCCGAACAGCGAGGCCTGCTGCGGCCCGGAGAACGGACCGAGCGCGGAGACCGCGATATCGACCGTCTCGTGATGCGATCCGCCAATGGCGACGCCGACCCAGTTCAGCAGCGTGCGCACGCCTTCCTTGCGTACATTGGCCGGCAGGTCGTCATAACTCGCGGTCACGAGATAATGCGCCAGCGCACGCGTCACCTCCTTGGGTGGCGCTGCTGCGGGAGCTGCGGTGGGTGCCTGCGCGAATGCCGCGTTGGCGCCGACGGTTGCAAGCGGCAGCGCGGCCGCCGCCTGGAGCAGGGTCCTGCGATCAGTTTGCATGGGCAGCCTCCTTGACCTTGATCGATACCAGTTGCGCTGCAAGGCGGACCGCGCTTTCGAGCGCGCCGGTCTTGGCGACGCCCGTGCCGACGATGTCGAACGCGGTGCCATGCGATGGCGTGGTGAAGACGGTCTCGAGACCCGCGGTGACGGTGACGCCGCGGTTGAAGCCGCGCAGCTTGGTCGCGATCTGGCCCTGGTCGTGATACATCGCGACTACGCTGTCGAATTCGCCGGCGAAGGCGCGGATATAGACGGTGTCGGCGGGATAAGGCCCGGTGCAGGCGATGCCGGTCTTCGCGGCGGCCTCGACCGTCGGGCGGATCATCTCGATCTCGTCGCGGCCGAACAGGCCATTCTCGCCGGCATGCGGATTGAGGGCGGCGACCGCGATGCGCGGCTTGGCGACGCCGGCCTTGCGCATCATGCGGTCGACCAGTTCGATCGAGTCGGTGATGCTCGCCGGATTGATGCCGTCGAGCGCCTCGCGCAGCGACTGATGCCCGGTCACGCGCGACATCCATTGCCCGTCGAGCACGTTCATCTCGGAGAAATAGGTCTTATGCCCGAGCAGGCTTGCGAACATCTTGTGCTCGTCGGGGAACTTCCATCCGCCGTCGAACATCGCGCGCTTGTTGAGCGGCGCAAACGTGATCGCGTCGACCTCGCCCGCCTTGGCGAAATCGATCGCACGCGACAGCGTCTCGCCGGTCAGCCGGCCCGATTCCGCGCTGGCCTTGCCGATCGGGAATTTGCCGGGATCGGTGTTGCCGAGGTCGACGAGCTGCACGGCGCCGCGGCCCCAGTTGGCCGCCTTGGGCGAGGCAATCCGCTCGACCTTCAGCTTCACGCCGGCATGCGCCATGCCCATCTCGAGCACGCGGGCATCGCCGACGACGACGAGACGGGCCGCATCCGCGAGCCGGTCATCGGACAGAATGCGCGCGACCTGTTCGGGGCCGATGCCAGTGCAATCGCCGGGGGTGAGCGCGATGACGGGCAGTTCTTTGGTGCTGGTAGCCATGATAGAAACCTTGAGTCCTTACTTCACTTCTTGGATTTGAGCGGCGGACTGAGCCCAGTCCTCGCGGTTGAATTCCCCATCCCATTTCGCGACCACGACGGCGGCGACGGCATTGCCGATGGTGTTGGTGATGGCGCGCGCCAGCGACATGAAGCGGTCGATGCCGAGCAGCAGCGCCAGTCCCTCCGCCGGCAACCCCGCGGCGATCACCGTCGCGGCGAGTGCGGCGAAAGCGCCGCCGGTAACGCCCGCGGCGCCTTTGCTGGTGAACAGCATCACCACGAACAGGCTCAATTGCTGGCCGGCCGACAATTCGATGCCGTAGACCTGGGCGACGAACATCGTGGAGAGCGGCAGCGTCAGCGCGACACCATCGAGATTGAAGGAATAGCCGGAGGGAATGACGAGGCCAGCGACTGCCCGCCCCACACCCGCCCTCGGCAGCTTCTCCATCATGCCGGGGATGGCAGTCTCCGACGAGGAGGTGCCGAGCACGACGAGCAGCTCGTTGCGCAAGAGGCGCAACAGGTCCATCAGGCGGATACCGGCGAGACGGCAGATCACGTTGAGAATGACGAAGATGAAGAACGCCATCATCGCCCAGGCGGTGCCGACCAATAGCGCCAGCGCATAGAGCGTGGCGGCGCCGAACTTCGCCACGGTGAAAGCCATGGCACCAAAGGCGCCGATCGGCGCCAAGGCCACCACGACATGCACGACGCTGAAGACGAGTTCGGTGATCCGCTCAAGGCCCGTCCGCAGCGGCGCTGCCTTTTCGCCGAGCAGCAGCAAGCCGATACCGCACAGAAGCGCGAGCACGAGAACCTGGAGCACGTCGCCGGCCGCGAACGCGCCGACAAAACTCTCCGGGATCATGTGCTGGATGTAGGCTGACAACGACCCGACATGGGCCTGCGAATAGCGCGCGACGGTCTCCGCCTGCTGCGCCGTGGCATGCGCCACGCCCGCGCCGGGCTGCACCCAGCGCACCACCACAAAACTGATCAACAGGCAGACGGTCGTCACCGCCTCGAAATAGGCAAAGGCCTTGAGGCCGATGCGGCCCACCGCCTTCATGTCGCCGACCTGCGCGATGCCGGTGACCACCACCAGGAAGATCAGCGGCGCGATCGTCATCTTGATCAGCGAGATGAAGGCATCGCCGAGCGGCTTGAATTCGACGGCGACGGTCGGAAGCAGGAATCCGAACAGTGCGCCGAGCGCGGCGCCGGCGACGACGAGGACATATTGCTCGCGCCAGAGCGGCTTGCGGCGGCGTTCGGAAACCGGGCGCGACATCGGCTCAGTCGATATGGGCTCAGACAGCGGCGTTGCGGCGATCTGCAATTTGCTTCCTCCAACGGCATCGTCGCGCCATGCGAAGGTGGCGCTTTGTTCTTGTCTTGCGATGCCGTTTACATTGGACCAGCGGCGTGTCAGGCGCTAATGCCGTATCGGTATGATTTGAGGACAAAACCGCATCATGGACCTGGTCTGGCTGGAGGATTTCCTTGCCATCGCTGAGGAAGGCGGGTTCTCGCGCGCCGCCCAGCGACGGCATGTGACCCAGCCGGCGCTGAGCCGCCGCATCAGGTCGCTCGAGGAGTGGCTGGGCACGCCGCTGTTCGAACGTTCGACCCACACGATCACGCTGACGCCGGCCGGCGAGAGTTTTCGCCCCGTCGCGGAGGACGTGCTGCGCCGGGTCCTGGTCGGACGCGAGGAAGCGCTCGAAGTGGCGCGGCTGAAGGCCGAGACCATCACCTTTGCCGCCACGCATTCACTGTCGCAGACCTTCTTTCCGGAATGGATTCGCAACTCCGACAGCGCGCGGGCCGACTCGGCCGTGCAGCTCGTCGCTTCGAATTTCGCCGGCTGCGAGAAGCTACTTCTGGACGCGCAGGCGCATTTCATGCTGGCGCACTACCATCCGACGCTGGTGAGCCGGCTCGACATGGACCGCTTCCAGCGCGTCGATCTCGCGACCGACGTGCTGATCCCGATCAGCGCGCCGGCTGCAAAACCGGGCCGCGGTGGACGCAGCAGCAAAAAGGCACAGCCTCGTTACGCGCTGCCCGGCGCATCGGGCGCGCCGCTGCCCTATCTCGCCTATCACCCCGGCTCGGGCGTGGGGCGGCTCGTCACCTCGTTCCTGGCCGCGAAGGATTCGACGGCGTGGTTAGCGCCCGGCTTCGCCGCGCCGGTCATGCTGCTGGTCGACATGGCGCGCGAAGGGCGCGGCGTGACGTGGGCTCCGATGAGCCTCGTCCGCGCCGATCTCGACAGCGGCCGCCTGTTGCGCGCCGGCGGTGCGGATTGGGACATTCCGATCAGCGTCTCGCTGTTCCGCACGCGGGCCCGCATGACCCGGGCGGCCGAGAATTTCTGGAATTCGGTGCGCAAGGGCCGGCCGGGAGGGAAATCCATCGCCGCTGCGCCGCGGACCAGATGACCGTGTCGCGGATCAAGTCGGCCTTCGGGCTGCTTCGGCCGCAGATGCTGCTGATGAGCCTGCTCGCTGCCACAACGTTAGACGCGGCGCACGCCGGCGGCGCCTCCATCGCACCCGCCGAGCTGAAGGCGATCGGGACGATCGATGCGCGCTTTCAATCCTACAATATCGAAATGGTGGAGGTGACCGGCGGCCGGTTCTGGAAACCTTATCCGCAAACAATGCGCACGCTCGATGAGCGGGATCGTTACGGCGAGAGGCCGCCGATCAATCTTGCCAATGCGCGGCTGCGCAAGCTCGCCGCCGCTTTGGCGCCGGCCTATCTGCGCGTGAGCGGCACCTGGGCCAATGCGACGTTCTTTGCCGACACGAACCATGCGCCGGCCAAGCCCCCGCCGGGATTCAATGACGTGCTCAGCCGCAACCGATGGCGCGACGTCATCGACTTTGCGCGCGCAGTCGACGCGGAGATCGTCACGTCCTTCGCGATCAGTCCGGGCAGCCGCGATGCGGATGGCGCGTGGAAGACCGATCAGGCGCAGCGCCTGATCGACACGACGCGTTCGCTGGGTGGCCACATCGCGGCGGTGGAATTCATGAACGAGCCGACGCTTGCGGCGACGAACGGCGCGCCGCCGGGATATGATGCGGCCGCCTATGGCCGGGACTTCAGGATCTTTCGCGAATGGATGCAACGCGCGGCGCCCGAGACGCTGATCGTCGGTCCGGGTTCAACCGGCGACGCGCCGTCGCCATCCGGGTCGGGCATCACCACGCGCGATCTGCTCGCCGCATCCGCCCCCGGCATCGATCGCTTCTCCTATCATCACTACAACACGCTCTCGCCGCGCTGCGGCGGCCGCGACGATCCGGCGCAGACGCTCTCCTCGGACTGGCTGGCACGCACCGACGCGACGTTCGCGACCTACCGCGCCCTGCGCGACGCATTCGAGCCGGGCAAGCCGATCTGGCTGACGGAGACGGCAAACGCCGCCTGCGGCGGCAATCCATCGGACAAGACGTTTCTCGACACCTTTCGCTATCTCGACCAGCACGGACGCCTCGCAAGGGCCGGCGTCCAGGTGGTGATGCACAACACGCTGGCTGCCAGCGACTACGGCCTGCTCGACGAGGGAACGTTTCGTCCGCGGCCGAACTACTGGGCTGCGCTGCTCTGGCATCGGCTGATGGGAACGATCGTGCTCGACGCGAACCCGGTCGCCGCGCCAGATCTCCATCTCTACGCGCATTGCCATCCGGGCATGCGGGGCGCCGTGTCCGTGCTCGCAATCAACGCATCGCGGCATGCATCATCGACCCTGACGCTGTCACACCCCGCCGAGCGTTACACGATACATGCGAGGCGGCTGCAAGACGCGACAGTTCAGCTGAACGGCAAGACGCTCGCGCTGAGTGCCGACGACGAACTGCCCCGACTTGAGCCGCGCGCAACACCTGCGGGAGCGATCCGGCTGGTGCCGGCGACCGTCACCTTCCTGGCGTTTCCGGACGCAGCAAACCCCGCCTGCCGGTGACCGCGCCTACGACTTCAGCGCGTCGCGCGCCGTCTCCGGCGCCATCAGCGTCGCGATGATCGTGATGACCGACAGCGCGATGATGTAGACCGACACCGGCCAGTAGGCGCCGGCCCATGCGAGGAGCGCGGTCGCAATCAGCGGCGAGAAGCCGCCGCTGAGCGCGGCCGCGACGTTGGCGCCGAGCGATGCGCCGCTGTAGCGCACCTGGGTGCGGAACAGTTCCGGCATGAACGCCGCCTTCGGCCCGAACAGCAGCGCGTGCGTCAGCGTCATCGTGACGACGAGCGCGAACGTGATCAGCGCCGGCTCCCTGGTGTCGAGGAACCAGAACAGCGGAAACGCCAGCGCCACCGAGAACACCCCGCCGGCGAGATACAGCGCCCTGCGGCCGAAGATATCGGAGAGCCAGCCGGCGAGCGGCAGCGTCGCGAACTCGACGAGCGCGGCATAGACCACCGCGTTCAGGATCACCTGGCGAGGCAGGCCGAGTTTCGTCGTCGCGTAGACCACGGTGAAGACGGTGAGGAGATAGGCGAGCCCGACCTCCGACACCGTGATGCCGATCGCGAGCAGAAAACTGCGCCAGTCGCGGCGCAGCACCTCCAGCACCGGCTGCGCCAGCACTTCCTTGCGCTCGACGACTTCCTTGAAATGCGGCGTTTCCGCGAGCTTGAGCCGCACGATGAAGCCGACGCCGACGAGCAGGATGCTGATCAGGAACGGCACGCGCCAGCCCCAACTCAAAAAGTCGGCCTCGGGCAGTTGCGTCATCAGGGCGAAGATACCGGTCGAAGCGGCGACGCCGACCGGAAAGCCGATCTGCACCAGACTGCCGTAGAAGCCGCGCCGATCACCGGCGTGCTCGATCACCATCACGACCGCGCCGCTCCATTCGCCCCCGAGCCCAATGCCCTGGACGAAGCGCAGGATGATGAGCAGGATCGGCGCCCAGACGCCGATCTGGCTGTAAGTCGGCAGGCAGCCGATCAGGAAGGTGCCGAGCCCCATCGCGATCATGGTCGCGACCAGCATGGTCTTGCGGCCGAGCCGGTCGCCGTAATGCCCGATGATCGCGCCGCCGATCGGACGCGCCACGAAGCCGACCGCATAGGTCGAGAACGCCACCAGCGTTCCGACGAAGGGATCGAAGCTCGGAAAGAACAGCTTGTTGAAGACCAGCGCAGCTGCCGTGCCGTAGATCAGGAAATCGTACCACTCGATCGCGGTGCCGAGCGCGCTTGCCCACACCACATGCGCCGTCGTCGATCTCTCCGCGGCCGCGGAGACCCCCGTTGCTGCCGTCATGCCCTGCCCCAAAGATTCCTGACGGCATCATGGCCAATCGCGATGGCGGTTGCAACCTGCGGAGGTGTGATCTCTGTGCGAGATTACGATGCGAGATTTTTGCGCGTCGCTGCTCCCGCACTCCGTCATTGCGAGGAGCTCTTGCGACGAAGCAATCCAGGCTGCCTCCGCGGAGAAAGTCTGGATTGCTTCGCTGCGCTCGCAATGACGGGTGTGGCGGCAGTTGCGCGCACGCCTCCGGCAATGTCTCCCGGGCGACCATGGAACTCATCGCCCCCATTATTCGCCATTGACAAACTCATTCGCCAATATCTAATTTACCCCCCACAATAACCAGCCGCGCCAAGCGGCCAATAAGAGAGGGATCGACGATGAGAGGGCTTTTGGCCTGCACCTTGCTCGCGGCCATGACTTCGGCTGCCATGACCACGGCGGCGCGCGCGCAAGTCTCCGACGACGCGGTGCGGATCGGCGTGCTGACGGATCTGTCGAGCTGGGGCCGTGACAACAGCGGGCCGGGGTCGGTCGAGGCGGCCAAGATGGCGGTCGAGGAGTTCGGGCCGACCGTGCTCGGCAAGCCGATCGAGATCATCAGCGCCGACCACCAGATGAAGACCGATGTCGGTGTGCAGATCGTGCGCGGCTGGTTCGACAACGGCAAGGTCGACGCCGTCGTCGACATCCCCAACTCCGGCATCGCGATCGCCGTGCACAACATGGTGCGCGAACGCAACAAGATCGCGCTGCTCTCCGGCCCCGGGGCGAGCTCACTGACCGACGAGCTGTGCAGCCCGAACACCGTGCACTTCACCTACGATACCTACGCGCTGTCCAAGGTGACGGCCTCCGCCGTGATCAAGGAAGGCGGCAAGTCCTGGTACTTCATCACCGCGGACTATGCCTTCGGCCAGCAGCTCGAAAAGGACGCCACGCGGTTCATCAACGAGATGGGCGGCAAGGTGCTGGGCGGCGTGAAGCATCCGACCAACACAGCCGACTTCTCCTCCTTTGCGCTCCAGGCGCAGAGTTCGAAGGCCGACGTGGTGGCGTTCGCCAATGCCGGCCAGGACACCGACAACGCCATCAAGCAGTCCGGCGAGTTCGGCCTGGTGCAGGGCGGCCAGAAGCTGGTCGGTCTCCTGATGTTCGACACCGACGTGCATGCGGTCGGCCTGAAGGCCGCGCAGGGCACCTACATGACAACGGCGTCCTACTGGAACATGGACGAGGCGACCCGCGCCTGGTCGAAGAAATTCTACGGGCGCACCAAGGTGATGCCGACCATGATCCAGACCGGCGTCTACGGTTCGGTGCTGCATTATCTGAAGGGCATCAAGGCCGCCGGCACCGACGATCCCGCCAAGGTGATGGCCAAGATGCGCGAGCTGCCGATCGAGGATACCTTCGTCCATGGCGGCAAATTGCGCGAGGACGGCCGCGTGATCCGCGACATGTATCTCGCCAAGGTGAAATCGCCCGAGCAGTCCAAGGAGCCGTGGGACTATCTGGAGATCGTCAAGACCGTGAAGGGCGAGGACGCCTTCCGCCCGGTCTCCGAATCCAAATGTCCGCTGCTGAAGAAATGAGGCCCGCATGACCGGCAACGAGCGCAACGCAATTGAGACTTACGAGTGCGATGTGCTCGTGGCCGGATCGGGGGCCTCCGGCATGTCGGCCGCGATCACCGCGGGTTATCGCGGCCTCGACGTGCTGATCGTCGAGAAGGAGCCGCGCTTCGGCGGCACCACCGCCCGCTCCGGCGGCTGGCTCTGGATCCCCGGTACGTCGCTGGCGAAGGCCTACGGCATCGAGGAGGCGCCGGAGCAGGCCCGCACGTACTTGCGCCATGAGGCCGGCAACAACTTCGATGCCGCGCGGGTCGATGCATTCCTGAGTGCGGGTCCGGAGGCGGTCGATTTCTTCACCACCAAGACCGCGCTGCGCTTCGACATGCCGCTGGTGTTTCCCGACTATCACGCCGAAGCGCCGGGCGGCGCGCAGGGCGGCCGCTCCATGGTGACGCGCCCGTTCGACGGCCGCGAGCTCGGTAACCAGATCAAGACGCTGGGTATGCCGCTTCCCGAGCTGACCGTGTTCGGCATGATGCTCGGCTCCGGCAAGGAGATCATCCATTTCATGCGGGTGACGAAGTCGCTGACCTCGGCGGTATACGTCGCCAAGCGCCTGTCACGGCACCTGATGGACGTGCTGCGCTATGGCCGCGGCATGACCTTGACCAACGGCAACGCGCTGGCCGGTCGCCTCGCGAAATCCGCACAGGATCTGAAGATTCCGATGTGGCTGTCCTCGCCGGTGCGCGAGCTGACGGTCGAGAACGGCGCGGTCACGGGTGCCATTGTGACTCGCGAAGGACGCGAGATCCGCATTCGCGCGCGCCAAGGCGTCGTTCTCGCTTGCGGCGGCTTCCCCCATGACGTCGCCCGGCGCAAAAAAATGTTTCCGCATGCGCCGACCGGCAACGAGCACTATTCGCCGGGCCCCACCGGCAACACCGGCGACGGCCTGCGCCTTGCAGAAAGCGCCGGCGGTCACGTCGAGGATCGTCTGCCGAACGCGGCGGCCTGGGTGCCGGTGTCGGTGACCAAACGCAAGGATGGTTCGAGCGGCGTGATGCCGCATTTCATCGACCGCGCCAAACCCGGCGTGATCGCGGTGATGCGGGACGGCAAGCGCTTTGCCAATGAGGGCAATTCCTATCACGACTTCGTCCAGGCCATGATCAAGGCCGCCAAGCCCGGCGAGGAGATCGCCGCATATCTCGTCTGCGATCACCCGACGCTGCGCAAATACGGCCTCGGCTGCGTGCCGCCGTTCCCGATGCCGCTCGGTCATCACCTCGATACCGGCTATCTCATGCGCGGCGACACGCTGGAGGCGCTCGCGGCAAAGGCCGGCATCGATGCGACGGCGTTCACCGAGACGGTCAGGCAGTTCAACGCGACTGCGCCGCAAGGGCACGACGCCGCCTTCGGCAAAGGTTCAAAAGCCTATAACCGCTACCAGGGCGACGCCATGCACGGCCCCAATCCCTGCATCGCGCCGATCGAGAATGGCCCGTTCTACGCCATCAAGATGGTGGTCGGCGATCTCGGCACCTATGCCGGCATCGTCACCGACGAGAACGCGCGGGCGCTCGATGCCGAGGGACGGGTGATTCCCGGACTCTATGCCGCCGGCAACGACATGGCGAGCATCATGGGCGGCAACTATCCGGGCGCCGGCATCACGCTTGGGCCGGCGCTGACCTTCGGCTACATTGCCGGCCGTCATCTCGCCGACAGCGCCGCCAAGCGCAACGCGGCGTAAGCCACGCGCCAGGAGACGCATGAAGAGAGAAAGCCGCGGCATCCAGTCGATCGAGGTCGGCGGAGAATTGCTTCGTGCGCTCGCGAGATGCGGCGAACCGATGATGCTGCGCGATCTCGCGCGCGAGGCCGGCATGACGCCGGCCAAGGCGCATCCCTATCTCGCCAGCTTCTCCCGCATCGGGCTGATCGAGCAGGACGAGACCACCGGCCGCTACGAGATCGGCGCGCTGGCGCTGGAGCTCGGCCTGATCAGCCTGCGCCGGCTCTCCGGCGTGCGGATCGCGCGTCCGAAGATCGCAGCGCTCGCAAGTCAGATCGGACATGCGGTCTCGCTGGCGGTCTGGGGCACGCACGGTCCGACCGTGGTGCAGCTGGAGGAGCCCGGTCAGCCCGTTCACATCGTGATGCGCGCCGGCTCGGTGATGGCGCTATTGGAAACGGCTACAGGCCGGGCGTTCGCTGCCTTCCTGCCGGAGAAGACGATCAACGCTGCGCTCGAAAGCGGCCTCGACCGCCACGGCGTCGGGTACAATCCGAAGCGCGCCGTGAAGGGCGCGAAGGTCGCCGAGATGCTCACGGAGGTCCGAAAACACGGACTCGCCCGCGCGCTCGGCGATCCCCTTCCCGGCGTCAACGCATTCTCGGCGCCGGTGTTCGACCATTCCGGCCATGTCGCGCTGGTGATCACCGCGATGGGGCCGGAAGGCACGTTTGATGCGCGCTGGGACAGCCCGATCGCCCATGCCCTGCGCGACTGCGCCGGCGGGATCTCGAAGCGGCTCGGCTACGGGATGACCATCGCGGCGGAGTGAGGCCTGTTAGGCCGGCGACACGCGCACCTCCTCCGCGGAGATCGATCCGCTGTCGACGACGAGCGCGACGGCGCCGCTGGTCAATGGGAGATCGCCCGTGTCCTGAACGCTGAAGAGTTTTTTACCATCGACATGGGCTTCGATGTCGGTTCCGGCCACGCGCAGCTCAATCCGATATCTCCGGTCGGGCTGCCAGTCGAAGCGTTCGCTGGCGAGCACAAGTTCGTCATGCACGCGCTTGACCAAACGGACGCGGCCGCCCTCGGCACGGTCGAACATCAGAGCGTAATAGCGCTCGCGTCCCTGCACCCGCGCCGCGAGGCCCCAGGCGTTCGCCAGCAGCGGCATGATCTCGGACGTTACGCGATAATCCTTCCAGTCGCGCGTACCTTGCGCGATGAAGCCGAGCCCGTCGCCATTGGTAACGCGCAGGCCCTCCCAGCGGGTCTGGAACTGGCTGACATTGTTGACCCAGGCGTGCTTCCACATCGTGCTCAGATTGTTGTCCGGCCGCTTCAGCACGGTGTCAGGCGCGCCACCCCAGGTCAGATAGTCGAGATAGAGCGTGCCATCGACGCCGAGCGGATCGCGCGTTTCGATCTCCACCCCGATCTCGAAGATCGGATAGGCATGGGTCTCCGGCACCTCCCAGCTCAGCACGGCGTGACAGCCGCCGGTCAGCTCATGCGCATCGCCGTAGATCTGGATCAGCTCATCGTGCTCGTCATAGATGCTGGAAAACAGTCGCACCGCCACGGTGCCGCTATCCGCTTCCGATTCAATCCGGCACTCCACCCGTTGCCCCGAATACAGCGTCGGACAGGCCACAAGCTGGTAGGTCGGCATCGTAAACACCTCCTTGTCGAAGAAGGTGGGGCTCGCAACGCGTGCCACGCGTCCGGGCGCCAGACGGCGGAAGTCGATCGCCAGACTCCGCTCCCCAGTGCGGCTGTGGCCGGCGACATTGCTGAGCTCGACCTCGTGGAGCCGTGCGGGCGAGCCGCCCTTCACGTGGAAGCCCTGCAGGCTGCCCGGAAAGTTGAAGTTGAAGCGCGCGCCGTCCTTGGCGACCGCCAGCGCCGGCGCACCGGCGAGCGCAAGCCCGGCCGCGACCAGCGACTGCGTCTCGATCACGGCGTCGGAGATCGCAGCGCCACCATCGGCCGTCGAGATGTACATGCGGTCGGCGATGGGGGTGCGGAAGTCCGGCCCGGCGTCGAGGCCGGCAAGTCCGGTGCGGATGCCGAACAGGCAGCCGACATTGCCGGCATTGCAATCGGTATCCCAGCCGGCCGTGTTGGCGATGCGCATCGCCTCCTGAAAGCTGTTCCCGCCGTAGAGCGTCGCCAGAATGATCAGCGCGTGGTTGGGCACGACATGGCAATTGCCGAGGAATTTGTCGTAGCCGTAACGTTCGGCGATCAGCGCACGGGTCCGTTCCCAGTCGTCGCCGTTGTCGCCGGCGTGCCATTCCCGGACGTCGTTGACGACGCGCCGGATCAGCGCGTCCTTCGGCACGAAGCCGAGCCCGACATCGATCAGCTTCTGCACGTCGTGCTCGACGAAGGCCAGCGCCTCCATCGCCGCGAGCAGTTTTGCGGCATGCACGGATTCACCATCATGGCTCACGCGCCCGGCCTGCTCGGCCAGATAAGCGGCCTGCTCGGGATTACCCGGGCTCACCATCGCCCAGCCGTCGATGAAGATTTGCGCACCGATCTGCTCGGCTACGGTCGTGCCGTTCAGCGCGATCGAGCCGCTCTGCGGCGCCGGGATACCGGACTTCAGCCGCAGATAGGCGGTGTGCTCGGTGGAATTGCCGATGCCACCCCACCATAGGATGGCGCGCTCCTCGACGATGTAGTTCAGCCAGGCTTGCCCGATCTGCTTCGAGGTGAGACGCTTCGGATAGCCATTGTCGGCAAGCGCGCGGGGAAACGCAAAAGTGCCGGAGACGTCGTCGTCGGTAACGACGAGATGATGGGATCGCAACGCGACGTCACGACGCTCGTTGACATAGTAGTTGATCGGCCCGAGCTCCTTCATGATGCGCTCATAGGTCCAGCCCTCGAAGGGCCGGCCGAGGTAGACACCGATGAGCTTGCCAAGCACGCCGGCATAGACCCGCTCCACGTAGTCATGAGGAATAGCTGTCACGAGTTCACTCCCATATCCAATTTCTTGGCTCGCGGGTCAGACCGACGAGCGCTTCATGATCTCGAATTTCAATTCATGGCTCCGGCCCGGCGCCGCGAGCCCGCCCGGTTGCAACCGCTTGACCAGCGTCTCCGCCGCAAGCGCGCCGAGGTCGAACTCCGGTTGCCGCACCGTGGTGAGCCCGAGCAGCTTTGCGACCGGGATATCGTCGAAGCCAGCGATTGCAATGTCGCTGGGGATCGAGAGCCCGGAAGCACGCGCCGCCTCCATCGCACCGAGCGCCAGCACGTCGCTCGCGCCGAACACGGCGGTCGGGCGATCGCCCTTTCTTTCGAGCAGCCGCTTCATCGCACGCGCGCCGGATTCCTCGGAATAGGCGCTGTCGGTAATGAAATCAGGCGCAAGTCCCGCTTCCCGCATCACCGCGCCGTAACCCTGCGCGCGCCGCTGGCTCGGGCCGAACTCGGCCTGGATCATCGCGATGCGCCGGTGCCCGCGCGCGATCAGAAGCCGCGTCATTTCCGCGGCCGCTTCGGCATTGTCGATATAGACGCTGTCGATCGCGAGCGGTCCGTCCGGCTTGTGCTGGCTCTCCAGCCGCACCAGCGGGATGCCCTTACGCGCGAGCACGGCGAGCTGGGGCGCCCGCAGATGAAAGAACGTTGCGACGACGCCATCGGCCCGTCCCTGGAGGAGCCAGTCGATGGCGCGGGCCTCGCCTTCCGGCCGCCCGTCGGTGTCGAAGATCAGGACGTCATAGCCAGCCGGCGCCGCGACCGTCTGCAATCCCCGGACGAGGCCTGGATAGAACGGATTGGTGATATCTGGAATGACACAGGCAAACGTCATGGTCCGCGCGCTGCGCAGCATCCGCGCCGGATGGTTCGGCTGGTAACCCAGCTCCTGTGCGACCTGAAGAATGCGCGTGCGCGTCGCAGGCGGAACGGACGGCGTCTCCGTCTTATTCAGGACAAGCGACACCGCGGCCTGCGAAACACCGGCCGCGAGCGCGATATCCTTCTGCGTGGGGCGGGCTGGCGCCTGCTTGTCGCGCCCCTTCCCCCGCTTCGTCCTCGTTGTTGACGTCGCCATTTGGCTTAGTTATACGTATTACTAAGGGAAAATCAACAATCACCGCCAATGACCTGAGGAAACCGAGGTTCATCGCCATGACCATGACCCGACGCCAGCTTGTTGCCGCCATCCCCGCTGCCGCGCTTGCCGTTAGCTTGCCGCGCGACGTTCGCGCCGAGGACGGGCGCAAGGTCGTGACGTTCTGGTTCGGCCAGGCGAATTCGGACGGCCAGGCCGCGCTGCGCAACGATTTGGTCGAGGCGTTCAACGCCTCGCAGGACAAATATCTGCTCCAGCTCGAGGTGAAGGGCGCCGCCGTAAACAACCTCCTGAAGGTCGCACTCGTCGCCGGTAACGGCCCGGACATCGTGCAGACAGCGGGTCCCGCCTATCTCACCGCGATCGCGAATGCCGGCCAGGTGCTGCCGCTCGACGATTTCGCCGAGAAGTACAAGTGGAAGGATCGCTTCCTGGCGCCGCTGCTCAACACCAGCGTCTACGGCGGCAAGCTCTACGCGCTGCCGCGCGACTACGAGTCGATGCACCTGTTCTATAACAAAGAGCTGTTCAAGCAGAACGGCTGGAAGCAGCCGACCAACCGGCAGGAGATGGAAGCGATCGCAGACGCAGCGCTCGCCAAAGGCATCATCCCCTTCGGCGCCGGCAATGCCGACTGGAAGGGCGTGAACGAGTGGCTGATGACGGTGTTCTTCAACAACGTCGCTGGCCCCGACAACGTGCGCAAGGCACTTGCCGGCGAACTGCCCTGGACCGCGCCGCCGTTCGTCGAGGCGGTCGAACTGTCAAAGGCGTGGTACAACAAGGGCTATTTCGGCAAGAACTATTTCTCGCTGACCATCGAGCAGAGCTTCCTCCAGGTCGTCAACGCCAAGGCGGCGATGGCGTTCAGCGGCACCTGGTCGTTCGGCACCAAATCCTACGGCATGTCGAAGCCCGATACCGTGATGGACGTCATGCCGACGCCGACCCTCGGCTCGGCCTTCACGGGATCACTGGTCCATCTCGCCTGCGGCGCGACGCTGTCGATCGCCAAGAACTCGCAGAATGCGGAAGGCGCAGCCGCGGTGTTCGAGTTCATGCTGACGCGCAAGTTCTACGAGACCATGAACCGCGACTGGCCCGGCAAATGGGCACTCCCGGTCAAGGACCTGCCGCCGGACATGCTCCAGGGCATCGGCTATCCCCTATTCGAGAAGACGATCGCGAATCTGCACGAAGCGTTCAGCAAGGGGCAGTACGGCTTCACCACCTGGACGTTCTGGCCCGGCGCCACCAACTCCTATCTGATCGAAGGCATCGAGCAGGTCTGGCTCAACAAGATCACGCCGGACGCTTACCTCACGCGGATGCAGACGCTCTTCAGCCAGGAAGCAAAGGAAGGCAAGGTGCCGCCGCTGCCGCCGCGGACGGCCTGACGCACGATGTGGCTCTTCGCGCTTCCAGCGCTCCTGATTAACGTCTGCATCATCCTGGTTCCCGCCGTGCTGACATTCACGGCGGCGTTCTTCATGTGGGACGGTGTCGGAAAGCCGGCGTGGGCGGGACTGACCAACTTCCAGAACATGTTCGCCGATCCCGTGTTCTGGTCGGCGCTGACAAATAACTTCATCTGGACGGCGATCTTCCTCACCGTGCCGGTCTGCCTCGCGCTCGTGATGGCAGCGGCGCTGCTGATGGCGCCGAAGGCGCGCATCGTGGTCCAGTCCATCATCTTCCTGCCGCGCATCATCGCTGTCGCAGTCACGGGCCGCATCTTTCAGGGCATGATCTTCAGCCCCGCGACCGGCGTCGTCGCCTGGTTGAACGAGCACGGCTTTTCGATCTCCGATCCCCTCGCCGATCCCGACCGCTCGCTCTATGCTGTCGCCGCGGTCGACATCTGGCACTGGTGGGGATTTCTCGCGGTCGTGTTCCTGTCGGCGATGCGGCAGATCAGCATCGACCAGATCGAAGCCGCGCGGCTCGACGGAGCCGGCTTCTTTGCTTTGTTCCGCTACGTTCTGATCCCGGGCATCCGCCCGACCCTGACCTTGATGCTGATTCTGACCGTGATCTGGTCGTTCCAGGTCTTCGAATTCATCTTCATTGTCACCCGCGGCGGCCCCGCCTATGGCAGCGAGGTGCTGGCAACATTTGCCTACCGCCACGCCTTCTTCGAAGGCGACGTCGGCCAGGCTGCAGCCGCCGCCTGCGTCATGAGCCTGTTCGGCCTGTGTGCCACCGCCGTCTATCTCTGGCTCCAGATCACCGACGACGCGCAATCGACATGATCGGGGATCGCTGGAGCAGGACATTCAGCCTCGGGCTGATCGGTATCGCATCGTTCAGCTCGCTGCTGCCGATCGTGCTCGCCGTGATGAACGCACTGAAGACGACGGTCGAGATCGGCAGCAATCCGCTCGCGCTGCCGACCCAGTTGCACTGGGAGAATTTTTCCTCCGCCTGGCGCAACGCCCAACTCGGCCCGAGCCTGCTGCACAGTGCCGAAGTCGCGATCCTGACCATTCTGATGGTGTGCGTCACCGCGACGCCCTGCGCCTATGTGCTGGCGCGGCAGAAGGGGAAATTCTGGCGCTTCATCACCTTTTACTTCATGGCCACGATCACCGTGCCCGTGCAGCTCTATCTCTACCCGCTCTACTTCATCTTCGCGAAGCTCGGGCTGGTCAATTCGATCCCCGCGGTGGCACTGATCTACACGGCGATGTTCTCGCCGTTTGCGATTTTCCTCTTGCGGACATACGCGCTCGCGATTCCCGTCGCGCTCGAGGAAGCAGCTCAAGTTGACGGCGCAAAGCCGTGGCAGACCTTCTGGTACGTGATCCTGCCGATGATGCGGCCCGGGCTGCTCACGGTCGCCATCATCGTCGGGCTGAACGCCTGGAACGAGTTCGTCATCGCCGTGACGTTCCTGCAGAACGACAGCAACGTCACCGCGATCGTGCGCTTCTACAATCTGACCGGCCAGTATTCGACCGACTGGGGCGAGATGCTGGCCGCAGCCGTCACCATCGTGCTGCCGATCGTTGCGATCTTCGTGCTGCTGCAGCGTCAGTTCATCGACGGCATGACGTCGGGCGCGGTGAAGTCTTGAAGCCCTACTTATCCTTCACCGGCACCGTGTAGTTCAGGATCAACCGCCCGCCATCCGGATAGATCGTCTGCCCGGTGATGTAAGACGCGTCATCACTCGCAAGGAACGCCACGACGGAAGCCACCTCGCTCGGCTCGCCGCCACGTCCGGCCGGCGTGCGTGACATCACCGTCTTGCGGGCATCCTCCGAGGTGTAGATGGAAGACGCCACCATGTCGGTCAAAATCGTGCCCGGCCCGACCGCGACGACGCGGATGTTGTGCGGGGCGAGCGCGACGGCGGCGACCGAGGTCAGCTGCTTCATACCGCCCTTGGAGATGGCGTAGGTCGCAAGCGTCGGGATCGCAAGCAGTGCGTTCACCGAGGACATGTTGATGATGACCCCGCCGCCGCCCTGCGCGATCATCTGCTTGGCCGCGGCCTGCACGCCGAAGAACGCGCCCTTCAGGTTGATGCCGATGATTTCGTCGAATTCCTCTTCCGAAATCTCCAGGATGTCGCGGTTGCGGGCGACGCCGGCATTGTTGACCATGATGTCGAGCCGGCCGAATTCCCTGACCGCGGTCGCGACCGCGCGATCGACGTCCGCACGCCGCGCGACGTGACATGGCACGGCATACAATTCCTTGGGCTTGCCCAGCTCGTTGACCGTCTTCTCGAGCTCATCCGTATCGACGTCCGAGATGACGACCTTGACGCCGTCGTCGAGGAACCGCTTTGCGCACGCCTTGCCGATGCCGCGCGCCGCGCCGGTGATGACGGCGACCTTGCCGGATAGTTTCATGGGTCTCACTCCAGGATAGCTGCTTGGGCAGCGAGCTATCCCGGAGAAGGCCCCGGTTCAAGCCGCCGCGAAGCCGAGATGAGCACGGAACCGGTTCTTGATAAAGACGGCATCGCGCGAGGGCAGCGAGCGCGGCGGATTTTCCGCCAGAACCTTGACGACAAAAAGCCGCGGGCCATCGGCCGGCTCGGCGATCTGCGCGGTGAGGCGTTGTACCTCCTCGAGCGTCCGCACGGTTCCGGTTGCGGCAAAGCCGCAGGCGGCGGCAATTGCCGTGAGATCGACGCCGCGGCCGGTGTGGCTCGCCTGCATGCCGGTCTCGCCAAAATGCTGATTGTCGATCACGACGATGTCGAGATTGCGCGGACGCGCGACGCCGATGGTGGCGATGCCGCCGAGACCCATCAACTGCTCGCCATCGCCCGTCAACGCAAGGACGCGCTTGCCCGGCTGCGCCTGCGCGAGCCCAAGCCCGATCAACGCGGCACCACCCATTGCGCCCCAGAGATAAAAATTGCCGTCGTGATCCCCCACGGAATGCAGGTCGTAGGTGGGCGAGCCGAGACCGGAGACGACCAGCGCGTCCTTGCGGTCTTTCAGGAGCGCGGCGACAGCGGCGCGACGATCGAGTTGAGCTTGCATCGGCATCACCACTTCTTCTTGCCGATCAGGCGCTGCCCGATCAGAACCGCGATCTGCTGATCGGACTCGTAGGCGAGCGATGCCGCCGATTCGACGGTCTCGACCAGATCTTCCGCCGTCTCCGCGCGCATCACCTTCAGGCCGATCGCCTCCAGCGAGGGCTGCGTCGCTCGGCTCATCGGCACCTGCCAGGGATTGAACTCGGCCCATTCACCGCGCATCGTCACCAGCATCAGCAGGGGAAAGCGGCCGATCGCCGACAGCGACAGCATGTTGATGCAATTGCCGACGCCGCTCGACTGCATCAGCAGCACGCTGCGCTGCCCGCCGAGCCAGGCGCCGGCGGCGATCGCAATACCCTCCTCCTCGGTCGTCAGCACGTTGGTGGTGACGTCGCGGTCGGCCGAGAACATGCGGATGAGCTGGCTATGGCCGGCATCGGGAACGTAGGACATTTGCCTGACGTCGGCGGCTTTGAGGATACGATAGAGCTCGGACGGCCAGTCGTCGCTGCTGCGCGTTTCAGGATTCGGTTGAGGGCTGTGCACCGCGAGGTCTCCGTGAAATTCGAGCGGACCCTAGCGAATAGTCCGCGCGAAAGCTCTGACCGTCTGGCACGATCAGGTATTGAAGGATTGTATAGCTGCCTTTTCCGTTGTCGCCTGGACCAGAGCACGATGCGCATGACTGCGCCCTCTCCCCTTGCGGGAGAGGGCATCACCGCAGGAAGATACAAACTCATTGGGGTGAGGGGTATCTCTCGGCGCATTCATATGCATCGATATGCGCGGAGAGATACCCCTCATCCGGCGCTTCGCGCCACCTTCTCCCACAAGGGGAGAAGGGAAGAGACACTGTCGCTTGGACTAGCGACTCAATTCGCCGCGGACCTTGCCGCAGCCGGCATGTAGATCTGCGCGTAGCCTTCCTTGATCGCCGAGGTGATGCGATCTAATCGGCGGTCGATGTGCTTCTCCAGCACCGAGACGCAGGCCTCTTCGTCGCGCGCCTTCAGTCCTTCGACGACCGCGCGGTGCTCGGCCTGGGTGTTGGAACGGTTGATGCTGTCCATGTCGATCCAGCGGACGAAGCGGATGCGGGCGTTGACGTTGCGGAGCACGCGCAGCATCTCGGCATTGTTCGACATCGCCATCAGCCGCTCGTGAAAGGTCTCGTCGAGCTCGACCAGCTCCACCGAGGAGCGCTCGCCGGGATCGGGACCGGTGGCTTCGAGGAATTTCAGCAGCGCGTCGATGTCCTCGTCCTTGGCGCGCTTGATGGCGAGGCGGACCGAGGCGACCTCGATCGACTTGCGCAGCTCGTAGAGATCGAAGATCTCGTGCGCGTCGAGCTCGCGGCAGAAAAAACCCTTGCCCGGCGTGAAGCGCAGGAAGCCTTCGGTGTTGAGACGGTTGAGCGCTTCGCGCAGCGGCGTGCGGCTGACGCCGAGGCGTTTTGCCAGCTCGCCCTCGTTGAGCCGTTCGCCCGGCTTGAACTCATAGCTCACGGCCATCGCCTTGAGCTGTTCATAGACGCGATCGACGATACTATCGGAAGCCAGTTCCACGTTGCTCTTCATAAGCTGCATTCATGCCCGAACACAGCCCAATATACCGGGGCTGTATGGACGATTGCAATCCAAACAGCTGCCTAGCACATCTTGTGCAGAGCTTTGCGACAGCCGGACTCAGGCAAACGCGCGCGGGCGCAGTCCAGCATGAAACCAGGTGATCATGGAATAGATGTCGTAGACCGGCAGTCCAACTTCGGCCTGCAGAGCTGCCGCATAAGGCGGCATGTTGGTGCATTCGAGCACGATGGCGCCGACATCCGGATTTTTCGCGACCAGCTCCTTGCCCGCCTCGACCACGTCACGCTCGGCCTGGGCCACATCCATGTCGTCCTTCTCGGCCTTGATCAGGACGCGAAAAAATTCCTTGCCGTGCTCGGTGCCGACCAGTGGCGTATCGAGCGGCACGCCGGCGCCTTCGAGATGGGCCGGCGTCAAGGTCGAGCCCGAGACCGTGACGAGGCCGACACGCTTGCCTGGGGGCAAGGTCGCCTGCACCCACGGCACCTGCATCAGCGACGAGGTCGCAACGGGAACGCCGACGGCGGCCGCGATCTCCTTCTGAAACAGCGAGAGGAAGCCGCAATTGGTGGTGATGGCTTCCGCGCCCAGCCGGACGAGGTCCTTCGCCGCATCGATGAAGTCAGGCAGCAGGCCGGCGGCGCCCTTCAGCACCACCTTCTCCGGCGACGCGCCGCTCACCACCCGATAGAGCACGGGGAACGGCCAGGTCGTGCCGTTGCCCATGTCGCCGGGAATGCGGGGAAAGCGCGCTTCCAGCATCAAGATGCCGAGCGGCGCGCCATAGATGGCCTTGCCGCCGCGGGCGATGCGAGAGGACGAGTTGGCTGGATAGGTCATGTTGCGTTCTCAGAGGAAGCGAGTGGGCGCGAACGGCGCGAGCGGAATCTCCGGCTGCTTGCCGCTCAGAAGCTGCGCGACCAGACGGCCGGTGCGGGCCGATCCGACCAGGCCGACATGGCCATGGCCGAAGGCGTAGACGATATCGCGCGAGGCACGCGCATGGCCGATACAGGGAAGGCCGTCCGGCATGCTCGGCCGATGGCCGAACCAGGTTTTGATGCGCGAGGGGGGAATGTCCTTCGGCAGTTTCGGGAACATGCTGAAGAGGTTGTTGCGCAGGATTTCGGCGCGCTTCCAGTTCGGCGCGGCCTCGAGGCCCGCGATCTCGACCGTGCCGGCGGCGCGCAGGCCCTTGTCGGTCCAGTTCACCACCATGCTGACGTCGGACGCCATCATCGAGCTGCGCGGACCCGATTCCGGGTTCTCGATCATGACGTGATAGCCGCGCTCGGTTTCGAGCGGCAAGGGATCGCCGACGGATGCGGTGAGCTGTTTTGACCGCGCGCCGGCGGCGACCACCGCGGCATCGCAAGCAATCTCACCGGTCTCGGTGAGAACGGCAACGAGCTTGTTGCCTGAAAGCTTCAGACCGGTCGCCCTGGCATGAACGAGCTTGGCACCGCTCGCGAGCGCATGCTGGGCCAGCGCCGCAACGTAAGCGCCGGGATCGCGGCAGCGGCCGGCTTCCTCCACCACCACGCCAAAGGTGTAGCGCGGATGCAGATCCGGCTCGCGCTGACGCATCTCGTCGGCGCTCAGCTCCATCCATTCGACGCCGACCTTCTTGCGCAGGCGCCAGCCGAGATTGCTGTCGAAATTGCCGCGCGACGGGAATACGTGCATCACGCCGTTGCGCTCGACCAACTCGGGCACGCCCGCTTCTTCCGCGAGCTTCTTGTGCAGCAGCGGCGCGTCCTTCAGCAGATCGCGCAGCGCAAACGCCGTCTTCTCGACCCGTGCCTCGGTCCAGCCCGAGAGCAAATACTTGATCAGCCAGGGCAGCGCCTTCGGCAAGTAAGACCAGCGGATCGCGAGCGGGCCGAGCGGGTCCATCAGATAACCCGGCACCTTCTTCCAGAGGCCCGGCTCGGCCGGCGGAATCACCGAATGGGAGGAGAGCCAGCCGGCATTGCCGTAGCTCGCCGCCTGTTCGCCACCGGGCTCGCCTGCGTCGATCAGCGTGACGCGATGCCCCTCGCGCAGCGCCTCGATGGCGCTGATCACGCCGACCGCGCCGGCTCCGATGATAGCGACGTGGCGGCCTTCCGACATCGGCTACGCCTTCACCGCCGGCGCGAAATCCTTGCCGACCGAGATCGCGCGCGGATCGATGATGCAGTGGAGGATCGACGGCTTGCCCGAAGCGAGCGCGCGCTCGAACGCCGGCGCAAACTCTTCGGTGCGCTCGACGCGCTCGCCATGGCCACCGAATGCCTTCGCATACATCGCAAAGTCAGGGTTCTTAAGCTGAGTTCCGACCACGCGGCCGGGATAATCACGCTCCTGGTGCATACGGATGGTGCCGTATTGCGAATTGTCGACGACGATGACCACCAGCGGCGCATCGTACTGCACGGCGGTCGCGAACTCCTGGCCGTTCATCAGGAAGCAGCCATCACCGGCAAAGGCGACGACGACGCGATCCGGATATTGCCGCTTTGCAAGCACCGCAGCCGGCACGCCATATCCCATCGAGCCCGAAGTCGGCGCGAGCTGGGCGGCAAAGCTGTGGAAACGGTGATGGCGATGGATCCAGCCGGCATAGTTGCCGGCGCCGTTGCAGACGATCGCGTCCTTCGGCAGGCGGTCGCGGAGCCAGGTCATGACCTGACCGTACTGGAATGTGCCCGGCAGCTCACGCGCCTTGTCGGTCCAGGCGAGGTAATCGGCGTGCGCCTTGGCGGCCTCGCCCTTCCAGGCAACGGCGCCAGCGGGCTTCAGCGCCTCGACGGCGGCGGCGAACGCGGCGGGCGTCGCCTGGATCGCGAGCGCCGGCTGATAGATGCGGCCGAGCTCTTCGGAGCCCGGGTGCACGTGGATCAGCTTCTGCTGCGGGGTCGGAATGTCGAGCAGCGTGTAGGACGAAGACGGCATCTCCGACATGCGGCCGCCGATCAGGAGAATGACGTCGGCGCCATCGATACGCGCCTTCAGGCCCGGGCTCGGCCCGATGCCGAGATCGCCGGCATAATGCGAATGATCGGCGTCGATCAGCGAGGCCCGGCGGAACGAGGTCGCGACCGGCAGGTCGAACCGTTCGGCGAAGCGCGCGATGCTCTTGGTCGCCTCATCCGTCCAGCGCGAGCCGCCGAGGATGACGAGCGGCGCCTTGGCACTCGCCAGCATCGCACTGACCTGCTCGATGTCAGCGGGCGCGGGCCAACTCACCGCCGGCTCGACGCGCATGGCATCGGCAACGGCGGCTGTTTCGGTCAGCATGTTCTCCGGCAGCGCGATCACCACGGGACCCGGACGGCCCTGCATGGCGACGCGGAAGGCACGCGCGACCAGCTCCGGAATGCGATCGGGGCGATCGATCTCGACCGCCCATTTCGCCATGGTGCCGAACACCGCCTTGTAGTCGAGCTCCTGGAACGCCTCGCGCTCGCGCATGCCGGTGTCGACCTGTCCGACGAACAGGATCATTGGCGTCGAATCCTGCATCGCGATGTGGACGCCGTGGCTGGCATTGGTGGCGCCGGGGCCGCGGGTGACGAAGCAGATTCCGGGACGGCCGGTGAGCTTGCCATAGGCTTCCGCCATCATCGCAGCACCACCCTCGGCGCGGCAGATCACGACGTCGATCGGGCTGTCATGCAGCGCGTCGAGTGCCGCGAGGTAGCTCTCGCCCGGCACGCAGGTGACGCGCTCGACGCCTTGGGCGACGAGCTGATCGATCAGGATCTGGCCCCCGGTGCGGGTGTTGCGAATGGTCATGACAGCTCCCTGCAGGCTTTGGCGATGCGCATCACGGCCTCGCGCAAGTTTTGTTCCGAGGTGGCGTAGGACAGGCGGAAATAAGGTGCAAGGCCGAAACAGCTGCCCGGCACCACGGCCACGTCATGCCTCTCCAGCAGGAAGCGGCAGAACGCGGCATCGCTATCGATAACGGTCCCATCCGGCGTGCGGCGACCGATCAGGCCGGCGCAGCTCGCATAGGTATAGAACGCACCTTCCGGCCGGCGGCAGGTGACGCCGTCGATGGCGTTGAGCGCATCGACCACGATGTCTCGGCGGCGCTGGAACGCGGCACGGCGTTCGATCAGGACATCCTGCGGGCCGGTCAGCGCGGCGATCGCAGCGGCCTGGCTCACCGAGGAGGGATTGGTCGTGCTCTGGCTCTGCACCACCGCCATCGCTGCGATCAATTCGCGCGGACCGCCGCCATAGCCGACGCGCCAGCCGGTCATGGCGTAGGCCTTGGAAACACCATTCACGGTCAGCGTGCGTGATTTCAGGCTCGGCTCGAGCGCCGCTGCGGTCACGAACGGCATGCCGTCATAGATCAGGTGCTCGTAGATATCGTCCGCCATCAACCAGACATGCGGATGGCGCTTGAGCACATCCAGGATCGGGCGAAGCTGCGCGGCCGAATAGGCGGCTCCGGTCGGATTGGACGGCGAGTTCAGCAGCAGCCAGCGCGTCTTCGGCGTGATCGCGCGTTCGAGATCGGCGGCATCGAGGCGAAAGCCGTTCTCCTCGCGACAAAGCACGTCCACCGGCGTGCCGTCGGCGATCCGCACCATGTCGGCATAGCTGGTCCAGTAAGGCGCGGCCAGGATGACCTCGTCGCCGGGACTGAGCGTCGCCATGAAGGCGTTGTGGATCACCTGCTTGGCGCCGGCGCCTGCGGTGATCTCGTCGGCGGCATAGACGAGATCGTTCTCGCGGCGGAATTTCTCGGCGATGGCCGCCTTCAATTCCACCGTGCCGTCGAGGATGGTGTATTTGGTCTGGCCGGCGCGGATGGCGCGCTCGGCCGCGTCCTTGGCATGGTCGGGCGTATCGAAGTCAGGCTCGCCGGCGCCCAGCACGATCACCGGCCGCCCCTCGCGCTTGAGCCGCTGCGCGACCGCACCGATCTTCAAGATCTCGGAGACACCGATCGCGCTGATGCGCTGCGCGGGGCGGAAGGTCGATGCGGGCGCCTGGACAGTCACGGCCGAGCCTCAACTACGTGCGGCGATTGCGATCACCTCGATACGGAAGGCGGGATCGGCGAGCTCGACCTTGCCGCAGGCGCGGGTCGGCGTGTTGCCCGGCACGACCCAGGCATCATAGACCGCGTTC
Source organism: Bradyrhizobium sp. 482_C4_N1_8 (assembly GCF_052075965.1). Classification (NCBI taxonomy): domain Bacteria; kingdom Pseudomonadati; phylum Pseudomonadota; class Alphaproteobacteria; order Hyphomicrobiales; family Nitrobacteraceae; genus Bradyrhizobium; species Bradyrhizobium sp. 482_C4_N1_8. The sequence goes on along the minus strand of NZ_CP197231.1, from coordinate 1,698,749 downwards.
ATGGCGTCGAAATCGTCCATGTTCCTAAGCCAGACCTGCACGCTGAGCAGGCGCGATTTGTCGGTGCCGGCGCGCGCCAGCATGTCGTCGACCTTCGCCAGCGCCTCTTTCGTTTGCTGGGTGATATCAGCGGTCTTGGTGTCCGCCACCTGACCTGCGAGGAAAACGAGATCGCCGAACACGGAAGCGCGGCTGCGGCGGGCGTTCTGGTCGATGCGGGTGATATCAGACATGGGATGTCCTTAACTTTACTTGCCGGTGGCGATGATGCGGCGGCAGTGGTCGAGCGCCGCGCCGATGAGGTTGTCGCTCGCCTCGGGCGTGCGGAACGCCGAATGCGCCGACAGCGTCACGTTCGGCAGCTTGGTTACGGGATGCCCCGCCGGCAGCGGCTCGACGGTGAAGACGTCGAGGCCGGCATGGGCGATGTGGCCGGAGCGCAGCGCATCCAGCATTGCGTCTTCATCGACCACAGCGCCGCGCGCCGTGTTGATCAGAATGCTGCCGGGGCGCATCTGTGCGATGCGCTCGCGCGACAGGAAACCCTTGGTCTCGTCGTTGAGCAGGAGGTGCAGCGAGACGACGTGGCTGTCGGCGAGCAGCTTCTCCAGCGAGACGAACTCGACGCCCGGATGCGTCTTCGGCGTCCGGTTCCAGGCGATCACCTTCATGCCGCAGCCCGCCGCCATGCGCGCGGCTTCCGCGGCGATGCCGCCGAAACCGATCAGCCCGAGCGTCTTGCCGGTGAGCTGAACCGCGTCACGGCGCAGCCAGTTGCCCTCGCGCATGCCGCGATCCATCTCGCCAAAGCTCTTCGCAGACGCCCACATCAGCGCGATCGCGCATTCGGCAACGGCCGTATCGCCATAACCCTTGATGGTGTGGACGGAGATGCCGCGCTCGGCGAGCTCTTCCGGATTCATGTAGCTGCGCGCGCCGGTGCCGAGGAAGACGACGTGCTTCAGCTTCGCGCACTTCTCGGCAATCGCTGATGGCACCGCCGTGTGGTCGACGATCATGATCTCGGCATCGCCGAGCAGGCCGGGCAGATCGTCGGGCTTGATCGAGGGATTGCGGTTGATGCTGACCGGCAGCTTCTGCGAGGCCAGCAGCTTGTCGGTCACCGCTGCCAGGGTCTCGTTCGCATCGACGAATAGGGCGCGCACAGGCCTCTCCTTCAGCTCACTTCCACATTGCGTTCAGTCTTGTATTCAGACTTAAATGCAATTTACAACCCCACCCTATCAGGAATTTTGCGCAATCCTGCCAAGATATTGGGCTCATTTCTGCCTTGCCGCCCAAATGGCCAGCAACTCGAAATACCGTATTGCATTTTATCCTGAATACAGAAATAGTCCAGAGGCCGGACACGATCCGACCCAGATTCCAGGGAGACAAAGACCATGAATCGCAGGGATGCTCTCACCACAGTCGCGCTGGCAGGCGCAGCGATCGCCGCCGCGAGCGGCTCGGCCAGGGCCGATGCGCCGGCCTCCACGCTCGACCGCATCAAGAAGAATGGCGTGCTGCGCGTCGCCGTCATCGTCGGCCAGGAGCCCTATTTCCATAAGGACCTCGCCACCAACGAATGGTCGGGCGCCTGCATCGACATGGCCAAGGACATCGCCGGCAAGCTGGGCGCCAAGGTCGAGACGCTGGAATCGACCTGGGGCAACCAGATCCTCGATCTCCAGGCCGACAAGGTCGACCTCGCCTTCGCCGTGAACCCGACGCCGGAGCGCGCGCTCGTCATCGACTTCTCGACGCCGATCCTGGTGCACTCCTTCACCGTCATCACCAAGAAGGGCTTTGCCAAGCCGCAGACCTGGGCCGAGCTCAACAAGCCCGAGGTCAAGATCGCCGTCGACATCGGCTCGACCCATGAGACGATCGCGCGCCGCTACTGTCCGAAGGCGACCATCCTCGGCTTCAAGAACCGCGACGAGGCGATCCTGGCGGTTGCGACCGGCCGCGCCGACTGCAACGTCTCGCTGGCCGTGCTCTCGGTCTCGACCCTGAAGAAGAATCCGAACCTCGGCGATCTCGCCATTCCGCGGCCGCTGCTGACGCTGCCGACCAACATGGGTATCCGCGCCGAGAGCGACCGCCGCTACAAGGATTTCCTCAGCGCCTGGGCCGACTACAACCGCGCGATGGGCCAGACCCGCGAATGGATGCTCAAGGGTTTTGAGGCGGTCGGCCTCACCGTCGACGATCTCCCGCCCGAAGTGCAGTTCTGACGGTCGATCGATGTACGTCTGGGACTTCGCGGCGCTCAAGCCGTATTGGGGCCTGATCTGCCAAGGGCTCCTGGTCACCGTGTATTACACGGTGACCACGGTGGTCGCGGGGCTCGCCATCGGACTGTTCGTCGGCATCCTGCGCACGACGGCACCGCGCTGGGTCACGGTGCCGTTGCGTCTCTATATCGAGGTGTTCCGCTGCACGCCGCTGCTGGTGCAGCTGATCTGGGTCTACTACGCCCTGCCCGTGCTGATCGGCGTCGACATGTCGCCGGCGATGGCCTGCTTCATCGCGCTGTCGCTCTATGCCGGCTCGTTCTATGCGGAAATCTTCCGCGGCGGCATCGAAGCCGTCGACACCGGCCAGTGGGAGGCCGGCCGCGCCATCGGCATGCGCCGCGGCAAGATCTTTCGCCGCATCGTGCTGCCGCAGGCGACGCAGGTGATGATCCCCTCCTTCATCAACCAGACCATCATGCAGCTGAAGAACACCTCGCTGGTGTCGGTGGTCGCGGTCGGCGACCTCCTCTATCAGGGCACAGTCATCACGGCGTCGAGCTACAAGCCGCTCGAGGTCTACACCACGATCGCCATACTTTATTTCGTCGTGCTGTTCCCGCTGACGCTGGTCGCCGACCGGGTCGAGCTGAAAATGGGAGCGCATCGATGAGTGCTCTGATCGCTGACAACATCCACAAGGCGTTCGGCGACCATGAGGTGCTCAAGGGCGTCTCGCTCTCGGTCGCCCGCGGCGAGGTCGTCACCTTGATCGGCGCCTCCGGCTCGGGCAAATCCACCTTCCTGCGCTGCCTGAACCTCCTGGAAATGCCGCAGCAGGGTGAGCTTGCCATCGGCACGCATAAATTCGCCTTCGGCAAGGGCATGCGCGCCGCCGGCGATGCGCAGCTCGCGCTGCTTCGGCGCAGCGTCGGCATGGTGTTCCAGCATTTCAACCTGTTCCCGCACATGTCGGTGCTCGCCAACGTCACAGAGGGGCCGGTGCAGGTGAAGGGCATGGCGCGAAACGACGCCGATGCGCTTGGCCGCGATTTGCTCGCCAAGGTCGGCCTCGCCGACAAGGCCGACGCCTTTCCGAGCCGCCTCTCCGGCGGCCAGAAGCAGCGCGTCGCGATCGCGCGTGCGCTCGCGATGAAGCCAGACGTGATGCTGTTCGACGAGCCGACCTCGGCGCTCGATCCCGAACTCGTCGGCGAAGTCCTGTCCGTCATCCGCAGCCTTGCGAGCGAAGGCATGACCATGGTGCTGGTGACGCACGAGATGGCCTTCGCCGCCGACGTCTCCACCCGCGTCGGCTTCATGAACGACGGCATCATGGCCGAGATCGGCACGCCCGAAGAGACCATCCGCCAGCCCCGCAGCGAACGGCTGAAGTCCTTTCTCAGCCGGTTTCACGAGACGCATTAGACTGCCTGGCAAGACCATTCCGAATCGGTGGGGACACCCATGAAACTCCGCGGCGGCTTCACGAATTACGGCGAGACGATCGGCATCCTGATGCTCGATACCCGCTTCCCGCGCCCGCGCGGCGACATCGGCAATGCGCTCTCCTATGATTTCCCGGTGCGCTACAAGATCGTGCGCGGCGCACACGCCACAAGGATCATGGGTGACCACCCCGATCCCGCCCTGCTCGAGCCGTTCATCGCGGCGGCCCGCGAGCTGGAAGCCGACGGCGTCAAGGCGATCACGACGAGCTGCGGCTTCCTCGCGCCATTCCAGAAACAGCTCGCGGCCGCCGTGAACATCCCGGTCTTCACCTCGAGCCTGATCCAGGCACCGTTGATCCATGCCATGCTGCCGCCGGGCAAGGTCATCGGCATCTTCACCGAACGCGGCCACCACATGAACGAGGGGCATTTCCGCGGTGTCGGCTGGTCGCCGGACGAGATCCCCGTCCAGATCCAGGGCATGAAGCCCGATGCGCAGTTTCCCGCAACCTACATTCTCGGCCGCGAGGAACTGGACACCGACGTGCTGCGCGCCGAGATGATCGAGATGACGGAAGCCTTCATGGCGTCCTGCAAAAACCCGGGTGCGATCCTGTTCGAATGCACCAACATGTGCCCGTTCTCGAAGGACGTTGCCGAAGTCTCGGGCCTTCCGGTGTTCGACATCAACACGTTGATCAATCTGGTCTACCGCGCGGCCAATCCGGTGCCGTTCCTGCCCTGATCGCCCTTCCAGACGATCAGCGGCAATTGAATCGATTGTCAATCGCGCCAAAGGCGCGGCAAAAATTCACACCATACTCTTCGTGCGAATTCGCAAATGCTGCGGGGTCGTCGTTTGACAGCATCGGCGCTTGCGCGGCACGCTGACCACGCCGGTCCAACCTTCGACGACGCTCGCTGGAGCGTGCCTGTTCGACCTCACGTCCCGCGAGGACGCGCGAAAGGAACATCGACATGATCGAGCTCACGGTCAACGGGACCAAGCGCCAGGTCGACGTCGTTCCCGAGATGCCCCTGCTCTGGGTGCTCCGCGACGAGCTCGGCATCACCAGTCCGAAATATGGCTGCGGCGTCGCGCAATGCGGTGCCTGCACCGTCCAGATCGACGGAGCCGCCGTGCGATCCTGCCAGGCCCGCATTGGCGATCTCGCCGGCAAGTCGGTCGTCACGCTCGAAGGATTGGACAACAGGGAGCAGCATCCCGTTCTGCAGGCCTGGATCGAACATCAGGTTCCGCAGTGTGGCTACTGCCAGACCGGCCAGATCATGCAGGCCATCTCGCTGCTTGGATTGATCGACAAGCCGACGGACGAGGACATCAACGAAGTGATGTCCGGCAACCTCTGCCGTTGCGGCACCTACCCGCGCATTCGCACCGCGATCCACGCGGCTGCCGCAAAGATGGTGGGGAAGTGAAATGGGACTTCAGACGCTTTCCCGCCGCACTTTCGTTTTCGGTTCCGCCGCCGTGGCTGGCGGCATCGCGTTCGGTTCCTATAGCGACGCAGCACAAGCCGCGACTGCCAGTGACAATCCCCTGAGCACCAGTCTCGGGCCGAACTCCGTGACCTTCAATCCCTGGGTCGAGATCAGCCCCGAAAAAATCACGCTGATCGCCCAGCACGCCGATATCGGCCAGGGCGTCGGCTCGGTGCAGCCGATCATGATCGCCGAAGAGATGGACCTCGATCCCGGCCAGTTCGAAGTTCGCTTCGCCGGCCCCAGCCCCGCCTATTTCAACACCGGTTTTGCCGACGAGTTCGCACCGTTCGTGGCTGCGGACCAAAGTCCCGCCGCCGAGGAAGCGCGCGCCAAGACGCTCGAATGGCTGAGAGAGTCCGGCCTGCAGATGACCGGCGGGTCGAGCACGCTGCCGGACACCTATGAAAAGCTGCGCGTTGCCGGCGCGGTCGCGCGCGAGACGCTGAAGGCCGCCGCTGCCAAGCGTTCGGGTGTCGCCGTGGCCGACCTGCGCACCCAATCAGGCCATGTGATCCTGCCCAACGGCACCAAGATCGCCTACGTCGATCTCTCCGTGGACGCCGCAAAGATTCCGCCGGTGCTCGATGCCAAGCCGCGCGATCCGTCGAAATGGCGCATGCTGGGCAAGCCGATGATGCGCCTCGACGTTCGCGCGAAGGTCATGGGCGAGCTGAAGTTCGGCATCGACCAGAAGATGGACGGCATGCTCTATGCCGCCGTCAAGCTGAACCCTGGCAAGGGCCAACCCCTGAAGTCATACGACGCCAGCAAGGCGCGATCGATGCCGGGGGTCAAGAAGATCCTGGAAATCAAGAATGGCGTCGCGGTGATCGCCACGAACAGCTGGTACGCGATGAAGGCGGTTGACGCCGTCACTTGCGAGTGGGCGCCCTCGGCCTATCCCGCCGAGCAGGCGGATCATTGGAAGGTTCTTGAATCCTCGTTCAAGCCTGAATTCCTGGGCAAGGAGTGGCGGAAGACCGGCGATATCGAAGCCGGGCTGAAGACGGGCAAGCTTGTCGAGGCCGAATATCGCGCGCCCTATGTGGGGCATCAGCCGCTCGAGCCGTTGAACGGGATCGGCCTCGTCACCGACAAGGGGATGGAGATCTGGGTCGGCCATCAGAGCCCCCGTTTCGTGCAATATGTCGCGGCGACGGCGATCGGCCTCAAGCCGGAACAGGTCACCTTCCACAATCAGTGGACGGGTGGAAGCTTCGGCCACCGTCTCGAATACGAGAACGTCCGCGTTGTCGCCGAGATCGCCAATCAGATGAAGGGAACGCCGATCAAGCTGGTGTTCTCGCGCGAGGAGGATTTCCTCCAGGACATTCCGCGGCAGATCGCGATCGCCCGGCACCGAGGCAGCATCGACAAGAGCAAGATCGTCGCAGCCGATCTGCAACTGGCCTCGACTGCTCCGCTCAAGGGGCTGCTCGAGCGTTCGGGCACACCCTCGAAGGATCCCGACGGGCAATTGGCTGCCGGCCTGTGGAATGTCTATTACGACATCCCCAATTTCCGGGCCACAAGCTACGAGGCGCAGGGGCTTTCGCCGAGCACCACGTGGCGGTCGGTCGGCGCCTCGACATCGGGCTTCTTTACCGAGAGCTTCATCGACGAGCTGATCCACGCGGCGGGTCTCGATCCCATGAAGGCGCGCATCGTGATGTGCACCGTGCCGCATTATCGCAAGGTGCTGGAAACGGTCGCGGAAATGTCGGACTGGAAGGGACCACTCGGAGCCGGTAGGGGCCGCGGCGTCGCGTTCGTTGAATCCTTCGGCACGCCGACAGCCGAAGTCGTCGAAGTCACGAAGACGGAGCGAGGCATAAGGATCGACAAGGTCTGGGTCGCTGTCGACGTCGGCAAGGTGGTCGATCCCGTCAACTTCGAGAACCAGGTGCAGGGCGGCGTCATTTGGGGCCTCGGCCACGCCATCAATTGCGAGCTCACCTACGCCAAGGGCGCGGTGCAGCAGACCAATTACAATCACCACGAAGCGATGCGGATCTACCAATGCCCCGTCATCGAAGTTCGCGGGCTCGAGAACGATCCCAAGGTGAGAGGCGTCGGAGAGCCGCCTGTTCCGCCAGCCGCCCCCGCACTCGCCAACGCGATCTTCGCCGCGACCGGGCAGCGCATCCGCGAAATGCCTTTCAACAAGTTCATCGATTTCGTGTGAGGCGAGCCATGAAGAGTTCTCTCATTGTGCTCGCTTTCGCCGCTTCGACAATTGCGGCTCTCACCGGGATTGTCGCGGCCAAGGACGAAGCGAACAAGGACGCTTTGCCGCCGGGCAGCGTCAGCCGCGCCGAAGGTCTGGAGGCCTGGAAGCGGATTGAAGCCGTGGTGACCCATCCGCGCTGTGCCAACTGCCACGTCGACGCCAAGGCCATACCGATCTGGACGCCGGCAGGCGAAACCAGGCCGCGCGTCCACGGCATGAACATCCACGGCGGCGACAGCCGCATCGGGGCCGAGAAGGTTGCCTGCTCGACCTGTCACATGACCTCTACCCAGGCGAACGACCCGGCGCCGTCACCGCCGCGTGCCGGTATCGACTGGCAGCTGGCGCCAGTCGAGTTCATCTGGTTCGGCAAGAGCGGCGCCGAGATCTGTACGCAGCTGAAGGACCCCAAGCGCAATGGCGGCCGCGACGCTGTGGGCCTGCTGGCGCATCTACGGCACGACGCATCGCTGAACGGCTTCATCCCGCGCGGATGGGCGCCCGGAGCTGGCCGCACGACCCCACCGGGCACCTTCGAGGACCACGTCAAGGACATGGCCCTGTGGGGCGCTGCGGGACAACCGTGTCCGAACTGACGGTCTTGCTGTTGCCTAGCGGCAGGCCTGCTCGCGCTGAACCCAACCCGTCGCAATCGCGCTTGCCCAGCTGAGCATGCCTTTGCTGCGCGCCAGTGCGGCCATAGCCGAGGTGTCGTAGGGCACGTAGCGGATCGTCGCGGACCAGTCTGCGCCGGCATGCTCCAGAATCGCGTAGCACGCATGCGGCGTACCGACCTCGACCACGTAAGGAACGGGCGCCTTCCCGTCATAACCGGGCAACCCGACGCTGCCGGGATTCACGACCAGACGTCCATCCCTCAAACGCACCACGCGCGGAATGTGGGTGTGGGCGCACAGGATGATCTCGGCGTCGATCCCCTCAGCTTCAGCCTCGATCGCGTCGATGCCGCTCGGACGCGGGCAGCCGTCGTCGGCGATGTGGTCGAGCCAGAAAGCTGCGTCATCCCTTGGCGATCCATGGCACAGGAACACCCGTCCCTTGTACATGAGCGTGGACGGCATGCTTGCCATCCAGTCGAAGTGCTTGCGCGCGAGCTGACGGAAATCGCTGCGAGCGGAGCCGCCGGCCTGCCAGAGCTCGACGAGGATTCGATCTTGGTCGCCCCGTATCGACGGAAAGCCCCTCGCCATCAACAGGTCCGCGGTCCTGGCTGCCTCGAGCGGGCCACTGACGTGGTCGCCGAGGTTCACGACCTCAGCGATGCCGAGCATGGCAATGTCCGCAAGGACGGCTTCAAGTGCCGGACGATTCCCATGCACATCCGCGATGGCAGCAAATCTCATTTGGCCCCTCCCATTCGGAATGGCCGATCGTTCTCGCTATGCGGGGGATGCAGGACTGGCTAGTCAATTTAGCTACGTCTCTTTAGCTGCATTTGTAGAAGCGCCCGCAAGCTGAGGATCAAATCGGCGCTGCCAGAAGAATTACACGATCGTGGTTGCCAGGCAAGCAATGCGAGTTACGAACTGTCGCGGCAATGCCGACGTGACCTCGGGAAAATAACACGCTACGTTTCCCGGACAAGACCAAGAGGAAACGCCAATCGTGTACGACTTCATTATCGTCGGCGGCGGCTCGGCGGGGTCCGTGCTGGCCCACCGGCTCTCCGCAAAGAGCGCGAACAAGGTCCTGCTGTGCGAGGCCGGACAGGACACACCGCCCGGCAACGAGCCCGCCGAGATCAGGGACAGCTATCCGGGCACGGCCTATTTCGATCCCCGCTTCCACTGGACCGAACTCAAGGTCACGACCCAGATCGTCAGCCACAACAATCCGAACGAAGCGCGTCCTCCTTTACGCAAATACGAGCAGGCGCGCGTGCTCGGCGGCGGCTCGTCGATCAACGGCCAGATGGCCAACCGCGGCGCACCGACCGACTACGATGAATGGGACGCGCGGGGCGCCGACGGCTGGAGCTGGAACGACGTGCTGCCCTTCTTCAAGAAGGTCGAGCGCGACCTCGATTTCGACGGCCCGTACCACGGCAAGAACGGCCGAATTCCGGTACGCAGAATTCCGCGTGAGCACTGGACGCGGCATTCGCAGGCGTTCGCCGACGCCTTCCAGCAGGCCGGCCATCAGTTCGTGCCGGACCAGAACGGCGAGTTCGTCGACGGCTATTTTCCGGTGACGCATTCCAATCAGGCCGAGCAACGCGTCTCGGCCGCGATGGGTTATCTCGATCGTGACACGCGCAAGCGCGCCAATCTCACCATCTCCACCAACACGCAGGTCAGGGAGCTGCTGTTCGAAGGCACGCAATGCGTCGGCGTGAAGGCGATGGTCGACGGACGGGAACAGGAATTCCGAGGCCGCGAGATCATCCTGTCCAGCGGCGCCATCCATTCGCCGGCGCATCTCCTGCGCGCCGGCATCGGCCCGGTCGGTCACCTCAAGGATATGGGCATTCCGGTCCTGATGGGGCTGACAGGCGTCGGTCAGCGCCTGATGGATCATCCCTCGATTTCGCTGTCGTCCTTTGTCCGCCGCGGCGCGCGCATGAACGAGCACACCAGGCGCCACATGCAGCTTGGCCTGCGTTATTCATCCGGGCTGTCGGGCGTACCGAAGGGCGACATGTTCGTCGTCCTGCTCAGCAAATCGGCCTGGCACGCGGTCGGCGAGCAGATCGGCTCGCTGCTGACCTTCGTCAACAAGACCTATTCCGAGACCGGACAGGTCAAGCTCGCCTCGCGCGATCCCGCCGCCGAGCCGATCGTCGAGTTCAATCTGCTGTCCGACCGCCGCGACCTCGATCGCCTGATGAGCGGCTTCCGCAAGATGGCGGCCGTGCAGATGAGCGACGTGGTGAAAGCGGTGACGGACAAGCCGTTTCCGGCCGCCTATACGGACAAGGTGCGCAAGATCGGCGTGGTCAATACCAAGAACAGGATCCTGACCAAGATCGCCGCGACCTTGATGGACGGGCCGGCGGCGCTGCGCCACTACCTGATCGACAATTTCGTCGTCGAAGGTTTCACCTTCGACCAGGTGATGAACGACGACGATGCGCTGGAAGCCTTCGTCCGCAAGGCGACCATCGGGGTGTGGCACGCCTCGTGCTCATGCCGCATGGGCCGGGCCGACGATCCGATGGCGGTGGTCGATAATCAAGGCCGCGTCAAAGGCGTTCAGGGCCTGCGCGTCGTCGACGCCTCGATCTTCCCCGTGGTGCCATGCGCCAATACCAATTTCCCGGTGCTGATGTCGGCGGAGAAGATCGCTGCGGCGATGGTGCAGTGAACGCTAGCGACTGCCGGGCAGGTGGAGGGATTCATGGATTGCAGCATCCGCCCGGCGCGCGAAGAGGATAGCGGCGAAATCAGCGCCGTCATTCTGCGCGCACTGCGCGTGACAAATGCGAGGGATTACACAGACGAGATCATCGAACGGGTCGAGCATAGCTTCAGCCCGACCGCCGTTCTGGAGCTGATCCGCAAACGCACGGTCCTTGTTGCCGCCCTTGGCGGCCGCGTCGTTGGAACGGCGAGCCTTGACGGAAGCGTCGTCCGCACGGTCTTCGTGGCTCCCGACGTTCAGGCGCAGGGGATCGGCAAGTTCCTGATGGCCGAGATCGAGCGCATCGCGCGCGAGCGAGAGATCGCTTTGTTGACCGTCCCGTCTTCGGTCACCGCGGAATCGTTCTACGCGCGGCTCGGGTTCAAGGCCGTGCGCGACAGCTACTTTGGCGATGAGCGCACGATCATCATGGAGCGATCGCTCGATGCCCCTATGTAGGCCTGGATTGGCTCGCAGGCGGGAGGAACGGCCATGCCAACATTGCAAGTTCTACGACACGGCGAAGCTCGCCAACAGTCGCGCCGGCTTGCGGCAAATTCATTATCGCCTGCAACACACCGAGGTAGTGCCACGCCAATCCGTCGATGTCAGCTGTCACCGCCAATTCTCCACTTGCGACCGCCTCGCGTAAAATGCCGCCGAGGATCGCGCGCTGCCGCGTAAGTCCCTGCCGCGCGACCGACTGGCCTGCCGGAGGCAGGTCCACCATCTCAGCGCACGATCGGGCCAGCATGCATCCAGCGGGCCGCGCCGTCTTGCCCGCTCTGGGCAAGAATTCGTGCAACAGCGCTTCAAGCTGTTGGCGCTTCGTCTCGCCTCGAACGGCGCTCATGCGCCGCTCGACGCGCTCGATGTAAGCCGAAAGGACCTCTTCGAATAGCCCGTCCTTGTCTTGAAATCGCTTGTACATACTCGACCGCGACAAGCCCATCGCTGTCGTCAGTTGATCGATCGACGAAGCCGAATAGCCGTGACGCCAGAACACATCCATCGCGGAATTGATCACGGCATCGTCATCGAATTGGGGTTTTCCACTCATGCCATTCCCACTTGACATCATGGAACGATCGTTCCACGTATCTTGAACTGATCGTTCCAAGATACGGAAGGTTATCCGGATGTTCAACCCCTCCCAGCGTGGCGCCGGCCGCACGCGCATTGCCGTTGCTGGAGCCACAGGTCGCGTGGGCTCCGCCTTGATTTCGAAACTGTTCACGGAACCGGTTGAGATTGTGGCATTGACCCGCACGTCGGATGCTGGACGTCTGCCGTCCGGAGTTTCGCTTGCGACCGTGGACTTCGATGCGCGATCGACTTTGGACAACGCGCTGCGCGGAGTTGACCGTCTGTTCCTCGCCCACGGCACGTCCCCCCGGCAAGTCGCCAATGAAATTGCGCTGATCGACGCAGCCGTGGCCGGCGGCGTAGGCCACATCGTCAAATTGTCCGTGTTGGGACCACCGTCTCGGCTACATCCGTTCGACTGGCATGCGCAAATTGAGGCGCATCTTGCGGCCTGCGACGTAGGCTTCACGGTTTTGCGGCCATCGAGTTTCGTCGATATCCTGGCACGGGCTGGCGCTCCAGTCGCCAATGACGCATGGGGCGGGGCAGCCGGCGATGGATTGGTCAACTTGATCGACACGCGCGATGTGGCGGACTCGGCTTTCGCTGTGCTTCTCGACGACGCGCACTTAACGTCCCAGCGCGCCTATCATCTGACCGGGCCAATCGCGGTCAGCATGCCTGAGATAGCAAATGAAATGTCCAGACTGCTTGGACGTCTCGTCACATATCAGCACCGAAGCCCTGCGGAGCAGCGTGAGAAGCTGATGGCGTCTGGACTCAACGAATTTGTCGCCGACCTGCTGCTCGGTCTGGATCGCCTTTTCTACGAATCGGTCCTCGCAGAAACCACGTCAACTGTTCGCGAGTTGACTGGCCACGCTCCGCGCCCGGTAACCGATTGGCTAAGCGACAACATCTCGGTGTTTCAGGCGACGCATCATGGAGTCTAATCTCATGGTGCTGCCTTGCTACATCGCAGTCACAGCTTGCGCTGCTCCGGATTGCGCCAATAGCTCCGCCCACACGCGGAAGCGTGCGCCGTCGTTGAGCGGCACGATGTGAAACGGCTGGCCGAAGATCGCGAGCGGCTCATGGCCCGGCTCGAACCGCGGCCAGGCTTGAGCGATATCCGGCCTGCCGGTCGTGACGAAGCGCAAGACGCTCACCTGAAACCGCGCGGCGACATCAATGTCGGCCGGCGTCATCGGCCCGCCCTTGCGCTTGAGGATCGGCCGATCGATGAAATCAGGCAGATGCGCCCACAGGCAGGCGTTGTCCGCACCGTGTGTCGGCCCCTGCGACAGGAACGGCTCCAGCGCTGGGCGATGATCGAACCGGCTCAACCACACCGCGCCGCCTGCCGCAGCATGACGCCGCGCGAGATCGGCCATGGGGCGATGCCAGAACGCATCCGACAACAGCGCCTCGTACGGATCCTCGTCGAGGCGCGCGTTGGCGCGATAATAGGATAGCAGCCGGCACCAGCCGGCATCGCCGAACGCCGCGCGCACTTGTCGCTCGGTGGTGCGGATCATCGCGGCCGGCGGCACGCTCTTCAGGAACATCACCATCTCGTCGCGGCAGGAGCCGAGCCAGAGCGGAATGTCACGCAAAGTTCCGTCGGCGAAGACGTCGCGCGGCTCGCGCGCGATGACGGTGCCGTCGAGCACCGGACCGAACACGGTGCCTGCGTCGGTCTCGTCCGCGAGCCTGCGTCCGACGCGCTTTACCGCCGCAAACAGCTTTGGCAGCGGCACGGACGCAATCGCGCTGGGATCGCGCGCAAGCTCGAGCTCCTCGAGCACGTGGCGCGCGACATCGTCGGCATGATCGGCGCTCATGATGTTTCGGCCGGGCGCGCTCAGCGCGAGCGCACGGATAAACTTGCCTCTTGTCTGCGGCAGGGTTGCGAGCGCGATCACCATGGAGGCGCCGGCGGATTGTCCCGACAGCGTAATCGCATCCGGATCGCCGCCGAAATTCGCAATGTTGGCCCGGACCCAATCGAGCGCTGCGAGCGTATCCTGGAGCGCGAGGTTGTTGGCTTCGGTGAGGCCGTGACGATGCAGTTGCAGGAAGCCGAGCGGCCCGAGCCGGTAGTTGATGGTGACGATGACGGCCGGGCCGTGGGCGGCGAGGAAGGAGCCGTGATAGTCGGCGCCGCCGCCGGTGACGAAGGCGCCGCCATGGATGAAGAACTTGACCGGCAGCGGGTGATCCGCCGCCGGCGCCCAGATGTTCAGGCTGAGACAGGATTCCTCGTCAGCATGATCGAGATGGCCGGGCTGCGGCGCGTAAGCGCCGTAGTCCGTGCATTGGCGCGGCTCCGTCCACGCGAGCGGCGGTGTCGCCCTGGCAAAGCGCCGCGCGGTCGCGAACGGCACGCCCTTGAAGGCGCGTATGCCGTTCTGCTCGGCGCCGATGATCGGCCCGCTGGCGGTCGAAACTGCGTTGGTCAACATGCGACTTTCACTCATCCCGACTCAAGCGCGCTGCTTGCCGAGATCGGCGATGTCGACATTGTGGGTTTCGCGCGCGGTGGCCGCTGATGCCGCCGAGATCACGCAGCAGCAGGCAACGAAGATTGCCACGGGAATCCAGCCGTTCGGCCCTTCGCCGACCAGGCTCGCACTCACCAGCGGCGTGAAGCCGGCGGCGAGGAAGCCGAGCTGCGTGCCGATCGCCGTGCCGGAGTAACGCACGCGCGCGTCGAACATCTCCGCATAGAACGACGGCCAGATCGCGTTCGGCGCGGCGTAGATGACACCCGAGAGGATCATCGCCGCGGCGAAGATCGCCAGCGTATTCCCTGATGTCACCAGCATGAAGTACGGGAACACCAGCACCGCACAGCCGAGCACGCCACCGATGAACACCGGCTTGCGGCCGATCCTGTCGGCCAGCAGCGCCCACAGCGGCTGGGTGATCAGCGCGGTGACATTGCCGAGCACGCCGGCCCACAGCATGGTCGGGCGCGCGACGCCGAACTTGCTGGTGGCATAGCCGAGCGCGAACACCGCGGTCATCGTGCTCACGGTGGCGATCAGCGCACAGACGATCACGCGCAGCACGTCCGGCCAGTAGTCGCGCAAGAGCCTAACGACGGGAAAGCGCGCCACCTGCGCCTTGTCCTTGATGTCTTCGAAGACGGGCGTTTCCGGCATGGTCCTCCGCACCAGATAGGCGACCAGCAGCACGAGCGCGGAGAGCAGGAACGGAATGCGCCAGCCCCAGCTCAACAGCTGGTCTTCCGGCAGGCTCGACACCGGGATGAACACCAGTGTTGCAAGGATGGCGCCAGCCTGGGTGCCGCTCAGGGTCCAGCTCGTGAAGAAGGCGCGGTTGGAATTGGCGGAATGCTCCAGCGTCAGGGAGTTGGCTCCGCTCTGCTCGCCGGCGGCCGACAGGCCCTGCAACAGGCGGAGCAGCGTCAGGATGACAGGCGCGGCGTTGCCGATCGTCTTGGCATCCGGCAGCAGGCCGATCGCCAGCGTCGAGCCGCCCATCAGCACCAGCGTGAACAAGAGCACCGTCTTGCGGCCGATACGGTCGCCGAAATGGCCGAGGATGACGGCGCCCACGGGCCGGGCGATATAGCCGATGCCGAAGGAGAGCAACGCGAGCAGCGACGCGGTCGAGGGATCGACATTGGCGAAGAACACTTTTGGAAAGATCAGCGCCGCCGCGGTGCCGTAGATGAAGAAGTCGTAGTATTCGAGCATGCTGCCGACGAAGCTGACCAGCGCGGCGCGCTTCGGCAGCCTGTTCGGCGTGGCTTCCGCGCTGGATGATGCGCGCAGCGGTGCGGTTGACGTCAACGTCATTGAAAGCTCCTCCCCATGTGGCCGGTGCGGTTCGCGTCAGGCAGATCGCCTCGCGCGCGTTTTCTGGTTCTGGTTGCCGCAACTTTGGTTTGGAGCGATAATGTACGAACTAGTACGTTTATGCAATACGCATTGGATCAGTGCCCCGACGGGTGAAATTTGCCTTCACCTTCAAGGTGATCCGTGGAAACTGGCGGGAGAAACAGTGATGCTCGAGCGTATGCCGCCCCCATCGAAGCGCACCAACGACCCCGAGCGCACCAAGCGCGACATCCTCGAAGTGGCGATGGCCGAATTCGCCTCGGAGGGCTATTCCGGCGCCCGCGTCGATGCGATCGCGGCGCGCACGCGCACATCCAAGCGGATGATCTATTACTACTTCGGCGGCAAGGAGCAGCTCTATCTCGCGGTGCTGGAGGAGGCCTATCGCAGCATCCGCGCGCTGGAGGACCAGCTCGACATCGAAAGCTGCGACGCCCGCGAGGGATTGCGCCGGCTGATCGAGGCCACCTTCGACCATGACGAGCGCAATCCGAACTTCATCCGCCTCGTCAGCATCGAGAACATCCACCACGGCAAGCACCTGAAGCAGAATCTGCAACTGCGCCAGCTCAACGCCAGCGTGATCGCGACACTCGACGGCATCCTCGAGCGCGGCCGCGGCGAAGGCGTCTTCCGCGACGACGTCGACGCCATCGACCTGCACCTCGCCATCTCTTCCTACTGCTTCTTTCGCGTCGCCAACCGCCACACCTTCGGCGCCCTGTTCGACCGCGACCTCAGCGAGCCCAGGGTGCTGGCGACGAGCCGGACGCAGATCGTGGAGATGATCCTGGCGTGGCTTGGGGCGAAGGCTTAACAGCACACTCGCTGTCATTCCCCGCGACCCGGCTACGCCAAGGCTTCGCCGGGGCTGCGGTCCAGGGGCGCCGAAGCTTTAGCGTAGGCGGCAGGCGGGGAATCCAGTACGCCGCGGCCTATCGAGGAACCACTACCGGCTCTGGAATACTGGATCACCCGCTTTCGCGGGTGATGACGGCGGAGACCGGAGCCCCCCTCACCCGCCCCTCTTCCCCCGCGTGCTCGCCAGCAGCACCAGCATGAACGACGCCACCGTCATCAGCGTCGAGATCGCGGCGATGGTCGGGTCGATCTCGTCACGCAGCGCGGTGAACATGCGCTTGGTCAGAGGCTGATACTGGCCGCCGGAGATGAACAGCGCGACGATGGTCTCGTCCATCGCCGAGATGAAGGCGAAGATGCCGCCCGCGACCACGCTGGACTTGATCTGCGGCAGCGTCACCGCGAAGAAGCTGCGCAGGCGGTTCATGCCGAGGCTGCGCGCCACCATCTCCTGCGCCGGATCGAAGCTCTGCAAGCCCGCGAGCACCGAGATGACGACGTAGGGCAGGCCCAGCATCACATTCGCCAGCACGAGGCCGGGCATGGTCGCGACCAGGCCGACCTTTGCATAGACGAAGAAAATGCCGACCGCCGTGATGATGATCGGCACCACCAGCGGCAGCAGCAGTGCCATGTGGATGATGCGCATGATGCGCAGCTTCGACTGGCTGATCGCGTAGGCCGCAGCAACCCCGCACGGCGTTGCGATCAGGACCGTGAAGAAGGCGACCGTCAGCGTTACCCGCGTCGCCTGCATCCAGGCGGGATTGGCGAAATATTGCTGGTACCAGCGCAGCGAGAACGACGGCGGCGGGAACGTCAGGAAGCGCGCACTGGAAAACGAGATCGGCGCGATGATCAGGACGGGCAGGATCAGATAGACCAGCACCAGCGCGCTGATCACGTAGAGGACAATCCGTGCGGGCGAAGTGCGCGTCATTTTTGCCCCAACACGCGATCGAGCGAGATGAAGCGGCTGACGGCGAAGAAGATCAGGAGCACGCTCAGGAGCAGCACCACGGCGACCGCGCTCGCGGCGCCGAACTGGTTGTAGAGTTCGACATTGCGGCTCACCAGCATCGACACCATCACGGTGCGGCCGCCGCCGAGCAATTCCGGCGTGATGTAGAAGCCGAGGCAGAGCACGAACACCATGGTGCAGCCGGCGAGCACGCCCGGCAACGACAGCGGCAGGAACACGCGGAAGAAGGTAAGCGACGGGCTCGCCCCCAGGCTCGCGCCGGCCTGCATCAAATCACCGGGGATCTTCTGCATGGTGGCATAGAGCGGCAGCACCATGAACGGCAGCAGGATGTGCACGGTCGCAACCACCGTGCCGAACGTGTTGTGCACGAGCGCGAGCGGCTCGGAGATGACATCGAGATAGCGCAGGAACTGGTTGATCACGCCGGTGCGCTGGAGCAGCGCCAGCCAAGCATAGGCGCGGACCAGCACGGACGTCCAGAACGGCAGCACCACCAGCGACAGGATGAGGATGCTCCAGCCCTTCGGCACGGCGTTGGCGAGATAGGCGACGGGATAGCCGAGCAGCAGCGCGATGACTGTCACCGCGAGGCTGATCTCGAAGGTCAGCGCAAAGCTGCGCCAGTAGATGTCTTCCGTGAAGACCCGGCGATAGTTCTCCAGCGTGAAACCGTCATGGTAGATCGACTGCCAGGCGAGCCACCCGACCGGCAGCACGATCAGGAGAAGAATCACGAGCAGCGCCGGCGACACCAATGCCAGCATCAGCGCATGCTCGCGGCGCTGATGCTTTTGGGAGGAATCTGGCATGGATGTCGCCAAGGCTGACCTCGCTTACTTCTGCATGAACGACGCCCAGCGCTTCTCGGCGGCCTCGCCCGCGGGCGAGGACCACCAGGCGTAGGACATCAGCGCCTGCTTAGCCGCGTTCGCCGGCTCGCTCGGCAGCTGCGCGGCACGCTCGGGCTTGATCACGCCGGTCTCGAACGCCTTCGGATTGCCCGGGCCGTAGTCGATGTTGAGCGGCAGATTGGCCTGGTGCACGGGATCGACGGCCTCGTTGACGAATTTGACTGCCGTCTCCAGATTCGGCGCGCCCTTGAGGATGCAGAGCGAGGTGCTCTGAAGGACGCCCTGGTTGTAGGTGAAGGAGACCTTTGCACCCTCCTTGGCCACGGCGCTGACGCGGCCGTTCCACGCCATCTCCATGTCGACCTCGCCGTCGTTGAGCAGCTGCGCCGATTGCGCGCCTGAGGTCCACCACACCGTGATGTGCGGCTTGATCTCCTCCAGCTTCTTGAAGGCGCGGTCGACGTCGAGCGGGTAGAGCTTGTCGGGCGCGACGCCGTCGGCCATCAGCGCGGCCTCGAGCGTGGCGATCGGGTGATTGCGTAGCGCGCGGCGGCCGGGGAATTTCTTGACGTCCCAGAAATCCACCCAGCTGTTCGGCGCGTCCTTCGGAAACGTCTTCTGGCTGTAGGACAGCACGCTGGAATAGAACTCGTATGACACCGAATAGGGACTGCGATAGGCCTCCGGCATCGCCGCGCCGTTTGGAATCTTCGAGAAGTCGAGCTTCTCGATCAGCCCCTGCTCGCCGCCGCGCAGGCAGTTTCCGGTGGGGGTATCGACGACGTCCCAGATCGGCTTGCCGCTGCCGACCTGCGTCTTGATCGCGGGCCAGGCGTCGGGAATGGAGTCCTGGTTGATGGTGATGCCAAGCTTCTTGGCGGAGGGATCGAGGATCGCCACCGTCTGCGCCGCCTGATAGGCGCCGCCCTGCGAGACGAAGGTGATCTGCTCGGCGGCGCTCGCCGCGGTGCCGCTAAACGCGATGGCGCCCAACAGGGCGTAGCCAAATCCAGAATGCCGTTTCGTCATCATCCTCGCCTCCTCCATCACCAAATAATCTCACTGACCGATCGCATCGAGAAACTGGTACCAGCCGGCGACCATGCGCACGGCGGGCTCGCGCAGCGGATAGAACGGGATCGCCTTCATGCGCCTGATATCGAGCAGCCCTACCTCGGGCGTCTCGCCGCGCACGAAGGCGGCGAGATAGCGGCCCATCAGGCTCGACATCGCAACACCCGCGCCGTTGTAGCCCATCGAGACCAGCGTGCGGTCGTCGAGCCGGCCGATATGCGGCACCGAGTCCAGGGTCATGCCGACGAGGCCCGACCATTTGTACGCGAGCGGCACATCGGCGAGATCCGGGAAGATGCCGACCATCGCCTTGCGCAACGCGTCGAAGGCAGCTTGCGAGTCCTGCTTGCCGAAGGCGCCGCGGCCGCCGAAGATGACGCGGTTGTCGACCATGCGGAACCAGCGCATCATGCGCTTGGTCTCGGTGTAGGTGCGCCCCGTCGGCATCAGCTTGCCCGCGAGATTGCGCGGCAGCTGCTCGGTCGCGACCATGGCGCTGCGGAAAGGGATCAGCGTGCGCTGCATGTGCGCGGTCGCGCTGGTGAGATCGGAGTAGCTGTTGGTGGCGATGATCGCCTGCTTCGCGCGCACCGCGCCTTGCGGCGTCTCAGCGACGATGCCGCCATTCTCGCGCCGGAGTTTGACCACCGGCGACTCGTGGAAGATCGGAACGCCACGGCGCGCGACGCCATCGGCGAGCCCGCGCAGATAGTTCAGCGGATGAATGCCGCCGGAGCCGGGATTGAGCACGCCGCCGACAAAGATGTCGGAGCCGGTTTCGTCGCGCACCCCGCGCTTGTCGAGGATGCGGACTTCGGCGGAGCCCATCTCGCGCGTCATCCAGTTGGCTTCGTCGATCGCGGCCTTCAGCGTCGTCTCGTTATGCGCGGCCTTGACCTGGCCCGTGCGTGTCAGCGCCGCGCTGGCGATGCCGAATTCGGACACCAACTCCTCGACCATGTCAGTCGATTCATGCGCGATCTCGTACATGCGCTGCGCCATGGCGCGGCCATGGGTGGCGTCGATCTCGCGGAACGACAGGCGAAATTTTGCGGTGATCACCCCGCCATTGCGACCGCTTGCGCCCCAGCCGGGACGGTTCGCCTCCAGCACGACCGGCGACAGGCCGCTCTTGGCGATGTGGTGCGCCGCGGAGAGGCCCGTGTAGCCTGCACCGATGATCACCACATCCGCCTGTCGCTCGCCCGACAGCACGGGAAACGCGCGCGCCGGCTCCGCCGTGGCTTCCCACAGCGAGTTGGCCGATGGCAATGCGCTCCAGTCCCGTGTCATGCCGCCGCTCATGCCTTACGCCGCCGGTCCGATCGCCGCGTCGGCCAGCGCCTTCAGCGTCGGGAAGTGGAAGTCCGGCTTGGTCAGCGTCTCAACCGCCGGCGTGCCGCCGAAACCGGCGATGCCCTGGCGGCGCTCGATCCAGCACACCTTGTAGCCGAGCTTCCGCGCGATCCCGATGTCGTGGTACTGGCTCTGCGCGACGTGCAGGATGTCGGACTTCTTGTAGCCGAAGGCGGACTGGCGTCCCTTATTGTAGGCGAAGAACTCCGGGTTCGGCTTGGTAACGCCGGTATCGTCGGCGCAGACGGTATCGTCAAAGGGATTTCCGAGCGCGTGCGCATAGCACGACAGCGCGACCCGGTCAGCATTGGTCATCGCCACCAGCCGGAATTTCGTGCGCAGACGCTTCAGCGCCTCGACCGAATCCGCGAACGGCCCCCAGCGCAGCACCGAAAGCTGGAACACATCGCAGGACGCATCGTCGGAGGGAAGCCCGAGCTCCTTGGCGAGATGGCGATAGACGTGGAACATCGCCTCGCTCGAGCGCTCATAATGCTTGTCGCGGCCGCGCTTATAGGGCTCGAAGATCTGCTCGTCGCTGAGCTCGGCCGGCGACTTGCCGGAGATCTTGCGCACCGCGGAGAGCACGCCGGTCTCGAAATCGATCAAGGTGCCGACGACGTCGAAGGTGAGAACCTTGAAATTGCTGAACGAGGCTGCTGACGACATCTTTGGTTTCTTCTCTCGGTTGAACAGGGCTTGAGTTCAGTCCCCCGCCCTGGGGACAACGATGGTGTCCTCGGGGTGAAGGGTCACGGTGAGGCTGCCGCCGAGCGGCGGGATGCGGCTGTAGGCCTGGTGATAGCTCGGCTGGCGCAGGCTGAGCGCGATGCCATCGGTGAGCGCCAGGAAGATGCGGAGGCTCTCGCCCTGGTAGACGATGTCGGTGACAGTTCCGGTCAGCCGGTTGCAGGCGGCATCCTGCGCGCCGTCGTCGATCAAGAGCTTTTCGCTGTGCACGGCGAGCATCAAGGCATCGCCTGAGGGAATGGCGCGGGCGCTGCGCAAGAGCGCGTTGCCGAGCGCGACGCTGGAGGCATCGACGCGGCGAACCGGCAGCATCGTCGCTTCTCCGATGAAGCTCGCGACGAAGGAATCCGCGGGATGATCGTGCAGCCGCTCGGGTGCGTCGATCTGGATCAGCCGGCCGTCCTTCATCACGGCGACGCGGTCGCTCATGGTCAGCGCCTCGCGCTGGTCGTGGGTGACGTAGATGATGGTGGCGCCGATGCGCCGGTGCAGCGCGCGCAGCTCGATCTGCATGGATTCGCGGAGCTGCTTGTCGAGCGCGGAGAGCGGCTCGTCCATCAGGATCAGGCGCGGCTCGAAGATCATCGCGCGCGCCAGCGCCACGCGCTGGCGCTGGCCGCCGGAGAGCTGCGCGATGCCGCGCTCTTCATAGCCGGCGAGACCGACCATCGCGAGCGCTGCGCGCACCTTGTCGGGCCAGCTCGCTTTCGGCAGGCGCCGTGCGCGCAGGGGAAAGGCGACGTTCTCGCCGACGCTCATATGCGGGAACAGCGCGTAGTTCTGGAACACCACGCCGATGTCGCGCTTGTGCGGCGGCATCCAGGTGACGTCACGGCCGCCGAACAGGATGGTTCCGCTCGACGGCAGGATGAAGCCGCCGAGAATTCCAAGCAGCGTGGTCTTGCCGGAGCCGGAGGGCCCGAGCAGCGAGACGAATTCGCCGGCGCCGACATTGAGCGAAACGTCGTCGAGAGCGCGAACGGGGCCATACGCCTTGCTCGCGGACCTGATCTCGACGCTTTCCGCTCGTTTGTCCAACGATCGACCTCGCCTCGTTCCCTGCAATGGCGTGCCTCACTGCGCGCCATAAGCCTGCTTTATAGACAGGAATTTTGAGCACTCACGGCCGAAGCGTGCACCGCACCAAATCTTCGTTCGCAAGCCCTTTCTTTAGGCTGTGATGCCGATGACACCAGACTTGGCAAAACTCGGCAATTGCCAAATTCTCACCGTGTCCATAACATGGCGTTATGCCCGAGCTACGCCGGATGCTGCCCTCCAGTAACGCCCTGTTCGTCTTCGACGCAGCGGCGCGCAATGGCAGTTTCACGGCGGCAGCAGCCGAGCTCAACGTCACGCAGCCGGCGGTGAGCCGGATGCTCGGACAGTTCGAGGAGCATCTCGGCGTCCGCCTGTTCGACCGCACTGCCGGGCGCGCGGTGCTCACCGAGGAAGGCGAGCTGCTTTATCGCCGCGTGCTCGAAGGCTTTCGCAGCATCGAGACCGGGCTCGTCGAGATCGAACGGCGCCGCAAGGGCACCGAGACGGTGACGCTGTCGGTCTCCTCCGCCTTCACCACGCATTGGCTGATGCCGCGCATCGACAAGCTCCAGAAGCAGTTTCCCGAGGTCGATCTGCGCTTCCAGCTGATCTCCGGCGCGCTGCGCGGACCGGTCGAGAATGTCGACCTCGGCATGCGCTTCCGTGACCGCGACGAGCCGTCGTCCGGCGGCACGCTGGTGATGAAGGAAGTCATGCTGCCGATGTGCAGCCCTGGCTATCTCGGCGAGACCGATCCCGCTGAAGGCAACACCATCATTCGCCTCGCCGAGACGCCGGGCGACTGGGCGGCGGATTACGCCTCGCTTCTCACCGGCCGCCGCGGCGCGGCCAAGGCGCTGAGCTTCACCGACTATGCCGTCGTGATGCAGGCTGCCCTGCTCGGCCAGGGCATCGCGCTCGGCTGGCTGACGGTGGCCTCGCACTGGCTCCTGACCGGCGCGCTGGTGCCGGCCTCCGAGACGCTCACCACCACGCGGCGCATCTGCGAATTCCTGCCGCCGCGCAACCGGCCGATGCGCCCCATCGCCGCCGAGATCCGCGACTGGATCATCGCGCAGATGAAAAGCGAGATCGCCGCGATCGACCGGCTCTATCCGAAGCTCGGCGCGATGGCCGCCTGCTATTGATGCCGAACGATCACGGCGCGCTACCCCGGCCGAAAGCGCAGATTGGCGCGCGATAGCTGGCTGATCGACGTGCATCCCATCAGCTTCATATCGCGCACGAGCTCGGCCCGCAGCAGGCCGAGGGCCCGTTCGACGCCGGGCCGGCCGGCGGCGGCGAGCGGATAGAGATAGTATCGTCCAAGCCCGACCGCCTTGGCCCCGAGCGACAGCGCTTTCAGGATATGGGTTCCGCGCTGGATGCCGCCGTCCATCATCACGTCGATGCGGTCGCCCACGGCATCGACGATTTCGGCGAGTTGATCGAAAGCCGAGCGGGAGCCGTCGAGCTGGCGGCCGCCATGATTGGAAAGGACGATCCCGGCACAGCCGATATCGACGGCGCGGCGCGCGTCTTCCACCGACATGATCCCCTTCAGGCAGAACGGGCCGTTCCAGGTCCGCACCATCTCCGCGACATCGTCCCAGTTCATCGCGGGATCCAGCATTTCCGTGAAGTAGCGACCGATCGACATGGCGCCGCCGCTCATGTCGACATGCTCTTCCAGCTGCGGGAGCCTGAATTTCTCGTGGCTGACATACTGGATGCCCCACATCGGCTTGATCGCGAACTGCAACATGCCCGCAGGTGTCAGGCGGAAGGGAATGCTGAAGCCGGTGCGCAGATCACGCTCGCGATTTCCCCCGGTGATGCTGTCGACCGTCAGCATCATCACCTCGACGCCCGCGTCCCTGGCGCGCTGCATCATGGCGCGGTTGAGACCGCGATCCCTGTGGAAATAGAATTGATAGACCTGTGGCGTGTCGTGGGCCTTGCGCAATTCCTCGAGCGACACCGTGCCCAGCGAGGAGACGCCGAACATGGTGCCGTAGCTCGCCGCAGCAGCGGCGACGGCACGCTCGCCTTCATGATGGAACAGGCGCTGCAAGGCGGTCGGCGAGCAGTAGAACGGCAGCGCGAGCTTCTGGCCCATGATGGTGACCGACAGATCGACGTCCTGCACGCCGCGCAACACGTTGGGCAGAAGGTCGCAATGCTCGAAGCTCGCGCTGTTGCGGCGATGGGTGGTCTCATCGTCGGCCGCGCCATCGATATAGTCGAAGATCGGACCGGGCAGTCGGCGGCGCGCCAGCCGCCGGAAATCGTGGAAGTTATGACACTGTGTCAGGCGCATTTCTCAACTCCGCTCACGGCATGCTCTGCGCGTCGATCATCTTGCCATCGCGCCGCCGATGCTGTCAGCGGTCGCCATCGCGGCGATCTCTCGCCTGATGGCGCCGCCGGTCTCCTATCGATGCTCGATCGCCCTGATCGCGCCGCGGAGCTCGGCGAGGCCGCGCAGGCGTCCGATCGCGGTGTAGCCGGGATTGGTGCGCTTGGTTGCGGCGAGATCGTCGAGCATACGATGGCCGTGGTCGGGACGGAACACGATTCTCTTGTCGGGCGAACGCCGTGCGTTCTCCTTCAACAGCGCCTTCAGCACCGCGACCATGTCGACGTCGCCATCGAGATGATCGGACTCGTAGAATGACAGGCCGTCGGCCTCGCGCTTGGTCGCGCGCAGATGGGCAAACGCAATGCGCGGGCCGAAGCGCTCGGCCATCGCGGGCAGATCGTTCCCGGCGCGCACGCCGAGCGAGCCGGTGCACAGGCAGATGCCGTTCGCCTTGGACGGCACGGCGTCGAACAGCGCCTGATAGTCGTCGGCGGTGGAGGCAATGCGCGGCAGGCCGAACAGCGGACGCGGCGGATCGTCGGGATGCAGCGTCAGGGACACCCCGAGTTGCTCGGCGACCGGCGTGACGCGGCCCAGGAACTCGGCGAGATGCTGCCGCAGGATCTTTGGCGTGATGTCGCGATAGGTCTCCAGCCGGTCGCGGAATTGCGGGATCGTCATCGGCTCGGTGGTCGAGCCCGGCAGCGCGCTGGCGATGACCATGACGAGATAGTCGATATCGGCCTGGCTCATCTGGTCGAACAGCTTTTTGGCGCGCGCCTGCTGTTCGGGCGAATACTCCTGCACGGCGGCGGGACGCTTCAGGATATGCAGCTCGAACGCGGCAAAGCGGTCCTGGTCGAAGCGCATGGCGCGGGCGCCGTTCGGCAGCTCCCACTCCAGATCGGTGCGGCACCAGTCCACCACCGGCATGAAATTGTAGCAGATGATCTTGATGCCGGCCGCCGCCACCGCTTCGAGACTCGCGATCCACGCGTCGATCGAGGCCGTCGCCTTGGCCCCGAGCCGCTTGACGTCGTCGGGGATCGGAATGGACTCCACCACCGACCAAGTCAGTTGCGAGCGGCCGGGCTGGCCGTGCTCGATGAAGTTCTTGCGCTCCTCGACCGCCTTGCGTGTCCAGGCTTCGCCGATCGGCACCTGATGCAGCGCCGAGACGATATCCGTCGCCCCGGCCTGCCTGACATCGTCCAAAGACACCGGATCATCCGGACCGTACCAGCGCCATCCCTCGAGCATCATCGAAATTCTCCTAAAGCGTTTTCGGGCGAAGTGGATACCGGTTCGCGTGAAGAAAACGCGTCAAAACAAAGAATCAGTTCGCGGTCAGCACGACCTTGACGCTCTGCGAGCGGTCCAGTGCCAGCCGCAGCGCGTCCGGCGCGGTCGACAGCGGCCGCTCGGCGGTGACCAGCGACAGCACGTCGACGCTGCCTGCGCCGATCAGTTCCACCGCGGTCATGAACTCGAAGCCGAAGCGGAACGAGCCGCGCAGGTCGATCTCCTTGGCCATCACCGCATTCGACGGCGTCGGAATCTGGCCGCCCGGCAGATTGCCGATCTGCACCACAATGCCGCCGCGCCTGACTATGCCGATCGCGCTGGCAAGGCCCGCGGCGGTGCCCGAGACCTCGAACGCCACATCATAGGGACGCGATGCGGCCTGTGCCTTCAGTCCTTCCTCGCCGGCCGAGACGTTCTCGACATGCGAAGCGCCGAGCCGGGTCGCAAAGGCGAGCGGCGCCGGCGCGATGTCGGCCACCGTGATGTCGGCCATGCCGGCGCGATGTGCGGCGAGCATGGTCAAAAGCCCGATCGGGCCGGCACCGAAGATGATGCCGCGCTTGCCCTCGATGTTGCCGGCGCGCGCGACCGCGTGCAGGCAGACCGCGAGCGGCTCGGCCAGCGCCGCGGCCTGATAAGATACGTGGTCGGGGATCTTGACGCACTGCGCCGGGATCGCGTCGAAATAGTTGGCGAAGCCGCCCTGCATGTGCGGCGTCTTCGACGCCGAGCCCATGAAGTAGATGTTCTCGCAGAGGTTCGGCCGGCCCTCGCGGCAGGCGACGCAATGGCCGCACCAGCGCGACGGATTGACGGCGAC
Organism: Bradyrhizobium sp. 482_C4_N1_8; assembly: GCF_052075965.1. Lineage (NCBI taxonomy): Bacteria > Pseudomonadati > Pseudomonadota > Alphaproteobacteria > Hyphomicrobiales > Nitrobacteraceae > Bradyrhizobium > Bradyrhizobium sp. 482_C4_N1_8. Next base: position 1,671,602 of record NZ_CP197231.1, on the reverse strand, counting down.
ACGGTCGCCGACCTTCAGGTTCGCTGCGGAACCTGCGATCTCCACGACTTCGCCCGAGATCTCGTGACCGAGCACGAGCGGCGACTTCACGACGAAATCGCCGGTCCGGGCATGACGGAAATAATGCATGTCGGAGCCGCAGATGCCGCCGGCGCCGAAGCGGATGCGCACCATGCCATCAGCGAGCTTGTCGAGCGGATGCTCGATCATGCGCAGATCTTCGGGGCCGAACAGGGTTGCGGCGAGAGCGGTGGAGGTCATTTGGAGAGTCCCATGTATTTAGGCAGCCAGAGGGTCAGTTCGGGAATGTAGGTGATCGCGATCAGCGCGACCATCAGCGGCACCAGCCAGGGCAGGATCGCGACCGTCGTGCGCTCGACCGAGAGCTTGGCCACGCGGGCGAGCACGAACAGCACCATGCCGAGCGGTGGATGCAACAGGCCGATCATCAGGTTCAGCGTCATGATCAGCCCGAAATGGATCGGATCGATGCCGAGCTTGAGCACGATCGGCAGCAGGATCGGCACCAGGATGGTGATCGCCGCCGTGGTGTCGATGAAGCAGCCGACGAACAGGATCAGGACGTTGGCGAGCGCCAAAAACACCCATTTGTTGTGGGTGATGCTGAGCATCCAGTCCGAAAGCATTTGGGCTGCCTGCGACACCGTCAGCAACCAGGCGAAGATCGAGGCTGCCGTGACGATGAACAGCACCGAGGCCGTGGTCTCGATGGTGTCGAAGGTCGCCTTCGCCACCGTCTTCAAGGTCATGGTACGGTAGCGGACGAGACCGAGGAACAGCGACCAGATCACGGCGGCGACCGCGGCCTCCGTCGGCGTGAACCAGCCGAGCGTCATGCCGCCGATCAGGATGACCGGCGCCATCAGCGCCATTACCGCCGAGAAGTCGAAGTACCAGTCGATCGCGAGCAGCGTGCCGAGGCCGATGACAACGGCCATGTTGGTGGACATGCCGGCCAGCACCATCAGCCAGATCGCGAGCGGGAAAGCCAGCACGATGGCGATCTCGATGCCGGCCGAGCCGAGCTGCGGCCAGGAGAACGGCGTATCGCTGCCCCATTTGTTCTTGTGCGCGAAATAGGTGACGGTGGCCATCATCAGCAGCGTCATGACGATGCCGGGAATGACGCCGCCAAGGAACAGCGCACCGATCGAGACGTTCGCCATCATGCCGTAGATCACGAAGGGCAGCGACGGCGGGATGATCGGCCCGAGCGTGGCTGAGGCCGCGGTGACGCCGACGGAGAACTCGGTGGAATAGCCGTGGTCCTTCATCGCCTTGATCTCGATGGTGCCGAGACCGGCGGCGTCCGCGATCGCCGTGCCCGACATGCCGGAGAAGATCACCGAGCCGATGATGTTGACGTGACCGAGGCCGCCGCGCATCCAGCCGACCAGCGCGACCGCAAATTTGTAGATGCGGCCGGTCACACCGGCGATGTTCATGAGATTGCCGGCCAGGATGAAGAACGGCACCGCGAGCAGCGGAAAGCTCTCGACGCCGGCGATCATGCGCTGCGCCAGCGTGACATCGGGCGTCACGCCGCTGACCAGGATGTAGAGCAGCGACGACGCGGCCATGGCGATCGCCACGGGAACGCCGAGCAGCATCAGGATGAGAAAGCCTCCAAGCAACAGCAACATGGGATTACCCTTCAAAACCGTCGTAGGCGCCGGGACGTTCGAGGATCGAATAACCCTGTCGCAAATGTTGGATGGCCACCTGCACCGAGCGCACGAACATCAGCACGAAGCCGGCCAGCACGGCGTAATAGACGTAGTCCTTGGGCAGGTTGATCGTGGTCATCGATTCATCGCCGATGATCTGGATATAGACCCAGACCAGCTTGATGGCGTAGCCGAAGAACGCGATCCGGATCAGGTCGATCGCCGTCGACAGCGCGCGCGCTACGATGTGCGGCAGATAGCGGTAGATCAGGTCGACCTGGATGTGGCGTGAAAGCCGTACGCACATCGAGGAGCCGATGAAGACCACGCCGATCAGGCAGTAGGTCGCGATCTCCTCGGTCCAGGCATAGCTGTCGTTGAGGACGTAGCGGGTGAAGAACTGGAGGAAGACGGCAAGCGCCATCACCCAGAAGATCACCAGCGCCACCCAGTCCTCGAAAGCGTAGACGCCGAGATCGACCTTCGGCACCGCCTCTTCCTCGAAGGTGTGGGCGATCTCGTCCCCGGTGATCTGCCGGTGCACTTCGACGGTGGACATGGGGTTACTCCTCAACCTCTTAATCGTCATTCCGGGGTGACTCGAAGAGCCGAACCCGGAACGACGACTTAGTTCTACGAACTCCACTCCTCATCCTGAGGAGCTTGCGAAGCAAGCGTCTCGAAGGATGGCCTCGGGCGACGCCTGAGCAACATCCGGGCCTTCATGGTTCGCCCGGCGATGCGAAGCATCGTCCGGAGCGCGCTTCGCGCTCCTCACCATGAGGGTCTCAGTTATTTCACCGCCTGAATGCGTTCCCAGTCGGCCTTGCGATAACCGAAGGTCTCGAACGCAACGTTCTTCAGCACGATGTCGCGGAACTCGTTCTTGTCGACCTCGGTCACGGTCAGTCCCTTCTCCTTGAAGAAGGAAACCAGCTTGGCCTCGTTCTGCTTGATCTCCGCGGTCGCCTTCGCAGCGGCCTCCTGCGCGACGTCGGTGAAGATCTTCTTGTCCTCGTCGCTGAGCTTCTTCCAGAGCGCGCCCGCCACCACCGTGTTGAGGTGGTCGACGATGTGGCCGGTCAGCACGATGTGCTTCTGCACTTCGTAGAACTTCTTGGCCTCGATCGTGGTCAGCGGGTTCTCCTGCGCCTCGACGGTGCCGTTCTGAAGCGCGAGATAGACTTCGGCGAACGCGATCGGCGCGGTGTTGGCGCCGCAGGCGCGCGGCATCGCCAGATAGGCCGGAACGTCGGGCACGCGCATCTTGAGGCCCTTGAGGTCGGCGCAAGTCTTGATCGGTTTGTTCGACGAGGTCTGGCGCACGCCGTAATAGGTCACCGCGACGATGTGGTGGCCGCTCTTGTCCTCATAGCCCTTGGCGAGCTCCTTGAAGATGTCGCTCTTGGTGTAGGCAAGGAGATGGTCGGCGTCGCGGAAGGTGTAGGGATAGTAGGTCACGCCGATCGGCGGGAAGCTCTTGGCCGCGAAGCTCGAGCCGGAGATGATGATGTCGACCGAGCCGAGCGAGAGGCCCTGGTTGATGTCGGCTTCCTTGCCGAGCTGCGACGCCGGATAAACGTCCACGGTATAGCGCCCGTTGGTGCGCTTGCCGATCTCCTGCGCGGCCCAGACCGAGGCGGTGTGGAACGGCTCCGAGGTCTCGTAGACATGGGCCCATTTGAGCTTGGTCTGCGCCATGCCGGGATTGGTCGCCGCGAACATCGCCGCGACCGAAGTCGCCAGCACCATCGTCATCTTCTTCAACACTGACTTATCCTCCACTGACTAAAGTCTGCTTCTTGTTCACCCGCCCCAAAACCGGGACGAGCCGCCCAATCTCATCGTCGCCGCGCGTTGCCGCTTTTGGCCTGCGTCTTCGCGCGTTTTGGTTTTGCCGGTTTCGCCGGCGTGCGCGCGACCCGGCCTCGCTCCGCGGGCGATCCCGCGGCGGTCTCGGCACCAAAGTTCTGCGCAAAGCGCTCCTGCGAGCGCGCCAGATGCTTGCGCATGGCCTCGCGCGCGGCGTCCGGATCATGCGCCGCAATCGCGTCACGCACGGCGCAATGCTCGTCGAGCGCGGTGCGCCAGGTGCCTGGGCTCTCGAAGTAATGCGCAAGCTGCGCGAAATAGGGATTGAGGCGCTGGTCGAACAGCTCGCCGACCACGCGCACCAGCACGGCATTGCCGAGACTGCCGGCGATCGCGACGTGGAAGGCACGGTCGTGCACCATCGAGGCCTCGCCGGGATGCTCGACATTCTCCATGGCGACAAGCGACGCATTGATGCGGGCGATATCGTCCTTGGTCGCCACGCGCGCGGCCTGCTCGGCGAGCGCGCTTTCGAGGAATTCGCGGGCGCGCAAGAGCTCGAACGGGCCTTCGATGCCGGCGGCCGGAAGCGCAGGCGCGGCGTCCGCTGGCTCGGTCACATAGATGCCGGAGCCGACGCGAATGCGGACGCGGCCCTCGACCTCGAGCGCGATCAGGGCTTCGCGCACCGTCGGCCGCGAGATCTTGAGCTGCTCGGCGAGTTCCCGTTCGGTCGGCAAGCGGCTGCCGACCGCGTACTCGCCGCTGTCGATCAGGCTTCGCAATTGATCGGCGACCTGGCGGTAAAGCCGTCTCGCCTCCACAGCTTCCAGCGGCACGCTGGCCTCCCCGAAAGGGTCTCGCTGGGAAGCATCGCGTCCCGGCGGCCCGCCAATTTTGGAAAATTGGTCTTACCAATTGACCGAAGCATTGACCGAGGACAGGCGCCATGTCAAGCAGCGGCCAAACACAGGGAGAGACGACCATGCGCCATAGTTCAACGCGTCTTGGCCGCGCCAATCTCGACCGGCTGGCGCCCGCCATCCGCCGGCCGGCCTATGACCGCTCGCGCGTTACGCCCGGCATCGTGCATCTGGGCCTGGGCGCATTTCATCGCGCGCACCAGGCCGTCGTCATCGACGACTGCCTGGCCGCAGGCAACTCCTCCTGGGGTATCGTCGGCGCGAGCCTGCGCAGCCCGGATACGCGCGACGCCCTCGCCCCGCAGGATCATCTCTACACTGTCGCCGTACGTGCCGCCGAAGGCACCGAGCACCGCGTCATCGGCGCGCTGCTCGACAGCGTCGTCGCGCGCGAGAAGCCGGCAGCACTGGTCGATCGGATGGCCGATCCCGCCATTCGCATCGTCTCGCTGACGGTCACCGAAAAGGGCTATTGCCACACGCCGCAGACCGGCGATCTCGACGAGCGGCATCCGGATGTCGTGCACGATCTCAACAATTTTGACGCGCCGCGCTCGGCGCCCGGCTTCATCGTGGCCGCACTGGCGCGCCGGCGTGCACAGGGGCTGGCGCCCTTCACCGTACTCTGCTGCGACAATCTCGCCGCCAACGGCCACACCGTGCAGCGGATCGTGACGCAGTTCGCCGCGCTCCGCTCGAAGGACCTCGGCAAATGGATCGCCGATAGTACTGCCTTCCCGTCGACCATGGTCGACCGCATCGTGCCGGAGACGACGGACGCCGACCGGGATGCGATCTCGAACGCGCTCGGCATGCGCGACGCCTGGCCTGTGATGACCGAGCCGTTCACGCAATGGGTGGTCGAGGACCGCTTCACGGCGGGGCGGCCCGATTTGGCCGCCGCCGGTGTCGAGCTCGTCACCGACGTCAAGCCGTTCGAGCTGATGAAGCTGCGACTGCTCAACGCCAGCCATTCGGCGCTGGCCTATCTCGGCTATCTCGCGGGCTACGAGACCATCGCCGACACCATGCTGGATCCGCATTTCGCCCGTCTCGCCGCGCAGGTGATGGAAGAGGCCGCGGTGACGCTGACGATGCCTGTTGGCACCGATCTCGCCGCCTATCGCGCCTCGCTGCTCAAGCGCTTCGCCAACCCGGCGCTGCATCACCGTACCTGGCAGATCGCGATGGACGGCTCGCAGAAGCTTCCGCAGCGCCTGCTCGGCGCGATGCAGGATCGCCTGCGCAAAGACCTGCCGATCGCGACGCATGCGCTCGCTGTGGCCGGCTGGATGCGTTACGTCACCGCACGCGACGAGCAGGGCCGCGCCATCGACGTTCGCGATCCGCTCGCCGCCGAGTTCGCCGCGCTGGCGCGCGAGGCGGGTCCCGTCGCCGAACGGCTCGCGCCCGCATTGCTCGGGGTCGAGAAAGTGTTCGGACCGCTGGGCACCGAGCCGCGCCTGCGCGAGGCCGTGACCACGGCGCTCGGCCGTCTTTATAAGGATGGTGCGCGGCGAGCGGTGGAGACATCTGTCTCGGCGTGACCACAAAGCAGGCAATGCTGCACTGCGGTCCAAATCGAACGCAAAGTCGGACGGAAGTCGCGCTTGATTTTTGCCTGCCATTGCCCCACCCGAGAGGCATGGCAAAGGACAATAAGGTCATCGCCGCGAACGCGGCCTTCTACGCCGCCTTTTCAACGGGCGACTTCGACGAAATGGAGCGGATGTGGGCGGATGACGACGCCATTTCCTGCATCCATCCCGGCTGGCCGGCCATCATCGGCCGGGCGACGGTGATCGGCAGCTGGCGCGACATCCTGCAAAATCCGGAGCGGCCGCAGATCGTCTGCGCCGAACCGCAGGCGATCGTCGACGGCGACAGCGCGCGCGTGCTCTGCATCGAGATCGTCGACGGCACCGCTTTGGCCGCGGCCAACCATTTTCGGCGTGTCGGCGACGGCTGGCGGCTGGTGCACCACCAGTCGAGCCCGATCGCGCAGATTGTCGAGCAGGCTGAAGACGATAGAACGAGCCACCGCGTCCACTGACCGCGGCGGGCCGGCCGGCGCTTTCTACTGTGCATGGGGTTGTTTTTCAGTTTTTTGTCTTGAGCCCCCAAGTTCCGACAAATCGTCCAGCACGACCTGCGCCGCACTGAAATCATCGTCCCGAAAGAACATGCTCCTGGTGATGAGCACCGGAATGTTCGCCCGCGAGGCCGCGATCAGGCCGTTGCGGGAATCCTCGATCGCGACGCAGTCGGCTGCGCCCAGCTTCAGCCGCGCCAGGGTTTCCAGATAGACATCGGGGGCCGGCTTCTTGTGGCGGACATCGTCGCCTGCGACGACCGCATCAAAATCTGCCGCCCAGCGCGTTCCCAACGCTTGCGACAGCAGCGCATCGATATTGCCGTGCGAGGTGGTGGTCGCGATCGCGAGCCGTTGGCCACGGGCCCTCGCGGCGGTGAGCAGGTCCGCCACACCGGGCCTCAAGGGGCAGCAGCCGGTTTCGATCAGCTCGGCGTAATGCGCGGTCTTGATGCGGTGAAGGGCTGCGATATCGGCATCCGGCAATGGCGGCGCGACCTGCAGCCTCGCGTGAAAGGCGCGCATGCGCTCCTTGCCGCCGGTGACACGCAGCAGCTCCTTGTAGACGGCCCGGTCCCACTGCCAGTCGAGGCCGTGACGGACGAAGGCATGGTTGAAGGCCCGCCGATGCAGCTCCTCGGTTTCGGCCAGCGTGCCGTCGACATCGAAGATCAGCGCGGCGGCGCGCCCGATCAACTCCGCGGCACCGCATGGCACTGCGGCCGGCGCTTCTGCCTGCATGACCGACACCTCCCTCCTGACAAGCGAGCATCGCGTGCCCTGGCGGCCGAGTAAAATTGCAATATCTTTTGCCGGACCCAAAAATCCCTTATGAGCGAACGGCGCGCAGTTCGCGCGAGCGGGAACTCCAGCACGGCAGGCGCATGCGGCTCTTCATCCTCGGCCTCGGCTACAGTGCCCGGCATTTCGTCGGCCAATTCGGCGGCGCCTTCTCGCATATCGCCGGCACCGTGCGCGATCCCGGCAAGCGAAACGACCTTGCCGATATCGAGGTGCACACCTTTTCCGGCAGCAGTCCGGCCCGCGAGGTGGTCGAGCGAGTCCGCGACGCCGATGTCCTTCTCATATCGATCCCGCCCGGCAGCGCGGGCGACCCCGCAGTTACGGCCCTTGGCGACGCGCTCGCGAGCCGGCGGCGGAAGATCGTCTATCTCTCCACCATCGGCGTCTATGGCGATCACGCAGGCCGCTGGGTTGACGAGAGCACGCCGCCGCAGGCCACCCTCGACCGCACGCGCACGCGCGTTGCGGCGGAGCAAGCCTGGACCGCCACGGCGCGCGGCGACGTCGCGATCCTGCGGCTTGCGGGCATCTACGGTCCCGGCCGCAACGCGCTGGTGACGCTGCGGGCGGGGACGGCCCGGCGCATCATCAAGCCGGGACAGGTCTTCAACCGCATCCACGCCGACGACATCGCGACCGCGATCATGGCCGCGGTGAAGCACAGTGACGGCGGCACATGGAACGTCTGCGACGACGAGCCGGCGCCGCCGCAGGAGGTGATCGCTTATGCGGCGAAGCTGATGGGCCTTGCGCCGCCGCCCGAAGAGCCGTTTGAAACCGCCGAGATGTCGGCGATGGCCCGCAGCTTCTATGCCAGCAGTGCCCGGGTCTCCAACGCGAAACTGAAGCACGAGCTCGGTGTCACGCTTGCTCATCCGACCTATCGGCATGGCCTGGATGCATTGTGGCGCACCGGGCAAGGGCGATAGGTTCCGGTTATCTCCGACGCGTCCCAGACATGCCCCGCCCGCGCTTGACTTCGCTCAGGCGCAGCCGTGATCTAGCCGCTCGGCGAGCCACCACAGAACGAGCTCGCCTTGGGAGGATGCAATGAACAAGACGATCGCCATGATCGCGACGGCGGTTGCCGTCATCACGTTCGGTGCGGCGCGCGCCGCACCACTGCCCGAAGCCAGCCCTGATGACGCCGGTTTCTCGAAGCAGGGTCTCGCGCGGCTCGACAGCTTTTTCGCGCGCGAGATCGCCGCCAAGCGCGTCCCCGGCGCCGTCGTCGCGGTGGCGCGGGACGGCAAGCTCGTGCACTACAAGGCTTACGGCATGCTCGATCCGGACAAGGGCACGCCGATGCCGGTCGACGCGATCTTCGCGCTGGCCTCGATGACCAAGCCGATGGCGGCGGTCGCCGGCCTGACGCTGATGGAGAAAGGCCAGTTGCCGCTCCAGGCGAAGCTGTCCGACTACTATCCAGGCTTTGCCGACATGAAGGTCGGCGCGACCGAGGCCAATGGCTCGCTCAAGCTCGAACCGCAGGCCTCCCCGATCTTCATCCACGATCTCTACCGGCATACGTCCGGATTGATGTATGGCGGCCGCCCCGACTCATCAAGCCCGGTGGCGCGGCAATACCCCGATGGCGTCGCCCCGGCGGTGGAAGGCGACACTGAGGCCTTCATCGACCGCATCACAAAACTGCCGCTGGCGCATCAGCCCTCGACCGAGTTCGAATACGGTTTTTCGATCGACGTGCTCGGCGCCGTCGTCGAGAAGGTCAGCGAGCAGAGGCTCGGCGACTATCTCGCCGCCAATGTGTGGCAGCCGCTCGGCATGAAGGACGCGACCTTCCACCCGACCGACGCACAGCGCCCTCGCCTCGCCCGCCCGTTTGCCAATGATCCGCTGACCGGCAAGCCGCAGGCCATCAAGCTGCTGGACACTCCGACCAAGTTCGACTGCGGCGGCGCCTGCTCGTTCGCGACGATGGGCGATTACATCCGCTTCGGCCAGATGCTCCTGAACGGCGGCGAGCTCGACGGCCAGCGCATTCTTTCCCCGAAGACCGTGCATCACATGACGAACAACCACCTCGGTCCCGAGATCAAGAACAATGTGGCGAACATCGAGCCGCATCGCGCCGGCTTCGGCTTTGGTCTCGCGGTCGCGGTCCGGACCAGCGAAGGGCTGTCGTCGGTTCCCGGCAATCCCGGCGAGTTCACCTGGAACGGCGCCTACGGGACGCAGTTCTTCTGCGATCCCAAGGAGCGTCTCGTCGTGGTGGTGGGAACGGCGGCGCCGGGCGAGCTCAGGAAATACTATCGCGAGCAGGTGCAGGACATCGTCTATGGCGCGATGGTGAAGTAAGACCGGCGCGCTGGAATAGAAAGGGCGGCCGCTCAGGCCGCCCTTTGCGAATCTGGCGTCAGCTCAACACGCCGTACCTCTTGAACCAGGCCTGGGCCTGCTTCCAGGCGTCTTCCGCCGCATCCTTGCGATAGCTGCCGCGATAGTCGGCATGGAAGCCGTGCGGCGCCTGCGGATAGATCTTGAATTCGGCGATCTTCTTGTCCTGCTCAAGCGTCGCCTTGAACTGCTCGACCTGGGCCACGGGAATGCCGGTATCGGCGCCGCCATAGAGGCCGAGCACCGGCGCCTTCATCTCGGGGGCGAGCTGAATCGGACTCTTCGGCCACACCGGATTGGCGGGATCGACCGGCGCACCGTAGAACGCGACACCGGCCTTGAGGGTGCCACTGTGGGCAGCGTATTCCCAGACATTGCGGCCACCCCGGCAGAAGCCGATGATGCCTAGCTTCGTGGTGTCGCCGCCTTGCGATCCCGCCCACGCCACCGTCGCATCGAGATCGGACAGCAGCTCGGCGTCCGGCTTGGCATTGACGACCGGCAGCAGATCCTTGATGTCGGTGACCTTGGTGAGATCGACACCCTTGCGGAAATAATAGTCGGGCGCGACCGCGAAGGCGCCGAGCTTGGCGAGGCGCCGTGTCACATCCTTGATGTATTCGTGCAGGCCGAAAATCTCCATCGCCACGATGATCACCGGCGCCTTGGTGTTGCCGGCCGGGCGCGCGAAATAGGCAGGCATCTCTTCGGAGCCGACCTTGATCCTGGTGTCGCCAGCCTGGAGGCCGCCGGTATCTGTCGTGATGATTTCGGCACGGACCGGACCGGCCGCAAGCGTGTAGCCGGCAGCGACGGCCGCGGTGGCGCTCATGAATCCGCGGCGCGAGACCGGCGCGACTTTCGTCAGCCCGACGACGTCGGATGTCATGGTGGTTTCGAAGCTCATCGGTCGATCCTTCCTGATGCTGGGCCCTGATTCCTCAGGCGGCGCATTCGCCGATAATTGCCGGCGAAACGCAAATCACCAGCCTGCGAGCATGTTCGCGTTCAGGCCAAGCCCTGACGTCTTTTCACCGGCGCCGTTTCGGGCATCAGGCTCATTGCGACAAGTCCGACGATCGCCGCAAGCAGGAGGTACCAGGCCGGTGCCAGCGGATTGCCGGTGACGTGGAGGAGCCAGGTGACCACGAGCTGCGCCGTACCTCCGAAGCTCGCGATCGCCACCGCGTAGACGGTCGCGAACACGCCTCCGCGGATGTTCTGGGGCAGCGCTTCGGTGAAGGTCGCATAGAACGCGGTGAACGGCAGCGAGCCGATGATCGATAGCACACCGAAGCCGATCAGGAGCGACAGCGCGCCCGGTGCATGGACGATCCACAGGAAGGTCGGATAGGTGAGCAGGAGGGTTGCGAGCTGCGGCCAGATCATGATCGGCTTACGGCCGAGACGATCGGCGAGCCATCCGCCGACCAGTGCGCCGACGAACTGAATGCCGTTGCTGACGAGCGACACGGCGAAAGCCAGCGTCGACGACACGTGCAGGGTATTCTGCGCATAAGTCGTCATGTATTGCGTGACATAGGTCGAGATCGTTCCGCTGGCCAGGATCATCAACGCCAGCGCGATGATGCCGAGGTGACGCCGGGCCTGCGAGAGGTGACCTGTGCGCTCTTTCGCTGCGACACCGGCATCGGCATGCGGAATCGTCTCGGGCAGTGTCCGCCGCATCCAGAGCCCGAACGGCAGGCAGACAGCCCCGATCAGGAACGCCACCCGCCAGCCGTAGGAGTCCAGCATCTCCGGCGCCATGGTCGTGCTCAGGATGACGCCGACCAGCGCGCCGGCGGTCGCCGCGATCTCCTGGCTCGCCGGCTGCCATGCCACGACCAGCGCCCGATGCTCGAGCGGGGCAATCTCGAGAAGATAGGCGGTGGTCGGTCCGACCTCGCCGCCGAGGGCGAAGCCCTGCACCATGCGCGCCGCAATCACGATGATGGGCGCGGCGACGCCGATCATGCGATAGGACGGCGTGAGCGCGATGGTCAGGATAGCAGCTCCCATCAACGCAAAGCTCAGCAGCATGGCGGGCCGCCGGCCGATCCGGTCGGAATAGATGCCGAGCACGATCCCGCCGATCGGCCGCGTCACGAAGCCGGCCCCGAACGTCGCCAGCGACAGCATCAGGCTGCCGTACTCGCTTCCGGTCGGGAAGAAGGTATGGCCGATCTGGATGGCGAAGAAGCTGTAGGTAATGAAGTCGTAGAATTCGAGCATGTTGCCGATGGTGGCTGCGAATGCTGCTCGTTTGACGTTGAACGGCGCCGCTTGCTCAATTCCCAACGACACTTTGACTTCCCTGGATTCGCTCGTTTGCCAGACTTAACCGTCCGGCTGCATTGCGTCGCAACATCCATTAACCGAAAGAGAGGGTTCTCTCCCGGCCAGCCACATCGCCAGGCGTTGCCGGTGATGCGCCCTTTTGCGTATTCGAAACTCCAGGCCGCAACAAATGGGCCTCGCAGTGGCGACAATGACACATCATGTTGCTCAGGCGTCGCACATCACCGTCAATTCACGTGCAAGCTCTCGTGATTTGATTGAAATTTTCAGAAGAGTTGAGCCGTGCGATTTACTCGAACTTTCTGTGTGACGCTCTAGTTCCACGGCCGGAAGTTCCATCTGCACAACGGATGCAACTTCCCGAGCGCGGTCCCTCCATCCGGCAACGGACGAAGAATCGCCCGAGAACTTTCATTCTCGTCCACCCAGATTGCGCTACCAAAGGCTCAATTGAATAAAGCTTGTCCGACCTGGAACTGAAATGATTTTAGCTCGCGAAGCGATTGAATTGTTGGGACAGATGGCCCGCATCCTGTGGTTCGAAGGCACCAAGCATGGCTTGCGCGACCGCGAATGGATGGCCCTGCGCTTTCTCTCCCGCGCCAACCGTTTCTCGCGGACGCCCTCGGCGCTCGCGAGCTACGTCGGCACCACGCGCGGCACCGCCTCTTTCATCATCGGCGAACTCGAGCGGCTCGGATATCTGGAGCGAAAGCGCTCCGCGACGGACAAGCGATCGGTGACGCTGAGCGTGACGCAGCAGGGCAAGAAGTTCCTGGTGCGCGACCCCATCAGCGTTCTCCTCGAGCCGATCGCCGTCCTCGACGACGAGGCCAAGATCCGCTTTCGCGACACGCTCCGGCACGTGCTCGATCAGGCGGACGCGGCCGAGCAGCGGCACCATACCGACGTCTGCAAGCGATGCATCTTCCTGCGCGAAGATCGCACCGCCACGGACGGCAAGCCCGGCGCCGCCGAGTTCAGCTGCCGCCTGTTTCGCGCGCCGATCGCCGAGGCGGAGATCGATCTGCTATGCACCAGCTTCGAGCATCATCGCCAATAGGAGGCGGCCCTCGATCACGGCGTCGCCTTGCGTGACGAGTAGATGACGCCGCCGCTGGACTCCACGACCAGACGGCCGTTCTCGTTCTTGATCTCTTCGATGCGGCCAAGCCCGGGTACCTGCTGTCCAAGCACGGCCTCGATGACGCCGTTCGGACCTTGCAGGATCGCAATTCCCTCATAGGCCTGGCGGACCGACCAGCCCTTGACCACCTTGCGCGGCGCCGACGGAGGAACCGAACCCGTGATCTCGGGCGCGGCAACCGAGGCCATCATCGGCATCGTCTGCGAGGGCGGCTGCGAGGCGACGGCCGCCGGCGCCGGCGCTTGCGCCTGAGCCTGGGCGAGCTTGTCCAGCTTCACCGTCGAGGACGAACTCACCCGCTCGATACGGTCCAGATTCTCGGCGAACCTGCCGAAGCGATCGTTGGTCGCCTTGCTCGACTGATCGACCGCGGTGCGCAGGCCGTCGAGATTTTCGGACACGCCCGACACCTGCTTGCGCAGCAGCGCGACAGTCTCGCGCAGATTCCTGATCTCCGTATTGGCGGCCACGTTGCTTTGGGCCGGCTGCGTGGTGAGATAGGCGATCACGCCGGTGCAGGCGCAGACCACCAGGATCGCAGCGACCGCCAGTGTTGCGAGCGGCGCGACCCATGTCGGACGCGGCGGCGGCGGCTTGGCCACGATCACGGCCGGCTTCATCACGGTCGGCGCAGGCTTCGGTATCGCCATCTTGTCGAGGCGCGCCTTGGCGCGAATACGCTTCAGCCCCTCGAGCGCCTCTTTCGCCAGGGTCTCGTCGTTCGCCGCAGCCGACACACGCTTCGCGCTTGCAGCGGGCTTGGCCGTCTGTGTCGTGTTTGTATCGCGCGCATCCGGAGCCGGCTTCGCCGCCGCGGAAACATCAGCGGTCGCGTTGGGACGAGCTTGTCCATCGGACAACATGTGAAAATGCTCCGTTCGGTTCGATCTATCGAACGGTGAAGTTATTTGCCGAAGCTTGCCTGAAACGTGCGCAGCGAAAACTTTCCATCGCGCCCGATGCGACGTCGCATGAGTCAAAAGCGTCATGGACGTGGCGAGAGTGCGACTCGAAAGACACACACTCGCCAAGATTTCGCCAAGCTGGAGTCGCCGCGCCATACATGAGTCGAATTGTCGCATGGGGAAACACCAGCAGGAGAGTCAATCCCGGGTTGAAAACCCCATTGTGCGCATGACCTGCAGCACCGCGCAAAATAGCTGTGATTACGCGGGGATGCGGAACTTTAGAAACGCTACGGTGCAAAACTAGTTCGATTACCAAATCAACTGATGCGATCGAACATACAAAGAAACAACCAGAAACGAATCAACAGCATCAAACACGCATAGCAACCGCTTTGCTGCGCGCGCTTGATCGGAAATCGGCAATTGTTACGGTCCTACTCAAGTGATTCTCGCCAGTTGGCGAGGAGATCGACACAGTTCAGGTGCGTTCGGACGCAATCGGCAAGTTGGCGCAACTGTTCTAGGTCTGTCTCAATCCGCTCCGCGAGGTGATCCGTAAGACACCCGCCGAGCCTCACGCAGTAAGCGTTCAGTATCGAGTCGAAGTAGCAGGCCTGCACACGCAGGCACTGAATGCGTAGGGCTGCCCGCGAATATCGAAACCATAACAACGGTTCGCGGGATGGAAATATCGTCAAACAGCATGGTTGCCGAGCCGGGCATCACAACAACCATCCGGCAGCAACAAGTGCGAAACAGGGGCGAAAGACTAATGTATATTATCGTTGATGATCGCGAGAGCGTCACGAACAGCTACGTTGGAGGGCTCGTTCGCGAAGGTGTATCGTCGATCGGCTTCTCCTCCGGAGAATTCTGGGACTGGCTGCAATCTGCGAGCGAACCGGATCTGGCGGCGGTCGACGCCTTTCTCCTCGGGGACTGCGATGCCCGCGGAAGCCTGCCGCGGGCGATGCGCAAGCGCTCCTCGGCGCCCATCATCGCCATGAGCGGCCAGAAGATGCTCAAGAACACGCTTGAGCTGTTCGAATCGGGCGTCGACGACGTCGTCCACGTGCCGATTCACCTGCGCGAGATCCTCGCCCGAACGGCCGCAATCGCGCGCCGCCGGGTGGGCGAGCTGCCGAGGCCCTGCGAGACCAGGATCCAGGTCTTCTTCAACGGACGTGACCCCGAGATCGCGGGCCACGCTCTCACCCTGCCCCGCCGCGAGCTGCGCATTCTCGAGTATATGGTCAGCAACCACGGCAAGTGGATCACCAAGACGCAGATCTTCAACGCGGTCTACGGCATCTTCGAGTCGACCTTCGACGAGAGCGTGATCGAGAGCCACGTCAGCAAGCTGCGCAAGAAACTCCGCGACCGCCTCGGCTTCGACGCGATCGTGGCC
Source organism: Bradyrhizobium sp. 482_C4_N1_8 (assembly GCF_052075965.1). Taxonomy (NCBI): domain Bacteria; kingdom Pseudomonadati; phylum Pseudomonadota; class Alphaproteobacteria; order Hyphomicrobiales; family Nitrobacteraceae; genus Bradyrhizobium; species Bradyrhizobium sp. 482_C4_N1_8. Next base: position 1,656,161 of record NZ_CP197231.1, on the reverse strand, counting down.
CGGCGCTACGTCGGATACCGCCTCAACATCCCTGCCGGCGAGACCATCGACGTGCCGATGCAGGAACTCGACGAGGTCGGGATCCTCCTGAACAGGGCACATGCCGCCCCGGCGGCGTACCCGGCCGGAAACTAACGCGGCAGGGCACCGCCACGAAAACGACAACGGCCTCTGCGGAGTACCCTTCGCAGAGGCCGTTGCACTTTCAGCGGCAGGGATGGCGGAACAGCGGCCTCGCGATGCCGGCGCCGCGACAGCTACGGCTTCTGCTGGAATTCTTCCTTCGAAACATAGTTGAAGTCCTCGACCAGGACGTCCTGGACGACGTCGGCCTGCATCCGCTCGTTGACACGCTGCTTGATGGCCGTCGTGAGGATGGAAAGGTCGTAACGGGCGAGCTTCCTGAAATCGAGGCGGTCGTCGGCATAGATCCTGCGGAAGGCCTCGTCGACGACGAACGGCTCCGGCGGGACGTTGAGCTGGTGCATGATCCGCGCTTCAACGGTGTAGACGAAGCGCGCCACGATGTAGCCCTGCACGCTGCCGCCCTCGACCATTGGCACGCTCAGCGCCCGCGTCTTCTGGTATTGAAGGCCGTCGAGATATTCGTCCTTCGCCGGCAGCAGGCTGCCGTTTTCCTTCCAATAGGCCACGGCATAGCTCGTGCCCGCGGTGAGGATGCATACCCAGAGCCCGGCCAGCACGAGTCTGATCATTTTCCGTCCTGTGCTGTGCGGCCGGTATAGGTGCCGTCCGACTCGGCTTCCTTGATCGCCTTGACGATGATGGCCGCGACCTCACGCACCGCATCGTAATGCATTTCGAGGATGGAACGGTTTCGCTCGAGCTTCTCGCGCAACCGCTGGATCTCCTCGGTGATCTCGACCTCGTTGCCGAGATGCATCCGAGCCCGCATCAAGCGGACGAATTCGAGCATGCTCCGGCTCTTCCGGGCACTGAAGTCGTCGAAATCGATCTTCTTGCCCGTCGAGAGCGCGACCGTCTCCTCCTCGACGATGTTCTCGAGCCGGCGGATCGCAGACAGCAGGCCACGCACCTCGTCCGATCTCGCCGCGTCGGTGCCGTCGTTCACCACGTCACCGCCGAGATTCGGCAGCAGCGCAGGCAAGAACGCATCGCCTTCTGCCGCTTCCAGCGTCATCGCCTCGGCGTCCACGACCGGCTGCTCCACCACCAGGACCGCCGCACCTTCTTGTGCTTGCATAGGAAATTCACCCCTCAACTTCTGTCACCCATTCCCGGATCATGATCCGGTCTTTTCCGTAACGCCGGGCCCCGCCGGTTGCGCAGCGGCCAGTTGCTTGGCAATGCCAATGCCCTTGCCCTTTGCCAGCTGAGCACCAAGCTGCTCCGCCAGCATCGACTTCCAGACGCCGCCGGCCGTGCCCTTGCCGAAGACTTCCTCCGACTCCTTCGGCAGCATCGTCTCGACGAAGGTCTGGAGAATGAACGCCTCGAACTTCCGGTACACCTCGCCGGATGCGGGCGCCTTGATCACCCGCACCGGCGGCCCGTTCACCGCACCCGGCTGCTGCGCTTCGGCAGCCTGCGCCGCGGATTGATCGGCATTCGCCGCCTTGGCCTTGCCGACCTCCGCGTCCATGGTGGCGGCGAAATCGGCGTCCGACGATTTCAGTGCATCGAGCTTCGCGGTCGCCGCCCGCTGCGTCACGGGGTCGGCGGCATCGAGGACATCGAGAACGAGGTCGGGCGTCGCTGTCACGATCATGTCTTGTTCCGGCTGGCTGGCCGTGGCGTCCAGTCACGCACGGCGGGGCTTATTCCCGTCATCTCTTCGAGCGAGCGCGCCTCCGCGTCGCGAAGCTTGTCTGCGAGCGCGGCCTTCGCGACCTGCTCGAACTGTTTCACACGGCGGGTGTCCGCGCGGACCTGGTCGAGCTGCTGCGACGCCTGCGCCTGGACCGCGCGCGCACCGGCGCTCGTCCTGTTCAGGCGCCGCGCGATTGAGTCGCTCGACGAGCCCGCCGGCGGCTTGCCCTCGTTGAGGGTTCCTACCAGCCATTCCTGCTCGTCCTGCAAGCTGCGCTCCTGCTGCCGCAGATGCGCGAGCTGCCATTCGGACAGCCGGAGCTGAAGCTTCACGAGCGAGACCATCCGGCCGAGCTTGTCCGCGCGCGACGTCATGACCATCGCTCCGCCAGCCACGACGAGACGCCAAGCATGAATTGCGTCAAGAGCTCGTCGCTCGTGAGGTAGAGCAGCAGGAAGCCGCCGAACAGCACGAAGGGCACCGAGATGAAATAGACCGGAATTGCCGGCGTCAGCTTGTTGATCAGGCCGACCGCGAGGTTGACGATGACCGAATAGACGATGAAGGGGCTCGTGATCCGCAGCGTCAGCACGAACGCCTCGGACAGGCGGCTGACGAGCTGTTCGAGCGCCATGCTGCCGCCGATCCTGTTGCCGGGCTGCCAGACGTCGTAGGAGTTCATCAGCCCGCGCAGGACCTGCCAGTGCTGATCGGTCATGAAGAACAGCGTGGTGACGGCTGCCATGATCAGCGGGACCAGGGCCGGCGCCGGATCGGTGTCGCCGACCGGCGTTCCCGGGATGTTGCTCAGCCCGATCGCGCCCGCCATCACGGTCGCCATGGTCTGCAGCGCGAGGAAGAACACGCGCCCGCCGAGCCCGATGACGCTGCCGACCACGAGCTCGGAGCAGATCAGGAGCGCAAGCGTCAGCGGCGCGGCGTTGTCGGTGAGAGGTTTCAGGACCGAGATCAGGATCGGCGTCAGCGCAAACGTCGTGACGAGCGCGACGAACAGGCGAACCTGGGCCGGAACGTTGACGCTGGAATAGCCGGGTACGAGCATCAGGCAGGCGCCGATTCGGCAGAACACGATGAACGTGACCAGCACGCTATCGGCAAGCCCGCTGATCACGATATGGCTCCCAGCGCCCTGATCTCGGCACTGCGCGCGACCTCGACATGCGACAGGACCGGCAAGGTCGGGAACACCCGCTCCAGGATCATCCGGACATAGGGGCGCGCTTCGGGGGTGACCGCCAGAACCACGCTGGTGCCGTTCTCGGTGAATTTTCGGATCGCGGCGCTGGCTTCGGTTGCGAACTGCTCGATCAGCCGAGGATCGGCGTCGAATTCGAAGACTTCGCCCTTGGCGTCGCGCTTCAGGCTCTGGTGGAACGCCAGGTCCCAGCGGTTGCCGAGGCGGACGACGTTCAGCACACCGTTGTCGGAAAGGTCGCCGCAGATCTGCTGGGCAAGTCGCGTCCGCACATGCTCCGCGACCTGCTCGGAGCGCCGCACATGAGGCGCGATCTCGGCAATGGCCTCCAGGATCAAATGGAGGTTGCGGATCGACACGCGCTCGGCGAGCAGGATCTTCAGGATCGCCAGCAGGCCCGAATAGGAGATCTGCGACGGGCAGAGATCCTCGACCAGGCGCTTGTATTCGGGATCGAGACGGTCGAGCAGCCCGCGCATGTCCTTGTACGACAGCAGCTGCGCGAGATTTGCCCTGAGCACTTCGCTCAAGTGCGTGAGCAGCACCGACAGGTTGTCGACCGGCTTGCAGCCCTGACGCTTGACCTCGTCGGTGAACGCCTCCGTCACCCACAGCGCCTTCATGCCGAAAGCGGGTTCGATCACCTCTTCGCCGGGAACGTCGGGCTTGCCGTCCTTGTCGACGAGCACCAGCACCTCGCCGAGCCGCAGCTCGCCGTGGGCGATACGCGTGTCGTGGATCCGGATCTGGTATCCCTTGGGATCGATCGACAGATTGTCGCTGAGCTTGATCTCCGGAATGACGAAGCCGTATTGCTTGGCAAACTTCTTGCGGAGCTTGCTGACGCGGTGCCCAAGCTCGGTGCGCGCGCCCAGCAAATGGACCGACAGATGGCCGCCGAGCGACACCTCGATCTCTGCGGTCTTGAGCGATTCCTTGACGGATTCCTTGGCATCGGCCTGGGCGCGCTCGTCGGCCTTGCGCGCATGCTCTTTCTTCTCCCGCGCCGCCTGCCGCCGCGGCAGCGAGTAGCCGACAAAGGCCATTGCGCCGCCGAGCAGCACGAAGGGTGCCATCGGCAGCCCAGGCATCAAGGCGAGCACGAACATCATCAACGACGCCGCCGACACCGCGCGCGGGTAGCCACCGAGCTGCCTCAGCACGGCCTGCTCCGCCGACCCCCTGGTGCCGCCCTTGGAGACCAGGAGGCCCGCCGACAGCGACACGATCAGTGCCGGCATCTGCGTTACCAGACCGTCGCCGACGGAGAGTTTGGTGTAGACGTCGGCGGCGCGCGACAACGTCAGCCCGTGATGCGTCACGCCGATGATGATGCCGCCGAAGATGTTGATCGCCGTGATGATCAGGCCGGCGATTGCGTCGCCGCGGACGAATTTCGAAGCACCGTCCATTGCGCCGAAGAACGCGCTCTCCTCTTCGAGCTCGCGGCGCCGGCGCTGGGCCTCCTTGTCGTCGATGAGACCCGCGGAGAGGTCGGCGTCGATCGCCATCTGCTTGCCTGGGATGGCGTCCAGGGTGAAGCGGGCACCGACTTCCGCGATACGCGTTGCACCCTTGGTGATCACGACGAAATTCACCGTCACCAGGATCGTGAAGATGATCAGACCGATGACGAAGTCGCCGCCCATGACGAACTTCGAGAAGCCGGCAACGACGTGACCCGCGGCTTGTTCGCCCTCCCCGCCCCGCGACAGGATCAGACGGGTGGTCGCAACGTTGAGCGCCAGCCGCAGGATCGTCGCGATCAGCAGCACGGTCGGGAAGGCGGAGAAATCGAGCGGCCGCTGGATCCACAGCGCGACCATCAGGATCAGCGCGGACAGCGCGATCGAGAAGGCGAGGCCGAGGTCGATCAGGATCGGCGGTATTGGCAGGAACAGGATCGTGAGCATGGCCACGATACCGCCCGCGAAAAAGGCGTCGGCCCCCAATCGTCGCGGGGTCGGCAGGCTAGCAGCTAATGTATCGGCCATGGGTCACCGGCAGAGGGTCCGCCCCGCAATCTGCCGTGCAAAGCTTACGCGAGGGTGGTGGCCGGGCTCTCGCGGATCAGAAGCCGTGCTCGATCCGCGAATAGACCATCTCGGTGAAGGTGGAGAGATGGGCGCCGATGAAGGAGCCGGAAACAGCAACGACCAGGAGGATGACGATGATCTTCGGCACGAAGGTCAGCGTCACCTCCTGGACCTGGGTCAGCGCCTGGATCAGCGCAATGGCGGTGCCGACGAGCATCGCGGCGCCGACGGCGGGGCCGGAGGCGACGATGATGGTCCAGATCGCCGCCTGGACGATGTCGAGGGCGTCCCGCTCGTTCATGACTGGCTGATCGTAAGGCCGGGCCCGACCGCGACCTTCGTGCCGTTCTCGAGGGTTGCGATGGAGCCGTCGTTGTTGATGGAGATCGAAACGACCTTGCCGCTGAAGGTCGCGCCGGTCGCGTCGGTGAAGCTGACGGTCTTTCCGATCAGCCCGTTGGCCTGCGACAGCGACTGCGACGACAGCAGCGCATCCAGCTTCGAATTGGTCTGCATGGCCTGCTCGACCGTCGAGAGCTGGGCGAACTGGCTCATGTACTGCGAGGTATCCATCGGATTGGTGGGATCCTGGTTCTTCATCTCGGCGACGAGGAGCTGAAGAAAGGTATTGTAGTCGACGGTGTTGCTCGCCGTGTTCTTCGTGGAATCGGTCGCATTGGACTTGCTGGTGCTGTCGGTCGCGCTGTTGACGTTCATGTAGCCTCTCCGCTGTCAGGCAGCCTCGAATGGGATCTCGGTGGCGACGCCGGCCAGGCCGGCCAGGATTGCGTCCTCTACCGGGAACAGTCCCCGGATCCGCTTGAGCGCCTCGAAATAGCGGGTCGTGCGGACCAGCTCGTGGATCGTGGCGAGCCCGTCGAGCATCTCACGGCTCTCGCAAACCGCGAGCAGGGCCGCGTGATGCTCCCCGTAGAGCGCGACTGCGGCGCCGATATCCGTCGGGTTCATCAGCATGAGCTGGACGATGAAATAGAGCTGCCGCATCGCCGTCGTGGCGTCGGAAGCCTGCATGACCTGCCCTTCGAGCAGGAACATCACGTCGTTGACGAGCTCGACGGAGACCTTGCGGTCCACGCGCAGCACCGCGCCGTTGACGTAGATCCGCTCGCCCGCCCGCAAGGATATTTTCATCAGAGCGCGTCTCGGATCAGGCGGTTTATTTCGATGAGCTGCATCACGTCGTTCGACTTCTCCTCGCGAAGCCGATCCGCTTCCTTGACGACCCACAGACCGATCGAGATGATGTCGGCGCGCAGCTTTTCCGGGAGTGCGTTTTCCGGATGGGCGAGATCCTCGATGAAGATCGTCCACAGCCGCCGCACGTAGAGCAGGCTCTCGACCAGATCTTCGAAGCTGAAGCGCCCGCCCTGGACCCGCTCGAGCCGGTCGATGCCGAGGCTGAGCGCCTGCCGCTCGCGGCCCCGCGCCTCAGAGGCGCTATCATCGACGACCACTTCATAGGCTTCAAACGTCATCAGAACCACTCTGCGCAGGAGACCGAACAACAAGACAAAGTTACAGACCCCGGCTCAGAGATAGTTGATCAGGCTGATCTGCTGGAGCTGCGACGTCAGCGACAGCGCCGTCTTGATCTGGGTCTGCAGGGTGTTGACCCGGACCGAGGCCTCCGTCGGGTCGACGGCCTCCATCTTGACGATCTGATTGTTCAGAATGTCCTGCTGCGTCTTGAGCTTTTCGGTGGCGCCGGTGACCCGCTGCTGGACTGTGCCGACGCCGCCGCCGAGCGTAGCGAGGTCAGTGATGGCGTTACCGACGAGGCCGATGGCCTTGTCCACGACGACTTGGAACGTGTCCTGGCTCAGGTTCGCGTTCCCAAGATCCGCCATCATGGTGTAGGCCTCGGCGAGCCTACGGAAGCCGATCTGGTTGGCGCTAACGGACGTATCGGCGATCTCGGTCGTGGAGATACGGCTTTGCATGGTCTGGTCGGTGGCCGTTGACCAATTGGTGTTCCAGGCCGGGCTCGCGAACTCGGCATCGAAGGTGGTGTTGAGGAAGGTCTGCATTTGGGCCGGGGTAATGGTGCTCACGCTGGCCGAGGATTGCGAGAAGCCGAAGGTCGCAAGGAAATCGGCATCGACCTGGTTCTTGCTGGCCGAACCCGCGGTGTAAGCCGTGATCGGCGTGTTCTGCGTGTTGACCCCCGAGAAGAGATACGAGCCATTATAGGAGACGTTCAGCGCGCCGATCAGATCCTGGAGGTTGGCGGACGCAGGCGGCAGGATGATCCGCCCGCCGCCGTCGGTGCTGCGGGCCGCGATCAGGTCCTTGAGGAAAGAGGTTGCGGTCGTGCCGAGCTGGGTGATCCGGTTCTGCGTCGTGTCCAGCCGCCCCGAGACGAGCCCGTTGGTATCGACGAGTTGATCGGCGAAGCTCAGGTCCGCCCGCAGGGTGACGTCGCTTCCCGTCGTGGCACCAAGCTCGAGGCCGACATCGGCGAAGCGGCCGGTGGTGGCTTCCTTCGAGGCCTTGGTCAGCGCGGCCTGATTGTTCGTGATCGAGGACCTCAACGACGAAGACAGCATCAGGGTCGAGATGTAGTTGGCGCTCATCATGACTTAATTCCCCACGGCGGCCAGCAGGCTCTGCAACATTTGGTCGACGGTCGAGATGATCTTCGACGACGCCGAATAGGTACGTTCGACCTGAAGCATCAAGGACATCTCGTCGTCCATGTTGACGCCGCTGACGTTCGACAGCGCCGCGGAGCTGCGGTCGAGCAGCGTGTTCTGGTAGGTGGCGTTGTCGTCCGCGGCCTTGCGCTGGTTTTCGATCCAGCTCGTCGACGACGCAGCGAAGTCGATCAAGCTGCCGCTCGGCTTGCCTTGCGTGGTTGCATCGAACGGCTGCGACGCATCCATGTTGCCGATGAGCTGCTGCAGCCTGGTCGAGTAACCGGCATTGCCGGTGGTGTTGTATCTGTAGGCAACGTTGCCGCTGATCGCGCCATCACGCAGCAGGTTGGGATTGCCGCCCTGGGCCGGGTCGACCGACGCGGCAACGCTGATCGAGCCGGCCAAGCCGACCGAGACGGTCGCGCTTGCGGGCATCGCGGGTGAGCCGGGATAGGTGAAGAGGCCGGGCCGGTCGGGCAGCGCGGCGCCGGACTGGTCGACCTCCTTGAAGGATTCGACAAGGCCGCGTGCGACCTCGTCGAGCTGGCTCTGATACGTGACCGTGGCGTTGTCGCGCAATTGGGCGAGGCCAGCGAGCTTGCCGGTCTTGATCGGCATCACGGAATTGGCGCCGGTGACCGGGACACCGTCGATATAGACAGCATTTCCGGTGGTCCCGGGCGTATAGATGTTGGTCGCCGCGAAGCTGACCGAGCGCGCCGTCTTGTCGAACAGCACGACGCCGCTGTCGGCGTAGAGCGCCGCGTCGCCGTTGGCGCGCAGCGTCATCGAGACGCCGACCTCCTGCGACATCTTCGAGATAATGTTGTCGCGCTGGTCGAGATAATCGGTGACGTCGTCACCGGCGATCGTCCCCTTCACGATCGCGGTGTTGACCTTATCGAACTGGGTCAGGAGCTGATTGATATTCCCGACCGAAGTCGCCATGTCGGCGTCCGCTCCCTGGCGCACCGTCTGCACGGTCTTGGTGGCCTGGTTGAGCGCGGTCGCCATGTCCTTGGCGGACGTGACCGCCGCCTGCGCCAGCGTGGTGTTGTCCGGGGCGTTGGCATATTGCTGGAGCGCCTGCTTCAGCTTGTTGAGCTGGGCGGCCGGCGACTGCCCAAGCTCGGGATCGTCTACAGTCGAGGCCGATATCTTCTGAAGACCGTCCAGGATCGCATTCTGCTTGGCGGACCCAGACGTCGCGATCAGGACGTTATTATAGAGACCCGAGCTCGCGGCGCGCTGGATCGCCGCCACATAGACGCCGGCCCCAGGGAGATTGTCCAGCACGGCGATCTTGCGCGAATAGCCGGCGGCGCTGGCACCGGCTATGTTGCGCGAGATCGTCGACGACTGGATACCCGACGCCATGAGCGACGCACGAGCGGAGTCGAGAGCAGCGGTAAGGGACATGATTTGCTCTTGCCCGGAATGAGCGCTTGAGGATTCAGCGCTTCAGGTTGACGACGACGTCGAGAAGATCGGCGCCGGTCTGGAACGATTTCGAATTCGCAGTGAAGCCGCGCTGCGCCTCGATCATCCCGGTGAGTTCGTCCGCGAGGTCGACGTTGGAGTCCTCCAGCGCGCCCGACTGGACAGTGCCGAGACCGCCGGTACCGGCATTCCCGGCCTGCGCGTTGCCGGAATTCATGTTGGTCGAATAGACGTTGCCGGGCTCCGGCGTCAGGTTGTCGGGGCTCGCGACGTCGGCGAGCATGATGGTGTAGAGCGTCAGCTGCTGACCGTTCTTGAGGATCGCCGTCACGAAGCCCGAATCGTCGACATCGACTTTGTCGATGGCCGATGGAACGCTGCCATTGACTGTCGCCTTGAAGCTGAAGTCGGTTCCGACCTGCGTCATGTTCGACAGGTCCAGGCTCATCGCCGCACCGCCGGGAACGGTGAGGGCGAGAGTCGTCGGGCTCGCCGCGGCCAGCGTGCCTTTGCCGGCTGCGGTCGTATCGAAGGTGAAAGTGGTGGCGGCACCAACCGACGCACCTGTCGCGGAGTTGTAAGCCTGAAGCTGCCAGGTGTCAGAGCCGGCGGCCGTCGCCGTGTGGGACATGTAGACGTCGAGCGTAACGGCCTGGCCGATATTGTTGTAGGCCACGATCGAGCTCTTCGACGAATATGACGCCGGCCCGGGCGGACCGGCGATCACAGCCGCTTTCGGATCCAGATTGCCGGTCGTGAGCGTTCCCGCCGTCGACGGCACAGGCACTTGCGAAACCTGGGCAATGTTGACGATCTGCATGCCGGACAGGCTGTTCTGCGAGAAATTGGTCACCTTACCGGGCTGGCCCAGGAGGTAGTAGCCGGCCGCGTTGACCAGATTGCCCTGGGCGTCCGGCACGAACGAGCCGGCGCGCGTCAGATATTGCTGCGTGTTGGCGGCGTTCGACACCACGAAGAAGCCGTTGCCCTGCACGGCGAGGTCCGTGGTCGACGTGGTGAACTGCGTGTGTCCCGCGTCGCTGATGGCGTAGCGAACCGTCGTCTCGACGGCGCCGGAGTCGTAATTGCCGGAGCCGCTCTTCAGGATCAGTGACGAGAATTCCGTCGAAGCCCGCTTGTAACCGGTCGTGTTGACGTTCGCGATGTTGTCCGAAACCGTCGACAGCTTGTTGGACTGCGCGCTCATTCCGGAAACGCCGGTGCGCATAACACCATACAGGCTCATGAAGTAGGCTCCTTTGTCAGGTTGTATCTACAATGCGGGTTCTTGCTTGCGCGGAGCTGATGATTGGGATCCGTGCACAACTTTCAGGTGGTAGCGGTCACGTCGTCTTCGGCTGACAGAACGAGCGCGCCTTGTCGGTCCACGCGCCGAAGCCGCTGGAGACGAGATGAGCGACGATGTGACAGACGTAGCGCTTCTGCGCGGGCTGATTGTTGGGGCCTGCGTTGTAGCGCGCGACCGCCATGGTCCAGCTGCCCTCGCGCTGCTTCAGCTCTTTCAGGAAGCGTGCGGCGTATTCGACGTTCTTCGCGGGATCGAACATCGCGCGCACCGACGTGAACTTGTCGCCGTGATAATAATGGTTGATCTGCATGCAGCCGAGGTCGATCAGCTTGATGCCCTTGCCGCGCATCGTCTCGAAATTCGCGATCGCGTCGTTCATGTCCTTGGCGAACACGGTCTGGCCGTCGGCGCCGAGCGCGTAAGGGTGGAGCGAACCGCGCCGTCCGGTCTCGGTGAGGCCGACCGCATAGAGAATGCCGAGCGGGATCCCATGCTGCTGGGACGCGCGCGCCATCTCGCGCTCGCAAGGGCGCGCGTTGTCGGTCGCCGCTGCCGCGGCGCCCGCGCTACAGATAAACAGGGCCGCGGCGAGTATGCGGCCCCACGTCCTGGTCATGACGCGTCTCCTCGTTGGACTGGCGCTCCTGCCGGGCCTGCTTCGCACCGCCGTCCGATTGCCCGGACGACGTGCCGGCGCCGCCGAACGTGCCTTGCGACTGCGACGATGGCTGTTGCTGGCCGGAGAGCTGCGGCTGCGGCTGGCCGGAGCCGCTCTGGAATCCGTCCAGCGAGCCGTGCTGCACGGGCGCGACGTCGGCGACATAGCCCGCCGACTGCATGAGATCGCGGATCGACTCGCGCTGCTGATCCAGCATCAGGCTGGTGTCCTTGCGCGCGGCCGCGAGGTGAACTGAAACCTCCGAGCCGACGAGGCGAAGGCGTACCGTGACGTTGCCGAGCGCCGGCGGTTCGAGATTGATCGTCAGGATCTTGAGCGGCTCAGGCGCTTTGGTCTGCGACGTCGCGAGATCGGCGGCGGTGGACGCCGTCGGAGCCGGCGATTCCTTCAGCTCGGCGACGACTGCGTTGGCGACCTGCTGCGTGGCGCTGAACTGCGCCGGCGGCAGATGGGTCTCCTGCTGGACCACGGTGACCTTGGTCGCTTCGGGCAATGCGTCCCGCGCCGAGGCCTTGACGGCGCGTTCGACATTGGCCGTGACGGCCTCGAAGCCTTGCGTCGCGGGCATTGCCTTCGAGGACGCATCGCTGGCTTGCTGCGCGGCTGCCGCCGCCTGCGAAGGCGCGGCCTGCGAGCGCGTGCCCGTTGAAGCGGCAGCCGGCGGCGCGGGCTCGGCAGACGTGACCTTCGCGGTGCCCTGGACCTCACGCTTCGTCGTGGCAGAGCGCTCGTCGCGCGCAGGCGCGTCCTTCTTGTCGCCCGCCGGCGATTGCAGCTGCGGCTTCACGGCCGGCACGGCGGCGAACTGCTGTTCGACGACCGCCGGAATGCTCGATCGGGCCGAAACTTCGGTCTTCGCGCCGTGGTCGACCGGAGTTTGCGTCTCCGGCGATTTTTCAGTTTTCTCGTCGGACGATTTGCGAATGGGTTCGGGTTCATCATCCGCCTCGGTGCGTTCCCGCACCGTCTTGTCCTTGTCGGCCGGGCGCGCGAGGTGCGTGCGCAACGATCCGGCTTTCGCGCTCGTGTTGCCGCCCTCGTCGTTGAGCGCCCGCTTCGCGAGATTCGAGACGGTGTGCAGCAGATCGTTGAACGACGAATCTGCCGGCGATTTCGTTCCGGCGGATTTTCCCGAGCGCGATGCGCCGCGCACGTTGAGGCTTTCGGCGAGACCCGAAAAGACCTGTCCGGAGGTTCCACTGAGCTTCGTCATGGGCGATCCCTGGTAAGGCGTTCGAGTTCGCCGAGCTGCTTCCGCGCGCGCGCAAGCGTCTCGGTCGACGCGGCGAGATCGAGACGCGCCGGCGTGACCGGAGGCTTGTCGGCGGCGGCGGTGGATCCACCCGCGAACGGCTTGCGGACATCGAGTGCGAGCTGCAACGTCGCATTCAGCAACGGAACGTCGCGCTCGGGCAACTTCGAGCGGTCGAGGGCCTTCAACTCGGCGACACCGCCGTCATACTCGTCAGTGAGCGCCCGCGAGACGCCGCGGAAGAAATGCGCGCGCTCGCGATCCTCCGACGCGTCGGCGCTGAGCGTCAGCGCACGCTCGCCTGCAAGCCGGGTCACCGCCAGCCGTCCATGCACCATCGCGGTGCGCGCGATCACGAGATAAAGCTTGAGGCGGCTCGCCCGGTCGATCTGCTCCAGCAGAGTGACGATCCGCGCAAAGCGGCGCTCGTCGAGAGCAATGCTCGATTGCGTCAGGCCGGAGGCGAAGCGCTGCCAGAAGTCCCCGGCATAGACCGAGTTGCGGTAATGGCGGATATAGGCGAGCGTCAGGAACTCGAACTTGTCGAAATCCTCGGCCTGCCCGACCAGCAGGATCTCGCGCCGCAGTGCCGCCTCCTCCACCAGCGTGCCCGGCAACAGCAGCCGCGCGTCGTCCAGACGCTCGATCGCGAGCGATGCCTCGGCGCGCGCGAACAGTGCGCCCTGGACCAGCGCGACCTGTCCGCCCAGGCCCGTTGGCAACGTGCGCGGCTTAACGTCCTTGAGCAGTTCGCGCGCTTCGTCCTGGCGGCCTTCGACATAGGCCAGCGCACCGTTGAACAGCCGCTCGTCGACGTTCAGCTTGTCGCGCGGCAGCTTTCGGACGACCTGCGGCCCGCCGCCGCTGAGCAAATAGATGATGACGGCCTGGCCGTTCTGCGCATTGCTCCACACGCTCGGATCGGCGGCGAGGAACTTTTCGCCGACCTGCCGGGTCAGCGCGATGTGGCTGCCATGCGCCGCGGTGTCGCCGCGGGCAATGCCATCCTGCACCGCCTGCAAGGTGCGCACGAGCTCATAGGGCTCGCCCGAGGTCGATGCCGGGGACGGTGCCGGATCGGCAAGCGCGCATACCGTCGTGAACGGCAGCAGCAGCAGCGCGGCGCGCAGGAGCGGCCTGATCAAGGGCGCTTCTCCCGGACCAGGATCTCGATCCGGCGGTTCTGGGCGGCAGCTGGATCGTTCGTCAGTTTCGGCCGCCGATCGGCGTAGCCTTCGACATGCTCGATCCGCTGCGCATCGACGCCGGAGCGAACCAGCATGTAGTAAGCCATCTGCGCGCGCGCGGTCGACAGCCGCCAATTGTCGTAATTCTCGGACTTGTAAGGCCGATTGTCGGTGTGGCCGCGGACGATGATCATGCCCTGGCGCTTCGTCAGTAGCGGCCCGATCTTGTCGATCACGCGGATCAGCTCAGGCCGCGGCTCGGCCGAGCCGACCGCGAACATTCCGAAGCTCGCATCGTCGGTCAGGCTGATCAGAAGGCCTTCCTCGACCTGGCGCACCTCGGCCACCGGGCCCGCACCGGCCTTGATGTCCGACAGCGCATCCACGATCGCGGACTGTAGCTGCTTGACGGTCGGCTGCTGGGTCTGTGCCGCATCGCGCGATTCGGAATTCTTTGCTTGATCGCCGGGGCGTGGCTGCGCGGCGGCATTGGCTTGAGCGCCAGCCTGGGCGCCCGGTTGCGGCGCATTCGCCTGAGCACTGCCATCGCGTTGAGCCTGCGAAAGCGCAGGCCCGGGCGGCAGCAGCGGCGACAGGCTTGCAGACGACGCGTCCGCGTTTGGAGCCACGCTACCGCCGGCATCGTCCTGCTTGGCACGTTGCGCCTGCGGCTCGCCCTGACCTGTCCCGGACGCATTGTCGCGCGCGGACGCGTTCGGCTTTGGCTCGCTGTCGACGAAGTGATCCGCATCCTTGGACGTCTGCGGCGCCAACTTCCAATAGCCGGGATCGAAGGGATCGCGGTAGGCATCGCCGCCCTTGAGGCCGTCCTCTTCGGCGGAGGTCAGCGCGCCGGCGCGGCGCTGGCCCGAGGACTGGTTCGCGCTGTTGGCGATCTCGGCAAGCGTCGCGTAGGGATCGCGAAACAGAACCTTCTCTTCGAAGGAGGCAGGCTTCTCCGCCGTCGGCGAGTCTCCGCGACGTTCTTCGTTCGGCCCGGCCGGCTGACGCTTGCCGTCCTGGCCTTCGAACTGCGTCGGCTCCTTCTTGCTGAGATCCTTGAGGCCCTTCGGAGCGGGTGCGTTCTCCGCGAGCTTGATCGGGTTGAAATAGCTCGCGACCACCTGCTTCTGGTCCTGGTTGAGCGCATTGAGCAGCCACATGACCAGAAAGAACGCCATCATCGCGGTCATGAAGTCCGCATACGCGATCTTCCAGACGCCACCGTGATGCGCCTCCTCGGCGAAGGCGCTGCGCCTGCGGATGATCACCAGCTCGTGCTTGACTTCTTCCATGGCGGACTACCGGCGCGCCTCGTTCAGACGTTCGCTCCACGCCGCAATCTGCGTCTCGATCACGGTCTGGTCTGCGACGACGCGGACCTCGAAAGTCTCGGCGGCTTCGTATTCAATCCCGGTTCGCCGGGCCGTCTGGAGCTGCGAGCGCACCAGATCGAGCAATTCGCCCGGGCCGGTGATCTTGAACACCGGCACCGGCGAATTGCCGGTCAGCGTTGCGATCTGCTCGACCAGCGATCCGATCGCCTTGTCACGGACGGCGTCGGCGAGGAAAGGCAGCAATATCCGCGCAACCGAGCTTGCGATGTTGGTTTCGATCTCGCGGCAGGCCGTCTCGAAGCCGCCCACGATCGTGGCCGCCTGCTGGTCGGACCATTTGGCCCGCTCCTCGCCGAGCCGGATCGCGCTGCGAACGCGCTCCTCGGCGACCCTAGCATCGCCTTCCGCGACACCGGCGGCGTGACCGCGACGATAGGCATCTTCGAGAAGATTGGCCGACGGAGCTTCCGCCTCGGGCGCCGGAAGCGGCGATTGAAGCTGCGGCTGCGATTGGACCTGACGCGGCGGCTGAGGCTGAGGCTCGCGCCGCACCTCCATCGGCCTTGTCAGCACATCCTGGATCTTGGGGGGCGGAGGCGGCGGCGGAGACTTGGCCCGCCCATTCGCGTCGAACTGCGTCAGGAGTTTTCCGATAGCCGCGTTCATGCTGCCTCCTCGCGTCGCATCCAGTCTTTAAGGATTGCTGCCGCCTGCATCTGATCGAGCCGGACGATCTGCTCCAGCCGCTTCTGCGGCGTCCGCTGCATCTTGCCTTCGAGATCCTCGACGAGGTTGAGCTCGGGGTCCTGACTGTCGGCCAGTGCAAGGGCTGTTGCAGCTTCAAGCTCGGCGGCCTCGGCCGCCTCGGTCTGCTCCTGCGCTGCGCGATGCGTCAGAATGCCGTTGACCGCGGGGCGAAGGCCGAACCAGACCAGCATCGAGGCAACGGCCAGGATGGTGACCGCGTTGATGACGCTGCCGAGCTGCTTGTTGATCATCTCGACGAAGCTGATCGGCGGCACCGGCGCCAGTTCGCGCGAGCCTTCGATGAAGTCGACGGCCGTCACCTGGATCTGGTCGCCGCGCTGCTTGTCCAGTCCGCCTGCCGTCGCCGCGAGCTGGCTGATCTCGGCGAGCTTGCTGTCGACGATCGCCTGATTGCTCTTGTCGCCGAGATCGGCGACAAGCCGCGCGCGGTTGACCAGCACGGCGATGAAGAGCTTCTTGACCAAATAGCCGTCGCTCACCGTCGTCGTTGTCTTGGACGACACCTCGAAATTGGTGACGTCCTCGCGGCGGGTCTTGTCCTCGCTGGAATTCTTCGTGCCGCCGCTATTCACCTGCTGGTCCGGCAGGTTCTGCTGCACCGTGGTCGGCGTCGAACGGTCCGCATTCTGCGACGATTCCTTCTCGCGCACGTTCCGGACCGAACGCTCGGCGCGGCTCTCCGGGTCGTAGACCGTCTCGTTGGTCTGCCGCTTGTCGGTGGAGAGCTGCGGCGCGACGCTCACCTCGAAATTGTCCAGACCGAGATATGGCGTCAACGCCTTGCGGATGTTCTCCTGCACCATCCCGCCGACCGTCTTCTGGAGGCTCGCCATCTTGGTCGGGGCCGCGCTGGCTTCGTCCTCTTCGGCGAGCAGCATCGAACCATCGGCATCCAGCACCGTCACCTTGTCGCGGCTCATGCCGGGAATGGCCGCCGCGACGAGGTGGCGGATCGACTGCGCCGTGCGCGCCTCGATCGCGCCGTCGGTGCGCAGTACGACCGACGCCGAAGGCGGCTGCTGCGTCGCCCGGAACGAGCCGCGCACCGGCATCACGATATGCACCCGCGCCGCCTTGACGCCCTTCATCAACTGCACGGTGCGCGCGATCTCGCCTTCGAGCGCCCGGAGCTTGGTGACCTCCTGCATGAACGAGGTAAGGCCGAGCGAGCCGATCTTGTCGAACAGCTCGTAGCCGGAATTGGCGCTGGTCGGCAGCCCCTTCTCGGCAAGCAGCATCCGCGCCTGCATGGTCTGGCTCGGGCGCACCGAGATGGCGTCGCCGGCCGTATTGACGTCGAATGTGATATTCTGCTCGCGCAGCGCGGCGCCGATGCGCGTCACGTCTTCGCGATTCAGGCCTGTATAGAGCGTTTCGAACTCAGGCCGGCTCAGATAATAGGCGCCGCCGACGACGGTGACGAGAACGGCAAAGCCGATCAGTCCCAAGGCCATCAGGCGCCGCGGCCCAAGCTCCAGCAGATTGTTGAGCAGTTGCTGTACCTGCGCACGACTGAGCAGCATGTGACCTCGTACCAATGCGAACGTATGGGACACTCCGCTGCCAACCTTGTCTGAAGGTTGCGCAAGGAGACGAATGTGTCGGTTCGCGGGCGAGGCGTTGCAATTTTACAAGAATCCTGGACGACGCGATCAACTCAGCAGCAACAAGCAGGCGCACGAGCGCATGGCAGCGCAATCGGCTGCGGCGTGTTGCATGACGTCTGGCGTCGGAAGAACTTCCATTACGGGCACATCTTGTGCCGCCACACCCGCCGGTCATGGCAGGGACCGTGCTCCCGGGGGAGCACGGTTGTTTCCAAAGCCGAAGCTTACTTGAACAGCGACAGGATGCTCTGGCTGTTCTGGTTGGCGATCGAGAGCGCCTGAACGCCGAGCTGCTGCTGGGTCTGAAGGGCCTGGAGGCGGGTCGATTCCGCATTCATGTCGGCGTCGACGAGCTGACCGACACCGCGATCCACCGAGTCCATCAGGGTCTTGACGAACTCCGTGTTGGTCGAGATGCGGTTCTTGACGGCGCCGAGGTCGGCGGCGGCCGAGGACACCGAGTTGATCGCAGTGGTGAGCTGCGTGATGTAGCCATCGAGCGTGGTCTGGTCAGCCGTCGAGTCGGTCAGCGCGGAGATGTTGATCGTGTTGACCGACGCCGGGCCGCTCACCTTGTCCAGGATACCGGTCTGGGTCGCGGTATAGAGCGAGTAGTTGGCAATCGTCAGGGTGATGGACCCGATCGTCGGCGTGCCGCCGACGCGCGAGAACGACGACACCAGGTTGAAGGTCGCCGGAGTGGCGGCGGTCGTGCTCAGCCAGTTCACGCCGTTGAAGGTTGCCGCATCGGCGGTACCCTTCATCTGCTGCTGGATCTGGGTGATGTCGGCCTGGATCTTGGTGCGGTCGATACCAGCGGTCTTGGCTTCGACCAGCAGCGCCTGCAGCTTGGTCAGGCCGCCGGTCTTGTCGCCGACAACCGCGGTCAGAGCGGTGTATTCGGTGTCGACGGTCGCAGCCGACAGACCGAGCGAGTCGGAGACGGCGGAGAGCGCGGCGTTGTCGGCGCGCATCGACGTCGCGATCGACCAGTAGGCGGCGTTGTCGGAAGCGGTGGCCACGCGCTGGCCGGTCGAGATCCGGTTCTGCGTGGTCGCGAGCTGCGAGCTGACGCTCCGGAGTGTCTGGAGCGCGGTCATTGCAGCGGAGTTGGTAAGCAGGCTCGAGGCCATTCTTGACGTCCCTTTGAAACGGATTGAATTGATTTTGGGGACATACCGGGCTTGCACCGGTACGGCGGGGCGGCATCATGCCTTTGGGCGGCCGAAGAGCGGGCCCAACCTGTCGTAGCGGCGACGATAGCGCGCGAAGTTTGTGCGAGGCTTGTGGCGACGTGGCTGGACCGCAACACGGTGAGCCAGGAGGTCACGACGCGTGACGAGCGTACGCCAAATAAAAAGGCCGCGCTTCGCGAGAAGCGCGGCCTTCCCGGATGGTTTTGAGGCTTAGCCGCGGAACAGCGACAGGATGCTCTGGCTGTTCTGGTTGGCGATCGAGAGCGCCTGAACGCCGAGCTGCTGCTGGGTCTGCAGGGCCTGAAGGCGGGTCGATTCCGCATTCATGTCGGCGTCGACGAGCTGACCAACACCGCGGTCCACCGAGTCCATCAGGGTCTTGACGAATTCCGTGTTGGTCGAGATGCGGTTCTTGACGGCGCCGAGGTCGGCGGCGGCCGAGGCCACCGAGTTGATCCCGGCCGTGACCTGCGCGATGTAGCCATCGAGCGTGGTCATGTCAGCCGTCGAGTCGGTCAGCGCCGCGATGCTGATCGTGTCGATCGATGCAGCGCCGCTCACCTTGTCCAGGATGCCGCCCTGGGTCGCGGTGTAGAGCGAGTAGTTGGCGATCGTCAGGGTGATGGACCCGATCGTCGGCGTGCCGCCGACGCGCGAGAACGACGACACCAGGTTGAAGGTCGCCGGCGTGGTCGCGGTCGTGCTCAGCCAGTTCACGCCGTTGAAGGTCGCCGCATTGGCGGTACCCTTCATCTGCTGCTGGATCTGGGTGATGTCGGCCTGGATCTTGGTGCGGTCGATACCAGCGGTCTTGGCTTCGACCAGCAGCGCCTGGAGCTTGGTCAGGCCGCCGGTCTTGTCGCCGACAACCGCGGTCAGAGCGGTGTATTCGGTGTCGACCGTCGCAGCCGACAGACCGAGCGAGTCGGAGACGGCGGAGAGCGCGGCGTTGTCGGCGCGCATCGACGTTGCGATCGACCAGTAGGCGGCGTTGTCGGAAGCAGTGGCCACGCGCTGGCCGGTCGAGATCCGGTTCTGCGTGGTCGCGAGCTGCGAGCTGACATTGCGGAGGGTCTGCAGCGCAGTCATTGCAGACGAGTTGGTGAGCAGACTTGAACCCATTTTTGATGTCCCTTTGAAGATTGAACTGTTTTTGGGGACATACCGGGCTTGCACCGGTACGACAGGGCGGCGTCATGCCTTTGGGCGGCGAAAAAGCAGGCCCAACCTGTCGTAGCGGCGACGATAGCGCGCGAAGCTTGTGCGAGGCTTGTGGCTCTGTGCCCGGACTGCAACAGGGCAGCCGAATTTGCGGCGTGCGCGCGGCAACACACCAAACGAAAGGGCCGCGCTTCGCGAGAAGCGCGGCCCTCCCCAGATGGTCTAAGGCTTAGCGGAACAGCGACAGGATGCTCTGGCTGCTGTTGTTGGCGATCGAGAGCGCCTGCACGCCGAGCTGCTGCTGGACCTGGAGGGCCGCCAGGCGGGTGGACTCCTGGTTCATGTCGGCGTCGACGAGCTGGCCGATACCGCGATCAACCGAGTCCATCAGCGACTTCACGAAGTCCGTGTTGGTCGAGATACGGGTCTTGACGGCGCCGAGGTCGGCGGCGGCCGAAGCCACCGAGTTGATCGCAGCGGTGACCTGCGTGATATAGCCGTCGAGCGTGGTCTGGTCAGCCGCGGAGTCGGTCAGCGCGGAGATGCTGAGCGTGTCGATCGACGCCGCGCCGCTCACCTTGTCCAGGAAGCCGCCCTGGGTCGCGGTGTAGAGCGAGTAGTTGGCGGTGGTCAGGGTGATCGAGCCCGTGGTCGGCGTGCTGCCGACTCGGGAGAACGACGACACCAGGTTCACGGTCGCCGGGGTGGTGGCGGTCGTGCTCAGCCAGTTCACGCCGTTGAAGGTCGCCGCATTGGCTGTCGCCTTCATCTGCTGCTGGATCTGGGTGACGTCCGCCTGGATCTTGGTGCGGTCGATACCAGCGGTCTTGGCTTCGACCAGCAGCGCCTGCAGCTTGGTCAGGCCGGAGTCCTTGTTGCCGATAACCGTGGTCAGAGCGGTATATTCGGTGTCGACCGTCGCAGCCGACAGACCGAGCGAGTCGGAGACGGCGGAGAGCGCGGCGTTGTCGGCGCGCATCGACGTTGCGATCGACCAGTAGGCGGCGTTGTCGGAAGCGGTGGCCACGCGCTGGCCGGTCGAGATCCGGTTCTGCGTGGTGGAGAGTTGCGAGCTGACAGACCGCAGGGTCTGGAGCGCGGTCATGGCGGTCGAGTTCGTAAGCAGGCTTGACATTGCGAATGTCCCTTTGATGTACGCGTTACATTTTCACGAGGGGACATACCGGGCTTTCACCGGTACGGAGGGGCGGCATCATGCCTTTGGACTGATGTGGGTGGGGTCCAACCCGCCGTGCCGCATTGCTAGCACGTCGAATCTTGCGCCGAGATTAAGATCGGCTTGAATTTCGCTGTAATATCATATAGTTAACATTACCCTCTGCTAACCATAGACCGGCACTTTTCGCTAACCATAACCGGCCGGCGATCGCGGTCGCTACGAGAACGACCGCACCAGTCCGGAGGCCAGCAGGTTCCAGCCGTCGATCAACACGAAGAACAGCATCTTGAACGGCAGCGCGATGATCGTCGGCGGCATCATCATCATGCCCATCGACATGGTCAGCGTCGCCACGATCATGTCGATGACCAGGAACGGCAGGATGATGAGGAATCCGATCTCGAACGAACGCCTGAGCTCGGAGATCATGAAGGCCGGAATGATGACGCGCATGTCGATGCGCTTGTCGTCGAACTTCTTGCGGAAGCTCTCCGCGGCGAGTGCCTCGAAGGTCTGGAGATCCTTGTCGCGGACATGGGCCAGCATGAACTCGCGGAACGGATCGGTGATCTTCAGATAGGCCTCTTCCTCCGAGATCTCGTTCTTCATCAGCGGCTGGACGCCGGTTTCCCAGGCGCGGTCGAAGGTCGGCGCCATCACGTAGAAGGTCATGAACAGCGCGAGGCTGATCAGCACCAGATTGGCCGGCGTGGTCTGAAGGCCGAGACCGGAGCGCAGGAACGACAGCGCCACCGCAAATCGCGTGAAGCTCGTCACCATGATCAGCAGCCCCGGCGCCACCGACATCACCGTGATCACCGCCATCAGCTGGATGATGCGGCCGCTGGTCGAGCCGTTGCCCGGCGGCAGCAGCGAGTTGAGGTCCGGAATCTGGGCCAGCGCCACCTCGGGCAGCACGACCAGAACCAACGCGAGCAGCAGGACTCTCACTCTCACTGAATCACCAAGGTCTCAATGATCAATTCGCGGATCTTGCCCGACGAGCGGATATTGGCCCGCTCCGTCAGGTCGTCGCGGAGATGCTGAAGCCCGCGCGATCCCTCGAACTGGCCAACCGATGCCGACCGCAGATAGGTCACGATGTCCTCGCTGATATGGGCGGCCAGGATGCCGGCATCCTCGTCGCTCATGCTATCGGTCACCATGGAGGCTTCGACACGGGCCCAGTTGTTGGCCGGCGCGGCGAGATTGGTCACGATCGGGGACAGCTTTCTCAGCCGTGCGCTGCCGGCGTAGCTCGTGGCAAGGGGCGGCGGCGTGGCGCTCTTCTTCGCGTCGGCGGCGCGCTCCGCGGCCGCGAACAGCTGCAGGCCGGCAACCGCGCCCGCACCGATCGCGATCAGGGTCAGCACCACAATGGCCGCAATCAGGCGCATCACGTCCCCTGCCCTCGCGGCGCGGCGCGGTCGGCGCGATTCTCAGAATGGTGCCACGGCGTCATAGATCCGATGTCCCCATCCAGGCTGCTGCACGTCAGACAGATTTCCGCGACCGCCATAAGCCACGCGTGCCTCAGCGATCTTCTCGTAGGAGATCGTGTTGGTGCGCGAGATATCGCGCGGACGCACGATGCCGCCGACGTTGAGCACGCGCATCTCGGTATTGACCTTGAACTCCTGCGAGCCGCTGATCATCATATTGCCGTTGGGCAACACGTCGGTGACGATGGCGGCAATCGACAGCTTGATGTCTTCGGTACGATCGATCTGACCGTTCCCCTTGATCTGGGTGTTGGTGTTCAGATTGGCGCTGGTCGAGCCCTTGTCCTGCCATCCGGCGACGTCCATCAGCCAATCCAGCCCGAACTTGATTTGCGAATCGCGCGAACGATCGGTCTTGTTGTCGAGCTTGGCCTTGTCCTGCATCGAGATGATGACGGTCACGACGTCGCCGGTGCGCCGGGCACGGGGATCGCGATAGAGATCCGTGCCGTCGTCCCAGGTCGAGCGATAGCTGACGGGCGTACGCATGCGGGGCGTCACCGGAATCGGATCGGCCTGTGTCCTCAGGCCGGTGCCGACCGGCGACAGTCGCGGACCGGTCAGCACTTCCGCGGGATCGCCGATGCACCCGGTCAGCATCAGGAGCGGCAGGATGAGGATCAGATTCTTCATCTATTTGGTCTTTCCGTCATCCACGCGACGCATTCCGCCGAGCAGATCGGCAAGGTGCGCCGCGCGTGCCGTCTCCATCTCGTTGAAGATCGCGCTCGAGCTCCTCGGACTGAGTTTTGCAAGCACGGCGGCGGCGGTCTCGTCCGCCATCCCGGCGATCTGGGTCGCCGCGGCATCCGGCTTCATGCGCGAATAGATCTCGACGACGCTGGCTTCGGCCTTCTTCAGGAAGTCGTCACGCAGCGCCATCCACTTCTCGTATTCGGCGCGCTTGGCCTCGACCTCGGCGATCCGCTCCCGGAGCTGGGTCTCGGCCTTCTCCAGCTCCCTGAGCTGCCAGGCCAGCCGCGCATCGACGGCGGGGTCGGCGACATTGCTGCAGAACAGGGCGACCTCATTGTCCGCAGGTACGGCAGCCTGTGCCGGTGCGGGCTTCGGCGGCGCCGTGACGCTGCCCGGCTTGGCCGGGCGCGCGGGCGCGACTGCGGGCGCTGGCGCGGGCTTCTCGGGAGCCGGCACGGCCCCCGTGATCGCAGGTCCGGAATCTTCGGCGGCCCACGCCGTCGCCCGGAACGACGCATTGTCGCCCGGTATCGACGAGGCCGCCGGATACGGCTTCTGCGGTCCGGGCGCGCGGGCACGCGCGAACGACAGCAGGTTGAGCGGCTTCGACGGCTTGGCCTCATCCAGCGCCAGAACGGGCGAAGCGCATCCGAGCGCGCAGGCCGCGACCAGGAGGAGGAGTTTGGCTTTGTGATCCAGCTTCAGCATCGGGTGCGATTCTCGGTCGAGACCTGAGCATTGAGCGACCAAGCTTGCACGACGCTTGTGCATCATTGCACGATCACGTCGGCCTGGAGTGCGCCGGCCGTTTTGATCGCCTGGAGGATCGCGATGATGCCCGACGGCTTCAAGCCGATCTGGTTCAGCCCGCGCACCAGGCGCTGGAGGTCGACGCCGCTCAGGATCGCCACCTGCGATCCGGCCTCGTTGGCCTCGACCACCGTCTGGGGAACGACCACCGTCTGCCCTCGCGAGAACGGCGCCGGCTGCGACACCACGGGAAGCTCGGTGACACGAACCGTCAGGTTGCCATGCGTCACGGCGACGGTCGATATGCGCACGTCGCGCCCGATCACCACCGTACCGGTCCGCTCGTTGATCACCACTCGCGCCGGCGTGTCCGGCTCGACCGTCAACTCGCCGATTTCGGCGAGGAAGCGGACGGGGCCGATATGGCGCGGCTTCGACAGCACGATGGTGCGGTAGTCGCGCTCGAAGGCGATCTGCGCGCGGTAGCGGCCACCGGCGTAACCGTTGATGGCGTCGAGAATGCGTGTCGCGGTGACGAAATCAGGGTTCTTGAGCTCCAGCACCAGGAACTCCATCTCGTGGAGGCTTCCCTGCACCTCGCGCTCGACCAGCGCACCGTTCGGGATGCGGCCCGCCGTCGGCGTGCCCTGGCTGACGTTCTGTGCCTGCCCTCCCACACTGTAACCGGCGACCGTGACCGCGCCTTGCGCCACCGCATAGACCGCGCCGTCCGCCGCCCGCAGCGACGTCATCACCAGCGTGCCGCCGAGCAGCGAGGTCGCATCGCCGAGCGACGATACGGTCACGTCCATGCGCTCGCCCGCCCCGATCGAGGGCGCCAAATCCGCGGTCACCATGACGGCAGCGACGTTGCGTGTGCGCAGCGTCGTCGGACGCGGGGGATTGTTGGTGCTCGTGGTTTCGTTCCTGACGTTGATGCCCATGTTCTCGAGCATCGATTGCAGGGACTGCTCCGTGAACGGAGCGTTGCGGAGCGTGTCGCCGGTGCCGTTCAGGCCGATGACGAGGCCGTAACCGACGATCTGGTTTTCGCGCAATCCCTTGATGTCCGCGATGTCCTTGATGCGGACGGCCGCCTGGGCGCTGGCGGCGGAAACGAGCAGGATGAGCGCAAGCAGGAATCTGGTCATGATCCATCCACGACCTTGACGGTGCCGTCCGGCTGGACGACGCCTCTGATGATCACGCCGGTGTCGGTGTTTCGCACCGGGATGAGCGCGCCGGTCGCGCCCGACTGCATCGCCGCGCCGTAGGTGACGATCGACAGGCCGCTGTCTTCCACCACGACCTTGACCATGGCGCCGCGGGCAATCGTCCAGGGATCCTCCACCGAATTGGTCGGAATCGGCTGGCCCGGCAGCAGCGCGCGCCGTGCCATGCGTCCGACCAGGATCTGGCGTCCTTCGATGAACATGGCAACGCCGAGCACATTCGGCGCGAAGGCACGTTCCGTGATCATGTCGTCCCGGATCAGCTCGCCGGCGCGGATCGACACGGCCGGCACGGGAAGCCGCTTCTCCTCGGCCGCAGCGAGGCGCGCCGAGACGAGAACCAGCAGCACGGCGGCCAACCCGCGCACCATCAAGCCCACCCTGTTCGACATCGAGAACACCGGAACTAGCGCATGCCCTTCGAGACCGTCTGGGCCATTTCATCCGAGGCCTGGATGACCTTGGCGTTCATTTCGTAGGCGCGCTGCGCCGAGATCAACTCGGTGATTTCCTTGACCGGGTCGACGTTCGAGGCTTCGAGATATTGCTGATTGATCTTGCCGTACCCGGAATCGCCCGGCAGCCCGACGACCGGCGTGCCGGACGCCGTGGTCTCGCGATAGAGGTTGCTGCCGAGCGGCTCGAGGCCCGCTTCGTTGGCGAAATTGGCGAGGTTGAGCTGGCCGATCTGCCGCGGGTTCACTTCCGTATCCAGCTTGGCAAACACCTGTCCGGTCTGGTTGACGACGACCTGAACCGTTCCCTGCGGTATCGTGATTGCGGGATCCAGCAGATAGCCGTCGGTGGTGACGAGCTGGCCGTTGGCGTTGGGGCTGAACGAGCCGGCGCGCGTGTATTGCACCTCGTTGTTCGGGCCGAGCACCTGAAACCAGCCGCGACCGTTGATCGCGAGGTCGTAGGGGTTGCCGGTCTGCGTGAGCGCGCCCTGGATGTGCAGCTTGCGGATGGCCGTCGACTTGACGCCGAGACCGAGATTGGAGCCTTCCGGGATCGGCGAGGAGCCATTGACGTTCGCGACGCCCTGCATGCGGTCCATCTGGTAGAACAGATCGGTGAATTCCGCGCGCGCACGCTTGTACGACGTCGAATTGATGTTGGCGATGTTGTTCGCGATGACTTCGATGTTGGTCTGCTGGGCGTTCATGCCCGTGGCCGCAATGGCGAGCGATTTCACAGCTTCATTCCCTCAGATCAAATCGACATCCGGACGACTTCTTGGTAGGCCTGCACGACCTTGTCGCGAACCGCGACCGCGGTCTGCAAGGCCTGCTCGGCCGACATCAGCGCCTCCACGACCTTCCGGGTCGATTCCTTACCCTGCATCGCCGAGATCGACGCCGCTTCGCCCGCCTTCAGCGTCCCGATCGCGTCCGTCGTCACCTGCTTCATCACCGATTCGAATCCGACATCGTCGGTGGACTGAATGGCGGTCGGCGCCGCCGGCGCGATGGCCTGCGTCTCGGTCGCGCGGCTCGCCGCTTGCCCGGCGGAAATCGCGGTGGATGAAATTGCCTCAAGCATTGTCAGCTCCTCAGCAGGTCGATGGTCATGCCCAGCATCGACCGCACCTGTTTCACGACCTGGAGATTGGCTTCATAGGACCGGTTGACTTCCCGCATGTCGGCCATCTCGATCATCATGTTGACGTTCGGCAGCTTGACGTAACCGGCCTTGTCGGCGGCGGGATGTCCCGGCTCGTACTCCACGCGATACGGCGTGGTGTCGACCCCGATCTCCTTGACCTTCGCAAGCTGCGCGCCCGAGGCGCGGTCCATGGCGGCATCGAAAGTGATGGTCTTGCGCTGATACGGATCGGCGCCGGCCGTGCGCCCCGTCGAGGTCGCATTGGCAAGGTTTTCCGAAACGATGCGCATGCGCGTCGACTGCGCTTCGAGCCCGGAGCTCGCGACCGTCAATGACGCTTGCAGTGAGTCCAGCATGTCAATTCACCTCAGCTCTTCGCGCTCGACAGCAGCATGCGGTGGAACGACCGCACGACCGCCGAGTTCATCGAGTAGTCGCGACTGACGTCGCTGCCCTTGATCATTTCCTGCTCGAGGCTGACGGAGTTGCCGGAGTGAACCACTTCCCAGCTGTCCTTCTTCGCGGTCTTCCGCGTATCGGTCTCGGCCGCGGACAATTGCATGTGCGAGGGTGACGTCGTCGCGAGCCTGACCGGCGTGGCGTCGAGCACCTTGTTGAAGGGCTCGACGTCGCGCGCCTTGAAGCCCGGCGTATTGGCGTTGGCGACGTTGGTCGCGATGGTCGACTGGCGGAGCTCGAGGTACCGCGCCTGCGACGATGCGAGTTCGAAGAGATAAAGCGGTCCCACGACGGCCCCATGCTGATTTCTTAAGATTAAGTTTAGGGCCGCAAGCTTTCGTCAGGCTGATGCAGCCGACGCTATGCTCGGAAATCTACTGAACCTTCTCGGTCCGCGGCGCCTGCTTGGACTGCAGGAAGTAGATGATCTCGGCGACCGGCCGGAAGAATTCCGCCGGAATCACCTGGTCGACCTGAACCGCCTCATAGAGCGCGCGCGCCAGCGCCTTGTTCTCGATCACCGGGATCCGGTTCTGCTCCGCGACTTCGCGGATCTTCAGCGCGATCACGTCCATGCCCTTGGCGACGACCATGGGCGCTGCGTTTTCCTCGCGCTTGTAGCGCAGCGCGATCGCGAAGTGTGTCGGGTTGGCGATCACCAGCGTCGCGCGCGAGGCGGATGCGATCATGCGTTGGCGCGAACGGTCGCGCGCCAGCGAGCGCAGGCGCGCCTTGATCAGGGGATCGCCTTCCGCCTGCTTGTGCTCGTCCTTGATCTCCTGCTTGGTCATGCGCAGCTCGCGCCGCCAGTGGAAGCGCGCCCAGGCGAGATCGATCGCGACCAGGACGATGGTGGCGATGCAGATCGCCGAGACGATCCGCATCGCGATGTTGAGAATCATCTCCGGCAGCGCGACCGGATCCGTGTACATCGCCTCGAACGCCCTGGCTTCGGACGAGCGCAGCACGAACACGACGACGACCGTCACCGAGACGAGCTTGAACAGCGACTTGGCGAATTCGACGAGGCCCTGCGTTCCGAACAGCCGGCTCCAGCCGCTGATCGGCGAGATTCGCGACAGCTGCGGCTTGATGCGCTCCAGCACCAGGCGCGGCGCATTCTGCAGCAACGATGCGGCGAGGCCGAACACCGCCAGGGTGACGACCAGCGGCACCAGGAATCGCAACGCCTCGAGGCCCACCACCGTGAGCAGGTTGCGCGCGTCCGCGCCGTTGCTGAGAGGGAAGCCTTCGGGATCGTCGAGCAGGCTCTTCAGCGTCGGCGTCAATTGCTGTACGCCCTGGCCGATCAGGAACGCCTGGATCACCATCAGCGCGGCCATCGAGGCGAAGATAGAAGCCTCCCGAGAGACCGGGATTTTGCCCTGTTCGAGCGAATCGCGGACTTTCTTCTCGGTCGGCTCTTCTGTCTTGCTCTCCTGATCGGATGTTTCTGCCATGCCCGTTCAGCGGTCAGCGGAAGACCAGCTCGTCCTCCTGCTCGGGGTTGAGCTCGATTTCGCCCTTTTCCGCCAGGTCGAGTGCAAGGTCGGTGATGACGCGGCGCGCCTCCAGCACGTCGCGCTGGTTCGACGGCTCGCCGATGGCGAGTTCGTGCTCGACGACGCGGCGGACGCGCGAGGCAACGGAGGACAGGATGAGTTCGCGGAAATGCTTGTCCGTGCCTTTCAGCGCGATAACGATGCGATCGGTCGGCACCTGGTCGAAGATCATGGTGCGCGCCTTCGGGGTCAAATTGACCACGTCGTCGAAGGTGAACAGCAGTTCCTTCAGAACTTCGGCCGACTTCGGACGCTTCTCCGACAAGCTCTTCAGCATGTCCTCGATATGGCCGCGCTCCATCTTGTTGATGATGTCCGCGACGCGCGCGTAGGTGTCGGCGCCGAGGTTGCGGGCGAAATTGAGCGTCAGGTCCTCGTGCAGCGTCTTCTCGAGGACTTTCATGGCGTCGTCGACGATCGGCTTGAGGCTGAGGACGCGCCGCATCAGCTCATTGCGCAGGCTCGACGGCAGCTGGCTCATCACCTTGGCGGCGCAGGACGGCTTGACCTTGGACAGGATCAGCGCCGCGGTTTGCGGATGCTCCTTGGAGAGGTACGTCGCCAGCGAGTTTTCCGACACCGACGAGACGCGGTCCCACACCGACCGGCTCGAATTGCCGAGCAGGTCCGACATGATTGCCGAGACCTGGTCGGCAGGCAGCACGTCGCCGAGTACAGCTTCAAGACCGCCGATGGTGCCGAGAATGTTGGCGCCCATCGAGAACTGCTGAGCGAACTCCTCGACGATCGACTCGAGCTCCTGCGCGGTGATCGGCCGCAGCTCGGCCGCGGCCTTGGTGACGATGCGGATATCCTGCGGCTCGAACTGCGAGAGCACGCTCGCGGCCGCCTGCCGGCCCATGGCCAGCAGGAGTGCCGCGACCTTTTCCGTTCCGCCCAGCGTGGCAACGCCTCGCTGCTTGATAGGAGCGACGCCGACCTGTGCCGCCATGATCAGGTATCACCCTGCCCCAGCGGTCCGACGATCTCTGTGAGCGAGACGCCGAAGCGGGAATTGTCCTCTTCGACGACGACCACTTCGCCGCGGGCAACGACGCGGCCATTGACCACGACGTCGACGGGCTCGCCGACGCGGTGATCGAGTGGAACCACCGCGCCGCGGCCGAGCTTCATCAGGTTCGCGACCGGAATGGTCGCCGAACCGAGCACGACCTGCATCGTGACGGGAATGCGCAGGATGGCATCGACATTGGCGAATTTGCCGGTTTCCTCCGCCGTGCGCGCGGCGATCTCCGCCAGCCGCTCCAGCGGAGACGCATCGGTCTCTCCCGATGCCGATGCAGACTCATAGTCGAAAGATTGCGCCATTTGGTATCGCCTCTTGGTATTTCCGCTCCCGGAGCGTCGCGACGGTCCGATCGCACGTGTCCTTCAAGTCCCGAATTCAATGCTTGTTCGCCTCGGCGCCGCTCACGGTTGAGGCCGGTTGGAGCCCGCTCCGCGCGTCGAGCGCCGCGATCGCCTCGTGGGCCTGATCTATCTTCGTGCTCAGCACGTTGGCGAGCCGGCCGAGATTTGCGGTGGAATCATGCGCGGCGGTGATGACGGTGTCGAAGGCGCCCGCCGTCTCGTGGACGATGGTCGAGAACTCGCCCTGGTAACTGCGCAGCCGCGCCAATTCGCGGTGCATCCGGGTCACCCTCATGCTGGTGAACGCCAGCGCGATCAGCAGCACGGCATCAACGAGATAGGATATCATCGACGAACTCCCGCTTCTGATCGACGGGATCGGCCACCTGCATGGCGTAATAGCCATCGAGCTGGCCGATCTGACACCAGAACAGCACCTGGTTGTTGCTCTCGAGCCGGGCCAGCGTGCGCGGCGTGGCCTCGAGCTCCAGAACCTGCCCCACCTTGAATTGCACGACGTCCTCGAGGGAAATCATCTTCTCGTCGAGCACCGCGCTCAGCGTCACTTCGGTACGGTGAACCTCGCTCTCCATCTGCTCGCGCCAGCGCGGATCGGCCGCGCGGCCGTCGCTGACGACGACGTGGGCGAGCTTCTGCCTGAGCGGATTGAGCGCGGAGTGCGGAATGATCAGGAACATCTGGCCGCCGCGATAGAGCGCCTGCACCATCATGTTCGCGCAGATCGACATATTGCTGGCGCGGCCAATCGCGAGCGACGCCATCGCCGTCTCGACTCGCTCGACACGGAAGGTGACATTGGAGGTGCCGGCGAAGGCGCCCTGCAGCGCCTTGGCGAACCGCTCAAACAGTGCCTGGACCAGCCGGATCTCGATGTTCGAGAAGGTGCGTTCGACGTCGAGCGGCGGTTCGGCGCCGTCGGAGCCGAACATCGCCTCGACCATGGTGAAGACGAAGTCGCGATCCAGCATAATGATGACGCGCGAGTCCCACTGCTCGGCATAGAGCACGGCGGCAACCGCGTTGCCCTCGTAATCCTTGATGATGTCGCCGAGCGGGTCGTTGGTGATGCCGTTGACGGAGAAGTAGCACGGCGTTCCGGCCATCGGCTGCAGGCTGTCGGTGCACGATGCCGCCATGCGATCGAAGATCACATTGAGCATCGGCATGCGTTCGATCGATATGCCGGCGGCGTCCAGCAGGTAGTTCGGCAGCTGCTTCCGCTGATCGACGTCGAGGTCTTCCGTCATCATGCGCGGGCAGCCTTCGGTTCAGCCTCGGTCGCGACGGCCTTCGGACCCGCAATCGTCTCGTTCTCGACCACGTCGATCGACGGCCGTTCGCCGCTCGCGATCATCTTGCGACCGTGCTCGACGGCGATCTGCGGCATGGCGCCGTTCATGAACGCCAGCAGCGTCTGCTTGACGATGATGTAGGGCCGGCAGCGCTTCTCTCGCGTCATCTTGATCTTGATCGCGAAGGGCGAGAGGACACCGTAGGACAGGAAGATGCCGGCGAAGGTGCCGACGAGCGCCGCGCCGATGAAGCCGCCAAGGAGCTTCGGCGACTGGTCGAGCGCGCCCATGGCCTTGATGACGCCGAGCACGGCGGCGACGATGCCGAGCGCCGGCAGCGCCTCGGACACGACCACCATCGAATTGTAGGGCGCCAGCTTGGCCTTCACGATGGTGTGGATCTCTTCGTCCATCAGCGCTTCGATCTCGTGCGTGCGCGCATTGCCCATGATGATGAGGCGGACATAGTCGCAGATGAACTGCAGCAACGGCGGGTCCCCGAGGACGCTCGGGAACGCCTTGAAGATCTCCGAGGACGCGGGATCGTCGATATGCGCCTCGACCTCGTTGCGGCCTTTGCCCCGGAGCTCCCGCATCAGGGCATGGAGCGCTCCGAGCAGATCGAGGTAATAGCGCTCACTCGGCACTGCGCCGGTGATGGCCTGCATGCAGGCCACGCCGGTATCAACGACCGTTTTCCACGGATTGGCGACGATGAAGGTGCCGATCGCGGTGCCCAGGATGATCACGAATTCCCACGGCTGCATGAGCACGGCCAGATGCCCGCCCATGGCGGCAAATCCGCCGAGCAGTGCCGCTACCGTGATGAAAATCCCCACGAAACTGAGCAACGCGCCACTCCATCGCCGATCCCATCGGGAATATCTAGTCGGCGACGCTTGCGCGAGGCTGGCTTCGTGGTCGCCAGCCCCGCGCAAGCAATTGGCGGCAGCTTGAGACGAAGTCGCAACGGCGGCCAGAGGGGCGCGTGCCATGCTATCCACGATCGCGGACTACACCAGACTGACCAAGGACATGGGCAAATCGCTGACGCAGGTCGCGGCCCAGCCGGACGTCAGCCGCGACACCGATTATTTTCTCAGCCATATCGGCAATGTGAAGACGATCGACGACTTCCTGAAGGACTATCGCCTCTACTCCTACGCGATGAAGGCCTTTGGTCTCAGCGACATGACCTATGCCAAGGCGTTCATGCGCAAGGTGCTGACCGAGGGTGTCTCCGACTCCAAGAGCTTCGCCAACAAGCTGACCGACACCCGCTACCGGCAATTCGCCGCCGCCTTCAATTTCGCCGCCCTCGGCGACAAAGCGACCCAGGCCGCCGCGGCCACCACCGGTACGGCGACCCAATACGTCACGCAGACGATGGAGGAGAAGGCCGGCGACCAGAACGAGGGTCTGCGGCTGGCGCTCTATTTCACCCGCAAGGCCTCCACCATCAGCACCTCCTACCAGATCCTCGCCGACAAGGCGATGACGCAGGTGGTCCAGACCGCGCTCGGCCTGCCGTCGACCATAAGCGCGGCAGACATCGACGCCCAGGCCAAGTTGATCACGAGCAAGATCGACCTCACCGATTTCCAGGACCCGGCCAAGGTCACCAAGTTCGTGCAGCGCTTCGCCGCGATGTGGGATGCGACCCAGGCCCAGAACGACATCAACAATGGCAACTCGACCAACTCCGCGCTGGTCCTGATCGGCGGCGCGTCGTCGATGGCCGGCCTGGATACCGACATGCTTACGAAGCTTCAGTCCATCCGGTTCGGAAAGTAAGTCATGCAATCGGCTCTCTATGTGGGATTGTCGGCGCAGGTCGCCCTCGAAAAGCGCCTCCAGACGATCGCCAACAACGTCGCCAACGTCAACACGGCGGCATTCCGCACCGACGTCGTGAAGTTCGAGACCGTGCTGTCGAAGGCCGGCGCGAACCCGGTCGCCTTCTCCTCGCCCGGCGACAACATCATCTCGCGCGAGATGGGCAGCATCACCGAGAGCGGCAACCCGCTCGACGTCGCCGTGGTTGGACAGGGCTGGATCGCCTTCGCCGGCCCGAACGGCACGGTCTATACGCGCGACGGCCGCCTCCAGATCGCCCCCAACGGCGACCTTCAGACCGTGTCCGGCTTCCCCGTGATCGATGCCGGCGGCGCGCAGATCACGCTCGACCCGAACGGCGGACCGATCGCGATCGCCCGCAGCGGCGCGATCACCCAGGACAACAACGAGATCGGCTCCATCGGCCTGTTCAACATTCCCGCCGATGCCAATCTCGAGCGCTACGGCAATTCCGGCGTCACGCCGGACCGGCCCGCGACCGCCATCGCCGATTTCTCCCGCGACGGCTTCAAGCAGGGCTATGTCGAGGGCTCCAGCGCCAATCCGATGATGGAATTGACGAAGCTGATCGCGGCTTCGCGCGCCTTCGACGGCACCAATTCGATGATCGAGGGCACCGAGAGCTCGCTCCAGAACGCAATCCGGACGCTGGGCGAGCCGGGCAAATAGACTGCGCTGCATGCGCATTGAGGGTGGACGGTTTCCTTGAACGCTCTTCGGCAACTCGAGTGGGCGCTGCTGGAGCTTCAGCAGAGCACTCCCCTGGCCAGCGTCAGCGGCGCGATCTCCGAGATCGCTCCGACGCATTTCCGCGTCTCCGGCCTGTCGCGCTTCGTCAGGCTTGGTGAACTGATCGGCGTCAACTCCGGCGGCAAGCCCCAGATCGGCGAGGTGGTGCGGATCGACAGCGAGGGCATCATCGCCAAGCCGTTCGACCGGCAGTTCGCCGGCGGCCTCGGCTCGGTTGCCTACCGGATGCCGCCACTGTCCTTCGCGCCCGATCCGAGCTGGAAGGGCCGCGTCATCAACGCGCTCGGCGCGCCGCTCGACGGACAAGGTCCCCTCACCCCGGGATCGCGCACCGTCTCGGCGGAAGCCGAGGCGCCGGCGGCCATGAAGCGGGCGCGCGTCCACAAGCCGCTGCACACCGGCGTGCGCGTCATCGACCTGTTCGCCCCGATCTGCGCCGGCCAGCGCGTCGGCATCTTTGCCGGCTCCGGTGTCGGCAAATCGACGCTGCTGGCGATGCTGGCCCGCAGCCAAGGCTTTGACACCGTCGTGCTGGCGCTCGTCGGCGAACGCGGCCGCGAGGTGCGCGAATTCATCGAGGACGTGCTCGGCGCCAACCGCAGCCGCGCCATCACCATCGTATCGACGGGAGATGAAAGCCCGATGATGCGGCGGCTGGCACCGAAGACCGCCATGGCGGTCGCCGAATATTTCCGCGACCGGGGCGAATCGGTCCTGCTGGTGGTCGATTCGATCACCCGTTTCGCCCATGCCGCCCGCGAGGTCGCCCTCGCCGCCGGCGAGCCTGCGGTCGCCCGCGGTTACGCACCGACGGTCTTCACCGACCTGCCCCGCCTGCTGGAGCGCGCCGGCCCCGGCGAGGAGGGATCCGGGACGATTACCGGCATTTTCTCCGTGCTGGTCGACGGTGACGATCACAACGAGCCGATCGCCGACACCATCCGCAGCACCCTCGACGGCCACATCGTGCTCTCCAGGCACATCGCCGACCAGGCGCGCTATCCCGCCGTCGATGTTCTGGCCTCGGTCTCCCGCCTCGCCCACAACGTCTGGGACCCCGAGGAGCGCGAATTGGTGAGCAAGCTGCGCACCATGATCGCCAAATACGAGGACACGCGCGATCTTCGCCTGATGGGCGGATATCAGACGGGGCGTGATTCGGGTCTCGACCAGGCCGTCGACATGGTCCCGAAGATCTACAGCGCCATGCGGCAGGACGCCTCGGCAGGGCCGAGCGCCGATCCATTCCGCGAGCTGCGAGACATGCTCAAGGGCGACTAGCCGGGCGCGGCCGGCGCGCCCGTCGTCGTCGACCTGCTCATTATCGCGACAGTCGATCACGCATACCGCTGCGCCTCCGGCGCATGCGCACCCGTCGCCAACTGCTGCTTTCCGTCGCGCGCTAGCATCGGCCGTTCAGTGGAGATCGCGCCGCCGAGGCGAAAGCGATCCGGCGAACCCGTCTCGCTGTCATTATCACAACAACCGCTGCGTGCAATCTCTACGAGTTCCATTGCCGATTCTGTGACGGATCGCGCAAGTTGTGGATGACGCGCCGCTGCGCGTCACCGTCATGCACAAGCTTCCATCAATTTGCATCAACGGCGGACAGCAACAGGCGTGCAATCAAACCGTCGCACATTTGCGTGCAAGTAGCTTGTTACACTGCGTATTACGATCACCATCATGTGTCCTGACGAACGAGATTGTCTTGAACGTTACAATCGCTTCGAGCGACAGCCAGTCTTCGGGAGCGTCTCTACTTGATTTTGTTGAGAAGCTCATTCATCGTTTCGATGGAATACAAGAAACGTCTGCGTGTGACTTGAACTTCAGGGGCTACGGTTGAACAATACCGATCCATCGTCCGGCTGTGACGGCAACTCGGGCTTTCGTTCGACGACGCCACGATTGGCACACCATCATCGACACAGCTTCTCGCGCCGTATCTCGCAGGGTCCATCTGTCGAGTTCGGCGGCAGAACAGTCCGTGCTTTCGCGCGAGAGCCTGGCTCTGCGCATGTGTCGGATGTTGTGGTTGGTACGGCTTCTCGCGAAGGACTGGTGCGCAACGACGGAAGGCGGCTCCGGGGCGCCGCAGACGTGATATCCGGGGCAAGGTAGGAATTTATGCCGTTGGCACGCGAGGCCGTCGAGCTGCTGGTTCAGGCGGCCAGAGCCTGGTATTTCGAAGGCAATCAGCACGGGTTGCGCGACCGGGAATGGATGGCGCTGCGCTTTCTTCACCGCGCCAACAGGTTCTCGCGCACGCCGTCCGCGCTGGCCGGCTTCATCGGCGCGACCCGGGCCACGGCATCGCAGATCGTGAAGACGCTGGAAGCCAAGTCCTTCCTGGTGCGAAAGCCGTCGCACGAGGACAAGCGGTCCGTCGTGCTGCACGTCACCGCGCAAGGCGAGAAATGCCTGAGCCAGCACGACCCGATCAATCACGTGGTGAACGCGGTCACGTCTCTCGGCACCGACGAATGCGTCAGGCTGCGCGACTCGCTGCGCGAGATCCTCAATCATCTCGACGCGGCCCATCAGCGGCTCGATGCCAGCATCTGCCGCGACTGCATGTTTCTCGCCGAACGCAGTCCCGGCGCGGGCAAGGGACGCGCGAGCGCCGAATTCATGTGCCGGCTGTACCGCGCCCCGGTTTCTCTCGAGGAGACCGAGCTCCTCTGCACCAGCTTCGAGCGCACCCGCGACCGCCCGAAGATCGAGGGGCATCTCGACCGCGCGCGCATGGCGAGCCAGGGATGAGGCGGGAGTTCGCGACGTGATGGAACGCGCAAGTTTCGGGCGAATGCGATCGCCGGCGCTTGCGTAAAGTTTCTCAGCGGTATCGTTCTTTGAAACACTCGTTTCCTCCGGTCTCCCGGACGCGCTGACCAAGCACGGGAGCATAGTGGCGCACGCTCCCTCCACGTCGTTGCGAGCGCAGCAAAGCAATGACGGAGTATGAGACATCGGCGTCGTCCTCCAAGTACCCCTGTCGTTCCCCGCGACCCGGCTACGCCAAGGCTTCGCCGGGGCTGAGGTCCAGGGCCGCCGAAGCTTTAGCGTAGGCGGCAAGCGGGGGAATCCTGTACGCCGCGGCCTCTCGGCTCAATCACAGCCGTCTCTGGAATACTGGATCGCCCGGTCAAGCCGGGCGACGACAGCGAGTGCCTGGTCGCAGACACGCCTTCGCATCCTCGCGGCATGTTTCGCCCGAGTTTTGCCTGGTCACTCCACCCTCGAAGCCAAGAGGGCGCAGGGAAGGCCGGGTGCTGACCTCGCACCCGCGGTCCGCTGCGCGAAAGGTAACGCAAGGAAACCGCACAGCAGCATACAGGTGGTGCCAATCACTCGGCCTTCCCTGCGCAGTGGTTGGACGGCTTATGCCGTGCTCTCCCGGGAGCCGAGTTCCTTCTGGCCTCCCTCACGCTTGCAAAAGTCACCACCACCACCCCGGTTGACGCGACTGCCGCATTCGCAAAGCACTTGACCGTAGCAACGACGGCCAGGACCACACGGTTTTGCCGCACGCACGGCCCGCCATTTCGCCGCAGTTTTTCCAGCCCTGTCGACGGAGCCGGAAACTTACAGACGAGACGAACCTGACAGCGCCGCTCATCCGGCACGAAGTTTTGGGCTCACGGAGAGCAATCCGCCCTGCCCTTGACCTCTCGCGCCCGACGCTGTCGCGTCCACCGCAAGCCCGACTCGCGACAGTGACGACACAAGATCGCCCCTCTTGGTGAGCCGGGATGGGCGACACATACGCCAATTCCGAATTTCGGTAAAGTGGAATATTTTCGCCCGCGCGGCTTGACGCCCTCTCGGGTGTTTTGCCCGTCGGGCAACGAGACCCCGTCGCCCGGATGGAGCCAACGGGTCGACGCGAAGCGCCGCCCGATCACGGGCTCCGCGCAATCCGGGAAAGGCGTGAGCGCCGGACGAGCGGTCCCGGATCGGGCTGCGCTCCATCCGGGCGACCGATCACCCGCGCCCGCCCGGCAGTCCGCCTTCCGCCTTGTATGCATTATCCCAGTTGCCATCCCCGCGGACTTCGCTTTACATGCCGGCAACTCGCCCGCAGATGACGGCCGGGGCTCAAAAATCACACACATTTTCAAAGGGACGGAATATGGCGCGTAACATCCTGATTCTCGGGGCTTCCTACGGTTCCCTGCTGGGCACGAAGCTGCTGATGGCGGGCCATAACGTGTCCCTGGTCTGCCGCGCCAAGACCGCCGAGCTGATCAACCGTGACGGTACCGAGGTGCGCATCAAGCTGCGCGACGAGGCGGTGCACCGGGCGATCTTCTCGCGCGACCTGCCCGGCAAGCTCGACGCGGTGACGCCGGGCAATGTCGACCTCTCGCGCTACGACATGGTCGGCCTGGCAATGCAGGAGCCGCAATACACCAACCACACGGTCCGCGT
Source organism: Bradyrhizobium sp. 482_C4_N1_8 (assembly GCF_052075965.1). Lineage (NCBI taxonomy): Bacteria > Pseudomonadati > Pseudomonadota > Alphaproteobacteria > Hyphomicrobiales > Nitrobacteraceae > Bradyrhizobium > Bradyrhizobium sp. 482_C4_N1_8. The sequence continues at coordinate 1,617,813 of NZ_CP197231.1, read as the reverse complement.
TCTCATGGTCAAGATCGCCGCGGCGAAGCTGCCGTGCCTGTCGATCATGAACATGCCGCCGCTGCCCTACCTGAAGCGGATCCCGTCGCTCGCCGACATGGATCTCGAGGAGGCCTACACCAATGCTCAGGTGTGGGAGCGCTTCGAGCCCGGCCTGGTGACGCTGTGCTCGCCCGACCCGCAGGCCTTCCGTCCGCCGGAAGAAGCCGCCAACGTGCTTCATGTCGGTCTGCCGACGAATTTCAAGGCATCGGCCTTCGCCGACGAGAAGCACAACAAGGTGCTGCGCGAGCTCGAAGCCGACATCGACGCGGTGACGCTCGACGGTCACGACGTGCCGGTGAAGCTGAAAGTGTTCTCTTCGCTGTTCGTGCCGCTGGCGAAATGGTCGATGCTGCTGACCGGCAACTATCGCTGCATCACGCCGCACGAGCCGCAGTCGATCCGCGACGCCGTGCACGGCGATCTCAAGCGTTCGCAGACGATCTACGATCATGTCGACGCGATCGCCCGCCGTCTCGGCGCCGATCCGCAGGACCAGGTGCCGTTCGCGAAATACGCCAAGGCCGCCGAAAGCCTGCTCAAGCCGTCATCGGCCGCGCGCGCGGTCGCGAGCGGCGCGCCCTTCATCGAGCGCGTCGACCTGCTGGTGAAGCTGATCTCGCATCAGCTCGGCACCCCCAATGCCGAGATCGACCGCACGGTCGAGACCGTGGACCTGAAGCTGAACGAGAAGATCGTGCAGGGCGGATCTGGCGCGCAGTAGCAGCGTGCCGGCGCTGCCGTCATAGGTCGCGCCGGCCTGCACTGATCGAATTGTCGATGCAGATCGGATCGCCCCTCAGCATGGGCTTACAATTTGGCCCAATACGGGCGATCCTGCTCAGCAGTCCGTTTGCGTAAATCCCGCATACATGCGACTGCTAGCCGTCACGCGGGCGCCGATTTCCGCAGGTTCCGGGGCAGCGCGATGGCCGGATCGAAGGGCTGAAGAACAAGTAGAAGACGATGGATCAGACGGCGTTGCAGGTCGCTCGCGCGGTGGAGGCCGGCGCGACGACGATGAAGGGGATCGTTGACGCGACCGGATTGTCCCGCCTCAAGGTCGAGCGCGCGCTGAGCACGCTGGAGAAGCAAAAGCTCCTGGTCCGCGACGGCCAGGGTTTTCGCGCGACCGGCCTGCCGAAAACGGCGCCGCTGACCCGGCAGTGCGGATCGTGCAACGCCTGCTGCGATATCCTTGAAGTGGCCGCCGTCGACAAGCCGGTGAACCAGCTGTGCAGACACTGGCAGACGGGAACCGGGTGCACCATCTACGACCGCCGCCCGCAGATGTGCCGGTCGTTCGTCTGCGCCTGGCTGCAAGGTCATCTCGATGATGCCTGGTTTCCGGCGACGTCCGGCATCATCGTGCATTTCAGCCAGGACGCGGTCAACGTGACGGTCGACGACCACTGCCCCGATCGCTGGCGCGAGGAGCCTTATTTCAGCAAGCTCGTCGAATGGTCGCTGAACGGGATCAGGCGGATCGGTAACCGCGGCTACGCGACCCTCGTGGTCTCCGGCGAGAACCGGTTCCTGCTGCTCGGACGCACCATCGTTCCCGAGCCGACGCTGTTCGGAACGGCGTTCCTGCCGCTCACCACCGACACCTTCCGGTTCTGGCGCGCGACATCGCCCGAGCATCTGCAGCGGCTGCACGAGCGCATCGCCGAGATCGAGCGTATCCGGCAGGAATTCGGCTCCTGTGCGATCCCCGAGAACGAGGACGACGATCCGCAGGCGCCCTATCGGCCCGCACTTTTACGGCAATCGAATCACGCCTGAACTCCGCCGTGGGCAACACCGCATGATTCGCACGGTGCCGCTCGACGCGCCCCGGCCGGGTTGATAAGCCCCACTCCGCGAATGATGGGGACTTGAGTCGGGGACATGACAGTTGCGATCGAGATGGGGCAGACCACGGCAGGCGCCGCGGCCGCCATGGACCTCGAGGAACTGCTGGCGACCCGGCTCCTGGTGCAGGGCAATTCGGGCTCCGGCAAGTCGCATCTGTTGCGGCGGCTGCTCGAACAGAGCGCGCCCTGGGTGCAGCAGGCCATCATCGACCCCGAAGGCGACTTCGTCACGCTGGCCGAGCAATTCGGCCATCTGGTGATCGAGGCCGAGGATCACACCGAGCGCGGCCTTCAGGTCGCGGGCGAGCGGGCGCGGCTGCATCGCGTCTCCACCGTGCTCAATCTCGAAGGGCTGGACGCCGAGAACCAGATGCGGCGTGCCGCGGCGTTCCTCGGCGGCCTGTTCGACGTCGACCGCGATCATTGGTACCCGATGCTGGTGGTGGTCGACGAGGCGCAGCTGTTCGCGCCGGCGGTCGCCGGCGAGGTCTCGGACGAGGCGCGCAAGCTCTCTCTCGGCGCGATGACCAATCTGATGTGCCGCGGCCGCAAACGTGGCCTCGCCGGCATCATCGCGACCCAGCGCCTGGCAAAACTCGCCAAGAACGTCGCGGCGGAAGCCTCCAATTTCCTGATGGGCCGGACCTTCCTCGACATCGACATGGCGCGCGCCGCCGACCTGCTCGGCATGGAGCGGCGGCAGGCCGAATCCTTTCGCGATCTCGAGCGCGGACAGTTCATGGCGCTCGGCCCGGCGCTGTCGCGACGCCCCCTGCGTTTGCATATCGGCCCGACCGACACCCACGCGCGCAATTCCACGCCGCGGCTGATGCCGATGCCGGAAGCCGCACTCGAGGATATGCGCGCCGTGATCCTGGCCGCACCGCCGCCCGATGCCAGCCGCCCGCAGCGCCGGCCCGCGCCCGATCTGCTCGAGCAGCTCCGCGCCGCGAAGGCGGCCGCGCCGGAGATCCGGCCTGAGGTGACCGAGGTGCCGATCAGCGCCGAGGAGCTCGCCGAGCGGCGCGAGCGCGTCGATCGTACGCTTCGCGCCGTGCTCGCCGAGCCCGATGCCGGCTTCCGCGCCGTCGGCGTGCTCTATCAGGAGTTCGTGGTTCGCTGCCGAATCGAGGGCCTCGGCTCCGCGGTGCCCGATCTGAACGAATTCCGCCGCATGCTGACACGCGCACGCGCCGGGCTCGGCGCCGAGCATGCCGAGGACGACGTCTGGCAGGACGTGTCGCTGCGCGCCTCGATCCTGCCCGACGACATGCAGGGCGTGTTCATGATGATCGCACGCGCGGCGAAGGAAGGCTGGCCCTGTCCCGGCGACGCCGCGATCGCGCGCGCCTACGGCTCGCATTCGCTGCGCCGCGCCCAGCGCCTGCTCGGCTATATGGAGGAGCAGGGCCTGATCGTCTGCCAGCTCGACGGCGCCGGCCGCCGGATCGTGACGCTGGTGGAGCTGGCCTGGGCTACCGCGCCGGGTGATCCCAACGGCGACGATCTGCCGGCCGAGCCGGTTCCGAGCGCGGCCTCGGCTTGAGATCGCCTAGAACGTCCCGGCGACAGTCAGGCGAAAGGTCAGCGGCTCGACCGGGTGCAGCACGTAATCCATCACGCCATTCTGGCAGACCGCCGTCGGCGCGACGCCGCCGGTGCAGAGATTGTACAGCGTGTCGGTCTTGAGCAGCAAGCCATAGGCATAAGTGATCTGGTTCGCCTGCGTGTTGAAGAGATTGAGCACGTCGAGCTGGATGCGCCAGCCATTGTCGATGCGATAGCCGAGGCGGCTGTTGAAGATGCTGGTCGCGGACGAGCGGAACGCATTGTCTTCCGTCAGCGGGCTCGACGCCAGATATCGCCAGCGCAAAGACCCGAACCAGCCGGTCTTCTCGCCGAGCGTGATGCCCGCTGAGGCCACCATCGCCGGCGCGTTCGGAATGTAGTTGCCGGGCGCGTTGCCGATCTGCGCTTCGGGATAGCCCGCGAGCGAGGCATAGACCTCCGCCTGCTCGCTGTCAGTGCCGCGGAAGCGCGCATGCGTCATGGCGAGATCAGCATCGATGTCGATCCACGAGCGCGGACGGTAATGATTGGTCCACTCGAAGCCGTAGCGGCGGCTGGCGCGGGTCGCCGAGGTATCGCCGGCATCGCCGGAGAACAGGATCTCGGAATCCTGATCGAGGATGAAGAGGCTGAACGAGGTGTCGAGGCCGGGCACGATCTTGCTGCGGACGCCAACCTCCGCGCCCCTGGTACGCACCAGCAGCGGCGACGGCGTCAGTCGCGTGGCGGGATCGCTCGGATCTTCCGTCGTGGTCGCGCCGCGCGCGTCGTTCGAGTGCATGCCGGTGCCGGCGCCGAGGAAGAATTCGGTCTGGTTGAACGGGCCGAGCGCCACGCGGAATTTCGGGCTGCCGAGCGCGGCGTCAGTGCGGCCGGAATTGTTGGCATTGAACAGCGAGGTGACGTCGGCCGCATAGTAGTCGCCGCGCAGGCCGACAGTGGTCCTCAGCCAATCAGTCCAGCGCACGGTGTTCTCGGCGAAGACACCGACGCTGCCCTCGCCGACCTTGTCGCTGCGAATGCTTGAGAGGAAGCCGCGCTGGAACGTGTTGCTCAGCGCCAGATCGATCGAATCATAGCGCGATTGCAGGCCGATCGTGGTCTGCATCGGCAGGCCGGCGAACGAGCCGTTCAGCGTGCGCGAGATGTTGGCGCCCGCCATCAGGCGGTCGTCGTGCTGGTGGAACTGGTCGCCGAGCACGGGATCGCTGAGGAAATAGGTGAAGTTGTTGAAGAGGTCGAGCTGGCTCTTCACGACATAGGCGTTGGCCTGCCACGACCCCACATCATCGCTCTGCGCGGTGCGGCCCGAGAGCGCAAAGCGGTTGGTGTTGCCGCCGTCGCTCGGATCTTCCGAGCCGAACCGATCGAGAAAACCGCCGGTGATCGCGCGCTGCGGCACCTGGTCGGTCGAATTCCATTTGTTGGCATAGGCCATGCCGGTGATGGTCAGGCCATCCGTCGCGGTGCCCCGGCTGTAGCGCACGAGACCGTTCAGCTTGCGCACGTTGTCCGGATTTTCCCAGGGGCCGTTGTAGGTGCCGAGCTCGCCGGCGACGAGCAGCGAACCGTCACCGACTTTCGCTGAGTCCATGCCGAGAAGACGACGATAGCCAAAGCTGCCGGCGGTCACCTGCGCGAGACCCTTTTCGGTACGGTCGATCAGGCCGATGCGCACGCTGCCGACAGAGGCGAAATCGCTCTCGTCGGCGAAGTACGGCCCCTTGCGCACATCCATCGCGCTGATGGTTTCCGGGATCAGCCAGTTGAGATCGGCATAGCCCTGGCCATGCGCGTGGGTGCGCATGTTGACGGGGACGTCATCGACATAGATGGCGAGATCGGTGCCGTGGTCGAGATTGTAGCCGCGCAGAAAATACTGGTTGGCTTTGCCTTCACCGGAATGCTGGGTCACGATCAACCCCGGCACGACTTCGAGCGCCTCACCCGGCCGCATGAAAGGGCGCGCGTTGATCTCATCGCCGGAAACGGTGATCTCGCTCGCCATGCCTGGCGGGCCCTTTGCGCCGGAGGCGACGCTGCGGGCGTCCGAGGCCGGGGCTTGCGTCGACTGAGCTACGTGACGGCGATTGGCCGGGACCGGCTTGCTGGCTCGCCGCGATGCGGGCAGTCGCTTGTGAGGCTTCGTCTCGCCGCCGGAGACCTGGATCGGCGGCAGTTCGCGCGAGGCGCCACTGCTCTGCGCGAAGGCGCTGCCGTCATCCGCGAGAAGCATGATGGCCGAAAATGCCGTCAACGCTCCGCGACGACGGCCAGACTCAGGCCGCCTCGGTCGCATCGGCGCCCCGAAGTACATTCGCGCGGGACGCGGCGCCCGCAAACATGCGGCGATAGAGCACGATCGAAACGAGCCAGGCGATCGCAAACAGCGCGATCACGGCGAAGCCGACATTGGCGAGCGACTCGTTGAGGCCGTCGACCAGCGCCCACACGCCGCCGGTTCGACCAAGCCGATCGGCGATCAGGCCGAGCGCCTCGATGCCGCCGATCAACAGCGCCACCGCGACGGACGCGCCGGTGATGGTGAGGTTGTACCAGAGCTTTCGCAGGGGATCGACGAAGGCCCAGCGATAGGCGCTGACCATCAGCGCCGAGTCGGCGGTGTCGACCAGCGCCATGCCCGACGCGAACAGCGCGGGAAAGACCATGACGTCGACGAGCGAAGCGCCGCGCGCGGCTTCCGTCGCGGAGATGCTGAGCAGGCCGATCTCGGTCGCGGTGTCGAAGCCGAGCCCGAACAGGAACCCGAGCGGGAGCATGTGCCAGGGCTTTGTCACCAGGCGGAACATCGGGCCGAGCAGGCGCGCCAGGAATCCGCGGCTCGCCAGCAGCGCGTCGAGCTGCGCGGCGTCGTGGATGCCCTGCGCGCGCGCGATGCGAAACGTCCGCCACAGGCCGACGAAGATGGCGAGATTGATGGCCGCGATCACGAGCAGGAACAGCGCCGACACCGATGTGCCGATGAGGCCGCCGATATCCCTGAGCAGGCTGTCGCCGCCGAGGCTTACCACCCCGAGTGCCAGCAGCATGGTCGCGACCACGACCACGGTGGAATGGCCGAGGGCGAAATAGAGGCCGACGCTGCGCGGCGCACCGCCCGCATGCATCAGCTTGCGCACGACATTGTCGATGGCGGCGATGTGGTCGGCATCGACGGCATGGCGGAGGCCAAACACCCAGGCCAGCAGCGCGGTCGCCATCACCGTCGGCCGGTCACCGAACGCCGCGAAGGCCCAGGCCCATGCGGCGACGTTGGCGGCGATGAGCCCGCCGAACAGCAACACGGTGGCGGGCTCCACCGCCCGTAGGGACCATTTCGTCACGACAATCATTCCGTTCGCACGCCCCTTCGCGGCAACGGTATGATCTTTTCATAGAATGATCACACTAACCAATGCAATTCCAGGGGGCCGCTTTGCAGGAATGCTTGTAACCATCCTTCGAGACGCCCACTGCGCGGGGTCCTCAGGATGAGGCCTGGATTCGCGGCCACGTTGCGAGCAGACCCTCATGGTGAGGAGCCCGCGCAGCGGGCGTCCGGACGATGCTCTGCATCGCCGGGCGAACCATGCAGGCCGAGATGGTGCTACGCGGCCTCGGAACCACCAAGATAGGCATCGCGGATGCGGGGGTCGTCCTTCAGCGCCCGCGCCGGGCCTGAGAGCACGATCTTGCCGGTCTGGAGCACATAGGCCTCGTGCGCGATCTCGAGCGCGAGGCTGGCGTTCTGTTCGACCATGAAGACCGACACGCCTTCCTGGTTGATGGTGCGGATCAACTCCAGCACGCGGTCGACATAGAGCGGCGACAGGCCCATGGTCGGCTCGTCCATCACGATCATCCTCGGACGGCTCATCAGCGCGCGCGCCATCGCGACCATCTGCTGCTCGCCGCCGGAGAGCGAACCGGCACGCTGCGACAGCCGCTGACCAAGCTTCGGGAACAGCGTCAGCATCTTGTCGAGATCCTGCGCCACCGCATCGCGGTCGTTGCGCACGAAGGCCCCCATCAGGATGTTTTCGCGCACGCTCATGTCCGCGAACAACCGCCGCGCCTCGGGAACAGATGCGATACCACGGCGGACGATCTGCGGCGTGGTGAGCCCGAGCAGCGAGGCACCGTCGAAGGTCACGTCACCCGAGCGCGGTTTCACCAGGCCCAAGATGATCTTCATCGTGGTCGACTTGCCGCTGGCATTGCCGCCGAGCAGGCAGACGATATGGCCGCGGCCGACCGTGATCGACAGGTCGAAATGCACCTGCGCCTGGCCGTAGAAAGTGTTGACGTTCGAGAGCGCCAGCAGCGGCTCGGATGCGCCAGTCGTCATACCACGCTCTCCCGCTCCGGCGTCTCCGACAGGCCATGGCCGAGATAGGCCTCGATCACCTTGGGATCGCCACGCACCACTTCACCCGGCCCTTCCGCAATCTTCTTGCCCTCGTCCATGACGATGACGCGGTCGGAGAGGCGCATCACCATTTCAAGCTTGTGCTCGATCAGGAGGATGGTCAGCCCCTCGGCCTTCAGCTCGGCGACGAGGCCCTGCATCTCCGCGGTCTCGGTCGGGTTCATGCCGGCGGTCGGCTCGTCGAGCAGCAACAGGCGCGGCTTCAGCGCAAGCGCGCGCGCGATCTCGACGCGGCGGCGGTTGGCATAGGACAGGCTGTAGGCCGGCTGGTCGATCCGCGGCAGCAACCGCTCGCCGAAGCGTGCGAGAATAGTCTTCATCTCCTCGCGCAGCCGTTCCTCTTCGTCCCTGACGCTGGCCGGACGCAACAGCGCCAGCCCCAACTCCAGCAGCGGGCCGATCACCGGCACCGCGGGCTTCACCGCGCGCAGCCGCGTGTGCGCGCCGATCAGGACGTTGTCCATGACGCTGAGATTGCCGAAGACACGGCCGAGCTGGAACGTGCGCGCGATGCCTCCGGCCGCGAGCCGTTCGGGCGAGAGACCCGTGATGTCCTGCCCTTCGAAGTGGACATGGCCGGCATCGGGCCGATCGAGCCCGGTCACGAGGTTGAACAGCGTCGTCTTGCCGGCACCGTTCGGGCCGATGATGCTGATGAGCTCACCCCTGGCGAGATCGAGGTCGATGGCATCCACTGCAGTCAGGCCGCCAAAGCGACGCGTCAGCCCGCGCAGGGACAGCATGGGTGTGTGCTGCTCTGCCATCATAACGTTCCCAACAGGCCCTGCGGCCTGAACCGCACGAGCAGCAGCAACACGATGCCGTAGATCAGGATGCGATACTCCGCCGCGATCCGGAACACCTCCGGCAGGCCGACCAGCGCGACCGCTCCGACGATGGCCCCGACGACGTTGCCGAGGCCGCCGAGGATCACGACGGTCAGCGCCAGGATGGATTGCTGCGTGTTGAAGGTCTCGTGGTTGATGTAGGAATAAAGATGCGCGGCGATGCCGCCGCTGACACCGGCCGCGAAGCCGCCGAAGATGAAGGCCAGCGACTTGTAGCGGTTCAGGCTGAGGCCATAGGCGCGCGCGGCGATGTCGTCGTCGCGGATGGCGCGGAAGCTGCGGCCGAGATGCGAGCCGAGCAGCCGCCCCTGCAGCAGCGCCAGCACGACCATCACGACAAAGCTGAACCAGTAGATCGAGGTCGGGCTGACCAGATCGTAGCCAAACAGCGACAGCGGCGGAATGCCGGAGATGCCGATCGGGCCGCGGGTGACGCTCTCCCAGTTCAAAATCACCAGCGACACGATCTCGCCGATGGCCAGCGTCGCGATCGACACATAATGCCCGCGCAGGCGGAACGACGGCGAGATCAATGCCGTGCCGAGCGCGGCACTCATCAGGCCGCCGGCGATGATGGAGAGGCCGACGGGGACGGAGAAATTCAGCGACAGCAGCGCCGAGGTGTAGGCGCCGATCGCGAGCAGCGCGGCATGTCCGAGCGAGACCTGTCCCACCGTGCCCGCAACCAGCGTCAGGCTGAGCGCGAGCATGCCGAGTAGCCAGGCGTTGATCAGGGTCTGGAGCACGTAGAAGGACACCGGGAAGAACGGCAGGATCGCGAACACGCCAACGGCGACCAGCAGCGCCCAACGCGGAATCCGCACCGGGCGGCTCGGCGCGATGAAAGTGCCGGTGAGCGGCTCGGGTGGCGCCTGCCGCGCGCTGGCGAACAGGCCGTTCGGACGCAGCACGAGCACGACGACCAGCAGCAGGAACGCGAATAGATTGCGGTAGCTGGTGCCGAACACGGCGACGCCGTAGCTCTCGACCAGCCCGAGCAACAAGCTGCCGATCACGGCGCCCGGCACGTTGCCGGCACCCCCGACCACTTCCGCAACGACGCCCTTGAGCGTTGCCTGCAGGCTCATCGCGGTGTCGATCTGGTTGTAGTACATGCCGACCAGCAGGCCGGAGACGCCACCGAGCGCCGCCGCAATGCCAAATACGGCCTGATTGACGCGGTTGACGTCGACGCCCATCTGCATCGCGGCATCGCGGTCCTGCGCGGTGGCGCGCACCGCCCAGCCGAGCTTGCTGTAGCGCAGGAACACGAACAGCAGCAGCGCGCTGGTGAGGCCGACGCCGGCGATCAGCAGATCAAGAGGTCCGATCGTGCCGCCACCAACCTGGAAGCGAACGTCGGGCAGCTGGCTCGGCAGCGCGCGCGGGTTGGGCGAGAAGGTCAGCATCACCAGCTGATCGAGCACGAAGCTGATGCCGATGGTCGCGAGCAATGGTGCGATGCGCACGGAGTTCTGGAGCGGACGCAGGCCGAACCGTTCGATGATCAGTCCGACGATCGCGGCCGCCACCGCCACCACGATGATGGTGAGCGGCAGCGGCGTATGCAGCTGCACCACCGCGACCCAGCCGATATAGGCGCCGACGAGATAGATCGAGCCCTGGGCAAAGTTGATCAGCCGGCTGACGCCGAAGATCAGCGCAAGCCCGACCGCAACGAGCGCGTAAACATTGCCGACGATCAGCCCGTTGATCGTGTAGTCGAGCCAGGAAGACACGCTGATATCACCACGTAGAGAGGAAAGCGGCCGGAGCCCCCGCTCCGGCCATCATGTCAGGTCGGCTTGCCGTCCCAGAGCGCGAACTGGCCCTTGCGCACGACGAGCTCGGCGTTCATGGCGCCCTTGACGCGGCGGGTCGCGACGTCGAACGTCGCGGCGCCGAAGATGACGCTCGGCACGTCCTTGACCTTGGTGAAGGCGTCACGGACCGCCTTGCGGTCGGTGCCGCCGATCTTCACCACGGCAGCCGCCATGTTCATCGCATCATAGGCGTAGGCGTTGAAGGCGTCGGGCTCCAGACCGTTGTACTTCTTCTTGAAGCCGGCGATGAACTTCTGCACTTCGGGCCGCGGGTCTTCCGGGAAGTAGCGCGTGCCGACATGGACCTCTTCGACGGCCTCGCCGCCCAGCTCCAGGAATTTCGGCGAGTAGACCGAGCTCGCCGCGCAGATCACCTGCTTGAGCCCGACCTGTCGCGCCTGACGCGCGATCAGCGCGCCGTCGGAGTAGTAGGAGATCAGGATCAAGCCATCTGGGTTGGCGTCGCGGACGCGCACCAGGGTAGAGCGGAAGTCGCGCTCCTCCGCGATATAACCCTCGGTGACCGCGATTTCCGCGCCATATTCCTTTGCAGCATTGACGAAATAGTCGCGGCTGGTGCGGCCCCAATCCGTGTTGAGGTGCAGCACCGCGAGCTTCTTCAGGCCAAGGCGCTTCACGGCATAGGACGCCAGCAGCGGCTGCTCGTCGGCCTGGCTGACCGAGGTGCTCCACATGAAGTCGCCGCCCTTGGTGAAGTCAGGATGCGAGTTGGTGAAGCCGAACTGCACGAGGCCCGCGCGCTGATAGATCGGCGAGGCCGCCATCGAGGCCGGGCTGGAGAAGTCGCCGAGCTCAAGGACGATGCGGGGATCGGAGACGAATTTCTGCGCGATCGCCACCGACTGGCGCGGATCGCTCTGGCTGTCCTCGAAATTGTAGGTGAGCTTGCGGCCGTTGATGCCGCCGGCCGCCTGGATCTCGTCCAGCGCGAGGTCGAAGCCCTGCTTCCACTGCGTGCCATATTGCGCGTTCGGCCCGGTCAGGGGGCCGCTGACGCCGAGCAGGATCGGCTCGGAGGATTGCGCGAAGGCGCCGCGCGAACCGGCCGCTCCCGCCATCATGGCGGCGAGCGAGCCCTTGACCAGGGTACGACGATCGATGTTGCTCATGCACGGCTCCATCCAGTGTTGAAACAAGCAGCAATTCTTGTGCCGGTGAGATCGCCTATTTCGAGGGCTCACCGAGTGACAGCATCAGCCGGTTCGCCCAATTGAAGAACGACGCGCCGTTGATGACGTCGACGATCTCGGCATCGTCGAGGCCGGCGCGGCGCAGCTCTTCGACATTCTCAGGGCCGAACGCGATCGGCGTCGCGGCCAGCGCGACCGAGGCCTTGACCACCGCATTCCAGCGCTCGCCAAGGTCGGCCTTGACGCCTTCGTCGAGCAGACGCTGCACGTCGTCACGGCGCTTGGAATAGGTGCTGGCGAAACGCGCATGCACGGAGGCGCAATAGATGCAGCCGTTGTAGCGCGACGTCGCGGCCGCCGCGAGCTCACGCTCGGCGCGCGGCAGGCCGTCGGCGACGTTGTAGAAGATATCCTTGTCCGTCTTGGTGCGGGCTTCCAGCACCTCGGGATCACGCACGAGAAGGCGGAAGTATTCGGACTTGGCACGGGAGCGATCGACCAGGCCCGCGAAATGCCGCTCGGCCAATTCGGCCTCGGGCAGCGGGTCGATCCACGACACCCAGCCGAGCTCGTCCTGGGTGAAGACGACGGGCGGATTGACGTTGTTTGCAGCGCTCATGATGCAGTCTCCTTACGCGCCAGCCGCCGCGCTTGCGGTGCCCAGCGAGGCGCCGAGCACGCGCAGGCCCGTGACGACGCGCACCTGGAACGACAGGAACGCGACGAGCTGAGAGAAAGTGACGATGCCGGTGTCGGACCAGCCGGCGGCCAACAGCGCCTTCATATCGGCGGACGCGGCATCGCGCGGGCGGAACACCAGCAGATGCGCATGCTCCAGCGCTGCGGCGAGCCTGGCGCCAAGGACGGACTTGCCCTCCGCGCTCGCGCGATAGATCAGGCCGGCCGTGTTCTCGACTGACAGCGGTCCGGCAGGATACGCACCGTACGGGCCTGACGTCTCGCCGCGCCCGATTTCGACCTCGATCGCCTTGGCCAGGCGCGCACCATCGGCGGTCGCCGCGAGCTTCGCCCGGTAGAAGGCGGCCATGGTGGGCTCGCGGTGAAGGCCGATCACGAAGAGCCCGACTGCGGCGCGCTCCACAAGCGAAAAATCGCCGGCGTCGATCGGCTCGAACAGCGAGAGATAGCTCTTCTGCGCGTTCTCGCGCGCCTGCACGCGGCGTGCCCGAATGCCATCCAGAGCCGTGCCCGGTTCGATCCCGGCGAGCGTGTCGATGATATCTTTCGTAGCCATCATTCAGCCTCGTGCAACGCGATCATGTTCGCTCCGATCAGCCCGCCAGAGCCACGTCAGCCGCCGTCCGGGTCCAGCCCAGCGCCGGCGCGACCTTCTCCGCGACAAGCTCGATCGAGCGCAGGATATGAGGATGCGGCGCGTCCACCGAATGCGCCTGGAAAACGAGGTCGGTCACCCGCTCCAGCGTGGCGTCGGCGCGGAGCGAGGCGATGACGTCGTCGGCCGCGCCGACATGCGTGTCGAATGCGGTGATCATCTCCTCCAGCGTCTCGCCAGGCCTGGCGTGACCGCCCTTGAGGAACTGCGGCAGCGCGCGCCGCAGCCCGATGTCGGCAAGGCGCATCGCTTCAGTCCGGTCGTCGGCGACGAAGACGCTGCGTGAGGCCATGATCCGGGGCTCGCATCCCGGCGGCAGCGCTTCGAGATAGGCATCGATGACCGGATTCTGGATCTCGGCGAGCGTGGCCTTCGGCGCCTCCTTGGTCCGGGGCTGGGTGCGCGACAGCAGCAGGCCATCGCCGGCCTTGCCCGCGCGCGCACCACCGGCGACCGAGAACGTCGCCTGCCAGATCCGCTTGTCCAATTGGGGCCGTTGCGGATACAGCGTATCGCCACCAGTGAGCGGCTTGCCGACCAGGGCGGTGCGGACCACGTCAAGATTGCGGGCAAAGATCTCGTTGCGCAGGGCACTGTCGAGGCCGAAGGCGGCAAAGGCCGACGGATTGCCGCCGGTGCCGACGCCGAGCTCGAAGCGGCCGTTGCAGAGCAGATCGAGCACGGCGGCATCTTCCGCCACCCGCACCGCATTCTCCAGCGGCAGCGTGACGATGCCGGTGCCGAGACGGATGCGCGAGGTTTGCGCCGCGACGTAACCGAGGAAGGTGAAGGGCGACGGCAGGCCGCCCTCGCGTTCGTGAAAATGATGCTGCGCGATCCACGCGGAATCGAGGCCCGCTTTCTCTGCGCGCACGATCTGCTCGGCGGCAAAGCGGTAGCGCTCCGCGGGCGGGGCTTCATCGAGGAGGCGCGTGAAGAACCCCAGTCGTTTCAGGTTTGCAAAGCGTTTCATACGACCCCTGTCGGGCGAGGATGGGCCCCGATGATGTCGGTTGCCGCAGCTCCAGACAAGCGGGCATTGCGCAAGGCTGCCCGCCGGATCGCCCCCGCGCTGGACCTTGGCTAGGCAGATTGCCTACCAGCTCGGCAGCACCGCGCCCTTGAACTTGGTCAGGACGAACTCCTTGACCTCGGGCGTATGGTAGCTGTCGACGAGGATCTTGACCCAGGGCTTGTCCTTGTCGGCGGCGCGTACCGCGATCAGGTTGACGTAGGGGCCCTTCGGGTCCTCGCGCAGGATCGGATCCTTGACGGGATCAAGGCCCGCCTGGGTTGCATAATTGGTGTTGATCGCGGCGGCATCGACATCGTCGAGCGCGCGCGGCGCCTGCGCCGCATCGACCTCGATGAATTTCAGCTTCTTGGGATTCTCCGTGACGTCGAGCACCGTCGGCTTGAAGCCCGTGCCGTCCTTCAGCTTTATCACGCCCTTGTCGCGCAGCAGCAGCAGCACGCGGCCGCCATTGGTCGGATCGTTCGGGATCGAGACCTTGCCGCCTTCAGGGATATCGGCGAAGGCCTTGTGCTTCTTCGAATAGACGCCGATCGGGAAGTTCACGGTCAGCCCGACGGATTCGATCTTGTAGCCGCGGTCGGCCTTCTGGTTGTCGAGATAAGGCTGGTTCTGGAACGAATTGGCCTGGATCTCACCGGCATCGAGCGCGGCATTCGGCACGACGTAGTCGGAGAACTCGATCAGCTGAATGTCGAGGCCCTGCTTGGCTGCGATCGGCTTCACCGCCTCGAAGATCTGCGCATGCGGGCCCGGCGTCACACCGATCTTGATCGTCTCGGCGGTTGCTGCGGCCGACCAGGCGGCAAGCGCGGTTGCGAGGATCAGGGGGAGGCGAAACGACATCTTGGTCTCCATCACGCGGGCGGCAATCAGTGGAACCGTATTCGCTTCTCCGTGAGGCGAAATCAATGAAATGAAAATCCATAATGACTACCGGTGGCGGACTCTCGTTCTCCATTTGGCGCAAAATAGGAAACGAATTCGCAGGTCATGGGGCGCGTTGCGCAAGCGTGATGGGCATCACGGCAAAGTGTCACCCCGGATGCGAGATAAGTAGCATGGCTAGCAAGGAGCTCAGCCATGACCGCCCTCGCCGCCCCGAAGTTCGCCAGCCCGAAGCGCCTCGGAGCCTCTATGCCCTGCTCCAGGGCGTGCCGTTCAATTCCGGCGTCGCCCTGACGATGAAGCTGATCAACGCGTCGTCGCTCAAGTTGCTGAGCAACTTGCTGCTGCTGTCGGCGCTACCGGCATCCAGTGATGCCTGTTTACTCGGAGCGCCACGTCCACGGTGACAGCATGATCAGGACGCAGATCGCGGCATAGGCGGCGAGCGAGGCCGTGACCATGGTGGCGAGACCCGCCATGCCCGCGCCAAAGCTCGCCACCGCGATCCAGCCGCCGCCGGCCGCGATCAGGATGCGCGCAAAGGACGAAGCGAGCGGCCCCGTCGCTCGGCCGGTGCCTTGCACCGCGAACGAACTGACAAAACCGAAGCCGAGCGCGGCATAGGCCGGCGCGACGATGCGCAAATAGGTCATGCCCTCGCTGACGACGTCCGCGTCATGGCTGAAGAGGTGCAGCCAGGCTGTCGGGAAGATCGCGACCAGCAAGCCGATCGTGCCGGTCATGATCATGCCGACCACACCGCTGATCCAGCCGATCTTTCGTGCCCGCGCGGTCTGGCCCGCGCCCATGTTGACGCCGACCATGGTCAGCGTCGCCGTGCTGATCCCGAACAGCAGCGGAATCATGATGTAGTCCAGCCGCGAGGCGATGCCGTAGCCGGCGAGCGCGGAGGTGCCGAACAGGCCGACCGCGCCGGTGACGAGAATGACGGTGAGGTTGGTCAGCACCGCGTTGAACGCGGTGGGGATGCCGACCTTCAGCATGTCGCCGAAGATTTTTGCGCGCAACGGCACGATGTGCAGCTTCAGGCCAGTCGCGCCCGTCGACATGTAGCGCAGCAGGAACAGCATCGCCGCGCCGTAATAGAGGCCGAAGGCTATGCCGGCGCCGCCGATGCCGAGCCGCGGGATCGGCCCGAACCCGAAGATCAGTGCCGGCGAGACCGGAATGGTCACGATGGCGCCGACCAGAGTCACCAGGGCCGGCACTTTGACGTTGCCGGCGCCGCGCAGCGCGGCAGCCTGGAGGTTGACGATCCACACCGGGATGGCGCCGGCGAACAGATAGTTGGAATAGGTGGTGGCAGCGCTAAGCGCACCGTCGGTGCCGCCGAGGGCACGATAGAGATGCGGACCACCGAGGACGACGCCGAGCGTGAACACGCCGCCGGCAATGATCGCGAGCACCACGGCATGAAACAGCGCCGCCTCGGCATCGGCGCGGCGGCCGGCTCCAACCGCGCGCGCCACCGAGGACGCAACGCCGGAGCCGAACCCGCCGTTCGACATCATGGTCATCAGCATGAAGATCGGGAACACCAGCGCGGCGCCGGCGAGCGCATCGGTGCCGAGATAGCCGACATAATAGGCCTCCGCGATGTTGACCGCGGTCTGCGCCACGAGGACGGTCACGGTCGGCAGCGCGAGCTTGAGCAGCGTGGGCAAGATCGGCGCGGTCAGGAGCGCGGCGCGTCTTTGCTCAGCCGCGCTTGGTGCGGGCGTAGCCGCCTGGCGAAGCGGCGCCGCGGCGTGGGCCACGAATGGCGCGGCGGACAAGGCCGGCGCGGCGGCATCTTCGACGGACATGGTTCGATCCTGTGGTTCCCTCGGACCGCCCGGTCGGCCGCCCATTGCATTATGATCATAATGTATTAGTATGAACGTAATGCAATAGGACAGACCTCACGATTTTGTGGCATAGGGGGCGGCGGGTTCGCAGGAGGCGGAGTTGGCGCGCTATGACAAGGGACACAGGGACACGACGCGGCGGCACATTCTCGATGTCGCATCATCGCAGTTCCGCGAGAGCGGCATCGCCGCGGTGGGCCTCGCCGGCATCATGGCGGAAGCGGGCCTGACCAACGGCGCCTTCTACACGCACTTCGCCTCCAAGGAGGATCTGGTGCGCGCGGTGCTGCTCGACGCGCTGGAGCGGCGCGAGCAGCGGCACAAGGACAATCTCGAAAACGGCGTCGCGCTCGAGACCGTGATCCGCGACTATCTCTCGCCCAGGCATCGCGATCGCGCGGCGACCGGTTGCCCGACCGCGGCCCTCGTCTCCGAGATCGCGCGGCATCCGAAGGCGACGCGCGAGGCCTTCACCGGCAAGATGTCCGACATCCTCGCGCTGATGGCAGCGCAAATGCCTGAGGGCACGCCGGCGGAACGGCGCCGCCGCGCCATCGCGGCCTACGCCACCATGGTCGGCGCGCTGCAATTGTCGCGCGCGGTGAGCGACAGGCAATTGTCGGAGGAGATTCTCGAGAACGCGGTGGATGCCGCGCTGGCGCTTGCGAAGGGGCGCTAGCCCCAGGGCGGCCTGCGTGTTGCTCAGCTCCTCGCGTCGAGCTGGCTGCTGCGACCGGACGAACTTGCTTGCGAGGCATAAGCGGAAGCTGCGGCCGACGCCGGTGAATAGTGCGACAGCGATTCGGCGAGTTCTTCGGCAGCCTCGGTGAGCTCCTTCAGGACGGCGTCGCTGTCCGTGGCATGGCCGCCGGAGGAATGCAGCACCTCGAACGAGATTCCGTTCGGAAGATCGACATGAACCTTGTCGATCCCGACGGCGTCGGGCGTGTCGCCGTTCTGCGCCTGGTCGGCGCTGGACGCCGGATCACCTGATATCTGCTGGCTCGCGAGCTTCTGCACGAAATCCTCGATGGACTTGAGCGCGCTGCTGTCGAAGCCGCCGCCACCGAAATGGACGATGCCGATCGACATACCATTCGGCAGGCTCACCTTGACCTCGTCGTAGGGCGTGCCGCTCTCCAGCAGAGACGAGAACATCGAGGCGCCGTCTTGTGAACCCGCTGATTTCGACTGGCTGGTGGATGAAGGCGACCCCGCCGCGCTTCCACCGATGCTGCTCATGCTGCTGACGCTCATACCCGCACTCCACTGTCATTGCGAACGCACGCTTTGCGTGCAATGCGCATGCCAGATGAGAGCCTCATTGCCATCAAGGGCTTATCGCGAAATCCGGCCGGCATCCCTTTCACGCCGGCAACAATGTCCCGGCAGAAGCTGCCCATCTCCACGTTCGCCATTTCGTCGCAGGGCCTTGCGGCCTCGCCGGCATTGCCGCCTCGTGCATGATGCAACATGATGGGGTGCCGAAGACGATTTTTCTTCGAGGTGGGGGTCATTCGATGAACGAAGACGAGATACGCAAGTCCATCGCGGAGGTGAAGCAAGGCACGCTGTCGCGACGCTCGTTCATCCGGACCATGGCTGCGGCCGGGATCGCCGCGCCGGTCGCGAGCCAGATCCTGCTCTGGAACGACGTCGCGATGGCGGATGCCACGCTGCCATACAAGCCGACCAAGGCCGGCGGCGGCGGCCCGCTCAAGATCCTGCTGTGGCAGGCCCCCACCCTGCTCAATCCGCATTTCGCCATCGGCACCAAGGATCAGATCGCCTCGCGCATCTTCTTCGAGCCGCTGGCCGGTTGGGACAAGGACGGCAACCTCATCCCCTGCCTCGCCGCCGAGATTCCGACCAAGGCGAACGGCAGCCTCGCGGCCGACGGCATGAGCGTTATCTGGAAGCTGAAGCAGGGCGTGAAGTGGCATGACGGCAAGCCCTTCACCGCCGACGACGTCGTCTTCACCTGGACCTATGCGGCGGACCTCGCGACCGCCGCCTACAGCACGGGATCCTACAAGGACATCACCGTCGAGAAGATCGACGACCACACCGTCAAGGTGCTGTTCAAGGCCCCGACCCCGTTTTGGGCCGACCCCTTCGTCGGCTCGGTCGGCCAGATCCTGCCGAAGCACCATTTCGGCGACTATGCCGGCGCGAAATCGCGCGAGGCGCCGGGCAATCTGAAGCCGGTCGGCACCGGCCCGTACAAATTCGTCGAGTTCAAGCCGGGCGACCTGATCCGGGCCGAACGCAACCCCGACTATCACGTCAAGAACCAGCCGCATTTCGACACGCTCGAGGTCAAGGGCGGCGGCGACGCGGTCTCCGCGGCGCGCACCGTGCTCCAGACCGGCGAGTACGACTATGCCTGGAACCTGCTGGTGGAGGAGGAGGTCCTCAAGCGCATGGAGGCCAGCGGCAAAGGCAGGGTCGACATCACGCCGTCCGGCAACGTCGAGTTCATCATCCTCAACACGACGGACCCCTGGACCGAGGTCGACGGCGAGCGCTCCAGCGTCAAGACCAAGCACCCGACGCTGTCCGATCCGGTCGTCCGCCAGGCGTTCAACCTCCTGATCGATCGCGAGGCGATCCAGAAATTCATCTACGGCCGCGGCGGCATCGCCACGGCAAGCTTCGTCAACCAGCCCCAGCAGTTCAAGTCGGGCAAGCTGACCTACGCATTCGACGTCGACAAGGCGAACAAAATCCTCGACGAGGCCGGCTGGAAGCGGGGCGCGGACGGCATCCGCGAGAAGGACGGCAAGAAGCTCAAATACGTCTTCCAGACCTCGATCAACGGCCCGCGCCAGAAGACGCAGGCCATCATCAAGCAGGCCTGCCAGAAGGCCGGTATCGACATCGAGCTGAAGTCGGTGACCGCATCGGTGTTCTTCTCGTCTGATGTCGGCAACCCCGACACCTACTCGAAACTCTATTGCGACATGGAGATGTACAACACGACGCAGCCGCAGCCCGATCCGGAGCGGTTCTTGAACCAGTGCGTCTCCTGGGAGATCGCCAACAAGGAGAACAAGTGGCTCGGCCGCAACATCTCGCGCTGGTCCGATCCCGAGGCCGACAAGGCCTACAAGACCGCGCAGCAGGAGCTCGATCCGGTCAAGCGCGCCGCGCTCCTGATCAAGGTCAACGAGATCTTCTGCGAAGCCAATATTCTGGTGCCGCTGCTCTCCCGCAACATCGTCGGCGCCGGCGTCAATAACCTCATGGCCGACATCTCGGGCTGGGACGTCACGACCTGGAATTTGGGGAGCTGGTATCGGGTCTGACGACCGGCGCGCGAGGACCCGGCTCCCTCAAGGCGCCGGGTCGCATGCCGTATCTGCGCATGATGGCTTTGCTCAGCGCGCCTTCGGACGCATAGCCGACCTCGCCGGCGATCTTCGCGATCGGATCGGAGGTGCCGGCCAGCCGCTTGCGCGCGACCGTCAATCGCAAATCGGACAGGAACGTCATGGGCGCGACCCCCGCGCGCTTTTGAAAAGCGCGCACCAGCGTCGCGCGCGAGGCGATCGCCACCGCCGCCATGTCGTCGAGCGTCCAGTCCCGGGCGAGATCGTTGAGGATCGCCGACACCACACGGGCCGTCACGCGGTCGCGCAACAGCGACACCGTCCCGTTCCCGGAGGCATCGTCCGAAAGATGGTCGCGGAGCATCATCACGAACAACGCCCTCGCGAGGTCGGCCGCGACCACTTCCGATCCAACCCGTCCAGCGTCCAGTTCCTCTCGGATGTCGATCAGCAGGCGCCGAAACCGTTCCAGCAGCGGCTCCTCCGCTGTGCGCAGGATGATCTCGTCGGGAAGCGCGGCGATCAACGGATTATCATCCGACGTTTCGAACAGGAAACGGCCGCACAGCAGTTCGGTATCGACCTCGGCCTCGACCGTCGCGCGCTGGCGGACGCCATTGCGGACCTCGGTCGTAACACGCCTGACAGCGCCGCCCGTCCGGCTTCGAACCGCGTGACTGTCGCCATGCGGCAGGAGAAGGATGTCGCCGGCTTCCAGCCGCTGCGGGCCCAGGCCCGGCCGCTCGACCACGCAAGCGCCGCGCGTGACCATGTGGAACTGCGCCCACCCCTTGCCGTTCGGCGCGTGTAGCGACTCCCAGCTGCCGCCAAATTTGCAGGAATCCTCGAATATTGGACGGATCCTGAACAGCGGCACCATCGCCTTCAACAATTCCGCCGCGTCCGCCTCCGACATCCCTCTCCCCTTGATCCGCCCGGACATGTCTCCGAGCCGCCCGGCCATTCCATGGAACAGCCAAGCGCATCTACCATACAAGAGGGCCGTCCCGCGCATGAGTGGACCAGTACTCATGGCTTTTAACACATCCTAACGAGCAATCCTCACGGTGTTCGGTAATGTCACGGCATGAAGGCGGCAGGGATTTCCAAAAACACGGTCATCACGGGGAGATCATATGACGTCCAAGACGCCAGTTGAGTTGTTGCCACGGCCTGCGAATGTGTCGCGCCGCGGCTTCGTGGGAGGCCTGTCGGCGGGCATCCTTGGCGCGGTGGCGTCCGAGGCGGCGGGCGCCGAGACGCTCGCCGACGTCCCCGATCGCGGGCCCGGCGCTGATCTGAGCGCGCACAGCGAACGCTCCCGGTTTGCAAAACTCGATCGCATCCCCGAGGCCACGCCGGGCAAGCGCAACGTCGATCCCGGCGATGCCATCAATTCCAAGACCCCGCATCAGAAACTGGTAGGCAACATCACGCCGACGGACCTGCATTACGAGCGCAGCCATTCCGGCGTGCCCGATATCGATCCTGCCCAGCACAGGCTGCTGATCCACGGCATGGTCGGCAAGCCGCTGGTGTTCAGCGTCGAGGATCTGAAGCGGATGCCGTCGGTGACGCGCGTCGTGTTCATCGAATGCACCGGCAACGGCTGGGAGAACTGGAAAAAAGCCGATCCTGACGTGACGGTGCAGAACACGCATGGCCTCGTCAGCACCAATGAATGGACCGGCGTTCCGCTCAAATTCCTGATCGACCTCGTCGCCAAGGACAAGGGTTCGAACTGGATGCTGGCGGAGGGCGGCGACGGCGCGGGTGTCGATCGCAGCATTCCCCTCACCGACGAGATCGTGAACGAGGCTTTCGTCGCCTACGGCCAGAACGGCGAGCCGCTGCGGCCCGCGCACGGCTTTCCGATGCGGCTGGTGATGCCGGGCTTCGAAGGCAACCTCAACATCAAATGGCTGCGCCGCCTCAAGTTCGGCAGCGAGCCCTGGATGACGCGCTGGGAGACGGCGCGCTACACCCAGCTGCTGGCCAACGGCAAGGCGCGGCAGTTTCAGCTGCGGATGGAAACCAACTCCGTCATCACGCAACCATCGGGCATGATGCAGATCCAGCCGGGCTATAACCGCATCTCGGGTCTTGCCTGGAGCGGTCATGGCAAGATCGCCAAGGTCGAGATCTCCACTGACGGCGCCAAGACGTGGAAACCCGCGCAATTGAGCGAGCCGGTGCTGTCCAAGGCGCAGGTGCGCTTCCAGATGGATTGGGTCTGGGACGGCAAGCCGACAAAAATCGTGAGCCGCTCGACCGACGACCAGGGCAACGTTCAGCCGGACCGGCAGTCCTTCATCGCCGCGATGGGGACCAACGCGCTGTTTCACTACAACGCCCAGCAGACCTGGAGCATCGACGAAGCCGGGAGGGTCCGCAATGTTCTCGCATGACAAGCTGTTTCTCGCCGGCATCCTCGCCGCCGGCCTGTTCGCCGCGCCCGCGCTGGCGTTCGATTTCGGCCGTCCGGCAACGCCGCAGGAAATCAAGCTATGGGACATCGACGTCGGCCCCGACGGCAAGGGCCTGCCCGACGGCAGCGGCACGGCGGTGCAAGGCAAGCAGATCTTTGCCGACAATTGCGCGGCCTGTCATGGCGACAACGGCCAGGGCGGCATCAAGGATCGTCTCGCCGGCGGACAGGGCACGCTCGCCTCCAACATGCCGGTCAAGACCGTGGGCAGCTTCTGGCCCTATGCGACGACCCTGTTCGACTACATTCATCGCGCGATGCCGTATCCGACGCCGGGCTCGCTCAGCACCGACGAGACCTATGCCGTCACCGCCTACATATTGAGCCTCAACGGCATCGTTCCCGCCGACGGCAAGGTCGACAAGGAGTCCTTGCCGAAAATCAGGATGCCCAATCGCGACGGCTTCATTCCGGAGCCGGAATTCGACCCGGCGCGATTATTCCGCAAGAAGTGAGCCTGACATCATGAGGCTCTTCACACTGATCCGGATCTCCGCGCTGGTCGCGACATGTTTCTGGGAGACGCAGGCAATGGCTACAGACGGACTTATCACCATCAAGAGCAATTTTGGCCCGCAGGACACGATGACGCGGCTCGAGACCGAGGTGAAGGCCAAAGGCCTCACCGTGTTTGCCCATGTCGATCACGCCGCGGGCGCTGCCGCCGTCGGCATGACTCTGCGGCCGACCGATCTCCTCATCTTCGGCAACGCCAAGGGCGGCACGCCGTTGATGCAGCAGGCGCAGACCGTCGGCATCGACCTGCCGCTGAAGGCGCTGGTCTGGCAGGACGAGCAAGGCGCGACCTGGCTGTCCTACAACGATCCGGCCTATCTCGCCGGCCGTCACGGCGTCGGCGAGCCGGCCAAAACCGCCATCGGCGCGATGACCGCCGCACTGCATGCCATCGCGGCCAAGGCCACCGCACCGTAAGCGCGCCGCGACGGCCGCGCGAGGAGAGGTTCATGAACGTGACCAGCGGGCAACCGGCGCCGCCCAAGGCGCAAGACGGCAAGCTCGCCAGATGGCTGGTCATCGCGGCGTTGTGCGCCATGCTCGTCGCCGCGAGTGTTCTCGGCTATCTCGGCTGGACCAGCACGGATACCAGCGTGCCGGCGTCCGGCTATGTCGCGCTGGTGCTCGGCGTGGTGTTCTCGCTGGTTGTCGGCGTCGGCCTGATGGCGCTGGTGTTCTACAGCAGCCGCAAAGGCTATGACGAACCGGTGGTGCTGATCCGGGAGCCGGAGAGCGATTCGGAGGATGGACAGAGCGGCCCGCGCGAAGCCGCAACAAGGGGTTGACGGGGTGACGGGTGTTTTGCCCGACGAGCAATCCGAATAAGATGGCCGCCGGCACGTCGCGGAGTATTGAAAGTACCGCACCGCTTCGCGATTGCGACTGGGCCTGGCAACCGAATAGAGTGGGCCATCCCGTCACGAGAAAGGGAGTCAGGCATGGACGCGCCGAGCTCTGACAAGGACATTCAAAACACACCCGACGAGCCGGCTAACGAACAGGCGAAAACCACGCGCAACCCAACACGTACTCCTTCCATCATCGTCGGTGTCGTTGCGGCTGCCGTCGTCGCGCTTTCCGCCTTCTATCTCTTACGACCCGAACCCTTGCTGGTTCAGGGCGAGGTCGATGCAACGCGGCTCGATATCGCGGCGCGCGTGGACGGACGGGTCGGCAAGATTCCCGTCGAGCGCGGCCAGAACGTCGCTGCGGGCGCGGTGCTGGTCCAGATCGACAATCCGGAAACGCTGGCCAAACACGACCAGATGAAGGCGGCCAAGGCCGTTGCGGACGCCCAGCTTGCCAACGTACTCGTCGGAACGCGGGTGGAAGTGATCGCGGCACGGAAGGCGGAGATGGAGCGCGCCCAGGCGGCGCTGGTGCTGGCACAGAAGACGTTTGACCGCACACACACCTTGACCGAGCAAGGCAACGCGCCGCAAGCCCGCCTCGATCAGGCCACCGATGCGCTGCACGAAAGCGAGCGCGCCGTCGACCAGGCCAAATCGGCCTATGAGCAGGCGGTCAATGGCTACACCAAGGAGGAGCGGGCCATTGCCAATACCAATGTCGAAAAGGCCAGTGCCGATATCCAGAGTGTCCAGTCGATCATCGACCAGCTCGTGGTTTATGCGCCCGTAGCCTCGCAGATCTATCAGCGTAATGTGGAACCCGGCGAATACGTCTCGCCGGGCGTCCCGCTCGTCACCTTGATCAATCTCGCGGACCTCTGGGTGCATTTCGATCTGCGAGAGGATCTCGTCAAAGGCCTCAAGGTCGGCGATCGCTTCGATGTCCGCATTCCCGCCCTCGGCGACCGCTCGGTGACAGTCGAGGTCAAGCTCATCGCGACCAAGGGCGAATATGCAAGCTGGCGGGCCACGCGTGCTTCGGGTGATTTCGACCTGCGGACGTTTTCGATCCGTGCCTATCCGGTGCAACCGGTGCCCGAGCTGCGACCGGGAATGAGCGCCTATCTGGATTGGCGGTCACGGCCATGAGGCCGGCGCCCAAGCCCGGATTTCTGCTGGTCGCGCGGCGCGAGTGCCGCTGGCTGTTTCACGATCGCGTGGCGCTGCTCCTGATCTTCGGCGTGCCGCTGTTCGCGTTCGTGGTTCTCACCACGGTCTTTAGCCATCCGGTCATCCGCGGGCTCGGCGTGACTGTAGTCGACGAGGACAAGTCGGACGCGTCGCGCGCCCTGGTGGAATACATTGCGGCGTCGCCAAGCCTGAAGATCGTCGACCGCTCCGGCACGCTGTCCACGGCCGTGCAGGACATACGCTCCGGCAAGTCGATTTCGGCCGTCTACGTCCCGCCGGATTTCGAGCGCGACCTGAAGGCCGCGCGCCGCCCGCAGATCGTCGGATTTTATAACCAGCAGTTTTTGACTCCTTCCGGGATCGCATCCTCGGGTCTGAGCGATTCACTTTCCGCAGCGGCAGCGGTGGCCGCTCCCGCCAGTCGCGCGGCACCTGCGCCAGCGTCCCTGGGAGCGCTCAAGGCGGAGACCATGGCGCTCGTCAATCCGCAGAAGAACTACGCGCAGTTCCTGCTGCGCGCGCTGCTGCCGACCATCATCCATGTGGTGATTACCCTTGCCGCCGGCTATTCCGTCGGCTCCGAATTCCGCCGCCGCGACGCGCGGGCGTGGCTCGAAAGCGCCGGCGGCGATCCGCTTGTCGCGCTGGCCGGCAAGCTCGCGCCGCTGTTCTGCATCTTCATTTTGATCATGCTGGCCGAGCCGCTGTTCCTGGAGGGTGTGCTGGAGATTCCCTTCAAGGGCGACTTGCCGTTGATGATCGCTGCGGCCTCGCTGCTGATCATCGCCTATCTGTCGCTCGGCGCCCTGCTCCAGCTTCTGGTCGGCGATCTCGCCACCGGACTCGGGCTTGCGGGCCTCATTGCCTCGCCCGCATTCGGCTATGCCGGCGTCGGCTTTCCCACCATCGGCATGAATGCCTTTGCGCAGACATGGAGCGCGATCCTGCCGCTTCGCTGGTACATGGCCGTCCTGCTGGGACAAGCCGCGCGGGGATTGCCGGTCGCGGATTCCGCTATTCCCTTCGCTGCACTTGCCGGCCTGGCGCTGGTCTTTGCCGGCCTGGCGTGGATGTGCATGGCGAACGTCACCCGCAAGGGCTGGTTCGCAACAGCGCGGCCTGCCGAGCCACACGAGGTCATCTCCACACCGCGCGGCGTCGGCGGCGCCTTCGTGGCGGAGTGGCGGCGCGTGCTGGGAACGCGGGGCGCCTTCGCTCTGCTGTTTCTCGCTCCCCTGGTCTACGGCATCTACTATCCGCAGCCCTATCTGAACCAGATCCTTCGCAAGCTTCCGATTGCGGTCGTCGATAACGATCTCAGCAATCTCAGCCGGCAGATCGTCGAGACGCTGGACGCGAGCGGCGCATTAAGCGTGACGGTTCGCGCCCGAACGCTCGCCGAGGCGCACAGCGCGATCGATCGCGGGCAGGCCTTTGCCGCCGTCGAGATTCCACCCGACACCGAACGCGACGTGCTCAAGGGCATCACCGCCCACATACCCGTCTATGCGGACGCAACCTATCTGTTCATCTTCAGATCGAGCGCCAGCGGGGTCGCCACCGCCATCGGAACCTTGACGTCCGAGCTGGTTTCGCGCGGCGCGCGCTCGGATGGCAGCCTCGTCAAGGCGAAGCTCGCGACGTCGAGCCCGGCCGACGTGTTGCTGCAGCCGATCTTCAACCCGGTGGGCGGCTATGCGAGCTACGTCGTTCCGGCGGCGTTCATCCTGATCCTGCAGCAGACCCTGCTGATCGGCGCAGCGATGCTGACCGGCACCGCGCTGGCGAGCGGAGGCGCAGCCTTTGCCGGCGTGCTCGGCCGCGGCATCGCGCATCTGACCGTCTACCTTCCTGCGCTCGCGCTCTATCTCATCGTGCTGCCGCGGATCTACGGTTTTTCGACACTCGGCCATCTTCCGCAGATCCTCGCGCTCGCGAGTGTCTTTCTGCTGGCAACGAGCTTCATGGGGCAGGCTGTCGGGGCCTGGTTCACGCGGCCGGAGAACGCAACCATCCTGCTGCTGGCGACGAGCCTGCCGCAGTTCTTCATGGCCGGCTTCGCGTGGCCGCGCGAAGCAATTCCGGACGTGGCCCTTGCGTTCGGCCGGTTATTCCCGGCCGACTCCGCGATCGACGGCCTCGTGCGCGTCAACCAGCTCGGCGCCGGTATCTGGGAGGTTGCGCATGACTGGCTCGCATTGTGGTGCCTGGCGCTCGGCTACTTCGCGCTCGCGGTGATCTCGGCATTTGCCGTCAGGAGGAGACAGGGACATGTCCAACCTTAGACCTGCCGCCTTCGTCGCGATTCCGCTCGCGCTGGTCGCGGCGGGCGCGCTGCTCTATGTCATGCGCCACGCGGCACCGCCCGCCGCCATCGTCGGCGTCGTGCGCGCGACCGAGATCAGGGTCGAGCCGGAGGTCAACGGCCAGCTGGTCTCGATTGCGGTCGAGAAGGGTGCCTCTGTGAAGGCCGCCGACGTCGTGGCGCGGCTCTCGGCGGTGGAGTTGACGGCGCAGGCGGACCAGGCGCGTGCCGTGCTCGCGTCCGCCGTCGCAAGCCGCAACAACGTCTATGCCGGCGTGCGCCGCGAACAGGTCGATTCGCTGAAAGCCGCCATCGCCAAGGCCGGCGCCCGCCTCGACTACGTGCAGGCTCAGCTCACACGGACCAGCACGCTGGCGCGCCAGAGCTTCGAATCCCAACAGTCGCTCGACCAGGCCGAGAATGACGTTGCAAGCGCGCGTGCCGGCGTGGCGGAGGCCCAGGCCAATTACGATGCGGCCGTGGCGGGACCGACCCGGGAAGAGCGCGCGGTCGCCGACGCTCAGGTGCAGGCTGCGGCCTCCGCGGTCACCGTGCTCGAGCGCCGCCTCGACAAGATGGTGTTGCGCGCGCCGGCCGACGGCGTGGTCAGCGTCATCGCCGCCGAGGTCGGCGAAAATGTTCGCGCGGGCCAACCGATCCTGATGGTCGAGGCCGCGGGCAGGCAATGGCTCTCGTTCAACGTGCGCGAGGATCATCTCGATCGTCTCGCGATGGGAGAAACAGCGAACGTGATGCGGAACGGCGCTAATGGCGCGACCAAGGCGGTCATCACCGAGCTGCGGCCGCTCGGAACGTTTGCCACCTGGCAAGCTGAGCGGGTCATCGGCGATCACGACCGCAACACGCTTCGCCTGCGCCTCGACCCGAAGGGAGAGTTAGCAGGCCTTGAGCCGGGCATGACCGTCTGGATCGGCCCCTAAACCCCGGTGATTTGAGCTCGCGGAACCAAGCGGTTCCGACCGTCTGCAAAATGAAGCCCCAGCAGTCATTGAGACCACTGGGGTTTTTCAACAGCCTTGCGGAATTCGAATTCAGCCTAGCTGGTGACGGCGGCTTCGGTGTAGGGCGCCGTATTCTTCGCGCGGTTGTCGATGCTGAGAGCGCCCGCACCGAAAGCCGCGATCTGGAGCAGTCCGCCCGCCATCATCACGTTCTTCAGGAAGTGAATCACCCCGATGTCCATAGCTGCGGCCCATGCGGATGACCGAAGATACTAGCGCGCGCCGCCCAATTCCCTGATGCTGCGCCGCACTACAGCGCGCCTAGCCCGGACTTTCGAACAGATCGAGCCGCGGCCCAGCGGAACTTCGATCGCTACCTTTGCTAGAACCATTCAAAATGTATAGGCTGATCCGGTCAACGGGCTTGAGAGAAAGGCCTGGGACGTTCGGGACGTGGAACGCTGAAGGGGTTGCTTGATCGGAAGGCGCGGTCGTCTTCACGGCGGGTGCGACGGATATGGAATCCGATTCAGACGGCCGTCACGGCGGCCGGGAAGGGTCTTACCGTCGGACTTTACGTGAGCGAACCGGCAGTTGCGGCAGGCACTCCCCCGCATTCAGGTGAATGATCGCAGGGCCCGTCATGAGCGGGTCCAGCACCTTTCACGTCGGAGGAGCCGGGATGGACCAACGAGAAGTGCTGGCGGCGTGGGAGAAGTTCGTCGAGCGCGGAGCGTTGTCATCCGACTTGAGATCATCGGTCGCAGCGTCGTGGCAGCGATCCAGGAACCATCACGTCACCGTCGACCGTGCGCGAGCGCCGCTGGTCGCGGACGCCGAGTTGTTTCGTCATCGCTCCAAATACGCCTCGCTCCGTCATGCCGCCCGCTGCGCTCTCGAGAACTCAAAAACATTTCTGCGCGATGCAAACTCAATCATGATCCTCACCGATCCGAGTGGGCTGATCATCGATACGCAGGGCGACGACAGGGTCATCGACGCCGGCCGCGCAGTCCATCTCGAACACGGAGGACGCTGGAGCGAGGCCGACATCGGCACCAACGCGATTGGCGCCGCGATAGCGGAATCGAAACCTGTCCAAATTCACGGTACAGAGCATTTCTGCTCGGAGGTGCAGCGGTGGACTTGCGCTGCCGTCCCGGTTCATGACCCGACCGATGGCGAACTGCTTGGCGTGGTCGACATCTCGGGTCCTGCAAGCACCTTCAATCCGCAGAGCCTGGCTTTGGCCGTCGCGGTCGGCCATCACGTGGAAAGCGTTCTGGCCCAATCGGTCCGACAGGAACACGAGGAGTTGCTGTGCCGCTTTCTCGGCAGGAGATCGCAATGGGCGAACGATGAATGCATCGTGCTCGATCGTCGTGGCACGATCCTCCACGCCACCGAGCGTGCTCTGAACGCACTCCAGCATGATCGCCACGGCATTTACAACGACGCGCCAACCCGCTTTTTGAAGACGGTTCCCTTCGATGAGTGGCCGAGCAGGTTGAAGGAGCTGCTTCCGAACGCGAGCTTCAACTTCGTCGAGAACGAACGCTCCGGCATCGGCGCCATCGTGGTGCTGCATGCGCGACGACGGCAGTTGACCACGCATCGCGACGTCCATAAATCGAGATCCGAATCTGACGGTCGCGAGACCGCGAGCTCATCATCTGCCCGAAAGGATTCAAAGCCGGAACCACGGTCTCTTCAGAGCATGGCCGCCGGCTTCGTTGCGGACGACCCCGCGGTCCGAGCCATCGTCCGTCAAGTCGAGACCGCGGCAGCACGCAAGATGCCCATCCTCATCCGAGGCGAGACCGGAACCGGCAAGGAACAGCTTGCCCGCCACGCCCATATGGCGAGTGGGCGGACCGGCGCGTTCGTTCCAGTGAATTGCGCCGCCCTGCCGGAAAGTCTGATCGAGAGCGAGCTGTTTGGCTATGCCGCCGGAGCATTCACCGGGGCGCGGCGCGGCGGCGCGATTGGACTGGTCAAGGAGGCCGACGGCGGCACGCTGTTCCTTGACGAGATCGGCGACATGCCCGTCGCGCTGCAGGCGGTGCTTCTGCGCCTGCTCGACGACTGGACCGTGCGCCCCGTCGGCGGCGTCAGATCGAAGGTCGATGTCTTTCTCATCTCCGCCACCAATGCCAGGTTGGACAAGGCCATCGCCGAAGCCCGGTTCCGATCCGACCTGCTCTATCGTCTCAATACGCTCGAGGTCAACCTGCCACCGCTCCGGGATCGCAACGACTTTGATGCCATCGTTCGCCATCTGCTCAATGCGATCGACCCGAATTGCGAAATCACGCGGACGGACATTGCGCATCTCGCCGCACGTCCCTGGCCTGGCAACGTCCGCGAGCTCCGCAACGTCCTGGCGCGATTCACCCTTGCCGCTGCGGACGGCTCTATCAGCGAAGCCAGCGCGGAGAGCATCGTTCAACACCCCGGAGCGGAGTCCGGATCGCTCCACGACATCCACCGCGCGCGAATCCTTGTGGTGTATGCCGAGACCGCCGGAAACGTCAGCGAAACCGCGCGACGCCTCGGCGTCTCAAGAAACACCATCTATCGCGCACTGGGGCAGAAGAAGCCCGAGTGATGCCATAGTGCCTCGAATCGCCGATGCTACGAGTATCGCAGCATGCCCTACTATGGACGGAGCGCGGTCGCTTCGAACCGATGATCGGCTCCGCTCAAAGCAGCTCAGCTCCACCACCCCGGGCCGGGCCAGCGGTCGGATCGTAGTCATCCGGCTTCTTGGCGATCAAGGTCTGAGTCGTCAGGATCAGTCCGGCCACCGATGCCGCATTGCGAACCGCGCTGTAGCAAACCTTGACCGGGTCGATGATGCCAGCTTCGACAAGATCGACCGCCGAGCCATTGCGCACGTCGAGCCCGTAGCCATTCGTGGCCTTGGCAATTCTCGCAACTTCCGCCTCTCCATTCAGACCGGCATTGGCGGCAATGTAGAAAAGAGGCCGACTGAGCGCGCGCTGCAGCAGCTCGGCGCCCTGCCTGGCGCCTCCGTCCAGACGGTTGATCAATTCGTCGAGCCTTGCAGCGATCCTGAGCAAAGCCACTCCGCCGCCCGGCACAATGCCTTCTTCGATCGCGGCGCGGGTCGCGTTGATCGCATCCTCGATCAACTGGGTCCGGCGTTTTTGCTCGACCGGCGTCGCGCCGCCGGCAAGAATCATCGCTGTGCCGCCGGACAGTTTTGCGATGCGCTCCTGGAACTTGTCGCGCTCAATATTTTCGGGAGCGACATCGTATTGGCGCAACACCTGCTCGCGTCGCGCCGCGATGGCCTTCTGATCGCCACCTCCCGCCGTGATCAGGGTCTTCGAGGCGGAAATGCGCACTTGGCGCGCGGACCCGAGGTCGTGCAGCTCCACCTTCTCGAGCCTCCCGCCGAGATCGGCCGAGATAACGCGCCCTCCGGTCGCGATCGCGATATCCTCGAGCATCGCCTTGCGCCAATGGCCGAACTCCGGCGGATGAATCGCGGCAACCTTGAAATTGGATTTCTCCCGACGCGCCAGCAATTGCATGATGACAGATGGCGCCACTTCCTCGGCGATGATCAGCAAAGGTCGCCCGCTCTTTTCGATGAGCGAGATCACACCAGCCAGTTGCTCCCCGGTCTGGATCTTGAGATCGGTCATGACGATGAACGGACTGTCGAGAACCACCTGCATTTTCTCGACATCGGTGACCATATGATGTGAAAGATAGCCGCGATCGAAGGCCATGCCTTCAACGATTTCCAGCGTCGTCTCGACCGTGTTGCCAAATTCCACCGCGACGATTCCGTGATTGCCGG
This sequence comes from Bradyrhizobium sp. 482_C4_N1_8, assembly GCF_052075965.1. Taxonomy (NCBI): domain Bacteria; kingdom Pseudomonadati; phylum Pseudomonadota; class Alphaproteobacteria; order Hyphomicrobiales; family Nitrobacteraceae; genus Bradyrhizobium; species Bradyrhizobium sp. 482_C4_N1_8. The sequence goes on along the minus strand of NZ_CP197231.1, from coordinate 1,585,475 downwards.
CACGTTCGAAGGCTTCGCCGACCATATCGCCAAGCGCTGTGTCGTTGGCGGCAATGCTCGCAACAGCCCGCAGGCCAGCAGACCCCTGCAGCGGTCTCGCCGACCGTCGTAACGCCGTGATGGTCTCACTAACCGCCAGCTCCAGCCCTTGAACCAGCTCGACCGGATTGGCGCCGGCCGCTAAACATTTCAGGCCTTCCTGCACAAGAACATCGGCCAGCACGGTGGCCGTGGTGGTGCCGTCCCCGGCTACCTCATTGGTTCGCGCTGAAACCTCACGCAACACCTGCGCGCCCATATTCTCAAACGGGCATTCAAGTTCGATTTCGCTGGCAATGCTGACGCCATCGCGCGACACGATCGGTGTGCCGATCGGTCGGTCCATGATCGCGTTCATGCCCCTCGGACCCAGCGTTCCGCGTACCGCCTTGGCGAGCTTGGCGACGCCCCGGCCCAGCGCGGCCCGCGCAGCTTCATCGTGCAACATGATCTTCGGCATTCTATATCCCCGACTTTGCCTTGAGGTCGTCTGGTCTGGACTTGTTATCGATGCTGCGCACCCGCATCACGGCACCTGTTACGTGCCCGGCGACGCCGGCATCGTCCTCGATTTCGGTACGAACGGTGTGTCGAGGTCGAACCGCGCGGCAAGCAGGCCGCGGCACAGTGCGCCGTTGAATTCAGCATTGATGCCCACGCGCCGTAGATTCGACAGGTATGCGGCAAGGCCGTCGGCTTTCAGCCGCGCTCCGTTCGCATCGACAAAGGCGGGTTCACCACCGCTTGCCGGACCTACGACGGCACGTCGCTCGAGATAGCGCTGAATCAGCGTCTCACCTGCATCGTCGAGCGGCAGGCAACCGAGCTCCGTCAACGTCAGGCTCACGATCTCTGCCGCCGATTGCCCCAGCGCGACGAGGTGACTGAGTAGCGCAACCTGCCGGCGCTGGAACGCCTTGACGAGGAATGTCTGACGCAGATCATCGAGGCTGCCATCGGCCTCGGCGCCGAACGTTTCCTGGAACGAGCGCCCCTGCGCGAGGCCCGCATTAATCTTGTCGGCATACATGTGCTCACCCAAGACCACGCTGACGCCCTTGACCCAGTCCAACGCGCTGATGGACCGGCGCATGTCGTCCGCCATCAGGAACGAAAAGTTGGCAGCGCACCAATAGGTCGGCAAGCGGAACTCGATGTGGACCCGATCCTTCGCGTCGACATCGGCCCTGGTCACGAAATTCAGGTCGATGACGGACTCGTCGAGTTCCGGGTCCATCACGTCTCGCAGGCAGGCCCATATCTGCGCCTGCCTGTCATCTGACGAATGGCTTCTCGGCCGCTCCCTCCCCTCAACGCCACGCTTCATGGCCATCACCTCGGCGCGTGAACAGCTTCGGGCAAGTAGGCATAACCGCCGCCCGCCTGGATCTTCTTCTTCTGCGCTTCGACATCGATGCCGTAGATACGCGCGGCATTGAGACCAAGGATCTTGATTTTCGTCTCCATCGACAGCACCGAACCGGTCTCCTTGGTGACGTCGGCCGGAATTTCAAATGCCATGAACTTGTCGATCAGCCATTTCGGCGTCCAGATGCCATAATCGCTGCCGTAAAGGATCTTGTCCGGTCCGACCCAGAATAGCAGTTCGGAAATGACGTGGGCGAAGTACCCCGGCCGCGAATGGATGAAGGGCAACGCCACCGCGAGGCCGGCATAGACATTGGTTTCCTGGGTCGCGATCCAGCAGAAGTCGTCAAGGCGCGGCAAGCCACAATGCTCGACGATGAAGTTCAAATCCTGGAACGAGGTGGCGACGTCATCGATATCGGCGACATCGAACGCATCCCGGTTCAACGGGATGATCGTTGGCCCCTTGTGGACGTGGATGTTCTTGATCCCGAGCTTCTGCGCCGCCTCGAGATACTGGTAGGACGCCTTGTCGGTGAGCTTGTAGCCCTTCGACTCGCCACGCCATTCGGCGGTGTAAAGCTTGACACCCTTCAGCTTGTGCTTCTCGGCGAGCGCATGAAGGTCTTCGATTCCCTTGGTACCGTCACGCGGGTCAAAGGCGCCGTTCAGGATGAAGCGGTCCGGATGGTTTTTCTTCATCGCCGAGTTTCGTTCGGTGGTATTGAAGCCGTTCTTGTAGAAGTCGGTGAGATAGGTCGGCTGCAGGATCGCCATGTCGTCGTAACCGGTGACGAACAGGTCGTCGAACATCGTCTTGGCGTCGTACTTCTCGAACTTCTCCTTCTCCCATTTCTCCGACGGTGGGCTCAGATTCGAGTGATAGGCGTAGAAGCAGTCGATGAACTGCTTGCCGTGGATGTTCTTCTGGTTGGCCGGGCTACCATCCCAGAAATGCGTATGCCCATCGATGACAAAAATCTCTTCACCCTTGGCCGTCCTGTACATGGCGTTACTCCCGCTCCGCTGGATATTGCGTATTGTTGTGAGGCGCGATTGATGTCGTCGAAATGAGCCCGGCCGGCTCTGGTGCCGGCCAGGCTGGTTCGCTGGCGATCATTAAACGATGTATTTCATCATCTCGTTCATGTCGCCGAACAGCATGACGGTGTTGTCATCCGTCATGACCATGCGGCCGTAATGCGTCGAGGTTGAAATCTCGAAGAGATGCGGGGTCATGACGCGGCCCAACTCCTCGGAAATCTCATCCATCTTGAATTCCATCTTGCCGTCGCCATCGATACGGATCATCGCCGGCATGTAGGTCACCTTGATGTGTTCATGACGGCTCATGACTTCGGCGATAGCGCGCGCCTCGACGCTATCGTTCATTGTCACTCCGCATTGATGCGACACCGTGTCCTCGAACGTGATGTCTTTCATCGATTTGAAGATGTTGTCATTCTCGTGCAGCATGTCGGTCTCCAGAAGGATTGAGTGTGAGGGCGTGAAGCGATGCCGATTACGACGCCAGTCCGGCCGGAACCGTCAGGCCAAGCTCGGCGGCGATACCCCTGATACGATTCTTCGCGTGTGCCATGGCATCGGCGAAAGCCGCGACCTTGACCCGAGGCTGCGACCAGATGGGCTGCAAATGATTGGCGGCATCGAGCGCGAGATCGGCATGATTGGCCAACCATTTGTTGAACAACGCAAGGTTCTGCGCCCCGAAGGTCGGATCAGTGCCGAGGATGTGGAACAGCTCGACGGTGTTGGCGAGATTGCGCTCATAGTCGGCTTCCGCAGCGGAGACGACAGCCGGAGTGATGAAGTCGTTCTGCGCAGACGCCGCCTGCATCAGGAAGCCTGAGCGGAAGAGTTCGCCGACCAGCGGCTCGAACACCGCATTGGTCGCAAAATATTGCTCGAGATAGTCGTTTGAACCCATCACTGATTCAACCGACTTGCGCACGCCTTGCCAGATCGGATCTTCCAGCCAGTGCTTCTTGCCGGCGGCAATGTCGAAGCCTGGAAGGTCGAGGCCGATTTCGCTCAGATAAAGAGTGATGTCCTGCGCGAAGCGAAGCTTGTAGGACGAGTTGGTCAAGATCGCATTGTTGACCATCTGCGTGTAGCCGTAACGCTGCGCCTGCATCGTCGAGGTGCCGAGACCGAACTCGGCATGCTTGTAGGCTCCGAGATGGTTCTGCAATATCTTCACCCAGGCGGGATCGAAGCGGGTCGGCGCGCCCGATTTCCGGCCATTCTCGATGGTGTTCTGCACCATGCCGCAGATCGTCGACTGGCGCTGGTAATGGGTACGCTCCCACTCCTGGTCGACAGCCCGGAATTTGTGCCAGTTGGAGCTTTTTGCCGCCGTCCAGTCCTTGGAGTAGGTCGGCGTTCCGTCAGGGAATGAGATGATCCAATCCTGCAGCAGATAGCGCTCCGGATCGGGTTGAACATCGACCGTCATGTCTTCGTAATGGGTCGCCTTGCGCCCCTTCGGTTCGAAGTAGTTGTATTTGCGGCTGTCGGAGCCCGGGAAAACCGCGGCCCCCGCGGCTCCGGATTTGACGATTGCCGCAGGCTTGGTCGCTGCTGCTCTGCTCGTTTGCGCGCTCATTGCTTACTCCCTTTCTGCCATTCTGTTCTGCGACGAACCTCGAACGCCGTCATCGCACCGCCGGCGTAAACTTGTCGAAATAGATGTGGTCCGGCTCGACGCCGTTCATTTGCAGCACGGGCAATACGGCGTCGATCATCGGCGTCGGCCCGCACGCGTAGGCGTCGATGGCGCCGCTCAGCTTCTCCTCGCGCAGATGGCGCAGCACGACCTCGTGGATCAGTCCGGTCTCGCCGTCCCAGCCGTCACCCGTCTCCGCATGCGACAGTGCCGGCACGAATTTGAAATCGTTCAGCCGCGCCGCGATGGCCGCGAGTTCATCGAGGTAGAACAAGTCGGCGCGGGTACGCGCTCCGTAGAAAAACCGGACCGGTCTCTGCTCGCCACTCCCGATGTGATCGGCCAGGATCGACCACAACGGCGACATGCCCGAGCCGCCGCCGATCAGCAGCATCGGCCCCGGACGTTCTTCGCGCCGGAAGCAGGTGCCATACGGCCCCTTGGCGATCACGGCGTCGCCGACGGCCAACTTCCCATCAAGCTGGGACGAAAACGCCCCGTTCGGATATTTCTTGATGATGAAGCGGAGATTGATGCCTTCTCCGGGCGGGTTCGCCATCGAAAAGGCGCGGGTGATGGTGCCATCCTGAAGCGTCAGATCGACGTACTGGCCGGCCCAGAACTTCATCGGCCTCTCGATCTCGATCTCCAGCAATCTGATGTCTGACGTCAGCGCGCTAATCCCTGCCACGCGGCCGGAAAATGCCTTCACCGCGATCGAACGGCTGAGCAGGTCTTCGTCATAGTTGAGCAATTCAACACTGATGTCGCTGTAGACATGCGTCCGGCACAGCAGGATGTGGCCGGTCTCGCTCTCGTAGTCCGGCAGGGCGAAGGTCGAGTATTTCAGAAGCTCGATGTCCCCCTCGACCAGCTTTGATTTGCAGCTGCCGCACTGACCTTCCTTGCAGCCATGCATCAGCGAGATGCCCTGACGAAACGCGGCATCCAGGACGGTCTCGCCCTCTTCCACTTCCATCTCGATACCCACTGGTTCGAAACGAACCATGTGAACCCGCACGTCCGTCATGATCCCGGCCCTGTCGTCGTGGCAGTTGTACAGAACGATCGGCAAACCGTTGCCGGTCCCGGCAAGAGGGGCCGCCAAAGGCGGCCCCTCCCCCTCATCATCTGCTTAGTGGCAGGGATTGATCTTGAAGCCCTTACGGTATTCGGCCGTCGCCACCTCGCGCTCGATCGGCGAAAGCGCTCTGAAGCCACGCAACGGACTACCAAGCGTGTGTCCGCGCACGTGATCGAGCGTCCACATGTCCTTGGAGTCGAAGCGCAGATGGGGTTGCGCGATCATGGTCTTGCCGTCGGGCCGGACAAAACCGAGATCCTTGATCGCGTCGGCGACGTCCCAGCCGTGATAGCAGTCCTCCCATTCACGGCGACCGCTGAAGCGGCCCATTGCCGGCGTCGCGCGGCCCTCGTATTCCGCGGCGAACGCCACCTTGTGGGTCCAACGGCAACCTTCGGAGCAGTAAGTGTAGATCTTGCCGTCGACCTCGTCGCAGACGAAGTCCTCGCGGATCAGGCAAGGGACCATGCAGCTCCAGCAGCGATGCGGGTATGAATAGCCCACCTCGCTGTTGAAGAGGATGTTGGTCTCGCCGGGCACGCTGAGCTTGGCGTGCCATTTCCAGAAATCGCCGAATTCGGCGTACCAACCCGGATATTTGTGCTCGAACCACTCGAAATCACGCTCGGTCTGGGCCTCGATCCGCCAGAAGTTCACCGACCATCCGACCGTGAAGAACTGCGCGGTCTTGTGGACATAGTTCTTCTTGACGATCCGATCCCAGGCGGCGGCGACGTCATCGTGATGGATCTTGATGCCGTACTTCTCGAGCGGCAGCATGTAGGTCCGGTAATAGTCTTCGTAGATCCAGCGATGCCAGAGCTCGGCGTAGGACTCCTTGTTCTTGTCGCGGTTGGTCGTGCCGTACTCGATGAACGTCCCGATCGCGGCATCGACAATCGCGTGATTCTGCCAGAAGGCGTATTTCAGATCGCGCTCCAGCAGCTGGTGGTTCGACGGATCGTTGATCATCGCCATCAGCATCGAGTGACCGTTGCCGATATGACGGGATTCGTCCGACTGGACCGACAGGAACACGGTTGGCAATGCATAGTCGCCGTTGCGCGCCGCTTCCGACGGCATCGCCACGAACAGAGTATTGGTGAAGGCGGTTTCCGCGACGACCGTCAGATAGACGTTGGCCGCGGTGATTGCGTCACCGGTCAGGAAGCCCTCGGCGAACTGGCGGCCGATCGTGGTCGCATAGCATTTGCCGAACGCGGCTTCCGTGATATCGAACCCGGCTGGATCGATGTAATTCTCCATGTACCACTTCTTGAGGTTCATCTGGATCGTCGAGTGCCGGAACTCGTCGACCATCTGCATGGTGAATCCGGTGCGCAATTCCTCGCCGGGCGCCAACCGCCCGACCATCGCCATCGAACGCGCCGCCGAGATCTCCGGGAACGGGATGATCGCCAGGAACAGCTTCATCCACTCGACCCATCGCGGCTCGACATTGCGGAACATGTCGCCGCGCAACGCCGCATCCAGCGCGCCATAGACGCGGTTGTCTTTCTCTTCCTGCATCGGGAAGTATGACCGCAGGACCTGCTTCATCGGGTCGCGCGGTGTCTTCGAGATCTTGTAGTCGGTCGGGAACGTCATCGCCTCCTGCACGTAGCTTGGCGTCCAACCAAGGTCCGCGACGCGGTTGGCCGCTTCAGCGATGCTGATCCCCTTCTGCGCGGTGATCTTGTTCAGTGTCAGACTTGCAGACATTTCCAGCTCCTTTGAACGTTGCGTTATCTTCGGCATTCTCGCTTCGGTTCCGGGTCAAACCCCTGGATCGCGTTGTTGAAATTCTCCGCCGCAAAACACACTTTAAGTCCGTTAAATGGATTGATTGATCTGCTGACTCGTCGTTTCGCGTCAGCCCGATTTCTCGGCGCTGACGGTCTCGTCACCTCCGTTGGCTCGTTTGATGAGAGGTTTGCCTTCGGCAACGAATTTCGCCGAGAGGACCAACGCACCAGTAGCGAAATCCCTGCCGTGCGCGGCGATCATGGCCTCCGCGATCTCGGCCAGCTGAATGAAGAAGGCGTCTTTCGACCCGGCTTCCTCGCTCATGTCCGGTTGCGGAGACGGCATTTGTGCCTGTTGCTTTGATGCAATCATGGTTGCGTTGTTCCTGCTCATCATGCGTGCCCCGAACGTTGGTGGTCGCCGGACGAAGGACCGTTGTCGATCTCCAGCAGGGACGTGTCGAGCCATTCACGCTCGGCCACCAGGCGTCGATGCTCCTCCCGGAGCATCTCCAGGCGCGCGATCGCTCGCTCCAGTTCAGCATGCGCGTCGCTTCCGGCGTCGGCGCGCGCCGCGCTACGCACGGCGCACGCGAATTCGATTTCGGCTCCGCCGCGCGCGTACTCATTCTTGACTTGCATCTCGTTGTTATCGACCATCTCGTCGATCAGCCTGTCCCGGGCAATCATCCGATCGCGGGCGCGCTGCAATTCAGCGGCTTCCTCGGCGGTGATCGGTGGCCGGCATCGGCTGTCCTTTGTCACTCGCGCCACTCTCGTTCGATGATCTGGACCGAGGCTTTGCATGTCGCGGCACATGCCCTACGGGATCAGGACCGCACGGCCATGAATGCGTCCATGATGCAGATCATGAAGCGCGTCATTGGCCTGGCTCAGCCTGTATTCCTTGGTGTGGAGTTCGACGAGGCCGCGATCCGCGAGCGCCATCAGCTCCACCAGCTCGGCGTATGTGCCGACCAGGTTGCCGACGATGGTCTTTTCCGATGTGATCATGTCGATGGTCGGGATATCGATCTTCCCACCGTACCCGACGATGTAGTAGTAGCCGGCGTTCGCTGTCATCGACAGGCCCTTGGCGATAGCGTCACCCTCGCCAACAAAATCGATCACGGCCTCCGCGCCGCGCCCGTCGGTCAGCGCCAGCACCGCCTCGACTTCGTTGCCGTCTGCCTTCACGACATGATGTGCACCGCACTTCTTGGCGAGTTCGAGAGACTGTTCGGCGCGATCGACGACGATGATTTCCGCCGCGCAGAGCGCGGCGAGAACCTGGATGCCGATATGGCCCAGCCCACCGGCGCCGATCACCGCGACATATTCGCCGGGCAACAGATGACGGGATGCCTTCTTCGCGGCGCGATAAGCCGTCAGCCCGGCATCGGTGTAGGGAGCAACATCCTTCGGTGCGAGCGACTTCGGCAGCTTGATCAGGGAGCGCAGTCCCGTCAGCAGATACTGCGCATAGCCGCCATTGGCGTTGATGCCGGGAAACGAGCTGTCCAGCGCATGCATGTCGTCGCCGCGCCGGCACGCGAGACAATGCCCGCTGGTCACCAGCGGATGACAAATTACGCTGTCGCCAACCTTGATCCCTTCGACACCCGGGCCGATCGCTTCGACCCAACCGGCGTTCTCGTGGCCCATGATGTATGGAAGCTTGACGTCGACCTTGCTGCGCCAAATGCCCTCAACGATGTGCAGATCGGTGCGACAGACGCCGGCACCACCGATGCGCACGATCACGTCCATCGGGCGCGAGATCTTCGGGTCAGTTACGTCATCGAACTTGACGAACTCCTTGGCCGTCAGCTTCTCGTCGAACTCATGAAGCACCGCCGCTTTCATTAAACGCCTCCCCGGCAAAATTCTTATTCTGTCGATCTGACGCGATCGCCATCCCGCTGAACAGTTGAGCAAGGGCTGTGCCACGCGCACAACGGCCTGATCTTTCTATTGTTCTTGCGATCTCGGGAGTGCTCGCGCCGATCCGCCTCGGAGCAGATTTTGCGAGCGACTGTTCCGAGACGGAACAGTTCGACGGCTGCGACAGCGGGTGAGCAGAAATTTGGATTTTTGATTGTTTGATCTATGATCGTGAGAACCGCGCCACGCGCGAGAACGACCCGAACCGGGCTACGACCAAGAGGAAATCGCCAAGCCGCGACTCCCGGAGGAGCTATGATGCTGACCGCCAGCCGACGCATGGACAATGCTTGGATGACGCTCGATCAGCGCGGCGCGCCGCCGGCAGAGCTTCTATCGGCCGATATCTACGACAGCTGGATGCGCTGCATTTCGCTTGGTCTCGATACATTGCGCCCTCCTTCGCCCGAATTAGTGAGCGCCGCTGTTTTGCGCCAGGAGCAGCAGCGCTGTTCACTGATTCGCGGCTTGGCGCTAGCGGAGATGCACACGCTGCATCAGCAGATTGCCGGCTCCAATTTCATGATCGCCTTTGCAAATGCCGACGGCTTGCTGCTCGACATCATCTCGGACTCGAGCTTCAGTGATGCCTCGAACGCAGCGAGCATTCGGCCCGGCACTATCTGGACTGAAGCCATTTGCGGTACCAACGGCCTCGGCACCGCTGCGTATCTCAAGCGGGCTATCGTCGTTCACGGGGGCGAGCACTTTTTCTCGCGCTACAACAATCTTACTTGCATCGCGGCGCCAATCTTCGCGCCCGATGGCGAACTGGCCGGAATACTGGACGCGTCATCGGACTGCATGTCGAGGCAGGCGCATACCCAGGCGCTCGTCGTGATGGCGGCAACCCAGATCGAGAATGGTCTGTTCCGTGAACATCACCGCGGAAACATCCTGATCGCTTTCCATAACCGCGGCGAGTATCTGCATACGTTGAGCGCGGGCCTGCTGGCCGTCGACAACGAGGGCAGGATCCTTGCAGCCAACAGGGCCGCAAGCGTCCTGCTGCACGGTCTGCCAGCCTCACCGGGTCGTCGCTTCGCCGACGTCTTTCGTACGAAATTCAACGCCTTTGTCGATGAAGGCCGGCGCAAGGAACGCCAGCGCCTCGAGGACGAGGTCGGTAGCCAGTTCGTCGCAACAATCGAGAACGCGCGCCAGTTCTCGATGATGCAAGCCATCTCGCGGCCTCGGCCGTCGGCGCCCAAGGACGTCCTCACCCAGTTCGTCTCCGCCGATCCGGCGATCGCTTCCGTTGTCCAACGGGTGGGAGTCGCGGCGGTCCGCAAGATGCCGATCCTGATCCGTGGCGAAACCGGCACCGGCAAGGAGCAGCTCGCCCGCCATGCTCATACTGCCAGTGGACGGGCCGGCGCTTTCGTCCCGGTAAATTGCGCAGCGCTCCCTGACAGCCTGATCGAGGCGGAGCTGTTCGGCTATGCCGAAGGCGCTTTCACGGGAGCAAAAAAGGGCGGGGCGGCGGGACTGTTCAAGGAAGCGGACGGCGGAACGCTCTTCCTCGACGAGATCGGCGACATGCCGGTGACGTTGCAGGCCGTGCTGCTGCGCTTTCTGGACGATTGGACTGTCCGGCCGGTCGGTGGCACCAAACGTCAGGTCGACGTTCTCCTGGTGTCTGCCACCAATGCCAATCTCGACGACTCGATTGCGAAGGGCCGGTTCCGATCCGATTTGCTGTTTCGTCTCAACACGCTGGAGGTGACGTTACCGCCTTTGCGCGAGCGTTCCGATTTCGCCGAGATCGCACGCCATTTGATCCACAAGATCGATCCCTTGATGGATTTGACCGCAGGGGCGATCGATCGTTTGGCCGAACTCGATTGGGATGGAAACATCCGCGAACTGCGCAACGTGCTTTCCCGATTGTCGCTGGCCGAGCCCGGAGATCTGATCGACGAGACATCGGTCGAGTCCGTACTTGCACATTCAGGCGGCGAGCGCTTGACCGGCAAGGCGGTGGGTGGTGGGCTCAAGGCCAATCTGCATGAGATTCAGCGCTCGCATGTGCTGACCGCGTATGCGGAAACGGGCAACAACATCAGCAAGACCGCGCGCCGCCTGGGCGTGTCGCGCAATACGATCTATCGTGCCCTGCGCGGCAACAAGGATTAGCACAATCGTGGCGAAGGCTCTGCGGCGACCGCGCGATCTGCGCTGTAACTGGAGGCGTTGAAGTCCAGCCCCTCGTCGGGTTCAATTGGGAGTGTCGCCATGTTTGAACCGGAAAACAGTCTCGAAGCCCTGATGCAGGCTGCCGCAAGAGACACCAGCGTCGTTCCCGCGTTCTATCGCGCGTTGCTCGAGACGGAGATCTACATTCTGACGCCGGAAGCGCCGATGAAACCTGGACGCCGTCGCTCGCTCAAATTTCAGGAGGAGATCAACGTTGCAACGGTCGATTTCCAGAACATGAGATGGCACCCCACCTTCACCTCAAAGAAACGCATCTACGACTATATAAAGCAGCCTGAGGTGTGCCTTGGCGCCGCTGCGCGCAATCTGTTCGAAATGTTGCCTGACTCTAATTTCTGGCTCAATCCGTTGTCCGAATGTCAGAAGCCACTGCCCGCCGCCGAGATCGCTCTCCTCATGAGCGGCGAGATCTTTGACATGCCGATTAAGTCCGCGCGATAGGCGCAGACTTCCTGCCAGATGCTGTCGGCCAAGCGGAATTATTTCGAAAACGGCGCAGCGACATTAGTTCACTAGACCATCTGCCTGATTTCCTGAAGTGTGCCCGCAAAGGCTCGTGGCGAGCCGGGCGGATGGGAATTCGCCAGGCCGAGGTCGGAGCGGCGAGGACAATGATCGAATGAACAGAGGAGCGCTTTGGTCTCAAGCCGGAGCGGCTTGCCGGGGATACCGCTTACGGGGCTGCTCCGATGCTGAACTGGCTGGTCGAGGCGAAGGGCATCGCACCACATATCCCCGTGTTCGACAAGTCGAAGCGAGATGACGGTACCTTCTCGCGCAGCGACTTTCGATATGATCCGACCGGCGACGTCTACCACTGCCCCGGCCGGAAAGCGGCTCGGGACGAGCGGCACCGTGCACGGGGGCAAAACGCTTTTGTATCGTGCGAGCAAGCTCGACTGCGACGCATGCCCGCTTAAACCGCAGTGCTGTCCAAAAGAACCATCGCGCAGGATCCCCGCGCAACATACATGAGCACGCCCGGGACGTCGCCCGGTCGTTCGCTGGCACCGAGGGATTCGAGACGTCGCGACGTCAGCGCAAGAAGATCGAGATGCGGTTTGCGCATTTCAAGCGCATCCTGAGGCTTGGTCGGCTTCGGCTTCGTGGCCCACGGGCGCCCAGGACGAGTTTGTTCTTGCTGCAATCGCTCAAAATCTGAGGCGCCTCGCGCGTTAGGGTCGGCGGATCAAAGCCGGTCGGCCTTACCGAATGGCCGAAAGACATCCGTCGGTTACAGCCGACTTTTGCAACAAAATCGGCCATGCCCGGACATCGCCACAGGCGGGGCTAGCTGACACGTCGCTTGCTTGACACCTCTCGTAGCGTTGGTCTCTAATCCCCAGGCAAGTCCTGAGGCTGGAGGCGAAATTTTCGCCGCCAATCAAGAATAAGGCCAACTGCTCCGCCAGGCGAGTGCCGGGTAAAGGAGCAGAGGCCAAAAATAGCTTCCTGGGAGGGAACAATGGACAGACGCCAGACAATCAAAATGCTTGGTGGTGCGGCGGCGATCGCCGGTACCGGTTTTCCGGGGTTTGCTTTTGCGCAGGCTCAAAAGGAAATGGTCACGGTCGTGAAGATCGCCGGCATTCCGTGGTTCAACGCTCTTGAAAAGGGAATCCAGAAGGGCGCCAAGGACTTCAGCATCAATGCCACCATGGTTGGACCGGCGAACGTCGATCCGGCACAACAGGTAAAGCTGCTCGATGACCTGATCGCCAAAAAGGTCAACGTGATCGGCTTGGTGCCGCTGGACGTCAAAGTGTGCGAGCCGGTGCTCAAGCGCGCCCAGGCGGCCGGCATCAAAGTCATCACCCATGAGGGCCCCGAACAAGAAGGCCGTGACTGGAATGTCGAATTGATCGATTCCGTTCGCTTCGGTGAAGTGCAGATGGAGCGTCTCGCCAAGGACATGGGCGGCGAAGGCGATTACGTGGTTTATGTCGGGACGTTGACGACGCCGCTTCACAACAAATGGGCCGACGCCGCGATTGCCTATCAGCAGAAGAATTTCCCGAAAATGAAGCTCGTCGCCGACCGTTTCCCCGGCGCCGACGAGATCGATACCAGCCAGCGCACGACGCTTGACGTGATCAAGGCCTATCCGAACCTGCGCGGCATTCTCGGCTTCGGCTCGAATGGGCCGATCGGGGCCGGCAATGCGGTGCGTCAGCAACGCCTTGGCAAGAAGATCGCCGTGGTCGGCACGGTGCTGCCGAGCCAGGCGAAATCGCTCATCGCGGATGATACCATCCGCGAAGGTTTCCTGTGGAATCCCACCGATGCAGGTTACGCCATGGTTGCAGTTGCCAAGCTCGTGCTTGATGGCAAGCCAATCACGGATGGCGTCGATGTTCCCGGCCTCGGCAAGGCTGCGGTCGATGTGGCCGGCAAGCAGATCAAGGTCGACAAGATCATGCGGATCAACAAAGAAACCATCGACGGACTGATCGCCGGAGGACTCTAGAACTACACCGGTCCCAGCCGCCTCGTCGCGCTGCATTCCCGGCTTTCCGACCGGGAATGCGATCCTCGTCGAGGCGATCGCTTGACGAGCGGTCCCATTACAGGACGAAGCCTTGACGACTTTCCTGAAGATGTCCGGCATATCAAAACGTTTCGGCGGCGTGCATGCGCTTCGCGACGTCGATCTGACGCTGGAGGTCGGAGAGGTGCATTGCCTTGTCGGCGAAAACGGATCCGGCAAGTCCACGCTGATCAAGATCATTTCCGGCGTCGAGGCGCCGGAACCAGGAGGCCGGATCGTCATTTCCGGCAAGGAGTACCCAAAACTAAGCCCGGTCTACTCCACCCATTGCGGCATTCAGGTCATCTATCAGGATCTATCGCTATTCTCCAACCTCACCGTCGTCGAGAACATCGCCATGGCGCACCATCTTGGCGGCGTCCACACGGTGAACTGGTCCTCTATGCGGGCCATCGCCATGGCCACAATGGCGAAGGTCGGCGTTGAGGTCGATCCAGAAACAAAAGTCTCCGAACTCAGCATTGCCGGACGCCAGCTGGTCGCGATCTGCCGGGCCTTGGCGGCGGATGCCAAACTTCTCATCATGGATGAGCCGACGGCGTCGCTGACCCGCCACGAGGTCAACACCTTGATCAAGCTCGTCAGCGACCTGAAAAGAAGCGGTATCTGCGTCGTATTCGTGAGCCATCGCCTCGACGAGGTGCTTGAGATTGCCGAACGCGTGACGGTGTTGCGGGACGGCGCCAAGGTAGGCACCTTTGCCGCAGCGACCATCAACGGCAGCAAACTCAGTCACCTGATGACCGGGAAGGCTTTCGAGTATCAGAAACAGGTGCCCGACCTTGCCGTGGGTGCGGTTGTTCTCGAGGTCCAGGGGCTTGGCCGCGATGGTGACTACGACGATGTGAGCTTGCAATTACGCGCCGGAGAAGTCGTGGGCCTTACCGGATTGCTTGGATCGGGCCGAACCGAGCTCGCACTGTCGCTGTTCGGCATGAACCCACCCGATCGAGGCACCATGGCGCTTGACGGCCACCGCATCGCGCTGAACACGAATGCAGACGCGATCCGTCGAGGCATCGCCTACGTATCTGAAGACAGGCTTACGCTTGGCCTCATCCTTGACCAGTCGATCACGTCGAACGTCACGCTGACTGTGTTGGAACGTCTCGCCGGCGCGTTCGGCCTGATTGGCGCACGCGCGCGGCAAAGCCATGTTGCGCGATGGGTCGCCGAACTCGGAATCAAGGTCTCTGATCCCAACAACCCGGTCAAGACGCTCTCCGGCGGCAATCAGCAGCGGATCGTGCTCGCCAAATGGATGGCGACCAACCCACGAGTGCTTATCCTTGATAGCCCAACGGTCGGTGTCGACATCCGCGCTAAGGATGGGATTTATGAGATCATCCGGCGGCTGGCCCGCGAGGGCGTCGCAGTGCTGATGATATCAGACGAAATCCCCGAGGTGCTTTATCACAGCCATCGCGTGCTGGTGATGCGCGAAGGGCGTTTGACTACTGACGTGATGGCCGCAGACACCTCCGAAGATGCGCTTCGGCAGGCAGTCAATGCCTGAATCGCGGTTTGCTTCATTTGGCAGGTTTCGGCGCAGCCATGAGTTCTGGCTGTTGATCGTGATCCTCGTGCTCTGCGTCAGCCTGGGCGCGGCGAACGGCCAGTTCCTGACCATGCAGAATCTGTTCGACCTGCTGACCTCCTACGCATTCGTAGGCATCCTCGCCCTCGGGCTGCTCGTGGTGCTGATCGCCGGCGGAATCGACATCTCCTTCACGGCGACGGCATCGGTGGCGCAATATGTCACGCTTACGGTGGCGAACGCATACGGCGCGAACTGGATCTGCGTTTTTGCGATCGCGATCGGCATTGGCGGTGCGCTCGGCGCCCTCAACGCGATCTTCATCCAGAAGCTTCGGATACCATCAATCATCGTGTCCGTCGCAACGTTGAACATTTTCTATGGGCTGCTGATTTTCTTCACGGGCGGTAAATATATCTATTCGTTACCCGACTGGTTCGCGACCGGGATATTCTGGTTCGAGTTCGATTGGGGCAAAGATACGTCCTACGGCGTCAACCTGCAGATCCTCGCGCTCGGGTTCTCATTTCTCTTCACCTGGCTCCTGCTCAATCGTAGCAATATCGGTCGTCAAATCTACGCCATGGGGGGCAATACCGATGCCGCGCAGCGACTCGGCTTCCATGTCTTCGGCCTCAACATGCTGGTCTATTGCTACATGGGGGTCATGGCCGGTATCGCCTCACTGGTCCAGGCGCAGCTTGCACAGTCCGTCGCTCCGACGGTGCTGGTGGGCAAGGAGCTCGATGTGGTTGCGGCCGTCGTGCTCGGCGGCGCCAGCCTGATGGGCGGCGTCGGCACCGTTCTCGGCACGTTTCTGGGGTTGGCACTGCTCGCCATCCTGCAGAATGGAATCATTTTGCTTGGCGTTTCGTCCTACTGGTCGCCATTTTTTGTCGGGTTGGTCATTCTGATCTCGGTCTCGGCAACAGCCTGGTCGCAGCGAGAACGGCGGACCCGGAGCGCGCGGCCATGAGAAATGAGTCCACCCTCGCCCTTCGCGGACGCCTGATCCGTTTTGCCGGCAGCGGGACGATCGCAACCCTGATGCTGTTGTTGGTCGCGCTCTGGTTGGTGTTCGCCATTACCATCGGCGACCGGTTTTTCTCCGTCAACACGCTGCAATCGATGGCCTTCCAGATGCCGGAGCTCGGCATCCTTTCGCTTGCGATGATGCTGGCCTTGTTATCTGGAGGCCTCAACCTTTCCATCATCGCCACCGCTAATCTCTCTGGACTGACCATTGCCTTCCTGCTGACGCACTACATTCCGGGCACTCAGGGCATTGCCTGGGTCGGCGTACAGGTGCTGGCGATTGCGGCAGGGTTTGCCGTCGCGGCACTGGTCGGCCTTGTCAACGGATTTGTCATCGCCTATCTCGGCGTTTCGCCGATCCTCGCAACCCTCGGCACCATGACACTCTGCAAGGGACTCGCGATCGGCCTGACGCGCGGCAATGTCATCTCCGGATTTCCGGAGCCCATTGTTTTCATCGGCAATGGAACGGTTCTCGGGGTGCCTTTTGCCCTGATCGTGCTGGCGCTCTGTGCGTTGCCGGTCGCGCTCATGCTAAACGCAACGCCCTTCGGGGCAAGGGTTTACATGATCGGCTCGAACGAGAAGGCAACCCGCTACTCCGGCGTCGATACCCGCGCCGTCCTGCTCAAGCTATATGTCCTCTCGAGCCTGCTCGCCGGTGTCGCAGCGGTCGTCATGCTGGCACGTTTCAATTCAGCCAACGCGGCATATGGCGAGAGCTATCTGCTCGTCACCATTCTTGCAGCAGTGCTCGGTGGCGTCGATCCATTTGGCGGCTTTGGCAAGGTCGGCGGATTGCTGCTTGCGCTGATAATCCTTCAGGTGATCTCCTCGGCGTTCAACCTTCTCAATCTCAGCCAGTTCCTCACTCTGGCGATCTGGGGGGGCATCCTGATTGCCGTTGCTGCGGTTCCCCATCTGGGCGGCAAAGCGCCCCGGTAGACAACGATGACAAGATCGGAAGCCTCTCCCCGGATCGCGGTTCTCGACATTGGCAAGACGAATCTGAAACTGCTGGTCGCGAGTGAGGACGGCTGGCCGCTCGAAGCACTTTCGATCCCGAATGTGCCGACCACGGCAGGACCATACCTCGCCTATGATCTTGCCGGGCTGGAAGAGTGGTTCCTCGACACTTTGGCCGTGGTGACGCAACGCCACACCATCGGCGCGGTGATCGCGACCGCGCATGGGTGTGGCGCCGTTCTTGTCGAAGGTGACGAGCCAGTGCTGCCGATGATGGACTATGATGCGGTCTCGCCGCCTGAGATCGACCAGACCTACGCCCGGATTGCGCCTGCCTATGATGAAGTGTTTTGCGGTATCAGCGGCGCGATGCGGCTCGGCAAGCAATTGCTCTGGCAGGAAAGCGCATATCCCACCGAATTCGCCCGCGCGAAAACCTATCTTACGACTGCGCAGTATTTCGCCTTGCGGCTCGGCGGGTGTGCTGCAAGTGAAATTTCACAGCTCGCGGCTCAGAGCCATATCTGGGACCTTTTCCACCATCAGCCTTCCTCCCTGATGCGCAAGCGCGGCTGGGACCGTCTTCTGCCGGAGCGGGCATCCGCCGGTGCGGTGCTAGGGAGGATTTCGGAGGCCGTAGCCAAGCGTACCGGCCTGGCGCGCTCGACCGAAATCCTCTGCGGCGTGCATGATTCCAACGCCAACCTGTTCCGCTACAAGGCCGCCGGCATGGCCGATACCTCGATCCTATCAACAGGCACCTGGATGATCGGCTTTCAGCGCGGCCTCGCGCTAGACAAGCTCGACGCCACACGCGGCATGGTGCTCAATATCGATGTCGACGGTGAGAACGTACCCTCCACGCTGATCGCGACAGGCCGCGAATACGACTTGATCAGCAGAGACCACGACGCTTCTGATGCAGCCGTCCTCACCGCATTGCCGAGTCTACTGGCCCTTGGAACCCTGGCACTCCCCTCCTTCGTTGGGGATGATGGACTGTTCCCCGGTGCAGCTCACCGCGGACGCATTATCGGACCGCGGCCCGAGACGCCAGCCGAATGGCAGGGGTTGGCAGTCCTCTACGCCGCATTCAGCGCAAACCGCTGTCTAGATGCGCTTGGCAGCTCGAAACACATCGTCATCGACGGTGGCTTCGCCGCCAACCTGCCCTTCGCGCGCGCTCTGGCCGCGTTGCGGCCATCGCAGAGCGTCTCCGTGAGCCAATCTCGGGATGGAACGGCGCTCGGCGCGGCGCTGCTGTGGCGGAGATTTTCGCGTACGATTCCGGTTTCGAGCGTGGTGCTTGAAGCTGTCACGCCGCTCGGCGAGGATGAGTGCAAACGCACCCTTTCCGCCGCCTATCAATCCTGGATTTCTTTTTCGGAGCACCCATCATGACAGACCGCAATCATGCCGATCTCCGCCAGGGCATCGTCGATACCTGCAAGGAGATGAACCGAAACGGTCTCAACCAAGGGACTTCCGGCAATCTTTCGCACCGGATTCCAAACGGCATGCTAATCACACCGACAAGCTTGCCCTACGAGCGCATGCGGTCAGAAGACATTGTCGCGATGGATTTTGCCGCGAATTACCAGGGCAACCATCGCCCTTCTTCAGAATGGCGTTTTCATCGCGATATTCTGCGAGCGCGGGCCGACATAAACGTCGTGCTTCATACGCATTCCACCTTCAGCACCATTCTCGCCGTGCACGAGCGTGGCATTCCCTGCTTCCACTACATGGTCGCGGTAGCCGGTGGCAACGATATCCGTTGTTCGCCTTATGCCTGCTTCGGCACACAAGCGCTGTCGGATTATGCCGTCGATGCGCTCGAAGGACGAAATGCCTGCTTGCTCGGCCATCATGGCTTGATCATAACGGCGCAGACATTTGAAAAGGCGCTTTGGCTTGCCGTGGAGGTGGAGACCCTGGCGAAGATGTATGTCCACGCGCTGGCGATCGGCGAACCTCCGCGCCTCAGCGAGACCGAAATGGCACAGGTCCACGAACAGATGAAACGCATGGGCTACGGCCAGGCGCCCGATCTTGACGACGTCGGTGATGTTCCACGCGCCATGCCTCAGTCGAAACTGGCGCCACATTGACTCAGAGTGTCGTTGAACGCGGCTAGTCTTCTCTTCGCTAAGGAAACTTGCAAGCAACTCTACCAGCCGCTGGTGATCAATCGAAAATTGTCAGACAGCGTGCCAATATCCCTTGTGAATATCGAACTTCACGGCGCCGTCGTCACGCATCTTCAACAAGAGCGATTGGCAATCGTCCTCATGCTTTATGTTCACGCGCTTCATGATTTCGAAAACCTTCAGAGGCTTTTCGCCAAGGGCAATCAGAATCTTGTCTCGATCAGTCATTGGGGCTCCTTGTATCGGCATCGGCGACGGTACGCGCTGTGCAGATCGTCTGCAACGGCCGCGTTCGCTTGACGAGGTCCGTTCCGGGTCACCAGGCCCGAAGCTGCCGCGCCAATACAACAGCACGGAGCGAGCTTCGCTACCCCCAGCGCGACGACCACACCGGATACGTGCTCTTTTCGTTCGTGCACAGCCCGCGAGGGTGTTAGGCAAGCTCGCCTGCTGATGAGTGGGGGGGGACAGCATCCACGATCCTTGCCTTTCCGGTCGACGGAAGCGGTTTCCGCATTTGATGATGAAGTCGGACATCTCCGGTAAAGCGGAAGTCAGCCATAACGCCAATTATGTCGGCTGAGGGCCGTGAGCAGACGTACTACGCTCGTTCAACGCGGATCGAACTGTGCGCCTTCCAAAAGGTACCGAAGCGCTCACCACCGGCTTCGTTTCGCCCATATTGCCTCACCAATGAGGCAGGATATTCGTGGCTCCCTTTCGGTCACCGAAACGATCCGGTCCCTGGGCACGCCGCCGGCAACCTCGAGCACGAGCTTTGTTCGGATCGCCTCCTTGAACCCGTCACGGCTTCTGATCGTCACCATAAACGAGCCTGACCCGCCAATCACACAATCCTCGTAATAGAGATCGAGGTCGTCGATGTCCATTTGCGACGGAAGCCTTCCTTCGAGCATGATCGGCAATCCGTTGATGGTAATGCCCCTTGCCAGCGCCGCATCACGTGCGATGGTAACTGGGCTTCCGTCGTTGTTCACGCCATCGCCGGAAACGTCGATCACACGCCGCAGTCCACGATACGGATCCGCATCGAACAGCGGCAATGCGAAATTTATCGCGCCAGAGATCGAGGTGCGTGAGCCCATGCGAACCGGCGCTTTCGCGATTTCCGCCGCCACCGCAGCTGCAGATTCGCGGCTGTCGATCAATCTCCACGGCACGATGATTTTCTGATCGTTCGGTCCAGACCATTCCACATAGACCAGGGCCAACCTTCGGTTCGGCCCGGCCTTGAGCGCCTGGAGAAATTCGTTGGAAACGATGGCCTCCGCGTAACCCTCGCGCTGAAGCAAAAGCTCGCCAGGATCCATTGAATAGGAGACATCAACAGCAAGAACGAGTTCGACATCAACCGATGGCTGCTCGCTGCCGGCAACCACTCGGTACCCCGAATTGAGGGCGGCCGTGTTGGCGACTTCACCTCCGGCGATCACTCCGGCGATCAATGCCGCTGCGATGGAGACACGATGAAGCATGGTGGCCTCGCTGCTGGTTCCTCTTCATGGTGGCAGAAACGCCGCTGCCTGATCGATCGGTCCAGTGCCGGGTGCGGATTGATGCGAGCGCGCGAAGACGAACCGAGATGTCACATGTATTTCGGAGGCGGCTTTGCCGTCCTGGCCGATGAGGATCAATCCGGCGCCGCCATTTGCTACATTCAGAACAATCGGCTCGCCACTCCACGTCTTGATTGGCTCCATTCCGATGATGAGAAATTCACCGATAGGCTGGTCAAGATATTGGATGCGCAATTGCGGGCCGACTTCGGCTGCCGCGAGTTCGAAGCCGAGCTGTCGAGCACGCGCGTAAACATCAGCCAAGGTCACAGTATCGGACGTGAATCCAAGCTGGGCTGGCGATACGAGGATAAGCTCCACGTCTGTCTTGCGAGAGCCAAGGATGAATGTCGGTCGAGCAAGTATTTCAGCGGCCTGCCCCCCGATACCGCAACCCATGCCGTCCAGCTTATTGCGCAGTCCAAGCGGATCAGCGAAGGTACCAATGGTAATGGTCTTCCATGTCGCCACATCGCGGCCGGACTGAATGAGTTGCTGGGACACTTCGGCGGGGCGCGTCTTGAGCTTCAGCTGGTTTTGCAAGACATCGCGAGCCGTGCATTGAGCCCGCGCTGGATTGGTTGCGAACTGAACGATGCAGGCCGCGCACAGTATCGACACAATGAAGTAACGGCTGCCCCGGCGCGCGCGCGAATGACGGTCGGCTCCGCCGCAATGCGCCCTTCCCGCTGTGATGGCTATCGAAAATCTCTTCCGCATTTGCAATCTCGCGAGAAGAAAGAGACCACCGTCTGGCACTGGACACACTCTGCGCCCTGTGAGCGCGGTGCAGCTTTCTCGGTATCGCGTTATTCGGTTACCGCGGGCTCAGGGCAGCGGCTCTCCGGTTGTCAACGTAGTGCAGGTCTGCGGGAAAACCGTACGAAAAGGCACGATAAAGGACGAAATCGGGCTCTGCCGCTGCCTTGAGACGCACTTTCCGTTCCGCTAAGATCAATGGCGGGAGGTGTGCGCATGACCTGCCTGCGGCTGAACGGATACACGCTCAATTTGGATCAGGCGCAGTTATTTGACCGGCACGGCCAGGCCGTTGAGCTGCGGCCTCAGGCTCTGGCAGTGTTGCTTGAATTGGGGCGCCGTCCCGGAGAGCTGGTTACAAAACTCGATCTCGGTGCGCGAGTGTGGCCGGGCGTTTCGGTCACCGACGACTCGCTCGTGCAATGCGTGGTCGAGATCCGGCGCGCGCTCGGTGACAGCCGGCAGCAGGTCGTGCGGACGATGCCACGACGTGGTTACCTTCTGATCGTTGACGCAGCCGACACGGCGCCGCGCGATGTGCGAAGATTCTATCGCCTTGCCGCCGCCCTTGCGATGGTGGCAGTCGCGATCATGCTGGTCTGGCAACTTCTACTGCCCGGCGCCGGCTCCGGGCCCCCCAAGGTACACAACAGGATGGTGGCCGACGTTGCGGTTCTACCCCTGCGCGTACTCAACACCTCTCAGGAAGGCAGTCCGGACGGCAACGGATTAGCCTACATGATTGCCTCCGAACTTGCGCGCAACCCCGACCTGCACATCGTCTCAACCCTCGCCACAGCCGAGCTTAGCGGCAAGAACCTGTCGCCGGCCCAGATCGCCGCGATGACCCGCGCTCGCTACCTTGTGGATGGCAGCGCAGAGAGACGCGGCGACCGGCTGCAGCTCCACGTGCAATTGATCGATTCCGGCAACAACCGCATCGTCTGGAGCGGCCGGTTCGAGCCCACTGCGCAGGACCTGCCCGACGTTACTGAAACGTTGATCTCTCGGATCAGCGCCTCGCTTGGTGCAACCGTGCGCGAGTCGGACCGGGCGGCGTTACGGAGCCGCGCGCCGGCCTCGCTTGATGTGCATGCGCGCGTGCTGCGCACGCTTGCGCTGACCATGGCACCAAGTTCCGAGAGCCTCCGCCAAGCGCGGCAGGAACTCGAACTGGCGGTCCGCCTTGATCCGAACTACGCGCCCGCGTGGACGGGACTCGGACTGGTGAAGAAGATGCTGATTTTTGGCCATCACGATCCTGGGCTCAGTCGTCAGGACTTGCCGCAGGCGATCGCCGACGTCAGGCGCGCGATTGCGCTGGACCCGCTGCGTGCCAGTTCGTGGCGAGTGCTGTCCTTAGTAACCGACGCAGGTCAGGACCCTGAGTCAGCGGTGAGCGCGGCCGAGCGGGCGATCGAGCTCGGCCCTGGCGATCCGGACAACTGGGTCGTCCTTGCCGGTGCATTGCATTATGCCGGTCGAACCCAGGCAGCGATTGAAGCCTTCGAGAAGGCGATCTCCTGGAACCCGGTACGCCCAGCACACTACGCGCTCTACGGGGCAAGGCTGCGCTATTCCGTGCAGGATTACGAGGATGCGCTGCGTTTCGCCCGCGAATGTATGGATCGAACACCTGCGATAGGCGTCTGCAAGGCGGTCTGGCTATCGTCGCTTATTCGTACCGGCCATGCCGCCGACGCGGAGGCGGCGTGGCCCGCTTTGGTCGCGGCCGCCCCCTCTTTGCAGACGTACCGGATGACGCCGCGGAATACGCCGATGGCTCTGGCGGTTGATGAGGACCTCGACAGACTTCGCAAGAGCAACACCACGGCAATGGCCCAGTAAAGCTTCAGGCGCGTGAACCTGATGTGATCATTCCAAGTTGGCCTTTTTCGGCGCAGAAGCGGCTTCGAGGCTGTTCCGGATGGAGTGATCCGCGTCGCTTTGCCGTTTGAGGCCGGTGTCAGCTCGTTCTAAGGGCCAACAGGCGACGTCCAGAAGCTACCAACTGAAGTGGGCTTTATTCAACTGCCTCTCTTCAATTTCGACATGACATCATCTCCGCCCGTGAGAACGTATCGAAGCGCGTACCCGATCAGCCAAGACGCCGCCGCTAGGCCCAGGCCAACCATTGCTAGATAGATGTTGATTCGATCCCAGGCGAAGCCAGCGGCAATAAGCGTCATCCATGCTTGCGCTACCGGCCTGCCGCAGGTGCATGCCGCGCCTACGCGCGCCCAGGTGCTCTTGGCGGCCGAGGGGATGCGACGCAGATCGCGCGCTGCTCGAACTGTGGCTGGACGATGCGGTAGCCTGATGAGGCATTCGCGAATTTGTGTGCGTGTCAGTCGCGGAGATCGCCATCAATATCTGGACTCTCCGGTTCCACGCGCCATAATGAGGCGATGGACGGGATATCCAAAACCTTAAATTGTGCGCGTTGCGGCAAGCCGCTGGTCCTGATAGCGCGACCGGATGGCAAGGGCCCACTCCGGCCGACATGCTTGCATTGCGAGGAAGCCGATCCGATCACGTCGCCCGAGGTCGCCAGGTGGTTTGCTGGGGAATTGCAGCCGCCGAAGGGATAGGCCGTGAGGATCGCTGCCATGGCCGTGACTGCCGCATAGTGCCGAGCTTGAGATGCTCGGGGACGACCGTCGTTGGCCTCAATTGTGTCGACAAATTACGGTACTGATTCGCCAGTGAGCCAGCGTCTCGCAATCGGTTGGTCCTTTGGCCTCTGAACTCACAAGTCACCGACGCGAGTGGCGTGCAATGGGGCCCGGCCCAGCCGGGCCTTTTGTCCTTTGTGAATTATGTGCACTCACTGCACCCTGGGCCCATCGCGACCGAGGACCCTCGTTGGCGCGAACTCACAAATATTCGGCCTGAACTGCCAAGATACAAACTGCCCTTTTTACTATGGCGACCCAGTTGGCCCAACGCACGGGGTGCACTTCGACCGGGGATCGATGACCAATGCGCGTTTTTTTTAGTTGCTTGTTTTGCGGGACGCTTCACAGCGCTATCCAAATAAGGCGGCCGGTCGTGGCAAGCGGGCGCTTCGATTGCAAAGCGTGCGGGCAGACACTGCATCGATGGTGGGCCGTATACGACTTTACAGATTGGAAGGGGCCGCTCGACCAGTAGCGGGCGCGGCCAATCCGGGTCGCCGCACCTTGCCGGCCCCGCTCAAATGCGCCTATGCCCGTCCTCACCCGCCGGCGCGATCCGCACCGCAGCGATTGCTGGCACATCCACTTTGACGACATCACGTCGGCAGCATAGCAAAAGCCGTCGGAAACCCCAGACTCGTCCGAGGTTTGGCAATGGCAGTGCGGCTTCTATCCCGGCTCGAAGCCCGGCAAGCACCGCAAAGGCTCGGCGCCGTCGTTCGAGGCGGCTCCCGCGCGGCGTTCGAGGTGGCATGGAGCGAATATCTGCCCAAAAGCACAGAGGCCAATTTCCGGGCCTCGCGCGTTCATGAGGCGTGGACTCGCGAGAAATACGCGCGCTTTGATTGCGGCGAACGGATACCGTCGGACTGGCGTCAGCATGGCTGAATCCGATGGTTGCTTACGCCGCTTTGACACTCGGATCGTGCTACCCAGCGGCACCGAGCTCATCACGTTGCCCGATGCGATCCGGCACTTCAGCGAGACGGTGCCGAAACGCGAGCACAAGCACCCGCGCGTACTTCTCGCCGCCACCGCGCTGACCGACGCCGCCGAGGGCCGAACCGCGCAGCGATTGCCTCGGATACCGCTGCGCGCCTCTTATCGTCCGCATCTCAACATATCCTCGGATTGTCGCCATTGTCGCAAATGCGGCCGGGCACGCCCCGGACCGACGGACCGAACCATATTGGAATGCCCTCCCAGACAATCCAGCAGCCGCCGGGGCCGGTATTGAATATATGACAGGGCTTGCCGTACACCGTGATGCGCGTTGGCCCGGCTGCGAATTTCTCGCGAGCCACGGCGGTCGTTGTAAGGACGGTGATCGCGATCAATCCAGTCGCCAAGAACTTGATTGTGGTCATCGAGCTTGTCCTTTTGACCCTTGATGGGGGCTGCAACCTTAGCCTGTTTCCTGGGCCAGTGGAGGACCGGATGCGCTTGCTCGTTCGCATCCTGCCTGACGAAGCTCACAGTAGGTAACGGCAAGGACCTATTTGCTCAATCGTCGCAAAGAGTGGCGTTTGGCGCCGGAACGAGGACAAGAGCAAGACGCCCCGGCTCTGTGATTTATTGGGCCTCAAGCGCTTCACGCCGCACGATCTCCGCCGAACGGCGCGCGTCGGCGGTCAAGGCGTCAAGTAAAGCGCGAGCCACGCCAGTCGATTAGACTACTAGGCTCGTAAAGAAGGGCTTGGTTATCTCGACGACCGAGGGTTCTCTCTCATCAGGAGTGGCGGCGGTGACAAACTCGCTTTTGCAGTTAAAGCAGCGCCAAAGGTCATGGATTTCTTGGGCATTGACGCGCTCACGCCACTCTAGATGGACCAACCCAGAACCACATTGAGGGCATTTTTCTGGATGGGGCGTCGAGAAGATTGATGCCATGTGGAACCTCCCTCATTTTCGGCGCAGCGTACGACTGTCTGGGCACCTTGGAATTGATCCACAACAAACAATTTGCCCATTTGTCATCGCCGGGCGGCTTCCAGGTCCGGGACCGTCGAGTGCTGGCGCGCGCCCTCTGCAATCGGGCCTTGCCAGTTGGTACATAAAGGGCGGCGATGTGGCGCATGTCGAATACGGAAGCCGTGATCTTCATGGGTTGGAACGCCCAGGGCCCGCATAAGGTTAGATAGATTGCGCACCATCGCGGCGGCCTGGCCGCACGCTGGATTGGAGGCAGCACATGAAAATCGTGGACGAAGACGGCGAGATCATCGCAACAGCATCCGATGACCATACTTTAATCGGCGGCCACCACCGCCTCGCAGTGGCGGCCAGCCTCGGTAAAAGACTGTTCTGGCGAGATACCGGCGAACCAGTGAAGCTTGATAACTTCTTCAAGCATTATGGAAGTTCTCTTCGACATACAGCCTGAGCCGCTCGCCGAGCGTACATTGTTCGGCGCATCGCAACAACGCCAACGAGGATTTTTGCCATCGCGCATTCCTGGTTTAATTTTTATGCGGTCCCGTACACAAAGGCGGCGCGCCATGTGGCGCAAGTGCGACAATCGATCACCCCCGTTTGGCCCTGGTCTCCGAGGGACCCCGGAAAGCAAATAGGGGCATCGTTGGTTCGCGTCTGACCGCTCTTGCCATCAGCCCGCTCCATTTAAGCTCTCCCTCCCTTTCCCACGCGCCTCTGGCGTGATCGAGGCGGTCGAGGCGGTGCGGCCGGCGGCACTGGCGCAGAGGCGATGCCGCAACGAAGGTTCGAGCGAAAGAAATCAACTGCGACATCTGCCGCAGTTGGGAAGCGCACGGGCAAGAATGGTAACGCCCGCAAGGTGCCGGTCGAGCGGCGCGCCTTGGCCGCCTGGGTCGAGCCTGTGTCACGTCGCGAGATCTGGTCACTTCAAATGACCAATTGCGCGGGCCCGCCGCCGATCTATCAGGTCTGCCTCTTCACGATTTCAAATCCGTTTGCGTGCAATTCCAGCAGTATGCCCTGTGCCAAGTGCGTGCACTCTTCAGACTTGATCCAGTGCGGACTTCTCCAATCCGGGTCGTCTTCCTTTGGGTAACTGGTGAAGGCGGAGCGAATGGCGGCTTCGATCACGTCGATGGGATTGTCCGACATCTGCATCCCTCACGCATTTGGCGAAATAGATCAAAATCCTGGGAATTAAAGAACAAGCCCAGCCGAACACTCACCCGGCGGCCCTCTCCGTTCAGAAGAACGTCACCGCCATCAATGGTTTGATCTAGGTCAACGCTGTGCCTCGGGCTCAGGCACGTGAACGGATCTCACTAAATTTAACGCGGTATGATGAATTGCAAATATATTCATACGGCGCGGTCGCGCGGTCCCGGCACTTGCCTCTGGCCCTCACAAAGGACCCGGAACTGCACCAATGACCGCACCCGGCGCGGCGTCACTGGCCAGAGAGGGCTGCGGTAATGCCGGGAGCGGTCGTCGGCAGGCGGTCGCCATCGTTTCAAGCGCCCGGCAAATCAGGAGGCGAAGCCGCCGGTACCGCCGCTTTGACCTCCGCCAGCGCCGCTTGCAAGGCGGCTTCCTTAGTGTGGTCGAGAGAAGTCTTTAGCACCGTGCCGCCTTCGCCTTTTAGCCTCTCAAGAACCTTGTCTGCCGTGACTTTGCGCACCAGTACGAAGAGCGCTGCGGTTCCGGGTTGAACGGCGGCAGCGGTCTCTTTCATCCATTTGTCGTTGATGCCGACATCCGTTAAATATCCGCTGAGTGTGCCGGACGCGACGCCAAGGGCAGCACCAGCAAGCGGCATCAAAAAGATCAGGCCAATCAGCGTGCCCCAAAAGGCGCCAGTAGCCGCACCAGCAGCCGTGGTATTGATCAGTTGATTTAGTTTGATGTTTCCGTTGCTGTCTTTCACCGCGATCACGGCATCGCCGAGTTCGATCAAATACTCCTTCTGCATGGCCAGCAATTTTTGACGAACTTCCTCCGCCTTCGCCTCGGTTGGAAATGCAATTACGACAAGGTCGCTCATCTGTTCTGCTCCTCTACTCGAACGATTGCTGCCCATGCGAGAGAGGATGCGCCCGGTCGCGCGGGACAGGCAAGCCGCTACGGATAGCGGATGACGGGGCTCCGGGCACAAAGGGAGGCGGCGGGCACACCCGGCACGGGCGGCCCGGCTCGCGAGAACCGACAAGATGAGGCGTCAGGGTGCGAGTCAGGAGACCGCTAACGCCTCTCCCCACACGACGCAGATCTGCGATATCAGCAAAAAATGAGCCGCGCGCGGAAATCAGACGCCCCAACGCAGAGCTGCGGTCTGCACCGGGGCATCCCATAATGTCGTGGCTTTGCGATCGAGCACCGATACGGTGATCGAGACACCGGCCATGTCGAGGGATGTGACGTAGGAACCGGTCAGGAAGCGCGTCACCGTGATCCCCGCGCGATCCAGAGTCCGCTTTGCGACATTGACCATCAGATAGAGTTCGATCAGAGGCGTCGCACCAAATCCGTTAACGAGAAGCAGCACTTCGCTGCCCTTGCTCGGCGCAAGATCCTTCAGGATCGCGTCGAGCACCTCGGCGGCGATCGCATCGGCGGAAGCCAACGGTACCCTGCGCCGGCCAGGCTCGCCATGAATGCCGACGCCCATTTCCATTTCATCGTCGGCCAACGTGAAATTTGGCCGTCCGGCGGCCGGCACAGTGCATGGCAATAGAGCTACCCCCATCGAGCGCGTACGCCGGTTGACTTCATCGCCGAGCGCCTTGAGCGCGGCAAGCGGCATTCCGGTCTCGGCAGCGGCGCCGACCATTTTTTCCACGATCAACGTTCCAGCGACACCGCGACGACCGGTCGTGTAGGTCGACTTTTCGACCGCCACGTCGTCGTTCGTCACCACGCTTGCGACTTCTCGGCCGGCCATCTCGGCTGCCATGGTGAAATTCATCACATCGCCTTCGTAGTTTTTGACGATGAACAGCACACCTGCGCCGGTGTCGACGGCCTCCGCAGCCTCGATCATCTGATCTGGCGTCGGCGAGGTGAAGACCTGGCCAGGACAAGCCGCGTCGAGCATGCCCAGGCCGACAAAGCCCGCATGCAGCGGCTCATGTCCCGAGCCGCCTCCCGAAATCAGCGCAACCTTGCCCGGTTTCAACGTGCGACGGCGCACAAATTTGCGCTCGGCGCCGAGAAGCAGGATATCGGCGTGCGCTGCGGCGAGGCCGTCAAGACTTTCTTCGAGTACAGTATCGGCGCTGTTGATCAGCTTTTTCATGAGCGTTCTCCCAGTCCGGTCTAAAGTTCGATTCAATGGCTAACCGACGCTTTCCGCAAAGCGCGCGAGCTGCGCGGCTAAATCCACGATGAGCTGCTCGAGCGCACGATTCTTCTTGTCGTCACCAAGTTCAGGAACGGTCACGGTAATGACACGCGTGCGCGCTTCGCGGTGGGGTGCGCGCAGTCTTCCGGGGTGCGCGCGGCCATACGCATCGAGAAATGCCGCACGCTCGGCGCTGGACGGATGGCAGACGTCGAAGATGACCGCGACATGCTTCGCCGGGATCGGCACCAGATAAGCCGGATTCGTGATTTGACTCACGAACGAACGATTCTTGCCCAGCGCCGCCGCAAGCTTCAGGCGCGTCCCCGAGGGCCGATTGTCGAGTACCTTTCGCAGGATTATTTTGTATTCTGCGACATTCTTGTCACCGGGCGTGTCCTTGCCGACATCGTCCCTCATGAACTCACCTTTGCGATTGCGGCCTTGAGCCGTGCGACGGCAATCGGCGACACAGAGAGAGTTGTCAATCCGGTCGCGAGCAGCGCCGCCGTGAGGTGAGTGTTGGCCGCGGCGTCGCCACAGAGCGAAACCTCGACGCCTCGCTTTAGCCCGGCCTCGACGGTCGCGGCTATCAGTGCCAGCACAGCCGGATTGCTGGTATCATTGAGGTCAGCGACTGCGCCGATGTCGCGCGCCGCCGCCATGGTGTACTGGGTTAGATCGTTCGAACCGATGGAATAGAATGCAGCGCCAAAATCCGCTGCACAGAGCGCCGCCGCTGGAACCTCGACCATAATGCCGAGCGGCGGTCGAGCGCAGGCAACTCCTTTCGCTTGGAGGGCTGTGAACTCCGCGTCAAGTATTTCGTTCGCGCGGTCCAATTCCGACGGGACCGCAACCATGGGCAACATCACTTTCAGCGTGCCATGGACAGCCGCACGGCAGAGCGCGCGGAGCTGCATGCGAAACACCTCCGGCCGCGCGAGCGAGAGGCGGATACCGCGGAGGCCGAGAAACGGATTGCTCTCACCTTCGACCGTCAAACCGGGAACCTGCTTGTCTCCGCCTGCATCCAAGGTCCGGATCGTCACCGGCTTATCTTGGGCCCAGACGAGAATGTCTCGATAGACCCTGTATTGCGTTTCCTCGTCCGGCAGGCCGTGGGCTGCCTCGAACAGGAATTCCGTGCGTACAAGGCCGATGCCGTCGCAAATTGCGGAATCAAGGTTTGCAAGGTCTTCAGGCCCGGCGACATTGAGCAGAACCGCTATCCGCCGACCATTGGCGACGAAGGCAGGCGCAAGGCTGGTCTCCTCGGCGACAGCCAGTTCGGCCTTCGCAGCCGCCATACGCAGCTCAAAGAGACGGATGGTCTCCGGCTCCGGATCGAAGATGACCCTTCCGGCGTCGCCGTCCACCAGCGCCAAGACGGGTGGCTGTCCATGCCACGACAACGGACCTAACCCAACGACCATCGGCGCCCCGCGCGCTCGCGCCAACATGGCGACATGCGAGGAAGGTGAGCCACTGGCCAGCGCGATCGCGCCGCCTTGCGACCAGTCAGTCGCAAGAAAGGTCGAAGGCGTGATATCTTCAGCCGCAACAATCGAACCGCCCGCGATTCCGGCGACAACATCCACACCGCCCAGATGCGCAAGCACGCGATCGCGGATGTCAACGATATCAACGGCCCGGGCACGGAAATATTCATCTTCAGCCGCGCGATAGCCGGCGATCTCTAGGTCGAGTGCCCGGCGCCAGGCATGGTCGGCAGCGATCCCGATCGCGATAAGTTCATATGCCGTATCTGTGAGTGCATCGTCTTCCAACATGGCGGCCTGGAACTCCAGAATGTCTGCCGCCTCACTCTGAATCGTCTTGATCTGCTCGGCCAGTTGCGCCCTCGCCCCCCCAATCGCCGCCCGCAGCGCTGCAGCCTCCTGCTCCGGATCCTCGCTCGCCATTCGCCCGGCCACGGCCGCAGTCAGCACGGCGACCGGCCCGAACGCGAGGCCCGGCGATGCGGCACGGCCGATAAGTTGGATCTCTGCCACTGCCGTTAAGCCTCACCAAAACCGTCATGCACAAGCGCAAGCATGGCAGCAAGCGCCACCTCTCCGTCCGGTCCGGCGACCCGGAAATGCAGCGTCGCCCCCTGCGGAGCTTTTACACGCATCACCTTCACCGGACTCTTGGCATCCGTCCAAGGCCCGTCTCCAGAGAGGGCGAGTTCGATCTTTGCGGCAAACCTCTTCGCACACTGCGTGAGCTTGACCGACGGCCGCGCATGAAGTCCGACCTTGTTGACGAGAACCGCCGAGGCGGTCAGCGGCACCGACGTCTCAGCTGCCCGGCTGGCGTGGGCATCATGCATAGAATTCCTCCGCGCTACGCTTGACGGCTGCGAGCGATGAGCCACCCGAGGATTCCGTCGCTGCAATCACCGCTCCTTCGACCACCGGAGCATTGCAGACGACGACGCGCGCCCTTCGATCTTCAGCCAACATTTCCACCGCCATCTCGGAATTTGTCTCCGCTCCACCGAGATCAACGAGCACAGCCACACCTGCTGCGGACCACGCCGCCTCGATCGCCTCCAGGATTCCAGCAACATTCGTGCCGAGCCCTCCATCGACATCGCCGCCGGTCCAGGCGAGCGGCACCGCATTGCCCACCATCTGGCGCACCATATCTGCCGCGCCTTCCGCTATCTTGGGCGAATGTGAAACGATAACGATTCCGACATTGCCGCCATTTGGATTGTTCATGACCTTGCCTCGAATTCCAATACTTTGACTGCAGCCCCGATCAACAGGGACGTTGAGCGCGAACCGGGGTCCATGTGACCAATGGAGCGTTCGCCGAGAAAAGAAGCCCTGCCGCGAATAGCGAGCATCGGCGTCGTGCGATCGGCCGCCTGCACCGCTTCTAACGCAATCGCCCGCGCATCGCCGCCTGCAGCCAATACCGCTTGCACGGGCACCAGGACATCCAGCAAGGTTTTCTGTCCTGCCTCCGAGCGTCCGCGCGCCTTTACGGCATTGATTGCCATATCCGTAGCCGCGACAAACTCCGCGCGTGTTGGCTGCTCTGGAAGCGCCTTGCCCAACTCCATGAAGAAGGTGCCAACCAGCGGCCCAGAAGCTCCGCCAACCTTCATGACCAGCGTCATTCCGATCGACTTCAGCATTTCTGGCAGAGACTTGTCCGCAAGGCCGGGCAACGTCGCGAGCACAGCCTCGAAGCCGCGTTTCATGTTCAGCCCATGATCGCCGTCACCGATCGCCTGGTCGAGGCTGGTCAGTTCGTCGGCGTGCTGGATCACCGATTCCGCAAGCGCCCGCACCAGATTCTCCCTAGAGGTCCGATCGAGACTCATGCCGCGACCCTCCCGCCGGCCGCATCGAAGAACAGCGGCCTGTTAAGGCGTAGCGACACGACGTCGCCGACGTCTAACCTCGCCTCAGGGTCCGCCAACGTCACGACAGGTTGGCCGCCGAGATCGAGATGGACATGGCTCTGGTCGCCGAGATGTTCGACCCGCGTGACGGTGGCCGACACGTCCCCGCCGCTGCGTGCGATCGCCAGGTGCTCGGTACGAGCGCCAATCGTCTTAACGCCGGGCGGAACGCCGGCAAACAGAGTTGCCGGCAGCAGGTTGATCATCGGCTGGCCGAGCCGGGCAGCGACATAGGCGTTGACCGGGTTCTCGTAAATCTCGCGCGGCGTGCCGATCTGCATCAGCCGCCCGGCCTCCATCACGCCGATGCGCGATGCCATGGTCATAGCCTCGGTTTGATCGTGGGTGACGTAGAGGATCGTCGCGCCGAGATCGATCTGGATGCGCTTAAGCTCCAGGCGCATTTCACCGCGCAGCTTGGCATCGAGCGAAGAAAGCGGCTCGTCCATCAGGTAGATCGAGGGCGAGCGCACCAGAGCGCGGCCAATCGCAACGCGCTGCATCTGCCCGCCCGACAACTGGGTCGCCTTGCTGTGGAGCTTGGCCTCGATATGGAGAAGACGCGCAACCTGTTCGACCTTTGCGCGAATTTCGGCCTCCGGCAGGCGCCGAGTCGGCGCGCGTAGCGCAAAGGCCATGTTCTCGAACACGGTCAGATGCGGGTACAACGAATATTGCTGGAATACGAAGGCGACGTCACGATCCGCCGGCGCATCACTGGTCACATCGCGTCCGTCGATGCGGACCGAGCCGCTGTCGGGCGCCTCTAATCCGGCAACGAGACGCAGCGTCGTTGTCTTGCCGGCGCCGGTCGGCCCCAGCAACGCAACAAATTCGCCATCTCCAATGGTGAGGGACAGATCGACGACGGCTTGCGTCTTGCCAAACGCCTTGGAGACCGCCCCGATCTCGACTTCAGCCATGCTTGCCTCCCTCGTGCAATGCGGTGCGTATTGCCCGTCCCGACCCCTGGTCGAAGAGCGACAACGTATCGGGCCGAAAATCGAGCCCGACATTCATCCCAATCCGAAAGGGCATGCTGGCGGGCGAGCGGGCCTTGAGAGCGCCGTAAGGCGTCGTCACCGTCACGATCTGCGTCGTGCCGAGATATTCCGACCCATAGATCTCGCCCCGCACCATGCCGCTATCGGAAAAACGCACATGCTCGGGTCTGACGCCCAGGACAAGGTCGCTCTCCACCAGAGCCTCGCGTGCGGTGGGTATCGCAACGTCGCGATCCCCGAGCCGGATCGCCTGCGCCCCGGCTTGCAGGCTGCCGCGAAACGGCAGGAAATTCATCGCTGGAGAACCGATGAAGTCCGCGACGAAGAGCGAAACAGGCCGGTCATAAATGTCGCGCGGACTCGCAATCTGCTCGACCACGCCGTTGTTCATCACCGCAATCAGGTCCGCCATTGCCATGGCCTCCAGTTGATCATGCGTGACGTAAACGGTGGTCGCGCCAAGCCGGTCATGCAGCGCGCGCAATTCCTGGATCATCGCCTCGCGCATCTCGGTATCGAGCGCTCCGAGCGGCTCGTCCATCAGGAAGCACTTCGGCTTGCGGACGATCGCCCGCCCAAGCGCGACGCGCTGACGGTCGCCGCCGGTGAGGGTCGAAACCGACCGATCAAGGAGGTGGGAGATACGCAGGATCCGAGCGGCCTCCACCACGCGCCGGTCGCACTCCGCGGCTCCGATGCCCTCGCATTTAAGCGGAAAGCCGATATTGCGCCGGACATTCATGTGCGGATAGAGCGCAAATAGCTGGAAGACGAAGGCGATATCTCGCGCGGAGGCACGGTTCATCGTCACGTCCTCACCGTCGAGCCTGATCGTGCCGGATGTCGGCAATTCCAGTCCTGCAATCATCCGCAGCGTTGTCGTTTTGCCGCAGCCGGACGGCCCAAGCAGACAAAGGAACTGGCCGTCATCCACCGTAAAGCTCGCGCCCTTGACTGCGTGAAACTCTCCAAAGGATTTGTTGAGCGCTTCAACCCTGATCTGTGCCATCGAGCGCTACTCCCGGACCTTCGAGACGATCGTGAACATCACCGTCCCAAAGAGAGTGACCGCGAAAGACCAGGAATAAAGCGTCAGAAAAAACGGCTGCATCAGCATGACCACGCCTGCGGCAATGATCGCCGTCGCGATGGCCTCCAGCGGACCGCGCCGCAACATTCTGCTCGTCAGGTTAACGTTCGGCGTTGACGTGTTCACATCAAGGTTCATTTGCGAACGGCCCCAAAGGTAATCCCGCGCAGAAGATGCTTGCGAAGCAGCACCGTGAACACGACGATCGGCACAAGAAAGATCGTCGTGCCGGCGGCTACGGCCGGCCAATCCTGGCCGCCTTCGCCAATGATGATCGGAATGAATGGGGGCGCGGTCTGAGCGTTGCCAGAGGTCAGAAGCACAGCAAAGGCGTATTCGTTCCACGCAAAAATAAGGCAGAAAATCGCCGTCGCCGCGATCCCCGTCGTCGCCTGCGGTAGAACCACCTTCACGAACGCCTGAAAGCGCGTATAGCCATCGATCATTGCCGCTTCTTCGTATTCACGCGGGATTTCGTCGATGAAGCCCTTGAGTAGCCAGACAGCGAGCGAGACGTTCACCGAAGTGTAGAGCAGGATCATCCCGAGACGGGTATCCGATAGCCCGACGGTCCGGTACATCAGGTAGATCGGGATCGCGACCGCGATTGGCGGCATCATTCTGGTCGACAGAATGAAGAACAGGAGGTCGTCCTTGAGAGGCACGCGGAAGCGCGAAAAACCATAAGCCGAGAGCGTACCGAGCGCGACGGCAAGCACCGTCGAGCCAAAGGCGATGATCAGCGAGTTGATGAAGCGCGGCACGTAGTTCGACGGCCCGGCGACAACCATGTTGCGGCTGCGCGCGATGTTGTCACAAAGCCCCTGCGGCGGCCCCAGCGTCTGGATAAACTCCTGAGTCTGACGCGAGCGTGTTGTGAAGACATTGCAATAGCCTTCAAGGGAGGGCTTGAAGAGGACCTTCGGCGGATAGGAGATCGCATCGTCAGGCGACTTGAACGAGGTGAGCACGATCCATATCAGCGGAACCATCGTTATGATGGCATAGAGTATGACGAGCAGACCGGCAAAGCGGCGAGTGCCGGTCGACGGTTCGACGACTGAGTGGGCTGCATTTGAGGCGCTCATCTGCTTTTCACCCGGTTCAGCGCCTTGACGTAGATGTTGGCAAGGCCAAACACTGTCACGAACAGAATGATCGCGAAGGCCGAGGAATAGCCGGTTCGCCAACTCTCAAAGGCCGCGCGCTTCAGTGTGATCGAAGCGACTTCCGTGGTCGAGCCCGGCCCTCCTCCGGTCAGGAGGTTGACCATGTCGAACATCTTGAAATTCTCGATCCCGCGAAAGAGCACCGCGAGCATGATGAACGGCAGAGCCATCGGCAGCGTGATCGACCAGAACTGCCGCCAATTCGACGCGCGGTCGACCTCCGCTGCCTCATAAATGTAATCCGGGATCGACCGCAGCCCCGCCAGGCAAATCAGCATCACGTAAGGCGTCCACATCCAGGCGTCGACGATGACGATGGCCCACGGGCTGAGGGTCACGTCTCCCAGCATCTGGAACGACGAAGCGCCGCGCCCCGTGAAGAAGGCGACCACGTAGTTGAACAGCCCGATCTGCGGCTGATAGAGGAAGGTCCAGAAATTGCCGACAACCGCTGGTGAGAGCATCATCGGCAACAGAATGATCGTGGTCCACAGGCCATGGCCACGGAATTTCTTGTCGATCAGGAACGCAAGGCCGAATCCGAGCACAGTCTCGATCAGCACGGTCCAAACCACGAAATGCGCCGTGACCTGCATTGCCGCCCAGATATCCGGATCGGTCAGGATCGACTGGTACCAATCGGTCCCCAGCCATAGCGTCGGCGCGTTCGGCCGATTGGCGCGGTAGTTGGTAAATGACAGGTAGATCGTCCATACCAGCGGGAAGATATTGATCGCCAGCAGCAGCACGATCGTCGGCGTGATGAAGAGCCATGCGAGCGCCTGGTCCGAAAGGCCGCGGATACGACGTATCACGCCTGGTCGGATCGGGACGGCCCGGTAGGTGATCTGCGACGAAGTGCTCAAATCGTTCATGGCCCTGGTCAATCCTGGCGTCGCGATTGTCGACTATGCGACGCCTGCGGGTTCTACCGAAGAGAGCCTGGAGCGCGCTCGGCGTGCGCTCCAGGCGTTTGCCCTAGAACTTCTTGCCTTCTTCCTTGAAGATCGCCTTCCAGTCCTTGACCAGGCCATCGAGCGCTTCCTGCGCGGTGCCCTTGTCCGCCACCACGTAGTCATGCACGCGCTTCTGTTCGGCTTGCAGGAGTTGGGCATAGGAAGGCTCGGCCCAGAAGTCGACGACCATTCCCATCGACTTCAAAAACTCGCCGGCAAACGGCGCGCTGTTCGGGAAGCCCGGATCGTTCAACACTGACTTGGCGCAGGAATAGCCGCCTAGCGCCCACCACTTCTTCTGCACATCTCCACCGGAGAACCATTTGATATATTGCAGCGCCTCGGCCTGGTTCTTGGAATAAGAAACGACCGAGATGCCCTGCCCGCCGAGCTGCGTCGCCCGAGTCGCGGGGCCGGCGGGATTGCTGAAGAAGCCGATCTTGTCCCCACCGACGTTCGGATCTTTGTAGAGGCCCGGGAAGAAGGCGAAGAAGTTCATCTGAAGCGCGACTTGCCCCGACTTGAACGCATCAAGCCCTTCGGACATGTAGGAGTTGGATGCGCCGGGGGGCGTGCAGCACTTGTAGAGCTCCTTGTAGGCCTCGAGCCCCTTCACGGCGCCAGGCGAGTTGACGAACCCGTCCATTGAATACGGCTTCTTCGGATCCTGATACTGGAAGCCGTAATCATAGAGGTAGTTCGACACGCCCATGGTGATGCCTTCCGAGCCCCGCTCGGTATAGATCGAAGCGCCATAGACCTTCTTGCCGTCGATCTCGCGGCCCTGGAAGAATTTTGCGATGTCGCGCAGTTCATCGAGCGTCTTCGGCACGGCGAGATCGCGGCCGTACTTGGCCTTGAAATCCGCCTGGATCTCAGGCCGCGCAAACCAGTCTTTGCGATAGGTCCAGCCCACCGCGTCACCCATGGCGGGCAGCGCCCAATAGTTCGGGCTGTTCTTCGGCCACTCGGAATAGCCGACCACTGTCGCCGGCATGTAGTCGTCCATGCTGATTCCTTCCTTTGTGAAGAAATCGTTGAGCTTGACGTACTGACCGTTCTCGGCGGCGCCCCCGATCCATTGCGAATCCCCGATGATGAGATCGCACAGCGAGCCATGCGAATTGAGCTCGTTCAGGAAGCGGTCGGCATAGTTGGTCCACGGCACGAACTCGAACTTCATGCCGACGCCGGTCTTGGCGGTGAAATCCTTCGACAGTTCGACCAGGGCGTTGGCAGGATCCCACGCGGCCCAGCACAGCGTGATGGTCTTGGCCTGCGCATGCGCAGGAGTAGTCCCCACTCCGACACCGAGCGCGGATGCGAGAACTCCGAACGTAGTAAGAAGCGCCTTTACTGTCTGTTTCATAACGCTTTCCCTCCCAGTGGGGCCGGCCATCGACATGGCGCGACTCTCCAACCCGCTCGAATGCTTCGAGCAGAGCGATACAGTCCTTCACGGGCTGAACGACTAAACGGACGTTTCCTCGCGCCTGCCTGGATTCTTAGGGATTCAGCCAAGCTCGATTTGTTTAGTGAAACACTATATACTAAACATTGCAAGCACGCTCTTAAGTCGCTCGGTCATGGTGCCCCTCGCGAAATTGAGGCAGCAACCATGCGCTCAACCGGTACTGGCTATGCGATCTGCGCCACCTTGAGTTACGTCAGGGACTTTGCGTTCGAGCACGGCTGCCTCGACCTGATCCGCAAGAACCGTAAGATGGCTGGCTCTAGAGACGAATACGCATTGTCGCTATGGACGGCGATGCCGTCTGGCTTCGTGCCTGCCTAAACATCTTCTTTCTGAAGAAGAGAATGCAGACGTTGAGCGAGTTCGGCCACGCCAAAGGGCTTGTGAATAATCGGGAACTCGTCTGTCGCCCCGTGACGCGCGAGCACGTCTCCCACGTAGCCCGACGTAAGTAATATCTTGATCCTGCTGTTCCGCCGCTTTGCTTCGCGAGCAAGCTCGACGCCATTGGGACCATTCGGCATGACAACATCGCTGAACAGAAGATCGAACCCCTGATCGCTGTCGAGAATTCGGATGGCTTCGGTACCGTTGTGAGCAAGGCGAATCCGATAGCCAAAGCTCGTCAGCATTGCAGACACGACTTCCAACAGATCTTCATTGTCCTCGACCAAAAGAATTCGCTCGGAGCCTCCCGGCATAGCCCGGGTCTGTTCAGTTTCCACCTCGTCGCGAGCCTCCTGATTGGCTCTCGGCAGGTACAGTGAGATCGTGGTGCCGGCGTTAGGGGCACTTTCGACTGAAATATAGCCACCGGATTGCCGGACAAAGCCATACACCATGCTGAGACCGAGGCCAGTGCCCTTGCCAACTTCCTTGGTAGTGAAGAAGGGCTCGAAAATCCGGTCTCGCACCTCGGGAGACATCCCCTGCCCCGTATCCGAGACGGACAGCCTCACATATGATCCGGCCGGACATCCAGCGACGGCTTCCCGATCCAGAACGACGTTCCGCGCCTCGATCTCGAGCACTCCGCCGCCCGGCATCGCATCGCGGCCGTTCAGCGCTAGATTGAGAAGGGCAGTCTCCAGCAGGGATGGATCCACCTGACAGAGCCACAATCGCTCGTCGATCTTCAGCCTGACCTCGCATTCTGCGCCGACCGCCTGACGGACGAGCCCCTGGAAGTTGGAGATCAGCTCGTTGGCATTGATCAGTTTAGGGTTGAGCTTTTGCCGTCGAGAGAAAGCGAGGAGCTGTGCGGTGAGCTTCGCCCCCCGGTCGGCGGCACGCCGCGCAGTCGCGGCGAAGCGCCGGATCTTGCCGTCATTTGCCGCGCGCTCGATGAGATCAAGGTTTCCCGAAACGACGGCAAGCAGGTTGTTGAAGTCATGGGCAACACCGCCCGTGAGCTGTCCGACGGACTCCATCTTCTGACTCTGATGAAGCTGCTCCTCGATGCGCTGGCGCGCCTCCACGGCATGCTTTTGCTCGGTGACGTCTCGAAAGAAGATCGCGATCCCTTCGCCAGAAGGAAACGCGTTGATCGCATACCAAGCGGCACGACGAGGACAGTGCGCTTCGAACGAAACCGGACGGCGGTCCGACATGACTTCCCGAAGCTGCTCGACGATTCCCGTATCGGCGGCATCCAGAAGCGACGCCTGCAGGTGCATTCCAATCAGATCACGCCCCTGAGCGATCTGAGACCAGGCCCTCTGGTTGAAGAAGCTGATCCGCCAATCGTGGTCGACGATCACGACGCTGTCGGTTGTGCTTTCGAAGAGCATCGTAAGCCGGGCCGCGGCGTCCTCGGCCTTCTCTTTTGCATCGGACAATTCCTGCTCGCGGCGATCCAGCGCATCGGCCATGGTGTTGAAGGCGCCGGCTACGCCCGCGATTTCAGAACTGCCGCGGATATTCACACGGCGAGCATAGTCGCCGAGACGCCATCGGTTCGCGGCGTCAACTAATAGTCCGAGCGGCCGATGGATGAATTGCCGGGCGCCGAGCAGCGTCAGGCCCAGCACCATCATGGCGCTGAGGGCGATGAGGAAGATGTCGTGTCGGGTCCGGCTCTGGATCTCGGCAAAGGCGTTCGCCTTGTCGAGGCCGAAGCTGACGCGAAGTCCCCCAGAATCGGGCCCGAGAGTCGAGAAACCCACGATCCTCTCGACGCCGTCGACATCAACCAGGTCGGCTGCGAGACCGTCGCCATACTGCCTCTCATCACCAACGCGAACCAATTTCTTACCGACAAATCGGTCATTGTCCGGATAGCGGGCAAGGTAGGTGCCGTTGCGATCGGTGATGGCCAGCGCGTCTCCCGCCGGAACACCCGCGCGCGCGATGTAGTCCGCTAACCAGTCCAGGCCGAGAGGCGCAATGATGACGCCCCCTGGCTGACCATCATCTCCGTAGAAAGGCAGCGCGAACTGAATGAGTTTCCGATCGACGGACAGACCGATCGAGAATTGTCCCACCGTAAACGCGCCCGTCTTCAACGCGTCCGCAAAGTAGGGACGCCCGGAGACATTCACCGGCTTGCGATCTGTGTTTGTATCGCAGAAGGGCTGGCCACTCAGATCGGTCGCGACGAAAGTGAGGAAAGCCGGAAACCGGGACCTCATCCCTGCCATCGCCGCATTGCACCCCTGGCTATCTTTCGCCTTTATCGCAGGGAGTTCGGACAGCGCAATCAGGACCTGCCGAATGCCCTGAACGATCTGTTGCTGCTGTTCGGCGGCGAGCTTAGCGAGACCGAGCGCCTGATTCTGTACGTCCACTTGGCGCGCGCGTCGAAGGTTAACTTCGTTGTACGCCTGAATCGAGATAGCGGGCAATAACGCGACTGCGACAAGCGCCAACAGGCGCGACAAGATGGTCATTCTCTGCCGTATTCAAATCGTCCCGGAGCTTGCTGTGCATTTCAATCCCAATGGCCATACGCTTATAGGCGTTCGTTATTCCAATCACGATCGTGAGAACCACGAGTGACCGCTCGTTGAACATGCGCGGCGGCGCGAGCTTTCATCCGCACCCGCTTTCAAATGACACATGTTGCATGTTCGCCCCTGCAATCCCGCCCTACTCGTGAGCGCCATGACATCGCGCGGTGGTACAGCCACAATCGACAATCTTGGTACTGTTTTTTTGAGCGGGCATCGCGCATCTATCTGCCGAGACCAACGGCAACTCGGATGTAACTTCGACCTGTGGAACGACGGTTCGAATGCGTCGGGCGCGATCGCGCCGCGGCGTCGGAGTATTGCGTCGGTAAGACCAAACCTACTTTGCTTAAAGCACCGCCTTGCTCATGATCGCTCATGAAATGCCAGGCGATCACAGATCCGATCTGGACCGCGCCAGCGAACCGGCAAGCGCCGGTACTTCATCGCCCAACCATCCTGGAAAAGCTGGCGGTGATGGAGTTATGGTCCAACGAATCGGCGGATGTGTTTCGGTAACGGAAGGAGCCACCTGGATCGGTTCCGTTACAAGCGCCTTTATCTTGTCGAAGTCTGCCTTTGACCCTCCAGGCACGATTAACCTTGGCGGTTAGGCTTACCGAGCAAGCATCTCCGCGAGAAGCTTGACGGCCGATCTATGAGCCGTTGGCCAGAACCGATAGATTGTAAGGATTGAGTCGTTGCGTTCGAGTGGCGCGCGTGAGTTTTCAGCTTTCCATATTGAAGATTTTGGCAGGGCAGCCAGACGGCCGGGGAAACCTTGAGCTTATCAAGCTGCATCTCGCGGTTTTCTATACGAGCGGCCCTGAATGGACGTTGCGTATGAAGCGTCTCGCTGAACTTGCGCCGGATCTTGATGCGTTCAGCCAAGGCCTCATCACTCGCGAACGCGGCGCTTGGACTATCACGAACCAAGGACGCGACTTCCTTGCCAAACTCGAGGGGGCTGCCTTGGGTGCAACGCCGGCCATACGGCCCCCCGACCCAGCCGAGCCGGTTGAGGTCGAGCAAGCCTCGCCAATAGCTCCTCCAGCGGCGGCTTCTCTGCCGAAAGTACTGGAGCGATCGCACGGGCGCCCCCAAGGCAAACACCGCAAGAACCATCGCAAACGATCGGCTTAAGTCGGCGGAATCTTAGATCGGTTCGGTCTAAGACGGATCGACCTCCTCAGCCCTACGGTTGGTCAGTGGGGCGAGAAGGCGCGCGATGGCCTCGTAATGGCGATGTACTGCCTCGAATACTCCCCGCTCTCCGAAGATGACCGTCTGCGGGCGCGTCAGCCGTCGTAACGAGAAGGGCAGCGGTCGAAAGAAGCAGCGAGTGACGGGTCGTGATTGTTGGATGCGGTACGTTTCTCATCGCTTAACTCCAAATCGGGGCAACACTTTTGCGCGGTCGACCCACAAAACCGCTTCCGACTTTTGATCAATCGTTATCGTTGTGCCTCGCTATCCGACCAACACGTAATTGCGCGAGTGTTGTTCGGATACCTTTGTGGGCGAACCTAAGAACCAAATCACCAGATCGGCGTTATCCCGGCACTATGGAGCCGTTTCGCGGAGGTCTAATGATGGACCCGAATCGAGCAGCTTTACTCCTATCTGCTATCGCTCTGGCCATCGCCATTGGATCGGCAATCACGTCAGAGCACCTCGATACTCGTACGGCCAGCAACGACGCACCTCCCGGAACGGTAGGCCTCGCTAGACCGCACCCGCCGCTGGACCGTGCGCCAGGTGAACCGATACAAACGGTAGGCGGGCCGCCTGGCGCGAGTATTCGGCAGCGTCCCTGACCGAACACTGGCCACCCAGCGAGAGCGCTACCGAAGCTCCTTGATGTTGCCGGTGCTGTCGACGATGAGCGACCGCTCCGTACCCTCCTTGATTGCTCGGTAGGTCTTGATCTTGCCGCTCGGGACCTCCTGAATCTGCGAATAGCCCGCGGCACGTAACTTGGCCTCAATCTCCCCCTGCGTCAGGGCGAGCACAGGCGAGGACGCCCCGACCGTTACAACAATGGCAATGACTGATCGCATCGTTCGCCTCCTGGCTCCGCCAGAGGATGCGATGGCTCCTACCGTTTTTGGCGGCGCGCACTGTCTCACTGAAGTTCGCCAATTTTCGCTAGCGATTAGTCGAGCTACAAAGCGCGAATCGCTAACTCTTGTTAATCATTGGGGCACACGCTCTACGTCAGATATTTCATACTTCTATTTTTTTGCCGCGCATGGCCTTTGGTCGAAGAAAATCGGACCGTGTTCAATTTGCCCATCAGCACGCCGTCAACTTGATGGCTGTGGTTGGCACTTGGAGCCGAGTCTGCGTTCTCAAAGACATTTCGGCAACGGGGGCAAAGCTAGAGGTTGAGGGCTCGACTGACGTCCTAACCTCGCGAGAGTTCTTCCTAGTTCTATCGTCAACGGGCCTCGCATTTCGCGGCTGTCAGTTGGTCTGGTTGGATGGACCAGCCGCTGGCGTGCATTTCATCCACGATAAGAGGAAGTCTGCGTCGTGAGCGCCATGCTGCAAAACATGGAGCTGATCGTCCAGCGCAGCTTGCCTACTCTTGACGTAGAGTCCCTTGAATGTTGTGAGGCAAAAGAAGCACTTTTCCGAAGCAAAGATGGCTTTATGCTCTATCTAACAGATGGAGCCCCACCGCCTCTTGGTAGGGAGCGACTGGTC
This sequence comes from Bradyrhizobium sp. 482_C4_N1_8, assembly GCF_052075965.1. Classification (NCBI taxonomy): domain Bacteria; kingdom Pseudomonadati; phylum Pseudomonadota; class Alphaproteobacteria; order Hyphomicrobiales; family Nitrobacteraceae; genus Bradyrhizobium; species Bradyrhizobium sp. 482_C4_N1_8. Next base: position 1,541,099 of record NZ_CP197231.1, on the reverse strand, counting down.
CCATTGAGTCTTCGTCAGGCACTCCTCTGGCTCAACGAAAACCAACTCTCTGAGGCTGGGTCTTTCTGGGCATAGCGGAGAGCAGCTTAGCTGCAATACCGGCAAAACCAAGTTTGCGTCTGGGCCCAACCCGCTTAAGCAGCTCCGGAGTTGCGGATGGAGCATCCCCGCGCGAGACCGCAATCGCATTGAGGCCACTCCGGATCCTGCCTTCAAATCACTTCCGCCGATGCTGTTGGCTTACGTTCTCAACCAGGCCCTGATCACGATCCGCCACCGGGTGCTGTTCTGGGAGCGTCGCGGACGGGTTGAGGCACGCTTATTGCTCCCTGCCCTCACGCGACACGCATCAACTCGGCGTCACGCCAATGCTCGACCCGCCTACTTGATCGTCGCGTGCACTGTGATGACCGATGTGCCAGAAGCCTTCGGCCCCTTGCCCGTTGCTTTGATGGCAAAGGTGTCACTTCCTTTGTATCTGGCCCTCGTCCTGTACTCGTAAGTCGCAACGTTGAGCTTCTTCAGTTTGCCGTGTGCTGGCTTTTGCGAGATTTCCGAGCTACTTGCCGCGCCGCGCAACGTGATCGGGAAGATGCAACTGTCCCCAGACGCGACGCTGATGTCGCCGGTCGAGTTCTCGCCCCAATCCGCCAATTCCATTGATCTGGAACATTCCGAAGCCGCCAGGACGATAGAAACATAAGTTGGGCTGGAAGCTCCCGCGACAAGCGCCAGAGTGGCAAGGCTAGACAATCGCATCGCTGATCTCCCGGATCATGCCGCACCTTAGCGCGAATCGGTGAGCAGTAGTTTCGTTGATTTCAGTGGGGGACTGGCATCGGGTTGCAGTCCGCCGGATCATGGCGGTCGTGAGCTGTCCGGGGTAGAGCGGACATGCTCTGCCCCTCCGTTACAGGAGCCTGCGGGCCAAATTCCGGACGCATGCACCGCAGCAAATAGAGCTCTTAGTCTACCCCATCGCCGGTGGGCGAAGCGGCGTTGTTGCAGGCGAGCGCTGAGAGGCGCTGAAGCCGACCGGGAACCCTGCCGCGCGAGTCTGGATTCCCGCGATGGTTGGGGTAAGGTTACGCTGCCTGCGTAGAAAAATTGCAAACAACACCCGGGAGGAATTGATGCTCGACACCACACTTAGTGCGCGCGTCCAGGTTTTCCTCGACAAGTTTGAAGCTGCGCTTGCGGCAGGCGATCTCGACGCCGCCGTAGGAATGTTCGCTCCGGAATGCTACTGGCGCGACCTCGTTGCCTTCACCTGGAACATCAAGACCATGGAAGGCCGCGATCAGGTCCGCGACATGCTCGCGCATTGCCTCGCGCATTTGAAGCCGCGCAACTGGAAAATCGCCGAGGGTGAAACGCCAACCGAGGCCGGCGGCGTGACCGAATCTTGGATCACGTTCGGGACCGAGGTCGCGCGCGGATATGGACTCATCCGCCTGCAGAACGGTCAGATCTGGACGCTCTTGACAACCATGGCCGAACTGAAGGCCCATGAGGAAAAGGCTGGCTTCAGCCGACCGCTCGGCGCCAGGCATGGCGTCAATCCCGGCGCCAAGACCTGGAAGGAACTGCGTGACGAGGAAGTCGAGCAACTCGGCTTCAAGACCCAGCCCTACGTGCTTGTTATCGGCGGCGGACAGGGCGGCATTGCGCTCGGGGCGCGGCTGCGCCAGCTCGGTGTGCCGACGATCATCGTCGAAAAGAACGCACGCGCCGGCGATTCCTGGCGCAACCGCTACAAGTCGCTCTGCCTGCACGACCCCGTCTGGTACGATCACTTGCCCTACATCGATTTCCCCAAGAACTGGCCTGTGTTCTCGCCCAAGGACAAAATCGGCGATTGGCTGGAAATGTACACCAAGGTCATGGAGCTGAACTACTGGTCGAACACCACGGCCAAACGCGCCAGTTGGGACGACACCAAGAAGGAATGGACCGTCATCGTCGAACGCGATGGCAAGGAGATTACTCTGCGGCCCAGGCAACTTGTGTTCGCGACCGGCATGTCGGCCAAGCCGAACATGCCGAAAATCAAAGGCATGGAAACGTTCAAGGGCGAGCAACACCATTCCTCACGCCATCCCGGCTCCGGCGGCTACAAAGGCAAGAACAAGAAGGTGGCGGTGATCGGCTCGAACAATTCGGCCCATGACATCTGCGCTGCGCTGTACGAGGCCGGCGTCGACGTAACGATGGTGCAGCGTTCAACGACGCACATTGTGCGCTCGGATTCGCTGATGGAGAGTATCGGCGATCTTTATTCCGAACGCGCCGTCCGCGGCGGAATGACGACGGCAAAGGCCGATCTGATCTTCGCTTCACTGCCCTACCGGATCTTGAATCAGTTTCAAAAGCCGGTCTACGACAAGATCCGTCAGGACGACGCCGCTTTCTATGCCGGGCTGGAGAAGGCCGGCTTCAGGCTCGACTTCGGTGACGACGATTCCGGGCTATTCATGAAATATCTGCGCCGCGGCTCGGGCTATTACATCGACGTCGGCGCCTCACAGCTTATCATTGACGGCAAAATCAAGCTGTTCGCTGGACAGGTCGAGGAAATCACGCCCAACGGCGTCAGGCTCGACAACGGCAAGGAATTGCCAGCAGACGTGATCGTCTATGCCACCGGCTATAGCTCGATGAACGGCTTTGTCGCCGATCTCGTGAGTCCGGAAATGGCCGACAAAGTCGGCAAGGTCTGGGGCCTCGGTTCGAATACGACAAAGGACCCCGGCCCATGGGAAGGTGAGCAGCGCAACATGTGGAAGCCGACGCAGCAGGAAGGCCTATGGTTCCACGGCGGCAATCTGCATCAGTCGCGACATTACTCGCAATTCCTTTCCCTGCAGTTGAAGGCGCGCTACGAGAACATCCCGACGCCGGTCTACGGCCTGCAGACTGTCCATCACAAGGCCTGAAATTGCCGAGCGCACAGCGGGGCTCGCGGATTGCGAGCCCCATGCCATTTCCGGGTCTCCACACTCACCAGCGCAATGGCCGCCTTGTCAGCGCGCAGCAGAAAGCGCTCGGGAATGGTTAGGCCAAGTGCCTTCGCACTCTCCGGGCGTCATCGAAGCTGGTGACAGGGAGGTCACCGGTTCTGAGAGAATTCCCCCCGCCAGTGGAATTGGACCTTCTATTTAGACACGGTTGAGAGCGCAGTTCTCAGTGGTTTGCGGGCTGAATTGAGCGCGCCGAAAGTTATTGCGGAGTACGTGCGTACTTATCTCGAAGAGCGAAAGCGCCTCGCAATCACATCGAATGGAAAAAGGCAGCGCCTCGAACAACCGCTTAGACAGTTGAATCGAGAAATCGAACGACTGGTGGATGCGATCGCAAAAGGGCACGGCGATCGATCCATTCTCGGTCCGCGATCGACCGCCCTCGGCGCCGAACGCGAGCGAATATCTGAAGAGTTGCGGAGTGAACCGCCGGCCGCAAAAGAGGTCGCGCTGCATCCAACTATTCTCAAGCGATATGAAGAACAGCTAGGTCGGCTCGAGGAGGCGCTAACGAAGGGTATCAGTTCGGGCGACGGAGAGGCCGCCGAAGCCATCAGAGACCTGATCGACACTGTCACCATGTTCCGAGATCCATCACGCATCGGTGGCGTAACGGTGGAGATATCAGGCCGGTTAAACGCCCTGTTGGGGGAAAAAGCTTTCCCAAACCAAGTCAAAGGGGTGTGGGGAAAGATGGTAGCGGGAGAGGGACTCGAACCCCCGACCCCAGGATTATGATTCCCGTGCTCTAACCAGCTGAGCTACCCCGCCACAGGGTCGCGAGCGGCGGAACGGCCGATCTCGCGAACGCGCGGCATATAAGGAAGGGGGCGGCGGGCTGTCAATCCGCCTTCGCTAAAGCTTTTGGCGGGACAAGGCCGTTTGTGCCGAATTTGGCACCAGAATCTGCAATTTTTCGGCACCGGACTCGTGGAGAGTCCCCCTCACCCGGATCGCATCTTCGATGCGCTCCGGCCTCTCCCCGCAAGCGGGGAGAGGCGAAGGAAGAATCAGCCTATTTCGGCCTGACCGTCGGGTCGCCGCCAGGACTACCGGGGGGTGGGATGACCGGCATGGCGCCGTCCGTAGAAGGGGCCGGGGCGTGCATGTCAGGGTCCACGCCCGAGGGCGGGCAGAGCACGCCGTCGGATTTGGCCAGTTTGTCGCCGAGCGGTTCCCGGGATTGGCCGGTGGTGGTGGTGCCGTCGGGCGCGGTGGCGCGGTTCGGGCGGTCCTGCGGCATGCAATTGGCGGCGTGCTGGGCCGATGGCGGCGCGGTCGCTTGCGGCGGCGTTGCAGGTCGCGGCGGGGCCTGCGCGATCGCGCTGCCTGAGGCGGCGATCAGGAGGCTGGCCAGGATGATGTTTGATGTCGTGCGCATGGGAGGGAAACGTCTCCGGCCATGCGGAGGTTCCGGCCGACGCACGGCGAATTGAAGCGCTGGAAATTGGCTGGCGGTTTCCCTGCGGCCGATCCTTCGAGGCGCCCGCCGCTGGCGGGCTCCTCGGGATGAGGTCGCGTTTTGCGGAGACAGTGCCGACTGACAGCACGATCCCCGCAAATCACGCTCACGATTTGACGTAGCGGATCAGCGAAAAGTGCCCCATCGGCGGCATCGGACGGCGCTCGGCGAGCGTGACGCCGCGGTGCCTGGCGGCCCAGTTGACGAGGCGGTCCCACGGGAATTCCGGCCGCCAGCCGAGGCGGCGGGCGATGGGGGCGAAGGCGAGCTCGAACAATTTGCGCGGGCCGCTCTCGGCGCCGATGTGATTGACGAGGATCAGTTCGCCGCCAGGCTTGAGCACGCGCACGAACTCGTCGAGCGTGCCTTCGGGATCGGGCACGGCGGTGATGACATATTGCGCCACAACCGCATCGAAGAAGTTTTCGGGGAAGGCGAGGTTCTTGGCGTCCATCACCGAGAGCACTTCGACATTGCTGAGCCGCAGTGCACGCACGCGCGCCTGCGCCTTGCGCAGCATCGGCTCGGAGATGTCGACGCCGCAGATCTTCGTGGTGCGCGAATAGTCGGAGAGCGAAAGCCCTGTGCCGACGCCGACGTCGAGGATGCGGCCGCCGATGCGGTCGGCCTCCGCGATGGTCGACTGCCGTCCGGCGTCAAAGACCTTGCCGAACACGAGATCGTAGACCGGCGCCCAGCGGCCATAGGCCTTCTCGACCCCGGCCCGCGAGATGTCTGCTGCCATGCCCCCTGCCCCGGAAATTTTCTAGCCGCGTACCGCTTCCACCAGCGGCCTCGCAGTGCTCGTTGCGACTTTCGCGGCGGCGCTCTGGATGAAGCCGCCACCGAGCACGCGCGCCTGGCCCGAAGGCGCGTCGTAGAACACGCAGGCCTGGCCGGGCGAGACGCCCTCCTCGCCGGCGACGAGCTCGACTTCGTAATGGCCGTTGCCGCCGCGCAGCCAGGCCGGCTGCGGGCTGCGGGTCGAGCGGACGCGCACGAACATCTCGAGGCCGGCGCCGATGGCGCGGTCGATGTCGCCGTCGCCGATCCAGTTGACGTCGCGCAGCACGATGCGGTGCATCTTCAGCGCATCGCGCGGGCCGACGACGACGCGGCGGCCCGGAGCATCCAGCCGCACCACGAACAGCGGTGCGTGAGCCGCGATGCCGAGGCCGCGGCGCTGGCCGACGGTGAAATTGGCGATGCCGTTGTGCCGGCCGAGCACGCGGCCGTCGAGATCGACGATGTCGCCGGGGTCCATCGCGTTCGGACGCAGGCGGGTGATGATGTCGGTATAGCGGCCGGTCGGCACGAAGCAGATGTCCTGGCTGTCGTGCTTGTCGGCAACCGCGAGACCGAAGCGGCGCGCGAGCTCGCGCGTCTCGGGCTTGGTCATGTCGCCGAGCGGGAAGCGCAGGAAGTCGAGCTGCTCCTGCGTGGTCGCGAACAGGAAGTAGCTCTGGTCGCGATCGCTGTCGGCCGCGCAGACCAGCGCGCGCGAGCCGTCGTCGCGGCGGCGCGAGGCGACGTAATGGCCGGTGGCGAGCGCCTGCGCGCCGAGCTCGCGCGCGGTCTTCAGGAGGTCGCGGAACTTGACCGAGCGGTTGCACTCGATGCACGGCACCGGCGTCTCGCCGAGCGCGTAAGAGTCGGCGAAATTGTCGATGACGGACTCGCGAAAGCGATCCTCGTAGTCGAGCACGTAATGGGGAATGCCGAGCTTGGCGGCGACGTCGCGGGCGTCGTGGATGTCCTGGCCGGCGCAGCAGGCGCCCTTGCGATGGGTCGCCGCGCCATGGTCGTAGAGCTGCAGCGTGATGCCGACGACGTCATAGCCCTCGGCCTTGAGCAGCGCAGCCGTCGTCGAGGAATCGACGCCGCCCGACATGGCAACGACGACCCTGGTGTCCTCAGGACGGCCTTCGAGATCCAGACTGTTCAGCATGGGCCTTAAAGCGTTGTGACGGCGGCGTTCGCGATCCGCGATGACTTGGACATTCTTCGGCTTCCGGCGGGACATCGACGCTCCCCGGGAACTTTGGTTCCCCCGGGGGCACGACTGCCCGGTCGAAAGCGGCTGAGAGCAGCTCTTTAATATAGGCCGCATTCCGGTGAAGCAATCACGCGGGCGGCCGCTTAGGGCAATTCTTGCCGGGGAGGCAGAAATGGCGGGGCTCTTGCGTTCCTCGCGGCGGCGGCGAAAATCACCCAATTAATTGATTTTGCTAGATAAAATAGATCTCCAGGAAGCTGGCCCGCTCCTTGCTACCTCTATGCCGAAGATGTTTCCAAGAGGTTTTCCGTGGTCGGTCGGGCGTCAGACGTAGCAGCCAGCGTGCAAGTCCAGAGCGCGCAGCAAAAGCCTGCCCGGTCGCAGAGCTCCAAGGACACGTGTAGCAACGACTCCTTCGGCTCGCTGGTCGACAGCAACACCCAGGCGATCAGCAACAACGCGCCGCCGCAGGACACCGCGCCGCGCCGGACCGAGTCGTCGTCCGCCCCAGACAAGGGCCCGCGCGATACCGCCGCGACCGACCAGCCCTCGCAGAGCAAGGCGAACGACGACACCGACACATCGGCCCCCACCGCGAACGACGCGACGGCCGATCCGGCCAAGCCGACCAAGGACAAGTCCGAGACCTCCGACGCGAAATCGTCGGAGAAATCCGACGGCACCAAGGGCGACAAGACCGACGGCACCGTTGCCGCCACCGTCGATGCCGCCGTGCAGCCCGACGCGACGCAGGTCGCCGTGCCCGATCCGAACGCCATCCTGGTGGCCCCGCCCGTGGTGCCGGTCGATCCGAACGCGGCCGCGAGCCAGGCCGGCGATGCCGCCGCCTCGCCGCTGACGATTGCGGCAGCCGGCATCGCCGCCAGCGCCTCCACCGCGGCGCAGATCGCAGGCGGCAAGACCGACACTGCCACGGCGAGCGACAAGAGCGCCAAGACCGCGGGTGCCAAGGTCGATACCGACACGACGACAACGCTGGGCGATGCCGCCACCGGCACGACCGACGGCACCGCGACCGATGCCAAGACCAATGGCGGCTTGGTCGCCGCAGTGGACCAGGGCACGCCGAAGCCTTCGTTCAAGGCCGTCGCGACCGCGCAACGCGAAAGCGACGTCTCCAATATCGGCCAGGACGCGGGCAAGGCGAACGCCACGCAAACCGCGGCGACGACCGCGCATGGGCAAGCCGCCAAGCCGCAGGCCGAGGCGAACCCGGCCGACGCGAAGACCGGCGCCTCCGACCGCTCCGACGCAACGCCGGCGACGGCAACCACACACGCGCATGCCGGCACGCAGGCCGCAGTGCCCACGACCGACACCAGCGCGCAGGCCGCCTCCACCATCCAGGCGCCGCTGACCAACACGACGTCGGCCGCCACCGCATCGACCGCGACGCTCACCGCGACCGCGGCAAATTCCACGCCCGTGCCGATCAGCGGCGTGCCGGTCGAGATCGCCGCGGCCGCGCGCGCCGGCAAGACGCGGTTCGACATCAGCCTCGATCCGATCGACCTCGGCCGCATCGACGTCCGCATCAATGTCGACCGCAACGGCCAGGTCACCTCGCATCTCACCGTCGAGAAGCCGGAGACGTTGCAGATGCTGCGGCAGGACGCGCCGCAATTGCAGCGCGCGCTCGACGATGCCGGCCTCAAGACCGGCAGCAACGGGCTGTCCTTCAGCCTGCGCGACCAGAATTCATCGGGCCAGAATTCCGGCCAGAACAACGACAATGGCGGCAATGCCCGCCGGCTGATCATCAGCGAAGACGACACCGTTGCTGCGGCGCCCGTCGGGCGCGGCTACGGCCGCATGCTCGGATCGAGCAGCGGCGTCGACATCAGAGTGTGAGGAGTATTCGAACATGACCACCACGAATGCCGCCACCGCCCCGACGCCCGTCTCCGGGACCACCGACGTCCCGAAGTCGTCCTCGTCGAACTCGCTGAGCTCGAGCACGGGATCGACGCTGGCCGGCAACTTCCAGACCTTCCTGACGCTGCTGACGACGCAGCTGCAGAACCAGAACCCGCTCGATCCGCTCGACACCAACCAGTTTACCCAGCAGCTGGTGCAGTTCGCCGGCGTCGAGCAGCAGCTCAAGACGAATGACTCGCTGTCCCAGCTCGTCACCCTGCAGCAGACCACGCAGGCGACCCAGGCGCTGGGCTTCGTCGGCAAGACCGCGCTGGTCGACGGCTCGACCGCGACCATGACGAAGTCGTCGGCGACCTGGCATCTCAACGTACCCAGCGACTCGACCGTCGACATCACCGTTGCCAATTCCACCGGCCAGACCGTGTTCACCGGCAAATATACCGCCGCCGCCGGCACCGACATTCCCTTCACCTGGAACGGAATGGGCAATGACGGCACGCAATGGCCGGACGGCAAGTACACGATCACGGCGACGGGTAAGGATGTCGCGAACAACAACGTCGGCATCGCCGCGCAGGTGCAGGGCGTGGTGTCGTCCGTCGACCTGACCCAGTCGCCGCCGCTGCTCACCATCGACGGTGCCAGCTACACCCTGAGCCAGGTGAAGAGCATCATCGCCACCAGCAGCAACTAAAGGCGCGCGCCTCGCCGCGCACGAGATGTGATCCCCGCGAACTCAGGGGATCCATCACCACAGGACGTCGTTTTCGCGTGAGACCGTAACCCCGAGTCGTCGTCAAATTACTCCCTGGGGTTATGGGTCCCGGGCTCGCGCTACGCGCGCCCCGGGACGACAGTTGGGGCTTCGCTGGCTCCATTCGTTAGTAAAGTATTTACGAAGGCCCCGCTCGGACGGCTCGGATCATGGTGTCCAGCCCTCCGGGCCGGCTGTGTTCCAGCCATTTTCAACGAGAATTGTATTGAAGCCTTAGGCTTAGCGGATTTTTAAGCCCGCACGCGTAGGGTTACGGCGTGAGTTCAGTGGTTGAGAGTTTGTGAGTACGCCATGACAGAACCCCATCGCCCGAGGGTAAAATACGTCATCGGGCCGGACGGCAGTCCGCTGACGATCGCAGATCTGCCCGCACCCGGCACCAAACGCTGGGTCATCCGCCGCAAGGCCGAAGTCGTCGCCGCTGTGCGTGGCGGACTTCTCTCCCTCGAGGAGGCCTGCAGCCGTTATACCCTGACGGTCGACGAATTCCTCTCCTGGCAGTTTTCCATCGACCAGCACGGTCTGGCGGGTCTTCGCACCACCCGCATCCAGCAATATCGCCAGTAAGCGATCCGGAAATCTGCAGCTTTTGACGAAAATCGGCCTCGCACCGCGAGGCCGATTTTTTTCATGTTTCCTTTTGGCGCGACTTTTGTCCCAGCTCTTAACCTTCGTTAACCATATCGAAACCATCACCTAGGCAATAATTGCCCAGTCGACCGCTCGGTTGCGGGTCGAAGCTTCGGGGCGGTTGCTTGCAAGGTCTTGCGGACTTTTTGAAGGGTATCGGCGCCGCCCGGTTCGGGGCGATGATCGCGGTCACCGCCGCGCTCATCGGCTTCTTCGCGTTCGTCATCATGCGCGTGACCACGCCGCAGATGACGACGCTGTTCACCGACCTCTCGGTCGAGGATTCTTCGGGCATTATCAAGGATTTGGAGCGACAGGGCATCCAGTTCGAGCTGCGCAATGAAGGCAGCATCATCATGGTGCCCAAGGACAAGGTCACCCGCCTGCGGATGAAGCTCGCCGAGGGCGGCCTGCCCAAGGGCGGCGGCGTCGGCTACGAAGTGTTCGACAAGTCGGATGCGCTCGGCACCACCTCTTTCGTCCAGAACATCAACCATCTCCGCGCACTCGAAGGCGAGCTCGCCCGCACCATCCGCGCCATCGACCGCATCCAGGCCGCCCGCGTCCACCTCGTGCTGCCCGAGCGCCCGCTGTTCTCGCGCGAGGCGCCGGAGCCGTCGGCCTCGATCGTGGTTCGGGTCCGCGGCTCGCTCGAGGCCCAGCAGATCCGCGCCATCCGTCACCTCGTCGCCTCCGCCGTCAACGGGCTGAAGCCGCAGCGCGTCTCGATCGTTGACGAGGCCGGCTCGTTGCTCGCCGACGGCGCCGCGACCGATCCGGAGCAGGCGGTCGGCGACGAGCGCCGCACCGCCTTCGAGAAGCGGATCCGCAAGCAGGTCGAGGACATCGTCTCCTCCGTGGTCGGCTCCGGCCGCGCCCGCGTCCAGCTCTCCGCCGATTTCGACTTCAACAAGATCACCCAGACCTCGGACAAGTTCGATCCCGAGGGCCGCGTGCTGCGCTCGAGCCAGACCCGGGAAGAGAGCAGTCTCACCGCCGACAACAATGGCCAGGTCACCGTCAACAACGAGCTGCCCGGCAGCCAGCAGAACAGCGGTCCGACGGCGAAGGACCAGAGCAAGAAGACCGAAGAGACCAACAATTACGAGATCTCCCGCACCACCAAGACCGAGGTGACCGAGGCCGGCCGGGTCAACCGCATCTCGGTCGCCGTGCTGGTCGACGGCATCTATTCCAAGAACGACAAGGGCGAGCTCGCCTACACGGACCGCACCAAGGAACAGCTCGACCGCATCGCCACCCTGGTGCGCTCGGCGATCGGCTTCGACCAGAAGCGCGGCGACCAGGTCGAGGTCGTCAACCTGCGCTTTGCCGACGCCCCCTCCACCGCCCCGATCGCCGAGCCCTCCGGCTTCCTTGGCATGCTCCAGTTCACCAAGGACGACGTCATGTACTTCGTCGAGCTCGGCGTGATGATGCTGCTCGGCCTGGTCGTGCTGTTCCTGGTGATCCGCCCGCTGGTCAAGCGCATCCTCGCCTCCGAGGAGGTCGCCGCCGCGATCTCCGGCGCCCTCGCCGGCCCCGCCGCTTCGGAGGAGGCCGCGCCTGCCGGGCAGGCGCTGCTGCCGGGCGGCGCCGCGAGCGCGATCGACGTCGCCACCATTCAGGGCCAGGTCCATGCCCAGTCCGTCCATCGCGTCGGCGAGCTCGCCGAGCGCAACCCCAACGAAACCGTCGCCATCATCCGCCAATGGCTGACCGAACCCGCGAAATAATCGAGAAGTGAACTGACATGGCCGGCAACCTGCAAAACGCCAACTCCAACGACATCACCAGCGTGATCTCGACGCTCGGTGCCCGCCAGGGCAGCCGCGCGGGCGGCAAGACCGAAGCGGTGACGGGTCCCAAGCGCGCCGCGATCCTGATGCTGGCGCTGGGCGAGCAATATGGCGGCAAGATCTGGTCGATGCTCGACGACGACGAGGTCCGCCAGCTCTCGCTGGAAATGTCGACGCTCGGCACCGTCGAGGTCGACACGGTCGAGGACATGCTGCTCGAATTCGTCTCGCGCATGTCGGCTTCCGGCGCGCTGATGGGCAATTTCGACGCCACCGAGCGGCTGCTGCAGCAGTACCTGCCACCGGAGCGCGTCAACGGCATCATGGACGAGATCCGCGGCCCCGCCGGCCGCAACATGTGGGAAAAGCTCTCCAACGTGCAGGAAGAGGTCCTCGCCAACTACCTCAAGAACGAATATCCGCAGACCATCGCGGTCGTGCTGTCGAAGCTGAAGCCGGAACACGCCGCGCGCGTGCTCGGCATCTTCCCCGAGGAGCTCGCGCTCGACGTCGTCAACCGCATGCTGAAGATGGAGGCGGTGCAGAAGGAGGTGATCGAGAGCGTGGAGAAGACGCTGCGCACCGAATTCATGTCCAACCTGTCGCAGACCCGCCGCCGCGACGCCCATGAGGTGATGGCGGAAATCTTCAACAATTTCGACCGCCAGACGGAAACCCGCTTCATCACCTCGCTCGAAGAGGACAACCGCGAATCGGCGGAGCGCATCAAGGCGCTGATGTTCACCTTCGACGACCTCGTGAAGCTGGATTCCGGCTCGGCCCAGACCCTGATGCGCAATGTCGACAAGGACAAGCTCGGCGTCGCGCTCAAGAGCGCCAACGAGGACGTCCGCAACTTCTTCTTCGGCAACATGTCCTCGCGCGCGGCCAAGATGCTCCAGGACGACATGGCGGCGATGGGCCCGGTCCGCCTGCGCGACGTCGACGAGGCCCAGGCGCTGCTGGTCAACCTCGCAAAAGACCTCGCCGCCAAGGGTGAGATCATGCTGACCAAGAACCGCGCCGACGACGAGCTGGTGTACTGATGGGCGCCCCGGCAAAATTTCTGTTCGACACCGACTTCGCAGCGCCGGAGCGGTCTCCGCGCGAGAAGGCTGCGACCGCCGCCGAGATCGCCCAGAAGATCGCGGAAGCCGAGGCGCGCGCCTATCAGGACGGCTTTGCCGCCGGCCAGCGCGAAGCCAAGGCCGAGAGCGACCGCCGCGTCGCGCTCGCCATGGAAGAGATCAACATCGGTGTCCGCGGCGTCGCCGCCGGCATCGGCAACATCGAGACCAAGATGGAGACCGAGGCGGTCGACGTGGCGGTGGCGGTGGCGCGCAAGCTGTGCGCCGATCTGGTCGCTGCCGAACCGCTCGGCGAGATCATGGCGCTGGTCAAGGACTGCTTCTCGCACCTGGTCGCGACGCCGCATCTCGTCGTGCGCATCAACGACGCGCTCTACGACAGCGCGCGCGAGAAGATGGAGCGGCTCGCCAAGCAGAGCGGCTTCGAGGGCCGGCTGGTGATCCTGGCCGAACCCGATATCGCCACCGGCGACTGCCGGATCGAATGGGCCGACGGCGGCGTCGTGCTGGAGCGCGGCGCCATCGTGGCCAAGATCGACGAAATGGTCGGACGCTATATCGCGTCCCGCAGGGGGAGCTAAGCCATGAGCGACACCGACGGACAGGTCCCGCTGCCCGATCTCAACGGCCCGATGCCGCCGACCGGTACGGACGTCGGCTACAACGAGGACGAATATGCGGCGCGCGCCGCCGCCGACCTCGAAGCCGTGTTCGACGTGCCGGTGCAGGTCTCGGCCGTGCTCGGCCGCTCCAAGATGGACGTCAGCGAGCTGTTGAAGCTCGGGCCCGGCACCGTGCTCGAGCTCGACCGCCGCGTCGGCGAGGCCATCGACATCTACGTCAACAACAAGCTGGTCGCCCGCGGTGAAGTCGTCCTGGTCGAGGACAAGCTCGGCGTGACCATGACCGAAATCATCAAGACCGAACGCAGCTAGTAGCGCAAGGAATGACGCGCGGCAGCGCGACCAGACGGACAGGAGACTGACATGCGGCTTCTCATCGTTGGCACATTGAAGGGCCAGCTCACCACCGCCACCAAGATCGCGATGGAGAACGGCGCCACCGTGACCCACGCCGAGGATCACGAGCAGGCGATGCGCGTGCTGCGCGGCGGCAAGGGCGCTGACCTCCTGCTGGTCGACGTCGCCCTCGACATCCGTGACCTCGTGATGCGGCTCGAGGCCGAGCACATCCACGCGCCGATCGTCGCCTGCGGCATCACCAACGACGCCCGCGCCGCGGTCGCCGCGATCCACGCCGGCGCCAAGGAATACATCCCGCTGCCGCCGGATCCAGAGCTGATCGCCGCGGTGCTGGCCGCCGTCGCCAACGATTCCCGCGAGCTGGTCTATCGCGACGAGGCGATGGCCAAGGTGATCAAGCTCGCCCAGCAGATCGCGGGCTCCGACGCCTCGGTGATGGTCACCGGCGAATCCGGCACCGGCAAGGAAGTGCTGGCCCGCTACGTCCACACCCGCTCGGCCCGCGCCAAGCGGCCGTTCATCTCGATCAACTGCGCCGCGATCCCCGAGCATCTGCTGGAATCCGAACTGTTCGGCCACGAGAAGGGTGCCTTCACCGGCGCGATCGCGCGCCGCATCGGCAAGTTCGAGGAAGCGACCGGCGGCACGCTGCTGCTCGACGAAATCTCGGAGATGGACGTCCGCCTGCAATCGAAGCTGCTGCGCGCGATCCAGGAGCGCGTGATCGACCGCGTCGGCGGCACCAAGCCGGTGCCGGTGGACATCCGCATCATCGCGACCTCGAACCGCAACCTGGCGGAAGCCGTGCGCGAAGGCACGTTCCGCGAGGATCTGCTGTTCCGCCTCAACGTCGTCAATCTGAAGATCCCGCCGCTGCGCGAGCGTCCCCTCGACATCCTCGAGCTCGCCCAGCATTTCGTGAAGAAATATGCCGAAGCCAACGGCGTGCCGGTGCGCCCGATCTCCGCGGACGCGCGCCGCGTGCTCTCCACCAACCGCTGGCAGGGCAACGTCCGCGAGCTCGAAAACACCATGCACCGCTCGGTGCTGATGGCGCAGGGCGACGAGATCGGCCCCGACGCGATCCTCACACCCGACGGCGACCGCCTCGACCTCGCCAAGACCGCCCCGGCCGTGGCGCATGCGACCATGGCCGCCGAGCAGGTGACGAGGGCGCTGGTGGGGCGCACCGTCGCCGACGTCGAGCGCGACCTGATCCTGGAGACGCTGAAGCACTGCCTCGGCAACCGGACCCATGCCGCCAACATCCTCGGCATCTCGATCCGCACGCTGCGCAACAAGCTCAACGAATATTCCGACGGCGGCATCCCGATCACGCCGGCGGGAACGCCGGGCGAATATCCGCGGATGCCGATGGTGGGGGCGTAGGTCTCCACGCTGGTTGAGAACGAAGATGCCCGGGCCAGCCCCGGGCATTTTCATTTGCGACGTACGCTAACTCCGTCATCCTGAGGTGCGAGGCATGGGACGCAACGCGTCCCATGGGGAGCCTCGAAGGATGCACGGCCACAGCCGGGCCGTCGTCCTTCGAGGCCCGCTTCGCGGGCACCTCAGGATGACGGTAAGAGATCTCGTAGCCCGGATGGAGCGAAGCGCAATCCGGGGTTAGCTCCGCGATCGGGATTCCCGGATTTCGCTTCGCTCCATCCGGGTTACGGGACCTATCACATGGCCGCACCGCATCCGGCGACTAGGTCGCGCCTACGCGAGGCCCTATAAGCACAGCCCTAGAACCACGCGAGGATACACATGTCGGAAGCTCAAATCACGGACTGGCTGGCGTCGCAGCGGCAGGCGATGATCGATCTGCTGCGCGATGTCGTGAACATCGATTCCGGATCCTACAACAAGGAAGGCGTCGATGCGGTCGGTGCGCGGTTCGAGCGGCATTTTGCCGAGCACGGCATTCCGTTCCGGCGCGAGAGCAACGCCACCTTCGGCGATGCGATCCATGCCGATGTCGCCAAACCCGGCAGCAACGAGAAGCCGGTGCTGTTGATGGGCCACCGCGACACCGTGTTCGGCAAGGGCGAGGCCGGGCGGCGTCCGTTCACGATCGAGGGCAAACGCGCCTATGGACCCGGCGTTGCCGACATGAAGTCCGGCGTCGTGATGAACATCTTTGTGGCGACCGCCTTCCACAAGTTCGGCGGCAGCCCGCATCCGATCAAGGTACTGATCACCTCGGACGAGGAGATCGGCTCGCCCTCTTCGCGCCCGGTGATCGAGCGCGAGGGACGCGCCGCACGCGCCGTGTTCAATTCCGAACCGGGGCGGCCGACCGGCAACATCGTCACCGGCCGCAAGGGCGGCATCTTCATGCACTTTGCCATCACCGGCAAAGCCGCGCATTCCGGTGCCAATTTCGCCGCGGGCATCAGTGCGATCGGCGAGCTCGCGCACAAGATCGTCCATATCCACGCGCTGACTGATCTCGACAAGGGCATCACGCTGAATGTCGGTCTCGTCTCGGGCGGGCAGTCCGTGAACACCACGGCGCCCTCAGCCGAGGGCCAGATCGACCTGCGCTACGTCGATCCGGCGGATCGTGCGAGGATCATGGCGGCGATCGAGACCATCATCGCGACGTCCTACGTTCCGGGTACCAGCGCGACGCTCACGGTGAAGGGCGAGTTCGTGCCGGTGGTGCAGAGCGCGGAGTCGAAGGCGCTGTTCGAATGCTATCAAGCGGCCGCAAAGCAGGTCGGCCTCGCCACGCTCCAGGGCGAGTTTTCAGGCGGCTGCGCCGATTCCGGCTTCACCGCCGCAGTCGGCACGCCGACCATCTGCGGCCTCGGGCCGGTCGGCGGGCTCGCGCACACGCCGGAGGAATATCTCGAGCTCGACAGCATCGTGCCGCGCGCCCAGGCGCTGGCGCTGGCGATTTTGCGGGGGTGAGCGAAGCTGTCGTAGGGTGGGCAAAGCGAAGCGTGCCCACCAATTCGGTCGTCGCGGATAGATGGTGGGCACGGCGCAAGAGCGCCTTTGCCCACCCTACGAGACTCGTCATTCGTGGTTGCACGTGGATGGCCGGGTCAAGCCCGGCAATGACGAGTCGAGAGAGCCGTCACGAATAACTCGGCGCGTCCGGCTTGCGGAAGATGTGGATGGGGTCGCCCGGCACGATCGGCTGGCCGCTGAACATCGCATAGGCGTAGAGCGCGAGGTAGCCGATCGCGAGCGCGCCGATGGCGTAGAAGGCCCAGGTGGCGACGCGCTTCATTGTTCCGCTCCATGGCCGTCCCGGACGGGGCGGCTCAGGGCGCTTCTAGAGCGATGACGGGGAAAAGGCCAGCCTGCGGCCCACCCTAGCGCAGCGATCAAACGCCGCGCAGGCCGCGGGCGGGAACGCTGACCTCGGCGAGCCTCGCCGCGTCTTCGTCCTGGTCGACCGCCACGTACTGGCCGTGCCAATAGGCCAGTGCAGCATTGCGGGTCGAATTCCTGACGCTGCTGACGCGGCCGATGACGATGCCATGCGAGTGGCGCTCGACGATCTCCTCGACCTCGCAATCGACCGCGGACAATGCACCGACCAGCAGCGGAACGCCCGAGACCGCGGTGACCCACTGGCTGCCCGCAAAGCGATCGGCCCCCTTCAGCCCGCCCTTGCCGGCAAAACGCTCGGCGACGTCCAGCTGGTCAGCCGCGAGGATGTTGACGCCGAAGGCGCCGTAGCGGCGGATCAGCGGGAAGGACGAGGCATCGCGGTTGATGCTGACCAGCAGCGTCGGCGGATCGACCGCCAGCGAGGTCACCGAGGTCACCGTCATGCCGGTAATGTCCTTGCCCCGCCCGGCGGTGATGACGCTGACGCCGCCGGTGAGGTGGCGCATGGCGCCGCGGAAATCGGCGGACGAGACGGCAGTTTCAGTCATGAGATCGCGAGGCACTACATTCATGGCATGGTCCCCGAAGCGGGGTTCCCCTGTATCTAGGTACGATCGTCCGCCGACAAAAGATGGCTCAGGATCGAGCCTTCGAGGCTTGCGAGCTCGGCGGAGCCGCGTTCGCGCGGCCGGGCGGTGTTAACCGTAACATCGTGGGCAATCCGGCCCTCGTCGATCACCAGGACCCGGTCGGCCAGCGCGACGGCCTCGGCGACGTCGTGGGTCACCAGGATCGCGGTAAAGCCCTGGTCGCGCCAGACCCGCTCCAGCAGCCGCTGCATCGAGATGCGGGTCAGCGCGTCCAGCGCGCCGAGCGGCTCGTCGAAGGCGAGCACACGCGGATGGGAGACCAGCGCACGGGCGAGCGCAACGCGCTGCTTCTGGCCGCCCGACAGCACCGACGGCCACTGATCACGCTTGTCGGTCAGCCCAACCTCGGTCAGCGCCTTCTCGGCGCGCGCATGCGCATCACTGGATGAGCGATTACGGCCGAGACCGACCTCGACATTGGAGAGCACCCTCGCCCAGGGCAGCAGCCGCGGCTCCTGGAACATCACGCGGATGTCCTCGGGCTGGACATCCTGGCCGAAGCTGATGCTGCCGGCCTCGAACTTTTCCAGGCCGGCGATCAGCCGCAAGAGCGTGCTCTTGCCGCAACCGCTCTTGCCGACGATGGCGACGAACTGGCCGGCGGGAATGTGCAGGTCGATGCCGCGCAGCACCTCGTTGTCGCCGTAGGATTTGCGCAAGCCACGGATGCTGAGCGGCAGGCCTGTCGTCTGCGCCGGGCGCTCCTCGCGCACGACGCGTGCCTGCGGCACGAAATTGGCGCGGCTGGCGAGCTCGGTTTCGGGAAGGGCCGTACGAAGAGCTGTCTGCATGTCACTCTCAGCGTTTCTGGAAGGCGGGGTGCCAGGAGAGCGTCAGGCGCTCCAGCACACGGGAGGCGCTGTCGGCGAGCTTGCCGAGCAGAGCGTAAATCAGGATCGAGAGCACGACGACGTCGATCAGCATGAACTCGCGCGCCTGCATCGCCATGTAACCGAGGCCCGAGGAGGCCGCGATGGTCTCGGCGACGATCAGGGTGAGCCACATGATGCCGAGCGCAAAGCGGATGCCGACGAAGATCGAAGGCAGCGCGCCCGGGAAGATCACCCGGCGGAACAGCTCGCTGTCGGTCATGCCGTAGATGCGGCCCATCTCGATCAGCTGCGGATCGACGGTGCGGATGCCGTGCAGCGTGTTGAGGTAGATCGGGAAGAACACCCCGAGTGCTACCAGGAACAGCTTTGCGCTCTCGTCGATGCCGAACCACAGAATGACCAGCGGGATCAGCGCCAGATGCGGCACGTTGCGCACCATCTGCAACGTGGTGTCGGTGAGCTTGGCCGAGAGCTGCGACAGGCCGTTGGCGAGACCGAACGCGAAACCGATGCCGCCACCGATCAGGAAGCCGATCGAGGCACGCCAGAACGACACCCAGATGTTGCGGACGAGCTCGCCGGAGAGCAGCAGCTTCCAGCCCGCGAGCACGACGTCGCTCGGCGCCGGCAGCACGCGCACCGGCACGAAGCCGGTGACGCTCGCGACCTGCCAGACCGCGATGATGGCGAGCGGCACGATCCACTGGATCAGGCCGTCAACCCGCGGCAGGCGGAAGCTGCGCGGAAGTGAAACGCTGTCAATCAGGCTCATGACTCGGACACTCGCTGCTGCGGACGGTAATCGCTGCCGACCGTTTCGCCAAAAGGACCGCCATTGAAGTGCAGTTTGGTCACGTTGCTCGGCTGCTCCAGCGAGAGCAGCGGGAATACTAGCTCGGCAAAGCGATACGCCTCCTCCAGATGCGGGTAGCCCGACATGATGAAGGTATCGATGCCGATGTCCTGATACTCCCTGATGCGGGCCGCCACCGTCTGGGCGTCGCCGACCAGCGCCGTGCCGGCGCCACCGCGCACGAGACCGACACCGGCCCACAGGTTCGGGGCGATCTCGAGCTTGTCGCGCTTGCCGCCATGGAGCTGCGCCATGCGCTGCTGGCCGACGGAGTCCATGCGGGCAAAGTTCTTCTGCGCCAGCGCGATGGTGTCGTCGCTGACATGCCTGATCAGCTCGTTCGCGGCGCGCCAGGCCTCTTCGTTGGTCTCGCGAACGATCACGTGAAGACGAATGCCGAAGGAGAGCTTGCGGCCGCGCGCAGCTGCGACCTCCCTCACCTTCGCGATCTTCTCGGCAACCAGAGCCGGCGGCTCACCCCAGGTGAGATATTTGTCGACGGCGTCGACGGCGACGTCGATGCCGGCATCGGACGAACCGCCGAAATAGAGCGGCGGCCGCGGCGACTGCACCGGCGGAAACAGCAGCTTGCCACCCTCGACATGGATGTGCTTGCCCTCGACATTGACGGTCCTGCCGGCGAGCAGGTCGCTATAGACACTGAGGAACTCGCGGGTGACCTCGTAGCGCTCGTCATGGCCGAGGAAAATGCCGTCGCCCTTGTTCTCGACGGGATCGCCGCCGGTCACGACATTGACAAGGAGCCGGCCATTGGTGACGCGGTCGAGCGTCGCGGTCATGCGCGCCGCCACGCTCGGCGATTGCAGGCCGGGGCGGACAGCCACGAGGTAGCGCAGCCGCTCGGTGAACGGCGCAACCGAGGAGGCCACGATCCAGGAATCCTCGCAAGATCGCCCGGTCGGCAACAGCACGCCGTAATAACCGAGCTGGTCGGCGGCCTGCGCGATCTGGCGCAGATAGTTGAAGTTGACCTCACGGCCGCCGATGCCGGTGCCGAGATAGCGGCCGTCGCCGTGGGTCGGCAGGAACCAGAGGATGTTGGTGTTGGACTGCTTACTCATGTGCTTGCTCACGATCCTGGTTTCCGGGCCACGTCGGAAATCTTGATGGATTTGGGGATCAGGTTGAGCGCGAAGAACGCATCCGCAACCTGCTGCTGATCGGCGATGACGGCATCGGTGATCGGCCTGATGCCGTAGGCCTGCCGCTTCAGCGCCACCTCGACCACCGGGACAGACAGGCCGATCGCCGGCGCGAGCTGCTCGGCAACCGCGTGGATGTCGCCCTCGGCCCAATCGTCGACCGAACTCAGCTCAGCAAGCACGGCGTCGACGATCTTCGGGTTGGTGTCGAAGAATTTCTTCGAGGCGAAATAGAACTGGTAGTTGGCGACGATGCCGGTGCCGTCGGCGAGCGTGCGCGCGCCGGTGGCGGCTTCCGCGGCGGCCTGGAACGGATCCCAGATCACCCAGGCATCGACCGCGCCGCGCTCGAAGGCGGCGCGCGCATCGGCCGGCGCCAGGAACACCGGCTCGATCTCGGAATATTTGACGCCCGCCTTCTCCAGCGCCTTGACCAGGAGATAGTGGACGTTGGAGCCCTTGTTGAGCGCGACCTTCTTGCCCTTGAGATCGGCGACCGATTTCAGCGGGCTGTCCTTCGGCACCAGGATCGCCTCGCCCTTCGGCGCCGGCGGCTCGTAGGCGACATACTGGATCGGCGCGCCCGCGGCCTGCGCGAAGATCGGCGGGGCCTCACCGGTGTTGCCGAAATCAATCGCGCCGACATTGAGCGCTTCGAGCAGCGGCGGGCCGGACGGGAATTCGGTCCACACCACCTTGTAGCCGTCGGCGGCGAGCTTCGGCTCCAGCGTGCCCTTGCTCTTGAGCAGCACCAGCTTGCCGTATTTCTGGTAGCCGATGCGGACCACCTTGGCTTGGCTGTCCTGGCCGTAGGAGGTGCCGACCGCGGCGGCGACGATGCCGATCGACAGCACGATGGCGGCGATCAGACGTTGAACGATGCGCCTCATGTTCAGACCTTTTGATATGGGGAGATTGGTCGGCACGATCAGGTCGCCGCGCTGCGCCAGACGATGTCGCGAACGACGATCGGCTTCGGGATCAGGCCGAGCTTGTAGAAGCGGTCGGCGACGCCCTGCTGGGTCACGACGATGTCGTCGGTGACGGGGCCGACCACGAAGTTCGCCCGGTCGGCCGCGACGGTCTGGATGTCCAAGGGGACGCCGGTGACTGCGGCGAGCGATTTGGCGACCTCACCGCGGTGCTGTTCGGCCCATTTGCCGGTCGCGGTCGTCACATCGACGATCTGTTGCAGGATGGAGCCGTGGTTCTTCGCGAACTCACGGTTGGCGATGTAGAAGGAATTGGTCTTGGTGACTTCGCGTGCATTGATCAGGATGCGGCCGCCCTGCTTGGTCTCACCGATCGCGAAATAGGGATCCCATATCGCCCAGGCCTCGATGCTGCCATTGGCGAAGGCGGGACCGGCATCGGGCGGCGTCAGATAGACCGGGGTGATGTCGGCATAGGTGAGACCGGCCTTCTCCAGCGTCTGCACCACGACATTGTGGGCGCTGGACCCCTTGGTGAAACCGATACGCTTGCCCTTCAGATTGGCGATCGAGCGGATCGGCGAATCCTTCGGCACCAGGATGCCCTGGCCGTTGGTGATGGGCTGGCCCGCGGCATAGACGATCGCCGCTCCGGCGGCCTGGGCGAACACCGGCGGGGAATCGCCGACCGAACCGAAGTCGACACTACCGACGTTCATCGCCTCCATCATCGGCGGGCCCGAGGAGAACTCGACCCATTTCACGTCGATGCCTTGCGGATTGAAATGCTTTTCCAAGGAAGCCTGCTGGCGCGTGATAACCAGCACGCCGGTCTTCTGGTAGCCGATACGAATTTCCTTCACCGCGCCCTGCGCGTTCGCTCGGGAGGCAAATGCAGCGGCGGCCGCAGTTCCAACGGAGAGCTTGAGAAAGTCACGACGTTGCATTCCACACTCCCGGCCGCCTGCGGCCGTCATTCCCTTGCGTTGCAGGAATGATGGTGCGGGTCAGCGGAGGTGTCGAGACGCCAGGGAAAATAGCGATGCGAGCACTGCGCGTGTGGCGAAGCGCATGATTAATCTTTCAAGCGGGCGCGCTCATGCAGAGGGATTCTTTTCCGCACGCGAATGTGAGAGCCGCGGGAATCTGGTCGACGCTCCCAGCACCAGAACATGAAATGTCGAAAACAACCCCATGCGCAGTAGCCGACAATAGTCCGATCAATGACTTACGTATTATCCGAAATTCGTTTGACACGTCGGGCAAAACAGGAGCATGATGGCATCATGGCAGTGTGTGGATCGGGGCCTCCGACAAGGCGCGGTCAGTGGTCGCGCACCCAGGGATCGGACGAGAAATAGCAATTCTCGAGCACCATGCGATCCCTGGCGCGGAAACTGACGCGACATCGACGCCACACCATTGTCTGATGTTTGCCGTCGTCTGACGTATCGACGTCGGAGATCCACACGTTCGGCCGTCGCCAGCGGTAACGTCCGTCCCGATCCCAACCGTCGCAACCGCCGCGGCCGCATGCGATGTGGACACTGGTCATCGTCCCATCTGGCCTGAAGCACCAGGTCCGCGAACCCCACTCCTTGCCGGGCGGCGTCTGGGCGTAAGGCACAAGCGAGGTCTGCGTCCAGCAGCCGGAAATGGAGGACGGTCCGGCGGCGCGCGCCGGTACGACGACCAGCAACGCGATCAGCGCCGATGCGGCAGCCAGAGACGATTCAAGCCACGGCTTGGGCCAGAACTGGATGGACATGACGCCATATGTGTCGCCGGGGAACGATGCGGTTCAATCGTCCGACGACACGAGTTCGCCGTCACGGCGACCGTCGTCTGGTCAGTGCACCCACCTCACCGGCAGGTTCTGCAGGCCGCGAAACGCCCAGCCGCCGATCCGCACTGGCTCATGGTCGGCAAGTTCGAGACGACTCGCCCTCGCGAACACCGTCGGCAGCGCGACGTCGGCAATCATCGCACGCGAGGCCCAGGCGCCGGCGCAGAAATGCGGGCCGGCGCCGAAGGCGACGCTCTTGGAGGTGTCGCGCCGCACGTCGAACTGGTCGGCGCGCTCAAAATGCTTCTCGTCGCGATTGGCGGAGCCGAACATCAGGAACACGCGCTCATCCAGCTCGAAAGAGACGTCACGGATGCTCCACGGTTTTGCGATGCGCCGCGGCGACATGCCGATCGGCGAAATCCAGCGGGCATATTCCTCGAACGCCTCGAGCCAGGTCACCTCACCCTTGCGCACGAGATCGAGTTGCTCAGGATGGCTCAGCAGCGCCCACACCGTGCCGGCGATCGCCTTGCGCGGCTCGTTCTGGCCGCCAGAGATCGCGAGTTTTACATTTGCGCGCACGCTCTCCATCGGCATGCCCGCAGCGAGGAGTACGCCGAGGATACTTTGATCGGGATGCTTGCGCATCAAAGGCAGAATGTCGTCGATCGCAGCATCAATCCCTGATGTCGCGGCATGACAGCGCGCCTCGACCGCGGGATCGCCGCCATAGTTCGCGATGCCCTCGATCATGCCTTGCGACCACGAATCCATGTCCTGGAAGCCGATATTGGTGAGGCCGGTGATCGACTTCAGGCATTCGCCGGAAAACGGCAGCGCGAAGTCGCGCATGAAATCGATCCGCCCCGGCTCGATCGCACCGATGATGCGGTCGGCATGGGCCTGGAACAGCGCGGTCCAGTGTGCCTTCACCGTCCTCGGCGACACCGTCGGAAACATCGCGCGCCGCTCGATTTGATGCGCCTCGCCGTCCTTGCGCATCATGTTGTGGCCCATCAGCCGGTTCATCAGGCCGGCGGGCTGGTGCGAGGAGAACACGTCGATCTGCTTCTCGGAGATCGAGATGTCGTCGCGGCTCGCAAGCAGCGTCGAGCCGAGCTGCGGCACGAAGGCGATCGGCGCTTCCTTGCGCATTTTTGCGAGCATCGGATAGGGGTCGGCCCAGAATGCGGCAGGGTCGATGTCGATGCGCGGCGCGGTGCTCAAGCGTTGCTCCCTTGTAATTTCCTCGATCCCTCAAGTTACCGTTTTCGGAGGCGTCTGTCTGTCCCCAGCGATTGGGACAAGCCGGCAAAGATTCAGCCAAGCATCGGGAAAGAATCGGGCCGCCGTAAGGACGGTCTGTATGGCCTGCGCCTACAGCTTCTCACGGCCGGGGATCGAGCCGCCATCCGCGAAGCCCACGCAAAGCATCTACCGATCGCGTCTAAGGGCCAGGGACGGACGCTGCCTGATCAAGCGAAAATCCACGATTTCGCAGAATCGTTTGGATCGTCTTGTCGTGCTGATTCAGCTTTGCGGCGGCAAGCACCTCCGCTGCAAACGCCTTTGGCGCGCTGGTCTTGGACGGGTGGTCCAACAAAGACCACCATGCCTTCATAAGAATCGGATCGATCACATCCCCAGTTAGTCGATTGCGCATTTCCCAGAACGCACCGCCCCAAATCTCGCCGGTAGTCCAGGGATCATCTTTCAAAGCCTTTGTCGTCTTGAACTTCAGCCTGTTGTCGAGGCAACGGAGATATGGCTGACCCGGGCGGATGATCTCAGCGGAAATTTCACCTACCCGTGGGTTGTTCAAGAAGCTTGCTGGAAAGTAGTCGGCAAGACCCGACTCGATCCCGGCGAAGTTTCCCGTCCATGGATTGTTGGTTTTGGACGTTAGAGCGTGATGGCTATATTCTCGCAAGGCCACAAAAACATCGCGGGCGATCCTGGAGTCAATTTCGAGCGTGTTGTTTTGGTACCGGGCATACTGCCCGGGCACCGCACCAATCTTGATCTTCGCCTGAACCAAGTCGGGCGGCGAACCAATCTTGTCGAGGTAAGCAATGTATGCCTCGAGTTTTCCCTGTAGCTCGGTTTGAATGTCGGCCGTCAGATCAGTTGTAGCCTCAAAGGCAAATCGTCCCGGCGATGGTAGCGACGGACCTTTGCCCGGCTGCCGACGATCAAGATATTCTCGAAGAGAGATTGCCTGGTCCTTCTCAACGACCAAGCCTGCTCCGAGCAAGAATTCCAAGTTCTTGGCCGCGGCTTCCGTGTCGCCGGTCTTGATCATTTCAAGAATGCGCGTGGACTCCGCCTTGCTTGTCTCAAGCTTTAGCTGGGTCCTCCCGTTGAAAAAGGTGACCAAGAGGTTTCCCAATGCAGCCAGAGCGGCGGCGCAAATCGCGACAAAGAGAGGATTGAACCATTTAGAGCTGACTTGCTCGCCTTCCCGAAGCGAAAGCTCCCGCTCCTTTAGAGCAAGCTCGCGCACCCGCATCTCACGTTCGTCGCGCCATTTTTCCTTGTCGAGTTCAAGCCGAAGGGCCTCAGTACTCGGCTCGTTCTTGGCTGCCTGTGCAAGGCTTTTGGAATTCGCAAGGGCAAGGACAAGCGCCGCGATTGGCAAAGCCGCCACCGCACCGGCTAGTTGCGTGACAAACTCGCGACGTCTCATGTCGGGACTCGCTCCTCTCAGGAGTTGACAATGCGCGCGTAGATCTGTCTGCGAAATGCCTCACATTCCGAGGGCCGTAAGCGAGGCATTTGAAACCTAAGTCTTCCAATTCAAATGCCGGCCTTACCCGTCACCCCTCGATAGGGCGGGGATGATACGATGCTATCCCAAGTCATCGAAGCGATAAACCGCTCGCTTTAGTCGATTCGCGATTCCCCGACGGCGGACATCGGCAAGCGCATGAGCGAACGTTCGTTAAGTGCCCGCAACTGACTTAAACGCGACGACTTGAATTGCCTCCTTGTCCTCGGTTGCAGACCGAGGACCGAGGACTGACTTACCGAGCTTCGGCGATCTTCGGTCCGGATGACAACATCTGCGCGTTAGCCGCCAGGGGCCGCTTCGACGGCGATGCCGGGTCCGGCAGCCGGAAAGCGGCGTCGGCCGGCGCTCCCTGGGAGGGCCTGCGGGCTGCGGTTGCCGGAAGCACGATCACTTTCGCTCCGATCTTCACCCGCTCGTAAAGGTCCGCGACGTCGTCATTGGTCAGCCGGATACAGCCGGACGAAACCTTCTTCCCGATCGTATCGGGATTGTTGGTGCCGTGAATGCGATATTCGGTCTCGCCGAGATACATCGCCCGGGCGCCGAGCGGATTGCCCGGACCGCCCGCCATGAACCGCGGCAGATAAGGCTGACGCGAGACCATTTCCACAGGCGGATGCCAATCCGGCCATTCTGCTTTGCGGGCCACAGTCTGCTCACCGGACCATGTGAAACCTTCGCGGCCAACACCGATGCCGTAGCGCATCGCCTGCCTGTCGTTCAGAACGAAATAGAGGAATGTGTTTCCGGTATCGATGATCACGGTGCCCGGCGCCTGACGGCTGGCGTAGTCAACCACCTGCCGGACAAGTGCTCCGGGAACGCCAGCGTCGGCTTTGGGTGGTTCGACCAGAGGGGCCGGGATCGGAGCCGGAACCGGAATCGCAGCCGGAGCTGGCGCTGATGCACGAACTGGAGTCGACACGTAAACCGGAGTTGACGACGCCTGGGCCTGTTGTGCTGACGGTTTTCGTATCGGTTGCACGTCCGCCGGGCTAGACAGCAAGCTATACCCCACGACGGCGACGGCCACGGCGCCAATTGCGACTCTCGCGGCCATGGGTATTGCGAGGGCCTCTGCCTTCTTACGTTTGGCCCGCTTACTCATGTCTTTCCCCAGGTCACCATGCCTGGAAGAGGTACCCGGCAAGATTTAAGAAACTTCGAAGCGATGTCGCTCAGAGGGGAACCGTTGGCGATGGTTAACGCCCAACTCTTGTTCGGCGACGTGAAAATTGGGCGTACCGCTTGATATTGAGGTTGCGATGCGGACGACGCGCTTCTCATCGCGGAACGAGTCGGGGTCTAAATCGCCGGGCGGAGCGAACGCGCTCCGCTCCTTCATTGACGGCGGCTTCGGGCCACGAGCG
This sequence comes from Bradyrhizobium sp. 482_C4_N1_8, assembly GCF_052075965.1. Lineage (NCBI taxonomy): Bacteria > Pseudomonadati > Pseudomonadota > Alphaproteobacteria > Hyphomicrobiales > Nitrobacteraceae > Bradyrhizobium > Bradyrhizobium sp. 482_C4_N1_8. Next base: position 1,513,715 of record NZ_CP197231.1, on the reverse strand, counting down.
GAAGTCGTTCAGGCGGACTTCCCGCATCTATCCGCCGCCATTCGGCCGTCGTCGCATACCTACAGGCTGTGCGACTCCGCGCGGTCAGTTTTCCGCTTTCTTGGCCTCGTTCAACGCACTAATGATTGCCTTGATGGTGCCTTCCGCAGCCGCGGCATTGTATCCGACATGGTAGCCATGGAAAACGTGGATTGGCTCGTGATCTTCGAAGCTGTGGTTCGCCCCCTTCCACAGCACCGTCTTCACGGGAATCGACCGCTTGCTCTCGGCCATCTGGCCGCAGAGGATGGGGCTGGTCGCCTCGTCCTTCTCTGCTAGGAAGAGATGGACCGGGGCGTAGAACTCGACGTTCTTCATCAAATAACAGGACGGCTGCATCGCGAAGCCGCCCGCGAACATGTGCTCGTGCAGGTCGCCGATCGCCCGGTTCATGATGATCAAGGTCGTGGTCGCACCGTTGCTGCGGCCAAGGACGTAGACCCGCTTGGGATCGGCGATCTTCTGTCCGATTAGCCAGTCCAGCGCCGCATACGCATCGTCAGCCCGGCGCCGCGCCCAAGTCAACTGGCTGGGATCCGAGCAGACGCCGTCGGGTCCCAATCCCCGGCTGCCGAAGCTGTCGAGCAGGAGAACACCATAGCCTGCTCCGACTAATCTGCCGCCGTAGTCACGCCCCCATTTCCTCTCGACCCGGCCGAACCCGTCGCAGCCGTGCAGCATGATCACGAAGGGGTCTGGTCCCTTGGCGCCCTGCGGCCGTATAATGTCCGCCGACAGTTCGCCCTCGGCCTTTACCTTACCCTTTTCCTCGACGGTGCCATCCATGAAGTTTTTCGACCTGCCGTCGATGTATTCGTTGCCGGGAATCCAAGGCAGGGACTGCGCTGAAGTATGCCAAGGTATCTTGACCATCTCAGCACGCGCAGATGAGAACGACAAAACAGCGACTATTGAGAGTATGATTTGCCTCATTGGAAATTGCACCTTTGCCCCCTTGATTCTGGTCAACACCATATCCGACTTGGGAAAGCGTAAGTATCCTTGAAGAGGATTCGCGCCGCGGATGTCGGCCTTGGGTCAAAAGGCGACGACCCCGGAGGGCCGGCTGCGCGTCGGCTTTGCTCTCGGAAGCAGATATCGCGGATCTAGAGTCCCCTTTAGTTCAGGTGGCCCGGCCCCGAGAGCAAGCCCAGCACGATCGCAAACAACTCGTTCTGCGAGGAGATGCCGAGCCGCTCATAGGCGCGCTTGCGGTAGGTCAGGGTCGAATGCAGGCTGATGCCCAGCGCTTGCGAGATCGCCTCGGAGCTGAAACCGAGCAGGATGCGGCGGCAGACGTCCTGCTCGCGCGGCGTCAGTGCGGAGAGGGGCGCGCGCGTTGCGAACAACGCGGCGAGGTTCTGGTCGGGCGTCGCGGTGGCCGCCTGCTGGAAATGACGCGCAACGCTGGCGCCGATCGCAGGCGCAATAACCTGGAGCCGCGCACGCTCGACGTCGCCAAAGCAGCCCTGGGCGGTGATGCGGTAGAAATTGACATAAAAGCAGGTGTCGCCGACCCAGATCGCCGTCGCATATTTGTCGACGATATCAGAGTCGTTGAAGAAGATTTTCCGGTAGCGCGCGCCATACATGCGCGGCGCGAACGACGGCAGCATGATCGGCGCGCTGCCCTCGCCTTCGAACAGCGCATCACGATTGGGATCGGATTCGTGGAACTGACCGGCATAGGCCGCGCCGAGATCGCTGCCGATCGGGATGTTGCCGGCGTCGAGCAGACAGCTCGCCGCGCCGGTGCGTGTCAGCGCGAACACCATGCAATGGCCGACGCCGGCCTGCCGGCGCAACGTGTCGATCAGGACATTCGGGAAATCAGGTCGGCCGATGGCGAGCACCGCCGGCGCGATGTCGTTCGCCGCTGGAGTTGAGGCCATGCCGTGGGGCCGCATTGGTTCCTCCGCAAAAGTTCTTTTGGCGGACGATATCAGCAGCCGGGTTTGACCGAAAGTCGGAGACGGCGGCTTATGCCGCTTCTGGGTCCCGGCTCTGCGCAGCAACGCTACGCGTTGCAGCGCGTCCGGGACACGAGAGTCTTGCTGGCCGATGCGGAAAAGGTCTCGTGCCCCGGACGCAGCGCAGCGTGACATAAGCGCGATTACGCGCGTCTTCGACGCGCTATGGCGCTGCTAAGCCGGGGCCCATGCCGGATGCAGCGCCCCTACCCCGCGGCGGCCTTCGCCGGCGCGACGTTGATCGCGAGCTTGCCGTAGCGATCCGTAAACGCCTCGGTGTCGATCTCTTCCAGCTTGATCTCGCCGCTCATGACGCCCTGCTTCCACGCCGCCTGGGCCGGATCGTTCTGGAACTCCGGCATCACCTCGCGGCCGAACAGCTCGAGCGATTCGCAGATGTGCTCGTGGCTGTTCTTGCCGGCCTGGTTGAGCAGGATGACCTGGTCGATATGCGACGACTGGAAGCGCTTCAGCTTCCTGCGGATGGTCTCGGGCGAGCCGATCAGGCCGCCGCGCAGCGCCGCCTCCTGCGCTTCCGGATAGTCGCGCTTCCACTTGTTGTACTCGTCCCACATGTTGACGGTGTAGGGCGCGGGACGCTGGCGGTTCTGCGAGGCGCCGTAGAACCGCAGCGCGAACTGGAAGAAGGTGGCGCCGTCGGCGCGCGCACGCGCCTCCTCATCCGTCTTGGCGCACATGAAGAACGAGACCAGCGCCATGTTCGGGTTGATCTCGTAGTCGGCGAGCTTGTGCAATCGCTTGGTCATCGCGTTGTAATAGGCGTGCACCCAGGCGTGCGCCGCGTCGGCGCTGACGAACTGGAAGCCCAGCGCGCCAAAGCCGTGGCGGCCGGCGCGCTCGATGGTCGGCAGCTGCGAGCAGGCCATCCACAGCGGCGGGTGCGGCTTCTGCACCGGCTTCGGCACGACATTGCGCAAGGGAATGTCGAAATACTTGCCGTGGTGCTCGCTCCCCGCATCCTTGAACATCGGGAAGATCGCCTGCACCGCCTCCTCAAAGACCTCCTTCTTGGTCTCCATGTCGCGGCCGAACGGCGTCAGCTCGGTGATCGAGGCACTTTCGCCCATGCCGAATTCGCAGCGGCCGTTGGAGAGCAGGTCGAGCACCGCGACGCGCTCGGCGACGCGCGCCGGGTGGTTCGTCGTGAGCTGGAGGATGCCGTGGCCGAGCCTGATGTTCTTGGTGCGCTGGCTCGCGGCGGCGAGGAATGATTCCGGCGAGGGCGAGTGCGAGTACTCTTCGAGGAAGTGATGCTCGACGACCCAGGCGTGGTCGTAACCGAGCTTGTCGGCAAGTTCCATCTGCGAGAGCGCGTTCTGGTAGAGCTTCAGCTCGTCGCCGGCCACCCAGGGCCGTGGCAGCTGCAGCTCATAGAAGATGCCGAACTTCATGACGCCTCTCCCGCTTATTCTTGTTGCACTCATCTTAGTGAGCGGGGAGGCGCTGTCTATGGAGCCGCAATTCCGCCGTGCGGGAGAATGACCCGACACTTCGCGTTATGGCACGGCGGGGCCTGTGACCGCGGCGGCAGGCGCCGCTTCGCGCCGTGCGCGGCGGCCATTCAGGAGCGCACCGATGAAGGTGAAGCGCACCAGCAGATGATAGCTCGCCAACATCGGGAGAATCGCGACGACGAGAATGATGGCGAACTTGACCGGCCCGGGCCAGTCGAGCTGCGACAGCGCGACCTGCAGCGCCATCACGATCGGCGTGTGGATCAGATAGAGCCAGTAGGAGGCATCGGCGAGGTAGCGCCGGGTCGGGCTGAGGCCGGACATGAAGCGGAGCGCGAGGCCGAGGACAGCGAAGGTCGAGATCCATATCGCCGGCGCATATAGGATGGCGGAGACAAGCCTGAGCGTGGCGAAACTAACCGGCAATTTCGGCGCACCCGGCACGGACATCATCACCCCGACAAGCACGAAACTGATCAGAATGAGGCCGAGCGCCGGCAAGAGATTCCACAGCCAGCGTCGCTCCAAAATCCGCAGTAGATCGGTCTGCCGATGCAGCAACCAACCGAAGCCGAAGGCAGTGCCGAAGCCGACCCACGCCTGGAGGTTCGTGACGAGCGATTGATCCGGCGTCCTCACGCCCATCACATTGATCCATCTTTGATCGAGGCAGAAAGCGATGCCGATCGGGATCGCCAGAACCAGGGGCGCCAGCGGATTTTGCATAATCTGCGCAAAGAGGCGGTCGACAACCGTTCGCAGCGTGCCTGATACATCGAGCCAGACAATTGCGCCGCGCAGCAGGAGCATGGCGACATATAGCTCCAGCAGCACATAGAGAAACCAGAGATGGGTCAGCGGGAAATTCGGCAGCACCGGCGGCCAGCGAGGTGCGCCGGGGATCGGGCCGCCGTTCGGAAAGCCCGCGGCCCATATGACCACCAGGGCCATCGGCGTAAACACGATCGGCCAGCCGACCACTAGCGGCAGTCCGATCCTCTGCAACCTGTCCGTGACGAAGCCCCAGATTCCCCGGCGATGAAAGCTCATGCGAGCGAAGAAACCCGCCATCAGGAAGAAGGTCGTCATCCGGAAGACGTGGATGACGAAGAACAGCAGGCCCAGGGCCAGGCTTTGATGGGTATCCTGTATGATCCAGATCCTGGTCGGGGCCGGCACGAACGACAGGGTTGCGTGCAGGACGATGCCGAGCAGCAGGGCAAAACCCCTGACCGCGTCGAGCGCGTGCAACCGTTCCGATGCGGGGGCGATGGCGGTCGATCGGGACATGGACGGACTCGGCTTGCTGGTGAAAGGCTTGTTTCCGGCAATCTGCCCGATCATGTCAGGGCTCTCTTGCCCAATCCCATAATCGGCTAGCCGATTTCTCGGCGCGGCTGGCCGATTTTGAAATGGCGGTCGGCATCCGGCGCCGTTTGCGGCCGGATCAGCGCCTCGCGCCGGAATTCGGTCGGAGTTACGCCGGTTTCGGCCTTGAAGGCGCGATTGAAAGGCCCGATCGACTGGAAGCCTGCATCCATGGCGATGGTCAGCACCGGCACCTCCCGTTGCGTCACATCGGACAGCGCCAGCTTGGCATCCTCGATGCGATAGTGATTGAGGAACGCGTTGAAGTTGCGATAACCCAGCCCTTCGTTGATGGCCTGGCGAAGTCGGTGCTCGGGAACATCGAGCCGCGCCGCGAGCGCGCCGATCGCAAGACCTTCCTGCCGGTAGATTCGCTCCACGGTCATCAGATGGTCGAGGCGCCGCAACAGAACGGGGTCGGCCGTGCCCCGCCCTGTGGGTGCACGATCGGTCACCGGTCGCCCGGCCGTGTCGCCGGGTCTGATCGCCGCCGCGGCATCATTGACGGTGACAATCGCCCGCAGGTCCAAAACGCCGAGGCCGGCGAGCATCGCCAACACGAACAGGCTGATCGCGGTCGGAAGACTGCCGGGCTCGCCGGGAACCGCGACGGGGACCGCGGCGACGCCCGCTCCGGCCACGACCCCGATGAACACGACATTGATCGCGAGCACAGCCAGCCGCAGCCGGCGCCGCCGCGCGACCAGATCGACACGCCAAGTCTTGACCGTCTGGACCGCGGCCGCGAGCGCCAGCAGCACGGCCACGGCCGACAGGACTTTGCTGCCACCCCTGGCCAAGTTGGGCCAGGTCGTCCAGCCAAGCGACACCGCAAATCCGACGGCCAAGATGGTCAGCCACAGGACGCCATGCCGTCGCCGGAGCACGAAATCGTCGTCGAACGACGCGCGCGCCCACAACCAGAAGACGGCGGGCAGCGAGGACAGGATCGGCAACGTCCACCACAATGACGATTTGGGAAAGACCGGCGCGGTGACGATCGCATAGAACGCACCGCCGGCGGCCATGGCCGTGCCCAGCAAGGCCAGCTGATTGGTGGCACGACGCTGCAGCACCATGAGAACGATCATCAGGAACACGCCGCTCGCCGCGCCGCGAAGCCCGAGATCGATGGCCGTGAGCCCCATCGCGTTCACAATCCGCGTTTCCCCGTTCGAGATCAGACTCTCGCACCGCCCTTGCGCGGGCACAATCCAAAATTGCGGCGGTGGTCCCGGCCCGCCAATCTCCCCGCGGTGACCGACGAGATCGCGAAGCAAATCACGTTTAGCAAATTCAGGACGTTGCCCGGTTCAGAGCGGCAACAGCCAGGGCACGAGCAAGGTGCAGACGATCAAGACGACCCGGGAAAACGGTACGCCGATGCGCACAAAGTCACCGAACGTGTAATGTCCGGGGGCGACCACCAACGTCTTAACCGGCGACGACACAGGCGTCATGAAAGCAGTCGAAGCAGCCAGGCCCACCGTCATTGCAAACGGATAAGGCGAGGCATGCATTTCCTTCGCGACAGCGATAGCGACGGGGGCCATCAATACTGCCGTCGCGGTATTCGAGATAAACATCCCAAGCAGCGCCGTCATGGCAAAGAGCGTGGCGAGCATGACGTGATGGCCGGCACCGCTGGTGATGGCTCTTAGCCCATCAGCCGCAAGTTCAACCCCGCCGGTTCTCTCCAGGGCGACTGAAAACGGCAACATTCCAACAATGAGGACAATGGTCTTCCAGTCGACCGAACGGTAAGCGCTGGTAATGTCGATACAGCCCAGTGCGCTCATCAGCATGCATTCGATCAGGGCGGCCTGCACATTCGGGATCAGGCCGCTGACCATCAAACGACGGGCGCCAGGCAAATCACCGCCTGCGGCGCCTTGCCCGGCACCTGGAGAACCTGCTTGGACTCGGCGGGGCAGGCTGATGGTGACCAAATCTGCGGCTGCGTTCCACGGCCACAATGCTTGCTCCGGCCGAGCCGCGAAGGTCCGGGGCTTCAATGGTCATGCCGGCGAGAGACGATTGTTCCGTCACGCGCAGCCGTTATTCGCGGTCCGCGAGTTTGTACTCATCGATCCAGACCGAGAGGTTCGGGTTGCCGGCGTTAGCACAATGTTCGGATCGCTGAAATCTGCCAATGCTTCGCTCATGGTGAGGACACCGGTGAAGGGGAGCGCAAGGAGCATGATCAGTGCGACCACATCCAGGCGCGGCCTGTTGATCGCGAACATCAGGATCGCAGCCCCGAGAAGGACCAAGACAATCGTCGGATCAAACATGGATGCCTGCCATGGAAGTCGCCGACTTCAATTCAAATGATGATGACAAGACGGGCGAGGGATCAGGGACACACCGACTGGCCGCCAACCCGCGCTTGCCGTGATCGACCGTGGACTACGATCATGGCGATGCTGGAATTGATATGACTTGCACCGAGACGTTCATCCGGCTGAATGCATCCGCCGGACCATCCCACGTCCCGGAAAGCGGAGAGGCCCTTTCCTGTTCGCGCGTCACGGCGACGGGTATGTGTTCACTGCCGACGATCTTGTTGTTGGTGGGATCATAGCCGCGCCACCCGGCTCCGGGGATATAGATCTCGGTCCAGGCGTGCGTGGCGCCGTGTTGTCCCTCGGCCATCTGGATGTAGCCGGTGACAAAGCGCGCACCAAATCCCCAGTAGCGGGCAGCTTCCATCATGAACACCGCATAGTCGCGACAGGTCCCGCTGCCGAGCCGCAGCGTTTCGTTGGGTGATTGAACCCCGAGAGCCTCGCGGGAAACGTATTTGAACGATCGGTAGATGTGAGTATTCAAATTGTTCAGAAGGTCCAGCGTGCCGATCAACTGACCGGGTTTGTAGAGATCGCGCAACCATTCGAGCAGGGCGGTGGCGTCGTAGAGATAGCTCGGGAGACGATACACCGTCAGCTCAAGCTGCTCCTCCGGGGGATATTGGAAGGGAAATGAACTGGCGAATGGCGCAATCCGCCATTCAATGGGGTCGTCGTGGTAAAGGTCGACGTCGACCTCGCTTGCGATCCTGAGCGTGTCGGATAATTCCAAAAAGGTCACGACTGCGATGGCATTGTCGTAATTGTCGCGCAACCAGCGAACTTCCGCGTTCGGCTCGATATCGATCGACCCTCTCACGATGTGGACGTCATGTCCCTCGCGAGGCCGCATCATGGCTCGATGAGTGCCGAAGGTGACCGGCTGATTGTAAAAATATTCGGTCTTATGAATGATTCGGATTCGCCTCATATGTAGCTCCCGCCACGTAGCAGCGATGGATGTTGCGGCGCCCGCTACCACTGGTAGTAGGTCGCGGGCATTTCCGAGGCAAGAGAAGATGTATGCGGCCTGACCCCCGAGCCGCAAAGCATCTTCGCTTTTGGGTAACGATCGTTGCCGCTTGCTTCTCTCGCGCGCACGGAGCGCCGCGGCTCGGTCCGTTGGCCGCGCCGCGACATCCGGTCAAGTCGACGGGTTGATCCAGATCAACGCGGCAGCGGCCCTGCTGCATCTAAAGTGCAGTAAGGCAACGGCCCGGATGCCGTCCCGATTCCAGCACCATTTCAGAGAGACCGAATATGTCGGCCCCTGACGACACGACTTCGCGCGTGCGCCGTAAGCGCATGGAGATTTTCGCTTTCCTGTTCCTGACCGCGGTCGTGATGCCCGTCCTCGCGGTCGGAACGGTCGGCTCATACGGGCTCGGCGTCTGGATCTACCAGATGTTCGCCGGCCCTCCCGGCCCGCCACCCTCCCCGCATTGACCTCCGAACAGCGAAAGACAGGCATCATGGCCCAATCCACACTCAACCGCCGCGCATTGATCACCGGCCGGGTGCTCACCGCCGACCGCGTCGTCGCGCCGCCAGGTTGCGAGATCGCCAGCATCATCGTGCAGGCCCGCCCCGAGCGCCTGGACGAACTGGAAGCCGAGATCGCAGCACTTCCCGGCTGCGAAATTCACGGACGAGACCCGCGCGGAAAACTCGTCGTCGTGACCGAAGCGCCGGATGCCGGCAGCCTCGGCACCCTGCTCAACACCATCCAGTCGCTGCCCAACGTCTATTCCGCGGCGCTGGTCTTCCACGCCATCGAAACCGCCTAACGGCCGGGAGAGCCATCATGACATCGCCAAAGCTCGACCGCCGCCAGATGCTGAAGCTCGAGGCCGCCGCGATTGCGGCTGCCGCAGCAGGCATGCCGGCACCGGCGCTCGCCGCCAATCTCGTCTCCGAGCGCGACAACAGCGAATTGAAATGGGACAAGGCCGCCTGCCGCTTCTGCGGCACCGGCTGCTCCGTGATGGTCGCGACCAAGGACAACCGCGTCGTCGCCACCCATGGCGACATCAAGGCCGAGGTCAATCGCGGCCTCAATTGCGTCAAGGGCTATTTCCTTTCCAAGATCATGTACGGCCACGACCGGCTGACGCAGCCGATGCTGCGCAAGACCGGCGGCAAGTACGACAAGAACGGCGAGTTCACGCCAATCAGCTGGACCGAAGCCTTCGACATCATGGAGGTGAAGTGGAAGGAAACGCTGAAGAAGCGCGGGCCCAACGGTCTCGCCATGTTCGGCTCCGGCCAGTGGACGATCTGGGAAGGTTACGCCGCCTCGAAGCTCTACAAGGCCGGCTTCCGCACCAACAACATCGACCCCAACGCGCGGCACTGCATGGCCTCTGCCGTCGCCGGCATGATGCGCACCTTCGGCATCGACGAGCCGGCCGGCTGCTATGACGACATCGAGGCGACCGACGCCTTCGTGCTGTGGGGCTCCAACATGGCGGAGATGCATCCCATTTTGTGGACGCGCCTCGCCGACCGCCGGCTGTCCGCGCCGCATGTCCGCGTCGCCGTGCTGTCCACCTTTGAGCACCGCTCGTTCGACCTCGCCGACATCGGCATGGTGTTCAAGCCGCAGACCGATCTCTACATCCTCAACGCCATCGCCAACCACATCATCAAGACCGGACGCGTCAACAAGGATTTCGTCGCTGCGCATACGATCTTCCGGCGCGGGCAGACCGACATTGGCTATGGATTGCGGCCCGAGCATCCGCTGCAGAAAAAAGCAACCGGTGCGGCCAAGGCCAACGACTCCACCGACATGAGCTATGACGAATTCGTAAAATTCGTCTCGGACTACACGCTGGAGAAAGCTGCCGAGATGTCCGGCGTGCCGATGAACCGGCTCGAAGCGCTCGCCGAGCTCTATGCCGATCCCAAGACAAAGGTGGTCTCGTTCTGGACCATGGGCTTCAACCAGCACACCCGCGGTGTCTGGTGCAACAACCTCGTCTACAACATCCATCTCCTGACCGGAAAGATCTCCTCGCCCGGCAACAGCCCGTTCTCGCTCACCGGCCAGCCTTCGGCCTGCGGCACCGCGCGCGAGGTCGGCACCTTCTCGCACCGCCTGCCCGCCGACATGGTCGTCACCAACAAGGAGCATCGCGACAAGGCCGAGCATCTCTGGCTGCTGCCGGAAGGCACCATTCCCGACAAGAACGGCGCCCACGCCGTGCTGCAGAGCCGGATGCTGAAGGACGGCCTGATCAACGCCTATTGGGTGCAGGTCAACAACAACCTCCAGGCCGGTCCCAACGCCAACGAGGAGACCTATCCGGGCTTCCGCAACCCCGACAATTTCATCGTGGTCTCGGACGCCTATCCGTCGGTGACGGCGCTGGCCGCCGACCTGATCCTGCCGACCGCAATGTGGGTGGAGAAGGAAGGCGCCTACGGCAATGCCGAGCGGCGCACGCAGTTCTGGCACCAGCTCGTCAACGCGCCCGGCGAGGCCAAGTCCGATCTCTGGCAGCTGATGGAGTTCTCCAAGCGCTTCAAGATCGAGGAAGTCTGGCCGGAGGAGTTGATCGCCAAGAAGCCGGAGGTTCGCGGCAAGACGCTGTTCGACGTGCTCTACAAGAATGGCCAGGTCGACAAGTTTCCGACCTCGGAGATAGAGGAAGGCTACGCCAACACGGAATCCAAGGCGTTCGGCTTCTACGTGCAGAAGGGGCTCTTTGAAGAGTACGCCTCGTTCGGCCGCGGCCACGGTCACGACCTCGCGCCGTTCGAGGCCTATCACCGCGAGCGCGGCCTGCGCTGGCCCGTCGTCAACGGCCAGGAAACCAAATGGCGTTTCCGCGAGGGCAGCGATCCCTACGTCAAGCAGGGCACCGACGTGCAGTTCTACGGCTATCCCGACGGCAGGGCGCGCATCTTCGCCCTGCCCTACGAGCCGCCGGCGGAATCACCCGACAACGAATATCCGTTCTGGCTCTCGACTGGCCGCGTGCTGGAGCACTGGCATTCCGGCACCATGACGCGCCGCGTGCCCGAGCTCTACAAGGCGTTCCCCGAGGCCGTCTGCTTCATGCATCCCGACGATGCGTCGGAAGCAAAACTCCGGCGCGGCGACGAGGTGAAGGTGGAATCCCGCCGCGGTTTCATCCGCGCCCGCGTCGAGACGCGCGGCCGCGACCGGCCGCCGCGTGGCCTCGTGTTCGTGCCGTGGTTCGACGAATCCAAGATGATCAACAAGGTGACGCTGGACGCCACCGATCCGATCTCGCTGCAGACCGACTACAAGAAATGCGCCGTGCGCATCGAGCGGGTGAACCTGTCATGATGAAACGATTTGGCATAGCCCTGCTCGCGGTCGCGATCGCCGCGGGCGCGAGCTCTCTCACCGCGCAGACGGTGACGTCAGGCCTGCGGGGCCCGGCCCCCCTCAATGACGAGGGCGCGGCGCCACCGATGCTGCCGAACCGCAATACGTCCGAGAGAGAGGTGCGCAACTACCCGGAGCAGCCGCCGGTGATCCCGCACACCATCGACGGCTACCAGATCGACCTCAACGGCAACAAATGCCTGTCCTGCCATGCGCGGGCACGCATCGCGGAATCGCAGGCGCCGATGGTTTCGATCACGCATTTCATGGACCGCGACGGCCAGTTCCTGGCCTCGATCTCGCCGCGGCGCTTCTTCTGCACGGAATGCCACGTGCCGCAGAACACCGCGACGCCGCCGGTGAGCAACGATTTCATCGACATCGACACGCTGCTCTCGCGCGCCAGCCCCGGTGGCCGCCGATGACGACGGCTGCTGACGAGCCCAAGGGAAAGGTGGAAGCCAAGCGTAGCTTTATCCTGCGCTGCTGGGACTTCGCGCGCGAGCTCTGGCAGGTGCTGATCCGGCCGAGCTCGGTGTTCGGGCTCGGCGTGCTGGTGCTCGCGGGCTTTGCGGCGGGCGTGATCTTCTGGGGCGGTTTCAACACCGCGCTGGAGCTGACCAACACCGAAAAATTCTGCACCGGCTGTCACGAGATGCGCGAAAACGTCTTCGCCGAGCTGAAGTCGACCATCCACTTCACCAACCGCTCCGGCGTGCGCGCGACCTGCCCGGACTGCCACGTCCCGCACAACTGGACCGACAAGATCGCGCGCAAGATGCAGGCCTCCAAGGAGGTCTGGGGCAAGATCTTCGGCACGATCGACACCCGCGAGAAATTCTTGGACCACCGGCTCGAGCTCGCCGCACACGAATGGGCGCGTTTCAAGGCCAACGATTCCCTGGAGTGCCGCAACTGCCACAGCGCCGATTCCATGGACATCACGAAACAGTCGCCACGGGCCTCGGTGGCGCACCAGCGCTTCCTGTTCACGAAGGAAAAGACCTGCATCGACTGCCACAAGGGCATCGCCCACCACCTGCCCGACATGCGCGGCGTTCCCGGCTGGCAATAGGGGCGGCTGGGCCGCTTGAACCCTTGGGCCGAATGGTTAGTTTCGAGGGATGGCGAATCGCCTCGATTCTGCCCTTCCTCAAGACAGACATGGCCACTTTCACCCCGCATCAGGATGCCGCGCTCAAAGCCGTTGCCGACTGGCTCAAGGCAAAACCCGGCCGCAACGGCACGCCGCCGGTGTTCCGCCTGTTTGGCTTTGCCGGCACCGGCAAGACCACGCTGGCGCGGCACATCGCCGAAGGCGTCGACGGCGAGGTGAAGTTCGCCGCCTTCACCGGCAAGGCCGCGCTGGTCATGCGCAACAAGGGTTGCGACGAGGCCTCCACCATCCACTCGCTGATCTACCGCGCCCGCGAATCCGGCGAGGAGCAGCCGAGCTTCGAGCTGTGGGACGACGCGCCGGCCTCCAAGGCCAAGCTGATCGTGATCGACGAATGCTCGATGGTCGATGCCGAGTTGGGCCGCGACCTGATGTCGTTCGATTGCCCGCTGCTGGTGCTCGGCGATCCCGCGCAGCTGCCGCCGATCCAGGGTGGCGGCTTCTTCACCAACACCGAGCCCGACGCGATGCTGACCGAAGTGCATCGCCAGGCCCAGGACGATCCGATCGTGCGGATGTCGATGGATGTCCGCGAGGGCCGCGAGCTCGATATCGGCCGTTACGGCGAGAGCGAGGTGGTGTCGCGGAAAGAGCTCGATCCGGACCGCGTCATGGGCGCCGACCAGGTGCTTGTCGGCCGCAACAACACGCGCCGCGCCTACAACATGCGGGTGCGCCAGCGCCAGAACATCGAGGATGTCTTCCCGGTCGCCGGCGACAAGCTGGTGTGCCTGCGCAACAACCGCAAGAAGGGCCTGTTCAACGGCGGCCTGTGGCGCGTGAAATCACGCAACACCTCGCGCTCGAAATCCCGCATCCTCAGCATGCGGCTGTCGCCGGATGAAGACTTCGGTCACAAGGTGACAAAGGTCTCGGTGCGCGCCGATTGCTTCGAGGGCGGCGTCGAGGCGATCGCCTGGGAGCAGCGCAAGCCGTATGACGAGTTCGACTACGGCTACGTGCTGACCGTGCACAAATCGCAGGGCTCGCAATGGGACGACGTCGTGCTGTTCGACGAGAGCTTCGCGTTCCAGGATAGCCGGGCGCGGTGGCTGTACACGGGGATTACGCGGGCGGCGAAGCGGTTGAGTATCGTTGTGTGACGCTGCCGTAGGGTGGGCAAAGGCGCAACGCGCCGTGCCCACCATCTCTCCACACATTCAATAAGAATGGTGGACACGCTTCCGCCTTCGCTCTTCGAGCTACGGCGGACAAGTCGCTTTGCCCACCCTACGGCACTGTTGTAGCCCGGATGGAGCGAAGCGTAATCCGGGGGTCGGGTCCGCGCTCGCGATTCCCGGATTTCGCTGCGCTCCATCCGGGCTACGGTCTCTGCAACCCCTCACTTCCCCGCCACGAAATAAAAATCCTCGCGTCCCGGCGGCGAGCCGTATGAAAACGGCTGCTGCTCGTGCTTGGTGGCGGACCAGACGTCATCGCGGACGATGTCGAACAGTTTCCGGATCTCGACCTTCGGCACCTTGATCTCGCGGGCGAGCGCGGTGGCGAAGGGGCTGTCGGCGCCGCCATCGCCGTCCAGCGCAGTCTCGCCGTGCTTGGCGGCGTAGACCACCATGAAGCCGGCGCCGGGCTCGATGTTGGAAAAGCCCTTGTCCACCAGCTTGAGCGACAGCGTGCGCTGCATGGCCGGCGCAAAGGGATTGTCGCGGCAGGCATCCAGCATCACCAGACGCACTTTTCTCGCGGCGCCCACCGCTGCGATCACCTGCTCCAGCGCGACCGCCTGGGTCTCGGCGTCCCTGTCGGCGGCAAGTTTGGCGTCCACAGGGACGAGATAGTTCACGCCGCCGATCTCGAAACCGTGGCCGGCGTAATAGACCACCGCCCAATCCGCATTCTCCGCCTCAGTGGCAAACGTCTGCAGCGCTTCGAAGAACTTGTCGCGGGAGAGGTCGCTGACGGAGATCACGGTCTGGAAGCCGACATCGCGCAGCACGTTTGCAATCATTTTCGCGTCGCGCGGCGGATTGGGCAGGGCGTGGACGTTCTTGTAGGCGCCGTTGCCGATCACGAGCGCCACGCGGCGCCCGGTGGACCCGGCCGGCGCCTGCGGCGTCAGTGCGGCCAAGCGCGCCTGCGCGATGGCGCGGGCGCGCGCGACGTCGGGCTCGTCGAACCTCGTCAGCGAATAGGCCGCCGCGCGGTAGTCGGCGCGGGCCTGGGCGAGATCTTTCCTGCGCTCGTAGATCTGGCCGCGGCCGGAATGGGCGCGCACACTGTTCGGATTGAGCTGGATGACCGTGTTGTAGTCCTTCAGCGCGGCGTCGAGGTCGCCCTTCATCACGTTGACCTCGGCGCGATTGTTGATCGCGAAGGTATTCCTGGGCTGCTTCTGGATCAGGCCGTCGCAGTCGGCGAACGCCTGGTCGTACTTGCCCATCATGCCGTAGGTGATGCAGCGGTTGCCGGCGATCTGCGGCGCGGCCGGGTCGATCTTCTCGGCTGCCGCAAAGTCGGCAATCGCGCCGTCGAAATCCTTGTTCAGCGTGCGCATGCGGGCCCGATTGGTCCAGCCGAGCAGGAACGTGGGCGTGTATTTGATTGACAGGTTGAAGTCGTCGAGCGCGCTTTGCAGCGCGCCCCGGCGCAGATGGATGGTGCCGCGATTGTTGTAGGCATAGCCGAAATTCGCGCGCTTCTGGATGGCGAGATTGTAGTCGACCATGGCGAGATCGTCCTCGCCCTTGCGCTCATGGGAGAGCCCGCGCAGGTTGATGGCGCCGACATTGTCCGGATCGAGATCGATGGCGGACGACAGCGCCTCGATGGCGCGGTCATAGTCGCGCTTGTTGATCAGCGCATTGCCACGCACGACGAGCGCGAGCGACTTGTCCTTGCCGCCGAGCTTATCGGCCTTCAACAGATTGTCGCAGGCCGTCGCGCGGGCCTGGGCCTCCGCCTGGCGGTCGCGACAGGTGGCGAGGTCCTCGCCGGCTTGCGGCTCGGCCGCGGCGATCGCGGCATTTGAGATCAGGATGGCGAGGGTCAGGGGAATGACACGCAGCATGTTGTCAGGTCAGCTCCAGCCACCACATGATTGAGTCGAGCGCGATCGCGCGCGTTCATCTAGCCCGGAGTTCCCGGCCTCGCCAAGCCGCGCCGTCTGAGGCTATTTTTCACAGACTCGTGTCCGTTTCCCCGTAACAATCGCCGTCTGCGCCCGTATCTCAGATGTCCGAAAACGCGGCCAAACAGGCTGTTCGCCCGTCCCCGGCCGCCCTACACTGTCAGACCTTCCGAAGAGGATCGCCATGCGCCGCACCGCCCTCGCCTCGCTGCTCGCCGCCACCACCGCACTGACGCTGGCCTTCGCCGTGCCGTCCAGGGCCGCGGAGGATGCCGTCGTGATCCCCGCGCCCACCGTGGATGCGTCGCCCGCAACCGGGATCCAGACCGCCGTCATCGCGGGCGGCTGCTTCTGGGGCGTCCAGGGCGTCTTCCAGCACACCGCCGGCGTCGTCAATGCAGTCTCCGGCTATGCCGGCGGCACCAAGGCGACCGCCGATTACCAGACGGTCTCGAGCGGCCGGACCGGCCATGCCGAGTCGGTCGAGATCAAGTTCGACCCGAAGAAGATCTCCTACGGCAAGATCCTCCAGATCTACTTCTCGGTGGCGCACGACCCGACCCAGCTCAACCGGCAGGGCCCCGACTCCGGCACGCAATATCGCTCGGCGATCTTCACCACCTCCGATGAGCAGAAGAAGGTGGCGGACGCCTATATCGCCCAGCTCAACGGCGCCAAAGTATTCAGCAAGCCGATCGTGACCAAGGTCGGCGCGCTGGAAGCGTTCTACCCGGCGGAGGCCTATCACCAGGACTATCTGACGCTGCACCCGAACCAGCCCTACATCGCCTACAACGACATTCCGAAGGTCGAGAACCTGAAAAAGCTGTTCGCGGATAACTACATTGAAAAGCCGACGCTGGTGAGCGCCAGCAAGGCCACCAACTGATCGCAAGATCACCGAAAACAAGTTCACCAAACAAACGGGAGACCCATGCCCGACACCAAGACGAAAACCACCGACGACAAGGTCATCAAGAGCGAAGAGCAGTGGCGGAGCGAATTGTCGCCGATGCAGTACGCGGTGCTGCGCGAGAAGGCGACCGAGCGTCCCTTCTCCGGCGAATATGAGCACGACCACCGCGCCGGCACCTATGTCTGCGCCGGCTGCGGCAATGTGCTGTTCGAGTCCGATGCCAAGTTCGATTCCGGCTGCGGGTGGCCGAGCTTCACCCAGCCCGCGGTCGAGAGCCATGTCGACGAGGAGCACGATGCCAGCCACGGCATGGTCCGCACCGAGGTGCTGTGCTCCAAGTGCAGCGGCCATCTCGGCCACGTCTTCCCCGACGGGCCCGGCCCGACCGGCCTGCGCTACTGCATCAACTCGGCCGCGCTGAAGCTCGAGCCCAAATAACATTGCGCGCCGCCCGGTTCCGTCATGGAACCCGGCGGCGCGATGTGCTTTTCTCTTCCGGCGGTGCGGCCGATGCGCGCAATCCGGCAGCCGCCAGGGAGGATGCCATGACGCTTGGGACCATCCTGATCATCCTGGTGATCATCTATCTGCTGGGCGGCATGTCCGGCCGGTTCGGTGGTTACGGCTATGGCATGGGCCATTCCGGCATGGGGATCGGCGGCGTCGTGCTGGTGGTCCTGGTCGTGCTGCTGCTGCTTGGCAAACTGTAAACCATCTAACATATTGAAATTATTTGGTTTACGGCGCTCGCGGAGCTGCCATGCGCGGATTCATCATCTCCCATCGCGGGGGTCGCATTTCTGTCAAAACAGCCTATATTAGAGGGCGAAAATGACATGTGCGGCGGGCCCACTCGATGGTGGCCCCTGCCTTTCAAAACCCCACGCGCTTAAAGCCCCAGACAAGATCACGAGGTCTTTGACCATGCGTCCACTGCGTCCGTTCAACTTCAACACTTCTGCCGAGCTCTTCCCCGCCGCGATCCGCAAGAAGAAGCGTGCAGGCTTCACCTATCGCCGGTTCGGCACCGCGGCCGAAGCCGTGCAGTTCGCGATGGAGCAGTTGCCGACGGATTCGCTGAACGGCGCCTATCTCCAGGTCGAGGAAGCGCGCTTCGACCAGAACGGCATCCGCTCGCTCTACGAGAGCGAAGCCTTCCCGCTGCCGCGCCGCCCCCGGCCGGCGCCAGCCCCCGAGACCGACGCCGACGCGGCGTAAGTTTTCGCTCAACCCGATTTGCGCTGAAAGCGCGATGGCCGAAAGGCCGTCGCGCTTTTTGCGTTTGGAGCGGTGCTCTCTCTCCTCCCTCTCCCCGTTCTTACGGGGAGAAGCGACGCAAGAAGCGCCCCATTAAATCCGCGGCTGCTTGTCGAGCCAGCGGCGCAGCAGGCGGACGTTGCGCATGTTGGCGCGGAACATGACGTCGAAGGCATCGCCCGCGAACGGCACCATGCCGACCACGCCGTCGACCGCGACATTCCCGAGCATGCGCGCGGTGAGATACCACGGCGCGCCCAGCGCGCGGGCCTCGCGCACCAGCCACAGCGAGATCGCGGTGGTGATGATGTCGCCGACGATCGGGATCAGCCCGATCAGGCCGTCGATGCCATAGCGGATATTCGTGCCGGGCAGGATGAAGGCGACATCGAGCAGCTTTGCGATCGCCTCGATCCGCGCCACCCGCTGCTCCCGCGTCAGATTGCCGAACGGGTTTCCCTGGCCGAATTCGAAGCGAAACTCGCGAAACCCCTGCTCCAGTGTTTCGGGACGGATCTCGTGGCCGTCCTGGTCGATGATCGGCCCGCGCGCTTCGGTGTCCGAAAAACTCCCGCGCGCGCGGGACCCGGAACGGGGTCTGTGCGGAGCAAGAATGTCGTCATCGGACATGGTCATGGCCTTTGGAGAACGCACTGGCGTGGCGGAAGTTGCCGCGCCGCGCCCGAACGTCGCGCGTTCAGGTCTAAGCCGCAGCCGGCTGCGGCTCCTCGACATATCTATGCACGAGCCAGGATGAAAGCACCGCCGGCACGAATCCGACGAGGCCGTACAGGATGAATTGCACCGTGCCCGAATCCGGCCCGCGCGAGCTGTAGGTCAGCGACGCCAGCACGAAGGCGAACAGGCCGACCAGGAGCATCCGCAGCACCGGGCCGATCCGGCGGACATGGATCAGGATGTCGTCGACCGCACCGATCATCAGCGAGGGCAGGAAGCCGAACAGATAGCTGTATTGCAGCGATTTGAAGAACACCGCGAACAGCTTTCCGACCTCGCCGAGATTGGTCTGGGCCCAATAACCGGACTGATAGGTCGTCGTCAGCAGCAGCAGGAACCCGCCGACGAACGGACCGACCAGCGCAAACACCAGATAGCGTTTCATCAAGTATCCTCATCCTTCGCCGCTGTTATAGCAGCGACGCGGGAACCTTGAATAGCGGGGCGCCGGCCCGTCCTGACGGGAACAAGCGGCAAGGCGACGAGTTCAGACAGGACTGAAATTCATACCTGCAGTCAGATTGGAGTTTGTCGATGTCCCCGAAATCCGTCCTTATGGCGACGCTGGCCCTGACAGCCCTGAGCGGCATGTCGATCACGCCTGCTCTCGCGCAGGGCCACATGGGTACGCCGCAGGAGCAGAACGCCTGCTCGCGTGACGCCTCGCGGTTCTGCCGGAAGGACCTCGGCAATGACGGCGCTGTGCAGGCGTGCCTGCAGGCCAACCGGGCCAAGCTGTCGAAGTCCTGCAGCAAGGTGTTTCAGAGCCACGGCATGTAAGGCCGGGAACGATCCCCGGCGCACGGAGAGTGAAGCCATGTTGCGCGAGGAACAGCTCTCGATCCTGCGGGACATCAGCCAGTCGGTCGCCTTTGCCGACGACCGGCACGGCAAGATCGGCGAGTTGATCGCCGACGGCTACGTGATGAAGGACGGCGATCTGTTCGAGCTCACTGCGAAAGGCGTCACGGCCGTCGAGGAACACCCCGCAGCGAGCGATGCGGAAGAAGCGAACGCGTCGTCCGATCGGTTGATCTGATTTCGCGCCGCATGCTGCGTGACGGACACGCAACAATTGCGAATTCATTCGAGCGGACCATTGCGGCCGTGTGACAATCGCGCATACTCGAATCGGGCGGCGCAGCACTTTTCGATTCGAACACCACGAGAGATCGAGCGACCACATGCGGGACCAAAGTTCCCGGCGTGAAGGCTGTGACATGCGGCAGATCAAGCCGCGTGCGGCGCCCCAAAACCAAGTGGTTCAAACCACGGAACTCGGGGACGCATTCGTCATGACACGCTACACGACCATCGTTTCGCTCTTCGCTTTCGCAACCACCGCCATCGTACTCCAGACATCGCCCGGCCTCGCCTTCTCGTCCGAAGCACAGCAGATGTGCACAGGTGATGCGATGCGGCTGTGCTCCAGTGAGATTCCCGACATCTCGCGCGTCAGGGCCTGCATGGTGCAGAAGAAGGCGCAGGTCAGCCCTGGCTGCCGCGCCGTGATGGACCGCGAGCACGCGGCCGCGCGCAAGCGGGAGGCGGCGGCGCAGTAGCGCCGGTTCAATCCCGATCGGATCGTTTGAGAGTTCGATTCACCTCTCTCGTCTGGAGAGGTGAAGATCGGTCACGCGCCGGCCCTAGAGCCTTTCCCGTTCCTATGGAATCGGAACGGGGCTCTAGATTCTTGTTTTGACGCGTTTTCTTGACGCGAACCGGTATCCACTTCGCTCGAAAACGCTCTAGTCGCCCCACTGCGCGAACGCATCGTTGAAGGCGCGCTCGCCGGGTGCGCCCTTCTCGATGGCGATGATGGCGCGGCGCTGGTTGGCGTAGACCAGCGGCACGTCGAACCATGAGCGCTCCTTCAGGAGCTGGACGTTGCGGGCGCGGTCGGCGTCGACATTGGAGAGGCCGACCAGGAAGAAGCCGTCGGTGACCTTGACCGCGAGGCCCGCGAGCGGCGTGCCGCGCGCCTGTTCGTTCGACTTCATCAGGATGCCCGGCACGTTGGAGATGCTGCCGCCCGGAAAGTCCGGCGGCAGGATGAAGGTCAATTCCGCGGTGTGGCTCGCCGGCAGCGACGAGTCGGTGTTGCGGCGGAACGACATCGTCATCTTGAACTTGCGGTCGGGGATCTCGATGTCGGCGCGCACGGCGACGTCGGCCTTCTGGTTGCCCGAGGCCTTGATCGGCTCGAGCCGCCACACCACCGAGCCGACATATTGCTTGCCCTTCGGGTCGGACGGATCCTCGTCATAGAGCACGACCTTCTGCGCCACCGGCGCGACCGGCTGGTCGCTGGCCGAAGGCTGGCCGACGCGATCCGGAATCTTGGGCTTGCTCTGCGGCTGGGCCGGATCCTTCGGCGCCTCCACCACCTGGGTCGGCGAGGACTTGAACAGGCCGCTCACGGTCTGGATCAGGGGCTTGCCCCAGAGGATCCCGGCGCCGACCAGGATCAGCACGATGCCGACGGCGATCGCGCTCTTGAACGGGAAGGCGGAGCCGGTGCGGGCGCGCTTTTTGGCTTCGCGCTCGGGCGCGACGCGCGGGCGCGACGATGGCGGCTGCGGCGTGTAGCGCTCGGCCTCCTCGATCGACTCGTCGTATGAATAGGGCGCGTCCTGCTCGCCGGCGCGATTTTCCAGGCTCGGCTCCAGCCGGTCGAACTCCGGCGAGGGCGAGGGCACATTGGCGTAGGTGCGACGCGCGGCGCGGTTGGCCTGCGCGGCAGCGCTGCCGAGATCGTTCACGTCGGCGGTGATGTCGCGAAAACCGCGTACGCCCGGTGCCGGCGGCTGAGGCGGTGGCGGCCCGATGTCGGGCGGACGGCGCCCGGGCGGGCGATCGCGTCCGGCCGGGGGAGCAGCCGGCGGCTCCGGCATCGGCGGCGCTGCCGGGGGACCCGGCTGGCGCGGCGCGTCGAAACGCGGGGCCCGCGGCGCACGCGGGGCGTCGCCCTGGTCATCGACATTGAAGGACGGTCGGTCGGCACGCGGCGGCGGCGGAGCCGGACGGGTGCGCGGAGCGGCCGGCTGAGACGGCGGCGGGTTGCCCTCGGCGGCGCGGGTGCTGGCCCGGCGGAAGGCGTCCCCGCTGCCGCCGCTGCGGGCGCCGCCACCGGGACCGGGGCGCGAGGCCTCCCGGGCGCGCTGGGCGGCCTCCGATTCGACCTTGCGGACGGCCTCTTCCAGCGACAGCCGTTCGCGGGTGATCTCGGATTCGGAGAGCGGCGGCTGCACGCTGCGGAGCTGCGCGATCAGGGCCGTGCGCGCACGCTCATAGAGCGCGCGACGGCTTTCGCCGGGAGCGTTGGGGTCCAGGGCGGAAATAGCGCGGGCGATCAGCGGATAGTAATCAGCCATTTCAACTCAACTAGCGCACGTCCCGGTAAGATATCGTTAAGCCTCAAACGGATTTTGCACCAGAATAGTATCCTCGCGTTCCGGGCTGGTGGAAAGCAGTGCGACCGGGCACCCCACCAATTCCTCGATCCGGCGGACATATTTGATGGCCTGGGCCGGCAGGTCCGCCCAGGAACGGGCATTGGCGGTCGGCTCCTTCCAGCCCTCGATGGTCTCGTAGATCGGCTCGACCCGGGCCTGGGCGCCCTCGCCGGCCGGGAAGTGGTCGATCTCCTTGCCGTCCAGTCTGTAGCCGGTGCAGACCTCGATCGTGTCGAAGCCGTCGAGGATGTCGAGCTTGGTCAGCGCCAGGCCGTTGATGCCGCAGGTCCGGACCGCCTGGCGGACCAGCACGGCGTCGAACCAGCCGCAGCGGCGCGGACGGCCGGTGTTGGTGCCGAACTCGCGGCCACGCTCGCCGATCTTGCGGCCGATCTCGTTGTCCTGCTCGGTCGGGAACGGGCCCTGGCCGACGCGGGTCGTATAGGCCTTGCACAGGCCGAGCACATAGCCGACCGCACCGGGGCCTAGGCCCGAGCCGGTCGCGGCCTGCGCCGCCACCGTGTTGGACGAGGTGACGTAGGGATAGGTGCCGTGGTCGACGTCGAGCAGCGCGCCCTGTGCGCCCTCGAACAGCATGCGCTTGCCTTCGCGCCGCTTGATGTCGAGCAGCCGCCACACCGTCTCGGCATAAGGCAGCAGTTCAGGCGCCAGCGCGGTCAATTCCTTCAGGATCACCTTGCCGTCGAACTCCGGCAGGTTGAAGCCGCGGCGCAGCGCATTGTGATGCGCCAGCAGCCGGTCGATCTTGTGCGGGAGGGTGTCGAGATCGGCGAGGTCCATCAGGCGGATGGCGCGGCGGCCGACCTTGTCTTCATAGGCCGGTCCGATGCCGCGGCGGGTGGTGCCGATCGCGGTTGCCGCATTGGCGGATTCGCGGTGCGCGTCGAGCTCACGGTGCAGCGGCAGGATCAGGGTGACGTTCTCGGCGACGCGCAGATTGTCCGGAGAGATCGCGACGCCCTGCGAGCGCAGCTTGGTGACCTCGTCGAGGAAGGCCTGCGGATCGAACACCACGCCGTTGCCGATCACCGACAGCTTCTGGTCGCGCAGCACGCCGGAGGGTAGCAGCGCGAGCTTGTAGGTCTTGCCGTTGATGACCAGCGTGTGGCCGGCGTTATGACCGCCCTGGAAGCGGACGACGATGTCCGCCTGCTCCGACAACCAGTCGACGATCTTGCCCTTCCCTTCGTCGCCCCACTGGGCTCCGACGACGACAACGTTGGCCATTCGCGGGTAATCCTCTGAAGATTTTAGATGCGCCAGCCCAGCTGACGGCCGGAGCCGTTCGCACGCGAGGCAGCCAACCGGATAAAGGAAGCAGCCTCTCTAGGCAAGCAAGAACGGGGCTTTTTCGGGGCTCAAGACGCACTTTAACCCTTTGATATCCCCGTAAAATCCAGAAGCCTTCCATGGCCATTTCGTAAGCTTCGGCCAAAGCGCGAGGCTGATCCGCCGCTGCATGGTCGCGATGCGTCCGCCCCCCGTTGATGCCACTTCGATTTCCGTGTCTTTGGGCATGCCGGGCTATCAGCCGGCCCGAGCTTGCCGGGCCGGTGCCTCGGCGTACTCCACGCGGGGGCCATAACAACCACAATGTCCGCCACCGGCCAGACCACGAGCACCGAATCATCCAGTCACGGCTGGATCGCCAACCAGCCATATCTCCTGCTCAGCATCACCGCGATGTGCTGGGCCGGCAACGCCATTGTCGGGCGGCTGGCCGCCGGCCACATCCCGCCGGTGACGCTGTCGTTCCTGCGCTGGACCTTCGCCTTCCTGCTGGTGCTGCCGTTCGCCTGGAAACATCTCGCCCAGGACTGGCCCGCGATCCGCAGCAGGCTCGGCCTGATGATCGTGCTGTCGATCACCGGCATCGGCGCCTTCAACACGCTGCAATATTGGGCGCTGGAACATACCCAGGCGCTCAACACGCTGCTGCTGCAGTCGGCCGCGCCGCTGGTCGTGGCGCTGTGGTCGCTGGCGATCCTCGGCGTCCGCCTCACCGCGGCACAGGCGTTCGGCGTGGCTCTCTCGATGTGCGGCGTGCTGACGATCCTGCTGCATGGCGATTTCACCACGTTGTCGAACATCGCGTTCAACAAGGGCGACCTCATCTTCATTGTCGCGCTGATCATCTTCGCGCTGTATTCGGTGCTGACCCTGAAGCGGCCGCCGATGCACGGCCTGTCATTCCTCGCCTTCACCTTCGGCGCCGGCGCCGCCTGCCTGATTCCGTTGGAGATCTGGGAGCTGTCAGCGCGTCCGGTGATGAAGCTCGACGGGCCGAACCTGCTGACGCTGTTCTATGTCGCGGTGTTCCCCTCGACGCTCGCCTATCTCTGCTTCAATCGCGGCGTGCGCCTGATCGGCGCCAACCGCGCCGCGCCGTTCTTTCACGTCGTGCCGGTGTTCGGCTCGATCATGGCGATGGCGTTCCTCGGCGAACACCCGCAGGCGTTCCATTTCATCGGCTTTGCGCTGGTGCTGGCCGGCGTATTCGTGGCGTCAAGGAAGCAGGCGACGTAGCTTCTTCCTTCTCCCCTTGTGGGAGAAGGTGGCGCGAAGCGCCGGATGAGGGGTTGCTTCCGCAGACTCAAATCGAGAGGCGGACTCGCGGAGAGAGACCCCTCACCCGTCTCGCCGCTACGCGGCGAGCCACCCTCTCCCACAAGGGGAGAGGAGAAGAGCGTGCCGCGCGACAGCGCTACTTCGTCCTGAACTTGCTGTACGCTTCGTTCGTCGCGATGATCACGTGCTCGGCGCAGCCGTTGACGCGATGCGGGTCGGCCTGCGTCTCGTAAGCCTCCGACGTCATCATGTCGATGAAAGCCGCAACCGTTGGGTAATAGACCAGCGCAACGAAATCCCAGTCGTCGCCATCTTGCGGGCCGAGCGCGACCGCCTTGGCTTCGCCGGTCCACAGCAGCGTGCCGCCGCGTGCCCTGATCATGGGCACCGTGATCGCGCTGTAACGAAGATATGCGTCCCAGCCCGAACCGTCGCCATCGCGCGAGTGCGCGTGAAAACGCATCAGGTTCAGCATCACCACCGGTGCATTTGCATCGAGCCGCTCCAGGCCCTCGATGTTCAACATATTAACCGCCAATGACACCTCCTCAAGCCATGCCTGCATTGTAGCCTTGCGGCCGCGAGACTTGTGTCACAACAAGAATCCGGCGCAAGGTCGCATCCAACGCCAATGACGATTGTTTCGCCCGCGCCAAAGGCCTCGAATCCGGCCAGTTGGCTCAACAACCAGCCTTACCTGCTGCTCAGCCTGAGCTCGCTGTTCTGGGCCGGCAACATCGTGCTCGCGCGCCATGTCGGCGCGCATGTGCCGCCGCTGACGGTGACCACCATCCGCTGGTTCGGCGTGTTCCTGATCCTGCTGCCGTTCTCATGGCCGCATCTGAAGCGCGACTGGCCGAATTTGCGCAAGAGCCTGCCGCTGATGCTGTTCCTGTCGCTGGTCGGCTTTGCCTTCAACAACGCGATCTCGTACTGGGCGATGCAATACACGGAGGCGCTGAACGCGCTGCTGATCCAGTCGGCCGGACCGCTGTTCGTGGCGCTGTGGTCGCTGGTGCTGTTCGGCGTGCGGCTGACGGGCGCGCAGCTCGCCGGCATCGCGATCTCGCTTCTCGGCGTGTTGATCATCATCCTGCGCGGCGATCTCGCCGCGCTCGCGAGCATCAGCTTCAACAGGGGCGACATCATGTTCGCCTCTTCGCTCGTGGCGTTCGGGCTCTACTCCGCCTTCATCCCGCGACGGCCGAAGATCCACCAGCTCTCGTTTCTCTCCTTCACCACCTTTTGCGGCGCGACGATGTTGCTGCCCGCCGCGATCTGGGAAGCCCTAAGCGGCCGTGTCCTGCAACTCGACGGGGTGACGCTGGCGACGCTGGGTTACATCCTGATCTTTCCCTCGACGCTGGCCTATCTCTTCTTCAACCGCGGCGTGGCGCTGATCGGCCCCAACCGCGCCGCGCCGTTCTTCCATCTGGTCCCGGTGTTCGGCTCGGCGATGGCGATCGTCCTGCTCGGCGAAAAACTCCAGCCGTTTCATTTGATCGGCTATACGCTCGTGCTCGCCGGCGTCGTGTTCGCCTCTCGCCAGGGTTCTGCGGTGAAATAATTCCGCGAGGTGGGCAGCAAACTCCCGTCTTCCGATTTTTGCGAAGAGAAGCTAGGTTCCCCGCCAACGAAAAAGAGGGAACGTCCAGACATGCTGTCATCACTGATCCGCGCTCTGCGCACAGCCGGCGCAGCCGCACTTTGTCTCGCCGCCGCATCCGCCGCGCAGGCCGACAATTATCCGAGCCGCAACATCACGCTGGTGCTGCCGTTCGCGGCCGGCAGCGGCACCGACACCACGACGCGGCTGATCTCGCAGCATTTGTCGCAGGCACTCGGCGTCGGCATCGTGATCGAGAACAAGGCGGGCGCCAACGGCATGATCGCCGCGACCTATGTGGCGCGCGCCGCCCCCGACGGCTACACGCTGCTGGTGACGACCAACACCACGCATTCGGCCAATCCCTACCTGCTCAAGAGCCTGACCTACGATCCCGTCAAGGATTTCACCCCGATCGCGCGGACCGGCGACCTGCCCTTCATGCTGGTGATTCACCCGGAGGTGCCGGCCAAGACCGTCGGCGAGCTCGTCGCCTACGGCAAGGCCAATCCGGGCAAGCTGAGCTACGCGTCGGGCTCGTCCTCGGCGATCGTGTCGGGTGCGACCTTTGCGCACAATGCCGGGCTCGACCTCCTGCACGTGCCCTACAAGAGCTCGCCGCCGGCGCTCAACGACGTCATGGGCGGCCGCGTCTCGATGATGTTCGTCGACATCCTGACCGGCCTGCCGCACGTCAACGGCAACGCGCTGCGCGCGCTCGCCGTCACCACCAAGGACCGCTCGCCGCTGGTGCCGAACCTGCCCTCGATGCAGGAGGCCGGCGTGCCGGATTTCGACATCTCGTCGTGGCAGGGCTATTTCGGCCCCGCCGGCATGCCCAAGGAGATCGTGACCAGACTTAACGCCGAGATCAGGAAGATCGTCGAGAAGCCGGAGATCAAGGCCCAGCTCGCCACGCTCGGCATGGACGCCTTCTCCGGCACGCCGGAGCAGCTCGGCACGTTCGTGAACGAGCAGCTGGTGCTGTGGGAGAAGCTGATCACGAACGCGAAGATCGAGAAGCAGTAGGGGGTCTAGGAAGGTGTCATCGCCCGCCTTGTGCGCAATTGCGCACTGGGGCGGGCGATCCAGTATTCCGAGACGTTGGTGATTGACCCGATGGGCCGCGGCGTACTGGATGCCCCGCCTTCGCGGGGCATGACAGCCGAAAAGTTGAAAATGAAAAAAGGTGGGCACGGCGCTTGCGCGCCTTTGCCCACCCTACGAATTCCGTGCGTTCGGCCTTACGCCGCACGGACCTTGGCGAGGAAGCCGTCGACCGCGCTGCGCAGCGCGCCGGACTGGCTGTCCAGCTCGCGGGCGTTGGTGAGTACGTCGGTCGCGGCAGTGCCGGTCGCTTCCGCGGCCGAGGTGACGCTGCCGATATTGGCGTTGATCTCGTTCGAGCCGGCCGCGACCGACTGGATGTTGCGGGCGATCTCGCGGGTCGCTTCGCCCTGCTGCTCGATCGAGGCAGAAATGCCGGCGGTGATCTCGCTCATTTCGGCGATGGTCTGGGTGATGCCGGAGATCGCCGTGACCGCGTCGCTGGTCGAGGTCTGCATCGCCGCGACCTGGGCGGAGATTTCCTCGGTCGCCTTCGCGGTCTGGTTCGCCAGCGCCTTGACCTCGGAGGCCACGACCGCGAAGCCCCGGCCGGACTCGCCGGCGCGCGCCGCTTCGATGGTGGCGTTGAGCGCGAGCAGGTTGGTCTGCGCCGCGATCGAGTGGATCAGCTTGACGACCTCGCCGATCTTCTCGGCGCCGGTCGAGAGCACCTGTACGGTGGCGTTGGTGCGCTCGGCATCGCTGACGGCCCGGCTCGCGACTTCGGTCGAACGCGTGACCTGGCGGGAGATCTCCGCAACCGAGCTCGACAATTCTTCGGCGGCCGCGGCAACCGTGCCGACATTGCCGGAGGCTTTTTGCGAGGCGGCGCCGACCGTCGCCGCACGCGACGAGGCGTCGCTGGCCGTCGCGGTCATCGACTGCGCGGTGCTCTGCATGCCGGCGGCGGCCGAGGAGACCGAGCGGACGATGCCGTTGACGCTGCGCTCGAAATCGCTGGCGATGCCCTCCATCGCGCTGCGACGTTCCGCCGCGGCACGCTCCTTGGCATCGGCCTCGGTCTTCTCGAGGCCGCGGATGCGGACCGCGTTGTCCTTGAAGATCTGGACGGTCGAAGCCATCGCGCCGACCTCGTCGCCGCGACCAACCCCGGGAATCTCACCCTCGAGCTTGCCGTCGGCGAGATCCTTCATGCGGGCGCCGAGCAGCTCCAGCGGACGGCTGATGCCGCGGCTGATCAGCCAGGCAACGCCGCCGGCGACGATGACGATGCCGAGCATGGCAAGACCTAGCAGCCAGTAGACCGGGCCCATCTTGGCGTCGATGTCGCTGAGATAGGCGCCGGTGCCGAGATACATGTCGAAACCGGGCACCGCGACGGCGTAACCGATCTTGCTGATCGGCGTCTCCTGGCCGGGCTTCACGTAATCATAATAGAGCAGGATCGAGCCGTTGGCCTTGACGCCGTCCATCAGCTCGACGGAGAGCTTGCGGCCGTTGGTCACGACATCCATGCGGTTGCTACCGATCTGCTTCGGATCGGGCGCGAGCTGGGTGATGCCGTCATAGGACGTGCCGAACAGGTAGCCCGAGCCGTTGTCGTAGGTCATCGCGTTGCCGTAGCGGCGAAGGTCGGCCATCGCCGCATCCTTCGTCAGCTCGCCGGCATCGACGCGTTTCTTCAGCGCCGCGGCGTAGTTGCGACCGAGGTCGACGATCGATTTGGCCTGGTCGATGCGCGCATTGACCATCTCGCGCTTCATCAGATAGCCGGCGAGAACACCGGAGACGCAAAGGCCCAACAGGGTGACGCCGACAAGGATACCGAGCTTCGGGGCGATCTTCAGATTGCTCAACTTCACGGGACAGCTCCGGCAATAATGGGATACGGGCGCGCAAGGGAATCGATAAATTTGATTCAACTTTTAGTGTGTGACCTCTTATCAACCTGTTACGGGCGGCTCCGTAGAAGCCCGGACGGAAGGCCGAAACAGTCGAATAAATCGCCGCAGCGGCAACCGACGATTGTACGCGACCGCTCCGATTTCGCGTAAAAGACGCAAAGGCCCGCCCACAAGGTGCGGGTCACAACAAGAACCGACAGACCAAATCGGGAGCAGGAAATGCCGAAATACAGGGTGGTGACGCCGAAGGGCGCGAGCTTCACGGTCGCAGGCAGCGACTATTCCTTCGAGCGAGAGGCGCTCGATCCGATCGATGCCGAGATCGTCGAAGCCCCCGCCAATGAGGCCGAGTTCATCGCCGCCGCGAAAAACGCCGATGCCATCTACGCCAAGGGCATCCCCATCACCAAGTCGATCATCGACGCACTTGATAGCTGCAAGGTGATCACGCTCGGCTCGGTCGGCGTCGACAGCGTCGACGTGAAGGCCGCGACCGCCCGCGGCATTCCCGTTACCAACATTCCCGATACCTTCATCGAGGAGGTCGCCGACCACGCCATGATGCTGCTGCTCGCCGGCTTCCGCCGCCTGGTCGAGCAGGACAGGATGGTACGCGACGGGCGCTGGGCCGAAGGCCGGCCAGCGCTGCTGAAGATCCCGCGGCTGATGGGCCAGACGCTCGGCTTCATCTCGTTCGGCCGCGTCGCGCGTGCAGTTGCGAAGCGCGCCGCCCCGTTCGGCCTGCGCATGATGGCCTACGATCCCTTCATCCAGGAAACGCTGATGTACGACCATGGCGTGATCCCGGCGACGCTGAACGAGGTGCTGTCGCAATCCGACTTCGTCTCGATGCACGCCCCTGCAAGGCCCGAGGTGCATCACATGCTGACCGAGAAGCACTTCCGGCAGATGAAGAAGGGATCGGTTTTCATCAATACCGGCCGCGGCGCCACCGTCGACGAGGAAAGCCTGATCAAGGCGCTCCAGGAGGGCTGGATTGCCCACGCCGCCCTCGACGTGCTGGAGAAGGAGCCCCCCTCGCACAACAATCCCATCCTCAGCATGGAGAACGTGACGCTGACCGCCCATGTCGCCTCGGCCTCGGCACGGTTCGACGAGGCGCGCAAGCGCCGCGTGGGCTACGAATTGTCACTGGTGCTTCAGGGCATGTGGCCGGTAAGCTGCGTCAATCCGTCGGTGCTGCAGAACACCGCGCTCCGCCGCTGGCAGCCCGTCAGCATGGATCGCGGACCGAACAGCTAGGCGGCCGGCCGCAAAACGCGCCGGGAATCGGAACGGCCCTTCACCGGCGATCAACGCCGGGAAGGGAGACATCATAGGGAGGAACTGATGAGGAACGACATCACCCGTCGTGATGCCTTGGCTCTGGGCCTGTCCGCTACGGCGCTCGCGGCAACCGGTGTTGCAGCGCACGCTCAATCCGCGATCAAGGCCGCGGACGTCCCCGCACCGAAATTGCCGATCGAAAAAGGCGCAACCCTGCGCATGCTGCGGCCGGTGCGCTTCGTCCAGGCCGACGAAGACGTGTTCCGCGCCAATGCGGCAAAATTCACCAAGGAGACCGGGGTCGAGGTCAAGGTCGACTTCGTCGGCTGGGAGGACATCAACCAGCAGACCGCGGTGACCTCGAATTCCGGCGCCGGCCCCGACATCATCATCGGCTTCTCCGACGCGCCGCACATCTATGTCGACAAGCTGATCGAGCTGACCGACGTCGCCGACTATCTCGGCAAGAAGTATGGCGGCTGGCAGAACCTTGCGAAGGCCTACGGCAAAAAGGCCAAGAGCGATACCTGGATCGGGCTCCCGTTCGGGGCCACCGCCGGTCCCCTGATCTATCGCAAGTCCATCCTCAAATCCGTCGGGTTCGACAAGGCGCCGGAGGACCATGCCGGACTCCTCGACCTCTGCAAGAAGCTGCAGAAAGCCGGCAAGCCCGCGGGCTTTGCGCTGGGCAATGCCGTCGGCGACGGCAACGGCTTTGCGGACTGGATGATGTGGTCGCACAATGCCTCGCTGCTGGATGAGGAAGGCAATGTCACCATCAACAGCAAGGAGACCATCGCGGCGCTGAATTTCGTGAAGGAGCTCTACCCGACCTTCATCGCCGGTACGCCGTCCTGGAACGACGTCAGCAACAATCGCGCCTATTCCTCGCAGGAAATCGGGCTGACGGCGAACGGCGTCTCGCTGTATTTTTCGCTGAAGAACGATCCGGCGACCGCGGCGATCGCCGAGGATTCCGAACATCAGCTGCTGCCGAAGGGCCTTGCACCGATCTCGCCGATGTCGGGACTGACGCTGAACGCCATGGTGTTCAAGCACAGCCAGTATCCGAACGCGGCGAAGGCCTTCCTGCAGTTCATGCTGGAGAAGGACCAGTACGAGCCGTGGCTCAACGCCAACAGCGGTTACTGGTCGCAACCGCTTGCGGCCTACGCCGATGCGGCGGTGTGGAAGGGCGATCCCAAGGTCGCGATCTTCAGGGACACCATGAACAGCACGTATTACGCCGGCTTCAAGGGTCCGATTTCGACCGCCACCGGTGCTGTTCGCGCGGACTATGTGACGGTGCAGATGTTCGCCTCGGTCGCGACCGGTGCGGCGACGCCCGAAGCCGCGGCTGCGGAAGCGGAACAGCGCTGCAAGCGGTACTTCCGCAGACAGAGGTAGCGGCCGACGACAACGCGGCCGTCATTGCGAGGAGCGACGCGACGAAGCAATCCGGACTGCAACTGCGGAGACAGACTGGATTGCTTCTGCCTTCGCCAAAGCTACGGCGGACAAGTCGCTTCGCTCGCAATGGCGGTGTGGTAACAGCCTAGAACAGGACAACGACCCGATGTCCGTGACCACCCTCTCCTCCCCCGTACTGGCGCACCGGCAGCAATCCTGGCTGGTGCGGCTGTTCGACTACAAGCCGTTCCTGATCGTGATGTGCCTGGCGCCCGCGATCGGGCTCCTCGCGGTGTTTCTGACCTATCCGCTCGGTCTCGGCATCTGGCTCGCCTTCACCGACACCACGATCGGCCGACGTGGCGTCTTCGTGGGCCTTGAGAATTTCCAGTATCTGCTCACCGATCCCCTCTGGTGGGGCGCGGTGTTCTACAGCGTGTTCTATACGGCGGTCGCGACCTTCGGAAAGTTCGCGCTCGGCTTCTGGCTCGCGCTGCTGCTCAACAACCATTTTCCGTTCAAGAGCCTGCTCCGCGCCATCGTGCTGCTGCCCTGGATCGTGCCGACGGTGCTCTCGGCGCTGGCGTTCTGGTGGATCTACGATCCGCAATTCTCGATCATCTCCTACCTGCTGGTGGACGTGCTGCATTGGCGCACCACCAATATCGACTTCCTCGGCGCGCCCTGGCCGGCGCGCTTCTCGCTGATCGCCGCCAATATCTGGCGCGGCATTCCCTTCGTCGCGATCTCGCTGCTGGCGGGCCTGCAGACCATCTCGCCTTCGCTCTACGAGGCCGCGATGCTCGACGGCGCCAGCGCCTGGCAGCGCTTCCGCTACATCACCTTCCCGATGATGATGCCGATCCTCGCCATCGTCATGACCTTCTCGATCATCTTCACCTTCACCGACTTCCAGCTCGTCTATGCCATCACCCGCGGCGGGCCGGTCAATTCGACCCATCTGCTGGCGACACTGGCCTTCCAGCGCGGCATTGCCGGCGGCGAGCTCGGCGAAGGTGCCGCGATCGCGGTGTCGATGATCCCGTTCCTGGTGTTCGCGACGCTGTTCTCATATTTCGGCCTGGCGCGCCGCAAATGGCAGCAGGGAGAGAGCAATGACTGATACCGTCGCCCAACCTGCCGTGGCCGACGCGAAGGCGGCGCCCGATACCATGGCCTGGGATTCCGGGCTGCGGCGGCTGATGATGATCTACCTGCCGCTCGGCTGCTTCGTGCTGATCCTGCTGTTTCCGTTCTACTGGATGGCGATCACGTCGTTCAAGCCGAACGCCGAGCTGATGAACTTCAAGGATCACAACCCGTTCTGGATCACCTCGCCGACGCTGGCTCACGTCAAGCACCTGCTGTTCGACACCGCCTATCCGCGCTGGCTGTGGACAACGATGATTGTGGCGATCGGGTCGACCACGCTGTCGCTGATCGCGAGCACGCTCGCCGCCTATGCCATCGAGCGGCTGCGCTTCCGCGGCAGCCCCTATGTCGGCCTCGGCATCTATCTCGCCTATCTCGTTCCGCCCTCGATCCTGTTCATCCCGCTCGCCACCGTCGTGGTGCAGTTCGGCCTGTTCGACTCACCGCTGGCGCTGATCCTGGTCTATCCGACCTTCCTGGTGCCGTTCTGCACCTGGCTCCTGATCGGTTATTTCAAGTCGATCCCCTACGAGCTCGAGGAATGCGCGCTGGTCGACGGCGCCACGCGCCTGCAGATCCTGCGGCGGATCACGCTGCCGCTGGCGGTGCCCGGGCTGATCTCGGCCGGCATCTTCTCCTTCACGCTGTCCTGGAACGAGTTCATCTACGCGCTCGCCTTCATCCAGAGCGGCGCCAACAAGACCGTGCCGGTCGCGATCCTGACCGAGCTCGTCACCGGCGACGTCTACCAGTGGGGCGCGCTGATGGCCGGCTCGCTGCTCGGCTCGCTGCCGGTTGCGATCTTCTATTCGCTGTTCGTGGATTATTACGTCTCCTCGTTGACCGGCGCGGTGAAGGAGTAACACGAGCTAAGCGAGCCGCTCCTTAAGGCGCGGCGTGGCCCAGTCGAGAAAAGATCTGAGCTTGAGTGGCTCGGGCTTGCGCTCCGCGTAGACGATATGCACCGGCCATGGCGCCTGTTCGAATGGTTCCAGCATCAAAGCGAGCTTTCCGGCGCGCCGTGCGGCTTCCATCTTGTACGACATGACGCGGGTGATGCCGGCACCCGCGATCGCGGCTTCGACCGCAGCCTCGGAGTCGCTCAAAGTCAATCTCGACCGGATCGGCACCGCTACTTCGCGGCCGTCGATGACGAACTTCCAGTTCCGCTGAGCCGCGAGGCTGTCGATACTGATACAGTCATGAGCAGCCAGATCGGCAGGCACCTTCGGTTGGCCGTGCTTGGCAACATAACTGGGACTCGCACAGAGCACGAACCGGACCGAGCCGACTCGGGTCGCGATCAGGTTGCTGTCCGGGAGGTTGCCGATGCGGACCGAAATGTCGATATTCTCCTCGGCCGTGTTGACAATGCGGTCGGTCAGGACGAGCCGTAGCGCGATGTCTGGAAAGGCATCCATGAATTCGAGCGCGATCGGCAACAGGTGCATGTGTCCGAGCCCCCAGGGCGACGTGACCGCGAGATCTCCTTTCGGAATCCTGTACTCGCCGGAGACCTCGCGCTCCGCGTCGTCTACCTGCCCGATAATGCGCTTGCAGGCTTCGATGTAGGATCGTCCGACATCGGTCAGCTTCATCTGGCGCGAGGATCGCTGAAATAGTTGGGCCTTCAACCGCGCCTCCAGCTCGGCGACCGTGCGGCTGACTGTCGCGACCGGCGTGTTGAGGCGCCGCGAAGCGGCTGAAAAGCTTCCTGTCTCAGTGACCGCGACGATCACCGACATTGCCTCCAACCGGTCCATCGGATACGCTTTCCATATCTTGAGAAGGTGCTTCTCAAGCATACCGTCTGCTCCCTACAGCGACAATCGGCTACGCGGTGGATATGCGCAAAGCCGCCGTGCGTTTTGAATGCCGTCGCCCGGCCGTCAATCGAGGACGCTATGGAGTTAGAGACCAGAGCCCTGCTGTCGCGCCGCAATTTCTGTCTCTGCTGCCTGAGCGGCGCGACGATTGCCGCTACTAACGGTTGGCTTTCGCCGCGGCAGGCCTACGCTGAAGCGCGAGGCCTTGTCAGCCTGATCAAGGACAGTGCGGCGACATCGCCGATCACCACGCACAAACTCCGAGGCAACATAGCCGTGCTCGAAGGCTCCGGCGGAAATGTCGCGGTCCTGACCGGTCCCGACGGCAAGGTTTTAGTCGATGCCGGCATCCGCGTCTCGCGTCCCCAGCTCACCAAAGCGATGGCCGATCTCGGCGCCGATCCCGTCACCCATCTCGTCAACACCCACTGGCATTTCGATCACGCCGATGGCAACGAATGGCTCCATTCCGCTGGCGCCAGGATCATCGCGCAGGAGAACACGCGAAAGTACCTCCTCGAAGTTCAGCGCGTAGAGGACTGGGACTACAATTTCCTTCCGCTCGGCGCGGGCGGAATCCCCAGTGAAGTCTTTGCCGGCAACCACAAGCTCAGGCTCAATGGAAGCTCGATCGACCTGAAATATTACGGGCCCGCGCATACCGATAGCGACATCTCCATCACTTTTGCAGAAGCCAACGTCGTTCATGTCGGCGATACCTTCTGGAACGGCATCTATCCGTTCATCGACTACTCGACCGGCGGCAGCATCAACGGGATGATCGCGGCTTCCGAAGCCAATCTCGCAGCGACCGGACAGGATACGATCGTGATCTCCGGTCACGGCAAGCCGGTCGGCAACAGAGCCGAACTCCAGGCGTTTCGCGACATGCTGATCACAATCCGAGACAACGTCGCCCGTCTCAAGAGCCAGGGACGAACGCGGGACGAAGCCGTGGCCGCCAAACCGACCGCGGCCTTCGATGCGATATGGGGGCAGTTCGTGATCGATCCCGGCTTCTTCACCCGGCTGGTCTACGAAGGCGTTTGAAGCGGCGGACGAAGGACGTCTGCGAGCTATCGATTCTTGACAGGAGATCGACATGAAAAGTGCAGACGTCCCGCCGCCACAGAGCCACATTGATCGTCGTCGCCTGGTCGCCGGACTATCCGGAATGGCCGTTGCCACCGCTTCACCGGATGCATCGGCGAAACCGCAGCGCGACAGCCGCGGCGCCACCGGTTCTTATCCGGTCGTCTACTATCGAACCAAATCCGTCGACGGGATCAAGATCTTCTACCGCGAAGCGGGGCCCAAGGATGCACCGGTGGTGCTGCTGCTGCACGGCTTTCCGACCTCCTCGCACATGTTTCGCAACCTGATCCCGGCTTTGGCGGACCGCTATCACGTGATCGCTCCCGACTATCCCGGCTACGGCCAGAGCGACATGCCGCCGCGCACGTCGTTCAAATACACCTTCGATCGCTTCGGCGAACTCGTTGACGGCCTGCTCGGCCAACTTGGTGTCACCCGCTATGCGATGTACGTGATGGATTACGGCGCCCCGGTCGGCTGGCGGCTGGCGCTCAAGCATCCCGAGCGCGTCAGCGGCCTGATCGTGCAGAACGGCAACGCCTATGACGAAGGGCTGAAGGAGTTCTGGAATCCGATCAAGCAATACTGGGCCGACGGGTCTGATACCAGCCGACAGGCATTGATGAAGCTGGTCACGCTGGAAACGACGAGATTCCAGTACACCGACGGCATGTCGGACGTAAGTCGGATTTCACCCGACAATTGGGTACAAGATCAGGCGCTGCTCGACCGGCCCGGCAACAGCGATATCCAGATGGACCTGTTCTACGATTACCGGACCAATCTGCCGCTGTATCCCGCGGTGCAAGCCTACTTCCGCAAGCACAAGCCGCCGACGCTGATCGTCTGGGGCAAGAACGATTTCATCTTCCCGGCCGACGGCGCCCATCCCTACAAGCGCGACCTGCCGCAAGTAGAGTTTCACCTGATCAACACCGGTCATTTCGCGCTCGAGGACAGATTCGACGAGATGGTTCCGCTGATCCGCGACTTCCTCGGCCGCAAGATCGCCTGATAACCTGGAAGGAACGAACATGAACGCGGCCCTCGACGTCGTGGCCGCTCTGGCGGTCTCCACAATGTTTGCGGCAGCCGCCGTCGCCCAAAGCGCCCGCGACGTGCGCGGGCCCTCTCCGCTGGTTGCCATCGACAAGCAGGCGCCCGCCCGCCTGATCGTCGATCCACCGCTGGCCGAACAACTGGCGCAGGGCCTCGTCTTCATCCAGTACACCACGGAAAATCTCCGGATCGTACCGGTGTTCGGCAAGGGCGCGCTCGACGTGTCGCCGCGCATCGGTCACATCCACATCACGGTCGATGATGCGCCCTGGCATTTTGTCGATGCCAGTGGCGAGACCGTGATCGTGGTCGGACTGCCTCCGGGCCCGCACAAGGTACTGTTCGAGTTGGCCGATCCCACGCACCGCGTGATCGATAGCAAGACCGTCAGCTTCGAGATTCCGGCGCCCTCTCCGACACCGCCGAAACAATAGCTGCTGCGGCGTTTCGCCCGGTTTCACAAAACTGCAACATGCGATCCGCATAAGGCGTCGTCCACTAACAGGAGACGCACATGCGCGCGACTTTTCTCAGCACCGTCGCAACGATCATTCTCACCGCGAGCACCGCGCTTGCACAGAACGAGGGCGAATTCCCGGCGAAGCTCGCCGGCCACGTGGTGATGCCGGCCGCGACCTTCATCGACGCGCCGGCCGACGCGCCTGCCGATCTCAAGACCTCGGGCAAATACACCACCGGCAAGCGCGTCGACGCGCTCGGCACCGTGATGGGCAAGTCCTATGAGCGTGCGACCGGCGTGTCGCTGCCGTTCAAGGGCCAGCCGCTGCAGGGCCATTCCGGCATCAAGCACATGCCCGACGGCAGCTACTGGGTCATCACCGACAACGGCATGGGCGCGCGCGCCAACTCGCCGGATTCGATGCTGTACCTGAACCGCTACAAGATGGATTGGGCGAGCGGCAAGATCGAGCGCCAGGAAACCATCTTCCTGCACGATCCCGACAAGAAGGTGCCGTTCCGCATCGTGCATGAGGATACGCAGAAGCGCTATCTCACCGGCTCCGATTTCGACACCGAGGGTTTCCAGATCATCGGCGACACCTTCTGGATCGGCGACGAGTTCGGCCCCTATATCCTGAAGGCCGACAAATCAGGCAAGATCCTCGGCGTGTTCGAGACGGTTACCGACGGCAAGCCGGTGCGCTCGCCGGACAACTGGGCCGTGGCGACACCCGGCGCACCCGGCGCGACCTACACCAACGTCAACCTCCGTCGCTCCAAGGGCTATGAGGGCTTTGCGTCCTCGAAGGACGGCAAGTTCCTCTACGGCCTACTCGAGGGCCCGATCTGGGACGCCGACAAGAAGGACTGGGAGAAGGTCGACGGCAAGGAAGCCTGCCGCATCCTCGAATTCGACGTCGCTGCCGAAAAATTCACCGGCCGCTACTGGCAGTATGTGTTCGAGCAGAACGGCAACGCCATCGGCGACTTCAACATGATCGACCCGACCGGCGGCCTGATCATCGAGCGCGACAACGGCGAAGGCACCGCCGACAAGGCCTGCCCGCAAGGCACCCGCGGCGAGAACTGCTTCCCCGACATCGCCAAGTTCAAGCGCGTCTACAAGATCGAGCTGACCGACGCCAATGTCGGCAAGCCCGTGCGCAAGATCGGCTATATCGACCTGATGAAGATCCAGGACCCCGACAAGAAGGCCCGCAAGCCGCTCAATGACGGCGTCTACACCTTCCCGTTCTTCACCATCGAGAACGTCGATCGCGTCGACGAGACCCACATCATCGTCGGCAACGACAACAATCTGCCGTTCTCGTCCAGCCGCGATCCCAACAAGGCCGACGACGACGAGTTCATGCTGCTCGAGGTCGCGGATTTCCTGAAGGCGAAGTAAGCCGACGCTCTCTCCTCTCCCTCTCCCCCGTTCTTACGGGGAGAGGGAAGGAACCGACAGTGGCGCCTCACCCTCCGTCATTGCGAGCGCAGCGAAGCAATCCAGAGTCTCTCCGCAGAGGCAGTCTGGATTGCTTCGCTGCGCTCGCAATGACGAGGATAGAACTCCATTCCCACACTCTCGATGAGTGCGCGGAGACCGCCCCTCACCCCACCCTCTCCCCGCACGCGGGGCGAGGTAGAAAGAGCGGGCTACCGCACGATAAAGTCCACCGGAACGGTAAAGCTCATCGAGCTGTTCTTGATCTCCGCCGGGATCGGCGGGAACGGCGAGGCCTGGTGGATCATCGACGTGGCCTTGGCATCGAACGCGGCAACGCCGGACGAAGCGATGCGGCTGGACGTGACCTGGCCGTTACGGCCGATCGTGAAACTCACCCGGACCAGCCCGCGCTGACCGTTGCCGCCGGACGGATAGGAGTGAAGGCGCA
Organism: Bradyrhizobium sp. 482_C4_N1_8; assembly: GCF_052075965.1. Lineage (NCBI taxonomy): Bacteria > Pseudomonadati > Pseudomonadota > Alphaproteobacteria > Hyphomicrobiales > Nitrobacteraceae > Bradyrhizobium > Bradyrhizobium sp. 482_C4_N1_8. The sequence continues at coordinate 1,474,168 of NZ_CP197231.1, read as the reverse complement.
TCAGGTGCGCACGGACGCGCTGATTGTAGGTCGCAACCAGCGATGCGACCGCGCCCGCGCTCATGGCGGACGCTGCAGGCGCCTCCCGCTCGGCGCGCGGCGGCGCGCTGTTGCGAGGCGCGGGCGTCGCGTTCGACGGCTTCTTTGCCTCCGGACGAACTACTTTCGGCTTTTCGGGCGCCGGCTTTTCCTGCGGCACGATTTTCGCGGGCTCCGGCTTGGCCGGTGTCGGCTCGAGCTTCTGCTCCGGCGGCGCCACCACGTCGGGCTTCTCCTGCGGCGGTGTCGGCGCGATGGTCTCCTCGACCGCCTGCCGCTGCATCGGCTCCGGCGGTGAGGCATCGGCCTCCTTCATCACCGGCCCCGGCACCACGTCATCCGGCGTCGCCTGAGGCGCCGACGTGATCGGCGCCATATCGATCATGACCGCAGGCAGGGTGACGCCCTGCTCCGGTTGCGACCGCACCCAATTCATCGCGATCACCGCAGCGATGACATGCAACGCCACGATCACCGCGGCCGAAACGCCCCAACGCGCCGTTTCGCGCTCGCCGAGCGGTTCATGCAGGGCAAAAGCGCTCGCCGACATCAGCTGCGTCCGTCGAGGCCGACCAGGGCGACCTTGAGATAGCCGCCATTGCGCAAGGTGTTCATCACCTCCATCAGGTCGCCATAAGAGACAGCCTTGTCGGCGCGGAGATAGATGCGCTCGTCCTTGCGGCCCTTGGTGGCGGCATCGAGCGCCGTGACGAGGCCTTCGCGTGCCATTGTCTCCTCGCCGACGGCGACGGTGAGATCCGGCTTCACCGTCACGAAGGTGGGCTTGTCCGGCCGCGGCGCCGGCTCGGCGGCGGTGGCCGGCAGCTCGACGCCGATGTCAACGGTGGCGAGCGGGGCCGCCACCATGAAGATGATCAGCAGCACCAGCATCACGTCGATGAACGGCGTGACGTTGATCTCATGGGTGACGTCGAGATCGCCGGGGTCGCCGCGCCTCAGCGGCGATCCCCCGCGTGCGCCGAGCTTCGCGGCCATGGCCTACTCCGCCGCCCGCGCCAGGCGGAACTCTCTGTGGTCGCGCTGGCGGCTGACCAGCAGCATGAGCTGCGCCGAAGCGTCGCCGAGCAACGCCCGGTAATTTGCGATGCCGCGGACAAGCTGATTGTAGATCACCACGGCCGGGATCGCGGCGACGAGTCCGAGCGCAGTCGCAAGCAGCGCCTCGGCGATGCCGGGCGCGACCACCGCAAGGCTCGTGGTGTGGCTCTCGGAGATGCCGATGAAGGAATTCATGATGCCCCAGACCGTGCCGAACAGGCCGACGAACGGCGCGGTGGCGCCGATGGTCGCGAGCACGCCGGTGCCGCGCGCGATCTGCCTGGACATCGCGGCCTCGACCCGTTCCAACCGCAGCGCGACGCGCTCCTGGAGGCCGTCATCGACAATGCCGCCGGAGAGCTCCGCCTCCTTGGCGCAGGACTGGATGAGCTGGGCGACCGCATCATGCGCGTCGCCGGTCCGCTCCGCCGCCTCGGCCAGCTTCATCCTGCCCTCGAGCGCACGCGTCCGCTGCACGGCGAGCGCGCTCTTGCGGCGCAGCTCGATGGTCTTAGCGAGCCACACCGTCCACGTCACCAGCGAGGCGATGGCGAGCCCGACCATCACCGTCTTCACGATGATGTCGGCACCGAGGAACATGCCCCAGGGCGACAGATTGCGCGGCAACAGCGCTTCGTCGATCGCGAAGGCCGGGGCCGGCGCAAGCACCAGCCCAATTGTTAGGATCACATGCCGAAGCCCAAAATTGCTCTGCATCCTGATCTCCCGACAGACAGAAGGAAATTATGCCACGCCTTGCGCCGCGACCCGGTCCGCCAGCTGCCGGAATCGCACGAGCTGGTCCGCCCGCAGCGCCCGGGTCTCGTCGCGGCCGACGAAGACCTTGAACATGATGCCGCCGTCGGCATTGACGAACGCAACGAAGGCCGAGGTCTTGCCCATGAAGGGGCGTTCGACGAAGGCCAAGGCCGCGCAGCGCTCGTGGCGGAGATGGCCGTGCAATCCCTTCGGCTGCATCAGGTTGAAATAGCCGCGGCCGACCTCGCCCGCCGGGACCGCGCCCGTGAACTCGAAGATCGCGTCATCCGTGTGCACGATGAGCGTGACCTCGCCCCACGCGGCGATGTCCTGCATGGCGGCGGCGAAATGCTCGCCGCCACCAACGCGCACCATGGACGACGGCAGCGCCTCGATCACCGCCCGCGGAGTGACCTTGCGCTCGCGCGCAACGTCCTCGATCACCGCACCGGGATTGTCAGCCATGTACGCCTTGAGATCGGCGAGATCGGTGCTCAGCATGTCCGGCTCCCTTTCCTGATCCGCCGCGATCTAGGCGGCCGCGTTCGTCTTGCGCTCGGTCATGATGACCTCGAACCCTTCGAACTTGGGATGGCCGAGATAGAGGCTTTCGCCGGTCTTGTTGTCGGCGCGCGCGTGGGCGCGGCGGAATTCGTCCGACCGCGTCCAGGCCTCGAACGCCGCCTTGTCGACCCAGACCGTGTGCGAAGAATACAGCGTGTGGTCCTCGAGCGCCGGCCCCTTCAGCAGGTGGAATTCAACGAAGCCGGCCATGCTGCCGAGATAGGATTCGCGGGTGCGCCAGACGGTCTCGAAAGCAGCCTCCGAGCCGAGCTTCACCTGGAAACGATTCATGGCGATGAACATCAGATTTTCTCCTGTCAGTCTTGTTGATCGGCGAATGCCGAGCGGATGTTTCAGAACGTGCCGAAGCCACGCTGGGACATCAGCGTGGCTCTGGCGGTGAATACGGCGTCCCGTTTGCTGTCGTCGGCGTACTCCTTAGATGCCGCCGAAGTGGTACTTCAGGCCTCCCTTGACCACGAGCCCGGGGCCGGCGCTCGCCCATTTCACGTCGTTTTGCGTATCGCCCGTACTGCCGACCGGAATGGCGTAGGGCCGGTAGTACTGGTTGAGAAGATTTTCGACCGAGAAGTTGAGCGTGAGATCGGGCCGCGGCTGATACTGGGCGTAGAGGTTGACGAGATCGTACGACGTCGCCGGCGTATAGGTCGGCGGGATGTCGGTGTTCGCAATCACCGACGTCCACATCACCGAGAGGATCAGGGTCCGGTCCAGCAACCGCACGCCGGCGGTCGTCGTGACCTTCTGCGGCGGAACGCTGTACAGGCCAAATCCCGTCTGGAGGTTTTTGCCGTTCTGGTAACTGCCGGAGAGGCCGAAGAACCAGGTGTTCGCGTCGTACATCGCCTCGGCCTCGAAACCCTGGATGCGGGCGGACGCGACGTTCTGATATTGCAGGAACGGAAGCACGGTGATGGAGGGCGCCGGCGGCGGGCCGGTGGGGACCACCAGCGGATTTCCATAGGCGACCTGATCGATGAAGTCGGAGATGTCGTTGCGGAACACGTTGATCTTGCCGCGCAGCGTATCGCCCGCCGTGAACAGATCGTTCTTCTTGATGTTGAAGCCGATCTCCTTGTTCTTGCCGACCTCGGGCCGCAGATTCGGATTCGGGACGAAGCAGAAGGTCGAATCCGCTCCCGGACCCGGCGTGCCCGACGGACAGCGGAAGAACGAGTCGTTGACCGTCGCACCCGAATGCGGACCGCTGACCAGCGTTTCCGTGATCGACGGCGCGCGATAACCTTCGGCGTAGCTGACATAGGGCGTCACGACCGCCGTGGGAACGAGCCCGACGGTGATCTTCGGCGACAAACGGTCGCCGCCGGACGACGAGGATGCCGAGGAGAGCTGATAATTGTCGTAACGAAGCGCGCCGATCACCTCGAGCATGGAGGTGTAATTGGCCTTCCACTGCACGAAACCGCCGGAGACCGTACGCTGACCGCCGGGCGTCGTCACTTCCGACGTGCCGGTCCTGTCCTGCGTCGACACCTTGTCCTGGAACGCGTCCAGTCCGTAGGTCACCGCGTGACGCCAGCTGCCGGTATCGAAGCGCGTGGTGTTGTACACGTCGACGCCGACCGTATCGAGCAGATATCCACGGTTGCTGCCGATACAGCCGGACACGGCATTGCCGGGCACGCCGCTGCAGAAGACCGACGGCGTCGTGCTGGTATGCGCGGTCTTGACCTGGTCGTTCTCGGTGCGATTCCAGTAGACCTTCGCATCCCAGTCGAACCACTGGTCATCCGGCTGCGAATATTTCCAGCCGAGCGTCGTGGTGTAGTTCTTGACGTCGGACCTGTAGATCGACGTGCCGCTCAGGTTGTTGGCGCCGTTCGCATTGGTCGAGTTGGGATCGCCGGCACGGCGTGGCGGCTGACCCACGCTGTAGATGTCCTCCTGGAAGATGGTGCCGAGCTTGATCTCGTGCCCATCGGCCGGGCGCACCGTCAGCTTGGCGATGCCGCTGGTGAGCCGGTTGCCGGTGTTGGCGACCTCGAAGCCGGTGCCGTCTTTGTAGCTCTCCTGCGTCGAATAGGTGCCGCCCGCGAACACGTCCACATTTGGATTGACGTGAACACCGCCGAAGGCCGAACCGAGCGCTCGCCCGTAATTGCTGCCAAGAATGGTCTTGACGTCAACACCCCAACGTTCGCCGGCACGCACGACGTCCTCGATATCCTTGGTGCGGAACGACGCCACGCCGCCGATCGCACCGGAACCGTAGATGTTGGCGGTCGGACCACGAACGATGTCGATGCCGCTGATCAGTTCGGGGTTGAGGAAGAACGAGCCGTTGGCGAAATGGCCCGTGCGCTGATAATTCTGCCGCGCGCCGTCGACGACGACGGCGACGCGGCCGAAATCCTGCAAGCCGCGGATATTGATCGAGGTCGACGGCTCGTCGCCGCGGTTCTGAACCCATACGCCCGGCACATTATAGATGAGATCGCCGACCGTGCTGGCCTGGCGGCTTTCGATCTGCGCCGAAGTCACGACGCTGACCGGTGCGAGCGCGTCGACCGCGCGCTCGTCGGTCTTGGAGGCGGCAGCCGTGATGGTGTCGAGCGCCTGAACACCGACGATCGCCTGCGCGCGTGCATCCCACACGCTGGTGCTGGCCTGCTGCTGCTGAACAGCTTGCGGCTTGGCCGGGTTGCGCTTGGCCTGCTTGGGCTTCGCCGGCTTGGATGATTGCGCGGTTTGATCCGCGGTCTGCGCAAAGCTGCTCACCGGCGACACCGCCGCAATTGAAACCACCGACGCGCCCAAAATCAGCGCGCGCGAATACCTAGCCCCGTCAGCCATACACCCAACCCAATCATGATATGTCTTGTTTGGCTGGCGTGCGCTCGCGCGGCGAGCGACTGGCTGGCTATTCTCTGGTGCAGGCCCCCCGGCCCGCATTGTTCCATTTGGTTACGTGGCAACACCCTGACGGTCAATGTCATCGGGTTGCAGTTTATATCGATTGTAAATTGCCGCCGTTGGAATGCGCCTGATGCCGCTTATACAAACAAGACGCATCTGAAATTTCGAAAGCGCATCACACCTACCATGTCAGCAACGTCCGGAGACAATAGCGGCGATGCGGCAGGGCCGACACAAAGCCCTTCTGCAACAACGAGAAGTTTGACCATACGCGGGAGCCGGATCGACAGCCGCGAGCTGTTTGCGGCGGAGCGCGAGATCATCATCGCGCATGGCGAGGACGCCTATCGCCTTCGCCTGACCTCGCAGAACAAGCTGATCCTGACGAAGTAACCTGCAATGACATTTTGTCGCACCCTCGCAAACCTCCTGCTCACCGGCACCATCGCGCTCGCCTCGACCGCGCACGCCGCCGGTATCACGGTGCATGATGCGCGCAATCGCGATGTCGCCGTTGCCGACTTCGCCCGCACGGTCTCGATCGGCGGCGCCATTACCGAGATCCTCTATGCGCTCGGGCTGGAGAGCCGCCTGGTCGGCGTCGACACCACGAGCCTCTATCCGGCAGCGGCGCTGCACGACAAACCCAATGTCGGCTACATGCGCCAGATTTCGGCCGAGGGCGTGCTGGGCCTCAACCCGACCCTGATCCTGGCGATCCAGGGATCGGGCCCGCGCGAGACCATGGACCTCCTGGAGACGGCGAAGGTGCCGCTGGTGCTGGTGCCCGAGACCTTCTCGGAGGAAGGCCTGATCGAGAAGATCAAGCTGGTCGGCCATGCCATGGGCGTCGATGCGCGCGCCGAATGCCTGAGCACCGCAGTGGCTACGGATCTTGCGCAGCTGCGCGCACTGCGTGCCAAGGTCACGAAGCCGGTCCGCGTGATGTTCGTGATGTCGCTCCTGAACGGACGGGCGATGGTCGCCGGTCACAAGACCGCCGCCGACGAGATCATCCAGCTTGCAGGCGCCACCAACGCGGTCGAGGATTACGACGGCTACAAGAACATCGGCGACGAGGCGATCGTCGCGGCAAAACCCGACGTCGTGCTGTCGATCGAGCGCGGCAAGGATTCACTGCAGGCCGACGCGGTCTACGCCCATCCCGGCTTCGCCTTGACGCCGGTCGCGGCCAACAAGAGCTTCATCACGATGGACGGGCTCTATCTGCTCGGCTTCGGCCCGCGCACGGCCGCGGCGGCCCGTGATCTCTCCGTCAAGCTCTATCCGGCATTGGCCGAGGGCGGCGCCTTCACGTCGGCTCTGTCGGCGGCGAATTGCCGGCAATGAGCGTGGCGATCGGGACGGACTCGCGGAGCCCGCGACGTGCGGGCGCAGGACGGCGATTTACGTCGATTGCCATTCCCCTGCTCCTGGTGATCCTCGCGGCCACCGCCATCGTCGCGCTGACCGTGGGCGCGGCCGGCATTCCCCTCTCCCGGCTGCCTGCTGCGCTCGGTCTCGCAGGCAACACCACCGCCGACGCCGTGACGACGCGCGACCAGCTCGTGTTGTGGTCGATCCGCATTCCCCGGATCGCGGCGACCGCGATGGTCGGCGGCCTGCTCGCCGCGGCGGGCGCCATCATGCAAGGACTGTTTCGCAACCCGCTCGCCGATCCCGCGCTGGTCGGCGTCTCCAGCGGCGGTGCGCTGGCGGCCGCAAGCGCAATCGTCTTCACCGATTCGCGCTTCGGCGAGACGCTGCGCTTCCTTCAGACCGAGCTGTTGCCGCTCGCGGCCTTTGCGGGCTCGCTGGCCACGACCGCGATCCTTTACGGCATCTCCAGCCGCGCGGGGCGGACCTCGATCGCGATCTTCCTGCTCGCCGGCGTCGCCATCACTGCCATCACCAATGCCGGCATCGGGCTTCTGGTGTTCATCGCCGACGACCGCCAGCTTCGCGACATCACATTCTGGCTGCTGGGCTCGATGAGCGGCGCGACCTGGACCAAGGCCGCCGTGCTCGCGCCGATCCTCATCATCGGGCTCGGCGCCTGCGCGTATATTGCCCGCGGCCTCGATCTGCTGGTGCTCGGCGAGGCCGACGCGTTTCACGGCGGCGTCGACGTCGAGCGTCTCAAGCGGATCTCGATCGTCATGGTCTCCGCCATGACAGGGGTCGCGGTGTCGATCAGTGGCGTCATCGGCTTCGTCGGCATCGTCGTGCCGCATCTGCTCCGTCTCGTTATTGGACCTGCGCATCGCCTGCTGCTGCCGGCCTCGGTGCTGCTTGGCGCGATCCTGATGGTCGGCGCCGACACGCTGGCGCGCACGATCGTGGCGCCCGCGGAGATGCCGATCGGCATCTTGACGGCAGCGGTCGGCGCGCCTGTCTTCCTCGGCATCCTGCTGCGCCAGCGCGGGCTCGCCTCGCTATGAGCGCCGTGATCGAGGCGCGACGCTTAAGCAAGCGCGCCGGCCGCGCCACGCTGCTCGATGGTGTCGGCCTATCGGTTGAAGCCGGCGAGATGGTCGCGATCATCGGCCCGAACGGCGCCGGCAAGTCGACGCTGCTGCGGCTGCTCTCCGGCGATCTCCGCCCGAGCGAGGGCGAGGTGCACCTGAAGCAGCGCGACATAAGCAGTTATACGCCGCGCGAGCTTGCCGCGCGCCGCGCGATGCTGTCCCAGCACATCAACGTCACCTTCCCCTTCACGGTCGAGGAGATCGTGCTGATGGGCGCGGGCGACCGCAGCCTGCGCGATGCCGTGTCGCTCGTCGACGCCGCGCTGGACGAGGTTGGCCTCGCACATTTCCGCGAACGGCAATTGCCGACGCTATCGGGCGGCGAGCAGCAGCGCACCCATTTCGCCCGCGTGCTGGTGCAGCTCGCCTGCGGCGAGGCCGAGCATGGGCCGGGGCTCCTGCTGCTGGACGAGCCGACATCGAGCCTCGACCTGCGCCACCAGATCGACCTCGTCGAAGCCGCGCGCCGCCGCGCGGCAGGCGGCACCGCTGTCATCGCGATCCTGCACGACCTCAACCTCGCGATCCGCTTCGCCGACCGGCTCATCGTCCTGAACGGCGGCAAGCTCGCTGCCGACGGCCCGCGCGCGGAAATCGTCACGCGCGAGACCATTCGCGACATCTTCGAAATCGACGCCGTCGTTCATCAGGCCGACGACGGCGTGCCCTACGTGCTGCCGCAATCGATGCGGGCGGCGGCGCGAGCCGAACTGCCGCCGCGGTGAAGATGCACTCCCTCGCCCCGCTTGCGGAGAGAGGTAACGAAGACGGCGCCGCGCCTCGGTTCAGACCGGGCGCATTACCCCGCCGGCACGATCACCATGCCCTTGTCCTTGGGCCAGCGGACGCGCCAGGCGAACTTGATCTCCTTGATCTCGCCGGGTTTTGCGTCGAACGCCCATTCCAGCACGCCGCGCCTTTCGCGCAGATTGGTGGTCGTGGGCGGCGTGGTCGAGGACAGCATCTCGACGCCAATATCCTCGTTCTCGCTGACCGGAAGCTGATCCTCGATCGCGATGCGGATCGGGAAGTCGTGCCCGTTGCGAACGACGGTGCGGAACGAACGCGTGTCGGTCTTGGAGGACGCGATCACCCCGGCCGTGCCTTCGTTCTGCCTGATGACGGTGCGCTCGATCTTGATCTTGTCGTCGGCACCGAAGCCGAGCCGGATCGCGTCGTTCCGCGCGGCGGTCGAGAATTTGCTGCGACCGACGAACGTGCCGTCGCGGAAGATCGCGACCTTGCCGGGCAGCAGATTGGTATCCTCGGCAAGCTTGAATGACGCCTCGAGGTAAGCGGTGGGATCCGCGACCGGGGCGGCACGGATGGCGAGGTCGGGCGTCACCGTCATGGAGGAGATGAGCAGGCTCTTGGCGCCCTCATTGGCACCGAGGCTGACGCGGCCGCTGATCTGATACACGGCCTGAAAATCGCCGATCTCGGCGTTGGCCTGCTGCTCGTCCGCGCGCTCACGCAGCTCGGGCTCCGCAGCTTTCGCCATCGCCGGAGATTGCGCCTGCCGCGTCATCGGCTGCGCGGGCACCGCCATGTCCGACGCCGTGCCCATTGCCAGCGGCTTCGGCAGTTGCGGATACCTCACAACCAGCGAATTCAGCTCCGGTGCGCTACCGCCGCGGCTGACGCGAACGGTGGAAACACCGAGGTTGACGTTCGACCAGTCTTCGCCGGTCGACTGCGTCACCTCGGCGCGGCGAACCAGCTCGAGCTGCGGCTTGCGGTCCTTGGCACCGGTGTCGAGCCGGGCATCATACAGCGGCAGCCAGCGCGCATTGCGGACTGCATAAGTCACCCGCAACGTCGCCTTCGTCGCGGCGGCGGCGGCAACATCGATGCGAACCTCAAGCTTGCTCGGCGGCTTGGCCGAACGCTCCGCTTCAAGTTGCGCGAGCTGCCGATCGATCTCGCGCTGCTTTCGCGTGGCGTCGCGGATCGCGGTATCGGCGGTCGCGATCTCCTCGGCGACCGCGGTAAAGGCCGCGCGCCATTCGGTGATCGGCCGAGCCTCGCCCTTCTCGCCAAGGCCGGCGGGAGAAGCCTCCGCAAAGTGCTGCGCGAATTTGCGCCGGGCGTTGGCCGCGTCGATATCGCCTTGCACATCGGCGCGCTGATCCTTCAACGCCTCGATGCGCTTATCGAGCTCGGGCAGATTGGCGGGTTGTGCCGCGCGCGGCGGCCGCGCGTCGATGGTCCCGATGGTCAGTTTTGCGCCCGCCTCGCCCTCGACACGGAGGGAGGACGGATCGAGCGAGAGCGGAAAGTCCTTGGCGACCAGCGTGCTGTCGCCGGAGGCGAGGTCCAGCGCGATGACACGGGTGACGGTGGCGCCATCCGGATAGACGGTGACGGTGTCGATGGCCGATGTGGCGTCCACATCGGCGGCCCATGATGGCGACGCCGTCGCCATGGTCACCAGAACCAGGCTCGTCGTTGCCAGACATCTTGCGGTGATGCGCATAAAGTCCCTCCTGCCGTATCGCCGCGCCGCCAGCCGGACGCGTGCGATCAAATGCCTCGCCAACATGGTTGGACGCGGCAGGGAAGGAACTGGTTCGATTGGGGTTTCCGTGGGGCGCCGCCGCGGCCGCACCAAGGCCGCGGAACGTGTCGTCGTCCCGTGGCGAAGCCGTTAAACTTAGGTCCTTAAACCGGGGTGGGCGAACCCTGGCCGAAGATGCGGCGGAGCAGATCGGTCACGTTGCGGGCGCCGGCCTTCTTCAGGATGCCTGCGCGGTAGCCTTCGACCGTCCGCGCACTCAGATGTATGCGCCGGGCGATCTCCTTGTTGGTCAGGCCGGCAGCAAGGTGCTCGAGCACATCGACTTCGCGCCCGGTCAGGGGCTCGCAGCCGGGCAGCCAGCGTTGCCGGTTTGAACCCGGCTGCGCGAACTCGTCGATGGCAGCATCGATCCGGTCGACGATGTCGCGGGTGCGGAACGGCTTCTCGATGAAGTCGGCCGCGCCGCTCTTGATCGCGTCGACCGCCATGGCGATGCTGCCGTTCGCGGAGGTCACCAGAACCGGCGCCATGCAGTTCTCCTCGCGCAGGCGCTTGAGCACGTCGAGGGCGGAACGATCCGGCGGCATCTCCAGCAACACGCAGGCCGGCATCCGGGCCTTGGCTTCCGACAGCAGCGACGCGCCGTCGGCAAAGCAGATCACGTCATAGGCGCTCTGTTGAAGCGCCATTGAAAGTTGTTCGCGGGAGGCCGCGTCAGTTTCAATGACGAATACCTCACCCTTGGAAAGCATGTTTCCCGGCATCATCCCGATCCAGCAATGTCTTGGTCAAATGGCCCGAGACGGCAGCGGGGCTTCGTCGCGCCGCGTCGTCATACGCACGGCATTCACGCCCGTGCTTCGGTTTCCCTTATGTATGTTCCATCCTGTTCCCGGATTTGACGGATCGGGACAGAAACTTTACATTTCGGGACATCTGCGGGAATGGCTGACTGGAACGGGTCGCATGACCGACCTCATGCGCAGCGCAGGCTTGAGCTACTACCCGGATGTCGCCCGGTCGGTCGGGCTCGACCCGAAACAGATGATGCGCAAGGTCAGGCTGCCACTGGCCGTGCTCGACAAGCCCGATACCCCCATTGCCGTGACCAGCCTGCGCCGGCTGCTCGAATTGTCGGCAGAGGCATCGGGTGCCGAAGATTTCGGCTTGCGGCTCGCCGAGCGCGGCGGGCTGACCAATTTCGGCGCGGTCGGCCTGATCGTGCGTGAACAGGCGACCGTCAGTGAGGCCATCGAAGCGTTCTCGCGCTTCATCCACGTTCATCACGACGGCATGAAGCTTGAGGTCACGCGCGATAAGCAGACCGTGACGGTCACACTGCATTTGCGCGGCCGGCAGCCGACCGCGCCGCGCCAGTCGATCGACATGGCGCTCGGCAGCGTCCACCGCATCATCCAGTCGCTGTTCAGCAGCGACTGGCGGCCGCTCGAGGTGCATCTGCATTATCCGCCGCCACACGACCGCAAGCGCTACCGCGACTTCTTCGGTTGCCGCGTCACCTTCAATGCCGATGACGATGCGATCCTGTTGTCGGCGCATGACATGGAGCGGCGAATTCCGAGCGCGCATCCGCTGATCGCGAGCTATCTGCGCAAGCGGATCGAGGCGATCGAGACGCGGCCGGCAAGCTGGGAGGAGAAGGTCGACGAGGTGGTACGCATCCTGCTCGCAAGCGGCGACTGCACGGTCGAGCGCGTGGCCGAGCATCTCGCCTGCACCCGCCGCACCATCCATCGGCACCTCGCCGCATCGGGCACCAGCTTCTCGGCGATCCTCGACGCGCAGCGCGCCGATCTCGTGACCCAGCTGATCGACGACCCCGGCCGGCCGCTGGCCGATATCGCCACCCAGCTCGGCTTCTCCGCGCAGAGCGCGATGGCGCGCTGGTTCCGTGGCCGCTTCGGCTGCAACATCACCGCATGGCGCAAGGGCGTGCGGCCGCTGGCCAAGCGCGCCGGCGTTCCCTCGGCGTCCGCGGCCTAGGCTCAGCGTGCCGGAGCGGGCACGCCCATGATGGCAAGGGCGCGCCGGGGGCTGCCGGCGAGCAGCGGGCCGAACGCAATCGCAAAGCCGAGGAACGCGACGATCCAGCCGCAGGCGGCGATGTGCAGCAGGACATCGCCATGCGCAGGCAGCACCACCGCAGCGACCCGCGCCAGCGCCGCGACGATGATCGCAGCGTAAATCCCCTGCGTCGCGGGCGAGGCCGTCAACGCCTGTCCGGTATGCCCGAGGCTCGCGCGGGTCATCACCGCGAGCGTCATGGTTCCGGCCGCACCAGCCATCCAGGCGTGAATGCCCGCGCTCGGCGGCAGCGCGCCGAAGACAGCCAGGGCATGCAGCAGGAAGCCCAGCGGCACGAAGACATAACCGACATGCAGGATCAGCAGCAGCCGCTCGCGCGTGGTGCGATCGCCGGCCCAGCGTGCAAGCCGGACCAGGTGCAGCACGCCGACCAGCGCCATCACCGCGCCGGTGACCGTGTTCAGCGGCGCCACGATCCATGCGATCAGCGCGAACGCGCTCAATCCGATCATCGCGCCGTCGAAGCGCCCGAACGGCACCGGCAGGCGGCCGGGATTGAACTTGACCAGCCAGTTGCGGGTGAAGCTCGGGATGATGCGGCCGCCGATCAGCGAGATCAGCAGCACGACCACGCCGATGCCGACGCGGATGCTGACATCGGCCGCGCCCTCGAAGTGCGCTTCGAGATGGAAGGCGACGTTACCGGCGAGCAGCACCAGCACGAGCACCACCACCGGCAGATTGCGCCAATTGCCGCCCGCGATGATTTCGCGCGTGGCCGCAGCGACGACCAATGCCAGGAAGGCGGCATCGACGACGAGCGCGAACGCCCAACCGATATCGGCGGACAGGGTCACTGCAAAACGTCCGGCCAGCCACACGGTCAGCAGCGCGCCCAGCGACGTCCCCTGGATCGGCAGCCGCCCGGTCCAGTTCGGGATCGCCGTGAACAGGAATCCCGTGATCACCGCCGGCAGGAAGCCGTAGAGCATTTCGTGGACGTGCCAGTCGCGCGGCGCGAACGCAGAGCTCACCGACAATTCGCCGTAGAACATCGGCAGCCAGGCCAGGATAGAAAGCCCCGCCTGGATCGCGGCGAGCAGGAAAAACGGCCGAAAGCTGTTCGCAAACAGCGGCCAGCCCTCAAAGTTACGGGATCGGGCGCCAGCCATGGGGGCAACTCCTGTGAATTCGGACGGTCACCTGGATCGTCATTTGGAAAAATACTGCCGTCCGGCCGGCCCGTTTTGCGCTATCGCAAACTGCCTGACGAATACAGGTGCCATCACACTCCGAGCGCCAAGGAGGCAGAATGGCCAAGGTCGACACATCGCTGGTTGCGCATTTGCCGCTGTTTTCAGGCGTCAAGCCGGAGGACCTCGAGGAAATCCTGCGCGAGGCCCGCTCGGCGCGGTACCCCAGGAACACCGCCATTTTCGAACAGGGCGCCGACGCGCAATCCTTCTTCCTGCTGCTGCACGGCCACGTCCGCGCGGCCAAGACCACCCCGACCGGCGAGCAGATCGTGGTGCGCTATGTCGCCCCCGGCGAGACCTTCGGGCTCGCGATGGCGATTGGAGCCGCGCACTATCCGGCGACCGCGATGGCGGTCGACGACAGCGTGGTGCTGATCTGGCCGAATTCGGCCTGGCCGCGGCTGATCGAGCGGTTTCCGGCAATCGCCGCCAACACGCTGCAAACCGTCGGCGCACGACTGCAGGAGAGCCATACCCGCATCCTGGAAATGTCGACCCAGCAGGTCGAGCAGCGCGTCGCGCATGCGCTGCTGCGGCTCGCAAAACAGTCCGGCAAGAAGCTCGACCACGGCATCGAGATCGACTTCCCGATTAGCCGCCAGGACATCGCGCAGATGACCGGCACCACGCTGCATACCGTCAGCCGCATCCTCAGCGGCTGGGAGAGCCAGGGCCTCGTCGAGAGCGGCCGCCAGCGCATCATCCTGCGCGATCCGCACAAGATCGTCGTGCTGGCGGAGCGTACGGCGGACGGCAATTCTGCGTAAGATAGGGGTGAGGGCGCTTCCGCTTACGGCGCAAGCCTGCCCTCACCCGGGAGTCCGCGCGCGACCCGCGCGAACTCCGACTCGCCTCACGCCGGTACGCATTCGCACAGCGCAGCGAGGAATTTGTCGCGATCGATGCCATGCTCGCGGCAGGCGTCTTCCACGGTATGGAAGGTCGCGATCGGACAGCCGACGCAGGCCATCCTGAAGGCGAGGAACACGCGGATCGTGTGCGGTGCCGCTCGCATGATGTCATCGACCAGATCGTCGGATCGGAAGGGCATGGACAACTCCGTTCCGAAGTGACGATAGCCGGGTGGGTCCGAGCTTCTTTGTTGAAGCGCAAGCTGGTGGTTGCTTCTCCCTCTCCCCGCAAGCGGCAGGGCTATCGCATATGAGAAAAAACGTGGCGGGAAGCTCGCCCGCAGCCATCCTTCGAGACGCCCGCCTCCGGCGGGCCCTCAGGATGAGGACGGAGTACGTGGTCACTATTTCGACAGGCAAAGCCGCCGCTCAGCCTCATCCTGAGGAGACCGCGGAGCGGTCGTCTCGAAGGACGAGGCGCTCGCTCAGACCCCGCCAAGCTCATATGCAAAAGTCCCTGCCGTAGGCGGCGCGAGGTGAACTACACCGCCCTGCTGTGCAACTGCTTGCCCGGATCCAGATGCGCATCGAACGCCGCTGCAACACTGCGCACCAGGAAGCGCGAGTCGCTTGCGACCGCGAGACGGTCGCCGTCGAGCCTGACGATGCCGTCCGAGATCAGCGGCTTTAGGCGCGCGGCCGATTGCAGCATCGCTTCGGGCTCCGCACCATGTCGCGCACAGATGTCGCCGAGATCGGCGCTGAACTCGCACATGATGCGCTCGATGATGTCGGCGCGGAGCCGGTCGTCGTCGGTGAGCCCGTAGCCCTTCGCGGTGGCGAGGCGGCCGGCGGCCACGCTCTGCGCGTAGGCGCCGATCTGCACCTGGTTCTGCACATAGCCCTGCGGCAGATGCCCGATCGCGCTCGCGCCGAAACCGAGCAGGACTTCGCCCTTGTCGGTGGTGTAGCCCTGGAAATTGCGCCGCAGCGTCCGTTCCTCGAAGGCCACGGCCATGGCGTCGTCGGGTCGCGCGAAATGATCGAGCCCGATCTGCACGTAGCCGGCCTCCTTCAACGCATTGGCGATCGCGCAGGCCTGGTCATGACGTGCGAGGCCGTCGGGCAGTACGGCCTCGTTGATCATGCGCTGGTGCTTCTTGAAATCAGGCACATGCGCATAGCCGAACACCGAGAAACGATCGGGCCCGAGCTCGAGGCTGCGCCGAACGGTGTCCAGGCAGGACGCCACGGTCTGGTGCGGCAGCCCATAGATGAGGTCGAAGTTGATCCCGTTGATGCCGGCGCGATGCAGCCTATCGACGACGGAAGCCGTCTGCTCATAGCTCTGCACGCGATTGATCGCGCGCTGCACGACCGGATCGAAGCTCTGCACGCCCAGGCTGGCGCGGTTGACGCCGGAGAGCCGCATGGCCTCCACCATCTCTGATGTCAGCGTGCGCGGGTCGATCTCGACCGCGATCTCGGCCGAGGGCAGCACGAAGAACGAATGGCGCATCGCCGCCATCAACTCGGCAAAAGCCTCCGGCGCCATGATGGTCGGCGTGCCGCCACCGAAATGGATGTGCTCGACCTTGATGCGGCGACCGATGGTCTCAGACACCTGCGCGATCTCGCTGCGCAGCGTCCGCTGATAGGCTGCAATGAGCCCGTCGCGGCGAACGATCTGGGTATGGCAGCCGCAATACCAGCACATCTCGCGGCAGAACGGCACGTGCAGATAGAGTGACGCGCTGGCGCCTGCCGGGAGCCCGGCGAGCCATTCGGCATAAGCATCCGGGCCGACCGCCGGCGAGAAATGCGGTGCGGTCGGATAGCTCGTGTAGCGCGGCAATCTCTCTTCGCCGTAGCTCGCTGCGAGATCTGTCCTCATGTCTTACCCATTCGTAAATCGATGCCGCGCGGTGGCGCGGCAAATCCCGGATGGCATTGGATGACCCGTTTTCGGGCGGACCACCTTGCGCTCGCTCAAAGTCCGAGCGCCGGATCGGGGCCATGATGACGTTCAATCATGACTCACTGGAGATAGGCCATGGCGTCGCTCGCGCTCGATCTCGTTCTCTGGCTCACCGGCGCTCGCGGTCATATCCCGCGCTTCGACGATTTTCGTCCCGCCCCCGCGGCACCCGCCGTCGGCGCAGGTTATCTCGTGCGGGTGCTGGCGATCACGGCCGCCATCTTTGCAGCGCTGTCGCTCGCGGTCTGGGGCACGGTCTGGATTGCGATCCAGCTTCTCTGATCGACAACCATAGATTCACAATCGCGCATAGTTGAACATGCGAACGATTTGCCGCTTGCGCGACTGATATCACGCGACGCCGCGTGCTTCGCACGGCCGATACGCGCTTCGGCAAACCTCCTAAGGATTTTACCGGAGGCGAATTCGGCAAAAGCTTGTCGCAGCGCAAACACTCTTGCCGTAACAGGCGCAGACTGCATCCGTCATCAAAACCCTTTCAGATGAAGGATGCTTCCGATGTTCACCCGCAGAGCCGCATTGATCAGCGCCGCCGCGACCGCCCTGATGCTCGCGACACCCACGTTCGCCGCCGGCGATCTCAAGCTGCCGCGGCAGAAGGTCGAGCTGGTCGCCCCGCCCTTCGTGCACGCGCACGAGCAGGCCACGACGCAGGGGCCCAAGATCGTCGAGTTCAAGCTCAACATCGAGGAGAAGAAGGTCGTCATCGACGACAAGGGCACCACGTTCCAGGCCATGACCTTCAACGGCTCGATGCCGGGCCCGCTGATGGTCGTGCATGAAGGCGACTACGTCGAGGTAACGCTGGTCAATCCCGCGACCAACACCATGCCGCACAACATCGACTTCCACTCCGCGACCGGCGCGCTCGGCGGCGCCGAGCTCACGCTGGTCAATCCCGGCGAGCAGGTCGTGCTGCGCTGGAAGGCAACGCGGACCGGCGTGTTCGTCTATCACTGCGCCCCGGGCGGCCCGATGATCCCCTGGCATGTCGTCTCCGGCATGAACGGCGCGGTGATGGTGCTGCCGCGCGACGGACTGAACGACGGCAAGGGCCATGCGCTGAAATACGACAAGGTCTACTATGTCGGCGAGCAGGACATGTATGTACCGCGCGACGAGAAGGGCAACTTCAAGTCCTACGATTCGCCGGGCGAGGCCTTCACCGAGACCGAAGAGGTGATGAAGAAGCTGATCCCCTCCCATGTCGTGTTCAACGGCAAGGTCGGCGCGCTCACCGGCAAGAACGCGCTGACGGCCAAGGTCGGCGAGAACGTGCTGATCGTGCATTCGCAGGCCAATCGCGACAGCCGTCCGCACCTGATCGGCGGCCATGGCGACTATGTCTGGGAGACCGGAAAATTCTCCAACGCGCCGGAGACGGGCCTCGAGACCTGGTTCATCCGCGGCGGCTCGGCGGGAGCTGCGCTCTACAAGTTCCTGCAGCCCGGCATCTACGCCTATGTCACGCATAATCTGATCGAGGCAGCCGACCTCGGCGCCACCGCGCACTTCAAGGTCGAAGGCAAGTGGAACGACGATCTGATGACCCAGGTGAAGGCGCCCGCGGAGATACCGGCTCCCAACACCAACTAGACGCGACAGGGGGCCGGTCATCGCCGGCCCCTTCCTTCTTCGGGGGACGACCATGCTGATCGCATTCAAGCTGAAACTGCTGCTCGCCTGCGCCGCAGGGCTCGCAGGGCCGATCGCCGTGGCGCCGCTGGTCTCGGACATGGCGGTCCATGGCACGGCGACGGAGCCTGCGATCGTCAGGGTCGCGCCGGGTAATCTCTCCTATCGCGAGGCCGGCGATTTCACCCGCGCGGGGCTGCAGGCCGAAGTGCCGCTGCGCGCGATGCGCTTCAACCGGCCGCTGCACATCATGCGGCACCAGGTCTCGTCATCCGACTATCAGCTTTGCGTGCAGGATAGCGCGTGCCGCGCGCTCGATCGTGGCGTCGCGATTGCGTCCGATCGTCCCGCGGTCCAGGTGAGCTGGCACGATGCGCAGGCCTATGCGGGCTGGCTGTCGCGCAAGACCGGCCACACCTATCGCCTGCCGAGCGACGCGGAATGGGCCTTTGCGGCCGGCTCCCGGTTCAGGGACGACGGCGCGCCTGTGGACGCAGACGATCCTTCAAAGCTCTGGCTCAGCCGTTACGAGCGTGAATCCGAGCGCGACCTCTCCGACACGACGGCCTATCCGTTCGGCAAGTTCGGCACCAACGAGCACGGTATCGAAGATCTCGCCGGCAATGTCTGGGAATGGACCTCGACCTGCTTCGTGCGCTCGCGGATCGACGCAGCCGGCAAGGCCGGCCGCCCCACCGTGAATTGCGGCGTGCGCGTCGCCGAGGGTGCGCACCGCGCCTACGTCACCGACTTCATCCGCGACGCTCGCGCCGGCGGCTGCGCACAGGGCGTGCCGCCCGCCAATCTCGGCTTCCGCCTGGTGCGCGAGGAGCCGTCATGGGTCGCAAGCGTGTCGGCGCGGTGGGGCAAGGTGTGGGCGGCAAGGTCGTAGGTATCGCCGAGTAGCCCGGATGGAGCGCAGCGCAATCCGGGATCGGACCATCCACGAGCACCCCGGATTTCGCTACGCTCCATCCGGGCTACGGCGCATCACATCGTTCGCGCAAACATGCGAAATCCGGGCGCGCCGATGATCGCCTCGAACGCGGGATCGCGCTTCTCTTCTGCGAAGACAAATCCTGCCCTGGCGTAGGCGCGTTCAGCCGGCTGATTGCCGATCAGGAACGATATCGTCGCGCGGGCAAATCCGGCCGCTCGTCCCTTATCCAGTGCGAGCGCAAGCAACGCCTGCACGAGGCCGCGACCGCCATAGGCGGGATCGGTCGCGACGTGCTCGATCATCCAATCACCCTCGCCGCCCTGAACCCAGCAGGCGCGCGTGTAGGTGCCGCGGCGACGGATGGCTTCCAGCTCCGGCGCGGCAAGCCCGGTCGCGGCACCGACCTCCTCGATGGCACGCCAGGCCGCAGGCCCCGTGCCGGCCGCCGGCAGTGCGCACAACGCGGCAGCAGGCTTGCCATCGATCTCGGCGATCAGGAATTGCGAGACATGCCACATCGACACCGCATGTGCGGTCGCGATGCGCGCGATGAAATCGCGGCACTGTGCCTGGGGCCAGCCGAGCGCGACGTCGAACCAACCGCGCGGCCGATAGCCGCGCTGCGACGACAGGATGGTTTGTGCGATGAAATCGGCGTCTTCGGGACGCGCAGACCGTATCGTCATGCGCGCCCCCGTTGCGACGACCTTACGTATTCTTCAGCGCGACGCGGAATTCGGCTTCGGTCTTGGCCTTGACCTCGTCGAGCGAGACGCCGTCGGCGAGCTCGATCAGCGCCATGCCGCCGTCGCCGTGCTTGTCGATGGTGAAGACCGCGAGATCGGTGACGACCATGTCGACCACGCGCTCGCCGGTCAGCGGCAGGTTGCACTTCTTCAGCAGCTTCGAGCCGTCCTTGGCCGAATGCTCCATCACGACGACGACGCGCTTGACGCCGGCGACGAGATCCATAGCGCCGCCCATGCCCTTGACCATCTTGCCGGGGATCATCCAGTTGGCGAGATCGCCGTTCTGGGCCACCTGCATGGCGCCGAGGATCGACAGGTCCATGTGGCCGCCGCGGATCATCCCGAAAGAATCCGCGCTCGAGAAATACGAGGTCGACGGCAGCTCGCTCACGGTCTGCTTGCCGGCATTGATGAGGTCGGCATCCACCTCGTCCTCATAGGGGAACGGGCCCATGCCGAGCATGCCGTTCTCGCTCTGGAGGCTGACATCGACGCCATCGGGGATGAAGTTCGAGACCAGCGTCGGGATGCCGATGCCGAGATTGACGTAGTAGCCGTCGCGCAGTTCCTTCGCGGCGCGCGCAGCCATCTGTTCACGGGTCCAGGCCATGTGAGTCTCCTGACGCTTAAGCGGCGGTGCGCGGGCGGGTGTTACGGAATTCGATGCGCTTCTTGGCCGTACCGACCTCGACGATGCGCTTCACGAAGATGCCGGGCGTGTGGATGTGGTCGGGATTGAGTTCACCGGCCGGAACCAGATGCTCGACCTCGGCCACCGTGATCTTGGCGGCGGTCGCCATCATCGGATTAAAGTTGCGCGCGGTCTTGCGGTAGATGAGGTTGCCGGCGGTGTCGCCCTTCCAGGCGTGCACGATGGCGAGGTCGGCGAACAGGCCACGCTCCATCAGGTATTTCTCGCCGTCGAACTCCTTCACTTCCTTGCCTTCGGCGATCAGCGTGCCGACGCCGGTCTTGGTGTAGAAGGCCGGGATACCGGCGCCGCCGGCGCGGATGCGCTCGGCCAGCGTGCCCTGCGGATTGAATTCGAGTTCCAGCTCGCCGGCCAGGAATTGCTGGGCGAACAGCTTGTTCTCGCCGACATAGGACGAGATCATCTTCTTGATCTGGCGGGTTTCGAGCAGGCGGCTGAGGCCGATACCGTCGACGCCGGCATTGTTGGAGACGACCGTCAGGCCCTTGACGCCGGACTCGCGGATTGCGTCCGACAGCTCCTCGGCGATGCCGCAGAGGCCGAAGCCGCCCGACATGATCATCATGTTGTCTTTCAGAACGCCTTCGAGAGCCGACTTGGCGTCGGGATAGACCTTGTTCATGCAAATAACCTTCGGGTGAACCTTCGGCTGGCAGGCGTCGCGCCTCATTGGCGGCGATTATTAGGCGAAATCGTCCAAAGCCGTCAATGATACGGG
Source organism: Bradyrhizobium sp. 482_C4_N1_8 (assembly GCF_052075965.1). Classification (NCBI taxonomy): domain Bacteria; kingdom Pseudomonadati; phylum Pseudomonadota; class Alphaproteobacteria; order Hyphomicrobiales; family Nitrobacteraceae; genus Bradyrhizobium; species Bradyrhizobium sp. 482_C4_N1_8. The sequence goes on along the minus strand of NZ_CP197231.1, from coordinate 1,452,897 downwards.
GTTCTCCGTTCCGTCCTCCGGTGATAGAAGCTGCCCACGCCGTGGGCAGACCCGTCCGCGGCCTTGAAAGCGACAAGAAAACCCATCAAGTTGCGGGGGTTGGGCGTGGGCACGCAGGTTTCCGGTCCGCCCTTCTGGCTCCCGCGACCAACCCGATCAGGACATGCCATTGACCATGGCCCAAGGAATGAAGCGCCTCGGGACGCCGATCGCGGCGCTGCTCGGCCTCGCGCTGATCGCCCTGATCGCGACCTCCTGGCTCATCAACCGCGACGCGCTGCGCAAGGCGGTGGAAACGCAGATCCGCGACGTCACCGGGCTCGAGCTCAGCGTGGCAGGCAGCATCGACATTTCGCTGCTGCCGGCGAGCTACATTTCGTTCCATGACGTCGGCCTGAAGGGCGGCGGCACCAGCGATCCCGCGCTCCATGTCGACGTGCTCACCGCCAATCTCCGGCTGCTGCCGCTGCTGCTGCAGCGGTTCGAGATCGCCGACCTGACCCTGCTGCGGCCGCGCATCCATGTCAGCCTGAAGCAGGACGGCGAAAGCAACTGGACGCCCTTCATCCAGACCATTGCGCGCACCATGAAGCCGGGCGCCGAGAACCAGGTGTCGTTCTCCGAGATCAGGATCCAGGACGGTGTGCTCAATTACGAGGACGCCACCACCCACGCCGCCGAGAAGTTCGAGGACATCGACCTGTCGCTGGCCTGGCCCTCGATCTCGCGGTCCTTCGCCGCGACCGGACAGTTCGACTGGCGCGGCGAGCGCGTCGACGGCTCGATCAGCTTCGCCGATTTCGTCGCCGCCCTCTCCGGCGACCGCTCCGGGCTGAAGGCGCGGATCGCCAGCGCCCCGCTCAAGCTTGCCTTCGACGGCAGCGTCGCCAACCGCACCAGCCCGATGATGGAAGGCACGCTCACCATCGACAGCCCGTCCTTGCGCAACGCGCTGCGCTGGACCGGTCAGCCGCAGCCCGGCAGCGGCGGCTTCGGCCGCTTCGCGCTGAAGGCGCGCGCCAATGTCGTCGGCGCCTCGATCGCGCTCACCAACGTCAATGTCGAGCTCGACGGCAACACCGCCGAGGGCGTGATGACTTACGCCAATAACGGCCGGCAGACGCTGCAAGCGACGCTTGCCGCCGACGCGCTCGACTTCACACCTTATATCTCGACCTTCCGCCTGCTCGCCAGCGGCGCCCGCGACTGGAACAGGCAGCTGTTCGATCTCAACGGGCTTTCGACCACCGACCTCGACATGCGCCTGTCGGCAGCCAGGCTGACAGTCGGGTCGTCGAAGCTCGGCCGCACCGCGATCGGCGCCAATCTGCGCAACGGCACGCTGGCGCTCTCGGTCGGCGAAGCCCAGGTCTATGGCGGCATCGCCAAGGGCTCGTTCGGGATCGCGCGCTCCGACACCGTCGCCGACGTCAAGGCGCAATTCCAGTTCACCGATGTCGATCTTCAGGCCTGCGCTTCCGAATTGTTCGGCCTCAACAAGCTGTCCGGCCGCGGCAACATCAACGTCTCGCTGCTGGCCTCCGGCTCCAGCCCGTTCGGCCTCGTGCAGTCGCTCGACGGCACTGCCACCGTGACCGGGCACGACGGTGCGATCTCGGGCTTCAACGCCGAGCAGCTCCTGAAGCGGCTGGAGCGGCGGCCGCTGTCGGGCGGCGGCAATTTCCGCAACGGCTCGACCCCTTATGACACTCTCACCATCGCGGTGAAATTCTCCGATGGGGTCGCCACCGCCGAGGACATCCGCATCGAGGGGCCGGCTGCGAAGATCACGCTGACGGGCACTGCCTCGGTGCCGACGCGCGAATACGACATGAAGGGCGTGGCGAGCCTCAATACGACGTCCGGCTTTCAGTTGCCCTTCATGGTGCAGGGTCCCTGGGATGATCCGCTGATCTTCCCCGACCCTGAAAGCCTGATCCGCCAGTCGCCTGCGGCGTCCCCCTTCCTGGACCTCCTGAAGCGGCGGATCACCGGCGAGAAGCACCCTGCGCCGACAGATTCGCCGACGGCCGATAACGCCAAGGACAACGCGAAGTCCAACTGAGGACGGCGATCGTCCGGCGCTGCCGGACCATCGCGAATTGATCCGGCCGAATTGATGCGGCGATTGGATCGATGCGCGGATTAAGCATCTCCGCTGGCCCGACACCCCACGACCTATGTCTGACAAGATGCCGCTAGATCGGCTGACGGCCATGCGCTAGTGTTTTATACGACCGGTTAAAAACACCGGCCGTTTGAGGGAGAAAAACGTGAGATCCAAGGTTATTGGCGCAGTTTCATTGGCGGTCGCTGCGGTTGGGCTTTTTGCGGCCACTGCACCCGCCTTTGCGCAGCAGAAAACGATCACGGTCTGGTGGGGCAAGGGCTTCTATCGGTCCGAAGACGACGCACTGATCGAGACGATCAAGAAGTTCGAAGCCAAGACCGGCATCAAGGTCGAATTGTCGCAGTACGCGATCCAGGACATGATTCCGAAGACGGTGGCCGCGCTCGATGCCGGCACTGTGCCCGATGTCGCCTATTCCGATTCCTACGACGTGCAGGCGCAGGGCAAGTGGGCCTATGAGGGCAAGCTCGAGGACCTCACGGACGTCATGGAGCCGATCAAGGGCCGGTTCGTGCAGAACACGCTGGACGCGTCGATCCTCTATAACGACGTCACCAAGAAGAAGGCCTATTACGGCTTCCCGCTGAAGCAGCAGAGCATGCATGTCGAGATCTGGAACGACATGCTGGAGAAGGCCGGCTTCAAGCTCGCCGACATCCCGACCGACTGGGCGGGCTACTGGACGTTCTGGTGCGACAAGGTGCAGCCGGGTATCCGTAAAGCCACCGGCCAGCGCATCTACGGCGTCGGCCAGCCGATGGGCGTTGAATCCACCGACGCCTTCCAGTCGTTCTACACCTTCATGGACGCCTACCACGTCAAGCTGGTCGACGACGACGGCAAGCTCCTGGTCGACGATCCCAAGGTGCGCGAGAATCTGATCAGCGCGCTGAAGGATTACACCGACACCTATATCAAGGGCTGCACGCCGCCCTCCTCCACAACCTGGAAGGACCCCGACAACAACGTCGCCTTCCACAACAAGACCATCGTGATGACCCACAACTTCACGATCTCGATCGCGGCGAAGTGGTTCGAGGACTCGCAGAATCAGGCGCTCACGCAGGAGCAACGCGACGCCGGCAAGAAGGCCTATGAGCAGGACATCGTCACGGCGTCCTTCCCGAAGGCGCCCGACGGTTCGACCATCCGCTACCGCTCCGACGTCAAGACCGGGCTGGTGTTCACCGCGGCCAAGAACAAGGCCGAGGCCAAGCAGTTCATCAGCTTCCTGCTCCAGGAAGAGAATGTTCGTCCCTATATCGAGGGCGCGCTCGGCCGCTGGTTCCCGGTGACGAAGGAAAGCCAGGCCAGCCCGTTCTGGCAGGCCGACAAGCATCGCAAGGCGGTCTACGCCCAGTTCACCGGCGGTACCGCCGCGTTCGACTTCACCAAGAACTGGAAGTTCACGATCCTCAACAACGAGAACGTCTGGGCCAAGGCGATGAACCGGGTCGTCAGCGAAAAGGTCCCGGTCGACAAGGCCGTCGACGAGCTGATCGCCCGCATCAAGCAGGTTGCAGGCTAAATCCTCTTTCTTCCTCTCCCCGCTGGCGCGGGGAGAGGCGAAACGCTAATACCGGCCGCCTCGTGCGGCCGGAAGTCCTTTCAAAGAGTCCTGAAGAATGGCGATTACGCTCTCTGGCGATCAGTCGATGCCCGCTCCGCCCTTGTCGTCGCGGCTGACCCCGGCGCAGGTCTGGGGCATCGTGCTGCTCGCGCCCTATCTGCTCGTTTTCCTCGCCTTCGTCGTCTATCCCGTCTGCTACGGGCTGTGGCTGGCGCGGGCCCCGTCGAATTATGTCGCGCTGTTTCACGATCCGATCTTCGCGCGCGCCGCGGTCAACACGCTGATCTTCCTGGTCATCGGCATCAACATCAAGATGCTGATCGCGTTGTTCCTGTCCGGCTTCTTCGCGCAGCAGCGCACCTGGATCAAATGGCTCTCGGTGATCTTCATCCTGCCCTGGGCGGTACCGTCGATCCCGACCATCCTGTCGGTGCGCTTCATGTTCAATCCCGAATGGGGCGTGGTCAACCACCTCATCTTCTCCCTCACCGGCGATGACGGCCCGAACTGGCTGAACGACCCGACCGTGGCGCTGAGCATGGCCATCGGCGTGCACATCTGGAAATCACTGCCGTTCTGGACGCTGATCCTGATCACCGGACGCCTTGCGATCGCGCACGATCTGTTCGAGGCCGCCGAGGTCGATGGTGCGAGCTGGTGGCAGAAATTCCGCTACATCACCTGGCCGTCGATGCAGACGCTCTACATCACCTGCACACTGCTCTCGATGATCTGGACGCTCGGCGATTTCAACAGCGTCTATCTGCTCACCGGCGGTGGCCCGGCTGACCTCACGCACGTGCTGGCGACGCTCGGTATCCGCTATCTCCGGCTCGACCAGCTCTCGCTCGCGATGGCCTCCATCGTCTGCGCGATGCCGTTCGTCCTGCCGCTCGTGTACTTTATGATGAAACGGTTGTCGCGATGAAGCTTCCCGGCGTAAGCGAATTTTCCTGGCGCGACGTCGCGGTCGAAGCGCGGCTGCTGCTGATCGGTATTCCCGTCTTCCTGTGGACGATGATTCCGATCTACCACATGTTCCTGTTCGCGATCTCCCCGAAGGAGGACGCGTTCTCGGGCAAGCTGTGGCCGGATCATCCGACGCTCCACAACTTCGAGATCGTGTTCAAGCAGCAGCACTACTTCCTGCGCGACTTCTACATCCAGTTCTGGAACTCGACGGTGATCGCGGTCTCCGTCGGCGTGATGACGCTGTTCATCGCCACCGCCGCGGCGTTCGCGATCTCGCGATTGAAGGTGCCGGGCGGCCGCACCGTGTTGAACCTCGCGCTCTTCACCTATTTCATCCCCGCGGCGTTCCTCGCCGTGCCGATGTACCGCACCATGGGCAATTACGGCCTGCTCAACAATCACTGGTCGCTGATCCTGGCCATGGTGACGATTGCTAGCCCCTACGCGATCTGGGTGCTCAAGCAGGCCTCCGACAAGCTGCCTGTCGAGCTGGACGAGGCCGCGGTGATGGACGGCGCCACGACGCTCCAGATCTTCCGCCTGGTCTACCTGCCGCTGATGATGCCCTCGCTGGTCGCGATCGGCACCTATGCGGTGCTGCTCGCCTGGAACGAATATCTCTACGCGTTCCTGCTTCTGTCCAACGACCGCGAGATCACCCTCCCCGTCGCGCTCGGCAACTTCCTCGCTGCCGACGATTCGCCCTGGGAGCTGTTGATGACCACCGGCTTCATTTACGCGCTGCCGCCGGCCGCGGTCTATTACGCCTTCCGCCGCTACATGGTGGGCGGGCTCACGGCAGGCGCGGTGAAGTCCTGACAATCGAGAGCCTCGTTCCGATGCAATCGGAACGGGGCTCTCGATTCTTGTTTTGACGCGTTTTCTTTACGCCAACCGGTATCCACTTCGCTCGAAATCGCTCCCGGACGCATCGCGTCGCCGCAAGCAGGGCGTTCGAGCGACGACGTGGACAATTGCGGGTTGTCCACGCCTGCTCTAACCTCGCAGCCCTGTCACGGGGCACGTCACCATGCGAGGCAACGACGCGATCCATCTCGGCCTGATGCTGCTGGCGTTCGCAGCGTCCTATTTGGTGCCGTTCGAGCTGCTGCTGCTGGCCTATGTCGTGCTCGGCCCGGCGCACTACTTCACCGAGATCTCGTGGCTGCACGATCGCAGCTATTATCTGCCCCATCGCGGGATCGCGGCGATGCTCGCGATCGTCGCCGTGGTCGCGGTGCTGATCGACAACGCCTCGTGGTTCGGCCTTGCGATGTGGGGCGCGCTGGTCGTCTGCGCCATGCTGGCAGCCACCACCTCCGCGATCGAGAGCATGCTGCTGTTCATGGTGGCGATCGCCCTGTCCGCGATCATGTATTCGAGCGGATCGTCGCTTGCGGTCATCGGCATCCTGATTCCGACCCTGATCCACGTCTCGCTGTTCACACTGATCTTCATGGTGCTCGGCGCACACCGATCCGGCAGCCGCACGCAAGCTGCGCTGGTGGCCGTCTACCTCGTCGCAATCGCCACGATCCTGCTGCTGCCGCCGACTGCCGGAGTCCGGATCGCGAGCTTTGCCCGGGTCGGCCAGGATTATTTCGGCAATGTCGGCCCTGCCCTCGGCCGGCTGTTCGGCGTGCCCGGCCTCGTCCTCGACACCAGGCTGACGAGCCTGCTCGCTTTCGTTTACACCTACCACTACCTCAACTGGTTCATCAAAGCCGACGTCATCCGCTGGACTGAGGTGCCCAAGGCGCGGCTGGCGGCGATGGCCGCCGCAAGCGCCGCCTCCACCGCGCTGTACTTCTACGACTACGCTTTCGGCTTCACCTTCCTGCTGGCGCTGAGCCTGATTCACATCCTGCTCGAGTTTCCGCTCGACAGCCTCGCGCTGCGGCAGCTCGGCGCCGCGATGCAGGGCGCGGTGCGCGCGCGATATGCGGGGCCCATCGCGGCCTCCGCGACGCGGTCGCGTTCTACGGGCACCAAGGCCGCGAAACGCGCAACCCGGTCACGCTGATCATCTCTCCGCGCTCTTGCGTCGATACGCGACCAGCAGGGCGATCGTCGAGCCGATGAAGTAGCCGGCTGTCGCGCCCGAGATGGCGCGGCCGACGACGATCGCCAGCGCGCGGTCGCCCGCATCGATCGCCGAGATCACGCCGACCGCATATTGCGAGGCGAAGACAATCAGGTTGCGGACCAGACCAAATGGACTGCCCGGACGGATGATCTGCCCGGTCGCGTGATCGACGTCGAACGGGCGCGGCGTCAGCACGCCGAGCGGCAGCAGCACCAGCGCGGCCGCGATCCATGCGACCAGCGGCCAAACGCTGTCTTGGTGGCCGAAGCCGAGCCGCGAAATCCCCCAGACGATGAACACGACCGGCACGATCAGCGCGCGCCAGATCGGCGTCGTGCGCGGCTGCATCGCCTGAACGCCCTGCCACACCAGATAGGCGAGCAGCATCCAGACCCAGACCGGCGTGTGGATCAGGATCTGGTAGGCGAATGTCATGATTGCTCCTCGCCTACAGCGGCGCCGCGCTCTCGCCCTGCGAACTCGAGAGTTTCGAGGCAAGCGAGGCGATGACGATGACCACCGCGATCAGGGCGATCACCAGCGTGCAGATCGCGTTGATCTCGGGCTTCACGCCAAGCCGCACCTCCGAATAGATCCGGATCGGCAGCGTCGCCGAGCCGGGGCCGGTGGTGAAACTCGCGATCACGAGATCATCGAGCGACAGCGTGAAGGCCAGCATCCAGCCCGCCACGATCGCGGGCGCGATCAGCGGCAGCGTCACGGCGACGAACGCGCGAACCGGGTTGCAGCCTAGGTCCATCGCCGCCTCCTCCAGCGAACGGTCGAGCGAGCCGAGGCGGGACTGCACGACCACCGCGACGAAGCACATCGTCAGCGTGGTGTGGGCGATCGTCACCGTCCAGAAGCCGCGCTCGGCGTTGAGCGCGACGAACAGCAGCAATAGCGACAATCCGGTGATCACCTCCGGCATTACCAGCGGCGCGTAGAGCATGCCCGAGAACAGCGTGCGGCCGCGAAAGCGCTCGCCGCGCGACAGCGCAACGGCTGCGAGCGTGCCGAGCAACGTGGCGATGGTCGCGGAGGAGACCGCGACCCGCAGGCTCATCCAGGCCGCCTCGATCATGGCGCGGTCGTTGAAGAACTCGTGGTACCAGCGCAGCGACCAGCCGCCCCACACCGTCACCAGCCGCGAGGCATTGAAGGAGTAGATGACGAGGATGAGGATCGGCAGATAGAGGAATGCCAGGCCGAATGCGAGCGAGGCGATGTTGAAGCGGGACAGGCGGGAGACCTTGCGCATCGCTTCAGCGCCCCTGTTCCAGCTGCCGCTTCTGCAGCCGTTCGTACAGCAGCAGCGGCACCAGCAGCACAACGAGCAGCACGATGGCTGCCGCGGAGGCGACAGGCCAATCCTTGTTGGTGAAGAATTCGAGCCAAAGGGTCTGGCCGATCATCAGCGAATTGGAGCCGGCCAGAAGGTCCGGGATCACGAATTCGCCCACGATGGGGATGAAGCACAGCAGCACGCCCGCCCCGACGCCGGGTAGCGACAGCGGAAAGGTCACGAGCCAGAACACCTGCCAGGGCGGCGCGCCGAGATCAGAGGCCGCCTCCTCCAGCACCGGCTCCATTTTCGCGAGCGTGGCGTAGAGCGGCAGGATCATGAACGGCAGATAGGAATAGACGATGCCGATATACATCGCACTGTCGGTCGAGAGCCACACCACCGGCTGGCTGACCAGATGCAGCGCCAGCAGGATCTGGTTCAGCAGGCCGTCATGCTGGAGGATGTTGATCCAGGCGTAAATGCGGATCAGGAACGAGGTCCAGAACGGCACGATCACCAGCACCATCGCCACCGCCTGCCAGCGCTTCGGCAACCGCGCCATGCCATAGGCGATGGGATAGCCGATCACGAGCAATAGCGCAGTCGCGGTGACGGCGACGGTGAGGCTGCGCACATAGGCGAACACGTAGATGTCGTCTGAGGCGAGCAGCTTGAAATTGTCGATCGACAGCGCGGCGAACGCTGCCTTGAGCGCCTCCCATCCCGCCATCAGGTCGAACACCGGCTCGTAGGGCGGCTGCGCGATCGCCGTCTGCGACAGGCTGATCTTGAGCACGAAGCCGAACGGCACCAGGAAGAACAGCAGCATCCAGACATAGGGCGCGATCGCGGCAAAGCGCGCGGGCCTTGCGAAGATGCGGCGCGAGCTCATGATTGCAGCACCACGCAGTCGTCGGGCGTGAACCAGGCGACGACACGCTGGTTCAGGCTGTAGGCGTCGACGTCGAGGCGCGCGCTGTTGGGGACCGACGCCTGCAAGATTCCGCCGGCATCGAGCTTCACCTTGAAGGTGGTGGTGCCGCCGAGATAGCAGATGTCGGCGACCACGCCGTCCAGGCTGTTGATCGCCGTCTCACGACCGGCCTCGCTCACCGGCCCGCGGCGCGAGAGCTTGACCTTCTCGGGGCGGATCGCGACCGACAATTTTCCCGCGCCGACGCCTTCGCGCGGCTCGGCCACCACCAGCGCACCCGCATCGCGCGTGCCGATGATCAGACGATGGCCGTCGCGCAATTTGGACTCGCCGTCGAACAGATTGATGTCGCCGACGAACTCCGCGATCCATCGCGAGCGCGGCGCCTCGTAAAGCTCGCGGGGGCTCGCGACCTGGGCGAGCTTCCCGGCCCTCATCACGCCGATCCGGCTCGCCATCGTCATGGCTTCCTCCTGATCGTGGGTGACGATGATGAAGGTCATGCCGAGCCGGCGCTGCAGCTCCATCAGCTCGCCCTGCGTGCTCTCGCGCAGCTTCTTGTCCAGCGCCGCGAGGGGCTCGTCGAGCAGCAGAAGCTGCGGCCGGCGCGCCAATGCACGCGCCAGCGCCACGCGCTGACGCTGACCGCCGGAGAGCTGGTCGGGCTTGCGCTTCTCCAGCCCCTCGAGCTTCACCAGCGCAATCATTTCCGCCACGCGCGTGGCGATGTCGGCACGCGCCATGCCGGCCCGCTTCAGGCCGAAGGCGATGTTGTCGCGCACGGAGAGATGCGGAAACAGCGCGTAGTTCTGGAACATCATGTTGATCGGGCGTTCATGCGGCAGCGCCTGCGCGATGTCCCGGCCGCCGAGCAGGATGCGTCCCTCGTCCGGCGCCTCGAACCCGGCGAGCATGCGCAGCAGCGTGGTCTTGCCGCAGCCGCTGGGCCCGAGCAGCGCAAAGAACTCGCCGGCCTTGATCTCGAGCGACACGCCGTCCACGGCCCGGAACGTCCCGAACGTCTTGGCGACGCCCTCAATGCGCAGCAGCGGCTGCCCCGCCGCGGGAAGCGCATCCGCGCCGGCGTCTATCTTGGGCAATTCGTCCGTCATGGTCCCTGCCAACCCCGATTCCGCCGCACGCTAGCGGCCGATCGTCCCTATCTCAACCGGTTCGGAGCGCGTCGTTCACATCACATTCGCCATGAACATGGCCAGCGCGTCACGGTCCGCCGCGGGCATCGTCAGGCCGAGCTTGGAACGCCGCCACAGAATATCCTCGGGAAAGCGGGCCCATTCCCGGGTCATCAGATAGCGCACTTCGGCACCGGTCAGTTCGGGGCCGAAGGCGGGTCCAAGTTCGTCGCGCGTCTTCGCTTCGCCCAGCACGGCCGGCAAGCGCGAGCCATAGGCCGCGACCAGACGCTGAGCCTGCGTCTCCGACAGAAAGCGCCAGCGGTCGCGGGCGAGGTCGACTTCGGTGTCGAAACGATCCCAGGCAAAGTCTCCGCCGGGCAACGCGGCGCCGGCGGTCCAGGGCGGCGACATCGGATAGAACGGCGTCAGCCTCGTCACCGCGCGCTCGGCGCGCAGGCGCGAGGTGGTGACGTCGCCGCCGAACATCGTGATCAGCGGCGCCTTGCGCCGGCGCGCGTGGAACAGCGTCGTCCCGTCGCGCCGCCGCACGGACGCCAGCGTCAGGTTGACGCCGGAGACCGCGCGCACCACGTCGGTGGGCGCGACGCGCTCGCGGAAATAGCGGCTGGCGGCCTCGCAGAGATAGCTGACGTCAGCCCCAGGCATCGCCACGATCGCGGGATCACCGGTGAAATCACGAGTGACCGTGCCGATCAGCGTGAAATCGCGCTCAAGGGGGCTCGCGAAGATCAGCCGCCCATCGCTGTTTTGGAAGACGTAGACGTTATCGGACTCGAACAGCCGCGGCACGATGATCTGGCTCATCTGCATGGCCGCCATGGCAGGCTGCGGCTGGCGCAGCACGGTCTCTGCGACGATCGACGTCCAGCCGCCGGTGGCATTGGCCAGCGCCCGGGCCGTGACCACGCGGCGATGGCCACGATCGACCACCGCGAGGCGCCATGTGTCGGTTCGATCGGCGCGGACACAGCGCGTCCCGGTCCGGATCGCAGCGCCGCGTTCGGCGGCGTCCAGCGCCGTCAGCACCACCAGGCGGGAATCATCGACGACGCAGTCCGAATATTCGAAAGCCGTTCCGAACGGGCGCTTCAGCGCGTTGCCGACCGGATGATGCGTGATGTCGAGGGTGGTCGCGGCAGGCAGGCCGCTCCGACCGGTGAGGCCGTCATAGAGGTATAAGCCGGCACGCAGCAGCCAGGGTGGACGCTCCTCGGAATGGGCCGGGATCACGAAGCGCATCGGCCGGACCAGATGCGGCGCGATGGCAAGCCACGTCCGGCGCTCGGCCAACGCCCGGCGCACCCGCCGAAAACCGCGGCGTTCCAGCACCGACAGATCGCCATGGATCAGCCGTGGCGTCGCGGATGACGCCGCGCCGCCGAGATCGCCCTGCTCCAGCAGAATGACCCGCAGGCCGCGGCCGGCCGCATCGCGGGCGAGGCTGACACCGTTCAGGCCACCGCCGATGATCGCAAGGTCGTAATCCGCCATGAAGCCGTCGAATGGGAGCTAGCGCCCGCCATCACTAGAGCCATTTCCATTCCGATGAAATCGGAACGAGGCTTTGGATTCTTGTTTTGACGCGTTTTCTTTGCGCGAACCGGTATCCGCTTGGCTCGATAACGCTCTAGCCGGTCTTCAGCGCAAGCTCCATGGTCTCGGCGCGGCCGACGAGGCCGGCATATTTGCCGATCGGCAGCGGCTTGCCGAGCAGGTAGCCCTGCACGCCGTCGCAGCCCTCCTTGGCAAGAAAGACGAGCTGATCGAGGGTCTCGACGCCCTCGGCGATGATCGACATTTCGAGGCCGTGGCCGAGATCGATCACGGCGCGGACGATAGCCGCCGATTGCGGGTTGCGGCCGAGATTCATGATGAAGGCGCGGTCGATCTTGATCTTGTCGAACGGGAACGCCTGGAGATAGCTCAGCGAAGAGTAACCGCTGCCGAAATCATCCATGGAGATGCGCACACCGAGCGCCTTCAGCCGGCGCAGCAGTGCAAGACCCCGATCAAAGTCCTCGATCAGCACGCCTTCGGTGATTTCCAGCTCGAGCCGGCCGGGTGCCAGGCCCGTCTCGATCAGGATTGAATGGACCAGCCCGACCACGTCGCCGTGCATGAACTGCGCCGGCGACAAATTGACCGCGACCTGGAGCGGCTTCGGCCAGGACGCCGCCTCGCGGCAGGCCTCGCGCAGGATCCACTCGCCCATCTCGACGATCAGGCCGCTCTCCTCCGCGATCGGGATGAACTCGGCCGGCGAGACCTGGCCGCGCACCGGATGCTGCCAGCGCGCCAGCGCTTCGAAGCCGATAATCTCGCTCTCGGCGACGCTGTGGCGCGCGATGCCCTGCGGCTGGAACGCGAGCGACAATTCGCCGTTCTTGATCGCTTTCGACAGGTCCTGGTGCAGCACGCGGCGGTCGCGGATCTGCTGGTCCATCTCCGGCTGGTAAAGGCCGATCGTGCCGCGCGACTTCTGCTTGGCGCGGAACAGCGCCGCGCCGGCATTGGCCAGCAGCGATGCGCCGTCGGCACCATTATGCGGGAAGATCGACATGCCGGTGGTGACGCCGGCGCGGACCGCCCGGCCGTCGATCTGAAATTCCTGGGCAACGGCCTCGCCGAGTTGCTGCGCCAGCGCAAGGCCCGCCTCCGGCTGCTTGCCGTCGATGATGAGGCCGAACTCGTCGCCGGACAGGCGCGCCACCACGCCGCCGCGCGCGGAATCCTGAAGCCGCTGGGCCACCTCGATCAACAGCTTGTCGCCGAGCGCATGACCGAAGACGTCGTTGACCTCCTTGAGGCCGTCGAGGTCGAGGCAGAGCACGGCGAACTCCTCGCTGGTGCCTTCGCAGGCCTCGATCATCTGGGTCAGCGCCTGGAGGAAGGCGGCGCGGTTCGGCAGATCGGTCAGGCCGTCGTGATAGGCCATGTGCGCCATGCGCGACTCGGTCTGCCGGCGGTCGGTGACGTCTTCGTGGGTCTTGATCAGATATTGCGGCTCGCCGGCATCGCTGAGCACGGTCGCCCGCCGGGTCAGGAACAGCCGCAGGCCGTCCTTGGTGGAGATCGGGTGCTCCTCGGTAATCATCCCGCGCTTCTTGATCGCGGCCTCGTCGCGCGCGATGATCAGCTTGGCTTCCTTGGGATTGAAGATGTCGGAGGCGGTCAGGCCCGTGGCCTCCTCGCGCCGGCGGTTGAGGATGGTCTCCGCGCTGCGATTGGCGAGCAGGTAGCGGCCGTCCTTGACCTGCTCCACGATCAGCGCCACCGGAATGTTGTCGACCACGAGCTCCAGGAACTTCTTCGTGCTCTCCAGCTCCTGCGACAGCGAGCGGCGGTCGGTGATATCCTCGAACACGAGCATCAGGAATTCGGGCTTGTTGCTCTCGTCGCGGACCACGATCCGGATCGAGGCAACCATGCGCCGTTCACCGGCGCGGTCGACCTCGAATTCATTGCGGAACTGGCCGTCCGGCGAATTCAGTGCCGCCTTGTCGGCCGCCTCGATGCTGGCCGTCGAGATGGGCGCGAACAGCTCCCGCGCATTCTTGCCGACGGCGTGGTCGCGCGAGAACCCCCAGAACCGTTCATAGGCGCTGTTGGCGAAGATGTAGCGACCGTCCTCGATGTTCTTCGCGGCGACGCAGGCCGGCACGTGGTCCAGCACGGTTTCCAGGAATTGCTTGGTGGAGGCGAGCTGCCGTGACAGCTTGCGCTGATCGCTGACGTCCAGATGCGTCGCGACCGAGCCGCCGTTCGGCAACACGAAATATTTCACTAGGATGGCGCGGCCATCAGGCAGTTCGGTGATCAGGCCGTTGGGGCTCGCCGCCTTCTCGTAGAACTCATCGTCGGAGACACCGCCGAGGACGTCGCGCTTGCGCCTGAGTTCGAGGATGTCGTAGCCGGTCATCCCGGTCCACAGATCCGAGCGCGCCAGGCCGTAGATCTCGAGATAGCGGTCGTTGCAGAACATGATGCGTCGTTGCGCATCCGTCATCACCACGCCCTGGTTGAGATTGTTCATGGCGGAGGAGACGAAGGCGTTGCGCCGCAGCTGCAAGCGCTTGGTGCGGCGCAGCGAGGAATGGATCCACAGCGCGATGGCGGCCAGGAACGCACAGACGACGATGCCGCCGATCAGCGCTTCCCAGACCAAATTGGGATCGAGCTTGCCTGGTGGCGCGAAGCTGTCCGAGAGCGCAAAGGCGCGCGCAGGCGCGACCGCGCTGCCCAGGCACACGACGGCCTGCACAGCAATCGGAAGCGTGCTGCCCACGTGCCAGTTCTTCTCAGCCATCAGCCACCCGCGCTTTCAACGTCGGATTGTCTGGCTTCACGGGTTTGGATCGGGTAAACGCCTGTACGCGCAACAGAAAAATGTGACGCCAAATACGGCAATTGCCCTGACATGATAAATGCTTCCTTAATGGAAAACGGCCCGGTGCCGTGGTTCTCAGGCCTGATGCCACCGATGCTTTCAATGGATACACTGCACAACCATGGATAGGGTCGACTGCGTCGTCATCGGAGCCGGCGTGGTCGGGCTCGCGGTGGCTCGAAAGCTTGCCCAGGCCGGGCGCGAGGTGATCGTGCTCGAGGAAGCCGAGGCCATCGGCACCATCACCTCCTCGCGCAACAGCGAGGTGATCCATGCCGGGATCTATTACCGCGCCGGCAGCTGGATGGCGCGCATGTGCGTCAGCGGCAAGCATGAGCTGTACCGCTACTGCGGCGAGCGCGGCATCCCGCACAAGAACTGCGGCAAGCTGATCGTCGCGACCAGCGCCAAGGAGACCGAGAAGCTGCAATCGATCAAGGCGCATGCCGAGGCCAATGGCGTGCTCGACATGCAGCTGCTCACGGGCGAAGCCGCACGCGCGCTGGAGCCGGCGCTCGCCTGCGATGCCGCGCTGCTCTCGCCATCGACCGGCATCATCGACAGCCACGCCTACATGCTCTCGCTGCGCGGCGAGGCCGAGGCGGCCGGCGCGGCCTTTGCGTTTCACACCCCGCTGATCCGCGCCAAGGCAGCCGGCGATGTGATCGAGATCGAGGCCGGCGGCGAAGCGCCGATGACGCTGCAATGCGGCCTGCTCGTCAACGCCGCCGGGCTCTCGGCGACAACGGTCGCACGCCATATCGACGGCATGCCGATCGACCGGATTCCGCCGGCCTATCTCGCCAAGGGAAACTATTTCAGCTGCAACGCCAGAGCACCATTCTCGCACCTGATCTATCCGGTGCCCGAGCCAGGCGGGCTCGGCGTGCATCTGACGCTGGACATGGCCGGGCAGGCACGCTTCGGCCCCGACGTGGAGTGGATCGAGACGATCAATTACGAGGTCGATCCGTCACGCGCCGAACGCTTCTATCCGGCGATCCGGAGATACTGGCCGACGCTGCCCGACGGCGCGCTGATGCCGAGCTATTCAGGCATTCGCCCGAAGATCGTGCCGCCGGCGGTGGCCACGCAGGATTTTCTGATGCAGGGCCCGCGCGATCACGGCGTCGAAGGCCTGATCAACCTGTTCGGCATCGAATCGCCGGGACTGACGTCGTCGCTCGCGATCGCGGATCACGTCGCTGAGCTCGCAGGCATCTAGGGGATTTTCCATCGGAGCGGAAAGGCTCCAAGCGCCGCGCAAATAACTTTGCACGCTGCGCACCTTCATGCAGGGATGAGCGCAACAGCTCTCACCCCTGCATGAAAGGGTAAGTTCAACTCTACACTGTTACAGGGGTTACTAGTGGAGCGTGTCGCCGGTGTGCTTCAAACGCTCGATCTGGTCCTTGACCATCAACTTCCGTCGCTTCAACTCAACAATTTGCAGGTCGTCTGTTGAAAGGTGCACGAGAGCTTCGTGCAATTCGTTTTCGAGCGTTTTGTGCTTCCGTTCCAATTCAACCAGATGTGCCTGAATTGTCATTCGAAACCTCCTCGGTAGGGGGAAACCTTGGATTCGATCCGGACAAACAAGTGTACATCACCGATTCGTTCTGTCGATATGTATCCGTCGTCGCAGCGTCATTTTTGAAAATTCATATGTAACGAATCGTGAGTAAGGAACCACGCTGGAAAAATCCATGATATCAACGTGCTTGCGCAACGCCGCAACGAATCGTCGAAATATCTTGCGAGAGTTCGGTGAGCGGCGGCCCGAGATCGCTTGCGATCACGGCGCGCAAGGACGATAATTTCCACAGGGCATCCACAGCCTTGAATCTCACGCCCATCGGGTTTTCGGCCACCGCGAACATGACCAATGAAGACGAGCGTGAGCTCGAAGCCGAGCTCACCCGGTTGCAGCAAGAACACCGAGATCTCGACGCCGCGATCGATGCGATGCATCAATCGCCTGCCCCCGACCTGTTGCGGTTACAACGGTTGAAGAAGCGCAAGCTGTTGTTGCGCGACCGTATCGCGTTCATCGAAGACCAGATCACGCCGGACATCATCGCCTGAACCGCGAGGCCCTTTTTCGTGGCAGCACGCCGCATCCGAATCCGCTTGACTCGAAAAGAACAAAATAGGAACATTTGGACATCCCAACGCCCCAGGAAACGCCCAGGAAACCCCCGAGGACAACGCAGATGTCGGCAACCGCCCTTCTCGACAACAGCCATTATGAACAGGCCTGCGACCAGGCGATCGCGATGTGCGACGGCAATCTGCGTAGCACCATCAAGGCGCTGATCATGGCCAACGAATATCTGGAAGCAGAGCTGGAAGAATTACAGGCGGCGATTTCAGCCGGCTGCATTCCCGAGACCGCACGCAGCAAGGTGCGGAGCAACAGCAGCGCCGCCTGAGTTCAACATCGGAGCAACGCCATGTCGGATGTGACCTACTACGTTGCAATGCCCTTCCTGATCGATGCCGACGGATCGCCTGTCGCGGGCGCCGCGGAGGAATGCCAGAGCTCGGCGGCCGCGTTGCGGCGCGCCGAGATCCTGGCGCACGGTGCCGGCCATATCGGCGCGGTTGCGTTCAGCCGCAGCGGCGATCCCATGACCGGCGAATTCGGCGACGCCACGCTGCTGCGTAAATTCGGCAACGTGCCGGAAGATCTGGCCACGCTGTAAGGGTTGTTGCTTGAGCATGATCTCCGCGCAACGCGGTCCGCATTTGTCGCGAAGATCGTGCCCTAGTTGCTGACCAGCCTGATCAGCGGCTCGTGCCGCCGGTGCGCCTTGCGCACATACATGGCGGCATCAGCCTCCTCCAGCGCGCGGCCTGCATCGGACTGCGCCCCCAGCAGCGCGACACCTGCGGAGGCGCCCGCGGTCACGCGCTGACCGCGAAAGGCAAACGACAATTCGTCGATCGCCTGCTCGAAGGCCGCTGCCTTCGCCTTGGCGTCGGTCTCGCTGAGATTCCAGAGCAGCAACGCAAACTCGTCGCCACCAAGCCGGCCGACCACGTCCGAGGCGCGGACCTGCCGCGTCAGGGTGGCCGCAATCGCCTTGAGCACCTCGTCTCCGGCGGCATGGCCGAAGGAATCGTTGATGGGCTTCAGGCGATCGACGTCGAGGACGATCAGCGCGCCGCTGGCGCGGTAGCGCTTCATGTAGGCGATGGCGCGCGCGAGCTCGCGCTCGAAGCCGCGCCGGTTCGGAATCTCGAGCAGGAAATCGGTGTCGGCCGCAGCTTCCAGTTCCGCGACCCGGCGTTCCGCCTCCTTGAGCTTGCCCCGCAAGCCGCGGATGGTCGCCCTGAGGTCGTCGGCGGCCGACGCTCCGCGCCGCGCCGGCTTGGCCGAGCGCTTCGCCAGTCGCCTGGGGGCGGCTTTGGAGCGGCTGGCGCTGGTCTTTCGGCCCTTTTTGGCCTTCGCAGCGCTCGCCCTTTTTGGTTTCTTCATGGGCATCCTGCTCAATGAAGGCTTGCGGGGATTCACCAAGACAGGATAGTGCATTCCCTTCTCCTTGCCACCGCCTTGCGAGCCACCGGCCGGAACCGTTAATCTGGCCTATCTTTCTGTTTTCCGAGCACAATTGACGTCATGACCGCGCCGATCGCCATCATCATGGGAAGCCAGTCGGACTGGGATACGATGCGGCATGCCGCCGACACGCTCGCAGCGCTCGGCGTTGCCGCCGATACCCGCATCGTTTCGGCACACCGCACCCCCGACCGGCTGTTTGCATTCGCCAAGGGCGCCAAGGCGGCGGGCTACAAGGTCATTATCGCCGGCGCGGGCGGCGCTGCGCATCTGCCCGGCATGGCGGCGGCGCTGACGGAACTGCCCGTGTTCGGCGTTCCCGTCGAATCCAGGACGCTCAAGGGCATCGATTCGCTCTATTCGATCGTGCAGATGCCCGCGGGCATCCCGGTCGGCACCCTCGCCATCGGCAAGGCCGGCGCGATCAACGCGGCGCTGCTTGCGGCTTCAGTGCTCGCATTGTCCGATCCGGCCCTGGCCGACCGTCTCGCCGCCTGGCGCAAGGCACAGACCGAGGCGGTTGCGGAGCGCCCGGAGGACAAGGCGTGACTGACGCAAAGCAGGTGAAGCTGAAGCCCGGCGACACCATCGGAATCCTCGGCGGCGGACAATTGGGGCGGATGCTCGCCATGGCTGCGGCGCGGCTCGGCCTGCGCTGCCAGGTATTCTCGCCCGATCCGGACTCGCCCGCCTTCGACGTCGTGCTGAACGCGACCTGCGCCGAATATGCCGACGTCGAAGCGCTCGAGCTGTTCGCCAACGACGTCGACGTCATCACCTACGAATTCGAGAACGTGCCGTCTGCCGCCGCGATGGTGCTGGACGCGCGCCGCCCGGTGCTGCCCAACCGCAAGATCCTCGAGACCACCCAGGACCGGCTCGCCGAGAAGGATTTCGTGACGCGGCTCGGCATCGGCACCGCAGCCTATGCCGACGTCACCTCGGTCTCCTCGCTGCGCGAGGCGATCGTCCGGATCGGCCTCCCTGCGGTGCTGAAAACCCGCCGCTTCGGCTACGACGGCAAGGGCCAGGCCATCATCCGCGAGGGCGACGACATCGCCAAGGTGTGGACCAGCCTCGCCACCAAATCGGCGATCCTCGAAGCCTTCATCCCGTACGAGCGCGAAATCTCCGTGATTGCGGCGCGCTCGGCGACCGGCCAGGTCGAGTGCTTCGACGTCACCGAGAACGAGCACCGCGACCACATTCTGAAGATATCCCGCGCCCCCGCACAGATTCCGGATGCGCTCGCGGAAGAAGCGCGCAGCATCGCCGGCAAGATCGCCGGGGCGCTCGATTATGTCGGCGTGCTCGCGGTCGAGATGTTCGTGCTCGCCAACGGCACCGGGCCGAAGGTGCTGGTCAACGAGATCGCTCCGCGCGTGCACAATTCCGGACACTGGACGCTCGACGGCGCCTCAGTCTCGCAGTTCGAGCAGCACATCCGCGCCATTGCCGGCTGGCCGCTCGGCAAGGCCGTGCGCCACGGCGAAATCGTCACCATGACCAATCTGATCGGCGACGAGATCAACGATTACGAGAAGTGGCTGAGCGTGCCGGGCGTGACCGTGCACATCTACGGCAAGGGCGCGCCGCGCCCCGGCCGCAAGATGGGCCACGTCACCGAAGTCAGGCCGACGAAGGGCAAGTAGCGGGACCGCGGCGCATGCCGCGATCCCGCCTTTCGATCAGGCCGTCTTCACGCCCGCGACGACGCCAGAGGGCTCCTCGCTGAGCCAGCGATAGAGCACCCCGCCCAGCGCGCCGCCGATCAGCGGAGCGACCCAGAACAGCCAGAGCTGCGACAGCGCCCAGCCGCCGACGAACAGTGCGGGCCCGGTGCTGCGCGCCGGGTTCACCGACGTGTTGGTGACGGGGATGCTGACGAGATGGATCATCACCAGCGCGAGCCCGATCGCGAGCGGAGCGAAGCCCGCGGGCGCGCGGCCATGGGTGGCGCCCATGATGACGAACAGGAACATCATGGTCATCACCACCTCGGTGACGAAGCAGGCGATCAGGCTGTACTGGCCGGGCGAATGCGCGTCGTAGCCGTTCGACGCAAAACCCTTGCTGACGTCGAATCCGGGAGCACCGCTGGCGATTATGTAAAGCAGCTGGGCGGCGACGATCGCGCCGCAGACCTGTGCGATCACGTAAGGCAGGATCTGTCCCGCCGGGAAGCGTCCTCCGGCGGCAAGCCCGACGGTGACGGCCGGGTTGAGGTGGCAGCCCGAGATGTGCCCGATTGCATAGGCCATGGTGACGACGCTTAAGCCGAACGCCAGGGACACGCCGACCAGGCCGATTCCGACCTGCGGAAAGCCGGCGGCGATCACCGCGCTGCCGCAGCCTGCGAATGTGAGCCAGAATGTGCCGATCGCCTCGGCAGCGTATTTCTTCATATCCATGTGACGTCTCCCCTAATTCCAGGAATTTCCGGAGCAAAGCTCCGGGAACTGCCCCACCCTTGGCGCCGAATCACCCAAATCGGGGCCGTACGGAGGTATTTTCGCCTTATTTAATGGCTGAACTTGGCCCGAAAATCTGCTTGGCAGGTGGACATCGCGGGTTTTGTCTGATACATCCGCGCCCTCAAGGTTAAGGGCTTGTGCGTTTCGCCATCCCCTTTGACTTACCAGAATTCAAATCCGATCCACTGAAGAGGATGCCGCGTGCAGGTTCTCGTTCGCGATAACAATGTCGATCAAGCCCTCAAGGCGCTGAAGAAGAAGATGCAGCGTGAGGGAATTTTCCGCGAGATGAAGCTCCGCGGTCATTACGAGAAGCCCTCCGAGAAGAAGGCCCGTGAAAAGGCCGAGGCCGTGCGCCGCGCGCGCAAGCTGGCCCGCAAGAAGCTGCAGCGCGAAGGCCTGCTGCCGATGAAGCCGAAGCCGGTGTTCGGCGCCGGTCCCGGTGGTGATCGTGGCGGCCGTAGCAGCGGCCCGGGTGCGGGTCCGCGCGGACCGCGCTGATTCCGCCTGACTTGCAAGACTTCAGTTTTCCAAGACTTCAGTTTTCGATGACGCGGGCCCTTGGCCCGCGTTATTGTTTTGTGAGCGGTGCCTTCTCTGGGACGGGGGCACTACCGATGCGGCACCAGCGCGAGCGAACCGTAGATGGCCTCCCCTTTCCCCGAACGCCGCTTGGCGCGGCTACGCCAGATCTGGCGACAGCCGTTCGCGCTCGGCTTGATGGGGATCGTGCTGTGCGGCTGCTCCTTCGATCTCGGCTCCATGATGCCCGAGAAGGAGAAGCCGCAGGAGGCGCCCAAGGCGGCTGCGACGGCCGCCGACAGCGCGGTCAGCGCCGGCAATGTCAGCGAGGCCCAGGCTCACACCGCAAAAGGCCAGACCCTGGCAAAGGCGGGGGAGACGGCTGGCGCGCTGGACGAGTTCAACCGGGCCGTCGCGCTCGATCCCTATAACGCGCAGGCACTTTATGGTCGCGCCCTGATCTATCAGGGCAACAACGAGCATAATTTCGCCATCGCCGATTTCAGCGCCGCCAACGGGCTCAATCCGCAAAAGGTCGAGCCGTTGCTCGGCCGCGCCATCAGCTATCTCGCCCTCGGCAAGGTCAAGGAAGCGGCGGCCGATCTCGATGAGGCCTCTGAGGTCGATCCGCACAACGCGCAGGTGTGGACCACGCGCGGACAGGCCTATGAGCGGCTGGGTGACAAGGCCAAGGCGGCCACATCCTACAACAAGGCGGTCGCGCTACGTCCACGCGACGATACCGCCCGCAGCGGTCTCGCCCGCGTCGGCGGCTGACAGCGCGGCTAGAGCTGCTCGTTTTGACGCGTTTTCTTCACGCGAAGCGGTGTCCACGTCGCTCGAAGACGCTCTCAGCCACCGCCTTAATCGGGGGTGGCGCTCTTCGGCAGGACGGAGTGGAACATCGACTTCATGCCCGACAGCATCTCGTCGGCGACATTGGTCTTCTTCGGCCGCGGCATGGTCGCGCCGGCATCGGCACGCAGGTCGAGTGGCGGCGCGATCACCGGCACCGGAATGTCGGCCGGCGGCGTCATCCGGTTCGGATCGTCGTTGCCGATCGAGGCGGTGTAGGGCGGATTGACCGGCGACGCGCCGCCATTGCCATAGGCTTCGGACGAAGGCGTCGACACCGTGATCGGCGGCGGCAGCGGACGGAGCGCGGACGGCTCAGCAGGAATGACGCGCGGGGCTTCCGGGGTGCGGGAGGCTTCCCGAACCGCAGGCTCCGGCGATCTCTCGACCGACTTGGTTTCAGCCGGCCGGGCTTCGGAAGGCTTGCTCTCGGAAGACTTGGTTTCGGAAGATCTGGCCTCGGCGGCCTTGCCCTCAGGCGACTTGCGCAGGCGCTCGATCGCGGCGCGCGCGAGATCGTTGGCGTCGGGCGTCGCAGCCGGGGACGCCGGTGCCGAATTGGCCTCGACCACCGGGGTGGTGGCGGGAGCCGTGACAGCCGGAGCGGACTTGGCGGCCGCCTTCTCACGCGCCGGGTTGCGGCCGCGCGGGCCGGCCTCGGCGGGAGCAACGTCCGCGGCCTTGGTCTCGGCCGGGTGTTCGCCGGATTTGTCGGCCGGCTTCTCGGCCGCCGCCTTGTCGGTCACGCTCTTCTCGGAGACGCCTTTGGCCTTGACGCCGGGCGCCGGGAGGTTGGCCACATCGGAGGGCTTGCCGCTCTTGCCGGCATCGGCAGGCGCTACCACGGCCGCGGGGGCATCGGCCGCCGGCTTGGCGTTGATGTAGTGGTTAACGATGTACGCCCCGATGATCGTCGCGAGCACCGAGGGGAGAATATCCATCGAGATTTTAGCGAGGTATTTCAGCATTTCTCGGCCACTCCCCGCGCGATCAGATGCGGGAACTTTGGGGCATTGTAAGGGATCAACTGCGACGGATCGATGGCAAAGGGTTCGCCCGCCTTACGGCTTCAGCTCGATCTCAAGGAACACGATCTCGGTTGAGGTTTCGTTAAGTACGTCGTGTTGGACGCCGGCCTTGCGAAAGTAAGATTTTCCGGCCGCGAGCTGCGCCTTGGAACGCTCGCCGCCGGGCGCCACGATGGTCATCTCGCCGGCGACGACGGGAACAATGACATAGTCCATGCCGTGGGTGTGATGCCCGGTCGCGCTGCCCGGGTCGAGCCGCCACTCGGTCACCCGGACCTGCTCGTTGTCGATCTGAACCTCGGATTTGGCGGCAAGCATCGGGAATTTCCTTCTACGGCACGAAAACCATGAACACGTAGACGGCAAATACCACCATATGGACCAGCCCGAACAGGACATTGGTCCTGCCGGTGCCGAAGGTCAGCATGCTCAACAAGAATGTCAGGAACAGGAGTGCGGTGTTCGCCGGGTTCAGGCCCAGCACGAGCGGCTGGTCGAGCAGGTAGGTGGCGATCCCGACCGCCGGAATGGTCAGGCCGATGGTTGCGAGCGAGGACCCGAGCGCCAGGTTGATGCTCTTCTGGAGGTCGTTCTTGCGCGCCGCCGCAATCGCCGAGACACCCTCCGGCATCAGGATCAGGAGGGCGACGAGGAGGCCCGCGAACGCCGGCGGGGCGCCGATCTGAACGGCGACCGCGTCCACCACCAGCGAGAACTTCTTGGCGAGGAGGACGACCGCCAGCAGCGAGATCAGCAGCAGCACGATGCTGAGCACCAGCATTCTGCCCGACAAATGCGCCTCCCCGCCCTCGCCGTCCGCCCTCTCGTGGACGAAGTAGTCCTTGTGCAGGACGGTCTGGGTGTAGAGGAACACGCCGTAGAGCACGATCGTTGCGAGATCGACGAAGCCGAGCTGGAGCGTCGAATAGATCGGGCCCGGCGTCGTCAGCGTGTAGTTGGGCATGATCAGGGTGATGGTTGCCATCGCAATCAGCACGCTGAGATAGACGTTGGCGCCCGAGACCTGAAAGCCCTGCTCGCGATAGCGCATGCCGCCGATGAAGACGCAGAGGCCGACCAGGCCGTTGCAGACGATCATCACGACCGCGAACACGGTGTCGCGGGCGAGCTCCGGGGCCGGCTTGTCGCCCAGCATGATCGTGGTGATCAGTGCGACCTCGATGATGGTCACCGCCAGCGTCAGCAGCAGCGTGCCATAGGGCTCGCCGATGCGCTCGGCGATCACCTCGGAATGATGAACGGCCGCGAAGACGGTGCCGAACAGGATCACCAGGAGCACGATCGCGAACAGGGCTCCGCCCGCCGTCAGCGTAAAGCTGTAGCCGGTCGCGGTCACGATCAGGAACAGCAGCACCGCCAGAGCGGGGAAGATCCAGGACGACCGCGGCATCGGTCCGTGTGCGCTCATGCGGGCGATTCCTTCCAATGGGAGACCGATTATGCGCGAGAAGATCGCATCCGTCAGCCCTCAGGACCCATTGATGAAGTTTCGTGCGATCTCGATGGCGCCAAAGCTGCCGAGATCGTCGTGCCCGCCGCCGGGAATGCGGACGAACTGCTTCGGCTCGCGGGCCAGCGCAAACAATTTCTCGCCGAATGCGATCGGGATGGTCTGGTCCTGCGCGCCATGCATGATCAGGAGCGGAGCCGTGACGCGTGCGATGCGCTCATCCGAGTGGAAGGGGTCGCGGATCAGGAGGCGAACCGGAGCGAACCAGAAATGCGCGGCGGCGACGTCGGCGATCGACGAATAGGGCGCCTCGAGGATCAGCTTCCCGACCGGATGTTCGGAGGCGACGGCGACCGCAACGCCGGTCCCGAGCGAGAAGCCCCAGGCGACGAGGCGCCGGGCGTCATAGCGCGCCACCGCGAACGCGTACGCGGCCGCGCCATCGCGCAGCAGGCCATCTTCGCCCGGTGCGCCGCTGGAGCCCGAATAGCCGCGATAGGACAGCGCGACGAGACCGGTGCCGTCAGCCGTGATCGCCTTGAAGTGGCCGGCAAGGCCGGCCAGAGAATCGCCGTTGCCGTGGAAGAACAGCACCACGGCACGGCCAGGCTTTGGCGGCACGTGCCAGACGATGACCTTCTCGCCGTCAGACGTCGTCAGGACATGCTCTTCGGCGTCTGGAAGTCCCGCGGCGGCAGGCGCCGTGCGCTCGGCCGTCGGAATCGGAAACAGCATGGCGCGCTGTTTGGCAAACAACAGGACGAGACCGGCGAGGTAGCCGGCCGCGAGGATGGTGGCGGTCCATTTCAGGAATGTCATCGCGGCCCGCCATTCCGGAGTTCAGGATTTGCGGCGGCTCGTGAGCAGTTTGAGAACGTCCGGCCGGATGCTCAAGGGAATCTCGCGGCAGCCGCACGCCGCCGCATGGGCAACGTGCCACGCGACACGCTGCTCGCGCGTCGCCTTCGGTGGCATGCGATGGGACCGGTGCCACTCCTTGTTCAGGGCCACGGTCCGCTCGCCTTCCCGCCCTACATCGCCTTGACGATGTTCTCGGTGACCTTCTTGGCGTCGCCGAGCAGCATCATGGTGTTGTCGCGATAGAACAGCGGATTGTCGATACCGGCATAGCCCGAGGCGAGCGAGCGCTTGATGAACATGACGGTGCCGGCCTTCCAGACCTGGAGGACGGGCATGCCGTAGATCGGCGAGGTCTTGTCCTCTTCGGCCGCCGGGTTGGTGACGTCGTTGGCGCCAATCACGAAGGCGATGTCGGCCTGCGCGAATTCGGAGTTGATGTCCTCGAGCTCGAACACCTCGTCGTAGGGGACGTTGGCCTCGGCGAGCAGCACGTTCATGTGGCCGGGCATGCGGCCCGCGACCGGATGAATGGCGTACTTCACCTCGACGCCTTCCTTCTTCAGGATGTCGCCCATTTCGCGCAGCGCGTGCTGGGCCTGCGCCACCGCCATGCCGTAGCCGGGCACGATGATGACCTTCTGCGCATTCTTCATGATGAAGGCGGCGTCGTCGGCCGAGCCGAGCTTGGCGGGCTTCTGCTCGCCGCCGCCAGCGCCGGCCGCGGCGGTCTCGCCGCCAAAGCCACCGAGGATGACCGAGATGAAGGACCGGTTCATCGCGTGGCACATGATGTAGGACAGGATCGCACCCGACGAGCCGACCAGCGCGCCGGTGATGATCAGCGCGGAATTGCCCAGCGTGAAGCCGATGCCGGCCGCAGCCCAGCCGGAATAGGAGTTCAGCATCGAGATCACGACCGGCATGTCGGCGCCGCCGATCGGGATGATCATGAGCACGCCGAGCGCCAGCGCGATGATGACGATCAGCCAGAAGTCGAGCGCGCTGCCCGACATCACCAACCCGACGATGAAGACGACGAGCGCGATCGCGAGCGCGATGTTGATGACGTGGCGGAACGGCAGGATGATCGGCGCGCCGCTCATGCGCGCGGACAGCTTCAGGAACGCGATCACCGAGCCGGTGAAGGTCAGCGCGCCGATGGCGACGCCGAGCGACATCTCGACCAGGCTCTGCGGATGGATGTTGCCGGGCGTGCCGATGTCGAAGGCTTCCGGCGCGTAGAACGCGCCGGCGGCGACCAGCACCGCGGCCATGCCGACCAGCGAGTGGAAGGCGGCGACCAGTTCCGGCATCGAGGTCATCGGCACGCGGCGGGCGATCACCGCGCCGATGCCGCCGCCGATCGCGATACCGACGATGACGAGCACCCAGGCGAGGCCGTCTGCCGGCGGATGGTTGGCGAGCGTGGTGGCGACCGCGATCGCCATGCCGATCATGCCGAACAGATTGCCCTGGCGCGACGAAGCCGGGCTCGACAGCCCGCGCAGCGACAGGATGAACAGCACTCCCGCCACGAGATACAAAAATGCAGAGAGGTTGGCGCTCATCTCAGGTCCCCATTGATCCCTTCAGCCCGAGGTGGCCGCTTACTTCGACTTCTTCTTGTACATCGCCAGCATCCGCTGGGTGACAAGGAAGCCGCCGAAGATGTTGATGCAGGCGAAGATCAGAGCGACGAAGCCGAAGGCGCGTGCCCAGCCCGAGCCGCTCGAGACATTGGCGACGCCGCCGGCGAGGAGCGCGCCGACCACGATCACCGAGGAGATTGCGTTGGTCACGCTCATCAGCGGCGTGTGCAGCGCCGGCGTCACCGACCACACCACGAAATAACCGACGAAGACGGCAAGGACGAAAATCGACAGCCGGAAGACGAAGGGGTCGACGACCTGTGCAACATGCTCCATGGCGGCTCTCCTAAGCTTTCGGCTGGAAGTTCGGGTGAATCACGGCGCCGTCCTTGGTGAGCGCCGTCGCCTTCACGAGTTCGTCGTCCCAATTGACGGCAAGAGCCTTGCTGCCCTTGTCGACCAGGGTCTCGATGAAATTGAACAGGTTGCGCGCGTAGAGGCTGGAGGCGGACGCCGCGACGCGGCCGGCAACGTTGGTGTAGCCGACGATCTTGATGCCATCGACATCGGCGACCTCGCCCGGCCTCGCGCCTTCGACATTGCCGCCGCGCTCGACGGCGAGATCGACCAGCACCGAACCCGGCTTCATCGACTTGACCATGTCGGCCGAAACGAGCTTCGGCGCCGGCCGGCCCGGAATCAGCGCCGTCGTGATCACGATGTCCTGCTTCTTGATGTGTTCGGCGGTGAGCGCGGCCTGCTTGGCCTGGTATTCCTTGGACATTTCCTTGGCGTAGCCGCCGGCGGTCTGCGCGTTCTTGAACTCCTCGTCCTCGACGGCGAGGAATTTTGCGCCGAGCGATTCCACCTGCTCTTTCGTCGCGGGCCGCACGTCGGTCGCGGTGACGATGGCGCCGAGACGGCGCGCGGTCGCGATCGCCTGGAGGCCGGCAACGCCGACGCCCATCACGAACACCTTTGCGGCGGGCACGGTGCCGGCGGCAGTCATCATCATCGGGAAGGCGCGGCCGAAGGCCTCGGCCCCCTCGATCACGGCGCGGTAGCCGGCAAGGTTCGCCTGAGACGACAGCACGTCCATCACCTGCGCACGGGTGATGCGCGGCATCAGTTCCATCGCGAAGGCGGAGACGCCGGAATCGGCGATCGTCTTCAGCGCGGCCTCGTTGCCGTAGGGGTCCATGATGGCGATGACGAGCGCACCGCGCTTGTACTGCGCGAGCTCGGAGGCTTCGGGACGCTTCACCTTGATGATGATGTCGGCGTCCTTCAGCGCATCGGCGCTGACGGTGGCGCCCACGGCGGTGAATTCGGAATCCGGCAGGCCCGATTTGAGGCCGGCGCCCGGCTCGACGGCGATCTCGGCGCCCAACGCCTTGAACTTCTTCACCGTATCAGGCGAAGCGGCGACACGCGGCTCCGACGGATCGATTTCCTTGGCAACGGCGATCTTCATAGGCCCTCCGGCGACGCGGGACAGCGCGCGCGCAAACTTAAGCGTTACTCCCGCAGCGTTCGATACCGGTTTTGGGACCGGCTTGGATGCAAATTTTGTAGGCGGCAGCTGCTGCTGACGTGTGCAGCTGCCGATAGGTCAGGTCAGGAAGATCGCCATCAGGATCACGATGAGCGCGACCGAGGCCGTGCCGTACTTCACCAGCTTGATGAAGCCCTCATAGGTCTGCTCGTGGGCAACGTAGTCGTTGCCGTCGGCGGTGGTGTACGCCACTTCGCTATGGTCAGCCATGTATTGTCCCCAGTCGAAAGTCGAATTCTTGGGCTGGGATACCGCAAACCTTCGGGCAGGGCAACGGCACCGATGGCCGGTTTTCGGGCAAATCAGGTGATTTGGAATTCCGATTGCCGGGAATCCGGCTGTCGCGCTGCTCAGCCCTGATCGATCATCGTGGCGGTGACGCTCGCGGTTTGCCGCCGAGGTACCGGAAGACCGAGCGCCTCGCGGACCGCGTCGATCGCCGGCTCGCCCGCTTCAGTGAATCGGGCCATATGCGGATCGACGCCGGACCCGAC
This sequence comes from Bradyrhizobium sp. 482_C4_N1_8, assembly GCF_052075965.1. Classification (NCBI taxonomy): domain Bacteria; kingdom Pseudomonadati; phylum Pseudomonadota; class Alphaproteobacteria; order Hyphomicrobiales; family Nitrobacteraceae; genus Bradyrhizobium; species Bradyrhizobium sp. 482_C4_N1_8. Next base: position 1,423,961 of record NZ_CP197231.1, on the reverse strand, counting down.
CGCGACCGGATTGTCACCGGACAGGAAACCGTGCGCCATGTGGAAGCCCAGCGCGCGGTAGACCTCGAACTGCTCCTCCGAGAAGAACTGGTCACCCGTGGTCTCGTGCGGGAAGCGGTCGTTTCGCCGCGCGTAGTCCCGGATGTAGTCGTTCTCGTCGCCATTGAGCGACGATTTGACGTAAACGAGATAACCCTGCTCGTCGCCTCCGTAGTCGATGGTGCCGATCGCGACGTGGACGTGGTCTCGCGCAATGTCGTCGCGCTCGTCGGCCGCGCCGGGATCACCCGCCTTGTCGGCATTGCGCGCCATCAGCGCACGCGTGCGCTCGCGAATCGGCGTCCATGGCAGGTCGATGCGGACGCCGAGATCGATGCGGGCGTAACGCTGTAACGTCATCAGGGAACCGAAATTCATCGGCGCATCGGCTTCCGCATCGACCGCGATGATCACCTTGCAGCGGCGGCGCAACAGCTCGTAGACGCCGAGATTCTCGATATGACCGCCGTCCGTCAGATAGACGCTGTCGCTGTTCTCGTACAGGCGCCCCGAGATCTCCGACCAGAAATAGATCGGCGTGGAGCGGCGCTGCGGCCGGACACGCTCATCGACGTAACGCGGGTTCTTCAGCCAATAGCCGAGCCGGACGTTGAGGAGCGCAAGCGTGGGCGTCAGCGCCTTGATCGAGCTCGAACCCATGTTCGAGGAGGCCGCGGCTCCGGAAATCGCCATTGCGGTGGCGAGATCGAGACTTTGCTCGTCGTCCTGCACCAGATCGGTGGGCGCATAGCCCGTCGCCTCGCTGCCGACGTTCAGGGCGGAGAACACGAAGAAGTCCGCGTTGCGTCCGCGCCGGTTGGCAAAGTCGGAGCCCTGAATATTCAGCGCCGTATTGATGAGCTGATAGGGCGCGTGCAGCTTCGGCGCAGCCGGCTGCCCTGGAATCCGGGCCGTCGCGGCCGGAGCGGCGTAGAGATCCGTCAGCTTCATGCGATCGAGCGCCTTGAAATCGCGCCCCTGGTCGAGACTGGCTTCGGCGGGCGCGACGCGCCCGTCGGCCGAACGCGTCGGATCGAACAGGAAGGCCTTGCTCAGGCGATCGCGATAGAGCCGGTGCAACGAGTTCGCATTCGGCGTCAGGCAGAACGAGATGGCGAACAGCAGGGCGCCGGCGAACGTGTAGAGGATCACCATGTGCAGGCTGTAGGAGTAGGCGAGCTCCGAAGCATTGCCCTGGAACAGGCTGGGAAAACGAACCTGAACCACCTGCCCCGCTTTCTGAGCCAGGAACAGGAGCCAGGCGGGCGTGTGCCAGATCGGCGTCAACTGCTCGGCATCTGCCACGACCTGCGGTGCGGCTTTCGGCGTGATTTCCGCCGACAAGGTCCCCTTGCTGACATCGAACTGAATCCTGCCTGCGAGGCTTCCGGACGGCGCGTTCGATTTGGCATTGACCAGGCACTCTCGCTGGGAGGTTGCGCCCATAACGGACGGGCACCTCTCGAACAGATCGTTGGCGATGCCCCAATAGGATAGATAGAGGTATGCGACCCAGATGACGAGCGGAAGCGCAAGGCCCGCGATCCATAGCGCGACCTTGGCCACGACCGCGAGCACAAGCGAACCCCATTGCGAGGATGCGCTGTTGCCCTTCAGCAATTCCACGAATTGCTGCCTGAACGCGGTGACGAAGACACCGATTGGCGCAGCCACTGCCGCGAGCGACTTGATCCAGGTGATCGCAACCGCAGCAGCCGGTCCACCGATTGCGCTGCTCTCGGCGACATCGAACATCTGCTCCAGCATGAAGGGTTGAAACTCGAAGAAGGCGATCACCGCCAGCAGCACCAGGAAGGTCGCGCCCATGCTCGGCCAGTGCGAACGGAACTCCTGCCGCTTGCCGGGGCTCGCGAGCGACTGCTTGAGCGCCCATCCGAAAAACAGGACGCCCCCGATGATTGCGATCGACAGGCTCAACGCAAAATGCTGGACCTTGAGAAACCGGGCGAAGTCGCACGCGACGCCCAGCAACAATGCGATCCCGCCAATATAGGCGAACACGACGCTGGGACCGCTGCCGCGGACGGAGCGGGAGGTGAAATAGGCGAGCCCGCTGCAAGCGAACATCACGAGCGCGACGACCAGGCCGAATGTGCTGAAACCGTAACGATCGATGTCGCTGAAATCATGCAGCTCGCACAACGACCTGTTGTTGAGACTGATGCCGAAGATGTTCGCATCCGTCAGGCAGCTCCGCAGCGGCGTTGACCAGATGGTGATGGCGGCAAGCAGCAGCACGATGGGCAACGTCAACCCGATATTGGCGACCAGTCCCCGCACGACGATCGCAACTCCGGTCAGGAGATCGCGGGCACCGGCGGGGATCAGATAGTTGGAATAGTTGCGCAGGTGTCCGACCGACGGCGTATCGCTGATCTCGGCGGACGTGACGGTTCCGCCGGCGGGTCTCTCGCCGAACACAAAGCGCCGTGCGGTCGTCATGGTGGCGCTGAGCGAGGTGCCGATATAGCCGCCGCCCGACACCGTGGAGAGATAGTCGATCCGGCCGATCAGGTTGTGGTGGTTCAGTGCCTGGAGCACGCCGAGGCAAACGGCCGACGAGCGAATGCCACCGCCGGACAACGCAAGTCCGACGACGTCGAGCAACTGGCAGGGTTGCAGGCCGTCGGCGTCGAGGCGCCGTTCCGGCTCGCGGCGGGTGTTGATCGCCTCGATCTCATCGCAAACGATCTGATGGTGCTTCTCGCACCAGGGCGTTTCCTGATCGACGGCGGCAGCATTTCTCGCCATCGGAACCGGCGTGGCGGGCCCTTGATGGAGCATGGGTGCCTCCCCAGGGAGAAACCGATCAATCCACAATCAATAGTAGAAAATCATTTCCGAGTATCTGTTGAGTTAGTCTTGCGGGCCGCGCGAACGTTCAATCGCACGTAGCAAATCGCCGGCCTCCGCCGCGAAGGTCGCCCACGCCCACGGATGGAACTGGGGGCCGCAAAAAAACCTGCGGCACCCGCATTCCGTGCGCCCGGAAGGAACTCGCGCTTCGCCTCAGCCCATCGCCTCGAGCTCGTCGATCATCCCGGCGATGACCGAGAGACCGCCGTCCCAGAATTTGGGATCCTTGGCATCGAGCCCGAACGGCCGCAGCAGCTCGGAATAATGCTTGGTGCCGCCGGCGGCGAGCATGTCGAGGTAGCGCTCGGCAAAGCCCTCGGCCGCATTCTCGTAGACGGCGTAGAGCGAGTTCACGAGACAATCACCGAAGGCATAGGCGTAGACGTAGAACGGCGAGTGGATGAAGTGCGGGATGTACATCCAGTAGTTCTCGTAGCCCGCCTTGATCTCGATCGCCGGCCCGAGGCTCTCGCCCTGCACCGACAGCCAGATCTCACCGAGCCGCGTCGCGGTGAGCTCGCCGTTCTTGCGCTCGGTGTGGACCGCGCGCTCGAACGAATAGAACGCGATCTGCCGCACCACCGTGTTGATCATGTCCTCGACCTTGCCGGCGAGCAGCGCCTGGCGCTGCCGGGCGCTCTTGGTCTGCGCCAGCAACCGCCGGAAGGTCAGCATCTCGCCGAACACGCTCGCGGTCTCGGCCAGCGTCAGCGGCGTCGGCGCCATCAGCGCGCCGTTCTTCGCGGCCAGCACCTGGTGCACGCCATGGCCGAGCTCATGCGCGAGCGTCATCACGTCGCGCGGCTTGCCCTGGTAGTTCATCAGCACGTAAGGATGCGCCGACGGCGTGGTCGGATGTGAGAACGCGCCCGGCGCCTTGCCGGGGCGAACCGGCGCGTCGATCCAGCGATCGGTGAAGAAGCGCTCGGCGATCTCGGCCATTTTGGGCGAGAAGCCGCGATAGGCCGTCAGCACCATGTTGCGCGCATCGGGCCAGCCGATGACGTCGGTCGCGGCGAACGGCAGCGGCGCGTTGCGGTCCCAATAAGCCAGCCGCTTCTTGCCGAACCACTTCGCCTTCAACGCATAATAGCGATGCGACAGCTTTGGATAGGCCGCGCGCACCGAGGCGACCAGCGCGTCCACCACCTCGCGCTCGACGCGATTGCTCAGATGCCGAGAATCCGCGACGTCCTTGAACCCACGCCAATTGTCGGAGATGTCCTTGTCCTTGGCGAGCGTGTTGGTGATCAGCGCAAAGGTGCGCTCATTGGCCTTGAAGGTCTTTGTCAACGCTTCGGCCGCAGCCTTGCGCTTTGTGCCGTCACGGTCCTGCAGGAAATTGAGCGTCGGCTCGATCGCGAGCTCTTTGGCGCCGACCTTGAAGCGCAGGCCGGAGATGGTCTGGTCGAACAGCCGGTTGAAGGCGGAATAGCCGGTCTGCGACTTCTCGAGGAAGAGCTGCTCGAGCTTGTCGTCGAGCTGGTACGGCTTCTCCTTGCGCAGATCCTCGATCCAAGGACGGTAATACGCGAGCTCGGCGGCCTGCATCGCGCGGTTCAAAATATCGTCATCGACGCGGTTGAGCTCGAGCGCGAAGAACAAGAGATGCGTGGACGCCGCCGTTAGCCGCTCGGAGACATCGCCGTAAAACTTTGAAATCGTGGGATCAACGCTGTCGCCGGCATGGACGAGACCGGCATAGGAGCCGAGACGGCCGGCGAGATCGTCGATCGCCTCATAGCGTCGCACCGCCTCGGCGAGCCATTTTCCGCCATCTTCGTTTGCTGTCCCTGTAGCGAGCTTGCCCTTGTAGTCGGTCTCGAACGCGACGCAATCGGCGTCCATCCTTTCGAGATCGCGCGCCACTTCCGGCGCATCGATCCCGGAATAGAGGTCGGCGAGGTTCCACTCCGGAAGCCTGCCGGTCTTGCCCGCAGGCTTTGCGGGCAAAGATTTGGAGGACTTTGCCTTGGCGGCGGATTTCCTGGTGCTTGGCTTGCGGAGAGCGGGCTTGCTGGAGGCAGATTTCTTGAGAGCAGATTTGGAGCGCGAATTCATTGTGTGGGAAACCTGTGTTCAACAAGCGCGACGGCGGGCGGGGGCATCAAGGTTTAAGAGTGCGTTAATCGGCTTCGGCCAGAGTGACCCGATTCGAGACAGATAGTAGTAGCGTGCGGGGAACACCATGGCTGCCTGTATTTTGATCGCCGACGACGACGCAGTAGCCCGCCGGCTGGTCGAGAACATGGTGCAGAAATGCGGCTATGAGACGGTCGTCGTGGACTCCGGCGACGCCGCGATCGCCGCCCTCACCGCCCCCGATGCACCGGCGATCGACGCCGTCATCCTCGATCTCGTGATGCCCGGCCTCGACGGCATGGGCGTGCTGGCGAAAATCCGCGAGGCCGGCCTCGGCGTCCCCGTCATCGTGCAGACCGCCCATGGCGGCATCGACAACGTGATCTCGGCGATGCGCGCGGGCGCGGCCGATTTCGTCGTCAAGCCGGTTGGCTTGGAGCGGCTCCAGGTCTCTCTGCGCAACGCACTCAATGCCTCCGCGCTCAAGGGCGAGTTGCAGCGTATCCGTCACAGCCGCGAGGGCCGGCTGACTTTCTCCGACATCATCACCCGCGCCGAGGCGATGGCGGCCGTGATGCGTGCCGCGCAGAAGGCCGCGGGCTCGTCGATCCCAGTGCTGATCGAGGGCGAGTCCGGCGTCGGCAAGGAGATGTTCGCACGCGCCATCCATGGCAGCGGCGAGCGCAAGGCTAAGCCGTTCGTCGCGGTCAATTGCGGTGCGATCCCCGACAATTTGGTCGAGTCGATCCTGTTCGGTCACGAGAAGGGCGCCTTCACCGGCGCCACCGAACGGCACACCGGCAAGTTCGTCGAGGCTCATGGCGGCACGCTGTTCCTGGACGAGGTCAGCGAGCTGCCGCTCACCGCGCAGGTCAAGCTGCTGCGCGCACTTCAGGAAGGCGCGGTCGAAGCGGTCGGCGGACGCAAGCCGTTGAAGGTCGACGTCCGGATCATCTCCGCGACCAACCGCAGGCTGCTGGAGCGGGTGAAGCAGGGCCATTTCCGCGAAGATCTGTTCTATCGCCTCCACGTGCTGCCGCTGACGATCCCCTCGCTGCGGGCGCGGCGTGAGGACATCCCGTATCTGCTCCGGCATTTCCTGGCGCGCTTTGCCGCCGAGGAGAATCGCCTCATCACCGGCATCAGCGGCGAGGCCGTCGCGCACCTCGCCCAGCTCGACTGGCCCGGCAACATCCGCCAGCTCGAAAACGCGGTCTACCGCGCGGTGGTGATGAGCGAGGGCGACCAGCTCGACCTTGCCGACTTCCCCCTGCTCACCTCGCAGCCGCATCTCGAGACCGACATCCCGACCGCGCCGCTGATGCTCGAGCCGATCGCGGCGCCCTCGGTGGTGTCGGGTGGTGAAATACCGATCGCGCCGCTGCCGCTGGCGGGCACCCTTTCCATGCTGACCCCCACCGGCGACGTCCGCCCGCTGGAGGACATGGAGAGCGAGATCATCCGTTTCGCGATCTCGCATTATCGGGGGCAGATGTCCGAGGTCGCCCGCCGCCTCAAAATCGGCCGGTCCACGCTCTACCGCAAGCTCGACGAAGCCGGGGTTCCCGGACATGGCGGCAAAAGCGGTGAGGAGACGCCCTGAGCCTCATGCGAACGGAGGTTCGCCTGGCGTTGCGATGACGCCGCAAGCCCTTCGCATTACGGCAAAATCCGGCTGCGACGTGAACCGTGACTTGGAAGTGACAGACACATGGAAAAGCGTCTGCCAAAGCCGCACAATCCGTTGCAAACGGGCTTTCTTGAAGTCAGTTTGTCGTGAGTTGTCCCGGGTAGCGCTGGCCGCCCAAACGGGGCCTGTATATCGTCTGCGTAGGATTCGTTCGTCCGCGTATGAATCGTTGCGTGCAGGCGTGCAACTTTCGAGCGGCCGGCGCAGTTTAGCCCGAAGCTCATTAGGCGATAATGAAGCTGTTCCACGAGGGACAGTTCACCCGAGGGGTGCGACACAATGCGTGACTGTTTGAACCACCGTGCGGGCTTTGACCGCGTCTTGATGACGGTCGCGGCGACCTTCCTCACGGTATCGGCCAGCTCGGCCCTGGCGCAGGATCAGGCGCGCAGCAGCGCCGCCGAACTCGCGATCGAAGCCGCGATCCCGCGCCCCGAGCCCGCCAACGTCCCGCCCCCGACCGCATCCGACATCAAGCTCGACACCACCGCGACGGTTCAGGATTCCGCAAAGGAGCCGGCCAAGGAACCGGTGAAGGCCGAAGCCGCACCGGCTCCCGACAAGGTCGAGACCAAACCTTCCGACGTCGCCACCACGCCTGCAGCTGAGGCGCCGAAGAACGAAACCGCCAAGACCGAGCCTGCCAAATCCGAACCGGCAAAGGCCGACACCGCGACGGCAACGCCGGCCGCGCCTGCGGCCCCCGCTGCGGCTCCGGCCGCCGAGCCGGTGAAGGCCGCGAGCAACGTTCCCGCCGCCGACCAGCCGGTCGCCGACAAGCTCAAGGACATCATCGGCGCCAAGACCTCGCGCCATTTCGACCGCAAGAACGAGCGCGCCGCGATCGAGAAGTTTTACGGTGCACGCGACTTCGCGCCGGTCTGGACCCAGGCCGGCAGCCTGACCGCCGCGGCCAAGGGCGTGATCGCGCGGCTGAAGGATGCGGCCTCCGATGGTCTCAATCCCGCCGACTATCCGGTGCCGGATTTCGCCGCCGCCACGACGCCCGATGCGCTCGCCGATGCCGAGCTGAAGCTCACCGCCAGCATGTTCGACTATGCGCGCCAGGCCCAGAGCGGCCGCATGCACTGGTCGCAGGTCAGCGGCGACATCCTCTATCCCGAGCATCCGGTCGATTCGAGCGAGGTGCTCGCCAAGGTCACGACCGCAGCCGACGCCTCCGCAGCGCTCGACAGCTACAACCCGCCGCAGAAGCTCTACAAGGAGCTGAAGGCCAAGCTCGCCGAGCTGCGCGGCCAGGGCAGCGGCCCGGTGATCGAGATCGGCGACGGTCCGGCGCTGAAATACACCCCGGCCGGCAAGAAGCAGGCTGAAATCGTCGTCGAAGATCCGCGCGTGCCGCAGCTCCGCGCCAAGCTCGGCCTCCCCGAGAACGCCGGCGACACCCGCTATGACGCCACCGTCGCCGAAGCCGTGCGCAAATTCCAGAATAGCGCCGAGATGAAGGTAACAGGCATCCTCGACGACAAGACCGTCAAGGCGATCAACACGCCGAAGCGCGACAAGCAGATCGACGTTGTGCTGGTGAACATGGAGCGCTGGCGCTGGCTGCCGCGCGACCTCGGCGTCCCCTCGCTGGGCGATGCCTATGTCATCCTCAATATTCCTGACTACACACTGAAGGTGATGCAGCGTGGCCAGCAGGTCTGGACCACTCGCGTCGTCACCGGCAAGCCGGGCACGCATGCGACCCCGCTGCTCACCGAGACGATGAAGTACATCACGGTCAATCCGACCTGGAACGTGCCGCCGTCGATCGTCTACAACGAATACCTGCCGGCGCTTCAGCAGGACCCGACCGTGCTCCAGCGCATGGGCCTCAAGCTCGAGCAGAACCGCGACGGCTCCGTGCACATCTCGCAGCCGCCCGGTGAAGCCAACGCGCTCGGCCGCATCCGCTTCAACTTCCCGAACAAGTTCCTGGTCTATCAGCACGACACGCCGGACAAGAACCTGTTCGCCAGGGACGATCGCGCCTTCAGCCATGGCTGCATGCGCGTGCAGAACCCGGATCAGTACGCCTCCGTTCTGCTCAACATCGCCATGCCGAACGAGAAGTACACGCCGGAGCGCGTGCGCAGCATGTACGGCAAGAGCGAGATCGACCTGAAATTCCCGACGCCGATCCCGGTCAACATCACCTACCAGACCGCGTTCGTGGACGATGGCGGCAAGCTGCAAATCCGCAAGGACGTCTATGGCCGTGATGCGACCATGATCAACATCCTGAAGAACGGCCGCGGCAAGGACCTCGAGAACGTCGTTGCTCACTCCCAGCCGAGCTATTCACGCCCGGCGACGACGCTGCCCTCGGGCGTGGCGATTGCCAACAATGGCGGCGGCTTCGGCTCGTCGGGTCCGAACTTCTTCGAGCGGCTGTTCGGGGCGCCGACCCCGCCGCCGGCTCCGGTCGGCCGCCGGCCGCAGCAGCAGCGGGTGTTTACCCGCTGAGGCCTCCCCGATCGGTCTTTGTCGGAAATTCTCTAGTAAGATCAGCGACCTCATCCCCCTGGATGGGGTCGCTTAACGTTAACCATTCTCCACCCGAACTCCGGCAGCGGGCGTTTTTTTGCCACACTGAACCGCTTAGGTTCGTATTCTGACTTGGTTTGGGGTCGAGAAGGTCAACCTCGAATTAACCTTCTCGCTTTAAGAAAGCGTTCATCCTCTTTCGCGCGCTAACGGGGTTGCCGGGAGAGTCCATTTTGAACGCTCGTCGACTGGGTGGGCTCATTCGTGCTGACAGGTTTCGCACGCAAATTCGCAGTGCTGTCGTTGTCCCATGCGGGAGTGAAGGCCGGATCCCGGATCGGCCTCGCTTCCGCACTGCTGCTTGCTGCCGCGGGCTCGGTCCATGACGCCGCCGCGCTGAACGAGACCAAGACGCTCTCGTTCCACCACACCCATTCCGGCGAAGACCTCACCGTCACCTTCAAGCGCGATGGCCGCTTCGACGAGGCCGCGCTGAAGCAGCTCAACCACTTCCTGCGCGACTGGCGGACCCAGGACGAGACGGTCATGGACCGTCGCCTGTTCGACATCCTCTGGGAAGTCTATCGCGACGTCGACGGCAAGCAGCCGATCCAAATCATTTCCTCCTACCGCTCCCCCGCCACCAACGCGATGCTCCGCCGCCGCTCCTCCGGCGTGGCGCGCTTCAGCCAGCACATGCTGGGGCATGCGATGGACTTCCACATTCCGGGCGTGCCGCTGGAGCAGATCCGCTTCGCCGGCCTGCGCCTGCAGCGCGGCGGCGTCGGCTTCTATCCGACCTCCGGCTCGCCCTTCGTCCATCTGGATACCGGCAGCATCCGGCACTGGCCGCGCATGACGCATGACCAGCTCGCCCGCGTGTTCCCGGATGGCCGCACGGTCCACGTTCCGACCGACGGCACGCCGCTGAAGGGCTATGAGCTGGCCAAGGCCGACATCGAGCGCCGCGGCACCGGCGACGATTCCGGCAGCAAGCCGAGTTTCTTTGCCGCTCTGTTCAAGAGCAAGTCGGCTCCCGCCGCCACGAGCAGCGACGAGGATGACGAGGGCGCGCCCGCCCCGGCCGCGAAGTCTGTTGCGCCGACCGTGGTTGCCGCCGCGGCCAAGCCGGCCGATCCGGTGCCGACACCGCGCGCCAAGCCGCAGATCGCCGCTGCGATCCAGCTCGCTTCGGCCGATGCGCAGCTCGTTGCACCGCCCAAGCCGAAGCCCGCGCCCGTGGCTGACAAGCCTGCGGCCGGCAAGCCGGAGACCCCGGCCGACATCATCAATGCCCGCGGCTTCTGGGATGCCCCTGCGACCCCGCAGCAGGCGACGCCAGCTCAAGTGGCGGCGTTGAAGGCCCGCCAGGCGCTCGCCGCCGCCACCGAGCCGCAAGCAACCGCGTCCGTCTCCAGCGCGGCCTATCAGGCGCTGGCCTATGCGCCGGCGTCCGCCTCCCCGGTCGACCGCGCCAACGTCGTCGCCGCCTCCGCGCTGGTCCCGCGCACAGGCCGCCCCGTTGCCACGACGCGCGGCCTTGCGCCCGCGACCGAGATCAACACGGTGGTCGGCAAGAGCATCGACGGCAGGATCGCAACCGCGACCCGCCTCTCCGCCGCCAGGGGCGAAAGCATCTGGCTCAAGATCGTGATGCTGTCGCCGAGCGCCAGCCGCGCGATGTCGGTGACGTTGATGGGCGAGCTGGATACCGTTGCCCTGCGCGGCTATTTCGTCAAACCGCAGGCCGTGATCGCGATGGGCTTTGCCGACGATCCGATGCAGGGCCTGTCCTGCGATAGCTTTACGGGCAGTGCGACCGCGAAGCTCGAGACGACGTCGTTCGTCATGCGCACCGCGGCGCTGCGCTGAGATCTTTCCCCTCACGCCGTTCGGTAGTCCCGCAAGCCGGGATGAAGCGCAGCGCAATCCTGGGGCACGACAGCGCCACACGCTCAAGTGTCGTCCCGGCCTGGTGCGCATCCGCACTAAGGGAGATTCCCCCACTTCCAACGGGTAATCCACCCGGTATCGCTACGCATTCCAAACGCGCATTGTGGCAATGCGCCCAGAACGGACGCGATGACAAAGTCCGAGGACGCGATTGCGTTTGCCTTGGTGTTCCGCGTTTCCGCAGCGGCGCCGCATCTCAAGGGAAGTCGCCACAGCGAAGTAGGAGCATGCGATGTCAGTTCCATGCAAGTCTGAGCTCAGCCTTCTGAACCACGACGAGCGCGAAGTCATATTGAGCACGCACCATCCCGTGGTCGGAGAGATGGAGCGCGATGGACTTGAGAGCCTTCGCGCCCGACTTCGGGATCTGCGCGACAGGGAGCGTACATTGTCGCGGCATCGACGCCGCGAAACAAAGGGAACAGCCGACCCGCGCGGCAAGAGTTTCTCCGGCACGGCAGAGCATGCAAACCGGCGCCAATCGGTTTTCGCTGCCGCCATCAAGCGCGTCAAGAACGAGCTGAGGCGCATCCGGAAGTTTGAAGCACGACGGGAGCTCGGGGAAGCGGCGCGACGGGCGTTAGCACTCCGTCGGGCGCGTCAGTTTTCTCGCCCGCAGACGACCCCAACTTCGCATGACGGCATGCGGTCCATCCCAAGCCGTCGCCGGCTCAAGAAACTCCCACCGGAAAAAATCGGAAGAGTCTCGCAGGCCAACAAGCGGGCGCAGGCCCGACGAGACGCCAAACGCGGACGCGGCAATTGAGACCGAGACCGACAATCTTGCGGATCGAGGCTGCGTGCCGGACCGGCGCAATGGCGTCCTCGCCACTTCCAAGACTACAGTGTCGAAGCCTGCAGCTTCTATCTCGCTTTCCTGACCCGCCGATCCAGATGATATGTCAACGCCAGCGAGAGGCAGACGGTGAGCTCCTGCTTCGGCAGCGCGCCGGATAGGGGCAACAGCAAAGCCCTGGTCTGCCGATATTCGAACTCATCGGGAAAGCGCTCGCGAAAGGTATCGATCAACGTCGTCTTGCAGTTGAACAGGATGGCGGCGCGCTCGGAGTCCTTCAGGCGGCCGAGCCGGATCGTGCTGCCGCTGCCGGTCTCATCGGTCAGGTAAGCCGGCTCGCCCCATTTCAGCGTTTCGGTGAGCTTGCCGACATCGTGATGTGCCGCAGCGGTCGCGAAGATCAGCTCACGTACCTGGAGCAACCGCTTGCCGATCGGCGCCGGAAGAGCGCCGAAGGCACGGCTCACCTCGCGCGGCAGCGGCGGCGCAGTCACAGCGGTCTCCGTTCACAAACGAAGTGCAACACGCCACGCTTGTAGCCCGGATGGAGCGAAAGCGTAATCCGGGGAATGCTTCCATACTGCGAGAACCCGGATTTCGCTGCGCTCCATCCGGGCTACGGCAGCAGTGCTAGAGGCGCATCGCCTCAGAGCATTCCCAGCGCCTGCATGTAGGTCTCGAGGATGGTCTCGGCCTCGGCGCGCTCGTTCGGGTCCTGCTTGCGCATGCGCACGATGGTGCGCAGCGCCTTGACGTCGTAGCCATTGCCCTTGCTCTCGGCATAGACGTCGCGGATGTCGTCGGAGATCGCCTTCTTCTCTTCCTCCAGCCGCTCGATGCGCTCGATGATGGATTTGAGCTGGTCCTTGGCAAATTTCGTCGCGGGCTCGTCGTCGCGGACGGCGGCGGAGGTGGCCATCTTGGTACTCCCAATGGAACTGGCAAAACGAGGTGACGCCGGCATCCTCACCGCGCGTGCTGGTTGACCCTTAGGGTTCGCGGCTCTCGCGTTCAAGCAAGCATCGCGCTCGTCCACAGCGCGCCCACACCTTCCTGCGGCGAGGCCAAGAAAGAGTTGTGTGGTGCGACTCACCGCCGGACTGCCGGCGAGGCCGTTCAGTGCCCGGGGTGAACCTTCTTCATCGCCTCGAGCTGCTCGGGCGCGGCCGTGCCCTGGTATTTCGACTTCCAGGTCTCGTAGGGCATGCCGTAGACGGCCTCGCGGCTCTCGTCCTTGCTTAAGCTCACGCCCTGCGCGTCGGCAGCGTCCTTGAGCCAGTTCGACAGGCAGTTGCGGCAGAAGCCGGCCAGATTCATCAGATCGATGTTCTGGACGTCGGTCCGCGTCTTCAGATGATCGACCAGGCGCCGGAAAGCGGCCGCCTCGAGCTCCGTTCTGGTTTTGTCGTCGATTGCCATGGCTGGATCCCTTCGGCCTGAATTGGTTCTGCCCCCGATGGGGGTCACCCTTACGGGATCAGGTGGGCCCTTGTCACAGATTTTGCCATATCACGGCGCAAACGGCGCCAGAGCCAACCCGAAGGCCGGTTCCCCGGCCCTACGCCAAATCGTCAATCATCTGGTATACGTTCCGCGACAATGATCGCCGAATCTCCCCGCGCCCCCCTTCGCCTGCTCGCCCGGTTGGTCCCGGTGCTGGTGGGTGGCCTGCTGTGCCTGTGGGCCAGCCCGGCCTCCGCCGACTTCCGGCTTTGCAACAACACCTCGAGCCGGGTCGGCATTGCGCTCGGCTACAAGGACGCCGAGGGCTGGACCACCGAGGGCTGGTGGAACATCTCGTCCCGCTCCTGCGAGACCCTGCTGCGGGGAACGCTGGTCGCGCGCTACTATTACATCTACGCGATCGACTACGACCGCGGCGGCGAATGGTCGGGCCAGGCCTTCATGTGCTCGCGCGACAAGGAATTCACCATCCGCGGCACCGAGGATTGCCTCGCGCGCGGCTACGACCGGACCGGCTATTTCGAGGTCGATACCGGCGAGCAGCGGGCTTGGACAGTGCAGCTGACCGACGCCAACGAGCAGCCGTCACAGCAGCAGCGCGTGCCCGGCCTGCCGGGCCCTGTCGGCCCGGGTGGCGGCGTTCCGGGTTTGCCCAATAGTCCGCCCGGTGGTACGCCCCCCGCCGCGCCTGGCCTTCCGCCAGCTCCCTCGCCACCGTCTGGAAATAAGCCATGAGGCGTCTTCGCCGTATCAAGATTCTCGCGACCCTGGGACCTGCCTCTTCGGACCTCGCGATGATCCGCCGCCTGTTCGAGGCCGGCGCCGATCTGTTCCGCATCAACATGAGCCACACCCCGCATGACAAGATGCGGGAGCTGGTCGCGACGATCCGCAACGTCGAGAGCAGTTATGGCCGGCCGATCGGCATCCTGGTCGATCTCCAGGGCCCGAAGCTCAGGCTCGGCGCCTTCGCGGAAGGCGCAGTCCAGCTCCAGAACGGCCAGATCTTCACGCTCGATTCCGACAAGACGCCGGGCGATGCCACGCGCGTCAATCTCCCGCATCCGGAGATCCTGGCTGCACTCAGGCCCGGCCATTCGCTGCTGCTCGACGACGGCAAGGTGCGCCTGATCGCGGAGGAGACCTCGAAAGAGCACGCGGTGACGCGTGTCGTGGTCGGCGGCCGGATGTCCGACCGCAAGGGCGTCAGCCTGCCCGACACCGATTTGCCGGTCTCCGCGATGACGCCGAAGGACCGCGCTGACCTCGAGGCCGCGCTGGTGACCGGCGTCGACTGGATCGCGCTGTCCTTCGTGCAGCGCGCCGACGACGTGATCGAGGCCAAGAAGATGATCCGCGGCCGCGCCGCTGTCATGGCCAAGATCGAGAAGCCGCAGGCGATCGACCGCCTCGCCGACATCATCGAGGCCTCCGACGCGCTGATGGTGGCGCGCGGCGATCTCGGCGTCGAGCTGCCGCTGGAACGCGTGCCGAGCCTGCAGAAGCAGATGACGCGCATGGCGCGCCGCGCCGGCAAGCCGGTGGTGATCGCGACCCAGATGCTGGAATCGATGATCCAGTCGCCGGTGCCGACCCGCGCCGAGGTCTCGGACGTCGCCACCGCCGTCTATGAAGGCGCCGACGCCATCATGCTGTCGGCGGAATCGGCGGCCGGCAAATTCCCGGTCGAGGCGGTCTCGACCATGAACCGCATCGGCGAAGAGGTCGAGCGCGACCCGATTTATCGTTCCGTGCTCACCGCGCAGCGCCCCGCGCCGGAATCCACCGCCGGCGACGCCATCGCGGACGCCGCCCGCCAGATCGCCGAGACGCTCGATCTGCCGGCGCTGATCTGCTGGACCAGCTCGGGCTCGACTGCAGTGCGCGTCGCGCGCGAGCGGCCGAAGCCGCCGATCGTGGCGATCACGCCCAACATCGCGGCCGGACGCCGGCTGG
Source organism: Bradyrhizobium sp. 482_C4_N1_8 (assembly GCF_052075965.1). Classification (NCBI taxonomy): domain Bacteria; kingdom Pseudomonadati; phylum Pseudomonadota; class Alphaproteobacteria; order Hyphomicrobiales; family Nitrobacteraceae; genus Bradyrhizobium; species Bradyrhizobium sp. 482_C4_N1_8. Next base: position 1,408,611 of record NZ_CP197231.1, on the reverse strand, counting down.
CGGTGGTCTGGGGCGTGCATTGTGTGGTGGCGGAAGACGCGCGCGACCAGGACGACATGGTGAGCCGCGCCGGCCAGATCGCCTTCCGCGACGGTTTTGTCCGCGCCGGCCAGCGCGTGATCATCGTCGCTGGCGTGCCGCTCGGCATCCCCGGCACCACCAACATGGTGCGCATCGCCTCGGTCGGCCCCGAGGGCGGCGCGGATATCTAGTCCGCGGGAGCCCGGCAAACAAAAAAAGACGAAAACAACCCCATGCACAGTAGCCGGCGTTGCCGGCGAAGGTGCTCGGGTTTTGTGGAAAGGCGCGCTCGGGCAATGACCTGAGCGGAATCGGGTCTCGGCCCCGGTCGCGACCTGCTCTTCAGGCCCCGACCAGCGCTTTCGCGGTCGGCAGCAGCGTCTGCTGCACCACCAGACCGCGGGCGCGGGCGTCCATCACGCCGACGGCGCGCAGGGCCAGCAGCGTCACGGTCTGCACCGCATCGCGCATCCTGGCGGGATCGTCGAGATTGTCGGGCGCGAGCGGCCCGACCAGGGCCTCATGCAGCGCCCCCAACAGCGCGGTGGCCGCCAGCGCGGTATCCTGCGCCGGCAAATGGCCGGCCCGCACGGCGGCGTCGATCCGCGCGGCCATCTCGCCGGCGATCTCGCGGCGGCTGGCGAGGCGGGACGCGCTGACATCGACGTCGACCGGCTCGGCCAGGATGCCCCAGGCCAACCTGCGCTGCGACAGCGTGTGGACCGCCACGGTGGTGACGGCCGCCGCCAGCGCCGAGGATGGGCCGGGCGCGGCATCGGCCGCCCGGCGGATCGCCGCGAGCTCGTCGCGCGACACCTCGGCAATCAATTCGGAGATCAGCTCGGACTTGGACGGGAAGTAGCGGTAGACCGTTCCGGCCGCGACACTGGCCCGGACCGCAACCGGCGCGATCTGCACCGCCGCCATCCCGCCTTCCGCCGCAGCTTCCCGCGCTGCAGCAAGAATCGCACTGCGCCTGGCCGCAAGGCGCTTCACCACTTGATGCGTTCGCCGATAAACCATGGCGCGCTTCCTGTCCCACACGCCAGCCGCACGCCCCGCGCGGCCGAACGCGTCGTCCCTGCAATAGATGCAAATCGTCCCGCAAGGACTGAACAACTATTCAAAGTGAATGACAAGATGCAAATGCGTAGAACGTCACGCCGGACGGACGGGAGCGCCAAGCCTGCTGACGCCGGCTGGAGGGCTTTGAAGAAGAACGTGCGGGGAAGCTTGCCTGCGGGCCCATCCTTCGAGACGCCCGCCTACGGCGGGCCCTCGGGATGAGGTCGCGTTTCGCGGCAAGATATCAGACCCTCTTGGTGAGGAGCTCGCCAAAGCGGGCATCTCCGGACGATGCTCCGCATCGCCGGGCGAACCATGCAGGCCGAGCAGCCTCCGGCTCACTCCACCCCGCAAAAGAAAAGAGCCCCGTCCGGGACGGGGCTCTCGAAACTCTCAGATCGTCCGGTCTTACTTGAGGCTGGACGAGATCGAACCGAACTTGGTGTTCAGCGAGCTGCCGAGGTTGTTGACGACGGTGATGATCGCCAGCGCGATGCCGGCAGCGATCAGGCCGTATTCAATGGCGGTGGCGCCGGATTCGTCCTTCACGAAACGCGAAACGAGGTTCTTCATAGACTGCTCCCAAAGAGTACACGAGGCTTACAAATGGTCTGGTCTTCTCGGCTTCCCAGCGCCGCCCGACCATGGAACCGAACCTAGAGGCAAAGAATTGCGCCGCAGTTAATTCGACTGCGGAAACACGAAGCGGATTGCACGTATTCGACGATGGTAAAGGAGAATTGAAAACAATCCGTTAAATCGTAGCTATCCGCGGCGACGCCGCTGCGGCGCGATTTACCCGAAGTTATGACCGCGCATGGTCCAATGCCGCCCGCTCGGCCTGAAGCACGACGAGATGAATCGTTCATCGCGCTTCAGGTTATTGTTTGAGCATGATCTTCTCGGAAAACCGCTACACACTTTTCCGGATCATGCTCCGACCGACAAGAACAAGCAGGACGACGAGGCGGCATGTCCCTTTCCTTTGCCAACAGCATTGCGATGCAGAGCCGCGCGCGCGCACTGCTGCCGCTCTGCGTCGGTGCCGGCACCTATCTGTTCTTCCTCTTCGTCGGCGACACGCTGCTTCAGGACTCCGACTCGTTCTGGCAGATCAGGATCGGGCAATGGATCCTCGATCACGGTGCCCTGCCCTACACCGACTTCTATTCTTTCACGCGCCCAGGGGAATCCTGGATCTCGACGTCGTGGCTGTCACAGGTGCTGTTCGCCTTCTCCTACGCGCAATGGGGCTGGGCCGGACCCGTGATCCTCACCGCGACCGGGATGGCGCTCACCGCTGCGGTCTTCGTCTATCTCCTTGACGCGCAGATCGAGGCGCCGCGCGCGGTGCTGTTCGCGATGCTGGCGCTGCTGCTGTCGATCCATCACGTGCTGGCGCGTCCGCATATTCTGGCGCTGCCCGTCATGGTGGCGTGGGTCGGCCTGCTGATGGCGGCTGCCGACCGCCGAAGCGCGCCGTCCTGGACCTGGCTGCCGCTGATGGCGCTTTGGGCGAATTTGCATGGCGGCTTCGTGCTGGGCCTCGCGCTGATCGGCCCGATCTCGCTCGAAGCGGTCGAGCATGCCGAGAAGGGACAGCGGCTGAAGCTGTTCATGCGCTGGGTGCTGTTCGGCGTCGGCGCGCTGATCGCTGCCTGCTGCACGCCTTACGGCTGGCGGACGCTGATGGGCGCGACCAACATCCTCAGCCTCGGCGAATTGCTGTCACTGATCTTCGAATGGATGCCGGCGAACTTTGCCACCTTCACCGGGTTCGAAGGCGCACTGCTCGGCCTGATCGCGCTCGGCTATTATCGCGGCCTCGTGCTGTCGGCGCCGCGGATCTTCCTGATCCTGTTCCTGACCTGGACCGCGCTGACCCATGTCAGGAATATCGAGGCCTTCGCCTTCCTGGTGCCGCTGGTGCTGGCAAAGCCGCTCGGCGAGATGTTCCCGCGCCCGCCAGCGGACACCGCCGACGCAGACCGCTGGCCGGCCCGCTATGTCACCGCGCTCGGCGCGCTCATGATCGTGGCCGCGAGCTGGACCTCGACCTCGCTCTACATGGGACACCATCGCTTCACGTTCACGATGACGCAGACGCCGGTTGCGGCGGTCGACCTGCTCGAAAAACTCGGGGTGCAGCGCATCTTCAACGCCTATCAGTTCGGCGGCTATCTGATCTCGCGCGACGTCCCTGTGTACGTCGACGGCCGCGCCGAGCTCTATGGCGAAAAGTTCGTCATGGACTTCTTCAAGGCGACGGAAGGCAAGAAGCCCGAGCTGCTGCCGCGCCTGCTCGACCAGTACAAGATCGACGCGACGCTCCTGGTCGCCGATGCGCCGGGCCCGCAAATCCTCGATCAGCTCAAGGGCTGGAAGCGGATCTATACGGATGACATCGCGGTGATCCATGTGCGGGACAATGCGGACGGAGCGGCGCCGCCGTCGAAGTGAGGAAGCGACTTCCGGCGCGTCCTCTCAGATCCGACGTTCGCTTAAAGATGTGAAGCGGACCTAGGCACGCATTCCGGCCATTTCGCCGTTTGCCCCAAGGCGGTCGTCAAGCGGCAATGTCAGTTGCTGTTAATTCGACTTATGCGCCCGGAGTCAGCGTAGCAGCGATGACAAGGGCTCGCGCGGTTTTCGTATGGGCTTGAACCATCTGCCTCGTGTTAACGACCAAGAGCCAATCATGTTCGACGATCTGATGACCCTCCTGGTTATTCTGTCCTTCGGCTTTCCCGCCATGCCATGGTTTTTGGGTGCGCGATGGGGGTCGAGAGGAGTTTGGCTCAGTACAGGATTTGCCGTAGTCATCCTGTTATGTTTTTTTCCAATATTGTTCTGGGTTGCATGCGGTGCCTGTGGGCAGGGCGCGATAGCCATCTTTATGCTGGGGCCGATCTGGATTGCTTCGGCATTGCTTACGGTCACTTCGGCGGCGTTCGCTTACTACAAATTCGCGCGCTAATTTCCGCAAGACCGCGAAGGCGCTAGGGGGTAACGATACCGCCCACGCTGGGCATCGCAGATGAAGTGATTGAGTATGGCATCAGCGATGTCAGCTTGTGGCCCATCAGCGAAGTGGCGACACCTTTCATTGAGGCCCGCTTGGTGGGTAGAGCGGACTGACTTTGCTCACTCTGCGTTCTTCGCATTTTGACCCATAGCGGACGTGAACATTTTGTGTTGGCAAGCGCCGCCAAGACGGACGATGGCTCCTTGCTATGGACCCGCTCGTCTCGCAACGAGAATATTGGCTATACACTGCAAGACGATTTCGTTTTGTTGATTGCGCACTCTGATTTGGTTGCGCACGATGCCTCGATCAGGTTTCGACTTAGACTCCCGCTTCTCCAGAACAATCATCTCAAGATCGAGTTCATCTCCTGGGCGTACCGGGTTCGGCAGCCTTAACTCATCCCAACCCATTCCGGCGAGGACATGGAGCCGAGGCTGGAGCTTCGGCGTGAGCGAGATGAAGATCGAAAACGTATGGGCGCTCGATGCGGTTAGTCCCCCAAAAATTGAACGTGCTGCTGCCTCCTCATCGAGGTGACGGGGCGCTGGATCATATTGCTTGGCGAACTGGACGATCTCTTCCTTCGAGACCAGATAAGGACCAGCCTTGCTAGTCATACCAATTTCGGCATCTTCAAAATACAGCTGGGTCATGGCTTCGTCCTCTGCGGATGAAGTAAATCAGGCACGGCTCAACGCGGCGGGATTATAACCCTTTTCAAGCATCAATTTCTGTTCTTGTCCGGCTAACCCACACGTCGTTCAGGCCAGTCGCACCAATTTCCAAGGCAGCCTTTCCCGGATGAGCAAACACCAAAGGTCATCATCCGAAAATCAGCTTATGGCCCATCAGCGAAATGGCGACACCTTTCATTGAGGTCCGCTTGGTGGAGTAGAGCGGACTGACTTTGCTCACTCTGCGTTCTTCGCATTTTGACCCATAGCGGTCTTCCATTGATCTAGATCAACGCGAGGTACATCCGGGAAGTTTGGTTCAATCGTCGAACAAGAGAGGACGCTTATGAGCGATCATCCAGAAGACGGTCCCCCGAACGAATCCTCCTCAAACGCATTCGAAAAAAATAGGCGCGGCAATGACGGCATGCAACGACGCGACCTTTTGTTGGGTGGTTCGTCGCTCGCTGCGATGACGGCTTTGGCGGCGACGGCGCCAGCGACCGCTCAAGTGCAACAGGCTGCACCGGCACCCGCAGCAGCACCCGCATCGACGGGGCCGAAGCTTGGCGAGATCCTGCCGTTTCCGCAGCCGCCGCGTCCTGTCATCACCGAGCCGGATTGGCGCAAGGTGCCGCAGCCGAAGCCAGTCTCGATCCGGCCGCCGAAGGGCGCCCCCAACATCCTGGTCATTCTTCAAGACCAGACTTCCTATGCGGACCCATCGACCTTCGGCGGACCGATCAACTTCCCGACCATGGATCGTCTCGCCAAAGAGGGGCTGACCTACACGAACTTTCACGTCAACAGTCTGTGTTCGCCGAGCCGCACCGCGCTATTGACCGGACGCAATCAACATCAAAATAGCCAAGCCGCTGTAGTTGACGGTGCGACCTCATATCCCGGCGACACCGGCATGCGGCCAAAGAGCGTTGCGCCTATCGCTGAAATTCTTCGACAGTGGGGCTATTGCACGTCGATGTTCGGCAAAAGCCACGAGACGCCGCCGTGGGAAACCAGCATGAGCGGCCCGTTCGACCGCTGGCCAGCGCGACAGGGCTTTGAAAAATTCTATGGCTTCATCGGCGGCGAGAAGAACTTGTTCCGGCCCTACCTCGTGGATGGCACTACCGAACTCGGCGTGCCGCGCGACCCAAACTATCATTTCAACGTCGATATCACGGACAAGGCGATAGGCTGGATACGTGGTACGCGCTCGCTGACCCCGGATCGTCCGTTCTTTATGTATTACGCCACGGGCGGCGCGCATCCGCCTCACACGCCGCCGAAAGAATGGCTCGATGTCTACAAGGGGAAATTTGATCAGGGGTGGGACAAGCTACGCGGGGAAATTCTTGCGCGTCAGATAAAGATGGGCCTGATGCCTCCGGGCACCAAGATTGCTGAAAACCCTCCTGAAATTCCAAAATGGGACGCCCTTTCGGACGACGCGAAGAAGGTGCTGTCGCGGCAAATGGAAGTCTATGCAGGCTATGCCGAGCATACCGACCGCGAGATCGGGCGTTTGATCGACGCCATCGGGGATCTCGGCGAACTCGACAACACCATCGTGATCTATATCGCCGGCGACAATGGCGGCACCGCGATCGGTGGTCTAAACGGAACCTTCAACGAATGGTCCAACCTCAACGACGCACCCGAAGACATCCCGTATCTCAAGACCCGAATGGACGAGTATGGCGGACCGAACTCCTACCCTAACTATTCGGTGGCTTGGGCAATGGCCGGCTCCACGCCGGCAACCTGGTGCATCAATGCCTGTCAGGGCGGCGGCCAGAATCAGGGCATGGTCATTCGCTGGCCCGGCGGCATCAAATCGAAAGGGGAAATCCGCAGGCAGTATACCCACCTGATCGACGTCGGCCCCACCATCCTTGAAGCCGTCGGCATCCCCGAGCCAAAGATAGTCAACGGCGTCGAGCAGATTCCGATGGCCGGCACCAGCATGATCTACTCGTTCGACGATGCGGCGGCAAAGGATCGCCACACCGTCCAGTACAACGAGTGCAGCGGCAATCGCAGCATCTACAAGGACGGCTGGATGGCCTGCGTGATGCACCGCGCGCCATGGGAGAGCAGCCCCCGCGTCGATGACTACGCCAAGGACAAATGGGAGCTTTACAATGTGGCCGTGGACTTCGGACAGGCTACCGACCTCGCCGCGCAAAATCCCGCGAAGCTGAAAGAACTGCAGGACCTATTCCATCAGGAGGCGATCAAGTTCGGCGTTTATCCGATGGATGACCGCTCCTTCGCACGGCTGAATGCGACCAATGCCGGACGGCCCGACATTATGGCCGGCCGTACCGAGGTGACCTACTACGCCGGGATGACCGGCATGGCTGAAAATGTCTTCATCGACACGCTCAGCCGTTCCTATGTTGTCACCGCCGACCTGGTCATTCCCAAAGGCGGCGCCAACGGCGTCGTGGTCTCGCAGGGTGGCCTGTTCGGCGGCTGGAGTCTTTACGTCAAGGACGGAAGACCCAAGCTCGCCTACAACTGGCTGGCGCGGGAGAAATACTTCATCGAAGGCAAGGAGGCTCTACCGGAAGGCAAGGTCACGCTGGTCTATGATTTCACCTATGACGGCGGCGGCCTGCACAAGGGCGGCACCGGCGTGCTGTCGATCAACGGCAGGAAAGTCGGCGAAGGCCGCATCAATAAGACGCAGGGCGCGGTGTGGTCGCTGGCCGGTGAGACCGCCGACATCGGCGTGGATGCCTACTCCCCAGTGTGCGATGACTACGATCCTTGGGAAAACGCCTTCACCGGCACCATCAACACCGTGAAGATCAAACACAAGGCTTGAGCGCAAGACTTGGCCCTTCCCCGTTACGCGAGGAGGGCTCTCTTTGTGTCCCGCGCCAACACCAGTCCGCTCCTGGCCCATCAGCAAAGTGGCGACACCTTTCATTGAGGTCCGCTTGGTGGGGTGGAGCGAACTGACTTTGCCCGCTCTGCGTTCTTCGCATTTTGACCCTGACCTGACATTGACCCTAGCCCAAAAGGAACACCCTGTGCTTTGATACGTGGGACGGAATCTACCGATCTCGCGGGGGCCGTTTTGGCCAACAATTGCGTGGAACGGAGGCTTGCGGCGATTCTGGCGGCGGATGTTGCCGGATACAGCCGCATGATGGGTATGGACGAAGAAGACGTGCTGGCTCGCCTCAAGGCCGCCAGAAAGTCTCTTTTCGATCCCTCCATCGCCGCGCATCGCGGACGGATCGTCAAGACGACCGGCGACGGCATGCTGGTCGAGTTCGCCAGCGCCGTCGATGCAGCGCGATGCGCCATCGAGGTGCAGCGCGGCATGGTTGAGCGAAATGCCGCGGTGCCGCAGGCCAAGCGGATCGAATTTCGCGTCGGCATCCACGTCGGCGACATCATAATCGACGAAAATGATATCTTCGGGGACGGCGTCAATATCGCCGCCCGCCTTGAAGGCATCGCGGAACCCGGCGGCATCTGCATCTCCGAGGACACGCAACGTCAAATCCGCGGCAAGGTCGATATCGCCTTCGAGGACATGGGTCCGCAGAATCTGAAGAACATTGTTGAGCCGATGCGCGCGTGGCGATTGAGGATAAACGCGGACGGTTCTGCGGCAATCTCGAAAAGGTCGCCGGTCGAGACCACCCAGGCTCTGGCGCTGCCCGACAAGCCGTCCATCGCCGTGCTGCCGTTCCAGAACATGTCAGGCGATCCCGAACAGGAATACTTCGCGGACGGAATAGCGGAGGACATCATCACCGCGCTGTCCCGTTTCAAGGCGCTGTTCGTCATCGCCCGCAATTCGAGCTTCACATACAAGGGACGCGCTGTCGACATCAAGCAAGTGGGGCGCGAGCTTGGCGTGCGCTATGTGCTGGAAGGAAGCGTTCGCAAGGCGGCAAACCGGGTGCGCATCACGGGACAGCTCGTCGATACCCCTACGGGAGGACATCTCTGGGCAGACCGGTTTGACGGTGGACTCACCGACATCTTCGACCTGCAGGACCAGGTCACCGAGAGCATAGTCGGAGCGATCGCGCCGGCGGTTGAAAAAGCCGAGATCGAGCGCGCCAAACGCAAGCCTACCGAGAGTCTTGATGCCTATGATCACTACTTACGCGGTTTGGCCAGCTCTTATCAGTTTGCTAACCGGCAAGCGAACGAAGAGGCGTTACGCCTATTCAACAGGGCGATCAAGCTCGACCCAGGTTTTGCGTCAGCTTACGGTCGTGCCGCCCTTTGCTACACCTTTGCCAAGACCAATGGCTGGATTTCAGTCACACCGAGCGAGACTGCCAAAGTAGAAAAGCTCGTTCAGAGAGCGGTTGAGCTAGGAAAAGACGACGTGATCGCCCTCGCGGCGAGCGGATATGTATCAGCGTTTGTTTTACTCGATCTCGGGGGAGGCGCCGCCTTGATCGATCGCGCGCTCGTGTTCAATTCCAATTGGGCCGAGGCATGGTTTTGGAGTGGCTGGGTGAAGAACTGGCTAGGCGAGCCGGAAACGGCAATCGAGCGCTTCGCCCGTGCCATCCGCCTCAACCCGCTTGATCCGTTTATGAGCGGGGTACGAACTGGGACCTCGCATGCCCATTTCTTCCTGGGCCACTATGGCGACGCGGCATCGTGGGCTGCAATGGCGTTGCAGGACAATCCGGACTTTCAACCTGCGTTACGTATGGACGCCGCAAGCAAGGCAATGGCCGGACGACTGGAGCAGGCACAAAAGGCGGTGGCTCGGCTGCGGCAATTGAATCCTTCGGTGCGTGTCTCCAATCTCAAAAGCGTGCTCGGCCCCTATCGGCGTGCCGAAGATCTCGCTCGATACGAAGAAGGGTTGCGGCGAGCCGGGCTGCCCGAATGACCTCTACGGCCACGGTGCGGCAAGAGAGTGAGAGCCGCAACTTCCGCTCTCGGCCCATCAGCGAAATGGCGACACCTTTCATTGAGGTCCGCTTGGTGGAGTAGAGCGGACTGACTTTGCCCGCTCTGCGTTCTTCGCATTTTGGCCCGTAGCGGACATTCCCATCGGGACGATGGGAGACCGAAATCACGCCGTTGCTGCCAGATCGTTGGCAACGACTGCCAATATTTCGGCGGCGTGTGAACTCGCGATAAAGTGCCCGCCATCAGCGACTTCGTGCCATACCGCTCCAGGCATCCGCTCACCCAGCGGTTTGTTTACTGCGTAAGGCACAAACGTATCGGCGCTGCCTTGCCACAGATGAACCGGCCTATGGATCGCCGTGACGTCGAATGGCCACTGTTGATAGAGCATCTGCGCATCGGCCACGAGACCGTCAACGCCTTGCCGGAAACACTCGCGTCCAGACTCCACGATGGCACTCAGCACATCGTCATCAGCAAGCGCCGCGAGGTCAGCGGGGCAGCTCGCCTTCAGCAATGCCTTCTTGTACTGCTCCGGAAACCGCGTCGCAGCGAGATCGATCAGGTCATACATCAGCTGGAAACCCGGCCGGAAATGCAGTGCAAGGAACCCGCCTATGGCGTCGGTCGAGGACAGATCCTTCGCTGCCCAATTCGTACCGAATGCGCCGTAGGATCCGGGAGCGATGCTGGTCACGTGTACCAGCTTCGCGGGATCAAGGTACGCCGCTGCCGCGAGCGCCCAAGGACCACCCTCAGACCAGCCTGTGACCGCAAAGCGATCGGTCTCAAAAGCGTTGGCAATCGCTTCCAGGTCTGCGGCCCAGCCTGCGAAGGTGCGACCGTGTTGAGGATCTGATTTGCCTTGGCCTGGACGGTCCACGCACACAAATCTCAAACCAAGTTTGAGCGCGTGAGACGCAAAAACCTTGGCTTCGAGCCGGCTCGATGGTCCGCCATGATTGTGAAGTACGAGCGGACCGTTCGGATCGCCGACCTGAAGGTAAGCCAGTGATCGACCGCCGATCTGGACTGCACCTTCGCTAGGACACGCAGCGTTGCTTGAATTTCTCAAATGCATGCCCTCCGTCGGGCCTCGATGACTCGTCGATCTCGCGGAGCCTTTGTCTCAGCCAACCAACTCTTTTTGGAATTTCTCGATCGTAGGCTGCAACAACGGCCGCCATGGTCACACGGCTGTCGGATGTCTGCAACTGGCCCATAGCAGCCATTTCCGCGTTCAAAGCTGACATCGGCTTTCGCCCCGAAACGGGCACTTGCGATTTAAAGACCAATCGGTCTATATGTCGATGATGAGCCGCCCAACCCCAGTGCAGTCGCCCCGTGGCCGCCCCCGAAGCTTCGACGTGGATGCCGCGGTCGAACGCGCGATGGGGGTGTTCTGGTCGCGCGGCTATCACGCCACGGCGCTGCCGGACCTGCTTCGGGCCACGAAACTCTCGCGTGGCAGCCTTTACGCCGCGTTCGGCGACAAGCACTCGCTCTTCCTGCGCGCACTCGATCGCTACATTGCCGATGCCGTGACGCGGATGGATGTCGAACTCGCCCCCCGCAGGGAGCCGGTCGACGCCCTGCGGGCCTATCTTGCCGGCTATGTCGATCGCACCAGCGGTGCCAACGGCCGGCGCGGCTGCCTGCTGGTGGCCACGGCCATGGAGCTGGCCGGCCAGGATGCCGCGATTGGTCGTCGCGTAGCGGGCTTCTTCAGGGCCATGGAGGCCCGCCTGGCCGATGCCCTGTCCCGCGCGAAGGTGGCGGGCAAGCTGGCCGACGGTGTCGATCCCGCGAGTGCCGCCAAAATTCTGGTCTGTTTCGTCGAGGGCCTGCGCGTGGTCGGCAAGACGGCGCCGGCGCGGGCCACATCGCAAGCCACCGCTGACGCTTTGCTCGACCGGTTCGTCAGGTAGCAACCCAATCAGGTCAACTACCCCCGGACGCCTCCGCACCTGGCGCGTCAATATATGGACCGATCGGTCGTGAAAGGAAGGATGCCATGTCTGCCATCCAGATCGTCTGCGCGGTAGCCGTTCCCCTGCTCTGGGGTTATCAGTTCGTGGCCATCAAGGTGGGCGTCGCGGAGTTTCCGCCGCTGTTCTTCCTCGCGCTGCGCTTCCTGGCCATCGCGCTGCTGCTCGTTCCGTTCGTGAAGAGGCCCACGCGCGCGCAGCTCGGCCCTGTCGCAGCCATTTCGATCTTCCTGGGCGGTCTGAACTTCGGGCTGTTCTATGTCGGCCTCGGGCTCGGCTCGGGAAGCATGTCGGCCGTCGCGTATCAACTCGCCACGCCCTTCACCGTCCTGCTGGCCTGGCCGTTGCTCGCCGAGCGGCCGTCTCTCTCCACGACCGCCGGAGTGCTGCTCGCATTCGCCGGCGTTGTCGTGCTGGCAGCGGAGCCTGGCCTGTCGGCCAACGGGCTTCCGCTGCTGCTAGTGGTCGGGGCGGCCTTCGCATTCGCGGTGTCCAACGTCCTGACGAAACGCTACGGCCCTTTCGATCCCCTGATGTTGATGGGGTGGTCGTCGCTGTTCACAGTGCCGCAGGTCATGTTGATGTCGCTGCTGCTCGAATACGGACAACTGGCGAGCCTCGTCACGGCGGATGGACGCGGCTGGCTGGCGCTCGCCTACACGATTTTCATCGGCGGAATTGTCGGGTTCGGCCTCTGGTTCTGGCTGATCGCCCGCTGCTCCATGGGCCGCGTCGCGCCCTTCGGCCTGCTGCTTCCGGTGTTCGCCTTGACGTCGAGCGTGCTGTTCCTTGGCGAGCGCATGACCCCGAAGTTGATCGCCGGCGGGCTGCTCGCGATCGCAGGCGTGGCGATGACACAGGTCAGACCGAGCGCGCGACCCAGTTGAGCCCGGATGTTGCGTTGTGGGATCGATGTCGTCTGCCCGGCAATGGAGATCACGAGGCTTCACGTCTCGGTGGTGGACCGTGTTGCGACGTGACGCGCCCAACTTGCCGTGCGCAAATATCCGATCGAACAGGAGGGCGTATCATGATGTTTCGCAATCTTCTCGCCGCGCTTCTCGTCACGATCGCGATCAGCGCGGCACATGCGGCACCGCAATGGCTGAACCTGCCGCCGACGCCGACACTGCCCAGGGCGACGCAGAGCGGCTTCGCGCCCGTCAACGGCATCAAGGTCTGGTACGCAATTTTCGGCCGCGGCGAGCCTGTCATCCTGCTGCATGGCGGCCTCGCCAACGCCAACTATTGGGGCCGCCAGGTCCGCGCGCTGCAACGGCACTATCAGGTCATCGTCATGGACAGCCGCGGGCATGGGCGCAGCAGCCGCAATCAGGAGCCCTATGGCTACGATCTGATGGCCTCGGACGTGGTCGCCCTGCTCGATCACCTGAAGATCAGGAAAGCTGCGATCGTCGGCTGGAGCGACGGCGCGATCATCGGCCTCGACATCGCGATGAAGCACCCGGAACGGGTGAGCAAGCTGTTCGCCTTCGCGGCGAATTCGGATCCGTCAGGCGTTGCGGACATTGCGTCGAGCGACGTCTTCAACGCCTACATCGCGAGAGCTGGCGAGGAGTACAAGCGCCTGTCGCCGACCCCGACCGAGTACAAGGGCTTCGTCGCGGAGATTACCAAAATGTGGGAGAGCCAGCCGAAATGGACGGCGTCGGATCTCGCGACGATCAAGGTCCCGACCTGGATCGTGGACGGCGACCACGACGAGGCGATCAAGCGCGAGAACACCGAATTCATGGCGGCGAACATTCCGGGCGCCGGACTGCTGATCCAGCCGGAGGTCAGTCACTTCTCGTTCCTGCAGGATCCCGAGCAGTTCAGCGACGACGTGCTGCATTTTCTGGAACGTGGCGGTGAGTGGCCCGGAGCGGCAGCGAAGTGAGATATCGTAGGGTGGGCAAAGCGAAGCGTGCCCACCGCGTCTATCGCAATTGCCGAGAGATGGTGGGCACGGCGCTACGCGCCTTTGCCCACCCTACGCGACCGGTGCAGAGCCATTACGAGCCCAACTGCATCCACGCCGTCATTGCGAGGAGCGAAGCGACGAAGCAATCCAGACTGCTGCCATGGAAACATTCTGGATTGCTTCGCTACGCTCGCAATGACGGAGTTTGCGGGCCGACGACACGCACCTCTCTCGTGTCCCGGACGCGCTGCTGCGTGCAACGCTGCTGCGCTGAGCCGGGATCCAGAAGGCCACACGGCAAGATGCGGAGACATGGGCCCCGGCTCCGCAGCGCACCGCCGAAGGGGCGGTGCGCTGCGTCCGGGGCACGAGACCGCAGTCTGAAGCGCAACTGCATCAACATCGGCCAACAAAAAACGCGGCGTTTCCGCCGCGTTTTTCAATTCGATCTGCGCCTCTCGATTACGCCTGCGGCTGAGGCTCCAGGCCGGGATCCGGATCGGGCCGCGGCCGCGACTTGCCGGCCGGGGGCACGGCGGAGGCGCGCGGCGTAGCCGGCTCGAGCACGGACTCGCGGTTCGGCTTCTTGCCCTTGAGCAGGTCGATGATCTCGTCGCCGGAGAGCGTCTCGAACTCGAGCAGGCCCTTGGCGAGAGCTTCGAGGTCGGCACGCTTCTCGGTGAGAATGCGGGTCGCTTCGTTGTAGCCCTCTTCCACGAAACGCCGGATCTCGGTGTCGATCTTCTGGACCGTCGCCTCCGATGCGTTCTGGGTGCGCGAGACCGACATGCCCAGGAACACCTCGTCCTGGTTTTCGCCATAGGACACGGTGCCGAGCGCCTCCGAGAGGCCCCAGCGCGTAACCATCATGCGGGCCAGACGCGTCGCCTGCTCGATGTCGGAGGATGCACCCGAGGTCACCTTCTCACGGCCGAAGATCAGCTCTTCGGCGACGCGGCCACCCATCATGATGGCGAGGCGCGAGGTCATCTGCTCCAGCGACATCGACAGCTTGTCGCGCTCAGGCAGCTGCATCACCATGCCCAGCGCGCGGCCGCGCGGAATGATGGTCGCCTTGTGGATCGGATCGGTCGCGACGACGTTGAGGCCGACGATGGCGTGGCCGCCCTCGTGATAGGCCGTCAGCAGCTTCTCTTCCTCGGTCATGACGAGCGACTTGCGCTCGGCGCCCATCATCACCTTGTCCTTGGCCTCTTCGAACTCGGCCTGGGTCACCATCCGCTTGTTGCGGCGGGCGGCGGTCAGGGCGGCTTCGTTGACGAGGTTCATCAGGTCGGCGCCGGAAAAACCGGGCGTGCCGCGCGCGATGGTCTTGAGGTTGATATCCGGCGCCAGCGGCACCTTGCGGACGTGAACCTTGAGGATCTGCTCGCGGCCGACGACGTCGGGATTGGGCACCACGACCTGACGGTCGAAGCGGCCCGGACGCAGCAGCGCGGGATCGAGCACGTCGGGACGGTTCGTCGCCGCGATCAGGATCACGCCCTCGTTGGCCTCGAAGCCGTCCATCTCGACCAGCAACTGGTTCAGCGTCTGCTCGCGCTCGTCATTGCCGCCGCCGAGACCGGCGCCACGGTGACGGCCGACCGCGTCGATTTCGTCGATGAAGATGATGCAGGGCGCGTTCTTCTTGGCCTGCTCGAACATGTCGCGGACACGGGAGGCGCCGACGCCGACGAACATTTCGACGAAGTCGGAACCCGAGATGGTGAAGAACGGCACGTTGGCTTCGCCCGCGACCGCACGCGCGATCAGGGTCTTACCGGTGCCGGGAGGGCCCACCAGCAGCACGCCGCGCGGAATACGGCCGCCGAGGCGCTGGAATTTGCCGGGGTCGCGGAGGAATTCGACGATCTCCTGCAGGTCCTGCTTGGCTTCGTCGACGCCGGCGACGTCCTCGAAGGTGACGCGGCCATGGGCCTCGGTCAGCATCTTGGCGCGCGACTTGCCGAAGCCCATCGCCTTGCCGGCGCCGCCCTGCATCTGCCGCGACAGGAAGATCCACACGCCGATCAGCGCGATGAAGGGCAGCCAGGAGACCAGCAGCGAGACGAACCACGGCACGTTGTCGCCGGGCGGCTTCGCGGTGATCTGGACCTTGCTGTCATAGAGGCGCTTCACCAGCGTCGGATCGTTCGGCGCATAGGTCTGGAAGCTTGAGCCATTGGTGAAGGTGCCGTGGATATCCGGCCCCTGGATCACGACATCGCGCACATTGCCGCGGTCAACTTCGCTCAAGAGCTGGGAGAAGGCGATGTCCTGCGATGAGGCGCGCTGACCCGGATTCTGGAAGAGCGTGAACAACGCCAACAGCAGCAAGACAATGATGACCCAGAGGGCGAAATTGCGCAGATTGGCGTTCATCGATCTTCCTTCATGGTCGCGCGGATCGCGGCCTGATCCTTGGGCGGTAGCAGTTACTTTGTCAGTGCGAGGAAATCCCCAAGGAATCCTCTTGGTTAGACGGATACAATTTAGGTGCCGCCCCGGTCGCTGCCAAGGGAACGAGATGGGACTATTTATCCCATCTTAGAGCGATTCCCGCTGAAATAATGGCGATCTGCCCGGGGTTTTTCCTGCCTGGTTAAGGTGTCCTGACGGCGCGCGGCGGAAACGGCCGGTGTCATGATCCGCCCTGATCCGCCCTCGTCCGTCCCTTGGACCGCCGGGCCGGCGCCGGTGCGATGTGGATACGCCCCCCGGCAAGGCTGATCAAGGCTCCCGCAAGGGTCTGCTTCAGGAACGGCCGGCCATTTGCGGCTGCGCGGGGGCTTTCAGCCAAACTTGCAGCCATGGCCTGATCGAGCGCGGCCAGGAGAGTCTCGACCTTGCCGAGTTCCGCCGGCCCCTCATGACCGAGGGCATTGACGGCCCGCAGCAGGAGCCGCAGCCGGACCTCCTCCGGCAGATTGGCGAATGCCGAGGCCTCGAAGCTGCGACCGCCCGCCTGCGGCGCATCGCCGCGCGCCCGAAGCTGAAGGAAGCGTTCGGCGCCATCGACCAGCACGTCGACCGCCGCATTGGCGCGCGCCAGCCTGCCTGCGAGCCGCGCCAGGCTCCGGCTGTCGCCCCCCTCGGCCGCGAGTTGCGGCAGCAGCGCGCGCAGCCGCGGCCGGGTGAAGGCGGTGTCGCGATTGGTGGGATCATCGGCAAATCCGATCTTCGCCCGCCTCAAGGTCGCGATCAGCTGCGACTTCGGGACATCGAGCAGCGGACGCACCAGCACGACGCCGTCGCGCTCCGTGAGGCGCGTCATTGCCGACAGCCCGGCAAGCCCGCTGCCGCGGACAAGGCGCATCAACAGGGTCTCGGCCTGATCGTCGCGGGTGTGGGCGGTCAGCACATGGCTCGCGCCGGCGTTTCGCGCGGCCTGTGCAAGCAGGCGGTAGCGGGCTTCGCGTGCAGCGGCAGGCAGTCCCGTGTTCGGCTTCGCGCCACGCCAGCGCAGGGTCCGGTGTGCCAGCCCGAGTTCGGCCGCAAGCCGCTTGACCTCGCGCGCCTCGCGCGCCGCCTCCGGGCGCAGGCCGTGATCGACGGTGACGACGGTCAATTGCGGACCGCGTGCCAAGCCGCGCTTCCAGCGCGCGGCGAGCCACATCAGCGCGACCGAGTCAGGTCCGCCGGAGACCGCGAGCACCAGCGCCGGCGCACTTCTGAGCTCGGCGAAGAGTTGCTTCGCCGCGCGCGCCGAGATCGGTGAGTTGTCGTCGTCCGACATGACGCTGCCCAGGCAATCACCAGACTATTTAGCGCGGCGCCATCCGCATTGTCAGGGCGCAAACACCACGCGTCAGCACTTCACCCGCTTCTGCTCGCGATCGACGGCGGATTTGACGCCGGCGGAGGCGCGCGGATATTTGCGGCCGACCTCGCCGAAGGCGGCGCAGGCGGCCTCTTTCTCCTTCAGCGCGGCCAGCGACTGGCCGAGCCGCAGCAGGGCATCCGGCGCCTTGGCGGATTTGTCGTATTTGGTGGTGACGGCGAGGAAGGCTTCCGCGGAGTCGCGATATTGCTGGCGCTGGAAATAGCTTTCGCCGAGCCAGTATTGCGCGTCGCCGAGCAGCGGATCGCTCGGATGTTTCTGCGCAAAATTCTTCATGGTCTGCTCGGCGAGCGCATAGTCCTTGCGCTGCATGTAGCCGATGCCGAGGTCGAACTCGTCGCGCGGCGTTGCCGAGGGCGGCAGGGTCGTCAGGCCGGTGCCGCCCGATGGCGCTGGATAGCCCGATTGTGCCGGCGGATAGCCGGGCTGGGCTGCCGGCGGCACGCCTTGCTGGTAGCGCGGGCTGGTGTTGGCGAGATCGAGCGGCTCGCCGGCAGCGCGCCCGCCGGGCGCGCCGCCAGGGGCGCCTGCCGGCATCGGCTGCTGCCCGCCACCAAGCGCGCGCGGCGCGCCGGGCGCATTCGGGTTCTGGTTCGGATCGAAGGAATCACCGCGGCGGCGCACGCCCGGCGCACCGGGCGCCGGCTGCTCCTGAACGATCGGCGCGGGAGCAGCGATCTGCGGCTGCTCGTAATTCGGCTGAGCCTGTTGCTGCTGGCGATAGGCCGGCGCGGACTGCGCAGGCGGTACGGCTGCGACCGAGGGCTGGACCGGCACCTGTCCGGGCGCGGCTTGCGCGCCGCCCTCGAGCGCCCGCAGCCGCTCTTCGAGCTGGCGGTTGCGATATTGCAGCTCCTCGTTCTGGCCGGTGAGCTGGCGCAGCTGGTTCTCCAACCGCTCGATCCGCATCTCGGGGTCATCGTCCGACTGCGCCAGTGCAGGCGAGCACAAAGAGAACAGCGCGGCGATCGCCACGGTGCCGGTAAAGACCTTGGATCTGGATGACATCTTGCCCTGACGACGAAAACGAAATCTGCGACGGAACATGCGACGCGCCACACATTGAAAGGCAGTACGCCAAAAATGTGACTGGCACCACGGGGTTTCGGTCACAGATGGCTGAAACAAAACCGGCGCCCGAGAGGGCGCCGGCATAATCGGTTCCTGAAGATGAACGGCGCCTGACTGATCGTCAGGAGCTCGCGTTCAGCACGGTGACGGCGCGACGGTTCTGCGACCAGCAGGAAATATCGTTACAGACGGCGACCGGCCGCTCCTTGCCGTAGGAGATCGTGCGCATGCGGTTCGGATCGATGCCGCGCGAGGCGAGGAACGAACGCACCGACTGGGCGCGGCGGGCGCCGAGTGCGATGTTGTATTCGCGGGTGCCGCGCTCGTCGGCATGCCCCTCGATGGTGAAGCTGTACTGCCGATAGTTCTGGAGCCACTGCGCCTGCTTCTCCAGGGTCACGATCGCCTGCGGCGTCAGATCGGTCTGGTCGCTCTCGAAGAACACGCGGTCGCCCACGTTAACGACGAAATCCTGCTGGCTGCCAGGCGTCGCAGCATTGGCCATCGCATCCGTCGCTGCGTTCTTGTTCGCGCATGCGCCCATCGACAGCGCGATCGCAACCACCGCAGCCAGCTTCAATCCCTGGAGGATACGCATAGGGTATTTCATTCCGGAGCCTCCACACTCACGTTCGTCCACTGCTGTCCGGTCTACAGGGGGTTGGTTAAGCGAACGTTCCGTCAACCTTGATGGAACCTTGCTTCAGCCGGTCAAATGCCCCCAAACCGCGAAAAGCAACCGTCATGGTTAATGGGTTCTAAATGTGGCGCGAGGGTGAAGCAACCTGCAGCAACCGGCAAAAGTGCAGGCTTTTGCTGGAATTTTGGGCTCGGACGATGATGGGGATGAACGGAGCCCCGGCCGAAAGGCGCGCGGCGGCTTGAGGCGGTGACGGCAGGCAATCAGACGTGAGCGGCTTCCGGCACCAGTGACGACCGCTGCGGGATCTCGCGCTGCCCGCCGCGCCCAAACAGCATCCGCCGCTCGAACGCGGTGGAGCGCATGATCGGATAGCGCTCGAACACCTTCTTCCGGAAGGTCGGGAAATCCGCCGCCATCAGTCCGAAGGGCTTGGTGAGACCCGGCACCAGGCGGGGCTCGGCGATCGTCTCGTGCAGGAACACCCGCCGGTAGAAGGCCTGATGCTCGGGACGCACGATGGCGAGGCCGAGATCGGCATTGAAGTGCTCGCACGCCATGTAGGCGAGCCGGGTCGTCAGATAGGGCAATTCCGGAACCCGCTTCACCTGGTCGGGATCGGCGACAAAGCGGGTCGGGTCGATCATGACCTCGCCGCGATCGAGCCGCGGCAGCAGGATGTCGGGGAAGACGTCGGCCGAGGTGGACTCGCGCCATTCCGAAGTCAGCACGCTGATGCGCACGGAGCTGCAGAGCTGGCCACGGAGATAGACGCCGAAGGTCCACGCGTTCGGCAGCTCGTCGTAGCGGTCGGTGACGCGGGCTTCCGCGGATTCCCTGACGGCACCCTCGCGCAGATAGGCGCGGTAGCGGAGGTTGTAGATTTGCTCCTTCTCCGCGTCCGTCGCCGCGAGATGATAGTCGACGTCGGTCAGAAGCTCCGCTCCCCGTCCAACAGCCGAAATGACAGATCTGGCTGAGGACTGCATTCGAACTCCTTACCCACCACCAACAACACCACGCGAACCTGGGCCATTTGCCGCTGAACAACTTGCGCGCGCGTGACGATTTATTAACACCTCCTTAACGACGATGCAAAGCAATCGACGCGATAGGGTTAACCCCCGTAGCACTACGGTCGGTTCAGCAACTGTCTGAAACGACGTGCAATTTCTGGATGTGGAATCAGGCGAAGGAGCGTGAGCTGACAACCTGGAGCAGGCCCTCGCCGCGCCGTCCATGCGAGGCGTTGAGGAGCTGGCGCATCCGCACGGCGGGCACCGGACGGCTGAACAGATAGCCTTGCGCCTCGGAGACGGTGCCGTCTGCGCTGATCAGCTCGAGCTGCTCGTTGGTCTCGATGCCCTCGACCACCACGGCCATGCCGAGGTCGGCCGACAGCCGCGCCACGCCACGCAGCAGCGTCAGCGGCCGGTCGGTGTCGATGCCCTCGAGGAAGGAGCGGTCGATCTTCACCTTCTGCATCGGGAAATTGTGCAGATAGCTGAGGCTGGAATAGCCGGTGCCGAAATCGTCGAGCGAGATGCGCACGCCGAGCGCATGCAGTTGCGACAGCGTGTCGTGGGTGAGCTGGGTGTTACGAAGCAGCGAGGACTCCGTGATCTCGATCTCCAGCCGATGGGCCGGCAGCCCCGAGACCTCGAGCGCGTAGCGGATTTCGCTGAGCACGTCGCGCTGGTGGAATTGCTGCGGCGAGAAGTTGACGGCGACGCTGACGCCGTCGGGCCACTTCATGCATTCCATGCAGGCGCGGCGCAGGATCCAGCGGCCGAGATCGACGATCAGCCCCATGTCCTCGGCGACCGGGATGATGTCGACCGGCGAGACCGTGCCGCGTACCGGATGATTCCAGCGCAGCAGCGCCTCGCAGGTGGTGATCTTGCCGGACTTCAGATTGACCAGCGGCTGGTAGAACAGCTCGAATTCCTCGTTGGCCAGCGCCTTGCGCAGGTCGAGCTCGAGAATGCGGCGGGCCTCGACGGTGGCCGCCATCTCGTCGCGGAAGAAGCAGAAGGTGCCGCGGCCGTCGGCCTTGGCGCGATAGAGCGCCATGTCGGCGTTCTTGAGCAGCGTGTCGGCCCTGACGTCGCCGTCCGGCGAGGTCAGCGCGATGCCGACGCTGGCGCCGATCTCAACCAGGTGATTGTCGATGCGATAACGCTCGCTCAGGCGTTCGACGATGCGGCGGGCGAGGCTCGCGGCATCCTCGGCCGAGCTGATGTTCTGCTGGAACACGACGAACTCGTCGCCGCCAAAGCGGGCGACGAAATCCTCGGGACGCAGCATCTCGCGCAGGCGGTTGGCAACCGCGCACAGGAGCTGGTCGCCGCAGGGATGGCCGAGCGTGTCGTTGACCTGCTTGAACTGGTCGAGATCGACGAACAGCAGCGCGGAGAGACGCTCGGCGTCGTGCGAGATCGCCAGCAGCCGTTCGATCTCGTCGCGGAACGAGACCCGGTTGGGCAGCGCCGTGAGCTCGTCATAGCGGGCGAGATGGGTGATCCGGGCTTCCGCGTTGGTACGCTCGGTGATGTCTTCCAGCAGCAGCACCGTGCCGCCGCCAGTCATCGGCTGGAACGTCCAGGCGAGCGCGCGGCCGCGCGAGGAATCCGGGTCGGTGGTGACGATCTCGCAGATCCGCGCATGCTCGATCTCGGCCAGGATCTGCTTGCCGCTCTCCGCCGAGATGGAGCCGGCGGCGATACAGGCCGATACGATGTCGGCAGCGGTGGCGCCACGCTTGACCAGATCTTCGGGCAACGCCATCAGCTCGCCGAAGCGATGGTTCATCACCGCAAGGCGGCCGTCGGCGCGAAACATGCACAGGCCATGCGGCATGTTGTTGAGCGCGGTGTCGAACTGGCTTGCCAGCGCGGACTCACGAAAGCTCGAGGTCAGCGCCTTGACGAAGATCGCATGCAGGCTGAGATTGATGTTCTTCAGCCCGACGAAGAAGAACACGAGCAGGACGGCGAGCCCGATGTGGTAGAAGCCGCCATGCAGCAGCAGCGCGAGCGACATCGGTGCGCAGGCGAGCGCGACGTGCCACTGGATCACCCGGGGCTGGCCGTAATTGCGGGCGGCGCCGCCCGCGGTGTAGCCGATGCCGATGGCGACACAGAGCATGTCGGCAATCGGATCGTCATTGTTGTAGATGACGACGAAGGACCACAGGCCGAGCACCGCCGCATAGCTGAGCGCGCCGAGCCAGTAGCGCGGCTCCAGGTGCTTGGCTTCCTCGAACGACAGTGGGTGCGTGCGGTTTTCGTATCCGCGCATCTGGAACGCGCGCGCGGTGCCGATCGCGATCAGCAGAAATGCGAGCGGCCACAGCCAGGCATCGCCTGTCTTCAGCGCAGTCATGACCGCGGCCACGGCCGCGGAGGCCGAGCCCAGGAAGATCGCCCAGAAATTCTGCACCATAGAGTTGATGAGAGCGGCGTAGAGTATCGGCTCCAGCTCGTCTCGATCGCTCTGCTTCTGGTCGGCCAGCTGCATCGGCTTGTTACGCGTCCTGTTTGGCGCGTACTTTTACCCAGACCTGATGAAGCCTTTCTGAGGGAACATCGTTAAAGTCGAGTTGTTTTTCGGCAATAGCGAACATGTTTCCGCTGAAATATCAAGCAACTAGGCAAGCGTTGCCGGGCACAAGGTGAAGGAAAGCTTGCGTCCTGCACCAAACCCCGAAAAAATCGGCATGTTTTTTCGAAAACATCGCGCGTCTGAACGCGCAATGTCTTAGCCCCGATGTTTCACGCGAACCTGTATCCGCTTCGCTCGCAAGCGCTCTAGCCGGGTGTCGAGGACAGCAGCGGCGACCATGCCGGGTCGGAGGCGAAGCCCGGCGTCGGCACCTTGAGCTCGTTGCGGCCGGAGATGTCGACGGAGAACAGCGACGGCCCGCCGCTGCCGCCGGGATCGCGGAAGAACATCAGCACGCGGCCGTTCGGCGAGAAGGTCGGCCCTTCGTTGTGATAGCCCGAGGTGAGCAGACGCTCGCCGGAGCCGTCCGGCTTCATGACGCCGATCGAGAACTGCCCGCCGCCCTGCCTGGTGAAGGCGATGTAATCGCCACGCGGCGACCACACCGGCGTCGAATAGGTGGCGTTGGTGTCGTCCTTGGAGAAGGAGATGCGCTGCGCCTGTCCGCCGCCCGCGGCCATCACATAGATCTGCGACCTGCCGCCGCGATCGGATTCGAAGCAGATGCGGGTGCCGTCGGGTGAGTAGGACGGAGAGGTGTCGATCGCCGGCGTGTCGGTGAGGCGCGTGGTCGAGCGCGAGCGCAGATCCATCACGAACAGGTTCGAATTGCCGCCCTGCTGCAGGCTCATGATGACGCGCTGGCCGTCCGGCGAGAAGCGCGGCGCGAAGGTCATGCCGGGGAAATTGCCGACGATCTCGCGCTGGCCGGTCTCGATGTTGAAGAGATAGACCTTCGGATCGCCCTGGCCGAACTCCATGTAGGTGATCTCTTGCGAGTTCGGCGAGAAGCGCGGCGTCAGCACGAGGTCGGAGCCGCGGGTCAGATAGCGCACATTGGCACCGTCCTGGTCCATCATCGCGAGCCGCTTGACGCGACGCTCCTTTGGACCGGTCTCGTCTACGAACACCACGCGGCTGTCGAAATAGCCCTTTTCGCCGGTCATCTGCTCATAGATCTGGTCGGAGATGATGTGGGCGATACGGCGCCAATATTCCGGCGAGGTGAAATATTGCTGGCCCGCAAGCTGCTGGCCCGTGATGACGTCCCACAGGCGGAATTCCGCCTTGAGCCTTCCGTCCTGCCCCCGCGTCATGCGGCCGGTGACGAGGGCCTGGGCGTTGATGGTCTTCCAGTTCTGGAATTGCGGCGCGACGTCGATGTTGCTGATGCGCTCGATGAAAGCGGCCTGGTCGATCGGTGCGAACAGGCCCGACCGCTTCAGATTGTTGGTGATGACCTGGGTGACGCCGTTGCTGACGTCGCCGTCGGCGGGCGAGCCCGGCACGAAGTTGGAGATCGCGATCGGGATCGGCCGAAACTCCGTTGGATTGAGTTCGAGCCGCTTTTGGCCCTGGGCCAGGGCATGTCCGCCCCCGAGCGTCGCGAGCGCCGATCCTGTCAGCGTCATGAAGCGGCGGCGGTTCATCGATAGGACGTCATTCATCGCAAAATTCTTTTGTTCGGATGTCACAACATATCTTTCAGGCCGAAGCGCATTGGAATGGTCTTCCAGGTGTCATACTGCTGCTTCGGCAGGAACGAATAGACCTGACACTGCACGATGGCGCGCTTGGCGCTCTCCGCCACCGCCTGAGCAATCGACCGAGACGGGCCGCGAACCGCGACGATAACCGGCTCGGACGCAAGCGAGCCGTCGATTTTCATCGGGATATCGATGTCAGCCTCGTATTGCTCGGCGTCTTGCCCGTTATAGGTGGGCGTGAAGCAGCGCCGGACCGCATTCGTGAACGCGCCTCCCCACGTCGCAACGTTGTTGGCAGCAGTCCCGGTCGTCGATCCCAGCGCAGCCGATGCATTCAGCGCCGCGCCGGAGAGCTCGTGCCGGGTCGCCGCGCGCTTGTCGAGGTCGCGCTGGATCTGCGCGGGATCGAAGCTGCGCTCCTTGGGCTTCGGTTGCTGCTGCGGCTGCACCGCCGCGACCTTCTGCTCGACGGGCTTCGGCGGAGGCTTCTTGGTCTCCAGTTTCTTCTGGAGCTCGGCGATCGGATCTTCCTTCGCCGGATCAGGCTTCTTTTCCTGCGGCTTCGGCTCTTCTTTGGGCTTGGCCTCGGCGACGGGCTTGGGCGGCTCGGGCTTCTTCTCGACCGGCTTCTCGACGGGTTTCGGCGGCGGCTCGGGCGTCGAGTTGGTCTTGATCAGCTCTTTCTTCTCGGTGACCTTGCCGACCGCTTCTTCCTCGGGCTTGGCCTCGGCGATCTTCTCGACCTTGGGCTTCGGCTCTTCCTTCTTGCCGGTCTTCTGCCCCGACATCATCTGCGCAAGCTGATCGGTGGAGATGATGTCGATCGGAAGCGACTCTTCCGCGACAAAGGCCTTGCTGCTAAAGGTGACCAGTCCCCATCCAAGCACGAGGACGTGGAGGGCAATCGACGCAACGAGTGTCTTGTCGACGTTCACCTTCACCGGTTTACCCCTGATCCGCCTCGGTCACGAGCGCCAGCTTCTTGAAGCCCGCGCCGGACAACAGGCCCATGACCTTGGCCACCGTTCCGTAATCCGCCTTCTTGTCCGCGCGAAGATAGATGCGCTCCTCGAGCCCGCCGCGCGCGTCCGTGATCGCCTTCAGCTTCGGGATCAACTCGTTGATCGCGATCTCGGCGTCGTTGATGAAGACCTTGCCCTTGATGTCGACCGACATCTGGATTGGCTTCTGGTCGTTGTTTTCGAGGCTCTTGGCCTGGGTCTGCGGCAGGTCGAGCGGCACACCGACCGTCAACATCGGAGCCGACACCATGAAGATGATGAGCAGCACCAACATCACGTCCACCATCGGCGTGACGTTGATCTCGGCCACGACGGGCTTGCGCCGGCCACGACGCCCGCCGCCTCCGGACGAACTAGCTACGTTCATCGCCATGATCGAGTGCCCAAATTGCCCCTCACACTATACATGCCGTCCGTCAGCCCCGCTCGTCGATCTGACGCGACAGAATGGCGGAAAATTCATCGGCGAAACCTTCGAGCCGCTGGGCCTGCCGGTTCACCTCGGAAGTGAACTTATTGTAGAAAATAGTGGCAGGAATGGCGGCGATAAGGCCGACGGCGGTCGCAAACAGCGCTTCGGCGATGCCCGGCGCGACCACCGCCAGGGAGGTATTTTTCGACGCTGCGATCGACTGGAAGCTCGACATGATGCCCCAGACCGTGCCGAACAGGCCGACAAAGGGGCCGGCGGAGCCGACGGTGGCGAGCACCAGCAGCCGGCGTTCCAGCCGCTCGACCTCGCGCGCGATCGAGACGTTCATCACCTTGTCGATGCGCATCTGAAGGCCCGCGACCGAGCGGGCGTGGCTCTCGAACGAGCGCTTCCACTCGCGCATGGCGGCGACGAAGCAGGCCGCCATGGAATGCGTCGGCTTGGCCGAGAGCGTGCGATAAAGCTCCTCGATCGACTCGCCGGACCAGAAGGCCTGCTCGAACCGGTCCATCGAGCGGCGGGTGCGCGCGTAAAGAAAGATCTTGTCGATCGCGATGGCCCAGACCCAGACCGAGCAGGCGAGAAGCCCCAGCATCACCGCTTTCACGATCCAGTGAGCCTGCCAGAACAGCGCAATCAGCGACACGTCCGCGGAAGCGGCAACCGGAAGGGCTGACTGAGCCACGTCGGCCGGATTCATAAGCAGTATCCTCTCAAGGCGATCATTTCCCTGACCTCTCCGGCCAGCAAATGGCTGCCGGTTCCCCAACAGCCGCGCTAGCACCGGCGCGGCCGGCAAGCCCGCTCAAAGCCTTGTCTTTCTGGGGTACAGGGGCTCGTCCAAAGCCGGCCGCCTGCATTCCCTGCCAAGATGTCAAAACTATGGGCCTCGAGCACGGCTCCGGGCACGACTGTCCGCAATTACAGAGCCCGCCGATGGTTAACGTGCGGTTACCACGGCCGAATTTGGCTGCCGGAAAGGTAGGCAGCGCAGGCGGTTGGCCGCTTTGCCGCGGGACATGGCGGCGACGGATCGGAGCCGGGTCCACTGGCGAGGTCGGTTCCCTCCCCCCTTGCGGGGAGGGCTAGGGAGAGGGGTACCACACGGGGGCTCCCACCGTGATGAAATCGGACGCACGCAACGAGCACTTTTCCTGGGTTACCCCTCTGCCCCCCCTCCCCCCAAGGGGGAGGGAGCGCAGTCGGACTCGTGGCGCTATGACACCGGGCACAACGGACGCCCCTTCTGGAACCTCCTCCCCTGCCCAGCCCGAAATCGCAGGGAGCTTAGCGTGCGCCACAGCTACACCACGACCACATGCTCCATCTCGCATCTCACGGCGGGCACGAGCTGATAGGCTGCGCTCGCGGACAACAACGTGCCGGCATCACCGGCCCAGCCTGAGGAGCGTCCAGTGCCGAAACCACAAACCAATGTGCGGTGGATGGCCGCCGCGATCATATCGGTCAGCCTCGTCACGTTCGGCGCCGCGCGCGCGGCGTCGGTCGCACCGGTCGCCGCGCAAAACGGCATGGTGGTGTCCGCGCAGCATCTGGCGACCCAGGTGGGCGTCGATGTGCTGAAGCGCGGCGGCAATGCCGTCGATGCCGCTGTGGCCGTCGGTTATGCCTTGGCCGTCGTCTATCCGGCCGCCGGCAATCTCGGTGGTGGCGGCTTCATGACGATCCAGCTCGCCGACGGCCGCAAGACCTTCCTCGATTTCCGCGAGACCGCGCCCAAGGCGGCGACGGCCAATATGTATCTCGACAAGGATGGCAACGTCATCAAGGGCATCTCGACCAAGGGACATCTGGCTGTGGGTGTGCCAGGCTCCGTCTCGGGCATGGAATATGCGCGCGAAAAATACGGCACCATGAAGCGCGCCGACCTGCTCGCTCCCGCGATCCAGTTCGCCGAACAGGGATTTGTACTCGACCAGGGCGACATCGACCTGCTGCGCACGGCAACCGACGATTTCAAGGACGATCCAGCATCGAGCGCGATCTTCCTCAACAACGGCCAGCCGTTCGGCGTGGGCGATCGACTGCTGCAATCCGAACTGGCGAAAACCCTGCGCGAGATCAGCAGCAAGGGCACCGACGGCTTCTACAAGGGCTGGGTCGGCAGCGCCATCGTGGCATCGAGCCAGGCCGGCAAGGGCCTCCTGACGCAGGACGACCTCGACGGCTACAAGACGCGCGAGCTCGCGCCTGTCGAATGCGACTATCGCGGCTATCACGTGATTTCCGCGCCGCCACCGAGCTCGGGCGGCGTCGTCATCTGCGAGATCCTGAATATCCTGGAGGGCTATCCTCTGAAGGAGCTGGGCTACCATTCCGCGCAGGCCGTGCACGTGCAGATCGAGGCCATGCGGCATGCCTACGTGGACCGCAACAGCTATCTCGGCGATCCGGATTTCGTGAAGAATCCGCTCGACCGCCTGCTCGACAAGAATTACGCGACCAAGATCCGCGCCGTGATCGATCCGAACAAGGCCGCAATCTCCAAGGACATCAAGCCGGGCGTCGCGCCGCACGAGGGCAGCAACACCACGCACTATTCAATCGCGGACAAGGACGGCAACGCGGTATCGGTGACGTACACGCTGAACGATTGGTTCGGCGCCAAGGTGACGGCGGCCAAGACCGGCGTGCTGCTGAACGACGAGATGGACGACTTCACGGCCAAGGTCGGGGTGCCGAACCTGTATGGCCTGGTGCAGGGTGAGGCCAACGCGATTGCTCCCGGCAAGCGTCCACTGTCCTCGATGAGCCCGACCATCGTCACCAAGGACGGCAAGACCGTCATGGTGGTAGGCACGCCCGGCGGCAGCCGCATCATCACCGCCGTGTTGCAGACCATGATCAATGCGATCGACTACGGCATGAACGCGCAGGAGGCCGTCGACATGCCACGCATCCACCAGCAATGGCTGCCTGATATGACCAACGTGGAGAACTATGCGCTGTCGCCGGACACGCAGAAGATTCTAGAAGGGATGGGGCACAAATTCGGGCCGCCGCAACCGGCGAACCATTTGGCGGTCATCATCTTGGGCGCGCCGTCACTGAACGGCGAGCAAGTCGGCAATAATCGTTACTACGGTGCGAACGATCCACGCCGCAACAGTGGGCTGGCGGCGGGGTATTGATCTACGCCACCCTTACGACTGTCATACCCCGCGACCCGGCTACGCCAAGGCTTCGCCGGGGCTGCGGTCCAGGGGCGCCGAAGCTTTAGCGTAGGCGTCAAGCGGGGTATCCAGTACACTGCGGCTCCTCCGCATCTCAATGCTGTCTCTGGAATACTGGATTGCCCGCCTTCGCGGGCAATGACGGCGGTAGAAATGGTCGAGGGCCGCCCCTCTACCACTTCTCCTTCGAGGTCCGCACGTCGAGCTCGAACGACCAGGCGCGCTCGGGCTGGCGATAGAGGAAGGCGAAGGCATCGACGATGCCATCGATGTCGATCAGGCTGTCCTCGCGGCCGGCCGCATCCGGGAATCGTGAAAAGATCTTGTCGCCGGCGATCGCGCCGTCGACCACGACATGGCCGACATGGATGCCGTCGCTCGCGTATTCCTTGGCCATCGCCTGCGCCAGCGTGCGCAGGCCGGCCTTGGACGAGTTGAAGGCGCCGTAGCCGGAGCGTCCGCGCAGCGAGGCACTGGCGCCCGTGAACAGCAGCGTGCCGGTCTTCTTCGGCACCATCCGCCGCACCGCCTCGCGGCCGAACAGGAAGCCGCCGAAGCAGACCACGCGCCAGGCATTCTCGAAATAGTCGGCGTCCATCTCGATGATCTTGCCGGGCGTGTTGTTGCCGGCGTTGTAGATGGCGAGGTCGAGGTTGTCGCCGGCGGCATCGAACAGCGCGACGATGTCCCCCTCCCTGGTCGCATCGGCAACGAAGGGCACGGCTGCGCCGCCCGCCTTCGTGATGTCGTCTACAACGGCCTGCAAGGCAGACAGCGTCCGGCCCGCGACGATCGCCTTGAGCCCATCGGCCGCAAAACGCTTGCAAAGCCGGGCCCCGACCCCGCGGTCCGGTCCAACGCCGATCACGATTGCCGTCTTCATTGCAACTCTCCGAAGGTTGATAGGGTCAGGCCGCCGAGGCGGGCTCGGGGCAATTGGTCAATCGCGCGGGATTGCCGATCGCGGTGCAGCCGGCGGGCACGTCACCGGTCACAACAGCACCGGCGCCGATCTTGGCGAATTCACCGATATTGATGTCACCGAGAATGGTCGCGCCGCCACCGATGTAGACGCCGCGGCCGATACGCGGCGAGCGCGTCGGCAATTCACCGCGACGGCCGATGCTGACGCTCTGGAGGATGGTGACCTCGTCACCGATCACCACATTCGCACCAATCACGATGCCGGTGGCGTGGTCGAGATAGACGGACGATCCAATGGATGCGGCCGGATGAATGCTGATTTGCAGCAGGTTGGACGCCTCGTTCTGAAACAGCAGCGCCGCGTCGCGATGGTCATGACGCCAGAGCCAGTTCGAGACGCGCCAGGCTTGCAGCGCGACGTAGCCCTTGTAATGCAGCAGCGGCGGCAGCAGGTCGGTGATGGCGGGATCGCGCAATGCGATGGCCTGCAAATCCCGGCTGGCGGTTTCGATCAGCTCTGGCTCGCCTTGAAAGGCGTCGCGGGAACAGGACGTGAAGCGCGTGCGCCCGGTGGAGCCGCTGCCGAGCCGCTGCCCGATCAAATCGGCCAAAGCGGCGGCAAAATCATCGTGAGCGAGAATGGCACTCGCAAGGGCCTTGCCGAACACGGGGTCTGCATCAGCCGCGCGCTGCGCCTCGCTGCGGATCTGTCGCCAGAGGCCGTCGCTCGCCGTGATCGCAGCTTCCGCCATTGTCGCCTCCGGTCCGCCCACTCTTGTGAAGGCGAATATAGGCGGTCCGGGTCGGGGCGCCAGTCACGCCGCCGGGACGCGCTTGCTTTCGCCCTCAAGACCGGGCCGGGCCCGCTTGCGCAGGCTGAGCGCGTAGAGCCAGCCGCCCGCCGCGATGAGCACCGGCAGGACGAAGAGCGCGACATCGCGGAGCAGGATCATGGGGCGATGCTCCCCTTTGCAAACGAGACCGCGCGGCTGAGTGCGAACGAGGCGAACCAATAGAGATAAAGGCTGAGAAAGAACCGCCAGGATTCGCCGAGCTGCCACTGCGGATAGAGCTGGACTTCCGTCTGCCATCCATTGAGGAACGCGATCGCCACCGGCACGGTGTTTCCGAACCGGTCGAACAGCGCCGAGGCGCGCTCAAGGAGCGCGATGCTATGGCTGATCTTTTTGCGTTCGGCGTTGGTCATGGTCGTACCCGTCAGCGCGCGGGAGATGCGCCGTCAGGGCTTGGTCGGGCGTGGTGCGGATCGGGTTCTACCGATCCTGCACATGTACGTGATCAACGCCGCAGAACGCACGCCCGCCGGCGCAGAGGCGAAAATGGCAATCGGGATCGGACGCGCAGCTGCCATAGACCAAGCCGATGTAGCCCAGCACCGCCAGGGCGGTCACGGCAAGCAGCAGGCGGGTGTAGAGGTCCATGATGCGTGTCGTCCAGCAGCGCGGCGGATTGAGGTGGCACGCGCAAGTCTTGGTGTCGGATCCTCGGCGGTTGGTTCGGGTCCCCAAAAACCAAACCACCCGCCTGCGGGTTGCGCAGGCGGGCGGCTCGGGGCCATCAGGACTTTGGGGGCATGCGCCTGAAGGCTTTGAGAGGCAGACCCCGGATCAGCCTATTTAGATCAGCCCTGCGGCTGGTCGGTCGGCGGCGGGGTCGGGCGCGTCTTGTGCTGCGCCATGAACTGGTCGAACTCTTCCTTGTCCTTGGCGTGACGCAGACGGTCGAGGAAGTTCCTGAACTCGACCTGCTCTTCCTCGAGCCGCTGCAGCGTCTCGGTGCGGTATTCGTCGAAGGCACGGTTGCCGCTCGAGGGCGGGCCGAAGCCGAAGCCGAAACCACGGCGCTCCATGCGGCCGCGCATGCGGTCCATCTTGTACTGCATCCGCTCCATCTTGTTCTGCCAGCGATCCTGGTGGCTCCAGCAACCCATTTTTCTGCTCCCGAGTGTGAAAAAGAGAAGGGCAAGTCCGATCGGCCACCAGATGATGAAGCCGAGGATGGTCACGGCGATCCAGCCGGGATGCCAGGGCGTATCGAGCATGTGGGGGCGCTCATAGCGTTCGTCAGAGGAACCGCGCCATCGATTGACATCAGCGGTGTAGGCCATTTCCATCTCCATCACGGCACCAGCGCCGTTGTGAATGTAAATAACATTTACATAGCTAGACCATCCCGCGATTTTGTCAAGCCGGCCGCCTGACAGGGTCGCCGAATTATTTGCGCAATTTTATTTCGGCTTGCCCCAGGGGCCGCCGGGCGGCAGGCCAGAACCGGAGGATGCCTCCGGTGGCACCGGCGGCGGCTCGGCGCTTCGTGCCGGCGGACGGCGGTCGGTCGGGAAGCCGAGGCCGCGCAGATAGATCAGCACCTCGGCTTCGAGCAGGTCATCCGGCGACATCGGCAGTTTTCGCCGCGCGGCGTCGCCACGCGAGAACAGCGAGGCCACGCCGTGGGCCATCGACCAGATGTGCAGCGCCATCATCATGGCCGGTGGCCGCGGCGTGCCGGGCGGCGCCAGCGCCGCAAGCCGTTCGGCGGCGGCGCGAATGATGTTGAAGGCGCGTTCACTGGCGGCCTGCAGGGCCGGATTTGAATCGACCGGCACGCCTGATTCGAACATCGCGTTGTAGAAGGCAGGCTCCTCGCGGGCAAAGGCGAGATAGGCCTTGCCGACGCGCTCGAACGCCGTGACCGTATCCGGGCGCCCGTCGTCCCAGGCCGCGGTCAGGCGCTGCTCGAACTGCTCGAAGCCGCGCTGCGCGATCGAGGACAGCAACTCCTCGCGGTCGCGGAAATGCCGGTAAGGCGCCGCCGCGCTGACGCCGGCCATGCGCGCGGCATCGGCAAAGGTGAAGCCGGCCGCGCCCTTCTCGGCGATCAGCCCGAGGGCAGCCTGCAACAGGGCTTCCTTCAGATTGCCGTGGTGATAGCCGCGCTCGGTGCGGCCCTGGTCCTTACGCCAGCTCATGTGAACAGCTTTTACATGAGCCGGGCGTGAAGTCACTAGCGCAGGCCGGATTTGATTAACCGGCCAACTCGTCATTCCGGGGGCGGCTCGACCCGGGGCTGCTCGACGAGCCGAACCCGGAATCTCGAGATTTCCGGGTTCGCGCGTGTGCGCACCCCCGGAATGACACGGCCTAGCCGCCGGGGATCGGCAGCACCGGCATGATCTCGACGCGTTCGCCGGGGAAGATCGCGAAGTGCGGGTGGTTCTCGAACATCTTGGCTGCGGCCTCATGGGACGCAGCGCGGACCACGGTGAAGGCGCCCATCTCGTTGGCGATGTCGGCGACGCCCTTGCCGTCGACCTTCTTGGTCTTGCCGAGAGGGCCGCCCATGGCCTGGATCGCGCCCTGATGCTTCTCGACCCAGCCTTTCCAGGCCGCCATGCCCTCCTGCTCCTTCGCCTTCCGCGCGGTCTCGGACATCGCGTTCCATGCGGCCCATTGCGGGCTGGTCTTGCTGCCGAGGAAAACGGCGAGATAGGTATCGGTGCTCATTGGTACTCTCCTTTGTTGATGGATGATGGATTGACGAGCCGCGAGTTGATCCGCGGCCGTCTCGGCTACGTCTTCAGATCGTCGAAGCCGGCGGCGGCTGCCTGCACCTCCGGCGGAAAGTCGGCCATCTCCTGCACCTGCCGGATCTCGATGACTTCATTGGCGGAAGCCGGGCACTTCTTCGCCCAGGCGATCGCCTCCTCGCGCGAGGCAACCTCGATCATCCAGTAGCCGCCAAGGACTTCCTTGGCTTCGGCGAAGGGACCGTCGGTCACGATGGGCTCGCCGGTCGCGAACGAGACGCGCGCGCCCATCGACGGCGGGTGAAGGCCGTCGAGCGTGATCAGCACGCCGGCATCCTTCAGCGCCTCGTTGTAGCGCATCATCGCGGCGACGCGTTCGGGATCGAGTTGCACGTCCGGCGGCGCGGTCTCGTAGCCGAGCGGAATCATCAGCATCATGAATCGCATGAGCAGTCCTTGCTTGCTTTGTTGTTTCGGGTTTGCGCGGCGCGGCGCCACCCCCGGAAGGACGGGAGCGGCGGCCCGGGCCGCCCACCCTTACTTCTAAGACGAACCAACCTTTACGGAACCGACAAGGTGATGAAAATTATTCCGGAGGTCATTGCGCCGGCCGCTAGCGCGGCTGCGGCAGAAAACGCCCATCCTTCCGGGCCGCGCCGAAATAGACGTCGATGCGGCTGACCTTGCCACCGGCAAAGGCGAAGAACTCCGTGTTGCGAAAGCTCCTGCCATCTTTCGCCAGACAGAGATAGGTGACGAAGGCCTCGTCGCCCCGGACGAAAATCCGCTCGATGTCGTGTCGCGCGATCCAGCCGGTGTCCCGCCAGCAGCGCTCGAAATAGGCCGCCTTGTCGATGTCGTCGTCGAACGGACTGGTGAAGCGGAAATCATCGGCCAATGCGTCGGCGACCCGTTGCCGGTCGTTGCCGAGATAGGCTGCGAAGAGGTCTCGAATCAGGCGCTCGCGGTCGTCAGGCATTGATGGTCTCCGCAGAGAAGATCCTCTTGAAGACGATGCACGAACGCGTGCCCCGACATTGCGTGCCGAATTTCAACAGAGACCATGCGAAAATATCGCGAGGCGGGTCCGTACGATTACGGACCGACTATGTCCACCGCCGTGCTTATAGGACGAGAATCTTCGCGCGTAGAACAACATGGCCGGCGCACGCGGAACTACGGAGACCGCGCAGCTTGCTGCAAGGGTTTACAGTTGATCAACGCGTGCATGCAACTTTTTCGGGAAGGCCAATTGCAGCTGGGCCGACGCATAGTTGAACCATTCCGGGGACCTTCAAGTGTTCAATTTCAACAGCAAGGCCAGGATCCAGCACGCGCTCGCAGAAGTCGACGCCCTCGATCGCTCGCAGGCCGTCATCGAATTCGATCTCGACGGCACCATCCTCGATGCCAACGAGAACCTTCTGAAAATGAGCGGCTATTCGCTCGCCGAGATCAAGGGCAAGCATCACAGCATCTTCGTCAGCCCGGCCGAACGCGAGAGCGCCCGCTACCGCGACTTCTGGGCCAGCCTGAACCGCGGCGAATTCCAGACCACGCAATACAAGCGCTTCGGCAAGAACGGCAAGGAAGTCTGGGTTCATGCCTCCTACGCCCCGCTGCTGGACAAGAACGGCAAGGTGGTCAGCTTCATCAAGTTCGCCACCGACATCACGGCGTACAAGATCAAGACCATGGAAGACTCCGGCAAGATCGCCGCGATCAACCGCGCGCAGGCCGTGATCGAGTTCAACATGGACGGCACCATCGTCACCGCCAACGAGAACTTCCTGGGCGCGATGGGCTATTCGCTCGACGAGATCAGGGGCAAGCATCACAGCATGTTCGTGACGCCCGAGGACCGCGCGAGCTCGGCCTATACCGCGTTCTGGGCCAGGCTGAACCGCGGCGAGTTCGAGGCGGCCGAGTACAAGCGGCTCGGCAAGGGGGCTAAGGAGATCTGGATTCTCGCGACCTACAACCCGATCCTCGACGAGACCGGCAAGCCGTTCAAAGTGGTGAAGTTCGCAACCGACATCACCGCGCAGAAGATGAAGGCCGCCGACAATGACGGCCAGCTCGCCGCGATCCAGAAGTCGCAGGCGGTGATCGAGTTCAACATGGACGGCACGATCCGAACCGCCAACGAGAATTTTCTCAAGGCGGTGGGCTATTCGCTGGCCGAGATCAAGGGCCGGCACCATTCCATGTTCGTCGAGCCGAACGAGAAGAATTCGGCGGCCTACCGCCATTTCTGGGAGACGCTCAACCGCGGCGAATACCAGGCCGCCGAATACAAGCGGATCGCCAAGGGCGGCCGCGAGATCTGGATCCAGGCGTCCTACAATCCGATTCTGGATCTCAACGGAAAACCCTACAAGGTGGTGAAATACGCCACCGACATCACCGCGCAGGCGATCGGCCGCAAGAAGGCCGACAATGCGCGCGGGCTGATCGAGGCGGTCGCGGCCGGCAGCGAGCAGATGAGCGCCTCGATCCGCGAGATCTCCGAGACCATGGCGAAATCGCGCGAGACCTCCAAGGTCGCGACCACCAGGGTCGAGTCCGCGGACGGTCAGGCCCAGAAGTTGACTGCAGCGGCCCAGGCCATGAGCGGCATCGTCGAGATGATTTCGGGCATCACCAGTCAGATCAACCTGCTTGCGCTCAACGCCACGATCGAATCGGCGCGGGCAGGCGAAGCGGGCCGCGGCTTTGCCGTGGTCGCCTCCGAGGTGAAGAACCTCGCCAGCCAGGCCAAGCAGGCCACCGACACGATTACCTCCGAAATCGACGCGCTGAACACCATCTCGGGCGACGTTGCGAGCTCGCTCACCGCGATCAAGGCCGCGATCGCCGGCGTCAACGAGTTCATCGCCTCCACCGCGGCCGCAGTCGAGGAGCAGAGCATCGTGACCTCCGACATGTCGTCGAACATGCAGCGCGCATCCGCGGAACTGGCGTAAGCTCTCGCTTTATCACGATCCCCGTCATCCTTCGAGGGCCGCTGAAGAAGCGGCCACCTCAGGGGTGACGGAGAGAGAGAGAGAGAGACCGACGCTCTTATCCTACCGCTCCCAGCGTCGCGTCGCTTCACTCGCCCCTTCCGGCAGCATCTCGAAGACCGGCGAGGCCAACACCGCATGCACATGCAGCATGGTCGCTCCCGAATTACGGAAACCGTGCTTGCGGCCGGCGGGAACCAGCAGCACCTGTCCGGCCGTCACCGTGATCCGCCGGGCTTCGATCCACATCTCCGCCTCGCCCGCCCGCACGGTCAGCACCTCCTCGACCGTGTGGCTGTGCGTCGGCGCGCCGGCGCCGGGATCGACCCATTGCTCGAAGATGCAGAGCGCGGTCGCGCCGTTGCGCGCGGATGTGACCATGCGGGTCTTCACACCTGGCCGCCATTCCTCGAGCGGGATCGTGCTGGGATCGATGAGCATGGCCTGGAGCCCTTCTTGCCGGGACGAAAGCGAAGTAAAAGGAGCCGGCGCTCGTGCGCGCCCCCTTTCGAACACAGGACAGATTAGCAAATGCCGCAGGCCCCACAAAACGTCGCCCTCGTCACCGGAGCCGCGCGAGGCATCGGGCTGGCGACGGCCAAGAAATTCCTGGCCGAAGGGTGGCGCGTCGCGCTGCTCGATATCGAGGGGGAGCTGCAGGCGGGCGCGACGGCGGCCCTGAAGAATCCCGATAACACACTGGCAATCACCTGCGACGTGTCCGACGCAACCGCCGTAGGAGCTGCAATGGCGGCGGTCATGAGCCGCTTCGGTCGGCTCGATGCTCTCGTCAACAACGCCGGCGTCGCCGTGTTCGCGCCAGTGCTGGAGACCAGCGACGCCGACTGGAACAGGATCATGGCGGTCAATCTCACCGGCCCGTTCCTGTGCACCAAGGCGGCCGCGCCGCTGATGCGCGAGCAAGGCGGCGGCGCCATCGTCAACGTCACCTCGATCTCGGCGGTGCGCGCCTCGACCCTGCGTTCGGCCTATGGCACCAGCAAGGCGGGCCTTGCGCACCTGACCAAGCAGCTCGCGGTCGAGCTCGCCTCGCTCAACATCCGCGTCAACGCAGTCGCGCCGGGGCCGGTCGACACCGCGATGGCGAAGCAGGTGCACAGCAGGGAGATCCGCGCCGACTATCACGACGCCATTCCGCTCAACCGCTACGGCCTGGAGGAGGAACTCGCCGAAGCGATCTATTTCCTGTGCTCGGAACGATCGAGCTACATCACCGGCCAAATTTTGGCCGTCGATGGCGGCTTCGATGCGGCTGGCATCGGCCTGCCGACGCTGCGCGGCGAACGGCGGAACGGGTGAACGTCGTAGGGTGGGCAAAGGCGCGCAAGCGCCGCGCCCACCTTCCCTCCAGATTTGCGATGCCATTGGTGGGCACGCTACGCTTTGCCCACCCTACGGGATCGAGTTAGTGGAGTGCTCCATGCGACGCATGTTCTTTGTGGGTGCCTGGATGCTCGCATCTGCGCTCTTTACCACTACCCCCGCCATGGCCGAAATCCGCATCATCCAGTCGCCGGGCGGACAGGTCGGGCCGTTCCTCGACCTGTTCGAGCAGGTGCGCGAGAGCGGCGAGCGCGTGGTGATCGACGGTCCGTGCCTGTCCGCCTGCACGCTGGTGCTCAGCATCGTGCCGGGCGAGCGCATCTGCGTCACCAAACGCGCGGTACTCGGCTTCCACGCGGCGCGTTCGGTCGACCGGCGCGGGCGTTTTTATGCCGAGCCCGAAGCCTCCGACGCGGTGCTGCAGGCCTATCCCGGCCCGGTGCGCGACTGGATCAGCCGGCACGGTGGCCTCTCGTCCAGATTGCTTTTGCTGAAGGGCCGCGACCTTGCGGCGATCTATCCGCGCTGCCGCTGAGCAACAGGCGGCCGCCAGCGATGTGACCGGTTGCATCCGCCGCTGTCCGGCGATTAGGCAGTTTTGCAAAATTCCGACGATCCGGACACGAAATCCGCTCAACCGCTTGGCAATGCCTGCCCAATTTACGCGGTTTGCGGCCTTTCCCGACCGTCTATGATGGTCCCCGTCCAGATTGAGGCCGCTCGGGTCACGATGGCTGCAGGGCCGTCATAATCTCAGCAATGGTCACAGACTAGGATGGTTCCGCTTTTTCAAGATTACACATTTTCAAACCGGTCGCAGGCCGTGCAGCCCATCGATTTTCACTACCGCCTGTCGGACCAAGGACGCATTGTCCTTGGCCAGTTGAGCTCCCAGGAAACCGTCGAATTCGAATTGCTGTCGCGGCGCCACCGCGAGGGTCTGATGGACCTGCCGTCCGAGCTGCGGCTGCTCGAGCTCTATGTGAAATATATCGGCTCGGGCGCAGAGGCTGCGCTCGCGCCGTCGGAGCTCGCATGGCAGGCGAGCGAGCCACTGCAGCGGCGGAGACCGCCGCGTGCGCGAACGGCGCGGCCGCGCAACTACATCCTCTCGATGATCGTGATCGCGAGCGTCAGCTTCACGCTCATCGCGTTGCTGGTGAGCTAGCAGGCAAGCGCGACGGCGAAATTGCGCCGGTCACGCATTTCGTCGGGCCTAGTAGAGCCTCTG
Source organism: Bradyrhizobium sp. 482_C4_N1_8 (assembly GCF_052075965.1). Taxonomy (NCBI): domain Bacteria; kingdom Pseudomonadati; phylum Pseudomonadota; class Alphaproteobacteria; order Hyphomicrobiales; family Nitrobacteraceae; genus Bradyrhizobium; species Bradyrhizobium sp. 482_C4_N1_8. Next base: position 1,369,541 of record NZ_CP197231.1, on the reverse strand, counting down.
GATGGTCTGCGCCAATTCCAAGGTCGCGCAGATGAGCATGCCCCAAAGTGCAAAATTGATTTGTAGCGCCGCTGCCATCGGTCGCTCCCTTCCCAAGTTACGCCCACCCCAGTTTGTAGAATTTATGAAGAAATTATTAGCGATTCTGTCGTGGAGTTTACAGCCTAATATTTCGCCAGTTGTTGTGCGATGCGATCCGCATGATTTCACGAAGCGGCCTCACTGCTCTCGCAATGTGATGCGACAGCACGATTCCATATTGGGCCATGGCGGCCACGTCGTTTCCCTTAGGTTCCATTTAACCGGCGCGACGCAAGGCTCCGCATGCGGAGTTTGCGTGTCGCGTACCGCACCAAGGGTCCGGCATGCTGCGTCACGGCTTCGTCTTGCTCACTTTTTGCGCAGCGCTCCTCGGATGCGCGGCGGCGCCGGCGCAGGAGCGCCGACCGATCGCATGGGACGGCCTCGGCCGGGATCCGAACCAGGCCCCTCACCGCTCCTCTGTCACAAAGCGGCGCGCCGCGAACCCGGCGCCTGCGCAGGACAATCCCAATCAGGAGCGGGAAAGAGTGCTCGGCACGTTGCGCCCGTTCTCCGAGGCGTGGTGGGTGGTCCATGACGAAATCGAGGCGGAGAACGACAGGCAGCTTGGCACGAAACTCGTGATCTGCCCTCGCTGCGTTGAATCGCCGCCGCCAAGCGATGACGCGACCGGATCGCTCCGGTGAACGAGCACGCGGCGATCAGCCGTGTGACATGACGACGGCATGAGTGACCCGCTCCCGTAACAACGGGAGTGGGATCGCGGCTTGGCGTGTCAGGCCGACGCGCCCGTCACATGCCCTCGGCCGGGCAGTTCACCATCCAGGGAATGCCGAACTTGTCGACGCACATGCCAAAGCCCTTGGCCCAGAACGTCTTGCTGAAGGGCATGGTGACGGTGCCGCCGTCGGCGAGCGCGTTGAACTTGCGCTCACCATCCGCGGGGTCCGTGACCGTGAGCGAGATCGAAAAGCCCTGGGCTTTCTGAAAATGCTCGGGTGGCGCGTCGGAGGCCATCAGCACGCTGCCGTCGGGCAACGACATCCGCGCATGCATGATCATCTTCTCGCGGCCGGGCGCGGCGGGCATGTCCGGCGGCGCTTCCGATGAGCGCATCATGGCGTCGATCTTGCCGCCCAAAACCTTGGCGTAGAAGTTGAACGCCGCTTCGCAGGTGTCCTGATAGAACAGATAGGCATTGATCATCGTTTCTCTCCTCTTCGTTTTCTTGGCGATTCCTTGGCAGTTCCTCGCAGTTTCTTGGCGATTTCCTGGCTGCTCCTTGGCTGCTCCTTGGGGCAGCTAGCCTCGTTACTTCTCGGTGAGCTTCTTCAGGCTGGCGAGGCCGGCCTCGAAGTCCTTGCCGATCATGTTGTCCATGTTGATGAACACCTGCATCACCTTGGACATGAACGGCGCCGGACCGTACATCGCCCATGTGACCAATGTGGCATCGCCTTGCGGCACAAAGGTGAACTCGGCGGTATTGTGGCCTTCGAACGGGCGCTCGAAATCGAGCTTGATCCGAAGCTTCGACGGCGTGCTCGCCTCGAGGATCTCCATATGCCCGGCGCCGACATTATTGTTGCCATCCCAGGCATAGGTCGCGCCCTTGCCTGACGCGGTTCTGCCGAAGGTCCGCTTCATGCCGGGGTCGCGATCCTCATAGGGCGACCAGCTCATCCAGAAATGGAAATCGGCAACGTGCGGATAAATCGCATCGGCCGGCGCCTTCACGGCGAGCGAGCGCTCGACACGGAACGTATCGGGTTTTGTCAATGCGAAGACGAGGACCGCGGCTATGCCGACGGCGAGGACGACGGCGATGATGGCAATGGCTTTCAGCATGAGTGGCTCCCTGGATATGGAATTAAGACGAAGGGGAACGGCGGGAGCCGACAATCGGCGGGACGAAATTTTTGGCCGTCACTTTGCCTTTGCGCCCTGCCTGGCGCCGCCATTGGCGCCCTTCGGCTGGCTGTCCCGGATCAGGCGATCAATGTGCATGCGGATATGGGCGGCTTCCGCCGAAGTATTGGCGAGTGCGATGGCGTGGTCGAAGGCGATGCGGGCTTCGTCGTTACGGCCGAGCTGCATCAGGAAGGCACCACGCACGCCGTGGAAATGAAAGTAGTTGGTGAGTTTCGGCGCCAGCGGCTCGATCAGCTCGAGCGCCGCTTGCGGCCCGCGCACCTTGGAGACCGCAACCGCCCGGTTGAGCGTCACCACCGGCGAAGGCTGCATCAGTTCGAGCGCGCCGTAGAGCAGGTCGATCTGCGTCCAGTCGGTTTCCTCGGGCGTCGACGCGCGCGCATGCAGCGCGGCGATCGCGGCCTGGACCTGATAGGGACCACTGCGGCGATGGCGCATCGCCTTGTCGATCAGCGCCAGGCCTTCCGCGATCATGTTGCCGTTCCACAGCGTACGATCCTGGTCGTCGAGCAGGATCACCGCGCCGTCCGCGGCAAAGCGCGCGGCGCTGCGCGCATGCTGCAACAGCAGCAGCGCTGCGAGCCCCATGATCTCCGGCTCGCTCTGGAACAGCCGCAGCAGCAACCGCGCCAGCCGGATCGCTTCCTCGCACAGCGGCTTTCGGATCTCCACAGTGTCGCCGCTGGCCGAATAGCCTTCGTTGAAGATCAGGTAGATCATTGCGGCAACGCCGGCGAGCCGCTCGGAGCGTTCGACCGCGCCAGGCGTTTCGAACGGCGCCCCGGCCTCGGCGACCTTCGCCTTGGCACGGGTGATGCGCTGCTCCATCGCCGCTTCCGAGACCAGGAAGGCGCGCGCGATCTGCTTCACGGTGAGGCCGGAGACGATGCGCAGCGCCAGCGCGATCTGCTGGGTCGCCGGCAGCTGCGGATGGCAGCAGATGAACATCAGCCGCAAAATGTCGTCGCGGTAGTGCGAGCCGTCGAGCCGCTCGGCGAGCGCGCCCTCGGCGTCGTCGAGATCGGAGATGGCCTGGTCGTCCTCGGGCAGCGGCTGCTGTTTGCGGGCGCGACGGACCTCGTCGATGGCGACGTTGCGGCCGACCATGATCAGCCAGGCCGCAGGATCGCGCGGCGGCCCGTTCTGCGGCCAGGTCTTGAGCGCGCGCAGGCAGGCGTTCTGGAAGGCCTCTTCGGCGGTGTCGAGATCGCGGAAATAGCGCAGCAGCGCGCCGACCGCCTGGGGTCGCGCCGAGGTCAGCGCGGTCTCGATCCAGGCGGTGTCGGCCTCGCTCACGTCGAAATTCCTCCGGGCCGGAATACGCCGACGGGGCGCACCTCATAGGCGCCGCCGGGATTGGCCGCGCCGAGGTCGCGCGCGACGTCGAGGGCTTCGTCGAGGTTCTTGCAATCCACGATGTAGAAGCCGAGCAATTGCTCCTTGGTCTCCGCATAGGGGCCGTCGAGCACCAGCGGCGGGTCTTCCTTGCGCAGCGTCGCCGCGGCCGTGGTCGGCAGCAACCGCGCCACCGGACCGAGCCGGCCCTGCTGTGTGAGCTTGTCCTGCACCACGGCGAGCTTCTTCATCACGGCCTCGTCCTGGTCCTTGCTCCAGGAGCCGACGAAGTCCTCGTCGTGATAGCAGAGGATCGCATAAAGCATGGGCAGCACCTTCCTGAACGCTTGTTTTTAAGACGATCCAATATGCCCCGCCCCGACAGGGCTGCGGAAAAAATTTGCGAGAAAAATCCGTCGGATCGTGCCAAGGAGGGTTTTCAAAACGGAACCGACGAGGCACTTCGAATGAGCATGGGCACACTGGCCGTCCTGATCAACAGCACGCAGCAGAACTGGCTGCCGGAGCGCTGGAAGGCCCGGTTCGACGCGGTCTGCGGCGGTCGCCGTGTGGTTCTGCTGCCGGATTCCGATCTCAATCCGGCCGAGGTGCACTATGCCGCGGTATGGAAGCCGGTGCCGGGCGACCTCGGCTCTTTTCCGAACCTGCGTGCGATCTTCAACCTGGGCGCGGGCGTCGACGCGCTGATGGCCGACAAGAGCCTGCCCGACGTGCCGCTGGTGCGCGTCGCCGTGCCTGATCTCACCAATCGCATGACCGAATATGTCGTGCTGCACGTGCTGATGCACCACCGCCAGGAGCTGTACTTGCGAGACTCGCAGCGCGCAAAACGCTGGGAGCCGCAATATCAGTGGCCGGCGAGCGCCGTCACGGTCGGCGTGATGGGGCTTGGCACGCTGGGGGCGGATGCCGCCGACGTGCTGCGCCGGCTCGGCTTCCGCGTTACCGGCTGGAGCCGCAGCCCGCGCACGATCGAGGGCGTCGAATGCTTCCATGGCGCCGCACAGATCGATGCGTTCCTGCGCAAGACCGACATCCTGGTCTCACTGTTGCCGCTGACGCCGGATACGCACGGCATCCTCAACCGCGACGTCTTCACCAAGCTCAACCGCAACAGCCCGCTCGGCGCGCCCGTGCTGATCAATGCGGGTCGCGGCGGCTTGCAGAACGAGGCCGACATCCTGGCCTGCCTCGACGACGGCACGCTTGGCGCGGCCTCGCTCGACGTTTTCGTGCAGGAGCCGCAGCCTGCCGACAGCCGGTTCTGGACCCACCCCAAGGTGCTGCTGACCCCGCACAACGCGGCCGACACCGACGCGGATGCAATCTCGGCCTATGTCGCCGAGCAAATCGCAAAGTTCGAGGCCGGCGGGGCGCTGGAGAACGTGGTGGACCGGGCACGGGGATATTAGACGCTTCGGCAGACTGAGAGAGGCACGCACGCGCCCCACTCTCGCTGTCGTCCCCGCGTACGCGGGGACCCATACCGCGTGATTTATCGTTGCGGATGGTCGCAGTACCGAACGACCAGTCGTCGCCAAACCACTCCCTGTGGTTATGGGTCCCGGGCTCGCGCTGCGCGCGCCCCGGGACGACGGCCTAACTTTTGGCCCCCACCATCACGTCAATCGCACCCTTCACGATCGCCTCGAGCTCTTTGCGCGACACGCGGGCGCGGGAGCGGATGGCGATCGAATGCACGGTTGCGGAGGCGAGCTGCGCCAGCACGGCCGGGTCGGCGCTCGCGGGCAGCTCGCCCTTCTCCTTGGCGCGGCGGAAGCAACTGGCAAAGGCCTTGTCGAGCTCGGTCAGTCCATCCAGAACCATGGCACGGATCTCGGGATCGCCGACGGCTTCGGACGCCGCGGTCACCACCGTGAAGCAGCCGCGCGGACCGGTCTCGCCGGAGAGATAGATGTTCAGCGCGGACGCGAAGATGCGCTCGAGCCGCTGGCGCACCGGCATCTCCTGGCGAAAGATCTCGACCATCGAGGCGCGCGCGTCCTCGCGGTAGCGCTGGTAACTCTTGATGTAGAGCTCGCGCTTGTCGCCGAAGGCGCCGTAGAGGCTCGGCCGGTTCATGCCGGTCGCTTCGCTGAGATCGTCCAGTGACGTCGCCGCAAAACCCTGCCGGCGGAACAGGTCGAGCGCCTTGCCGAGCGCGACGTCGGGCTCGTAGGCGCGCGGACGGCCACGCCGCTTCGGTTCATTGGCGGCAGCTGGCGGCTTCGATTTTTGTACCATTTCGCAAATTAATCCTTGACCGCCGCGATATTATACAAGATGGTACAAAAATCAATCTGGCCAGGTTGAGCGACACCCAAAGAGGAATTGCCCAAGGAGGCCCAAGATGGATCTTTATTTCTCGCCGCTCGCCTGTTCGATGGCGACCCGCGTCGCGCTGTATGAAGCCGGCGCCGAAGCGAATTATCTCGAAGTCGATCCGCCGACCAAGACAGTGCTGAACGACGGCACCGACTTCCGCACGGTCAACCCGATCGGGCTCGTGCCAACGCTGCGCACCGACGAGGGCGTGGTGCTGACCGAGAACGCCGCGATCCTGCAATATGTCGCGGATCGGTTCCCGCAATCCGGCCTCGGTGCGGCCCAGGGTATCGATCGCACCCGGCTGCATCAATGGCTCTGCTTCATCGGCACCGAGCTGCACAAGGGCCTGTTCATCCCCCTGCTCGACCGCAAGGCGCCGCAGGAAACCAAGGCCTATGCGCTGGAGAAGAACCTGTCGCGGCTCGACTATCTCGAGAACTACCTGAAGGGGCGCGACTTCCTGCTCGACCATTTCAGCGTGGCGGATGCCTATCTCGTCACGGTCATCAACTGGACCATGGCGACCCCGCCGATCGAGCTCGCCAAATGGCCGAACGTGAAGGCGTACCACGACCGCCTGCGCCAGCGGCCGTCGGTCGCGAAGGCGATCGCCGAAGAGTTCGAGCTGTACAAGGCCGAGCAGGCGCGGAAGAAAGCGGCGGCCTAAGCCAAAGCGAGATATTCATAACGACGTCGTCCTGGCCAAACCGGGACGGCGTCGTTCGTTCGGCAATTCAGCTACCTCGGCGCTTGCAGCACGATCCCATAGCGACCGTAGATCCGATCGATCGTGCCGTCGTTGCGCAGCCGTTCCAGCGCTCCGTCGATCGCCTCGCGCAACGCATCATCCGGGCGGACCATGCCGACGGCGACATTCCAGTTGAGATCGGCCACGCCCTCGTCGCGATCCAGAATCCGGAGTGCCTTGTCAGGATGCGTCAGATTGAAGTAGCCCGCCGCGGTGGGCGTGACCGCAGCCGCATCGATCTCCTTGTTTGATACGGCGTCGAGGCTGTCGGTCTCGAAGCCGAAGATCGATATGGGCACGTGCCGCTGACCGATGATCATGGCGGCGACAGAGCCGACCTGCACCCCCACCTTGGTATGCTCGCCGAGGCTCTTGAACGATGTGAGCGCGCTGGATGACGGCACCGCGAGCGCGACGCCCGTGCGATAGTACGGTTTCGAGATCCTCAAGCGGGTCTCGCCTTGCGCTTCGCGATCGGCGATGACATCCAGAAGAATGTCACAATTGGCGCTGCGCATTTGGTACTGCGTGATGATCCAGTCGAGCCGTAGCGAGACACCGAGCTCGCGTGCCAGCACCTGTCCCAACTCGACCTGAAAGCCGGATGGATCGCCGCCCTTGCGCGCAAAAGGAAGCGAGTTGGGATGCGCGCAGAGTCCGAGCGCGCCACTCGCGCGGATCGCCTCCAGGGTTCGCGCCTGCGCCGGTCCGGACAGCCCGATGGCGGCACCGACGATAATCAGGACAATTGCCTTCATGCCGCGTCTCATCTGGATGGATCAGGTCCCGGCGGGTCAGCCCTCGCGCGGCTTCAAGGCGCGGATATATTTGACGATCTGGTCGATCTGCGCGTCACTGAAGCTCTCGCCGAATGCCGGCATCGCACCTTGCTTGCCGATCTTGATACGGTTGTGCAGAAATTCGTCGTCTCGTTGCGAATTCATCAGTTGCGGTCCCCTGCCAGCAGCTCGGCCGCCGTCGGAGTGGCAAAAGCCGCAGGTGCCTGCGAACAACTGCTCGACGTCCAGTGACCCGTTGTCCGGCGCCGGCGTGGCAGATTGAGCTCGAGCCACCACAACGCACAGCAACGAAGCGCCCAGCACCGCCGGAAGCGACTTCAAATGCAGTTTCAACACGTCCGCTCCATTCCTGAATCACGCCCGCCGCTGCAATCGACCGAGGAGCGGGTTTGCCACCCGCTCCTCGGCAGATCGTTTGAGACAGACTATTTCAAGCTGAAGACGACGAGGGCGCCGTCGTCACGCGGCATGCTCTTGTAGACGCCGCCGAAGTTTGGCGCATATTCGTCCGCCAGCATGCCGCCGAAGCCGGCCGCCACGGCGATATATTGCTTGCCGCCGACGGAGTAGCTGACGATACCGCCCTGGTGGCCGGTGCCGTTGTTGTGCTTCCACAACTCGGCCCCGGTTTCGGCATCGTAGGCGTGAAGGATGCCACGGGAGTCGGGTACGAACACAAGATTACCCCCGGTCGACAAAACGCTCCCAAGCGGCGGCTCGGGAAAGCGAACCTCCCATTTTTTCGCGCCCGTTATCGGGTCGCGCGCGTCGAGATGTCCGTAGATCTCGCCGCTCGGAGGCGGCACCATCTTGAAGTCGGCGCCGATGTTGAGCTGGACCTGGGGCGCGGTGACCGGCGTCGTCTTCTGAATATCCAGCGTCATGCACCATTCCTGGCCGATCTTGTAATAAAGACCGGTCTTCGGGTTGTACGAGCCGGCATTCCAGCTGATGCCGCCGCCAATGAAGGGACACAGCGGTACTTCAGTGACTTTCCCGACAGGGAAATCGCGACGGCCGATCAGCGCGCCCGTCTTGGGATCGATATCCTTGACGAAGTTGATGTTCTCAACCAGCCGCCAGACGTTCTTCACGCCAAGATTACGGTCGTAGACGAAGACGAAGCCGCCCTTGTTCGGATGAACCACGTATTTCTGGCCATCGCGCTCAAGCATCACGAACTCGCCGACGGCGCTGTCGAAGTCCCAGGCGTCGTGAGGCAGTTCCTGATGGTAGGATTTCAGCTTTCCGGTATCGATATCGAGAGCGATGACCGAACTCGTATAGAGATTGTCGCCGGGACGCGCACCTTGCGTCTTGTAATCAGCGCCCGACCAATCGTAGAGCGGCGCCGGGTTCGCGGTGCCCCACAGGACGGAGTTGGTCTCGGAGTCGTAGGTGCCCGGCATCCAGCCGCCGCCACCGCCCGTGCGCCAGGAATCGTTGCCCCAGGTCTTCATGGCCTCGTCGGTGCCCGCGACCGTCAGAAACTCCCACTTCTTCTTGCCGGTGGTGGCATCGACGGCGAAGATCGGGCCGCGACCTGGCCATTCACCCCCCTGCGAGCCGATGATGACGCTTCCCTTCGCGTAAAGCGGCGCGCCGGTGAAGCCGACCGTGAGCTTCTGCGAGTCGATCAGCCTGGTTTCCCAGAGAACCTTTCCCGACTTCGCATCGAGCCCGAACAAACGACCATCCATCGTACCGACGAAGACCTTGCCTTCACCAAGGGCTACACCGCGGTTGTAGGGCGAGTGGGTCTGTCGGCTGATGAGCGCCTCATCGAGTTCCGGAAAGAACGACCAGATGACCTCGCCGGTCGCGCCGTTCAGCGCAAAGACCCGGCTGTACGAACCCGAATAATAGAGCACGCCGTCGGCCACGAGCGGCATTGACTGCAGGCCGCGCGTCGATCGTCCGGGAATGTGCGTCCAGGCTACGCCCAGATTGCCGATGTTGCTCGCATTGATCTGCGCGAGCGGGCTGTAGTGATGGGATTTGTATGAACCATGATAGGTGAGCCAATCGTTCTGACCGGCGTTCTCGATCCGGGCAGTATCCACGGATTGGGCCAACGCCGCCGACGCCGCAAGTGTCGCGCCGACAACAAGAGGTAGACCAGAATTACACCAACGCTTCTTCATCCGTTCCTCCCGCTTTTGTGTTTTGTTGAACTCGTGTCTCGCAGACGCTGCGAGGGATGTTTGCAGCTCGCTAAGTGTCGGTTCTTCTCCATCGCATATGAGCTGCCAACAGCTCTCGATCTCTCTCGGCGGACATCGCCAAAAGGAGCTACGTTTCCTGGACTGGTTGCTGTTGCACTCCTGCTCGCTCTCACAGAGTACGCCGGATGAGGGAGGGCGCAAAGATGGAATGCGCGAGCGGCGCGAATTTAACGCGCAGCACGAATTCGAAACGTCAGCTGCGCTGACCGTTTCGTCTTGGCCGCAGATCTCGGACTCAAAAATCGCAGCGCCCACGGAGAAGCTTCATCGCGTGATCATTTGGACGGGGGCGGCGTCAATCTCTTTTGAGCAATTCAAGAACGGCCATCATGCCGGAGCGATATACAAAGCCTTGCTCAAAGCGCGACGCCGCGCCATACAAGTGCCGCGATACGCGACCATTGAATACAAGCAATAATTGATCCACCGACCGCCCTCTCCTACCGCGATTTTGCTCTGAAGACCGAATGGCCCCGCGGCCGGCGGCCTGGGCGCGAAGCAGGGCCAAGCTGGAATAAGAAGAATGCCCGTTTCTTTGCGAATTGTTCGTTCGACGAAACGTGCCGGGCTTGTTGCGCTCGCCCTCACCGCACTCGCGCAAGTCGCGCACGCCGCCGACAAGCCGCCGCTCGCTCCCGATCCGCCGGCGCCGCTCGCCGCGACCTCGCGAGTGTCCGCAACCATCGAGTTCGGTCTTCCCGCGCTCGCCAAGGCGATCGAGCAGGATATCCCCAAGCGGCTTGCCACCATCGACGAGCGCGTCAACTGCGTGCACCGCCGCGTACTGATGTTCCGTGTCAACGCCAATTGCGACGTGTTTGGCTTCGTCAATCGCACCAGCGGCGTCTCGCTCTATGGCCGCGGCGACCGAGTCTATGGTGCAGTCTCGATCTACGGCGCGGCCGAAGGCCAGGGCGCCAACCGCTTCACCGCGCGCATCCGCGGCCAGACCGAAGCGCGCGCGACGATCGAGGCCGAGGCACGGCCCGCGCTGCGCAAGGACTGGTCGCTCGACCTGAATTTCAGCGACTCCTTCCACTGGAGCGAAGCACCTTATTTGCATGTGCTCGGCCGCGAGGTCGATCTTGCGCCCTACGTCGAGCCGCGCATCCGCACGCAGCTCGCGCGCGTGCGATCACGTGCCCTGGCCGCAGCAAGGAAACTCAATCTGCGCGACAAGGCGGCCGCTGCCTGGACGCATGCGTTCGAACCGATGAAGCTCGCCGACGAGCCGCCGGTGTGGCTGCAAGTGACGCCGCAAGCTGCCGCATTTGCCGGCGTGCGGGCCAACGACAAGGTGTTGTCCGGCTCGCTCGAACTCTCCGGCAGCGCCGTGACGTCGATTGGGCAGCAGGGTACGAGCGTCACCCCGACATCGCTGCCGCCGCTTGGCACCGACGTGACCACGCCGGGAACGTTCGACGTCATCCTTCCGGTCCGGCTCGGCTATGACGCGATCAAGGACAAGATCAGCCAGGCGATCGCCGCGCTGCCGGCGCAAGACAGCGCGTTGCGCGAGGTTCAGGTCTATCCGTCGGCGGGCAAGCTTGTGATCGGCCTGCGTCTTGCGAAGACGTCGGACAGCGACCCCAATGCAGGCCAATGGAGCTATCTCTCCGGCGCACTGAAGGTGGACGATACCAGCAAGAGCGTCGCGCTTGCCGATCTCGATCTCGCCGCGCAGGACGGAGAGGCAAACCCCGGCTTGCAGTCGATCGTCGCGCAATTGAAGCAGGCCGTGAACATTGACTATGGCGTCTCCTACCAGAACCTGCTGATGGCGGCGAACCAGCGGCTGACGCGTCCGCTCAAGGACGGCTTCCGTATGGAAGGCAAGCTCTCCTCGGTGCAGTTCGACAAGGCCTTGCTGCTTGCCGACGGGATCACACTCGCGTTGCGCGCGAGCGGCGAGCTGAAAATCCTGTACGGGATGTGATCGTGCGCTGGAGCGGATCGCAAATGCTTGTCGCCGCCCGCGCTCTGATGGCCGCACTCGTCATGTTCGCCGCCGGCATCGTGACTGCCCACGCGCAATCGGCATTTTACGACGCACCGGCATCGCTTGCGGACGGACCGCCTGGCAGTCTGGTGCGGCAAGAGCCAATGGATGGCGCGCCGCTCGGCGCATCGGCCTTTCGCGTGCTCTATCGCTCGACCGGATTGAAGGGCGAGCCCATTCTCGTCTCGGGCGTCGTCATCGTGCCGCAAGGACCGCCGCCACCGGGCGGCCGCTCGATCGTCGCCTGGGCGCATCCGACCTCGGGCATCGTGCCGCGCTGCGCGCCGTCGCTCGCGATCTTCCTGTTCCAGCAGATCCAGGGACTGCGCTCGATGGTGGCGCGTGGCTACATCGTCGCGGCGACCGACTATCCCGGGCTCGGCACGCCGGGTCCGCATCCTTATCTCGTCGGCGAGAGCGAGGGCCGCGCCGTGCTCGACATCGTGCGCGTCGCGCGCGATCTGCCGGGCGCCGGCGGGGCCAAGAATTTTGCCTTGTGGGGACACTCGCAGGGCGGACAGGCTGTGCTGTTTGCCGGGCAGCTGGCGCCGACCTATGCGCCCGATCTCCATCTGCTCGGCGTTGCCGCTGCGGCGCCCGCGACGGATCTCGCCACGCTGATGAGCGACGACATCAACTCAGTCGGCGGCAAGAACATCACAGCGATGACGCTGTGGTCATGGCATCGCGTCTACGACGCCGCGCTCGACGGTGTCGTCGATCCGCGCGCACTTCCGGCGATCGACCGGCTGGCGCGCGAATGCATCGAAGGTCCCTTCGATATCTTCATCCGGCAGCGGACCGAGCGGCCGCTCCAGAAATATTTTCTGACCGTGCCGGATCCGACCAAGCGCGAGCCCTGGCGCTCGCTGCTGGAGAAGAACAGCGCCGCCACGTTGCCCGCCGGCATGCCAGTGTTCCTCGCTCAAGGGACTGTCGACCAGATCATCCGGCCCGCGGTGACGCGCGCCTATATGGGCCGGCTGTGCAAGGCGGGCAGCCCCGTGAAAATGGTCACCCTTCCCAACATCGGACACGGCCGCGCCGCGCAGGCGAGCACGATGGCCGCTGTGAACTGGATGACCGACCGCTTTACCGGGAAGCCGGCGCCGAACGACTGCGGCGGGCAATCGCCGCAGTCGTTGCCGGAGCGTTAGCTACCCATAAACGGCAACAGCGTTGTCAGCCGACACGAGACCGCTCTCAACGTCATCCTTGATCGCTGCACGATCGCGCTCCTTGGGGTCGCCGATACCGGCGCCGCCCGGGGTCATCACCAGCAGCCGGTCATCCGGTGGAATGGTCTGAAAGCCCTTGCCACGCATCTTCTGGCCGGACTTCAATCCGACATAGCCGGCCTCGCCGTTCTTGCCGCCGTCGCGACCGCGCGGCGGATGATCGATGCGATCGAATGCAGCGAGGATGTCGAAGGGCGCATCGATGCCGCTGCCGACCTCGATGATCTGGCCGAGGCCGCCGCGGGTGCGCCCTGCCCCGCCGGAATCCGGGCGCAGCTCCTTGCGCCAGAAGATCAGCGGCGTCTGCGTCTCCGCGATCTCGACCGGCGTGCCGCGCACACCACTCGGATAGGCGGTGGCCGACAGCCCGTCCTTCGCAAAGCGCGCGCCGGTACCGCCATTCGAAGTCACCGCCATCGAGAACCCGTAATTGCCGCCGGCACCTGAGCGGGTCTGTCCGCGGACGTTGAGATTCCACAGGCAGGAGGTGCCTTCCGCCGGCACGCGCTCCGGAATGATCTGGCGCAGGCAGCCGAACACCACGTCCGGCAGCATCTGTCCGACGATATGACGCGACGCCACGGGCGCCGGCTTCGGCGCATTCAGGATCGCGCCCGCGGGAGCCGACACCGTCAGCGGCGAGAGCGAGCCGGCATTGTTCGGGATCTGCGAGGCGACGACGCAGCCGAGGCCGAACACGGTGTAGGCCGTGGTGTAGGACAGGGGCACGTTGATGCCGAACTTCGAAGCGGCCGAGGTGCCGTCGAAATCGACATGGATGCCCGTCTCGGAGATCGTCAGCGTCGCGGCGAGCGTCACCGGCGCATCGTAACCATCCACGACCATGCTGTTGCGCCAGCTGCCCTTCGGCAGCTTTGCGATCTCGGCCAGCACGGCCTCACGCGAGCGATCGCAGATATAGTCGCCGAGCTCGTCGAGCGTGTCGATCTCGAACTCGGTCATCATCTCGACCAGACGTTCGCAGCCGACGTCGTTGCACCCGGCCAGGGAATAGGTGTCGCCCTCGGTATCGATCGGGAGCCGCGTGTTGGTGCGGATCATCGCCATCAGCGTCTCGTTGACGACGCCCTGGTCGATCAGCTTGAGCATGGGGATGTAGAGCCCCTCCATGAACACGTCGGTGGCATCAGGGCCGAAGCCGATGCCGCCGATGTCCATGAGGTGGCTGGTGCAGGAAAACAGCGCGACCGGCTTGCCGTCCTTGAAGCAGGGCGTGGTGACGACGAAGTCGTTGAGATGACCTGTGCCCATCCAGGGATCGTTGGTGATGTAGGCGTCGCCTTCCTCCATCGTCTCGATCGGGAAATGCGCAATGAAGTGCTTGACCGATTCCGCCATCGAGTTGACGTGGCCGGGCGTGCCGGTCACCGCCTGCGCCAGCATCCGTCCCCTGAGGTCGAACACGCCGGCAGAGAGGTCGCCGCATTCGCGCACGATCGGGCTGAAGGCGGTGCGGAGCAGCACCTGCGCCTGCTCCTCGACCACAGCGATCAGCCGGTGCCACATGATCTGGAGGTCGATCAGGCTCGCGCCATTTGCCTTGCTCATGGTCAGGCCGCCTTTCGTTCCATGACGATGCTGCCGGCACCGTCGATATGGGCGTCAAAACTGTTGGAGACGAAGGTGGACGTTTCGTCCTCGGCGATCACGGCGGGACCCGCAATGGTCGCGCCCGGTGCCATGTCCTCGCGGCGATAGAGCGGGATCTCGATCACTTCCCCCGCGCGTCCGTCGAAGAATTTGCGGCTGCCCGAGGCCTTGCCGGCGGGCTTGCGCGCAACGGAAGCGACGACGGAAGGATTGTGCGCATCGGTGGTCGCGAGCACCGACCAGCTCAGGACCTCGATCGCGGCGCCCGGGATCGGCCGCTCGAACATCGCCGAATAGTCGGCCTCGAACTTCTGGCGCAGGCCGGCGAGATCGGCCGATGTCAGCCGCCGGTTCGGCAGCTCGACCGAGATCTCGTGGCCCTGTCCGACATAGCGCATGAAGGCCGCGCGGCGTTCGCGCACCGGCGCACCGGCCGCGCCCGGCTCCACCAGCGCGCGCGCTTCAGTCACCATCTCCTGGAGCAGCTCCGAGACCCCCTCCGTGTCGAAATCATCAAGGCGGACATGGCGGCTGCGCACCAGCTCATAGGCAATGGGAGCAGCCAGGAAGCCGACGGCCGAGCCGACGCCGGCATTCGAGGGCACGATGACCCGCGAGACGCCGATCTTCTCGGCGACACGCGCCGCATGCAGCGGCGCGGCGCCACCGAAGGCGATCAGCGTGTGCTGGCCGACGATCTCGCCGCGCTCGACCGCATGCACGCGCGCCGCGCTCGCCATGTTCTCGCAGACGACCTCGTGCACGGCATAAGCCGCAGTTTCCGCCGACAGGCCGAGCGGCTCGCCGACGGCGCGCAACAGCGCCGCCTTCGAAAGCTCCGGGCTGAGCTTGATCGTGCCACCCGCAAAGGCATCAGGATCGATCATACCGAGCGCAACGTCCGCGTCCGTCACGGCCGGACGCTGGCCGCCGCGGCCGTAGCAGGCAGGTCCCGGCTCCGACGAGGCGCTCTCGGGACCGACGGTGACGCGCTTCATCGCATCGACATGCGCGATCGAGCCGCCGCCGGCGCCGATCTCGACCATCTCGATCACGGGGATGCGCACCGGCAGGCCGGAGCCCTTCAGGAAGCGTGCCGCGCGATCGACCTCGAACACGCGCGAGGTCTCGGGCTGGTATTTTTCGATCAGGCAGATTTTTGCGGTCGTGCCGCCCATGTCGAAGGACAGCACCTTGCTCTCGCCGAGCCGCGCTGCGATCTGCGCCGCGAAGATCGCGCCGCCGGCGGGACCGGATTCGACGAGGCGCACCGGAAAGCGCCGCGCCGTCTCGATCGAGGTGACGCCGCCGCCGGAGGTGACGAGATAGATCGCGCCGCGGAACTGCTCGACCTGCAAGGCATCCGCCATGCGGGCGAGATAGCCGTCGATCAGGGGTTGCACATAGGCGTTGGCGACCGCGGTCGACGTGCGCTCGTATTCGCGGATCTCCGGACACACCGCAGAGGACACGGTCACGGAGATGCCGGGCATCTCCTCGCTGAGGATCGCGGCCGTGCGGCGCTCGTGCTCGGGATTGGCGTAGGAGTGCAGGAAGGCGATCGCAACGCTCTCGACGTTCAGCGCGCGCAATTTTGGCGCGAGTGCACGCACTGCCGCCTCGTCCAGCGGGAGGCGAACGGCGCCGTGTGCGTCGATCCGCTCCGGCACGGTGAAGCGGAGCGACCGCGGCGCCAGCGGCCTCGGCTTGTCGATGCTGAGATCGTACTGGTCATAGCGGCTCTCGGTGCCGATATCGAGCACGTCGCGAAAGCCGTCGGTCGCAATCAGCGCGGTCTTGGCGCCGCGGCGCTCGATGATCGCATTGGTCGCGAGCGTCGTGCCGTGAATGAAGACGTCGATGTCGCTCATATGCGCGCGCGCGTCAGTGAGAATGAGACGCATGCCATCCAGCACCGCCTGCTCGGGCCGCTGCGGCGTCGTCAGCACCTTGCGCGTCTTGCGATCCTGCCCCACGTCCAGCACGATGTCGGTGAACGTGCCACCGATATCAACGGCAAGCCGCACCTCGGCTCCCTCAAGCATTCCAAATTCTCCGTGCTGATCGACAAACTGTGCGAAAACCGCAGCAATTTTCATACCAGCGACAACGCCCGGGGTGAAGCGTCCGAGCCGTTTTGCGTGGCACCTATGCGGTAGAAGGGTGCGGCCCACGCGCTCAGAGCAGGAATGCAAGCGCCGCCTCGCAGCGCTCCTCGACCTTGAGCGTGAGGAGATCGTCGGCGCGGGTGCGTCCGAGATTGACCGCGGCGATCGGGATCTGCCGGTTCGCGGCAGCCTGCACGAAGCGGAATCCGGAATAGACCATCAGCGAGGAGCCGACGATCAGCATGGCGTCGGCCTGCGCCAGATGATCCTGCGCGGTGGCGACCACATCGCGCGGGACGTTCTCGCCGAAGAACACGACGTCGGGCTTGAGGATGCCGCCGCAGGCTTCGCAGGCGGGCACCTTGAACGAGGAAAAATCCGCATGCTCGAGATCGGCGTCACCATCAGGCGCATCGGCGGCGTCGAGCGTCAGCCATTCCGCATTGGCACGGCCGAGCCTATCCTGGAATTCGTTGCGCGGGGTCTTCGCTCCGCAGCCCATGCAGCGCACCAGATCGAGCCGGCCATGCAGGTCGATCACCTGCCGGTGGCCGGCGGATTGATGCAACCGGTCGACGTTCTGGGTCAGCAGCATCTCGCAGCGCCCGCTCGCCTCGAGACGGGCGAGCGCATGATGCGCATCGTTCGGCCTCGCCTGGCCGAACCGCCGCCAGCCGATCAGGCTGCGCGCCCAATAGCGCTGACGCGTAGGCTCTTCCGACATGAAGGCCTGAAAATTGACCGGCTGGGTCCGCTTCCAGTTGCCGTGGCTGTCGCGATAATCGGGAATGCCCGAATTGGTGCTGCAGCCGGCGCCGGTCAGCACGAACAAACGTTCGTGCCGGCCGACGAAATCTTCGAGCGAACGGTTTGCCTGTGGAGGGTTTGCCATGGCGCAGATGTAGTTCACGCCGTGTCGTTTTGCCAGATCACTCCCGCGCCAGCAGCTCGAAGCCGGCGATCAGTTTTTGGCCTGCGTCAGCCCGAGCAGGTCGGCCAGAGCCTCCACGCCTCCCATCTTCATGACGGGGCACATTGGCAAACCAGTGACCGCTACCGGGCGGCGTTCCAATCGGATCA
Organism: Bradyrhizobium sp. 482_C4_N1_8; assembly: GCF_052075965.1. Classification (NCBI taxonomy): domain Bacteria; kingdom Pseudomonadati; phylum Pseudomonadota; class Alphaproteobacteria; order Hyphomicrobiales; family Nitrobacteraceae; genus Bradyrhizobium; species Bradyrhizobium sp. 482_C4_N1_8. The sequence goes on along the minus strand of NZ_CP197231.1, from coordinate 1,352,074 downwards.
GGCGCGCCGGTGAAATGCCGGCGGCAACGGCTCGCGCACCAGTTCGCTGAGATTCAAGGTCTCCCCGCTTTCCGCGATGTCCGAGAACAACACCTCGACAAACGGATGCTGACGGTTGAACGCGGTGCCCCGCTGGTATTTGGCGCTCACGATGCGCTCAAGCGCGGCAAAGTTCCGTTTCCCAAGCGCGCTGTATTGCTTCCGGAACAAACTCTGACGTCCGCCACTGTGCTCGATCGATTCGGCCCAAACGTCCATCACCTTGCGACTGACGAACGCCTCGACTTCTCTCGTGCCTTCCTGGGCAAGAAGCCGCAGACCGTCCATGGCATGCGGCTGTTCATCGATACGGAATTTTGTCAGTGCCATCTGGATCCTCCTGTTGTTTGCGTCCATATGCTTCGCGAACCGCGCCTCTCGCTCAGCCCCTGAACATGTCAGATCTTGGCGGGATCGGCGTCGTGCCTATGCTTGTGAAGAAACCGGGCAATCTGCCCACGGAGCGCCGCCGTATCCAGCAATGTCCCAACCGATCCGGCGGTATCGAAGATCTCCCGCTGGAGCGTCGTCGGCAATGAATTCCATTGCATGATGACGGCCGCACCGAGACAGCGCAAAACGCGCTCTTCCTCCGCCGCGAGGGCTGCGCCGCGCAGTCGCTCCGTCCCCCCGGCATTGACTGCATCCACGTATTGGTCCGCGAGCATCTGCTCGTTGTCCGCGCGCGATGTGTGGCTATCCTGCAGTTGTTCGAATTTGCGCGTATCGGCTTTGCCGGGCGAATTCCTCGCCAGTTCGCCATACGCGGCCGCTTTTGCACGAGACTGCAGAAATTTAAACATGCGGGCTCCTTCAACAGCGATCCTTCGCCGCCGAGAAATACGTGAGGATTTCAGCGGCATTTCCGAGAATCGCTGCCCGGCGCATTGCCACCGTGCGCTTGTCTCCCGACGGCATCTTGCGGGCAAGGTCGAGGGCGTTGATCGCCCTGGCGCTCAACTCGCAAGCCAAAGAGGCCGGGATCGATTCTGACGAGCTGCTCGCTTGAGCCGATGGCGAAGGCACGCCAAGACCGGCTACCATTGTATGAGCATCGCTGCGGCGATCAACACCACGAAGAAAACCGGTAGCAAGACCGGAGGTACGAGCCACTCGCGAAGGCTGAATCTAGGGGAATCCGACATACTGACCGCCTGTTGGTTCTGGCGGGAGCGCAATGCTCTCAGTCACCGATGACAGCCGAGGGGCGCGCGGTGATAAACTGTATCTAGTGATCCCTTCGCCGAATAGCGAGGCTTATCAAGAAACTATTTGTCGCGATCGGCATTGAATCGGATTGCTGCCCTGTTGCCAAATCTTCATTTGAGAGAGGCGCAACCGGCGCGTCTTCGTCTGGACGGAACGTCCGTGTTCCTGACGTACGCGGGTCGAGCGTCGGCCACCCGGCGAGCTCCGACTCAAACGGCGAAAAGGCCGGCGCGCGGCACCTGCAACCTGATCGGCCTGAACCATGATCGACTTTCCAAATCACAGCCGCTCGTATGATCGGACGCGGCATGCCGTGCGGTTCTGGGGACACGACAGCGCCATCGAGGCCTCGTTCTTCATCGACGAAGACGCATTGAAGCGGATTCAACCGGGCACCCGTTCCAGCGAATCGGGATTTCTGATCGCGTTCGATTCCAACCGCGACTTGATATGTGCGGCTGCGGCCAGGAAGTATGTCCGCGGCAGCCGGGGCTCCTACGACCTGCTCGCAGCAGATTTTTGAAGCGTTCGGCATGGGATGATGAGTTCGTGGTTTCGGTCGTGAATCCACGTTTCTAGCTCGCCCAGTTCTCGCGAAACTCGGGGAACAGCGTCAGGCCTCCGCAGGCGTAAATGGTCTGGCCCGTAATGTAACTGGCGTCATCCGAGGCGAGGAAGGCGAACACGGCGGCGATCTCTTCCGGGGTGCCGACCCGTCCCAGCGGAATGTGGCTGGTGACGACGCCGCGCTTGGCGGGATCACCCGTCCAGGCCGCGTTGATCGGCGTGTCGATCGCACCGGGGCCGACCGCATTGACGCGAATGCCGCGGCCGGCGAATTCCAGCGCCAGCGTGCGTGTCAGATTGGCGATGCCGCCCTTGCTGATCGAGTAAGCGAGATAGCCGGGCTTCGGAATGATCTGGTGGACGCTGGAGCAATTGATAATGCTGCCGCCTCCGCCGCGCGCGACGAAGTGCGCGAGCGCCTTCTGCGCGCAGAGCACGGCGCCGTTGAGATTGACGTCGATGATGCGGCGGTAGGTGTCGATGTCGAGCTCCTCGCTCGGCGACTCCCGCTGGAAGCCGGCATTGTTGACGAGGCAGTCGAGCCGCTTCCAGCGCGAAAGCACTGTCTCGAACATCGCGGCGACTTCCTGCTCATTGCTGACATCGGCCCTGACGACGACATGATCGAGCTTGCCGTGGCCGCGGTCAGCCGATCCTGTCCTTGCGAGCGCGAGCGTCTCCTCGGCCCTCTCGGGGTGATCGACATAGTTGATGGCGACGGTCGCGCCCTCCTGCGCGAGCCGAATGGCGATGGCGCGGCCGATGCCTTGCGAGGCACCGGTCACCAGCGCGTATTGGCCGACGAGGCGGGAGGAAAACGGGGTCGAGCGATCGGTCTGCGGCATGAACTTTCTCCGGGGATGCTTCATCATGGACGGAACCGGCGTTTTGTTCCATCCCGCTTGCGCATCGCAGGGATTCACCCGGCGCGGCGCGCGAGCGGCGAGGTCAGGATCTGGTAGAGAATGATGGCGCCGAAGGTCGCCGTGCCGATCCCGCCGATCGTAAACGCGCCGAATTTGAACGTGAGGTCGCCGGCGCCCGCGGTCAGCGCCACGGCGACGGTGATCAGGTTCGCAGGATTGGCGAAATCCACCTTGTTCTCGACCCAGATCCGTCCGGCCATCGCGGCGATCAATCCGAACAGCACGATCGAGAGGCCGCCGATGACGGGGCCGGGAATCGACAGGATCAGTGCGCCGAACTTCGGCGAGAAGCCGAGCAGGATCGAGACCGTGGCCGCGAATGCAAACAACAGTGTCGAATAGACCTTCGTCGCCGCCATGACGCCGATGTTCTCGGCATAGGTGGTGACGCCGGTGCCGCCGCCGCAGGCCGCCACGATGGTCGCGAGGCTGTCGGCGAACAGGGCGCGGCCGAGATAGCCATCGAGGCTCCGGCCCGTCATCGCGCCGACGGCCTTGATGTGACCGAGGTTCTCGGCGACGAGGATGACCGCAACCGGCGCGATCAGAAAGATTGCATCGGCCTGGAAGGTCGGCGTGGTAAAGCTTGGCATGCCCAACCACGGCGCGGCCGCGAGCTGCGCGAAGTCGATCGGCTTGCCGAAGCCGAGGCCGTTTGCGAACAGCAGGTACAGGAGATATCCGCCGATCGCACCGAGGATGATCGGCAGGCGGCGCCACAGGCCTGGAGCGGCAACGGCCACCACGCCGATGATCAGAACCGTCGCGAGCCCGATCCAGGTGTCGAACGCGTTGACGCTCACCGCCTTGACCGCCACGGGCGCGAGATTGAGGCCGATCGCGGCGACCACGGCCCCGGTGACGGCCGGCGGCATCAGGCGCTCGACCCAGCCAACGCCGGACCACATCACGATCAGCGCGATCACGCCGTAGAGCACGCCGGCGCCAACGATGCCGCCGAGCGCGACGGAGAGATTTGGATTCGGCCCCTGCCCGGCATAGCCGGTGGCGGCGATGACGACGGCGATGAACGCGAAGCTCGAGCCGAGATAGCTCGGCACGCGCCCGGCGACGATGACGAAGAAGATCAGCGTGCCGATGCCGGAGAACAGGACCGCAACATTGGGATCGAACCCCATCAGCAACGGCGCGATGATCGTCGAGCCCGACATCGCTACGCAATGCTGGAGACCGGAGACGACGGTCTGGCCCCATGACAGCCGTTCCTCCGGCATGATCACGCCCGAGGCCTTGAATTTCCAGCGCGGAAAATAGCTCTGCGGCTGCTCGTCCGAGCCCATCGTGGTTGTCATATTCCCCCCGTTGCGGTGCAGCGACCGATCTTCGTGCGATCCGACAAAAATGTGATTGTCGCTTCTGCGGCGACCATCACATGATGCGAGTCATGCAAGATTCAAAGCTTGCAAAATCCAGATCATGCAGAATCAAAAATCAATGCGTTCCGGGGCACACACTATGACACAAGTCGCGATCCAGCCAGCCGTCCATCGCCGGCATCAACCCTGGTACAAGATCCTCTACATCCAGGTCCTGATCGCGATCGCACTCGGGGTGCTCATCGGCTATTTCTATCCTGATCTCGGCAAGGAGCTGAAGCCGCTCGGCGACGGCTTCATCGCGCTGATCAAGATGATGATCGCGCCTGTGATCTTCTGCACCGTGGTGCACGGCATTTCCTCGATGGGCGACCTCAAGCGCGTCGGCCGGGTCGGGCTGAAGTCGCTGATCTATTTCGAGACGGTCTCGACCGTCGCGCTCGCCATCGGCCTGCTGGTCGGCGAGATTCTCCAGCCCGGGCACGGCTTCAACATCGATCCCGCCACGATCGACCCGAAATCGGTGGCGACCTACGTCACCAAGGCCAAGGAAGAGGGTATCGTCGCCCATCTGATGGCGATCATTCCCGACAGCTATGTGGGCGCGATCGCGCGCGGCGACCTGCTTCAGGTGCTGCTGATCTCGATCCTGTCGGGCTTCGCCATCGCCTTCCTCGGCAAGGCCGGCGAGCCGATCGCGGAGGCGATCGACAAGGCCGCGAAAATGTTCTTCGGCATCATCCGCATCATCGTGCGCGTCGCGCCGATCGGCGCGTTCGGCGCGATGGCGTTCACCGTCGGCGCCTACGGCCTCGGCTCGCTGCTCAACCTCGCGGCCCTGATCGGCACGTTCTATCTCACCAGCATCCTGTTCGTGTTGATCGTGCTGGGCTCGATCGCGCGGCTCTCCGGCTTCTCGATCCTGCGCTTCATCGCCTACATCAAGGACGAACTCTTGATCGTGCTCGGCACCTCCTCGTCGGAAACGGTGCTGCCGCAGATGATCCAGAAGATGGAGCATCTCGGCGCCTCGCGCTCGGTGGTCGGCCTCGTCATTCCGACCGGCTACAGCTTCAACCTCGACGGCACCAACATCTACATGACGCTGGCGACGCTGTTCCTGGCGCAGGCGACCAACACCCATCTGACGATCTGGCAGGAGCTCGGCATTCTCGGCATCGCCATGATCACCTCGAAGGGCGCCTCGGGCGTGACCGGCGCCGGGTTCATCACGCTTGCCGCGACGCTCTCGATCGTTCCCGACATCCCGATCCAGTCGATCGCGATCCTGGTCGGGATCGACAAGTTCATGAGCGAGTGCCGCGCGCTGACCAACCTGATCGGCAACGGTATCGCCTGCGTCGTCATCAGCATCTCCGAAGGCGAGCTCGATCGCGAGGCTCTGCACGAGACCATGGCTCATCCGCTGGAGATGGGCGAGGCGCTCGAACCGGGCGGCAGCGCGGCCTCGTAGGCCGCGCCACGCAGCCCCGCTGGGGGCAGGGCGTCGGGTTCTTGTTGTCGGGCCTTAGAGAGCAGTGTTGGCGACCAGCTCGACCCTGCGCGTGATATCGATCGCCTGCAGGAACGCCTCGTCGTGACTGACCACGAGCAGCGCGCCGTCATAGGCCCTCAAGCCTGCCTCGATGGCTTCGATGGACTCGATGTCGAGATGATTGGTCGGCTCGTCCAGGATGAGCAGGGACGGCGGCGCCGCCCCGCCTAGAACGCAGGCGAGGCCCGCACGAAACAGCTGTCCGCCACTCAGGCTCCCCACGATCTGCGCGGCGGCATCGGCGCGAAACGCGAACCGGGCCAGGGCAGCATGGCACTCGTTCGCGCTCGCTTTCGGATTGAGACGCCCGAAATTGTCCAGGATGGAGATCGCGGGATCGAGCAGGCTGACCTTCTGGTCGAACAGCGCGAAGTCCGGCCTGACCCGCACGGTGCCCGCGAACGGGCGCAACTCGCCTGTGACGAGCTTGAGCAACGTTGTCTTGCCGGAACCATTCGGCCCGACGACCCCGACGCGCTCCGGGCCGACGAGCGTGAGTGAGAGATCGCGCAGGACCGGCTGCTCCGGCTGATAGCCGGCGTTGACGCGATCGAGCCATACCACCTCCCTGCCCGCCGGCAGGCCGGTCGGGGGCAGCTTGACCGACAGCGGCTGGCGAATCTCGACGCGGCGGCGAGCCGTGTCGACAGCCTCGATCGCCTCCGCGCGCCGCCGCTCGGCGATCTGCGCGGTCTTTCCGCCGCTGTCCTCGCTGCGGTCCTTGCGTGCACCGGCGAGAATGCGCGGCATGTCGCCCTTGGCGCGCTTCTTCCTGCCGCCGCTGTCCTTGCGCGCCTTGCGTTCCGCTGCCTCCTGCGCCTTGCCGTCGATCTCGGCGAGATGCTTCTCGGCATGCGCAAGGTCGTGCCTGACGGCAGCGAGCTCGATGGCCTTCTGCTCGCGGTAACTGCTCCAATTGCCGCCGTACCGTCTTGCCCCGAGCGATGTCATCTCGACGATGGCATCCATGGTCTCGAGCAGGTCGCGGTCGTGACTGACGACGATCGCCCCGCCCCGCCAGCCTGCGAGCAGATCGACCACTGACTTACGTCCATCCCGATCGAGATTGTTGGTGGGCTCATCGAGCAGCAGGAAGTCCGGCTCGGCGAAGACCAGCGCGGCCAGACGGATCCGCGTGACCTGCCCGCCCGACAAACGATCCAGCTCCGTGTCGGTATCAGGATCGAACCCGACACGCGCGAGCGCGGACGCAAGCCGCGCTTCGAGCGTCCAATCGACGTCGGTGACTTCGTCGGCGAATGCATCGCCCCGCTCGGCACGGCGAAGCAGCTCCAGCGCTGCGCGCGCGCCGAACAGATCGATCACCGCGGCGCCCGCAGGAAGCTGGACGTCCTGGCGGAGCATTCCCACGGTTCCGCTCACGAGAACGCGTCCCGCTTGGGGAATGTGCTCTCCGGTGATCGCAGCAAGCAGCGTTGTCTTGCCGACGCCGTTGCGGCCGACGAGACCAGCCCGTTCGGCACCAAATGTCAGGTTGAGGTCGGAAAGGAGAGGACGGCCGTCAGGCGTGGACAGCGAGAGGTTCGACAGAATAATCGATGCAGGCATGGAATTCCCCGTGAGCAAGGCGGATGGGCGTTGCGGTCGGGGTGAAATCCATGGATGCGAAACTCCTGATTGATGTCTCGCTGATAATCCCGTCGGGCGCCGAGATCAAGGTGCATTCCGTGCGACGCGTCCGGGCCGATCAGCAAAGCATCACGAAGCTGTTGATGGACGCTGCATGGGGCATGCGGTAAGGGGCAAAAAACAACGTGTCTCAACCAAGAGGCCATCTCTTGAGCGGCAAGCCGAATAGCCCCCTCGCCCAACTGCTTCAGCAAGCCTTTCTGGCGCTACGTGCAAAGCAGTTCGACATTGCAAGGCAGCTTGCGACCGAAGCCCTGAAATCAAATCGCACCGACCGGAATGCCGTGCTGATCCTCGCCCATGCCCTGCTCGGCCAGGAGCGTGCGGAGGAAGCGATTGCGCCGCTGGAGAAAGCCGCGAAGCGCAATAGCGATCCCGAAATCGAGACGCTGCTCGGCCATGTGCTGTGTGCCGCGCGGCGCAGAAGCGATGGACTGGCGCAACTGCGGCGAACCACAGCGCGCCGTCCGCCCTATCTGCCCGCGTTCCAGGAGCTGGCGGGCCAGCTTGCGAACGCCGGCGAGGTTGGCGAGGCGGTCGGGATGATCGAGCAAGCCCTCGCGCTCGCCCCGGCCAGCGTCGATCTGCAACTCGACCTTGGCCGCATGCATGTCCGGAATAACAATCGCGCCAAAGCGCGTACCGTGCTGACCGCGGCGCGCGCGATCGGGCCGGGACGCACCGATATCCTGACCGAACTTGCCTGGGCCGAGCTTCTCGACGGCGCTTATGCCGAGGCCGCCGACACCTACCGTCACGCGCTCGGGCTTCGCCCGGACGACGCTCTCTCCCGCGCCAATCTCGCGATCTGCCTGATGGAGATGGGCGAACGCGATGGCGGCGAGGCGGCGCTGCGGTCCGTGTATGGCGGACGGCCGCAGATGCTCAGCCGCGCCGCCCTCACACTCGCCGCCTCGTCGCACGGCCGCTTCTTCTTCCGCCCGAGCGCCGCGGCGAAATTCCTGGGAGCCAGGCCCGAGCGGGCTACGCCCTGAATTTCCGCCGGTACAGACCCGGCTCGCGCTTCAGCGCGGCGCGCAGGGCGTGGACCTTCTGCGCTTCATCCTCGGTGAAGGCCGAGGTCTGCCGCGTCCAATCCTCACGCTTGACCGGAATGCATTGCGCGATCGGTGTGCCCTTGGGCAGCACGCCGCGAAAGCCCGTATTGTGCCAATGCGCCGGAAAGTGGATCCAGCTGTCGCGATAGCGATCGCAATCGACGAGGCCGCTCAGCGTGATGAACGGCAGGTCGAAGCGATTGACCGGATGGGTGAAGAACAGCGAATAGCCTTCCGGCGCCTCGATGGTCCAGAGATTGTGAAACTTGATGACGAAGCGATCGGCCTCGAACAGCGGCGAGCCGGTGAGCTGGCCCTGATCGTGAAAGCTGATCGGCGAGCGCGGAAAATCGATCTCACCGCCGGGCGGGATGTCGTTGTCCCAGCTGATCTCGCCATCCTCGACCCTGATATCGCAGATTAGCGGGATCAGGAAACCGCATGTCATCGCGTCGATGAACGGCGGGCAGCGCTTGACCGTCTCGTCATCCTGCTGATTGAGGGCACTGAAGGCCGTGGTCGGCATCGCCTTGAGCCAGTCGGGAACGCCGAGATTCGCCGGCACCGGCTGCGGCAGCAGGCCTTCGAGTTCTCCGGGGCAGCGAAATTTGATCGCGAGCTTGTTGTTATTGTTCTGCGAGGACATTGGGCATTCCAGCCGAGTCCCCTACTGATAAACGGAAACTGCGGCGCGTCAAAGCGCCGCAGCTAATCCAGACCATTACATCTTCGTCATGTTCGGATCGACGGCTCTCTTCACGAGCCCGTGAGAAGAGCGCAATCAGCCCTTGAGCGCAGTGACCACCACCTCGATCAATGCACCGCCGCCGAGATCGGCAACGCCGACCGTGGCGCGCGTCGGCAGGTTGTCACCGAAGAATTCAGTCCAGACCGCGTCCATCTCCTTCTTCTTGGAAAGATCCGTGACGAAGATCGAGGTGCTGACGACGCGCGACTTGTCGGTACCGGCTTCCTTCAGATAGCCGGCGATCTTGCCGAGGATGTTGCGGGTCTGGTCGCCCATGGACACGGAAGTGTCGTCGGCGATGGTGCCACCGACGAAGACGAAGCCGTTGGCCTCGACGGCGCGGTGCATGATGGGCGTGCGGATGCTGCGGGTGATGCTCATGATGTCCTCTTCTTAGAGCGTGGAAGGATGGAAGCGGTCGATGCCGAGATCGCCGATGCGGGTCTGGGTGCCGCCATTGACGATCAGCTCGGCCATCACGGCACCCGCGCCGGGGCCGAGCTGGAAGCCGTGCAGCGAGAAGCCGAACTGGTGATAGAGGCCCTTGTGGCGGCTGCTCGGTCCGAACACGGGGATATCGTCCTTCATCTTCGCCTCGATGCCGGCCCAGGCGCGGACGATCGTCGCGCTGCGCATCACCGGGAACAGCTCGAACACGGTGCGCGCGCTGATCGCGAGGCTCTTCCAGTCCAGCACCGTCTCGTTGCGATCCTGATAGGGCGTGGCCAGATGGCCGCCGCCGATCAGCACGGTGCCGTTGGAGAATTGCTTGAAGGACAGTTTGCGCCCGCGCAGGATCACGACGGGGTCGATGAAGTGCGGCACGCGCGAGGTGATCATCAGCATCGGCGCCACGGTCTCGACCGGAACGGGCTCGCCGAGCGCGGCGGCGATGTTCCCGGCCCAGGCGCCGGCGGCATTGACGAGCACCGGCGCGGCAAAGGTCTCAGTGCCGACGTCGACGTGCCAGAGACCGTCGCTGTACCGGATATTGCTGGCGGCAACGCCTTCGCGCACGGTCGCACCTAACTGCTCGGCCTTGCGCCGGAACGCCGTCGTCGTCTGCGCCGGATTGGCGGCACCATCGCGGCGCGACACGACCCCGCCGGGGCAAGTCTCAGCCACGGCCGGCACCAGTCGCCGCAATTCAGTCGCGTCGATCAGCTCCTCATGGGTGAAGCCAAGCGCATTCAGCTCAGCGACACGCGCGCGGCAGACCGCGAGCTCCTCCTCGTTCTCCGCGACGAGAACCTGACCGTAACTCTCAAAGCTGCAATCGTCGTCGAGGAGATCGGTAATCTTCTCCCAGATCCCCATCGAGCGGATCGAGAGCGGGATTTCGGGCACGTGCCTCGCGAGCTGGCGAACGCCGCCGGCATTGACGCCGGAAGCATGGCGGCCGGCGTAGTCTTTCTCGATCAGCACCGGCTTCATGCCGGCGAGGCACAGATGCAGCGCGGTCGAGCATCCGTGGATGCCGCCGCCGACGACGATCGCATCCACGTTTTGGGTCATCCGCGCACCACCGCCTTGATGTCCGCCTCGCTCTTCGGGACGGCGGCGAGCTCGGCGAGCGTGATCGGCTTGACCGGCGCGCGCAGCCGGTAGTAGCCGATCTCCTGTGCCGTCTTGCCCCGCGCCTGCGCCATCAGCTCGGTCACGGTGAGGCCGCAGAGCCGGCCCTGGCACGGCCCCATGCCGGTGCGGCGATAGGCCTTGAGCTGGTTCGGTCCGGTCGCGCCGATGGCGACGGCATCGAGAATGTCCTTCGCGGTGACTTCCTCGCAGCGGCACACGATGGTGTCGCCCGTGGGAATGCGGAACTGGGGCGCGGGGCGGAACAGCGTGTCGAGGAAGACGCGGCCGCGCTCGGCCTTGGCGAGATCGGCGCGGAGCGTCGCCATCGGCGCAAGTTTTGTCGCAACCGCAGGCGCCAATGCCTCCACCGCCGCGCGCGCCGCGATGCGGCCACGGACCACGGCCGCATTGGCACCACCGATGCCGGCGCCGTCACCAGCGATCGCGATGCCCGCGACCGACGAATTGCCGCTCGCATCCAGCACCGGCGACCAGCACAATTGCAGATCATCCCAGCGATGCTCGATTCCGGCCGACATCGCCAGATTGACGTTGGGCACGACGCCCTGATGCAGCAGCAACAGGTCAGCAGGAATGGTCTCACGCTTGCCGCCGGCGATATAGCTCACATTCGCGAGCTGGCCATCACCGGATGCCGAGAGCTCGGTGACGCCGGAGACGACCTGCACCTTGGCCTTCACTTCGCGCATCATCGACAGGCCCTTGGTGAAATAGGGCGAGGTCAGGAAGGCGAAGGCGTGCGGCAACGCGGCGAAGTAATTGCCGCGCTCGGTGGTGTCGAGGATGCGATCGATGCGGCCGCCCAGCCGCAAGATCTGCGCGGCGAGCAGCCAGAGCAGAGGCCCCTGCCCCGCGATCACCGTGCGTCCGTCAGGCACCAGCGCCGATGATTTCAGCATCGTCTGCGCGGCGCCCGCGGTCATCACGCCCGGCAAGGTCCAGCCGGGAATCGGGAACGGCCGCTCCAGCGCGCCGGTCGCGAGGATCACGCGCTGCGCCTTGAGGAAAGCGGATGCACCGCCGATCGATACGGCGATCTCGAGGTTGCGGTCGAGGCTCCAGACGGTGGCGCGATGGATAATCTCGGCGCGGCTCGCGCGGAGCGACTGAACGAGGTCGGCACCGACCCAATAGTCGGCGCCGAGCTGGTCGCGGTCGGTCACGGGCGTGGACGAAATGGCGCGAAACACCTGGCCGCCGGGGCCGATGTTCTCGTCGAGCAGCAGCGTCGACAGGCCGGCTTCGGCGGACGTCGCAGCGGCCGCGAGGCCGGCGGGCCCGGCGCCGATCACCACGACGTCATAGGCTTCGCGCTTGGGAGCCACAGTCATTTTCCGATCTCCCGCTTGCCCTTCTGAATCTCGATCTGCATGCCCTCGGCGACGGGCACCAGGCAGCCCTGGCGGTTACCGACGCCGTCGATGGTGACGAGGCAGTCGAAGCACACGCCCATCATGCAATAGGGCAGACGCGGCGCGCCGCTCACTGCGGTGGAACGGCGCGCATCACAGCCGGAGGCCAGCAGCGCGGCAGAGACGGTGTCGCCCTGGCGCGCCGCGATGGCTGTGCCATCCACGAAGATCTGGACCTGCGGTCGCTTGTCCTGTTCGGATCGTCTAAACATGGGATGCCTCTTGGCTCCTTTAGATATCTCTAATAGCCGCTGTTGTTCGCAGCACCGGCGGCGCCGAAACGGCTGGCCGAAAACGCGCCGACCAGCTCCGGCTCGAGCGCGCCAGCTGCGACCATGCGCGCGATCTCGAAAGCGTGGTTGGAGGCGAGCGTCACGCCGGAATGGCAGCAGGCGACGAAGGCGCCGGGATGCGTCTCCGACTGGTCGTAGATCGGAAAGCCGTCCTGCGGCATGACGCGGATGCCGGCCCAGCTCCTGACCACGTTGAGCCGCGACAGATGCGGAAACATCCTTTGCGCGCGATCGGCCATCACAGCGCTGACGGAATGCTTCAGCGCGCGATCGTCGAGCTCGTCCTCCTTGCTGTCGCCAATCATCACCGTGCCCTCGTCGGTCTGGCGGATCGTGGTCAGCGGATGCGGCAGGAACGGCATGGTGCGCTCGGTCACCACGATCTGGCCGCGGGTCGGGCCCATCGGCGCGTAGAGGCCGACCATCGGCGCAAGCGTCTGGTTGGCATTGCCGGCCGCGAGCACGATCTTGGCGGCGTGCAGTTCGCCCTTCGGCGTGGTCAGGCGGAATTCGCCACCACTCTTGCTGATCGCCGAGACCGGGCGCTCCGGAAAATAGTCGATGCCGAATGCCTTGAAGCCGGTGTGGAAGGCGCGGAAGGTCCGCAGCGAATTGACGTGGCCGTCGAGCGGACAATAGCTCCCGCCGGACACCTCCGGACCAATCAGCGGCAGCGCCTTCTTCACCTCGGAGGCGGAGAGCATCTCCATCTTGTAATCGGCAGCACCGGTCTGGTTGTGCATGCGCTTCACCAGCTCGGTGCGCTGGCCGAATTCGTCGTCGCCGAGCGTCAGATGGAAGCCACCGTTCTGTTGAAGCGAGACATCCAGGCCGGTCTGTTGCTTGAGTTCGGAAGCAAGCTGGCTCCACGCTTGTGACGCCTGCACGGTCCAGACAGTATAGGCCGGCATGCCGAGCCCTTTGCTCTGAACCCAGACCAGCGCAAAATTCGCGCGCGAGGCGCGCTTGGTGATGTCGCCTTCGTCGAGCACGGCCACGCTCTTGCCGAGCCGGCCGAGGCCCCAGGCAATGGCGGAGCCGAGCAGTCCGCCGCCGACCACAGCGACGTCGTAGTCTCCTGACATAAATTTCTCCTATCGTCCCGTATCGCCCTTGCCGGCGAGCACACGGTCGAGTCCGTAGAAGCGGTCGAGCAGAATGAGGGCTGTCATGGTGATCGCGATCACGCAGGCCGAGACCGACGTGACCAGCGGATCGATGTTGTCCTGGATATAAAGGAACATGCGCACCGGCAACGTCTCGGTGCCGGGCGCCGCGAGGAAGACGGTCATGGTGAGATCGTCGAAGGACTGGATGAAAGCGAGCGCCCAACCGCTGATGACGCCGGGCAGGATCAGCGGCAGCGTCACGCGGCGAAACAGCGTCCAGCCGTTGGCGCCGAGCGAGACTGCCGCCATCTCGACCGAGAGGTCCATGCCGGTCGCCGCCGCCAGCGTCAGCCGCAGCGCGAACGGAAACACGATGATGACATGCGCGATGATCAGCGCGGCAAAGCTGCCGCCGAGGCCGGCCGAGGTGAAGAAGCGCAGGAAGGCGATGCCGAGCACGACATGCGGGATCATCAGCGGCGACAGGAACAGCGCCGCGAGCGCATCGCGGCCGCGGAAGCGATAACGCGCGATCGCGAGCGCTGCCGGCACCGCGAACAGCAGCGCCACGAAGGATGAGAGCGCACCGAGCCCCAGGCTCACCCAGAAGGCATGGATGAACTCGGGATAGTTGGCGATCGCCCTGAACCAGCGCAGCGAAAAGCGGTTGGTCGGCAGCGACAGGAAGCCTTCGGGCGTGAAAGCAACGAGGCATACCACCAGGATCGGCGCGACCATGACGATGACGAAGATGGTGTGGAAGATCAACGCGAGCGGGCCGTTCCGGCTCATCGGAACACCTCCGCGTAGCGGCGCTCGATCAGCGCGTTGCTGCCGACGACGATCAGCACCAGCGCGACCAGCAGCAGCGTTGCGACCGCTGCACCGAGCGGCCAGTTCAGCGTGTTGAGGAATTCGTCGTAGGCCAGCGTCGCCGCGACCTTGAGCCGGCGGCCGCCGATGATCGCGGGCGTCGCGAAGGCACTGGCGGAGAGCGAAAACACGATGATCGCGCCCGACAGCACGCCCGGCATGATCTGCGGCATGATGATGCGGCGAATGATGGTCACCGGCCCCGCACCGAGCGACATCGCGGCGTTCTCGATCTGCGGATTGAGCCGCTGGAGCGCGGCCCACACCGACAGCACCATGAACGGCATCATCACATGGGCGAGCGCAACCACCATCCCTGTCTCGGTGAACATGAAGGGAATGGGCGAGCGGATCACTCCGAGCGACATCAGGAGCTTGTTGACGAGGCCGTTGTTGCCGCCGAACAGCAGCGCCCAGCCGAGCGTCCGCGCCACCACGGAGATCAAGAGCGGCCCGAGGATGATCAGCAGGAAAAAGCTCTTCCAGCGGCCGCTCATGCGGTTGAGGATGTAGGCTTCGGGTGCGCCGAGCAACGCGGTGAGCAGCGTTGTCAGGATCGCGATGCGAAACGTCCGCCAGAACATTTCGGCATAATAGGGATCGGTCGCGATCTCGTGCCAGTTTTTGAGGATGAAGACCGGCTCGATGCCCTTGTACTGACCCCAGTCGTGGAACGACAGCATCACCGTCATCGCCAGCGGAATCAGCAGCACGCCGACGAACAGCATCAAGGCGGGCGCCGTCAGCGCCCATGGCGCACGCGCGTTGCGCTCGTCAGCGGCCGTGCTCATGCGCCGGCCCTCGCGCGCACGCTCATGTCCTCGGGCCGCCAGACGAGGCGAACCGCCTCGCCCTCAGCCGGCGGCGCCGTCCCGTCATTCTGGCGGATCACGATCGCGGGCCCGCATTCGCTGTCGCACTGGAACAGCCAGTGATTGCCCTGGAAGATGCGCGTGACGATCTTTGCGCTGAGCCCCGTATCGCCAAAGCCGATCCGTTCAGGGCGAATGCTGACAGTGACGGGGCCACTGAGCCCGGCCGGCGCCGGCGCGTTCCAGGAGCCAGCCACCAGCCGCACCGGCGTCGCGGTCCGATCAATCGTCGCCGCAAAGTCGTTGGTCTTGCCGAGGAACTGCGAGACGAAGGCCGAGGACGGCTTCTCATAGGTCTCCTGCGGCGAGCCGATCTGCTCGATGCGGCCCTGGCTCATCACCACGATGCGGTCGGACAGCGACATCGCCTCGTTCTGGTCGTGGGTGACCAGGATCGTCGTGGTGCCGATGGTGCGCTGGATCTGGCGCAGCTCGATCTGCATCTCCTCGCGCAGTTTGGCGTCGAGATTCGACAGCGGCTCGTCGAGCAAGAGCACGCTCGGCTTGATCACCAGCGCGCGCGCCAGCGCCACGCGCTGCTGCTGACCGCCGGACATGCGGCGCGGATGGCGGTCCTCAAAACCGGCAAGCCCGACCATCGCGAGCGCGGCGCGGACGCGCTCGGCTCTTTCGGCGCGCGGCACGTTGCGCATCTCGAGGCCGAACGCGACGTTCTCCGCCGCCGTCATGTGCGGAAACAGCGCGTAGCTCTGGAACACGATGCCGAGCCCGCGCTTCGCGGGATGGATCGCGGTCAGGTCCTTGCCCTCCAGGCGGATCGCGCCGCGTGTGGGATCGAGGAAACCCGCGATCATCTGCAGGGTCGTGGTTTTGCCGCAGCCGGACGGGCCGAGGAAGGAGATGAACTCCCCCTTCCCCACCGACAGACTGAAGTCTTCGACCACAGTCTGCGCGCCGAACTGTTTTGCGACCCGATCGAGCTCGAGATAGGCCATGCGCTGTCTCCGCAACGATCAGATCAACGCTCGACCTCGCGATTCCAGCGCTTGGTCCACTCCTCGCGCTTCTCGTTGATCACAGTCCAGTCCGGATTATAGAGCTTTGCCGCGCGCTCGCCGATCGGCGCCATCTTGCCGAGCTCCGGCGGTACCACCAGTGATTTCAGCACCGGGCCGTAGCCGTAGTCCTTCAGCATCACGAGCTGGATTTTTGGATCGAGCAGCATCTTGACGAAGTTCGATGCAAGCGGCGAGGCATTCGGCTTGGTGATCGGACACGCCGTCGTCAGCAGCGTCGCCGCGCCTTCCTTCGGATAGACGAAGTCGACGGGGAAGCCGGTGTTGGCGAAGCTCTGCACGCGGCCCGTGCCCCACACCGCGATCACGGCCTGGCCGGACTGGAACAGCTCGGTCATCTTGCCCGGCGACGGCTCATAGGCCAGCACGTTCGGATTGATCTGCTCCTTGAAGATCTTGAAGCCGGAATCGACGTTGGTCTCGCCGCCGCCGTTCATCTTCGACAGCATCACCAGCGCTTCGAGGCCGTAGGTGTTGTTGATCGGCGGGATCACGAGCTGCTTGGCGTATTTCGTGTCCTTCAGATCGTTCCACGAAGTGGGTGGCGCCCAGCCTTTCTCGGCGAACACCTTGGTGTTGTACATCAGGCCAGTCGCGACGATGCCGATCGCAACGGCGCGATCGTCCTTGAAGCGGGCGGTGTCATAGAGATCGGCGGCCGGCAAGCCTTCGAGCTTGCCGCAGAAGCCGAGCTGGATCGCCTGGTACATCGGGCCGTCGTCGACGATGGCAACGTCGATCTGCTGGTTGCCCTTCTGCGCCTGAAGCTTGGCCAGCGTATCGGTGGAATTGCCGGCGACGTACTCGACCTTGACCCCGTTCTCCTTCTCGAAGGCCGGGATCACCTCGTCGCGGATGGTCTTCTCGAACGAGCCACCGTAACCGGCGACATAGAGCGTTTTCTGCTGGGCCGAGGCGGCAGACGGGACGGCGATGAGCGCTGCGATGCTGACCGCGGTCAGAAGGCTGAGAGTCTTCATATGGACCGATCTCCAATACCGGGATGAGGTGACGTGCCGAAAAATCTCTGACTGAGGCGCCTTCCGCATTTCCTTCCGCGCCAACCCTCTCCGGACAGGGCTCCGGCCCCTGTTCGGTAGGTTTTGGCGCGATTCGGAGGTTTGAACCCCTCCAATCTGCCGAAAAAGCGGGCTGTCTCCAGTCCTGATGAAAAAGATCGCAAACCCGAGCTTCCATCGTCCAATGAATAATGGCACCCTCTGCATGCATAAATGTTATGGATGGAATTGGGGATGGCGCGGATCAATCCGCGGCAGGTGGAGGCCTTCCGCGCGACGATGCTGACGGGCAGCGTGACTGAGGCGGCGGCGCTGATGACCGTGACGCAGCCGGCGGTCAGCCGGCTGCTGCGCGACCTCCAGGCGCTGCTGAAAATGGAGCTGTTCGAGCGGCGCGGCACTGGCCTCGTGCCGACCGCCGCGGCGATGGCGCTCTATACCGAGGTGGAGCGTTCCTTCGTCGGGCTCGAACGCATCACGGCGGCCGCCGAGGAAATCCGTGGCCGCCGCACCGGCTCGCTGCGCATCGCCGCGCTGCCGGCGCTGTCGAACGGCTATCTGCCGCGGCTCGCCGGACATTTCCTGAAAGAACGGCCCAACCTCAACCTCGCCTTCTTCGGCGTGATCTCGCCGATCGTGGTCGATTGGGTGCTCAACAATCAATGCGACATCGGCTTTGCCGAGGTGCCGATCGCCCATTCCGGCCTGCCGAGCCAGCGGCTGCCCGCTTTGGCGCGCGTCGCGGTGCTGCCGACCGGTCATCGCCTCGCGGAGAAGCAAGTTCTGGAGCCGCGCGATTTCGAGGGCGAGACGTTCATCTCGCTGTCGGCGGGATCGTCGAGCCGGCATCTCGTCGACCAGGTCTTCCATCGCCACGACGTCCGCCGTGTGCTCAGGGTCGAGACCACGCTGTCGGAGATCATGTGCGGCATGGTGTCGTCGGGATTAGGCGTCGCGATCTGCGATCCCTTCACCGCGCAGGAATTTTCCACCCGCGGCGTCGTCGTGCGCCGCTTCCTGCCGCGCATCGACTTCGAATTCTCCGCCGTTTTTCCGGCGCAGCGCAGCCCCTCGCCGGTGGCGCTCGATCTCGTCGAGACCATGCGCAAGGCGCTCGTTGAATTCGAGGACGACGCAACGCTCAGCCGTTGAACGCGGCCTGCGCCTCCGGCAGGTCCCAGATCTTGCCGATCGCCGCACTGCCCGCCGCCGTGATCGCCGCTTCATCGGCGCCGAGATAGCCACCCTCATCGACCAGCATGCGGCCGTCCACCATGACCTGATCGATGTTGGCGCGGTTGGCGAGCGCGATCAGCGCGCGGCGTGGGTCGAACAGCGGTTGAAGATGCGGATGGGTGAGATCGACGACGGTGAGATCGGCGGTCGCGCCGGGCTCGATCCGGCCGAGATCAGGCCGATTGATGACGTCGGCGGCGACTGCCGTATTCGCTTCGATCAGCTCCGGCGAGCTCGCGACATCGGCGCGGGCTGAGGTGACCTTGGAGATCAGCGACGCCGCATTGAGCTCGCCGAGCAGGTCCATGTTGTAGCCGTCGGTGCCGACCACGGTGCGCACGCCGTGCTCGGCGAAGCGGCTGAACGCCGCGGTGACGCCGGCGCGCGCGAACACGCGCGGGCAATTCAGCACGGTCATACCGCGCGCGGCCATCAGCTTGAGATCGTCGTCGGTGCTGAACATGCAGTGCGCGGCCATCAGGTCGGGCGCGAGCAGGCCGAGCCAGTCCAGATATTGCGCCGGCGTGCGGCCGCCATAGCGCTTGCCGATGGTCTCGACCTCGGCACGGCTCTGCGCCATGTGCGTCGTGATGGGCACGCCAAGCTCGCGCGCCCGTGCGGCGCAGGCCTTCAGCAGATCGGGGCCACAGGTGTCCGTGGCGTGCGGGCTCATCGCAAGACTGATGCGGCCGTCGCCGCGATTATTCCAGCGCTGATAGAGCGCGTCCCACGTTGCCATGTCGGCGGTGCCGTCGTCGCCGGAATAATGCACCACACCGTCAGGTCCCGCCTTGGCGTCCGACGTCGAGAACAGATACGGCGCGCCATAGAAGCGGATGCCCATCTCTTCGGCGGCATCGAACATCTCCGGGATCGAATTGCGGAACGGCTCCATCACGGTGGTGGCGCCGCCCTTGAGGAGCTGGAGGATGCCGAGCCGCGCGACCGCGATGCGCTCTTCCGCCGACAGGATATCGGCACCGCGCTTGGTCAGCGGCAAGAGCACCGTATAGACAATGCTCTGGTTGTTCTTGCGGCCGTTGCCGTCCTCGGTATGGCTGCGCGCCACCGCTTCGGAGAAGCAGTGATTGTGCAGATTCAAGAGACCGGGCAGCACGAAGCGGCCGGGGCGATCGTAGATCTCGTCCGCGCGCGGCCTGTCGCGCGTGACCGCGGCAATCTTTTTGCCTTCGATCAGGACCCAATGGTCGCGCAACACGTCCTGCGCGCCGTCTTTCCGTGACAGCACATAGCTGCCGAAAATTGCTGTGGTGCTCATGCGGGGCGCACGTTCCAGAAGACGGCGGTGCCGTCGAGAATGCCGGTGATGGCTTTGCGATAGGCGGTCGGCTGCTTGTACAGGCCGATCGGAATATAGGGGATTTCGTCGAACGCGACCGTCTGGATTTCGCGGCAGATGCGCTGCTGCTCGGCAAGCTCGGAGGCGGCCAGCCACTGGCTGCGCAAGGGCCCCATCCTCTCGCTCGCGTACCAGCCGGCGACCTTGCCTTCGCCGCGGATGTTGGTGTTGCCGGCCGGATTGAGCCAGTCGATGCCCTGCCAGTTGCCGACCGCGGCGCTCCAGCCGCCCTGCCCGATCGGGTCCTTCTTGAGCTGGCGCTGCAACACGACGGCGAAATCGAGCCCGGCATATTCGACGTTCATGCCGGCCTTGCGCAAGCTGTCGACCGCGATCTCGCCCAGCGGCTTCTGCGCCAGCGAGTTGGTGGGGACCAGCACTACGATCTTCTCGCCATTGTAGCCCGCGGCCTTCAGCTCGGCCTTGACCTTGGCGTAGTCGCGCGGCCCGCGGAACACGTCGAGGCCGACGTCGCTCGCCATCGGGGTATCAGGCGCGAAATAGCCGATCGGCGAGACCTGGAACGCCGGATCGGTACCGGCCACGGCCGTCATGAACGCGGATTGATCGATCGCACCCAGCAGCGCGCGGCGCACGGCAGGATTGTCGAAGGGCGGCTGCAGATGATTGAGGCGCAGCATGCAGGCGTAGCCTCTGGGGTCAAGGATGCGCGTCTCGATATCGCCGGCGGCCTTGATGATCGGCAGCAGATCGTGCGGCGTGGTCTCCTGCCAGTCCTGCTCGCCGGTCTGGAGCGCGGCGACGCCGGTGCCGGCATCGGGCGTGGTGGTCCAGACCACGCGGTCGTAATGCACGATCTTCGGACCCGCGGTCCAATCCGGTTTGCCGTCGGTGCGCGGCTGGTAGCGCTCGAATTTGGCATAGGCGTTGCGGGCACCCTGCACGCGCTCGTCGGCGAGATAGCGGAACGGGCCACTGCCGATCACCTCGGTCAGCGGCTTGAACGGGTCCTGGCTCGCCAGCCGCTCCGGCATCATGAAGCAGGGATTGATCGCCGCTTTGCCGAGCGCCTGCGGCAGCAGCGGGAACGGACGCTTGAGGCGGAAGCGGATGGTGCGGTCGTCGGCGGCCGAGAGCTCGGCGGTCGCCTCCAGCAGCTCGCCGCCAAAGCCGTCGCGCGCCGCCCAGCGGCGGATGCTGGCGACGCAGTCGCGGGCCAGCACACGTTCGCCATCGTGCCAGAACAGGCCATCGCGCAAGCTGAGGTCCCACTGCAGCAAGTCAGCGGAGATGGCGTGGCCCGACAGCATCTGCGGCGAGACCTGGAGCGAGGAGCTCATGCCGTAGAGCGTGTCGTAGACCATGAAACCATGGTTTCGCGACACCTGCGCGGTCGAATAGATGGGGTCGACGAAGGCGAGGTCGATGACGGGAATGAAGCGCAAGGTGCTCTGCGCTTCGGCGCGGACGATGCCCGGCAGCGACAGCGCCGGCATTGCTGCGGCAGCCTTGAGGAGCGAGCGGCGGGAGATCGGCATGACAAAAGGCTCCTGAAGGATCTTACGTGTTCAACAACACCGCGCCGATTGCAGCGGCGACCGCCTGCTGCGCCGGCTCGATCACGGGCACACCGATCGCATCCGCGATCGCCGCGCGGTGCGAGGCCATGCCGGCGCACCCCATCACCACGACATCGGCGCGGCATTGAGTGACCAGCGCGCGGCCGGCATCGACCAAGCGGCCGCGGATATCGGCGCCTGCCGTTTCCGCCGCACTCGCGCCGACCGACCAGCTTCCGGCGTAACGGCTATCGACGCCCATCACCCGCGCCATGCGTTGCTGGCGGCGGATGCTCGACGGCGACAGCGCGATGATGCCGAAGCGTTCGCCCAGCATCAGCGCGCGAAAGATTCCGCATTCGGCGATGCCCAGCACCGGGCGTCCGCCGGCGGCCTCACGCACCGCATGCAGGCCGGGATCGCTGAAGCAGGCGAGCACGAAGGCATCCGCATCGTCACGCGTGACGCGGTTGACCAGCGGCATGACCACGCTATCGGCATCGCGCTGCGAGCTGATGCCCGGCGGTCCTTCGGCGAGGCCAACCACCTCGATGTCAGGCCCGCCGGCAATGCGCAGCGGCGCGACCGCCTCGTCGATCGCCGCCGTCACCGACGCCGAGGAGTTGGGGTTGATGACGAGGATGCGACGACGGGTCATGGTGCTGCTCAGCGACTACCGGCTTCGTGGCGCAGGAAGTTTTCCGCGATCTTCTCGCCGGTTGTGATCCAGACATCCGGGCACGACTTTGCGTAGGTCAGGAACTCGCGCAACAGGCGCAGCCGCATCGGGCGGCCGCTACATTGCGGATGCAGCACGGTCGTCACCATGGCGCCCCAGTCCCTGGTTTCGTCGAGCTCGTCCTTCCAGATCGAGAGCACATGCTCCTTGGGGAAGATCGAGCGCGGGCTGAAGCGGGCGGAGAGGCCGTGCATCCAGTCGTCATAACTCGCTGTGACCGGCAGCTCGATCGTGCCGGGCTTGCCGTCGGCCAGACGATGGCGATAAGGCCGCACGTCGTCGCGGAACGACGACGTGTAGACGATGCCGTGACGTACGAGTGCTGCGCGCAGCTCCTCGGTGAACTCGCCATAGGGCGCGCGATAGCCGGTCGGCCTGACGCCGAGCCGGCGCTTCAGCGCCTCGAAGCCGCGCTCCAGCTCCTCCTCGATCCAGGGATCGCCGGGATCGGGCAGCAGATGGTGATAGCCGTGATGGCCGATCTCGTGGCCGGCCTTGAGGATCGACTCGGCCATCGCCGGATGCGCGTCGACCGACCATCCCGTGACGAAGAAGGTCGCCTTGAGATCGAGCTGGTCGAGCAGCTCCAACAGCTTCGGCGTGCCGACGCGCGCCTCATAGCCGCCATAGCTCATGGTGATGAGCCGCTGCGCGTGCACCGCGTCCTTGCTGGTCCACGCACTCTCCGCGTCGACGTCGAAGGAGAGGAACATCGCCGAAGTGTAGGGTTTCGGCCAGGGATATTCCGGCGCGGGATCGGCGGTGTTGGCCGGAACGAGCGGGATGCTCTTGAGTGCCTTACTGTCCAGCATTGATGGTCGCCTTCTCTAATCCGTTGTCGTTCAGTTTCCACTTGGCAAGCAGGGTCTTGTAGGTGCCGTCGGCGATCAGCGCATCGACCGCTTCGAGAATGGCCTGCTGCAGTGCCTTTTCCTTGACCGGCAGGGCGATGCCGGTGAATTGCTGCGCGATGGGCTCGCCCACGGGCGCATAGGCGCCGGGTTCGAGATCCATAATGTAGGGCAGCGTCTCGTTGCCCTGGGCCGCGGCATCGATGCGGCCCTGCCTCAGCTGGGTGCGGGCGTCGGCCGAGCCGTCGGTGCCGATGAACTGGATCGGATTGCTGCCGCAATTCTTCTCGCTCCACGCCGCGATCTGCGCCGGGAACATGGTGCGGCGGCTGGCGCCGACCTTCTTGCCGCAGAGCGATGCCGCGTCCTTGAACTCCGCCTTGCGCGACTGCTGCACGAAGAACTGCGGACCGCTCCTGAGATAATCGACGAAGGACGCGATGTCGTGACGGCTCGCGTAGTCCGTGAAACCGGACAGGATGGCGTCCACCCGCCCGGTCGAGATCGACGGCATGAACTCGGCAAAGCTCGTCTCCTGCCATTCGATCTTGACGCCGAGCTTGCGGCCGATGGCTTCGCCGAGATCGATGTCGAAGCCGGATAGCGCGTTGGTAGCGGGATCGCGGAATTCCATCGGCGGATAGTTCGGCACCAGCGCCACCTTGAGGCTGCCGCGCTTGGCGATCTCCGCCGGCAGCTCGATCGCCAATGCCGAAACGGTCATGACGCCGAAAAGCGCCGCCGCAACCCAAAGTCTCTTCATCAACACGCCCCCATCTCAGATCACCGCCGAAAGAAATGCCCTGGTGCGCTCCTCGCGCGGCGCACCCAATACGTCCGAGGCGCGCCCCTGCTCGACGATCGCGCCCTGGTCCATGTAGACGACGCGGTCGGCGACCTCGCGCGCGAAGCCGAGCTCGTGCGTCACCACCATCATGGTCATGCCGCTCTTCGCCAGCTCCTTTATGACCGCGAGAACCTCGCCGACGAGTTCCGGATCGAGCGCGCTGGTCGGCTCGTCGAACAGCATCAGCATCGGCTTCATGGCGAGCGCACGCGCAATCGCCACGCGCTGCTGCTGGCCGCCGGAGAGCTGCGCGGGATACCAGTCCGCCTTGGCGGACAATCCGACGCGCCGGAGCAGTTCGAGCGCCTCCGCGCGCACCTCGTCGGACTTGCGCCCCTGCACCTGAAGTGGACCTTCGATGATATTCTCCAGCGCGGTCTTGTGCGGAAACAGGTTGAAGCGCTGGAACACCATGCCAGTCTTCAGCCGCTGCCGCCCGATCTCCCGCTCGCTGAGACGGTAGAGCTTGCCGCTTTGCTCGCGCACGCCAAGCAGCTCGCCGTCGAGCCAGATGCCGCCGGCATCGATCGCGGCAAGCTGGTTGATGCAGCGGAGCAGCGTGGTCTTGCCGGAGCCGGAGGCGCCGATCAAACACATCACCTCGCCGGGCCAGACGTCGAGCGAGACGCTTCTGAGAGCCTGGAACTCTCCAAAGCTCTTGCTGACGGTGCGGATCGCGACGAGGGGGTTTGTCATCGCGCCAGCCGCAATGTGCCGCGGGCAAAACGGCGTTCGAGCAGCATCTGGAGCGGCGTCAGGATCGAGACCACGAGCAGGTACCAGAGCCCGGCAACGATCAGCAGCTCGATCACGCGCGAATTGGCGTAGTAGATGTTTTCGGCGTTGTGCAGCAGTTCCGGATACTGGATGACGCTCGCGAGCGAGGTCGCCTTCACCATGCCGATGAACTCGTTGCCGAGCGGCGGGATCACGACGCGCATCGCCTGCGGCAGGATGATCCGGCGCAGCGCGCGCAGCCGCCCCATGCCGATCGCCTGTGCCGCCTCGTATTGCCCGATGTCGACCGACAGCATGCCGGCACGCATCACCTCGGACGTATAGGCGCCCTGGTTGATGCCGAGCCCGAGCAGCGCGGCAAGGAACGGCGTCATGACGTCGACCGCGCGCGCAGACCACAGGCCGGGAATGCCGATGGTCGGAAACACCAGCGCGAGGTTGAACCACAACAGCAGTTGCAGGATCAGCGGCGTGCCACGGAACAGCCAGGTGTAGCCGGCCGCGACCGTCTTCAGCACCGGATTGGGCGACAGCCGCATGACCGCGACGACGACGCCGAGGACAATGCCGAGCGCCATCGCCAGCACCGCCATCACCATCGTGTTGACGATGCCTTCGAGAATGACTTTTGCGGTCAGGAAGCGGCTGACATAGGACCATTCGATCTGACCGCCGGCGAAGGCGCGCACGATCACCGCCAGCACGAGGACGATCAGCGCCGCGCTGAGCCAGCGAAACCAGTGCGGCTCGCGCGCGACCCGCATCCCCGACAGATCAGGGAAACCCTCCGCGAGTGCCGGCACCGGCTTCATTGCGGCGCCGCATTCAGCATGGGCTGGGCCACCGCGTTGGCCCCCAGGCCCCATTTGTCGAGAACGGCCTTGTAGGTGCCGTCGGCGATCATCGCCGTGAGCTTCTCCGTCACCACCTCGCGCAAAGCCGCATCGTCCTTGCGGAACATGATGCCCTGGTAGCCTTTGGCGAAGGGCTCGCCGACGACGCGATATTTGCCGGGCTCCTGCGTCTGCGCGTAAGGCAGCGTCTCGCTGCCCTGCACTGCGGCGTCGATGCGGCCCTGCTTGAGCTGGTTGCGGACGTCGATCGAGTTCTCGCCGGGGACGTACTGAATGGCCGGCTTGCCGGCCGGCTCGCAGTTCTGCTTGCTCCACTTCTCGATCTCGACCGGGAAGCTGGTGCTGCGGGTGGTGCCGACCTTCTTGCCGCAGAGATCGGTCGCGTCCTTGGCCGCATTGTCCGCCATCACGAAGAACTGCGGGCCGGTCGCGAGGTAGTCGACGAAAGCGGCGGTCTCGCGCCGTGAGGCGCGGTCGGAGATGCCGGAGATGATGAAGTCCGCGCGCCTGGTCTGGAGCGACGGGATCAGCTCGGCGAACGGCGTCTCGCTCCAGACGATTTTTACGCCAAGCCGCTTCGCAAGTTCGTTGGCCAGATCGACGTCGAGCCCGACGAGCTCGTTGGTGGCGGGATCGCGGTACTCCATCGGCGCGTAGGTGGAGTTGACCGTGAGCTTCAACGCGCCCGCCTGCTTGATCTCCGCGGGAAGCTCCGCCGCTTGCGCCGACGTTACGGTAGCCAGTACTGCGAGACCGAGAGAGAGCGAGAGGCGTATCATGTCAGCTCCTTTGCCAACGTTTTGCTTTGAGTCCTTTGCCAGCGCCGTGCCAGTCAGTCCGCGTCGAGAACGGCCGGCTCGATGACGCCAGCGCGTTCGGTGATCACCCTGTATTGCTCCGGCCGCCGGTGGGCGGCGAAGTTGAACATCTTGTCCTTGCCCTGGCGGCAGAGATCGAGATCGATGTCGGCGATGATCACCTCGTCGGCCAAAGTCTGGGCTTGCGCAACGATGCGGCCATTGGGATCGACGATGCAGGAGCCGCCGATCAACCCGGAGCCGTCCTCCTCGCCCGCCTTCGCCACCGAGATCGCCCAGGTCGCGTTCATGTAGGCGTTGGCCTGCGTCACCAGCGTCGAGTGGAAGGTGCGCAAGGACGCGTCTTCAGTGACGCCGCCATTGGGATCATAGGCGGCCGAATTGTAGCCGATGCAGACGAGTTCAACGCCTTGCAGGCCGAGCACGCGCCAGGATTCCGGCCAGCGGCGGTCGTTGCAGATCATCATGCCCATGATGGCGTGGGCCCAGGCCGATCCGGCGCGGAAAGCGGGAAAGCCGAGGTCGCCATATTCGAAATAGCGCTTCTCGAGTTGCTGGTAGCGCGCGCCTTCGCGCGGCTCGACCGAACCCGGCAGATGCACCTTGCGATAGCGGCCGAGGATCTCGCCGTCGCGATCGACCAGGATGGCGCAATTATAACGTCGACCGTCCGGCGTCAGCTCCGCATAGCCGACATAGAAGCCGACGCGCAGCGCGCGCGCACGGTCGAACAGTTTTGCCACGGCCGGGTTCGGCATGCCGCGCTCGAAATAGTGGTCGAGCGCGTCGCCTTCGAGCAGCCAGCGCGGGAAGAAGGTGGTGAAGGCAAGCTCGGGAAACACCACGAGGCTGGCGCCGTGGCCGGCGGCCTCCTCCAGCATGTCGAGCATTCGCGCCAGCGTATGCTCGCGCGTATCGGCTTTTTGCGTCGGCCCCATCTGTGCGGCGGCGGCGCGAAGGACACGAACCAAGATTGCCTCCAATATGTGCGCAGTGCTGCCTCAATGGGCGAATGAACTTGATGCGACGTGCAAATCCGCGACCATTACGCGGAAGCGGGGCTGCAAAATCAATTCGTTCTGCTATGATGTTTTGGCCCAGAGTATAATTGGCAGTGATATGAACCTGCGTCAGCTCGAGATCCTGCGTGCCGTCATCCGCCATCGCACCACGGTGGCGGCGGCGGACGAACTGGCGCTGTCACAGCCCGCGGTCAGCAACGCGCTGAAGACGATGGAGGCGCAGGCGGGCTTTGCGCTGTTCGAGCGCGTCAACAACCGGCTGTTTCCGACCGCGGAGGCGATGGCGCTCTACAAGGAGAGCGAAGCCATCTTCGCGCTGCACGCCAAGCTCGAGAACCGCGTCCGCGATCTGCGCGAGAACCGCTCCGGCCATCTGGCGCTCGTCGCGACGCCGCCGCTGGCCTACAGCATCATCCCGTCGGCGCTCTCAAGCTTCCTTCGCCGCCGCCCGGAGACGCGGGTGTTCTTCGACGTGCGGCGCTATGAGGGCATCATCGAGGGGGTGCTCAGCCGCGTTGCCGAGCTCGGCTTCGCGCTCGGGCTGACGCATCATCCCGGCATCGCGCATGAGGTGGTGCACACCGGCGAGATGGTGTGCGTGCTGCCGCCGCGGCATCCGCTTGCCGACAAGCCCGTGATCTCGGCCGCAGATCTCTCCGGCATGCCCTTCATCGGGCTCGAGCGCGGCACGCGGCTCGGTGAGGCCGTGCGCGACAGCTTTGCCCGCGCCGGCGCGCCGTTCCAGCCGACCGTCGAGGTGCGCTACTGCAACACGGCTTGCGTGCTCGCCGCGGCCGGCGTCGGCGCCGCCGTGGTCGATCCGTTCTCGCCGCGGCAGAACGGCGGCAGCGGCCTCGTGGTGCGGCCGTTCACGCCCACGACGCACGCGGTTGCCTATATGCTATGGTCAGAATCCGAGCCGCTGTCGCGCCTGGCCAAGGCGTTTCTCAACGAGGTCCGGAAAGAGAGCGCACAGCTGGCACGCACAGCGCCACACCAGCAACATGGGGCAGAAAGCGACTGAGCTTCGCAACCTTTTCACCCGGGGGGCACATGGCACGCATCACCATCATCGAGACCGGACAGGTCCCGCAGAAGTACCGCGAGCAGCACGGCTCGTTTCCCGACATGTTCGAGCGCATGGTCCGCGCCGAGGATCCGACCGCCACGGTGGACGTCGTCAGCATCCCCAATGGCGACGCACTCCCCGACCCGAGCAAGCTCGAGGCCGTGCTGATCACCGGTGCTGCCGCCGGTGTCTATGACGGGCTCGACTGGATCGCGCCGCTGGAAGATTTCGTGCGCACGGCTTACGCCAACAAGACGCCGATGGTCGGTGTCTGCTTCGGCCATCAGCTGATCGCGCAGGCGCTCGGCGGCACCGTGCAGAAGTCGGAGAAGGGCTGGGGCATCGGCCGCCACGTCTATCAGGTGCTGCCGGAGAACGGCGTCGTCGACGGCAAAGCCGTTGCGATCGCCGCCTCGCATCAGGACCAGGTGGTCGAGCCGCCCAGCGATGCGCTGACGATCCTCTCGTCCGAATTCACCCCGCATGCGGGCCTGCTCTACGCCAACGGCACCACGCTGACCGTGCAGCCGCATCCGGAATTCGACGTGGAGTTTGCGCAAGTGTGCTGCGAGCTCCGCGACGGCAAGGCGCCGGAGGATGTCGTTGCGACCGCGAGGGAGTCGCTGGCGGAGCCGATGGACAACGCGAAGCTGGGTGGGGCAATCACGCGGTTTTTGGCGAGGCGCGCGGCGCCTTAATTCAAGGTCCTCGCCACGCGCACCTCTTCCCTTCTCCCCTTGCGGGAGAAGGTGGCGCGAAGCGCCGGATGAGGGGTTGCCTCAGCGCACTCAATAAGAGTCGGACTCGCGGAGGGAGACCCCCTCACCCGTCTCGCCGCTGCGCGGCGAGCCACCCTCTCCCACAAGGGGCCTGTTGCGTTATCGGCTCTTGAGGCTGAAGACGTCAGGAGCGAGTGCCCTGGTCCCGGCAATTGCCTGCCAAGATCTGTAGTTGTCGCCCTGAGCGGGCAGCTCACGCGGCGATCGTGGCCCACCGCCTCATGTTGAAGGCGATCGAGGCGAGCAGGACTTGCCCGGTCGCCTTGATCAGACCGACGTAGCGGATGCAGGTCAGCCGCATGCGGCGTTTGAGAGTAGCGAAGGTGGTTTCGACCTGGGCTCGTCGGCGCGCGATGAGGAGGTTGTAGCGTTTGAGCCTGGGCGGCAGTTCCGGGTGATGTCTGTTGGGCCGACGAGCGATGCGGGGCTTCTTGCCTTCCGCCTTCAGCCGGGCCCGTCGGGCATGGGTGTCGTAAGCCGCATCGGCCCAGACCACGGCTTCATCGCCGCGAATCAAAGCGTCCGCCGGTGTCGTGTCGTTGATGTTGGCCGGTGTGGTCAGTACCGCGCGGATCAAGCCGGATCCTTCGTCCACACCCACATGAGCCTTGTAACCGAAGGTCGAGCCGCTTTTGCCCTGCCGTTTGGCAAACCGGGCATCAGGGTCGTTTGAGGGGCGATCCGCCTTGGGCGGAGCCGAGACTGCCTGGATCAAGGTCGCATCCAGCATCGTGCCGCGCTTGAGGATCACGCCAGCATTCTCAAGCTGACGATCCAATTCGCCAAACAGCTTCTCCAGCAGGCCTTGTTCAACGAGCTGGTTCCGGAAGCGGTTCAGGACCGTATGGTCGGGCGTCGCATCCTCAAGGCTCAAACCGACGAAGCGCTTGAACGACAACCGGTCGCCCAGCGCTTCCTCGAGTTCGCGCTCCGAAGACCATACAGCGACTGCAACAGCACAGCACGAAACAGCACCAGCACCGGATAGCCTGGACGACCGGGGCTCCCTTCATCCCGCAAATGGCCGATCAGCTTCTCGAACCGGTACCACTTGACCAGGCCGGCCAGCCGATCCAGCGCCGCATTGGCGCCGGCTCCCTTCGGCATCAGTGCTTCCACAAAGCTCGGCTGTCCCGTCCGCTTGACCGCCATCGCTACCCTCCAAGGCTTTGCCCTAGGGAATCACAATTGACGAATTACGCAACAGGCCCACAAGGGGAGAGGGTGCAGCGAGCTCGCTGCACTATCTCCGCAAACCTCAGAACGGATCCGTCCCCAGCCCCGGCACATCCGCCGGCCGCGGTCCCGGCGCCGGCCAGTGAAACCGGCGGTCCTTCTCGGCAATCGCGATATCGTTGATCGACGCCTCGCGGCGCCGCATCAGCCCGTGCTCGTCGAACTCCCACTGCTCGTTGCCGTAGGAGCGATACCACTGGCCGCTGGCGTCATGCCATTCGTACTGGAAGCGCACCGCGATGTGATTGCCGTCGAAGGCCCATAGGTCCTTGATCAGGCGATACTCCCGCTCCTTCTCCCATTTGCGGGTGAGGAACGCGACGATGGCCTCCCGGCCCTGGAACACCTCCGAGCGATTGCGCCAGCGGCTGTCCTCGGTATAGGCGAGCGAGACTTTCACCGGATCGCGCGAATTCCACGCGTCCTCGGCCATGCGCGCCTTTTGCGCGGCGGTCTCACGGGTGAAGGGTGGAAGCGGCGGGCGCGACATGGTGGCCTCATCGGTTGGTCCGGGCCGCAATTTATCGCCGCAATTGGCGGAGTCGATAGGCCATCACCTATCGGCCGATCACTTATCGGGCGATCAGGAAATCAGATCGGCCTTCATCAGGGCGCGGATCGATTTCGGGATCGGCTGAGCGCGGCCGCCGCTGATGAAGGCGACGCGCACCTCGGCTTTCACCAGCACGTCCTCAGCCCGCCGCACCTCCTGCGCCAGCATGATGGAGGCGCCCTTCACCGCAACCGGCCACGTCACGACGTCGAGCACGTCGTCCATCCGCGCGGGCTTCAGAAAGTCCAGATGCATCGAGCGCACCACGAAGGCAAAGCCCGCGCCCTCCGTTTCGACCTGGTCGAACAGCGCCTGCTGCTCGGCGCCCATCAGCCGCAGATGATTGGTGCGCCCGCGCTCCATGTAGCGGAGATAATTGGCGTGATAGACGATGCCGGAAAAATCCGTGTCCTCGTAGTAGACGCGGACCTGCATGTGATGGCGGCCGTCGCGGATCTCGCCGTCGAGATGGGCTGTCACGTCGCGAGCCTCTTCGCTTTTTGCAACCGACCCGTTTTGCGCAAAAACAGCCGGCCGCGCAAGCGCAGGTTATGCCACGGCCGGCGTCCTTCCCAGCGTCACTTCGACGATTTCAGGCGGCACGCCGACGCGGACCGGCATGATGCTGCAGCCGAGGCCGCCGGAGACGATGACGTCGCATTTCAGCCGGAAGTGACCATAGGCGAGCTGCACGCCGTGCTGAGGCGAAACAGCCGGCGACCAGCCGAACAGGCGGACCTGGCCGCCATGGGTATGGCCGGACAGTTGCAGCGCGACGCGCGCGGGTACGAGCGGCGCGATATTTGGCTCATGCGCGAGCAGGATAACCGGCGCATCGTCGGTGACCTTCGCCAGCGTGCCCGCGAGATCGTCGGCGCCAAGCCGATGCACGCGGCCATAGCGCTTCGCGGGATAGTAGGCGAGCTGGTCGCCGAGGCCCGCGAGCCAGAAGGAGCGTCCGTCCTTGGTGAGACGCACGACGTCGTTCTCGTAGACGGGAATGCCGGCCGCCTCCAGCGCGCGATGGGCGGCTGTCGGCCCGTGCCCGGCCTGCTGCACGGCCCTGTCCACCCAATAGTCGTGATTGCCCATGACGGCATGGACGCCGAGCGGTGCCTTGAGGCCCGCGAGCACCTTGGCCCATTCGCTCGACGGAATGATGCGCGTGACCTGGTGAACACCCGCAACATAGTCGCCGAGCAACACGATGACATCGGCGTTGAGCGCATTGGTGCGATCGACGATGCCCTCGATCCGCTCCAGCGACATCCAGGGATCGCAGGCATGAATGTCGTTGACGATGGCGATCTTGAGCGGAAAATCCGCCGGCCATTGCCGCGGGGTCGGGTGATAACGGGTGACGCGGAGCCGCAGCGGCTCAATGCCGACGCCATAGGCCGCGGTCGAGACGCTTAGCGCGGACAGGCCGCCGATGGATCGAATGAGATGACGACGCGTGATCATGGAAGCCCGATGGTGATGCAGCTTTGTGATGCGGTCCGATTGGAGCGGAATTGGGGTCCGCTCGTGCAGACGGCCTGCATTTGCGTGCAGACCGTTTGCACAAAGGTTACCGGAAGTTCATGACAACCGACGCACCTTACATCACCGCAATTAGTCGTCGCTCTCGTCCGAGCCGAACAGGCCGAACTGTGCCGCGGCATCGCGCGAGGGCTCGGCGATGCCGAGATGGCGGAAGGCGTGCGAGGTGAGCAGACGGCCGCGCGGAGTGCGCTGGAGATAGCCGCACTGAATGAGATAAGGCTCGATGATGTCCTCGATCGCATCGCGCGGCTCGGACAAGGCGGCGGCCATCGTCTCGACGCCAACCGGGCCGCCACCATAGTTCTGCGCGATGGTCGTGAGGTAGCGGCGGTCCATGGCGTCGAGGCCCGCGGCGTCGACCTCGAGCGCGCTCAGCGCATGATCGGCGATCTTGCGGTCGATCGAGGCGGCATCGGCGGCGGAGGCGAAATCGCGCACGCGCCGCAGCAGGCGGCCGGCGATGCGCGGCGTGCCGCGGGCGCGGCGCGCGATCTCGTTGGCACCGTCGGCGCTCATGCCGACATTGAGCACGCGCGCGCCGCGGGTGACGATGCTTTCCAGCTCTTCGATCGTATAGAAGTTGAGGCGGACCGGGATGCCGAAGCGATCGCGCAAGGGATTGGTGAGGAGGCCGGCGCGCGTGGTGGCGCCGACGAGCGTGAATTTCGACAGCTCGATCTTCACCGAGCGTGCCGCCGGGCCCTCGCCGATGATCAGGTCGAGCTGAAAGTCCTCCATCGCGGGATAGAGCACCTCTTCCACCGCCGGGCTGAGCCGATGGATCTCGTCGATGAAGAGCACGTCGCGCTCTTCGAGGTTGGTGAGGAGCGCGGCGAGATCGCCGGCCTTGGCGATCACCGGACCCGAGGTCGCGCGAAAGCCGACGCCGAGCTCCTTGGCGACGATCTGCGCCAGCGTGGTCTTGCCGAGGCCGGGCGGGCCTACGAACAGCACGTGATCGAGCGCCTCGCCGCGCTTGCGTGCCGCCTCGATGAAGATCGAGAGGTTCTTGCGCGCCTGCTGCTGGCCGACGAAATCGGACAGCGACTGCGGGCGTAGCGCGGTGTCGCCGACGTCATCGGAGCGGCGCTCGGGCGTGACGATGCGTGGGGGAGTGGTCATGCGGGCAGGATAACACGATGCAGCGGTTTCGCGAGCCACCAGCACAGGCTGGCCGGAATGACGGCGACGACGGCGAGCATCGCCGAAAGCTTCAGCGCCTCGGGCGCGGAACGGACACTCGGCACGATCACCGCCGAGGTTTCGGAGGGCACGACGAACATGCCAACCATGACGAAGCCGGCCGCGCCCACGGCCGCGGCGAGCCACGCCATCCAGATCATGTTGAGATCGGCGTAGACCGCCGCCAACGCAAATATCAGGCCGGCGACGACTGCAGGAAGGAACGAGGCGAGAATCGTGACGATGGCCAACAGCACGACCGCGATCGAAACCAGAGCACGCAGTGCTTCCAGTTCGAGGAACACGAGAAACATCTGCAGCACCGCGGCGCCGAGCGCCGTTACCGTCACAGCAACCAACGCGGCGGTCGTCAGCGGCCCGACAATGGAGAAAATCACGACGATACCGGCCACGCGCGAAAGGCGACGAAGCAGGGCGGCGACGGGATTGGCGTGGGCCGCGCTCACTTCGACAGCTCCTTCAGGCCTAGCCGGATGAGTTGCGCGGTCTCGGCGCTCTCGCCCGCGCTGCGCGATGCCGATGCGATGGCCGCAGCCGCCTGCGGCTGGCCGTAGCCGAGATTGACCAGCGCAGAGATCGCGTCCGCCACCGGGCGCGGCGCGCGCTGGTCGTCGACGGCGCCGGCGAGATGGACGACGGCGGGATCGACATTGGCGAAGGCTGGCGCCTTGTCCTTCAGCTCGGTAACGATGCGCTCGGCAACCTTGGGGCCGACGCCCGGCGTGCGTGCCACCGCGGCCTTGTCGCGCAGCGCGATCGCGTTGGCGAGATCGGAAGGCGCCAGCGTGCCGAGCACGGCGAGCGCGACCTTGGCGCCGACGCCCTGCACGGTCTGGAGCAGGCGAAACCATTCGCGCTCCTGATCGGTGCGGAAACCGAACAGCTTTATCTGGTCCTCGCGGACATAAGTCTCGATCGACAGCACCGCGGCCTCGCCGGGCGAGGGCAGATGCTGCAGCGTGCGGGCCGAGCAATGCACCTGATAGCCGACCCCGCCGACGTCGAGGAGCACATAATCCTCGCCGTAGGAATCGATCAGGCCCTTGAGCTTGCCGATCATCTCGGGACCTCAGCTACGGCAGGCACTTCTCTCTCGTCATGGCCGGGCTTGACCCGGCCATCCACGCCTTTGACATCGACGAGAAAGAACGTGGATGCCCGGGACAAGCCCGGGCATGACGCCGGCGATGCATGACGATTGATCATATCCCCACCACCTTCAGCCTGAGCGCCGTGCTCTGGCGGTGATGGGCGTGGGTGATCGCGATGGCGAGCGCGTCGGCGGCGTCCGCTGACGGCGGCTCGGCTTTCGGCAGCAAGATCTTCAGCATCATCGCGATCTGGTGCTTGTCGGCGTGGCCGGCGCCGACCACCGTCTTCTTGACCTGGTTCGGCGCGTATTCGGCGACGGTAATGCCGAACATCGCGGGCGCCAGCATGGCGACGCCGCGGGCCTGGCCGAGCTTCAGCGTCGCGACGCCGTCCTTGTTCACAAAGGTCTGCTCGACCGCGGCTTCCATCGGCTTGTGACCGGACAGGACGGCGGCAAGCCCCTCATGGATCGCGAGCAGCCGGCTCGCCAGCGGCAGATCGTCCGGTGGTTCCACCGAGCCGCAGGCGACGTAGATCAAACGATTGCCCTCGGCCTCGATCACGCCCCAGCCGGTGCGGCGCAGGCCGGGGTCGATGCCGATGATGCGAACGGGGCCACGAATCGGGAGCGCAGTCATGGGCCAGTGATAGCGGCTGGCTGCGGTGGGGGAAACAGAAACAGAACGGAAGTAACAGGGGAAGTGGGGCTCGTCGGAGATCGCCGCGCTGCCCGCAGCACCCTCCGACGTCATACCCCGCGAAAGCGGGGTATCCAGTACGCCGCGGCTTCTCCGTTTCCCTCAGACGTCTCTGGAATACTGGGTCGCCCGGTCAAGCCGGGCGACGACAGCGGAATCCGGGGCTGGTGGCGACCTCAGCCGCCAATCTTCGCCATCAGCGCGTCCGACACCTCGAAATTGGCGTAGACGTGCTGGACGTCGTCGTGCTCGTTGAGCAGGTCCATCAGCTTCAAAAGCTTCTCGCCGGTCTCGTCGTCGACCGCGACCGTATTCTGCGGCTTCCAGATCAGAGCGGCCTTGCGCGGCTCGCCGAACTTGGCTTCCAGCGCCTTGGCGACGTCGCGATAGCCTTCGGTCGAGGCGTAGATCTCGTGTCCACCTTCGCCCGATACCACGTCGTCGGCGCCGGCCTCGATCGCGGCATCCAGCACCGCGTCGTCGGAGGCGACGCTGCGGTCGTATTCGATGATGCCGGTGCGGTCGAACATGAAGGAGACCGAGCCGGTTTCGCCGAGATTGCCGCCCGACTTGGTGAAGAAGGAGCGGATGTCGGAGGCGGCGCGGTTGCGGTTGTCGGTCAGCGCCTCGACGATGACGGCGACGCCGCCGGGGCCGTAACCCTCGTAGCGGATCTCGTCATAGTTCTCGCCCTCATTGCCGAGCGCCTTCTTGACGGCGCGCTCGATATTGTCCTTCGGCATGTTCTCCTGGCGCGCCGCGATGATGGCGGCACGCAGGCGCGGGTTCATGTTGGGGTCGGGGGTGCCCAGCTTGGCCGCGACGGTGATTTCCCGCGCCAGCTTGCCGAACAGCTTCGACTTCTGGGCATCCTGCCGCCCCTTGCGGTGCATGATGTTCTTGAATTGGGAATGTCCGGCCATGCGTGTCTCGTAAGGAATCGTGCGCCAAAGGTGAGCGTGGGAAGCGCGGCCTTATAGGCCGCCAACCCACCGGAATGAAAGAGGCTCTACGACTTTAAGGTAATACCGTAGTGTCCCGTGCCTAGGAGTCAGGCACCGTTAACCCTGATTTCATTCCGGCTTGCGAAAATAGCAACCGCCCGTTCCCCGACAAGAGTGACCTGATGGCGTTCGCATTGTTTCGGAAGCGTCTGCCCGACTTGTCCACGCCCGTGGCACCCCCACAGGCCGCGCCGTCGCCGGCCGATCCCGCGCCCGCCCTGTCGGCCGAGGGCGATTCCGCCAGGGAAATCCTGGAACTGCTGGAACTCGAGCTCGGCGCCATGATCCGCCAGCTCGAGCGCGCCGCCAATTCGGTGGCCGGCGGCGCGGAGGCGACCGCGGCAACGCTCGCGGACATTCGCGAGCGCACCGACGCCCTCACCGGTCGGACCAATGCCGCGCAGTCGAACGCCTCGACCTTCGCCCATGCCGCCGACAAGTTCACCCAGTCCGCGCAAGGCATCGGCGCGCAGGTGCGCGAGGCCGGCAAGCTCGCCGACGAAGCCAGCGCCGCGGCGCAGGAAGCCCGCGCCAATGTCGACCGCCTGCGCGAATCCTCCGCCGCCATCGGCAATGTCGTCAATCTGATCGCGCAGATCGCGCGGCAGACGACGCTGCTCGCGCTCAACTCGACCATCGAGGCCGCGCGTGCGGGTGCGGCCGGCAAGGGCTTTGCGGTCGTCGCCACCGAAGTGAAGGCGCTCGCGGTGCAGACCCAGGGCGCGACGGAGGAGATCACCAGGAAGATCGACGCGCTTCAGCGCGACGCCGCCGGCTCGGCCGACGCCGTGCATCGCATCGCGCAGGCGATCGAGGCGATCCGCCCGGTGTTCGATACCGTCAACGGCGCGGTGGCCGAGCAGAATGCCACCACCAGCGAGGTCTCCGGCAACGCGGCCAGCGCGTCGCAGTTCGTCATCTCGGTCGGCGAGAGCGCGGCCGAGATCGATGCCGCGACCAAGGCGGCCGAGACCCACGGCGAGAACGTCGCCAGCGCCGGCAAGGCCGTCACCACCTTCGCGCGCAAGCTGAAATCGCGCTGTGCCGTGCTGCTGCGCCAGAGCGAGCACGACGACCGCCGCAAGACCGAGCGGCTGCCCTGCCATCTCAAGTTCGAAGCCGCGCGCGGCGTGTTGCAGGTCTACGAGATCGCGATGGACGGCGTGCTGATCGGCGGCGCGGAGGCGGCGAAGCTTGCCACGCAGGCCGTCGTCGACGGCACCCTCGAAGGCGTCGGCGCCTGCCGCCTGCGCGTGATCGAGCAGTCCAAGACCGGCGCCCGCGCGCAGTTCGTCAGCCCCAACGCCGATCTCAGCGAGAAGATCGAAGACAGGCTCTGGTCGATCCACGAGGAGAACACCGAGTTCGTCACCCGCGCCATGGAAGCCGGCACGGCGGTGACCCGGATTTTCGAGCAGGCGGTTGCACGCGGCGAGGTCAAGATCGACGACCTCTTCGACACCGATTATGCGGAAATCGCCGGCACCAATCCGCAGCAATACCGCACGAAATATCTGGACTGGGCCGACCGCACGCTGCCGCCGTTCCAGGAAGCCTTTCTCGCCAAGGAACCGCGCATGGCATTCTGCGCCATGGTCGACCGCAACGGCTTCCTGCCGGTGCACAACAAGATCTATTCGCATCCGCAGCGGCCGGGCGACACCGCCTGGAACACTGCCAACAGCCGCAACCGGCGGATCTTCAACGATCCGGCAGGGCTCGCCGCCGCGCGCAACCTGCGCTCGTACCTGGTCCAGAGCTATGCCCGCGACATGGGCAACGGCAACACCGTGATGATGCGCGAGATCGACGTCCCGATCCGCGTCCAGGGCCGGCACTGGGGCGGATTCCGCACGGCTTACAAGCTGTAGTGCACGCTCAGGCAAGACGCCGGCCGCGAATCATCCTTTAAGGCTGGAATTGGAATGGGAATGCCGCGGAGAGCCGGCGAACGGCTCTGACTGGAGGACTCTCAAAACATGTCCGTCGCACAATTTGCAGTCCTGGACACCGGCTCCAACCGGACACTTGCCGAACGTCTGATCGACCAGCTCGCCGACCGCATCGGCGGCCTCGGCGTCGAGCTCGCCGACATCGCCGGCAACGTCCAGGAGGTCGCAAACCGCGTCGCGAACCAGTCCGAACGGTTCCATCACCTCCAGGAGACGGCCGAGACCATGGTCTCGGCCAATCACGATATCGCCAACGCATCGCAGGCGGTGCAATCGACCGCATCGGCGGCGGTCGGCGAGATCGCGCAGTCGCGCGGCGCGGTCGACACCGCGGTCAGCCACATCTCCGAGCTCGTCGCAGCCGTGGAGCGGATCGAGGCGCGCCTGAGCGCGGTCGGCTCGGCGCTGGCGCAGGTGGCAAAAGTGTCCGGCTCGATCGAGGCGATCGCGAAGCAGACCAATTTGCTCGCGCTCAACGCCACCATCGAGGCGGCCCGCGCCGGCAATGCCGGCCGTGGTTTTGCGGTGGTCGCAAGCGAGGTCAAGAATCTCGCGGAGGCTACCCGTGCGGCCACGCATCAGATCTCCGACACCGTGCGCGATCTCGACGGCCAGATCGAAGGCCTGATCGGCGAGAGCAGCGACGCTTCGCAACGCGCTAAGACTGCCGGCGAAGGCGCCCAGCAGATCTCCGGCATCATCTCGCGGGTCCAGCAGGGTTTTGCCTCGGTGGAAGCGGAGATTGACAGCGTCACGCGCGCCGCGACCTCCAATCTCGGCCATTGCGACACGGTCATCAGCGAGCTCAACGAGCTCGCCAAGGGCGTCGACCTGTCCTCGCGCGATCTCAAGAACGCCGATCAGCGCGTGACAAAACTGCTCGACACCTCCGAAGCGCTGATCGCAATGATCGCCGACAGCGGCGTGGAGACATCGGATGCGCCGCTGATCCGCGTCGTCGTCGAGACCGCAAAGCGGATCTCGGACGAGTTCGAGGCCGCAATCGACCGCGGCGAGATCACGCTCGACCAGCTCATGGACGAGAACTACCGGGAAACCCCCGGCACCGATCCCAAGCAATACAAGACCAACTACGTCGACTTCACCGACCGCGTGCTGCCCGCCATCCAGGACCCAATCCAGAAGTCCGATTCCCGCATCGTGTTCTGCGTCGCCTGGGCCAAGGGCGGCTATCTGCCGACCCACAACCCGAACTACCGCCTGCCGCAGGGCAAGGACCCCGTCTGGAACAACGCCAATTGCCGCAACCGCCGCCTGTTCAGCGATCGCGCGGTGAAGAAGGTCGCGGCCAACACAAAACCGTTCCTGCTCCAGACCTATCGCCGCGACATGGGCGGCGGACAGTTCGTGCTGATGAAGGACCTGTCCTCGCCGATCGTGATCCGCGGCAAGCACTGGGGCGCCTTCCGGATGGGTTTTCGGCAGAGCTGAGGGTCGCTCCGGCGGCCCCCTGAATCAAAAACCTGAAAAACAACCCCATGCACAGTAGCGGGGGCCAGGGGAATCAAGGACTTACGCCGGCAGGCCAGGACGCAGTTTGACGCGTCGGGCAAAACAGGCGCATAATACTACTATTCCGAAATCACCCATACGTGCAGACAAACCCCTCACCCGGGTCAGTCTGCATCTGCCAGCGCAGCAGCCCACTCCCGCAAAGTGGAGCTATCGCGTATGGCATTTTGCACGACCTGAGCGCGCGCCTCGTCCTTCGAGACGACCGCTTCGCGGTCTCCTCAGGATGAGGCTAAGCGGCATCGGTGCTCGTCAAAACGACGGCCGCACACTCAGTCCTCATCCTGAGGGCCCGCCGCAGGCGGGCGTCTCGAAGGATGGCCGCGAGCAAGGACGTGCCACGGCCCGACTTTCCCAATCGCACGAATTTCGTCATCGCATGAATTTCCGCATTCGCACGATCATCTGCGGCGATCAACGATGCATGCGACGAAAATGCGTCACAACATGACGATTATCATATCAATTGGCCCAATTCCGCTGCAGCGATCGCCGCACAAATTCGTGAACGTCATGGCCTGACGCGTCGGCAACGCAAATATGCATCGCCGGATATTCTGGCGCTTCATCGTTTCGCATCAGTATGATTATTGTCGCGCACGAATTCGCCGACGAGATCGCCGCAAGCGATCAAGCGAGCAAGGGGATGCATATGGCAACAACTCTCACCATCAACGGCGAAACGAAATCGTTCGACGCGCCGCCGGAAATGCCGCTGCTGTGGGTGCTGCGCGACATCCTCGGAATGACGGGCACGAAATTCGGCTGCGGCATCGCGCAATGCGGTGCCTGCACGGTGCATGTCGACGGCAAGGCCGTGCGCTCCTGTGTCCTGCCGGTCAGCGCGGTTGCGAACCGCGCCATCACCACCATCGAACATGTCGGCAATACGCTCGCAGGCGCGAAGGTGCAGAAAGCCTGGCTCGATCTCGAGGTGGTCCAGTGCGGGTATTGCCAATCCGGCCAGATCATGGCGGCCGCCGCTCTACTGGCAACCACCTCTCATCCGGATGATTCCGACATCGACGCCGCGATGGCTGGCAACATCTGCCGCTGCGGCACCTATGTCCGCATCCGCGAGGCCATCAAGCAGGCCGCCAACGGCCGTCAGTCGTGAGGTCCGCCATGAATGCACACAACAGCCTCTCCCGCCGCACGCTTCTGACCAGCGGTCTTGCGACCGGTTTCCTGCTCGCCTTTCACCTGCCCCTACGGGCCGCCGTCAACGAGCCGGAGCAGCCGAAGGATACGACCGACGGCAAGTTCGCGCCCAACGCCTTCATCCGTATCGACGAGACCGGCCAGACCACGCTGATCATGCCGCAGGTGGAGATGGGTCAGGGCATCTACACCTCGATCTCGATGGTTCTGGCCGAAGAGCTCGACGCCGATTGGGCAAAGGTCGGGGCGTTGCACGCGCCGCCAAACGACAAGTTCTACGCCAATCCCGCCTTCGGACTGCAGGCGACGGGTGGTTCGACGTCGATCCGCGCCTGGTGGAAGCCGCTACGCGAAGCGGGTGCCAGCGCGCGCGCGATGCTGGTGCAGGCCGCCGCCGCGCAATGGCAGGTCGAGCCCGCGAGTTGCACGACGTCCAAGGGCGAAGTCATCCATGCGGCAAGCGGCCGCAAGCTCGGCTATGGTGAGCTCGCGCTGGCGGCACAGAGCCAGACACCGCCGAAGGATGTCCCGGTCAAGGACCCCAAGGACTTCGTCCTCATAGGCCAACCGCTGAAGCGGCTGGATACACCGGACAAGGTCAACGGCAAAGTCGTCTACGGCATCGACGCGATCCTGCCCAACATGAAGATTGCCGCGATCGCCAATTGCCCGGTGTTCGGCGGCAAGGTCGGCAAGGTCGATGACAGCGCAGCGATGAAAGTCGCCGGCGTGCGCAAGGTCGTCGTGCTCGACGACGCCGTCGCCGTGATCGGCGATCACATGTGGGCGGCCAAGAAAGGTCTCGAAGCGCTCAAGATCGAGTGGAACGAAGGACCGAACGCCAAGATCTCCACCAAGGACATCTGGGACGATTTACGCAAGGCCAGCGAGAAGGATGGCGCGATCGCGAAATCCGTCGGCGACATCGCCAAGGGGCTTGCCAGCGGAGACAAGTTCGAGGCGAGCTTCGAACTGCCGTTCCTCGCGCATGCCTCGATGGAGCCGATCAACGCCACCGTTCACGTCAGGCCGGATGCCTGCGAGATCTGGACCGGCACACAAATCATGACGCGCGTGCAGTCGGAGGCGGCGAAGGCCGCCGGCCTTCCCGTCGAGAAGGTGATCGTCAACCAGCACCTGCTCGGCGGCGGTTTCGGCCGCAAGCTCGAACCCGATATGGTGGTTGCGGCGGTCAAGATCGCCAAGCAGGTCGACTATCCCGTCAAGGTGATATGGACCCGCGAGGAGGACATCCAGCACGACGTCTACCGCCCGGTCTATCGCGACCAGGTCAATGCGACCCTGGTCGATGGCAAGGTGGCGGCCTGGAAGTACAAGATCGCAGGTTCTGCGGTGATTGCCCGCTGGCTGCCGCCAGCGTTCCAGAAGGGCGTCGATATCGACGCGGTCGACGCCGCCGTGGAGACGCCCTACGACTTTCCCAACTTCCACGTCGAATATGTCCGTGCCGAGCCACCGGTTGTGCCGACCGGCTTCTGGCGCGGTGTCGGCCCGAACAACAATGTGTTCGCGTTCGAATGCGCGCTGGACGAACTTGCGCGCAAGGCCGGCAAGGATCCGGTCGAATTCCGAAGGTCGATGCTGACCAAGACTCCGCGTGCGCTCGCGGTGCTCAACCTTGCCGCGGAGAAATCCGGCTGGGGCCAACGGCTGCCGGCCCGCGTTGGCCGTGGCGTCTGCCTGCAGCCATCGTTTGCGAGCTTCCTCGCAACTGTGGTGGAAGCCGAGATCGACGACATCGGCGAGATCACCCTGCGCCGCATCACCTCGGTGGTGGACACCGGCATTGCGGTCAACCCCGATACGATCAAGGCGCAGATCGAGGGCGGGCTGATCTTCGGCCTCACCGCCGCGCTCTATGGCGAGATCACCATCGACAAGGGCCGCGTGCAGCAGTCGAACTTCCACGACTACCGCATGATGCGCATCAACGAGACGCCGAAGATCGAGGTCATCGTCGTCAAGAGCGGCGAAGCGCCCGGCGGCATCGGCGAAGCCGGCGTCAATGCCGGACCACCGGCCCTGCGCAACGCGATTTACGCCGCAACCGGCGTGGCGCTGCGGCGCCTGCCGATCGACCGGAAACTTCTGGCTGCGGGGAAGAAGGCATGAGCGGCAAGATGCGTATCCTCACAAGCCTGGTCGTGATCGCCATCGTCGTGGCGGCGCTCGGCGTCTGGATCATCCGTGGGCCCGGTCCGCTCGACTTCGCCGGCGGCACCAAAGTGGCGCTGGCGGATTATCGCGCCGGCAAGCCGACCGGCGTGCCGGCCAAGCTGGAGAAAGCGAGTGTGGTCGAGCGCGGCGAGTATCTCGCGAAGGCGGCCGACTGCATGGTCTGCCACACCAAGCCCGGCGAGAAGGAATATTCCGGCGGGCTCGGCTTCAAGCTGCCGTTCGGCACGCCCTATTCGACCAACATCACGCCGGACAAGGACACCGGCATCGGCAATTACAGCGACCAGGATTTCCTCAACGCGGTCCAGCGCGGCACGCGTCATGACGGCGCGCGGCTCTATCCGGCCATGCCCTACACGTCCTACACCTACATGACGGACGAGGACGTGCTGGCGGTGAAGGCGTATCTGTTCAGCCTGCCGGCAGTGCGCGCGAAAGCGCCCGACAACACGCTGTCGTTCCCGTTCAACCAGCGCTGGGCGATGATCTTCTGGTCGGCCGTGTTCAATCCGGACACGCGCTTTACGCCGGATACCTCGAAGAGCCCGGAGTGGAACAGAGGTGCGTATCTCGCCGAAGCGCTGGCGCATTGCGGCGAGTGCCACACGCCGCGCAATCTCGGCTTTGCGCTCGACAACCGCAAGAAGTTCGGCGGCGCGATCACGGCCGGCTGGCGCGCTTTCAACATCTCCTCCGACAAGGCCACCGGCCTCGGCAATTGGCGCGACGAGGATCTGATCTCGTATCTCTCGCTCGGCCACGCGCCGGGCCACGGCTCGGCCTCGGGTCCGATGGGCGAAGCGGTCGATCACAGCTTCAGCCAGTTCGCTCCCGAAGACATCCGCGCGGTCGTCGCCTATCTGCGCAGCGTGCCGCGGGTGGCCTCGCCCGACCTGCCTGCCACCACGGCACCGGCCGCGCCCGCCTCGCACAAGGACGGCGTCACGGCCGACGCACGCGGCAAGATGGTGTTCGCCAGCGCCTGCGCCAGCTGCCACGGCTGGAGCGGCGAGAGCCCGGTCTCGCCGATGGCGACGCTGACCGGCACCTGGGCCGTCAACGACCCCGCCGCCACCAACGTCGCGCAGATCGTGCTGTCGGGCACCAAGCGGCATACGCCCGACGGCGCGCTCTCGATGCCGGCGTTCGGCGATGCGTATAGCGACGACGAGATCGCGGCGGTGGCGAACTACGTCACGGCACGGTTCGGCACCAAGGGCTCGAAGCTGACGGCGAAGGATGTCGCGGAGCTGCGGGAGCAGACGGCGGAGTAGTGTACGACGAGATTGACGCGTGATCGCGCGCCAATCTCCGCCGTCGTCCCGGACAAGCGAAGCGCAGATCCGGGACCCATACC
This sequence comes from Bradyrhizobium sp. 482_C4_N1_8, assembly GCF_052075965.1. NCBI lineage: Bacteria > Pseudomonadati > Pseudomonadota > Alphaproteobacteria > Hyphomicrobiales > Nitrobacteraceae > Bradyrhizobium > Bradyrhizobium sp. 482_C4_N1_8. The sequence continues at coordinate 1,307,405 of NZ_CP197231.1, read as the reverse complement.
CACAGGGCGGGGTTTGGCGAAGATTCGGTGTGGGAGCTGTGCCCCGCACTACTCCCTGGGGTTATGGATCCCCGCCCCCGTGCGCAATTGCGCACTAGGCGGGGACGACACCGAGGATGTGGCGCCGCTTTCAGCTCAACCATAACATCGGCGCGGACGCGTCACCCGCCCGCGCCGATGCGTATCGTCACGTAATCGCAATCGGACATCCGTTGCTTCCCGTCGCGCCCTTGATGGGCGCCGGGGTGAACGAATAGACGAACTGATACTTCTTCTCGGCGATCAGATCGTCGAAGATCAGGTTCTCGTGGTTGTGGATGCCGTGCTTGGTCTGCAGCTCGGCGTGGACCACGAAAGCGAGCGACTTGTCGGGATTGGGCACCACCTCGACCGCCCAGGTGTCGGCGCCGGTCAGCGCAAGATCCTTTTCGACCACCCACTTCGCAGCATCGAGGCCGATGCCCGGCTCGCCACTGTTGAAGCGATCATTGTTCTTCATCCACAGCGAGCCCCAGCCGGTGTGGAACATGATCGCGTCGCCAGGCTTGATGTCGCTCTCGGGGATGTTCTGCTTCGCCAGCGCCGCCTTGATGTCAGCCGAGGTGATCTCCTGCCCCGCATCCATCATGCCGCCCTTGAGCGCGACCATGTCGAGCAGATGCGCGCGGGTGAAGATCGGCTTAAGCTTCTCGATGCCAAGCTTCTTGAGCCCGTATGCGTCGCTAATTTCTGCAGCTGTGAAGCCATTGTAGAATCGCATCTCGCTCTTGTCGCCGTCCTTGCCGAGCTGGACTCCAATATGGCCGAGGCCGTCGAACTGCGTACCGGTCTGGCCGATCTCGGTGGCCAGGAATTCGTCGTGATAGACCATCTTATTGTCACCGAACGGGCCGCCGGTCGGGCTGCCGGGAATGCGCAGTGCGAATATACGCGCACCAAACAGCGGCATGGCGGCTTCGTAGACGCGGCCGATCTTGTAGATCTTGCCGTCCTTGATCCATTTCGCCGCGTCGAGGACCTTCGCCGGGGTGATGTGGTTGGATGCGCCGGACTCGTCATCCTTACCCCATTTCGATGGCCACCAGGGCTTGTCGGTGCCCTTGGGCATGGAGGTTGCAGTCTGCGCCTGGGCCTCACTGATCGGTGCAAGCGCGAACTTGCCGTGCATCGAGCCGGCGAGCGCGGCTCCAGCAACGCCGGCGATGCCCGCGGTGCGGAGCAGGGTCCGGCGATCCGTCGTGGAGCCGCCGCCGTCTTGATCTACGTTATTGATCTCGTTAGACATTCCACCCTCCCAGGTTGTGGTCAGAACAATGTCTGACTCTAAAATTGTTTCCGCTAGCCTCCTCCTCCGCTACGCTGTTGTCCAGCGACAAAAATAAGACGGCCGACGCGAGAGCTTCCCATGGGCCTGTTCGAAAGCGATAAATCCGCGCAGCGACTTCCGGTCTCGCTGATCACCGGCTTTCTCGGCAGCGGCAAGACCACGCTGCTCAATCGCTTGCTGCGCCACGACGGCATGAAAGACAGCGCCGTCATCATCAACGAGTACGGCGAAGTCAGCCTCGACCATCTCCTGGTCGAACGCGTCGACGGCGAAGTCGCCGTGCTTGCGAGCGGATGCATCTGCTGCACCATCCGCAGCGACCTGGAGCAGACGCTGCGAGACCTTCTGGTGAAGCGGGACCGCGGCGAGATTCCGCCGTTCCGCCGTATCCTGGTCGAGACCACCGGGCTCGCCGACCCCGCGCCGATCGTGCAGCTTCTGCTCAACAATCCGCTCGTCTCGCACTTCCTGCGGCTCGACACGGTCGTGACCACGGTCGATGCGGTCAACGCGCCGCATCAGCTCGACCGGCAGTATGAGGCGGTGAAACAGGTGGCGTTGGCCGACCGGCTGTTGATCACCAAGAGCGACCTGGTCGAGGACATCGCCGCGCTTGAGCTGCGCCTGCGGCGGCTCAATCCCGGCGCCAGAATCGAAAACGTCAGTCACGGCGAGATCGATCCCGCGCAGCTATTCGGCGCCGGCCTGATCGATCCCGAGCTGAAAAGGATAGACGTTGAGCGCTGGCTCAACAAGCGGGCCTTCGCGGAACCAGATGCGCACGCCGGCCATGCGCATCACGATCATCACGCGCACCATGATCATGACCATCATGATCACGATGCGTCGATCGCGAGCTTCATGCTGGCGTTCGACGAGCCGCTCGACTGGATGGCCGTGACGCACTGGCTTGCGCATTTACGCAACGCGCGCGGCCAGGATCTGCTGCGGGTGAAGGGGATCCTCAATCTCCGTGACGAACCGACGCCGATCGTGATCCATGGCGTGCATCACGTCTTCCATCCGCCGGTCGCGCTCAGCGGCTGGCCCGACAGCGATCGCCGCTCGCGCATCGTCTTCATCACGCGCGGGATCTTGCGGGCGGACGTGCTTGAGCTCTGGCAGGCGGTTCGCGCCGCAGCGTGAGGCGCGTCGAAATGAGCGACGCTGCTCTTACCCTCCCCTGGAGGGGGAGGGTCGATCGCGCGAAGCGCGAGCGGGGTGGGGTGATCTCTCCACGCGGGCACTGTTCGTCGCGGAAGGACCGTCACCCCACCCCGCTACGCATTCCGCTTCGCTTCATGCGTAGCGACCCTCCCCCTCCAGGGGAGGGTGGCCAATACCGTGAGACTTCAGCTCAACCAGAACTTCGGCGTCGCCGGCTCCAGCCGGCCGCCGACGCGCACCGGCGCAATCTTTAGCGCAAGGCCCGTGGCATCATCCGTCTCGACCGCAACGCCGCTGAGCGTTGCAACGCCAGCCGCCGGCTCGAACCGGCCGGAGGGAATCCCCGACGTGAAGCGCCGCAGCGGTTCTTCCTTCTGCATGCCGATGATGGAATCGTAATCGCCGGTCATGCCGGCGTCGGTCATGTAGGCCGTGCCGCCCGACAGGATCTGGTGGTCGGCGGTCGGCACATGGGTGTGGGTGCCGACGACGAGGCTGGCGCGGCCGTCGCAGAAGAAGCCGATGCCCTGCTTCTCGCTGGTCGCCTCGCAATGGAAGTCGACGACGATGGCGTCGGCGGCAACGCCGAGCGGACAGGCACCAAGCTCGCGCTCGAGCGCGGCGAAGGGATCGTCGAACGGGGTCATGAAGACCCGGCCGAGCGCGTTGACGACGAGCGCGTGCTTGCCGTTCTTGGTCTCCACCAGCGCGGCGCCGCGGCCGGGCGTGCCGCGCGGGTAGTTCGTGGGCCGCACCAGGCGTTCGGCGCGCTCGATGAACACCAGGGCTTCACGCTGGTCCCAGGAATGATTGCCGAGCGTCACCGCATCGGCCCCGGCATCGAGAAACTCCTGATAGATCGCTTCCGTGATGCCGAAGCCGCCGGCGGAATTCTCGCCGTTGACGACGACAAAATCGAGCGACCAGTCCTTGACCATGCCGGGCAGATATTCGGCGATGGCGTTGCGGCCGCTACGGCCGACGACATCACCCACGAAGAGAATGCGCAACTTCAGAACTCCGGAAATCGAACACGTCCGATTCCGTTAGCACATAATCCAGCGCGACGTCGTGCGATAGTGCCGGAACCGCCTTGATCTCCTGCGCTGCAAAAGCAAGCCCGATGCCGACGATCTGCTTGGTCTTGCGCAGATGCGCGAAGGTGTGGTCGTAGTGCCCCGCGCCATAGCCGATGCGATGGCCGAGACGGTCGAAGGCCGCGAGCGGCGTCAGCATGATGTCGGGGATGACTTCGGCCGCGGCCGGCGACGGCTCGGGAATGCCGAGCGGGCCGAGCATCAGGCGGTCGTTCGGATGGAAGATGCGGAAGATCAGCGACTGGCCGCGGGCGGTGACGCAGGGCAGCGCGAGCCTTGCGCCCGCCTCGGCGAGCGCCTTCATCAGCGGCAGCGGATCGATCTCGCTGCGGATCGGGGAATAGCCGGAGACGATGCTGCCGGGCAGGAGCGGGAACGGCAGCCCGCGCTTGGCGAGCTTTGCGGCGGCGGCGGTGCGCTTCTTCTCGCTCAGCGCATCGCGCGCCGCGAGGGCTTTGGCACGGAGTTCGGCTTTCGAATTGGACATGCGCTTTGGTCCCCCACGTCATCACCCACCTTGTGCGCCCTTGCGCACCGGGGCGGGTGATCCAGTATTCCAGAGGCGGTGGTGATTCACACAAAGGCTGCGGCGTACTGAATGCGCCGGGCAAGCCGGAGCATGACATCTACCGAGCTGGCCGCAGTCGTTTCGACAAGCACAAACCAAGCAAAAAAAGTGCGAAGCCGCGAACGCCGTTGAAGCACTCGATCCCGGAGTTCCCTACGAAAGTAGGTGGGCACCATATGTCCGAGCCCACGGGCCCGGCCAGGGACAGTTCCCTAAAGGATCGATAAGGCCCCGGGGATATATGGCTCCTGACGCACGTCGCAGCCTCGCCCGCGCAATGTAACAACGATACTGACGAACCGCCAGCCCAACGGGCGGTCCGCCCAAAATCAGCCGATCGCGATCCCGTTGCCCACCGTCCGGTTCAGGACCTGGGTCGACTTCTCGATGCGCTCGGCGGCGGCGTTGAGCGCATTCACCACGGCGGTCTGGGTCATCCGGGCGCGCTCGACGGCGGCATTGCGGAAATCCCTGAGCTCAGTCAGCTCCTGCTCCATGGTGCGGACGCGGTTGCCAACGTCGACCAGCTCGTCGCAGACGGTCAGCGCCGCCATCACGGTGAGCCTGGCATCACCGATCTCGCCGAATTTTCCGCGCAGCGACTGAATTCGCGTCTCCAGGCTTTCGGCGAGCTTGAGCAGCCGCACCTCCTGGCCCTCCTCGCAGGCCATGCGGTATTGCCGGCCGTTGATGGTGACGTTGATGTGGCTCATCCGTCCTCTCCGGTATCGAGCACCGAGCGTATCGTGACGATTGCGGAATCCAGCCGATCGGAGATTTCGCGATTGGTGCGCTCGAGCTTGCGCGCCTTCACCAGCGCGCCGTCGAGCTCATCGGCAAGCCGCGAGCGATCCGCGCCCAGTGCCTGGATTCGCGCCGCGAGCTCGTTCTCGTCGCGATCGGCATCGCGCCGCCGCTCCACCGCGCTTTCGAGCGCGTCGAGCGCCGCCATGAGTCTGCGGGTCGCGATCTCGATCTCGACGGCCGAGGACTCCGTCATGGCAGAGCTGTTTGAAACGCGATCGTTCATGCAGTCAGCGGCGGAACCTGTGGCCTTGCCCGTGGGGCTTGCCGTCCGGCAAAAGACTCGGTTCGGCAAACGGTTAGAAGCAGAAATTTACGTGGCAAGCTAGCGGAGCGCAACGCCGCCGCGAAACTATGCACTGCTAAGCAACTTTTACGGCCAAACCGACGTTTGATTGCCTTGGACTCCCGGAACCGAGGTGCTATCCCAGCCCAACCTTCCGTGGCCGCCAGGCTCCCCCCACGCGGCCCGCACCACCGCCAAGCGCCTCATTTCAGACGGATTTCAGACATGACGCAAGTCGACCACAACCGCATGGCCAACGCGATCCGTGGCCTCTCGATGGACGCTGTCGAGAAGGCGAAATCGGGCCATCCCGGCCTGCCGATGGGCGCCGCCGACGTCGCCACGGTGCTGTTCACGCAATTCCTGAAATTCGACGCCACTGCCACCGACTGGCCCGACCGCGACCGCTTCGTGCTCTCGGCCGGCCACGGTTCGATGCTGCTCTATTCGCTGCTGTATCTGACCGGCAATGCCGACATGACGCTGGATCAGCTCAAGCAGTTCCGCCAGCTCGGCGGCTTGACCCCGGGCCATCCCGAGAACTTCCACACCAAGGGCATCGAGACCACCACCGGCCCGCTCGGCCAGGGCATCTCGACCGCGGTCGGCATGGCGCTCGCCGAGAAGATGCTGGCCGCCGAGTTCGGCAAGAAGATCGTCGACCACCACACCTATGTGCTCGCCTCCGACGGCGACCTGATGGAAGGCGTGTCGCAGGAAGCGATCGCGATGGCCGGGCACTGGAAGCTCGGCAAGCTGATCGTGCTCTACGACGACAACGGCATCTCGATCGACGGCCCGACCTCGATCTCCGATTCCGTCGACCAGGTGAAGCGCTTCAAGTCCGCGGGCTGGGCCGCCGAAAAGATCGACGGCCATGACCAGGCCGCCATCGCCGCTGCGATCACCCGCGCGCAAAAATCCAACAAGCCGACGCTGATCGCCTGCCGCACCACCATCGGCTTCGGCGCGCCGCACAAGGCCGGCACCGCGAAGGCGCATGGCGAGGCGCTCGGCGCCGACGAGCTCAAGGCCGCCAAGGAAAATCTCGGCATCTCGCTCGAGCCGTTCTCGGTGCCGGATGACGTGCTTAAGGCCTGGCGCGCAGCCGGCAGCCGCGGCGCGGCGGCACGGCAGGAATGGGAGGGACGGCTCGGCGAGCTCGGCAGCCGCAAGCGCGCCGAGTTCGAGCGCCGTCTGCGCCACGAGCGTCCGGCCTCGCTCGCGAAGGCCGTGCGCGCCTACAAGAAGGAGCTGCTGGAAAAGCCGATGACCGCGGCGACCCGCAAATCCTCGGAAGCGGTGATCGAAGTCATTGCCGGCGCGATGCCGATGGAATTCCTCGCCGGCTCGGCCGACCTCACCGGCTCCAACAACAACAAGGCGAAGTCGGCCACAGCTTTCTCGGCCAAGACGCCAAAAGGCCGCTTCATCCATTACGGCATCCGCGAGCACGGCATGGCGGCTGCGATGAACGGCATCTTCCTGCATGGCGGCTTCGCGCCGAACGGCGCGACCTTCCTGGTGTTCACCGACTATGCGCGACCCGCGATGCGCCTTGCCGCGTTGATGGGCGCCGGCGTCGTCTACGTGATGACGCACGACTCCATCGGCCTCGGCGAAGACGGCCCGACCCACCAGCCGGTCGAGCATCTCGCCGCACTTCGCGCCATTCCGAACATGCGCGTGTTCCGCCCCGCCGACTCCATCGAGGTCGCCGAGTGCTGGGAGCTTGCGCTCAATCGTATCGACGGCCCGACCGTGCTGGCGCTGACGCGTCAGAACCTGCCGCAGCTCCGCACCAATGCGCCGAACGACATTCCCTGCGCGGCCGGCGCCTACGAGCTGGTCGCCGCCCAGGGCGAAGCCAAGGCAACGCTGTTCGCTTCCGGCTCCGAGGTCGAGATCGCGGTCGCCGCCCAGAAGCAGCTCGCCGAGCGCGGCATCGCGTCACGGGTGGTCTCGGTGCCCTCGCTCGAGCTTTTGTTAGCGCAACCAGAAGCCAAGCGTGCCGAGATCATCGGCAACGCGCCGGTGAAGGTCGCGATCGAGGCCGCAGTGCGCTGGGGCTGGGACGCCGTGATCGGCCAGGATGGCGATTTTATCGGCATGCATTCGTTCGGCGCGAGCGCGCCGGCGAAGGATCTTTACAAGCATTTCGGCATTACCGCCGAGGCTGCGGTTAACGCTGTGCTGAAGCGCGTTAGCTGAGAGTTGAGCTTGCCAAAAAAAAGGACTACGTAGTCTCTCATATGATCAAGCATCGCCCGGCCGAACCGGGCGTCCGCCCTAAAAAACCCTCGCAGGCGCGCTAAGCGCGTTGTGCGGGATGATCGGGGTTATCGAACACGTCATTGAACGGTCATAAGGAGATGAAACATGGCAGTCCGCGTCGGAATTAACGGTTTTGGCCGCATCGGCCGCAACATCCTGCGGGCTATTGCCGAGTCCGGCCGCAAGGACATTGAGGTCGTCGGCATCAACGACCTCGGCCCGGTCGAGACCAACGCGCATCTCCTTCGCTTCGACAGCGTCCATGGCCGCTTCCCCGGCACCGTGACCGTCGATGGCGACTCCATCAACCTCGGCGGCGGCAAGATCAAGGTGACCGCCGAGCGCGATCCCTCGAAACTGCCCTGGAAGGATCTCGGCGTCGACATCGCGATGGAATGCACCGGCATCTTCACCGCGAAGGACAAGGCCTCCGCGCATCTCACCGCCGGCGCCAAGCGCGTGCTGATCTCCGCGCCCGCCGACGGCGCCGACGCCACCATCGTCTACGGCGTCAACCACGACACGCTCACCAAGGATCACCTGGTCGTCTCCAACGGCTCCTGCACCACCAACTGCCTCGCGCCGGTCGCCAAGGTGCTGAACGACCTGGTCGGCATCGAGACCGGCTTCATGACCACGATCCACGCCTACACCGGCGACCAGCCGACGCTGGACACGCTGCACAAGGATCTCTACCGCGGCCGTGCGGCGGCGATGTCGATGATCCCGACCTCGACCGGCGCGGCGAAGGCAATCGGCCTCGTGCTCCCGGAACTCAAGGGCAAGCTCGACGGCGTCTCGATCCGCGTGCCGTCCCCGAACGTCTCGGTCATCGACCTCAAGATCGTCGCCAAGCGCGCCACCGACGCCAAGGAAATCAACGCGGCGATGAAGCGGGCCTCCGAGCAGCAGCTCAAGGGCATTCTCGGCTACACCAATCAGCCGAACGTCTCGATCGACTTCAACCACGATCCGCACTCCTCGACCTTCCACGAGGACCAGACCAAGGTGCAGAACGGCACGCTGGTGCGTGTGATGTCCTGGTACGACAACGAGTGGGGCTTCTCGAACCGCATGGCGGACACCGCCGTCGCGTTCGCGAAGGTGATCTAACTCCGCTCTCGTGTCCCGGATGCGATGCAGCGTGAAACGCTGCGTCGCAGATCCGGGACCCATGTCCCTCCAGCGTAGGTCCCGGCTCTGCACGGCGGCACTCCGCGCCGCTATGCGCCCGGGACAAGAGAGTGTCCGATGACCAACAAATTCCGCACCCTCGACGACGTCGATGTGAAGGGCAAGCGCGTGCTGCTGCGCGTCGATCTCAACGTGCCCATGGACAACGGGCGCGTCAGCGACGCGACCCGGCTCGAGCGCGTTGCGCCGACCATCACCGAAATCTCGGACAAGGGCGGCAAGGTCATCCTGCTCGCGCATTTCGGCCGGCCGAAGGGACGCGACCCCAAGGAGTCGCTCAAGCCGGTTGCCGAAGCGCTGTCGAAAGTCGTGAACAGGCCCGTCGCCTTCGCCGACGACTGTGTCGGCGAGCCCGCGGCCACGGCCGTGGCTGCGTTGAAGGATGGTGACATCCTGTGCCTGGAAAATACCCGCTTCCACAAGGAAGAGGAAAAGAACGATCCCGCCTTCGTCGCGGAGTTGGCAAAACTCGGCGACATCTGGGTCAATGACGCCTTCTCGGCCGCGCACCGCGCCCATGCCACGACCGAAGGCCTCGGCCACAAGCTGCCGGCCTATGCCGGCCGCACCATGCAGGCCGAGCTCGTCGCGCTGGAGAAGGCGCTGGGCTCGCCGACCAAGCCCGTCATCGCGATCATCGGCGGCGCCAAGGTCTCGACCAAGATCGATCTGCTCGAAAACCTCGTCACCAAGGTCGACGCGCTCGTGATCGGCGGCGGCATGGCCAACACCTTCCTGCACGCCCAGGGCGTTGGGATCGGCAAGTCGCTGGCCGAGAAGGATCTCGCCGCGACGGCGATCCGCATCATGGAGAAGGCGGAAGCCGCCAATTGCGCGATCATCCTGCCGGTCGACGCCACCGTCGCCTATCATTTCGCGGCGAACGCGCCCTCGCATGCCTACGGGCTCGATGCGATCCCGGCCGACGGCATGATCCTCGACGTCGGCCCGCAATCGATCGCGCGTGTCCACGCCGCCATCGACGACGCCGCCACGCTGGTCTGGAACGGACCGCTCGGCGCCTTCGAGATGCAGCCGTTCGACCGCGGAACGGTGTCGGCCGCCAAGCACGCCGCCGAGCGCACCAAGGCCAAGAAGCTGATCTCGATCGCGGGCGGCGGCGACACGGTCGCGGCCCTCAACCAGGCCCATGTGGCCGGTCAATTCACCTATGTCTCGACCGCCGGTGGCGCATTCCTTGAATGGATGGAAGGCAAGCCCCTTCCCGGCGTCGAAGTTCTGCGCACCAAGTAATCAGTCGGCCTTTTAAGTCGGCCTTGCAGGCCCAAACCGGAGAAAAAGACAGATGGCTCGGATCACGTTACGTCAATTGCTCGACCATGCAGCGGAGAACGATTACGGCGTACCGGCCTTCAACATCAACAACATGGAGCAGGCGCTGGCGATCATGGACGCCGCCAACACGGTCGACGCGCCCGTCATCATCCAGGCCTCGCGCGGTGCGCGCTCCTACGCCAACGACATCATGCTCAAGCACATGATGGACGCGGTGACCGAGATCTATCCGCACATTCCGGTCTGCGTGCATCTCGACCACGGCAACGAGGCCGCGACCTGCATGACCGCGATCCAGGCCGGCTTCACCTCGGTCATGATGGACGGCTCGCTCAAGGCCGACGGCAAGAGCCCGGCCGACTGGACCTACAATGTCGGCGTCACCAAGACCGTGACCGACATGGCCCATCTCGGCGGCATCTCGGTCGAGGGTGAGCTCGGCGTGCTCGGCTCGCTCGAAACAGGCATGGGCGACAAGGAAGACGGCCACGGCGCCGAAGGCAAGCTGAGCCACGACCAGCTCCTGACCAATCCGGACGAGGCCGTGAAGTTCGTTCAGGAGACCAAGGTGGACGCGCTCGCGATCGCGATGGGCACCTCGCATGGCGCCTACAAATTCACCCGCAAGCCCGACGGCGACATCCTCGCCATGAAGGTGATCGAGGAGATCCACCGCAAGCTGCCGAACACGCATCTCGTGATGCACGGCTCCTCGTCGGTGCCGCAGGACCTCCAGGACATCATCAACGAGTTCGGCGGCAAGATGAAGCCGACCTGGGGCGTTCCGGTCGCCGAGATCCAGCGCGGCATCAAGAACGGCGTGCGCAAGATCAACATCGACACCGACAACCGCATGGCCATGACCGGCCAGATCCGCAAGGTGTTCAAGGAGCACCCGGAAGAGTTCGACCCGCGCAAGTACCTGAAGCCGGCGATGGAAGCGATGACCAAGCTGTGCAAGCAGCGGCTCCAGGAGTTCAATACCGCAGGCCAGGCCTCCAAGTTCAAGAAGGTCCTGACCCCCGCCGAGATGGCCAAGCGCTACGCCAAGGGCGAACTCGATCCGAAGGTGGCGTGATCTATCCCTCCCTCTCCCCGCTCTTCGCGGGGAGAGGGTCGGGGTGAGGGGCTCGCTCCGCGAATTGTGCCCTATCGATAGACCTGTACCCCCTCACCCGGATTTTACGCTACGCGCAAAATCCGACCTCTCCCCGCAGGCGGGGCGAGGTGAAGGGGCGCCCAGCCCGCTCTTTTTCGCCCAACTGACCTCCCGCCCCTTTACCCTGCGACGAACGTTAACTCGGCAATTGCCCGAGAACGGTCTATTTTCACAGGCAAGGGCAGCATCGTTTTGGGAGGACCTCTCGATGAATCTGACTGAGCTCAACAGGATCGCGACCGCCATGGTCGCGCCCGGCAAGGGCATCCTTGCCGCCGACGAATCCTCCGGCACCATCAAGAAGCGATTTGACGCGATCGGGGTGGAATCGACGGAAGGCAATCGCCGCGACTATCGCGAGATGCTGTTCCGCTCCAGGGAGGCCATGAGCCAGTACATCTCCGGCGTGATCCTCTATGACGAGACGATCTGGCAAGACGCGAAGGACGGCACGCCACTGGTCAAGCTGATCGAACAGAGCGGCGCCATCCCCGGCATCAAGGTCGACGAGGGCACGCAAGCCCTGCCGATGTGCCCGGGCGAGCTCGTCACCGTCGGGCTCGACAAGCTCGCCGAACGCCTGAAGAAATATTACGAGCGCGGCGCGCGCTTCGCCAAATGGCGCGCGGTGATCGATATCGGCAGCGGCATTCCGTCGATGACCGCGATCGGCGCCAACGCCCATGCGCTGGCCCGCTACGCAGCGCTGTGCCAGGCCGCGCAGATCGTGCCGATCGTCGAGCCTGAGGTGCTGATGGACGGCGATCACGACATCGACCGCTGCTATGAAGTGACGACCCGCGTGCTCAACAAGACCTTCCAGGAATTGCGCGTGCAGCGCGTTGCGCTCGAAGGCATGGTGCTGAAGCCGAACATGGCGATCTCGGGCAAGAAGTGCGCGAAGCAGGCTCCCGTCGAGGAAGTCGCGGAGAAGACAATTCGGCTGCTGAAGGCCTGCGTGCCCGCGGCCGTGCCCGGAATCGCCTTCCTCTCCGGCGGCCAGTCGGACGAAGAGGCGACTGCGCATCTCAACGCCATGCATAAGCTCGGGCCGCTGCCCTGGGGCCTGACCTTCTCCTACGGCCGCGCGCTGCAGGCCGCGCCGCAGAAGGCCTGGTCCGGCAAGGCCGAGAATGTCGCAGCCGGCCAAAGTGCATTCAGCCATCGCGCCCGGATGAATGGTCTGGCGTCCAAGGGCGAATGGCAAAGCAGCCTGGAAAAGAAAGCAGCCTAGATCTTGTCGAACAAATCGCCTCCGCCGCGCCCGGCGCCGCGTCTCTATCTCGCGACGCCTGCCGTCGATGATCCCGCTGCGCTCGTCGCCGAGCTGCCGGGCCTGCTCGCTGCCGCCGACGTCGCGGCCGTGCTGCTGCGGCTGAAGGAGACCGACCAGCGCACCATGATCACGCGCATCAAGGCGCTGGCCCCACCGGTCCAGAAGGCGGGCGCCGCGCTGCTCGTTGAAGGTCATGCCGAACTGGTCGCACGTGGCGGCGCCGACGGCGCGCACCTGCCCGGCATCGCCGCGCTGAAAGAGGCGCTGCCATCGCTCAAGCCCGATCGCATCGCCGGCGTCGGCGGGCTGACGACGCGGCACCATTCCATGGATGCGGGCGAGATAGGCGCGGACTACGTGCTGTTCGGCGAACCTGATGCAAAGGGCCAACGCCCGTCGTCCCAGGCGATCGCCGAGCGGCTGGACTGGTGGGCCGAGCTGTTCGAGCCGCCCTGCGTCGGCTTTGCCACCTCGCTCGAAGAGGCGCACGACTTCGCCGCCAGCGGCGCCGATTTCGTGCTGGTCGGCGATTTCGTCTGGTCCGATCCGCGCGGTCCCAAGGCCGCGCTGATCGAGGTCGACGCTGAGATCAAGAAGGCCCATGCGGCTGCGCTTGCGGGTCAGGAGCACGGCTAGCGCCCGACATGAAGCTCCCGCGCATCACCATCCTGGCCACGCTGCTGCTGACGGCGCCCGCGGCCGCGCAGCTCCAGATCACGCCGCCGGTGGCCACGCCTGGCGCTGTGCCTGAGAAACAGAAGCCCAAGCCGCCTCCGGCCGCCAAGAAGAAGGAGGCCGCGCCGGCGCCAAAACCTTCGGCCTCGCCCAAGCCGGCCGCCTCGCCCAAGCCGGCGCTGCCCGCAACCGTGATCCCCGCACCGGCAACCGACAATCCCAATGTCGATCTGGTGTTCGGCGCCTATCAGCGCGGCCAGTACAAGACGGCGTTCGATCTCGCCACCGCCCGCGCACAAGCAGGCGATCCCAAGGCGATGACCATGCTCGGCGAGCTCTATTCCAACGCCATGGGCATCCGCCGCGACTACGCCAAGGCGCTGGAATGGTACAAGCGCGCCTCCGATGCCGGCGACCGCGAGGCGATGTTCGCGCTCGCCATGCTGCGAATTTCCGGCCGCGGCGGCTCGGTCGACAAAAGCGAGGCGGTGAAGCTGATGGCGTCCGCCGCCAAGCTCGGCGAGCCCAAGGCGGCCTATAACCTCGCGCTGCTTTACCTCGACGGCCAGACCCTGCCGCAGGACGTCAAGCGGTCCGCCGAGCTGCTGCGTCAGGCCGCCGATGCCGGCCTGCCAGAGGCGCAATACGCGCTGGCGACCTTCTACAAGGAAGGCACCGGCGTGCCGAAGGACCCGGAACGCGCGGTGCGGCTGCTCCAGGCGGCTTCACTGGCGGACAATGTCGATGCCGAGGTCGAATATGCCATCGCCATGTTCAACGGCACCGGCACGGTGAAGAACCAGCCGGCCGCCGTCGCGTTGCTCCGCAAGGCCTCCCGCCAGGGCAGCGCGATCGCGCAGAACCGCCTGGCCTGGGTGCTGATCAACGGCATGGGCACGTCCGTGGACAAGGTCGAGGGCTTTAAATGGCACCTGGTGGCGAAAACCTCCGGCAAGGGCGATCCGGAGCTCGACAAGCAATTGTCCGACCTGCCGGCCGAGGACCGGGGCAAGGCCGAGGCCGCCGCCAGAAAATGGCTCGGGACCAAATGACTTGACGCAAAGGCCCTCGCAGGGCACCCCATCCTTCAAACAGGCGCGATTTCGCGCCATTTCCCCCGATCAAGACCAGAGCACATGCTGTATTCCGCCACTATCAACGTCATGGTCAAGGCCGCGCGCCGCGCCGGCCGCAGCCTCAAGCGCGATCTCGGCGAGATCGAGCATCTCCAGGTCTCGCTGAAGGGGCCGGCCAATTTCGTCTCGCTCGCCGACAAGCGCGCCGAGGAGATCCTCTACCAGGACCTCGCCAAGGCCCGCCCCGGCTACGGCTTCATCGGCGAGGAAGGCGGCACCCGCGAAGGCAGCGACAAGAGCCACACCTGGATCGTCGACCCGCTCGACGGCACCACCAACTTCCTGCACGGAATCCCGCAATTCGCGATCTCGATCGGCCTCGTGCGCGAGGGCACGATCATTGCGGGCGTGATCTACAACCCCGCCAATGACGAGCTCTACATCGCCGAGCGCGGCAAGGGCGCCTTCCTCAACGACCAGCGCCTGCGCGTCGCCGGCCGCCGCCAGCTCAACGAATGCGTGGTGGCCTGCGGCCTGCCCCATATCGGCCGCGGCGACCACGAGGAATTCCGCCGCGAGATGACCGCGATCCAGGACCGCGTCGCAGGCCTCCGCCGTTTCGGCGCCGCCTCCCTCGACCTGGCCTTCGTCGCCGCCGGCCGCCTCGACGGCTACTGGGAGCGCAATCTGCAATCCTGGGACATCGCCGCCGGCATGATCATGGTGCGTGAGGCCGGCGGCACGGTGAGCGACATCTCAACGCCGGGCGACGCGCTGGTGACCGGCCACGTCGTGTGCGGCAACGAGTTCGTGCACGGGGAGCTGGTGAAGATTTTGCGGAAGTAGGCTTAGGGCGAACCCTACGCTTCACACTCCGCCGTCATCACCCGCCTTGTGCGCACTTGCGTACTGGAGCGGGTGATCCCGTATTCCAGAGACGTTTGTTGGATACGGAAGGGCCGCGGCGTACTGGATGCCCCGCCTGCGCGGGGCATGACAGCTCGCCTTATGGCTTCGCCGGCGCGGGCGGCCCATACGTCTCGCCGGCCTTCGCGGCCTTCGGCTCCCTGTCCCCGGCCAGCACGCGCTGTACCGAGACGAAGAACACCGGCACCATCAGCAGCGCCAGGATCACCACCGCGATCATGCCACCCATCACGATGCTGCCGAGCGCTTGCTGGCTGGCGCCGCCGGCGCCATGCGCGATCGCCATCGGCAGCACGCCGCAGATGAAGGCAAGGCCGGTCATCAGAATCGGGCGGAAGCGCAGACGGCAGGCCTCGATGGTGGCTTCCACCAGCGGCTTGCCTTCTTTCCGCAGATCCTTAGCGAACTCGATGATCAGGATCGCGTCCTTTGCCGCGAGGCCGATGATGGTGATCAGGCCGACGGTGAAATAGACGTCGTTGGGCAGGCCGCGCAGCATCGCCGCGGCCACCGCGCCGACGATGCCGAGCGGCACCGTGAGCAGCACCGCGAGCGGAATGGTCCAGCTCTCGTAGAGCGCGGCAAGACACAGGAACACCACGAACACCGACAGCGCCAGCAGGAACGGCGCCTGCGACCCCGACAGCTTTTCCTGGAGCGACTGTCCGGTCCATTCATAGCCGAAGCCGCGCGGCAATTTGCTGGCAAGCCGCTCCATCTCGGCGATCGCGTCGCCCGAGGTGAAGCCGGGTTTCGCCTCGCCGGAGATGCGCACTGCGGGATAATAATTGAAGCCCGCGATCTGCGTCGGGCCGCGCGCCCATTCGACCGTGGCGAAAGAGGAGAACGGCACAAGCTGGCCACGACTGTTCTTGACGTTGTAGTTGAGGATGTCCTCGGTCCGCATGCGGTCGCGGGCATCGGCCTGCACCACGACGCGCTGCATGCGGCCGCGGTTCGGGAAGTCGTTGATGTAGTTCGAGCCGAGATTGGTCGAGATCGTGTTGTTGATGTCCTCGAAGGTGACGCCGAAGGCGCCGGCCTTCTCGCGGTCGATCACGAGATTGACCACGCCGGCCTCGGGCAGGCCCTCGATATAGACCTTCTGAAGCACCGGGCTCGCATTGGCCTCCGCGATCAGCTGGTCGGCGGCGCGCATCAATGCCGGATAGCCTTTCTGGCCGCGGTCCTGGAGGCGGAACGAGAAGCCCGAGGAGTTGCCGAGATTGTCGATCGGCGGCGGCTGGAGCGCAGAGATCTTTGCATCGCGGATCGACGACGACAGATCGCGGTTGATGTCGTTGACGATCGCGGCGGCGGAGTCCTTCGGCCCGCGCTCCGACCAGTCCTTCAGCGTGATGAAGGCTTGCGCGGTGTTCATGCCCTGCCCGGAGAAGCTGAAGCCGGTGAGGAAGGTGACATCCTTCACACCCGGCCGCTCGGCGAGATATTTCTCGACCTTCTCGATGACGGCCTCGGTGCGGGGATACGACGAATCCGACGGCGTCTGCACGTCGGTGGTGACGAAGCCCTGGTCGTCGATCGGCAGGAAGCCGCCGGGCAGGCTGACGAAGGCCCAGGAGAGACCAACCAGCAGCGCGACATAGACCAGCATCAGGCGGCCGGTCCGCTTCAGCGAGAAGCCGACTGTGCGGGAATAGCCCTCCTTGCCGCCTTCGAGCATGCGGTTGAACCAGCCGAACACGCCCCGCTTCGCATGGCCGTGGCCGGCCGCGACGGGCTTCAGAATCGTCGCGCACAGCGCCGGCGTCAGCGACAGCGCGAGGAAGGCGGAGAAGCCGATCGCAGCGACCATGGTCACCGAGAACTGGCGGTAGATGATGCCGACCGAGCCGGGGAAGAACGCCATCGGCACGAACACCGCCATCAGCACCAGCGTGATGCCGATGATGGCGCCCGATATCTGCGCCATCGCCTTCCGCGTCGCTTCCTTCGGCGGCAGGCCTTCCTCGGACATGATGCGCTCGACGTTCTCGACCACGACGATGGCGTCGTCGACGAGGATGCCGACCGCGAGCACCATGCCGAACATCGAGAGCATGTTGATGGAATAGCCGGCGAGCAGCAGCGTGGTACACGCGCCCAGCAGCGCCACGGGCACCACGATGGTCGGAATGATGGTGTAGCGGATGTTCTGCAGGAACAGGAACATCACCACGAACACCAGCACCACGGCCTCGACCAGCGTCGTCAGCACCTTCTTGATCGAGGCCTCGACCACGGGCGTGATGTTGTAGGGGATCTCGTAGGAGATGTTGGCCGGGAAGAAGCGCGACAGCTCCTTCATCTTCTCCTCGACCGCGCTCGCGGTCGCCAGCGCGTTGCCGGTCGGCGACATCAGCACGGAGAGGCCCGCGGTCGGCTTGCCGTTCAGGCGCGTGTTGAACTGGTAGCTGAGGCCGCCGACCTCGATGCGTGCGACGTCGCGCAACCGCACGGTCGAACCGTCGGCATTGGCGCGCAGGATGATGGAACCGAATTCGTCGGGGGACGAGAGCTGGCCCTTGACCAGCACCAGCGAGGAGGTGCGCTGGCTCGAGGTCGACGGCTCGGCGCCGATGCTGCCCGAAGCGACCTGTGCGTTCTGCGCGGCGATCGCCTTGTTGACGTCGTCCGCGGTCAGCCCGTAGCCGACCAGCTTTGCCGGATCGACCCAGACGCGCAAGCTGCGCTCGGTCGAATAGAGCGTGGCGCGGCCGACGCCGGGGATGCGGCGGATCTCGCCGAGCACGTTGCGGATCATGAAGTCGCCGAGGCCGACTTCGTCGAGGCTGCCGTCGGTCGAGTTCAACGTAATGATCTGGAGCACGGCGCTCGAGGCTTCCTCGATCAGGATGCCCTGCTGGATCACCGCGCGCGGCAGCCGCGCTTCGACGCGCTTGATGCGGTTCTGCACCTCGACGGAGGCGGCGCTGGTATCGGTGCCCGGCTGGAAATTGGCGATGATCTCGACCTGGCCGAGCGAGTCGCTGGTCGATTCGAAATTGAGGATGCCGGAGGCGCCGTTGAGCTCCTCCTCGATCAGCCGGGTGACGCTGTTGTAGAGGTTTTCGGGCGAGGCGCCGGGATAGCTGGTCGAGATCGAGATCGAGGGCGGCGCGATGATCGGATATTGCGCGATCGGCAGCAGCGGAACCGCGATCGCGCCGATCAAGCAGATGAACAGCGCGACCACCCAGGCGAAGATCGGCCTGTCGATGAAGAAACTCGCCATGGCGCGTTACCGCGTCAGCTTCTGGGCGTGCCGATTGTCCGCGGTGGCGTCCGCTTCCGACCAGGATTGCGGCTTCACCTTGTCGCCGGCCGCGAACTTCTGGAAGCCTTCGACCACGACCTTGTCGCCGGCCTTCAGGCCCTCGGTCACGAACCAGAGTCCGTCCTGCACCGACCCGGTGCGGACCGGTTGCACGGCGATGTGGTTGTCGTCCTTGACGACGAACACCTCGCTGCCGCCGCCGCCATTGCGCTGGATCGCCTGCTGCGGCACCGCGATCGCGTCGCTGTCGAGTCCCTGGTCGATGCGGACGCGGACATACATGCCCGGCAGCAGCTCGCGCTTGGGATTGCGGAATTCGCCGCGCAAGGTCACCTGGCCGGTATGGGCATCGACCTTGGCATCGGAGAACAGCAGCTTGCCGTCGAGCGAATAAAGGGTGTTGTCGTCGAGCACGAGGCGCACCTTGGCGGCATCGGCCGCGATGCGCTCGAGGTCGCCGCTCTCGAAGGCGCGGCGGAGCTGGTTGAGCTCGGTCACCGACTGGGTGAAGTCGGCATAGATCGGATCGAGCTGCTGGATGCTGGCGAGGTTGGTCTCGTTCTGCACCGCGAGCGCACCCTCGCTGACCAGCGCCGCACCGACGACGCCGTCGATCGGCGCGCGCACGGTGGCATAGTCGAGATTAAGTTTGGCGCGCGCGAGTTCGGCCTTGCGGCCTTCGACCTCGGCATGGGCCTGACGCTCGGCCGCGATCGCCTTCTCGTTCTCGGCTTCCGGGGCAGCGCGATCCTTGGTGAGGGTGGCGATGCGGTGCGCCTGCTGCCTGGCCTGCATCAACCCGGCCTCGGCCTTGGCGACGGCCGCCTCGGTGGCCATCACCTCGACCTCGAACGGACGCGGATCGATGCGATAGAGCGCATCGCCCGCCTTCACCTCGCTGCCCTGACGGAACAGGCGCTCGACGACGATGCCGGAGATGCGCGGCCGCACGTCGGAGACGCGCGTCGGCGCGATGCGGCCCGGCAGCTCGCGCACCACGGCGCGCGGCTGAGGCTTGACGATGACGATGCTGACGTCAGGATCGGCGGGCTGGGCAGCGGACACCGCAGAGACGGATTCGTCGCAGCCCGCGAGCAGCGGCGTAAGGGCCGCGAGCATGATTGCAACGCATGCCGATCGCGCGCGAAGTCCTGACATGAAGTTAAGTGCCCCGATGTTGTTGAAACTGAAATCATGCTCCGCGCGAGCCCGTTCTGGGCGATTCCATGCGGCTGATGCCGTCAAGATAGAAGGTACTTGCTGCGACGCAACGCATTGCGCGGGCGGCTCAATGCCACATGAGCTATCGTGCTGAGTTCAGGGCGCTTTTCGGGACTCACCGGATTGTGAGTCGGGTTCCATCACCGCGAGCTGCGACAGAAGATCGCAACGGATCGTTACGAGGGTGTGTACCCATAAAGACGATCAAAGCGTTATGCGCGTGATCCGAAGCCGACGTCACCCGCGAGAGCAACGCTCGCTCGACTAATGTCGGCCGGCTTCAGCCTCCTGCTCTAACTGCAAGATCCGTGCTCGTAGCGTGTCAAAGGTTTCTTCGGCAGCCTCGCTAAACAGCGGGTCCTCATGATTGATTGAAGCAGAAGCGATCTCGGTCCAATCCTGAGGCTCTAAAGCCTTGAGGGCGGCAGGAAAGAAATCACGATCTTCCATCATGATGTGACGCCGCTCGCTCTCTATGAAATCGCGAACGACCTTCCACATTTTGCCGCAGGATTTCACGATCCGCGAGGACGTAATCGACCGCTTGAGCGACGCGGCGCAAACGCTCGGTCCCCTTCTGGTGCTCAAGTGTGAGGTTACCGATCTTTGCAGCCGCAGCGGGATCGCGACGTTTTAGCTTGGCGAAGACCAGCTCCTCAAGAGGATGATGGTACATCTCGGGATAGAGTTCGAAATAGCTGATAACCGCGCGAATAACTTCGTAGTCAGGGCGGTCCCCGCGATCGAAAATTTCCAGCTCGCGCTCGAGGACGGCGAGCAGTGTCTCGATATTGCGATGTTCTCGGGACAAGCGCTCAATGATCATTGCAGCCTCCAATGAAGTCATTGAGAAAAAATTACATTAGCGTGAAAACATTTCAGCGCTTTGCGCTAGATCAAACCCGGGCCGGAAAGGGAAAAGACGTTATGTCATTGACCAGGGGTCAGTGGGTCACAATGGCTTTCCTGAGGCATTCAGATGTGTTGGCGCCGCGCAGCCTCATCACATTCACCCGCCTTTTGGACCCAACCCGGACCTCTGGCGAGGTCCGCTATCGCGCCTATCAGGGGCGCCGCGAACCTCATACCCTTCCCTGATCTTCGGCGCGAAATTGACGTGTACGCGCCCTAACCCGCCTTCATCCGGTAGTGGCTGACACCCCATTCGCTGCCATCGGCGTAGCCGAACAGCCCTGATGTCGCGAGGAAGAACCAGCGCCAGCGTCGCATCCACAAAGCGGTCTCCTCGCCATGGACGCTGCGCAGGGACGCTTCGATCGTGTCGCGATGCGCATCGAAATTAGCGAGCCAGTCGTTCGCGGTGCGCCGATAGTGCGTTCCGCTCCAGCACCATTCCTTCTCGATCCTGAAGACGTCGCCGAATTGCCTGACGAGGTGATGGCTCGGCATCAATCCATCCATGAAGACATGCTGCGCGATCCAGTCCTCGCGATTGGCACGGTCGAACAGATGAGAGCCGGAACGATGGGTGACGATGTGCATGAAGAAGCGCCCGTCAGGCGCGAGCCAGGACCGCACGCGCGTCATCAGCTTGCGCCAGTTCATCATCTGCTCGAACATCTCGACCGAGACGATGCGGTCGAACTGCCCATCGGGCGCGAACACGTTCATGTCCGCCGCGACCACGCGCAGGTTCAACAGCCCGCGCAGCCGCGCCTGCTCCTCGACATGGGCGCGCTGGGCCTGCGAGTTCGACACCGCCGTCACCTTCGCGTGCGGGAACCGCCGCGCCATCCACAGCGACAGCGAGCCCCAGCCGCAGCCGAGCTCGAGGATGGTCTGGCCGTCGGCGAGACCGGCGTGCTCGACGGTCTGGCGCAGCGCCTCCTCCTCCGCCTCCTGCAGCGTGCTCGCATCGGACTTGTAGAAGCAGGACGAGTAGTTGCGGTTGGGCCCGAGCACCTCCGCAAAGAACGCCGCGGGCACCTCGTCATGCCCGGCATTGACGGCACCCGCGTCCCCGGCGATCGGCCGCAGGATCATCCGCCCGGCGAAGGCGGCATCGTCGGCCGCACCCAGCGCGGCCATGCGCGTCGCCGTGCGCGAGCACAGGCGCTGGATCGCGGCGCGGATCACGACGTCCGGCAGCGGCACGCGTTCGGCAGTCCCGAAGATCGCGGAAACGACGCTCATGCGATCACTCCGTTGATCAGGTCTCGTTGTGGCGGCTGCGAAAGGAACGGACAGGTTCGGGCGTTGCCACCCGCCCGGCGGGCTCTGAGATCAAGACAGCATCGACCGCCCCGCAGATGCTGCCGCGCCACCCAGGCGAGCGCCATCCGGACCGCGAGCAAGAGCGCGATGACTGCCACTCCCCAGGATTCGTCACCATGCAAAAATCCGACCTAAGCCTGCGGAATGCCGAAGTTTTGCAAATTACGCCTCTATCAAAGCGCGGTTTCAGCTTTGGGTTCCGGGAGCTCTCCACGAAATCGGCACATCCGGCGCTTTTTTTGGGCTACCGCTGTGCCATAGTGCGCCCCGCAAGCAAGTTCGTAACGGATGATACCGGCCATGCCGCCAGGCGCCTCGCACCGCTCCCCCATTGATATCGAATATACCAAGCTATCCTCACCCAGCGTTTTCCTGGTGCGGATGCTGGTCTTTCTGGTGCTGTGCACCCTGGTCGGCGTGGTGCTCTACAAGCAGATCATCCTGGCCTTCTTCGCCAATCCCGGCCTCAATGCCCTGATCGGCGGCGTGCTGTTCATCGGCATCATCCTGGCTTTCCGGCAGGTGATCCGGCTCTACCCCGAAGTCTCCTGGGTCAACAATTTCCGCATCGCCGATCCCGGCCTGGCGCCGTCCCGGCACCCGAAACTGCTGGCGCCGATGGCCATGATCCTCGGCGGCGAGCGCACCGGGCGGATGACGATCACCCAGACCACCATGCGGCACCTGCTCGATTCGATCGCGACCCGCCTGGACGAGGCCCGGGACATCTCCCGCTACATGACCGGCCTGCTGGTCTTCCTCGGTCTGCTCGGCACCTTCTGGGGCCTGATCGAGACGGTCGGCTCGGTCGGCAAGGTGATCGACGGGCTCAAGGTCGGGGGCGATTCCGGCGCCCTGTTCGACACGCTGAAGGAGGGCCTCGCCGCCCCGCTCGGCGGCATGGGCATCTCGTTCTCGAGCTCGCTGTTCGGCCTCGCCGGCTCGCTGATCCTCGGCTTCCTCGATCTGCAATCGAGCCAGGCCCAGAACCGCTTCTACACCGACCTCGAAGACTGGCTCGCCACCACCGTGCGCGAATATGGCCACGGCGAGGTTGCGGTCGCAGCCGGTGGCGGCGGCGGCGTTGCCAGCGGCGAGCTCCAGGCCGCCGTCGAGCGCTTACGCTCCGTGCTCGAGGAAGGCAGCGCCAGCCGCGGCACCACGGCGGCAATGGCGAGCCTTGCCGAAGCCATCCAGGCGCTGGTCTCGCACATGCGGACCGAGCAGCAGATGATCCGCGAATGGGCCGACGGCCAGGGCGAGCAGAACCGCGAGATCCGCCGCCTGCTGGAGCGCATCGCGCGCCAGCCTGAGAAGGGTTGAGGACACGACGAAGGTTTCGTGCCCCGGACGCGATGCAGCACGAAGTGGTGCATCGCTGAGCCGGAGCCCAGAGCCTTCACCGAGACAAATGGGTCCCGGCTCTGCGCAGCAGCGTTTCACGCTGCAGCGCGTCCGGGACACGAGAGTGGAGATCGACGACATGGCTCTAGCCCGCGGCCGCCGCAGCGAAGCCGGCTTCAACTACTGGCCCGGATTCGTCGACGCGCTGTCGACGCTGGTGCTGTCGATCGTGTTCCTGCTGTCGGTGTTCCTGGTCGTGCAGTTCTTCCTGTCGCAGGAGGTCACCGGCAAGGACAAGGCGCTGGAGCAACTCAACGCCAAGATCGCCCAGCTCAACGAGCTCTTGTCGCTGGAGAAGCTCGGCAAGCTCACGCTGGACGACCAGGTCTCGCAATTGAAAGCGGGCCTCGCCTTGGCCGAGACCGAGCGCGATCGCATCAAGGGGCTCTATGACGGCCTCGCCGCCGCCGGCAACGACGCCCAAGGCAAGTCCACCGAGCTCGGCAAGGCGCTGGACTCGGAGAAGGCGGTGTCGGCGCGGGCGCTGGCGCAGATCGAGGTGCTGAACCAGCAGATCAGCGCGCTGCGGCGGCAACTGGCGGCGCTGGAAGAGGCGCTCGACGCCAGCGAGAAGCGCGACAAGGAATCGCAGAACCGCATCGCCGATCTCGGGTCTCGCCTGAATGTTGCCTTGGCGCAGCGCGTGCAGGAATTGTCGCGTTATCGCTCGGAGTTCTTCGGCCGCCTGCGCACCATCCTCGGCAACCGCCCTGACATCCGCATCGTCGGCGACCGCTTCGTGTTCCAGTCCGAAGTGTTCTTCGACACCGGCCAGGCGACCTTGCTGCCCGAGGGCCGCGCCGAGCTCGACACATTGGCGACCGCGCTGATCGATCTCGACAAGAAGATCCCGAACGAAATCCCCTGGGTGCTGCGCGTCGACGGCCACACCGACGTGCGCCCGGTCAGCGGTGCGAACTTCAAATCGAACTGGGACCTGTCCGCGGCGCGCTCGATCTCGGTGGTGCAGTATCTGATCTCGCTTGGTGTGCCCGCCCAGCGCCTCGTCGCCGCCGGCTTCGGCGAATTCCAGCCGCTCGACGCCGCCAACACGGAAGAAGCCTACAAGCGCAACCGCCGCATCGAGCTGAAGCTGACGGAGCGGTAGTGAGCGCCCTCCACCTCCGCCCCTACCACCCCGAGGACGAAGCCGCCGCGATCGACCTCTGGCATCGCACCTGGCAGCAGGCCTATCCGCAGATCGATTTCGCCGCGCGGCTGGACTGGTGGGGCGAGCGCTGGCGCAAGGATCTGGTGCCGAAAGCCTCGATCGTCGTCGCCGAAGCGGACGGCGTGCTGACCGGCTTCGTCACCATCGACGGCGAAGGCTATCTCGACCAGCTCGTGGTCGATCCCGCGCACTGGGGCTCGGATGCGGCCAGGCTGCTGGTGGATGAGGCCAAGCGCCTGTCACCGTCAGGCGTCACGCTGCTCGTCAACAAGGACAATGCCCGCGCCATCCGATTCTACGAGCGCAACGGCTTCGCGCATGCCGGCGAGGATTTGAACCCGACCTCGGGACGGCCAGTGCTGAAGATGACTTGGCGGGCGTGACGAGGTTTGCTGCCGACCCCCCTCAGCTGTCATGCCCCGGCTTGCCGCCTTCGCTGAAGCTTCGGCGTGCCGAGCGCTCGTGTGGGCCTCGGCGTAGCCTTGGCGGAGCCGGGACCGGGGCATCCAGTACGCCGCGACTTCTCCGAATCTCACTGCTGTCTCTGGAATACTGGATCGCCCGCTTTCGCGGGCGATGACACCGTGAATGAGGCAACAGGCGGGACGCCTCACGCGCCCTCGAACTGCAGCCTCGCCAGCCTCGCGTAGAGCCCGTTCGCAGCAACGAGCTCGGCATGCGTGCCCTGCTCGACGATCTTGCCCTGGTCCATCACCAGGATGCGGTCGCAGGACAGCACGGTGGCGAGACGATGTGCGATCACCAGCGTGGTGCGGTGGCGCATCAGCTCTTCCAGCGCGGTCTGGACCAGCGTCTCGCTTTCGGCATCGAGCGCGGAGGTGGCTTCATCGAGCAGCAAGAGCGGCGCATCGCGCAGGATCGCGCGCGCGATGGCGATGCGCTGGCGCTGGCCGCCGGAGAGCGTGACGCCGCGCTCGCCGAGCGGGGTCTCGAAACCTTCGGGCAGGCGGCGAATGAACTCGGCGGCATGCGCGAGCTCGGCGGCACGCTCGACCTCGGCATCGGTCGCATCGGGCCGGCCGAAGCGGATGTTCTCGCGGGCGCTCGCGGCAAACACGTTGGATTCCTGCGGCACCAGCGCGATGCGCAAGCGGAAATCGCGCGGGTCCGCGGATTTGACCGGCACGCCGTCGAGGGAGATCGCGCCGCCCCGCGGGTCGTAGAAGCGCAGCAGGAGATGAAAGATGGTGCTCTTGCCGGCGCCTGAGGGGCCGACGATCGCGACCTTCTCGCCGGGGCGCACGGTGAACGACACGGCATCGAGCACATTGACGTGAGGCCGCGCCGGATAAGCGAAGCTGACCTGGTCGAAGCCGACCTCGCCGCGCGCCGGCACCGGCAACGCGCGCGGGGACGCCGGCGCGGTGATCTCGGGCTGCACATGCAGGATCTCGAACAGGCGCTCGGCGGCGCCGGAGGCGGCCGAGACCTCGCCCCAGACCTCGCTGAGCTGGCCGAGGCCAGCCGCGGCGAAGGCCGCATAGAGCACGAACTGGCCGAGCCGACCCGGCGAGATCGTACCGATCAGGACGTCATGCGAGCCGATCCAGAGGATCGCGACCACGCTTGCGAACACGATGAAGATGATGATGGCGGTGAGCACGGCGCGGGCCTGCGTGGAGGTGCGCGCGGCTTCATAGGCCTGCTCGACCTCGCCGCCAAAACGCTTCTCGGCTAGCCCTTCGCTGGTATAGGCCTGCACAGTGCGGATGGCGCTGACCAGCTCGCCCGCATAGGCGGAGGCTTCGGCGAGCGTGTCCTGCGCATTGCGCGACAGACGCCGCACCCAGCGCCCGAACGCGACCAGCGGCAGCACGATCAGGGGAATGGCGAGCAGCACGAAGCCGGAGAGGCGCGGGCTGGTGATCACCATCATCGCCGCCGCACCGAAGAACATCATGAGATTGCGCAGCGCGATCGAGACGGAGGCACCGACCGCGGACTTGATCTGGGTGGTGTCGGCCGTGAGCCGAGACACCAGCTCACCGCTGCGCGCGGAATCGAAGAAGGCCGGCGAGAGCGAGAGCAGATGCGCGAAGACGTCGCGCCGCAGGTCGGCGACGATGCGCTCGCCGATCGTCATCACGAGGTAGTATCGCGAGGCGCTGGCAAGCGCGAGCACGGCGACCACCGCGATCATCACCGAGAAGTAGCTGTTGATCAGCGCGATGCCTTCCGGCGTCAGGCCGAAATCGATCATCCGCCTCACAGCGATGGGCACCAGCAGCGTGGTCAGCGCCGCGACCGTGAGCGCGACGAAGGCGAGCGCCGCGCGGCCGCGATAGCGCGCCACATAGGGCGCGAGTGCCAGCAACGGCCGCAGCTTGGCGCGGCTCTTCGCCGGCGTCTCGATCAACTCGGCTTCGATCGACGGGGCCTCAGGCCCGGCGCGCTCGTCGCGGTACTGGTCGTCAAGCCGTTCCACAGCGCTCATGAGATCGGACCCAAGGAGACATATTAGCTCCACATAGGCCGCTGCGGGGGGAGTGGCAAATCCGGGATGTCCCTTAGGGGACGGCCCGGTTCTCCTTTGCCCACAATGGCTTGTTTTAAAGGGGCCTGTGGGGTATAGACCCCGCCAAATCCGTCATTCGATAGCCACTCAAGACAGGCGCCGGGCGCCGAGGAATTGCCATGAAAGCCGAAATTCATCCGAATTATCATACGATTAAGGTCGTGATGACCGACGGAACCGAGTACCTGACCCGCTCCACCTGGGGCAAGGAAGGCGACACGCTGAATCTCGACATCGACCCGAAGTCGCACCCGGCCTGGACCGGCGGCAACGCCCAGCTGATGGATCGCGGCGGCCGCGTCTCGCGCTTCCAGAAGAAGTTTTCGGGCTTTCTCAAAAAGGATTGATCCCGCCCGCAAGGCTGGACACGAAAAACGCCCCCGGTCAGACCGGGGGCGTTTTTGTTTGTGGCGAGACCTGTAGGGTGGGCAAAGAGAAGCGTGCCCACCATTCCTTCTACGATCCGGAAAGCAAAGTGGTGGGCACGGCGCTTTGCGCCTTTGCCCACCCTACGAGACCTGTGACTACGGCACTTGGGTGCTTACCGCTCGAACGCGGCCTTCAGCGCGTTGAGCTGCGGCACCAGCGGGTTGCCGATCGCCACGTATTCGACCGGCGGGGTGTGGATGGTGGTGTCGAGGCGGCGCACGCGGGTCTGAAGGCTCATCGAGCGATGGATCAGATCCTGGAGCTGCGAGGGCAGCTTCTCGACGGTATCGGACGGGCCGGGATCGGCGGCGCTGAGCTTGACCTTGGTCTTCTCGCGATTGGCCTGGCTCAGCGTCATCTCGCCTTCCTTCACCGCGCGGTGCAGCAGCAGCCACGAGGCAAGCTGCATCAGGCGGGTGGTCAGGCGCATGCTCTCGGTCGCATAGGTGAGGCTGACGGCGCGATCGAGCGCCTTGGCCTCGGTGCGGCCGGCGCCATCGAGATAGGCGGCGGTCTCTTCCACCAGGTCCATGCCCTCACGGAACAGGACGCCGAACGCCGCAGAATTGGTGAACCGCTCGCTGAGTTGAACGAGAGCACCTTCGGCTTGCAAACGTTCCATGGTTAACGCCCCTTACGCAACTGTCTGACTGTCCGGCTTTGGCGCCGGGTTATGATGAACAAATCATTGCGCGGGCGGGACGCGGAGTCCAGCGGCAAGCGCGGATATGGTTTCCGCGCGTCTTTCCTCGGAATTCAACCGGAACGGGACCCAAAAAGGCAAAAAAAGAGCCGCCGGAGACCGGCGGCTTTGAAAGTTGATAACAGGGAGGCGTCAAACAGAGTGGACAGGAGCCACTCGGTGTCCAAACGAGGACAGCTCCAGTCATAAACCCGAAAGCTTAATTGGAAGTAAACGAGCTAATTTTTTGAGAGTTCGTTAGCCATGTCGGTCACTGGCCGAGGGGGCGGCGGAACAAACTCGGCACTCGTCATTCCGGGGCGCCACGAAGTCGCGAGCTTTGATGCGCAATTGCGCATCTGAGAATCCATAGCCACAGGCGGATGCGGTGGCCCGGCTCAGCCTGCCCGTTTCAACTGCCCGTGGTTATGGATTCCGGGCTCGGCGCTGCGCGCCGCCCCGGAATGACGACGCGAGATAGTTTTGCGCGAAGCATGGGTCCCGGCTCTGCGGAGCAGCGCTACGCGCTGCACCGCGTCCGGGACACAAGAGGTGAGCGCTGGGCTCTACTTCTTGAAAAAACTATCCGCCGCATCGCGCGAGGCGCGCTTCTTGGTGGCGGCTTCCTCGAGCCTTGCGATCTCGGTGTTGAGCAGCGCCACGCGTTCCGTCAGTTCCTCCACTGACAAGAGCGAGAGATCCTGTCCGATTTCATGGCTGACCTTCTTGCGCGGCTTGTCGTCGTCCTCGATGGCCATGTGTCCTCCCGGGCAGTCCTGTCCTGAAAGACGCCGATCTGGCGTTTTCCGAGCCGAAATGGTACCGCTCCTGCACAAGGAGAATTTGCAGTGACTTTCGCGAGCGCGCAACACCTGACGCGAATGCCCCGGCCCGACCGCAAGGAGGCTGATCGGACGGGATAAGCGCGCGTCCACGCGCGTGAGGCATGAGCCGACCCCAAGCCCTTCCGATCATGCGGGAGGGCTTTTGATTTTTCGTCGGTCGGCATCACCAAACGCGAAAGACCGCAGTCATGACCAAAATTCTCATCACCAGCGCCCTTCCCTACGTGAACGGCGTCAAGCATCTCGGCAATCTCATAGGCTCGCTCCTCCCCGCCGATGTCCATGCCCGCTTCAGGCGACAGATCGGCGACGACGTGCTCTTCATCTGCGCCACCGACGAGCACGGCACGCCGGCTGAGCTCGGCGCCGTTCGCGCCGGACAGGATGTCCGCACTTTCTGCGATGCGCAGCACGCAATCCAGGCCGACATCTACCGACGCTTCGGCCTCTCCTTCGACCATTTCGGGCGAACCAGCTCGCCACAGAACAGCGCTCTGACGCAGCACTTCTATCGCAGGCTCGACGATGCCGGATTGATCGAGGAACGTAAGTTGCCGCAGGTCTGGTCACCCACGGACGGCCGTTTCTTGCCGGACCGCTACGTGCTCGGCACCTGCCCGCATTGCGGCGACCCGTCCGCGCGCGGTGATCAATGTGACCAGTGTGGCGCGCTGCTCGATCCGCCCGAACTGATCGACCCGCGATCCGCGCTGTCGGGCGACCGGGCGCTGGAGGTCCGCGAAAGCCGCCATCTGTTCCTGCGCCAGTCGCAGCTTGTCGAAGCGTTGAGCGCGTGGATCAATAACCGTTCCGGCTGGCCCTCCTTCGTGGTGTCGACCGCGAAAGGCTGGCTGACAGCCGATCTGCGCGATCGCTGTATCACGCGCGATCTGGCCTGGGGTATCCCGGTTCCGCGACAGGGATTCGCCGACAAGGTCTTCTATGTCTGGTTCGACGCGCCGATCGGTTACATCGCCGCCACCCAGGAATGGGCCGCCGCCGCGCCGGGCCGCGACTGGCGAAAATGGTGGTGGCAGGCCGATGACGTCCGCTACGTCCAGTTCCTCGGCAAGGACAACATCCCATTCCACACCGTGAGCTTCCCGGCGACGCTGATCGGCTCGAACGAGCCCTGGAAGAGCGCGGACGTGATCAAGGGATTCCACTGGCTCAATTACGAGGGCGGCAAGTTCTCGACCAGCCGCAATCGGGGCATCTTTACCGACCAGGCTCTGGAGGAATTGCCCGCCGATCTCTGGCGCTGGTGGCTGATCGCCAACGCGCCCGAAAGCGCCGACTCCGATTTCAACGTTGCCAGGTTCGTCGCCGACGTGAACAAGGATCTCGCCGACATCTTCGGCAACCTCGTCAATCGCATTGTCAGCTTCGCCCATCGGGCCTTCGACGGCCGGATTCCGGAAGGCGGCGCTCCTGACGAGGCCGAGCACCTGCTCGCACGGGAACTGGAGCAGCGTATCGCGACGCTGCGACGCCATCACGAGGCGCTCGAGTTTCGTACCGCGGCCGCCGCAACGCGTGCGATCTGGGATGTGGCGAACGCTTACCTGCAGCATGCCGCGCCGTGGACAGCCATCAAGTCCGATCGGCTTCGCGCGGCGATCGTGACGCGAACAGCCCTCAATCTGGTCCGCACCTGCGCCGTGCTGGCGTGGAGTATCGTGCCCAGCCTGTCGGAAAATGTGCTGCACGCCTTCGGTAGCGAAGATGCCGCGCCACGCTGGCCCGGTGGCCAAATCGCGGACTTGCTCGACGGCGGCGCCGGCACAGCGGTCGCGCCGATCGGTCCACTGGTCGAAAAAATCTCTCCCGAAAGAGCAAGCCATCTGGCGGCGCGGTTCGGGCCTTAATGTCGTTTCACTTCGGCGGAAAAAGGCGATATGCCATCCGCCGAATTCATTCATCCAAGGACACATCATGGACAAGCTGCCCGCGCAAATGACCGTGGTCGCCATCTCCAAGCCCGGTGGACCGGAGGTGCTGGTGCCGGAACAACGTGCCGTTCCGCAGCCCGGTCCCGACGAGATCCTGGTCAAGGTGCAGGCCGCGGGCGTCAACCGGCCCGACGTGGCGCAGCGCTCCGGCGCCTATCCGCCGCCGCCCGGCGCCAGCGACCTGCCGGGGCTCGAGATCGCGGGCGAAGTGGTGGCGGTCGGCAGCAACGCCAAACGGCACAAGATCGGCGACAAGGTGATGTCGCTGGTCGCCGGCGGCGGCTATGCGCAGTACTGCATCGCGCAGGACGCCCAGGCGATGAGCGTGCCGCCGGCGCTGTCGATCAGGGAAGCCGGCGCGCTGCCGGAAACCCTGATGACGGTCTGGCACAATGTGTTCGAGCGCGGCGGCCTGAAGGCCGGCGAGACGCTGCTGATCCATGGCGGCTCGTCCGGCATCGGCACCATGGCGATCCAGCTCGCGAAAGCGTTCGGCGCGAAAGTGTTCGTCACCGTCGGCTCGCAGGACAAGATCGATGCCTGCCTCAAGCTCGGGGCCGACCGCGCCATCAACTACAAGACCGAGGACTTCGTCGCCGTGGTCAAGGAAGAGACCGACAAGGCCGGCGTCAACCTGATCCTCGACATGGTGGCCGGCGAGTATGTCGACCGCAACTATGATGCCGCGGCGGTCGACGGCCGCATCGTGCAGATCGCAACCCTCAACGGCCCCAAGGTCAGCGTCAACATCGCCAAGGTGATGGTGAAGCGCCTGACCCATACCGGCTCGACCCTGCGCCCCCGTAGTAATGCGGACAAGGCGGCCATGGTGGCCGCAATCGAGGCGAAAGTGATGCCGCTGTTGCGCGAAGGCCGCGTCAAGCCGCTGATGGACAGCAGTTTCCCGCTGGAAAAGGCATCCGATGCGCACCGGCGCATGGAGACCTCGGCACATATTGGCAAAATTGTGTTGGAGGTCTAGGCCAACGGCCCATCAGGCAAGGCGGAAACCCTTTGATTTTCCTCGCTTTCGTGGCATCTATCGCGACGCGCCGAACCATCTTGTTCCGTTCGGAAAACGCCTTGCACTGACCATCTTGCACTGAAGAGTTTGCGTCGAACGCGGAGAACCGACCTTGCGTCTGATCAGGTGCCTCGCGCCCATAGCGCTGGGCCTCATGATTCTCGTCGCCGCATCCCAGGCGCGCGCGCTGGATGCCGTCAGCGTCCGCGGCGACGCGCCCGCGATCGACCTCACCGGCGTGCTCGAGCATCAGCGCAGTGACGCCGATCGCATCCAGGTCTCCACCGCACCCGGCACCGACGGCATCGTCCGCCGCATCGAGGTGCGCGCCCGCGAGGGCGGCCAGAACTGGGTGGTGTTCGCGCTCGCCAACAACACCGACGACCAGCTCGACCGCCTGATCGTCGCCCCGCATTACCGCATCGTCTCGTCGGGCCTGCTGTGGCCCGACCTCGGGCTGTCGCGCATCGCGACCATCACGCCCTCGATCGGCGACCGCCCGGAGCGCCAGGAGAGCGCGACGGCCGACGTGTTCCGCATCACGCTCGATCCCGGCGCCGTCGTCACCTTTGTCGCGGAACTGCGCACCGACAAGCTGCCGCAGCTCTATCTGTGGGAGCCCGAGTCCTACAAGGACAAGGTCAACTCCTTCACGCTGTACCAGGGCATCGTGATCGGCATCTCCGGGCTTTTGGCGCTCGTGCTCACCATCCTGTTCGTGGTGAAGGGCAGCATCATGTTCCCGGCCGCCGCGGCGCTGGCCTGGGCGGTGCTGGTCTATATCGGCGTCGATTTCGGCTTCTGGGGCAAGGTGCTCGACATGTCGAACAACGCCGAGCGCATCTGGCGCGCGGCGGGCGAAGCGATATTGGCGGCGACGCTGCTGGTGTTCCTGTTCGCCTATCTCAACCTCAGTCGATGGCACGTGCGCTATTCGCACATTACGGTGCTCTGGCTCGCCTTCCTGGGTTCGCTGGTGGCGCTCGCCTTGTTCGACCCGGCGGTGGCTTCCGGCATCGCCCGCATGTCGCTGGTGCTGATCGCCTTTGCTGGCTTTGCGCTGATCGTCTACCTCTCCACCCACGGCTTCGACCGCGCGGTGCTCTTGATCCCGACCTGGTTCCTGCTGGTGGTCTGGGTGGTCGCGGCCGGCATGACGGTCGCGGGCTCCGTCACCAACGACATCGTCGGCCCGGCTCTGCTCGGCGGCCTCGTGCTGATCGTGATGCTGATCGGCTTTACGGTGATGCAGCACGCCTTTGCCGGCGGCAGCGCCACCACCGGCGTCGTCTCCGACATCGAGCGGCGCGCGCTGGCGCTGGCCGGCTCCGGCGATCTGATCTGGGACTGGGACGTCTCCGCCGACAAGGTGTTCACCAGCCCCGAGACCGAAGCCCTGCTCGGCCTCAAGCGCGGCACGCTGGAAGGCCCGGCCGCCTCATGGCTTGAGGTGCTGCATCCGCTCGACCAGGACCGGTTCCGCGCCGCGCTCGACAGCGTGCTCGACCAGCGCCGCGGCCGCCTGGTGCAGGATTTCCGGCTGCGCACGCCGGACGGTCATTTCATGTGGTTCGCGCTGAAGGCGCGCCCGGTGGTCGGCTCGGACGGCGAGGTCTCGCGCGTGGTCGGCACGCTGACCGACGTCACCGAGCTGCGCAACGCGGAGGAGCGTCTGCTGCACGATTCCGTGCATGACAACCTCACCGGCCTGCCCAACCGCAAACTGTTCATGGACCGGCTCGGCGCGGTCGCGCATTTCGCCAAGACCATGCCGACGCTGCGGCCGACGCTGATGGTGATCGACCTCGACCGCTTCAAGCAGGTCAACGATTCCGTCGGCATCGCGGTCGGCGACTCGATCCTGCTGACGCTGGCCCGCCGCCTCACCCGCATCCTGAAGCCGCAGGACACGCTGGCGCGGCTTGCCGGCGACCAGTTCGGCCTGATCCTGCTCTCGGAGCAGGACCCTGCCCGCATCACCGCCTTCGCCGAGACCATCCGCAAGACCATCCGCGCCCCGATCGCCTTCAACGACCGCGAGATTTTTCTCACCGCCTCGATCGGGCTCGCGCTGTCCGATCCGCAGACCCAGTTGACGGACGAGATCATCAAGGACGCCGAGCTTGCGATGTATCATTCCAAGCGGATCGGCGGCGACCGCATCGACGTCTACAAGCCGGCGATGCGCGCGCGAAAGACCGACCGCCTGACGCTGGAGAGCGAGCTGCGCCGCGCCATCGAGCGGCAGGAGCTCACGATCCTGTACCAGCCGATCGTGCGGCTGGAGGATCGTTCGATCGCCGGCTTCGAGGCGCTGGTGCGCTGGGATCATCCGAAGCTCGGACGCATGGCGCCGTCGGAATTCATCAGCATCGCGGAAGAGACCGGCCTGATCGTCGACCTCGGCATGTTCGTGCTCGACCAGACCGCAAAGCAGCTTTCGGTGTGGCAACGCGCGATGCGCTCGCGCGAGCCGATCTTCGCCTCCGTCAACGTCTCCTCGCGGCAATTGCTGCGCCACGATCTTATCCACGACATCCGCACCGTGCTGTCGCGCTCCTCGGTGGCGCGCGGCACGCTGAAGCTGGAATTGACGGAATCGCTGGTGATGGAGAACCCGGAGCACGCAGCCCAGATGCTGACGCGCATCCGCGAGCTCGGCACCGGGCTGTCGCTCGACGATTTCGGCACCGGCCATTCGTCGCTGGCCTATCTCCAGCGCTTCCCGTTCGACACCATCAAGATCGACCAGTCGTTCGTGCGCACCACCAACCGCGGCACCCGTCCGGTGATCCTGAAGTCGATCATCGCGCTCGCGCATGATCTCGGCATGGACGTGGTCGCGGAAGGCGCCGAGACCGATTCCGACGCGGTCGAGCTCTACCAGATGGGCTGCGAATACGCGCAGGGCTTCGCCTTCGGCGAGCCCATGGACGCGGACGCGGCGATGCGTCTGCTCACCGAAGTGCGGCTGGAAGCGGCGAGCTAGCGCTTATCTTCTTCCGCTCTCCTCCCGGAAAGGGTCGCTCGCAAAGCGAGCGGGGTGCCGCACCGGCGCGCTTATGCCGGGCTTGATCCAGATCAATGGGCCCTGCTCGACCCACCATGAAAGATGGCACGCAGCATTCGACCCAGAACGGCTTCGTCATCGAGGTCACTGGGCTCGCAGCTGTCGTTCTCAGAATGAGCGGACCACGCGTCTTTCTCAGGAGTCACGGATGACTCAGCACCTTTTCTACGCGATCGCCCTCATCGGCACCGGAGTGTTCCTCGCCTCATCGGCCGAAGCAGTGACAGCCGCACGATGCGAGGACCGAGGCGCAAATTGCCTTGGCACATGCGCCGACTACACCGGCGGGGCCGGTGACGTTCGAGGGCGCCAGAACACATGCGTGCGCGCCTGCGACCGGCAGACGACCAGATGCCTGATACGAGCCCATGACGAACGCTGGCCCCATAATCGCCAATGAAGGCCGTGGTTCTACACTTGGGCTAACGCCCCCCGTCTCGCGCTTGCGGCGCACCGCGTCCAGCTGACCTACCCTGGCTTGCGTCGTAGCCCCGCGACCAAACAAAACCCCACCACCAGCGAGATCGCGGCAAGACCGCCCCAGACCATTCCCGCCTGTTCGAGATAAACATCCTGCGTTACCGGGTCGTAACAGCGGCCGAGCTCGTTGAAGCAGTCGCGCCAGCGCCAGTAGCGGGCCTCGAAGGCGAGCGCGAACAGCACGCCTGTTGCAATCAGGGCTGCGCCAAAAATCCCCCTTAGCCAGCGCAGAATCATGCAGCGTCAGCTCACCTGCGCTGCTTCTTCTTGGTGAACCGCACGCTCTGGCCGTCCGGCATCCGCGTCGCGACGAACCCCGCGGCGAGGCAGGCTTCGCGCTGGGGCATCTGGATGTCGGGGCTGCGGAGGCTGTCCCACCATGAGGCGCGATTCGCCGCCCGCGGCAGGGCCGAGCCGATGATCTCCTCGATCTGCTCGAAACTCAGCACGAATTCCGTTTGCTTCTGCCGCATCAGGTAATCCCGCAGCGCGTCGTAATCGTTCACAATCGTCCTCTCGTCCCAGCTCCGCTGCCCAAAAGCGATGCCCGCGGAAACCAATTCTTAACTCATTGTGGCAGCGCCGTCCCGGCTTAAACACTACGCAAGATTTCGGGCGCATCCACTAGTGTCGGGAGCACTCGATGCAGTCTGGATGGCGCGACGTCACGACCCGCCGGCCGTGGCGGATTTCGGCGAAGCTGCTGATCATATCGTCCGTCGTGACGGTGATCGGCTTTTCCGCCATTTGCGTCAACGTCATGCTGGACATGCGCCGCGGCGAGGAGGCCCTCGCGCGCCAGACGCTGGACAATCTGGCCACCTCCATCGAAGCAGATATCAGCCGCAACATCGAGATCTACGATCTCTCCCTGAAGGCGGTCGCCAGCAACATGCTGCTGCCGGAGATCAACGCGGTCTCGAAGCCGATCCGTCACCTGATCCTGTTCGATCACGCCACCACGGCGCGGCACTTCGGCGCCATCCAGGTGTTCGATGCCGAGGGCAGGCTGACCATCGACGCCTCCACGCTCGATCCCCTGCCGGAGAACCGGAGCGAGGAGGACTACTTCAGGGTTCATCGCGACGATCCCGACGCCGGCCTCTTCATCAGCCGTCCGATGCTTTTCCGCGGCGCCTATTCCATCGTGCTGAGCCGGCGCATCAGCGATACCGACGGCGGCTTCTTGGGGGTCGTCACCGGCTCGATCCGTTTCAGCTATTTCCACGAATTGTTCGAGCGCCTGAACCTCGATCCCGACGATACCATCACCGTGCTGACGCGCGATCGCACCATCATGATGCGGCGGCCGTTCGATCTCGACGTCATCGGCAAGAATCTCGGGACGCGGCAGAGCTGGAAGGCCGACAATCTCAAGGCCGGCGGGTCCTATGCGGGCCAGGGTCCGGTGGACGCGACGCCGCGCCTCTACGTCCGCAGCACCGGCCCGGGTCCGCTGTTCGTGGTGGCAGGCAAGCCGCTCGCCGCCGTGTTCGAGCTCTGGCAGAAGGAAGCCTACCGCATCGGCGCCGTGGTCCTGGCGCTCATCCTGTTCATGCTGGCCTCGACGCTGGTGCTCGCCCGCGAGATCGGCCGGCGCGCCGATGCCGAGCGCAAGCTCGAGGAGATGGCGACGACGGATGCGCTCACCGGCCTGAAGAACCGCCGCAAGTTCGACCAGGTCATCGACGTCGAATGGCGCCGCGCGACGCGCCAGAAGACGCCGGTCGCGCTGCTGATGATCGATGCCGATCACTTCAAGGCCTACAACGACACGTTCGGCCATCAGGCCGGCGACCAGGTGCTGGTCGGCATCGCCATCTGCATTTCCGATTCGGTGCGGCGCTCCGGCGACTGCGCCGCGCGCTATGGCGGCGAGGAATTCGCGGTGCTGCTGCCGAACACCTCGGCCGCCGAGGCCTTCAATGTCGCCGAGACGATCCGCGGCAAGGTGCAGGGCTGGTCCGACGACCAGGCGATGTCGACGGTCTCCTGCGGGATTGCAGGCCTGGTTCCTACCACCGGCCTGGACTGGCCGGTCCTGGTCGCCGCCGCCGACAAGGCGCTCTATGCGGCGAAAGCCGGCGGCCGCAACCAGTCCGTGGTCGCGAGCCTTCCGAAGCTGTCGCTGGTGGCTTGAGGGGCCCCCTCCGTCATTGCGAGCGAAGCGAAGGAATCCAGACTGTCTCCGCGGAGGCAGCCTGGATTGCTTCGTCGCTTCGCTCCTCGCAATGACGAGTGGAGCGCTACCGCCCCAGATATTTCTTCATCTCCGCGATCAGCCCATCGCGCAGTTCCGGCCGCTTCAGGCCGTAGGCGATGTTGGCGCGGAGGAAGCCGGGCTTGGAGCCGCAATCATGGCGCTCGCCCTCGAACTCGACGCCGTAGAATTTCTGCGACTTGGCGAGGCCGATCATGGCGTCGGTGAGCTGGATCTCGCCGCCGGCGCCGCGCTCCTGGGTCTCCAGGATCTTGAAGATCTCCGGCTGGAGAATGTAGCGGCCGGTGATGGAGAGGTTGGAGGGCGCGGTGCCCTTGGCCGGCTTCTCGACCATGCCGTCGACCTCGAACATCTTGCCGGTGCGCTTGCCGACGCCGCAGATGCCGTATTGGTGGGTGAGATGGTCGGGCACCGCCTCGACCGCGATGACGTTGGATTTTTCGCCGAGCGTTGAAGCCGTCTCGATCATCTGCTTGAGGCAGCCGGTCGTATTGAGCACGAGCTCATCGGGCAGCACCACCGCGAACGGCTCGTTGCCGACGATGTCGCGCGCGCACCAGACCGCGTGGCCGAGACCGAGCGGCGCCTGCTGGCGGGTGAAGCTGACGGCGCCGGCCTCCGGCTGGTTCTGCGCCAGGATGTCCTGCTCGGCCTTCTTGCCGCGCGCGGCGAGCGTCGCGTCGAGCTCGAACATCTTGTCGAAATGATCTTCGATGACGTTTTTGTTGCGGCCGGTGACGAAGATGAAGTGCTCGATGCCGGCTTCCCTCGCCTCGTCATAGACGTACTGGATCAGCGGCTTGTCGACGATGGTCAGCATTTCCTTCGGCATCGCCTTGGTGGCGGGCAGGACGCGGGTGCCGAGGCCGGCGACGGGGAATACGGCTTTGCGAATTTTCATGGGACAGATCGAATACCTGAGGACGTGAAGGGAGCAATGGTATCTTGCTAGCTTGTTTGCAGCCGCTAACAAAGGCGGATGTGGGGCCTCGCGCTCACAGAGTTGAGAAAAAGGCCGACACCAAAATTTCACCTTTGTTAAGCTATTGGCAACCGGTACCGGGCCTCCTGAAGGCGGATTTTCGGCCGGACAGGTAGGGTATGATGCAATCAGTGGCAGCGCTGGCGAAACGTGCTGGATTTGTGACCGGCGCAATGATGCTTGCGGCCGCTGTGCTGCTGCCTGTCAGCGCGCACGCCCAGGCGCAGAACGGCTTGTCGAACCTGTTCGGCGGTATTTTCGCCGGCTCGAATCCAGCGCCCTCTCAGCCGGCGCCCGGCCCCGGCGGCGCCTTGCCATGGACCGGCGAGGACGGCGCCTCCGGCCACCCGTTGATGACGGCCGCCGCGATCCGCGAGGCCGCCTCCAACTTCAACAATTGCGTCGCGGGGATGTGGCCCGATGCCGCACGGCGCAACATCACGCAGGAGAATTTCCAGCGCTTCACGGCCGGGCTGTCGCCTGATCTGCGCATCATGGACCTGATGGATTCGCAGCCGGAGTTCACCAAGTCGATCTGGGACTATCTCGACATCCTCGTGAACGACAACCGTCTCGCCAAGGGCCGCGAGGTCCTCGCCAAATACAAAGCGCAGTTCGACGCCACGGAAAAGGCTACCGGCGTCGACCGCTACATCATCGCCTCGATCTGGGGCATCGAGTCCAATTACTCGACGCAGATGGGCGACCGCAGCGTGCTGCAGTCGACCGCGACGCTCGCCTGCATCGGCCGCCGCCAGGCCTATTTCAAGGACGAGTTTCTCTCCGCGCTGGAGATCCTCAACCGCGGCGATCTCAGGCCTGAGCAGATGCGCGGCTCCTGGGCCGGCGCCTTCGGCCCGACCCAGTTCATGCCGACTGCGTTCAAGCGCTTTGCCGTGGATGGCGATGGCGACGGACGGCGCGACGTCGTCGACAATCCCACCGATCTGATCGCCTCGACCGCCAACAATCTGAAGAAGGACGGCTGGCAGGCCGGCCAGACCTGGGGCTACGAGGTCGTGGTGCCCCAAGGCTTCAACTACATGCTGGCCGATCGCGCCAAGGCGATGACGATGGCGCAGTGGGAGAAGCTCGGGCTCAAGCGCCCGGCCAACCAGCCCTTCCCGCATCCGGCCGAGAAAGCCTATCTGCTGGCGCCCGCCGGGGCGCAGGGCCCGGGCTTCCTGATGCTGCAGAATTACCGCGTCATCATGAAGTACAACCCGGCCGAGGCTTATGCGCTGGCGATCGGCCATTTCGCCGACCGGCTGCGCGGCGGCCAGCCCTTCGTGCAGCCCTGGCCGCGCCAGGAGCGCGAGCTGTCCCGCACCGAACGGCTGGAACTTCAGCAGCTGCTGGCCCAGCGCGGCTTCTACAAGGGCACCCCGGACGGCCAGTTCGGCGGCCAGACCCGGGAGGCGCTGCGCAATTTCCAGGCCTCGATCGGGGTCCCCGCCGACGGATTTGCCTCCTCGGACGTGCTGGATCGCCTCCGCGGGCGGTAAAATCGCGCCGAAAGTAACCCTGAACAGGGATTTTGCCCGATCGCCTTGACGGGGATGGCTGTTCCCCGGTGTATGGCAGAAGAATCCGCAAAGAGAATCTGCCCGTTTGGCGCCTGATTCCGCTATTATATCGAGCCTGTCCCGATCCCCATTGCGCGTGCCTGAGATCGCATGTCGAAGAAGTCCCTATTCAAGGCGCTGACCGAGACCGGCCCGCTGATCGCGCTGGGGACGGCGCTTGCGATTCTGGTCTCCATCGCGGGACCCGCCTCGGCGCAGTTCTTCAACTTCCCCGGCTTCGGCGGCCCGCCGCAGCGGCAGGCCCCGCCACCGCGGAACGGTGGAGGCGGCGGCTGGTTCGGCGGCGACTTCTTCGCACCATTCCAGCAGCAACAGCCGCAGGCGCCGCGCCAGGACTTTTCGCGTGCGCCGGCACCAGCCAAGCGCGACACCACGCCCGACAAGAACGTGCTGGTGATCGGCGACGCCATGGCCGACTGGCTCGCCTACGGCCTCGAAGACGCCTACACCGAGCAGCCCGACATGGGCGTGATCCGCAAGCACAAGACCACGTCCGGCCTGATCAAGTACCAGCCGAAGGGTGAGCCCGCGGACTGGGCG
Source organism: Bradyrhizobium sp. 482_C4_N1_8 (assembly GCF_052075965.1). Lineage (NCBI taxonomy): Bacteria > Pseudomonadati > Pseudomonadota > Alphaproteobacteria > Hyphomicrobiales > Nitrobacteraceae > Bradyrhizobium > Bradyrhizobium sp. 482_C4_N1_8. Next base: position 1,266,624 of record NZ_CP197231.1, on the reverse strand, counting down.
GCGGCAGCGAAGGGCATCCTCGAGACCGAGAAGCCTGATGTGATCGTCGTCATGCTCGGCCTCAACGACCGCATCTCGATCCGCGAGGCCGCGCCCGACAAGGCGACGGACAAGGACAAGAAGAACGACAAGGGCGCGCGCGCCAAGCCACCGGCCAAGCCGGGCGATGCTAAACCCGACACGGCCGCCAAGCCGGACGACAAGCCCGCCGACACCGACCTGCCGCAGGACGATGCCGACAACGCCGACACGCCGGCGGTCGCAGCGCCGGAGAAGACCGCGCGCAACCCGAACGGCCTCTACGAATTCCGCGACGAGCGCTGGGTCGAACTCTACGGCAAGAAGATCGAGGAGCTGGCCAACGTTCTCAAGTCCAAGGGCGTTCCGGTGCTCTGGGTCGGCCTGCCCGCGATCCGCGGCCCCAAGGGCACCGCGGACATGCTGTTCCTGGATTCGCTCTATCGCGAAGGCGCGGCCAAGGCCGGCATCACCTATGTCGATGTCTGGGACGGCTTTGTCGACGAAGCCGGCCGCTTCCTCCAGAAGGGCCCGGACTTCGAGGGCCAGATCCGCCAGCTCCGCAGCTATGACGGCGTCTATTTCACGAAACCTGGCGCACGCAAGCTCGCCCACTATGTCGAGCGCGAGATCACGCGCCTGCTCGCCGGACGCTCCGGCCCGATTGCGCTGCCGAGCGAGCCTGCGACCCCCGACACCAGCGCCGAGCCCGGCAAGCCCGCGCCGCGGCCGCTGGCGGGACCGATCGTGCCGCTGGTTGCGGCCTCGATCTCGGCCGATCAATTGCTGGGCGGACCGGGTTCGCGTCCCGCTGCCGTCGATGCGCTCGCCGCGAAGACGATGGTGAAGGGTGAGCCGCTGGCCGCGCCCGCCGGCCGTGCCGATGATTATGCCTGGCCGCGCCGCGAAGTCGGCCGCGAGCAGGCCAAGGGTGATACGCCGATGGCTGCGACGACGCCCGACGGCAGCGCCACTCCCAGCACACCGGGTGCAGCCGCCGCGATCGCGCCGCCAAGGCTCGCGCCGAAGAAGCCGCCGGTACAGCAGCAGCCGCAGCAGCCGGCCCAGGCAACGCCGGCATTCCGCGATTTCTTCGGCTTCGGCTCTCCGCAGCCACCGCCGCGTCAATTCGCACCGGCGCCGCGTAATCCCAATCCCGCGATCCCGCGCCCGCCTGGTAACGTCGGGCGATCGGCGGAGATGTTCCGGTAGTTTTTCTGAATTGAGATCTCGTGTCCCGGACGCGCTGCAGCGTGTAACGCTGCAGCGCAGAGCCGGGACCCAGCACTGCGACATTCACCAAAGAATGGGCCCCGGCTCAGCAAAGCGGCGTTACCGGACGATGCTACGCATCGCCTAGGCCGCATTGCGTCCGGGGCACGAAAAATTCGGGCGGTGGCTCAGCCGTAATAGCGCCAGCGCGGCGGCGGGCGACGGGCGGGACGCGACATCAGGAGCGCGAGTGCGAAGCCGATACCGCCGGCGATCAGCAGCGCACCGAGCGGATTGTCCTGCACCTTCTTGGCAATCGCCTGCGAACCGTCGCGCAAGGTCTCGGCCGGCTTGTCGTAGGCGTCCTTGGCGTAGCCGGCCGCAGTCTCACCGGCGTCGCGCACGGCATCCTTGGCCTGGCCGTAGAGATTCTGCACGGTGCCGGCGGCTTCCCGCGCCTTGCCTGACGCCTGTGTCTGCGCATCGCCAGCGAGATCACCGACGGCGCCTTCTGCGCGCCCAGCGAATTCCTTGGCCGATCCGACGATCCGATCCTTGTCCATGTTGCTCCTCCTCGGGGGTCAGCCGAGGTAACCGATCAGGAGCAGCGCAGTTCCAAGCTTCTGCGAAAGTGTGTAGTCCGGACTACGCTTCCGCCTGCGCTCTTCGGGCTACGGCAGACATGTCGCTCCATCCGGGCTACAGGATGAGCCCGCCATCGACCACCAGCGTCTGGCCAATGATGTAGGACGACAGCGGCGAGGCGAGGAACAGCGCCGCGCCCGCCATGTCAGCCGGCGTGCCCAATCGCCGCAGCGGAATGCGTGACAGCGCGCCTTCGAGCCGCTTGGGATTGTCGGTGGTCACCTTCGTCATCTTGGTGTCGACGAGGCCGGGCGCGATACCGTTGACGCGGATGCCATCCTCGGCCCAGGCCTCGCCCAGCGTCCGCGTCAGTCCGACTGCGCCGGTCTTCGAGGCGTTGTAGGCGGGATTGCCCATGGTGGAATGATAGGCTGCGGTCGAGGACACCATGATCAGCGCGCCCTTGCTATCGCGCAGCATGGAGTGAAACCGCGTCGCGCAGGCCATCAGGCTCATCAGATTGACCTCGACGACCTTGCGGAAGCCGGCCATCTCGAACTCGCCGCGGCGATAGAGCACCGCGCCCTGCGCGAGCACGAGCACATCGAGACGGTCGAAGGACGGCTTGAACGCTTCCACCGCGCCGGTGTTGCCGACGTCGAGCTGCGCATAGGAAAGACCCGTGAGATCGGAGCCTTCTAGCGCCGAATATTCCGCAGGATGAGCACGCGTGCCGCAGACTGCAACTTGCGCGCCCCTGGCGCGAAAGGCTTGCGCGATGCCGTTGCCGATACCGCTGGAACCGCCGACCACCAGCACCTGCTTGCCTGAGAAATCGAGCTCGTTCGCCATCGCGGCCTCCCCTTTTGTTTTGCTTGTTTGACCTGTCTGCGGATCGATGCCAGCCTTGTCCATCTCATAACAAGAAACAAGAGACGCGAGGAAACGGCATGTCCGAATTCAAGGAGCTCAGCCGGTCGGTGAAGGGCCTGACCGTTCTCGTCACGGGTGCGGCGAGCGGCATGGGGCGCGCGACCGCGCGCGTGTTCGCCGCTGAAGGCGCGAACGTCGCCGTCACCGACTTTGACGAGCAGGGCGCGCTGTCCGTTGCCAAGGAGATTGCCGCGAACGCCGGATCCGCGAAGGCGTGGAAGCTCGATGTCGCCGATGGCGGCGAGATCAAGCGCGTGGTTGGCGATGTCGCGGCGCATTTCGGCGGGCTCGACATCATCGTCAACAATGCCGGCATCTCCGTGCGCGTCGCGATCGACGACGAGGCTTACGAAGACGCTTGGGCCAAGGGGATCGCCGTGATGCTGACGGCGCATCCGCGCATCATCCGCGCCGCGCTGCCGCACCTGCGCAAGTCGAAGAGCCCGCGCATCGTCAACATCGCCTCGACCGAGGCGCTCGGCGCCACCGCGTTGCACAGCCCCTATTCGGCGGCGAAGGGCGGCGTGGCGAGCCTCACGCGCTCGCTCGCCGTCGAGCTCGGCCGCGAGGGCATCACCGTCAACTGCATCTGCCCGGGCCCGATCCGCACCGCCATCACCGACCGCATCTCCGAAGAGCACAAGACGATCTACGCCAAGCGCCGCACTGCACTCGGCCGTTACGGCGACCCCGAGGAGGTCGCGCATATGACGCTGAGCCTGTGCCTGCCTGCGGCGTCTTTCCTCACCGGCGCGGTGATCCCTGTCGACGGCGGCTTGATGGCGCGCAACGCGTGAGAGCCATGACGCTTAAGAGATATGCGCGCCGAGCGTTGACAACGCCGGTCGCGGGAGTAGCTTTTTCACCGGCAGAGCGGGACCAACCGCTCGCGGTTCGCGGGAGAAACACCATGACGATCGCCATCCGGCAGCTTCAGAAACATTTTGCCGGCGAGGTTTCCGGCCTCGACCTGCGAAAGCCTCTCACCGAGGCCGAGGCGCGCGAGGTCGAGGCAGCCATGGACAAATATGCGGTGCTGGTCTTCCACGACCAGGACATCACCGACGAGCAGCAGATGGCCTTCGCGCTGAATTTCGGCCAGCGCGAGGACGCGCGCGGCGGCACCGTGACCAAGGAAAAGGACTACCGGCTGCAATCGGGCCTCAACGACGTCTCCAATCTCGGCAAGGATGGCAAGCCGCTGGCGAAGGACAGTCGCGCGCATCTGTTCAACCTCGGCAACTGCCTGTGGCATTCCGACAGCTCGTTTCGCCCGATCCCCGCAAAATTCTCGCTGCTGTCGGCGCGGGTGGTGAACCCGAAGGGCGGCAATACCGAGTTCGCCGACATGCGCGCGGCCTATGACGCGCTCGATGACGACACCAAGGCCGAGATCGAGGATCTCGTCTGCGAGCACTCGCTGATGTATTCGCGCGGATCGCTCGGCTTCACCGAGTACACCGACGACGAAAAGCAGATGTTCAAGCCGGTGCTGCAACGCCTGGTGCGCACCCATCCGGTGCATCGCCGCAAGTCGCTGTACCTCTCATCGCATGCCGGCAAGATCGTCAGCATGAGCGTCCCCGAAGGCCGGCTGCTGCTGCGCGATCTGAACGAGCATGCGACGCAAGGCGAGTTCGTCTACGTCCACAAATGGAAGCTGCATGATCTCGTGATGTGGGACAACCGCCAGACCATGCATCGCGTCCGCCGCTACGACCAGTCCCAACCCCGCGACATGCGCCGCGCGACGGTGGCGGGGACAGAGCCGACGGTACAGCAGCAGGCGGCGGAGTAGGCGGCACACCCCGCTGGACGTGGTCATCGCCCGGCTTGACCGGGCGATCCAGTACTCCGAGACGGTTGTGATGGAATCGATAGGCCGCGGCGTACTGGATGCCCCGGTCAAGCCGGGGCACGACAGCGGAGGGTGGCGCAGGACACCGCAAACCGTCGCAGCAGCTGCTACACAGCTACGCGTGTCCCGCATCGTTCGAGAGCATGCCGGGATCGATGCCGATCTTGCGCAGCGCACGTCCGTACTTCTCGTCGACATCGTCGCCGAAGATCAAATCCGAATCCGCATCGCAATGCAGCCAGCCATTGCTCTGGATTTCGGTCTCGAGCTGGCCCGGCGCCCAGCCGGCATAACCAAGCGCGAGGATGGCGTGCTTCGGGCCGGAGCCGTTGGCGATCGCCCGCAGGATGTCGACGGTCGCGGTGAGGCAGACGCCGTCGTCGATCCGGAGCGTCGCGTTCTCGATGTAGAAATCGCTGGAATGCAGCACGAAGCCGCGGCCGGTATCGACCGGCCCGCCACGCAGCACCTTCATGCTTTCGGCGTTCTCCGGCAGCTTGATGTGCTCGCCCTTCTTGATGATGCCGAGCTGCTGCAACAGCTCGGGGAAGTCGATGCTGCCGGCGGGATGATTGACGATGATGCCCATCGCGCCCTCGGCGGAATGCGCACAGAGATAGATCACCGAGCGCTCGAAGCGCTCATCGCCCATCACGGGCATCGCGATCAGGAGCTGGCCGTCGAGATAGCCGGCCGAGCTGGGAAGCGCGGGGGCCGCGCTGCGGGTGCTTTCGCCCGTCCTTTTGCCTGTGGGAGCCATCGGTGAAGCACTCCGGTTTCGATTCCTATCCTGATGTCGGGCCGGGCTGCTGTCAAATCAAGGCTTGCATAGACTTGATTCAGGTGCATCCATCACAAGCAATTCAATGGTTTGCCCAGGGGCGACCCTGTAAAGACGTGCCATGCTGACAAGAGTTCCCCTGCATGCGGCGTTTGGCGTCGCAACAACCCTGCTTGCGTCGTCGATGACGCTCGCAGCGCGCGCCGACGACGCTTCGCCCTGGCAGCGCGACGGCCATTCCGCAGTGCGATTGCTGGCGGGATCGCGCAGCGGCGCCGTCCTGCTCGGCGGTATCGCCTTCCAGCTCCAGCAGGGATGGAAGACCTACTGGCGCATCCCCGGCGATTCCGGCGTTCCGCCGCGGTTCGATTTCTCCAAATCGGACAATGTCGAAGCGGTGACGGTGATGTGGCCGGCGCCGCTGAAATTCGATGACGGTGCGGGCGGGCATTCGATCGGCTATCACGGCCAGGTCGTGCTGCCTCTGCGCATCGTGCCCAAGGCGCCCGACAAGCCGGTGACGCTGCGCGCCGAGATCAACTACGCCGTGTGCGAGAAGCTCTGCGTTCCCGTCGAGGCCAATGTCGAGCTCGGCTTCAACAACGTCGCCTCGACCGAGGACGCTAATCTGCGTGCTGCGCTCGACACCGTGCCGAAGCCTGCCACGATCGGTGATCCCAATCCGCTGACCATCCGCGACGTCAAACGTGACGGTCCCAAGAATGTCGTGGTCGACGTGGTCGTGCCTGACAGCCGCGGCGTCAATTTGTTCGTGGAAGGGCCAACGCTCGATTGGGCGTTGCCGATTCCGGCGCCGGTCGAGCGCAGCCCACCCGGCGTGCAACGATTTTCCTTCGAGCTCGATGGACTGCCACCGGGCGCCAAGCCCGACGGAGCGGCGTTGAAGTTCACGCTCGTCGCGCCCGAGAAGTCGTACGAGTTCAATACGAATCTGGAGTGAGCCGGAGCTGAGTTGCGCTGCCAGCGCCCCATATTCAGCTGTCGTCCCGGGGCGCGCGCAGCGCGAGCCCGGGACCCATAGCCACAGGGAGTGGTTTGGCGAGGACTCGGAGTTACCAGCCAGCGCAACAATTTCTCCCTGGGGTTATGGGTCCCCGCCCCCCGTGCGCAATTGCGCACTAGGCGGGGACGTCGCTGGTGGCTGGAGCGGCAGCATGCCTCACCCAACCCAATCTTAACGAATGGTTGCTAATCCCCAAGGGCTACCGCATCAGGCCTGCCGCAGCATGCGGGACGCCTGATACGGACGCCCTGGGGATCTCGAATTGGCCGTGATGGATGCAGAACCCGCAACGACCGGACCTGCCGGCCTCATCGCGCGGCTGCGCGCGAAGCTGATGGGCGGGTCGAACGAAGCGTCGCTGACGCGGCGGTTGGCCGGCACCATCTTCATCATCCGGGTGATCAGCGCGGGCCTCGCCTATTTCTCGCAAGTTCTGCTCGCGCGCTGGATGGGGACGTCCGACTACGGCATCTATGTCTATGTCTGGACCTGGGTGTTGCTGCTCGGCAGCATGATGGACTTCGGCATCTCGGCCTCCGCGCAAAAGATCATTCCCGAATATCGCACCAGCGGCGAGCATGCGCTGCTGCGCGGCTTTCTCTCCGGCAGCCGCTGGCTGACCTTTGCCGCGTCCACGCTGGTGTCGCTGGGGCTCGCCGGAATCGTCAAGCTGCTCTCGCCCTGGATCGATCCGGCCGAGGTGCTGCCGCTCTATATCGGCTGCATGACGCTGCCCGCCTTCGTCGTCGCCAACACCCAGGACGGCATCGCGCGCTCGCATGACTGGATGCAGCTCGGTCTGATGCCGCAATTCATCATCCGCCAGGCGCTGATCATCGGCATCACGGCCGCTGCCTTCCTGCTCGGCTATCATCTCGGCGCGGTCGCCGCGATGGTCGCGAGCGCCGGCGCGGTGTGGATCGCGATGACCGGGCAGATGGTGGTGCTGAACCGCAAGCTCGCCGATCACATCGAGCCGGGCCCCAAGACCTACGACATCGGCGGCTGGCTCGCCGTCTCGCTGCCGATCCTGCTGGTCGAGAGCTTCTACCTGCTGCTGTCCTATACCGACGTGCTGGTGCTTCAGCAGTTCCGCCCATCGGACGAGGTCGGTGTCTATTTCGCGGTGGTGAAGACGCTCGCCCTGGTCTCGTTCATCCACTACGCGATGTCGGCGACCACAGCGCACCGCTTCGCCGAATACAACGCGCTCGGCGACAAGGCGCGCCTGTCGGCCTATGTCGCGCATGCCATCAACTGGACGTTCTGGCCGTCGCTGGCAGCGACCATCGTGCTGCTTGCGCTCGGCAAGCCGCTGCTCTGGCTGTTCGGCCCGCAATTCACGGTCGGCTACGACATCATGTTCGTCGCCGCGATCGGCCTCGTGGTGCGCGCCGCGATTGGACCGGTCGAGCGCCTGCTCAACATGCTCGGCCAGCAGAAGATCTGTGCGCTGGCCTATGCGCTGGCGTTCGTGATGAACCTCGTGCTCTGCATCGCGCTGGTGCCACGCTTCGGCGGTCACGGCGCCGCGGCCGCGACCTCGATCTCGCTGACATTCGAGACGGTGCTGCTGTTCTGGATCGTGCGCCAGCGGCTCGGCCTGCACGTGCTGGCGTTTGGCAAATAGGCGCTGCCACCCGGGTTGCCGGCCTGGAGAATGGCTGTTTCGCGCCTTGCGCGGCGGCGACTGAAACCCCCTCCCCGCCCACCGTCTGTCGCAAGATTTTTCTTATTCAACCGAAGCGATTGCGTTTCAGGGAAATTTTATTCTACGTCATATTGCTCAACCGACGAGATAAACCTAAGATTCCCCAGACATGATTGATCCGCTCTATGTCGCCTCCGGATTTGGCGTCGGCCTGCTTGTCGGGATGACCGGCGTGGGTGGCGGCTCGCTGATGACGCCGCTGCTGATCCTGCTGTTCGGCATCCACCCCTCCACCGCCGTCGGCACCGACCTGCTCTATGCCGCCGCCACCAAGACCGGCGGCAGCGTGGTGCATGGCTGGTCGCGGAGCGTGCACTGGCCCGCCGTGCTGCGGCTCGCCTGCGGCAGCATCCCGGCGAGCGCGCTGACGCTGCTCGTGCTGTGGAAGCTCGACCTCAGGAGCGATTCCGAGCGCAGCCTGGTCAATCTGGTGCTGTGCTTTGCATTGCTGCTGACCGCGACATCGCTGATCTTCCGCAAGGCCCTCATGGAGCGCTATCGCGGCCGGCTGGAACGTGTCGACGATCGTACCACGGCGATCGCGACCGTCGTCACCGGCATCGTGCTCGGCGTGCTGGTGTCGATCTCGTCGGTCGGTGCCGGCGCGGTCGGCGTCACCGTGCTGCTGCTGCTCTATCCGCGCCTGCCGATGGCGACCATCGTCGGCTCGGACATCGCGCATGCGGTGCCGCTGACGCTGGTTGCCGGGGCCGGACATTGGGCGCTCGGCGATGTGGATTGGGCCCTGATGGGCGTGCTGCTGCTGGGCTCGCTGCCCGGCATCATCGTCGGCAGTCTCAGTGCGACGCGCGTCCCCGAGACGGTGCTGCGCCTGACGCTTGCCTGCGTGCTGTTCGTGGTCGCCAGCAAGATCATGTTCGCGGAGCTGAACCTGTCGTCCGCGATCGTGACGGCGCTGGCCTGGACGCATTAGGCCAACCACCCGCCCTAGCTGTCATCGCCCGGCTTGACCGGGCGACGACCAAGGGCGGGATCGTAGGGTGGGCAAAGCGAAGCGTGCCCACCGTTTCTCCTCAATCGCGGGAGGATGGTGGGCACGGCGCTGACGCGCCTTTGCCCACCCTACGGCTGGAGCCTTACTCCGCCGTCCAGCCGCCGTCGATCGACAGGTTGGTGCCGGTGATCTGCGCGGCATCGTCGCCGCACAGGAACAGCGCGAGGGCTGCGACCTGCTCGGAGGTGACGAACTCCTTGGTCGGCTGCGCGTCGAGCAGCACGTCGTTGATGACCTGCTCGCGCGTGAGGTTGCGCGCCTTCATCGTGTCGGGGATCTGCTTCTCCACCAGCGGCGTCCAGACATAGCCGGGGCTGATGCAGTTGCAGGTGATCTTGTGGGTCGCGACCTCGAGCGCCACGGTCTTGGTCAGGCCGGCGATGCCGTGCTTGGCCGACACATAGGCGGACTTGAAGGGCGAGGCGACCAGCGAGTGCGCCGACGCCGTGTTGATGATACGGCCCCAGCCCTTCTTCTTCATGCCGGGCACCGCCGCGCGGATGGCATGGAAAGCCGAGGACAGGTTGATCGCGATGATCTGGTCCCATTTCTCAACCGGGAATTCCTCGATCGGCGAGACGAACTGGATGCCGGCATTGTTGACGAGGATGTCGACCGAGCCGAACGACTTCTCGCCGAGCGCGATCATCCCGGCGATCTCGGCGGGCTTGGTCATGTCGGCCGGCGAATACACCGCCTTCACGCCGAAGTCGGACTCGATCTTGGCGCGTTCCTTCTCGATGTCCTCCGGCGAGCCGAAGCCGTTGATGACGACATTGGCGCCGGCGGCGGCGAAGGCGCGCGCATAGGCGAGCCCGATGCCGCTGGTCGAACCGGTCACGACGGCGTTCTTGCCTGACAGACTACCCATGTTATTCGCTCCTTTTTGGCGGGGGCGCGGTGACGTCCCCCGTGAGATCGTAGGTCACCATGGTCTCGCCGGACTGCGGCCGCTCGAGCCAGTCCTTGTGGCGCATCGACAGATGCACGTCGCGCACGCCGGCTTCCCAGTGCTCGACCATGGCGACATGCGAGAAGTCGTAATCCTTCGACGAGGATTCGTAGTTCTTGCTGCGATAGATCAGATGCACCACGGTGACGGTGCTTTCGCGCGATACCTTCGCGAGGAATTCCACGGAAGGATCATTCTTCAGATAATCGGGCAATTTGGAAATCAGATCGCGCACGGCCCGGCGGGCGTTGTGGATCTGCTTGTTCTTGTCGGTGTTCATCCGCGTGCGGCTGGAGAAGCGGATGTCCTTCTCGCGCTCGGTCGCCTCGAGCAGCGAATTCGGCAGATCGCCGCGGGCGCTGAACAGATCGACCTGGAAGATCAGCATGTCGCGAGCGACCTCGGCATCGAGCACGTAGTCGAGCGGCGTGTTGGAGGCGATGCCGCCGTCCCAATAGTGCTCGCCTTCGATCACGACGGACGGAAATCCCGGCGGCAGCGCGCCGGAGGCCATGATGTGCTCGGGGCCGATGGTCTTGCCGAGCTTCTTGAACTCGTAATTGTCGAAATATTTGAAGTTGCCCGAGGTGACGCCGACGGCGCCGACCGACAGGCGCGTCTTCAGATCGTTGATGCGATCAAAATCGACCAGGCGCTCCAGCGTCTTCTTCAGCGGCGCGGTGTCGTAATAACTCTCGGCCTGCTTGGTGCCGGGCGGCCAGAGCGGCGCGGGCGGAATGCGCGGCGTGAAGAAACCGGGCACGCCGAAGGTCGCGATCAATGCGGCACTGGTCGAATTGAACAGCTCGCGGCTGTGATCGCTCTTGCCGATCGGCTTCCACGGCACCGGCGCCGACACCATCTCCCAGAATTCCTTGAGCCGCTTGACGCGGGTCTGTCCCTCGTTGCCGGCGATGATGGCGGCGTTGACCGCGCCGATCGAGATGCCGGCGACCCATTCCGGCTCGAAGTCGAAATGGCACAGCGACTGGTAGGCGCCGGCCTGATAGGAGCCGAGCGCCCCACCGCCCTGGAGGACCAGGACGCGCTGCGCCTTCGCGGGGACTGTTGCGACTTCCGGGCTATGATCTGTCATCTGGGAACAATAGCAAAAGGCGAGCCACCGTGGCGACAGTCCGCCGCGGCGTCAATGCATCCCGGGATCAAGTCTGGCTTATCGGGGGTCGGTCGAGGCCAGGATCATGGTCCAGAACACCTTGTATTTGGTGCCGGGAGCATAGCCCGCCGCGATGCCCAGTTTTGTGACACCGCTCTTGAGCATGTTGGCCCGGTGCGGAGGCGAGTCGCGCCAGCCGGAAAACGCTTCCGCCAGCGTATGATAGCCCGCCGAAACGTTCTCGACCGCCACCGTCGCCGGATAGCCGCCCGCGCTGAGGCGCTTGGCCAGCGGGGCGCGGACATCATGGTCCATCTTGTTGGCCGCCGCCATGGCCTGGGACTGGGATTCGGCGAGCCGCATCAGATCGGGGTCGATCACGACGGTGCCGAGGGCGTTGTTCTGGCGGTATTGCGAGATCATGATCGCTGCCGCCTGCGCATCGAGCTTGGTGCCCGGGACCGACATGTCGGCATACATCGACGGCTGCTGGACCGGTGCTTCGTTGCCGGCGCAGCCGGCGAGAAGCAAAGTGATGAGTATTGCGGCCGCAGCGCGCATGTTCAGGGGCCCCCAAATGAGGGGCCGTTGTTGCATACCAACCGTGGCTGAAAGGTGAATATTGAGGAAGATTTGAGCTTTCGGCCGAGGCGCCTACTAGCCCGCAAATATCCGGTAGCGGCGCGGTTCGAGGCCGATCGTGTCGCCGGCGCGCAGTTCCCTGTCGCGGGGGGCGTCGATCTCGATGGTCTCGCCGCCGGATAGCGCCACCTCGGCCCGCTGCACGGGGCCGAAATTCCGGACGTGCTGCACAGCGCCCTCGAAGGCACCGCTTCCGGGCGGGCCGACCAGCATATCATGTCGCCGCACGAACAGTTTTGACGCGCCAGACACCAAGCCGTCTGCTGCAAGATTGAGTGGGCGGTCGCCGAGCCTGATGACGCCGCCTTCGACCTGGACCGGCAGCTCGATGGATTCGCCGATGAAGCCGTGGACGAAGGCGGTCGCCGGGCTTTCATAGACGTCGTCGGGCGAGCCGATCTGCTCGATCCTACCCTTGTCCATCACCACGACGCGGTTGGCGACTTCGAGCGCCTCCTCCTGGTCGTGGGTGACGAAGATCGAGGTGACGTTGATCTCCTGGTGCAGCGAGCGCAGCCATCGGCGCAGCTCCTTGCGCACCTTGGCATCGAGCGCGCCGAAGGGCTCGTCGAGCAGGAGGATGCGCGGCTCGATCGCGAGCGCGCGGGCGAGTGCGATGCGCTGGCGCTGGCCGCCGGAGAGCTGGCTCGGATAGCGGTCGGCGAGCCAGTCGAGCTGCACGAGATCGAGCAGCTCCTTGACGCGCGCACGAATGGTGGACTCGTCCTTACGGCTGGCGCGCGGCTGCACGCGCAGGCCGAAGGCGACGTTCTCGAACACCGTCATGTGGCGGAACAGCGCGTAGTGCTGGAACACGAAGCCGACGTTCCGTTCGCGCGCGCCCCGCGCCAGCGCATCCTCGCCATTGAAGGAAACCTCGCCGGAATCGGGCCAGTCGAGGCCGGCGATGATGCGCAGCAGCGTGGTCTTGCCGGAACCGGACGGACCGAGCAGCGCCAGCAGCTCGCCATTGTCGACCTTGAGATCGACGCCGTCGAGGGCTTTGAAGCTGCCGAACTGCTTGACGAGATTCCTGACTTCAATGGTCACTTGCGTCGTGTCCTTCGTCGAGGTGACGTTCGAGAACGGTCTTGGCGATCAACGTGATCAGGGCCAGCATCGCCAGCAGCGAGGCGATCGCAAACGCAGCGACGAACTGGTACTCGTTGTAGAGAATCTCGACCAGCAGCGGCATGGTGTTGGTCTCGCCGCGGATGTGTCCGGATACCACCGACACGGCGCCGAATTCGCCCATCGCGCGCGCGTTGCAGAGCAGGACGCCGTAGAGCACGCCCCATTTGATGTTGGGCAGGGTGACGCGGAAGAAGGTCTGCAGGCCGGAGGCGCCGAGCGAGATCGCGGCCTCCTCCTCCTGCGTGCCCTGCTCCTGCATCAGGGGGATCAGCGCGCGCGCCACGAACGGGAAGGTCACGAAGGTGGTGGCGAGCGCGATGCCGGGCACCGCGAACAGGATCTGGATATCGTGATCCCTAAGCCAGCTGCCGAAATATCCCTGCGCGCCGAACAGCAGCACGAAGACGAGGCCCGAGATCACCGGGCTCACCGAGAACGGCAGGTCGATCAGCGTGATCAGGAAGGTCTTGCCGCTAAACTCGAACTTGGCGATGGCCCATGCCGCGACGAGGCCGAATACGAGATTGAGGCCGACCGAGATCGCCGCGACCAGCAGCGTCAGCTTGATCGCAGCCAGCGCCTCCGGCTCGGCGAGCGCGGACAGATAAGCGAGAACGCCTCTCGAAAAGGCCTGCGCGAACACCAGAACCAGCGGCAGCACGACGAAGACGCTGAGGAAGACCACCGCCAGCGCAATGATGGCGATACGTATTGCGGGCGGCTCGGTGCGGAGGCTGTCCCGGGCGGCGGCCGCGTGGGCACGCGCGCGCGCATCGGTCGAAGGCAGCGAGACGGAATCTGCGATCTGCATCGTCATGATCTGCCCTCAGCGCGCCGGGATCCGGCTCTGCGCCCAGCGCTGGAGCCGGTTGACGGCGAAGATGATGACGAAGGAGACGACGAGCATGACCACCGCGATAGCGGTCGCGTCGGCATAGCGGAATTCGGACAGCCGGATCACGATCAGGAGCGGCGCGATCTCGGAGACATTAGGCAGATTGCCGGCGATGAAGATCACCGAGCCGTATTCGCCGACCGCGCGGGCGAAGGCGAGCGCGAGGCCGGTGAGCAGCGCCGGTCCGAGCGAGGGCAGGATCACGCGGATGATGGTCTGCCAGCGGCTGGCGCCGAGGCTGCCGGCGGCCTCCTCGATCTCGGGGTCGAGGTCCTGGAGCACCGGCTGCACGGTGCGCACCACGAAGGGGATGCCGATGAAGATCATGGCGACGAAGATGCCGATCGGCGTGAATGCCACCTTGATACCGAGCGCTGCGAGCGGCGCACCCAGCCAGCCCGTCTCGGCAAACAGCGCCGTCAGCGCCACGCCGGCGACCGCCGTCGGCAGCGCGAACGGCACGTCGACGATGGCGTCGAACAGCCGGCGCCCGGGGAAGCGGTAACGCACCAGCGCCCAGACGATGATGCTGCCCATGACGAGATTGACGCAGGCCGCCGCAAAGGCGAGGCCGAAGGAGACGCGCAAGGCGTTGAGGGTGCGGCGGCTGGACAGGATGTTCCAGAATTGCTCGGGGCTCAGCTCCAGCGATTTCAGGAACAGCCCGGCCAGCGGAATCAGAATGATGATGGAGAGCCAGGAAAGCGTCAGTCCCATCGTGAGACCGAAGCCCGGCAATGTCCGTCGTCGTGCTGCAACTGCGCTCACCAGGCCCCCTGCTACTCCTAAGACGGCGCCCGATCAGTTCTTGTAGATCTGATCAAAGACGCCGCCGTCGGCAAAATGTTCCTTCTGCGCCTTGGTCCAGCCGCCGAAAACGTCGTCGATCGTGAACAGTTCGACCTTGGCGAAGGAGTTTTCGTACTTCTTGGCGATCTCGGCGTCGCGCGGACGGTAGAAATTGCGCGCGGCGATTTCTTGACCTTCCTTGGTATACCAATACTGGAGGTAGGCATCGGCCGCGTTGCGGGTGCCTTTTTTATCGGCAACCTTGTCGACGATCGCGACCGGCGGCTCGGCGAGGATCGATTGCGGCGGCGCCACGATCTCGAACTTCTGCGCACCAAACTCCTTCAGGGCGAGATAGGCCTCGTTCTCCCAGGCCAGCAGCACGTCGCCGACGCCGCGCTCGACGAAGGTCACGGTGGCGCCGCGCGCACCGGTATCGAGCACCGGCACCTGCTGGTAGAGCTTTCCGATGAAGTCCTTGGCCTTGTCGGCCGAGCCGTATTTCTTTTGGGCAAAGCCCCAGGCGGCGAGATAATTCCAGCGCGCCCCGCCGGAGGTCTTCGGGTTCGGCGTGATCACCGAGACACCGGTCTTGAGCAGATCGTCCCAGTCCTTGATGCCCTTCGGATTGCCCTTGCGCACCAGAAACACGATGGTCGAGGTATAGGGCGATGAATTCTGCGGCAAACGCTTCTGCCAGTCGGTCGCGGTGAGGCCCTTGTTCGCGACGGCGTCGATGTCATAGGCGAGCGCGAGCGTCACCACATCGGCCTGCAATCCGTCGATCACGGCACGCGCCTGCGAGCCGCTGCCGCCATGCGACTGCTTGATCTCGACGCTCTTGCCGGTTTCCTTTTGATAGGCATTCGCGAACGCCTTGTTGAACTCGGCATAGAGCTCACGCGTCGGATCGTACGACACGTTCAAGAGATTGATGTCAGCGGCGAGAGCCGAGCTTGCCAACAATCCAGTCAAGAGCAGCCCTGCCGCGAGCGGAACGATACGGCGCATCATGTCCATCTCCATTTACCTCGACGACGTCATCGTCATCGATGGCACGCGGGCATAACTCGGGGCGAAACGCTCTCAAGTCAACGGAACCGGATTTTCTTGTTCGTAGCCGGACAGCTCGACTGTGCTACGAAGTCTTCATCGTGTGGATGCCGCATTCTGTCTTGGCTCGGCCGCGCCAGCGACCGGCGCGTGCATCCTCGCCCTCGGCCGTTCTGCTGGTGCAAGGCATACACCCAACCGACAGGAAACCGGACTCCACCAACGGATGACGCGGCAATTTGGCGCGGACGAAGATGGCTTCGAGTTCCTCGCGCGAGACATTGGCAAAGGGGTTGAACTTCAACCGCGCGCCATCATCCTCGACCACCGGAATGTCGGTGCGCGCATTGCCCTGAAAGCGCTTGCGGCCATTGAGCCACGCATCGAACGGCTTCAGTGCACGCGCCAGCGGCTCGACCTTGCGGATGCGGCAGCAGGCGTCTGGATCGGAGAACCAGAGGTCGCGGTCGGGATCTTCGCGCGACAGCGTCTCCTCGACAGGCTTGATCGAGCGGACGTCCTTCAAGCCGAGTTCCGCGATCAGCGTGTCGCGATAGGCCAGCGTCTCCTCGAACAGCCAGCCGGTGTCGAGGAAGATCACGGGGATCGCCGGATCGACGTCGGCCATGACCTTCAGCAGCGTCGCCGATTCCGTGCCGAAGGACGACACCAGCGCAAGCTTCTCGCGCCCAACCGCCTTCAACGCCGCGGCAATGACTTCCGCAGGCGAGGCATCGCGCAACGCGCGATCGAGCTCCTCCGCCGAGGGCAGCGCGGACGCGGACACCGAAGCGACCTGGGGCGCGATTGCGTTCACGTGCCGACACCTTCGGAGTGACGCAGCTGCATCCGCCGGTGCAGCGCGGTGATGCGGCCGTCGCCGGTCGGCTGATAGAACACCGAATAGCGCTTCGCGGTCTGCATGAAGGCTTCCGCGTCGGCCTGCTTCTTGACCTCGAAGGAATCGAAGCCGGCACGCAGCATGAACACGAACTGATCGCGCAGCACCTGGCCGGTGGCACGCAAATCGCCGCGATAATTATAGCGCTCGCGCAGCAGGCGCGCCTGGCTGTAGGCGCGGCCATCGCGGAAGCTCGGGAACACCAATGCGACGACGGCGATCTTGCCGAGATAGGGCACGAGCTCGGCGATATCGCGATTGTTCGGCCAGATCACGCCGACCTTGCCGCCGCGCTTGAGCAGCGCGTCCGCATCGCTGAGGAAGCGCTCGGCCGGCACCAGGATGTCGCCGCCCTCGGGCAGCGGCGTGTCGACGGCAAGCTTGACGAAGCTGTCGTCGGCGATTTTTCCGCCGTTAACGAGTGGCATAGACGCGCTCCTTGAAGGGTTCGACGCCGAGGCGCTTCACCGTGTCGACGAACAGCTCCTCGGGCCGCTCGCGCAGCGCCAGATAGGCTTCCACGATGTCCTCGACGACGTCAGCGACCTCGTCAAACTTGACGCCGGGGCCGATCAGATTGCCAAGCGCGGCGCTCTCGTCGGCACGGCCGCCGATGGTGATCTGGTAGACCTCCTCGCCGTTCTTCTCGACACCGAGAATGCCGATATGACCGACATGATGATGGCCGCAGGCATTGATGCAGCCGGAGATGTTGATATGCAGCCGCCCGATCAGATTGGCGAGCTCATGGTTGGCAAAGCGCCGCGTCAGCTCCTGCGCGATCGGGATCGAGCGCGCATTGGCCAACGAGCAATAGTCGAGCCCCGGGCAGGCGATGATGTCGGTGATCAGGTTGACGTTCGGCGTCGCCAGCCCAAGCTTGTCGAGCGCCTTCCACAGCGCCGGCAGGTCGCGCTTGGCAACATGCGGCAGCGCCAAATTCTGCTCATGACCGACGCGGATCTCGCCGAAGGAATATTTGTCGGCGAGATCGGCCAGCGCATTTATCTGCTCGGCCGTGGCATCGCCCGGAGGCGCGCCGATCGGCTTCAGCGAGATCGTGACGATGGAGTAGCCCGGGTTCTTGTGCGCGGCGACCGAGTTCTTGCGCCACGCCTCGAAATCGGGATCGGCCGCTGCCTGGCGCAGCTCGTCCGGCATGTGCGGCAGCTTCTCGTAAGCCGGATAGATGAAGCGCGAGCGGATGTCCTCGATCACCTCGTCGTCGATCTGAAGCGAGGAGTTGCGGATATGCTGCCACTCCTCCTCGACCTCGCGGGAGAACTTCTCGATGCCGAGCTCGTGCACCAGGATCTTGATGCGCGCCTTGTAGATATTGTCGCGGCGGCCGTACTGGTTGTAGACGCGCAGGATCGCCTCGATATAGCTCAGGAGATCGCGGCCGTGGACGAAGTGCTTGATGGTCTTGCCGATGAACGGCGTGCGGCCGAGACCGCCGCCGACCAGCACCTCGAAGCCGGTTTCGCCCTTCTCGTTCTTGATCAGCCGCAGGCCGATGTCGTGGACCTTGATCGCAGCGCGGTCGTGATCCGAAGCGGTGATCGCGATCTTGAACTTGCGCGGCAGGAACGAGAACTCCGGATGCAGCGTAGTGTGCTGGCGGATCAGCTCCGACCAGATGCGGGGATCCTCGATCTCGCCCGGCGCGACGCCGGCCCACTGATCCGAGGTGACGTTGCGCATGTTGTTGCCGGAGGTCTGCATCGCGTGGATGCCGACCTCGGCGAGATCGGCCAGCGCATCCGGCAGGTCCGAAAGCTTGATCCAGTTGAACTGGATGTTCTGGCGCGTGGTGAAATGGCCGTAGCCGCGGTCATATTTGCGCGCGACATGGGCAAGCTGCCGCAACTGGTTCGACGCCAGCGTTCCGTAGGGAATCGCGACGCGGAACATGTAGGCGTGCAGTTGCAGATAGACGCCGTTCTGCAAGCGCAGCATCTTGAATTCGTCCTCGGTCAACTCGCCCGAGAGACGGCGTTGCACCTGGTCGCGGAATTCCGAGACGCGCTCGTTGACCAGCGTGCGATCGATTTCGTCGTAAGCGTACATGATTAAAGTGCCTTACAGCCCGACCTGCGATTAAACCGGCAAGTCGATGGTCACGCCATCGCGGCGGATCTGCTCGCGCAGATTTCCGGGCACGATCTTGCCGTCCTCGCCGATCTGGACCGGAGCGATATAGGGACCAATCGCGCCGACGTCATCGGCCACGGCCTCGGCGAGCAACGCTTTCGCCTCATCGGAGTTTCGCACGATCGCGGCGTCTGCGAGGTCAGCCGACCAGCCCTTGGCAGCGGTGCGGTAGACGACGACGCCATCCCAGGTACGGTTAGCGGTCACGACGGAGGAATCGCTGATTTTAAGTTTCTTTTGCAAGGGAGAGGTCATTCGGCAGCATCCAGGAGGTCAGAGATGATTTGTTTGGGTGTTTCGCGGCGAAGCGAGCCGGCATGCCGGACCACGTCGCCGATGATGAGGATGGCGGGACCGCCATGGGTCCGCCGCACGAGCTCGGGCAGGTCGCGCAGCGTGCCGATCGCGCCTTGTGCATCCGGCCGCGTGACGCGGGAGAATACGCCGACCGGCGTCTCCGGCGAACGGCCGGCCGCGAACAAGCCTTCGCGGATCGCCGGGGCCGCGGTCATGCCCATGTAGACCACGACGGTCATTTTGGTGTCGGTCAGCGTCGACCAGTCCACGTTCTCGGCATCGCGCGCCTTGTGCGCGGTGAGGAAGGTGATGCGGGTCGCCTCATGACGATAGGTGAGTGGCACCTCGAAATCGGAGGCGCCGCCGAGCCCTGCCGTGATGCCGGGAATGATCGAATAGGCGACGCCGGCCGCGCGCAGCGCTTCGACCTCTTCGCCGCCGCGGCCGAACACCAAGGGGTCGCCGCCCTTCAGCCGCACCACGCGCTGGCCGGATTGCGCGGCCTCGATCATGCGCTTGTTGATGGCGTCCTGGCCGATGCCGGGCTTGCCGACGCGCCGGCCGACCGGAACGCGCGTGGTGTCGCGGCGGATGCGGTCGAGAATTTCGCCCGAGACCAGTTCGTCATGAAAGACGATGTCGGCATCCTGGAGCGCGCGCAGCGCCTTGATGGTGAGAAGATCAGGATCGCCGGGCCCGGCGCCGACCAGCGCGACCGAGCCTTCCGGCTTGTCGGCACGCGCGAATGCGGACGGATCGGAGATCGCCCTGATCGCGGCGTCGGCCTCGCCCTTGCGGCCCGCGAGCACAGACGCGCCGATCGGACCGTCGATGACGCGCTCCCAGAAGCGGCGGCGCAGCGGAAACTCGGCGATGCGCTCGTTGATGGATTTGCGGAAGCCGCCGATGAACTCGGCAAGCTCGCCGATGCGGGCCGGCAGCAGCGCCTCGATCTTCTCGCGCACGCGCCGCGCCACCACCGGCGAGGTGCCGCCGGTGCCGACCGCGACTACGACATCGCCGCGATCGACGATCGCCGGGAAGATGAAGCTGGAATGTTCGAGATCGTCCATGACGTTGACGGGCAGGCCGAGCGCCTTGGCGCGGACCGACATGGCAACGCCGACATCGCCCGCGCCGGCGCAAACGATGGCAATGACGCCCGAGAGAT
This sequence comes from Bradyrhizobium sp. 482_C4_N1_8, assembly GCF_052075965.1. Lineage (NCBI taxonomy): Bacteria > Pseudomonadati > Pseudomonadota > Alphaproteobacteria > Hyphomicrobiales > Nitrobacteraceae > Bradyrhizobium > Bradyrhizobium sp. 482_C4_N1_8. The sequence goes on along the minus strand of NZ_CP197231.1, from coordinate 1,246,382 downwards.
CGGCGGTGAGCGGATCGCCAGTCGCGATTTCAATCCGCGCCGCGTCTTCGGAGCTGAGGCTCAGGTCCTGATTGCCGTCGATCGCATGCACGCGGATGCGCGCACCGGCAGCGGCGAGCACGCGCAGCTTAGCGCGCAAAAGCTCACCCGCGCCGATGAGGACCACCGGACCGGCCTTGAGATCGAGGAACACCGGCAAGAACCGCATGCGATACTCGCTTCCCCCACATCCGGGGTTGACTGGAATTATTTTCTATATATGTGTCGTTTCGAGCGCGCAAAGAGAAAATTTTTTCTTCTCTTCTGCACCGCAACTATAGAAAATTCGCCTCCAAACGCAAAGTGGCAGAGATGCATCTTCTCAGGACCGATTCCGGTGCAGATGGACGGGACTTCCGGGCTCCCGTTTCCGAGCAAATTCCCGTCGGGCTGACCGCCCCCAGCATGGACCATTTGGACCAGCTTGAGGCGCAGAGCATCTACATTTTCCGCGAGGCCTTCGGCCGCCTGAAGAAGATCGCCCTGCTGTGGTCGCTCGGCAAGGACTCCAACGTCATGATCTGGCTGGCGCGCAAGGCGTTCTTCGGCCGGCTGCCGTTCCCGGCCCTCCACGTCGATACCGGCAAGAAGTTTCCGGAGATGTATCGCTTCCGCGATCACTACGGGAAAGAGTGGGAGCTCGACCTGCGCGTCGAACCCTGCCCGCCGATCGATGCCGTCGACCCAACGCTGCCGCCGGCGGCCCGTTCCGCTGCGCGCAAGACCGAAGGTCTGAAGATGGCGCTCGCCAAATTCGGCTTTGACGGCCTGATCGCCGGCATCCGCCGCGACGAAGAGGCGACGCGCGCCAAGGAGCGCGTGTTCTCGCCGCGCGGGCTCGAAGGCAATTGGGACGTGCGCGATCAGCCGCCGGAGTTCTGGGACCATTTCAACGCCTCGCCGCCGCAAGGCGCGCATTTGCGCATCCATCCGATCCTGCATTGGACCGAGGCCGACATCTGGGCCTACACCAAGCGCGAGAACATTCCGATCATCCCGCTGTATCTCGCCAAGGACGGCAAGCGCTATCGCTCGCTGGGCGATCAGGACATCACCAATCCGGTCGCGTCGACCGCGTCGACCATCGACGAGATCCTGGTCGAGCTCGAGCAGACCAAGGTGCCGGAGCGCGCCGGCCGTGCGCTCGACCACGAGACCGAGGACGCCTTCGAGCGTCTGCGCGTCGCCGGCTATCTCTGATTCAAGGACGCAACGCGGCTATGAACATGATCGTCACCCCCGCTTCGCCCGCCACTCCGAACGGCACCACGCGTCCGCAGGTCCGTATCGTGATCGTCGGCCATGTCGACCACGGCAAGTCGACGCTGGTCGGGCGCCTGCTGCACGAGACCGGCAGCCTGCCCGACGGCAAGCTCGAGATGCTGAAAGCCGTCAGCGCGCGGCGCGGCATGCCGTTCGAATGGTCGTTCCTGCTCGACGCGCTCCAGACCGAGCGCGATCAGGGTATCACCATCGACACCACGCAGATCCGCTTCCGCACCAATTCGCGCGACATCGTGCTGATCGACGCGCCCGGCCATGCCGAATTCCTGCGCAACATGATCACCGGTGCGTCGCAGGCGGACGGCGCGGTGCTGATCATCGACGCGCTCGAAGGCGTGCGTGACCAGACCCGGCGGCACGGCTATCTGCTGCACCTGCTCGGCGTGAAGCAGGTCGCGATCGTCGTCAACAAGATGGACCGCGTCGATTTCAGCGCCGAGCGCTTCAAAGAAATCAGCGACGAGATTTCGGCGCATCTCAACGGCCTCGGCGTGACGCCGACGGCGGTGATCCCGATCTCGGCCCGCGATGGCGACGGCGTCGCGGAGCGCACCGACCGCATCGGCTGGTACAAGGGTCCGACCGTGGTCGAGGCGCTGGACCAGCTCGAGCCGGCGCGTCCGCTGGAAGCCCTCGCCCTGCGCCTGCCGGTGCAGGCGATCTACAAGTTCGACGACCGCCGCATCGTGGCGGGCCGCATCGAATCCGGCAGTCTCATTGCCGGCGACGAGATCGTGATCATGCCGGCCGGCAAGATCGCCAGGATCAAGACGGTCGAAAGCTGGCCGGTAACGCCGGTCGCCGGACGGCAGGGCGCGGGGCGCTCGGTCGGCATCACGCTCGACCGCGAATTGTTCATCGAGCGCGGCGACATCGTCGCGCATGTCGGCTCCGCACCGCGCGAGACGCGCCGTCTGCGCGCGCGCATCTTCTGGCTGCACGACAAGCCGCTCGCCAAGGGCGACCAGCTGCTGGTCCGCTGCGGCCCGAAGGAAAGCCGCGCCACCGTCGTCGCCATCGAGAAGGCGGTCGATCCCGGCGAGCTGTCGAGCGTCGAGAACAAGGCGATCGGCCGCAACCATGTCGGCGAGATCGACATTTCTCTTTCGAGCCCAATTGCCGCCGATCCCTACACCGAGAATCCGCGCACCGGCCGTCTCGTGATCGAAGTCTCGGGGCGCATCGCCGGCGGTGGTCTCGTGCTGTCGGTCGATGCCGGCCAGCGCGCCGTGCCGGTCGACATCGTGCCGGTGGAATCGGCGCTGCGGCCCGACGAACGCTCCGCGCGCTACCGCCACAACGGCGCCGTGGTCTGGCTCACCGGCCTGCCGGCGTCCGGCAAGTCGACGCTGGCGAAGGCGCTGGAACGTCGGCTGTTCACCAATGGCGGCTCGCCGATCCTGCTCGACGGCGACACGCTGCGCGCCGGGCTCAACAACGATCTCGGATTCTCCGCCGCCGACCGCAGCGAGAACATCCGCCGCCTCGCCGAAGTCGCGACCCATCTCGCCCGCAACGGCCACATCGCGATCGTCGCCGCCGTCTCGCCGGCACGCGAGGACCGCGCCACCGCGCGCCGCATCGCCGACACCGCGTTCCGCGAGATCCATGTCGCGACGCCGGCAGAGGTCTGCGAGGATCGCGATCCCAAGGGCCATTACAAGAAGGCCCGCGCCGGCGCGCTGGCGTCGTTCACCGGCATCGGCAACGACTACGAGCGACCCGAGGCTGCCGAGCTCGTGATCGACACGTCGGCCCGCACGGTTGCCGACGCCGCGGACGAGATCGAACGGATGCTGAAGACCACCGGCGTGCTGTTCGACGAGCTCGTGGACCTCGCCGCGAATATTTGAGCGCGCGCTCTCCACGAGAGACGCCGCGCTCTGTCCCCACGCTCTACTGCGTTCCCTCCCCCCTTGCGGGGAAGGGCTAGGGAGAGGGGTCCACACGGGGACTCTCTCCATCAGCGCGAGCACTCCGCTCCGTCGAATTCAGGCACACCTTTTCCTGGGCTACCCCTCTCCCCCGCCCTCCCCCGCAAGGGGGGAGGGAGCGCATCTGTGCGCGTGGCGCTAAGCCGGGCTGAAGCGTTTGTAAAACGAGCCAGACCCACACCTCGCCTTGACATTTTGACAACTTTTGGAGGCCTTCTCACGGCCCCGATTTTGGGGCTAATAGGCCCTGAAAGCTGCCCCTTATGGGCGCATTTTGCTGCTGGCGGGTCAAAAGCAGCCAAAAAACAGCCATTTCCAACAAGAAAGCCCATCATGAAACGCGTCGACGCCCACGGATTGAAGATCGCTCCCGTCCTGTTTGACTTCATCGCCAAGGAAGCGGCCCCGAAAACGGGGATCGCGCCGGATGCGTTCTGGGCCGGGGTCGCCGCCATCATCAAGGATCTGGGGCCGAAGAACCGCGCGCTGCTGGCGGTGCGCGACACGCTGCAGGCCAAGATCGACGACTGGCACCGCGCCAACAAGGGCAAGGCGTTCGACCTCGATGCCTATACCGCGTTCCTGAAGGAGATCGGCTATCTCGTCCCGGAGCCGGCGACGCAGAAGGTCGAGACCGCCAATGTCGATGAAGAAATCGGCAAGATCTGCGGCCCGCAGCTCGTCGTGCCTCTCACCAACGCACGCTATGCGCTGAACGCGGCGAACGCGCGCTGGGGCTCGCTCTATGACGCCTTCTACGGCACCGACGCGATCCCGCACGACGCTGCCGAGAGCGGCAAAGGTTACAACAAGGCGCGCGGCGACAAGGTGATCGCCAAGGCCAAGGCGTTCCTCGATGCCGCCGTGCCGCTGGCGACCGGCAGCCACACCGACGTCACCGCCTATAGCGTCGTCGCGGGCCAGCTCGCGGTGAAGCTGAAGAGCGGCAATGCCACCGCGCTGAAGAACGCCGCGCAATTCGCGGGCTTCCAGGGTGATGCCGCCGCGCCGTCCGCGGTGCTGCTCGCCAACAACGGCCTGCACGTCGAGGTCAAGATCGACCGCAGCAGCGTGATCGGCAAGGACGATCCCGCCGGCGTCGCCGATATGATCATGGAGTCCGCGGTCTCGACCATCCTCGACATGGAAGACTCGGTCGCCGCGGTCGATGCCGAGGACAAGGTGCTGGTCTATCGCAACACGCTTGGCCTGATGAACGGCACGCTCTCGGCCGATTTCGAGAAGGGCGGCAAGACGCTGACCCGTTCGCTCAACAGTGACCGCAGCTACAAGACGCCGGACGGCAAGGGCGAAGTGAAGCTGCATGGCCGCAGCCTGCTGCTGATGCGCAATTGCGGTCACCACATGTTCACCGACGCGGTGCTGGACGAGAAGGACGAGGAAATTCCGGAAGGCCTGCTCGACGCCGCCGTCTCGGGGCTTCTTGCGATTCACGACATCAAGGGCAACTCCAAGGTCAAGAACAGCCGCACCGGATCTGCCTATATCGTCAAGCCGAAGATGCACGGCCCGGATGAGGTGTCGCTGACCTGCGAGATTTTTGACCGCGTCGAGAAGATGCTGTCGCTGCCCGAGAACACGCTCAAGGTCGGCATCATGGACGAGGAGCGGCGCACCACCGTCAACCTCAAGGCCTGCATCCAACGCGCCTCCAAGCGCATCATGTTCATCAACACCGGCTTCCTCGACCGCACCGGCGACGAGATCCACACCTCGATGGAAGCGGGTCCGATGATCCGCAAGAACGAGATGAAGGCGCAGGCCTGGATCAAGGCCTATGAGGACTGGAACGTCGACATGGGCCTGATCGACGGCCTGCCCGGCCATGCCCAGATCGGCAAGGGCATGTGGGCCGCGCCCGACAAGATGGCGGACATGCTGCAACAGAAGCTGGCGCATCCGCAGGCCGGCGCCACCACCGCCTGGGTGCCCTCGCCGACGGCGGCAACGCTGCACGCCCTGCACTATCACCAGGTCAACGTCACCGCGCGTCAGCAGGAGCTGACCAAGGGCGGTCCGCGCGCGAAGCTGTCCGACATCCTCACCATTCCGGTGTCGAAGTCGAACTGGGCGCCCGACGACGTCAAGCAGGAGATCGACAACAACTGCCAGGGCATCCTCGGCTATGTCGTGCGCTGGATCGACCAGGGCGTCGGCTGCTCCAAGGTGCCTGATATCCACGATGTCGGCCTGATGGAAGACCGCGCCACCTTGCGCATCTCCAGCCAGCATCTCGCCAACTGGCTGCATCAGGGCGTGATCACCGAGGCGCAGGTGATGGAATCGCTCAAGCGCATGGCCGTCGTGGTCGACAAGCAGAACGCCGGCGATGCGATCTACAAGCCGATGGCGCCCGCCTTCGACGGTGTCGCGTTCAAGGCGGCCTGCGACCTGATCTTCAAGGGGCGCGAGCAGCCGAACGGCTACACCGAGTACATCCTCACCGCCCGCCGCCGCGAGGCCAAGGCTGCGGGCTAGAGCCCGGTCATTCAAACACCAAAGCCCCGGCTCGCGCCGGGGCTTTTTTGTTTTCGGGCCGTAGCCCGGATGGAGCGAAGCGCAATCCGGGACCGGCGTTGCTTGGGGCAGGCCCCCGGATTTCGCTGCGCTCCATCCGGGCTACACGCCCTACCCCGCTAAAACACCGTCAGATATTTCAGCAGCGACACGACGCCGATGATGATGACGACCACACGCGCGATTTGCTTGGCGCGACCGTCCATGGGCAGCATGTTGATGAGATAGAGCACGAGAATGACGACGAGAAAGGTGACGAGTACGCCGACCAGCATCGCAAGGACCCCCCTTCAGGCAAATTGCTACGGTGTTCTAACGCCTATCTCCAGCGCAGGTTCCATCACGGCAACCCACTGCAACTTCTAGTAAATACGTACTTCTACGATCAGCCGGCCTGCCTAAAACTTTACCCTTTTCGTTTCAGATGCAGAAACCGTTTGGGTGATGCGCCGCAAACGGCATGCGATTGCCGATCTGCCTGCCCCTCCGTTTTGATGTTGCCGGGGCGTCTCGACGAACTTTGCAATGGGAATTTTAGGAGGCTTCGATGCTGAATCGTCTGACCGTGTCCGCGCTGCTGAAGGCGGTGATCGCCATCACCTCGGTCTGCGTGGTGATTGCGCTCTCGCTCACCGCCTACGCCTCCTGGGACCGCCTCAAGACCGCTAACCGCATCTCGCAGATCGCCGACGCCTCCGCCGATCTGTTCAAGGCGATGCACAATCTGCGCACCGACCGCTCGACCACGTCCCGGCTGCTGAACGCGACCGAGCCGATGGACTCCGAGATCGAGAGATATCTGCGCGCGCTGCGCGATGCCCAGATGCCGGCGATGGCCCGCGCGCTCGAGCTGCTGCCGAGCATCGACTTCCCGCAATCGGGCGCGCTGGTGCCTGAGCTCGCGCGGCTCTACAAGCTGCTGGGCGAAGAGCAGAAGCAGTTCTGGGAGGATGTTGCCAAACCGAAGGACCAGCGCCGCGCCGGCCTGACCAAGGAATACATGGAGACGACGCAGGGGCTGCTCGACGTGCTCGACAAGCTCTCGGGCGTCCTCGCCGCCACCGTCAACCACCAGGATGCCGTGATCGACCAGCTGCTGTCGATCAAGCAGAGCGCCTGGCTGCTCCGCAACACCGCGGGCGAGGCCTCACTGATCGTCTCGACCGGACTTGCGGCCGGCAAGATCTCGCCGGAGGGCCGCTACAACTATACCCAATTTGTCGGCGGTACGGCCGCGATGTGGAAAGCGCTGGAATTGTCGACCTCGGGCATGCAATTGCCGCCCGCGCTCGCCTCGGCCATGACCACGGCCAAGACCGCTTATTTCGAGCCGCAATATCTCACCCTGCGCGACCGTCTCGCGGACACCCTGGTCAAGGGTGAGAAGGCCGAGCTGACGGCCAACCAGTGGAGCCCGCTCACGGTCGGCCGTATGGCCAGTGCGGTCGCGGTGGCCGAAGCCGCGCTCGACGCCGCCCGGAGCTACACGCAGGAGCAGCGCAGTACCGCACAGCGCGCGCTGATCGTGCAGCTTGCACTCCTGGCGCTCGCCATCGGCCTCGCCGTCGGCGCGGTCATGCTGGTCAGCCGCCGCGTCATCCATCCCCTCAACACCATCCGCGACGCCATGCTCAAGGTCGCCGGCGGCGACCTCGCCGTCGACAGCGGCTATCTCGACCGCCAGGACGAGATCGGCGCGCTTGCCGGCGCGCTGGAAACCTTCAAGCAGCAGGCGACCGAGAAGCTCAAGATCGAGGCGCAGGAGCGCGAGCGCAATGTCGGCGCGGCCGCGCGCCAGCGCGCCGTCGAGACCTATGTCGGCGAGTTCGAGGGCGCGGTGCGCAAGACGCTCGGCGAACTGAGCGAGGCGTCCGGCGAGATGCGCAAGACCTCGGGTGATCTCTCCGCGGTGTCGCGCCAGACCAACGACCGCGTCCAGGTCGCCGGCAAGGCCTCCAACGACGCCTCCATGAGCGTCGACAGCGTCGCCGCCGCCGCCGAGGAGCTCTCCGCCTCGATCAACGACATCAGCCAGCAGGCGGCGCACGCCGCGGGCATTGCCAGCCGCGCCGTCAACCAGGCCCGCGAGACCGACGGCACGGTGCAAGGGCTGGCGCAGTCCGCAGGACGCATCGGCGAGGTCGTCGGCCTGATCAACACCATCGCGGCGCAGACCAATCTGCTCGCGCTCAACGCGACGATCGAGGCCGCACGTGCGGGCGAAGCCGGGCGCGGTTTCGCGGTCGTGGCCTCCGAGGTGAAATCGCTGGCGAGCCAGACCGCCAAAGCCACCGAGGAAATCTCCGGGCAGATCGCCGACATCCAGAGGGTGGCGAGCGACGCCATCAACGCGATCCAGACCATCGGTGGCATCATCGGCGAAGTGAACGAGGTCGCCACCGCGATCGCCGCCGCCGTACAGGAGCAGGGCGCGGCGACCCAGGAGATCACGCGCAGCACGCAATTTGCGGCGCAGGGCACCAGGAACGTGTCGGACAACATCACCGGCGTGAAGGCCGACGCGGATGCTGCCGCCGGTGCGGCGGACAACGTCAAGCAGGCCTCGGAAACGCTGGAAACCCAGAGCCGCCAGCTCGGCCAGCAGGTCAGCGACTTCCTGGGGAAAATCCGCGCGGCGTAGGACTGCGGATTGGATAGAAAGCTGCCGCTACACCTTCAGTGTCGTCCCGGCGAACGCCGGGACCCATAACCACAGGGAGAAGTTGTCGCGCGAGCTGCTAACCACGTGCCTTCGTCAAACCGCTTCCTGTAGTTATGGATCCCGGATCTGCGCTCCGCTTGTCCGGGACGACAGTGGAGATCGAGGCGCTAGCGCCGCAACCCACTTGAGGCCGCACCGCCCCTACTCCTTCGCGACCACCGGCACCTGGCGGAACCTGGCGCGCACCGACTCCGGCAGCGGCGAAAAATTCATCGCGACGCCACGGCGGTCGTTGGCGTTGCGGTTGGCGACCACCAGGCCATCGCTGCCCGCGACGATGTCACCCTTGCGCAAGGTCGGATCGTCCTCGACCTTGACCTGGGCAAGTCCGACCGGATCCTTGCCGTTGCACGTGCAGCCCGCGACGATCTCGTTGCGGAAGCGGAACGCGTTGGGCAGGTCGGAATAGGATTTTCCCTTGTCCGTCGTGGCGTCGTCGATGTTGCTGCCATAGACCAGCGAGGTTTCGGACGTCGGGCAGAAGCTCTTGCAGGATTTCGCCTTGCTTTCGGCGTCGTTTCCTTGCGCCGGGAAGTAGCGGCCATCGCAACCGCGCACGCAATAGGCGATGCCGCCGCCATAAGAGGCCCGCTGGCGCGGCGTGTCGTAGCGCGGCATGTCATCGGTCGGGAACGGCATGCGGATCTCCGGCGCGGAGCGCGCGCGGAAGCCGCCGAACAGCGCCGAGAAGAAGTCTTCCGCATGCGCCGACGGCGTCAACGCGAGGCCGAGCGAGGCGACGGCGAAGCACGCCGCCGCGCCACCGGCCAGTTTGCCGATCGAACGTCTCTTCATATGACCTCGCTCAACTCTCAGTTCACTGCCGACGTCGTGATGTTCAGCGCCTGCCGTCCCGAAGGCAGCGTCGTCACCGGCGGGCGCTTGCGTACGGGGTCGCCGCCCTTGTCGTATCCCTTGGCCATCAGCGGCGCGTTCTTCGGCAGCACCACCACCTTGGCGCCGACATTGACGCGGCTGAACAGGTCCGTGACGTCCTCGTTGGTCATGCGAATGCAACCGGAGGACACGAACTTGCCGATCGTGGTGGGATCGTTCGTGCCATGGATGCGGTATTCGCTCGAGCCGAGATACATCGCGCGAGCGCCGAGCGGATTGCCGGGACCGCCGGCGACGAAGCGCGGCAGATAAGGCTGACGCGCGATCATCTCGGCCGGCGGATGCCAGTCCGGCCACTCGGCCTTGCGACTGACGCTCTGCACGCCGGCCCAGGTGAAACCTTGTCGGCCGACGCCGACGCCGTAACGGATCGCGCGGCCATTGCCGAGCACGTAATAGAGGTAAGTGTTGCCGGTATCGATGACGATGGTCCCGGCCGGCTCGTTCCGGTCGAAGCTGACGATCTGCTTGCGCAGCCGGTCGGGCAGCGCGGCATCCTCGTCGGCGGCCTGCGGCGCCGCGTTGACATAACCCCGCGAATAGCTCGGGTCCTGCGGATATCCCTGCGGCTGCATCGGCGCGTAGCCGAGCGTCTGGGCCTGTGCCGCGAAGGGCACGGTCAGCAATGCTGTCGCGAAGGCAATGGCGGTGGTGGCGCGCAGCGAGAAGCGGCGACGGACTGGAGAGAACCTTGTCATGTGCTGCCCCATTGGATGTGCATCAGGTGATGCGGCTCCCAACAAACGCAGCTGGACCGACTCAAGTTCCACCGCTCGCTGCGGCGGCGAGGTCACAGTCAAGCGAGCAAAACTTCACGAAACCGCGATGGAACCGGAACGTCCGCCCGGACGTTCTACTGCCAACAATGGGCGCGCGGAGGCTTCCGTGCGGGAGGAGATATTGTGCGCGTCCTTCCCACTGAACGTCTGATTTCCGGCAATAACGAGGGCGCCCCGCTTCCCGACAGCCATGTCGAGCTGCCGCCGGTGATCCGCCGCACCGAGTTCGTCGCCTTTGCGCTCGCCGGTCTGTTCCTGATTGCCGTGGTCGCCGTGCTCTACGTCGCCAGGGCATTCTTCCTCCCGGTCGTGATGGCGGTCGTCGCCGGCACCATGTTGTCGCCGGCCGCGAGCTTTCTCGAGCGGCGGCATGTGCCGCGCGCCTTCGGCGCCGTGCTGATCGTGATCGCGGTGACGACGGTGGTCGCCTTCGTCGTCGCGCTGATTGCCGTGCCAGCGATGGAGTGGAGCTCGCGCCTGCCGGAATTGGGCGCGCAGTTGAAGGAGAAGATGCACGTCTTCGACCGGCCGCTGGCGCTGTGGAAGGAATTGCAGACGATGGTGGGCGGCTCGGAGGGGCTGCCTAGCCTTCCGCTGCCGAAAACCGAATGGGTGCAACCGACGCTGGAATTCCTGTCGCCGACCTTCGCCGAATTCCTGCTGTTCTTCGCCACGCTGATCCTGTTCATCGCGAGCTGGCGCGACCTGCGGCGGGCGCTGATCATGAATTTCGGCGATCGCGATTCGCGGCTGCGCACGCTGCGGATCCTCAACGAGATCGAGGTCCATCTCGGCAACTATCTTTTGACGGTGACGCTGATCAATGTCGGCGTGGGTATCGCAACCGGTCTCATCTGCGCCGTCACCGGCATGCCCAATCCGGCCGGGCTCGGCGCGCTTGCGGCGGCGCTCAACTTCATCCCGATCATCGGACCGGTCGCGATGTTCGTCATCCTGGTCGTGGTGGGGCTCGTCGCCTTCCCGACCATCGGCGGCGGACTGATGGCGGGGCTCGCCTTCGGCGGCATCACCTTCCTGGAAGGACACTTCGTCACGCCGACCATCATCGGGCGCAGGCTTTCCCTGAACGCGCTTGCCGTCTTCATCGCGCTGGCCTTCTGGACCTGGCTGTGGGGGCCGATGGGCGCATTCCTGTCGTCGCCGCTCCTGATCGTCGGGCTGATCCTGAAGGAGCATCTGCTGCCGGAGAATTCGCCGCAGCTGCCGCAGGCATGACCGGTTTCCCGAACGGAACTTACCCGGGCACGAAACGTTTTCCGGCTATCTCAGCCGCCAACAGCTTTGGAGCTCCTGATGTCAACCAATGGCGAAACCGGGATGAGAGACTGGACCGACAAAGCCACCAGAGAACGCCTCGAGAAGGATGTAGCAGCCGTGAAAAGCGATATCGCCGCCCTCACCGATCAGATCACCGACGCGCTCAACACCTTTGCCAATTCCACCAGCAAGCAGGCCCGCCGCGGCTATCGCCAGGCCCGCGAGAGCGTGGATTCCGCGGTCGACGACATGTCGGATCGCGGCAGCGCCATGATGGAAGCTGCGCAAGACGCCTACGGCTCGATCGAGGAAACGCTGGAAGATGCCATCACGCAGCGGCCGCTCGCGACCGTCGGACTCGCGCTCGGCATCGGCTTCCTGATCGGTGTCGCCTGGCGCCGGTAGCGTGGGCGCAGGACCTTGACGTTGTTACGGCGGCGCTGTCGCGCCGTCGCTGCCGGCTTGCGGGGATCTGAGGAGCAAGGCCATGTTACAGCGCATCATCGACGGCATCAGCGCATCGACGGGCGCGACCGTCCGCCTGACATCGCTCGCCGCGGGCGCGGCACTCGCGCTCTTCATCACCACGGGCTTTCTCTGCGCGGCCGCCTTCATCTCGGTCCTTCAGACCTATGGACCGGTGCAGGCCTGCCTCGCCGGCGCCGGCATCTTCTTCCTGCTGACGCTTGCCGCGGCGGGGAGCTATTGGGGCTACAAGCGGGAGATGCGGAAGCGCGCCCGGATCGCCGCCGAGCGCGCCGCGAAGTCGGCCGCTTCGAGCATGCTCGCCGACCCCATGCTGCTCGCGACGGGCCTCCAGATCGTTCGCGCCATCGGAATCAAGCGGCTGCTGCCGATCCTGGCGATCGGCGGCGTCGCCCTCGGAATCATGGCGAGCCGCGCCGGCGCATCCGACGAAGCCTCGGCTGAACCGGCCGAATAGCGGTCGAAGCGCTAAGATAATTTCGTCGTCGGCAGAACGGGCGAGCTTGCGGGAATTCCATCCGGCGATCATGCGCAATTTTGCGCCAGATTGGACAATTCCAGCCCCCCTCACGCAAACGCTACTCGGATAGGCGGGCGGTTGCCGCTAAAAGCAGCGCCCGTGATTCCAAAAGTCATTTTCCGCGATGAAACCGTCCGTCAAGGCGAACCTCGCCGCATTCCATCACGATGCCAGATTGTATTTGACGCTCGGCATTGCCAACTGGTCGGTGTTCGTCGACCACATCCCGAACAACGTCGTTAATCTCCTGACGCTGCGAAATTTCGGCTTCAGCGGCGCCGCTGACCTGTTCGTGTTCGTGGTGGGTTATGGCGTCGCCATCATTCACGGCAGGATGGCGCTGGAGCGCGGCTACGTCGTCGCGGCGACGCGCATCTTCCGCCGCGTCTGGCGGCTCTACGCTGCCTATGTCGTGCTCTTCGTGATCTATATCGACACCATCGCCTATGTCGCCTCGCAATCGATGGCGCCGGAGATCATCCACGAATACAACATCTCGGGCATTCTCGATCATCCGCTGCGCATCCTGGTCCGCGGCCTCGTGCTCCAGGAAGAGCCGCTGAACCTCGACCTCCTGCAACTGATGATCCCGCTGATGGCGTTCTTTCCGTTTGCGCTATGGGGTTTGTTGCGGCGGCCGAACCTGACGCTGGCGGCATCGGTCGCGCTGTACGTTGCGGCGCGCTGGTTCGACTGGAATTTCCGGGTCTATCCGGACCAGGACTGGACCTTCAATCCGCTGTGCTGGCAGATGCTGATGGTCCTCGGCGGCTGGTTCGCCGTAACAGGCGCCTCCGGACGCGCGTTGCACGGCATGTCCTGGCTGCGGATCCTCGCGGGTGCCTATCTCATCTTCGCGATGGCGGTCACCTTGATGCGGCATTCGCCCGCGCTGGCCGTCTATTTGCCGGACGTCGTCGTCAACAGCATCGCGCCGACAGACAAGGAAAACCTCGCGCCCTATCGCGTGATCCATTTCCTCGCGCTCGCCTTCCTCGCGACCCATCTCATTCCGGCCGACCACCCCGGCCTGAAGTTGCGGCCGCTTCAGGCGGTGATCACATGCGGCGAGGAATGGCTCGCGGTGTTCTGCGTTGCCGTGTTCCTGTCCTTCGCCGGCCATCTCATCCTGATCACCGGACCGAACCTCGTGGTGATGCAGATCGCGGTAAGCCTCGTTGGCTTCGCGGCGATGACGGCTGTGGCCTATTACATCTCGTGGTCGAGGCGGCAGGACCTTCCGGCCGCCCTGCGGCAGCAGGCCTAGAGCTCCGTTCCGATCTAATCGGAACGGAGCTCTAGATTCCTGTCTTGACGCGTTTTCTTCACGCGAACCGGTACCCACTTCGCTCGAGCCAAATAATCGTGCGATTCTGCTAGGCCGAGACCTGTGGCTGCGCTATGCGGGGAGCCTCTGCGTGAGGGGACCGGGCGTGGCGATGGCAAAGGGCGGGGGTGATGAGGCTGACAGCGCGCCCCGGCGCGGCCGGCCGCGATCGATCGAGACCACCAACGCCATTCTCGAAAGCGCCTATGCGCTGATGGCCGCCACCGGCCTTGCCGCCACCTCCATCGACGCCGTCGCACGCCACTCCAGCGTCTCCAAGATGACGATCTACAAATGGTGGCCGTCGCGGGAAGCGCTGCTGATCGACGCCTTCCTTCATCATGCCGCGCAGATGCTGCCGCTGCCGCCTGCGAGCTCCGGCAGCCCCGCGGCGCGCGCACGCCGCCATGCCGCGGCCTATGCCGAGGCGCTCCAGGGCGAGTTCGGCAAGGTGCAGCTCGCCGTCGTCTCCGAATGCATTTCCAAGACCGGCTCGGCGGAGCTGTTCTATGCCCGCTACCTGCAATTCCGCCGCGACGCACTGGTCGAGATGATCGCCGCTGGCCAGACGGATGGCAGCATCCTGGCGGAGGGAGCGCCCGAGTATCTCTACGACGCCATCTATGGCAGCCTGTTCTACCGCTACGTCTTCGGCATTGCACCGATCACGCCGGCCTACGCGCGCAATCTGGTCGACCTGGTGCTGCGGCCGAAGGGTTAGAGCATGATCCGGAAAAGTGCGAAGCGGTTTTCCGAAAAGATCATGCTCAAAGCAACAATCTGAAGCTCGACCTCTATCGCACCGGCCTGACCGGCGCCGAGATCTTGTCCGTGCGGTCGCGCTCGGACATGTCGACCACCGTCTCCATCGGCGCCGTCAATTCATAGACGTAGGAGGCGTCGGTGAAGTAGCGCTTGGCGGTGCCGCCGAGCGCTTCGGGCGCGACACGGTCGAGCAGGATCAGACCGAAATCGGAATCCGGGCGGCGCGTCGCCTCGCTGGTGTTGAACTCCTCCCAGCGGAAATGGAAGACCTCGTCGGTCCCCTCGCCCGTCACCGTCCAATTCGCGGTGATGTGCGGATGCTTTCCGACCAGCGACAGACCTTCGTCGGAGTGCGAGGCGAGCTCGAAGAACAGGAGCGACAGGCTCTGCGCGGCGCGCGCGCTGACCGCGATGTCGGGGCCGGTGACGGCGATGCGATCGGCATGCGGGATGGCGCGCGCCTCGAACAGGCCCTTCAGCTTGACGCCCTGCCACTGGCTCTCGCTGAGCAGCGAGACCACGTTGGACATGGCGTGGATGCGGCCGATCAGCAGTTCACGCGCAACGTCGATGTCCGAGCCGTGGCGCAGCGTGCGCGTCACGATCGACTGGATCACCGCCAGGATGTTCTTGACCCGGTGGTTGAGCTCGTCGATGACGGCGGTCAGCCGGCGCTCGAAGCCGATCCGCACCTGGATTTCCCGGCTGAGCCGCAGATTGTTGTAGGCGACATAGCCGAACAGGCCGCACACCATCGCGGTGATGGCAAAACCGATCGCCGCCACGATGATCGCCGTCTGCTCAGCGCGCCGCGCCGAATTGGTCTTGGCGTAGTAGCCGAGATGCCAGTCGCGGCCGCCAAAGCTCACCGTGCGCGTCGCCGACGGCGCCGGCCCGTCCGCTGCCGTCATGCGTGACGAGACCACGCCCTGGTCGTTGGCAACGAGCTCGCCACCTTCCCTGCGCGGATCCTTCAGCGCGACCGAGAACAACGACATGTCGTCATTGGTCAGCATCAGGGAGGCGAGCTCGTAGGAAAACGTGACGAAGCCGGCCGGCTCGGTCGCGCCCTCGGGAATGACGGGCGCGGCCACGATGATGCCGATGGGCCCGCCGCCACGCAGCAACTGAACCGGGTCCGAGGCGACCGACCTCTTCTCGACACGCGCACGCGTCAGCATGGCGCTGCGCACCTGATCCTGCTCGTAGCTGCGGCCGGGCAGCGCCTTGGTCTCGTTGCTGCGCGGTTCGAGGTCCATCAGCACGTCGATCGGCTGGGTGACCTTCGCAAGATCGATCGGCTTGTCGTCATACGTGCGAATCTGCGGATTGGGGAAGCCGGCGCTCGCGATCGCGTCCTCCGCCGGGAGAAGCTCGTTCGGCTTCAGCCGGGCGACCCACCCGGCGACCACGAAATCGGTCTTGAAGGCGTAGATGGCCGAGCGCAGCGGCTCCAGCATGTTCGGCTTGATGACCGACGGCGCACGGAACAAGCCTGAGGCGACACGCGCGAGCAGCTCGCGCTCGGTCAGCCGGTCCTGGACCAGGCTCGCGTGGACGTCGATCGCGCGCGCCAGCGCGATCCGGTCCAGTGCCAGCTCCTGGTCGTGGACGCGATAGGCCGCGAGCCCGGAGAGCAGGGCTCCGAGCAGGGCGATGAAACCGATGATAAAACCCAGCCGGACCACTTCGACTACTCAGGCGAAAACAGCAGGTCGGCAATAAACACGGAGCATATCAACGCCGCTCGAACGGCCATGTGCCGAAACAGAGTGGACCCCAGTAACGGAGATAATGAAGGAGGAGGCATCAGTACGCAACTTCGGTCGCCTGAAAAGCTTAATTCGCCCGGCCGATGGTCTGGCCATGAAGGCTTTGCTCCGGGCACCGGAGGTAGTTAATCGCCGTGTCCGAAATTTGTTCCGCGGATGCGGCTTTTGCCCCAGACGTTAACGGCGGAAAACGCCTGCGCCACGTCGTCGCGCCGTCAGCCCGCCCGTTTCAGGCCGCCTTTGGCCTCGATGAAGCCGACGATCTGGTCGAGCCCCTCGCTCTTTTTCAGGTTGGTCATGACGAAGGGGCGCGCGCCGCGCATGCGCCTGGCGTCCGTCTCCATCTTCTCCAGGGAGGCGCCGACATGGGGCGCGAGGTCGATCTTGTTGATGACCAGGAGGTCGGAGCGGGTGATACCGGGGCCGCCCTTGGACGGGATCTTGTCGCCGGCCGCCACGTCGATGACGTAGATGGTGAGGTCGGCGAGCTCCGGGGAAAAAGTGGCAGCCAGATTGTCGCCGCCGGACTCGATCAGCACGAGGTCGAGCCCGGGGAATTTTGCGCGCATGTCGGCGACCGCGGCCAGGTTCATCGAAGCGTCCTCGCGGATCGCGGTGTGCGGGCAGCCGCCGGTCTCGACGCCGGCGATGCGGTCCGGCGTCAGCGAGCCCGAGCGCACCAGGAATTCCGCATCCCATTTGGTGTAGATGTCGTTGGTGATCGCCGCAATGTCATAGCGCTCGCGCATGGTCTTGCAGAGCAGGTCCATCAGCGCGGTCTTGCCCGATCCGACCGGGCCGCCTATTCCGACGCGCAAGGGGCCGTGAGATTTCGACATGTCACTCGCTCTCTCTCGATGGATTAAAGGCCGCACCGCTCACGAGCGAAACAGCCGCGTATATTGCGTCTCGTGCCGCAGGCTGGCGAGATCGGCGCGGAAGGTCGCGCTGCCGAGGTCATCCAAGTTCGCATTCAACGCACGATTGGCGGTCGCGGCAACGGCGGCTTCCAGCTTCACCAGCACCCGCTGGCTGTCGGTCTGGCCGAGCGGAATGAGGCGGCTCGCCGCCGAAATCCAGTTCGAGACCAGCGCATGCAGGAAGGCGTGCAGCGTCGGCGCCAGCGGCACGCCGTGCACCGCGGCAACCACGCCGACGGCGACAGGATAGATCAGTGCCGTGCGACATGCCGCCACCATGGCATTCAGCCCGTCGGCATCCCACGCGGCGCGGGAGATGTCGATGAAGGCGCGGCCCTGCGAGGTCGTCTCGAGCTGCCGCTCGCGCGACGGCACGAAGGCGGCGGCGAGCTCCGCGATATCGTTCAAGGTGGTGTCCTCGCCCAATTCAGTGGCGCGATAGGCGTGGACCAGGAACGTCGCATCGCAAAAGCCGGAACCATCGCCCAGCATGGCGTCGAGCCAGTCGGCCAGCGTCGCGGTGTCAGCGATGTCGCCCGCCTCGACCGCCCATTCGATGCCGCTGGAATAGGAGAAGCCGCCGACCGGAAAGGCTGGCGACAGCCACGTCATCAGCCGGTACAGCGCCGCCGCCTCGCGCTCGGCGAGGTCACCGGCACTCACCGGCTCATTTGTGGTCATGAGCATGCTTGTGGCCGTGGTGGTGGTCGGGGTGGTCGCAATGCTCGTCGTGGTGATGGTCGTGGCCATGGTCATGCGCGGCATGATCATGGTGGTCGTGGTGATCGTGACCATGATCATGGTGATGATGGTCGTGATCGTGATGCCCGTGATCATCGTGACCATGTGCGTGGCCGCCGTCGGCGTAAGCGCCGCCCTCGGGATCGAACGGCGCCTCGATCTCGATCACGCGCGCGCCGAGACCCTTCACCATGGCCTCGATGACATGGTCGCGGCGGATGCGCAGGCTCTTGGCCATGATCTGCGTCGGCAAATGGCGATTGCCGAGATGCCAGCCGACGCGAATGAGGTGGTGCGGATCGCGGCCGCGGATCTCCAGCAGCGGCTCGGGCGCCGCGACCACTTCGACCAGCCTGCCGTCCTCCAGCACCAACGCATCACCGCCGCGCAGTGCGACGGCATTCTCCAGGTCGAGCAGGAATTCGAGGCCCCGCGTCCCCGTCATCGCCATGCGGCGGCGGTGCCGGTCGTCGAAATCGAGCACCACCGTATCCGCCGGCGTCTCCGTGAAGCCGTGCTGTCCCTTAACCTGCGTCGCCCGGATCATGCTTTTACCCCGTTACCGTGTCTCGACCTTCTCGGGCGTGATCACTTCAATCTTCGGCGGCGCCGTAAAACACTTCACCGCGACGCGGCCGAACGTCTTCATGTGCTCCATGGCGCGATGCGGCACCAGCGCCTCGGCGCTCTCCCACTGCTCGACGAACACCATCTTGGCGGGATCGGTGACGCTCTCGTGCAAATCATAGGCGATGTTGCCGGGCTCCTTCCGCGTCTCCTTGATGCAGGCGGTGGCGGCCGCAATGAATTCGGCGCGCGTCTCGGGCTTGATGGTCAAGGTGGCAACGACGTAAATCACGAGAAATCCTCCCGGCTTTTCTTCTAAGGTAAGATACCGGGCGGGACCTTAGACCAGGCGGGGTCGAACGCAAAACCGGAAAAGCCGCCCCAGGACATGCAACAAGACATGCAATCGGGACATGCGCCGGGGACATGCATCCAGACGCTATTTCAGTACATGAAATATCGCTGCGCCATCGGCAGCACCTCGGCGGGCGCGCAGGTCAGCAGTTCGCCGTCGGCGCGCACCTCGTAGGTCTCGGGATCGACCTCGATATTGGGCGTGGCGTCGTTGTGGATCATGCTCTTCTTCGAGATCTTTCCGCGGGTGTTCTGCACCGCATAGAGCTTCTTGTCGATGCCGAGCTTTCGCGCGAGGCCGCCGGTGACCGCCGCCTTCGAGGTGAACACCACGGACGACGC
The DNA here is from genome assembly GCF_052075965.1 of Bradyrhizobium sp. 482_C4_N1_8. Taxonomy (NCBI): domain Bacteria; kingdom Pseudomonadati; phylum Pseudomonadota; class Alphaproteobacteria; order Hyphomicrobiales; family Nitrobacteraceae; genus Bradyrhizobium; species Bradyrhizobium sp. 482_C4_N1_8. The sequence continues at coordinate 1,227,117 of NZ_CP197231.1, read as the reverse complement.
GGTGCGCGCCTTGCCGAAGGCACCGAACATCGGCTGATAGTGCACCGGCTGCGGCGTCGGGATCGAGGCGTTGGGATCGCCCATGGGGGCGGCGACGATCGAGCCGCCCTTGATGATACAGTCCGGCTTGACGCCGAAGAAGGCCGGCGACCACAGCACGAGGTCGGCGAGCTTGCCCTTCTCGACCGATCCGATCAGCTTCGACACGCCGTGCGCGATCGCAGGATTGATCGTGTACTTGGCGATGTAGCGCTTGACGCGGAAGTTGTCGTTGTCCTTGCCTTTGTCCTGGTCGAGCGACCCGCGCTGCTTCTTCATCTTGTCCGCGGTCTGCCACGTCCGGATGATGACCTCGCCGAGTCGGCCCATGGCCTGCGAGTCCGAGGACATCATCGAGAGCGCGCCGAGATCGTGCAGGATATCCTCGGCCGCGATGGTCTCCTTGCGGATGCGGCTCTCCGCAAACGCGAGGTCTTCCGCGATCGAGGGATCGAGATGGTGGCACACCATCAGCATGTCCAGATGCTCGTCGATGGTGTTGCGGGTGAAGGGCCGCGTCGGGTTGGTCGAGGACGGCAGCACATTCTTCAGCCCCGCGACCTTGATGATGTCGGGGGCGTGACCGCCGCCGGCGCCCTCGGTGTGGAAGGCGTGGATGGTACGGCCCTTGAAGGCCTTGATCGTATCCTCGACGAAGCCGGATTCGTTCAGCGTGTCGGAATGCAGCATGACCTGGACGTCGTAATCGTCGGCCACCGACAGGCAGTTGTCGATCGCAGCCGGCGTGGTGCCCCAGTCCTCGTGCAGCTTCAGCGCGCAGGCGCCGCCCTTGATCATCTCGACCAGGGCGGCGGGCCGCGACGCGTTACCCTTGCCGGAGATGCCGAGATTGACCGGGAAGGCGTCGAACGACTGGATCATCCGCCCCATGTGCCACGGTCCCGGCGTGCAGGTGGTGGCGAACGTGCCGTGCGAGGGACCGGTGCCGCCGCCGAGCATCGAGGTGACGCCAGACATCAGCGCGTGCTCGATCTGCTGCGGACAGATGAAATGGATGTGGCTGTCGAAGCCGCCGGCGGTGAGGATTTTTCCTTCGCCCGCGATCACGTCGGTGCCGGGGCCGACGATGATGGTGACGCCCGGCTGGATGTCGGGATTACCAGCCTTGCCGATCGCCGAAATCATGCCGTCCTTGATCGCAACGTCGGCCTTCACGATGCCCCAGTGGTCGACGATCAGGGCATTGGTGATGACGGTGTCGGCCGCACCCTGCTTGTTGGTGACCTGCGACTGGCCCATGCCGTCGCGGATCACCTTGCCGCCGCCGAACTTCACCTCCTCGCCGTAGGTGGTGAAATCCTTCTCGACCTCGATGATGAGATCGGTGTCGGCCAACCGCACCTTGTCGCCGGTGGTCGGGCCGAACATGTCGGCATAGACGGAACGCTTTATTTTGACGGACATCACAAGCCCCGTTTGCGTTTGAATTTTTGGTTGTTCACAGCGAAGCCCTCGCTGCGCTTACGGCATCGTCGAATTTTGCATCGAGCCACGAATTGCCGCCACGGCATCCGGCGACGACCTGCTCAGCCCAGCCCGTGTAGTCGGCGAGATCGTCGCGCTCTTCGGCGGACGGGTCGGAATGAATGCGCGCGCCGATGTTGCTGATCTTGTCGGCGATCTTGATGAGTTTTGCTCCGGCAGATTTCTTCGGCGCATCGACGATCTGCCGGCGTCGCCGCTCTGGTTTGGGCAGGCTCATGTCGTCAGTGCATTCAACGACGAGAGAGGCGACGCGATCAGAGAATTTCTGTGCGAGCTCCTCGCGAGTGGTGTCGGTGTCCTCGATCACGTCGTGCAGCCACCCGGCCGCGACCAGCTCGGCATCCGCGCCATCGGTCGCCGTCGCCAGCAGGTTCGCGACCTCCGCGAGATGGGTGATGTAAGGCTCGTTCCCCCGCCCCTTGCGCGCCATGCCGTTGTGCCGGCGCGCGGCCAGCTCAGCAGCTTCGGAGACGAGGCGGACGGCGGGGAGCATGGACTCACAGCTTCCCCATCACGTCGCCGCGAAAACCGTAGATGGTCTTCTTGCCGGCCACGGCGACGAGCTGGACGTCGCGGGTCTGGCCGGGCTCGAAGCGGACGGCGGTGCCGGCGGCGATGTCGAGGCGCATGCCGCGGGCTTTCTTGCGGTCGAATTTCAGCGCCGGGTTGGTCTCGAAGAAATGGTAGTGCGAGCCGACCTGGATCGGGCGGTCGCCGGTGTTGGCCACCGTCAGCGTCACGGTCTTGCGGCCGGCATTGAGCTCGATCTCGCCTTCCTGGATGAAGAGTTCGCCGGGAATCATGCTCTCGCTCCTACCTGATCGGCTCGTGCACGGTGACGAGCTTGGTGCCGTCCGGAAAGGTCGCCTCGACCTGGATGTCGTGGATCATTTCGGGAATGCCCGGCATCACCTGGTCGCGGGTGAGAACCTGCGCGCCGGATTGCATCAGCTCGGCGACGGTACGGCCGTCGCGCGCGCCTTCGAGGATGAAGTCGGAGATGATCGCGATCGCCTCGGGATGGTTGAGCTTGACGCCGCGATCCAGCCGGCGGCGGGCGACGATCGCCGCCATCGAGATCAGGAGCTTGTCCTTTTCGCGGGGAGACAGGTTCATGCAGCATCTCTTCCGTTCAATGCATCAATTCAGCAGCCATCAACTCAGCCACAGCCGCGGCAGCGCCGCGCCGGTCCGCGCCAGCACCGCCATCATATCGGCGCGCAAGCGCGCGGCATCTTGGGCACAGAACCGCGCCATTGCAAAGCCATTCCAGGCGGAGATTCCGACCTCGCCGGCGAATGACTCCGAGGCCTCGCGGATACGCTCGATCAGCGGCTCGTCGCCGGGAACGATCAGCGCCGTGCCGATCGCGGCACCGCCCTTGGCCACCGCCGATCGCCCTAGTTTTGCACCGATATTGCCGTCGAGCCTGACGGTTTCGGCGAACACCAGCTTGCCACCACGACGCAGCCGCCAGCGATCAATGAACTCGCCCTGCTCCATCCGCTCGCCCATGGCGGTGCGGCCAAACACGACGATTTCGCAAAGCAGAAGCGAGGCGGCCTCGTCCAGCTCGATGTCGAAGCGACGATGGACCCGGGCACGATCGAACAGGATCGTCTCCTGGGGCAACCAGCCGAGGTGCGCGCCCGCGGCGACCTTCAAGGCGATATTGAGCTGCGCCGCCGCCCCGGGCGCACGATAGACCTTCTCGGCCGCAGCGGTGGTCAATGTCAGGCGCGAGCCCTGACCTGCCGCGATCTCGATGTCAAAACTGTCTCCGCCGGCAACGCCGCCAGCCGTGTTGACGAACACGCCGGAGAGCCCCTCGCCCTCCGGCGAGGGAAAGCGCACGCGCAGGGAGCCGGACTCATGCAAGACGCCCCGCCGCGTCACCCCATCGCGGGCATGGACGTCGAAGCGCACCGCGCCGCGGGCGCGGTTCGCCTCGAATACCGAAGATGTCGTCAAAGCGTCGCTGCGCATCCGTCTCCCCAGCCGGCCGCGGCAGAAATTTTCGGATTACAGCGCCATCTGGCGGCTGATTTCGGCCGGATCGAGATTGGATCGGTCGCAGGAGAATTTCACCGCGCCGCGATCCATCACCGCGAAACTGTCGCCGAGTTCGCAGGCAAAGTCGAGATATTGTTCGACCAGTACGATGGCGATGTTGCCGAGGTTACGCAGATACGAGATGGCGCGACCGATGTCCTTGATGATCGACGGCTGGATGCCTTCGGTCGGCTCGTCGAGCAGCAGCAATTTCGGCCGCATCACCAGCGCGCGGCCGATCGCGAGCTGCTGCTGTTGGCCGCCGGAGAGGTCGCCGCCGCGCCGGCCGAGCATCGATTGCAGCACCGGGAACAGCGAGAACACGTCGTCCGGAATGTGCCTGTCCTCGCGCTTGAGCGGACCGAAGCCGGTCTTGAGGTTCTCCTCGACCGTCAGCAGCGGAAATATCTCGCGGCCCTGCGGCACGAAGCCGATGCCCTTGCGCGCCCGCTCATAGGGCTTGAGGCCCGTGATGTCGCTGCCGTCGAGCACGATCGCGCCCGAAGAGATCGGGTACTGCCCGACCATGGCGCGCAGGAGCGAGGTCTTGCCGACGCCGTTGCGCCCGAGCACGCAGGTGACCTTGCCGGGCTCCGCGGCGATGGAGACGCCGCGCAGCGCCTGCGCCGCGCCGTAGAACAGGTTGATGTCCTTGACCTCAAGCATCGCTCAGCGCCCCAGATAGACTTCGATGACCCGCTCGTTGGACGAGACCTGGTCGATGGTTCCTTCCGCAAGCACGGTGCCTTCATGCAGGCAGGTGACCTTGACGCCGAGCTCGCGCACGAACGTCATGTCGTGCTCGACGACCATCACGGTGTGGGTCTTGTTGATTTCTTTCAGCAGCTCGGCGGTGAGATGGGTCTCGACGTCAGTCATGCCCGCGACGGGCTCGTCGACGAGCAGCAGCTTCGGATCCTGCGCCAGCAGCATGCCGATCTCGAGCCACTGCTTCTGACCGTGGCTGAGGCTGCCGGCGAGCCGGTTGCGGGCATCGGTGAGGCGGATCGTCTCCAGCACCTTGTCGATGCGCTCGGACTCCGCCCTGCTGCCGCGCCAGAACAGCGTGCCCTTGACGCTGTGGTCGACATTGAGCGCGAGCAGGAGGTTGTCCTGCACGGTCTGGCTCTCGAACACGGTCGGCTTCTGGAATTTGCGGCCGATGCCGAGCTCGGCGATGCGGGTCTCGTCCAGACGCGTCAAATCGGTGACGCCGTCGAACAGCACCGTGCCCTCGTCGGGCTTGGTCTTGCCGGTGATGATGTCCATCATCGTGGTCTTGCCGGCACCGTTCGGGCCGATGATGGCGCGCATCTCGCCGGGCGCGAGCGTCAGCGACAGATTGTTGATGGCGTGGAAGCCGTCGAACGAGACGTGCACGCCGTCGAGATAGAGCATCGCGGAGGTCGCGCGTGTATCCATCACGTTCATTGCGCCTACTCCGCCATCTTGGGTTCGGTGACGCCATCTTCGGCCGCGGCGCTCGCGCTGGCTGCGGTGCGTTTTTCTTTGGACGACTCCCACCAGGCATTGAAGGTGCCGACGATGCCCTTCGGCAGCAGCAGCGTCACCAGGATGAACAGCGCGCCCAGCATGAACAGCCAGTAGGGCGCGAGCATGCCCGAGGTGAAGAACGTTTTTGCATAGTTAACGACGACGGCGCCGAGTGCCGCGCCGATCAGCGTACCGCGCCCGCCGACCGCAACCCAGATCACCGCCTCGATCGAATTGCCGGGTGCGAATTCGCTCGGGTTGATGATGCCGACCTGGGGCACGTAGAGCGCACCGGCAACGCCGGCCATGCAGGCCGACAACGTGAACACGAACAGCTTGTAGGATTCGACGCGGTACCCGAGGAACCGGCTGCGCGATTCCGCGTCGCGAATTGCGATCAGAACCTTGCCGAGCTTGGAGGACACGACGGAGCGGCAGATCAGGAAGCTCAGGATGAGCGCCAGGCAGCTCAGCGCAAACAGCGCGGCACGGGTGCCCTCGGCCTGGACGTTGAAGCCGAGGATGTCCTTGAAGTCGGTCAGGCCGTTGTTGCCGCCGAAGCCGAAATCATTGCGGAAGAAGGCAAGCAGCAGCGCATAGGTCATCGCCTGCGTGATGATCGACAGGTACACGCCGGTGACGCGGGAGCGGAAGGCGAGCCAGCCGAAGCAGAAGGCGAGCAGGCCCGGCACGAACAGCACCATCAGCGCCGCAAACCAGAACATGTCGAAGCCGTACCAGTACCAGGGCAGCTTCGAATAGTTCAGGAACACCATGAAGTCGGGCAGGATCGGGTTGCCGTAGACGCCGCGGGTGCCGATCTGCCGCATCAGGTACATGCCCATCGCGTAGCCGCCGAGCGCGAAGAAGGCGCCGTGGCCGAGCGAGAGGATGCCGCAATAGCCCCAGATCAGATCGATCGAAAGCGCGAGGATCGCGTAGCAGACATATTTGCCCCAGAGCGCGACCAGATAGGTCGGCACCTGCAGGAACGAGCCCGCGGGCAGCAGCAGGTTTGAGAGCGGGATGAGGATGCCGCAGACCGCGACGATGGCGAGAAAGATCGTCGCGCCGCGGTCCAGCGATCGGGTCAGCATGTGAGGGGTCATGCTTCCACCGCACGGCCCTTGAGCGCGAACAGGCCGCGCGGCCGCTTTTGAATGAACAGGATGATGAGAACGAGGATCGCGATCTTGCCGAGCACGGCGCCGGCGACCGGCTCCAGGAACTTGTTGGCGATGCCGAGTGTGAAGGCGCCGACCAGCGTGCCCCAGAGATTGCCGACGCCGCCGAACACCACGACCATGAAGCTGTCGATGATGTAGCTCTGGCCGAGATTGGGGCTGACATTGTCGATCTGCGACAGCGCTACGCCTGCGATGCCGGCAATACCGGAGCCGAGACCGAAGGTCAGCGCGTCGACGCGCGAGGTGGCGATGCCCATCGAGGCCGCCATGCGGCGGTTCTGCGTCACCGCGCGCATCTCGAGGCCGAGCGCGGTGTAGCGCAGCATCGCGAGCAGGATCGCGAACACCGCGAGCGTGAAGACGAGGATCCAGAGCCGGTTGTAGGTGATGGTGATCTGGCCGAGCTCGAACGCGCCGCTCATCCAGGAGGGATTGCCGACCTCGCGGTTGGTCGGGCCGAACATGGTGCGCACCGCCTGCTGCAGCACCAGCGACAGGCCCCAGGTTGCCAGCAGCGTCTCCAGCGGACGGCCATAGAGGAAACGGATGATGCTGCGCTCGATCAGCACGCCGATGCCGCCGGCGACGAGGAAGGCGAGCGGCACGGCGATCAGCAAGGAATAGTCGAACAGGCTGGGATAGCGGGTGCGGATCACCTCCTGCACCACGAAGGTGGTGTAGGCGCCGATCATCACCATCTCGCCATGCGCCATGTTGATGACGCCCATCACGCCGAAGGTGATGGCGAGGCCGATCGCGGCGAGCAGCAGCACCGAACCGAGTGAGAGGCCGTACCAGGCATTCTGCACCGTGGACCAGACCGCGAGCGAAGACTGGATCGAGCTGATTGCGCTCGCAGCGGCCTTGGTCACCGAGGCCGGCTGATCGCCCATGCCTGTCAGCAGCGCCATCGCCTCCTGGTCGCCGCGCGCCTTGAGGGTCGCGACCGCCTCGAGCTTCTCGACCTCGGTGGCATCGGACTTGAACAGCAGGATCGCGGCGCGGGCATCGCCGAGTGCGGCCTTGACCGATTTGCTGGTTTCCTTGGCGAGCGCGGCATCGACCGGCTCGAGCGCGGTCTCCTCGTGCGACTTGAAGACGGATTGCGCCGCCTGGAGGCGCGTTCCGACATCCGGCGACTGGAGCGTCAGGCTGCCGATCGCAGCGTCGACGCTGCGGCGCAGGCGGTTGTTGAGGCGCACCGCGCTGGCGCTGTCGGGAACGCTGGCGACGGGCTCGCCGGTCGCAGCATCGATCGACTTGCCGTCGGCACCGGTGACGTAAACCTTCTTGCTATCAGGGTCGGCCATGAGGCGACCGTCCTGGAGCGCGCTGATGATGGGGAAAGCCAGCTTGTTGCCGCTGCTCGCGACCACGCCGATCGCCTCATCGGTGTCGGAGAAATCGTCATTGGCGAATTTGGCGACCGCATCCTCGAACGGACCGGCAAAGGCCGGCAGTGCGAACGCGATCAGGAACAACGAGAGGACGAAGGTACAGAGACGAGCGGACAAATTGGTTGGCACTTTGAATCACCCCGGCAGAAGTGGGGAGAAGGCGGCGGAATAGCCGCCTCCTCCCGTCGTGCAATGAACCGACAGATCGGGATCAGGAGCCCGAGCCGAGGCACTTGTTGGTCTTGGTGTTGAAGTTGCCGCACTTCTTGCCGACCCAGTCGCCGACCAGGTCCTTGGAGCCATCGAGCTCCTTCGACCAGGCGTCGCCTGCGACAAGACCCGGGGTCTTCCACACCACGTCGAACTGGCCGTTGGCTTTGATTTCGCCAATGAACACCGGCTTGGTGATGTGATGGTTCGGAAGCATCTTGGAGGTGCCGCCGGTCAGGTTCTTGGCTTCGATGCCGGGCAGCGCGTCGATCACCTTGTCCGGATCGGTCGACTTCACCTTCTCGACCGCCTTGACCCACATGTCGAAACCGATGACGTGCGCTTCCATCGGATCGTTGGTCACGCGCTTCGGGTTCTTGGTGTAGGTCTGCCAGGCCTTGATGAACTTCTCGTTCTCGGGCGACTTGATCGACTGGAAGTAGTTCCAGGCGGCGAGATGACCGAGCAGCGGCTTGGTGTCGATGCCGGCGAGCTCTTCCTCACCCACCGAGAACGCGACCACCGGGATGTCCTTGGCCTTGATGCCCTGGTTGCCGAGCTCCTTGTAGAAGGGAACGTTGGCGTCGCCGTTGATGGTCGAAACCACCGCGGTCTTCTTGCCGGCCGAGCCGAACTTCTTGATGTCGGCCACGATCGTCTGCCAGTCGGAATGACCGAACGGCGTGTAGTTGATCATGATGTCTTCCTGGGCGACACCCTTCGACTTCAGGTAGGCCTCCAGGATCTTGTTGGTGGTGCGCGGATAGACGTAGTCGGTGCCCGCGAGCACCCAGCGCTTCACCTTCTCGTCCTTCATCAGATAGTCGACGGCGGGGATCGCCTGCTGGTTCGGCGCAGCACCCGTGTAGAACACGTTGCGCTCGCTCTCCTCGCCCTCGTACTGCACGGGGTAGAACAGGATGCTGTTCAGCTCCTTGAAGACCGGGAGCACGGACTTGCGCGACACCGAGGTCCAGCAGCCGAACACGACCGCGACCTTGTCCTTGGTGATCAGCTCGCGCGCCTTTTCAGCGAACAGCGGCCAGTTCGAGGCAGGATCGACCACGACGGCTTCGAGCTTCTTGCCGTTGACGCCGCCCTTCTTGTTCTGCTCGTCGATGAGGAAGAGGATGGTGTCCTTCAGCGTGGTTTCGCTGATGGCCATGGTGCCGGAGAGAGAATGAAGGACGCCGACCTTGATGGTGTCGTCCGCGGCCTTGGCGCCAGTCAATGAAGCCAGACCCATCATCAGTCCGGCGGTCGCGGCGAGAACGCCACGGCGGCTAAATGACGCCGCTATATCGTGAGTGGATTTGTTAAGCATGGATGTATCATCTCCCTGACGCAGACGTGAAAAAGACGCTGCGAAACGGCCCCACGGCCGCCTGCGATTAATGGAATCGCAAGAACCATGCCATGGGCTGGGCACATGCCAACCTATTGGTCAGATTATATAATTTTGCTGCAATCCAACTTTCGCCGCAGTCCGATTGCCCAAATCTTGGGCGAATAAAATGTATGCCAATGCGGCAGACAGGTTATTTTTTAAGCAAAACAATAACCCTGTCTAAATTTCCGGCATAACTATTTCTGCACTGCAATCACGGTTTGAGGCCGCGTTGCCTTGAAACCGCCCCCTGAATGTTCCATATGGAGGTTCGAGACCTCTTGCGAATCAAGGGGTCGTAGCGAGCCGCGTGTTCTTAAGCCCTTTCCGGGCCTCTGGCTTGCCCCATCCCATCAAGCCATCCGACACCCCAAACACGCAGGTGTCCATTCGACACCCTTATTGCGCGTGCCCCGCTGATTGCGCCGGGCGCTCGCTTTCGACATGGAAAGAACCCATCTTTTGACTTCCTTTCAGGACTTCGGCCTTGCCGAACCCATCGCGCGTGCTCTCGCCGAAGAGAATTACGTCACCCCCACCCCCATCCAGGCCCAGACGATTCCCACGGCACTGACCGGCCGCGACGTCGTCGGCATCGCCCAGACCGGCACCGGCAAGACCGCGTCCTTCGCGCTGCCGATCCTGCACCGCCTGCTCGAGAACCGCATCAAGCCGCAGCCGAAGACCTGCCGCGTGCTGGTGCTCTCGCCCACCCGCGAGCTGTCCGGCCAGATCCTCGACAGTTTCAACGCCTACGGCCGCCACATCCGGCTGTCCTCGACGCTCGCCATCGGCGGCGTGCCGATGGGCCGCCAGGTTCGCGCGCTGATGCCTGGCCTCGAGGTCTTGGTGGCGACCCCCGGCCGGCTGCTCGACCTCGTACAGAGCAACGGGCTGAAGCTTGGAAGCGTCGAATTCCTCGTGCTCGACGAGGCCGACCGCATGCTCGACATGGGCTTCATCAACGACATCCGTAAAATCGTCGCCAAGCTGCCGATCAAGCGGCAGACGCTGTTCTTCTCGGCCACCATGCCGAAGGATATAGCCGAGCTCGCCGACGCGATGCTGCGGGACCCCGCCCGCGTTGCGGTCACCCCGGTGTCCTCGACCGCCGAGCGGATCAACCAGCGCATCATCCAGGTCGATTTCTCCGCCAAGCCCGCCTTCCTGACCAAGCTCCTGAAGGACGAGCCGGTCAATCGCGCGCTGGTCTTCACCCGCACCAAGCATGGTGCCGACAAGGTCGTGAAGACGCTTGAGAAGGCTGGCATCGCCGCCAGCGCCATCCATGGCAACAAGTCGCAGAACCATCGCGAGCGGACGCTCGCCCAGTTCCGTTCGGGCGAGATCCGCACCCTGGTCGCCACCGACATCGCCGCCCGCGGTATCGATGTCGACGGCATCAGCCACGTCATCAATTTCGACCTGCCGAACGTGCCGGAGACCTATGTGCACCGCATCGGCCGCACCGCGCGCGCCGGCGCCGACGGCACCGCGATCTCGCTGGTCGCCGGCGGCGAGGAACTCAGCTATCTCCGCGACATCGAGCGGCTGATCAAGGTAACGCTATCGCGTGAGGATCACCGCACCGATGCCGGGCGCCGCGATGCGGGTCCGCCCCCGCCGCAGCAACGACAGGGCCGGCCGGGCCGCCCGGGCCAGCGTCCGCAAGGCGCAAGGCATGGTGAGGGACGTCACACTGACGGACGACGCACCGACGAAAGGCATGCCGACGGACGCCACCATAGCGCCGCCAAGCATGGCGACGGAAGGCCCGGCGAAGGTCGGCACGGTGACGGAAGGCATGTTGACGGACGTCCCGGTGGTAGCCAGAAGGTCTCGAAGGGGTCTCGCCGCCAACGGTCCGGTGGTAAGACGCATTCTTCCCCAACCGAGCGCCCGGAACAGCGTTCCGCGCATAGCGCCGGCAAGCCCGATGGGATACAAGGCGTGGCCTTTTTACGCCGCGAGAGTCGGCCGATGGGCCAACCGACCCGCAAACCCTATTCGCACTAGCCGTCCACGACCTGGAGAAATTCATGGCTAAGGAAGAGCTGATCCAGTTCGAAGGACTGGTCACCGAAATCCTCCCCGACGCGCGCTACCGCGTGCAGCTCGACGCCGGGCACGAGATCGTCGCCTACACCGCCGGCAAGATGAAGAAGAACCGCATCAAGACGCTGGCGGGTGACCGCGTGACCGTGGAAATGTCGCCCTACGACCTCGAGAAGGGCCGGCTGATTTTCCGCCACAAGGACGAACGTCCGAGTGGCGTGGGCGGGCCTCCCCGTCCCGGACAGCGCGGTGGCCAGTTCCGCCGCCGTTGATCCGCTTCCGGCATCTCGGCTGCGAAAGTAAAATTCTGACCTGTATGCTGATCCGCCGTGTCGATCGCGGCGGATCAAAAAATCGTGCACGTCAGGATTGTTTTGGTGCCTTAATTCCAATAAAATCACTCATCGATTTTCGGCCGGACGACATTGGCATCCACCGGTACAGCCGGTTCAGACACGCTGACGACCCTTCCAGAAACTCGATCTAACCCGCCTGCGAAAGTAGGCTTCGACACTGCACATCTGAGAAGGAACTACCCCGTGAGCATGGGAACCGTGAAGTGGTTTAACGCGACCAAGGGCTTTGGCTTCATCCAGCCCGACGATGGCGGCCAGGACGTCTTCGTACACATCAGCGCCGTCGAGCGCGCCGGTCTCGGCACGCTGCGTGAAGGTCAGAAGGTCTCTTACGAGATCGTGGCCGACCGTCGTTCCGGCAAGTCGGCAGCGGACAACCTCCGCGCCGCCGGTTGAGCCCACGGGCCTTTGGCCCGGACGGCTCTAGCGAGCAAGCAAAAGGAAAAGGCCGTGCGCAACGCACGGCCTTTTTTTTATGTCCGAAAGAGCGGATGGACTCAGCAGATCGTACCGGCCGCATCCGCGCTGTCGTGGACGCTGGACAACGCGTCGGTCTTGCCAGTTCGTCTTGCGAGCTCGTCTTGCTAGTTCGTTTTGGCGGCCGCGCCGGCATTGCCGCTGGCGTTGTTGCTCAACGAACCGGCCTGGCTCATCGTGTTGTTGAAATAGTTGTCGCTGTCGCCGAGCGTCACGCGGCGCTGGCACAGCGGCATGCAGCTGTAGGACTCGCGCTCGACCCCGCGATAGACGGTGACGAGCCGGTCGCTCGGACCTTCGACCTGGATCTGACGGTCGACCAGGATCTCACCGCCCCGATCAAGTGCGATGAAATTGGTGGCACCATAGCCCTTCCCGGTCACGACGATCATGCCGCCGGGCTGGAGCGTGACGTCGGCGATCAGGGGATTGCCGACCACGATGGTCGCCACCTTGCCGGGCAGCCGGACCAGCTTGGCCTGGTCGACATTGACGGCGATGGTGTCGGCGGTCGCCTCGGCAAGGCTGGCGGCCGGCGATGCCAGCACCGCAGCCGCAACCAGAAGACAAACGCGCGCATGACGGCGCAGCAACTCTTTACGCATACTCTTACCCCCGGGACGTCACAAACCGGCAGAAGCGATTCGATACACAGCGGAGCCGGTGCCCGACCCGGCTAACCTGCCCTTAATTCGTGAACGTTCCGCAAACTCGCCGACTATTGTTTGAACGGACTGGCGCTTTGCTGCCTCGGAAGATCCCTTACTGGCGGAACGGATAGGCGAGCTGGCCCCCGATCTCCTTCGGCATGGTCGCTTCGTCCTTGCCGTAGTCCTGCGGCAGTTTCCCCTCCGGCATGCGGAAGGTGCCGAACAGCACGTCCCAGATCGGAAACGTCCCGGCAAAATTGGTGTCACCGCCCTCTTCGAGCGCGGTGTGGTGCCAGCGGTGGAACACCGGCGTCGCCAGCACATATTTGAACGGCCCGAAGGTCCAGTTCAGGTTGGCGTGCACGAACGCCGAATGGAAGGTAGTGAACGGACCGAGCCAGATCATGACGTTCGGGGAGATGCCGGCCATCAGCAGCACGACGTCGACGCCGATCGTCCCGAGCATGAGATTGACGGGATGGAAGCGGGCTGCGGAAATCCACCCGATCTCCTCCGACGAATGATGGATGGCGTGGTACTTCCAGAATCCGCCGTCGTGGAACAGCCGGTGCAGCCAGTACAGCATGAAGTCAGACAGCACCAGGAACAGTATGGCCTGTACCCACAGCGGCAACTGCGCCAGCGGGCCATGGCCATTGTCGTAGAAGGCGATCAGGTCGTCGGCGTCGTGGATGTTGAAGATGGCGCCGGCACCGACGATCAGGAGTCCGATCCGCATGGTGCGGGCGAACACCGGAACGAAGAACCAGTAGCAGATGTCGGTGAGGATCTCGCGCTTGCGCCACCACGGCGCGCCGGGATTGCAGGCCCAGAAATGCTCGAGCACGGTGAAGACCGCCGCGAGCACGAAGGTGACGGGGACCATCTTCTGGATGGTCTCGCCGAGCATCAAGGCGACTTGCATGGGCAGGCTCGACATCGTCGCCTCTCTTCCAAACTTCTGATCCCGCTTAGGCCTACTCCCCGAAATTTAAGGGAGGGTGAAGTCCACGGCGCGCTTGGGGCGCATTTGGAACAGGAAGAATTTCGATTGCATCCTTAAGGCCAAATTCACTCTGGGCAAAAGCATCGGGCTGGAAGCGGGTTTGCCCGATCGAATTAACTCTACCGAAAGAGCTCGGATCTCATGTTTATCGCGTCAAGCACAGCGCCGAACGAGGCGATCACACCCCAGACGGAGTTTAGTTCATGAAGAACCTGATTGCGCGTTTCGCGAAGGATGAATCCGGCGCCACCGCCATCGAATACGGCCTGATTGCCGCCGGCATCGCACTGGCCATCATCACCGTCGTCAACAACCTCGGCAGCTCGCTGAACACCAAGTTCGGCTCGATCAGCTCCTCGCTGAAGTAAGCGACCGACCAACGACGGCAAAAGCCCCGGACTTCCGGGGCCTTTGTTTTTCTGAATGCGGCGAGTTCCAGTGGCGTTGCGCGAGTACAGAACGAAAGCCGCGGTTGCGGCGAGCGAGGCGGAGGCGGCCGAGACCTCTTCGCCAGCGTACTGGGTTTGCCTTGCGCTGCTGCTCGCGACGGCCGTCCTCGCCGCGCGCATTGCCAGCATCTGGTGAGTGCGCCTCCGGCAGGTCCCTGCTCGCAGCGCCGCTGCCGCCGTTGTCGGTTTGTTTAGCACTGCCGGCTAGCATGCGGCGACACCCCGATCCCGCGATGAACCCAAGCTCAAGACGCCGCCCATGATCCTCGACCTTGCGCGCCTTCTGCTCTTCCCGGCCCTGATGGCCTTCGCCGCCGCGAGCGATCTCTTCACGATGACCATCTCGAACCGCGTGTCGCTGGCGCTGATCGCGGGCTTCTTCGTGCTCGCGTTCGCTGGTGGCATGGCACCTTACGAGATGCTGAGCCATGTCGGCGCCGGCGCACTGCTCCTCGTCGTGGCCTTCGGCTGCTTTGCGATGGGCTGGATGGGCGGCGGCGACGCCAAGGTCGCGGCTTCGGTCGCGCTCTGGTTCGGCTTCGCGCAATTGATGGATTTCCTGCTCTACGCCTCGCTGTTCGGCGGAGCGCTGACGCTGCTCCTGCTCCAGTTCCGGCAATGGCCATTGCCTTACGGGCTGGCGGGCCAGGCCTGGCTGGCGCGGCTGCACGACAAGGAGAGCGGCATTCCTTACGGCATCGCGCTCACGCTCGGCGCGCTGATGGTCTATCCGGAGACCGAATGGGTGAAGGCGATCGACCTCGCTCACCTCGCACTGCGCTGAACCCACCGGGTAAGCCGGCGTTAAGCCGATTTAGATACGCCTCATTAACCATGCTTTGACGAATAGCTGGTCAACTGCCGATTACGGCGGCGGCTGCGTCGCGGCGTTTTGTGGAAAGTGAAGCGTATGAATAGGGCACGCATTGTCGTCCTGACGGTCGCCATCTGCGCCGGCGGTGTCGCCGCGTACCTGGCGAGCGGCTCGGACTCTGCGCCGCCACCGGCGGCTCCGGTCGCACAGCTTCCGACCGTCGACGTCCTGGTCGCCAAGAACGACATCGGCCTCGGCCAGACCGTGAAGCCGGAAGACGTGCAATGGCAGACTTGGCCGGCTGCGACCGCGAGCTCCACCTTCATCCGCCGCAACGAGCGCCCCGAGGGCGCAACCCAGGTCATCGGCTCGATCGCCCGCGCGCCCTTCATCCAGGGTGAGCCGATCCGCGACCAGAAGCTGGTCAGGGCCGAAGGCTCCGGCTTCATGGCGGCGATCCTGCCGACCGGCATGCGCGCGATCTCGACCGAGATCTCGCCGGAGACCGGCGCGGGCGGCTTCATCCTGCCCAACGACCGCGTCGACGTGCTTCTGACGCGCCGCCTCAAGAACGCCGACCAGGGCGCCGGCGCCCAGGACATCGTCACGTCCGAGATCATCCTGGCCAACGTCCGCGTGCTGGCCATCGACCAGGCGCCGAAGGAAAAGGACGGCCAGAACGCCGTGGTGGGCAAGACCGTCACGCTCGAGCTCAATCCCGCGCAGACGGCGACGCTCTCCGCGGCCCGGCAGAGCGGCACGCTGTCGCTCGCGCTGCGCAGCATCGCCGACGTCAAGATGAGCGAGATCACGCTCGATGATTCCGCGAAGCGCGATGGCGTTTCGATCATTCGCTACGGCATCCCAAGCGCGACGGCGAAGGCACGATGAGGACTGTCGATATGAAATGCAGGGCAGATTTGGCGACGATGCGAACCTCAATGGTCCGCGCCCTGTCGTTTTC
This sequence comes from Bradyrhizobium sp. 482_C4_N1_8, assembly GCF_052075965.1. NCBI lineage: Bacteria > Pseudomonadati > Pseudomonadota > Alphaproteobacteria > Hyphomicrobiales > Nitrobacteraceae > Bradyrhizobium > Bradyrhizobium sp. 482_C4_N1_8. The sequence goes on along the minus strand of NZ_CP197231.1, from coordinate 1,211,074 downwards.
GGCCGCCTTCGCGCTGACGCTCAACCCGGTGCTCACCCCGGCGATCGCCGCCGACTACCGCCCCGTGGCGCAGGTCGCGGCCGACGGTCAGATGAACGCACGCTTCCTCTCGCTCGGCGTCGGCAAGTCGATCGTGATCGACCTGCCGCGCGACATCAAGGACGTGCTCGTCGCCGATCCCAAGATCGCCAATGCGGTGGTCCGCTCGTCGCAGCGCGCCTACATCATCGGCGCCTCGGTCGGCCAGACCAACATTGTGTTCTTCGATTCCGCCGGCCAGCAGATCGCGGCCTATGACATCGCGGTCAAGCGCGACCTCAACGGCCTGCGCGCAGCGCTCAAGCAGGTCCTGCCCAATTCCGACATCCAGATCGACGGCCTCGGCGACGGTGTCGTCCTGACAGGCTCGGCGGCGAACCCGCTGGAAGCGCAGCAGGCCAATGATCTCGCCGCGCGCCTCGCCGGCGGTGCCGAAAAGGTGGTGAACTCGATCGTGGTCCGCGGCCGCGACCAGGTCATGCTGAAGGTGACCGTCGCCGAAGTCGCGCGCACCATCATCAAGCAGCTTGGCATCGATCTCACGGCGAACCTGAACTACGGCACCTCGGTGGTGAGCTTCACCAACTCCAACCCCTTCACGGCTCTTGGCAAGAACCTGGTGGACGGCAACGCCCTGACCACGAAGTTCGGCGCGACGCCGTCGGTGCAGGCGACCCTGCGCGCGATGGAGAGCGCCGGCGTGATCCGGACGCTGGCCGAGCCGAACCTGACCGCGATCTCCGGTGAGTCCGCGACCTTCATCGCCGGCGGCGAATTCCCGGTACCGGCGGGCTATGCGTGCGATCCCACCACGCATGTCTGTACCACCCAGATCAGCTTCAAGAAGTTCGGTATCTCGCTCAACTTCACCCCCATCGTGCTGAGCGAGGGCAAGATCAGCCTGCGCGTGATGACCGAGGTCTCGGAACTGTCGAACGAAAATTCGATCACGCTGTCGCAGGCTGTGACCTCGAACTCGGTGAACTCGCTGACGGTGCCCTCGATCAAGACCCGCCGCGCCGAAACCTCGCTCGAAATTCCCTCCGGCGGCGCGATGGCCATGGCCGGCCTGATCCAGCAGCAGACCAAGCAGGCGGTCAGCGGGTTGCCGGGACTGATGCAGCTCCCGATCCTCGGTACGCTGTTCCGCAGCCGTGACTTCGTCAACAACGCGACCGAGCTGGTGGTGATCGTGACACCTTATGTCGTTCGCGCCGCGTCGCCAAAGGACCTGTCGCGGCCGGATGACGGCTTCGCCGCGCCTGCAGACCCGCAGGCCGAGCTGCTCGGCAATATCAACCGCATCTACGGCGTGCCCGGCCGGACCGAACCGGCCAAGAACTACCGCGGCACCTACGGCTTCATTACCGACTGAGGCGGAACGGGGATTTCACGATGATCACAGCACCACCCCAGATTCGCAAACGCGCCATCCGTTTCGGTGGCGCGCTCGTCGGCTTGGCGCTCGCCCTCGGCGGCTGCCAGCACAACGAAGCGGTCACGGCCTCCATCCCCGACGATTACAAGCAGCGCCATCCGATCGCGATCGAGGAGCAGAACCGCTCGATCGTCGTCTTCGTCGGCCACGCCCGCGGCGGATTGACCGCCGCCCAGCGCGCCGACGTGATGGGCGTCGCCTCGGCCTGGCTGCACGAAGGCACCGGCGCCATCCGCATCGACGTGCCGTCCGGTACGCCCAACGCGCGTCCGGTCGCGGACACGATGCGCGAGATCCAGGCGATGCTGGCGGGCGCGGGCGTTCCGCCGCGGGGCGTCAACATTCGCCCCTACCAGCCGGAAGACAGGCGCTTCCTGCCGCCGATCCGGCTCACCTATTCCAAGATCGCCGCGATCGCCGGTCCCTGTGGCCTGTGGCCGGACGACATCGGCCCCTCGATGAAGAACAAGAGCTGGTTCGAGAACAAGGACTATTACAATTACGGCTGCGCCTATCAGCGCAACATGGCGGCGATGATCGACAATCCGTCGGACCTCGAGCAGCCGCGGCCTGAAACGCCGTCCTATACGGCGCGTCGCACCACGGCCTTCGAGAAGTATCGCAAGGGAACGACGACGGCGACCACCTATCCTGAGGCCGAAAAGGCCAAACTCAGCGACACCGGCAAATGATCAGCTACGCTCGCCAGACTCAACAAGAGCAGTCCGAGGCGCCGACGCCGGTCGAGGAGCATATTGCTCCCTCACCGCGCGTGTCGGTCCAGGCTTTCTGCGAGACCGTCGAGACCGCTGCCGCGGTGCAGTCGGCCGGCGAAGACCGTCGTCTCGGCAAGGCCCATCTGAAGATCCAGATGGGCGGCATGGCGGCCGCGATCGAAGCCTACCGCTCGGCGCCGACGCCGAACGTGATCGTGCTCGAGAGCGACGGCCGCAACGATCTTCTGACCGGCCTCGACCATCTCGCCACGGTCTGCGACGCCGGCACCCGCGTGGTCGTGATCGGCCGCATCAACGACGTCACGCTCTACCGCGAGCTGGTGCGCCGCGGCGTCAGCGACTACGTGCTCGCGCCGGTCGGCGCGATCGACGTCGTGCGCTCGATCTGCAACCTGTTCTCGGCGCCCGAAGCCAAGGCGGTCGGCCGCATCATTGCCGTGGTCGGCGCCAAGGGCGGCGTCGGCGCGTCCACCATCTCCCACAACGTCGCGTGGGCGATCGCGCGCGACCTCGCAATGGACTCGGTCGTCGCCGATCTCGACCTCGCCTTCGGCACCGCCGGGCTCGACTACAACCAGGACCCGCCGCAAGGTATTGCGGATGCCGTGTTCTCGCCGGATCGCGTCGACACCGCCTTCATCGACCGCCTGCTGTCGAAATGCACCGACCATCTCAGCCTGCTGGCGGCGCCGGCGACGCTCGACCGGGTCTATGATTTCGGCACCGACGCCTTCGATGCCGTGTTCGACACGCTGCGCTCCACCATGCCGTGCATCGTGCTCGACGTTCCGCATCAATGGTCGGGCTGGACCAAGCGCGCCCTGATCGGGGCGGACGACATCCTGATTGTGGCAGCGCCTGATCTCGCCAATCTGCGCAACACCAAGAACCTGTTCGATCTGCTGAAGGCCTCGCGGCCCAACGATCGGCCTCCGCTCTACTGCCTGAACCAGGTCGGCGTCCCGAAACGGCCCGAAATTGCCGCCGCCGAGTTCGCCAAGGCGATCGAGAGCCAGCCGGTCGTCTCGATCCCGTTCGAACCGCAGATCTTCGGCTCGGCCGCCAACAACGGCCAGATGATCGCGGAGATCTCCGCCAACCACAAGTCGATCGAAATGTTCCTTCAAATCGCCCAGCGCCTGACCGGCCGCAGCGAGACGAAGAAGCAAAAGTCTTCCTTGCTTTCACCCCTGATTGACAAGTTGCGGGGAAAATAAGCCGCCGCATGGAGTTGTTAAGTGTTCGGTAAGCGTAGCGGAACAGACACCGATACTCGGGCTCCCAAGCCCGGCGCCGTGTCGCCAGAGCCTGCCCAGGCTCCGGCGCCCGCGGTGTCGCGCGCGCCGCCCCCGCCGGCCGTCGCCTCGCCGCCGCTTGCCCCCGCGCGGCCGGCGCCGGCCATGGAATCCCGCCGCTCGGACAATTACTACGAGGTCAAGGCAACGATCTTCGGTGCGCTGATCGAGGCCATCGACCTCGCCCAGCTCGCCAAGCTCGACTCCGAGTCCGCGCGCGAGGAAATCCGCGACATCGTCAACGAGATCATCGCGATCAAGAACATCGTGATGTCGATCGCCGAGCAGGAAGAGCTGCTCGACGATATCTGCAACGACGTTCTCGGCTACGGCCCGCTGGAGCCTCTGCTGTCGCGCGACGACATCGCCGACATCATGGTCAACGGCGCCGACACCGTCTACATCGAGGTCGCCGGCAAGATCCAGCGCACCGGTATCCGCTTCCGCGACAACCAGCAGCTCCTCAACATCTGCCAGCGCATCGTCAGCCAGGTCGGCCGGCGCGTCGACGAATCCTCGCCGATCTGCGACGCGCGCCTCGCCGACGGCTCCCGCGTCAACGCCATCGTGCCGCCGCTGTCGATCGACGGGCCCACGCTCACCATTCGAAAATTCAGGAAGGACAAGCTGACGCTGGATCAGCTGGTCAGGTTCGGCGCGATCTCGCCGGAGGGCGCGGAAATCCTCCAGATCATCGGCCGCGTCCGCTGCAACGTGCTGATCTCCGGCGGCACCGGCTCCGGCAAGACCACGCTGCTCAACTGCCTGACCAACTACATCGAGCACGACGAGCGCATCATCACCTGCGAGGACGCGGCCGAGCTCCAGCTCCAGCAGCCGCACGTGGTGCGACTCGAAACCCGTCCGCCCAACATCGAGGGCGAAGGCCAGGTCACCATGCGCGAATTGGTGCGCAACTGCCTGCGTATGCGCCCCGAACGCATCATCGTCGGCGAAGTCCGCGGACCCGAGGCGTTCGACCTGCTCCAGGCCATGAACACCGGTCATGACGGCTCGATGGGCACGCTCCACGCCAACAATCCGCGCGAAGCACTGTCGCGCTGCGAATCCATGATCACGATGGGCGGCTTCTCACTGCCCTCGCGCACCATCCGCGAGATGATCTGCGCTTCGATCGACGTCATCGTCCAGGCCGCGCGCCTGCGCGACGGCTCGCGCCGCATCACGCACATCACCGAGGTGATGGGCATGGAAGGCGACACCATCATCACCCAGGACATCTTCCTCTACGACATGGTCGGCGAGGACGCCAACGGCAAGATCATCGGCCGGCACCGCTCGACCGGCATCGGCCGCCCGAAATTCTGGGAGCGTGCGCGCTATTACGGCGACGAGAAGCGCCTTGCCGCCGCGCTCGATGCGGCGGAAGTCGCGCCGAAGACATGAGCAGATCGGCGCAGCCATGAACATGCAGGTCCTTGCCCTCGCCTTCCTAGCCACCGCCGCCGTCGGCGGCATCGCCTGGGTGTTCCTTTATCCGCTCCTGTCCGGAGAACGGAAGGCGGAAAACCGCCGTGCCTCGATCGCGCGCGCCGATGCGCCCGCGGCCAAGCAGACCGAAAAGAGCCAGCGGTCGCGCCGCGAGCAGGTCGAGACGTCGCTCAAGGATCTCGAGGCGCGGCGCCAGCAGGAGAAGAGCGTTCCGCTCGGTGTTCGCCTGTCGCAGGCAGGGCTCGACTGGACGCCACAGAAATTCTGGATCGTGTCCGCCGTCGTGGCGGGAGTGCTGTTCGCGGCCGCCATGTTCGTTGGCGGCGGCCTGCTTGGCGCCGCGGGCCTTGCCTTCGCCGGCGGCTTCGGCCTGCCGCGCTGGGCGCTGGGCTTCCTGAAGAAGCGACGCGAAAACAAATTCCTGGCGGCGCTGCCCGATGCGGTCGACGTGATCGTTCGCGGCATCAAGGCGGGCCTGCCACTGTTCGAATCGATCAAGGTCGTCGCCGCCGACTCGCCTGAGCCGCTGCGCAGCGAGTTCCTGGCCATCATCGAGACCCAGGCGATCGGCATGCCGCTCGGCGAGGCCTGCTCGCGTCTGTACGAGCGCATGCCGCTGCCGGAAGCCAACTTCTTCGGCATCGTCATCTCGATCCAGCAAAAATCCGGCGGCAACCTCTCCGAAGCGCTCGGCAACCTCTCCAAGGTGCTGCGCGACCGCAAGAAGATGAAGGAAAAGATCCAGGCGATGTCGATGGAGGCCAAGGCCTCGGCCGGCATCATCGGCTCGCTGCCGCCGATCGTGATGTTCCTCGTCTATCTCACGACTCCGCACTACATCTCGCTGCTTTGGACCCATCCGACCGGCCAGCTCATGCTGGTCGGCTGCGTCGTCTGGATGTCGATTGGCATCATGGTGATGAAGAAGATGATCAATTTCGATTTCTAACGGTGCCGTATGGTCGAATTCCTCGTTTCGAAACTGCATGATGTCCGCTTCATGACCATGCTGCTGGCGGCCATCGCCGCCAGCGCCACCGTCTATACGCTGGTGATGCCGCTTTTCGCCGGCGAAGGCCTCGCCAAGCGCATGAAGGCGGTGGCGAGTGAGCGCGAGCGCATCCGCCAGCGCGAGCGCGAGCGCCTCAACAAGAGCGAGAAGGTCTCGCTGCGCCAAACGCCGAAGCAGGTCGTCTCCCGGGTCGTCGAGGACTTCAACCTCACCAAATGGCTCGCGCAGGAAGCCGCGCGCGACAAGCTCATCATGGCGGGCTATCGCGGCCAGGCGCCCTACATCACCTTCCTCTTCGCCCGCATGGTGGCTCCGCTCGTGCTGTTCGTCGGCTCGATCATCTACGTGTTCCTGATCGCGCATATGCAGCAGTCGATGCCGATCAAGATCGGCATCTGCATCGGCGCGGCCTATCTCGGCCTTCAGGCGCCCATGCTGTTCCTCAAGAATGCGATCTCCAAGCGCCAGCTATCGATCAAGCGCGCCTTCCCCGATGCGCTCGACCTGCTCCTGATCTGTATCGAATCCGGCATGTCGGTCGAAATGGCGTTCCGGAAGGTCGCTACCGAAATCGTTGGCCAGTCGATCGCGCTGTCCGAGGAGTTCACCCTGACCACGGCCGAGCTGTCCTATTTGCAGGATCGCAAGGTCGCCTATGAGAACCTGGCGCGGCGCACCGGGCTCGAGGGCGTCAAGTCGGTGTGTCTCGCGCTTCAGCAGGCGGAGCGCTACGGCACCCCGCTCGGGCATTCCTTGCGCGTCATGGCGCAGGAAAACCGCGACATGCGCATGAACGAGGCCGAGAAGAAGGCCGCCGCGCTGCCGCCGAAGTTGACGGTGCCGATGATCCTGTTCTTCCTGCCGGTGCTGTTCGTCGTCATTCTCGGACCGACCGGCATCAAGATCAGCGAGCTGCACTGACGTCGAGACGCGGACCGCGCGCGGTCCGCCGGCAGCTTCAGGATTGCAAGATCAGGTTCTGATCAATCGGGCTGGCTGAGCGAGGCGACCGGCGTCCGCTTCGGTGCGCCGCGCGGAGCGTCGCTGCGGCTCAGCATTTCCTTGAGGTAAGCGACATTGGCCGCGGCCTGGTCGGGCGGCAGGTCGGCCTTCACGATCGTCTCGGCTTCGGCGAAACGGCCCTGGAGACCGATGACGAGGCCGAGATTCTGCCGCACCCGGGTACTGGCGCGCGGCGAGGCGTAGGCCTGCCGCAACGCCTCTTCGGCCTTCGGCAGGTCCTTCGACAACATGTAGGACAGGCCGAGATTGGAGAGCACGCCGGGATCGCCTGGTGCGATCCTCAGCGCGCTCGCATAATAGGAACGCGCCTCGTCGTGGCGGCCCATCTGATCGAGCGCGGTGCCCTGCACCGAGAGCAGGCGCCAGTCCGGATTGTCGGGCGAGTGCGCCTTCGACAGCACATCGAAGGCTTGCTGAAAATTGCCGTTGTCGGCGAGCGCGCGGCCATACTGCGCGAGCAGCGCCTTGTTGCCGGGATTGGCGATGGTCGCCTGCTCGAGCACGGCGGCGGCCTGGGCGCGCTGGCCGTTGGCGCGCAAGGCCTGGCCGTAGCCGAGCGCCGCGTCGGCGTCCTTGGGATTGGCACGGTAGCGCTCGCCATAGACGTCGACGGCGCGCGCGGGATCGGCGGGGGCGGCTTCCGTCCGCGGCCCGACAGAGCCTGTGACGTCGGAGAGTTTCGACATGGCCGTGCAGCCGCCGAGGCCCATGGCCACTGCCGCCACCAGCGAAGTGGACGCGAGAAGCCGGGCAAGACTGAACCGTTGACGCATGACGCTTTTGACTCACGAGCCGATTGATCGAGCCGAACGCGCCAGCAATAGACTGTTAACCCTAACGGCCGGTTAACGTCAGCCTGGCTGCCCCTCACGGCGGTGTCTGCGGCGGCGGCTCGCCACCGAGGGCCAGCTCGAGACCGAGCACCCTCACCGGCTCGTTCAGGTCGTGCAGCAGCAATTGCAGCCGCCGCGCCTGGGCAACATCGACGCCCGCGCTCGGCATCCCGGGCCATTCGCGCCGGAAGTCGTCGCGGTTGACCAGCCGCTTCGCAAGCAGCTCGTCGAGCTGAACATCGTCAATGCCGAGCACATCGGCGCAGTGCTCGATCAGGCGGCGCAGCAGCAACTTCACCGCGGCCAGCGCCCCGGCGTCATCCCTGCGCTCCGATCTCGCGAACTTGCCCTCGATATCGGCCCAGGCCCATGAGGTCACGAGATAGGCGTGGAGCGCGCTCGGCCAGTCCACCTCGCTGTCGGCATAGAAAGCGCGGCGCATCAGGAGCCGGCGAGCCTGTGCGGCGACTTGATCACGCTTCAGCATCGCACATGAGGCGATCTCGATGGCCGACTGGACGGCGGGATCACGCGAAAAATCCCGTCCTGCCGGCAACCTGATGACGCCGTCCGGCAGGTTCGAGTCGAGCAGCCCGAAGGTGCCGTCGTTGCGCGGCCGCGAATAGCGCGTGATCGCGAACTGGTGCTCCGTGCGGCCGGCCTGGGACGATGCGCCAAAATGAATGATGTTGAAGCCGGCATCGTCACCGGCCTGCCCGGTCGAGGACGGACAGGAGAGCACGTAGATCGTACGCCAGAAGGCTTCGCCGCTTTCGCTCCGCGTGGCACGCGGATCCGGAATCGAATAGCGGGTGAGCCCCTCGACATGCCGGTGTCCGTGCAGGACCAGATTGACGTTGAGCGACGTCGCCGCTTCGAGGAACGTTGCGGGCGCCGCGAGATACATCAGCGGTTCGTCGGGGACGCCGAGAAACCGCTTTCCTTCGCCGGTCGCCTGCGGCAGCGGATGATGATGCAACGCCAGTACGCGCACCAGGTTTTCCGCCGGCTCGGCATAGTCGGCGCGCCCCACGGATCCCATGCTGCCCGCGAGCTCGACGCTCAGCCGGGCGGAATCCGCGACAAGCGCGCTGTAGGCGCTCTCGTCGACATGGCCGCTCGCGAGCGTCGAGAGGCTCGCGCGGTTGGAGTCCAGCAGCACCAGATCGAGGCCGGCCTGGCGGTAATAGACGCTCTTCGAGCTCCGCGGCAGATGCAAATAATCATAGACGTCGTGGCGGCCCGCGCGCTGGCTCGGGCGCTTGACGTCGTGATTGCCCGCGACCGCCTGGATGTCGGTGAACAGTCCGGTCTGCCGGAAGGACGCGATGACGGCGAGCGCTTCGTCCAGCGCGCGCGGCGTCGGGTCGTCCACGAGATCACCCGTGATCAGCAGAATGCGATCGGGAACGTCCGCGAAGTCCGCCATCGCCTGGCGGATTGCGGCACCGAGCGCCTCGGTCGTCGCCAGCAGCCGGCCTGACCCGTCCAGATGCAGGTCGGAAATCTGCGCAATAACGAACGCTCTATCCATTTTGCGCCGCTCATTTGCGAATGCTGCGCCGCCCAAACGATGAGAAGAATGCTTTCGACGAACAGGTTTGGCCGGATATCAAGCCGGCCCGCCGCGTTGTTGCGCTCGGCAGAACCGCACGGCACAATCTAAAATATCCATCAATAATGCCACAACCGCGGCGCTAGTAAAGCCCCGCGGCCGCGCGCTCGTGAACGGCAGTTCTCAGCATGGGTACGAGATCCGCCCGGCGATGGTTTCGCTCACCCGATCAATATTCGATGGCAAGCCGCTTGCGGATTTCGTCGATGCGCTTGTCGAGCGCATCGAACCGCGCGTGGACGGAGCGGTCGTGGAGATAGAAGACGTAACCGCCGGCAAGGAATGCGAAGATCCAGTGATGATGCTCGACATAACCAAAAATCGCCTCGACGACCTGGCCGATGAATGTGACCACGCTCCACACAAATTCCATTGCAGTTTCCTCCCGGCAGGCCTCGTCTTCGGCCGCCGGTCATCTCCTGCACACTTTCCCAGTCGATCCGGCGGCCGTTGCCGGAACCTAGCATGGGCCCCTTGCGGCGAGTAGCGGGTCGCTGAACGGTGACAGCAAAGCCGATTGCAGCCGCGGCGAAACTCTGCGAAGTCTCGTCCGTTCGCATGACCTGCTTGATCTGACGATCCGGACCCGCCAATGCCTTCTGTCTTCGAGACATCGCCCACCGCCATCCCGATCACCTTCGTCACCAAGTCGAGCTGGGATCAGGTCGCCGAGAAATTGCCGCCGGTGCAGCGCCAGTTCGCCGCCGCGAGCGCCTTTGCCGCCAAGCCGGGTGGCTATCTCGCGCTGCCCGCCCCGGACGGAGCGATCGCGCAAGTGCTGTTCGGACTCGAGGACGAGGGCGCGAGATCACGCGACCTGTTCCGGCCGGGCGCCCTGCCTGGCCTGCTGCCGCCGGGCATCTATCACTTTGCCAATGCCCCCCACGATGCGCGGTTGGCGTCGCTCGCCTTTGCACTCGGCAGCTACCGCTTCGCCCGCTACCGCAAGGCTGACCGCCCCGCCGTCCGGCTGGTACCGCCCGATGGCGTCGACGCGGCCGAGATCAATCGCATGGCGGATGCCGCGATGCTGGCGCGCGATCTCATCAACACGCCGGCTAACGACATGGGCCCGGAAGAGCTCGCCGCGGCCGCGCAAGCGCTCGCCACGGAATTCGGTGCGAGCTTTGCCTGCACCATCGGCGAGGATCTGAGGACGAATTTTCCACTGATCCACGCCGTCGGCATGGCCTCCGACCGCGCGCCGCGGCTGATCGACATCGTCTGGGGCGATCCGGCCGATCCCAAGGTGACGCTGGTCGGCAAGGGCGTCTGCTTCGACACCGGCGGGCTCGACCTCAAGCCGTCGAGCGGCATGCTGATCATGAAGAAGGACATGGGCGGTGCCGCCAACGTGCTGGCGCTCGCGCGCATGGTGATGGATGCGAAGCTCAAGGTCCGCCTGCGCGTGCTGATTCCGGCGGTCGAAAATGCCGTCTCCAGCAATGCCTTCCGGCCGCTCGACATCTTCACCTCGCGCAAGGGCATCACGGTCGAGATCGGCAACACCGACGCGGAGGGCCGGCTCGTGCTCGCCGACGCGCTGGCGCTGGCCGACGAGGAAAAGCCGGACCTTCTGATCGATTTGGGCACGCTGACTGGCGCGGCGCGCGTCGCGCTGGGGCCGGATTTACCGCCCTTTTACACCAATGATGAGACGCTGGCCGCCGACGTCGCGCGTTGCGCGGCGAAGGAGAACGATCCGTTGTGGCGCATGCCGCTGTGGCCGCCTTACGATGCGTGGCTGGACTCCAAGACCGCCACCATCACCAACGCACCCTCCGGCGGCTTTGCCGGCTCGATCACCTGCGCGCTGTTCTTGCAACGGTTCGTCGAGCAGGCAAAGAGCTGGCTTCATGTGGATATTTACGGCTGGACCCCGTCGGCGAAGCCGGCGCGGCCCGAAGGCGGCGAATGCCAGGCCGCGCGCGCCATCTACACATTACTGAGCGAGCGCTATGCATGATCCAGCACACGATCCAAGGCTGACACCGGCGCGCGGCGACCTCGCCGCGAAATATCTCGAAGGCAAGGTGCAAGCCGACCGCTTCGTCACGGGCGAGGAATTCGAGGTCTTCGAGGCGATCGCACCCGTGCGCGAGCAGCCGTCGTCGAACGCGATGCTGATGACGGAGGCGCTGCGCGGCGAACGCGTCACGGTCTACGATCGCAATGGCGAGGGCTGGGCCTGGGGCCAGCTTGGTGGCGATGGTTATGTCGGCTGGCTGCCTGATGCAGCGCTGATGAAGCCATCGGCCGCCCCGACCCACAAGGTGAGCGCGCTCCGGACATTCGCCTTCCCCGGTCCCTCGATCAAGCTGCCGCCGGCCGGCACGCTCGCGCTGGGCTCGAAGATTGCGGTGGTGCGCGAGGACGGCAGCTTCGCCGTGACGCGCGACGGACAATATCTGCCGAAGGCCCATCTCGCCCGGCTCGATCATCGCGAGCCGGACTTCGTCGCGGTCGCCGAGCGCTTCGTCGGCACGCCCTATCTCTGGGGCGGCAAGAGCAGCCTCGGTATCGATTGCTCCGGACTCGTGCAGGTCTCGCTGACAGCAGCAGGCATCGGCTGCCCGCGCGACAGCGACATGCAACAGGCAGGGCTCGGCCGCGCGCTGGAGCCGCATGAGCGGACCAAGCTGCAACGCGGCGATCTCATTTTCTGGAAGGGACATGTCGCCATCGTCCGCGATGGCAGCACCATGGTTCACGCCAACGCCCATCACATGGCAACCGCGATCGAGGCGACCGAACCGGCGATCGCGCGGATCAAGGCAGCAGGCAGCGAAATCGTCACGATCAAGCGGCTGTAGCACGACTTCGTGGGATGGGTAGAGCGCAGCGAAACCCATCGTTCTCACCACGCGCTGCGATGCGATGGGTTTCGCTTCGCTCTACCCATCCGACTGAAGACTAGGTCGCCACCGCCCCGTTCCCCGCCGTCTCCAGCCGGAACGCCGCCGCGAAGAGCGCGCGCGTGTAATCCGTCTTCGGGCTCTTGAACAGTTCGGCGGCCTGTCCCTCCTCGACCACCTTGCCGCCGCGCATCACGATGAGATGGCTGGCGAGCGAGGCGACGACGCGCAAATCGTGCGAGATGAACATGTAGGTGAGATCGCGCCTGCGCTGGAGTTCCCGCAAGAGGTCGACCATCTGCGCTTGAATCAGCATGTCGAGTGCGCTGGTCGGCTCGTCCAGCACGACGAAATCCGGCTCCAGCACCACCGCGCGCGCGATGCTGATGCGCTGGCGCTGGCCGCCGGAAAATTCATGCGGATAGCGATAGCGGGTGTCCGCCTTCAACCCGACGTCCTCGAGTGCCTTGACGACGCGCTCCTCACGCTCCTCGCGCGACAGCTTTGGCTGGTGCACGGTGAGGCCCTCGGCGATGATGTCGGCAACCGACATGCGCGGGCTGAGCGAGCCGAACGGATCCTGGAACACGATCTGCATGTCGCGCCGGAAGGGGCGCATCTCCTTGAAGCGCAGGCCCTGGATATCTTTGCCGAGGAACACGATGCGCCCGTTCGAGGAAATCAGCCGCATCAGGGCGAGCCCGAGCGTGGTCTTGCCCGAGCCGGACTCGCCGACAACGCCGAGCGTCTCGCCCTTGCGTACGGCAATGCTGACGCCGTCGACCGCCTTGATGTGGCCGACCGTCTTGCGCATCAGGCCGCGCTTGATCGGAAACCAGACCTTCAAATCATCGGCGGACATCACCACCGGTGCATTCGGCTGCGGCGGCGCCGGATCGGGCTTCGGCTCCGCCGCGAGCAGGTCGCGCGTATAGGGATGGTTCGGGGTCCTGAAGACCTGCTCGACCGGCCCCTGCTCGACGATCTCACCGCCCTTCATGACACAGACTTGGTCGGCGATGCGGCGCACGATGCCGAGATCGTGGGTGATGAACAGCAGGCTCATGCCGAGCCGTGAGCGAATTTCCGCGAGCAGCGTCAGGATCTGCGCCTGCACGGTGACGTCGAGCGCCGTGGTCGGCTCGTCCGCGATCAAGAGGTCCGGCTCGTTGGCGAGCGCCATCGCGATCATCACGCGCTGGCGCTGACCACCGGAGAGCTGGTGCGGATAGCTGTTGAGCCGCGTTTCAGGCTCGGGAATGCCGACCTGCGTCAGCAGTTCCAGCGTCCGCTTGCGCGCCTCGGCATTGCTGGTCGGATTGTGGAGCTGGATGATCTCGCCAATCTGCGCCTCGATCGTGTGCAACGGATTGAGCGAGGTCATCGGTTCCTGGAAGATGATGGAGATATCGCTGCCGCGAATCTCCCGCATCTGCTGCTCGGACTGGTCGATCAGCTCCCGCCCCTTGAAGCGGATGCTGCCCGAGGGATGCGAGGCATTCGGATAGGGCAGGAGCTTCAGGATCGAGAGCGCGCTGACCGACTTGCCGGAACCGGACTCGCCGACCAGTGCGACGCATTCGCCGCGCTTGATCTGGAACGAGACCTTGTCGACCGCGAGCGTGGTGGCGCCGCCCTGGTGGAAGGCCACCGAGAGGTCGCGGACGGCAAGCAGGGGCTGGTTGATCGCGTCCATCACGCCCTCACTTGAACGTCTTGCGCGGATCGAAGGCGTCGCGCACGGCTTCGCCGATGAAGATCAAGAGCGACAGCATGATCGCGACCGAGAAGAAGCCGGAGAAACCAAGCCAGGGCGCCTGCACGTTGGACTTGCCCTGCGACAGCAGTTCGCCGAGCGACGGCGAGCCGGGCGGCAACCCGAAGCCGAGGAAATCGAGGGCCGTGAGCGTCATGACCGACGAGGAGACGATGAACGGAAGGAACGTCATCGTCGCGACCATCGCGTTCGGCAGCAGATGCTTGAACATGATCACGGCGTTCGACACGCCGAGGGCGCGCGCGGCCTGGATGTACTCGAAATTGCGCCCGCGCAGGAACTCCGCGCGCACGAGCCCGACCAGCGACACCCAGGAAAACAGGAGCAGGATGCCGAGCAGCACGAAGAAGCCAGGCACGAGCACCGACGAGAGGATCAGCAAGAGGTAGAGCGAAGGGATCGCAGTCCATATCTCGATGAAACGCTGGAACAACAGATCGACCCAGCCGCCGAAATAGCCCTGCACCGCGCCGGCCGCGATGCCGACGACGGAGGAGACAATGGTCAGGCACAGGCCGAACAGCACCGAGATACGGAAACCGTAGATCAGGCGCGCAACCACGTCGCGGCCCTGATCGTCGGTGCCGAGCCAGTTGTATTCGAGGTCGCGGCAGCTCTTGAGGCCCTTCTTCTCGACGACAGGCTTGCACTGCGCCTCCGTCAGCATCCAGGTCGGCGGCGACGGCGCCGGCGTCGGCAGGTCGAGATTGTGGGTGTCGTAGGAATAGCGGATCAGCGGCCAGACGATGCTGCCACCCTTGTCCTTGATCAGCTTCTGCAAATAGGGATCGCGGTAGTCGGCCGCCGTCTCGAAGTCGCCACCGAAGGTCGTCTCGGAATAGGTGACGAAGGCCGGCCAGTAGAGATGGCCGTCGTACTTGATCAGGAATGGCCGGTCATTGGCGATCAGCTCGGCAAACAGCGACACCACGAACAGGATCATGAAGATCCAGAACGACCAGTAACCGCGCCGGTTCGCCCTAAAATTCTGCCAGCGCCGCCGGTTGAGCGGAGATGGCACGAACGGCTTGCGTGTGATCGGCACGGCATCGCCGAGCGGCGACTTTGCGGTGGTTTCGATCGGGGTCGGGGCGGTCAGTGTCATCAGACCTCCCGTGCCTCGAAATCGATCCGCGGATCGATCCACATGTAGGTCAGGTCAGAGATGAGGTTGATCACGAGGCCGACAAGCGAAAAGATGAAGAGCGTGCCGAACACCACGGGATAGTCGCGGTTGAGAACGCTCTCGAAACTGAGCAGTCCGAGCCCATCCAGTGAGAAGATGGTCTCGATCAGAAGCGAGCCCGAGAAGAAAGCGTGAATGAAGGTGCTGGGAAAGCCCGCGATCACGATGAGCATCGCGTTGCGGAAGACGTGGCCATAGAGCACCCGATTCTCGCTGCAGCCCTTTGCGCGCGCGGTCATCACGTATTGCTTGCGGATCTCATCCAGAAACGAGTTCTTGGTCAGGAACGTCATGGTGGTGAACGCGCCGAGCCCCATGGCGATCAGCGGCAGCGTCAAATGCCAGAAGTAATCGATGATCTTCCAGTACCAGGGAAATTGCGACCAGCCGTCTGACGTCAGTCCGCGCAATGGGAACCAGTTGAAGAACGAGCCCCCGGCGAACAGGATGATCAGGAGGATCGCGAACAGGAAGCCGGGAATCGCGTAGCCGAGCACGAGCACGCTCGACGTCCAGGTATCGAAGCGCGTTCCGTCCTTGACTGCCTTCCGGATGCCGAGCGGAATCGAGATCAGGTAGGTTAGCAGCGTCAGCCAGATGCCAAGCGAGATCGAGACCGGGAGCTTTTCCTTGATCAGCTGGAGCACGCTGACATCGCGAAAATAGCTGTTGCCGAAATCGAAGCGGGCGAAATTCCACACCATCAGCGCGAAGCGTTCGGGGGCCGGCTTGTCGAAGCCGAATTGCTTCTCCAGCTTCTTGATGAAGTCAGGGTCCAGGCCCTGCGCGCCGCGATATTTCGAATTGATGGCGTCGCCACCAGCGCCCAGCTGACCGGGCGCGCGCTGAGCGAAATCACCGCCGCCCGAGATGCGCGAGCTGCCGCCGGTGTCGGCGCCCGAGAGCTGCGCGATGACGCGCTCGACCGGGCCGCCCGGCGCGAATTGCACGACGACGAAGGAGACGAAGAGGATCCCGAGCAGGGTCGGGATCATCAGGAGGATGCGGCGGGCGATATAGGCGCTCATGATTATTTCGCCTGCTCGAGCTTGGTCGCCTTGGCGGCATCGAACCACCAGTTCTCCGGCGCACCGACGCCTTGCGCATATTTCGCCGGCTTGTCGGGATGGCTGAACTGGTCCCAATAGGCCACGCGATGAAAGTTTGCGTACCACTGAGGCACCCAGTAGCGCCCGGCCCGGAACACGCGATCGAAGGCGCGGCAGGCCGTGGTCAGCTCCGCCCTGGTCTGGGCGGCAATGATCTTCTCGATCAGCGCGTCGATGATCGGATCGGAGATGCCGGCGAGATTGTAGGAGCCTTTGGTCTTGGCCGCCTGGGAGGAGAAGAACGCCCGCATGGCGTCGCCGGGCGTCGCCGACATCGAGAAGCGTTGGATCGTCATGTCGAAATCGAAATCCTCGAGCCGCGCGCGGTACTGCACGGCATCGACCAGGCGAAACGTGGCGTCGATGCCGAGCGTTGCGAGGTTCTTCAGGTACGGCCCGTGATGCGGCTGGATCGACTGCTCGTCGTTCAGGAACTCGATCGTGAAAGGCTCGCCATTGGGCAGCACCCGCTTGCGATCCTTGACGACGTAGCCCGCCTCGTTGAGCAGCTCGCCCGCCTTGCGCAGCAGGCTGCGGTCCTGTCCCGATCCGTCCGACACCGGCGGCACGAAAGGCTGGCCGAACACTTCGTCAGGCACCTTGCCGCGGAAGGGCTCGAGCAGCGCGAGCTCTTCGGGCGAAGGCGGGCCTGATACCATCATGTCGGAGTTCTGGAATGGCGAGTGCGTGCGCGCATAGGCGCCGTACATGATCGACTTGTTGGTCCATTCGAAGTCGAAGGCGTAGGTCAGCGCCTCCCGCACGCGCGGATCCTTGAACTTGTCGCGGCGGATGTTGATGAACCAGCCCTGCGCACCCGACGGGGTCTCGTCCGGCAGCTGCTCGCGCTTGACCCGGCCGTCCTTGATCGCCGGGAAATCATAGCGTGTGGCCCAGATGCGCGAGGTGAGCTCCTCGCGGAACAGATAGTTCTTGCCGGTGAAGCCTTCGAAGGCAACGTCGCGGTCGCGGTAGAATTCGTAGCGCACCGTGTCGAAATTGTAGCTGCCGCGGCAGACCGGCAGGTCGGCGCCCCACCAGTCCTTGACGCGCTCATATTCGACATAGCGGTTCACCTCGAACCTGCCGACCTTGTACGGGCCGGAGCCCAGCGGCGTATCGAGCGTCGATTCATCGAAGGCGCGCGTGGCATAATAGGCCTTCGAGAAGATCGGCAGGCTTGCGACATAGAGCGGCACGTCGCGCGCGCGGTTCGGCGCGAAGGTGACGGCCACGGTGGCGTCGTCCAGCGCCTCGGCCTTCACGAAATCGCGGAGCTGCACGACGATCAGCGGATGGCCCTTCTCCTTCAGCGTGTTGAGCGAGAAGGCGACGTCATGCGCGGTGAGCCGGGAGCCGTCGTGGAAGCGGGCCTCGGGCCGTATCGTGAAGGTGTAGGTCAGCTTGTCCGGCGAGATTCGCACCGATTTCGCCGCAAGCCCGTACATCGCGTCGGGCTCGTCATTGGCCCGCGCCATCAACGGCGCGAAGGTCATGTCCATACCCTGCGCACCTTCGCCCTTCAGGATGTAAGCGTTGAGCGAAGAGAACGTGAAGTAGGACTGGTTGTAGGCCCGCACCGAGGGAATGAGCGAGAACGCGCCGCCCTTCGGCGCGTCGACATTGACGTAGCCGAAATGGTGGAAATCGGCGGCATATTTGAGATCGCCGAAGGCCGAGATGCCGTGCGCCTCGGTCCCCGCTTCGGATGCGCGCGCGCCATGTAGCAGCGGTGCGCCGAGGGACACGCCGACGGCGCTACCGACACCCAAGACCAGCACATGGCGGCGTGACATCTGCGTCATGCGGGGGATGTCCTTCACGACTTCTTTGCGATCCGTGCCGCCTTGTCTGCGTCGTACCACCAGATGAACGGGAAGCCGGACTGACCGTATTTGGGCAATTCCGCCGGTCGGCCGAAGCGATCCCAGCGCGCGGTGCGGATCTTCGAATAGGTCCATTGCGGAACGACGTAGTTATTCCACAGCAGCACGCGGTCGAGCGCTTTGGTTGCCGCGACGAGATCGTCGCGACCCGTGGCGTAGATCAGCCTCTCGATCAGCTTGTCAATCGCCGGATTCTTGATGCCGGCAATATTGCGCGAACCAGCGATGTCGGCCGTCTTGGACGACCAGAACTCGCGCTGCTCGTTGCCCGGCGACTGCGACTCGCCCCATGAGTTGGTGACGACGTCGAAATCCCAGTCCCGAGTCCTGTTCTCGTATTGAGTCGGGTCGACCGTGCGCACGCTGACCGCGATGCCGAGTCGTTCCAGCGACGGCTTGTAGAACAGCGTGACCCGCTCGAAGC
Source organism: Bradyrhizobium sp. 482_C4_N1_8 (assembly GCF_052075965.1). NCBI lineage: Bacteria > Pseudomonadati > Pseudomonadota > Alphaproteobacteria > Hyphomicrobiales > Nitrobacteraceae > Bradyrhizobium > Bradyrhizobium sp. 482_C4_N1_8. Next base: position 1,192,393 of record NZ_CP197231.1, on the reverse strand, counting down.
TCGGATCCTGATTCAGCAGCTCCAGGGTGAACTGCGCACCGGTCTTGACATCGACCAGCTTGCGGTCGCGCACCTCGTAACCGGCCTCCTTGAACAGGCGCAGCGCCTCGCGAAGATTGTCGCGCACGGCTTCCGGACTGCCGCCGACCGGATTGGTATAGGCCGTCGTGAAGACTTCAGGCGGAACATCGGCGCGAACGGTCTCGAGGATCTCGAGCTCCTTGCCTTGCGGCAACCCGGTCGCCATGAGCTCGTCGATACCGTCGAAATAGCTGCTGACGCGCTTGTACTGACCGTAGAAGATCTGCTTGTTCATCTCCTCGAAGTCGAACGCATAGTTGAGCGCGCGACGGACGCGAGGATCTTTGAATTTGGCGCGGCGCAGGTTCGGCACGAAAGCCTGCATCACACCCGAGCTGCGATTGGCGAACTCCTCGAGGATCACCCGCTTTTCGGTCACGGCCGGGAAGTCGTAGGCTGTCGCCCAGTTCTTCGCACTGTTCTCGGTGCGCCAGTCCACCTGATCGGCCTTGAAAGCCTCGATCGCCACGGTGGCATCGCGGAAATACTCGTAGCGCATCTCGTCGAAATTGTTGCGGCCCACATTGGTGGCGAAATCGCGCCCCCAATAATCCTTGACGCGCTCCAGCGCGATCGACCGTCCCGCCACGAATTCCTTGACCTTGTAGGGACCGGAACCGAGCGGTATTTCGAGCGTGGTCGCGGAGACATCGCGCTTGCGGCCTTGCGCGTCGGTCCCCTCCCACCAATGCTTCGGCAAAACCGTGAGCTGCCCGACGATCTGCGGCAGCTCGCGGTTGCCCGGTGCGTCGAACACGAACTTCACCTCGCGCTCACCGACCTTCTCGGCCTTCACCACATGGCTGTAATAGGCCGAGTACATCGGGTGATGCTTCTTGAAGGCATCCAGCGAGAAGATCACGTCGTCCGCAGTGACCGGCTTGCCGTCATGCCATTTGGCCTGCGGCCGCAAACGATAGGTGACGAAGGAAAAGTCGGCCGGGTGGCTGACGGCCTCGGCCAGCGCGCCGTATTCGGTCGAGACTTCGTCGAGCGAGGTCGTCGTGAGGGATTCGTAGATGAACGCGACGGCACCGGCGACCTGCCCCTTCACTCCCGCCACTACGATATTGAAATTATCGAAAGTGCCGACGGCGATCTGGCGCGCGACACCGCCTTTGGGCGCTTCCGGATTGACGTAATCGAAGCGCTTGAAGTCGGCGGGATATTTGACCTGTCCGAACAGCGACAGCGCGTGGCGCCAGGGCGCCTCACTGGCGGATTGCGCCGCGGCCGTGCCGATGACGGGAAGGCCCCCTACGGAACCGAGGGCGGGGAGCGCTACGGCGGCAGTGCCGGTGAGCAGGAGATCGCGTCGGGTAATGGCCAAATCAACATTCCTGGTCTTGAAGGAGGTTACCCCTTTAAGTGCTCAATATAGGCGAGGTTTCGACGGAATATGTTGCTTTTTCCTCATGTTGGAAGTCCCGGCGGCCTGTCGGATGCGGCCAAACGCCCCGATAAACTCACCGCGAGGCCCGGATAAGCGAACGGCCAGGCTTTTCAGCCTGGCCGCACATTCAAGATCGGTTTTTGACGGCCTTACTTCGACGCCGTCGGGATCGGCTGAGGATGCTCTGACAGCGAATTCAGATAGGCGATGACGTCGGCGCGCTCGGAGTCCTTCGGGATGCCGGCGAAGCCCATCGCGGTGCCCGGGATGAAGCCCTTCGGATTGGCAATGAACTTGTTGAGGTCGTCGAACGACCAGGTGCCGCCCTTGGCCTTCATGGCGGCCGAGAAGTTGAAGCCGTTGCGGCCCTCGCCCCTGGCTTCGCCGACGACGCCATAGAGGTTCGGACCGACGCGATTCGGGCCGCCCTTCTCGAAGGTGTGGCAGGCGCCGCATTTCTTGGCAGCCGAAGCGCCCTTTTCGACGGAAGCGGTCTGGAGCAGCTTTTCGATCGGCTCGGAGGGCGCAGCAGCGGCGCCACCTTCCTTGCCGTGGCCGGCGTCTTCCTTCACGGCAATCTCGAAACCCGGCTTCTCGAGCGGCTTCGGCGTGAACAGCGCCTGGGCGGCGAAGCTCGTCACCAGCAGGATGAGACAGGTGCCCAGCACGGCACCGAGAATCTTATTGAGTTCGAAAGAGTCCATTTCCGGCCAGGCCCCACACCACAGTAAGGAAATAGCGGCCGAGCGGCCGCCAGGACGAGCCTCGGGAGAATCAAACGTTCCTTGTTGTTTCCCCGAGTTTTGCCATTGAGATATCGGTTTGCCCGGGGTCTGGCAACCCGTATAAGCGACCCGGCTTTCAGCCCGTCCCCACCCCATTTCTCGACGCGGAAAACCTCTCGTTTCCAGGCCCTTGACCCGATGATCGATCCCCGCATCCTGGTGCTGATCCCGGCCCGCATGGCCGCCACCCGCCTGCCCGGCAAGCCGCTCGCAGACATCGCGGGCCTGCCGATGATCGTGCATGTGATGCGGCGGGCAGAGGCCGCCGGCATCGGCCGGGTCGCGGTCGCGACCGATACGGACGAGATCGCCTCCGTGGTCACCGCCCATGGCGGCGAAGCCGTGATGACCCGCCCGGAGCACCCCTCTGGCTCGGACCGCATCCACGAGGCGATGCAGAAGCTCGATCCCTCAGGCAAGGCCGAGATCGTGGTCAATCTCCAGGGCGATTTCCCGACCATCACGATCGACAACATCCGCGAGGTGCTGCCGCCGCTGCAAGATCCGGCCGTGGACATCGCGACGCTGGCCTCGCAGATCCACACCCAGGAGGAGGACCTCGCGCCGAGCGTCGTGAAGGCGATCGGAACCTCGCTCGGCGGCCGGCGCATGCGCGCGCTTTATTTCACCCGCGCGACCGCGCCGACCGGCGACGGACCGCGCTACCACCATATCGGCCTCTACGCCTATCGCCGCGCCGCGCTGGAGCGCTACGTCTCACTGCCGCCGTCCCCGCTGGAATTGCAGGAGAAGCTCGAGCAGCTCCGGGCGCTGGAGGCCGGGATGCGGATCGACTTCACCATCGTCGATACCGTGCCCCGCGGGGTCGATACGCCGGCGGACCTCGAGACCGCGCGCAGCATCCTTTCCAAATCCTGAGCCGCTGTTACAAGGCCGATCATGAGCAAGCTGAAAATCGCATTCCAGGGCGAACCTGGGGCAAATTCCCACATCGCCATCGTCGAGGCCTATCCCGACGCCGAGCCGATGCCCTGCGCCACCTTCGAGGACGCGCTGTCGGCGATCTCGTCGGGCGAGGCCGATCTCGGCATGATCCCGATCGAGAATTCGGTCGCGGGGCGCGTCGCCGACATCCATCATCTGCTGCCGGCCTCCGGCCTCTTCATCATCGGCGAATGGTTTCTACCGGTCCGCCATCAGCTGATGGCGGTGAAGGGGACGAAGCTCGAGGACATCAAGAGCGTCGAGAGCCACGTGCATGCGCTCGGCCAGTGCCGGCGCATCATCCGCAAGCTCGGCATCAAGCCGATCGTGCACGCCGACACCGCCGGCAGCGCCCGCGACATCTCCGAGCGCAACGACAAGGCCGTCGCCGCGATCGCCTCGCGGCTTGCGGCAAAGATCTACGGCCTCGACATCCTGGCCGAGGACATCGAGGACGAGGCGCACAACACCACGCGCTTCGTGGTGCTGGCGCGCGAGCCGAAATGGGCGGCGCAGGGCTCGGGGCCGCTGGTCACGACTTTTGTATTTCGTGTGCGCAACTTGCCCGCTGCGCTCTACAAGGCGCTCGGCGGCTTTGCCACCAACGGCGTCAACATGACCAAGCTCGAAAGCTACATGGTCGACGGCAATTTCTTCGCCACACAGTTTTATGCCGACGTCGACGGCCACCCTGAAGACAAGGGACTGGCGTTCGCGATCGAGGAGCTGAAATTCTTCTCGCGCGAATTCCGCATCGTCGGCGTGTATCCGGGACACCCCTTCCGCGCGACGTTCAGCGAAACGCAACAGGATTGATTGCGTGTCCCGGACGCGCGAAGCGCGAGCCGGGATCCAGGGGCGGCGATACCCGGAGCGCGATGGGCCCCGGCTCTGCAGCGCACCGCTTCGCGCTGCGCCGCGTCCGGGGCACGAGAGCTTTACGCGGCCGCTTTCAGTCCGAACGCCTCGGCCAGCAGCGAATACGACTTCTTACGCGCGTCGTGATCGTACACGGCCGTAATCACCATCAACTCGTCCGGTTTGCTCGCATCGATCAACGGCTGCAGCTTCTTCTGCACCGTCGCCGGATTGCCAACGAAGAGGCGTGAACGGTTGCGCGAGATCGAAATGCGCTCGGCGTCCGTATAGGGATAGGCCAGCGCCTCCTCGACACTCGGCAGCGGCAGATATTGCCCGCGGTCGCGGCGCAGGCGGTTGAGATCGAACGAGGTGGCGAGCTTTTCGGCCTCCTCATCCGTGTCGGCCGCGATCACGGCGACCGCGAGGATCGCGCGCGGGCTCGCGCTCCAGGCCGAGGGCTGGAAACGGTTGCGGTAATGCACCATCGCATCGATCGCGTCATGGGACGCGAAGTGATGGGCGAAGGCGAAACCCATGCCGACTTGCGCAGCGAGCTCCGAGGAATAGTCGCTGGAGCCGAGCAGCCAGATCGGCGGCAGCTTGGTGTCGTCGGGCATCGCGACGACGTTGTTGTAGGGGTGCCCTGCGGGAAATTCGCGGGTCTCCCACAGAATCAGTTCGTGCAGCCGCTCCAGGAAGTCGTCGCCCTCGCGGCGGTCGAGACGGCTGCGCAGGGCGTAGGCCGTGGCGCCGTCGGTACCGGGGGCGCGGCCGAGACCGAGATCGATGCGGCCGGGAAACAGCGCCTCCAGCATCTTGAAGCGCTCGGCCACCACGAGCGGGGCGTGGTTGGGCAGCATCACCCCGCCGGAGCCGACGCGGATGTGCTTCGTCACCGCCGCGATCTGCCCGATCATCACGTCGGGCGCCGGGCTCGCCACCGAGGCGAGGTTGTGATGCTCGGCGAGCCAGTAGCGGACATAGCCAAGCCCATCGACATGGCGCGCCAGATCGATGCTGTTGCGCAGCGCCGCGGCGGGTCTTGTACCTGTGGTGACGACGGAGAGGTCGAGGACTGAGAGCGGGATCATGGCGCGCTAAGGTAGTGAAGGCCGGCGCGGCGGCAATGGGCAGACTGCGCAGGTCTGGCGTGTGCGGGCCGCGAACCCGCACGGCAGCGCCAGTTGAGGCGATGGGACGAGATTTGTCGCGGCAACACCATCTTCACACTGCCCACACCCCCTATTTGCTCCCGCCCGCCGCCAAAACCGTTGCAATTTGTTGATTTATATAACATTTTGTCATATCCGCGTACTTCCCACTCGCACCCTCATCCGTTCAATATTTCCACCGTTACCGGTGAAAGTGGGCGACTTCCCATCACCGATGGGCTGTCGAGTGCGACCGCTTTGGCTTATCTTGCCCGCATCCAATCGAGACCTGACTGCCGGCCGCCGAAAGCCGGACGAGCCCCTGGAGTGAGTGGTGCCATGACTGATCTGACGACGCCTGCCCGAGCCGAAGGGCAAGACGGGCACCTCCAAAACGGGCACCTCACCTCGAAGCGGCCTGCAATCTCCTTCGAGTTCTTTCCGCCCAAGACGGAAGAGATGGAGCGCAATCTCTGGGAGACCATCAACCGGCTCGCTCCGCTCGACCCGAAATTCGTCTCCGTGACCTATGGGGCCGGCGGCTCGACCCGCGAGCGCACCCATTCGACCATCACCCGCATCCTCAAGGAGACCGCGCTGCTGCCGGCCGCGCATTTGACCTGCGTCGGCGCCTCGCGCGGGGAGATCGACGAGATCGTCGATCGCTATCACGAGGTCGGCGTCCGCCACATCGTCGGCCTGCGCGGCGATCCCGCCGGCGGCATCGGCACGCCCTATTCCAGCCATCCCGACGGCTACCAGAGTTCCGCCGACCTCGTTGCGGGCATCAAGAAGCGGCACGGCGACATCGAAGTGTCCGTATCCGCCTATCCCGAGAAGCACCCTGAAGCGCGCGACTTCGACGCCGACATCGACACGCTGAAGGCCAAGGTCGATGCGGGTGCGACGCGCGCGATCACGCAGGTGTTCTTCGATAACGACCTCTACTTCCGCTACCTCGACCGCGTCCGTGCCCGAGGCATCGACATCCCGATCGTGCCCGGCATCATGCCCATGCACAATTTCAAGCAGGCCCGCAATTTCGTCACCCGCGCCGGCACCTCCGTGCCGGATTGGCTGGCGGAGAAATTCGACGGCCTCGACGACGACGCCGAGACCCGCAAGCTGGTGGCCGCGACCGTTGCCGCCGGCCAGGTGCAGAAGCTGGCGAAGCGCGGCGTCGACACCTTCCATTTCTACACCATGAACCGCGCCGATCTCGTGTTCGCGATCAGCCATTTGCTCGGCATCCGCGCCAAGAGCGCGCAGAAGGCGGCTTAAGATAAAATGACCACTCCCGTTTCTCCCAAGCGAACTGCCCTGCTCAATGCCGCCCGCGAGCGCATCCTCGTGCTCGACGGCGCCATGGGCACGATGATCCAGAACCTCCAGTTCGACGAGGCCGCCTTCCGCGGCGAGCGCTTCAAGGATTTCCATCGCGACCTGCGCGGCAACAACGATCTGTTGATCCTGACCCAGCCGCAGGCGATCGAGGACATCCACGCCGCCTATTTGCGCGCCGGCGCCGACATCGTCGCGACCAACACTTTCTCGACGACCTCGATCGCGCAGGCCGATTACGACCTCACCGACATCGTCTACGAGATGGCGCGCGAAGGCGCCCGCCTCGCCGGCAATGCCGCTCGTCGCATCGAGGCCGAGGACGGCAAGCCGCGCTTCGTTGCGGGGGCCATCGGCCCGACCAACCGCACCGCCTCGATCTCGCCCGACGTTTCCAATCCCGGCTACCGGGCCGTCACGTTCGACGATTTGCGCAAATCCTATGGCGAGCAGATCAACGGCATGCTCGACGGCGGTGTCGATCTGCTGCTGGTCGAGACCATCTTCGACACGCTGAACGCCAAGGCGGCGCTCTATGCGATCGCGGAAATCACCGAAGAGCGCGGCATCGACGTGCCCGTGATGGTGTCGGGCACCATCACCGACAAATCGGGCCGCCTGCTGTCGGGCCAGATGCCGGAAGCGTTCTGGAATTCGGTGCGGCACGCAAAACCCGTCACCATCGGCTTCAACTGCGCGCTCGGTGCGGAAGATCTGCGCGCCCACATCGCCGACATCGGCCGCGTCGCCGACACCTTGGTGTGTGCCTATCCGAACGCCGGCCTGCCCAACGAATTCGGTCAGTACGACGAGACCCCGGAGTACATGGCGCGCCTGGTCGGCGAATTCGCGCGCGATGGCCTCGTCAACATCGTCGGCGGCTGCTGCGGCACCACGCCGGACCATATCGCGGCGATTGCGGCGGCCGTCGCCCCGCACAAGCCGCGTATCGTGCCGGAAATCGAACCTCGCTTAAGGCTCTCCGGCCTCGAGCCATTCATCCTGACGGACGCCATCCCGTTCGTGAACGTCGGCGAGCGCACCAACGTCACCGGCTCCGCTCGCTTCCGCAAGCTGATCACCGCCGGCGACTACACCGCCGCGCTGCAGGTCGCCCGCGACCAGGTCGAGAACGGCGCGCAGATCATCGACGTCAACATGGACGAAGGGCTTCTGGATTCGGAAGCCGCGATGGTGACCTTCCTCAATCTCGTCGCCGCCGAGCCCGACATCGCTCGGGTCCCCGTGATGGTCGATTCCTCGAAATTCTCGGTGATCGAGGCCGGCCTGAAATGCGTGCAGGGCAAGCCGGTCGTCAACTCGATCTCGATGAAGGAAGGCGAGGAGAAGTTCATTCACGAGGCGAAGATCGCCCGGCGCCATGGCGCAGCCGTGGTGGTGATGGCGTTCGATGAGGTCGGCCAGGCCGACACGTTCGCGCGCAAGACCGAGATCTGCAAGCGCGCCTATGACATCCTGGTGGACCGCGTCGGCTTCCCGCCTGAGGACATCATCTTCGATCCGAACATCTTCGCGATCGCGACCGGCATCGAGGAGCACAACAATTACGGCGTCGACTTCATCGAGGCGACGCGCTGGATCCGCCAAAACCTGCCGCACGCGCATATTTCTGGCGGCGTCTCCAATCTGTCGTTCTCGTTCCGCGGCAACGAGCCGGTGCGCGAGGCGATGCACTCGGTGTTCCTGTATCACGCCATCAAGGCGGGCATGGACATGGGCATCGTCAATGCCGGGCAGATGATCGTCTATGACGACATCGATGCCGAGCTGCGCCAGGTGTGCGAGGACGTCATCCTCAATCGCGACCCCGGCGCGTCCGAGCGCCTGCTGGCGCTCGCGGAGAAATTCCGCGGCAACAAGACCCAGACCAAGGAAGCCGACCTCGCCTGGCGCGAATGGCCGGTGGCGAAGCGGCTGTCGCATTCGCTGGTCCACGGCATCACCGAATTCATCGAAGTGGACACCGAGGAGGCCCGCAAGGCATCCAAGCGTCCGCTCGACGTGATCGAGGGCCCCTTGATGGCCGGCATGAACGTGGTCGGCGACCTCTTCGGCGACGGCAAGATGTTCCTGCCGCAGGTGGTGAAGTCCGCGCGCGTGATGAAGCAAGCGGTGGCGTGGCTGATGCCGTTCATGGAGGAAGAGAAGGCGCGCAACCTCGCCAACGGCATCGGCACCGAAGGCTCCTCGTCCGCCGGCAAGATCGTGCTCGCGACCGTCAAGGGCGACGTCCACGACATCGGCAAGAACATCGTCGGCATCGTGCTCCAGTGCAACAATTTCGAGGTCATCGACCTCGGCGTGATGGTGCCGGCGGCCAAGATCGTCGAGACCGTGAAGGCGGAGAAGGCCGACATCGTCGGGCTATCAGGCCTGATCACGCCCTCGCTCGACGAGATGGCGTTCTTCGCCGGCGAATTGCAGCGCGAAGGTTTGAAGCTGCCGCTGCTGATCGGCGGCGCCACCACGAGCCGCGTGCACACGGCGGTCAAGATCGACCCGAGCTACCGCGCCGGTCCCGTCGTCCACGTCAACGACGCCAGCCGCGCCGTCGGCGTCGCCTGCTCGCTGCTCTCGCCAGAGAAGCGCGAGGCTTATGCCGCCGAAGTGCGTGCCGAATACGCAAAAATCTCGGACGCGCATCTGCGCGCGCAGGCGGACAAGAAGCGCCTGAAGCTCGCGGCCGCGCGCGCCAACCGCGTGCCGGTCGACTTTGCCAAGAACAAGCCGGTGAAGCCGACCTTCTTGGGCATCCGCAGCTTTGACGAATACGATCTCGCCGAGCTCGTGCCCTATATCGACTGGACGCCGTTCTTCCAGACCTGGGAGCTTGCCGGCCGCTTCCCCGCCATCCTTGACGATTCCAAGGTCGGCGAAGTCGCACGCTCGCTCTACGACGACGCGCGCAAGATGCTCGATCTGATCGTCAAGGAAAAGTGGTTCAGGGCGCGCGCCACCGTCGGCTTCTGGCCGGCGAATGCGCAAGGCGACGACATCGTGCTCTATGCCGACGAAAGCCGGACCAAGCAGATCGCGACGCTGCACACGCTGCGCCAGCAGCTCGAGAAGCGCGAGGGCCGGTTCAACGCCGCGCTCGCCGACTTCGTCGCGCCCGCCGGCGTCCCCGATTATGTCGGCGGCTTCGTCGTCACGGCCGGCATCGGCGAGGACGTGGTCGCCGACCGCTTCAAGATGGCCAATGACGACTACTCCTCGATCCTGTGCAAGGCGCTGGCCGACCGCCTCGCCGAGGCCTTTGCGGAACGCATGCACGCCCGCGCGCGCCGCGAGTTCTGGGCTTATGCACCGGACGAAGCACTCTCCTGCGACGATCTGATCCTCGAGAAGTACCAGGGCATCCGCCCAGCGCCGGGCTATCCCGCGCAGCCCGATCACACGGAGAAGGCGACGCTGTTCGAGCTGCTCGATGCGGAGGCGACTGCCGGCGTGAAGCTGACCGAGAGCTTTGCGATGTGGCCGGGCTCTTCCGTGTCGGGGCTCTATTTCGCGAACCCCGAGAGCTATTATTTCGGCGTCGGCAAGATCGAGCGTGACCAGGTCGAGGACTATGCCGCACGCAAGGGCATGACGGTGGCGGAAACCGAGCGCTGGCTCGCGCCGGTGCTGAACTACATCCCGTCGCAGCAGACCGACAAGGCCTTCGCGGCGACACCCGCAAACGACGAGACGTCGAAGGACCTCGCCTCGCATCCGCCCGGCTGCACCTGCGCGGTGCATCTCGTCTGGCAGAAGAAGCGCGCGGGGGCGGGGTAGGCCCCGCCTTCGCTTCCCAAGACTAAAAAAGTGAAAAACAACCCCATGCACAGTAGAGGTGGGGTTGAAAGGCTTGAAGAATTTCGGTCTTGCCGAAACGGCTTGCTCCGTCGGGCAAAACACCGGTAATATTCCATCATCGCCTGCCGTGCCGATGGATGCCACGCGCGCGTCCCCATCCTCCCCTGGAGGGGGATTTCGCATGCAGCGAACCGGAATGCGGACCGAGGTGGGTGACGGTCTCTCCGCGTGAACACTACCCGTGTTGAGAGGTCACCCCACCCCGCTCGCGCTTCGCGCGAACGACCCTCCCCCTCCAGGGGAGGGTAGAGACCTCACTCTTTCGGCAGCGCCGGCTGCACGATCTCCCTGGACGGCGCCTGCGCCTCGCAACAACCGGCAGTGCGCGACGCAAAGAGCGGCCTGCTCCTTTCTGACACACCACCAGGACGAGTCGCGGTCCGGAATTCGGCTCACCGGCAATTTCGCGCAGGAACCGGGCGGTGTGAACTCGTTCACTTGTCCGCTCAACCTTGATTCGCTACTCTATCGGTCTACTACCTTCAAACCGATGGTTTGCTTGGGATCGAGCATATGACGCAGTTCATTGCACTGTTCGTCGCCGCGATCGCCCTTGTCGTGCTGCCCACGATTGCCGCGGCTGACTGTCCGAAAGGCTACGTGCCATGCGGCGAACGAAACCAGTTGTGCTGCCCGCGAAAGTAGCAAGTCGCAAATGGCTTTGGCTTGGTAGCCTCGTCTTTGTCGCGACCGGCCTGGTGATGGTTGCAGCCTGGGTCGGATACCCGCGAAAGAAACAGACGATTGCGGCCATCCTCTCCGAGACCGGATATTTCGAGGTGGTCCCGCCGAGCACGTTCGGCGGTCCCGGCACCATCAACACGATCGAATATCTGAGCAATGGCCGGCTGGAGCTGCATCCGACCTGCGATATCGACCCCGCGCTGCTGGCCGACAAGATCCGGAAATCACCGACCGTGGACCGGGACCTGAAGCAGTCGCTCGAGAAGAATCTCGACGTGTCCGCGCAGGTCAGGGACAAGCTGTCGGCGGTCGCCGGAATGCAGCAAGTTGATTCAATTCACCTCAAGCTCGAGAACGCCAACATTCTCCTGATCTCCGACGAGTCGCTGATATCGACCCGCAATGCATTGCTGAAGGCCGAATGCGAGGACGCGATCGCCCTGAACCTTTCGAGCGGCGGAGTCGTCTGCCAGACGCGGTCCGTGCTGGAGGCCGACGTCGTCTACGAGATCAAATATCACAACACCATTTCGATGGAGGAGCGGGCCAAGCTGACATCCGAGATCGCGGCGAAGCTCGAGCTGGACGCCCACCAGGGATCGGACGACAAGGTGTCCGGCTCTCAATTGTTCTTTGGCATAAGGCTGTCGCCGAATCCGATCGTCCTGAAGTCCGCGGCGGGCGAGATCAAGCCCTGCAACAGGAGATAGGACGCCGCGCTTTCACCCTTTCGGCGGGGCCAGCGGCTGCACGATCTCCTTGAACGGTGCCAGCGCCTCGCAGCGTTCGGCGTGCGCCGACAGCGCCGGATAGCGCGATGGCTCGAACAGAAGCGGATGCGCTTCGCGGGTGAAGCGCACGACGCAGGCAACCGCAATGTCGGCGTGGCCGATCCGGTCGCCCAGCCAATACGCCGTCGTCCCCCCGGCGCGCTCGGCCTCCAGCACGCCGAGCACGTCGCCGATCTGCGCCTGGCAGCGCTCGACCCAGAGCGCAAGCTGCTCCTTCCGCAGCACGCGCTCATAGAGCAGGCTCACCGCCTTGTCGCCAAGGCCGGTGGCGAGCGCGCAGATCCGCAGGTGCTTCCGTCGCTCGGCGCCGCCGCGCGGCAGCATCGCCTTTTCAGGCCCGACGAGCTCATCGAGATAATCGAGAATGATCGTGCTCTCGATCAGCGCCTCGCCGTCGTCGAGCACCAGGGTCGGCACGCGGCGCAGCGGATTATACGGCGCGATCTTGTCGGCGTCGCCGAAGGTGGACCATGGCCGGTGCTCAAAGGCGAGGCCGTAGAGCCGCAGCGCGATCGCGACACGGCGGACGAAGGGAGAATCGTATTGGCCAATCAGGAACATGGTTCTCGCTCACTAGTCAGTGCCGGGGCTCGAAGCCGGCCATTCACCTTCTTCACAAGGCTATTATCGAACGACACAGCCAGCGAGCGGTGCCCAACGGCAACAGCTACACATTTTCGTCTCGGCACCGCCTCAACTCCAGCTTGCCGAACAAATTGTCGCATGGTTCATTCCGCGGACCCAGAGGGAAGCCAAATGAATCGGCGGGCATTGAGAGCGGCAGCGGTCGGCCTGGCTCTTACGGCGATCGTGCCCGACGTCACGTCAGCAGCCGATCTGCCGATGAAGGCGCCGCCCAAACCTGCCGACTTCAATCCGTTCTGGGCCGAGGCCGACTACCTTGCCTGGAGCGTGACGGGCGACAAGCTGCCGGCGCTGGTGACCACGAGCCCGGTCGGCACGCCGCTGGGAGTTGTCGGCGTGCTCGGCCAGCCCACGACGACCGTGCTGTTCGGCAATTCCAGTGTGAACAACGACTGGCGTTCGGGCGGGCGCATCACCGCCGGCTACTGGTTCGATCCGCAGCGCAGCCGCGGCATCGAAGCCTCGTTCTTCGGGCTGGAGAATCTCTCGACCGGATTTGCGACCGACACCAATGCCAATCCGATCCTGGCACGGCCCTTCACCAATGCGCTGACGGGATTTCCCGACGCGCTGATCGCGGGATTTCCGGGGCTGGCCACCGGCAGTGCCAGCGCGAGCGAAACCTCGCGCCTGCTCGGCGCCGGCGCGCTCTATCGCTGGGATCTCGGCGCGTGGAGCGGACAGCGCGTCAGCGCGCTGGTTGGCTATCGCTATCTGCGGTCGACCGACACGCTGACGATCTCCAATACTGCGACCATTCTTGCCTTCGGCACCTTCAGCCCCACCGACAATTTCAAGGCGTCGAGCAATTTCCACGGCCTCGATCTCGGCCTCACCGGCGACTGGCGCAATGGCCCGTGGTCGCTGGAGTGGCGCGGCAAGGTGGCGCTCGGCGCCAATCTCAACAGTGCCGACATTTCGGGCTCGACCGCCTCGACCGTGGCCGGCGTCACCACTACGGCCCCCGGCGGCTTCCTCGCGCTGTCGAGCAATATAGGCCATTACGACCAAACCCGCTTCGCCGTGGTGCCGGAGCTGTCGTTGAAGGCGGGATATCAGGTTGCGCCCGGCTGGCGGCTGATCACCGGCTACGACGTGATGTACTGGACCGGCGTACAGCGCGCCGGCGGGCTGATCGACACCACCGTCAATCCGAACCTCGCGCCACCGCCGGCCGGCGGCGGGCCGAACCGGCCCGCGCCGGTGCTCAACACGACGAACCTGCTTGCGCAGGGGTTCAGTTTCGGCGTGCGGTATAATTATTGAGGGCGTGTAGCCCGGATGGAGCGCAGCGTAATCCGGGATTCTGTCAGCGTGCGAGAAAAACCCGGATTGCGCTTCGCTCCATCCGGGCTACGGGCCACGAACATCACTCGATGATCGGCACATGCTTCGCCGCCGTCCGCGACGCCGTGCCATCGAGGCGCGGATCGTTGGCGATTTCGATCTGGCGGCGGAACGCACGAAATCCCGAGCGCTGATAGAACGCGATCGCCGACGGATGGTCGAAGGTGCAGGTGTGCACCCAGACACGGCGTACGTCGCCAGACCATGCGCGCTCCAGCGCGCGGTTCATCAGGAAGCGGGCGGAGCCGGTGCCGATCAGCTTCGCGGTGACGCCGAAATAGACCAACTCGCACTGGCCGGGCTCGCGGAAATCTAGTTCGAGCAAGCCTTCATCGCGGCCGTCCGCGACCAGTGTGTAGACCTCGACACCCGCTGCGTGGATGATCGCGGCGAGCTCCGCGTCGTTCATGCGCATCCGCGAAAACCACAGCCACTCTTCGCCCACGCGGCGGTGGAGATCGCGATACCAATGAAGCGCGGGCGCGTCGACCTTGCGCAAGGACCACGCGCCTGGAGGATCGTCGCGGCGCGCGGGAGGTGCGGTCATCTCCAGGTGGGTGACGACCGCGGCGATCTTGCCGGCGGGGATGTCGGAATAGCCGTCAGGGATGAGCATGGGGCCTCTCAGAAAGACATGACGAACAGCTCGCTTGCGGCCCATCCTTCGAGACGCCCGCTTACGGCGGGCCCTCAGGATGAGGTCGCGTTTGGCGGCGGGATATCAGACCCTCATGGTGAGGAGCCCGCCTAAGCGGGCGTCCCGGACCATGCAGGCCGCGCTCTTCCGGCACTCTCCAGCCAACAAGTCGCTCATCGCGGCGTCAAAATGATCGCTTCCGCGGTCGCGGCTTCGACGGCCGGGCGGCTGTAGAGCAGCGGGACATATTGGCCCGTGGCCCAGAGCGGAGCGAGGTCGCGATAATGGGCGCTGAAGGGATCGCCGGATTGGCCGGGCGTGTTGATGGTGCGGCTCGCATCCCAATTGCCGACGTCGAGCACCATGCGGAACGATGCGCCGGCGAACAGCTGGTAATCGGCGCGGCGGTAGGTGGCCGCGCGCGGCACATTGGCGGCACCGCCATAGGCGAGCGGGCCGACCGAGAGCTGCGCGGCGGTGGCCTTGTCGGCGAGCGGCATCAAGGCATGGTCGAACTTCGCGACATGCAGCCGGCCCCAGCGCCAGGTCGAGGCATCCGGCCCGAGCTTGCCCGCGACGTCGGCCACTGCGGCGCCGAGGCTGTCGCGCAGGATCTGGTCGCGCGCGGCAGCGGGATCGGCGCCGAACGAGGCATCGGGAGATTCCAGATAGGCGACCAACGCCGAAATGCTCGACGCCTCCGGCGCGATCAGATCGGCGGCCTTGGGAGCCGTGGTCTTCAGCAGCACCGGCCCAAGATGATTGGCGATCCAGACCTCGAACACGGCAGCCGCCGCGCTGTCGGCGGCATCGCGCGCGTCCCACGGCTTGAGCAGATCGAGACCCTTCTTCACATTGGGATCGTCGGAGGTGAGCGGCTGCAACAGCTTGACGAGGCGCCGCCCGAGCATCGCGGTGTCGTCGTTCTGCAAATCCATGGCGTCGGCGAGCGTCACCTTGCTGTTGGCCGCGAGCACCTCGGTGATGCGTTGCCAGCGCGCGCTGTCGGACCATTCGAAGCCGACCTTGCGTTCGGCTATCGGGTAATCGGCCGGCAGGTTCATCTGGTTGGCGGTGGCGAGAAAGCCCTGCTTGGGCTGATAGGCCTTCGGCAATTCGTCGAGCGAGAGAAAGCCCTGCCACTCATAGCGGCCGTCGCCGGGCACCGGCATCAGGCCGTCGAAGTTGGCGCGCCGCGGCGTCTTGCCGGCGGCAACCCAGCCGATATTGCCGCGGGTGTCGGCATAGACCTGGTTCTCCGATGGCGCGCCCCAGCGCCGCATGGCGGCGAGGAAGCCGTTCCAGTCCTTCGCGGTCATGTAGTCGGAGGACCCGAAATAGGCGGAGGTGCCGGGCTCGAACCAGATCGAGCGGACGGCAAAGGCGCGCTTGTTCGCATCGTCGACGAAGATGACGGGACCGTGCCGGGTGAATTTCAGCTCGAGGTCGCGATCGGCCTCACCCTTGACCTGCTCGGTTTCGTGGACGATGCGCATGTCCTCCCAGCCATTGCCGTAGCGGTACTGGTTGGGGTTTTGCGGATTGAGCTCGTAGACGTAGAGGTCTTCCTGGTCGACGTTGAAGATGGTGAGGCCGAAGGCGATGGTGCCGTTGTGGCCGATCGAGATGCCGGGCAGCGCCGGCTCGCCGGCACCGATCACGGAGAGGCCCGGCGCATTGAGGCCGACGATGTAGCGCAGCGAGGGCACACTGTGCTCGCGATGCGGATCGTTGGCGAGGATCGGGCGGCCCGTCGCCGTGCGCGAGGCCGCGATCACCCAATTGTTGGAGCCGATGGTGTCGCGCTGCTGGTCGGCCTCGGTGAGGTATTTGTCGGGATCATGGGCGAGTGCGGCCTGCTTGTCCTTCGGTGCCGCGAAGGCCACCGGGCGCGTCGCGAGATCGTAGGCCGCGAGCACGGCCTTCGGCACGCTGCAGGGGTCGAGACCATCGGGGACTTTCGTGGTCCATGCCGGCTCGAGCTTGACCCGAAAACGATCGGCATCCAGGCCGGCCGCGCAGGCGACCAGCGAGCGCTTGACCTCGGAGGCGACATTGCGCGTCAGGCCGTGGCTGCGGATGCGGACGACGTCATCCGCCGTCCACGGATCAGGCATGGTGCCGGCGATCCTGAACTCGATCGGCAGCGGGCGCTTTCCCGCACGCACATCGGCGACATAGGCATTGACGCCGGCGACAAACGCGTCCGCATAGGTCTTCGCCTTGGGACCGTAGGCCGCCCACTCCGCATTCATGTCGCCGCGATAGAGGAACAGCCGCAGCGCCTTGTCCTGCTCGGCATAGGCCGGGCCGAAATCCTTGGCGAGCAAGCCAAGCCCGCGCTTGCGCCAGAGATCGATCTGCCAGAGCCGGTCGCGCGCGGCGTTGAAACCTTGCAGGAAGAACAGGTCGTGCTCGTTGCCGGCGTAGATGTGCGGAATGCCCCAGACGTCGACCAGGATCTGGGCGGGGGCGTCGAGGCCCGCGACGTCGGTCTTGAGCTGCCGCGCGCTGCCGAGCGGATTCGGCTTGTCGCGCGCGATGGCCGTCGAGGTGAGCAGCACGGCGCAGATCGCTGCGCCGCAGAGCTTTTGGATGACCCGGTTGAGATCCGTGTTCATTGTCTTCTCCCGTTGTTGTTATTTTAGTCCGTAGCCCGGATGGAGCGAAGCGTAATCCGGGAATCTTACTCGTGGAGAAAACCCCGGATTGCGCTTCGCTCCATCCGGGCTACGACATCCGCCTATCCCTCTCCCTCGTCGCTCGCGAGCACGCCCTTCACCGCACGCGCCCAGCCGGCGAGCTTCCGCTCGCGCGTCGCCTGGCTCATGTTCGGCTTGAAGCGGTGCTCGAGGCGCCAATTGTCGGCGAACTTTGTCGGCTCGGGATAGACGCCCGCCTGGAGGCCGGCGAGATAGGCGGCGCCCAACGCGGTGGTCTCCTGGATCACGGGGCGATCGACCGGTGCGTCCAAGAGATCGGCGAGGCGCTGCATGGTCCAGTCGGACGCGGTCATGCCACCGTCGACGCGCAGCACGACGCTCGCGACTTCCGAGCTCGGCCAGTCCGCGCGCATCGCGGCCCAGAGGTCGAAAGTCTGGTAACACACGCTCTCCAGCGCGGCGTGGGCGAGCTCGGCCGGACCGGTGTTGCGGGTGAGGCCGAACAGCGCGCCGCGCACCCGTGGATTCCAGTAGGGCGCCCCCATGCCGACGAAGGCGGGGACCAGATAGACGCTCTGCATGGAATCGGACTGGTCGGCGAGCGGTCCGGTCTCGGCGGCGTGCTTGATGATGCCGAGGCCGTCGCGCAGCCACTGCACCGCAGAACCCGCGACGAAGATCGAGCCTTCGAGCGCGTAGGTGCGCTTGCCGTCGAGCTGATAGGCGACGGTGGTGAGCAGCTTGTTCTTGGAGACGACCGGCGTGGTCCCGGTGTTGAGCAGGGCAAAACAGCCGGTGCCGTAGGTCGACTTCATCATGCCCGGGCGGAAGCAGGCCTGGCCGATGGTCGCGGCCTGCTGGTCGCCCGCGATGCCTGAGATCGCGATCGCGCCGCCGAACAGGTCCGGCGTGCTCTCGCCGAAGCGGGCGGAGGAATCCTTCACCTCGGGCAGCATCGAGCGCGGCACGCCGATGATCTCCAAGAGCTCGTCGTCCCACTGGCCGGTGTGGATGTTGAACAGCAGCGTGCGCGAGGCGTTGGTGGCGTCGGTGGCGTGCACCTTGCCGCCGGTGAGGCGCCAGAGCAGATAGCAGTCGACGGTGCCGAACATCAATTCGCCGCGCGCGGCACGCGCCCGCGCGCCGGGGACGTGGTCGAGAATCCAGGCGACCTTGGTGCCGGAGAAATAGGGATCGATGATCAGGCCGGTCTTCTGCGAGATCACGGGCTCGCGGCCGCCGGCCTTGAGTTTCGCGCAGATGTCAGCGGTGCGGCGGTCCTGCCAGACGATGGCGCGGTGCACGGCCTGGCCGGTGGCGCGGTCCCACACCACGGTGGTCTCACGCTGGTTCGTGATGCCGATCGCGGCGATGTCCTTAGGCCCGATGCCGGCCTGCTCGATCGCGTCTCGGCAGACCATGACGGTCGAGGTCCAGATGTCCTCCGGCTCATGCTCGACCCAGCCCGAGGCCGGAAAATGCTGCGGAAACTCCTGCTGCGCGCGGGCGGCAATCGAGATGTCACTGCGAAAAACGATGGCGCGCGACGAGGTGGTGCCCTGGTCGATGGCGAGGACGAAAGACATGGAGCTTACCCTGGCGTTTCCCTGAGAGGGGGTCATTGTGTCGCGCCAAAGGGAGCGGATTAGGGCGGGAAGGTCAAGATTGGATGAGCGGACACGGCCGCCTCCCCTTCTCCCCTTGTGGGAGAAGGTGGCGCGCAAAGCGCGCCGGATGAGGGGTATGCTTCAGCGAATTCAGCGGTAAGAGGGTTGCACATGGAGAGAAACCCCTCACCCGTCTCGCCGCTATGCGGCGAGCCACCCTCTCCCACAAGGGGAGAGGGAAGAATCCCTACACCGCTGCCGTCGTCACGCCGCCGTCGATCACGATGGTCTGGCCGGTCATGAAGCTGGACGCGTCGGAGGCGAGATAGGCGACGGCGCCGGCGATTTCGTCGGGTTCGCCGATGCGGCGAAGGGGCGTGGTGGCGGTGCGGCGCTTGAGGTTGGCTTCGTCTTCCCACAGCGCGCGGGCGAAATCGGTCTTGACCAGGCCGGGCGCGATGCAGTTGACGCGGACGCCTTTCGGGCCCCATTCGCCGGCGAGCGAGCGGCACAGCGCGAAGTCGGCGGCCTTGGAGATGCCGTAGGCGCCGATCACGGTCGAGCCGCGCAGCCCCCCGATCGAGGAGATGATGACGACGGAGCCGTTGCCGCGCTCCGCCATTTGCGGGATCGCCAGCGCGGAGAGCCAGATGTTGCTCTTGACGTTGCTGCCCATGATCTTGTCGAAGGCCTCGTCGGTGATGTCGAGCAGCGGGCCGTAATACGGATTCACCGCGGCGTTGCAGACGAGGATGTCGATCTTGCCGTAGTGCTTGATCGTGCCCGAGATCAGCGCCTCGACCTCGGCCTTGCGCGCGATGTTGCAGGGAATGACGATGGCATCGCCGCCGGCTGCGATGATGCCGTCGGCGACTTCCTTGCAGGCGTCGGCTTTGCGCGAAGAGACCACGACCTTGGCGCCTAACTTGGCGAGCAACTCGGCGGAGGAGCGGCCGATGCCGCGGCTGGAGCCGGTGACGATTGCGACCTTGCCGGTGAGATCGAACGGGGTGTTTTTCATTGTTGTTGGGCTCCGCTGATTCCATTTACTCGATGTCATCGCCCGACTTGATCGGGCGATCCAGTACTCGGCGGCTGAGTTGCGTGAACGAACTGCCGCCGCGGAGTACTGGATGCCCCGGTCAAGCCGGGGCATGACAGTCTTCGCGTGGCCTAGATCAACTCAGATCAACCCGCTCCCATCCGCGACGCGGCGCTGGTGGTAGTCGGTGTCACCAAAGCTGTTCTCGATCATGGTGAGGCGCTTGAAGTAGTGGCCGATCTTCGCCTCCATGGTCATGCCGATGCCGCCGTGGAGCTGGATCGCCTGCTGTCCGACGAACTTCAGCGACTTGCCGATCTGCACCTTGGCCGCGGCGATCGCGTTGGAACGCTCCTTGGCGTCCTCGAAATCACCCGCCATGGTCGCGAACATCGACATTGATCGCGCCTGCTCGGCGGCGACGAACATGTCGGAAGCGCGGTGCTGCAACGACTGGAACGAGCCGATCGCGACGCCGAACTGCTTGCGCGTCTTGATATACTCGACGGTGGTCTTGAGCGACTCGTCCATCAGGCCGACCGCCTCGGCACAGAGCGCAATGCGGGCTTCGTCGACGACACGCTCGATCAGCGCGAGCGAGTCGTCGGGATTGCCGAGCACCGCATCCGCGCCGACCTCGACGCCGGTGAAGGTGATGTCGGCGGCGTGCAGGCCGTCCTGCGTCGGGTACGACTTCTTCGTCACGCCCTTGGCGCCCGCCGGCACCAGGAACACGCCGATGCCGGACTTGTCGCGGCGGTCGCCCTTGGTGCGGGCGGTGACAATGAGAGTTTCCGCGTTCTCGCCGTTGAGCACGACGAATTTCTCGCCGTCGATCACCCAGCCGTCACCCTTCTTCTTCGCCGTCGTGGCGACGTCGAACAGGTCGTAACGCGAGTTCTTCTCGAGCTGGGCGAACGCCAGCGTCTTGCTGCCGTCGATGATCCCGGACACGTGCGCGGCCTTCTGCGCATCGGAGCCGGCGTGGCGCAGGAAGCCGCCGCCGATCACAACCGTTGCCAGATACGGCTCAAGCACCAGCGCCTTGCCGAGCGCTTCCATCACGATCATGGTCTCGACACCGCCGCCGCCGAAGCCGCCATCGGCCTCCGCGAAGGGCAGGCCGAGCAGGCCCTGCTCGGCGAGCTTGCCCCAGACGGCCTGGCTCCAGCCGCCCTTCTCCTTCATGTACTTCTTGCGGCTCTCGAAATCATAGGAATCGGTCAGCAGGCCGTCGATGCTTTCCTTGAGAAGCCGTTGCTCCTCGTTCAGATCAAAATCCATTTCTTTGGTTCCTCGTACCCGGAATTTTTTGGTTTCGTCATCCCGGGGCGCGCGTAGCGCGAGCCCGGGATCCATACTCCCGATCGTGGTTATGGATTCCGGGCTCGCGCTGCGCGCGCCCCGGAATGACGCCTAGAGCCCCAGCACCGCCTTGGCGATGATGTTGCGCTGGATCTCGTTGGAGCCGCCGTAGATCGAGACCTTGCGGTTGTTGAAGTAGCTCGGTGCGATCTGGGCGGTCCACTCCATGGCTTCGTTCGAGCCGTCGTCGCCGTGCACGTCGTAGGGTGCTGCGAACGGGCCGATCACTTCCATCAAGAGCTCGGTGGTGGTCTGCTGGATCTCGGAGCCCTTGATCTTCAGCACCGAGGACGCCGGATTAGGCTTGCCCTTGCCGTGCTTGCCCTCGTCGGCGACGACGCGGAGCTGCGTCAGCTCGAGCGCCTTCAGCTCGATCTCGCAGGCCGCCAGCTTCTCGCGGAACGCGGCGTCCTGGATGATCGGCTTGCCGCCGGATTCGACCTTGCCGGCCAAGTCGCGGATGCGGCGCAGCCGCTCCTTGGAGACGCCGACCCGGGCAATGCCGGTGCGCTCATTGCCGAGCAGGAATTTGGCGTAGTCCCAGCCCTTGTTCTCCTCGCCGATCAGGTTCTCGTAGGGCACCTCGACGTCGTCGAAGAACACTTCGTTGACCTCGACGCCGCCGTCGATGGTCTGGATCGGACGCACGGTGACGCCCTTCGACTTCATCGAGAACACGATGAAGGAGATGCCCATCTGCTTCTTGGCGGAGGGGTCGGTGCGGCAGAGGCAGAAGATCATGTCGGCGTGCTGGGCGAGCGTGGTCCAGGTCTTCTGGCCGTTGATGATCCACTTGTCACCCTTGCGCTCGGCCTTGGTCTTGAGCGAGGCGAGATCGGAGCCGGAGCCGGGCTCGGAGAAGCCCTGGCACCACCAGTCGTCGACATTGGCGATGCGCGGCAGATACTGCTTCTTCTGCTCTTCGTTGCCGAAGGTGTAGATCACGGGGCCGACCATGCTGACGCCGAAGGCGAGCGGCTGCGGCGCCGGATAGGACTGCAGCTCCTCGTTGAAGATGTAGTGCTGCACGGAGGTCCACCCCGTCCCGCCATACTGCTTCGGCCAGTGGCTGACGCCCCAGCCCTTCTTGTTGAGGATGCGCCACCACGTCACCATCTCGTCCTTCGAGAGGTGACGGCCCTCGACCAGCTTGCGCCGCGTATCCGGCGGCACGTTGTCGCGGAAGAATGAACGCACTTCCTCGCGAAACGCCTGCTCTTCCCTAGTGAATGCGAGATCCATCGGATCCTCCTGTGAGCTTCTTTGTTTCGTCGCCGTCAGGACGACGGTGAAATTACTGCAACACCTCGAACAGCCCGGCCGCGCCCATGCCGCCGCCGACGCACATGGTGACGACCGCATACTTGGCCTTGCGGCGGCGGCCTTCGATCAGGGCGTGACCGGTCAGGCGCGCGCCCGACATGCCGTAGGGATGGCCGACCGAGATCGCGCCGCCGTCGACGTTGATCTTCTCGGGGTCGATGCCGAGCTTGTCTCGGCAATAGAGCACCTGCACCGCGAAGGCTTCGTTCAGCTCCCAGAGGCCGATGTCGTCGACGGTGAGGCCGTGGCGCTTGAGCAGGCGCGGCACGGCGAAGACCGGGCCGATGCCCATCTCGTCCGGCTCGCAGCCGGCGGAGACGAAGCCGCGGAAGATGCCGAGTGGCTTGAGGCCGCGCTTGGAGGCTTCCTTGTCGCTCATGATGACGGAGGCGCTGGCGCCGTCGGAGAGCTGGCTGGCATTGCCCGCGGTGATCGAAAAGCCTTCGCCGCGCACGGGCTTGAGGCCGGCAAGGCCTTCAGCCGTGGTCTCGGGGCGCGGGCCTTCGTCCTGCGACAAGGTCACTTCCTTCATCGACACGGCGCCGGTCGCCTTGTCGGTGACCGCCATCTGCGTCGTGATCGGCGCCAGTTCGTCCTTGAACTTGCCGCCCTGCTGGGCCGCGGCGGTGCGGCGCTGGCTCTCCAGCGAATATTCGTCCTGCTTCTCGCGCGAGATGCCGTAGCGCTTGGCGACGACCTCGGCGGTGTCGATCATGGGCATGTAGACCTCGCCCTTGATCTTGAGCAGCGCCGGATCCTGGGCGTGGAAGCCGTTCATCTTGTCGTTCTGCACGAGGCTGATCGACTCGCCGCCGCCGCCGACCGCGATCTCGACGCCGTCGAAGATCACCGAGCGCGCGGCAAGCGCGATGGCCTGGAGGCCCGAGGCGCATTGCCGGTCGATGGTGGTGCCGGCGACGGTCACGGGGAGACCTGCGCGGAGCAGCGCCTTGCGCGCGATGTTGCCGCCGGTCGCGCCCTGCTGCAGCGCCGCGCCCATCACGACGTCCTCGACCTCCTTCGGATCGACCTTGGCGCGAGCGACTGCCTCGCCGATGGCGTGGCCGAGCAGCGTCGCACCCTCGGTGGCGTTGAGCATGCCGCGATAGGCCTTGCCGATCGGGGTGCGGGCGGTGGAAACGATGACGGCGTCGGTCAAGAGCGACCTCCTGATGGGTGTTGGGTGGATTGTGCTGGTTTCTGCTGCTGGCGCAATTCGTGGCGCGACAATTTTCCGACCGGCGTGCGCGGCAGATCGTCGACGAACTCGACTGCTGCCGGCAGCTCGTGCTTGCCGACCTTGCCGGCAAGCTGCGCGCGCAGCTCGTCGAGCGAGAACGGCTTGGCGTCCGGCTTGAGCTTGATGAAGGCCTTGGCGGCCTCGCCGCGATACTGGTCGGGAATGCCGAGCACGATCACCTCGTGCACGCCCGGAATGGTGTAGATCGCCTGCTCGATCATCTGCGGATAGACGTTGAAGCCGCCGGAGATGATCATGTCCTTCTTGCGGTCGACCAGGAAGAAATAACCGTCGGTGTCGACATAGCCGATGTCGCCGGTGAGGAAGCGGCCGTCCGAAAACGACTCCGCGGACTCCTTCGCCTTGTTCCAGTAGCCCTTGGTGACGTTCGGGCCCTTGATGCGGATTTCGCCGACTTCGCCCGGCGGCAGAACTTTTGTCGGATCATCCAGCGAGACCACGTCCATCTCGATGCCGGGCAGCATCAGGCCGATCGACCCCGGCTTGTCCGGTCCCGTCGGCGGGTGGCCGGTGCCGGGCGAGCAGGTCTCGGTCATGCCCCAGCCGCTGCGCAGCTTCTTGCCGACCTTGCGCTCGAAGAAGTTCGCGATCTCCACCGGCAGCGGCGCGCCGCCGGAGCCGATGACGGCGAGCGAGGAGAAGTCGCGCTTGTCGAGATCAGGCAGCGCCGCGATCGCGATCCACATCGTCGGGACGCCCGGGAAGTACGTCGCGCGCTTGATTTCGATGTCGCGCATCACCGCCTCGACATCAAAACGCTGGTGGAGCGAGATCAGATTGCCGCGGCTGAGCGACGACAGCAGCACGACGGTGAGCGCATAGATGTGGAACAGCGGCAGCACGCAGATCACGCGCTCGACGACGTCGCCGCGCGCCGCACGCGACGGCTTGCCCCAGACATCGTAGATCGACACTGCCGAGGTGAGATTGCCGTGGGTGAGCATCGCGCCCTTGGGCAGGCCGGTGGTGCCGCCGGTATATTGCAGCAGCGCGACGTCGTCCGCCGTCACGGACGGCCACTCAGCCGGCGCGGTGGCGCCCTCGACGAAGCTCTTGAAGGTGACGATGCGGGGATCGTCGGGGATCGGCGCCTGTGGCGTGCCGACCTTGCCCCAATCGTCGTCCTCGCAGACGACCAGGCGATCGATCAGGCCCTTCTCCAGGAACTTCAGCGCGTTCGGCAGCAGCGCCGCGAGGTTGGAGGTGACGAGCAGGCGCGAGCCGGAATCCGAGACCTTGTGCGTCAGCGCGATCTCGCCGTCGAGCGGGGAGAGATGCGCGACGCGGGCACCGGCCTTGAGCGCGCCGAAGAAATTGACCGGATGGTCCGGCGTGTTGCCGAGGAACAGCGCCACGGAACTGTTCTTGCCGCAGCCGGCGCGCAGGAAGGCAGCCGCGGCACGCTCGGCCATGGCGGCGAGCTCGGTATAGCTGATCGGACGATCGCGGAATTCCAGCGCGGTGCGCGGGCCGAAATCGGCGGCGGCTTTCGACAGCAGGTCAGGCAGCGAGCCCTGGACGATGGTGTCGTCCCAACGCACGCCCTCGGGATAAAACTGTTCGCCGGGATGGGGCATTATTCTTGATTGGTTGAGCGAGCAACTAACAGAGACCGTCATTCCGGGGCGCGACAAAGTCGCGAGCCCGAAATCCACAACCACCAGCTGGGGTTATGGATTCCGGGCCTGCGCCTTGCGGCGCATCCCGGAATGACGAGGGTTGAGATGAAGCGGCCATCACGCCGCTTTCGACGCCGCGGCCAGCGACGCGAACGTCTTGCCTTCGGCCGCGAGCTTCTTCAGCAGCGGCGCGGGCTCGAGGCTCGGATCGTTGGTCTCCTTGGCGTAGAAGGAGAGACGATCGGCGATGTGCTTGAGGCCGACGGTGTCGGCCCAGAACATCGGGCCGCCGCGGTAGATCGGCCAGCCGTAGCCGTAGAGCCAGACCACGTCGATGTCGGAAGGACGCGCCGCGATGCCCTCTTCGAGGATCTTCGCGCCCTCGTTGATCATCGGGTACATCATGCGCTCGAGGATCTCCTCGTCGCTGACGACACGCTTCTTGCGGCCGAGACGGAGCAGCGTCTCGTCGATCAGCTTTTCGACCTCCGGATCGGGCAGCGCCGAGCGACTGCCTGCTTCATACTTGTAGTAGCCCTTGCCGGTCTTCTGGCCGAAGCGGCCGGCTTCGCAGAGCGCATCCGCGATCTCCGACTTGATGCCGCGGTCCTTGCGCGAGCGCCAGCCGATGTCGAGGCCGGCGAGATCGCCCATCGCGAACGGTCCCATCGGCATGCCGAATTTGGTGACCACGGCGTCGACCTGCTGCGGCAGGGCACCTTCGAACAGCAGCTTCTCGGACTGCTTGCCACGCTGCGCCAGCATGCGGTTGCCGACGAAGCCGTCGCAGACGCCGACCACGGCCGGCACCTTCGCGATCTTTCGCGCGATGGTCACGGCGGTGACCAGCGCATCCGGCGCGGTCTTGTCGGCGCGCACGATCTCGCACAGCTTCATGACGTTGGCGGGCGAGAAGAAGTGCATGCCGAGCACGTCCTGCGGCCGCTTGGTCGACTTCGCGATCTCGTCGATGTTGAGGTAGGAGGTGTTGGAGGCGAGCACGGCGCCGGGCTTGACGTATTGGTCGAGCTTGCCGAACACTTCCTTCTTCACCGCCATGGTCTCGAACACGGCCTCGATCACCAGGTCAGCATCACCGACGTTCTCGATGCCGACGACGCCGTTGATCAGCGCCATGCGCTTGGCGGGCGCGTCGGCCGGGATGCCGCCGCGCGCGGCGGTCGCTTCCCAGTTCTTCTGCATGATGCCCATGCCGCGCTTGAGCTGCTCCTCGCCGGTCTCGATCAGGGTGACGGGCACGCCGGCATTGGCAAAGGACATCGCAATGCCGCCGCCCATGGTGCCGGCACCGAGGATGGCGACGCGGTTCACGGGCCGCGACTTGGTGCCTTCAGGGACGCCGGCGATCTTGCTGGCCTCGCGCTCGGCGAAGAAAGCATAACGCTGCGCCTTGGACTGGTCGCTGGAGACGAGCTTGAGGAAGCCCTCGCGCTCCTTCTTCAGCCCCTCGTCGAACGGCAGGTCGATGGCGTAGCCGACGGCGTCGGCGGCGGCGAACGGCGCCTCCAGGCCGCGCGACTTCTTGGTCATGGCGGCGACCGCATTGGTGAAGATCGAGCGGTCGGCCTTGGCCGCCGCGAGCTTGGAATCGTCGTCGCGCAAGCGCCGCAGAGGGCGCTTCTCGGCGAGCAGCTTGCGCACGAAGGCCTCGCCGCCGGAGGCCGGACCTTCGACGATCTCCTCGATCAGGCCGTTCTTGAGCGCTTCGGCGGCACCGATCGGATCGCCGCCGACGATCATCTTGACCGCGAGTTCCGGCCCGACCGCGCGCGGCAGGCGCTGGGTGCCGCCGGCGCCCGGCAGCAGGCCGAGCTTCACCTCGGGCAGCCCGAGCTTGGCTTCCTTCACGGCCACGCGGAAATGACAGGCCAGCGCGACCTCGAGGCCACCGCCGAGCGCGGTGCCATGGATCGCGGCGACGACCGGCTTGGGCGAGTTCTCGATCTCGGCGAGGACGTCGTTGAGGGCGGGCGGCTTCGGCGGCTTGCCGAACTCGGTGATGTCGGCACCGGCGATAAAGGTGCGGCCGGCGCAGGTCAGGACGATGCCCTTGATCGCGGGATCGGCGATCGCGGCCTTGATGCATTCGAGAATACCGCCACGCACTGCGGCACTCAGCGCATTGACCGGAGGACTGTTGACCGTGACGATCCCGACTTCGTCATGACGCTCAAGCTTGACCACTTCGCTCACGGCTTCCCTCCTTGGTGGGGATTTACTTTTGTTCGATTTCGCGGTGCGGAATTTAATTCCGCATCTTGACGGCAGGGTTATTTTGAAGCACGGACGTTGTCAACGACTCCGCGCAAGAAGCAGATCAGGGATGAAGCGTACAGGCAAGAAGACTGCGACCGATCGGAATTTCGTCGTCGCGCTTTCCCGCGGACTAGATGTTTTGCGCGCATTCCAACCCAGCGACGGACTTCTCGGCAACCAGGAGATCGCCGCGCGGACGAACCTGCCCAAGCCGACCGTTTCGCGCCTGACCTACACGTTGACGAAGCTCGGTTATCTGACACCGGTTCCCCGTTTCGAGAAGTATCAGCTCGCGCCCGCCGCGATGGCGCTCGGCTATGCGGCGTTATCCAATCTCGGCGTTCGGCATTTGTCCGAGCCATTTCGCGAGGAATTGATGCGCGCGACCGGCGGCGCCGTCGCGATCGGCGGCCGCGACCGTCACAGCATGATCTATTTCGGGCAAAGTCGCGGCAGCGAGACGGTCGGCGTTCAACTTGACGTCGGCTCCCGCGTGCCGATTGCAACCAGCGCGATGGGCCGTGCCTATTTCTGGGCGCTCGATGACGAGGGGCGCGCCGAGGTGTCCCGCATCCTGCGCGAACATTACGGCAGCCGGTGGCCGAAGATGCGCGACGGATTGGAACGTTCCGGCGAGACCGTTGCGAAATACGGTTTCGCGATGTCCGTCGGCGACTGGCACGACGACATCGGTGCCGCCGGCGTCGCGCTCAAGCTCAACGACGGAACCGGACCTTACGCATTCAATTGCGGCGCGCCCGCATTCCGCTTCACGGAAGAGCGTTTGATCAACGACATTGGACCGCGTCTGCTGGCGATGGTAAGGAACATTGAAGCGGCACTCGGGGGACTGATGCCGCAATCCAAAAAAGAAGTCAGCAAAAAGCTGAAATCAGGAGGAAAAGTTGCGCGTGTGGCCGAGGGGTTCAGATAGCCTTTGTCATCACCGGGAGCGGTTCGCATCGCCCCTTCGCCCACTGACGTGTGTGGGCGAGACGAGATGACGCAGGCACAGCTCGCGCAGGGGACATCGCCCCTGCTCGCGGTTCGCGACGTCAGCGTCGTGTTCGGCGGCATCATCGCGCTCAACGGCGTGTCCTTTGACATGCACAAGGGTCAGATCCTCGGATTGATCGGCCCCAACGGCGCCGGCAAGACCACGCTCTTCAACTGCCTCTCGCGGCTCTATCAGCCGTCGTCGGGCGACATCCTGATGGAAGGCGTGAGCATCCTGTCGCGGCCTCCGCACCGGATCGCCGAGATCGGCATCGGCCGCACCTTCCAGAACGTGGCGCTGTTTCCGAACCTCTCGGTGATGGACAACGTCCGCGTCGGCGCCCATTCGAAGACCTCCAGCGACATCATCAGCGACTCGCTTCGGCTCGCCTGGGTCCGGCGCAGCGAGACCGAGGTCAACAAGAAGGTGCAGGAGATCCTCGCCTATCTCAAGCTCGAGGACGTCGCCCACACCATCGTGTCCGGCCTGCCCTTCGGCACGCAGAAACGCGTCGAGCTGGCGCGCGCGCTCGCGGCCGACCCGAAGATCCTGCTGCTCGACGAGCCGGCCGGCGGCCTCAACCACGAGGAAGTCTATCTGCTCGGCGACCTCATCCGCCGCATCCGCGACGACCGCCACATGACCGTGCTGCTGGTCGAGCACCACATGGGCCTCGTGATGTCGATCGCCGACCACGTCGTCGCGCTGAATTTCGGCAAGAAGCTCGCGGAAGGCACGCCGGCCCAGGTGCAGGCGGACCCCGACGTCATCAAGGCCTATCTCGGGAGCAAGGACCAATGACGACGCTGCTCAACGTCAAGGACCTGCGCGCCTATTACGGCCAGGTCCAGGCGCTCCATGGCCTGTCCTTCTCGCTCAACGAAGGATCGTTGACGACGCTGCTCGGCGCCAATGGCGCCGGCAAGACCACCACCCTGCGCGCGATCTGCAACATGGTGCGTTCCACCGGCGCGATCGAGTTCGAAGGCAAGCCGCTCAGCAACCGCTCCACCGAGAGCATCGTGCGGTTCGGCATCGCCCACGTGCCGCAGGGCCGCGGCACCTTCACGACCATGACGGTCGAGGAGAACCTCCAGCTCGGGGCCATCACCCGCAAGGACAGCGCCGGCATCGTTTCCGACATCGAGCGCATGTACGCGCATTTCCCGGTGCTGAAGCAGCGCCACACCCAGCAGGCCGGCACGCTCTCGGGCGGCGAGCAGCAGATGCTCGCGGTCGCCCGTGCGCTGATGCTGCGGCCGCGCCTGATGCTGCTCGACGAGCCGTCCTTCGGACTGGCGCCGCTGGTCGTGCGCGACCTGTTCGGCATCCTCGGCAAGATCAACCGCGAGGACAAGGTGTCGATCCTGGTGGTCGAGCAGAACGCCCAGCTCGCGCTCGAGCTCGCCGACCAGGCCTATGTGATCGAGACCGGACGCATCGTGATGTCGGGCAATGCCAAGGACATCGCGAACAACGAAGAAATCCGCAAATCCTATCTGGGTTACTGAGGAGCCGGCACGATGGAGCTGTTCACCAACCAAGTGCTGGCCGGCATCGCCACGGGCGCGATCTACGCCTGCATGGCGCTCGCCGTGGTCATGATCTACCAGGCGATCGACCATCTCAACTTCGCGCAGGGCGAGATGGCGATGTTCTCGACCTTCATCTCCTGGCAGCTGATGCAATGGGGCGTGCCTTACTGGGCCGCCTTCATCCTCACGCTGGCGCTCTCCTTCGTCGCCGGCATCGCGATCGAGCGCATCCTGTTCAAGCCGCTGGCGAAAGCGCCGGTGCTGACCAACGTCGCCGGCTTCATCGCCCTGTTCGCAATCATCAACTCCTCGGCCGGCCTGATCTGGGACTTCACCATCAAGCAGTACCCGACCCCGTTCGGCTCCGCGCCGTTCCTGGGCAGCCAGCTGATCTCGACCCACCAGGCCGGCATGATCGGCGTCACGGTGCTGCTGCTGCTCGGCCTCTACTTCTTCTTCCAGTACACGCGCATCGGCCTGGCCATGCGCGCGGCCGCCTCGGTGCCTGAATCGGCCCGCCTCGTCGGCATCAACACGAGCTGGATGATCGCGCTCGGCTGGGGCATGGCGACCGCGATCGGCGCGATCGCCGGCATGCTGATCGCCCCCGTCGTGTTCCTCGAGCCCAACATGATGGGCGGCGTGCTGATCTACGGCTTTGCCGCCGCGGTGCTCGGCGGTCTCACCAGCCCGTTCGGCGCCGTGGTCGGCGGCTTCCTGGTCGGGATCTTCGAGAACCTCGCCGGCACCTACATCCCCGGCGTCGGCAATGAGCTGAAGCTCCCGATCGCGCTCGCGCTGATCATCTCCGTCCTGGTCGTCAAACCCGCTGGCCTGTTCGGCCGGCACATCGTCAAGCGAGTTTGATCATGAGCGCTGCAGAAGAAGTCGTTGCAGAAGGCCACGAGGCGGTCGAGGCTGTTCCGAAGCGGGCCATGACGCTGGGCACCGGCACCTCGCTGGTGGTGCTCGCGGCACTGCTGATCGCACCCGTTTTCGTCAAGAACTTCATCATCTTCCAGATGACGATGCTCCTGATCTACGGGCTCGCGGTGCTGGCGCTGAACATCCTGACCGGCGGAAGCGGCCAGTTCTCGCTCGGCCAGAGCGCGTTCTACGCGGTCGGTGCCTATACGACAGCGGTGCTGATGGAGCACTTCAACGTCAATTACGCGCTGACGCTGCCGATCGCCGGCGTCGTCTGTTTCGGCTTCGGCTTCCTGTTCGGGCAGCCGGCGCTGCGGCTCTCCGGCGTCTACCTCGCGCTTGCGACCTTCGCGCTCGCCACCGCCATGCCGCAGCTCCTCAAGCTGAACTTCCTCGAGCACTGGACCGGCGGCGTGCAGGGCCTCGTCGTCACCAAGCCGGATGCGCCGTTCGGGCTGCCGATGTCGCAGGACATGTGGCTGTACTACTTCACGCTCGTGGTCGTGATTGCGATCTACATCTTCTCGGTGAACCTGCTGCGCTCCCGCTCGGGCCGCGCCTTCATGGCGATCCGCGACAACGAGATCGCGGCCTCCGCGATGGGCGTCGACGTCGCGCTGTACAAGACGCTGGCCTTCGGCGTCTCCGCCGCCATCACCGGCATCGCCGGCTCGCTTGGCGCCATTGCGGTGCAGTTCGTCGCGCCCGACAGCTACACCATCACGCTCGCAATCTCGCTGTTCCTCGGCATGGTCGTCGGCGGCGTCGGCTGGCTGCCCGGCTCGATCGTCGGCGCTGCCTTCATCATTTTCGTACCGAACATCGCGGAGGGCATCTCCAAGGGCCTCTCCGGCGCGGTGTTCGGCGTGCTCCTGTTCCTCGTCATCTACCTCGTGCCGCATGGCGCAAGGCAAGTCGCGATCCTGGGCCAGCAACTCGCCGGTCGGCTCAGGAAGAACTGAAACGTCCATCCAGACTGTTGTTTTAACCAAGGAGACCCAATTGCTTTTCGGAAGAATACTGCGAACCACCGCACTCGTAACGGCGGTCGCGACCCTCACCTCCGGCGCAGCACTTGCCCAGAAGAAATACGACACCGGCGCGTCCGATACCGAGATCAAGATCGGCAACATCATGCCGTACAGCGGTCCGGCGTCTGCCTATGGCATCATCGGCAAGACCGAAGAAGCCTATTTCAAGATGATCAACGACAAGGGCGGCATCAACGGCCGCAAGATCAACTTCGTCACCTATGACGACGCCTATTCGCCGCCGAAGGCCGTCGAGCAGGTCCGCAAGCTGGTCGAGAGCGACGAAGTGCTGGCCGTGTACAATCCGCTCGGCACGCCCTCGAACACCGCGATCCAGAAGTACCTGAACGCCAAGAAGATCCCGCAGCTGTTCGTCGCCACCGGCGCCACCAAGTGGAACGACGCGAAGAACTTCCCCTGGACCATCGGCTGGCAGCCCTCCTACCAGAGCGAAGCGCAGATCTACGCGAAATGGCTGATGAAGGAAAAGCCGAACGCCAAGGTCGCGATCCTCTACCAGAACGACGATTTCGGCAAAGACTACCTCAAGGGCACCAAGGACGGTCTCGGCGCCAAGGGCGCGTCCATGATCATCATGGAAGAGAGCTACGAGGTCTCCGAGCCGTCGATCGACGGCCACATCGTCAAGATCAAGGCCGCCAATCCCGACGTGCTGCTGATCTACGCGACGCCGAAGTTCGCGGCCCAGACCATCAAGAAGACCGCCGAGCTCAGCTGGAAGCCGCTCCAGATCCTCACCAACGTGTCGATCTCGGTCGGCAGCGTGATGAAGCCGGCCGGCTTCGAGGCCTCGCAGGACGTGCTGTCGGCGGCCTATGCCAAGGATTCCACCGACCCGCAGTGGAACAACGATCCCGGCATGAAGAAGTGGAACGAGTTCGTCGACAAGTACATGCCCGGCGCCGACAAGACCGACACCGGCATGGTCTACGGCTATGGCGCGGCGTCGACCCTGGTCAAGACGCTGGAGATGTGCGGTGACGACCTCACCCGCGCCAACCTGATGAAGCAGGCCGCTTCCTTGAAGGATTTTGCACCGGACACGCTGCTGCCCGGCGTCAAGATCAACACCAGCGCCACCGACTTCGCCCCGATATCGCAGCTCCAGATGCAGCGCTTCAAGGGCGAGAAGTGGGAACTGTTCGGCGAGATCATCAGCGGCGACGTCGCTTCCGAGTGACGCTGACGCAATAGTCCAAGTCTGGTCAGTTCAAGTCTAGTCAAATCTGACAAAGCCCCCGCGGGCGACCGCGGGGGCTTTTTGTTGACGTCAGGCGTCAATCTTGTTCAATGCGGCGCCGATCCATTCCGGGTGGAGAAAGATGACTGTCGTTCGATTTCAGGTTGCGGCCGTTTCGGCCGCGCTCGCGTTGTGCACTGCGATGAGCAGCCCGGCACTGGCGCAAAAGAAATACGACAGCGGCGCTTCCGATACCGAGATCAAGATCGGCAACATCATGCCCTATAGCGGGCCGGCGTCCGCCTACGCCGCGATCGGCAAGGCCGAGGAAGCCTATTTCAACAAGATCAATGCCGAGGGCGGCATCAACGGCCGCAAGATCAAGTTCATCTCCTACGACGACGGCTATTCGCCGCCGAAGACGGTGGAGCAGGCGCGCAAGCTGGTCGAGAGCGACGGCGTGCTGCTGATCTTCGGCTCGCTCGGCACCTCCACCAACGGCGCCATCCGCAAATACATGAACGAGAAGAAGGTGCCGCAGCTGTTCGTGGCGAGCGGCGCCTCCAAGTGGAACGATCCGAAGCAATATCCGTGGACCATGGGCTGGCAGCCGAGCTACGCCAGCGAGGCGCGCATCTACGCCAAATACATCATGAAGGAGAAGCCGGACGCGAAGATCGGCGTGCTCTACCAGAACGACGATTTCGGCAAGGACTATCTGAGAGGGCTGAAGGACGGCTTAGGGGCCAAGGCGTCGATGATCGTGCTCGAAGACGGCTACGACACGTCGGAGCCCGCGATCGACGAGCACGTCGTGAAGCTGAAGGCCTCGGGCGCCGACGTCTTCCTCAGCATCACCACGCCGAAATTCGCGGCGCAGGCGATCAAGAAGGCGGCCGAGATCAACTGGCATCCGGTCCACATCATCTCCAACGTCTCGGCGTCGGTCGGCGGCGTGCTCGAGCCCGCGGGCCTGGAGATCTCGCAAGGCATCCTGTCGGCGAGCTACACCAAGGACGGCTCCGACCCGCAATGGAATGCCGATGACGGCATGAAGAAGTTCTATAATTTCCTCGCGCAGTACGACCCCAAGGCCAACAAGCTCGATGCCGGCGTGGTGTTCGGCTATGCCGCGGCCCAGACCATGGTGAAGGTGCTGCAGATGTGCGGCGACGAGCTCACCCATGAGAACGTCATGAAGCAGGCCGCTTCCTTGAAGGATTTCGAGCCCGACACGCTGCTGCCCGGCATCAAGATCAACACCTCGGCCGATAATTTCGCCCCGATCGAGCAGCTCCAGATGATGCGGTTCAAGGGCAGGAAATGGGAGCTGTTCGGCGACATCATCTCGAGTGAGCTCGGCCACTGAAGTCGCGCAACTCAAAATCGCCACCGGCTGTTTAATCAACTCAAGACAGCGGCGCCGTCTCGCAGTCGCACACCAGCGCGCGCCGGTCCTTGACTACTAAAGGAGCAGCCCCTGCGACACAGCCGCGGGGGCTTTCTGTTGAAGGCTCCCGGTAAATCGTATTGAATTGCCTCCGCGCCGCCAAAAATCATCAAGCCAAGAAAAGGGACGCACACACACCAAGAAAATAGGGAGATAGGAATGCCCGCTGTCACCGGCAAACTTGCGGCCGCGTCACTGGCGCTTGCGCTCATTGCGGCCTCGGCCTCCACTGCATCGGCCCAGAAGAAATACGATACCGGCGCGACCGACACCGAAATCAAGATCGGCAACATCATGCCCTACAGCGGACCGGCCTCCGCCTACGGCATCATCGGGCGGACCGAAGCCGCCTATTTCAAGAAGATCAACGACGAGGGCGGCATCAACGGCCGCAAGATCAATTACATCTCCTATGACGACGCCTACTCGCCGCCGAAGACGGTGGAGCAGGCCCGCAAGCTGGTCGAGAGCGACGAGGTGCTGTTCATCTTCAACTCGCTCGGCACGCCGCCGAACTCGGCGATCCACAAATACATGAACTCGAAGAAGGTGCCGCAGCTGTTCGTCGCGACCGGCGCCACCAAGTGGAACGATCCGCAGAACTTCCCCTGGACGATGGGCTGGCAGCCCAATTACCAGAGCGAGACGCAGATCTATGCGAAGTGGCTGCTCAAGAACAAGCCGGACGCCAAGATCGCGGTGCTTTACCAGAACGACGATTACGGCAAGGACTATCTCAAGGGCCTCAAGGACGGCTTAGGGTCCAAGGCCGCCTCGATGATCGTCATCGAAGAGAGCTACGAGACCTCCGAGCCGACCATCGACAATCACATCGTCAAGCTGAAGTCGACCGGCGCCGACGTCTTCATGAACATCACGACGCCGAAATTCGCCGCGCAAGCGATCAAGAAGAATGCCGAGATCGGCTGGAAGCCGCTGCACTTCCTCAACAACGTCTCGGCCTCCGTCGGCAGCGTGATGAAGCCGGCCGGCTTCGAGAACGGTCAGGACATCATCTCGGCCGACTATCTCAAGGACGTGTCGGATCCCGCGTGGAACAACGATCCCGGCATGAAGGAGTTTCTGGCGTTCATGACCAAATACTTCCCCGAGGGCGACAAGCTCGATAAGGGCACGATCGTCGGCTATGCCGTGGCGCAGACACTGGTCCAGGTCTTGAAGCAGTGCGGTGACAATCTCACGCGCGAGAACATCATGAAGCAGGCGGCGAACGTGAAGGACTTCCGCACCGAGGCGCTGCTGCCGGGCGTGAAGGTCAACACCTCGCCGACCGATTTCGCGCCGATCAGCCAGCTTCAACTCGAGAAGTTCAAGGGCGAGAAGTGGGAGCTGTTCGGAGACGTGATCAGCGCCGACGTCGGCGGCTAACCCCAAACGACAGAGAGCCCCCTGCGCAGCCATCGCAGGGGGCTTTTGCTTGCGCGCGGATTATGATCACGCGATTGCACAATCGAATGATGGTAAAGCCCGCTTACGCTTTGGCGCCTGATGCGGTAGGCAGGGAGCCGGCGATTTTGTCGCCATCATTTCAGTTCGCTGAAGGCCTTCGCCATGACCGACCGACGTCCCCTGCTCCGCGCGCTTTACGACGCCGCCGTTGCCGCCGCCCATCCCAGCACGATTCTGGCGCCGCATCTGCGGCCCGCACCTAAAGGGCGCGTGATCTGCCTCGCCGCCGGCAAGGGCGCGGGTGCGATGGCCGCGGCCGCCGAACGGCATTATCTCGACACGCTCAAGCTCGCGCCGGAGCGCCTCGTCGGCATCGCCACCACGCGCCACGGCTACGGCGTGCCGACGCGCCGCATCCGCGTGGTCGAGGCCGGCCATCCCGTGCCCGACGAGGCCGGCCTGAAGGGCGCCGCCGATACGCTCGCGCTCGCGAGCGAGGCCGGGCCCGACGATCTGCTGCTGGTGCTGCTCACCGGCGGCGGCTCGGCGAACTGGATCGCGCCGGTGGACGGCATCAGCTTCGCGCAGAAGCAGGCGGTCAACAAGGCGCTGCTCCGCTCGGGCGCGCCGATCGGCGAGATGAACACGGTCCGGAAACATTTGTCGCGGATCAAGGGCGGCCGGCTGGCGCGCGCCGGCAAGAATGCCGCCGAGATCGTGACGCTCGCGATCTCCGACGTGCCGCACGACGATCCGTCCGCCATCGCCTCCGGCCCCACCGTGCCCGATCCGACCACCCTGGCGGATGCGCGCGCGATCGTCGCGAAGTACAAGCTCGCCATCGACGACGCCGTCCGCCGCGCGCTCGACGACCCCGCCAACGAAAGTGCCAAGCCTGATGATGCCGCCTTTGCCCGCGCGCATTTCGAGCTGATCGCGCGGCCCAAGCAATCGCTCGACGCCGCGGTGAAGCTCGCCAAGGAAGCGGGCTACGAGACCATCGATCTCGGCGCCGATCTCGAAGGCGAGGCGCGCGAGGTCGCCGCCGATCACGCCAGGCTCGCGCTTCAGGCGCGCGCGCAAGGCAAGCGCCTCGCGATCCTCTCCGGCGGCGAACTCACCGTTACCGTGCGCGGCAATGGGCGCGGCGGCCCCAACCAGGAATATGCGCTGGCGCTCGCCGGCCTGCTGAAGGACACGCCTGACATTTCCGCCCTCGCCGGCGACACCGACGGCGCCGATGGAGGCGCCGGCCATCCCACCGATCCCGCCGGCGCGCTGATTGATGCTGCAACGTTCGCGAAGATGAAGGCGCTGGCGCTTCAGCCGCAGGCGTATCTGGACAACAACGACGCGACGACGTTCTTCGAGGCGACCGGCGATCTGCTGATGCCGGGACCGACACTGACGAACGTGAACGATATCCGGGTGATTTTGGTGGATTGAGGCGCCTGCCCAGGTCTCGCTGTCATTCCCCGCGAAGGCGGGGAATCCAGTACGCCGCGGCCTATCGGTTCGATCACAAACGTCTCGGAGTACTGGATCGCCCGGTCAAGCCGGGCGATGACAGCCGGGCCTCAAAACTCGTTCGCGATCTTCGAGAGCATCCCGATCAGGGCTTCGCGATTGGCCTGCCCGAGCAGCTCGTTCAGCCGGGACTCGTGCTTGGTGGCGACGAGCTTTTTCGCCCGGGTCAGCACGGCCTTACCCTTGTCGGTCAGCACCAGGATGTGCGAGCGGCGGTCGTTGGTGGAGCGGATCCGCGCGCAAAGGTCGCGGCTCTCCAGATTGTCGAGCATCGCCACGAAGTTCGGGCGCAGGATGCCGAGGGTCGAGGCAATCTCGGTCTGGTTACGGCCCGGATTCTTCTCGACCAGCAGCAGCACGGAGAACTGCGCGGGCGTGAGCTGGAGCGAGGCCATGCAGCGCAAAAAGTTCTCGAACACCTTGAGCTGCGCCCGCTTCAGCACGTAGCCGAGCTGTTCGGAGAGCTCGCCAAGCTGGAGGGCTTCAGGCTGGGCCTCGGCCGCGTCCTTGCGGCCCTTGGCCGCGTCGCCGGGCTTTTCAGAAGACTTTTCAGCGGTTTTGGAAACGGTCATCGCCTCGTGCTCGTGATCCCGCTAAATTCGGGGCGGGTCGTCCGCCCCACCCTTGAAGTTATATTTGATAATTGTTATGGACCATATCAAATATCGTCAGCGTTTCAATGGCTGTGAGCGGACCGTCCACCGCAATTGCGGAGCCCGGTCCCGATCTTTGAGGGGGAGCGTCCGGTCTTGAATACCACCATCATGCTGTTCCTGGTACAGGACGGCATCACCAATGGCGCGATCTACGCGCTGCTCGGCCTGGCGCTGGTGCTGGTGTTCGCCGTCACGCGCGTCATCCTCATTCCCCAGGGCGAATTCGTCACCTACGGCGCGCTGACCTATGCCTCGCTGGCCGCGGGCCAGATGCCGGGCACGGCAAAGCTCGCGTTGGCGCTGGGCATCGGCGCCTTCGTGTTCGACCTGTTCGTGGCGCGCAAGGCGCTGCACGGCCGCCTGATCGTGCGCAGCCTCGTCACCAACGTCGTGCTGCCGGCCATCGTGCTGGCGCTGACCATCTACTTCGCCGCCCAGAAGCCGCCGGTGGCGGTCTGCATCGCGCTGTCGCTGGTGATCGTGGCGATGATCGGCCTCTACCTCTACCGCATCGCGTTCCAGCCGCTGGCGCACACCTCCGTGCTGGTGCTGCTGATCGCATCGGTGGGCGTCCACCTCGCGCTGCAGGGACTGGGCCTGCTGTTCTTCGGCGCCGAAGGCCAGCGCGGGCCTGCCGTGCTGTCCGGCTCCTTCACGGCCGGCGCACTGCGCTTCACCGGCCAGAGCATCACCGTCTACGGTATCACCGTCGCCTTCATCATCGGGCTCTGGCTGTTCTTCGGGCTGACGCTCTACGGCAAGGCGCTGCGCGCGACCGCCGTGAACCGGCTCGGCGCCCGCCTTGCCGGCATCCGCACCACGCTGTCAGGGCAGATCGCCTTCCTGCTGGCCTCCGTCATCGGCGCGCTGTCGGGCATCATGATCGTGCCGATCACGACGCTCTATTACGACTCTGGGTTCCTGATCGGCCTCAAGGGCTTCGTTGCCGCGATCATCGGCGGCCTCGTCAGCTATCCGCTCACCGCCGTCGCGGCGCTGGTCGTCGGCATCGTCGAGGCGTTCTCGTCCTTCTACGCCTCCAACTACAAGGAAGTGATCGTCTTCATGCTGCTGATCCCCGTGCTGCTGCTGCGCTCGCTCGCCGCGCCCGCGGTCGAGGAAGAGAAGGACTGACGCGCATGCAGAGCCGGCTTCCCATCCTCCTCTTCGCGCTTCTCATGGCGGCGATCCCGCATCTCCCGGGCATGCCGCCGTTCTGGATCGTGCTGCTCGACAATATCGGCCTTGCCGCCCTCGTCGCGATGGGCCTCGTGCTGCTCACCGGCGTCGGCGGCCTGACCTCGTTTGGCCAGGCGGCTTTCGTCGGGTTCGGCGCCTACACCACCGCGGTGCTGTCGACGGCCTATGGCCTGTCGCCGTGGCTGACCTTGCCGCTGTCGCTGTTGGTCAGCGGATCGTTGGCGGTGCTGCTCGGGCTGGTGACCGTCCGTCTCTCCGGGCACTATCTGCCGCTCGGCACGCTCGCCTGGGGGCTGGGCCTGTTCTATCTCTTCAGCAAGCTGGAATTCCTGGGAAGAAACGACGGCATCTCGGCGATCCCGCCGCTGTCGATCGGCTCGTTCAAGATGCTCTCGCCCGGCTCGATCTATTACGCGATCTGGGTTGCCGTGATCCTCTCGGCCCTGCTCACGATGAACCTGCTGGATTCCCGCACCGGCCGCGCCATCCGCGCGCTGCGCCGCGGACACGTCGCAGCCGAAGCGTTCGGCGTGCACACGCCGCGCGCGAAGCTCCTGGTGTTCATCCACGCCGCGGTGCTCGCCGGCCTCTCCGGCTGGCTCTACGCGCATCTCCAGCGCGCGGTGAACCCGACGCCGTTCGGCGCGCAGGCCGGCATCGAATATCTCTTCATCGCGGTGGTCGGCGGCGCCGGCTATGTCTGGGGCGGCGTGCTGGGCGCGGCGATCGTCGTGGTCCTGAAGGAGGTGCTGCAAAGCTATTTGCCGCTGATCCTGCCGGGCTCCGGACAGGTCGAGACCATCGTGTTCGGCATCATGCTGGTGGCGCTGCTCCAGCTTGCGCCCGGCGGCGTCTGGCCCTGGCTGATGTCGTTCCTGCCCGAGCGCACCAGTGGCAAGAAGCCGGACACCTCGCTGAAACTGGAGCAGCGCACCCGCGCGGCCGGCCAGTCCGGCGTCCTGCTCCAGGTCGAGAAGGCGCGAAAGCAGTTCGGTGGCGTGATCGCGGTCAACAACGTCTCCTTCGACGTGCAGGCCCGCGAGATCGTCGCGTTGATCGGACCGAACGGCGCCGGCAAGAGCACGACGTTCAACCTGATCACCGGCGTGCTGTCGGCGACATCGGGCTCGATCTCGGTGCTCGGCAAGAAGGTCGACAGGGCGCCACCGCAGGAGATCGTCAAGCTCGGCATCTCCCGCACCTTCCAGCATGTGAAGCTCGTCCCTGATATGACCGTGCTGGAGAATGTCGCGATCGGCGCGCACCTGCGCGGCCATTCGGGACCGATCTCCTCGATGCTGCGGCTCGACCGCGCCGATGAGGCGAGGCTGCTCGCGGAGGCCGCCCGCCAGATCGAGCGCGTGGGCCTCGCCGAGCAGATGCATCAGCTCGCAGGCTCGCTCTCGC
The DNA here is from genome assembly GCF_052075965.1 of Bradyrhizobium sp. 482_C4_N1_8. Taxonomy (NCBI): domain Bacteria; kingdom Pseudomonadati; phylum Pseudomonadota; class Alphaproteobacteria; order Hyphomicrobiales; family Nitrobacteraceae; genus Bradyrhizobium; species Bradyrhizobium sp. 482_C4_N1_8. The sequence continues at coordinate 1,151,358 of NZ_CP197231.1, read as the reverse complement.
TCGGCCAGCAGCGCATCGTCGAGATCGCAAGGGCGCTGTGCGTCGATCCGATGCTGCTGCTGCTCGACGAGCCTGCCGCCGGCCTGCGCCACATGGAGAAGCAGCGCCTTGCCGCGCTGCTCCGCGAATTGCGCGACGGCGGCATGAGTGTGCTCTTGGTGGAGCACGACATGGGCTTCGTGATGAATCTCGCCGACCGCATCGTGGTGCTCGATTTCGGCACCAAGATCGCGGAAGGCACGCCCGCCACGATCAAGACCAATCCCGAAGTGATCAAGGCCTATCTCGGAGTGGCGGCATGAGCGCGCTGTTGTCCGTCGCCGACGCACATGTCGCCTATGGCAAGGTCGAGGCCGTGCGTTCGGTCTCGCTCGAGGTCGGCGCCAACCAGATCGTCACCATCGTCGGGGCCAATGGCGCCGGCAAGACCACGCTGCTCTCCGCCATCATGGGCATCTTGCCGCTGAAGGGCCGCGTCGCCTTCGCCGGGCAGGATCTGTCACGGCTCGACATCGAGGACCGCGTCGCGATGGGGCTCGGCCTCGTCCCCGAGCACCGCGAATTGTTCGTGACCATGAATGTCGAGGACAATCTGGAGCTGGGTGCCTTCCGCATCGAGCGAAGCAAGGCGAAAACCTCGATGGAGCGCGTCTACACGCTGTTTCCCCGGCTGAAGGAGCGGCGCAAGCAGTTGGCGGGCACCCTCTCCGGCGGCGAGCAGCAGATGCTCGCGATGGGCCGTGCGCTGATGGGCGAGCCCAAGCTCTTGATGCTGGACGAGCCGAGCCTCGGCCTCGCCCCGATCATCGTCGCCGACATCTTCCGCATCGTCACTGAGCTCCGCGCCAGCGGCGTCTCCGTACTGCTGGTCGAGCAGAACGCACAGGCCGCACTGAAGATCGCGGACCAGGCCTATGTCATGGAGCTCGGCGAGTTCGTGCTCAGCGGCAAGGCGAGCGATGTCGCGGCGAACGAGCGCGTCGCGGCAAGCTATCTCGGCTTCCAGCACGAAGGCGCGAGTGTGATCTGATTTCTTGGCTGGCTCCTCTTCCTTTTCCCTCGTTGGAGAAGGTGGCGCGCGTAAGCACGCCGGATGAGGGGTTCTCTCCACGAATGACAACGTGGGACCATCGCCTGCGGAGAGGCACCCCTCACCCGTCTCGCGGCTACGCCGCGAGCCACCCTCTCCCACAGGGGGAGAGGGTGTACCGTGCGAGCCGCACTAGCTTTCGCTTGAAGGCAGACTCGCTTTTCCCTTCAACGCCGCGACCTCCGCTTCCAGCTCCGCGATCCTCGCATCCCTCGCCGCCAGCGCTGCCGCGACATCCGGCGCATCGAACTTCTGCGGAATGTGCTGCGGGCAGTTGGTGTCCCACGCTGCGATCTTGAACAGGATCACCTGCTCAGGGCGCGCGCGGTACCCCTTGGGCATCAGCGACGTCGTCAGCGCCTCGTCGTCCTCGACGACGCGCGCCTCGCCCCAGATCTTGACGCGGCGGCGATGGGCGTAGTCCATCACGAAGATATAGGCCTTGGGATTCTCGGACAGGTTTCCCTGCGTAATGTATTGCCGGTTGCCGGCGTAGTCCGTGAAAGCCAGCGTCTGCTTGTCCAGCACCTTCAAAAACCCCTTGGGGCCGCCGCGGTGCTGGATGTAGGGCTGGCCATCGCCCGACGCGGTCGCGAAATAAAAGCTGTTGGCGTCAGCCAGGAACGCCGCAAGGTTCTCGTCGACCTCGGTGCGCCATCCGCGCTGCTCGGCATGAGCATAGCCTTCGCGTGATCCCTTTCGTGTCTGGATCGATTTCACCGCCGGCGTGAACGCCACGTCGCTGGCGTAGGTGTGAGTTGCCGTCATCGGAACATCTCCTGAAATCCCGGCGCATCCCTGCGTCTTTCGCTGTCTAAGGTGGACCTTCCGGCGGGCAAAACAATCTGGCCGCTTGACACTTCATCATTGCAATATATGCAATAATACCATGGACCGCCTCGAAGCCATGCACGTCTTCGTCACCGTCGCCGATCTGCGCGGTTTTGCGCCGGCGGCGCGAAAGCTGCGGCTGTCGCCTTCGGCGGTAACGCGGTTGATCGCAGCGCTGGAGGAGCATCTCGGCGCGCGGCTGCTGCAGCGCACCACCCGGCAGGTGAGATTGACCGATGTCGGCACGCGCTATCTGGAGCGCGCGCGGCGCATCCTCGCCGATGTCGAGGAGGCCGACGGCTCCGCGCGCGAGGAGCGCAACCGGCCGAGCGGCCGTCTGGTGGTGTCGGCGCCCCTCGGCTTCGGGCGGCTGCATGTCTCGCCGGTCATGACCGATTATCTCAAGCGCTATCCGGAGGTCACGGCCGAGCTCAGGCTCTCGGACAACCTCGTCAATCTCGTCGAGGACGCGGTCGATGCCGCGGTGCGGATCGGCCATCTCGCCGATTCTTGGCTGGTCGCACGCCAGGTCGGCGAGATGCGGCGGATCACGGTGGCGACGCCGGGCTACCTGAAGCGCCACGGCGAGCCGAAGACGCCACAGGAATTGCTCGCGCACCAGACCATCGCGTTCGGCCCCTACGCCAATTGGCACTTCGTGCAGGACGGCCGCGATATCGAGTGGACGCCGACGCCACGTTTTACCAGCAACAGCGCCGACGCCGCCCTGCAATATGCAGAAGCCGGCGGGGGCATCACGCGGGTGCTGGCCTATCAGGCCGCGGAGGGCCTGAAGCGCGGGCGGCTCAAAATCGTGCTGGCGAAATACGAGCAGCCGGCGCTGCCGATCCACATCGTCTATCCGACCTCGCGCCTGCTCTCGGCCAAGGTGCGGGCGTTCGTCGATCTCGTGGTGGAGACGGCGGAGTGGCGGTTTGGGTGAGGTCTCGTGTCCCGGACGCGCTGCAACGCGTAGCGTTGCTGCGCAGAGCCGGGACCCAGAAGGCCAGAGCAAGGGCTGCGGGTGGATGGGCCCCGGCTCTGCGGAGCGGCACTTCGCGCCGCACCGCGTCCGGGGCACGAGAGCCTTACCCTTTCTTCGGCACCACGCGGAACGTCCCGCTGGCGCGTGCGATCACGACGTCATCGGCCTTTGCGAGACTCTGCGCGAAACAGATCGTCTTGCCGGTCCTGATCACGTCGCTCTCGATCGCAAGCCACTGGCCGATCTCGGCAGAGCCGACAAAATCGACCGTGAGCGAGATCGTGACGAACGAGGTGGTCCAGTTCGTCATCTGCGCGCAGCTATAGCCCATGGCGTTGTCCGCGAGTGCGGCGATGAGGCCGCCATGGATCAGGCCGCGGCCGTTGGTGTGCGGCCTGGCGAGGCGCAGGCCGATGATCACGGCCTTGTCGGTTTTCTTCGCGTAGAGCGGCTCCCACGGCTCGGTGAGCGGACTCTTGCGGGAAAGCGGCTCGAAGCCGTCAGGGATGTCGGTGTCGGTCATAGCGTGTCTCGCGTTGCTGGTTGGCGCCATTGAACGCGATGTGGATGACAGTTTCACTGCCTACAAAGTTTTAAACGGAATTTGCGCGGGTGTTTGAAATGGGCACTCCCGTCATTGCGAGGAGCGAAGCGACGAAGCAATCCAGACTTTCTCCGCGGAAACAGTCTGGATTGCTTCGCTTCGCTCGCAATGACGATGTGGAGAAAGCACGCGATGCCGTAGGGTGGGCAAAGGCGCATAGCGCCGTGCCCACCATCTCGTAGCAAACGCAAAAGCTGGTGGGCACGCTACGCTTTGCCCACCCTACGGCATCTACGGCATCGACCACCCTCCTAAAACGGCAGCCCCACATAGTTCTCCGACAGCGACGTCATCGCGGCCTGCGACTGCGTGACGTAGTCGAGCTCGGCGAGCTGGATGCGCCCGCCGATGGTGCCGGTGTCGGGGAATTTGTGCAGCATCGAGGTCATCCACCAGGAGAAGCGCACCGCTTTCCAGACCCGCGCCAGCGCCGTGGCGGAATAGGCGTCGATGCCGGCGTTGGATTTCTCGTCGTAGAATTCGCGGAGTGCGTTCGACAGATAATGCGCATCGCTGGCAGCTAAGTTCAGCCCCTTCGCGCCGGTCGGCGGCACGATGTGGGCGGCGTCGCCGCACAGGAACATCTTGCCGAACCGCATCGGCTCGGCGACGAAGCTGCGCAGCGGCGCAATGCTCTTCTCGATCGAGGGGCCCGTGACCAGACTGTCGGCCGCCTCCTGGTCGAGCCGGCGCTTCAATTCGTCCCAGAAGCGGTCGTCCGGCCACTGGTCGACATGGTCGTCGAGCGAGCACTGCACATAGTAGCGGCTACGGTGTGTCGAGCGCATGGTGCAGAGCGCGAAGCCGCGAGCGTGATTGGAATAGATCAGCTCGTGGCTGACAGGGGGCGTCTCGGACAGAATGCCGAGCCAGCCGAACGGATAGACCCGCTCGAACTCCTCGATCGCTGTGGCCGGGACGCTGGCGCGGCTGACGCCGTGAAAGCCATCGCAGCCGGCGACGAAGTCGCAATCGATCGTGTGGGTGACCCCGTCCTTGACATAGGTGACGCGCGGCCGACTGCCGTCGAAATCATGCGGCTGCACGTCCTTGGCCTCGTAGACCGAGGTGAGACCCGCGGCCTTGCGCGCATTCATCAGGTCGAGCGTGACCTCGGTCTGGCCATAGATCATGACCGTCTTGCCGGTCGCGGCCTTCATGTCGATGCGGTGACGGCGCCCGGAAAAGGCGAGCTCGATGCCTTCATGCACCAGGCCCTCGGCATGCGCCCGCGCGCTGGCGCCAATCTGGTCGAGCAGCGCGACGGTTCCCTCCTCCAGGAGGCCCGCGCGGATGCGGCCGAGCACGTAGTCCGGGCTCTGCCGCTCCAGAATCACATTGTCGATGCCGTATTGGTGCAGCAGTTGCCCAAGCAACAATCCGGCCGGCCCGGCCCCGATGATTGCGACTTTTGTCCGCAATACTTGCTCCTCCCGATCCTGTAGGTTTTCGCCGCGGCTCGCTTGTCGCGTCGGTCCGCGCAAGATAATTATATCATATAATCGTTGGGCAAAAGGGGAGTGCGCCCGGGCAGCGACAAATCCATGCAACATGGCTGACGTAGATGACGCGGCGGCGCGCCGCGCCAGTTCCGGCTTGAACGCGCCGGCAAATTAGATAACATGTTAATTAATGAGACCGGGCCATCGAAGCCCGCCGTCGAAACAGGGAGAGACGACCGATGAGGAAAGCCTGTCTGGCGTTGCTGCTGGCAGCAAGCGTGAGCCCCGCGTTCGCGCAGGACAAGACCTTCGATTTGAAGATCTCGCACTGGGTGCCGGCCTCGCATCCGCTGCAGAAGTCCCTGGAAGACTGGGTGGCCGCGGTGAATAAGGATTCCGGCGGCACCATCACGGGCAAGGTGTTTCCCGCCCAGCAGCTCGGCAAGGCGTTTGACCATTACGACATGGCACGCGACGGCATCGCCGACGTCACCTACGTCAATCCCGGCTATCAGCCCGGCCGCTTCCCGATCGTCGGCGCCGGCGAATTGCCGTTCCTGATCTCGGACGCCAAGGGCGGCTCGATGGGGCTGGACGCCTGGTACCGCAAATATGCCGAGAAGGAGATGAAGGACGTCAAATACTGCCTCGCCTTCGTCCACTCGCCTTCGTCGTTCCATTCCAAGACGAAGAAGATCGTGGTGCCGGAGGACGTGAAGGGCCTGAAGATCCGCCCCGCGCACGCCACCATGGCGAATTTCGTCACCTCGCTCGGCGGCACCAATGTGCAGTCCTCCGCGCCCGAAGTGCGCGACATCATCGAGCGCGGCGTCGCCGACGGCGTCACCTTCCCCTGGGGCTCCCTCGTGCTGTTCGGCATCGACAAGGTGACCAAGTACGACATGGAGGCGCCGCTCTACACCACGACCTTCGTGTTCGTGATCAACAAGGACAAGTACAACGCGATGTCCGACAAGCAGAAGGCCGCGATCGACAAGAACTGCTCGACCGAGATGGCCGGCGTGGTCGGCGAGCACTGGGGCAAGTTCGAGGACGCCGGCGTCGACAAGGTGAAGGCGGAAGCCGGCCACGAGGTCTACAAGCTGACGCCGGAGCAGACCGCCGCCTGGAAGAAGGCCGCCGATCCCTTGGTCAAGACCTGGGGCGAAGGCGCCAAGAAGGCCGGCGCCGATCCCGACGCGGCGCTTAGCGAGCTGAAGGCGTCGCTGAAGAAGTACAACGCGCTGGCGGAGTAGCGCCAAGCTGCGGCCGCGGCCGGCTCTCTTCTTCCCCTCTCCCCGTTCTTACGGGGAGAGGGTTGGGGGGCTGCCTCCGCAGAGACGGTGACAGCTCGATTCGCGGAGAGTCCCCCTCACCCGAATTCGAGCGGCGCTCGAATTCGACCTCTCCCCGCAAGCGGGGCGAGGTGAAGTGCGCGGCGAGACCGAGATCAAACAATGACAGCACACGACGTGACACCTCCCATGAAGCGCTCCTGGATGGACCGCATCATCGACACGATCGAATGGATCGCGGCCGGCTTCGTCGGCATCGTCGCGCTCGACATCTTCCTGTCGGTGCTGCTGCGCAACACGCTGAACTACTCGATCCCCGACTCGTTCGATATCGGCCGCATGCTGCTCGGCATTCTCATTTTCTGGGGCATCGCGGCGACGTCCTATCGCGGCACCCACATCACGGTCGACCTCGTCTGGGGCAATGTCGGGCCGCGCTATCAGCGCTGGATCGACGTGTTCGCGACCCTGGTGCTGCTGTTCGTCGTCACCGTGCAGACCTGGACGCTGTTCGACAAGGTGCGCGGCACCTACAACGACAACGTCCAGACCTTCGACATGCACATGCCGACCTGGCCGTTCTTCGCGGTCGCGTGGATCGGTGATGCCGCGGCCGTGCTGCTGATCGCGATCCGCACCTACCGCCTGATCTTCCATCCCGAAGATATGCACGATCCCAAATTGAAGGCGACGGAGTAATCATGAGCACCGATGCCGTCGCCTTAATCGGCTTCGTTTCCCTGTTTGTCCTGATGCTGCTGCGCGTGCCCGTCGGCATGGCGATGGGCCTCGTCGGCGTGTCCGGCTTCGCCTATCTCGTCAACGGGACGGCGGCGCTGAAGCTGGTCGGCCAGACCTCGATGCGCACGGTCACCGACTACACCTTCGGCGTCATCCCCATGTTCCTGCTGATGGGCTCCTTCGTCAGCAATTCCGGCATGAGCCGCGAGCTGTTCCGCGCCGCCAACGGTTTCGTCGGGCATCTGCGCGGCGGGCTCGGCATTGCCACCGTCGGCGCCTGCGGCGGCTTTGCCGCGATCTGCGGCTCCTCCGTCGCGACCGCCGCGACCTTCTCCGCCGTCGCCTACCCCGAGATGCGCCGCTTCGGCTATCCGCAGTCGTTCGCCACTGGCGTGATCGCCGCCGGCGGCACGCTCGGCGCGATGCTGCCGCCGTCCACCGTGCTCGCGGTCTACGGCATCATCACCGAGCAGGACATCGGAAAGCTCTTCATCGCCGGCATCATTCCGGGCCTCCTGGCGATGACCATGTACATGATCACGATCTTCCTGATCGGTCATTTCCGCCCGGACTTCCTGCCCAAGGGCAAGGTGCTGCCGTGGCGCGAGCGCTTTGCGGGCCTGAAGGACATCTGGGCGCCGGTCTTGCTGTTCGTCTTCGTGATCGGCGGCCTCTACGGCCTGCCCTTCCTGCCGCGCTTCACGCCGACGGAAGCCGGCGGCGTCGGCGCCGCGGGCGCCTTCATCATCGGCGTTGTCACCGGACGGCTCGATCGCGAGAAGATCTTGGCCTCGCTGCTGCAGGCGACGCGCACCGCGGCCGCGGTGTTCACCGTGCTGATCGGCGCGCTGATCTTCGGCTACTTCCTCACGGTGACGCAGACGCCGCAGAAGGTCACCGAATTCCTCACCGGTCTCGGCCTCGGCCCCTACGGCGTGCTGGCGCTGATCATGGTGATGTATCTCGTGCTCGGCTGCCTGATGGACGCCATGGCGATGATCATCCTCACCGTGCCGATCATTTTCCCCGTCATCACGCATCTCGGGTTTGATCCGATCTGGTTCGGCGTCATCATCGTGATGACCGTCGAGCTCGGCCTGATCCACCCGCCGGTCGGGATGAACGTCTTTGTCATCAAGAGCGTGGTGAAGGACGTCTCCTTCTCCACCATCTTCAAGGGCGTGATCCCGTTCGTGGCGACGGATCTGGTGCGGCTGGTGATTTTGATCGCGTTCCCGCTGCTGGCGACCTGGCTGCCGACACGGATGATGGCGCACTAGTGAACGCCTACGGCGCGACGCGCTGTTGTCCCCTCTCCCCTTGTGGGAGAGGGTGGCTCGCCGCGATAGCGGCGAGACGGGTGAGGGGTATCTCTCCGCCCGCACACCTGCGTTTGCGGAGACAACCCCTCATCCGGCGCTTCGCGCCACCTTCTCCCACAAGGGGAGAAGGAAGAGCACTGCGCTTGGCGCAATAGATCGGAGAGAAGCGATGACCACACCGGCGCTCGAGACCAAATACGTCTTCACCGTCACCGCAAAAATCGGCGACGTCATCACGGCCGGCGAGACCGGCATCGGCGTTCGCCGCATCATCCCGATTATCGGCGGCGAGGTGACGGGCGCGATCACCGGGAAGGTGCTGCCGTTCGGCGCCGACTTCCAGACCATCCGGCCCAACGAGCTGATCGATCTCGAAGCGAAATACGCCTTCGAGACGGATGACGGCGCTATCGTCTATGTCGAGAACAAGGGCATGCGCTTCGGCCCGGTCGAGCTGCTGCAAAAGCTCAAGCGCGGTGAGCCGGTCGATCCGAAACTGATCTATTTCCGCACGGTCCCGAAGTTCGAGACGGGGCACGAAAAATATCGCTGGCTGATGGAGCACATTTTTGTCGGCTCAGCCGCACGCCATGCGGACCGCGTGGTGATCGACGTGCATCAGGTGGTGTGACCACACGCTCCGCCGTCGTCCCTGCGAACGCAGGGACCCATACCGCGTGATCTATCAATTGCGACCGGCAGGAGTACCGAACGGCGAGTCTTCGCCAAACAACTCCCTGGGGTTATGGGTCCCTGCCTGCGCAGGGACGACACCGGGTTTGGCGTAGGGATCTTACCCACCTGACTTGCTACATCCTCAGGGACCGCACCGTCCCTCCTTGACTCCCCCAGAATTCGTTATACAACATAACTATTCTGACAAGGACGCAAATGACACAGGGAAACGCCGAGACCGCTGACGCGGGCGCCTCCGGGCTTTTGAGGATCGAGCGGGCGGACCGGGTTCTGACCGTGGGCCTGAACCGGCCGGCCAAGCGCAATGCGCTCAATGACGGCATTATCCTCGAAATCGGCGAGTGCTTTGCCTCCCTGCCCGAGGATATCGGCGCGGTCGTCATCCACGGCATCGGCGATCATTTCTCCTCCGGCCTCGACCTCTCCGAGCTTCAGGACCACGACGCGACCGGCGGCCTCCTCCATTCCCAGATGTGGCACCGGGTGTTCGACCGCATCCAGTACAGCCGCGTGCCCGTGATCGCTGCGCTCCGGGGCGCGGTGATCGGCGGCGGGCTGGAGCTGGCCTGCGCCGCCCATATCCGCGTCGCCGAGCCCTCGACCTATTTCGCCCTGCCGGAAGGGCAGCGCGGCATCTTCGTCGGCGGCGGCGGCTCGGTGCGGCTGCCGCGGCTGATCGGCGTTGCCAGGATGATGGACATGATGCTGACCGGCCGCGTCTATAGCGCGACCGAAGGCGCCTCCTACGGCTTTACGCAATATGTGACGGAGGCCGGCAACGGGCTCGGCAAGGCGCTGGAGCTTGCGACCAAGGTCGCCTCCAACGCGCCGCTGACGAACTTCGCCGTACTCCAGGCGCTGCCGATGATCGCGGAGGCCAATCCGCAGGCCGGCCTGTTGATGGAATCGCTGATGGCAACAGTTGCGCAGAGCGACAAAGAGGCAAAACGCAGGATCCGCGAATTCCTCGAACACAAGACCGCAAAGGTGAAGCCGAAGTCATGAGCGGACAGCCGTCCTCTTCCAGCATGGAGCGCGGCGCGAGCACTTCCCCGCTGCGGCCCATTTCGTTCGGCGATCCCGTCGTCAACATCGAGCGGCGCGACGACGGCACGATTTACCTGCGGCCCAAACAGCCGCTCGGCGACTATCCGGTCCGCCTCACCGACCGCCTGCATCACTGGGCGACGACGACGCCGGACCGCGTCTTCATGGCCGAGCGCGAAGGCGGTCGCGGCTGGCGCAAGATCACTTACGCCGAGCTGCTCGCCGCAAGCCGGCACATTGCGTCCGGCCTGATTGCGCGCGGCCTGTCGGCGGAGCGGCCGGTCGTCATCCTCTCAGGCAATTCGATCGACCACGCGCTGCTGGCGTTCGGCGCGTTCTATGCCGGAATTCCGTTCTGCCCGGTGTCGCCGGCCTATTCGCTGGTGTCGAAGGATTACGGCAAGCTCTCTTACCTGATGAAGCTGCTGACGCCCGGCCTCGTCTTCGCCGAGGACGCCGGCAAGTTCGCGGACGCGCTCACCGCCAATGTCTCGCTCGGCACCGAGATCGCCGCGTCCTGGGGCAGCGTGCCGGGCCGCGACGTCACCCTGCTCGCCGACCTCATGGCGACGCCGCTCCACGGCGATCTCGACGCGATACACGACAAAATCGGCCCCGACACGATCGCGAAGTTTTTGCTGACGTCGGGCTCGACCGGCAACCCCAAGGCCGTCATCAACACCCAGCGCATGATCTGCGCCAACCAGGTGATGCTGCGCGAGACTCTCGCCTTCCTCAAGGACGAGCCCCCGGTCATCATCGACTGGCTGCCCTGGAATCACACCTTTGGCGGCAACCACAATATCGGGCTGACGCTCTACAATGGCGGCTCGATGTATCTCGACGCCGGCAAGCCGGTGCCGGGCGGCATCGAGGAGACCGTGCGCAATCTCCAGGAGATTTCGCCGACGGTCTATTTCAACGTCCCCAAGGGCTATGAATCGCTGCTGCCGTATTTGCGCGACGACCAGGGCCTGCGCGCAAAGTTCTTCGACCGGCTGCACGCGATGTTCTTCTCGGGCGCCGCGCTGTCGCCATTCGTCTGGAACAGCCTCGACGAGCTCGCGGTGAAGGAGAAGGGCTACCGCGTGCCGATGCTGACGGGCCTTGGCGCCACCGAGACCGCGCCGTTCTTCATGTCGGTCAATCCGCGCACCAGCCGCTCCGGCCATGTCGGGTTGCCCGTATCGGGCAATGACGCCAAGCTGGTGCCGAACAACGGCAAGATGGAAGTGCGCGCCAAGGGGCCGAACGTAATGCCCGGCTATTGGCGCCAGCCCGACATCACCGCAAAATCCTTCGACGAGGAAGGATTTTACAAGATGGGCGACGCGCTCAAGCCCGTCGACCCCGATGATCTCAACGCCGGCTTCGATTTCGACGGCCGTGTCAGCGAAGACTTCAAGCTCGGCAGCGGAACCTGGGTCAGCGTCGGCCCGCTGCGCGCGCGCTTCGTCGCGGCCTGCGCGCCGCTGGTGCGCGACGTCGTCATCGCCGGCATCAACCGCGACGAAATCTCCGCGCTGGTGCTGCTCGATCTCGACGGCTGCCGGCTGATCAACCCGACGCTGCCGGCCGACGATCTCACCGTCACGGCCCGGGACCGGCTGGTGCGTGAAGCCTTCCGCGAGCGCCTGACACGCTTTCTGGCTTCGGCCACCGGTTCCTCGACGCGGATCACGCGCGCGATCCTGCTGGACACGCCGCTGTCGATCGACAAGGGCGAGGTCACCGACAAGGGCTCGATCAACCAGCGCGCGGTGCTCGAGCATCGCGACGCGCTGATCGAGGAGCTCTACGCTGCCAATCCATCGGACCGTGTGATATCGGTCGGCTAAGAAACCATCGCTACAGGAGAACGCCATGTTGTTGAAGGATCAGGCAGTCATCGTTACCGGCGGTGCATCGGGACTGGGCGCTGCGACCGCGCGAAAGCTGGCGGCGCAGGGCGCCAAGGTCGCGGTGTTCGACCTCAATGCCAAGCTTGCGGAGACCGTCGCCGCCGAGCTCAAGGGCGTCGCCGTGACCTGCGACGTCTCCGATGCCGCCTCGGCCGAGGCTGCGATCACGCAGGCGACCAAGGCGCATGGACCCGCGCGCGTGCTGGTCAATTGCGCCGGCATCGGCGTCGCCAAGCGCGTGGTCGGCCGCGACGGGCCGATGGCCCTTGCCGATTTCGACAAGGTGATCAAGGTCAACCTCATCGGCACCTTCAACATGCTGCGCCTCGCCGCGACCGAGATGTCCAAGCTCGAGCCGCAGGCGACCGGCGAGCGCGGCGTCATCATCAATACGGCGTCCGTTGCCGCCTATGACGGCCAGATCGGCCAGTCGGCCTATTCCGCCTCCAAGGGCGGCATCGTCGGCATGACGCTGCCGATCGCGCGCGAGCTCGCGCAGTTCGGCGTCCGCGTGCTGACCATCGCGCCCGGCCTGTTCCTGACGCCGCTGCTCGCCAACCTGCCGCAGGAAGCCCAGGACTCGCTCGCCGCCGCGATCCCGTTCCCGCGCCGGCTCGGCCACGCCGACGAGTTCGCCGCGCTCGCGCTGCACATGGTCGAGAACTCGTACCTGAACGGCGAAGTGGTGCGCCTCGACGGCTCGCTGCGCATGGCGCCGAAGTAAGGCGCAACGAAAGCAGGGTCATCGCATGTTCGTGAACCGGCGCGACGTCCAGATCCAGTGGGGCGACTGCGACCCCGCCAACATCGTCTATTACCCGCGCTATTTCGCGATGTTCGACGATTCGACCTCGACCCTGTTCGAGGTCGCCGGCTTCTCCAAGCAGGACCTGGTCCGCAAATACGGCCTAGTGGGTATCCCCATGGTCGATACGCGGGCCAAGTTCTACATCCCCTCGACCTATGGCGACTGGATCACCATCGAAACGAGGATCGAGAGCATCAAGCGCTCGAGCTTCGAGGTGAAGCACAGCGTCTACAAGGGCGAGGCGCTCGCGCTCGAGGGTTTTGAGACCCGCGTCCTGGTCGGCCGCGATCCCGTTAACCCCGACAAGCTGAAATCGGCACCGTTTCCAGCGGAAATGGTAGCCAAATTCACGGGGAGCTGGGTCTGGAGCTAAATCGCCGCATCACCAAAAGAGGGGGCTGAATTACCCCCCGATTTCTGCTTTCAAAGAAACACGTCAAGGGAGGAATAGATGAAACGCTTTTACCTGACCGCCGCCATCGCCGCGGCGACGCTTGCCCTGCCGGCTCTGCCTGCGCTGGCCCAGACCAGCGAAATCACCATCGGCATCACCACCACCACGACCGGCCCCGGCGCAGCGCTCGGCATTCCCGAGCGCAACGCGCTGGAATTCGTGCCGAAGGAGATCGGCGGCGTGCCGCTGAAGGTGATCGTGCTCGACGACGGCGGCGATCCCACCACGGCGACCACCAACGCCCGCCGCTTCGTGACCGAATCCAAGGCCGACATCATCATGGGCTCGGCGCTGACGCCGCCGACCATCGCGGTCTCCAACGTCGCCAACGAGGCCGGCATTCCGCATTTCGGCCTGGCGCCGTTCCCGATCACGCCTGAGCGCATGAAGTGGTCGGTGGCGATGCCGCAGCCGATCCCGATCGTGGGCAAGGTGCTGTACGACCACATGAAGTCGAAGGGCGTGAAGACCGTCGGCTATATCGGCTATTCCGACTCCTATGGCGACCTCTGGTTCAACGACCTGAAGGCCCAGGCCGTGCCGATGGGCATCACCATCGCCGATGAGGAGCGCTTCGCCCGCCCTGATACGTCAGTGACCGGACAGGTGCTAAAGCTCGTCGCCGCCAACCCCGATGCGATCCTGGTCGGCGCTTCCGGTACCGCGGCCGCGCTGCCGCAGACCGAGCTGCGCGAGCGCGGCTATCAGGGCCTGATCTACCAGACCCATGGCGCCGCCAGCATGGACTTCATCCGCATCGCCGGCAAAGCAGCGGAAGGCGTGCTGATGGCCTCCGGTCCCGTCATGGACCCCGAGGACCAGCCCGACGAAGCCGCCACCAAGAAGCCGGGCCTCGCGCTCAACACCGCCTATGAGGCCAAGTACGGCCCGAACAGCCGCAGCCAGTTCGCCGGTCATTCCTATGATGCGTTCGAGATCCTCAAGCGCATCATTCCGACGGCGCTGAAAACCGCAAAGCCCGGCACGCCGGAATTCCGCGAAGCGATCCGCCAGGCGCTGCTGTCCGAGAAGGAGCTGGCGGCGAGCCAGGGCGTCTACAACTTCACCGAAAAGGACCGCTACGGCCTCGACGAGCGCTCGCGCATCCTGCTCACGGTGAAGAACGGCAAGTACACGCTCGTGAGGTAAGGCGCGGCAAGAGTTTTGAGACGACGAGAGCCGGCCCGTTGGGCCGGCTCTTTTGTTTTGGGTTTGAGATTGGCGAGTGCGAAGTCGAATCGAGTCGGCCTACAGCAGCGCTCTCTCCGTTCCCTCCCCCCTTGCGGGGGAGGGGCAGGGAGAGGGGTGCCACACGGGAATTCTTTCCGTCGTGCACCCGCCCTCGATGCATCATCAACAACGGGTACCTTTTCCTGGACCACCCCTCTCCCTAGCCCTCCCCCGCAAGGGGGGAGGGAACGCACCTCCGTCGGGGCGCTAGGCGAGTCTCATCTCATCAGGCCTCAGGCCGCCTGCCGCAGCGGGGTCCAGGCGAACTCCGGATAATAATCGTCCATCATGCGGTCGACATAGGCGGTGAGGTTCGCAAATCCCTCGGCGCGCTGACGCAGGCCGGATTCGAAGAAGGGCGTCAGGATTCCGGCGAGCGCGCCGAAGGCGGTGGCATCGACACCGCAGGGCTTGTTGCCCATCAGGTAGGCCTTGTCGCCGAGCTGGACCGAGAGCGCGAACAGCGAACGTACCGCGAGATCGACATCGTCATCGGGCGCGTGGCGGCCGAGGCCGGAGAGCAGATAGTTCTCGGCGACACGGAATTGCGCATCCTCGCGCAACTTTTCGCGATTGTGCTCCGGCGCGCCGTCGAAGAAATGCGCGGGCCCCTTGGCGAAGTTGACCGGATCGACCCAGCGCGCCCCGACCAGCGCCCAGTAGACGTGATGCTCGATCATGCGCTCGAACGCCCAGGCCTGCGCCCGCTCGGCCAGCGACAGCCCGGCATCGAAATCGAAACCATAGCGGCGCTCGATATGGGCGCGGATGAAGGTGGAATCGGCCACCGCCTCGCCGCCATCGTCGATGAACGGCAGCTGCCCCTTGGGCGAGGCCGGCGGCATCGCCCGCTCCTTCCGGTAGGGCAGTCCCGCCATCTTGAGCTGGACCTCGGTCTTGGTGACGAAGGGGCTGATTTCCGGCAGGCCGAAGCCGGCGCCAAAGCCATAAAGCGTGATCATGCGAACTCTCTCCTGGACCTGCGAAATTTGGGCTTGCGAAATTTGGACTTGCGAAACTTTGAGGGAACCTAGTGACCGGCTGCTGCCACCATGGTGGCAGCAGCCGTGATATCTTCTGCGAAACGGGCCCCCCGCCAGGCGCGGGCCATGACACTACGAACGACATGGCGGGCCAGCGCGTCCGCAGCCTGGGTCAGCAAGCGTGCCATCACGCTTGCAAGAGCAAATCGGAGGTCGACGGCCATGAGATCGAACGAAACGAGGCGGCCGAGTGCCCTGGCGGACCAGACCTGTGCCCGCGACATCGGAATCGCCGGGCCAAAATGGGTTGGAATGATCATGGACAAATCCTCTTCAGTCGATGTGTTGTCCCGGTATAGACACCCCCTGCTGCCAACATCCTGTCAGCAGCAGCGCGCCATTTTCTGATCCGTCCCCGATAAGAGAATTGCCATGAGACGCGCCGACCGGCTGTTTCAGATCATCCAGGTGCTGAGGCGCACGCGTAAGCCGCTGACCGCGGACGCGATCGCGGCCGAGCTCGAGACCTCGAAGCGCACCATCTATCGCGACATCGCAACCTTGATCGGCCAGCGCGTGCCGATCCGCGGCGAAGCCGGCATGGGCTACATCCTGGAGAAGGGTTTCGACCTGCCGCCCTTGATGCTGACACCCGACGAGATCGAGGCGGCGGTGCTGGGCGCGCAATGGGTCGCGGGCCATGCCGATTCCGCGCTGGCACGCGCGGCCGAAGATTTGATGGCCAAGATCGCCGACACCGTGCCTGAGCGCTTGCGTCCCTTCGTGCTGGAGCCGGCAAGCCGCGCGCGGCCGAGCTGGAACAGGGAGCCGGATCGCCTCGACATGGCGCGCACGCGCACCCAGATCCACGAAGGCAGGAAGATCATGCTGCGCTACCGCGACGAGCAGGGCCGCCCCAGCGAGCGCATGATCTGGCCGATCTCGGTCGGCTATCTCGAAGCCGTGCGCCTGCTTGCGGCCTGGTGCGAGCTGCGCGGCGACTTCCGCAGCTTCCGCACCGACCGCGTCGTGGATGCGAACTATCTCGACGATAAATATCCGGAGCGGCGCGACGTGCTGCGCGCAAGATGGCGGCAGAGCCTGGTCTGGGGCCCGCCAAAGGACACGTGAGCGCGATGGAAGAGAATTCCCCCGTCGATCTGTCGAGCTGGTGCCAGAGCTGCGGCGCCTGCTGTGGCTATTCGGAGAACTGGCCGCGCTTCTCGATCGAGAGCGACGAGGAGCTTGCCGCAATCCCCGAGACGCTCGTCAACGCGCGCCAATCCGGCATGCGCTGCGAGGGCGATCGCTGTTCGGCGTTGCGGGGGGAGATCGGAAAGCAGACGGCCTGCGGCATTTACGAGGTCCGGCCGGAGGTGTGCCGCACCTGCATGCCGGGAGACGCCGAATGCGCGATGGCGCGGCGGAAATTCGGACTGCCGGTAATCGAGGTCGCTTAGGCTGGAACGGCTACAGCTGGAACGGCCTCGCTGACCTCGTCGTCGAACCCGTCCTCAAGCGGTGCAAGCACCGAGAGCGGCTTGGTCGACAGCGTGATCGGCTTGCGGCCCCCCGACAGCGACGGCGACGATTTGACCGTGCTTTCGCGCGACAGCGCGTAGAGCGTCGAGCCGACGCGGCCGCCATTGTCGATCAGGTCACGCTCGTTGCAGCTGGCCGCGATCGCGACCGCCAGCGAGTGCAGATGGCTGCGGCGATAGCAGAACAGCGCCAGCCTGGCGCGCGCGTCAGGGGAAACACTCTCAACCAGCCTCGGCAGGCCACTCTCGCTGGCGCGATACATCTCGCCAAGGAGCTCGTCGCGGACCGGGCAGAAATCGCTTTCATAGGCGTCGCGGCTTGAAAACATTGCGGTTCTCCTCGTTGCCGAAGATGCAGCGCAATTCTCTAATGAAAGGTTAACCACGCCGCCCGGTAGTCACCCGGGGTCCTTGCGCCCTCGTCGCGAATCGGAGGCGACCGAATGGGGGTCAGGCCACCACATCTGAGCCGAAAAGTCGGGACGCCAATGCCTCCACGGCGTCATGGCTGGGCATAGCCGTCCGAAGGACGGCGTCGCTTCCGCTCGCCTTTGTCCCGGCCATCCACGGCTGGCCACGCGGCACGAAGAACGTGGATGCCCGGGCCTTCGCCGCGCCGAAGCGGCTTCGGCCGCGCAGGCGGGACAAGCCCGGGCATGACGACCTCTTGTGAATGCCGATCGACGACTATCCGCAGGCCCGCCGGCCTCAGTTCGCCGCCATGAAGATGGAAAGGCCGAAGCCGGTCAAATGATGCAGGGCCTGGTCGACGCCGATCAGGGTCCAGAACCAGGGATGCGCCAGGTCGACACCGAAATTGGCGGAGACGAACCCCTTGGCGCGGTCGATGGTGATGTGGATCGCGAAGTCGATGAACGCGACGAACCAGAATCGCGGCGCCACCAACAGGATCAGCGGCAGCGCAACCGCGAGGTGAATCAGGCAATGCACCAGAAGCGGCAAAGCCCAGCCGTGCTTCTGGTCCTTGCCGTGCGCCATCCAGGCGGTCTGGAGCACGAAATCGGCGATGATGTGCTTGAAGGTGAGCAGCAACATCCAGCCAATGAGCGCTTCGACCGGAACCGCCGATGACATGGGTGGAAACGACAAGCTGACGCCCTCATTGACGTGACAAGAAAGACCGGAGCGTTCAGCGCAACTTCTTTTTGGACCGGTCAAATCGCCGGGACGTGTGATTTATGACATCTCCCGCGACGGAATGCAGCCGGGGGGAACTGGAAAATCGCCAACTGTGGCTAACTGGTGATAGGATGACCAATCGCCGCGGCCAGATCGAGTAAGGTTACCTCCGGCTCGAATTTTGCATTCCGGTACCGGCGCGCTATCATTGTCGGCAGAGAATATCGTTCTTTTTTCAGACGTTTAGGAATTGCAGGGCGCCCGCCGCGATCGCATCCGCGAGCCGCCCGCCACTCAGGAATAGGGCCGGAGTGCTGCCATGAGTACTGAAGGCCCAACCTCGTCACCGACCGAACCGCCGCCGCGGCGCCCCAAGGTGATCAAAACCAATCAGCAGCAGGTCTTTCTCTACGTCGTGCTGACGCTGCTGCTGTCGCTCGCCACCGTCTGGGGCGGCCGCGCCATGCTGCACAATTCGGAGACGCTGACCTTTGCCGTCGGCACCCCCAACAGCGACGAAGCGCTGTTCGCCGCCAAGCTCGCCACTTTGCTGAAGAACAACGCCTCGCGCTTCCGGATCAAGATCGTCAACAACGCAGACAATGCCAAGGCGCTCGCACAGTTCGACCGCAAGCAGGCCGACCTCGCCGTCCTTCGCACCGACACCAAGGTGCCGCTGCGGGCGCGCACGCTCGCGATCCTCGAGCACGATCTGGTGCTGCTGCTCGGTCCCGGCAACAAGAAGATCAAGTCGCTCGCCGAGTTGAAGAAGAAGAAAGTTGCCGTCCTCGCCGAGAACGAATCCTCGCTCGCCTTCGTCCGTAGCATCCTCGACATCCCCGACGGTCCGGATGCCGCCAGGATCCAGATGGCGCCGCAGGGTGCAACGCTCGACAAGCTGTTTGCGCCGGCGAGCGGCTTCGGCGCGGTGATCGCCATCGTCCATGCCTCCAGGGCGGTGCGGGACAAGGCCTATGAGCAGGTCGCCAAGCGCGGCGGCTTCACGCTGAACGCGATCGACGAGGCCAAGGCGCTCGCGCGCAAGATTCCCGGCATTTCCAGTGAAACGCTGACTGCGGGCACGCTGTCCGCATCGCCGGAAATTCCCGACGACGACCTCGACACGATCGGGCTCGAATGGCTGCTGGTCGCGCAATCAAGGATGTCGGCGAGCACGGCGGGCGAGCTCGCGCGCGTCGTCTATGAGAACAAATCCGCGCTCGGGCTCGACAACGGCTTCGCCAGCAGAATCGAGCCGGCCTCCGTCGAGAAGGATGCCTACGTGATGGCGCATCAGGGGGCGGCCGACTACATCAACGACGACACCAAGTCGTTCATGGATAAGTACAGCGACCTGATGTATCTGGGCGCCGCCGCGCTCAGCGTGATCGGCTCGATCTTCGCCGCGATCTACGCCAAGATCACCCGCATCGCGCCGGAGAAGGCTGGCGAGCTTTCCACCGCCGTCCTCGACATCGGCGAACGCATCGAGCACGCGCATTCGCTGGACCAGCTCGAATGTCTCCAGGACGAGCTGGAGGGCATTCTGCGCGGCGCGGTCATAGGTCTCAGGGACGGCACGATCAGTACCGACGGGCTCGACACGTTCAAGCTCGGCTACGAGTTCGTCCGCGACGAGATCGGCATGCGCCGCGACTATCTCAAACGCCACTGCGGCGAGGCCGACAAGGTCGCCCAGGATACGGCCCCTCCCCAGCAGGACGAGAGCAAGATCGTCGTGGTGAAGACAGCTCAGAGTGCCTGACCTATCGGTTTGACGGGTCTCGCAGCGGCGCCTTGCCGCGAATCCCCGGGCTGAAACCGGGAACCGTCCCCCATCCACAACCGTTTGCTCCCGGATACAACCGGAGCACGCGCGATGCGTACACTCCTCGTCATAATCCTTCTGGGCATGCTGGTAGCGGCTGGATATTTCGCCTATTCCGCAATGGCGATCGAGGGCGAGCCGATCCCGACGGAAGGCTATGTGGCGTTGGCGCTGGGAGCGGGTTTCGCCATCGTCGTCGGCATCGGCCTGATGATGTTGCTTTTTTCAGCAGCCGCCGCGGCTACGACGAGCCGCCGCATTTCAGGTAGCGCCCCGGATCCACCACGGCATCGGGCTTGCCGCGTGCCTGTCCGACGATGCTGCGGGCAGCCCCCTGCCCGTCGTTGACGGCTCCTGCCCGGGCGGGCACTTTGGCGGCGGCGTCCCAGCCGGGACCGCAAGAGACACGACCGAGCCCGCCTTCCCGCATGTCCAAGCCGCTGATCCCCGCATTGGCCCAGTTCGTGGCCGCCACGGCCGGCCGCAACATGACCAAGGCGGCCTATGTGGCGGTCGGGCTCGGCGTGGTCAGCATGGTGCTGCTGACGGTCAACCCGGCCTATGAGACGGCGCACCGCTGGGTCGACGCCCTGCTGTGGGCCTGCCTCGTCTATTTCGTGTTCGAATGGGTGGTCCGGCTGCGCCACATGGCACAGACGGGGCGCCTGTCGCTCTACATGACCTCCTCGGCCGGAGTGGTCGATGCTCTGGGCGCGCTGGCGGTGCCGGCCGCGCTCCTGATCGGCATCGAGCCGAAGACGGCGTGGCTGCTCAGCGTGCTCTGGGTGTTGAAGGTGGTGCCGGGCATTCCGGGCCTGCGGCAGCTGCGCCGGGTGCTGGTGCTGGAATCGGGCCCGCTGGTCAGCGTGCTCGTGATCTTCCTGATGGTGGTGTTCCTCGCTTCCGTCGCCGAATATTTCCTGGAGCGGGACGTGCAGCCGCAGACTTTCGGCAGCGTCCCCGCCGCGCTGTGGTGGGCTGTCGTCACGCTGACGACGACGGGCTATGGCGACGTCGTGCCGGTGACGCCGCTCGGGCGCATCGTGGCGGCCATGGTGATGATCTCCGGCCTCGGCGTGTTCGGGCTGTGGACTGGTATTCTGGCGACCGGCTTTGCCGCCGAGACCCGGCGCGACAATTTCCTCAAGACCTGGGAATCCGTCAGCAAGGTGCCGTTTTTCGCAGCGCTCGGCCCTGCTGCCATCGCCGACGTCACCCACATGCTGCGCACCATGGAGCTGCCCGCGCGGACCATGATCATCCGCAAGGGCACGCAGGGCGACTGCATGTATTTCATCGCCGCCGGCGAGGTCGAGGTCGACCTGCCCGGCAAGAAGGTCCAGCTCGGCGAGGGCGCGTTCTTCGGCGAGATGGCGCTGCTCGGCAACAACAAGCGCGGCGCCAATGTCTCGACCACGAAGGTGTCGCGGCTGCTGGTGCTCGACCTCGTCGATTTCCGCGTGCTGATGGCGCGGCACCCCGATCTCGCCGAGACCATCGATGCGGAAGCCAAGCGCCGCACACTCGAAAACAAATAAATGGAGACAAGAATGTCGGACACAGCCGACGCAGCCTCAGGCCCCGTGCTCGAACGTGACGGCGCACGCGCCACCATCCGCCTCAACCGGCCCAAACATCTCAACCGGCTCCAGGCCGAGGATCTCGGCGAGCTGGTCAGACTTTTCGACCGGATCGAGGCCGATCCTGATATCCGCGTGCTGGTGCTGACCGGCACGGGGCGGGCCTTCTCCGCGGGCTATGACCTCAACTCGGTTGCCGAGCGCGCGGTCAGCGCCAACGAGCAGCAGAGCGCGGGCTCGGCGTTCGAGGTCGTCGTCAACCGGTTGGAGGATCTCGGCGTGCCGACGATCTGCCGGCTCAATGGCGGCGTCTATGGCGGCTCGACCGACCTCGCGCTCGCCTGCGATTTCCGCATCGGCGTCGACACCGCCGAGATGTTCATGCCGGCGGCGCGGCTCGGGCTGCACTACTACAGAAGCGGCATCAAGCGTTACGTGACGCGGCTCGGCGTCGACAATGCGAAGAAGCTGTTCCTCACCGCGCAGAAAATCAGCGCGCCGGAGATGCTGCGGATCGGATACCTCACGGCCATGGTGCCGGAGGAAACGCTCGATGAAGAGGTTGACAAGCTCGCGAGCGTTCTCGCCGGCAACGCCCCGCAGGCGATGCGCGGCATGAAGCGCGCCATCAATGAATTCGCCCGCGGAGAGCTGGATGAAGCCGCCGCCGACCAGCGCCACCGCGACAGCATGCGCGGCGACGAGATCAAGGAAGGCATCAAGGCGTTCGCGAAAAAACGGCCGCCAAAATTCTGATCACGCCCGCTGCGACCGCATCGCGCGCACCTGCGTGAGCTTGGGATCGCGGACGAGCACTTGGTAGCGTTTGCTGTCGACGGCGTAAATCGCGATCCGGCCCTCACTGTCGGCATGAACGCCCCAGCCGAAGCGCTTGCCCAGGCTCGACGCCCTCATGCACGCCTGGCCCCGGGAGAAAAACGCTTCACGGGCCGCATGCTTCTCCGTCTTCGTCGCCGTCACATCGAGCTCACGTCCCGGCGCAGACGTCGCGAAGATCACGTCGTCGGAGGTGTGCTTGTAGGGTGCCTTGGCGATCATCTCGTATTGCAGGCACGCCACCGTCGGCTTTCCCGCGCGCAGCGGCGGCTCCTCGCCAGTATGCGCGGGACAGTCTTCAGCCACCCGGATGAAGGTGTTGAAGCAGTTGGTCGTGTGCATCGACTTTGCCATCTGCAACCCTGGAACATTCAACCACCCGCAGCCGCGGCATGCTGCGCCGCCATCTCGTCGTCGGCGGCATTGATCCGCTGGAACGCAGGCCGGTTCGTCATCCGTTCGGCATAACGAACGAATACATCTTTTTTCGGCACGATGCCGAACATCATCGTCCAGCTGAACGCGACACCCCACAAGATATCGGCGGCCGTCATGCGCTCGCCGAGCAGATACGGACCCTTCGACAGTTGCGCCTCGAGCGCGCCCAGCATGGTGTCGTAATCGGCATAGGGTGACTGCATGATCGGTGCCGGCTCGCGCTGCATGAACTTGTCGATCAGGGCCGGCTCGAACGATGCGCCGTAATAGGCGATCCAGCGCAGGTAAGGACCGCGCAGCGGATCGTTCAGCGCGGGCGTCAGTCCCGCCTGCGGAAACAGATCGGCGAGATAGATGGTGATCGCGACCTGCTCGGTCACCAGCGCCTCGCCGTGGCGGACCGCCGGCACCTTGCCGAGCGGATTGATGGCGAGATAGGCGCCGTGGCGCTGCTCGCCGGCCTTCATGTTGAGGACGTGGAGATCGTAGGGCGCGCCCAGCTCCTCCAGCAGCACCCGCGTGCCGGTGGCGCGGCTTTGCGGCGAATAATACAGGGTGATGCGGTTTTGATCGGTCATAACAGGTCTCCATCTGGCCGGCTGGCGATGGCGCTTGTAGCGGACCATACCTGACATCCTGTGTCAGGTATGGTTTAAGGGATCATGCGCGCGAGCAGAATGCTGTCGATCCTCACCACCCTCCAGGCCAGGGGGCAGGTCACTGCGCCCGAGCTTGCGGAAGCCTGCGAGGTCTCGGTGCGCACGATCTATCGCGACATCGACGCGCTCGCGGCGTCCGGCGTCCCCGTTTATGCCGACCGCGGCGCGGAGGGCGGCTATCGCCTGCTCGACGGTTATCGCGTGCGTTTGAACGGCCTGTCGCAGAACGAGGCGGAGGCCCTGTTCCTTGCGGGACTGCCGGGACCGGCCGCGGCGCTCGGGCTGGACGCGGCGATGATCGCCGCGCAGAACAAGCTGATGGCGGCACTCCCGGCCAACCTTCGCGAAGATGCCGGGCGGATGCAGGAGCGTTTTCACCTGGACGCCCCCGGCTGGTTCGGCGAGACGGAAGAACCCAAACATCTGCGCACCATTGCCGGCGCGGCTCTGCGCGGGACGCTGATCAGGATCCGCTACCAGAGCTGGCGCGCGGAGAAGCAGCGCCGCGTCGCACCGCTCGGGCTCGTGCTGAAGGGCGGCAGCTGGTATCTCGCCGGTCACGTCGACGGCAGCACGCGCACCTATCGCATCGCGCGCGTGCTGGACTGCACCGCGCTCGACGATCGCTTCGATCGTCCCGCCGCGTTCGATCTCGCCGCCTATTGGCAGGCTGCGACGCTTCGCCTCGAAGCCGAGATGCATCCCAATGTCGCGATCGTGCGGCTGTCGCCGTTCGGCGTCAAACTGCTCGACGCGCTGAGCCAGCCTTACGTCAAGGCGCGCACGCAACTTGAAGAGACCACGGATGCGGACGGCTGGCGCATCGCGCGCGTGCCGACCGGCAAGACGTCATGGCACGCGGCATCCGAATTGCTGCGGCTTGGGTCCGAGGCCGAAGTGCTGGAGCCCGCCGATCTCGCGAGAAGATGGCGGAGATGACGCAGGCGATGGCTGCGCGCTATCGCGCAGCGGCGCGAAAAGCCTGACAGCGGCGCATTTCACCGAAGCCCACGAAACATTCCTGAAACACGATTCCTGCCTCGCGCCCTGAACGCGTTCGCGTCTCGGCCCGACGGAGAAGCAGGGACACAACAACGGCCTTAGCGCCACACTGGAGAATGAAAATGTTTCGTAAGCTTGCTCTTGGTCTGATCGCTGCTGGTTCGCTCGGTGCTGCCGCTCTCGCGCCCACCGCGGCTTCGGCCCACGGCTTCCATCATCACTGGGGTCCCGGCTGGGGCTTTGGCGGCGTCTACGTCAACACCGGCGTCAGCAATTGCTACCAGGAGCGCGTCGTCCGGACCCGCCATGGCCTGCGCGTCCGCGTCGTGAATGTCTGCGCCTACGGGATCTACTGATATCTGACGTCCTCGACAAAGCTCCGGTCGCATCGCGGCCGGAGTTTTGCATTGGGTTAACCAATCTGCCGATGCCGGCGAAACCAGGCCCAGGTCTCGCGCGTCGTCCTGATGTAGCCGCGGCCGCGATGGACGATCTCGTCGTCGACGATCTCGTTCAGCTTCGGCAGCGCGTGAAACGGGATCGAGGGATAGGCGTGGTGCTCGACGTGGTAGGGCATATTCCACGCGAACCATTTGACGATCGCGCTGGTGTAGGTGGTGCGCGTGTTCTGGAAGGCGCTGCGGGTGCGGTCGCAGCCGGTGTGCTCGGCATAGAGATAGGGCCGCAGGAAGGACTGCCCGATGATCAGCGGGACAATCCAGACCCAGAGCAGCAACGCCGAGGAAAACCACAGCGAGAGCGCGAGCAACAGCGCATAGAGCCCGGCATAGGCGCGCGCCTCGCGCACGATGGTGGCGCGCTTGTTTTCGGGAATCCAGGGCACGGTGACCTTGCCGGTGACGGCGTGGCCGAGCATCAACTGGAGGCGGCCGGCGACCTGAAGCAGGCCGCTATAGGCGAGCGCGAGCTGCGTGTCGGATGTCGGCTTCACGCCGACGATCAGCTCCGGGTCCTTGTCCGGATCCTGGGTGTAGCGATGATGGTCCCAGTGAAACAGGCAGTAATATTCGTAAGGTTGTCCGATGATGAAGGCCGAGGGATAGCCGACCGCAAGGTTGAGGCCACGGCTCCTGAACGCGGTCTTGTGCGCGGTCTCGTGCAGCGCCATGAACAGGAAGGCGACGAAATAGCCCTGCACCGCCATCAGCGGCAGCGCCCATAACACGCCCCAGGCTGAAGAGACCTTCCAGACCAGCGCGCCGACCAGCACTACCAGACCGTAATGGCTGAGACTTTTCGCGGCCCCCCTGAGGTTCGAGCGCACCGACAATTCGCGCAGCATCGCCGGTGTCAGCGGCTTCAGACGATGGCCGGGCTCTGAAACGGTCGCGTCAGTCATGATCGAGGACTCGCCCTATTTGCTGAGAAGCTCTGCGACCTCGGCCTTGAGGAAGGCCTGGTCGCGCGGATTGTTGACGGGGTTGCCGGCGCGATGGCCGTGCAGCGACGGGATCGGATGCAGCACCGCCGATTTTGCGTTGACCAGCCTGCCCAGCTCGTCCTCGTTGTCGCGGACGTCGAAATAGCGGTCGGTCGCACCCGGCATCAGCAGCATGTGCGCCTTGATCGCGGCCAGCGCCCGATCGAGGTCGCCGCCGAATGAAGCGCAACGACTGATGTCACCGCGCTGCCAGATCCCGGCCTGCGCGAGGAGATCGTTGGCATCACGCCGGGCAAAGGTCGCGTCCCAATTCCGGACCAGATAATCCTCCAGCGAGGTGAAGCCCGCCTCGCGCCAGAGCTCGTCGCGATAGAAGCCGTGCGACATCGCCCAGCCGGCATAGACGCGCCCCATGGCGCGATAGCCGGCAACGGGCTTCTCGACGAAGCGGCCGTCGCGGAAGGCGGGATCACCGGTCAGCGCAGCCTTCACGCTTTCGAGGAAGACGTAATTATAGGGCGCGCAGCGCGCACTGCCGCAGACCACCGCGGCCCGCGCGACCATGTCGGGATGCAGCGCCGCCCAATGATAGGTCTGCATGCCGCCCATCGACCAGCCATAGACCAGCGCCAGCTTTGTGATGCCGAAGCGCTCGGTCAGCAGCCGGTGCTGGACCGCGATGGCGTCGTGATAGGTGATTTGCGGGAATGGCGCCTCGCCGGAATTCGACGGCGAGGACGACAGGCCGTTGCCGAACAGGTTCGGGATGATGATGAAGTAGCGCGTAGGGTCGAGCACGCCATCGGGCCCGATCAGCCATTCCGTGTCGTAGTGTTGGGCGCTGAACGAGGTCGGGTAGAGGATAACGTTGTCCCTGGCCGGGCTGAGGGTGCCGTAGGTCTTGTAGGCGAGCTTCATCGCGGGGAAGACGGCGCCGGATTGAAGCATGACGTCGCCGGCCTCAAAAATCTCGTAGTCGCGCTGCCCGGTCATGCGTCCAACTCCCGCTCACGCGGCCGCAACATGCGCCCGCCGAGACAACGATGCATTGTTCGTGCCGGACCGGCAAACGCATCGTTGCGTCGCGCTTAATATCTGTACTTATAGTACAGTTATTAGATCAGAACAAGGGGGGTTTGGTCGTCGCGCGTCAGGCGATGGCCGCAATGTATCGCTGCACGGACGCCGCGAATGCGGCCTTGGCACCGGAGGCGATGTTGCGGCCCCACCAGGCGCCGTAGATGCGGTCAAAGGCGAGCGGCTCCACAGCGGCTGCGATCCGCCGCACCGCGGCGGCGTTGAGTGGCATGTAGTTCGGATAGGAGTACATGAAGCTGACGAAGCGGCGGTCCATCGCCACCTGCGCGATGTCGCCCGTGAGCAGCGCGCCCTCGGCATCCGCACCGCGCGCATGGTGCAGCATGGTGGCGCCCGCGAAATGACCGCCGGTGCGCAGCAGCAGCACATCGTCGGAGATGCGCTGCTGATCGCCGGTCCAGTGCACGATGGCGGGATGCGGCCGCATCACCCACTGGCGGTCATCAGCATGGAGATAGACCGGCACGCCGCCGAACGCCTCGCTCCAGTCGGCAAACGCGCCGTAGAAGTGTGGATGCGAGATCGCGATCGCCTTCAGCCCGCCAAGCGAGCGCACATGCGCGATAGCTTCCGACGTCGCTAGCGGGACGCAGTCCCACATCAGACAGCCGTCGCCGAGCGGCACCAACAGCGCGCGCTGGCCGATGGCGAAGCTCGGCTCGGACCCGACGCCGGTGAGGCCGAAATCGTCCCGCCAGGCAAGGCGGTGCCGTTCCGCCAACGCTTCGCGTGTGAGGAAGGTTTGGCCCTTCCAGTTCACGAACTGCCGCTCGTCCTCGCAGATCGGACAGGATGCGGGCGGATTTCCGCTGTCTGAAAATTGCGCGCCGCAGGTTTCGCAGGTCCAGAGGGGCATGGCCGTGATCCAGAAGAAGAAGGGGACACCCACGAGATGACGCCGTGGCCCTCCCATCGCAAGTGCGGAGGAACCAACCCGGCTAGCACATGTTACTTTCCGGTCCGCCCCGGCGCCATTGGCCGGTCATGTCAGCCCGTCTTGTCAGCCCTGCTTGTGCAAGACCATTTGCGCCGGCAGTCGCTCAACGTCCCGATGGCATCGCGCTCCCCTCCCCGCCTCTGTCGGGCTATCTCGACTACACGTTCGGCTATGTCGCCGTGTTCGCGCTGGCGGCCATGTTCGGCGCCATCGCGATCGCCTGCGTGCTGATGATCCCCGCAAAGGCGATCGACGATCGACGATCGCGCCGCGCGCGGCTGCAAGGAGGATGATCCCGACAGCGCGCCGGATGCGTTCACCATGCTGCTCAAGCACCGGGCGCTGCTCGTGCTGGCGCTCGCGCTCGCGCTTTTTCATCTCGGCACACCGGGCTGCGGCACCAGGTCGCGGTCACAGCGCGTCATCGCGAGTGGCTTATCACGCAATCCGGCGCTTTTGCGGTTGCGGAGCACCGGCCCGACGATACAACCTGCCGTAAATCGCCAACTAACCTGCCCTTCCCGATCGATGATCCAGCCTCAACTCTCATTCGATGGCGACCCGAATGGCCAGGCCTATGAAAGATGGCGCGAGCAGTTTTGCCGCCAGGTCGCCGACGTCGATTTCGTTCCGATCGGGGAAGGACGTGTTCACCGGACCATTTCGCCGGCTATTCTTCCGCGCCTCCGACTCTCGGCCTCGTTCGGCACGCCGATGTCCTTCGTATCGCTGGGGACGAACGACGAATTGGTGATCACGATGTCGCCGAATTCGGCGCTGAGCGGGGCCATGGGACGACGTCCGCTGGAGGTCGCCGCCGGCGACGTCACGATCGGCGACCCCTCGATCAAGGGCGCCCATATCACCCAGACGACGCACGGCAACTTCCAGACCGCGCTACTGCCGCGCAAGGCGCTGCTGCGCGCGTGCCCGAATGCCGAGGACCTGATCGCGCAGTCGATCCCCGGCGCCAATCCGATCACCTCGATGTTCCTGCGATATTATGATCTCGCGCACACTTATGCCGACAAGCTCGCGCCCGCGGAGCTCGATGCGGTCTCGCAGCATTTGTTCGACCTCTCCGTGCTGATGATCGGAGCGCGCGGCGATGTCGCCGAGCAAGCTCGCATGCGCGGCCTTGCGGCGGCGCGTCTCGAAACCCTCAAATCCGACATCCTGGCCCAGCTCGACAACCCCGCGCTGTCGCTCACCGTCCTTTCAGCCGCGCACCGGATCAGCCCGCGCACGATTCAGTTGATGTTCGAGCAGGCCGGCATCACCTATAGCGGCTTCGTGCTGGAGCAGCGGCTGCTGCGCGCCGAGCGGCTGCTTCGAAATCCAAACCTGCGCGCGCGCAAGATCATCGAGATCGCGCACCTCGCCGGCTTTCACGACGTCTCCTACTTCCATCGCGCATTCCGCCGCCGCTTCGGACGGACGCCCGACGACGTCAGGAAGCTTTCTGGCGAGATGGGCTAAGGAAACTCAACCACGATCTTGCCGAAGTGACCGCCCTGCTGCATCAGCCGCAACGCGTCCGGCACGGCATCGAAGCCGAACGCACGGTCGATGACCGGCTTCATGCCATTGCGGCCGATCGCGGCCGTCATCCCCTCGAACATCCGACGGCTGCCGACTGACAAGCCGATGACGTGCAGGTTCTTGGAGAACAGGCTCGGTATCGCGATCTGCTGCGAGAAGCCGGTGAGCACGCCGATCACCAGAATGTTGCCACCGACCCTGATAGCCTCGAGCGACTGTGCAAAGGTATCCTTGCCGCCGACCTCGACGACGTGGTCGACGCCGACGCCGGTCCAGTCGGCCGCCGCCTTGCCCCATTCCGGCACCGTACGATAATTGATGGTGTGGTCGGCGCCGAGCGTTTTGGCACGTTCGAGCTTCTCGTCGCTCGACGACGTCACGATCACGCTCGCGCCGGCGAGCTTTGCGAATTGCAGCGCGAAGATCGAGACACCGCCGGTGCCCTGCACCAGCACGGTGTCACCAGGTTTCACCTTGGCCTCTTCGAACTGCGCGCGCCACGCCGTGAGGCCGGCGCAGGGCAGCGTCGCCGCTTCCAGGAATGAAAGGTGCGATGGAATGCGGCTGACGCCCTCGGCATCGAGCAGCATCACCTCCTGCAACACGCCCGGCCGCGTGCCGCCGAGCGCATAGCGGCGGCTGGTCGCCGATACCTTTCCGTCGATCCAGGACTGGAAGAACATCGGACAGACGCGATCGCCAACCGCGACGCGGGCAACGCCGTCGCCGACCGCGATGACTTCGCCGGCACCATCCGAGAACGGGATCAGCGGCAATCGTGAGACGCCGCCCTTGCCCTGCACCGTGAGCAGATCACGATAGTTGAGCGATGCCGCCTTCATCCGCACCGCGACCTGGCCGGGGCCAGGCGTGGGCTCGGGCAGATCGACCAGCTCCAGCCCCTCGATCGACCAGTCGCGCTCGACCTGCCAGACCTTCATGGCGACCGCTCCGTGCTTACGCCCCAAAATTCTTCTGGATCGCCTTGTCGAGCGTCTCGCCGCCGACGAAGCGTTGGCGCAATTCGCGCTTGAGCAGCTTGCCGCTCGGGTTCTTCGGCAGGCTGTCGACGAAGATGACGCGCTTGGGCACCTTGAAATGCGCCATCTGGCCGGCGCAGTGCTTGATGACGGCGTCCTCCTCCAGCGTCTCGCCGGTCTTGACCACGACGATCGCGGTCACCGCCTCGATCCAGCGCGGATCGGGCAGGCCAACCACGGCAACCTCGGAGACCGCAGGGATGCGGTAGACCATCTCCTCGACCTCGCGACTCGCGACATTCTCGCCACCGGTCTTGATCATGTCCTTGACGCGGTCGACCACAGTGATGTGGCCCTCGGCATCGACGGTGGCGAGATCGCCGGAGTGAAACCAGCCGCCGGTGAAGGCCGCCGCGGTCTTCACGGGGTCATTATAATAGCCGGAGAGAAGATGCGGCGAGCGGTGCACGATCTCCCCGACCTCGGCGACTTTCACGTCTTCCATCGCCGTGTTGACCACGCGCGTCTCGACGTTGAGCACGGGCTTGCCGGCCGAACCGGCCTTGCGCAGCTGGTCCTCGGGCCGCAGCACGGTCGCGAGTGGCGCGATCTCGGTCTGGCCGTAGAAATTCCAGAATTTGACATTGGGCAGGCGGCGCTGAAGTTCGAGCAGCACCTCCACCGGCATGATCGAGGCGCCATAATAGCCCTTCTGAAGCGTCGACAGATCGGTCTTGTCGAAGTTCGGCGAGCGCAGCATCGCGATCCAGATCGTCGGCGGCGCGAAGAAGGACGTGATCTTGTGCGCCTGGATCAGCGCCAGGATATTGTCGGCGGTCGGTTTGCCCGTGATCACGCCGGAGGCACCGAGATAGATCTGCGGCCCCAGGAAGACGTCGAGCTGGGCGCAGTGATAGAGCGGCAGCGCGTGCAGGAACTTGTCGTCCGCGCTCATGCCGCCGTCGATGATGCAGCTCACGTACTGCCACATCACGGCTTCATGGGTCAGCATCGCGCCCTTGGGCAGCGATTCCGTGCCGCTGGTGTAGACGATCTGTGCGAGATCGCGGCTGTCGACGGAGGCCTCCAGGAACGACCCGTCGGGGCTGAGGAGATCGTCGAAATTGGTGAGGCCCGCGGGCGCGGATGCCGGATCCTCGCCCGGCAGCCAGATCATCTTCTCGACCTCGCAATCCCTGGCGCTTGCGGCCTTTGCCGGCTCGACGAAATCGGGGCCGGTCGCAAGCAGCTTCGCGCCGGAGCTTTTCAGGATGAAATTGATCTCATCCGGGTTGAGCATGAAATTGATCGGCACCAGCACCGCACCGATCCGCGCCAGCGCGAAGCGCAACGCCGCAAACGCGTGCGAATTGCGTGAGAGCACGGCAACGCGATCGCCCTTGCTGACGCCGAGACCGAGCAGGCCGCGTCCGAGCCGGTTGCAGATCGCGTCCATCTCGGCAAACGTCCAGCTGACATGGCCGCAGCTCACTGCGAGCTTGTTCGGCTCGCGGACTGCCGAGCGGCGCAAGAGATCGCCGATGGAATGCTCGCGCGCTTTCGAGATGGTAGCCGCGATGTCGCCGGTCATGTGTTCCTCCGTGTAACGTCTTTGTTTGTTGGATTTCTTGGCTGAAATCTTGCGTCTTCATCAGGCGCCTATCTGCGCCGGGCCGCCTGGGCGTGCTCCATGTACATGTGCTCGACCGACCGATCGAGCGAGGCGATTTTCTCGAAACCGCGCCGCCAGTCCTGCAAGTGCCGGCGCGTCCAGAGCACGCCCGCCTCGCGGTCGCGGCGGCGGATTGCGTCGATCAGATGGCGATGCGCGGCGACGAGGCGTGGGCCGCCTTCGGCAACGCCGGTCACGATCATCTCTGTGGTCGGATAGAACAGCTGCGCCGCCGGCTCGCGTGCGAGCTGGAGCACGCGGTTCTGCGAGGCCTTGGCGACCAGCACGTGGAATTCGGCATCGCATTCGGCAAGCGTGGCGGGATCGCCGACCACGGCCTCGCTGCGCACGAGATTGCCGGTGAGCTCGGCGAGGTTCTCTTCGGTCGCGCGCTCCACCGCGCCTTCGATGCTCGCCACCTCCAGCGTCATCGAGGCCTCGTAGAGCTCGCGGAACGTGACCTCGTGCAGCACCAGTGCGCGGCTGAGGCGGCTTGCGAGCTTGGTGTAGCGCGGCAGGCAGGCGTGCAGACGGCGCGAGGAATCGCGGCTGATCAAGCCGCCCTCCTCAAGCACGCGGATGCCTTCGCGAATGGTCGAGCGGTTGACACCGAACTGGCGCACCAGATCATGCTCGGTGCCGATGGGATCGCCGGGCTTGATGCGCCCATTGACGATCTCGCGCTCGATGGCGTCGGCGACTTTCTGATAGGCCGGCGCGACATCGATCGGACGGAAGAGCGGCGAAATCGGCACGGTAACCCCCAATGGCGTTTGTCCGACAAACTATAGGATCGCCCCGAAGACGCGTCAAACTGCGTCATTCATGCCGCAGATGCAGCAAATTGACTCCTTGGGAACCTCGCTCTAACTTTGTCGGACAAAGGGACAGAATAGTCCCGTACAAGAGGAAACGTATCCATGAGACCTATCGCAGCACTCGTGTCTGCGGCCGGCTTGCTGTCGGCTGCCCTGATCGTCCCCGCCTCCGCCCAGCAGACCCCGCTCAAGATCGGCGTGCTCTCCGACTTCTCCTCGGTCTATTCCGACATCGGCGGCCAGGGGAATGTCGAAGCCACCAAGATGGCGATCGAGGATTTTGGCGGCCAGATGTTCGGCAAGCCGATCGAGATGGTCGCAGCCGACGTGCTCAACAAGCCCGACGTCGCCTCCACCATCGCGCGAAAGTGGTGGGAGACCGAGGGCGTCGACATGATCATCGACCTGCCCACTTCCGCCACCGCGCTCGCGGTGATGGAGCTGTCGAAGCAGTACGAGAAGGTGATGATCGTGACCGATGCGGCAAGCTCCGACATCACCGGCAAATCCTGCTCGCCCTACACCGCGCACTGGACCTATGACACCTATTCCAACGCCCACACCGTCGGCAGCGCCATCGTCAAGAACGGCGGCGACAGCTGGTTCTTCCTCACCGCGGACTACGTGTTCGGTCATTCGATCGAGCGCGACACCGGCGATGTGGTGAAGGCAGCCGGCGGCAAGGTGCTCGGCAGCGTCAAGCATCCGCTCAACACGGCCGATTTCTCGTCCTTCCTGCTTCAGGCCCAGGCCTCCAAGGCCAAGATCATCGGGCTCGCCAACGGCGGCGGCGACACCATCAACGCGATCAAGCAGGCCGGCGAGTTCGGCATCGTCGCCGGCGGCCAGAACCTGGCTGCGATCGTGATGTTCATCTCCGACGTGCACAGCCTGGGGCTCAAGCTCGCGCAGGGCCTGATCATCACCGAGGCCTATTACTGGGACCTCAATGACAAGACCCGCGCCTTCGGCAAGCGTTTCCAGGAGCGCATCAAGCGCATGCCGACGATGAACCAGGCCGCGACCTACAGCGCCACGCTGCACTACCTCAAGGCCGTGCAGGCCGCCGGCACCAAGGACACCAAGACCGTGATGGCCAAGATGCGCGAGCTGCCGGTGAAGGATGCCTTCACCGACAACGGCATCCTGCGCGAGGACGGCCGCATGGTGCACAGCATGTTCCTGTTCCAGGTGAAGAAGCCCGAGGAATCCAAGGGCCCGTGGGACTATTACAAGCTGCTCGCCGAAGTGCCGGCCGACCAGGCGTTCCGGCCGCTGAAGGACGGCGGCTGCCCGCTGGTGAAGTAACGCTGACGACCGACCTGCATCGCCTCGCGCGGTGCAGGTCCTCTAGCGGCGCCGCAAATCCGATGGGCTGTGGCCGAACTTCCTGCGGAACGCCGTGCTGAAATAGGACGAGCTGCTGAAGCCCAGCTGATAGGCAACTTCGGTAATCGACAGCGACCGCAGTTCCGGCCGCGTCAGCACGTCGTAGCAGCGCTGCAGCCGGCGATCCAAAATCCATTCGGACACCGAGACATCGGTCAGCCGAAAGAGATAATGCAGATGCCTGAGCGAGACGCCATTGCTCTTCGCAATCTTCTCCAGCGACAGATCCGCATCAGTGAGGTGCGCCTCGATCCAGGCCTTGACCGAGCGCAGGCGGGCCTGCGCAGCGCTCGCATCCTCGGAGAATTCGTCGCGCTCGCCCATGTCGAGCGCGAGCGCCAGCACGTCCATCAGCTCACCGCCCAGTCGCGTTCTCGCGGTCTCGTCCAGCGGCGCGCCTTCCGCGGCGAGCGTCGCACAGAACTCGGCGGCAATCCGGCCAAGGCCGCGGCTCGTGGCCATCGTAGTGACGACCGGCAGCCGCCCCTCGCTGAAGCGCGCCGAGAATTCCGCGCGCGGAATCTCGAGATAGAGCGATCGCACCTTGCCGACGCATTCGAGATCATAGGCTTCGGAGGCCGAGAAGATCGCGCTCACGCCGGGATTCGACAGCAGGGTCTGGCCGGCCTGGAGCACGTTGACCCGGCCCTGCTGGACGAATTCGACATAGTAGCAATCCTTGTCGAGCTTCGCGATATGCCGCTCGCGGCGCGAGATGCGCTGCTCCGACAGCAGGACGTCGGTCATCGTCACCGCGCCGAACCGTGCCTCGCGGATGAAGCCGTGATAGTCGGACCGCTCCTCGGCATTCACGTCGACATGGACGTAGACGTCGCAGATCGCGCCTTGCCACGCGGCGTAGCGTTTGGACGGCTCCAGATCGTCTGTCGAAAACACCAGGTTCATCGTCCGCCCATCCGTTGCGCCGCCATGATGAACGTCGTTTGTGCATCGCACAAGCTGGCCACGCATCGAGATTCTAGAGGGCCGCCGCCTACACGCAAGACCGTTTGCGCGGAGAAGCAAAAGCTTTGCGCTCCGGAGCAAGCCGCGCTCCGGCATGTGGCCTATGAAGAACAAAAAGCAGTCCACAAAATAGGCGGGAAACGTTCGCTTGCGTCAGGTCCAGTCAACTGCTGCACAGCTTGCCGTGCCGCCCGAATGGCGATGCCCGTGAGCAGCGCCTTGTCATCGCAAGTCACAACCCGGTTCACGCAACCGGTCAAAACCATCGCCGATATCGAGGCGTTGGAGCAGCGGCCTTACGATTCGCTCATCCCTGCCCGCAATCTGCTCGATCTCTTCGAAGCCACGGCGCACCTGCATCCCGATCGGCCTGCACTGACGGTGCTGACCAAAGGCTCGCGCGAGCCGGGCGACGCGACGCTGACGCACCGGCAATTGCTTGCGGAGATCATCCGCGCGGCCAATCTGTTCCGGTCGCACGGGATCGGCGAGAGTGGCGGGACCGCCGCGTTCCTCTGTCCGATCCTGCCGCCACTGTTTCCCGCATTGCTCGGCGCCCAGGTCGCGGGCGTCGCCAGCTCGATCAACTATCTCCTGAACGAAGACGCAATCGCCGACCTGCTCGAGGCGCAGAACGCGACTGTGCTGGTGATCCCGGCCGAAGCGGCCGATCGCGCGATCTGGGCCAAGGCGGCCAACGTCGCGAAACGCGTCCCGTCGCTGAAGACCATTTTTGTGATGGGCGCGAACGGTCCGCTGCCTGGAGGATCTCTAAACTTCAATGAGACGGCCGCGAGCGCGCTCGGCACACTGGACTTCGCACCTTCGACCGATCGCAATGCGATCTGCGCCCTCTTCCACACCGGCGGGACCACCGGACGACCTAAGCTGGTTCGGCTGACACATGGCAACCAGATCCATGCGGCCTGGAGCTTTGCGCAGGTCCACGGACTGGATGAGCTGGACGCCGCCGTGAACGGTTTTCCGCTGTTTCACGTCGGCGGCACCATGACGCTCGGCCTGTCGATTCTCGCTGCCGGCGGTCATGTGATCATTCCCTCGCCGTACAGCCTCAGAAGTCCCGATGCGATTCGCGACTACTGGCACACGGTGGAGCGGTTTCGCGCGACCATCGTGAGCGGAGTGCCGACTTCGATTGCCGCTCTTGCCGAGGTGCCGATCGGGTCCTCCGATGTCAGCACCGTTCGCATGGCGCTCACCGGCGGGGCCGTGGCTCCCAAGGCTGTCAGCGACAGGTTTCAGGCGCGGACCGGGATTACCTTGTTCGAGACCTACGGGATGACAGAAACCGCGGCAGCGATCGCATTCAATCCCGGCCGTGGCACTCCTGTGCAAGGCAGCGTCGGCTTCAGGGCGCCGTTCGCAAAGACCAAAATCGTCGCTCTGGCCGATGCCGAACTGAAGACAGAGTGTCCGCCTCTCACCAGCGGTCTTGTCCTCGTGAGGGGACCGCAGGTGTTTCCCGGATACGTCGATCCCCAGCACGACAAGGGCGTTCTCACCGACGACCACTGGATCGTCACCGGCGACGTCGGCTATCTCACCCCGGATCAACGCCTCGTGCTGACGGGGCGCGAGAAGGACCTCATCGTACGAAGCGGTCACAACATCGACCCTGCCGCAATCGAGGACGTCGCGAACGCCTTCCCCGGTGTCCAGATGAGCTCGGCCGTCGGCATGCCCGACGCCTACGCGGGAGAGGTTCCAGTTCTCTTCGCGGTGCCCTCCCCCGGACAGACAATCGATCTGGCGCAATTGCGCGAGCATCTCGAACACAACGTCAATGAGCCTCCTGCGAGGCCGAAGCGCGTCGTCCTGCTTGAAGCTCTTCCGGTTACCGCCGTCGGGAAGATCTTCAAGCCCACGCTTCGCGATCTCGCCGTCCGGGAAAAGGTCAGGACCGAGATCGATCGCATCTTCGGCCCCGACACCGCGGCGGATATCGTCGTCGGGAAAGACGAGAAGCTCAACACAGTCGTCAGCATCTCGGTCCATTCCGGTGATCTGGATCGAACAAAGATGCTCGTCGAAAGCCTTGCAACGCTTCCACAAACCTATCGCATCGAGAACCGATCGTCCTGACGGTCGCGCAACAGCCGGGTCGAAGAAAGGCAAGACGGGGATGAAGCGCTTTCGTTTCAATCAGCAAGAGATCGTCTTCGCAGTCTTCGCGCTGCTGTTCCTTGTGTTTTCGATCTTCCTGCGCGGCTTTCTGACGCCGGACAACATGCTGACGCTGCTCCAGAACGTGGCAGTGCTCGGCATCCTCGGCCTTGCCATGGCAATCGTCGTGATCGGACGCGGCATCGACATCTCGCTGATCGCGGCCCTTGCGGTGCCGCCGGGACTGGTGCTCCAGATGGTGCAGAACGGTCATTCGCTACCGGCCTCGCTGCTGACCGCCGTCCTGCTCACGATTGCCTTTGGCCTCGTCAACGGCTGGCTGATCGCCTATGCCGAAGTCCCTTCGCTGTTTGCGACGCTGGCAACGGGCCTGTTGCTGGCCGGGCTCGGGCAGACCGCGCTGTTCCAGCTCGACGTCGTGCAATGGAGCCCGGGCATGGACGGCTTCGAGCGGCTCGGACAAGGCACCATTCTCGGCATTCCGACGTCGATCTGGATGTTCGCAATTGCCTGCATCGTGGTCGCGTTCCTGCTGCGCCAGACGCGCTGGGGCGCCTATATCTATGCGATCGGTGACAACCCCTATGCCGCGCGTGTCACCGGCATTCCCTCTCGCCCGATCATCGTCCTGCAATATGTGATCACCGCCCTGATCGGCTGCTTTGCCGGCCTCGTGATGGCGGCATCCGTCAACTCGATGCCGACCCGCATCTTCAACTCGACGCTCATCTATGACGTCATCCTGGTCGTCGTGCTTGGCGGCATCGGGCTATCAGGCGGCCGTGGCGGCGTGCTCAACGTCGTCATCGGCACGCTCGTTATCGGAACGATGCTCAACGGTATGACCATCATGGACATCTCCTACGCCGGGCAGAATCTCATCAAGGGCGTGGTGCTGCTGCTCGCCGTCATCACGGATTCCTTCCTGAATCCGCGCAACGAGGAAACGGCACAACAGGGCGACATCTGAGCGATCCAACAATAACGACAACCACAACCAAGGAGGAAGCAATGAAGCATTTCGGCAACCCGACAAAGGCAATTGTTGCCGCACTGGGTCTTGCGGCAATGACCGCGCCGGCCCTCGCCCAGCAGGGTCTGGATGAGCCGTTCCAGAAGCCGTTCAAGGAGGCGCTGGCCGGCAAGACCGTGGCCTATGTGCCGGTCGCCATGAACTTCGACCTCACGGAGGGCTGGTATGCCGGACTGAAGAAGGAGCTCGAGCCGTTCGGCGTCAAGTTCGTGATCCGCGACGCCAACTGGAATACCAACGCCGGCGCCCAGGCGGTCACCTCGCTGATCTCGGAGAAGCCGGCGGTGATGGTGGTTCATAATCCGGACGTGCAGACCTACGCCAAGCTGCTGCAGCGCGCCGAGAACGAAGGCATCTACGTCATCCAGATCAACATGGGCTCTGCCTATCGCAGCTCGGCCTTCGTCGGCGCCAATTGGGTCGAGATCGGCGAACGCCAAACCGAAGGCGTGGTCAAGGCCTGCGAGGGCAAGTCCAACAAGATCGCGATCATCCAGGGTGCGCTGTCGGCCGCCGCGAGCGCCTATACGCTGAAGGGCGTCGAGAACGTGCTCGCCAAGCATCCTGAAATCAAGGTGGTGTCGAGCCAGGCCGCCGATTGGGACGCCGCCAAGGCCAAGGCGATCACCCAAACGGTGCTGAAGCAGAATCCCGATCTCTGCGGCATCGTCGGCTTCTGGGATGGCATGGACATCGGCACGGCAGCGGCCGTCAAGGAGGCCGGCCTCACCGGCAAGGTGTTCGTGGCAACTTCGGGCGGCGGCGAGCGCAAGGGCGCGTGCGAACTGGTGAAGTCGGGCGCGTTCGATCTCAACATGAGCTACGACGTGCCGACCCAGGCCGCGCAGATGGCCGGCACCATCAAGTGGCTGCTGTCGTCGGGCGTCAAGCCCGGCTCCGTCAAGGGCTCGGAATACACGACGCTGATTCCGATCACCAAGGAGAACGCCGATAGCCAGATGGCCTGCTGGAATCTCAGCGACCTCAAGAAATAATTGTCGCGACGCAAGACCCTGGCGTCCCGGACGATCTCACGTCCGGGACGTAGTCTCGAAACTTGCAAGGTCCCGGAATGCCGATGCGCGACACTCTGACAAGCCTGCGTTACCGCTACTGGCCCGATCATCTCCTCGGTGAAATCCTGTCCAAGCGATGGACCGAGACAGCTATCCCGGTCATCCTCCTCCTGATCGTCGGCCTCGCGCTCAGCCGGTCCATCGACAATTTCCTGTCGCCGGCGAGCCTTGCCGACACCGCGCGCCAGGCTGGAGAGATCGGCTTCATTGCGCTCGGGCTGGCGCTGGTGGTCATCGTCGGCGGCATCGACCTCTCCGTCGGTTCGATCTTCGCGCTGACCGATTTCTGTGCCCTCTATCTTCTCGACGTCCTGGGCTGGCCGGTCCCGGCGGTGGTGGCGGCCACCCTGCTTTCCGGTGCGCTGCTCGGCGCCGTCAACGGCATCCTGATCGGATATTTGCGACTGCGGGCCTTCATCACCACGCTGATCACCCTGATCATCTACCGCTCGGCCTACGATCTCCTGATCCAGCGTTACTCCAACGCGATCGCGTCGGCCTTCCCCGACATTCCGTCCTGGGATTTCATCGGCAGCGGCAGCATCTTCGGCATTCCGACCGTGGCGCTCGTCTATATCGTCATCGCCATCTTCGGCCATATCTTCATGACCCGGCTGCGCCCGGGCTGGCACATCACCGCGATCGGCGGCTCGCGTCGTTCAGCTTACAATTCCGGCATTCCCGTCCGCCGCACCATCGCGCTTTGCTACGTCGCAAGCGGCGTGCTGACCAGCATTGGCGCGCTGTTCTTCGCGTCCCGGCTTGGCACCGTCGGCGGCGACATCGGCGTTGGCCTGGAGGTGATCGTGCTGACCGCGACAGTGCTCGGCGGCATCACGCTCGGCGGCGGCAAGGGCTCGGTCGCCAAATCGGCGGTCGGGGTGCTGATCGTGCTCCTGATCACCAATGGTCTGACCACCATGAACGCGCGCGGTGGCGTCAACCGGATGGCGCTTGCCGGCATCCTGCTCGTTGCTGCCATGGTCGACATCCGCTGGCAGAAGAACCGAACCCGCATCATCAGCAAGGTCTACGTGGCCCCCACCTATCACGCGCTGCCGCCACCGCCGCCGACCGAGATCGGGCAAGGCGGCCCGTTCGAGCAGAACGACAAGCTGCGCAATGTCGAGTCGATCGGCCTCGGCCGCATCGAGGCGCCGGAGGACGTCATCCTCGACCGCCACGACAATCTCTATGCGGGTTCGCGCCACGGCGACATCATGCGCTTCCTCGCGCCCGACTATCAGAAGATGGAGGTGTTCGCCCATATCGGCGGCCAACCACTCGGCATGGCCTTCGACCGCGAGGACAATCTCTACGTCTGCATCGGCGGCATGGGGCTCTATCGCATCAAGCCTGACGGCACGGTGGAAAAGGCGACCGACGAGACCAATCGCAGCATGCGTTCGGTCAATGACGACAGCCGCCTGCGGCTCGCCGACGATCTCGACATCACCGACGACGGCCTGATCTTCTTCTCGGAAGCCACCGTGCGCTACGAGATGGACGAATGGCCGATCGACGGTCTCGAAGCGCGCGGCAACGGCCGCATCATCTCTTATGACACCAAGACCGGCGTGACGCGCACGGAGCTGCGCGGCCTCAAATTCCCCAACGGCATCTGCGTCGCCAGCGACGGCCAGTCGATCCTGTTCGCCGAAACCTTCGGCTGCTCGATCAAGCGCTATTGGTTCGCAGGGTCAAAGAAGGGCAAGGTCGAGGTCGTCATGGACAATCTGCCGGGCTACCCCGATAACATCAACCTCGCCTCCGACGGCAATTACTGGCTGGCGCTGGTCGGCATGCGCAGCCCCTCGCTCGACCTCGCCTGGAAGATGCCCGGCTTCCGCCGCCGCATGGGCAAGCGCGTGCCGGTGGACGAATGGCTGTTCCCCAACATCAACACCGGCTGCGTGGTCAAGTTCAACGAGCAGGGCAAGATCGTCGAATCGTTCTGGGACCTGCGCGGCGAAAACCATCCGATGATCACCTCGATGCGCGAGCATCGCGGCTATCTCTATCTCGGCGGCATCCTCAACAACCGGATCGGCCGCTACAAGCTCGACAATGCCGATCCGAACTTCGTCCAGTACGACAAGCGATGGGGGAAGCAATCGTGATCGCGGCCGTCAGGGAGTTCGCCAACCGCTTTCTCGGGCGCGGCGACGCCACCATCACCGTACCGTCCTTCGACGGCGCATTGAAGCCCAACCAGAAGCTGGAATCCGCCGAAACCTTGCTGACATGCGAGGCGCCGGAGGATCTCGCCACCGACGGAAGCAACCTCTTCATCGCGGCGGGCCAGCGGCTGATGTCTCTGAATGACGGCACGGCATCGGAGGTCCGCAACTTCGAGCGGCCGATCTCGGCATTGTGTGCCCTCCCCGGCGGCGGCCTTGCGGTTGCGCTCGGGGGACGCGAGGTGCGGCTCTACGCAAGCCCCTCGGCCGAGCAGCCAAGCGTGACGTTTGCAGATAGCGCGTTCAATGCCGTCAACGCACTGACGCTCGCGAGCGACAACACGCTGATCGCGACGGACGGCTCGGCGACATGCGGCGTCGATGACTGGGCACGCGATTTGATGGAGCTCAATCGGAGCGGCCGGGTGTTCAGGCTCGATCCCGGCAGCAGGAGCGTGACGCCCCTCGCGCAAGGGCTGGGCCACGCCTTCGGCGCCTGCGCGTATGGCAATGGCGTGCTGGTCAGCGAGAGTTGGCGCCACCGCCTCGTCCTTGTGGCACCGGGCACATCGCCGCGAACCGTCCTTGCTCACTTGCCCGTCTATCCGTCGCGGCTGTCGAAGGCGGCGGGCGGCGGCTACTGGCTCACCGCCTTCACCGCGCGCACCCAGCTGATCGAGTTCGTGCTGCGCGAACCAGCCTACCGTAAGCGAATGATGGCCGAGATCGATCCGGCGTATTGGGTTGCGCCGCGCCTGCGCTCGGGCTTCTCGTTCAAGGAGCCGATGCAGGGTGCACACATCAAGACCATGGGCGTGATCAAGCCGTGGGCGCCGCCGCGCTCCTATGGCCTCGTCATCCGACTCGATGCAGATGGCCAGCCGCTCTATTCGCTGCACAGCCGGGTCGACGGCGCCAATCACGGTATCGTTGCGGCGATCGAGATGGGCGGCGATCTCGTCCTGATCGCCAAGGGACCGGGCCGCGTGCTGCGACTGCCGCTGTCCGGTCTTGCCGAGGAGTTCCGCTCATGAGCGACATCGCACTCTCGCTGCGCAAGGCCACAAAACTTTACGCCGGCGTGCCCGCCATCGACGGGGTCGACTTCGACCTCCGCCGCGGCGAGATCCACGCGCTGGTCGGCGAGAACGGCGCCGGCAAATCGACACTGACCAAGGTGATGGCCGGCGTGGTGACGCTGACGTCAGGGACCATGACGGTCGACGGCGCCGACGTCGCACCACGGACACCGCTGGAGGCGCGCAATCTCGGCATCGCCATGGTGTTCCAGGAAAACAGCCTGGTACCGACCATGACGGTCGCGCAGAATCTGTTTCTCGGGCAGGAGAAATTCTATAACCGCCTGCGCGGCATCTACATCGCTGCGCAGCAGTTCCTGCAATCGCTCAATTTCGACGTCACGCCGACCGCCACCGTCGGCGGCCTCGGCGCCGCCAAGAAGCAGATGGTGGAGATCGCGCGCGCGGTTTTGCACCGCGCCAAAGTCATCATCTTCGACGAGCCGACGGCGTCGCTGACGCCGGAAGAGAAGAAATACTTCTTTGACCTCGTCCGCGATCTCAAGAAGCGCGGGGTCTCGATCGTCTTCATCTCGCACGCCCTGGAAGAAGCCTTGTTGCTCGCCGACCGCATCACGGTTCTGCGCGACGGCAAGCACGTCGTCACCGACGATGCCACCAACTTCGACCGCGCGGCGATCGTGCAGGCCATGGTCGGGCGCGAC
Source organism: Bradyrhizobium sp. 482_C4_N1_8 (assembly GCF_052075965.1). Taxonomy (NCBI): domain Bacteria; kingdom Pseudomonadati; phylum Pseudomonadota; class Alphaproteobacteria; order Hyphomicrobiales; family Nitrobacteraceae; genus Bradyrhizobium; species Bradyrhizobium sp. 482_C4_N1_8. The sequence continues at coordinate 1,107,922 of NZ_CP197231.1, read as the reverse complement.
CTCTCCAACACGCTCTACGGTGCGCGAAAGAGCAGCGTGCGGCCGCCCGGCGCGCGCGTGCTCACCGTGCAGAACCTGAAGATGGCACCGATGGTGAAGAACAATTCGCTGTCGGTGTTCGCGGGACAGATCACCGGCGTGTTCGGCCTCGTCGGGGCCGGCCGCACCGAAACGTTCAAGATCGTCTCCGGCGTGCTGAAGCGCGACTTCTTCCATGGCGGCGAGATCCTGCTGCACGACAAGCCGGTGCGCTACCGGGTGCCGGCGCCGGCGGTGCAGGCCGGCATCGCCTATGTGACTGAAGACCGCAAGGTCGAAGGCTTCTTCGAGACGTCCTCGATCGCACGCAACATCTATCTCGGCCTTCTGTCGAAATTTCCCAAGGGCCGCATGATGCTGTCGCGGCGAGAGAACGAGGCGATCGGCAGGACCTGGATCGAACGGCTCAAGGTTCGCGCGATCGGCAACGACGGCAAGGTGGTCGAGCTTTCCGGCGGCAATCAGCAGAAGGTCGTGATCGCCAAATCGCTGGTTCAGGAGCCCGATCTGATCATCTTCGACGAACCCACGCGCGGCGTCGACGTCGGCGCCATCGTCGAGATCCACGAGTTGATCAACCAGCTCGCCGACGAGGGCAAGGCGGTCGTGGTCATCTCATCCTACCTGCCCGAGATCATGGCGCTCTCCGACCGCATCCTGGTCTCGCGCCAGGGCAAGGTCGTGGAGGAATTCTCCGCATTGGAGGCGACGGAGGAGAGGATCATGTACGCCGCGATTCACTGAGCATGACGGTCTACGGCTTGTGCGCTTTCTGGCGCAGCGCCTCGATGAGGCGTAGCTTTAGTTCATCTGCGGCCTTCTGGTTGACGTCCTGGCCGATCTGCGCGCTCGCCTGCGCCAGCGCATCGGACTTTTCCATAAACTTCCGGCCAGCAGGCTGGGCATAGAACGCTTCGATCTGGCGCAGCTCGTCGACGGTGAAGTTTTGGGCATAGAGCGCGGCGATCTGGTCGATCATCGAGGCAAAGAACGGCGCGTAGATGTCGGAGCCCGGCGCCGTCATTGCGTCATAATCGCGCTCGATCTCAGGCCGGTCCTGTGCGACCACGGGTCTCAGCTTGAGCAGGAGCTGCGGGAGCGCCGCGCGATACTGATCTGCGATCTTCAGCGTGGCGACGAGTTTTCGTGCAGCATCCATCGCCTCGGGCGACGGCCCTTGCGCCGACGCGTTGCAGACGAGGAGCAGGAGGGCGCCGGCAATCGTCAACAAAAATCTCGACATGCATCTCTCCCGAAAAATCGTCCCGGCGACGCGATGTGCTCTCAGCGGCGAGCCGGAGCCGCGCCGATGATCGTTACCGGCGCGCCTTCGGCGGCGGCCTCCCGCTCGTCGTCGACATCCGTCACCTTGACGAAGAGGCTCGGCACCCGCTCGGCGCGGTCGAGCAGCCACGCCGCCCCGAACATGATGACGAAGCCGGCGAACGAGACGGCGAGTTGCTCCCAGACGCCCCTGGTGAATTGCATCAGGATCCAATGCGCCGAGAACGACAGGAACACGCTGAGGCAAAAGATCGGTAGCGAATGCTGGCCGCAGAGGATGACCGGGTGCACCCATTTCGAATGCAACGCCTTCCAGTGGCGCGGGATAAAATAGATCACCCAGACCGCCAGCGCCAGAAAGTGCGTGAAGCGCAGCATGTCGAGGTCGGTCTTGTCGATCGGGTAGATCGCCTTGATCATCCATTTCGGGATCAGCGCCTCGAGCGCAGGGATGTGCCAGGTCATCACGATCAGGAGCGCGAAGGCGAGCCAGGCCGCCGCCAGCGTCATCGCCGCCTTCGACCACACCCATGTTGCGATCTTGTCGATCTGGCCGACGCCACACCAGGCGGCGAACACGAACATCAGCTGCCAGCAGAACGGGTTGAAGTACCAGGTCGTGCCCGGCGGATAGGAGGCGATGTTCCAGTCGAACCGGCGCGCCAACACATACAACACCACGGAGGCAGCCAGCGTCAGGTTCGGCCGGCGCACCAGGCCCCACACGATGAAGGGCGCGGCGAGCACCAGCGTGATGTAGAGCGGCAGCACGTCGAGATTGACCGGCTTGTAGCGCAGCGAGAGCGCCTGACCTATCAGGATGTCCGGATGGTCGAGAAAATTGTGAACGTTGAACTCGTCTGCATACATCGGGTTGTCGAACCTCCTGACCGTGCGCGCGATCTGCGCCGTGAACAACAGGAACAGCATGATGTGGGCAACGTACATCTCGCCCGCGCGCCGCCACAGCCGCTTCAGCGCGGCGAGAAACCAGCCGCCGGCGACGATCGGCCCGTAGATCCAGCCGACCAGATAGCCGGAGATGAAGACGAAGAACTCGGCGGCGTCACTGAAGCCGTAGTTGCGCAAGGTCAGCCAGGCCACGACGTCGTGCGGGATGTGATCGAGGAAGATCATCCACAACCCGACGCCGCGGAAGAGATCGAGCCGCAAATCGCGCTCGACCGGCGCCAACAAAGCTGACTGGTCCCGTGTGCTCATGGCCCCGCCTCGTCCGGTGGGCGTCGCGCCGTCGCGGCGCCGAAAGATCGGATGCTAAAAAATGTAAATCAAAAGTCACCTGGCCCTGCGGCTAGTGCCGACGGTAGCCGACCTTGGCGTCCGTGCAAGGGGCTTCGTCATCGGGGCGCACAGACCGCGTCCGGCAAGTCATGAGACCTTGAACGGCGCCGGCTGGAGGTGGTGGTCCTCCCTGTAAAATGTCGAAAACAACCCCATGCACAGTAGAGACGGTCTCTTAAGTCCTTGCTTTGCCTGCGAAACTCAAACGGCCCGTCGGGCAAAAAATCAGCCCGGCGGTACGATCGCACGCCAGGGAGGGAGCAGGGTCAGGTCAGCTCGCCGCCCCGGGCAAGCATCTCGGTCAGCATCGCCTCGGCCTTGTGCTGGAGCGGCAGCGCGCCGCTCTCGGAGGCGATCGCGATGGCCGCGCGCAAGGCGACGATGATCGCGGCCTTGTTCGCCGCATCCGTCGGCGGCGTCACCACGGCCTCGCCGAGCAGGGCCTCGGCCTCGAGGCCGGAAAACCCCTGCTGGCGAGCGGTGTTGCGCGCCTCGCGCAGCATGTTCTGCGCGGCCTGGACGTCGCCGAGGCGGAAGGTTGCGAGCGCAAGATAGATCGAGCTGCGCAGCACCGCCGAGGTATAGCCGACCGCCTTCGCCTCCTCGCGCGCCTCGGCCAGCATGCCGCGCGCCCGGTCGAACAGCCCCTGCTCCAGATAGGCGATGCCGAGATGACAGGCGAGCACCGGCACGAACAGCCGGATGCCGTGCTTCTGCGCCAGCACGAACCCGTCTTCGAGAATGGCAGCGGCCGCGGCCGGCTCGTTGCGGCCGAGCATCAGCCAGCCGCCGCTATAGGCGGCGGCGACGCGGTCGTAGGGACGGCCCGTCTCCTCCGCGATCGCGGCGGCTTGTTGCTGGAGCTGGCCGGCGGTGTCGAGTTCGCCCATGACGGTGTGCGTGAAGCTCTTCATCATGCAGCAGAGGAGGAGCGTGTATTTTGGGGGAGTTCCGAAGGGCGCGCTTGCGTCCGGCCCCATGAGATTAGCGCGGCCTTGCGCCAACGTCTGCTCCGCTTCGCGATATCGACCGGCGAGAAAATAGGCCTGTCCCAGATTGTATTGTGCAAGGTTGCGCCAACCCGGGTTGCCTGACTTCTCGGCGAGGCCAACGACCTCCTGGCCGAGCGCAACCGCTTCAGTTGGCGTTCCGTAGAAATTCTGTCCACCCGCCATGACGGTCATGGCGGCGACCTTTCTTCCGATGTCGTCAATTCCACTAGCCCGGCGTTCGGCCTCCTTTCCGAGATCGATCCACTCGGCAACCTGACCGGACCAGATGAATGCCATTCGCGCCTCCATCCGGAGGTCAATTGCATCTGCCTCCCGCGAGAGAGTCATCGGCATCTTGTCGAGCGAACTCATCGCGATCCCGAAATAGTCGACCGCATCGGCATACGCCGAGCGCACAAGACATTTCTGCGCGGCACCTCTCCCGTACCCGAACGCTTTCAGCCAATCCTTCGCGCGCATTGCGTGGTAGCAAAGCGTGTCAGGACCGTCGCTCCATGTCTCGTCGCTTTCGAAGGCCGCAAGTATTCGCCCATGTATATTTTCGCGCACCTTTTCGACCATCGACTCGTAGGTCACTTGGCGGACCATCTCGTGCTGGAACTCGATCGAGTCCTCAAGTTCACTATCGATCCTGACGAGGATCTCGGCTCGGTCGAGCGCTCCGAGGCAATCCTGGAGAATGTCTTCGGGCAGCGCGGCGACGTTCCGCAGCATCATCACGCTTGAGCGCGGCCCCAGCGCCGCCGCTATTTGGAGAACCGAGCGCTCCTGCCTCGAGACACGATCGAGCCGCGCCGCAATCACCCCCTGAATGCTGGTAGGGATGCCGAGCTCGTCAATAGGTCGAACGAGCGCAAGGTCACCCCACTGACCGCGAAGCGTGCCACTATCTTTCAGTCCACGGCAGACTTCCTCGAGAAATAGAGGAACGTTGGCAGTATGAGAAATGATCCGGTTCTTCAAATCGGTGTTCATCGCCGACGGTCCGAGCATATCGGCCAACATGGCCAATCCCGAATCGTCATCCAGAGGGCGCATTGCAATCACTTCCGCATGGCAGCGTGCGATCCACTCGGGCATGCCGTTCGGCCTGCTCGTGAGAAAAACTATCAGGTTGGGACTCTGTAACGACGCAATTGCAGCAACAACCGCATCGCTGGCTCGGTCGATCCAGTGCAGGTCCTCGATGAGAAGAACCGTACGCTGTTGAAAGGCCAGGCTTTGCACGATGGCGCAACTTGCATCGGAAATGGCACGCGCGCGCGCGTAAGGCTCCAGCTCACTCCAGCGATGATCCGCGACCGGAATATCCAATATGGAATCGATCGCGAGCTGATGGATTGCCGGCAACTCCTTTCGGATGTCGACCAGACTATCCGAATCTCTGGCGGCAACTTCGATGATCGAAAGTATGGTGCGCTTGAGCGCGCTGAACGGCACGCCCTGAAGGTTCGGACTACACTCGGCGTCAATCAGCCGCCAGCCATCGGCCTTGAGCTCCTGGGCGAACTCATGCGCGAGCCGCGATTTTCCGATGCCTGCATCGCCGATCAGCAGGACCGTCTGCCGGCTTGCACTGGACCTCTCAGCGGCACGTCCCAACAGGGCCCGCTCAGTCGTGCGATCGACAAACCGCGAAACGCTCCGCGCTCGTCGCACCCGCCAGCTTGAAAGGTCGCTCGCTCCGACGACACGGTAGACCGGCAGCGGCTCGTTGAAACCGCGCAGCACCTTGCGGCCCAAGGCTTCGAATCGGACATGTCCATCCGCGAGTTTCTGGCAGGCTTCCGACACGTAGATCTGATTGGCTTCGGCCGCGGCCTCCAGCCTCGCGGCAAGATGCTGAGCGGCTCCTCCGATCTCGTAGACCTTGGAAAACTCGCTGGCGACCATATAGGCGACGACGTGCCCCGAATGGAGGCCGACCCGAACCTGAAGTCCGGGATCGCCAAGACTGCCGACCCGCCGGACAAGCTCGATGGCCGCATGGCAGGCCAGCGGAGCATGGTTGTCGTCGGCGATCGGGGCACCAAAGACAGCGGCCAAGCCGTCCCCCAACTCCTTGCTGACGATGCCGCCAAACTGGCGTACCGCGCCCCTCATGGCCGCCAGCGCTGGCTCCAGGCGTGAGACGGCCTCCTCCGGCTCCAATTCGGCAACAAGCCCCGTGGAGTCGATGACGTCGGCTCGGAGAATTGTCACAAACCGCCGCTCGCTGTCGGGATCAGCACGCCGACGTACCGCCGCCCCACACTTGGAGCACCAGCTATCGTCCGAATCAATCGCCGACTGGCACGCGAAGCAATGCATTCCTGCGCCTTCAAGGATCGCGGCGTCGCTGTCGTCCAGCGCCCGCGAGCAACTCGTGGTAAGAATACCTATCAAGAACCGCTTAGCAATCGGACTTGCCCATCGCCGTTAGCGGAGCACGGTGCGGTTGGCGATCTGGACGAAACACAGTCCTGAGTGGTAGCCTATGCAATCCCAGCAAAGATGGGGCATATATTCGGCGAAGCCGGGGTGGCAAAACTAACCGGCGTCGCGGAGCTGTATGTATTTTCACAAAGCCAAGGACATATTGAGGGAAAAGACGATGGGGTCGAGAACTTACACCGGGGCTTCATTCAAAGATTTGATGAACGACAATTATTTCCCTCTGGAAAACATGCAGAGGAGCGTGGACATCCTCAAGGCGTCGCCGGACATCCACGTGCCGACCCTGGAGTACGGCCAGTACCATCTGATCCTGACGCCGGCGGACAAATGGCCGGACGGGAGCGCGGCGTACTGGCACAAGGAGAAGGGACGAGCTCGCGTCGACCTCACCACGCAGTTGAATACGGTCCCGCTGTCCAAGGACGAGCCCGGCGTGATCCCGCTGACGCGATGCGCGCTGCTCGATGCCTGCGTGCGGAAGTGCTTCAATTCCGAGCCGCCGATCCCGATGAAGACCAATATCATCACTCACGCGGCGAGCGACGCCTATGCCGACCGGCACGAGATCCGGCTGGAGTGGGAGTACGACAACGGTGAGGACCAGGCGCCGACGCTGCTCCACCTGACGATGGTCTGTCCGTACCGCCCCTGATTCCGAGCGGGAGCAGCAGCGCGGAGGCTTCCGCACCAATCGAAGATGGTCCGTCGTCGCCACAGCATGCGTTGCACGACGGACCAATCATGCCCCGCCCTCTCCGCTCGAAGGCCGCGTTGCATTGTCTCGCGGCCGCGCCCTGTCATGGACCTGTCGCACGAAAATGATCCGCTTCCGCCGTGCGCGTGCGAGTCGCCTGCTTGAAGCAGTCGCCGCGTTCGTTTGACAGGAGCGCCCGATGCCCGTTGGACTGCTAGAGGTCTTAGGCACCATCGATGTCGGCCAGTTCTGGCCGGAGGGCCGGTCGGACGCCGACACCACCAAGGTCGTGGTGAATGTCGCCCCAGACGCGATCCGCTTCCGCAACAACGACTCGGTGCCTTTCCAGCCGACCCACGTCTTCGAGGGCGCCAAGGTCAAGGGCCGGACCGCGACGGCGCCGATCAAGAACGGCAAGCTCACCATTCGCCTTCAGGGCATCGACGCGCCGGAGCTGCATTATCAGCCCTCGCCGCTCTCGGCCGCCGAGAAGAAGGGCCTGAGCGACGCCAAGCGGCAGGCCTATCACGAGGTCACACACCCCTACCGGCAGTTTCTTGGCGCGACGACGAGCAAGGCGCTGCATGACTTCCTCAGCAGCGCCGGCGAGCCCACGCTCGCCTGCCGGGTGTTCACCCATGTCGATGCGCCGAACGAGGTGTTCGACACCTATGGCCGGCTGGTCGGCGACATCGAGGTGACGGTCGCCGGCAAGACCATCGACATCAATCACTGGCTGGTCGAGCAGGGCTTTGCCTATCCAACCTTCTACTCTTCGATGAACGACGACGAGATCAAGGCCTTCCTCGCGCTCGCGAAGCCCGCACGCGCGCAGAAGCTGCCGGTCTGGAAGCATCTCGCCAAGACGATTCCCGCCTTCGACTTCGACCTGCGCGAACCCAGGAAGAACGAGACCGACGTGCTCGCGACCGACAAGGGCCCCGTGATCCTGCCGAAGCTCTATCGCCGCTACACCAACTGGTCGGCGCGCAAGAAGGCGAAGGTGACGAGCCAGACCTTCCAGAAATTCTTGGGCGAAGGCTCCGGCGGCAAGCCCGACACCTGCTACGAGATCGACGACTTCCTGACCAACGGCGTGCACTCGGCCACGCCGCGCAATTTTGCCGACTTCGTCGAGGGCGGCAAGACGATCAAGTTTCAGCCGGAGGGGCTGGTGTTCGGCGAGGCGCCGTCGAGTCTCGTGGGGGCGGACGGCAAGCCGATCACGACGTTCTGAGGATGCGCGCGCGGCCGACCGGGATCAACGGCGTTTTGTCGCAGATTGCTGCCGGCCGTGAGCTCGCACGTTCATGCGCCGCTATTCTCCTGTCGTTGCAGGCATTTCCGGCGGCCGAGCCTGGCCGATCAAGGACCGCTCGCGCTAACGGTTAGAATTCGCTACTACACAACCATAGATTTTTCGTCTATTTTCCTGGCCGCGGCGATTGCAGGGCGTCCTCGGTCGAAGTCCGAGTGACCCAAGATGCCGGCTCTCAAGGCGAGCTGGTGGATGAGAGGAAGATCAATCCGGCGGAGCCGCCTGCCCGTTCTCTCGGCCGGCCGGCGCCGCAGTCAAGCGACAAGGAGAACGGCATGCTGGTTCGACAGAACGTGTGGGAGCTTGGCGGCGACTGGGCGGATCCGATTCTCTGGTACGCGCGCGCGGTTGGCGCATTGAGGCCGAAGCCGCTCAACGATCGAACCAGCTGGCGCTTCTGGGCCGGCATGCACGGCTATCATCAGGGCCTGTGGGAGTTCTACGGCTACAAGGCGCCTGCCGAGCAAGTTCCTGCCCAGGCCGACTTCGACGAGTTCTGGCAGCAATGTCAGCACGGCAGCTGGTATTTTCTGCCATGGCACCGCGGCTATCTGATCGGGTTTGAGAAGCTCATTCGCTCGACCGTCGTGACGCTCGGTGGGCCGCCTGACTGGACCTTGCCTTACTGGAACTACTTCAAACCCGGTCAGGATGGCTTGCCGCCGGCATTCGGCAGCCCGGACTGGCCGGACGGCACCGGCAACAATCCCCTCTTCATTGAACAGCGGTGGGGACCCGGCGATCCCTCGCAGCCCGGCAAGGTCTTCGTCCCGCTCGACGCCGTGAACCTGGACGCGATGGACGTTCACGAGTTCACCGGTGTGGCAAGTGGCGGCGACCGCGGCTTCGGTGGCATCGACACCGGCTTCGAGCACGGCGGCACCAAGCATGGCGACATCGAAAGTCAACCGCACGACCAGGTTCACGGCCTTGTCGGCGGCGAGAAGATGTTCCCGGAGGCGAGCACGAGGCCATTGCCGGGACTGATGTCGTCACCGGTGACGGCCGGCCTGGATCCCATCTTCTGGCTGCACCACGCGAATATCGATCGGCTGTGGCAAAGCTGGAGGCAGAGCGATTCCCAGAACACGGATCCGGAAGAAGCCAGCTGGAAGAAGGGACCTGCCAGCCTCGGCCAGCATAAATTTGTCGTTCCTCTCCCCGACGGCTCGCCGTGGGAGTACACGCCGGAACAGATGTCGGACTTTGCCGGGGTGGGCTATACTTACAGCGATTTCTCGCCGGCAGGCGCGCCGTTGGCGGCCGTCGCCGGCAGGACAGCGACATCATCCGGAGCGGTCGCGATGGCGAGATCGACTGGAGCAACAGTTGAGGTGCTTGGCGCCAATGCCCAATCGCTTCCCGTCGCAGGGAAAGGTGCCGAGACCTCCGTGCAACTCGATGCGCGTACGCATACGAAAGTTGCCGCCAGGCTGGCTGCCGGCCCCGCGCCCGGGGCGCGCGCGGAGCAGGTCTTTCTCAATCTGGAGAATGTGCGCGGATATTCCGACGCCACCGTGCTGCAGGTCTATCTGCAGTTTGCGGGGAAGGACGGCGCGCCGTCCTTCGAGCGGCAGGTCGGGAGCATCGGGCTCTTCGGCATCACCAAGGCGACGGAGAGCGATACCGGGCACGCGGGAGACGGCTTGTCGTACGCGCTGAACATCACCAAGCCCTATTCGGAGTTCGCCGGTTCGGGCACTGCCGATCTCGCAAAGGTCGGCGTTCGTCTCCAGGCCGTCGCGCCGGTGCAGCAGTCGGCCGACGTGAGTGTCGGCCGCATCAGCATCGTCCGACAGGGCGATTGACGGCCGCTCATGACGCCCGCGGCCTACGAGCGTCTGCAAATCCGTATTCCGCTCACCGTCGCGGCAGCCGCCGCGTGGGCGGCCGTCGTGGCGTTGTCGGACCAGCGCAGGCTCGTCGCCTTCTGCAACAGCGATGTCTGGCCGGCACTGTCGCTCGATCAGCTCGCCCTTGCCATGACGTTCTATTCGCCGACAACACTCACCGGCGAATGGATGCTGATGGTAGCGGCGATGATGACGCCGATGCTCGCGGGCGCTCTTGGGCACGTGCGTGCGCGAAGCCTGCCGCGTCGACGCATGCGGTCGATGGCGCTCTTCATGATCGGATACTGGTCCATCTGGGCTGCCTGTGGCGTTCCCATCGTACTGGCCGTGCTGGCGCTGCAACTGATGCAATCATCATCGATCGTCACGATCGCATTGGCGGGATCGCTCGTCCTAGTCTGGCAATTCTCCCCCGTGAAACAGATCTGCCTGAACCACTGCCACGACCAGCCGCCGCTGGCGGCGTATGGGATCAGGGCCGACCTGGCTGCTCTCGGATATGGCGTCACCCAGGGTATCTGGTGTTGCGGAGCCTGCTGGGCGCTGATGCTCGTTCCGTTGGCGACGCAAGGCGGGCATTTGGCGGCGATGGCCGCGACCAGTGCATTCCTGATTGCCGAGCGCCTGGACAAACCGCGGCGCCCGGCGTGGGAGGTGCGATGGCCATCGACCGCTGCCAGGCTGCTATGGTTCAGGCTCGGCCTTTGGCGACGCACGGAGAGCGCCGGAGTGAAGGCAACCTGATCGGTGCCGACGGCACGCGCGACGACGCGATTCGCGCAGGCGACCGGGCAAACTTTGCCGGCGACACCGCCGCACCGGCAATTTTTTCAAGCTGCCGATGAGCGCGAGCCCGGAAACATCGGGAAATCCAACGAAAACATCTGGCACGCACGTTGCTTGCCCTTCGCGATCGTCTCGAGGGGCCGAACATGCAAGTCACGCCAGGAGCATCAATCTTCGGCTACCAGCCTGCAAAAGCCGGCTCAACGACCGGTGCATCGAAGCCGCCGGTGACCGACAATGGTGGGCCCTCGCAAGCCAACGAAGATGGCGCATCGGGCGACAGCAGCGTCGTGCAGGAATTCCTGAAATACGCGAAGATGAATCCCTTCGACCGTATGCGGGCTGCCATTCTGAAGAGCATGAATCTCAGCGAGGCCGACCTCGCCAACATGACCCCGGACCAGAAAGCGGCGGTGGAGCAGAAGATCCGGGACGCCATCGAAAAGCAGCTGGAGAAGAAGGGCCAGCAGCCCGGCAGCCTGGTCGACCAGTCCGCGTAACGACCGCGCATCACCAGTGGAATGTCGCGCCTTTTCCAATCTCGCAATCGAATGCCGTATCCTTGAGAACGGCGTCATTGACGGCATCCAGGACCATCGTGCGCGCCTCGATCCTGCCGTTTGGGTGCACCCTGAACGACAGGAATTCCCTGACCGCCTTGTCCGGTCTCACCGTGAAATGGGTCGTTGCGAAAGCGATCGTCCCGTCAGGCTGGATCATGTATCCGTCAAACCGCATGCTGGCCTTGACCGGAGGTCCCGCCGCGCCCGTGCCGTGAACTTGACAGGCTGAAAGGTCGACGAGCATGCGAAATTCCTTGCCATCGACGATCGCCTTGTTCAGCGCCGCATAGTCGGCGTTTCCGGGTTCGTCCGCGATCGCGGGGTGCGTCCAGAAGCTCGCTACGATCGCCAGAGCGGCGGCGCAGCTGCGCAGATCATTCGACAAATGTGGCTCCCAGGGATGGCGGCTCTCGGCTGGACCTCGTTTCGCCGGAGCAGGCTTGCGATGATATTCGTCGCTCTAGCCGGCTCCCGACTCGAACTTCACCGCCTCATGATTGGTGATGACTTCTCGAACGACCAGGGCATGCAGCTTCCGGGTAAAATCCGGATCGAGCCCGCTCTGTGCGGCGAGGATGCGAAGCCGTTTCAATTGCGCCGCTTCACGTCTGGGATCCCGGGATTCCAGTCCATGCCTGGCCTTGAGCTCTCCGATCGCGTCCGTACAGCGAAAGCGCTCTGCGAGCAGGTGCACCATCGCCGCATCCAGATTGTCGATGCTGCGGCGCAGCCTGGCCAGATCGCCGGCAAACTCCTGGTCATCATCCGTCATCGATCGGCACCTCCAGACAGCGCCGCGGCGGACAACCCGCCCTTCTGCAGAATGAAGCCCGCAATCTCATCGACACCTTGGCCACTCTTCAGATTGGAGAAGATGAACGGTCGCGCGCCTCGCATCCGCCGCGCGTCCGCTTCCATGATCTCCAGATTCGCGCCCACCATGGGAGCCAGATCGATCTTGTTGATCACCAGCAGATCGGATCGCATGATCCCCGGCCCTCCCTTGCGCGGGATCTTCTCTCCGGCGGCGACGTCGATGACGTAGACGGTCAGGTCCGCAAGCTCCGGGCTGAAGGTGGCGGCGAGATTGTCGCCACCCGACTCGACGAAGCAAAGCTCCGCGTCCGGAAACTTCAGGTTCATGTCGTGGATCGCCGCCAGGTTCATCGAGGCGTCCTCCCGTATGGCCGTATGCGGACAGCCACCCGTCTCCACCCCCATGATGCGCTCCGCCGCCAATGCCTGCGCGCGGGTCAGAATGAGCTGATCCTCCTTGGTGTAGATGTCGTTGGTGATGACGTAGATCTCATAGAAATCGCGCAGGTGCTTGCACAGCGCCTCGACCAGCGCCGTCTTTCCGGAACCGACCGGACCGCCGATTCCGACGCGCAGCGGCCCGTTGGTTGCCGCAATGCCGGGTGTGCGGAGAGACCTGCTCTCGTGTTCAATCGTCTTCATGACCGAAACAACCTCGTATATTGGAGCTCGTGTGCGATGGACGCGAGCTCAACCATCAGGCCCGCCGAACCGAGATCGTCGACCGTCTCACGGCTTGCGACTTCACTGCGCGACAGGATCGGCAGCTCGAGCGCCGCGATGGCAAGCTGACCGTCGGTCTGACCGAGAGGCACCAATCGCACGCCCGCGCTCACCAGATTGGCGACATAGCTGTGCAGGAATGCCGGCAGCGCGATGTCGACGGCAATCCGCTCGCGCGCCGCTCGCGCTCCGAGCAGGACGGCCAGCACCGGCGGACATTTCGGATCTGAGAAGATGTCCAGAATTCGATCCGGCCAGACACTGCGAAGGGTCGTAAGGCACGCAGACGATTGCTGGGCGGATTCGAGCACGAATTCGGATGTGCCGCGGGAAGCGGCTGCGAGTTCGGCCAGATCCGGGAGCTGGTCCTCGGCGCCCTCGGCCACGCATCGGTAGGCTTCGCTGAAGAAGATGGCTTCGTTCCGGCCCGAGCCGTAGCAAAGGTCGGCCTCGAGCCAATCGATCAGGCTGCGCCGATCGGAGACATAGCCGGCCTCCACCGCCCACTCCAGTCCGTGCGAGTAGCTGTAGGCCCCGTTCGGGAACGACGGCGAGAGCCAGCTCTGCAGCCTCAGGAACGCCAGCGCCGTATGTCCATAACTCTGGTCTGTCATCGCACCACCATGCCGGCAACGCGTCAGTACATGAAATAGCGCTGCGCCATCGGGACCACATTCACCGGCGGACACGTGAGCAGCCGTCCGTCGGCCCGCACCTCGTAGGTTTCGGCATCGACCTCCATGCGGGGCAGCGCGTCGTTGAGGATCATGGAATGCTTGCCGATCGATCGCGTGTTCGAGACCGGCAGGAGTTGCTTGGCCAGGCCCAATTGTCTCGTCGTTTCGAGCGAGGCCTGACTGACGAAGGTCACAGAATTTCTGCCGGGAGAACGGCCGAAGGCACCGAACATCGGCCGGTAATATTCCGGCTGAGGCGTCGGTATCGACGCATTGGGGTCGCCCATGATCGCGGCGACGATCATGCCGGATTTCAAGACCATGTCGGGCTTGATCCCGAAGAACGCCGGATCCCAGACGACGATGTCCGCGAGCTTCCCGACCTCGACCGAACCGACATGGCGTGACATTCCCTGCACGATGGCCGGATTGATCGTGTATTTTGCGACGTAGCGCCGCGCCCTGAAATTATCGTTCTGCCCGGTCTCCTCCGGCAACCGCCCGAACTGCTTCTTCATCTTGTCGGCGGTCTGCCACGTCCGCGTGATCACCTCGCCGACGCGCCCCATCGCCTGGCTATCCGACGACACGATCGAGAACGCGCCGAGATCGTGCAGGATATCCTCTGCGGCAATCGTCTCCTTTCGGATGCGGCTTTCCGCGAAGGCGACATCCTCCGGAATGCGACGGTCCAGATGGTGGGTCACCATCAGCATGTCGAGTGCTTCGTCGAGCGTGTTCGCGGTGTAGGGACGCGTCGGATTTGTCGAGGCCGGAATGACGTTGCTCTCGCCGCAGACCTTGATGATATCAGGCGCGTGCCCGCCGCCGGCCCCTTCCGTATGGGCCGCATGGATCGTCCTGCCCTTGAACGCGGCGATCGTGCGCTCGACGAACCCGCCTTCGTTCAGGGAATCGGTGTGGATCATGACTTGCACGTCCATGTCGTCCGCGACAGAGAGGCAGCAGTCGATCGATGCGGGCGTTGCGCCCCAGTCCTCGTGCAGCTTCAGGCCACACGCGCCGGCTTCGATCTGCTCGACCAGGCCCGCGGGTAGGCTCGCATTGCCCTTGCCGAAAATGCCGAAGTTCATCGGGAACCCATCCAGCGCCTCGAGCATCCGATGGATGTGCCATGGCCCCGGCGTACAGGTCGTCGCCGTCGTCCCAGCGGCAGGTCCGGTGCCGCCACCCATCATGGTCGTGACGCCCGAGAAAAGCGCCTCGTCGATCTGCTGAGGGCAGATGAAATGAATGTGCGTATCCATTCCGCCGGCGGTGATGATCTTGCCCTCGCCCGCGATGATTTCCGTCCCCGGCCCAATGATGATCGATACACCCGGCTGTACGTCGGGATTGCCCGCCTTGCCGATGGCGGCAATGAGCCCGTCCCTGATCGCGATGTCGGCCTTGACGATTCCCCAGTGATCGAGGATCAGCGCATTGGTAATGACCGTATCGACCGCGCCCTGCGCGCGCGTGAGCTGCGATTGTCCCATGCCGTCGCGAATGACCTTGCCGCCGCCGAACTTGACCTCCTCGCCATAGATGGTGAGGTCCCTCTCGGGCTCGATGAACAGGTCAGTATCCGCCAGGCGCACCCTGTCGCCGACCGTGGGGCCGAACATCTGCGCATAGGCAGCGCGGCTCATCGTGTGGGACATGTCTTCCTGACCTTATTCGTTGGCGCCGGACGCATCGTTTCCTGATTCCAGAGGTCCCATCACGCCGCCGCTGAAGCCGTAGATGCGCCGCGCTCCGGCAAACGGGATCAATGAGACCTCGCGCGACTGACCCGGCTCGAATCGCACGGCCGTCCCGGCCGGGATATCGAGGCGGCACCCACGGGCAAGGGATCGATCGAACGCGAGTACGGCGTTCACTTCGGCGAAGTGATAATGGCTGCCCACCTGGACCGGCCGGTCGCCGGTGTTGGCTACGGCAATCGATGGTCCGGTCCGGTCCCCGTTCAGGACGATGTCGCCGTCAGCCGGAATGACCTCCCCGGGAATCATGCCACGCCTCCAAGCAGCAGCAGCCCGACAAGGCCAGCGCATACGCCCGCCGCGCGAAGCAAGCTTCGTCTGGTCGCGTTTCCTCCTGAGAACCCGATGACCATGCCGGTCAGGAGAAGAGCGGCGGTCGCCGTCGTGAAGCCGATCACATAGGGGACAAGCATCGCGGCGGCTTCAGTTCCGTGGGCGTGACCATGGAAGAACGCGAACAGGCCGACGGCCGCCGCGCCCAGCATGACGGGCATCCTGAATTCGAACGCAACGAACGCTGCCAGCGCCACCACCGAGAGGCTGATCGCCGCCTCCACAAATCCCAGCTCAAGTCCTGCGCTTGCCGCGGCGAAGCCGCCCAGCATCGCGATCAGAAAGGTCAGCGGCCACACGGCTCTCGCGGATCCGCCCACGAGCGCGCTCCACGTTCCCACCAACGTGACCGCAATCAGATGATCGGCGCCGCTGAACGGATGGACGAGACCGGCGTCGAACGAACTGCCCGCGCCCGGAATGGGATGAGCGAAGGCCGGCGCCGCAAGCAGGCTCAACGCAGCGACGCAAATCGGGATGATGCGCATCATCGGCTCCTATCGGATCGGGTTGTGCACCGGGACAAGCTTGGTCCCGTCCGGAAACGTTGCCTCGACCTGGATCTCGCGGATCATTTCCGGGATGCCCTCCATGACCTGGTCGCGGCGCAGCAGCCGGCCACCTTCGGACATCAGATCCGCGACCGATCGTCCGTCGCGGGCGCCTTCCATGATGGCATCCGAAATCAATGCGATGCTTTCGGGATAATTCAGCTTGACGCCTCGCGCGAGCCGGCCGCGCGCAACGATCGCGGCGAGGGCTATCATCAGCTTGTCTCGTTCCCGTGGCGTCAGATTCAAGATGCTCCTCCCACCTGGCCGCGCTGCTAACAGGACCACATCTTCGGCACTCCGAAGGGACCGGATCCGAGCTCATGGTCGAGTTGATCGAGGAAGCGGCGCAGACCTCGCCTGAGGTCCACGCTTGCAATCGCGGCGACCCGGACCACGATGATCGCGCCCACGATCGTGACGCCGCACGCGCATTCCAGCGAAGCACCGATCTCGCGCAATCTCTCGAGCCGGGCCTCGAGACCCGGACCGAAATAGATCATTGTCGCGATCGCCTTCCAGTTCGAGAGCAGCGCCGTCTTCCGAAGCTGCGGGAGCGCCTGGTCTGAGGCGAGGAAGCCATCCGCCCACACCAGACGGCCGTCGACCCTGACGCGCCAACTGTCCAGGATATGTCCGGCAAGAACCTCCTCGCCGCTTTCGATGCGGCCAAGAACCAGCCACTCGAGGGCAATCAATTCGGTACCCGAGTTCACATCGATCTCGGTCTGCCGCGCGATGCGCGCCTGGTTGAAGACGATCGTCTCTTGCGGAAGCCACGCAAGCCGGGCATTTCCCTCAGCCCTTAACCGCGTCCGGATTCGCGCAGGCCGATCCAGCGCCCGATAGACCTTCTCCGCGGCCTGCGTGGTCACCGCGACCGACGCATTCCCTTGAGCGACCACCTCGATCCTGATCTCGTCGCCGCCTGCGACACCGCCCGAGGTATTGATGAGGACCGCCTCCTTGCGCCGACGATCGTCGACATTCGGGAAGGCAACGGCCATCGGAAACTTCTGATAGACGTTGATGATCTCCGTGCCGTTTGCGGCGCCGGAGAACACCACGCGAGCTTCCCCGGCAGCGCGCTGCAGATCGAATTTTTCCGTGGCGCTCTGCCCTTCTCCCGGTTGGCCGGGATGAGCCGCGGATGTCCCGCGAGAGCGCTCGTGAATTGCTTCAAACATCCGTCTCGGGGCTCATGATTGACCGTGTGTGTCTCGCATATCGGCGAGGGAGAGGCCGGGCGTGGAACGGCAATGCCGACCACGCCCGGACCTCATGTCGCGAAACCGGGATCAGAAACCCGCAAGACCCTGGGAGCCGTTGTACGGGATCTTGACGCTGCCGATCTCCTTCAGCGAACCGTCCGGCTGGGTGCTGTAGCTGACCAGCTTCGAGGCGTTGCCGTAGATCTGATAGAGATAGGCGCCGTCCGGCGAGATCCAGCTATCGCTGGGACCGCTCGTCACGGTCCCGTTCAATCCCCTCGCGGTGCCGTCGCCGGGAACCTTCGGGCACGCCGGATCGCACGCAATCTCCAGGCCGCCACCATTGATGCGGTAGCTGCTGATGTTGCTGTAGCCGAAGTTCGTTGCGTAGATCGTGCGATCATCGGGAGCGACGGCCAGCCAGCACAGCTCGGACGGCAGGCCCGCGCTGGTGTCGATCTTGACGAGCGGGCCGATCTTGATCGAGCCGTTCTTCTCGATGGTGCAGATGGAGCATCCGTCGCCGACGGCATAGCCGATCACGAACGTATTCGGACGCTGATTCAGGAACGCGATGTAGAACGGAGAACCGCCCTTCGCATCGTAGAACCTGGCCGTGCCGAGCGAGCCGTCCTTTTGCAGGGCGAACACGGCAAGGCCGTCCGGATCCGGTGCATTCGACGCAATCGAGTGCAACGCGCCGCCGGCGCGCTGGACCCAGAGAATCGGCGAGCCGTCGGGATACAAGCCGGTGAGCGCGATCGGCTCATCGAAAGTGGTGCCGACAAGCACGAGCTCCTCGTTGGGCGAGACCACGACCATGGTGGAGACACGGTTCCGCTTGCTGTACGTATTCACCGTGTATCGCTCGGGCCGCGTCTTGAGCATGCCTTCGGCATCGACCGACATCAGCCGAAGATGATCCGGTCCGAACGCGTGCAGCACGAAGAGGGTGCGCGTCGACGGAGCGAAAGCCAGCGATTTGGCCGTGCCACTCCTGCCCTCGACCGGGTTGCCGGTCGACTTCACGTCGAGCAGCGTGAGACGACCGTCGCTCTCCAGGCGGAAGCTCGAAACGGAATTGTCTCCGCCATTGGTCGCAAACAGAAAGCGCCGATCGGATGTAATGATGACGCTTCCTGCACCCTCGTAAGAGTTGGGCGCGCTGTCCTGGCCGCTGATCGGCTTGAATTCACCGGAGCCGGCGCCGCCCGTCTTGATACGCGCGACCTCGGCCAGCTTGCCGTCCGCCTGCCGCGTGTAGTGAATAATGGCGTTATCGATCTCATTGGTCTGGATATAGAGATGGCCAGTCTGCCCCTTCGACATTCCCATCTCGCTCGCCGTCGCTTCTTTAGCCATCTCTCGCTCCTTTGATGATTGGCTTTGGTAAATCGAATGACTTTCGGTGACCTGCACCATTGCTATGGCTTCAGCGGAGGGTATCCATCGACGTAAACCCAGTCGGACGCCCGCACGGGTACATGGCACGCCTGGCATTGCGCCCTGTAATTCGTCGTCGTCGTTTTCGAGTGATCGCCCGCGTCGAACCAGGACCATCCCCAGCCGTCGCCCCACAACGCGCTCTCCGGGTGACGGTTCGCGGTGTCCTTCACCATGACGAACCATCCCTTCAAAGCATCGGCGCGGCTGACGGTACCGGTCGTCATTTCAGAGGTTGCCGCCTTGAACACTTCCTTGACCAGCACCGCACCGTCCGGGAAGCGCTTGTCCTTCCGATAGGCGTCGATCACTCCGGGCGAGGCGTACACGACGTGAAGCTCCTTCGAGCCGTGAGTGTCGTCTGCCGCAATCGCCCAGCTTCCGAGGAGCTGATAGGTCGTACGATAGTCATCGGGCACGTGCAGATGCCCGTCGCGGTCGGCGACACTCGCACCGGTCGAAACGCCATCCGCCGCGTTCGCCGGCAGCTGTGACTGCCTGACCGCGGCCGCGATCCCGAGGATCACGACGACGGCGACACAGGCGGCTTTGAGGATTTTCATGCCGATCTTCCGCCGATTACGCGGTCACCGCGCGTCCTTGTTGTCCAGCAGCGGATAGAACTGGGTCCAGACCTCATCCTTCTTGGCGTTGGCGATATGGCAGTAGGCGCACTCGTCCTTCGACTTCACCTTGGCCGTCGGCGCCTTCGGTTCGTGGTGATTGAAGTTGAAATAGCCCCACCCGTTGGTGTCGGCGAAGCGCTTCGAATCCTTGACGGTCACGTCGGCGCCGTTCCACTTGCCCGGGAAGTAGCCCCGTCCCGACGCTTCCGTTCGCGAGCCGTCGGCGTTCTCCTGCGGCAACGTCAGCTGCAGCTCCTTGAACAGGATCGTCCCTTCGGGGAATTCGCTGGTCTTCTTGTAGATCGCGTACGAGCCCGGCTCGATATAGACGTTGTGGAATTCCGGGAAGTTCGCCTGTCCGCCGTTGAGGGCGTTCGGCGTCAGCGGCGAGCCGACATAGACCCACTCGTGGAAATTCTTCGGCAGGAGCAACTGCCCGTCCGCGGTGTATTCCGGCAGATAGCGCGTATTGCTCTGGGCATTGCTATCCCTAAGCGATCCGAAGAACAGAATCGTTGCGACCGCACTGCCTACGATGACCGCCGCTGCTGCCTGGACTCCCACGCGCATTGTCTTCTCCCGCGACTGCGGCCGAACGCGCGAGGCGCCGGCACAATTGACCTGTCGAGAGATGACTTAGCCAGTCGCGGAGGATCCTGCGCGCTGGGGATTGCTTCCGCTTTGGCCATCTTGATGCATTCCGTGCCGAACCTGCGATCGGTGAAGAGGTTGACGCTGCGGAAGCAGGACGCGCGGCCCCAATCGGCGCCGCGATCGCGGCGCGGACGGCCATGGAAGCGACCGAGAGGGTGCAAGGTCAGCGGGTGAGGTCTGAAAGCGGGGCTGTTCTCAGGGGGCGCTCGCGGCAGATCCGGTAGTTGTCCTGCCAGGGACGAAGCCGCTCGAAAGCCGCGCTCGCCGCCAGCACGTCGAAGTCGGCGTTTCGCCGACCTATGATCTGCATCCCGACCGGAAGCCCGTCGGACAGACCTGCTGGAATTGAGGCTGCCGGATGGCCCGTAAAGTTGACGAAGTAGGTCAGGGCCCATCCGATCAGAGGATCTATCTCGACACCATTGATCGACTTCGGCCCAGCCGTGTTGCCGTCGCTGGCGTTGTCGACCGGCGGGCACGCGACGGTCGGCGTGACCAATAGATCGAATCTTTCAAGGACGTTCTGGAAGGCATCGTAGACCTCCGACCGGACAGCCTGGTCGCGGAAGAAATCGAGCCCCGACACGCGATTGGTCTTCTCGACCCAATCCATGTATTCAGGCGGAAAGTCGTCGCGATGCTTGCCGAACAGATCGATGCCGTCGCGCTTCATGTTCTCGATCGCCTGCAGGTTCAGAAGCATGTAGAGACGCGACCAGACGTCGCTCAGCTCCCGTTGCGAGCGAACGATGCCGAGCTTCACTTCCTCCACATGAGCGCCGGCTTCCTCGAACGCCTGTACCGCGCGGCGGACCGTCGCCGCGACTTTTCCGTCGACCGGAAAGACGTCCAGATCCGGACTATAGGCAATCTTGAGGCCACGGATCGAACGACGGGTCGCCGCGGTGAAGTCGACGGGCGGCTCGATCAGGCTGAAGGGATCTCGCGGATCAGGGCCGGCAAGTACGTTCAACGCAATTGCGGCATCTTCGACCGTCCGCGTGATGGGCCCTTCGAACAGGAACGGAGAGTCGGCCACGCCGAACGCGTTGGGACGCACGAGGAACGGCACGCGTCCGAACGACGCCTTGTAGCCATAGACCCCACACCAGGCCGATGGGATTCGTATCGAGCCGCCGGCATCCGTGCCTTCTGCAATGGGTAGCAGTCCATCGGCGACCGCCGCGGCGCTTCCTCCGGATGAGCCGCCCGTGTTCTTGGCAAGATTGAACGGGTTGCGCGTGGGACCAAACAGGTAGTTGTCGCAGGTGCCCCGGAATCCCATGAGAGGGCTGTTGGTCTTGCCGAGGAACACGGCCCCCCCACGCTTCTCCATGCGCTCGCAGAACACGCAGTAACCGTTCACGACGTGGTGCTTGAGCGCGCGGATGCCGCCCAGGCTCGCAGGCCAGCCCGGCTTGAAGTCGAACAGATCCTTGAGCGCCGACGGAATGCCGTGCAGTGGGCCCCACGACTCGCCTGCGACCAACGCGCGCTCGGCCTCTTTCGCCCTCGTGCGGGCGCCGTCGAAATCGAGATAAACCAGCGCATTCAGGCTCGGGTTGCGCGCTTCGATGCGCCGGATGAACGCATCGACCACGTCAACCGGCGACAGATCACGTCGCCGGATGCGAGCTGCCAGTTCGTGCGCGGTGAGGTAAGCGAGTTCGTCGGAATGCAAGGACCGGCTCACGCTCGACATCGTCTCCTCCTTCTGAACCACTTCAGGACGAAGCCGCATTTGACATTGAAACAGTTCTTGCCTGCGCAGCCGTGATTGCTTCGTCTTTCGCAATCTTGATGCATTCACCGCGACGGCCATCGACAAGGCATCGATCAGGGTTCATGTGCGCTGACGTGGGCTGCAGGTTACGCCGACGCGCGTTGGCACATCCCGCGCGTCACCGCACAAGGGCACGCTTCCATGGACCGACCTCCCGTTTCTCGCGGCTTCAAATCCAGGCGACAGGCACCCGAAGCCGCCCGGCTGCCGCCGGGTCAGTATCTGACGACCGACTTCCCGGTGCTGTCCGCCGGACCCACGCCGGATATCCGTGTCGCCGACTGGAAGATTGCGCTTCAACTCGGCGGATCGTTGCTGGGGAAATGGACCTGGGACGAATTCGAGGCACTGCCCCAGACCACGATCGCGGTCGACATTCACTGCGTCACCAAATGGACCAAGCTCAGCACGGTCTGGCAGGGCGTCAGCTTCGACGACCTTCTCAAGGTGGTCGGGCTGAGCGAGCCGCCGAACGCCTATGTCATGGCGCATTGCGACGGCGGATACACGACGAACCTTCCGGTGACCGACCTGGTCGCGGGAAAGGCGATGATCGCGACCCGCTATGAGGGCCTGCCGCTCGCCCCGGCGCACGGCGGCCCCGCGCGACTCCTGGTGCCGCATCTCTACTTCTGGAAGAGCGCAAAGTGGCTGCGAAGGCTCCGCTTCATGCCCAAGGACGAGCCCGGGTTCTGGGAATCGCGTGGTTATCACAATTATGGCGATCCCTGGCGGGAGCAGCGCTATGACGGCGACTGATGCGCCTCTGCAGCAGCCCAGCATCGCGTGGCAGACCGGTCGCGTGCAGGCCATCGTGACTGAGACAAGCCGGGTGAAGAGCATCATCCTGCAGCCGGCCAACTGGTCCGGGCACTGGCCCGGCCAGCACGTCGACATCCGTCTCACCGCCGATGACGGCTATCAGGCCGAACGAAGTTACTCGATCGCATCGCCTCCGGAAGAAAAGCTGCTCGCTCTCACCGTGGAACGGGTCGAGGACGGTGAGGTGTCGTCCTATCTCCTCGACGAATTGCAGGTTGGTGATGCTCTCGAATTTCGGGGGCCCATTGGGCTGCATTTCATCTGGAGTCAAACGCGCGGTGGACCGATTTGCCTGGTCGCGGGCGGTACCGGGATTACGCCTTTGATGGCCATGTTGCGCCACCGCAGGAGGTCGCTCGCACGCATACCGGCATCATTGATCTATTCGGCACGCAGCCTTGCCGAAATCGTGTATCGGGATGAACTCGCTACGATGGCTCGCGGCGATCGCGACCTCCGCCTGGTCTATGCGCTCACCCGCGAGCATCCGAGCGACTGGAACGGACATCGGGGACGGGTCAACGAGGCGCTGCTCGCAGAGAACAGCTTTACGCGCGAGCAGAATCCCACGTTCTTCATTTGCGGTCCCACCGGGTTTGTCGAGGGCATCTCGAGCATGCTCGTGAAGCTCGGCTTCGACCCTCTCGCCATAAGAACCGAGCGTTTCGGGCCAACAGGAGCATGATCGCCATGGCAGACAACATCGCCGACCTCATTCTTGGCGGTGACCCCGGCACACATTTGCTTCAAGAAGCCTTTGCCTTTGACATCACCCTGACGAAGATCCGGTGCGCGGCATGCAACACCGTGTCCTGCCTTGGCTCTCTCGCCGTCGACGGCGGGCCGCTGGAGGCGCTCGTCAAATGCGCCGATTGCGGAAGCGATCTGATGAAGGCGACGCGCACTCAGAGGGGATGTGTCCTTGAAATGCACGGTGCCCGGCACCTGTACTTCTGAATGCCGCGCCCGATCGCCCGCCAAGCCCCGAAATCAAAGACCCGCCATGCACGGTGAAGACATCCACCTCGCTGAAATCGAGCGCCAGATTGCCGCCACGGCGGCGAAGCTTCGCGAGCTGATTGAACAGTCGGCCTCACATGTCGCCGCGATGAGCGAAGAGCTCGTCGGCCAGCGAATTGACGATCAGGCCGCGCGGCTCGAGATTCTGATCAGGCGCCGCGACGAGCTCCTCAGAGCCAGATCTGGCGAAGACTGAAAAGGACGGCCGGGGCAGATCGGGAAGCGTCAGCCGTGAAATTTCAACCCGTCGACGATCTTGTCGATCACCTTGCGCTCGGCGCGCATCGAAATTCCAACCAGATTCAGGTCTGTGCGGGAAACGGCCTTCACGACCTCGCGGTTGGCGGCGTCGTGAGCGGTCCTGAACATGTCCTCGGTATAGAGCCCCGGCGTCACTCCGCGCGTCAGTGCGCGATCGAGCGCGCGAGATAGCGCCGCGCGGTCGGCGCCATAGATCAGGATGGGCTGGCCGATCAACGGCAGATATTTCGTCCCGGAGCCGTCTTCGTAGGGGTCGCCGATGCAGGCCGGAAAAGCCGCCGCGATCCCGCTGGCGAGGAAAGAGGCCACGTTCAGCTTCTGCCACGGCTCAAGGTCGGTGCGGACCACGACCGCGATCTTGGTGTCAAACTGCATGACGGTTTTGCCGCTATTCCTCAGCGCTCGCGAAGAGCGAAAGAGCCCTTACTCCATGCTTGCGCGCATCGAACGCTTTTGCAAGTGGGCCACTTCCGCGGACGGCCTTCGGGTGAAAACCGATTATATCGATTTCACCTCGCCGCCGTCCATCCGCAATGCCGAGCCGGTCATCCAGCGCGCGCCGGGCGATACGAGGAACGCCATCAACTCGGCAATCTCTTCCGGCTCACCGTAACGCGCGATCCCGGCGTCCTTGGGAAACTTCGCCGTGGCTTCCTCGACGGTCATGTTGTGCAGGGGCGCCCAGTGCTCGAGGTAGGAGCGGCGGCGGCCCGTCATCACCGGCCCCGGCAGGACGCTGTTGACCTGGACGCCATCGCTGATTCCCTTGTCGGAGAACGCCTTTGCCAAGGCGACGATTGCAGCGTTGATGGTGCCGACCGCGGCATAGGGCGCCTTGGGGAAAGAGGCCGAGTTTCCCGACATCAACACCACCGCCCCCTGCGCGGCCATGAGCGACGGCCAGGCGGCGATCGTGAGCCGCCGGGCGCCATGCAGCTTCAACGCCAGTCCGGCGTCCCACTGTGCTTCCGTCGTCTCGAACAGATCGACCTGAGGTACCGCGCCTGCGATATTGAGCAGGGCATCGATCCGGCCGAACGCCGCCAAGGTCTGGTCGACGACAGATTGAGCGGCACGAGGTTCGGCCAGATCGGCATCGATCACCAGCACCCCGGCGCCGGCGGCCCGGACCGCCCTTGCGGTGTCCTCGAGATTGGCGCGGTTTCGCGCGACCAGGGCAAGCGCCGAGAAATCGCGCGCCAGGCGTACCGCGGTCGCCCGGCCGATTCCCTGGCTCGCCCCCGTCACGATGGCGACTGATTTCGACATATGAACCCTCCCGAATACCAAGCTTGCAAATATCAGTCGCGAACAACGACCATCTTTCCGACTGCCTCGTTCGCCTCCATGACGCGATGCGCCTCGCGAATCTCGTCGAAGCGAAAGACCCGCGCCGGCTTGACGTCCAGCCGGCCGGCCGCCGCATCGGCGGCGATTTCCCGCAGCGGCACGTCGGAGAGCGGGAACCCGGGCGTGCCGAACACGAAGCTGCCGAAGAAGGTCAGGTAGACGCCGCTCGGCATCTGCAGCAGCGGGTTGAAATCCGGAATCGGATCAAGCCCGCCGAGCCAGCCGGCGAGACAGGAGCGGCCGCCGCGGCGAAGCATGGCGAGAGTGTCGAGCACGACGCTGTTGCCGACGAGGTCCAAGACTGCGTCGACCTGCTTCGCCTCGGGCAGATGCTTCGAGAGATCGCGCCGTTCGATTTCGCAGCGCGCGGCTCCGAGCTTCTCCAGCAGGGCAAAGCGTTCCCGGCTGCGCGTCGTCGCGATGACCCGCGCGCCGGCATTGACCGCAAGCTTGAGTGCGGCCTGACCGAACGAGGACGTCGCTCCGCGAATGACGAGAACCTGACCTTTCGCGAGATCGAGATTTCGGAAGAGACAGGTCCATGCCGTCGCGAAGGTTTCGGGGATCGCTGCGAGCTCGGCCCAGGGCAAATCCGCATCGATCGATGCGACGTTCGAGACCGGCGCACGCGTGTATTCGGCGTAGCTGCCGTTGATGGTTCGACCGAGACCGCCCATCAATGCGGCCACCTTGGCGCCCACCGGAAATTCTCCGCCCGGGCACGACTTGCCGAATCCCTTGACCTCGATGACGGCATGACCGAGCTGCGGCTCCGGCTCCGGAACGTCTCGATAGACGAGGCTGTCCAAGCCACCGAATTTTTCAAGAACGATGGCGCGCATGATGGCTCTCCCGACGTTTCTCGCGGCGAGGGAAGCGGCGGTTACCCATTCGAATTCAGCTGGCCAAGAAAATCACCGATCGAAGCTGCGATCTCCCGCGCGTGAGTCTCGAGCGCAAAGTGCCCTGTGTCGAAGAAGCGCACTTCGGCGCCCGGCATGTCGCGCTGAAACGCCGTCGCGCCCGCCGGCAGGAAAAAGGGATCGTTCTTGCCCCAGACCGCCAGGAAGGGCGGCTTGTGCTTGCGGAAGTAGGCCTGGAATTCCGGATACATGGCGACGTTGGTCCTGTAGTCGCCGAAGAGATCGAGCTGGATCTCGTCCGCGCCTGGGCGCTCGAGATAATGGTTGTCCAGCGTGAAGCCATCAGGGGAGATCAGGGAGGTGTCAGGCACCCCGTAGGTGTATTGCCAGACCGTCGTCTCCGGCGAAAGGAATGATCGCAGCACCGCCCGATTCGCTTGCGATGCATCTTGCCAGTAAGCCCGGATCGGGCTCCAGCCATCGCTCAATCCCTCCTCATAGGCATTGCCATTCTGCGAGATGATGGAAACGATGCGCTCGGGATGCCGAAGAGCCATCCGAAAGCCCGTCGGCGCGCCATAGTCGAAGACGTAGAGCGAGAAACGGGCGAGTCCGATGACTTCTGTGAACCGTTCGATCACCTGCGCCAACGCGGCAAACGTATATGCAAAGCTTTCGCGAGCCGGCATGTCGGACTGGCCGAACCCGGGCAGATCCGGCGCCACCAGTCGGAAGCGATCCGAGAGTGCCGGGATCAACTCGCGGAACATGTGGCCGGCCGTCGGAAATCCGTGCAGCAGCAGCAAGGCGGGCGCGTCAGCCCGGCCAGCCTCCCGGTAAAATACGTTCAGTCCGTCCACGTCCGCCTTGCGGTATCGAATGCTCGTCATCTGCGGTCCCTCCCTCGACACCTGTTGCGCCCGGTGAAATCGATGTTCCGATGGCAGCCGATCCGAGGCGGTCTCACCTGGACATTTCGTGGCTCGGGGCGATCCGGTTACAGACTTCCCGGGGATTTCTGCCCGTACGAGGCTGCCTGTCGCCTGCTCTGCCCGATCTATCGTGCCTCGGATCTATTCATTCGAACCCCCTGCGATAGTCCGTAGGAGTCCAACCCGTCGCTTTGCGAAAGGCGGAGCTGAAGGAGCTCGTTTGCGCATAGCCCAGGCTGAGTGCGATGTCCGTAATCGATACCGCGCGATCCGCCAGCCGCAGCTTGGCGAACTCCATGCGTCGCTGCACCTGATACTGGTAGGCCGGGATTCCGAACGACTTCTTGAAAGCGCGGCAGAAGTGGTGAACGCTGAGCCTGACGAGCTCGGCGAGCTTGAGGAGGCAGACCTGTTCTCCCAGATGCCCCTCGACGTACTCGACCACGACACGCTTCTGCCAACCCGCGAGACCTCCACGACTGACCGCTGCCGGTTCGCGAACAACATCGTGATCAGACCTGGAAAGCTCGTGGGCGAGCACGCCGCAGAGCGCTTCGAGGTAGGGCGCGCAATTCGTCTCGGCGCTCTCGATCGCCTTCTTCAATTTGGAGGCGGTTTCCCAGACCAGCGGATCCTCGAAGTATATTCTCGGCGCGAGCCCGGCCGCGCTGTCGTCGGACTTGTGAAGCGCGGCGGGATCGAAGTAGAGGAAGGTCACCTGCGCAGACGAGGCAGTCTCATGCCATTCCCGATAGGCGCGTCCCGCCGGGACAAAGGTCAGCCTGTGCTCGGAGCCGCGCAGCTTCGACGAGCAGAGGCCATCGATGGAGGTCTCACCGCTTTTCCGCGCTCCCTCGTTGTACAACGCCAGGAGATGTCTCGACCCCTGAAAGCGAAATTCAATCCTGTTGCCGACCGGGAGGTGAACGCTCTCCGAAAACCACCAGCGCCAGCCTATCCCAAGGCGCTTCACCGGCTCGGAAGGCGTTATGCTGACCGTCGGATGAAGCGCTGCGTCGGACGGCCTAGAAGACAGCGTCTCGTCCACCGGCCGGATTGGCGAAGCGGAGACCGCCATCCGTGGCGTGCTCTCACTCGAATTTGATACGTACATCCCCATCGTCGTCGCCCTGTTCTGTGCTCCGGATGGCCGCGTCCAATCGTCAACGAATTTCTGCACGGAGGAGATGCCCTGGTCGCCTGGATACGGGCGTTGAAGCCGCAAGCTGCACGTGACGTTACCTCTCCGGTCAAGACGCGCTGCCAACGCCGGCTGACAGCACCGCACAGGGGCAACATGCTTTTCATCGCCCCCGCGGACAATCTCACGCTTGTGCTGTTCCGGCCCATACTTAGGTATGGGTCGCGTGCATTGAAGGCGCCGAGATGATTCAGCACGAGATGCCAGTCCCGAAGCTTCAGCCCTGGAGTTGGAGCGCTTCTGCCATTCGGACGAGCATTGCCGCGGTTTTTGCCCCGAGCTTCCGCATCACGCTGCCACGATGCATCTTGACTGTCGCTTCGCTGATCGAGAGCTCGCTGGCGACCTGCTTGTTCATCAGACCGGATGCCACCAGCGTCATCACTTGCCGCTCGCGCGTGGTCAGGAGTGCAAACTTCTCCTGCAACTGCGTCAGGTGCGCGCTGTCGTCGCGCCGATCGATGTCCTTTCGGATCGCGGCCGTGATCGCATCGAGAAGGTCCTGATCCCGTATCGGCTTGGTGAGAAAATCGACCGCCCCCAGCTTCATGCCTCTTACCGACATGGGAATGTCGCCAAAGGCGGTCATCAGGATCACCGGGATTCCGACATTGATTTTCGTCAGGTACTCCTGCAGCTCCAAGCCACTCGTGCCGGGCAATCTGACATCGAGCACCAGGCACGCAGGGGCATCCGACAGTTCGACCTTGAGGAAATCCGAGGCTGATCCGTACAGGGCGACCTTGTAGTGCAGGGACTCGAGCAGATCGCCAAGGGACTCGCGAACCGCGCGGTCATCGTCGACGATATGAACAACGCCGGAAGGAGGCATGTCTACCGGCTTTCCGACGTCTGAACCGCCTGGCGAAGCGGGAGAGCGAAGGTGAACTTCGCTCCGCACCTCCCGTTTTCTTCCACCCATAGCTGTCCTCCGTGGAGTTTCACTATCTTGCGGCAGATCGACAGTCCCAGACCGAGTCCCGCTCCCTTCGTCGTGTAGAGCGTCTCGAAGACCCGCTCTCTATCAGCCGGGCTGATGCCGCCCCCCGTATCCGCGATTGCCACGGAAATCATACCATCGGCGACCCCCGAAGAGAGGGCCAAAATGCGGTTCCCGTCCTCGACCCCGGCCATGGCCTCGATCGCGTTGCGCACGAGGTTGAGGGCGACCTGCTGGACCTGAACACGGTCTGCTTCGACACGCGGCGATGATCGATCGAAGTCGGTACGGACGATGACCCCGGCTCGCTCGATTTCCCTGTTCGACAGAAGCAGAACCTCCGCAACCGCATCGTTGATATCGAACTCGGCAAAATGGACCTGCGTGCCCCGCACGAGAGAGCGGACCCCGGTCACAACCTCCGCAGCTCGACGTGCCTGTCTGATGATGCGTGCGACCGATTTGCGGGCCTCCGCGGCCTGAACGGGATCCCGGGCGAGCCACCGGAGGCAAGCTTCCGCGCTCATGATCATGCCCGTCAGCGGCTGGTCGATCTCGTGAATGATCGAGCCGGCGAGCTCGCCAAGGGACGTCAGACCCGTCGCACGCGCAAGCTCGTTTCGCGCGTCGGCGAGAGCCTGCTCCGCCGCCTTCCGTTGCGAGACATCCGTGATGATGCCTTCCAGCTCGAGGTCTCCCGTGGGCCCCTCATCGAATTGCCCAACGGCGACGACATGCAACGTCTTGCCGTCCCGGTGGATCACGCGGTACTCGTGGGTGAATGGCGACTTCGTGCTGATCGCCTCGGTGAGGTCTTGCTCCAGCGCGGGATAATCCTCGGGATGGACCCGGCTCCTGAACACCTCGAAGGGCACGGGGTTCACGTCCAGGTCGATATCCAGGATGCGGTAACATTCGCGCGATCCGCGCGAGAGCAGGGTCCGCGTGTTCCAGCGATAGCTGCCCATCCCGCCGATCTGCTGCCCTCTGACCATCCACATATTGGTCTCGCGCAGCGCCTCGAACAGGCGGACGGATTCGAATGAGACGGCGGCCTGATTGGCCAGCATGGATGTCACCCAGACGCATCGCGGCGTGAAGATCTCCGCATCTCCATCCGCTTCGAGATAGAGAACGCCGATCGCCCAGTGCTGGTGAATCAACGGCAGGCACAGCTGCGCTATCTTTCCAGACGGCGGGTTCGCGGGATCGATCAGTGCGGAGCTCTCCGCGCCGGCTTGCCTCACGACCGTTTGCTTTCGATCGAGCACCTCTTCGGCAAGGTCGCTCGGCAGGCGGAATTCGGCGTGCGGCGGGAAGGAGGCAAGGAAGTTCGCCCTCTCGCGCGGGAAGCTCGCATCGGCCTTGGCAAGCAGCTCTCTTTGCCCGCTGAGCAGGATCGCCCCCCGACTGGCCCCGGAGTAGCTCAGCGCCTCCATGAGGAGAGCCTTGGCCAATCCCTGATAGCTGATTTCTCTCGAGATAATCTGAAACGCCTTTGCGACCAGATCGAGTTCGTGCGTCTCGTTATCAAGCCTCATACTGAGATGTCTCGTCGTGAAAATCATTTCCAGACGTCTCGACGCATCACCCCGCCGCTTGCGTATCGAGGGGTGGGACGAGAGCGCGTCAGTACGCCGCAACATGTAACGGGACTTGCGAACGTTGCCAAGTTTGGTCGCGAGAGCCGCGGTTCACGAGCCCGCGCCGTGCACGTCGTTGCGCATTGCCCCGATTTTTTTCGAAGCAGCTGTAACCGATGCGACGTTTGCTCCGAATGTCTACGAAAGTGCGGAGCAGCGGCAGTGCGCCCCGCTGGCCGTCGGCATGACTCGCCTGCTGTTCAGGCCCGATCGGGGCGTCGAGACACTGCCGCGCAGGCCTGCATCGGCAAGGAAACAGGAATGATGACCGCGGACTCTCCGAAGACAAAACGCCTGAATGCCCTCTCGGACGCGGTTTTTGCAGTCGTTATTACAATTCTCGCCCTGGACCTGCGCCCGCCGCACGCTCCGAGCCTCAATGCTCTGTTCGAACTCTGGCCGACCGTCATCGGCTACGCAGTCAGCTATCTCTTCATCGCCATCGTCTGGGTGAACCATCACCATCTTCTGCACTATGCCAGCGCGGCGACGCCCCGATTGATCTGGGGAAACTTCGCTCATCTGTTTTCCGTATCGCTGCTGCCGTTCTCGACAGCCTGGATCGCGAGCTCAAAGCTGGCGCCGCTGCCCGTCACCGTCTACGCCGGCGTATTCGCCCTGGTGAACGCGACCTATCTGCTGCTGTGCTGGGAAGCCGTCGACCGGCCGGCGATCGAGGCGATCCCGGACAAGGCGCGCATGATGATGCGGATGCGATCCTTGACCACCCTGTTCGGCTTCCTCGCCGCGGCGGCCGTCTCGTTGCACTATCCCATTCTCGCGCTGGCCATGATCTGCATCTGCCTTGCCATGTATCTCAAGCCTCAGGTCTCAGGACACGGGCCGCATCTTGCTTCAGCAGATACAACGATACCGCAAGCAGCACGACATCCTTCATCAGGAACGGAACGTTACCCGTCATCGCCGGAAAGCCGCCTGCAGCAGCGTCCCAACCGTCCGGCATAAACGGAATGATCGTGACTGTTGCGATGAAGGTACCGGTCGATCCAAGGGCGCCCAGAATGCCGAGCCGCTTGCTCCAGAAGCCCGCGAATATCAAAGCACCAAAGGTCCATTCGGCGACGCCGAGGAACCAGCTGGCGCCTTGATGGCCGAACGCGGGATAGAGCCACCAGATCAGCGGACCGTTGCTGATGAAGGGGTCCAGGCGGTCCGCCTCGTACGCCCACCATTTCTGGTAGCCGAAGAAGAAGAACAGGATCACCATCGACGCCCGGACGATGTGGTAATCGAGGTCTCCCGCAAGCAGCCCCGATATCGGCAGCCTGCTTGCGAACGATTTGCGCTGGGCTCTCGCCAATGTACTCATGGTGCCGATCCTCCTGATCCTAACTGACAGGCCCTTGCGCGGTCAGCGCCTGACCGAGATCGATCAGAAGCCGGCAGACAAGGCCGTCGGGTGCGAAGTCGAGATCGACCTGCGCGCCCGGCAGGGCCCTTGCGATCAGTTGCGTGCCAAAGCCCTTGCGTACTGGCTTGGTCACAATCGGTCCGCCGCGCTCGCGCCACTGGATCGCAAGACCTTGTCCGCCGAGATAGGGCGGGCTTTCCCAGATCACCTCGACGGCTCCTGCCGTCGATGTCAGCGCGCCGTACTTGCTCGCGTTGGTAACCAGCTCGTGAATGATGACGTGCAGCGCCAAGGCGATGTGCGGCTCCAGTGTGAGGTCCGGCCCCGCGAGCAGAATGCGGCCTCTGTGAAACATCGCGTGCGGCTTGAGCGTTCGCTCCAGCATCGCCGCGAGAGACACGCGCTGCTCTCCCGCGGATTCGATCATCCTGTAGGCGTCGGACAGGGTCGCGATCCGTGCCGAGAGCGCCTCGCGAAAATCGGCGGTCGTATTCGCATCGGTGTTGTTCACGAAGCACAGAACGATGCTGAGGATATTGCGCATGCGATGCTGCAATTCCCTGACGACAAGCTCGAGCTCGTCATCCCGGATCGGGGCGATCCGCTCAAAGTGCGCGCACCCGCTTCCGCCGTCGTGGAACGAACCGGTGACAGTGTGCCTCATGTGCAGACCTATCGCTGTTTGCTGAACCGGATTTCGATCAACATCCGCGGCAGATTTTCAGCTTCTTGTCGAGATCTGCGTCCAGACCTTCCAGTTTCCGGTTGAAGTCGGTAATGCGCTTCTGCAACGCATCCTCGGCGACTGAATTCGGCATGAATTCATTGCCGCGCGGCTGCACCTGGACGGTCTCAGCCGGGCTCGGCGCTTTCGGCGACGGCGCCGGGAGCGGATCTGCCAGGGCGGTTAGAGGAATGGCGGCGAAGCTCAGGATGAGGGATGAACGGAGTTGCATGGTCGCGCCTCAACGCAGTTGATTGCCGTGATGACGCGCACATTATGCAGCATGTGTACGAGCCTCGCTGTTCGTGGATTGCGCCGATTGAGGCGATATTGTTGGAAATGATTCCGTCTGCGCCCCGATTCATCCTAGGGTGCCGCCGGCGCGGGCCTTTGCTCCGCGAGAATGACCGAGAAGAGCCCGCTGTCGTCAGTCCAATCGGCGACGGGATGCCATCCGCCGGCCTGCAGCAGGACGAAGGCATCCCTCCGCCCGTATTTGAGGCTGTTCTCCGTGTGGATGGTCTCGCCCTTCGACAACGAGAAGACGCGACCGTCGACCTCGAAGCGGACGTCGCGCGTGGCTTCCAGATGCATCTCGATACGCGCCTCCGCATCATTCCAGCGCGCCAAATGGCGAAACGCGCCCAGGGGAATCGAGCCGCCCAGCTCGCGGTTGATCCGGTGCAAGAGGTTGAGATTGAATGCGGCCGTCAGCCCTTGCGCGTCGTCATATGCTGGCAGCAGAACATCCTGATCCTTGATACGGTCGATGCCGAT
This sequence comes from Bradyrhizobium sp. 482_C4_N1_8, assembly GCF_052075965.1. Lineage (NCBI taxonomy): Bacteria > Pseudomonadati > Pseudomonadota > Alphaproteobacteria > Hyphomicrobiales > Nitrobacteraceae > Bradyrhizobium > Bradyrhizobium sp. 482_C4_N1_8. The sequence goes on along the minus strand of NZ_CP197231.1, from coordinate 1,074,146 downwards.
CAGCAGCATCGATCCGGCACCCAGGGTCACCGCCATCGCCCGCAACAGGTCGACCGCCGCAGGCACAGTGAGGTTTCCGATCGTCGACCCCGGAAAGAAGCCGAGGCGCGCAGTCGAGGCAATCTCGTCCGGCAGCGCAAAGGGATAGGTGAAATCGGCCTCGGTTGGATAGATCGGCAGTCCCGGGAATGCATGCGACAAGCCTACCGCAACCTCCCGGAGGAATTCGCCCGAGATGTCGATCGGCACATAGGCAGAAGGCTCCGTCTCTGCCAGCAACAGTCGCGTCTTTGCCGACGAGCCTGAGCCGAATTCTATGACTGCGCGGCCCGGCCCCGCGAGCGCGGCGATTTCCGATGCTGCGGACGCAAGGATCGATCGCTCGGTTCGTGTCGGGTAGTATTCGGGCAGCAGCGTGATGGCTTCAAACAGAGCCGATCCGCGGCGGTCATAAAGCCATCTCGCCGGAATTGCCTTTGGCGCGAGGCTCAGCCCTTCCATGATGTCATAGCGGAACGCCGCCGTCAGGTCGGCCACCGTAGATCGCATTTCGTTCTGGAGTTGAAGCAATTTCGGCTTTCCTTCGCACGACGTCTCGGTCGGCCCGGCCCGCGGCCGCAATGACGTCAGGATACCAATGTGGACAATTTCTTCAGGCCGCGATGGATATTGATCTTGACCAGGGCCGCCGACTGTCCGGTCGCACCGGCCGCTCGCGCGATGCTCAGACCATTAAGCTTCACGAGGCGGATCACGGTCTCTTGCGCAGGCTTCAACCGGCCAAGCAGCTGGTCCAGCGCAGCAGCGCTGATCGCGGCACCTTCGTGATCCTCGATTGCGATGTCTTCGTCGAGCGCGAGCGCGCTGTAGCGAGACGCATCGCGCACGCGATCGACCCATTTGTAGCGGGCAATCGCCGTAACCCAGGCGCCGAAGGGCTTCGAGGCCGCGAACGTGTGGCGTTTCGCGTGAATGGCCAGGAGCACCTCCTGCCTCGCATCGTCGGCGGCGGGATAGGGAAGCCGGCGCGCGTAGTAAGCCCGAAGCCACAGATCCAGCTCCCGCAGCAATCGCTCATATGCGTCTCCATCCCCTGCTCGCGCCGCAAGCAGAAGCCGGCCCCATCGCTCCGAACAATCGTTCCATCTCTCCCAACGGGCCGCCCTCCGGCGATCATGTCGCGGCGAATCCATATCCCCCCGGGGGCGTGCACGCCCCGGATCGTCGCCGCCAGACGATTGCGTCGCCATAGAGGACGTGATGTCGTCAGCCGAGAGCGCTTTCATCTTCGAAGGCTCCTGTCGAGACACTCAAGCAGCGCGCTCGTTTCGAACGGCTTTCTGAGAAGGCAGAATGCGCCGATCGAGGCCGCTTCGGCGTCCAGCTGCTTGTGAGGAAGCGCGGTAATGAGAATCACCGGCGCTCCGACCTTCTGCTGCTGGAGCTCGCGAACGAGGTTGAGCCCACCCATTCCAGGCATGTGAACGTCGGCAATGATGCAGTCGAAGCTGAACCGGCCGGCGTAGCTCAGCAGCGCTTCGGCCCTGTCAAACGGCTCGGAGCGGTAGCCGATCGATCGCATCAGATCCACCAAAGACAGGCACAGGGCCTCGTCGTCATCGACGACACCTACGTAAGGGACCTTCACCTGACTTACCCTCGCAAGACGCGATCATCATCGAAACGCGATCGCAACACGGGCGATTGAAGCGCAAGCCGCTCTCCAGTTGACCAGGCGGCTGCTGTCGTGACGTTCGATGCTTGTTCGCGAGAGGCACATGTTCGGTCTCCCCAACTGAGGAAAATCCAGTAGCTGCGCCAGGATCGGTTGCGCATGTCGGCCTCGAGCATGCGTTCGGTGGGTGCCTCCGACAATCTCGCGATTGTGATGCACAGACCCATACTTTGGTATGGGTTTGCGGCGCCAAGAGCGAGCCACCGAGGGCGACGCGATGTCAGGCCACGCCGATCCCGGTCGCCTGCGGCCGAACAGCGCAAGTTTGAGAAATGCACAATAACCCGCGCACAGCGCGCCCTTCGAAGCTTGGCTACCGTTCAGATCGCGACAGACGTCGACGCCGCCCTTGGCGCCAATCCGCGACCTCGAGGATGAGACGACATCAGATGGACCATCTCATAAAGAAGCTGTCCGAGCTCGATCTGGTCAGAGGCGATTTTGACTACCATGTCACGCGTGTGGCGATGATCGTCGTCTTCTTCGTCTTCAGCTGCCAGAAATGGTTCGACTACGAAGCGCACGCGTTGATTCCGTTCATCAGCAATGGTCCGCTGATCTTCTGGCTGTATCCGGTGTTTGGCGTGCGCGGCGCGGCCTACTTCCTGGGTTCAGCGGAATTGTTGTTTGGATTGCTTCTTCTGCTCGGCTTCTGGAGCAGAAGAGTGGCGATTTTGGGATCGCTGGGTTCATGCGCGACCTATGTCGCCACCGTGACGATCATTCCGTTTTTCCCCGATGCCTGGCCCGCGCCGGCCGGCGGATTTCCTGCGGCCACGTTGCCGTTCCTCTTCCTCATGAAGGATGTCGTACTGCTTGCGGCTTCCGTCTATCTGCTCAAGCGTGACCTCCTCCGGGCAGCAGCCGACGTGTCACCGGCTCAGAACGGGATTGTTCGACAGGAAGCGATGCAATAGTGCCGGTTGGCACTGGAAGAGCAGGATCAGCGTGCCGGGCCGCCCGATGAACGCAGCTTCCCAGCCGGCCGCCACGGCGCTACGCGTATCCCAGGCGTGGCAGGCGATCATGCAGAGCTGCGAGGGGACGCCAAGTTCATTCTCCATTTGAGCGTAGGTTTGCGGCGACGGCTTACAGATCTTGAAACTGTCCTCGCTGAATGACCTTTCGAAGAATCCCGCAATTCCCCCACGCTCAAAGCTGGAGGGTCTGAACTTCAGCCAGGTTATTCGCAGAGTGAACAGCCTGAAGCCAGCAGCGCGGAGCCGTCTTCCAGTTCACCGTGCCGATCGATGACGGCTTTGCGGTTGGTTGAGCCACGCCCCGAAATCCGAATGTGGCTCATGCCATGGCTCCGATCCCGGCTATTGTTGGGGATTGGCGTTGGGAGTACGTTCCCGGACGGGACAGGTGAGCACCTTTCCCTCCTTTTCAATCGACTGGCCGGCTAGTTCCGGAGTCCGGCAGATGCACGTATCCTCGCGGGTATCCACGAACGGCAATGCCGGTCTCAAAGCGTCATGGGACGACGGCGAGCGCGTCTTTTGTCGCGAATGGCGCCGGGGCGCCGATGGCGATGTCAACAGTGTCCTGACCGTAAGGGCGGCGACGGAACATCCGCCGGCCGCGGTCCTCGACCGGCTCGCCCATGAATACGCCTTGCGCGACGAGCTCGATGGGACCTGGGCCGTACGGCCGCTGGAGCTGATTCGCGACGGTGGTCGAACCTTGCTGATATTGGAAGATCCCGGCAGCGAGCCGCTCGAGCAGTTGCTCGGCGCGCCGATGAAGCTGGACCATTTCTTGCGATTGGCTCTCGGCATCACCACCGCCGTCGACCAGCTGCATCGGCAGGGCCTGGTCCACAAGGATTTGAAGCCGGCCAATCTTCTGGTGACCGGGGCAGACGAGGTCAGGATCACCGGATTCGGCCTCGCATCTCGCCTGCCGCGCGAGCGACAGCAGCTCGAACCACCGGAGACCATGGCGGGCACGCTGGCCTACATGGCGCCCGAGCAGACCGGCCGCATGAATCGGTCCGTCGATTCCCGCAGCGATCTGTACGCAATCGGCGTGACGTTCTACCGGATGCTGACGGGCGCACTGCCGTTCACCGCGGCCAGTCCGATGGAATGGGTGCACAGCCACATCGCGAGACGTGCCGTTCCGCCCGCCGAACGAGTCAATGGCGTGCCTTATGCCGTGTCGGCGATCATCATGAAGCTCCTCGCCAAGACGGCCGAGGACCGCTACCAGACCGCAGCCGGTCTCAAGAGCGACCTGGAACGGTCACTCGCCGAATGGGAAGCGCAGGGACGAATCGATGATTTCGTCCTGGCCCAAACCGATACACCGAACCGCCTGCTGATTCCCGAACGGCTCTACGGCAGGGAGCACGAGATCGAGGCGTTGCTCACCTCGTTCGATCGCGTCACCCGGAGCGGCACGCCCGAGTTGATCCTGGTGTCCGGCCCCTCCGGTATCGGCAAGTCCGCTTTCGTCGACGAAATGCACAAGGCCTTGGTCCCGTTGGGAGGGTTCTTCGCCTCCGGCAAGTTCGATCAGCACAAGCGCGATATGCCTTACGCGACGCTCGCGCATGCGCTCCAAGGCCTTATCCGAGGCCTCCTCGCCAAGAGCGATGCCGATCTGGCACCCTGGCGTAACGCACTGCACGAAGCGCTGGGCCAGCTCGGTCAGCTGATGGTGGATCTCGTACCGGAGCTGCGGCTGGTGATCGGGGATCAACCGCCTGTCCCGGAGGCTCCCCCGCAAGACGCACAGCGACGCTTCCAACTCGTCGTTCGACGCTTCATTGGCATCTTCGCCAAACCTCACCATCCGCTCGTGCTTTTCTTCGACGACCTGCAGTGGCTCGACGTGGCCACACTTGATCTGATCGCGTTTCTTCTGAACAGATCCGACCTGCAAAATCTGCTTCTCATCGCCGCCTTTCGACGCAAGGATGTCGACGTCAAACATCCGCTGGCACAACGGCTCGTCGAAATTCGCGCCTCCCGTAAACGGGTGCGGGAAATCGACCTGGCACCCCTCACCCGCGCTGCCGTCGAGGAACTCACCGCGGATGCACTTCACTGCGAGCCGGCATACGCCATGCCCCTGGCGCAGCTGATATACGAGAAGACGAACGGGAATCCGTTCTTTCTCACGCAGTTTCTGCGGGCACTGGCCGAAGAAAACCTACTGACCTTCGATCATGACAAGCGACAGTGGCGCTGGGATCTCGAACGCATCAAGGAAAAAAGCTACGCCGAAAACGTCGCGCGCCTCATGGTCGGCAAGCTGAGCGGTTTGCGCGACGAGACACGTCGGGCCCTGCTGGAGCTGGCCTGCCTGGGCAACAGCGCCGAGATCGCAACGCTCTGCCTCGTGCACGGAGCATCGGAGCAGACGCTGCACGCGGATCTGCGAGACGCGACGCGTCTCGAACTGGTCCGACGCCTCAAGAGCTCTTACGCGTTCGTCCACGATCGCGTGCAAGAGGCCGCTTATGCGCTTCAACCGGACCAGGACAGGCGAACGGCCCTGCACCTTCGGATCGGTCTGGTCCTGGCAGCGCAGCTGACGCCCGACGAAACCAACGAGCGCGTCTATATCGTTGCCAACCAGCTGAACCGCGGCATCGCCGCTCTGACCAACGGCGCTGAACGCGAACAGGTCATTGCCGTCAATCTCGCCGCGGGCCGGCGCGCGCGAAATGCAACGGCCTACCACGCGGCGGCAACCTACCTTGAAATCGCCCGCGAACTGCTCGGGGAGGAAGGGCATCCGCGGTGCAGCCGGGACGCCTTCGCGATCGGCCTGCTCCACGCCGAATGCAAATTCCTGCTCGGCGAGCTGAACACGGCGGAAGCGGAATTGACGGTCCTGTCGCAGAGCTGTTCGGACATTCAGGCGAGCGCCGAGGTCGCCAGACTCCAGGCGCAGCTATACACCACCGCGGGACAGCTCGAGCGCGCGGTCGACGTTTGCCTCGCATTTTTGCGCAGAACCGGGATTGACTGGTCTCCTCATCCCAGCCGCAGCGAGGTGGACGAGGATCGGCGACGCCTGCGGAGCTTGACCGAAAAGCTGTCCGACGAGCAGCTTCATGCGCTACCGCCGATGACCGATCCGGATCATCGTGCGACCATGGGCGTCCTGGCCGACCTCCTCACGCCTGCGTTTCTCACCGATCGCAACCTCTCCGACACCATGCTCTTGGAGGCCACTCGACTGACGCTCCAGCACGGGACCAGCCCTGAAGCGTGCTACCCGCTGACCGCCATATTCGGCGTGCTCGCGAGCAATTCAACCGATGCTGAACTTGGATTCCGGCTATCGCAATTTGGCGCAGCCCTTGCTGACAGGCAGCCGCAGACAGGGCTGAGCGGCCGGGCGCTTTTGGTATTCGGCCTTCACGTGACCCCATGGATTCTCCCGATCCGATCGGGACGGCCGTTCATTCGGCGCGCTCTTGCGATCTGCTTGACGACCGGAGATCTGGCATTCGCGGCGTATTCGCATCGCGGACTGATATCGGTGGATCTCTTCTGCGGCGATCCGCTCACGGACGTCTGCTCGCGCGCCGAGCGGTCCCTGGCATTCGCCGAGGGTCTGGGCGTCCGATTGGCTGCGGAGGGCCTCATCAGGCAACGAGATCTGGCGCAGAGCCTTATGGGGCGCGATGGCCGGAATGACTTCGAGAGCCCCGCGGCGCTTCAGCCCTCGGATGCGAGCGAACCGATAAGCGCCTTCTTCTACTACGCGACGCAAATTCAGATCGAAGTCATTGCCGGACGTGACGATGTCGCGATTGCCCTCGCCGCACGCGCAGAAGCGCTCTCATGGTGCGTCCGCTCTTATTCGGATTTCACCGAATACCGGTTCTACACGGCACTCGCTCATGCCGGGGCTTATCACGCATCACGCCCCGAGGATCGCGAGCGGCGCCTCGGCGACCTCCGGGAACACCACCGCAAGCTGACAGTCTGGTCCAACCGCTGCCCCGCGAATTACGCTGCCCGGCAGAAGCTCGTCGCGGCGGAACTTGCGCGCATCGAAGGCCGCGAACTCGAGGCGGAACAGCTCTACGAGGAATCGATCCGATTGGCGCAAGAATCCGGATTCGCGCAGATCGAGGCGATCGCTGCGGAACGCGCAGCAGGGTTCTACGAGGCGCGCGGCATTCGAACGGTTGTCTTGTCCTACCTGACAAAAGCGCGCGATTGCTACGCGCGCTGGGGCGCCGAGGCGAAGGTGAGCCAGCTCGAGAAACTCCATCCGAACCTGCGGGAGAGAGGATCCGCGCTCAGCGCCGCAGGGACGATCGGAGCACCTGTCGAGCAGCTGGACCTTGCGACGGTTCTCAAGGTGTCGGAGGCTGTTTCAGGCGAGATCGTGCTGGAGAAGCTCACGGAGACCCTGCTTCGTTCGGCCATCGAGCACGCGGGTGCGGAACGTGGCGTGCTGATTTTACCGAGGGGTTCCGAGCTGAGAATTCGGGCGGACGCGGTGACAGGCGGCGGTTTGATCGCTCTCGATCTCGCCGATTCACCGATCTCCGCCGCTGAAGTCCCGATGTCGATCGTCCTTTACACGGCTCGCACCCAGGAAAGCGTCGTGCTCGACGATGCCTCGACGAGCAGCGCGTTCGGCGGCGACGAATACATCCAGAAGAAGCACGTCCGATCAGCCTTGTGCGTGCCGCTCGTCAAGCAAGGCAGGGCGGTGGCATTTCTGTATCTGGAGAACAATCTCGCCTCGCGCGTCTTCACACCCGCCCGGATCGCGATCCTCAAGTTTCTCGCATCCGAGGCTGCGACCTCGCTCGACAATGCCCGTCTGTACCGGGAGCTTCAGGAGCGGGAGTCGCGGATCCGCCGGCTGGTCGAGGCCAACATCATCGGGATCTTCATCTTCGATCACACCCCCGACATCCTCGATGCCAACGACGCGTTCCTGAAGACCATGGGATATGATCGCGAGGATCTCGCCGCGGGCCGGTTGCGCTGGGCAGATCTGACGCCGCCCGAATGGCAGGAGCGCACCGACCGCGCCCGGGCCGAATTGAAGGCGACGCGGGTTGTCCACCCGTTCGAAAAGGCGTTCTTCCGCAAGGACGGCAGCCGGGTGCCGGTGCTGACCGGCGGAGCCTTGTTCGACGACGAGCAGGAGCAAGGCGTTGCCTTCGTGCTGGATCTCAGCGAGCGCAAGCGCGCCGAAACCGAGGCACGCGAGAACGAGCAGCGTTACCGCGTGGCTCAGATGGAGCTGGCCCACGCCAACCGCGTGGCGGTGATGGGACAGCTGACGGCGTCGATCGCCCACGAGGTCAATCAGCCGAACACCGCCGTCATCGCCAGCGCGCAAGCGGCCTTGAGCTGGCTCGATCACCAACCACCGGCACTGGAGCAGACGCGCAGGGCGCTGACACGCGCCATCGAGAACGGCATCCGCTCCAGCGAGGTCATTGAGCGAATCCGGGATCTCGTCAAAAAATCACCGCCCAAACGGGATTCCCTGGCGATCAACAGCGTCATCGGCCAAGTCATCGAACTCACGCAGGCTGAAGCAGCGCGGCACGATGTGTCGATCCAGACGATATTCGCCGATCGTCTGCCCAAGGTCATCGGGGATCGCGTCGAGCTGCAGCAGGTCACGCTCAACCTGATCCTGAACGCCATCGAGGCCATGAGCGAGACAACGGGGGGCAAGCGCGAGCTGTTGATCCAGACCGCGAGAGCAGATGCCGAGAGCATACGCGTATCGATCACGGATTCGGGACCGGGCTTGTCTGCGGAGAGCCTCGCGCGGCTGTTCGAACCCTTCTACACGACCAAATCGGGCGGCCTCGGTGTCGGACTGTCGATATGCCGTTCGATCATCGTGGCGCATGGCGGCAGGCTCTGGGCGACCGCAAACGAACCGCGCGGCGCCGTCTTCCAGTTCACTGTTCCGATCGATGACGGCTTTACGGTTGGTTGAATCATCTCGGCTGGCGTCATCACGCCGCAAAATTGGTGGGATGACCTGTAACCAAGGCCGGGCCGCGGACGAAATATAGCCATCGGATCGCGCCGGCGAAGCCAAGCACGGGCCGGAACAGATCCGCCATCGACGGCGTGCTGCAGGGAGAGATCAATTGGGACTGTCCTGGCAACAAGGCCCGCTTTCAACGGGAGCAATCGGCCGCTTTCTCGTCCCCGAGCCGCTGCCCAAGCGACTCCTGTACGTCGAACCGTTACGCCGCCGCATCCGCGTGCGCTTTGGGGGAAGCTGGATCGCCGATAGCGAGCGGGTGCTCCTGCTTTTCGAACCGGGCCGTTATCCCGTCGCCTATTTCCCGGAGGCCGATGTTTCCCCACATGTGCTGGAACCCACCGAGCACATCACTCAACACGCCGATCTTGGGCCGACGTCCTGGTACAGCGTTCGGGTCGACGAGCAACACATCGCGGCGCGCGGAGCATGGCGGCACACCGACCTGCCCGCCCATGCAGGCGATTTGCAGGGTCTGATCGCTTTTGCCTGGCGGGCCATGGATGCCTTCTACGAGGAAGACGAACGCATCGTGGGCCATGCCGCCGATCCCTATCACCGCATCGACATCCGCCAGACCTCTCGTAACCTGGTGGTCAACCACCAGGGCCAGGTCATAGCCGATACAAGGCGGCCGCTGGTCCTTTATGAGTCCGGCTTTGCACCGCGTTGGTATGTTCCTCGTGCCGACATCGATGAGTCTGCCCTCACTCCGGTCAAGCTCCAGACCTTCTGCCCGTACAAGGGCCTCTGCAGCTATTACTCCATCGGAGACGCGCGCCAGGCGGCATGGTCGTATCCCGACGCCTATCCCGAAGTCCGGCGCATCTCCAGTTTTGTATCGTTCGAGCCGGACATCGTGACGGTCCATCTCGATGGCACGCAGCTGCGTCTCGAACCCGGCCAATTAGTGGTTCCACACGGCCCCGATCGTAATCTTGACATCGCCGAGGTGGTCGCCGAGCCAACGCCTGGTGGCCAGCCCGCTGAAGCTGCAACCAGTCCCCTCCATCGACGCTCGTGAGACGAACGAGCATATCTTCGAGATCGCGCAGCATTCAGCCTTTCGCGTCCACGACTATTGTGGCCCTCAACGGAGCCGCTCATCCCGAGCCTCCGCTACGGGAGCGCCACAATGTCCCATCGTTCGAACCAGACACGCTCGATCCGCTCCACTTTTGCGGGCCTTCTCCTGATCGGCCTGCTGTCGCCCGCACATGCTTCCGACCGGAACAGCTCTCGCGACGTCCTCCCCGATCTGCCGTCGCGGGCCGCCGCGCGTTTCGCCTCGGTCGAGCCGACGTCGCGCCTGCCCTGGCTCGCTCCGGTCGGCCACCGTCAGCCGAGCCGGGCCGACGCGCCTCAATCAGATGCCCTGTCGGCCTGGGAGCGCGAGCAGCAGCAGCGCGATCAGATGCTGGATCGCAAGCTCATCATCTGCCGCGGATGTTGAGCTAGCCCGGCCACCTCACGCGCGCCGGCCTAGGCATTCTCGACACCCGATGCCGCCTCGGCGCTCTTCGCCAGCTCCAGCTCGTCAATCGTCGCAGGCGACTGCGCAGCCTTTCGCCATTGCGCGGGAGTGATGCCCATGTGGCTCTTGAAAGCCCGCTGGAATGCCGCCTCGGACAGATATCCGACCGCTTCAGCCACCGCTCCGGTCGAGAGCGAGGATTTCCTCAGTTCGTTCGTTGCCAGCGTCATGCGGATGTCGGTCAGCAGCTCGCTCGGCGAACGTCCGACCTTCTCCTGGAATTGACGGGCGAGTGTCGCACGCGACATGTTGGCGAGCTGCGCGAGCTCGGGCAGCGTCCATGCGCGCGCGGGCGCATTGAACATGGCCGCGACGACCGGCGCGAGGCGCGGGTGACCTGCGAGCGCAAGCAGCCCGCGTGGCGCGTCCCCGGTCTCGCTGGCGAGGCGCAGTACGAGCGCGAACATCGCCGTCGACAACGCGTTCAGCATCGCGCGGCCACCCAGCTGATCGTCTGCGGTCTCGCCGCGCATCAAGGCAACGAGGCCTGCGAGCTGCCCCGCCGTATCCCGCTCTCCGGCCTGCGCGCCGGCCCTCACGATCAGCACCGGCGGCAGATAGTTGCGCAGCAGCCGGTCGTGCGGCGGGGCGATCGAAAAATGTCCGCACAGCAGATCGAGCCGCGCGTCCGAGCCGGGATTCTCGCTGATCGTGAAGTTGAGTGAGGCGCGGTTGCGGGCCTTCAGCGGCGCAGCTCCGCTGCCGTCGTGCATCACGTGCCGGGGGTTGCGCGGCAGCAGCAGAATGTCGCCGGCCTCCAGTAGCAACGGCCGGCCTCCCGCCGGATCGTCCAGCACCGCCGAGCCTGCGAGCACCGCATGGTACGGGATCTCGTTGACCTCGCCCGGCCCCTGCTCGATCCGCCAGGGCGCGCCGTAGGAGCAGCGCAGGTCCAGACGGCCGCGCACCGGCATCATCTCGAACAGCCGGCTCAGCCAATCCATCGTATTCCTCTCTCGGTATGTCATTTGAGACGATTGAGCATATATACAAGCATATCAAGCATTCAACATCTCATGCCACGACCCTACTGTCACTCCGCAATCGTTCACCACCCCAACACGGAGTGCCATCATGTCCCGACTTTCCGTCCCGAACCTCGAAACTGACGCCGGCCCCTCCGGCCAGGTCTATGCCCAGATCAAGAAGGCGATCGGCAGCGTGCCGAACACCTTTGCGGCCATCGCCGCCCATGGCCCCGCTGCGCTCAAGGCCGTGCTCGCTGCCGACACTGTGCTCGCCTCCGGCGGACTGACCAAGTCCGACAAGGAGATCATCAAGCTCGTCATCAGCGAAGCCGCCGGCTGTGACTATTGTGTCGCCGCCCACAGCCATCTCGCAAAGCTCGTCGGCCTGGCGCCGGAGATTGTGAAGCAGATCCGCGATGGCCGGCCCACCGGTGATGCCCAGCGCGATGCGCTGGTCGCTTTCGTCGACAAGCTTGCGCGCACCAGCGGCACCGTCAGCCACAAGGATTTCGTCGCGATTAAGGCCGCCGGCTACAGCGACGCGCAGCTCGTCGACATCAGCCTCGCCTTTGCCACCACCGTGTTCACCAACGTCTTCAACCGCATCAACGATACCGAGATCGACTTCCCGGCGGTCGCCTAACGCGACGGCCGCCACGTCGCTCATCTCACATCAGGGATCACGACCATGACCACGCTTGCCAACACCCACACCGCCCAAAATCCTCTCGTCCGCGCCCTGCAGGGATCCGGCCTGCTCGCGGAAGATCTCGACTACCATGTCGTCCGCGCCTCGATGGTGATCATGTTCTTCTTCTTCGGTTACCAGAAGTGGTTTCCGTACGAGTTCGAACGGTTGGTCCCGTTCATCAGCAACGGCCCGTTGATCTGGTGGCTCTATCCCGTGTTCGGCCATGCCGGCGCCAGCTATTTCCTCGGCGTTTCTGAATGGACCTTCGGCGCGCTGCTGCTCTCGGGCTTCTGGAGCCACCGGCTTGGTGTGCTCGGCGCCCTCGGCTCGACCGGCACCTTCATCGCGACCGTCACCATCATTCCCTTCATGCCGGAGGGCTGGGACGTCGCCGCGGGAGGCTTCCCCGCGATGACGGGCAACGTGCCCTTCCTGATGAAGGACGTCGTGCTGCTCGCGGTCTCCTTCTATCTGCTAAGGCAGGATCTGGTTCGCCTGACGCGGTAACAGGTGGCATTCTGCCCAGCGACGCGTCGCCGGCGAGCTTTCCCGCTCGCCGGCGATTGCACGTCGCGACGATCACGGCAGTGTGCCCGCAAGCAGCCGTTTTCGCAGAGCATCAATGAACGCTCTTACCCGGACGGGCATTTGCGCGCGAGTCAGGAAAACCGCCCATATCCCAAGCTCAACCGGCGCGGCATCCGCCAGAACGATGCGCTTCAACTCTCCGCGTTCAATCTGCTCGTAAACATCCCAATAGGTCATCATGGCGACCCCCACGCCCGCAAGACAAGCCGCTCGAACAGCGTCGACTGTGCTGGCCGACAGCGGGCCGGCGATCCGGATCTGCTCCAATTCGCCTCCACGTACGAACGGCCAGGTCTCCATCGCATGAAGCTTGATGCAGGGGTGGCTCACCAGATCGCCCAGCGTTGCCGGCTCGCCGAAGCGAGCGATATAGGCTGGCGATGCGCAGAGGATGTAGGGATTGTCGGCGAGTCTTGTCGCGATCATGTCGGAAGGCTTCATCGGCGCCACGCGGATCGCAACGTCGAGACCCACCGAAGCGATGTCGACGCGATCGTCGCTCAGGACAAGATTGACCCGAAGCGCCGGGTTGTCCGCGATCAGCTTGGCCACGACGGGTACGATGACCGCATGGCCGATGACGTTCGGCGCGGTGACCTTGAGCACACCTGAGAGCCCCGAGCCGGCGGACGACACGGACTCGAATGCTGAATCGCGGGCGGCTATCAGGGCGGCGGCGTGAGGCAAAAAGGCCTCGCCCTCAGGGGTGAGCGATAGCGAGCGCGTCGTCCGATGAAACAGGCGTGCGCCCAGCTCGGCTTCGAGCGCTGCGAGCCTTCGACTGACCAACATTGGCGTCGTGCCCATCTCTCGCGCCGCAGCGGACAGGCTGCCGGCGGTCACGATGCTGCGAAACAGGGCCACATCCGCGAAATCCATTTTATAACGATAATCGATAAAGTGCTTAGCTTCCAGCCGGGCTTCTGTCGGCTCACGGCGAGATTTAAATCGATCTCCAGCAAGGGAGGCCACTCCCGAAGGTAAAGGCTCTGGAGATTCAAAAATGATGGACAGCGAAGCGAAGGCGCTTTTCACGCCGATCGATATAAACGGCCGTACCGCGAAGAACCGTCTTGCTGTTGCGCCAATGACGCGCATCACGGCGACCCAGGACGGCCGGGCCACCGAAACCATGACGCGATACTACGAGCGGTTCGCGCGAGGCGGGTTTGGAACGATCATCACCGAAGGCATCTACACAGACCAGGCGTTCTCGCAGGGCTACGTCCATCAGCCCGGCATGACCGACGAAGTGCAGGCCATGGCCTGGAAGCCGGTCGTCAACGGCATCAAGTCGCACGGAGCGGTGGCCATTGCCCAGATGATGCATGCGGGAGCGATCAGTCAAGGCAATCGCTTTCGCGACAGCACGGTGGGCCCGTCTGCCATTCAGCCAAAGGGCGAGCAGATGACATTCTATCACGGAAAGGACCGCTACGTACTGCCGGCAGCCATCACGGAAGAGCAGATCGCCGACGCCATCGCCGGCTTCGCGGGCTCGGCTGCGCGAGCGATCCAGGTCGCCGGGTTCGACGCCATCGAGATTCACGGCGCCAACGGCTACTTGCTCGACCAGTTCCTGACCGACTACGCCAACAGCAGAACCGATCGCTGGGGCGGCGCCACGGAGAACCGCGTGCGGCTAATCGTGGAAACCTTCAAGGCGGTGCGCGCGAAGGTCGGGAGCGCGGTGCCGGTCGGCGTCCGTATCTCGCAAGGCAAGGTGAACGACTATCATCACAAATGGGCGGGTGCGGAGCGTGACGCCGAAATCATCTTCGGCAGCCTCGGCGATGCCGGCGCCGACTTCGTCCATGTGACCGAGTTTGAGGCGTGGAAGCCTGCTTTCGCCGAGGACGGCCCGTCATTGATGCGCCTCGCCAAGCGCTACGCCCCCAAAGCGACGATTTTCGCCAATGGCAGCCTGCACAACATCGAGCAGGCGGTGGCTGCGCTCGACGATGGCGCCGATGTCGTCACGATAGGCCGCGGGGCCTTGGCGAACCCCGACCTGCCCAAGCGTCTGTTGGACCGCAGCTCTCTGGATGAATTTGACCCTGCGATCCTCGGCCCCATCGCCGACATCAAGGACACCGAACTGATGATGTGAGCGCGTCCCGCGACGTCGATGCCGAGGGCCGACGCTCTGAAGATCGTGCACGCATCGAAAGGAACGATCATGACGGACGCGATCTCCGATGCCTCGGTGGCGTTGTCGCTCATGCTGGAAGCATTGCGCATGCTCGATGGGCCCGAGCATTCGAAGGCTGCGGCCCACCTTCGAGCGGCCATCGAGCAGCTATCGCCTCACACCGCGCAACACTTGCTTCCACCTCTCGGTAAGGCTCCGAGCAGGTCCTAAGTCGTCGTCGGGGGTGTGACCGCAACGATCTCATCATCGCTTCGGCACCGCTCATCTCACCGCACGACCCGTGAAGACGGCAAGGCCGTGATGGTCGAGACCACCGGTGATTTCATAAAAAGACTTCTGATACAGTTCTTATGAATTTTCAAATTCATTCTGGATGACGACTCGCTATCGAAAATATGACTTGCACCAAGTATCTGAAATTACGCGGCTATATTATTTTCTTCGATCACGACAAAGCGAACCAATCCCACGCGTTCTTTGATGTGTTTTTATAAAAACGCATTTTATATAGAGACGCACAATAGTCGGATGCAACCGAAAGGATCAATGGCATGGCCAAGTTCGCCTTCTTCGTCGAGTTGAAAGCCAATCGGGGCAAGGAAGCGGAAGTCGAAGCTTTCCTGAAGCAGGGCGCCGCGATGGCGAAGGCAGAGGCCGGAATAGCGGCGTGGTACGGGCTCAAGGAAGAGGAGCCGGGACGCTACGGAATCATCGACACGTTCAATGACGAAGTTGGACGAGACGCGCATTTGAACGGCGAACTTGCAAAGGCGCTGTTCGCGAAGGCAGGCGAGCTGTTTTCCGAAGCTCCCAAGGTGCACCGGCTTCACGTCATCGCCCAGAAATAGAGCGTCTTACCGAGGCTCTTCGTTGCAAGGCAGATGATGAGCTTGGGCGACGCGACTTAACGAACACTTCAGCGAAGCGACCTCCCCCTAATTCTCCTGAAAAAGGACTCACGATGAACCAGGAATCGCCCAAGCCCACTGTCGTCCTTGTGCACGGGGCCTTCGAAGACGCGTCGATCTGGAATGGAGTGATTGAGAGGCTGCAGCGCGACGGCTACCCGGTCGTCGCCTTCGGCAATCCGCTGCTGGGCCCGGCAATCGACACCGCGTACCTGCGCAGCCTGTTGGACAAGATCCAGGGGCCCGTGATCCTGGCGGCCCACTCCTATGGCGGGGCCGTCATCACGCAGGCCGGGGACGACCCCAAGGTCAAGGGCCTTGTCTACGCGGCCTCCATCATGCCCGCGGTCGGAGAGGCCGCAACCCATTTGCTCGAACGGTACCCCGGCAGCACATTCCCCACGTCCGTCGAGCCGACCACTTACACCCTGCCCGACGGTACCAGCGGCACGTATCTCCTCTACCAGCCCGACAAGTTTCACAGCAACGTTGCCGCCGACGTGCCCGCGAGCGTGGCCGCCCTGATGCTCGCCGGCCAACGCCCCATGAACCTGGCGGCCCTAACCGAACCGCTGACATCCGCGGCATGGACGAGCAAGCCGAGCTGGCAAGTCAGGCCGCTGCAGGATCGCGCCATTCCGGTCGATGAATACAAGTTCGAAGCCGATCGCGCCCACTCCACCGTCATCGAGGTGAACGCTTCGCACGCCGTCCCCGTCTCCAACCCTGAAGTCGTGGCCGACGCAATCGAACAGGCCGCCCGCGCAGCAGCGAAGTAACGGCGTCCGCAAAGGGCGGTTGTCTGGCATCATTCAAACAGGAGGCCCATCCGATGACGCAGGACGGTGAGCAAGAAGCAGCGCCGCCCTGGGATGCGGCTCGGGTGAACCTCACATCGAACGAACTGGCCCCCGGCGTTTTCGCGGTCATGCCTGACGACGTGTTCGAGAAAGACCACGTCGCCACCACGGCCGGCTTCGTGATCGGCGAACGCAGCGTACTCGTCGTCGAGTCAATGCTGAATGGCGATCTCGCCTCGCAGCTTATCGGGCTCGTACGGCAAGTGACGTCGAAGCCGATCCGCTTCCTCGTCAACACCAGCTATCATGGCGACCACGCCTACGGGAATTACCTGTTTCCCGACAGCACTGTCGTGATTCAGCATCCGGCGACCAAGCGCTACATGGAAGAAAGCTTCGAGGACGATCGCCGTTTCATGATCAGCCTCATGGGTAAGGGGAAGGGCATCGAACGCGTGCAGGCACGCGCCGCTGACATCACCGTCCCCGACATGATCAGCGTCGATCTGGGCAGCCGCATCGTCGAGGTCCGTCACTTTGGGTTCGCGCAGACGCCAGGCGATTTGGTCATATGGGCGCCAGACGCGAAGGTGCTTTGGGTCGGTAACATGATCCAAGCACCGTCTCCGGCGCTTCCGTGGCTCCTCGAAGGGCGGCACAAGGAGACGATGACGACCCTTGCGCGCGTGCGCGACTTCCTGCCGGAAGACGCAACCATCATTCCAGGCCACGGCCGGCCGATGCGTCCCGCGGACATCGAATTCCCGCTTCGCTATCTTCGCGAGCTCGACAGCGCCGTGCGCACGGCGATCGCAGAAGGTCGATCGATCGAGGCCACGCTCGAGGCGGTCGCCATGGCGCACTACGGCGAGTACAGCCTGTTCGATTGGGCGCACAACTCCGTCAACGTGCCCGCCGCCTTCCGCCACCTGCAAGAGCCGGGTGGCGGAGTGGCCTAGAGGAAGATGCATCGGGGTCGACCGCGAGCCTGGAGCATCTCGTCGCGTTCGCAACCCTATCGATGTAGCTGATGTTACATCGATTTTTCGTTCGCATCGCCGGGAGAACGTCGATGCCGCCGACGTGTGAATGCAGCAGCGATCGAAGCGCTTGCTGTGCGCGTCACCTCATTGCCGGCTCGCAAGGCAACCCCTTTCGCTGATAGACACAGGGTCGGAGGCAGCTTTCGCCATGGAGCAGTTCGACTCGGTCCGAATCTTCCGGACCGCACGTCGGAAAGCGACTGCGGATTGGTCGGTGCAAGGAAGTCTGCCCCCGTTGTGGTCTTCGTCCTTTGGGCGATCAATTTGCGGGAGCGACCCTTGGCGAAAGGGTTACAGGAAGGGGAAATCAAGCAGGAGCTGCAAAATGGCGGGCACCTGCGCAATGTCCTCATCATCACCAAGACGATCGAGGGTATGGCGGAGCACCTGGCCTATGTTCGGCCGAGCTGGCGACGCGAATTCCTGCCGCTGCGAACCTGGGGCGACAAGGAAGATCGTACCTACAAGGATCTGGATCGGCTGCTCGTGCTTCTCCGCGACGACTTCGGCTATCGGGGCTTCATTGGGCTCTACATGGATGGTGATCCCGATCTCGTGCGCTATCGGGCGCTTTCGGAAAGCGAAGAGGCCGACGACAAGCCGTAAAGCTCGGATCCGACGGCACCGCTGGCTCACTGCGTGGCTCGCGGTGACATCAGGACTCTCACCCGCAGAATAAAAATGGCTCGCTTGATGCGAGCCATTTTCTCATCGAGACCGGTAAAGTCCGAACCTGGTTGCGGGATACACCACCACCGACCATGCCGGGACGACGCCCTTCAGCGATGTCGGGCCGCCAGGGTACGTCACGCGTCAGCGAAGGCCGCCGGTGACGTGGAGTGTCTCGCCCGTGACGTAGGACGCTTCGTCCGAAGCGAAGAAAGCCACCGCGGCAGCGATCTCCTCAACCTTGCCGATGCGGCCAAGCGGGGTGGTGGATTCGATCCAGTTGCGCATGTCGCCCTCGTGCAGGCCGGCGGACACGACGCCTTCGGTGGCGATCATGCCCGGATTGACGGCGTTGACGCGGATCTTGCGCGGCGCGAGTTCCTTCGACAGCACGGAGGAGATCGCATCCACCGAGGCTTTGGTCGCAGTGTAAACGGCGGTGTTCGCCGGCGCGATGGTCGATACGCCCGAGCTGATGTTGATGATGCTGCCCCCATTGGGATTGAAGTGCTGCACCGCTTCCCCCGAGATCAACAGAAGCCCGAGCACATTGAGGTCGAAATGCTTGTGGAAATGCTCAGGCGTGATGGCCTCGAGCGGCGCGAACTCGTAGATGCCCGCATTGTTGACGAGGATGTCGATCGCACCGAACGCCTTCACGGTCTCCGCGACGACGCTTTTCACGTTTTTGGCATCGGCCAGGTTGCCGTGCACGGCGACGGCTTTGCCACCCTTGGCGATGATGGCGGCGACCACGCGGTCGGCGGCCTCTTTGCTGGCGCTGTAATTGACGGCAACCGCCGCACCCTCAGCCGCAAGCCGGGCGGAGATTTCGGCGCCAATGCCTTTGGATGCGCCGGTCACGAGCGCAACTTTGCCTTCGAGTCTCTTGGTCATCGCATGTCTTCCGTTGTTCGGCGGGATGCCGATATTCAATAGTTCAATACTAGTGAACTATTGAATGAATTCAAGGGACGTGCTATATTTTGAGCATGGTGCAGTTCGTTCACCCATCGCGGGACGAGATTACACTCGCCGGGGTGCTTGGAGCTCTCGCGGATCCAATGCGGCTGCGCATCGTCAAAAGCCTGGCCGCGCAAAACGATTGCATGTCGTGCACCGAGGCGGCGCCTTGCCCTGACATGGCGAAGTCGACCCTGTCGAACCATTTTCGGATCCTGCGGGAGGCCGGCCTGATCCGGACGTCAAAGCAAGGCGTCCAGCACCGCAACGTTTTGCGCGAAGAGGATATCAACGCGCGGTTTCCAAAGCTGCTGAAAATGATCCTGAGCTTTCCGGACTGAGGGCATTCGCGCACGACAGATTTGTGGAGCGCGCAAGGTATCCACTGATGTTTCCACCGGGCGTATCCCAAAACAAAAATGGCCCGAGCTTCCGTCCCGGCGCGGCGTGTTGCCCGGCGTTCGCGCCATGATCGATCTTCTGGCTACAGCGCTGAAGGCCCAGGTCTAGCGCGCCGTCTCTGCGCCGACCTGCTAGGGCTGCAAGACATGTTGCTCCGCGCGCGTGACGGAGCCTCCAAGCAGGCACCCCACAGGCCGGCTGTCGGCGAAGCCGAGCCGCACCCGGATCTCGGACAACGACCCCATCGCCCGGCCCTGCATGATGGTGATCCGCGCGCTGTTGCGCTCGACCAGGCCGTTCTTGAGCAGTCCGAACGCGAGCGCCGCGGCGGCAATGCCGGTGGCAGCATCTTCCGGGTAGCCTGATGACTGCGGAAACTGTCGCGCCTCGAAGCGCCGTTCGCCCTGATGTTCGATGGCGTAGGGGTAAAGTCCGGTGGACCCGATCCGCCCGCAGCACGCCTCGATCCGCGCCGGGTCCGGCACCAGCTCGTTGAGCTCGCGGACGCCCTTGATCGGGATGAGCGTCTTCACGCGCGACGTGACGGCGTTCTGCACCGGCATATCCAGCAGATCGCGGCGCGACAGCTTGAGCGTCGACAGAACGTCCTCCTCTTCGGCACGCGAGAGATCAACGACCTTGCCGACGGGCTGGCTGATCTCGACGGACGGTTCGCCCGAGTCCACACGATCGACATAACCCGTCACCGATCCGCTGCGCGTCTCGATGCGGACCTGTTCGCCCGGCAAGCGCCCCTTGGTCGCGAGGACCCAGAGCGCGCCGATGGTCGCGTGACCGCACATCTCCATCTCGTGTCGCGGAACCCAGAACCGGAAGGCATAGTCGGCGTCGCCGCTGGGAGCCGGCAGGACGAAGCCCGACTCATGCCCGAAGCGCCGGGCCACCGACTGCATCCCTGCAGCAGTCAGGTTCGATGCATCGATGACAATTGGACAGGGGTTGCCGCCGCGCCCCGTGTGGGTGAACACGTTGACAAGCTCGACCTCGGTCATTGGACAGCTCGCTTCATGGAGTGCGCGACGGCGTCAACGATCGCGTTGGCAACAGTTTGATGGACCATGGTCAGATTCTGATGGCGCTCGAATGCCTCGCTGGGCGGAAGTGACAACCTCTGCATGTCGAATCCAAACCTGGGAAGTCGTAACGCTATTCAAGTTTTAGTGACATGTCCGGCTAGATCATTTCTTACAAGCGTCGAAATATTTGCACCGCGCCGATGTTTCTTATGCTGATGACAGCAACACCAGGATCCCCGATGCCCCCGGCTGCGCTGGTCTCCCTGGCGACGTCGGTGCCTCCCCACGTGTTTTTGCAAGAGGACGTGCTAACGGCGGCATGGGATGTCTTCGGCGCCCGCTTTCCCGAATTCGAACGGTTCTCAAGCATTTTCTCGAATACCGGCATAGTCAAGCGTCACGGCGTCAAGCCGTTCGACTGGTATCTCGAACGACGAGGCTGGCCCGAACGCACCGAGGCCTTTCTCGAGGGAGCTGAAGCGCTATTTGTCGATGTCGCCGAGAAGGCGCTGGCGAGCGCACAACTTGCTGGCGGCGATGTCGACACTGTCGTGACCGTCTCTTCCACGGGAATCGCGACACCAAGTCTCGAGGCGCGCGTTGCTCGCCGGATGGGCTTCCGGTCCGATACGATGCGTGTACCGGTGTTTGGTCTTGGCTGTGCGGGCGGGGTTTCTGGTCTATCGATTGCGTCGCGCCTCGCCCAAGCGCGCCCTGGCACCAACGTGCTGCTGGTCACGATCGAGCTCTGCTCACTCGCACTTCGCCTGGACGAACTTACCAAAGCCAACATCGTCGCCGTCAGCCTGTTTGGCGACGGTGCTGCTGCAATCGTGTTGCGCGCGGGCGATGGCGGTGCGACGCAGATCGAGGCTGCCGGCGAACACCTTTGGCCGGATACGCTTGGCATCATGGGATGGAGTGTCGATCCGGAAGGATTCGGCGTCATCTTTCGCCGCACCATACCTGACTTCGTCACGAGGCATTTCAACTCCGCCGTGACCGAAATTCTCTCCAGAATGCGTCTTTCGGTGGAAGACATTGACCGCTTCATCTGCCATCCCGGCGGCGCGAAAGTTATCTGCGCATTGGAAGGCGCGCTCGCGCTCGACCAAGGAACGCTCTCCCATGAACGACAGATTATCGCCGACTTTGGTAACATGTCGTCACCCACTGTATTGTTCGTGCTTGAGCAGGCTCGCGCGAAAGGGCTGCCGGCGCGCTCACTGTTGACGGCGCTCGGACCCGGCTTCACCGCGAGCTGTGTCACGCTACGGCACACTGCGTGACGTTTGCTGAACTCATTCTCGGCGCCATCACGCTGCAGCGCGTCGGCGAACTCGTCATTTCGCGCGCGAACACTCGAAAGCTCCTGGCCCGCGGCGCCGTCGAGGTGGCACCCCGGCATTATCCGTTGATCATCACGGTTCATGCCGTCTGGCTGTTGTCGCTGTGGGTGTTCGGCCGCGACCAACCGGTGAATGTCGTTGCCCTGGCCGGCTATCTTATCCTTCAGTGCCTTCGCTTCTGGATCATCTGGACGCTCGGCTCACGATGGACGACGCGGATTATTGTTCTGCCCGAACAGCCGCTCGTGTCAGCGGGACCCTATCGATTTCTGTCGCATCCCAACTATGCCGTGGTTGCCGGCGAGATCGCCGTGCTCCCTTTGGTTCTGGGTTTGCCGCTGCTGGCCATCGTCTTCACCATCCTCAACGCCGCGGTTCTCGCGATCCGCATACGGGCCGAAAACCTCGCCCTCGCCGCATCCCGTGAGACATTATGCGTGGCGCATAATGACTGAACGGGTTACCGAGCCGAGTGCAGCTACGTGGCTTGGCTTCGTCCTGATGTGCCTCGGCATGTTCATGGCGATCCTCGACATTCAGGTCGTCGCCACTTCGCTACCCACGATCCAGAGTACACTCGCCATATCGCGAGAGGCGATGAGCTGGATTCAAACCGCGTATCTGATCGCCGAGATCATCGCCATTCCACTGACCGGGTGGCTTACGCGCGTTCTGACGCTGCGATGGCTGTTCGTTATTGCGATCAGCCTCTTTACCCTTGCCTCCATCGGCTGCGCATTCAGCAGCAGTTTTACGACGCTTGTCAGCTTCCGCGTGCTTCAGGGTTTCGCTGGCGGCGTGCTGATTCCGGCGGTTTTTTCCGCTGTCTTTCTGCTGTTTCCGATCCGTTTGCATCCCGTTGCCACCACCATGGCCGGCATCATGGCCGTGCTGGCGCCCACGGTCGGGCCGGTGGTCGGTGGCTGGATCACCGACACCTGGTCCTGGCATTGGCTGTTTCTGATCAATGTCGCTCCTGGGGTGGTCGCCGCACTCGCCACGCCAATGCTGCTGCCGCGCGAACGACCCCGGCTTTCTGATCTGGCTACACTCGACGTGCCGTCTCTCGGACTTCTTGCGGTTTCGCTTGCATGCCTGGAGATCGGTCTGAAGGAAGGCCCGCAACGCGGGTGGCTTTCTCCATTCTGCTCCATCCTGATCGTCTTGAGTGCTGCCGCGGCAACCGTCTTCGCCATCCGAACACTCAGGGCCGCGCATCCGGTGGTCGAACTGTCAACCTTTAGATCGCGCTCGTTTGCAATCGGTTGCGCATTGAGCTTCTTCCTCGGAGTTGGATTGTTCGGCTCGGTCTATCTCATGCCGGTCTTCCTCGCCTATGTTCGACATCATGACGCATTTGAAATCGGCACGATCATGCTCGTCACCGGCGTTGCGCAGCTTGCCACCGCGCCGATTGCGGGCCTGCTGGAAAGCAGGTTTGATCCCCGCTGGTTGTCGGCGGCGGGGTTTGGTCTGTTCGCGATCGGGCTGGGTTGCAGTGCATTCGAGAGCCGTGTCGCCGACTTTCAAGAAATGTTCTGGCCGCAAGTCTTGCGCGGCGTTGCGATCATGTTTTGCCTGCTGCCTCCGACCCGGCTGGCGTTGGGTTCGCTGACCGCATCACGGGTACCCGACGCAAGCGGCCTGTTCAACCTGATGCGAAACCTTGGGGGCGCAATCGGCATCGCGCTGATCGATACGATCCTTTACGGGCGCACCGGCGGGCACGCCGACGCTTTGCGCGAGCGCCTGATTGCGGGCGATGTGACTGCGGCTCAGGCGATCGGGCTTGACGTCACGCTGTTTACCCACCGCCCTCCGCAGGTCTCCGATGCCACGGTTGAAGCCTATCTGCGTCCCATGGTCGAAAAGGCCGCGTTCGCGCTCAGCGCCAACGAAGCCTGGGCCCTCCTCGCTTGCGTGGCGCTGCTCGGACTGTTGCTCATTCCGTTCGCGGCCGGTCCCCTGGAAGGCACTGATGAGAATTCTGGTGATGGCGCACTCAATTGAGTGGTGAATAGAGATCGCAATTGCCGCGACGCCCGGCCCAACCGGCGAAGTTCGGCGTGGTTCGCTTACCTATCTGAGGAAGGCCGCACTGACCGAGGGACTCGTCGTGACCTGAGACGGTAGGCGCCCGCCCCACCAAAACAAAAATGGCCCGCGTGATGCGGGCCATTTTCGTATCGGAACCGGTAAAAGTCCGAACTTGGTTGCGGGGATAGGATTTGAACCTATGACCTTCAGGTTATGAGCCTGACGAGCTACCGGGCTGCTCCACCCCGCGTTAAACCTTTGCGCGCCTTCGCCGAAATGCCGGGGACGATGAATGAGGGCCGGCGCTATTCGCGTGGCTTGCTCTCGCGTCCCAAAGGCTTCCTTGGAAGGCAACCCCGGGGCAAAGCCCCTCGGGTGCGAGGCGTATGTACCAACCCGGGCTGCCTTTGGAAAGGGCCGCGGGGACGTTTTTTTCGACTTTATGACAGTGAGTTGGGCCGATTTCCGGCCCGTTTGGTGCGCTCTTGCCAGAAGTTCCACAAAGGGCCAGCTTGCGGGCAACAAAACCGGGGGCAAACGTCGTTTTCAGGGGAGACCACCCATGGACCATACCTTGGACCGCCCCTTGGCGAGCGCGCCACTCCCGGCGCTGAAGGATGCCTTCGAGGCCATGGTCGCGCGGGCGCGGGCCGAGCCGGCGCCCGACCTGGCCGAGCGGCTCGACCGGCTGGCGCGGCTGCGCACCGTGGTCGCCGACAACGAGGAGCGATTCCGGCAGGCAATCTCGGCCGATTTCGGCCACCGCTCGGCCGTCGAGACCACTATTGCCGAGACGATGCTGGTGTTCTCCGAGATCCGGCATGCGACCAAGCACCTGAAGAGCTGGATGGCGCCGCAGCGAGTGGCCACCGCGCTGCAATTCCTGCCCGCGCGCAACCGGCTGATCCCGCAGCCGCTCGGCGTCGTCGGCATCATCGCGCCCTGGAATTATCCGCTCCAGCTCACGCTTGCGCCCGCGATCGGCGCGATCGCCGCCGGCAACCGTGTCATGATCAAGCCGAGCGAACTCTCGCCGCACTTCTCAGTGCTGCTGAAGGAGTCGGTGGCCGCGAAATTCGATGCCACCGAGCTACTGGTGACAGGCGTCGAGGACGAAATCGCAAAAGCCTTCGCACACCTCCCCTTCGATCATCTGGTGTTCACCGGCTCGACCCGGGTCGGCCGGCTGGTCGCGGAGGCCGCCGGGCGCAATCTCACGCCCGTAACGCTCGAGCTTGGCGGCAAGTCGCCGGCGATCATCGACGCCTCCGCCGATCTCGAGGAGGCGGCCGAGCGCATTGCCTACGGAAAGCTGCTCAATGCCGGGCAGACCTGCATCGCGCCGGACTATGTGCTGGTGCCCGAGCGCTCGTTGCAGGCCTTCGCCGAAAAAGTGCGCGCGCAGATGCGGCGCATGTTCGGCACCGATCCCGCCAACAAGGACTACACCTCCGTCATCTCCGACCGGCATTATGCGCGGCTTGAAGGACTCGTGGCAGATGCTGCGCAGCGCGGCGCAAAAATCCTGCAACCGGCGAAAGCGGACGATCCGAACTGGAAAGCACACCGCAAGTTCCCGCCGACGCTGATCGTCGGCGCGACCGAGGCGATGGCGGTGATGCAGGAAGAGATTTTCGGCCCCGTTCTGCCGGTGCTGGGCTATCGCGATCCGGCGGAGGCGATCGCTTTCGTCAACGCCCGCGACCGGCCGCTCGCGCTCTACTGGTTCGGCAAGGATCGCGCCGCCCGCGACGAGGTGCTGTCGCGCACGATCTCCGGCGGCGTCACCGTCAACGACTGCCTGTTCCACTTCGCGCAAGCCAACCAGCCGATGGGCGGCGTCGGCGCGTCCGGCACCGGCGCCTATCACGGCGAATGGGGTTTTCGCACGTTCAGCAAACTGAAGCCGGTGTTTTATCGCTCCAAGTTCAACCGCCTCGCCGATCTCTATCCGCCCTACGGCGGCAAGATCGCGCGGCTGGAGAAGTTGATGCGGTTCATGTCGTAGCTTTCAGTCATTGCGAGCGAAGCGAAGCAATCCAGAATCCCGCCGCGGGGACAGTCTGGATTGCTTCGCTTCGCTCGCAATGACGAGAAGAAAATGCAGAGGGGGGAACATCAGTGACTGACACATTCGACTTCGTCGTCGTGGGCGCGGGCTCCGGCGGCTGCGCGGTGGCGGGGCGGCTGTCGGAGGATGCGGCGACATCCGTGGCGCTGCTCGATGCCGGCGGACGGAACGACAATTGGCGGATCACCACGCCATTCGGGCTCGCTTTGCCATACAGCGCGGCCAACTGGGCCTTCGATACCGTGCCGCAGAAGGGATTGAACGGCCGCATCGGCTATCAACCGCGCGGCAAAGGCCTCGGCGGCTCCTCGGCGATCAACGCCATGGTCTACATCCGCGGCCACAAATCGGACTACGACCACTGGGCCTCGCTCGGCAATGCCGGCTGGTCGTACGCCCACGTGCTGCCCTATTTCAAGTGCTCGGAGAACAATTCCGATTTCGACGGCGAGTATCACGGCAAGGACGGCCCGCTGCATGTCAACAGACTGCGCTCGGACAATCCGATCCATGACGTCTTCCACCAGGCCGCGCGCGAGGCGCAGTTCCGCATCCGCGAGGACTTCAACGCCGAGGACCATGAAGGGCTCGGCAGCTACCAGGTGACGCAGCACAAGGGCGAGCGCTGGAGCGCGGCGCGCGCCTATGTGCAGCCCTACATGGACAAGCGCGCGAATCTGCGCGTCGAGACCGGGGCGCAGGCCACGAAGATCCTGTTCGAAGGCGGGCGCGCGGTCGGCATCGAATATGTGCAGGGCAAGCAGACCAAGCAGCTGCGCGCCCGCCGCGAGGTGATCCTCGCCGGCGGCGCCTTCCAGTCGCCGCAGCTATTGATGCTGTCGGGTGTCGGCGATGGCGATGCGCTTGCCGCGCACGGCATTGGCGCCGAACATCATTTGCCGGGCGTCGGGCGCAATCTGCAGGACCATCCGGATTTCGTGTTCGTCTACGCCTCCGACTATCCGCATTTCGTTCATTCATCGCTCGGCCGGTTGCCATCCCTGCTCCGCGCCATCCAGCGGTATCGCCGGGAGCGACGCGGCCTGATGACCACCAATTTCGCCGAGTGTGGCGGCTTCCTGAAGACCAGGCCCGACCTCGCCGTGCCAGACATCCAGCTGCACTTCGTCATCGCGATGCTCGACGACCACGGCCGCAAGAAGCACAAGGAAGCGGGCTTCTCGTGCCATGTCTGCCTGCTCAGACCGAAGAGCCGCGGCAGCGTATGGCTGAAAAGCGCCGATCCGCTCGCTGCACCCATGATCGATCCGAACTTTCTGGGCGAGGCGGAAGATCTCGAGTCGATGGTCGCGGGCTTCAAGACCACGCGGCGGCTGATGGAGACGCCCGCGCTGCGCGCGTTGCAGAAGAAGGACATGTTCACGTCCGATGTGAGAACGGACGACGACATCCGCGCCATCCTGCGCAATCGCGTCGACACCGTCTATCACCCCGTCGGCACCTGCAAGATGGGCACCGATGCGATGTCGGTGGTCGATCCGAAGCTGAAGGTGCATGGCATCGAGGGCTTGCGCGTCGTCGACGCCTCGATCATGCCGACCTTGATCGGTGGCAACACCAACGCGCCGACCATCATGATCGGGGAGAAGGCGGCGGATATGATCAGGGCGGAGGTGCGTGCGAGTTAGCGCAACGCCGCCACCCAATTCTCCGCCGTCGTCCCCGCGACCGAGGGGATCCATAATCACAGGGAGATGTTGTGGGGCGAGATGGCAACTCCGAGTCTTCGCCAAACATCTCCCTGGGGATATGGGTCCCGGGCTCGCGCTACGCGCGCCCCGGGACGACGGCGGGGCTCAATTCAGCAGGAAACCACCATCGACGGTGATGACACTCCCCGTCATGTACCGCGACGCCTTCGAGGCCAGCAGCAGGATCGCGCCATCGAGATCGGACTCGGCGCCGACGCGGCGCTGCGGGATGCGTTTGGCCAATCGCTCGCCCGCGGGCGTCGACCAGAAGGCGTGATTCATTTCCGTGTCGATATAGCCGGGCGCCAGCGCGTTGACGCGGATGTTCTGGCCTGCGAGCTCCAGCGCCATCGCCCTGGTCGCCTGGAGGATGCCGGCCTTGGAGATCGCATAGGGCGACACCGCCTTCAGCACACCGGTGCCGAGCACGGAAGCGATGTTGACGATGTTGCCTTCCTGCTTGCGCGCGATCATGCGGCGCGCGACTTCGGTCGCGAGGAAATAAGCGCCTTTCAAATTGGCGCCGATCACGGCGTCCCAATCGGATTCGGTCTGCTCGGTCGCGAGCTTCTCGATGGCGATGCCGGCATTGTTGATCAGCACCGTGATCGGACCGAGCGCGGCTTCCGTGGCATCCACGGCCTTGGCGATCGATGACATGTCCGTGACGTCGAGCGCGACCGCGGCAGCGCGGCCGCCCTTGCCGCGGATCTCCTCCTCCAGGCTCTTCAGCTTGTCGGTCTGCCGCGCGGCGAGCGCGACGGCCGCGCCATGGTCCGCCAGAACCCGGGCAAATTGCCGCCCCAGCCCCTGGCTCGCGCCCGTCACTAGGATGGTTTCTTGACTGACGTCGAATAAGTCTGACATGACGCTTGCCTTGAGTGTTTTCCCTGAGCTTTGGAGCCACCAATACAGACGATTTTAACGATCTGAAACCGGAATGATCGGTCCGGCGTTCATTCGTTCCAACGACGCAAGCGTTCCATCGAGGCAGGCCTGACGCTCATGAACAGTTTCGATCTCGCGGTCTATGCGGCACTCGCCGTCGCGATCGGCTTCGGTTTCAGGACCGGCCTGCTCGGCAGCGCAATGACCATTCTCGCCTATCTCCTGGCCGCTCCCATCGCCGTCGCGCTGATGCCGTTGATCGTGCCGCAGGTCGCGACCAATCCGAACGCGCCGCTGCTGCAAAACTGGATCTGGTTCTTCGGCATCTTCGTGGTCGTCGGCATGCTCCTTGGTTATATCGGCCGCCTCGCGCTGAACGACACGATACGCGAAGCCGGGATCGGCGACCGGCTCGCCGGCGCCGCACTCGGCGCCGTCAGGGTCGGCCTCGTCGCCACCACGCTGGTGCTGGTGTTCGACCAGATCGTGCCGGCCAACCGCCAGCCGCCGTTCCTCGCCGGTTCGCATCTGCGGCCGCTGTTCTCGGCGGCCGGCAAGATGGGCTTCAAGACATTGCCGCCGGAGGCCGCGGCCGCGATCGACCGCCTCAAGCAGGAACGGCGCATCTAGCTTATTGTCTGGGCATGATCTTTTCGGAAAACCGCTGCACACTTTTCGGGATCATGCCCGCACATTTGCATCGCCGCGCGACCGCGCCATGCATTTTGACGCGGCCCCCTCCCTTATCAGCGGCGCCACGATTGGCTAGAGTGCGGCCCGTCTAAAACCTGCCTGACATTACGGGAGTGAAACAGTGGATCTTGGGATCAAAGGTCGCCGCGCCATCGTCTGCGCATCCAGCAAGGGCCTCGGCCGCGCCTGCGCCATCTCGCTGGCGGAAGCCGGCGTTGACATCACGCTGACCGCGCGCGGCGCCGAAGCCCTGAAGAAGACGGCCGACGACATCCGCAAGGCCTATCCGGGCGTGAAGGTCACCGAAATCGTCGGCGACATCACGACGCCTGCCGGCCGCGAGGCCGTGCTGAAGGCCTGCCCAGAGCCGGACATCTTGATCAACAATGCCGGCGGCCCGCCGCCCGGCGATTTCCGCAACTGGACCCGCGACGACTGGATCAAGGCGATCGACGCCAACATGCTCACGCCCATCGAGCTGATCAAGTCGACCGTCGACGGCATGATGGCGCGCAAGTTCGGCCGCATCGTCAACATCACCTCGGCGGCGGTGAAGGCGCCGATCGACATCCTCGGTCTCTCCAACGGCGCGCGCGCCGGCCTCACCGGCTTCATCGCCGGCCTGTCGCGCAAGACCGTGATCAACAACGTCACCATCAACGGCCTGTTGCCGGGCCCGTTCGAGACCGACCGCTTGACCGGCACCGCAAAGGCCGAGGCCGACAAGCGCGGCACGACGCCGGAGCAGATCCTGGCCGAGCGCGCCAAGCTCAACCCCGCCGGCCGCTTCGGCCAGCCCGACGAGTTCGGCTATGCCTGCGCCTTCCTCTGCGGCGCCAAGGCCGGCTTCATCACGGGCCAGAACATCTTGCTCGACGGCGGCGCCTTCCCCGGAACGCTGTGAGAGCAGTCTGGTACGAGCAAACAGGACCGGCGGCGGATGTCCTCACCTATGGTGAGATGGCGACGCCGGTCGCTGGCCCAGGCGAAGTTCGCATTCGCCTGGAGGCCTCCGGCGTCAATCCGGCCGATGTCGGCCGGCGCGGCGGCAGCTATCGCGCGATGGAATTTTCGCGCCTCATTCCGAACAGCGACGGCGCGGGTTTCGTCGACCAGATCGGCGACGGCGTAACGCGCTTCAGGGTCGGCGACCGGGTCTGGCTGTTCAACGGCCAGCGCAACGGCCGCGCCTTCGGCACGGCGGCCGAATATATCGCGCTCGCCGAGCAGCTGGTGACGCCGCTGCCGGATCATCTTTCCTTTGCGGAAGGCGCAACGCTCGGCATCCCCGCGATGACCGCATGGTGCAGCCTGTTTGCGGATGGGCCGATCGTCGGCAAGACCGTGCTTGTCACCGGCGGCGCCGGCGCGGTTGGCCATTATGCCGTGCAGCTCGCCAAATGGGGCGGCGCGCAGGTGATCGCGACAGTCAGCTCGGCGATGAAGGGCGAGCAAGCCCGGCGCGCGGGCGCCGATCTCGTGGTCAATTACAGGGACGAGGACGTCGTCGCCAAGGCTATGGCGTTCACCGGCGGACGTGGTGTCGATCGCGTGGCCGATGTCGATTTCGGCGGCAACGTCGCGACGACGTTGAAGCTGATGGCGCTCAATTCGACGATCGCCGTCTACGCCACCAACGGCAACCGCACACCCACGGTGCCGATGCGCGAACTGATGGAGAAGTGCATCACGCTCCGCTCGCTCGTCTTGTTCGCGCTACCGCCCGCGCTGCTTGCGGCGGCCCAGGCCGATATCACGAAATGGCTGGCGGCAGGGCCGCGCATTCACAACGTCGCGGCGCAGTTCGCGCTGTCGGATACTGCGCAGGCGCATCTCGCGGTCGAGAAGGGTGACAAGCTCGGCACCGTGATCGTCGACTGCGCGCGGTGACGACTTAGGATACCGGCGTGGTCCGCTCGTCGGTCCAGTCGATGCCGAGCTCGTCCATGCCATCGGCGAGCAGATCGCCCAGCATCGGCTCACCCAGCAGGTATTGCACCGTTTCGCGACGCGGGTTCTTGTATTCACCGCGCGCCTCGGCGGCGCGGGCACGCAGATCGTCCCACTCCTCCACTTCGCCATCGCCGCGGCCAAGCCACATCAGCGTGACGAGGTCGAGCTGCTCGTCCTCGTTCAGCGCGCGGATGAAACCGGACAGTTCGGCTGCGACCGGGTCGGAATTGGTGTCCTCGAGCACGTCGATCTCGTCATCATCAGAGGGATTGGACCCCGAGTCGGGGTCGGACGCCGCCTCCTTGACGTCGAATTCGCGGGCCTTCTCGATGATGAAGGCGACCTTCTCGGCGGAAATGGCAAGCTCTGGCATCGTCGCTCTCTCTGGCTGTCTCGGGGTTCCCCCGATAACGCAACATCGCGACAGATGATCCATTGCGTTCGACGGCGGAAGGCCGCATCTTTCGCGAAAGCAAGAAAATTGGGATCGCCGCATGCCGTGGACCGTGGGCAAGGTCAAAATCACCAAGATCGTGGAAATGGAGACGGTCGGCTCGACCCGCTTCATCCTGCCGGCCGCGACCAATGACGAGATCCAGAAGCTGCCTTGGCTGATCCCGCATTTCGCCACCGAGGAGGGCCGGCTGAAAATGTCGATCCACTCGCTGGTGGTGGAGACGCCGACGCGCCGCATCGTGGTCGACACTGGCCTTGGCAACGACAAGCAGGGCCGCGGTGTCCCGGTCTGGAATAACCGCAGCACGCCGTTTCTGGAGACCATGACGGCGGCGGGCTTTCCCCCTGACAGCATCGACACCGTGCTGTGCACGCATTTGCATGTCGACCATGTCGGCTGGAATACAAAGCTCGTCGATGGCAAATGGGTGCCGACTTTCCCCAGGGCGCGCTACCTGTTCGGCAAGACCGAGTATGAATATTGGCGCGACTATACGGCCGAGCCGGACAAGGTCGCGGTGTTCAACGATTCCGTGAAGCCGGTCGTCGATGCGGGCCTGGCCGAGTTGATCCCGAGCGATCACCGGCTCTGCGAGGAGATCAGCGTGATCCCGACCCCCGGCCACAGCCCCGGGCATATGAGCGTCCTGATCGAGTCCGGCGGCGAACAAGGGTTGCTCAGCGGCGACGTCGCCCATCACCCCTGCCAGATGGCGCATCTCGACTGGTGCTCGGTCGTCGACACCGATACCGCCCAATCGGCCGCGTCGCGGCACAAGGTGTTCTCGCGCTTTGCCGATACCCCGACGCTGGTGATCGGCGGCCATTTCTCGGCCGGGCACATCAAGCGGGACGGGGATGCGTTCAAATTTGTGGCGCTGCAATCGTAGGGTGGGCAAAGCCACCGGGTCGCGCGAATGCGCGCCCGATGACAGGCTCCGCGTGCCCACCATACCGGGCCATCAAAAAGAATTGGTGGGCACGGCGCTCCGCGCCTTTGCCCACCCTACAAAGGAAGGGCTGCAATGCGCCCCGTTTTGAGCGGTTGAATTTCCCGCCGCCCTGTTCCATGAAGCTATTTAACCGATCGTTCCATCTCCAGGGAGAAACGAGAATGAAGCTTGTTCGTTATGGCGAAAAGGGTGTGGAAAAGCCCGGCCTGATCGACAAATCCGGCCAATTGCGCGACCTGTCGGCGCATGTGAAGGACCTGACCGGCGAGGCCTATTCGCCGGAATCCCTGAAGAAGCTGGCGGGCCTTGACCCGGCCTCCCTGCCCGCCGTCTCCGGCAAGCCGCGCTTCGGCGCGCCCGTCACCGGCATCTCGAAATTCGTCGCCATCGGCCTCAACTACAGCGACCACGCCAAGGAAACCGGCGCCGCGATCCCGACCGAGCCGATCATCTTCATGAAGGCCAACACCTCGCTGTCCGGCCCGAACGATGCGGTCGAAAAGCCGCGCGGCTCGACCAAGCTCGACTGGGAAGTCGAGATCGCCGCCATCATCGGCACCCGCGCCAAGTATGTCTCGGAAGCCGATGCGCTGAACTACGTCGCCGGCTATTGCGTCTGCAACGACGTCTCCGAGCGCGCCTTCCAGACCGAGCGCCTGGGCCAGTGGACCAAGGGCAAGTCGCACGACACCTTCGGCCCGGTCGGCCCGTGGCTCGCCACCAAGGACGAGATCAAGGACGTGCAGAACCTGTCGATGTGGCTCGACGTCAACGGCCAGCGCCGCCAGACCGGCTCGACCCAGACCATGATCTTCTCCATGGCCAAATGCGTCTCCTACGTGTCACAGTTCATGACCTTGCTGCCGGGCGACATCATCACCACCGGCACCCCGCCCGGCGTCGGTCTCGGCATGAAGCCGCCGACCTTCCTCAATGTCGGCGATGTCGTCACGCTCGGCATCGAAGGCCTCGGCGAGCAGCGCCAGGAGATTGTGGCGGCGTAAGGCCTCCGCCCTCTCCCCGTCATTGCGAGGAGCGAAGCGACGAAGCAATCCAGACTATTTCCACGGAGACAGGCTGGATTGCTTCGCTTCGCTCGCAATGACGATAACCAACTGCCGGTCACCGCGTAGGACATTTTCCCATGAAACTCTCCTTCTCTGCCGCCTCGCCCTTCGCCCGCAAGGTGCGTATCGCCGCGATCGAGCTCGGGCTGATCGACAAGATCGAGCTCACGCCCGCGACCGTCGCGCCGGGCACGGTCAATGAGGATTATTCGCGCATCACGCCGCTGAAGAAGCTGCCGGTGCTGATCACCAATGACGGCGACGTCATTCTGGATTCCTACGTGATCGTCGAATATCTCAACGAGATGGCCGGCGGCAGCCTGATCCCCGATTACGGCCCGCGGCGCTGGAAGGCCAAGACCGATCACTCCCTGATCAACGGCATGCTCGATTCCATGCTGCTGTGCCGCTACGAGAAGATGGTGCGGCCGCAGGGCCTGCAATGGCAGGCATGGTCGGACGACCATTGGAACCGGGCCTGGACCGGCATGGCGCGCTTCGAGAACATGCCCGAAGTTTTGAACGGCCCGTTCGACATCTCGCAGATCGGCCTCGTCTGCGTGCTCGGCTATGCCGACTTCCGCTTCGCCGATTGCGGCTGGCGCAAGGCCTATCCGAAACTCGACGCCTTCCACCAGAAGATGCTGGAGCGCCCCTCGGTCAAGATCTCGGTGCCTCCAGCGGCGTAAACTAGGCTGCGGGGAGAAGGACGATGCGCGATCGCTTCCCCCGCCTCAGCATTCTCGGCGCGAGCCTCGTGCTCGCGTTGACCGTCTCAGCCACTTCCGTGCAGGCCGACGGCATGGCGACTGGACGACAAAACCTCGCCTGTGGATCGCCGTCGTCAATCGACGACGGGTGGACGACTGCGTCGCCCGACAGCGTTGGCATGGAAGGCATGCGGCTCTGCAGCATCGCTGCACGGCTCGATCAACGCGCGACCTCGGTCCATTCGGTTGTCGTCGTGCGCCACGGCAAGCTCGTCTTCGAGCAGTATTTTCCCGGCTACGACCAACCCTGGGGACAACCGGACGGCCAGCACGAATTTACCGCGACGACGAAGCATGACATGCGTTCGGCATCGAAGAGTGTCGCTTCGCTGCTCGTCGGCATCGCGATCGATCGCAAGCTGATCGAAGGCGTCGACGAGCCCGTGCTCAAATTCTTCCCCGACCATCAGGCGGCGAAGCAGGCGGGCTGGGAGGCCATCACGCTGCGCCATCTGCTAACGATGTCCTCCGGCATTGAATGGGACGAGGCACGGTCCTGGACCGATCCGAAAAACGACGAGCCGCATCTCACCTTTGAGGCCGATCCGATCGGCTATGTGCTCGCAAAGCCAGTCGCTGCGCCGCCCGACGTGCTGTGGACTTATAATGGCGGCGGGACTGAACTGCTCGGCAACATCCTCGAACGCGTCTCGGGCAAGCCGCTGGAGGCATTTGCTCGCGAGGTGCTGTTCCAGCCGCTCGGGATCAGCGATTTGGAGTGGAAAGCCTATAAGAACGGCAAGATTGCAGCGGCCGCGGGCCTTCGCTTGCGGCCGCGCGATGCGACGAAGATCGGCCAGCTCGTGCTCAATCGCGGCCAGTGGAACGGCCGGCAGATCGTCTCGGCCGACTGGATCGCACAATCTACCACGCCGCGCTTCCAGGCGATCGGCTATTTCGGCAGCACGATGTTCTACGGCTATCAATGGTGGATGGGCCGCTCGCTCGCCGGTGACAAGGAAATCAAATGGGTTGCTGCCTTCGGCTGGGGCGGCCAGCGCATCTTCATCGTGCCCGAGCTTGATCTCGTCATGATGACCACCGCTGCCCAATACGGCCAGCCGAAGGAAGGGCTGGCCGCGATCGACATCCTCTCCAACATCGTCATTCCATCCGTGCGCGATGCACGGTGAGTGCAAGGGAAGCGAGCATGAGCCTGAAATTCACCGTCGGCGATCTCACCATCCATCGCGTCATCGAGCAGGAAACCTCGTTCGTGCCGGCGCTGGAGATGCTGCCGGGACTGACGCCTGAGGTCCTAGCCGAGAACCGGGCATGGATGCGGCAGGCCAAGGCGCTGGACGAGCAGGACGTGCTGCTGCTGTGCTTCCAGTCCTATGTTGTGAAGACGCCGCATCACACCATCCTGATCGACAGCTGCATCGGCAACGACAAGCCGCGCCCGCAGCGGCCGAAATGGAACATGAAGACCGACGATACGTACTTGCGCGGACTCAACGCCGCCGGGTTCGCGGTCGACGACATCGATTTCGTGATGTGCACGCATCTGCATGTCGATCACGTCGGCTGGAACACGCGGCTCGAGAACGGCCGCTGGGTGCCGACCTTCCCCAAGGCGCGCTACCTCTTTGCCAAGCAGGAATTCGATCACTGGTCCGAGCAGAACGCGAAGGCGGAGATCCCGCCTTTCGCTGACAGCGTGCTGCCGGTGGTCGAGGCCAGGCGCCACGAGCTGGTCGGCAACGATCACCAGATCGGCGATCACGTCCGCATCCTGCCGACGCCGGGACATACGCCCGGCCATATCGCCATCACGATGGGCCGCGGCAAGGACGACGCCGTGTTCTCCGGCGACCTCATGCATTCGCCGCTGCAGACGCTCTATCCGGAGCTGTCGATCAAGTTCGACGTCGACCCGGCCGCGGCGGCGAAAACGCGCCGCAGCTTTCTCGAGCGCTATTGCGACACCGACACGCTGTGCTGCACCGCGCATTTCCCCTCGCCGTCGGTCGGGAAGATCAGGCGCAAGGGCAGCGCGTTCGTGTGTGCGGCGGTGTAGCGCGCGGCAATCGCCCGGCTTCCGTCATGCCCGGGCTTGTCCCGGGCATCCACGTTCTTACAATCAACGGCAACAAAAACGTGGATGGCCGGGACAAGCCCGGCCATGACGAGGAAACAAAAAATGGCCGACCTCCCCGACGTCCCTCTCCCCGCCGGCATCCGCTCGCGCTATGTCGACGGCATCAACGGCTTGCGCATGCACGTGCTCGAAGCCGGCTTCGAGACCAAGGGGCGGCCCTGCATCCTCTTGCTGCACGGCTTTCCTGAGCTCGCCTTCTCCTGGCGCAAGGTGATGCCGGCGCTGGCCTCGGCCGGTTATCACGTGATCGCGCCGGACCAGCGCGGCTATGGCCGCACCACGGGATGGACCGCGGATTACGACGGCGATCTCACGCCGTTCTCGCTCCTCAACCTCGTGCGCGACGCGCTCGCCCTGGTGTCGGCGTTCGGCTACAGGCAGGTCGATCTCGCCGGGCATGATTTCGGCAGCCCGGTTGCGGCCTGGTGCGCCCTGATCCGGCCCGACGTGTTTCGCTCGGTGACGCTGATGAGCGCGCCGTTCGGCGGAGCGCCGCCGATGCCGTTTGGCACCGTCGACAGTCCGGCAAAGCCGCCAGCAGAAGACCCCGTGCATCGCGAGCTCGCCGCGCTGCCGCGCCCGCGCAAACACTATCAATGGTATTACGCGACGCGCCCGGCCAACGCCGACATGCAGCACGCGCCGCAGGGCGTGCACGATTTCCTGCGCGCCTACTATCACCAGAAGAGTGCGGACTGGACCGACAACAAGCCATATCCGCTGACGTCGTGGTCCGCGGGCGAACTCGCAAAACTGCCGACCTACTACGTGATGGACGCCGGCGAGACGATGGCGGAGACGGTTGCGAAGGAGATGCCCTCGCCGGCCGCGATCGCCGCCAACCAATGGCTGCCGGACAGCGACCTCGCCTATTACAGCGCCGAATACGGCCGCACCGGATTCCAGGGGGGCTTGCAATGGTACCGCTACGGCACCTCGGGCATGCTCAACAGCGAGATGCAGCTGTTTGCGGGCCGCAGCATTGACGTGCCCACCTGCTTCATCTCGGGCAAGCAGGATTGGGGCACCTATCAGCGCCCCGGCGTGTTCGAAGCGATGCAGGGGCGCGGCTGCACGAAGATGCTCGGCTGCCATCTCGTCGACGGCGCCGGCCATTGGGTGCAGCAGGAACAGCCGGCCGAGGTGAGCCGCTTGCTGCTCGAGTTCCTCGCAAAAGTCGCCTGATTTGACCCGGGAACCCCGGCGCCTTATATAGTTTAGAATAATTCTAAACTATTAAACAGGTCCGCCGTGAAGACTTTTGCCGAACTGACCGAGCGCGAGGTGCTTGCGGTCGCGATCTCCTCCGAGGAGGAGGACAGCCGCATTTACATGACCTTCGCCGAGGACTTGCGCGAGCGTTACCCGGACACGTCGAAGATTTTCGAGGAGATGGCCGAGGAGGAACGCGGCCACCGGCATCGGCTGCTGAAACTCTATGAGGAACGCTTCGGCCAGCACCTGCCGCCGATCCGCCGCGAGAACGTCAAAGGCTTTCTGCGCCGGCGGCCGATCTGGCTGACGAAAAACCTGCCGCTCGACACCATCCGGAAAGAGGTCGAGACCATGGAGCTCGAGGCCGAGCGCTTCTACGCGCGGGCCGCCGAGCAGGCCGAGGATGTCGGCGTGCGCCGCCTGCTCGGCGATCTCGCCGAGGAGGAAAAGCATCACGAGAACCGCGCCGTCGCGCTCACCGACGAGATTTTGAAGCCCGACGTGCGCGCCGAGGAAGACCGCACGCGACGGCGCATGTTCGTGCTGCAATATGTGCAGCCGGGCCTCGCCGGCCTGATGGACGGATCGGTCTCGACGCTGGCGCCGCTGTTCGCCGCGGCTTTCGCCACCCACCAGAACTGGCAGACGTTTCTGGTCGGCCTCGCCGCCTCGATCGGCGCCGGCATCAGCATGGGCTTTGCGGAGGCGCTGTCCGATGACGGCTCGCTCACGGGACGCGGCTCGCCATGGCTGCGCGGCATCACCTGCGGCACGATGACGACGCTCGGCGGGCTCGGCCACACCCTGCCTTATCTCGTCCCAGACAGCTGGCCGAACGCATTCTGGATCGCGACGGGAATCGCCGGCGTCGTCGTGTTCTTCGAATTGTGGGCAATCGCCTTCATCCGCGCGCGCTACATGGACACCCCGTTCCTCCAGGCCGTGTTCCAAATCGTGCTCGGCGGCGCCATCGTGCTCGCGGTGGGGATATTGATCGGGGCGGCGTAGCTACCTCGGTGTCATGCCCCGCGAAGGTGGGGCATCCAGGGCGGATTCAATCGGTCGTCGCAACACCAATTAATTTCACTCATGACAGCAGTTCGTCAAGCGCCTCCGCTGGCGTTTTCCAGCCTAGTGTCTTTCTCGGTCGGGCATTGAGGGCCGCTGCCACAGCGGATATTTCGTCGGCGCTGTGGATGCTCAGGTCTGTGCCTTTCGGAAAGTACTGCCGCAGCAATCCGTTGGTGTTCTCGTTAGTGCCGCGCTGCCAAGGGCTTTGCGGGTCGCAGAAGTAGACCTGGATACCCGCATCGATCTTGAGACGATCGTGCTGAGCCATTTCGGCTCCCTGATCCCAAGTCAGCGATCGACGCAGTTCTTCGGGTAAGGTGATGACGGTGCGCGTGATCGCATCGCGCACGGCTTCGGCCCCGTGTCCCGCGAGCGCAGGTCCGTTCTTCACGCGCGGAGCTTCGCCATGCCCCGCCAACCGGGGAAGGTGCAATAGCATCGTGAAGCGCGTCGTGCGCTCGACCAGCGTGCCGATTGCCGAGCTGCCAAGACCGAGGATGAGGTCTCCCTCCCAATGTCCCGGCACTGCTCGATCGGCAGCTTCAGCAGGGCGCTCACTGATCATGATCTCCGGGGAGACAAAACCCTTGCCTCGCCTGCGTACGCGCGCTCTGGGCATCCGTAATACACGCCCTGTTCGCAAGCAGGCCGTCAGCTCGCGGCGTAGCGCCCCACGGCCCTGGACGAAGAGAGCTTGATAGATAGCTTCGTGGCTGATGCGCATCGTCTTGTCGTCCGGGAAGTCGATCGGCAAGCGTCGGGCAATCTGCTCGGGGCTCCAGGCTTTGGCCCATCGCCGATCCTTGCGCGGGCCATGCCGGCGCCCCTTCCACGGAACGACGGGACCAAGAACGGGAGCGCCGCTCGGGGCTACGACGTCGCCAGCAAGTCTCTCCTGCACATAAGTGCGCAAGGTTGCATTGAGCGCAAGCTTGGTCGGCTTGGGCCGGCGGGCGGATCGATCCGCATGCCATTGGGCAGTTGTTGCCCGATACTCCAACCCGCCGCCGCGGGTGGCCGCGTTGCGCCGCAGTTCACGGGAGACTGTCGAAGCAGCCCGCCCCAGGCGACGTCCAATCTCCTGTATGGAATGGCCCTGCACCTTGAGCAGTGCGATCTCCTCGCGCTCAACCAACGAGAGGTACCGCCCGGAGAGCGCATTTGCCGAAGATCTGAACATCGCTGGTGGCATGCCGCCCGCCTTTCGGAATAATCTGCCTCCGACAGGTTGTGACAATCCGGCTTCCAGCGCAGCATCTTCGCTACTTAGCCCCGCGGCAATCGCCCGCCAAAATTTATTCTGTTCATTGCGTCCTGCAACAGACGGCCGTCCTGGCGATGGCAATGGGGCTCGTCCTGATTGCGCCGATCGGCGCCTTACAATGTTCATCGCAACCTCAAACCTCCGAGTGTTGCGACGACCGATTGAATCCGCCCAGTACGCCGCGGCGGATGTGGTGAGAGCGAGTTCTCCAATGCGGGTCTCTGGAATACTGGATCGCCCGCCTTCGCGGGCGATGACGGCCGACTTGTTGCTGGACCTTCCCGCGATGACAGCTAGCCACATATCAATCGCGATCAAACGGCGGTTGCGGCATTCGGTCAAACTGCGCATCATCCCATCAGGGAAGCGCAGGAGCATGTCGTGGCGAAAACGGAATGGAGTTACAAGAGCGCGGTCGAGCTGTCGGCCGCGTTGACCGCAAAGAAGGTCTCCGCGGTCGAGCTCACGCAGGATGCGATTGATCGCATCGAACGTCACGACGGCAAGGTCAACGCGATCTGCGTCCGGGATTTCGACCGCGCGCTGAGCGCCGCGCGGGACGCGGACGCGGCGCGGGCGCGCGGCGAGCGGAAGCCGCTGCTCGGCCTCCCAATCACCGTGAAGGAATCCTACAACGTCGCCGGCCTGCCCACGACCTGGGGCATTCCCGCGCAGAAGGATTTTGTCGCGAAGGAAGACGCACTGCCAATCACGCGGGTGAAGGACGCCGGCACCGTCATCGTCGGCAAGACCAACGTGCCGCTCGGGCTCGGCGACTGGCAGAGCTACAATGACATCTACGGCACCACCAACAACCCCTACGATCTCGGCCGCACACCCGGTGGTTCGTCTGGCGGCTCGTCTGCCGCGCTCGCCGCGGGCTATGGCCCGCTGTCGATCGGCTCCGACATCGGCGGCTCGCTGCGTGTGCCGGCCTTCCATTGCGGCATCTATGCGCACAAGCCGACCTTCAGTCTCGTCGCCATGCGCGGCCACACGCCGCCGCCGCTGCCGCCTTTGCCGTTCGAGCGTGACCTCTCGGTGATCGGCCCGATGGCGCGTAGCGCCGCCGATCTTTCGCTTGTGCTCGACGTGATGGCCGGGCCCGATCCGATCGACGCTGGCCTCGCCTACCGGCTCGAGCTGCCGGCGGCGCGGCACACGGCGTTCAGGGATTTCCGCGTGCTGGTGATCGACACCGATCCGGTGATGCCGACCGACACGGCGGTGCGCGGCACCATCAACCGGCTGGCCGACAATCTCGCCAAGGCTGGCGTCAAAATCGAGCGCAACAGCCCGCTGCTGCCGGATTTCGCGGCCTCCACGCGGCTCTATATGCGCATGCTGATGTCGTTCCTCGGCTCGACTTTCGCGCCCGACATCTATGCTGGCGCGAAAGCGGCAGCAGCGGCGTTGCCAGAGGGTGACAACAGCTTGGCCGCGGAACGGCTGCGCGGTATCGCGCTCAACCATCGCGACTGGCAGGCGGCCAACGGCGGGCGCACCCGCCTTCGCGCGCAATGGCGCGAGCTGTTCAAGTCGTTCGACGCGGTGATCTGCCCGGTGATGCCGACGGCGGCCTATCCGCACGACCATTCGCCAGAGCAGGAAAAGCGCCGGATCAAGATCGACGGCAAGGAGCACGTCTATCCCGACCAGCTCGCCTGGCCGGGCATCGCGACGCTCCCCGGTCTGCCCTCGACCGCGATTCCGACGGGCTTTGCGCCTGATGGACTGCCCATCGGCGTGCAGATCGTCGGCCCGTGGCTGGAAGACCGCACGCCGCTCAAGCTCGCCGAGCTGATCGAGCGCGAATTCGGCGGGTTCGTGCCGCCCCCTTTGTTCAATGACTAGTGCCTCCCGTCATTGCGAGGAGCCCTTGCGACGAAGCAATCCAGACTGCATCCGCGGAGACATTTCTGGATTGCTTCGCTACGCTCGCAATGACGGAGTAAAATAACATAGAGGGAGAGAAACGTCATGAGCCAAGACCTCGACCAGCTCACCGCGCTCAACCACGACTATGTCGCGTCCGTGCAAAACTGCGACGTTAAACGCTTCGACGAAATCCTCGCGCCGGAGTTCTTTTGCTCCAATCCCGACAAGACATTGGTCGACCGCGCCGCCTTCCTGGAGCAGACGGCACGGCCGATCGCAATCCGCAATCTGCATGCGCATGATGTCATCATCCGCATCATGGGCGATTTTGCCATCATCCACGCTGCCACCAGCTACACCACCGCCGACGGCCGGCAGGCGACGGGGCGGTACACCGATTGCTGGACGAAGAAGAACGGGACGTGGCTCGCGGTATCAGCGCACGTGTCGCGGTGAGTTGAGGTCAGCCATCCTCACACTCCGCTGTCATGCCCCGGCTTGACCGGGGCATCCAGTACGCCGCGGCAATAGTCGGTTCACACAGCTTCCGCCGCGGAGTACTG
The DNA here is from genome assembly GCF_052075965.1 of Bradyrhizobium sp. 482_C4_N1_8. Taxonomy (NCBI): domain Bacteria; kingdom Pseudomonadati; phylum Pseudomonadota; class Alphaproteobacteria; order Hyphomicrobiales; family Nitrobacteraceae; genus Bradyrhizobium; species Bradyrhizobium sp. 482_C4_N1_8. The sequence goes on along the minus strand of NZ_CP197231.1, from coordinate 1,031,616 downwards.
GATCGCCCGCTTTCGCGGGCGATGACACCGTCATTGCGGTTGCTAGCTATCAAACACAATCACGCTGCGCAGCGTCTTGCCGGCCTTCATGTTGGCAAAGCCCTCGTTGATCTCGCTGAGCTTCAGCTTGGCCGAGATCCAATCCTCGAGGTGCAGCCGGCCGCGCAGGTAGAAATCAACCAGCCTCGGCATGTCCACGCGAAAATGGTTGGAGCCCATCGACGAGCCCTGGATCCTGCGCTCGCGCAGGAAGTCGAAGCCGTGCAGCTCGATCTTCTGACCGAACGGGATCATGCCGACGATGGTGGCCGTGCCGCCGGACGCCAGCATGCCAAAAGCCTGCTCCGCGGTCTCCTTGCGGCCGAGCACCTCGAAGGAATGATGCACGCCGCCATTGGTGAGGTCGCGCACCTGCTTCACGACGTCGCCGTCGGTGGGATTGATGATGTCGGTCGCGCCCAGCTTGGTCGCAAGCTGCAGCTTTGCCGGATTGGTGTCGATGGCGATGATGCGCCCGGCGCCGGCGATCTGCGCGCCGTTGATCGCGGCCATGCCGACACCGCCACAGCCGATCACGGCCACGGTCTCGCCGGCCGTCACCTTCGCCGTGTTCACGACCGCGCCGTAGCCGGTGATGACGCCGCAGCCGATCAGCGCGGCGAGATCGAGCGGCATCTCCTTGCGGATTTTGACGATGGCGTTCTCGTGCACCAGCATCTGCTCGGCGAACGACGAGAGGTTGAGGAACTGGTGCAACTTCTCGGGCTTCGACCATTGCATCCGGTTGGAGGCGCCCGGCAACAGCTTTACGGTGGTGTCGGTGCAGAGCACGGTGCGGCCCGTGGTACAGTTGTCGCAGGTGCCGCAGAACACCGACAGGCACGTCACGACGTGATCGCCCGGCTTCACATAGGTGACGTCGGAGCCGACCTGCTCGACGATGCCGGCGGACTCGTGCCCGAGCACCGCGGGCAGCGGATGCGGATACAGGCCTTCCATGAAGTGCAGATCGGAGTGACAGAGGCCGGCGACCGCCGTGCGGATCAAAACCTCGCGTGGGCCCGGCTTCGGCAGGCTGACATCCTCGATGACCAGCGGCTGATTGACTTCATAAAGGACGGCGGCCTTCATCGAGCACTCCCTATCGCTTCTTTTGGTTTGAGCGTGGAGTGCAGCCTACGCTGCCAGAACCAGTTCGCCAACCTCGCTCATGCCGGCGTCGCGATCCCCGAGCAGCAGCGCTGCGATCTTCGCTTGCGCGGCATTTTCCGTCAGCCGGAACGGATCGCTCGGCGCCACGCGATGGTCGATCACCAGCCGCGACAGCAGCAGCCGGCGCGCATCGCCGCGCATTTCGTGGATGCGATGCGCTTCCCAGGCGAGCGCGACCGCGCTCGCGACGTGATAGAGCAAGCTCGTCGCGCGGCGCGCATCGGCCTCGTTCTCGGAATTGCCCGCGACCTCGCGCGCGAAGCCGACGGCGCGATCGACGAGACCGCGCAAATTGTCGCGCCAGGCCTGCGGGACCGACACGCTATCATCGAGCCGCGCATGCAGATCGGCTGATAGCGCGGATTCGGCGCCGTGGCGGCCGACCGCGCGCCGGAGCGCATCGATGGCGACGATGTTGCCGGTGCCTTCCCAGACGGAGCCGAGATGGGCGTCGCGCAGCAGGCGGGGCGTGGCAAATTCCTCGATATAACCGATACCGCCGCGCATCTCGAGCGCATCGCCGCAAACCTTGCGCGCATCGCGCGTCGCACGGAATTTCAGCGTCGGCGTGAGGATGCGCAGCAGCGCCGCAGCATCCTGACTGCCAGCCTCGGCGCGGTCGAGTGCGTCGGCGGTCAGAAAACTCATCGACAGCGCCTGCTCGACCGGCAGCATGATCTTCAGCATCTGCCGCCGTCCCAGCGGCAGGTCGATGATGCGCTTGCCGAACACCACGCGGTTCTTGGCGACCGTCATCGCATCATGATAGGCGCGGCGCATCAGCGCGGTGGATTTGACGCCATTGGAGAGCCGCGACGAGTTCACCATCTCGGCCATCTGCACGAAGCCGCGGTCGAGCTTGCCGACCGCATAGGCGATCGCGCCTTCGAGCTTGATCTCGCCCGAGGCCATCGAGCGCGTGCCGAGCTTGTCCTTCAGGCGCACGATCCGGTAATGGTTCTGCGAACCGTCGTCGAGGAAGCGCGGCATCAGGAACAGGCCGACGCCGCGCGTGCCGGGGCCAGCGCCTTCGGGGCGCGCCAGCAGCATCACGACCTTGGCATCGGCGTTCGAGCAGAACCATTTTTCGCCATGGAGGCGCCAATGGTCGCCCTCCTGCACGGCGCGCGTGGTCAGTGTACCGACATCGGAGCCACCCTCCTTCTCGGTCATGAACTGGCCGCCCTGGGTCAGCTTGCTCATGTCGGTCTGGGTCAGGCCGTCGAGATATTTCGCCTTCAGCGCCTCGCTGCCGAAATTCGCCAAGAGCTTTGCGCAGCCGTCGGTGACGTTGATCGGGCAGCCCATGCCGAATTCGGTCTGGTTGAACAGGAAGGTGAAGGCGTGCTTGGCCACGACGGGATATTTGTCGGGCCAGCCCATGATGCCCTTGCGGATCGAAAGCGCGTGGATGCCGAACTCGCCGAACGCGGCATTCTCCAGCTCGCGATAGGCCGGGTGATATTCGATCCATTGCATGTCGCGGCCGAACTTGTCGCGCTGGTGCAGCACCGGCGTGTGCCGGTCGGCGAGCCGCGCGCAATCGTCGAGATGGCCACCGGCGAGCTCGCCGAGGCGATTGAGATGCGGCTCGATGTGGCGGAACAGCGTATCCGGCAGATGGATACGCAACAGATCAGTCAGCGCCGGATCGGCGCGATAGAAATTCATGCCTGATGTATCGGGCGCCAGCAGACCGGATGGTGCGGCCGCGACACTTTTTGGCTCACCTGTGACCGGCTTGTGCATGATCGTCCTCTTCGTTCCCGCCCGACGGCAATTCTTATCGCTTGCCGCTTGGGATGATGTCGATCATGCTCCAGTCGCAAAGTCGGATAAAGCCGCAAATTGTCAGGGAGGCATGATCGCCGTGAAGGAGCAATTCGCTCTGCGGAATTATGACCGACCCGGCTGGTTGTCCGCGCGGCGGATGCATAGATCAGCGGCTTCCCGTCTCCGAGAGATCACGCCATGGAACATCCGAAATACAAGATCGCCCTCATCGTTGGCGCGGGCGAAGGCCTGAGCGCCTCGCTTGCTCGGCTGCTGTCTGCGCAAGGCATCCGCGTCGCGCTGGCCGCGCGCAAGATCGAGAAATTAGGCGCGCTCTGTAGCGAGACCGGCGCCAAGGCCTATGCCTGCAACGCCACCGAACCTGAGGAGGTCGAGCGGCTGTTCGGCCTGGTCGAACGCGAGCTCGGCACGCCCGAGCTCGTCGTCTACAACGCCAGCGGCCGCACGCGCGGGCCGTTCGTCGATCTCGTTCCGGCCGATGTCGCGCAGGCGATCGCGATCAGCGCCTATGGCGGCTTCCTGGTGGCGCAGCAGGCGGCCAAGCGCATGCTGCCGAACAAGCACGGCGCGATCCTGTTCACCGGCGCCTCGGCGAGCGTCAAGGGGTATGCACAGTCGGCCTCGTTCGCGATGGGCAAGTTCGCGCTGCGAGGGCTGGCGCAGAGCCTGGCGCGCGAGCTCTCGCCGCAGGGCATCCACATCGCGCATTTCGTGATCGACGGCGGCATCCGCAGCGCGGCGCGGACCGAACCCGCCGACAAGCCGGATTCGATGCTCGATCCCGACGCGATCGCGGAGAGCTACTGGAACGTGCTGCAACAGCCGCGCAGCGCCTGGAGCTGGGAGCTGGAGCTGCGGCCCTGGGTGGAGAAGTTTTGAGTTGAGCTGTCGTAGGGTGGGCAAAGGCGCATAGCGCCGTGCCCACCGCCATGAATGAACAAACAGATGGTGGGCACGCTACGCTTTGCCCACCCGACAAGGGCGGGAAATATGACCACCGAAACCACCATCGATACCGGCACCAACGAACTCCTCTGCGTCATCCGCGACCGCGTCGCGGTGATCACGCTGAACCGGCCGGAGGCGCGCAACGCGCTGTCGGACACCTTGACGCCGGCGCTGCGGACGATGATCCGCACCTGCGGCGAGAGCCCCGAAGTCGGCGCGCTTCTGATCACCGGCGCGGGCGCGGCCTTCTGTGCCGGCGGCAACGTCAAGGGCATGGGCGCGCATCGCGATCCCAAGAAGCTCGAGATGTCGTTTGACGACAAGGTCGCCGACCTCCAGGAGCGGCAGCGGCTGCTCACCGGCGCGCTGGTGTCGGTACGCAAGCCGACCATCGCCGCCCTGCCCGGCCCCGCGGTCGGCGCCGGGCTCGCCATTGCCATGGCCTGCGACATCCGCATCGCCGCGCAATCGGCCTTCGTCGCCACCGGCTACGCCCGCATCGCGCTGAGCGGCGACTACGGCATCGCCTGGCTCTTGACCCGGCTGGTCGGCACCGCGCGGGCCCGCGAACTGCTGTTCACCGGTGATCGCGTCGACGCCGCGCGCGCAGAGGCCATCGGCCTCGTCAACCGCGTCGTACCCGACGACAGGCTGCAAGACGAGGCCTTTGCGCTGGCCAAGTCGCTCGCCGAAGGCCCGCGTCAGGCGCTGCGCTACATGAAGGACAATCTCGACGAGGCGCTGTTGTTCGATTTCGAGACCGCTCGCGACCACGAAGCCGGACGGCTGATCCGCCTGACCACGACTGCTGATCACAGGGAAGCCGTGCAGGCCTTCATCGAGAAGCGCAAGGCGGTGTTTACGGGGAAGTAGGGCTACGCAGCCAAGACCATCAGATCATTCCATAGAGTAGGTACCCCATTTTCAGGAGGGCTGAATGGATTGGTCTGAGATTGTGCGGAAAGCCGCGCTGCTGGCGGAGAAGACTGGGTATGTCACGTTCGATCAACTGAACGAACTGATGCCGTCCACCAGGCTGGAACCGGAAGACATCGAGGCCGTACTGACCGCTTTGAGCGACCGGGGTATCTGGATTGCGGAGGAGTAAGGTTCGCTCCTCCGTCCTCGTAGTAGGTCCGTAGCCCGGATGGAGCGGAGCGTAATCCGGGGCCGCTGGCGCACGTGGCACGAATCCCGGATTGCGCTTCGCTCCATCCGGGCTACGCAGCTCACTACTTGGCGGGCGCCCTCGCAAAATCCACGAATGCGCGCAGCGCTGCGGGCAATTGGCGACGGCTTGGATAGTACAGGAAGAAGCCGGGATAGGCCGGGCACCAGTCGGCGAGCACGCGAACCAGCTTACGCTTGGCGAGCAGCGCTTCGACCTGCGCCTCAAACACGTAGGCAAGCCCAGCGCCGTCGAGCGCCGCATCGACCATCAGATCCTGGTCGTTCATCGTCAGCGGTCCCGCGACGTCGATCGCGAGCTCGATGCCGCCGCGCTCGAATTCCCAATGATAGAGCGCGCCTGAGGTGAAACGGTAGCGGATGCAGGGCAGGCCTTTCAGGTCGCGCGGCGTGGTGGGCGGCTTGCGCGATTTGAAGAACCCGGGCGTGCCGACCACGGCAAAACGGTGCCGCGGGCCGATCGGGACCGCAATCATGTCGGCGGCAATGGTCTCGCCGAAACGCACGCCGGCATCGAAGCCGGCCGCGACCATGTCGATCAGGGCGTCGTTGATGACGATTTCGACGCTGACGTCGGGGAATGATTTCAGGAAACGCGTCACGATCGGCAGCAGTACCAGCTGCGCGGACTGGCGGGCGGCGGTGAAGCGCAGCGTGCCGGCGGGCTTGCCGCGGAAATTGTTGAGGTCCTCGAGCGCGTCGTCGATATCGCGAAAGGCCGGCGTGATGCGGGCAAACAGACGTTCGCCGGCCTCGGTGAGCGCGACGCTCCGGGTGGTGCGGTTGACGAGGCGCAGACCGAGCCGCTCTTCGACATTGCGCAAAGCGTGGGACAGCGCCGATGGCGTCACGCCGAGCTCGGTCGCCGCCGCGCGAAAACTGCGGTGGCGGGCAATGGCGAGGAAGGTCGCGAGGTCGGACGGGTCAATCCGCATTAATGAATTTGGCTCAAGAGCTTGCGGAATATATAGCAGATTATCTCAGCTATGGCGAGCCGCTACACCTTGCCCATCGGCTTCCGCACATCGTCGGGGCCAAAATGGAAAGGGCAACATCATGCGTGTCTGGTTCATCACAGGAGCATCCCGCGGATTTGGCGCTTTGATCGCCGAGGCCGCCTTGAAGGCCGGCGATGCGGTGGTCGCGACCGCGCGCGATCCGTCCACTGTCACCGCGCGCCTCGGCAGCCACGAGCGCCTGCTCGCGACCCGGCTCGACGTCACCAGCGAGGCCGAGGCGCATGAGGCGGCGGGCCAGGCTGTGAAGCGCTTCGGGCGCATCGATATCCTGGTCAACAATGCCGGCTACGGCCTGCTCGGCGCGATCGAGGAGGCCAGCGGCGCTGAGACGCAAAAGCTGTTCGGCACGAATGTATTCGGCCTGCTCGGCGTCACCCGCGCGGTGCTGCCGCATATGCGCCGCCAGCGTTCCGGCCACGTCATCAACATCTCGTCGGTCGGCGGTTACACCGGTTATCCCGGCTGGGGCGTCTATGGCGCGACCAAGTTCGCGGTCGAGGGAATCAGCGAAGCGCTGGCCGGCGAAGTGGCGCCGCTCGGCATCAAGGTCACCGTGGTCGAGCCGGGCTTCTTCCGCACCGACTTCCTCGACGACACCTCGCTGTCGCGCACCGCGCAGGTGATCGACGACTATCACGAGAGTGTCGGCAAGACCCGCGCTCACGCCGCCGAATTCAACCACGGCCAGCGCGGCGATCCGCGCAAGCTGGCGCAGGCCTTCCTGACGCTGGTCGATGCCAAGAACCCGCCGCTGCGCCTGCCGCTCGGCAGCGACACGGTGGAGCGGATCGAGGCAAAGAACCTCTTCGTTGCGCGGGAGCTGGCGGGATGGCGATCGGTCGCGACCTCGACCGACTTCACCAATGACGGCGCTTGAGCGAAGGCAAAAAAAGGCCCGGCTCTGGATGACCAGGCCGGGCTCGGAGTGGTGTCAGGCCGAGGCTGAGGGGCTGTCGGCCTGACGGGAAAGGGCGGCGAGGCGCCAGCTCGCGCAGGGAATATCTTTCGGTGCGACGTTGATCTCCTTATCGAAGCGCACCAGCTTCCAGTCGTCGGGATGATTGACGAAAGCGAAACCGGATTTGCGGGCGAGCGAGATCATGGTCTCGTTGGAGCGTAGCGTGTCGCCGAACATGTGCTCGGCACCGAGCGCAGCCGCGCGGCACTCGAGATTCTTCATCAGCGCAGTGGCGATGCCGTGGCCCTGCCAGCGGTCGTCGACCGACAGGCCGAACTCGAGTGTGGAGGTCTCGGCATGGAAGGCGTAGCGCGCCTCGGCGACGATGGTCTCGAAGCCGTCGACCATCTTCGTCGCGACAACAGTGAAGCGTTCGCGCGCGCCGACATCGAGGAATTCGCTCAGCAGGCCCTTTGGCAATTCGCTGATCGCACCGAAGAAGCGGTTGTAGCGGGAGCGGGTCGAGAGCGAGCGGAAATAGTGCTGAAGCTCCTCGGTGTCGCGCGGCTCGACGAAGCGGATGTTGATCGCCTCACCCTGCCGGGTGCGCAGCACGTCCGAATATTGCTTCAGATCTTCGAGGCGAAGAGTGCTCATGACACGAGCCCTGCGGAAAGAGGGACCGCCGGCGCCCCTGTGATCAGGCGGCGCCGGCCTGGCGGCCAATCAGGCCCGCCAGAAGGGTTTGTCAGCCTCGTAGGCGATGTCGGTCCAGGACAGGCCGACGTCGTGGAGATCGCGGGCCGTCCAGTGGGTCAGTTCGCGGCGGGTCCGGTAGCGCTCGTGCCAGACGTGAAGCGTCTCGCCGATCTGCTGGATCAGGCCGGGTGCATGATGATTTGTCATCGAATTGTGGGTCAAAGTAGACATTTTCAGCTCCTCGAGCTAACTTGACCGCTAATATCTGCTTGCTACCGCGTTGCGACAAACGACAATTTGTACCCCTTCGCATGAAATAACGTCATGCATCCTGCTGCCAGATGACTGCCAGATTGCCCTCCCTGAACGGATTGCGGGCCTTTGAGGCCGCCGCGCGCCATCTCAGCTTCACGCTGGCCGCGTCCGAGCTGAACGTGACCCAGACCGCGATCAGCCATCAGATCCGGCGGCTCGAGGAGGAGCTCGGCATCCGCCTGTTCGTCCGGCAGAACCGCGCGCTGGCGCTGACGCCGGAAGCGCGCGACTATTTGCCGGGCGTCCGCGCCGCCTTCAATGACCTCCGCCTTGCGACCGACCGGCTGCTGCGCAAGGACGACGACAAGGTGCTGACCGTCTCGACGCTGGCATCGCTCGCTGCGAAATGGCTGCTGCCGCGGCTGACCGATTTCCAGGAGCAGCACCCCGGCATCGACGTCCGCATCACCACCTCGACCAGCCTCGTCGATTTCCAGCGCGACAATGTCGATGCCGCGATTCGCTATGGCCGCGGTCAATGGCCGGGCCTGCGCGCCGACTGGCTGATGGCGGACGAGCTGTTTCCGGTGTGCAGTCCGTCGCTGCTGCGCGGCGACAAGCCGCTGCGCCAGCCTGAGGATCTCAAAGGCTATCCGCTGCTGCACACCTCCAATGCCAACAGCGATGACTGGCGGCTATGGCTGACGGCGGCCGGCCTTCCGGGCGACATCGCCAGGCAGCCCGGCATCACCTTCGACATGATCTTCATGACCATCCAGGCCGCAATCGACGGCATCGGCGTGGCGATGGGCCGGACCTCCTACGTCCAGGACGACATCGCCAAGGGCCGGCTCGTGGTGCCCTTCAAGATCGCGCTGCCGGCCGATGCGGGCTTCTACCTGGTCGCGCCGGAGGGCCGGCGCGAGGCGCCGAAGCTGGCCGCGTTCCGCGAGTGGATGATCGCTGCAACGCAGAATAAAGCCTGAAAAATCATCAGCTTCCGCGGTGAAATCGATTGACTCGCCGCGCCCCGCGCGAGAGGGGTAGGACAGATTGTCGCAGCAGGCAATCTGCTGCCTTGCCGTGGAATGAGTTCCGGTCCGGCCGCGCCTTCCAGGGGAGTAACGTCATGGCTGGACCAGCAACCAATCCGCCCGAGATCAAGTCGCGCATCGGCGCGATCCTGCGCGCCACATCAGGCAATTTTCTCGAGCAGTTCGATTTCTTCCTGTTCGGCTTCTATGCCGCCGCGATCGGCAAGGCGTTCTTCCCCTCCACCAACGAGACGGCGTCGCTGCTCAACACTTTCGGCGTGTTCTGGCTCGGCGCCTTGATGCGCCCCGTCGGCGCGATCGTGCTCGGCGCCTACATCGACCGCATCGGCCGCCGCCAGGGCCTGATCGTCACGCTCGGCATCATGGCGATCGGCACCGTCGTGATCGCTTTCTGCCCGAGCTATGCGACCATCGGCATCGCCGCGCCCGTCATCGTGCTGATCGGCCGCCTGCTGCAGGGCTTCTCCGCCGGCGTCGAGCTCGGCGGCGTCTCGGTCTATCTCGCGGAAATCTCCACGCCCGGCAATCGCGGCTTCTACACCTCGTTCCAGTCGTCGAGCCAGCAGGTCGCGATCTTCGTGGCCTCGATCCTCGGCTTCATCCTGTCCGAGGTGATGCCGGCGGACGTCGTGACCGCCTGGGGCTGGCGCATTCCCTTCTTCGTCGGTTGCCTCATCATTCCCCTGATCTTCATGCTGCGGCGGACGCTCGAGGAAACGCCGGCCTTCCTCGCCATGAAGAAGCACCCGACGGCAAACGAGGTGTTCGCCTCCGCGCTCGCCAACTGGCGCATCGTCATCCTCGGCATGATGATCGCGGTCCTGACCACGACGACATTCTACTTCGTCACCGTGTACACGCCGACCTTCGGCAAGACGGTGCTGAAGCTCTCGACGCAGGACGCACTGCTGGTGACGCTGCTCGTCGCCGTGACCAACTTCTTCTGGAATCCCGTCGGCGGCGCGCTGTCCGATCGCATCGGCCGCAAGCCGGTACTGCTCGCCATCGCCGGCCTGGCGCTCGTCACCGCCTACCCGGCACTGTCCTGGCTGGTCGCCGCGCCGACTTTCGGCAAACTGCTCGCGGTCGAGATGTTGTTCTCGTTCTATTTCGGCATGTACAGCGGCACCATGCTCGGTGCTCTCGTCGAGATCGTGCCGGCGCATGTCCGCACCACCTGCTTCTCGCTGGCCTTCGCGCTCGCCGCTGCGCTGTTCGGCACGTTCACGCCATTCGCCTCGACCTTGCTGATCGACTACACCGGCAACAAAGCCTCACCCGGCTTCTGGCTGATGTTCGCCGCTGCGCTTGGCATCATTGCCGCATCCATCGTCTATCGCGGTGGCCGCCAAGCGGTGACGACGTACGATGCGACCGGTGAAGCGGCGCCGGCGGTGAGCCACTGATGGTCATTCCGGGGCGCCTCGAAGAGGCGAACCCGGAATCCATTTCTCCCAACATTCTTGCGGCACGATGGATTCCGGGCTCGATGCTTCGCATCGCCCCGGAATGACAGTAACCTAAAGCTCCACCACCACGTAATCGCTCTCGACCTTCACCGGGATGGTCTCGGCGACATACGGGCCCTTCACCACGCTCGCACCCGGCTCGACATGCGCCGGATAGGCCTTCACGCGGAAGCGGCGGGGGTCGCAATAGGACTGGCCGGTGCGGATGTCGAACTCCCAACCGTGCCAGGGGCAGCGGATGATCTCGCCGAGCTTGGTGTATTCGATCTCGCCGGGATCCTTTGATTGCGCGAGCCCGATCAGCGGGCCCTCGCACAGCGCGGCGCCCTGATGCGGGCAGCGGTTCATCAGGCCGAAATACTCGCCCTTGATGTTGAAGACCGCGATCGGCCGTCCGTCGATCTCCAGAAATTTTCGCGTGCCCGGCGGAAGCTCATCCACCGCCGCAATCACGTGCCGCGCCATGCTTATGTCTTCCGCATGATCTGATCGGAAAACCGCTTCACACTTTTCCGGATCATGCGGCTATCCCATAGAGCTTGCGCGCATTGCCGAGATAGAACGCTTCGCGGTTGGCGTCGCTGACGCCCGCCGGCAGCACGCGCGACGGCTCGTCATAGTCCCAATGCGGATAGTCGGTCGCGAACAGCAGTCGGTCCCAGCCGATCCATTTGATGACGTCGAACAGATCCTCGCGCCGCTCCGGGTCCTCCATCGGCTGCGTGGTCCACCACACCTGCTCGCGGATATATTCCGACGGCGGCCGCTTCACATGCGGCACTTCGCTGCGCAGCCGGTGCCAGACCTTGTCGAGCCGCCAGGCGAGCGACGGGGCCCAGCCGAAGCCGGCCTCGATCATCACCATCTTCAGCTTCGGAAAGCGCTCGAACACACCTTCCAAGACAAGGCTCGCCAGCGCCGATTGCTGGCACTGCGAGTGGCCCACCATCTCCTCGATGTAATAGGAAGGCCAGCCGGACGGCGTGATCGGATTGCCGCCGAAGCCGAAAGCGTGCACGCCGACGGGAAGCCCCGCCTCTTCCGCGGCCTGATAGATCGGCCAGTAACGGCGTTGACCGAGCGGCTCGACATTGCGGCTGAGCAGGAGGACCTGCACGAAATTCTTGTCGCCGGCGCGCTCGCGGATTTCGGCGGCGGCCGACAGGCCGTCCTCATTGCCGACGACAATGGACGCCTTCAGACGCTTGTCCTTGCTGGTCCATTTGTCGATCTGCCAGTCGTTGATCGCCGAGCACAGCGCCGCCGAGAGCTCGTGATTGCGGATGCCCTGCCCGGTGTTGAGCGGATTGAGCACGCCGAGTTCCACGTTGTTGGGATCGAGCAGCTGCTTCCGCATGAAGGACAACGAAGAGCCCTGCGGCCCGCCTTCCGGCGGATAGGCGTCGCGACGCGATGCGTTGGGCTGGGCCTTCGGATAGGGCGGGCCTTCCATCATGCCCTGATAGGCATGGACGCCGTAGACTTCGAGATGATGCTGCCAGCGTTTCGCCAGATAAGGATAGAGCTCGGTGCGGGTGGCGCGTGCCGGATGGATGTCGCAGTCCGCGATTGCGGTTTTGACGGTCAGTGGGGAAGCGGCTTCGGTGCTCTCGCGGAATTGGACATTCATCGCCTTGCCTCCTTTGGCAGCGGGCTAAGTCAGGCGGGGATAGGTCGCATGCGGATTTTCGATCATGATCTTGCGCACGAGATCGGGGGTGAGGCCCTCGGGCAGCGCGTCCTGGCCGTCGAATTGCCAGTGCGGATAGTCCGTGGAGAATAGAACCAATTCGTCGGACTGCATATGATCAAACAGGCGAATTAATGTCTCAGGTTCCGGCGGCGCATCAAATGGCTGTAAAGAGAACCGGATGTTGCTGCGCACAATGTCGAGCGGCGCGCGATCGACCCATGGCGTCTCCATTCGCACCCCGCGCCAGAACTTGTGCAGGCGCCAGAGAAAAGGGGAGATCCAGGAGACGCCGGATTCGAGCATCACCATTTTCAGCCGCGGATATTTGGCGAACACGCCCTCGACGATCAGACTGGTGAGCTGAGTCTGGAACGCTTGGGCCTGACCGACATAATCCTCGATGTGATAGGAACCCCAGCCCACGGCAGTCGGCGGATTGTGATAGGCGGAACCGGCGTGAATCCCGACGGGCAGCTGGAGCCGTTCCGCCGCTTCGTAGATCGGCCACAGCGCGCGCTTGCCGAGCGGCGTGTCGCCCATGACCAGCATCAGCACCTGTACGAAGCGGCGGTCCTGTGCGCAGCGCTCGATCTCGGCGACGGCTTTCTCGACATTTTGCGTGGGGATCACGATCGAACCACGCAGCCGTGAATCGCGATCGAGCCATTCCTTCACCAGCCACTCGTTCAACGCGCGGCAGAAGGCGGCCTGCAAATCTTCCGAAAACACCATCTGCACGCCGTAGAGTGGATTGCAGATGGCGTGCGTAAGCTGGAAGGGATCGAGCAGATGGCGCTGCATGTCCTCCAGGCTTGCGCCGGGCTTGCCGGTTTCCGGCCGCCAATCGGGACGCGCCACGATCGGCGAGTTCTGCGGATAGGATTGTGAGACAAGGTCGACCATGCCGCGCGTCGTCACCTGATCGCGCCAATAGTCGTTGAGGTACGGCAGCAGGCTGGTCAGATGCGGCACGGCCGGATGCACGTCGCAGTCCACCCCGCCGGCGATCAGGGACGCCATCACGTCTCCTTCACGTTTCCTCGTCACGTTTTGTCTTGTCCACCATTCAAGCAGGCCTGCCTGTCGTCCGCAACTCGGCCAAGGCCGCTGTCATATGCTAGGAAGGCACAGCTCCGTTGCGAGGACTGAGAGGTTAAAGGGATGAAAGAGCTCGTCGGCATTGCGGAACAGGTTGCGGCCCGACTAATCGCGCGCAAACAGACCATTGCAGTGGCTGAATCCTCGACCGGCGGCCTGATCTCGGCCAGCCTGCTCGCGGTGCCCGGCGCCTCCGCCTATTTCCTCGGCGGCGCGGTGGTCTACACCCGCGATGCCAGGCGCGTGCTGATGGATATTTCGGACGAAGGAATGAAGGGCTTTCGTTCCTCGTCGGAGCCTTATGCAAAGCTGCTGGCCGAACAGATGCGCAGCCGCTTCGGCTGCGACTGGGGCCTGTCCGAAACCGGCGCCGCCGGCCCCACCGGCAACCGCTATGGCGATGCCGCCGGCCACAGCTGCATGGCGGTTTCGGGACCCGCGGCGGAGGTGATCACGCTGGAGACGGGCAACAACGACCGGTTTGCGAACATGCAGATGTTTGCTGCCACGGCGCTGAAGCTGTTGCTGAGGAAGCTGGAGGGGTGAACGCCCTCACATGGGAACCGCACGCGCTCCCGATCTCCAGCCGGACTGACCGTCGTGCCGGCGCATGAGCAAGCGCGTCACCGCCCAGGCGCGATAGGAGCAATGATGCAACTTCCTGCGTTCGTCTTCGCGACCCTGCTCGTCCTTGGGATAACGACGGCGCAAGCCGCCGGGGTCAGAAACTTCGACATTCCTGCCGGTCCGGCGGGACCGGCAATCCGATTGCTGGTCTGGACTCCGTGTGCAGAGCCACCTCGCGAGATGGATGCGCGTGGCGCCACCTTCTTCGCCGTGCCCGCATGTCCGGTCACCGGAGAAAAGCTTCCACTCATCGTGATGTCGCACGGCCGCCGTGGATGGTTCGGCGGTCACCATGACACCGCCGCGGCTTTGGCCGATGCCGGGTTCGTCGTGGCGGCGCTCAATCATCCCGGCGACACCATGCGTGACACCAGCCGCACCGACAGTCTTTCGGTTCTCGTCGAGCGCCCCACGGACATGAGCCGGCTGATCGACTATATGCTCGACGGGTGGTCGGACACATCCCGCATCGATCCTCAGCGCATCGGGCTCTACGGGTTTTCGTTTGGCGGCTACACCGGCCTTGTCGTCATCGGCGGCGATCCCGATCTGCGCAAGGGATTGCCGAATTGCGAGACCTCCAGCCTGAGGGCGTGCAAGCAACTCGAAAGCGGCGAGCTTCCTGATCAGCCGACGACCCATGATAAGCGCGTCAAGGCCGCGGTCATCATCGATCCCTATCCGGTGTTCGTCTTCCCCGAGGAGAATCTGAAAGCAATAGCAGTGCCGGTTCAATTGTGGAGTTCTGACCCCGCGCAGAATGCCGATGGTCTATCCGGATGCTGTGCGGCAGCGATCAATCAAAGGCTTCCGATCAAGCCGGACTACCATTTCGTGGACAATGCCCGGCATTTTTCCTTCCTCGCGACCTGCACCCCAAAGGACGCCCGGGAGGCGCCCGCCGTCTGCACCGATGCGCCGGATTTCGATCGCGTCGATTTCCACCGACGGCTTCACGCAGATGTCGTCGCGTTCTTTCGCAAGCATTTCGCCGAAAGCGCCAAGCCGTAACGCGGCCCTCGGCCCGGCGCCGCGCCGGTCTAAGAGCAGGACAAGCCGTTGCCGGGCTCGCGGCAGAGCTTCGCGCGAACCTCTACGATATCGATATCGTACTCCCCGGCTCTCCGCTTGCGCGAGGCGGAGGCCGAGTCGGCACTGTCCATTGAAAGCAGATTGAGCTGCTTCTTGGTCGCCGCGCTGCACATCAGAGCAGCGTTGCCGCCGAGGTATCTCGACTGGGCGCCAAGCTCCTGCCGGGTGAGCTCCGCGAATGGCCCCAGACGCAATTGCGTTTCGACCGCTGCGATTTCAGCGTCGCTCGCCTGCGTCCGGGCAACACCCTTCATCCTGCGTTCGAAGCCGTTTGCGATCGCCGCCCCATGTGCCGCACCAAGATCCGCAACCTCTTGCGCTGCGTCCGTAAACTCACCGCGCTGGGAACCGGCCAACAGATAGGACTTGCAAGCCAACGGGTTGCTCGCGAGCTTCAGGAGGGTCGCCAGCTCCGCCCGGTCCAGGGCATTGATGTGCTCGTCGTCGGCATAGACTTCCATCTCGCTCGCCAGGATCATGTTGAGTGCACCATTGGCGGCGGGCCATCCGCCCTCGTTGAAGGCCTCTTCGGTCTCCCGAAGGAAGACCGCCCTGAGCGCGGGATCGCTGCGGGCAATCGACGCGGCCAAAGGGAAGCGCGCGATGTTCTGATCGAAATCGCGCGCAAACGCGCTCGGCCCGGAGAGGCTCGCATATGCCAGGTTTCCGGCCAGCAGGGCGACGACGAGGAGCAGCAGGATTGATCTTCTGGTCATGTGAGAGTTTTGGTGTGGGCTACCGCGAGAGATCATCTCACGCCGGGTCACCGTCATCCATTGCAACTACAGGCTGCCCTTAATGAATCCTTTCGCAGCCGTGGCGAGTTGCACGCATGCCCTGCTATCTTGCCAGATGCCGCATGAAGATCCGCACCACATATCCCTGGACCCGCGGCGCTTCGTCATAGATATCCGACGCGAGCCGCTCGATGGTCTCACGCAGGGATAGGAATTGCGCCTGGCGCGCGCTGCTCTCGGTGCCCTGCATGCCCGCGAGCTCGTCCATCGCGGCATCGCTGATCTGGCAATGCACGACCTCATCCTCACGCATCATCGTGAAGCGGAAGGCCAACCGTTCGAGGTCGTGGCCGATGATCCTGTCGCGCGACAGCGGCATCCAATTGTCCCGTTCGCGCCCCCGAACGGGACAATGCTGAAAATCTGACGCTTTGTCACCACCCGCGCCAGGAGGCATCGCTGTCATGCGATGTTCATCAACAGCGAGCTTCCGTCGGTCGGCCCGGCTCCGACGTCAGTAGGCGAGCGCCGTGCCGGTCGGCTTGTCGAGTGCCGCGGCCAGCGATCGATACTCCTCACAATCCGTCCCGCAGATGGCAGCGATCCGGTTGAGATGATAGAGCGCCTGCTCGCGGTTACCCCGCTCGAGCTGCCACAACCCGTAATACTGCCACGTCAATACGTGGTTCGGATCTGCCTTCAACGCGCGCTCGTACCAGACCTGCGACTGCTCGTAGTCGCCGAGCTTGCGGTAGGAATAACCGATGAGGTTGGCGACGTTCGGATGGTCGTCATGGCCGAGCGATTTTAGTTGCTCGATCGCGGTCGCATAGTCGTTTCGCTCGTAGATGGTGTCATAAGCCACGCGGTAGCCGGCCGCGAAGGCGGGATCGCCGATACTGGACTGGTTGTTCGGCTTCCTGCCTTTGTGTGTTGCCTTGGTGCCCCAGCGCTTCGGGTAGACTGGCTGCGGCTGCAGCCTCTGATCCGCGTAGGCTCCGGCATAGGGATCAGTGGAGCTGATGCCGCCCCCGCCACCACCACCACCGCCGCCGCCGGCGGCAAAGGCCGGCGAGCTCAACAGTACTGCCGCAAATGTACCGAGCGTGACGAGCCTGATCATCGCTGTGATCATGTCTGCCTCCTGTCCTGTTCAAGCGACCCCGGACGACGTGATAACCCTGCGTCGGCCGCGATATTCCGGGACACTGTGCTCACAGAGACGTCAGCGTTCGTACGACAGTCACGTTGTCCTTTACTGGAACGCGACCTCGGCGAAGCTTCGCAGCTTTCGCGAATGCAGCCGTTCCGATTCCTGCTGCTTGAGCCGCTCCAGCGCCTTCAGGCCGATCTCGAGATGCTGGCCGACGCGGCGGCGGTAGAATTCGCTGGCCATGCCCGCGAGCTTGATCTCGCCATGCAGCGGCTTGTCGGAGACGCACAGCAGCGTGCCGTAGGGAACGCGGAAGCGGTAGCCGTTGGCGGCGATCGCGGCCGATTCCATGTCGAGCGCGACCGCGCGCGACTGCGACATGCGGCGGATCACCTCGGGCCCCGAGATCTCCCAGTTGCGGTTGTCGACGCTCGCGACGGTGCCCGTGCGCATCAGGCGCTTCAGCTCGAAACCTTCGAGCCCGGTGACGTCCTCGACCGCCTGTTCGAGCGCGACCTGCATCTCGGCCAATGCCGGGATCGGCACCCAGAGCGGCAGCTCGCGGTCGAGCACGTGGTCCTCGCGCACATAGCCGTGGGCGAGCACATAGTCGCCGAGCCGCTGCGTGTTGCGCAGGCCTGCGCAATGGCCGAGCATCAGCCAGGCATGCGGGCGCAGCACAGCAACGTGGTCGGTGACGTTGCGCGCGTTCGACGGGCCGGTGCCGATGTTGATCAGGGTGATGCCGCGATAGCCAGGCGCGACCAGATGGAAAGCCGGCATCTGCGGCGCGCGGGCAGGCGCCACCCCGCTGGTTGCGCCGCCGCTGCCCGTGCTCACATTGCCGGGCGCGACGAAGGCTTCGAGGCCGGCCTCGCCGGACTGCAGCCGCTGCTGGCAGAGCTGCGCGAAGGCATCGACATAGAACTGGTAGTTGGTGAAGATCACGAAATTCTGGAAATGCTCCGGATCGGTTCCGGTGTAGTGGTAGAGCCGCCGCAACGAATAATCGACACGGGCGGCGCGAAACAATGACAACGGCTCGGGCGCGCCCGGCTGAAGCTCGAAAGTGCCGTCGGCGATCGAATCGTCCATGGTGGCGAGATCAGGCACGTCGAACGCATCGCGCAGCGATCGCGTCACAAGGGAATTCTCGCTGGTGGTGATTGCGGCTTCGATATTGATGTCGCGGCGATAGGCGAAGTGGATCGGGATCGACTCGGCGGATTCGCCGATCTCGACGGGAACGCCGTGGTTCTGGATCAACAATCCGATCTGCTCGGTGAGATAGGCGCGGAACAGATCCGGCCGCGTGACGCTGGTCTCGTGCACGCCGGGGCCGGCGACGAAGCCGTAGGCGAGACGCGAGTCCAGCCGCGCATACGTCGCGGTGGTGACGCGGACGAAGGGATAATAGGCCCGCACCCGCGTCGTGATCGCCTCGCCGTTGACATAGGCCTCGAACCGGTCGCGCAGGAATTTCGTGTTGCGCTCGTAGATTTCCTCGAGGCGGGCGACGGCGAGGACGGCGTCGGTGAAGGATTTGGTGGCGATGGAGGGTGGGGACTGCATTGTTCGACCGCCGGGTTGCTGGGCATGAGTCGAACTATAGCAAAGAACGATGGCAATCGTCAGCGAAGGGCGGTTTGCGGACCACACGCTCCACTGTCATGCCCCGGCTTGACCGGGGCATCCAGTACGCCGCGGCGTCCCGGTTCGATCACAGCCGCCTCTGGAATACTGGATCGCCCGGTCAAGCCGGGCGATGACAGCGAGTGTGCGGCGCGCTCCGGGACGACGCGCTTTCGCGCGTCACTTCTCGCGGAAGGCCCGCATCAGCTGGTCGTGCAGCGGCTTCATCAGATAGGACAGCATGGTGCGGTCGCCGGTCTGGACGAAGGCTTCCGCCGGCATGCCGGGGATCAGCTTGGAGTCGCCGAGCTTGGCGACCTCTTCCGCGGGCATCGATACGCGGATGGTGTAGTAGCTCTGCCCGGTGCGCTGGTCGGTGGTGACGTCGGGCGACACGCGGCTGACGACGCCGTTGAGCTCCGGCGTGGTGCGCTGGTTGAACGCAGACAGGCGAAGCAGCGTCTTCTGGCCGATCTGGAGCTTGTCGATATCGACAGGATTGACCTTGGCCTCGACCTGGAGATCGTCGGCCTGCGGCACGATCAGCATCAGCGCGTCGCCGGCGGTGACGACGCCACCGACGGTATGCACGGTCGATTGCAGCACCATGCCGTCCTGCGGCGCGCGGATGTCGACACGGCGGAGCTGGTCTTCGGCGGCGACCTTGCGCTCGATCATTTCACCGATCTTGTCGTTGGTCTCGCGCAGATCCTTGGAGACCTCGCTCACCATGTCCTTGTCGACCTGGATGATCTGTAGCTCGGTCTCGGTGATCTTGCCCTTGGCCTGCGCGCGCGAGGCGATGTATTGCGCGCGCTCGCCGTTGAGGCGGGCGCTGTCGCGTTCCAGCGTGGTGAGGCGGGAGATCTGCACCAGGTGCTTCTCATAGAGATCGCGGACACCGACCAGCTCCTGCTGCACCAGGACGATCTCCCTGTCCTTGGCCTTTTCCTGCGCGGAGAGTCCTTCGATCTCCTCGTTGAGCTGCTGGACACGCTCGCGGAGCTGCGCCTTCTGCCCGGCGCGGCCATTGACGCGGACGTCGAACAACTTGGTTTCGGCGGAGAGCAGGTTCTTGACGTCGGGATCGTTGCCGCGATCGAGGAGCGATTGCGGAAACTCGATCTTGTCGACACCGCGCTGCTCGGCCTGGAGCCGCGCCGTGCGCGCCAGCGCGGCGTCGAGATTCTTGGTGACGATGGCGAGGTTCGCCTTGGTGACCGTGTCGTCGAGCCGCACCACGATATCGCCGGCCTTGACCACGTCGCCGTCGCGGGCACGCAGCTCGCCGACCACGCCGCCGGTCGGATGTTGCACCTTCTTGACGTTGGATTCGACCACGACCTGGCCCGGCGCGATCAGGGCCCCCGAGATCTGCACCGTCGACGCCCAGCCGCCGAGACCGATGACGAGGGCCAGCACGATGGCCAGCCCGAGCATCAGATGAAACCTGATGGAATCCCGCACGGTCCTCTTCGCGGCGGGCTTTCCGCCGCCGATAGCCATCGTGCTCATGACTTGGGCACTCCGCCTTCGCTGACGATCTTGATCGGTGCCGGCGGCGTCACGCGCGGCTGAAGCACCTGGGCAAGCACCTGCTCCTTCGGCCCAAACGCCTGCATACGGCCGTCGCGCAGCACCAGGATCTGGTCGACCGCCTCGACGCCGATCGGGCGATGCGCCACCACGATGACGATGGCGCCGCGCTCGCGCGCGCTGCGGATCGCGCGGGTCAGCGCCTCGTCGCCTTCGGTGTCGAGATTGGAATTGGGCTCGTCGAGCACGATCAGGAACGGGCTGCCGTAGAGCGCACGCGCCAGCGCCACGCGCTGCGCCTGGCCCGCGGAGAGCGCGGTGCCCTGCTCACCGACCTGGGTGTTGTAGCCCTCGCGCATCTTGATGATCATCTCGTGCACGCCGGCTTCCTTCGCCGCGGAAATGATGCCGTCAGAGGTCGCTTCGGGATCGAAACGGCTGATGTTCTGCGCGATGGTGCCGCCGAACAATTCGACGTCCTGCGGCAGATAGCCGATGTGGCGGCCGAGCATGTCGGAGGCCCACTGGTCGAGCGCCGCGCCGTCGAGCCGCACCTTGCCACGGACCGGATGCCAGACGCCGACCAGCGCGCGGATCAGCGACGATTTGCCGGAGCCGCTCGGCCCGATCACGCCGAGGCCATTGCCGGCGGTGAGCGCGAAGGTGACGTCCTGCACGATGAGGCGCTGATCGCCTGGCGGCACCATGGCGATGCCTTCGACCGACAGACGACTGGTGGGCGCCTGCAACTGGGTCGGCATCGTCTGCGGCGGCATCTGCTCCAGCAGGCGCGTGAGGCGCTGCCAGCTCTGACGTGCCGCGACAAAGGATTTCCAGTGCGCAATGGCGAGATCGACCGGCGCGAGGGCGCGGGCGGAGAGGATCGAGCCGGCGATGATGATGCCTGCGGTCGCCTCCTGGTGGATGACGAGATAGGCGCCGACCGCGAGCACGGCCGATTGCAGCATCATGCGCAGCACTTTTGCGACCGCACCGAGACCGCCGGCGACGTCGCTCGCACGCTGATTGCCGTCGAGGTATTTTTCGTTGGCTTCGCTCCAGCGCTGGTTCATCCGGCCGGTCATGCCCATCGACACCATGACTTCGGCGTTGCGTCGGCTGGAGGCGGCGAGATCGTTGCGCTGGGCGGCAAGGCCCATCGCGTCCTTGGCCGGCTGGCGGGACATGAATTCGGTGACCAGCGTCAGCCCGACCAGGATGATGGCGCCGACCAGAGCGGTGAGGCCGATCATGACGTGGAAGGCGAAGCAGATGGCCAGGTACAGCGGCAGCCAGGGCAGGTCGAAGAACGCGCTCGGACCCATGCCGCCGAGGAACGAGCGGACATTGTCGAGGTCGCGCAGCGGCTGCAGGCCCTCGTTGCGGCTGCCGACCAGGAGCGGCAGGCGCACGACGGTGTCGAACACGCGCTTGTTGAGGGCTTCATCGAGCGCCGTGCCGATCCGCCCCAGGATCCGGTTTCGGATCATGTCGAGCATGCCCTGCGCCATATAGAGGAAGCTGGCGATGATGATCAGGCCGACGAGAGTCGGAACGCTGCGGCTCGGCAGAACCCGGTCGTAGACCTCCAGCATGAAGATCGACCCAGTCAGATAGAGCAGGTTGATCATGCAGCTCATCAAGCCGACGCCGACGAACGCCGTGCGACACGCACGCAAGGCGTCACCGAGCTCTGAACGGCGGACGCCGGGTACGGCTGCCATCAGTCTGATCTCTTTCGGGTAAGGGGCAACGCCCCTGATTTCCTAGGTCGTTCAGGGGTACGCGACCCGGATTAACATCGTATTCCCCCGCGACGAACGCGGCCGAATTAATCCAGGTCCCTGATAGGCCACCTCTACCCCTGACGGCCTCGCACGCAAGTCCGGTATTTCACAGTCTTTGCGGCTTTTTATAGCAGACATCGCGGCCTCTCCCCAGCGGGGGAGAGGCGAAAGTTCTGGCTCACCGAGCCAATGTGACGCTAGAGCCGGCCGCCGCCGCGCACCAGCCGCACCACCAGGAGCAGGATGATGGCGCCGATGGCGGAATAGATGATCTCGGACACGAGGCCGGTGCCGAGATGGATGCCGAGCTTCGGGAACAGGAAGCTTGCGACAAACGCGCCGGCGATGCCGATCACGATGTCGCCAATGATGCCGAACCCGCTGCCGCGCACCACCTTGCCGGCGAGCCAGCCGGCGACGAGGCCGACGAACAGGATGACGATGAGGCCTTGGCCAGAAATGTACATAAGTTGAAGTCCCTCTCCATGAACGGGGGCATGGAACCGGAACCGGGATGAATGGGGTCTGAATGGTCGGTTCGGATAAAAATGTCGAAAACAACCCCATGCACAGTAGGAGTGCAGTTGGCCGGCGGTGCGAGGTGAACTGTGACAAGTCGGTGTTGTCGTAGAGGGATTCTGAAGAAGTGCGCGATTTGAAGTGAGGGACGCGCCGCTCTCTCATTCCCTCCCCCTTGCGGAGGAGGGCCTGGGAGAGGGGTGGCCACGGGCGAGGTCTGAGTTTGTGGCTACCCCTCTCCCCCGCCCTCCCCCGCAAGGGGGAGGGAGCGCAGTGTTGCGCGGGGATGTAGTACGGCTGGAGAACGAACTACGACGCCGTCACCGGCTCCGCCAGCACGCACCTCGCCGCCCGGCCCGGTCCGACCTCCACATTCGCAGGCAATTGCTCCAGACACCGCGGCTGGGCGACCGTGCAGCGGGGGGCGAAGGAGCAGTTGTTCGGCTTTTCGGCCAGCGAGGGCGGGGTGCCGGGGATGGTCTCCAGCCGGGCGCCGCGCTTGGCGCCGTGGATGGTGGAGGCGAGCAAGCCCTTGGCGTAGGGGTGCACCGGCGTGCGGACGATGTCGCGGAGCGTCCCCTGCTCCACGATCTGGCCAGCATACATCACCGCGACACGGTCGCAGATCTCGATCGCAACACCTATGTCGTGGGTGACGAAGATGACGGACATGCCGAACTCGCGCTGAAGCTCGCGCAGCAACAGCAGGATCTGGATCTGCACGGTGGCATCGAGCGCGGTGGTCGGCTCATCCGCCAGCAAGATCTTGGGACGGCAGGCGAGCGCCAGCGCGATCATCGCGCGCTGGCGCATGCCGCCGGACATCTCGTGCGGATAGGCATCCAGCCGCCGCCTGGCCGAGGGAATGCGCACGACCTCGAGCATTTCGAGCGCCCTCGCCCGCCCTTCCGCAAGGCTCTTGCCTTCGTGGCGCACGACGCTTTCGGCGATCTGCGCGCCGATGGTGTAGACCGGATCGAGCGCGAGCGCGGGCTCCTGAAAGATCATCGACACGGTCTGGCCGCGGAACGACGACAGCTCCTCGTCGTTCATGGCGAGCACGTCGCGGCCCATCACGTTGACCTTGCCCGAAATCTGCGTGCGCTTCTTCGGCAGCAGCCGCATCAGCGCACGCAGGGTCACGCTCTTGCCGGAACCGGACTCGCCGAGCAGGCCCAGCACCTCGCCGTCACCGAGCGAGAGACTGAGATCGTTCACGGCATAGACCGTGCGCTCCCCGGTGAAGCGGATGTTGAGGCCTGAGATGTCGACGAGCTTTGTCATGACGGCAGTTTCGGCAACCTATCGTGATAGTCGGTGACGCGCTGGAAGGCGGCGCCGATGGTGAGCAAGGTCGCTTCATCGAAGGAGCGGCCGATCAGCTGCATGCCAACCGGCAGGCCGCTTTTCGTGAAGCCGGAGGGAATGGTGAGCGACGGCAGGCCCAGAAAATTCACCGGGCGGGTGAACAGCGTCAGCCGCTGCACCATCGCCGGCGCGTTCGGGCCGCCGCCGACGTCGCTCTCCTCGATCGTCGGCGCCGGCACCGGCGATGCCGGCGCGATGACCGCATCGACACCAGCGGTGGCCGCATTGTGCGCGGCGAGTGCGGGGCCGCGCCAGCGCATGGCTTCGAGATAGGTGATGGCGGGAACGGCGAGACCGTTCTGAAGCCGCATCAGGACCTGCGGGCCATAGTCCTGCGGACGCTCGATCATCCAGCGCTTGTGGAAGGCGGCCGCTTCGGCCGCGAGCACGAGCTGGCTTGCCGCAGACAATTGCCGCTGGTCCGGCAGCTCGACTGTGACGATGTCGGCGCCCTCGCGCTTGAGCACCGCGATGGTCTCGTCCAGCACGCGCGCGACCTCGCCGTCGAGATCGTCGACATAGAAGGACGCGGGCACGCCGATCTTCAGGCCCTTGAGCGACCCCTTGGTGGCGCCGACATAGTCGGACAGCGGCTCATGACTGGTGGTCGAATCCGCGGGATCGGGACCGGCCATCAGCGCCAGCAGCAGCGCGCAATCCTCGGCGGTGCGGGCGAGCGGACCGACGGTGTCGAGCGATTGCGACAGCGGCATCGCGCCGGCGCGGCTGACGCGACCGACGGTGGTCTTCAGCCCGGTGACGCCGCAGAAATGCGCGGGCATGCGGATCGAACCACCGGTGTCGGAGCCGAGCGCCGCAAACGTCAGGCGCGCCGCGACCGACGAGCCCGAGCCCGACGAGGAGCCGCCGGTGATGTGCGCGACGTTCCAGGGATTGCGCACCGGGCCATAATGGGCGTTGTGGCCGGTCGGGCCATAGGCGAATTCGGCCAGATGCAGCGTGCCGAGGCGGACCTGGCCGGCATCCTTCAGCCGCTGCAAGGCCGTGGACGTGACGGTCGGCACGAAGTCGCGGCGGATCAGCGAGCCGCAGGTCGAGACGTGGCCTGCGTCGTAATACATGTCCTTGTGCGCGAGCGGCACGCCGTGCAGCGGACCGCGGACATTGCCCTTGGCGAGCTCGGCATCCGCGGCATCGGCAGCCTTCAACGCGGACTCGGCTTCAACCGACATGAAGGCGTTCAGATGCGGCTGCCACTGCGCGATGCGGTGCAGCAGCGCACGCGTCACCTCATGCGAGGACACCTGCTTCATCGCGATCGCGCGCGCGACCTCGGTGAGCGTCATCAATGCAGGCTCACGGCTCATTTCGACACCTTCTGCGTCTGCGCGATCGGATAGAGCGCGGGCTCGAGATCGAACGGCAGCGTGCCGGCGATGGCCGCAAAGCCTTCGAAGGCCGGTCCGATGGAATTGGAGATACGCGTCGCGATCTCGTCATCAACAGGGACGCCGGCGATCTGCGCGATCGGCTTGATCTCTTTGGGTGTCGGTCTTGTCATGCTGTTTCCTCTGCGGGCGCGCGGCTATGGCCTGATCCCGGTATCGCCATGTAGCACGCGGCTTCGTGGCCCATTGTATCGAGCGCGGTGAGCTTTGGTGCTGCATTTGCGCAGAGCGGCTCCGCAAACGCGCAGCGGGTGTGGAAGCGGCAACCCGGCGGCGGATCGATCGGATTGGGCGGATCGCCGGTGATCGGCGGCTTCTCGGTGCGACGATCCGGGTCCGACGACGGCATCGCGGCAAGGAGCGCACGCGTATAGGGATGCGCAGGGTTGTCCCAGACCTGGTCGACCGGGCCGAGCTCGACGACCTCGCCGAGATACATCACCAGCACGCGATCGCTGATGTAGTGGACGACGTTGAGGTCGTGGCTGATGAAGAGATAGGTCAGGCCGAACTCGCGCTTGAGATCGGCGAGCAAATTCAGCACCTGTGCCTCGACGGATTTGTCGAGCGCCGAAACGGCTTCGTCGAGGATCACCAGCCGCGGCGACAGCGCCAGCGCACGCGCGATGTTGACGCGCTGGCGCTGGCCGCCGGAGATCTCGTGCGGATAGCGGTTGGCGAAGTTTTCCGGCCGCAGGCCCACCTTGCCGAGCAGCTCGCGCGCCAGCGCCCGCGCCGTGCCATCGGCCATGCCGTGCACTTTCGGGCCGAACGCGATCGATTCCTCGATCGTCAGGCGCGGATTGAGCGAGGCATAGGAATCCTGGAACACCATCTGCATGCCGCGGCGCAGCTCGCGCAACGACAGC
The DNA here is from genome assembly GCF_052075965.1 of Bradyrhizobium sp. 482_C4_N1_8. NCBI lineage: Bacteria > Pseudomonadati > Pseudomonadota > Alphaproteobacteria > Hyphomicrobiales > Nitrobacteraceae > Bradyrhizobium > Bradyrhizobium sp. 482_C4_N1_8. The sequence goes on along the minus strand of NZ_CP197231.1, from coordinate 1,005,559 downwards.
GCCTGGCCGACGGTCATGCCGTCATAGATGATGTCCCCGGTATCGCGCGGCATCAGATGCATCAGCAGCCGCGCGGTGGTCGACTTGCCGCAGCCGGATTCGCCGACGATGCCGACGGTCTCGCCCTTCGCGACCGAGAAGGAGACGTTGTCGACCGCGCGCACGGTGCGTTTCGCGGCGAACAGCCCGCCGCGCACCGGGAAATGCTTGGTCAGGCCGTTGACCTGGAGCAGCGGTTGCGCGACGCCGCCAACGTCCTCGACCGGCTCCAGCATTTCAACGGATGTGTTGCTCTCGCTCATGGCCTAGTTCCTAATGTCCATGGCGCTGCGCAGGCCGTCCGAGAGCAGGTTGAAGCAGATCGAGACCGCAAAGATCATCGCGCCCGGCAATGCCGCGACCCAGGGATTGACGTAGATCGCGGTGCGGAGCGTGTTCAGCATCAGTCCCCATTCCGGCTCCGGCGGTTTTGTGCCGAGGCCGAGGAAGGAGAGACCTGCGGCCAGGATCATCGAGACCGAAATGAGACTGGTCGCATAGACGAAGATCGCGCCCAAGACGTTGCCGAGGATGTGCACACGCATGATGGTGAAGGGCCCCGCGCCGGACGCACGCGCCGCTTCGACGAAGTCCATGTTGCGCACGCCGGTGGTCACGCTTTCGGCAACACGTGTGATCTGCGGCACGAACACAACGGTCAGGGACACGATGGAATTGAGGATGCCGGCACCGAGCGCGCCGGAGATCGCGATGGCGAGCAGCACGGAGGGAAAGGCGTAGAACACGTCGATCGTGCGCATGATCGCGGTGTTGAGCTTGCCGCCGACATAGCCAGCGACGAGGCCGAGCGACGTGCCGATGCAGAAGGCGAGGATCACGGGCAGGATGCCGATAACGAGTGACAGCCGGCCGCCATAGATCAGCCGCGCCAGCATGTCGCGGCCGAGCTCGTCGGTGCCGAGCGGGTAGCCTGCTGTGCCGATGTGGCGGAGGCGGCGGATCATCGAACCCTTGTAGGGATCTTCAAGTCCGAGCCACGGCGCGAGCACCGCGGAGAGGAAAATCAGCAGCAGCACCAGCGCGCAGGCCATGCTGACCTTGTCGCGGGCGATGCGGCGGCCGACGGTCGCCCAATAGCCGCGCGCCTTGGTCGCGGGCGCGGCCTGGAGCGCGGCGTCGGCGGTCGCTGACAACGGAAGCTCGCTCATCGGCTAGCCCCGCTTGATGCGCGGGTCGATCGCGGCTTGCGCGATGTCGACCAGCAGATTGAGGAAGACGAAGAACAGCGCCAGGATCAGGATCGTGCCCTGCAGCAGCGGCAGGTCGCGCTGGAAGATCGCCGAATTGAGCAGGAAGCCCGACCCCGGCCAGGAGAACACGGTCTCGATCAGGATCGAGCCGCCGAGCATGTAGCCGAGCTGAAGCCCCATCACCGCGAGCGCGGTGGGCGCGGCGTTCTTGATGACGTGGCGAAACACGCCGGTTTCGTGCAGGCCCTTTGCGCGCAGCGCCTCGACAAAGTCCTGGCTGAGGATGTCGCCGGTGAGCGCGCGCACGGTGCGGGTGACGATGCCCATCGGAATCACCGAGGTCGTGATCGCCGGCAGCACGAGATATTTCAGATGCGCCCAGTCCCAGGCCCAGGAGTTGGAGCCGTTCGGCCCGGCGCCGACCGCGGGCAGCCAGTTCAGCTGCACCGAGAAGATGATGACGAGCACCATGCCGAGCCAGTAATGCGGCACGGAGACGCCGGCGATGGCGAAGGAGGTCGCGACCTTGTCGATCCAGGTCTCGCGGAAATAGCCGGCGATCAGGCCGAGCAGGATGCCCATCGTGAAGCCGATGATGGCGGCCGCAATCGCGAGCGTGACGGTGTTGCTGACCGCGCGCATGACCTCGGCGAGCACGGGACGCCCCGTCGCGATGGAATTGCCGAGATCGCCATGAAGGGCACGCAGCAGCCACAGGCCGAACTGCACCGGCAGCGGACGGTCGAAACCATAGGCGGCGCGGAGCTGCGCCGCGAGCTCCTGCGAGGCGTCGGCCGGCAGCACGGCGACCAGCGGATCGCCCGGCGTGATGTGCACGAGCAGAAAGCACACCAGCGCCACGCTGATGACGATCGGAATGACATAGACGATGCGGCGAGCGATATAGGCGAGCACTGGTCTTCTTTCTTCCTTCTCCCCTTGTGGGAGAAGGTGGCGCGCGATCAGCGCGCCGGATGAGGGGTATCTATCCGCAGATACAGCGTTATCGAATGAGAGAGAGGGTCGCTCGCGGAGAGAGACCCCTCACCCGGCTTCGCTGCCGCGAAGCCGCCCTCTCCCACAAGGGGAGAGGGTGCACTGAGCGTGTGGCGCGAACTACTGCATCGACACCAGCGAGAAGTCGATGAACCAGCTCTTGGGCTGCACGACGCCCGTCACCTTCGGGCTGATGGCGCGGGGGCCGACGTCGTGGGCGACGTAGAGGAAGGCTGCATCGTCGACGGAGGCCGCGTGCAGCTCGGCGAGCGCAGCGTCGCGCGCGGCTGGATCAAACGTCTGCCGTGCCTTCTTCACCAGCTCGTCGAACTTGGGCTCGTGGATGAAGCCCCAATTGTTCGAGACCGGCGGCGCCATGCCGGACTGGAGGAAGCGCACCAGCGCGAAGAACGGGTCCATCGCCGCGTAGGTGACGTTGGTCGCGTTCGAGCCGTTGGCGCTGGGGTCCTTGGCGCCGCGGCGCCAGTTGGTGAACAGCGTGTTCCACTCGATGACGTCGAGCTTCACGTCGAAATAGCATTCGGCGAGCGCCTGCTGGAGATATTCGTTCATCGGCAGCGGCTGCATCTGGCCGGAGCCCGACGCCGAGGTCTGGATCTTCACCGTCAGCTTCTTTGACGGACCGAAGCCGGCCTCCTGCATCAACTTTTGCGCAGCCGCCTTGTCGTACTTGATCTCGAAGGTCGGCTTGCCGCGCCAGGGATGGCCGGGCTCGAAGGTGCCGGTCGCCGGCACCATCAGGCCCGCGAGCAGGCCGTCCTTGAGACCCTCGCGATCGACGCAGAGGTTGGCGGCCTTGCGGACGCGGATGTCATTCCAGGGCGAGCCTTCGACGCGCGAGAACTGCCACGGCCAGACATGCGGCTGCTCGTTGGCGTAGAGCTTGAAACCGCGCTGCTTGAGCTCGGGCAACGCGTCGGGCGCCGGCGCCTCGACCCAATCGACCTGCCCCGAGAGCAGCGCCGCGGTGCGCGCGTTTGCTTCCGGCATCGGCAGGAGCACCATCTTGTCGACCTTGGGCACGCGCGCCTTGTCCCAATAGGCCGCGTTCTTCACCAGCTCGAGGCGCTCGCGCGGCGTGAAGCTCGCCATCTTCCACGGGCCGGTGCCCGCGGCGTCCTTGGCGAACGCGGTCCACGCGGCCTGCGACTTCGCCTTGGCGTCGGCGCCTTCCGCCTTGTCGTAGAAATGCTGCCACTTCGCCGGGCTCGCCATGAACAGGTTGGTGAGGTTGATCGGCAGGAAGCTGTCGGGCTCCTTGGTGGTGAGCTCGACCGTCATGTCGTCGATCTTCTTCGCGGAGGCCAGCGTCGGCATGCGCGACGCGGTCACGCCGACCTGGCTGGCGTCGAACTGCGGCGCATCCTGCTTCAGCACCTTCTCGACGTTCCACACCACGGCATCGGCGTTGAACGGCGAGCCGTCATGGAAGGTGACGCCGGGGCGCAGCTTGAAGATCCACTTGGTCTTGTCGGCATCGTCGACCTTCCACTCGGTGGCAAGGCCCGGGATTACCACGCTCGCCTTGTCGGCCGAGGACAGGTCCCAGCCCGTGAGCGCGTCGTACATGGTGAGGCCGGTGAAGCGGTTGCCTTCAAAACCCTGATCGGGCTGGCCCAATGTGCGCGGAATATCGGCAGCGGTCATGCCGATGCGCAGCACGGTTTCGGCGCTTGCCACGCTCGGCCACGCGGCCGCAGTCGTCAGAGCCAGCGCAGCAATCAGCGCCGCGCGGGTGGTTGTCTTCATAAGCATCGTCTCAGTCCTCTTCCGGCTTTCAATGACTAATTTTGATGCAAACGTATGCAATGGCTATGCCAATGGGGAAACTTTTTCTGCAAATTGCCCCTGCGACGACAAGTCTGTGTGATCACGTGTCGGCAAAGCCACCGTCCTGCCTATTCTGGCATCAAGATTGCAAGTTTGGCTCTGAAATCTCCTGGGAGCCTTGGGCCATGCGTATCCGACTATCGACCTGTCTCGCCGTGCTTGCGCTGGCGTTATCCGCGATCACGGCACGCGCCGAAACGGTGGTGCGCTACGGCATCTCGATGGCGGACATCCCGCTGACGACGGGCCAGCCCGATCGCGGCGCCGGCGCCTATCAGTTCACGGCGTACACCATCTACGATCCGCTGGTCGCCTGGGAGATGGACGTCGCCGACCGCCCCGGCAAGCTGGTGCCCGGGCTCGCCACCGAATGGAAGGTGGATGATGCCGACAAGACCAAATGGCGGTTTGCTTTGCGCAAGGGCGTGAAGTTTCACGACGGCAGCGAGTTCAACGCCGACGCGGTGATCTGGAATCTGGACAAGGTGCTCAACGACAAGGCGCCGCAATTCGACAAGCGGCAGAGCGCGCAGGTGAAGACCCGCCTGCCTTCGGTCGCGAGCTACGCCAAGATCGACGATTTCACGGTGGAGATCACGACCAAGACGGTCGATTCCTTCTTCCCCTATCAGATGCTGTGGTTCCTGGTCTCGAGCCCGGCGCAGTACGAGAAGCTCGGCAAGGATTGGGACAAGTTCGCGAGCCAGCCTTCCGGCACCGGTCCGTTCAAATTGACCAAGCTGGTGCCGCGCGAGCTTGCCGAGCTCACGAAGAATCCGGACTACTGGAACAAGAAGCGCATTCCAAAGGCCGACAAGATCGTGCTGGTGCCGATGCCGGAAGCGCTGACGCGCACCAATGCGCTGCTCGCAGGCCAAGTCGACCTGATCGAGACGCCGGCGCCGGACGCCGTACCGCAGCTGAAAGCCGCCGGCATGAAGATCGTCGACAACGTCACGCCGCACGTCTGGAACTATCACCTCAGCGTGCTGCCGGGCTCGCCCTGGACCGACATCCGCCTGCGCAAGGCGCTGAATCTCGCGATCAACCGTGACGAAGTCGTTGGTCTGATGAACGGGCTTGCAAAACCCGCCAAGGGCCAGGTCGACCCGTCGAGCCCGTGGTTCGGCAAACCGACCTTCGAGCTGAAATATGATCTGGCCGCGGCCAAGAAGCTGGTCGAAGAGGCCGGCTACTCCAAGGCGAAGCCGCTGAAGGCCACCTTCATCATCGCCCAGGGCGGCACCGGCCAGATGCTGTCCCTGCCGATGAACGAATTCCTGCAGCAAAGCTTCAAGGAAATCGGCATCGACATCGACTTCAAGGTGGTCGAGCTCGAGACATTATATACGCATTGGCGCAAGGGCGCGGCCGACGAGATGAACGCCGGCATCACCGCCAACAACATCGCCTATGTCACCTCGGACCCGCTCTACGCCATCGTCCGCTTCTTCGCCTCCGACCAGATCGCGCCGGTCGGCGTGAACTGGGGCGGCTACAAGAACCCGAAGGTTGACGCGCTGATCAGCGAGGCCAAGCAGACGTTCGACACCGCCAAGCAGGACGATCTGATCGCGCAGGCCCACGCGCTGATCGTCGACGATGCCGTGCTGGTCTGGGTCGTCCACGACACCAACCCGCACGCGCTGTCGCCGAAGATCAAGCAGTTCGTGCAGGCGCAGCACTGGTTCCAGGATCTGACGACGATCGGGACGGAGTGAAGGCGGCAAACGCCGGTGTCGTAGGGTGGGCAAAGCGTAAGCGTGCCCACCACCTCTATACGCGGAGTAAGATGGTGGGCACGGCGCTAGCGCGCCTTTGCCCACCCTACGGGAGTTGATGTTGGTGGCGAAGAGCAGACGGACGCTACCGCGCCAAACACCGCTGTCGTCCCGGGGCGCGACGTAGTCGCGAGCCCGGGACCCATAACCGCAGGGAGTGGTTTGGCGAAGACTCGGAGTTACCGGCTCGCGCGATAACATCTCCCTGGGGGTATGGGTCCCCGCGTACGCGGGGACGACACTTTCAGTGCAGCACCAGCGATGGCCACGCACTCACACCGCTACTTCGTCAGCAGCGCATACGCGCCGTTCCATCCTTCCGCCGGCGGATTGATCTGGAATTCCTTGATTCGCGCCTCGTACAGCTTGAACAGCTTTTCCAGCGTGTCGGCATCCTCGCTGCGGCGGCCGCGCTCGATCGCTTCCAGCGCGCCCTGCCAGTCGCGGCCGCGGTAGCAGCCGAGCATCTCGATGGTGACGTTGCGCAGGCGCTGGAAAGCGCCCGAATGCATCACGTCCTCGCGGCCGGCGATGGCGTAGATCACCTCGGGCTCGGTCTTGCCCTTGACCATGATGAAGTCGAGCTCGAGGATCGCGAACTTGTCCTTGGCGGCGAGCGCGGTCCTGGAGCCGACGATGATGGGAAAGCCGTATTCCTTCGACTGGCCTTCCAGGCGCGAGGCGAGGTTCACGCTGTCGCCGAGCACCGAATAGTTCTTCTTTAGGTCGGAGCCCATGTTGCCGACGACGCCGATGCCGGTGTTGAGGCCGATGCCGACATTGAGCGGGATGTAGACGTGACCGCCGTCGGCGGCCTCCTGCTCGCGCTCCTTGTTGACCGCGTCGATCTGCTCCAGCATCTGGATCGCGGCCTCGCAGGCGTTGACCTCGTGCTCGGCATCGTCGAGCGGCGCGTTCCAGAACGCCATGATGGCGTCGCCCATGTACTTGTCGATGTAGCCCTTCTGATCGATGATGACGTCTGTCAACGGCGTCAGGAAGCGGTTCATCAGCGCGATCAGGCCTTGCGGATCCTGCTTGTAGCTCTCCGAGATCGTGGTGAAGCCGCGCACATCGGAAAACATGATCGTCATCTCGCGCTCCTCGCCGCCGAGCACCAGCTTTTCGGGCGACTGCGCGAGCTGCTCGACCAGGACGGGCGACATGTATTGCGCGAACATGCCGCGGATCTGCACGCGCTGACGCTGCTCGCGCACGAAGCTCGCGAAGATCAGTGTCAGATAGATCGCGGTGGTCGAGAGCAGCGGATAGGTGAAGTCGATGAGGTAGCGGTACTGCGCGTAGAAGAACCAGGACACGCCGACCAGGATGGCGGCGAACATCGCGCCCGCGAGCCCCAGACGGACAGGGCCGAGATTGGGCGTGAAGATGATGACGAGCAGGCCGATCACGAGCGCGGCGATCAGCTCGACGCCGAGCGCATAGTTCGGCTGCGAGATCACCGCGCCGCTGAGCACGCTCTCCAGCACCTGGGCATGGATCTCGACACCCGGCATGGTCGATGACACCGGCGTGGTCTTGATGTCGTTCAGCCCGACCGCCGAGGTGCCGACCAGCACCAGCTTGCCGGCGATCTTGTTCGGCGGCGCGGTGTTGTCGAGCACGTCGGCCGCCGAGATGTAGATCGAGGGATCCTGGCGGGCGTAGTGCACCCAGAGCTGGCCGTTCTTGTCGGTCGGAATCTCCACGCCCTTGAGGCGCACGGCCCTGATGCCGGTCTTGTCGGTCCGGACCAGCAGCGTCGGCGTTCCCGTGACGACGCGTAAAATCTCGAGGCTGAGCGAGGGCATGATGTTGCCCTGGGCGCGCATGATCAACGGCACGCGGCGGATCAGGCCGTCGCGCTCGGTCTTGATCGAGAACAGGCCGCGGCCGGCCGCGACCTTCTCGATGACGGACACGTTACGCAACAGGCCGGGGAATTCGAACAGGAAACGTTCGGCATCCGCTTCGCCGACCGTCGCGACGCCGGTGAAGGGCAACGACTTGTCGATCTCGGACGAGATCGCCGGCTGCCCGGTTTCGCCCAGCACCACGTGCGAGCGCTTGATCGCGTCGGCGAGGATCTGGTCGTTGGTCGGGAGCTCGCGCAGCCTGGCGCGGGTGGCGTCGTCGAGATCGCGCATCTGGCTCGCGACCAGATCCGGGTTGAGCCGGTCGGCTTCGGAGAACACCATGTCGAAGCCGATCGTCACCGCGCCGTTACCGGTGAGGTTCTGGATCAGGTCCGCGATCCGCGTGCGCGGCCATGGCCACTGGCCGAGCTTGGCGAGGCTCTTGTCGTCGATGTCGACGATGGTGACCGGCCGCGCCGCCTTGTGGCGGGGATCGATCAGCTGGAACATGTCGAAGGTGCGCAGCCGCAATTCCTGGATCGGCGGCGGATCCCAGACACGAGCGCCGGCAAAGACGACCAGCAGCGCAAGGCACATCAGCCGCGCGAAGCCGAGCTTCCGCGCAAACCACCGCCGCAGGATCTTGAGACGCTTCATTTCAGTCGGACTTCCTGACCTGTATCGCGCCCGGCGCACCGATCATGGAGCGTCCGCGAGCGATTGGCTATTCCCCGGCGGTCGAGGATTAAGGATTTTTTGCCGCGGTCAAGCTGCGAGCCGGCCGCCAGGAGGCCCGGGCGGCGATCAGGTGATGTGGAAGATGAAATCGCTGGCCTTCAGATTTGCCGCGATCACGTTCTTCAGCAGGATCGTCTCGTGGTTGTCCAGCGTGATCAGGGCGTCGCCCGATTGCGGAGCGATATTGACGTCGTGCAGCGAGCTGATGCTGCCGAACTGCCGCAGGTCGATCTTGTCGAGGCCGACCTCGAAATCGTCGACGCTGTGCTGGACCGCGGACTGCGACGACGTCGGCGCGAACACGAACTGGTCCTTGGCGCCGCCGCCGATAAGCGTGTCGCTCGACTCGGTGGCGAAGATCACGTCCTTGCCGTCGGTGCCCTCCAGGCGGATGCCCTGGCTGCTGGCGCCCTCGACGAAGATGAAGTTCACGGTGTCGGAATGACCGGTCGAGTCGGCAACGGTCACCTTGATCTTGTCCGTCGCGGGCGGCTGCGGATACTGCTCGGTGCTGGCGCCTGTCGGGTCGTAGGTGATGCCGGCACCTTCTGCGAGGCCGGTGTTGATCTGCTCGAGCGAGCCCGTCGTCGGATATGCACTGACGCTGCTGGTATCCGGATGCGAGGTCGACACCGTGACGGTGAAAATGTCCGTCGCCGCGCCAGAATCGGTATCGGTGACCACCAGATCGGTGATGATATCGTTGCTGTTCTCGCGGATGTGCTCGACGTGGAAGCTCTCGGTATTGATGACTGGACCGATGGCAGGCGTCACGCTCGTGCCGATGGTGGTGATGTCGTGCGAGATCGACGCGGTGCCGCCGGTGCCCGTCGCCGTGAGATCGATCGTCGCCGTCGAGCCAGCGGTGGTGATGGCGCCTGTATAGGTGTCGTCGAGAGCGTGGACGCCCAGCGCGCCAGGCTCGCCGCTGAATCCGTCTGCAGGCACAAACCGGATCAGCGTAGCGGAGCTCAGCACGAGCGCATTCGCATCACCGACCGAGTCGACATCGACCCAGCAGCCGCCAACCTTGTACTGCCAGACGCCCTGGTCAACGGTCGCGGCGTCCGACGTCACCGCGATGGCCTTGAAGGTCGCGCCAGTGTCGGCGTCATGGAACTTGTTCGTGAAGAGATCGCGGATCTTGCTGCCAGCCGGATCGCTGTCGTTGCCGGCGACGGCGGCCAGCGTCGCGCTGTCGAGCGTCGGCGCGTCGTTCTTGCCGGTGATCGTGATGGTGACGTCGGTCGTGGTGGTCTCGCCCCGGCCATCATCGAGCGTGATGGTGGACACGACCTTCGCCGTCTGGTCCTGGCCGAGGAAATCGAGCGCGTTGTCGGCGATCGAATAGTGCCAGGTGACGGTACCGTTGTTCTTGCCGGTCAGCTGATACGTCAGCGCGTTCTTCAACGCGGCGGTCTCGTCGGGCGTGAGCGACGCGGTGAGGTCGGTGGCGCCGTCGAGCCAGGTCACGTCCTGGTCGACCTTCGTCACCGTCGGACGGTCGGTCAGGTCGATGTCCTTGAAGTCGATCGAGCCGGTTGCGGCCGGCGACGGGTCGATCGTCGAGGACGAACCGGTGGTATCGGGCTGCTCGGAGAAGCTTGCGGTCAGCTGCGCCACATCCGTGGTGGTGAATGTCGGCGCATCGTCGTCCGCATGGATCGTGATCAGCGTGTGGCCACCCTCATCGCTGCCCGCGAAGTGCGCGTCGCGATAGTCTCCGATCAGGGTGAGGCTGATGCTCTTGCCATCGTCGCCGGTGACCGTCAGCACGCCGCCGTTCGCGGGGTGGTCGGCATCCGGGACATAAACCGCGCTGGTGCCAGGCCCCCACTTGATCATCGTCAGGTCGATCTTGTCGTTCGCGGACAGCTCCGCGATCGAGCCGCCGAAATCCTTCGTATCGATCTCCAGCTCGGCGCCGTCACCGGCAAGCGTGATCGTTTGCGATACCGCACCCTTGACCTCGAGCGTCGCGCCGGCATCGACGACGACCGCGCCCGTGGCCGAGCCCGACAGCGAGCCAAACAGCGTCAGCGTCCCGGTGTGAACCTCGATCGAGCCGGTGCCGGTGTTGGTGATGTCGCCCGTGATCGACGCAGTGCCCCAGCTGTCGATGTCGCCATAATTTTCGATGGTCAGATCGGCCCCGGAAATGGAGGCCCCGTGCAGATCGATGTCGCCGTGGTTGACGATCGAGGACGCATCGCCGAACACGCCGCTGCCGGCGACCGTCCAGGTACCGCCCGTCTCGTTATTGAACGTGGCGGTGGCGACCGAGATGTTGCCGTTGATGTGGCCGGCGTTGTTGATCGTGATCTCGCCGCCAGTCTCGACGATCGCATAGGTCGATGAGGTCACGCTGCCGGCATCGGCTGGCCCGATGGTGCCGGAGTTGGTGATAAATGCAGCGCCGGTGCCGTTCTCCTGGATGGAGATCGCAGCAAAACCATCGGCGCCGACCACGGAGCCGGTATTGGTGATGTGCGTCGAGCCGACCGCGCCCGCATCGTCCTGGTCGACATTGATGCCGAACGAGGTCGTGCCGGAGATGTGCCCGTTGTTGGTGACGGTGACTGCGCCGTTGCCATGGGAGACGATGTCGAGGCCGACCGCACCGGAAACGCCGCCGCCGATGGTCGCCGTGATATCGCCTGCACCGTTCGCACCGTCGTGCAGCACGATGCCGTTGCCGGTCTGGCCGGTGATGTCGCCCGATGTCGTCAGCGAGATGTCGCCGATGCCGTTCTGAGTGACGACAATGCCGTTGGTCGCACCGGTCAGCGTACCGCTCGGGGCCAGGACGATGTTGCCGCGACTGCCGATCGTCCCGCCCGAAGCGGTGAAGTCGAGCGCGTCGCCCTTGCCCGAATTGATGCCGGCATCGCCGGTGACCGTGAAAGTACCGCCGGTCGTCGCCTGACCGGCGATAGTGCCGGTAAAGGCATGGCTCGTCTTGTCGAGCTTGAGCGTATTGGTGCCGCCGGCGAAGCTGACGGTCTGCGCATCCGCACCACCGAGCTCCAGCGTCGTGTTATTGTCGATGATCAGCGCGCCGACACCGGTGATGCCGCCGGACAGGTTGAGCGTGCCGCTCTGGACTTCGATGGTGCCGGTGTTGGTGACGCCACCCGTGATCGTGTTGAGGCCGGAGACGCTGTAGAGATTGCCGGCATTGCCGAGGCTGCCGCCGTTGATCGAGACGTCGGACAGATAGAGCTTCGAGGTCCCGTCGACCGAGATCGTGCCGCCGGTGTTGGCGACGGTGACGGTCGTCAGCTTCAGCGTGCCGCCGGTCACTGCCTCGATTAGACCGTGATTGGTGATGCCGTGAAGGATGCCGGGATCGATCGTCAGCGTGCCGCTGGTGACCGAGATCGTGCCGGTATTGCCGACGTCGGCGTTGTCGATCGCGCTCGCGCCGGTCGATTCCAGCGTGCCGGCGATGGTGAGCGTGCCGCCGGCCAGGCTCGCACCGTTCAACGTCAGATTCTTGCTCGCATCGACATTGACGGTGCCGTGATTGACGATCGCGGTGCCCGAAACGGTCGCGTCGTCCAGCGTCAGCGTGGCGCCGCTCTCGACCGTCACCGCGCTGACGCTGAGCGTGGCGGCGTTGTCGATCTTGCTGGCGCCGGTGACGTCGATCGTGCCGGCGCCCCTGATGGCGCCGCCGCTGATCGTGGCATAGTCCAGCGTCAGTGCGGCACTGCCGTCGACGATGACGTCGCCGCTCGAATTGTCGACGGTCGAGCCCTGCTCGATCGCGAGCGCGCCGTTGGCGAGCACTTCGATGATGCCGGCATTGGTGACGGTCTCATCGCTGAGCGCATTGCGCGCACCGCTCACCTTGAAGACGGTATTGTTTTTCAGAATGCCGCCGCTCAGGACGGCATCGCCGGTCAGATCAATCTCACCGTTGTTGGTAATCGTGCCGGCGCCGCGAATGCCGGCGTTGAGGACGGGGCCTCCCTCGTCATCACCGCCACCGGTGTCGATCACCGCACCAGCTCCTCCGATGGTCGCATTGCTGACGATCAGCTTGCCGCTGGCGTCGACCGTGATCTGGCCGGCATTGGTAACGCTGGAGCCCTGATGGATCGTCAGCCAGCCGTTGGCCAGCACCTCGATCACACCGGTCGCGGTGTTGGACACGGTCTCGTGGGCGAACTCGACCGTGCCCTTGACGTTGACTGTGCCGGAATTGTTCAGCGTGCCGTTCTCGATCAGGCTGGTGCCGTCGAGCTCCAGCGTGCCCAAAATGCTGACGGTGCCGCCATCGACCGTCGCGGTGTCGACGATCAGCGTCGAGCCGGCATCGGCCCTCAGCAAGCCGCTGGCGTTGTGGATCGTGGCGAGCGTCTTCAGCGTGCCGCCGGACAGCTCGATCGTGCCGGAATTGGTGATCTTGGTGCCGCTGGCGAAATCGCCGCCGCCCGCGAGCGTCAGATAGCCGGCATTGGTGAGCACGCTCGTGCCCAGAATCTCGGCCTTGCCGCCGACCGACATCGTTCCGGTCGCGGCGGTCGTGAGGATCGAATCGGCACCCATGTTGAGCGCGCCTGATATCGTCAGCGAGCTCTGGACGATCACTTTCGGCGGCGGGCCACCGAAATCGTTCATCGTCAGCGACTTGGCGTAGGCCGCAGTGTCGATCGTCACCGGATAGGACGGCGTCAGGCCGTGCAGCTGATCGGTGATGACGATGACATCGTCATTGATGGTCGGGACCGTGCCGGTTGCCCAGTTCGCCGCGTCCTTCCAGAAGCCGCCGGAGGGAGCGCCGGCCTTGTCGGTCGCGATCCACACCACCGCGGGCGCATCGGTGCCGGTGATCGTGACGGTGATGGTCTGCTTCGAGGTCGCGCCTTGCGAATCCGTCAGCGTCACGGTGTAGACCAGCGTCAGGACCTCACCTTTCGGGATGAAGTCGGCGAGATAGACCGGCAGATCGGCCAGCGACCAGTTGATGGTGCCGGTGCCGTCTCCGGTGCTGTCGGCGCCCGCCGCGATCGCGACCGACATCGCGCTCTGGAACGCCGCGAGCGGGCCCGGCGGAACGGTGCCATCAGGCAGGGTCGCGCTGGTCAGCGCCACCGACACCGTATGCTTGTCGGTGAGATCGACGTCGCCGAAGTTCAGCGTGCCCGTCGTCGGCACATCGCTGGTGAGCGGGCCACCCGGCACGCTGGTGCCGCCTTCAAAGATGATGACCGGAACGCTGGTGGTGATCACCGGCTTGTCGTTGGTGCCGGTGATCGTGATCGTGATGGGGATGAAGGCGGTCTCGGGGCTGACCGAGAAATTGTTGTCGACGCGGACCATGTAGGTCAGCGTCAACGTTTCGCCGGCCGCGAGGAAGTCGAAGACGTGGTCGGGGATCGTGTAGGTCCAGACCGCCGAGCCGTTGTTGTTGTTGCCGCCGTCGGCGACGACGTTGATCTGGATCTGCGTCGCCGCGATGTCCTGCTTCTGGAGCGCGGTGAGCGAGCCGGTGACGTCCTGGCCGGCGCTCTTGTAGACGTAGTTCGGCGCGTCGGCGAGGTTCACGCTCACCGTGGGCCTGTCGCCCAGGTTCTGGTCGATGAAGGTGATGCGGCCGGAGATCGTGTCGGAATGCGTGGTGTCGCCGGTCGTGTCCGCGCGCTCGGTCAGCACAAACGCCGTCTTCACATTGCCGTTGAGATCGAGGCTCTGAGACAGAGGCTTGCCGGGGTAACGGTTGAAAGGCGTCGTGTGATCGCTGGGCCCCTGCGGTCCCTGCTGACCGAGGTTGGTGAAGAGCGCGGTCGCGATGTAGCCGGCCGGCGTCTTGATGACCAGGCCGTCGCTGGTCTGCGTGATCGTGTCGGTGAAGTTCGTGGTCAGCTTGGTGTTGGTGTTGTTGTCGGTGAACTTCAGCGTGAACACGTCTGTGATCAGCCTCTGGACGTCCGGCGACAGCAGCCCGTTGGTGATCGAGACGTTGCCGCCGCTGATCTGGATCATCTGGCCGGCCTGGTTGACCGTCGCGATCGGCAGCAGCGTGACCTTGTCGAACAGGATGTAGGAGCCGGTCGTGCCGTTCGGCTCGACCAGCACCTGGAAGCTCGCCTGCGGCTGCGGATCGCCGCCGCCGGCGGGAACGACGAAGTTGATCTGGGTCAGCACCGCCGTGCCGCGGATGCCCATGGTGGCGACCGGCGTGTCGATCTTCATGTCGCCGTGCTTGGCGGTCTCGCCCGCGACGAAGGTGATGGTGCCCGCAACCAGGCTCAGCAGCGAGGAATTGCTCGACCCGTTGGGGTCGTAGACCATCTCGTTCAGCACCATCCGCGCATTGGAGGACAGGCCGAACACGGTGCCGTCGATGAAGGTGATGCCGAGCGTCGAATCCGCGCCGGTCGAGACCACATCGCCCTTCTCGACGTTATCGCCGTTGTTCAGCGTGACCGAGACGCCGTTGCGAACCGCGGTCGCGCTGCCGGAGAGTTTTGTGACGTGGCCGATGACCTGCGCGGCGGCGATGCCGGGCGCGGCCTGCGCAACCTGCACATGGCCCGTGAGCGCGTTGACGACGTCGCCGGTGAGATGGGCGCCATCGGGCGAGGCGATCGCTGCGCGCTTGTCGCCCTTGAAATAATCGTGAATGACGAACTCATGCCCCTCGTGGGACAGCACGAGGTCGAGACCTGCGCGCTTGAACTCGCCATTGAAGATCAGGTTAGCATCGGGAACAACGAACGTGCCGTCGGGCACGTGACCGTGCGCCTTCGCGACAAAAGGCTTGGCGATAAAAGTCTTGGCCGTAAAGGAATCGATATGAACGTCCGCGGCCGAGCGGGAACCCTCGCCATCAAGGGGAATCGTGGCGTCAAATTTGCCAGCGTAATTCAACCGGGGGGCACCGCAAAAAAGAGTTAAAATCTAAGTAAGTAACGACCGCCTAAGCTTGAATAGCATTACCAAGTCCTTAGCGAAACCATCTATTGCTTGTGTGATTCCCATCACTTGGCTGGAGGAGTCCCCAATAGCGGCGCCTTCACAGAGAAGCCGAAGTAATTCTTCAAATATTCCGAGGTCGGTTTTCGGCTTATTTTCACGCATTCCCAGTCATCCAAAGTAATCAGTCGCCCCTATCGAACGACGGATACTTGTGTCATCTTTTGTTCGTAGTACCCCGCAGCATCCTGCGACAAATACGGGGCAGAATCTGTGACCCAACTAACAGAACCCGTGAAATAACGGGCTGTTAGCCATAAGCGGTAGAATCAGCCCTCCCGCAACTTCTCCCTGCAATTGGTTCCATTTCGCGGCGACGGAGCCCTCCTAGCCGGCGAATCGTAAAATTTTACGCAATTTGCACAGGCCCGTTTCAGCCTGTCCCACGGTTTTGGGACCCCTGCCGGGCGCGTTAAGCAGAACAAAACGGCCCGTCTCGCACTATCTCCGCGAAAGCAACAAAGCCCGGCACGACCAGGTCGAGGGGGACCTGGCGAAGCCGGAAGGGGATGTCAGATGGAGACCGCTGCTCGCTCGCGCGCCTGGCGCGCTGTCCTTGTGCTGTGCGGATTGATCCTGCTCGGATCGGCCGCCGAGCTCCGCGCCGGCACGCTGCTGTCGCCTGGAGCCGGCGTCCTCGTGCGCAGATCCGCCGAGCCGTTCGGCGTGTTCGCCTTCGCCATCTCGTCCGGCAGCCTCCAGCAGAAATGGTTCGCGCTGAAGCAGAAGCTCGACGACGACATGGTGCAGCTCGCGCTGTGCGACGGCGACCGGGACAATTGCGCGTCGCCCGCGGCGCTCAAGCTGATCGCCATCGTCGACCAGGCCCGCAGCCGCGACGGCCGCGCGAAGCTGGGTGAGACCAATCGCGCCATCAATCTTGCCATCCGGGCCGCCAATGACGGCGCCGACGACGTCTGGAGCTCGCCGCTCGCGACCTTCGCGCGGGGCGCCGGCGATTGCGAAGACTATGCCATCGCCAAGCTGGCCGCGCTGCGGCTCGCCGGCGTTGCCAATGAGGACCTCCGCATCGTCGTGGTGCGTGACGTCAGGGCCGGCGAAGAGCATGCGGTTGCCGCAGCAAAGCTCGGCGGCCACTGGCTGATGCTCGACAACCGCCGCATGGCGATGGTCGAGGACGACGCGGCCCAGACCTACCAGCCGCTGTTCGTGCTCTACCAATCCGCCGTGATGAAATATGTCGACGAACCGGTGCGGTTGTCGATGGCCGCACCCGAGGCGCACTGATTTTCTTGTAGCCCGGATGGAGCGAAGCGAAATCCGGGACTTTCACGACGCGCACCGCTCCCGGATTACGCTTCGCTCCATCCGGGCTACGGGTCTCACGTAAACCGTCACGCCACAAAGCCGTTTCGCCGCGCGATCCGGGGCGCTAGCATGGCGCCTTTGCGGGGGCGACTGGAATGCGGTTCATCGTGCTGTCTGTGCTTGCGCTGCTGGTGTTGCCGGCGGCACCAGGCTCCGCGCAATCGGGCCCGTCCGACCGCTCCATCGCCGACAGGCTGCCGCTATTTGCCCGAAACAACTGCCAGCAGATCCGCGATCCCGGCAATCAATTGATCTGCGGTGACGCCGAGCTGGCCGCCGCCGCCGAGAAGCTCGGCACGGCGATCGAGGCGCGGCTCGCCCGCCTGCCCGATCGCCTGCCCGCGATCGAGGAGAATGCGATTTGGATCCGACAGCGCAACCTCGGCTGCGGCATCGTCGGCCAGACCGCAATCCGCACCGACGATTTCGACCGCGTGAAGGCGTGCCTTCTCAAGGTCACCGAAGAGCGCGCCGCAATCGTGCGTGATCCCGATTTCGACTGTCTCGCGGCCAACACGGCCGCGGGCGCGCTGATCTGCGCGGACCCGTCGCTGGCGCTCACCGAAACCGAGCTCAACAGCCAGGTGCTGGGCCTGATCGGCAGGCTGGATCCGACCGCGGCCCGCTTTGCCTTCGCCGAATACGGCCGATGGACGAGGGAGCGCGATCGCAAGTGCAATCTCGTCGGCAAGGAGAACGTGCCGCTTGCCGAGCTTTCGTCCGCGGAAGATTGTCTCGCCGACCATCTGAAGCGCAAGACCGAGGAGATCGCCGCCGCCAAGGGCGATCCGAAGAAAGTGTTCGGCCGGCAGGTCGCGGCCCGCTCGCCCGACACCGATGCCGTCGATTTCTGCGCCGCCCGGATTCACGCCGCCAATTCGTGCGGCAATTTCCTCCGCATCAACCGCGTCTACGCGCTCGACAGCCAGGTGACCGACCAGGAGGCGCAGGTCACGGGCGAGATCGAGATGGTCGTGCTGGCGCCCTTCACCATGTGCAGCAAGGTCGCATCCACCTGCACCGGCACCTGCTGGGACCCCAGGACGGGCCGTCCACAGCCCGGCCTCGGCAGCAAGGAGCGATCCGGCGAAGCCTTCAACGTCACGCGCCGCCTGAGAATCCAGCGGACCTTCGCTTTCGTCAAAGCCGCCGACGGCTGGCGCTGCCGGGAAGACGAGCTCGCGCCGGTGAATTCGGGGACGGCGGGCGGGGGATCGTAGGTTCTCCCCGTGGCGTGCTTTCTTCCTTCTCCCCTTGTGGGAGAAGGTGGCGCGCACATCGTGCGCGCCGGATGAGGGGTTCTCTCCACTCGCACGACCATTCATGAGGATAGAGACCCCGAACCCGGCTTCGCTCACGCGAAGCCAGCCTCTCCCACAAGGGGAGAGGGTGCACCGTCAGCGCCGCAAGAGCGAAGCCATCAAAACATCAGATTATCCTTCACCAGCACCCAGCGGCCGTTCTTCACTTGCTGCACCTGGGTGACGGTGGTGGCGAGATGGTTGGTCTTCGAGAACACCGTCGGCGGCGAATTAAAGATATCCTGGAACTTGTCGCCGGACTCCAGCGCGTCGAGCATCTTCTGGCCAGTGAGATCCTTGCCAGCCTTGTTGGCATAATGCGCGAACGTCATCACCGCATTGTAGCCGATGATCGCCTGGGTGTTGGCGTCGGCGTTGAACATCTTCTTGTAATTGACGAGCCAGTCCTTCACCTTTCCCTTCGCGGTGTCTTCGTAGGGAATTTCGAAGTTCGAGGCGGAATACAAGCCTTCCACCACTTCCTTGCCGAGCGCCGGCACTTCGAGCACGTTAACGGGCGTGGCGCCGAGGAAGGTGACGTCCCATCCGAGCTTCTTCGCTTCACCCATCGTGCCGATCGGCTCACGGAGGACCGCGCCGAGCACGACGAGGTCGCAACCGTCGGACTTCATCTTGGCGACCTGCGCGCTGAAATCGGAGGCGCCGCGCTTGTAGCTCGTGATCGAGGCCGGCTGCAGCTTCATGGCGGTGAGCTGCTGGTTGAAGCCGTCGAGCACGTTTTTGCCGTACTCGTCGTCCTGATGCAGGATGCACGGCTTCTTGAAATTCTTTGCCTCTATCATGTATTTGAGCGCTGCGCGCGTGCTCTCGACATAGGGCAGGAGGTTGTTGAACTTCAGCCTCTCCTGCGGCTTGGCCGGATCGAACTTGAAGGTGAACTCGGCCGCCGTCAGCGGGAAGAGCTGAAGCACGCCGGCGTCGAGCAAGATATCCTGCGCAGCGAGCACGGTCGGCGATCCCATTGGACCCACCATCGCGAAAATCTTGTCGCGCTCGATCAGCTTTTGCGAAGCCAGCACCGCTTTCTTCGGATCGTAGCCCGAGTCCTCGACGACCAGCTTGATCTTGCGGCCCTGGACACCGCCCGCCGCGTTGATCTCCTCGACCGCCATCTTCATGCCGTTCGAGACCGGCACGCCCCAGCCCTTGATCGGCCCCGACAGGTCCTGATGGGTGCCGATGACGATCTCGGATGCCGAGATGCCATCGTTGGTGACCTTGGTTTGCGCCGCGGCCGGCAGACAGGTGAGCACCACGGCGCTCACAGCAAGGCCGAACGTACTGAACGATTTCGACATTGACGTCTCCTCTCCTTTGGGCCCGTATGGTGCGAAGGGCGGGGGCCACAGCTCCTTCGCTTTCTCGAACTGGCAGGCTCGTCACGCCACCGCGCGCTGGCGATACATCGCCTCGATCTCGGCAGCGTAGCGCTTGTTCACGAAGCCGCGCTTCAGCTTCATGGTCGGCGTCAGCTCCTCGTCCTCCGGGGTCAGCTGGCGCTCGATCAGGTAAAATCTCTTGATGGTCTCGACGCGGGCGAAATTGCCGTTGACCCGTTCGATCTCGCGCCAGATCAGGTCCTGGATCTCCGCCGCGCGGCACAGGCTCGCATAATTGGTGAAGGGGATGTCGTGGTCCTGGGCGAATTTCTCGACATTCTCCTGGTCGATCATCACGAGGCAGGTCAGATAGGGCCGCTTGTCGCCGATCACCACGGCATCCGAGATGTAGGGCGAGAATTTGAGCTGGTTCTCGATCTCGGACGGCGTAACGTTCTTTCCGCCGGAGGTGATGATGATGTCCTTCATCCGGTCGGTGATGCGGACAAAGCCTTCGTTGTCGATGGTGCCGACGTCGCCGGTGTGCAGCCAGCCGCGATGGTCGATGGTCTCGGCGGTCTTCTCGGGCTGATTCAGATAGCCCATGAACAGGAAGTCGCCCTTGATCAGGATCTCGCCATCGGGCGACAGCGCGACCTCGCCCCAGGACACGGCAGTGCCGACCGAGCCGAACTTGATGCGTTCCGCCGGCATCATGGTCGCGACGCCGCAATTCTCGGTCTGGCCGTAGACCTCGTGCATGTCGATGCCGAGCGCGAGATACCAGCGGATCAACTCCGGCGCGATCGGCGCAGCGCCGGTGAACGCGATGCGGCAGCGGTCGAGCCCGATCATGCGGCGGATGTTGCGGAACGCGAGCCGGTAGGCGATGCCGTTGGCGATGCGCAGCGAGAGCGGCGGCGCCCTGCCCTCGATCCGGCAATCGACCATGCGATAGCCGACCTTGATGGCGCGGCGATAGACCCATTGCTGCAGCGGCGTCGCGTCCTTCAGCGCGATGGTGATCGCGGAATAGAACTTCTCCCAGACGCGAGGCACCGCAAAGAAGACGGTCGGCTGCACCTCGCGCAGATTGTCCGGCACCGTCTCCGGGCTCTCGGCGAAATTCATCACCGAGCCGAGTGCGACCGAGATGTAGTAGCCGGCGACCCGCTCGGCGACGTGGCAGAGCGGAAGGAAGATCAGCCGGTCTTCGTCCTCCCGCGCCGAGATGAAATCGTTGGCATGCCGCATCTGATGCGTGACGCTGCGGTTCGCGTGCATCGCGCCCTTGGGCGGACCGGTGGTGCCCGAGGTGTAGACGAGGATGACAAGGTCGTCCGCGCTGCGGCTGTCGATCATCTCCTGCCACAGCTCCTCGCGGCCGACCATGTGGTTGCGGCCGAGCGCACGGAACTCGTCGAGCGACATCACCATGTCGTCGGAGAAGCCGCTGAGGCCCTCCATGTCGAACACGATGATCTTTTGCAGGGACGGACAGCGCGCGCGGCAGGCGAGCACCTTGTCGAGCTGCTCCTCGTCCTCTGCAAAGATCACCCTGGTCCGGGAATCGTTGACCAGATATTCGACCTGGGACGATGCATCGGTCGGATAGATTCCAGAGGAAACACCGCCGGCGCACAAAATCCCCATGTCGGCATGAACCCATTCCGGCACGGCATTGGCGATGATGGAGGCGACGTCGCCGGGCAGAAAGCCGGAGGCGCGAAGCGCGTAGGCGATCTCCTTCGAGATCTCCAGCCACTCGCGCCAGCTGGTCGGCTGCCAGATGCCGAATTTCTTCTCGCGAATAGCCGGCCTGTCGCCCCGCGTCTCGGCGGCGCGCAAGAAGCTCTTCGCGATCGTATCAGCGACCGTCAGCACCGCCGGTCGGGCCATGCGCGTCTCCTCCTTGTCGCTCTCCCCTCCGCTGCCTGCCTTGCCGGCGGTCTGTTGTTGCGGATGGGCCAATCCATTTAACGCCTTCTCCTAGCGCCAAATCTTCAGCGCCAAGTCTTCTTCTTTTTCCAGCGCCGCTCGCCTCGTGCGCCCGCCTCCTTGGCACCAAGGTAGAATTCCTGAATGTCCTGGGAATGCATCAAGCGGTCGCAGGTGTCGTTCATCACGACGCGGCCGATCTCCAGCACGTAGCCGTAATGCGCCGTCTCCAGCGCCACCTTGGCATTCTGCTCGACCAGCAGGATCGACATGCCCTGCTCCTCGTTGACGCGGCGGATGATGGTGAAAATCTCCTTCACCAGCAGCGGCGACAGGCCGAGCGAGGGCTCGTCGAGCAGCAGCAAGGTCGGCCGGTTCATCAGCGCGCGCCCGATCGCGAGCATCTGCTGCTCGCCGCCGGAAAGCTGGCCGGCCGGCTGGTTGATGCGCTCCTTCAGCCGCGGGAAATAGCCGTAGACGCGCTCCAGATCCTCCGCGACGCCATCACGATCCCGGCGCGGATACGCCCCCATCATCAGGTTCTCGCGCACCGAGAGGAACGGGAATACCTCGCGCCCCTCCGGCACATGGCTGAGGCCGAGCCGCACGATCCGGTCCGCCTCCATGCGCTGGATCGACCTGCCCATGAATTCGATCGTGCCCTTCTGCGGATCCAGAATGCCCGAGATCGTCTTCAGCACCGTGGTCTTGCCGGCGCCGTTGGCGCCTAGCAGGGTGACGATGCGGCCGCGCGGCACCTCCAGCGAGATGCCGCGGATCGCCATGATCGGCCCGTAATAGCTCTCGATGTTGGATAGCTTCAGGATGATGTCGGGCGTGACGGCGGCGTCCATGCGTCAGGCTCCCAGATACGCGGCGACGACATCGGGATGCTGCTGCACCTCGGCGGGCGACCCCATCGCCAGCACCCGGCCATAGTTCAGCGCGATGACGCGATCGGAGACGCGGTTGACCAGCGACATGTCGTGCTCGACCATCAGCACGGTGACGCCGAGCTCGTTCTTCATGTCGCGGATCCAGAAAGACATGTCGCCGGTCTCCTCGACATTCAGGCCGGAGGACGGCTCGTCGAGCAGGATCAGTTTCGGCTCCGAGCACAGCGCGCGTGCGAGCTCGATCACCTTGCGCACGCCATAGGGCAGGCCGGAGATCAGCTTGTCGCGATAGGGTTCGAGATCGAGGAACTCGATCACCTGCTCGACCCTGCGGCGATGCACCTTCTCGTTCGCCCGCACGCTCGGCAGGAACAGCAGCTCCTGCCAGAGCCGGGTGGTCGAGTGACGGTGGCGGCCGACCAGGAGGTTGGAGAGCACGGTCGCGTTCTCGAACAGCTCGATGTTCTGGAAGGTTCGCGCGATGCCGAGCCTGGCGATGTCGTAGGGCGGCTGCTCCGTGATGTCCTGGTCTTCGAAGAAGATGCGGCCCGTGGTCGGCCGGTAGATCCGCGAGATCAGGTTGAAGATCGAGCTCTTGCCGGCACCGTTCGGTCCGATGATCGAGAGGATCTCGCCCTTCTCGACCGCGAAGGATACCGCATCGACCGCCTTCAGCCCTCCGAAATGCAGCGACAGGTTCTCCGCGCGAAAGTAGCTCATCGGTTGCGCTCCGACTTCACGTAGATCTTCTGACGCTTGAAGGTGGCGCGCTTGTAGAGCGGAAACAGCTGGAAGAAGAGCTTGATCTTGAGCCAGCGGCCGTAGAGCCCGAGCGGCTCGAACAGCACGAACAGCACGATGATGATGCCGTAGATCGCACCCTTCAATCCGTTGAGCGAGGCGAACGCCGCGACTTTCGACTGGATATTGCCCGCAGTCGCCGGACCCGCCCCGAACGTCGCGGCAATGCCGGCGATGATGCCGGGCAGGTCGTCCTTCAGATAGGTCAGGAACGGGTCGATCATCACGATGAAGATCGCGCCCAGCACCGCGCCGTGCAGGCTGAAGGTGCCGCCGATCAGGATCACGATGATGAACTCGATCGAGAGCTGGAGCGTGAACATCTCCGGCGAGATGAAGGAGAGCTTGTGCGCGAACAGCACGCCGGCAAAGCCGGTGATCGCCGCCGAGATCGCAAAGGACTTCACCTTGTACAGCGCGACGTTGACGCCCATGCTGCGCGCCGCGGTCTCGCTGTCGCGGATCGCGACGAAGGCGCGCCCCGTCGGCGAGCGCAGCAGATTGAGCGTGCCGACGATGGTCAACACCAGCACGGCCAGGCAGAGGAAATAGAAAGTCGGGCTGTCGCGCGGGACCGTGACGCCGAGCAGCGACAGGGTCTTGACCCGCATGCCCTCGTTGCCGTTGGTGACGCTCTCCCAGCGGGCCAGGATCTCCTCGACGATCAGGGCAAAGGAGATGGTGGCGATGACGAGGTAGATGCCGGTCAGACGCAGGGCGGGAAAGCCGACCATCGCGCCGATCAACCCGGTCAGGGCACCGGCAGCGAGGAAATAGACCGGGAACGGCACGTTATATTTCTGCAAGTATGCCGCCGTGTAAGCGCCGATCGCGAGGAACGCGGCGTGGCCGAGCGAGGCTTGCCCGGTAAAACCGGTCAGGATCAGAAGGCCGACGCCAACCGTCGCGTAGATGCAGACGAAGACGAGCTGGCTCATCAGATAGCTGGAGAGCACATAGGGCGCGATCAGCAGCAGCGCGAGCAGGATGCCGTAGGAGACGACGTAGCCGGAATGCGGGAACAGCTTGATGTCGTCCTCATAGTCGGTCTTGAACAGGAAGCGCATGGCGTTCAGACCTTCTTGCGGACGTGAAGGCCGAACAGGCCTTCAGGCTTCAAGAGAAGTACGGCGAGCAGCACGAGATAGGGCGCGACGTCCTTCCAGCCCTCCGCCAGATAGAAGCCGGCCATGCTCTCGATCACGCCGATCAGCACGCCGCCGACGACCGCGCCGGGGATCGAGCCAAAGCCGCCGAGGACTGCGGCGGGAAACGCCTTGAGGCCGAGCACGAGGCCGACATTGGAATGGATGAACGTGATCGGCGCCAGCAGCACGCCGGCGCAGGTCGCGACCGCCGCGCTGATCGCCCAGACGACCGACACCACGCGCTTGACCGGGATGCCCATGTAATAGGCCGCCAGCATGTTCTCGGAACTGGCGCGCATCGCGGTGCCGAGCGTGGTCTTGTTGAAAAACAGCCAGAGCAGCGCGCACAGGATCATCGTCGCGGCGATCACCGAGAGCTTGTCATAGGCCAGCACCAGCGAGCCGACGCGCAGCACGCCGTGGCTGAACGGCGTCTCGATCTTCAGATCGTCGGTACCCCAGATCATCCCGGCGACCGAGCGCAGGAAATAGCCGAGGCCGATGGTGGCCATGATGATGGAGAATTGCGGATAGCCGAGGATCGGCCGCACCACCACGCGCTCCGCCAGCATGCCGAACAGCGCCATGGCCGCCACCGCACCGGCAAAGCCGATCCAGTAGTTCAGTCCCATCATGCCGATGAAGGTGAAGGCGAAGAAGCCGCCCAGCATCATCAAATCGCCCTGGGCGAAATTGACGACCTCGGTGGCCTTGTAGACGAGCACGAAGCCGAGCGCGATCAGGCCGTAGACGCAACCGAGCGCAACACCGCTGACCAGCTGCTGAACGAAATCCAGCATCGCCGCGCAACCTCCCGATACAACAGCGGCTCTTCGCGACCGCCTTGCTGCATCTTGTGTCCAGTCGCTACGCGGTCGTTTCGCCGCGTTAGCGCCATTTGTCCCGGCAGCAATTCAGCCTGAACCGTCCAGCGCTGTCAACAAACGGTGACTTGCCATTAGTAGCAACCGGATGGCGGAATTTGGGGGCCGTATATTCACGGTGCCGAAACATCTTGGGATCATGGTCGCGAGCGATGCAAAACCGGATGGTGTGGCCGTCATGAAGCCGGACAGATCGGCGCTGGAAGTCCTGGGGTTAACGA
Source organism: Bradyrhizobium sp. 482_C4_N1_8 (assembly GCF_052075965.1). Classification (NCBI taxonomy): domain Bacteria; kingdom Pseudomonadati; phylum Pseudomonadota; class Alphaproteobacteria; order Hyphomicrobiales; family Nitrobacteraceae; genus Bradyrhizobium; species Bradyrhizobium sp. 482_C4_N1_8. The sequence goes on along the minus strand of NZ_CP197231.1, from coordinate 980,245 downwards.
AGCGTTTTGACCGTCTGGCGGTCGACAGCCTCGATCTCACCATTCACGCCGGCGAATTCTATGCGCTGGTCGGCCCCAACGGCGCCGGCAAGACCACCACTTTGCGCATGGTTGCGGGCCTGTTGCGGCCCGATGCCGGCGCGGTCTCGATCTTCGGCATCGATGCGCTCGCAAATCCCGTCGCCGCCAAGCAGCTGATGGCGTGGGTCTCCGACGAGCCCATGATCTACGACAAGCTGACGCCGCTTGAGTACCTCGAATTCGTCGCCGGGCTCTGGGGCATCGCGCCGTCGGCCTCGGAACCGGTCGCGCAGGACCTACTGACCTCGCTCGGGCTCGAGCCGCACCGGCACGAACGCTGCGAAGGCTTTTCCAAGGGCATGCGCCAGAAGGTCGCTCTCGCCGGCGCGCTGGTGCACGATCCCCGCCTCATCATCCTCGACGAACCGCTGACCGGCCTCGACGCCGTTTCCGCCCGCCACGTGAAGGGGCTGCTGAGCGAGCGCGTCCGCGCCGGCTGCACGGTCATCATGACCACGCATATTCTCGAGGTGGCCGAACGCATGGCCGACCGCATCGGCGTGATCGCCTCGGGCCGTCTGGTCGCCGAGGGCACGCTGACCGAGCTGCGCCAGCAGAACGGCCATGCCGACACCAGCCTGGAAGATCTCTTCATCGCGCTGGTGACGCTTCCGGAAGCCGCATGAGCTCGGCAACCGCGCTCTCCTGGTTTGCCCGCCACGAGCTCCGGCTCGCCTGGCGCGAATGGTTCGCCATGATGACCGGCGGGCGGCGCAAGCGGGCGCGCGCTGCAATGATCGGCCTGCTGTTCTTCGCGGCCCTCCTACACGTACCGGCCTGGGCTGTGATCGGCCGTTTCGCCGACCTGCAGCTGCCGCTCGACAAATCCTCGCTGATCGTGATCTCGGCGACGATCTTTCTGGCCTGGACGCTGATGCTGTCTCAGGCGATCGAATCGGTGACGCGGGTGTTTTACGCCCGCGCCGATCTCGACCTGATGATGTCCTCGCCCGCGACGCTGGCCAATCTGTTCTCGGTGCGCATCGCCGCGATCGCACTGGCCGTCACCGTGATGGCGCTGCTGTTCTCGACGCCGTTCATCGACGTGCTGGTGATCGGCGGCGGCGCGCGCTGGCTTGCGGCGTTCGGCGTCGTCATCGCCATGGGCCTCTCGGCCGCGGCGATCGCGATCGCCGTCACCATCCTGCTGTTCCGCCTGATCGGCCCGGCGCGCACGCGCTTCGTCGCCCAGGTCCTCGCCGCGATGATCGGCGCCGGCTTCGTGATCGCGCTCCAGGTCGCCGCGATCATGTCCTATGGCACGCTGTCGCGCTTCACCATCCTGACCTCGAGCAGCTTCGCCGCCTACGCGCCCGACGTCGACAGCATCTGGTGGTGGCCGGCGCGGGCGACCATGGGCGACAGCGAGGCGCTGCTGCTGCTCCTGGCGCTCGGGCTCGTGCTGCTCGGCAGCGTCATGGCGATGTTCTCGCACCGCTTTGCCGACACCGCGATCGATGCCGCCGCTTACGGCGCCTCCGGCAGCAAGGCCGCGAAACAGCGCCCGTTCCGCGGCGGATCGCGGCAACAGGCGCTGCGGCGCAAGGAATTTTCGCTGCTCTGGCGCGATCCCTGGCTGATCTCGCAGACGCTGATGCAGCTGCTCTATCTGGTGCCGCCGGCGCTGCTGCTCTGGCGCAACTTTGCCGACAGCTCCGCTGCGCTGACGCTGATCACACCCGTCATCGTGATGGCGGCAGGACAGCTCGCGGGCGGGCTCGCCTGGCTGACGATCTCGGGCGAGGACGCGCCCGACCTGGTTGCGACCGCACCGCTGACGCCGTCCAGCGTCATCCGCGCCAAGATCGAGGTCGTGCTGATCGCCATCGCCGCCATCTTCTGCCCGCTGATCGCGGCACTCGCTTTCGCCTCACCGTTCCAGGCCGCGGTCAGTGCCGCGGCTGTCATCATCAGCGCGGCGTCCGCGACTGCGATCCAGCTCTGGTTCCGGGTGCAGGCCCGGCGCAGCCAATTCCGCCGCCGCCAGACCTCGTCGCGGCTCGCAACCTTTGCCGAAGCCTTCTCCTCGATCGGCTGGGCCGCCAGCGCGGCGCTGCTGCTCGCGCTGCCGCTTGCCGGCCTCATCAGCGGCCTGATCACCGCGGGCCTCATCGCCATCACCTGGAAGTTCAGCCCAAGGCGCAACTAAACGCCGTGAGTAGGGCTGCGACACTGACGCGCTGTTGATCGCGGCCTATTGGCCACGCGCTGCATTGCACGCTAGACTTCTTCCGAAGTCATCGGGGACGGATTCATGCGGCGACTGGTTTCAGCGGCTCTGGCGCTGTTCGGCGCATTCCTCTCTCCTGCTCTCGCCCAGCAGCCACCTCAGCGGAGCGAATGCCTGGCGATGGCAAACGGCGCGCCCCGCGCAATACCGGCCGCCTTCCGGCAGGCCGCAGGCTCGGCTGAAGTCCAGATCACCTATGCCGGCCATTCCACCTATTTCATCGACACGCCGGGCGGCCTGCGCATCGCGACCGACTACAGCGGCGCCTACCAGGTCGGACGTCTGCCCGATATCGTCACCATGAACCGGGCGCACAGCACCCACTACTCTTTACTTCCCGACAAGCGCATTCCCCATGTGCTGCATGGCTGGGGCGAGGACGGCAAGCCGGCCGTCGTGTCGGAGCGCATCGGCGACACCTTCATCCGCAACGTCACAACCGACATCCGCCGCTATTTCGGTGACGATTCCGGCACCGACATGATCCGCGACGGCAATTCGATCTTCATCTTCGAGGTCGCCGGCCTCTGCATCGGCCATCTCGGCCATCTCCACCACAAGCTCGACGAAACCCATTTCGCCCAGATCGGGCGGCTCGACATCGTGATGGTGCCGATCGACGGCACCTACACCATGTCGCTCGACGGCGTCTCCGAGATCACCAAGCGGCTGCGCGCCTCTGTGGTGCTGCCGATGCATCGCTTCGCCACCCCGCTCGACGAGTTCATGCACCTCATCGGCCGGCAGTTCGAGATCGACCGGCGCAGCGAGCGCTCCTTCCGGATGTCGCGGGACGCGCTGCCGACGACGCCGACGGTGATCATCCTCGACGGCGTGTGACGCGCAATTTTCTCCAAGTCGATTGCCGTTCGGTCGTGCTGATCTCCTCGCGACGGGAGATCGACATGACAGACTTTGCCAGACTTTTGTACGCGGACGGACCGAACCCCGAGCACGCGGCGGCGCTCCAGCTCTATGGCCGCTTCGTCGGCGACTGGGATGCCGGGATCACCGCTCATGGCCCCGATGGAACCACGCACACCGCGCCCGGCGAAATCCATTTCGGCTGGGTGCTGGAAGGCCGCGCCGTTCAGGATGTCTGGATTATCCCTCGCCCAGCGGCTGCGCCGGCGTTTCCGATCGCCGGCAATTGGTACGGCACGACGCTACGGGTCTACGACCCCTCCATTTCCGCATGGCGGATTTCCTGGTTCGATCCCGGTCGTAGCGTGTTCCGCCAGCAGATCGGCCGCCCGCGCGGCGCGGACATCGTGCAGGAAGGTACGACCGATGCGGGCGACCTGACACGCTGGAGTTTCACAAAGATTACCGATGATTCCTTCCATTGGCTCGGCGAAGTGAAGCCGGCAGCCGCCGCCGATTGGCGGCTTGTGGTCGATGTGAGGGCGAAGCGGCGCAAGGGCTAACGACGGCGCCGCTGTGCTCGCGATGACGGGTGCGGTTGCGCAGCACGCGCAGCTGGATGCGAAGACGAGGTGCTAGGCTCCCCCCACAAAAAATAAAGGGAGCGAATGCCGATGGCTGCAAGCGGTGTGCCCGCCAACACGAGCGGGCTATTCGTCGAGCCGCGCGAGGACTGGCTCGCGCAATATCAGGAGGAGATCATCGATCCCTTGCGGCCGATCGTCGATCCTCATCACCATCTCTGGGATCGCGGGCAGCGCTATCTGATCGAGGAGATGGCGGCCGATATCGCCTCCGGGCACAACATCATCGCCACCGTCTATGTCGACTGCCGTTCGATGTATCGCGCGCACGGGCCCGAGGCATTCCGGCCGGTCGGCGAAGTCGAGTTCGCCAACGGCGTCGCCGCCATGAGCGCAAGCGGCGGCTACGGCACGGCCGCGATCTGCGCCGGCATCGTCAGCCACGTGAACCTGTTGCTCGGCGATGCCGCCAAGCCGGTGCTGGAAGCCGAGATCGCGGCGGGCAACGGCCGCTTCCGCGGCATCAGGCATTCCTCGGCCTGGGACGAAGACCCTGTCGTCGCCGGCATGTATGCCAATCGGCCGAAGGGGTTGTTGCGGGATCCTACTTTCCGCAAAGGCTTTGCCTGCCTCGCACCGCTGAACCTGAGCTTCGATGCCTGGCTGTTTCACCCGCAGATCGGCGAGCTGACCGAGCTCGCGCGCGCCTTTCCCGACACCAGGATCGTGCTCGACCATTGCGGCGGCCCGGCCGGCGTCGGTCGCTTCGCCGGGCGGCGCGAAGAGGTGTTTCCGCAATGGCGCGCCTCGATCCAGGAGATCGCGAAGTGCGAGAACGTCTCGGTGAAGCTCGGCGGGCTCGCGATGTGCCTGCTCGGCTATGACTTCCATCTGCGCGCGAAGCCCCCGTCATCCGAGGAGCTTGCCGCGGCCTGGCGGCCCTATGTCGAGACCTGCATCGAGGCGTTCGGCCCCAAGCGCGCGATGTTCGAGAGCAATTTCCCGCCGGACAAGGGCCAGTGCAGCTACCAGGTGATCTTCAACGCGTTCAAGCGTATCGCGGCGCCCTTGAGCGAGGCCGAGAAGACGGCGCTGTTCTCGCAGACGGCGAGCGATGTCTACCGGCTCGAACTGCCGTCATGACGAGAAGAGGGGCCGGGATGTTGGTCCCGGCCCCTCTTCCGTCGTGGCCGCTGGGAAGCGTCCTTGAAAATGCTTGAACTCTAGCCAGCCCCCAACAGCGAGGCGGGGCGGCGCTCGCCGGCGGAGACGAACATCCGCTTGAGCTTGTTGACGACGCGGATCAGGAATCCGATCATCACGGGATTGGTCTTGCGGCAGAAGGCGATCTTCTTGACGTGGCCTTCGACATGCCATTTGGCATGCGCGCCGTCGCGGAAGAAAATGACGTCGCCCGGGCCGTAACGCTTCGGCGGCATGCCGTCGCTTTCGAGCACGATCGATCCTTCCATGATCATGATCGTCTCGTCGATGTCGTAGTACCAGTTGAAGCGCCCTTCGGTGCAGTGCCAGATGATGGTCGAGGCGGTGCCGTCGGCGCTGGTCGACAGGATGTGCGAGCGCGACACCGGATTGCCTTCGATAATCCAGGACGGCTCGATCGGCCGCAGCTCGAGATCCACGTTGCAACTACTGATTTCAATCAATGACGGCGACATCTGCTTCCCCAGGGAATAAAATATGTATGGCCGGGTCTGGGCCCGGATTGTTTCCAAAGATGTTGGAACGCTAGTAGCCGGTTTTTAATTCTTTCTTACGCAGGCGCCGACAATCAGCCGCAAGTTGCAGGCGCGACGAGGTTAACGTCGGGATTTGCCTGCAAATTCGCGCACATGAACCCATCTTTTCTGGGGTGCGACAAAGTGCGCGAAAGTGACCAGCGAAGGAGCCCGCACCGATGCCCCTCACCCCGGAGGTTCTGACAGCCCAAGGCGAGGTCGTCGCCTGGCTCGGCAGCCTCGATGTTTCCTTCGCAACCGAAGATGAGCCCTGGTTCACCATCGACGGCGTCGAAAACCCCCGGCAGATCGGCAGCGACGGCTGCGGCGGCACCTTCGTGCTGCTGCCATCGCGGAATGTGCTCTACGTCTCATCGGAGGGCCGCGCAGGAATTATCGCCGGCACGTTCGAGGCCTTCATCCAGCTCTTTGTCGCCCACCCCTACTGGCTGGACATCCTCAAATTCTCCGCCGGCGGCGATCTCGCAGAGATGCGGCGCGCGGCGGATGCGCTTGAGGCGACACTCGACCAGGAGGATGACGTCAACGCGGCCCGCGAGGAAATTCGCGGCAGCCTCGACCTGCCCGATGCGGACGATCCCATCGAAGCGCTTTACGAGGCGGTCGCCACGTCCGACGTCATCGTGCGGGCCACCGACGGCAGCCCGTTCACGACGCTGTTCAACCGCTTCAGCATCGACAACAACCGGATGCTGCGCAACGCGGCGGCGTGAGAGCGCGTGACGCCAGCGCTGGGGCTTGAACCTTCCACCATCATCGTCATGGCCGGGCTTGTCCCGGCCATCCACGCCTAGCGGCACAAAGAACGTGGATGCCCGGGACAAGCCCGGGCATGACGAGCAGCGGCGGACTACTTCGCCCACTCGCCCTTGCGGAACACCGGCACCTTGCTGCCGTCGGCGAGAATGCCGTCGATGTCGGTCTCGGCAGAACCGATCATCCAGTCGATATGGATCAGGCTCTGGTTGCCGCCTTGCGCGGCGATCTGCTGCGGCGTCAGCTGCGCGCCGTTGACGAAGCACTTCGAATAGCACTGGCCGAGCGCGATGTGCGAGGCCGCGTTCTCGTCGAACAGCGTGTTGTAGAACAACAGCCCGCTCTGCGAGATCGGCGAGGAATGCGGCACCAGCGCCACCTCGCCGAGACGCCGCGCGCCTTCGTCGGTGTCGAGCACCTTGTTCAGCACCTCCGCGCCGCGCGAGGCCTTTGCGTCGACGATCCTGCCGTCCTCGAAGCGCACCGCGATGTTGTCGATCAGCGTGCCCTGGTAGGACAGCGGCTTCGAGCTCACGACATGGCCAAAGACGCGCCGGCAATGCGGCGTTGTGAAAACCTCTTCGGTCGGGATATTGGCGTTGCAACTGATGCCGTTCTTGGACAGCGAGGCGCCGCCCTCCCATTCATGTCCGTCGGCCAGCCCGATGGAGAGGTCGATGCCGGGACCTGAATATTGCAGCGCGCGAAAGCGCTGGCCGTTGAGCCAGTTGGTGCGCTCGCGCAGCACCGCGTTGTGGCTCGCCCAATTGCCCATCGCATCCTCGCGGTCGACGCGGGAGGCCGCGAAGATCGCGTCTGCCAGCTTGCCGATCGCAATGTCCTCGGGATCATCAGGGAAGACCTGCTTGGCCCATGACGGGCTCGGATAGGCGATGATGTTCCAGTTGGTGTCGAAATTGACGATTTTTTCCAGCGCCGGCTGATAGGCTATCGAATTGGCCTTGCTGGCGCGCGCCACCTTGGAAGGATCTTCGCCGGACAGCAGCATCGGATTGTCGCCGACGATGGCGAGCCGCGCGGTGTTGTCGGAGAACGCCTTGGCCATGCCCTCATAGAGCCAGTTGGCGGCACGATCGAAGCTGTTGTCCTGGCCGTGGCGGTAGCGCGCCAGCGTCATCTCCTCATCCGACAGGATCGGCGTCACGATACCGGCGCCGGCCTTGTAGGCGTGCACGGCGATCCGCCGCACCAGCGGCAGCGCGATCGCGGGCGCCGTCAAGAGCAGATCCTGTCCCGGCCGCAAGCCCAGGCCCACCTTCACCGCCACCTCGGCCAACCGGTCGAGTTTCACGGGATCGATGGGAACGGCGGAATTGCGGTGATCAATCATGCGGGGTCCTCTGCCGAAGCTCTCTCGTTCAATCTAAGTCTAGCATCGCAAGGCGCAAGTGCGCGAGCGCCTTGCGACACGGAGAGATACGGAGTTTCGCGCATTTTGGTTTTCAACGCGTTGCCGATTTCAGCACCCGGTCGACCATGGCAGGCGCAAGGCCGAGGTAATTTTTCGGTGAAGTCAGCGCTTCGATCGTGGCACGGTCGATCCTGACGGAGACGCGGGGGTCGGACGAGAGCGCGTCCGCCAATGTCAGACCCTTCTCATTGGCGAGCCGGCAGGCATCATAGACCACGTCATGCGCCTCCTGCCGCCCGATCTGCGGCGCCAGCCCCATCATGACCGCTTCGGCCACGATCTGGCCGCGGCTGATGGCGAGATTGTCGTTCATCTTCCTTTCATCGACGATGAGGCCTGCGAGCGCGAACTTCGCCTGGTGCAGCGCGCCGGCGGTCAGCACGAAGCTTTCCGGGATCGCCATCCATTCGGCATGCCAGGGCCCGGTGGCGCGCTCGAAATCCTGCACCATCGCATCCAGCATCAGACCGGCATGCTGGCGCACCGCCTTGGACGCCGCGAGCATCAGCTCCGAGGAGATCGGGTTGCGCTTCTGCGGCATGGTCGAGGAGGCGCCGCGGCCCTTGACGAAGGGCTCGTAGACCTCGGCGAACTCGGTCGAGGCCATGATCATGATGTCGAGCGCGATCTTGCCGAGCGAGCCTGTGACGAGCGCGAGGAAGTTCACGGCCTCGGCAAAGCCGTCGCGCGCGACGTGCCAGGTCGAGGCGGGAACGCCGAGCTCGAGCTCGACGCAGAGCGCCTCCTGCACCTCGAACCCCTTGCCGCCGAGCGAGGCCAGCGTTCCGGCGGCGCCGGCGAACTGTCCGACCAGCACGCGCGGCTTCAATTGCACGAGCCGCTCGGCGTGGCGGTCGAACATCGCGAGCCAGATCGCGGTCTTGTAGCCGAACGTCACCGGCAGCGCCTGCTGGAGATGGGTGCGGCCGGCCATCGGCGTGTCGCGGTAGCGCTTCGAGAGGTCCGCGAGGATGTTTCGCAGCTCGGCGATGTCGCGCTCGACGATCCCGAGCGCGGCGCGCAATTGCAGCACCACCGCGGTATCCATGATGTCCTGCGTGGTTGCGCCCCAATGCACGTAGCGGCCGGCCTCGCCGCACTGTTTCACCATCTGATGCACCAGCGGCAGGATCGGATAGCCGACGATGTCGGTCTCCTGTCGCAGCAGATCGAAATCGAATGCGGCGACGTCGGTCCGCGCCGCGATCTGGTCGGCGGCTTCCTGCGGGATCACGCCGCACTTCGCCTCCGCCTTCGCCAGCGCCACCTCGACCTCGGCATAGCGTCCGACCAGCGCGACATCGGAAAACACTTCGCGCATCTCGGGCGTGCCGAAGGCGTCGCGGAACAGCATGGAATCGAGCACGGTCGTCGAGGCGGGAAAAGCGGGCATGGGCGTTTCTTTATGGTTTGCGTTTGTGTGAGAGCAGCTTACGCGGGCCGCGCTGTTCGGCAATGGACATTCATGGCTCGCCACACATTCGATGCCGTACGACGACATTACGACGGCGCATCGCTCCATCACCCCGTCATCCTGAGATGCGAAGCGTGCGACGCGCGGCGGCGCACGAAGCGCCTCGAAGTGATGAGCGGCCGCGATGCAGCCGGGCCGTCGCCCTTCGAGGGCCGTGACAAGGCGGCCACTTCAGGGGGACGGGATAAATTGTGAGCGCGGCAAGATCGGGCTATGTGCGCAGCCCGCGCACCAGACCCGCCACATTCTCATTCAAGTTGCATTCCTATCCGAAAACGGCATAGCAGCCATCACGCGATCGTGGTGAACCCGGCAGGCCGCTCAGCGGACTCACAGTCTTAGAGTCGAAATCCATTCTGATTTCATCATTGCCTGATGTCATTGCGAGGGTTGAGTTTTCGACGTGCAGTTTATGTTCCGGGACCACCTTCTCGACACCGACCGGCGCGAGCTGAGCCGCGAGCAGGTTCCCGTGGCCGTGGAGCCGCAGGTCTTCGACCTCGTCGTCCACCTCATGGAGAACCGCGACCGGGTGGTCAGCAAGGATGAGCTGATCGACAAGATCTGGCACGGGCGCAGCGTCTCCGAATCCACCCTGACCAGCCGGATCAACGCGGCGCGCAAGGCGATCGGCGACAGCGGAGCCAACCAGGCGCTGATCCGCACCATCGCGCGCAAGGGCTTTCGTTTCGTCGGCGCTGTCCAGACGCAGCGCGGCGCGGCCTTGCCGGAGCCGGGCCGTGTCGCCCAGGCGCCGCAGGCGGCGCTCGCGCTGCCCGACCGTCCCGCGATCGCCGTGCTGCCCTTCACCAATATGAGCGGCGACCGCGAGCAGGACTATTTCTCCGACGGCATCAGCGAGGACATCATCACGGCGCTGTCGAAGCTGCGCTGGTTCTTCGTCGTCGCCCGCAACTCTTCCTTCGTCTACAAGGGCCGCGCCGTTCACATGCACGAAGTCGCGCGCGAGCTCGGCGTACGCTATGTGCTCGAAGGCAGCGTGCGGCGCAGCGGCGATCGCCTGCGCATCTCGGCGCAGCTCAACGACGTCTCGACCGGCAGCCATCTCTGGGCCGAGCGCTACGACCGCGAGCTTGCCGACATCTTCGCCGTGCAGGACGAGATCACCGAGGCGATCGTCGCCGCGATCGAGCCGCAGCTCTATACCGCCGAAAGCTTTCGTGCCCAGCAGAAGCCACCGGGCAGCCTCGACGCCTGGGACCTCGTGATGCGTGCGCTGTCGCATTATTGGCGCATCACGCGCGAGGACAACGCCGCCGCACAAGGACTGCTGGAACAGGCGACCGCGATCGATCCCGCCTATGGCAAGGCGCTGGGCCTGCTCGCGACCAGCCATATCTTCGGCGCGCATATGGGCTGGGCCGACATGGCCATGACCGTGCCGGTCGCCGAACGCGCGGCGCTCGCGGCGGTGGAAGCCGATCGCGAGGACGCCTGGGCCCATCACGGTCTGGCTTATACTTATTTGTTCCGCCGCCGCTTCGACGACGCGCTGGCTGAGTTCGAGCTGACGCTGCAACTCAATCCGAATTTTGCGATGGCGCACGCTTTCTACGGCGTGACGCTGTGCTACGCCGGGAGATGGCGAGACGGCGATGCCGCCGCTCGCCGCGCGCTGCGGCTGAGCCCGCGCGATCCGCTCGCGGCGATCTATTGCGGCGTAGCCGCCTATGCCCAGTTCATCGGCCGCAACTATGAGGGCGCCGTGCAGATGGCGCGGGAATCGATGCGGCAGCGCGCCGATTTCGTCGGCGCCCATCGCGTGCTGACGGCCGCCGCCGGCATGTTGGGCGATCCTCAACTCGCGGCGTACGCGCTGCGGGGCCTGCAACGCACCCAGCCCGGCATCTCGCTGGCCTGGCTCACGCGCGAGCTGCCGATGCGGCGGGCAGAGGATCGCGAGCACTATCTGCAGGGGTTTCGGCGCGCGGGAATGAGGTGATGCTGTTTACCCTCCCCTGGAGGGGTCCGGGACGAGCGTAGCTCGCCCGTGGGTCGGCTCGCATCTGAGCGCAGCGAAGATGAGAGACGGGGTGGGGTGACGGTCTCTCCACAATGAACACTGCCTGCGTGGAGAGATCCCCCACCCCGCTCGCGCTTCGCGCGATCGACCCTCCCCCTCCAGGGGAGGGTAAGTGCACCCTACTCCTGCATCATCTCGCCGCTGCCGCCGAACTCGGCCGGAAAGTCCTTCAGTTTCGGCAGGCCATCGCGCATCGGCAGCACCGTCTCGGCGTAGTTGACGTGAACACCGGGTGTGAATGCGAGCGTGGGGATGGTGGCGGTGAAGACGTCGATCAGGTCGAGCGGCGGGTGGTTGGTCATGAGATGACCGCCGCACTTCTTGCAATATTTGCGCTGGCTGAGCGGCGTCTTGGCAAAGGTCTCGACGTTCTGGGCGCCTTCGGTGATGCGCACGGCTTCCGGCTTCCACAGGCTGAAGGCATTCACCGGTCCGCCCGACCACGAGCGGCAGGAGCGGCAATGACAATAGCCCATCGCCGCCGGCTCGCCTGTGACCTCGATTGTGACCGCGCCACAGAAGCAGTTTCCGACATGTTTCATTGGGTCGTCTCCGTTGGATGAAGGTTGAAATTCCTCTCCCCGCTCCGGCTCGCCGATAAACCGGCAAAGGCGGATGCGGGGAGAGGCGTCGGAGCGGAGGGAATCACCCCGAGGGACGTTGAGGGCTGGAGGCCGGCAACGTCCGTTACGCGCTTCGGTTCCGCCGCGCGTCCTCCTTTCGGTGGACGCGGCGGAAAGATGCTACGGCTATACCGATCTGCGCCAGGGAATAAGCATCGACACCCGTTGTTTGTACTGCCGGTATTCGTCGCCGAAGAGATCGACGAGGTCGTGCTCCTCCAGCGCGATGCCGACGAAGATGTAGAGCGTGGTCACGGCCGCGAACAGCAGATGGCCCGCCGTCATGACCGGCGCCGCCCAGAACGCGATGATGAAGCCGAGATAGATCGGATGACGAACGAACTTGTAGAACAACGGCGTCTTGAAGCGCGGCGGCGCCGCCTCATTGCCCACGAGATGGTTGGTCACCTGGTGCAATCCGAACAATTCGAAGTGATTGATGATGAAGGTCGAGGCGAACACCAGCACCCAGCCCGCGAGGGACAGCGTGACCAGCGTCACGGCGAGATCCGGGTTTCCGACATCCCATACGACCGCAGGCATTGGACGCCACTGCCAGAACAGGAGCAGCAATGACAGGCTCGCGAACAGCACGTAGGTCGAGCGCTCGACCGGCTTGGGGACGAACTGCGTCCACCACGCCTTGAACTGCTTGCGCGCCATCACGCTGTGCTGAACGGCGAACAGCGTCATCAGCAGTAGATTGATGATGACGGCTTCGGCCGTCGGCGTGTCGGTTCCGGTGTCGATGGTCTTCGGCACCACCAGCCCCATGACGAAGCCGATGGCGTAGAGAATGGTGACGAAAAACACGAGATATGCCGCAATTCCGTACAGAAAGCCGATGAATTTGAAAATGCGTGAGCCCGCAACCTCCGGGCCGATGGAATGAAGCTGGTGATCAAGTTGGGTCATAGAACGCTCCGTTGTGCCGAGGCATCGGCACTGTTTAGTGTTCGCACCATGCCGGATCGGACACCCCCTGACTTTCACGGACGGTTGATTTTCGCCTGAGACCACTTTGATTTTTGCTTGAGACGACAGAAACGTGCGATTTCTCTTTGAAAACAACGTGCTCGACGGCGACCTGCGGGAACTGACGTGCAGCGGCGCAGCCGTGCCGCTGCAGCCGCAGGTGTTCGATCTGCTGCTCTATCTGGTCGCGCAACGCGCCCGTGTGGTCAGCAAGGATGACCTGATCAGCCAGATCTGGAGCGACCGCATCGTCTCGGATTCCGCCCTGAACAGCCGAATCAATGCCGCGCGCAAGGCGCTTGGCGACGACGGCGCGACGCAGCGGCTGATCAAGACGATCCCGCGCAAGGGCTTTCGCTTCGTCGGCGAAGTCCGGGAAGATGTGGCAGCGACGCTTGCGCCGGTGGAACCCGGCCCTGCCCCGGTGCGCGCCGTGACGGACCGCCCGGCGATCGCAGTGCTCGCCTTCGAGAACATGAGCGGCGATCCCGCGCAGGAATATTTCGGCGACGGGATCAGCGAGGACATTCTCACCGCGCTGTCGAAGCAGCGCTGGTTCATGGTGATCGCCCGCAATTCGTCCTTCACCTACAAAGGGCGCTCGGTTCATATCAGGCAGATCGCCGAGGAGCTCGGCGTCCGCTACATCGTCGAAGGCAGCGTGCGCAAGGTCGACAACCGTGTGCGCATCACCGCGCAGCTCAACGACGCCACCACCGGCAGCCATCTCTGGGCCGAGCGCTACGACCGCGAGCTTGTCGACGTCTTCGCCGTGCAGGACGACATCACCAACGCGATCGTCGCGGCGATCGAGCCGCAGATCCATGCGGCCGAGAATTTTCGCGCCGACCGCAAGCCGCCCGCGAGCCTCGATGCCTGGGACCTGCTGATGCGCGCGCTGTCGCATTACTGGCGAGTGACGCAGCAGGACCACAAGGCTGCGCAGGCATTGCTCGAACGCGCCATTTCGATCGACTCGAACTACGGTCAGGCGCTGTCGGTGCTGGCGGCAAGCCACATGTTCGGCGTCCATCTCGGCTGGGCGGAGCTTGCCACGACGGTGCCGATCGCGGAGGCCGCCGCGCTCGCCGCGGTGCGTCATGACCACGAGGATGCCTGGGCCCATGCCGCGCTCGGCAGCGTCTTCTTCTCGACGCGCAGGCTTTCCGACGCGCTGTCCGAGTTCGAGCAGGCGCTCGCGCTCAACCCGAACTTCTCGCTGGCGCAGGGCTATTACGCCCTGGCGCTGTCCTACGCCGGTCGTTCCGGGGAATCGTTCGATGCGGCGCAGAGGGCGATCCGGCTCTCGCCGCGCGATCCGTCGCTGGCGATCTATTACGGCATTGCCGGCTATGCGCGCTTCACCGAACGGCATTACGACGAAGCGATCGCGCTGGCGCGCGAGGCGATCCGCCATCGCGGCGACCTCACCGGTGCCTACCGCGTGCTCGCGGTGTCCGCCGGCATGACCGGCGACGGCGCGCTGGCCGAGATGGCGCTGGGCGAACTCCGCCGTACCCAGCCCAACATCTCGCTGCACTGGATCGCAACGCAGCTGCCCTGGGCCAGTGACGCCGATCGCGAGCACTATCTGGAAGGGTTCCGGCGCGCGGGGTTGGGGTAGAGAACTCCCTCTCCCCGCAAATGGGCAAAGGGCGGATGCAGATACGACGCGTCGTCTCAGGCTCCTCCGCACGCGGTCAGTGGATCGTAATCGGGCCGCATCAGCATCGCGTGGAGCTGGCGCCGCCGAATGCCCATGTTGCCACCGTCGAAGATCGGCAGCGCCAACGCGTCCTGCAACAAGCGGCCGAACGGCGCCGCGTGATCATAGCTGTCGATGCCGACCACGCGCATCAGGTCGGTGATGACCCGCACCGCGGCTTCGGAGCCGAAGATTTTGGCCTGGATCGCGAGCTCGTCGGCGCCCGGTGATTGCGTATCGAGCGCATGGCAGGCCCGCCAGCTCAGGTAGCGCGCGGCTTCGATAGTGGTCTTGGCATCGGCGAGTGCATAGCCGACCGCCTGATGCTCGATGATCGCCTGTACCCCGCCGCGTTTCTCGGTGCGGGCAAAATGCAGTGCGAAGTCGAAGGCGGCCCGCATCATGGCGACGCCGAAGATGCCGACCAGCGCCGCCGTGCCGGTGAAGGCGGCGGACGCCAGCATCAAGCCGCCCCCCTCCTGCCCGAGCAGATTGCCGTGCGGCGCGGTGACGGCACGCAGGCTGAATTCCGGCACGAGGTGAGCGCGGTGGCCGATCGAATCAATGGCGCGTTCGAACACGATGCCATGCACCGGGCCTTCGACCGCAATGATGGAGACACCCTGCTCCGGTGGCGCGGCGGGATTGGTCCGGCACACCACGCACAACACGTCGGCGCCATTGCGATCCCACCCGGTGGCGGACGACACCCATTTCTTGCGGCCGTTGATGATCCAATTGCCGAGCTCGCGTTTTGCGGTGGTGCGCACGCCCTCGCCCGGCGGCGGTGCGGCAGCATTGGCGCTGCCGCCGGGTTCCGAGGAGCAGAAGCCCGCAAGCGGAGCGCCGCTCGTCTTCAGGAACGGTGCAAGCAGGCGGGCGCATTGCTCCGCGGTGCCACCAAGCAGAATTGGCAGCAGACCGAGCACCGTGCCGAGCATGGTCAGCGTCACGCTCGGATTCACGGCGTAGAATTCTTCCGCCAGGATCGCCATGTCGATGAGTCCGGCATTGTCGCCGCCCGCCGGCGCCGGAATGCATTTGCGCAGATAACCGGCAGCGACCATCGCCTCATAGGTCGGCTTCGTCGCGAGGAAGCGCTCTTCCGGCGTCGCCAGCAACTCGGCCTTGCCGGCGCCGGCCAAGACCTCCGCCGCGAATTTTCGCGATTGAAGCTGCAACGCGCGCTGCGCAGGTGAAAGCGTGAAATCAATCGCCATCGAACATCTCCCTCGCTCCGGCAGGTCACCAGGGTGAGCCGAGCGAGGGCGGAAAATCTTGGTCGGCAGCGACCTAATTCTTGGCTGGAGGTGAACTACTCGCCCTTCCCCTTCGTCCTGCGAAATTCGCGCGGGGCGAGGCCGTGGCTGCGCTTGAAGAGGCGGTTGAAGTGCGAGATGTCGGAAAAGCCGGCCTCATACGCGATCGTGGAGATGGTCTTGTGACGATGCTGCGCGTCGAGCAGGTCGCGGGCGCAGATCAGGATCCGCCGATCGCCGACATGCTCGCCGACGGAGCGGCCGGTCGCGACGAACAACCGGTGCACATAGCGCTCCGAGCAGCGGAACTTCCGGGCAAGCAATTCGGCATCGAGACCGGGATCGTCGCTGTGGCGGTCGATATGGTCGAGCATCATCGACAGCAGCACGGGCGCATTCACGCGCGCAACCGGCATTTCACCCAGCATCTCCGGTGCATGCGCGATCAGCTCGACCACATGCGTGCCGCTGCTTGCCGCAACGGCGGGTGCTGCCAGGCAAAGCTCGGCATAGCCCGCGAGCGTGCGCGACAACGCGCGGCCATTTTCCGTCCTCGACAACGCAAGCCGCGGAGAATCCGTAAAGCTCTTTGGCAGGTGCCGCCGCGGCACGGCAAAGCAAAAGAGGCGGAAGTCGCGGCCGTTGGCAATCTCGAACGGCTCGGTCGTATCGGCGACCGCGAGGTCGCCGGGCGCACAGACCTGCTCGTGTCCCCGCTGCGTCGTGCGGCCCAGACCCTCGAGCTGGAGATTGACGAAGCAGAGATCGTCCGTGCTTCGCGCAATATGGGGCCGCAGCCGGAGAACGCAGTGCCCTGTGGCTTTCACCAGCGAAATCTGGACCGACGCAGCGTCGGTACGCGCGATCGAACCTTCGAAGGGACGGTCGGCGATTTTACGCGGCTCGAGCCGGACAAAGGCCGCAGCGAGATCGTCGGCCCAACTGCCGAAGGGCCGATCGGCACGAGAGGGCTTGGCTGACCATTCCATAGGTGCGCCCCCGGAACGAGGAATTCGCGCGTGCAAATTCAGATTGGACGACCCAGCGGGACGGAAGGATAGCTTTTGGCGAACAACCGGTCAAATCTCGAAGGCGCGCAATATGCGACCGCCATCACGTCGTCATTGCGAGTGCAGCCGTCGGCGTACCGGAAACCACGTGAATGGTTAGAGAAGCAATCCGCTACTTGGCTTTGGCCTGTATCGGCTTCGGTGCCGGCACGGCGGCCCATTCCTTGTCGGCGCGGGGGCCGTTGAGATCGCCGGTGAGGCCGACGAGCTGGCCGGGCAGCACGTCGAGGGTCTGCTGCCAGGTCTGGGTCTGGCACAGGAACTTGATCAGGCAACCCCTGAGCTTGAGGCGATCGGCGGAGTCGCGCCACAGCGAGACCGAATAGGATTTGCCGTCCTCGGCATTGTAGATCTCGCCGGCAAACTGTCCCTCCGGCGTCGCCTGCAAACCCATGATGAGCTGATGGCCGAGCAGCGCGCGGGCGCGTTTGTCGGGATCGGGATTCTCCTTGTCGCGATAGGGCTGGCCGCGCTTGTCGGCCGGTTCCTTCATCCAGACGATGAAGCCGCAGATGCGGTCGCGCGACGGCCCGCAGCGCTCGAGCCTGATGCGCGCGCGGCCGTCCTGGACGAGCCAGGTGCCGCTGGGGTCGGGCGGCGCCGCGGCGCCGGCGCGGCCGCCAAACACCATCATCAGGATCGTGATCGCAACGCGCAGCACGAAGCGAAGGACAATGTTCATCTGCGGCACCTTTCGTTGGATGGGTCGCGGCGTCAGTTCAATTGCGCCATCAGCGCGTCGGCGCCCTTGTCGAGGCCAGCGGTGGCGGCGGCGAGCGCGCCGGCGGTGGCCTTGATGTCGTAGGCAGCCGGGTATTGCTTGGTGACGTAGGCGGAGAGCAGGCGCGCGGCGGCGGCGTCGAAGATCTCGACGCCGTAGATGACCGAGCCGGTCATGGTGCCTTCGCCGTCGCGCGCGGCCTGCACGCCGTTGTAGACGGCGCCGGCGACGTCGAAGCGGGAGAGCGTGCCGAGCACCGGCGTGTTGGCGACGGCGCCGGTGAGTGTCAGCCTGATCCGCAGCGTCTCCGGCCCACGCTCGCGCACCAGCGCGAAGCGGCCGCGCAGACCCTCGGCGAAACGGTTCTGCATGTAGGCGGCAAGCGTCGCCTTGTCCTTGTCGGACATGTCGCCGAACTGGTGATCCCTGCCGCGATAGACCACGACCGGTTCGAGGATGACTTTGTTATAAGCGCGCCAGTCGACCGGCGTGGAATAGCGGTAGGGCACGCGGCCGGAGGCGTCCGACTTGTCCGGAGCCATGTAGGCTGAGGACGCCATCCCGGAATACGGCACGGGCGCGACGGTGGCGCAGCCCGCGACGGCTGCGCCGAGCAGCAGCGTTCCCAGACCGCGCAGGGCGATCGAGCGATTCATTCCAGACTCCTCTAGCGGCTTGCTGCCCAGGCAGTGGCGACCGCAGCCGCGTACGGGACCAGACGCGGCTGCGGCGCTCACCAGTGCCAACCCAAGGCTTCGTCCGGGGCCATCTCGGAAGCCTTGAGTCGTCTCAGTGTGTCGATTTATAAAACCGACTAGACGGTTTGTAAAGTTCAAAAACGCGGGCATGGCACATTTGGCCGCAGGCGCGGCTTTGGGCAGCGATCGGCGGGAAATCGTTAACGATGAATCAGGCGCGCTTGCGCGGCGTTGCGGCCTTTGCCGCCGAAGGCGCGCCGGATTTGGCGGTGCGCTTGGCGCCCGGCTGCGCGAGGCCGGTCCACTGCGCGTCGTCGAGCAGACGCGCGAACAGCCGCTGGTGCTCGTCCTTGCTGAGCGGTGACATGCCGAACAACGAGCTCAGCAGGAGTCCCATCGCGCCGGCCCAGCGCAGCATCGCGAGATCAGGATCAGTGGCCTCTTCCCTGATCGCCGCCATCCTCTCCATCTCGCGCTCGCGCGGCAGCGCCATCAGGCTCGGATTCTCGACCATGGCCGCAACCAGCGCCAGCGCGGCAGAATTCGGCGAGGTGGCCGCTTCGCGCACGGTCGCGAGCTGGGTCGCCAGATTGGGATTCGCGGAGGTCGCGCTCACCTTTGCCATGGTGCTGGTGGCGAACTCCTCGAAATGCGCCATCTGCCGGTCGAGCAACGCCTTCAGCACCGCTTCTTTGGTGCGGAACTGATGCATCACGCCGCCCTTGCTGAGTCCGCTCTCGCGCGCGATCGCATCCAGCGTCAGCCGGCCCGGCCCGGCGCGCGCGATGATCGCGATGGCCGCTTCGAGTGCGGCGTTACGGGATCGTTCGGAGCGGCTGGCATTGTCCATGGCCGACTTGTCTCCGTGACAAGACAATGAATCAAGTGAAAACAGGACGCGCTGTACATTTTTTGTGCGAACACTGTCGAGACTTTCATCTTGCGGCCCCGAATGAGACTGTGTGAGCCTCGATACCGGATGGGGACTGGGATGGGCCGGCCGGAGCTTTGCGCGCCATGACGTGCGAAGCGTTCTCGGCCGGTCTCGCTTGAGAAAGATACGACATGCCAAAACGAGTGTTGCTTGGTGCCCTCCTGGCTTGCGGCCTCACGGCCTCGGCGCTGGCGCAAGAGCCGAGGACGGGGGGCGTGATCAACGCCGTGATCCAGCCCGAGCCGCCCGGCCTGATGCTTGCGCAGGTCCAGAACGGCCCGACTCAAATGGTCTCGGGCAACATCTTCGAGGGCCTGCTGCGCTACAGCCCCAAGCTCGAGCCGCTGCCGGAGCTTGCCGAAAGCTGGAGCGTCAGCGAGGACGCCAAGACCTACACCTTCAAGCTCAAGAAGGGCGTGACCTGGCATGACGGCAAGCCCTTCACCGCCGCCGACGTCCTGTTCTCGATGGAGATGCTGAAGCAGACGCATGCGCGTGCCCGCACCAATCTGGCGCAGGTCGACAAGATCGAGACGCCGGACGACTATACGGTGGTGTTCACGCTGAAGCAGCCGTTCGGACCGTTCCTCGGCATCTTCGAGGTCGGCTCGATGCCGATGGTGCCGAAGCATCTCTATGAAGGCACCGACTGGAAGACCAACCCCTACAACAACGCGCCGGTCGGCACCGGCCCCTTCATGTTCAAGGAGTGGCAGAAGGGCTCGTTCATCCGCCTGGTCAAGAACCCGAACTACCACGAAAAGGGCAAGCCCTATCTCGACGAGATCTACTGGCAGATCATTCCCGACGCCGCCGCGCGCTCGGTGGCGTACGAGACCGGCAAGGTCGACGTGCTGCCCGGCGGCTCGGTCGAGAATTTCGACGTGCCGCGGCTGTCCAAGCTGAAGGACACCTGCGTCACCGGCGCCGGCTGGGAGTTCTTCTCGCCGCTCGCCTGGCTATGGCTCAACAACCGCCAGGGTCCGCTCGCCGACAAGCGGGTGCGGCAGGCGATCATGTTCGCGATCGACCGCGATTTCGCCAAGGACGTGATCTGGAACGGGCTCGGCAAGGTGGCGACAGGCCCGTCCGCCTCGACCATAAGGTTCTACACCGACGACGTGCCGAAATACCCTTACGATCCGGCCAAGGCCAAGGCGCTGCTGAAGGAAGCCGGCTACAAGGGCGAGAAGATCCGCCTGCTGCCGCTCGCCTATGGCGAAACCTGGCAGCGCTGGGGTGAAGCCGTGAAGCAGAACCTCCAGGACGTCGGCATGAACATCGAGACGATCGCCACCGACGTTGCCGGCGGCAACCAGAAGATCGGCGACTGGGACTACGACATCGCCTTCACCTATCTCTACCAGTATGGCGATCCCGCGCTCGGCGTCGGCCGCAATTATATCTCCAGCAACATCGCCAAGGGGCAGGTCTTCAACAACGTCGAGGGCTACTCCAACCCGGAGATCGACAAGCTGTTCGCCGACGGCGCGACCGCGACGCCGGACTCGAAGCGCAAGGAGATCTACGAGAAGGCGCAAAAAATCCTGGTCGAGGACGTGCCGGTGGCCTGGATGCTCGAACTGCAATTCCCGACCATCACCCGCTGCAAGGTCAAGAACCTGATCACCACGGGGATCGGCGTCAATGACGGCTTCAAGGACGCATGGCTGGACAAGTGATGACTGCCCTCTTCACCTCTCCCCGCTCGCGGGGAGAGGTCGAATGTGCGCATAGCGCACATTCGGGTGAGGGGGAGTCTCCGCGAGTCCAACTATCACCGTCCCCGCGGAGAGTCCCCCTCACCCCAACCCTCTCCCCGCATCCGCCTTCGTCGAGGCTTCGGCGGACAAGAGCGGGGCGAGGGAGCCCAGTGTCTCCGTGGCTCCAGGTCACGCTACAAGAGATGACTCTCTAATATGCTCTCCTTCGTCGCTCAGCGTATCGTGAAGGGCGTGATCGTCCTGCTCGCGATCGTCGTTCTCAATTTCTGCCTGATCCGGCTTGCGCCCGGCGACCCCGCGGTCGTGATGGCGGGCGAGGCCGGTGCCAGTGACCAGGTCTTCGTCAAGCAGCTCCGGGAAAAGTTCGGCCTCGACAAGCCGCTGCCCGAGCAGCTCTTCATCTACGTCAAGGGCGTCGTCACGCTCGACCTCGGCTTCTCCTTCCGCCAGCAGGCGCCGGTCGTGAAGCTGATCGGCGAGCGGCTGCCGGCGACGCTGCTGCTGACACTGACCGCATTCGCGATCTCGCTCATGCTCGGCGTTCTCTTCGGCACCTTCGCCGCGCGCTTTGCCGGAACCTTCCTCGACACGGCCATCACCGTGTTCGCGCTGATCTTCTACGCCATGCCGATCTTCTGGGTGGCGCTGATGGGAATCCTCCTGTTCTCGGTCACCATGGATTGGCTGCCGAGCTTCGGCTACGAGACCGTCGGCGCCAACCTCACCGGCATTGCCCACGCAGTCGACGTCGCAAAGCACCTGATCATGCCGGCGATGACGCTCGGCCTGTTCTTCATGGCGACCTATACCCGCATGACGCGCGCTTCGATGCTGGAGGTGAAGCGCCTCGACTTCGTCAAGACCGCGCGCGCCAAGGGCCTTTCCGATGCCGTGATCCAGCGTCGCCACGTGCTGCGCAACGCGCTGCTGCCGGTCGTGACGCTGGCCGGTGTGCATTCCGGCACGCTGATCGGCGGCGCCGTCATCACCGAGACCGTATTCGCCTGGCCCGGCATCGGGCGTCTGATGTACGACGCGCTGCTCCAGCGCGACTACAACCTCCTGCTCGGCGTCTTCGTGATCTGCTCCGCCATGGTGCTGATCTTCAACCTCATCACCGACCTCGTCTACCGCCTGGTCGACCCGCGCATCGAATTCGCTTCATGAAACAGTTCTGGAAATCGATGCTGAAGAGCCCGAGCGGCGTCGTCGGGCTCGTCATCCTTGTCCTTGCGATCTCGATCGCGGTGTTCGGGCCGATGCTGTTCCCGAATTCACCCTGGCGCATGGTGCAGCGGCCGTTCCTGCCGCCCTTCACGCTCTCGACCGTGCCACTCGGCACCGACGCGCTCGGCCGCGACGTGTTCGCCGGCATGATCTTTGGCGCGCGCGTCTCGCTGCTGGTGGGTCTCGTCTCAACGCTGGTCGCGCTGGTCGTCGGCGTTCCCATTGGCGCCATGGCCGGCTATTTCGGCGGCAAGGTCGACGACGCCCTGATGCGCTTCACCGAGTTCTTCCAGACCATTCCGAGCTTTGCGCTCGCGATCGTGCTGGTCGCGATCCTCCGGCCCTCGATCTATTCGATCGTGGCCTCGATCGCGGTGGTGAGCTGGCCGCCGGTCGCCCGCCTCGTGCGCGGCGAGGTGCTGTCGCTGCGCACGCGCGAATATGTCCAGGCCGCGGTGGTCACGGGCCAGAGCAACACCTGGATCATCCTGCGCGAGATCCTGCCCAACGCGCTGTCGCCGGTGATCGTGCTGGCCTCGCTGATGGTGGCGACCGCCATCCTGCTGGAATCCTCGCTGGCGTTCCTCGGGCTCGGCGATCCCAATCTGATTTCCTGGGGCTACATGGTCGGCGCCGGCCGCACCGTGATCCGCCAGGCCTGGTGGATCACCGTGTTTCCCGGCGTCGCCATTCTGATCTCGGTGCTCGGGCTGAACCTGATCGGCGAAGGCCTCAACGACGCGCTCAATCCGCGCCTGTCGCGGGAGGGCCGCTGATGATGACCGCCCCGCCCGCCGTCTCGATCAAGAATCTGCGGATCGCGCTGCCCAAGGGCGCCGAGCGTCCGTTCGCGGTCGACGGCGTTTCGCTGGATTTGCGGCCCGGCAAGATCGTCTGCGTCGTCGGCGAATCCGGCTCCGGCAAGTCGATGTGCGCGCATGCGCTGATGGGCCTTCTGCCTGATACGGTCACCGTCACCTCCGGCGAGATCCAGTTCGAAGGCCGCGACCTGCTCAAGCTCGACGACGACGGCTGGCGCGATCTGCGCGGCCGCCGCCTCGCGATGATTTTTCAGGAGCCGATGACCGCGCTCAATCCGTTGATGCGGATCGGCGACCAGATGGCGGAGATGTTCGAGGCCCACGGCCTGCTGACGCCGAAGGAGCGGCGCGCCAAGGCCCTATCGCTGGCGCGCGAGGTCGGCCTGCCCGACCCCGAGCGCATTGTCCGCGCCTATCCGCACCAACTCTCCGGCGGCCAGCGCCAGCGCGCCATGATCGCGATGGCGCTCGCGCTCGAGCCCGCAGTGCTGGTCGCGGACGAGCCCACCACCGCGCTCGACGTCACCACGCAGGCGCAGATCCTGAAACTGATCCGCAACCTCCAGCGCAACCGCAACATGGCGGTGATGTTCATCACCCATGATTTCGGCGTGGTCGCCGACATCGCCGACCAGGTCGTGGTGCTCAGGCATGGCAAGGTCGTCGAGGAAGGCCCCGCTAGCTCCGTCTTCAACAATCCGCAGCATGACTACACCAAGGCGCTGCTCGCCGCCGTGCCGTCGATGGACCCGCCGGCGCGCGAGCCGCTCGATGACCAGGCCAGGGCCGTCGAGGTGATCGGGCTGGACAAGACCTACGTCACATCAGGCGGTTGGTTTCGCGACGACCGCCGCGTCGATGCCGCGCGCGAAGTCAACTTCAACATCCTCAAGGGCGAGACGCTCGGCCTCGTCGGCGAATCCGGCTCCGGCAAATCGTCGGTAGCGCGTCTGGTGATGCGACTGATCGAAGCCGACCGCGGCACGGTGCGGATCGGCGAGACCGATCTCACCTCGCTGTCGGGCAAGGCGCTCCGCGCCGAGCGCCATCGCATCCAGATGATCTTTCAGGATCCGTTCGCCTCGCTCAATCCGCGCCGCAAGGTCGGGCACATCATCGCCGACGGTCCGATCGCAGCCGGCATCGATCCGAAAGTGGCGTTCGACCGCGCCCGCGATCTCCTCAAGATGGTCGGACTGGACGCCGGCGCGCTCGACCGCTACCCGCATGAATTCTCCGGCGGCCAGCGTCAGCGCATCGGCATTGCGCGCGCGCTCGCGCTCGAACCCGAGATCATCGTCGCCGACGAAGCCGTCTCCGCGCTCGACGTCTCCGTGCAGGCGCAGGTGTTGCGACTGCTCGAAGACCTCAAGGCGCGCCTTGGCCTCTCGATGCTGTTCATCACCCACGATCTGCGCGTCGCGGCGCAAATCTGCGACCGCATCGCGGTGATGCAGCGCGGCGCCATCGTCGAATTGAAGCCGACCGCACAACTGTTCGCCGCGCCGGAGCACGCCTATACGCGCGAACTGCTGGCGGCGGTGCCCGGGCGGAAAGAGCCCGCGCCGGCGGCGTGAGTCGGCCGATCGCGGTTGCTACTTGCCCGGAGGGTTGGTGTTCTTCCAGGTGGGGACTGAGTTGGTCACGCCGACCGATGGTTGATTAGACGTTCCGACCGACGGCGCCGTGACGGTCCCGACGGTCTGTCCGGAGCTTCCATAGGTCGTGCCTTGCGTTGCTGGCGCTCCGGAAAGACCGCCCGTGTTGCCTTGGGTGCCCGCCGCAGACGTCTGCGCGCCTGCAGCGAATGGCGATGCCGCAAATCCGACCGCGATAAGTACCGCAATCGAGCGTCTCGTTCCTGTCATGGCTAATCCTTTCGGGCGCGGTGTCTCAGTCGCGTCGGCCGTTCGCTCGTCGAACCACTCGTGCACTGAGCAATCTTACAACTCCACGCGCGTGAAAATGTGCCGCAATACGATCACACTGCAGGGCCTGGCGCTCCATCACGATAGCGCGACGAGCAGCTCCAGCCGAACAGGGGCGCACGGGCGCACTCCCGGCGCATTGGCTCGCCGCCGCACGGAGGATGCTCGCATGTCGTGCCTTGCTTGCAGCGGTCCCGGGACGCAAGCAGCGCGCGCCGGCAACGTCAGGCCAGCGCATCAGCCAAGGTATTCCGCTCCTCTTCGGGCGACGGAACACTCACGGGCTTTTTATCCCTCGTGACCGGCCGCACAGATGCGAAACAGAGGCCGACACCCCAGATTCGCATGGAATGATTTCCATCATCTGATGATGGACTTCCGATCCATTGGAGCCGATATGGGCCAGGTTATTCAGTTTATCTCGAAATCCGAGCGCGAGCGCGTTCGCCTCATTCAGGAGGCACGCGCGATCTACGACAGCATTTTTCCGCCGGCTGATCCGAGCGGCGAGCCGCAGGGCAAGGCGACGATCGGTCGCGCGGCCAACGGCGACGCAGGAAATCTGGCGTGATCAAGATCATCGCTGTGCTCTGCAGCCTCTCCTCTCCGGCAAATTGTCACGAGCAGATCGTCACCACCTCGGACTTCGCCAACGTCTCGATGCAGTCCTGCCTGATGGGCGCGCCGCAGCTCGCCGAATGGATGAACCAGCATCCGGCCGAACGCCTGGCTGGATGGCGCTGCGTGTTCGGTCAACAGACCGGCAGGGGCGCCTGAGGCCACAGGCCGTCTGGTCGAGGACGGCGCCATCCAGTTGAACCGTGACGAGCATGCATCGCCAGGCTAGAATGGCGACGCTGCTTGGCAGAGGGGGACGCCGGATGGAGGTCGCCAGCCTCGTTCTTCCCGTGTTCGCAATCATCGTCACCGGCTGGCTTGCCGGCGAACTCGGTTATCTCTCCCGCTCGCTTGCGGACGCGCTGGTGCATTTTGCCTACAACGTGGCGATGCCGGCGCTGCTGATCGTCACGATCGCCCAGGAGCCGGCGCGCAACCTGCTGGAATGGCGCTTCCTGCTCGCGTTCGGCGGCGGCTCCCTCCTCTGCTTCGCGCTGGTCTTCCTGGCGGTCCGTGCGGACGGCAAGCACGACCTCGCCAGCAGCACGATCCATGGCATGGCGGCGGCCATGACCAATACCGGCTTCGTGGCGCTCCCGATCCTGCACGCGATCTACGGCCAGCCCGCCGTCTTGCCCGCCGCGGTGGCGACGGTGTTCGTCGCCGGCGTGATGTTTCCGCTCACGGTCATCCTGCTGGAAAGGGACGTGCGCAGCCCTGCCCATTCCGCCGGGCTGGTGAAGCAGATCCTGCTCAATCCGATGGTGCTGTCGACGCTGATCGGTCTCGTCTGGGCGATCACGGGCTTGCCGATTCCGGCGCCCGTCGCGGCCTATCTGAACATCATTGCCGCCGCGCTCACGCCCTGCGCACTGTTTGCCATCGGGCTTGGCCTGTCGGTCGACGGCCTGCGATCCAACCTGAAAGCATCGTTCGCGCTCGCGACCGTGAAGCTGGTGGTGATGCCGCTGATCGTCTACGGACTTTGCGTGGTCACTGGCCTCAACCCGCTCTACACGGTCGCCGCCGTCATATGCGCGGCCGTGCCGACGGCGAAGACCGTCTATGTGCTGGCGCACGAGCACAAGGTCGAGGAGAAGCTGGTCGCGGCCACCGTCTCGGTCACGACGATGCTGTCGGTCGCGACATTGCTGGTCGCGCTCTGCCTGCTCTCAGGCCTCGCGCCGGGTGTGCGTTGACAGTCGCCGGCGCGCCTGGCGGCGTGTTCTCTATCTCGTGGTGTTGCTCCAGGTCGGCACCGAATTGGTCACGCCGACCGACGGCCAATTGTACGATCCGATCGAGGGCGCCGTGACTGTCCCGACCGTCTGTCCGGACGACCCGTAAGAGGTCCTGGGCTGCGCGACCGGCAATGCGGCGGCGCCATAGGTCGGGGCCACCACGCTCGTGCTGTAGTGATGCCGGCTCGGCCGGGCCTTCTTCGCTTCGGCTGCAAAAGGCGCGGCAAGCAGTCCGACAGTGATGAGTGCGGCAATGGCGGGTTTGATGCTTGTCATGGCGGTTCCCTTCATTGGCTGCGAGCCCATTGTGCCATGTGTTCATTCAACGCGGAATTTCCATGGGTACCCGTTCATAACTTCGTGCACGCCCGAATGTGCCTGACCCGGACACCGCTGCCGTGGTCATCGTCGCTTCGGACGACATGCCTTGCGGCCATGTCGCTCCTTGACTGTCGCGACGGAGTGCATCAGCGCCTTGAAGGCGACGATCGCCGGATCGTCAGCGAGCGCGTGGTCGGGCCGCGACTCCAGATGCTCGACCACGGCCAGCAGCGCGTCCGCGATCTGTCCGATCTGCTTGCCGTAACCGGCGACATCCGACAGCACGTCCTTCTCGACATCTGGCGCCGAGGATTGCCCCACCGTGATGTTGACGAGACCGAACTGGCCGCCGGTGGGACTGAAGAACGACGGATAAATGGACTGGACGACATCCCCCGACAGGGGCAGCTTGAACACAGGCATGCGATTTCGCCTCGCTGACGCTCGACCGGCATGGACACACTATCACGACCACTCGCCTTCGGATGGACCCGAATCAGCGCTAGTGCATTGCCTTCAGTGACTTCCCTGGACGCAAGCAGCATGACCGGCCCCGAACTGAAGCAGCTCCGCAACGACCTTTCCGATGCCCTCGAGCGCAAGCTCACCGCGGCCGACATGGCCAAGCTTTGCGGACTGCCGGAGAAGGGCGGCGCCGACACCATCCGGCGCTGGGAAGTGAGCGGGCCGACGCCGTCCGCAACCAAGGTGCTGCGCGTGCTGGCGATGGCGAGCGAGCGCTATCCGATCATGGAGAAGTTCGACGTCTTCGATCGCCACGACGTCCGCGAGGAAGACCGGCCTGCAAGGCGCGCGGCCTTCCGCGCGCAGATGCGCGATGAGGTACGGCGGCGGCTTGGTTAACGAGAGACATGCGCAAGTTACCCGAGACGTGCGACGTTAAGCCTTCCTTCACCACTTCTTAAGCCGCCATTAAGCACGAAAATCATTTACAGCCCAATAAGTTAGGTTGGCTGTCGCTGTGCCACGGATGTGACAGCATTTTCGTCAAAAGCGAGCTATCTGCAAAACCAACGACGGCGCGGACAGCGCGTCTGCCGGGGACCAAAGTGCTGGAGTTCAAGACGATGAAGAAGATTTTGTTTGCGACCGTTGGGCTGCTCGTGGTGGGCGCTGCCGCGCCGGCCGTCGGCGCCGATCTCGGCAACCGCAACTATTACAAGGCGCCTGCGCCGGCCTATGCCGCGCCGATCTACAACTGGACGGGCTTCTATGTCGGCGGCCATGTCGGCGGCGCGTTCTCCAGCGACAACAATTTCAACGGCCTCTCCACCGGCAACAACGGCAACGGCCGTTTCCTCGGCGGCGTGCAGGTCGGTGCTGACTGGCAGTTCAACCCGAACTTCCTGGTCGGCGTCGAAGGCCAGTATTCCTGGCTCTCCGGCAGCGTCGGTGCGGCGTTCCCGGGCGGCGTCGCCTACAGCAACGACCAGCGTGGCCTCGGCTCGATCACCGGCCGCGTCGGCTACACCTGGGGTCCGGGCCTGCTCTACGTGAAGGGCGGCTACGCCTATTCGGACAACAACGAGAAGGTGACGATTGGCGGCGTGCCGACCGGCTTCATCATCGATGGCGATCACCGCAACGGCTACACCGTCGGCGCCGGCCTCGAATACATGTTCGCCCCGAACTGGTCGGCCAAGGCCGAGTACCAGTACTACAATTTCGGCGACGCACACTTCACCGCGGGCCCGCTGGTGGGCACCGGCAACTTCACGACCGACGACCACACCTTCAAGGCGGGCGTCAACTACCGCTTCAACTGGGCCAATTCGGCGGTCGCGCGCTACTGATCGCGCCTCAAAAATCTCTTCGCAATCAAGGGCCGGCAATTCTGCCGGCCCTTTCTTTTTTCGCTGTGCGGAACAGGCGCAACCGATTGTGCAACTTGCGATTTTTTAACCCGACCCAGGGATACTCCGCGGCGAAAATATAAAGATCACGCGTGGGGGAATTTCGATGGCGATCCGTCTGGGTCCTGGCCGTGTCCTTGGCCGTCTCAAGCCTCGTTTCAAGATGCCAAGGTGGGGCGTGCGCGGCAGCCTGTTCGCCGCCTTCGCATTGATCGCCGGCATGGGCCTCGTCATCGCAGCCGGCGCCGGCTTCGTGTTCAATCACCTCGGCGCGACCATGATGGATCTGAGCGGCCGCGACATCCCGCGCCTCTCCGCCAGCCTGCAGCTTGCCTCGCAAAGCGCGACGCTCGCGGCGCAAGGCCCGGGCCTGCTGGCATCGCCCTCCGACGAGGCGCTGAAGGAACGCACCAAGAGCGTGAAGGACATCCAGCAGCTCGCCATGGCCAAGCTCGGCGAGATCATCGAGCTCGGCGCCGACAAGCAGATCGCAACCGCGCTGCGCGACACCGCCAAGAGCATCGACGAGGCGACCCAGAGCCTGGTGTCGGCCGCGCGCGAGCGGCTCGAGACCGGCGCGCTGCATGACAAGCAGTATGAGGCGCTGCGCAACGCGCAGCTCACCTTCGTCGGCGCGGCCGGTCCTGCGATGCTGGACGCACAGACACGCTTGAACGCGATCCTCGGCGCGGCGGAAGTTTCCGCCGATGATGCGACTGAGGCCGCCCGCACCGTCTCCCAGGTCGCGACAATCTCCGCCAACGGCAATCTCATGGCCGCCGACATGATGGCGGCGCTGTCGGCCAACAATAGCGACACGCTGGAAGCGATCGAGAAGGAGTTCAAGGCGACGCGCGACCGCGTCAAGTCGAACCTCGAGGATCTCCCGAACATGCCCTCGATGCAGACGGTGCGCGACGCCGTGCAGAAGCTGTTCGCCTTCGGCGAGGGCAAGACCGGCGTGTTCAAGATCCGCCAGAAGGAGCTCGACGCCATCGACTACGGCCAGACCATTCTGGACGAGACCCGCAAGCTCAATGTCGGTCTCGGCATCAGCGTGCAGCAGCTCGTCGACGGCGTGCAGAAGGAGACCAACGCGTCGACCTTCCAGGCGCGCCAGGAGATCTCGCTCGCCACCACCGCGATGCTGGCGCTGGGCGCGCTGATGCTGGTCGGCTCGGCGCTGTTCGTCTGGCTCTATGTCGGCCGCAACATCCTGCGGCGGATCGGCGCGCTGCATCAGTCGATGCAGCTGCTCGCGAACGGCGACCTCGAGACCGAGATCTACCGCTCGAAGCACCACAATGACGAAATCTCGGTGATGGCGAACACGCTGCAGGTGTTCCGCGAGAGCATGATCGAGGCCCGCGCGATGTCGAGCGAGCAGGACAAGGACCGTGTCGCCAAGGCCGAGCGTGCCGCGCGCATGGAAGCGAAGATCGCCGAGTTCGAGGGCGCGGTACGCAACGCGCTCGACAATCTCGCGCAGTCGGCCAATTCGATGCAGTCCACCGCGCAGAGCATGTCGAACACCGCCGACCAGTCCAACGCACTGGTGAACGCGGTTGCCTCCGCCGCGGAGGAAACCTCGGTCAACGTGCAGACCGTGTCATCAGGCACCGAGCAGCTGTCGTCCTCGATCGAGGAGATCAGCAAGCAGGTCGTCACCTCGGCCGCGATCGCCAGGAAGGCGGTCGACGAGGCCGGCGCCACCGACACCACGGTGCAGAGCCTTGCCGACAGTGCGAGCCGCATCAGCGTCGTGGTCGACCTGATCCAGACGATTGCGTCTCAGACCAACCTGCTCGCGCTCAACGCCACCATCGAGGCGGCGCGCGCGGGCGAAGCCGGCCGCGGCTTCGCAGTGGTCGCCTCCGAGGTGAAGAGCCTCGCGAGCCAGACCGCCAAGGCGACGGAAGAGATCCGCACCCAGATCGCCAGCATGCAACAAGTCACCACCTCGGCGGTCGGCGCCATCCAGGGCATCGGCCGGATCATCGGCGAGATCAACGACGTGACGACGACGATCGCCGCCGCGGTCGAGGAACAGGGCGCAGCCACCCGCGAAATCGCCCGCAACATCCAGCATGCCGCCGGCGGCACCAGCGAGGTCTCGAGCAACATCATCGGCGTCTCCACGGCGTCCGCGGAAGCCGGCGCGGCGGCGAGCCAAGTGCTTGGCGCCTCCGACGCGCTCCGCCGCGAAGCCGACATGCTGCGCGGAGAGATCGACGCGTTCCTCAACAACATGCGGGCGGCGTAAGCCGCCGGCCCGTAGCCCGGATGGCGCGCGGCGTAATCCGGGTTACGGAAAACTGCTGGTATGACCGCCATGCGGAGACCACGGCCCGGCCTTTTTCGGCTGGCGCCCCGCGCCCGGCGGGTTTAAGCCGGTAGCATGAACCCGAAAACCGACACCGTGCAGTCCTCGGCCGAGGCCCTGCGCTATCCCTGGGAACAGCATCCCGGCCCCGAAGAGATCGTCGAGGTGCGTCCCGGCGTGTTGTGGGCGCGGCTGAAACTGCCGTTCCGCCTCAACCACGTGAACATCTACCTGCTCGCCGACGGCGACGGCTATGCCATGATCGATGCCGGCTTCGGCAACGAGGAGACGATCGAGGCCTGGACCAGACTGTTCGAGGGGCCGCTGAAGGGCGTCAACATCACGCGCCTGATCGTCACGCATTCGCACCCCGATCACGTCGGCCTCGCGGGCTGGATCGTCGAGCGGTTCAACTGCCCGCTGGTGATGACGCAGGTCGAATATCTGCAATCGGTCTACCACCAGAACCGCGGCACCGAGGAGCGGCGCGAAGCCCAGCGGCTGTTCTTCCGCCGCCACGGCATGGACGAGTCGCTCACCGAAAAGCTGCTCGGCCGCGGCCAGGATTATCTCAAGCGCGTCTCGGTGCTGCCGCCGTCCTACCGCCGCATCTCGCATGGCGACGAGGTCGTGATCGGCACGCGCCGCTTCAAGGTGATCACCGGCGGCGGGCACGCGCTCGACCAGGCGATGCTGTATTGCGCCGACGACAAGCTGTTCCTCTCCGCCGACCAGGTGCTGAGCAAGATCTCGCCCAATGTCAGCGTCTGGGCGGTCGAGCCCGACCAGAACTCGCTCGGCGAATATCTGGCCTCGCTCGCGAGCCTCACCACCACCCTGCCCTACGATCTGCTGGTGCTGCCCGGCCACGGCGTGCCGTTCTATGGTCTGAAGACCCGCATCAAGCAGCTCGCCGATCACCACGAGGAGCGCTGCCGCCTGATCGCGGAAGCCTGCAGCGAGGTGCCGCAGACCTCGCGCGCCCTGGTGCCTGTCGTGTTCAACAAGCACGTGCTTGACGAGCACCAGATGGGCTTTGCCGCCGGCGAACTCGTTGCGCACGTCAATTACATGATCGTCGAGGGCCGGCTGACGGCGGAGACGAAAGACGGCGTGCTCCAGTTCCGGACGACGTGAGCCACGGCGTCATGGCCGGGCTTGTCCCGGCCATCCACGTTCTTTCGAGAAGAAACGAGTTCGCGGATGCCCGGGACAAGCCCGGGCATGACGAGTTTGTGGAAGCGGCTCACTTCATATTTGCGATCGCGTGCATCGCCGCGACGTAGCCGAACGGGCCGAGCCCGCAGATCACACCGGTTGCCACGAACGAGATCTTCGAATGCCGGTGATATTCGTCGCGGGCATGGATGTTGGAGATGTGGACCTCCAGCACCGGGCCTTCGAATGTCTTGATCGCGTCCATGATCGAGACCGAGGTGAAGGAAAGACCGGCCGGATTGATGACGATCGCATCGGCATCCTGCCGCGCCGACTGGATCAGATCGACCAGCACGCCTTCATGGTTGGACTGGTGGAAGGCGAGCTTGAGCCCGAGCTTGGCAGCCGCTTCCTCGCAGCTTGCGTTGACCTGGTCGAGCGTGGTCGTGCCGTAGATGTGCGGCTCGCGGATGCCGAGCATGTTGAGGTTGGGACCGTTGAGGATCATCACGCGCTTCATGGACAGGTCCTTCTAGAAGTTAGCCACCGAACCATTTGGCCGGGCCGGTGACGAGAACGGGAAACAGCGTCAGCAAGGCTAGCACGACGAGCTGCGCGATCATGAAGGGCCAGACGCCCCGGATCAGATCATCCATCGAGACGCGGGCAACGCCACAGACGACGTTGAGCACGACGCCGACCGGCGGCGTGATCAGGCCGATCGCGTTGTTGATGATGAAGAGCACGCCGAAATAGACGGGGTCGATGCCGGCCTGCTTGACGATCGGCATCAGGATCGGCGTCAGGATCAGGATCGTCGGCGTCATGTCCAGCGCGGTGCCGACGATGACGACGATGATCATCAGAACGAAGGTGAGGAGGGTCTTGTTGCCCGCGAACGGTTGCACGAGCGCCACGATCTGGTCGGAGATCTCGGCAACCGTGATCAGCCAGGACGATACCAGCGCCGCGGCGACGAGGAACATCACGACAGCCGTGGTCTGCGCGGTCGAGACCAGCAGCGCCGGCAATTGTGCCGGCCTGAGCTCGCGATAGACGCCCATCGCCACCACCAGCGAGTAGACGGCGACGACGACGGCCGCTTCCGTCGGCGTGAAGATGCCGAAGCGCAGGCCGAAAATGATGATCATCGGCAGCATCAGGGCCCAGAAGCCGTCGATCAGCGCGCGCCAGATCTCAGTGAAACTCTTGCGCGGCAGGCGCGCCGGATTCTCCTTGCGCACCACCCACCACCAGGCAAAGCACAGGCCGACGCCGAGCAGCAGGCCCGGCACGATGCCGGCCAGAAACAGCTTCGAGATCGAGACATTGGCGGCGACGCCGAAAATGACGAAACCGATCGACGGAGGAATGACGGGCGCGATGATCCCGCCGGCAGCGACGAGGCCAGCCGCACTGGCGCGATTGTGGCCGGCGGCGGCCATCATCGGCACCAGGAGCGCACCGAGCGCCGCGGCGTCCGCGACCGCCGAGCCCGAGAGTGAGGCCAGAATGCATGACGTCAGGATCGCGACATAGCCGAGCCCGCCGCGGAAATGGCCGACCAGCGCGATCGCGAAGTTGAGGATGCGGCGCGCCAGCCCGCCGGTGTTCATGACTTCGCCGGCGAGGATGAAGAACGGCACCGCCATCAGCGGGAAGGAATCGACGCCGTTGATAACGTTCTGCGCGATGATCTGGGAATCGAACATCGCCAGATAGGTCATCAGCGCGATGCCACAGATGATCAGCGCAAACGCAATCGGCATCCCGATCGCCATGGCGCCGAGCAGCGAGAAGGTGAAGACGGCGACAGTCATGCCTGCTGCTTTCCGCTCGCGGCGCCAGGAGAATGCGGGAGCTCCTCGGACTCGCTGATGGCGATCAGATCGGCATCGGCGACCTGCCCGGTCACGAGCCGATAGAGCTCGTGCACGATGATCACGCAGGAGGAGGCGCCGAACACGATCCCGGCAGCGTAGAACAGGCCGACCGAGAGCCCCGAGGCGGGCGCCACCGTATCCCAGTTCAGCACCGTCTGCTTCCAGGAGCCCTCCGTCAGCAGCACGGAGGCATAGAGCATCAGCGCGTGGCTGAGGCCGTAGCAGACCTTGCGGCCGAACGGCGACAGCACCTTGACGAGGCTATCGACGCCGAGATGGGCATGCTCCTTCAGGCCGATGATCGCACCCAGAAACACCATCCACACGAACAGCCAGCGCGACAGCTCTTCCGAGATCGCAATCCCGGAATTGAAGCCGTAGCGCAGCACGACGTTGCCGAACACCAGCACCACCATGGCGGCGAGCAGCACCGCGATCACCGCGCGGAGCAGCCAGAAATAGGCGTCGACCATCGTTTTCATCATGTCCGTCCTGCTGCGCGTCGGCTTACGGCTTCAGCGCGTGCACGCGGTCGAGTTCACTGTTGAACAGCTTGACGATGGCGGGGTCGTAGTCGGCCGAGAATTTTTCCGCGATCGGCTTGGTCTTCTCGCGCATGCGATCGAGCTCGGCGGGTGCGATCTCGTTGACGGCCATGCCCTTGGCCTTGAGCTCGTCGATCGCGGCAGCGGCCTGCTCGCGGCTGACCTTGCGCTGGTAGTCGCGTGCCTCGATCGCCGCGTCCTGCAAAATCTTCTGCTCGTCGGGCGAAAGACCGTCCCAGAATTTCTTGCTGATCAGGATGATATTGGTCGAATAGGTATGATTGGTGACGCTGAGATATTTCTGCACCTCGAAGAACTTGTTCGACAGGATCACGGAGAACGGGTTCTCCTGGCCGTCGACGGTGCCCGTCTCCAGCGCGCTGTAGAGCTCCGAGAAACTCATCGGCACCGGGTTGGCGTTGAAGGCCTTGAAGGTCTCCAGATAGACCGGGTTCGGGATCACACGGATCTTGATGCCGCCGAGGTCCTCGCCCTTGGTGATGGCACGCTTGCTGTTGGTGACGTTGCGGAAGCCGAGATCCCAATAAGCGAGACCAACCAGCCCCTTCTCGGGCAGCTTTGCCAGCAGCGCCGCGCCGAGCGGACCATCGAGCAGGGCGTCGGCCTGCTGCGGCGTCGAGACGATGAAGGGGAAATCGATCAGGCCGTAATCCTTGACGATGCCGACCAGCGACGTCGTCGCCGGCGACTGCATCTCCTGGGTGCCGGCGCGCAGCGCCGATTGCTGCTGCATCTCGCTCCCCAGCTGGTTGGCCGGATATTCGCGCACCCTGAGCTTGCCGCCGCTCTTGGCCGCGACGATCTCGGCGAATTTCTGCACGCCTTTGCTGACGGGATGGTCGGTGTTGTTGAGGTGCCCCCAGCGGATGGTGCGCTCCTGAATGGCCTGCGCCGAGGCCGGCCCCATCGTGCCCAAGGCGACCGCGCCGATCGCCGCCACCAAAGCCAGACCTTTGAACCGAACGGGCATCGCCCCCTCCCCTGTTGATCTCGTTCTTAGGGGCGGGAACGTCTTATATGACGAATTATAAATCAACCTATATTTTTGATTTTATATGATGTTACAAGAAACGCTTGATAAAGTTACGAAATTTGGCAAAACGCAAGTCCAAAGCGCTAGGATGAGGCATGGACACCCTTCCCGACACGACCGCCGAGACGGTGGGCGACAGCGCCTATCGCCGCATCCGCACCGACCTGATCTTCGGCAAGCTGACGCCGGGGCAGAAGCTGAAGCTCGAGCGGATGAGCGGCGCCTATGGCACCAGCATCTCGACGCTGCGCGAGACGCTGAACCGGCTGTGCTCGGAAGGTTTTGTCGTCGCCGAAGGCCAGCGCGGCTTCGAGGTCGCGCCGATCTCGGCGACCGAATTCCAGGAGATCGCGGAGCTGCGCGAGCTGCTCGAGAGCCACATGATCGAGAAGTCGTTCGCGGCCGGCGATCTCGACTGGGAAGCGCACATCGTCTCGGCGCATCACAAGCTCGCGGCGATGGAGCGGTTGCTACTGTCAGGCGAGCGATCCGATGCGGAGAGCTGGAAACAGTGCGATTTCCAGTTTCATCGCGCGCTCGTCGCGGCCTGCGGCTCGAAGGTGCTGCTCGATGCGCATGCCGCGGTCTATGACCGCTATCTGCGCTACCAGATGATCGCCGTGGTGTTCCGCGGCGAGATGGCGGCTTCCGAGCATCGCGAGCTGAAAGAGCTGGCGCTGAAGCGCGACGCCAAGGGCGCGAACAAGGTGCTGCACACCCACATCCATGATTGTGTGGCGCATGCCTTGCGCAATTCGGATTGGTTAAAGCCGGTGGCCGCCGTCAAGGACGCGCGGAGCGAGCCGCGCAGGAAGGCCAAGGCCGGGTAGACCCGCACCGCCGCCAATGGTGCAAAGCAACATTGCCTCTCGCGCGAACTTGATCGGGATCAAGTTTCAAATCGCACGATAGGGCATTTTGCCCAAATGCTCCCCATGCCCAAATGTGGGATAGCGCATAGACTCTAGAGCTGGAAAAGCTCTAAGAAGATGCGCCCTTTTTGGTCAGTTCCGTCTTAGGTTTTGCCGATGGATTACGCCCAGTTCTTCAATACCGCCCTCGATCGTCTCCACACCGAGCGGCGCTACCGCGTGTTCGCCGATCTCGAACGCATCGCCGGCCGGTTCCCGCATGCGCTCTGGCACTCGCCGAAGGGCAAACGCGACGTCGTGATCTGGTGCTCCAACGATTATCTCGGCATGGGCCAGCACCCGAAGGTGGTCGGCGCCATGGTCGAAACCGCGACCCGCGTCGGCACCGGCGCAGGCGGCACCCGCAACATCGCCGGCACCCATCATCCGCTGGTGCAGCTCGAGGCCGAGCTCGCCGATCTCCACGGCAAGGAAGCGTCGCTGCTGTT
This sequence comes from Bradyrhizobium sp. 482_C4_N1_8, assembly GCF_052075965.1. Classification (NCBI taxonomy): domain Bacteria; kingdom Pseudomonadati; phylum Pseudomonadota; class Alphaproteobacteria; order Hyphomicrobiales; family Nitrobacteraceae; genus Bradyrhizobium; species Bradyrhizobium sp. 482_C4_N1_8. The sequence continues at coordinate 942,958 of NZ_CP197231.1, read as the reverse complement.
CACCTCGGGCTATGTCTCGAACCAGACCGGCATCGCGACCATCGCGAAGCTCATTCCGAACTGCCTGATCCTGTCGGACGAGCTCAACCACAATTCGATGATCGAGGGCATCCGCCAGTCCGGCTGCGAGCGCGTCGTGTTCCGCCACAACGACCTCGCCGACCTCGAAGAGAAGTTGAAGGCCGCAGGTCCGAACCGGCCGAAGCTGATCGCCTGCGAAAGCCTCTATTCGATGGACGGCGACGTCGCCCCGCTCGCCAAGATCTGCGATCTCGCCGAGAAATATGGCGCGATGACCTATGTCGACGAGGTCCATGCCGTCGGCATGTACGGCCCGCGCGGCGGCGGCATCGCCGAGCGTGACGGCGTCATGCATCGCATCGACATTCTCGAAGGTACGCTGGCCAAGGCGTTCGGCTGCCTCGGCGGCTATATCGCCGCCAACGGCCAGATCATCGACGCCGTGCGCTCCTACGCGCCGGGCTTCATCTTCACCACCGCGCTGCCGCCGGCGATCTGCTCGGCCGCGACCGCCGCGATCAAGCATCTGAAGACCTCGAACTGGGAGCGCGAGCGCCACCAGGACCGCGCCGCCCGCGTCAAGGCGATCCTCAACGCCGCCGGCCTGCCTGTGATGTCGAGCGACACCCATATCGTGCCGCTGTTCATCGGCGATGCCGAGAAGTGCAAACAGGCATCCGACCTGCTGCTGGAACAGCACGGCATCTACATTCAGCCGATCAACTATCCGACGGTGGCCAAGGGCACCGAACGCCTGCGCATCACGCCCTCGCCCTATCACGACGACGGCTTGATCGATCAGCTCGCCGAAGCGCTCCTGCAGGTGTGGGACCGCCTCGGTCTGCCGCTCAAGCAAAAGTCGCTGGCGGCGGAGTAGGCGTTTCTCCACCCTCCCCTGGAGGGGGAGGGTCGGCTCACATTGAGCGCAGCGAAATGGGAGACGGGGTGGGGTGACAGTCTCTCCACCTCTGACGCTGCTCGTGTGGAAAGATCACCCCACCCCGCTCGCGCTGCGCGCGATCGACCCTCCCCCTCCAGGGGAGGGTAAGCGGGATCCGCGTTCGCCCGCACCTTAACGACAACCCCAATTCCCGCCCCGGTAGGGCATTTCGCTGTCGCTTGCGCCCGCCCAACGCGCTAGATTTGCAGGGAAAATGAGTACGGGCGCCCTCGCGCCCAGGGAGAAGCGCGCTCGCCATGCTGCACGACTGGGGCGTGATCGCTGCCGCCTTCGGCTATATCGGCTTCCTGTTCCTGGTGGCGAGCCACGGCGACCGCCGCTCGCCGGCCGGGCGCGGCCGCGCGTCCGGGCTGATCTATCCGCTGTCGCTCGCGATCTATTGCACCTCCTGGACCTTCTTCGGCTCGGTCGGCTTCGCCACCCGCGCCTCGACCGACTTCCTCGCCATCTATGTCGGCCCGATCCTGATGATCGGGCTCGGCGCGGGCGTCCTGCGCCGCGTGATCCAGCTCGCGAAGGCGCACAACATCACCTCGATCGCCGACTTCATCGGCGCGCGCTACGGCAAGAGCCAGGCGGTGGCGGCAACGGTGGCGCTGATCGCGATCATCGGCTCGGTGCCCTACATCGCGCTCCAGCTCAAGGCGGTCGCCTCCTCGCTCGAAACGATCCTGAGCGAGGACCAGGCGTTCTCCCACATCCCGATCCTCGGCGACATGGCGCTGATGGTGACGCTGGCGATGGCCGCCTTCGCCGTGCTGTTCGGCACGCGGCAGACCGACGCCACCGAGCATCAGCACGGCCTGATGCTGGCGGTCGCAACCGAATCCATCATCAAGCTGATCGCCTTCCTCGCCGCCGGCATCTTCGTCACCTTCTGGATGTTCTCGCCACACGAATTGATCGAGCGCGCGATGAGGACGCCGGAGGCGGTGCGCGCCATCAACTATTCGCCGTCGATCGGCAACTTCCTCACCATGACGCTGCTGTCGCTCTGCGCGATCATGCTGCTGCCCCGCCAGTTCCACGTCAGCGTGGTCGAAAACTCCTCGGATGCCGAGGTCAGCCGCGCGCGCTGGCTGTTCCCGTTCTATCTCGTCGCCATCAATTTGTTCGTGATCCCGATCGCGCTCGCCGGCCTCGTCACCTTTCCGTTCGGCGCGGTCGAACCGGACATGTATGTGCTGGCGCTGCCGATGGAGGGCGGCGCGGGACTTCTCAGCGTCGCCGTCTTCGTCGGGGGGCTGTCGGCGGCGACCGCGATGGTGATCGTCGAATGCGTCGCGCTCTCCATCATGGTCTCGAACGACCTCGTGGTGCCCCTGGTGCTGCAGCGGCGGCCGGAGGGGCGCACCGGCGGCGCCGATTTCAGCGACTTCCTGCTGCGCTCGCGCCGGCTTGCGATCTTCGCCATCATGGTGATGGCCTATTTCTACTACCGCGCGCTCGGCAACACCCAGCTTGCGGCGATCGGCCTGCTCTCCTTTGCCGCCATCGCCCAGCTCGCGCCGAGCTTCTTCGGCGGGCTGTTGTGGCGGCGCGCCACCGCGCGCGGCGCCATCGGCGGCATGCTGGTCGGCTTCGCGGTGTGGCTCTACACCCTGTTCATCCCGAGCTTCATGGATTCCTCGACGGCGGGCATCCTGCTGCTCCAGCACGGCCCGTTCGGCATCGAGGCACTGCGGCCGCAGGCGCTGTTCGGCGCCGACCTGCCGCCGCTGATGCACGGCGTAATCTGGTCGCTGTCGCTCAACATCCTGACCTATGTGCTGCTGTCGCTGGCGCGGCGGCCGTCCTCGATCGAGCTGGTGCAAGCCGATCTGTTCGTACCCAACACGCTCGCGCCGATCTCCCCGAACTTCCGCCGCTGGCGCACCACCGTCACGGTGCAGGACATCCAGACCACGGTCGCGCAATATCTCGGGCCCGACCGCGCCCGGCACTCCTTCGAGGCATTTTCGGTGCGGCGCAATGCGCGCCTGGAATCCGGTGCGCCCGCCGATTTCGAGCTGCTGCAGCACGCCGAGCACCTGATCGCCTCTTCGATCGGCGCGGCCTCCTCGCGGCTCGTGATGTCGCTGCTGCTGCGCAAGCGGACGGTCTCGGCGAAAGCGGCGCTGAAACTGCTCGACGATTCCCACGCGGCGCTGCATTTCAATCGCGAGATCCTCCAGACCGCGCTCAACCATGTCCGCCAGGGCATCGCCGTGTTCGACGCCGATCTGCAGCTGATCTGCTCCAACCGGCAGTTCGGCGATCTCCTGAACGTGCCGCCGCATTTCATCCAGTTCGGCACGCCATTGCGTGAAATCCTGGAATTCATGGGTGTGAGCGAGCCGGACAATCCGGTCGAGCGCGAAGCCATGCTGGAGCGGCGGCTCGCGGCTTACACCACCGACAGCGAGCCTTATCTCGAGCGCCTGCCCGACCGCCACATGGTGATCGAGATCTTGACCAACCGCATGCCCGGCGGCGGCTTCGTCATCACCTTCACCGATGTCACCCCCACGTTCGAGGCCGCCGAAGCGCTGGAGCGCGCCAACGCGACGCTCGAAAAGCGGGTGCGCGACCGCACCGAGGAGCTGACCCGGCTGAATTCCGAGCTGGCGCTGGCCAAGAGCGCGGCCGAGGACGCCAGCATCTCCAAGACGCGCTTCCTGGCGGCAGCCAGCCACGACATCCTCCAGCCGCTGAACGCGGCGCGGCTCTATGTCACCAGCCTGGTCGAGCGCCAGCACAACGGCGAGGAGACGCGGCTGGTCGAGAACATCGACGAATCGCTCCAGGCGATCGAGGAGATCCTCGGCGCACTGCTCGACATATCGCGGCTGGACGCCGGCGCGATGACGACCTCGATCTCGAGCTTCAAGATGGCCGATTTGATGCGCTCGCTGGAGATCGAGTTTGCGCCGATCGCACGCGCCAAGAACCTCGAGCTCGCCTTCGTGCCCTGCTCGCTGCCGGTCGAGTCCGATCGGCTGTTGCTGCGGCGCCTGCTCCAGAACCTGATCTCCAACGCGATCAAATACACCCCGCGCGGACGCGTGCTGGTCGGCTGCCGCCGCCAGGGCCCTTCGCTGAAAATCTGCGTCTACGACACCGGCGTCGGCATCCCGCCGGTCAAGCGCGGCGAGATCTTCAAGGAATTCCACCGCCTCGAACAGGGCGCGCGGATCGCCCGCGGCCTTGGACTCGGCCTCTCGATCGTCGAGCGTCTTGCACGCGTGCTCAAGCACGGCATCGCCATCGACGGCAACAAGAGCGGCGGCTCGGTCTTCTCCGTGACGGTGCCGACAGCCAAGGCGATCACCCACACCGCTGCCGTCACCAGCGCGACGCCGCTGGCGCGGAGGCCGATCTCGGGCGCCCTCATCGTCTGCATCGAGAACGACGCAGCGATCCTCGACGGCATGCGCACGCTGCTCAAGGCCTGGGACGCCGAGGTCATCGCGGTCGCCGACCCCGAGGGCGCGATCGCCGCGATCGAAGGCGCGGGACGCCGCGTCACCGGCCTGCTGGTCGATTATCACCTCGACCGCGGCAACGGCATTGCCGCCATCCGCGACATCCGCCGCCGCTTCGGCGACGGCATCCCTGCGATCCTGATCACCGCCGACCGCAGCCCCGCAGTGCAGGTCGCCGCGCGCGAGGAAAATGTCGCGGTGCTCAACAAGCCGGTGAAGCCGGCCTCGCTCCGCGCCCTGCTGGGACAGTGGCGCACGCAGCAGATGGTGGCGGCGGAGTAAGACGCGGTCAGTAGTCGGTCGAGACGCTGAGCGCGCGCCACCTCTCGAGCTCGTCGAGCCGTTGCCGGTCCGTCGCAGCGATGGCGTTCACGGCGTCGCTGCCGAGCGCGATCCGCAGCGGTGGGCTGTCCATGTCGACCAGCTCCAGCACGGCGGCGGCGGCTTTCGCCGGATCGCCCGGCTGGCGGCCATCATAATCGCGCTGCATCCTGACGGCCGCGCCAACGACGGCATCGTACTCCGCACGCCCTTCGCCGGTCGCATGCGCTGACTGCGCAAAGCCCGTACGGAAGCCGCCGGGTTCGACGATCGTCACGTGCACGCCGATCAACGCCATCTCGCGCGCCAGCGATTCCGAAAAGCCCTCGATGCCCCATTTCGCGGCCGAATAGGCCGCGCGTGCGGGAGCTCCGATCCGTCCGCCGACGGATGAGAATTGCACGATATGCCCGCGGCGCTGCCGGCGCAGCACGGGAATCGCCGCCTTGGTGACGATGATGGTGCCGAGCAGATTGACCTCGATCTGCTGACGGAACGAGGCCAGGCTCGTGTCCTCGACCGATCCGAGATCGCCATAGCCGGCATTGTTCACGACCACATCGACGCCGCCGAACGCCTCCACGGCGAGGCCGATGGCCCCTTGCGCGGCCGCCTCGTCAGTCACGTCGAGCGTTGCGAGCCGCAGTCTTTCCTCAAAGCGTTCCCGCAGCGGTTCGAGCGGACCGAGATTCCTGGCAGTGGCAACCACCCGGTCGCCCGCCGCAAGCGCGGCTTCCGTGATGGCGCGTCCGAGCCCGCGCGAGCTGCCGCTGATGAACCAGATCTTTGACACGGTGGGCTCCTGACCGCTCAAGGCGCAAGCCGGGTGAAAACGTAATCGTGGCTCTTGGCGCGGGCGTCGTGACAGCCGAAGCAGGTGCGGTGCTGTGCCTCGTCGACCGGCTTGCCATTGATGAAACGGCCAAAGCCCCAACCGCCGGTGGACGCATATTTCCTGGAATCCTTGACCATCACCTGCACCGTGGTGGCCGCGCCGGGGATCGTTGCGGATGCGAATTCCGGCGACTGTTTCCGTTTCCAGGCGCGCTTGACCAGAATGGTGCCATCCGGGAACGGAAGTTTTCCGGCCTGATAAGCATCGATCGCGGTCTGGTTGCCGACAACGGCGCGAAGCTCGTCGAGCGGTGCCGCCTCTTCGGCCGGCGCAATCAGCTCCCACTGCTTGTAACCCGCAGGAATCGTGACGCCGAAGATCGGGGAAGCGTCTGCCGTGTTGCCTTGTGTCGGCCCCTCGGCAAGGGCAATCGAGACCAGATAGGGCACGCAAGTCAGGAGAACGACGAGAAGGAGCGCGGCAAGCGTGATAGCCGTCGCATAAGAGCGCTTTTTCTTGTCGGGTTTGATGGACGTCATGACGTTCCTTCATGCTGGGATCGCGGCATAGCCTCGGTCCAGCCGCGCTGGACCGAGGCATCGAATGAACGCTCAGGCGCCGTCGGCGTCGATGACGGCCTTGGCGAAGGCTTGCGGCGCTTCCTGCGGCAGATTGTGGCCGATGCCGCCGGTGATCAGGCGGAAGTCGTACCGGCCTGAGAACCTCTTGGCATAGGCGCTGGGGTCGGGATGCGGCGCACCGTTGGCGTCGCCCTCCATCGTGATCGTCGGGACGCTGATCACCGGAGCTGCGGCGAGCTTCTTCTCGAGCTCCTCGTATTTGGCTTCGCCCTGGGCGAGCCCGAGCCGCCAGCGGTAATTGTGGATCGTGATGGCGACATGATCCTTGTTGTCCAGCGCCGCCGCGCTCCGGTTAAAGGTCGTGTCATCGAACTTCCATTGCGGCGAGGCGAGCTTCCAGATCAGTTTTGCGAAATCATGCGTGTACTTCTCGTATCCGGCGCGGCCGCGCTCGGTCGCGAAATAGAACTGGTACCACCATTGCAGCTCGGCCGACGGCGGCAGCGGCGCGTTGCCCGCGGCCTGGCTGGAGATCAGATAGCCGCTGACCGACACCAGCGCGCGGCAGCGATCCGGCCACAACGCAGCGATGATATCGGCGGTGCGCGCGCCCCAGTCGAAGCCGGCGATAACAGCCTTCTTGATGTCGAGCTTGTCCATCAGCGCGATGATGTCGACGGCCATGGCGGCGGGCTCGCCGTTGCGCAGCGTCTCGCTGGAGAGGAAGTGCGTGGTGCCATAACCGCGCAAGTAAGGGATGATCACGCGATAGCCGGCCTTTGCCAGGATCGGCGCGACATCGACGAACGCGTGAATGTCGTAAGGCCAGCCGTGCAGCAGGATCGCCACGGGGCCGTTCGAGGGACCTGCTTCCGCATAGCCGACATTGAGGACGCCGGCGTCGATCTGCTTGATCGGACCGAACGACGCATTCGATGCGGACGACTTCGGCGCGTCCGTTTCGGCACGGGCGAGGTCGATCACGCCGAAACCGACGGCGACGGTTCCCGCGGCGACGCCGAAAAATTTGCGGCGGTGCTGGTCGATGATCTGTTTCATGGTGGTGCTACCTTGTGGATGGTTGGTGATGTCCGTCAGATCAGCGCGACCGTGACGTCGATATTGCCGCGGACGGCCTTGGAATAGGGGCAGGTCTGGTGCGCCTCATCGACGATGCCGCGCGCGATCTCGCGATCGAGGCCCGGCAGGCTGACGTTGAGGCGTGCGCTGAGCGAATAGGCGCCCTCGTCGAGCACGAGATCGATCTCCGCATCGATCGCGCATTTCCGGGGAAGCTCGATCTTGCGCTTGCGCGCCGCGATCTCCATCGCGCCTTCGAAGCAGGCCGACCAGCCGGCCGCGAACAATTGCTCGGGATTGGTGCCGATGCCAGTGCCGCCCGGCGGCGACAGCTTGACGTCGAGGCGGCCGTCGGAACTGCGCGATATGCCGTCGTGTCGTCCGCCGCTGGTGTGGGTGCTGGCCGTGTAGAGCAGTTTTGCCGCCTGCGTCATGAAGGTCTCCTTGCCGTCGGGAAACTGACTAGCAGCGGCCGCGGCAGGACACCCGTTTGGACTTGTGAGAAGTTGTGAGGCCCCGGCGCGCAGCCCCGCCACGAGGCCTGCATCAGCGGTCTGATGCCGATGCAGGTGCGGCCTTGCCCGATTGCGATCATCTGGCTATCCGGTCCGTTTGAAAGGACAACATTTCGCCATGACCGAGCCGGCCGGCACCGCAACGGGAACCCAATCGTTCGGGCCATTCACCGTGACATCGCATGAAAGGCTCGTGATGCGCGACGGCGTCGCGCTGCCGCTCGGCGCGAAGGCCTTCGACACGCTGATCGCGCTGATGTCGCGGCCGAACGAGGTCGTCAGCAAATGGGACCTGATGGCGCTGGTGTGGCCCGGCCTGACCGTCGAGGAAGCCAATCTGCGCTTTCACGTCGCAGCCCTGCGCAAGGCGCTCGGCGACGGCAAGGACGGCGCCCGCTACATCACCACGCTCTCTGGCCGCGGCTATTGCTTCGTGGCGCCGATCTCCAAGGCGGAAATCGCGGCAGAGCGGCGTCCCGCGCAGCGAACGGAATTACCGCCCGTCAAGCTGCCGAACCGGCTGCAACGGATGGTCGGGCGCGACGATGCGGTCGCCGCCGTCTCCGACAAGCTCATCGGCTCGCACTTCGTCACGATCGTCGGCCCGGGCGGCGTCGGCAAGACCGCCGTTGCGGTGGCGATCGCGCACGACCTGCTCGAGACTTTCTCCGATGCCGCGCATTTCGTCGACCTCGCCGCGCTCAGCGATCCCGATCTCGTGATCACCTCGATCCTGCTGATGCTGGGCTTGCCGGCGCAGACCGACGATCCGCTGCCGGCACTGCTCGCGCATCTCGGCGACAAGCGGATGCTGCTGATCCTGGATAATTGCGAGCATGTCATCGCCGCCGCGGCGCCGCTGGCAGCCGAAATCTTTCACGCCGCACCCCATGTCCATATCCTCGCCACGAGCCGCGAGGCCCTGCGTGTCGAGGGCGAGCAGGTCTACCGGTTGGCGCCGCTCGCCGTTCCGCCTGACAATCCCGGGCTGACCGCGGCTGCCGCGCAGACCTATCCCGCGCTTCAGCTCTTCCTCGAACGTGCCATGGCCGGCGGCGCGCAGATCGCGCTCGATGACGTCAATGCCGCGATCGTCGCAGGGATCTGCCGCAAGCTCGACGGCATGGCGCTGGCGATCGAGCTCGCCGCCGGCCGGATCGAGGCCTACGGACTGGAGCAGACGGCCGCACTGCTCGACGAACGCCTCAATCTGCTCTGGCAGGGCCAGCGCACCGCGCCGCCGCGGCAGAAGACGTTGCAAGCGACGCTGGACTGGAGCTACGGGCTCCTGTCCGACACCGAGCGCCTCGTGCTGCGCCGGCTTGCCGTCTTCGCCGGTCACTTCACCATCGACGCCGCGCTCGAAATCGTGCCGGACGAGCGCGTCGACCGCTCGCGCCTGTTCGATGCCATCGACAGCCTGGTCGCCAAGTCGATGGTCGCGCCGCGACCGGTCGGCGCCATGATGCGCTACCGTCTGCTCGACACGACGCGCGCCTATCTGCTCGAGATCGAGCCGAACGAGACCGCGCTTGCCGCCCGCCACGCAACCCACTACCGGCGATGGCTGGAGCAGGCCGGCACGACATGGGCGACGGTGCCGAGCGCCGACGAACGCGCGATCCATTTCTCCGCGCTTCACAACGTGCGCGCCGCGCTGGACTGGTGCTTCGGCACGGACGGCGATGTCGGCATCGGCATTGCGCTCGCCGCCGCGGCGGCTCCGATCTTTCTCGCGATGTCGCTGCTGATCGAATGCCGGCGCTGGTCGGAACGGGCGCTGCTTGCGATCGATCCGTCCTCGCGCGGCAGCGCTGAGGAAATGCACATCCAGGCCGCCCTCGGATTGACCTTGATGTTCACGCGTGGCGGCAGCGAAGCTGCGCGTGGCGCCCTGAGCAGGAGCCTGGCGATCGCCGAGGCTCGCGGCGACGCGGCGAACCAGCTCCAGCTGCTCGGCCGCATGCACATCTTCCACGAGCGGATGGGACAGTTCGACGCCGCGCTCGGTTATGCGCAGCAGAGCCTCACGGTCGCCGAGACGCTCGGCGACGCCGCCTCCATCGCCCTCGCCCATTCGCTGCTGGGTGTCTCCTTGCATCTGGCCGGCGAGCATCGCGACGCCCTGAGCATGCTGGAGGCCGCCTGGCACGGGCCGGGTACGGAGCGGATCAGCACTGTCCACGGCTTCGATCACCGCAACCGGGCCGGCATCTCGCTCGCGCGCGAGCTTTGGTTGCAGGGCCGGCCGGCGGATGCGCGGCAACTGGCGCAGCAGACGGTCACCGAGGCCGCGCAGATGGACCATCCGATCACGCTCTGCATCGCACTGATCTGGGCGGTCTCGATCGATCTCTGGAGCGGGGATCTCGACGGCGCGGAAGAGAACCTCGACCGCTTCATCGCACATGCCGAAACGCGCTCGATGGGCCCTTATCTCGCGGTCGGCCGCGGCGTCAAAGGCGAGCTGGCGATCCGGCGCGGCGACGCCGCTGGCGGCGTCGAGACGATACGGGCCTGTCTGCGCGAGCTCCACGACGCCGGCTACGAGCTGCTCACCACGACGTTCAACATCGCGCTCGTGCATGGCTTGTTGGCGCTCGGGCAGATCGAGCGGAGTGCGCGCCTGATCGACGACGCGATCGGCCTCGTCGAGCAAGGCGGCGATCATCTCTACATGCCCGAGCTGTTGCGCATGAAGGGTAATGTGTCGCTGACACTGCCGGAGCCGGCCACCGATGAGGCTGAGAACCACTTCAGGCAATCGCTTGACCTGAGCCGCCGCACCGATGCGAAAGCCTGGGAGTTGCGAGCGGCGATCGATCTCGCGAAATTGATCGCCGGGCGCGGCCAGCGCGCGGACGCGAAGAGGTTGCTTCGATCGGCGCTCGGAGGTTTCTCCGACGGGTCACGGACCTCGGATATCGGGATCGCCAGCAAGTTGTTGGAGACTCTCTAGGAAGCGCACCGGCGGCCAGGCGCCGGCCGAAACGGTATCTCAATGTTCGAGGGTCGCGCCGCGTGTCCCTGCGACATCCTCTCTCGTTGCAACTCCCGGGAAATGAACTAGCATCAACCACTGCGAGCATTTTATCGCATGTTGAACCTATTCAGTTGATTGCCTTTAGCACGTCCATTTCAATCATCCGGAGCCACGACAATGGCAGGGTCCAGCCTCGAGGATACACTGGCCGCGATTGGCTATGTCAAAGTGATTGTCACAATGAAGGACAGGGCGTCGGCCGCCGCCACGTCCGAGATCGCGATGCAGGATCATTTCATCGCGCCGGACACTGCCCAGACACAGAGTCTCGTGGCGGCGGCAACGCGCTCCGCCGGCCGCCAAATCAGAGGAGCGGAGAGCCTGGCCGAGCGCCGCGTGCGCATCTACCCCAACCTTGGACTCGCAGTCGGCAGCGTGGATGCCAGCGGCCTCGTTTCGCTCCAGGCTGATCCGCAAGTGGGCAAGGTCGACAAGGCTCCGGAGATCAGCCTGATCAAACCGGTCGAAGCCCGTCCAATCAAGACCGGGGTCGGTCCGACCTGGGGCATCAAGCGCTTGAACGTGGAACGCCTTTGGCAGGCGGGTTTCACCGGCCAAGGCGTGGTGGTTGGTCACCTCGATACCGGCGTCGACGGCAAGCATCCGGCATTGGCCGGAGCCATCAAGAAGTTTGCCGAGTTCGACCTGGCGGGAGATCAGGTTCCGAACGCACCGGCCCGCGACAGCGGCGTACACGGCACTCACACCGCGGGCACGATCGTCGGCCGGCCGGTCAGCAAGGGTCGCTTCGGCGTCGCACCGGATGCCCAGCTCGCGAGCGCGATGGTGATCGAGCGCGGGCAGGTGATCGAACGCATCCTGGCCGGCATGGACTGGGTGATCGGCGAAGGCGCCCGAGTCCTGAGCATGTCGCTCGGACTACGCGGCTTCACGCCGGCATTCCAGAGTGTGATCGATGCCTTGCGCGCCGCCAACGTTCTGCCGGTCATTGCGTCCGGCAATGAGGGCCCCCGGACCAGCCGCTCGCCGGGCAATTACGCGAACGTGTTGTCGATCGGCGCGATCGACGTGCACGACGTCGTGCCTGATTTCTCCAGCAGCCAGAGCTTCAATCGCGCGATCAGCCCATTGTGCCCGGCGATCGTCGCACCGGGGGTCGCGATCACGTCCTGCGTTCCCGGCAAAAAGTACGAGACCATGAATGGGACGTCGATGGCGACGCCCCACGTCGCGGGTCTTGCAGCCCTTCTGCTGCAAGCGAGGCCGACTGCAACGGCGGACCAGCTCGAAGCCGCCATCATCGGATCCTGCGCGCGCCCCGAGGCGATGGAAGAGGCCCGCGCGAACCATGGGGTGCCCGATGCCGTCAGGGCCTACGAGCTCCTGACCGGGTCGCAGCTCCCCGCCGCGCAGGTGAGCGTCGCGCCCCGGCGGCGCACGCCCGCGAAAAAGCGCTCTGCGAGGGGGCGCTCGTCGTCGCATCCACCGCGCAGCGTCGCCAAGAAGATGGCACGCCGGCCGAAGGTTGCCGCATCGCGGCGCCCCGCGCGCAAGAAGAGCCCTTCGAAGCGCCGTCCCGCCTGACTCCACGGCAATTCTTGTTGCGGCCAGCTAAAAGCCGGCCGCAATAAGCGCTATATTGGCCAGGCCGCCAGGGATTCCCGCACAGGAGCCGGCCATGACCGACAAGACAAAGCCTTCGCCCGAATGGGAAGGTAAGGCTGTCGTCAATCGATTGCGCCAAGCCACCAAGCCCGGCCAGCCTTCGTCAGTTCAGGTGTTCCTGAACGATGACGTTGCCGCGAGCGACCTGCCGGAGAAGGCAAGGGAAATCGTCACTGACATGAGCGCTAGCCTCGATCTGCCGGCCAATGCGATCAAGCTCGGCAAGGTGTTTCGCTTGGCCAAGTCGTTTTCGGTGTCGACCGACGTACCCGACGTCTTCGACGCCCTTGCAAGGCACGGCGACGTCAAGAGCATTTTGGAATCGGTACAGCCGGATATCCTGCCCAAGCCGACGCGCGAAAAAGGCGACTGACCCGATCGCGGTTTACGATCCCGTCGGGGTGCCCTGCTTCCACTGCCCGCCGGCGATCTTCGCCGCGGCAATTACCGCCTGGGTGCGGCTCTCGACGCCGAGCTTTTGCAGGATCGCCGAGACATGCGCCTTGATGGTGGCTTCGGAGACGCCGAGCTCGTAGGCGATCTGCTTGTTGAGCAGCCCTTCCGACAGCATCATCAAGACCCGGACCTGTTGCGGCGTCAGCGTCACCAGGCGGTCGCGCAGGCGCGTCATGTCGGGATCGGCGGCGGCCGATAGATCGGTGTCGGTGGGAACCCAGACGTCCCCCTCCATCACCTTGAGGATCGCGTCGCGCAAGGTCTCGACGCCGAATCGCTTCGGGATGAAGCCGGAGGCGCCGAAATCGAGCGAGCGGCGAATCGTGGCGCTGTCGTCGGAGGCCGAGACGATCACCACCGGGATGGCCGGGTACTGCGCGCGCAGATAGATCAGCCCGGAAAAGCCGGAGATCCCGGGCATCGAGAGGTCGAGCAGGACCAGATCGACGTCGGATGTCTGTTCCAGCAGCTTGGTGAGATCCTCGAACGATCCCGCCTCGTCGATCCTGGCCGAGGTCAGGACGCCCGCCACCGCTTGCCGCAACGCGTCGCGGAACAGGGGATGGTCATCGGCAATGACAAGATGGGTCGAAGGAGCGCTCATCGTTCTCTTGCTGGCATTCACACCGGGCCAGTAGGCCGGCCCGGGGCCTTGGTCAATTCTTTCCCGACCGGCCGTGGCATGCAAGTGGGCATTATCCCTTTGCGGGAACGGGGTTAACCCATGGTCGAGCACGATCGTGCCGGATTGAAAGGTCCGCGGCGTCAGGTGCGCGTCAGTGCGCAAGGCCGAAAGTCGTATTGGGGCGGGTTTCACGCCGATGTTACCTTGGAGCCAAGACCTGGGTTGATCCGGCATGACCGGGTATCCGGGGCGCGAGGAAACGCATTTCGGGGAGCGACTCAACATGTCGACAATGGCTGTGTCTCAAGCGGGCGCGGGAGGAATGACGAAGGACGAACGGTTCGTCATTCTCGCCTCCTCGCTCGGTACCGTCTTCGAGTGGTACGACTTCTACCTCTACGGTTCGCTGGCCGGCATCATCGGCGCGCAGTTCTTCTCGGCCTATCCGCCGGCAACCCGCGACATCTTCGCGCTGCTGGCCTTCGCCGCGGGCTTCCTCGTCCGTCCGTTCGGCGCCATCGTGTTCGGGCGCGTCGGCGACATCGTCGGCCGCAAATACACCTTCCTCGTCACCATCCTGATCATGGGTCTGTCGACCTTCATCGTCGGCCTGCTGCCCAATGCGGCGACCATCGGCATCGCGGCCCCGATCATCCTGATCGCGCTGCGCCTCGCCCAGGGCCTGGCGCTCGGCGGTGAATATGGCGGTGCGGCGACCTATGTCGCGGAGCACGCGCCGAACGGCAAGCGCGGCTATTACACCTCGTTCATTCAGACGACGGCCACGCTCGGCCTGTTCCTGTCCCTGCTGGTGATCCTGTTCACCCGCAGCGCGATCGGCGAAGCCGATTTCGCGGCCTGGGGCTGGCGCATCCCGTTCCTGGTCTCGGTGCTGCTGCTCGGCATCTCGGTCTGGATCCGGCTCCGCCTCAGCGAATCCCCGATCTTCCAGAAGATGAAGGACGAGGGGAAGAGCTCGAAGGCGCCGCTGACGGAAGCCTTCGGCAACTGGCAGAACGGCAAGCTCGTTCTGCTCGCGCTGCTCGGCGGCGTGATGGGCCAGGGCGTGGTCTGGTACACCGGCCAGTTCTACGCGCTGTTCTTCCTGCAATCGATCCTGAAGGTCGACGGCTATACCGCCAACCTGCTGATCGCCTGGTCGCTGCTGCTCGGCACCGGCTTCTTCATCGTGTTCGGCGTGCTCTCCGACAAGATCGGCCGCAAGCCGATTATCCTCGGCGGCTGTCTGATCGCGGCGCTGACCTTCTTCCCGATCTTCAAGATGATCACCACCAACGCCAACCCGGCGCTGGAAAAGGCGATCGAGTCGGTCAAGGTCGACGTGGTGGCGGATCCCGCGGGTTGCGGCGACCTGTTCAACCCGGTCGGCACCCGCGTCTTCAGCGCGCCCTGCGACACCGCACGCGCCTACCTGTCGGGCGCGTCGGTCAAGTACTCGACCTCTTCCGGCCCGGCCGGCTCCGGCGTGAAGGTGGTGGTCAACGGCAAGGACATCGCCTACGCCAACGCCAAGGACGGCAATCCCGCGCTGCTCGCCGCAGTGCAGGCAGCCGGCTATCCGAAGCCGGGCGATGCGGGCATCGTGAAGATGTCGCATCCGTTCGACATCTTCCGTCCGCAGGTGGCCGCGACCGTCGGGCTGCTGTTCATCCTGGTGATCTTCGTCACCATGGTGTACGGCCCGATCGCCGCGATGCTGGTCGAACTGTTCCCGACCCGCATTCGCTACACCTCGATGTCGCTGCCCTACCATATTGGTAACGGCTGGTTCGGCGGCCTGCTGCCAGCGACCGCGTTCGCGATCGTGGCCTCGACCGGCGATATCTATGCGGGTCTCTGGTATCCGGTCATCTTCGCATCGATTACCGTCGTGATCGGCTTCTTCTTCCTGCCCGAGACCAAGGACGTCGACATCAAGGCGACCTGATCGACAGCAGCGACCGACAATACGAACCGGCCGCGGTCTCCGCGGCCGGTTTTGTTTTGGGGCCTACTGATTGCTACCGATGAATTGCAGCACGACCTCGCGCCGGTGCGGGCGCTTGCGATGCTCGATCAGGTAGATCGCCTGCCAGGTGCCGAGCGCGACTTTGCCGTTCAGGACCGGGACCTGAAGCGAGGTCTGCGTCAGCATGGTCTTGACGTGCGCCGGCATGTCGTCCGGTCCCTCGGTGTAGTGGGTCCAGCCGGCGTTCTCAGGCGCGAGCCGCGACAGTGCCGTGGTGAGATCGACGAGCACGGACGGATCGGCGTTCTCCTGGATCGTCAGCGACGCCGAGGTGTGCCGGATGAACAGCGTCAGCGCGCCATCGCGCGCCTGAACCTCATTGATGAACTTCGCGGCTTCGCTGGTGAGATCGGTGAAGCCGCGGCCGGGCGTCTGCACGGTCAGCAGTGACGATGCGACGGTGGTGACTTGCACCGACGATGGCGCCGAGCGCGTGACGGATTTGCCTGATGTCATGAAAGATCTCTCAACTCGGAATGCCACCGTAGGGTGGGCAAAGCGAAGCGTGCCCACCAATCGACGCAACGAGGTCAAGGTGGTGGGCACGGCGCTTCGCACCTTTGCCCACCCTACGGCATCTCGTCATGCGCTAGATCTTCCCCGAGACGTCCTTCTGCACGCGGTTGGCCATGTCGATCAGCCGGCGCCAGGCCTTTTCCAGGAACGACATCACCCGATCGACATCCTGGTCGCTGGGCAGCGGAATCTCGATCTTGCGGTCCCCCTCGGCGACCTTCGGGTCCTTCTTGAGCGGATCGGATTTCGGCATCGCCTCGTCGATCTTGCCCGACACGGTCGGCCCCGCCGCGATCTGCCCCTTCAGCTTCTCGACTTCGGCCTGGAGCCGGCCGATCTCGGCGTCGAGCGCGGTGCGTTCGTCGGGCACCGCGTAACAGGCCCAGCCCGCGCCGTTCTTGGTGCAGGTCGATACCGTGCCGGTGCGGGTGTCGAGCCGCAGCACTCCTTCGGGGATGGGCGTCATGCTGTAGCGGCCGTTTTCGCTGTCGGGCGCGGACTGTGCGGCAACGAGGCCGCCGCCGATGGTCATCATCGCGGCGAATACCGCCGCTGCAAGCCATGATGCTGTGGATGAATTTGCTGGTCTCATCGCGCTCTCCGCCATGGCGCTTCTGTGGCTTCTCTTCAATTCTACACCCCGGCGAGGCGATCTGCCGCCCAAAACGCGCCACCGATATCAACGATCGCGGCAATCCCTTTGATCCCGCCGGCAGGACGAAATGGTGGTCGCATTCGCCGATCATGAAGAGAGCTGCTGCGGTGCGGCGTCACGCTGTGTGCAGCGTTGCCGTGCGTGCCAATATCATCAAGTAAATCAGATACATAATAGAACGCGACGCAATCGTGACTTGGCTTGACTTGATTATGGGCCATCAGTATGGTCCGCGCGGCTTTTGAGGGTGGTGGGCGTAATTTCCATTCAGCCGCGGCGTTTCGGGTCTTCGTTGCATGACACAGGGCACGGGACACGGCGAGAATGGGGATCGCGATAGATCGTCCGAGGAAGCTGCGCTTTCCGAACGGCTCGGAAATCTTGATCAGCGGTTGTCCGAATTCCGGGACCGACGAATCAAGACCGAGCAACCCGCAGGTGACGGTGAAGACAGAGCGGCCAGAGCTTCGGCGATGGCGCTTGGTTTCCGGTTATCCTCCGAGTTGGTCGCCGGGGTCGTTGTCGGAGCGGGGATTGGCTGGGGTTTCGACCGCTTGCTGTCGACGTCGCCTTTCGGATTTATCGTGTTCCTGCTGCTGGGCTTCGTGGCCGGCGTGGTGAATGTGGTGAGAACGGCAGGCGCGGGTCAAAACAGGCGCGGTGATTCTTAAGCGATCCGCACCAACAGAGGAATGATCGTGCCGGCCATGCCGGTACGGGCCGGCCCGGCCGGCAGACCGAGACCCGCCGGCATTGCCCGGCAGACCAAGAGATGCCGCGCTGATGAAAATCGATCCGATCCACCAGTTCAACATCGAGCCTCTCTTCACGATCGGCCATATCGGCAATCACACGATCGCCTTCACCAATTCGTCGCTCTACATGCTGGTGGCGGTGGCGATCATCTCGTTCCTGATGCTTGCCAGTGGCACGCAGCTGGTTCCCGGGCGCCTCCAGTCGGTCGCCGAGATCTCCTACGAATTCGTCGCCTCGACCATCCGTTCGACGGCCGGCGCGGAAGGCATGAAGTTCTTCCCGCTGATCTTCTCGCTGTTCATGTTCATCTGCGTCTCGAACCTGGTCGGCATCATCCCCTATACCTTCACGATCTCGAGCCATCTGATCGTGACCGCCGCGCTCGCGCTTTTGGTCTTCTTCACCGTGCTGATCTACGGCGTCGCCAAGAACGGCCTGAAATTCTTCTCGATCTTCGTGCCTCACGGCGTCCCCGGCTACATCCTGCCGCTGGTGATGTTCATCGAGATCCTGTCGTTCTTCCTGCGGCCGGTCTCCCACAGCGTCCGTCTGTTCGCCAACATGCTGGCCGGCCACATCGCGCTCAAGGTTTTCGCGGGCTTCGTCGCCATGCTCGGCTTCTCGCTCGGCGCGCTCGGCTGGGTCGGCGGCGTGCTGCCGCTGGCGCTCACGGTCGCGCTGTACGCTCTCGAGATTCTGGTCGCGTTCCTGCAGGCCTATGTGTTTGCGATCCTGACCTGCATCTACCTGAACGACGCCATTCATCCGGGACACTGAGCGGTCCGGGGAATTTCCACCCACAACCCAATCTTTCTTCCAAGGAGTCTAAAATGGATCCGGCAGCAGCAAAACTTATCGGCGCGGGCATCGCATGCATCGGCATGGGCGGCGCGGGCGTCGGCGTGGGCGTGATCTTCGGCAACTACCTTGCCGCAGCCGTTCGCAATCCGTCGGCCGCTCAGGGCCAGTTCGGCAACCTGATCTTCGGCTTCGCCGTGACCGAAGCGCTTGGCATTTTCTCGCTGCTGATCGCGCTGCTGCTGCTGTTCGTTCCGCTCTGAGGACGATGTTTCGCGCCGCTTCGACCGAAGCGGCGCGCATGACGGCAACAGGAGTAATCCATGGCTGAGAGTCATGGCGGGGCGAAAAGTCCGGCGGCGGGCGCCCACACCGAGTCCGAAGGCGGTCACGGTGGCGGTTTTCCGCCGTTCGAGAGCAGCAACTACGCTTCACAGCTGGTGTCGCTCGCGATCTTCTTCGTCGCGCTTTACGTGATCGTGTCCAAGCTCGCTCTGCCGCGCGTCGGCGGTGCGATCGAGGCACGTCAAAACAAGATCGAGGGTGACCTCGCCGAAGCGCAGAAGCTGAAGGACCAGTCCGACGCGGCGCTGAAGGCCTATGAGGGTGAGCTTGCTTCGGCACGTTCGCGCGCGCAGGCGATCGGCAACGAATCCCGCGACAAGGCGAATGCGCAGGCGGAAGCCGAGCGCAAGGCGCTTGAAGAGCAACTGGCGGTCAAGCTCGCCGAGGCGGAAAAGACCATCGCCTCGACCCGCAAGACGGCCATGAGCAACGTCCGCGGCATCGCGGCCGATGCGGCAGGCCAGATCGTGCAGCAGCTCACCGGTATCGTTCCGGACGCAGCCTCGGTCAGCACTGCCGTTGACGCGTCCTTGAAGGGTTAGTCGATATGTTCTTCGATCCTGAAACCTGGGTCGCCATCGCCTTCGTGATCCTGATGGTCCTGTTCGGCTATCTCGGGGTCTTCAAGAAGGTGACGACTGCGCTCGACCACCGCGCCGACCGCATCAAGGCCGAGCTCGACGACGCGACGCGCCTCAAGCAGGAAGCGGCCAAGGTGCTCGCCGACTACAAGGCGCGCAGTGCCACGGCCGAGCGCGAGGCTGCGGACATCATCGCCAACGCCAAGTCCGAAGCCGAGCGCATCGCGACCGAGGCCAAGGCGAAGATGGAAGACTTCGTCGCCCGCCGCACCAAGACCGCGGAGAGCAAGATCGCGCTCGCCGAGGCCCAGGCGGTGGCCGATGTCCGCGCCGCAGCCGCGGAAGCCGCCGTCCAGGCCGCCTCCACGATCCTGTCGCAGTCGGTCAAGGGCCAGGTCGCCGACGACCTGCTCGCCAAGGGCATCAACGAGGTTCGGCAGAAGCTGAACTGAGGGGCTTTGCCTTTCACCAATCAAAAAGCCGGCGCGCGAGCGCCGGCTTTTTTGTTTGACGATGTCTGTAGCAACACATCGGATGTCATCACCCGCGAAGGCGGGTGATCCAGTACGCCGCGGCATCTCGATTCTAGCCTCGCTGTCTCGGAATACTGGATTGCCCGCCTTCGCGGGCAATGACAGTTGAGATTGCCGCGAGATCTTGCCCTATTTCTTCTTCGGCCTTGCCTTCGGCTCGGGCGAGAGCGCCTGCGGGTCAAAGCCGACATAGAAGATGTAGGAATCGGCGATCTTGGCCGAGGGCACGGGATAGGCCAGATCCTCGGCGATGAAGGTGAAGGGCACGCTGCCGCCCTCCGACATCTCGACCGTGGTCCGGTACGCCTTCGAGGCGATCACCTTCTCGCCGACGCCGCCCTGCACCACGGCAATGCGCAAGGGCACCTCGACGGTCGCAGGCGCACCGGCGGGACCGGCGATGACACGGCCCTGGATGCCGATCCGGGCCGTGATATCGCCGCCATTCCGGGTACATTCACGCGCCATCTTGGTGATCGTGGCCTGGAAGCGGATCTCATTGCCGACGGCCGGCTTGCCGGCGGCGCCGACCGCGTAGGTCGAGGCCCCGGCGCGCACCGTGACCTGCGGACAATCGACGTCGTCATCGGCCGCCGGCTGGCCGGGCGCGGGCGCCGGCTTGGGCTGGGCCGGCTCGTCGGACTTGCCGCCGAACAGGCTCTTGAAGCGGTCGGTGAGCGACTGGGCCGCCACCGGCGAGACGGCGGCGAGCGCAACCGACAACGCCAGCGCGATCCCCGTACCCCGCCGCAACGCATTCCGCGATGACCGAAGCTTCTTCACCATCAACGCCCATACTCCATGACCATCCTCCAGCCGATCGCCGGCCGGCCAGCGGTTTATATCGCCAAAATCGGCGAACCCAAGGCAGCAAACAAGGAGACTTTGGCAGCACGAGCGGCAGCTCAGCCGCGGAAATCCTCGTGCAGCAGGCCGAACAGCAGGTGGTCCTGCCAGACCCCGTTGATGCAGAGATAGCGGCGCGCCAGGCCCTCGCGGGAGAAGCCGCACTTCTCCAGCACCCGGATCGACGGCGCATTGGTTGGGATGCAGGCGGCCTCGACCCGGTGCAGATTGAGCTCGCCGAACAGCGTCGGCAGCAGCACCCGCAGCGCCGCCGTCATGTAGCCGCGATGGGCATGAGGCTTGCCGACCCAGTAGCCGATGGTGCCGGCTTGGACGATACCGCGGCGGACATTGGCGAGCGTGATGCCGCCGACCATGGCGCCATCGAGCTCACGGAAGATCAGGAAGGGATAGGAGCGGTCCGCGGCGATGTCCTCGGAATAGCGCCGCAGGCGGCGGCGGAAGCCGGACCGGGTCAGGTCATCCGACGGCCAGATCGGCTCCCAGGGCGTGAGATAGTCGCGGCTGGACTCGCGCAAATGCGCCCACTGTATGAAGTCCGACATCTGCGGCGCGCGCAGCAACAGGCCGTTGCCGCGCGGCGCGAGGGCGGCGGGTCCACTGGATGGCAGGCGAAACAGGGCCATGGTGATGCTTCCCGGGGCAGATCAGCCCGTGCGCGGCTCCTAGTGCAGCCGCGCCTTGGCACGTGCCCGGGTCAATCCTTCCGCAAAAGATACCGCCGTGTCCAGACCCCTGCCACTGCCCAATGCGACAACTGCAGGGCGGCTCCGCGAAAGCAGCGCACGCGCCGCATCCCGGGTCGATTCGACGCTGACGGCGTCGATCCGGGCCACCAGCTCCTCGACCGTCTGCGGCCGGCCATAGGCCAGCACATGCCGGGCCAGCTGCTCGGCGCGGGACGAGCAGCTCTCCAGCGCCATCAGGAGGCCCGCCTTCATCTGCGCCTTGGCCCGCGCGATCTCGGCCTCGGTCAGCGTCTCCACCGAATCATTCATGATGTCGACCACGACCTCCATCATCTCCGGTGCGTCGGCCGGATCGGTGCCGGTGTACAGGCCGAAGAAGCCCGTGTCGGTATAGGGCGCGTGGAACGAGTAGATGGAGTAGCAGAGGCCGCGCTTCTCGCGCACTTCCTGGAACAGCCGCGACGACATCCCGCCGCCGAGGATGTTGGTGAAGACCTGGAGCGAGAACAACGACAGATCGCTCTGCGGCACGCCTTCCAGCGCCAGCGTCAGATGCGCCTGCTCGAGCTCGCGATGCACCACCTTGGCGCCGCCTTTGCCGAACTGAGCGGCTTGCGGCTTCGGACCCGGCGTCCCCTCGAAACTCGCAAAGCGCCTCTCGACCTCGGCGACGACCTGCTTGTGATTGACCGCGCCGGCTGCCGCCACCACCATGTCGGGGCCGCGATAATGCGTCGACAGATAACCGCGCAGCATGTCGCGGTTGAAGGCGCGCAGGGTCTTGGCGGTGCCGAGCAGCGAGCGGCCCATCGGCTGGTCGGGATAGCAGAGCTCGTTGAGATGCTCGAACACGACGTCGTCGGGCGTGTCCTGCGCGGCACCGATTTCCTGCACGATGACGTTCTTCTCGCGCTCGAGCTCGTCGGGCTCGAATGCGGGATTGGCAAGGATGTCGGCGAGCACGTCGAGCGCGAGCGGCACGTCGGCCTTCAGCACCCGCGCATAATAGGACGTGGTCTCGGTCGAGGTGCCGGCATTGAGGTCGCCGCCGACCGCCTCGATCTCCTCGACGATCTCGCGCGAGGAGCGCTTGGTCGTGCCCTTGAACGCCATGTGCTCGAGCAGATGCGAGATGCCGTGCTCGTTCGGCTTCTCGTCGCGCCCGCCAACGCCGGCCCAGACGCCGAGCGCCGCGGTCTCGAGATGGGGCATCTCGTCGGTGACGACGGTCAGGCCGGAGGCAAGCTTGGACATCTCGACACTCATCCGGCAACTCCCTGTTTTGCGGCCCGGCTTACGGACAGCACGAACCGCTCGACCTCGGCCTGATCGTTCTTCATCACCTTCATGTGTTCGGATTTGGTCATGAGACCGTCGAGCCAGGCGGGCAATTGCGGCCGCTGGCCGCAGGCTGCCTCGACCGCATCGGGGAATTTGGCCGGATGGGCGGTGGAGAGCACGATGCTGGGCACCGTCGTGTCGGTGGTGTCGCGGTCGGCGACCGCGAGTGCGACCGCGGTATGGGGATCGACCAGCTCACCCGCCTCGCGCCAGGCGGCGCGGATCGCGGCTGCGGTTTCGGTCTCGTCGGCCCGGCCGGCGTCGAATTCTTCACGGATTGCGGCCAGCATCGCGTCAGGCAACACGAAGCGCCCCGACTGCTTCAGCGAGTCCATCAGACGGCGCACGCCGGCCGCATCGCGCCGGCCGGCCTCGAACAGCAGCCGCTCGAAATTCGAGGAGATCTGGATGTCCATCGATGGCGACGCGGTGGCGTGCACCTCGCGCACCTCGTAGATCCCGGTCTTGAGCGTGCGCGCCAGGATGTCGTTGACGTTGGCGGCGATGCGCAGCGTGCGCACCGGCAGCCCCATCCGCTTGGCGACATAACCGGCAAAGATGTCGCCGAAATTTCCGGTCGGCACGACGAAATCCACCGTGCGTGCCGGCGCGCCGGCGGCGACGGCGGAGGTGAAGTAGTAGACCACCTGGGCGACGATACGCGCCCAGTTGATGGAGTTGACGCCGGAGAGCGAGGTCGCATCGCGGAAGCGATGGTTGTTGAACATCCCCTTCACGAGCGCCTGGCAGTCGTCGAAATTGCCCTCGATGGCGAGCGCATGGACGTTGGCCGCGCCCGTGGTCGTCATCATCCGCTGCTGCACTTCGGAGATGCGGCCGTGCGGGAACAGCACGATGAGATCGACATTCTCCAGGCCCGCGAACGCGTCGACCGCGGCGCCACCGGTGTCGCCGGAGGTCGCGACCACGATGGTGGTGCGCTGGCCGCGCTTGGCGAGCACGTGGTCCATCAGCCGCGAGATCAGCTGCATCGCCACGTCCTTGAAGGCGAGCGTCGGGCCGTGGAACAGCTCCAGCACGAATTGATGCGGCGTCATCTGGCGCAGCGGCACCACCGCCGGATGGCGGAAGGTGGCATAGGCCTCGTTCGCCATGCGGCCGAGCTCGGCATCCGAAATCTCGCCGCCGGCGAACGGACGGATCACGTCGACCGCGACCTCCCAATAGGGGCGGCCGAAGAAGCCAGCGATGGCCTCGGTCGAGAGCTGCGGCCACGTCACCGGCACATACAGGCCGCCGTCACGGGCAAGCCCAGTCAGCATCACGTCGCAGAAGCCGAGTTCTGGGGCCTCGCCCCGGGTCGAGATATAGCGAGTCAAACTGCCCTCCAAAGGCCGGCCGGCCTTGAGCCAGATCCATAAGCCTTTGATTTCATGAAACTACTTGTTAACGGCCAGAGGCGTTAGGCCACCATAAAGTGTTTTGCGGCATCGGGAAACCGCTTCCCGCCTGTGCCCCGCTCAACGAAAAAGGGCTGCGGCGATGCCGCAGCCCTCTCTTGGAAGGTCTGTCGTTGATATGTGCAGACCCGGTTTGCCTCGTGCGGGTTGCCGGCCCGCCAAAACTGTCGGCCAAGTTCTCGGCGCCCGTCACGAAATCGTCAAGAGCCAAAACGGCGGGGGCAAGAAAATGTTCCTATTTTTCCCGGCGCGGTTCGCGTTTCGCAAAGGCATTCCTGCGAGCGCCCGCACGCCATTGCTTCTTTTTCCCGCAATTTCGGGTGGTTCAGGAACGAATATCACGCCGGCCCATTGTGTCGGCGGATGGTGTCGGCGCTGTCCATGCATTGCCCGGTACGCGCCGAGACCCGATCCGCCCGGCCGGACCGGCTGCATCCTGGAGCAGCCGGTTCGGTGCCGGGCGCCAGTGCGCGGGCCGCCGGTGCCCCCGGGCCGCCAATGCCCCGGGCGTCAGCTCATCCCGATTTCCACCGCGATCCTGATCAGGTCGGAATGGTTCTTGGCGCCGAGCTTCTGCTTGAGCAGGGACGTGGTGTTGGCGACCGTCTTGTAGGAGATGCCGAGCGCCTCGGCGACCTCGACGATCTTGTCGCCACGGCCGAGCAGGCGGAGAATTTCGAGCTCCCGCGGCGTCATCTGCGAGGCCGGATTGGCCTTGATCGCTGCACCGGAGAACGTGACCGCCTCCGCGAGTTGCGGCGAGATGAAATTGTCGCCGGCGACCACCTTGCGCACCGCCTTGAGCAGAATCCGGGGATCGTCGCCCTTGGAGACATATCCCTGCGCGCCAAGCTCGACCGCCCGCACCACGAAGGCCGGATCGTCGTTCATGCTGAACATGATGATCTTGGCATCAGGGTCGTCCTTGCGGATCCGCCGCATCAGCTCGAAGCCGGAGACGTCGGGCAGGCTGATGTCGATGACGGTGACGTCGGGCCGCTTGCTGATATAGGCGCGATGCCCGGATTTGGCGTCGGTCGCCTCGTCGATACGGATCGAGTGGTCGGACGCGAAAAGGGTGCGGCATCCTGACAGCACCACGGGATGGTCGTCGACGATCAGAACTCGGGTCGCCGGCTTGGCGGTATCTTGCATCGCGCGCTCTCTTGTTTTTCGACTCATAGACCGACGGGAACAAATGGAAAGAGCAAATCCCGCCAATGCGCGTTAGAATTGACCTAATGTGGCAGCGGCTCTCATTCAGAACACAATTGTTTCTTCCGCTCGGCTTGAGCTTCCTTGCCGCGCTGGTCATGGGCGGCGTGCTGCTCCAGAGCTTCGCGGCGGGGCAGCTTGCCGACGAGAATGAGCCGGGCCGACGCTCGACCCGGACGGTCGCCGAGGCACTCAACAACAGCCTGAAGGCCTCGGACGACCCGCGGAAGATACTCGACGCATTTGTCCATTCTTTGGACAACTCCTCGGATATTCAATTCCGTTCAGTGGAAGCAGGTCCCGCCCCCTCTCCAAAGGACAGCCTGCGTGATCTGCATGGCGTGCCGCATTGGTTCGTGGACCTGATCGCCATCCCGGAGATGGACGCCGCATCTCCCGTCATCATCGACGGCAGGCGTGTCGGCGACATCGTGTTCATGCCGGACCTGTCAGCCGATCTGTTCGAGAAATGGATCGGCTTCCTGGCGCTGACGAGCCTCATCGCCGTGCTGATGATGCTGACTGGGACCATTGCCTATCTCTTTGCGGGATCGGTGCTGCGTCCCCTGCAAGATCTCGGCGCAGGCCTCACGCGAATCCGGCGCGGCGATTATGCAACGCCTATCCCGGTCGCAGGACCGCAGGAGATCCGGCAGAGCTGCGAGGAAGCCAATGCGCTGGCGATGACGCTCGCGCAATTGAGTCAGGATAATCGCGACCTGCTGCACCGCCTGGTGTCGCTCCAGGACGACGAGCGGCGCGATCTCGCGCGCGAGCTGCACGACGAGCTCGGACCGCTATTGTTCGGCATCCGCGCCAGCACGATCGCGCTGAGCGAGACCTCGGGAAATCTCGGCAACCCGGCGCAGGAGGTGATGCGCTCTGTCGAGGCGCTCCAGCAGACCAACCGCCGCATCCTCGACCGGCTGCGGCCGCTCTACATCGAGGAATTGGGGCTCGAGACCAGCGTGCAGACGCTGCTCCAGAACTTTCGCAGGCAGGCGCCGCATATCAGCCTGACGGCCACGATCGATCCGGGTCTGAACGAGATCGACCGACCGCTGGCGCAGACCGTCTATCGCCTGATCCAGGAGGCGCTGACCAACGTGCTGCGCCACGCCGGGGCGAACAATGCCCATGTGCTGGCGACCATGGCCGGCGAGGTGCTCACGATTGAGATCTCCGACGACGGCGGCGGCTTTCCCGCCGACAACGTCTTCGGCCGCGGCCTGACGGGCATGCACGAGCGCGTGCGCGCGCTCAGCGGATCGCTGTCGCTGCTGCGCGCGGACCAGCGAACCTATGTGCGCTGTCGCCTGCCGGTCGAGACGGCGCGAGACGTGCCGGCGGCCGGCTAGCACACACCATCGGCATGCGGGGACTGCCGCGCCGGCTCGCACAGGGTACTGTAGATCTTGCCTTCGGGACTGAAGCGAAACGAGGCGTGGATACGCAGCGAGCCCGCGACGGAATATTCGAGATCGATGCCATGCGGCACTGGATTGATCTCCTCAAGACCGAAGCCTGCCGACGAGAAGGTGCTGAGCCGCGGTCCCCAATAGGTTTCGAGCTCGCGCCGCCCGCGATAATGTCGCTTGCCGTTGCACATGCATTCGACCCGGGCGTCGTCCGCATAGAGATCGAGGAGCGTCGCGAGGTCGCCCTTCCGGCAGGCGTCCACCCAGTCGACGACAATTCCCATCTGGTCGAAATCGCTCACACCAAAATCCTGTCTGCCGCGAAAAATTTGCGTGCGGCTTAGGACCACCCTCGTGAATATGTCCTGAATAATAAACCCCGGGCGATACCGGGTTCCCTCCAGGAACCTACGAAAAATTTCAGGTCGGGTGCCGCCGTCCCCTCGCCCAGACGCCGAATGCGATCAGCACCGCGCCGGCGAGCGCGAACCAGGTGATGGCGTATTGCAGATGATCGTCCTTCAGATGCACGTCGAGCGGGCCGGGACGCGGAATGCCGTTCTCCGGCACCGGCCGCTCCAGGTCGATGTAGAACGGCGCGACCGTGCCCCAGCCGAGCGCCCGGGACATGGCGAGATGATCGCGGGTGAACCACAGCCGTTTGTCACGCTCAGCGTCAGGCATCAGCACGCTGGCTGTTTCGGGGAAACGGACGTAGCCGGTCAACATCGCCGGCTTGTTGGTAATGAGTCGCGCGACCGCCCGATCCTGCAGGGCGCGGTCCTGTTGGGTGTTCGGCACGAAGCCCGCGTTGACCGCGACCATATCGCCGCCAGGCAGCCGTGCGGGAAGGAAAGCCCAGGTGCCGGGGCCGGAAATGTCGGAGCGGATGGCGGAGCCGGAACTGTAGACCATCGCATCCAGACGGGACTCGTAGGTCGCCGAAAATGTGACCCGACGGAATTCGTCCCGCTCCGGCGTCAGCGTGCTCCATTGCGACGGCGGCGGCAACGCAACAGGTGCCGCCGCGAGACGCTCGGTCAATGCGGCGATCAACTGATGTTTCGCGACGCGGCGCTGCAATTGCCAGACGCCGAGCGCGACCAAGACGGCGGCCAGGAAAAGCGTGAACAGCGCGAAGCCGGCCACGCGGGGCTTGCGCGCGGTCTCGTTCATTTCGCGCGGTCGACCAGCCGGCCCGGCGCCGCCTTGTGGTGGAATTGCAGCGCGATCAACAGCGACTTCATCGCGCGCAGCGGCAAGAGCGTGGTCGCGAGGATCAGCGGCAGCCACAGCGCGGCATGCAGCCAGTACGGCGGCTGGTATTTGACCTCGACGATCAGCGCGCACGCAACGACGATCCCGCCGGCCAGCATGATGATGAAGATCGCAGGACCGTCGCCGGTGTCGATGAAGGCATAGTCGAGGCCGCAGCGGTCGCAGCTGGGCGCGAGCGTCAGGAAGCCCGCATAGAGCTTGCCCTTGCCGCAGCGCGGGCACTTGCAGGCAAGCCCGCGCAGCGCGCTTTGCAGGACGGTCGTCTCGGGCTCGGATGGGCCGGTGGTATCGTTCATGATCACGGACTCTAGAACATTATCGGTTCTGATTGAATCAGAACCGAAGCTCTAGATTCTTGTTTTGACGCGTTTTCTTCACGCGAACCGGTATCCGCTTCGCTCGAAAACGCTCAATCACAGTTTCCGCCGAAGCTTCCGGCGGCCCAAAAGCGAAAGGGCGGCCCTGCGGCCGCCCCTTCTGATCGGTCCAATGCGGCTCAGTGCGCGCCGTGGGCCATGGTCTCGGCGCCGTGTCCCCACACATAGATGCAGAGGAACAGGAACAGCCAGACCACGTCGACGAAGTGCCAGTACCAGGCGGCGAACTCGAAGCCGAGGTGCTGTGTCGGGGTGAAGTGGCCGGCATAGGCGCGGAACAGGCAGACCAGCAGGAAGATGGTGCCGACCAGCACATGAAAACCGTGGAAGCCGGTCGCCATGAAGAAGGTCGCGCCATAGACATTGCCGCCGAACGAGAACGCCGCGTGGCTGTACTCATAGGCCTGCACGCAGGTGAAGAGCGCGCCGAGCACGACGGTGAGGATCAGGCCGTATTTCAGGCCCTGGCGATCATTCTCGAGCAACGCGTGGTGCGCCCAGGTCACGGTGGTGCCCGACGTCAGCAGGATCAGCGTGTTCAGGAGCGGCAGATGCCAGGGATCGAAGGTCTCGATGCCATGCGGCGGCCAGGTGCCGGGCACGGCGCAGGCGCCAGCCGCGGTGCCGAGACCGCAGCCGAACACGGCGTCGCGTGTGGCGTGGACGGCGTCGGCCGGGAACAGCGCCGCGTTGAAATAGGCCCAGAACCAGGCGACGAAGAACATCACCTCGGAGGCGATGAACAGGATCATGCCGTAGCGGTGATGCAGCTGCACGACGCGGGTGTGATCGCCCTTGTACTGGGCTTCCCTGATCACATCGCCCCACCAGCTCACCATGGTGTAGATCACGCCGACGGTGCCGGCACCGAAGATGATCGGCGCGGCCGAGAACATGTGGTGCATCCAGGTGATCGCGCCGACCGCCATGATGAAGGCCGAGATGGAGCCGACGACCGGCCACGGGGAGGGATCCACCAGGTGGTAGTCGTGATGCTTGGTGTGCGCCGTTGCCATTTGCGGTCTCTCTCCTCAATCCCGTGCCTGTCCGGCACTTATCCCCTTGTGTCCAACCCCCGCGACGTGAGCCCGGCGGTCAGAGATTTCCCTTGCGTTTGTCGTCTTCACCCGACGCCAGCGGCTTCACCACGGGATCGCGCACCGGATAGAACGTGTAGGACAACGTGATCGTGTTCAGCCCGTCGTTCTCATGATCGTCGGCGATCGACGGATCGACGTAGAATACGACCGGCATCTCGCGCTTCTCGCCGGGCGCCATGGTCTGTTCGGTGAAGCAGAAGCAGTTGATCTTCTGGAAGTAGGAGCCGACCGTCAGGGGCGCGACGTTGTAGGCCGCCTGGCCCGCGGTGGTGCGCGCGGCCTGGTTGGTCACGGTGTAAAAGACCGTCACGACCTGGCCGATATTGACCTCGATCTCGCTCTGCTCCGGCTCGAACTTCCAGGGCAGGCCGGGCGCGACGTTGGAATCGAAGCGCACCGCGATCTTCCGTGCGATCGGCCCGGTGGCCGGCGCCGAGGTCGCAACCTGCGTCGTGCCGTTGAAGCCGGTGGCGCGGCAGAACCAGTTGTAGAACGGCACCGCCGCGTAGGAGGCACCGACCATCAGCGCCACCACGCCTCCGCAGATCGAGGCGACCAGCACGTCGCGGCCAAGACCCTTGGAAGGCCCACGCCCCTGCTTGGCCGTCCGGCTCTGATCCCGCGATATGGTGGGCTCTCGATCCATGTTTCCTACATCGGCCGGACGAGTACTGCCGGTCCCTTGACGATGGTGACGGCGAAGAACAGCACCACGAGCACGCCGAGCGCGAGCGCGATCGCGATCGAGCGCTGGCGGCGGCTCTTCTTCTGCGCCTCCGTGAGGACGATTCCATTCATCTCAGGTTTGTCGGCCATTCCAGCGATCATGCGCCCCCTACCATCGGAGCAAGCGCCCGGAACACGACTTCGGCCAGCAGGGTCGCAAACAGTGCGAACAGATAAAGGATGGAGAAGGCGAACAGCTTGCGGGTCGCGCGCAGCGATTGGCTGCGCTCGCGGCGCATATAGACGTTGATCGCGAGCACAAGCATGCCGGCGCCGAGGATCAGCGAGACGATGCCGTAGATGGCGTCGAAATAGCCGAGCGCCCACGGGGCGGCGGCGACCGCGATCAGCACGATGGTGTAGAGCAGGATCTGAAGCCGCGTCGCGTCGGGACCGGCGACGTTGGGCAGCATCGGAATGCCGGCACGCGCATAGTCGTCGGAGCGGAACAGCGCCAGCGCCCAGAAGTGCGGCGGCGTCCAGAAGAAGATGATGGCGAACAGCAGCAGCGGCTCGACGTCGACGGTGCCCGTGACCGCGGCCCACGCCACCACCGGCGGTAGCGCACCAGCGGCGCCTCCGATTACGATGTTCTGTGCGGTCCGGCGCTTCAGGATCATCGTGTAGATCACGACGTAGAAGAAGATGGTGAAGGCGAGCAGCGCGCCGGCGATCCAGTTGACGAGGATGCCGAGCGTCATCACCGAGAAGAAGGCGAGCGTCATGCCGAACGCCATCGCCTCGGGACGGGTGATGCGGCCGCGCGGAATCGGCCGGTTTGCCGTGCGCGACATCTTGGCGTCGATATCGCCCTCGAGCGCCATGTTGAGCGCTCCGGAAGCGCCGGCACCGACTGCGATGCAGAGCAGCGAGGTGATGGCCAGCACCGGGTGGAAATGCCCGGGCGCCATCGCCAGTCCGACCAGCGCGGTGAAGATCACCAGCGACATCACCCGCGGCTTGAGCAGCGCAATGTAGTCGCCCACCTCCGCTTCCGAGATGCGGGGATCGATGTCGATGGCGTTATGGTCGAGGACGGACACTAGTTTTGACTCGCTTCGCTAAAGAGCCGCGGCGCCCGTCACGGGCGCCGCGAGCGTTGGTTTACTGCACGCGGGGCAGCACTTCAAACTGATGGAAGGGCGGCGGCGAAGGCAGCGTCCATTCCAGCGTGGTCGCGCCCGCACCCCACGGATTGTCGCCGGCCGGCACCTTTTTCGCGAAGGCGTCGAACACGCAGTAGAGGAAGATCAGCACGCCGAAGCCGGAGATGTAGGAGCCGACCGAGGAGACCAGGTTCCAGCCGGCGAACGCGTCGGGATAGTCGACGTAGCGGCGCGGCATGCCCGACAGGCCGAGGAAGTGCTGCGGGAAGAACACAAGGTTCACACCGATGAAGGTGACCCAGAAGTGCGCCTTCGCCAGCGTCTCATTGTACATGTAGCCCGACATCTTCGGGAACCAGTAGTACCAGCCGGCAAAGATCCCGAACACCGCACCGAGCGACAGCACGTAATGGAAGTGCGCAACGACGTAGTAGGTCTCCTGGAGCACGCGGTCGACGCCGGCATTCGCCAGCACGACGCCGGTGACACCGCCGACAGTGAACAGGAAGATGAAGCCCACCGCCCAGATCATCGGCGCACGGAACTCGATCGAGCCGCCCCACATCGTGGCGATCCACGAGAAGATCTTCACGCCGGTCGGAACCGCGATGACCATCGTCGCGGCGACGAAATAGGCCTGCGTCGCCGAGGACATGCCGACCGTGTACATGTGGTGCGCCCAGACCACGAAGCCGATGCCGCCGATCGCGACCATGGCGTAGGCCATGCCGAGATAGCCGAACACGGGCTTGCGCGAGAAGGTCGAGACGATCTGGCTGACCATGCCGAAGGCGGGCAGGATCAGGATGTACACCTCGGGGTGACCGAAGAACCAGAACAGATGCTGGAACAGCACGGGGTCGCCGCCGCCGTCGGGCGCGAAGAACGTCGTGCCGAAATTGCGGTCGGTGAGCAGCATGGTGATCGCACCGGCGAGCACCGGCAGCGACAACAGCAGCAGGAACACCGTCACCAGGATCGACCACACGAACAGCGGCATCTTGTGCAGGGTCATGCCCGGCGCGCGCATGTTGAAGATCGTGGTGATGAAGTTGATGGCGCCGAGGATCGACGAGGCGCCCGCCAGATGCAGCGACAGGATCGCGAAGTCGACGGCCGGGCCCGGATGGCCGGAGCTCGACAGCGGCACATACATGGTCCAGCCGGCGCCGACGCCGTTGGCACCCGGCTCGCCCTCGACGAAGGTCGACATCAGCAGCAGCGCGAAGGAGGCCGGCAGCAGCCAGAACGAGATGTTGTTCATGCGCGGGAACGCCATGTCGGGCGCGCCGATCATCAGCGGCACGAACCAGTTGCCGAAGCCGCCGATCATTGCGGGCATGACCATGAAGAAGATCATGATCAGGCCGTGAGAGGTCACGAACACATTATAGGTGTGCGTCTCGTGGAAGATCTGCACGCCCGGATACATCAGCTCGGCACGGATCGCGATCGACATGGCGGCACCGATGACGCCGGCGATGACCGCGAAGATCAGGTACATCGTACCGATGTCCTTGTGGTTGGTCGAATAGACATAGCGCCGCCATCCGGTCGGATGGGCGTGCTCGTCATGTCCGTGGTCTTGCGCGTGATCGCCGTGTGCCGCTGCGCTCGTTGCCATTTTCAAATCCTGCCTTGCGTCCCGTTCGGACCTTCTGCGGTCCCGCCCTTTATGTCGCTTTCTGTCCCTCGAGCCTTCGCCCGGCGCTTACTGCGTCGGGCCGGCCGCCGAGGCGAAAGTGCTGGTGCCGCCGCTCGCATATTTCTTCTTCGCCGTTTCGACCCAGGAGGCGAAGTCCTTGTCCTCCACGACGCGAATCGCGATCGGCATGAAGGCGTGGTCCTTGCCGCAGAGCTCCGAGCACTGGCCGTAGAACATGCCGGTCTTGGTGGCCTTGAACCAGGTCTCGTTCAGCCGCCCCGGAATGGCGTCGATCTTGACGCCGAAAGCCGGCAGCGCAAAGGCGTGGATGACGTCCGCGCCGGTGACCTGGACACGAATCACCTTGTTGACCGGCACCACCATCTCGTTGTCGACGCCGAGCAGGCGGGGCTGCTTGTCCTGGGCCATCAGCGAGTCGAACTCGAACTTGCCGTTATCAGGATAGGCATAGGACCAGTACCACTGCTTGCCGGTGGCCTTGATGGTCAAATCCGCCTTCGGCACGTCGAGCTCGAGGAACAGCAGGCGGAACGACGGCACCGAGATACCGACCAGGATCAGCACCGGAACGAGCGTCCACGCCACCTCGATCAGCGTGTTGTGCGTGGTCCGCGACGGCACCGGATTGGCCTTCGCGTTGAACTTCATGACCACGATCACCAGCAACGCCAGAACGAACAGCGTGATCAGCGTGATCAGCACGAACAGAAAGTTGTGGAACCAGACGATGTTGTCCATCACCGGCGAGGCGGATTGCTGGAGCGTCCATTCCCACGGCGCCGGCTGCCCGAGCTCGGCATATGCCGCACCGCCCGTCGCCAGCGTCAGACCCGCCACGGCCAATCCCAGCAAGTGCCGGCCCACATGGCCCATCGACATCCTCATGCCGTTCGCGCTCCCCTAACGAAATCACCCCAAGTGCATCCCCCTATTTCCGGGAAACGCTTATTCGATCCGCCCGTCTGACAAACCGCCGCGCAAGAATACCTCTAAGAGGAATTGGGGCCAGATCGCTAGAACGCCGAAATCAAGCCTCTCAAACCATAATTCTTGATCTATCGCAATGCAGTCTTGAGCCCCGCCTGTCAGCCATCACCCGCAAGATATTTCCTAGTAACATCAGAGAAAAATACCGTTTCCCGGGATGCCGCGGCTTGACAGCGGCATTGCCCGCGGTAGGCACTGGCAGACAGCCGCGCAGGAACCTGATTCGTGCGGGCGATGGCGGTGTGGGCGGCGCGGAATTTGCTTGCGAATCGCCTTCAAGACGCCGTCATTCCCGTATCAGTCCGCCAGGCGCGAGCGACCCAGGCGAGCAGAGGGACCGACCCGATGGGGTTTTCGAGAAGCATGGCAAGGCAGGCGAGCGGCCTCACGATGCTGGCGGCCCTGCTGGTGGTGATTGTCGTCATGGCGCTGCCGGGCCTCGCCCATGCGCAGGGCGCGGTGCGCTCCGTCCATGGCGACTGGCAGATCCGCTGCGACACCCCGCCCGGCGCCCAGACCGAGCAATGCGCCCTGATCCAGAGCGTGGTGGCCGAAGACCGCTCCAATGCCGGCCTCACCGTGATCGTGCTCAAGACCGCCGACCAGAAGAGCCGGCTGATGCGGGTGGTCGCCCCACTCGGCGTGCTGCTGCCATCCGGCCTCGGGTTGAAGCTCGACAACCAGGACGTCGGCCGCGCCGGCTTCGTCCGCTGTCTGCCCAATGGCTGCGTCGCCGAGGTCGTCATGGACGACAAGCTGCTCGGCCAGCTCCGCACCGCCAAGACCGCGACCTTCATCATCTTCGAGACCCCGGAAGAAGGCATCGGCTTCCCGCTCAGCCTGAACGGGCTCGGCGAGGGCTATGACAAGCTGCCATAAGGCGGCAGGCGCGTCCGCGCGCGGCGAATCCTATCGTTTCGTAATGTGGCACCTGGCACCCTCGCGGAACCGCCGGGAAACCATTATCTTGCCCTACATCTTCCGATAATGGACGGACGCATGACCAATCCAGCCACCACCTCCCTGCTCGACCGCGCCAATCTCGACCGCGATCAGGTCCGCAACGAGGTCGCACGCGGGCTTGCCGGTGCCGACGACGGCGAATTGTTCCTGGAATACAGCCAGACCGAAGCGCTGATGTTCGACAATGGGCGGCTGAAGCAGGCGACCTATGACACCTCGCAGGGCTTTGGCCTGCGCGCCGTCAAGGACGATGCGGTCGGCTATGCCCATTCCTCCGACGTGTCGCTGCCGGCGCTGATTCGCGCCGCCGACGCGGTCGCTGCCGTGCGCGGCGGCTATTCGGGCAGCTTCGCGGCCCCGCCGGCGCATACCAATGTGCGGCTCTACGCCGACGACAATCCGCTGGATGCGCCGGGCTTCGAGACCAAGGTGAAGCTGCTCGCCGAGATCGACGCTTACTTACGCGACAAGGATCCGCGGGTGCGGCAGGTCAGCGTCAGCCTCGGCGCAACCTGGCAGGTCGTCGAGATCCTGCGGCCCGATGGCGAGAGCTATCGCGACATCCGCCCGCTGGTGCGCGTCAACGTCTCCGTCGTCGCCGGTCAGGGCGACCGCCAGGAGAGCGGCAGCAAGGGTTATGGCGGCCGCGCCGGCTATGCCGAATTCATCGAGAGCAAGAACTGGCGCGACGCCGCCGACGGCGCGCTGCGCGAAGCCCTGGTCAATCTGGAATCGATTCCCGCCCCCGCCGGCGAGATGGACGTCGTGCTTGGGGCCGGCTGGCCCGGCGTGATGCTGCATGAGGCGGTCGGCCATGGCCTCGAAGGCGATTTCAACCGCAAGAAGACGTCGGCCTTTGCCGGCCTGATGGGCCAGCAGGTTGCGGCCAAGGGCGTCACCGTGATCGACGACGGCACCATTGCCTCGCGCCGCGGCTCGCTGTCGATCGACGACGAGGGCACGCCGACCAACCGCACCGTGCTGATCGAGGACGGCATTCTGGTCGGCTACATGCAGGACCGCCAGAACGCGCGCCTGATGAACATGAAGCCGACCGGCAACGGCCGCCGCCAGGGCTACGCCCATGTGCCGATGCCGCGCATGACCAACACCTACATGCTCGCGGGCGACCGCGATCCGGCCGAGATCCTCGCCTCCGTGAAGAACGGCGTCTTCGCCGCGAATTTCGGCGGCGGCCAGGTCGACATCACCTCGGGCAAATACGTGTTCCAGTGCACCGAGGCCTACAAGATCGAGAACGGCAAGATTGGCGCGCCGCTGAAGGGCGCCATGCTGATCGGCAACGGGCCGACCGACCTGCATCGCATCCGCATGATCGGCAACGATCTCGCGCTGGATACCGGCATCGGCACCTGCGGCAAGAACGGTCAGGGCGTGCCCGTCGGCGTCGGCCAGCCGTCGCTTCTGATGGAACGTATTACAGTTGGTGGAACGGGCGCATGAGCGTTGAGAAGGTAACTGTCACCGCCAAGCGGAAGAGCAGCGGCTGGGCTGGTCAGCTGATGCAGCTCGCCGGCATCGTCGCCGCCGTGTTCATCGCCAAGGGCGCACTCGCCGAGCCGTTCTATGTACCGTCGGGTTCGATGGAGCCGACGCTCCTGATCGGCGATGCGCTGCTCGCCTCGAAATTCCCCTATGGCTACGGCACCTCGTCGCTGCCGATCCAGATCAACCTGCCCGAAAGCGGCCGCGTCTTCGCGGAGACGCCGAAGCAGGGCGACGTCGTCGTGTTCCGCTGGCCCGGCGATCGCTCGCAGGCCTGGGTCAAGCGCGTCGTGGGTCTGCCCGGAGACCGCATCCAGATGCGGCAGGGCCAGCTCTTCATCAACGACCGTCCCGCCGAGCTGAAGCCGGATGGCGTCGGCGCCGCCGAAGACGACAATGGCGGCAGCGAGCCGGCCTACCGCTACATCGAGACCCTGCCGAACGGCGTGTCGCATCTGATCTTCAAGATGCGCGACAACGGTCCGCTCGACAACACGCCTGAAGTGACGGTGCCGCCCGGCCACCTCTTCGTGCTCGGCGATAACCGCGACAATTCCGCCGACAGCCGCGTGCCCCTGCGCTCCGGCGGCGTCGGTCTGCTGCCGATCGACAATCTGGTCGGACGCGCGGATGCCGTGCTCGGCTCCTGGGATCTCGGCATGCGCGGCCAGCCGGTGTGGACCTGGCTCTCCGGCTTCCGGCTCGCGCGGTTCTTCACCGCCGTGCACTGAGCTGATCCCAAGGTCTTGATCAAATGACCTTCGACGACGTCAGAAAATTTGCACTGACGTGGCCGGAGGTCGAGGACGGCACCTCCTACGGCACGCCCGCGCTGAAAGTGCGCAAGAAGATGCTGGCGCGGCTGAAGGAGGACGGCGACAGCCTCGTCGTGCCCGACGTTCCAATCGACGAGCGCGCCATGCTGGTCGAGAGCCAGCCAAGAATCTTTTATTTCACCGATCACTACGCCGACTATCCGATCGTGCTGATCCGCCTGTCCAAGGCGAAGCGCGCGATCGTCGAGCCGTTCCTGCGGCGGCGCTGGCGCGGCCTCGCCTCGAAGACCGCACGAGCGGCGTACGATGCCGGCGCGTGAATGATGGCCGCGATGGATCGCGACCGCTTCCTCACGCTGGCGCTGAAGAACCCAGTCAATGTTGCAATCATCGGCGAGCTCGCCTCGCTCGCGCTTCCCGATGCGTGGCTGGTGTCGGGGTGCCTGGTGCAGACGGCGTGGAACGTACTCACGGACCGCGCGGTCGATCATGGCATCGCCGATTACGACGTGTTCTATTTCGATCCAGACACCTCATGGGAGGCGGAGGACACCGTGATCCGCACGCTGCATGCGCGGCTCGCGCATCTCGGCGTCAAGATCGAGACCCGCAACCAGGCGCGCGTGCACCTTTGGTATCCCGGCAAGCACGGCCTGCCCTATCCGCCTCTCACCTGCTCGACCGACGGCATCGACCGTTTCCTCACCCAGAACACGCAAGTCGGTGTGAGGCACGGAGGCGACGGCTACGAGGTCTACGCGCCGCGCGGCTTCGACGACATAGCCGGATTGATCGCGCGGCCCAATCCGGGCCCGAACTTCTCTGCGGCGAGTTACGCGGTGAAGGCCGCGCGATGGAAGGCGTTGTGGCCGGAGCTCACGGTGATTGCCGCGGCGTGATCACGCCGCCTTGGCCTGTACATTGTCGCAGAACTCCGCGAGCCGATCCGCCAGCCGCAGCGTTGCGGGGCTGGCACCGGGCGAGGCCATCAGCGCCACTTCGGTCCGGTTGATCGGCTCAAAGCCGTCCTTGGCGGTCAGCACGCGGTGGTCGGACTGGATCGACATCTCCGACAGGATGCTTAAGCCCATGCCGGCTGCGACCGCAGCCTGGATGCCCGCGAGACTCGATGACGAATAGGACATGTGCCAGGCGCGGCCCGCGCTTTCCAGCGCGTGGATGGCGCCGGCGCGATAGAGACAGCCGAGCGGAAATCCGATCAGCGGCACGGACGAGGCGTTGACGTCGACCGGATGGCTCTTGCTCGTGACCCAGTGCACCCGCTCCGGCCACACCGCGATAGCGCCTTTCGCGCCGGCCTCACGCTTGAACAAGGCGAGGTCGAGCTCGCCGCGTTCGAGGTCGCGGGACAGGTTCTTGCTCTGGTCGGCGCGCACGTCCATTCGCAGACCCGGATGTGAGCGCGAGAAGGCGCCGAGCAGTTTTGCCAGCCGGTACGCCGCAAAATCCTCGGGGATGCCGAGCCGGATCGCGCCCTCGCTGTCGGGCTCGCGCAGCACGTCGCGCGCCTCCTCGGCGAGCGTGAGCAGCCGTCGCGCGTAGGACAGCAGCCGTTCGCCGGCCTCAGTGGGGCGCACGTCCTTGCCGTCACGGTGCAAGAGCACCTGGCCGACGTCCTCCTCCAGCCGCTTGATCTGCTGGCTGACGGTCGATTGCGTGCGGTGGACGCGCTCGCCGGCGCGGGTGAAGCCGCCGGCCTCGACCACCGAGACGAAGCTGCGCAGGAGCTCCAGGTCGAGCATGGCCGCCTCCATTCGAAAATCCACTGATTGGAAGTTAATCATTTAATTTCCAAATGACAAGCCGTCTCCCTAGATCGAGGGCTCAGGAGAATGCCCTCATGTCGCTCGCCACCTCGCTTCCCGCAGCCCCCAGCCGGTTCAACACGCTGCCGCTCGCCATCGGACTGTTTTGCCTGCTCTGGAGCTATGCCTTCGTCGCCGGCAAGATCGGCGTCACCCATTGCCCGCCGCTGATCCTGCTCGCCGCGCGCTTCTCGCTTGCCGGCATTTTGATCCTCGGTGCGACGCTGATCCGCGGTGATGGCTGGTCATTGTCCTGGCGCGATGCCGCGATCTTTGCCGTGCTCGGCATCGCCAACAACGCACTCTATCTCGGGCTCGGCTACACCGGCCTGCAATCGGTCTCCGCCGGCCTCGGCGGCCTGATCGTCTCGGCCAATCCAGTATTCACGGCGGCGCTCGCTGCGTTGCTGCTTGGCGAAGGCATGACTTGGCGCAAGGCGGGCGGTCTCCTGCTCGGCATCACCGGCGTCACCCTGATCGTCTGGCATCGCCTGTCGGTCGGCACAGACTCCCTGCACGGCATCGTCTTCACCCTGGCCTCGCTCGCCTCCATCGTCGCCGGCACGATTCTGTTCAAGCTGCTCGCGCCGAAGGGAAGCCTGTGGATCGGCAACGGCGTGCAGAACCTCGCCGCCGGCATCGTGCTGACGCCGGTCGCGTTCACCTTCGCCGACGTCCACGCAATTGATTTCACCCCGGGCCTGGTCGGCGCCTTCGCGTTCCTCGTGCTCGGCGGCTCGATCCTCGCCTACTGGCTCTGGTTTCATCTCCTGAAAGTGTGTGGCGCAACGGCTGCGAGCGCCTATCATTTCCTGATGCCGCCGCTCGGCATGCTGTTCGCCTACATCGTGCTCGGTGAGCATGTCGAGGCCCGCGACCTGCTCGGCATCATCCCGGTCGCGCTCGGAATTTACCTGGTGACGCGCCCCGCAAAGCCCGTTGCGTAAGAGGAGCTTTCTGATGCCCATTTCCATCACCCTGATCGGCGGCCCTACCGCGCTGATCGAGATCGACGGCTTCCGCCTGCTCACTGACCCGACCTTCGATGCGCCCGGCGCCTACCAGCTGCCGCATGTGACGCTGGAAAAGACGATCGGCCCCGCACTGAAGGCCGACGCGATCGGCCCGATCGATGCCGTCCTGCTCAGCCACGACCAGCACTCGGACAATCTCGACAATTCCGGCCGCGCGTTTCTCAAACACGCAAAGCGCGTGCTGACCACCGAGGCCGGCGCAAAACGCCTGGGCGGCCATGTCGAGGGCCTCGCGCCCTGGGCGACCTCGCATCTGAAGGACCGTGACGGCAACACCCTGACGATCACCGCGACGCCGGCGCGCCACGGCCCGGCCGGCATCGAGCCGCTGTCGGGCGACGTCATCGGCTTCGTGGTGTCCTCGAGCCGGACGGACACGAGCGACGTCTACATCAGCGGCGACACCACCTGGTTCGACGGCGTCGCCGAGGTCGCGCGCCGCTTCAAATGCGGCGTGGTGCTGCCGTTCGCGGGCGCGGCGCAAACGCGTGGGCCGTTCCATCTCACCATGGACACCAACGACACCATCGAGACGGCGCGCGCCTTTCCGGATGCGATGATCGTGCCATTGCATACCGAGGGCTGGGCGCATTTCCGCCAGGACGGCGAGGATCTGCGCAAGACCTTTGATGTGCTCGGCTTCGGGACCCGGTTGCGATTGCTGGAGCCGGGCCTGCCGACGGTGGTTGAGGCGCCGTGAGGCTCAGCTGTCATGCCCCGGCTTGACCGGGGCATCCAGTACGCCGCGGCGGTCGTTGCGAGAGCGAGCTATTCGACGAAGGCCTCTGGAATACTGGATCGCCCGGTCGAGCCGGGCGATGACGGGAGGAGAGAGTGGTGCTCCTCGCAATGACGGACGCTAATCCTTCCGAAACACGATCGACGCCATCCACCCCGTCATCAGCGCCATCGCGGCCGTCGCGAGGCCGTAGATCAGGCCGTGCTGCCGCGCGCTGGTCGCGACGAACTGCTCGAAGCCGACCTTGACGATCTCGAACGCGGTCTCGGTCTTGGTGACCAACGCGCCGTTCGCGAACAGCTTGATTTCCACCTCATAGGTGCCGATCGGCACCTCCTCCGGCAGTGGAATGCCGGTACGAAACAGCGTCGGTGTCAGGAACGTCACCGCGCTCGGGTCCTCGCGATAGAGACCTTTCTGGGTTCGCAGGCGGATGAAGGCCGAGCGGAACGCATCGTTCGGCACCACGTCGGCATAGTCGCCGCTGACCCGTTGGGTCAGCAGCACGTTGTTGAGCCCGATCTGCTGCCGCCGCGCGATCTCGGGCGAGGTGATGACATCGAAGGGGCGGTTGGCGAACAGCGCGAGATAGCTCGGCACCGCCAGGAACTGCCGGTAGTCGGTGTTGATCCAGATGCCGAAGGTACGCTCCTTGCGCCGCGTGACCATGTCGGCGCGCGGGCCCATCACGGTGACGACGAGATCGTAGCTCTTTCGATCCGCGGGCGTGGAGGCGTCCTTCTCGACCGAGCCGAACAGCACCAGTTCCTCGCCGGAATAGTTCGGCGTCACCGTGACGCGATGGTTGGAGACCGACACGATCAGTCGCTCGGCACGCGCGGCTGAGCCCAGCAGCAGGACGAGAAGGACTGCGAGAGCTGCGCGCATCATCCGCTCACTCCCAATTCACGGATGGTGAAGAGATCCTCGGGCCGGATCACCAGCTCGATGGCGAAGCGGACGCCGACCGAAAGGATCAGCAGGCCCAGCAACAGCCGCAGCTGCTCGCCGCGGATCTTCTGGCCGGCGCGGGCGCCGAACTGCGCGCCGGTGACGCCGCCGACCATCAGGATCAGCGCCAGCACCGCGTCGACGAGGTGATTGGTCACCGCGTGCAGCAAGGTCGCGAACAGCATCGTGACCAGCGTCAGGACCATCGAGGTCCCGATCACGGTCGAAGTCGGCACCCGCAGCAGATAGATCATGATCGGCACCAGGATGAAGCCGCCGCCGATGCCCATGATGGCGCCGATGAAGCCGATCACGATGCCGACGATCACGACAGGAATAACCGAGAGGTAGATCTTCGAGCGCTTGAACCGCATTTTCAGCGGCAGGCCGTGGATCCAGCTGTGCGTGCGCCGTGGCGGCACCGCGCCGCGACGGGTCCGCATCAGGGCGCGCAGGCCCTCGGAGAACATCAGGCTGCCGACCGTGGTGAGCAGCACCACGTAGGACAACGCGATCATCAGATCGAGCTGGCCGAGCGCACGAAGCTGCGTGAAGGACCACACCCCGAGCGCCGTGCCGGTGACACCGCCGCATAACAACACGCTCGCGAGCGCCGGGTCGATCGCGCGCCGCCGCCAGTAGGACAACGCACCGGAAAAGGAGGACGCCGCGATGTGGCTCGCAACGGAGGCGACCGCGACCGCCGGAGTGATCCCGATGAAGATCAGAAGCGGCGTCATCAGGAAGCCGCCGCCGATCCCGAACATGCCGGAGACGAAGCCAACCGCCGCACCCATCGCCAGCACCAGGAAGATGTTGACCGGCAGATCGGCGATCGGGAGATAGAGCTGCATCGAAGGACCACACTCCGGCGAAATGGATCGATTGCGCGGGAATGCTCGCCGGACGGTCGGAACGATTGCCGCGCCCTTCAATAGCGGAATTCGTTGTCGGGCGGGACCATGAATTTAGGGCGTGGTGAACGTGGCGCGCGAGCTGTCTCCCCTCACCCTGAGGAGCCTGCGCAGCAGGCGTCTCGAAGGGCGAGGCCCGGATCGGTGGTGGGGGCCTGCATGGTTCTCGCGGCGATGCGAAGCATCGTCCGCTACGCGCGCCAGGGCGCGCTCCTCACCATGAGGAGTGAGAGTGCGCTTTAGTGCGCCGCCGAGGCCGAGCGCTTGGTCGCGACCGGCTTCGGCGCGGGCTTTGCGTTTGCCTGCGGCGCGCTGTCCCAGCCGCCGTTCGGGGCAGGAACATTGACGGCATCGTCAGGCTGCGGCTCGGCGCTGAAAGTCTGGATCGCGAGCTTGGCGGCGGCGAGCGACTGCGGATCGAGCCGCTTGGCGACGTCGTCGCGCTTGCCGGACGCATCCGCGTCACCCTGGGCGGCTGCGAGAGTGAACCATTTGTAGGATTCGGCGAGGTTCTGCTCCACGCCGATACCGCGGGCATAGAGGATGCCGAGGTTGAACTGGCTGTCGGCGACGCCGCGATCGGCGGCCTTGCGGAACCACTGCGCCGCGCTCTTGTAATTGGCGCCGCGTCCGCCGCCATCGGCGTCGAGCACCGCGAGATTGTGCATCGCCTTGGCGTTCCCGCGCTCGGCGGCCTGCGTGTAGTAGCGGCGGGCGATGTCGGCGTCCTTCTTCACCCCGAGGCCCTTCTCATAGAGCGTGCCGAGGCGGAAGGTCGCGGGCACCACGCCGGCCTGCGCCGCGCGGTCGTACCATTTGGCGGCTTCATCGTAATTCGCAGCGACGCCCTTGCCCTCGGCAAAGCGCACGCCGATCTCGTAGGCCGCGGTCGCATCGCCCTTCATCGCGGCGGTGCGCAGCACCGGACCGCCGATGCCGTCAGGGAGCTTCTCGCTCGGCGGCACCTGGATCATACCGAGCCTCGCGCGGCTCGCGCCCGACAGCGCGCCGGTGACGTCGTTGCTCGCCGCAGGCGGTGGTGGCGTCGCGGGGACCGGCGGGATTTCGACCGAAGCCGAGCTGCCCGACCCTGCCACGGGAGCGGGCGCGGGATTATTCAGCGACTGCTTCCCGATCGGCGTCGGCGAGGTCATCGACGGCGTGACCTGCTCGGGCGTGGCAGGCCTGGTCTCGACCGGCGGCGGCGGAGCCTGCGGCGCGGGCGCGCTCGACGAATTCTCCATCGCCTGCGGTGACGGCGGCGGGCTGCCGCCATCGAGCAGATTCATCGCCATCTTGAAGGTGCCGAGCACGATCACGACCACGCTGGCGCCGACCAGCAGCGAGCGGATCTTCGAGGTGATGGTCGAGCCGCCTTCCTGGCCCGTGTCCTTGGCGCGGCCTGCGATGGCCGCCTTGGCAGCTGCCTTTGCACTTGCCTTGGCACCGCGGGCCGGCTTTTCCGGCTGCGCGGCGGCGGCCTGCGCGGCGCGGCGTGCGGCCGCGATAAAGCTCGACGACGACACCGGCTCTTTCGGCGCGGCGGGGATTTCGCTGATCGCGCTTTCGGACGCGGCAATGCGCTCCGAGGGCGTGGCGACGCGGCCGCCCGGCCGTGTGCCCGGCTCGAGCGGATGGTCCGGCGGCAATTCCGGTGCGAGCGCGGCGCGCGCGGGCGCCGTGTGCGGCTCGAGGATCTCGCTGATCGCACGCGGCGGAACGGGCGGTGCGGTTGGCACCGGCGGCGGCGCGGCCGGTGCGGCGGCATGGAATTCGCGCGGCGCGGCGACGAAGGCGCCCTGTGGCGGCTGTTGCGCGGCGGCCGGGTTCTGCAGCTCTGGCTTCGGATCGTATTTCGGCTGCTGCTGTGGCTGCTGCCACGGCTCGCGCGCGACAGGCGGGGGCTCCATGGGCGCGGCCATTGGCATCGACATGGACGTCGAACTGGGCATCGGCTGCGGTGCGGGTGCCGGCGGCGCCGTGCGCACCGCGCGCAGATCACCCTCGATCATCGAGAGGCGATCGACGACATGGCCGAGCGCGCTGTGCACGGCCTCGAGCGAATCCTGGGTGCTGCGGTTGGTCTCGGCCTGGCTGAAGCGGATGTCGGAGAGCTCGCGCTTGACCAGATCGACCA
Organism: Bradyrhizobium sp. 482_C4_N1_8; assembly: GCF_052075965.1. Classification (NCBI taxonomy): domain Bacteria; kingdom Pseudomonadati; phylum Pseudomonadota; class Alphaproteobacteria; order Hyphomicrobiales; family Nitrobacteraceae; genus Bradyrhizobium; species Bradyrhizobium sp. 482_C4_N1_8. The sequence goes on along the minus strand of NZ_CP197231.1, from coordinate 898,180 downwards.
TGCCGGGATCGGCAGACGGCGCCGAATTGCGGCTTTCGGCGAGGGCGGAATAGGTCGCCTGCTGCCGCTCCAGATGCCGCAGGATGTCGTGCAGCCCGTCCTCGACGCGGCTTAGATTGCCGTTGCGCGGATCGGAGGCGGCCTCGATCCGCTCCAGCAGATACGAGACCCGCTGTTCGAGATGCGCAAAGGTCGACGCGGAATCGTTGCCGACCTGCATGCGGTCGAAACGGTCCGACAGCGCGCGGATCGCGGCTTCGAGATGCTCGCTGCTCTCGGTGGGCTGCGGCCGCTCGCGCGTTTCCAGCGCGGCGGTGAGGGCCGCGATGCGCTGCTCCAGTACCGCAAAGCTGTCGCTGGGGCCGGACGAGCGGGTGACCTGGTCGACCTTGGAGGACAGCAGCTGCACGTCATCAGAAAGACGCGCCAGGGCTTCGTTGGAGGCGACGTTGGAGACGATGCCGCGCAGCGCCGAGATCGCGCCTTCGAGCTGGCGCACCGTCGACGGGTCGTCATTGGCGCGCAGGATCAGATCGAGCTTGGCGCCGAGGTTGCGGATCGCCTCGTCATAGCCGGTGAGCTGCTCGGCCGGCGTCAGCGTGCGCAGCACCTGCTTGATCTCGGACAACGCGTGCTCGATGCCCGACAGGACCTGGCCGTCCGTCCCGGACGAGCGGGTCTCGTCGATGCGACGGTGCAGCGAGCGGATCTCATTCTCGATAGATTCGATCGCGCGGCGCGGCATCGCCTCGGTGATGGCGTGGCGGATCTCGGCAAGCTCGCTGCGGAAAGCGTTGATCGCCTGCTCGGTGTTGTCAGGGCGCTGAAGCGACTCGATCTGGCTCGTGATCTTGAGCAGATGGCGCTCGAGCGACGAAAAATCCGGCCCCGGCTGCGGGGGCGGCGGCGCATAGGCAGGCGCGGGCGGCGCCATCGGGGGCGCGAAAGGAGCTGCCGTCGGTGCAATCGAGGGCGCGGCGCGTGGCGGCATCTGCCGCGGCGTAAAGCCGTCGAGCTCGCTCTGCCGTGCCGTGATCTCGGCGACGGCAACGTCGAACGACGCGGGGCTCAAGGGAGGTGAATTGCGATAGACCTGTGCGGCCGCGCGCTCGACCATATCGGCCTGGCGCTGGCGCGTCTCGACGGGTGCCGGAGCCGGTGCCGGCCGCTGAGGCTGCTGCGGCTTTGAGATTTGCGACAGCCGCGCATCGAGCCGCGAGATCGCGTCGTTGAGCTGGCGCGCGACGCCCTGCTCGCGCGAGACGTCTGGTCGCGACGCGTCCTGTCGTGAAGCATCTTGGCGCGGCGCGGGCTTTGAAATCCGTTCGATCTGCTGGGTGATCGCGTCGAGCCGCTGGTGGATATCGGCGACGTCGCGGCTCTCCTGGCTCGGCATCTGTTGCGGGCGCTGATCCTGGCGCTGCTCTTGACGCTGGTCTTGACGTTGTTCTTGGCGTTGATCGTAAGGTCCGCGAAAATTCGGCGGGGCCGTCTCGCCGAGCGTGGAGTTCAGCCAATCGTTGAGTGACATGCCGGCACGACGCGCAGCAGCTTCGGCCCGCTCCCTGACGGATGGATCGATGCCGTCAACACTCCACGATACGCGCGAATTCATGACTCTGTCCGGTTCCGACTCCGGCGCCCCACCCGGCGCCTCCAGCCTCCCCACGCGTGCCGGTTGTGAAGACAATCGGATTTGGCGCGGGTCGTCTGCCTCGAAAACCGACTTTTTCCTGTTACGGTAAATAACGGGTTAAGGAACGCGTTGCCGGTGTCTTAAAGTTGGGCGCCGGGAACCCGATTGCCGCCGCTGGCCCCGCCCCAAAGCTGCGTCCCGACAAAGATTTCGCCACGCGCCCGGTCCGCACGTCTCAATGGATAGAGAGCGGCCCGATCCACGGGCGGGTTCTTGCCTGACTGGATTGTTGGCTGACATGAAAAGGTTGCTCGTGGCCGCGATGGCGGCCGGACTGGCATCGCATGCTGTTGCCGCCGATGCCCCGGCGGCAGCGCCTGCGGTGAAGGCACCGGCGCCCGCGGGATACAATTGGACCAGCTGCTATGTCGGCATCCAGGGCGGCGGCAACTGGGGCAAGAGCGAGCATGTCCGGCGCGCCGGCGACGACTCCGGGCCAACGATCACAGGGACTTTCAATCTCAGCGGTGCTGCCGTCGCGGGCGGCGTCTTCGGCTGCGATTTCCAGATCGAAAAGACCGTGCTCGGCTTCGAGAACGACGCGTCATGGACCAACCAGCACGGCAAGGTGCAGGATCTGCCGCCCTTCAACGTCGGGGTGACGAGCGGCACGCGGGAAAAATGGATCGATATGTTCCGCGGCCGTGTCGGTTACGCGCTCGATCAGTTTCTGATCTATGGCACGGCCGGTATCGCCTTCGCCGGTACCGAGGTCACCGTGTCCAACCAAGTGGTGCAGGTCACCAGCTCCCATACCCGCACCGGCCTGGCGGCCGGGCTCGGTGGTGAATGGGCGGCCTATGTCGATACCTGGGGCGCCGTGACCCTCAAGCTCGAATATGTGCACGTCGATTTTGGCAGCAAACGATATGTCGATCCGCCGATCAGCGGCGCCGTCACGCGCGACGTCAGGCTGACGGACGACATCGTCCGCGCCGGCGTCAATGTCCGGTTCAACTGGGATAGGCCTGTTGTCACGAAGTACTAAGGGCGCTGAAGAGCTAGCCTTTCCCCTCGCGCTTGCCGTCCTCCAGCGGCACGACCGCGCCCTTGCCGCTCATCGCCGATAGCGCCTGGAGCGCCTCTTCGCAGAAATCGGCCACCATCTGCTCGTGGCGGGCACCGAGCTGAAGCAGCAGCAGATTGCCGAGGTCGAGCACGCCCGACGCCGAGCCCTCGGGAAATCGCTTCTTGAGGATCCGCTCGTAATTCTCGTGCCGGTCGCGGTGGTGCTCCAGCCGGGCCATCAGATCGGTGCGCATGGGCTCGATGTCGATGCTGTCGAGCGCGTGCAGCCGCACCAGCAGGTCGTCCTTGATCGAGGGCGGTGTGCTCGGCCGCGCGGCCCAGTGCCGCAGCGCTGTTCGGCCCTCGGGAGTCAGCGTATAAATCAGTTTGTTGGGCTTGCCCGATTGCACGACCTCGCGGCCCTGGATGTAGCCGCGGTCGCGCAGCTTCGAGAGCTCGCGGTAGATTTGCTGGTGGTCGGCTTTCCAGAAGAAGCCGATCGAGGAATCGAATGTCTTGGCGAGCTCGTAGCCCGTCATCGGACGTTCCGTCAGGCATGCGAGGATTGCGTCGCCGAGCGCCATGGCACCAGCTCCATTTCGAGGTCCCGACCAATTGACTTGACTTTATGCGCATCGGTGCATATGCGTCAATGTGCATATGAGGCGGGCTTCAGACCCGCCCTTATCGGCCATCGCGCTACTGTGCATGGGGTTGTTTTCGCGTTTTTGCCAAGGCCTTTGATCAAGAAGGCCTTTGACTAAGGGAGGCACCTGAGAATGACCGGCCTCGATTCCTGGTACGCCTTTATGAAGTCCCACGACCGCGCCGCGCTCTGGGACCTGCTCCATCCTGACGCCGTGTTCGAAAGCCCCGTGGTGCATTCGCCGCAGCGTGGACGCGACATCACCTTCAAATATCTCGCCAGTGCCGAGAAGGTGCTCGGCGGTCCCGGCTTCACCTATGTCGGCGAGTGGAAAAGCGCCAATGGCGCGGTGCTCGAATTCAAGAATGTCATCGACGGCATCGAGATCAACGGTGTCGACATCATCACCTTCGATGCCGAGGGACGCATCACCAATTTCAAGGTGATGGTGCGTCCGCTCAAGGCGATCAACATGCTGCACCGCCTGATGGCGGAGCAGTTGGCCGCCGCTCAATCATAAGTCAACATCATCACTTCAGACCGCCTGCCGGGAGACCATCATGCCGATCTACAAAGCCCCCGTCGAAGACGTGAACTTCCTGCTCAACGACGTCTTCCAGATCGATCGCTACGACAATCTCGCCGGCTTCTCCGACGCGTCGAGCGACGTGCGCGAAGCCATTCTCGGCGAAGCCGCCAAGCTCGCCGAAGAGGTGCTGCAGCCGCTGAATCGTGTGGGCGATCTCGAAGGCTGCAAGCGCGCCGATGACGGCAGCGTCACCACGCCGAAGGGCTTCAAGGACGCCTTCAAGCAAGTGGCAGAGGGCGGTTGGCTTGGCCTGTCGGCGCCGACCGAGTTCGGCGGCCAGGGTCTGCCGGTGACGCTGAGCCAGGCGGTCAACGAATTCCAGATCTCCGCCAACATGGCGTTCTCGATGTATGGCGGCCTCACCATGGGCGCGACCGCGGCGCTGATCGTGCACGGCTCGCCTGAGCAGAAGCAGACCTACGTGCCGAAGATGGTGGCGGGCGAGTGGACCGGCACCATGAACCTGACCGAGCCGCATTGCGGCACCGATCTCGGCATGCTCCGCACCAAGGCGGTCCGCCAGCCCGACGGCAGCTTCAAGATCACGGGCACGAAGATCTTCATCTCGGCCGGTGAGCATGACCTCGCCCCCAACATCATCCACCTCGTGCTCGCCCGCATCGAGGGCGCACCGGCCGGCATCAAGGGCGTGTCGCTGTTCGTGGTGCCGAAATTCATGGTCAATGCCGATGGTTCGGTCGGCGCACGCAACGGCGTGGTGTGCGGCTCGATCGAGCACAAGATGGGCATTCACGGCAATTCCACCTGCGTGATGAACTACGACAGCGCCACCGGCTGGCTGATCGGCGAAGAGAACAAGGGCATGCAGGGCATGTTCGTGATGATGAACGAGGCCCGCCTCGGCGTCGCCGTTCAGGGTCTCGCGCAGTCCGAGGTCGCCTATCAGAACGCGGTCGCCTATGCCCGCGAGCGCATCCAGGGCCGCTCGCTGACCGGCGTGAAGGCGCCGGACAAGCAGGCCGACCCGATCATCGTGCATCCCGACGTGCGCCGCACGCTGCTCTCGATCCGCGCCTTCAACGAGGCGGCGCGCGCCTTCGTGATGTGGACCGCGCTGAAGAGCGACGTCGCCCATCGCTCCGAAGATCCCAAGGACCGCCAGGCCGCCGACGACCACATGGGCCTGATGACGCCCGTGCTGAAGGGCTTCCTCACCGATTACGGCTTTGCCAACGCGGTGCAGGCGCAGCAGATGTATGGCGGCCACGGCTACATTGCCGAGCAGGGCATGGAGCAGTTCGTGCGCGATGCCCGCATCGCCATGATCTATGAAGGCGCCAACGGCATCCAGGCGCTCGACCTCGTCGGCCGCAAGCTGCCGCGCGACGGCGGCCGCGCCATCATGGCCTTCTTCGGCGAGGTCATGGCCTTCGCCAAGGAGAACGGCGGCGACGAGGCGCTCAAGCCATTCATCACCCCGCTCTCGGCCTCGCTCGGCCATCTCCAGCAGGCCACGACCTGGCTGATGCAGAACGCGATGGCGAAGCCGGACAATGCGGGCGCTGCCGCAACCGATTACCTGCATCTCTTCGGCTTCGTCGCGCTCGGCTACATGTGGGCGAAGATGGCCAAGGTGACGCAGGCGAAGATTGCCGCGAGCGGAGCGACGCCCTATCTCTCGACCAAGCTCGTCACCGGCCGCTTCTTCATGGAGCGCATGCTGCCGGAGACCGCCGCCAATCTCGCGCGCATCCAGGCCGGCTGCGCCACCATCATGGAACTGCCGGCGGAAGCTTTCTGAGGCTTCCCGCTTCGCCAATGATCCGACCGCGCCGCGGTCGTAACCAATAACTGCAATCAGGAGGCTCCCATGGCAGATGCCTATATTTACGACCACGTCCGAACCCCGCGCGGCCGCGGCAAGGCAGACGGCGCGCTGCACGAGGTGACGGCGCTCGCGCTCGCCACCGTGCCGCTGAAGGCGCTGAAGGACCGCAACAACTTGCCGGAAGATTCCGTCGACGACGTCGTGCTCGGCGTGGTCGACCCCGTCGGCGAAGCCGGCAGCGATATCGCGCGCTTCGCCGCGCTCAAGGCCGGCCTAGGCGAAGCCGTGCCCGGCGTGCAGATCAGCCGCTTCTGTGCTTCCGGCCTCGACGCCGTGAATTTTGCCGCAGCCCAGGTGATGAGCGGCCAGCATGAGCTGGTGATCGGTGGCGGCGCCGAATCCATGAGCCGCGTCGGCATCGGCGCCTCCGGTGGCGCCTGGCCGATGGACCCGTCGATGGCGGTGCCGGCCTACTTCATGCCGCAGGGCGTCTCGGCCGATCTGATCGCCACGAAGTACGGCTTCTCGCGCGACGACGTCGACGCCTATGCCGTGCAGAGCCAGCAGCGCGCCGGCAAGGCCTGGGACGAGGGCCGGTTCAACAGGTCCATCGTGCCCGTGAAGGACATCAACGGCCTCACCATCCTCGCCAAGGACGAGCACATGCGGCCCTCGACGACGATGCAGTCGCTGGCACAGCTTCAGCCGTCGTTCACGATGATGGCGCAGATGGGCGGCTTTGACGGCGTCGCGGTGCAGTCGCACCCGGAAATCGAGCGCGTGAACTACGTGCACCACGCCGGCAACTCGTCGGGTATCGTCGACGGCGCCGGCGCCGTGCTGCTCGGCAGCAAGGAAGCGGGTAGCAAGTACGGCCTGAAGCCGCGCGCAAAGATCCGCGCCTTCGCCAATGTCGGCTCCGAGCCGGCGATGATGCTGACCGGTCCGGTCGACGTCACCGAGAAGCTGTTCGCGCGTTCGGGCATGAAGAAGTCGGACATCGACCTGTTCGAGCTCAACGAAGCCTTCGCCTCCGTCGTGCTGCGCTACATCCAGGCCTTCGACATCGACAACGCCAAGATCAACGTCAATGGCGGCGCGATCGCACTCGGCCATCCGCTTGGCGCCACCGGCGCGATGATTTTGGGCACCGTGCTCGACGAGCTCGAGCGCACCAACAAGGCGACCGCCTTGGTGACGCTGTGCATCGGCGGCGGCATGGGCACCGCGACCATCATCGAGCGCGTCTAACGAGCTGCCGTAGGGTGGGCAAAGCGAAGCGTGCCCACCATTGCTGTCTCCGCGAAGGATGGTGGGCACGGCGCAAGAGCGCCTTTGCCCATCCTACGAGATCTCAAGTCAACCGCCGCGCCTGAGATCGGCTGCGGCACCGAGGAGCAACCAACATGGCTTACAAGAACTTTAGGGTTGAGACCGATTCCGACGGCATCGCGCTCGTCACCTGGGACATCCCGGGCCGTTCGATGAACGTGCTCGACGAGACCTCGACCAGCGAGCTCGATGCGATCGTCAAGGAAACCACGGCCGACGCCGCCGTGAAGGGCGTCGTCATCACCTCCGCCAAGGAGGCGTTCTGCGCCGGCGCCGACCTGTCGATGCTCGAGGGCATGAACCAGGCCTACGCCAAGGTCTTGAAGGAGCAGGACGAGACCGCCGCAAACCAGATGCTGTTCGACCAGAGCCGGCGCTTCTCGCAGGTGCTGCGTTCGATCGAGACCTCCGGCAAGCCGTGGGCGGCCGCGATCAACGGCCTCGCGCTCGGCGGCGGTTTCGAGATCACGCTGTGCTGCCACTACCGCGTCGCGGCGGAAAATCCCAAGACGCGCCTCGGCCTGCCCGAGGTCAAGGTCGGCCTGTTCCCCGGCGCCGGCGGCACGCAGCGCGTGCCGCGCCTGGTGCCGCCGCAGGACGCGATGACGATCCTGCTCAAGGGCGATCCGGTCACGGTCGAGAAGGCCAAGGCGCTTAATCTGATTCACGCCATCGTTCCCGCAGGCGACCTCGTCAAGGCGGCGAAGGACTGGATCAAGGGTGGCGGCAAGGCGGTCGCGCCCTGGGACGAGAAGGGCTTCAAGCTGCCGGGCGGTCCGGTGTTCTCCAAGGCCGGCATGATGATGTTCCCGGCTGGCAACGCGATCTATCGCCGGGAGACCTACGACAATTATCCGGCCGCGCGCGCGATCATGAGCTGCGTCTATGAAGGCCTGCAGTTGCCGATCGACGCCGCGCTGCGCGTCGAGTCGCGCTACTTCACCTCGGTGCTGCGTTCGAAGGAAGCAGCCGCGATGATCCGCAGCCTGTTCCTGTCGATGCAGGAGCTGAACAAGGGCGCGCGCCGCCCGAAGGACGTAGCCCCGACCAAGGTGAAGAAGATCGCGGTGATCGGCGCCGGCTTCATGGGTGCGAGCGTCGGCTACGTCTCGGCCCGCGCCGGTCTCGACGTCGTCCTGATCGACCGCGACCAGGAGAGTGCCGACAAGGGCAAGGCGCATGCTCAGAAGGTGATCGAGGAGCAGATCAAGAAGGGCCGCGCCAAGCCCGGTGACGCCGACGCGCTGCTCGCGCGCATTACGCCGACTGCCGATTATGCTGCACTCAAGGACGTCGACCTCGTCATCGAGGCCGTGTTCGAGGATCGCAAGGTCAAGGCTGATACCTTCGCGAAGGCGCAGGAGCATATGAAGCCGGACGTGATCTTCGCGTCGAACACCTCGACGCTGCCGATCACCTCGCTGGCCGAGGGCTTCAAGGACCAGGGCAAATTCGTCGGCATCCACTTCTTCTCGCCGGTCGAGAAGATGATGCTGGTCGAGATCATCAAGGGCAAGAACACCGGCGACCTCGCGCTCGCGACCGCGCTCGATTACGTCCGGCAGATCGGCAAGACGCCGATCGTCGTCAACGACAGCCGCGGCTTCTTCGCCAATCGCTGCGTCGGCCGCTACGTCGCCGAAGGCAACGAGATGTTCCTCGAAGGCGTGCCGCCGGCGATGATCGAGAACTGCGCCAAGATGGCCGGCATGCCGGTCGGTCCGCTCTCGCTCTCGGACGAAGTCGCACTCGACCTCGGGCTCAAGATCATGAAGGCGACGGAAGCCGATCTCGGCCCGAACGCCATCAACCCCGATCAGAAGAAGCTGATGGTGGAGATGGTCGAGAAGCAGGGCCGTCTCGGCCGCAAGAACAGCAAGGGCTTCTACGACTACCCCGAGAAGGGCAAGGGCCAGAAGAGCCTGTGGCCGGGCCTCTCGGCGCTGCAGCCGAAGCAGCTCGATCCCGACACGCTCGACATCGAGGAGCTGAAGCAGCGCTTCCTGGTGGTGCAGGCGGTGGAAGCCGCGCGCACGGTCGAGGACCACGTCATCACCGACCCGCGCGAGGCGGATGTCGGCTCGATCCTCGGCTTCGGCTTCGCGCCGTTCACCGGCGGCACGCTGTCCTACATCGACTTCATGGGCACGAAGAAATTTGTCGAGCTCTGCCACACGCTGGAGGCGAAGTACGGCTCGCGCTTCACCCCGCCGAAGCTTCTCGAGGAGATGGCCGCGAAGGGAGAAACCTTCTACGGCCGATTCGCGCCGAAGAAGGCTGCAGCCTGACCACCCAAGATCATTTGAGAAGAAAGGCCGGATCGTCGATCCGGCCTTTTTGTTTGGGGAGACGTCATCACGGTTGCGTCAGATTTGTTCCCGGCTTGTGGAACCAATCACAGAATTCGCGTAGGACCCGTGTCAGAGTCCCCCGCTGCCGTGGTGTCGCGCAATTGTCATAGGCGTGTCGAAGCGGCGCCGTTCTTTTGCTCGGCCCTGGCACTAGTCTTGCTCCGGGTCAGGGTTCCGAATCCGGTTGGGACACTTGCCGAGCCATCGGCAGGTTGAAGACAAAATAAGAAAGTATCCTTGATGAACTCTTTGGTGCTGCGGAAGACCGCGCTCGGTCGCGATCTCACCGCGAAATATGCTGTTGGACCCACAACTGGCCGCCTCTCGCCGCAACAGAAGCCGGCGCGCCTGCGCCGCAAGGGGCCGATGCTTTGGGCCGCTTTGGCGTTACTTGTGCTGGCGGCGGATTTTATGCTGGCTTCCCTCGCCTGGCTCGCCGTCGACTTCGTCATGGGCTGAGACCGCCCGCGCGTGCAGCAGGTAGGCCGCCGCGAAGTAGGCGAGCTGGCAGACGGCAAGACAGATGGCGATGACGGTCACACCCGCCATCATGCCGAATCCGTAAGCGCGAAGAATGATTGCCGAGAAAACTGCGATCGCCGGCGCAATCAATATCAGCGCCCAGATCCTGAAAACATAACCTGTCGCTATTCCCACCAATGCACTTGCGACGATCAGGACCAAGGCAATCGTCAAGTTCGGCTCCGATGAAATAATCCTCTAACAATTCCGCCAAGCTCGCGCGCTTTACGGGTACTGACAAGACAGCACTACTTACATTCGGCGAACAGTAGTTCATAAGTCTAATGATAGGTACGATGATCCGGCGAGATGGGTTCGCGCCCAGCCCGCCCCAGGGCAAATAAAACGGGCCGGATCGACGATCCGGCCCGTTTTATTTGCGGTCTCCGAGCGGCGAGAACGCCCGGCCCGAGACCGCATCGTCGGCAAGACTCGCTCTCCAGCTGCCTTCATCGCCGCGGCCAATGCGAACCTCGAAGCGCCAGCCATTCTGGTTGGTGAAGGCGATGTCCGTTCCGCCCTTCTTCCTGGCATAGCTACACGGATATTCGGTCGGCCGATCGGGAAAGACGATTTTTCCTTCCTTGCTCTCGAACACGGCCGAGGTGACCTGCGGATGGATCATGAAGATGCAATTGCGCTGCGGCAGGTCCGGCGTCGACAAGCCAAGCATCGCGAGCGGCGCGCCCGCGGCGGTCATAAGGACGATCATGTTCATGGCGGCGGCTGTCCCATGGAGGTGCTCCGCGATTTCGACGTGGCCGCCGATCGAATGGTTCACAAAGAAAAAGGCCGGATCGTCGATCCGGCCTTTCGATTGTTGCATCTTGCGATGCGCTTACTTCGCCTGCGCAAGGCCTTCCTTCTTCAGCGCCTCTTGGACCTGCGGCCGCGCCGCAACGCGAGCCTTGTAGGCGGTCAGGTTCGGCATGGCCGAGAGGTCGAACTCCATCCGATCGCCCCAGGTCAGCATCGTGAAGAGATAGCCGTCGGCCACCGTGAACTGCTTTCCCATGAGGTAGTCGCGGCCGGCGAGCTGGCTGTCGATGTATGTCAGCTTGCCCATGACGCGATCCCTGAAGAAGGCCTTGGCCTCGTCGTTCAGCGCCGGCGCGAACAGCGGTCCGAAGCTCTTGTGCACCTCCGAGGTGAGGAAGTTCAGCCATTCGAGCAGCTTGTAGCGCTCGGAGCTGCCGTGAGCTGGCGCCAGCGCCTTGGCCGAAGCCTGGTCGGCGATCATCTGGACAATGACCGGGCCTTCGGTCACGATCTCGCCGCTGTCGAGGCCCAGCGCAGGGACCTGGCCCTTCGGGTTCAGCTTCAGATAATCCTCACCATTTTCGAGCTTCTTGGCCCGGATATCGACCTTGACCAGCTCATAGGGCAGGCCGGCTTCCAGGAGCGCGATGTGGGGGGACAGGGAGCAGGCGCCGGGCGAGTAATAGAGTTTCATGGAATTTCTTTCTCTTGACGCTTGGTTGGGGCGAAGGAACGCCTACATGCATTTGCATCCAATAGTCAAGATTGATGCAGGTGCATTGAGTGAGGTAAGAGACGGGACGACGAGCTTGAGCGGGACCATGAAACGCAAACCATCGACCGAGGCAACTTCGGCCTGGATCCGCCTGATGCGGGTGCAGAGCCGCGTGCTCGATTGCGTCGAGCAGGACTTGAAGAAGGCGGGGTTCCCGCCGCTGGCCTGGTACGACGCGCTGCTCGAATTGTCGCGAGCGCCCTCGGGAGAGCTGCGGCCGGTGGAACTCGAGCGGCAAATGCTGATCCCGCAATACTCCACTTCGCGCCTGATCGATCGCCTGGTCGACGAGGGGCTCGCCTCCCGGCGCGAATGCAAGATCGACAAGCGCGGCCAGTTCGTGGAGATCACGGAAGCCGGCCGCGAGTTGCAGAAGCGGATGTGGGGCGCCTATTCGGCCGCGATCGAAAAGTATGTCGGCTCGAAACTGTCCGATGCGGATGCCGTCAAGCTCAGCGGTCTGCTCGACCGTCTCGGCTGCTCGTGCGGCGAGATGAAACTGCCGCCCATCCACGTCAACGAAACCACGCCGTCGCGATGATCGTGCGGCACACCAGCTCGTCCGTGCACCCCCTGGGTTCGCGGACCACCCCGTCACCCGCGCGCCTTCGATCGAAGCGCCCTTTTTGATTAGAGTTTGATATGGCGCGAGACCAGATCGATATGACGCCGCTGCAGTCGCGCGACGAGCTCGTCGCGTGGTTCGAGGCCGGCTGCAAGGACCCGTCCGAATTCCGCATGGGCACCGAGCACGAGAAGACGCCGTTCACGCTCGAAGGCCACCGTCCGGTGCCTTACGAGGGTGCGCGGGGCATCGGCGCGCTGCTCGAAGGCATGAAGCTCCTGCTCGGCTGGGAGCCGATCATGGAGAAGGGCAACATCATCGGCCTCTACGACGTCACCGGCGGCGGCGCCATCTCGCTCGAGCCCGGCGGACAGTTCGAGCTCTCCGGCGCGCCGGTCGAGAACGTGCATCAGACCCAGAGCGAGCTGATGGCGCATCTGGCGCAGGTGCGCGAGATCGCGACCCCGCTCGGCATCGGCTTCCTCGGGCTCGGCATGACGCCGTCCTGGTCGCGCGCCGACATCCCGGTGATGCCCAAGGGCCGCTACAAGATCATGACCAATTACATGCCGAAGGTCGGCCAATACGGCCTCGACATGATGTACCGGACCTGCACGGTGCAGACCAATCTCGACTTCTCCTCCGAAGCCGACATGGTCAAGAAGCTGCGCGTCTCGCTCGCGCTGCAGCCGGTCGCGACCGCGCTGTTTGCCAATTCGCCGTTCACCGAGGGCAAGCCGAACGGCTTCCTGTCGTTCCGCTCCGAGATCTGGCGCGACACCGACAATGCGCGTTCGGGCATGATGCCGTGGGCATTCGAGGACGGCATGGGTTTCGAGCGCTATGTCGACTACGCGCTCGACGTGCCCATGTATTTCGTCAAGCGCGACGAGGATTACATCGACGTCTCGGGCTCCTCGTTCCGCGCCTTCTTCGACGGCCGCAACAACAATCTGCCCGGTGAACGCCCGACGCTGTCGGACTGGGCCAATCATCTTTCGACGATCTTCCCGGAGGTGCGCCTCAAGCGCTATCTCGAGATGCGCGGCTCCGATGGTGGCCCGTGGGGCCGCCTGCCGGCGCTGTCGGCTTTCTGGGCCGGGCTGCTCTACGACGATGTGTCGCTCGATGCCGCCTGGGACCTCGTGAAGCACTGGACCGCGCATGAGCGCCAGGCCCTGCGCGACGACGTGCCGCGGTTCGGCTTCAAGGCGCGGATCAAGGACCGCTATCTGTTCGAGATCGCCAAGGAATGCCTCGTTCTGGCCCATGCCGGCCTGCGCCGCCGCGGCCGGATCGACCAGCTCGGCCGCGACGAAACCCGGCATCTGGAGCCGCTCGATCGCATCATCGATTCCGGCCGGACCCCGGCCGAGGAGATGCTGGAGAAGTTCAACGGCGCCTGGAACGGCTCCGTGGAACCGGCCTACGCGGAATACGCGTTCTAGGCCAGAGGCCGACGACCAGGACCTGAGCCGTTCATCGCCCATACAGGTTTGCGGCGATCAAATGACCGGCTGAAAAAACCTGAGCGCCGTCAATAACTCGAAAGCTGTTCCAATGGGGAAGGGCCGCCTGCGTGGGGCCGTCATGGCAAGCGTCGTGGCCTGCGCCACGTTGCTTGCGCTCGTGTTTGCGAGCGCGCCTGCGCGCGCCCAGACGGCGTTCGACCGGCCCGGCGGCGACTATTTCAGCTCGCCGGTGACGTCAGGTGACCCCGAGGATTGCGCGCTGCAGTGTGAGCGTGACCGCCGCTGCCGCTCCTGGAGCTTCAACTATCCCGACGTCGAAGGCGGCTCGGCAGTGTGCTGGCTCAAGAACACGGTGCCGCCGCGTGTCCCGGGCAGCTGCTGCATCTCCGGTGTGCGTGGCGCCGGCGTGATCGAGCCGCGGATCGAAGGCGTTGAAACGTCGATCGACCGCCCCGGCGGCGACTTGCGCAATTTCGAGATCAAGGACGGCGAAGGCGAAGAGGCCTGCAAGGCCGCCTGCATCGCCGACAACAAGTGCCGCGCCTTCACCTATGCCCGTCCCGGCTACACCGGGCGTGAAGCGCGCTGCTTCCTGAAAAAGGAAATCAAGCCGCCGCGCCGCAAGGCGGGCTTCACGTCGGGCGTAGTCAGATAGCGCGCAGCACCTTCACGCGCGGCGAATCCAGCGACCCGCTCCTCAATTCGCTGCCGACACCAGCCTGTCCCCGCACGCATTCGCGTAGAACTTGCCACCGCATTGGCGCTTGATGGCGGCGCAGCGCACCGCGGGAGACGCATTTTCCGGAACGCTGAAGCCGCAGCTCATGCCGTCGGCACTGCGACTCGTCTTGCCGGCGGCAAAGGCGGCGCTGGAGGCGGTGATGCAGACGACGAGGAAGGCCGCGGCGGCGATTTCGATCAGCAGTCTCATGGACGTTTCCTCCACACTGATGGCTGAATCTGCCCTCAATCTAGCACCGAATCCGCATCTCTCCGTACGCTTCCGGGTTCCCAAATCGGCCCGTTCCTTGCATAAATTTACGCCAGCGCAGTGCACGGCCGCGCCAGGGATGGTTCCGGTGCAGGGGCAAGACGCGTAGAGTTAGTGGTGTTCTCGCGACCAGGAAGTGACGGCCTTGCAAGATCAATCGTTCCAGCCAAGTTTTCCGGCCTCCGGCCAGCCCATCGACGAGCTCGCGCTGGCTGACGTCAAGGGCGCGATCCTGGCGAAGCTGCGCCTTGCCATCGGCAAGGATGCGGGCATGGCCACCAAGCACGACTGGTACCAGGCCGCAGCGCTCGCGCTGCGCGACCGCATCGTGCATCGCTGGCTCACGGCCGAGAAGCACAGCTACGATGCGGGACGCAAGCGCGTCTATTATCTCTCGCTCGAATTCCTGATCGGCCGTCTCTTCACCGACGCGCTGAACAACATGGGGCTGCTCAAGATCTTCGAGGTCGCGCTCGGCGATCTCGGCGTGTCGCTGCCTGAGCTCCGCAAATGCGAGCCGGATGCCGCGCTCGGCAATGGCGGCCTGGGGCGGCTCGCCGCCTGCTTCATGGAGAGCATGGCCACGCTCTCGATCCCCGCGATCGGCTACGGCATCCGCTACGATTACGGCCTGTTCCGCCAGATCATCAATCAGGGCTGGCAGCAGGAATATCCGGACGAATGGCTGAGCTTCGGCAATCCCTGGGAATTGCAGCGGCCCGAGGTGATCTATCACGTCCATTTCGGCGGTGGCGTCGAGCATGTCGACGACAAGGGCCGCGACCGCGCGATCTGGCATCCGGCCGAGACCGTGCAGGCGATCGCCTATGACACGCCGATCGTCGGCTGGCGCGGCCAGCACGTCAACGCGCTCCGCCTGTGGTCGGCACGCTCGCCCGATCCGTTGAAGCTCGACGCCTTCAACAAGGGCGACTATGTCAGCGCCAGCGCCGAGCAGTCGCGCGCGGAAGCCATCTGCAAATTCCTCTATCCGAACGACGAGAGCCCGGCGGGACGCGAGCTGCGGCTGCGCCAGGAGTATTTCTTCGTCTCCGCTTCGCTTCAGGACCTGGTCAATCGCCACCTGACCTCCGACGGCCAGCTTCGCAGCCTCGCAATGAAGGTCGCGGTCCAGCTCAACGACACGCATCCGAGCCTCGCCGTCACCGAGCTGATGCGCATCCTGGTCGACCTGCACAATTTCCGCTGGGACGAGGCCTGGAAGATCACGGTCGCGACGCTGTCCTACACCAACCACACGCTGTTGCCCGAGGCGCTGGAGACCTGGCCGGTCGAACTGTTCGAGCAGCTGTTGCCGCGCCATCTCGAGATCATCTACCGCATCAACGTGCAGCATCTCGCGCTGGCCGAAGCGCGCGCGCCCGGCGACATCGATTTCCGGGCCTCGGTTTCGCTGATCGACGAGAGGAGCGGACGCCGCGTGCGCATGGGCCAGCTCGCCTTCGTCGGCTCGCACCGCATCAACGGCGTTTCGGCGATGCATTCGGACCTGATGCGCGAGACCGTGTTCCACGATCTCAACCATCTCTATC
Source organism: Bradyrhizobium sp. 482_C4_N1_8 (assembly GCF_052075965.1). Lineage (NCBI taxonomy): Bacteria > Pseudomonadati > Pseudomonadota > Alphaproteobacteria > Hyphomicrobiales > Nitrobacteraceae > Bradyrhizobium > Bradyrhizobium sp. 482_C4_N1_8. Next base: position 882,132 of record NZ_CP197231.1, on the reverse strand, counting down.
CCGGCCGCATCACCAACAAGACGAACGGCATCACCTTCCGCCGCTGGCTGATGTTGGCGAATCCGAAGCTGACCGACCTGCTGCGCGAGACCTGTGGCGAAGTCGTGCTCGACGATCCAACCCAGCTCAGCCTGATCGAAGCCCGCGCCAGCGACGTCGAATTCCAGAAGAAATTCCGCAGCGTCAAGCTTCACAACAAGACCGCGCTGGCGCGCCTGATCGGCGAGCGGCTCGGCATCAAGGTCGATCCGACCGCGCTGTTCGACGTGCAGATCAAGCGCATTCACGAATACAAGCGCCAGCTCCTCAACATCATCGAGACGGTGGCGCTGTACCAGGCGATGAAGGACGATCCCAACGGCAACTGGGTGCCGCGGGTGAAGATCTTCGCCGGCAAGGCGGCGGCGAGCTATCGCTACGCAAAATTGATCATCAAGCTGGTCAACGACGTCGCGGACGTCGTCAACAACGATCCCGCGATCGGCGGCAAGCTCAAGGTCGTCTTCCTGCCCGACTACAATGTCAGCCTTGCGGAGGTGATCATTCCCGCGGCCGATTTGTCCGAGCAGATCTCGACCGCCGGCATGGAGGCCTCCGGCACCGGCAACATGAAGCTGTCGCTGAACGGCGCGCTCACCATCGGCACGCTCGACGGCGCCAACATCGAGATCCGCGACCATGTCGGCGCGGAGAATATCGCGATCTTCGGCATGGAGGCCGGCGACGTGATGATCCGCCGCAAGCAGGGGCTGGATGCCTCCGACGTGATCCGCAATTCGCCAAAGCTCCAGCGCGCCATCAATGCGATCGGCACCGGCGAGTTCTCGCCCGGCGATCCCGGCCGCTTCGAATCGATCGCGCACGCGCTGCGCTATCTCGACCACTACATGGTCAGCGCCGATTTCGATTCCTATTACGAAGCGCAGCGCAGCGTCGACGCACGCTGGCAGGTGGCGCCGGCCTGGACGCGCGCCTCCATTCTCAATGTCGCGCGCATGGCCTGGTTCTCCTCGGACCGCACCATCCGCGAATATGCCGAGGAAATCTGGAACGTGCCGGTCAATCCGACCACGCCGCTGCTGCCAGATCTGCGCGACGTGGCAGGCTGATTTTCCGCAACGTGAAATCGGCGTTACCTGCGAGGTTATTGATTTGGCAGGATAGGCATCATATTACGGCTTGAGCTTTTTCTGGCCGGAGTCGATCGTGCCTGTCGGCGAGTATACGAGCCCGGATGGGCAGCTTCGATTGCTGGTCATATGTCCCGACGGGGACTGGACGCTGGGGTTCGACGGATTCTCCTGGCACACGCACGGCAGCATCCTTGCCAGTCTTTCAGGCAAGGACGAGGAAGCTGCCATCGGCGACTTCGTCGCCGATCTGATCAGCGGCAAGAGTATCATTGCGCTGAAGCGCATAGGAGGCTCCGTCGCGGATGCCTGGGTCACAGATGATCCGGCAGACGATGTTTTGAGTTCGCAGCAATATGGCCCTGGTGATGAGACGATGGAGTTTCGTCGTTGGGACGGAAGCTCAGTAGAGGTCTAATCCCATGCACGCCAAGCTCCCGCACCCGTTCGACGACGCCACCCGCATCAGCGCCGGCGACTCCAGCTGGCAGGGGCATACCAGCGACGACTACTGGGCGTTTGTCGGCCCGTTCGGCGGCGCCACGGCCGCGACCATCCTGCGTGCGCTGATCGACCATCCGCAGCGCGCCGGCGATCCGCTGGCCCTGACCGTCAATTACTGCGCGCCGATCGCCAAGGGGCCGTTCGATCTGGACGTGCGGCTGGTGAAGGCCAATCGCTCCAGCCAGCACTGGAGCGTCGAACTGTCGCAGGGCGGCGGCGAGGTCGCTACGCTCGCCACCGCCGTGTTCGCCGAGCGCCGGCCGTCCTGGGAGCACAGGGTGGCGCAATATCCCGATGCCACGGCGTTCGAGGCGACGCTGCCATTCCCGAAGATATCGGCATCCTGGGCCAACCAGTATGAATTCCGCTTCGTCGAGGGCGAGATGCGGATCGGCCCGCCGCGGACCGAGCTCGCTGGCACCTATTCCAAGCTCTGGATCGGCGACCGCACGCCGCGCAAGCTCGACATGCTGTCGCTGATGTCGATGTCGGACGCCTTCTTCGGCCGCATCTTCCACGCCAGGCGCGAGCTGGTGCCGTTCGGCACGGTGTCGCTGACGACGTATTTCCACACCGGCAGCGAGGAGCTCGCCGCCGAGGACATCACGCGCGTGCTCGCGACGGCCGATTCGAAGATCATGCACAAGAGCTATGCCGATCAGAACGCCGAGCTGTGGTCGCCGAACGGCAGGCTGCTCGCGACCACGACGCAGATCGCGTATTTCAAGGCGTGAGGTGCTCTTCCCCTCTCCCCTTGTGGGAGAGGGTGGCTCGTCGCGAAGCGACGAGACGGGTGAGGGGTCTCTCTCCGCGAGCGCTTCTCTTGCAGTTGAACGCGCGGATACAACCCCTCATCCGGCGCTTCGCGCCACCTTCTCCCACAAGGGGAGAAGGAAGAAACAAAAAGGGCGGCCTCGCGGCCGCCCTTTTGCATTGAAGACAGAGCGAGCGATTACTCCGCCGCGAGCTTCACGTCCGGCGCGGCCGCGCGCACTTCGGCGTCGACCTGGGCTTCGAACTTGGCAAAGTTCTTCTGGAACATGCCGACCAGCGCGCGGGCGGTCTTGTCGAACTCGTCCTTGTCCTTCCAGGTGTTCACCGGGTTCAGGATCTCGGCCGGCACGCCCGGCAGCGCGGTCGGGACCGCGAAGCCGAAATATTTGTCGGTGCGGAATTCGACGTTGCGAAGCGAGCCGTCGAGCGCGGCGGTGAGCAGCGCGCGCGTCACCTTGATCGGCATGCGCGAGCCGGTGCCATACTTGCCGCCGGTCCAGCCGGTGTTGACCAGCCAGCAATCGACATTGTGCTGGGCGATGAGGTCGCGCAGCATGTTGCCATAGACGCTGGGGTCGAGCGGCAGGAAGGGCGAGCCGAAGCAGGTCGAGAATTCCGGCTGCGGCTCGTTGCCGAGACCGCGCTCGGTACCGGCGACCTTGGCGGTGTAGCCGGACAGGAAGTGATACATCGCCTGCGCCGGCGAGAGCTTTGCGATCGGTGGCAGCACGCCGAAGGCGTCGGCGGCGAGCATCACCACGTTCTTCGGCTGCGGCGCGCGGCCGGTGCGCGAAGCGTTCGGGATGAAGTCGAGCGGGTACGCGGAGCGCGTGTTCTCGGTCTTGGAACCGTCGTCGAAATCGACGATTCGGGTGTCCTCGTCGAGTACGCAGTTCTCGAGCACCGCGCCGAAGCGCGTCGAGGCGGCGTAGATCTGAGGCTCGGCCTCCTGCGACAGCTTGATGCACTTGGCATAGCAGCCGCCTTCGAAGTTGAACACGCCGTTCGGGCCCCAGCCGTGCTCGTCGTCGCCGATCAGCGTGCGGTTCGGATCGGCCGACAGCGTGGTCTTGCCGGTGCCTGATAGCCCGAAGAAGATCGCGGTGTCGCCATTAGCGCCGACATTGGCCGAGCAGTGCATCGGCATCACGCCGCGCTCGGGCAGATAGTAGTTCAGCGTGGTGAAGACCGACTTCTTCATCTCGCCGGCATAATAAGACCCGCCGATCAGGACGATCTTGCGGGCGAAATCGATCGCGACGACATTCTCCGACTTGCAGCCGTGGCGTTTCGGATCGGCGCGGAAGCTCGGCATGTCGATGATGGTGAGCTCCGGCGTGAAGCTCGGCAGCTCGACCGCCTCGGGGCGGATCAGCAGCGTACGGATGAACAGCGAGTGCCAGGCGAGCTCGGTGAAGACGCGGGTCTTGATCCGGTAGGCCGGATCGGCGCCGCCATAGAGGTCCTGCGCGAACAGGCTCTTGCCTTCGGCGTGCTTGAGGAAATCCTGGTAGAGCGTCTCGAACTGCTCTGCGGTGATCGACTGGTTGCCGGCCCACCACATCTTCTTGTCGGTGGTGGCGTCACGCACCGTGAACTTGTCCTTCGGGCTGCGACCGGTGAACTCACCGGTGTCGGCGCAAAGCGAACCGTCTGCCGACAGCACCGCCTCGCCCGCAGAAAGTGAGTATTGATAGAGTTGCGGCGCGCCGAGGTTCCAGTGAACCCGTTTGAGATTCTTTAAGCCGAATTTGTCGGCACCGAAGGCACCGTTGCGCACGCCCGTCTCTTGCACGAAAAATCCTCCTAGAACCCGCGACACTCAGCGCGACCAAGCTTTGGCGCCATCGCAGTCACCGTGAATTATAGGCCGTCCGGCCTCGGTTGAACGACGTAATAATGGTGAACGCTGGCGTTGCCAAGCCGATCTCGCAGGATTTGGTTTATTCAAGGACCGCGCCAAATGCCGCGCATGTCAGCTCTGAGCGAGCGTATCAAAAAAATACGAATGATCGCGCAACCAAATGCGCAATTCCGCGTTTCCTGTGGTTATTGCGACGCACAATCGCAGGACCGTCCTATCGTACCTCGCCTTCGCCGATGAGCGCGAACGGCCCCCACATCGCGGGATAGGCGTTGCGCGGTGACGAGGTGTCATCAACGTACGTCAACATCGCGCGGCGCAAAGCTTCGGCACGGCCGATTTTTGGTTCGTTCTTGAGCAGTTCGAAAGTCGACGTGGTCAAGCGGGTGGCAGCTTCCGAATCCACTGCCCAATGCGAGACCAGCAGCGCACGTGCACCCGCGTAGAAGAACGAGCGCGCCAGCCCCGACAGGGCCTCGGCGCCGGGCTTGTCGCCGGCGATGGTGTTGCAGGCCGACAGCACAACCCAATCCGCGTTAAGCTTGAGCTGAGCGACTTCACTTGCCGTGAGCAAGCCGTCATCCAGCTCCGTCGGCCGATCGGGAATGGAGAGTGCAAGCGAGGGCTCGCCCAATCCCTTGATATCGCCGGCCACGAGACCGTGGGTGGCAAAGTAGATGATGCTGTATTGAGCAAGCGCTGCACGCTTCAGCGTCGTTTCGCTGGCATCGCGGCCGAGATGGATGTCGGCCTCGGCCGCGCCGACATCCTTTGCTACCGCGTTCAACTCGTCCGCGGTATCCGGCAGTTGCGGCAGCGCCTGCGCAAGCCGCGCGCGATCGACGCCGGCCCCGCGCCAAAAATCGCTATAGGCAATTGTTGCAATGTTGCGTGCGGCGACCTTGCCGCTTGCAGCGCGACGATCGGCCGGCCCTTCCAGCGCAGGATTGAACACGGGATCGCCAAAGCCGGTCATCGGCTTCACGCCCTGCTCCCGACGCGCGACGGCACGCAACGATTTCAGACTGACCACCGAGGGCAGCACCGACACCGCCTGACGCCGCAACAGCCAGGCGGCGCTGCGATAGCCTTCGAGCGTGTCCGGGATCGCAGCTTGCGGCGTCTCCGTGACGAGCAGATGAAACGGCAACGCCGTCAGCGCGGCCGACGGCACCACCAGCAGGTTGCGCTTGTCCTTCGTCAGCCCTTCGACCGGGCCGAGCAGCGCGACATAAAGCTCGTTGGCGAGCCCGAGGTCGAACAACCCTGATTTGCCGGAGGCATCACGCGCCTTGCCGACATCGAGCCCCTTGCGGAAGGCAGTCACCTTCTGCGTCAGCGCGTCCGCGCCGAGCGGAATCTCCTTCCAGTCGACGCCTTCGCGCGTGATCGCGACGACATAGCTCTGCTTGTCGACGACGGAGTAGAGCACCATCGCCTCGTCGGGCGACAGCAAGGGCTGGATATCCTTGACCGCCAGCGGCAGGGGGTTGGAGAGCGACGCATAATCGGGAAACTCGACCGCGAGCGTCTTCTGCAAGCCTGTGCGCTCGTTCGCTATCGCCGCGATCCGCACCTGGCTGCGCTGCTCGGCCGCGACGTCGCGCTGGGCCGACTGCTTCGACACCGCGGCGATGATCGCCTTGTCGAGCGCCTCGGACTCGGCCGCAAGATCCTGGTCCCGGCGCACGAGCTCAGCGAGCCTGTCGCTGCCCGCAGCAAGGCGCACGGCCAGCTTGTTCACGGCGGAGGCAGCGGAGGATTGCGTGCCGCGCTGAATCGCGGCAAGCGCCTCGTCCAGCGCCCTGTCGTCAGGCAGCAGATATTGCTGTCGCGCGGCGAACAGGACCGGCAGCACGACGCGCAACTGCGCGCGATTGGTCGCAAGCGTCTTTTCCGCGAGCGGCAGCGCGTCGGCGTTCCGGCCGGAGACGTAGAGGAAATAAGCGAGATTGCTGGTCGAGGTCGTGACGTCCGGATGATCGGGACCGAGCGCACGTTCGCGGATCGACAGCGCACGGCGATAGAGCGGCTCCGCATCGGCATAGCGCTGCTGGTGCTCGTAGAGACCGGCGAGATTGTTCAGCGAGCGCGCGACGTCGGGATGGTCCGGTCCCAGCACTTTTTCGCGGATCGCGAGCGAGCGCCTGATCGGCGCCTCGGCATCCGCATCGCGGTTGAGGTCGCGATCGAGCTGGCCGAGATTGTTCAGGAGCGTCGCGACCGCCGGATGCTCGGGGCCACCGGCCTTCTGGTAGATCGCGAGCGCGCGCTGAAACAACGGCTCGGCTTCGGCCTGACGCTGCTGCTTGACGTAGTATGTGGCGAGATTGTTGAGGGACTGACCGACGTCGGGATGCTCGCGCGACAGCGCCTTCTCGCGCACGGCGAGCGCACGCTTGAACAGCGGCTCGGCCTCCGCAAAGCGGCTCTGCCTCTGATAGAGCGCGGCGAGGTTGTTCAGCACCGGCGCGACCTCGACGCTGTCGAGACCGGTCCCCTTCTCCATCAGTGCGATGGCGCGCTTGTAGAGCGGCTCGGCCTGGTCGTCGTGACCCTGGTCGGCGTAGATCTGCGCGAGGTTGTTGAGCGCGCCCGCGAGATCACGATTGTTGGTGGTCTTCTCGAGAGACGCCACCATGGCCTGCGCCAGCGGCAGCGCCTCCGAATATTTGCCGGCGCTTCGGAGTGCGTTGATCCGCGCGCTCTCCGCGGCGAGACCTTTCTGGGCAAAGCTGGGCGTGGCAAGCGATGCGATGATCGCGAGCGCCAAACCCGCAACCAGCGTCAAACGACGGCGTGTCATGAACCCTCTCGCTGCCGACTTCGAACCATTACGGTCTTGGGTCGCAGCGATGGGGGGCAGCGTTCAAATTGTTGCGCGCTAGTCCACCTTCGCGCGCGCTTTGCCAGCAAGGCGGACCAGCATCTTGCGCAGCGCCGTGCCGTCAGTCACCCGCTCCGGGAAGTCCAGCCGCAGCGCAGTCTGGCCATCCTGCATGTCGAGGCCTTCGGGGTCGCAGCCGGTGCAGCGCCAGTCGCCCTCCGCCGCGCCGAGGAGTTTTGTTGCATAGAGACCCATGGCGTCGCGGTGGTCGGCATTCATGTGCGCGACCGCCCCCTCCTCCGCCGCCAGCAGATCCTCGGCACCGGTAAGGTCCGTCAGGAACTGCTCGGGCTTGAGATCGACGATGCGGCCGAAGCCGGCGACCAGATGGGTTCCCGTGGGCCGAATTCTGAAGAAAGAGAAATCCTTAAACGAAACAAACGCTTCGGCCGATGGATGGGCATTGAGATACCGCCGCTGGAGCAGATCCTTGTCGGCATCGGCCTGTTCCGCCCGGCCGGACAGCATGATTCGGGCACCCTCCAGCGGATCGCCGGCCGCGCGTTCGTCCAGCATCAGGGAGACCCGGTGATCCGCCAGGATGTTCCTGGTGTGCACGGCCAGGCCCGAGATCAGCAGGATCGGCGAGCCGTCGGGGTGGCTCGCCAGATTGACCAGGGAGCAATAGGGATCGCCGCTGCCGGCCATCAGCGTTGCCAGCGCCCCCTGGCGCGAGCGCCTGAGCAGCGATTTGGCGAGCTTTCCAGGGTCGAAGTCGGGGGTCGGGTGCATCGGCTTTCTCGGGTCAGGTGGTTGCAAGGGAGGTCTTTTTTCGGGTAAACGGGGGTCAGGTTATGGGTCGAAACGCGGCGAATCTGCTGCGCTTCGTGGAACTTGGTCACACTTCAGCCCAGCTTGCATTGCTCGGTGACAAGGTTCGACCGCCGACTTCGGCACCCGTGTATGCGGCGCATCAGTGAATTGCTCGCCGTTTCAAGCCACGACCCAAACGGAAAGCAGAAAGCAGAGGCTCATGCCCACAATCGCTTTGGTCGACGACGACCGCAACATTCTCACATCCGTCTCGATCGCGCTGGAGGCCGAAGGCTATCGCATCATGACTTACACCGACGGCGCCTCCGCGCTCGACGGCTTCCGCACCACCCAGCCCGATCTTGCCATCCTCGACATCAAGATGCCGCGCATGGACGGCATGGAAACGCTGCGCCGGCTGCGGCAGAAATCCGACCTGCCGGTGATCTTCCTGACCTCCAAGGACGAAGAGATCGACGAGCTGTTCGGCCTCAAGATGGGCGCCGACGACTTCATCCGCAAACCGTTCTCGCAGCGCCTGTTGGTCGAGCGCGTCAAGGCCGTGCTGCGCCGCTCTGCACCGAAGGACCCGACCGTCGCGCCGAAGGAGAACGATGCCAAGGCGCTCGACCGCGGCCTGCTGCGCATGGACCCCGAACGGCACACCTGCACCTGGAAGAACGAGCCGGTGACGCTGACCGTCACCGAATTCCTGATCCTCCAGGCGCTGGCAACCCGGCCCGGCGTGGTGAAGAGCCGCAACGCGCTGATGGACGCCGCCTATGACGACCAGGTCTATGTCGACGACCGCACCATCGACAGCCACATCAAGCGGCTGCGCAAGAAGTTCAAGGTGACCGACAACGAGTTCGAGATGATCGAGACGCTCTACGGCGTCGGCTACCGCTTCAAGGAAGCCTGAGGCTCACGCGCCTTCACGAAAGACTGAGAGCATCGCCGGTTCTCGTTCCATCGGGACCGGGATGGCTCTAGGATGCGGGGACCCTTCGCACGAGATGTCCTAACGCGGGCGTAAGCATTGCTTGACCGAACGCAGCCTGACGAGAACCAGAATGCCGGGGATATCGCATCCGACGGCGTACCGGAGCACGTCGCCGACGACAAGCCGGCCGCGCAAGGTTGGCGACCGTTCTCCTGGCTGACGCGTGCCGGTCAGTATTTCTTCGCGCTCTCCTTCTCGAGCCTGACCCGCCGCATCGTCTCGCTCAACCTCGCCGGCCTCGTCGCGCTGGTCGCGAGCATTCTCTATCTCTCGCAGTTCCGCGCCGGCCTGATCGACGCGCGTGCGCAGAGCCTGCTGGTGCAGGCCGAGATCATCGCCGGTGCCATCGGAGCGTCGGCGACCGTGCAGACCAACGCGATCACGGTCGATCCTGACCGCCTGCTCGATCTGAAGCTCGGCGACAGCTACGGCGAATCCGACGATTATTCGGCGCTGAACTTCCCGATCAGCCCGGAGCGCGTGGCCCCCGTGCTGCGCACACTGATCTCGCCGACCAAGACCCGCGCGCGGATATTCGATCCCAACGGGACGGTGCTGCTCGACAGCCGCGACCTCGAGAACGTGCTGATCTTCCCGTTGCCGCCGCCATCGCAGAAGCCCGGCGTGATCGAGCGCGGCCTGACTTCGGTGCGCCTCTGGATCAACCGCGGTGACCTGCCGCTGTATCGCGAGCTCGGGCGAGAGAACGGCAATGGCTATTCGGAAGTGAGCGACGCGCTCCAGGGCCAGAAGCGTTCGATGGTGCGGGTCAATTCGCGCGGCGAGGTGATCGTCTCGGTCGCAGTCCCCGTGCTGCGCTCGCGCGCCATCCACGGCGCCCTGATGCTGTCGACGCAGGGCGACGACATCGACCAGATGGTCACCGCCGAGCGCCTGGCGATCCTGAAGGTCGGCGGCGTCGCTGCCGCGGTCATGATCATGCTGTCGCTGCTGCTCGCCAGCACGATCGCAGGTCCGGTGCGCCGGCTCGCCGACAGCGCCGAGCGCGTCCGCCGCCGCATCAAGGCCCGCATCGAGATTCCCGACTTCACCCGGCGCCGCGACGAGATCGGTCACCTGTCCGGCGCGCTGCGCGACATGACCAGCGCGCTCTACAGCCGCATCGAGGCGATCGAGATGTTCGCCGCCGATGTCGCGCATGAACTGAAGAACCCGCTGACCTCGCTGCGCTCCGCGGTCGAGACGCTGCCGCTGGCGCGCAACGAGACCAGCCGCGCGCGCCTGCTCGAGGTGATCGAGCATGACGTCAAGCGGCTCGACCGCCTCATCTCCGACATCTCCGACGCCAGCCGCCTCGACGCCGAATTGCAGCGCCAGGATGCGGTCCGGGTCGACCTGCGCCGCCTGCTGACGACGCTCGTGTCCGTCGCCAATGAAACCAAGCTCGGCCATGACGTCGCGGTCGAAACGCGCTTCGAGGGCCGCGGCGCGACCGACGCGTTCTCCGTGACGGGCCACGATTCACGGCTCGGGCAGGTGGTCTCCAACCTGCTCTCCAACGCGCAATCGTTCTCCGAGCCCGGCAGCAAGGTGCGCCTCACCTGCCGCCGCGTCCGCTCCGAGATCGAGATCGTGGTCGACGACGACGGTCCCGGCATCCGCGACGACGCGCTGGAGCGCATCTTCGAGCGCTTCTACACCGACCGTCCGCACCAGGGCTTTGGCCAGAACTCCGGCCTCGGCCTGTCGATCTCCAAGCAGATCGTCGATGCCCATGGCGGACGCATCTGGGCCGAGAACCGCCCGGGCCCTGTGGACGAGGACGGAGCGCCTACGGTTGTCGGCGCGCGGTTCGTGGTGAGGCTGCCGGCGCTATGAGCGACGGTGGCCCCAGCGTTCACGCCTCCGCAGTCAAGGTCGGGACTCTGGCGGTGCTGATCCGCGGGCCCTCAGGCTCCGGCAAGTCGCGCCTTGCCTTCGATTTGATCATGGCGGGACGCGCTGGCGTGGTCGAAAGGGCCGTTCTGGTCGGCGATGACCGTGTCCATCTGGCGACAGTCGGCGACGAAATTGAAGTCCGCCCCGCGCCGCTGCTGGCCGGCCTGATCGAGATTCGGGGACTGGGAATCCGCCGCTGCGACTTCGTGGAGCATGCGACCGTCGGCCTCGTGGTCGATCTGGACGCCGCCGACGCAGAACGGCTGCCTGCGGCGGAATCGCTGAAAACAAGCATTTTCGGTGTCGAAATACCGCGAATCCCCGTCGGGCGCGACTATTCGCCCCTCCCTTTGGTTGTTGCGGCCTTGACCACTACCAAGAGTTCATCTTCCGTTAACCCTTCAGGCGATTGTTTGAAGGGAAATGGTAACCATATGAACCCCACTATCGCGACCGAATAGACCGGCGCAGCTCCCCTCATCCATCCGTCTAGTTTCAGGGAGATACGCAACATCCCCTCTTGCGCGGGGGCTCTGGATGGTCAAAGTGGCGCGTTCGTGCGGTGCACCAAAAGCGCCCGCGAGGAGTTTTCCGATGATTGGTCTAGTACTTGTGACCCACGGGCGCCTTGCCGACGAATTCAAGGCAGCGCTTGAGCATGTCATGGGCCCACAAAAGCAAATCGAAGCGATCACGATCGGTGCCGAAGATGATTCCGATCTCTGCCGAAGCGACATCATCGAGGCGGTCAACCGCGTCGATTCCGGCGACGGCGTCGCGATCCTCACCGACATGTTCGGCGGCACGCCGTCGAACCTTGCAATATCCTGCATGAGCCGGCCGAAGGTCGAAGTGCTCGCGGGCATCAACCTTCCCATGCTGGTGAAGCTTGCCAAGGTGCGCGAGGAGCGTCCGTTGCCCGACGCGATCGCGATGGCCCAGGAAGCGGGTCGCAAATACGTCACCATTGCCAGCCGCGTGCTCGCCGGCAAATGAGCGACGACGCGCCGCTCGGAAACCAGGCCGGGACAGGCGTGCCGGCGGGAGCCATTTCCAAAGACCTCCTGATCATCAACAAGCGCGGCCTGCACGCCCGCGCCTCGGCGAAGTTCGTCCAGGCGGTGGAGCGCTTCAACGCGCAGGTGTGGGTGACGCGCGGCGGCGAGACCGTCGGCGGCACCTCGATCATGGGCCTGATGATGCTGGCCGCAGGACCGGGCACGACGATCACGGTCGCCGCCGCCGGTGATGATGCCCAGGCTGCGCTTGCGGCGATTACCGAGCTCGTTGAAAGCAAGTTCAACGAGGAAGGGATCTGAGCCACGCGCTCGGCGCCGTAGGGTGGGCAAAGGCGCGAAGCGCCGTGCCCACCATCTCGCGACAATCGCCACAGAAGTGGTGGGCACGCTTCCGCCGTCGCTCTTCGAGCTATGGCGGACAAGTCGCTTTGCCCACCCTACGGGACCGACAACGCCGCAATCACTTCGCCGGCGGGGCGATGTAGATATTCCAGCTCATCGCCGGGCCGGCCTTGCCGTGGGTGAAGCGGCGCGTCGTCATCACGATGCGCTCGGCGTTCGGCGCGATCTCCGAGACCCATTTCTCGAACGCCGGGAGGCGGCCATCGGTCGGATCGAACACGCCGATGAAACCATACTTCTTGGCATCCTCGCGCGATGTCAGCCCGGAATCCCAGGCTTCGAGCGGCATCAACGCGGCCGGATGGTCGGGGCTGTAGAACACCATCGGCTGGATCGACTCCATGGTGCCGGCAACGACCGCCCAGCGCGAGCCGAAACGCGTGTGCCAGGCCTGCGTCAATTCATGCGCTAGCTCCGAGCGCGCGCCGTAGGTCGCCGTGTTGCCGGCATTAGCGGCCATCTCGCGCGCGGCGATCCAGGGCGAGGCGGCGAGCGTGGCGACGCTGAGCAGGAGCCAGATCACGGCGATGTTGAACAGGGCCGCGCTCTGCACCCGCAGCGCCGGGATCGCGACCAGCGCCAAGGGTACCAGGAAGAACAGCGAGATGCCCCAATCGGTCTTCATGTAGATGCTGAAGGCCAGCGCGCCGAGCGGCGGGCCGACCGCGACGATGATCTGGATGATCCAGACGTTCAACGCCTGCGCAACATTGACGCCGGGATTGGCGCCGCGCCCCCAGGCACGCGTGACGATGCGTAACGGTGCGCGCAACAGCAACGTGAACCAATGCGGCACCAGCGCCATTGCGAGCGCGGCCAGCGCCACCGGCAACGCCAGCAGCGCCAGATTATGCAGGGCGTAGCCCGCCACGAGCTGATGGACCTGGCGGCTGTCATCGAGGCTGTAGGTATCGCCGGCATAGGTCAGCGGCACGAAATGCACGCCGGCAAGCCAGACGATGTGCGGGATCATCGCCACGACCATTGTCGCGATCGCCACCCACGGCGCCGGCGACAGCAGGAATCGCAGCCGGTCGGGATGGATCAGCGCGGCAAGGCCAATGGCGCCGATCATGGTCAGCACCCAGTATTTGGTCATCAGCGCCAGCGCGCCGGCGAGCCCGAACCAGATACCGGACTGCCAGGTCCGCTTCTCGAAGGCGTTGAGATAGGCGAGCACGAGCAGCGGCAGCGTGACGAGTTGGAGCAGGTCGGGGTTGTACTTGAAACCCTTGAAATTGAAGATCGGGTAGAGCGCGACCATCACCACGACCAGGAACGCACGCCGCGCGTCCACGACGCGCAAGCTCAGCAGCCAGCAGATCACCATGCCGACGCCGACGGTCGCCATCGCCAGCGCATAGGTCGCCCAGTCCGCCGCCGGGAACACCTTGAACCAGAGGCCGGCGACCCAGCCCGACAGCGGCGGGTGCTTGCCGTAGCCCCACAGGAACTCCTGGCCCCAGCCATAGGCTTCTGCGACGTCCATGTGAACGTCCTGCGCTGCCTTGAGATTGATCAGGATGAAGGTCCAGATCACGGCATGCAGGATGGCGAGCTGGATCACCAGCCAGAGCCGCGCTTCGGGCCGGATCGCGCAGGCAACCAGCCAGGCCCGGAAGCGGTTAAAGCTCACCCGGGCTTTTACGCGTGTTCGGGCGGAGGGGATCGAGGTCGTGGACATGAGCCTGGACATGGGCCGTTGCGTAGCGCGTTTTGGGCCCTCGTGGAATCAGCTTGGCGTGAAGAAAGGCCCTGAAAATACAGCAATATGGTTGCCGCACGGGGATGTGAGTGGTATCCCGCGCCCATGACGACCGTCCCCATTTCCAACATCCGCAACTTCTCCATCGTCGCCCATATCGACCATGGCAAGTCGACGCTGGCCGACCGCCTGATCCAGATGACCGGCGGCCTCACCGACCGCGAAATGGCGGGCAAGGAGCAGGTGCTCGATTCCATGGACATCGAGCGCGAGCGCGGCATCACCATCAAGGCGCAGACGGTCCGCCTCGCCTACCACGCCAAGGACGGCAAGGACTACATCTTCAACCTGATGGACACGCCCGGCCATGTCGACTTCGCCTACGAAGTCTCGCGGTCGCTGGCGGCCTGCGAGGGTTCCCTGCTGGTGGTCGACGCCAGCCAGGGCGTCGAAGCGCAGACGCTCGCCAACGTCTACCAGGCGCTCGACAACAATCACGAGATCGTCCCGGTCCTGAACAAGGTCGACCTTCCCGCGGCCGAACCCGAGAAGATCAAGCAGCAGATCGAGGACGTCATCGGCATCGATGCCTCCGACGCCGTGATGATCTCGGCCAAGACCGGCCTCGGCGTCCCCGACGTGCTGGAAGCCATCGTCACCCGCCTGCCGCCGCCGAAGGGCGACCGCGAGGCGACCTTGAAGGCGCTCTTGGTCGACAGCTGGTACGACGTCTATCTCGGCGTAGTCGTGCTGATCCGCGTGGTCGACGGCGTCATGAAGAAGAACCAGCGCATCCGCATGATGGGCACAGGCGCGGCGTATGACGTCGAGCGCGTCGGCTTCTTCACCCCGAAGATGGAGCAGGTCGACGAGCTCGGCCCCGGCGAGATCGGCTTCATCACCGCGGCGATCAAGGAAGTCGCCGACACCCGCGTCGGCGACACCATCACCGACGACAGGAAGCCGGTCACCGAAATGCTGCCGGGCTTCAAGCCGGCGATCCCGGTGGTGTTCTGCGGCCTGTTCCCGGCCGACGCCAATGACTTCGAAACGCTGCGCGGGGCGATGGGCAAGTTGCGCCTCAACGACGCGAGCTTCTCCTACGAGATGGAAACCTCGGCTGCGCTGGGCTTCGGCTTCCGCTGCGGCTTCCTCGGGCTATTGCACCTCGAGATCATCCAGGAGCGGCTGTCGCGCGAGTTCGACCTCAACCTGATCGCGACCGCGCCAAGCGTGATCTACAAGATGCACCTGACCGACGGCCAGGAGATCTCGATCCACAATCCCGTCGACATGCCCGACGTGGTCAAGATCGCCGATATCGAGGAGCCCTGGATCGAGGCCACCATCCTCACTCCCGACGAATATCTCGGCAGCGTGTTGAAGCTGTGCCAGGATCGCCGCGGCGCGCAGAAGGAGCTGACCTATGTCGGCTCCCGCGCCATGGTGAAGTACGATCTGCCGCTCAACGAAGTCGTGTTCGACTTCTACGACCGCCTGAAATCGGTCTCGAAAGGCTACGCCTCGTTCGACTATCACCTGACCGACTACAAGGTGGCCGATCTCGTCAAGATGCAGATCCTGGTCAACAACGAGCCGGTCGACGCGCTGTCGATGCTGGTGCATCGCACCCGCGCGGAGGGGCGCGGCCGCGCGATGGTCGAGAAGATGAAGGAGCTGATCCCGCCGCACATGTTCCAGATCCCGATCCAGGCGGCGATCGGCGGCAAGGTGATCGCGCGCGAGACGGTGCGCGCGCTGCGCAAGGACGTCACCGCAAAGTGCTACGGCGGCGACATCACGCGTAAGCGGAAACTTCTGGAGAAGCAGAAGGAAGGCAAGAAGAAGATGCGGCAGTTCGGCAAGGTCGACATCCCGCAGGAAGCCTTCATTGCCGCGCTGAAGGTCGATAGCTGAGGCCAGTGCTCGGGCCACACCGGACCTGACGAGATTGGGGTCCGGCCCGGATATCGGGACCGACAAACAAAATTCGCGAAAACAACCCCATGCACAGTAGCCGGCCCTTGTCGGCATTGGGCTTTTTCGATTTTACGAAATCGATTTGACCCGTCGGGCAAAACAGGGGCATGATGTCATCATGGCAGCGGGTGTGCAGCAGGCGTCCATCAGGACACGCCATCTCGGCCGCCGACCGATTGGCAACCTCTGAATTCGATATCCTGGCGCCACGTCGATGACGGCTTGCGTCGGCTTCTGGCCCATAAACCGACCTGCCAAGCACTGCTCCTCGAAGACCGCTTTTGACCCGTGGCGACATTGGAGCAACTCCGTCCATTGCCCTTCGGGAATAAGGTTGTTATGTTTAATCGACGCCACCACTGCTTGTAGCTCTCTTGAATAGTCGCCCACTTCGAGGTGGAGTTGTGGAGGACATTACTATGAGATTTTCCTCGCTGTTCCTTGTGGGCTTAGCTGTCGCCATTTTGTCGAATGCACCCGCCAACGCCGTGAAGAAAACTACGAGGCCGAACACTCCATCGACAGAGATATTTTACTCGGGTGCGCATGCCAAAGTGCTTGACCCGGATATAAGGGCGTTTGCGCCAGCCAAGGCCAGGACGTACGTGGAATGCAAACAAGGGTTATGGGCGCAAGGTGCAAACCCCAACTATCAATACGCGGTCTGTAGCAGTATGGGGTACAAGAACTGACCAATTCACGCACGCAGCAGAGGCCGCCCTCAGATGGTGGCCTCTCTGTCATATCGGGTCTTATGAGGCCAGCAGGGAACGTCGCCTCCTGGCCCGTGTGAGACATGGCGGTGCAGTCCGACGATTTCCGTTCACAGGGGTAAACCGGAAGAGAGCGGCACGCGGCCATAGTAACGCGATAGACCGATCGCCGGCATCACCCCTCCGGTACTCCGGCGATGTACAATCCCCTAACCAAGCGCCTGGCTCCTGCAACGAAATTCGCGTCGCCGCGCACTGGAACGTTTCTGACGCGACGGATCGTAAATGTTGGATCAAGTGCAAGTCCGGTTTTGGCGGCCACTTGCGCCTCGTCCAGCCTCCCAAGAAGCGCGAGCGCTGCAGCGTACCCGAAATGCAGCAGCGGATAGTTTCGGTTGGCCTCGATTCCTCGGGCACACCAAGCGGCCGCTTCAGCGTCTGCTGCGATCTGGAGCTTGGCAAAGCCCGCCGTATTCATCCATCGGAAGGCGGAGATATCGCGAGGGGAAAGGCGCAGTGCTTCGTTGACGTGGAACTCGGTATCCGCACCGCAACCCATATAAAATTTGGCCTGACCCATCATCTCGTGAGCGTCAGCCAGATTGCGATCCAGGGCCAAGGCTCGCTCGCACTCAGCCACGCCTTGGGCCGTCCGGTTCGTATAGATGAGCACCATTGCCAAGGTGAAATGAGCCCAGGCATGGTCCGGAGCAAGGCGGAGCGCCTTTAGCACCATGGTCTCTGCCGCTGCCAGATGCGGAGGCTCGTTGTCTTTCAAGAACGCCGCGACAAGCACTGTCTCGACCAACGCGCTCCAGCTCATGGCGTCGACATTTTGCGGATCAGTCGCCAGAGCCCGTTCAAAGGAATTGCGAGCTTCTGTCAAATTCTCGAGTGTCACCCCCCTATTGCAAGAATGGCGGCCCTGGAAATAGAGATCCATGGCATCGGGATTCAACGTTCTTGCCGCGCGACGCGCCTCGGCCACGATGAGCTGGTTGTCTAAGGTCCGCGCAATCCTTGCTACGATTTCGTCCTGCATATCGAGCAGATCGGCGAAGGGCTTGTCGAAGCGGTCGGCCCACAAATGATTGCCCGTCGTCGCGTCGATCAATTGAACATTCACCCGGAGACGATTATCGCAACGCTGCACCGAGCCTTCAAGCGCGTAGCGAACATTCAACTCACGACCAATCTGCCTGACATCGACCGATTTGCCTTTGTAGGTGAACGCGGTGTGTTGGCCGATAACAAATGAGCCACTGATGCGTGATAAATCCGTGGTGAGGCTCCCGGTCACACCATCGACAAAGTAGTCCTGCTCGGGGGCGCTGCTGAGATTGACGAAGGGCAACACAACGATGGAAAGGCGAGGTGGTGAAAGCGACCTCTGCGCCGTATCATCGTTCTGCGCCACTTGGCCAAGGGGGACGGTTGTGGGCCTTTGCGCCTCCTGCACCGCGCCAACGAAGCGGAAACCCTTGCGGGGCCATCGTCTTGATCAGGCGCTGTTTCTCGCCCGTGTCGCCAATTGCGCTGCGAGCTGCATTCATGCGCGTCGTGAGCGCGGCATCTGAGACGATGCGACCACTCCAGACCGCACCGAGGAGATCGTCCTTGCTGACAACCCGCTCCCTGTTGCGAATGAGGTAAAGGAGCAAGTCAAACGTTTGCGGCGCAGTAGCAATCAGCTCGGCTCCGCAGCGCAGCTCGCGCTGGTCCGTGTCCAATACATAGTCTTCGAAGAGATAGCGCAACGCCGTCTTCTCCGCCCGATAGACCACATTTCTTCCCAAACGCGCTCATCGCAGAAGGACACCAAGAATAGGCCGGAGACGAGAGAAAAGTAAGCTGTTCGTTCAGGGATGACCGACGGCGGCCGATATGGAGCGGCTAGGCACTTCCGCTCGTGCCCCATCGCTTCCGTTGACGCGGTGCAGCTATGTCGGGTGATGGCGGCAGAGCGGAAGTTTGCCCCTGAGCGCCAAACCGACGCTTTTGACCCAACCCGGACATCGCAGAGCCACCTTTGATTTTCAGTATGGCCTTTTAGACGCTAAGATGCGTTGACCTAGACTCTGGCTAGGGGGCGAACATGAGGCGGCGTGCTTTTCTCTGTGCCGTTTGTGGTGCGGTAGCATCGCCGCAGCTGGCTGCGGCCGCGGGGAGCACCAAGAAGAAACGTCTTGCTATTTTCGTCCCATCAGAGCCGAGCGCGGACTGGCACGATCAGAGCGGGAAAAGATATCCTCGAGCCCTCTTCGCGGAACTGCGACGGTTGGGACAGATCGAGGGACAAAACCTCACAGTCGAAAGTTATGGTCGAGAGCAAAATACGTCCGGCCTCGAAGCCTTGGCGACGGAAATCGTTAGCAGCAACCCGGATGTCATTCTCCTCGGTGGTCCTGGCGCACTCATATTCAAGAAACTGACATCGCGTATTCCAATCGTAACGATAACTGCCGACCCCGTTAGATTGGGGATTGCCGAAAGTCTGGCTCACCCGGGCAGCAATTTCACGGGAGCCAGCATCGATGCCGGTCCATCGATTCATGGAAAACGGATTGCACTGCTGCGCGAAATCTTTCCTTCAATATCAAAACTTGGCTTGCTCGCTCTTCACATCCAATACAGCGGGCTCGTCAAGGGTTCGCCTATCCCCGCAGCGGCCCAGGAGGCTGGCCTACCTATCGCGGTGTCGCTACTGGATGTTGGTGCTCAAGAAAATGACTGGCGGGCAGCGGTAGAGAGCCTTTCCGGCGAAGGCGCAAATGCAGTCATGGTGGTCGACTCCCCTGAAACTTTTCAAAACAGCGCTTTGATCGCCAAGTTGCTGACCGACGCGAGACTTCCGGCGATTTTCGCGTTCACCGAATCCGTCGAAGCCGGGGGCCTAATGGCCTACTCCTTTGATCTAGTCGAATTGTATCAGCGCGCTGCCAACAACATCGACGCAATTCTCCGCGGAGCAAAAGCTGGCGATATTCCATTCTACCAAGTGACCAAATTCGATCTGTCCATCAACTTGAAGACGGCCAGGCAGCTGGGCCTTTCCGTCTCTCCTGCACTCGCGGCCAGTGCCGACAAGGTCATCGAGTGAACAGGTCCGGTTATGGCCCGCGGGTGACATGCCCGCGCAGTCTGACGATTTCCGTTCACAGCGGCAGACCGGAAGGGAGCGGCACGCGGCCATATTGACGCGATTGACCCGAAGGCGACATACAGCAAGCTTCAACTTCGGGACGTCAACCTTATTGGCCAATCGTAGTTCGACCGCGGAGATTACTGAGCCTGCTTCAAGTAGGCTTCAACCTCGCGCAGGTCGTTCTGCGGAGGAAATGACAGGAGAGCCTGAGACGGACTGCACCACGGATAGGGAAGCGAAGATAGCCAGCGCATCACGCCATCGAGTTCGGCGCCAGATAAGACTTTCATGACTTCAATGGTGATCACCAGCCTCACCACTTTTCCGTGCTCATTGAAATGCCAGTCGTAACGTCCACATCCAACTCGCAGCGGTTGCCCGCTGGCCTTGGCGGACATCCCCACCAACCAATGGCACTGAAAGCGCGCTCGGTCCGTTTCGGAAGGCCGGGATAGGCAGAACGTGTAGATGTTCTCGTATTCGACACCAAAACGACGCACCAAGATTTCTTCCACGGCGTTCAAGCCGGAAGCCGTGTTGGGGAATGAAATGGCGTCGGTCTTGACCACCATTTCGAGTGCAATGTCTTCAGAGAACGCCTGCCTCATCAAGAACGGTCGGTTGCCGTCCTTGGCCAAGATGTAGGTTCTTACTGCTTCGGCAGGTGTGGGCATGGTGCCTCAGGCTAGCACACTCAGGCTCCAAACGGGAATGTCCGCTTCTCGCCATCAGCGAAGTGGCGACACCTTTCATTGGGGCCCGCTTGGTGGGGTGGAGCGGACTGACTTTGCTCACTCTGCGTTCTTCGCATTTTGACCCGATTGAGACATCGGTCGCGTTCCAGCGTACCCAATATGAAGGGCTACAACCCGCCTATTCAGGCGCCGACCAAATTCGATTGGTGATCAACTTCAAGACCGCCAAAAAAAGCGCTCGACCTCGACGTGTCGTTGCATCTCCAGCGGCCCACCGACGAGGTGATCAAACTAAATGTGAGATGCTGTTTGCCGCCGGTTCCAGCCAGCCGATGATCTCTTTGTTGAAGTGGTGAATTGCGAGTGCGAGGTACGTGTCGGTGGACTTAACGCCGCCGAAGCAGATGACTCCGCAATCGTTGAAGCGGTGGGGATTGGTGCAGTCATCCGCCCAGGGAACTGGCTACGCGCCAGTTGTCACGATGCAGTTGATCACAGACGGGTAATCACTTTGCTCCTGTAAGCGAATAAATTCTTTGATTGCGCGATAACACGTCGGCATCGACGCACTTCCACCCATGCTTTGGTTCGCCCAACGATCCAACATGACATGCGTCTTGACAATTTCTGCGTTCGCCGCGCGCAGTATGCCGACGGAAGGCGAAGCCGTTTCAAACAGATACTTGTGGAAGCTGATCACGAAAGTATCGCTTCTCGGTAATCCGTTGCCATACGGAAGAAGGTCCACATCCCGCACAGTCTTTATATTTTTATAGAGCCACTGCGAATCGATCAACGCTTTCCCAATCCCTCTTCCCTCAACGCCAAGCGGAGCAACCCACTCGGGGCCCGGGGCTATGGTGGACCAAAAGATCACGCGATCATCACGGCGGTTCTCCATCGCCTTGAGCATGCAGAGGAACCGTTCCTTTTGTGGATCGTTCGAATGCTCCACCTCGTACTGGAGCTTCTTGAGTTTGTCGGGCCAGGGTATGGGTGCAGGTGGGGGCGGAGGCGGCATAGCGGGAAGATAGATTTTGCGCAGCTTCGGGTCAGCCCCGATAAACGCGTAATTGCGCCCCCCGTCACGGCTGTGGCGGCAACCCACGAGCTCTCGCAAATACCAATTCACCTCCTCAGGAACGTGCGTTTGGAAATTGAACTCGATTAACGCCCACGCATCTATGTGCTCGCGCGCCGCAATTTTCCACCAGTCGTCCGTATCCAAGACCGGATATTCGCGCCCGCCTTTGGGCGGCCACAAGCCGCGTTTCTGCACTGGATTAAGAGGAACTTTGATATTGACCATTCAACGCCTCCCGCACAGTCCGAACCGTAGCGCGATACGCACCGGCCACGGTGGCGAAAGAAATGAAGTTTCGCCGGAAACATCGGAATGGCAACACGTCGGCGACGCGCCCGATATGAACTATCTCACATTTGTTCTGGCGCCAGCCGCTCGCGGACAATGTCGCCCCTTGGCCCATCGCGCCACTTTCCGCGCGGCGAGAGAACTTCCGAAGCTGGTGCCAGACCGGAAGTCGTCGGCTAAAGGTCCAGGCTGGTGCTTCTGACCCAAAGCGGAAAATCAATGCGCTATCACCTTACCTCGTCAGCGCGGGGCGGGAACAATACGGGACTTTTCTCTGGCATGTCTCCTCTTCGATTTGTGGCGCAATCGAACAGCCACCGCGGTGGCAAATCCGTGAGTAGCGCCACCAAGTGACATGCAGCCTGTTCCTTTGAGACGCCCGGCGGGTAGTAGATTGAGGAGTCGCGATCGATTCCGGCATAGAACTGAGCCCGTTTGGCGATGATTTCGCGCGTCTTCTCGTCCGCGAGCTTGAAGCACAAATCTATCAGCCCCCCGTCCGCCGTGCCTCGCGACAAATCGGTTGAGAACGCCTTTTGAACGGCCTCGATGGCCAAGGATCTCTTTTCCTCATCGACCTCTTTCTTCTTACGCTTGATCCACGTCCTCGCCCACCAGGTCGCAATGACTGCGAGCCCAAAAGCAGCCAGCGTAGCCAATACCGAGGCCTCCGGAGCCAGCCAAGCCGACAACGACGCCAAGACCAGGAAAAGCCAAACAGCGATGGACGCAAGGTAAATCGTGCCGATACCTACTCGGTGGTCGACTTTCCATGGGATGCCGAAAAGACGAAACTTGAGCGACGCGCGCGGGCGGTTGGCAAATGCTCCATCCGCGAGACCAAGGCTTCGTTCAATGTATGCGGCACGTCTCACGAGTTCATCATACAGCTCGTCATTTCTCGTATTGTAGGTCACGAGCCCGATCGTTGCGATCAGGCCAAACAACGAGAACACAAAGCTCCGGCCATCAATGTGGTCGACTTTGAGCGCAATGGCTACGGCGGTCGCGATCGGCAGTAGACCCAGCAACTTGAACCGGATGTCGGTCAGCGTCCGAAAGTTGCTGCAGACCTCGCCGTATTCCGTGGAAAGTGCGTTTCGACGATTTTCGTCCATGGCCTACTCCGCGAAACGTCCAGTTCTTGTCGAACCGAAGTTAGTTGGCGCGCACAGTGCAGTTTAGCACGCGCACGGGTCTCCCAATGTGGGCTAGTTCACGCTTGCGCTCCGGCATACTGAAGTCAGTCCGCCCCCCAACGACGTTGGTGAAGTTGGGTTTTCGTCTCTGATCAATGTCTGCTGCTGGCCCATCAGCGAAGTGGCGACACCTTTCATTGAGGTCCGCTTGGCGGAGTAGAGCGGGCTGACTTTGCTCACTCTGAGTTCTTCGCATTTTGACCCAAAGCAGACCTAATCTGTTCAACTTCTCAAAACTGGATTATAGTGCCACTACAACCATTCGGTGCGCAGTGCTGTAGATGAAATCGGTCAAGCGAAGCCTAGCTCTTGTCGCTGCGATGATGAGCGCAATCATTGTCGGTCCGCCGCGTTCCTCGGCGATGGAGAACAAGACGCCCATTGCGTATTTTTCAGAAGGCGCGCCAGACAATCTCGTAGAGGCACTGAACAATTTGTCTCCCGACGCTAGGGATGTCGTCGTTGCGAGAGTTCGCTTGCAGCAACCCGTAATATGGATGGGTGGCCGTCACTGCGAGCTTTGTACCAACGATGTATGGTTCGCCCGTCTGAGAATCACGGAGACTCTCAAAGGCAAAGCTGAAGTCGGCCAAGTGCTCGATGTTTTCCTAGGCCAGCGTAGCGAACACCGAAGGTACATCGCCATTCCCCGCACACCGGATCAACGGGGCCGAGAGTACACGGTGGCGATCTATTCTATGGGAGATGGCATTCAGCGGCTCGCTTCATTTCCAATAAGTAAACCTCAATACGACAGATTATCCTCTGATTGGCTTGCATATGAAGGCGAGCGATCGAGGGCAGGATTTCGGGATTAGGTCGTGGGTCCGCTTCTGGCCCGTGTGAGACGTGCCGGTGCAGTCTGACGATTTCCGTTCACAGAGGTAGACCGGAAGAGATCGGCACGCGGCCATAGTGACGCGATTGACCCACAACGGAAGTCGGCTGGCCAGGTTTACTCAAGCGCGCGCCCGCCACAGCGTAACCGCAAGCAGCATATAGGCAGCACAAGTCCATAGCGACTGCCAATTGTCCGGTCCTTCGCTAAGCGCCGCATAGATGGCTGCCACCAGGAATACGACGGCAAACATCGCTTCCGCGGATTCCCTTCTTCGGGCGATTGAGCTGCGTCATCGCCGCGAAAGGGACCGCCGCCATAGTGAGGGCCGCAAAGGGAAAATCCTTTTCGCGCGGGTCAAACACCAGGCCCAGCGCCGTCTCAGTGCCGATCACGATGGTTACGATCAAGATCAATCCGTGCATGATCGCCAGTCCCGATGGGGTCCGGTAGTGCGCCGGACCCAGCAATTCCAAAAATGTGGGCGGTGCGCGCCCGGACATCAGGGCGTTGGCGCCGAACAGCGGCGAGGCAGTTGCCGCCACCAGAAGTGCGCCCCACAGATGCCAGCTGCCCGCGCCGTAGCTTTCATAGAACATCTTTTGAGCGGCCACCCCAAACAAGACTCCGGCGGTGGTTGCCGATATTCCGACCGCAAACCATGAGATGAGCCGGGGCTGCGAGGGCTTCTGGCGCAAGGTCAGCCATGCAGCGCCGAACACCAGGATCGCCAGCGCCATTCCGCTGCTCATTTGCAGTTTCCAGAGCGGATAATTGCTGACGGGGATGCCGGGCGGATATTTCAGCGTGCGCTGCGTGGAATCGAATAAGCCCCACGATCCGCCGACGGTGCCCTCGAACTCATGCTTCCACAATTCATCATACGCCTCGAACAGGTTGACGCGGAAATTCTCGCGCCGGGCAAGATCGAGGACCTCCGAGATCACCCGCGCCTGATTGGTGCGCGATGGTAGCGCCGACTCGCGCATCCGCCCTTCGCTCGGCCAACCTGTTTCTCCAATCAGGATTTCCTTACCCGGAAACGCCGACGCCACCTGCTTTCGGACGGCGTCGACGTGAGCAGCGGCAGATTTCGCCGCGACCGGGACATTTTCCCAATATGGCAGGATATGAAGGGTGACGAAATCGACGGCGTCACCGAGTTCCCGATAGCGCAGCCAGTACTCCCAGACGTCGGAATAGGTGACGGGGACCGGCACCTGTGCCTTGACCGAGCGGATCAAGGCAGCAAGATCGGAAGGTGTCATCTTCCGATGCAACAGAACCTCATTGCCGACCACGAGTGCGGTGATGGTTTCCGGATATTGCCGGGCGAGGCGTATGCCCGTGGATATCTGCGTCGCGCTCTTCCGTCGGTCCCTATCGAGCCAAATTCCCTGAATGACTTTCAGCCCCACCTTGGACGCAAGTTCGGGGATCTGATCGAGACCAAGATCAGTCGCATAGGTACGAATACAGTCGGTTATTTTGGCAAGCTGGGCGAGATCTTCCGCGATCTGGTCCCGCGGCACTGGTGTCGGCGACTCCGACGTTTGGTTGTTGCGGAAGGGCGCGTAGGATATGCATTGCAGCTTGGCATTCGGATCGATCGGCGCGCGCGCCAAGTTGATCGGTATGGCCAGCCACCACCACACCGCGGCGATCGCACCCAGGGATATGATGAGAAGCGCCAGAGGCGTGCGGGGCGAAATAGTTGACCCTCCAACGTAGAGATCGTCGGTCAACCGGCATGTTGTCGTGACCCGACAACAACGGAGATCATCGTCCGCCGGTCCCTACTTGACCTGTGAAAGCTGGTGCCGGATCGTCCGTGCCGCAAGAGGCGAGTCAACATCCAACAAAGGCCTTAAGGGCTACCGCAGGGCGGGTAGAAATAATCCTCCCCATCTCCCGAGATGGCCTTCGGGGACCGGAGCAGAGCGGCCTTGCTCTGACGGTCGCCGTGCCGGCTAACGAACGTCGCCTGTTGACCCGAATGCGAAGTCCAGATCGGTCACGGGTGGTCCGGTAGTAAGAGCACGCCGGCAGCGGGCTCACCCAGCGCGCAGCAGACGCGATTGACCCGAAGGCGACAAATCCCCATTGCGGCCTGCTCGTGTACAGCTCGCCAATTGTGAGTTAGGTTCCGGCGCTGTCGTATGCCGCACGTAGCCGATCCTCCAGCAGGCCTGGGAGTTGGTCATGCAGCCGATGAACGAGGTCCCCTTCGAGACGTCCCTGGCTGAATATGCCGAAGACATGCTCGACGCCTGTACGCGATGTGGGAAATGCGTCGAGGCCTGTCCGAGTGTCGAGCCGGCCGGCATCTCGCGGACGACAAAGTCCGAAGACATCATCGGCGGCATTCTCGAGCTGGTGCGTACCGGCAACGGCCCGGAAGCGTCGCGCAAATGGGCGCTGTCCTGCATGCGAAGCGGGGCATGCATCAAGGCGTGCAGCTATGGCGTCAATCCGCGTTTCCTGCTGAGCATGGCGCGGCTTGGCATCGCGAAGTCGGACAATGAGCTTGCGGAACGGCGCCGGCGGGGTGTCGAGAGGTACCGCGACGGCAGTCGTGGCGTGAACGTGCTTTCGCGCCTGCAACTCGATGCGGACGTGCTCGAACGACTGGGTCAGAGATCGGCGTCGGTCGCCACGCCCGTTGAAACGCCGGATTTCGTGTTTTACACTGGCTGCAATGTGCTCAAGACGCCGCACATCGCCTTGCTTGCCCTCGATATCATGGACGCGCTCGGCGTCAGTTACCAGGTGATGGGCGGACCGAGCCATTGTTGCGGCATTCTCCAGCTCAAGTCTGGCGACGCAGAGATGGCCGGTCGTATGGGATCGAGTACGATGGAAAAGCTGTCGCACTCGAACTCGGGGCAGGTGATCTCCTGGTGCCCGTCGTGCTACGTCCAGTACACGGAGACCATCCTGCCAACGGTGGAGCGACAACACGGGTCCCGCCCGTTCGAGATGAACCCGTTCATGCGCTTTCTCGGCGACCGGCTGGCGCAGCTAAAGCCGCACCTTCAACGCAGGGTCGAAATGCGGGTCGCGCTGCACAGGCATCCCGGCGTGGCCGGCGTCGTGGAATCCGCCGCTGAAATCTTGACGGCGGTACCCGGTATCGAACTCGTCGATCTGAACCAGCCGGCGGTGGGTTTGCAGAGCGTGGATGTCGGCGCGCTTCCAAAGTACAAGCGCGAATTGCAACTCATGGAGCTTGAGGCGGCGCGCGATGCAGGTGTCGATGCACTGGTCGCGGTCTATCATTCCGATCATCGCGAACTGTGCGCGCACGAGCGCGACTGGCCATTTCGTATCATGAATATCCTTGAAGTGGTCGGCGAAAGCATGGGCCTGCATCGGCACGATCGCTACAAGGAGCTCAAGATCATGCAGGACGCCGACCAGATCGTCGCCGACTGTAGCGACCTGATCGCCAAGCACTCGCTTGATCCCGGCAATGCGCGTGACGTGGTGGTGAAGGTGTTGCTTGGCGACCAGCCGCTTCCCCTGAGGCGTGGCGCGCCCCCGGAGACGCGCGCGGGGGGCGTGGAGCCGTCGTAGCAGCTTGACGTCACCTGTTGGCCCACCGCGCCGGTGAGCCCGGCGCAAACCGGAGGTCGCCGGCTGAGGGGGCAACCGACGCGACTGCCCCCGAAGCCGGCTATTCCTCGACTGATCAATTTCCGTCAGGTACTCTGCGCGGAAAGCCGACGGCGCCCGTCAGGGACATCTCCTGCCCCCGCACGGCTTCACGACTTCTTCTGCTTCGCTTGCACGTGTCGCGCGAAGTTGTCGAGGATCGCCTGCCAGCCGCCCTGCTGCTGCTCAACCGAGTGTGTCGGCTCGCTATCGAAGACAACGCGGACGACGACGCCCTTCGCCCCGGGCACGAACTCGACTTCGGCCTTGCGATCGCCGAATGAATATTCGATCAGCTTGTGTTCGACGATCGTCGTGTAAGTCCCGGCGAAGTCAAAGCCCATGCTGCCGTCCTTGGCTTCCATGCGCGACGAGAAGACCCCGCCTTCCCGCAGGTCGACCGTAGCCTTGGTCGTATGCCAGTCGTCGGACGCGGCGTTCCACGCCATGATGTCAGCAGGTGTCGTATAGGCACGCCAGACCTGATCGATGGGGGCTGCTACGGTGGTTTCTACGGTGATCCTCATGAACATAAGCTCCTGGTTCGATTTTCTAGGTGACGGCATCACTGACGTGTGCGGAGTCCATCCAAGGACGATCGAGACTGGTCCATGCCGACAGGGTCGAGCCGTCAAAGCGTTGAAAACACAAAAAAGTCAAAACATCTGTTGGCCACCCACCAGCGGCCGCGAACAAATTGGGGATGAGGGTCACATTTGTTCGATGCGGCTCGTGGCCATTGAACCCGACCCGGGCTCGACGACACTATCTCCCTGCGTCCTAAACGGCCCCGCCCATCTGTGGGCGATACGGGGGAGTGTCTGTCATGCGAAAGCGAAACTGGCGATTGATTGCCGTTGGCTCGGTCCTGCTGGTGCTCGCCGTCCTGTTCTTCCTCTCGATGCGGGACATGACGCCGTGGTCCAATGATCCTGCCGCCCTGATGCGCACGGTCGGAGAGGTCTCGGGTGCTGTCCGCGGCATCAGCCTCGTCATGATCGTCTTCGGTCTGATCGGCAGGAAAGCGCCGGCCTGACAAACGTCGTTCCGGAAGGCCGGACCACGGCGGTATCACGCCTCCGCGATGACAGGGAATAGCGGGTCTTCGATGCAAATCTGAATGTCTGAACCGCACATGCAGGGCGGGATGCATTTGGAGACACCTATGATCACCTCAAAGATGCTGATTGTGGTCACGATCGTATCGACGATGGGCACAGCTTCGGCGCAACCTTTCCACCCGTCGCTGCCCGGAAAGGAAACGACCACCAGGCCGTGGACGGCCCCGGTCGGTCACCGCCAGCCCCACGCCTCCGACGTGCCCTCGGCAAGTTCGGGATCGCTGGATTTCCTCGACCAAGAGGATGCCAACGTCGATCGCAAGATCTCCGGCGTCTGCCGGGGCTGCTGATCGATCCTGCGCCAAGGCCTGATGGGATGAGACTCGACTGGCGTCCCAACGGACGGCAGTCAGTGCCCGACCTTTCGGAATTGGACCAGGCTGAACGAGCCGACACCGCTGGTGCCGACGAAGGCGAAGCCGGCGAGGACGCCAAGCCTGCGGTACTCGGCTTCCGTCCGCTCGCGGCCACCAGGTCCCCGCAGCATATTGAGGTCGCTCATGGCACAGGAGCGGTCCTGGGTCTCAGTCGTCGCAGGCTCCGGCATGATCCGTTCGATCACGATCAACGTTCCGCTGGCCGGCAGCGCGTCCCGGCAGTTGCGCAGAATGACCTCGCAACGATCGTCTCTCCAATTGTGCAGGATGCTCTTCATCAGGATCGTGTCGGCGCCGCCCAGGACCTTCTCGAAGAAACTGCCGGCGACGAACCGGCAGCGATTGGCGATGCCAAGCCGGGCAAAATGCGCCCGCGCTCCCGCCTCGCAGCGCGCGAGATCGAAGGCGATGCCCTCAAGATGCGGGTTGCGCTGGAGCACGCCGCCGATCAATTCGCCGGTGCCGCCACCGAGGTCCATGACAACGCGCGCGGTCGCGAAGTCGTGGGCCGCAACGATCCTTGGAACGATGCTCCGCGTCAGGCTGACCATCGCGGCGTTGAAGCGGCGGGTGAATTCCGGCGCATTGCTCGTCGCGGCATAGCGATCGTCGCCATCGCCGCGCAGCTCGCCCGCGCTCTTGCCCGAGCGAACCGATTCGACCAGTCCGAGCCAGGATTGCGCGAGCATCTCGCCCTCGAAGAGAACCCAGTCCTTGAAGGAGGGGTCGGCGGTCTCGTCGAGCTGCCGGCCGAGCTCGGTCATGGCAAACCGGTCGCGGTCGGCCTGCCTGCACAGGCCAAGTGTCGTCAGGCCAACGAGCAATCGGCGCAGCGCACTTTCATCGGCGGACACCAGCCGGGCGAGCTCGGTCACCGATTTCGCCTCATCGCCGATGGCCTCGGCGAGATTGAGCTTCGCCGCCGCATAGATCACCGCGGTGATGCGATGCGACTGCACGAGATCATGCACGGATGCCGGCCCGCTCATGTGTTGCCTCCTGTCAATGCCGCTTCAATCGGTCGGGACGAACCCCGTTGCCTGAACGATCGCCTTCCACCGGTCGGATTCGGATGCGATCAGCCGGGCGAAGTCTTCCATGGCGATCGCGTCGGGCTCGACGGCCAGCTTTGCCATGCCGGCCTTGACCTCGTCGGTGCGCAAGGCCGCCTGGATCGCGGTGTTGAGCTTATCGACGATCGGCGCCGGCGTCTTGGCCGGAACGAAGAACGCAAACCATGTGAGGTCCTCGAGCGACGGATATCCGGCCTCCCGCATCGTCGGTACCGCCGGAACAAACAGGCTGCGGCGCGGTCCGGTGGTCGCCAGCGCGCGAAGATCTCCGGACTGGACGAGTCCGAGCGAGCTGCCGATCGGCATGACGGTCGCGGCAATCACGCCCTTGACCAGATCCTGAATCGCACCGCCGCCCTGATAGGGCACGTGAAGAAAATCGAAGCCGGCGCTGCGGCCCAGCATCGCACCGAGAAAATGCAGCGAGGTTCCGGCGCCCGGCGAACCAAAGGTGGCGTGCTTCGGATTGGCGCGGCACCAGGCCACGAAGTCCGCCAGCGTCTTGACGTCGGCCGGCACGCTGGGACCGACCGTCAGCAATGTCGGGGTCGAGGCGACGGTCGACACAGGCGTGAAATCCCGCGGATGGTATCTCAGTGTCTTGTAGACGTGCGGAAAGAACATCATGAAGCCGAGCGGCGCGAACAGCATGACCGATCCGTCGGCGTCGGCGCTCTTCACCGCCTCCACCGCGATGCGACCGGCCGCGCCCGGACGGGTCTCGACCACAATGGTTTCCGCATAGCCGCTCATCTGGCCCGCCACGAGCCGCGCCAACCCATCCTGCAGCCCCGGCGTGAAGCCCGTCAGGATATGCGCGGTTCTCGCGATCGGCTGTGCAAGAGCCCGCGGTGAAATATGCGTAGCGGCGAACGCCGCAGCGGCCGCCGACAACACATCACGACGCGTGATCATCACCCGTTTCCCTGATCGAGCCCAGACCAAATGAGATCGCAGCATGCTACCTGGCCATCGCTGCGGTCTCTGGAGCCATGGATGAGCCGGGTCGCACGAACACAAAACGGGATATCGCAGATATCTGCGCGTCCTCACGGCCATCCTGGCCGATCAGGATGAGGCCTGCTCCGCCATTCGCCACCGTCAGGACGACCGCTTCGCCCGCCCACGTTCCGATAGGCTCCATCCCGATGGTGAGAAACTCACCGATCGGCTGGTCCAAATACTGAAGTCTCAGCTGCGGCGCGATTTCGGCGGGCGCCAGAGCAAGACCGAGCTGTTGTGCACGCGCATAGATTTCCCGCAGCGAAGCCTCGCCTTGAAAGCCGAGCTCCGCAACCGACACGGCAACAAGCTCAACCTCCGCCTTCTTGCGACTTAGGGTAAAGGCCGGTCGAGCGAGTATCTCATCAGCCGCGTTTCCGACGCCGCAGCCCATTGCGCTCATCGCGCTGCGAAGAGCGAACGTATCCGTGAATGTTCCTATCCGGATCGTCTTCCACGCCAGGACATCTGCAGCCGAGCTGACCGGAATCTCCGATCTGGGAGCCGGCGGGTCGACCTTGACCGCCAGCTGCCTCCGCAAACCATCCTGCGCAGTGCATTGAGCCTCGGCGCGATCTACGGAAATCAAGCTGAACAGGTTGACGACCAACAGGATCGCAAGCGCACTGCCAATGCGCCAGGGTGCCGGACGATCGGGCCTTGCGCGGCCTTGCTGCAAGGCAATGTAGTCCATATCGGCGCGCGTCGCGCCGATATCCATCAACTCCCGATCGCTGAGGGCACAGAGAGCGGTTTGTACCTTCAGCCGTCTTCGGCGCTTCTGCCATGCGCTCCAGACCCGCAGGAAAAGGCTGGTCACTTGCTGCACGGGTGTGGCAGTCCGTCGCACCTGTGCAACGCCGTTGATGGTACTCATCCGCGATATCCCTTGGCGATACCTTTACCGAGGGCAGGATGTCAGGACTTCGCCGGGCACGCTTGACGTGCAGCTTACATTTTCCTGACCGGCGCCTTACTTTACGCCCCAGCAGGTGCAGAGGCGGCTTCATCCAACGACGGGAGTGGCAACTTGCGCTATCTCTTCGATGAATACGTGCTCGACACGGATCGGCGCGAGCTGCATCGCGGGGCCGATGCTGTTTCCGTTGCGCCACAGGTCTTCGACATTCTCGACTACTTGATCGGCAACAGGGAGCGTGTCGTCAGCAAAGACGACCTCATGAACGCGATCTGGAAGGGGCGCATCGTATCGGAGGCCGCGCTTGCGACCCGCATCAATGGCGTCCGCACGGCAGTCGGCGATTGCGGGGAAGCGCAGCGCCTGATCAAGACGATCCCGCGCAAGGGCTTCCGTTTCGTCGGAGCCGTTCGGGAAGTACGGGAGCCGGATCCTTCAACCGTCCCTCACCGGTCAGAAGCGAGAACAGCGGCCCTCCCGCTACCGGATAAGCCCTCGATTGCCGTACTCCCTTTCGTCAGCCTCAGCTCCGATCCCGAACAGGAGTATTTCGCAGATGGCATCGTGGAGGAAATCACGATGGCTCTGGCTCATTTTCGCTGGCTGTTCGTGATCGCACGCAATTCGAGCTTTGCGTATAAGGGCCGGGTCGTTGATGTAAAGCAGGTCGGCCGCGAGCTTGGTGTCCGCTATGTACTCGAAGGCAGCGTGCGCAAAGCCGGAAATCGCATTCGAATCGCGGGGCAGCTGATCGATGCCGAAACTGGAACGCATCTCTGGGCAGACCGCTTTGAGGGCCCGATCGAGGACATGTTCGATCTGCAGGACAATCTGACGTCCAGTGTCATAGGCGCAATCGCCCCGAGGCTGCAGCGTGAGGAAATCAAGCGGGCAAGGCGGAAGCCGCCCGAAAATCTGGATGCGTATGATCATTATCTGCGCGGGCTGGCGAAATCCCGTTGGTCCAACAACGCAAACACCGAGGCGCTGCAGCTCTTTTGCAAGGCGACCGAACTCGACCCTCGACTGGCTTGTGGCTATGCGATGGCCGCCTGGTGCTATACCCGGCGCAAGGCGAACGGCTGGATCAGCGATCCCGCGAAGGAAATTGCGGAAGCCACCCGGCTGGCCCGGAAGGCGGTAGAACTGGGGGCAAATGATCCGGTTGCACTGTCCGTGGGTGGATATGCACTCGCCTTCATAGCCCATGAGTTCGACGACGCGGCTGCTTTCGTGGATCGAGCTTTGGCTGACAACCCTAACTTCGCGCAAGCCTGGGCCACCAGTGCCTGGCTGAGAGTTTGGAGGGGAGAGCCGGATCTCGCCCTCGAGCACGCCGCACATGCCGTGAGACTTAGCCCGCTCGATCCGCCCATGTACTACGACGCGCAGGGAGCCATGGCGTATGCGCATTTTCTGGCGGGCCGCTATGACGCGGCGGTATCATGCGCCGAGACCGCATTGCGTGGTCAGACGAGTTTCCTGCTCGTGACCTGCATTGCCGCAGCCAGCAACGCATTCGCTGGGCGGCGTGAACGAGCGCAACGATCCCTCCTGCAAGCCCTTGAATGCAATCCAGATCTTCGTGCCAATCTCGAGAATCTGGCACCGTTTCGCCGGGCAGATGACTTCGCGATCTTCGAGAAGGGTCTCTGCGAAGCGGGCCTTCCGGAAAAGCACGACCTTGGCACCCCCTGACGGGGTGGACCAATGTTCGCGGCTTAGTTTTCGGGAGCGAAGGCCTATTCTCCACGGATTATTGCTCCCGCGCCCTCGGAGAATAGAGGGCAGGCTTGGAGAATGGTGCCATGCGCTATTTCTTCGAGGACTGTGCGTTGGACACCGAGCGGCGCGAATTGCGGCGCGGGCTCGATGTGGTGCCCACGACACCCCAGGTTCTCGATCTGCTCGAACATCTGATCCGCAGCAGGGATCGCGTCGTCAGCAAGGACGATCTCGTCAACGCGATTTGGAATGGCCGGATCGTATCCGATGCGGCGCTGACGACCCGGCTGAACGCCGTCCGGCGCGCGATCGGTGACTCCGGTCAGCAACAACGTCTTATCAAGACATTTCCACGCAAGGGCTTTCGTTTCGTGGGCGCCGTGCACGATGAGGATCGGCAACCAGGAACCACGGCAGCGGTTACGATCCCGGTTGCCTCTGCACACGCTGTTGGCGAACGGCGATCCGCAGGCTGGCTGGAGGACCTCAGAGGCCGTTTGAAGCTCGTCGGCAGCGTGCTGGCGTCGGTCGCCGCCATCGGCGCAATTGCCGGTGGCGTTGCCGGATACTGGAATGCCTGGAAGACAGTCCGTACCGACGCACAACGGGAAGCTCAAAATATCCAGCCACAGCCGACAGTCAGGCCCGAGATCGCGCCTCGCCTCTCTCTCGTCGTGTTGCCCTTCGCCAGCCTCAACGACGGTCCGGCGCAGGACTCCTTTGCCGACTTGATCTCGACAGGCTTGACGACCGATCTCGCGCGAACGCCCGCCACTCTCGTTGTTGGACGCGACACCGCCTTGACCTACAAGAAGAA
This sequence comes from Bradyrhizobium sp. 482_C4_N1_8, assembly GCF_052075965.1. NCBI lineage: Bacteria > Pseudomonadati > Pseudomonadota > Alphaproteobacteria > Hyphomicrobiales > Nitrobacteraceae > Bradyrhizobium > Bradyrhizobium sp. 482_C4_N1_8. Next base: position 847,562 of record NZ_CP197231.1, on the reverse strand, counting down.
GGTGGTCGATCTGCAGCAGCTCGGGACGGATCTCCGCGTCCGCTGGGCCGTGCGGGGCGCGGTGAGACGCAACGGAGACCAGGTGCGGGTCAACGTATCTCTGACCGACCTTCAGACCGCCCGCGACATCTGGTCGGATAGGTTCGACGGCGACCTCGCAAACCTGGCCGTCTTGCAGGATACCATCGCAGCGCGGCTTCTCTGCGTCGCACACTTGCACCTCCGTCAATATGAAGAAGCCCTCCAACAGTGCAGCCGCTCCCTCAATATGACCGGCACGGATTCTGAGGCCTACATGAGCCTGATCTCGGCGTACGGGTGGCCGGGGCAAATGGAACGGGCACGCGGGGGCAGCGAAACCGCGGCACAAGACACATCCTAAGTCGGTGTTGCGGTGGCCCATGGCGCATGCCGACGCTCAAGGCGCTGCAAGGTAACGAGCTCTGTACCCGCGCATTGCGCGTAATCTTGCCCTCGGCCGACAGATGGGCCACCATCCCGCGCGCACCATCAACAAGAGCAAAAGCGCAGAGGAAACGGATGAGCAAGCCGTCAGGGTTCGACTATGGCTGGGTCGTGGTCGCTGCGGGAGCGCTGATGACCTGTGTCGGCTTCGGCACGATGCTGTCGCTTGCGGTCTTCCTGCAGCCGATCTCCGAAGCGATGGGCTGGTCGCGCGCGGGCGTGTCGGCGGCGGCGACGCTGGATTTCCTCTGCATGGGCGTTGCCGCGTTCTTCTGGGGCACGCTGTCGGACCGGTTTGGCACCCGCATCGTGGTGCTTGCCGGAAGCCTGCTGCTGGGCCTCGGTCTCGTGACTGCGAGCCAGGCAACCAGCCTATGGCAATTCCAGCTTTTCTTCGGCGTGCTGATCGGCGTCGCCGCCGGCAGCTTTTACGCGCCGATGATGGCGCTCGCGAGCGCCTGGATCGAAAAGAACCGCAGCCTCGCGGTGGCGCTGGTCTCTGCCGGCATGGGCGTGTCGCCGGTGACGATCGCGCCGACCGCAAGCTGGCTGATCACGGCCTATGACTGGCGCACCGCGATGCTGGTGATCGGCTGTGCGGCGTGGGCGCTGCTGATCCCGGCCTGCTTCCTGGTGCGGCCGGCGCCGCAGGCGGCTGGCCCGGCGAGCACCGACGCGGCACCGGAGATCGAGCTGACCGCGGCGCAGGCGCTGCGCACGCCGCAATTCATCGCGCTCGCAGCCGCGCATTTCGCCTGCTGCGCGGCGCATTCCGGTCCGATCTTTCACATGGTGTCCTATGCGATGGTGTGCGGCATCGCCCCGCTCACCGCGGTGACGGTCTACAGCGTCGCCGGCGTCTCCGGGCTCGGCGGACGCCTGCTGCTCGGCGCGGCAGCCGATCGCATCGGCGCCAAGCCCGTGCTGGTCGGCGGCCTGTTCGTGCAGGCGATGTGCATCGTGACCTATCTCGCGGTGGCGCAGCTCGGCGAATTCTACGCGCTCTCGGTCGTGTTCGGCCTCGCCTATGGCGGGGTGATGCCGCTCTATGCCGTGCTGGTCCGCGAGTACTTCGGCGCGCGCATCATGGGCACCGTGTTCGGCGCGGTGTCGGCCTTTGCCAGCCTCGGCATGGCGCTGGGTCCGTGGGCCGGCGGGCTCGTGTTCGACAATTTCCAACGCTACACATGGCTGCACGCCGGCTCCTTCGCGATCGGGCTCGCCGCCGTCGCGGTGGCGCTGAGTTTTCCGACAAGACGCAGGCAATCGCTCGACCTCGGCCGCGCTGCGGCCTGACGAGGTGACGCATGAACAGGCCGCAAGGCTTCGATCTCGTTGAACGTGCCCGGGCAATCGCGCCACTGATTGCGCGCGAAGCGGACGAGATCGAGCGCTCCCGTCGGCTGACGCCGACCGTCGTCTCGGCTTTGATCGAGAGCGGGCTCTATCGCGCGCTTTTGCCGCAGAGTCTCGGCGGTGCGGAAGCCCCCATCGAAACCTTCATGCAGATGCAGGAGGAGATCGCGAAGGCGGATGCCTCGACCGCATGGTGTCTCGGCCAATGCAGCGTCTGCGCGATGATCGCGGCTTCGCTCGACCACGACATTGCGCGCGAGATCTTCGACAGGCCGCCCGGCATCCTCGCCTGGGGCGCGATCGCGCATGAGGCGCGTGCGGTCGAGGGCGGCTATCGCGTCACAGCGCGCTGGGATTTTGCCTCGGGCTCGCGGCAGGCGAGCTGGCTGGGGGCGCATGTCCGCATCGTCGGAGCCGACGGGACGCCGCGGAAAAATGCCGACGGCTCGCCAGAGGTTCGCACCATCCTGTTTCCGGTTGCGAGCGCGGTGCTGCACGACGTCTGGCAGGCGATCGGGCTCGCCGGCACCGGCACGGATTCCTATGAAGTGAGCGACCTCTTCATCCCCGAGCGTTTCACGGCGTTCCGTGACGTGCCGTCCGCGCTGCGTGAGACGGGTCCGCTCTACAGGATCGGCACCGGCTCGACCTTCAGCCTCGGCTTTGCCGCGGTCTCGCTGGGCGTCGCGCGCGCGACGCTGGATGCCGCCATTGCTTTGTCGCGGGCAAAGCACCAGTCGCTGGCAGCGAGCGCCATGCGCGACAACCAGGCTGTCCAGGGCCTGATCGGCCGCACCGAGGGCGACTTACGCGCTGCGCGCACCTATCTCTATGCGACGGCGAATGCGATGTGGCACGACCTCTGCGCGACCGGCCAATTCAGCCCGGCGCATCGCAGCGCCGTTCGCCTCGCCGCGACCTGGACCATCCATCAATCGGCCAAGGTAGTCGACGCCGCCTATCACATGGCCGGCGCGACTGCGGTGTTCCGCAGCAATCCGTTCGAGCGGCGCTTTCGCGACATGCACGCGATCGCGCAGCAGATCCAGGCGCGGGATACGCATTATGAGGATGTGGGGAAGGCGATTTTGGCGGAGGGACGCTGAACTACAGCCGCAATGACGCTGCGCTCCCTCGCCCCGTTCTTACGGGGCCGCGACGAGCTTCGCTCGCGCTGAGAGGGTTGGGGTGAGGGGCATCTCTCCACACGGGCGGTCGTTGAAGGACCTGTACCCCCTCACCGGAATCCGCGCTACGCGCGCATTCCGACCTCTCCCCGCAAGCGGGGCGAGGTAAGGGGCAGCCCCGCCTTACGCCACCATCGCAGCCTTCTCGTCACCATCGATGCCGCGCTGGGCGGCGAGCAGGCTGATGATCTCGGCGTTGGGCCGGGCCTTGCTGAACAGAAAGCCCTGGCCCTCGTCGCAGCCCTCGGCCCGCAGGCAGCTCAGCTCGGCTTCGGTCTCGACGCCCTCGGCGGTGATGGTAACGCCAAGGCCTTTGCCGAGGCTGACGATGGAGCGGATGATCGCCTGGGCCTCGCGGTTGGCGCCGAGATCGCGCACAAAGGACTGGTCGATCTTGATCTTGTCGAAGGGGAAGCTGCGCAGATAGCTGAGGCTGGAATAGCCGGTGCCGAAATCGTCCATCGAGATGCGGACGCCGAGCGCGCGCAGCGCATGCAGCGTCGCCAGCACCTGCGCGCTCTTTTCGAGCAGCAACGTCTCGGTGATCTCGAGCTCCAGCCGCCGCGCCGGCAGGCCGGAATGTTTCAGCGCGTCCGTGACGACCGAAAGCAGATTGCCGCTGCGGAACTGGAGCGGCGACAGGTTGACGGCGACGCGGACATCGTCAGGCCAGGTCGCGGCGTCCAGGCACGCCCGGCGCAGCATCAAGCCGCCGAGCGGATTGATCAGGCCGGTTTCCTCGGCGACCGGAATGAACTCGGCCGGCGAGACCATGCCGCGCTCGGCATGCGGCCAGCGCACCAGCGCCTCGAAGCCGGTGATGCGGCCGCTCTGGAGGTCGATCAGCGGCTGATAGTAGGGCCGCAGCACGTCGTTCTGGATCGCGTCGCGCAGCTCGACCTCGATCTTGCGCCGGCTCTGCGCCTTGGCATCGAGCGCGGCCTCGAAGAACGCAAAGGTGCCGCGGGCATCGGCCTTGGCGCGCGACAGTGCCATGTCGGCGCTCTTGAGCAGCTTTTCGGAATCATCGCCGTCGCCGGGCGCCATCGCGATGCCGATGGAGGCGCCGATCACTACGGAATGGCCGTCGAGCAGATAGGGATCGGCGATGGCTTCCAACAGGCGTTTTGCCAGCATCACCGCGTCCTCGGGACGCGTCAGCCCGCTCTGCACGATCGCGAACTCGTCGGAGTTCAGCCGCGCCAGCGCGTCCTCCTCGCGCAAGGTCGAACGCAGCCGCTTGGCGACGCCGCGCAGCAGCTTGTCGCCGACCGCGTGTCCCAGCGTGTCGTTGACCGCCTTAAAATTGTCCAGCCCCAGCATCAGCAGCGCGACCTTGTCGGAGCTGCGCCGCATATGCAGCAGCATCTCGTCCACCTGCTGGCGCAGCAGATTGCGGTTCGGCAGGCCGGTCAGCCCGTCATGCTGGGCCATGAAGGCGAGCCGCGCCTCGGCGCGCTTGCGTTCGGTGATGTCCATCAGTGCGAGCAGCACCGCGGGCCGGTCGGCATAGGTCAATTCGCGGGAATAGATCGCAAGGTCGATCAGCGCGCCGTTGGCCTTGACGTGCTTCCAGGTGCGTGCGGCCTGCTCCTCGCTGGAGCGATCGGTGGTCCAGGGCGGCTCGCTGTCGAAAGCCTGCAACGAGCGGATCTTCAGCTTCTCGAATTCGGCACGGCTATAGCCGTAATGGGAAATCGCGGCATCGTTGACGCCGAGGATGCGCTCGTCGTCGAGCGCACAGACGATCATGGGGACGGGATTGCCGTCGAACAGCAGGCGGAACGAGGCCTCGCGCTGCTTCAGCTCGGTGATGTCGACGCGCAGGCCGACCACGCCGCCGTCGTCGGTCAGCCGCTCGTCGATCAGGATGACGCGGCCGTCCGCGAGCATCTGCTCGTGGCGCGCGCCGGGCTGATAGAGCTTTTGCAGCCGCTCGGCGATCCACTCGTCCTCGTGGCCGGCCGCCTCGGGATAGTCGCCACGCGCGACGCCGATGCGCAGCGTGTCCTCGAGGCGCGCGCCTTCCTCGAACAGATCGGCGGTCTTGCTGTAGATCTCGGCGTATTTCCTGTTCCAGAGCACGTAACGGCCTTCGGCATCGAGAAACACGATGCCTTGCGGCAGGAGGTCGATGGCCTGGCGCAGGCGCTCATGGGATTTGCGGGCCTCGGCAATCGCCGCCTCCGCCTCGGCGCGGCGGCGCAGGAGTTCGTCGCGTTCGGAAACGGATTGAGGCGCGCGCGCGAAGCGCGGCTTGCGCGGCTGTCGGCGAGCCCGGGCGAGCACGCCTCCCTTTCGCTTTGTTGTTTTTCGAAACCCCAAACTCAACTTGATGCGTCCCAGTCGCGCCCAGTGGCCGCAAGTTTTGGGGCAAGTGTCTGAAAAAAAAGTAATCTTGGGTGGCTTGTCGGTCGGTCGCACAGTCTGGTGGCCGCAGAAAAGCAGCCCTCATTGCCGCTTTGCGCGGCGCGGCAGCGCCGCCGGGCGCGCCAAGCCCATCACATCGTCGTCATCGGAGAACGCGATGGCGCAAAATTGCGCGCTGCCTTGAATCATTTCCGAGATCGCGCGCGAATGCATACAGAGGGCTGGGAGCACGCCTCCCACGCACGAATTTTGGTCAATGCACGAGAGGGTTATCGCGTCGTTAAAAATCGGCCGGCCGCGCGTAGGGAACTGCGACTTTCGGACAATATTTCGGCCGAAGGACTGTTTCTTAACCCTGACGCCGCGTTGCGTTATAAGGATGACAGCATGAGTCCCCGCCGCCTCACCCCTCTCCTGCTTGTCATGACGTTCCTGACCGCCGGCGCCGCGCCGGCCCAGGACAAGGGCAGCGTCAACCCAAAACCGCTACCGCCGCTCGCCAACCCAAACGATCCCAGCATCGGCGCCAAGGAGCTGTTCGCGCGAAAGCTGCTGCCGTCGAAGGGAACGGCTCATGTCATCGGCTCCTACACCAAGGGCTGTATCGGCGGCGCCATGCAGATGCCGCTCAACGACGACAATTGGCAGGTGATGCGGCTGTCGCGTAACCGCAATTACGGTCATCCCGACATGATCGCGCTGATCAAGCGGCTCGCGGCCAGGGCGAATAAGGACGCGGGATGGCCGGGCATTCTGGTCGGCGACATCGCCCAGCCGCGCGGCGGGCCGGCACTGTCAGGCCATGCCAGCCATCAAATTGGCCTGGATGCCGACATCTGGCTGACGCCGATGCCGGACCGTCGTTTGTCACGCGAGGAGCGCGAGGACTTGTCGGCGGTGATGATGGTGCGCCAGGACCGGCTCGACATCGACCCCAAGGTGTTCACGCCTGCTCATGTGCTGGTGCTGCGCGACGCAGCGCAGGAGCCGGCAGTGCAGCGCATCTTCGTCAATCCCGCGATCAAGAAGGCGCTGTGCCGCGAGGCCAAGGGGGACCGCTCATGGCTGTCGAAAATCCGGCCGTGGTGGGGCCACGACTATCACTTCCACATCCGCATGCGCTGCCCGGCGGGCTCGAGCGAATGCGAAGGCCAGTCGTCGCAATCCGAGGACGAAGGCTGCAAGCCGTCCGACCTCGCCTACTGGTTCAGCGACGCCGTGCTGCATCCGAAGCCTCCGCCGGAGCCGCCGAAGCCAAAGCCGCCGATGACGCTGGCGCAGATGCCGGCGGCCTGCAAGGCGGTGCTGCACGCGGTGGATGCGAAGCAATAGGCGGCTGGCTGGGCAAGCTGCCGCCTCACCCACCGCTGTCGTCCCGGGGCGCGCGAAGCGCGAGCCCGGGATCCATAACCACAGGGAGCGGTGGTTGAGCGAAGCGGTAACTCCGAGTCTTCGTCAAATTCCTCCCTGGGGCTATGGATCCCGGATCTGCGCTCCGCTTCGCTGCGCTTATCCGGGATGACAGAGTCATTACTGGCTCCCATCCTCTGAAATGCGCTAGGATCGCCTTGCCGCTCTGCCGTAAGCTGAGCGGCCCTGTCGGGACGCGCATCCCGCCTTTCAGCAATGACCGCAAGCCCCGCATTGTTCGCGTGGCCAACGATGAGATTTGACATGCGCGTCCTCACCTTCCTCGCTGCGCTTTCGCTCAGTGCGACCTCCGCTCTGGCTGCCGAAGAGCCCAGCGGCTGCGACAAGTTCAAATGGCCGATCGAGCGTGAGCGCGCCGCGCTCACCGCGCCGGTCCGCGCGAAGCTCGCCTCGGGGAGCGAGCAGGCGGCCTTGCCGTCGTCGGCCATCACGCTGGGGCTGGTGGCCCCAGCGGACGCGAAGCTGCCGACGCCGCCGGAAAGGGCGCCGAAGGACGGCACCTTCGCGGGCTTCACCAGCATCAAGGCGCCGAAGGCCGGGCTCTACACCGTCAGCCTGTCCTCCGGGGCCTGGGTCGACGTGGTCCAGGACGGGCATTTCCTCAAGCCCGTGGCCTTCAGCGGCGCGACCGATTGCGACGGCATCCGCAAGACCATGAAATACGAGCTGTCGGCACAGCCTTTCGTGCTCCAGGTCAGCGGCGCCAAGGACAATTCCCTGTCGATCGCGATCCTGCCGGCACAATAAGTCGCTTGGTTGGACAAACGGCCGCCTTTGACCTGAAGGCTTAGCCTGCTATCTTCGCAGCTGCGATATCCCCGCCGGCCGTAAGTCGTTGCGGGGACACGTGGAACAGCGCTTCCGCCCGTCGCACGCCAACCCACCCAACGCCAGATTTGCGCGTACGTTCGCGCGCGCGAACTCGCACGGAGCGCATTCCATGATTCGTATTGCCGGACTTTTCACCGCTTTCGTCCTCCTCGCGAGCGCGAGCCTTTCGCCTGCCGCCGCTGAGGACAAGACCATCACCGTGTTCGCCGCCGCCTCGATGAAGAACGCGCTCGACGAGATCGACGCCGCCTACACCGCCAAGACCGGCGTCAAGTTCAGCGTCAGCTATGCCGCAAGCTCGGTTCTCGCCAAGCAGATCGAGCAGGGCGCGCCGGCCGACGTGTTCGTTTCCGCCGACACCGACTGGATGGACTACGCGATCTCCAAGAAGACCATCAACGAGCCGACCCGCGTCAATTTGCTCGGCAACAGCATCGTCCTGATCGCGCCGAAGGACTCCAAGATCGACAACGTCACGATCGCGCAGGGTTTCGACCTCGCAAAGCTCGCGGGCGACGGCAAGATCGCGACCGGCGACGTCAAGTCCGTGCCGGTCGGCAAATACGCCAAGGCGGCGCTGGAGAAGCTGGGCGCATGGCAGGCTGCGGAGCCGAAATTCGCCATGGCCGAGAGCGTGCGCGCCGCGCTGACGCTGGTGGCGCGTGGTGAGGCCAATCTCGGCATCGTCTATTCGACCGATGCCAAGGTCGAGCCCGGCGTGAAGGTCGTCGGCACCTTCCCGGCGGATTCGCATCCCGCGATCATCTATCCGGTTGCCGCGACCACCACCGCGAAGCCCGAGACCAACGACTATCTCGCCTTTCTGCGCTCGACCGCTGCCAAGACCATTCTGGAAAAATACGGCTTCAAGTTCCTGATCAGCCCGACGACTTGATATCTACGACTTGATGCTCGAGATCTCTCCCGCCGAATGGACGGCGATCCTGCTCTCGCTCAGGGTCGCCGTCATCGCCACGCTGGTCGCAACGCCGTTCGGCATTGCGCTGGCATGGCTGCTTGCCCGCCATGATTTCTGGGGCAAATCGGTGCTCGATGCGCTCGTGCATCTGCCGCTGGTGCTGCCGCCTGTCGTTACGGGCTATCTCCTGCTCCTCACCTTTGGTCGCAAGGGACTCGTCGGCGGATTTCTGGCCGACTATCTCGGTATCGTCTTCGCGTTTCGCTGGACCGGGGCGGCGCTCGCCTGCGGCCTGATGTCGTTTCCGCTGCTGGTGCGCCCGATGCGGCTGTCGATCGAGGCGATCGATCGCCGGCTCGAGCAGGCGGCCGAGACGCTGGGAGCGGCGCCCTGGAAAGTGTTCTTCACGGTGACGCTACCCCTGGCGCTGCCCGGCGTGCTCGCCGGCATGGTGCTGGGCTTTGCCAAGGCGATCGGCGAGTTCGGCGCGACCATCACCTTCGTCTCCAACATTCCCGGCGAAACCCAGACGATTTCGTCGGCGATCTACTCGCTGATCCAGACGCCCGATGGCGACGCGGCCGCGGGACGACTCGTGATCATCTCGATCGTGCTCGCGCTCGGCGCGCTGATCGCCGCCGAATGGTTCGCCCGCCGCGCCACGCAACGCCTGCACGGGAACTGACCATGCTGCGCGTCGACATCGAAAAACAGCTCGGCGAATTCTCGCTCTCCGCAACCTTCACCAGCGAAGGCCGCGTCATCGGCCTGTTCGGCGCGTCCGGTGCCGGCAAGAGCTCGCTGGTCAACATGATCGCGGGCCTGCTGCGGCCCGACCGCGGCACCATCGTGATCGACGGCGAGACCGTCGACGACACTGCCGCCGGCATCCATGTCCCGACCTGGCGCCGCCGCATCGGCTACGTATTCCAGGACGCGCGGCTGTTTCCGCATCTCAACGTCGCGCAAAATCTCGACTACGGCCGGCGGATGAACAGCCTCGCGCCCGATCCTGCCCAGCACAGGCGCATCATCGAGCTGCTCGACATCGGCGCGCTCCTTGATCGCCGTCCAGGAAAGCTCTCCGGCGGCGAACGCCAGCGCGTCGCGCTCGGGCGCGCGCTGCTGTCGAGGCCGCGCCTGCTGCTGCTCGACGAACCGCTCGGCGCGCTCGACGAGGGCCGCAAGCTGGAGATCCTGCCGTATCTGGTGCGGCTGCGCGATGAAGCCAATGTTCCCATGGTCTATGTCAGCCACGACGTCGCAGAATTGCGCCAGCTCGCGACGCAGATCGTGATGCTGAAGCAGGGGCGGGTGACATCGTTCGGCGGGGTGAAGGTGCTGACGTGAGGGGCGCTGACGACTTGCCGAGACACCTCGCCCCACCATCGCTGTCATGCCCCGCCTAGTGCGCAATTGCGCACGGGGGCGGGGCATCCAGTACGCCGCGGCTTCTCGGTTCAATCACAATCGTCTCGGATTACTGGATCGCCCGGTCAAGCCGGGCGATGACAGCGAGGTTGTGGCGGCGGCGCGCAAGCAATGGTGAGCGCTAAACCCCCGCCACCGACGTCCACAAATCCGCGAGCTTGCGCCGCAGCGCTTGCCGGCGCGTCAGCGGCGCGGGCGTCTCCTCGTCCTCCGGCAGACGCAGGCCGACGACGTTGACGCGGCCGCCGGAGATGCTGCGCGCAACCAGCACGATCTCGTCCAGCGGCAGCTCGGCGCCTTCCTTCGGCGCGCGATCGAGATGGACGTCGAAATAGTCGGCGAGGGTCAGCTTGCCGTCATCCTCGCCGACCTTGACGCCGTAGATCTCGGCAAGCTCGGCCAGCGTGTGCTCGCCGGAGACCATGAAGTCGCCGAGCAGATGCGGATCCGGCGCCGAGCTCGGCTGCATGTCGACGAAGAAGCGGTCGAGCGACTCGGCCTTTTCCGGCGGGGCCAGCAGATAGATGTAGTCGCCGGGCGCGATCGGATCGGCTTCTGTCGGGGTCAAAATGTTCTCGTTGCGGATGACCAGCGTCGGCTTGGACCAGGACGGGATCAGACCGCGGCGGAAATACAGGCTCTTGGGCCGCACCGGATAGCCGACGAGTTGCTGCTCGAGCTGGCCGGGCAGATCCAGCTCGACGCGGCGTGGACCACGCTCGGCGCGCGGCAGCGCCACGTGCAGCTTGCGCGCTGCCGGCGCCAGCGTCCAGCCCTGCAGCAGGAGCGAGATGATGACGACGACGAAGGCGACGTCGAAATAGAGATAGGCCTTCGACAGGCCGACCAGCATCGGGATCGACGCCAGGAAGATCGCGACCGCACCGCGCAGGCCGGTCCAGGCGATGAAGATCTTTTCGCGCCAGTTGAAGCGGAACGGCGCCAGGCACACGAACACCGCGATCGGCCGCGCGACCAGCATCAGGACGAACGCAACCCCGACCGCCGGCAGCACGCTCGTGCCGAGCCGGCTCGGCGAAACCAGCAGGCCCAGCAGCACGAACATCACGATCTGCGCCAGCCACGTCGCGGCATCCAGGAATGCCACCACGGAATTATGCGCGCGGGTCGGGCGGTTGCCGATGATGATGCCGGCGAGATAGACCGCGAGGAATCCGGAGGCGTGCATGATCTGCGAGCCGCCGAAGATCACGAGCGCCGCGGTCGTGACAAACGGCGCATGCAGGCCCTGCGGCAGCGCAACCCGGTTGAGCGCAACGACGACGAGACGTCCCCCGAGGAAGCCGACGACGGCGCCCAGCACCGCCTCCTGGATGAACTCCATCGCCACATGGCCCGCCGAGCTCGATCCCAGCGAGATGTATTCGACCAGCATCAGGGTGAGGAAGATCGCGAAGGGATCGTTGGTGCCGGATTCGGCCTCCAGCGTCGCGCCGACGCGCGGACGCAGGCGCAGGCCCTGGGTGTGCACCAGCAGGAACACCGCAGCCGCGTCGGTCGAGGCCACGACGGCACCGACCAGCAGCGATTCCGTCCAGTTGAGGTCGAGCGCGTATTTGGCGAACGGCGCCGTGATCAGCGCGGTCAGAAGCACCCCGACGGTCGCGAGCACAACGGACGGCGCGAGCACGGTGCGGATGCTGGCAAAGCGCGTCTTCAGGCCGCCGTCGAACAGGATCAGGGCCAGCGCCACCGAGCCGACCAGATAGGTGGTGCGGACGTCGTCGAACTGAAGCTGCCCGGGGCCAGAATCGCCCGCGAGCATGCCGATGGCAAGGAAGACGAGCAGCAGGGGCGCGCCGAAGCGCAGAGCAAGCAGGCTCGACAGGATACCGGCCATGACGAGGACGGCGCCGAGCAATATGGCGAGGCTGACAGAGTCGAGGGAAGCCATCCACCTTCCGGGTACAAATCGCTGGAATTGCATCCTTATCGTCGGCAGACTCCCACGCCAACCCATTTTCTCCCACTCGCGGCAATCTGCCCGTATTTTGCGGCCTTAACGCACCTCACTTAGCGGTGTATCGATGGCCGGGCCGCTCCCTTTGTGGGAATCTGCGGCGCCCTCGAATCAATCCCTGCCGCCCGCTTCCCGACGAGACTGATGGACATGGACCTCAAAGACTTCATGGAGTTCGTGCAGACCACCGCGCGCAGCGTCGGGGCGGAAATCTCCTCGCCCTGGTTCTACCTGCAATTCGGCCTGATCCTGGCCGCGGCCGGCATCGCCTATGCCGCGGAAGCCGGGGTTCGCAACCGCATCGACTTGACATCGCTGGCGATACACTGGCCGCTGCCGCTCCGGCACTTCGCCCGGGTGATGGTCTCGAGCGCCTCGACGGCGGTGTTCACCCTGATGGTGATCCTCTCCCGCGTGGTGATGTATCACGCGACCTGGCCGAGCCGCAGCTATCTCCTGATGGTCGCCGCCAAGCTGGGACTGGCCTGGCTTGCGATCCGGCTCGTGACCTCGGTGCTGCGCAACGCCTTCATCGTCAAGCTGGTATCGATCTCGGCGTGGTTCGTCGCGGCGCTGTCCATCATCGGACAGCTCGACACGACGGTCGACCTGCTCGATTCCTTTGCGATCGTGCTCGGCGGCCTGCGGCTGACGCCGCTGCTGGTGATCAAGGCCGGCGCGCTCCTGCTCATCGCGCTCTGGGCCACCAACATCGCCAGCAATTTCGCCGAGAGCCGGATCAACTCGACCACCGATCTGACCCCGTCGGTGCAGGTGCTGCTGGTCAAGATCATCCGGATCGGGCTGCTGGCCATCGCAATCGTCATCGCGCTCGGCGCGGTCGGTATCGATCTCTCGGCGCTTGCGGTGTTCTCCGGCGCGGTCGGCGTCGGCATCGGTATCGGCCTACAGAAGATCGTCGCCAACTTCATCTCGGGCATCATCCTGCTTGCGGACAAGTCGGTGAAGCCGGGCGACCTCGTCACCATCGGCGACAATACCGGGCGCATCAGCGCGATGAAGACGCGCTATATTTCCGTCGCCGCCGGCGATGGCCGCGAATTCCTGGTGCCGAACGAGGACCTGGTGACGCAGAAGGTCGTCAACTGGACCTACACCGACAAGAACACGCTGGTGAAGATCGCCTTCGGCACCAATTACGACGCCGACCCGCGGCTGGTTTGCAAGCTCGCCGCGGAGACCGCGGCCGCCCATCCCCGCGCGCAGAAGGGCAAGCCGCCGAACAGCATCCTGACCGAGTTCGCAGAAGCCGGGATGAAGTTCTCGCTGACCTTCTGGATCGCGGACCCCGACGGCATGGATGGCGTCAAGAGTGACGTGATGCTGGCGCTATGGGAGGCCTTCAAGCGCGAGGGCATCCGGGTTCCCTATCCCGTCCGCGAGATTCGCGTCCGGGGCGGCGCCCTGCCGGTGGAAACCACCGTAGAAGTCCCGAATTAGGCCCTGTTTCGGGCGCAAGAGCCACGCCTGACTTGCATGAAGGCCCCTGATCATTAGATTATGGCCTTGAAATCAAGCCCTTCCGCCGACATCGAGACCAGCCCCGCATGAGCTACGTCGAAGCCTCCGATACCTCCCTGCGCAAGACCGGACAGATCAAGCTGCACGGGCCGAGCGCCTTTGCCGGCATGCACAAGGCGGGCGCGCTGGTGGCGAAGTGCCTCGACGAGCTCACCGATATCGTCGGGCCCGGCGTGCCGACCGAGCGCATCGACCAGTTCGTCCGCGACTTCGCTTTCAGCCACGGCGCCTATCCGGCGACGCTGATGTATCGCGGCTACCGCTACTCGACCTGCACCTCGCTCAACCACGTGGTCTGCCACGGCATGCCTGGTGACCGTCCGTTGAAGGAAGGCGACATCGTCAACATCGACGTCACCTTCATCGTCGACGGCTGGTACGGCGATTCCAGCCGGATGTATGCGGTCGGCCCGATCGCCCGCAAGGCCGAGCGGCTGATCGAGGTGACGTATGAGGCGATGATGCGCGGCATCGCAGCGGTCAAGCCGGGCGCTACCACCGGCGACATCGGCCACGCCATCCAGAGCTTCGTCGAGCCGCAGGGCATGAGCGTGGTGCGCGATTTCTGCGGCCATGGCCTGGGGCGCATGTTCCACGACGAGCCGAACATCATCCATATCGGCCGGCCCGGCGAAGGCGTTCAGCTCAAGCCCGGCATGTTCTTCACCATCGAGCCGATGATCAATCTCGGCAAGCCGCATGTGAAGATCCTCTCCGACGGCTGGACCGCGGTGACCCGCGACCGCTCGCTGTCGGCGCAGTTCGAGCACTCAGTCGGGGTGACCGCGACGGGCGTCGAGATCTTCACGCTGTCGAAGCGGCACGGCGAGACGCAGATCGGGTGATGGCCCGGCAGGACCGCGATGCGATCCTGCCATCCTGTTCGCCGGCGACGATCTGTCGTTAGAGGCGGACCTCTTACAGCACGTAGCCACCATCGATGGTGAGGCTGGCGCCGGTCATATAGCCGGATTCCGGGCCCGCCACATATGACACCAGCGCGGCGATCTCGCCGGGCTCACCGACGCGCTTCAACGGAACGATCTCTTTCAGCCGCGACACCATCGTGGCCGTCATGTCGGTCTCGGTCGGGCCCGGCTGGACGTTGTTGACCGTGATCCGGCGAGGCGCCAGGTCGAGCGCAACGCCGCGGACCAAGGAGGCAACGGCGGCCTTGGTCATGGCATAGACGCTGCCTCCCGGCGTCCCTGTCCGGATCGCCGTGTTGCTCCCGATCGTGATGATGCGGCCGCCGTCACGCATCTGCCCGGCTGCCGCCTGGATGGCCAGAAAGACGCCGCGGATATTCACATCGAGAATGAGGTCGAGGTCTTCCAGGCTGAACTGCTCGACGGGACCGAGGCGGAGAATGCCCGCGTTGACGACGACCGCATCAAGCACCCCAAGCCGGCTCACGGTCTCGGCGACGGCCGCGCGGATCGCGGCGGGATCGGCGCTATCGGCCTTGATCGCGACGGCCTTGCGGCCAGCGTTCTCGATCGCGGACACGATTTCGGCGGCACTGTCCGGTCGCGACACGTAGGTTAGCGCGATATCGAACCCGTCCCGTGCGAGACGGACCGCGATCGCGGCGCCAATGCCGCGCGCTCCACCAAACACCAACGCGACTTTGCTGCTCATTTTCTCTCTCCTTATTTTGAACGATCGTTCCAAATTTGACCAAAAAAAATTACCCGAGGGCGCGCAATGCGATGGCGCCGAGCGCCCGTAATTGGCGCGGCCTGGCGCCACCGCGCGCGGCGATTCGAATACCGGCAACATTCGCCAGCAGAAACTCGGCTGCGTCGTCGGCGTCGAGATCCCGCGTCACGTCGCCGTCGGCCTGCGCTTCGCGCAAGCGTTTCGAAACGGCGCCCTGGAGCGCGCGGCCTGACGCCGCATGGATGCTGGTGAGGTCATCCCGCGAGCGGCCGAACTCGCTGATCGAGCCGATGCCCAGGCAAGCCTCGTTCGCGTCGCGAACGACGCGGTCGATCATCGCCCTGAGGCCGTCAATCGCGCGCGGCGGCGCCCGCAGCGCGGCAAGATGGGCTTCGACCTCGCTGGCCGCGTAGCGGCGCACCGCGGCGCAATAGAGTTGCCATTTGTCGCCAAACGTATCGTAGATGCTCTGGCGGCCGATCCCCATGGCGTCAACAAGCATCGGCGTCGAGGTTCCCTCGAAACCGTGCTCGCGAAACGCACCGATCGCGGCATCGAGCGCCTCGTCCTGATCGAATTCCTTGGTCCTTGCCATGACACGACAATAGTTATTCTGGAACGAATAGTCAATTATCAAATGCGGCGGCATTGCCCGCGACATGGCGGGAAGCAGATCGGGTGATGCCTGGCTCGGCGGCCTAGTGGCGGCGCCGGAATGACGACGGCGGCCGCTTGTAGGTCGCGACAAATGCATCGTTGAATCTGCGAACGCTGCCGAAACCGGCGGCGAAGGCGATCTCCGCCAATGTCATGCTGGTCTGGTCGATCAGACGCTTGGCTTCCTGCACACGGCGGGTCGTGGCGATCTCGCTCGGGCTCGCACCGGCGTGGCGCATGAACAGGCGGAGCAGATGGCGCGGCCCGACTCCCAGGACTTCCGCAAGGTCCATCATCGACGCGCGATCCAGGAATCCGTCATTGATCAGGCGCATCCCGCACGCGACGGTGGTGGCCGTTCCCATCCAGGCCGGCGATCCGGGCGCGGTTTCCGGCCGGCAGCGCAGGCACGGGCGAAAGCCGGCGCGCTCGGCGGCAGCGGCGGTCGCATAAAAGGTGACGTTCTCGGAGCGAGCGGGGCGAACCGGGCAGACCGGCCGGCAGTAGATCCTCGTCGAGCGAACGCCGGAGAAGAACAGCCCGTCGAACGCGCGTGCCCGCGCCAGCCGCGCCCGATCGCAGGTGTCCCAGTCGAGATGCGGCGGCAGCGTTTGCCGATGTGCCGAGCCTGTTGCCATGGCGGAAGAATAGTTTCATCGCAGCCCGCCGAGTAGCTGGAATCGGACTCGATCGGGCGATGAGGTCCGAATCCAGCCAGCCTGCGCCACCACGCCGGATCATGGTCCCGGTCCATCCCGGAGCAGATTCGCAATGCACACGCAGGCGCAACAAACGACGTCAGGACAAACCACGCTCACGTTCGAGATCGGGCTCCTGCTCCTCCTCTCACTAATCTGGGGCAGCTCGTTCACGCTGATCAAGGTCGCAATCCCGACGATCCCGCCGTTCACGATGGTCGCCGCGCGCGTGACGATCGCGGCCATTCTCCTGATCGCGATCGCTCGCGCTCAGGGGCACGCTCTTCCCGCCCGGGGACCGGTGTGGGCGGCTTTCTTCGTGCAGGGACTGCTACAGAGCGCGCTGCCGTTTACCCTGATCAGCTGGGGCGAGCTGCATATCGCAAGCGGTCTCGCCGGCGTGCTCAATGCGACCCCGCCGATGTTCGTGCTCGCGATCGCGATGATGACCGGACGAGGGCGGCGGGCGATCAGCAGCTGGAAGATCATCGGCGTCGCGCTCGGTCTTGCGGGCGTCGCGGTGACGATCGGCATCGATGCGCTGTCCGCCTTGGGCACGACGGCCCCGCTGGCGCAGGCCGCCGTGCTCGGCGCAAGCCTCTGCTACGCGCTCGCACCGATATGGGGGCAGCGGTTCTCCGGCTTTCCCGCCACCGTCACGGCGGCCAGCGCCATGAGCTGTGCCGCGATCCTCATGGTCCCTGCCGCACTCGTCCTCGAGCGACCCTGGACGCTGGCACCGACTTCGCACGCGGTCGCGGCCGTCGTCAGCCTCGCGGTGATCTGCACGGCGCTCGCGATGGTGATCTATTTCCGCCTGATCCGCACGCTCGGCCCACTCGGCACGACCAGCGGCAGCTATCTGCGCGCCGGCTTCGCGGTGGCGCTCGGCACGGCATGGCTCGGCGAACGCTTCACCTGGTCGGCCCTTGCAGGCATGACGCTCATTCTCGCCGGGGTCATCGCCATCACGATGCCCCTGCCGGCGCGGCACCGTGGTCTCGAACCGTAAGAGCGTCCGCGGGGCGATCTTTTGGACCGCCCCCGAGCCGCCGTTACAGATCAGGCATGATTGACCTCGACGACCTCGCACAGGATCGTCTCGGCCTTCGACAGCGCCGCAAGGCTCTGGATGTACGGCGCAAATCGCGGATCCTTGCGAAAATTCTCGATGTCCCCCGCGCTTGCCCATTGCGAGTAGTTGATCGCGCGCCGGCCCTCCTTGCTGGCGTGGACGCTGGACGAGATGAACCCGGGCTGCTTGCTGAAGAAGGTCTCGGTGCCCCCCTTCAGCAACTGAACCAGCTTTTGCTGGTTGTCCGGCTCGACCGTGAAGACGTTGACGAGGGTCGTGACGTCGCTACCGGTGCGAATGGTCGCTTCCATTTTCGAACTCCTGTTCTGGCTGTGGGACGGCGCCGCTTGCGCGACGAGCAAGACGCCCGCTCCGAGGCCGGTGGCAACGAAGGCACGACGCGACGGCTCAGGTCTGGTCCGGGACATTGATATTCTCCTGTTGCGGAAGATCGGCTGGCCACTCGACCGGCCAACAGCGCTGAGACGAACGAGGCAGGAGAACGAAGACAGCTGGTGTGAAATTTTTTCTCGACGGCTCAATCGCCCCGAGCGTAGGCGGCGCCGGGAATCCGGGCCGGCAACATCCTGACCGGCTCCCGGCGTTGCCGATGCGCGCGAACTCTGCTACCCGGAGCGCGCCGAAAAAGGCATGGCCGGATTGGTAAGCCCGGCCTGTTCCTGACTTGCCAGGAATTCTGCCACCGTCTCCACGGTAGGACCCACGGCCGGACAGAGTGACGCGATCGTCACGATGATCGGCGGGTCATGTCATCGTGTCAACTCGGCCGCCGCTCAGTGTGGAAGCTCGTTCCGTCCGTTCCTTCACCTGAACGGAGAGCACCTATGCGACTGCAACATCTCAACCTCGCGACCTCGGACGTCACCGCGCTTGCCGCCTTCTTCGAGCGCTTCTTCGGCTTTGCACCCTATGCCTCGCGTGGCGAAGCCCTCGTCGTCCTGCGCAACAAGGAGGATTTCATCCTGACCGTGATGCGCGGCAGGACGGGCGAGCCGGCCGACTATCCCGCCAATTTCCATATCGGCTTCTACTACGACGAGGCAGCCGACGTGGAAGCCAAGCACGCCGAGCTAAAGGCCGCGGGCCTCGACCCGAGCAGGATCGCCTCCATGGATCGTGGCGGCGGCGTCCGCGTCCCGCACTTCTATGTCACCGCGCCGGGCAATGTCCTGGTCGAGGTCTGCACCCCGCCGGGAGGGCTTTCGTCGTAGGTAGACGACGAGGCCCCGGCGGCCGCGCCAATGAGCGAGCCGCCGGGGCCGGACACTTCCCGGTTGCAAAACGCGCGCCGTACGGCATGGTTAGGCCTGATGCCCGCCAAGACCGACCACGACAAGGCCAAGCCCGAGGACGCGCCGCACTATCACGGCCATCGCGAACGGCTGCGCGAGCGCTTCTACAGCGCGGGCGCAGATGCGCTCAGCGATTACGAGCTGCTGGAGATGGCGCTGTTTCCGGCGCTGCCGCGGCGCGACACCAAACCGCTGGCAAAGACGCTGATCAAGACCTTTGGCTCGTTCGCCGAGGTCGTCCATGCCCCGGTGGCGCGTCTGCGCGAGGTCGGCGGCATCGGCGAAGCCGCGATCCACCAGCTCAAGCTGATCGCCGCGGCAACGCATCGCGTCGCCAAGGGCGAGGTCAACAGCCGCAACGCGCTGTCGTCCTGGAACGAAGTGATCGACTATTGCCGCTCCAGCATGGCGTTTTCAGACAAGGAGCAATTCCGCCTGCTCTTCCTCGACAAGCGGAACCAGCTGATCGCCGACGAGGTGCAGCAGACCGGCACCGTCGACCACACCCCGGTCTATCCACGCGAGGTGATCAAGCGCGCGCTGGAGCTGTCGGCGACCGCGCTGATCCTGGTGCACAACCACCCCTCAGGCGATCCCTCGCCGTCACAGGCCGACATCCAGATGACCAAGGCCATCATCGACATCGCAAAACCGCTCGGTATCGCCGTGCACGACCACATCATCGTCGGCAAACGAGGTCACGCCAGTCTGAAGGGACTGAAGCTGATCTAAACGACGTCGCCTCTTGGGGGCTAAAGCGGACCTTACCGCGAACCTCGCAAAACGACGCGATTGCCCCAGAGCAGTCATCAGTCCCGCTGGCAACTCGAGGTTGTCCAGAGAGCACGGCGTGGATCCGTTGGATCAGCATTGTTGTCCCATGCGTGACTCGTAAGCGACAGTGGTCGGGATAATGGATTGCTGCCGCGATCGCCACAGATGCGGCGTCTTCGCACAACAATTCTGGTGCTCGTTGCCTTTCGCGATCGCGTGTGATCGGGCGCAACAAAATGGAACTGCGCAAGCCTTTGCGATTACGTGCCGGTCAGGCGCCGCGTCGGCACCCTCTGCGAGCACGGGTGCTTTCCGTTGTTCTGCCTTGCGTGATTATCATCGCCGCACCGCAAGCGGCCCGCGCTCAATGTACAACTGATCCTGTCAACGGCGGCATCCTTCAGAACGGCGGAACCTGCGTAGCCAATAATCCGGTGAGCACCGGTTTCAACATCGCGGTCAGCGCGTTGAACGGCGCAAACGTGACGACCAATGGCACGGTGACGGCCAATGGTGGTGGAACAGGAATCCAGGCCACCACCAACGCCACGGTCACCGCAAACGCAAATGTAACCGCCGCCAGCACTGGCCTGATTGCGAACACCGGCGGCACGATCATCATTAATGCGATCACCCTGGCGAATTCTGGCGGCGGCGGCGCGGCCATGATCGCCACCACCGGCACGATCATCGCGAATAGCACGACCGTGAATTGGAACGGCGGCGCCGCGGTCGGGGTGGGCGGGGTAGTGCAGGCCACGGCGGGAGGTCTGATTCAATTCACACCTGGCTCGTCGATCAATCTCAGCGGTGGCTTCGGCAAGTTGATGACCGCCGACGGTGCGACAAGCCAAATCATCGCCAATGGTCTTTCCGTGAACATGGGTGCTTCGGGCGGCATGACCGCGGCTACGGCGCAGAACGGGGGGAGTATCCAGCTTGCGAGCGGCAGCAGCATCACGTTCGCCGGAGGCGGCGGGAATACCGGCTTATCGGCAACAGGGACCAACAGTTCGATCACGGCGACCGATCTGAGCTTGTCGGTAGGTAATGGCGGTGGTGATGTCGGTGTGAACGCCGCGTCCGGGGGCCAGGTGACGTTGACGCGCGGCTCCGTTACCGTTCCGGGCATTGGCGGCGGGGAGATAGGACTTCGGGCGACGGGGGCGAACAGCCTGGTTACCGCAAACGATGTGGTCGTCAGCGTGACGGGAGGCGGTGGAAACGCTGGAGTGAATGCGACGACTGGCGGCACCGTTACGACGAGTGGTGGCTCGGTGTCCGTCGTCAACGGCGCGGGCGGGCTGCTGCAGAACGGCGGCAACGCAACCATGACCGGAACCGACGCGACCGCGTCAGGAAATGGCGGCTTCGGCTTTCTGTTCAACGGTAGCGGAAACACGTTGCAGTACAGCAACGCCACCATCGTGGCCAGCGCCGCCTCCTTCTCGGTGCAGGGCGCCGCGGCCAACATCAGTCTTAGTAATGCCGTCGCAGTAACAAATAACAACACCCTGCTCGAAACGGTGTCTGGAGCCAGCACGACGTTCAACGCACAGGCATCGACCTTGCGAGGGGTGATCACGACGGCGGCCGGCGGCATCAGCACAGTCACCCTTGCGCAGAATACCGTCTGGACGATGACGGGCAATTCGAACGCAACCAACCTGACCAACAACGGCAGTGAGATCATCTTCACCCCGCCGACCGCGGACCCCACACAACTGTCGAGCTACAAGACGCTGATTGCGAATAACTATGGGGGCGCAGGCGGCTTGATCACGCTCAATACTTTTCTCGGCAACGACACTTCGCCATCCGACAGGCTGGTCATTAACGGCGGCGCAGCGACGGGCTCGACAACGCTAAGAGTATTGAACACGACCGGTCCCGGCGATCAGACCGTTGCGAACGGCATCCTTTTGGTGCAGACCGTCAACAACGCCACCACGGCGCCCGGCGCTTTCTCGCTCGCCGGCGAGGTGCGCGGCGGCGCCTATGATTACTTCCTGTTTCGCGGCGGCATTAACGGCAATGCGCCCCAGGATTGGTTCCTGCGCTCGACTTTCGATTCGGGGCCGACACCCCCGGACCCGCCGATTATCCCGCCGCCGATCCTGCCGCCCGATCCGCCTCCGGACGGGCTGCCGCCCGGCTCCTACCCAATCATCGGGCCTGGACTTGCAACCTACGGGTCCGTTCAACCTATGGCCCGGCAAATCGGCCTCGCCACGCTTGGTACGCTCAACCAGCGAGTCGGCGACACGATGACATTGTTGAATGCGGGTACCGACCCTGATGGCTGGGGCCGGTCGGACTGGGCGCGCGTTTTCGGTCAGCAGATCAACGGCCACTACCAGGCCTTCGCCGACCCGCGCACCGATGGCTGGCTGGCGGGCTTCCAAGGCGGAATCGATCTCTGGCGCGGCAGCACCATCCCCGGTCACCGCGACTCTGCTGGACTTTACTTCGCCTATACCCAGGCGCGGGCCGACGTGACCGGGCTGGTCACAAACCCGGCCGCCACTGGCTACATGCTCACCCACACCGGGACCAACGACATCCAGGCTTACTCGGCCGGCGGCTACTGGACGCACTACGGTCCGACCGGCTGGTACCTCGACGCGATCCTGCAGGGGACGCTCTATCGCGGCAACGCGACGACGCAATTCACGCAATTGCCGCTCACGGGCGCCGGCTTCGTTGCCTCGCTGGAGACGGGCTATCCAATCCCGCTGCCGCTTGGCCCAGGCTTCGTGCTCGAGCCGCAGGCCCAGATCATCTGGCAACGGGTCTCGTTCGACGAAGCCAATGACGGTCTGGGCCCGGTCGGGCTGGGCACGACGTCGGGTCCGATCGGACGGCTCGGCCTGCGCGGGCAGTGGAATACCACGAGCAGCAACGGGATGCTCTGGCAGCCTTATGCAGGCGTCAATTACTGGCGCAGCTGGGGCGCGGGAGCGGACACCACTTTTGGCATCGATCAAGTGCTGCTGCTGCAGAAGATGCAGACGGTCGAAACCTTCGTCGGCTTCACCGGCAAGCTCGACAAGAGCTATAGCGTCTATGCTCAATTCGGTTATCAATTCGACGTCGGCAGCACGGTCAACGCGGGCCCGCAAGGCGCCAAAGGCACCGCGGGCATACGCTACAGCTGGTGAATAGGGTTCCATCAAGCTGCTTGCGATCTCTACGCGCAGCGAGGCCCGCATTCCGCGGCCTGCCGTATACACTATGTGCATGTCCGGATGCGGCCCTGTTTGAGACATGCCGACCGACCTTGAGAATGTCCGCGAACCGAGGAAGACCGGAAGTGGCCAGCGCACAAGGCAGGCCGCTTCCATGCGGCCGTCTTCGCTTGGTCACGAATGACCCGGATTGGCAGCCTACAACGCGCCGATCGCCTCGGCTAAAGCATGATCCGGAAAAGTGCGCAGCGGTTTTCCCTCGCGACAAACGCGGAGCGCGTTTGAGCGGAGATCATGCTCAAACAACAACCTAAAGCGCGATGACGATTCATCCCAATCTCATCGCGCTTTAGGCAAGATGACTGGCCAGCCGAAAGGTCTCTCGGCGAGCTCGGCAGGGCGGGCCGATGATCACTTCCTTACGGCAGCGACCCTCTAAGGTCCGCGACACCAAAATCTACCGTGGCCCCGCCACCGTTCTCAGAAGTCGTCTGGGTGCGGGCCTCGCTGTGCGCTGACACAGCGATGACCCGGTCGCCTTTCTTCTCCGCCAGTCCGACATTTCGAGCGAGGATCGCGCCAAGCAAAAGCATCGTGACCATCAGCCCGCTCACGGACGCAGTCACATAAACATTGGACCAATTGCGCATCACTACACCACCCATGCGCATCGCCCCGGCCCGATGCAACATGCGTCGTTGAGTCGTTAGGCGATTTGGTGGCGCGGCAGTGGCGTTCTGGAGTTCACCTCACTTGTTACGCGGTGGCGGCACTCGTTGCAGGTTCGTGGCGAGCGGATTGCTTTGAGCAGCCTTTCCTGTGGACCGCCGCACTTCCATCACAGGAGGCAGCATGGACTCAGGCATACTCCGAAATTGCGCGGCTTGCTCTCCCGGCCGCGCGGATCTCGCCTGGAGCCCCGGCTGGTACGGTCGGGGCTCTCTTTGGAGCGGCTCTCCGAGACCGTTCAGCTTGGCCTCGGGCGGCGGTCTTCGTGCTGCCAGTCGCCTAAGCACTAACCCGATCACTAGCTCCGTCAGAACTGCTGACGTTGCTATCCGCTTCCGGGATTTCAGCGCTGTTCGTCTGGATCAGAATAGCTGTTTCTGCATCTCGACGAGGCGCGCGCGGCTATATTGCCACCGGATAAAGCCGCAGCCGCGCCGTGCTAATTGTTGCGCGCAGCTCAAATGACGACCATTCCGGGCTGCATCGTGCGCGTCGGACTGAAGCATCACTTGCGCTGATCTGTTTACGGCGACTTCCGCTTCTGGCCCGTCTCGGACCTCACGACGCCGAAGCAGAATGACCGCCACTGAGGTCAGAGCTGAAGTCCGCTGATGGTCCCTGGTGAGTGAAATGGCTTATAAAGGCGCTTCCACGTGTTAACGTGATCATCACGAACGATCACTGCTTACAGTCCCCTGTCTACGTCCCCTGCTACTACCCCACCTAAAAAATCTATTGTGTGTTCAACGCATTACGTGAAGCGATAGATTCATCCACAACCACCCCTCGGGCGATCCCTCGCCCTCGCAGGCGGACATCCAGATGACGAAAGCCATCATCGACATCGCAAAGCCGCTCGGCATCGCCGTGCACGACCACATCATCGTCGGCAAGAGCAGGCATGCCAGGCTGCGCGGGATGCGGTTGATCTAGAGCCTCAAATCAGATGACAAGGACACGATGAGCGACTGGCTGCACAATCTGCCGGTGCCTGCAATGGCGCTGGTGATCTTTGGATTCACGTACCTGCTCGCCGCGGCCATCTTCGCAGGCATCGCGAGGGCCGCGACGGAGGAGCGCGCGAAGTCGCTGAAGGCGATCTCGCCGGGCATGCTGCCGGTGCTCGGAATCATCTTCGGCCTGTTCGTCGCCTTCATCGCCGCGCAGGTCTGGGGCGACAGCGACCGCGCCAGCGCCGCGGTGAGCCGCGAGGCCAGTGCGCTACGCAGCGCCGTGCTGCTGGCCGCCGGCCTGCCGG
This sequence comes from Bradyrhizobium sp. 482_C4_N1_8, assembly GCF_052075965.1. Taxonomy (NCBI): domain Bacteria; kingdom Pseudomonadati; phylum Pseudomonadota; class Alphaproteobacteria; order Hyphomicrobiales; family Nitrobacteraceae; genus Bradyrhizobium; species Bradyrhizobium sp. 482_C4_N1_8. Next base: position 822,695 of record NZ_CP197231.1, on the reverse strand, counting down.
CGGAGCAGGAGACGAAGCTCCGCGGCCTGGTGCGCGACTATGTCGGCCAGGCCGTCGCGGTGGAATGGCCGATGATGGCGCATCAGGAAGTGTCGCTGAAGGTCACGCCGCCGGCCCTCGCCGAAGCCCTGCAGTTCGTCGTCGCGATGACGCCGCAAGGCCCGGGGCAGGCGAATGTGCAGCGCGAGCTCATCGCCGCGCTGGAGCAGGCGCTGGACGCGCGGCGGCAGCGGATCATCGTCAGCCTCGCCGCGGTGAACCCGGTCAAATGGTGGTGCCTGTATCTCCAGGCGGCCTGCGCGCTGCTGGTGATCGGCCTCGTTCATTGCGACAACCGGCTGGGATCGGCGATCGCGATGGGCCTGTTCGCCACCGGCGTCGCCACCTCCGTCCTGCTCATCGCCGCGCATGACCGGCCGTTCGCCGGCCAGATCTCGATCCAACCGGAGCCGCTGCTCCAGATCATGCCGGCAGACCCCGGCAAGAGTTGAGCAGAGCGGCCGCCCCGCGTGAGAGCATCTCACCGGACGAGCTGCCACCCCTTCGGCGTCCAGCGCAGCAGCGTGCCGGACAGCGGCTTCGGCGCGCGCGCCATCATGTTCCTGGCCAGCGTCCGCAGCGCGTCGATCGCGGCACTGCTGTCTTCGCTTGCATAGAGCACGAGATCGGCCGACGGCGCCGCGACGATCAGGACACCGCCCTGGGCCTGCGCGAGCGGCGCCCAGCTGTCGATCAGCGCGAGCCGGCTGGTCTGATAATAGTCTCCCGTCAACGTGCCGAACTGTCCTGATGGGACCGCTTTTGCGACGGTCGTGAACGGCTTCACGCTGCTGCGCAGATTGGCGATGGCGATGTCGAAGACCTGGTCCTGCGTCAAGCCGAGCGCGGCACGATCCTTGTCGTTGAACACCCTGACCGCCCGCGGCGAATCCAGCACCGGGACGATCACCAGCCCCTCCGCCAGCGGCCGCGTCAGCGCCGGGCCGCGCGCGTCGACCTCCCGAAGCGCCTGCCGCATGTAGTCAGCCGAGCGCACGACCACGCGAAGGGCTGCTCGGGTCGGCGGATCATTCCGGCTGCTCGCCGTTGCCTTGACGCCGCTGACATAGGCGCCGATCTCCCTGGCGCAGCCGCCGGTGTTGGCCTTGCAGAAGGCGTAGATGCGGTCGAGGTTGGTTTGCAGAGGGCCGACCGACAGCGTCAGCGGTCCCTTGATCACGACCGGGGTGTCACGAATCTCGGCGCGGATGCGCTCGGCCACGAAAGCCGTAAACGCGGGTTCGTCGGTTGGAATCTGTTGCGCCCGGGCAGCCCCGGCTCCGACGAGATCGCCGGCCACGATCGCGGCGATCAGCCACCGGCATATGCGAGATCGGATGCTCATGCGAACCACCAGCTCGGGAGAGCGGCTCGCCGGCCGATACTCACCCCTCCGCGTCCAATCTACTGCCGGGCGCCGTCAATCCTGTGGGCGCCGGCGGTTGATCGATCAATAGCAATAGCGTTGGCTGACCCGGACGTAATAGCCGTCGGGACGCTGCACATAACAGCCGCGCTGATAGGCGTAGTAACCGGAGCGGCGGCGCTCGCCCTCGGAAGCGATCGCAGCGCCCGTGCCGGCACCGACGACGGCGCCGATTGCGGCGCCGCGGCCTCCGCCGAGCGCACCACCGAGGATCGCCCCGCCGACACCGCCGATGATCGCACCGCCGATGGCATCCTGGGCTGCAGCCTCATGCGCCGGCATCGCCATCGCGACCGTCAGACATGCCGCGATTCCAAAACTTCCAATGCGAAGACTTCGAAGCATGCTCGCCCTCCCTGTGATGAGCCAGTCATAGCGCCGGAAGCGGATTCGGACCAGACAAATAGCCGGCAGCGCGGCTCGCGACGCCTACGCGATGGCGCCGGAGGCGCAGCGCGAAGACGGCTCAAACCATGCCGCGAGCGACGCACAGGCCGGCCAATCGGACGTCAGGGATAGATCCAGCGCTGCACGGCCTCGGCGGTGTCGGCCGGCGTGGAGTTGAAGCAGATCGCGGCGTCAGGCGCCAGTTGATGGACGAGGTTGAGCACCTTCTCGAACAGCAGCGGGCGCTCTTTCGGCTCGCGCAGCCCCGCGCCGATCACGATGCAGTCGAAGCGCTCGTCGCGCAGTGCGGCCGTGACGCCGGCTTCGGCGGTCGCGTCGAGATCGATCAGGCAGCTCGTGACCTCGTAGCCGAGATCACGCAGGCGCAGCAATTGCGCTTCGATATAATGGCGCATGAGCTCCGGCGTGAGCTGCGGAAATGCGCTGTAATCCGCATTGCCGGGTTCGATGCCGATCGCGAGGACGCGCTTGGCCATGCAGGGCTCCCTACCGCATCGTCTAAAATGCTAACGGACGAACGACCATGCCGGTTCCCCCACTGGCGGGTCGCGCTGCCGGCGAAGGCGCGGGTCCGGCCCTGCGGCGCATTTTCGCGCCCAGGCTGTAAGCCATTTCACATGCGCCGGGCCGGCAACCTGCCACATTTGCCGGAGATCACGTTGGAGTCACACCCGATCACGGCACCTGGTCCATATCTGACTTGCACGAAATTTCGATAATTCATCAATTTTCGGGAGCGGAAGATGGTCTCATTCGAGAGTCTGAAAAGCGAGTACGAGCGGAATTGGGCCGATCTCGAGATCCGGCCTTCCCGCCTCGGCGACGCGAATGGCGTCGCGCGCAAGGCGATCAACGGCAAGGCGACCTATCAGCAGATCGAGCGGTTGACCGGAGTCCCCTGGTATTTTGCCGCGCTCTGCCACTACCGCGAATCCAACTTCGATTTCGACACCTATCTCGGCAACGGCGAAACGCTTCATCGCGTGACGACCATCGTTCCGAAGGGGCGCGGCCCCTTTACCACGTTCGTGGACGGCGCCGTGGACGCGTTCAGAATCGAGAATTTCATCGGCGCCCACGACTGGGGCATCGCGCGGATGCTGTTCCGGCTCGAGGCGTTCAACGGCTTCGGCTATCACTCGAAGGGCTGCAATTCGCCCTACCTCTATGGCGGTTCGACACTGTACGGCCCGCCCGAGGCGAGGGCCGGCAAATTCGTCCGCGACCACGTGTTCGACTCGAACCACGTCGATTCCCAGCTCGGCACGGCGGTGATCCTGCATGCGATGATGTCGCTCGATTCCTCGATCACCCTCGACGGCAGCCCGCAATTCGCCGGCCGCACCGAGCCCGAGGACGATGCGGCGTCGACGATTGTTCTTATGCAGCAGGCGCTCAACAAGCTCGGCGCCAATCCGCCGCTCGCCGAGGACGGCATCAGCGGACCGAAGACCGGGGCCGCGGTCTCGCAGTTTCAGCAGCAGAACGGCCTGAGGGATACCGGGCTTCTCGACGGGGCCACGGTCGCGGCGCTCACGCGTGCAACGCAGGCGGGAGGTTCCGTGCAGAGCGGCGATCTGTCCAAGATCCTGAAGCGGCTGGAGGACCTCGCACACTTGCTGCGACCGTCAGCCGGCGGCGTAACACCGGGAACGACGACACCGGGCAACACGCTGCCCGCCACCAACGATCCGATCAACCTGTTCGAACGGCTCTTCTCCCTCATCAACAAGACGGCGCCCGTGCCAGGACCGGTCAGCCCGACCAATCCAGCCCCCGTCGATCAGTTGAAGCAGGTCGTCGACCTGCTCAGCACGCTGCTCAACAAGGACGGCAAGCCGGTGCTCGGCCAGGTCAACGGCGCGCTCGGCGAGACCATCGGCAAGCTGCTCGACGGCAAGAAGACGGCACTCGGCATCGGCGGCTCGGTGCTCACTGCGCTGCTCTCTTCGGTGACCGCGAGCCCGAATGCAGGCGGTATTGCCGGACTGCTCGGAACGATCGTATCGGCGGTGCCGGGCCTCGGCCAGTTCGCGATGCCGATCTCGCTGGCGCTCACGGCCTGGGGCGTGCTCGGCAAGTTCGAGAAGTGGGCGCAAGGCACCGCGCCGCCGCCGAAGCCGACGACGTAAAGCCGTTTGCGTCTTCAGCCGTCGGCATCGGCAATGGCTGCCGCTCGCCGCTCCATCAACACGCGCTCGCGCGCATTGTTCGTGAGACGCGCTGCGGTCTCGAACGATCGTCGCGCCTCGGCGAAGCGACCGAGCTTCTCCAGGAGGTCGCCGCGGACAGAATGGAGATGGTGGTAAGTCCCGAGCGCCGGTTCGTCCGCGATCATGTCCACGAGATCGAGACCGGCCTGCGGCCCTTCGGCCATGCCAAGCGCGACCGCCCGGTTGAGCTCGATCACCGGCGAGCGCACCAGCGCCGCGAGCTGGCCATAGAGCTCCGCGATGCGGCGCCAGTCGGTGGCAACGGCCGTCTCCGCCGTCGCGTGGCACGCGACGATCGCGGCCTGCAGCGTGTAGAACCGTCCGGCACCGCCGAGCTCGCGCGCGCGATCGAGCGCGCGAAGGCCGCTGCCAATCTGGCGCCGGTCCCAGAGCCTGCGGTCCTGGTCCATGAGCAGGATGGGCTCGCCATCGATGCCCGTGCGCGCCTGCTTCCGCGCAGCATTCAGCTCCATCAGTGCCATGAGACCGTGGACCTCGGGCTCGAGAGGCGCGAGCCCGACCAGCACCCGCCCCATGCGCAGGGCCTCGTCGCAGAGCTGCGGCCGCAGCCACTCCTCGCCGCCTGAGGCCGAATAGCCCTCGTTAAAGATGAGATAAACGACCTCGAGCACCGAGGCGAGACGCTCCGAAAGCGCCTCGCCGCTCGGGATCTCGTAGCTCAGGCCCGACCGCGACAGCGTGCGCTTGGCGCGGACGATGCGCTGGGCGATGGTTGCCTCCGTGACCAGGAAGGCGCGCGCGATCTCGTCGGTGGTCAGGCCGCAGATCATACGCAAGGCCAGCGCCGCGCGGGCCTGCCGCGGCAGCAGCGGGTGACAGGCCGTAAAGATCAGCCGCAACCATTCGTCACCGATATCGTCGTCGAGGGCGGCGTCGAAATCCGGCATCGCGTCCTGCTCCTGCATCAGCTCGTACGTCAGCAGGTCCTGCTTGCGGGTGAGCATCTTTGCCCGGCGCAGATGATCGAGCCCACGGCGCTTGGCCGTCGCAACCAGCCAGGCGCCGGGATTGTCCGGCACCCCGCTGTGCGGCCAGGCTTCCAGCGCTGCGACCAGTGCGTCCTGGGTCAATTCCTCCGCCAGCGGCACGTCCCGCAGCATACGCGACAGCGTGGCGATCAGCCGTGGCTGCGCGACGCGCCAGGTTGCGTGAATCGCGGCGCGGATCTCGCGATCGATGTCGGCGGTCGTCATCGCCGCCGACCAGAGCCCTTTCCGTTCCGATGGAATCGGAACGGGGCTCTAGATTCTTGTTTTGACGCGTTTTCTTTGCGCGAACCGGTATCCACTTCGCTCGAAAACGCTCCAGGACGAGCGGTGGTGTCCATCAGGCGTGGGCAGCCACCCTGGACTGCGCGTCGACCTGGCAGGCGATCTCCACGCCCGGCGTGGCGAATGCCCGTAATTCGCAGGTACCCTCCCAGCCCGGCATGTGATCGAGGTGCAGCTGCATGAATTCCTTCGCCATGGCCACGGCTTCCGCCTTGTCGCGCAGCTCGAAAATGGCATAGCCGCCGATCACTTCCTTGGCCTCGACGAAGGGGCCGTCGATGACGCTGAGCTCGCCGTCCACGATTCGCACCCGTGCGCCGGTCGCAAGCGGCATCAGGCCGCCATTGTCGATCATTCGACCGGCCTTGATCTCCCGCTCGGATATGTTCTGCATGGCCTCCATCAGCGCCGGGCTCGGGGCAGCCATCGGCTGGCTGGAGGTGACGATGTACATGAAACGCATGAAAAACTCCCTTGGCGAGCAGCAACCGCTCCGGCTGCAAACCGGCTCGCTATGGATGTGACGATTGAGCCTTGGCTAAATCGACATCGACCGGAAGATTTATTGCCGCAGCATGATCAGGGGATCGGCGGTATCGGGGACGCGCCGCCATTGCGCGTTGTCATCGGCCTCGAACTGCCAGGCCTCGCCTGATTTCGACATCAGGACGATCTGGCCGCGCTCGAGCCGCCATTGCGCCAGATTGAACTGAGCAATCGCCGGATCGCATTTCGGCTTGACGAAGACCTGGAAATTGTCCGGGCCGGCTTCCGTGTTGGTCAGCGTCAGCCCGCACACCGGCTGGCCGTTGCCGCGCACCATCGACCAATCGCCGATCATCTGGTCCATCGACTTGGCCATCGAGCGGGCTGCGGCGAGGTCCTGGAGGATGTAGACGCCCTCGCCCTGCCGCAGGCCTTCGAAGATGCCGGCCTCGACCTCGGTGAAGTCGATCACGGCTTCACCGGTCGCGTCCTGCAAACGAACGATGTCGAGGCCCCTGACGCTCCAGGCGACGATGTCCTTCGTAAAGGGCAGCGTGGTCTTGCAGGCCGGCTCCAGCTCCAGCTTGAACCCCTGCGCCGCGGCATCGCCCTTCATCGTGACGACGCAGGTCTTGCTGCGCTCGGTGGTCGAGAGCTCCCACTGCCCGGGCATCGTCTTCTTCAGGGTCGTCGCATCCTGCGCATGCGCGATGCCGATCGCGGCCACAAAGGCCGCGACGGCGAATGCAACGAACCGAAGACCTCTCATCAGCGCCCCTTGAACGGCGTTTCCGCAACCGGCGTCAACGGCGCCTTGCCGGCGAACCAGGACTTGAGGTTGTCGACCACGAGCTGATCCATCGCGTTGCGCGTCACCACCGACGCCGAGCCGATATGCGGCAGCAGCACGACGTTCTGCATGGTCTTGAGCTCGTCCGGCACGCTCGGCTCGGCCGCGAACACGTCGAGACCGGCGGCGAGGATGGTGCCTGATTTCAGCGCCTGGACCAGCGCCGCCTCGTCGACCACCGAGCCGCGGGCCACGTTGACCAGCACGCCGCGCGGACCGAGCGCCTTCAGCACCTCGGCATTGATCATCTTGTTGGTCGAGGCGCCGCCGGGCACGATCACCATCAGCGTGTCCACCGCCTTCGCCATCTCGATCAGATCGGGATAGTGCTTGTAGGAGACGTCCTTCGACGGATTGCGGGAGTGGTAGACCACCGGCACCAGCGAGGCATCGAGCCGGCGCGCGATGGCCTGGCCGATCCGGCCCATGCCGACGATGCCGACCTTGCGGTCGCGCAGCGAGCCGACGCTGAGCGGATAGTTCTGCGTCTGCCAGAGGCCGGAGCGGACGTAGCGGTCGGCCTTGATGAACTCACGCACGGTGGAGATCAGAAGGCCCATCGCGACGTCGGCGACCTCCTCGGTCAGCACGTCGGGCGTGTTGGTGACGATGATGTTGTGCTCGGCCGCGTATTTGGCGTCGATATGGTCGTAGCCGACGCCGAAGCTCGCCACCATCTCGATCTTGGGCAATTGCGACAGCGAGTCCCTGTCGGCACGCACCGTGTGATAGGTCACCGCCACGCCGCGGATCTTTTCGCGGATCGCCGGTGTCAGCCGCTCGAGATCGCCCCGGGTCTCCGCCTTGTGCACGACGAAATGATCGGAAAAACCGTTGTCGAGAATTGGCCGCACCGGCCCATAGATCAGAAGGTCGATCTTTTCGGACGAAATCGAACCGGTAGTCATCAGTTTTCCTTTCCAAGCGCGCTCTCGTGCCAGCGCCGTAAAACGAGGTGGGAAACTAGCGCCAGCACCCCATAGATGACAATCCCGGCCAGCGACAACAGCAGCAGCGCTGCGAACATGCGGGGTATGTTCAATCGATAGCCGGATTCGGCGATCCTGTAGGCGAGCCCGGAGCCCGCGCCGGCGGTGCCGGCCGCGATTTCGGCCACAACCGCGCCGATCAGCGACAGGCCGCCGGCAATGCGCAGGCCGCCGAGGATATAGGGCAGCGCCGCCGGCAGCTTCAGGAAGCGCAGGGTTTGCGGCGGCGAGGCGCCATAGAGCTGGAACAGGCCGGCAAGGTTGCGATCGACCGAATTCAGCCCGAGCGTGGTGTTGGACAGCACCGGGAAAAAGGCAACGATGAAGGCGCAGACCACGACCGCGGTTTGCTGCTCCAGATAGATCAGAAGCAGCGGTGCAATCGCGATGACAGGAGTCACCTGGAGCACGATTGCATAGGGGAATAGCGAATATTCCACCCATTTCGACTGGTTGAACAGCAGTGCCAGCGCGATGCCGCCGATGCTGGCGGCGACAAAACCTTCGAGCGTGGTCAGCAGCGTGGTCGCGAGCGATTGTGACAGCACCGCCCAGTCCTTGATCAGCGTCAGGAAGATGACGGAGGGCGCTGGCAGAACGTAAGGCGGGATGTCCTTGATGCGGACGACCAGTTCCCAGGCCGCGAGTCCGGCTGCGAACACGATGACGGGAAGCACCAAGCGCATCGCGCGTTGCGCGCCGGATGGCTTTGCGGTGACGGTAGCTTGCGCGTTCATAGCATCGATTGCCCCGAATAGGACGGCGCCAGCGCGGCCGACACTTTCCGGCAATAATTGGAATAGGCGGCCGAGGTCCGAAACTCCTCACCGCGCGGCTCGACCGTCTCGATGCGGATATCGGCCTGGATGCGGCCGGGCCGCGCGGTCATGACCACGACCCGCTGCGACAGGTAGACGGATTCGAACACCGAATGGGTGACGAAGATGACGGTCTTGCCCAGGGCTCGCCACAGCGCGAGCAGGTCGTTGTTGAGGCGAAAGCGCGTGATCTCGTCGAGCGCGGCGAACGGCTCATCCATCAGGAGGATATCAGGGTCGGTGACGAGCGCACGCGCCAGCGACACCCGCATCTTCATGCCGCCGGAGAGCTCGCGTGGGAAAGCATCGGCGAAATCGGCAAGACCCACGCTGGCCAATGCCTCATCGGCCCGCGCGCGCGCCTCCGCCTTCGGAACGCCTGCGAGCCTCAAGGGCAGCCGCACATTCTCGCGCACGCTGGTCCAGGGCATCAGCGTCGGCTCCTGGAACACGAAGCCGATGCCATGACCCGGCAGCACATCGCCCTCGTGGCGCGCCACCCGCACGATGCCGGACGATGGCGCGCTGAGCTCTGCGATCAGGCGCAGCGCAGTGGACTTGCCGCAACCGGACGGGCCCAGCAGCGAGATGAACTCGCCCTTGCGAACGGCAAGGTCGAGCGGACCGAGCGCCATGACGCCATTGTCATACGCCTTCGTCACGCCGCGCAGGCTGACGGCGAGAGCCGTCAGTCCGGCCTCGACCCCGGACGAGCTTTTGACGGATGACATGGACCTTGCGCTACGGCTTGCTCGGGCGCAGCTCGACGCCGACGCCCTTGTTGACGAAGCGCAGCGTATAGGACTTGCGGAAGTCGAGATCCGCCTTCACGACGCCGGCCTTCACCATCTTGTTGAAGAAGGAGGTGTAGCGATCGTCGCTCATCGCGCCGATACCGTTCTTCAAGGACTCGCCGGAATCGACGATGCCGTATTCCTTCATCTTGGCGACGGAATAGGCGAGCAGCTCGTCAGTCATCTCCGGGTTGAGCTTCCTGATCATGGCATTGCCCGCGGAATTGTCGCGGTAGATGTAATTGTACCAGCCGACCATGGAGGCATCGACGAAGCGCTGCACCAGGTCCGGCTTTTTCTCGACCATGTCGCGGCGCGTCTCGATCAGGGTCGAATAGGTGTTGAAGCCGTAATCGGCAAGCAGCAGCACATTCGGCTTGAAGCCGGCGGCCTTCTCGACCGCGAAGGGCTCGGAGGTGACGTAGCCCTGCATCGCGCTCTTGGGGTTGGCGATGAAGGGCTGCGGATTGAAATTGTAGGGACGAACGTTCTTCTCGTTGAAGCCGTATTCGGACTTCAGCCACTGGAAGTAGCTGGTCATGCCCTCCTTGGAGACGAACAAGGTCAGCGGCTTGAGATCCTCGATCTTGGCGACCTTGGCGTCCGGCTGCGTCAGCATCACCTGCGGATCCTTCTGGAAGACCGCTGCGATGGTGACGACGGGGACGTTATTCGCCACCGCGTCGAACGACATCAGCGTGTTCGCGGCCATGAAGAAATCGATCTTGCCGGCGATCAGCAGCATCCGGTTGTTCTCGTTCGGACCGCCGGGAACGATGGTGACGTCGAGGCCGTATTTCTTGTAGGTGCCGTCGGCGACCGCCTGGAAGAAACCGCCATGCTCGGCCTCGGCGACCCAGTTGGTGCCGAAGGTGACCTTGTCCAGCGTCTCTGCACGCACCGGCGCGAGAGAGACGCAAGCGGCCATCAAGCCCGCCGTTAACGCTCGCCGCAGATGAGAGGGGGTCATGATGGCACTCCGTCGATCGTGGCTGGCCGATGTGAAGGCAACGCGATAGAACCGCATGAAGTTCGGGGACGCGAGCCGGCCAGGCCCGCGTCCCCTGATAACCCCAAAATACGCGACAAATTCGGGCAAAGAAACCACGATGACGCCGTCCCGCGACTGGATCGACATCAACTGGGCCGATGGGAGCCTTGCAGACGTGTCGCGCCGGATCGCGGTGCTGCCGCTGGCGGCGACCGAGCAGCACGGCCCGCATCTGCCGCTCGAGACCGACGTGCTGATCGCGGACGCGTATCTCGCGCGCGTGCGCGAGCTGTTGCCCGCAAATGTTCCGGCGACGTTCCTGCCCGTTGAACCGGTCGGGATTTCCACCGAGCATATCGACTTTCCGGGCACGCAGACGCTGCCGACCGAGGTGGCGCTGAAGCGATGGACCGCAATCGGCGAGGACGTCGCGCGGCGCGGCTTGAAGAAGCTCGTCATCATCACCAGCCATGGCGGCAACAGCGCGGCAATGATGCTGGTCGCGCAGGATCTTCGCGCGCATCGCAAGCTCTTTGTGGTGACGACGTCGTGGTCGCGGCTGTCGGGCGCGGAGAAACTGTTCCCGGCGGATGAAGTGCGCCACGGCATCCATGGCGGCGCGGTCGAGACCTCGATCATGCTGGCGCGCTATCCCGATCAGGTGCGCAAGGATGCGATCGCGGATTTTCCCGCGAGCAGCATCGCCATGGAAAAGCAGTATCGCTGGCTGTCGACGCAGCGGCCCGCACCGTTCGCCTGGCAGGCGCAGGATCTCCACACGAGCGGCGCGATCGGCAATGCGACGCTGGCTGTCCCCGAGAAGGGTGTGCAGCTCGTCGATCAGGGTGCGCGCGCCTTTTGCGAGCTGCTGGCCGAGGTCGATAACTTCGACGTGAAGAGGCTCGCCAAAGGGCCTCTCGGCTAGCTCGCATCCGACTGGAATCATTCGGGAAACAGCCGATCTGCACGCTCACTTTTGCTGGATTCGAACCGGACGCGGCAAGCCTCCGTCCAACTGGGCACGCGGGCCACAACGGACCGCCTCAACCCGGATGGAGTTTCACATGTCGATCAAGACCAGGATTGCCGCCGTCGCACTCGCTGCCCTCGCCGTCACCGGCAGCATCGTGTCCACCACCTCTTCGGCCGAAGCCAAGCAGCCCGGCTGGGTCTGGGGTGTGGGTGCCGGCATCGCCACCGCCGCCGTCGTCGGCTCCGCGATCGCCGCCAGCAACGACCCCTATTACTACGGCTATCACCGCTGCGGCTGGGTCGCCCAGTACAACGCCTTCGGCCAGTACGTCGGCCGCGTTCGTACTTGCTACTGATTTGAGTACCTGAGGCCGATCTCACGTGGATCCCGCGTTCGACACGGGCGCCTCATCCACCCCGTGTCGTGCCCCCGACCCGCCCGGCTGTCCCCCCGGGCGGGTCATTCATTTTGGACCTGAGAATTTGTTGCAGCTCCGTCACACAAGAGTGCGAACCATCCCCTGCGGCAATCCGTGCCAGTTGCTATTGCGAATTAATCGCAATAAGGTTTGTAACAAGCACAGGGGCTTGGGAAGAAATCGCGTCGAATCGGGATCGTCTGGTCCGATCGCGTGAACAACCAAGACTTCGTGACAGGGTCGCCGCGAATCTGCAGGGATATCGCGGCGAATAGGACACATTCGCGTTTGGGGGCGTGCGTTTTGAAGTTGAGAGGTCACCGGCACCGGTATTTGCGAACGGCCGCGGCGATTGCCTCGGGCGTGCTGGCTTTTCCCGCCGCCGTACACGCGGCCGATCTGCCGCTGAAGGCGCCGGCGCTGAAAGCGGTCTATGACTGGACCGGCCTCTATATCGGCGCGCATGCCGGCTACAGCCGTGGCTCGTCCAGCTTCGCGCTGAACGACGGCACCGCGATCAACGGCAGCGGCGTCTTCAGCGGCATGATCGGCGGCGTGCAGGCCGGCTACAACTACCGGCTCAACTCCGGCTGGCTCGTCGGCGTCGAAGGCGATTTTTCGTTTCCCAATTACATCACCTCCAACTCGATCGTTTCCTTCCTCGCGACACCTGCCAACACGGTCATCCAGCAGTGGGACTACACCGCCAGCCTGCGCGGCCGCGTCGGCTACACCAGCGGTCCATGGCTCGTCTATGCCACCGGCGGCTTTGCGTGGATGGGCGAGCGCTATTTCGACACGCCGGCCGCGGGCGACGTCCCGAAAATCCTGAACACGCGGCCCGGCTGGATCGCGGGTGCCGGCATCGAATACGGCTTCGCGCCGCATTGGAGCGCACGGCTCGAATATCTCTATAGCCGCTTCGACGGCGCCAACGTCGCCTTCTCCACGGGGGCCCAATACACCTCCTCGTCGCTCGACTTCCAGTCGATCAGGCTCGGGCTCAACCGCAAGGTCGATTGGCCGGGCATGCCGAGCTACAATCCGAAGAGCTCCCTGATCGACACGGAATCGGATCGCTGGGAGATTCACGGTCAGAGCACTTATCTGCCGCAAGGCTATCCGTCGTTCCCCGCTCTCTACAGCGGAACAAACTCGCTCTCGCCTTCAACCCAGGCCAAGGCGACCTGGAGCAACAGCCTGTTCCTGAACGCGCGGCTGTGGGACGGCGGCGAGGTCTATTACAATCCCGAACTGCTCCAGGGATTTGGACTGAACGACACGGTGGGCGCGGCAGGCTTTCCCAACGGCGAAGCGCAGAAATCGAACTTCCCCTATCCGCATTACAACACCTCGCGGCTGTTCGTGCGCCAGACGTTCGGCTTTGGCGGCGAGCAGGAAGAGCTCGCGAGCGGCCAGTTGCAGCTTGGGCAAAAGGTCGACGTGTCCAGGCTCACGGTGCAGGCCGGCAAGTTCGCGGTGATCGACGTGTTCGACGGCAATGCCTTTGCCAAGGACACCCGCAAGGATTTCATGAACTGGTCGCTGTGGGCGCCGGGCGCCTTCGACTATTCCGCCGACAAGGTCGGTCTCACCTATGGCGTCACCGCCGAGCTCAACCAGAAGCAATGGGCGCTGCGCGGCGGCTATTTCCTGATGGTCGCGGAGTCCAATTCGAATCATTTCGACACCAGGGTCGGGGAACGCGGTCAGTACGCGATCGAGCTGGAGACGCGGTTCTCGCTGCTCGGCCAACCTGGCAAGCTCAGGACCATGGGCTGGGTCGACAGCGCCAACATGGGCAGCTTCCGCGAGACGCTGGACAATCCTGCGCTCAATCTCGACATCGCGCAGACCCGCCGCGGCCGCCTCAAGGTCGGCTACGTCGTCAACCTCGAGCAGGCGATCACAGAAGATATCGGGCTGTTCGGCCGCTGGAGCTGGAACGACGGCAAGACCGAAACACTCGCCTTCACCGACATCAACAGCAGCCTGGCCGGCGGACTGTCGATCAAGGGCACGAAATGGGGCCGGCCTGACGACGTCGTCGGCATCGGCGGCGCGGTCAATGCCATCTCGCAGGATTATCGCGACTTCCTGGCCGCCGGCGGCCTCGGTGTTCTCATCGGCGACGGCGCTCTCAACTACCGCAAGGAGCGCATCCTTGAGGCCTACTATGCCTATTCGGTGAACAAGAACGTCACGCTGACCGCGGACTATCAATTGATCACAAACCCGGCCTATAACGCCGACCGCGGGCCGGTCTCGATCTTCTCGGGCCGCCTGCACGCAGAGTTCTAGCCCAAAATTCCAGCCCAAGGGCGGGCCTATGAAGCCGAGAGATATCCGCACGGCCGCGATCGGCCGGGCGCTACTCCCCAATGTCTGGGATGTCGCGGCGCTGATCCTCGTGATCGGCGCCATGGTCCTGATCGTCTATGGCGGCGAGCAGACCACGGCGCCGCTGTCCGAGCTCGAGCGCGCACCGGTCACGCTCGATCCGGCAAACCTTCCGCTTTATGCCTTGCGCACCGTCTTGCGGATGCTGCTCGCCATCGTCTGTTCGACGGTCTTCACCTTCATCTACGCGGCGATCGCAGCCAAGAGCCGGCGAACCGAATTGGTGATGATCCCGCTGCTGGATATTTTGCAATCCGTCCCGATCCTGGGCTTCCTCACCTTCACCGTCGTGTTCTTCATGAATTTGTTTCCGGGGCAGGTGCTCGGCGCCGAGCTCGCCTCGGTGTTCGCGATCTTCACCAGCCAGGCCTGGAACATGACGTTCAGCCTGTACCAGTCGATCCGCAACGTTCCGAAGGATCTGGAAGAGGCCACGCAAAGCTTCCATTTGTCCGGCTGGCAGCGCTTCTGGCGCCTCGACGTCCCCTTCGCGATGCCCGGCCTGATCTGGAACGCGATGATGTCGATGTCGGGCGGCTGGTTCTTCGTGGTGGCCTCGGAGGCGATCACGGTCGGCAACACCACGGTGACGCTGCCGGGCATCGGCTCCTATGTCGCGATGGCAATTCAGCAGCAGGATTTGCCGGCGATCCTCTACGCCATGCTGGCGATGCTGCTCGTGATCATCGCCTATGATCAGCTGCTGTTCCGCCCCATCGTCGCCTGGGCCGACAAATTCCGCTTCGAGCAGACCGCCTCAGGCGAGGCGCCGGCCTCCTGGATGCTCGACCTGTTCCGCCGGACTCGGGCGCTGCGTGCGCTGACCCTTCCTTTCGCGGCGCTGAACCGCGCGATCTCGAACTTGCGCATTCCGCTGCCAAAGCTGCCGCCCGCGGCACCAGGTAAAGACCAGACGTCACGCCTCGTCGATACGGTCTGGATCGCATTGATCCTCGCCGGCACGGCATATGCCGCCTGGCTGACCTATCGCTATCTCTCGGCCAGTCTCGGAATGTCCGACGTTCTCGTCGTCATCAGGGACGGGCTCATCACGTTGTTGCGCGTCGCCATCCTGATCACCCTCGCCACACTGATCTGGGTGCCGGTTGGCGTGTGGATCGGGCTTCGCCCGAAGCTCGCCGAACGAATCCAGCCGCTGGCCCAGTTTCTGGCGGCCTTCCCGGCCAATCTCGCCTTCCCCGTCTTTGTCGTCGCCATTGTCAGCTTCAAGCTCAATCCAGACATCTGGCTGAGCCCGCTGATGATCCTGGGCACGCAGTGGTACATCCTGTTCAACGTGATCGCGGGCGCGAGCGCCTTTCCGACCGATCTGCGCGAAGCCGCCGGCAGCTTCCATCTCGGGGGATGGCGATGGTGGTTCAAGGTGATACTGCCCGGCGTCTTTCCTTATTACATCACCGGCGCGATCACCGCGTCCGGCGGCTCCTGGAATGCGTCGATCGTCGCGGAGGTCGCAAGCTGGGGCGACACGCATCTGAAGGCCACCGGGCTCGGTGCCTATATTGCTTCCGCCACGGAAGCCGGTGACTTCCCGCGCGTCGTGCTCGGAATTGCCACGATGTGCATTCTGGTGACGTTGTTCAATCGTCTGGTCTGGCGGCCGCTCTATGCCTTCGGCGAGCGTCGCCTGCGGCTCGGCTGACGAGGAGACCATCATGCTCGATCAACCCTCTGCGCTCATCGACATCCGCGGTGTCTGCCGATCCTTCCCGAAAGGCAGCGGCGAACAGCTCCTGGTGCTGGACAAGGTCGACCTGACGATCCGCTCGGGCGAGATCGTCGGCCTGCTCGGCCGCTCCGGCTCCGGCAAGTCCACCTTGCTGCGGATCATCGCCGGTCTGGTCAGCCCGTCTGCGGGACAGGCGACCTGTCGCGGCGAGATCATCGTCGGGCCGCCGAACGGCGTCGCCATGGTGTTCCAGTCATTCGCGTTGTTTCCCTGGTTGACCGTGCTCCAGAACGTCGAGCTCGGGCTCGAAGCGCTGGGCGTCGATGCCACCGAGCGCCACAAGCGCGCTCTTGCTGCGATCGACCTGATCGGCCTTGACGGGTTTGAGTCCGCCTTCCCGAAGGAACTGTCGGGAGGCATGCGCCAGCGCGTCGGCTTCGCCCGCGCGCTGGTGGTGCATCCCGACCTCCTGCTGATGGACGAGCCGTTCTCGGCACTCGACGTCCTCACGGCCGAGACGCTGCGCACGGACCTGATCGACCTCTGGATCGAGGGCCGGTTGCCGATCAAATCGATCCTGATGGTGACGCACAATATCGAGGAGGCGGTCCTGATGTGCGATCGCATCCTGGTGTTCTCATCCAATCCAGGGCGTGTCGCCGCCGAGATCAAGGTCGACATGCCGCATCCGCGCAACCGGCTCGACCCCCATTTCCGGCAGCTCGTCGACAACATCTACGCGCGCATGACCCAACGCGCCGAACCGAAGGCGCCCCCCGTCGAAGGCATCCTGGGCTCCGGTGTCGGCATGACCCTGCACCACGTATCGTCCAACGTGCTGTCGGGCCTGATCGAGACGCTGGCGGGGCCGCCCTATCACGGACACGCCGACCTGCCCGTGCTCGCAAGCCAGCTCCAGCTCGAGGCCGACGAGATCCTCCACCTCGGTGAGTCCCTGCAACTGCTGCGCTTCGCCCAGCTGAGCGAAGGCGACCTGATGCTCACCGACACGGGCAAGCGTTTTGCCCATCTCGAAACCGACGCACGCAAGAAGCTGTTCGCCGAACATCTCGTCACTTACGTGCCGGTGATGGGATTGATTCGCCGCGTGCTCGACGAACGTCCCTCCCATACCGCCCCCGCGGCACGGTTCCGCAACGAGCTCGAGGACTACATGTCCGAGGACTATGCGGACGAGACGCTCAGGACCGTGGTGTCCTGGGGACGTTATGGCGAGCTGTTCGCATATGACGAGCAGTCGGAGACGTTCAGCCTCGAAAACCCGGGCGAGAGCGCTTGATCCCGCCTGCGGCAATTTGGTCGGGAACCGGACAAATTGTGCATCGAGTTCATATATAAGGGGCTTGGTCCGGCGTTCGCCGGGTCAAGTATCCCTTCTCTTTGCGCACAATGTTGTCCGTCGAAATCATCATCGTCGTCGTCCTGATCGTCATTAACGGCCTGTTATCCATGTCCGAGCTGGCGGTGGTCTCGTCCCGCCCGGCCCGGCTGTCGCTGCTCGCGGCCAAGGGGGTGCGCGGCGCCGAGCGGGCGCTGACGCTGGCGGCCGATCCCGGAAAGTTCCTCTCGACGGTGCAGATCGGCATCACGCTGGTCGGCGTGCTCTCGGGCGCGTTCTCCGGCGCGACGCTCGGACAGCGGCTGACGCAATGGCTGGTCGAGCTCGGCCTGTCCTCAGGGATTGCCGACATCGTCGGCGTCGGCATCGTCGTCACGCTCATCACCTACACCACCCTGATCGTCGGCGAGCTGGTGCCGAAGCAGGTGGCGCTGCGCGACCCCGAGAGCATCGCGGTCAAGGTCGCGCCCGCGATGCACGTTCTGGCGCGGATCTCGCTGCCGCTCGTCTTCCTGCTCGATCTCTCCGGCAAGCTGATCCTCACGCTGCTCGGCCGCGGCGGCAAGGCCGAGGAGAAGGTCTCGGAGGACGAGATCCATCACCTCGTCAGCGAAGCCGAGAACGCGGGCGTGCTGGAGTCGGGCGAAAAAGAGATGATCGCGGGCGTCATGCGGCTCGGCGACCGGCCGGTCGGCGCGATCATGACGCCGCGCACGGAGGTCAACGAGATCGATCTGAACGATGCGCCGGAGGCCATTCAAGCGATCATCGCGAAGAGCCCGCATTCGCGCTTTCCCGTCTCGGACGGCGATCGCGACAAGCCGATCGGCGTGCTCCAGGCCAAAGACCTGCTGGTCGCCTACATGAACGAGCGCACGCCGGATCTGCGAGCGCTGGTGCGCGAGGCGCCCGGCATTCCGGCATCAGCCGACGCCCGCGACGTGCTGGCGATCCTGAAAGCCGCTCCGGTTCATGTCGGCCTGGTCTACGACGAATACGGCGCCTTCGAGGGCATCGTGACGACGGCTGACATTCTGGAATCGATCGTCGGCGCCTTCCATTCCGAGGAGGGACCGCCGGAGCCGGCCTATGTCAGGCGCGATGACGGCTCGCTGCTGGTCTCCGGCTGGATGCCGGTCGACGAGTTCGGCGAGTTGCTCGGCGTCGAGCTGCCGCCGCACCGCTACAACACGGTGGCGGGCCTGGTGCTGCAACAGTTCAACGTGCTGCCCAATGTCGGCGATGCCTTCGACTTCGCCGGCTGGCATATCGAGGTGGTCGATCTCGACGGACGCAGGATCGACAAGATTCTGGCGGGCCGGTTGAGTGAGGTCGAGACGGGGTGATTGCGCACCCAACCCTCCACCCGTCGTCCCGGACAAGCGCGCCCTAAGCGCGCGCCGATCAAACGCAGACCGCTCACCCGAACCGCACGCCGATCCGCTTCTCCTTGCGCCAGACGACCGTGCAGGCGAGATGCGTTCCGTCGGCCTGGATGACCAGGGTGAAGCGCTCCGGGATACCGACCGGACTGGTGACATCGAGCGCGGCACCCGTATCGGAGAAATTGCGGATGGTGCAGTCGATCGCGCCGCCGCCGAACTCGATGGTTCCGGCTTTCAGCACGCGGTGCCTGGTTTTGTCGCGTCGCTCGTCCATGGGGCCAATTTACACCCCAAGCTGACACAGACGTTAAAACACAACCACAATCCCCGATGAATTTTCACCGCCGCAGGATCCGGCGGATCATGCGGTGGCCCCTACGGCGCCGGCTGGAACGTCTCCGCCCGCGCCATCTGCCAGGCTTCACGGAAGCGCGGATCTTCGGTGCCTTCGAGCAGCTCGCCCGGACGCAGCGACGGATAGAGCTGCGCAAAGGATCGCACCTGGGTGGTCGATGTCCGCTGGCTGAAGTGGATCGGGCGCAGCTGCTGCGGATGTTCGAGACCGGCCGCGGCGATCAGCTCGGTGAGCGAGTGCAGCGTGGCGTGGTGATAATTATGCACGCGGTCGATCTTGAGCGGCACGTAGAGCGCACGCGCACGCGTCGGGTCCTGGGTCGCAACCCCGGTCGGGCAGCGGTCGGTGTGGCAGCTCAGCGACTGGATGCAGCCGAGCGAGAACATGAAGCCGCGCGCCGAGTTGCAATAGTCGGCGCCAATCG
The DNA here is from genome assembly GCF_052075965.1 of Bradyrhizobium sp. 482_C4_N1_8. Taxonomy (NCBI): domain Bacteria; kingdom Pseudomonadati; phylum Pseudomonadota; class Alphaproteobacteria; order Hyphomicrobiales; family Nitrobacteraceae; genus Bradyrhizobium; species Bradyrhizobium sp. 482_C4_N1_8. The sequence goes on along the minus strand of NZ_CP197231.1, from coordinate 803,384 downwards.
CCATCGCCCGCGCCATGTCGAAGGCGGTCGCGATCTTGCCGGACGCGCCGATCCTGATGCGGTCGCGCGCATTGATGCCGACCAGCGCGTTGTGGACGAAATTGACGCCCTCGCGCATCGGCATGCCCAGATGGTCCATGAACTCCAGCGGCGCGGCGCCGGTGCCACCTTCATTGCCGTCGACGACGATGAAATCAGGATAGATGCCGGTCTCCAGCATCGCCTTGCAGATCGCGAGGAATTCCCAGGGGTGGCCGATGCACAGCTTGAAGCCGGCCGGCTTGCCGCCGGACAAGCGTCGCATCTCGGCGATGAACTGCATCATGCCAACCGGCGTGGAGAAGGCGCGGTGCGAGGCCGGCGAGATGCAGTCCTCGCCCATCGTGACGCCGCGGATTTTTGAGATCTCCTCCGACACCTTCGCAGCCGGCAGCACGCCGCCATGGCCGGGCTTGGCGCCCTGGCTGATCTTGAGCTCGACCATCTTGATCTGGTCCTGGCTCGCGACGCGCGCGAACGCCTCGGGATCGAACGTGCCGTCGAGATGACGGCAACCGAAATAGCCGGAGCCGATCTCCCAGATGATGTCGCCGCCCATCTCGCGATGGTAGGGGCTGAAGCCGCCCTCGCCGGTGTCATGCGCGAAGCCGCCCTTCCTGGCGCCGGCATTGAGCGCGCGCACGGCGTTCGGGCTGAGCGCGCCGAAGCTCATCGCGGAGATGTTGAACACCGATGCCGAATATGGCTTTGCGCAATCGGGGCCGCCAATGGTGACGCGAAACTTCTCCTCGGCGTGCGTCTTCGGCGAGACCGAGTGATGCATCCACTCGTAGCCCTCGCGGTAGACGTCCTCCTGGGTGCCGAACGGGCGCTTGTCGAGCTCCATCTTGGCGCGCTGATAGACCAGCGAGCGGGTATCGCGCGAGAACGGCATGCCGTCCTTCTCGCTCTCGAAGAAATACTGCCGCATCTCGGGGCGTATCTCTTCGAGCAGAAAACGGATATGCGCCGAGATCGGATAGTTGCGCAGCACCGCGTGACTCTTCTGCATGAGATCGCGGACGCCGAGCAGCGTGAGAGCGCCGAAGATCGCGATCGGGATCAGCAGGATGTCGAAGATCTTGCCATCGGCGAGGCCGATGCCAATCAACAGCGCGGTGACGACCGCGCAGATGGTCAGCACGATGAAACGCGGCGAGAACGGCAGCAGCAGGGTTTCCATCAGCCCTTCGGGCGAAGCTTGCGTCTTGTTATCGTTGGCCACGACCACATCCCTCTCGTCAGTCTGACAGGGCATGATACGCCCGCGCCACGTCCATGGTTATGACGCGGACCCCGCCTTGAGGCTACCGAATCCGGATGCCGCAAATCAATCCATCCCGCGGCGGGCTTCGCAGTGCAATAGATTCAAATGAAATGACAAATCAGTGACCATGAGGCTGCGCCTCGTGCGGAATGACGCCGTGCTGCTCGAGGCCGCCTCGCGCCAGCCAGGCATCGGTGCTCGCGACCGCACGCTCGATATGGTCGTCGGTCCGCGAAAAATCGTAGGGCGATCCCACCAGCGGACAGAGCGGCGGCACCACGACATATTCGATGTCGGACGCCACCCCCTCGAGCTCCGCCACCAATTGCCGGGCGATCAGCAGCGTCAGCGCATGCAGGGCATTGGCAACCGCGCCCACCGGCGGATCCTTCACCGCGCAGGCGTGCCCGGTCGGCAGCACGACCAGCCGTTTTGCGCCTTTCTTGATCGCGACCCGGACCGGGGTGTTTGAGGAGATCGCACCGTCGGCGAGGAACCGATTGCGGTAGTAGACCGGCGAGAACGCGCCGGGGATCGCAGTGGACGCCAGGATCGCGTCCACCGTCGCCCCCTCCGACAACACCACGCTCTCTCCGGAGACGAAATCGGTGGTGACGATGTGCACCGGAAGCGCGGCATCCTCGAGGTTGCGATAGGGGATGTGGTCCTCGACCAGCTTGCGGATGCCGTCATGGGGAATCAGGAAATCGCGCCGCCACATGAATCCGGCGAGGCTCTTCCAGGTGACCGGGAAGACATCATGACGCTTCAGGCCGCGCCAGACCGCTTCCAGCCCCAGCACGCCCTTGAGCGAGGGATCGCCGGCATAATAGGCGCCGTTGATCGCGCCGACACTGGAGCCGACCACGAGATCGGCGACGACCCCGTGGCTCGCCAGCGAATGCATCATCCCGACCTGGATCGCCCCGAAGCTGCCGCCGCCCGCCAGCACGAAGGCGGTCGGTTTCGGCGAACCATGGTCGATCACAGACAAGATTTGCGCAGCTCCCCAGCTCTCGCATTGCAACATCGCGGCGAGATTTTGGCGCGAGCTTATAACAAGGGGCGCGCGAGACGCGCCAATAACAAAGTCGGGGGAGGAGGGTGAGGGACGTGGATGGCCTAGCGAGTGTGAGGCGAGATGCCAGCCAAACTCTCAACTGTCGTCCCCGCGCACGCGGGGACCCATAACCACAGGGAGAGGTTATGGAGCGAGCTGATAGCCACTAGCCGTCGCCAAACCACGTCCTGTGGTTATGGGTCCCGGGCTCGCGCTTACGCCTTCGCTCTTCGAGCTACGGCGGACAAGTCGCGCGCCCCGGGACGACACCGATGTTGTGGCTAAAGGCGTCGCTCAGAAAACGAGCGGCTTACCGCTCGACGAACGCCTTCTCGATCACGAAATGGCCGGGCTTGTTGCCGCTTCCCTCGATGAAATCGCGGCCTTCGAACATCACCTTCAGCTCTTCCAGCATCGCCGGGCTGCCGCACATCATGATGCGGTCGGTTTCGATGTCGAGCGGGCCCTGTCCGATATCGTTGAAGATCTGCTCGGAGTTGATGAGGTCGGTGATGCGGCCGCGGTTCTTGAACGGCTCGCGGGTCACGGTCGGATAGTAGATCAGCTTGTCCGCCAGCAGCTCCCCGAACAGCTCGTCCTCGCGCAAGGAAGCAACCAGCTTCTCGCCATAGGCAAGCTCGGAGACCTGGCGGCAGCCATGCACCAGCACGATGCTGTCGAACTGGTCGTAGACCTCGGGGTCCTTGATCAGGCTGGCGAAGGGCGCGAGACCGGTGCCGGTCGAGAGCAGCATCAGCCGCTTGCCGGGAATGAGGTTGTCGGTGATCAGCGTGCCGGTCGCCTTGCGGCCGACCAGGATGGTGTCGCCTTCCTTGATCTTCTGCAGGCGCGAGGTCAGCGGACCGTCCTGAACCTTGATCGAGAAGAACTCGAGCTCTTCCTCGTGGTTGGCGCTCGCCATGCTGTAGGCGCGCAGCAGCGGACGGCCATCGACCTCGAGGCCGATCATGGCGAACTGGCCGTTCTGGAAGCGAAAGCCGGTGTCGCGCGTGGCGCGGAAGCTGAACAGCGTGTCGGTCCAGTGCTGGACGGAAAGAACCTTCTCTCGGTAAAACGCGCTCATGATTTTCGATATTCCGAATAATTGCGGTTTTAGGGCAAAAGCATTGCCCGGCCCCTGAAAGCGGGGCGGACACCATTGCCATGGCGGAGGATTTCGCGTGTGTGATCTACGCCATTGAGGCCAATAATCAACCTCGTTCCGGATGCAATTGATGCCGCTCAAACCGGCATTTGCGGCGGAAATGGCCACATCATTAATGAATCTGCTGCCGGGCATGCGCGGCGGGCAATTTCTTTTCCCTTCAGGGCCTGATTGCAGCACTTAATTTCCGTCGCGCTCGCGAGAATTTCATTAAGAATAGCTCTGACTTTCACCCCGGTTTGGCGCCGTTTCCCGCATTTTTGCGGCTTTTGGCGACAGGAACGACTGAACACATGGCAAGCGGCGAGCGGATCTTCGTCCAGGCGATCAGGCGCTATTGCGCGACCCATGGCATCGCGCTCGATGTCCGCGCCGGCGGCTGGCTGCTCGCGATGCGCAGCCGCGCGAAGCGCCACTTCGCGTTCGGCTACGACATCGGTCTCAACAGCGCCATCGCGCACCGTCTCGCCAACGACAAATCGGCCACTGCCGAGGTGCTGGCGCTTGAGGGCGTACGATGCGTTCCCCATCGCCTCTTCCTCAACCCAAAGCTGGGCAAGAACGTTGTTGGTCCCAATTGGCGAGACGCAATGCTCGAGCTGCTTCACGACCATCCGCAAGGCGTGGTGGTGAAGCCGAACGAGGGAACATCGGGGCGCGCGGTGTTCAAGGTGACGACAGAGGCGGAACTCGACCACGCGGCCGCCGAGGTCTTTTCGATGAGCGCCGGACTCGTGATCTCGCCCTATGTCGCGATCGAGCAAGAGGTGCGCGTGATCCTGCTCGATGATGTGCCACTCGTCGTCTACAGCAAGCAGCGTGGGTCGGATTGGCGACACAACCTCGATGCCGGCGCAAAGCCGGTGCTGCTGGAGGACGACAAGGTTCGAACGGCCTGCGTGAAGCTCGCGACCGATGCCGCGAGCGCCATCGACATCGCCTTCGCATCGATTGACGTGGTCCGTGTCGATGGCGAGTGGCGGGTGCTGGAAATCAATTCCGGCGTGATGATGGAAGCGCTGGCGAAGCTGCATCCGGAGCTGGTGCAGGCGACGTACGATGCGGCGCTGGATCGGGTGTTTGGGGCATAACGTTGATCGAACTCTTGCGACAAAGTGCGCTGCGTCCCCTCTCCCCTTGTGGGAGAGGGTGGCTCGCCGCGTAGCGGCGAGACGGGTGAGGGGTCTCTCTCCTCAACGTAGATTTAACGTGCGGATAGAGCCCCCTCATCCGGCGCTTCGCGCCACCTTCTCCCACAAGGGGAGAAGGAAGTAAGCGCTCAATTATTCGCGCTCGCGGAATCGTCCATCGCCTTGAAGGCTTCCTCCAGCTGCAGGGAGATCGGCACGTTCAGGCGTTCGCCGGTGGGCAGCCGCGCGGTGAACCATTTGTTGTAGAGAGGAACGAGATCGCGATTGGAGCCGAGCTTGCGGAAGGTGCGGTCGACCACCGCCGTCAGCTGAGGCTCACCCTTCCTGAACATGATGCCGTAGGGGTCATAGGACAGGTAATCGCCGGTGACGCGGAACTTGTCCTGCGCCTTATGGCGAGCGATCAGGCCGGAGAGCAGGATGTCGTCGGTTGCAAACGCGTCGGCCTTGCCGTCGACGAGCATCTGGTAGGACTGCTCGTGATCCGGCGAGGTGACGATGTTGAGGCCGAGCGAGGACTTCTTGTCGGCCGCCTGGATCGCCTGCTCGTTGGTGGTGCCCTTCGTCACCACCACGGTCTTGCCCTTCAGGTCGGTCAACGACTGGACCTTTGATGCCTTCGGCACCATCAGCTTGGTGCCGGCGACGAACATCAAAGGCGAGAACGCGACGCGCTTGCCCCGCTCGGCATTGGCCGTGGTCGAACCGCATTCCAGGTCGATCTTGTTCTGGAGCACGGCGTCGATGCGGTCGTCCGAGGTGACCTTGACGTAGTCGATCTTCAGATCGGGATCGTCGACCTCGACGCCGATCTCCTCGACGATGGCCTCGCAGAGTTCGAGGCTGTAGCCGATCGGGCGGCCTGACTGGTCGAGGAAGGAGAACGGCGGCGAGCTCTCGCGATAGCCGAGCCGCACGGTGTGCCTGTTCTTGATGGCCGACAGCGTCGGGCTAAGCCCTTCGCTGCCGCCGGTCTGGGCGGAGGCGCCGGTTGCCAGCAGGCACGCCGCCAGCAACAGGCCACCCGATATCGCCGTTGAAAGGCGCATGATGCACTCCCGTCAATGGCCGGCCATCGCGGGCAGTTCGCCCGGAACCATGTCCGGCGTCGTCGCTTCGCCGGGTCCGAGCTCGTGCTCGGGCCCGAGCTCACCTTCCCACTTCGCGACCACGGCGGTCGCGAGCGAATTGCCGATGACATTGGTGGCGCTGCGTCCCATGTCGAGGAACGTGTCAATGCCCATGATCATCAGCAGGCCTGCCTCGGGGATGCCGAACTGCGACAGCGTCGAGGCGATCACCACGAGGGATGCGCGCGGTACGCCGGCAACGCCCTTGGAGGTGATCATCAACGTCGCGAGCATCGCCAGCTGCGTCGCGAGCGACATCTCGATGTGGTAGGTCTGCGCGATGAAGATGCTCGCGAAGGTGCAGTACATCATCGTGCCGTCGAGATTGAAGGAGTAACCGAGCGGCAGCACGAAGCTCGAGATCCGCGACGACGCGCCGAACTTGGTCAGCCCCTCCAGCGTCTTCGGATAGGCCGCTTCCGAGCTCGCGGTGGAGAACGCGATCATCAGGGGTTCGCGGATCAGCTTCAGCAGATGGCTGTATCGCGGCCCGATCACCACAAAGCCGACGATCATCAGGATGACCCACAGGATCCCAAGCGCGAGATAGAAGCCACCCATGAAGACGATGAGCTTCCACAGCACGCCGAGGCCGTTCTTGGCGACAGTGGCCGTGATGGCGGCCCATACCGCGAGCGGGGCGAACAGCATCACATAGCTCGTCACCTTGAGCATGATGTGAGCGACGTCGTCGATCATTGCCAGGATCGGCTTCGACCGTTCGGGCATCGAGCCCATCGCCACCGAGAAGAACACGGCGAAGATCACGATCTGCAGGATCTCGTTCTGCGCCATGGCGTCGGCGATCGAGGTCGGGATCAGATGGGTCAGGAATTTTTCGATCGAGAAGGCCGAGACCGGCAAGCCGGTCGATTGCCCCGCCTGCGGCAGCGTGCCGGGGAAGTTCGCGCCGGGCTGGAGCAGATTGACCATGACGAGGCCGAGCAGCAGCGACACGAAGGACGCGCTGACGAACCAGCCCATGGTCTTGGCGAAGATGCGCCCGAGCCGCGAGCCGCTGCCCATATGCGCGATGCCACCGACCAGCGTCGCAAACACCAGCGGCGCGATGATCATCTTGATCAGGCGCAGGAACATCATGGCGATCAGGTTGATGGAGGAAGCCCATTCGGCTCTGGTGTCAGGCAGGAAGTTGAAGATCGCCGCCCCCATGACGATGCCCAGCACCATCGCGGCCAGAATGTATTGCGTAAACTTGTTCGACATCGCTTACCCCCACCTACACCGGCGCTTCATGATGTCGCAGATATGACGACGACGCAACACGCTTGGCGTGCTCGCGCGATGGCCTGATGTTCCCGTTGCGAAACGGGTCGGCGCGATCTAGCCTTCATGCAGCGCACAACGAATGCGGCTTGCACGTTTTCTTTGCGGCGGCTGCATCCATAATCGTCAAGCAAACGAAGAGGAAACGCCATGAGCAGCAGCATCAATCGCCAGATTCTTCTGGTCGAAAAGCCCAGCGGCAAGCTCGGTGCCGAGCACTTCAAGATGGTCGAGGGTGCGATGCCGGAGCCGAAGGACGGCGAGGCCTTGCTGCAGGTGCGTTACATCTCGCTCGACGCCGCCAACCGCGCCTGGATGCATGGCGCGACCTATCGTTCCGCGGTCGAGGCCAACAGCGTGATGGCCGGCGGCGGCATCGCTGAGGTCGTCAGCTCGAAGGCGCCGGGGCTGGCTGCCGGCGACATCGTGTTCGGCGACACCGGCTGGCAGGAGTTTGCCGCGGTGCCGGCAAAGCATCTCACGAAAATGCCGAAGCTCGAACCGATGACGCATCTGCTCAGCGTGTTCGGCATCGCCGGCCTCACCGCCTATTTCGGCCTGCTGGAGATCGGCAAGCCCAAAGAGGGCGAGACCGTCGTGGTGTCCGCGGCGGCCGGCTCCGTCGGCTCGATCGTCGGGCAGATCGCCAAGATCAGGGGATGTCGCGTGGTCGGCATCGCCGGCGGCGCAGACAAGTGCAACTGGCTGACCTCCGAGCTCGGCTTCGATGCCGCCGTCGACTACAAGGACGGCGCGGTGTTCAAGGCCCTGCGCGCGGCGGCGCCAAAAGGCATCGACGTCTATTTCGACAATGTCGGCGGCGACATTCTGGAAGCCTGCCTGCCGCAGATGAACAATTACGGCCGCATCGCCTGCTGCGGCGCGATCTCGCAATATGACGGCGCACCTGCCGCGCACGGCCCGCGCGGCGTGCCCGGCCTGATCGTGGTGAAGCGGCTCGTCATGCAGGGCTTCATCGTGATGGACTACATGAAGGAGAGCCAGCGCGCGCTCGCCGACCTCCAGGGCTGGGTCGCATCCGGCAAGCTGAAGGTGCAGGAGGACATCATCGACGGATTGGAGAATACGCCGAAGGCGCTGATCGGATTGCTGGCGGGAGAGAACCGCGGCAAGCGCATGGTCAAGCTCTGACGCCGTATTGTTTGAGCATGATCTCCGCGCCAACGCGTTCCGCGTTTGTCGCGAGGGAAAGCCGCGGCACACTTTTCCGGATCATGCTCTGGTTACGTCGCAATTGCGCCCGTATAATCTACTTGCGGTAGAGGCCGAGGCAGCCAATGATGCTGCACGCGGCATCACCCGCAATGATTGCTTGCATTACATTTAAAAATCGTCGGCGTGACCGACAGGGCAGGGAATTTACCCAAATGTTCAACACGTTGAAACACGCGTCAACGCGTCGCGCGCTGCTGGCGGCAACGCTCTTCGCAACTGCAACAGGCGCATTCGCGCAAGCGCCGACCGAGGCTCAGAAGAGCGCCATCCGTTCCGCATGCCGCTCGGACTTCATGGCACACTGCGCGAGCGTCACGCCCGGTGGCGCGGAGGCGTATCAATGTCTCCAGAAGAACATGTCCAGCCTGTCATCGGGATGCCAGACCGCGGTTCGCGCGGTCGAGCCCGCTGCGGCGCCGAAGACTGAAGCTGCGCCCGCCAAATCTGAACCGGCAAAGACCGAAGCGGCCCCCGCCGCCGGGGCGAAGCCCGCCGCCGCAGCCGCTCCGAAAGCGGCAGCGTCAAAGCAGCCGAGCAGCACGCAGATTGCCGCGGTCAAGAGCGCGTGCCGCGCCGATTATCCCAAGGTGTGCGCCAGCGTGCCGCCGGGCGGCGCCCCCGCCCTCGAATGCCTCGAGAAGAACAAGGCCAAGGTTTCGCCGGCCTGTGAGAAGGCGGTGAGCGCCGCAACCGGTGGCGGCAGCGCTGCTGCGACAGCAGCACCTGCGGGCGCAGCTCCTGCGGCAGCAGCACCGGCGGCGGCGCCGGCCGTGATCGTTCTGCGCCCGCTACGGCCGCGCGAAGAACTGTTCATCGTGCGCTCGGCCTGCGGTGCCGACATCCGCACGCTCTGCGCCGGCGTCGCGCCGGGCGGGGGCCGCATCGTGCAATGCATCTCCAGCAATGCCGCATCACTGTCGCCCGCCTGCAAGGAAGTGCTGGCGCCATTCGCGGCGCGATAAGCGGCGCGGGATTGCGCGCCAAGCGCGCGACCACGATCGGGCGCGCGCGAATGAATTTTCGCGCGCCGGCCGCGACAAACCCTTTGCAAGTAACCGATTTCGATCACGACAAGACCGGGAGAAAGACATGCGTTCATTTCTGCTTATTGCTGCCGCGCTCCTCGCCTTCGGCGCGAGCATGACCTTTGAGTCTACCGATGCCAACGCGGTGGTGTGCGCCCGGGGCGTCTACCGCGCCGGCTGTGCCGGGCCGAATGCGGCCGTCGTGGTGCGCAAGCCGGTTCCCGCGGTCCGCTGTACCAGGGTGCTGGTGAACGGCGTCTACGTGAAGCGCTGCGTCTGACCCCGGATGGCCAAGCCCGCGCGGTTTGGTTATGGTTCGCAACGTCACTGCTTCGGACACGCGCCAGACGCGTGTCCGGGAGTAAGCTTCGGCGCGCCTCGCCTTCGATAATTCCGCTGGCGTGGAAAGCCGGAGCACATTAGTCTACCCCTAGATAGTAAGTATACTGTCAATTAGGGAGGCAGACGTTGCGGATCGCCGTGATTGGCGGGGGGCCCGGTGGGCTCTATTTCGCCTATCTCTGGAAGAAGCGTCATCCCGAGGATCAAGTCGACCTGTTCGAACAGAACCCGGCCGACGCGACCTGGGGCTTTGGCGTCGTGTTCTCCGATCAGGCCCTGGAATTCCTGCGCGCCGACGACCCCGAAACGGTCGATGCGATCGCGCCGCATATGGAGAGCTGGGAGAACATCACGCTGAACCTTCACGGCGACAGCGTCGCCATCGACGGCGTCGGCTTCTCCTCGATCGGCAGGCTGGAGCTCCTGCAGTTCCTCCAGCAGCGCGCGCTCGACGCCGGCGTCACGCCGCGCTTCGACACGCAGATCCACGCCATCGACCAGCTCAACGGCCACGACCTGATCGTCGCGGCCGACGGGCTGAATTCGCTGGTGCGGCGCGCCTATGAGGGCGATTTCGGCACGTCGCTGTCCTACTCCTCCAACAAGTTCGTCTGGTACGGGACCTCGAAACGCTTCGACACGCTGTCGCAGACCTTCGTGAAGACGGACCGCGGCGCCTTCAATGCCCATCACTATCGCTACTCCCCGACCATGAGCACCTTCCTGGTCGAATGCGACCACGCGACATGGCAGGCCTATGGCTTCGCCTACAAGGATGCCGAGCAGTGCAAGGGCGTCTGCGAGGAGGTCTTTGCCGACACGCTGGGCGGCCACTGCCTGGTCTCCAACAAGTCGGTCTGGCGCAACTTTCCCTGGGTCTGGAACGAGCACTGGTCGTTCAAGAACATGGTGCTGCTCGGCGACGCCCTGCACTCGGCGCATTTCTCCATCGGCTCGGGGACGCGGCTCGCGATCGAGGACGCCATTGCGCTGGTCAAGGCGCTGGAGTCGGATGCGCATCTGTCGACCGCGCTGCACCGTTATCAGGCCGCGCGAAAACCGGTGGTGCAGAAGCTCGTCAATGCCGCGCGCACCTCGGCCTTCTGGTACGAGCACTTCGCCCAGCACATGCAGCTCGGCCTGATGGACTTCGCCTACAGCTACATCACCCGCTCCGGCCGTATCGACGACCCCCGGCTGCGCGCGATGTCGCCCGCCTTCATGACGCGCTACGAGGCCGAGAAGAACGGCGGAGATGCCGCATGAGCAGCGAGATCCGCGACCAGGTGCCCGCTGACGGCCCGGGCGCCCGTGAAATCGGCTTTGCCATTCCGCAAACCTACAATGCCAGCCGCGTGCTGTTCGACCAGCTCGCCAAGGGCCGCGGCGACAAGCCTGCGCTGATCGGACCCGCGGGGACCCGCAGCTATTCCGAGCTTTGCGCGGAAACTTGCCGCTGGGGCAACGGTTTCGCGTCGCTTGGCCTGAAGCGCGGCGACCGCGTGCTGCTGTTCCTCGACGATACCCCGGCCTATCCGGCCGCATTCTTCGGCGCGGTGCGCGCCGGCTTCGTGCCGCTCCTGATCAACACGCTGACGCCGCCGGACCTGCTGCAATTCTATCTCGCCGATTCCGGCGCCGCGGTCGCGGTGGCGGATGCCGAATTCGCGACGCGCTTCGATGCGGAGGCCTGCGCGGCGACCTGCCTGCGCACGCTGATCGTCGTCAACGGCGAAGCGCGCGCCCACGCCGCGCCTGCTGCGATCGCGGCGCCAGGCTGGCTCGCGCAGTTCCCGGCCGAGCTCGCGGAAGCGGACACCCATCGCGACGAGATGGCGTTCTGGATGTACTCCTCCGGCTCGACCGGCCGGCCCAAGGGCATCGTGCATCTCCAGCACGACATGGCCTACAGCGATGCCGCCTTTGCGCAGAACGTGCTGAAGCTGACGCCCGGCGACATCTGCTTCTCGGTGCCGAAGATCTTCTTCGCCTACGGTTTCGGCAACTCCGTCACCTTCCCGTTCTCCGCGGGTGCCGCGACGCTGCTGCTGCCGGGCCAGCCGAAGCCTGCATCGATCTTTGCCGCGATCGAGCAATACAAGCCGACGGTCTTCTTCGGCCTGCCGACGCTGTACACCTCACTGACCAAGGCGGAGGGGGCAGACAAGACCAACTTCTCGTCGCTGCGCATGTCGCTTTCGGCGGCCGAGGTCCTGTCTGCGGACGTCTTCAACGGCTGGAAGACGCTCACCGGCCTCGAAATCGTCGAAGGCCTCGGCTCGACCGAGGTGCTGCACATCTACCTCTCCAACCGCCCCGAACAGAAGAAGCTCGGCGCCGCCGGCCTGCGCGTGCCAGGCTACGAGGTCGCACTGCGCGACAAGGACGGCCGCGACGTCGCCGACGACGAGGAAGGCATCTTGTGGGTGCGCGGCGGTTCCAACACGCCGCTGTACTGGAACCGGCCGGACAAATCCGCCGAGACCATCCGCGAGGGCGGCTGGATCTACACCGGCGACCGTTTCGTGCGCGATGCCGACGGCTTCCACTTCTTCCGCGGCCGTGCCGACGACCTCATCAAGATCTCAGGCCAGTGGGTCTACCCGCTCGAAGTCGAGCTGTGCCTCGCCGACCACCCCGACATCCGCGAATGCGCCGTGTTCGCCGCCGAGCTGCCGGACCGGCGCATGACGCTGAAGGCGGTCGTGGTGATGAACAACCGCGCGACCGATCAGAATGAGGCGACGCGGCGGCTGCAGGATTACGTCAAGGGCAAGCTGCTTCCCTACAAGTATCCGCGCGAGGTGATCTTCATCGACGAGCTGCCGAAGACGGGGACTGGGAAGATTGACCGGCAGGCGTTGTTGCGGATGTAGCAATCCCAAACTCGCTGTCATCGCCCGCGAAAGCGGGCGATCCAGTATTCCGAGGCGGTTGTGATTGAACCGAGAAGCCGCGGCGTACTGGATTCCCCGCTTTCGCGGGGAATGACAGCGGAGATAAAGGCGACAGCGTCACCGCATCCGCCGACCATCCCGCTCACCCCGCCTTCCCCATATGCTCCAGCGCGTCCTCCGCGCGCAGCGGCACGCGCGAGGCCTCGTTGTTGAGGTCGACGAGCTGCACCAAAAGCCCCATCAGCGCCTTGCGGTCGGCGGGTTTCAGCGGCTCCAGCATCCGCGCCTGGGCGCGCTCGACGGCGGGGATGATCTCGCGCAGGATCGCGGCGCCCGATTTCGTCAGATAGAGCAGCTTGATCCGCTTGTCTTCGGGTGCCGGCTTGCGTTCGATAAAATCCTTGGCCTGCAGCCGCTCGATCACGCTGCCGAGGGTGGAGCGGTCGAAGGCGATCACCGCCGACAGCCGTGTCGCGTCGATGCCGGGGTGGGTGTGAATCGCGATCAGCGCCGCATATTGCACCGGCGTGAGATCGAACGCCTTGCACTCCTCCATGAAGATCGAGACTGCGATCTGCTGCATGCGCCGGAACAGATAGCCCGGCGCGGCATAGACCGCGTCGATCGTGATCGGAGGGGCGGGCTTACTCGGCATCGGGCTGCTTCTCCGGCGCGGCGTTTGCGAAGGCCGGCAGCGCCTTTGCCGCAGCCTCCGCCTTCAGCAGCCGCGGATAGGTCGACACATCGACGCCGAAGCGGCGGGCATTGGCGAGCTGCGGCACCAGGCAGAGATCGGCGAGCGTCGGCGCATCGCCGAAGCAGAACGGCCCCGGCTCGTCCCTGATCAGCGTCTCGCAGGCCGACAGCCCCTCGCGGTTGACCCACGCCGCCCAGTCCTGGACCTTCTCCTCGGCGAGCCCAAGCTCGCGCAGCCGCGCCAGCACCTTCAAATTCTGCACCGGGTGGGTGTCGCAGGCGATCGCCAGCGCGAACGCCCTCACCTTCGCGCGCCGCAGCGGATCCTTCGGCAGCAGCGGCGGATTGGGATGCGTCTCGTCGAGCCATTCGATGATGGCGACCGATTGGGTCAGCACCGCTCCCGCATCGTTCTCCAGCGTCGGCACCAGCCCTTGCGGATTGATGGCGAGATAGGCGGGCGCACATTGCTCGCCCTTGCGAAGATGATGCGGCAGGTGCTGGGCGCCGAGGCCCTTGAGGTTCAGCGCGATCCGCACCCGATAGGCGGCGCTGGAGCGGAAATAGCCGTGCAGCTTCATCGGAACCCTCCCTATATTTTGTTCGTCATTCCGGGGCGACGCGTTAGCGTCGAGCCCGGAATCCATAACCACGATCGGGAGTATGGATTCAGGCCTCGCGCCTTTCGGCGCGCCCCGGAATGACAGCGGCTTTGTAGGCCGTTCGTCACGTTGACGCTACCTAGATCGTCAGTATACTGTCAATCAACAAAACGAACGGGAGCCGCACCATGGAAGCCGTGACCAAGACGCCGGAACGCGAGGCCTTCTACAAGAAGATTGACGGCGAAAACCTCACCGCGTTGTGGACGGTGATGAGCGATTTGATCACGCCGGAGCCGAGGAGCGCCTGCCGGCCGCATCTGTGGAAATTCGACGTCATCCGCGACTACATGACGGAAGCAGGCCGACTGATCACGGCCAAGGAAGCCGAGCGGCGCGTGCTGGTGCTGGAGAACCCCGGCCTGCGCGGCCAGTCGAAAATCACGACCTCGCTCTATGCCGGCGTGCAGATGGTGGTGCCCGGCGACGTCGCGCCCGCACACCGCCACAGCCAGTCGGCGCTGCGCTTCGTGCTCGAAGGCAAGGGCGCTCACACCGCGGTCGACGGCGAGCGCACCGCGATGGAGCCCGGCGATTTCATCATCACGCCGTCGATGACCTGGCACGATCATTCCAACGAGACCGACCAGCCGATGTTCTGGCTCGACGGCCTCGACATCCCGCTGGTGCAGTTCTTCGACTGCTCCTTTGCGGAAGGTTCCAAGGACGACCAGCAGAGGATCACAAAGCCCGCCGGCGACAGCTTTGCGCGCTACGGCCACAATCTGCTACCGGTCGACGTGAAGCGATCGTCCAAGACCTCTCCGATCTTCAGCTATCCCTATGCCTACACCCGCGAGGCGCTGGAGAAGGCACGCGCGAGCCAGGAGTGGGACGCCTGCCACGGATTGAAGCTGAAATTCAGCAATCCCGAGACCGGCGATTTCGCAATGCCGACCATCGGCACCTTCATCCAGTTGCTGCCGAAGGGTTTCAAGACCGCACGCTACCGCGCGACCGATGCGACGGTGTTCTGTCCGATCGAGGGCAAAGGACGCAGCCGGATTGGCGATGCCGTTTTCGAATGGGGCCCGCGCGATCTGTTCGTGGTGCCGAGCTGGCAGTGGGTGACGCACGAAGCCGAAGACGACGCCGTGCTGTTCAGCTTCTCGGATCGCCCGGTGCAGCAGAAGCTGGATCTGTTTCGGGAAGATCGCGGGAATGCGTGAGCCGCCGGTTTCGTAGGGTGGGCAAAGGCGCCCTTGCGCCGTGCCCACCACACTTCAGCGACTGATGAAGAGATGGTGGGTACGCTTACGCTTTGCCCACCCTGCAGTCGCGCGGGTTGCGGCTACCGCCAGTGCAGCAACCGCGTCTCCAGCCAGCCGATCACCTTCCCCACCACAAGCCCGAACACCGACAGGATCACCACGCCCGCGAGCAGCTGGTCCGTCTGCATCAGATTGCCGGCCTGAAGCACGAAGGCGCCGATGCCATACTGGGCGCCGATCATCTCGGCACTGACGACGAGCAGCAGTGCGACAGACGCGGTGATGCGGAAGCCGGCGAGGATGGCGGGCAGCGCGCCGGGCCAGATCACCTTGCGCACGATGGTGGCGAAGGGAACGTTGAAACTCTGCGCCATGCGGATGAGGTTGCGCGGCACCGCATCGACGCCGCTATAGACCGAGATTGCGGTCGAGAAGAACACGCCGAGCGCAATGGTCGCGATCTTCGGCTCTTCGCCGATGCCGAGCCAGAGAATGAGCAATGGCAGAAGTGCGATCTTCGGGATCGGGAACAGCGCCGAGATGAAGGTGATGCCGACGCTGCGCGCAAGCCGCGACAGGCCGATGGCGAAGCCGACCGCGACGCCGGCCGCCGTTCCCAGCACCCAGCCGACGCCGATGCGCAGGATCGAGGCCGACAGATGCTGCCACAGCGCGCCTGACATCGCGAGCTCGTAGATCGCGCGCGCGATCGCAGCCGGCGCCGGCAGGAACAGCGGATTGACGAGCCCGGCGCTGCCGGCCGCCTGCCAGATCGCGATGACGAGGGCGAGCGCGATCCAGCCGCCGAAGCGGCTGCTGGCGGGCACGAAGCCGGCGCCGCGAAAACGGACGCGCCGCGTCGTGTCGTCCTTCGCAGACGTCCCCGCGCGATCAAGCATGCTGGACCTCGCGCTCGGCGTCGATCGCCTCGTTGCGGATCAGCGACCAGATCTGGTTCTGAAGCGCCAGCAGCTTTTCACGCGCAGCGATCTCGCCGCGCTCGGTGCGCGTCATCGGTACGGCCACGACTTCGCGAATACGGCCCGGCCGCCGCGACAGCACCACGATGCGGTCGGCGAGCCGTGCGGCTTCCTCGAGATTGTGGGTGACATAGACTGCGCCCATGCCGCCATCGGCGAGCAGGCGGACGAAGTCTTCCATCAAAAGTTCGCGGGTCTGCGAATCCAGCGCCGACAGCGGCTCGTCCATCAGCAGGATGGCGGGCTTGACCGCAAGCGCGCGCGAAATGCCGACGCGCTGGCGCATGCCGCCGGAAAGCTGCTTCGGATAGGTTGTGCGAAAATCGGTCAAGCCGGTGCGGCGCAGGGCATCGTCGACCAGCGCGCGGCGCTGCACGGCCGAGAGCTGGGTATGCAGCAGCGGGAATTCGACATTCTCCTCCACCGTCGCCCAGGGCAGCAGCGCGAAATCCTGGAACACGAAGGTCAGCGGATTGAGACTGTCCGCCGGCGGCGATCCGCGCAGCTCGGGCGCGCCCGACGATGGCTGCAACAGTCCGCCGAGAATCGACAGCAGCGTGCTTTTGCCACATCCCGAAGGCCCGACGATCGCCACCACCTCGCCGGCACCGACGGTGAAGGAAACGTCGTCGAGCACGGCGAGGTCACCGAAGCGATGGCTGATGTGGTTGGCGATCAGGTCCATAAGCTGCGTTCTACTCTCAATCCGCCTTCACAAAATCCTTGGCAATGATCGTGTTCACATCAAAGCCCTTGTCCGCGAATCCCTGCTCTTGGAGCCATTTGATCTGGTTGTCGACGTTCTTGACGTCCAGCTTGCCGTCGGGATCGATATAGGCGCAATTGCCGACCACCTGCTCGACCGGCAAATTGGTGTATTTGGCGATGATCTCCAGCAGCGGCCTGGTCTTGTCGTTGATGGGGGCGACGCCGTCCTTCATGGCTGCGAGGATGACGTCGTGATATTCGCGGTCGGCTTTCGCGAGCACGCCGAGAAATTTCGTCACCAGCACCTTGTTGGTCAGCGTCTTCGGCGAAGCGAACACTGCGCCGAGCTGCCACGGCGTCTCGTCGCCGACCCATCCCAAAAACTTCGCGCCGCCTTCGTCCATCAGCTTTCGCGCGGTGGAGATCGGCAGCAGCGCCGCATCGACCGTCTCGCCCTTCAAGGCGGCGGCCGCGTTCGACAGCGATTGCAGCGGCACGATCTTCACGTCGGCGAGCTTGAAACCGTATTTGTCGGCGAGCAGCCCCAGCGAATAGTGGAAGGACGAGCCAACCTGCGTCACGGCTACGCGCTTGCCCGCGAGGTCCTTCGGCGTCTTCAGCCCGGCGGCATAGGCGTTGTTGCTGGCGAAATAGCCGATCAGGGGATAACCGGCCTTCTCTCGGCTCATGCCGCCGATCACTTTCAGCGTGCCCTTGCCGGCGAGATTGTAGAGACCGGCGGTGAATGCGGTGACGCCGAAATCGACGTCGCCCGATGTGGTCGCCACCGCGATCGGCTGCGCCGCATCGAAGAACTTCAGCTCGACGTCGAGACCGGCCTCGCGGAAATAGCCCTTGTCCTGCGCAATGAAGACGGGCGCGGACGACGACAGGCGGAGCACGCCGACCCTGGCCTTCAGCGCGTCTTCGGCCCGGGCCGTGCCCATCGCTGTGATCGCCATCAGGCCAGCCAGTGCGAGCCGCGCAATCCCGATCATTCCGTCTCCTCCGTCGTCGTTCTCTCGGTCGTAATGTTACAACCGTCACAAACCTTCAGGCACGGGCTGGTCCCGCCCGATGAAGGCGCCCTGTTGTTTCAACGTTTCCTGTAATTTTTCAATGGGGATATCGCGCGGGATGCGGTTTCCTGAGAGCGCGAGCGCCGCGGCGGAACCGGCGGCCTCCCCCATCACGAAACAGGCACCGGACACCCGCGCCGCCGACTGGCCCTCATGGGTCATCGAGGCGCAGCGGCCGGCGACGAGGAGATTGTCGACGCCCTCGGGCACCAGCATCCGGTAAGGCAGCTCGTTATAGCCGCGCGATTCCGGGATTGGCGGGAACGTGAAGACGACGTCGCCGGGAACATGGGCCTCGATCGGCCAGCCATTGACGCCGATGGAATCCGCGAACGAGGCGCAGCCGAGCACATCCTCGCCGCTGAGCTGGTAGCCGCCCTTGATGCGGCGGGTCTCGCGGATACCGAGCTGCGGCGGCAAATCGACGATGTAGGACTTTTCGAAGCCCGGCACGGTGCTGCGCAGGAACTCGAATGCGGCCAGCGCCTGCTTGCGGCCCTCGATCTCGCCGCGGGTGAGGTCGTCGGGCTCGATGCCGTTGATGGCATGGCCGTCCTCACGCGCCACTTGGGTGAAATTCACCCGCCATTCGATGCCTGATTTCTGCGGCCGCACGATTGCGCTCTTGCGCGGGAATGTGTGGGTGCCGGCGGCGATCGCCTTCTCCATCAATTGCGGGATGGTGCGCCAGGCATCGCCAGCCTTCTCGGGATCGATGCCGTTGAGGCGGAGCATCATCGAGGGGTACATCGGATGGCCGTGCTCGTCACCGAGCTCGAAGGGCGCCCCGGCCCAGACCGCGAGGTCGCCGTCGCCGGAGCAGTCGATAAAGATCTCGGCGCGGACGGCCTGCCGTCCGGCCTTGGTCTCGACCATCAGCGCATCGATGCGGCAGTTGTCGCCCATCACGACGCCGGCACCGAGCGCATGGAAGAGGATGTGCACCTTGTGGCTGGCGAGCAGCTCGTCGGCCGCGATCTTGTAGGCCGCGGTGTCATAGGCCTGGGCGAAGACCTTGCCGAGGATCAGGTGCGGTGCGTTGAGGCCGTTCAAATGATCGATCCGCGCCAGCAGATCGGACGCCATGCCCTGTACCAGCCGGTGGGCCTGGCCGTAGACATTGCCATGCAGGCCGCAGAAATTGGTGACGCCGGCAGCCGTGCCCATGCCGCCGAGGAAGCCGTAGCGCTCGATCAGCAGCGTCTTTCGTCCCGCGCGCGCCGCTGACGCCGCCGCCACGATGCCGGCGGGTCCGCCGCCGAGAACGACGACTTCATATTCGCCGTAGAGCGGCACCTGGCGTGCCGGTTCTTCGATCATCATGGCCCGCATGCGCGTCCGCTCCCAAAATCTCTTGCTTGAAGCCGACTATGAATTAACGCAGGGCGAGCTACAATCCACCAAAATACGCGATCAGCTTTCTCGAATCGAGAAAGGTCGACATGGACATCCTGGTGAACCTTCAGGCCTTCCTCGCCACCGCGGATACGGCCGGATTCTCCGCCGCCGCGCGCAAGCTCAATGTCTCGACCTCGGTCGTGGCCAAGCGCGTCACGCAACTGGAGGCGCGGATCGGCGCGCCGCTGTTCCATCGCTCGACCCGGCAATTACGCCTGACGGAAGCCGGCCAGCGCTATGTGCATCGCGCCCGCAGTGTCGTCGCCGATGCCACCGACCTGCTCTCGCGGATGGGCGAGAAGGGACACGATCTCGTCGATCACCTCCGCATCAAGGCGCCGACCTCGCTCACCGTGGCGCGCCTTGCCGACGCCTTCAGCGCCTTCCAGACGCAGAACCCGCGATTGAAACTCGAGATCGTGCTGATCGACCGCCCGGTCGATCCCGTCACCGAAGGCTTTGACATCGCCATCGGCGCCTTCCCTCATTCCTTCGGCGGTGTGGTCGACGAGCCGCTGTGTCCGCTGAAGCGGCTGCTCTGCGCCTCACCGGCCTATTTGAAGAAGCACGGCGCGCCAAAGCACCCGCGCGACCTTGTCGACCATCGCTGCCTCAGCTTCCTGCCGACGGGACCGGAGTGGATCTTCGACGGCCCGCGCGGGCGCATCAGCATCCAGGTCAGCCCGCTGCTCTCCTCCAACGAGGGCCATGTGCTGGCGCGCAGCGCGATCGCCGGCAACGGCATCGCGCTGATCTCCCATTATCTCGTGGCGGATGCCCTGCGCGACGGTACGCTCAAGCCGGTGCTGCGCGACTTTCCAATTCCCGAGCTGTGGGTCAAGGCCGCGATCCCCGAGCGGCGGCGCAACGCCGCCGCGGTGCAGGCGCTCTTGCGCGAATTGAAGAGCGCGCTGCTACCGGTGCTGTAAGGCCGCCTCGTTCGCCCCCGTGGCGTCCCCGGTTTTCCCGGGGTTCAGGCCGCCGAGCGGATGGTGTGGAGGAAATCGTCGACGTTCGACCTCATCGAATCCGCCTGCTGCTTCAGGGCGGCTGCGACCGTCAGGGCGGCTTCGGCGCCGGCGTCGGTCTCGCCTGCCACGGCGCGCACCTGCCCGATTTCCTGCGTCACCGCCGAGGTGCCGTTGGCCGCCTCTTCGACGTTGCGCGCGATTTCGCCCGTGGCCGCGCCCTGCTCTTCGACGGCCGCGGCAATCGCCGTGGCGATGTCGGCCATTTCCTTGACGGTGGAGCCGAACTGCCTGATCGCCTGAACCGATTGGCCGGTCGCACTCTGGATCGTCGCGATCTGGCTGGCGATCTGCTCGGTCGCCTGCGCCGTTTGGGTGGCGAGACTCTTGACCTCGCTGGCGACGATCGCGAAGCCCCGGCCGGCGTCGCCGGCGCGCGCCGCTTCGATGGTCGCGTTCAGCGCCAGCAAATTGGTCTGGCTGGCGATGGCCTGAATCAGCTGAATGATGGTGCCGATCTTCTCAGCCGCATCCGACAGCCCATGCATCAATTCTGAGGTGCGGTTGGTCTCGTCGGTCGCCCTGTTCGAGACCGCGACGGAGCGGTGCACCTGGCTCGAGATTTCACGGATCGAGGCCGCGAGTTGCTGGGTGGCGGAGGCGACGGTCTGCACATTCATCGATGCCTGCTCGGCGCGGGTCGCGACCGCTTCGGCGAGCCCGCGTCCGCGTTCGGCGACCTTTGCCAACTCCTCGGCGCTGCGCCCCATGTCGTCGGCACGGCCGCCGACACCGGAAATGACTCCCTGCATGCCCTGCTCGAAGCGGCCGGCAAGATCCGACATCATGCGGGCGCGGTCAGCCTCGCTGGCTTCGCGCTGTGCCGTCGCCTCGCCTTCCATGCGGCGAACCGCCAGCGCGTTTTCGCGGAACACCTCGACGGCGCGCGCCATGCGGCCGATTTCGTCGCGCGAGTCGCCGCCGGGGATCGGCTCATCGAGCTCGCCCGCCGCCAGCGATTGCATCCGGTCGGTCATGCTGCGAATCGGACCGGACACGCTGGCGCCGATCAACCACGCCAGCACCGCTCCCAGCAGCAGCGCGCCGGTCGCGGTCGCGATGACGGTCTGCTTGGTCTGATCGACCGCTGCCGCGGTCTTGTCGCCCTGCTCGGCGCGCACAGTGCCGAGCTTCGCGTTGATCTTGTTGACGTGGTCGTCGATGGCCGCACTGGCCTTCTTCAATTCGGCCTGCCTGGCGCGCAGATCGGCGGCCACCTTGATGACCTCGTCCAGCGCGGCCGCGTCGGCAGTGATCGCGGTCTTGAGCGCGGCGATCAGCGCCTTCAGTTTGGCGTCGTTCGCCCCCGCCAGCTCAGCCTCGGTGTCCGCGATCGCCAGCTGGGCGTAGGACAAGGCCTGCTTGGCGTCGTCGGCATCGCCCGTCGACAAAGTGGAGCCATAGCGCATCACGGTGATCCGCAGTGCGTCAACGACGCCGGCCAGACGCATCGGGTTGACCAGCCGTTCCGCGTCTTCGGACCGGTTGGCGAGCGCAACCTGAATGCCGCTGACATTGAGGCCGGCGGCTGCACCCTGGGCGTCGGTTTTCGTGGTCGCGGCGCGCAGCCGATCCGCCGCCTCCGCTGCCGCGGTGAACGACGAGCGATAGGTTTCCAGCGCGGTCTTGACCGGGCCGATGCCTTCCGCGATCGCTTGCAGCTTGCCGAACTGCCGGTCGACCTGATCGGCCAGTTTGCCGACGCCGTCGATCGCCTTGGCCGCGGCATCCTTGTCGCCGACATTCCAGGTTCGGATGAATTTCTCGACCGCCGAGTTCGCCTCCAGAAGCGCGGCCCGCGCCTGTGACATGCCGGCGTCGCCGGCAGCGCTGGTCACGAGCTCATTGACCGTTCCGCCGATCCGCTCGACCTGGACCATGGCGAAGCCCCCGAGCAGGACCAGAAAGCTGAGAACCAGCGCGAAGCCGCCGAACACGCGCGGACGAACGCCGACGCGGGACATCATGTGCGATAATTTCATGGCAAATCCGAAATTCTTCAACGGGTGGAGCGGATGGCGGCGAGCAGATCCTTGCCGAACCGCTTCTCGAATTCCTGATCGAGCGGTTTGACCGCGTCGACGAACGGCTGGCGATCGAATGTCTCGATGACGTCCATGCCGCCGCTACGCACCTGCTCGAGCGACGCGGCATCGAGCTTCGCCTGCCAGGTCGCCTCCGCTCCCTCCTTCGCCAGCGCGATCAGCATGGCCTGGTCGGCCGGCGGAAGCTGTTCGAACATGGCACGGTTGGCGACGAATGCGATCGGCGCGAAGAAGTGACCGGTCAGCGTGAGGTATTTCTGGACTTCGTAGAGCCGGGAGCCGGCGATGGTCGGCACCGGATTTTCCTGCCCATCGAGCCGGCCGTCCTTCAGCGCGGTATAGACCAGCGGAAATTCCATCGGGACCACTTCGGCGCCGAGCGCCTTGAACGTCATCTGGTAGATCTCGTTCGGAATGACGCGAATCTTGAGCCCTTTGATATCCTCGGGCGAGCGAACCGGCCGTTTGGAATTCGTGACGTTGCGAAATCCCTGTCGGCCGATCGCCAGCAGCGTCAGCCCCTTGTCGGCGAATTTAGTGGCGATCGCCGCGCCGGCCGGACCTTGCGCCACGGCCTTCGCGTGGGCTGTGTCGCGGAACAGGAAGGGAATGTCGAACACGCCAAGTTCGGGGACGACCGAACTGACCACAGACCCCGACAGCACCGCCATATCGACCGAGCCGGCCCGGGTCGCCGCCAGGATGGCGTTCTCGCTGCCGAGCGCGTTGGTGGCCCGCTCGTCGATCACGATGCGCTTGCCGGCCGACGCCACCAGCTTCTGGCGAAACTCATCGGCTCCGATTTGCTGCGGGCTCCCCAGCTGGGAATTGAACGCCAGAGAGATCAATCGCGGTGAAGCGGCAGCCGATTGCAGAACCAGCAGCCCCGCCGCCGCGGCGACGATCGATCCGGCTTTCCAAAGTCCCAAAACTTGTCTGTGCATTCGACACCATGGCGTGACAATTGTCGTAACCCTAATGGCGGGGAATGATTGAACCCTTAAGGAAGGCCCCGCGGAATTACGGAGATTCGCCTCGATCCGCCGCCGACGAGATTTGGGACAGAGGTCCGATGCAGATGGTATCGGATTGCTATGTGATAATGAGTGGTTCGGGGGAATGACGATGGGATCAAGGATAAACGTGGCCGCCGCCATCGCGATCGGCATCATGGGCGGTACGGCCCCGGCCCGCGCCGAGGTCGCGCAATGCCGGCTCATACAGGCCAAGCCGGAGCGCGAAGCGTGTTACCAACGTCAGGAAGCCGCGCTGGCCGCCAAGCGCAAGCCGGAGCCGAGCGCGGAAAGCAAGACGCTCGAATCGATGCGCCAGATGCGGCAGGACGACGATGCCGTCTATCGCAGCATCAACAACATCTGCCGCGGCTGCTGAGATCGCAACCGAGCTCAAGGCGCCTAACGTTCCGACTGATTTCGATAGATCAGTGAGATCACGAAGGCCTCGATCGACCTGCTGCCGGGAGGCAATGGCGGGAACGGTTGTGCCTGCCTAAGGGTATTGAGCGCCGCCTCATCCAGCATGGCCGAGCCTGAGCTGGTTTTCACGCTGCTCGCCGCGAGCAATCCCCAGCGGGTGATGCTGAATGCAAGCTCCGCCACCCCTTCGACCCTGTCGCTGACGGCCTGCCGCGGATAGGACTTTTCGATTTGCAGCCGCGCAACCAACATGCGGCCGTATTCATCGATGGATTTCACACCGGCGCCCTTCGCCGCGCGCACATTGTCACGCGCCAGCGTGCTGCGGCCGTCGCTCGGGTCACGCTTGAGCAACCGGTCATAGTCCGCGATCGCGAGATCGAATGCCTTTTTCCGGCTGTAAGCCCATGCGCGATCCGCATAGGCGTCCCCGGAACGAGGATCGAGCTTGATCGCCCGTGTCATGTCGGCGATCCCAGCATCGAACTGTCGCAGCAAAACGTATCTCCGCCCCCGGGACAACAGGCGCGATGGCGCCGGATCAAGCCGGAGCGCCGCATCGAAATCCTTGAACGCGGCGTCATCTTCGAGACGGTACCAGTGCAGGAAACCGCGATGCATGAAGGCGTCAGCATTCCCCGGATGATTTGCAATCGCTTCGTCGAAATCGGTCAAGGCATGTGCGAAGTCGTCCTTGTCAAAATAGGCATCGGCGCGGCGGGCCAGCAGTCGGGATCGGCTCTCCTTGTTCTTCTCCTGATCGAGCAGTCTTGTGCAGATCTCGATGCGTATGTTGGAGGCAACCTTCTCGTCATTGCAGACGACGCTGTCATCGGAGCTTGCATGACCGGGCCAGATTGCGACGAGCAACGGCAGTGCAAGAATGAACTTCCGACGCATGACCTCTCAGCCCCCACACTCTCGATAGTGGTGGCCATCCAGCACATCGCCGGAGCAAAATCTACCCTTGGTTGCTCCAACGCCCCGCGCGCTTTTCGGCGAACGACGCTAGGCCCTCCGCCGCCTCCGCGCTCTGACGCTTGACCGAATGCAGGTGCACGAGCCGCTTGTACGCGGCATCGTCCACCGCCATCCCGCCAAACGAGCTCTCCAGCGCGAGCCGCTTGGTCTCGGCCATCGCCTCCGGTCCGTTGGCAAGGAGCTGCTCGACCACCTTGGCGCCGGCAGCCTCCAGCTCGGCGAGCGGGACGACCTCGTGGACGAGGCCGATGCGGCGGGCGTCTTCGGCGCCGAAGCGTTCGCCTGTCAGCGCGTAACGGCGGACTTGCCGTACACTAATGGCATCGCAAAGCTGCGGGATGATGATCGCGGCGGTCAGCCCCCAGCGCACCTCCGTGATCGAAAACAGCGCATTGTCCGCCGCGATCACGACGTCGCAAGCGGCAATCACGCCGGTGCCGCCGCCAAAACAGCCGCCCTGTACCAGCGCGATGGTCGGGATTGGCAAGGTATTGAGCCGCTGCACGGCCTCGAAGGTCGCCCGCGACGCCGCCTCGTTCGCCTCAGCCGATTGCGGCCGCACGCCGTTGATCCATTTGAGGTCGGCGCCGGCCTGGAAATGCTTGCCATTGCCCCGGAGCACGACGACGCGAAGGTTGGACTTCCTGCCGAGATCGTCCATGGCCGCGAGCACGCCTGCGATCAATGCGCCGTCATAGGCATTGTTCACTTCAGGCCGGTTCAACGTGACGGTCGCAACCCCACGCTCATCGAGGGTCCACAGGACGGGGTTGGCAGTCATCGGCGATCCTCCGGTCATCTTGTTTGCCGCCCACTATGGCTGAGGCAACTCATCCCGATCCATATCTTTCCGGCGTAGGGCGGCCGCGTCCATCGCATGGCGGCTTGTGTCATGCTGCTGCCGGGCGACATCACGGGATCAGGGACGGGACATCACACCATGCGCATCTGCATTTTCGGCGCGGGCGCCGTCGGCAGCCATATCGCGGTCAGGCTGGCCCGCGCCGGCCATGAGGTCTCGTGCGTGATGCGCGGCGCCCATCTGGAGGCGGTCCGCGCCAATGGCCTGAAGCTGCGCGTCGGCGATTCCGAGGTCACCGCCAAGGTGAACGCCTCCGGCGATGCGGCCCAGCTCGGCCCGCAGGACGTCGTGATCAGCACGCTCAAGGCGACCGCGCTGACGGGCCTGGTCGCCAGCATAAAACCGCTGCTCCATGACGACACCGCGATCGTCTTTGCGCAGAACGGTATTCCCTGGTGGTACGGCATCGGCCTGCCGCCGCGGCATCCGACGCCGCCCGACATTTCCTTCCTCGACCCCGGCGGGCGCTTGCGCGCTTGCATCCCGAAAGAGCGGATCGTCGGCGGCGTCGTCTTCTCCTCCAACGAGGTGACCGCGCCCGGTGTGGTGCAGAACCTGACGCCGGACCGCAACCGCCTGCTGATCGGCGAATGCGACGACCGCAATTGCGAGCGCATCACCAGGCTTCGCGGCGTTCTCAACGATGCTCGGCTGGAATCGCCGCCGGTGGCGGAGATCCGCGAGGCGATCTGGTCAAAGCTCCTGACCAACATGTCACTGTCGGTGCTGTGCCTGCTCACCGGCCAGACCGCGCGCGGAGTGCGCGACGACCCGGCCTTTGCCGAGGTCATTCCGCGCATGCTGAACGAGGCTAACGACATCGCGCAGCACTTCATCCCCGAGGTCAAGCGCGTGACGCGCAGCGGCCCCGCCCCCAACCACAAGCCGTCGCTGCTCCAGGATTACGAGCTCGGCCGCGCCATGGAGATCGACGTGCTGGTGAAGGCGCCCGCCGCCTTCGCCCGCACCGCCGGCCTGTCGACGCCGACGCTCGACCTGATCGCCGCGCTCGCGATCCAGAAGGCGCGGGACAAGGGGCTTTATTCCGCTTGAGCCTTAAGCGAGCTCATCGATCCAGGCCGCCAGCGTATCGAGCACCTCTGTGAGGGCCTCTTCATTCGTCCGGCCGGACTTCTTCAGCACCGCGAAGGAATGATCGCCGCCGGCGACCTCGTGCAGCGTCGCCTTCGGGCCGAGCTGCGCGATCACGGGCTTGAGGAGGCCGAGATCGGCAAGCCCGTCACGCGTGCCTTGCAGGAACAGCATCGGGATCTCGACATGGACCAGGTGCTCGGCGCGCTCCGTCGACGGCTTTTTGTCGGCGTGCAGGGGAAAGCCGAGGAAGGCGAGCCCTTTGACGTCAGGTAGCGGCGCCTTGGACTGCGCCTGCGAGGTCATGCGCCCGCCGAACGACTTTCCGCCGGCAACGAGCTTCAAGCCGGGGCAGAGCCGCGCTGCCTCCTCGACGGCCGCACGGATGGCGGCATGCGCGACCGCAGGCTGATCGGGACGCCCCAGCCTCTTCTCCATGTAGGGGAAATTGAAGCGAAGCGTCGCAATGCCTCGACCGGCGAGCCCCTCCGCAATCTTGTCCATCGATGCATGGCGCATGTCGGTACCGGCGCCGTGCGCAAGGACGTAGCAGGCGCGCGCATTGTCCGGCTGCGTCAGGATCGCCGAGACCGTGCCGATGCGCTCGATGTCGAGCTTGAGCTCCTGCATTTTGACAGCCAAGATCAGACACCCCGACAGACGCGTTTTCCGGCCGCCTTGGTAGCGTCACCGGCGCAGCCTGAAAACACAATAATTGCCGCCGCCGACCAGCCTACCAAGGCCGGAAAGCCGCATTGACCGAGGTGACCATGTCCTACCGCTCCTCCTGGATGACCGAAGAGCTCGAAATCTTCCGCGACCAGTTCCGGAAATATCTGGCCAAGGATCTGGCGCCGCATGCCGAGAAATGGCGCGAGCAGAAGATGGTCGACCGCTTCGCCTGGCGCGGGCTCGGCGAGATGGGCGCCCTGCTGGCGAGCGTGCCGGAGGAATATGGCGGCCTCGGCGCCACCTTCGCCTATGACGCCGCCGTGCTCGACGATCTCGAAAGCACGGTGCCGGAGCTCACCACCGGCGTCTCCGTGCACAGCGCCATCGTCGCGCACTACATCCTCAACTACGGCTCGGAGGAGCAAAGGAAGCGCTGGCTGCCGAAGATGGCTTCCGGCGAGATGGTCGGTGCCATCGCCATGACCGAGCCCGGCACCGGCTCGGACCTGCAGGCCGTCAAGACCACCGCGAAGAAGCAGGGCAATTCCTACGTCATCAACGGCCAGAAGACTTTTATTACCAACGGCCAGGCCGCCGATCTCGTCGTCGTGGTCGCGCGCACCGGCGATGTGGGTGCCAAGGGCATTTCGCTGATCGTGGTCGAGACCGCGGGCGCGGACGGCTACAAGCGCGGGCGCAACCTCGACAAGATCGGCCTGCATGCCTCCGACACGTCAGAACTGTTCTTCGACAACGTCACGGTGCCGCCGGAAAACCTGCTCGGCAAGGAGGAAGGCCAGGGTTTTGTCCAGCTGATGCAGCAATTGCCGCAGGAGCGCCTCGCGCTTGCGGTTGGCGCGGTCGCCTCGATGGAGCGCGCGGTCAAGCTCACCACCGAATACACCAAGGAACGGAAGGCGTTCGGCAAGCCGCTGATGGATTTCCAGAACACCGCCTTCACGCTCGCCGAGCGCAAGACCGAAGCGATGATTGCGCGCGTCTTCGTCGACTGGTGCATTGAGCGCCTCGTCGCCGGGGATCTCGACACCGTCACGGCGTCGATGGCGAAATACTGGTGCTCGGACAAGCAGGTCCAGACCGCCGACGAATGCCTCCAGCTGTTCGGCGGCTACGGTTACATGCAGGAATACCCGATCTCCCGCATCTTCATCGATTCCCGCATCCAGAAGATCTATGGCGGCACCAACGAGATCATGAAGCTGCTGATCGCGAGGTCGCTGTAGCTCTGTTCATCGCGCACGCCAATCGCGTGGGCGGCAGCCGAAGCGCTGCTTGAAGCGCCGCGCGAAGTGGGAGAGATCGGAGAACCCCCAGTCGAAGGCGATAGCGCCGATCGCGCGGCCGCCCGATGCCGGATCCTTCAGGTCGGCCGCCGCGCCCACGAGGCGGCGATCGATCACGTAGTCCGAAAATGTCGTGCCGGAGCGTTCGAACAGCTTGTGGACATAGCGCTCGCTGATGCCGACGGAGCCGGCGACCGCCGCGACCGTCAGTCCCGGCTCGCGCAGCCGCTCGTGAATGGCGCGGCGCAGCGCCAGCACGGTCGCGTCTGCAAAGCTTGCGGCTTCCGCCGTCTGCGCCCGCGAGCGGCGCGACAGGCTGAGCGCAACGAGATCGAGCAGCACGTCGAACAGCCGAATGCTGTCCTCTTCCGCCATCCGCAATGCGCCGGCGTTGAGGGAGCGCGCGGTCTCGACGATGAGGTGACCGACATGGGGATCGTCGGAGACGCGCTCGGCCCTGAAATCGAACGACGGCGGCAGCCGGTCGCGCAGGGCGCGCGACGGCACCCAGAACGAAGCGACCCCCAGCATCGGACCGCGATCGTGCAGCAGCGTCACCTCGCGGTCGCTGTCGACGATGCCGACCTGGCCGCGCGACAGGCTGACCTCGCTGTCGCCCTGGAGCATGCGGCAGCGCCCGGCCAGCTTGAAGTTGAGATAGAAGCAGCTCTCGGTCGATGCTGCGATATCGGCGCGCGAGCGATTGACGGTATGCTCGGGAAACATCACCCGGTTGATTGCGCCGGCGCCGAGCCCGATCGTCTCCACCTTCGCAGGGAAGCGCGACGTCGTCGCCGATTCCGGCGTCAGGTTCATGAATGCCTGGCAGATCGCCTCGCGGTAATAGGAAAACTGCTCGTCCGGCCGCGTCACTGCGGTGTTCCAGACGACGTGCCGCGGCCGGCTTGTGACCTGCTCCATCAGTTCGCTCCGAGACCAATCCGGTTCAGCGCCAGCCAAGCGGAAAATGGCCGGCCGGTTCACACTTCGCACAACAAGAATTGTCCGCTGCGCCTCGCGAGCGCCGCAAAGGACCCACGTCATGCCGATCTAACCACACCCTCGGGAGCAGCTACAACATGTCGACCTACGTTCTCGTCCATGGCGCCTGGCACACCGGTGCCGAGTTCGAACCCGTCGCGGCCCCGATCCGCGCCGCCGGCCACAAGGTCTATACGCCGACAATCAAGGGCAATCGCCCCGGCGATGCCAAGACGACCGGGCTGAAGGACGCGATCCAGTCGATCGCCGACTATCTCGCCGAAAACAATCTGAAGGACATCGTCCTGCTCGGCCATTCCTATGGCGGCATGATCATCACCGGCGTCGCCGACCTCGCGCCCGAGCGCATTCGCCGCCTGGTGTATTGGAATGCCTTCGTGCCCAACAACGGCGAATGCCTCAACGACATGGTGCCGCCGCACTTTATCGGGCTGTTCGAAGCGATCGCGGCCGAACGCGGCGACAGCTCTGTGGTGTTGCCCTTCCCGATCTGGCGCGAAACCTTCATCAACGATGCCGATCTCGAGACCGCGCAGCGCGCCTATGACGTGCTCAACCCGCATCCGTTCGCGACTTTCACCGACAAGATCGCGCTCAAGACCAATCCGGCGGAGATGCCGCTGGCAAAGTCCTACATCAACTGCACCGAGGACGTCGCGATGCCGCACAGCCATCCCTGGCATCCGCGGCTCTCGGAGAAGCTCGGCCTGTTCCGTCTGGTGCAGGTGCCGGGAAGCCACGAGCTGTGCTTCTCCGATCCGGCGCGGCTGGCCAAGGCGATCATGGAGGCGGGGCGCGACTGACGCGCGTCCGTCAAGAGCGCGACGACTTTCGACGATTGCTCCTACCGCCGGCTTCGGCGGCACAGCCCTTGCTTGTCCGCTAACGAATCCAGATCGGTAGAAGCAACCCCTGCTTGTCACGTGTGGCTCCCCGCCATACGCTGCCCGTGTTCGGCAACCGCCATCTGGTTTCGTTTTGCGTCAAGTCAGGAGAAGCGAATGGTTCACGTCTCGCGACGGAAACTGCTTCAGCTTGCGGCTGTTGCGCCATCGGCACTTCCTCTGGCCTGGACGTCGGTTGTATCTGCCGCGACCGGAAAGAAGACCCTGAGCGCGGTGATGCAATCGGACCTTCGCGTCACCGACCCTGGCTTCACGACAGCCATCATCACCCGCGACCATGGCTACATGGTCTACGATACGCTGCTCGGCATCGATTCCAGCTTCAAGGTGCAGCCGCAGATGGCCGACTGGACAGTGTCCGCGGACAAGCTGACCTACACCTTCACCTTGCGCGACGGCCTGAAGTGGCATGACGGTGCACCGGTGACGGCCGAGGATTGCGTGGCCTCCCTGAAGCGCTGGGGTACGAGCGTCGACGGCATGGCGCGCAAGCTGATGGACTTCACGGCCGGTATCGAAGCCGCGGACGCCAAAACAATCGTCTTCAAGCTGAAGGAGCCCTATGGCCTGGTGCTGGAGACGATCGCCAAGCCATCGTCGGTCTGCGCCTTCATGATGCCCAAGCGGCTTGCTGAAACCCCGATCACCAAGCAGATTCCCGAGCAGATCGGCTCCGGCCCGTTCAGATTCGTCGCGGCCGAATTCCAGCCCGGCGTGAAGGCCGTCTACGAAAAGAACACCGACTATGTGCCGCGCAAGGAGCCGGCCGAATGGACCTCGGGCGGCAAGGTGGCCAAGGTTGACCGGGTCGAGTGGATCACGATGCCGGACGCGCAGACCGCGCTCAACGCGCTGCAGTCAGGCGATGTCGATTTCGTCGAGACGCCGCCATTCGACATGCTGCCCGCGCTCGAGTCCAATCCGGACATCAACGTATCCATCCTGAACAAGTTCGGCTTCCAGTCGTTCGGCCGGATGAATTTTCTGCATCCGCCATTCGACAATGTGAAGATCCGCCGCGCCGCGATGCTGGCGATCAACCAGAAGGACGTGCTCGACGCGCAGATCGGCAATCCCAAATACTACAAGCTGTGCGGCGCGTTCTTCATCTGCGACACGCCGCTCGCCAGCGACGCCGGCGGCGAGACCCTGATAAAGGGCAACGGCATGGCGGACGCCAGGAAGGCGTTGGCCGAGGCCGGTTATGACGGCACGCCCGTGGTGATCCTGGCGCCGACCGATCAGATCCTGCTGAAGGCGCAGCCGGTCGTGGTCGCACAGCTGTTGCGCGACGCCGGCTTCAAGGTCGATCTGCAGGCGATGGACTGGCAGACCGTGGTCACCCGCCGGGCAATCCAGAAGCCGCCGAAGGAAGGTGGCTGGAACATGTTCTTTACCTACCAGGGCGCCGCCGACTCCTTGAACCCGCTGGTCAACGTCCCGATGGTCGGCAAGGGCACGAGTGGCGGCTGGTACGGCTGGTCCGAGGACCCCAAGCTCGAGGAGTTGCGCGATTCCTTTGCCCGCGCGACCTCGCCCGAGGAGCGCAAGAAGATCGCGCTTGAGGTGCAGAAGGAAGCCTACGACCAGGTGATCTACGTCCCGCTCGGCCAGTTCCAGGCGCCGAGCGCCTGGCGCAAATCGCTCACCGGCGTGATCGACGGCCCGGCGACGCCGATGTTCTGGAATGTAGACAAGAACGAGTAGCTTCCTCTCCCCGTTCTCACGGGAAGAGGCAAAGCCCTAATTCGGATGCCACCAGCGGCCGCCGATCACGACGCCCTCGGAGACGATCTTGCGATCCCCGATCAGGTGCTCGCCGACGACGTCCTCATAGTCGAACTGGCCCTGCCTGACCGTAACAAGCGTGGCGTCGCCGACGCTACCGGGCTTGAGGCTGCCGAGCTCGGGACGCCGCAGCGCCATGGCCGCGTTCACCGTCGAGGCGGCGACGACGTCCGACAGCTCCATGCCCATGCACAGGAATTTCGACATGGTCGTGACCTGGTCGAACGCCGGGCCGTCGATGCAGAGCTGATGGATGTCGGAAGAGATCGTGTCGGGATAGAAGCCGTTGGCGAGCATCGCGCGCGCGGTCTTGAAGGCGAACGAGCCCTTGCCGTGGCCGATATCGAACAGCACGCCGCGCTCGCGCGCGTCCAGCACCGCCCTCTTCACTGTGCCTTGCGCGGTCGCCGGCGTGTTGGGGAAGGGGCGGAACGCATGGGTCAGCACGTCGCCCGGACGCAGGCGGCCCAGCACCTCCTCGTAGCTCGGCGGCGGATGGTCGATATGCGCCATCAGCGGCATGCCGACCTCGTTCGCGACCTCGAGCGCGATGTCGAGCGGCACGATCCCCGACGTGCCCGAGGAGTGCAGCCCCACGCGCACCTTGATGCCGACGATGAGGTCGCGGTTGGCATCGGCCACCTTGGCCGCCTCGATCGGGTTCATCAGCCGCAACTCCTCGCTCTCGCCGACCATGATCCGGTGCGAGAAGCCGAAGATGCCGGCATGCGAGACGTGCAGATAGGCGAGGATGCGGACCTGGCTCGGCTCGATCACATGCTTGCGGAAGCCCGCGAAATTGCCGGGACCGGCACTGCCGGTATCGACCGCAGTGGTGACGCCGGAGAGGCGGCAGAATTCCTCGGCATCGATGCCGAGCGAGGTGCCGCCCCAATAGACATGGGTGTGCAGATCGATCAACCCCGGCGTCACGATGTAACGCGAGACGTCGCGCACATCGGTGCCCGGATCGGCCTTGAGCCCGGTCCCGACGGCGGCGACCTTGCCGCCGGCAAAGGCGATGTCCGTCACGGCATCGAGCTTCTGGGACGGGTCGACCACACGGCCGCCGCGCAGGATCAAGTCGAAAGGCATTGTTGTCTCCGGATGGGGTAGCGAGGCGTGGCCGGCACGTCGGCAAGGCCAGGAAGGACGTCTTTCGCTTCTAGCAAATTTTGCGCCGACGAGCGTGGCAAACTGCGACGATTGCCCATGACAAAATGGCGATCCCGGGACGACTCGAACTTTCAACCCATGTTTTACGAAACCGCTCTCAGGTCAACAATATCAGCGGCCTGTTCGCTCGGATTCCGGCTTCACGTGCGAAGCTGAAACATCCGCGGCCTATTGAAAAGACGGCGAGCGCGCATCCGGCAAACATGGAGTCGTCGGCAGGTCTCGGGCCAATGAGTGTCCGGCAAGGTCGAGACGTGGCCGACATCATGTAGCTGGAGAAAAAACGATGGAACGACTGAAATTGCTTGGCGTGATCGCTCTTTGCGCAACCTTGGCGCCGGGAGCGGCCGCCTCTGCGCGCGGCGGCGGACATGGGGGCGGTGGACATGGGGGCGGTGGCGGACATTTCGGAGGCGGCGGCGGATTTCACGGTGGTGGGCACTTCGGAGGCGGCGGAGGCTTCCACGGCGGAGTTGGTCACTTCCGGGCCGCCGGCGGCTTCCATGCGCCACGTCCCGTCGCGGCCGGCGCCGGCTTCCATGGCGGTCAATTCCATCATGCCGGATTCCGGCATCGCTACCGCCACGCATTTGCTTACGGCGGGGGTCTTGGCCTTGGCGGCGCCTTAGCGCTGGGCGCCTATTCGGGCTGGCCTTACTATGGCGGCTACGACGACGGCTACTACGGCGATTACGACGACTCCGCTGATGGCTCGTCCTATTGCGAACAAAAATATCGGTCGTACGACCCGGCTTCGGGAACGTATCTCGGCTACGATGGCAAGCGACACCCCTGCCCATAGCTCGATGTGGTGATGTCTTCGAGCCGTGCTCGCCGGCACCTTGGGAATCCCTGAGATCGCTGACGACGCACGGCTCGAATTGCCGGCGCGTTGCTGTTGCCAGTCTCCCCAAAGCAATATGGTTGTGACGAATGTCGTTGGGAGGCTGCTGATCAATCAGCTCATGATGCGTAGCGTTGCGAAACCACCACGCTCCGCCCCTGGCGGCATCAAGCTAAGTCATCGAAAAGCTGGCGATCCCGGCATGACTCGAACATGCGACCTACGGTTTAGGAAACCGCCGCTCTATCCGGCTGAGCTACGGGACCGCGGAACCCGCTGGTATGGGTTCGATCCCGTCATAGCAGAGCAAAATGCGGTTCGCCAGCCGCAAGGCGGGCCGGATCATCGTCAACCTGAACGGGGCGGCTATACAATCGCTTCCAGGCCCCTCTCGGCGGAGCAGCTCACATGATCGAAAGCATCAGTGCCATCACGCTCGGCACGCATGACATGGGGCGCGCCGTGCACTTCTACCGTTCGCTGGGGTTCGAGCTCCTGTATGGCGGCGAAGCCGCCGCATTCACCAGCTTTCGCGCCGGCACCGGCTATCTCAACCTGACGGCGCAGCCGGACGACAAGCGCTGGTCCTGGTGGGGCCGCATCATCTTCTACGTCGCCGATGTCGACGGGACCTACGAGCGCGCACGCGCCGCCGGATGGCAGCCGTCGACCACGCCGCGCGATGCAGAATGGGGTGAGCGCTACTTCCATCTCACCGACCCCGACGGCCATGAGCTCAGTTTCGCGCGGCCGTTGTCCTGACCGAATAAGTCACATCCGCTGACGTTCCCAACGCGCAGTAGCGCTGTCTCAGCCGCCGTGGCAAGCTCGGCGCGGTTGCCTCAAGCGAGAATTGGATCTGGGTTCTAACCAGGGAGGACGACCATGGTAACCTATGTCGTGCTGGGAAGCTTCACTGATCAGGGAGTCCGCAACGTCAAGGACTCGCCGAAGCGGGCCGACGCCTTCAAGGAGATGGCCAAAACGTTCGGCGTGACCGTGAAAGAGATCGTCTGGACGCAGGGACGATATGACGTTGTAACCGTTCTCGAGGCTCCAGATGAGGCTGCCGCGATGTCGCTCAGCCTTAGTCTCAGCGCACTCGGCAATGTCCGCACCGAAACGCTGCGCGCGTTTTCGGCGGCAGATATGACAAAGATCGTCGGCAAGATGCTCTGACGCTCAAGCCCGCGCGAGCGCACTGGACCCGGGATGGCAATCCCGGGAATAGGCCTCTCATGCCCTGATATTGTTCTCGCGCACCACCTTGCCCCAATAGGCGACCTGCTTGTCGAAGAAGCTCTTGAAGGCGGCGCCGTCCTGGAGCAGCAGCGTCATCTGCTGGGTCTCCTTGAGCTGGGCGGCGGTCGCGGGCTCGCTCAGGATCTCCCTGGACGCCGTCGCCATGGCCGCGACGATATCCGGCGGCGTGCCCGCGGGCGCGAAAACGCCCCACCACGCCAGCGTCTCAAAGTCCGGAAAGCCGGCCTCGATCGCGGTCGGCGTATCCGGTAAGCCCGGCAGCCGCTCGCGGCCGAGTTGCAGGATCGGCCGCAGCATGTTGGTGCCGAGTTGGGCCGAGACCAGCGCCGCCGATCCCGCGATCAGATCGACATGGCCGCCGAGCACGTCGTTCATCGCCGGGCCGCCGCCGCGATAGGGCACGTGCATGATCTCGACGCCGGCCTTGGTGCCGAGCACCGTCATGGCGAGATGGCCGAGCGTGCCGATGCCGACGGAGGCATATTTCACCGCGCCGGGCGTCGCCTTGCAGGCGGCGACCACGTCGGCAAAGCTCTTGTAGGGACGGCCGGCGCCGGCGGCGATCACGTAGGGCGCGGTGCCCACCAGCAGCACCGGCATCAGCTCGCGCTCGACATCGACCGGCGGCTTGTCGAGGATGGACGGGATCACCGCGTGGGAATCGAAGGTGACCAGGAACGTCGAGCCGTCCGGCGGGCTCTTGGCAACCTGCGCCGCGCCGAGCGCGCCGGCGGCGCCCGACTTGTTCTCGACCACGACGATGCGGTTGAGTTTTGTCTGTAGATTGGCCTGCAACAGCCGCGCCATCGCATCGGTCGATCCGCCCGGCGGAAACGGCACCACCAGAGTAATCTTGCCGGCCTGCGCCACCGCTGGCGCGATTGCGAGAATAGCGGGCGCTGCCAGCAGCGTGCGTCGTGTGATCGTCATAGTCCCCTCCCCTTTGGTTTTGCGCCTGGCTTTTTGCTCTTTGGCGCTTAAGTCGTGCCGAAGCCCGACCCCGCTTTTTTGTATTCTGGCCGTGGTGGACTGAAAATGTCCAGCACGCGGGCCCCATCGGGGCCGGCGCGCATCGTGTGCGGCACATTGCCGGGCGTGCGCCAGAAATCGCCCTTCTTTACCGGAATTTCCTCATCGCCCTGGACGCGGATGGCGGAGCCGTCGAGCAGCACGCCCCATTGCTCCTCGGGATGATGATGCAGCGTGCCCTGCGCATGCGGGGCCAGCGTCACCACCGACAGCATCGCCTGCTCGCCGGAAAAGATGCGCGTGGTCACCCCCGCCGCGAGCTCGCGGAAGAGGCCATCGCTGGGATCGTCGATGTTGTGAAATTCGTCCTTCTGGCTCAAGCCGCCCTCCCCTTCATTCTGATCCGATCAGGATTTGCCATAGGAGCCCTGGTAGCGGCCCTCGCGGATCGCCTTCATGGTCTCCTCCTCACGCGCGACCTGGGCGCGGACGGCTTCCAGCAGCGCCGCGGCGCCGGCGGCGGGGAACGACACCACGCCGTCCTCATCGCCGACGACGATGTCGCCGGGCGAGATGACGCTGCCGCCGATCGTAACAGGCACGTTGATCTCGCCGGGGCCGTTCTTGTAGGGGCCGCGATGGATCACCGCGCGGGCGTAGCAGGGAAAGTCGTCAGCGGCGAAGGCCGCGACATCTCGGATCGCGCCGTCGATGACATAGCCTTCGGCTTTGCGCCACTGCGCGATGTTCTTCATGATCTCGCCGACCAGCGCGCGCGTCTCGTCGCCACCGCCATCGACCACGATGACGTCGCCGGGACCGACCAGTTCAAGTGCGCGGTGGATGGCGAGATTGTCGCCGGGGCGGGTGCGCACGGTGAAGGCCGTCCCCACCAGCTTGCCGCCGCGATGATAGGGTTTCAGCCCGACCGCGCCCGGCAACCGGGCGAGATTGTCTGAAATGACCGAGGTCGGCGCGCCGCGAAAACCCTCGATGATCTCGGCCGGCGGCCTCGGCACGCTGTTCGCTGCGATGGTGATCGTCATGTCTCAATCCTTCTGTATTCTTCTTATTCGGCGTGCGCCCGCGCCTTCGCCGGCCGAATCCGGAAGGCGCGCCCTTCCTTCATCCACGCCGCGCGCTCGTCGCGCAACAGGGTGCGGCGAACTTTTCCGGAATCATCGCGCGGCGGGGCGCTGACGATCTCGAAACTCTCGGGGTGCTTGTAGCGGCTCAGCCTGTCTTTCAAGAAGTCCGCCATGCCGTCGGCGATGGCCTGGCCGTCCGCGCCAGGTTCGGGCTCGACGATGGCATGCACGCGCTGGCCCAATTCCGGATCGGGCAATCCCACCACCACGCAGGACCGCACACCGGGGCATTCGGAGACCGCGGCCTCGACCTCGGCCGGATAGATGTTGGCGCCGCCGCGCAGCACCATGTCGGCGAGACGGTCGCCGAGATAGAGATAGCCTTCGGCGTCCAGCCGGCCGATGTCGCCGAGCGACTCCCAGCCGTCCGCGCGGCGCTTCGGCTCGGCGCCGAGATAATGATAGGTGGCATCCCTGCCGTCATTGTTGAGGAAATAGATCTCGCCGGTCTCGCCGGGCGCGACGTCGTTGCCGTCCTTGCCGACGATGCGCAAGCGCGCCATCTCCCCGATCTTGCCGACCGAGCCCTTGTGGGTCAGCCATTCCGTGCCTGATATGATGCAGGAGCCCTGGCGCTCGGTGCCGCCATAGAGCTCCCAGACGCGCTCAGGGCCGAGCCAGGCGATCCAGTTCTCCTTCAGCCAGGGCGGCATCGGAGCCGCCATGTGGAAGACGGTCTGAAGGCTCGACATGTCGTAAGAGTTCCGCACGTTCTCCGGCAGCGCCCAGATTCGGTGCATCATGGTCGGCACGAAATTGACCCATTGCACGCGCTCGCGTGCGATCTGCCGCAACGTCTCCTCGGCGTCGAACTTGACGAGGCCGGTAAGCTGGCCGCCGGTGAACAGCGCGTAGTGCGACACGATGAACGGCGCATTGTGGTAGAGCGGACCGGGATTGAGCAGCGAAACCCCGAATGGAATGTTGAGCGGCGGCGCGGCGACGGTGTCGGTCACGGCCGGCTGATGATCGAGGATCACTTTCGGCCGGCCGGTCGAGCCGCCGCTGGTCATGGCTTTCCAGTAGCGAGCCACCGGCGGATCGAGCGGCTCGTCCGAAAAACCTTCCGGCACGAAATCCGCCGGCAGGCGGTTCGGCGCGTTCCAGTCGGCCTCGCCGCCGACCACCAGCGCGGGCTTCAGGATGTCGAGCACCGCGGCGGCTTCGCCGCGCGGCAGCCGCCACGACAGTGACGTCGGCGTCGCTCCGCACTTCCAGACCGCAAACGAGGTCTCGAAGAACGCGTTGCCGTTAGGCAAACCGATTGCGACAAAGTCGCCGGGCTTGACGCCCTTGGCCATGAACGCCCGTGCGCGCCGATTGGCGCCGCGTTCGAGCTCGTCCCATGTCAGCGTATCCTGCCCGTGACGGACGGCGATCGTGCCTTGCGGTTTGCGTTGAGCGTACCAGCGAGGCACGTCGGACAGGGGCAGCAGCATCAGGTGTTTCCACTTCGTCTTCTTGGCGTCGTCTCAGGATGAGGCGTCGCGAGACGAAGTGTAACAGCCGGAGCCAACGCTTCAAGGGATCTGCCTTCAAGGGATCTGGCTTCAAGGCATCTGCCTTCAAGAGATCTGCCTTCAAGACGTCCGCATCAGCGCTCCGCCCCGCAGCCCGGAATATCGAACAGCGCTGCGAGGCCGCATTTCGAGGTCAGCATCTTGTCGCCGTCGTGGCCGACCCCGGCGACGTCCCAGACCCGGTGATTGGGCGTGCCGCGGTCGCGCTTGGCCATCGCATCCGCATAAGCGTGGCCGCGGGCGTAGCGCGTGGGACCTTGCGCCTCGGCCATGCAGCTCTTGTCCAGCGCAGAATGCTTCGGATTGGTGTCGAGCGTGCCGAGCAGATAGATCACCTCGCGCTCGACATAGCGCTGCTCCAGCGCTACCGGCGTTGCGTTCGCAAGATAGGGCGGACGCCCGTCCATGCCGTATTTCCAATTGTTGTAGCCCGGGCAGGATGCGGCGATCGCCGGCACGGGCCGCGTGTTGCTGAAATAAGCGTAGGAGGAGGGATTGGCGACAACGTAGCGGACATCGATATGCTGGCGCGACAGCGCCGCCTCGCCTTTGCCGGCGATGGCATAGCGTTGCGCGACCTGGCCACCGCCGGAATGGCCGGCGACGACGACCTGCTTCAGATTCGGGAAGATGCGCCGGTCCGAGAGTTTTACGAGGATCGCATCGAGCGCATCGAAGGACGACACCGGATTCGGCGCCAGCGCGGCGTCGCCGCCCTCCCATCCCTCCAGCGACCAGCGCAACGTATCCGCGGGCAGCCTGTGCGCGTCGATATCGATCTCCGCCAGAAACTGCGGGACGATCATGAGCGCGCTCTTGCCGTCGTCGCCCGCGGCAACCTGCGCAGTATGGGCCGACATGTAATATTCGTCGGCATTGCGCAGGCGTCCGTGCAGCACGATGATGGCGCGCGAGATCGCCGGCAGCGGCAGCGACCAGTCGCTGGAGAGATAGAGCGGCAGCATTCCCTGGCCGCCGACCGAAAGCCGCGCGTCGGCGATCGCCCTCACCGGCTTGCGGTTGGGCGCTTCTTCGTCCGCCGCGAACGCATAGCTGGAAATGAACGCCAATGTGATTGCGGCGAGGCGGGCCAACGCTCTCATGACGGATATTCC
The DNA here is from genome assembly GCF_052075965.1 of Bradyrhizobium sp. 482_C4_N1_8. Lineage (NCBI taxonomy): Bacteria > Pseudomonadati > Pseudomonadota > Alphaproteobacteria > Hyphomicrobiales > Nitrobacteraceae > Bradyrhizobium > Bradyrhizobium sp. 482_C4_N1_8. The sequence continues at coordinate 762,901 of NZ_CP197231.1, read as the reverse complement.
CCTTCGAATTCAAACCAATAAAGTCTAAGCCGATCATGTGCCGCGCGGCTGTGACTCCCGCGCCACGTCAAGCAAAAAATGTCAGCATTGCAGCCATGAAATTCCCGAGTTCCACGGGTGACAAGCCGGCGATAAAGGGGCAAAAATCGGACCCGACTCAGTTCGGGTTGAGTTTTGCAAGGAATGCTCTCGTAGAATGTCGGACGTAGTTGCATCGCGTCGTGCGGCGCTAGTCGTTGCCGCAGCAGGATTTCTTCTGCTGACGCCGTTGCATGCCCACGCCCAATGGTGGAAGCGCGCGCCGGTCGATTTCGAGGAATGCGCCGACGCCGCCGAGAAGGCCGCGAACAAGACCGAGAAGACGGCTGCGCTTGCCGATTGCAACGCCAAGTTCGCGGGCCGCCGCAAGCCAGGCGGCGGCTATTCCTATTACGATTTCCTCCAGGACCGCACCTTCGACATCGCAGGTCCCAATCCGACGCCGGAGGAGCAGAAGAGGATCGACGAATCCTACACCTCCTACCTCGCCAATCAGCGCCGCAGCAATGAAGCCGCCCAAGCCGCCGCGCGTCAGCAGCGCGAGCAGCAGGAACAAGCGCGGCAACAGCAGGTCGCACTGCGAACCGAGGTCGAGCGCGTGTCCGTCCCGGTCGCGCGCGTGCCTGTCCCGGTCGAGCGGCCGAAGGTGCAGCAGTCCGTCAGCCCGCGACCGAAGGGCGCGCCCTGCACCAAGGGCTCGTTCTCCTGCGAATGGCCGCGGCTATCGGAAAGCTTGAGCGATCTGAAGAAGCTGTTCACCCCCGCGCCAAGCAAGCCGGCGAAGAAGGGGTAAGCTCATCGCGCGGCAAACTCCGCTGTCGTCCCGGACAAGCGGAGCGCTGATCCGGGACGACAGCGAGCGTGTGGCGTCAGTTCGGCTGCTTCTTCTTGCCGCGCTTCGGTTTGACCACCGGCGCACGCGTGGGCTCTGTTGTCGTTGGCGAATTGCCCAACTGCGACCTGCTCTCTTGCAACCGCCTGTCATAGCCGGGCGAGCTCACGACCGTTGGCGGCCTTGCGTAGGCCAGCGTCGACGTGCCGCAGAGCGCGGCCAGCGCGAGCCCAATCATCAAACAACGCCTCATCGTTGCTCCTCCCGCCGCCCGGCTCGCACTCAGGCCGCTCCGCGGATCTGCTGCGGCGTCAGCCGCGGCGGACCATTGCCTGCCGTCTCGGCCTGCTTGATCAGCGCAACAATACGGCGCATCAGCGGCACGTCGACGTTGTTCTGCTCGGCGAGCGCGATGACTGCGCCCTGGAGATAGTCGATCTCGGTCTTGCGGCCCTGCTTCAGGTCCTGCCACATCGAGGAGCGCGCCTCGGGATCGATCTTCATCGTGCGCCCCAGGATCGCATTGAAGATCACATCAGGCAGCCTCAGCAGGGTCGGCGTCCACCTCAGCGGGATCGGCGTCGCCGAGACCGGCGTGATGCCGGCGGCCTTCATCGCAGTCACGCCTTCGGCCATCTGGTCGGCGAACAGTCTTCGCCAGTCGCGGTTCGCCAGTTGCGCGGCGAGCGGCATGTCGGACAGCGCACTGAGCGCATTGTTCAAATTGATGATCAGCTTGCCCCATTGCACGCCGGTGATGTCGCGGCTTGCGCGCATGGCGAGGCCGGGCACCGACAGCGCTACGGCCGTATTCGCCTCATCCGCGCCGACATGGATGTCGCCGGACGTCGAGCGGTGGAAGCGTCCCTCGCCCATCGCGATCACGTTGAACGGCACCATGCCGGCGAGCACGTGCCGGCCGCCGAGCCGCTCGCGCAGAACCGCGACATTGCCGACGCCGTTCTGCAGGGAGACGATGACGGCGTCCTGCGGCGCGTGCCGGGCAATCTGGTCCGCGACATCGGCGGTGTCGGCGCTCTTCACCGTGACCAGCACGATGCCGGCGTTGTGAAAGATCGCGGGATCCTCCGACAGCGCCAGCTGGCCCGCGCCGAGCTTCTGCTCGGAGCCGTCGAAATCGGTCAGCCGCAGGCCGAACCGCTCGATCTCGGTTTTGACCCGCGGCCGCACCAGCAGCGCGACGCGGCGCCCTCCGGCCGCCAGCTGGCCTCCGACGAAACAGCCGATGGCGCCCGCGCCGGCCACCACGATCGGTCGATCCGCAACCACCTGACCTTGCTCCCTTGAATGACCTGCCCTCGATAGCAGAGGCAACGCCGGCTGCCCATTGGTTGCGGTGCATTCGCCTTGTAACCGTCATGAGAGCCTCATATGTTTTTGCCCCGGGGGCTGTCACCGGCGAGAACTCGCCGACGAGAACGCCAAAGGAGAGCACCATGGGTCTACTCGACGTCCTCAACGGCATGCAGAACGGCCCCCGCGGCCCGAGCACGCCCAGCTCTGAGCAATCCTCCGGCGGCATGTCGCCAATGACCATGGCGCTGCTCGGCCTGATCGCCTGGAAGGCCTTCAAGCATCTGACGGCTGGCCAGCCCGACGCGGCGCCGGCGCCGCAGCAGCGCTCGCCGCTGCCGCCTCCGACGCCTGTCAATACGGGCAGCAGCGCTGTTCCCGGCGGCCCCGGTGGTAGCGGCGGCCTCAGCGATCTGCTCAAGGGTGGCCTCGGCGGCCTGCTCGCGGGCGGCGCGGCCGGCAGCGTGCTCAGCGGCGGCCTCGGCGATCTCCTCAACCAGCTCCAGCAGGGTGGCCACGGCGAGACCGCGAGCACCTGGGTCGGCAAGGGCGAGAACAAGGCGATCGCGCCCGGCGATCTCGCCAGCGCCCTCGGCGCCGACCAGATCCAAAGCCTGTCCGCCCAGAGCGGCCTGTCGCGCGACGAGCTGCTCTCCGGCCTCAGCCAGTATCTGCCACAGGTGATCGACCACCTGACGCCGGACGGACGGCTGCCGACCGAGAACGAGCTCTCGGGCAGACTTTAATCGAACTTTGATCTACGCATTCTCGGGAAGGGGAGCACTGACATGAGCATGGGCGGCCTGTTGTGGATCATCGTCGTCGGCTTCATCGCCGGCCTCATCGCGCGCTGGCTGGCGCCGGGACCGAACAACCCGAGCGGCTTTATCCTCACCACCATCCTCGGCATCGCCGGTGCGTTTCTTGCGACCTTCATCGGACAGGCGATCGGGCACTACAGCCCAGACCAGGGCGCCGGCTTCATCATGGCCACGATCGGCGCGGTGGTGGTGCTGTTCATCTGGCACCGGCTGGTCGCGAGCGGCGTGATAAAAGGGTAGTGGTGCCGGACGTCGGGCACGACGCCGCCCTCGCACTCCATCATCGCGAGGAGCCCTTGCGACGAAGCAATCCAGACTGTCCGCGCGGACGCTCTCTGGATTGCTCGCTTCGCTCGCAATGACGAATTAAGTTATCAGATGCATCCCCGCATCCATCCGCACGACCTCGCCGGTCATGTTGCTCGACGCCGGCGTTGCCAGGAAGCAGACGAGCTGCGCGATGTCATTGGCGGATGAAGCGACCTTCAGCGGCACCTTCGCCACCACGCTGTCGCGCACCTGCTTGGCGCCGGCCTCGCCGCGGCCCTTGGTGAACCAGGGCGTGTCGATATAGCCGGGGCACACCGTGTTGACGCGGATCAGCGGCGCCAGTGCACGGGACAGCGACAACGTCATCGTGTTGAGCGCGCCCTTGCTCGCAGCATAGGCGATCGACGAGCCGACGCCGCTGATGCCGGCAACCGAGGACACGTTGACCACGGCGGACGGCCGTTCCGAAGCCTTCGCGCCGGCCTCGAGCAGGCTGCGTGCTGCGCGCACCATCTGGAACGGGCCGATCGTGTTGACGCCGTACAAGCGCTGGAAATCTTCAGCCGACAATCCATCGAGATCGGCATGCGCAACATGCTTGGTGATGCCGGCATTGTTGACGAGCACGTCGAGCCGGCCCCAGCCGCTGGCTGCCGCAACGATCTTGCGGCAATCGTCATCTTTTGAAACGTCGCCCTGCGCGACCAGCACTTCCGCCGCCCCCGCCTTGCGGCAGAGTTCGGCCGTGGCCTCGGCTTCCTTCTGGCTCGAGGAATAGTTGATGACGAGCCGCGCCCCGCTCCGCGCGAGAATTTCCGCAGTCGCTGCACCAAGTCCGGATGCGGACCCCGTCACGATTGCGCACAAGCCATCTTTTGCCATCCGGATTTCCTTCCCCTTGATTGAATACAAGCCTTAAGCAGCTGGCCCTGTTTAGCGAGTTTGCCGCGCCCTGCAAATCGACCAAACTCCGCTAAGCGGAATTAGTCCATAGCAGCTCTTGCGCCCATGCCGGAGCCGCAGATGGGCCTGCGGTCAACGCTTGTCAGGGCCATGGCTTTTTCGGATCATCGGGCGCAAGAAGAGACCGCGCGCCGCGCCGACCGGACGGAACGCGCCAATGGCAAAACACGGGGAACGCTGTGGCGGAGAGTGACAATATCGTCGTCGAGACCGCGGAGAAAATCTTCGCCGATCTCGCCGATCCGCAGACCATCAACAACGACAAGAAGGGTTCGTGGCAGGCGCCGCTGTGGCAGGCGCTGAGCGAAGCCGGCTTGCCATTGTCCTGGGTGCCTGACGATCTCGGCGGCTCCGGCGCCAGCCTTGCCGACGGTTTTGCGCTGCTGAACGCCGCCGGCCGCTTCGCAGTCGCGGTTCCTCTGGCCGAGACCATGCTGGCGGGCTGGCTGCTTGCGCAGGCGAAAATCGCCTCACCGGAAGGTGAGATGACGGTGCTGCCGGCCTCGCCGAAGGATCGCATTACCCTCGATGCCGACGGCGCGCTCTCCGGCCGCGCCCGCGGCGTGCCCTTTGCCAAGGCGGCGAAGCACTTTGCGGTGCTGGCGCACGGCAAGGATGGTATCTCGATTGCCTTGGTCGAAGCGAGCAAGGGCCGGATCGAATCCGGACTCAACGTCGGCTACGACCACAGCGATACCGTGACGCTCGACAAGGTCCAGCCCGTCACCGTCAAGCCCGCGAAGGGCTTTGACCAGACCACGCTCATGCTGATGGGCGGCGTCGCGCGCAGCCTTCAGATCGCGGGCGCGCTGGAAGCGATGCTCGACATCTCCGTGCGCTATTCCAACGAGCGCGTCGCGTTCGAGAAGAAGATCTCGAAGTTTCAGGCCGTGCAGCACAACCTCGCCCGTCTCGCCGGCGAATCCGCCGCGGCGCTTGCGGCCGCGACGTCGGCGGCCGACGCCATCGCGAACGCAAAGTCATTCGACGACGAGGTCTATCTCGAGGCTGCCTCGGCAAAGATCCGCTGCGCGGAAGCCGCGGAAAAAGGCGGCGCCATCGCGCATCAGGTGCACGGCGCCATCGGCTTCACCAGCGAGCACATCCTGCACCGCTTTTCGCTGCGGGCTCTGGCCTGGCGCGATGATTTCGGTTCGGAGAGCCATTGGGCCGTCGAGCTCGGCAAGCTGGTGGCAAACCGCGGCGCCGACGAATTGTGGCCGCTCGTGGCTTCGCGCTGATCAGAGGACGAGACAACAATGACCGCTGCCCTCCGTTTCGATCCGATCCGCCTGCCCGAGAAGTGCGAGCAATTGCGCAAGGAAGTGCGCGCCTTCCTCGCCGAGGAAATCGCGGCCGGCACCTTCGATCCGCACAAGCCCAACCGCGAAGACACCGACGCGCCGGAATTCTCCCGCCGGGTCGGCGCCAAGGGCTGGCTCGGCATGACCTGGCCGAAAAAATATGGCGGCCAGGAGCGCTCCTTCCTCGAGCGCTACGTGGTGACCGAGGAAATGCGCGTCGCCAACGCGCCGACGCGGCGTTTCTTCGTCGCCGACCGCCAGAGCGGGCCGGTGCTGATCAAATACGCGCCCGAGCATATCAAGATGGATATCCTGCCGCGCATCTGCCGCGGCGAGATCTGCTTTGCCATCGGCATGAGCGAGCCGAACTCCGGCTCCGACCTGTTCGCGGCCAAGACGCGCGCGACCAAGACCGACGGCGGCTACCTCATCAACGGCACAAAGATCTGGACCTCGTCGGCGCACATCGCCGACTACATGATCGCGATCTTCCGGACCTCGCAGCCGACCAAGGAAAACCGCCGTCACGGCCTGACGCAGTTTCTGGTCAAGATGAAGCAGCCGGGCATCCAGGTGAACCCGATCGGCCAGATCACCGGCCAGTACGAGTTCAACGAGGTCGTCTTCACCGATTTCTTCGTGCCCGATGATCACGTGCTCGGCGAAGTCGACGGCGCCTGGAAGCAGGCGACGAGCGAGCTCGCCTATGAGCGTTCGGGCCCTGAGCGTTTCCTCGAGACCTATTATGTGTTGACCGAGCTGGTGCGCGCGGTCGGCCCCAACCCGGATACCCGCAGCGCCGAAGGCATCGGCCGTCTCGTGGCGCAGCTCCACACCATGCGGCGCATGTCGGTCTCGGTTGCGGGCATGCTGCAGGCCGGCAAGGAGCCGGTGGTGGAAGCCTCCATCGTCAAGGACATCGGCACGGTCTGGGAGCAGCAGCTTCCGCACCGCGTGCGCGATCTCGCCGCCTTCGTCGAGGAGACCGCGACCAACCGCGAGACGCTGGAGCGGCAACTCGACTTCGCCATCAAGACCGCACCGAAACTCACCATCCAGGGCGGCACCACCGAGGTGCTGCGCGGCATCATCGCGCGCGGACTTGGCCTGCGCTAGTCGCGCGGACTTGGTTTGCGCTAATTCAATCGAGGATCGTCATGAGCACCTATAAAGATATCGGCGTCGAAAAAGTTGGCCACGTCGGCACCATCGAGATCCGCCGCCCGCCGCTGAACTTCTTCGATATCTCGCTGATCAACCAGATCGCGGATGCACTCGACGAGTTCGATCGCGACATCGAGATCCGCGCATCCGTGCTGTCGGCACAAGGCAAGGCATTCTGTGCCGGCGCCAATTTCGGCGATCCGGCGCGCCAGGCGCAGGAAGCGCGCGAGGCCGAGAAGAAGGGCGACCCGGCCGACAACCTCGGCCCGATCAACCATCTCTACATCCAGGCCGTGCGTATCTTCCGCGCCAAGAAGCCGATCGTCGCGGCCGTGCAGGGCGCAGCCATCGGCGGCGGGCTCGGTCTCGCAGTGTCGGCCGACTTCCGCGTCACCTGCCCGGAAGCGCGCTTCTCCGCCAATTTCACGAAGCTCGGTTTCCATCCCGGCTTCGGCCTGACCGTGACGCTGCCCGAGCTGATCGGCAAGAACAACGCTGAGCTGATGTTCTACACCAGCCGCCGCGTCACCGGCGAGGAGGCAGTGAAGTGGGGCCTCGCCAACGAGCTGGTGCCGCAGGACCAGGTGAAGGCCGGCGCGATGAAGCTCGCCGCCGAGATCGCCGAATGCTCGCCGCTCGGCCTCCTCTCCACCCGCGCCACGATGCGCGCCAACCTCGCCGACCGCGTGATGGCCGCGACCAACCACGAGCTCGCCGAGCAGACGCGGCTGCGTGCGACGGAAGACTTCAAGGAGGGCGTCAAGGCGACGGAAGAGCGCCGCGCGGCGAATTTTAAGGGAAGGTGATTGCGGCGACGTCTCGCCGTATCACACCAGCGTCACCATAATCTCCCTGTCGTCCCTGCGAAAGCAGGGACCCATAACCACAGGAAGGGGTTTGGCGGAGACGCGGAGTTATCATCCCGCATCATAACCACTCCCTGTGGTTATGGGTCCCGGATCTGCGCTTCGCTTGTCCGGGACGACAGCGGTGTGTGAGGCAACCGCTCAAGCCGCAAGCCGGAACGTCACCCCGCCGAGCAAAAACTCGTTCCCCGCAATCGCGAGCCCCTTCGCCTTCGCGGCATGCAGCACGCTTGCGGCATCCGCCACCTGAAACTCCAGCGCGCTCATGATCTCGCTGGCGCCCTTCACGAAATGGAAGGTGGCATTGGGCAGTTTCAATTCGGCGCCGCCACTCGGTACGACCCCGATGATCTTCCCCCAATGTTCCGCGAGCCCCTGAGGATCCGGGCTCTGCATCTCCACGCCCGTCAGCGCCTGCGTCACATCCTTGCGGATGAACTTTTGCCAGTCCGGCCCTGCGGGCGGGTACGGCCCCAGAATATCGTCGCTGCCTTTGGTATGGTTGAATTCGATGAAGGCGGCGCGGCAGTCGCGGGGGTGGAGCTGCACGCCGTGATAGGGCGCGTGGTCGATCACGTTGGCGGTGCGCACGCCCATCGCATTGGCGTTGCGGCCGCGTTCGTCCGGATCGTTGCAGCAGAAGATCGCCATATAGCCGCCGCGGCCGCCGGTCTTCTCGATGAAGCGGCCGGCGGTGGTGCCGCCCTTGAACGGCGCGACCACCTCCAGCAGGATCGTGTCGACCGGGAGCAGCGCGTTCTCCAGGCCGTATTTGGCGACATTGCCATCGCGGTAGCAGACGTCGAGGCCCATGATCCCGGCGATGTCGGAGACCACAGGCACGAGCTGCGGCGCGACGAGGCAGATCTGCCGGAGCCGCATATAGGGCGCCATCGTCATGCGCCCTTGAAGGTCGGCTTGCGCTTCTCGACAAAGGCCTTCGCGGCTTCCTTGTGATCCTCGGTGTCGCTGCAACGGGTGTGATGGATCGCCTCGCCGTCGAAGCAATCTTCCAGCGCCAGATGCTCGGCGTTGTTGATGTTGCGCTTGATGAAGCCGAGCGCGATCGATGGCCCCTGCGCCAGCGACAGCGCGAGCTCGTGTGCGGCGGCATCGATCTCGGCGTCGGGAACGACTTTCGTCACCATGCCGATCGCATACGCCTCCTTCGCCGAGAGCACCGGCGACATCAGATAAAGCTCGCGCGCCCGCGCGCTGCCGAGCAGCTGCGTCAGGAAATAGGTGCCGCCATAATCGCCTGAGAAGCCGACCTTGGCGAAGGCGGTCGTGATCTTGCAGGATTCGCTCGCGATGCGCAGGTCGCAGGACAGTGCCATCGAAAGGCCGGCGCCGGCTGCCGCGCCGTCGAGCTGCGCCACCACGGGCTTTGGCATCTGGTGCAGGATGCGCGACACTTCCATGCCGCGGCGCAGGTTCGCCATTTTCACTTCGAACGGCAGCGGCGCACGGCCTGCCGCCATCGACTTGACGTCCCCGCCGACGCAGAACGAGCCGCCTGCGCCTTTGAACAGCACCGCGCGCACCTCGGGATCGTCGGCCGCGCGCCGCGCGGCCTCGACCAGCCCCGCGACCATGTCGGGGTTGAGCGCGTTCTTCCGCTCCGGGCGATTCATCGTGATGGTGAGCAGCCCGCCTTCGAGCTTTTGCAGGACCATGTCGTTCATGGGACGTCTCCCTTGTTGTTGTTTTGCTCGGGCCTCAGCCACACCCGTCATTGCGAGGAGCGAAGCGACGAAGCAATCCAGACCGTCTCTGCGGAAACATCTCTGGATTGCTTCGCTTCGCTCGCAATGACGATCTCTATTTCTTCACCAGGGGGCAGCGCGACTGCTCCAGCGACTGGAACGCCTCGTTGCCGGACACGGTGGCGAGCAGCTTGTAGTCGTCCCAGCGGCCCTTGGACTCCGACGGCTTCTTGACCTCGAACAGGTACATGTCGTGGATCATGCGGCCGTCCTCGCGGATCTTGCCGTTCTTGGCGAAGAAGTCGTTGATCGGTGTCTCTTTCATCACCTTGATGACCGCGGCCGAGTCGGTCGTGCCCGCCGCCTTCACAGCCTTCAGGTAATGCGTGACCGACGAATAGACGCCGGCCTGCGCCGAGGTCGGTACGCGCTTGGTGCGCTCCATGAATCGCTTCGAGAACGCGCGCGTGTCGTCGTTGAGGTCCCAGTAGAAGGCTTCGGCGAGCAGCAGGCCCTGCGCGGTCTCCAGCCCGATCGAATCGATGTCGGAGACGAAGGCGAGCAGCGGCGAGACCTTCTGGCCGCCCTTGGTGATGCCGAACTCGGCCGCCTGCTTGATGGCGTTGACGGTATCGCCGCCGGCGTTGGCAAGGCCAATCACCTTGGCCTTGGACGCTTGCGCCTGGAGCAGGAACGACGAAAAATCCGAGGTGTTGAGCGGATGGCGCACGGCTCCGAGCACCTTGCCGCCGGTCTTGGTGACGACGGCGCTGGTGTCCTTCTCCAGGTCCTGGCCGAAGGCGTAGTCGGCGGTGAGGAAGAACCAGCTGTCGAGGCCGGACTTCACGGCGGCAAGACCGGTCACGTTGGCCTGGCCGTAAGTGTCGAACACGTAGTGGATGGTGTAGGGACCGCAGGCCTCGTTGGTGAGACGGATCGAGCCCGGGCCGTTGAACATGATGATCTTGTTGCGCGCTTTCGCGATCTCGCCGGCGGCGAGTGCAGTGGCCGAGGCCGCGACGTCGTAGATCATCTCGACGCCCTGGTTGTCGAGCATGTCGCGGGCGATGTTGGCGGACAGGTCAGCCTTGTTGAGATGGTCGGCCGCCAGCACCTGGATCTTGCGTCCCAGCACCTCGCCGCCAAAATCTTCGACGGCCATCTTGGCCGCGGTCTCGCTGCCGGGGCCGGTGATGTCGGCATAGAGGCTCGACATGTCGAGGATGCCGCCGATCTTCAGCGGCGGCTTGTCCTGGGCCTGCGCGGCGGCGCTCGCACTCAGCGCAAACGCTGCGGCAAAAATGCCCGACAAAATATGCTTCATAGAAAAAGACCTCCCTTATCGCGCCGTACTCTGATGGCGGCTTGGTTATTGCTCTTGGTTGAAGCTGTTGCCGCAATCATGCCGCATGCGCAAGTGCGCAGCAAGCGCGAGGGCGTTGCGGGCGCATGATTGCCGCACATGTTTTCCGCAAAGCGGAATGGCATGTTGCGGCGAAATGTTTCCACCGTCATTGCTGTGCAAGTTCATTAATTCGCTGATCGAGTGTGAGGCAATGGCGACGCGTCACGCGAACTGCCGTAGGGTGGGCAAAGGCGCGCTCTTCGCGCCGTGCCCACGAGCCCGCGCGACAAATCAAAGACGTGGGCACGCTTCGCTTTGCCCACCCTACGATAGCCTTCGCGGTTCGCCACGTTTGCGTTAGAACTAGAGCACAACGCAACCTTTCCGGGCACCGTGACGCGACTGCTTCATCTCATCCTCGCACTTCCTCTCGTCGCCGGTCACACCGCGTTCGCCGCACCGTGCCAGTTCGAGTCCCAAGGCGACGGCCGCGTCGCCGCAATCGTCGATGCGCGTGGCGTGCGTCTCGACGACGGCCGCGAGGTGCGCCTCGCCGGGATCGAGCCAACCGCAACGACGAAGCAGGCGCTGACGTCGCTGCTCACCGGACGCGACGTCACGCTGCGCGGCACCGACGACACGCCCGACCGCTACGGCCGTCAGGGCGCACTCATCTTCGTCGGCGAAAGCGAGGCCCCCATCCAGGCGACGCTGCTCGCCCAGGGCGACGCCCTCGTCTCCGCCGAGATCGCGGACAAGGACTGCGCGGCGGCCCTGATGGCGGCGGAGACCGAGGCACGGCGCCAAAAAAAGGGCAACTGGGCTGACCCGTCGGCCATAAAAAACGCGGAAAGTCCGGACGATATTTTGGCGGGGATCGGGCGCTTTATGGTGGTCGAGGGCAAAGTCCTGTCGGTCCGGCAAGCTGGGGCAATGACCTACCTCAACTTCGGACGAAACTGGACACGCGGCTTTGCCGTCACTATTTCAAAGCGTACGCAACCCGCGCTCGAAAACGCCGGGATCACTCTTAAGTCCCTGGAAAATAGACGGATTCGCGTCCGGGGCTGGGTCGAGGGGAATTCAGGGCCGCGCATCGATGTGCGCCTTGCGGGGCAGGTCGAGTTGCTGGGTGCAAACGAGCCGACAGGGGTAAGGCCCTAAAAGGGCCAGGCACGGGTTAAGCGACGTGGATGGGGTGCTAGAACGGCACGTATCGAGTGAACGCCGCCGCCTGCGGGCTGCGCCGGCGGCGCTGTGCCTCGTGCTGGGCGCAGCCCTTGCCGGTTGCGGCGACATGAACCGGTTCCAGACCGCGGCGGCCCCGCCGACCGTGGCGATGCCCAAGCCGAAACCGGCCGTCGCGCAGACCCCCGCCACCGAAAAGGAGCACGAGCGCATCCTGGCGAGCTATGGCGGCACCTATGACGACCCCAGGCTCGAATCGCTGGTCAGCAAGACCGTCGACCGGCTCGTCGCGGCGTCCGACCGCCCCGACCAGGGCTATAAGGTCACCATCCTCAATTCCGGCGCGGTGAACGCGTTCGCGCTGCCGAACGGCCAGCTCTATGTCACCCGCGGCCTGCTCGCGCTCGCCAGCGACACTTCGGAATTGTCCTCCGTGCTCAGCCACGAGATGGCGCATGTGCTGTCCAAGCACGCCGCGATGCGCGAGGACCAGGCGCGCCAGGCTGCGATCGTCACCCGCGTCGTCACCGACATGAGCAACGATCCCGATCTCACCGCGCTTGCACTGGCCAAGACCAAGCTCACCATGGCGAGCTTTTCGCGCAACCAGGAGTTCGAGGCCGACGGCATCGGCGTCGGCCTTTCCGCCAAGGCACATTTCGATCCCTATGGCGCCGCGCGCTTCCTGTCGGCGATGGAGCGCAATGCCGAGCTCAAGGTCGGCAAGACCTCGCTCGATCCGCGCGCGCAGGATTTCACCTCGTCGCATCCGGCCACCCCCGAGCGCGTGCAGAATGCGCAGACCATCGCACGGCAATATGCGGCGCCCGAGGGCGCCGAGCGCGACCGCGAGACCTATCTCGCCGCGATCGACAACCTCGTCTATGGCGAAGATCCCAGCGAAGGTTTTGTCCGCGGCCGGCGTTTCCTGCACCCGAAACTCGGCTTCACCTTCCAGGCGCCGGACAATTTCACGCTCGACAACACCGCGCAGGCGGTGATCGGCGTGCGCGACGGCGGCTCTCAGGCGATGCGCTTCGACGTCGTGCGGGTGCCGGCCGAGCAGTCACTCGGCGATTACCTGAATTCCGGCTGGATGGAGGGCGTCGAGAAGGCCTCCACCGAAGACATCACCATCAACGGTTTTCCGGCTGCGTCCGCCACCGCCAAGGGCGATCAGTGGCAGTTCAAGGTCTATGCGTTGCGCTTCGGCAGCGACGTCTATCGCTTCATCTTCGCGACACGGCAGAAATCGACCGAGAGCGAGCGCAACGCGCGCGAGACCGTCAATTCATTCCGCCGCCTGACGCTCGACGAAATCCAGGCCGCGCGCCCCCTGCGCATCAAGGTCATCACCGTGCAGCCCGGCGACACCGTGGAATCGCTCTCCCACCGCATGGCCGGCGTCGATCATCCCGCCGAACGCTTCCGCGTGCTCAACGGGCTCGATCGCAACGCGCAGGTGAAGGTGCGGGATCGCGTGAAGGTCGTGGCGGATTGACGCGCGCTAAGCGCGCGTCAATCCCGCGGCGCGCTTAGCGCGAACCCGGGATCTCGGGCCACAAAGACAGTGCCGTAGGGTGGGCAAAGGCGCGTAGCGCCGTGCCCACGATCCGTAATGATAGCGACAGATGGTGGGCACGCTTCGCTTTGCCCACCCTACGAGACCTGCTCTGCCGACCTACCGCGCCTTTTCCTTCAGAAACGCGATGATGTCAGCACGATCCCGCGCGTCCGGGACGTCGAAGAACATCTTGGTTTCCGGCACCATGGCCTGCGGTCCGGCCAGCCATTTGTCGAGATTGTCCTCGGTCCAGACGATCCCTGAGTTCTTCAGATCGGCCGAATAGTCATAGCCGGGCACGCTGCCCGCCTTGCGACCGACCACGCCCTTGTGCATCGGGCCGACAGCGTTCTCATTGATGGAGTGACAATCTGCGCAGCCCTTGTAGAGCGTTTGGCCGCGCGCGACGTTGCCGGTGGCGTGGGCAAGCCCGGTCGAGAAAACGACCGCGACGATGGTGAGGACCAGGCTTACGGTGAGGAGGCTTGCAAAACTTTGCGGGTGGACGGGATTGGACCGGACGTTCATGGGATCTCCTGCTTGCGTCGCCGCAAACAGGATCGTCCAGCCCGAGTTTTATTCCCGTCCGCTGGACGCGGCTTAACCGCCCGCGTCCATGTCGCCCGCCTCGCGCTGGCCGCTGAGCCAGAGTGCGAGCAGCGTCCAGAACGCGCCTGACAGCAGATACGCACCCGACGCGATGACGCCGAGATTGGTGGCGAGCAGAAGCGCCACCAACGGCGCGAAGCCCGCCCCGAACAGCCAGGCCATATCCGAGGTCAGCGCGGAAGCCGTGTAGCGGTACGCCTGCCGGAAGTTCGAGGCGATCGCGCCCGAGGACTGGCCGAAGGAGAGACCCAGCAGGATGAAACCGATCACCATGTAGATGGTCTCACCGAACGCGCCGGCATCGAGCAGCTGCGGAGCAAAACCGCTGTAGATGGCGATCGCGATTGCCGATCCCATCAGCAGCGATTTGCGGCCGACGCGGTCGGCGATGATGCCGGAGGCCACGATGGCCGCGACGCCGAACACGGCGGCGACGATCTCGATGATCAGGAAGCGCACCGGGCTTTCGCGGGTGAACAGGAACACCCAGGACAGCGGAAACACCGTGACCATGTGGAACAGCGCGAAGCTTGCGAGCGGCGCGAATGCACCGAGCATGATGTTCTGGCCTTCGCGCGCGACGGTCTCGGAGATACGCGCGGGCTGCAATTCGCGGGTCTCGAACAACGAAGCATATTCTTCCGTCGTCACCATGCGCAGGCGCGCGAACAGCGCCACGACGTTGATGGCGAAGGCGACGAAGAACGGATAGCGCCAGCCCCAGTCGAAGAAGTCGTCGGCCGAGAGGTTACCGGCGAAATAGGCGAACAGCGCGCTCGCCACGATCAGGCCGAGCGGGGCGCCGAGCTGCGGCACCATCGCGTACCAGCCGCGCTTGGAGGGCGGCGCGTTCAGCGCCAGCAGCGAAGCCATGCCGTCCCAGGCGCCGCCCCAGGCCAGACCCTGCGCGATACGCGCCAGCGCCAGCAGCCAGATCGCGGCGCTGCCGATGTCGTGATAGCCGGGCAGGAACGCGAGCGCGACTGTGGCGGTGCCGAGCAGAAACAGCGCCGAGACCAGCTTGGCGGTTTTGCCGTACTCGCGATCGACCGTCATGAAAATGACGGTTCCGATCGGCCGGGCCACGAAGGCCAGCGCGAAGATCATGAAGGAATAGAGGGTGCCGGTCAGCTCGCTGGTGAACGGGAACACCAGGCGCGGAAACACGATCACCGAGGCGATCGCGTAGACGAAGAAGTCGAAGAATTCCGAGGTGCGGCCGATGATGACGCCGATGGCGATCTCGCCGGGACTGGCCTGGTCGTGGCCGTGCTCGCCCGAGTGGAGGTCTGCCATTGCGGGGGTCTGTGCCGTCGCCATTCGTGCGCCCTTAACGTCCTGAAAACCAAAGCCGACCGCCCGGCGGGGCGCCAGGCAATCTGCCCTTGTCTGACCCAACATTCCGCACTGCAACATTGGACAAATTGTCCAATGTCCGGATTGCTGCGCCGCAGCTACCCCTTGGGCCCGCAAAGGAAACTCATTCTCATAAGGCTCGGCCCGTGTCCCGTCTCAAGATCCTGGCGCTGCTACCCCTGGCAGCTGCGCTCAGCGGCTGCAACTACGTCGTGCTGTCGCCGGCCGGCGACATCGCCGCCCAACAGCGCGACCTCGTCATCATCTCCACCGTCCTGATGCTCCTGATCGTCGTCCCCGTGATGGCGCTGACGGTGCTGTTCGCCTGGCGCTACCGCCAGTCCAACACCTCGGCCCGCTACGAGCCGGATTGGGACCACTCGACCAAGCTCGAGCTGGTGATCTGGTCGGCGCCGCTGCTGATCATCATCTGCCTGGGCGCGCTGACCTGGATGGGCACGCATCTGCTCGACCCCTATCGCAACATCGGCCGCATCCATGCGGAACGCGCCGTGGACCAGTCCAAGGCTCCGCTCGTCGTCGATGTCGTCGCGCTCGACTGGAAGTGGCTCTTTATCTACCCCGATTACGGCATCGCCACCGTCAACGAGCTCGCCGCGCCGGTCGACCGCCCGATCAACTTCCACATCACCGCCTCCTCGGTGATGAACTCGTTCTACATCCCCGCACTCGCCGGTCAGATCTACGCGATGCCGGGCATGGAGACGTCGCTCCACGCCGTGATCAACCACGCCGGTACATACAAGGGTTTTTCGGCGAACTACAGCGGCGCCGGCTTCTCTGGCATGCACTTCAACTTCCAGGGCCTCGACGACAAGGGCTTTGACGCCTGGATCGCGCAGGCCAAATCGGCCGGCGGCTCGCTCGGCCGCGCCGAATATCTCCAGCTCGAAAAGCCGAGCGAGAACGAGCCGGTGCGCCGCTGGGGCACCGTCGATTCCGACCTCTACCGCCTGATCCTCAACATGTGCGTCGAGACCGGCAAGATGTGCCAGAGCGAGATGATGGCGATCGACGCCAAGGGCGGTCTCGGCCATGAGGGCCTGAACAACACCCTGCCGCTGGCCTACGACAAGTACGCACGCCGCGGCACCGCGCTCGGACCCGAGCCGACCTTCGTCGCCGGCACCTGCACGCCGGATGCGCCCCAGGGCAGGACCACCGCCTCCATCACGGCACCCGCCGACACCGCGCCGCTGCTCGGTGCCGGCCTGAAGCGGCCGATCTTCACGCCGCTGAAGTCCTCGTCCTTCTTCCTCGGACAACGTCCCAAGTCAGACTCCTGAAGTCAGACTCCTAAAGAGAGCTCGCATGTCTCCTGATCTTCTCAAGCTCATCTTCGGCCGTCTCGGCCTCGATTCGCTGCCGCTGCACGAGCCGATCCTGGTCGGCACCTTCGTGATGGTCGCGCTCGGCGGCGGCGCACTGTTCGCCGGCATCACCTATTTCCGCCTCTGGGGCTATCTGTGGCGCGAGTGGTTCACCACCGTGGACCACAAGCGCATCGGCATCATGTACATGATCCTCGGCATCGTGATGCTGCTGCGCGGCTTCGCAGACGCGCTGATGATGCGCGCACAACAAGCACTCGCGTTCGGCGGCTCCGAAGGCTTCCTCCCCGCCCATCACTATGACCAGGTCTTCACTGCCCATGGCGTGATCATGATCTTCTTCGTGGCGATGCCGCTGGTCACCGGCCTAATGAACTACGTGGTGCCGCTGCAGATCGGCGCGCGCGACGTGTCGTTCCCGTTCCTGAACAATTTCAGCTTCTGGATGACGGTCGGCGGCGCAGTGCTGGTGATGGCTTCGCTGTTCATCGGCGAATTCGCCCGCACCGGCTGGCTGGCCTATCCGCCGCTGTCGAACATCGGCTACAGTCCTGACGTCGGCGTCGACTATTATATCTGGGCGCTGCAGGTCGCGGGCGTCGGCACGACCTTATCCGGCATCAACCTGATCTGCACCATCGTCAAGCTGCGCTGTCCCGGCATGACCATGATGAAGATGCCGGTGTTCACCTGGACCGCGCTCTGCACCAACATCCTGATCGTCGCCTCCTTCCCCGTCCTGACCGTCGTGCTCGCGCTGCTCTCGCTTGACCGCTACGTCGGCACCAACTTCTTCACGAACGATTTCGGCGGCAGCCCGATGATGTACGTGAACCTGATCTGGATCTGGGGTCATCCCGAGGTCTACATTCTGGTTCTCCCCGCCTTCGGCATCTTCTCGGAAGTGACCTCGACCTTCTCCGGCAAGCGGCTGTTCGGCTACACCTCGATGGTTTACGCCACGGTGGTCATCACCATCCTGTCGTACCTGGTCTGGCTGCACCACTTCTTCACGATGGGCTCGGGCGCCAGCGTCAACTCGTTCTTCGGCATCACCACGATGATCATCTCGATCCCGACGGGCGCGAAGATGTTCAACTGGTTGTTCACGATGTATCGCGGCCGCATCCGCTTCGAGCTGCCGATGCTGTGGACGATCGCCTTCATGCTGACCTTCGTGCTCGGCGGCATGACCGGCGTGCTGCTCGCAGTGCCACCGGCCGACTTCGTCCTGCACAACAGCCTGTTCCTGATCGCGCACTTTCACAACGTGATCATCGGCGGCGTGGTGTTCGGCGCGTTCGCCGGCATCAACTACTGGTTCCCGAAGGCGTTCGGCTTCAAGCTCGATCCGTTCTGGGGCAAGCTGTCGTTCTGGTTCTGGGTCACCGGCTTCTACATGGCCTTCATGCCGCTCTATGTGCTCGGCCTGATGGGCGTGACCCGCCGCCTGCGCGTGTTCGACGATCCGTCCTTGCAGATCTGGTTCGTCATCGCCGCGATCGGCGCCGGCCTCGTCTTCCTCGGCATCCTCTCGATGCTGATGCAGTTCGCGGTCTCCTTCCTCAAGCGCGAGCAGCTCAAGGACGTCACCGGCGATCCCTGGGATGCACGCACGCTGGAATGGGCGACCTCCTCGCCCCCGCCGGACTACAACTTCGCCTTCACCCCCGTCGTTCACGACAATGACGCGTGGTGGGACATGAAGAAGCGCGGCTACCAGCGTCCGCTCACCGGGTTCAAGCCGATCCACATGCCCTCCAGCACCGGCACCGGTGTCATCCTCGCCGGCCTCGCCACCGCGATGGGATTCGGCCTGATCTGGTACATCTGGTGGCTGGCGGCCGTGAGCTTCATCGCGATGCTCGCCGTCGGGATCGGTCACACCTTCAACTATCACCGCGACTTCGACATTCCGGCTGACGACGTCATCCGGACCGAGGACGCGCGTACCAAACTGCTCGCCGGAGCCAAGTAAATGACTGTCGCTGTCAATCCCGCCCAGACCGGCGAGCCGATGTTCTACCTCGCCGACGAACACCCGCATCCGGAAGGCTACAGCACCCCGCTCGGCTTCTGGATCTACCTGATGAGCGACTGCCTCATCTTTGCGATGCTGTTCGCCACCTTCGGCGTGCTCGGCGCCAACTACGCCGCCGGCCCCGCCCCGAAGGACCTGTTCGAGCTGCCGCTGGTCGCGGTGAACACCTCGATGCTGCTGCTGTCGTCGATCACATATGGCTTTGCCATGCTGACGATGCAGCAGAACAAGATCGCCCAGACCCAGATGTGGCTGGCGATCACCGGCCTGTTCGGCCTCGCCTTCATCGGCATCGAGCTCTCCGAGTTCGCCCACATGATCCATGAAGGGGCGACCCCGCAGCGCAGCGCCTTCCTGTCCTCCTTCTTCACGCTGGTCGGCACCCACGGCCTGCACGTCTCCTGCGGCCTGATCTGGCTGGTGACCCTGATGGTGCAGGTCTGGAAGTTCGGCCTGATCGAAGCCAACCGCCGCCGCCTGATGTGCCTGTCGATGTTCTGGCACTTCCTGGACGTGGTCTGGATCGGCGTCTTCACCTTCGTCTATCTCCTGGGAGTTCTGCGATGAACACCGATACCCACGCCGCCCACGCGGACGGCCATCACCACGGCGACGACCACGCCCACGGCACGTTCTCGACCTATATGCTCGGCTTCGTGCTCTCGGTCGTGCTCACCGCGATCCCGTTCTGGCTGGTGATGAGCGGCGCGCTGCCGAGCAAGCAGATCACCGCGCTGGTCATCATGGCCTTCGCGGTCGTGCAGATCGTCGTGCACATGATCTACTTCCTGCACATGAGCACCAAGTCCGAGAACGGCTGGAGCATGATGGCGCTGATCTTCACCATCGTCATGGTGGTGATCGCGCTGTCCGGCTCGCTGTGGGTGATGAACCATCTCAACAGCAACATGATGCCGATGCACCAGATGACGGGAATGAAGTGAGCGAGACTTCGAAGTGAGCAAGGCTTGGAAGTGAGCAAGGCTTGGACCGTGACAGGCAAGGATAAGGACGCGCGTCGCAAGGCTGCGCGTCCGCGCCTGTGGCTCACGGTCCTCTCGCTCGCGGCCTTTGCACTTCTGATCGCACTCGGCGTCTGGCAGATCGAGCGACGCGCCTGGAAGCTGGCGCTGATCGACCGCGTCGAGCAGCGCGTCCATGCCCCGGCCCAACCGATCCCGTCGCCCGCGGCCTGGCCGACCGTCTCCACCGCAAACGACGAATACAGGCACGTCAGCCTCACCGGCCTCTTCCTGCATGACCGCGAGACGCTGGTTCAGGCGGTCACCGAGGAAGGCCCCGGCTATTGGGTGGTGACGCCGCTTCAGCGCGGCGACGGCACGCTGGTCTTGGTCAATCGCGGCTTCGTGCCGTCCGAGCGGCGCGACGCATCGACGCGCCAGAGCGGCAATCGGGACGGGCAGGTCGAGATCACGGGCCTGCTCCGCATGACCGAGCCGAAAGGCGGGTTCTTGCGGAACAACGTCCCCCAGCACAACCGCTGGTACTCGCGGGATGTCGCCGCGATTGCGGCAGCGCGCGGCCTCGACCATGTCGCACCCTTTTTCGTCGATGCTGACGCCGGATCACAAACCACCAGCGGCCCGATCGGCGGATTGACCGTGATCAGCTTTCCCAATAACCACCTGATCTACGCGCTGACGTGGTTTGCCCTGGCTTTCATGCTGGCGGGTAAACTTTTCGTCACATTCGGCGGCGGGCTGTTCCGCCGCAAGCGCTTCGTCCACGAACCGGCCGGCTGCTCCGATGCAACCGCCCGCAGGACGGGATCAGATGCTGGAACGATCGTCGAATCTACCTGACGACGGAATGACGCATGACGCCGTCACGCTGCAATCGCAGGCGGACGCGCGCAGCGAGCTGATCGGCGTTGCGCCGACCGACGACGAGACCAACCGCAAGAACATGGCGCTGCTGATCCAGCTGCGCTGGACCGCGGTGGTCGGGCAGATCGTGACCATCGGCGGCGTGCATTTCGGCCTGGGTATTCCCCTGCCATTGGAACGGATGGGCGCGGTGATCGGCGCGCTGCTGCTGCTCAACGTCTCCAGCCTCGTCTGGGTGCGCCATCGCGCCGCGATCACCAACAACGAGCTGCTGGTCGCCTTGATGCTCGATGTCGCCGCGCTGACCGCTCAGCTCTACCTCAGCGGCGGCGCCACCAATCCCTTCACCTCGCTGTTCCTGCTCCAGGTGACGCTGGGCGCGGTGCTGCTTAATGCCCGCTCGACCTGGTCGCTGGTCGCACTGACCTGCGCGAGTTTCATCTGGCTGACCATGGCCTACCGGCCGCTCGACCTGCCGCCGAACCCGATCAGCGAGGCCTACAGTCTCACCGTGACAGGCATGCTGCTGGGCTTCGTCCTCAACGCCGTGCTGCTGGTCGTGTTCGTCACCCGGATCAACAGGAATTTGCGCGAGCGCGATGCGCATCTGGCGGCATTGCGCCAGCATGCGGCCGAGCAGGACCACATCGTCCGCATGGGCCTGCTCGCCTCCGGCGCTGCGCATGAGCTCGGCACGCCGCTCGCCTCGCTGTCGGTCATCCTCAGCGACTGGCGCCGCATGCCCGATCTCGCCGCCGATCAGGAACTTGCCGAGGATCTCGCGGAGATGGAAACCTCTCTGCAACGCTGCAAGACCATCGTGACGGGCATCCTGGTGTCGGCGGGCGAAGCGCGCGGCGAAGGCTCCTCGCCGACGACGGTGACGGCCTTCGTCACCGCGCTGGTGAACGAGTGGCGCGACGCACGCTCGGCCCGCACGCTCTATTTCGTCAACACGTTCGGCGAGGACGTCGCGATCGTCTCCGACATCGCGCTGAAGCAAGTGATCTTCAACGTGCTCGACAATGCCTATGAGGTCTCGCGCGAATGGGTGGAGCTGCTGGCCGAGCGCGAGGGCGACAATCTCGTGCTGTCGATCAGCGATCGCGGCCCGGGCTTTGCGCCGGAGATGCTGGCGCAGCTGGGAAAACCCTATCACTCGAGCAAGGGCCGCGCCGGCGGCGGGCTCGGCCTGTTCCTGGTGGTGAACGTCGTGCGCAAGCTCGGCGGCAGCGTGACCGCCGAGAACCACAGGAAGCGTGGCGCCACCGTCCGCCTGACGCTGCCGCTCGCAACGCTCGCGATCGGAGGAACTTTTGACGCCTGACCGTTCGCTCATCGTCGTCGAGGACGATGCCGGCTTCGCGCGCACGCTGAAACGCTCGTTCGAGCGCCGCGGCTACGACGTCGTCCTCGCAGCTTCGATCGAAGAGGTGCGGAAGGTGCTGGAGGAGCGATCCTTTGGACACGCGGTGGTCGATCTCAAGCTCGGCGGCGCCTCGGGCCTCGCCTGCGTCGAGCTGCTGCACACGCACGATCCGGAGATGCTGATCGTGGTGCTGACCGGCTTTGCCAGCATCTCCACCGCCGTCGAGGCGATCAAGCTCGGCGCCTGCCACTACCTGGCAAAGCCGTCGAACACCGACGATATCGAAGCCGCCTTCAACAAGGCCGAAGGCAACGCCGAAGTCGCCCTCGATGCACGGCCGACCTCGATCAAGACGCTGGAATGGGAGCGCATCCACCAGACGCTGATCGAGACCGATTTCAACATCTCGGAAGCGGCGAGACGATTGGGCATGCACCGGCGCACGCTGGCAAGAAAGCTCGAGAAGCGGCCGGTGAAGTGAGCCTAGGACGACGCCGTCGCGAGCTTGCCGACCTCGGAGAGAAGCAACTTCAGGATCGGGGATTGATTCGCCTTGTGATAGGCGACAACGAGATCAAGCTTGGGTGCTTCTCCCCGCACCGGCCGGGTGGTGATGGTCTCCGGCAAATATCGCTTCGTGTAGGCCGGCAGCATCATGACGCCGCGCGTCGACGCAATCATCGAGATCGCGTGGACGACGTTGTGCACTTCGCGATCGGGCTTGAGGTCGATTCCGGTCCGGCTGAAATAATCCAGAACGATACGGCGAACCGCGGGAGCGGATTTGGACGGTAGGTAGAAGGTCTCGTCCCTGATCTCCTCGGGCGCCACCGCGGCTTGCGATGCCAGCCGATGGTCGCTCGGAAAGACGAAGACCAGCGGATCGGTGCGCACGCGCCGGCAGACCAGATCTTCCATGTGCTCTTCCGACCGGATGAAGGCAGCATCGAGCTTTCGCCGCATCAGGGCCTTGGCAAGCGAGGGCGAATAATCGCTCGACAGGCGGATATCGATGCCGGGAAATGCGTCGCGCAGAATGCGATCCACCTCGGGCAGCAGGTCGATTTCGGCGCCCGACAGAAAGCCCAACGAGAAAGCGGGCTGCGGGGGCTGCGCGGCACGGAGCGCCGCTTCCTTGGCAGCCTCCGCCTGAAGCAGCGCCATTCTGGCGTGCTCGAGAAAGGCCTTGCCGGCCGCCGTCAGCGCGATGCCTTGGGCGCTGCGGTTCATCAAGGGAACGCCGACCTCCCGTTCGAGATCCCGGATTTGCCGGCTGAGCGACGGTTGCGACGTGTGCAGCTTCTGCTCGGCCGCAACAGTCAAACTGCCCGCATCGGCAACGGCGACGAAATAGCGGAGATGCCGAAGCTCCATCGCGATCTCCCATATCTCGCAGGCATGGGGCCAGCTTACAAAGTCTTTTTCCAAGCGGCCAGCTGCCCGTATAGCCGGCGTGAACGAAGTCTGCCTGGCAGGCAGAGGCGCACGGGAGCGAGCTTCACATGCTCAAGAGCATTCAAACGTCTCTGCTGATCCTCACGCTGGCGGGATCTGGCGAAGTGGCTGCGCAATCCTCCAACACGCAGGCAAAGGCAAACAACATGGAACTGGATGTGACAGGATTGAAGCAGGCGTTGCTCGGCGACTGGGAAAGCATCGCACCGGAGGTGCGCCCGAGCGCGGCGAAGAACGCCGATGGCACGCTCAAGCCGTTCTATCTCAAGCGGGCCTTCAAATATCTCCCCTCCGACCGTTTCGAGCTCGAGATCGTCAACTCGGCCGATCCCTACAGCGCCGTGCCGCTCGCGCGGATCAGGATTGGCGGCCATATGCTGTGGAGGGGTGCGCATCCCATCGCTCCGGGCGCGCAGAAGGTCGACTTCGTTGCCGACGAGACCTACGAGGTTACGCCGCTGGCACAGGGATTTGCCGATGTGCTCAACAAGGTCGCCGCGGTCGGATATGCACCGTGGGACGTTGGCGCGCCCCAGAGCATCTTCGGCAAGACCTTCGCTCCCTTCGGTCTCGCCGAGGCCACGAACTTCATGGAATATGATCTCGTCTATCTCAGGGGCGACCTCCTGTTCTGGGGCGCCCGCAACATCGACGGCCGTGGCTTTGACACCGAGCAGAACCGGCCGACCAATTTGCAGATTCCGCTGATCAGGAAGTGACTCGGGTCAAGTTCGTCACACTCTCCCTCGACGCGATGCCCTCAACACGGGGCCTGAACACCCGTGGCCGTGCGAACGCATGGATTGCACCGTCACAAAGCCTGATCCGCTCAAAACAAAAAAGCCCGGCCAACCGGCCGGGCTTTTGATTGCTTGCAATCGACGCTGCGAGACGCTTACGCGGCCTCGTCGGCGACGGCGGTGTCGTCGCCATCGGTATCGCCGTCGGCATCCGCCTCGCCCTCGCCGTCGGCGGCTTCCGCCTTGGCGTTGGTGCGGCGCGGGCTCTTGGCGAGCTGGGCCTCGATCTCCTTGACCGCTTCGGTCTCGGTCGAGTGCTGCACAACCGCGATCTCGCGGGAGAGACGATCGAGCGCCGCTTCATAGAGCTGGCGTTCAGAGTACGACTGCTCGGGCTGCGACTCGGAACGGTAGAGGTCGCGCACGACTTCCGCGATCGCGACGATGTCGCCCGAATTGATCTTTGCTTCGTATTCCTGGGCGCGGCGCGACCACATGGTGCGCTTGACGCGGGCGCGGCCCTTCAGCGTCTCCAGCGCCTTCTTCACCAGCGCGGGGTCGGACAGCTTGCGCATGCCGACGTTCGCGACCTTGGCGGTCGGCACGCGCAGCGTCATCTTGTCCTTGATGAAATTGATGACGAACAGCTCGAGCTTCGCACCGGCGATCTCCTGCTCCTCGATGGCCAGGATCTGGCCAACGCCGTGAGCGGGATAGACGACGAATTCGTTGGCCTTGAAGCCCTGGCGCTGGGTCACGACCTTCTTTTCCTCGACCTTCGGCGCGGGTGCAGCAGCCTTCACGGCCGGCTTCGCAGCAGCAACGGGGGCTTTGGCAGGGGCGGCAGCAACAGGAGCCTTCGGAGCAACGGGCTTGGCAGCGGAAGCCTTGGCAGCAGCAGGCTTGGCAACGGTCGCTTTCGCGGCCGGTTTGGCAGTCTTGTGAGGCATTGCGCTTCTTTTGTTCTTCGAGGACTTTGCAGCCGGTGCCTTAGTCGCGGTCCGACCCTTGGATGCGCTACGGCTGGCCGCGGCGACTTTTTTGGCCTCCTTATGGGAAGCCCTCGCTGAGGTACTCTTTTTACGCGTTTTCTGTGACACAGCCTGCGCGCGGAAACTGCCACGCCCCTGTTCGACATTTGGTTTCACGGGAACCCAACGGGGCCAACTGGGCTGACGGGGGTTCAGCTTAATGTGCTCAATATAGCACATTTCCCGCAAAAATCAATGATTTAGGGGTCTTGAGGGCTGGTTTTCGGCGCTGACGAAGGTATTAGGGTTAAGTTTGGGCGAGAATTAGTCTCCCGAGCCCGGGTTCGGAGAAAAATATTTCTCGAACTTTCCTTCCTGGCCGTCGAATTCCTTCGCGTCGGGGGGTGATTCTTTCTTCTGGGTGATGTTCGGCCAGCTTTTGGCGTAGTCGGCGTTGACCTGGAGCCACTTTTCGAGGCCCGGTTCCGTGTCCGGCTTGATCGCGTCAGCGGGGCATTCCGGCTCGCACACGCCGCAGTCGATGCACTCGTCAGGATGGATGACGAGCATGTTCTCGCCCTCGTAGAAACAGTCGACCGGGCAGACCTCGACGCAGTCGGTATACTTGCACTTGATGCAGGCTTCAGTGACGACGTAAGTCATCCAACGCTCCGAAAAGCTCTTTTAAAAGTCGCGGCTTGCGTAGCGCGGATGGCCCGGCGCCGCAAGGTCGGGAACGGCCGATCATGACGGCTTTACGCGTTTGATCGACCAAGAAATGAATTCAGAGCGCAATTAATTGCGCCGAGAACTTTGATTGCCTTCGCTCAGCTCCTCGTAGAGCACGCGGGCCGAGGCGGCATCGCCGCGGCGCTCGTTGAAAGCGGTTACTTTCAGCACGCGCACAGTGCGATCGAGCGCGATGGTGATCACGTCGCCGATCTTGATCGCATGGCCCGGCGACTTCTCGCGTGTGCCGTTGATGCGAACGTGGCCGGACTCAACGAGCTCGGCCGCGGAGGTGCGCGCCTTCACCACCCGCGCGTGCCACAGCCATTTGTCGAGACGCTGCCGCTCGGTCGTGGGATCACTCCTTGCGACCGGACAGCTGCTCTTTCAGCGCAGCAAGCTTTGCGAAGGGCGAGTTCGGATCGGCCGGACGATCGCGCTCGCGCGGGTTCGCGCTCGAGGCGTAGGGGCGCAGCGACGGCCCGCCCTGACGGTCGCGGCCCTTGTCGCGGTCACGACCGCGATTGTCGCGGCCCTTGTCGCGATCGCCGCCGAACTTGCCCTTGTTGCGATCGCGATCCTTGTTGTCGCGATCCTTGCCCTCGAAGCGGCGGTTCTTGTCGTCGCGCCCCTCTTGGCGCGGTGCACCTTCGGCGCCACCTTCGCGCGGCTTGCGGAAATCCTTTGCCCCATCTCTGCGATGACCGCCGTGACGATGGCGCTCATTGCGCTTCTCGCCGTCGGCTGACTGCGCGGCCGCGCCTTCGGCGGGGGCGGCGCCAGCTTCAGCACCGGCCTGCTGCGGGCGCTGATTGTGGTGACGCTGGTGGCGATGACGCTCGTGGCGGGGCTTGCGATCGTCGTGGCGGCCGCCGGGACGCCAGACCTCGACGAGCTCGGGCTCGGCAGGCACAGCGGCAGCCTCGACCGGCGCGGCGGCATCGGCGGATGCAGCGGCTTCCGTTGCAGCGGCCTCGGCGGGAGCGGCTTCCACCGCCTCGCTGGGCGCAGCAGCCTCTTCCGCCGGCGGCGCGATGCCGGGGGCATCCTCGGGCGTGACGGGGGCATCAGGCGATGCTTCGAGCGCCGGCTCTTCGTGTGCGGGCTCGTCGTGCTGCTCCATGCCGGGCGCGTCTTCGACGGTGACGGGCTCGGCGGCGGCTTCGATTGCGGTGTCCGCGCTTGCGGTGGCATCATCGGTCGCCGTCGGTTCAGTCGGAGCCTCTGCGCTTGCTTCGGCCGCCGGCGTCTCCACGGCAGCAGCCACCGGCTTCGGCGGCAGCGGCGCACGCTTCTCCATGCGATAGCCGAGCGCGCGCAGCACCGAGGCGAAATCCTCGCCGGCCGAGCCGGTGAGCGAGGTCATCGCCTGCGTCACCACAAAGCTGCGGCCGTCGAACGCGCCGGCAGGCTTTTCGCCGGGCGAGTTCTCGCGCCAGGCCAGCGCCGGCCGGATCAGATCGGCAAGGCGCTCCAGAATGTCGACGCGCACCGCTCGCTCACCGGCCTGCTTGTAGCCGAGCACGCGATAGGCATCGCGCGGCAGCTGCTTGTCGACCGGGAACGAGGTGCGGCCCGAAGATGCCAGATGCTGCGCGCCGGACAGCGACGACAGATCGACATTGTCCTGCTTCAGCGCCCACAGCAGTGCGGCCAGCGCACGGCCGGCGGGCTTGAGCAGGCCGGGGAAATAGATATGATAAGCACCGAAACGGACGCCGTATTTGCGCAACACGGCGCGCGAG
Organism: Bradyrhizobium sp. 482_C4_N1_8; assembly: GCF_052075965.1. Taxonomy (NCBI): domain Bacteria; kingdom Pseudomonadati; phylum Pseudomonadota; class Alphaproteobacteria; order Hyphomicrobiales; family Nitrobacteraceae; genus Bradyrhizobium; species Bradyrhizobium sp. 482_C4_N1_8. Next base: position 735,311 of record NZ_CP197231.1, on the reverse strand, counting down.
GGCTGGTCGAGGTCCTTCAGCTCGTTGGCGATCTTGGGACGCTCGAGCACGCCGAGCGCCTCGACCAGCTGATAGGCGATGCCGCGGGCAATGCCGGTGACGTCCTCGGCCTTCGACAGCTCGAACATCGGCCCAAGCAGCTTTTCGATATGGGTCTTGAGCCAGAGCTCGAGCCGGGCCTGCACCTTCTCACGCGGCGCACCGGTGAGGCGCTCGTCGGAGATGATGCGGATGCGCGGATGCAGCGCCTCCTCCGCGGCAGACAGGCGCGCCACGGCATCGCCGGTCCAGCGGATGGTGCCTTCCGAGGTCAGCACGAACTGATCGTCCGGCGCATTGCCCAGTTTTTCGGCGCGCGCGTTGATCTCGCCGGCGAGCACCGCTTGCGCTGCAGCCTGCAAGGCTTTCGCATCGGAGCCTGCTTCCGCCGCATCCGGTGCAAAGGTGAAGCCATCGAGGCGGCCGATGACATGGCCTTCGACGATGACTTCGCCGGTCTTGCCGATTTCAGTATTCAAGCTCGTGTTCTCCCGCAGGCGGCGCATCAATACACTGGTCCGGCGATCAACGAAACGCTCAGTCAAGCGTTCATGGAGCGCATCCGATAATTTATTTTCGACCTCGCGGGCGATCCCCTGCCAGCGTTCGGGGTCTTTCAGCCAGTCCGGGCGGTTGGCGACGAAGGTCCAGGTGCGGATCTGGGCGATCCGGGCCGACAGCGTGTCGATGTCGCCGTCGATGCGGTCGGCCTGGTCGACCTGGGCCGCGAACCAGGAATCGGGGATGCAGCCCTTCTGCATCAGGAAGCCGTACAGCGTGGTCACGAGCTCGGCATGGGCGGCCGGCGACAGTTTTCGGTAATCGGGGACCTGGCAGGCCTCCCACAGCCGTTCCACGGCCGCCTTGCCATGCGCGATATCGCGCACCTCGACGTCGCGGGCGGCGTGGTCGAGCACGCGCATGTCCTCGGCGATCGGCGCGCGCGTCAGCGCCTCATGGCCGGGCGACTGGTTCAGGGACACCTGGAGCGCGCCGAGGGAGGCGAAATCCAGCTTCGAATTGCGCCATTGCAGCATCTTCACGTTGTCGAAGGTGTGGTTCTGCAGCGCGTTGACGAGCTCGGGCTCGAACGGCCCGCAGCGGCCCGTCGTCCCGAAAGTACCGTTGCGCGTGGCGCGGCCCGCGCGGCCTGCGATCTGCGCGAATTCGGCCGGCGTCAGGCGGCGGAACTGGTAGCCGTCGAACTTGCGGTCGGAGGCGAAGGCGACGTGGTCGACGTCGAGATTGAGGCCCATGCCGACGGCGTCGGTGGCGACGAGATAGTCGACGTCGCCGTTCTGGAACATCTCCACCTGCGCATTGCGCGTGCGGGGCGAGAGCGATCCCAGCACCACGGCCGCGCCGCCATGCTGGCGGCGGATCAGCTCGGCGATGGCGTAGACCTCGTCGGCCGAGAAGGCGACGATGGCGGTGCGGCGCGGCTGGCGCGTGATCTTGCGGTCGCCGGCGAATTCGAGCTGCGACAGGCGCGGCCGCGTGATCATGGACACGCCCGGCAGCAGCCGCTCGATGATCGGGCGCATCGTGGCCGCGCCCAACAGCAGCGTCTCGTCGCGGCCGCGGCGGTTGAGGATGCGGTCGGTGAAGACGTGGCCGCGTTCGAGATCGGAAGCGATCTGGACCTCGTCGACGGCGAGGAAGGAGACGTCGAGATCGCGCGGCATCGCCTCGACGGTCGACACCCAATAGCGCGGGTTCTTCGGCTTGATCTTCTCTTCGCCGGTCACAAGCGCGACGGCCTCGCTGCCGACCCGTGCGGCGATCTTGTTATAGACCTCGCGCGCGAGCAGCCGCAGCGGCAGCCCGATCAGCCCAGAGGGATGCGCGAGCATCCGCTCGATGGCGAGATGGGTCTTGCCGGTGTTGGTCGGCCCGAGCACCGCAGTGACGCCCGCGCCGGGTGCGCGCTCGGAGGCGAAGAGGGAGGAGGAGAAGGCCATGTCTGGGGATTAGGTAGTGGCGATTTGGGCGAATGTCAGTGCTGCTTTGGGGTGTGTTGAGGGCTGGGAGGTGTCGGCCATGTCTCCGAACGCTACGCTGCAGCCAAGCATTCCGCTGTCATGCCCCGGCCTGCCGCCTTCGCCAAGGCTTCGGCGGGCCGAGCACCCCCCTGAGCCCCGGCGTAGCCTTGGCGGAGCCGGGACCGGGGCATCCAGTACGCCGCGGCCTGTCCGCTCAACCACAACGGCCTCGGCGTACTGGATCGCCCGGTCAAGCCGGGCGATGACACCGAGCGTGTGGGAGCGCACTCCCCAAACCTCGCGCAACTGTCTCACTTTGCGACGCTTTTCCCGTTGGCCTTAAGCTTCGGAACGACTCTAGAACGAATCGCGGCCGAATCGCTGACTCCCGCTGAAGCCTGTTCCGTTCACGCCACATGTCGCGGGACTCTTATTGGTTGTGCACTAGATGGAGTTTTGCCCTGCCGCACAAGCGGCGTTTCGATGACCGGTTCCTTAAAATTGGGGACGGCGCGGAGTCGAATCAGAATCGGGCAGGAGTCAAATGGATTCCCGGGATCACGACCCCCAAACTCATTTTCGCGAAAACAACCCCATGCACAGTAGAAATGCCATTGAAAGGATTACATTTCTTTCCAGCCAAATTGCCTCCCCGTCATTCCGGCGCGCGACGCGGTCTTTCCGTCATCCTGAGGTGCGAGTGGCGCGTTGCGCAGCATCGCGCCGGGAGCCTCGAAGGATGGACGGCCCGGATGCGGCGGCACGCACGGATATTCCCTGCGGGAACAGCCGGGCTGTCGCCCTTCGAGGGCCGCTGAAGAAGCGGCCACCTCAGGGTGACGGTCTCTAAGGGGGAATGCGCAGCTAAAGCCCTACTGCGTCTTGGCGACCTTTGGCGGCTGGGCTGAGGTGATGAAGCTGGTGGCTTCCAGCATGGCCGGGCCGAGCGGCGTCGGCACTTTCAGCCAGAACGGGACCAGGATGCGCGTGCCCGCGACGGGGGCGAAGGCGATCTCGATGTTGCGCTGGGCGGCGAGGTATTTGATCACGGGACGGTCGGGAATGTAGCCCGCCACGGGCACGAAATAGAGCGCGCAGACCACGACCGGGCCCCTGTAGCCCTTCTCCGCCTTCACGCTCTCCATGCGCTTGAAATCGAGTTTCAGCTCGTAGCGCATGCGGCCGTCGAACACCGGCGCGGCGTTGTGGCAGGCGTCGGGCGTAACAGGGTCGCCGGTGCCGGGCACGCGCAGCAGCGAGGCCGTCATCGGGTCCCAGACGCCGCGGCGATGCGCATCGGTGACGACGATGCGGTCGGCATCGACAGGCGGCTCCGGCACGATGCCGAACTCCTTCACATTGCCCTTGTCGAGCGTGATGCGGATCTCTTCGGTCTTCTTCGAGGTGGTGGTGGAGGCCTGGTAGCCGGTCGCGACCAGCGCGCCGTTCACCACCCTACCTTGCGAGGCGCCGGTGCCGGACCCGCCCGCGAAGGATTTCAGCAGCCCCGTGGTGCCGCCGCTTGCCGCGGCCGCGAACACGTCGTCGCCGATGTCGATGTTCCAGGCGCCCTTGCCGACGGGAATGCCCGCCAGCGTCGCCTCATACTGCGCCTCGAGCTTGCCCTGTGCCGCCACGGGCTCCGCGCCCCAGGCCACGACGAGCCCGCAAAGGGCTGCGAAGGCCAGCCGGCCGGCAGAGCGCGGACTGGCTGAGCCGTGACTGACCAAGCCTTGGAGCCAAAGTCGGGGGGATGCGAGCACGAAACAATCCAATCGGGGCGCGAACGGTTGTTACTTAAGCCAAAAACCGCGGCAAACAATGTGTCCGGGCGCGGAGGCTTGCGGAACTCCATTTGATACTTCGGGTGCGAATACGCCCTTTATGTGATGGTAAGGCACTTCAATCATTGCCGTTTTGGTGATCGGGGGTGTGTCAGGGACGCGCACCTCGCCCCGCCCATTCCGCCGTCATGCCCCGGCTTGACCGGGGCATCCAGTACGCCGTAGCCCCTCGGCTCCAGCCGCACCGCCTCGGCGTACTGGATCGCCCGGTCAAGCCGGGCGATGACACCTGTTGTGGGGGATGCCGCGGAGCATGAATCCCCGCCCAAAACCTTGACGTCCCGTCCCTTCCCCCCTATACGTCCGCCCGCTCCCTACAAGGACACAGAATTAGCCCCCGTGGCGCCCAGAATGGCGGCCGCAAATCGTTTGGGGGACAGAAGAGGATTTCTACCATGTCTCGCCGCTGCGAACTGACGGCCAAGGGCCCCCTCGTCGGCCACAAGGTCAGCCACTCCAACATCAAGACCAAGCGCCGCTTCCTGCCGAACCTCGTCAACGTGACGTTCATCAGCGAAGCGCTCGGCCGCAACGTGCGCCTGCGCGTCTCCACCAACGCGGTCAAGAGCGTCGACCACAATGGCGGCCTCGACCCCTTCCTGCTCAAGGCCAAGGCCGACGTCCTGTCGCCGCGCGCCCTCGAGCTGAAGCGCGCCATCCAGAAGAAGGTCGGCCCGACGGCCGCGCCGGCGAAGAAGGCCAGCTAATCCAATTTTGAAATCGGGCGGGGGCTAAGTTGCGTCGCGCGGCGTAGTCTTAGCCAGTAGAGTTTTGCGTCGCGGCCGGATCGAAAGATCCGGCCGTTTTTGTTGTTGCCGGTAGGCCAGTAGCGAATTTGGAGTGACATCAGCAAAAGGGAGTACACAAGATCGTACAGCCCTTAGTTGCAGGTTCAATGTGAATCTGTTTGTGTCGGTCAGAGGATAACCGATGCATATTGATTCAGTTGAAATTGCTAACTTTCGCAAGCTTCGTTCTACTCGGGTGAGTTTTGCACGAGACAAGACAGTCTTCGTCGGCGCGAACAACAGTGGCAAAACTTCCGCCATGGTCGCACTACGATATTTCCTCGTAGCTCATGAACGAAGTAGCTTCACACTAAACGACTTCACCGTCTCTCACTGGCCCTCACTCGTGGCGATGGGCGCGAGTTGGGAAAAGGCCGCCGCTGCCGACGAGACACTCCCTGAACCCGACTGGGACGACTTTCTTCCAACACTCGACGTCTGGCTCCACGTTGAGAGTGACGAAGTCCACTATGTCCAAAAGATCTTGCCCACGTTGGATTGGGAGGGCGGTCAGCTCGGCGTGCGGCTACGCTTTGAACCCAAGGACATGACAGAATTACAGCGCGAGTATCTCTCCGCTCGTGCAGATGCGGAGAACGCAAAAAAGGGTGAAACTATCAGCGAGGCGGATAAGGCGAGCGAGACCATCGTCGTCTCACTTTGGCCGGATGACCTTGTTGATTTTCTCCGCCGCCGCCTTGCACGGCTATTCGTCATCAGAGCATACGTCCTCGATCCCACAAAACGTCAAGAGCCGGAACATGGTACGGCGAAACCGCAAGATCTGCCGCCTGATGCCGTTGCACTAGAGGAAGACCCCTTTAGGGGTCTCATCAAAATTAGTGAGATCAGTGCGCAACGCGGCTTCGGGCAAGAAGCTGAAGTCGCATTCGACGAAGATGAGGCCGGCGCCGTTACTGACACCGCCAATGCGCGGAAGCTCTCCGAGCAACTCCGGGGGTACTACAGCCGCCACTTGGACCCTTACGACAACCCGGACACGAGGGATATAAAAGCGCTGCAAGCGATCGAACAAGCACAAAAGGCTTTCGATATCCGGCTCAACGAGGGTTGACACCTTCAGAACAGGACTTCTTGACGGGTCTTTGCCGGTCACACGTTTGTTTACGGCCAACGTCCTGCCTCTCGTCTCCGCTCTCCAGAACAATGACAAATTTGCTACCGCAAGAATTGTGCGTGAGTCCTCGCCACTGCTGAGCGCTGAAAGACTCAAGAATGCGACCGACCAGCGCAATCAATTGCGCAATGCCAAGATCGCAGCTGAGGGCCTATTGAAACTGTGGCAGCAGGGGACACCTACCTGCGGCGAAGTCCTGGCTTATGTCGCCGAGCAACATCTCTTTGATCTCCCAGAAGCTTTGAAGCCATTTGCCATTCACCGATCGGACGATGAAGCCCAATCTAGCTCTGACGACGAGTCTCGTGATCCTTTAGATGAGGCAGACGCGGCAATTGAGAAATTTCTGCTCGCATCATTTTCGGAAATCGCGCCATATGCTCAGTACATCTCGAATACGGCCGAGTTCGGCACACACCAGGGGGTTAAGGGGCTAGAGTTCGATCGCGTTATGGTGTTGATGGACGATACCGAGGCGCGCGGCTTCATGTTCGGATATGAAAAGTTCTTCGGCGCCAAAGAACTTTCAGCGAGCGATTTGTCAAATGAATCTGAGGGCCGCGACAACTCGGTTAGCAGGACGCGTCGCCTATTTTATGTCACCTGCAGTAGAGCCAAGAAGAGCCTTGCGTTGGTGCTCTACACTTCCGCTCCCGAGGCGGTGAAAATGCAGATGCTTAGAAACGAGTGGTTCGACGAGCATGAAATTTTATTAGCGGTGCCCGACCATCCGATTCCAGCGTGACCGACTCGCACATGAGTTCCAGGGCTACTTGAACCATGTCATCTGCTCCACTTTCCGCTCTGCTCGCCCCCTAGCCTCACCGGGAGGGGCCTTCCGTGAGCACGAACCCCAATCCGAGCCGCGAAACCTCGTCATCTGCTGTGACGGCACCCTAAACAACGCCCCACGCGCGTTAACCGTCCGTTAACCAACGCAGCCTAGCCTGCGGTAATCGTCCAGCCATCATTAGCTCGAAATGCCTTCCCGGTTCGCTCCAGGAGAAGCGCCAATGTGCGTTGCGTTGTTGACGTATGCCGATCTCAGTGCCCGCCTCAATATCTCGCGCGAGGCCGCGCGTGCCCTGGCGAGACGTCGCCGTTTGCCGCGCTCGCGGTCGGAGGACGGCAAGGCCCTGGTGAGCGTCGATCTCGCCGAGCTCCGCTACACGCCCCGCCCGCGAATTGGCCGCAAGGCAGCCCCCATCGCTGCCCCCATGGCTGAGATCGAGGCCTTCAAGGTCGAGGCCTTCAAGATCGAGGCCTTCAAGATCGAGGCATTCAAGGCGGAGATCGCGCGGCTCGAAGCCCTCGCAGCCGGCGCCAGGTTAGTTTTCGAGCGTGAGCGCGAGCGCGCCGATCGCCTGGCCGTCGAGTTGCTGCAGGCGGCCGCCGAGACGGCGGCAGCCAATGCGTGGGCGGCACGACTGGAAGACGAAGTGGCGGACTTACGGACCGGTCGCCAGGCTGGCGGCGCGACCGCGGGACAAGCCGCGCGTCGATTGGGACATCTGGCCGCGGCCATCGTGGGCGCAGACCGCGCGGCTCGCAGATAGCACTCGAACCCTTCTCCATCCCGGCCTGCCGGAGCAATCGCGAGGACAGAATGACTGGCATGACCGATATTCACGAGATGAAGGCGCGCATTGTCGTATTCGGGGTCGGCGGCGCCGGCGGCAATGCCGTCAACAACATGATCACATCCGGGCTGCAGGGGGTCGACTTCGTCGTCGCCAATACCGACGCTCAGGCGCTTGCCATGTCGAAGGCGCCGCGCCTGATCCAGCTGGGCACCCAGGTCACCGCAGGCCTCGGCGCCGGCTCTCAGCCCGAATTGGGACGCGCCGCAGCCGAGGAGGTCATCGATACGATCCGCGATCAGTTGACCGGCGCGCACATGGTGTTCGTGACCGCCGGCATGGGCGGCGGCACCGGCACCGGGGCCGCCCCCATCATCGCCAGGACCGCGCGCGAACTCGGCATCCTCACGATCGGCGTCGTCACCAAGCCATTCTACTTCGAGGGCCAGCGCCGCATGCGCTTTGCCGAAGCCGGCATCGAGGAGCTGCTGAAGACGGTCGACACCCTGCTGATCATCCCGAACCAGAACCTGTTCCGGGTGGCCAGCGCCAAGACCACATTCGCCGATGCCTTTGCCCTTGCCGACCAGGTGCTCTATTCGGGCGTGGCCTGCATCAGCGACCTCATCGTCAAGGAAGGCCTGATCAATCTCGATTTTGCCGACGTTCTCTCCGTGATGCGGGAGAAGGGCAAGGCCATGATGGGACGGGGCGAGGCGTCCGGCGAGAAGCGCGTGCTCGCCGCCGCCGTGGCCGCCATTTCCAATCCGTTGATCGAGAACCCCTCGATCAAGCGCGCCAGCGGCCTCATCATCTCCATCACCGGCGGCAAGGATCTCATGCTGTACGAGGTCGACGAAGCCGCGACGCGGATTCGCGACGAGGCCGACCCGGACGCCAACATCATCGTCGGCGCCTCGTTCGACGAAAGCCTCGAAGGCATCGTCCGCGTCTCGGTGGTGGCGACCGGGATCGACAATGTCGACCCGGCGCAGCTGGCGGCGCCGGTGGAAACCGCACTCACGCAGCTCGCCGGCAGGCTGCGCGACGACAGCCGCCGCATCGCCGATCGCATCGAGCAGCGCAGTGCGCCGCTTCCGCACGTGGAAAGCCCGCCGCTCCGCCCGGCGGCCGGCCGACCCGCAGTGCAACCGGCAAGGCCCGATCCGGAATATGCGCGCCGCGCGGCGCCTCAGCCGCTCGATCCCTACGGACGCACCGCTCCGCGCAATATAGCCGACGAAGACCTTCTCGACATCCCGGCCTTCCTGCGCCGCTCCGCTAATTGAGCGGGCGCGGGGGAAGCGCGGGGCGATCGCATTTGGTCTTAGTGAGCTCGCGTGCGATGCCCCACAGCGTCATGGCCGGGCTTGTCCCGGCCATCCACGCCTTTCCCACGGCACGAAGAACGTGGATGCCCGGGACAAGCCCGGGCATGACGAGTTTGTGGCCCCGGCTGTGCCGAACCACTGTGATATGAGGCTCTGATATCTCGCCGCGCACTCCGCCCTCATCCTGAGGGCCCGCCGTAGGCGGGCGTCTCGAAGGATAGCCGCAGGCGAGCTTCCGATCTGCGCAGCGCGCCGATCGTTCACGCTGCCGTGCTGCGCGGGGTCTCCGCCGTTTCCCTTTTTTCCGGCTCCTTGTCGCGAGACAGCCATGCCGGGAAGCGAAGCAGGCGATCGTTGCCGTCTTTTGGCGGCTCGATGGGCGGTGCTTCATTGGCCGAACGCGGGAGGTCCAGCACGGCCTGCCCTGCCCGCACCGCATCCGCGCGCTGATCCAGTTCGCGCATCAGGGGATCGAGCACGCTGTCGATTTCGGTCGCCACCGACACGATGAAACTGTTGAGCTCGCGAGCCTCGGGCACAACGGCCGAGGCCGACTCGATCGCCCTGGAGAGACCGTCGACGACCGGTGCGAACGCGCCGGCGGCTTGTTTGATTCGCGTTCTTATCGCTTCGATCTCGGCCAAGACGCGATCACGCTCCCGCCTGGTCTTCTCTTCCGAAAGGCGGGCTTCGATTTCGGCGATCTGAGCCGTGAGAGTCGTGGCTTCGGATGCGAGTGCATCGCGGCGCAGGCGCGCACGATCGAGATCGCGACTGAGATTGTCCACTAGATCGTCCTTCCCGAACATGGCTTTGCTCCGTAGGACAGCCGTGACGCGAACCGCCAGCCGGTTAAGCGAACCAAAGGCTGGATCGGCCGAAAAAGGCATCAACTTCGGTCGCGTCATATGGGCCGACATGGTGACCCCCACCGTCCTCATTAGGCGACGACATGGTTAACAGGTGGTTAATGTCAACAGATGATGGGGCAATGAGGCACCATGCCGCCGATGCCGACTTCGTCTCCTCGCTGCCATCCATTTTCGCTATACTCGCCCCGGTAGCATCACCGGGAGGGGCATACCGTGGAGCACGACGACCAGCACAAACCCAAAACCGAGCCGAAAAACCTCGTCATCTGCTGTGACGGCACCGGCAACGAGATCTCGGAGAACATCTCCAACGTCCTGAAGCTCTATCGCTGCCTGCGCAAGACCGACAAGACGAAGCCGCGGCAGATGGTGTTTTACGATCCGGGCGTCGGCACGGTGACGGAGCCTTCGACGTGGCACCGGCTCAAGGCCAACGTCAATCTGGTGCTGGGGCTCGCCACCGGCTACGGGCTCGATGACAACGTGCTGTCAGCCTATTGCTTCCTGGTCGAGCATTACGCGCCGGGCGACCGCATCTACCTGTTCGGCTTCTCGCGCGGCGCCTACACCGTGCGGGTGCTGGCGGGGCTGATCCACAAGATCGGGCTGATCTCGCCGGAGCAGGCGAACCTCGCGGGCTCGGGCCTCGTCGCCTACAAGCAATATTCCGGCACCGGGCGCGGCAACGACATCGAGGACCTCAAGGATGTCGCCTTCGACGAGAGCGGGCCGCTGCCGAAGGACGAATTCGACCTCGCCGCCCAGTTCGCGCGCATCACCTCGACGCGCTGGCCGACCATCCACTTCATCGGCGTCTGGGACACGGTGGCGAGCGTGATCGTGCCGCGGCGCGACAATTTCTTCTTCGTATTCAGCCTGGAGGAGCTCGCCTTCACGCTGCGCAATCCGAGCGTAAAAATCTTCCGGCAGGCGATCGCGATCGACGAGCGGCGCTGCATGTTCCGCCTCAAGGCGTACAAGGAGCCGCAGGAATATTGGAGTAACCGCTATGTGCCCGACGAGAAGAAGGTGCCGCAGGACATCATGCAGGTGTGGTTCGCCGGCGTTCATTGCGACGTCGGCGGCGGCTATCCGGAAGCCGAGAGCGGCGAGTCCAAATATCCGCTGATCTGGATGATCGAGGAAGCGGCGAAGGCCGGGCTGAACTTCAACCCGCGCACCGTGAACCAGCTCGCCTGGGGCATCCAGCGCAAGAACTCGCCGTTCCAGTATGTCGAGCCTGCCTACACCGGCAAGGTGGGCGAGCTGCACAATTCGATGACGGCGCTCTGGCGCGTGCTGGAATTTGTGCCGAAGAGCGCAAAGTACAAGGAATGGCCGCAGCGAAAGGTTTTTCTGGGCTTCTACATCCCCGATTGCGAGCCGCGCGTGATCCCCGAAGGCGCCCATGTGCACGAGAGCGTGCTGAAGCGGATGGCGGTGGAGCCGGGCTACCGGCCGGTGAACTTGCCGAGGGATTATGTGACCGTGCCGATGCCGGTGCGGCCGCATGCTGAAGCCGCTCCGGACTCGCTGCCACCCTCCCCTGAAGGGGGAGGGTCGGCTCATATTGAGCACAGCGAAATATGAGACGGGGTGGGGTGAAGGTCTCTCCACCTCCAACAGTGCCCGTGTTGAGAGATCACCCCACCCCGCTCGCGCTACGCGCGATCGACCCACGAGCGAGCTTCGCTCGTCTCGGACCCCTCCAGGGGAGGGTGGGCATCCCGCTACCGGCGTTTTCTCCGTTCGCTGCTACTTTTCATTAAAATTCTCGGGCCGCCCTTAGTCGGATCGCATCAACTCTTTCCATCATGCCTCCCAAGACCACCCGCGCCGTCCGCGGAATTGGAGGAGAGTGCCAATGCATCCGCGCCGACATGCCCGCGTGAAACCGTCCGGGCTGGTATCCCGCCAGGCCAAGATCATCACTGACCCGCGCGCGCCGGTGATTCCCTGCACGCTGATCGACTACTCGCCCGGCGGCGCCTGCGTCGATCTCGGCGGGCAGGTGAATATCCCCGACAGGTTCGAGCTGCTCCACGTCAACACCAAGAAGCGCTGCCGCATCGCCTGGAAGCGCGGCTCGCGGATCGGCGTGGTGTTTTAGGGGGACGCTCTCTCCGTAACTGAATAATTCCGCCGAGCACTCCGCTCTTCCCCCTCCCCCTTGCGGGGGAGGGTTGGGGAGAGGGGTGGCCCGGCAATAGGTGTTAGCTGCGTGCGAGGTGATGCAACACAGGCGCGCTTCATTCGATAGCGCGTGCCGTGTGGCTACCCCTCTCCCTAGCCCTCCCCCGCAAGGGGGGAGGGAACGCAGCGGTGATGCGGCACGACCTTTTTCCAACAGCTGTCGTAGCTACGCCCGCATCCTGGCTTTCGTGCCGGCGACGATCTGCATGGCGACGCCGGCGATCCAGCCGAACAAAGCGAGCCAGGTCCACGCCAGGTGCGGCTCGAGGCGGAGCACGATGACGCCGACGGAGGCGAGCGCGGTGAGCGTGGCGCAGAGCGTGCCGGCGGCGCTGAGGAATTCCGCGGCGTCGATCGCGCTGTGGGCGTCGTCGAAGGGCAGCTGCGGCGTGTCGATGCCGAGATAGAAGCCGACGAAGCCGAGCAGCATCATCAGCAGCAGGAAGCCCTGCGTGGTCAGCGGGGCGATCGAAGATCCCACATAGGCGCCGACGAACAGCCCGCACGCCGCGCCTGCCATCGCGAGGCCCACGCGCTCGAAAACGTGGGCAGTCTTGCGAACACGAAACCGCATGGCGGGCCTCCCTGAGGAGTTGGGTGCGCGGGAGGGTAGGCCAGTTTTGCGGTGCGTGGAAGGTGAGGAGAGTTACGGATGCGTGAGGGCGCGGGATAGTGAGGGCACGATCGCCCGCGCTGCCCCCACCGCTGTCGTCCCGGACAAGCGAAGCACAGATCCGGGATCACCACAGGGAGAGATTTGGCGAAGACTTTAAGTTGTGCAGTGGCAACTCATACCGCGCATCATCGTGAGATCACGCGGTATGGCAGCGCCCTCTCGCGCCCTACCTTGCCCCGAACGTGGTCTTGCCGAACAGCGCCTTTTGCGTCGACGGCTGCGAGCGCCAGTATTGCGGCGGGGCTTCGACTTCGCCGCCGAGTTCGGCCGCGGCGTGCCAGCCCCAGCGGGGATCGTAGAGCAAGCTGCGGCCGAGCGCGACCATGTCGGCCTTGCCGGATGCCACGATCTCCTCGGCGTGTTTGGCTTCGGTGATCAGGCCGACGGCGATGGTGGGCAATCCGGTCTCGCGCTTGATGGCCTCGGCAAACTGCACCTGATAGCCGGGGCCGAGCGGGATCTTCTGCAGCGGCGAGACGCCGCCGGAGGAGGCATCGATCCAGTCGACGCCGCGCGCCTTCAGCGCGTTTGCGAACGTGATGGTCTGCGCCAGGTCCCAGCCGCCCTCGACCCAGTCGGTCGACGACACCCGCATGCCGACCGGCTTGTCGTGCGGGAAGACCGCGCGCACCGCGTCGTAGATCTCGAGCGGAAAGCGCATGCGGTTTTCGAGCGAACCGCCATATTCGTCGGTGCGCCTGTTGGAGATCGGCGACAGGAACTGATGCATGAGATAGCCGTGCGCGCCGTGCAGCTCGATCGCGTCGATGCCGAGCCGGGCAGCGCGCTTGGCGCTGTCGACGAAGGCCTCGCGGATGCGCTTCAGGCCGGCGGCATCGAGCGCCAGCGGCGCGGCCTCGCCTTCCTTGTGCGGCAGCGCCGACGGCGCCACCGTCTGCCAGCCGCCTTCACTCTGCGGAATGAGCTGGCCGCCGTCCCAAGGCCGCGCGCTGGAGGCCTTGCGGCCGGCATGGGCGAGCTGCATCGCGACGGCCGTGGTGGAATGCTTGCGCACGGAGGAGAGGATCTGCTTCAGCGCGGCTTCGCAGGCGTCGCTGTAGAGCCCGAGACAGCCCGGCGTGATGCGGCCGATCGCCTCCACATGGGTCGCCTCGATGCAGAACATCGACGCGCCCGACAGCGCGAGGTTGTTGATATGGGTGAAGTGCCAGTCGGTGGCGACGCCGTCGTCGGCCGAATACTGGCACATCGGCGACACCACGACGCGGTTCTTCAGCGTCAGGCCGCGCAGCTTGATCGGGGAAAACAGGGCGCTCATGCGGGGAGTTCCGGGGGATGGAGGAATGGAAGCGATTGCATGAAGTTTAGTAGCCCTACGGCGAATTGCCAGCTGCGCGGCGGACATGCCCGCCCGCGGCGCCATGCATTGCGCGCGTCATATGATCACAAGGCGGAGATAACCCTCGGCCGCTTGCCAGGAACTCCACTGTCATCCCGGGGCACGCGAAGCGCGAGCCCGGGATCCATAACCACGGGATTGGGTTTTACGAAGATCGACAACAGCTGGTCTTCGCCAAACGTCTCTCTCCCTGTGCCTATGGGTCCCGGGCTCGCGCTTCGCGCGCCCCGGGACGACGATCGAATTTGAGGCCCCTACTCCAGCTCCTCGAACCTGCCCGGCACGGGCTTGCCCATGCGGATGCGGCCGTCGGGCAACAGCTCGCCGTCGGCTTCGGCCGAGAACTGGATCGTGTTGCCGCCGCCGTCGCGCTTGCTGACCTTGCCGAGCGGGCCGAGCTTGTCGGCAAGCGCGGTGTCGTCGAGCACGAACACGCGGTACTCGGTGAGGTGAAAGCGGCGCGGCGCCTGCCATGTCAGCGCGGGCACGGATGTGCGCATGTCGCCGTCGGTCTTGATGTCGACGCTGCGGCCGGTCACGTCGCGGAACAGATCCGGCCCGGCGACCAGCCGCGCGCGGCCGCCGTCGATGGCGTAGAGATTCAGCGTGACGATATGGCGCTCGCTGCGGAACGAGACCGCGACGGTGCGTGAGTCCTGCGACCAGGCGGCGTGGAAGGCATCCGGCGCCGAGTCCAGAATGTTGTCGTCGTTGACATTGTCGAGCGTCATCAGCCGGCGATGGCCGGGCTCGGCCATCAGGTAGATGCGAAAGCCTTCGCTTCCAGACTCGCCGCCGCCATGGGCTGCGACCGACAGCTTCCCATTCGGCGCGCGGCCGCCCTGGATGATGGCGTATTCGTTCTTTCCGTACCGGTGCTCGGCCGTGGCGAAGGCCGGCGACAGCGCGGCGAGCGTGAAAATGAGGGCGAGGGCGAGGATGGCGCGGCAGGGCATGACGGTTTGTCGGAGAAGGGCGGGCGGACGTTCACTCCACCAGCGTGAACTGCAGCAGCAGCGTGCGCTGGAGCATCGAGAAATTGTCGTCCGACACCAGCGTCAGCACGGTCTCACCCTCGGGCGTGACGTGGGCGTCGATGCCTTCCATGTTGTCGACCTCGTGGCCGAGATCGGCGGCGAACAGCGCAGGGCCGTCGACCAGCGCGTTGGGCGCGATGGATTTCAGGGGGATCGACCGGATGCGGATGTTGATGCCAGTGAACCAGGAGAATTTGCGTTCGAGGATGAGAAGCTCGCCGGACGGCAGCAGCACGGCATCGCTGATGTCGAATTTTTCGGTGCGGCGGACGCTGAACTGGCCGGGCGACGGACCGCCGATCAGGAACGCGACCAGATTGCCGTCGGCGTCCAGTCCGCGTTCGGAGAAGGCGATCAGGGTGCCTGCCAGCGGCTGGCCTTTCGGCACGACGACCATCGCTTCGAGCCCCTTGTTGGAGGGCAGCTTCCGCACGGCGGGCGGCGTCGGCAACACCTCGCCGCGGGCGCGCGTGCCGCCTTTCGCGAAATCGAAGCGCAGGACCTGGTTGACGCGCTCGAGCCCGACGTAAACGACATTGCCGTCGCGCGCGAGCGACTCGGTGTCGTACCAGAACCGCCTCTCCGTGATCGGCCGGCCCTCGGAATTGAGCATCGGGGACGCCTCGACATCGTCGAGCCCGATCATCTTGCCGCCGGAATAGCGGATGCTGCCGGTGAACCAGCCGCCCTGGTCGGAGATCGCGAGGAAGCGCTCGCCCTTCGCATCGAGCCGGATGCCGGACAGGCCACCGAAGCCGCGATAGGGCGAAGTCAGCACCAGGCCGCTGCGATATTGCAGCTGACCGAAGCGCACGCGCGAGCGGTCGCGCGGCTCGAAATTGGGAATCGGCCGCGCGTTCACCTCGACGCTGACAGCCTCGGTGACGGCGTGCTCGATCTGCGCGGTGCGCGGCGGCGGCTCGGTCGTCGGCTGCGCCTGCGCCAGTCGGGAGAGTGCGAGAGTGGAAAATCCCGCCGCCGCGTGGCCAAGAAAGCTGCGGCGGGACGATTGCGTGCTCACGAATGCAGTTTGCGTCGCGGGCGACCGGCCTGATGCGTGGGCGCGGTATTGGTCTCGCTGAACAGTTCGGCGAGCTTCTCGGTGATGGCACCGCCGAGCTCTTCGGCATCCACGATCGTTACCGCGCGGCGATAGTAGCGCGTCACGTCATGGCCGATGCCGATCGCGATCAGCTCGACCGGCGAGCGGGTCTCGATCTCCTCGATGATGTGGCGCAGGTGCCGCTCGAGATAGTTGCCGGGATTGACCGACAGCGTGGAATCGTCGACCGGCGCACCGTCGGAGATCATCATCAGGATCTTGCGCTGCTCGGGCCGGCCGAGCAGGCGCTTGTGCGCCCAGTCCAGCGCCTCGCCGTCGATGTTCTCCTTCAGCAGACCCTCGCGCATCATCAGGCCCAGATTCTTCCGCGCGCGGCGCCAGGGGGCGTCGGCGGACTTGTAGATGATGTGGCGGAGATCGTTGAGGCGGCCGGGATTGGCCGGCTTGCCGGCGGCAAGCCACGCCTCGCGCGATTGCCCGCCCTTCCAGGCGCGCGTGGTGAAGCCGAGGATCTCGACCTTGACGCCGCAACGCTCCAGCGTGCGCGCCAGGATGTCGGCGCAGGTCGCGGCGACCGTGATCGGGCGGCCGCGCATCGAGCCGGAATTGTCGAGCAGCAGCGTCACCACGGTGTCGCGGAACGTCGCCTCCTTCTCGTGCATGAAGGACAGCGGGTGATAGGGATCGGTCACCACGCGCGACAGCCGCGCCGGATCCAGAATGCCCTCTTCGAGGTCGAAGTCCCAAGCGCGGTTCTGCTGCGCCATCAAGCGTCTCTGAAGGCGGTTGGCGAGGCGCGCGACGATGCCCTGCAGATGCGCGAGCTGCTTGTCGAGATAGGCGCGCAGGCGCTCCAGCTCGTCATGGTCGCAGAGGTCTTCGGCCGCGATGACCTCGTCGAATTTCGGCGCGAAGGCGTGATATTCCGGCCCGCGCGGCTCGTTCTTGCCGTGAGCGTTCGGACGCGTCGCCTCGCCCGGCGTCTCGTCGTCGCCGAGTTCGCCGTCGTCGAACGTGTCGGAGGTCGAGGCCTGCGCGCTTTCCATCGCGCTCTCGCTCATCTCCTCGCTGGAGGCCTGCGCCTGGTCGGCGCTCATCTCCTGCGCGGCATCGGAATCGGGCGAGCCTTCGGCGCCGGACTGGTCGTTGTCGCCGTCGCGGTTTTCCTCGTCGTCGTCGTTGTCTTCGCTGTCGGCGCTGCGCTCGTCGCCGAGCTCGAGCGCGGTCAGCAGGTCATGCACGGCGTCGCCGAACCTGGTCTGGTCCTCGACCAGGCCATCGAGCCGGTCGAGCCGCTTGCCGATCTTGTCCTCGAGAATGGGCCGCCAGAGATCGACCATCTTCTTCGCCGCCGTGGGCGGCGCCATGCCGGTCAGGCGCTCGCGCACCAGCATCGCCAGCGCATCCGCCAGCGGCGCATCGGCACGGTCGGTGATTTCGTCGAACTTGCCGCGATGGAAATGGTCGTCGAGCATCGCGCTGAGGTTTTTCGCAACGCCCGCCATGCGGCGCGCGCCGATCGCCTCGACGCGGGCCTGCTCGACCGCCTCGAACACGCCGCGCGCCTGCGGATTGCCGGGCATCAGCTTGCGATGCAGCTTTGCATCGTGACAGGCGATCTTGAGCGCGATGGAATCGGCGTGGCCGCGCACGATCGCAGCGTCACGCTTGGTCATCTTGCGCGCGGGCTCGGGCAGCCGCGCTTTGCCCGGCGCCAGACCAGGGCGCTCGGCAGCAAAACTGACCTCGAGCTCCGGCGACTTCGCGATCGCCTTCAGGCAGGAGGCCACCGAGCGCTTGAACGGCTCGGTCGGGGCTTCCTTGGTGTTACGGAATTTGGAGTTGGATGATGATGTGCTCATAGCGACTTCGTAAACGAGTGGCGCGTCACGCCGCCGGGATAGCCCTTGAGGGTGCCGAACTCCTCGTACCCGCAGGAACGATAGAAGCCCGGCGCCTGGAAACTCATCGTGTCGACATGGGCCTGGATCGCGCCCTGCCGTCTTGCCTCGTCCTCGATCGCCGCGATCAGCTTCGTGCCAAGACCCTTGCCGCGCTGCTTCTGGTCGATCCAGAAGTACTGGATGAACAGAACCGTGGCCCACAGGTGTCCGACGATGCCGCCGACGATCTTGCCGCGGTCTTTCAGCGAGACCGCGATGCTCCTGACCTTCTGCTTCCCGAACTGCTCGTCGTTATAGGCGCCGAGCCCGGCGAGCACAGCCTTCTTGGTGGTCCCAATGGTGCGCTCGACGGTGATGTTTGGCATGGTCTAGCTGAGCGCCACGTTGACCGCCGATTCCGGCAGCTCCGCGTTGAAGCAGCGCTGGTAGAACTCGGCGACCAGGGGACGCTCGAGCTCGTCGCACTTGTTGAGGAAGGTGACCCGGAACGCGAAGCCGATATCGCCGAAGATATCGGCGTTCTCGGCCCAGGTGATCACCGTGCGCGGGCTCATCACCGTCGACAGATCGCCATTGGCGAAGGCGTTACGGGTGAGATCGGCAAGGCGGACCATCTTGTTGACGATGTCGCGGCCTTCCTGCGTGCGATAGTGCTTGGCCTTGGCCAGCACGATCTCCACTTCCTCGTCATGGGCGAGATAGTTCAGCGTGGTGACGATCGACCAGCGGTCCATCTGGCCCTGGTTGATCTGCTGGGTGCCGTGATAGAGGCCCGAGGTGTCGCCGAGGCCGACCGTGTTGGCGGTCGAGAACATGCGGAAGGCCGGATGCGGCTTGATCACCTTGTTCTGGTCGAGCAGCGTCAGGCGTCCGGAGACTTCCAGCACGCGCTGGATCACGAACATCACGTCGGGGCGGCCGGCGTCGTATTCGTCGAACACCAGCGCGATGTTGTGCTGGAGCGCCCAGGGCAGGATGCCGTCGCGGAATTCGGTGACCTGCTTGCCGTCGCGGACCACGATGGAGTCCTTGCCGACGAGGTCGATACGGCTGATGTGGCTGTCGAGGTTGACGCGCACGCAGGGCCAGTTCAGGCGGGCAGCGACCTGCTCGATATGGGTGGATTTGCCGGTGCCGTGATAGCCGGTCACCATCACGCGGCGGTTGCGGGCAAAGCCGGCGAGAATGGCAAGCGTGGTGGCACGGTCGAAGCGGTAATCAGAATCGACTTCGGGCACATGAGGATCGACTTCGGAATAGGCCGGGACTTCAAGATCGCTATCGATCCCGAACACCTGGCGCACCGACACCTTCATGTCGGGCAGACCGGAAATTTCCTCAACTTTGGACAGAGCGGCGGTCGTCATCAATCCTCCGAGGCCCCGGGCGATCCCGAGACCAGTTATTTGCACGTTGGCTGCGGCTGGGTGCGGTTGCGAACTTATCAGAGACAACGTGCCGGCAGAAGCCCGCGCCCCAATCAAAGTTCCATTGTCTTTTCATTTAGATAGGCAAGGAACGCGATTTTTGGAGGGCTGCCTTGCGAATCACGCTCAAATTTCAAGCGGGCCAGCGGCCCTGCCCGCGCGAATGGCACTTTTACCGCGTGCACCTACTTATGTAGGGTCCGAACCCCGGTGCTCCAGCCCCCCACGAAAGACGACGTGACGTCCTTTCTCGATCCCCTCATATCCTTCGTTTCAGCCCATGTGTGGCTGGCCTATCTGACCCTGTTCCTGGCGGCGCTGCTCGAAGCCGTTCCGGTGGTGGGATCGGTGATCCCCGGCTCGACCATCATTCTGGCGCTGAGCGCGCTGGTTCCAGGCGGGGAATTGAAGCTGCAATGGGTGCTGCTGGCGGCGGCAATCGGCGCCGTGCTGGGCGACGGCTCGGCCTACTGGATCGGGCACCGGCGGCAGCGCGAAATCCTCAACACCTGGCCGCTGACCAACTATCCGCGCGTGGTTGCCGAGAGCGAAAGCTTCTTCCACCGCTTCGGCACCTGGGCCGTGTTCTTCGCCCGTTTCGTACCGCCGATCCGCGCCTTCGTGCCCGTCACCGCCGGCGCGCTGGGGATGACCCCCGCGAAGTTTTATGCCGTGAATATCCCGGCGATCCTGGTCTGGGCCCCCGCGCATGTGCTGCCGGGCGTGCTGGCGGTATCGGCCTTCCACCAATATTTCGGCGTGCCGCACCATGGGCATCCGTTCAAGCACATCTGGATCTTGATGGTGGTGGCCGTGGCGATCATCGGCGGCCTTGGCATCTGGTACTACCGCCGCCGGCAGAACGGCCTCGTCGCGACGTCCAAGCCGCGGGCTTAGTGCGCCGGTGTCGTCCCTGCCTAGTGCGCAATTGCGCACTAGGCAGGGACGACAGCGGAGGACGACGCGCTCGCAGAGAGATTTTAACTAGCCCTTCTTCCCGGCGCCGGTCCGACATAGCGCGCCCGCGGGCGGATCAGCTTGCCGAACTGCAATTGCTCGCTGGCGTGCGCGATCCAGCCGACGCTGCGGGCCATCGCGAACAGCGCGAGCTCGCTGCCTAAGGGCAGGCGCAGCGCGTGCACGAGGACGGCCAGTGCATAGTCGATGTTGACGAGCTCGCCGGTCGCCTCGACGATCCGCTCCGGCACTTCGCGCGTGAATTTGCGCGGCGCGCCGGCACGCGCCAGCGCGTTCAGCAGCGACTGCGCGCGGGGATCGCCGCGCTTGTAGACGCCGTGGCCGAAGCCGGCAAAGCGCTCACCCAAGGCGACGCGCTCGCGAACCATCGGGGCGACATCGCGATCGACCAGCGCCTTGACGAGCTGCGAGGCCAGCACGCCGGCGCCGCCATGCTTCGGCCCTTTCAACGCGGCGAGGCCGGCGATGACGGAGTCATAGAGGTTGAGGCCGGTCGATGCCGCACAGCGCGCGGTGAAGGTCGAGGCGTTCAATTCGTGATCGGCGAGCAGCACCAGCGCGCGGCGGATGAGGTCGGGCGCGTGCTTGTTGTCGGGCGCCCAGGCCTTCGCGATCTGCTGGTGCAGCGGCTCGGACGACGGCTCGGCGTTGAGCATGGTCGCAACCAGGAGCCGGACAATGCGCCCGCCGACCATCGCGCGGCCGTCGGGCGCGCGGGTGAAGGCACGCGCGTCCGCGCTGGTCGCGAGCGCCAGCACTGCGATGGCACGGTCGATCGGCGCGGCGCGGCGCGCGGCCTCTGCGATCGCGCGCATCTCGTCGGATATCTGGGGCTGATTGTCCGGCGTGAAGGGATCGACGTCGGAGACGTCCCACAGCAGCGTCGCCGTGTGCTCCAGCGTATCGTTCTCGGCGAGATCGACGCAATTGACGCCGCGGTAGATCGCGCCCTCCTCGGTGATGGTCGAGATCTCCGTGTCCATGACAGGCAGGTCGGCATCGAAGCTGCGCAGGCCGCGCGGCTCCGGCGACGGCACCCGGCGCTCCTTGAGCGCGCGGACGTCCTCCGCCCGATAGCGGTTCTTGCGCGAATCCGGCGTCGGCTCGGAGCGGATCAGGCCGCGGCTGACATAGGCGTAGAGCGTGGCCGGCGAGATCGCGAGCTCGGCGGCAGCTTCCCGGGCCGACAGATAGAGTTCCTCGGAATTATTCATATTGATTTATGTAATCAAGATTGATCAATCTGTCGAGAGGCCTGATTTTCTCCTGGTGCAGTGCAAAGGAGATTGGGTCATGAACATCCACCTCACCAAAAGCCAGATCGGGCTGGACGGCGTTCCCGCGGCCGAGACCGTGCTGAGCCATGTCGACGGCGAGCGCGGCGAGTTGATCATCGCCGGCGAGCATGTCGGCACCCTCGCAAGCCAGTCGAGCTTCGAGGGCGTCACCGCCCGGCTCTGGAACGGCGCGAGCAAGACCACGCTGAGCGAAGCCAATGTGCGGGCGAGCCTGGGCGCGGCGCGCGAGCGTGCGTTCGCGCGTTTGCCGGAGCTGTTGCCGGCGACACGCGGCATGAGCATCGTCGACGAGTTCCGCGCGGCGGTCGCGGGCCTGCGCGCGGAAAACGGGCTGGAACATGAGGCGACGATCGTCGGCGCGTTTCCTGTGATCGCAGGCGCGCTGGTCCGTCGCGCCAAGGGATTGGAGCTGCTCGCGCCCGATCCGAATGCGAGCCATGCCGCCGATACGCTGCGGATGCTGCGTGGCGCCTCACCGAAGCCGCGTGAGGTCGCGGCGCTGGACGCCTATCTCGTCACGGTCTGCGACCACGGCATGAACGCTTCGACCTTCACGACGCGCGTGGTGGCCTCGACGCAGGCCGATCTGTTTGCCGCCGTCACCGCCGGATACTGCGCGCTGACCGGCCCCTTGCACGGCGGCGCGCCGGAGCCGGTGCTGGAAATGCTCGATGCGATCGGCTCCAGCGAACGCATCAAGCCATGGGTCGATGCGGCCCTCGCCCGCGGCGAGCGGCTGATGGGCTTTGGCCATCGCGTCTATCGCGTGCGCGATCCGCGCGCCGACGTGCTCAAGGCCGCGATCAGGCGGCTTTCGGCGGATGGCGCCGACCTGCCCTTTGCCGGCGAGGTCGAGGCCTATATCCGCAGCGCGCTGCGCAAGAAGAATCCTGACCGGCCGCTGGAGACGAACGTGGAGTTCTTCACGGCGATTCTGCTCGATGCCCTCGCCATTCCACGCCAGGCCTTCACGCCGATCTTCGCAGTGGCGCGTGCAGCGGGGTGGACCGCCCATGCGCGCGAGCAACAGCGGACGGGGCGGTTGATCCGGCCGAGTTCGTCATATGTGGGGGAAATGCCGAAGGCTTCCGGCGAATAGAGCACAAGGGCACGACAGCCGGGCCGTTCACTGCGCTGTCGTGCCTCGCCCGGACGAACAATGACACGGCAGAGCCGTCGCGCGAGATCGTGATTGCGGGAACGCGCGCACGGTCCGGGCGACGAACTTGGAACATCTCCGGGTCTGGGGACTTAACTGTGAGCCCCCTCGGATCAAGATTCCAATGCTGGACCTGTTTGGACAAGCGGACGAGGCCAGGATCGGCGAGATCGCCGCCGGCTATGCCGCCAACCGGACCGAGGCCGGCACGGATTCTGAAAGACGATTCCGCGACTTGCTGCAGGCTCTGCCTGCCGCGATCTACACAACCGACGCGGAAGGCTGCATCACCTTCTTCAATCGCGCCTGCATCGATTTTGCCGGACGCATGCCGAAGATCGGCGAGATGTGGTGCGTGACCTGGAAGCTCTATCTGCCCGACGGCACGGCGCTTCCCCACGATGAATGCCCGATGGCAATCGCGCTCAAGCAGAACCGGCCAGTGCGCGACGTCGAGGCCGTGGCCGAGCGGCCGGACGGCTCCCGGATCTGCTTCATGCCATATCCGACGCCGCTGCGCGACGAACGGGGGCGTTTGGTTGGTGCGGTGAACATGCTGGTCGACATCACGGCTCGCAAGGAGGCCGAGCAGAGGATGATGCTCCTCACCTCCGAGGTCGATCACCGTTCCAACAACCTGCTCGCGGTGGCTCAGGCGATGCTGCGGCTGACGAAGGCGGATACCGCGGAAGAGTTCCAGACCGTGTTTGCAGGCCGGCTCAGCGCGCTTGCCAACGTGCAGAGGCTGTTCTCGGCTTCGCGTTGGACCGGCGCGAATCTGAAGACCATCGTCGAAGAGGAACTCCGGCCGTACGCAAGCCGGGACGGCGAGCGGATCAGGATCGCGGGAGACGACGTCCGCCTGCCGCCCACGCTGGCCCAGTCGATCGCCGTCGCGCTGCATGAGCTCGCCACCAACGCCGCCAAGTATGGCGCGCTGTCGAGGCCTTCGGGCAGGCTGGAGATCAGCTGGGAGACCAATGGTGCAGAGCCTCTCGTGCTGCACTGGTCGGAGAGCGGCGGTCCTCGGGTCAACGAGGCGCCGACGCGCAAGGGCTTTGGAATCGGCGCGGTCGACGGCATCATCCGGACCTTGCGCGGAACCATTACCCGACAGTGGAGGCCGGAAGGACTGGTTTGCGAACTGTCCTTCCCGGAAGGCGTAGCCTAGGCCTCGCGGACCACCGTCTTCAGATAATTGTAGGCCTTGATGATCTCGATCAGGCGGTCTTCGGTCGACCGGTCGCCACCGTTGGCGTCAGGGTGATGCTGCTTGACCAGCGCCTTGTACTTGCTCTTGACGTCGGCGAGCGTGGAATCGGGGCCGAGGCCCATGACCTGGAGCGCCTTGCGCTCGGCGTTCATCACCTTGCGCGTCTCGGCCTTGGGCTCGGCCTGCGGACCCTTCCGCCAGCCCGCACGGCCGTTGATCTCACTGAACATGCTGAACGGATCGGACGCCATGTCGATCTCGGCTTCCGCACCCTTCTTGCCGCCATTGGCGCCCATCTTCCAGGTCGGGCGGTGACCGGTCAGCGCATCCTTCTGGTAGCGCGCGACGGCATCGGCATTCATGCCGGAGAAGAAATTGTAGTTCTGGTTGTACTCGCGCACGTGGTTCAAGCAGAAGTGCCAGTACTCGCGCTGGTTCTCGCGGCCCTTCGGCGCACGGTGCGCGCCCTTGTTCTGACACCCGGCCCATTCGCAATTGACCACGGCGTCGCGCGGCTTCACTTCCGGCTGCTTGCCTTTCGGCTTGACCCGGATGGAGTCGAAGAACTTTGATGAATCGATCGGCATGACTGACTTTGACTACGCAATGCAAAAACCTTCAAGTCTTGACATTGCAATTAGCTGGGAACCCGCAGCCGAAGTTTCACTCCGGCGTCTTCGAGGTACGGCCGCCGCAGGCGGCCTATGCAATTGACGGAGTGCGGCTGCGCGCTTTAATGGCACTCATGGTTATGAAAGACACTATCAGCAACAAGTTGAAGGAAGCTTTCACGCCGGAAAGCCTGCAGGTCGTCGACGAGTCACATTTGCATGAGGGCCACGCCGGCCATCGGCCGAGCGGCGAAACACATTTTCGCGTTTATATTGTGTCTCAGGCCTTCAAAGGGAAGAGCCGGGTCGATCGCCACCGCATGATAAATTCGGCGCTGGCCGCGGAACTTGCCGGCAGCGTGCACGCGCTCGCGATCCACGCGCAGGCACCGGGGGAAGGTTGATCTTCGCTTACCCTCCCCTGGAGGGGGAGGGTCGGCTCATATTGAGCGCAGCGAAATTTGAGACGGGGTGGGGTGATCTCTCCACACGCGACACTGCCCGAGTGGAGAGATCACCCCACCCCGCTCGCGCTGCGCGCGATCGACCCTCCCCCTCCAGGGGAGGGTAAGAGAAATCAAAACGACGTTCCCGCCCGCCTGGGCTTGGCCTCTTCCATCTCCGCGTCACGCGGCACCGGTGAAATACGGAGCGCGGTGATGCGGTTGCGTTCGCGGCGGAGGACGCGGAAACGGAAGCCGTGGAACGTGAAACTCTGGCCGCGGTCGGGGATCGAGCGCGCCTCGTGAATGACGAGACCGGCGACTGTCGTTGCCTCCTCATCGGGCAGGTGCCAGTCCATGGCGCGGTTGAGATCGCGGATCGGCACCGAGCCGTCGACCACGACCGAGCCGTCCGGCTGGGCGCGCACGCCGGCGACCACGACGTCGTGCTCGTCGGAGATGTCGCCGACGATTTCTTCCAAAATGTCTTCCAACGTCACGAGACCTTCAACCTCGCCGTACTCGTCGACGACGAGCGCGAAATGGGTTTTTCGGCGCCGGAACGCCTTGAGCTGCTCGGAGACCGGGCGCATTTCCGGCACGAACCAGGGCGGCAGCGCGATGGTGGAGACGTCGATGCGCGAGGTATCGCCGTCGGATGCGCGGATTGCGCGCAACAAATCCTTGGCGTGAAGCACGCCGATGATGTTTTCCGGCTTCTCGCGCCACAGCGGAATGCGGGTGTACTCGGTCGCCAGCACCTCGCGCACCAGTTCCTCCGGCGGCAGGTCGGCATTGATCATCATCATCTCGGTGCGATGGATCATGACGTCGGAGACCTGGAGCTCGCGCAGATCGAGCAGGCCGCCGAGCATGTCGCGGTCCTGCTTCTCGACCTTGCCCTCGTGGTGCAACAGGTCGACCGCGCCGCGCAGGCGCTCGGTCGGCGACAGGATCGCCTGGTGCTCGCCGGCCAGACCAAACAAGCGCATCAGCAGACGGACGATGACCTCGACGATCCGCAGCAACGGTCCCAGCACATACATCGTCAGCCGCATCGGGCGGGCGACCGCAAGGGCCATGCGGTCGGGCGCGTTGATCGCGATGGTCTTCGGCAGCACCTCCGCGAAGATCACGACCAGCGCCGTCATCACGCCGGTGGCATAGAGCACGCCGACATCGCCGAACCAGGCCGTGAAGATGCTGGTGGCGAGCGCGGACGCGCTGATATTGGCGATATTGTTGCCGAGCAGCAGCGCGCCGATCAGGCGCTCGCGCATGTCGAGCAGCTGCGAGACGACATCGGCGTCGTGGTTACCCTGCTTGGAGAGCCGCAGCATGCTGGCGCGCGAGGCGCCGGTCAGCGCGGTCTCGCTCGCGGCGAAGAAGCCCGAGACGAGCAGGCAGAGAATGACGATGGTGAATCCGAGCCAGTCCATGCACCACTCAAAAACCGGTTAGCCGCGCATCAAGCCTTTTGCGCGAGCTTCTCTTTGAGGAAATCGCGCACCGGCGCCGGCTCGACGTCCTTCGCGATCACGGCACGCCCGACCGCCTCCAGCAGGATGAAGGTGAGCTTGCCGCGCTTGACCTTCTTGTCCTGCGCCATCAACGCCATCAGCGCGTCGGCGTCGGCGAGCCCTTCCTGCGCGAAACCGGCGATGTCCTGCAGGCGCGTCGGCAGGCCAGCCTCGATGAGGTGACGCTCGACGCGCGCGGCATCGGCCTCGCCGATCATGCCAAGCTTCGCCGAGAACTGCGCCGCCAGCGTCATGCCGATCGAAACACCCTCGCCATGGAAGAGGCGATCGGAGAAACCGGTCGCGGCCTCCAGCGCGTGACCAAAGGTATGGCCGAGATTGAGCAGCGCGCGCTCGCCGGTCTCGCGCTCATCGCGCGAGACGACGCCGGCCTTGGCGCGGCAGGAGGTCGCGATCGCGTGCTCGCGCGCCGAGCCGCCTTTGAAGATATCGGAATGGTTCTTCTCCAGCCAGGTGAAGAAGGCTTCGTCGCCGAGCACGCCGTATTTGGCGACTTCGGCATAGCCGGCGCGGAATTGCCGCGGCGACAGCGTGTCGAGCACGGCGGTGTCGGCAATCACCAGCACGGGCTGGTGGAAGGCGCCGAGCAGATTCTTGCCCTGCGGCGAATTGATGCCGGTCTTGCCGCCGACGGAGGAATCGACCTGCGCCAGCAGCGAGGTCGGCACCTGCACGAAATCGACGCCGCGGCGCAGGATCGCGGCCGCAAAGCCGGCGAGATCGCCGACCACGCCGCCGCCGAGCGCGATGACGAGATCGTTGCGCTCGATCTTCGCGGCGATCAGGGCCTCGCTGACCTTTTCGAGGCCGGCATAGGTTTTGGAGATCTCGCCTTCCTCGACCACGATGCGCGAGGTCGGAATGCCGGCAGAAGCGAGCGACGCTTCGGTCGGCTCGAGCCAGTATTTTGCGACGGTGCGATCGGTGATGATTGCCGTACGCACGCCGGGCCGCAAGCGCGCGACACGTTCGCCGAGCGAGGCCAGCACGCCGCGGCCGATGACGATGTCATAGGCGCGATCGCCGAGCGCGACGTCGACGTTGACAGGATCTGAATGTTTCAACGGCGCAGTCATCGTACGGCACTCGCAACGTCGGCAGGTGATTGGGCGGCTTGTTCGCCGCGGAAATGGGCGCGCAGCGTCTCGATGCATTCCTCGACGATCTTGTCGTGCGGCACGTCGCGCGAGGCGATGGTGAGGTCGGCATGGCGATAGATCGGCTCGCGCTCGGTGAGGAGGCGCGTCACGGTTCCTTCGGGATCGGCGGTCTGGAGCAGCGGGCGGTCGGCGCGGCGGCGCACCCGGCGCATGATGACGTCAGGGTCGGCTTTGAGCCAGATCGAGACCGCCTTGGCCGCAATGCGGTTGCGCGTCTCCTCGCGCATGAAGGCACCGCCGCCGGTCGCCAGCACGATCGGTTCGCCGTCGAGCAGGCGCGCGATCACCCGCGCCTCGCCATCCCGGAAATACGGCTCGCCATGGCGCTCGAAAATCTCCGGTATGGTCATGCCGGCATGAGCGACCTCGATCTCGGTGTCGGCGTCAACGAAGGGCAGCTTGAGCCGGGCCGCCATGCGGCGGCCGATGGTGGATTTGCCCACCCCCATCATGCCGACGAGCACGATCGAGCGCGTCCCGAGCGCCGACAGGATGTCGGCCTCAGGGGCAGCTTGTATCGGCAACGCGGCGTCGGGCATAAATCTCGCTCTGGGTCTCGCTCGATCTGCCGCCGGAGGCGGCATGCTTTGGCCACCTATACGACCCCCTCGGGGCCCTCGCCAGAGGACTCTTGCCACGAAACGGCGAACATGTTGGATGATTCCATTGGTTAATTTGGACGCCTGAGACCCTCCCGAGACCTTGCCCGATGCCCAGCCTGTTCCGCTTCCTGACGGTCGTCGCCGTGCTCGCCGGCATCGTCTATGGCGTGGTCTTCGCGCTGGCGAACTTTGTGAGCCCGAAGTCGCGAGAAATGACGGTGACGATCCCGCCGGATAAGTTTCTCAAGAAATAGGAGCTAGCCTCCAGGGCATGCGCGTACAGCCCTCAGACAGCAAGCTCACCGGCCTGTTCCTCGACATGCTCGCGGCGGAACAGGGCGCCGGCCCCAATACGCTCGACGCCTACCGCCGCGACCTCACCGATTTCTCGGAATTTTTGGGCCGCGTCGGGCACAGCTTTGCCGACGCCGAGACGCAGATCCTGCGCGATTATCTCGCCGATCTCGACAGCCGCGGCTTCAAGTCCACCAGCGTCGCGCGGCGGCTGTCGGCGATGCGGCATCTCTACCGCTTTCTCCTGAACGAGCGCATCCGCACCGAGGATCCCGCGGCGATCCTGTCCGGCCCCAAGCGCGGCCGCGGCCTGCCGAAGGTGCTGTCGATCGCGCATGTCGACCGCATGCTCAGCCGCGCCAAGGAATTGAGCGAGGCGGAGGACGCTTCTCCCTCGAAACGGCTGCGCGCGTTGCGGCTCTATTGCCTGCTCGAGGTGCTCTACGCCACCGGCCTGCGCGTCTCCGAGCTGGTGGCGCTGCCGCGCTCCGCGGCAAAACGCGACGCCCGCATGATCGTGGTGCGCGGCAAGGGCAACAAGGAACGCCTGGTGCCGCTCAACGAGGCCTCGCGGCAGGCGATGGCCGACTATCTCGCGGCGACGGAAGCGGCAAAAGCCGACAAGAAGAACAGCGTGGCCGCCTCGAAATGGCTATTCCCATCGTTCGGCGAGAGCGGGCATCTGACGCGGCAGCATTTCGCCCGCGACCTGAAAGAGCTTGCTGTCGCCTCGGGGCTGCAGGCCCGGCTGGTCTCCCCGCACGTGTTGCGCCACGCCTTTGCCAGCCACCTCCTGCACAACGGCGCGGATTTGCGCATCGTGCAGACCCTGCTCGGCCACACCGATATCTCCACGACCCAGATCTACACCCATGTGGTCGAGGAGCGCCTGAAGAGCCTGGTGCGCGACCTGCACCCGCTGGCGGAGAAATAGTTCTCTTGTAGCCCGGATGGAGCGCAGCGAAATCCGGGGCCGCCCGCCTCGCGGAAAGACCCTCCCGGATTGCGCTTCGCTCCATCCGGGCTACAGGCAACCCATGAAACCGCCTTGACTTCGGCCACATCTCCGCAGAAAGAGCCGTGGCCTCACGCATGATTTGGCGGGCTGCTTTAGAGCGCACAAGCCAACTCATTGAAGAAGCTACATTTCTTTCCGCCGGTCCAAACCTGCTTCGACGCCCCGCCCCGTCCTCGCTATATTGAGTTGATGCCAGATCACATGCGCAGCTATCTCGACTTCGAAAAGCCGGTCGCCGAGCTCGACTCCAAGGTCGACGAGCTGCGGACGCTTGCGGCCTCGGGCACCGATATCTCCGAGGAGATCGGGAAGATCGAGGACAAGGCGGCGCAGGCGCTGGCCGACCTCTATCTGAACCTGACGCCGTGGCAGAAGACGCTGGTCGCGCGGCATCCGCAGCGGCCGCATTTCAACGACTTCATCAAGGGCCTGATCACCGAATTCACCCCGCTCGCGGGCGACCGCAAGTTCGGCGAGGACGAGGCGCTGGTTGCCGGCTTCGGCCGCTTCCGCGGTGAGGCCATCTGCGTGATGGGCCAGGAAAAGGGCGATTCCACCGAGAGTCGCATCCGGCACAATTTCGGCATGGCGCGGCCCGAGGGCTATCGCAAATGCGTGCGGCTGATGGAGATGGCCGAGCGGTTCGGCCTGCCCGTGCTGTCGCTCGCCGATTCCGCCGGCGCCTATCCCGGCATCGGCGCCGAGGAGCGCGGCCAGGCCGAGGCGATCGCGCGCTCGACCGATGCCTGCATGGCGCTGACCGTGCCCAACGTCGCCATCATCACCGGCGAGGGCATGTCGGGCGGCGCCATCGCCATCACCACCGCCAACAGGGTCCTGATGCTGGAGCACGCGATCTACAGCGTGATCTCGCCCGAGGCCGCCTCCTCGATCCTGTGGCGCGACGGCTCCAAGGCGCAGGAAGCCGCCAACAACATGAAGATCACCGCGCAGGACATGCTGCGCTTCGGGGTGATCGACAGCATCTTGAAGGAGCCGGTCGGCGGCGCCCACCGCGACCCCACCGCCATGATCGCCACCACGGGCGATGCCATCGCCAAGGCTTTTGACGAGCTCCGCGGCCTGGACGGCGACACCATCCGCAAGCAGCGGCGGCAGAAATTCCTCGATATCGGCCGGAAGCTGGGCTGATTCGGCCGTTTTCGGTGCCGTAGAGTGGGCAAAGCGAAGCGTGCCCACCATTCCAAACAGTATGGGGAGCGAGATGGTGGGCACGGCGCTTTGCGCCTTTGCCCACCCTACAAGACCTTTCGGGCGGCCCCCGACGCCCCGGTAACTCCCCGTTAACCCTTTTTTGCCCAAATCAGCGATCTCTGTGCGGATTGGGCCGGAAGGCCCAAGTACGGCCCAAAGTCGCGTCCATTTAGTCTTCGTTGACCATGCCACTGGGCCAACGGGCTCGTGATCCCAGCTCGGGTTGCGACCACATGACCCAGAGGTTAGAATTTTAATCAATGGCTTCAGGGCACAAGCGCTGGAGCGTGGTTCGAAAACGCCCGTCACGACGGGTCCGGATCTCCGGTCGGATCATGCTTCGAGATTGGGGTTCGCGCTCTCTGCCCGGCACGGTGTGGGGTCCATCTTGATTTCTCGTTCGCTTGCTCGCGCGCTTTTGGCTTCGGTTGCGCTGCTGACAGCCAGTGTTCTGCTGGCCGGCTGCGACACCGACCAGGTCTCGCTCGCGACCAACGCCAAGGCCAACCAGCCGGTGCCGCCAAAGCTTCTCGCCGCGATGGTCGAGAAGGACATGGACCTGCAATCGCCGATCCTGGTCCGCCTGTTCAAGCAGGAGGCCGAGCTCGAGGTCTGGAAGCAGGCCCGCAACGGCCAGTTCGCGCTGCTCAAGACCTATCCGATCTGCCGCTGGTCGGGCGATCTCGGTCCGAAGGTGCGCGAAGGCGACCGCCAGGCGCCGGAAGGATTCTACTCGATCAATCCGGGCCAGATGAATCCGCAGTCGGCCTACTATCTCTCGTTCAACACGGGCTATCCGAACGCGTTCGACAAGGCTCTGGGGCGCACCGGCTCGCAGCTGATGGTGCATGGCGATTGTTCGTCGCGCGGCTGCTACGCGATGACGGACGAGCAGATCGCGGAGATTTATTCGCTTGGCCGCGAGTCGTTCTTCGGCGGCCAGAAGGCGTTCCAGCTGCAGGCCTATCCGTTCAAGATGACGCCGGTGAACATGGCCAAGCACCGGAACAACCCGAACATGCCGTTCTGGAAGATGATCAAGGAAGGCTATGATCATTTCGAGGTGACGCGGCAGGAGCCGAAGGTCGATTTCTGCGAGCGCAAATACGTGTTCGACGCAACGAAGACGCCTGACGCGAAGCGCGATCCGGTGTTCGACGCGTCCGCGAAGTGCCCGGCCTATGTGATCCCCGAGAACATCGCCAGCGCGGTGCGCGACAAGGATGCGCGCGACCAGGTCGAATACAACAAGCTCGTCGCCAAGGGCACGCCGATCGCGCGCATGAACACCGGCATCGACGGCGGCATGAACAAGATTTTTGCCTCGAAGATTCCGGAGGGATCGACCGGACTCTCGGAGAACGCCGAAGGCTCGACCCTGGAGATGCTGGCGATGGCGAAGGCGCCGGGCACGATCCCCGGACACGTCAATCCGCCCAAGCCCAATCTCGATGCGGTCGCCGCCGCTCCCGTGAACCAGGAGCCGGTCGTCGCCGTCAGCGCGCCCGCCGCCACCACCCGCGTCGCCGCGGCCGCGCCGGCCAGCGAGAAATCCCAAGAGAAATCGTCAGGCGGCTTCTTCTCCAACCTCGGCCGCAAGATGGGCCTCGGCACCGCCGACACGACGGCGACCACGCCTCCCCCGCAAGCGACCGCGTCCGTGGCCCCTGCCGCTGCGCCCGCAACGCCACCCACCGCGACATCGAGGCTGAAGGCCGCAGTGACCCGGTTCGTGCCCGGCCGCGATACGTCCAAGGACGCGCCTAAGCCGGCCGTCGCCGCCGCCAAGCCGGCCGAACCGGTGAAGCCGGACACGCGCCTCGCCGCGACGCGGCCGGCGCTGAAGCCGTCGGTGTCGGATGGCGCGAGTGAAGCGACGCAGATCATGGGCGCCGCGCCGGTGGTGTCGTCGAACTCGTTCGACAGCCGCTTTGGGGCGGTGAAGTAAGGGCGGCGCTCCGCTTAATCTCTCCGATCCATCTCAGCCTGACGCCGTCATTCCCCTTGATGAGGTACAGTGAGAGCGCTGCGCCTCACTCAAAGACGGGCAGCGCGACCTACGGCGCCAGGTACCGCATCAGCTCCGGATTGACGCGCACATCGTTCGCCTGCCCTTGCAGCGCGACCCTGCCGCGGTCCAGTACATAGGCGTAATCGGCGACGCGCAGCGCGAGGTCGAGGTGCTGCTCGACGATGATGACGGCGATGCTCTTCGCGAGCTCGATCAGGCGCTCGGTGATCTCCTCAATCACTCCGATCCAGACGCCTTCGGTCGGCTCGTCCAGCAACAACAGCTTCGGATCGCCCAGCATCGCGCGGCCGATGGCGAGCATCTTGCGCTCACCGCCGGAGAGGGTGCCGGCGGGCTGGTCGAGGCGCTGGCCGAGTTTCGGGAAGATAGTCAGCACATGGTCGACCGCGTCGTCCTTCTTGCTGGCGAGCGAGCCGACCGCGAGATTGTCGCGCACCGACAGGCGCGCGAATACCGAATGCTCCTGCGGCACGTAGCCGATGCCGGCGCGCACGCGCTCCTGGGTCGCGCGGCGGCTGATGTCGCGCCCGTCGAAGGCGACCTCGCCCTTCCACGCCGGCAGCTCGCCGACGATGGTCTTCATCAGCGTGGTCTTGCCTGCGCCGTTGCGGCCGAGCACGGCGACGCCGCCGCGCCAGGGAATGCCGAGGGTGACGTCGAACAGGACCTGGCTGCGGCCATAGCCCGCGTCGAGATGCTTGATGTCCAAAAATTCAGGCACGGCGCAGATAGATCTCCTGAACGGATTTGTTGGCCTGGATCTCCGACACGGTGCCTGATGCCAGCACCTTGCCCTGGTCGAGCACGGTCAACCGATCGCAAATGTCGCGGATGAAATCGAGGTCGTGCTCGACGATGACGAGCGAGCAATGTTTTTTGATCGGCTGAAGCAATTCACCGGTGACGCGGCGCTCCTCCAGGCTCATGCCGCCGGTCGGCTCGTCCAGCAGCAGCAGCTTCGGCTTGCCCGCGAGCGCCATCGCGATCTCCAGCCATTGCTGCTGGCCGTGCGACAGTGCGGCCGCCGCGTCGAAGGCGCGATCGGCGAGGCGGAACTGCGTCAGCATGGTCATGACCTGGTCGTGCAGCGCGTCCCGCGTGCGCGAGAATACGAGATCGAACAGCGAGGACTGCGCCTGCAGCGCGAGCAGGATGTTGTCGTAGAGCGTCAGCGTCGGCAGCACGCTGGTGATCTGGAATTTCAGGCTCATGCCGGCCCGGGCCCGTTCGGTCGGCGTGAACGCGGTGATGTCGGTGTTGATGAAACTCACTTTGCCTTGGGTCGGCACTTCGGCCCCCGCAATGCACTTCATCAGCGTGCTCTTGCCGGAGCCGTTCGGTCCGATCAGGCCGTGAAACTCGTTCTCGCCGACGGTCAGCGCGGCGCCGTCGAGCGCGGTGAGCTTGCCAAAGATCTTCTTGATATCGGCAGCTTCAAGGAGCGGCATTGCGCTTCTCCTTCTCAGTCTGCTTCTCAGTCCGCTTCACGGTCTCCTTGGGCTTGGCACCAAAGCTGCCGACCCGTTCGCGCTCGCCGAGCACAAAGCTGATCAGGCCAAGTGGCCGGAACAGGATCACGAGCAGCAGCAGCAGACCGAGGATGATCGGCCAGATCTCGCGATAATTGTCAGAGAGCCAGAAGCTGACGCCCTCGACGATCACGGCGCCGATGACGGCGCCGATCAACGTGCCGGAGCCGCCGAACAGCACATAGAGCACGACCTGCGTCGAGACGACGACGCCGACCATGTTGGGCCAGACGAAACCTTCATGGAAGGCATAAAGGCTGCCGGCAAGACCTGCGATGGCGCCGCCGATCGCGAAGATGATCGCCTTCAGGTGCTGTACCTTGTAGCCGAAGAAGGCGATGCGCTGCTCGTTCTCGCGCAGGCCCGCAAGCGCCAGGCCGAATTGCGAGCGTACCAGGAAGCGGCAGAGCAGGTAGACCACGACGAGGATACCGAGCACGAGATAGTAGAAGGCCGGGCCCTCAGTAAATTCGTAGCCGCCGAGCGACATCGGCGCGATCGAGGGGATGCCGTTCTGGCCGCCGAGATAGTACCAGCCGCGCGCGAGGCGATCGGCGGCGTAGGAGCCGGTCAGCGTGCCCAGCGACACGAAGATGACGCTGGAGGGGTGCCGTCCAAGCAGCAGGAAGCCGCCGAGCAGCAGCGCGAAGGTGAGGCCGATCAGCGTTCCCGCCGGCAGCACCACGAAGATGTTGGTGATGTCGAGGTCGCGCGCGAGCAGCGCGACGCCATAGCCGGCCGAGCCGAAGAACAGGGCCTGGCCGAAGCTCATGATGCCGGCATAACCCCAGACCAGATCGAACGACAACGCGAACAGCGCGAGGATGATCACGCGGGTCGCGAACACGGTGAGGTAGTCCTGCAGCACCAGCGGCGCGAGCAGCGCCGCGACGAGCACGACGCCCTCCACGATCGGCAGGACCTTTCGTCCTGCCTTGACCTGTTCCTTGGCCTGTCCCGCGGCCACGCGTTCAGCCATCGCACCGTCCGCTTCGTCGCCGGCGATGGCTTCTCTTACCACAGTCATCGACTTCGGCATTCCGCCTCAGCATTCCTTGGGATCGACGAGCCCGTCGCTGCGTCCGACGATCTCGTAGTTCCCACCCTTGGCGACCGCGGTGTACATCTTCATCTTGCAGTGCCGCTTGCCCGGCACCATCTCGGCCGGGCCGCCCGGGCCTTCGGCGATCTTGGCGTGATCGAGAGTGGCGGCAACCGAGTCGCGATCGACCTTGCCGGCTTCCTTCACGGCCGCTTCCCACAGCTTGAGGCCGCGATAGGTACCGGTCGCGGCACTGCCGGCCGCGAACAGGAAGTTGCCGGGAAAGTCCTTCTCGTACGCCGCCTGGATTTTTGCGTCGAACGGGTTCTCCTTGGTCAGCACCTTGAAATAGTCGAGGCAGCTTGCGAGCCCTTCGATCTCGGCGGCCTGGTTGATGTTGAGCGTGTTCTCGTCATAGTAGACGCAGGCTAGGCGCCCGCCGTTCTTGAGGAAGCCCGCTTCATAGAGCTGCTTGAAGAACGGGCCGACGCCCGGCGGAATGACAGTGTTGAAGACGACGTCGACCTTGTTGGAGATGATCCGGTTGACGGTCGATGAGAAGTCGATCTGGTCGAGCGGGTAATATTCCTCGAACACGACCTCGCCGCCGTTCGCCTCAATGACCTTGCGGGCGTAGACGTTGAGCGTGTGCGGCCAGACATAGTTGGCGCTCGGCAGCGCGAACTTCTTGCCGCCGTTCTTGATCAGCCAGGGGATGAACTCGTCACACTGCTGCGCCGGCGTCGGCCCGGTGCAGAACAGATAGGGTGTGCACTCCTTGCCTTCGTAGAGCTGCGGATAGATGTAGAGCGTCTTGCCGCGCGCCACGATCGGGTCCTTGATCGCGTTGCGCATCGACGAGGTGATGCCGCCCAGCACCATGTCGACCTTGTCGCGCTGGATCAGTTTTCGGACGTTGCCGACGGCGACGGATTCGTTCGACGCAGTGTCCTCGATATAGAGCTCGAGCGGACGGCCGAGCAGGCCACCGGCCGTATTGATCTCCTTGATCACCATCTTGGCGACATTGGCGTCGGCATTGCCGGCATAAGCGATCGGGCCGGTGAGATCGGTCGCGATACCGACCTTGATCGGGCCTTCCGCCGCGTTCGCCCACGGCGCCGGGATCACCCAGCTTCCGACGCCGGTCGCGACCGCGCCGGTGGTAAAGGCAAGATTGGAGAGGAAGCGGCGACGCGAAAGCTGAGTACGATCGAACATGACTAAACCCCTTTTCCAGCGATGAGGCCCTGTGGCCGAAATTTGATGAAGACAATGGCGAGCACGAAGACGAGGACGTCGGCGACGACGGGCGCCATCACCCATGGCAGCGCGGCACTGAGGGTGCCGATCACGCCGGCGCCCGCCACCGGTCCGATGAAGGAGCCGACGCCGCCGACCATCACCGCGACAAAACCCTGGATCAGGAAACGCAGGCCGAGATCGGCGTACAGGCTGAACACCGGCACGATCAGCGCACCGGCAAGGCCGGCGAGCGCGGAGCCAAACGCAAACGTGGCGCCGTACATCAGGGGCGTGGAGATGCCTGAGGCCCGCGCCAGCGAGGGATTTTCCAGGGTGGCGCGCATGCGCAGGCCAAAACTCGTGCGCGACAGCAGGAGGTAACAGCCCGCCATCACCAGGAGCGTGATGACGATGATGGTGAAGCGCCAGGCCGAGATATGCATGGCGCCGATATCGATCGAGCCGCCGATCGGCTCGGGCACGGTCAGATAGAAGCCACCGATCAGGCCGCGCACGGATTCGCGGATGATCAGGCCGAGCGCATAGGTGCCGAGCATCGCCACGATCGGCGCGGCGTAGAAGCGGCGGATGATCAGCGCCTCCAGCACGAAGCCGAGCGCACCGACCACGAAGGGCGCCGCGACCATGCCGGCCCAGATCGGCAGGCCCTTGGCGTAGGCGAGATAGGTGATGTAGGCCCCGAGCAGGACGAACTCTCCTTGCGCGAAGTTGAAGATGCCCATCATGCTGGCGATGATTCCGAGCCCCAGCACGATCAGGACGATGATCGCGCCGAAGCTCAGGATTTCGAACGCCGCGACGAACGCGTTAGCCATGCGCTGGATTCTTATTTTTACGCGTTTTCTTGACGCGAACCGGTATCCACTTCGCTTGAAAACG
The DNA here is from genome assembly GCF_052075965.1 of Bradyrhizobium sp. 482_C4_N1_8. Lineage (NCBI taxonomy): Bacteria > Pseudomonadati > Pseudomonadota > Alphaproteobacteria > Hyphomicrobiales > Nitrobacteraceae > Bradyrhizobium > Bradyrhizobium sp. 482_C4_N1_8. The sequence continues at coordinate 697,797 of NZ_CP197231.1, read as the reverse complement.
CTCTGGTCCGTCCGTCTGCATCGATGCCTCGCTCACATCTTCTTCCAGTCGCCGATCTGCTCGAAGGCATGCGCGGCGCGGTAGATCGTGGATTCCTCGAACATGCGGCCGACCAGCATCAGTCCGACGGGCAGGCCGTCGACCATGCCGCAGGGCAGCGACATCGCGGGATGATGGGTGATGTCGAACGGCGCTGTGTTGGAGATCATCTCGAGCGCGCGGGCGACGTAGTCTTCGCGGCTCGCGGTGGGCTCCGGCAGCTTCGTCGCCTTCATTGGCGTCGTCGGCAGCAGCAGCAGGTCGTATTCGCCGAACGCCTTGTCATAGGCCGCGGTCAGGCGACGCGAGATGTTGAGTGCCTTGCCGTAATAGCGGGGACCGAAGCTGTTGTTGATGTAGGTCCCGAGCATCAGGAACAGTTTTGTCGTCTCCGATAGCGAATCCGCCTGCCGGCGCCAGCCGCGATGGAAGTCCATCAGCGAGGTCGAGTAGAGGTCGGAGCGGCTGAGGCCATAGCCATCGCCATACATCATGGTCTGGGTCATGCCCTCCGTGCCGATCGGCGTCCAGATCGCGGGACCGACAAGATGCATCGGGATCGAGACGATCTCGACCGTGGCGCCAAGGTCCTTGAAGCGCTTGGCGGCCTCGCGGACGCTTTCGTTGACGGCGGCCTCCGCGTTCGCCTGCTCGAAGCCTTCCTTGAGGATGCCGATCTTCATGCCCTTGACGCCCTGGCCGAGCGCCTTGGTGTACTCCTCGACCTTCGGCGCCTTGATGCGGGGATCGTAGCCGTCGTCGCCGGCGAGCACTTCGAGCAGCAGCGCATTGTCGGCGACGGTCGCGGTCATCGGACCGGTGTGGTCGACGAAGACCTCGATCGGCATGATGCCGGTGTAGGGGACGAGGCCCCAGGTCGGCTTCATGCCGTAGGTGCCGCAGAACGAGGACGGCATGCGGATCGAGCCGCCCTGGTCGCCGCCGATCGCCATGTCGACCTCGCCGAGCGCGACCACGACGCCGGAACCGGAGGACGAGCCGCCGGCCGAATAGCCCATCTTGTGCGGATTGTGCACGGCACCGACCGCACCGGTGTGGCTGCCGCCGGACATGCAGAAGGATTCGCAATGCACCTTGCCGGCGATCTCGGCGCCGGCATCGAGCATGCGCGTGACGATGGTGGCGTCGAAATCGGGAACATAGCCTTCCAGCGTCGCCGAGCCGTTCATCATGGGCACGCCGGCGAGCATGATGTTGTCCTTCAGCGCGACGGTCTTGCCCTTGAGCTTGCCGCTCGCCGCACCCTTCACGGTCGACTTGCGATACCAGGCGTTGCGCGGGTTCTCCTCGGGTGAGGGCCGGTAGCCCGGCGTGCGCGGATATTTCACCTCCGGCACTTCGTCCGGCATCGCGCCGACGAGATTATAGGCCTCGATCGAGCCCTGCATCAGGCCGCGGAACGAGGCGACATCGGCATCGGTCAGCGAAAGGCCGCACTGCTTGGCGACGTCAAGAAGTTGGGCAGGCGTGGGAAGGACAACTGTCACGGCGCTCTCCTGAAGTTTCTTGGTACGGTCCCTGCGCGCGGCCGCGATTGGCGCGACGCGCGCAGCGGCCCTGCTGAAACATTCAAAGCGGAAATATTTTCCTTTTCAAGTATTATTTTAAGATGGGGCTGTCCGGATTGCCGCAGCAGGCTCAGACCGGCTTGATCAGCTTGAAGTCGAGGCCGTCGGCCTCCGCGAGATACATCTGCATGCGGGCGTGGCCGTTGCGAACGACGACCGGGCCGCGCGCGCCGCCGTAAACGATGTTGCGGCCCGCCGCGAGCATGGGCGCCATCGACAGCGAACCTGCCTTTTTCGCCACGGCTTCGAGGAAACGCAGGCCTTCATAGCTGGACTGGCCGAGCGATCCGATCGGCGGGGCGTTCGGCCCGAACATCGCGCGATAGCGGATCTGGAAGTCGTCATTGGCCCGCGAGCCGATGCCGGAGAAATAGCCGGATGCGCAGAACATGTTCTCGCTGTTGTCGGCGCCGATGCCGAGCAGCACCGTCTCGTCCATGGCTCCCGCCAGCCGCAGCGTCGTGGCGCCGAGGCCGCATTCGCCGAAAGCACGATTGAAGGTGACGCTGTCGGTGCCGATCAGCGAGATCAGCACGACATCGGGCCGCGCGGCGCGGATGCGCGCCAGGTGCGGCTCGTGATTGTCCTCGCCGAGGGGGACGAACTCCTCGCCAACGACGTGGCCTCCGGTTTCCTTGATGTAGTTCTTCACGGCGCGGTGCGATTGCCAGGGCCAGACGTAATCGCTGCCGATCAGGTACCAGCGCGACGCCTTCTTGACGTCGGCAAGCCAGTGGATCGACGGCCGGCTCTGCCAGCGCGGCGTCTCGCCGATCGCCATCACGCCGGGCGTGCGCTCGCCGCCTTCGTAGACCGGCGTATAGATGTAGGGGATGCGGTGACGCGTGGTGACGTCGCGCAAGCCGACGCGGACCGCGCTGGTGTGCAGCCCGACGATGAGATCGACCTCGTCGAACGCGATCGCCTGTTCGGCGCGGTTCAGCACCTCGTCGAGCGGCCCGCCGGCGTCGTAGATCGACAGCTCGATCTCGCGGCCGAGGATGCCGCCGCGCTTGTTGATCTCGGCAACGGCGAGTTGCGCGCTGTTGGTCGCGCAGGGGCCCCACACACCCGGCGATCCCGTGCAGCAGATGAAACCGCCGATGCGCAGCTTGTTCGCGCCACGCCGCCTGAGGAAAGCATGATCGCCCGGCGACAGCGAGCTATCGGCGCCCGACGACGACAGATTCCTCAGCAGCAAGGACGGCGGCATCGCCGGACTGCCGTGAGCCGGGAAGTTTACCGTCGCGTGCACGCCAACTCCTGTCTGGCACCAGACCTGAAAGCACAATGAGCAGGCGGCCGCGGCATCCGCCCTTTTGTTAGGCAATCATCCTATTTTGAAAATATTGAATATTCAACAATTGAAGTGCATATAGAAGCAGCATTGATTGCAAGACATTCACTCATTTGGGTCAAGACGAAGTCTTAGCCGTGGCAAAACCGAACTCCCCGATCACCGAACACCTCGCCTACCTGCTCGCGCAAGCCAACCGGGAGATCAACCGGCAGCTGGAACTGCGGCTGAGCAAGGAAGGCGTTCCCGTCGAGCAGTGGCGCATCCTTAAGGTGTTGTCGGACGGCGATGGCCACTCGATGGGCGAACTCGCGGACGCGGTGCTGCTCAATCATCCGACGCTGACCAAGATGATCGACCGCATGGTCTCCGACACGCTGGTCTATCGCGTGCAGGACCCGAATGATCGCCGCAAGGTTTTGATGTTCATCTCCGACCGCGGCAAGGTGCTGTGCAAGAAGCTCAACTCGCTCGCGGTCGACCAGGAGGAGCACATCCTGGAGAGCTACGGCGACAAATCGACGAGCGAACTGAAGCGGCTGCTGGAGAGCTTGATCGACAGCTCGAATTGAGCGGCGTCGATTTCAATCTCATCGTCGTCCTGGACAAGCGAAGCGGAGCGCCAGGACGACGATGTGGTGCGAGTTGCGCGCCACACACTCGGCTGTCATCGCCCGATTTAATCGGGCGATCCAGTATTCCAGAGACAGTTTTGATTGAACCGAGAAGCCGCGGCGTACTGGGTCGCCCGGTCAAGCCGGGCGACGACAGTGGAGAGTGAGGCGCCGACGTCGCGCCTCACAGCGGAGCTTAGCGGCTAGCCGTACCGCCCGTGGCAGTGCTTGTACTTCTTGCCTGAGCCGCACGGGCAATCCTCGTTGCGGCCGACCTTGCCCCAGCTTGCGGGGTTCTTCGGATCGCGAAGAGCTGCGTCGGAAGCCTGCGCACCGAGCGTGACGCTGGCGAGCGCCATTTCGTCCTCGCCGGTGTTCGGGTCGAACTTGTGCGCTTCCATCGGCGGCAGCACGGGGGCTTCCTGCTCCGGCGGGACGATCTCGACCCGCATCAGCTGCGCCGTGACGGCCTCGCGCAGATGCGCGCTCATCTCCTGGAAGAGATTGAAGGCCTCGGTCTTGTACTCCTGCAACGGATCGCGCTGGCCGTAGCCACGCAGGCCGATGACCTGGCGCAGATGGTCGAGCATGATCAGATGCTCGCGCCAGAGATGGTCGAGCGTCTGGAGCAGAATGGTCTTCTCGACGTAACGCATCACGTCGGGACCCCATTGCCCGACCTTGGCCGCCATGTGCTCGTCGGCTTTGGTCTCGATGCGGGTGAGCAGCTCCTCGTCGGCGATGCCCTCTTCCTTGGCCCATTCGTCGACCGGCAGGTCGAGATCGAGCACGCGCTTCAGCTCTTCCTTCAGGCCGGCCACATCCCACTGCTCGGCATAGGCATGCTCGGGCACGTGCTTGGCGACGAGGTCGTCGATGAAGGCGTGGCGCATGTCGGTAACGGTCTCGGCGACGCTGTCGTCCTTCATCAGGTCGACGCGCTGATCGAAGATCACCTTGCGCTGGTCGTTCTGGACGTTGTCGAACTTGAGCAGGTTCTTGCGGATGTCGAAGTTGCGCGCCTCGACCTTCTGCTGCGCCTTCTCGAGCGCCTTGTTGATCCAGGGATGGATGATCGCCTCGCCTTCCTTGAGGCCGAGACGCTGCAGCATGCTGTCGAGGCGATCCGAGCCGAAGATGCGCATCAGATCGTCTTCCAGCGACAGGAAGAACTTCGAGCGGCCGGGGTCGCCCTGACGGCCGGAACGGCCGCGCAGCTGGTTGTCGATGCGGCGGGATTCGTGACGCTCGGATCCCATGATGTAGAGGCCGCCGGGCTTCTTCACGGTCTTGGCGGGCTTCGAACCCTTCGCCGGCTCGATCTCGACCTCTTCCTCGGCCTTCAGCACGATCTCGCGGAAGTGCTCGATGTCGGCCTTGATCTGCTCGATCTTCTTCGCCTTCTCCGCCTCGTCCTCGATGCCGGCAGTCTCCTGCTGGATCCGCATCTCGAGCGAGCCGCCGAGCTTGATGTCGGTACCGCGGCCGGCCATGTTGGTGGCGATCGTGATCGCGCCAGGCACGCCGGCTTCCGCGACGATATAGGCTTCCTGCTCGTGGAAGCGCGCGTTCAGCACCGCAAACAGTTTTGCCGGCTTGCCGGCGCGGGCCGCGGCGTACAGCTTCTGCATCGAATTCTCGTTGCCGAAATCGATCTGCCGGTAGCCGTGCTTCTTGAGGTATTCGGCGATCACTTCCGATTTTTCGATCGAGGCGGTGCCGACCAGCACCGGCTGCAGCCGCGCATTGGCACGCTCGATCTCGGCCAGGATCGCGGCGTATTTCTCGTTCTGGGTACGATAGACCTCGTCGTCCTCGTCGAGGCGGCCGACCGGCACGTTGGTCGGGATCTCCACGACTTCGAGCTTGTAGATGTCGAAGAGTTCGTCGGCTTCGGTCAGCGCCGTGCCGGTCATGCCGGCGAGCTTTTCGTACATCCGGAAATAGTTCTGGAAGGTGATCGAGGCCAGCGTCTGGTTTTCCGGCTGAACCTGGACATGCTCCTTGGCTTCAAGCGCCTGATGCAGGCCTTCCGAATAACGTCGGCCGGCCATCATGCGTCCCGTGAACTCGTCGATGATGACGACCTCGTCGTCGCGGACGATGTAGTCCTTGTCGCGCGTGAAAAGCGTGTGGGCGCGCAGCGCCTGGTTGATGTGGTGCACGACGGAAACGTTCTCGACGTCGTAGAGCGACTCGCCCTTGAGCTGGCCGGCGTCGCGCAGCAACGTCTCGATCTTCTCCATGCCACCTTCGGTCAGCGTCACCGTACGCTGCTTCTCGTCGACCTCGTAATCGGTCTTGTCGAGCTTGGGCAGGAAGCCGTCGATGGTGTTGTAGAAATCGGAACGGTCGTCGAGCGGGCCGGAGATGATCAGCGGCGTGCGCGCTTCGTCGATCAGGATCGAGTCGACTTCGTCGACGATGGCGTAGAAGTGCGGGCGCTGGACCATGTCCTCGAGCCGGTACTTCATGTTGTCGCGCAGATAGTCGAAGCCGTATTCGTTGTTGGTGCCGTAGGTGATGTCGCAGGCATAGGCCGCCTTGCGTTCGGCATCGTCCAGGCCGTGCACGATCACGCCAGTGGTCAGGCCGAGGAAGCCGTAGATCTGGCCCATCCAGCCGGAGTCGCGGCGGGCGAGGTAGTCGTTGACGGTGACGACGTGAATGCCCTTGCCGGCGAGCGCGTTGAGATAGACCGCGAGCGTTGCGACCAGCGTCTTGCCTTCGCCGGTCTTCATCTCGGCGATGTCGCCCTCGTGCAGCACGATGCCGCCGATCAGCTGCACGTCGAAATGACGCTGGCCGAGCGTGCGCTTGGCGGCTTCGCGCACGGTGGCGAAGGCCGGCACCAGCAGATCGTCGAGCGTTTTGCCCTCGGCGAGCTGTTTCTTGAACTCGACGGTGCGGGCCTTCAGTGCCTCGTCGGAGAGTTTCGAAACCTCCGGCTCCAGCGCGTTGATCGCGTTGACGCGGGACTGGTATCCCTTCACCCGCCGGTCGTTGGCGGAGCCGAAAAACTTGCGGGCGAGCGCGCCGATCATGCCTAGTTCCTGTGTTCGCGATTCAACCGCGTTGCAGCCAAGAAGTTGTCACCCCCCTGCCTATCAACTCACCGTGACGCCTGATGGCGACAGAGCCCGGACTGCGGGGGGTCATCCGCCATATGGGTGGGAATTGGGCAAGTCTGGGTTCAACGGCCAAAAACGCAGCAAAATAAACGCCATCGCCATGGTCGCGACCGGGCAGAGATATGGCCCGGTCAGGGCCTTGTCAACGGCGGGCGCATTGCGGCTAATTCATCATTTTGACAGACTTTTCGCGTTGCCAAGCCCCCCTGAATTGGGCGAGTGTCCGCCCCGCTAGAGCAGCCCCCTGCTTCAACAAAAGGATTTTCCATGACCACCTCGTTCCCGGTAACCAAAACCGGCCTGCGCTTCGGCCTCGCCACCGCCCTCGTGGGCTGCCTTGCGTTGGCGCTGATCGCGGGTCCCGGCCGGGCTGCCGACGATCCGGTGCTGGCGAAGGTCAATGGCGCGGAAATCAAGAAGAGCGACGTTGCCATGGCCGAGGAGGAACTCGGGGCGAGCCTCGCCCAGATGGACCCGGCGACCAAGGACGAGAACGTGCTGTCCTTCCTGATCGACATGAAGATCGTCAGCAAGGCTGCCGAGGACAAGAAGGTCGCCGACGGCGACGAGTTCAAGAAGCGCCTGGCGTTCGCCCGGAACCGCCTGCTGATGGACAGCCTGCTCGCCAACGAGGGCAAGGCCGCCACCACCCCCGACGCCATGAAGAAGGTCTATGAGGAGGCCTCCAAGCAGATCACCGGCGAGCAGGAGGTCCGCGCCCGCCACATCCTGGTCGAGACCGAGGACGAGGCCAAGGCGGTGAAGGCCGAGCTCGACAAGGGCGCCGATTTCGCCGAACTCGCCAAGAAGAAGTCCAAGGATCCGGGCTCCGCCGATGGCGGCGACCTCGGCTTCTTCACCAAGGAGCAGATGGTGCCGGAGTTCTCGGCCGTGGCCTTCACGCTGGAGCCGGGCAAGATCTCCGATCCCGTGAAGTCGCAGTTCGGCTGGCACATCATCAAGGTCGAGGAAAAGCGCAACCGCAAGGCGCCGGACTTCGAGCAGGTCAAGGCCCAGATCGAGCAGTACGTCACCCGCAAGGCCCAGGCCGACTACGTCGCCAAACTCCGCGCGGAAGCCAAGGTCGAGCGGACGGACCAGCCGGCAGCGGATGCCAAACCGGATGCCAAGCCGGCCGACCCTGCCAAGCCGTCCGACAGCAAGATGGCGCCCCCCGCGAAGAAGTAAGAATTCGCTGTCACTTCGCGGACGCCAATAGTATCTAACGTCGCAATGGCCGGGCAAATGCCCGGCCATCTGCATATCCAGACCTCACCAAGGCGCCCCGATGTCCTCCTCCGTCTCCCCGCTCGCCCCCAAAACTGTCCCCGACATGCCCGTGATCGCGGGCGTCCGCCTTGCGACGGCCGAAGCCGGCATCCGCTACAAGAACCGCACCGACGTGCTGCTGGCGGTAATGGACAAGGGCACCGCGGTCGCGGGCGTCTTCACCAAGTCGAAATGCCCCTCCGCGCCGGTGGAATGGTGCCGCGCCAAGCTGAAGGGCGGCAAGGCGCGCGCGCTGGTGGTGAATTCCGGCAACGCCAATGCCTTCACCGGCAAGACCGGACGCAGCTCCACCGCGCTGACCGCGAAGATCGCGGCCAAGGCGGTCGGATGCAGCGAGGGTGAGATCTTCCTGGCCTCGACCGGCGTGATCGGCGAGCCGCTGGACGCGACCAAGTTCGACGGTGTGCTCGGCCGGCTGGCCGAGACTGCCGAGCCCGGCGACTATCTCGCCGCGGCCAAGGCGATCATGACCACCGATACCTTCCCCAAGGTCGCGACCGCGACCGTCAAGCTCGGCAAGGCCAAGGTCACCATCAATGGCATGGCCAAGGGCGCCGGCATGATCGCCCCCGACATGGCGACGATGCTGTCCTTCATCTTCACCGACGCGCCGATCGCGCCGGCCGCCCTGCAAGCCCTGCTCAAGAGCGGCGTCGAGGACACCTTCAACGCGGTGACGATCGACGGCGACACCTCGACCTCGGACACGCTGCTGGCCTTCGCCACCGGCGCCGCCGCAGAGCACGGCGCACCAAAAATCAGCCGGGCCAGCGATCCCCGCCTGAAGGCCTTCGTGAAAGCCTTCAACCAGGTGCTCGCCAATCTCTCCGAGCAGGTCGCCCGCGACGGCGAAGGCGCGCGCAAGCTGGTCGAGATCACCGTGGAAGGCGCCAAGACCAAGGCGTCGGCGCGCAAGATCGCGATGTCGATTGCGAACTCGCCGCTGGTCAAGACCGCAATCGCCGGCGAGGACGCCAATTGGGGCCGCGTGGTGATGGCGGTCGGCAAGGCCGGCGAGCCGGCCGATCGCGACAAGCTCTCGATCTCCTTCAACGGCATCCGCGTCGCCAAGAGCGGCGCGCGCGATCCGTCCTATGACGAGGCGCAGGTGTCGGAAGCGATGAAGGCCCCGGAAATCGCGATCAAGGTCTCGCTCGGCCTCGGCAAGGGTCGCGACCGCGTGCTGACCTGCGACCTGACGAAGGAGTATGTCGCGATCAACGGGGATTACAGGTCTTAAGCGAACGCCGATGGCCGATCTCAAACTGACATTGGTGGTGGCCTGCGCGCTCGTCGACGCCGACAAGCGCGTCCTGATCGCGCAGCGCCCGGAGGGCAAGACGCTTGCGGGCCTCTGGGAATTCCCCGGCGGCAAGTGTGAGCCCGGCGAGCGGCCGGAGCAGAGCCTGATCCGCGAGCTGCACGAAGAGCTCGGCATCACCGTCGCCGAACCGTGCCTGGCGCCGCTGACCTTTGCGAGCTACGGCTACGAGACCTTTCACCTGCTGATGCCGCTTTACATCTGCCGGCGCTGGGAGGGGCTGGTCACCCCGCGCGAAGGCCAGACCCTGGCCTGGGTCCGCGCCAACAAGCTGCGCGACTACCCGATGCCGCCCGCCGACATCCCGCTGATCCCGCATCTGATCGACTTGCTGATGTGAGTACGGACCTCATCCCGAGGAGCGCGGCACGCGCGTCTCGAAGGATGGCCACACGGCAAGAGCGGGGCCTGCATGGTTCTCGCGGCGATGCGAAGCATCGTCCGCTAAGCGCGCCTTACGCGCCTCCTCACCATGAGGATCACTCCTTCCCCGCCTTCTTCACCGCCTCCGCCAGGCTCGCCTTGGCCGACCCCGGCTTCAGCGGCTGCTGCTGGCTCGCATGCGGGGCCCAGCCGGAGAGCCAGATGATGTCGAATGTCGCACGGATGCGGCCGTCGGCATCCGCAAAGCGTTCGGCGTAGATTTCGGCCATCCGCAGCAGCGTCGCGCGGGGCGTCGGCGTGCGCCGCCGCTCGATCAGCACATTGGCCGCGCCCATGCGGCGGAGATCCTGCATCAGCGCAAACGCATTGGCGTAGCGCACCACCACGCGGTCAACATCGGTGACCGGAAGTGCAAAGCCCGCCCGCTGCAACAGCGCGCCGATGTCGCGCAAATCCGCGAACGGGGCCACGCGCGGCGACACGCCGCCGTCGCATTCGGCCTCCGCCGCGGCAAATGCCTGCCGCAGCTCCGTTAAACTGTCGCCGCCGATCATCGCTGCGAGCAGCAATCCGTCCGGCTTCAGCGCACGCCGCACCTGCGCAAGCACCCCCGGCAGGTCGTTGACGAATTGCAGCGCCAGCGCCGAGACGACGAGGTCGAGACTTTCCGGGGCAAAGGGCAGTTTTTCCGCGCCCGCTTCGTCGAGCGCGATCCGCCGAAGTGATGGCGGCCCCGTGAGCCCCTCTCCGGGCGTCCAGAGATCGGCCGCAGCGTGAAACTCCCGCATCACGGCGGCCAGCCGGTCGGTCATGTCCTCTGCAACACGATCGAGCAGGAATGTCACCTCGCCCTGCGCATGTGCGCGCCGCTGCCGCGCATGCAGCAATGCGCGATCGAACAGAGCGGGCGGGGTTTGCGGGTTCTGGGCCATGCCGCTGGTTACGCCGATCACGACCGCCATGGCAATCTCCTCTCTCGTGTCCCGGACGCGCAGCAGCGCTCTTAGCGCTGCTGCGCAGAGCCGGGACCCAGAAGGCACCACCGCACGATGCGGTGAGATGGGCCCCGGCTCTGCAGCGCACCGCACCGGACGATGCTTCGCATCGCCGGGAGCGCTGCGCTGCGTCCGGGGCACGAGACCGATTCAGTCGCTTGAGCGGCTCTTCCCATAACGCTAGCCTGCCCCCATGGAAGCCGACGCCGCCCCCACCCGCTCCATCGCCGCGCCGTTGCGTGCCGCGTGGACGGCCGGCCGCCACGTGCTGTCACGCGCCGCACGGCTCGCGCTCGACATTGCGCTGCCTACGCTGTGCGTGTCCTGCCGGGAGCCGGTCGATGGCGAGGGCGTCTGCGCGGCCTGCTGGGCGCGGCTGTCGTTCATCGAACGGCCCTATTGCCCGCGCCTCGGCATTCCCTTCGTCTACGATCCCGGCCCCGAGATGCTGTCGATGGAGGCGATCGCCAGCCCGCCGGCGTACACGCGCGCACGCGCGGCGGTGCGCTATGACGACGTCGCGCGCACCCTGGTGCATGCGCTGAAATACCAGGACCGCACCGATCTGGCACCGGCCATGGGCCGCTGGATGGCGCGCGCGGGCGCCGAACTGCTCACCGGAGCCGACATGCTGGTGCCCGTTCCCCTGCATTGGCGCCGGGCGTGGCGGCGCCGCTACAACCAGTCCGGGGCGCTGGCGCACGTCATCGCGCGGCAGAGCGGTGTCAGGGTGCGCGGCGAAGTGCTGCGCCGGGTGCGCGCCACCGAGCAGCAGATCGGCCTGTCGCGGACCCAGCGCGCCACCAATGTGCAGGGCGCATTCCAGGTATCCCCCGACCGCCAGGCGGAAATCCAGGGCCGCCGCATCGTCCTGATCGACGATGTCCTGACCTCGGGGGCGACGCTGGACGCCTGCGCGCGGGCCTTGTTGCGCGCCAAGGCGGCCCAGGTGGACGTGCTGGTCTTCGCCCGGGTTGTCGAGAGCGGCCCCCGTCCCATATAATTCAATGACTTCATGACATGAGAGCGCCACACGACATGACCGACGCTGTCGAAATCTACACCAGGCCGGGCTGTGGCTATTGTTCCGCCGCCAAATCGCTGCTGACCCGCAAGAAGGCAACCTTCACGGAGTTCGACATCGCCAGGAACCCGTCCTGGCGCGAAGAGATGTACGACCGCGCCGGCGGGGGCTCGACTTTCCCGCAGATCTGGATCGGCGGAACCCATGTCGGCGGTTGCGACGAGCTCTATGCGCTCGACCGCGAGGGCAAGCTCGACGGCCTGCTCGAAAGCGTAAAGGCGGTGTCATGAGCCAGGATCGCACCTTCACCGCCGCGATGATCCAGATGCGCACCGGCCTGATGCCCGAGCCGAGCCTCGCGCAGGCCACCAGGCTGATCCGGCAGGCTGCCGCCAACGGCGCCGACTACGTGCAGACGCCCGAAGTCAGCAACATGATGCAGCTCAACCGAAAGGCGTTGTTCGAGCACCTCCAGAGCGAAGAGGACGACACCTCGCTGAAGGCCTATCGCGCGCTCGCGGCGGAACTCGGAATTCACATTCATGTCGGATCGCTGGCGCTGCGCTACTCGGACGAAAAAGCGGTCAACCGCTCTTTCCTGATCGGGCCCGAGGGCAGTGTGCTCGCGAGCTACGACAAGATCCACATGTTCGACATCGAGTTGCCGGACGGCGAGAGCTATCGCGAATCCGCCAACTACCAGCCGGGCGAGACTGCCGTGATCTCCGACCTGCCCTGGGGCCGGGTCGGGTTGACGATCTGCTACGACGTGCGCTTCCCCGCGCTCTACCGCGCGCTGGCCGAGAGCGGTGCGTATTTCATCACCGTGCCCTCGGCCTTCACCCGCAAGACCGGTGAGGCGCACTGGCACATCCTGCTGCGCTCGCGCGCAATCGAGACCGGCTGCTTCATCTTCGCTGCCGCGCAGGCCGGCCTGCACGAGAACAAGCGCGAGACGTATGGCCACTCGCTGATCATCGACCCCTGGGGCGAGATCCTCGCCGAGGGTGACGTCGAGCCCGGGATCATCATGGCCAAGATCGACCCGGCCAAGGTCGAGACCGCCCGCCGCGCGATCCCCTCGCTCCAGCACGGCCGCCGCTTCGGCGTCGCCGATCCCAAGGCCGGGCCGGACCATCTCCACCTCGTGCGGGGATCGGCATGATCCGCTACGCGCTCCACTGCGACCGAAGCCACGCATTCGAAAGCTGGTTCCAGAGCTCGTCGGCTTATGATTCGCAGGTGAAGCGCAAGCTCGTGACTTGCCCGATCTGCGGCTCGGCCAAGGTCGAGAAGGCGATCATGGCCCCGCGGATCATCGGCAAGAAGGGCCGCGGACGGGCGACGCCGCCGCCGGAGCCGGCTTCAACGCCTGCGCCCGAGGCCGCGCCGTCGGGACCGACCTCGCTGATGATGGCGCAGGAGCGCGAGTTGCGCGCCAAGCTCAAGGAGCTGCGCGATCACATCGTCAAGAACGCCGACAATGTCGGCGAGCGTTTTGCGAACGAAGCCCGCGCGATGCATTACGGCGACAAGGAGCACCGTCCGATCTATGGCGAGGCTTCGCCCGACGAGGCAAAGTCGTTGATCGACGAAGGCATCGAGGTGTCGCCGCTGCCGACGCTGCCGGAAGATAGGAACTAGGCCCCCACCAGCACCGCAACGCCAACGACGATCAACGCGATACCAAAAATCTCGCGCGGCGCGATCGGCTGATTGAACGAGTAATACGCCACGCCTTGCGCGAACAGCACCTCGATCAAAGCGAGCGTGCGGACATTGGCGGCGGCCGTCAGCGCGAAGGCCAGGAACCAGAATTGCGAGGCGAACGCGCCCATGAAGCCGGCGAGCAGCGACGGCTTCCACAATCCCAGGATCGACTGGAGCACCTTTGGCGCGCGCCAGAGCAGATAGATCGTCAGCACCAGCGTCTGCACGAACAGACCGAGCACCAGCGTGAACGACGCCGCCGTCACGAAGGAGACATCAGGCACGTTGATGATCGCGCCGCGAAAACCGACCGCTGACAACGCGAACGCCGCAGCCGCGACGAGACCGGTGATGGTCGGCTTCAGCTCGGCAAAGCTCTTCTCGCCGCCGGGCCGCAGGGCCGTGATGACAACGCCGACAGTCGCGATCACGATCGCCAGCACCTTCAGCCAGGTCAGGTGATCGCCGAGGAAGACGAAGCCGAAAATCGCGGTCTGGATCGCCTCGGTCTTCAGGTACGCCGTCGTCACCACGAAGGAGCGATCGTTCATCGCGAGCAGCATCAGCCCGGTGGCGACGATCTGGCTGAGCGCCCCGAGCAGCAGCCACGGCCAGAACACGGTCGGCGGCATGCCGAGGTGATCGCCGGTAGCGATCAGCACCACTCCCAGAAACAGCAGCGAGAACGGGAAACCGAACAGGAAGCGGATATTGGTCGCGCCCCAGGTCCCCAGCGGCTTCGTCAGCGACCGCTGCATCGCATTGCGCGCGACCTGGCCTAGCGCAGCAATGACGGTGAAGGGAATCCAGAGGCTGGCGATGGTGAACATGCGGGTGGGAGCGGTAGGAGGGGAAGCCGTGGCCAACCTGCCGCTAGCGGCGAAGCAGGTCAATCACGCCCACGTCATGGGTGCGATGCTCGCGCCTCGCGTACCCCTCACACCATCCCTTCCGCCACGACCATGTAGTTCACGTCCATGTCGGAGGAGAGGGTCCATTTGTCGGCGAAGGGTGAGTAGACGACGCCGGTCTGCTCGGTGATGACGAGACGGTTGTCCAAAAGATACTTCGTCAGCTCGTCGGGGGTGACGAACTTGTTCCATTCGTGGGTGCCGCGCGGCAGCCAGCGCAGGACGTATTCGGCGCCGACGATGGCGAGCGCAAAGCTCTTCCAGTTCCGGTTCAGCGTCGAGACCACCATCAGCCCGTTCGGCTTCAGCAGCGCCGCGCAGCGCTTGAGGAAAACGCCGACATCGACGACGTGCTCGACCACTTCCATCGCCAGCACGATGTCGAAGCGCTCGCGCGGGTCGATCTCCTCGACCGTGGTGCAGCGGTAATCAATCGACAGATGGCTCTTGTCGGCATGCAGCTTCGCGGCGGCGATGTTGCTGACCGAGGGATCGACGCCGATGACCTGGGCACCGAGGCGCGACAGCGGCTCGCACAACAGGCCGGCACCGCAGCCGATGTCGAGCACGCGCAGGCCGCCGAGGCAGTTGAGGCTGCGCACGTTGCGCTCGAACTTGCGGCAGGCGGCGTCGCGGATATAGCCGAGCCGCAGCGGGTTGATCCGGTGCAGCGGGGCCATCTTGCCGTTGGGGTCCCACCACTCGGCCGAAAGTTTCGAGAATTTCGCGATCTCGGCGGCGTCGGCGGTCGAGCCCGGCTGCGGGCTTGCGGTTGCGGAAGTATTTTGCTGCATGCTCATGGTTAGGCGCGGTCCTACCGCGTGGTGATCGAACTACGGAAGGCGAGCGGCGAGGCGATTGTATCAATGATCTCGCGACCTTCACCCACACCGCGGATCGTCACGTTTCCATAGTTGAGAATACGTCCAAGAATCGACTGATCAACGTCGACGCTCTCTACCTTGTCGAGGCTCATCTCGAAGGTCTTCCGGGTAATGAACCCGGTCTTGTGCACAACCCGCAGATTGGTCACGTCGATCTCGGTGGTCCAGCGATGGAACCAAGCCTTGACTGTCGAGTAAAGGGCAACCAGCGCCACCAGACCGGAGCCGAACAGGCACAGAATCATCACGCTGTAGACGTCGATCAGGCGGGAGGCCACGTACAGGGCCAGAGCCGCGATCCAGGCCATCATCGCCGGGACATGGAAGATCCAGTGCGCATTGGTCGAATACAGCACCCGCTCGCCCGGTTGCAGGATCTCGTCGATATAACGCGCCATGATCTCGGTTAACCCATACCCCCAAGCCCGACCTTAGGTCGGACCTTACCCTGCCCCCGCAGGAACCCGCTTGCCCCCGGCCCCGCCGCTATGTATACGCGCGGTCGGTGTCCGCCCGCACCCGTCCGGTGCGGGTCACCATACTGATCCTTATGAGGGAATGCACGCGTCGTCATGAGCCGCCTCGTGATGAAATTCGGCGGCACGTCCGTCGCCAATATCGAACGTATCCGCAACGTCGCACGCCATGTGAAGCGTGAGGTCGACGCCGGCCATGAAGTGGCCGTGGTCGTCTCGGCGATGTCCGGTAAAACCAACGAGCTGGTGGCCTGGTGCACCGAGGCCTCGCCGATGCACGACGCGCGCGAATACGACGCCGTCGTCGCCTCCGGCGAACAGGTGACGTCGGGCCTGCTCGCCATCGTGCTTCAGGGCATGGGCATCCAGGCCCGCTCCTGGCAGGGCTGGCAGATCCCGATCAAGACCAGCGACGCCCATGCCTCGGCCCGGATCGAGGACATCGACGGCAGCGAGATCATCAAGCGCTTCCGGGAGCGCAAGGAGGTCGCGGTCATCGCCGGCTTCCAGGGCATCAATCCCGAGACCAATCGCATCACCACGCTCGGCCGCGGCGGCTCCGATACCTCGGCCGTGGCGATCGCCGCCGCCGTCAAGGCCGACCGCTGCGACATCTACACCGACGTCGACGGCGTCTACACCACCGACCCGCGAATCGTGCCGAAGGCCCGCCGCCTCGACAAGATCGCGTTCGAAGACATGCTGGAACTGGCCTCCCAGGGCGCAAAAGTGCTCCAGGTCCGCTCGGTGGAACTCGGCATGGTCCACAACATGCCGATCTTCGTCCGCTCGAGCTTCGACAAGCCCGAGGATATCGACCCGCATGCCAACCAGCCGCCCGGCACGCTGATCTGCAGCGAGGAGGAGATCATGGAAAGCCACGTCGTCACCGGCATTGCCTTTTCGAAGGACGAGGCCCAGATCTCGGTACGCCAGATCGAGGACAAGCCCGGCGTGGCAGCGTCGATCTTCGGCCCGCTGGCGGATGCCAACATCAACGTCGACATGATCGTGCAGAACGTCTCCGAGGACGGCAAGACCACCGATCTCACCTTCACGGTGCCGGCGGCCGACTACACCCGTGCCAAGGACACGATCACGGCCGCCAAAGGCAAGATCGGCTATGCCCGGCTCGATACCGCCACCGACGTCGCCAAGATATCGGTAATCGGCAGCGGCATGCGCAGCCATGCCGGCGTCGCCGCCCAGGCGTTTTCGGCCCTCGCCGGACGGAATATCAACATCCGGGCCATCACAACCTCCGAGATCAAATTCTCGGTTTTGATCGACACCGCCTATACCGAGCTCGCAGTACGCACCCTGCACACGCTCTACGGTCTCGATCAGGCCTAGACGAATTTTCTCTTAGCGGTCGCAGCAAACGCGAAGGTGTACACACCTTCGCGTTTGGCAGGCGTTTTGCTTGGCAAAACAAGCCTCAATTCGCTATACGGCGAACAGGGTGGGCTGCCGCAGACTGTGTCCCAGTTCAGGCGGCGCTGATTCGGTGCAAGCGCTAAATCTTGAGTAGATTTGTGTTTGTGCCTGCGCCGGACGAACAATTTGGTTGTTTTTCTGGAATTTTGGGCCAGCCGCCGGCCGATACCGCCGGGCCAGGCAGACGGAGGAGATTGACGGTTCATGCGGAGCGCGTCGGGAGGTCCCCGCGTCTTGTTGAGACGGCTCCGCGAAACCATGGCGGAGCAGGTCTCGGCCCAGGAGCGGCTGGACAAGATCGTGGTGCTGATCGCCGCCAATATGGTGGCCGAGGTGTGCTCGGTCTATGTGCTGCGCATTGACAACACGCTCGAGCTCTACGCCACCGAAGGCCTCAACCGCGAGGCGGTGCACCACACCGTGCTGAGCGCCCATGAGGGCCTGGTCGGCCTCGTCGCCAGCGAGGCGACCCCGCTCAATCTCAGCGACGCGCAAAGCCACCCGGCCTTCTCGTTCCGCCCGGAGACCGGCGAAGAAATCTATCACTCCTTCCTCGGCGTGCCGATCCTGCGCGCCGGCAACACGCTCGGCGTGCTGGTGGTGCAGAACCGCGCCAAGCGCAATTATGTCGAGGAGGAGCTCGAGGCGCTCCAGACCACCGCGATGGTGCTGGCGGAGCTGATCGCCTCCGGCGAATTGTCTGCGCTGGCCCAGCCGGGCCAGGAGCCGGCCGCGCGCCATTCGGCGCAGAAGGTCGGCGCCATCCTCTCGGAAGGCATCGCGCTCGGCCATGTCGTGCTGCACGAGCCGCGCGTCGTCATCAAGGACTACATCGCCGAGGATCTGCCGAAGGAGATCAAGCGGCTCGACACCGCGCTCGCCAAGCTGCGCGCCGATCTCGACCGCATGCTGGAGCGTGGCGACGTTGCCGAGGGCGGCGAGCACCGCGAGGTGCTGGAAGCCTACCGCATGTTCGCCAACGACCAGGGCTGGTCGCACAAGCTGCATGAGGCGGTCGCCACCGGCCTCACGGCGGAAGCCGCCGTCGAGCGCGTGCAGTCCGACACCCGCGCGCGGATGCTGCGCTCCACCGATCCCTATTTGCGTGACCGGCTGCACGATCTCGAGGATCTCGGCTACCGCCTGATGCGGCAGCTGGTCGGCCAGGACCACGCGCCCTCACGCGAGCAACTGCCCGACAATGCCATTGTCATCGCGCGCGCAATGGGCCCGGCGGCGCTGCTCGACTACGACCGCAAGCGCCTGCGCGGCATCGTGCTGGAGGAAGGCACCGCCAACTCCCACGTCTCGATCGTGGCCCGCGCGCTCGGCATCCCCGCGGTCGGCGAAGTCCCGAACGCGCCGGGCATCGCCGATCCCGGCGACGCCATCATCGTCGACGGCACCTCGGGCTCGATCTATGTGCGCCCGTCGCAGGAGGTCGAAGCCGCCTTCGCCGAACGCGTGCGCTTCCGCGCCCGCCGCCAGGCGCAATACCTCGCGCTGCGCGACCGTCCCTGCGTCACCAAGGACGGGCAGAAGGTCGAGCTGATGATCAACGCAGGTCTTGCGATCGACCTGCCGCATATCGAGGACACCGGCAGCGCCGGCATCGGCCTGTTCCGCACCGAGCTGCAATTCATGGTGGGGCAGAGCCTGCCGCGCACCAGCGACCAGCTCGCGCTCTATCGCACGGTGCTGGATGCCGCGGGCACCAAGCCCGTCACCTTCCGCACCCTCGACATCGGTGGCGACAAGGCACTGCCTTACATGGAAGCGGTGATCGAGGAGAATCCCGCACTCGGCTGGCGCGCGATCCGGCTCGGCCTCGATCGCCCCGGCCTGCTGCGCGGCCAGATCCGCGCGCTGCTGCGCGCCGGCGGCGGCCGCGCGCTGCGCATCATGTTCCCGATGATCTCGGAGGTCGCCGAATTCGATTCGGCGAAGGCGCTGGTCGAGCGCGAGCTGACTTATCTGCGCCAGCACGGCCACACCCTGCCGGAGCGGATCGACATCGGCACCATGGTCGAGGTGCCCGCCCTGCTCTACCAGCTCGACGAGCTCCTGAAGAAGGTCGACTTCATCTCGGTCGGCTCCAACGATCTGTTCCAGTTCCTGTTCGCGGTCGATCGCGGCAATGCGAAAGTCTCCGAGCGCTTCGACACGATGTCGGCGCCGATCCTGCGCGTGCTGCGCGAGATCGCGCGGAAGTCGAACGATGCAAAGAAGTCGTTATCGCTCTGCGGCGAGATGGCCTCCAAGCCGATCGGCGCACTGGCGCTGATCGCGATGGGCTATCGTTCGCTGTCGCTCTCGGCGACCGCGCTCGGTCCGGTCAAGGCGATGGTCATCGATCTCGACGCGAAGAAGGCCGAAGCGATGCTCGGCCCGCTGCTGGACGCGCCCTCCGGCAGCGTCTCGATCCGGCAGAAGCTGACGGAATTTGCCGAGGCCGAAGGCCTGGCGTTGTAGCGGGCCTGTCGCCCCCTCCCGCCGCCTCGCCCTCTTCCGCCATTTGAGACTGAACCGATGTCGTCACTCCCCGAAGCCAAACTGGACGTCCTGCTCGCGCATCACGCCTCGCTCGAGGCCGAATCGCTCGGCCAGCTCGCCTCCGAACGCTACGTGCAGATCACCCGCGAGCTCGCCGAGCTCACCCCGCTGATCGAGGCGGTGAAGGCGTATCGTTCTGCGGTCAAAGAACTCGCCGACACCGAGGCGCTGATCGCCGATCCCGCGACGGATTCCGAGATGCGCGGCATGGCTGAAGCCGAGCGCGACGAGCTGACGCCTAAAATCGAAGAGCTGGTCCAGAAGATTCGCGTCGCGCTGCTGCCCAAGGACGCCATGGACGACCGCAACGTGGTGCTGGAAATCCGCGCCGGCACCGGCGGCGACGAGGCCTCGCTGTTCGCCGGCGATCTGTTCCGGATGTACGAGCGCTTCGCGGCCTTGCAGGGCTGGAAGGTCGAGGTGATCTCGGCCAGCGAAGGCACCGTCGGCGGCTACAAGGAAATCATCGCGGAGGTGCAGGGCCGCGGCGCGTTCTCGAAGCTGAAATTCGAATCCGGTGTGCACCGGGTGCAGCGCGTGCCGGACACCGAAACGCAGGGACGCATCCACACCTCCGCCGCTACCGTCGCCGTGATGCCGGAGGTCGAGGAGGTCGACGTCGACATCAAGAACGACGATCTGCGGATCGAGACCATGCGGGCGCAGGGCGCCGGCGGCCAGCACGTCAACAAGACCGAATCGGCGATCCGCATCACCCACATCCCGACCGGCATCGTGGTGATGATGCAGGACAGCCGCTCACAGCATAAGAACCGCGCCTCCGCCATGAACATTCTGCGCTCGCGCATCTACGATGCCGAACAGCAGCGCCTCGACGCCGCACGCTCGGCCGAACGCAAGGAGAAGGTCGGCTCCGGCGACCGCAGCGAGCGCATCCGCACCTACAATTTCCCGCAAGGACGCGTCACCGATCATCGCATCAACCTGACGCTCTACAAGCTGCCGCAGGTGATCGCCGGCGAAGCGCTCGGCGAATTGACCGACGCGCTGACCACCGAGCATCAGGCCGCACAGCTCGCCGCGCAAGGCGCAGCCGCCTGAACCGCGCCTCAGCGCGCTTTGGCCCGGAACGATCGCAGGATCCTGGCCAGGGCGGGCGCGGCGGCACCCAGCTCGTCCAGGTGAATGCGCGAGAGCGATCGCAGCTTCTGCTCGCCCTTGGCCGTCAGCCTGACCAGGACGCGTCTTGCGTCCTGCGGATCGGCTTCCCGGCCGATCAGCTTCAGCTTCGCCATGCGATCCACCAGCTCCACCGCGGTATGGTGCCGGATCAGGAGGAAGCGCGCGATGTCGCCGACGCTTGCGCCGTCAGGGGCGGCCAGCCCCTTGATCGCCAGCAGCGCCTGATGCTGCTGCGGCGTCAAGCCGGCACTCTGGGCCGCGGCTTCGCTGAACGCCAGGAAGGTCCGGAGCTGATAGCGGAACTGTGCGAGCGCCGCATAGTCGGCCTCGCGCATCGCGCCGCCCTTTGAGGGCGCCGCGGACGCGGGACGCGTCGTCTTCCGCTTCGATTGAGTCATTCCTGCCTGCGACGTCGAGCCCACCGATGAAGCGGGCGGGCGCTGCCGAGACTAGCAAGGAAGGACCGGCGGAACCAACCGAGCGGCGCCGCGGATGCACAAATATCGGGGGCTATTCGAAACTGGAGAGCAGGATCTTCACCAGGATGACCTGAAACGCGATCGGGATGCGAACGCTCTTTCGCCTGATCGAGCGCTGGAGCGCGCTGGCGATCTCGGCGCTGGTCAAGGCCCCGGCCGACGCATTGGCAATCAACTCCGCCCACATCTGCGACAGCGAGCCGCCGGGCGGTATCACCGGCTTGATGGTCACGCCGCAGCCCTGGGCCCAATCCACGATCTCCCGCATCGTGTGAGGACCGCAGTTGCGCGTGGTCGCAAGGCGCTCGGCCGTCAGCGCGAGCAGCAACTCGCGCGACGGCAGCCAATTCCCCTTCGGCGGCTGTTCGCCGGTGAGCTCCACCGCAAGCTCCTTCAGAACATTCTGCGCGCGCACGCTCAGCTTCTGCATCGGGCCGGGCGCGCGCTTGGCCTGGACCTTGGCCTGGACGGAGCCGACGACGGGTCCGCGCCGGCCGGCTGACCGGCTGCACGGCTCGGACACGCGGGAGGCATCGCCCGACTGCGGCGCCGCGCGCTGGTCGCTGCCCTCCCCCGCGGGCCACGCGGCCTCCGGCCGCTCCGCCTCCTGCGGCCAGGATCGTCGCTTCCGGGCACTCGCCACTGTCGTCTGCCGCGCCATTTCTCTCGCCGAACCCGCCAGCCTCGTACTCACAAAGACTAATATATATCGTGATCCGATATGTTTTCACGTGATAATTTTCGTCGTTCGACCAAAGACGAAATTGACAGAAGGACTTCACGAGCAATGCTTAGGGCCAAGAGCTACACGCGGATGTGACGTGCCCGGCGCAGCAGGCCAGCGAGGCCGGCTGGCGCCGGACAGGTCGTGCTTGCGCCTGCAAACAAGAACGATGTTCGGAGGAAACGACCATGACTGACGATCTCATCCGCCGCGGCCTCTCGCGCCGTGGCCTGCTCCAGACCACAGCTAGCCTCATCGGCGGCTCGATGCTGCCCGCGACGCCGGCCTTTGCCGAGGACAAGCCGGCGATCGGCTCGTATCCCGCCGGCGTTTCGGGTTCCACCGCGTTCATCGGAATCTCGGTCCCGCGCACCGGCACCTATGCCGTGCAGGGCGAGGACGAGCTCAAGGGCTACCAGCTCGCGATCGAGCACATCAACAGCGGCCACGACCTGATCAAGAAGATTTCGCCGAAGACCAGCAAGGGCGTGCTCGGCAAGGAGCTGAAGTTCGGCGTCGCGGATTCCGCGGCCAAGCCGAACGAGGCGGTGCAGGCGCAGCAGCGCTTCATCAGCGAGAACAAGGCGATCATGATCACCGGCGGCACGTCGAGCGCCGTCGCGGTCGCGCTCAACAAGCTCGCGCAGCGCGAACACGTGCTGTTCGTGTGCGGCATTTCCGGCTCGAACGACACCACCGGCAAGGACTGCGTTCGCTACGGCTTCCGCCAGAATTTCTTCGGCCAGACCGCCGCCGCGGCGATCGGCCCGGTGATGGTGAGGGAGTTCGGCAAGAACAAGAAGGCCGCCTACCTGACGCCCGATTACACCTACGGCCACACCGTCACCAAGTCGATGCAGGACTTCCTCGCGACCGCGGGCTGGACGACGGTGACCAACCAGGTCGCACCGCTCGGCGCGCCCGACTACTCCTCATATCTGCTGAACGTCGCGAATTCCGGCGCCGACGTGCTCATCAACGTCAACTGGGGCCACGACGCGGTACTGTCGACCCAGCAGGCCAAGCAGTTCGGCGTGCTCGACAAGATGAAGCTGGTCGTCCCCTACCAGGTGCCCTTCATCGCACGCGAGACCGGCGGCCTGATGCAGGGCGTGTACGCCGCCACCGACTATTGGTGGACGATCGAGGACAAGTTCCCGCTCGCCAAGATGTTCAACGAGGCCTTCGAGAAGAAGTACGGCTACAAGCCCGAATGGGGCGCCGAGAACGCCTATGTCAGCTTCGCGCACTGGGCCCACATGTGCGAGCAGGCCGGCAGCTTCAATCCGCCCGACGTGATCAAGGCCTACGAGAAGGGCGAGACGATCCCCTCCCTGGTCGGCGACGTGCATTACCGCCCCGAGGATCACCAATGCGTCCGCCCGGTGATCATCGTGAAGGGCAAGCAGCAGAAGGACATGAAGAGCAAGGAAGACTGGTACGACGTCGTCGAGATCGTCCCCGGTGAAGGCCTGATGCAGAAGCCGGACGCGTTCGGCTGCCATCCCGGCGATTACAGCTGAGCCCGCGCTAACCCCTGTGACGCCGCGGGCTGCACTCTGGTCCTGCGGCGTCACCTTTTTCTGACGCGCACCATCGCGCGTCACAACGGCGATTGTCGCATGATCAGTTGGCCCAACCTCGTTTCGCAGCTTTTCAACGGGCTCGCGCTCGGCGCCCTGCTCGCGCTGATCAGCTCCGGCCTGACCATCATCTACGGCACGCTCGGCGTGCTCAACCTCGCGCATGGCGCGATGTTCATGATCGGCGGCTATGCCGGCTTCGTCGCCTACCAGTACACGGAGTCCTTCATCATCGCCGTCATCGCGGGCTCGCTGTTCGTGATGCTGCTCGGCGTCGCGATGGAACGCGTCATCATCCGCCATTTCTATCATCGCCCGCACGAGGATCAGCTGCTCGTGACCTTCGGGCTCGGCATCTGTTTCGTCGAGCTCGTGCGCCTGATCTTCTCGAGCCAGTCGCAGCTGGTGCCGCCGCCGGCCCTGTTCCAGGGCATCACCAATCTCGGCTTCATGTTCTATCCGACCTACCGCCTCGCCGTCGTCGGCATCGTCGCGGTCGCCCTCGGCGCACTGTTCATCGTCCTGTACCGGACCCGGCTCGGCATGATCGTGCGCGCCGGCATCGAGGATTCGGTGATGGTCGATTCGCTCGGCATCAACGTCTACCGCGTCTTCATGGTCGTGTTCGGCATCGGCGCGATGGCCGCCGGATTTGCCGGCATCGTCAATGCGCCGGTGGTGTCGCTGACACCGGGCATCGGTGACGACATCCTGGTCCAGACCTTCGTGGTGGTGGTGATCGGCGGCGTCGGCTCGTTTCCGGGCGCGATCCTCGGCGGCCTGATCGCCGGCGAGATCATCAGCGTCACCTCCATGTTCAACCCCGGCTACGCCTATGTGATGCTGTTTGCGGCGATGACGCTCGTGCTCGTGGTGCGACCGCATGGCCTGCTCGGCGTCCAGGGCCGCGAGTAAGCGATTTCCTGATGCTCAAGCAACGCCCGTTCCTGATCGAGACCCTGACCGCGATCGGTTTGATCGCAGCCCCTTTCGTGCTGCCTCATCTCGGCTTCGCCCCGAACACCGTGAACCGGATTCTGGTCTGGGGCCTGTTCGGTCTCGGCTTCGACATCCTGTTCGGATTCACCGGCCTGCTGTCGTTCGGCCAGTCCGCCTTCTACGGCACCGGCGGCTTTGTCGCGGCCTACCTCCTGACCCGCGCGGGCTTCGGCAACGTGCTGGGCGCGCTGATCATCGGCATGATCGCGGCGGCGGCGACCGGCTACCTGATCGGCCTGATCGCGCTGCGCCGCACCGGCATCTATTTCGCCATGATCACGGTGGCGATCGCGGAGGTGTTCTTCTTCGTCGAGTTCAATCCGCTCTCGGATTTCACCGGCGGCGAGAACGGCCTGCCGGGCGTGCCGACACCGAGCTTCAATCTCGGTTTCACCACCATCCACTTCACCAATGGCTGGTCGCTCTATCAGTTCATCGCGCTGTGCTACTTCATCGGCGTCATCATCGCGCTCAGGATCGTCCGCTCGCCGGTCGGCGCCATCTTCAGCGCGATCCGGGACAATCCGCTGCGCGCCACCGCCGTCGGCCACAACATCCACGGCTACAAGTTGACCGCCTTCGTGATCGCTGCGGCCTATGCGGGCTTCGCCGGCGGCCTGCTCGGCGTATTGCAGGCCTTCATGCCGCCTGACGCCTTCACTTTCGACACCTCGGGCCAGCTCGTGATGCAGACCGCCATTGGCGGCCGCGGCACGCTGTTCGGACCGCTGGTCGGCGCAACAGTTTGGCTCTTCCTTCAGGATTTCCTCCAGTCCGCGCTGGGCCTCGGGGCGGCCTGGAAGCTCGTGCTGGGCGTCGTGTTCGTGGTGCTGGTCTGCTTCCTGCGCGGCGGCATTGTGGGCGGCCTCGTCGATCTCTACGGCCTCGTGTCCGGCAAGCGAGCGCGGAAGGCTGCGGAGACGGAGGTGGAGGCCGAGATCGAGACGCCACAGCAAGCTCCGCCTGCACCGATGCAGGCCAGGGAGGTCGCGCATCCCGCCTATTCCGGGCCGATCCTGAAAGCCACCGGCCTGACCAAGCGCTATGGCGGTCTCGTCGCCAACAGCGACATCGATTTCAGCGTCAATCAGGGCGAGCTGCGCGGCATCATCGGGCCCAACGGCGCCGGCAAATCGACCTTCTTCAAGATGCTGACCTGCGAGATCGCGCCGACCTCCGGCCGGATCGTGTTCGAGGGCCGCGACATCACGGGATTGAAGGTCACCGAGGTTTGCCAGCTCGGACTCACCAAGAGCTACCAAGTCAACCAGCTCTTCACGGGCCTCACGGTGCGGCAGAACCTGACGATCGCAGCACTCGCCGAGCTGCGCGGCAAATTTCGGCTCGACCTGTTCCGCAAGCTCTCGGGCGTGAAGGGCCTGACGGAGCAGGTCGAGCACACGCTTGCCCTGGTCAATTTGACCCGCCGCGCCGATACGCCGGTATCCGAGCTCGCCTATGGCGAGAAGCGCCGGCTGGAGATCGGGCTTGCGCTCGCCACCTCGCCGCGCCTGCTGCTGCTCGACGAGCCGCTCGCGGGCATGAGCCCGCGCGAACGGGTCGAGACCGTCAAGCTGCTCAAATCGATCGCGCGCGGGCGCACCATGATCATCATCGACCACGACATGGATTCGCTGTTCGAGCTGGTCGAGCGCGTGACGGTGCTCCAGGAGGGCAAGGTGCTGCTGGACGGCACACCGGAGGAAATCAGGACCAACGCCGCGGTGCAGGAAGCCTATCTCGGCGGCGTTCACGGAGAGATCGCCGCATGAGCCTGATCGAGGTCAACGGCCTGAACAGCTACTACGGGGACTCCCACATCCTGTTCGACGTCGCCATGCGCGTCGAGCGGCACGAGGTGGTGGCGCTGCTCGGGAGGAACGGCGCCGGCAAGAGCACGACGCTCAAGAGCCTGATGGGCGTCGTGACGCCCCGCAGCGGCAGCGTGAAGTTCGACGGCATCGATATCGCCGGACGCAAGAGCCACAGAATCGCGCAGGCCGGCATGCAGCTCGTGCACGAGGAGCGCCGGATCTTCGGCAGCTTGTCGGTGGAGGAGAACATCGTCCTCGCCGGGATCACCGCACCGAAGCGCTGGCCGCTCGAGCGCGTCTACGAGATGTTTCCGCGGCTGAAGGAGCGGCGCAACAACCGCGGCACCGAGCTCTCCGGCGGCGAACAGCAGATGCTCGCGATCGCCCGGGCGCTGGTGCGCGATCCCAAGATCGTGCTGCTGGACGAGCCGTTCGAGGGGCTCGCGCCCGTCATCGTCCACGATCTGGTCAAGGCCTGCCGCGAGCTCGCGGCCGCCGGCCAGACCATCGTGCTGGTCGAGCAGAATCTGGCAGCGACGCTGGCGCTGGCGACGCGGATCTACATCATCAACAACGGCCACATCGTGCACGAGGGACCGGCGCAGGAGCTCAAGGTCCAGCCGGAGCTGCTGCAGCGATACCTTGGCGTCTAGGTCGAGTCCCCCTAAACTCCGGGATATCTGCTTTCGAGGGCGCAGCATGCGGCCTCGCCCCCGGAATGTCGCCTTGGGCCCAAAGCGGACACAGGGTCGCCTTTAGCCGAGGTGAGGTCTTGCCAAGCCGAACCGAACCTGAGGGAGGAGACGCTATGAGCGCGATCTGGCCGGAGATTCCCTTCGAGGCATGGCGCGAAACCTGTTCCGCGCTTCATCTGTATTGCCAGATTGTCGGCAAGTATCGGCTCGCGAGAACGCCGTGGGTCAACCATTCCTGGCACGCGACCTTCTACGTGAATGCACGCGGGCTCACGACTTCGCTGATTCCAGACGCATCAGGTATCGAGATCGTCTTCGATCTCTCCCGTCACGTCCTGATCGGAGAAGCAGCTGATGGGCGCAGGGCGGAAATGCCGCTCGGGCGAATGTCCGTCGCCGAATTTCACGCCCGGTTCTGTGATTTGGTAGAACATCTCGGCGGAACACCAGAATTTGACGGTCGGCCCAGTGAGGTCCCGGATCCGATCCCGTTCACGGAGGACCGCCAGATCAGGCCCTATGACGCAGACGCCGTGACGCGGTTCTTCCGCGCCCTCGTCGCGATCAGCGGAGTGTTCTATCGGTTTCGGACGGGATTCATCGGGAAAGTCAGTCCGGTCCATCTCTTCTGGGGCAGCTTCGATCTCGCGGTGACGCGCTTCTCTGGGCGTTCCGCTCCGCTTCACCCGGGTGGCGTCCCGGGTTTGCCGGACGTCGTGACACGCGAGGCCTATAGCGATGAGGTCTCGTCCGCCGGCTTTTGGCCGGGCGGAGGTGGCACAGACTTTGCGGCTTTCTACTCCTATGCCTACCCCACCCCGAATGGCTTTGCTGACGGACAGGTCATGCCGGCGGGCGCATACTTCGATCGGAAGCTCGGCGAATATCTCCTGCCCTACGACCTTGTGCGAAAATCCAGCGAGCCAGAGGCCACGCTCATGGCGTTTCTGCAAACCACCTATCAGGCAGCAGCTGATGTCGGACGCTGGGATCGTGCCGCGCTCGAATGTCCGATTGGCTCTCCCCTTCGACCCCGCCCGCTGAACAGGAACTGATGAAGGTTCGATGAAAGATCGCTGGCTCGCAGTTTCGGTGGAGCGAAGCTGCGCCAGTCGATTTCGAGTTTGTCTCGATGATGGGTTTCGCAACAGCTCTACCCGTCCTACGGTCTTGCTGCAGCGCTATCTCGATCAACTGCCAAGCGCCGCAATCATCCGCTTGGCGTGAGCCGCGAGCACGGCCATGTCTTCCTTGCGCGTCTGCGCCGGCAGCAGCTCGATTCCGGCCCTGACCGGCATGACGTGCATGTGCAGGTGGAAGACCACCTGCCCGCTCGCCGGTTCACTGAACTGCTGCAGGATGATACCCTCGGCGTCGAACGCCTTCATCGCTGCAATCGCGATCCGTTTGCCGGTTCGGGCGACCGCGGCGAGATCGTCATCCGCGATGTCGAGGATGCCACGCGCCGGCGCCCGGGGGATGACCAGCGTGTGTCCGGGCGAGCGCGGCATGATGTCGAGGAAGGCGAGGCTGCGGTCGTCGCTGAAAACCTCGAAGCAGGGAATCTCGCCGCGCAGGATCTTTGCGAAGACGTTCTGATCGTCGTAAGCCGCCATGGATCCCTCGCTGGCTGCGAGATGCGATCAGACGCGCTCCTTTCCGTTGACGCAAGCAATGCCGCCGATCTATCCACGATACCAGGCAGGATGGCTCCATTGGCGACAGGTTTCGATTCCGGACACAGCATCGAGAGTGCGCGGCGCGCGCTTGCGGCGCGGCTGCAATCGGCCGGCATCGAAGAGCCCGCCCTCGACGCGCGCCTGCTCGTCGGAGCCGCGCTGAGGCTTGATTTGACCGGCATCGTCACGCAGGCGGCGCGCCAGCTCACGCCCGAAGAGGCCGCGCGGCTCGAAGCCTATGCGCAGCGCCGGCTCGCGCATGAGCCGGTCGCCCGCATTCTCGGCGCGCGCGAATTCTGGGGCCTGCCGTTCCAACTGTCCGAAGCGACGCTGGTGCCGCGGCCGGACACCGAGACCGTGGTCGAACTGGCACTGGAAATCTTTCGGGAGGCCGCGATATCGGGGCAGCGCCCGCGAATCGCGGATATCGGCACTGGATCCGGCGCGATCCTGCTCGCGCTGCTGCACGAAATTCCCGATGCCTTCGGTGTCGGAACCGATCTCAGCCTCTCCGCGCTCGACACCGCGCGGAGCAATGCCGCAGCACTGGGCCTCGCCGATCGTTCCGGCTTCGTCGCCTGCTCCTATGCGGCGGCGCTGCGCGGCCCGTTCGATCTCATCGTGTCGAATCCGCCCTATATTCCCTCAGGGGAAATTCCGAAACTGAGCCTCGATGTGCGCGAGCACGATCCGCATCTGGCGCTCGACGGCGGCAATGACGGCTATGACGCCTACCGCGCCCTGATCCCGCAGGCGGCCGAGCGGCTCGCCCCCGGCGGGGCGTTGATCGTCGAGGCGGGGCAAGGGCAGGCCCGCGATATTGAAACCTTGATGACGGCCGCCGCGTTGTCTGTGGACAGGCCGCCCAAGGCCGATTTGGCGGGCATCCCGCGGGCGGTTTCGGCCCGAAAAATGCCCCCATAAAAGCCGGATTGGGTTGCAAAAAACCTCTTGGAATATCCCTTGGGAACGACTACGTTCCGGTCAACACATCGGTGCCGGCCCCGTAGACCTACGGGCAAAAGCCGGGCTCTCGGGCGAGAGCTTTACTGATTTAAAGGTTCCAAGCCGCAGGTCCTGTTGAGCGCGATGGCCATTGGAGCTGCGCTGCTCTCCGACCGCAAAGTGAACGAAAGCCTGATATTGCGCTTGAAGACTTACGCAACAAAGCTGGGCTTGTTTCGGCAGGCGATATGAATGGGTTCGCTGGCAATGGATGCTGGCGGGTGGGGAACGCGTCTTTGTTGAACGCGACGGTCGACGGACATCGGCAGGGTTCAAGCCGCTCTTGCGCGCGGTGCGCATGAGAGATGTGAACCGCTGTCATCAGGTCACTCCGAGCAATCAGTAATGCGTGCAACCTTTAGGGCTGGAATTAAAGGCAGGACATGAGAAACGGTCAGAACAAGCAGCGGATGCGCAACCGCAATAACAATAATAATAACAACAACAACAACCGGCGCGGCCAGAACCCGATGACCCGGGTTTACGAATCGAACGGACCCGACATCAAGATCCGCGGCACGGCTTCGCACATCGCCGAAAAATATCTTCAGCTCGCGCGCGATGCGCGCTCTTCCGGCGACCCGGTCGCCGCCGAGAACTACTACCAGCACGCCGAGCATTATTTCCGCCTGATCGCGGCAGCCCAGGAACAGTTCCGCCAGAACCAGCAGCCGCGCGGCGACGAGCCCGTCAGCAACAGCGGCGACGACAGCGAGGACGACGGCGAGAATTTCTCGAATTTCGGCCAGGAGCCGGGCTTCGTCCCGCAGCCGCCGCAGCAGCAACAGCCCTTCATGCGCGACCGCGACGGCCAGCGCGATCACCAGCGTGATCATCAGCCGCGTGACGGCCAGCAGCCCTATCAGCGCGACAACCAGCAGCCCCGCGAACATCGCGAACGCGACCATCGTGCGCAGCCGCAATATCAGCCGCAGCCGCTGCCGCTGAACCAGCCGCAGCCCGTCGTTGCCGACGCCGGCAGCGTCGATCGCCTGCCCTCCTTCATCACCGGCGCACAGCCGCAAGTGAATAGTGCCGCGAATGGCGGTCAGGGCGGCCTGGAAGGCGGCGGTGGCGGCGAACGCTTTCCGCGGCGGCGCCGCCGGCCGCACGGCCCGCGCCCCGAGCGCGAGGCGGCTCCGGCCGGCTCCAGCGACGAAGTCGCCTCCGGCGAGTAAGCTTCTTCTGATCTGCAATCGTCCCGGCCTCGCGCCGGGACGATTTGTTTTCAAGTGCGCGTCACCGTCGAGGACGGCACCAGCACCGGCTTCAACGAGGGAATCAGCCGCGCGCGCTCGCGCTTGGCGGGGATCGCGCGATAGACCTGCTTGGTCGCCTCGACAATGTGCACGCCGGCAAAGGGCAGCGACAGCGCCGCGCCCGCACGCTCCCACACCTGCGCCGATTTCAGCACCCAGCCGCCGGCATAGGGCGGCATGAACAGCGCCTCGCCCCAGGCGGTCGGCGTGAACCAGGTCTGGCGCAACAGGTCGGTGATCTGCGAGCGCGAATAGGGCCGGCCGTGACCGAACGGCGTGCTGTCGGTGCGGGTCCATACCCCGCGCCGGTTCGGGATCACCGCGATCACGCGGCCGGAGGGCGACAGCACCCGCCACACCTCGCGCAAGAGCGCGGCCGGATCGTCCGACATCTCCAGCGCATGAATTAGCAGGATCCGGTCGACCGCGGCGTCAGGAAGCGGCAGCGAGAATTCATCGACCAGCGAGGCCAGCGCCGGCCGGCCCGTCGGCCATTTCAAGACGCCCTGCGCCGACGGCATGAAGGCGATGCAGCGCTCCGCGTCCTCGCGGAACAGGCCGAGATAAGGGGTGGGATAGCCGATGCCGAGCACACGCTGGCCCGCGGCGGTCGGCCAGCGCTCCCTGATGCCGCGATTGATCATTTGCCGCGCCACAATCCCGAGGCGACGGGAGTAGAACTCGCGGAGGTCGACGACATCAATGGTCATGACGGCAATGTAACATGCACGAGGCGGCTCCCGCGCCCGGAATATTGCATTGCCTGCGCAACGTTAACGCCATATTTGTCTGCGGGGCTGAGCGCGATGGAGATGACATGGCCGCCGAAATTCGTACTTTCACCTGTTTAAACGACAATTTCGGTTATCTGATCCACGATGTGGAAACCAAGGCGACGGCGTCGATCGACGCGCCGGAGGCCGGCCCCATCCTGAAGGCGCTTGAGCGCGAGGGCTGGCAGCTCACCGACATCCTGATCACCCATCATCATGGCGATCATGTCGGCGGGGTCGCCGAACTCAAGCAGAAATACAATTGCCGCGTCGTCGCGCCGCATGACAAGACGACTGAGATCGCCAACGTCGACCTGCGCGTCGCCAATGCCGACATCGTCAAGGTCGGCAGCTTGCTGGGGCGCGTTCTGGAGACGCCCGGCCACACGCTCGACCACATCTCCTACGTGTTCGACAATGAGAAGACGCTGTTCGCGGCCGACACGTTGTTCTCGATCGGCTGCGGCCGCGTGTTCGAAGGCGACTACCCGATGATGTGGGACTCGCTTCTGAAGCTGCGGGCGCTGCCTGACGACTTCAAGCTCTATTGCGGGCACGAATACACCGCGTCCAACGTCAAGTTCGCGCTCACCATCGACCCCGACAATGTGGCGCTCCAGGCACGCGCGGCGGAAGTGGCGAAGCTGCGGGCCGAGAATAGGCCAACCATTCCATCACTGCTTGGTGACGAGAAGCGAGCAAACGTGTTCCTGCGTGCTGATGAACCATCGGTCGCAACCAGGCTACACATGAAGGGCGCGGACGCTGCCGCGGTGTTTGGCGAACTGCGCGAGCGCAAGAACAAATCCTGAAGAAGAAATCCTGACGGGGATCGATGCCGACCGCAGCCGAGATCATCGCACGCCTCGAACTCCGCCCGCATCCCGAAGGCGGCCACTACCGCGAGACGTTTCGCGACCAGACCACGGACCCTAACGGCCGGTCGCGCTCGACCCTCATTTATTTCCTGCTCGCGCGCGGCGAACGCTCGCATTGGCATCGCATCGACGCCGTGGAGACCTGGCACTACTACGCCGGCAGCCCGCTGACGCTGCGCATCGCGCATGAAGGCTGCTCGCAACACGAGGTGCGGCTCGGCACGGACCTTGTGAGCGGCGAACGGCCGCAGGGAATCGTGCCGGCGAATGCCTGGCAGACGGCGGAGAGCATGGGAGAGTGGACGCTGGTCGGTTGCACCGTGGCGCCCGCATTCGAGTTCGCAAAATTCGAGCTCGCGCCGAAGGACTGGGAGCCGTAAGGCGCACTGTCATTCCCTGGCGCCGCATGGCAGCGAGCCCGACAACAACTGTCACCGCTTCCGCAGCACCATATCCTTCGCCGCGATCAGGCCGCCGCCGGCGATCAGGATCGCGGCGATGGCGATGTTCGCGCTGGCTTTTGCAAAACCGGCGGCGATGAGGAATCCGGTCGAGAGCAGCGGCGTCGCATAGGATGCGGCGCCGAGCACGCGGATGTCGCCGCGCTTCATACCGATGTCCCAGGCGTAGAACGCGGCGCCGACGGGGCCGATGCCGAGAGCGGCCACGGAGAGCCATTGCAGCGTCGTCTCCGGCCACACCGTGGTTTCAAGCAGACCATGCATCAGCGCGGCAAGCGCGGCGGTGGCAAGGCAGAAGCCCGCGACCGCATCGGTCGGCACCGCCTTCAATCGCCGCGACAACACCGAATAGGCCGCCCAGACGAACGCCGCGATGAACGCCGCAATCAATCCCGGCAGCTGGCCCGGCGCGAAGCCGGAGGTGCTCCCGGCGAACAGCAGCACGGTGCCGACGAGGCCGAGCACGGCACCAATGATGTGATGCACCGCAAGCCGCTCGCCCGGCAGGAACGACGAGAACAGCACGATCAGGAGCGGCCACATGTAATTCAAAAGACCGGCTTCGGCCGGCGGCGCAAAGCGCAGCGCCAGGAAATACAGTGCGTGATAGCCGAACAGGCCACCGACGCCGACGACCCACACGACCAGCGGCTGACGCAAGCTCCTCGCCGCATCGCCACGGCCGACCCAGGTGAGGAGGCCGACGAGACCGCCGATCGCGAACGTCATGGCGGCGAGCTGGAACGCCGGAATCTTTCCGGTCGCCACCGTCATCACGGATAGCAGCGACCACATCAGGATCGCGGTCAATCCGATCAGTGTGGCTGTGCGCGGGGTCATCAATCGAAAGGCCCTGAGGACGATGATGCCCGGCACGAGGCCGGGCATTTCGTCTTCACTATCGCCTTGTCGCGCCTGAATCTACAGGCTTGACGCCATATCAGGCGTGATACTGGCCGCCATTGATGGTCAGCGTCGAGCCGGTGATGAAGCCGGCCTCGTCGGCGGCGAGGAACACCACCGCGCGGGCGATCTCCTCCGGTTCGCCAAGACGATTGACCGGGATCTGCGGAATGACATTCTTCTCCAGCACGTCCTTCGGCACCGCCTGCACCATCTCGGTGTTGATGTAGCCCGGTGCGATCGCGTTGACGGTAATGCCGCCCTTGGCGTTCTCGATCGCGAGCGCCTTGGTGAAGCCGATGTCGCCGGCCTTTGCTGCAGAATAGTTGACCTGGCCGAACTGCCCCTTCTGGCCGTTGATCGACGAGATCGAGATGACGCGGCCGAACTTGCGCGCGCGCATGCCCTCGATGACCTGGCGCGTCATGTTGAACAGCGAGCCGAGATTGGTGTTGATGACGGCGTTCCACTGCTCGAGCGTCATCTTGTGGAAGGCGGTGTCGCGGGTGATGCCGGCGTTGTTGACGAGCACGTCGACGGGGCCGAGCTCGGCCTCGACCTTCTTCACGCCTTCGGCGCAGGCATCGAAATTGCTGACGTCCCATTTGTAGACGGCGATGCCGGTCTCGGCCTTGAACTTCTCCGCCGCCGCATCATTGCCGGCATAGCTCGCCGCGACCTTGTAGCCGGCCGCTTTCAGCGCCTTG
Source organism: Bradyrhizobium sp. 482_C4_N1_8 (assembly GCF_052075965.1). Classification (NCBI taxonomy): domain Bacteria; kingdom Pseudomonadati; phylum Pseudomonadota; class Alphaproteobacteria; order Hyphomicrobiales; family Nitrobacteraceae; genus Bradyrhizobium; species Bradyrhizobium sp. 482_C4_N1_8. The sequence goes on along the minus strand of NZ_CP197231.1, from coordinate 663,040 downwards.
CTGATCGCAGCTCCGATGCCCCGCGTACCACCCGTCACCAGTGCAACACGTGCCATATCGTATTCCTTCCCTTGGACTCTGCGGACGTTTCTGAGTGATCGTTTTAGATGCGGATTATGCGGTTGGTTTGACGGACATCAAGAACAAAACGCCCGGCGTCGAGCCGGGCGTTTGTATTTAGTCGAGGCTGGCGCTGTTGCGAAGAATATTTGATTTGCAACCGCCGCCTTTTTAGTCGCGTGCGATGCACTCATCTATGTGTGCAGCGCACGCGCAAGTGACACGTAAGTTAGATGTCAGCTTCAGTCGCGCGCCAGGCACATCGCGATACCCATGCCGCCGCCGATGCACAGCGTGGCGAGGCCCTTCTTCGAATCGCGCTTCTGCATCTCGTGCAGCAGCGTCACCAGCACGCGTGCGCCGGAAGCGCCGACCGGATGGCCGATCGCGATCGCACCGCCGTTGACGTTGACCTTCGAGGTGTCCCAGCCGAGATCCTTGTTGACGGCGCATGCCTGCGCCGCGAAGGCCTCGTTGGCCTCGATCAGGTCGAGATCGCCGACGCTCCAGCCAGCCTTCTTCAGCGCGGCGCGCGAGGCCGGGATCGGGCCCGAGCCCATGATCTTCGGATCGACGCCGGCCTGCGCCCAGGACACGATGCGCGCGATCGGCTTCTTGCCTTCCTTGGCGGCCTGCTTCGCCGTCATCAGCACAACAGCAGCGGCGCCGTCGTTGATGCCGGAGGCCGAACCCGCGGTGACCGTGCCTTCCTTCTCGAAGGCGGGCTTGAGCTTCGCCATCCCGTCGAGCGTTGCGCCATGACGCGGATATTCGTCGGCGCTGACGACGATGTCGCCCTTGCGGGTCTTGATGGTGACGGGAACGATCTCGTCGTTGAACTTGCCGGCCTTCTGCGCCGCCTCGGCCTTCTGCTGCGAGTGGACCGCGAATTCGTCCTGCTGGGCGCGGGTAATCTGCCACTGGCGCGCGACGTTCTCGGCCGTATTCCCCATGTGATAGCCGTTGAAGGCATCCCACAGGCCGTCCTTGATCATGGTGTCGACGAACTCGACCGGGCCCATCTTGACGCCGCCGCGCAGATACTGGGCGTGCGGAGCCATGCTCATGGATTCCTGGCCGCCGGCGACCACGATCTCGGAATCGCCGTTGAGCAGCGCCTGGTAGCCGAGCGCGACGGTGCGCAGGCCCGAGCCGCAAAGCTGGTTGACGCCCCAAGCCGGGCTCTCCACCGGAATGCCGGCGGCAATCGAGGCCTGGCGGGCCGGGTTCTGACCCTGAGCCGCGGTCAGGATCTGACCCATGATGACTTCGGAGACCCGGCCAGGCTCGATGCCACCACGCTCCAGCGCGGCCTTGATGGCGATGGCGCCGAGGTCATGGGCGGGAAGGGTCGCGAACGCTCCGTTGAAGCTTCCGACCGGGGTGCGGGCGGCGCTGACGATGACGACATCGTCTGACATGGGCATCTCCTGGTGTTGAAAGGGGGCAGGCGGGGCTGGGGAAACGGCTCGCCAGTCTCGAATGGCATCCTGTTAACGTCGTTGAGGCATGTCAATCGGCCGGCGACCGAATTCATGCCGCAACGCATTCAAAATAGCGTTCTTGGCGCTTTCGCAAGCACGTTTTTGCTGCCCGATTAACCGTGGCGCACAAAACGGTAGCGTGACCCCTTTGAAAATGCTTATTTTGTTGCGTTGCGTACTCTTCCCGCCCTGCGGCATTATCCGCCGGGTTCCCGTTCTCCGCGCTTGCAAGTGAGAGCCCATGGCGAAATCAGACCAACCCACCACCATCAAGAAATACGCGAACCGCCGGCTCTATAACACCGGAACGAGCACCTACGTGACGCTCGAAGACCTCGCCGCCATGGTCAAGGACGGAGAGGATTTCCTGGTCTACGACGCCAAGACCGGCGACGACATCACCCGCTCCGTGCTCGCCCAGATCATCTTCGAGCAGGAGAACAAGGCCGGCCAGAACCTGCTGCCGACCACCTTCCTGCGCCAGCTCATCCGCTTCTACGGCGACAGCATGCAGATGGTGGTGCCGAAATATCTGGAGCAGTCGATCGCGACGCTGACCCAGGAGCAGGAGAAGTTCCGCAAGCAGATCGCCAACTCGCTCTCCGGCACTCCTTTTGCTCCGTTGGAAGAACAGGTCCGCCGCAACATGGAGCTGTTCCAGCAGACCTTCTCGATGTTCAAGCCGTTTGCCCCCAACGCGGGCCGTCCGGCGACCAGCCCCGAACCGGAGGCCGACGCAAGCGCTGCGGCGCCGACGGACAGCAGCAACATCGACGACCTGCGTCAGCAGATGAAGGACATGCAGGAACGCCTCGAGCGGATGTCGAAGAAGGACGAGTAGGGATTTCGTTCGTGCCGGCGCGTCCACCTGCGGCGGGCGCGCGGGCCGCCGGTTCGTAACGGCGCGACGTGCGCGCTGTCGTCCCGGCCAGGCCGGAGCCGCCATGTCCGACCGCAGCACCCACTGGGACAACGTCTACGCCACCAAGGGCGAGGCCGAGGTAAGCTGGTTTCAGGACAGCCCAGCGATCTCCCTCGAGATGATCCGTTCGGCCCGTCCTGACCATGGCGCCGCCATCATCGACATCGGCGGCGGTGCTTCGCGGCTGGTGGACGCTCTCCTGCGGGACGGATACCGCGACCTCGCCGTGCTCGATCTCTCCGCCAACGCGCTTGAAGCGGCGAAGAAACGAATCGGCCGGGCGGCCTCAGCAGTCGACTGGATCGTTGCCGACGCCACGACATGGCGGCCGGGGCGCAGCTACAACGTCTGGCACGATCGCGCGGCATTTCACTTCCTGACCGATCCGCGCGACAGGGCCGCTTACGTCGAGCGCCTGCGGTCGGCGATTACGCCCGGCGGCCACGCCATCATCGCGACATTTGCGCTTGATGGCCCGGAGAAATGCAGCGGCCTTCCGGTGCAGCGGCACGATAGCGCGAGCCTTGCTGCGGAGCTTGGGCCGGAGTTCGAGCTGATCGAGACGCGGAGCGAGACGCACCACACGCCGTGGAAGTCGACCCAGGCGTTTCAGTTCAGCCGGTTTAAGCGACGCGGCTAGGACGAAGGAAAGTGCGGCGCCCTACGCCGCCAGCTTCACCGCATGCGCAAAGTCCCAATAGAGCTTGCGCGCTTTGGTGTAGAGCGGGCCCGGCTTCAGTTCGCGATCGTCGATGCGGATGACGGGGGCGACCTTGGCGAAATTGCCGGTCGAGAAGATCTCGTCGGCAGCGAGGAAGTCGGCATAGCGCAGCGTCTTCTCGACCACGGTAACGCCGTCGCCGCGCAGCAGGCTGATGACGCGCTGGCGCGTGATGCCGTTCAGGAACGTGCCGTTCGGGACCGGCGTGTAGACCACGCCGTCCTTGGCCATGAACACGTTGGAATTGCCGAACTCCGCGACATTGCCGAGCATGTCGAGCATCAGCGCGTTCTGGAAGCCGCGTCCGGCGGCTTCCGCGAGCGCGCGCGAATTGTTCGGATAGAGACAGGCGGCCTTGGCCTCGACCGGCGCGCATTCGGCGGTGGGCCTGCGGAACGGCGATAGCGTGATGGCGTTGCCGACGGGTTTCGGCATCGGCGCCTCGTAGATGCACAGGCACCAATTGGTCGTCTCGGGGTCGAACAGCACGCCGCCGCCCGAACCGTTCTGCGCCCAGTACATCGGACGGACGTACAGCTCGGCATTCGCGGTGAAGCGCGCGATGCCTTCGTGTGCGAGCAACAGCCAGGTGCCGGTGTCGACCACCGGCTTCAGACCAAAATTGATCGCGGATTGATTGGCGCGGGCGACGTGACGGTCGAGGTCGGGCGCGACGCCCTCGAACGCGCGCGCACCGTCGAACACGACCGAGCCGAGCCAGGCCGCATGCGTGCGCGGGCCCATGATCGGCACGTTGCCGTCGTGCCATTTGCCCTCGAAGAAGGTCCAGCTCGGCGAATATTCGATCGGTTTCTTGATCTCGGCCATGACCGGCCTCCCTTGGACATACCCGGGCACTATTGTCCCAATGTCTAAATGATTCCCTGCTGGGATATGGTGCGTTACCCTCTCCGACGAGGGAGAAGGATCCATGCCGCTCGATCCGCTTGCAAGGCGTTTGTTGACCATGATGGCTGCGGCCGCCCCGCAGGGGCGGAGCCGGCCGAGCGTCGAGGCACGGCGGCAGTCGCTGGCCAAGCTGATGCAGTTTGCACGCACTGATGCGCCGGATGTGACCACCGCCGACGGCACGCTTCCAGGTCCCGGTGGAGAGCTGCCCTATCGCCTTTATTCGCCCGCATCAGCCGGCGACCGCGCGCCGGGCTTCGTGTTCTTTCATGGCGGCGGGCTCGTGGCCGGCAGCATTGCGACGCATGACCGCATCGCGGCGGCGCTGGCGCATGTAACCGGCTGTCGCCTCGTCTCGGTCGATTACCGGCTCGCGCCTGAGCACAAATTTCCTGCCGCCGTCATTGATGCGATCGCGGCCACGGAGTGGGTCGCGCGGCAAGCTTCGTCGCTGGGCATCGACGCCGAACGGCTGGTGGTCGGCGGTGATTCCGCCGGCGCCACGCTCGCTGCGATCGTGTGCCAGGAAGCGATGCAGACCGCCGGCCTCTCGATCGTCGCGCAATGCCTGATCTGCCCGGTGCTGGATTTCGAGGAGACCTCGCCTTCACGCGAGGCATTCGCCGAAGGCCATCTGATCGATCGCGCCACCATCGAAGCCGATCTCGCCGATTACCTGCCTGATGGCATCGACACCGCCGACCCCCGCATCTCGCCCTTGCGCGCGACGCGGCTTGCAGGCCTGCCGACCGCGATCATCCACACCGCCGAATTCGATCCGATGCGCGACGAGGGCAATGCCTATGCGCGCAAGCTGCTCGCCGCGGGTGTCGCGGTCGAGCATGTCTGCCATGACGGCATGGTCCACAATTTCCACGCCATGGGCGCGATCCTGCCGCAGGCGCGGCTCGTGCTGTCGCAGATCGGCGAACAGGTTCGGCGGGCGGTGGAGAAATGAGGCACTTTCTTACCCTCTCCCCCTGTGGGAGAGGGTGGATCGCCGCGTAGCGGCGCTTCGCGCCACCTTCTCCCGCAAGGGGAGAAGAGAAGAAAGCATCACGCGCGCGCGCCGAGCACGGCCCGCGCCGCCACGACATATTCCAGCCAATGCGCATCCGCATAGCGCTCGGCCTGCCGTGCGCAGCTGACGTCAGGGGCATGGGCGGCGGCAATCGTGCGCGCGAATCGCTCTTCGGCGACCGTCACGTCGCCAGGCTCGGCCGACGGTACGCTAGCCGCCGCCGCGGTCGGAGCGACAGCGAGGCCCGCCAGACCAGTGAGCAGGATGCGGCGTGACGTGTTCATGGCTGTGTCCTTCCAATGTCCGGCCCGCACTCCGGCCGGCGCGTGTGTCAGTGCGATCACGGCAGGGTAGCCGCGCACATCCGTGCCGTCCATCGCTTACGGATACCGCTTGACCACCCGAGCGATCACGTTCCATCCAACAACGGTTCCGTCATCAAATCGCCACGCGTCGGATTGTCACGTGTCCCATCACAACCCATCGCATCGCCAGGCTTCACGCGCTGTCGCGATGGGACTGCTTTGTCTGACGATCTCGGCAGGCACTGCCTTCGCTGCCGACGATGAGGAAGACGCGCCGGCAAAGCCCGCTGTCCCCAACATCTACCTCGATCTTCGCACGATCCATGCGACCATCCCCGCCGGCACGCTCGGGCTCGGCTTCGGCAACACAACATTGTCGGCCGCATTCGAAGCGCTGGCGGTACGCAGAGGCACGACGCTGCCGAGCGGCTTGCCGGCGGCATCCGCAAGCGCGTAATGAGCGCGCAGGTCTTTGCCGACAAGGTTCAGTTCGGCCTCACCGTGAGCATCGGCATGGCGGAAGCCACCGTCAGCATGTCCGGCATCGACACGCTGATGGGAGCGGCCGATCATGCGCTCTACCAGACCAAGGCCGAAGGCCGCAATCGTTGCATCGCATGGGCGCCCCCGCCGCCTGCAAGCAAGGCGGCGGAGTGATCGAAGGACGCGGCGTCTACTCCGGCACCGGCACGTCGAACGTGTTGAGGGTGACCGAGACCATGCAGTAGACGCCGACGAGATAGGACAGCTCGGCCGCGCCGTGCTCGCCGAACTCCTTCACCGCGGCGCGCCAGGTCAATTCCGGCAGCACGCCGCCGCCGACCAATGCGGCCGCCACGTCGTAGGCGACGGCTTCCTGCTTGGTGAGATCCACCGGCCGCTGCCCCGCGACGATGGTCGCGAGCTTCTCGTCGGAGAGGCCGCGCTGCTCGGCAACGAGCACATGAGCATAGAGCTCGTAGCCGGAGCGGAAATGCGAACCGGTGACGAGGATCGCGACCTCGCGCACCGGCGCAGGCAGCAGCGGGTTCGACGCGATTGCCTTGACCAGCTCCCACACCGGCTTGCCGAAACGTGGCTCGCAGACCCAGGGATTCCACGGCCCCAGCAGCGCGCCGTCGTCGCGCATGTTCACGAAGCCCTTGAAGTGGTCCTTGATGCCGGCTCGCATGTCGTCATAGAGCGGCTTCTGTTCGTCGCTCAGGTCTTTCGGATCGAGAATGGGAAGGCGCACGGCGGGGATCTCCTCGTTGAGAAGAGGCGAAGCTCACCCGCGTGTGCGTGCAAGGCAAGTGAAGTTGCCGTGACGATCGTGCCATTTTGGAAGTGGCAAGGAAACGTCGGCTAGGATGCCTCGGGGCTTGGTACGATCTGCGGATTTGCGACGTCGTCGACATCGAGCGTCAGCGGCTCGCCCGTCGTGAGGAACGACGACAGGGCCGCCTCGAACGGCGCAGGATCGAGGCGGCGCCCCTTCAGCCATTCGGGCTCGTAATAGGTCTGCCGGTAGCGCTCGCCGGAATCGCAGATCAGCGTCACCAGCGACCCTGATACGTTCGCCTGTCGCATCTCCGAGGCGAGGCGGCACAGTGCCAGGAAGTTGGTGCCGGTGGAGCCGCCGACCGCGCGGCGCAGTCGGCGCGACAGCACGTTCATCGCCGCGATCGTTGCCGCATCCGGGATCTTCATCATGCGGTCGACCACGCCGGGGACGAAGGAGGGTTCGCAGCGCGGCCGGCCGACGCCCTCGATCAACGATGGGCGTTCGCAAACGTGAGAGCGGTCCTGCGTGCGGAAGCAATCGAAGAAGGCGGAATGCTCGACATCGGCGACGCACAGCCGTGTCGGATACTGGCGAAAGCGCAAGTACCGTCCGATGGTGGCCGAGGTGCCGCCGGTGCCCGCACCCATGACAATCCAGTCGGGAATCGGACGCGGCTCACCCTGCAATTGCGTGAAGATCGATTCTGCGATGTTGTTGTTGCCGCGCCAATCGGTGGCGCGCTCGGCAAAGGTGAACTGGTCCATGTAGTGGCCGTTCAGCCGGGTAGCGAGCGCGGCGGCTTCCGCGTAGAGCGCGCGGCCGTCGTCGATCAGATGGCAGTTGCCGCTATAATGCTCGATCGCGGCGATCTTCTCCGCCGAGGTCGTGCGCGGCATCACGGCGTAGAAGGGCACGCCGATCATCTGCGCGAAATAGGCTTCCGACACCGCCGTCGATCCCGACGAGGCCTCGACCACGGGCGTGCCTTCGCGGATGTGGCCGTTGCAGAGCGCGTAGAGGAACAGCGAGCGCGCAAGGCGGTGCTTGAGGCTGCCGGTCGGATGCGTGGACTCATCCTTGAGATAGATGTCGATGCCTGATAGCGCCGGCACGATCAGCCGGATCAGATGCGTGTCGGCCGTGCGGCACTCGTCGGCCTCGATCGCGGCGACGGCCTCGTCCACCCAACCGCGCCGATAGGCCGGCCCGGCCGGATTGAGTTGGCGGAAGGGAAATGTCTGCATCGCCTGAATCTCCCATGATGCGGATCGCGCATCAATAGCAGCTGCTCAAAACTCCAGCGGCGCGTTGTCGACAACCTCCTTCATCACGAAGAAGGTGCGGGTCTGGCGCACGCCGGGCAGCGCGATCAGCTGTTCGCCGTGGATGCGGTTGAAATCCTCCATGTCGCCGACGCGGATCTTGAGGAAATAGTCGAAGTCGCCGGCGACGAGGTGGCAGTCGAGCACGCATTTCAGCCTGGTGATCGCCTGCTCGAAGGTGGCAAAACTCTCCGGGGTCGAGCGGTCGAGCACGACGCCGACCATCACCAGCGTGCCCTTCGCCACCTTCTTCGGCGCGACCATGGCGCGGACCGCGGCGATGAAGCCGTCCTCGAACAGGCGCTGGGTGCGGCGATGGCAGGTGGCGGGGCTGATGGCGACGGTTTCGGCCAGCTCGGCATTGCTGAGCCGGCCGTTATTTTGCAGCAATCTCAACATCTTAAGGTCGGTACGGTCGAGCCTGGCGGCCATGGAAGAAGCTTTCGCTATTGGGCTCAAGTTCGGAAGAAAATAGATCCTTTTGACGATCGACTGCAAGCTTTACGACAGTTGCTGCGCAATATTTGAAAGCACATTTGTCCACGGCAGTGCTAGGCGCTTGAGCCAATTCAACGCCAATCGGGATGACCCAATGATGCTGGACAAATTCACGCGCTATCCGCTGACCTTCGGCCCGACGCCCATCGAGAAGCTGGAGCGGTTGTCGAAGCATCTCGGCGGCAATGTCGAGATCTATGCCAAGCGCGAGGACTGCAATTCCGGCCTCGCCTATGGCGGCAACAAGCTGCGCAAGCTCGAATACATCATCCCGGACGCGATCGCCTCGAACGCGGACACGCTGGTCTCGATCGGTGGCGTGCAGTCCAACCACACCCGCATGATCGCGGCGGTCGCCGCCAAGATCGGCATGAAGTGCCGCCTGGTGCAGGAAGCCTGGGTGCCGCACGAGGACGCCGTCTATGACCGCGTCGGCAACATCATGCTGTCGCGCATCATGGGCGCCGACGTGCGCCTGGTCGACGACGGCTTCGACATCGGCATCCGCAAGAGCTGGGAGCAGGCGATCGAGGAGGTGAAGGCGGCGGGCGGCAAGCCTTACGCGATCCCCGCCGGTGCCTCCGTGCACAAATTCGGCGGCCTCGGCTATGTCGGCTTCGCCGAGGAAGTGCGCAAGCAGGAAGCCGAGCTCGGCTTCAAGTTCGACTACATCGTGGTCTGCACCGTCACCGGCTCGACCCATGCCGGCATGCTGGTCGGCTTCGCCGCCGACGGCCGCGCGCGAAAGGTGATCGGCATCGATGCGTCCTTCACGCCGGCGCAAACGAAGGCGCAGGTGCTCTCGATCGCGCAGAACACCGCCAAGCTCGTCGAGCTCGGCAAGGATATCGTCGAAGACGACGTCGTGCTGATCGAGGACTACGCCTATCCTGCCTACGGCGTGCCGTCGGAAGAGACCAAGGAAGCGATCCGCCTCACCGCACGGTTAGAGGCGATGATCACCGACCCTGTCTATGAGGGCAAATCGATGCAAGGCCTGATCGACCTGACCCAAAAGGGCCATTTCGAGAAGGGCGCAAAGATCCTCTACGCCCATCTCGGCGGCGCGCCGGCGCTCAACGGCTACGGTTACGCATTCCGGAACGGCTAGCCAAAGACCGTCGTCCCGGGCGCGACGAAGTCGCGAGCCCGGGACCCATACCACAGGATCGCATTTGGCGGAGACTCGTGGTTACCGGCTTGCCCCAACCACATCGTCCTGCGGTTATGGATCCCGGATCTGCGCTCCGCTTCGCTGCGCTTGCCCGGGATGACAGCAGAGAGATTGACCGCTACCGCGTCTTGACGATCTGGAGCAGCTCGTCGCCGTAATGCTCGAGCTTCTTGTCGCCGATGCCGGGCACGTTGCGGAGCTCGTCGAGCGTCGTCGGCCACGCCCGGACGATGCCGTCGATGGTCGCATCGTGCAGCACGACATAGGCCGGCACGCCGCGTTCGCGCGCGATGTCCGAACGCCAGGACCTCAGCCGCGCCCGCAATTCGGGATCGACATCGCCCTGCGGCGCGTTGGCCGCAGGCGCGAGGTCACCACGGCGGGATTTTGTCCGGCTCGCGCGAACGCGCGTGCCCGGCGCCTCCTCGCGCAGCCACACCTCGGTCTCGCCACGTAGCACGCCGCGCGCGCTCTCCGTCAGTTTCAGCGCGCCGAACGCCTCGCTGTCGCTGTACAAATGCCCCATCGCCACCAGCTGCCGCAGCACGGTGCGCCACTGCTTCTCGTTCAGCTCGCGCCCGATGCCGAACACGGACAATTTGTCGTGGCCGAACTGCGTCACCTTTTCGGTGAGGCGGCCAATCAGCACGTCGATCAGCTGCATCGCACCGAAACGCTGCCCGGTGCGATAGGCGCAGGACAGCAGCTTCTGCGCCAGCACCTTGCCGTCGCGCATCTTGGGCGGCGTCAGGCAGTTGTCGCAGTTGCCGCAATTGTTCGCCGTCTCCGCCTCGCCGAAATAGGCGAGCAGCCGCTTGCGCCGGCACTGCGCGGTCTCGGCGAGGCCGACCAGTGCGTCGAGCTTGCCGATCGACACCCGCTTGAAATCGTCAGAACCGCTGGACTCGTCGATCATGCGGCGCTGCTGCACGATGTCGGAGAGACCATAGGCCATCCAGGCCGCCGACGGCTTGCCGTCGCGCCCCGCCCGCCCCGTCTCCTGATAATAGGCCTCGATGCTCTTCGGCAGATCGAGATGGGCGACGAAGCGGACGTCGGGCTTGTCGATGCCCATGCCGAAGGCGATGGTCGCGACGATGACGATGCCGTCCTCGTTGAGGAACCGGTCCTGGTTGCGCGAGCGTATGCCGCTGTCGAGCCCGGCGTGATAGGGCAGCGCCGCAATGCCGGCGTCGTCGAGCGCGGCGGCAACCTCCTCGACGCGATTGCGCGACAGGCAATAGACCACGCCGGCGTCGCCCGCGTGCCGCTCCCGGATGAATTCTTTCAATTGCGACACGGCGTTGCGCTTGTCGACGATCTCGTAGCGGATATTCGGGCGGTCGAAGCTGGAGACGAATTGCGGGCTGTCGGCGAGCCGGAGGCGCTCGACGATCTCCTTGCGCGTCAGTTCGTCGGCGGTCGCAGTCAGCGCGATGCGCGGAACGTTCGGAAAACGTTCGGCGATGATGGAGAGGCCGACATACTCGGGACGGAAGTCATGACCCCATTGCGAGACGCAATGCGCCTCGTCGATCGCGAACAGCGCGACCTTCGCCTGCGCCAGCAGCGCCAGGCAGCGCGGCGTCACCAGGCGTTCCGGCGCGACATAGAGCAGGTCGAGATCGCCCGCGATCAGGCGGCGCTCGATGTCGGAAGCTTCCTGCAGCGTCAGCGACGAGTTCAGCGCCGCGGCGTTGACCCCGGCCTCGAGCAGGCCGGCGACCTGGTCGCGCATCAGCGCGATCAGCGGCGACACCACGATACCGCAACCTTCGCGCAGCAGTGACGGCAGTTGATAGCACAGCGACTTGCCGCCGCCGGTCGGCATCAAGACCAGGCAATTGCCGCCATCCGTGACGTGCCGGATGATCTCGCCCTGTGCACCACGGAACTCCGGCAGGCCGAACACCGAATGCAGCACCGACAGCGCGTCGCGGCCGTTGGCCGGCGCAGGCAGCGGGGCGGTGGAGGGAGCGGACATGGGTGCGTCGGTGCAAGGCCGTAGGATTCGTCACAAGGCCAGTCGCATGACCGCGCGGGCATGGCAAGACTGTTTGGATGGCAGGCAGGACTCTTCCCCTCTCCCCTTGCAGGAGAGGGTGGATCGCCGCGTAGCGGCGAGACGGGTGAGGGGTATCTATCCACGGATTCGGTAAAGCTTGCTCTGTGGAGACATAACCCTCATCCGGCGCCATAGCCGAAGCTTTGCTTCGGCGTTCCTAGGAACGGCGGCCGAAGGCCGCCTATGCCACCTTCTCCCGCAAGGGGAGAAGGAAGAAGAAGCTACGCCCCGATCCGTCGTAGCGCTTCCGCGACCGTCACGATCGGCATGTCGCGCTTCCCGGCCGCCTCCAGCGCATGGCGCATCAGGTGCGGCGTGCAGCCGTAGGGGCTTGGCGCGTCGGCGACGTCGTGGCCGTAGAAGATCAGCCATCCGCCGCTCGCCACCGCCTCGTCGAAATAGCGATCGACGCCAGCAATATCGATCTCGCGATCGACCAGAGGCGAGGCGCGTAGGAACTGGAGGTCGATGACGTCGCGATTGACGCCGGGAAGGATGCCGCGCGCCGAGCGAAAGGCCTTTGCAAGCTGCGGCTTGCGCCAGACCGAGGCGATTCCATAGGGGTAGGCGAAGTTCTCCAGCACGATCGAGGAATCGATGGCGTGGAAATGGCTGCGGTTACGCTCGATCTCGCGCGCCATGGCGGCCTCGTCGAGATCGGCCGAGCTCTGGTGCGAAAAGGTATGGCAGGCAATCTCGTGACCGGCCCGGTGAAGCCGCACGATCGCGTCGTTCGACAGGCCGTGCCAGTGATCCGACGGACGATCGATCAGGCTGCCGGCGAGGTAATAGGTGCCGCGGCCACCATGCGTCTCCAGAAGCGCGGCGCCCTCGCCTGCGGCGCTATCGGGCGCGTCGTCAAACGTGAAGCTCACCATCGGCGCATGCGCAGGCAGCCGGTGCGGCGCGGCACGGAAATGCCGGGCCAGCCGATTGCTCACGCGTCCCTGGAGTGCCGACCACACGACTGCGTTTCCTGCGGTTCCCTATTTCTCTACTGAAACATTCGTGCGCTGGTAGAGGCAAGCCTAACGCCCGGGTAATCCTAATGCGGAACCAACGCCCTTCGTCTAGCGTGCCAGGACCGAAATATCGGCTTCCGCACCGAGATATTGCAGCCAGTTGCGGAAAAGCGCCGCCGCGGCGCTGCCGGCAGCGATATCGGCGCGCAGATTCAGCGCAGGCAGTTCGTTGGTGAGCGCCGGGTGGCGCTGTTGGGTCGCCTTCTTCTCGAAGCGGGCGAGCTTCTCTTCAGTCGCTGCGTCAAAATAACTCACGGGCAGGTGCGGATACGCCTCGCGCTCGCGCGCGAGATAGCGGCCGATGTCGCGCAGATATTCGCGCTGGAGCGACAGCGCATCGTATTCCGGGTGGCCCTGGAAGAAGACGAAGCGGCTGGCATATTGCCTGACGAAGATATCGATGCCGGCCTTTGCCGAACGCGTCAGCACCTGATAGCCGGCCTGCGTGAGATCGCTCTCGGCGATCTCGTTCAGGCGCGAATGCGAGACCTTGAGGGGCGCAGGCGCAGCGCGCGTCAGCGCATCGTTCGTCGCAGTTTCGCAGTCGAAAATGCCGTGACATTTGGCCGGGAGCCGCCGCCGCGCGATGCCGTCGAGATGCAGCACCGCCGCATGCGCGGCGAGGCACGACCAGATCGTCGAGCGCGTGTTGACCTTGGCCCAGTCGATCAGGTCGGTGAGGTCGCGCCAATACGGCTCCTGGTCGAGCTCGGGCGCGACCGGCTCGGCGCCGGTCACGATCAGCCCGTCGAACTTGTGGTGCCTGAGCTCGCTGAGTTCCGAATATTCGCTTTCGACATGCCACTTCGCCTCGGGCGACCGCTTCACCGAGGGCAGCGAGAAACAATGGAAACGGATACGGCGCGGACCTGCGGCCGCCTGGAGCAGCTTCATGAACTGCCGCTCGGTCGCCTTCAGCGCTGGATCCGGCATGTTGTTGATCAGGCCGATCGTGAGATCGGCGAAACCGTGGTCGCGCGCGAAATCGCCCTCGGCCGGCACCAGCGCCGGGCTCGATATACCTTGATCCCTGTCGATCAAGATCGTCATCGGCGCCGGCGCCTACTCCGCGGCCTGGAGGCGGGCCGACGGGCAGGCCTTCTCGAGCGCCTGATCGATGTCCGCGATGATATCTGCCGAATGCTCGATGCCGATTGACAGGCGGATCGTCTCCGGCAGCACGCCGGCAACGCGCTGCTGCTCCGCCGACATCTGCCGGTGCGTGGTCGAGGCCGGATGGCACGCCAGCGACTTGGCATCGCCGATATTGACCAGGCGTGTGATCAGCTTCAGCGCATCGTAGAAGGTCTTGCCGGCCTCCATGCCGCCCTTGATACCGAAGGTGAACAGCGAGGAGGCGTTACCGTCGAGGTATTTCTGAACGAGCGGGTAATAGGGGCTGTCCGGAAAGCCGGTGTAGTTGACCCAGGCAACGCGCGAGTCCTTGCGCAGGAATTCGGCGACCTTGCGCGCGTTCTCGACATGGCGCTCCATGCGCAGCGCGACGGTCTCGATGCCCTGGAGCAGCAGGAAGGCGTTGAACGGCGACAGCACCGATCCCATGGTGCGCTGATAGACGCTGCGGGCGCGTTCGATATAGGCGGTTCGGCCGAAGCGCTCGGCATAGACGAGGCCGTGATAGGAGGCGTCCGGCTTGTTGTAGCCGGGGAAGCGGTCGGCGTGCTTCGCCCAGGGGAAATTTCCGGAATCGACGATCGCACCACCGAGCGTGGTGCCGTGGCCGCCCAGAAACTTGGTGAGCGAATGCACGGCGATGTCGGCGCCGTAATCGAACGGCTTGAGCAGGATCGGGGTCGCGACGGTGTTGTCCACGATCAGCGGCACGCCGTGCGCATGCGCGATCTTGGCGAGAGCCTCGATGTCGCAGACATTGCCGGCCGGATTGCCGATGGTCTCGGCGAACACGGCGCGCGTATTCTCGTCGATCAGTTTTGCGATCGCATCCGGCTTGTCGCTCTCGGCGAAACGGCCGTTGATGCCCTGCCGCGGCAGGATGTGCGAGAGCAGCGTGTGCGTGGTGCCGTAGAGCTGCGGCACGGAAACGATGTTGCCGCCGTGATCGGCGACGTTGACGAAGGCGAAATGCAGCGCAGCCTGGCCGGTCGCGACCGCGAGCGCGCCGACGCCGCCTTCGAGCTGGGCGATACGCTTCTCCAGCACCGCGCTGGTCGGATTGGCGATGCGGCTGTAGCGAAAACCCTCGGCCTCGAGATTGAAGAGCGCGGCGCCGTGATCGGCGCTGTCGAAGGCATAGGCCGCGGTCTGGTAGATCGGCACCGCAACCGCGTGCGTGGTGGCTTCTGGCTCGTAGCCGGCGTGAATAGCGATCGTCTCGTTGCGCATCGTGCCACCTCCGCGTGGAGCGGGCCGCACTTATTGGCCTGTATGAGGCATGTGCGTTCTCCGCCGTTCCTCTGTTAGAGGCGGGTGGTAAAGCGGACAATAATTCGCCTAGAGATCGAGGAAGTAACCCTAACGATTGTTGGTGAATTGGCTAAAATTTGAATCGAATTGGATTAATGAATTGCTGCGAGCAAACGCGGCAGTGACGGTGCTTTCCCTTCTCCCCTTGCGGGAGAAGGTGGCGCGAAGCGCCGGATGAGGGGTATCTGTCCATACGGCTAAATGCTCGCCTGTGGGGAGAGACCCCTCATCCGTCTCGCCGCTTTGCCATAGCCGATGCAAAGCATCGGCGTTCTAAGGACGGCGGCCGAAGGTCGCCTATGCCACCCTCTCCCACAAGAAGGGGGGAGGGTGAGAGTACTCCCTACTCCATCGTCTCCCAGAGCCGGTGAGCGAGCACACCGGCACGCTTCTCGATCGCGGCCGCCGCATCGAGCGCGAGGTCCTCGCGATAGCGGCCGGCGATGAGCTGCACGCCGATCGGCTTGCCGTCATGCAGGGTCACCGGCACCACCGCGCCGGGCAGGCCCAGCACGTTGATGGCGGAGATGAAGCGGATCTCGCCCCAGAAGATTTCCTTCACGCGATCGGCACTGACCGTGTCGTCGCGCGGACCCGGCGTCGGCTTCACCGTGGTCGGCGCCAGCACGACCGGATACTCCTCGAAGAACAATTGCCAGGCGCGGATATGGCCGTTGCGTGCGGCCGTCGCCTGCATCCAGGCCTTGAGATCAAGCACATTGGCCTTGGTCTTCATGCCGCCCCAGGCCTTGTGGAAGTCCTCGGACGTCACCTTCAGCATGCCGGCCTCCTGCATCACCACGGTCTCGTTGGTGATGATGTCGCACCAGGTCTGCCAGACGCCGTCGATGTCGGGGACATCGACCTCGGTCACGCGATAGCCGGAACGCTCCAGGTGATCGGCGGCCTGCCGCAGCGCCGCGCGGACGGATGGATCGACGTCCATATCCTCCGGAATCCTGGCCAGTGCGACCTTGATCGGTCCCTTCGGCTTCGGCCCGGCCAGCGGCGCCGGCACCCACCAGGGATCGCGCGGATCGCGCTGGCTCATCACATCGAGCGCGAGGCGGACGTCGCCGACGTGGCGGGCGAGCGGGCCCTGCGCCGACATCAGATGCGCCAGCATCGGACGCTCGGCCGTGGCGCTTCCGTTGAAGGCGGGGATGCGGCCCTGCGTCGGCTTGATGGTGGCAACGCCGTTGCAGTGCGCCGGCCAGCGCAGCGAGCCGCCGATGTCGTTGCCATGGGCGATGGTGCCGATGCCGGCGGCCACCGCCGAGCCCGCTCCGCCCGAAGAGCCGCCGCAGGTGATGTTCGGGTCCCAGGGGTTCAGCGTCAGCCCGTGCAGCGGATTGTCGGTGAAGCCGCGGAAGGAGAATTCCGGCGTGTTGGTGAGGCCGATGACGATCGCGCCGGCTTTCTTGAGATTGCGCACCACGGGCGAGTCCGACGGCGCGACTAAATCCTTGTTGGCGGGCACGCCGTTGAAATTCGGCCGGCCTTCGTAGTCGACATTCTCCTTGATCGTGATGGGCACGCCGTGCAGCAGGCCGAGCGCGCCGCCCTTGGCGCGCTGCTTGTCGGCCGCATGCGCAGCCTTCAGCGCTTCCTCGCTGAGATCGACGACAACCGCGTTCAGCCGCGGATTGACGGCGCGCATCCGTTCGAGATGCGCTTCGACGGTCTCGACCGCGGAGATCGCGCCGTTGCGGATCGCGGCTGCGGTGTCGACCGCGGACCATTGCCAGACCGGACCTTTCGGACGGCGTGCCGTGGCCGCCTTACGCGGTGCCGGCTTCTTGACCGTCTTCTTGGCCGCCTTCGCAACGGCCACCTTGCGGGCGGTGCTCGCCTTGACCGAGGTCTTCGTTACTTTCCTTGCAACACTTTTCTTCTTCGTCGCCGTCTTCTTCGCCACGCCGCATCTCCAAAAAATTGCGCGGCGGAGGTTATGGAGATCACGCGAGCGTGTACAGGCGCGTTTCTGCATGGCGCGTCGCCGCGACGCTCTGCCACGGGCCGGCGCGAGTGACGCGCATGAACCTTTGGCCCCGCTGTCCTGACCCATATACTGGTTGAATAGTGGAACAAACCACCGCCAAGATTGTGTCATCAAGATTGTGCCATGGCGATTAGGTTTTTGACGTAGCTATTCTGACAGCGACGCATCGGAGCATTTGCCATGCTCGTGGAATTCGACAGCGGATACGACCAGCAACCCTTCCGCGATCTGTGCGCCGACTATCCGGGCGCTGAAACCTACGATCCCGACGATTTCCGGATTGAATGGGGGCCGATCTTTCACCGCGGCCGGCTCGACGGATCGGCGCGTGTGCTCGTCGTCGGTCAGGATCCCGCCCAGCACGAGACGATCGTGCGCAGAATTCTGGTCGGCACCGCGGGGCGCCGCACTCAGGGCTTTCTCGCCAAGCTCGGCATCACGCGGAGCTACGTGATGGTGAACACCTTCCTGTACAGCGTCTACGGGCAGAGCGGCGGCAACAAGCACAAGAACGAGCCGGGCATCGTCGAGTATCGCAACAAATGGTTCAAGGCCGTGCTCGCGCCGGGCAATATCGAAGCCGTTGTCTCACTCGGCGGCCTCGCCGACGAGGCGTGGAAGTCTTGGCTCAAGACGCCCGACGGCGAGGCCTACAAGACCCTCGCCTATCAGCATATCACGCACCCGACCTGGCCGGAAAGCTCGGCCCACGATAACGCGACGCGGGCCGCGAACACGAAGATCATGCTGACCAAGTGGAATGCCGCGCTCGCGGCTCTCGCGCCTGGGCTCCAGCATCCCGACGTGCCGACGACGCTCGTGCCGTACGGCGACGCCTTCAAGCCGACCGAGCTCTTCGACATCATCGCAAAGGATCTTCCCGCCGGACTGCCGGCCTGGATGCGCGGAGACACGCCATGGGCCGTGCGCCAGGGCGCCGACGCGGCCACCAAGCGGCGCACGATCACGATCACCATCCCCGACGGAGTGATCCCATGAGCCCGGCTGCCAACCCGAAACGATGGGCCCTGAGCGGGCGGATCGTGACGATGACCACCGAGGGCGACGTCATCAAGAGCGGGACGATCTTCATCGAGGACAATCGCATCGCGGCGATCGTACCCAAGGGACAGCCGGCCCCGGCAGGCTTCGAGGCCGTCGTTGCAGTGGCGACCGGCGGCACCATCTATCCTGGCCTGATCGAGCTGCATAATCACCTGAGCTACAACATCCTGCCGCTCTGGCGCGTGCCGCAGCCCTACGGCAATCGCGACCAATGGCAGAATGCCAAATCGTACAAGACGTCGGTCACCGGCCCCATGAGCGCGATCGCGCTCGCCGACGACGGCTCGCTGCTGCCGGCCCTGGTCCGCTATGTCGAAGCCAAGTGCATGGTCGCAGGGACCACGACGAGCCAGGGGATCACGCTGTCGAACTGGAGCGGCACGATCCACAAATATTACAAGGGCGCGTTGCGCGCCGCCGAGATCGGCAGCCCGCCCGATCTGCCGCGGGCACACTCGAAGATTCCCGACATCGATGCCGAGGATTGGGCGAAGTTCGACAACGAGTTGAAATCGTCATCGTGCTTCCTGCTGCATCTCAGCGAAGGCATCGACACCAAGGCGCATAGCCACTTCCTCGCCTTGCGCAATTCCGAGGGAGATTGGGCGATCGAGCCGTCACTCGCCGGCATTCATTGCACGGCACTCGATGCGACCGACTTCGGAACGATGGCCGAAAACCATGCCAAGGTCGTCTGGTCGCCCCTGAGCAATCTCCTGCTCTACGGAAAGACGACCAATGTCGTTGCTGCGCGCACGGCCGGCCTCACCATTGCGCTCGGTTCTGACTGGTCGCCGTCCGGCAGCAAGAACCTGCTCGGCGAGCTGAAGGCGGCCAAGGTCGTGTCCGCGCATTTCAATCTCGGCTTCAGCGACTACGACATCGTCTCGATGGCGACGCGCAATCCGGCCGCGATCCTCAAGTGGGATACGAAGCTGGGAACGATTGCCAATGGCAAGTTCGCCGACCTTCTGGTCGTGAAGGGAGTCACCGGCGATCCCTACGCTCATCTGATCAAATCGCGCGAGCAGGACATCGTCCTGGTCACCATCGGCGGACGAGCCCGTTATGGGACGAAGACGGTCATGCAAAAGGCAGGCGGAATCGGCGAGGCGCTCAAGATCGGCAGCAGCGCGCGAGTGATCGACTTCACCTCGCCCGACCAGGATCCCGGGATCGAGAGGATCACGCTGGCGGAGGCGACGAGCCGCCTCCGTGCCGCGCTCGGCAATCTCGGCACCTTGCAACCGCACAGCCTCGCCATGAGTGATGCGATCGCCCGCGGAGCGGTGTCACGCACCGGATGGCGTCTCGCGCTCGACGAGCAGTTCGGCAACAACGTCCAGCTCCGCCCGCGGCTGGAATATAACGGCGTCAGGACCGGTCCGGATTTGGCGGCGGTCGCGGCAGCGGCCGAGCCGCTGCACCCGATCAAGCTGGATGGCCTCACGGTATCAGGCGATCCCGCGTTTCTGGACACGCTGAAGAACGAGCCGAATCTTCCAGCGGGAATCGCGACCGCGATCGCGGCCTTTTACTAGTTCTCCGTCACACCAGCGGTGGGTTAAGGCGCGCAAAGCCTTCCTGGATGCGATAGGGGTAGTAGGGATAAGGCGGCATCACGGCGCTGACCTCGTCGAGACGCGCGATCTGCGCAGCGCTGAGCGACCAGCCAACCGCGCCGAGATTGTCGCGCAACTGCGCTTCGTCGCGGGCGCCGATGATCACCGAGGATACGGTCGGACGCGACAGCAGCCAGGCGATAGCGATTTGCGGCACGGTGCGGCCGGTCTCCGCGGCGATCGTCTCAAGCACGTCGACGATGGCATAGAGACGCTCATCATCCACGGGCGGGCCGAACTGCGCAGTGGCGTGCAGACGGCTGCTCGCAGGGAGCGGCTTTCCGCACCGGATCTTGCCGGTGAGCCGGCCCCAGCCGAGCGGGCTCCAGACCAGCGCGCCGACGCCCTGGTCGCGTGCGAGCGGCATCAGCTCCCATTCGTAGTCGCGGCCGAGCAGCGAGTAATAGACCTGATGTGCGACATGGCGCGGCCAGCCGTGCCGGTCAGCGATGGAGAGCGACTTCATCAGCTGCCAGCCGGCGAAATTGGAGACACCGACATAGCGGAGCTTGCCGGCGCGTACGAGCGTATCGAGCGTGGACAGCACCTCCTCGATCGGCGTGAACGCATCGAAGGCATGGAGCTGGAGCAGATCGAGGTAATCGGTGCCGAGCCGCCGCAGCGCTGCTTCGACCGAGGCGACCAGACGATATCGCGAAGAGCCGGCATCGAGCGGACCATCGCCCATCGGCAGGCTCATCTTGGTGGAGATCAGCACCTTGTCGCGGCGTCCCCTGATCGCGGCGCCGAGGATTTCCTCGGATGCGCCGTTCGAATAGACATCGGCGCTGTCGAACAGGTTGACGCCGGCCTCGAGGCAGATGTCGACCAGCCTGCGCGCTTCGTCGGCGCCGCTGCGGCCCCAGGCCGAGAATAGCGGGCCTTGGCCGCCAAACGTGCCGGTGCCGAAGCTGAGGACGGGTACCCTGAGGCCGGAGGCACCGAGATTGCGATATTCCATGATCATTCTCCTATTCCGCCGGGCACGCCGCGACTGCGGACTGCGTTCGATCAAGCTGAAGGCTCCATAGCGCGAGCACGAGACCGACAGCCGTGATGCCGGCCGCGACCAGCGGCAGCGCGGAGAGACTGAGCCCGCGGTCGATGGTGACGCCGCCTGCCCAGGCGCCGAGCGCGTTGCCGAGATTGAAGGCGGCGATGTTGAGGCTGGAGGCGAGCGTGCGGCCGCTTGGCCCCGCCGCCTCCAGCACGCGAAGCTGGAGCGGCGCGACGGTCGCAAAGGCCGCAATGCCGAGCAGCAGGATCAGCGCAATGGCTGCGATCTTGACCGACAGCACGGCGGCAAGGCCAAGCAGCACGATGGCGAGCGCAGCGAGCGTGCCGATCAGGGCACGCGCGAGGCCGCGATCGGCGAGCTTGCCGCCGGCGACGTTGCCGATTGCGAGACCTGTACCGAACACCAGCAGGATCGGCGACACCGCGGCTTCCGAAAAACCGGTGAAGCGCGTCAGGATCGGCTGGATATAGGTAAAGACGACGAACAGGCCGGCAAAGCCGAACACGGTCATGGCAAGGCCGAGCAGCACCTGCGGACGGCCGAGCACCGCGACCTCCTCGGAGAGCGAGATCGGCTTGTCGCCATTGCCGACATCGCCGGGCACGAATGTGGCCACCACTGCGAAGGCGATCACGCCGATCACCGTCACCGCCCAGAATGCCGCGCGCCAGCCGAGCATCAGGCCGAACCAGGCGCCGAAGGGCACGCCCAGGAGCGTCGCGACCGTCAGGCCGATGAACATGGTCGCAATCGCCGACGCGCGCTTGTCCTCCGCGACGAGGCTGGTCGCAACGACCGACCCGACGCCGAAGAAGGTGCCGTGGGCGAGCGAGGTCAGCACCCGCGCCGCCATCAGCCATTCGTAGTTCGGCGCCAGCGCGCAAGCGGCATTGCCGAGCGTGAAGATCGCCATCAGGGCGAGAAGAACGGTTTTCCGCGGCATCCGCCGCGTCGCCAGCGTCAGGACAGGCGCGCCGACGAAGACGCCGAGCGCATAGCCGGAGATCAGCAGCCCCGCGACCGGCACGGAGACGTGCATGTCGGCGGCGACCTGGAGCAACAGGCCCATGATGATGAACTCGGTGGTGCCGATGCCGAAGGCACCGGCGGTGAGGGCGAGGACGGCGGGAGGCATGCGTGGCTCCAATGCGAGGGACGAGCCACGCAGATAGCCGCAGCGCAGCAAAACCATTAGGATGTCCGCAATCCAATCATTTGTGACGTGAATTCAACATGGCCCGTTTCGACACCAACCGCTCCGCCGAGATGGAGGTTTTCGTCCGCGTCGTCGAACTCGGCGGATTCACCCAGGCCGCGCGAAACCTGCGCCTGACGCCGTCGGGCGTCAGCAAGCTGATCTCGCGGCTGGAGACGCGCCTCGGCTCGCGGCTGATCAACCGCACCACGCGCAAGCTGACGCTGACGGAGGAGGGCCAGGCCTTCTACCAGCGCACCGTGCGCATCCTCGGAGAGATGGAGGAAGCTGAGCGCGAGGCGGCTTCAGGCGCGGCGCCGCGCGGCCACCTCACGGTCAACTGCAACATCCCTTTCGGCATGCTGCACGTCCTACCGCTGATTCCCCGCTTCCTGGAACGGCATCCCGAGATCACACTCGACCTCGTGCTGACCGACACGCTGATCGACCTGATGCAGGAACGGGCCGATATTGCCATCCGCGTCGGGCCCCTGAAAGCGTCACGCCTGGTCGCGCGAAAGCTCGGCACCAGCCGCATGGTCGTCGTCGGCACCCCGAACTATCTGGCGCGCTTCGGCACGCCGAAGACGCCGGCGGATCTCACCCAGCATCGCGGCATCGGCTGGACCTTTCCGCGCATCCGCGGCGGCTGGCCATTCCGGCGCGGCGACCACACCGAGGAAGCCATGCCGCCACCGGCCGCCCGCGCCAGTGACGGCGAAATCGCCCGCCGCCTCGCCCTCGGCGGCGTCGGCCTCGCCCGCCTCGCCCTCTTCCACATCGGCCCCGACATCGAATCGGGCCGTCTCGTTCCGGTCTTGCAGAACTACAATCCCGGCGACCGCGAAGACATCCACGCCGTCTATGTCGGCCACACCGCGCCCCTGCCCGCGCGCGTGCGCGCGTTCATCGATTTTCTCGCCGAGCATGTGCGGGTGAGCGACCCCGCGCTGAAGCGCGCGGGGGACGGGAGGTGGAGGGTGGCCTAGGGACGTCGAAATCGCGGCGATAGGTGCGTTCGGTGCTGCCCATCGTGTCATGGGAGCGGACCAACTATCCGTTGGCCGTTGCGCGCTGCGATCTTCGGCAGCATGTCCATGTGCTGCTCGCGCGGCTCGGGGATCCTGTGCAGATCGCGGAAGAATTCCTCGTGACGACGCGGCGTGGAGACGAGGATGTGTCTCGCGTCGGCCGGCCCCTCATTGGTGAAGCCGTGAACAACTCCTCTCGGCACGAGAATCCGCGAACCGGGTCCAGCGACCTCGGTCTGGTCTCCCACGAGGTATTTCACCTGGCCCTCCAGGAGGACGAACAGCTTGTCCTCCTCCTCGGAGATGTGGGCGGGTGCGCCGAAGCCCGGCTTGATGGTCATGTCCAGCACCGTGAACAGGCTTTCCTGCGGATTGATAATTTTCGTCGTGAGACCGGCAAATTCGGTCGTTTCGAACTTCGTCGTGATGACGCTCTGCATTGGCCAAGGCTCCATTGACTTCGGAGCTCGATAGATTGCATGCGGGAGGGCTGCGGATTAGTCCCCTTCCGCAAGCCACAGCGGCTGTAGTTCTGGCCAATTGGCATCGGAGTTTCCCGAAGACCAGTTCAGCTGCCCGAACGGTCCACCTCAAACTGTCGGCATGAACAACGACAACAACGAAAATCACCGCCCCGCAGCTGCAAGCTGTCGCTCGAACACACGGGTAAAATCCGCGACCTTGGCGCTCAGATCGGCCCGCGACGGATATGTGAGATGCAGGCGGATCGTCCCGGAGAACTGCTCTGGCAAAACCGGCACGACGAGCCCCGATGCGTATTCCACTCTGCAGAGGGCTTCCGGAAGCAGACCAATCCCCTGGTGATTCAGCACAAGCTCACGAGCAAGAGCGAAGGAGTCGACCGCGAGATGAAAGGCGGGCCACGTCGCCCCGCCCGGCAAGGAGCGGGATAGAAGGCGCAGCAATTCCGGCCTCGATGGCCCGATCAAGGTCGACGCGTCGCGAATATCGACGGGGATCCCGTGACGGCTCACATAGTCTGAGCTCGCATAAAGACCGAACTTCATGTCGATTGCGCCCTTGATCAGGGCTTCCTGAGGATTGGCCGCTCCGATGCGGAGCGCAATATCAATATCCCGGGAGATGAGATCGAGCACGTCGTTAGTGAGCGACACCTCAAAGCGCACATTGGGGTGATCGTTTCTGAAATCCCCGATCGCGGCTGCCACGATCCTGACCGGAAAGTCGGCCGGCAGCGTGATGCGGATTTCGCCGGCATACGGGTCGTCAGCACCGCTTACCCCCCGGAGCGCGTTGACAAGCAGGGCAAGCGCGCCAGCCGAACGCTGGTAGAGTTCTCGTCCTGCGGCCGTGAGGGCAAAAGCGCGCGTGGACCTCTTGAAGAGCCGCGCACCGAGCGCCGCCTCCAGGCTGCGGATGCGCAAGCTGACGGACGACCTCGGCGTGTTGGTTTCGCGGGCTGCCGCCGCAAATCCGCCGGCGCGCACGACAGCGACGAATGTCTGCAGGGAATTCAGGTCGATCGGCTGCGCGTCGGTGTGAGCGAGACTTGAATGTTCATTCCGATCATCCTTCTCGGCCTCTTCGAGAACGCTGCTGTGTGCCTTCATGACGTCCTGTTTCCGGTGATGGTCCGGCGCGCGCGGGAACTTCATGAGGGAAGGGAGCGGCAACCGATAGCGAACCTATGGACGGCAACAATGACCGGAGCGCACCAGGACTTGCGATGCAATTGAACGTGACCGTCGATTGATTGAGCAAGCCGCGATATCGTCAGCTCATCGTTCATGGTGGATGCTCTCAGGGGAGAGGGCGGGATGAATCCCGCCCTTTCATCGTCAAATGGTCGGATGAAGGTTGCGGACCGGGCTCACCTCCTCGAGGAGCGAGGCGACCTTGAGCACCGTCGATTCCGCCAGCCAGGAGGAGACTATTTGTACGCCGATCGGAAGGCCGTCGTGGCTCGTTCCAAACCGCATTGATAGAGCGGGCATTCCCGTCAAGCTGAACGGTGATGTGGCGCTCATGACGTGAAAGGGTGAAACCGTCACACCATCGACCACGAGGTCGTTGAGACCGTGTTTGGTCGCCGGGAACGGGGTCACCGGGCATAGCAGCGCATCGTAGCGCTGGAAGTATTCGGCGAAGCTGTCGCGAAGGCGCTCTATGGCCTGCTCGGCGGCGACGAAGTCGGCTATCGGCGTGTCAGGTGTATCGAGGACCAATTTGGCGTGCCTGAAGATCTGGGCCTCATGGCCGGCAGTGACGTTCTCGAACTCGCGCCGGGATTCCATCTGCTGGAGCTGCCAGAGGACGCTGTTGGCATCGGTCTGCTCCACCACCGGCAACCGGACCTGTTCGACGTGGTAGCCGGCATTGCTCAGCGCATGTGCCGCTGCCTTCACGATCGCGACCACTTCCGGATCGATGGGTCCGAAGAAGCCCGGAGAGGCCATCCAGCCTACGCGAAGCTCACGGGTCGATTTCGTACCTAGCCCTGTATCGAGGCTGGGCGAGCTGACCGAGAAGCCGTCGGCACCGTCAGGTCCTGCCATCAAGGAATAAGCGAGCGCCACATCGCGAACGGAACGCGCCATCGGACCGATGTGCCAGAAACGGCGCGGTACCCGAGGCCAGTGGCCCGTCATCGGCATTCGACCGTGAGTCGCTTTAAATCCGACGACACCGGTATGCGCTGCCGGGCCGCGCAACGAGATTGAGAGATCGCTGCCCACACCGAGTGGCGACATGCCCGCTGCGATGGCAGCGGATTCACCGCCGCTCGATCCGCCCGGAGTGTAATCGAGGTTCCAGGGGTTGTTCGTCTGGCCGGTCAGGAGATTGTCGGTTTCGATTGAGTAGGAAAATTCCGGGGGATTCGTTTTTGCGATGAGGATGGCGCCGGCGGCCTTCAGCCTGGCCACGACGGTGGCATCAGTATCAGGCACGCGCCCTCTGAAAATCGGCGAACCGCGCTGTGTCAGCACGCCCGCCGTGTCGATTCCATCCTTGGCCGTGAACGGAACGCCATGGAGAGGGCCGAGCTGGGCGCCCGATATCACCGCCGCTTCGGCCGTCCTGGCGCCTTCCATCGCGCCGTCGGCCAGCGTCACGATCGCATTCAGCTTGGGATTGACCGCCGCGATGCGGTCGAGATGCGCCTGCATGACCTCGACGGGCGAAAGCTCCCGTTGAGCGATCAGCTGGGCGATGCGGGTGGCGTCCATTCTAACGATGTTATCCATCATATCTGTCCTACCTGCCATTTGGTAGGCTGGACATGTCCCTCGCATTTATGGACTTCAATCCCTACCTGCCATTTGGTAGGGACACGTTGAGGTGATCACGATGAGCGAAAATGCGAAGGAAGCGATCCTGGCTGCAGCGCGCAGGACAGCGCAGGCCCACGGGTATGGCGGGTTGAACTTCCGCGACATCGGGGCTGAAGTCGGCATCAAGGCTGCGAGCATCTATCATCACTTCCCCGGCAAGGCCGAGCTGGGTGCGGCGGTGGCGAGACGCTACTGGGAGGATACGGCGGCGAACCTCGAAGCTCTTTCAAAAGCGAACGGAGATCCAAGAAAGGCGCTCCGCGCCTATCCGGGACTTTTTCGTCGATCGCTCGAGCAGGACAATCGCATGTGCCTCTGCAGCTTCATGGCGGCCGAATATGATGATCTGCCGGACGCCGTCAAAACCGAGGTGCAAGCCTTCGCCGATGTCAACGTGGCCTGGCTGACCAGGATGCTCGCTGCGGCTTCAGTTCCCGCCAGCAAGCGTGAAGCAAGGGCGCGCGCGATCTACGCGGCCGTTGCCGGCGCGCAGCTGATGGCACGGAGCCGCGCCGACCTGAAATTGTTCGATGCGCTGATCGAAAGCTATCGCGGATCAGGCTTGATCCCGACTTGAGAGCCGATCCTGCCTGCGCCGTCCAAATGGCTGGCGGAGATGTATCTGGACATCTTTGGCTCCTTGACGCCGACGCTTGCGTGCCAATTGACGGTCAATTGGAGAACGTGCTCGCCTTGCGGACGAGCAGTTCATCACCCTTTCGGCTGATTTCGAGCGCGGGTGCCTGGTATGGCGTTGAGACAACGACGCGCTGACCGGGCGCCAGTACTGTCACAAAGCGGATCGGCGTTCCCGCTGCACCCTGTGCAAGAGTCGTGACGACGCGGAATCCATCGGGCTCGACCGTGTAGTAGGCGACGCCGGATACATCGCCGAGATTGATGCTCAGGCCCTCGATCGGCCGCAGGCCGTTAGCGTGTGCGGCCCCGAGTGAGGCGAAGGTGACGGCGGCTGCGAGAAGCGAGCTGCGGACTGACATAGGAACCTCCGTTGGCTTCGGCGGCGGGCGGGTTGCCCGTCTGGCTGATCGCGGCGGAATCGCGGTTTCCGTAAAGCTCGCGCAATTTGGTCTTCAGGACTTTTCCGGTCGCCCCGTGCGGAAGCTCGTCGACGAACAGAACATCGTCCGGCATCCACCACTTCGCGATCTTGCCCTCGTAAAAGGTCAGGAGATCTTGCGCCTCGAGCCTCGCCCCCTGGCGCCGGACCGCAAGCACGAGCGGGCGTTCGTCCCATTTTGGATGCGCAATACCAATCACCGCCGCTTCGACGATTTCGGGGTGGGCCATCGCCAGGTTTTCGAGCTCGATAGACGATATCCATTCGCCTCCGGACTTGATGACGTCCTTCGAGCGATCCGTAACCTGCATATAACCGTCGCTGTCGATCGTGACGACATCACCCGTGAAAAACCAGCCATCGGCACGCTCGCTTTCCGGCATCTTGTAATAAGCGCGGGCAATCCAGGGCCCCCGAACCACGAGGTCGCCAACTGCCTTGCCATCGTGGGGGAGTTTTCTGTTGTTGCCATCGCGAATGCCGATTTCGACCCCGAAAAGCGCACGTCCTTGTTTGACCTGGCGAGACCGCCGTTCAGCTCTCGACGAGGTCATGTGCTTGCGCAGTGGCTTCGAGATCGTCGCGAGCGGGCTGGTTTCCGTCATGCCCCAGCCATGCAGAACTTCTACTCCGTATTCGTCCTGCAGCGTTTCCATCAGGGAGGCCGGACATGCCGTGCCACCGATCAGCGCGCGATTGAGCGTCGTCGGCTTCACGCCGGCGCTTTGCAGGTATCGAACATAGCCCAGCCAGACCGTCGGCACGCCGCCGGCGAAAGTCACCCCGTGGTCCTCGAACAACCTGTGCAGGCTCTCACCGTCGACGTTTTGGCCGGCCATCACCAGCTTCGAACCCGTCGCCGTTGCACAATACGGCATTCCCCAAGACATTGCGTGGAACATCGGCGAGACAAGCGCGACCGTGTCATCCAGAGAAATGCGACAAGCGTCTGGGAGCGCTGCGGCGCAGGAATGCAGCACCGCGCTGCGATGGCTATACAGCACACCCTTTGGGTTTCCTGTCGTTCCCGACGTATAGCAAAGTCCGCATGCCGTGTTCTCGTCGAACTCGGGCCATGCATAAGCTTCCGAGCACCCGGAGAGAAATCCTTCATAGGATGGGAAGCCTTTGGCTCCCACGATCTTTGCGTCGCCCGCCTCGCCCAGATATATCCACGCTTCAACAGTCGGACATTGCGGCATTAAAGAGTGTACGAGATCGATAAAAGCCAGATCGAAGAATACAACCGCATCTTCGGCGTGGTTGATGATGTATATGATCTGGTCCACGAACAGCCTTGGATTGATCGTGTGGCAAACGGCTCCCATTCCGGAAATGCCGAAGTATAGCTCCAGATGCCGATAGCTATTCCAGGCTAAGGTCGCCACGCGATCGCCTGGCTTAATGCCGATCGAGTCCAATGCATTTGCGAGCCGAGAGCTGCGCTCGAGAAGGCCGCTGTAGCTCGTGATGTGATCGGGCTTGTCGGGAGTTCGGGAGACGATCTCAACATCGGGAAAGGAGCGCGCCGCGTGCATGAGAATGGACGACAGGAGCAACGGAGTTTGCATCATTAAGCCAAGCATGGCGAATGTTCCCTCGGTTTCAACGCCTTCACTTCAGCCGCAAGCGACTGTTCGTGCGGGCAGGAGATGGTCCGCACGGGTATCCATTTGGCGAGAGGTCTTCATCAGCCAGGACGACGTCTCGCCCGCCCTCGCGCCCTTGGGTGCCCGGTCCCCGAACACGCGCCTTCGCGCGAGACCTGAGAAGGATGGCGAGCTTGAAGTGAACGACTAGCAGCCTGATCGCAAAGGACGTGACGAGCCATATGACTGACAGGGGCATTTGTCTTCCAAACACGATTTAGATTCGATGCTGTGAATGAAGCTAAGACTCTGGAAGCTGGATGTCGTGAGCCGCCGGCGCCCTTTCACCGGTACTGGCACGCACCGCTCACTGCCACGTCGCGCCACCAACTCAGCCATCAGCTATTGGAACGAAAAGATATTCTTCCAGTCGTTCTTCATGCTGATGATGGTCCAGTTTTTCTTCCTGGCCTCAGCGTAGAGCGCGGGGGTGAAGGAACCGATCTTGGTATAGGGCAGCCCCTGCGCCGGACCATAAGCGTACTCACGTATTCCATCGTCGTGCAGTACAAGCATCGATAGTCGCGCGCCCTCCCCGGCACCCGTATATTCCAGCATCTGCTGGTCTCCAGTCGAGTTGCCAAATGAAGCGTTCGGACGCCGACCAATCATCAAGTGAATGCCCTCCGGTTTCCCGGCAGCGCTGTCATACAGCATGAGCCTGGGTTCACTAATGAGGACCGGCTTGCCGTCCTTGTCATAATCATATTTGACGGCAAGCGCCGACCCGACCACCTGCTCCGGTGGGATGCCGTAGACCTGCTGTGAATACAGGCGCACAAAATCCTGACCGAAGCCTGTGACAATGTAGGTCTTAAAGCCATTCGCCCGCAGGTAGGTCATCACCTCCAGCATCGGTTGGTAGACGAGTTCGGTATAGGGCCGCTTCCAGCGTGGGTCCTTCGCGGAGGAAAGCCATTTCTTTCCTTCGGCCTCGAACTCGTCAGTTGTTATGCCGGCGAGCGTGGCAAGGACGATCTTTTCGAGGTCTCGCATCGAAAGCCCGGCTATCGCTTCCCGGTTTCCCGAGAGCACCGTCTTGAATGGCTCAACGTCCTTTAGCGCCGGCTCTTGCGCGACCAACACCGGGACCCGGTCGAGGCAATACACCATTTGGCTATAAATCGGCTGCTCCACCCAAAGCGTGCCATCCTGATCAAAAGTGGCAATGCGTTCCTCGGGAGGCACGAACTTCGGACTTGCCCGGTCTGTCGTGTCTCGGACGAAGTCGAGGATCGCTTGTTTGGCGGATCCGTTATTCCACGATGGCAATGGGCCGCTCGAAGCGGTCTGGGCCAACGCGGAGACGGATAAGGGCGGCGCGGATAGGGCTGGAAGCAGCGCCAACGTCGTGAGCAGGGTGCGACGGTCGATGCCGGAGCGCAGAATAGTTTCTTTCATGGTCGGCTATTCCTAGTTCAAATACATCGGGTGTGAGCATGTTCGGTGAAATGCGACGGTCCGCACTGCTGATGGGGCTTGCAAGCGCCATCAGGTCGGCCGTGGGGGACAAAGGCTCATGGTGACTGGAACGCAGTGCTAGTCCGCGCGCACCCAAAGCGCCTCTAATCCATTGAAGTTGAGCATCGTCCGGCGCTCCAAGGGGTGCTCGGCACTCAGGCGGAGCTTCGGGAACCGCTCGAAAAGCACCGAAAGAGCGATCTGTGCCTCGGCCCGGGCCAATGGCGCGCCAAGACAGAAATGAGCGCCGCCGCCAAATGAGATGTGACGCTTATCCGGCCGTTCGATGTCAAACCGCTTTGGGTCGGGATGCGCCTCTGAGTCGTGGTTCGCTGCGTAGAGCACGGCATTGATCGTCTGCCCCGCCGCGACCGGGCACCCGTCGATCTGCATCGCTTCGGTTGCGATCCGAGTGCCTTGCACGACTGGCGCGTCATAGCGCAACACTTCCTCGACGGCGCTACGAACCAGGCTCGGATTAGCGAGCAGTTTGCTGAGTTCACCGGGATGCTGTAGCAGGGCTAGTACGGCGTTACCGATAAGATCAGTCGTCGTCACGTTGCCCGCAAAGAGCAAACTATGGCAAACGTTTGTGATCTCCGCTTCGTCGAGCTGCTCGCCGTCCTCTTCGGCGTCGATCAGGCTGCTTATCAGATCGGCCCGTCGTTCCTTACGACGCTTTTGGATTACCTCAGCGAAGTAGCTGGTGAGAGCAGCATTGCAGGATGCCAGGATGGCCTCCTGCTCCGGCGTGCGTTGCGGGTTGAACATTTGTAGTTTGCCGTCAGACCACTGCTTGAAGTCGTCGCAGCGGGCGGTATCGACGCCCAACATCAGCGCGATGGCGATCGTCGGCAACGGTCGGGCATAAGCCTCCATAATATCGAAGCAGGATGGATCGTCGATGTCGTCCAGCAAGCCGCATGCGACCTCAGTGATACGCGGGCGCATCGCATCGACCGCGACCTGGTTGAACGCCTTGACGACCAGGGAGCGCAGGCGCTTATGGTCCGGGTCATCCATATGCAGTATGAGCGGCTGAAATGTCTCATCCACCTTCAGTTGCACCCGAGAGAACGAACCCGGGCGGGATTTCCGTGGATCGGAGGCCAGTTCACGATTATTCATGACGGCATCGACATCGACCGCACGGGTCAGCACCACCCGATCGAACATCCGGTCCTGGTGCACCGGCTCGCGCGACCTCAGCATATCGAGATATTCGTCTGGCCGCTCCCGAAAGACGGGATCCAAGTGGGTCAGGGAAATTCCCGTTGGCACCGCAGTCTCGTCGTTACTCATGGATCTCGTCCTTTCGCTAGGGTTTAGTTCCGATCGGCTTGGAACGAGCGAAGCCTCCGCGCATGGCAGCATCGTCGCCGAAGGTGATCGAGGCCATCCAGCGCGGGCATGACGCTA
Organism: Bradyrhizobium sp. 482_C4_N1_8; assembly: GCF_052075965.1. Lineage (NCBI taxonomy): Bacteria > Pseudomonadati > Pseudomonadota > Alphaproteobacteria > Hyphomicrobiales > Nitrobacteraceae > Bradyrhizobium > Bradyrhizobium sp. 482_C4_N1_8. The sequence goes on along the minus strand of NZ_CP197231.1, from coordinate 630,974 downwards.
ACTTGCGAAAACGCGACGCTCGGCGGGACAGAGGCCAGCGCCAGAAGCGAACACGGCGTCATGACCGCGGCCATCGATAGCGCTGATCGTCCGTCATAAAGACACGCAACGAGCCCGCTTGAGACGGCGCCTGCCATCATCTGAATGCTTCCGGACACAGCGCCTACCGCGCCGGCGATCTGCGGCAACGGATGCATCGTCGCGCGGATGGCGTTCGGTATGGTCAATCCGAAGGCAAGACCAACAGCGACCAGAAGTGAAACAACAAGGAGTAGCGGTACCCAGCCGACCAGTGTCGTGGCAAGCAATAGCCCTGAAGCCACCGCCGAGACTGTCAAACCCCTCATCAGCACATAAGCTGGTGAGACGTTCCAAGCGACGAGCCGGCGATCGAGGAAAGCCCCGGCCATGACCGATCCGGAGCACGCACTGAAAATCAGGCCATACCGATTAGGCCGTAGCCCCATGCTGTTGATGAAGAACAGGGAGGACCCGGTGACATAAGCCATAACGGTCCCGCCGGCGGCTGCACCGACCAGAATGTATGCGAACGAGATCGGATGCCTCAGGACTTGAAGATAGCTGCGGCCAATGATTGATGGTGCAAGGCGATTGGTCTGATCGATCTTTGCACTTTCGGCAAAGCCGGTGACCAATGCGATCAACAAAACCAGACCCATTACGAACTGAATCGTGTAAATCAGGCGCCAGCTGCCCAGCGCCAGTAGAGCCGCGCCAGCGGTCGGCGCGATCAATGTGACTACATTTATGGCAATGACAACGTTGGCCATCTTCGCACGCGCATTATCCCCCTCGAACAGGTCGCGGATGATTGCAAACGTCAACGTTGTGCTGGCCGCGCCGCAGCCTTGGCCGAAGCGGCACACCAGCAGCACCGGCAATGATTGGGCGAGCGCGCAAGCGAGACTGCCGACGACAAAGAGCGTGACGCCGAATACCACGACGGGCCTGCGACCGTACCGATCGGATACCGGCCCATAGACAAGCGGCGCCGTCGCCAGACTGAGCATGAAAACACTCATCGTAAAGCCGACATCCGCGGGCGGCGCGCCGAGAGCGGCGCCAGTGGCCGCCAGTGCCGGTAAGCTCATGTCAATGCCCGAATACGGAACTGAGGCAAGAAGGCCCAGCAACAGCGTGAAGGCAAACGATGCGGGTTGAATACGCATGGGTTGAATATCCGATACGTTGCTGATCCCGCGCGTCGTCAGATGCGGCGCGTGTCCGCGGAGATATCGATCGCCTCCCAGACGAAGGACGGAAGAATCAACCTTCCATCCTTCCCGGGAGCGGAAGCAAGTCACCGATTGGCGGCGACACGTCGACCTTGCTTAGCGACCGTGGTGCCGCCCGGGTCGCTTATCTCATTCGACCCTTGCGCGACTTGGTTGATGATCCGCAGGATTTCGGAGCGAGTGTCGATCGTCTTGAACTCGTCGGCCATAGCTGAGGCACCCGAACGATAGTCCGGCTTGTCGAGCACGCTCCGCACGGCCTCGCGCAACGCTTGCGGTGTCGGATTGTTGGTCGCAAGATTGATTCCGACCCCGGACCATGCCACACGCGCGTTCACGTCCGCCTTGTCTTCCGTCAACCCTGCGGTCACAAGCGGAATTCCAAAGCTCATCGCCTGGTTGACACTCCCATATCCACCGTTGGTGACGAGCACGTCGACCTTGGGCAGAAGCCACTCGAACGGCAGATAGCTGGAGAGACGCGCATTGCCGGGAATTGGGCCGGGAATGTCGCCGACCGCGCGACCGCCTGCTGTGACGACCACAAGCAAGTCAGGTTCGTTCGCGAGTCCCGCGAGCGCCGGCGCGATCAACAGGTCGAAATCGTGGTTTGCCAACGTACCCTGCGTCACCAGCACAACCTTGCGCGAGCCGTCCAGTTCGTGCGCCCACGACGGAAGCGGGACCTGGTTGGGTATAATCGGAGGGGTGCCAACAAAAGTCACCGAGGAAGGGATATCGCGTGGAAACTCAAAACGCGGCACCGTCAGCTGCATATAGGCATCTGCAAGCTCTACGACGGATTCAAAGAGAGGCTTGGTCACCGGTCCAACGCCCAGCTCCCTCAGGTACCGATTGACGCAAAGGCCGAGAGGCCCGTCGACGATCTTGTCCTGTTCTCGCGCGAAGGCGGCATATTCGTCGAGTTGCGCTCGGGTGGCTGCGGGCGGCAGACCCGCAAAAACTGGCGCTTTGTCGTCGCGTTGCCAGTGCAAGATGGATGTGCCGCAAAGAACGATGGGCGGGCGTTTCGAGCGCGGTCCGAGCAGCATCGGCAGGACGCCAAAAAACATGTCGTCGCCGATGATGACGTCGGCGGGGAATTCCCGCAGGACCTTGAGCATGCCGCTGTGCTGACCGGGAATGGGATCGACGAAGAGGCGTTCGATTACTAAGCGCCGCCATTGTGGCCCGAGTGGCGCGGCCTTTACTTCGTCGGACATGACAATTTCGTTTGCATTAATATCCGCCTCTTTGGGGAGCGGACAGAAATTTGCTTTGAACCGCGCGACACGGCTACGCAGGGGGCTCCCGGTCAAAAAGGCAAGTTCGTGGCCCTCCGCGATCAAGATGTGGCCGATCGCAAGCAGCGGATTGAGATGGCCGGTCATGGGGGTCGAAACGACGAGAATCTTCATATGATCGTCTCGTCCGATTGTCGACATAGCGATCTCCTTTGGATTGCGACGCAAAACCTGTAAGGCGTCGAGGCTGAAGAGCACTGCGGCGGGCCGGCCGGGCGGCATTGCGTTCGCCCGTCCCCTTTCCGCATTGGAATCATCGTGAGAAGGCGCCAATTCGCTCGAAATTTAGTTCGAGACCGATTTCACCTTGCGGACGAGCACGCTGTCGCCGTTCCGGCTGATTTCGAGCGCATCTGCCTGGTACGGTGTTGAGAACGCCACACGCTGACCCGGTGCAAGAACAGACACAATACGGATCGGCGTTCCCGCCATGCCTTGTGCGAGGGTCGTGACAACATGGAATCCGTCGCGCCCGACGGTGTAGTAGGCGACACCGGACACTTCGCCGAGGTCGATGCTCATACCATCAATCGGACGCAGGCCATCGGCGTGGGCGGCCTCCAGAGAGGCCAAGGCGAATGCTGCGGCTACAAACATGCTACGGATCGACATAGCGATCTCCTTTGGGTTGCGACATAAAACCTGTAAAACGTCGAGGCTGAAGAACACTGCGACGAGCCGGCCGGGCGTATTGCGTCCGCCCGCGCCTTTCGGCATTTAGGCGTTCGCGCCGCCGAAGCTTGGCGGATTGATACCCATTGCTGCGATCGGCTCGCTGAAGGCTGCGCCCACACTCAGCTATATGCTGACGGGCGGTCCTCTTTGACCCAGTGCTTTTCAGCCTCAGAATCGGGGTTAGGCGGCTTCATTCCTTGGATGGTCCAGAAATCGATTGGCGTTTCGTCAATGTGGACCTCCCAGCGATAACCCCGCTCGCGTGCGAAGGGATTGAGCGTAGTGTTGACGCGCTCCAGCCACCACGCTCGCCGCTCGGGAGCAGTTGCGCGAGCAATCTGATCAATCCAAATCCGGACAAAATCGTTCGTTGCCTTTCCGCCGACAAAGAACGAGTTCTTTGGCAATTCGTGAAAGACAATGCTTGCATAGAACCGGGGCAGGCCGACATCCGCGTAGAGGTCCGTGATACGCGTCGCAAGCGCGCGCTTGTCCTCGGCTGAGTACGCATTTTCCGGGCAGTAAATATGCCACAGAGGCATTTGAGTTCTCCTTGTTAAGCTCCTGGCAGGGCGCGCCCGCCAGCATGCTGCCGCGTGAGGACGGGTCGACGGCAGGCGCCGACCCGGAACGCTCCATCACGCGAGTTCTTCGAGATGCCCGAGGCCCAGACCGTCGACGACGGCCTTCTGGACGGGCGCGATGTCGGCATTGATCTTGTCAGCACCGAACGACGTGCCCACCACCGTCCGAGCGGCGCGACTGCCCTTCGCCTGGCCGACGAGCTTGGCGACGGCCTCGGCAATGTCGTGAGGCTTCGGAGCGTTCTTTCCCTGCAGCATTGACGTGAAGGTCTTGTAGATGGCGTCGGGAATCTGGCCGACCTCGCCGTAGGACTTCGTGATGTCGCCGTCGGCAGGCCTCTGGATGCTCGAGTACAGGCTTGTCGGGTAAGCGCCAGGTTGAACTTCCACCACGTCTACGCCGAGTTGGGAGACCTCCAGCCGAATGCTGTCGGTCAAAGCTTCGATCGCCATCTTGCTCGCGCCGTAGATGCCGACGAAGGGGAACGTCACGCGGCCGAGGACCGAGCCCATGTTGATAATGAGGCCGTCGCGCTCCCGACGCATCGAAGGCAGCACTGCCCGTGTAACGCGGAGGAGCCCGATGACGTTGGTGTCGAAGATCGCCTTCGCCTGATCCGCCGTGAAGGCTTCGGTCACGCCGACCGACGCAATGCCGGCGTTGTTGACCAGCACGTTGATCTTGCCGGCCTCGGCGAGGATAGAAGCAATGGCGCGATCGACCGAGCCGTCATCGGTAACGTCGAGTTCCACGACGCCTATTTTCTGGCTTCGTAGCGCGTCGGCGTGCCTGCGATTGCGGCTGGCGATGTCGCGCATCGCGGCGAACACGCGATAGCCGTCGCGCGCCAGCCTTTCCGCGGTTTCGCGGCCGAAGCCGCTCGATGTGCCGGTGATGAGAATAGTCCTGGTCATGGTTTGCCTCCGGTGGTGAGGGTTGCGGGTCAATGCGAGATGATCAGCCGGTATGGCTGGTCAGGAACTGGCGGAGTACCGCGACCGGGATGTCCGAGAACGAGCTTCAACAGACGTCAGGAGCGGCGGGTTGGGGTGATGAAGCCTTGGATGCGAGTCAGAAGGCGAATTCCAGGCTGGCGTGTGCAACCAACGTTCCCGTAGACGCAAACGAAACGCGGGTTTCCGTGAAGGCCGACGCTTTGCCAAAGCGCAATGCTTCCGCTCGTACATGATAGTCATCGTTGACGGCTGGACGCAGGAAGTGAGTGTGCTGATACACGGTGCCTTTAGTGATGCGCCCCGTCGTGCCCGCGGACAGTGATGCAACCGAGTCAATGGCCGCCATAATTGCCTGGCCACACACCGCACAGCTTGACAATTTGAGCGCATCATTTTGTGGAAGCATCGCGGACACGATGCCCGGGCAGACCTTGAACTCACGAAGGCCGAGCATTTTCACCCAAGGCGCGAAAACATATTCGTACAACTCAAGAACGGTGGCATCCGTCACGGGCAAACAATGAAGCGGAACCGGAATTCCAAGCCGCCCAACTCCCAAGGCAGGATCGGACTCGTTTTGCGTTGCCTGCTCGGTCACAAGAGCCCGGTTCCCCGTTAGCGTCATTGTATTCTGAACTTCTGCAATCATTGTTGCCTCCGATTCTCGTCAAAGCGTGACTACCAGGATCGGAATCTAGGCGGCTGGACCTCAGGTGTCGTGAGACGATCGCGCCCAATCGTCCGTACTGGCGCGCACCGCCTGGCGCGCCTCGCGGCGATGCTGACACGATCTCGGGGGCGTGATTTGGCGTGACGCAGAGTTGAGTGGGACTCGTCCCGGGCCACGCTAGCTTGATCGACGTCTGCCCGTGGTTTCCGGCGCAGGCCATTACAAACCGTGCGATTAGGCTTGCCAAGGCTCGTTTTACCAAGACCCGTGGAGGTGATGATGCGCCCGAACGACGATTTTCTCAGCGCTCCAGAATTGGACTATGACGGTTTCCGATCTGCAATGCGCGAGGATTGGGGATGGTTTACTCCTGCTCGCGAAACCAACATCTTCGCCAGCAAGGTGCGCACGCGGCGCGTCTTCGGATTCGCTGCAGTGGATCTCACCTGCAGCGCTACCCGCCTTGAGCGGACGGAACAGGACATTCGCCGTGATAACATGGAGTACTATTTCGTCACAGTTCAGGATACCGGCGAATCGATCATCATTCACAACGACCGAGTCGTAAATATCACTGCTGGCGATGTCATCCTGCTCGATTCCACAAAACCCGTGACATTCATCTCGCGGGCCGAAGACAGCGCGCAATGGCTTGGTGTGCAAGTGCCGCGCCAGAAGCTGGCGTCGCATCTCGGCTTCGAACCGCAGGGTGGCGTGTGCGGTCCTCGGCAGGCGCAAGCGTCACGTCTGCTCTGTCAACTCGCTCTTGACCCGATCAGCGATGCAGAACCGGCGTTCGCGTCGACTGATCAATTTATGCATCTGGTGGTCTACGATCTCCTCGGCGCACTGTTTGCACCTCCCGCCCCGCTTGGCTCGCGTCACAACGACAAGCTGTTCATGCGCGTCTGCGGCATCATAAAGGACCGCTTTGCCGATCCGGACATCTCTCCGCGGGAGGTGGCTGCCGAGGCGGGAATTTCACTGCGCTATTTGCAGAAGCTGTTCACGGCCCGTGGGTCGACATGCGGTCACCACATATGTTCGGCCCGTCTGGATCATGCGGCGCGTCTGATCGAACGACGCGCGTTGATGAAGACAGGTCAGCCTCTCAGCGATATTGCCTACGCCTGCGGCTTTCGCGACTACACGCATTTTGCGCGCGGCTTCCGCCGGCGTTTCGGCACCGCGCCGGGCGCCGTCGGAGCAGGCGCCACCGGTAACGACAGCGCACGGGTGTGAAGGCTGCAGAAACAGAGGCAAGCGCAGTTAAGCTCGGCTCTCGACCGAATTCAGAAAGGATCTCGCTTTCCAACCCCTGTCGCGCCCAGAAGCAATCCGGGGGGGCGACCGTCGAAAACAGAGATCTACCTTACATTTCGATAGGAGCTGGCGGAGGGAGAGAATCTGTAAAAAAATTTGCTCGACCGCTGCATCTCAGGTTCTCTCGGTTGGCGAGAGGGATGGGATTTCGCGGCCTCTCCGCGTACCGTCGCGGGTCTAGACTGCCGTTGGACGCGGCATCATTGTACCTGAACAGGCTAATCCAACTACCCAAGTCGGCGCGACTTACCTCGTACCTAAAGTGCAAGAACCTCGGCTGGCCGACCTTCCCTAAGGGGCCGTTTCTTTGCGCCACACGCAAAACGCCGCCAAGGTCTCCCTCGACGGCTCGTGCCGTTGCATTTGCGTAGAGGTACTGCGTCGAGCGGTGCTCGACCGCAGCCCGTGCTCGCTCTTATTTGGACGCACACGACCTTCAATGAGGCCGGTGGGTGCGTTGCCACTGTGTCGGGCCAACGATCCCCGATCCTTATCACATGTGACTGGCGGCGATGCTCTTCAAGCCAGCACTACTGTCCCGTTCGATGAAATGGCAAAGGCAGGTTTTCAATTGAGCGCCCTTCGATCATGATCAGCGATCAAGGTCAGCAACTGATTCACCACAACGCCCCAGGGCAACGCTCTGGCTGGAGTGCCGTGAGCGACACAGGCGCGATTGCCAAGGCGATAATTGATGGCCGTTATCATCGAACCACTCAGGTTGCTCCTTAAGCATCCGCTGCTCCACCGCATTGTATGCGTTAGGCATATCCAAGTTTGAACGCGGGTCTGGGTGGTCCCAACAAAGCTTGCTCAAGACACCTCGAAGCTCCCGGTTGCGCCAAAGAAACTTATTGTGGAGTGCACTCTCGAGAAAGTAGTCCACGTCCGACAGAAATTCAGGCCATCGTCGATAAGCGCCGGGGTCAGACCGACGGTAAAACGAAGTCCGCAGCGTCTTTGGATTTCAATAATGCATCGTCTGCTTTCAAAATGTCGGCTAGTCTCTTCTCCACGAGCGAAGCGATATCGTCTTGATATTCTTACCGGCTCTGTTGCCGGAGCACACCAGCATTTCACCCCGGAGGGCCCCTATCCCGTCGCCGAAGCATTTCTAGCAATTGGGTTACCCGGCGCTCAATGTCCTCGATTTTCGCGCCAATGAGCAGCTGATCACGACCCGCCATCGAAAGCACGGCCATCAATACAGTGTCACAATGCTTGATGAGCGTGACGAGGTGATCTCCGCTGGGGCCGTAGTGTCCCGCGAACCAATTCTTTACAGTACGCTCATTGGCTCCTGTCCAAGCTGCGACGATCTTCACATGAGCGGTCGTCTTTCCAAGTTCATCGTTTAAGGCCGAGGCGACTCTCGCGGCAAAGATTTTCGAGTGCGCTCCGTAATTGGCAACAAGATCGTCACTTGGAGCTCGAGGAAACAAATTGCCCTTTTTTGGAAACGACATTCCCTCACCCTGCTTTTTATGATTACCGCGCCCCGGCGGCCGCAAGGTGACGGCAGGAAAACAGCTATTCCATGAGGACGCGGCTTTGATGCGTCGACGTTTCACCGCAGACGAAGGACAGGGTGACAGCCGACGCGCGGCGGCTTACGTCCGCATGTCAACCGACCATCAAAAGTATTCGACCGAGAACCAACTAAAGACCATTGAACGTTACGCGGAAGAACGAGGTTTCCGTATCACCGAGGTATTCGAGGACTCGGGTCGAAGCGGGCTGAGAGTTGACGGCCGGGAAGGTCTCCAACGTCTCGTGCGAGAAGTCCAGACGGGAAACGCCAACTTCTCAGCCATTCTTGTTTACGATGTTAGCCGCTGGGGACGTTTCCAAGATGCAGACGAGGGAGCCTACTATGAGTATGTCTGCTCTCGAGCCGGAATTCGGGTTCATTATTGCGGTGAGCAATTTGATAACGATGGCAGCATCGGATCGGTTCTGCTTAAGAACGTTAAGCGCGTTATGGCTGGCGAATACAGCCGGGAACTATCCATCAAGGTATTCGCGGGCCAATGCCGACTGGTGGAGCTCGGTTTTAGGCAGGGAGGCCCCGCGGGCTACGGTCTTCGGCGTCAGTTGATCGACGAGAACCGAATTTCCAAGGGAATTCTCAACAGAGGAGATCGAAAAAGCCTTCAGACCGACCGAGTAGTGCTCACACTCGGGCCCTCCGAAGAGGTTGAGCAGATTCGCGAAATTTATCAGCTGTTCGTTCATCAAGGCCGGTCCGAAAAAGAAATCGCGTCGGATCTCAACGCAAACGGCAGTCTCACGGACTTCGGGCGACCGTGGACCAGTGCCTCGGTCCATCAAATTCTCACGAATGAAAAATACATCGGGAACAACGTCTTTAATCGGGTTTCGTTCAAGCTAAAGCAAAAGAGGGTTGCAAATAGTCCCGAGACTTGGGTTCGTTCTGACTCCGCGTTTCCCGCGGTTGTCAGTCGCGCTCTCTTTGAGCGTGCCCGCGCTATTATCGATGCACGAAGCGCAGGGTACTCTGATGAAGAACTTCTAAGGTTGCTTCAGACGATACTCGACGAAGAAGGCTATCTTTCCGGAGTGGTAATCGATGAACGCGACGACATGCCATCAGCGAGCGTATACAGGCGCCGTTTCGGAAGTTTGACTAGAGCCTATAGCTTGATTGGATACGTCCCTGATCGTGATTATTCCTACATTGAGATCAACCGTCTAATAAGAGACGCTTACCCGACGGTCGTTAGCAGAATAATTAGTGGCTTCGAGCTCGCGGGCGGCAACGTGTCCCGCGACGAAACTCAACTTCTCACGGTCAACGGTCAGTTCTCCACGGCCATCGTGATCGCGCGAGCGGCTAGCTACGGGTCAGGCTACCGATGGCACATTAGACTGGATACGGGTCTTTTTCCGGACCTAACGATTGCTGTTCGGCTGTGCACCTCAAATACGGACATATTGGACTATTACGTATTTCCTAGCCTCGACCTCACGATCCCGCATTTGAAGCTTGGTCAAGACAACGCACTCTGTTTGGACGCGTATCGGTTCGAAACGCTGGATTTTCTATATTCGCTGGCTCGGCGATGCTCATTTGGAGAAGCGGCATGAATAACCATGTGGCGCCAAGTTCTCCACGACGCGAGATTAAGAACATTCCAATTGATCAGATTCGGATCCTCAATCCACGGGCACGGAACCAACGAAATTTTCGGGAAATAGTGAATAGCATTGCAAGTGTGGGATTGAAGCGACCCATAACAGTGAGCCCTCGAACTTCCGAAGCAGATGCGTGTCAGTATGATCTTGTGTGCGGGCAGGGGCGCGTCGAAGCATTCGCACAGCTTGGACAGCGCGAAATACCGGCCATTGTAATCGACGCTGACGAGAGTGACTGCCTAGTCATGAGTTTGGTTGAAAATTGCGCGCGGCGCCAACACCGCGCTCTCGACCTTCTTGAGGACATTACTACACTGCGCGGGCGCGGTTACGACGATCGGGAGATCGCGGAGAAGATTGGTGTAACTGCTGACTATGTCCGAATGATTAGCAACCTACTAGAAAATGGTGAGGAACGCCTGGTAAACGCCGTCGAAACTGGCATTCTTCCCCTCAATATGGCGATCGAGATCGCAAAATGCGACGACAATGACGTCCAACGCGCGCTAACACAGGCGTATTCAGAGAAGAAGTTGAGGGGGAAGAAGCTAGTCGCCGTCCGCCGCCTAATTGAGCAGCGTCAGAGACGAGGCAAGCATCTGCACGGTCAAACCTTCGGTCGTCGAGAGACGTCGAAGCGGCCACTGACTAGTGAGTCCATGATTCGAGTTTATCGGCAGGAGGCTGACCGACAACGGCTTCTGATAAAGAAGGCCGAAGTGACGCAGAACAGGCTGCTGTTTATCGTTGAAGCTTTTCGGGCGCTTCGTGAAGATAGGGAGTTTGTCCGAATACTTCAGTCAGAGGAGCTAGCTCTGATGCCGTCCATCCTACAGGAACGACTGGCAGCGAGACCAAGCTATGAACCGATACGTTAGCCCGGGTGTTCTGAAAGAAGTGCTTCAAGCCTTCAGCTCTGACACTGAGGTTGTAGATATTCATACTATCCTTCCGGTGCGAGCTATCGGAAAGACAGTTAAGGCTAGCCATAAGTATCAACAAATTGCGTGCTCGATCAGAGAGATCGGGATCGTCGAGCCTCCAGTCGTTTGCCGAGACAAACAGAGGCAAGGGATCTACCTTTTGCTGGACGGTCACCTTCGTATCGAGGTGCTCAAGGAGCTTGGAGAGACTCAAGTTGAATGCCTCCTCGCTCTCGACGACGAGTCCTTTACCTACAATAAGCGGATAAGCCGATTGTCTGCGATTCAAGAGCAGCGAATGATCGCTAAAGCGATCGAGCGAAACGTTCCGAAGGAAAAGATCGCAAAGGCGCTGAACATTAACACGCGGAGCCTTCTGCGGAAGGCGGCGCTCGTCGACGGCATCTGCGAAGAAGTGGTGGCGCTCCTTAAAGACAAGATTTGTCCGATGGCAACCTTTGACGTCCTACGTAAAATGCTCCCGATTCGACAGATCGAGGCTGCAGAACTCCTAATCAACGCCAACAACTACACGGTAGGCTACGCCTCGGCAATACTTGCGGGCACCCCGCAAGCGCAGCTCGTTGATACGGCAAGACCTAAGAGAATGAAGGGAATGACAGCCGAGGCCTTGTCTCGGATGGAAAGTGAACTTGCAAAGCTCCAGCAAGCAATAACCTCCATCCAAGACACATATGGCCAAGATCATCTGTACCTAACTATCGCAAGAGGCTATCTGGCGAAGCTTGTTGGCAATCCAAAGATCGTAAAATATCTGGAGAAACATCACCCGGAGCTTCTGAGCGAATTCAAGAAAATCGTGGAGATGACGTCGACCACTGGCACAGACTAAGTCTCAACTAGTAAGGGGACCCGGACCCTAATAAGCGCGGGGACCACGGGAGAAGCCGCACTTTGGGGCGGAGCAATCGTGGCGGTGGGGATGGCGGCGACCCCGCACGGAGCCCATCAGGCCGGCGAGCTTTCGCTAGCCCCACAGAAGTCTCTCGGGTCGGAGTGCCAGTCGCAGGCTCGCTGGTTGGCATTCCGGCTCTGACCAGGGCCGGGCAATTATGTAGCAGTAAGAAAGTGCGCGCTTAGAGGCTTAACCGACTGGCTACGTTTAGCTGCGGTCGGCAGCTGCGAGCGGCTAAGCAACTTGCGCTCTGATCGCGTCGATAGCTCCAGGCCCGTCGTCTCGTTCGCGTATGCGTTGTTATGGAAGAACCCGGCCAGCGACCGCCCCCTTAACCGTGTGATCGGGAAGCTCGGCGCAGCGTCGCGCGCGTATGAAAGTTATGACATAAATCGGCCGCTGACCGACCAATGCAACTCGGGATGCGGCCATGAGCAAATCCGCGGAATTTTCTCGCCAGGAGCTTTACGACCTCGTCTGGGCAACCCCCATGGTGAAACTCGCAAAAGAGTTTGGGCTGTCCGACATCGGCTTACGAAAGACCTGTGTCCGCTATCAGATACCTACCCCGCCGCTTGGCTATTGGGCCAAGCTCAATTTTGGCAAGCCCGTTAAGAAGACGCCCCTCTTGCGGCCGGGCCCAACCCGCTTGCGCGCTGCTCTCGCCGCTGATACCCACACGCCATTGGCCAGGCGAAAAACCTCAATATTTTCAGTAACGAACGTGGCGTGCGTCACAGTTCAATCCTGTCTGGCAGTTGCTCCTCAGTAAGCGCTGTTTCGGTCCCACCTTCCATTGAAGGCGTCGAGCGAGGAATGATCGATCTCTGATTGGAGATCGGCTTGTGTCTAAGCTTGAACATATGCTTGAGCCCAGGACCTCGGTTCGTCTGGTCGAGGTCATCACGGAGAGCGGCCGACGCCGGCAGTTCTCGGCCGACGACAAGGCGCGGTTCGTCGAGGAGACGCTGGCCCCGGGAGCCGTGGTATCGGAGGTCGCGCGGCGGCACGGATTGTCGCCGCAACAGCTGTTTACGTGGCGCCGGCAAATGCGACAGCCGGTTGCGATCCCTGTGGCTCCCGAGCCGCAGACGTTCGTGCCCGCTGTCGTTACCCCATCGTCCACGCCGCCGGAGCGCTCACCGCGGCAGCGCCGACGCCTCCGGAAGGCGCTCGAGGGCGCCGAGAACAGCAGCATCATCGAGCTCGAGATCAACGGCGTCGCGGTCCGGGTCGGCCGCGGCGCGGATGCCGCGACGATTGCGGCCGTGATCCATGCGCTGAAGACCTGCACGTGATCGGTCCGACGGGCGCGGTGCGGGTGATGGTGGCGACCAGGCCGGTCGACTTCCGCAAGGGTGCCGAAGGGCTCGCGGCCCTGGTGCGTGAGAGCATCCAGGCCGATCCGTTCTCCGGCGCCGTGTATGTGTTCCGCGCCAAGCGCGCCGACCGGGTAAAGCTGATCTATTGGGACGGCACGGGTGTGTGCCTGTTCGCCAAGCGGCTTGAGACCGGTTCGTTCTGCTGGCCCAACGTGCAGGACGGCGTCATTCGCCTGACCGCGGCGCAGCTGTCAGCCTTGCTCGAAGGACTAGACTGGAAGCGCGTCCACGCCGCGCGCGAGACACCGTCGCCGATCCAAGCGAGTTGAACTGCGGCACAGTGAATCAGTATGCATGTCGCGCTCGCGGGATGCCGCGACGCATGGTGTAATCGCATCATGGCGACGACGGCCGACACGCTTCCGGACGATCCCGGCACGCTCAAGGCGATGCTGCTGGCCGAACGGGCGCGCGCCGCGCGGCTCGAGCAGATCATCAAGGAGTTGCAGCGTCATCGCTTCGGCCGCCGGGCCGAGACGCTGCCGGAGGACCAGTTGCTGCTCGGCCTGGAGGAGGTCGAGCAGGTCGAGGCGAGCAGTGATGCGGCGACCGATGCAGCCAATGCTGCCGAGCGATCGAGCCGAGCCGCACGGCGCCGCAGGAACAGAGGAGCGTTGCCGGCGCATCTGCCGCGGGTCGAGATGCTGGTCGACCTCGACGATCACGCCTGCCCGTGCTGTCAGCAGGCGCTGCACCGGATCGGCGAGGATGTGAGCGAACGACTGGATATCGTCCCGGCCCAGTTCCGGGTCCTAGTCGTAAGGCGGCCGAAGTATGCCTGCCGGGCCTGCGAGACCATGGTACAGGCACCGGCGCCAGCGCGGCTGATCGAGGGCGGGCTACCGACCGAAGCCACCGTGGCGCAGGTACTCGTCGCCAAATATGCCGACCATCTGCCGCTGTATCGGCAGGCTCAAATTTACGCCCGCCAGGGCCTCGAGCTGGATCGCTCGACCCTGGCCGATTGGGTCGGGCGGGCAGCCTTCCTGTTGCGGCCGGTGCATGAGCGACTGCTCGCGAGGCTGAAGCAGTCGCCAAAACTGTTTGCCGACGAGACCACCGCCCCGGTGCTCGATCCCGGACGCGGCCGCACCAAGACCGGCCAGCTCTGGGCCTATGCCCGCGACGACCGGCCCTGGGGCGGCACGGACCCGCCCGCCGTCGCCTATGTCTACGCTCCCGATCGCAAGGCCGAACGGCCGATCGTCCACCTCGCGGGTTTTGCCGGCATCCTCCAGGTCGACGGCTATGCCGGCTATCGGGTCCTGGCCGAGCGCGGTGACGTAGAACTGGCGTTCTGCTGGTCCCATGTGCGCCGGCGCTTCTACGAACTCGCCGCGGCCGGTCCCGCACCGATCGCCAGCGAGGCACTCGAACGTATCGCCGGGCTCTACGTCATCGAAGCCGAGATCCGCGGCCGCACCGCCGACGAGCGTCGCGCCGTCCGCCAAGAGAAGAGCCGGCCGATCGCCGACGAGTTCGAACCCTGGCTGCGCGCCAAGCTTGGTCTGATTAGCCAGAAGACCAAACTCGCGGAGGCCGTCCGATATGCGCTGTCGCGTTGGGACGGGCTGACGCGCTTCATTGCCGACGGCCGCGTCGAGATCGATTCCAACGTCGTCGAGCGCGCTATCCGCCCAATCGCGCTCAACCGCAAGAACGCCCTGTTCGCTGGCTCGGACGGCGGCGGCGAACACTGGGCCGTCATCGCCTCACTGATCGAAACCTGCAAGCTCATCGGCGTCGAACCCCACGCCTATCTCGCCGACGTCATCACCCGCATCGTCAACGACCACCCGAACAGCCAGATCGACGAACTGCTACCCTGGGCCTATCTCGCTACCCAAGAACGCTGGCGCGTGGCCTGAGAACATCGCTTACGCTCCTCAACGGCGGTCTTCGTCCCGATGCGCGAGCCCTCTAGCGCCAATTTATGAGCGGGGGGCGCAAGCTTGTCGATCGCAGCAATCCGCCACAGCATCTAGTCTGGCTGCAGGAGCGACCTCGCGTGGCGTTCTAGCCGACGTATTGCCAACTTTTCCTAGTTGACGTGGGAAGGCCGCTTCGAACGAACGCCACGGTCCGGCGGCGGCAGTTCTGGTCCAACCCGTCGCCGCAACACGGGAGCCCGGAGACCTTTGGGAATTCCGGCTCGTGCGTCTCCTGGAAATTTTTCTGCCGGAGCCGGAATACGGGGCTGAGGTGGGAAGTACCCAATTTGTCACTCGATTGAGGGAGAGAGATCCAAACCGCCGCGCAACCAAGCCGCTAATTTTGCGAGAAATGCCGTACTAGACCAATTTTGCAGGTTCTAAGATTCGGAGAAAATTCGGTTCTCCGGCTTCATTCAGGCCCCTGTTGGAGGACCGATTGGAGTTCTCCGCCGGCAGGAATGCAGGAAAATGGCCGCGTTTTGGCCTGTCTCCAGATCGAAATAAGAAACGAATTTTTTGGGGGTGGCGGAGAGAGTGGCCGCCATGAGCCTGTTTCACGTCGTTGCTTAGTGTAGCAAATTGTAACTCAAAATCAGCGTGTTGCGAAAGTCGCAACACTTCACATGTCTTGATCCGTCACACGTCGTCGCTATAAATCGTATCCGTTATGGCGGGTACGATGAGGGGTTGCGACGTGCCGATAAAAGCGAAGGATATGACCGCGCTTCAAGTGGCGCGGTTGCGGCATCCGGGCCGGGGCGGAAACGCGACGTTCGCCGTGGGCAACGTTGCCGGACTGCTCCTTCAATGCACCGAGGGAGGGGCGCGCACATGGCTGCTGCGAACAGTCGTAGGCACCAAGCGCCGTGAGATCGGCCTCGGCGGCTATCCCGACGTGCCCCTTGCGGACGCTGTGCGGCGCGCGCGTGAGGCCAAAGAAAAAATCCGCAACGGCGTCGATCCTGTCGAAGAACGCAAGGCCGCCCGCGCGGCTCTCGCCGCGCAACAAGCTCGCGGCCTGACGTTCAAGGATGCTGTTGATAGATACCTCAAGACTAAACTGAAAAACTTCAAAAACGCTAAGCACCGCCAGCAATGGGAAAACACGTTGGCAACGTATGCCGTCCCGGAAATTGGCGCGATGCTCGTTTCGGAGATCACCATGCAAGACGTTCTTCGGGTGCTCAAACCGATTTGGGAAGCCCGAACAGAAACGGCCAGTCGCGTGCGCGGTCGCATAGAGGCTGTGCTGTCATGGGCAACAGTGAACGGCCATCGCACTGGCGACAATCCGGCTCGATGGGCTGGGAACCTCAAGGAATCTCTGCCTCTCCCCTCCGCCATCGCCGAGCAGAGCAATCAGCCTGCGATTCAATTGGACGACGCTGCTCGCTGGTTTGCGTCTCTTCGGAAGCGCGAAGGCACCGGCAGCCGGGCGTTGGAATTCCTGGCCCTGACTGCCTGCCGGTCAGGTGAGGTGCGCGGCGCGACGTGGGATGAAATCGATCTCGATAAAGCGTTGTGGGTTATTCCGGCCGCCCGTATGAAGATGAAGCGTGAGCATCGCGTTCCGCTCTCTCCTGACGCTGTGGCGCTGCTGCGCACTCTGCCGCGTCTCAAGGACAATCCGCTTGTGTTCCCGGCATCGAGGGGCGGTTCGCTGTCTGACATGACGCTAAGCGCAACCATGAAGCGGCTGCACGAGGACGACAAAGAGAACGGCGGATATGGTTTTGTTGATCGCGTGTCGAAGCGCCCGGCAGTGCCGCATGGCCTGCGCTCAACGTTTCGCGATTGGGTATCGGATCGCACCGCGTTTCCCGGCGAGATGGCCGAGGTCGCACTAGCTCACAAGATTTCGAATGCGGTCGAGGCGGCATATCGGCGCGGCGACATGATCGAGAAGCGCCGGGCGATGATGACGGCCTGGGCCGGCTTTATGGTCGGCCGCAATGTCAGGGGCAAGGTTGTGCACTTTCAGGCGGCGCGCTGACATGGGCGCACGGGATCATGTTCACGTCCGCATGTCTGCTACCGACGCTGCCGCCGCGGCGCGGTGGCTAGTTGCGGTCGCGGTTCCGAAGATCGCAGCGCGTGCCGACACGATACTTACCCCTGGCTATAACGCGGATTTGGCAAGACGCCTCACGGAGATGGCGGCGCTACTCGATAAGGCAGCGCGTCGGAAGCGACGGGGCGCGGAGTTCGCGCCTTTGGTGCCGCAAGAATTGGCAGCGGCGATAGGAACTGCCACGGCTTTGAACGCGCCACCCGCCACGGTGCGGCGCGTTCAATCAGCGATGCACGCTGCCGTCGCCGGCCCAGGAAGGGGGCGGCCGAGATTGTTGGATGCAGACATAGCCGCACACATCGCCGGTAAGCGAAAGCATCCCCGGGCGTCCAACCCTGAGCGGTGGCCCGCGCGCCTTAAGCGGCGAGAGCGCATCGCCAGCAAGTACGCTGCGTGGTCAGATGAAGTTCACGCCCGTGGTGAGACGGTATTAACGGCGACTGTGCCACCTCCAAAAATCTGACTTATTTTACGCCACTGCCGGCACGCAACCGATTCGCGTCACATTGCATCCATCGAATACAGATGGAGCCGCCAAGTGACTGTCTACCTCCAGGATAAAGCCGTTGCTCAGCGTTACGGTGTTTCTCGCCCGTCAATCTGGCGATGGGTGAAGTCTGACCAGAGCTTTCCTAAGCCGGTCCACCTCTCTGCCGGCTGTTCGCGCTGGCGGCTTGAGGACCTTGAACGGTGGGAACACTCAAAGAGTGAGCGCAACGCCGCCTAACCGATCCGCCATGCCGGGCACGAAAACGCCCGGCTCACTTCTGAACCGGGCGGATCAATCGAAAAAACGCATCGTAGCTGCTGCGTTCCTTACAACGATCGGCCGCCCTTCGCAACATGCGAGGGCACATGTCTTCCGAATTCACTCCTAAATTCCCGCGCTCCATCGCGGGCGGCGACTATCGCGTTCCGCTCGACCACCCCGATGTCGAGGCCATTGCCGCGCGGGCCGATCACTTGTACCGAACGTTTTCCCTCAGCGACGACGATCGTGCCCGACTGATCGCGCGATATGCGGACATCGCCGCCGCCAGCGAATATCTATGGGGTGCGATCGGTGAGCAGCGCGTCGCGGACAATGGACTTCGCCCCACGAGCCGAAAGCCGTGCACCCGCGAAGTGGCGACCAGCGAAACCGTCGGCGGTCACGAGATGGCCCGCAACATCGGCTTCGTTTTCCGGTACCGAGACTATGTAAAGCGGCTTGAGGACAAGTACGGCTTCACCGCCTGGAAGCGACTGGGCGAGGTCATCCGCCGCGACGATGAGTTGTACGACGCCAGCCATCACAGCGTGCCTAAGCCCGACGATGACATTTAAAGCGGGCCGCGCCATGGATGATTTCCGATCGCCAGCCTGGATGGACGATGTGCCGCCGGTTTCAGCTTACGAGGCCGATGGGCGGATCGACTTTGCACCGTCATCACCGGAGATGGCCGCCGAGGAGCCCGCTGCCCCTGCCGGTCCCGTCGCGCCGGCCGCGACGGCAACGCCTGTCCGCGACGCTGAGGTGGCTGAGTTTAAACGGGTTGACCGGTCTAACGAGCGTGTCGGCCAGATACTCGGCGTAGAGCGATTTGATGCCGAACTTGAGGCGTGGCTCATAGATCGCGGATGGTTCGTAAAATTGAACCACCTATCTGGAGAACTTGAAATTCACCTTGCGGGCGGCATCGTACCGATGACAGATGAGCGGCTTGCCGAAATCCGCTTCACGGTCGCCTATGCCGCCAACGGCAAAGAGCCGGCAAAAGACAAGATCGCGGACGCCGTGGCGTTGATCGGTGAGCGGCGGTCGTATCATCCTGTTCGCGACTACCTTGCCGGCCTCCGCTGGGACGGCGTGGAGCGCCTGGACGGGTGGCTTGTGCAGTATGCGGGAGCAGAGGACACGCCGCTTAATCGGGCGTTCGGTCGCAAAATCCTTTCTGCCGCCGTCCGTCGCGTGATGCAGCCCGGCGCGAAGTTCGACGCCATGCTTGTTCTTGAAGGTGCTCAGGACTTGGGCAAGTCCTCGCTCATCCGATCTCTGTGTCATGACGAAAACTGGTTCACCGACCAGCTCGAGGTTGGCGCTGATGCCAAGGTGACTATCGAGAAAACGTCCGGTTCCTGGATCGTCGAGATGCCCGAGCTTGATGGCATGGGACGGCGCGACACTAATCGCGTCAAGTCGTTCATTACGACAACGCGGGATCGTTCGAGATTGGCATACGGACGCTACGCCGTCACACGAGACCGACAATTTGCCCTGTTCGGCACCACTAACGAAAACCACTACCTATCCGATCTCACCGGAAACCGACGCTTCTGGATCGTCAGAGCCACCAAAGCGGACCCCGCCGGCCTCGCCGAGGTTCGCGATCAGTTATGGGCCGAGGCCGTTGCGGCCGAGCCGAACGAGGCCTTGTGGCTGGACGAACCCGATCTGAAATCGGCCGCAGCAAAGATCACCCGCGAGGCCTCTGATTTTGGGCCGTGGCTGGAGGTTCTTGGCAGCCGCATCCCGGAAGGCCCGCTCAAGATTAGGGTTGTTGATGTGTGGAAGCTCGTCGGGTTCGATAGCCCCGAGAGCATCAACAAGCTGACCAAGGCGCACCACTCTCATATAAAGGCGGCGATGGCGGGACTTGGTTTCGAGCGGAAGGACGGTGGTATCCGGGACCTGCTCGGCAAGACCGTGAAGGCGTACGTCCGTGGCGATCTCCACGAAGCCGAATGGTGGTCCCCCGGCGATCCATCTCCAGCGCCAGCGGTGAACTGGTAACAGACACCTCCATCCGCGCGGCTGACGTGAACCGGCAGGGGCATCCCTTGCCGGCTTCTCGTTTGTTTGGCCGCAGAGCGATCGTTGCGCCCATGAAATTTAGAGTTCCCTTTATCGCCATGGGGCCGCAACCGGTTCGGCAGGACGAACCGGTTGCGGAATCGGTTGCAGGCAATGCGAACCCGTTGCGGTGCATCCGGTGCAACCAGTTGCTTCGCGAACCGGTGACGAAAATCGTTTGCGACCTCAGCGCTGTAACCAGTGCAACCACTGCAACCGGTTGTTTGACTAAAGTAGCCGCATCCCCCTTAGGTCGCCCCTTATGCATGGTTATATACCTTGCTACATGTCGCATCCGGGAAGTCTTAGGAAAAAACCGGTTGAACCGGTTGCAGCTGCCGAGGTCTCATGCAGGCAAGAACAGTAGTGATAATCGCGACGACGATCCTGCTCGGAGCAAGCGCCTCTGCTCAAGTTGGTCCGCAAGCAGCAGCCAACAACATGATGAAGTGTTACGAGCTGGAAGGGTACAAATACGGCTTGCAGACCTGCAATCCTCCCGCCGAACTAGTCGAAGCTGTCTTTGGCAAATGTACTTCGCAGGAACAGACATTACGCGACAGTTTGACAGCAAAGAAGCAGTTGGAGGGCAACTTTTCGCCTGACGACTTGGCCGAGTACTCAGGACGCATGATCAGGGACATCCGCGCCGAATTTCGAACTCGAATTCAAGCTCAAATCATGGATGCTCGCGTAACGGTCAACAAGCGCTGCTCAACCGCCCGCTAAACGCCTGATCCTCCCAGGATGTAGGGAAATGCAGTAGTTGTTTTCGCGGCAACCATTCGCGTGCCACGCCTCGCCGCATGGCAAGGACCGCGAAGCAGCAGCGATTTGTTCAGGAATTTCTCCTGGATTTGAACGCCACCCAGGCGGCGATCCGCGCTGGCTACTCCAAGGGAACGGCCGATAAGCAGGGACCTCGCCTGCTGTCCAATCCTGAGATCAAGGCCGCGATCGCCGCAGCAAAGCTCCAGCGCTCCGAGCGAACGGAAATCGACGCCGACTGGATGTTGCGCCGGCTCGTTGAGGAGGCCGAGGCCGATCTTGCTGATCTCTACGACGGCAACGGCGATCTCAAACCGATAGAACTTTGGCCGGAAATTTGGAGGCAAGGCCTCGTTGCCGGTGTGGAAGTTGACGCCCTATTCGAGGGGACGGGCGAGGATCGCCGGCAGGTTGGCTACGTCAAGAAGATCAAGCTGAGTGACCGCCTGCGCCGCCTGGAGCTGATCGGTAAGCATGTGCGCGTGAATGCCTTCCAGGATCAGGTTGCTGTGAGCGACGTCGAGGGACTGGCGAATCGGGTCGCCCGCGCGAAACTGCGCAGCGGAAGCGATGGCTAGCCGCCAACCTCAAGCGATGGGCTTACATCCAAGAGTGCCCGATCCGCTTCAGCGTCTCATCAAACTGGTCCTTTGGGCATCTCGGTAGCGCCGTCGATTCCGACGCGGTGCTGCTATCATGCGCATTCGTTCTTGCGAATGATCGTCATGGCGCCCAACGTGGATATTCTGCGCAAGCTCGTGAAGTGCCATCGAGCGAGCTGCTGCCAGTTCTGCCCGTGCCCCTCCCGATCCGAACGAACCCCCGGCTCGCCGAAGCGATAACGGTTCGCCCGCTTCTGAGACACACAAGCACGGCGACAGACCCATTCACCTTGAGGATTTGGTAACATCCCGCGATCGAAACGAGCCTTCGATCTACAACTCTCTACAGCCTATCGAAGGACAATCGTCCCCATCGCAGGCAATGACGTCGCCTCAATTGCATCAATGGAACGACTTCTGTATTTTTCGGGTCATGGATAGGATTTCTAAGTCTCAACGATCGGCAAACATGAGGGCGGTTCGTGGAAAGAACACCGGGCCCGAAATTGCCGTTCGTAAAGCCGCTCACCAGTTAGGACTACGCTTTCGTTTGCATCGCCGGCATTTGCCCGGTTGTCCGGATCTGGTCTTTCCAAGGTGGAAGACCGTTCTTTTCGTGAACGGCTGTTTCTGGCACGGCCATCGCGGGTGCCGCAGGTCCAAGTTACCTGCTTCCAACGTCGACTTCTGGCGAGAGAAATTGGCCAAGAACGCTCGGCGCGATCGCAAGAACTATGCGGCGCTTCGAAAAATTGGCTGGCACGTCGAAGTGATTTGGCAGTGCCAGATAGCCGACGATCTGGCAGCAACTAAAGCTATCGAGCGCATTTCCATCTTCGGACTTTTGCCCGGCCAGCAATCAGGAGCTCGGCCGATCCGGTCCTCAGGCGCCGCACGATGCGGGATTAAGCATACGACCAAAGAGAACCGGAGAAGCGCCCGACGCTAGCCTTCTAGGTTGTCGGAGCATTGCTTTGCTCCTATGGTTTACCGTATGATCGCCCGATCACCAACTCATCCCACGGTTCCGGCGTTGCTGCAGCTGCTCTAGCGTCGCGGCACGATCCAGAGGTCTTCGTTTCCCGCTCCCTTTTTGTCATTTCCATCCTAGCTTCTTCATGATCCAGAGCATCGCTTTTCAGACGAAAGCCAGAACTCTCGACCATCTGGGCCGTGAGCAGATCGCCGACTGCCCCACCGCTATTTCGGAGTTGTGGAAGAACAGCTTTGATGCCTATGCCCGTTCGGTCGCTCTGGATATTTTCGATGGCCCCGCGCCCGTAGCCGCGATCGTCGACGACGGCCACGGCATGCACCGCCGGGAATTCGTCGACAAATGGCTCGTCGTCGGGACGGAATCGAAAGCTGTCGACGAACCCACGGACGTCGATGATCGCAACGGTTTGGATTTCAGACCCAAGCAGGGGCAGAAGGGCATCGGCCGGCTGTCGTGCGCGAACTTGGGACCGCTACTGCTGCTCGTTTCGAAGCGGCGCAATGATAATTTCGTAGCAGCACTGATCGATTGGCGACTGTTCGAAAACCCGTTTCTCAATCTGGCGGACGTCGAGATCCCGATTGCCGAATTCTCGGAGAAACAGGAACTTTTTGATCTGCTCGATCAATTGTTCGAGCAGCTCATGGAGAACGTCTGGGGCGGCAAGGACGAATCGCGAAAGGCACGCATCCAGGCGGCGTGGAACGACTACGATGCGCTTCAGGCGCGGCAGGACGCGCGGCGCGATCCACCGGAGGGCCGACCCGCGCCTTCCGCTCAGATCGCTTCAACGCTGATCGATACGTTATTCGAAGAGCGCCACATTTCCAAATGGCCTGTGTGGTCCGGAGAATCTGAACACGGCACCGCACTTCTCGTGTCGCAGATCAATTATGACCTGCTGGCCCAACTACCTTCAACGATTCCGGACGCAGCCTCGAAGGCCGCGTCTGACAAATTCACGGAAACTTTGTCGAACTTCGTCGATCCTTACATCGCGTCTGACGTGCTGACGATCAGCGCCAGAGACCCTCAATTTTCATACGAGGTACGGGCGTGGGATGGCGATAGGCCGACGACCATCATTGGGGTAGGCAAGGAATTCAATCGGAAGATGCTCGAACCCCTCGAGCACATCGTCGACGGCATCATTGATGTAAACGGGGTATTCCGTGGACGCATCAAAGCTTTTGGAGAATGGCGCGCGGATAACTTCGAGATACCTCCGCCGAAGGACTTGATCATTCTCAAACGACCCGATTCTGCGATGGGGCCCGTCGACATTTACATCGCTGCGATGGAATTCGAGGCTCTCAATACGACCCTCGGTAGCACTCAATTCAATCACTTTAGGGCTCTCGCGGAAAAGTACGGCGGCTTCATGATGTTCCGTGATGGCCTCCGAATCATGCCTTACGGTCGCACCGACAACGACTTCTTCGAGATCGAAATGCGACGCTCGTTAAGCGCTGGCCGTGAGTACTGGAACCACCGACAGATGTTCGGGCGCCTCGGCATAAGCCGGGCACGCAATCCGAATCTCAAAGATAAGGCGGGCCGCGAAGGCCTGCTTGACAACAATGCGGCCAAGACACTCAAGATAGTCGTCGCGAATATTCTGATGAAGCTCGCTCGAGAGTTCTTCGGATCGGCGTCCGACTATCGAACCGAGCTGCTTCCGAAGATTCAAGAGACAAACAAAAGAGCGCGGGCGACCGAGGAGCGCAACAAGCTCCGACGGAAGCAGCGCTCGCAGTTCAGCGCGAAATTGAAGACGTTTACGAAGGAGCTTCCCCCCTTCCTAGAGGCCGTGAATCATGCAGAGCGATCTCTCAAGCTCCAGGCCGAACGGGATATCGAAGCGGCACAAGCCTTGATCGGCGAACTCAAGGATCGGCGCGTATCATTCCGGCTCGGCGAGGCGCCCCAGAACCTCGGCACGTTAGAGCCAGCGTACAAGAAGTATCGAGCCGATATTCACTTGGCCCAAGCGGCGATTTCACGAATCGATGATCGCATTCAGGAGGCCGTCAAAACGCTTGCACCGGCCAAGCCACGGGAATACGCGCAGCGGCAATTGGCGCGAAACAGCGCGATGATTTCTCGCAGGATATCCGAATGGCGCAAATCCATCGATGTGTTGCAAAAAGATGAATTCGAGAGAATCAGATCGCTCATCGATCAGCGAAACAAGGCGTTCCACTTACAGGCCACGCCATTGCTCGATTCGTTGGATCGTGACGAGCTGACCATCGGAATGCTAGTCGATATGATGGAACAACTCCGTGAGCGCATGGACACGGAGAACACAAATCTGTTCGAACCCTATATCGGCGCACTCGAGAGCTTACGCGAAAGCATCGACCTCGAGACTTTAGCTAACTTTGGGATGGAGGAAGTCAACGAGCTGCGCCAGGAGCTTGATCGTTTAAACAGCCTTGCACAACTCGGCATATCGGTCGAGATCATTGGCCATGAACTCGAATCTTACGACGACATGATCCGGTCTGGCCTCAGGCGTCTGCCAACGGATATCAGGGCGAGTCAAGCCGCGAAGGACATCGAGTTCGGCTGCGAAGGCTTGACTGAGCAGCTCCGCTTCTTGTCCCCCTTGAAGCTGTCTGGCGACCGTCCTTCCAATTGGATCACAGGCCAACAGATTTTCACGTATATCAAGGAATTCTTTGGACCGAAGTTCGTCAGGGCCAACGTATTATTCGAAGCGACGTCGGAGTTCTTGCAATTCCGGGTGTTCGACCAGCCGTCCAGGCTCTACCCGGTGTTCATCAACTTGGTGAACAACAGCCTCTACTGGGTCGGCGTCAAAGAGCCCCCTCGCAGAATCCTTCTGTCGGTGAACAATTCTCGCGTCATCATATCCGACAGCGGCCCGGGCGTCGAGGAAGACGACCTAGAAAGCCTGTTCACGTTGTTCTTCACTCGCAAGCTTCGCGGCGGACGGGGCGTCGGCCTCTATCTCTGCAGAGCGAATCTCGCCGCTAGCGGGCACAAGATCAGCTATTCGCGCGCCCAGTCCGGATCCGAACTATCGGGTGCCCACTTCATCATCGAGTTCAGAGGGGCCGAGTATGCCGGTCAATGAGGGGTACAAAGCTTTCATTAGGGAAGCCTTCATCAAGCCGATTCGGTCCGTCCTGATTGTCGATGACGACTATCCGACCTATTCGGAGATGCTAGACTTACAGCAACGCAGTATCGCCGGGCAAGCTGCACCGGCCTCGGCTAAACGCTGGCGTACGAATCCCGAGCAGATTCAGAAAGTGATCGACAGCTTTCGCAGGCCCGAACTATCTCTCGTCGTCGACATTCATGACGGTGGAGATGGCACCGAAGCTTCTATCGCGTACCATCTCCACCAGTCTGATCTTCTCGTTCTGGACTTTCAATTGGGCGATACCGCAGCTGGCGCCTCGAAGTCCGTGGAGATTGCCAGAAAGGTGATGGCGAACGATCACTTCAACCTAGTGGTAGTGCACACAGCGGAGGACCTCCAGAAAGCCTTTCGCGAGATTCTTCTCGGCGTCATGGCACCGTGCTGCGACGGCGGCACCGCGGTTCAGCGTGCGGCCGCACAGCAGCTGATCGAGAAGCATGAGTTGGAGCAGGACGACGGCATCGTTGGGAAGATCGAGAAGGCATTTGAGATCGAACAGTATCTGTTCGCCAGACAGGACATTGCAAATGCGATGAGGGCTGCCGTTGTCGGAAATGCGCCATTTGCGGGATTCAGCGATGTCTGCAAGCAAGCGGGTTGGAAGCCCGCTTCCGCGAAGCAGATTTTTGCGTGGGCCATGCATAGGTTCGAGTCTAAAAACCATAAGAAGATGCACTTTGCCGGCAATAAGCTTCAACTCAAGTGGAGCGAACAAGATAGATGGATCAGGTCCCATTCCGGTTTCTTTGCGTTTGCAAAGAAAACGGAAGCAGATCTCGATATTCTTCACGAGCTCTGGCAGTCGCTCATAGCTTGGGGCCCGGAGCCCTCACGCTTATTCCTCACGAAGCTGCGATCAGCGCTCGAAGAAACCGGTGTCGCAGCGGAGGATGCGACGCTTCGAAACAGGTTTCTTTTGGCGCGATGGTACGCCGACCTATTGGCTGGCGATGAGATCCGACGAAAGACTCTCATCGATATAAGCATCTCGCGACACGCTGAACAGATGCTCGATCATATCCAGGCTAGTGTTCAGAAGTTTGCGGAGCAGCTCGTCGCTGAAGACGCCAAGGGGCCGGTAAAGGATACACAACTGGTCCACGCGCACTTCGCCGTGGACTTAGGTAAGGCCAGCGACGAAAAGCAGGCCGAACGAGATCACAACATATTCGCCTGCAGCAAGAAGCCGAGCGGGTGGCACCTGCAAACAGGTCACGTCTTCGTTGCTTCGGAAAGCCATTGGGTCTGCCTATCTCCTGCCTGCGACTTGGTACCGGGGCAAAAGACCTCGGGACACTACAAGGAGGTATCGACGCGGATTCCGTTCTTCGCGGTCAAACTCCAACCTGTGTCCGACACCCAGGTCATAGATGTCCATTCCAATCGATTCATTTTTCTCGAGTTGCGTGAAGGGAAAAGGACTTTCTGCATCAGCGATCCGGCCAGGATGAATTCGGCTCCGCAATGGTATCCGCTCTACGCAGCGAACTTCGGCAAGTTCGAGCAGGATTTCAAATTCAAGTTTTCCAGACTTTCTATGGATGGCGGCGAGCTGGTAGCGGCGATCCACGAAGCTCAGGTCGTCGCTCAGCTGCGATATGAATACGCGCTGAATTTGGTCCAGACTCTCGGATCGACGTTTACGCGGATCGGCTTAGACTTCGTCGGCAAGTCTGTAGCCTGGACGACAGGCTGAGGCGTTCTCGATCAGCGGACGCGACTTCGACGCGCGCGCCGGAGAAATGGTGCGAGCGAACGAAGCAGGATCTCCCCGAGTTGAACCGGTACCGCGTTTCCGATCTGCACTCCCGCCGCCATCAAGCCGCCCTTGAATACGAAATCATCCGGAAATGTCTGAATACGAGCCGCCTGACGGACTGTGATTCCGTGGTGTTGGGTAGGATGCACAAACCTACCTTTGGAAGGATTGATGCAAGCTGTCGTCATCGTAGGAGCAGGCTGCCTGGGGTCTATTCGACCATAGACGTCTCTATGGCCGTCATGTCCCTTGTGGCAATCCAGCAATCTTCCCGATGCGTTGCGACTTCCGCCATTGGGTGGTGTTCTCCTGAAAGCTTCGACGAGTTCGTCGGAGTGCTTCATGCAGATGCCGTTCTCATCATCGCGAGGCAAATTTCGGAAAACCGGTGCGCACGAGACCCAGCGGTTCAGATCCTTGTCTTTGATGCACGCCGTCTTGCTGCCATGCGAGGGCGCTGGCGGCCAGCAAAGATCGGCGCGGTCGAGATCTTGTCTGATCCCCAGGATGAAAACCCTCTTACGTCGCTGTGGCAAGCCGTGATCTCTGGCGTCGATCACGGCAGGTTGGCATACGTCGTAGTTCGTTGCCTTCGCCCGCCGATAGAAATCCTTCAAGAAGCCAGAATGCCTATCCCATAACATCCCCGGAACGTTCTCCATCAGAAACGCCGAGGGCTGAAAAGCGCGAACGAAATCGAAGTAGGTATGGATTAGATGGTTGCGCGGATCCTCCACGCCAGCATCGTTGATTCGGTGCGTCGAGAAGCCTTGGCATGGCGGCCCACCGAGAAGAAGGTCGCAGATTTTCTCATCGCCAAAGTGCGTGCTGGCCAACTTCCGCGGCGACATCCCAGTGATGTCGCCTTCCTCAAGGATCGTTCCGTGCCGCCGAAAGTTTTGACGGTAGGTATCGCAAGCGTGTTTGTCCTGTTCGATGGCCAGCTTGACCGAAAAGCCCACGCGAGCGGCGGCGAGCGAGAATCCCCCGGCACCTGCAAACAAATCTACGCAGGACAGCGCCCGACGACTGGCGGACGCTCTCCTCCTCTTCGCAGCCCCCATACTGACTTTCCCGCGACCCCGGATCGCAACGCGTCATCGGCGAATCTATAGCGGCTCCGCCAGCTGGTAAAAAGCCCCTCGCGCTGACAAATCCAAGAACCCGGTCGTCGGAGCACTAGTTCGCCCCCGAAGCGACGTCGGCCGAAATGAATACGTTGCATGCCAAGCCGAGACTAGACCTCAATCGTGTTTATTTCATTGATGGCCGTTGCATTGCGCGCGCGTCGTGTCCCAACTTGGAAAAATGCGAGTCTTCAGAATTGGTTATCGACTGCGCGACTGCAGTGTTCGAGGAAAGTGGTGGAGGTACCGCGCGTGCGGTAAGATCGAATGCGATCACGGTCGGATTGGAATTCTCGACAGAACGGTCGAGCAGCAAGCGCGCTAGCTGACCCAATGGCGTCTTCCGTCTGAAGTCTGATCTCCGAGACGCTTCGCGCGATCGACGCGTGTTCATTGCGAGGATCTCTTCGTCGAGGGCGGCAAGATTGATGCCGAGGCCTGGCAGCAACGCTCGTTACTCACCTAGGCGTCAACAAGGCGGCCCATTCAGGCTCGTTGCAAGCAGGGTGGAAACCAGGAGAACGCCGATCTCTTTCTTCTCAAAAGCGGAATATTGGAGCGCGCAGAACTACTCCGAGGCTCGCTCGCGGAGGGCGTTTTGTCGGCTCGCCTGGATACGCCGCGGCAAATCTCACCTTGGTCCGAAATATCCTCGTCTTGAAAACCAATCATCCGTCGTGGCTGCAGCAGGCGGCCCTGGAAACGTATCTTCGACGACCGAACGGTTCGGCTGGCTGCACAATACACCATGCTCATCTCTGATCTTTCCTCACTCTCGATCGCGCTTCACCAAACGGCGCTGATGGCGAAAACAGCGGTCGCTGCCGGTCGAGAGCGAGGCGATCCCCGCGAGGGCGGCGGCGTGGCTGGACGTTAACTATTGGCTACGCATGTCTGATGTCGCGGCCCGATTGACGCATTTTGTCGCATTTAAGCGTCAGCAGGATGGCCGGCGCTATGGCGGGTGGGCCTAGATTCTTGCAAAATATATAGTGATATCAGAGAGGTATGGCGGAGAGAGTGGGATTCGAACCCACGGTACGGTTTCCCGCACACACGCTTTCCAAGCGTGCGCCTTAAGCCACTCGGCCATCTCTCCGGAGCGCCCTCTCTTGAAGGGGAGCCGATGATTTTGCAAGAGATCGCGGGGAAATCGGGTGAATTTTCCGTAAGATATTGTATTTGAAAGACAATATCTGGCGCCAGCTGGCGCTTCGGAACCGCTCAAAGGCTGAACCGGAAGCGGGTTTGGCGCGACGATTCACTCAAGACCGCCAAACACGACCGGGGACGCCATGACCATCCAAAAGACCATCGTCGCGCTGGGCCTGATTTCGGCCCTTGGCTCCGCCTTTGCCGCGTCGGCCGCCGCGCAGGTCTGCACCCGGCAGGGCGTCGACGTGAGTTGCGACGACGGGCGGCGCGGGGTGCTTTCGGGCGATGCCATCATCTGGCCGGACGGGACGCGCTCGAACGCCTCGCCGCATCCGAGCGTGATCATCGGCAACAAGAGCTCGGTGCATGTCGGACCCGGCGTGTTCGTCGGCCAGGGCAAGGGCATGGTGCCGCTGGACGATCCCAACGCGCCGAACAAGCGGCAATGCGCGATTTTGGACGGGGTGTCGTATTGTTATTGAGCGCCTCTCCCCGCGAGAACGGGGAGAGCAAGCGAGCTTAAATCAGCCGCACACCTGATATCGCCGACTTCAGCCAGCGCAGTGCCTGCGGCGGCTGGGTCTCGAGCGGCGCGACGACGGCCTTTTCGGTCCGGCACTTCTCCAGCTCGGCGACGAAGTCGGCGGACCATTGCTGGATGGTGTGGCCGCGCAGCTTCTTCATCATCGCGTCCCAGCGCATCTTGCGCTCGGCGAGCGGCATCGCGGCCGCAACCGCGATCGCGCGCGCCATGCCGTCGATGTCGTGCGGATTGACCAGCAGCGCCGTTTCGAGCTCGTTGGCGGCGCCGGCGAACTTCGACAGCACCAGCACGCCGGGATCGGCCGGGTTCTGCGCGGCGACATATTCCTTGGCGACGAGGTTCATGCCGTCATGCAGCGGCGTCACCACGCCGATCTGCGCGGTGCGGTAGAGACCCGCGAGCACGGTCTGGCTGAAGCCCTTGTTGAGGTAGCGAATCGGCGTCCAGTCGACCTCGCCGTGGCGGCCGTTGACGTCGGTGACGAGACGCGCGACCTCGTTCTGGAGATTGCCATAGGCCTCGATCGCGCCGCGCGAGGGGTTGGCGATCTGGAGCAGCGAGATGCTGCGCGCGAACTGCGGATGCTCGGTCCAGAGCCGGTCGAACGCGCTGATGCGATTGACGAGACCCTTGGAATAGTCGAGCCGGTCGACGCCGATGGCGAGCCGCTCGCCGTTGAGGCTGCGGCGCAGCCGCGACACGTCAGGATGCGAGGCCGACTTCGCGGCGTAAGCTGCGAACTTCTCCGCATCGATGCCGATCGGAAAGACCTCGCAACGCGTACGGCCATGCTGCGAGATCGCAACGCCGTCTTCGACGGCGAGGCCGAGTTCGCCCGCGACATAGCCGAGGAAATTCTGGCAATCCTCATTGGTCTGGAAGCCGAGCAGATCGTAGGCCAGCATCGCCGTGATCAGCTCGCGATGATTGGGCACGCCCTGCATCACCGCGGCGACCGGCCACGGCGTGTGCAGGAAGAAGCCGATCGGATCATCGACGCCGAGATCGCGCAGCTCCGCGCCGAGCGCGAGGAAATGATAATCCTGCACCCAGAAAGCCGTTTTCGCTTTCCGGAAGCGCATCAAGGCGCGCGCCATGAAGGCGTTGACCTCGCGATAGCTGACATAGTCGTCGCGCGAGACGCGGATCAGATCGCTGCGCGAATGCAGCGCCGGCCACAGCGCCGAATTGGCAAAGCCTTCGTAATAGCCGCCGTAGTGCGCCGCCGGCAGATCCAGCGTCGCAATCGCACCCGAGCCAAGCGCTTCGATCTCGGCGAACGGTTCCTTCTGATGGCCGTCGCGCACACGGCCCGACGAACCCACCCAGATAGCACCCGAATGTTCCACCACGGGAAGCAATGCCGCAGCCAAGCCGCCCGTCATCGGCTCGTTGGGTTTACCGCGCGCAACTCGATTTGAAACGACGACTAAATTCACAGGTCGTCCCCTCCTTCATTCCAACCCGTTTAACTGCTGTTCATCAATATGGTTCCTGTCCATCATTTGTACGAAATGAAACCAAAATCAGGCACATGCGTTGGAACCAGTTTTTCTGCTGGGAACCCGGCGGTTTCGCTCAACAAAGTCAGTTTTCGTGACTGTGTTGCCCAGCATGAATTGCGCGCGCAAGCGAACCACGCGAGCGACAATGTGGCCCCGAGGTGTCGGTGCCTTATTCCAACCTTGTGTCGTCGAGCAGACGCGCGAGGAACGCGCGCACATCCTTCGGCTCATCGAAATGGCCGTTGACGCCGATGGCGCGGCGACCGACCGAGAAGGACAGCCCGTTCATGTCGGGCATGATCGCGAACACGGTCTCATCGGTAACGTCGTCGCCAATGAAGATCGGACGGCGCCCTTTGAAGGGCTCATGCTTCATCAATTCGCGCACGCCGGTGGCCTTGGTGAAGCCGGAATGCTTGATCTCGCAAACGAACTTGCCGGGCAGCACCTCGATCGGCGCATTGGGCAGATCGGCGCGGATCAGCGAGACGGCTTCGAAGATCGCCTTCTCCGCATGCGGCGCGAGACGATAATGCAGCGCCAGCGAATAGCCCTTGTCCTCGAGCAGAATGCCGGGGCTGAGCTTGGCGATCGCAGCCAGGCGCCGCTTCAGCTCCTTGTCCATCGGCGGCGCGTGCACGTCGTCGGCCTCATTGCCCACCGACAGGCGCATTTCCGCGCCGTGACCGGCGACCGCGCGAAACACGTCGGGTGCGAAGATCAGGTCGATGTCGTTGAGCGAACGGCCGCTGACCATCGCCAGCGCGCCGGACGTGCGCTCGGTCAACAGGTTCAGCGTTTCCGACAGGCCCGGCGGCACCCACACCTCGCGCGGCGTCGGCATCAGGTCGAGCAGCGTGCCGTCGATGTCGAGCAGGATCGCGGTCTCCCCCAGATGCGGCACGAGCGCATGCGGCACCGGCACCGCGTCGGGCGCTTCTTCGTCAACCATGGGGCGCTTCTGATCCAATTCCGCGAGTTCCGATTTCATAGTCTACTCCATAAAGGCAAGCGGCCGCGCGATTTGTTCGAGCGATTTGCGTTCCGCGGCGACGGCGTAGCGCCAGGCCACGATCGCAGCCACGATCATCAGGAAGGCCCCCAGCAAATAGCCCGCGAACACGCTGGTGCGTGATCCCGTGTCGATCAGCGCGCCGAACAGCGCGGGCCCGATCACGCCGCCGATGCCGGTGCCGACCGCGTAGAACACTGCAATCGCCAACGCGCGCACTTCCAGAGGGAACGTCTCGCTGACGGTCAGGTAGGCCGCGCTCGCGGCGGGCGAGGCAAAGAAGAAGATCACCATCCAGGCAATGGTCTGCCCCTGCGCGCTCAGCGCGCCGATCGAGAACAGATAGCCCGAGAGCGCCAGCAGCACGCCCGATACGCCGTAGGTAAACGTGATCATGACGCGGCGGCCGAGCGTGTCGAACAGGCGGCCGAGCAGCAGCGGCCCGAGGAAGTTGCCGGCGGCGAACGGCAGGAGATACCAGCCGACATGCTCGGCGCTGATGCCGTAGAAGTCGGTCAGCACCAGCGCGAAGGTGAAGAAGATCGCGTTGTAGAAGAACGCCTGCGCGCTCATCAGCACGAGGCCGACCAGGGAGCGCTGACGATAGACGAAGAACAGCGTGTGCACGACCTCCCTGATCGGAGTGTGGTCGCGCATCTTCAGGCGTATTTTCGTGAAGCGGCCATCGCTCGCATGCCGGTCATGCCCGATCACAGAGCGCTCGATCTCGTCCACGATGGCGTGGGCCTGGTCGGGCCGGCCGTGGATCATCAGCCAGCGCGGGCTCTCCGGAATCCACATCCGCATCAACAGCACGACGAGGCCAAGGGTCGCGCCGATGAGATAGGCGAGGCGCCAGCCGAGATCGGGACCGATCAATGCGGGATCGAGCAGCACGATGGCCGCCACCGCGCCCATCGCCGCGCCGATCCAGAAACTGCCGTTGATGACGAGGTCGGTCCAGCCGCGATAGCGCGCCGGCACCAGTTCCTGGATCGTCGAGTTGATCGCAGTGTATTCGCCGCCGATGCCGGCGCCGGTGAGAAAACGAAACAGCGCGTAACTCGCGACATTCCACGACAAGGCGGTCGCGGCGGTCGCGGAGAGATAAAGCGCCAGTGTGATGAAGAACAGCTTCTTGCGGCCGATGCGGTCGGTGAGCCAGCCGAAGCCGAGCGCGCCGAGCACCGCACCGGCAAGATACGCGGAATTGGCGATACCGAGATCGAGATTGGAGAATTGCAGCGACGGACTCTGCTTCAACGCGCCGGAGAGCGCGCCGGCCAGCGTCACCTCGAGCCCGTCGAGGATCCAGGTGATCCCGAGCGCCAGCACGACGCGGGTATGAAAGCCGCTCCACGGCAGCGCATCGAGCCGCGCGGGAATGCTGGTCTCGATGATGCGGTCAGCCGCGACCGCCGCAGAGACTGCAGGTCCATAATTCAGCGCTGGGCTTTGCTGCAATTCCATCGCGTTGCTGGGTCTAACCAATGGAAGCGGCCCCGGTTCACATGGTGTGGACAGGGGCGTTCCGATCATGGAGGTGCGGCATTCCGCCTGCCACCTGCGACAACGCCTGCGGCAAAGGCGGGTTCCCGCGGGAACAGCGCTCGACAACGCCTGCGGCAAAGGCGGGTTCCCGCGGGAACAGCGCTTGGGATCGTCCGTTTCCGATGGAGCCGCTGGGAGTTGACGCATGGCTCACGTCAGAAAGACGACACATTCGCGCAAAACCTGGAGCGCGCGAAGGTGGAGTTGAAGCGGACGTTCGGGAGGGAGTGAGACTCGCGCTCTTTACCCCCCGTCGTCCCGGACAAGCGAAGCGCAGATCCGGGACCATAACCACAGGGAGTGGTTTGGCGAAGACTTGGAGTTACCACCGTCCGTCTCAACTATCCGCTGGGAGTATGGATCCCGGATCGGCGCGCGCCTAAGGGCGCGCTTGTCCGGGACGACAGCGGAGTATGAGGCGATAGCGAGGTCTTCAAGCGCCAAGCGCCTGACGCGCGGCGAGCCTTACGCGGCCCTGATATTGCCCATAAAGCGATCGAGCTCGGCGCGCAGGCGCGTGCTTTCGGATGACAGCGTCTTGGCCGAGTTCAGCACCTCTTCCGAGGCCGAACCGGTTTCGGCGGCGCCGCGATTGACCTGACCGATGTCGGTGGCTGCGGTCTGTGTGCCCTGCGCAACGGTCTGGACGCTGCGGGCGATTTCCTGCGTCGCGGCGCCCTGCTGCTCGACGGCGCTCGCAATCGACGTCGAGATCGACGAGATCTGGCCGATGGTCGCGCCGATCTCCTTGATCGCGGCGACCGACTCGGCGGTCGCGCCCTGCATCCCCGTAATGTGGGAGGAGATTTCGTCGGTCGCCTTCGCGGTCTGGCTCGCCAGCGACTTCACTTCGCTGGCGACCACGGCGAAGCCGCGGCCGGCCTCGCCAGCGCGCGCCGCCTCGATGGTGGCGTTGAGCGCAAGAAGATTGGTCTGCTCGGCGATCGCCGTGATCAGCTTGACCACTTCGCCGATCTGCTGCGCGGCATGGGAGAGTTTTCCGATGCGGCCGTCGGTTTCCTTCGCCTGCACCACGGCAGCTTCCGCAATACGACTGGAGTCGCGCACCTGGCGGCCGATCTCCTCGACGGAGGCCGAGAGCTCTTCCGTCGCGGTTGCCACCGACTGCATGTTGCTGGAGGCCTGCTCGGAGACACCGGCGACCTGGCTCGACAGGCTCTGCGTGGTCTCGGCGGTGCGGGTCAGCGTGGAGGCCGCCGATTCCAGCTGCACGGCCGAGGCCGAGACGTTGGAGACGATGGCGCCGACGGCGCTCTCGAAATCGTCGGCAAAGCGAATCAGCTCGGAGCGGCGGCTTGCGGCCTGCTCGCGGTTCTGGGCTTCGCTGGCGGCGGCGTCGCGCTCGGCTTTCGCGACAGCCTGAACCTTGAATTCCTCGACCGCGCCAGCCATCTCGCCGATCTCGTCCTTGCGGCCCAGGCCCGGCAGCACGACGTCGAAATTGCCGGACGCAAGCTCGCGCATCGCCTTGCACATCGCGATCATCGGACGCGAGATGCCGTTGCCGAGCATCAGGGCCAGCACGGCGCCAATGGCGAGGCCGCCGAGCGCCATCATCAGCATCAGCCGTTCGGTCTCGGTGATGGTGGAGTTGGCGCTCGCTTCGATGCGCTGCTGATCCGAGGTCAGATCGGACCGCAACTCGGCCGAGAGCTTGAGAATGCCCGCCGCCGTCTTGGTCATCTCGCCGTTCAACTTGACGATGATCTTCACGTTCTCGGTCAGCTTCGAGAAAGAGGTGCGGTACTGCTTCAGCAGGTTGCCGATCTCGGTGACGCGGTCGGTGATCTTCTGGTCATTGGCATAGATCGAGACCAGCAGGGTCTCCAAAAACTTGATGCGGGCGATCACGCCGTCGGCGGTCTTCGGCTCCGGCTTGGCGACGAAGGCGCTGACCGAGGTGGAGACCGCGAGATATTGCGAGGTGACGTCCTTGGCGGTGGTCTGAACCGAGTTCAGGCCCGCCAGCGCGGCCGTATCGGCGAGATCGTCGAACTTGAAGCGGATCTTGTTGCCGACGCTGTTGAGCTCGTCGGCGGCGATCTTGTTGTTCTCGCGGGTCAACGTGATGATCTCACCGAACACCTTGGTGAAGCGCTGGAATTCGGCCTCGAGCTTGCCGACCTGCTCGCGGCGCGCCGCGCCGGTCGTGGCCGCCACCGACTTGGCGATCGCGCCCTTCAGATTCTCTTCGGCGGCCTTGGCCGCGGTCTCGTCATCGGTCGCGCCCGTTAGCGTATAGGCCCGCGCCAGTCCCTGATAGGCGATCAGCTCGCGGTCCACGGTCCGCGCGAGGTCCGCTTCCGACACGCTGGCCCGGTAGGAGGCGACGGCGGCCTGGATCCGCTCGAAGCCGAAATAGGCGAAAGCCATGCTGACGGCGAGGATGGCCAGCACCGCCACGAAGCCGAGGATGATTTTTGCACGAAAACGCAGGGTGAAGAGCTTCGATGTGTTCGGCGTCGACTTGACGGGCATTCCCCACCCCATTCCATTCGCGGAAAACCAGGCGCAGCCCGGAAGCAGCCCGCTTCCTGACTCGTGAGCACGGTAGAGTGCAAAGGATAAGCGGCGGTAAATTTATGGCGTCGCAACTTGCGGTTAGGTGACGCGGGGAGATGCGCACTCGGCTGTCGTCCCCGCGCTCACGCGCCTTCGCGGGACGACAGCCGAGAGTGACGCGACGGCAGCGGCTTCGGACGCGGCCGAGCCTTATGCCGCCCGGATATTCCCCATGAACCGGTCGAGCTCGGCGCGCAGGCGGGTGCTTTCGCTGGACAGGGTTTTGGCCGAATTCAGGACCTCCTCCGAGGCCGAGCCGGTTTCGGCGGCGCCACGGTTGACCTGGCCGATGTCGGTGGCGGCGGTCTGGGTGCCCTGCGCGACGGTCTGGACGCTGCGGGCAATCTCCTGCGTCGCGGCGCCCTGCTCTTCCACGGCGCTCGCGATCGAGGTCGAGATCGACGAAATCTTGCCGATGGTGGCGCCGATCTCCTTGATCGCGGCGACCGACTCGGCCGTCGCGCCCTGCATGCCCGCGATGTGCGAGGAAATCTCGTCGGTGGCCTTCGCGGTCTGGCTGGCCAGCGACTTCACTTCGCTGGCGACCACGGCAAAGCCGCGGCCGGCCTCGCCGGCACGCGCCGCCTCGATGGTGGCGTTGAGCGCCAGAAGGTTGGTCTGCTCGGCGATCGCGGTGATCAATTTGACCACCTCGCCGATCTGCTGGGCGGCGTGCGACAGCTTGCCGATCCGGCCGTCGGTTTCCTTGGCCTGAACCACCGCATCTTCCGCGATGCGGCTGGAATCGCGGACCTGGCGGCCGATCTCCTCGACGGAGGCCGAAAGCTCTTCCGTCGCGGTTGCGACCGACTGCATGTTGCTCGAGGCCTGCTCGGAGACACCGGCGACCTGGCTCGACAGGGTCTGCGTGGTTTCGGCGGTTCGGGTCAGTGTGGACGCCGCCGATTCGAGCTGCACAGCGGAAGCCGACACGTTCGACACGATGGCACCGACCGCGCTTTCAAAGTCATCGGCGAAGCGAATCAGCTCGGAACGACGTGCGGTGGCCAGTTCCTTGTTCTGGGCTTCGCTGGCGGCGGCGTCGCGCTCGGCCTTGGCCACGGCCTGAACCTTGAATTCCTCGACCGCGCCGGCCATCTCGCCGATCTCGTCCCTGCGGCCGAGGCCCGGCAGCACGACGTCGAAATTGCCCGACGCGAGCTCGCGCATCGCCTTGCACATCGCGATCATCGGACGCGAGATGCCGGTGCCGAGCAGAAAGGCGAGGATCGCGCCGAGCAGCGTGCCGCCGACGGCCAGCATCAGCACCAGTTGCTCGGTCCGTCCGATGGTCGCTTCCGACTCCGAATCCAGCCGCTGCTGTTCGGCGACGAGGTCCGCCTTCATGGCGGTGGCGCCTTGCAGGATCGCACCGGCAGAACCGCTCATCTCGGTGACGAGCTCATCCACCATCTTGGCGTTGGCGATCAGCTTCTCCAGCGCTTCGCGATAGGCCACGAGGATGGTCTTGGCGTCCTTCAGGCCGGCGACGATCTTGTCGTCCATGGAATAGACCGCGCCGAGCGAATTCTCGACGAATTTCAGCCGCGCCAGCGCGCTGGTCGCGATCGCCTGGTCGGACGTCAGCACGAAATTGGTCGCCGCCGCGCTCGCGGTCTGGAACTGGGCGTTGACCTGCTTGGTGCCGAACTCGATCGACTGCGCCTCGGAATCGGAGGCATTGTTGCCGATATCGTCAAGCTTGTATTTCAGGAGATTGGCTTGGCGCGTCAGCTGGTTCTGCACCAGCAGCGCGCTGTCGCGCTTGGCCTGGAGGACCTTTGCGAAGGTTGCGGAGAAGTTGGAGAATTCCTTGGCGAGCTTGTTGAGGCCCTCCTGCCGCGCCGGCTTCTGGGCACTCTTGACCGCCTGGTCGATGGCGCTCTTCAGGCCGGTCTCGGCGTCCAGCGCTGCCTTGGCATCGTCCTCCTTGCCGGTGACGACGAAATAACGGACTGCCGAGCGGTAGGCGAGCAGCTCGCGGTCGATGTTGCGGGCGAGATCGGCCTCGGTGACGCTGCTGCGGTAGGACCCGACCCCGGCCGAGACCCGCTCGAAACCGAAATAAGAGAAAGCCATGCTGCCGGCGGAGATCACCAGCACCGCGGCGAAGCCGAGGATGATCTTGGCGCGGAACCGGAGGGTCGGAAATATTGTACGCTTCGACGGCGACGCGATACGCCCGGACATTCCAACCCCCATTTTCTATTCAGCCGTGATCCGGAGGCGCCCCGCCGGATGCGCAAAACTAGGGCAGAATGGATAAAGGGCGGTAAATTCGCCGCACCTGCGCAATTTCCGGCTTTGTCGGCCAAAAGCCGACCGGATGGGATGACGGCTGGCATCCCACATGGGCCGACCATTTTGCGGCGGTCGACCCGCTTCGCCGGCCCAAGTCATTGCCCGCTCGTCAGGATCGATAACTTTTCCATGACCGGCGTGACCAAAATCCTAGTTGCAATGTCAGGGGGCGGCGGTCTCTAATTAGAAACAATCAAAATCAATCCGGGGAGGTATATTCCGTGTCTACAGTCAAACTGACGGTGAACGGCAAGGCCGTTGCCGTCGACGTCGAGGACCGCACGCTGCTGGTCCAACTCCTGCGGGATCACCTCAACCTCACCGGGACCCATGTCGGCTGCGACACCAGCCAGTGCGGCGCCTGCGTCGTACACGTGGACGGCAAGGCGGTGAAATCCTGCACCATGCTGGCCGGCCAGGCCGACGGCGCCAGCGTCACCACCATCGAAGGCATCGCCAAGGGCGATGAGCTGCATCCGATGCAGGCCGCCTTCCGCGACAATCACGGCCTGCAATGCGGCTATTGCACGCCGGGCATGATCATGTCGGCGATCGACATCGTGCACCGCCATGGCGGCCAGCTCGACGAGCCCACCGTGCGCCAAGAGCTCGAAGGCAATATCTGCCGCTGCACCGGCTACCACAACATCGTCAAGGCCGTGCTGGACGCAGCCGGGCGCATGAAGGTCTCGCAGGCGGCCGAGTAAATCGGCGCGCCTCGAATAAAGAACCACCGCTGCCGCTTTCGAGGGAAAGCGCAGTCAAAGAAACTTCCGGTCGGGAGGACCAGACATGGGTGTTGAAGGCATCGGCGCGCGCGTCGTGCGCAAGGAAGACAAGCGTTTCATTACCGGCAAAGGCCGTTACGTCGACGACATCAAATTGCAGGGCATGACCCATGCCCATTTCATCAGAAGCCCGCATGCGCATGCCAAGGTGAAGAAGATCGATTCATCCGCCGCGCTCAACATGCCGGGCGTGGTCGCCGTGCTCACGGGACAGCAGATCGTCGACGACAAGGTCGGCAATCTCATCTGCGGCTGGGCCATCACCTCCAAGGACGGCAGCCCGATGAAGATGGGCGCATGGCCGGCGATGGCGCCGGAAACCGTGCGCTTCGTCGGTCAGGCCGTCGCGGTCGTGATCGCCGACAGCAAGAACCTCGCGCGCGACGCGGCCGAAGCCGTGGTCGTGGATTATGAAGAGCTGCCGGCAGTCGCCGATATCCATGCCGCGATCAAGGCCGGCGCAGCCCAGCTTCACCCCGAAGCCCCCGGCAACCAGGTCTATGACTGGGTGATCGGCGACGAGGGCGCGACGGATGCCGCCTTCGCCAAGGCCGCCAATGTGGTCAAGCTCGACGTCACCAACAACCGCCTCGCCCCGAACGCGATGGAGCCGCGCGCGGCGATCGCCGACTATGACGCGGCGGAAGAGCACTTCACGCTCTATACGACCTCGCAGAACCCGCACGTCGCCCGCCTCGTGCTCTCGGCGTTCTACAACATCGCCCCCGAGCACAAGCTGCGCGTGATCGCCCCCGACGTCGGCGGCGGCTTCGGCTCAAAAATCTTCATCTATCCCGAGGAGATGGTGGCGCTGTGGGCCTCGAAGAAGGTCGGCCGTCCAGTAAAATGGACCGGCGACCGCACCGAGGCCTTCCTCACCGATGCGCATGGCCGTG
Organism: Bradyrhizobium sp. 482_C4_N1_8; assembly: GCF_052075965.1. Classification (NCBI taxonomy): domain Bacteria; kingdom Pseudomonadati; phylum Pseudomonadota; class Alphaproteobacteria; order Hyphomicrobiales; family Nitrobacteraceae; genus Bradyrhizobium; species Bradyrhizobium sp. 482_C4_N1_8. The sequence goes on along the minus strand of NZ_CP197231.1, from coordinate 590,227 downwards.
ACCATGTGACCCATGCCGAAATGGCGTTCGATGCCAACAACAAGATCACCGGCTTGAAGGTGAAGACCTACGCCAATTTCGGCGCCTACATGTCGCTGTTCTCCTCGTCGGTCCCGACCTATCTCTACGCGACGCTGCTGTCGGGCCAGTACAACATCCCGGCGATCCATGCCGAGGTGGTCGGGGTCTACACCAACACCACGCCGGTCGACGCCTATCGCGGCGCAGGCCGCCCCGAGGCGAGCTATTTGATCGAGCGGCTGATGGAGACGGCGGCGCGGCAGCTCAAGGTCGATCCGGCAGCACTGCGCCGGAGCAACTTCATCACCCAGTTCCCGCACCAGACGCCTGTGATCATGGCCTATGACACCGGTGATTTTAATGCCTCGCTCGATGCCGCGATGAAGGCGATCGACTATGCCGGCTTCGCAGCCCGCAAGGCCAAGGCGAAGGCGGACGGCAAGCTGCGCGGCATCGGCGTGTCCTGCTACATCGAGGCCTGCGGCATCGCGCCGTCGAAGGCCGTCGGTAGCCTCGGCGCCGGCGTTGGTCTGTGGGAATCCGCCGAAGTGCGGGTCAACCCGGTCGGCACCATCGAGATCCTGACGGGCTCGCACAGCCACGGCCAGGGTCACGAGACCACGTTCTGCCAGCTCGTTGCGGAACGCTTGGGCGTTCCCATCAGCCAGGTCTCGATCGTCCATGGCGACACCGACAAGGTGCAGTTCGGCATGGGCACCTACGGCTCGCGCTCGGCGGCCGTCGGTCTCACCGCGATCCTGAAGGCCATGGAGAAGATGGAGTCCAAGGCCAAGAAGATCGCGGCGCATGCGCTCGAAGCGTCCGAGGGCGACATCGTCATCGAGAACGGCGAGTTCAAGGTGGCCGGCACGGACAAGGCGATCGCCTTCCCGATGGTCGCGCTCGCGGCCTACACCGCGCACAATCTGCCTGACGGGATGGAGCCGGGCCTGAAGGAAAGCGCCTTCTACGATCCGACCAACTTCACCTTCCCGGCCGGCGCCTACATCTGCGAGCTCGAGGTCGATCCCGGCACCGGCAAGACCTCCTTCGTCAACTTCGTCGCGGCCGACGATTTCGGCCGGCTGATCAACCCGATGATCGTCGAGGGACAGGTCCATGGCGGCCTTGCCCAGGGCATCGGGCAGGCGCTGCTCGAGCACGCCATCTACGATGCCAACGGCCAGCCCGTCACGGCCTCGTTCATGGACTACTCCATGCCGCGCGCCGACGACCTGCCCTCGTTCAACCTCTCCCACACCACGACGCTGTGCCCGGGCAATCCCCTGGGCATCAAGGGCTGCGGTGAGGCCGGCGCGATCGGCGCCTCTGCGGCCGTGATCAACGCGATCACGGATGCGATCGGCAAGAACAATCTGGAAATGCCCGCAACCCCGGACCGGGTGTGGCGCACGATCCACGCGGCCTGAGAGGAGCAACAAGATGTACCAGACCACTTATCATCGCCCCTCCTCGGTCGACGAGGCCGTCGCCCTGTTCGGCAAGAGCAGTGAGGCGAAATTCCTCGCCGGCGGCCAGACCTTGCTGCCGGTCATGAAGCAGCGGCTCGCCAGCCCGTCCGACGTGATCGATCTCGGCAAGATCAAGGAGCTGCAGGGCGTCGAGCTCTCGGGCGACGTGCTGACCATCAAGGCCGGCACGACCTATTTCGACATCATGCAGAATGCCGACGTGAAGAAGGCGATCCCCGCGATCGCCTATCTCACCTCGGTGCTCGGCGATCCCGCCGTGCGTTATCGCGGCACGATCGGCGGCTCGATTGCCAACAACGATCCCGCCGCGGATTATCCGGCCGCGCTGCTGGCGCTCGGTGCCACCGTCAAGACCAACAAGCGGTCGATCTCGGCCGAGGACTTCTTCCAGGGCCTGTTCACGACGGCGCTGGAAGACGGCGAGATCATCACCGCGGTGTCGTTCCCGGTGCCGGCGAAGGCAGGCTACGAAAAAATGCGGCACCCGGCCTCACGCTTCGCGCTGACTGCCGTGTTCGTCGCGCAGACGAAGTCGGGCGAGATCCGTGTTGCCGCCACCGGCGCCTCGCAGAGCGGCGTGATGCGGGTGCCCGCGATCGAAGCCGCGCTGAAGGCGAACTGGTCGCCGTCGGCGCTCGACAATGTCAGCATTCCGGCGAGCGGATTGCTGGCCGATATCCACGGGACCGCGGAATACCGCGCCAACCTCGTCAAGGTGATGGCGCAGCGCGCGGTGGCCGCCGCGGGCTGACCGAGTCGCTAAAGCGCGACAGCGCGTCGCGCCTTAGCGCCTCAACACAAATCTTCCGCGGCGCGCAGCAATGCGCGCCGCTTTTTATTATGCGCCCATGCATGAAAACCGCTTGCCACGCGGACATGAAGGCGAGAAAAGTTAATCAGCCAATTAACTCGTCCCCAAAGAGGAACGTCTAAGGCGATTGCCGGACCACCGGCATTCGCCGGTGACCCGAGGAAACAACAGCGTGCTCGATAAACCAGCGCCCACCTCCTCCGTCCGCACCTCCGGCCCGCTTTCGGGCTTCCGTGTCGTCGAATTCGCCGGCATCGGACCCGGCCCATTCGCCTGCATGATGCTGGCTGACATGGGCGCCGATGTCGTCACGCTCGATCGCGTCGGTGCGAAGAAGAGCATGAAGTCGGTCGCGGGCCGCGGCCGCAAGGTGATCGAGCTCGACCTCAAGGACAAGGCGGCGATCGCAGAGGTGCTCGACCTGCTTGCCAGCGCCGACGCGCTGGTCGAGGGCTTTCGTCCCGGCGTGATGGAACGGCTTGGGCTCGGGCCCGACGTCGTGCTCGCGCGCAATCCCAAACTCGTCTACGGCCGCATGACCGGCTGGGGCCAGGAAGGCCCGCTGGCCAACGCCGCCGGCCATGACATCAATTACATCTCGATCACCGGCGCGCTGGCCGCGATCGGCACCAAGGAAGCCCCGGTGCCGCCGCTCAATTTGGTCGGCGATTTCGGCGGCGGTGCACTCTATCTCGTCGTCGGCGTGCTCGCCGCCCTCCTCGAAGCGCAAAGGTCCGGCAAGGGCCAGGTCGTGGACGCCGCGATGTGCGACGGCGCGGCATCGCTGATGTCGTTCTTCTTCGACATGAAGACGATCGGCCGCTGGAGCGAGGGGCGCAACCAGAACTTCCTCGACGGCGGCGCACATTTCTACGGCGTCTATGAATGTGCCTGCGGGCACTTCGTCTCGATCGGCTCGATCGAACCGCAGTTCTACGCGCTGCTGCGCGAGCACGCGGGCCTGACCGATGCCGACTTCGACGCGCAGATGAACCCCAAGGCCTGGCCCGCGCTGAAGCAGAAGTTGCAGGCCGTGTTTAGGAGCAAGACCCGCGAGGACTGGTGCAAGATCATGGAAGGCACCGACATCTGCTTCGCGCCGGTGCTCACCATGTCGGAAGCGACCGAGCATCCGCACATGGTCGCCCGCAACGTCTTCCTCGAGCGCCACGGCGTGAAGCAGCCCGCGCCCGCGCCGCGGTTCTCACGCACGCCGTCGGCGGTGCGGGAGCCGGAGGGCGCGGAGATTGGTGCGGTGATGGCTGCGTGGAAGAGGTAGATCTAGCCTCGGCAAAGATCGCGTAGGGTGGGCAAAGGCGCGAAGCGCCGAGCCCACCACCGCTCCGCAATTCTGATAGAAGTAGTGGGCACGCTTGCGCTTTGCCCACCACGGCAGTGTGCCCGAACGCAGCGACCTACGCCGCCGTATCCACCTTCAACACGCCGCGCCGGATCTGGTCCTCCTCGATCGACTCGAACAGGGCCTTGAAGTTGCCCTCGCCAAAGCCGTCGTCGCCTTTGCGCTGGATGAACTCGAAGAAGATCGGGCCGATCGCGTTGGCGGAGAAGATCTGCAGCAGCACCTTGGTCTGGCCGCCATCGACCACGCCCTCACCATCGATCAGAATGCCGTTGGTCTGGAGCCGCGCGACGTCCTCGCCGTGCTTCGGCAGGCGCGCGTCGATCCGCTCGAAATAGGTCTCGGGCGGCGACGGCATGAACGGCAGGCCGGCTTCGCGCAGGCCTTCGATGGTGGCGTGGATATCGCGGCAGCCGCAGGCGATGTGCTGGATGCCCTCGCCGCGATAGATATTGAGATATTCCTCGATCTGGCCGGAATCGCCGGCGTCCTCGTTGATCGGAATCCGGATCTTGCCGTCGGGGCTGGTCAGCGCGCGCGAGAACAGGCCGGAGGCGCGACCCTCGATGTCGAAGAAGCGGATCTGGCGGAAGTTGAACAGCTTTTGGTAGAAGCCCGTCCACACATCCATGCGGCCGCGATGGACGTTGTGGGTGAGGTGATCGAGATAGAACAGGCCGGCACCGACCGGCTTGGGATCGCGTGCCCCCAACCACTCGAACTCGGCATCGTAAGCCGAGCCCTTGGCGCCGTAGCAATCGACGAAATAGAGCAGGCTGCCGCCGATGCCCTTGATCGCGGGCACATCAAGCGTCTTCTGCACCGACGACACATCGGCAGGTTCGGCGCCGAGCGCGATCGCACGGTCATAGGCCGCCTTCGCATCGACCACGCGAAACGCCATCGACGGCGCGCAGGGGCCGTGCGCGGCGACGAAGTCGAAGCCGTGGGTGCCGGGCTCCTCGTTGACGAGATAGTTGATGTCGCCCTGGCGGTAGACCGTGATCTTCTTGCTCTTGTGGCGGGCGACGGGCGCATAACCCATCAGCTTGAACAACGCGTGCAGCTCTTCCGGATTGGGATGCGCATATTCGACGAACTCGAACCCGTCGGTGCCCATCGGATTGTCGGCGGTGACGGTGGCCGGCGGTGCATCGTGCGGAAACGGACCCATGGTGCTCTCCAATTGCTGCTGCCATGAACTATCCTTCACCGGGCGTGCAATGAGCGTGCAAACGGGACGCGTTTTGGCTATCATATGCACGATCCGTGCATGAAATGGATAAATGACGCATGATCTCCGTAGACGCCTTCGACCTCAAGATCCTGGGCGCGCTCCAGGACGACGGCCGCCTCACCAACCAGGAGCTCGCCGATCTCGCGGGTCTCTCGGCCTCGCAATGCTCGCGGCGGCGGATGCGGCTGGAGGAGGAGAAGGTGATCTCGGGCTATCACGCCGATCTCTCCAGCGAAGCGCTGGGCTTCGGCGTGATCGCCTTTATCCAGGTGGGGCTCGCGACCCACTCGCCGGACAATTCGAAACGCTTCCGCGCCTTGGTCAACCGCATCGACGAGATCCAGGAAGCTTATTCGCTGACGGGCGACGCCGATTACGTGCTCAAAGCCGTGCTGCGCGACCTCAAGGGTCTCTCCAATCTCGTCAACGACGTGCTGATGCCGCACCAGAGCGTGGCGCATGTGCGCTCCTCGATCGTGCTCGACAGGCTCAAGGAAAGCTCGCGGCTGCCGCTGAAGGATTTGAAGGCTGGCTGAAATCGAGGGAACTACGGCATTCGCGCTTCACGCGCCGTCTGCGATGATCAAGCCAATCTGCGGAGATTCTGCCATGGCCCTCCAGCTTCGACCGAACTGCGAATATTGCGACCGCGACCTGCCGCCTGATGCAACGGACGCGCGGATCTGCTCCTATGAATGCACGTTCTGTGCGGATTGCGTGGAGACGAAACTCTCCAACGTCTGCCCGAATTGCGGCGGCGGCTTTGCGCCGCGCCCGATCAGGCCGACGCAGGAATGGCGGCCGGGCGTGTGCGTCACCAAACACGTGCCGTCCGACAAGCGGGTGCATTTGAAGTACAGCGTGGAGGATGTCGCGGCGCATTGCGCGCGGGTCAGGGACGTGCCGCCGGAGAGGCGGTGACTTCGTAGGGTGGGCAAAGGCGCCCTTGCGCCGTGCCCACCACGTCTCCGCAAGCGCGATCGTGATGGTGGGCACGCTTCGCTTTGCCCACCCTACGACACCGGAACGCGCGGCTACTCCGCCGCCAAAATCGTCCCCTCGACCTCTCCGAACCCGACCCGGTAGCCATTGCCCTGGCACCAGCCGCGCATGACGAGGCTGTCGCCGTCTTCCAAAAACGACCGCTTGATGCCGCCGGGCAATTCCACCGGCTCGGTGCCGTTCCAGCTGATCTCCAATAGGCTGCCGCGCTGGTTCTTCTCCGGGCCGGAGATGGTGCCGGACCCAAGGAGATCGCCCACATTCATCGCACAGCCACTGGAGGCGTGATGCATGAGCTGCTGCACCGAGGACCAGTACATGTATTTGAAATTGGTGCGGCTGATGCCGGCGGGCGCATTGGCGCCGGCCGCGCGCAAGGAGACGTCGAGCTCGAGATCATAGTTCTGCGGCTTCGCCTGCTTGAGATAGTCCAGCGGCACCGGCTCCTGCTCCGGCCCCTTCAGCCGGAACGGCTCCAGCGCCTCGCGCGTCACCACCCACGGGCTGATCGAGGTCGCGAACGCTTTTGCCAGGAACGGCCCGAGCGGCACATATTCCCATTGCTGGATGTCGCGCGCGCTCCAGTCGTTGAGCAGCACGAAACCGAAGATCATCTCCTCGGCCTGTTGCTCGGTCAGCATGCCGCCCATGGCAGAGGGCTGGCCGACCACGACGCCCATCTCCAGCTCGAAATCGAGCCGCTTGCACGGCCCGAAGCTCGGCACCTCGACATTCGGCGGCTTCAGCTGGCCGCGCGGCCGCTTCACCTTCGTTCCGGAGACCACGACGGTCGAGGCGCGACCATTATAGGCGATCGGCATGTGCAGCCAGTTCGGCTGCAGCGCGTTGTCCTTGCCGCGGAACATCACGCCGACATTGGTGGCGTGCTCCTTCGACGAATAGAAATCGGTATAGCCGGACACTGCGAACGGCAGATGCAATTTTGCATCGCGCATCGGCACCAGGGCCTGCTTGCGCAGCTCCTCATTGTCACGCAGCTCCGGATGATCATGACGCAGCAGCTCGCTGATCCGCGCGCGTGTCTTCGTCCAGACCTTCGGTCCGAGCGCCATGAACGGATTGAGCGAGGGCGCGGAGAATACGCCGAGCGGCCCGACATCAAGCCGGCAATCCTGCTCGAGCGCCCAGAGATCGAACACGTAGTTGCCGATCGCGACACCGACGCGCGGCGTCGGATTGGCCGAGGTCGAGAACACGCCATAGGGCAGGTTCTGGATCGGGAAGTCGGAGGCGGGATCGACCTCGATGAAGGATCGGAGGCTGGGGTCGTTGGGGTGGGGCATGTTTCCTGCCATACGAATTCTGGTGCTGAACTTCTGTCACCCTCCCCTGGAGGGGGAGGGTCGGCTCATATTGAGCGCAGCGAAATATGAGACGGGGAGGGGTGATCTCTCAACACGGGCAGTGTTCCTTGCGGAGAGACCATCACCCCACCCCGCTACGCATTCCGCTTCGCTGCATGCGTAGCGACCCTCCCCCTCCAGGGGAGGGTAAGCAAGACTACGGCTTGTTCGGATCGAATCGCTTCTCCAGGCCCGTCCAGCAGTCCGCGTAATTGTCCTGCAGCGTCGACGACTTCGCGGCATGCGCTGTCACGCGCTGCGGGTAGCGGGTCTCGAACATGAAGGCCATGGTGCCGGTCAGCTTGACCGGTTTCAGCTCGCCGTTGCTGGCGTGCTCGAAGGCATCGCGGTCGGGACCGTGCGGCAGCATGCAATTGTGGAGTGAGATGCCGCCCGGGACAAAACCCTGCGGCTTGGCGTCGTAGACGCCGTAGATCAGGCCCATGAACTCGCTCATGATGTTCATGTGGTACCACGGCGGACGGAAGGTGTTGTCGGCCACCATCCAGCGCTCGGGGAAGATCACGAAGTCGATGTTCGCGGTGCCCGCGGTCTCCGACGGCGAGGTCAGCACCGTGAAGATCGAGGGATCGGGGTGATCGAACCCGATCGCGCCTACGGGAGAGAAGGTGCGCAGATCGTATTTATAGGGCGCGTAATTGCCGTGCCAGGCGACAACGTCGATTGGCGAATGCGGCAGCGTGGTCTTGAACAGCGAGCCGCCCCATTTCACGTAGAGCTCGGTCGGCGTGTCCTTGTCCTCGTAATACGCGACCGGGGTGAGGAAGTCGCGCGCGTTGGCGAGGCAATTGGCGCCGATCGGCCCGCGCTCCGGCAGCGTGAAGGCGCCGCCGTAGTTTTCGCAGAGATAGCCGCGCGCAGGACCGTTCGGAATCTCGACGCGGAATTTGACGCCGCGCGGGATCACCACGATCTCGCCGGGCTCGGCGTCGATACGGCCGAATTCGGTGACGACGCGCAGATTGCCCTGCTGGAGCACGAACATCAGTTCGCCGTCGGCATTGTAGAAATGCTGATCCACCATCGACTTGGTGATGAGATAGACATGCGCGGCCATGCCGGCCTGCGTGTTGACATCACCAGCCGTCGTCATGGTCTGCACGCCCTGGAGGAAGGTCATGTCCTCCTTCGGGATCGGCGCCGGGTCCCAGCGCAGCTGCGCGATCGGCAGATCGTATTCATGGCAGGGCGCCGAGCGCCACAGGCCGGCATCGGCCTTCTCGAAGCGGCCGGAATGCTTCACCGAGGGGCGGATGCGATAGAGCCAGGAGCGCTCATTGGTGCCACGCGGCGCGGTGAAGGGTGAGCCGGAGAGCTGCTCGGCGTAGAGCCCGTAAGCGCAGCGCTGCGGCGAGTTGCGCCCGATCGGCAGCGCGCCCGGCAGCGCCTCGGTCTCGAAGCTGTTGCCGAAGCCGGACATGTAGCCCGGCGTGACCTGCGCCGAGCTCCGGATGATCTGATCAGGCGAGGTGTTGACGTTCATGACTATCCTCCTCCTTGCAGGGCGGCCCACATTTCCTGGTCGCGCTTGTCGGTCCAGATCACGGGGTCGTCGATCCCCGACGCCTCGTCATAGGCGCGCGACACGTTGAACGGCAGGCAGTGCTCGTAGATGGCGAAGCTGTGGAACTTCGGATCCATGACTTCGCGCGTCGCCGCCATCGATTCCTTCAGCGTACGCCCCCTGGCGACCGAAATTTCGGCCGCGCCATAGAGCGAGGTAACGAAGTCACGCGTCATCGCGATGGCTTCGCGCACCGTGGCCGTGCCCTTCAGCGCATCGCCGCGGCCCGGCGCGATCGCCTTGGGATTGAAGTTGCGGATCTCGTTCAGCGTCAGCGGCCATTCGCGCAAATGCGCGTCACCGCAATAGCAGGCCGAGTGATATTCGATGAGGTCGCCGGAGAACATCACTTCGGCATCCGGCACCCAGGCGACGATGTCGCCGGAGGTGTGGCCTGCGCCCAACTGCATCAGGCGCACCTCGCGCTTGCCCAGATAGATCGACATCTCGCCTTCGAACGTGAGCGTCGGCCAGGTCAGGCCTGGAATGCTCGCGGCATCCTGGAACAGCCGCGGGAAGCGGCCATATTCGGAATCCCAATCCTGCTGGCCGCGTTCCTCGATGAGGCGATAGGTCTCCTGCGAGGCCACGATGCCCTGCGCCTTGTAGGCGGAGGCGCCCAGCACGCGCACGGCGTGATAGTGCGACAGCACGACATATTTGATCGGCTTGTCGGTGACGGTGCGGACGCGCTCGATCACCTTGTTGGCCATCGCCGGCGTCGACTGCGCGTCGAACACCAGGCAGCCGTCGTCACCGACGATGATCGCGGTGTTCGGATCGCCCTCCGCGGTGAAGGCATAGAGATCGGTGCCGATCTCTGAGAAGGTGATCTTCTTCTCGGAGAGATCGCCGGTGGATGCGAAGTTCTTCGCCATCAATTCGTCCTCAGGTCTTGGGGTTATTGTTGTTGCTGTTGTTGCTGCTGGCCGTCGGTCATGCGCCGCTTCGCGAGCACGATCGCTTCCCGCAACACGTCGATGTCGCCGATATGGTTGGCGAGGATCAGGACCAGTGCCGCGTCGAAATCGGCGCTCTGCTCGTCCGTGAAGCCGCGGTGCGCCTCGACGATGGCACGAAAGGCATCGTCGGGCCGCGCGAAGTTGGAGCTGGTTGAAAGCGGCATGCGAATCCTCAATTCAAGCCTTGGGCCCGCGACAACGCGGCCGCGATCGCCGCACGCGTCGGATGGCGGAAGCGGGCCGCAACGTAGCCGTCGGGCCTGAGCAGATAGGCTGTATCAGGCGCGGCGTCATAGCGCTTTGCGACAAGGCCCGAGGGATCGGCAAGCCCGCCCTCGCCACCAATGCGGATATCCTTGACACCATCGGGCGCATCGACCGCCGCGCCATTGCTGAACGACAGCAAGGTGAAGTCCGTTCCACCCCGGCGGAATGCATCGGTCAGATAGGCCTGCTCGCCAACGGGCGCGTCGAGCATGGAACAGCCGGGCAACGGTCCGCCGCGCCACGCCTCCGCGTCGGGCGATGACAGCGGCGAGTCGTAGCTGCACGGCACCGAGAGCCGCCCGCCATTGACCATGCGCTTGCCGAATTCGGTCTCCTTAGCCAGCGACAGCACTGCCTTGCGCAGCCGCGCCTCCTGGTGCGAGTTCGGCGCCATGAAATCGGTCGAGCGGGTCGATTCGCGGATGTTCTCGTCGGCCGCGAGACTCCGCTCGACATGGTAGCTCTCGAGCAGGCTCGCCGGCGAGGTGCCGCGCAACACACGATCGAGCTTCCAGGACAGATTCTCGGCGTCCTCTAGCCCGGAATTGGCACCGCGCGCACCGAAGGGCGAGACCTGATGCGCGGAATCGCCCGCAAAAATCACCCGGCCGTGGAGGAAGCGATCCATCCTCCGGCACTGGAATTTGTAGAGCGAGATCCACTCGAACTCGAACTTGTCGTGACCGAGCATGCGCGCGATCCGCGGCCGCACGTTCTCCGGCTTCTTCTCGACGACGGGATCGGCATAGCGATTGAGCTGGAGATCGATGCGCCAGACGTCGTCGGGCTGACGGTGCAGCAGCGCGGAGCGGCCGGCATGAAACGGCGGATCGAACCAGAACCAGCGCTCGGTCGGGAACTCCGCGGTCATCTTGACGTCGGCGATCAGGAACTGGTCCTCGAACACCTGTCCCGCGAACTCGGCGCCGACCATCTGCCGCAGCGACGAGCGCGCGCCGTCGCAGGCGACGACATATTGCGCGTGCAGGCGATAGGCGCCCTCCGGCGTCTCGATCGTCAGCGCGACGGAATCGTTGCGCTGTTCAAGCGCCGTCACCTTGTTGCGCCAGCGCAGATCGATCTCAGAGAGATCGCTGATGCGATCGACCAGATAGGCCTCGGCGTAATATTGCTGGAGATTGATGAAGGCCGGCCGCTTGTGACCGTCCTCGGGCAACAGGTTGAACTGGTAAAGCTGCGACTCGCCATGGAAGATGCGGCCGACGCTCCACACCACGCCCTTCTCGACCATGCGGTCGCCGACGCCGAGCCGATCCCAATATTCGAGCGACCGCTTGGAGAAGCAGATCGCGCGCGAGCCTTCGCCGATCCGGTCGGCATCATCCAGAAGGACGACGCGCTGGCCGCGCTGGGCAAGGTCGATCGCGAGCGACAGCCCCACCGGCCCCGCGCCGACGACCACCACGGGATGCTCGGCCGCACTCTGGCCGGGACGATCCTGGTCGGGATGGCGGCGATAGCCGAACTGGGTTTTGGCCTGCTGCGTATTGGCCTGCGCCATGCGCTAACCTCGGCTCTGGTCAAGAGAGGACTGATCTGCTAGATAGTCTCACGTGCAACTATTTTGGACCGGAGCCGGCCGGCCGTCAACTGGAATTCGGAGCGCAAGCCTTGGCGAGGACATCCAGCGACATCGCGCTGAAGGCACGTGAGGCCGACGAGGCTTCATTGCGGCCGAATGCGCGGCTCGATTTGTTCAAATTCGTGCCGTTCCGCCTCAACCGGCTGGCCGCCGAGGTGAGTTCCGCGCTTGCGGTCGAATATCAGGAGCGTCACGGCCTCGACATTCCGGCCTGGCGCGTGATCGCCACGCTCGGCTTCCGCAACGATGCCTGTAGCGCGCAGTACATCTCGCAATGCACCCGCACGCACAAATCCACCATCAGCCGCGCCGTGACCGCGCTGCTGCACCAGGGGCTGATCGAGCGGGTCGAGAACGAAGCCGACCGCCGCGAATTCCGCCTGCAACTGACGAAGAAGGGTCGCGCGCTGTACGAAGAGCTGTTCCCGCAATTGCTGCGGCGGGAAGACGAGATCCTCGCCTGCCTCTCTGCGCAGGAGCGCAAGCAACTGTCGGCCCTGCTCGGCAAGATCGAACAGAGCCTCGACCTGATCCAGACCAGCGAAGAGGCCGACGCGAAAGAGGCGTATTAGGGCGCGTACTCATAGAGGTGCAGACGTCGGCTTTTGGGAGGCCGATTGAGAAAGCTTGGCAGGTCCGTGACGGCACTGGCTTATATAACGGCGCTACTTGCGGCGTTTGCCGTAACTCGCGCATACGCCGCTGACATAGGTTATCTGGCTTCCCCCGGAGTCGCTGCAAACGAGTTTCCCTCACCACAGCGCCCTGTTGCACGGATCGTCAGCCCGCGCCGTGCCGCCGAAGAGCGCCGAGACGCCCTCAATGAGGCCGGTCAAATCGCACGTGCTCTTGAACTGAAACCAGGTATGACAGTGGGCGACATTGGAGCAGGCAGCGGCTACCACACGGTCAGGCTCTCGCACGTCGTCGGCCCCGCCGGTTCTGTCGTTGCCCAGGACGTCACGCGGGATTACCTCATCGAGCTCGCCAGGCGAACAGAACGTCTGAAGTTGACGAACGTGCAATTCGCGCTCGGCGAACCACACGACCCGCGTCTGCCCGCTTCCTCGCTGGATGCTGCAATCCTCGTGCACATGTATCACGAGATAGCCCAACCCTATGCCTTCCTCTACAATCTCGCGGCCGCTCTAAAGCAGGATGCGCGGGTCGGAATTGTCGATCTTGAGCTTCCGACGTCGAAGCATGGCACGCCAATTGAGCTCTTGCGCTGCGAATTGACCGCCGTCGGCTATCGCGACGTTGCCACATATGAGCTCGCAGGGGACGGAGGATACCTGGCGGTATTCTCTCCGCCGGAGGTAGCGGCTCGAAAATCTCCCCGCGACATCGTTGCTTGTGCGGATCCTGCCGGCACTCGCTGACACCACGCCCCGGATTCCGTCATTTCGCAAACGACCGCGACGGCGGCAAATGCAGCGCCCAGGCATCGACCTTGTCGCTGGCACGCGGATAGATCTCCGTCACGATCGGATCATGGCCGGGAATGAACCTGTCAGGATGTCCGGCGAGGCGTTCGATCGTCTCCCAGCCCTGCGCCATGTCACCGATATTGTAGACGATGGGGAACGGGCTCTTGCGCTGCAGATTGGCGTAGTAATGCGCGGCATCGGACGCCAGCACCACCGGCCCGCGCGCGGTCTCGACCTTGACCACCTGCAAGCCGTCGGAATGGCCGCCGACACGGTGCACGGTGACGCCGGGCGCGATCTCGCCGTCGCCGGAATAGAAATTGACGCGCTCGCCATAGACATGGCGCACCATCTGCGTGACGTGCTCGACCGAGAACGGATGTCGCAGCAGTCCGTTGCACATGCAGCGTCCCGTCGCGTAAGCCATCTCGCGCTCCTGGAGATGGAAGCGCGCGTTCGAGAAGCGATCGAGATTGCCGGCGTGGTCGTAATGCAGATGCGTCACGATAATGTCGCGAACGCTCGACGCCGCGACGCCAAAGCGCTCCAGCGCATCGACCGGATTGAGCGTCAGCTTGCGCGCCCGCGCGCTCGCCTCCTCGGCGTTGAAACCGGTGTCCACCAGGATCTCGCGGCCCTGCCCTCGGATCAGCCAGACGAAATAGTCGAGATCCTGCGCCGCGCTGTCATGCGGGTCGGGCTGAAGGAAGTTCATGTTGGGGGTGCGTGGCGACATCGTCGCATAACGCAGGGCGTAGATTTCGTAGGCGTTTCCCATGGTTTTCTTTTCTGAGTTGGACCTTCGGGGACGATCGAGCGCACCAAGCCATTGTCCGCAGCAAAGGTCAAACACCGGAGGGCTGCGACAGCGTCCAGCCTGCTATGTGAGACCCCTCACATCTTCTTTGTCGCGGCCGCTCCAGCATCCTGCCGCAGAGTCGAACCAGATGGCGCCGAGCACAACCGTGACAGTCCGTTTATTCCCCTCCCGGCGCGCCCATGCATCGCGGTCAATTGTCGCGATAATGCCGAATCTCCAAGCGGTTGACGCCCCCCTTCCGCGGTTTGATAATGCACATTGCGTAAGTTAAGGTCGCCGCGGCGCAAGCTGGTAACGGCGCCTTTTTGGCTGGACCGCGCTGATTATGAAAATTCGCTTCCTTTTTCTTCTGCCCTTGCTCGTTTCGCTCGTCCCGGTTGCGCCATCCCTGGCCGCCGGCGACCGTTATGCGTTGGTCATTGGCAACGCCAAATATCCAGACGCGGACGCCCCGCTGAAGGAACCGCTCAACGACGCGCGCGACGTCGCCGACGAGCTCAAGCGCGACGGCTTTTCCGTTGAAATCGGCGAGAACCTGACCGGCGACGGCATGCGCCGCGCGTTCGACAAGCTCTATGGCAAGATCAAGCCGGGCTCGGTGGCGCTGATCTTCTTCAGCGGTTTCGGCATCCAGTCGGCGCGCCAGAGCTACATGCTGCCGATCGACGCGCAGATCTGGACCGAATCCGACGTCCGCCGCGACGGTTTCAGCCTGGAGACCGTGCTCGGCGAGCTCAATACCCGTGGCGCGGGCGTCAAGATCGCGCTGGTCGACGCCTCCAGGCGCAATCCCTTCGAGCGCCGGTTCCGCAGCTTCTCGGCCGGCCTGACGCCGGTCATCGCGCCGAACGGCACGCTGGTGATGTACTCGGCGGCACTGGCCTCGGTGGTCTCGGACGCGGGCGGCGATCACAGCCTGTTCGTCCAGGAGCTCCTGAAGGAGATCCGCGTCCCCGACCTGATGGCCGAGGAGACGCTGAACCGCACCAAGATGGGCGTCACCCGCGCCTCGCGCGGCGAACAGGTGCCGTGGATCTCCTCTTCCCTCGCCGAGGATTTTTCGTTCATTCCAGGCGCCGGCGGATCGCGCCCGTCGATGACGGCACCGCCGCCATCGCCGCCGCCGGTCGTCGCCAACAATCCGCCGCCGGCTCCGCCCGCACCGCCTCCGCCGCCGAAGCCGGCGGACACGGCAGCGGCACCTGCTCCAGCACCTGCTCCTGCACCGGCGCCCTCACCGAAACCGCAGGTCGAGGCCGCCTTGCCGCCGGCGCCACCGCCGGTGAAACCAGCCGAGACCACCCCCGCACCGAGCATGGATAGCGGGCCGAGCGCGGCCGCGCTGGCGGAGGATCCGACCATCAAGGGCCTGACGGCCAAGATCGCCGCCAATCCTGATGACGTGAATGCGCTGTACCGGCGCGGTCAGGTCTATGCCAGCAAGGGCGCCTACAATTTGGCCATCAAGGATTTCGACGAGACGCTTCGGATCAACGCGAAGGACGTCGAGGCGCTGAACAACCGCTGCTGGACCCGCACCGTGGTCGGCGACCTCCAGGGCGCGCTGAAGGATTGCAACGAGGCGCTGCGGCTGCGGCCGAATTTCGTCGATGCGCTGGACAGCCGGGGGCTCGTCAATCTGAAATCGGGAGCGGTCAAGAACGCCATCGCCGATTTCGACGCAGCCCTGAAGATCAACCCGCGCCTGACCTCCTCGCTCTTTGGCCGCGGGATTGCCAAGCAGCGCAACGGCTCGGCGCAGGAAGGCGCGCTCGACATCGCCAATGCCAAGGCGATGGACCCGAACATTGTTCAGGAGTTCGCAAGCTACGGAGTACGCTAGTATTTTTTTGAGTTGAGGCGGCAGACGCCTCGAACCCTCGGCGGCTCAGGGAAGACTAACGGACGGATGCCGCAGGCGGCCTTTCCCGGGGGGGCCATTGCAGGAATTTTGGAACCGCGCGGTCAGCTGCGCAGGAGGGACTGGCAATGAGATTGGCTGCAAAGGGATTTAGCGCGATGCTGTCCATCATCACGGTCGGCGTCGCTCTGTCGCTGACGACCCCGCTCGCATTCGCGGGCGACGACGGCAACAGCAAGAACGTCACCGAGGACGAGATCGTCCGCGCACTGGCGCCGCCGCCGAAGAAGCCGTTGACCCGCGGCCTCTCGATCGCCCCGCAGGCCGATCCCGCACCCAGTGCGACGGAAACCAAGCTGATCCAGTCCGTGCGCGGCCGCTCGACGCGCTCACTTTCGTCGACCGAGCGCGAAGAAATCGCCTCAGTGGCCAAGGACAAGCCGAACATCGATCTTGAAATCACGTTCGACTACAACTCGGCCAATATCAGCGCCAAGTCGCTCGCCTCGGTACAGGCGCTCGGTCGCGCGCTGACCAGCCCCGACCTGAAGGGCTCGACCTTCGTGGTGGCCGGCCACACCGACGCCGCCGGCGGCGAGGGCTATAATCAGGACCTGTCGGAGCGCCGCGCGGATTCGATCAAGCGCTACCTCGTCGACAAGTACAGCATCTCCGCGACCGATCTCGTCACCGTCGGCTACGGCAAGAGCAAGCTGAAGGACCCGGCCCAGCCGATGGCGGAGGTCAATCGTCGCGTCCAGGTCGTCAACATGGAAAACAAGACCACCGCATCGAAGTGAGAGCACGACGTAATCCTTTGAAGTGCCAAATCCTTTGAAGTGCCAAGTCGTGATGTGGTGTAAAGTCTTGCTTCAAAAGCGCGTCCCGCAGCCTTGTGGGACGCCGCTTTATTTCAGGGAAACGCTCTCAGCAGGCCTCGTGCGGATGGCCGTGAGCCAGGCCAGGACAATCCGGCGATGAACGCCTCCGAATATCTCAAGCCTGCCGGAACCGTGGTGTTCGTCGTTGCGCTCGGCGTCGGCTATTATCTGTTCGAGCATCGGCATCGCCCCGAGGCGAAGGAAACGCCGAGCGAGGCGCTCGTCATCGTGACGAAGTCGACCAACGCCTGCTTCTCCGACCTCGTGCGGGTGACCGGCTTCTTCGTGCCGCGCCGCGAGGCCGTGGTCGTCGCCGACCAGGAAGGCTCCAGGGTCACCGACCTCTTCGTCACCGAAGGCGCCATGGTCACCGACAATCAGGAGCTGGCGCGCCTGACGGCGCCGCCGCAGATCCCCGGCCAGCCGCAAAGACCCGGCCCGCAAGGCCCGATCTCGCTGAAGGCGCCCGCGCCGGGCCTCGTCACCGAAGTGCGTACCGTCGTCGGCGCGCCCGCCTCGCCGCAGGCCGGCCCGATGTTCCGCATCGCCGTCAACAACGAGATCGAGCTCGACGCCCAGGTCCCGGCGGTGCACATGCCCAAGCTCAATCCCGGCGCGACCGTGCGCATCAGCCGCGATGACGCGCCCGATTTGATCGGCCGGGTCCGGCTGGTCGCGCCCGAAATCGACCGCACCACGCAGCTCGGCCGCGTCCGCATCAGCGTCACCAACAATCCATCGCTCAAGGTCGGCGTGTTTGCCCGCGCCTCGATCGACGCCAAGCGAAGCTGCGGCGTCTCGATCCCCAAGACCGCGATCGACCATCTCACCATTCAGGTCGTCAAAAACAATATTGTCGAGACGCGCAAGGTACGGGTCGGGCTGTCGTCCGACAGCGCGACGGAAATCCTGGAAGGCCTCGAGGTCGGCGAAATCGTCGTGGCCGACGCCGGGTCTTCGCTCCATGACGGCGACCAGATCAAGACCATGTTCGCCGATGAACTCGATCGCACGCGGGTACGCTGATGGCTCTCAATATCTCGGCTTGGTCGATCCGCAATCCGCTGCCGTCGGTCGTCTTCTCGATCATCCTCCTGGTCCTCGGCTGGGTGTCCTTCACCAAGCTCGCCGTGACGCGGCTGCCTTCGGCCGACATTCCCGTGATCTCGGTCGTGGTGTCGCAGTTCGGCGCCGCACCCGCAGAACTCGAATCCCAGGTCACCAAGACGGTTGAAGACGCCGTCTCCGGCGTCGAGGGTGTCAGGCACATCACCTCCTCGATCACCGACGGCGTGTCAGTGACCACCATCCAGTTCGCGCTGGAAACCAACACCGACCGCGCGCTCAACGACGTCAAGGACGCGGTGACGCGGGTACGATCGAACCTGCCGCAGAACGTCACCGAGCCGCTGATCCAGCGCGTCGACGTCATCGGCCTGCCGATCGTCACCTATGCCGCGATCTCGCCCGGCAAGACGCCGGAGCAGCTCTCCTATTTCGTTGACGACGTGGTCAAGCGCGCGCTGCAGGGCGTGCGCGGCGTCGCCCAGGTCGAGCGCATCGGCGGTGTCGAGCGCGAGATCCTGGTCTCGCTCGATCCGGACCGGATGCAGGCGATGGGGCTGACCGCGGTCAATGTCAGCCAAAGCCTGCGCGGCACCAATGTCGACGTCGCCGGCGGCCGCGCCGAGATCGGCAAGAACGACCAGGCGATCCGCACGCTTGCGGGCGCGAAGACACTGGGCGATCTCGCCGGCACCATGATCCCGCTGTTCGGCGGCGGTGAGGTCCGGCTCGACGATCTCGGCACCGTCACCGACACCATCGCCGACCGCCGCACCTTCGCCCGCTTCAACGGCGAGCCGGTGGTCGCGCTCGGCATCAAGCGATCCAAGGGCGCCAGCGATGTGAAAGTGGCCGAGGCCGTGCAGAAGCGCATCGACGCGCTGAAGGCCGCCTATCCCGACGTCGACCTGAAGGTGATCGACACCTCGGTCGAATATACCAACGGCAATTACCACGCGGCGATCTCGACCCTGTTCGAAGGCGCCATCCTTGCCGTCATCATCGTGCTCCTGTTCCTGCGGGACTTGCGCGCCACCATCATTGCCGCGATCTCGCTCCCGCTGTCGATCTTCCCGGCGTTCTGGGCGATGGACCTTCTCGGCTTCTCGCTGAACCTCGTCAGCTTCCTCGCCATCACGCTGTCGACAGGTATTCTCGTCGACGACGCCATCGTCGAGATCGAGAACATCGTCCGGCACATGAACATGGGCAAATCGCCCTACCGTGCCGCGCTCGAGGCCGCCGACGAAATCGGCCTCGCGGTGATCGCGATCTCGCTGACGATCATTGCGATCTTCGCGCCAGCGAGCTTCATGTCGGGCATCGCCGGACAGTTCTTCAAGCAGTTCGGCATCACCGTCTCGGTGCAAGTGTTCTTCTCGCTGCTCGCGGCGCGCTTCGTCACGCCGGTGCTGGCCGCCTACTTCCTCAAGCACCATGCGCACGAAGAGCCGCCGCCCGGCCGCGTGCTGCGGGCCTATCACAGGATCGTGGCCTGGTCGGTGAAGCACCATTTCATCACCGTGCTGATCGGCTTCGGGGTGTTCGCCGCCTCAATCTGGAGCATCACGCTGCTGCCGCAGGGCTTCCTGCCGGCGCAGGACAGCGCGCGCTCGCTGCTGGCGCTCGAGCTGCCGCCGGGCACCCAGCTTGCCTACACCGAGAAGGTCACCGAGGACATCGTCGCACGCCTGCGCAAGCGGCCGGAGGTGAAGAGCATCTTCGTCGATGGCGGGCGCGTCCCGCCGGGCACCCAGGAAGTCCGGCGCGCCTCTCTGATCATCAGCTACACGCCCAAGGACAGCCGCGACATCACCCAGCGCGAGCTCGAATTCTCGATCAGCCAGGAGCTGGAGAACGTTCCCGACATCCGCTTCTGGTTCCTCGACGAGAACGGCCTGCGCGCCATCTCGCTGGTCGTGACCGGCGTCGACGCCAACATCGTCAACAACGTCGCCAGCGAGCTCGCGACGCAGATGAAGCGGATTCCGACGATCTCCAACGTGATCTCGGAAACCACGCTCGAGCGGCCCGAGCTGCGCATCGAGCCGCGCGCAGATCTCGCCGCGCGCCTCGGCGTCTCCACGGAAAGCCTGTCGCAGACCATCCGCGTCGCCACCATCGGCGATGTCGGGCCCGCGCTCGCCAAGTTCGACGTCGGCGACCGCCTGGTGCCGATCCGCGTTCAGCTCGAGGACGCCGCGCGCGGTAATCTGAGGACGCTCGAACAGCTGCGCGTGCCGCTCGGCGAGCGCGGCGAGAAGGGCGGCGTGCCGCTCTCGGTCATCGCCGACGTCAAGCTCGACCAGGGTCCGACCAGCATCAACCGCTACGATCGTGAGCGGCAGGCAACCGTCGCCGCCGACCTCGTCGGCTCCGCCGCGCTCGGCGACGCGACCAAGAAGATCTACGACCTGCCGGTGATGAAGAGCCGGCCGAAGGGCGTGAAGGTCTCGCCCTCCGGCGACGCCGAAAGCCTGAACGAGCTGTCCGACGGCTTCGCCACTGCAATCACCGCGGGCCTGATGATGGTCTACGCCGTGCTGGTGCTGCTGTTCGGCACCTTCCTGCAGCCGATCACCATCCTGTTCTCGCTGCCGCTCTCGATCGGCGGCGCCATCGCCGCACTGCTCATCACCGGTAAGCAGCTCACCACGCCGGTCTGGATCGGCATCCTGATGCTGATGGGTATCGTCACCAAGAACGCGATCATGCTGGTGGAATTCGCCATCGAGGCGATCCGCGCCGGCAAGCCGCGCGAGGAAGCGATGATCGACGCCGGCATGAAGCGCGCGCGCCCGATCGTGATGACCACGATCGCGATGGCCGCGGGCATGACGCCGAGCGCGCTCGCGGTCGGCGCCGGCGGCGAGTTCCGCTCGCCGATGGCGCTCGCGGTGATCGGCGGCCTGATCTTCTCGACCATCCTGTCGCTGGTGTTCGTGCCCGCGATGTTCATGGTGATGGACGATCTCGGCGCCCTGATCTGGCGATTCGCAAAGCGCCTGATCGTGCACAGCGAGGATGCCGACACCGCCGATCATCACGGCACGGCGCCGGATAAAAAGGGCATGGTACACCCCGCGGCGGAGTAGCCGTGATACGGACGTCGACAGCTCAAGCTGGTTCAGCGAGCGGCGTCAGCGAACCCGACGTCGCAGGAGATCGTCTCCGCTACGAAGCGTTCAAGCGCACCGGTCGCGCCGTCCGAACGACGAAGCGGTTTAGCCGATCCCCTACTCGTTCCGCGCGATGGCCGTCAGCTTGGTCATGTTCCGCAGCAGGATGCGGCCGCGCTGGAGATCGAGGATCGCCTCCTTGCGCCACGCCTGAAGCTGGCGGTTGACGCTCTCGCGGGCCGCGCCGACGAAGATGCCGAGCTGCTCCTGCGAGATGTGGACCTCCGAGCCGAAATCGGCGGCGAGCGCGCAGAGCCGCCGCGCCAGCCGCACCGGCAGCGGTTGCAGCATGGATTCTTCCATGCGCTCGCTCTGCCAGCGGATGCGCTGGCACAGCAGCGCGATGATTTTGATTGCGACCTTCGGCTCGCGTTCGAGGAAGCTGAGAAAATCTTCGCGCCGCAGCACGAACAATTCACTGGCTTCGCCTGCGGTCGCATCCGCAGTCCGGCTCTGGCCGTCCAGCACCGCGACCTCGCCGAACAGGTCGCCCGACCCCATGAAGTTCAGGGTCAGACGGCTGCCGTCGGAGACGCCGGTCTCGATACGGACCTGGCCCCGGCGCACGCCGAACAGCGCGTCCCCCGCATCGCCCTTCTGGAACAGCACCTCGCCGTTCCCCAGATGCTGGGTGTGGCAGAGATTCGACAGCCGCTGGAGCTCGTCTGCGCCGAGATCGGCGAA
Organism: Bradyrhizobium sp. 482_C4_N1_8; assembly: GCF_052075965.1. Taxonomy (NCBI): domain Bacteria; kingdom Pseudomonadati; phylum Pseudomonadota; class Alphaproteobacteria; order Hyphomicrobiales; family Nitrobacteraceae; genus Bradyrhizobium; species Bradyrhizobium sp. 482_C4_N1_8. Next base: position 568,602 of record NZ_CP197231.1, on the reverse strand, counting down.
CATCGCGTTCATCTTCAGGATGACCGCAAATTCGGCCTGCTTGCTCATTTCAATGTCCTTGTGAATTTCCTTAGCCAGTTTCCCTGGCAAATCGCTTGGAACCATCAAATCAGGATCGCGTAATACCGCGCCGGGGAAGTGTGTCATAAGTCACATAACTTTGCAGCACCCCCTGACTATTTTTACGTGCTTGGAGCCGCTTCCCGTCCGGGGATAAACTCAGGCGCAAAGGACGGATGCATAGGACGGTCATCTGCGGGATTCGCCGCCGATTGTCCGTCGTTGGAAAGTCGACATGAGAGCAGTGAAATTCGCCGGCGCGGCGATAGCCGCCGTCATCATCGTGATCGGGCTTCTCCTCGTGATCGGGATTCCCTCGGGATTCCTGACCACGACGATTGCCTCGCGGGTCGAGAGCGCGACCGGCTACCGCCTGTCCATCGACGGCACCACGAAGATCAGCCTGTGGCCGACGCTGAACGTCACACTCAACGATCTCACGCTTCAGGACCCGAAGGACCGCAGCGGCATCACGCGCCTGACGGTCGACAGCGTGCAGGCCGACATGTCGCTCTCGAGCGTATGGTCGGGCAGCCCGAAGATCAGCGAACTCGTCGTCACCCATCCCGTGCTCCACCAGCCGCTGCTGCGTGAGCGACTGCCGAATGCCGGCACCGCGTCGAAGCCGCTGGCGCTCGACACCGGTGGTGCGACCATCGACCGCGTCAAGGTCGTCGACGGCGAAGTCGCGTTCGCGCGCGTGCGCGACCGTGTCGAGGGCCGCATCAGCGCCATCAACGCCGACGCCGTCGTTGGCCGCGACCGCAAGGTCGACATCGCCGGCACCGCGCGGGTCGGCGATCACCCGACCAAGTTCGACATCAAGGCGTCGACGCCGGCGCCGCCGGCCGACCGGCCGACCATTCCGGTGGATTTCGCCATCGACATGCCTGATGTGCTGAAGTCCCAGCTCACCGGTCATGCCGAGATGCGGCTGAGCGGCGATGTCGTGATGATCAACGGCGTGAACGGCAGGCTCGGCGACGGCGCCTTCAACGGCTGGGCCTCGGTCGATATTGCGAGCAAGCCCCTGGTCAAGGTCGATCTCGACTTCCAGCGGCTCGCGATTCCGGTGGCGAAATCGCCGGAGGGCACGTCGGGACAGCCCTGGAGCAATGCACCGATCGACGTGTCCGGGCTCAATTATGTCGACGCACAAATCAGGATCTCCGCGAACGAGGCCGTGATCGGCGATGCGCGCCTCGCGCCGCTGGCGCTCGATGCGAAGCTCGCCGGCGGCGTGCTGAAGGCCGGCACCGCCAATCTCGGCGCCTATGACGGCCAGGTCTCGGGCGAGGTGATCCTGGATGCCACAAGCGGCGCACCGAGCTTTGCCATGCATTCCGATCTCGTCGGCGTGCGCGCACTGCCGCTGCTCCAGGGCCTTGCCGAGTTCGACCGGATCGACGGCAAGCTGCAAGCCAAGCTCGCGCTGCGCAGCGCCGGCACCAGCCAGCGCGCGCTGATGGCGAACATGCAGGGCACGGCCTTCGTCAATTTCCAGGACGGCGCCATCCGCGGCATCAATATCGCGCAGATGATCCGCTCGCTGACGTCGGGCACGCTGTCGGGCTGGCAGGACAGTGAGGCCCAGAGCACGGATCTGTCGCAGCTCTCGGCGTCCTTCCGCATCGACAAGGGGCAGGCGGTGACGACCGATCTCAATCTGATCGGACCGCTGGTGCGCGTGACCGGCGCCGGCACCATCGCCCTCGACACCAAGATGATGGGTTTTCGCGTCGAGCCGAAGCTCGTGATGACGACCGAAGGCCAGGGCCGCACGTCGGAGCCGGTCGGCTTCGGCATTCCCGTGATGATCCAGGGCAGCTGGTCGCAGCCGCGGATCTACCCTGACATGGCCGGCATGCTGGACAATCCGGATGCCGCCTATGCCAAGCTGCGCGAGATGGGCAAGGGCCTGTTCGGCCCTGATGGCGCAGGGCTCGGCAATCTCCTGGGCAGCCTCGGGTTGGGCGGCGCCGCAGCGCCGGGCGGCGGCAACGCGGCCGGCAATGCCAATCCGCAAACCCAGCAGCCGGGACAGAACAACCCGCTCGGCGGCCCGCTGGGCGAGGCGATCGGCAATTTGATCCAGCAGGGGCTCTCCAGCGGTGCGGGGACCAGCACTGGCACCGGCCGCAGCCGCGGCCTGCCGGCGACACCGTCCACCCCCGCTCCGCAGGCCTCTCCCGCGCCCCCGGCCCAGGACGACCCGGCGGTGGTGCAGCAGGACAGCCAGCCGATGAACGACGTGCTGCGACAGCTCTTTAATCGATGATTGGCCGACCAACGCACTGGACTCCACGCCAATCCCTACATCGGCCTCCCCGTCCGCCGCTTCATCCAAAGGGATGAGGCCGCGACAATTCACGACCCCTTCGGCCGAGCCCCGGCCTCGACAGCGGTAACCACGCCGGCCGGTCCACAGGTCGCTGGACGGCCCGCTGGCCCGAATTGTGGTAGAAGGGCGCCTGGACCGGTACGGCCCGTAGCGTCGGCGTCGATGACGGCGCGAGAGGATCTGGATGGCGGGAGCGAAAGACAAGACACGGTTTCTGCGCGAGGGCCTGTTCGCCAAATACGTCGTCTCCCTCGTCGGCCTCGTCGTGTTTGTCCTCGCCGTCAACGGCGCGATGGAGACCTGGATCTCCTATCGCGCCACCAAGACCCAGCTGACCGACGGGCTCGACGACAAGGCGCAAGGAGCCGCCCGGCGGATCGAGCAGTCGATCTCCGAGCTCGAGCGCCAGATCAGCTGGGTGACGCGGGCAAGCCAGGACACGCTCGAGAAGCGCCGCGCCGACTACGCATCGCTCCTGCACCAGGTCTCGGTCGTCAATCAGCTGTTCCAGCTCAACGGCGAGGGACGCGAGGTGCTGCGCGTCTCGCGCCAGTCGACCACGACCGGCGGCAATGCCGACCTCTCCCGCGACATGCGCTTCACCGACACGGTTGCCCGCGGCGTCAGCTACGCGCCGGCCTGGTTCTCCGACCGGACGCCGATGATGTCGATCTCGCTGGCGCATTCCGGTTTCAATGCCGGCGTCACCGTGGCCGAGATCGACCTCAGCTTCCTCTCCGACTTCCTGTCCGACGCCCAGGTCGGCAAGGCCGCGTTCGCCTATGTGGTCGATCCGCGCGGCCGCGTGCTGGCGACGTCGTCGAAAGGGCCCGATGTCGGCAAGGACCTGTCGAAGCTGCCGCAGGTGGCGGCGGCGATTGCGCCCGGCCGCGAGCCGGACACCTCGGGCACCGACTTCAACGGCCATGCGGTGATGAGCGCCGCGAGCACCGTGCCGAAGCTCGGCTGGAACGTGATGTTCGAGCAGCCGACCACGCAGGCGTTGATGCCGATCCGCGACCAGCTCGTGCGCATCGCGCTCTTGATCGGCATGGGCCTGATGGTCGCGATCCTCGCCGGCACGCTGCTCGCCCGCCGCATGATCATCCCGATCACGGCGCTGCGCGACGGCGCGCACAAGCTCGGCGAAGGCGATTTCAGCCACCGCATCGACGTCCACACCTCCGACGAGCTGGAAGACCTCGCCGGCCAGTTCAACCGCATGGCCGGCCAGCTCCAGGAAACCTATTCGGACCTGGAGACCAAGGTCGAGGAGCGCACCCGCGATCTCGCGCAGTCGATCAACGAGCTCAAGGCGCTGGAAGAGGTCGGCCGTGCGGTCGCCTCCTCGCTCGATCTCAACGCCGTGCTGCCGACCATCGCGGCGCGCGCGATCGAGATCACCCATGCCGATGCGGTGCTGATCTATGGCTTCGATGCCGAGACGCGCCGCTTCAACCTGATCGAATCCAACGGCATCGACAAATCGGCCGACGGCGCGCATGTCACGATCCAGCAGGGCGCCAACATCCTGAGCGATGCCGCCGATAGCGGCGAGCCGATCGCGATCGCCGATCTCGACCGGGCCTCCGAGCAGCCGCTGCGCGACGTCGCGGTCGATGCCGGCTTCCACTCGGTGCTGGTGGTGCCGCTGGTGGACCAGCAGGGCACGCTCGGCTCGCTGGTGGTGCTGCGCCGGGCCGGCGGCGAGTTCGGCGGAAGCCTCACCGGCCTGATGCGCACCTTTGCCAACCAGGCCGTGCTGGCGATGCGCAACGCGCGGCTGTTCACCGAGGTCGATCACAAGGGCCGCGAGCTCGCCGCGGCACATAACACCGTGCAGCAGCAGGCGGCCAAGCTCCAGGAGCAGACCGAGCAGCTTCGCAACTGGAACCGCTCACTGGAAGAGCGCGTCGAGAAGCAGCTCGGCGAGATCAGCCGCATCAAACGGCTCGAACGATTTCTCGCGCCGCAGGTCGCCCAGCTCATCGCTTCGTCGGATGGTCATGACTCGCTGCTCGACAGCCATCGCCGCGAGGTCACCGTGCTGTTCTGCGATTTGCGCGGCTTCACCGCCTTCACCGAGGCGACCGAGCCGGAAGAGGCGATGAACGTGCTGCGCGAATATCACGCAGCGCTCGGCAAGCTGATCTTCAAATACGAGGGCACGCTCGACAAATATGCCGGCGATGGCGTGATGATCCTGTTCAACGCGCCGATCCAGTTCGAGGACCACACGCGGCGCGCGGTCCAGATGGCGGTGGAGATGCGCGACACGATCGGCCCGCTGACCGAGAAGTGGCGCAACCGCGGGCACACGCTCGGCTTCGGCATCGGCATCGCGCTCGGCTATGCCACGCTCGGCCAGGTCGGCTTCGAGCAGCGGCTGGAATATGCCGCGATCGGCAGCGTCACCAACCTCGCCTCGCGTCTCTGCGACGAAGCCAAGGCCAACCAGATCGTGGTCAGCCGCCGCGTCTACGGCATCGTCGAGCCCTGGGTCGAAGCCCGCGCGCTCGACGACCTCGTGCTCAAGGGGTTCAATCACCCGGTGCTGGCGATGGAGATTTTGTCCTGGCGCGAGCAGGTGGAGAACGTGGTGGATGCGTCCGCAGCGCGGCGGAGAGGGTAGCCAACAACAAAAAAGTCGAAAACAACCCCATGCACAGTAGACGGGGTCCGCAAGATCAATGACTTACGCGGGTGCGGGAGTGGTTTGACACGTCGGGCAAAACACCGGCGGAATGGTATCATCTCCCACACCCTCCCACGAACCACATCCCTCCTCCCTGCGACTAACGATCGCCTCGGGGTCGAGGCTCGATTTCGGATGGAGACGATCGTGGCGTTTGCCTTGCCTTCGCGCGCGTATGATATGCAGATGCTGGACCGTCCCGCTGATCGTGCGCGCGATCACGGTTGGGTCTATGGCCTGCCGCCGGGCATCAGCAGCGAGCAATGGCCGCTCGATCTCGTCACCGGCTTTCCGCTGATGCACGGCTTCACCTTGAAGCTGCCGGAAGACTATCGCGTGCATGGCGAGGACATCGTTGCGGTCTCGTTCTTCGCCACCGCGCCCGACCACAATGACGGCGGTGCGCCCGATGATCCCGAGATTCGCGAGGCCGTGGCGGCGCGACCAGCGCATCCGCGGCTTTCGCGCATGACCGATATTCTCGACTACGAATATGCAGCGTTGCTGCTGACCAAGGCCGAATATGAGGGCGCATTCGCGGCGCCGCCGGCACCGCTTCCGCTTGCGACAGCCGATCGGCCGCGCTGGCTCGACGTCGGCGGCGCCAGTGCCTTCTTCGAGGCCGCCGCGCCTTACGCAAAAAAGATGTTTGCCGCGCAGCTGCGCGCCGATCTCAGCGAGACCCGCGCGATCGCGCTTGTGCCACGCGCGACCGATCCCAATGCCGGCAAGGGCCCGCAGGACGAGCACACCCGACAAAACCCGCCGACTGGTTATCAGCCCTACTATTACTATGTCGGCGGCGTGCCGAGCCGCGACAATTTCCGCCTGCATGACTGGGGCAAGGATCACGCGCACAACCATCTCGGCGGCACCATGCGGCCGTGCCAGGCGGTGCCGGAGATGAGCCCGTTCTACATCGAGTTCGAGGAATATTTCGGCGGCTACAATTTCGGCGGCGGCAACGCGCAGCTCGACTTCAAGGACATGAAGTTCGACTGGGCGTGCGGCTGATCACGCCCCGCGCTTCGGCCCGATCGCCTCGAAGCCGACCTTCTGCTCGTCGCTCAAGTCTGCCTCGAAATCGTCGAGCGCGTCGCCGACGCCCTTCACTGCCTGCAGCATCGTCTCCAGCCGCGCCTTCACGGCCGTGAGGCGGGCCTGCGGCGTTGCGGCCGCATGGGTCGGGCAGGCGCTGAGCGTCTCCATGGTGCGCAGCGTAGTGTCCTGGAGCACCTCAAGCCGGGCGCGAGCGGTGTCGTCGAGCCTCAGCGTGGACGCGATCTCGCCGGCGGGCCATTGCTGCTGCACGAGCTGCTCGTATTGCCGCTGCGCCTGCACATCATAGCGGGGATCGTAGCCGGCCTCGCACGCGGCTGGCGTCTGCGCATCCTTGCGCTGGCCGGCCGCAAGCGCGGCACGGCGCTCGTTGGCCAGCGCGTCGAGCTTTGCCTTCTGGCCGGCATCGAGGAGATCGACGAATTTTGCGAGCGGCGGCGCGATTGCGTCCGTCGCCTTGATCATGGCCGCGAGGCGCGTCTGCATCAGGCCGAGGCGCTCCGCGGCGGTCGCGGGGACCTGCGTCAGGCAGGCCGTGCGAATGGTGTCGCGCGCAGCGACCCAGGCGGTCGCGAGCTCATCGAGCGCTGTGCGCTGCAATTCGTTCGGCTGCACCAGGGCGACGATACGGTCGACCGGCAGGCCGCCGGTGTCGCTGGCATCGCAAACGGCCTCGACCGAAGGGACCTTTCGCGCGCGCCTGCCTTGCGGCGCTGTGTAGGCGGCGAACTCCGTGGCCGCATAGGGCGCGAAGATCGCGGCGTAGATGTCGCCATAGCCATAGAGCGAGAGGCTGGTCGTATCGCCCAGGATGATCGCGGTGGTGAGGTCGTCATGCGCGAACGGCCAGAACACCGGGCCCGCCCAGCCATAGCTGCCATCGGGGTGGCGCCACCAGCCCTGCGGGCGACGGCCACCGTGCCAGCCCGACAGCGCAGCTTGCGCCGTAAGCGCCGCACGCAGGATGTAGGGGTTGGCCGGCTGGCCGCGTTCGGCGCCGCGAGGATCCTGCGACCTCAGCGCGGCGGAGCGGTATCGGCCGCCCCGTACCGCCATGCGCGCATGGCGCAGGCGAGTCATGCCGATCACGTGGCCGACGGCAAAGCGCGCGACACCGAGCGGACCACCGCGCAATCCGAACTGTGCCTCGGCCTTATTCGGCAGCAGCACTGCCGCAATCACAAGAGTAGCGCCCGCCAGCGCCAGTCCCATGCGTCCGGACATGAAAGCGGACCTGACCACCTTGGCCTCCTCCCAGCGGCAAGCGCGCACTACGACGCATCACAATGACGCGCTGGGGAACCGAATGTTCCGGAGAGACGGAGGGCAAAGCGTCGCAACGCGCACCGGCGTTGCCGATGCGGTCTCACTCCGCCTTCCGCGGCACCACAAAAGTCTGGCCGGGATAGATCAGGTTGGGGTTGTGGATCTTGCCCCGGTTGGCGTTGTAGATCACCGCGTAGCGGGCGCCGTCACCGTAAGCGAGCCTGCTGAGCGCCCACAGGCTGTCGCCGCGGGAGATGACCCGGTTGCCGCCTGCTTCGGCCGGTGCGCCGCTGATGGCGTCCGCCGGCGACGCCGATGCAACGGTCGTGGCCGCGGGCGCTCGCGCCATCACCCTGGGTTTCGGTGCACCGATAAATCTCGGCTGAACCGTGGGCCTGTCATGCGCCGATGCCTGGCGCGCCGATGCCGACGGCAGGGATGCCACGACATCAGACTTGTCGTCGGACTTCTCGGCCTGCTTCAGCTCCAGCTTCGCGGCCGGTGCCGGGCGCGCGGGCGGCGGCGCGGCTTCGGCGATGGTCACCGGCATGCTGCGGCCCGACTGCGTCACGGTACCGTCAGGCGCTTTCGCCCGCAGGGTCAGCTCATAGGAGCCGGCGGGAAGCTGCGGCGGGGTCATCACGAACTGGCCCGAGGCATCGGCGACAACCGTATCGAGCGGCTTGCCGTCGCGCAGCAGCTCGACCTGTGCACCCGGCGCGGCCCGACCCGCGATCACCGCCGCCTCGCCGTGATCGTCGACGCGCGCGACGTCGAACCGCGGGCCGGCATCGGTCGTGGCCGCCGGCGGCTTGGCCGGCACGAGATCGGCCAGCGCCATGGCCTGCTTCTGCGTCTCGGCCAGCGCATCGACCTTCGGCGCGGAGGCTGGGGGCGCCGATGGTGCAGGCGGCGCGGCGGCGGCGAGCTTTGGCTCGTCCGGCTTCGGCTCTGGCTTGGTCTCGGCCTTGGCTTCGGGCGTTGCCTCCGGCTTGGCGGCGACGGCGATCCCGGTCTGCGCGCCGCCCGGCAGCAGGCGGCGCAGCTCGGTGGGACCGATCACCAGCAGGGTGCCGCCCACCGCGAGCAGGCAGAATGCAATGAAGGCCTTGGAAGCGGTGATCATCAGACAATGAACCCTTGGATCGCAAATCAACCGAAGCCGGCAAATTGCGCCGATTTGGCTGCGTCAGCAAGTCGATCATTGGGATGATGCACCTTTCGTTCCGGCACGCCCGGCATGAACCGGCGGGGCACCGACGGCGTCAAATCACCGAGGCCGCATCGCGGTCATTTCTTGAGGATTTTTTTCCGTGACCGCATTTTGCCGTCCTGCACCATGGCTGGCGCTTGTCTTGACACTGGCCGCCTCTCCGGCGCTCGCCGCATCCGGCCCGCCGCCGGACTACATCCTCACCAACAATGCCGGCCTCGCCTTCACCTCGCCCGATGGCGCCACCAGGATCGAGCAGTACATGAAGGACGGCGGGGATTGGGACGTCAAATGGCAGGTCTGGGCTCGCCGCGGCGAGCAGATGACGGAGCTGAAGCCCGAGCAGGGCTACGGGGCCGGCTTCCGCTTCACCGGCGACTCGCAATGGCTGGTGCGGATGCAGAAGACCGGCTCGGGCGAGCAGGACCTCTATCTCTACCATGTCGAGAAGGGCGCCTTCGCGAGCGCGACGAAGAAGCCGCTCAGCGATCTCGCCTGGGCCTATTTCTACGGCCGGCCGGAGACGAAGAGGTTCGCCAAGCTCGACTTCCACATCTCGGCCAATCTCATGGAGGGTACGGAAGAGGCCTATCGCTCGCTCGGCATGGACTGGCCCAACAACCGCTACCTCGTGATCTCGCTGTCGGGCGAATATGACAATCATCCCAAGAACGTCGCCATGAAGGGACTGGGCGGCTGGCATTGCCGCTATGATCTCGAGACCGGAAAGTTCGACGTGCCCGAGACGTTCGCCAAGAAGAATGCGGAAGCCTTGAGGTGGGAAATCCGCCGGTGATCCCCCGGAATCGCGTCACCGTAAATCCAGCCAGCGGAGCTCCCGCCGATCGAGGGAAATCAACCCTCTGATTCCGTTCCGATTCATGTTTTCCTAACCCTTACTGGTAACGGGCTCTTGTCGGTTTTGCTGCATCTTGCATCCCACGGGAGGGCTGGATGGGCACATCAATCCGATGGACCACGCGCATGCGCGCGTTGCTCCGCCGTTGGCAGGGCGCGCCGCTGACGTGGCTGATCGCCGGCGGCTTCGTGCTGATGGTCGCGATGGCCATCGGCACCGCGCTCACCGTCGATCGTTTCCGGCAAAATGCAATCGAGAGCGGCCGCGACAGCCTGGAAAACTCCGTGCGCATGCTCGCCCGGCATTTCGACCGCGAATTCGCCGACTTTGCGGTGCTCCAGAAGAGCGTCATCGCCGAGCTTGAAAGTCACGGCATCGCATCCGCCGATCTCTTCCGCAGCGAGATGGCCACGCTGGCCATGCACGAGGTGCTGCGCGCAAAGGCCAGCGGCTGGTCCGACGTCGCCGGCGCCAACGTGTTCGATTCCAACGGCGTGCTGATCAACTCGTCGCGGCGCTGGCCGGTCGCCGATATTTCGGTCGCCGACCGCGGCTACTTCAATCGCCTCAGGAACGATCCGGCCTCGCAGGAAGAGATCGAGGTCGTGCCCGGCCGGCTCGGCAACGGAGCTGCGATCGTGTTCGCGCGGCGTGTCTCCGGTCCCCACGGCGAATTCCTCGGCATGGTGTCGCGGGCCATTTCGCCGGAGCAGCTCGAATCCTTCTTCGCCTCGGCCGGGCTCGGCGAGGAATCCTCGATCGCGATGCACCACCAGAATGGCCAGCTGCTCGCGCGCGTTCCGCATGTCGACACGATGATCGGACAGAATTTTCGCAACGGCACGCGCGAGCAGATGGCGGTGTTCGAGCGCACCTTCGTCACGACGCAGCTCGCCAGCCCGATCGACGGCAAGGACCGCATCGTCGCCGCGCGCCTCCTGACCGGTGAGCCGCTGGTCGTGGTCGCGACCAAATCGCTGGACGCGACGCTGGCCACCTGGCGGACGCAGACAAAATTCTTCGTCGCCGTCGCCGTGCTGTCGATCGGCCTGCTCGTGCTCACGCTGTTCCTGATCTTCCGCCAGATGACGCGCAGGCTCGCCGCGGAGAAGCAGCAGCTCGACACCGCGATGAACACCATGACGCAAGGCCTGTTGATGTTCGACCAGGACGAGCGCCTGATCGTCTGCAACCGGCGCTACATCGAGATGTACGGACTGTCGGCCGACGTGGTGAAGCCCGGTGCCTATTTCCGCGACGTGATCCAGCATCGCTATGACACCGGATCGTTCCACGGTGACGTCGCGTCCTATTGCGACGACATTCTGAGCAATACCGGGCGAACCCAGAGCGCCGTCGTCGAGACCGCGGACGGCCGCCTGATCGAGATCAAGAACCAGCCCGGCGCCGCCGGCGGCTGGCTCGCGACCCACGACGACGTCACCGAACGCATCCGCGCCGACGAGCGCATCGCGCATATGGCGCATTACGACGCGCTGACCGACTTGCCCAACCGCGTGCTGATGCGCGGCCATCTGGAGCGCCGCATCGCGGAGCTTGCCCAGGGCCAGCCGTTCGCGATCCTCTACATCGACGTCGACGAATTCAAGGGCGTTAACGATTCGCTCGGCCACGAGGTCGGCGACGAGCTGCTCCGCCAGGTCGCCAACCGCCTGCGCGCCTGCGTCAGCGGCAACGACCTCGTTGCGCGCCTGGGCGGTGACGAATTCGCCATCGTCAAGGCCGGCACCAGCGACCGGACCGAGCTGACGGCGCTGGCGGAAAATATCCTGAAAGCGCTGCGTACGCCCGTGGACTGCAAGGGCCAGGAGATCCCGACCGATGCCAGCATCGGCATCGCGATCGCGCCCGATCACGGCGACAATCTCGACGATCTGCTCAAGCGCGCCGATCTCGCGATGTATGCCGCGAAGTCCGAGGGCCGCCGCACCTTCCGCCTCTTCGTGCCCGAATACGACGCCAAGGCGCGGCTGCGCCGCCAGCTCGAGCTCGACCTGCGCCAGGCCCTCGCCCGCGGCGAGTTCGAGGTGCATTACCAGCCGCTGGTCGATCTCGCGGCCAATGTGGTCAACGGCTGCGAGGCGCTGCTGCGCTGGCGCCATCCCGAGCGCGGCATGATCTCGCCCGTCGATTTCATTCCGGTCGCGGAAGAGACCGGACTGATCGGCGAGATCGGCGAATGGGTGCTGAAGCAGGCCTGCACCGAGGCCGCGAGCTGGCCCGGCGATATCCACATCGCGGTCAACGTCTCGCCAGTGCAGTTCCGCGCCAGGACGCTGGCGCTCAAGGTTGCAGCCGCGCTCGCGGAGTCAGGACTTGCGCCCGGACGGCTCGAGCTCGAGGTCACCGAGACCGTGCTCATCCGCGACGACGAGGAGGCGCTGACGATCCTCCAGCAACTGCGCGAGCTCGGCGTACGCATCGCGCTCGACGATTTCGGCACCGGCTATTCGTCGCTGAGCTATCTGCACCGCTTCCCGTTCGACAAGATCAAGATCGACCGCAGCTTCATCAGCGACATCGGCCAGTCCGAGGATTCCTCTCCGATCGTGCAGGCGGTGGTGCACATGGCGGCCGCCCGCCACATGGCGACGACGGCCGAAGGCGTCGAGACCGAAGCCCAGCGCGAGGTGCTGCGGCAGCTCGGATGCAGCCAGATGCAGGGCTGGCTGTTCAGCCCCGCCGTGCCGGCGGCGAAGCTGAGGCAGCTGTTGTCGGCGCAGGCGGTGGCGGCTTAGATCGGCGATATTGTTCGGGTGCGGCACGATTTCGCAACAAACCCTGTCGTGCCTGAAGCGATCCGCCAACCCACCTCAGCCTCGACGTAACACCGAGCAAACACACCAGAGAGCGCGGCGCATCAACATCTCTCGGCTGCCCCTTGCGCACGATTGCGTGCACAAATCCTTCAAGACGCAATTTAAGGTTCAGTCACGAGGCAGACCAAATTGATCCTCGTCATGTCGGCGTCAACCGACAGGCTTCTTATGCAAAGGGGACGACAGTATAGGAGCAAAACGATGAAGCAGACAGCTTTCAGAACTTTTGCAATTGCAACTTCGACTATCGCCTTTGCAGCACTGTTCACCGTTGACTGGTCTGAGCAGCGCGGGATTTCGCTCTCAGTTGAGAGTGCCCAGGCGAGGCGACTCTATGTCAGCCCGTATCCCTACAGTCACTACATACCCGATCAAACCGGTCTGCCCTGGTACGCAGTGCGAACCTACTATGCTGGCGGCCCCTGGTGTGGGGCCGGCGGCGGGACCGGGTACGGCACGACGGTTGGAGTCTTTGGCCGTGCTTCCTATACCTGCTACGACGGTTGGGATAGCTATGCGAGGCTCAACGGCATTGGTTGCACGCCCGGCACATTGATCAAGGGCGGTGACGGAATCATGTACGTCTGCCAGTAAGCACGCGGACTGCAACGAGAGGCGGCGCGAGCGCCGCCTCTTTCAATTCGAAAACGCTGTGCGTTCTTGCCGTCACGGGCTCGCGCACCATCGAAGAAAAGTCGTTGGTAGCGTCAGAGTCTCTGCCTCATCCGAGGCTCGCAAGCTCCCTCGTCCAACTTTGATCTAGCGCAATGCCGACCCGACGGTGAGGCAGCATCTTTTCAGCATGGGGCAAGCCAGTAATGGAGCAAGTTCATGAGACAGATGCTTCTAACAAAACTTGCAATTGCGGGCTCAACTGTCGCATGCGCGGCACTGTTCTCGTTTAGCTGGTCTGAACAACACGGCGTCTCCTTGTCGATGGAGAGTGCCCAAGCACGGGTCGGTCGACCGCTGACCCCAATGAGCGTTGCAGGTGTTGCTCGCCGGCAAAATCGGCGGGCTGCGTACGGGTATGGTGCCGGGGTGGTCGGCGCCGGCGTCGCCGGCGCGGCCGCCGTAGGCACAGCCGCTGCAGTGGCGGCCACATCCCCCAACTGGGGATGGGGAGGCAGCCCTTACGACACAGGTGTCGACAACTATGGAGTTACGGGCGTGAGTCCCGCCAGAGGTGGGCCTTCCTACGGTGGTGGAGCCTTGGGAGCTAATGCCTACTATCCTGCGTCCACAGCCGGCGACAGCAGTGGCTGGTACATAACGCCCGCCGGCATGGCCTGCACATCGGGGACTTTGGTCACAGGCGCCAACGGCTTGCCGTTCCGCTGTCCGTAAAACACAGACGAAGGCCGGTGAAGCGGACAAGGACTTCGGCCCGTCAGGGTATCAGCGACGTTATGGCATCCTGATCTAAAGGGTCGCGCTAACAAGTGATTGTGCGCAAAGCAACGGAATTTGTTGCACGCCCGGCACACTGATCAAGGGCGGCGACGGAACCATGTACGTCGGCCAGCAAGGAAACACGCAGCGACCAGGAGGCGGTCCAAACGGCCGCCTCCAGATAAAACTCTTCCTGGTCCTGCATGCGGATTGATGTTGCCTTCGAAGGGCACCAACCTTGCTTTGCGTGATTTCAAAAGGAGAGTGACGATGATCAGGCTATTTGCTGTTGCAGGTTTTGCGTTGGCCATCGCGTCATCGACGCAGGCAATGCCACGCGCGCCGATTCAGTCGGACGATCTCATCACGCAAGTCGCTGCCGGCTGCGGGCCGGGTAGGACGATGGTCAACGGCGTGTGCGTAGCCAGAACCACAATCCGCCAGACCCGCCGGGACGTCCGCAGATGCGTACGATGGAATGCAGGCGTTTGCGCGCTGTACCAGTGAACCACCATCGAGCTAGCATCTGATCGGCCTCGCGCAGTTCAATCGCGAGAAAACGTACTTCCCCGCGCCTGCTTCGCGTCGGGAGAGCTAACACTTGCGAAGCTACGCAGGCATCGCCTGTTACCGCTGCTTCCCTTTCGGACAATGGTGCGAGCGGCAATTTCAAGCTCCAAATCAGCGGCCGACCTCAGGAGCAAGTGTGCACCCGTAGGTCAGCTTGGAGCGCTCCAGAGCGGTACAAGGTCAATCATGCTTGTCCGGGGATGGCGACAATTGTGTTCTCTGCGGGGTGAGCGTCCGCGCACCAGTGTGCGCGCGTGGCTCACGGCGGACCAGCGATCTCGTTCGTCAAAGGAGTGTTCTCTTGATCCGCTCACGTCCCCAATCGTCATGGGTTGGATGAAGAGCAGTTTGCATCCGCCTGAGGACGATCGGCACGGCGTCAAGGCTGTTCTCAAAACAACGATCGGTCTTGATGGAGAGGCGATGCTGTAAGCCAGTCATGCCTGGCATCTGCAGGCTTCGAGCCCGCCCTTGAGGCTCGCGAAGGGCTGAGATGGCGACGGCATCGTCACTCCACTGTAATTAGAAAGGAGGTGACGGCAATTTGGTACGTGACCTTTGAAGTTCGCAGAAGTGGCCTGCTTCCGAAACCGCGAAGTCCCCATGAAACGAGGACGTTTGCAACCGAGGCCGAGGCCAAGGCGTTCGCTCGCTCAAAGCTTGAGGACGGCTTGGTGCTGTTGGCTGGCACCATCAATCCGCATTCTCCCAAGCAACTCATTCCGGCGTCCCGCATCCAGTCCTGGCTGGCTGACGATCAGGAAGGAGGCCCCACTAATGCCGCCTGTCCCGACTAGGCGCGCAAACGGCTCGCACAGCATTCTGCCGGGGAAAGCCATTAAGACGATGTATCGCACCGGCAGAGCCGAAGGCCATGCGAGCGTTAAGCCATGAGATGCTTGCCCACGAAGTTCATGAGCAACATGACGATTATCAGGACACCCATCACCACCACCGCGACGTTTGCGACTCGTCGCAACGGCCCGCCAAGGGGGTTCAACTCGATCAGGAAGCGCAATAGCCAGATCACGAGACCGACGACAACGACGTTGATGACTAGATAGATCAGACCTTCGAGCATGGCAGGCGCTCTCAAATCTCGGGCGGCATGCGCCGTTTCTCCGCCTTCTGTCGAGAACGCACCCGCCTCGGAGAAGGCTTCGCTGCGTCGATAGCGCAGCATAGCTCCGAGAGCACGAAGGCTCGGGATTGTATCGTGCACTATGCAGCTTTTGCCAAAGTTCCGAATAGCAACCTCGTCCAAGATAGCTCCTCGCCATTGACGTGGATCAAGCGACGCGTTCGCCATCGGGGAAGTATCGACAGGCAAGGTACACACTGACCACAAGGAGGCTCATGATGAAGCGGATTGGCGGAATGCAGCTCGCATTCGTAGCAATCGGGCTGGCGTGTGGATTTGGCACGATTAATTGGTCGGAGAGCGACGGCCTGTCGCTTGTACAAGGCGCAGAAGCCAGGGTCGGACGACCGGCGACGCCGATGAGCGTCGCAGGCGTTGCGCGCAGACAGACGCGACGGGCAGTCGTAGGGGGGGCTGCGGTCGGCGCGGCGGCCGCCGGTACAGCCTGTGTGCGCGTACTGGTGAATGGTTCCTACGTGTGTCGTTGAGTCTGGACCTCAGCTTCGATGTCGCGGTCCCCAACAGGTGGCTGGTTGCGGCCCTAGTCACCTTGTGATCTTGGGAAACGGAATCGCAGCGGCGGTCGTTGGTCGCGCATGCTGCCTGGGGATGTCGGCCCTACCAAAGGGGACATCGCCCAGGCTTAAAGTTAGTTTGCCGCGCAGGTTCAGACCATCACGCGGCCGGTATGAATCAACACCCTGCTTCAGTCCTCGTCCTCGGCCTGCGCACGACGTCGTTCCACGACATCACTCATATCGTGAAGGACAAGGACCGCGAGGGCTCCCATGCGCTGCCTCTGTTCGGGACTGAGGGTCTTGTAGAGTGGCTGCCACGCCTCGGCGAGTTTATCCAAATCGGCTGATCGTTGAGCCAATGCCTCCGAGCGTCGTTGCAAGAAGGCGATGGGGTCACGATTGCGCATGGTTTCGACGGCATTTTGGTCGGCCCGTCTACCCACTGTTTCCGAGATTTTTGCAACACGGGCCTTCCGATCTTCCGCCCTGGCACGAATGGCGCTCTCGACAGGCGGCCAGAGTTTTTCCTGGTCAGGTGTAAGCTGCAACGCGGCCTTGGTCAGATCGATCCGCATGTCCATCAGTGTACTCCGGTCCACTGTGTTCAGCCGTTCTGGCGTCGCAGGGGACGGAGATTGCGCGTTGGCAATCGACGGTGCGGCAAGAAGGAGCGCAGCTGTTCCGATCACTACTGCTTTCATCATCGGGAACCTCCAAGGTGAGCGGCCCCCAGGCACCGCGCAGACAATGGTCGGCAGCGCGATGCCGCATTGATTCAAATCAAGGGAATTGGAGAAAGAATTGTGGCGCGCGGGCCGAGCGAGACCTGCGACATGTCCGTTCTTGCGCCGCCATTCTGACGAGCGGACGTCAACCCTTGATCGCAGCACAGCGCGACGCGGCGTTCGTCAGACCAGCAACAAATAGACCGCCCCGGGCGGCTTCCCCGGGGCCAGGTTGCTGGGGACCGAGATTGAACTAATAGCGCGCCGTGATCGGCGTCGTGTAGCAGCCGAAGCCGTAGTTGAAGCGCAGGGTGATCATGTCGATTCCGCGAGCTCGGCGTGCGCATCGCGCTCGACGATTTCGGCACCGGCTATTCGTCGCTGAGCTATCTGCACCGCTTCCCGTTCGACAAGATCAAGATCGACCGCAGCTTCATCAGCGACATCGGCCGGTCCGAGGATTCCTCTCCGATCGTGCAGGCGGTGGTGCACATGGCGGCCGCCCGCCACATGGCGACGACGGCCGAAGGCGTCGAGACCGAAGCCCAGCGCGAGGTGCTGCGGCAGCTCGGATGCAGCCAGATGCAGGGCTGGCTGTTCAGCCCCGCCGTGCCGGCGGCAAAGCTGAGGCAGCTGTTGTCGGCGCAGGCGGTGGCGGCTTAGCGCGGCCAGTCACCCCATCCCTCGCCGACGCCTCGCTACTTCTTCTTCGCCGGTCCGAAATCCGGTTGCCAGGCGGCTTCCTTGCGGCTCGGCGCCGCCGCGATCACCTTGGATTTTTCCTTCTTCGGCTTCTTGGTTTCGCGATTACCGCGTTGCTGACCCTTTGCCATGTCGCTCTCCGTTGGTTCGAGCTCGTCGAGCTCATCCGATTGCAGCAGCCGTCCACGAGGGGTGCAGACCCTGACGTCCATGTAGCCTTCGCGCAGCAGTTTTCGAGCGAGGCGCAGCGCGAACGTCGCCTTGCCGCGACCGAGATTGGAGCTGCCGTATTCGTTGGTCCCGCTGACCAGATACGGCACAATTGTTGCCCTAGCCATTGAAGATGGCGGCCGCGCCGACGAGAAGCAGAAGAAACCGCGGAACCATCACCGGCGGCACGATCCGATCCGCGAAGCGAACGCACGCCATCGAACGCTCCTGCGAAGCCTTCGGCGGGAGCACACGTGCCCCTCAGTCACCGGTCGAAGCCGTTGAGACGTGCGGTGATGGCAGCGACCCTACGCCCGCACCGAGCCAATAGCGAGGGTTAAAATGCTGCGGAAACAATGGCTGCTGTGACATCGTCGCTTGCCGGCCCGGCGACGATAGTACTGGCTATTGCCGCGGCGAGCGCGCATGGTCGTGACGGCCGGCACCGGTTGGGGCTTCACTTGCGAAAGGCAGGCGTGCATGACCATCCGCTCGCGGCGTGAAACCGTCACCTTCAGGCATCCGTTCCGCATCCGCGGCGTCGAGCGCATGTTGCCGGCCGGCGCCTATGAGGTCGTCACTGACGAGGAGGCGATCGAGGGCCTGACCTTCGCGGCCTATCGCCGCGTTGCCACGATGATCACCGTGCCCGCCGAAGGCCCCCGCGGAACCTTGGAGATGCTGTCGATCGGCTCGGTTGATCTTGCGAACGCGCAGGCCGCAGACGCGAGCGTGGCGAATGACTGACCGCACCGTCGATCTCGACAAGCACCGGGGCATGGCCGCGCAGAAGGCGACCGACCTGCGCCGCGCGCTGGCGGAGGTCGAGGCAAATGTCAGGGAACTGCGCGAGCGCGAGGCCGATCTCGAGAACCGTATGATGACGGTGCCCGCCACGTCCTGGCCGGAAGCGGCGGTGAAGGCGCGCCATCTGCTCAACCTCTATGCTGCGAGCCTGCCCGCCGAGGACACACGCCACCGCGCGCTGGTGGCGGCGCTGTTGGACGATTTCGTCCGGCTGTCGGGTGATGACTGAGACAAACGACGGCCGCCTGCAGTCTCGACGTGCGCCACGTTCCGGCCAGCCGGGAATCGGCGGCGATGATTTGAGGGGCATCGTGCCAAGCAGCAATCAGGTGACGGAGTAAGCCATGACATTGACCAGCGGCCGCTTTATCGGCCACGAATACGATCGGATGATCGTCCGGTTCTCGATGCATGACGGTGCCAGGGAGATTCCTTGCGCAATCTCGACCTCGGCGATGGACTACCTCGAGCCCAGCCCGCAGGTCAGGCCCGAGCAACGTGAGGCCCAGTTCACTCGCCTGCGGGATCGCATCGAAGCACGCGCGGCGAGCAAATATCGCGCGACGGAGTTCGAAGGCACGCCGCCCGGCATCGTGCTGCGAGGCATCGACTTCAGGCTATAGGGACCCGAGCCTTGACATCCGGCAGGGGCGGCTTGCGCTCAAAAGGCTTCTTCTTCGGCGGCGCGGGCAGCAATCCTTCGCGGATTGCCTGCTTCCGCGCGAGCTTGCGGGCGCGTCGAACGGCCTCGGATTTCTCGCGAGTCTTTCTCTCCGAGGGCTTTTCGTAGGAACGCCGCTGTTTCATTTCGCGGAAGACGCCCTCGCGTTGCATCTTCTTCTTGAGAACACGGAGTGCCTGCTCGATATTGTTGTCTCTGACGAGTACCTGCAATCGATCCTCCTCCTCGCTTGGGGCTGCAAATGCGACACGCCCTGCATGGCAGCCAATTGCGCAGGAGCTTCATTGCGAATTTTGAGGATAGCGCTGCGACATTCGTCGCCAGCTTCGGACAAGTCGATGCGCTTGTCACAGCGATGCAACTTCGCGCTGGCACGTGACCACTCCAGTGCAGCCCTGTCAATCGATAAAGCCTTGGCTGCACGTCGGCCGGATCGCGTGAAGCCTCTCGATCGAGGCGCCGGAGCTGCCTGGCTGAGCCAAATCGGCCTTGCCGTCCTTGCAGAAAATCGAACGAGACATATATCGGGGGCGTTCGATCAGCCGCTGTGCCTCGTTGAATGCGCCCGCGGGCACCTTTTCCAAAGACATCGACCGAGTTGAAAGCGTTCGCGCGATTGTCGCGCGCCAGCCCGTTCGATCCCCGGATCGAGCGGGTTTTGCCGGTTGCACAACGGAGTGAAGCATGAGCGCCAGGAAATCCGCCGAGCTGTCACCCGAAAGCATCGCGCGCTCCAATCGCAGGCGCCTCGCCGCCGAAGAGGGAGCACTTGCACTGGCAGACGTCGAAAGGCAGTCCATCGAGATTCGCAAGAACATGGCGCGGCTTCGAGAGGCGCGCGAAGCCAAGCAAGCGGCTGACGCAGCCCTTCAAGCGGCGTTGCCGGCACCCGCGGTCAAGAAGCGCTCGAGCAGAGCGGCGCGAAAGCCGTCTTCAACGCCGCCGACGGAGCAGCCATCGCTACCCGCGAACGGTTCATAGCCCCGGAGATCGGGCCTCAGGCGCGCGGGCTCACTTCGCCTGCTTTGCCGCCCGGATCTCGGCGAACTCGGCGTCGGGATGGGTGACGATGGTGGTGAACATGATGCCGCTGATGATGAGCGACCAAGCGGTGTTCCAATAGATCCAAAACACGTGCCAGCCTCCGGTTCGACCTCGTCCGCTTGCGGGATCAGCATAACGGCAAGGCGAGGCTGATGTTCCCGGCGCGAAATACAGCGCTATTTTTGTTTGGTCGGCGGCAGCGTGCGATCGGTTTGGCCGGTGTGGCGCTTTGCCACGACGTCCTCATCGTGCGGACCCTCGCGCGGGCGCGGCGGCGGCTTGGGCTGGCCTTTCTGGCCGCCATGCTTGCCGCCCATGTCGGGCTTGCCTTCGAGGTCATTTTCACGCGGCATATGGGTCAATGCACTCCCGCGGCATTGGTTCGCAATGCCGATGCGATGTTGTGCCTGTGAACGAGTTCATAGGATCGTCGCCGTTTGCAGTGCACGATCATGTGCGGGCCCCGGGGTTTCAAACAACGGATGGACTTGGCTTGATGCGGAAACGATTGGTCGCCTGGACCATTTTGACCTGCGCGCTGCTGGCGGTGGCCGTGTGGGGCCTGCTCGGGGCACCCAACACTGCGTCCGGCCCGCATCTGCCCTCCCGCAGCCAGACGGCCGCAGTGCGGTAGCCACCGCGCGACCGATACAATTTCGGCATCGATCGATCTTCAACCGGAACTTGGTAAGGCGGCACGGCTCCCGCTATCCTCCGGACAAAACGACAAGGCCGTAACGCTGTAAGGAGGAGCCCCATGCCGAGACCGACACGCCGCATCGCGCCACGCGCTGCGATCGCCACCACCCTCGCCTTCCTCACCCTCGTTTCTGGAGTCCGCCCCGGCATGGCCGAGACCTTCGCCTATGTCGGCAACGCCGACAGCAACGACATCAGCGTGTTCAAGCTGGCCGAGAGCGGCGAGATGACACCGGTGCAGACCGCCGCCTTCACCGGCGTCGACAAGCCCGGCTCGTCGACACCGCTCGCGATCACACCCGACCACCGCGTGCTGATTGCCGGCGTGCGCTCGCAACCATTCCTCGCGGTGAGCTTTGCGATCGATCCCAAGACGGGCCAGCTCAGCCCTCTCGGCAATGGTCCGCTTGCCGACAGCATGGCGAACATCGCCGTCGACAGCACTGGCAAATTCCTGTTCAGCGCCTCCTATGGCGGCAACAGGGTCGCGCTGAATCCGCTCAGCCCGAACGGCGTCGCCGGCGAGCCGAAGCAGGTGATTCCGACCGGGCTGAATGCGCACGCCTTCCTGGCCTCGCCCGACAACCGCTTCGTGTTCGCGACCAATCTCGGTTCGGATCAGGTGCTGACCTTCGCGTTCGATGCAGTCGCGGGCACGCTGGCGCCGAGCGATCCGCCGGTGACCAAGGTGCCGGAGAAATCGGGACCGCGGCACTTCGTGTTTCATCCCAACGGCAAGTTCGTCTATCTCGTCCATGAGCTGAACGGCGACGTCGCGGCGTTCAGCTATGAGGCCAAGAGCGGCGCATGGGACGAGATCCAGCGCACCACCGCGCTGCCGGAAGGCTTTACTGGCAAGCCCTGGGCCGCGGACATCCACATCACCCCGGACGGCCGCTTCCTCTACGCCTCCGAGCGCACCACCAACACGCTCGCCGGCTACAAGGTCGACGCAACAAGCGGCAAGCTGACCACGATCGGCAGCGTGCCGACGGAGAAGCAGCCGCGCGGCTTCCACATCGATCCGTCGGGGCGTTACCTCGCCGCAGTCGGCGAGCTCTCCGACAGCATGACGGTCTATGCGATCGACCAGAGCAGCGGCGCGCTCGCCAAGCTGAAATCCTATCCCACCGGCAAGAAGCCGAACTGGGTGGAGTTCTTGACGCTGCAGTGAGGCTACTTTCCTACCCTCCCCTGGAGGGGTCCGAGACGAGCGTAGCTCGCTCGTGGGTCGCTAGGCATTGAGCGAAGCGAAATGCGTAGCGGGGTGGGGTGACGGCCTCTCCGCCTCGCACACTGCCCGAGTGGAGAGATCACCCCACCCCGCTCGCGCTGCGCGCGATCGACCCTCCCCCTCCAGGGGAGGGTAAGAGACGGCGAACCTCTTCGTCCTTGCCACGACTAATCCAACAAGCGGCATCGCGCCGCCTGCGCTGCGGCATTCTCATCCGGCCGGCCCATGGTCCGCCGCGGTTGCTTCTGCTAACGATGAGGCCGTCAAGGCCCCAACCGGAATGACCGATGCGTTCATTGCCTGCGCGTTCCTTTCCTAAAAAACTCGTTGCTCTCGCCGGACTGGTTCTGCTGTCCGCCCAGCCCGCGCGCGCCGCCGATGACGACGCGCCCAAGGGGCCCGCGGTCACAGTGCTGAAGGTCGCAAAATCCTGCTTCTCCGACATCGTCGAGGCCACCGGCACGATCATCGCGCGCGAGGAGACCTCCGTGCGGCCGGAACGTCCCGGCCTGAAGGTCACGGACGTGCTGGCGGAAGCCGGCGACACCACCACGGCCGGCCAGGTGCTGGCGCGGCTGGCGCTGCCCGAAGGCGGCACGCTTCAGGTCACCGCCCCCGTGGCGGGCGTGATCGCGACGTCGACCGCGCAGATCGGCAACCTCGCCTCGGCCAAGGGCGAGGCGCTGTTCACGATCGTGGCGCGCAGCGAATATGATCTGGTCGGCCTGGTCGCGACCACCGATATTCGGAAGCTCGCGGTCGGCCAGCAGGCGACGGTGCGCATTGCCGGCGCGGGCGATCTCGACGGCAAGGTGCGCCGCATCGGACCGACCGTCGAGCCGAACATCCAGCAGGGAATGGTCTATATCGGCATCTCCTCGCAGAAGCGGCTGCTGCTGAACGCGAGCGGGCGCGCGCTGATCAAGACCGGGCAGAGCTGCAACGTCGCGGTGCCGCTGACCTCGGTGCAGTATTCCACCGCCGGCACCGTGGTGCAGGTGATCCGCCGCAACCGCGTCGAGACCAAGCGGGTTGAGATCGGGCTGATGTCGGGCGGCAATATCGAGGTTCGCGACGGCCTCAACGAAGGCGATATCGTCGTCGCCCGCGCCGGCGCGATCCTGCGCGAAGGCGATCCGGTGCGCCCGGTGATGGCCACGGAAGCCGCGAAGTAGGGCTCGCCTCAACCGTCATTGCGAGCGAAGCGAAGCAATCCAGAATCTTTCCGCGGAGAGACCCTGGATTGCTTCGCTTCGCTCGCAATGACGATGTGGGGGCAGTGGTGCGTTACACACGCAGACCGTAGGGTGGGCAAAGCGACTTGTCCGCCGTAGCTCGGCGAGCGAAGGCGGAAGCGTGCCCACGTCTTCTATTGAAATCTCGAAAAGATGGTGGGCACGGCGCTTTGCGCTTTTGCCCACCCTACAATTTGCGGCTAGCCGCCGGCTGCTTCGCCGAAATGGACGTCCTCGAGCAGCGAGGAGGAGATGGTCGGGACCTGGTCGCCTTCGGAGGCGCGGGAGATGGCGACGCGGGTCTTGTTGAAGACGCTTTCGGCGCTGCCCTGCGCATTGAGGTTGGTGAGGAACTCGCCGACCAGCACGCTGTACTCGCCCTTGCCGTCGTCGACGACCTTGCCGGGCGAAGCCGAGGAAAGGATCAACGCGTTGTCCGTCGCGCTGATCGGTGCAAGACCATGGCTGTAGGAGCGGAAGCGGCGCTCGTAGGGGTTACGGCGGGAGGCGTCGACGACGACGAGCTTGGCCTTGGCGCCCTGCTCCTTCATCATGTCGAGCACGCCGTCGATGGACACGCCCTGGCGGCGGACGTCGCTTTCCTTCCAGATCACCGCATCGACCGGCAGCATGTAGCTCTCGCGGCCGGCCTGCACGCCGTAGCCGCCGAAGAACAGCATGACGACGGTGTCGCGCTTGATCCGGGACTTCAGGCGGTTGACGGCGCGGACCATGTCGTCCTTGGTCGCGTCTTCCACCATATCGACGTCAAAGCCGTTCTTACGGAGCGACGAGGACAGCGCGCGGGCGTCGTTGATCGACTGCGTCAGCGGCGCGCTGGCGTCGGGATAATGTCCATTGCCGATGACGAGGGCGAGGCGGGACGACTGGCCGATCGAGCCGGTGACCTCGTCGGTCGCCACGGCCTTGGCGGCATCGATCGCGCGCATGTTGAGGGCAGCATGGGCGCCGATCACGAGCGACACCGTGCCGATGAGGGCTGCGGCCACCGCGATCGTGCGTCTGGAAAGCTCGAGCTGCCTTACATTCATCTCGGTTCGTTCCTGTGCCAAAGACCAGCCAAGCGCGCGCACAATGTTTGAGTAGCGCGATGGTGGCTTCAGGTTTGAGGGATTGGCCGGGGATGTGCCCCCGAACTGCGCGCAATTTGCGGCGCCGCACCAAACAAAGCCTTAACCGGATATCTCCTCCCCGGCAATAGATCGCCCAAAATTTGAGCTAAGTGACTGAAGATATTGGTTAATCCTCCGAGCAGAATTTGCACGTCTTTTCGTCGCGAGCCCCTTGTAACGGCCTTAATCATGCAGCTCCCGTGCCGGATTTTTCCGTGACCGCCATCACATTTGAATTTCCCGCGAATCCGGGTAGCTTTTTCAAAGACTTGCAGGGGGTGGCGCGCAGATGGGAGCGTGCCGGCCGGCCCCTGGCCAAGACCCCGCGACCAGGTATTTCATGAGCTTTCATTATTTTGCCGGCGCTGCCTGCCGGGCGCTGACGGCGCGAAAAGACGGCCCGTCGCTTTATGACGTCTGCGATCCCGTATTGTCGGGCCCAGCCAGCGGCGATCCGCATCTGGCCAAGTTCTACAAGACCGCGCTCGGCAATCCCGCATTGCGGATCCTGCTCGGTCGCGCCGGGCTGCCCGAGTTGCGCGACGAGGCGAAGCTGACCCGGCTTCGCACGGCACTGGTGCGGGCACGCGACGACGCCGAGCCCGACTGGGCGGCGATCGGCCAGCCCGTCGCCGATCTCGTCGACAGCATCGCGCTCGACCATCCAAAGCCGCCGCCGGCGATATTCACGGGCCTAGCGCCGCAACAAGCGCAGATCGACGGCGTGATCCGCGACTGCGCGCAGCATCTGCTCGGCTCGTACCGCAAGAACGGCTTCCTGCCGACCTATGCCGCCTTCAACCTGATCGGCGACCCCGATGTCCGCGGGCGCGAGCTGACCATGGCGCTGACGGGGCTGAACGCGCGCGGCTACAAGAACTCCTCGCTGCTGTTCAACCTCGCCCGCGTCTTCATCGCGCGTTCACAGGCAGCAGCCGTCGTCAATCCGCCCTGGAGCGGCATTGCCGAGCCGATGTGGGAGCCGGTGCAGATCCGACACCGCTCGGCCTATTACGACGCGTTCTTCATCGAGGCGCTGCTGAGCTATGTCGAGACCGGGCTCGCTTCGCCGGCCGACAAGATTGCAGCCGAGCGTGCGATCGCCGACATGGTCGATTTCTGCGTCAACATCAGCCGCGAAGAGGTCGAGGGTATCGACGGCACACGCTTCAACGTCATCACCGCGCTCGCGCCGGCGCCGCATCCGCGCTTCTCCCGCTTCTTCGCCCAGATCAAGCAGGACCTCGGCTTCGGCGTCTACGTGCCGGATTGCGACACCACGGCGTGCTCGATCTCGGCAGCGACGCAAGCCGGCTGCACCGATCCGATCATCGACCAGCCGCTGCTGGACTTCTATTCGGGCTATCAGGTGCTCGCCGGCGTCAACGAACCGCGCGTGACCGTGCCGCTCAACGACAACATCGACTACGAGGGCGGCGTCGCGACCTGGATCGATAACCTCAAAGGCGAGCGGCCCTACGGCAACGATCTCGATCCGACGCTCAATCTCGACATTCTCGAGGTCAGCTTTCGCAACCTCGCGCGCTGGAAGATTTTGGAGACGCCGGCGCGGCTGGCGACCGTGCATCGCATCATCGGCTTCCAGAAGCGGCTCGCCGCCAACGGCGCCTTCGCCAATCCGCGCTCGCACATCTATTATCTGCCCGAGCTCTACAGCGCCTATTTCGGCCGCTGCTATGCGGCCTTCCTCGCACTGCCGCTGGCAGCACAGGCCGCGATCGACCCCGACGGCGATTTCGATTTCATCCGCCATCGCGTGCTCTCCTACGTCAAGGGCGAGCTGATGGCCGCGGAGATGAACGTGTTCGACGCGGCGCTGGCGCTGATCGCGCTCGGCCATCTCGGCGCCGACCCGCGCGCCTTCGCGCCGGCGCTGAACGTGATCGTCGCGAGCCTCGGCGAAGGCGGTCGCCGCGGCCCGTTCCGCGCCTATGAATGGAACAAGATGAAGACGCCGACGCGGATTCTGGTCGGTGGTCCCGAGGTGACGTCGGCCTTCGTGCTGATGGGGCTGGCCGTGGCGAAGCGGGCGATGGCGGGGCGGGGGTAGGTCTCGTAGGGTGGGCAAAGGCGCGCTCTTCGCGCGCCGTGCCCACCATCCGCCACCGCGCTGGACATGGTGGGCACGCTTCGTTTTGCCCACCCTACGAGACCGTCGTGCAATGACGGGAAGTTGAAAGCTCAATCGTTGGGCAGGCGCTGGCCGGGCGGCCAAAAGCCGACCACAATTGCGACGTCTATCG
Organism: Bradyrhizobium sp. 482_C4_N1_8; assembly: GCF_052075965.1. Taxonomy (NCBI): domain Bacteria; kingdom Pseudomonadati; phylum Pseudomonadota; class Alphaproteobacteria; order Hyphomicrobiales; family Nitrobacteraceae; genus Bradyrhizobium; species Bradyrhizobium sp. 482_C4_N1_8. Next base: position 541,913 of record NZ_CP197231.1, on the reverse strand, counting down.
AGATTTTCCTCACACGCGGACCGGCATGTTGCGAAAATTCCTGATTGCGCTGTCTTTGCTCGCCATCCCCTCGCTGGCCCAGGCCGCCGACATCACCGGCACCGCAAAGGTCCGCTCCGGCGATTCCGTCCTGATCGGGAACACGCGGGTCCGGCTTGGCGGCATCGACGCGCCCGCGGTCGACCAGCTCTGCCTCAATACAAAAACCGAACGCTGGACCTGCGGCATCGCGGCGCGCGACGAGCTCGCCAAATACACCGAAGGCAAGAGCTGGGTCTGCCACGCCCGCGCGATCGACCGGCGCGGCCGCACCGTGGCGCGCTGCGAGGTCGGCGGCGAGGACATCCAGAAATGGCTGGTGCGCAGCGGCTGGGCACTCGCCTACACCCGCGTCTCTCACGACTACGAACCCGATGAGGCCGCCGCGCGCGAGGCCAAAGCCGGCATGTGGCAGGGCGCCTTCATCGCGCCGTGGGACTGGCGCGTCCGCAACAAGAAAACCACGATCCTGGGCGCCACCAAGCCGCCCGAGGGCGCGCATGCGGTGCTGCTCGCCTCGGCCTCCGGGCCGGTCGCGCCCTCGCCGGACTGCACCATCAAGGGCAACGTCAACACCGCCGGCGAGTGCATCTATCACCAGCCGACCAGCCGCTGGTACACCCAGATCAAGATGAAGATCAGCAAGGGCACCCGCTGGTTCTGCTCGGTGGAAGAGGCCGAAGCCGCCGGCTGCCGCGAGACCAAGAGATGAGTGCATGGTCCTGAAAAGTGTGAGGCGGTTTTCCGACAAGACCATGCTCGAAACAAAAACCACCCCAGACCTGCGTTTTGCGTGCTTTTCTTGGGCTTCCACGGCGCGTAGAACGTGAGTCAGCGACCCACCAGCCTGTTCTCAAGCAACAAGGACCAACAGCAATGACCGTTCGCGCGGGCCGGGAATTTCTGGCCATCCCCGGGCCCACCACGATGCCCGACGAGGTGCTGCAGGCGATGCATCGTCCGGCGATCGACATCTACTCCAAAGAGATGCACGAGCTGACCGATACACTTCTCGCAGACATCTCGAAGCTGTTCGCGACCAAGGGCAAGTCCTACATCTACATCGCCAACGGCCATGGCGCCTGGGAAGCCGCGCTGAGCAACGTGCTGTCGCGCGGCGACAAGGTGCTGGTGCTGGAGAGCGGGCGCTTCGCGATCGGCTGGGGCAACGCCGCCGCCCTGATGGGCGCCGAGGTCGAGGTGCTCAAGGGCGACTGGCGCCGCGCGGTGCGGCCGCACGAGGTCGAAGAGCGCCTGCGCCGCGACAAGGAGCACACCATCAAGGCCGTCGTCGTCGTCCAGGTCGACACGGCATCGGGCGTGCAGAACGACATCGAGGCGATCGGCAAGGCGATCAAGGCCAGCGGCCATCCCGCGCTGTACATGGTGGACACTGTCGCCTCGCTCGGCTGCATGCCGTTCGAAATGGACAAATGGGGCATCGACGTCGCGATGTCCGGCTCGCAGAAGGGCCTGATGACGCCGCCCGGCCTCGGCTTCGTCGCGGCGAACGCGCGCGCACTCGAGGTGCAGAAGAAGGCCAACATGTCGACGCCCTATTGGAGCTGGAGCGAGCGCGAGGGCAGCGAGAATTATCGCAAATATGCCGGCACCGCGCCGGTGCATCTGTTGTTCGCGCTGCGCAAGGCGATCGACCTGCTGCACGAGGAAGGGCTCGAAAACGCGTTCCGCCGCCACAGCCTGCTCGGCGAAGCCGCGCGCCGCGCCGTCTCCGCCTGGTCGGAAGGCCAGGTGCTCGGCTTCAACGTCGCGGAGGCGAGCGAGCGCTCCAACACCGTGACCACGGTGACCATGAGCAATGGCCACGATCCGGCGCTGCTGCAGCGCTATTGCAAAGACAAGTGCGGCGTCGTGCTCGGCACCGGCATCGGCGATCTCTCCGGACAAGCCTTCCGCATCGCCCATATGGGCCACGTTAATGCGCCGATGCTGCTCGGCACGTTGGGGGTGGTCGAGATCGGGCTGAATGCGCTGAAGATCCCGCACGGCAAGGGCGGGCTGGAAGCCGCGGTCGCGTATCTCGGCGAGCAGGTGGCGGTCTAGACGCGCTTTCTTCCTTCTCCCCTTGTGGGAGAAGGTGGCGTAGGCGGCCTTCGGCCGCCGTTCTTAGGAACGCCGAAGCGAAGCTTCGGCTATGGCGCCGGATGAGGGGTTGTCTCGGCGAACTCAATTGCGAGATGGACTCGCGGATAGATACCCCTCACCCGTCTCGCCGCTACGCGGCGAGCCACCCTCTCCCACAGGGGGCCTGTTGCGTAATTCGTCAATTGTGATTCCCTAGGGCAAAGCCTTGGAGGGTAGCGATGGCGGTCAAGCGGACGGGACAGCCGAGCTTTGTGGAAGCGCTGATGCCGAAGGGGGCCGGCGCCAATGCGGCGCTGGATCGGCTGGCTGGCCTGGTCAAGTGGTACCGGTTCGAGAAGCTGATCGGCCATTTGCGGGATGAAGGGAGCCCCGGTCGACCAGGCTATCCGGTGCTGGTGCTGTTTCGTGCTGTGCTGTTGCAGTCGCTGTATGGTCTTTCGGAGCGCGAACTCGAGGAAGCGCTGGGCGACCGGTTGTCGTTCAAGCGCTTCGTCGGTTTGAGCCTTGAGGATGCGACGCCCGACCATACGGTCCTGAACCGCTTTCGGAACCAGCTTGTCGAACAAGGCCTGCTGGAGAAGCTGTTTGGTGAGCTGGATCGTCAGCTTGAGAATGCCGGCGTCATCCTCAAGCGCGGCACGATGCTGGATGCGACCTTGATCCAGGCGGTGTCGGCTCCTCCGAAGGAGGATCGCCCCTCAAACGATCCCGACGCCCGCTTCACCAAGCGGCAAGGCAAGAGCGGCACGACGTTCGGTTACAAGGCCCATGTCGGTGTCGACGAAGGATCCGGCTTGATCCGCACGGTACTGACCACACCGGCCAACATCAACGACACGACACCGGCGGACGCTTTGATCCGCGGCGATGAAGCTGCGGTGTGGGCCGATGCGGCTTACGACACCCATGCCCGACGGGCCCGGCTGAAGGCGGAGGGCAAGAAACCCCGCATTGCTCGTCGGCCCAACCGGCATCACCCGGAGTTGCCGCCGAGGCTCAAACGCTACAACCTCCTCATCGCGCGCCGCCGAGCCCAGGTCGAGACCACCTTCGCTACTCTCAAACGCCGCATGCGGCTGACCTGCATCCGCTACGTCGGTCTGATCAAGGCGACCGGGCAAGTTCTGCTCGCCTCAATCGCCTTCAACATGAGGCGGTGGGCCACGATCGCCGCGTGAGCTGCCCGCTGAGGGCAACAACTACAGATCTTCGCAGGCATTGCCAGGACCAAGGCCTTCTCTCCTGACGTCTTCAGCCTCAAAAGCCGATAACGCAACAGGCCCACAGGGGGAGAGGGGGAAAGGTCAGCGCTCCACGCGATAGGCCTCGACCTGAGCTTTCAGCGCATCCAGCGACGCGAGCGGCGCCTCAGGATCGACGCGATACTCTCCACGCGCCAGCCAATTCAGCACCTTCGCATCGACCGCCGGCGAATGGTGGATGACGTCGCTGTAGTTATCGAGATCGTGCGTCACCGCCCTGATCGCGCGGAAATCGTACAGACGCACATTCGGAAGCTGCGTCAGCCGCTCGGCGATGCGCGCGGTGAGGTCGGTGACGATCTTCAGCGTCGCAGGCGAGGCATCACGCATCGCCACGAACTGCAGGATCGAATAGGGCGGCAAGTAGATGTCGAAGGTCACGTCCGGATGACGCGTGATCAAGCCGACGGCGTCGCGTTCGAAATGCCGGAGCATGGCGTCGTAGCCATAGCCTTCGCCAAGGAAGCGGCTGCGCACGGGGCTCGTGATGTAAGCGAACGAGGCAAGCGTCTTCTTCGCATTGTAGTCACGCGCGACGTCGAAATCGCGCGGCAGCGCGTAGATGTCGTCGACGTCGGACAGCGCGAACTTGACGGGGAGAAACGGCGCCGCCTGGGTCAGCTTCTGCTGCAGCGGCGGGATCGACCGCAGCAGCACGAACAAGGATTCCTTCGCCATCGCGGCGCTGAACAGATAGGACGCGATGCCCTTCGTTGTCTGGCGATAGAGATCGACGGACAGAAAGGGATCGGCCTCGATATCCGCCGCATCGACAAAGATGAAATCGTCCATCGCCCAGATCACGCGCCGGGCGCCGCGCTCGATCGCCCGCTCCAGCACAAAGCCCTGCTGGCGCGAATTGGACCCGGTCATCGCCAGCTTGAGCGAGTGGACGCCGAGCGCGCGATCGATGTCGCTCTGGCGGAAACGGATCGCGAGCGAGGTGCCCATGAAGGCGGTGTCGAACGACTGGCTGCGGATCAGCCCGGCATTCTGCACGCGCGTGTCGTCGGAATAGAAGGCCAGTCGCGACGGGCGAAACAGTTGCAAGGGATCGACGAGATAGGTGAGTACCGCCGCGCCCAGCACGCAGGCGATGCTGGCGAGCAGAAGACGTCTCAGATGTATGAAATTGCCTCGCATCAGAACCGGAAATAGATGAATTCGCTGTGGCTCTGGATGCCGAGAATCCCGAGAGCGAGCACCAGCGCCGCGCCGTAAAGGAACAGCGGTCGCATCCGTCCTGCCGGCAGGGCCTCGCCGACCCTGCGATTGTCGTGATCGTATCCCATGATCGCTTGCGTGTTCGGCGACATCCACACCAGCGCGGCGTAGATCGACACCAGAACCAATGCGGCGATCTCCTCGCGGCCGAGGACGATATTCGACGGATCGGCCATCGCGTGGAGGACACGCAGCGCCCAAGTAACGCTCTCGGCGCGAAAAAAAACCCAAGCCACGACGACGGCGAGGAACGTCAGCACGGCTCCGACGATGCGGACCGGACGCACGAGCAACGTCGGGACGTTGGGCACCAGCGCGTTGAAGGCATGATTGACGCAGAGATAAGCGCCATGCAGCGCGCCCCAGGCGACAAAAGTCCAGGCCGCGCCGTGCCAGAGCCCGCCGAGCAGCATCGTGATCATCAGATTGACGTAGCGCAGCACGCGGCCGCGGCGATTGCCGCCGAGCGAGATGTAGAGATAGTCGCGCAGGAACTGCGACAAGGTCATGTGCCAGCGGCGCCAGAACTCGACGATGCTGGTGGCCTTGTAGGGTGAGTTGAAATTCACGGGCAGGAAGATGCCGAACATCAGCGATATCCCGATCGCCATGTCGGAATAGCCGGAGAAGTCGAAATAGAGCTGGAACGTGTAGGCGAGCGCACCACACCAGGCCTGATCAAAGCTCGGCGAGCGCGCCTCGAAGGCGAGCGCCACCAGGGGCTGGATGCCATCGGCAAGGCAGGTCTTCTTGAACAGGCCGATCGCGAAGATGACGATTCCGCACAGGATCAGGTGTGCGTCCGGATACTTGGTCTCCTTCCGCTCGAATTGCGGGATCATGTCCTTGTGGTGGAGGATCGGCCCCGCGATCAGGTGCGGAAAGTAGGTCACGAACAGCGCGTAGTGCGGCAAGGCGTAACGCGCGACCTGGCCACGATACGCATCCACCAGGAACGCGATCTGGGTGAAGGTGTAGAAGGAGATGCCGACCGGCAGCAGGATGTGGACCGCAACATGCGTACCGGCCAGCGCATTGATGTTCTCGGCGACGAAGCCGGCATATTTGAAGATGCCGAGCACCAGGAGGTCGCCGACGACGCCGAGCGCGAGCGCCGCCTTTCGTTGCATTGGGGCGAGCTTCGCCGCGATCAGGAGATAGCCGACGCCGTAGTTGAAGGCGATCGAGACCAGCAGCAGGCCCACGAACTGCCAGCTGCCGAAGGCGTAGAAGGCGAGCGAGGCCAGCGCCAGCCAGATCACCGGCGCCAGATTGCTGCGCCGCCCGAGCCAGAAATAGCCGGCCAGCACGGCCGGCAGGAACAGCAGGATGAACGGGTAGGAATTGAACAGCATCAGGCTGGACCGGCGGCGGGGGGTATCGCCCCTAAAGCATACAAGGGGGCGATCAACAACCCGGCGACTTGGCGCAGTCCTTGGCGCAGCGGCGCTGGCAATTCGCGGAATCGGGACGATATAAGGTGGAATACGGCGAGCGATGCGGCGCGCCTTTCTTCTCCCTCTCCCCGTTCTTACGGGGAGAGGTAAAGAGGGAACGCAGCGCGAGTACGAGATGATGAGGACCGAGTGACACAAGCCAAGACACCTTCCCAGCCCCCCGTCGCCCCGCGCCGGCCGCATTCCTTCACGCGGCACGGGATCACCGTGGCCGACGACTATGCCTGGCTGAAGGACGAGAAATGGCAGGAGGTGCTGCGCGATCCCGCCGTGCTCGATCCCGACATCCGCAAATATCTCGATGAAGAGAACGGCTACACCGAGAGCCTGCTCGGCCACACCTCGTCGCTTCAGAAGACGCTGGTGCGCGAGATGCGCGGGCGGATCAAGGAGGACGATTCCAGCGTGCCCTCGCCCGACGGACCGTTCGCCTATTTCCGGAGGTTTCGCGAGGGTGGGCAGCACGAATTGTTCGGCCGCATGCCGCGCGACGGCGGCGAGGGCCAGATCGTGCTCGACGGCGACGCGCTCGCCAAAGACCACAAATACTTCAAGTTCGGCGGCAGCCGCCACTCGAACGATCACAAGCTGCAAGCCTGGAGCGCCGACACCAAGGGCTCGGAATATTTCTCCATCCGCGTCCGCGACTGGGCCACGGGCAAGGATCTTGACGATTTGGTCGAGGAGACCGACGGCGGCATCGTCTGGAGCAAGGACTGCAAGAGCTTCTTCTATGTGAAGCTCGACGACAACCATCGCCCGATGCAGGTGTGGCTGCACAGGCTCGGCACCAGGCAGGCCGACGACTCGCTCGTCTACGAGGAGCAGGATTCCGGCTGGTTCACCCATCTGCATGAGAGCACCAGCGGCCGCTTCTGCGTGATCGCGGGCGGCGATCACGAGACCTCGGAGCAGCGGCTGATCGATCTCGCCCACCCCGAAGCGCCGCCGCGCCTGGTCGCGGCGCGCGAGGACGGCGTGCAATATTCGCTGGCCGACCGCGGCGACGAGCTCTTCATCCTCACCAATGCCGATGACGCCATCGATTTCAAGATCGTCACCGCGCCGCTTGGCGCACCCGAGCGCAAGAACTGGCGCGACCTGATCCCGTATCGTCCCGGCGTCTACATCATCGACCTCGATCTCTATGCCGGCCATCTGGTGCGGCTGGAGCGCGCCAATGCGCTGCCGTCGGTCGTGATCCGCGATCTCGCGACCAGGGACGAGCACGCCATCGCCTTCGACGAGGCGGCCTATTCGCTCGACACGATGGGCTCCTACGAATTCGACACCACGAACTTGCGCTTCGCCTATTCGTCGATGACGACGCCGTCGGAAGTCTACGATTACGACATGGTCAAGCGCACGCGGACCTTGCGCAAGCGCCAGGAGATTCCGTCCGGTCACGATGCGGCCGACTATGTCACGACGCGCATCATGGCCAAGGCGCATGACGGCGCCGAGGTGCCGGTGTCGATCCTCTATCGCCTCGGGCTGAAGCTCGATGGCTCGGCGCCGCTGCTGCTCTACGGCTACGGCTCCTACGGCATGGCGATGCCGGCCTCCTTCAACGCCAACCGCCTCTCGCTGGTCGACCGCGGTTTTGTTTACGCCATCGCCCATATCCGCGGCGGCGCCGACAAGGGCTGGGGCTGGTATCTCGACGGCAAGCGCGAGAAAAAGACGAACAGCTTTGACGATTTTGCGGCCAGCGCGCGGGCGCTGATCGATGCGAAATACACCAGCGCAAAACGCATCGTCGGCCATGGCGGCTCGGCCGGCGGCATGCTGATGGGCGCCGTCGCGAACCGCGCCGGCGAATTGTTCGCAGGCATCGTCGCCGAAGTGCCGTTCGTCGACGTGCTCAACACCATGCTTGACGACACGCTGCCGCTGACGCCGCCGGAATGGCCCGAATGGGGCAACCCGATCGAGAGCGAAAAGGATTTTCGCACCATCCTGTCCTACTCCCCGTACGACAATGTCGCGGCGAAGGACTATCCGGCGATCCTCGCGATGGGCGGCTTGACCGATCCGCGCGTGACCTATTGGGAGCCGGCCAAATGGATCGCGCGCCTGCGCGCGACCATGAGCGGCGGCGGCCCGGTGTTGCTCCGCACCAACATGGGTGCCGGCCACGGCGGCGCATCGGGGCGGTTCGACCGGCTGGACGAAGTCGCGATCGTCTATGCGTTCGCGCTTTGGGCAGCGGGGATGCCGGAGGCGTGACCTTGTAGCCCGGATGGAGCGCAGCGAAATCCGGGATTCGTGCAGACGGCAAGACCGCCCCGGATTGCGCTGTGCTCCATCCGGGCTACGGGCCTCTCCCCGCACGCGGGGAGAGGCGAAGGAATTCGGCAGCTCTGTAGGGTGGGCAAAGGCGCATCGCGCCGTGCCCACCATTTTTCAGCAATTGCGACGAGAGCGGTGGGCACGCTTCGCTTTGCCCACCCTACGGCAGCTTAGCTGGTCAGCTCTGCCTCACACCGCCCCATGCGCCTCGACGTACAGCGCATACACCGAGTGGCTGCTCGCCATATAAAGCCGGTTGTTCTTCGGGCCGCCGAAGCAGAGGTTGGCGCAACGTTCGGGCAGCTTGATGAAGGCGAGCGGCTTGCCGTCCGCGTTGAACACCATCACGCCGTCGAGATCTTCCGACTTGCCCCTGAGCTGAAAGACCTTGCGGCCGCCGATGTCGGTGGGTTCGGATTGCAGCGCGCCGTTGGAGCCCCAGCCGCACCAGAGATTGCCGTCGCGATCGACGCGAAAACCATCGAGCGAGGCCTGGTCGGCGGCATCGATCAGCTTGGTCTTGCCGCTCAAGCTGCCGTCGTCGCCGACATTGTAGCTCCAGATGCTGCGGTTGGGCGTGCCCTTCCATTCGACGATGTAGAGCTTCTTCTCGTCCGGCGAGAAGGCGAGGCCGTTGGGATTGACGAGGTCGGTGAGGACGGCGCTGATCTTGCCGTCCTTGGCGATGCGATAGACGTTGGTGGTGGCCTGCTCGGACTTCTCCTTGTTGCCTTCCCACTCGCCGTTGATGCCGAACAAGGGATCGGTGAACCAGATGCTGTCGTCGGACTTCACCACGATGTCGTTCGGCGCGTTCAGCCGCTTGCCCTCGAACTTGTCGGCGAGAACCGTGATTTTGCCGTCCTTCTCGGTGCGGGTGATGCGGCGGGTGACGGAGTGCTCGCAAGTGACGAGGCGGCCCTGGCGGTCGCGCGCATTGCCGTTAGCGTAATTGGCGTTGGCGCGGAACACGCTGGTCTGCCCGGTCTTCTCGTCGAACTTCATGATCCGGTTGTTGGGAATGTCCGAGAACAGGAGATAACCGCCCTCGGGGAAATAAGCGGGGCCTTCGGCCCAGCGCATGCCAGTCGCGACCTGCTCGACCGTTGAGGAATAGAGCCGGTATTTTCCAAAGCTCGGATCGAGGATCTGGACGGCGGGATCGGGGTAGCGCTGGTTGGGCGTGAACGGAAACGACTGGGCACCGGCGGTGCGGGCGAGAAGTGCGGACGCCGCCGCCGCACCGGCGCCGGCCATGAGACTACGTCGCGTGAGATTCATAAGTATCCTCCCTGCTCGATAAAAGGCCGGCGCTTGATGCGCCGGCTCGTTTCTTGACGTGACTTAGCTTCGACCTAGCGGCCGTTCTTCTTCCGCCATTCCGCGAAGTCGGTGAGCGTCTGCGGATCGGTGGCGGGATAGAGCCCAAAAATGCCGCGGCCGTTGCCGACTTCCTCGGTGACGAAATCCTCGAACGCCGTCATCTCAAAGGTTTCGTTCGCGATCTCGTCGGCGAGATGCGCGGGGATCACGATGACGCCGTCGCTGTCGCCGAGAATGACGTCGCCCGGAAATACCGGCGCATCGCCACAACCGATCGGTACGTTGATCTCGATCGCCTGGTGCAGCGTGAGATTCGTCGGCGCCGAGGGGCGATGGTGATAGGCGGGGATGCCGAGCTTGGCGATCTCGGCGGAATCGCGAAAGCCGCCGTCGGTGACGACGCCGGCGACGCCGCGCTTCATCAATCGCGTCACCAGGATCGCACCGGCCGAGGCCGCGCGCGCGTCCTTGCGGCTGTCCATCACCAGCACGCTGCCGGGCGGACAATCCTCGATCGCCTTGCGCTGCGGGTGGGAGCGGTCCTTGAAGACGTCGATGGTGTTGAGATCCTCGCGCGCCGGCATGTAGCGCAGCGTGAAGGCCTCGCCGACCATGGTCGGCTGGTCGGCGCCGAGCGGGTGCACGTCCTGGATCATCTGGATGCGCAGCCCGCGCTTGAACAGCGCGGTGGCGACGGTGGCGGTGGAGACGGATTTGAGTTTTGTGCGGGTGGCTTCGGTGAGTTTTGTCATGTGTATCCTCTTGTCATTCCGGGGCGCCGCGCAGCGGCGAGCCCGGAATCCATCGGGCCGCACGCAACGCGGTGAAATGGGTTCCGGGTTCGCGCTACGCGTGCCCCGGAACGACGGTCAGTAAATCGACGGCTCGCCGATCGGCGCGCCGAAATCGGTCTCCAGGAAGTCGAAGTCGCAGCCGTCATTGGCCTGCTTGATGTGTTTGGTGAACATCCAGCCATAGCCGCGCTCGAAGCGGCGCTCGGGCTGCTTCCAGGCGGCGCGACGCTTTTCGAGCTCGGCTTCGGACACATCGAGGTTGATAGTGCGCGCGGCGACGTCGAGCGTGATGCGGTCGCCATTCCGCACCAGCGCCAGCGGGCCGCCGACATAGGATTCGGGCGCAACGTGCAAAATGCAGGCGCCATAGCTGGTGCCGCTCATGCGCGCGTCCGAGATCCGCACCATGTCGCGCACGCCCTGCTTCACGAGCTTGGTCGGGATCGGCAGCATGCCCCACTCCGGCATGCCCGGCCCGCCCTGCGGCCCTGCATTGCGCAGGATGAGGATGTGATCCTCGGTGACATCGAGGTTGGGATCGTCGACCGCCTTCTTCATCGACGGATAGTCGTCGAACACCAGCGCAGGCCCGGTGTGCTTGAGGAAGCGCGGCGCACAGGCACTCGGCTTGATGACGCAGCCATCGGGCGCGAGATTGCCCTTGAGCACGGCGAGCGCGCCTTCCTTGTAGATGGGGTTATCGACGCCGCGGATGACATCGGCATTGTGCACTTCGGCGCCTTCGATGTTTTCGCCGACCGTCTGGCCGGTGACGGTGATGCAGTCGAGATGCAGATGCGGCTTGATCTGGCTCATCAGCGCCGGCAGGCCGCCGGCATAGAAGAAGTCTTCCATCAGATAGGCATCGCCGCTCGGTCGGACGTTGGCGATCACGGGCACCTTGCGGCTCGCCTTCTCGAAATCGTCGAGGCCGATGTCGAGGCCGGCGCGGCGGGCCTGCGCGATCAGATGGATGATCGCGTTGGTCGAGCAGCCCATCGCCATGGCGACCGCAATCGCGTTCTCGAACGCCTTGCGGGTCTGGATCGTCTTCGGCGTCAAATCCTCCCACACCATCTCGACGATGCGCCGGCCGCATTCCGACGCCATGCGGATGTGGTTGGCGTCGGCGGCCGGAATCGAGGAGGCGCCGGGCAGCGTCATGCCGATCGCCTCGGCAATCGCGGTCATGGTCGAGGCGGTGCCCATGGTCATGCAGGTGCCGTAGCTCCGCGCGATGCCGGCTTCGATATCGAGCCAGTCCTTGTCGGAGATCTTGCCGGCGCGCCGCTCGTCCCAGTATTTCCAACCGTCGGAGCCCGAGCCGAGCGTCTTGCCCTTCCAATTGCCGCGCAGCATCGGACCCGCGGGCAGATAGATCGCGGGAATGTTCATCGAGGTCGCGCCCAAGAGCAGCGCCGGCGTGGTCTTGTCGCAGCCGCCCATCAGCACCACGCCGTCCACGGGATGGCTGCGCAACAGCTCCTCGGCATCCATCGCCAGAAGGTTGCGGTAGAGCATCGTGGTCGGCTTCAAGAGCGATTCCGACAGTGACAGCGCCGGCAGCTCCAGCGGGAGGCCGCCGGCCATCAGGATGCCGCGCTTGACGTCGTCGACGCGCGACTTGAAGTGCATGTGGCAGGGCTGCGCGTCCGACCAGGTGTTGAGGATCGCGATGATCGGGCGGTCCTTCCACTCCTCCGGGGCGTAGCCCATCTGCATCGTGCGGGAGCGGTGGCCGAACGAGCGGAGGTCGTCGGGCGCGAACCAGCGCGCGCTGCGGAGCTGGTCGGGCGTGATTTTCTTCTTGGTCATGATTGGGTGCCCCATTTCTGGACGGTATTCCGCTCGATGGCGCGGAAGATCAGGTTCTCGACAAAAAGCCCGATGATAATCACCGTCAAGAGGCCCGCGAACACTGCGGGTATGTCGAGGAGATTGCGGTTCTCGAAGATGAACCAGCCGAGCCCGCCCTGCCCCGAGGACACGCCGAACACCAGCTCGGCCGCGATCAGCGTGCGCCATGCAAAGGCCCAGCCGATCTTGAGGCCGGTGAGGATCGAGCCGAACGCCGCCGGGATCAGGATTTTCGCGACATAAGGCAGCCCGCGCAGGCCGTAATTGCGCCCGACCATGCGCAGCGTGTTGGACACGCTCTTGAAGCCGGAATGGGTGTTGAGCGCGACCGGCCACAGCACCGAATGGATTAGCACGAAGACGAGGCTGCCATTGCCGAGCCCGAACCAGATCAAGGCGAGCGGCAACAGCGCGATCGCCGGCAACGGGTTGAACATCGCCGTAACAGTCTCGAGGAAATCGGTGCCGATCCGCGTCGAGATGGCGAGCACGGTGAAGATCGCGGCGAGCACGATGCCGGCCGAATAGCCCATGAAAAGGACTTTCAGCGAAGCCCAGGCGCGCATCGGAATGGTGCCGTCTTTCACGCGGTCCCAAAGCGTCACGATGGTGTCGTGCAGCGTTGGAAACAGCAGCGGATTGTCGAGGGCGACGCCATAGGCTTCCCAGACCGCTGCCAGAAACAGGATGATGACGGTCTTGCGGACAAAACCGTCGTTCCACAACAGCTCCGGCACGCTCAGCTTGCGCTCGACCTCGCCCGCACCGCCGGTCGCGGCAACCGACGCGTCGCGCAGCAATATTCTCGCCTCGCCCATGACAGGCTCCCTCAATGCGCCACAGCTTCGGCCGCGAACAGGAGATCGTGGATCTCCTTCTCCAGCCGGCCGGCGCTGCCGTCTCCATTCGAGACCTTGTCGACGTCGACCACCTCGGCCTTGACCCGGCCGGGATGCGGCGACAGCAGCAGGATGCGGTTGCCGATGCGGATCGCTTCCGCGATCGAATGCGTCACGAACAGCACCGTGAATTTGGTCTCGCTCCAGAGCTGAAGCAGCTCGTCCTGGCAGGTGCGCCGTGTCAGCGCGTCGAGCGCGGCGAACGGCTCGTCCATCAGCAGGATATCGGGCTCCATCGCCATGCCGCGCGCAATCGCGACGCGCTGCTTCATGCCGCCGGACAGCGTGTGCGGATAGGCGTCGACGACGCGGGTGAGGCCGACCTTCTCGATATAGGCCCGTGCGCGGGCCTCGGCGTCCTTGCGCGACAGCTTTCGCGCGGTCAGCAGCGGGAACATCACGTTGGCAAGCACGCTCTTCCAGGGCAGCAGCTGGTCGAACTCCTGAAAGATCATCATGCGGTCCGCGCCCGGACCATGAATCTCGCGATCGTTGATGGTCATGCGGCCCTCGCTCGGCGTCATATAGCCGCCGACGGCCTTGAGCAGGGTCGACTTACCGCAGCCGGACGGCCCGAGCAGCACGAAGCGGTCGGACCTGTCGACCGTGAAGCTGACCCTTTCGGTGGCGGTAACGACGGCGCTGGAGGTCTTGTAGCGCAGCGTCACCCCGTTGACGTCGAGCAGCGCCATCAGTTGCCTTTCAGGTCGTGCGCGACGGGGAGGTAATAGTCGGTCCAGGCCTTGGGCTGCATCTTCAGTGTGCCGGTCTTGAACAGATGGGCTGCGAATTTCATCGTGCCCTGCGGCTCGAGATTCCATTCCATCATGCCGGGCTCCTTGAGGAGATCGAGCAGCTCTTCCACCGAGGTCTTGTCGCCGGTGATCTCCTTGTAGATCTCGACCGCCTGCTTGGTGTCGCTGCGGATCAGATCCTGCGCTTCCTTGGTGGCATCGCGCACCGCCTGGATGATCTTCGGATTGGCGTCGGCGAATTTCGTCGTGGTGAAGAACTGGGCCTGGCTCAGCGGGCCGCCCATTACGTCCGGCGAGTTCAGCACGACATGCGCGCCCGGCACGTTCTTCAGCTCGAGGAAGGTGAAAGGCGGGATCGAGAAGTGGGTGTGGACCTCGTGCTTCGAATTGGACAGCGCCGCATAGGCGTCGGGATGGCCAAGCTGCACGGTGTTGGCGTCCAGCTTCGACCATTGGTCGGCACCGAAGGCCTCGGCGGCCGCGATCTGAAGCACGATCGCCTGGGTCGAGACTTTTACGGTCGGCACCGCGATCTTGTCGCTCGGACCAAGATCCTTGATCGACTTGATGTTGGCATCGCGGCTGATCAGCGTCATCGGCTGCGCCGAGGTCGCGACGATGCCCTTCACGCCGCCGCGGGTGCGGTCCCACAGCAACAGAAGATTGCCGGTGCCGGTGTTGAGGATGTCGACGCCGCCGGCGAGCAGCGCATCGGTCTGCGCGCCGCCGCCGGAAAAGGTCACCCATTTGGTGGTGACGCCGGGTACGCCGAGCGAAGCTGCGTGCTTCTCGATCAGCTTCTGCTTTTCCATGATGTGGCTCGGCATGTAGAAAATGCCGGGCTGGCGCGACAGCGAGATCTCGGATTTCTGCTGCGCATGCGCCGCGGATACCGGCAGGACGGTTGCGGCGATCAGGGCGGCAGCCGCAAGCTTGCTACGAAGATGCTTGATCATTGTTGTGTGTTTCCTCCGGCCAGCGTCGAGCTGCGTTGACCCTGCTGATGCACTAATATATTAGTGCATCAAAGGCAAGCCCGCGGGACCCGACATGGAAGCAACCCATACCGCGCTGCGCGCGGCACGACCCGCCCGGCTCGATCGCGCCCGCCAGGCCGCGCCGCAGGTGTTCGAGCGGCTGCGCAATGCGATCATCGCCCTGGAACTGCCGCCGGGCGCCCCCCTGTCACGCGCCGAGCTCGCCGGCCAGTTCGGCGTCAGCTCGACACCGGTGCGCGATGCGCTGATGCGGCTGGAGGAGGAAGGGCTCGTCGACGTATTTCCGCAGCACGCGACCGTGGTCAGCCGAGTCGACGTCGGCCGCGCCGAGCAGGCCCATTTCCTGCGCCAGGCGCTGGAGCTCGAAATCGTCCGGATGCTCGCGGAACAACATGACCAGGCCCTGGTCATCCGTCTTGACCACGCGATCGCGCTCCAGCAGCAATTCGCCAAGGCCGGGGACTTCGAGAGCTTCATCGCCGCCGACAATGATTTTCACGCCCAGCTCTACGCCGCCGCCGGAAAGCAAGACCTGTGGACGCTGGTGCGCAGCCGCAGCGGGCATATCGACCGGCTGCGCCGGCTGCATCTGCCCTCGCCCGGCAAGGCCCAGAACATCGTCCGCCACCACAAGCTGATCACGCGCGCGATCGAGGCCGGAGAGGCCGATGCCGCGCAACAGCATCTGCGCAAGCACCTGTCGGGCACGCTCAGCGAGCTCGACAAGATCCGGAGCCACCATCCCGAATACCTGACCGATTAGGCCCGCGACACGATCCGGGCGTGCGTCAGGGACCGCATGTGCACGTAAGCATGCATATGACCGACCTCGCCGAAATCGCGCGAGGCGGACAAGGTGTCGGCCGCGAAGTGCTTGCAGGCCGGACGGAAACCGCGCAACAATTTCGCATTTGATGCTTTGATTTGGGGTCGCTGGAACGTCCCATCCGGCCCGGAGGGTTTCAGACGTGGCCAACATCCTGATTGTGGATGACGACCCGGCCGTGCAGATCACGATCCGGCTGATCCTGGAGAGGGCCGGCCATCACGTCACCGCCGCCGGCGACGGCCACACGGGGCTTGCGCTGTTCGAGGCGAGCCGGTTCGACCTCCTGTTCCTCGACATATTCATGCCCGGCATGGACGGACTGGAGACGATGCGCCACATCCGGGTGCTGCAGCCGACCCTTCCGATCATCGTCATTTCCGGCCGCGCCGTCGCGCCAGACGCCTATGCCGAGCCGGACTTTCTGAAGATGGCGACCAAGCTCGGCGCGGTCGCAAGTCTGCAGAAGCCGTTCCGGCCGGACGCCCTGCTCGCCGCTGTCGACGGCTGCCTCACATCCGCGCCGCTAGCCAATGCCGCCTCCGGCAGCCGATGACGGGGCGATCCATGTTGCAGCGTAGCAGGACATTCGGGACCGCTCGCGACGCAGCGCGAAGGCCGAAATGACCCTCGCGACCCGGCTGGCCATCGCAATGATCCTGCTGGTCGCGGCTGCGGTCGCCGCTGTCGGATGGCTGAGCCATTACAGCCTGGAGCAAGCCTTCCTGCCGCGCGTGCTCGACCGTATCGAGGGCCACTCACGGCTCCTGGCCTCGCAACTCGAAGCGCATGTGAACGGCGCCCGCGCCGACGTTGCGACGTTCCGCTCCCGTGCCGCCGCGCGCGGCATGATCGATGCCCATTTCAACGACGGGGTCGATCCGGTCGATCACCTCTCGGAGAAGACCTGGCGCGACCGCTTGCTGACGCGCCTCGTGGCCGACGTCGGCGCCAACCCGGCCTACGCAAAATTCCGTATCATCGGTGCCGACGGCGTCGAGTATCTGCGCGTCGACCGCTCCGGCCCGAACGGAGCGGTGCGAGCAGTTCCCGACGATGCCTTGCAGAACAAGGGCGAGCGCTCCTTCTTCCAGGCGGCGATCAAGCTGGCAGAAGACCAGGTCAGCGTCTCCCCGGTCGAACTGGACGTCGACGACGGCGTGGTTCAGATGCCCTATGTTCCGACCTTGCGCGTCGCGGCGCCCCTGTTTGGGTCCGATCACCGGCTGTTCGGCATCGTCGTCGTCAATGTCGACATGCGCCAGGTGTTCGACCGGATCAGGATATCGATCCGGAACGGTGAAGCGGTCTATGTGGTCGGCCGCAACGGCGATTATCTCGTGCATCCGGATCGCACCCGCGAGTTCGGTTCGCAACTGGGGACACCAACACGCTGGCAGGACGACTTCCCCTATTTCGCAGCCATCACCGGATCGACGCTGGGTGCGACCCAGGTCGTGCCGGGCAGTGACGGCAAGCCGAGCGGCACCGCGATCGCGCCCGCAATCCTGGCCGAGGACCAGTGGGTCGGTGTCATCCGCGTCGTGCCCAACGCCGTCTTCATGGCGCCGGCCGTCACCATCGAGAAATCGACCATCACGATCGGCCTCATCGCGGTGCTGGTCGCCGCCATACTGGCCGTGCTGCTGGCGCGGTCGTTGACCCGGCCGATCGGGCAGCTCACTGCGGCGGTCGAGTGGCTCGGTCGGGACAATTCCATCAGAATTCCAACCGACGCCCCCGGCGAGACCGGTGTGCTGGCGCGGGCATTTGCCCGTCTGATCGATGAAATGCGGGCGAAGACGGCAGCGCTGGAGCATGAGGTCGAAGAGCGGCGGCGCACCGAGGCCGCGCGCGACCAGCTTGCCGTCCGCGAACGCCTGTTCAGCGCGGCCGTCGAATCCTCCGACGATTCGATCGTGATGCAGACGCTCGACGGCATCGTCATCGGCTGGAATGCGGCGGCCGAGCGCCTCTACGGCTATACGGCCGAGGAAGCGGTCGGACAGCCGACCTTGATCCTCCTGCCACCCGATCGCCGCGAAGAGGGCAAGGACTATCTGCGGCGGATTGCGACGGGCGAGCGGATCGAGCACTTCGAAACGGTGCGCCTGCGCAAAGACGGCAGTCCGGTCGAAATCTCGGTGAGCCTGTCACCGATCAGGGACGATTCGGGCGAGATCATCGGCGCGTCCGGCACGGCGCGCCGCCTGACCGATGCGCGACGGACCGAGCGCGCGCTGCAACAGCAGATCGAGGAACGGCGGCAGCTGTTCGACGCCTCGGAAGATCTGATCATGATCATGGATTCGCGGGGCCATATCGTGCAGGTCAGCCCGAGCAGCCAAGCCGTGCTCGGCTACCCGCCGGACGAGATGATCGGCCGCAGCGGCGTCGATTTCATCCATCCCGCGCATCTCGAGCAATCCCGCGAGGAGATGCGCGCGCTGCGGCGCGGCGGGCACCCCAGGCTCGCCGACACCCGCTGCATCCACAAGGACGGACGCGAGGTCTGGCTGTCCTGGCTCGGCAACTGGTCAGATCAGGCCAAACGCTTCTTCTTCGTCGGACGCGACATGACCGAGGCGCGGCGCGCGGAAGAGTCCTTGCGCGAAAGCGAGCTGCTCGCGCGCAATATCGTTGAGACCGCGCTCGACGCCTTCGTCCAGACCGACGAGCGCAGCACCATCCTGAACTGGAGCTCGCGGGCCGAGGAGCTGTTCGGCTGGCGGCGCGACGAAGCGCTGGGCAGGAATGGGGTCGACCTCATCGTCGCCGAGAGCGAGCGGGAGCGGGTCAAGGCCGGCCTCGCGCGCTTCCTCGAGTCCCAGGACGGCCAGACGCTCAACCGCCGCCGCGAGCTCACGGTTCGCCGTCGCGACGGCAAAGAATTCAGGGCCGAGCTGAGCGTCACGGCGCTGAAACGCCGCGAAGGCATTCTGTTCAACGTGTTCTACCGCGACCTCACCGACAAGATCGCGTCCGAGGAGCGCATCCGCCACGCCGACAAGATGGAGGCTGTCGGCCAGCTCACCGGCGGCGTGGCGCACGACTTCAACAACATCCTCACCGTCATCACCGGGACGATCGAGATCCTGGCCGACGCGGTGGCGAAGGAGCCGGAGCTTGCGGCGATCACGAAGATGATCGACGAGGCCGCCGGGCGCGGCGCCGAGCTGACCCAGCACCTGCTCGCCTTCGCGCGCAAGCAGCCGCTGCAGCCACGCGAGGTCGACATCAACGCGCTGATCATCGACACCGCAAAGCTGTTACGCCCGACGCTGGGCGAGCAGATCCAGATCGAATCGGTGTTCGAGGACGAGAGCTGCGTCGCGATCGTCGACCCCAACCAGCTCACCACCGCGATCCTCAACCTCGCGCTCAATGCCCGTGACGCCATGCCCGGCGGCGGCAAGCTGATCGTGGAGACCGGCGCCGCCTATCTCGACGAGGTCTATGCCAGCGTCAACGACGTCAGGCCCGGACACTATGTGCTGATCGCCGTGAGCGACACCGGCACCGGCATTCCTGCGCACATGCTGGCCCGGGTGTTCGATCCGTTCTTCACCTCGAAGGGACCGGGCAAGGGCACCGGGCTCGGGCTTTCGATGGTCTACGGCTTCATCAAGCAGTCCACGGGCCACATCAAGATCTACAGCGAGGAAGGCCACGGTACCACGATCAAGATGTATCTGCCGCCCGGCAAGACGGCCGCGGCCGTGGGCGAAGGCGTGACGCCGTCGACGATCGAGGGCGGACACGAGACGATCCTCGTGGTCGAGGACGACCGGCTGGTGCGCGACTACGTGCTGGCGCAGCTGCATTCGCTCGGCTACGTCACCTTGCAGGCCGCGAACGCCGCGGAGGCGCTCGCGATCGTCGCCACCGGCAAGCCGTTCGACCTGCTGTTCACCGACGTCATCATGCCCGGCAAGTTGAACGGACGGCAGCTTGCCGACGAGGTGTCGAAGACGCGTCCGGACCTCAGGGTGGTCTACACCTCAGGCTATACGGAGAACGCGATCATCCATCACGGCCGGCTGGATTTAGGCGTGCTGCTGCTGGCGAAGCCGTATCGCAAATCCGATCTGGCGCGGATCATCCGCAAGGCGCTGAGCAGTTGAGGAACCGTGTCCCGGACAAGGCGCAGCGTGCAACGCTGCGGCGCAGAGCCGGGACCCAGAACTGTCAGCCGTGAAATTGGAGAGATATGGGCCCCGGCTCAGCAGCGCATCATTGCATGACGCGCTGCGTCCGGAGCACGAGAGGATGGCGAGCGTTACGATGCGCGCTGGGCCGCAGTCATCACGATGCGGATCAGATCGGCGGCGTTGCGCGCCCCGAGCTTCTTCATGATGTTGGCGCGATGGTCCTCGATGGTGCGCGGGCTGATGCCGAGCGTGCGGCCGGCTTCCTTGTTGGACGCACCGGAAGCGAACTGCTCGAGCACCTCGCGTTCGCGCCGCGTCAACGGCTCGCGTCCGGGGAAGTGCAGCGAAGAGAATTTCGGCGATACGCTCTCTGCCTGCCTGCGTGCATAGGCTCCGATCGCCTCGTCCAGCCGGCCGACGATCTCGCTACCGCGGAACGGCTTTTCGATGAAATCGAGCGCGCCGCTCTTGATGGCGCCCACCGCCATCGAGATGTCGCCCTGCCCGGAGATCATGAAGATCGGCGCCGGATAATCTTCGCCCTGCAGTTCGTTCAGAATGTCGAGGCCCGACTTTCCGGGAATGTGCACGTCGAGCAGGATCGCAGCCGGCGTACGGTTCCGCGCGACGGAGAGCAGCGCTGCGCCGTCCGCAAAACAGATCACCTCATAACCCGCCGCCTTCAACACCATCGACAAGGTGTCGCGAACCGCAGGGTCGTCGTCGACCACGAAGATTTCACCACGAGAGGTTTGCTCGGCCATGTGCCACATCCAGTTGGCATTACGGACTCGCGTCCGCGCCAACCGTTATGGCGTTCGGCGCGGATTCGGCCCACCCGTATTTGTACGGGACATAGACTTAACGCACAAGTAGCGGCATTGCGCCTAATTGCAGGAGACGGAGAATATCCATGCTAAATTTGGCCGATACGCCGCCGCTGGTCGCGACATCCGAGGCCGACAGCCAACGATTGATCGCCGCAGACCTTCGCTTGCTGATCGCACAGATCGAGACCAGTATGCGCCGGATCGCCGCAGCCATGGATCAAGAACACAGCAACGATCCGGAAGGTTCCGCCGACGTCTTCATACTCGACGACGTCACGCCGCGTTATGCCACCGCGAACGCCGCTCTCAACGCCTGCCGGGCAGGCCTCGGCCACGCCCTGCAATACCTGTCTGAATCCGGCAATCCGGCTTGAATTGCGACCGACGCGGCGCAGTGCCCGCGTCCGATCGCATGGCAGCTCCGCGCCTCAGGCGCGGTGCCGTTCCACGATCGCGTCGGTCGCGACGCCACCCCAGGTGTGGATCGCCGGCAGCCCCATTGCGGTCTTGCCGAGATTGGCGAGGCTGATGCGCAGCGCCGCGAGATCGAGCGGCTTCGGCAGGCCCTGGAGCTGAATCCCGACGGAACGGGCGAAGCTGCGGGCGGCGCTGCGGCGCTTGCCGTCCATACCGCTGATGACGATCACATGGCCTGCGAATTTCGCCGCCGCCATCTCGCGCAGCACGTCGATGCCGTCGCCATCCTCCAGCACGAGATCGAGCGTCACGCAGTCGAAGCGGGCGGCGCGGAGCTTCTCGATCGCCTCGGCGACGGACGGCGCCACCGTGACTTCATGGCCGGCCTGCTTTGCGGCGACCGTGATCAGGCTGCGCTGCGTGGCGTCGTCGTCGACCACCAGGAGCTGAAGCGCACGCCGCTCGGCGACGTCGGGCAGATTTGACGGGATGGGGGAGAGGGAACTTCGGGGCATTGCCGTATCCTGAGATTGAGACGGGCAATTGCTACACGGCTCGCGCTTAGGCCACGTAAAGCCGGTGCGGCGAATTCGTCCGGATGTTTTAGCAAATATGAACCAACGTCTCGGAAAGCGGCGACGGGGCGCGCGGGACGAGGCCTATTTGGCGATCACGCTGCCTCGTCACGGCCGCCGGCGGCGCCGCGCTTCTTGCGGTTCTTGCCGCGCAGGAACTGGATGTCCATTTCGGCGCCGTTGACGCGCACCAGCTCGCAACGGCGATAGGCGAGCCCGGTCGACGACAGCAGCAGGAAGAATTCCTTCAGGTTCAATCCCTGGATCGAGCCGTCCACCGTGAGGATGGCGTCGGTGTCGGAAATCGCATTGAGCTTGCAGTCGCGCCGCCACGTGCCATCGATCGCCATGATGCAGACATCATAGCCACGACTGAACGTGACGCGCTCCGCGCCCTTGCCATCCTCTGCCATGCCTATCGTCCTGCCAACACCGCCATGCGCGGCGGCGCGGCGCCGGCGAGAGCCGGTTTGGTTGCCGCTGCACGCGGATCGTTCGGCTTGTAGAGGCCGCGACGATCCGGGATCGGCCTGAACGTGTCGGTCAGTCCGACCACGGTTTCGGCTGCACCCAGCACCAGGAAGCCGTCTCCCTCGATCTGGCGGGCGAGGCGGTTGAAGATGTTGATCTTGGTGTCCTGGTCGAAATAGATCAGCACGTTGCGGCAGAAGATGACGTCGAAGGTGCCGAGCTGGGCAAAATCATGCAGCAGGTTGAGCTGCCGGTGCTGGATCATCGCGCGCAGCTCGGGATTGATCTGCCACGTCTCCCCGGTCTGCTTGAAATATTTCATCAGCATCTGGATCGGCAGGCCGCGCTGCACCTCGAACTGGCTGTAGATGCCGGCCTTGGCCTTCTCGAGCACCTCCTGCGACAGGTCGGTCGCGATGATCTCGACGCGCCAGCCGGTCAGGGCCGCGCCCATCTCCTTCAGGCACATCGCGAGCGAATAGGGCTCCTGCCCGGTCGAGCCGGCGGCGCACCAGATGCGCACGCTCCGTCGGCCGGCGCGCGCCTTGATGACCTCAGGCATGATGGTGTCGCGGAAATGATCGAACGGGACCTTGTCGCGGAAGAAGAAGGTCTCGTTGGTGGTCATGGCTTCGACCACGCTGGTGACGAGCGCGCTCGAGCCGCCCTGCAGCTTCTGCACGAGCTCGCCGATCCCGGAGAGCCCGGCCTTGCGGGCGAGCGGCAACAACCGGCTTTCGATCAGATATTGCTTGTCTGCGGACAGGTCGAGTCCGGAATGATCCCTCAGGAACTTACGCAGATACTCATACTCGGTCGGGGTCACGGATAGCCTCTCGGAAGCTGTACTGGGGACACTCTGGCTGAAACGCTCGGGCCAGATACTCAGACCATGGCTTGTCCGACCGGGATCAAGCCGACTTCAGCGAATTTGTCGGCGATGATGTCTTTATCGAAGGGCTTCATAATGTACTCGTTGGCGCCGCCGCTGAGCGCCTGGGCGATATGAGCCACGTTGTTCTCGGTGGTGCAGAACACCACCTTCGGCTGGTCGCCGCCGGGCAGGCGGCGCATGTGGCCCATGAACTCGAAGCCGTCCATCACGGGCATGTTCCAGTCGAGCAGCACCGCATCGGGCAGCTGCCGCTGGCAGATCTCCAGCGCCTTCGAGCCGTCCTCGGCCTCGGTGACTTCGAATTCCAGGCCTTCCAGGATCCGGCGCGCGATCTTTCGCACGACGCTGGAATCATCGACCACCAAACATGTCTTCATTTTGGTTCTCCGGCTTCGATGTTTCGGTTAGCTCAGGCAGCCATTTGTACTTCGGTTTTAAGCTCGAGGACGCGATCGACGTCGAGGACGACCATGAGCTGCCCGTCGAGGCGGTGGACGCCGCCGGCGAGCTTGGCCATGCGGGGATCGAGGTTGACGGGGTTTTCTTCCTTGTTGTCCTCGGCGAGCCGCAGCACCTCGCCGATCTGGTCGATCAGGAGGCCGTAGGATTCACCGCGCAGGTCGACGCCGACCGCCATCGGGGTCTTGCCGTCCTCGGGCTTGGGCAGGCCGAGCCGGGCACGCATGTCGACCACGGTGACGATGCGGCCGCGCAGGTTCAGCACGCCCGCGATCTCGCGCGAGGACAAGGGAACGCGGGTGACGCGCTCGGGCATGAACACGTCCTGCACGCGGGAGATCGGCAGGCCGAACAGCTGGCCGCCGATCATCGCGGTGACGTATTCGACCATGGCGCCTTCGCCGATCTGCGTCTTCTTGTTGCTCATAGCGGTATCTCCTGATCCCCAGTGCCGTTACGCCGCTGCCCGGCTCAGCTCGGAGGCGCCGGCGGCGCCCGCGGTCTGTTCCTTCAGCGCCGCGATCAGACCGGGACGGTCGAACTTGGCGACATAGTCGTGGAAGCCGGCCTGACGGCCGCGCTCGATCGCCGCCGGCGACACCAGCGCGGACAGGCCGATGATCGGCATCGCGCCCAGATTGGTGTCGGAGCGGATCACTTCGGCGAACTCGAACCCGTTCATGTCGGGCATCTCGATGTCGGTCAGGACCACGTCGAAGCTCTGCGCACGCAGCGCAGCCAGGCCCTCCTGCGCAGTCGGCGCGGTGCGGACGCGGTAGCCGGCCGCCTTCAGCACGGGTGCCAGCATGTTGCGGAAGAAGGCCGAGTCGTCGACCAGCAGCACCGACTGCGAGTGCTGCGACGGCTTCATCTCCTTGCGGGTGAACCAGTCGGCGAACGCCATCGGCAGGAAGTGGCCGACGTCGATCACCTCGGTGGCCTGGCCCTTGATCACGGCCGAACCGAGAATGCCGGAGGCGGAGCCGCCGACCTCGATGTTGAGCCGTTCCTCGACGATGTCGATGATCTCGTCGACGACGAGGCCCATGGAGCGGCCGTCATCCGCAAACACCAGAATCGGCTGGGCGCCCTGGCTCGCAATGGTGACGCTCTCCATGGCGACCAGCGGCATCAGCTGCTCGCGGTACTGCACCATGTAGCGGCCGTTGCTGAACTCGATCTTGTCGGCCGGGAGCTCTTCCAGGCGGGTGACGAGCCCGAGCGGGACCGCCTTGGGCTGGCTGGAGCCGGCGCGGAACACCAGCAGCGAGGTGGTCTGCTCGCCACTTCCGATGTGATGGGCGCCGTTCTCGTCGCCCATGTCATGGGCCGAGGAGCCGGCGGCGCCGAGCGCCTTGGCAATGCCGTTGGGATCGATGATCATGATAACAGCGCCATCGCCCAGAATGGTGTTGCCGGAGAACATGTCGATGTGACGCAGCTTCGTCGACATCGGCTTCACCACGATCTCTTCGGTGTGGAACACGCCGTCGACCACGATGCCGAAGGTCTGGCTGCCGACCTGGGTCACCACGATAAAACCGTTCTCGGGATCGCTGGCCGCGCCGTCGTCGATCTTGAGCAGCTTCTTGAGGTGGATCAGCGGCAAGAGCTTGTTGCGCAACCTGAGCACCGCGGTGTCCTTGATGCGCTCGATGCGGTGCTCGCTGTTGGCGCGGGCACGGACAAGCTCGACGACCGAGAGCTGCGGGATTGCAAAACGGTCGCCGGCGGCCTCGACGATCAGCGCCGAGACGATGGCCAAGGTCAGCGGGATCTTGATGGTGACGGAGGAACCCTCGCCGGCCACCGACTTGATGTCGATGGTGCCGCCGATCTGGTCGATATTGGTGCGCACCACGTCCATGCCGACGCCGCGGCCGGAGACCGAGGTGATCGCAGCTGCGGTCGAGAAGCCCGGCGCGAAGATGAACTTGTGGATCTGGGCTTCGCTCATCTTCTCGAGCTCGGCCTCGGTGACGAGACCGGAGGAGATCGCCTTGGCCTTGATCCTCTCGGTGTTGAGGCCGCGGCCGTTGTCGGCGATGCAGATGATGATGTGGCCGCCCTCGTGATAGGCGGACAGGCGGATGGTGCCCTGCTCGCCCTTGCCGGACGCGAGCCGCTCGGCGGGGGTCTCCAGGCCGTGGTCGGCGGAGTTGCGCACCATGTGGGTGAGCGGGTCCTTGATCAGGTCGAGCACCTGGCGGTCGAGCTCGGTGTCGGCGCCGTGCATCTCCAGCTCGATCTGCTTGCCGAGTTCGCTCGAGAGATCGCGGACGATGCGGGGCAGCTTCTGCCAGGCATTGCCGATCGGCTGCATGCGCGTCTTCATGACGCCTTCCTGCAGCTCGGCGGTGACGTTGGACAGGCGCTGCAACGGCACCTTGAACTCGGTGTCCTCGTTGCGGCGGGAGATCTCCAGCAGCTGGTTGCGGGTCAGGACCAGCTCGGAGACCATGGTCATCAGATGCTCCAGCGTATCCACGTTGACGCGGATCGACTGGTTGGCGATGCTGGCGCCTTCGCCTGCATTCTCGTCGGCCGTCGACTTCTTCGGCGCGGCCTTTTCCTTGGCGGGCTTCGCAGCTTCCTTGGCGGCGAGCGCCGGAGCTTCAGCAGCCGGCGCGGGCTCGGCCTTGGCGACAGGAGCCGGCGCTTCGATCGCGGTCTCGCGGAAGGCGCGCTCGAGCTCGTCGAGCGAGACTTCGCCCGGACGTAAGGGGCGCTCCAGGGTCTGGTCGATCAGCGTGCCCTCGGTCATTTCTTTTTCTTTCGACGGTGCAACCTTTGCTTCGACGGGAGTGGGAGCTTCCGGGACGAGCGGCGGTGCATCAGCAACAGCACCTGCGGCCATCGCGGCCATGCCCTGCTCGACCATCGCTTCCAGCTTGTCGATGAGATCGCGGTCGTTGCCTTCGGGCTCGGCTTCGGTCGCCTCGAGGCCGGCGAGGATCTCCTTGATGCGGTCGATCGAGGACAGGATCACCGTCACCGCGCCGGCCGTCACCGGCATGCCGTCGCGGAATTTGCTCATCAGGGTCTCGCCGGCATGCGCCAGCGCTTCAAGCCGCGGCAGTCCGAGGAAGCCGCACGTGCCCTTGATGGTGTGGACCAGGCGGAAGATGTTATCCAGGATCTTGGCGTTATTCGGCTCCTGCTCGAACTTCACCAACTGATTGTCGACGGTGTCCAGGCTCTCGCTGGTCTCCGTCAAAAACTCCCGCAACAGATCATCCATGAGCTACGCCTTACTGAGCCGGACTTCAACGCCTGGGCCGCACCTGGAGTTCGGCGGAGGTCCGCGCCTGGATCGTTAGACAACCCCTTTCACGGTCCCGTTAATTTCAGCCTCCGTGCTAATACGGATATTGAAGACAAGTTTGCGCTTCGAGGCCTGCGATAGCGTCTTGCGACAAAAGCGGCGCCGCATCTCACGCGACAGACGCGATAGGTAAACGCTCCGATAACAACACTGCGACGTATGCGAAAAATCCTGCTCGCGAAGGACGATATGCACGGGCCGCGCGAATTGAATCAAATCACGCGCAATCAGAATCGCTCACACCGCCGCCC
This sequence comes from Bradyrhizobium sp. 482_C4_N1_8, assembly GCF_052075965.1. Classification (NCBI taxonomy): domain Bacteria; kingdom Pseudomonadati; phylum Pseudomonadota; class Alphaproteobacteria; order Hyphomicrobiales; family Nitrobacteraceae; genus Bradyrhizobium; species Bradyrhizobium sp. 482_C4_N1_8. Next base: position 514,707 of record NZ_CP197231.1, on the reverse strand, counting down.
GCTGCTCGCCTGCTCAATCCGCAACAGCTGCGCTTGCGGTAAACGGACGCTTATTTCGCGGCCGCCGCGATTGCTACCGCGCTAACCCAATTGCGGAGACAGCACGATGCTCCGCGAGACAATCCTCGATGGCCGCGAATAGCGCATCCGGTCTAAACGGCTTGCGAAGGCAACGCGCAGCGCCGAGCTCCGGCGCCATCCGGAGGAAGTCGGGTGCGGGCGCGTTCAAATTTGCGAAGGCGTAGCCGGACATCGCAATCAGCGGAATGGCCGGCGCGTGCTCGTGGAAGATCCGGATCGACTCGAACCTCGCGTGTGCGGCATGAAGATGTCGATCATCATCAGATCGACCTGTTCGTTCTCGAGAGCGCGGAGGCGGCTTCTCCTCCGTCGGCAATCGTCACCCGGAAATGATTCCGCTGCAGATAGATCTCGATGGCCATGCACACCATCGGGTCGTCGTCGACGAGAGTATGGTGCAGGTCTGCCGTCCCCGTTTGAGTTTCCCGTTTCGGCGATTCAAACGTCAAACCGTGGGGCACGCCGTTCTCCTCTGGCTGGTCGAAACATTGATGCAAGCGTCAACGGTCCTGTCGGGAAATCAGGGGCAAGGGGTGCGACAGTCGCGGCGTTGCGAAGCCGCGCGGACCAGTCCCGGATGGATAGAAAATGCGCGCTTGAGGGGAAGCCGCAGGTGTCGGTCGGGTCCGATGACGGCGCAGATGCGATCCTAGCGGCTCATGATGGCCCCCTTGCCGCTTTTTCCTGCCGCCCGGCGCAAGACGGACGCCCCTAATTAACGCGCGAATCAGCGTGCGTTTCTCAATTTCCGCCGCAAATGCCGCAGCCTGTCTGCCCCCCAACGGGTATATGGACGGCCACACAACCTTTACAATATGTTTTGGTCGCCGTGCAACTGAATGACGCACAGGGCGCGGCGGCCGATCGTCCTAATGAACGCGCCGGATTGACCTGCATGACCGCGAGCGGCCACCCGTCCAACCAGTTGCTGCAAATGCTCGGCGTGGCGGATTTCGATCTGCTGCGCCCCCATCTCGCGACAGTCGAAATGGTCAGGGAATCTGTCTTGGCCGAGGCAGGCGCCGCGCTGCGACATGTCTACTTCCCGCACGGCGGGTCCGTTTCGATCACGGTGGGTCTCTCCGAGGGACAGATGATCGAGGTCGCGATGCTGGGCCGCGACAGCGCCGTCGGCGCCGGCGCCGCGCTTGCCGACGGCATCGCTCCGACGGATGCCGCTGTGCTCTTCCCCGGGACTGCGTCCGTGCTCGAAATCGCGGCCTTCCGGGCGGTGGCGGCCGCAAGCGCGCAGTTTCGCGGCCTGATGATCCGCCACGAGCAGGCGCTGCTCGCGCATGCGCAGCAATCGGTGCTGTGCAATACGGTGCACCCGGTCGAAGCGCGGCTGGCGCGCTGGCTCCTGCGTGCCCGCGACCTGTCCGACAGCAAGTTCCTTCCGCTGACACAGGAGACGCTGGCGCAGATGATGGGCGTACGGCGCAACGCGATTTCCCTCGTCGCAAATGCGCTCCAGCGCGCCGGCATCATTCACTACACCCGCGGCCAGATCGAGATCGTCGACGAGCGCGCATTGGAGACGAGGTCCTGCGACTGCTATGCGGCGGTGAAGGGCTGCCACGCCCGCCTGCTGGGAGCCCCGCGATGAAGATAGCCCGGCGCAACCGGCCTGCTGCATGCCGGTGTGCACACAGTGCAGCGGGGGCGCCATCGCAACCGGACATCTTGTCCCAATTGCCAATATATCCCGACGAGAACATGATCAAACTTATCCGTACAGCGAGCAGCCCATTCGCTTCGAGTTCGGGGGCTGACGAGACGGAGGCAGTCTTGGAAACGATGGCGCGCCCATCCAACGGTTTCCTGTCCGCACTGTCGGCGGAGGATTACGAATTGATCCGCCCGCATTTGCGCATGATCGATCTGCCGCACGAAGCGATCCTGGTGGAGACCGGCGAGACGCTCAAGCGCGCCTACTTTCCCCACCGCGGCGTCATCTCGCTGGTGGTGAAACTCGCCAAGGGCGAGCATGTGCAGGTCGCCATGGTCGGCCGCGACAGCCTGCTCGGAACGCTCTCGACCATGGGCGATGCCTGCGCGCTGAACACGGCAATCGTGCTGGTCCCCGGTGCCGCCTCCGTGATGGACCTCGACCGGCTGCGCGACGCGGCCGACCAGAGCAGCACCTTGCGGACGCTGCTCACCCGTCACGGGCTGGCCGTCTACGCACAGGTCCAGCAGACCGCGGGCTGCAACGCCGCCCATCCGGTGGAGTCGCGGCTGTCGCGTTGCCTGCTGCACACCCATGACCTGTCGGGCGATTACCGGCTGCTGCTGACCCAGGAGGCGATGGCGCAGATGATCGGGGCGCGCCGCAACAGCGTGTCGCTGGTCGCCAATACGTTGCAGCACGCCAATTTCATCCACTACAGCCGCGGGCACATCCAGATCCTCAACCTGGACGGCCTGCGCCAGACGGCGTGCGAATGCTACGCCACCGTGAAGGCCCAGTACGACCGGCTGCTCGGCCCGCGCTGACCGGCGCCTTGGTAAACCGGCGGCTAACGCCGGCCTGCAAACACGGATCGTCCTGCTACCGGAACTGAAATTCGGATGCCCTAGACACGGGGCATGCCTCGCGCCGTACAGGCCGCGCGGCAGACGAACCGTGACCAGGACGGGCCAAAGCCATGTTTGAAGTGACCGCCGCGCCGATGCCAAAAGCGCTCGATGCTGCGCCCGCGCGCGAGCCGGGTGCGTACGAAGCGCTGGTGCGGGAGATCGGCGAGGACGGGGCCTGTGAAGTCCGTGACGTGTTCTGGAGCGAGACCTGCGCGCGTCTGCAGCTGTTCCGCACGCTCTCGCTCGCGCGGCACCTCGCCAGGATCACCCGCGAAGCGCATTCGCTGAAGAGCGCGGCCGGAACGTTCGGCTATGTCAGGCTTGCGGCGCTGGCGCTGCGGCTGGAGCAGACCGCGGAGACGCTTGGCGAGGCCGAATTCCACGGTCTCCTCGACCTGATGGATGCCGCCTACGCCGCCGCGCGCGCGCAGGAGCCGCAGGGCTAGAGCCATTTTCGTTTCGATGAATCGGAGCGGGGCTTGCGCAAACCGTATCCACTTCGCTCGAAAACGCTCTGACGAAAACCGCGCCAGGCCCGCCGTACTTCTACGGTTTGGGATTTTCACAGATGGCTAATCATAGGTGGCGATAGTCGCCGGAAACCAGGAGGGTTTCCATGTTCACCTATGAGACTGCGGATCAGAAAGAGGTCCGTCGCTTCCGCATCGCACAGTTCAACGGCAGGACGGCGACGGTGAAGGCTGGCGAGGCGACGGTGACTGGTTTCGTTCGCTCGGTGCTGGAGCAGGAATCGAGCATGCCGCCGCGCTGGACCATCACGATCATTCCGAGCGCGCCGAAGGAAGAGCCCAAGTCGCTGCGGCCGCCGTCGCGGGTACGCCCTTTCGCCGAGGATTATCTCTGAACCCATCGGGTCCCCAGGCCATTCTCAGGCTTGATCGCCCGCCTGGCGGCGCAGGACAGAACCTCAATCGATCGAATGCAGCAGCGCCGCACGGACGAGGTCCGCGGTGTTGCGCGCGCCGAGCTTGCGCATCGCCTCGGCGCGATGGCTCTCGAACGTGCGCGGGCTGATCTGCATCCGCAGCGCGCCCTGCTTGTTCGAGTAGCCCTCGCTGATCAGCCTCAGCACCTCGCGTTCGCGCTTGGTCAGCCGCTTCTGGCCCGACAGGCCCAGCAACTCGGTGCTCGGCACACGCTGCGCTTGCTGTGCGCGGGCGGCGTTCAATTCGGCGCCCTCGGTCCTGGACTGGATCGGCAGGGCATCCCTATGAGGGCCGGCAAGCTGCTTGACCACGCCGCAAACACGTTCGGTCTGCGCCAGCGCATTCTCCACCACGCGCTGCAAATAGGCCCGATCGGCCGTAACCGGCGCGAGCTGGTCGCTGTGGTGCTTGATCTCGCCCATGTAGAGCAGGAGCGCGGTCAGGGGGCCGTTGAGCTCGCGGGCGATGGCGCTGGCCATCTCGTCGGCGGCCTTGGCGCGGACCGCGTTCAGGCGGGCGAAATCGAGCTCTTCGGTCGGAGCAGAGCTGCTTTCGAACCATTCCGACGGCCGCGAATCGGTGGCCGTATCGTTCTGTGACCCCATGTGACTCGTTTAGCGGAACCGAGGCCGGTCTGTAGTTAACTTTTTGCTCCGTAAGACTACGGTAATTTTGGCAGTTTTGTGCTGAAATACCGGCGCAGGCACAATTTATGCTTGAGTACCCACGCAATCGACCACGCGTAGGTTGAGGTTTCGCCCAAAACTTGAGCAGGCGACGAAATGCCTCCTTAACCAACGCTCCCCAGCGGGCGCCCGCGCCTCCCGGTTTTTACGGATAAATTAACAATGACTTGCTTCTCTTGGTCACGATTGAGAGCGCGCAAATGCCTCCACGCATGAGGCCGGTAGGCCTGCGGGAAACGCTGCGGAAGATTGCGTGCCATGAACGAGATCGATCGGCTGTCCGAGTTCTTGCAGAGGCTGACGCCGCTCTCGCGCAGCTGTCTGCTCAGCGAGCTCGAGCGGCTCGAACTGTGCGGCATCGACATGCCGGGCTCGTCCGACATCCAGGCGAAGTTGCGCGCCGAGTTCCGCAAGGACGGATCGACCCAGGCACGCGCCACCAGTCCCTCGCGCTATTTCTTCGCGCCGCTCGAACTGCTCCTGATCGACGGCGCACCCGAGCATGCCAATGCGGGGCGGATTTCACGTAACACGCTCACGCCGATCTGGGAGTGGATCTGCCGCGACCTGCTGCCGACCATGGCGCGCGACTACATCAAGGCGATCAACGACCAGGTCACCGCCAACAACCCGAAGGAAGTGCTGAAAACCGCGTCGATCTTCCAGACCAAGGTCCTCAAGGTCCTCGAGAACACCCTCGCATCGGCGGAAAGCACCGAGTTCGCACGCGCCAAGCTCACGCAATACACGGCCTCGCGCACCGCCTTCGACGACGTGAGGAAAATGCAGCAGGTGCTGCGCGCCGGCGACGCGCTGCCGAAGTTCAACGAAAAGCTGCCTGAGAAGATCGCGAAATTCGACGACGGCCAGGTTGCCCAGATCACTGCGCAACTCGATGTCTTCAAGAAGTCCCACCCGGACGCGCTGCCCTTTGCGCTGGCGCTGGTGGCGAGGCGGCTGAAGACGTCCTGGGAGCTGGTGCGCCTTGCCACCAGGATCGCCGCGAGCAAGAGCGTGGCCGACGTCGCCGCCACGCCCTATGCCTGCGTCGTTCCCATGGTGCTCGACCGGCTCGACGACAAGCGGCTCGCCCTGCGGGTCGCGCTCAAGCACAACCGCGTGCTGGTCGCCCGCGACCTGCTCGCCGACATCTACGACACCGAATATGCGCTCAAGGTCCGCATCGACGGCATCGAGGGTTGCGAATGGGGTATCCGGCTCCAGCAATTGATGGATGCGATCGCGGCGCTGGTGTCCGCCGAGGTGAGCCGCTTCCCCTCCAATGTCGGCCACATTCTCGGCTCGCGCCGGCTGCGCAGCCACGACACGCTCGGTGGCAAGCTGTCCTATCTGGCCTGGAAGGGACGCGACGCCGTGCAGGACGGCGCGGCGGCGTTTCGCAAATTGATTGGGCAGACCTGATACTGCGGCGCGGCTACTCCGCCCGCGGCAGGCACAGGAAGCGATCGGTAAATCGTCCTGACAGAACGAATCTGAACCACCAATACATCAATCGCCGCGTCGTCATTGCTGTAATCCTCGACAGCCCACCACCGGCTGCGCACAGCAATAGCGCAGGTGCAGCAAGACACATGTGATGTGCTTCACATTTGCGCCGCCGCAGCCGGCCACGTTGTCGCAGAACTGTCACGCGTAAACCATGGAACATGCGCGCATCGCGTGAAAATGAACTCTCCCATCGCTGCCATCGTGTCGATCCTGCGATGCACCGCAAGAGCGACGGGAAGGAGGTTGCGATGAGATCGAACCGGCGGACATCGACGATGGCGGCATTGCACGCGCGCGCCAGCGCCGCGCGAAACGCGAGCGGTTCGTAGCGCGTTGAACGAGCTGAATGCGCAGCTCGACAAGCACGGATTCTACAAGGCGTTTCCCGTCCTGAGTCGCGGTCGCGAGCTGGTACTGCATGACCCGGCACGCCACGGCCACAAGCAATTGAGGCGTCCATTATTCAATTGGGCGAAGTGCGCGCGACCTCGTCCGATTACAGGACAGCGCGCGTGTCCGCAGCCAAGCCGCGTCTTGCAAAAATTGCGCGGGATTGCCGCACGCTCGCGCGCGACGCGCGGGCAGACGTAAAAACTTCTGGAAGAAGATCCAGACAATTTTAGACGTGATGCGGGCTTTAACGTTACCCAGATAATTCAACAATCGACTGAAGCTCTCCATATTTGAAACTGCTCCCATCGCTAACACCTGTCGCGGAACGGGAGTGGTTTGCGATGAACGATGAACTTGTTGAGCTCGCCGGACGGAGGCCTAAAACCTTCGGACGGCGAAAGGTAACGCCGCGCGCATGCGTCGCCGACGGCAAGCGCCATCTGCGCGCATTCCTCGCCGAGGTGCTGGAGGATCTTGGTTTCGTCACCAGCGAATGCGCCAGCGCGGACGAGCTGCAGACCGTGCTGACCCGCGAGTTGCCGGACCTGATCCTGCTCGGCATCGCCGCCGACGGCATCGAGCCCGGCACGTTTCTGGAGACACTGGTGCGCGAGGCCTTCGACGGCAAGGTTCTCGCCGTCGGCGCCCGCGAGTCCATCATCGTCAGGGCTGTGCAGCAGGTCGGCGAGGAGTATGGCCTCGCGATGCTGCCGCCACTGACCACGCCCTTTGCCGCCGAGACGCTGCGCGAGCGCGTCGCGATGCTGCTGCCGGACGAGCCGGCGCCGAGCCCGGCCGTGTATGTCGGCGAGGCGCTGCATGCCGGCTGGCTCGAGCTCTGGTACCAGCCCAAGATCGACGCGCGCACCTTGGTCCGCAGCGGCGCCGAGGCGCTGGTGCGGATGCGGCATCCGACCTGGGGCGTGGTGCCGCCCGCCTACTTCATCCCCGAAGAGCACGATCCGCATTTGCGCGAGCTCTCGGAGTTCGTGATCGAGCGCGCCTTGCAGGACTGGCACTATCTCCTGGAGCAGCAGAGCCCGGTCGATCTCTCGATCAACCTGCCGACGTCGTATCTGAAGGAGCCGCAGGCGGTGCGCGATCTCTGCCGCCGCATGCCGACGCATCCGGCCTTCGGCGGGCTGACGATCGAGATCGACAGCGAGGAGGCGATCCGCGATCTCGAATTCCTCGTCGAGGTCGCCCGCGAGGTGCGCCTGCACAATATCGGCCTGTCGATCGACAATCTTGGCGCCAACTGGCCGTCACTGATGGATCTGGACAAGATTCCCTTCATCAAGCTGAAGGCCGATCGGCACTTCGTCACCGGCAGCGGCAGCGATCGGCTGAAGCGCACGGTGTGCCGTCACATCGTCGAGCTCGCGCACGCCTACGGCGCGCGCACCGTGGCCGAAGGCGTCGAGAGCCGCGCCGACCTCGTCGCCGCCAACGAGCTCGGCTTCGACCTCGTGCAGGGTTTTCTGTTCGGCAAGCCGATGCCGCTGAAGAAGTTTGCCCGGAGTGCGCTGACGCGGACGGTGATGGGGCAGGCGTGAGGCACAGGCCTCACGCCAACCGCCGCGCGAAGAAGAAGACGCACACGACCACGAGCGCGATCGCTGCGATCACCCCCATGAAGGACAGAGCTTTCCTAGCGACAGACCCACGCGCCATTGACCAGCACGCGGGCGCACGTTGGTGCCGCGACAGCGGCGCCTACGGCCGCTCCACCGACTACGGCGCGGCGCGTCGTTCGCCGCGCGACGCCGGCGACACTCACTGGGGTCGCTGGTCGCCCTACGCGGGCCTGTGCGCTCTGAACCGAGAATGAAAGACCATCCTCCTCCGACCACTGCACCGAGCCCATGGCTGCGCAGGCAATAACGGCGCCGGCTAGCCAAAATTTGGTTCCGTGTCGCATGACGTGCTCCTTCCCTTGCTTTCTGCGGATTTCTGTCAGTCGCGTGAGGATGCCGATCACCGTCCCATCAGCGAAACGAGCAGACCAGCCAGGCGGATGCTGTCACTGTGATCGCGAAACAGGGCACGCGATGCACCGGGGAGATAACTCTCCCATCCAGTGCGGCACTGCGTGCAAGAACAGACGTTGATCTAGATCAACGTTGGCAGTCGCATAACGACCGCGCCAAGGTGTGGTCGCGAGCCAATGACCAGATGGAAGCGCGTTCGATCAAGGTCATCAACTTCAGACCCTGGTCGGGAACTGCGATCACCGCCTCAGGCATATCGCCGCGCGAAGAACACGCAGACGACGACGAGTGCGGTCGCGGCGATCATGCTCCATGCGACCGGCTCGTGCAGCAGGAAGCCGGCAAGCGCGAGGCCGAAGAACGGCTGGAGCTGCTGCAATTGACCGACGCGGGCAATGCCGCCGACCGCAAGGCCCCGGTACCAGAAGATGAAGCCGACGAACATGCTGAAGACGGAGACGTAGGCGAGCCCGATCCAGGCGGGCACGCCGACGCCGCTCCACGTCGACGGCCATGTCAGGATCGCGACCGACACCATCAGCGGCAGCGCGAGCAGCAGCGCCCAGGAGATCACCTGCCAGCCGCCGAGGCGGCGCGACAGCGCCGCGCCTTCGGCATAACCGAGCCCGCACAGCACGATGGCGGCGACCATCAGGAGATCGCCGGTGACTGATGCCGAGCCGTCGTTGGACAAAGCAAAGCCTGCCACCGTGGTGCTGCCGAGGACAGCGAACAGCCAGAACAGCGGCTGCGGTCGCTCGCCACCGCGCAGCACCGCGAAGATCGCCGTCGACAGCGGCAAGAGCCCGATGAAGACGATCGAATGCGCGGAGGTGATGTGCTGGAGCGCGAGCGCCGTCAGCAGGGGGAAGCCGACCACGACGCCGATGGAGACGATGGTGAGCGAGACGAGATCCTTCCGCTGCGGCCGCGCCTGGCGGAGCAGGAAGAGCACGGCCATACCGATCAGGGCCGCGATGACCGCGCGGGCGGACGTCAGGAACAGCGCGGAGAAACCACCGACCGCCACGCGCGTCGCCGGCAAGGAGCCGCTGAAGATGATGACGCCGAGAAGCCCGTTGCCCCAGCCACTGCCTGTAGATTGCATGTCCGTCTCGCTTTTTGGGTCACGATCATCGGCCGTCGCCGGTGGCGAAACCAGCAACAATCCAGTACAATCCGGCAGAACTGTATGGATATGGAAGGTAATACACCTTGGGCGGCGAGCTACAAACGAAGGGACGGGGCGGGACGCGGACCAGCGACGTGATGGGCGCGATCCGCGCCAAGGTCGCCGCCCGCGCGCTCAGTGCCGGCGACCGCCTGCCGTCGATCCGCAGCCTTGCCGCGACAATGGGTGTTTCGCCGTCCACCGTCGTCGAAGCCTATGATCGGCTGGCCGCCGATGGCCTGATCCGCGCCCGGCGCGGCTCGGGCTTCTATGTCTCATCGGCCGTCACCCCGCCGCTGGCGCTGACCGAAGTCGAGCCCCGCCGCGACCGGGAAGTTGATCCGTTCTGGGTTTCCCGACAATCGCTCGACACGGATGATGGCGTGCCAAAACCCGGCTGCGGCTGGCTGCCGCCGGAGTGGATGCCGGAGGCGGCGTTGCGCCGCGCCACCCGCGCGCTTGCCCGCACCGACGCGAGCGTTTTGACCAACTACGGCAGCACGAGCGGCTCCCCTGCCCTGCGCCGGCTGCTGCTCGCGCGCCTCGCCGAAGACGCGATCGAGGCCTCGATCAACCAGTTGATGCTGACCGGTTCAGGCACGCAGGCGACCGACCTGATCTGCCGCTTCCTGCTCCGTCCCGGCGACACCGTGCTGGTCGACGATCCCTGCTACTTCAATTTTCGCGCGCTGCTGCGAGCGCATCAGGCGAAGATCGTCAGCGTGCCCTACACGCCGTCGGGCCCCGATGTCGCGCGCTTCGAGCAGATCCTCGCGGCTGAGCGGCCGCGGCTCTACATCACCAATTCAGCGCTGCACAATCCGACCGGCGCGACGATCTCGCTTCAGACCGCGCACCGGCTTCTGACTGCGGCCACGACGCACGACCTCACCATCATCGAGGACGACATCTTCGGCGACTTCGAACCGGAGCGCTCGCCGCGCCTTGCCGCGCTCGACGGATTGAACCGCGTGATCCGCATCGGCAGCTTCTCCAAGACGCTGTCGGCCTCGGTGCGCTGCGGCTACATCGCAGGGCGAGCCGACTGGATCGAGCACCTCGTCGACCTCCAGGTCGCGACCAGTTTTGGCGGCCCGAGCCCGGTGGCGACCGAAATCATCGCAAGGGTCCTGGCCGGCGGCAGCTATCGCAAGCACATGGACGAGCTCAGGCAGAAGCTCACGCGCACGCGCCGCGACGTCGCGCGAAAACTTCAGGCGCTGGGCATCGAGCCCTGGCTGATGCCGCGCGGTGGCTTCTTCCTCTGGTGCCGCCTCGCGGGCGGACAGGATGCCACCGCCGTCGCGCGCGCCGCGCTCGAGGAGGATGTGGTGCTCGCACCGGGCAACGTCTTCAGCGTATCGCAGACGGCATCGGACTTCCTGCGCTTCAACGTGGCGCATATGAGCGATCCGCGAATGTGGGACGTGCTGCGGCGGGCGCTGAAGGCCAAATGATCAGCGCCTAGTATAACGGCTCCTCATAGACCGGCTCGCCGTCGAGCAGCAGCCGCTTGATGGCGGCGCGGCCTGAGGGGAGTACGGCGGCGACGACCCGGAGTTTCTGCTGGTTGCGGGCCTGCTCGAGCTTCTTGCCCTCGCCTTCGGGCACGAAATAGCTTTCGAGACCGTATTTGATCGCCAGTTTCTCGCAGAAGACGCGCGAGCCGGAGCCGCAGGTTCCGCCGTAAGAGGAGACGCGGCCGCGGATCAGCACTTCGGGAGCCGTGACCGTGACGGGCTCGGCATGCACCGAGACGGCCTCGTAGAGACCATTGGCATTCGGCGCGAGCTTGACGAACACGACGGGCTTGCGCTCGGCCGCCGGCTGTCCAGCGAGCGTGCCCGCCGGCAGTTGCGAGATGTCGTAGCGGAGCACGACATAGTCGCCGCGTAGCAGATCGCGGGGATCGACCGGCTGCGTCTGCAACGTCACCTCACGGCCTTCGCGCAGGATCTGCATGCGATCGGCGACCATCAGCACCAGCAGCACGCATTGAAGCAGGACGGCGACACCGAACAGCACGGCTTTCGGGATGCGTTGCCAGAGTTTTGTCACGGACGCGGTCAACTCCATCATCGCTGGGCCCTCGGCAGCGCGCGATTGAGCGCGGTGGCAAATACGACGGCAACAACACCGGCCGCGGCAAGGAAAGCCGAGCGGCGCAGCAGCGATCCCTTCACCGCCCAGGTGATGCCCGCGATCACGCCGGCAATCCCGAGCCAGCCGGCAACGATCCGCGGACGCACATCATCGAGCACACCGGAGACAACAAGGCACAGCATGGCGCAGAGCAGCGCGGCATAGGCGAACCAGGGCTCGCCGGCCGTGGATGCCGGCCAGATCGGCGCCGCGAGCAGGACGAGTCCGATCGAACATGCCGCAAGGATTTCACCTGCACGCCTGGTGACGCCGGCAGACGCAAGCGCGAGGATCACGCCCGCGGCCCCGCACAGGATCGCCCAAAGTGGCTGGGCCGGCACCGTGCTGTTCCGGAAGCGGATGATGTCGTCCACCGTTGTCACCTCCAGGCAAGCGACGGCCGCCAGCGAAAACGCTCCGTAGATCGATAAAACGGTCCCGAGACGCCGCGCCCTCGGCGACGGCACAGCGGCGATTGCGAGTCCGGCGCCGAACAGCAAGGCGGCGCCGTTCGCGAGCACGAACGACGGCTGGGCACCGTCGAGTTCGAAGCGGAGCGAAGTCGCGATCCACCACGGAAGCAGCGCGACCGCGACGAGATGGGCCGCCACACGGGAATTCCATGCAAGCGCGAGCGCGGCGGCGATCAGCCAGACCGCCACGAACGGAAGATGCAGGACATCATGCGCATCATAGTTGCGCATGCAGGTCCAGATGCAGGCCGCGACGAGGGCGACCGCAAGCGCGCCGCGCGATCCGGTCAGCAGTGCGGCGGCAAATGCTCCGATCGACCACAGCAGCATGCCGCCGGCGAAATCCTCGCCGAGATGATACATCTGGCCGACCAGCGCGATGCCCGCGCCGAAGATGATCGCACCGATGCTCGCACAGAGATCGGCGAGAACATTGCGGCCCGTCGCGGCAAACCACGCTCCGAGGCCGCCGGCGACGACCATGCCGGCGATCAGGATCGCGAACCGCAGCAGCCGCGCGATCTCGGTCCAGTGCGCCGCGACGAAGGCGAGGAAGGCGGCTGCGATCAAGAGGCCGCCGACGATGGCAACGACGACGGCGATGTTGATGCCGGGCGAGAGCGGCGGCAGCGCGCTGCGGATGGAGGTGGCCGCCGCCGGCGCGATCACGCCGTCGGCTTCCCATTGCGCAAGATCAGCCTCGAGGCGCTGCCGATAGGTTTTGTCGAACATCGTCGTGAAACACCTCGCTCCCTGCCGGTTGGCGGGATGCTGTTGGTCGGGCCGCGACGGTAGCAGGTTCAACCTGTCACCGCTCTGGTTGCGGGGGGACCGGGCGCGTGCCCCCGCGCGACAGCGGCTTCGCGTTCACGGTCGAACCGAGTGAGTAACCGGCCGTCATGATGATGACCCGTCATGCAGAAACTGACGAACTCGAGGCAGGACGAGATCGACCGCACTCAGTTCGGCTTCATGGGTCAGGCCGTCCAGGATCACGAGCTGTACTTTGGTCGACTGCAACGCAGTCCCGATGGTCTGCGCGTTCCCGAGCGCGGGAACTTCCATTTCGCGGGCCACGCCCAGCGTCGCCGCCTCGATATCCAGCGTGCGTAGAATATGACGTCCGGCGATTCATTGGTCAGATCGTTCAAGCGTAACCGCGCGCGAATTTTGATTTCACGCAACAATTCATCGCACGTGCTTGGGAATTCGAGCATCGCAGCGCCCGACGAGAATACGGTGTTCATGACAACCCCGATGAGGCGTCCGACACTCCCGCTATTGCCGAACAAAGGGCTCGTCATCGTTGGCCTTCCCGGATGCCGATCGAAGGATCGTATCGCCGGAAGAAAACGGACAACCTCTCGAAGGGTGAGAGCCTCTTGTGCGGGAAGGCGCCCCTTCGGCACCTGCGCGAGGTTATAAGGTCGTCTTCAAAAGGACGCAAGCTGGTCGGGACGGCGGGCCGTGACGACTTTGAACCTTCCGTCCCCACGTATCGGCAGTCTACTGCAAAGGGATTCGCATGACGCCAACTCACGCACTGACGTCCATCCTTCCCTGCAACGACCTCGACGCCTCGGAGAAATTCTACGCCCGGCTCGGTTTTACGCGCGCGGACGGCGACAAGCCGGAGGACGGTGAGGACAGCTATCGCATCCTCTCCGATGGAAAGGGCGGCCATCTCCATCTCACCGATGCCGTCGAAGGCTGGCTGATCAGAGGCCGCAACCCGTTCGGTCTCTATCTCTACACCGAGGCCGTCGACGAACTCGCGCGAGAGTTTTCGGGCGAGTTGGCCAACGGACGGGGGCCGGAGGACACGCCGTGGGGAATGTACGAGTTTGCGCTGTCGGACCCGGACGAGACCCTGGTCAGGATCGGCTGGCCGTCACGGCTCCGTCAGAACAAGCAAGCTTGAGCGGCGGAGAGGAAGGCCTAGGACGTGGACTCATTAGCGCCAAGCCATAGCCTGATTGAAGCGAGTTGGACGAAGGCGAGATAGTTGGCGGCAAGCTTGTCATAACGCGTCGCCACACGACGGCATTGCTTGATCCTGTTGAAGAAGCGCTCAGTGCTGATGCACGCGGACAATCGACGTGTCGCAGACGCTCTTCTTACGTGGAGTAGCAAGCACCCAGCGTGTCGATGATGCGGCCCCAGAGACCAGCCCGTCACCAACGGACGATTCTCCTCTTCTGCGCCCGGATTTATTCCGACTTCGTCGTTGCCCTCTTTATGGTGCTGTCGCGAAGCGATCGGTGGCGCGCACCAGTTGATCGAGGATACCTGGCTCCGACCAAGCATGACCTGCACCCTCGACCAGATGGAATGCGGCATCAGGCCACGCCCTATGCAGCGCGTACGCATATCGGGCTGGACAGGGCATGTCGTAGCGGCCGTGAACAATGGCTCCCGGGATACCGCGGAGGCGGTGAGCGTTGCGCAGAAGTTGCCCATCCTCCAGCCAGCAATCGTGAACGAAATAGTGGTTCTCCAATCGCGCAAACGCGAGCGCAAATTGGTCGTCGCCAAACGATGTCGAGAATGCTGGATTAGGCAGCAGCGTGATCGTTTCGCCCTCCCAAATAGCCCAAGCCTTGGCTGCCTCGAGCTGGGTGGCTCGATCGTCGCCCGTCAGCCGGCTGCGATACGCCGCAATCATGTCGCCTCGCTCGCTCAGGGGTATCGGTGCCTGGAACTTTTCCCACTTCTCCGGAAAGATCTCTGAAACGCCGAACTGATAGTACCATTGCAGCTCCGCCTTGGTGACGGTGTAGACGCCACGGAGAACAAGCTCGCTGACGCGGTCGGGATGCGTTTCTGCATAGGCTAACGCGAGAGTCGATCCCCACGAGCCACCGAACACGAGCCATTTGTCGACGCCTGCAAGTGCACGCAAGCGCTCGATGTCCGATACCAAATGCCAAGTCGTATTCGCTTCGAGCCCCGCATACGGAGTTGATTGCCCACATCCTCGCTGATCGAAGAGCATGACATCATATCGATTGGGATCAAACAGACGCCTATGTTCAGGGGACAAACCTCCGCCCGGTCCGCCGTGCAGGAAGACCGCCGGCTTCGCGCCCGGCGTCCCCACCCGTTCGTAATAAACCCGGTAACCTTCTCCAACGTCGAGGGTACCAGCGCTATAGGGCTCGATGGGTGGGTACATCGACCTCAACTGACTCATACGGCCTCCGTTTGGCACCACGAGGTTCGATTAGCACGCCGCGATCATGGTGGTTTCGGTTATAGGAGCAAAGCGGACGAAGCCACCAGTCACATGACGCACCGGGTTTATGGGTACGCGGCCTAATTCGCCTTGATGCCGGCCTCGCTGATGAGCTTGCCCCATTTCGTGCTCTCGCTCTGAATGAAGCGGCCGAACTGCTCCGGCGAGGTCGGCGCGGGCTCTGCGCCGAGGGTCCGGATTTTCTCGGCCACCACCGGGTCTTTCAGGGCTTTTGTGAAAGCCTCGTTCAGCCTGCTGATGACGTCCGCGGGCGTGCCTGAGGGAGCAACGAGCCCGAACCAGCCTACGGATTCAAAGCCCGCAATACCGCTCTCGGCAAGGGTTGGCACATCGGGCAAGGATGGGAGGCGACGTACCGAGGAGACGCCGACGGCGTTGAGCTTGCCTTCGAGAATCAGTTGCCTCGATGCGGGGATATCCAGCACCGCGAAGGGGACGTGTCCCGCAAGGACATCAACCGCTGCCGGCGCCGTCCCGCGATACGGAACGAGCTCCATGCTGATCCCCGCCTTCTGCGTGAACAGCGCGGCCGTCAGATGCATCGCGGTCGAATTGCCGCCATGCCCGATCGACAGCGCGCCCGGCTTCGCCTTGGCGAGCGCGATCGTCTCTGCGGCATTGCGCGCGGGCACGTCCGCGGACGCGACCAGCACAAAGGGAATTTCCGCCAGCAGGGTGATCGGCGCGAGATCCTTTGGGTCGAACGGCATCGACGAATTGAGGTGCGGGTTCACCGTCAGTGCGCCCGCCGGCGCAACGCCGAGCGTGTAGCCGTCGGGCCTGGCCTGGGCCACCGCGGCCATGCCGATATTGCCCCCTGCCCCGGCGCGGTTCTCGATCACCAGGCTCTGCTTGAGCTCCGCGGTGACCAGCGGCTCGAGCGCACGGATGACGGTGTCGGCGCTGCCGCCGGGCGGGAAGGTCACGATGATCTTGATCAACTGGTCCGGATAGGCTGCTTCACCGGCCTCCAGCGGCAGCACGGCGAAAGTCGCGGCCGTCAGCGCGGCCAGAATGCGGCGCCTTGCAACGTGAAACAATTTCTCCTCCCCCATTACGTATTCTTGTTTGTAGGCCAACCAGGCTGCCGTGCCGTTGGCAGGCAGCCTGCTATTCGATCACGCCGCAGCGCCTGTGATGCGCGCCAGCAGGCCTTGCGGATCTTCGGGCGCGGCCTGCCCGCGCCAGGCGATGTGCTGGTCGGGTCGTGCCAACACGAGCTTCTCGGCATAGGCCCCGTTCGCCTCATCCGGCGCGATGTCGATGAGCGCGAGCGGCATGCCGCGCTGTTCTGCGGCTGAGAGCAGCCGCGCCACATCGATTGCCGGGTCGAACCGCAGCAACGTGTAGCCGGCTCCGAAGGCGTCGTAGAGCGATCGTCCGTCGCGGAGAAACACATGCGGCGCGCGGGCGCCCGGCACGGTGGAGGGCGTAAAGCTTCCCATCGCGTAGGCCGGCGGGGTTTCGCCGTCATAAGCGATGATCGGCGAGGCATCGTAGTAGTAGCCGAAGTTGAGGCCCGCGCAGCAATATTGCTGCACGTTGAGATCGTAGGCCGCTCTCGCAAGCGAAGCGCGCGCCGCGTGGCCGCGCGGCGTGTCATCCTCGATCTCCGTGGACACGCCGCCGCGCTGCGCCATCATCTTCATCGCATGATCCATGGCAAAGCGCGACACCTGGTCGGTGATGGGCTGGCGCTCCGCCTCATAGGCATCAAGGATCGCAGCCGACGCCCATCCGTTCAGACGCGCGGCCAATTGCCAGCAGAGATCGACGGCATCAGCAATGCCCGCGTTCATGCCGTAGCCCGCATAGGGCATCCACAGATGCGCGGCGTCGCCGCAGATGAAGACCCTGCGGTCGCGGAAGCGATCGGCCACCAACCGGCGCCCGACCCAGTCCTCCTTGCTGAGGATTTTGTACTCGAACCGCTCGTCGACGCCGAGGATGGCACGGATCGACCAGTCGCGATCGACCGAGTCGAACTCAGGCTCGTCGGGCCTCAGATGATTATGGATCAGCCAGCGGTCGTGGCCGTCGATCGCAACGGTGGTGCCGGAACGTCGCGGGTTGAGCGAGAGCACCATCCAGGCCGGCTTGTGCGCGCCCATCAACTCCTTCAGTTGCGGCGCTTCGATGAAGGTTGATTGCACCCGCTGGATCACCGGCGTGCCGGACAGGCTGGCGCCGATCGATTTGCGGACGAGGGAGCGGCTGCCATCGCAGCCGACCACGAAGTCGGCCTCGATGCGGAGCGCGTCTCCACTGTCGAGGTCGCGACCTAGCGCGACCACACGATCGTCGTCCTGCTCGATATCGGTGATTTCCGTGCGCGCCAAAATGGTGATGCGCGGTTGAGCGGCGGCGTGGCTGAACAGGATCGGCTCGAGATAGACCTGGTTGATACGGTGCGGCGGCTCGGGCGTCGGCCACCAGGTGTCGGGGCCGCCGGTGGCGCTGTAGCGGCGCGCGCGCGAGGGAATGTCGATACGGCACAGCTCGATACCGGTCGCCGTGGTCCGATAGGAGCAATCGTTCGGGAAGTCCGCGGGCAGGCCCGCGTCGCGCAGCTTTGCGGCGACGCCCAGCCGGCGGAAGATTTCCATCGATCGCGCCGAGACGTGATTGCATTTGACGCTGGGCGGATCGCCGGCGTGGCGGATCTCCGCGACGACGACGTCGATCCCGCGCGAGGCCAGATCCATGGCCGCGGTCAATCCCACGGGCCCGGCGCCCACGACCAGCACCTGTGTCCTCATGCTCGTTTCCATCCCCTTGCATCATCGCGGATTCGTTGCCCGCGCAGTATGCATTTTATTGCAAGGCCTCTTATGCGATAAGTCGGAAAGAACTCATCAATTCATGAGAATTAGCTATGAATGTCACCTTGCGACAATTGCGGGCCTTCACCGGCGTGTATCGCACGCGCAGCATCACGCGGGCCGCCCGCGAGCTGGGCATCACGCAATCGGCGGCGAGCCTCCTGATCCAGCAGCTCGAAGTGCAGCTCGGCGTGAAGCTGTTCGATCGCTCCACGCGTTCGGTGCAGCCGACGCTGGCCGCCGACGAGGCCTTTCACGCCGCCGAACGCATGCTGAGCGATGCGCTGGGCCTGTCACGGCGCATGCATGACCTCGCGCAGGCGCGCGCAGGCCGCGTCGCGTTCGTCGCGTCGGCGGGTGCCGCTTCGGCACTGCTGCCGCAGGTTCTCGCGAAATTCCGCTCGGGCCATCCCGAGATCGACATCGACATGCGCGACGTCGCCGCCGACGATCTCGTTCCGCGCCTGATCGCAACCGATGCCGAGTTCGCGATCGGCAGCGTCGAAGGTGAGTTCGCGGAGATGACGATCGAGACGCTGACCCGCGGGCGGCTGAGCGCGATCGGCCGTCGCACCGCCGACTTCGCCGCGCGGCGCGCACTGACATGGGACGAACTGGCGCAGCTTCCGACCATCGCGATGCGGCGCGAGACGCGGATCCGCATGCAGATCGATCACGCCCTCGGTGCGCAGGGCAAGCACCTTTCTCCAACCTATGAGGTCACGCTGATCAACACCGCGCTCGCCATGACAGCACAAGGCCTCGGCCTCGCCATCCTCCCCGCAACGATGCTGCCCGCCGATCAATTCCCGACGCTGATCGCAAGACCGCTGATACGCCCGGCGATCATCCGCCCGGTGTCGCTGCTGCAGCGTCAGGGACGCACGCTGTCGCCGGCGGCGCAGGCGTTTGTGACGACGGCTCGGACGGTGCTGGCGGGGTCGTAATCCGCAGGCCGCTGCTCGGGCTACTCCGCGAGATTATGCTGCTGCCAGCGCAGCAGATAGGCCTGCAATCGCCAGATCAACGCGGACAGCGCGACGCCGACCAGCATCAGCACGACGACGGCGACCATCATTCCCGATGCCTCCGCCCGCGCCTCGGATTCGATGATCAGGCGGCCGATTCCTCGTTCCGCGCCGATGAACTCGCCGACGATCACGCCGATCAGGGCGAAGGAGATCGCAGGCGTCAGCGAGGCGAAGACCCAGGCCATGGTCGAGGGGATGACCACCGTGCGGGTGATCTGCCACTCGCTGGCGCCGAGCAGCCGCGCTGCGTTGACGAAGCCCTCGTCGATCGAGCGCGCCCCTTCGAACGTATTGAAGAACACCAGGAAGACGACCACGATCCACGACGTGACGATCTTCGAGGTATCGCCGATGCCGAAGGCCAGCACGATGATCGGCGCCAGCGCGATGCGGGGGATCGAATTCACCGCCGTGATGAACGGCTGGAAGATCGCGCTGAGCCGGTCCGAACGGCCGAGCACGAGGCCCGCGGCAAAGCCGCTGCTGACGCCGGTGACGAAACCGAAGAACGTGTTCTTCAGGGTGACGGCGGTCGCGATCCAGAGATTGTTCTCGGATCGCGCCATGCAGCGGGTGAATTCGCCATTGAACCAGCCGTTGAACACGCCGAGCTTGGACTTGAGGCAGCTCAGGATCAGGAAGTGCTCGAAGATGTCGGACGGCTTGGACACGAAATAGGGGTCGAGCAGATCCGGCACCAGCCAGGGAAGGCGGCCGTGCAGATCGTACCCCCACTGCCAGATCGACAGGAAGCCGATGCAGATCAACATCTGCCATGCGAACGTTCTGCCGGGGCGGCGCGCGCGCCTCATGGCTTGCGGCCCTTGATGAATTCCTCGCCGAGCGAGTGCCAGATCAGCTGAAACAGCTCGGCGTAACGCGGCGTCTCCCGGATCTTCACGGCATTGCGCGGGCGGGCGAAATCCACCTCGAAACTCTCCTTGATCCGGCCCGGCCGCGCGGAAAACAGAATGATGCGGTCTGCCAGCGTCAGGGCCTCGCCGAGATCATGGGTCACGAACAGCACGGTCTGCTGCTCGCGTTCCCAGATGCGAAGCAGCACATCGTGCATGTCGATCTTGGTGTGGGTGTCGAGTGCGCCGAACGGCTCGTCCATCAGCAGAACCTGCGGCTCGACGACCAGCGTTCGCATCAAGGCGGCGCGCTGGCGCATGCCGCCCGACAGCGCCGAGGGATAGGCATTGTCGAAATCCTGCAGCCCGGCTTGCGCCAGGCAGGCACGGACACGATCCTTTCGCTCCGCCGCCGGGACACCCGCCAGTTCGAGGCCGTAGCCGATGTTGTCGGCGACGGTGCGCCAGGGAAACAGGGTGTCGCGCTGGAACACATAGCCGACATTGGGCGTCGCCTGTCCGGGGACGACGGGCGTACCATCAATCAGGATCTGACCGCTGGTCGGCTTGACCAGGGTTGCGATCATGTTGAGGACGGTGCTCTTGCCCGAGCCGGATGGCCCCAGCAGGGCGACGAATTCGCCGCGCCGGACATTGAAGGAGACGTCGCGCACGGCCTCGATGGCCGTACCCGCCAGCTGGAACGTCTTGCACAAACCGCGCACGTCGATGCGCCGCGTCTCAGGCGGCGCATCGACGTGCGGCGTGTGTAAGGCCTGGATCGTCAAGCGGGATAGGCCTTGCGTGCCGCTTCGATGAAGCTGGTGTTGACAACGTCGGCCATCGCGAGCGGCTTGATGCCGGTCATTTCACGAAACCAGACCTTCTGACCGCGCGCGAAGCTGGCGGCATCGATGATGCCTTCGTAATCGGTGACCTTCTTCATGACGCCGCTGTCGAAGATATTCGCATCGCGCGACGTGCTTCCGACGTAAGGCTCGATCATATCATAGATCTCTTCGGGAGAGTGCCCCTTGATCCACAGGGTGGCGCGCCACAGCGCCGTGACGAACGCCTGCATCTTCTGCGGGTCCTTGTCGATGGTCGCCTGCAGCGTGAAATGAGACGTCACCGGGACCTTGCCGCCGATATACTTGGCCCAGACTGCCTCGTCCGTTCCATCGAACAACAGCGCACCCCAGCCCTGCTCCACTGAATCCTTCAGGATCGATGGCGAGTTGATGAGAACATCGACCTGCTTCGTCTTCAACGTGCCCATCATGGTGTCGACATTGCCGGTGCCGATCCAGGTCACCTTGTCGTCCAGCCCCATGGTTTCCATGTAGTAGGACGCCCAGACGTGGTTGGTGCCGCCCAGCGACGACACCGAGACGATCGGCTTTCGTCCGTCAGGCCGCTTCCACTTCGCCAGCGCCTCCAGGGTGGTGATGCCCTGATCGAACAGATCCTTGCGGATGATGAAGATCGCCGCGTTGCTTCTTGTATCGACCGGCATCAGGACCCGCGCGCTGCGGCCGTGATTGCTGAGCTGCATCGGGTGGGTGATGTCGCCGATACCGATATCGCCCTGGGACGAAGCGATGATCTCGCGCGTCTTCACGCCGCTGCCGCCCTGGATCAGCTTGCAGTCGAGGCCGGCCTCTTTGAAGAATCCGGCCCGGTCGGCGACGAATTGAGACTGATAGACCGGAATGGCCACCGGATAGATCACGCGGCCCGACGGGGTATCCGCCCACGCCCGTCCTGCCGCCATGGACGCACCGGCGCCGGCGACGATCGTCAACGCGGCCCGTCTGGTGACCCGAGTCCTCATCACGCGTGCTCCCTCTCCTTGCCGACCACCTTGTCGAGCGCGTTCAGAACCGCATCGCCCATCTCCTGGGTCGAAAGTCTTTTTGCGCCGGGTTCGGCGATATCGGCCGTTCTTGCGCCGGCAGCCAGCGCCGTATCCACGGCCTTCTCCAGCAGCGTGGCATCATCGGGCCGATTGAGGGTGATGCGCAACATCATTGCGACGCTGAGGATCGAGCCGAGCGGATTGGCGATGCCCTTGCCCGCAATATCAGGCGCGCTGCCGTGAACCGGTTCATAGAGCGCCTTGCGGCGGCCCAGCCGGTCCGGCGGCCCGAGCGAGACCGACGGCAGCATGCCCAGCGAGCCCGAGGCCATCGCGGCGCAATCGGAGAGAATGTCGCCGAAGATATTGCAAGTCACCATGACGTCGAACTGCGACGGCGCCCGCACGATCTGCATCGCAGCGTTGTCGACATAGAGGTGTGTCAGCTCCACATCGGAGAATTCCGCCTGATGCAGCGCGGTGACCTCCTCGCGCCACAGCACGCTGGTTTCCAGCACATTGGCCTTGTCGACGGAGCAGACCCGGCCTTTGCGCGTCCGCGCCAGTTCGAACGCGGTTCGCGCCACCCGGCGAATCTGGCTGGTGGTGTATTGCTGGGTGTTGAAACCGCGGCGCTGGCCGTCCGGCAGCGTTTCGATGCCGCGCGGTTCGCCGAAATAGATGCCGCTGGTGAGCTCGCGGATGATGATGAAGTCGACATCCTTCAGCACCGGGGCCTTGAGCGGCGCGGAGTCCGCCAGCGCCGGATTGGCGACGATGGGCCGGAGATTCGCATAAAGGTCGTACTTGCTGCGCAACGACAGCAGGCTTCCCGCCTTGCGCGCTGCCGGAGGGACCTCAGTGGTTTCAGGACCACCCGTCGCGCCCCAGAGTATCGCGTCGGCCTCCTCCATCGCCTCGACGGTGTCGTCCGGCAACACCTTGCCCGTCGCGAGATAGGGGATGAGACCGTATTGCGCTTCGCGCAGCGCCACGGGAATGCTGCGCCTCGCCGAAAACCATTTGAGAATGCGGTGAGACTGGTCGGTCACTTCAGGACCGATGCCTTCACCGCCGACCACGGCGACCTTGATCATGTTCGAGAGCGTGTTCATGCCAATTGTCCTGCCTGATGTCCTGCAAAGTGAATCCACGGCCGCGCGTCGCGGTCGGATGCCTGGAATGCGCGGATCTCGTGGTCGCGCCGCAACGTCAGCGAAATCTCATCGAGGCCTTCGAGCAAACCCGCACGCCGGCGCGGATCGATCTCGAAGACGTGCCGTACGCCCGATGGCGAGGTAACCGTCTGCTCCTGCAGATCGACGCTGACACGTCCCGCGCCCTGGCTCGCTTCGATCTCCGCGGCGAGGCCGTCGATGACGGCCTTGTCCAGCACCACCGGCAGGATGCCGTTCTGGAAGCAATTGGCGAAGAAGATGTCGCCGAAACCGGATCCGATGATGGCGCGGATGCCCATCTCCTGCAGCGACCACACCGCCGCCTCCCGCGACGAGCCGCAGCCGAAGTTCGGTCCCGTCACCAGAATTTCCGCTGCGCGATAGGGCTCGCGATTGAGGATGAACTCCGGATTATCCGAGCCATCAGGCAAATAACGGAGCGAACCGAACGCCCATTTTCCGAGACTGCCGCGGACGGAATTTCCGATCATGCGATTGATGCTGATGATGACGTCCGTATCGACATTGGTGCGCATGATCGGCGCCGCAGTCGCGGTCAGCTTGGTGAAGGCTTGCGGCATCTAGCGCTCCATCGTTCGGACGTCGGCGATGGCGCCGGACACCGCCGCCGCCACGGCCATGGCCGGGCTTGCCAGATGGGTGCGGGCACGCGGCCCCTGCCGGCCGATGAAATTCCGGTTCGACGTCGACACCGAGCGCTGGCCGGGCGGCACGGTCTCGCCGTTCGCGGCGAGGCACATCGAGCATCCGGGCTCGCGCCATTCAAAGCCCGCGTCGATGAAGATCTTGTCGAGCCCCTCGGCCATCGCATCGCGCCTGACGGTCTCCGACCCCGGCACGACCCAGGCCCGCACGCCTGGCGCAACCTTGCGGCCGCGCGCGACTTCGGCCGCGGCACGCAGATCGCTGAGGCGGCTGTTGGTGCAGGAGCCGATGAAGACCCAATCCACCGGCGTGCCGGCGATCGGCGCACCGGGCTTCAGGCCCATATAGTCGAGCGCGATCTCGATCGCGCCGCGGCGCGCGGGATCGGCGATATCAGCGGGATCCGGGATGCGGCCATCGACACCAAGGACGTGTTCGGGACTGGTGCCCCAGGTGATCTGGGGGATGATGGTTCCGACGTCGATCGACACCTCGCGATCGAACATTGCGTCGCTGTCGCTCCGCAGCGTCCGCCACGCCGCGACGGCCCGCTCCCACATCTCGCCTTGCGGCGCATAGGGACGGCCGCGGATATAATCGAACGTCGTTTCATCCGGCGCGATCAGCCCCATCTTGGCGCCGAGCTCGACCGACAGATTGCAGATGGTGAGCCGCCCTTCGATCGGCATGTCCCTGATCGCACTGCCGGCATATTCGACGGCATAGCCGGTGCCGCCGGCGGCTCCGACATGGCCGATCAAGGCGAGGATGAGGTCCTTCGCCGTCACGCCGAACGGCAACCGGCCGTCGAACGTCACCCGCATGGTTTTCGGCCGGCGCTGGATGATGGTCTGGGTCGCCAGCACATGCGTGAGCTCGCTGGAGCCGATGCCGAAGGCGAGCGCGCCAAGCCCGCCATGGGTGCAGGTGTGGCTGTCGCCGCAAACGATCAGGCAGCCGGGCAGGCTGAGACCGAGCTCCGGCCCGATGACATGGACGATGCCCTGCCCCGGCTGGTCGAGGTCGAACAGCCGGATGCCGCTGGCGGACGTCTCGGTCCGCAACGCCGCCAGCAGCTCCCACCCGGTCTTGATCGTGCCGGCACGTCCGGACGCCGTCGAAATCGCATGATCGGGCGTCGCGAAGGTCAGTTCGGGATTGTGGACCGGAATGTTGCGGCTTTTGAGATTGATCAGGCCGCTGGAGCCGCCGAGGTCATGCAGCAGATGGCGATCCACGTGAAGCAGATCGGTGTCATCGCTGACATGGGCGATGACATGCTGGTCCCAGATTTTGGCCAGCAGCGTGCGGCCACGCGTGTCCACGATCCGTCCTCCCCTGTTCGGCATCTGATGTGCCGTGTTGCCGCCGATCATGCCGACCGACAGCGAGCTTGAGAAGCAGGATAGAAGTCCGTCGCGGAAATGTGCAGTGACGGTTGGGCAGGGAGCCATCGCGGCCGGCGATGGCAGGCCGTCGGCAGGAGCGATGTCAGCTTCGGCCGCGCACGACCGTCAGCCGGTCGGAGACGCCGCCCATGGTGAGACGCGCATCATCATGGGTCCGCAAATGCTCCACCAGCAGCTTCGTCACCGAAGGCAACGACTTGTAATCGCGCACGCCGATGACCAGGTCGCGTCGCGCCCAGGACTCGTCGAGCGGGACGGTGACGAGACTGTCGACGCCGTAGCGGTCGCGAACGATCTCGAGCGGCACGATTCCGACCCCCATCCTGGCATCGACGACGCGGAACAGCGCATCGAAACTGCTGACGCGGATGCGCACCTTGAGGTGCTGCCCGAGTGCCGCGGCGGCCCTGACACACAGCGTCTCGATCGAGCTGCCCTTCTCCAGGCTGACGAAGTCGAAATCGACCAGCTCGCGGAAGCGAACGCTATCGCGGCCCGCCAGCGGGTGGTCGCGCGTGACCAGCGCGACCAGGCTGTCGCTGCGATAGGACAGCAGCTCCAGATCCTGCCCGTCGATGTTGCCGCCAAAAATGCCGATGTCGGCCCGGTTCTCCACCACCGCACGCACGATCGCGGGGCTGAGATCCTCCTCGATGTCGATGTGGACCAGCGGATGCCGTTCCAGGAACAGGCTGAGCTCGTCGGCGAGCGCTTCGAGGATCGCGGATTTGTTGGCACAGATCCGGATCAGCCCGCGCTTGCCCTGCCGGTATCCCGTCAGCTCGCTCTCGAGCTTGCTGAGATTTCCCAGGATGATGCGGGCGTGCTCGAGCAGGGCGAAGCCAGCCGGTGTCGGCTCGATCCCCTTCGAATGACGATGCAGCAGCTCGACCTGAAACAGGTCCTCGATATCCGAGACGCGCCGGCTGACCGCGGACGCGGCAATGTTCTTCTTCTCCGCCGCCTTCGCGATGCTCTGCTCCTCGACGATCGCCACGAACAATTGCAGCGTCAGCAGATCGATTTTAGCCGTCATCCGGAATGATCCTCGGGCGGGTCGTCACGAGGGGCATTGTGGAGAAGCTTGGCAGCCAGTCGCAAGTGCGGCGTCAGATTGCGGTCCCCGGGGGGACGACAGCAGAGGCTGCTGGGACGCAGAGAGACTGTCCTTGGTGGGAGTTCTCAAAGTCGCTTTAATATGGCGGAGAGGGAGGGATTCGAACCCCCGATAGGCTTGCACCTATGCCGCATTTCGAGTGCGGTGCATTCAACCACTCTGCCACCTCTCCTGAAGGCGCCAAGTAAGGAGCAGGGCCCCTGTGGTTGGGGGCGTTAATAGGCGAGGATGGCGGGCCAGACAAGGCGCGAAAGGGGAAAATCCGCTGCCTCTTTCAGCCCTGCCCTGGAGCCGTCTACGGTCCGATGAATCGGAACGGGGCTCCAGATTCTTGTTTTGACGCGTTTTCTTGAGGCGAACCGGTGTCCGCTTCGCTCGAAAACGCTCTCACCGCCGGGAGGAACTGCCGTGGAGCACCTGACGATCAAGGCCAATGGCGCCGATTTCCACCTGGTCCGCGCTGGCAGCGGCAAACCGCTGCTTTTGCTGCATGGTTGGCCGGAATTCTGGCTGACTTGGGAGCCGGTGATATCAAGGCTTTCGGACCGTTTCATGCTGATCGCGCCCGATCTGCGCGGCTTCGGCGACAGCGACAAGCCGGACGGGCCTTTTGGGCCGGACGGCCATGCCGCCGACATGCTGGCGCTGATGGAGGGGCTCGGCATCGAGCGATTCGCCGTGGTCGGCCATGACGTCGGCGGCGCCGTGATGCAGCCGCTGGCCCGGCAGGCGCCCGAGCGGCTCGCGGGGCTGTTCTTCTTCGATTTCGTCTATCCCGGCATCGGGCCGCGCATGGCGGCGCCCGATAGGCTCAACCACATCTGGTATCAATCTTTCCACCAGATGGAGATGGCGCCCGCGCTCGTCGGCATGAGCCGCGAGAGCTGCCGGCTCTATATCAGCCACTTCCTCAAGGGTTGGGCGCACCGGGAGAGCGCCTTCGACGATGTTCTCGACGCCTTCGCCGACAATTTCTTCAGAGAAGGCAATCTCGCCGGGGGCTTTGCGCATTATCGCGCCTCGCATGCCGGGCGGGTCGCGATGATGAAGGGCGAAGCCCTATCGCTTCCGCCGATCAACGCGCCGACCTGCGTGCGCTGGGCCGAGCACGATCCGCTGTTTCCCTATGCCTGGACCGATCGTCTGGGCGAGACGTTTGGCGATCTCGATCTTGCGATGTTTCCGGGCGTCGGCCACTTCCCGCATCGGGAAGATCCGGATCGCGCGGCCGCGGAGATCGCGGCGTTCTTTCAGCGGATCGGCTGGAGCTGAAGACAGGGGTGGGACCGCCAGACGCGGTAAACACTGGCGGTCCCGTGCCGCTCATTGAAATACTGGCTGGGAAGGGCGGCTTCGCCGGCCAGGGTGAGGCGACGATTCGACCCTAGCGAGTGTCCTGTGCGCCGCAACGCAATCCGGTCCTTAACCTAACCAGTCAAGGTTACTCCTTGTCCGCCTTACTCTTTTTCTTGCCGTTCTCAGTAGAATCCCGGTCTTTTCCGTTGCCGTTGTCCTTGCGGCGGTTGGTGAAGCGGGCATTGCCGAGCCCGGTGCCGATGGTGAGCACACCCCAGCGATCGACGTCCTGCATGAACGGCACCTCGGAGAGGCCCTGAACCACGCCGTCATTGTGCATCAGGATCGCGGTGTCGTGGTCGCCGATCACGGGGATGCCCTCGATCAGGCTCGCCGGCAGGTTGAACTTGCTGCTCTCCCAATTGCCCGGCAGGTTCTGTGCGCCCTTCTCGATCGAGCCATCCTCGTTGATCACGCCGGGGCAGGCGATGCCGATGAAGGGAGCGAGCTTGTAGCCATCTTTCTCGGCCTCGGTGATCAGCCCCTTCAGCATCTTGGTGAGCCGCTTCACCGCACCCTCGCGGGTCGGCTCGTCATCCGCATGACGCCACAGCTCGGATTTCACGACCTTGGCCTTCGAGAGGTCCTTGGCCTTCTTCCAGCCGGTCTCCACCAGGCCACAGCGGATGTTGGTGCCGCCGATGTCGACGGCGAGGATGCTGTCATGAGCCTCGAAAATCCATGATGGCGCCAGATGCAGCGCGCCTATCAGGCCCGCTTCATCGGGATGGGCGCGGATCGGCACCATGTCGATCTTGAAATCCTCGGCCTTGAGGATGATCCCGGTGCGCGCGATCGCGAGCTCACCGAGCCGTGAATCGCGGAAGCCGCCGCCGACGACGATGCGCGCGGTCTTCGCCCAGGCCTTGCTCTTGAGGAAGCGACGGGTGACGTAAGCGAGCTCCTGGGCAAAGTCCTCGATGGCGCTATGCACCACGGCCCAGGCCTCGGTGTCATCGCCGATCAGGATGGCGTCCAGCGTCTTCTTGCTGATCTCATCCGATGGCTCCTTGCCGAACGGATCCTCGCCGGACTTGCGCAGCGGCTTGCGCCAGCGCTCGAGGATTTCGCGGAACGCGCCCTTGCTGGCGCGGTCGCCGAGGAAACCGTCCTCGTCCTTCATCTCGATGTTGAAACTGTCGATGTCCACTGACGGCAGCCGCGCCGCACCGTGGGCGGCGATGCCCGTCGTCGTCTTGACCAGTTCGTCCGTTGCCATGAAAGCCCTGCCCGATTGCAAAAATCCGGCGGGACAACAAACGGGAACCCGTTTGGTTGCGTTGCCCATGGCACAGTTCTGGCCACGTCCGGGGATATATGGTATATTGTTCGCCCTCAGATTGTGGGGAGGATCGAATGGGAATTGCCTTCGACCTGGCCACCGTCAACTGGTTGGCCCATTTGCTTCAGCCTGGCGGACACATTCCCCGGCGTGCCGCGCCTGATGAGCA
The DNA here is from genome assembly GCF_052075965.1 of Bradyrhizobium sp. 482_C4_N1_8. Lineage (NCBI taxonomy): Bacteria > Pseudomonadati > Pseudomonadota > Alphaproteobacteria > Hyphomicrobiales > Nitrobacteraceae > Bradyrhizobium > Bradyrhizobium sp. 482_C4_N1_8. Next base: position 485,736 of record NZ_CP197231.1, on the reverse strand, counting down.
CGAATCGCTGGAAATGTTCCTAAGCCAATTGCCGGAGCGTTTTGTCTCCTCTCGCGGGAACAAGGACAAGGTGCGCGAGGTCGCTGAGGCGGCACGTGCGCAATTGAGCCAGATTCCCTACGGGCAGGAGATTCCCCTTGAGATCCTCGAGTCGCTGCAACAACTGTTTTCGCACTACCCTTGGATCGGCATGATCGTGCCATCGATGAAGAATATGGAGCTGGATCGTTTTCTGGCCTCTCCGGAATTTCTTTACGATCTCGTCCATAAGGTGAACTGGCAAGACGACGGCCTGATCATGCAGCCCCGGGATCTCGACGATCACCCGCAAGCGCTGCTGGACGTCTTCCCCCCATTTCAGACTGCGTTGAACGCAATGACGCGGTGGCCCGGGCTGCTGTTCTGGAGACCCAACGAGGATTCCGTGTTTCTGCCCTTTGCAGGCAAGACGCCGGCTGCTGTCCGCGAATGCGCGGGATGGGCGTTGTCCAATCTCAAGATATCCAGGTTTCGCGGATTAAAGACATTCGAAGCCGAATATTTCAGGAGATTTCCAGAGGCCAGAGCTACTGCAGCATCAACCACGACGCTGCTGCATATCAGCGACCTTCACATCGGAAGCACCGAGGCAGCGACGAGCTTGCCCCGTCTGCAACAATTGTTGCGGAATCAAATCCACGAGATACCGAATGGGCAAAAGGTCGTTTTGGTCATCAGCGGCGATCTGATCGACGATCCCAAAGACGAGTACTACAATTCGGCGCGACAGTTCCTCGACACAGCGCAAAACCTCACGGAGGAACCACCGATCCTCGTTTTGGGCAACCACGACGTCCGAACAGATGGCTATCTGAGCGAGAACCTGAGAAACGCGATCAAGCTCCCGACAAATCGCGTGCGATGGTTCGATGATCGGCCTCTTGGTCTGGTCTGCTTCAATTCAGTGGCCGGCGGCCGTCTCGCCGCGGGCAAGATTGGGCCGGAGCAATTTGCCGACGTTGGCAACGAAATCGACCACAAACGCGATTGGCGGGATCACACGCTGGTTGGCGTACTCCATCATCATCCGCTCCCGGTCGATAATCCCGCCTGGTATGCAAGGCCGTTCTACGAGCGGATACTGGGACGATTTTTCGAGAAGACCGACCAGCTTGAGGACGCCGCCGAATTCGGGGACTTCGTCCGCCAGCGGCGATTTGCCGCCGTGCTTCACGGGCACAAGCATATCCCTCGCGTTGCGTCGATACCGGGACCACCTCCGATCGCGGTTTTGGGATGCGGAAGTTCCGTCGGAAAGGTTCCGACCAATGATGGGAGGATCTTCCTGTCCATCAACCGCATCGACGTCAATCACAGACCGGGTCCTTGTCGTGCCGGCTGATGGCCGAGCGCACCCTGGGGGCGGGCATGAGCCAATGGGACCGATGGGAGAGCCACGAGATCCTCCATGCGCAGGCCTTGTAGCCTCCTGGATTACGGGTGAATTGCCCTAAACTCTTCGGTTTTCGGCGCTTTTCCTTGACTCTCCGCGTCCGGCGGCTATAAGTCCCGCAACCGGCGCGGGGCGTTTCTCGCGCTGTTTGTTTTTGCGTGGGTTTTCAAAGGGATAACTCCCGCCCGCACAAAACGCGCATAAACCCATAGCGACTGACAAAAAGCCGGCCCGGACGATTCTCGTCGCGAGGCCGGGATTTGAACACGGAGAAAAAACGATGTTCGCAGTCATCAAAACCGGCGGCAAGCAATACCGCGTCGTGCCGGATGATGTTCTCGAAGTAGGCAAGATCGAAGGCGAAGTCGGCTCGATCATACAGCTGAATGAAGTGCTGGTGCTCGGCGGTGACACGCCGGTCCTGGGCGTCCCGACGGTCGCAGGCGCGTCCGTTGCGGTCGAGGTGCTCGACCACAAGCGCGGGCCGAAGGTCATCGCGTTCAAGAAGCGCCGCCGCAAAAATTCGCGCCGCAAGCGCGGCTATCGCGACGAGATCACGGTCCTCCGTATCTCCGAGATCCTGACGGACGGCGCCAAGCCCACCAAGGGCCCGCGTCCGAAGCGGGAGAAGGTCGCCAAGGAAGCGACCACCGAAGAAGCCGCCGCATAATTTGATCACGCGCAATCACGAATTGATGCGTGAGAAATTGTGAAATGATTCCGTCAAGGAATTGATCTAGAAGTACGCAGGATTTTGGAGACGAGCCATGGCTCATAAAAAAGCAGGCGGTTCATCGCGCAACGGTCGCGATTCGAAGGGCAAGCGCCTCGGCATCAAGGCGTTCGGCGGCGAAGTCGTGATTCCCGGCAACATCATTGCGCGTCAGCGCGGCACCACCTGGCATCCCGGCCTTAATGTCGGCATGGGCACGGACCACACTCTGTTCGCCAAGATCGAGGGTCGCGTCACGTTCCAAGCCAAAGCCAACGGCCGCACATTCGTATCGGTACTCCCGATCGCCGAGGCGGCTGAATAGACGGTGGACCAAATTTGGAGTCCGCCGGGTCCTTGACCGAACCGGCGGAGTCCACAAGACGGCTCCAGGGGAGGCAGGGAAACCGGCCTCCCCTTTCGTTTGACTTGCTCACTTTTCACTTAGTGACTTTGACGGAGCCGGACATGTTGCAGGATTTCTCGAGCGTGACCTTGCGGGAGGCGAGACCGAGCGTCGTCGCCACCGAGCGGCTGACGTTGCGGCGCCCGACTCTCGCCGACGTCAGGACCATCGCCCACCTCGCCAACGACCGCCGTGTCGCGGAAAACACCCGCCGCCTTCCACACCCCTATTCGCAGGACGACGCCGTCGAATTCGTCCGCGCCACCGCCGCGCTCGGCAGCGAGACCGTGTTCCTGATCGAGCACGACACCGGGCCGGTCGGCATGGTCGGCATCGACCGCTCCACGCCCGACAATGCCGAGCTCGGCTACTGGCTCGGCGTCGAGCATTGGGGCCAGGGCTTTGCCACCGAGGCGGCGCGCGGCGCGATCGACTTCTTCTTCGAGGAATTCGAGGACGATCATCTCCATGCGGGCGCGCGCGTCACCAATCCGGCCTCGCGCAACGTGCTGGAGAAGTGCGGCTTCCAGTGGAGCGGCGTCCAGCTGCATCGCTTCCTCGCGCTGGGCTCGTCCACGCCGGTCGATTGCTTCCGCCTGTCACGCGGCGTGTGGTCGTCGCTGAAGAACTGGAGCAGTGCGAGACGGATGAGGTAGGGCGGAGAACTGCTCCATTCTCCGCTGTCGTCCCGGGGCGCGACAAAGTCGCGAGCCCGGGACCCATAATCCCAGGGAGAAGTGGGGGACAAAAACTCCCGCTCCGAGTTATCGCAAAACGGCGTCCTGTGGGTATGGGTCCCGGGCTCGCGCTACGCGCGCCCCGGGACGACGGTGTGACCGCAGCTACGCCGGCGGATTCACCTCGTTGCTCGGGCGGCCGAGATCGCGTTCGCGCAAGTAGATGTAGAACCCGGCGCCGATGATGATGGCGGCGCCGATGATGGTGGCAATCGACGGCACGTCGCCGAACACGACGAAGCCGAAGATCACGGCCCAGACGATCATCGAATATTGATAGGGCACCACGACGCTCGCCGGCGCCAGCTTGAGCGAGCGGTTGACGCAGAACAGCGCCGTCACCGAGACGCACCCCGCCATTGCGAAGATCGCGAGGCTGCCCGGTGTCGGCGGCACCCAGTGGAATGCCGACAGCACAGCACCCAGCGAGAACGTGCCGATGAATTGCGACGACGCCATCACGATGTCGGGCGTCTTCCGCAGGCTGCGCGTGATCAGCATCAGGGTCGCAAACGACAGACTGCCGCCGAGCGCGATCAGCGCCGGCAGGCTGACCGTCTGGGCCGACGGCCGTAACGCGATCAGCACGCCGCAGAAGCCGATCAGGATCGCCGTCCAGCGCCGCCAGCCGACCTTCTCGCCGAGGAAGATCGCCGACATCGCGGTGACGAAGATGGGGCCGGCGAGATAATAAGTGATGACGTCGGCGAGCGGCAGATAGACCGTCGCGAGGAAGAAAGCGGCCACTTCCAGCGTCGACAGCACGACGCGAAACAGCTGCAGGCGCGGCCGCTCCAGATGCAGGAACTGGTGACGCTGCCGCCAGACCAGCGGCGACAGCAGCAGCAGCGCCGCGCAGGCGCGCAGGAACAAGAGCTGCCCCACCGAATACGTCCCGACCAGGAACTTGCCCATGGCGTCGCCGAACGAGAACATGAAGATCGACAGCACCATCAACGCAATGCCGGCCAGGCGTGCGGAGCGGTCGTCATAGGCGGAGAGATTCTTGAAGAAGGGCATTGGCGCCGTTTTAATCACGTGGGCGCGCCGGACAAGCCCGCATCTGCCGATTGAACGGATTGTCGCACTCTTCGCGGCGCGATAGCGATAGGCGCCTCCCCAACTAGAGAGCATGGACATGACCGACTTCGACCCGACGCGGCATCGCATGATCCCCGCGCAACGCTGGTTTGAGGATTTCGTGGTCGGCGAGCGCTTCGTGCTGCCGAGCCGCACCCAGACCTCGGCGGTGTTCGCCGCCTTCCAGACCGCGAGCGGCGACACTCATCCCGTGCATTACGACGTGGAATATTGCCGCAGCCGCGGCATGCCGCATCTGCTCGCCCACGGCTTCCAGACCTTGATCCACACGGCGCCCGGCGCAGGCCTGTTTCCGTTCATGGTCGAGGACTCCCTGGTCGGCTTCCTCGAGCAATCGAGCCGGTTCCTCAAACCGGTGTTCGCCGACGACACCATCTATCCCGCGCTCGAGGTCACGGAGCTGGTGCCGGGTCGCACGACCGGCGCGGTGACGCTCAAAAGCACCGTATTCAACCAGCGCAAGGAGCTGGTGCTGGAGGGGATGCAGAAATTCCTGATCCGGAGACGGCCTGCGGGTTAAGCACGGGGTCAAATTCGCGGAAATTCGGCCGATTCAGGGATAAGTCCGGGTTGCCGCGCGGGACCACCTGCCCTACCTATGGCCCATGAAATTCCTCGACGAAGCAAAGGTCTATATCCGCTCCGGTGACGGCGGGAACGGCTGCGTGGCGTTCCGCCGCGAGAAGTTCATCGAATTCGGCGGTCCTTCCGGCGGCAATGGCGGCCGCGGCGGCAACGTGGTCATCGAGGTCGCCGACGGCCTCAACACGCTGATCGACTACCGCTACCAGCAGCATTTCAAGGCCCAGAAGGGCGAGAACGGCTCGGGCTCGGACCGCCATGGCGCCAACGGCAAGGCGATCGTGCTGAAGGTCCCCGTGGGCACGCAGATCTTCGACGAGGATCGCGAGACCCTGATCCACGACTTCACTGATGTCGGCGAGAAGTTCGTGCTGGCCGAGGGCGGCAATGGCGGCTTCGGCAACGCGCATTTCAAATCGTCGACCAATCGCGCGCCGCGCAACGCCAATCCCGGCCAGCCCGGCGAGGAGCGCTGGATCTGGCTGCGGCTGAAACTGATCGCGGATGCCGGCCTGGTCGGCCTGCCCAATGCCGGCAAATCGACCTTCCTCTCCAAGGTCAGCGCGGCGAAGCCGAAGATCGCCGACTATCCCTTCACCACGCTGCATCCGCAGCTCGGCGTCGTGAATTCCGACGGCCGCGAATTCGTGCTGGCGGACATTCCCGGTCTGATCGAAGGCGCGCATGAAGGCGCCGGCCTCGGCGACCGCTTCCTCGGCCATGTCGAGCGCTGCCGCGTGCTGCTGCATCTCGTCGACGCGACCTGCGAGCACGCGGGCAAGGCGTATAAGACGGTTCGCAACGAACTCAATGCCTATGGCGGCCTGCTCACCGACAAGATCGAGATCGTCGCGCTGAACAAGATCGACGCGGTCGGGCCGGACGAGTTGAAGAAGCAGAAGGACCGGCTGAAGCGCGCCGCCAAGAAGACACCGCTGCTGCTCTCCGGCATCACCGGCGACGGCGTGAAGGAAGCGTTGCGCGCGCTTGTCGAAGTGATCGGCGAGGCCCCGGTATCGGCCAAGGCGAAGAGCGCGGCCGAAGCGGAGCCGTGGTCGGCTTGAACTCTCTCCCCACGGTCGTCCCCGCCTAGTGCGCAATTGCGCACGGGGAGCGGGGACCCATACCGCGTGATCTTTCGATTGCGGACGGTTGTAGTACCGAACAACGAGCCTTCGCAAAACTACGTCTTGGGGTTATGGGTCCCTGCTTTCGCAGGGACGACAGCGGAATGCGCGGCCGCGGGCACGCGTATCGCTGGCTTGTCATCGCGCCCGCGATAGCGCAGCATTAAAAAATCAAGAAACGGCAGGGGCGAAGCATGGCGCGCGCGAAGAACGTTCTCTGGATCATGTGCGACCAGCTTCGCTACGACTATCTCGGCTGCACCGGCCATCCCACGCTGAAAACGCCCAACATCGACGCCATGGCCAAGCGTGGCGTGCTGTTCAGCAAGGCGTATGTGCAGTCGCCGATCTGCGGCCCGTCGCGGATGTCGTTCTACACCGGGCGCTACATGCGCTCGCACGGCTCGCACTGGAACGGCTGGCCGCTGCGCGTCGGCGAGCCCACGCTCGGCGACCACCTCAAAAAGATCGGCGTGCGCAACGTGCTGGTCGGCAAGACCCACATGGCGCCCGATCTCGAGGGCATGAAGGCGCTCGGCATCCCGCCGGAATCGATGATCGGCGTTCACGTTGCCGAATGCGGGTTCGAGCCTTATGAGCGTGACGACGGCCTGCATCCAACGGGACGGCCGCGCCCGAAATACGATGAGTACCTGCGCAGCCAGGGATTCGAGGCGACCAATCCCTGGGAGCATTGGGCGAATTCCGGCGAAGCTGGCGACGGCTCCCTGCAGAACGGCTGGCTCCTGGTGCATGCCGACAAGGCCGCGCGCGTGCCGGACGAGCACTCTGAGACGCCCTACATGACGCGGCGCGCGATGGACTTCATCAGCGAGGCCGAGACCGACGGCAGGCCGTGGTGCCTGCATCTGTCCTACATCAAGCCGCACTGGCCCTACATCGCGCCCGAGCCCTATGCGAGCATGTATTCGACCGATGACATGATCCCGGCGATCCGCTCCGAGCGCGAACGCCAGAATCCGCATCCGGTGTTCGGCGCTTACATGGACATGCGCTACTCCCGCAACATGGCGCGCGACGAGGCTCGCGAGAAGGTGATCCCGACCTATATGGGCCTGATCACCCAGATCGACGACCAGATGGGCGTGCTGATGAAGTTTTTGGAGGCGCGCGGCCTGCTGGACACCACCATGATCGTGTTTACCTCCGATCATGGTGATTATCTCGGCGATCACTGGATGGGCGAGAAGGATCTGTTCCACGAACAGTCGGCGAAGATTCCGTTGATCATCATCGATCCGTCGAAGGAAGCCGACGCCACGCGTGGCGCGCGCAGCGACGCGCTGGTGGAAGGCATCGATCTCGCGCCGACCTTCGTCGATTATTTCGGCGGCAAGGTGCCGGGCCACATCCTCGAAGGACGCTCGCTGCTGCCGCTGCTGCGCGGCGAGAGGCCGTCCGACTGGCGCAAGGTCGCGTTCTCTGAATACGACTACGCCATGCAGGATGTGCGGCTGAAGCTGAACCAGCCGATCGAACGCTGCCGCCTGTTCATGGTGTTCGACGGCCGCTGGAAATACATCCACGCCTCCGGCTTCCGCCCGATGCTGTATGATCTCGAAACCGATCCGGAGGAATACGTCGATCGCGGCGACGATCCGGAATGCGCCGCGATCATCGCGAGGCTACAGGCCGAGCTGTTCGACTGGGCCCTGCATCCCAACGACCACATCACCACGCCGCGCGAGAAGATCGCGAACTATGCCGACAACCAGCTCCAGGTGAAGGGCGGCATTTTGATCGGCGTCTGGGATGAGGCGGAGCTTGCGTCGATCAAGGACGGGATCGCGCAACGCGCGAAGCTCTAAAACCCTCATGGTGAGGAGGCGCGAAGCGCCGTCTCGAACCATGCAGGCCCCCGCTGCTACAGCCGGGCCTTTCATCCTTCGAGACGCCGCTCCGCGGCTCCTCAGGATGAGGGGATAGAGTAGCGCGCGGCATTCAATTCTCGATCTTGTACCCCGTCGCCTTCACGATCGGCTGCCAGAACGCCGTGTTGGCGGCGAGCTCCTTGGTCAGGCCATCCGCGGTGCTGCCGACCGGGATCAGCCCGATCGCGGTGAGCTTCTCCTTCACCTCGGGCCTGGCGAGCGCCGCACTCGCGGCGGCGCCGAGCTTGCTGGCGAAGTCCGGCGGGCTGCCGGCGGGAAGCCACATGCCGTACCAGGCATCCGCGACGAGATCGATGCCGCTCTCCTTCAGCGTCGGAACCTCAGGTGCGAACGGCGAACGTTCCGCGCTCGCGACCGCGATGATCTTCACGCCCTTGGCGCGGTGCTGCGGCAGCGCATCGGCCAATGTCACGATGCCGAACGACAGATGGCCGCCGATGAGATCGTTGAGGATGGGCGCGCTCCCGCGATAGGGCACGCGGGTCAAGGGAATGCCGAGATCCTTCTCGAGCTTGGAGCCCATGAAATGCGGAATGGTGCCGTTGCTCGGCACCCCGAACGACGTCTTGTCCGGATGCGCCTTCAGCCACGCCACGAATGACTTGAAATCGGCAGCGTCAATCGCCGGGCCGATCACGACTGCGAATTCGAACCGCGCCAACAGCGACACCGGCATGAAATCCCTGGCCGTGTCGAAGCTCGGCGTCGTCTCCACCATCGGCAGCAGGTACATGGTGGGGCCCGTCGTCACCAGCACCATGCTGCCGTCGGCACTCGCGCCCTTCACCGCCTTGATGCCGATCAGGCCGTCGCCGCCGGTACGGTTCTCGACGACGATGGTCCGTTGCAGCGCCGGCGCCATCTCCTGCGCGATCAGCCGGCACAGCGTGTCGCCGCCCGCTCCCGCCGCGAACGGGAAGATCATCTTTGTCAGCCCGGCCTGCGCTTGCGATCCGCCCGCCTGCGCCAACAGCGGCAACCCGAGACATCCGGCGATGAAGTTGCGGCGATCCATCGGTTTCCTCTTTGAGCCCATTATGGTTGGCGACAATTAGAGCCAGACGCGTGTCCCGGACAAGCGCCGTTTACCATTTTAGCCGCCTTGCGCCGGCCATCGTCCTGCTGCAAAAGCAGGCCTTAACCGGCGCCGCCTGTCGCTCCGCCGTTTCCGATGCAGAGCAATCCGTCACACGCGCCAACGCATACACACATGGCCAGCCCCGAACTCAGTCAATTCCGCCGCATCGTCGTCAAGGTCGGCTCCGCCCTGCTGGTCGATTCCGACAAGGGCGAGGTGCGCGCCTCCTGGCTCGCCGCGCTCGCCGACGACATGGCCAAGCTGCATCGCGAGGGCCGCGATGTGCTCGTGGTGTCCTCGGGCTCGATCGCACTCGGCCGCAGCCGCCTCAAGCTGCCGCGCGGCCCGCTGAAGCTGGAGGAGAGCCAGGCGGCCGCCGCCGTCGGCCAGATCGCGCTGGCGCGGATCTGGTCGGAGGTGCTCGGCGCCCACGGCATCGGCGCGGGGCAGATCCTGGTGACGCTCCAGGACACCGAGGAGCGCCGCCGCTATCTCAACGCTCGCTCCACCATCGGCAAGCTGCTGGAATGGCGCGCGATCCCCGTCATCAACGAGAACGATACGGTCGCCACCAACGAGATCCGCTACGGCGACAATGACCGCCTCGCCGCGCGCGTCGCCACCATGGCGAGCGCCGATTTGCTGGTGCTGCTGTCCGATATCGACGGGCTCTACGACGCCCCGCCGAAGAACAATCCGAACGCAAAACTCATTCCCGTGGTCGACAGCATCTCCTCCGAGATCGAGGCCGTGGCAGGCGACGCCGAGTCCGAGCTGTCGCGCGGCGGCATGCGCACCAAGGTCGAGGCAGCCAAGATCGCGACCACAGGCGGCACGCATATGCTGATCGCCTCGGGCAAGATCGAGCATCCCCTGCAGGCGATCGCCGACGGCGGCCGCTGCACCTGGTTCCTGACGCCGGCCAACCCCATCACCTCGCGCAAGCGGTGGATCGCGGGCACGCTGGAGCCGAAGGGCACGCTGACCATCGATGCCGGTGCCGTGACGGCGCTGCGTGCCGGCGCCAGCCTGCTGCCGGCCGGTGTGATCAAGGTCGAAGGCCAGTTCGCCCGCGGCGATGCCGTGATCGTGCGCGGTCCTGATACCAGCGAGGTCGGCCGCGGCCTGATCGCCTACGATGCCGAGGTCGCCGAGCGGATCAAGGGCCGCTCGTCCCCGGACGTGATGGCCATCCTGGGCATCAGCGGGAGGTCCGAGATGATCCACCGCGACGATCTAGTGGTGGGTGGGTAAGGACGAGCAAGTCCGCCAACTATTGCATGTCGTCAGAGCCGATATCCTGGCGGCCGTGCATCACGCGGACGATCTCGACTCCATCGGGCAGCGGGACATAGAAGATCACGTAATTGCCAACGGGGAAGCTGCGCAGGCTGTCGCGCAATTCTCGCCGTTCGCGGCCAGCCAAGGGATTTTCCACGAGCATCTCGAAAATCTCGCCGATGCGCGCGATCTGCTTGTCGGCCGCCCGAACGCTGTCCGACGCGATGAAATCCCAGATCGAATCTAGATCTTGGTCGGCTTGTGGGGCCTTGCGGAATCTATTCGCCACGTTTGCGCGCGGCCAGTCGCTGCCGTCCCCGCGCCTTGATGTCGTTCATCCATTCCTGGACATCGACCTCTTCCATTGGTCCGCTGTCAAACCCCTTCTGGATTTCCTCCCGCAGCGCCTCCAGCTTGACCCTGCGCCGCTCTTCACGCTCCTCGACTAGGCGAAGGCCTTCGCGCATGACCTCGCTCGCGGTGGCATAGCGGCCGCTCTCGACCAGATCGTCGATCAGGTCCTCGAAATGCTTTCCAATGCTGTAGCTGCTCGCCATGGAACGGCTCCGTTATCAAGTAATGATATTTATTGATATTTGAGCGCCTCGCAAGGATCCGTCCGGCCTCGGGGGCAACCAGGCCATTGGCCGACCGGGCGGCGCGAACCGGGCCCCAGCCATACCCTCCCGACCCTTCGCAGACGCGGGATTTCCGTGCTAGGACACTGCCTTAGCAGAAGGTTGAACTCTCCATGGCCGCCCCCCTCAAAGCCGTCGACGGCAATGCCGATCTCCAGGCGCTGATGTCCGATCTCGCCGCCCGTGCCCGCGCTGCCGCGCGCGTGCTGGCGCTGGCGCCGCCGGAGCAGAAGAACAGGGCGCTCGGGGCCATGGAGCGGGCGATCCGCGCGAACTCTGCCGCGATCCTTGCCGCCAATGCCGAGGACGTCGCGGAGGCCCGGGCCTCGGGCACCATGATCGCCTCATTCATCGACCGCCTGACGCTGACACCTGCGCGCGTCGAGTCGATGGCCGAGGGCATCGGTATCGTGCGCGGCATCGCCGATCCGATCGGCATCGTCACCGAGAGCTGGCAGCGGCCGAACGGCATGACCATCGAGCGCGTGCGCGTTCCGCTCGGCGTCGTCGGCGTGATCTTCGAGAGCCGGCCGAACGTTGCGGCGGATGCCGGCGTGCTGTGCCTGAAATCCGGCAATGCCGTGATCCTGCGCGGCGGCTCCGACAGTTTTCGTTCGTGCCGCGCGATCCATGAATGTCTCGTCCAGGGCCTGCGTGACGCCGGGCTCCCCGAAGCTGCGATCACGCTGGTGCCGACGCGCGACCGCGCGGCGGTCGGCATGATGCTGTCGGGGTTGAACGGCGCCATCGACGTGATCGTTCCGCGCGGAGGCAAGAGCCTCGTCGCGCGCGTCGAGCAGGAGGCCCGCGTGCCCGTGTTCGCGCATCTCGAAGGCGTCAACCACGTCTATATCGATGCCAGCGCCGACCTCGCCATGGCGAAGTCGATCGTGCTCAACGCCAAGATGCGCCGCACCGGCGTCTGCGGCGCGGCCGAGACGCTGCTGGTCGATCGCGCCGCGGCCGCCAAGAACCTGAGGCCGCTGGTCGAGATGCTGATCGAGGCCGGCTGCGAAGTGCGCGGCGACGACGCCGTGCAGAAGACCGATGCGCGCGTCAAGGCTGCCAGCGAAGACGATTGGGACACCGAATATCTCGACGCGATCATCGCGGCGAAGGTGGTGGACGGTGTCGACGGCGCAATCGCGCATATCCAGAACCACGGCTCGCACCACACCGATGCGATCGTGAGCGCGGATGAGGCTGCTGCGAAGAAATTCCTGAGCGAGGTCGATTCCGCGATCGTGCTGCACAATGCCTCGACGCAATTCGCCGACGGCGGCGAGTTCGGTTTCGGCGCCGAGATCGGCATCGCCACTGGCCGATTCCACGCCCGTGGTCCTGTCGGCGCCGAGCAGCTCACGAGCTTCAAATATCGCGTCCACGGCACAGGTCAGACGCGGCCGTAAGTCATGTCGCGAGGCGTGGGGCATTGAGTAACAATTTCGTCGCGCCACGTTTCTTCGCGCAGGCCATTCCGCCCTACACCGAAGGCATGCGCGTCGGCCTGCTCGGCGGCTCGTTCAATCCACCGCACGAGGCCCATCGCGCCATCAGCCAGTTCGCGCTGAAACGCCTCCGACTCGACCGCGTGTGGTGGCTGGTGACGCCGGGCAATCCGCTGAAGGAGAACGGCACGCTGCATGAGCTCGGCGCGCGCATGCAAGCCGCGCGCGACGTCGCCGACGATCCCAGGATCGAGGTGACCTGTCTCGAATCCGTCATTCGTACCCGCTATACTATCGACACGATCAACACCTTGCGCCGCCGCCTCAGCGGCCTGCGCTTTGTCTGGATCATGGGCGCCGACAATCTCGCTCAATTCCATCGTTGGCAGCACTGGCGGCGCATCGCCGACCAGGTGCCGATTGCGGTCATCGATCGCCCGCCGCAGAGTTTTCGCGCCCTCGCCTCGCCCGCTGCCCAGGCCCTTGCACGCTACCGCGTGCCCGAGACGGACGCGGCATTGCTTCCGGATCGGCCAGCGCCAGCCTGGGTCTTTCTGACGGGGTTGAAACTGAACCTGTCCTCGACCGGCTTGCGGAACCCGGACGGGAGCTGGAAAGGTCCGAAGTGAGACGGAGTGTGTGGACGTTGTGGGGATTTCAGACTCTCTGGCATATTGAAACCCTTAACCCCACATGATGTAGTGTAACCAGTGAGCGTCGGATTCGGCGTTCGCGATACAGTGAAAGGAATGGTCCCTGACCACATCTGTATTGTCCAAGTCTGTTTTACCCAAGGTAGCGAAACCGGCGCGTAAAACATCGACCAAAGCTGCGGCCTTGAAGGCGCAACCCGACGCCGACAAGACGCTGAGCCTGATCCTCTCCCGCCTCGACGACATGAAGGCGGAAGAGACGGTCACCATCGACCTTCGCGGCAAATCGGCGTACTCCGACTACATGATCGTCACCACCGGCCGGGTGAACCGGCACGTCGGCGCGATCGCGGACAACGTCGCCAAGGGCCTCAAGGAAAACGGCATCAGGAACATCCACGTCGAGGGCTTGCCCAATTGCGACTGGGTGCTGATCGATTCCGGCGATGTGATCGTGCACGTGTTCAGACCCGAGGTCCGTGAGTTCTACAATCTCGAGAGATTGTACACGCAGGGCCCAGGGGCGGCGAAGGCGATCTAGGCTCATCGAGCCGATTTCGAATCGGCTGACGCGCATGCTAGCGTCGTGCGCGCGCATATTGCGCGCGGTCTCGAAACACGACCTGAAGATATCATGCGCGTTGCTGTCATTGCGGTGGGCCGGCTGAAGCAGGGCCCCGAACGGGAGCTTGCCGACCGCTATTTCGAGCGGTTCGACGAAGCCGGCCGCAAGCTCGGATTCCGCGAGCTCACCATCCACGAAATCCCCGAAAGCCGCGCGCGCGACACCGCGACACGGATGGCCGAAGAGGCCGCGGCGATTGGTGCGCACATCCCGGAAAAATCGATCCTGGTGGCGCTGGACGAGCGCGGCCAGAATCTCGACTCCACCGTATTCGCACGGCACCTCGGTCGCTGGCGCGACGAGGGTGCCGGACATACTATCTTCGTGATCGGAGGGGCGGACGGACTTTCGCCCGAATTGCGCCGTAAGGCCAAGCTCGCGATCGCGTTCGGCTCTGCGACCTGGCCGCACCAAATGGTCCGCGTCATGCTTCTGGAACAGCTTTATCGGGCCGCCACCATTCTGGCCGGCCACCCCTATCACCGCGCGTGATGCGCGCACAACGAGCACCTTTGCGTAAAGCGATGCGAGCGCCGATCCTCAACCTGCTGCTGATCGCCGGCGTCACGGGCGCAAGCCTCGCGCAAGCTCAGACGCAAGGTCCGATAATTGCGCCCGCGCCACAGACGGCGGCCGCCTCGCCCGATGCGATCAAGCAGCGCGAGCAGGAGCTCGAGGCCGCCCGCGCGAGGCAGAAGAGCGCCGAGGAAGCGCAGGCCAAGCTCAAGGCCGAAATCACCTCGCTCGGCCAGGACCGCACCCAGCTCAATCAGCAGCTGATCGATACCGCAGCCAATGTGCGGGCCGTCGAGACCAAGATCGACGAAGCCGAAGCGCGGCTGCGCTCGCTCAACGGCCGCGAGCAGCAGATGCGCACCTCGCTGGAGTCGCGCCGCGCCGACATCGTCGAGGTGCTGGCGGCCCTGCAGCGCGCCGGCCGGCGCACGCCGCCGGCGCTGTTGGTGCGGCCAGAAGATGCGCTGCAATCACTGCGCACCGCCATGCTGCTCGGCGCCGTGGTGCCGGAATTGCGCGGCCGCGCCGAGAAGCTCGCCGGCGACCTCGGCGAGCTCGTGGCCTTGCGCAAGAACATCGCCGCCGAACGCGACCAGCTTGCCACCGACCGCGACAAGGTCCGCAACGACCAGACCCGGCTGACCGCCCTGGTCGACGAGCGGCAGCGTCAGCAGGCGTCGCGCGAAAAAGACCTAGACGCCGAGAACTCGCGCGCCATCGCGCTCTCCAGGCAGGTCGGCGATCTCCAGGGGCTGATCACCAAGATGGAGCAGGATCTGCAGAGCGCCGCCAAGGCCGCCGAGAAGGCGGCTGAGGCCGCCAAGCAGGCCGAGGCCAAGGCGGCCGCCAGCGCCAAGCCCGGTCCGGGCACTTTCAAGGACCGGTCCCGGACCACCCCGGCGATCGCCTTCGCGGCGGCCAAGGGGCTCCTGCCTCTCCCGGTTAACGGTAACAAGATCAGGGATTTTGGCGGTTCCGACGGGGTCGGCGGTGTCCAGAAGGGCATTTCGCTGGCAACCAGGCCCGGCTCCCAGGTCACGACGCCGTGTGATGGCTGGGTTGTCTATTCCGGCCCGTTCCGCAGCTATGGACAACTCTTGATCCTCAACGCCGGGGGCGGGTATCATGTCCTGATCGCCGGGATGGAGCGCATTTCGGTTAACATCGGTCAGTTTGTGCTCACGGGGGAGCCGGTCGCGACCATGGGATCGACCTCACAAGTCGCCTCCATTCTCGCCACGAACGCGAGTCAACCTGTGCTGTATGTCGAGTTCCGTAAGGACGGCACTCCAATCGATCCAGGCCCATGGTGGGCCGCAAATGAAGGCGAGAAGGTTCGCGGATGATGCGCAAGACTTCAGTTATCCTCCTCAGCGCGGCCACCGGTGCTGCGCTGACGCTGTTCGTGACCCAGCCGCGCGCGGTCTTCATGGGCTCCAGCGCGCGAGCCGCAACTGCAGACACTTATCGCCAGCTCAATCTGTTCGGCGATGTGTTCGAGCGCGTGCGCTCGGACTATGTCGAGAAGCCCGATGACACGAAGCTGATCGAATCCGCCATCAGCGGCATGCTCACCGGCCTCGATCCGCATTCGAGCTACATGGACGCCAAGAGCTTCCGCGACATGCAGGTGCAGACCCGCGGTGAGTTCGGCGGCCTCGGCATCGAAGTCACGATGGAGGACGGCCTGATCAAGGTGGTCTCGCCGATCGACGACACCCCCGCTTCGCGCGCCGGCGTCATGGCCAACGACATCATCACCAATCTCGACGACGAAGCCGTGCAGGGCCTGACCCTGAACCAGGCGGTCGAGAAGATGCGCGGTCCGGTCAACACCAAGATCAAGCTCAAGATCATCCGCAAGGGCCAGGACAATCCGATCGACGTCACCCTGGTGCGCGACAACATTCGCGTCCGCTCGGTGCGCGCGCGCATCGAGGCCGACGACATCGCCTATATCCGCATCACCACCTTCAACGAGCAGACCACCGAAGGCCTGAAGCGCGAGGTCGCCAACCTCTCGAATCAGATCGGCGACAAGCTCAAGGGCTACATCATCGATCTCCGCAACAACCCGGGCGGCCTGCTCGAGGAAGCGGTCACCGTCTCCGACTCGTTCCTGGAGAAGGGCGAGATCGTCTCGACCCGTGGCCGCAATGCCGAGGAGACCCAGCGCCGCACCGCGCATGCGGGCGACCTCACCAAGGGCAAGCCTGTTATCGTGCTGGTCAACGGCGGTTCGGCTTCGGCATCGGAAATCGTCGCCGGCGCGCTGCAGGACCACAAGCGCGCGACCATCGTCGGCACGCGCTCGTTCGGCAAGGGCTCGGTGCAGACCATCATTCCGCTCGGCTCGGGCAACGGCGCGCTGCGCCTGACCACGGCGCGCTACTACACGCCGTCGGGCAAGTCGATCCAGGCGAAGGGCATCGTGCCCGACATCGAAGTGCTCCAGGATGTGCCGGACGAGCTGAAGTCGCGCACCGACACCAAGGGCGAGGCTTCGCTGCGCGGCCATCTCAAGAACGACGGCGACGAGAAGACCGGCTCGCAGTCCTACGTCCCGCCGGACGCCAAGGACGACAAGGCGCTCAAGCTCGCGGACGACCTGCTCCACGGCATCAAGAACAGCGCCTCCGCGGCGCCGACGCCGGGCGACAACAAGGCCACGACCGACAAGCCCAAAGCGGCGAACTAAGTCGGCGCGTCACCTCATCTCTCGAAAAGGGCGGCTCCTGGAGCCGCCCTTTTTGCTTGGGGCTCCTGCTACCCCCGGCCTATCCCGGCCTGACGCCGCTTGACCTCGGCGTGGTATCGTCGGCGGGAGTGATTCGGGATCTCGCATGACTGAAACGGCCGATGATCTGAGCGCCCCGCTCGGACAGGACAAGCCGCGCCGGAAACGGCGGCTGCGGCTGCCGTTCACAGCCATGCAGGCCCTCACGGTCATGCTCGGCCTGTTCCTGGTCGCCTTCGCCGGCTTCGCCATCTTCAACAAGGATCCGCTCGGCGGTGAGCCGATGACGCGGATTGCGATCCGCGAGCCCAGGGCCACCGACGAGAAGCCGGCCGCCGCGAGCCTTGGCCAGGAGAGCAAGCCAGAGAGCAAGCACGAGGCCAAGGAGGCGCCGAAGCAGGCGGGCGAGCAGAAGACCGTCACCATGATCGACGGTTCCACCGGCACGCGCCACGACGTGGTGATCGGTGGCGGCGATGCCGCCGACAAGGGGGACGCGGCAGCCGCCTCCGCCCCTCCGCCCGTCATGGCCGGGATCGACCCAAAACTGCTGGAAAAATCGCGCTACGGCATGATCCCCGTGACGGCCGAGGGCGCGAAGCCGTTCAACGTCTACGCGGCGGATGCCGACCGCGCCAAGGCGGCAAAGATGCCTGTGGTCGCGATCCTGATCGGCGGCCTTGGCGTCGGCGCGGCCAAGACCACCGACGCGATCATGCGGCTGCCGCCGGCGGTGACGCTGGCCTTCACGCCCTATGGCGCCGATCCCGGCAAGCTCGCCGAGCGGGCCCGCGCCCAGCGGCACGAGATCTTCCTCCAGATCCCGATGGAGCCCTACGACTTCCCGGACAACGACCCGGGCCCGCAGACGCTGCTGACCTCGCTCACCACCGACCAGAACATGGACCGCCTGTACTGGCACCTGAGCCGGATGCAGGGCTATGCCGGCCTCACCAATTTCATGGGCGCCCGTTTCGTGGCGACCGACGCCGCGATGCAGCCGATCATCCGCGAGGCGGCCAAGCGCGGCCTCGGCTTCTTCGACGACGGCTCCTCGCCGCGCAGCATCGCGCCCCAGGCCGCGGGCAGCCAGGCGATGCCGTTCGGCAAGGGCGATATCGCGATCGACGTGGTGCCGACCCCGGCGGAGATCGACCGCGCCCTGAACAAGCTCGAATCGATGGCGCGCGAGCGCGGCGTTGCAATCGGCACCGCCTCCGCCCTGCCGGTCTCGATCGAGCGCATCGGCAGCTGGACCAAGACATTGAGCGACCGTGGTATCCTTTTGGTGCCGTTGACAACCGCGATGCTGAAATCAAAATCTAGCTAAATCAACGGATTGGTACGTTACGGGCCCTCGGGACCGGCATACCCACCAAAAGCACGCGAGAGGTCTGGCGGAATGGCACGTTACGAGGATCTGCCCTACCGTACCTGCGTCGGTGTGATGCTGATCAACATGAAGGGTCTGGTGTTCATCGGCCGCCGCGCCGGTGGCATCGAGCATGTCGACGACGCCCATGTCTGGCAGATGCCGCAGGGCGGCGTCGATCCCGGCGAGGACACCTGGGATGCCGCCAAGCGCGAGCTCTATGAGGAGACCAGCGTGCGCTCGGTCGAGCGGCTCGGCGAGGTCCCGGACTGGCTCGTCTACGACATCCCGCGCACGGTTGCCGGGCGCGCCTGGAAGGGCCGCTATCGCGGCCAGCGCCAGAAATGGTTCGCGGTCCGGTTCACCGGCAAGGACAGCGAGATCAATGTCGAAAAGCCCGGCGGCGGCCACAAGGCCGAGTTCGTGAGCTGGCGCTGGGAGCCGATGAAGAACCTGACCGGTTTGATCATCCCGTTCAAGCGCCCGGTCTATGAGCGCGTGGTGAAGGAATTTTCCGCGCTGGCGGATGAATAAATCAAATCGTCATCCCGGGTTCGGTGCTAATGCATCGCCGGAATGACGATGAAAGACGCGCGCGTGACCAATCAAAAACCCTACCGTCCCAACGTGGGGATCGCCCTCTTCAATGCCGATGGCCGCGTGCTGATCGGCCACCGCTTCAAGGGCGACGGCCCCGAGATCATCCTGCCGGGCCTCGACTGGCAGATGCCGCAAGGTGGTGTCGATGAGGGCGAGAACCTGCGCGATGCGGCGCTGCGCGAACTTTGGGAAGAGACCAGCGTCAAGAGTGCGGACTATCTCGGCGAGACAGACTGGCTGACTTACGAGTTCCCGCCCTACGACGGGCCGCAGACGCATCGGCTGGCGAAGTTCCGCGGGCAGCGCCAGAAATGGTTCGCGCTGCGCTTCACCGGCCGCGATGACGAGATCGATCCGCTGACGCCGCGCAACGAACAGCCCGCGGAGTTCGACGCCTGGCGCTGGGAGCGGCTCGACCGCGTCACCGAGTTCGTGGTGCCGTTCCGTCGCGACGTCTACCGCGCGGTCGCGCAGCAGTTTGCGCCCTTCGCAAACTAAAACCGCGAAAACAACCCCATGCACAGTAGCCGGCGATTGCCGGCGCGATGCGCGGTGGTTGTGGCGAAGTTTTTGAAGCGTCAAAGAGAATCGGCCGCGGGGCACAAGCGGCGTGGCGGCCTACGTCCAGCAAGCTCTAATTCGTCGGTCCGACCGTGAACGGGCCGATCGCGATGACGTGGCAATCGCTGTCGCGCTTGGCGCAGTCGGCGAGCGCGGAGTTGACGGCGGTCTGCTCGTCCGCCACCTTCAGGCCGAGGCCCGGCCGGCCCGCGGTTCCGACCGCGACCGCGTTCCAGCCCATGCCATCGGCGAGCTTGCGTACGACCTCGGCCCGCGCGTCGGCGGCGATCGAGGCGTTGGAAGCGGCATGGAAGAAGCCGGTGATCCTGAGCAGGGTCGGGATCGGCACGACGAAATTGTCGTCGACCGCGACGATCAGACAGGCCATGCCGGCGATGGCGCCGCACGATTCCAGCGAACGCCGCGCCGAATCGTCGACGGATGACGCGCCCAGCACCATGAAATATTGACCGCCCGGGCCGAGCGCGATCGCGCGGGATTTCGCCGCCGGCACGAACATGTTCTCGAGCCGGACTTTTGCCGGATCGCGCACCATAGGAAAATCCTTCGGCACGAAGGCCCGCTCGGTCATGGCGTCGTGGCGCACCCAGGGCTGCGGCGGCATCGGCGGCTTGCCGTGCGTGTAGACGACGTCGTTGCCGACCGCATAGAGCTCGCAGCGCCGCGGCGATTGCGCGGCATCGGCGCGCTTCTGGCATTGCTCGAGCGCCATGTTGCGCGCGGCTTCCTCGGTCGGCTGGTTCAACGCCGCGCCTGTGAAGCCGCCGACATTGAGCGCGAAGGCCTTGTAGTCGCCGGAGGCGGAATAGTCGCCAGCCAGATAGTTGCGGATGCGCTCGTTGATGAAGGGCACGCTGTCGGCGGCCAGCTTGCCCGATAGCGGCGCGGCGGATGGTGAGGACGCGGGCATCGGCGCCATCGCAGCGCCGGCTGGGCTCATCGGAGCCATCGGCGCCTTTGCCATCTGGGTCGGCATCGGGCTCGGCGCCACGGCATCTGCCGCTGGCGCTGCGCTTGGCATTGCAGCACTTGGCGTCGCGGCCGGCGCGACTGCGGCGGTGACCGTCTGCTTGAGCTTGGTGTTGTAGAGGAAGCCGGTGACAAGGATGGCGACGACCGAGACGACGGCGACCACCAGCGGCCACATCCAGACGGGTGCCGCGGCCAGCTTGGAGGCGGGCTTCTTCAGTTTCGGCGTGGCGTAAGTGCCGTCCTCGCGCCGCATCGCCACCATGTAGGCATGCACCGGCGTCGGGATGTTCTTGATCTCCTGCGCGCCGATGTCGGCGAACTGCACCGACAGCTTGTTGGCGACCTGCTCGTGCACGGCGCGGGAGACGCAAATGCCGCCGACCTCGGCGAGGCCTTCGAGCCGGGCGGCGATATTGACGCCGTCACCGAGCAGATCGCCGTTGCGCTCGACCACGTCACCGATGGTGATGCCGATGCGGAACGACATCTGCCGGCTCGGCGGATAGGCCATGTTGCGGGTTCGCAGGGATTCCTGGATGTCGATCGCGCAACGCACCGCATCGACCGCGCTCGGAAACTCCGCGAGCACGGCGTCACCCGCCGTGTTGAAGATGCGGCCGTTGGCCTTCGCGATGAAGTCGTCGACGACCTCGCGATAGGAGGCGAGACGCCGCAGCGTCTCCTCTTCGTCTTCCGCGACCAGTCTTGAGTAACCGGCAATATCGGCTGCGAAAATCGCTGCGATCTTGCGTTTCATCTGCTGCCAGCCCCGAAACAAATTCGCGGGCGCAGAATGCCGCTATCGGCGGCGCGGTGCAACAAAGTTTCAGCGCCCGCCACTTTCGTGACGAGCGCTGAACCTGTTCAGGAATTTTTAGCTTGAGCCCCGGAGCAGTGCACCGGGGCTTAGTGCATAGCCGTGCTGTTGAGCTGCTGCTGGATGCTCTTGAAGTGGTCGAGCCGCTCGATGGCCTGATCGAGCTCGCCGCCCTCGTGCTCCTTCAGGCCGTCTTCCATCTCGGAGATGGTCGCGGCGAACTGGGCACGGTCGAGTTCGTCGAGCGACGTCGCGACGTCGGCGAGCACGGTGAGGCCCTTTTCGGAGACTTCGGCGAGACCGCCGAGCACGATGATCTTCACGTGCCTGCCGCCCGTGGTCACGGTGAGGATGCCGGGCCGGATCGCAGCCACGACCGGCGCATGTCCCGCCAGCACGCCGAAGTCACCCTCGACGCCGGGGATATCGACCTGATCGACCTGGCCCGAGAATGCGAGCTTTTCCGGCGAGACGAGATCGAAGTGGATGGTGGCCATTGGAAACCTGCGAATGGTGAGTAGCGAACGCGCGAGTGACGAGCAGCGAATGGCGAATAGATTCTACTCGCCACTCCCTATTCGCTATTCGCCAGCTTAGGCGGCTTCCGCCGCCAGCTTCTTGCCCTTCTCGACTGCCTCTTCGATGGTGCCGACCATGTAGAAGGCGGCTTCCGGCAGGTGGTCATACTTGCCTTCGCAGAGGCCGCGGAAGCCCTTGATGGTATCCGCGAGGTCGACGAACTTGCCGGGCGAGCCGGTGAAGATTTCGGCGACGTGGAACGGCTGCGACAGGAAGCGCTCGATCTTGCGGGCGCGGGCCACCGTCAGCTTGTCCTCTTCCGAAAGCTCGTCCATGCCGAGAATGGCGATGATGTCCTGGAGCGACTTGTAGCGCTGCAGCACCTGCTGGACCTGACGCGCGGTGTCGTAGTGCTCCTGACCGACGACGAGCGGCGAGAGCATGCGCGAGGTCGAGTCGAGCGGGTCCACCGCGGGGTAGATGCCCTTTTCCGAGATCGCGCGGTTCAACACCGTGGTCGCGTCCAGATGCGCGAACGAGGTCGCGGGCGCCGGGTCGGTCAAGTCGTCGGCCGGAACGTAGATGGCCTGCACCGAGGTGATCGAGCCCTTCTGCGTGGTGGTGATGCGCTCCTGCAGCGCGCCCATGTCGGTGGCGAGCGTCGGCTGATAACCCACCGCCGAAGGAATACGGCCGAGCAGCGCCGACACTTCCGAGCCGGCCTGGGTGAAGCGGAAGATGTTGTCGACGAAGAACAGCACGTCCTGGCCCTGGTCGCGGAAGTGCTCGGCGACGGTGAGACCGGTGAGGCCGACGCGGGCGCGGGCGCCCGGCGGCTCGTTCATCTGGCCGAACACCAGCGCGCACTTGGATTTCACGCTCGGATCCGGATTGTGCGGATCGGCGTTGACCTTGGACTCGATGAACTCGTGATAGAGGTCGTTGCCTTCGCGGGTACGCTCGCCGACGCCGGCGAACACGGAGTAACCACCGTGCGCCTTCGCGACGTTGTTGATCAGCTCCTGAATCAGCACGGTCTTGCCGACGCCGGCGCCGCCGAACAGGCCGATCTTGCCGCCCTTCGCATACGGAGCAAGAAGATCGACGACCTTGATGCCGGTGACGAGAATTTCAGCTTCGGTCGACTGGTCGGTGTAGCTCGGCGCTTCCTGGTGGATGGCGCGGAGACCTTCGGACTTGATCGGGCCGGCTTCGTCGATCGGCTCGCCGATGACGTTCATGATGCGGCCGAGCGTGCCGTCACCCACCGGAACCGCGATCGGCTGGCCGGTGTCGGTCACTTCCTGGCCGCGCACCAGACCTTCGGTCACGTCCATCGCGATCGTGCGGACGGTGGACTCACCGAGATGCTGCGCAACTTCCAGCACGAGGCGGATGTTGCCGTTCCGGGTTTCCAGCGAATTGAGAATGGCGGGCAGGTGGCCCTCGAACTGCACGTCGACGACGGCGCCCATGACCTGGGTGACGCGACCGACCTGGTTAGCTGCTGTAGCCATGAATAGCTCTCCTTCGAAATTCTGGACTTGAACGACCGTCGTTTGGTTCGTGCGTCAGACCGCCTCGGCGCCGGAGATGATCTCGATCAGCTCCTTGGTGATCTGGGCTTGACGGGTTCGGTTGTAGATCTGGGTTTGCTTGCGGATCATTTCGCCGGCATTGCGGGTGGCGTTGTCCATCGAACTCATCTGCGCGCCATAGAACGAAGCGTTGTTTTCCAGCAGCGCGCGGAAGATCTGCACCGCGATGTTGCGCGGCAACAGGCCGGACAGCAGTTCGTCCTCCTCCGGCTCGTAATCGTAGGACGTCGTCGGCGCGTTCGCCGCCTTTTCCTCGACGACCAGCGGGATGATCTGCTGCGCGGTCGGGATCTGGGCGATCACCGACTTGAACTGCGCGTAGAACAGCGTGCAGACGTCGAACTCACCGTTGTCGAAACGGGCCAGCACCTTCTTGGCGATGTCCTCGGCGTTGACGAAGCCGAGCTGACGAACGCTACGCAGGTCGAGGTGCTCGACGATCTGCTTGTCGAACAGGCGGCGGAGCTGCTCATAGCCCTTGCGGCCGACACAGAAGAATTTCACTTCCTTGCCCTGCGCGATCAGCGCCTGGGCGCGCTCGCGGGCGAGGCGCACGATCGAGGAGTTGAAGGCGCCGGACAGACCGCGCTCGCCGGTGCAGACCAGCAGCAGGTGGACCTGGTCCCTGCCGGTGCCGGCCAGCAGCGCCGGCGCGCCGGGCGAACCCGCAGCGGCGCTGGCGATGTTGGAGATCACCGCGCTCATCTTGTCGGCATAGGGCCGCGCCGCCTCGGCCGCTTGCTGGGCACGGCGCAACCTCGACGCCGCGACCATCTGCATCGCCTTGGTGATCTTCTGCGTCGCCTTGGTGGAGGCGATGCGGACGCGCATGTCTTTAAGTGACGCCATTCTTCGTCCCCGACGATCCGACCCTTTGGCCTGATCGCAAACCTATCCAGTCGTCATGCCCGGGCTCGCCCCGGGCATCCACGCGGTGCCTCACACGCCGTTAGACGTGGATGGCCGGGACAAGCCCGGCCATGACGGCATTTACGCGAAGCTCTTCGCGAAGCCTTCGACCACCGACTTCAGCTTGGCGGCGGTGTCGTCGGAGAGATCGCGGCTGTCGCGGATCGCGTTGAGGATCTCGGCGTTCTTGCCGCGCAGCAGCGACAGCAGACCGTCCTCGAACGCGCGCACCTTGTTGAGCGGGAGCGGATCGAGATAGCCGTTGGTGCCGGCCCAGATCACGCAGACCTGCTCTTCCATCTTCAGCGGCGCGAACTGCGGCTGCTTGAGCAGCTCGGTCAGGCGCGAACCGCGGTTGAGCAGGCGCTGGGTCGAGGCGTCGAGATCGGAGCCGAACTGCGCGAACGCCGCCATTTCGCGGTACTGCGCGAGCTCGCCCTTGATCTTGCCGGCGACCTTCTTGGTGGCCTTGGTCTGCGCGGACGAACCGACGCGCGACACCGACAGACCGACGTTCACCGCGGGACGGATGCCCTGGAAGAACAGGTCGGTTTCCAGGAAGATCTGGCCGTCGGTGATCGAGATGACGTTGGTCGGAATGTAGGCCGACACGTCGTTGGCCTGGGTTTCGATGACCGGCAGCGCCGTCAGCGAGCCCGAGCCCTGGTCCTTGTTCAGCTTCGCCGCGCGCTCGAGCAGGCGGGAGTGCAGATAGAACACGTCGCCCGGATAGGCTTCGCGGCCCGGCGGGCGGCGCAGCAGCAGCGACATCTGACGGTAGGCGACGGCCTGCTTGGACAGATCGTCATAGATGATGACGGCGTGCATGCCGTTATCGCGGAAGTACTCGCCCATGGTGCAGCCGGTGAACGGCGCGATGTACTGCATCGGAGCCGGATCCGAAGCGGTGGCGGCGACGATGATCGAGTATTCGAGCGCGCCCTGCTCTTCCAGCACCTTCACGAACTGGGCGACGGTCGAACGCTTCTGGCCGATCGCGACGTAGACGCAATACAGCTTGATGTTCTCGTCCGGCTGCGCGTTGAGCGGCTTCTGGTTCAGGATGGTGTCGAGCGCGATCGCGGTCTTGCCGGTCTGACGGTCGCCGATGATCAGCTCGCGCTGGCCACGGCCGATCGGGATCAGGGCGTCGATCGCCTTGAGGCCGGTCGCCATCGGCTCGCTCACCGACTTGCGCGGAATGATGCCGGGCGCCTTGACGTCGACGCGCATGCGCTTGTCGGCCTGGATCGGGCCCTTGCCGTCGATCGGGTTGCCGAGCGCGTCGACGACGCGGCCGAGCAGGCCCTTGCCGACCGGCGCGTCCACGATGGCGCGGGTGCGCTTGACGGTCTGGCCTTCCTTGATCTCGCGGTCGGCGCCGAAAATAACGATACCGACGTTGTCGGTTTCGAGGTTCAGCGCCATGCCGCGGGTGCCGTTCTCGAATTCGACCATTTCGCCGGCCTGGACGTTGTCCAGACCATAGACGCGGGCAATACCGTCGCCGACGGACAGCACCTGTCCGACTTCGGAGACTTCAGCTTCCTGGCCGAAATTCTTGATCTGGTCCTTCAGGATCGCGGAAATTTCCGCGGCGCGGATGTCCATCAGCCTGCCTCTTTCATCGCGTGCTTGATCGAATTGAGTTTGGTGCGAAGCGAACTATCGATCATGCGGCTGCCAAGCTTGACCACGAGGCCACCGATGATCGAGGGATCGACCTTCACGTTGAGCGCGACGTCCTTGCCGGTCACCGACTTCAGGGCAACCTTGAGGGCGTCGAGATTCTTGTCCGAAAGCGCCTCCGCCACGGTGACGTCGGCCGTCGTCTCGCCCTTGAACCTGGCGACGAGGGCGCGATAGGCGCGAATGACGTCAGCCACCGCGAACAGGCGGCGGTTGGCGGTCAGGACTTTCAGGAAATTGGCGGAGATGCCGGCGATGCCCGCCTTGTCCAGAACGGCCGAGAGGGCCCTGGACTGGGTATCGGCCGCAAACACCGGGCTGCGGACGAGGCGCGTCAGATCGGCGCTTTCGCTCAGCAAGCCCTCGAATTTATCGAGATCGGCTTTGACCTCGTCGACCACATTCTGGTCGCGGGCCAGTTCAAACAAGGCCGTTGCATAACGGCCGGACACACCGGAAACGGACGTATCTTCTGCAGCCACAGACGCGCTCTTTTTGCTGTCAAACTCGCAAGGGAAAAACCGTCGCCACAAAGCGGCGCCAAGCGATCCAAGCCCTTGGAATTCAAGCGGGACTTCGATTTTCGGCCGACACGGGAGGTGCCGGGTCCGTTAAAATCGCGGCTTTGCTAACATAGCAGGCGCGCACGTGCAACATGACGCCAAATTAAAGGCACGACCTTCTGTCGCCAGTTCGTCGCAGCCGACGGCACCGCGACAGCGGCCTGCCACGTCGCGGAATGACGCGCCCCCTCGGCGGCATCGCGGCCATTCGTTCCTGCCCTCAGCGCATAGCGGCCATGAACACGAATCGCTGAGGCGTGAGTCGGACGTGACGAGCGGCCTCCCCTGAATACTTTCCTAATTCTAAACATGAAGTATAATGACCTCGTTTTACAGTATTAATGAGTAATAAAATAGTTAAATAATTGTTAAAGCGAAAGATTCCAGAACATCGGCTGCAACATTGATGCCAATCACAGAATATTTCATGACGACACAGAACGGATTTACTGCCCAATTCACGCCTCATTAGGAATCGAAACGCGATCCCGCTCACAGACTTACGGGGGCTCCACTTGCCACATATGTGGCAATACTAGATTAGGGACCACTAAATGCTGTCTTTGAAGACGCTGGGCTCCGTGCCCCGGCCGCGCACGGCGATCGCTTTCGTTGCCGCCACTCTCCTCGTCGGTGGAACCGCCACCGAAGCTTCTGCCAAATCCCGGCATCACCACCGGTACTCTCACCATCATCACCGCCACCACGCCCAGAGCGATGCCAACACGACCTCCGATTGGCGCAACGCCAACGCGTCGATGACGCCGTCGTCGGGCACGGGCCGCAGCTTCTCCGGCATGGCCTCCTATTATGGCAACGAATCCGGCAGCCGGACTGCATCGGGCCAGCGCTTCAACCAGAACGCCATGACCGCAGCGCACCGTTCGCTGCCGTTCGGCACCAAGCTGCGCGTCACCCATGGCGGTTCGAGCGTCATCGTCACCATCAATGACCGTGGCCCGTTCATTCGCGGCCGCGTCCTCGACCTCTCCACGGGCGCTGCCCGCGCCATCGGCCTCACCGGCGCCGGCGTCGGCCGCGTCACCGCGGAAGTCGTCTCCTAAGGCGCCACCAGCGCCTCACCGACAAAGCGCAAATCTCGCCATCGTCCGCGGACGTGTGAGCGGCGAGACCAGTTCGGGCGAAACAAGCCCGCCGTCTTGGGGGACGGCGGGCTTTTTGATTCTTTCGTCATTGCGAGGAGCGCAGCGACGAAGCAATCCAGACTGCCTCCGCGGAGGGATTCTGGATTGCTTCGCTGCGCTCGCAATGACGGGGATGGATCGCAGCCTTACAAAAAGCTCTGCGGGTCGACGTCGACCTCGAGCTTTTGGTTGCCCTTCGGCTTCGGACACACCGCCAGCCAGTTGCGCAAATAGTCCGACAGATCGAAACCACGCGCCGATTTCACCAGGATGCGGAAACGGTAGCGACCCTTGATCACGGCGAGCGGGGCCTCCGCCGGTCCCAGCACCACGACGCGCTCGTCGCGCGGTGCGAGCGCAACGAGGCGGCGACCCAAACCTTCGGCGCTCGGGCGGTCGCCGGCCGAAATGATCAGGCTCGCGAGCCGGCCGAACGGCGGATAGAGCGTGCGCTCGCGCAGATCGATCTCGCTGTCGTAGAAGGCCTCGCGGTCGCAGGCGATCAGCGCCTTCATCACGGGATGATCGGGCTGGTGGGTCTGGAGATAGCCGACGCCGCGGCCCTGCTCGCGCCCGGCACGGCCGATCACCTGGTTGAGCAGCTGCCAGGTGCGTTCCGACGCGCGCGGATCGCCGTTGGACAGGCCCAGATCCGCGTCGACCACGCCGACGAGATTGAGCCGTGGAAAGTTGTGGCCCTTGGCGACGAGCTGCGTGCCGATGATGATGTCGACGCGGCCCTCCGCGATCTCGGTAAGCTCGGAGCGCATTGTCTCGATCGAGGTGATGAGATCGCTCGACAGCACCATGGTGCGCGCGTCGGGGAACAGCGCGGCCGCCTCTTCCTGCAAGCGTTCGACGCCCGGTCCGACCGCGACCAGCGATTCCTCCGCCGCGCAATGCGGGCAGGTCTGCGGGCGCGGCATCGAGAAGCCGCAATGGTGGCAGACCAGCCGCTGGCGAAAGCGGTGATCGACCAGCCAGGCATCGCAGATGGTGCAGGCGAAGCGATGGCCGCAGGCACGGCACAAGGTCAGCGGCGCATAGCCGCGGCGATTGAGGAACAGCAGCGCCTGCTCGCGCTTTTCGACCGCTTTTCTGATCTCGGAAGCCAGCCGCGGCGAGATATAGCGGCCGCGCGCGGGCGGCTCGCGGCGCATGTCGATCGCCTCGATATGCGGCATGTGCTGGCCGCCGAAGCGCGAGGGCAGCGCGATGCGCTGATAGCGGCTCTTGCGCGCATTGACCTCGGATTCGACCGACGGCGTGGCGGAGGCCAGCACGATCGGGATCTTGGCGATATGCGCGCGGACCACCGCCATGTCGCGGGCGTGATAATGCACGCCCTCGTCCTGCTTGTAGGCCTGGTCGTGCTCTTCATCGACCACGATGAGGCCGAGATTGGCGTACGGCAGAAACAGCGCCGAGCGCGCGCCGACCACGACCGGCGCACTGCCATCGGAGATCGCGGCCCAGTTGCGTGCGCGGGTGCGCGGCGTCAGCTCGGAGTGCCATTCGATCGGACGCACGCCAAAGCGCTGCGCGAAGCGGTCGAGGAACTGGCCGGTCAGCGCGATCTCCGGCATCAGGATCAGAGTCTGCTTGCCGCGGCGGATGGTCTCTGCAATCGCCTCGAAATAGACCTCGGTTTTGCCGGAGCCGGTGACGCCGTCGAGCAGCGCAACGTGAAAGGTGCCGTTGGCGGCGAGCGCGCGCATTGCATCCACCCCGGCGCGCTGGAGCGGTGAAAAATCCGGCTGGCCAAAATCCGGATCGGGTGCCGGCGGCGGCGGAGGCGGCGGCATCGGCTCGACCGTGAGCGTGCCTTCGTCGACGAGGCCGTCGATCACGCCGGCCGAGACCCCTGCTTCCTTGGCGGCCTCGGACTTGCCGTGCAGCAGGCGATCCGACAGCAGCTCGATCACGCGCTGCCGCGCCGGCGTCAGCCGTCGCGGCGGATCGCCGACCAGGCGCACACCGGCGCGCACCCGCTCCGGGCCGAGATTCTCGCCCATGCGCAGGCACATCCGCAGCACCATGCCGCGCGGGCTCAGCGTGTAATTGGCGACCCAGTCGACGACCGAGCGCAGCTCAGGCTTCAGCGGAGGAAGATCGAGCTTTTCGCTGACCTCCTTGAGCCGGTTGTGCAGGCGCGGGTCGGGATTGGCGTTCTCCGCCCAGACCACGGCCAGCACCTCGCGCGGGCCGAGCGGCACGCCGACGAGATCGCCCGCCTTCAGCTCCATCCCCCGCGGCACCTTGTAGGAATAGGTCTGGTCGAGCGCGACCGGCACCAGCACGTCGACCATGCGGGTCGCGTTGGCGGGGGTGGTCGTGCTGCGCGACGAATGATCCATCAAAGATCTTTGGAGGGAGAATCGGAACCTTGGGCCTTGAGGCTAGCGCCCAGGGGCGGCCTTAGCGAACAGTAAACGGGTGTGATGCGATATACTGAGTGGAATCATTACGTCCAGAGCGCATGAGCAAAGCGGCCGCCCCCCCAATCGAGCTCGCCAGCGCCGATCCCTCGATCGCGCAGGAGATGACGCGCTGGCTGTCGCATCTTGGCGCCGAGCGGCGGCTGTCGCCGAAGACGCTGGAGGCCTATGGCCGCGACCTGCGGCAATGCCTGGATTTCCTTTGCGCCCATTGGGGCGAGCGCGTGACGCTGGCGCGCTTTGCCGCGCTGGAAGCCACCGACATCCGCGCCTTCATGGCGATGCGCCGCGCCGACGACATTGCCGGCCGCTCGCTGATGCGCGCGCTGGCGGGCTTGCGCTCGTTCGGCCGTTTCCTCGAACGCGAAGGCAAGGGCAAGGTCGGCGCACTCTCGGCTATCCGCGCGCCCAAGGTGGCCAAGACTTTGCCGAAGCCGCTGCCGATGGCATCCGCAAAACGTCTCGCCGATGCCGACGAGCGCGCCGGCGAGGAACGCGAGACGTGGGTTCTGGCCCGCGACGCCGCGGTGATGGCGCTCTTGTATGGCTCGGGCCTGCGCATCTCCGAAGCGCTGGGGTTGAAGCGCCGCGAGGTGCCGCGTCCCGGCGAAGGCGACGTGCTGATCGTGACAGGCAAAGGCAACAAGACCCGCATGGTGCCGGTGCTGCAGAACGTGCTCGCGCTCGTGCAGGAATACGTTGCGATGTGCCCCTATCCGCTGCCGGCGGAAGGCCCGATCTTCCTCGGCGCGCGCGGCGGGCCCTTGAGCCCGCGCATCATCCAGCTCGCGATGGAGCGGCTGCGCGGCGCGCTCGGCCTGCCCGACAGCGCGACGCCTCACGCGCTCCGGCATTCCTTCGCGACGCATCTGCTGTCGCGTGGCGGCGACCTGCGCGCGATCCAGGAGCTGTTGGGTCACTCCTCGCTCTCGACCACGCAGATCTACACCGGCATCGATTCGGAGCGGCTGCTCGAAGTCTATGCGAGCGCCCATCCGCGGCGATGAACCTGACATGAAGCTGTCATAGCGCGCGTGCCTCTTGCGCGGCGCCCGCGGTTCGGTCAATCGTGGGGAACCGCGACTGGAGGGAATCATGAGCGCACACGAAAGCATGGAGCATGCCGAACACGCCGAGCACGCGTCCGGATCGAACAAGAAGATCGCTCTTCTGATCGCCGTGCTGGCGCTGTTCCTGGCGATCTCCGAGACGCTCGGCAAGGGCGCCCAGACTGAATCGATCAGCAAGAACGTCGAGTCCGCCAATCTCTGGGCGTTCTTCCAGGCCAAGACCATCCGCCGCACCGTGGTGCTGACCGCATCCGAGCAGGGCAAGCTCACGCTCGCCGCCGCCGACGAGGCTCAGAAGCCGGCGGTGCAGAAGCAGGTCGACGACTGGACCAAGACCGCGCAGCGCTATCGCTCAGAGCCCGAGACCGGCGAAGGCACCGAGCAGCTCGCCGAGAAGGCCAAGCACGCCGAGCACGAGCGCGACGAGGCGACCGCGAAATATCATCACTTCGAGCTGGCCTCCGCCGCCTTCCAGATCGGCATCGTTCTGGCCTCGGCCACCATCATCACCGGCATGATCGCGCTCGCTTATGTCGCCGGCGTCCTGACCCTGGCCGGCCTCCTCATGACCGCGCTCGGCCTGTGGTGGCCGCATCTGGTGCATTTGCATTAGCGGCGTTGAGGCGCGCGCAGCCGTCACATCTTGGGTGTCATGCCCCGCGAAAGCGGGGCATCCAGTACGCCGCAGCTTCTCGGTTCTAGCCTTACCGTCGCTGGAATACTGGATTGCCCGCCTTCGCGGGCTATGACACCGAGTATGTGACGATGACAGTGTGTATGTCGCGAGCAGCTAGCGCGCCTGGTGCACGCTCTTGCGAAAGCGCTGGATCAGGCGGAGCGTACGGGCGGACCAGCCTTCGCCGTTGCCGGCGATCAGCTCGCGGATGCGCTGCTTGATCGGGTCGACCAGCTCGGCGGCCTTGGCGCGCAGCTTCATCACGAGATCGTAGAGCCGCTCGAACCAGTGCATCTCCATCAGCTTGTCGCGCGTCACGTCGAACACGAAGGCGGTGACGCCGACGCCGAGCAGCTTTGCGAACAGAAACGTGGATACGCCGCTCAGCCAGTATTCATGCGTGAGCAGATACAGGCCCATCAGCTTGAGCGGAAACAGCGGGATGATCGGCACCGCGAACACGATCAGTGTCATGGCCGGCGGCAGCGCATCGACGCGCTCCGTCAGCCATTGCTTGAAGCGTGCGAGCGGGATGGCTGCGACAACCCGCGCGACGATCGGCTCGAGATGGTCCCACAGCCAGGCTTCGATCAGGAAGATGATCGCCAGCAGGACCCAGACCGGTTGAAGTAGGCGGCGCAGCATGTGTTTCCCGCCCGATTCGACGCTAGGCGCGTCGCCTACATATGGATGGCCCGCTTGCCCACCGCAAGCGCGGCTTCCTTGATGGCCTCTGAACGGGTCGGATGCGCGTGGCAGGTGCGCGCAAGATCTTCCGCGCTGCCGCCAAACTCCATGAGAACGCAGGCCTCATGGATCATTTCGCCGGCTTCACGGCCGATAATGTGCACGCCGAGCACGCGATCGGTCTTCGCATCTGCGAGAATCTTCACGAAGCCGTCGGTGGTCTGGTTGACCTTGGAGCGGCCGTTGGCGGTAAAGGGAAACTTCCCAACGGTATACGCTTGACCCGCCTGCTTCAGCTCCTCCTCGGTCTTGCCGACGGAGGACACTTCTGGCGTGGTATACACGACGCCTGGGATAACGTCGTAGTTCACGTGGCCGGCCTGCCCTGCGATGATCTCCGCAACGGCTACGCCTTCATCCTCGGCCTTGTGCGCGAGCATCGGGCCCGCGACGACGTCGCCGATGGCATAGACGCCCTTCACGCTGGTCGCGAAATGCGGATCGATCTGCACGCGGCCGCGATTGTCCAGCGCCACGCCGGCTTCCTTCAGGCCGAGCCCATCCGTGTACGGCACGCGACCGATGCAGACGAGAACGACGTCGGCTTCCAGCGTCTCGGCAGCGCCGCCGGCCGCAGGCTCGATGGTCGCCTTCAGCGACTTGCCGGAGGTGTCGACGGCGGTGACCTTGGCGCCGAGCTTGAATGCAAAGCCCTGCTTCTCCAGGATGCGCTGGAATTGCTTGGCGATCTCGCCATCCATGCCGGGCAGGATGCGATCGAGGAATTCGACGACGACGACTTCAGCGCCGAGCCGCTTCCACACCGAGCCGAGTTCGAGGCCGATCACGCCGGCGCCGACGATCAAGAGCTTGCCGGGGACCTTGTCCAGCGACAGCGCGCCGGTGGACGACACGATGCGCTTCTCGTCGATCTCGATGCCCTTGAGGCGCGCGATGTCGGAGCCGGTCGCGATGACGATGTTCTTGGTCTCGACCACTTGCGACTTGCCGTCGGCGGACACTTCCACCTTGCCGGTGCCCAGGATCTTGCCGGTGCCCTTGAGCACGTCGATCTTGTTCTTCTTCATCAGGAACTCGACACCCTTGACGTTGCCGTCGATGCCCTGCTGCTTGAAGTTCATCATCGCCGGAAGCTCGAGCTTCGGCGCGGAAACGGAAACGCCCATCTTGGCGAAGGAGTGCGCGGCTTCCTCGAACATTTCGGACGCGTGCAGCAGCGCCTTCGACGGCATGCAGCCGACGTTCAGGCAGGTGCCGCCGAGCGTGGCGTCCTTTTCGACCACGGCGACTTTCATGCCGAGCTGGGCCGCGCGCACCGCGCAGACATAACCGCCAGGTCCGGTGCCGATGACGACGAGATCGTAGGTAGCCATGAGAGAAAGTCCCGTAAGTTTAGCGTGATGAGGATGTGTCAGCGTCCGCCGGACACATCGAGAATGGCCGAGGTGACGTAGGAGGCTTCGTCCGACATCAGCCAGACGATGGCGTTGGCGATTTCGTCGGCGGTACCGACGCGCTTCATCGGCACCATATGGGCCAGACGATGGGCGCGATCGGGCTCGCCGCCGGCGGCGTGGATTTCGGTGTCGATCAGGCCGGGGCGGATGCCCGCGACACGAATGCCTTCGCCTGCGACCTCATAGCCGAGACCGACGGTGAAGGAATCGATCGCGCCCTTGGACGCGGCATAGTCGACATAGGTATTCGGCGCACCAAGTCTGGCAGCGACCGATGACAGATTGACGATGACGCCGCCCTGGCCGCCGTGCTTGGTCGACATCCGCTTCACCGCTTCGCGCGCGCAGAGGATGGAGCCGGTGACGTTGACGGCCATCACGCGCCGGATGCGCTCCGCCGACATCTCGTCGACGCGCACGCCGCTCTGGCCGACGATGCCGCCATTGTTGACGAGTGCACCGAGCGTGCCGAACTTGTCGGCAGCCTTGAACAGCTCGATGATGTCGCTTTCCTCGGCGACATCGCATTTCACCGCGATGGCCTTGCCGTTGCTGGCCGCGATCTGGGCGACCACCTCGTCAGCAGCCGTTTTGTTGCTGGCGTAGCCGACGACGACACGGAAGCCGCGCGCGGCCGCCGCAATCGCGGTCGCCCGCCCGATGCCGCGGCTGCCGCCGGTGATGACAACGACTTTATCCGTCACGCGCGCCTCCATGGTTCGACCCGCGCCGTCGCACGATTAAGGCGACGGCGCTCGCAGAGCTTCAGGGATCAGAGATCGAGCACCAGGCGCGCCGGATCTTCCAGGCTCTCCTTGACGCGGACCAGGAAGGTGACGGCTTCCTTACCGTCGATGACGCGGTGATCGTAGGACAGTGCCAGGTACATCATCGGGCGGACCTCGATCTTGCCGGCGACGACCATCGGCCGCTCCTGGATCTTGTGCATGCCGAGGATGCCGGACTGCGGCGCGTTCAGGATCGGGGTCGACATCAACGAGCCGTAGATGCCGCCATTGGTGATGGTGAAGGTGCCGCCCTGCATCTCGTCGATCTTGAGCTGGCCGTCACGGGCGCGGCGACCGAAATCGGCGATGCCCTTCTCGATGTCGGCGATCGACTTGTTGTCGCAGTCGCGCACGACCGGCACGACCAGACCCTTGTCGGTGCCGACGGCGACGCCGATGTGGTAGTAGTTCTTGTAGATCAGATCGGTGCCGTCGATCTCGGCGTTGACCGCCGGGATGTCCTTCAGCGCCTGCACGACGGCCTTGGTGAAGAAGCCCATGAAGCCGAGCTTCGAGCCGTGCTTCTTCTCGAACGCATCCTTGTAGTGGGCGCGTAGCGCCATCACGTTGGTCATGTCGACCTCGTTGAAGGTCGTCAGCATGGCCGCGGTGTTCTGCACGTCCTTGAGGCGGCGCGCGATGGTCTGGCGCAGACGGGTCATCTTGACGCGCTCTTCGCGGGCGGCGTCATCGGCGGGCGACGGCGCGCGGACCTGGACGGCGGCGGCGGGCTGGTTGACCGGGGTCGGCGCGGAGGCCGCACGCTCGATCGCGGCGAGCATGTCGCCCTTGGTGACGCGGCCGTCCTTGCCGGAGCCCGGAACGGTCGAAGCGTCGATGCCGGTCTCGGCCGAGAGCTTTCGCACGGACGGGGCGAGCGGGGCGTCGGCCGGCGGCGCTTTCGCGGCCGGAGCCGGCGCAGGAGCAGCAGCCACGGCGGCCGGAGCAGCAGCGGCGGCGGGCTTCGCGGGAGCAGCGGCGGGCTTCGCAGCGCCGGCACCGTCGGTGATCTGGCCGAGCAGCGCACCGACCGCAACGGTTGCGCCATCGGCAGCGACGATCTCGCTCAGCGTGCCGGCGGAGGGCGCCGGGACTTCGATGGTGACCTTGTCGGTCTCGAGCTCCACCAAGGGCTCGTCGACGGCGACGGGATCGCCGGCCTTCTTGAACCAGCGGCCGATGGTGGCCTCGGTGACGGATTCGCCGAGCGTCGGCACACGAATTTCAGTCATGGTCTTTTCCTTAAGGGATCGCCGGTGCGGTCAAAAATTCGGTCGTCATCGGCCCGCGAAAGGCAAGCCATCCAGCAAGCCGGACGTTCGTATTCTGCACGGACGCCGCGGCGTACTGGTGCCCCGCTCCAGTGCGCGATTGCGCACGAGGCGGGGCATGACGCAGTTCAGAAAGATCAGCTCAGTGCTTCGTCCAGGAACGCCTTCAACTGCGCCTGATGCTTGGACATCAGACCAGTGGCGGTCGCGGCGGAAGCGGCGCGGCCGACATAACGCGGACGCCGGCTCACACCGTGCACCTGGTTCAGCACCCATTCCAGATAGGGCTCGATGAAGTGCCAGGCGCCCATGTTGCGGGGCTCTTCCTGGCACCACACCACTTCAGCCTTCTTGAAGCGCGACAGCTCGGCCACCAGCGCCTTCAGCGGCACCGGATAAAGCTGCTCGACGCGCATCAGGTAGATGTCGTCGATGCCGCGCTTCTCGCGCTCCTCGTAGAGGTCGTAATAGACCTTGCCGGAGCAGAGCACGATGCGGCGGACCTTCTCGTCGGGGACGAGCTTGATCGCCTCGTTCGGCAGCATCTGGGCGTCATCATAGAGGATGCGGTGGAAGGTCGTTCCCTTCGCGAGCTCCTCGAGGCGCGACACCGCCCGCTTGTGGCGCAGCAGCGACTTCGGCGTCATCAGGATCAGCGGCTTGCGGATCTCGCGATGAAGCTGGCGACGCAGCACGTGGAAGTAGTTCGCCGGCGTGGTCGGGTAGACCACCTGCATGTTGTCTTCGGCGCACATCTGCAGATAACGCTCCAGACGCGCCGAGGAGTGCTCCGGTCCCTGGCCCTCATAGCCGTGCGGCAAGAGGCAGACGAGGCCGGACATGCGCAGCCATTTGCGTTCGCCCGAGGAGATGAACTGGTCGAACACGACCTGCGCACCGTTGGCGAAGTCGCCGAACTGGGCTTCCCACAGGGTCAGCGTGTTCGGCTCGGCGAGCGAGTAGCCGTATTCGAAGCCGAGCACGGCTTCTTCCGACAGCAGCGAGTTGATGACCTCGTAATGGCCCTGCTCGTGGCCGAGATGGTTGAACGGCGTGTAGCGGCTCTCGTCTTCCTGGTCGATCAGGACCGAATGGCGCTGCGAGAAGGTGCCACGCTCGGAATCCTGGCCCGACAGGCGGACATGGTGGTTCTCGTTGAGCAGCGTGCAGAACGCCAGTGCTTCACCGGTCGCCCAATCGATGCCGGCGCCGGTGTCGATTGCCTTGGCGCGATTGTCGAGGAAGCGCTGGATGGTGCGGTGGACGCGGAAGCCATCCGGCACCTTGGTGATCTTGCGGCCGATTTCCTTCAGCTCGGCGGTGTCGACGCCGGTGACGCCGCGGCGCGCATCCTCTTCCTGGTCGGCGATCTTGAAGCCGGACCACTTGCCATCGAGCCAGTCGGCCTTGTTCGGCTTGTAGGAGGTGCCGGCCTCGAACTCGGCGTCGAGCCGCGCGCGCCAATCGGCCTTGGCCTTGTCGACCTCGCCCTCGGTCATCACGCCTTCGCTGATCAGGCGGCGGGCGTAGAGCTCGAGCGTCGACGGATGGGCCGCGATCCTCTTGTACATCACCGGTTGGGTGAAAGCCGGCTCGTCGCCTTCGTTATGGCCATGCCTGCGGTAGCAGAACATGTCGATGACGACGGGCTTGTGGAATTTCTGCCGGAATTCGGTCGCGACCTTGGCCGCGAAAACCACTGCTTCCGGATCGTCGCCGTTCACGTGGAAGATCGGCGCGTCGATCATCTTCGCCACATCCGACGGATAGGGCGACGAGCGCGAGTAGCGCGGATAGGTGGTGAAGCCGATCTGGTTGTTGACGATGAAGTGCACGGAGCCGCCGGTGCGGTAGCCCTTCAGGTCAGACAGGCCGAAGCATTCCGCGACCACGCCCTGGCCGGCGAACGCCGCGTCGCCATGCATCAGGAGCGGCATCACCGAGATGCGCTGGTCCGGCGGATCGCCGTGCTGGTCCTGCTTGGCGCGGACCTTGCCGAGCACCACGGGATCGACGATCTCGAGATGCGAGGGGTTGGCGGTCAGCGACAGATGGATGCGGTTGCCGTCGAACTCGCGGTCCGAGGAGGCGCCGAGGTGATATTTGACGTCGCCGGAGCCTTCGACAGCATCAGGGTTGGCCGAGCCGCCCTTGAATTCATGGAACAGGGCGCGGTGCGCCTTGCCCATCACCTGGGTCAGCACGTTGAGGCGGCCGCGATGCGGCATGCCGAGCACGACTTCCTTCACGCCGAGATTGCCGCCGCGCTTGATGATCTGCTCGAGCGCGGGAATCAGCGATTCACCGCCGTCGAGGCCGAAGCGCTTGGTGCCGGTGAACTTGGTGTCGCAGAACTTCTCGAAGCCTTCGGCTTCGACCAGCTTCGTCAGGATGGCGCGCCGGCCTTCGCGGGTGAACGAGATTTCCTTGTCCGGCCCCTCGATGCGCTCCTGGATCCACGCCTTCTGCGCGGCGTTGCTGATGTGCATGAACTCGACGCCGAGCGTCTGGCAGTAGGTGCGCTCGCAGATCGCGGTGATCTCGCGCAGCGTGGCGTATTCGAGACCGAGCACGTGATCGAGGAAGATCTTGCGGTCGAAATCGGCTTCGCTGAAGCCGTAGGTGCGCGGATCGAGCTCTTCGCGGTTGCGCGGGGCTTCGATGCCGAGCGGATCGAGCTTGGCGTGGAAGTGGCCGCGCATGCGGTAGGAGCGGATCAGCATCAGCGCGCGGACCGAGTCGCGCGTGGCCTGGAGCAGGTCGGCGGACGAGAAATCAGCGCCCTTGTTGCCCGCCTGGGCCTGCGCCTTGGCGGCGATCTTGGCACCGACCGCCTTCTCGACCTGGGCCCAGTTGCCGTCGAGGGCGGAGGTGAGGTCGTCCTGCGGGGTCAGCGGCCAGTTGGCGCGCTCCCAGGACGGGCCTTCGGCATTCTTGCTGATATCGCCGGGCTGGTCGTTGAGGCTCTTGAAGAACTCCTGCCACTCGGCGTCGACCGAGGACGGGTCCTTCTCGTAGCGGGCGTAGATTTCGTCGATGTAGGTGGCGTTGGTGCCCTGCAAAAAGGAAGAGAGGGCAAAGGCTGCGTTCGCGTCCTGGCGAGACATGCTTAAGTTCCTGGCGATTTCGGTTCGCGCATAACAAACGGCGCTGGCGCTGAGCTCCCCGGCAGAGGCCCAGCGCGACAGGCACCATTTATCCTATTTGCTACGAAACTTCGCCCGGAAAAGTACGAAGAAGTGAATTAGCCTTTCAACTTTTCGGCAAGCGTGTGGCCGAGGCGGGCGGGAGACGGAGACACTGTAATCCCAGCCGATTTCATCGCATCGGTCTTGGAACCGGCGTCGCCCTTGCCGCCGGAGATGATCGCGCCGGCATGGCCCATGCGGCGGCCGGGAGGCGCGGTGACACCGGCAATGAAACCGACCATCGGCTTCTTGCGGCCGCGCTTGGCCTCGTCCTTGAGGAACTGGGCGGCGTCTTCCTCGGCGGAACCGCCGATCTCGCCGATCATGATGATCGATTCGGTCTTGGGGTCGGCGAGCAGCATTTCCAGCACGTCGATGAACTCGGTGCCCTTGACCGGGTCGCCGCCGATGCCGACCGCGGTGGTCTGGCCGAGGCCTTCCTGCGAGGTCTGGAACACGGCTTCATAGGTCAGCGTGCCGGAGCGGGAGACGATGCCGACGCTGCCGGTCTTGAAGATGTTGGCGGGCATAATGCCGATCTTGCACTCGCCGGCGGTCATGACGCCCGGGCAGTTCGGCCCGATCAGGCGCGACTTGGAACCGGCCAGCGAGCGCTTCACGCGCACCATGTCGATAACAGGAATGCCTTCGGTGATGCAGACGATCAGCGGGATCTCCGCGTCGATGGCTTCGCAGATCGCATCGGCCGCGCCCGGCGGCGGCACGTAGATCACCGACGCATCGGCACCGGTCTTCTCACGCGCCTCGCGCACCGTGTCGAACACCGGCAGGCCCAGATGCGTGGCGCCGCCTTTGCCCGGCGAGGTGCCGCCGACCATCTTGGTGCCGTAGGCGAGCGCGGCCTCCGAGTGGAAGGTGCCGTTCTTGCCGGTGAAGCCCTGGCAGATGACCTTGGTGTTCTTGTCGATCAGGATGGACATGAGGTCTGCTTTCGCGAACTAACGAGTGAGAGGTCAGTGGATGCGGCGGTAGATGCCGGTGAGCACGTCGGCCCAGCCTTCCGCGTCCGGCGAGAACTGGATCTTCAACGAGTAGGAATTGTCGTCGATGATTTCGTAGACGTGGCGCGCATTGCCGCGGAGCGAGCCGCGCACCAGCGTCAGGGTCTTGCCGACCCAGCCGCCGGAGGCGGGCGAGGGCGGCGTATAGCCGAGCGAGTCGTACCAGAACAATTTGTAGGTCCGGTCCTCACGATCGTAGGTGAAGAGGCCGTGGGTGGCGAAGACCTGCTTGCCGTCGCGGATCTGGACAGCATCTTGGATCAGGTAGAATCCGTTCAGGTCCATGCGCGCGACGACATGCGAAGTTGCCGGCCCACCCTCCGTCCAGCGTGACGGGAAGACCACCTCTTCGCCATTCCATTCGCCGGCGAACGCGGCGAGGCGCGTGTGCTCTGCAAGCGGAGATGATGCGGCGAGATGGTCCTGGGTCATGGCCTCAGCCTCCCTTGACGGCCTTCACGATCTTCTGCGCGGCGTCGTCGAGATTGTCGGCCGGCACCACGTTCAGGCCGGATTCACGGATGATCTTCTTGCCGAGCTCGACATTGGTGCCTTCGAGGCGAACCACCAGCGGCACGCTGAGGCCGACCTCGCGCACGGCGGCCGTGACGCCCTCGGCGATCACGTCGCACTTCATGATCCCACCGAAGATGTTGACCAGGATGCCCTTCACGTTGGGATCGGCGGTGATGATCTTGAAGGCGGCCGCAACCTTCTCCTTGCTGGCGCTGCCGCCGACGTCGAGGAAGTTCGCCGGCGCCATGCCGTAGAGCTTGATGATGTCCATCGTCGCCATGGCGAGGCCGGCGCCGTTGACCATGCAGCCGATGTTACCGTCGAGGGTGACGTAGTTGAGATCGTATTTCGACGCCTCGATTTCCTTGGCGTCTTCCTCGGTCTCGTCGCGTAGCGCGAGCACCTCGGGATGACGGAACAGCGCGTTGTCGTCGAACGACACCTTGGCGTCGAGCACGCGGAGCTGGCCCTGCTTGGTCACGACCAGCGGGTTGATCTCCAGCATCGACATGTCCTTGGCGACGAAGGCGGTGTAGAGCTGCGCGGTGAGCTTTTCGGCCTGCTTGGCGAGATCGCCGGACAGCTTCAGCGCGTTCGCAACGGTGCGGCCGTGATGGCCCATGATGCCGGTCGCGGGATCGATCGAGAAGGTGACGATCTTCTCGGGCGTGTTGTGCGCGACGTCCTCGATGTTGACGCCGCCTTCGGTCGACACCACGAAGGAGACGCGGGAGGTCTCGCGGTCGACCAGGAGCGAGAGATAGAATTCCTTGTCGATGTCGGAGCCGTCCTCGATATAGAGGCGGTTGACCTGCTTGCCGGCGGGGCCGGTCTGGATCGTCACGAGGGTCGCGCCCAGCATCTGCTTGGCGAATTCGGTGACCTCAGCGGCCGACTTGGCGATGCGGACGCCGCCCTTGTCGCCGGCCGAGGCTTCCTTGAACTTGCCCTTGCCGCGGCCACCAGCGTGGATCTGGCTCTTCACCACCCAGACCGGGCCCGGGAGGGCCTTGGCGGCAGCTTCCGCGTCCGCGGGCTTCAGGACGGGGACGCCCTTTGAGATCGCGACGCCGAACTCGTTCAGCAGCGCCTTGGCCTGATATTCATGGATATTCATATGGTCGCTCCCTGAACCCGCGGGCGGTGACCTCTAGGGCCCACCTCAGTCTTGTGGCTGGCATACCATATACCACAGGAACTGCAACCCGGATTCTTTGACATCGAGATCTCTGGACTGCCGAACCGGGCGCCGCCCGACGCGGGGCCCGGAAATGAAACCGCCGAAGACCGGTTTTTCGATCTTCGGCGGGGATTGCTCTCGCTTAGCGGCCGAGAAGATCGGGTGCGATCTTCTTGCAGGCATCGACCAGGCCCTGTACGGCGCCGACCGACTTGTCGAACGCCTCGCGGTCCTTGCCGGTGAGCTCGATCTCGACGACGCGCTCGACACCCTTGGCGCCGATCACGACGGGCACACCGACATACATGTCCTTCACGCCGTATTCGCCGTTGAGGTAGGCGGCGCTGGCCAGCACGCGCTTCTTGTCCCGCAGATAGCTCTCGGCCATCGCGATCGCGGAAGCAGCAGGCGCGTAGAAGGCCGAGCCGGTCTTGAGCAGATTGACGATCTCGGCGCCGCCGTTGCGGGTGCGGTCGACGATCTCGTCGAGGCGCGCCTGCGAGGTCCAGCCCATCTTGACGAGGTCGGGCAGCGGAATGCCGGCGACGGTGGAGTACTTCACCAGCGGCACCATGGTGTCGCCGTGTCCGCCGAGCACGAAGGCGGTGACGTCCTCGACCGAGACGTTGAACTCGTCGGCCAGGAAGTAGCGGAAGCGCGAGGAATCCAG
Organism: Bradyrhizobium sp. 482_C4_N1_8; assembly: GCF_052075965.1. Lineage (NCBI taxonomy): Bacteria > Pseudomonadati > Pseudomonadota > Alphaproteobacteria > Hyphomicrobiales > Nitrobacteraceae > Bradyrhizobium > Bradyrhizobium sp. 482_C4_N1_8. The sequence continues at coordinate 443,000 of NZ_CP197231.1, read as the reverse complement.
CACGCCGGCCATGCCGACGACCTTCTTGTGCGGCAGGCCCGAAGCCTTCTGCAGCGCCCACACCATCGCGTCGAGCGGGTTGGTGATGCAGATGACGAAGGCGTCGGGGGCGTATTTCTTGATGCCGGCGCCGACCTGCTCCATGACCTTCAGGTTGATGGAGAGGAGATCGTCGCGGCTCATGCCGGGCTTGCGCGGCACGCCGGCGGTGACGATGCAGACTTTGGCGTTGTCGAGGGCTTCGTACGAATTGGCGCCGGTGTAGTGCGCGTCAAAACCGTCGACCGGCGAGGACTGGGCGATGTCGAGCGCCTTGCCCTGCGGCACGCCCTCGGCGATGTCGAACATCACCACGTCGCCCAGTTCTTTCAGGCCGATGAGATGAGCCAGCGTTCCGCCGATCTGACCGGAGCCAATCAAAGCAATCTTGTCGCGCGCCATGTGAACCTGTCCTTTAGACACGTTAAGGAGGGGAAAACTGAGACGGGTGGTTATCCCTTTCGCTCCCCCCGTTCAAGTCGGTGGATGCCCAATTGTCGGGCTTGGCGAACATTGAAGCGCATCCCTGTCATTCCGGGGCGCGACGAAAGTCGCGAGCTACGATGCGCAATTGCGCATCTGAGAATCCATAACCACCAGCGGGAGTATGGATTCCGGGCTCGTCGCTTTGCGACGCCCCGGAATGACAGCGCTGGCAAATAGGACTTAAGTCTCCACCAGACCCTTGGTGGAGCCGCTGGCGGTGGAATCCTTGCGGCCGTGAGGCAGCGCCAGATAGGATTCCGAGCTCATCTCGATCAGGCGCGAGGCCGTCCGCTTGAACTCCATGGCCTCGTTGCCCTCGTGGGCGAGGTAGAGCGAGATCGGATTGGCATCGGCCGAGGCCATCAGCTTCACGGCATTGTCATAGAGCGTATCGATCAGCGTGATGAAACGCTTGGCGGCGTTGCGCTGGGAAAAATCCATCACTGGAATATGGTCGACCAGGATGGTGTGATAGTCGTGCGCGAGGCGGAGGTAGTCGGACGCGCCGAGCGGTTTTTCGCAGAGATCCGCAAATCCGAACCGCGCCACGCCATGGGCCGAGCACGGCACGTGCAGGATGCGGCCCTTGAACGAAATATCGCGCGACTTGCATTTGGCGCCGCCGGTCATCTTCGACCAGGCGCGGTCGAGGGCTGCGTCCGCGTCGCCGTCGGCCGGCGTCAGCCACATCGGCACGCCCTGAAGCTTTTCCAGGCGGAAATCCGTGCGCGCATCGAGCCGCAACACGTCCATGTGGTCGGTGATCTGCTTGATGAAGGGCAGGAACAGCGAACGGTTCAGGCCGCCCTTGTAGAGATCGTCGGGTGCGACGTTGGAGGTCGCGACCACCACGGTGCCGAGCTCGAACAGCTTTGCGAACAGGCGGCCGAGGATCATCGCGTCCGCGATGTCGGTGACGTGGAATTCGTCGAAGCAAAGCAGCCAGCTTTCCTCAAAGATCGCGTTCGCGGTCAGCGTGATGACGTCGCCATCGGCGATCTCGCCGCGCGAGATGCCCTGGCGATAATCGTAGATGCGCTCATGCGCTTCCGCCATGAACTCGTGGAAATGCGCGCGGCGCTTGTGCTCGACGGTACTGTGCTGGAAGAACAGGTCCATCAGCATGGTCTTGCCGCGGCCGACTTCGCCATGGACGTAGAGCCCGCGCGGCGCCTCGTCCTTGTCGCCGCTGAACAAACGGCTGAGCAGGCCCTGCTTGCGCTGCGGCTTGTAGTTCGCGAGCCGTTGGTCGAGCGCCGCATAGGCTTCGGCGATGTCGGCCTGCGCAGCATCGGGCTCGATCGCGCCGGACGCGATCTGGGCCTGGTATGCCTCGCGGAATGAGGAACTGGGGGTGGAGAGCATGGCTCTTTACCGCCAGAGATGCGCGGAAATTGCAAGCCGTGAATTGGTGGGCGGGGTATGCGTTCCGCGTCCCGGACGCGCTACGGGAAGCAGTGACGGTGCGCAGAGCGGGGACCCACTATTTCGTACATCCATCGTGGAGCGATGGGCCCCGGCCCAGCAGCGCACCGCCGTAGCGTGTCGAAGACGCGCGTAAACGCGCTGATGGCGCTGCGCCGCGTCCGGGGCACGAGAGCGGTGCTACTCACACAGCTCGTAGGCGTCCTCGACCACATAGGGGCCGCCGCCGGTCGATGCGCGGGACGAGAACAAGACAAACCGTTCGGCCATGAACGCCTTGCTCGGGAAGTAACCGCGCAGCGAGAGATAGTCGGCGACGTCGCGGTCGGACGCGTCGTGCAGCCGGGCCAGCGTGACATGCGGGGTGAACTTGCGCCCCTCAGGGTCGAGGCCGATCCGCTGCATCATGCGTTCGAGCTCGGCCTGCAATTCCATCAGCGGCTTGCTCGGCGCGATGGTCGCGACCACCGCGCGCGGCTTGCGGCCGCCGAAGCTCATGAGCCCCTGCACCTTCACCTCGAAGGGCTTGCGATCAACGCGAAACAGCATCGATGCGATCTCGTTGGCGGACATGCCGTCGATATCGCCGATGAAGCGCAGGGTAACGTGATAATTTTCGGGATCGATCCAGCGGGCGCCGGGAAGGCCGCCCCGCAAATTGGAAAGCGTCTGGCCGATCTCGGCCGGAATTTCCAGACCTGTGAACAAACGCGGCATCGTTTCGCACTCCCGATGCTTGGGCATGATCCCTGGGAAGGATCATATCCAAATTGTAGAGCCGGCGACGAATCACCGGTACCCTGATTCCTATCGCAGTTGTGTGACTCTGCGAAGCATCGCGCGCCTCACCCCGGTAAAACCCTGGGAATTACGGTTAGCGCTGCCCGCTTTTCAGCGGCGCTGCTCGCTTATGTTGCGCAAAAATGCCTCCACGGTGGGCATGATGTTGTTAACGATAATGTCGACGCCGGCCGCGGTCGGATGAATGCCGTCGGCCTGGTTGAGCTTGGCGTCGGCCGCGACACCGTCGAGGAAGAACGGATAGAGCGGCACGTCGAATTTTTTCGCAAGATCCGGATAAATCGAATTGAAGCGCGCGGCGTATTCCGCGCCGTAATTCGGCGGCGCCAGCATGCCGCACAGCATCACCGCGATCTTGCGTGCCTTCAATCGCTGGACGATGTCGGTCAGCGCAGTACGCGTCAAATCGGGGTCGATGCCGCGCAGCGCGTCGTTGGCGCCGAGCTCGATGATCACGCCGTCGGTTCCGTCCGGGACCGACCAGTCGAGCCGGTCACGGCCGCCGGACGAGGTATCTCCGGACACGCCCGCATTGGTCATCTCGACCGCTATGCCTTTGGCCTGCAAGGCTTTTTGAAGTTTTGTGGGGAATGCGTCCTGGGCCGGGAGGCCGAGGCCAGCGCTCAGGGAATCGCCGAGAACGACCAGCTTGACCGGCTTTGCCGCTTCGGCCCATGCCGGATCCGCCACCGTCATCAAAGCGATCATCAACACGGCTATGTGCATGAAGAATCCGTAACGCCTCTCGACCGCGTATGCGGAGTTGCCATATGACCGGACCATGGACAGTCGCATCGAAACCTCTTCGCTCGCCGGCACCGCGCCGGACACCATCGCCATCTCCAACGTCAATCTTTCATTGGGTACGGGCGCGGCACGCGTTCACATCCTCAAGGATATCAGCCTGCGGGTCGCCTCGGGCGAGACGATCGGCCTGATCGGCCCGTCAGGCTCGGGCAAATCCACGCTGCTGATGGTGATGGCGGGGCTGGAGCGTCCTGATAGCGGAGAGGTGGTGGTGTCAGGCACGCCTTTCAATGCCCTCGACGAGGACGCGCTGGCCCGCTTCCGCGGCCGCCAGGTCGGCATCGTCTTCCAGTCCTTCCATCTGATCCCGACCATGACGGCGCTCGAGAACGTCGCCGTGCCGCTCGAACTCGCCGGCAACCCTGACGCTGCAAGACGCGCGGCGCAGGAGCTGCAATCGGTCGGGCTTGGCGATCGCCTGCATCACTATCCGACGCAGCTGTCCGGCGGCGAGCAGCAGCGCGTCGCGCTCGCCCGCGCGCTGGCGCCCGATCCCGCCATCCTCGTCGCGGACGAGCCGACCGGCAATCTCGACGAGGCCACCGGAAAACAAATCGTCGATCTTCTGTTCACCAAACATGCCGAGCGCGGCATGACGCTGGTGCTGGTCACGCACGATTCCTCGCTCGCGCAGCGCTGCGATCGCGTGATCCGCCTGCGCTCCGGCCGCATCGACACCCAGTCTGCACCGGCATGAGCATCGCGGCCGAACCGTTCGCGAAGCCCAACGGCGTCGCGCTGTCGCTGCGCTACGCGCTGCGTGAATTGCGCGGAGGCCTGCGCGGCTTCTATGTCTTCATCGCCTGCATCGCGCTCGGCGTGATGGCCATCGCCGGCGTCGGCTCGGTCTCGGCGAGCCTGAGCGACGGTCTCGCGCGCGAGGGCCGTACGTTGCTCGGCGGCGACGTCTCCTTCGTGCTGTTCCAGCGCGAGGCGAAGCCCGAGGAGGTCTCCTTCCTGCGCTCGCGCGGCACCGTCTCCACCGCCGCGACCTTGCGCGGCATGGCGCGCGCCGCCGACGGCCAGCTCGCGCTGGTCGAGATGAAGGCGGTCGACGACACCTATCCGATGCTGGGTCAGCTGACGCTGGCGCCGCCGCTGCCGATGTCCGACCTGCTCGCGGAGCGCGACGGCGCGTTCGGTGCCGCCGCCGATCCGACGCTGCTGGCGCGGCTGTCGCTGAAGACCGGCGACCGCGTCACCATCGGAAGCGCAACGTTCCAGATCCGCAGCACCGTCGAAGCCGAGCCCGACAAGCTCGCCGGCGGCATCGGTTTCGGGCCGCGCTTCCTGATCAGCGAGGCGGGTCTGCGCGCCACCGGCCTGATCCAGCCCGGCAGCCTGGTGCGCTGGGTGTACCGGGTGAAGCTGCCTGATACCGGCAACAGCGAGCGCGCCACCGACGCCTTCATCGCGGACGCGCGCAACGCCGCGCCGCAGGCCGGCTGGGAGATCCGCAGCCGCTCCAATGCCTCGCCGCAGCTCGAGCGCAACATCAACCGCTTCACGCAATTCTTGACGCTGGTCGGCCTCGCCGCGCTCCTGGTCGGCGGCGTCGGCGTCGCCAATGCCGTCAAGAGCCATATCGACCGCCGGCTCGAGGTCATCGCGGCCTTCAAGGCGGTCGGCGCCACCGGCCGCGACGTGTTCGGCATCTATCTGGCGCAGGTCCTCCTGCTGGCGGGAATTGGCTCGGTGATCGGCCTTGCGCTCGGCGCCGCCATGCCGTTCGCCATCGTCGGCCTGTTCGGAAAACTGCTGCCGCTGCCGGTGGTGCCGGCCGTGCATGCCGACGAGCTCGCGCTGTCCTTCGTCTATGGCCTGCTCACGGCGCTCGCCTTCGGCCTGTGGCCGCTCGGGCGCGTGCACGACGTGCCAGTCGCCGCGCTGTTCCGCGACACCATCAGCTCCGAATGGCACCGGCCGCGCTGGAGCTATGTCGTGTTCATGGCCGTCGTGATCGCGCTGCTGATCGCGGTCGTGATTGGATTGTCCTTCGACAAGCGCATCGCCGCGGTGTTCGTGGCCTCCTCCGTCGTCGTATTCGCCCTGCTCCGCGGCATCGCCGCCCTGCTGATGACGATCGCGCGCCGGCTGCCGCGCACGCGCCTGCCGATGCTGCGGCTGGCGATCGCCAACATCCACCGGCCCGGCGCGCTGACGCCCTCCGTCGTGCTGTCGCTCGGGCTCGGGCTCGCCGTGCTCGTCACCATCACCCAGATCGACGGCAATCTGCGCCGGCAGTTCCTTGCGGCCCTCCCCGAGCACGCGCCGTCGTTCTTCTTCATCGACATCCCGAGCACGCAGGCCGAGCAGTTCGACGGCTATCTGCGCCGGATCGCGCCGGGCGCAAAGGTCGAGGACGTGCCGATGCTGCGCGGCCGCATCGTCGCCGCGCGCGGCGTGCGTGCCGAGGACCTCAAGCCCACCACCGATTCCGAATGGGTGCTGCAAAGCGACCGCGGCCTGACCTATACCGCCGAATTGCCGAAGGGTTCCAAGGTGGTCGAGGGCGAATGGTGGAGCGCCGACTATTCCGGCCCGCTGCTGGTCTCGATGGAGAAGAAGATCGCCGACGGGCTCGGTCTCAAGCTCGGCGACGAGATCGTGGTCAACGTGCTCGGCCGCGACATCCCGGCCAAAATCGGCAATCTGCGCACCATCGACTGGCAGGGCATGGGCATCAATTTCGTGCTGGTGTTCTCGCCCAATGCCTTCAAGGGCGCGCCCCACACCCATATCGCGACGCTGACTGAGGCCGGCGGCACTGCGGCCGGCGACGGCAAGATCATCAGGCAAGTCGCCGACACCTATCCGATGGTGACGAGCGTGCGCGTGCGCGAGGTGATGGAGACGGTCGGCTCGGTCGTGACCAATCTGGCGCTGGCGATCCGCGGCGCCAGCGCGGTGACCCTGATCTCGGCGATCCTGGTGCTGGGCGGCGCGCTCGCCGCCGGCCACCGCCACCGGGTCTACGATGCGGTGATCCTCAAGACCCTCGGCGCGACCCGGCTGCGGCTGCTCGGCGCCTACGCCCTCGAATACCTGCTGATCGGACTTGCCACCGCGGTGTTCGGCGTGATCGCCGGCAGCGTCGCGGCCTGGATGATCGTGACGCGGCTGATGACGCTGAGTTTCGTCTGGCAGGCCGGCAGCGCGGCCGGCGTGGTCGCGGCGGCCCTGGTCGTCACGGTCGGACTTGGGCTCGCTGGGACGCTGCTGGCATTGAACAAAAAGCCCGCCACGGTGTTGCGGAATTTGTGACAAATGGTAGCGGGCGACCCCGCGATGTCGGAATCGCACGATTCCAGCGATTAACCACGTCTGCTCGCCAGGATTGCGGGCGAGGGCGACATTCAGCCGCGCGTGGACGGTTGCAGCGAATGTGTTAGTTTCCCACATATCCAATGGGTTCGGACCCCCGATTATGAGCCAGAATTTAGTCGGCACAGATCGGTATCCGAGATAGAATTTGACGAACCGGCGGCATGGCGACCCTCATGCCGGACCGGGCTAACCAACGGGAATTCGACCATGTCGGACCTAGACCGTAACTACGCTTCTCCTTTCGGCAGGGCCGCCGGGCGTGTTGACGCCGCGACGGTCGATGCCGGCCTGCGCGCCTATATGCTGCGCATCTACAATTACATGAGCATCGGCCTCGCCATCACCGGCCTGGCCGCGCTCGGCGTCTATATGGCCGCCGTGACCGACGTTCCGACCCCGGAGGCCGTCCGCGTCGGCAAGCTGTTCCTGACGCCGTTCGGCTACGCGATGTTCGTCAGCCCCCTGAAGTGGCTGTTCATGCTCGCGCCACTCGCGATGGTGTTCGTGATCTCGGCGGGCATCAACCGTCTCGCCCCCTCGACCGCGCAGATCCTGTTCTGGGTGTTCGCGGCGCTGATGGGCATCTCGCTGTCCTCGATCTTCCTGGTGTTCACGCACACCTCGATCGTGCGGGTGTTCTTCATCACCGCGGCCACGTTTGGCGCACTGAGCCTCTACGGCTACACCACCAAGCGTGATCTGACCGGGATGGGCTCGTTCCTGTTCATGGGCCTGATCGGCATCATCATCGCGAGCCTGGTCAACCTGTTCCTGGCGAGCACGATGCTGCAGTTCATCGTCTCGGTGGTGGGCGTGCTGGTGTTCGCGGGCCTCACCGCCTGGGATACCCAGCGGCTGAAGAACGACTACATCTACGGCTACGCCTCGGCCGGCGGTGACATCGCAGAGCGTGCGGCCATCACCGGCGCACTGTCGCTGTACCTGAACTTCATCAACCTGTTCACGCTGCTCCTGCAGCTCCTTGGCCAGCGCGACTAAGCGCTTCGACGAGAGAACGGATACGAACCCCGGCCGAGAGGCCGGGGTTTTTGTTTGGGCCGGGATGCGCGACGCCCCCCCGCTTGTCATCGCCCGCCTTGTGCGCAATTGCGCACTGGGGCGGGCGATCCAGTACGCCGCAGCGGCTCGGTTCTAGCCGCGCTGTCTCGGAGTACTGGATGCCCCCCTGCGCGGGGCATGACAGCGGAGAAGATTGGAGGGCTGCTGCGCTGGCAATGACGGAGCATGGGGAAGCGGCGTTGCCCCTTCCAGTGACCGCGGGAAGGCTCTAATCTCGCCGCCATGTCCGCACCTGAGATCAGGCCCGCCATTGAGGCCGACCTTCCCGCCATCACCGCCATCTACAAGCAGGCCGTCCGCGAGGGCACCGCGACATTCGAGCTGGCGCCGCCGGATCTGGCCGAGATGACGCGCCGCTACCGCGCGCTGATCGACGGCGGCTATCCCTATTTCGTCGCCATCCTCGATCGTAGCGTCGCCGGCTATGCCTATGCCGGCGCCTACCGACCGCGGCCGGCCTACCGCTTCACGGTCGAGAACTCGATCTATCTCGATCCCGCGTTCCACCGCCGCGGCATCGGCTCATTGCTGCTGGACCGGCTGATCGCTGAATGCGAGGCGCGCGGCTTCCGCCAGATGATCGCGGTGATCGGCGATTCCGCCAATGCCGGCTCGATCGGCGTGCACACGCGCGGCGGTTTCAAGATGATCGGCACGCATCCCAATGTTGGCCTGAAATTCGGCCGCTGGCTCGACACGGTGATGATGCAGCGGGATCTGGGCGAGGGCGCGAGTACGGTGCCGAAATAACCTCGGTCTCGTAGGGTGGGCAAAGCGACTTGTCCGCCGTAGCTCGGAGAGCGAAGGCGGAAGCGTGCCCAGCATGCCCGGTGATTGAGGAAAGATGGTGGGCACGGCGCGGTGCGCCTTTGCCCACACTACGGCACCGTCCGTAAGGCTAAACCACCGCCAATTTTCGATCGATCACCAGCAGCACGCGCTCGAGCTCGTGGCCGCGGCGCAGGATCAGGCCGGTCGCCGAGATCACGCTGTACATGCCCTGCTTGCGCGCCAGCCGCGGGTCCTTCTCGATGCGATAGATCGGCACCTCCGAGGCGCGGCGGAAGACCGAGAACACCGCGCGGTCCTTCAGGAAGTCGATGGCATAGTCGCGCCACTCGCCGTCGGCGACCATGCGGCCGTACAGGTTGAGGATGCGGTTCAGTTCCAGCCGGTTGAATGTCACCCGGTTGGGTTGGGCATTCGCAGCGGTGGGGCGCGCCACGGCGCGCTGCTCGCTCGGATCGGCATCCTCCGGCGTCAGACTCATCGAGCGCCTCCTCATCTCGCGGCATGATCGCATCCGCGAAGGACCGTCCCCGGAACCGCGGATCATGACAATTGCATGATCGCGCCAACTGTTCCCCGCCGCAAGGGGCTCTTCACTCAACTGATTGAATCGGGTGCGAATCGGAGCACACGCAGGAGTGGAATTCTGTCGCGGCAAACCGTCACGGGATCGTTAGAAGGAATCTTGATATCGCCGCTTTTCCGCCAAGCGCCTGCCGCCCTGCATTGCGAAAAGACCTGTGTGCGTTGACCCGGTCCTTTCGGTTCCGGATTCCTCAGCCCCCAGCCCCCCGGGGCCGTCAGGATCGGGTCTGTACGCGCGACAAGGAGGGCCAACGCAAGTTGGTCCTTTTTGGTTTGTGCCGAGATGTTTCCGGCACGACCAACTTCTCTCTGATTAACGCGAAGACAACTCTCACCCCTCATCGTGGGGAGCCGCGAAGCGGTGACTCGCAGGATGAAGGCCGCGCTGCATCAGCCGCGCCTGCATGGTTCTCGCGGCGATGCGTAGCATCGTCCGCCTCGCGCGCGAGGGCGCGCTCCTCACCATGAGGCGTGAGAGCGAGTGCGACGTTGGCGAGAGAGATCGGATCTAGTGCAGCGACGTGTACGCCGCGCCAAGCATCGCACCCGGCTTCTCACGGCTGCCGTCCTGGACATAGACCACAGCGCCGTCGACGCCGTCGCGCGTGAGATTTTCCAACGGCACCGTCCAGCTTTCCGGACGCCCGTTCCAGTCGCCGACCTTGAGCAGGTTGCGCACGACGTTGTGATAGGTGATCTGCTGTCCGCGATTTTCGCCGCGGCTGATTGCGATCGGCACCGATTTCGTGATCGAGCAGATCCAGACCTCACCGTGCGAGACCGCCGACTCCTTGCTCGCCGCCACCGACACGTTGATCTGCTTGCCTGCAAGCGACATCGTCACCGGCACGCTCATTACGCCTGTGCCGTTGTCGGTCTTGCCGATCGCGCTCTCGATGCCGGCGCGATCGCTGCCGATGACATGCGTCGAACCGTTGACCACGACTTGCGGCGTATAGACCTCGCGGTCGCCGCGCATGCGCGAATAGGCGCGCTGCCGCGCCGAGAAGCGCGAATCCGCAAGCGTGTCCTTCCAGCCGAGATAATCCCAATAGTCGATCGGCATGCTCAGCGCGATGATCGACGGGTCGTTGGAGAGATCGCCGATGACCTGGTCGGCGGGCGGGCAGGAGGAGCAGCCCTGCGATGTGAAGAGCTCGACTACGGCGCGAGGATCAGCCTCGGCGGGACGGATGACGGCGACGATGGCGCAGATACCAAGTGCTCCCGACCAGAGTGCACCGGACCAGCGCGAAACCAGATTAGAAGCCATCATTGCAGTCATGTTGAACGTCACACCTCGCACGCGTGGGGGAAGATCCTATCGCCTGATGGTCACCGTAGTCTTACGGGCATCGTACACTCAACCGTCCGGGGCGAGGTTTTCCGCCGGGCGGGACCATCGGACGCGTGTTCTAACGCACGAAGGCGGCCTTGTGATAGGCCGCCCTCGTTTAACCTTCTACTCACGTCGCGGTGAGCCACCGTTCACAAATTCGCGCTTAGGCCGCGAGCTTGCGCAGCACGTAGTGCAGAATGCCGCCGTTCCGGTAGTAATCGAGCTCATCCAGCGTATCGATGCGGCAAAGCAGCGAAACCCGCTGCAACGAACCGTCGCCGGAGACGATCTCCGCGGTCAGCTTCTGACGCGGCTTCAGGTCGCCGACCAGGCCGCGCAGCGTGACCTTCTCGTCGCCCTTCAGGCCGAGCGACGACCAGGAGGTGCCTTCCTCGAAGGTCAGCGGCAGCACGCCCATGCCGACCAGGTTGGAGCGGTGGATACGCTCGAAGCTCTGGCAGATCACGGCGCGGACGCCGAGCAGGCGCGTGCCCTTCGCAGCCCAGTCGCGCGAGGAACCGTTGCCGTATTCGGCACCGGCGAACACCACCAGCGGCACCTGCTCCTGCTGGTACTTCATCGCGGCGTCGTAGATCGACATCTGCTCGCCGTCGGGCCAGTGCTTGGTGAGACCGCCTTCCGGGATATTTCCGTCAGCGCCCTTCAGCATGAAGTTCTTGATGCGGATGTTGGCGAAGGTGCCGCGCATCATCACTTCATGGTTGCCGCGACGCGTGCCGTACTGGTTGAAGTCGGCCGGACGCACCTGGTGTTCGCTGAGATATTTGCCGGCGGGCGAGGTGAGCTTGATCGAACCGGCCGGCGAGATGTGGTCGGTGGTGATCTTGTCGCCGAACATGGCGAGGATGCGCGCCTCGATGATGTCGGTGACCGGCTCCGGCTCCTTCTTCATGCCGTCGAAATAGGGCGGGTTCTGCACATAGGTCGAGCTCATGTTCCAGCGGTAGGTCTCGCTCTCGACCGTCTTGATCTTGCGCCAGTTGGTGTCGCCCTTGAACACGTCGGCATACTTCTTCTTGAAGATCGACGCGGTCACGAACTTCTTCATGAAGGCGTTGATCTCCTTCGTCGTCGGCCAGATGTCCTTGAGGTACACCGGCTTGCCGTCCTTGCCTTCACCGAGCGGCTCGACGGCGAGGTTCTTGGTGACGCTGCCCGCAAGCGCGTGGGCGACGACCAGCGGCGGCGAAGCGAGATAGTTCGCCTGCACGTCCGGCGAGACGCGGCCTTCGAAGTTGCGGTTGCCGGAGAGCACGGCGGCCGCGACGATGCCGTTGTCGTTGATCGACTTCGAGATCTCCTCGGGCAGCGGACCGGAATTGCCGATGCAGGTGGTGCAGCCGAAGCCGACCAGGTTGAAGCCGACCTTGTCGAGATCGGCCTGCAGACCGGAATCGGCGAGATAGGCCGCGACCACCTGGCTGCCCGGGGCGAGCGACGTCTTCACCCACGGTTTTGCCTTGAGGCCCTTGGCGGCAGCGTTGCGCGCAAGCAGGCCGGCGCCGATCAAGACGCTCGGATTCGAGGTGTTGGTGCAGGAGGTGATGGCGGCGATCACGACGTCGCCATGACCGATCTCGAAGTTCTTGCCGTCGACGGCAAAGCGCTTCCCGGGCTCGTCGGTCTTCTTGTACTCGGTGCCGAGCGCGAGCGAAAAGCCTTCGGCGACCGACGGCAGCGCGATGCGGCCTTCGGGACGCTTCGGACCGGCCATCGAGGGAACGACGTCGCCGAGGTCGAGGGTCAGCGTTTCCGTGAACACCGGATCGGCCGACTTGGCGGTGCGGAACAGGCCCTGCGCCTTGGCATAGGCCTGCACCAGCGCGACGCGCGCCGGAGCGCGGCCGGAGGTCTTGAGGTAATCGAGCGCAGCAGCGTCGACCGGGAAGAAGCCGCAGGTCGCACCATATTCCGGCGCCATGTTGGCGATGGTCGCCTTGTCGGCGACGGACAGGTGATCAAGGCCGGGACCGAAGAACTCGACGAACTTGCCGACCACGCCGAGCTTGCGCAGCATCTGCGTCACGGTCAGCACGAGGTCGGTGGCGGTGACGCCTTCCTTCATCGCGCCCTTCAGCTTGAAGCCGACGACGGTGGGCAGCAGCATCGACAGCGGCTGGCCGAGCATGCAGGCTTCCGCCTCGATGCCGCCGACGCCCCAGCCGAGCACGGCGAGACCGTTGACCATGGTGGTGTGGGAGTCGGTGCCGACCAGCGAGTCGGGATAGGCGACCTCGAAGGTGCCGGTCTTCTTGCCGACCGTCATCTTCTCCTTCTTGGTCCAGACCGTCTGGGAGAGATATTCGAGATTGACCTGATGGCAGATGCCGGTGCCGGGCGGCACGACCGAGAAGTTCGAGAACGCCTTCTGGCCCCACTTCAGGAACTCGTAGCGCTCCTGGTTCTGCTTGTATTCCTCGGTGACGTTCTTGCCGAAGGCCTTGTTGTCGCCGAAGAAATTCACGATCACGGAGTGGTCGATGACGAGGTCGACCGGCACCAGCGGGTTGATCTTCTCGGCATCGCCGCCGAGCTTCTGCATCGCGTTGCGCATCGCGGCGAGATCGACCACGGCCGGCACGCCGGTGAAATCCTGCATCAGCACGCGGGCCGGGCGGAATGCGATCTCATGCTCCAGCGACTTCTTGCGCAGCCACTTCGACACCGCCACGATGTCTTCCTTCTTGACCGTGCGGCCGTCCTCGTTGCGCAGGAGGTTCTCGAGCAGAACCTTCATCGAATAGGGGAGTTTCGAAATTCCCTTCAGACCATTCTTCTCGGCCGTGGGCAGGCTGTAATAGACATAGGTCTTGGCGCCGACCTTGAGGGTCTTTTTGCATTTGAAGCTGTCGAGCGAGGTCATGTAGGAAATCCCAATTGTTAGTTATACCCGGCAAGGGGTATTTTAACACCGTCAGCGAGTCCGGCTGGGTCGCTTGCAGGGGCAGGTTAAGTTGCTGCATCAAGTAGTTCCGGGCTTATAGAAGCTTTCTAACCGCGCCGCCACAGCCACAAACGTGCCGCAGCAATCCGCGAGCCAAAAATTCCCATGCGCTACCCCAAGATTTCCTGAGGCCAGGCTTTGAGCGGATTGAACCAAGGCAAGATGCAGCTGTCCGGACGCGGGGTCGTCTGCGTGCGCGGCGGCCGCGAGGTGTTCTCCGGGCTCGATTTCGAGGCGGTCTCGGGCGAGGCCGTGGCGGTCGTGGGCCGCAACGGCTCGGGCAAGACCTCGCTGCTGCGGCTGATCGCGGGTCTGCTGATTCCGGCCGGCGGGACAATCGCGCTCGCCGGCGGCGATGCCGAGCTGACGCTGCCGGAGCAGTGCCACTATCTCGGCCATCGCGACGCCCTGAAGCCAGCACTGAGCGTGGCGGAAAACCTGTCATTCTGGGCTGATTTTCTGGGCGGCGAGCGCAGTGATGCGGCCAAGAGCCTCGCCATCGTCGGGCTCGATCACGCCACTCATTTGCCGGCCGCCTTCCTGTCCGCCGGCCAGCGCCGCCGTCTGTCGCTGGCCCGGCTGCTGACGGTGCGCCGCCCGGTCTGGCTGCTGGACGAGCCGACTACGGCGCTGGACGTGGCCGGCCAGGAGATGTTCGAGGGCCTGATGCGGGAGCATCTGGCCCGGGGCGGCATGATCATCGCTGCGACCCATGCGCCGCTCGGCATCGATTCGCGGGAGCTGAGGATTGGGGGTTCAGCATGATTCCGATGGACCCTCAGTTTTCCAAGCGGCCGGGCCCGGCTCTCTCCGTTCCCTCCCCCCTTACGGGGGAGGGTCGGGGAGAGGGGTGCGGCACGGTAGGGCGATTCGGTTCTAGCGCTGGGGAGGCGAGCGCTCTGTCGCTCGCCGTCAGCCCTTCAAAAGCATCTCTCTCGGGGCTACCCCTCTCCCCCGCCCTCCCCCGCAAGGGGGGAGGGAGCGCAGTTTGCCTGGGGCACGAATCAGGCTCCCATGGCGGCCTCGACGTCGGATACACCCCATGACCGCCCTGTCCGCCCTCATCCGCCGGGACATCCGGATCGCGCTCCGCGTCGGCGGTGGGGCATTGATCGGCGTGCTGTTCTTCCTGACCGTCGTCGTCCTGATGCCGTTCGCGGTGGGGCCGGATCTGGCGCTGCTGTCGCGGCTCGGGCCGGCGATCCTGTGGCTCGGCGCGCTGCTGGCAAGCCTGCTCACCCTGGACCGGCTGTTCATGGCCGACCACGAGGACGGCTCGCTCGACCTGATCACGATGAGCCGAACGCCGCTGGAACTCGCCTGCGCCGCCAAGGCGCTGGCGCATTGGCTGGCCGCCGGCCTGCCACTGATTGTCGCAACCCCGGTGCTCGGCCTGCTGCTCAACCTCGACATGGTCGCGACCGGGGCGGTGGCGCTGACGCTCCTGGCCGGTACGCCGGCGCTGACCTTCACCGGCATGATCGGCGCGGCGCTCGCGGTGACGCTGCACCGGGGTGGACTGTTGATGGCCGTGCTGGTGCTGCCGCTGTCGATCCCGGTGCTGATTTTCGGGGTCGCGGCCTCGCAGGCCGTGATCGTCGGTCCCATGACGTTCGGCGCGCCGTTCTCGATCCTGTGCGCGCTGTCGCTGGTCAGCCTCGTCATCGGCCCTTTCGCGGCGGCGGCGAGCCTGCGCCATGGTCTCGATTGAAATGGGCCGGATGCCCTTGACCCCGATCAACTTTCGCTGCGCGCTTTTATGCTGATTGCGTGAGTGCTGACCTGTGATTATCAGAATACCATGACGCTGATCGATCTCGCCAATCCGACACGGTTCCTCGCGCTGACGGCGCGGCTGCTGCCGTGGCTTGTGGCCGCGACCGTCATCCTGCTCACCATCGGCCTCTACCAGTCCGCTCTCGCGCCCGACGACTACCAGCAGGGCGCGACGGTGAAGATCATGTTCATCCACGTGCCCAACGCCTGGCTGTCGATGTTCGTCTGGGGCGTGATGAGCATCGCCTCATTGGGCACGCTGGTGTGGCGGCATCCGCTCGCCGACGTCGCCGCCAAAGCCGCCGCGCCGATCGGCGCCGCCTTCACCTTCCTCGCGCTGCTCACGGGATCGCTGTGGGGCCGGCCGATGTGGGGCACCTATTGGGAATGGGACGCGCGGCTGACCTCGGTGCTGATCCTCTTCCTGATGTATCTCGGCCTGATGGCGCTGTGGCGCGCGGTCGAGGATCCCTCGCGCGCGGCGCGCGCCGCCGCGGTGCTGACGCTGGTCGGCGCGATCAACCTGCCGATCATCAAGTTCTCGGTCGACTGGTGGAACACGCTGCACCAGCCGGCGTCGGTGATGCGCATGGGCGGCTCGACGCTCGACAAATCGTTCCTGATTCCGCTGCTGCTGATGGCCATCGCGTTCACGCTGCTGTTCGTCACGTTGCATATCGCGGCGATGCGCAACGAGATTTTGCGCCGCCGTGTCCGCTCCTTGCAGATGATGCAGGCGAGCCAGAAGGCCGCATGACGATGTCACTTGGTCCCTACGCGTCCTTCATCGTGACGTCCTATGCCGCGGCCGCGCTCGTCGTCGTGATCCTGATCGGCTGGATCGTGCTCGACTATCGCAGCCAGACCGAGCGCCTGCGCGAGCTCGACCGCAGCGGCGTCACGCGCCGCTCCGGACGCAGCGCAACGGACACGCCGTGAGCGATCAATCATGAGCGATCAACCGACTTCCGCTCCGCCGCAGCGCCGCACCTTCCTGATGGTGCTGCCGCTGATCGCCTTCATCGCCCTGGCGCTGCTGTTCTGGTTCCGGCTCGGCAGCGGCGATCCCTCGCGGATTCCGTCCGCGCTGATCGGCCGGCCGGCGCCGCAGACCGCGCTGCCGCCGCTCGAGGGATTGCAGGCCGACAGCGCGCAGGTACCGGGCCTCGATCCCGCCGCGTTCAAAGGCAAGGTCAGCCTGGTCAATGTCTGGGCGTCCTGGTGCGTACCCTGTCATGACGAAGCACCGCTCCTGACCGAACTGGCAAAAGACAAGCGCTTCCAGCTCGTCGGCATCAACTACAAGGACGCGGCCGACAACGCGCGCCGTTTCCTCGGCCGCTACGGCAACCCGTTCGGCCGCGTCGGTGTGGACGCCAACGGCCGCGCCTCGATCGAATGGGGCGTCTATGGCGTGCCGGAGACGTTCGTCGTCGGGCGCGAAGGCACCATCGTCTACAAGCTGGTCGGACCGATCACGCCGGACAATCTGCGCACGGTGTTGTTGCCGCAGATGGAGAAGGCGTTGAAGGCAGGGAGCTGAGCTCCGCTCTCGCGCGAGCGCAGGGGCCAGCACCACGCACCGCTGTCATGCCCCGGCTTGACCGGGGTATCCAGTACGCCGCGGCCTCACCGTATCTCACGACTGTCTCTGGAATACTGGATCGCCCGGTCAAGCCGGGCGATGACAGTTGAGTGTATGGCCGCATTTCAGCTCGCAATGACGAGCTGAGAGACCGTCAGCCCTTCCGCACATCCCCCGCGTCGGCCTCGCTCGCCTCCAGCGACGCCGGCTCGATCCCGTAGCGCTTGGTCAGCGGCATCTGGGCGATGGCGAAGACCATCGTGATCGGCGTGACGCCGAACACCTTGAAGTTCACCCAGAAATCCGTGCTCTGGGTGCGCCAAACGATCTCGTTCAGGATGGCCATGCCGGCGAAGAACAGCGCCCAGCGCAGCGTGAGGATGCGCCAGCCCTGCGGGGTCAGGTTGAACATCTGGTCGAACATGACGGCGATGAAGGAGCGGCCGAACAACAGGCCGCCGCCGAGGATCGCCGCGAACAGGCCGTAGATGATGGTCGGCTTGACCTTGATGAAGGTCTCGTCGTGCAGCACCAGCGTCAGCGTGCCGAACACCAGCACGATCACGCCTGTCACGATCGCCATGATCGGGATATGGCGCGTCACCACATAGGACGCGATCATCGCCGCCACGATCGCGACCATGAAGGCGCCGGTCGCGGCGAACAGATTGAACTTCGCATTCACGAAGAAGAACACGAGCAGCGGACCGAGCTCGGTCGCGAGCTTGAACAGCGGATGCGGCTGGGTCTTGTCCATTCTCAGCTTTCGATTCCGGCGATCGCACGGGCGAAATCGCGCGCGGTGAACGGCGCGAGATCGTCGACGCCTTCGCCGACGCCGATGAAATGCACCGGCAGTTTGAATTTCTCCGCGAGCGCCACCAGAATGCCGCCGCGCGCGGTGCCGTCGAGCTTCGTCATCACGAGGCCGGTGACCCCCGCCGTGCGATGGAAGGCCTCGACCTGCGACAGCGCGTTCTGGCCGACCGTAGCATCAAGCACCAGCAAGACGGCATGCGGCGCAGTGTCGTCCACCTTGCGGATCACGCGCACGACCTTTTCGAGCTCGTTCATCAGCTCGGCCTTGTTCTGCAGGCGGCCGGCGGTGTCGATCAGGAGCACGTCGATGGCCTGCTCCTTCGCTGCCGTCAGCGCGTTGAAGGCGAGGCTTGCCGAATCCGAGCCCTGGGTGCCAGCGATGACCGGCGTCCTGGTGCGCTCGCCCCAGACCTTGAGCTGCTCGATCGCGGCCGCGCGAAACGTGTCGCCGGCGGCCAGCATCACCTTGCGGCCCTCGGATGCGAATTTTTGCGAGAGCTTGCCGATGGTCGTGGTCTTGCCGGAACCGTTGACGCCGACCACGAGGATGACGAACGGCTTCTTGGCCGTATCGATCTCGAGCGGCTTTGCCACCGGCGCCAGCACCTTCTCGACCTCGGTGGCGACGACGTCCTTGACCTCGTCCGCCGAGATCGCCTTGTCGTAGCGGCCCGTGCCGACGGCGTCCGCGATCCGCACCGCGACCGACGTGCCGAGGTCGGCGCGCAGCAGCACGTCCTCGATGTCGTCGAGCATGGCGCGGTCGAGCTTGCGCTTGGTGACGAGGTCGGCGACCGCGGTCCCGAGCGAGGACGAGGTGCGCTTCAGCCCGTTGGACAGGCGGCGCCACCAGCTCAGCTTGGGGGGATCTGACGTGGTATCGTTCATGGTGGCGGTGTGTTAGCCGTTCCGGCTCCCAAACGAAAGTGTTGACCGAAAGTCTTGCAATTGCTCGATGTTCCCGAATTGACCGCCGACGAGATCCTGGCGCGCGTGCTCCATCGCGACGGGCTGATGCTGGTCATCGACAAGCCCGCCGGCCTGCCGGTGCACCGCGGCCCCAAGGGCGGGGCCAATCTGGAAACGTCGTTCGATGCGCTTCGTTTCGGCCTGCCGCGGCCGCCGGTGCTGGCCCACCGGCTGGACAAGGACACCTCCGGTTGCCTCGTGCTCGGCCGCCATCGCAAGGCGACGGCCTCACTCGGCCTCCTCTTCAAGCACGGCAAGATCGGCAAGACCTACTGGACCGTGGTCGAGGGCGGCCCTGCCGAGGACGAAGGCACCATCGACATGCCGCTCGGCCGGCTCAATGCCGAGCGCGGCTGGTGGCAGAAGCCGGACCCGGAAGGGCAGAAAGCCGTCACAAATTGGAAGGTGATGGGCCGGGGCGACGGGCTGACCTGGCTCGCCATGGAACCGGTGACCGGCCGAACCCATCAATTGCGGGTGCATTCGGCGTCGACCGGCTGGCCGATCTTCGGTGATAACATTTACGGCAACGGCCCGCGCTTCGGCGAGCCGCGGCTGCACCTGCATTCCCGCGAGATCGTGGTACCGATCTCCCGGAACAAGGAGCCGATCCGCGTGGTCGCGCCGGCCCCGCCCCACATGCACGACAAGCTCCGCGCCTGCGGGTGGAATGGGGAATAGTTTTAGCCCCTCATGGTGAGGAGGCGCATCAGCGCCGTCTCGAACCATGAAGGCCCGACTGTCGCCCGCGGCCATCCTTCGAGACGCCCGCTTCGCGGGCTCCTCAGGATGAGGAGCAGTGGCCGGTCGGGGAGCAAAGCAGTGCTCGCCTTCCGCCCCGTGGTTTACGAAACGTTCAGTGCTCGTCTCTATTGATAGCGATTGCTTAGAACAAGCTTCCGTCATTCGCTCAGGACGAGCAACGCGTCATGTCCACGGCCGAGTTTTCGATCATCGATGAAGTCGAATCAGCGATTCGGCTCGGCTCGGCGGAAAAGGGCCTGGAAACGGCCCGCCGCGTCACCGACCTGTTCCTCTCCTCCGCCGGAAGTTTTGGCAACGAGCAGATCGCGCTGTTCGACGACGTGCTCGAGCGCCTGATCGGCACCATCGAGCTGCGCGCCATCGCCGACATGGGCGCACGCGTTGCGCTGGCCGAGATCAGCGCGCAGCTTGCGCCGATCGCGCAGGCGCCGCCCTCCGTGATCCGCCGCCTCGCCAATAATGACGAAATTCGCATCGCCGGCCCCGTGCTCCAGGAATCCGCGCGCCTCGACGATGGCGAGCTGGTGAAGATCGCCTCCAGCAAGGGCGAATCGCATCTGCTCGCGGTCGCCGGTCGCTGGTGGCTCAAGGAGATCGTCACCGACGCGCTGCTGGCGCGGCGCTATCCCAGCGTCAGCCGGCGGCTTGCCGCCAATCCCGGCGCGCGCGTTTCCGGAAACGGATTTGCCGTCATCGTCGGGCAGGCGGAGGCCGATCCCGAGCTCGCCGTGAGCGTCGGCGTCCGCGTCGACCTGCCGTCCGATTTGCGCCGCCGGTTGCTGCGTTCTGCGACGGATGCCGTGCGCACCCGGCTGCTGTCGCGCGCACCGCCGCATCTGTTCGAGGAGATCCAGGGCGCGATCGCCGCCGTGACCGTCGGTGTCGAGCGCGAGATGTCGGCCGTCCGCGATTTCGAAGGCGCCAAGCGGGCCATCGCAAATCTCAAGGCGACGGGCCAGCTGACCGAGGCGACGCTGCTCGGCTTCGCCACGCAGCGGCGCTACGAGGAAACCGTGGCTGCATTAGCGGCCCTGTCCGGATCGACCGTCGAAGTGATTCGCCCGCTGATGCAGAGCCTGCGCGAGGACGGCTTGCTGGTGCCGTGCAAGGCGGCCCAGCTCAGCTGGGAAACCACAGCCGCCGTGCTCGAGAGTCGCTTTGCCACCGGCGCGATGAAACCCGCCGATATCGCGAGGGCGAAAAGCAATTACGCGCGAATGACGTCGGAGAACGCGCGGCGGACGCTGCGATTCTGGCAGGTGCGGGCGTTGTAGGCCTGCTGCTCATCACACACTCCGCTGTCATTGCCCGCGAAAGCGGGCAATCCAGTATTCCAGAGACGGCAGCGATAGAACCGAGGAGCCGCGGCGTACTGGGTCGCCCGGTCAAGCCGGGCGACGACACTGATTACGTGGTTAGCCGCTCGCCATCGCTGCCGGCGATCATCAGCGGCACCACACGGCCAATACGTTCACCCGCGATCGCCACCGGCAGATAATGCTCCGTGCGGCCCTGGCTGTCGCTCTCGATCAGCACATCGCGCGTCGTACCCACTTCCTCTTGCAGCCGCCGTCGTAATGCCACTTCGCCCGCCGCACGCAGCCGCTTCGCACGCTCCTTGATCGCACCGCCCGCGACCTGCGGCATCCGCGCGGCCGGCGTGCCGGGGCGTGGCGAATACGGGAAGACGTGCAGGAACGTCAGACCGCACTCCTCCACGAGATCCAGCGAGCGCGAAAACATCTCCTCGGTCTCGGTCGGAAAGCCCGCGATGATGTCGGCTCCGAACGCGATGTCCGGGCGCAGGCGGCGGACCTGGTCGCAGAACGCGATCGCGTCGTTGCGCGAATGCCGCCGTTTCATGCGCTTCAAAATCATGTCGTCGCCGGATTGCAGCGACAGGTGCAGATGCGGCATCAGGCGCGCATCGTCGCCGATGGCATCCAGCAGATCGGCATCGGCCTCGATCGAATCGATCGAGGAGATGCGCAGGCGCTTGAGCTCCGGCACGTGCCGCAAGATCTGCTTCGTCAGCATGCCGAGTCTTGGTGCACCCGGCAGGTCGGCGCCATAGCTGGTGAGGTCCACACCGGTCAGCACGATCTCGGCATGGCCGCGCGCAACAAGCGCCCGCACCTGATCGACCACCGCGCCCATCGGCACCGAGCGTGAATTGCCGCGGCCATAGGGGATGATGCAGAACGTGCAGCGATGGTCGCAGCCGTTCTGCACCTGCACGAACACGCGCGGCAGGCCGCTCGCAAAGCCGTCGATCAGATGCGGCGCCATCTCCTTCACCGCCATGATGTCGCTGACGGCGATCTTTTCGCTCGCACCGAGATCGAACGCGGCACGCGCATCGCGCCAGGCTTCGCTGCGCATCTTGTCGTCATTGCCGAGGACGCGATCGACCTCGGCCATGTCTGCGAACATCCGGCTCTGCGTCTGCGCCGCACAGCCGGTGACGACGATGCGCGCGCCCGGTCGTTCGCGCTTCAATTTACGGATCGACTGGCGCGCCTGCGCCACCGCCTCGTTGGTGACGGCGCAGCTGTTGATGACGATGGTATCGGAAAGGCCAGCGCCTTCAGCCTCGCGGCGGATCAATTCGGCCTCGAAGGCATTGAGGCGGCAGCCGAAGGTGACGACGTCGACGGCCATCAGCCGACCGGCGCGAACAGCGCCGGATCGAAGGAGCCCTCATATTCGAAGGTCGCGGGGCCCGTCATCAGCACGTGGTCATCGCTTTCACGCCATTCGATCCCGAGCTTGCCGCCGGGCAGCGCGATCTCGACATTGCGCTCGGTGCGCTTCAGCCGCGCGGCCGCGACCGCGGTCGCGCAGGCCGCCGAACCACAAGCTCTGGTCAGGCCCGCGCCACGCTCCCAGGTGCGGATCGTGACGTGGTCGCGATCGACGATGTGGGCGAGCGTGATGTTGGCGCGTTCGGGGAAGATCGGGTGATTTTCCAGCAGCGGACCGAAACGCTCGAGATCATAGGCGTTGACGTCCTCGACCCAGAAGATCGCATGCGGATTGCCCATGCTCACCACTGAAGGCGAATGCAGGATCGGATTGTCGATCGGCCCGATCTGCAATTCGATGTAGCGGGTGTCGCGAAACTCTTCCGCCAGCGGAATCTCCTGCCAGCCGAACTTCGGCGCGCCCATATCGACGGTGTAGAGATCGGGCGCCGGGCCCTGCCAGCAATTGAGCAGGCCCGCGGCGGTCTCGAACGTTGCCGTGGTCTGCCCGGTCTTCTCGAAGATGCGCCGCACCACGCAGCGCATGCCGTTGCCGCAGGCGCCGGCCTCGGAGCCGTCATTGTTGTAGATGCTGATGAAGGCCTCGGTCCCGTCGAACCGCGGCTTCCGGAGCACCATGAGCTGGTCGTAGGGCACGCCGCCCGGCGCGGACGCGACCGCGCGGGCGTCGTCCGGCGTCACCGGCGCGGCGGAATCACGCATGTCGACAACGACGATCTCGTTGCCGATGCCGTTCATCTTGGCAAATGCGTGGTTGGCCAGAGCGCTCATGAAATGTCCCGAATTTCGCCTGCCTTATATGGCGATCCTTGGCGGCTTGGCCAGTGATTTGCCGCCATAGCCATGACGCATCTGTCATGGGACGAATTCGGCACTCGCGTGTTAGAACGGCAGGGTTCGCGCAATCCGGGACGCGCGGCCGGCTCAAGGCCTTGGGGATGTAAGGCCTTGGCGCATAAGCCCTTGGGGAGAATAGAATGAATCGTTTTTGTCGCCTCGCACTGCTCGCGCTGATCCCGGCAGCGACCATGTCGTTTGGCGTGCCCGGCGCTCTGGCGCAGACCCCGAGCCCGGCGCCCGCCGCGTCGGCCAGCCCTTCGCCGGCTCCGTCGGCCTCGCCCTCCCCGGCCGCAAGTGCGGCACCTGCGCCCGCGGCGGCGCCCTCTCCGGCGCCATCGCCTGCGGCCAGCGCTTCGCCCTCACCCGCTCCGGCGGCCCCGCCGCCCGCTGCGGCCGCGACGCCCGCCCCGGTGCAGACCGCCGATCCCTTTGGCCTGGAGACCACGCTCGAGCCGAAGAAGGTCGTGATGGTCAAGGGCACTGCCAATTGGGATTCGGCCTTCGACACGCTGATCGACGCTTTCAAGGCGCTGAACACGCTGCTGGACAAGCAGGGCATCAAGCCCGCCGGCAATTCGATGATCGTCTACACCTCGACCGACGACACCGGCTTCACCTTCCTGGCCGAGATCCCGGTCGAGCAGGACCCGAAGAACCTGCCCAAGGACATGAGCATCGGCAAATCGCCCGAAGGCAAGGCGCTGAAATTCGTTCATCGCGGCTCCTACGACAACATGGACAACACCTATGAGGCGATCACCAATCACCTCGACGACAAGAAGCTGGAAGCCAAGGACACCTTTATCGAGGAGTACCTCACCGATCCCCTGAAGACGGCGGAGGACAAGCTCGTGATCAACGTGTTCGTGCCATTGAAGTGAGAGAGATGAAGAAGCCTGCCGTCCTTTTTACGTCCCTTGCCGCCGCTTTCGCCGCCACGCTGCTGGCGACGCCCGCACGCGCGGACGATTTTCCCTCCGCGATCTCGGTGAGCGGCGAAGCCACGATCTCCGCGGCGCCCGATCTCGCGCAGATCGACGCCGGCGTCGCCAACGACGCCAAGTCGGCGAAGGAAGCCTCCGACGCCAACAACGCCGCGATGGGCAAGGTACTGCTGGCGCTGAAGGGCGCTGGCATCGCCGAGAAGGACTATCAGACCTCGCGCCTGTCCTTGCAGCCGCAATACGGCCAGAACAAATCCACCGGCGCTTCGCCCGTGGTCGGGTTCCGCGCCTCTAACCGCGTTACCGTGAAGATCCGCGACGTGACCAAGGTCGCTGGCATCATCGACACGCTGGTCGGCGCCGGCGCCAACGACATCGGCAACATCTCCTTCGAGGTGACGCAGGCCTCAAAGCTGCTCGACGACGCCCGCGAACAGGCGGTCGTGGACGCCCGCCGCAAGGCCGAGATCTATGCCAAGGCCACCGGCGTCACGCTCGGCTCGCCGCTCAGCGTATCCGAGGGCGGCGCTCCGGTGCCGCTGTTCAAGGCAAGAATGGCGACCGCGCCGATGGCGGCGCCCGCGGCAGTCGCCCCGGGCGAGGAAACGCTGTCGGTGACGGTGAATGTCAGCTGGGCGATTATTCGCCCTGAAGGCAAATAAGTCTCTTGTCCCGGACGCGCTGCAGCGTGAAACGCCGCTGCGCAGGGCCGGGACCCAGAAAGCCAACGGCACGTGCTGCTGCATGGGCCCCGGCTCTGCAGCGCACCGTCGAAGAGACGCTGCGCTGCGTCCGGGGCAAGTTGTGTACGTGGATGGATTTAGATCTCCACCACCTGTCCCGGCTGCATCGCCACGAACCGTTCCTGCGGAAGCTTCGCGGCATCCAACGCTTCGACCAGCGCCTTGGCCGGCGCGTCGATCGCTTCATCGGTCAGCTGGAACGTGCCGTGATGATGCCCGAGCGCGGCTTGCGCGCCGCAATCGGCCAGCGCTTTCACGGCGTTTTCCGGATTCATGTGCTGGTCGCGCATGAACCAGCGCGGTTCGTAGGCGCCGATCGGGAGGATCGCCAGACGCAGCGGCCCGTGCTTCTCTGCGACGCGGCGAAAGTGCCCGCCGTCGCCATAGCCGGAATCGCAGACCACGTAGATTTTCCCCGCCGGTGTCTCCAGCACGAAACTCGCCCACAGTGCCTTGTTGCGATCGAACATGCCGCGCGCCGACCAGTGCCGGGTCGGCACCAGCGTCACGGCGATGCCGCCGCCGAGCTCGACGCGATCGTGCCAGTCGAAGGCCTCCACCTTGATGGAGGAGTCGGCGCTGCGCATCGTTACGTCGTTGCCGAGTGGCGTCACCACGCGCGGCGCAAAGTTCTTGGCAAGCCGCGACAGCGTCGCGATGTCCAGATGATCGTAATGACCGTGCGAGACCAGCACGACGTCGATCTTCGGCAGCTTCTCGAACGCGATACCGGGGTCGTTGTGCCGCTTCGGTCCGGCAAAGCTGACGGGCGAGACCCGCGAGGACCAGACGGGATCGACGAGGATGTTGAGGCCGCCGGCCTGGACCAGCCAGCTGACGTGGCCGACGAAGGAGAGCCGCACCTTGTCGCCCTCGACGCGCTGCGGCGGCGTGTCGGCATGGGGGTTGGGCACCCAGTCGGGCCAGTCCGCGCGCTGCCCCCGGCCACCTAATTGCCACCGCAGCACCTCGCCGAGCGATCTCGGCGGCGCCCCGTCGGGATCGAAGAAGGTCAGGCCGTCAAAATGGTCGGAGACCGGGCCGTCATAGGTTTTCATGCGGGACATCCAGAGGGGCGGAACACCAACCAGCGCGGCGCCACCGGCGAGCGATCCAAAGAGGCGGCGGCGGGTGATCGGCACAAGCGGGCTTCAGGGATGGTAACGGAGGTAAGTCATCGTCTTCTATATGGGCGGAGCCCAGGCAAAAGGAACCGGCCGCGAAAAGTTCCGTATTCTCAGGGCCTTGCCCTGGCAAAGGCACCCCGGCACCCTAACTTTCCTTGACTTTTGGGCGGGAGCGGCGTTTAACCCCGCCACTTTCTCGGAAAGGCTTTCTTTTCGACCCGCCTACTGGCCCTGGAGGCCAGAGGCCAACGCCCGACAGCGCTGTGCGCCCTCGGGCGCAAAGGTGTTTGGAAGATCGCTTGCTTTGGAAGTGGTCATCGCCCGACTTGATCGGGCGATCCAGTATCCCAGAGGCAGCTCGGCTGAACCGAGGTGCCGCGGCGTACTGGATGCCCCGGTTAAGCCGGGGCATGACGATGGTGAACGCGGCAACCCTGCGCGAGCAGGACAAGGGACAACGGCATTGTTCGACAATCTGTCGGAACGGCTTGGTGGCATTCTCGATCGTCTGACGGGGCGCGGTGCGCTGACCGAAAAGGACGTCGACGCCGCGATGCGCGAGGTGCGCCGCGCGCTGCTGGAGGCTGACGTCGCGCTCGAAGTGGTGCGCAGCTTCACCGAGCGCGTCCGCGAGCAGGCGATCGGCGCCACCGTCGTCAAATCGGTCACGCCCGGCCAGATGGTGGTCAAGATCGTCCATGACGAGCTGATCAACACGCTCGGTGCCGAAAGCCAGACCATCGACGTCAATTCCGTGCCGCCGGTGCCGATCATGATGGTCGGTCTGCAAGGCTCCGGTAAAACGACCACCACCGCAAAGCTCGCCCGCCGCATGGTCCAGCGCGACAAGCGCAAGGTGCTGATGGCTTCGCTCGACATCTATCGCCCGGCGGCGATGGAGCAGCTGGCCGTGCTCGGCCGCGATCTCGACATTCCGACCCTGCCGATCGTCGCCGGCCAGCAGCCGGCTCAGATTGCGAAGCGCGCGCTGGAAGCCGGCAAGCTCGGCGGCTACGACGTCGTGCTGCTCGACACCGCCGGCCGCACCACGCTCGACGAAGACATGATGGCGGAAGCGGCTGCGATCAAAGCCGCTGCCAATCCGCATGAAGTGCTGCTGGTCGCCGACAGCCTCACCGGCCAGGACGCCGTGAATCTCGCGCGCGCCTTCGATCAGCGCGTCGGCCTCACCGGCATCGTGCTGACACGCGTCGACGGCGACGGCCGCGGCGGCGCCGCGCTGTCGATGCGCGCCGTCACCGGCAAGCCGATCAAGCTGATCGGCACCGGTGAAAAGACCGACGCGCTGGAAGATTTCCATCCCGATCGTATCGCCGGCCGCATCCTCGGCATGGGCGACGTGGTGTCGCTGGTCGAACGTGCCGCCGCCAACATCGACGCCGAAAAGGCCGCGCGCACCGCCGAGCGCATGCGCAAGGGTCAGTTCGACCTCAACGACATGCGCGAGCAGCTGTTGCAGATGGCGAACATGGGCGGCATCAGCGGGCTGATGGGCATGATGCCCGGCATCGCCAAGATGAAGAACCAGATCGCGGCCGCCGGCATCGACGACAAGATCCTGAAGCGCCAGGTCGCGGTGATCGATTCCATGACGCGCGACGAGCGCCGTCATCCCGACCTGCTCAAGGCCAGCCGCAAGAAGCGCATCGCCGCAGGAAGCGGCCAGAGCGTCGAGCAGGTCAACAAGCTGCTCAAGATGCACCGGAACATGGCCGACGTGATGAAGGCCATGGGCTCGGGCAAGCGTGGCCCGCTCGCCGGCATTGCGCAGGCGATGGGCTTTGGCGGCGGCATGAAGCCGCCCTCGCCCGAAGAGATGAAGGCGTTGCAGGAGAAGATGCAAGGCGGCGGACAAGGTCTGCCCAGCCTGCCGAAGGATTTGCCCGCTGGTCTGCGCACCGGCCTGCCCAACGTTCCCGGACTGACCGGGCTGAGCGGCAAGCCGACGCTGCCGGGCCTCGGCGGATTTCCGGGCAAGAAGAAATGAGGAATTCGTCGCGAGGGATCCTAAGCATCTCGCGCGACGCGGAATACCAACCAACCGAACAAACTGTACTTTGAAGGAGAACCAGATGTCCGTCGTTATCCGCCTCGCTCGCGCAGGCACCAAGAAGCGCCCCGTCTATCACGTCGTCGTCGCCGATTCGCGCTTTCCCCGCGATGGCCGCTTCATCGAGCGTCTCGGTTATTTCAACCCGCTGCTGCCGAAGGACAACGAGGCCCGCCTCAAGCTCGACATGGACAAGGTGAAGGCCTGGGTCGCCAAGGGTGCGCAGCCGTCGGACCGCGTGGCGCGTTTCCTCGACGCCGCCGGCGTCAAGAAGCGCGAAGCGCGCAACAACCCTGAGAAGGCCGTGCCGCGCAAGGAGCGCAAGGCGCAGGCCGAAGCCGCCGCGAAGGGTTAAGGTCAGATCATGTCGGCGCTGGTCTGCGTCGCGCGGATCGGCGCCGCGCATGGTGTGCGCGGTGCGGTCAAGCTGTGGACCTTCACCGAAGATCCCTTTGCGGTCAGGCGCTACGGGCCGCTTCTGTCCAAGGATGGCAAGCGCCAGTTCGAGGTCGCGCAGGCGCGCGAAGCCAAGGATCATCTGGTCGCGACGTTCAAGGGCGTCACGACCCGCGATGAGGCCGAGCGCCTCAACGGCATCGAGCTCTACGTCGCGCGCGAAAAGCTGCCCGCGACCGACGAGGACGAATATTACCACACCGACCTGATCGGGCTCGCCGCCGTCACCACCGACGGCGACGCGCTCGGCCGCGTGCTCGCGATCCACAATTTCGGCGCCGGCGACATCATCGAGATCGCTCCGCCCAAAGGATCTGCAAAGGGCACGACGATGCTGCTGCCGTTCACAAACGCGGTGGTGCCGGAAGTCGATCTCACAGGCGGCCGCGTCGTGATCGCGCTGCCGCAGGAGATCGAGGGTGATGATGACAGCGAGGCTCCGTCATCATGACGGTGCGGTAACGGCTCGCTAACAAATCTCGCGAAATCTTCACTTGCATCGGGCATCCGGCTCGTTCACGCTTTGGTTGCATCGCCCTCCCGCGCCTCTCCCCAACACCGGAGCTCCAAATGCTGCGCCGCTGTCTTATGGCAACGATCGGCCTGCTCGCATCCGCGGGCCTTGTCAGTGCGCAGACGCCACCGAGCCCCCCGCCGGCTGCAGCCGAGCAAGCCACCTCGCTCGCCCCGATGGAGGAGCCGCAGGTCGGTGACCACTGGACCTACGAGATGCGCGACGAGATCACGGGCGACCTCAAATCGACCATGACGCACACCATCACCGACGTGTCGGCCACCGAGATCAGCGTCCGGTTCGAGATCCTCGGCAAGCCCGGTTTCGGCTACCAGACCTATGACCGGTCGTGGGACATCATCAACAATGGTGCATGGCGGTTCACGCCGAATGACGGCACGGGCATCCGCATGCCGCTCGCGATCGGCAAGACCTGGACGTTCAAGTCCAGCGACTCGAACAGCACGGCGGGTGTCAACCTGAAGCGCACGGGTACCTCGAAGGTCACTGCCAGGGAGACCATCACCACCCGCGCCGGCACATTCGAGGCCTACAAGATCGAAACCTCGATCGAGATGCGAAACGCCAACGATCCCACCAAGAAATCCCAGGCCGAGCAGCAGGCCTGGTACGTGCCCGAGATCAACCATTGGGTGAAGCGCACTTATGTCAGCAGAGCGGACGGCAGGGTTCGCGAGCGGGGCGCGCTCGAAATGATCGAATACGGCCGCCGCTAGCGGCCGGCGCGAAAGCGACCGTCGATGACCGAAGCCTTCCGGGGAGCATGAAGATGTCTCGTTACGCGGCCACGATGATGGCTTGTCTGCTTGCCGGCACCACCCTGGCATCGGCGGCGAGCGATCCGCCCGCCGCCGCAAAGCCGGTCATCGCGATGGAGGCACCCCTGCAAGGCGACTTCTGGACCTACGAGGTGCGGGACGAAATCAGCGGCAAGGTCAGCGCGGTCCGCAGGAACATCGTCACCGAGGTCACGCCTGCCGAGATCAGCGTTCGGGTCACGACCGACGGCAAGGAGGCCGAGGGCCTGAACATCTACGATCGGTCGTGGAATCTGAAGAACGCGGGTGAGTGGAAATATCAGCCCGGCGACGGCAGCGGCATCCATGCGCCACTGAAAATCGGCGATAGCTGGAGCTTCTCCGCCGATGACGTCAACAGCAGCAAGGGCTTCATCTGGAAACGCTCGGGCCATTCGAAGGTCGTCGGCCAGGAGACCATCACCACCAAGGCCGGCACGTTCGAGACGTACAAGATCGAAACGACGCTCCTGAGGCGTCCAACCAACGATCCGAGCCGCAAGCACGAGATCTCGGCCATGACCTGGTACGCGCCGGCCATCGACCACTGGGCGAAACGGACCTACGTGGCGCGCGGCAACGGCCATCTGCTGACCAATAACGTCATCGAGCTCGTCGAGTACGGCCGCAAGCAATAACCAACTCGGCCGGCCGGGCCTCGACCTGTCGGCCGCAATGCCCTAACCAGCGGCCATGACGACCTCCTCACCCTGGCGCGCGACGGTGCTGACACTGTTTCCGGAGATGTTTCCGGGGCCGCTCGGCGTGAGCCTGGCCGGCCGGGCGCTGGCTGGCGGGCTCTGGGAGCTCGAGGCGCGGGACATCCGGGCCTCAGCCACCGACCGGCATCGGAGCGTCGACGACACCCCCGCGGGCGGCGGACCGGGCATGGTGCTGCGGGCCGATGTTCTGGCGGCGGCGATCGATGCCGCCGGGATCAGCGCGGACCGGCCGAAACTGCTGATGAGCCCGAGGGGTCGGCCATTGACCCAGGCCCGGGTGGTGGAGCTGGCCGAGGGTCCGGGTCCCCTGATCGTTTGCGGACGGTTCGAGGGCGTGGACCAGCGGGTGATCGACGGACGGGGCCTGGAGGAGGTCTCGATCGGCGACTACGTGCTGTCCGGGGGCGAAATCGCCGCGCTGGCCCTGATCGACGCCTGCGTCCGGCTGCTGCCCGGCGTGATGGGCAAGGAGGCCTCGGGAACCGAGGAAAGCTTTTCGGAGGGCCTGCTCGAATACCCCCAATACACCCGCCCGCAGCTGTTCGAGGGGGCTCCGATCCCGGAGACCCTGACCTCCGGCGACCACGCCAAGGTTGCAGCCTGGCGGCGGGCACAATCCGAGGCCCTGACGGCGGCCCGGCGGCCTGATTTGTGGGCCAAAATCCCGGCCAAAGCCCCGAATCGAGCCAGACGCCAAAAAACGCCAAAAAACAAGACAGACGGGTGACAAACGCTCCGGCTTGCCTTATAGGAGCGGCCACATCCGCAATAGCTGGATCAACGAATTTCGCGCAGCCCCCGTCCTGCGGCTGGGCGCGCCGATGGAGATTTACCCATGAACCTGATCCAACAGCTCGAAAAAGAGCAATTCGACAAGCTCTCCGCCAGCAAGGAGATTCCGGAATTCGGTCCCGGTGACACCGTGATCGTCAACGTGAAGGTCGTCGAAGGCGACCGCACCCGCGTGCAGGCCTATGAAGGCGTCTGCATCGGCCGTTCCGGCGGCGGCCTCAACGAGAGCTTCACCGTCCGCAAGATCTCCTATGGCGAGGGTGTCGAGCGCGTGTTCCCGCTACTCTCCCCGATGATCGACTCGATCAAGGTGGTGCGCCGCGGCAAGGTGCGTCGTGCCAAGCTCTATTACCTCCGCAACCTTCGCGGCAAGTCGGCCCGCATCGTCGAGAAGACTGAGCACGCCAAGGCCGTCAACGAGTAAGCTCCGTTTACAGACGAGTTCTAGAGAGCGCGGGGCAAAACCCCGCGCTTTTTTGTTGCGTCAGCCGTGCGCGTCAAAGCACTCGCGCTTCCAAATCGGCCTGCTATATATTCTTGGAATGTTTCCAGATCAGACCAGCCTCGCCCCCGTCACGCGCATCGTCATCGACGATCGCTCGCGGCTGCCTGGCCGGTTCTTCGGACGCTTCGCGACCTCGGCAACGTCAGAGCTTACGCGCGCAGCCTAAAAGCTGCGCTGACGATTTTGTTGCCCGCGCGTGACCGCGCATATCCGCACCACAACATTCCTGGAGCTGAAGCTCATGTCCAAGCCGACCACATTGTACGACAAGATCTGGAACGACCATCTGGTGCACGAAGCCGACGACGGCACCTGCCTGCTCTATATCGACCGCCATCTGGTGCACGAAGTGACCTCGCCGCAGGCGTTCGAGGGTCTGCGCGCCACCGGCCGCAAGGTGCACTCGCCGGAAAAGACGCTCGCCGTCGTCGACCACAACGTGCCGACCACCGATCGCACCAAGCCGAATCCCGATCCGGAGAGCATCGAGCAGATCAAGGCGCTGGCCGAGAACGCCAAGCAATTCGGCATCGAATATTACGACGAGTTCGACAAGCGCCAGGGCGTCGTCCACGTCATCGGCCCCGAGCAGGGCTTTACCCTGCCCGGCACCACCATCGTCTGCGGTGACAGCCACACCTCGACGCATGGCGCGTTCGGCGCGCTCGCACACGGCATCGGCACCTCCGAGGTCGAGCACGTGCTGGCGACGCAGACGCTGATCCAGAAGAAGGCGAAGAACATGCGCGTGACCGTCGACGGCAAATTGCCTGAAGGCGTGACGGGCAAGGACATCATCCTCGCCATCATCGGCGAGATCGGCACTGCCGGCGGCACCGGCTACGTGCTGGAATACGCCGGCGATGCGATCCGCGCGTTGTCGATGGAAGGCCGCATGACGGTCTGCAACATGTCGATCGAAGGCGGCGCCCGCGCCGGCCTGGTTGCGCCCGACCAGAAGGCGTTCGACTTCCTGCGCGGCCGCCCGAAGGCGCCGAAGGGCGCGGACTGGGACGCGGCGATGCGCTACTGGGAGAAGCTGCGCTCCGACGACGGCGCGCATTTCGACCACGAGCTGCGCCTCGACGCTGCCAAGCTGCCGCCGATCGTGACCTGGGGCACCTCGCCTGAGGACGTCATCTCGGTGACCGGCATCGTGCCCGATCCGGATCAGATCGCGGACGAGGCCAAGCGTCTCTCCAAGCACCGCGCGCTGAAATACATGGGCCTGACGGCGGGCACGAAGATCACCGACATCAAGCTCGACCGCATCTTCATCGGCTCCTGCACCAACGGCCGGATCGAAGATCTGCGCGCGGCGGCGAAGATTGCCGAAGGCAAGACCGTTTCAGCGCATGTCAACGCCATGGTCGTGCCGGGCTCGGGCCTCGTGAAGGAGCAGGCCGAGGCTGAGGGTCTGGACAAGATCTTCATCAAGGCCGGCTTCGAATGGCGCGAGCCCGGTTGCTCGATGTGCCTCGCGATGAACCCGGACAAGCTGGCCCCGGAAGAGCGCTGCGCCTCGACCTCGAACCGCAACTTCGAGGGACGCCAGGGCTTCAAGGGCCGCACGCATCTGGTGTCGCCGGCGATGGCTGCGGCGGCTGCGATCGCGGGTCACTTCGTCGACGTCAGGGAGTGGCGGTAAGCCGCTCCCTGCAATTTGAGCTAAAGCGGCAAACGGCCGTTAATCGGCATCGCCGACACTGCGTCCTCGCGACGGTTTCGCGAGGACACAGCTCATGGCCAACAAGCCTGAATATGTCGATCTGATCGGCGAGGCGACGCGCCAGCACCGGCGGCGCGCAACGCCCTTGCCCATCGTCGCCAAGCCCGAGGTCGAGGAGACCTCGAAGCTCAGCCGCTGGCCGCCGGCGATGATCAAGCAGTGGAAGCTCGAGAACCTGACACGGTGGAAGCCGGCGTCGTGGAAGCTGAAGGATTGGCTCTAGGCCACACGAACAAAGGGCGCCGTCGCGGCGCCCTTTTCATTTCGATCGCGATTACCAATAGCGGTACGGATAGTGCCAGCGATGCCACCGGCAGACGCGGCGCGGACCGTAATAGGTCCAGATCACCCGGCAGCGGCGCGGATAGTTGTAGTAGGGATAGTAGCCGCCGTAATAATAGCGCCGGTGGAAGTGGCGATAGCCGTAATGCGGGCGATAGACCCCGTAGCGATGAAAACCGCCATAGTGGCGAAATCCGCCGTAGCGATAGCCGCTACCGTGAAAGGCGGGTGCGGCGCGGAAGCCGCCGATATGGCCGCCACGAAAGCCACCGCCGCGGAAACCGCCGATATGTCCTCCGCCGCCGTGGAAACCACCGCCACGAAAACCGCCACCACCATGGAAGCCGCCACCATGTCCACCACCGCCGCCACCGTGGCGAACCTGCGTGATCATGTCGTCGCTTGCAGCCTTCGCCGCCGGCAATGGCGTCGGATTGATCGGAGTCATCGCTTCGGCACGTTGTGCAGTTCCGGCCGACAGCATCAGCGTGGCAACGGCCGCGAGCCCGAGCAAGCGTATCGGGCTTGTCCGAGCATCCAAGATCCGCAGCATGGAATTCTCCCTGAATCTGAACGGCAGCATTGCGGCGCAGCCGTCGCTCGCATCGCTGTTCAATTGCAGTCGCTCCCAAGATTAAATTAGGGACAGCGACGTGAACCCCTCGTGAATGAACAACCTGCCGAGGCGCCGTGCCACGACAAAAGGAATTCGAAAGATGACCGTCTACGCGATCGCGCAATTGAAGATGACGGACCGCGCGGCCTATGACCGCTATCAGGCGCGGTTCTTCGACGTGTTCAGAAAGTACAATGGACGGCTGCTCGCCGCCGACGAGCAGCCGCGCGTGCTCGAGGGCCCGTGGCCGTTCGACAAGCTCGTCATGATGTCGTTTCCCGACGAGGCCGCGTTCCTCGCCTTCTCGAATTCGCCGGACTACGAAGACATCTCGCGCGATCGCAAGGCGGGCGCGCAGGCAACCGTGCTGCTGGTCAGGGGATTTGCGCCGGCGGGCTAACGCGGCGCGTCACCACCACGGCCCGTAGCCGAACACGAAGGGTGCCGGCACGCCGTAGGGATAGGGACGATAGTAGATGGGCCGCGCGTAATAATGCGGATCATGGGGCGCTGAGCGCCGCGCAACGTCATGGTGTCTTGCGTGCCGTCTCGCATCGAAAATCGCTGTCCCGGCCGAGGCATCCGACTTCGTCACACTCTGCGCGGTTGAAGCGCGAGGCAAACCCGCTGCGAGCCCGGCGACAACGGCCAATGCAATCCATCTCGTCATGACGAACTCCGCCCTCAAGATGCGGGCATCACGCGGCCGTTGAGGCGCGTCAGCCCCGCCGCCAGTAGCAGCTCATATGCGGCACGATCACCGTGCCGCTCGGCCGATATTCCTGCACATAGGTGGCGTTGCACTCGCGCACCGCATCGGGACCCGGATAGTAGCGCGGATAGACGCCGTCCGGAGCGTAGTAGGGCGTGACGCGCAGCCGGGCGGGCGGGCGCCTGCGCGGCGGCGGAACGTCGTCTGGCGAGGCCGCCTGGGCCAGCCTGACACCGGCGCCGGCCGTCTGAGCTTCCGCACCGACGCAAAATTGCGAAAACAACCCCATGCAAAGTAGAACCAGTATTGCTGTTCCCGCCCGCATCGCACCACCACCCACCTGAGCTATCCCCTTGAGGCGCCGTACGCTCCCCGTTTTCGTGCGCGGCGTCAACTCTTCGTAGCCCTCTATAAAGCCGGATGCATCGCCACGGAACCCGCGCTAAGAAAAGCCCATGTGGACGGAATTGAAAGCACCCTCGCTGGCTGAGATGGAAGCGACGGCGCACGACATCTTCGAGCGCCTGCCGGCGGAATTTCGCGGCCTCTGTGAGGGCGTGATCCTCCGTGTCGACGACTTCCCGACCGAGGAAGTGATGGACGAGATGGAATGCGATAGCGAGTTCGACCTGCTCGGCCTGTTCCAGGGCGTCGGCCTGCCCCAGCAGAGCCTGGGCGATGTGGCGCGGCTGCCCAACATGGTCTGGCTCTACCGCCGGCCGATCCTGGATTACTGGGCCGAGCACGACGAGAGGCTCGGCCACATCGTCCGCCACGTCCTGATCCACGAGATCGGCCACCATTTCGGCCTCTCGGACGACGATATGGCGGCGATTGAGGCTCAGGCGGAGTAGGACGTCATCGGTTGCGTATGGTTGGCGCAGCGAGAAGCATCGTCAGTCGATAGTCGGACCAGCCCGCGAGAGACAGCGACACCTGCTGATAGTGCAGCAGTCCCATGGTCGGATGATCGAACGCACGCTCGCCGCCTTCGCGTGCCAGAACCCCCTGCGTCTCCCAGCAGCGTTCGAAATCGGGGCTTCCAACTCTCAGTTCCTCGACGAGCCGGCGAATGTCCGGATCGTCGGAATAGGCTGTAACAGCGGCGCGGAATTCTGCGACGACGCGTTGCGCGCGTGAGGTCCAGTCGAGGATCAGTGTTCGCGCCTCGGGCCTGAGGAAGATGTAGCGCAGAAGATTTTTTTCGCCGTCAGCATCGAGCCATCCGGCAAACAACCGGGACGCTTTCGCATTCCAACGACGCGCACCCCATGTGCGATCGAGAATGTAGGCCGGCCCTTCGATCGCATCGACGCAGGCCAGCACCTCCTCAGGCGGATCATCCCTGTGGCCGGGACGCTCGGGATCGCGCTTGCCCCCAACTTCGAACAGATAGCTGCGCTCCGCTCGTGACAGGCGCAATCCGCGTGCGAGGCGCGCAAGTGTCGAAGCCGAGACGGAGACATCGCGACCCTGCTCGATCCACGTGTACCAGGTGACGCTCAATCCGCAGAGCTGAGCGACCTCCTCGCGCCGGAGGCCGGGCGTGCGCCGCCGTGCTCCGGCGGCGAGGCCGAATTCTGCCGGAGACTGGCGCTCCCGGAGCGCGCGCAGGAACGCGCTGAGCGAGAGAGGAGCGATCGGGTCTGGTCCCTTCATGGTGGTTTTTATACCAGCATAAATAACATTCTTAAACGGGTATAATCGGCATGCTAACTCTTTGCCGCTGCGGCGTCGCTGCGGAAAGGACGAACGGGTATGGGCAGGCAATTCGCAAGGATCGAACCTGAGCACAGGGCTTTCATCGAACGGCAGAAGATCTTCTTCGTCGCGAGCGCCCCGCCGAAGGGACGCATCAACGTGTCTCCCAAGGGCCTGTCGGCATTCCGGGTGCTGGGAGAGAGCGACGTCGCCTACCTCGATTGCACCGGCAGCGGCAGCGAGACCCGTGCGCATCTGACCGCCTCCGACGACAAGCGGCTGACCATCATGTTTTGCGCCTTCGACGGCGCCCCGATGATCCTGCGGCTCTATGGCCAGGCTCGATCGCTCATGCGCGGCACGCCGGAATATTCCGATCTCGTTCCTGACTTCGAGGACATGGCAGGCGCCCGCCAAATCGTGCGCCTCTCGGTCGACCTCGTGCAGACGTCATGCGGTATGGGCGTGCCGCTGTTCGACTACAGACAAGAACGCGGCAGCCTCGTGCGCTACTGGACGGCGCAGGGTGTCAACAATTTGCGAAAATACTGGGGTCTGAAGAACATGAAGAGCATCGACGGCCTGCCGACCGGCTTTGCCCCTGACAGCATGGCTCCGCCAGGCTGAAGACGAACCTCGATTTACGCCCCTAGGCCTGCCGAATCCGGCCTAGGATTTGTGTGCCAACCGGGCTAAATAGCCCTCCCCTGACTTCAAACCGGGAAGCCTGAAATGGACAAGTTCACCACGCTGGAAGGCGTCGCGGCGCCGCTGAAGATCATCAATGTCGACACCGACATGATCATTCCGAAGCAGTACCTCAAGACCATCAAGCGCACCGGCCTTGGCAAGGGGCTCTTCTCCGAGCAGCGCTACAAGGACGATGGCAGCGAGAATCCGGATTTCGTGCTCAACCAGCCTGCCTATCGCAATTCGAAGGTGCTGGTCGCCGGCGACAATTTCGGCTGCGGCTCGAGCCGCGAGCACGCGCCCTGGGCGCTGCTCGACTTCGGCATCCGCTGCGTGATCTCGACCTCGTTCGGCGACATCTTCTACAACAACTGCTTCAAGAACGGCATTCTGCCGATCCGCGTCTCGCAGGAAGATCTCGACAAGCTGTTCGACGACGCCGAGCGCGGCGCCAATGCGACGCTGACGATCGACCTGCCGAACCAGGAGATCCGCGGCCCCGACGGCGGCAAGGTCAAGTTCGAGATCGACCCGTTCCGCAAGCACTGCCTGATCAACGGCCTCGACGACATCGGCCTGACGATGGAGAAGAAGGCCTCGATCGACACCTACGAGGAAAAGCTCAAGCGCGAACGCGCCTGGGCCTGAGATCGAGCTCCAGTTCGAGCCCCGGTGCGACGAGCGCCGGGGCTTTTTCTTTGCCCTGATTAACCCCTAGATTGACGCGCATGCTGCCCGACATCGTCACCTTCTGGCACGGCCCGATGGACGCACTGCGCCAGACCTGTCTGCGCTCGCAGCTCGCGGCCGGCCACAAGGTCACGGTCTATAGTTTCGACACCATTCCCGGCCTGCCCGCGGGCATCGGGAATGCGGATGCCGAGGCGATCCTGCCGCACGCGTTCTCCGAACGATTGCGACCGCCGCAGCCGGACGGAAGCTGGCGCGACTGGACCACGCTGCAGTTCAGCGACTTCTTCCGCATGAAGCTGATGGCGAAGAACCTCGGCCTCTGGCTCGATGCCGACGTGCTGCTGCTGAAACCCGTCGAGATCGATCCAGCAAAGCCCTACTTCGCCTGGGAGCGGCCGCGCCAGCTCGGCAATTCCGTGATCTATCTGCCGGCGAAGCACGGCATCGTTGCCGCCTTCGAGGAGCTGATGGAGCAGGAGGAGCTGACGCCGAACTGGCTGTCGGTGCGCCATCGCATCACCTTCATGATGCGTCGCCTGCGCGGGGGCTCGAACCGTCTCTCGGATATTCGCGTCGCGATCTTCGGACCGGCGGCGCTCACTGCGCTCGCGCGCCGCACCGGTGAATTACAAAACGCACTGCCGAAGCAATCGTTCTACGCCGTGCATGCCGAGCCAAAACTGTTCTTCGATCCCTCGAGCTATCTCGGCCTCGTCACTAACCCCGAAATCATCGGCCTGCACATCTCGCCCAAGGGCCGTGGCGGCGAAAAGCCGATCCCGGGCAGCCTGTATGCATGGGCGACGGAGCGGTTTAGCTGAGCTCTCTCCGCTGCGCGGCACGCTCGTGCCCCGACGCAGCGCAGCACGTCAGTGATGCGCTGCTGAGCCGGGGCCCAGCATGTGGCAAGATGGGTCCCGGCTCTGCGGAGCGGCACTTCGCGCCGCACCGCGTCCGGGACACGCGACCTGCCTTCTTGACCCATTCTCAATTTGATCCAGCGCAACGCGCTCCTGCACCATTGTGCCTAGTCTGGCTCCAATTCCACGACCCGAACGGAGCCTCGCATGAGCACCGCAAGTAGGCCTTATCCCATCGTACAGGATCTCATCGAATCCTTCGCGAACTGGCTGAAGCATCGCCGCGAGATGAACGAGATGCGGCAGCTCGATCGCGCCGATTTCGACCGGATCGCGCAAGATCTCAGGATCGCGCCTGACGATCTGGAGGAGCTGGTCCGTCACGGCAAGCACGCTGCCGACGAGCTGCTGAAGATGCTCGAGCAGCTCGGCATCAGCGCAGACAGGCTCGGTCGTGCGCAGCCGCTGCTGCTCCGCGACATGGAGCGCGTCTGCTCGCTCTGCAATCACAAGGGACAATGCGACCGCGATCTCGCCGATGGCACCGCCGCGGAGAACTACCACGGCTATTGTGCCAATGCGTCGACGCTGGAGTCGCTCGATCGGGCCGACGTCGCCCCGCGCTGACGCGTCGTCTGGATCGAAAGATCAGATCGTGCCGTTTCGCGCGCAAGCGTCGCGCTGGGCAAATCCCTTCACGAGCTTTCTGCATGCTCGATAGCGCTCTTCCATACTCGCTCCGCCGGCATGACCCGGAGGGCCAGGTTCGGCCGCGCTCTCTTTCTTGACTGCATGAGCTCGCGACGTCTTATCGCGTTTGGTCGGAGGTTCGGCATCCTCGGGCACCGGCACAAGCTGCCAGACTGGACGAAGCTCGATAGTCGCGGTCTCCGACGGATTCTCCTTATTGATGGAAGTCAGGGCAAGGACGTTCTTGTCCAGCTTGACCGTGACAGGCGTTCCATTGATGGAGAATTTATCGTTCGAAATGAACTCGGCGAACGATTTGTATCCCGCCACATCCTTCGCCCATGATTGTTTCGTGGGCGGCCCCCAGAGGTAGTATCCTTTGGCCAAGCCCGTCGCGGAGACCTCCGTGATGATCAGCATGGCGTAGCGTCCCTTGCCATTGGTCCACCCGCGCTTGTTGGACCACACGCCGACAAACCTGGAATTGGCGTTGAGTGGATCGTTCTGATCGGACGAGATGGCGAAGCTCGGCAATTCGAGGTGCTGAGCTGCCGCGATGACAGAGATTTTTTTGTTGTCGTCGGGCGTAAATGGATTTCGCACGACGCGCTTGGCATCAGGCTCCTGGCGCCCGCCCGCATCCGATTTCGGGGCAGCAGCCGGAGATGATAGCGCCGCAACTTCGCTGGCCTTGAGATCCTTGATTCGTTGGCGGGCTTCGACGGCGTGGTCGCTGCGGGGGTATCTGGCGAGAAATTCCTCAAAGAGAGCTGCCACCGTCGACGTCCGGACAGCCTGCCAGAACTTCTCGTCTTCCGCGGGAGCTGCGGGCGCCGGAGTTGATGCAGCTGGCGCCTGAGCGGCGACGGCGGGGGCCTTGAGGTAAATCTCTTCCTTCGACAACGAGCCATACACGAAAGGCTGCTGTTCGCGCCTGGTTGCCGCCATCACGTCGTCACGAACCCGGCGAAACAGAAACGATATCTCCAGGCCGGGCGTTTCGATGTGGCGAAGCAGCGACGTCGTGAAGGGGCTATTCCGGCCTTCGCCGTCGCTTGCCGTGGTGCCGTCCCGGGCGGCATACGCGATCAGGACATTGTCGGACGGCTCCGTCGGCGCGAGCCCGCGAGCCACGGCCCGGGTGCTCAACGAGCGCTTCATCTTCGCAGCAAAAGGGTTGTTGCGGCACGCGTCAAGTATCACGAGGCCCAACTTCCGTGCCTTCGAAACCTGAAGGCTCACCGAACGCAGGCTGATCGCCTCGCTTTCGGCGTCGGTATCGCTGCGCAGCTCGGCGCTGATCGGGATCAGCCAATTCTCGCCGCCGACTTCCATGCCGTGCCCGGCGTAGAACACGACGGCGATGTCGGACATTTCGGCGGATCGGCCGAACTCAACGACGGCCTTCCTCATCTCTTGCGCGGTGGCGTTCTTGACTTGAGTGACCTTGAAATCCAGCCGCTCCAGCGCGCGGCCGATGTCGGCCGCGTCGCGAGTCGGGTTCGGCAACTCGGGCACCTTCTCGTAGGCGCCATTGCCGATGACAAGCGCAACCCGCGCCTGCGCAAGGGCGGGCTGAGCGGACAAAAGCGACATGACGAGAAAGACAGCTGCCCCAAAAAAACGCATCAATAGATTGCCCGAACCCACCAATGGCTTCGAGGGTAGCACCCCTGTTCACCACCGCAACGGGAAAAGCCGAGATCGTGGACTTCGGCGAAACGGCCGTCGTCGGGACGAGCCGACGACAAGCAGCTGACGATGCCGGTGCAGCTCGGCATCGGCGCGGAAGCGCCCGGGCCAGGGCAAACTCACGCGCCGCCGCAACAATCACTGGTCGATCACCACGTGTGGCACCTCGCCCAGTAGCAAAGGGCGTCAATAGTATGATGTATGCAAGGCCCTGTTTGCGCGGCGAGGATGCCGGCAAGGTCTCCGCAATTGTCCGTGCTTGATCTCGACGAATGGCTCTGTTTGGATGGTTGCCCTTCGGCAATTCGAATTCCGGACAATCATGGCAAACGAAATAGATGGTTACCGTCGTTCGTTGGGTGCTCGTTCACCGGAAAGCGCCGTGACCGTCCACCGCACGGGCATCGGGAATCGACTATTGGCGGCGTTGCCGCCGGCGGATCTCGGTTTGCTCACGCCCTACTTCCAGAAGGTCTCGTTCGAACCCGATGCCATCCTGGTGCGGTCGGGCGATGAGCTCGACCCGGTTTATTTTCCCCATAGCGGCGCCATCGCCTTCATGATCGATATGCCGGACGGGCAAACGGTCGCAACCACCTTGATGGGACGGGAAGGCGCTTTGGCCTCGTTCTCCGTGCTCGGCCCGTCGCTGTCATCCGTGACCGCGATTGCTCGGATCGCCGGCACAGCATCGCTGATTTCCGCCGCCAAGTTTCGCGCGGCCTTTGCGCAAAGCGCCGCCATCAGGAACGTCGTGCAAGTCCACGCCCGCGCGGTGTTGTTGCAGCTCCAGCACGTCGCCGCCTGCAACGCGCTGCACCGGGTCGATGGCCGCATGGCGCGGTGGCTCCTGCAGCTGCACGACCGCGTTCCCGATGACCGGCTTCCGGTGACGCACGAGGCGCTTGCGCAATTGCTTGGGGTGCGACGGACGACAGTGACCCTGACGATGAGCAAGCTACGCGATGCCGGCGCCGTCCCGTCCGACCGGCGCGGGTTTGTCGAGATCCATCGGGCGCGGCTCGAGAAGGTCGCATGCGATTGCTATGCGCTCATGCAGCGCAAGATCGATCAGATGTATTGCCAGGAATTGGCGGCGCCGCAGCCTGTCGATGCGCCGTCCCGCGAAAGCGCCATCGTCGCGGGTGACGAATCCAGAGCCGCTTCGCGGGCGGGAAAATAGGCGATTGGGACTGACCGCCGCGATGACCGCATGGGTCACAAGCGGCAGTCCTCTTGACGTCGAGAAGATGTCCGTCTGGCGGGGAAAAGCGGATATCGCTTCTTCGAGTTGACGCCTCAGCCCTTGCTCATCGCTGCGATCGCGTCCGCGATCTCGATCGTGCGCCGCGCCATGTCGGCGTGCAGGCGCTCCACCATTGCGCCATCGAGCCGGATCGCGCCGCGCGAGACGTTCTCAGGCAGCTCGAACGCCGCGATGATCTTTCGCGCGCGCGCGACTTCCTCTTCGGGCGGCGTGAAGATCGCGTTGCAGGCCTCGATCTGCGACGGATGGATCAGCGTCTTGCCGTCGAAGCCGAGGTCGCGGCCCTGTGCGCATTCGGTGGCAAAACCGTCTGAATTCGCGATGTCGCTGTAGGGGCCGTCAAGGATCTCGAGGCCATGGGCGCGCGTCGCCAGAATGCAATGGGTGATCATCGGGATCATCGCCGCGCGGCCCGGCAGCATCTTGATGCGCGTCTCGCGCGATATGTCGTTCGGGCCGAACACGAAACCGGAGAGGCGCGTCTTGGGATCGCGGCCCGCGGCGGCCAGCTCCTCGGCATGAAGCACGGCGCGCGCGGTCTCGATCATCGCCCAGACTTTCACCGTCGGCGCGGCGCCGAGCTCGGCAAGGCGAGCGCCGATCGCCTGGAGATCCTCGATGCTTGAAACTTTTGGAACCAGAATGCCGTCAGGCGAGGCCTTGGCGGCCATCGCGACGTCATCGGCCCACCAGGGCGTGTCGAGGCCGTTGGTCCGGATCAAAATCTCGCGCTTGCCGAACCCCTTGTCCGCGATCGCAGCGGCGATGCCGTCACGCGCCACCCCCTTGAGGTCGGGGGCGACGGAATCTTCCAGATCGAGGATCAAGCCGTCAGCGGCGAGATTTCGCGCCTTTTCCAGCGCGCGGGGGTTGGAGCCGGGCATGAACAGATGGCTGCGGCGCGGGCGGGTCATGCGAGCATTCCTTCCAGTTTCCTCAGGTCTATTCTGAAGCATGATCCCGGAAAAGTGTGCGGCGGT
The DNA here is from genome assembly GCF_052075965.1 of Bradyrhizobium sp. 482_C4_N1_8. NCBI lineage: Bacteria > Pseudomonadati > Pseudomonadota > Alphaproteobacteria > Hyphomicrobiales > Nitrobacteraceae > Bradyrhizobium > Bradyrhizobium sp. 482_C4_N1_8. The sequence continues at coordinate 399,234 of NZ_CP197231.1, read as the reverse complement.
TTTCCGAAAGGATCATGCTCAAACAACAAGCCAAGCCGATAGCATCTGGCCTGCCTATTCGAAAGGCTTGTTCGCCCCTCTGGTCTATGGTTAGGCATAGGCCATGATCACATTCCCGAAGCATTTGCTGGAAGGCTACAAGGCCTTCGCCACCCAGCGGCTGCCGACCGAGCAGAGCCGCTATCGCGAGCTGTCGGTGAAGGGGCAGTTCCCGGAAGTGATGGTGATCGGCTGCTGCGACAGCCGCGTCTCGCCCGAGGTGATCTTCGACGTCGGCCCGGGTGAACTGTTCGTCGTCCGCAACATCGCCAACCTGGTGCCGGTGTATCAGCCCGACGGCAATGCGCACGGCGTCTCCGCGGCGCTGGAATATGCCGTGACGGTGCTGAAGGTGAAGCACATCGTCGTGCTCGGGCACGCGCAATGCGGCGGCATCCGCGCCTTCGTCGACAAGATCGAGCCGCTCACGCCGGGCGACTTCATCGGCAAATGGATGCAGATGTTCATCAAGCCGGGCGAAGTGGTCGAGCAGCGCGACCACGAAACCATGGCACAGTTCGTCGAGCGCATCGAGAAGGCCGCGGTGTTCCGCAGCCTGGAAAACCTGATGACGTTTCCGTTCGTGCAGAAGGCGGTGGACTCAGGCCAGATGCAGACCCATGGCGCCTATTTCGGCGTGGCAGAGGGGTCGCTGTTCGTGCTGGACAAGGTCGCGAAGGAATTCAAGAGCGTGCGCAACGCGGCTTGAATTCGTAGGGTGGGCAAAGGCGCAACGCGCCGTGCCCACCACTTCTATCGCAATCGGGGAGAGATGGTGGGCACGGCGCTTCGCGCCTTTGCCCACCCTACGGTAGCGTGCGTTACGCCGCCTTCTTCTTCGCGCTGATCAGCTTGCGGTTGATCAGGACTTCCGCGATCTGGATGGCGTTGAGCGCCGCGCCCTTGCGAAGATTGTCGGACACGCACCACAGCACGAGGCCGTTCTCCACCGTCGCGTCCTCGCGGATGCGGCTGATATAGGTGGCGTCCTCGCCGGCGGCTTCATACGGCGTGGCGTAGCCACCGGGCTCCTGCTTGTCGATGACGAGGCAGCCCGGCGCCTTGCGGAGGATGTCGCGTGCCTCGTCCGCCGTGATCGGATTCTCGAACTCGATGTTGACGGCCTCGGAGTGGCCGACGAACACCGGCACGCGCACGCAGGTCGCGGAGAGCTTGATCTTGGGATCAAGGATCTTCTTGGTCTCCGCCATCATCTTCCACTCTTCCTTGGTGTAGCCGTCCTCCATGAAGACGTCGATCTGGGGGATGACGTTGAAGGCGATGCGCTTGGGGAATTTCTTCGCGATCAGCTCGCTGTTGGTGTAGACGGCCTTGGTCTGCGAGAACAATTCGTCCATCGCATCCTTGCCGGCGCCCGAGACCGATTGATAGGTCGAGACCACGACGCGCTTGATCGTCGCCTTGTCGTGCAGCGGCTTCAGCGCGACCACGAGCTGCGCGGTCGAGCAGTTCGGGTTGGCGATGATGTTCTTCTTCTTGAAGCCGGCCGTCGCGTCCGCGTTCACTTCCGGCACGATCAGCGGCACGTCCGGATCCATGCGCCAGGCGGACGAGTTGTCGATCACGACCGTGCCGGCGGCGCCGATCTTCGGCGACCATTCCTTCGACACCGAGCCGCCCGCCGACATCAGGCAGATATCGACATCGGAGAAGTCGTAGTGCTCGAGCGCTTTGACCTTCAGGGTGCGGTCGCCATAGGAGACCTCGACGCCGACGCTGCGGCGTGATGCCAGGGCCACGACCTCGTCCGCGGGGAATTTGCGCTCATCGAGGATGTTGAGCATTTCCCGTCCGACATTGCCGGTCGCGCCGACGACTGCGACTTTGTAACCCATCGTTCACTCTCCGATGAAAAAGCCCGTTCCTGAAGCTGACGCTTAAACAGGAAGAGCAGCGCTTCTATGCGAGAACCGGCCTCAAGACAACGTTGGACCATGCCTGAAGGCCGTGGATGCAGTCGCCAGAGGCCAGCACGGCCGCAACCCCTACCCAGATCCATCTGGCGCTCGCAGCCCTCGCCGACGAAATCGTCGGCACGCTGGCGCGCCTGTTCGCCTATGTGGGGGCGCTGGTCCTGTTTGCCATCCTCGCCCTCGCCGCGCTCGACCAGCTGCCCAGCCTGCGTGACGATGAGCCCGCCGAGAAGCTGGGGTGGAGCGTGGCCGACCGCTCGCAACCGGCCTTCGCCCTCAGTCGGCTCGATTCATCAGAAAAAACAGCCTCTTACGTCATTCTCAGGCATCCCGAAGGCGGTCGCCGGGACGTGATGCGCTGGACCGGCGAGGCGGACAAGCCCGTGGCGGAGCTCGAGATCTACCGCGAAGGCGGCGAATTCGACGTGACCCGCCCGGCGACAGCGGACCTGGCGGTCCAAATGGGCCTGGGTGACGCAACGCCGCTCGAGCAGGCCGGCCTGATCGACACGAAATTCGGTCCCGTCGCCCTGTTCCGGCCCACCGGCACGGCGGAGGCCGCGCGGGCGTGCCTCGGCTACCTCAAGCGCAGCGAAGAGCCGGCGCTCCAGATCTCCGGCTTCTCCTGCCAGGGCGACACCCTGCCCGCCCGGCGCGCGGCGATCGCCTGCACGCTGAACCGGCTGACGCTCCTGACCTCGGGCAACGAGCCGAAGCTGGCGGAATTGTTCGCCCATGCGGAGCTGAAGCGCCGCTCCTGCGCTCCCCAGGGTTCGTCGGACTGGCTGCTGGGCGCGGCGAACGCGCAATTGCGCGGCGCGCTCTAACCGGCATCAAGCTCAAGTGGCTGGTATTGATGCAACTTTTGCCAGCGCGCACGATTATTCCGAGCTGGTGTGACCCAATAGACCTAGTTGCGGCCACCCTTGCCGGGCTAGTATGGGGATGAAATCGATTGGCGGCTTGCCGCCTGAAGGGGACGTGATGAGCTCGAATTTCTCCGCCGCGAACAAACTGGCGATGTGGCTTGCGGCCGGCGCCGTGGTTGCCATGTCCTCAGCCCTCGCGACACCCGCCTCGGCAGACACCAAGAAACAACGTTACGACAACAGCCGGCCCTATTACGGTCCGAGCGGCCCCAACGCGGTCTATCAGCAGGGTCGCACCCGCCTCTATGTGAGCAAGCGCTCCTGGCTCGACGGCGGCACCGAGGTCAATCCGGGCGACCGCAAGTTCTCCGACTACGCTTTCCCGCCGGCGATCGGCTATCCGACCTTCGCCCGCGAGAACAACAACCGCCCGATCGATCGCCAGCCGCTGAGCACGCCGGCCGACGTCGGCGGCTATCCGCGGAATTTCCCGCTGTACTGAGCGGAATGATCGACCGAATCAAAATGGCCGGGCTCGCGCCCGACCATTTTTGTTTGTGAGAGATGCGTCCGCTTCAGGCGTTGGCTGCCGGGTCGTAGCGCCTGCAAAATTCTTCAATCGCCTCGGAGCGGAAATCGCCCAGGCGCTCGAAGATCAGTTCGTCCGGCCAATCCCACCAGGCTATGCGGCGCAGGCTTTCGGCGACCGAATCGTCAAATCGCTTGCGGATGGGGCGCGCGGGAACGCCACCGACGATCGTGTAGGGCTCGACATCGCGGCTGACGACCGCGCCCGCGGCAATCACCGCGCCGTCGCCGACCGTGACGCCCGGTAGCAGGATGGCGGCGTGCCCGATCCAGACATCATTGCCGACGATGACGCGGTCACTGCGGCGATCCGCGAAGAAGTCGCGGTCACGACTCGCAGTCGCGTCGTAATATTCAGGGCAATAGGTGAAGCGATGCTGGGACGGCCGGCCCATCGGATGATTGGGCGCGCCGATCCGCACCGAGTTAGCGATGGCGGTGAATTTTCCGATCACCGCGTCGGCGACCTCGCAGTTCTCGCCGAGATAGGAGTAGTCGCCGAGCGCGGCATATTCGATGCGGGTGTTGGCGAGGATTTCGCAGCGCCGCCCGATCTGGGCTTCGCGCTGGCGGACCGTTTCATGGATGATGGTTTCCGCGATCTTGGGGCGGGGCGAGGCATCCATGAGGTGGCTTCCCTGAGGTCGTCGGCAGAGCCGTAGGGTGGGCAAAGGCGCGAAGCGCCGTGCCCACCATCTCGCGGCAATCGCGATCGAAATGGTGGGCGCGCTATCGCTTAGCCCACCCTACGATTGCAGTGTTTGTGGCTACGCGTGCAGCTTCTGCAATTCCTTCAGGATCGCTTCGCCCATCTGCGTGGTCGAGGCGGCCGTGGTGCCTTCCGACTTGATGTCGGCGGTGCGCAGGCCACTCGCCAGCACCGCGGCGATCGCGGCATCGACCTTGTCGGCGAGATCGCCCATGTCGAAGGAATAGCGCAACGCCATGCCGAAGGACGAGATCATCGCGATGGGATTCGCGAGGCCTTGGCCTGCGATGTCAGGCGCCGAACCGTGCACGGGCTCGTACAGCGCCTTGCGCTTCTTGCTCTTCACATCAACCTCGCCGAGCGAGGCCGAGGGCAGCATGCCGAGCGAACCGGTCAGCATCGCCGCGATGTCGGACAGCATGTCGCCGAACAGGTTGTCGGTGACGATGACGTCGAACTGCTTCGGCGCCTTCACCAGCATCATGCCGCCGGAATCGGCGAGCTGGTGCTCGAGCGTGACGTCGGGATATTCGCGCTTGTGGACCGCCGTCATGACCTCATTCCAGAGCACGCCCGACTTCATGACGTTGCGCTTCTCCATCGACGTCACCTTGTTCTTGCGCTTCCTCGCAAGCTCGAAGGCGACGCGGCCGATGCGCTCGATCTCATAGGTGTCGTAGACCTGGGTATCGACGGCACGCTTCTGGCCGTTGCCGAGATCGGTGATGGTCTTGGGCTCGCCGAAATAGACGCCGCCGGTGAGCTCGCGCACGATGACGATGTCGAGACCCTCGACCGCCTCACGCTTCAGACTGGAGGCATCGGCCAGCGCCGGATAACAGACGGCGGGACGGAGGTTGGCGAACAGGGCGAGATCCTTGCGCAGGCGGAGCAGGCCGGCTTCGGGGCGCACCTCGTAAGGAACGGCATCCCACTTCGGGCCGCCGACCGCGCCGAAGATGATGGCGTCGGCGGCCAGCGCCTTGGCCATGTCGCCCTCGGAGATCGACACCTTGTGGGCGTCATAGGCGGAGCCGCCGACCAGGCCGGTATCGGTCTCGAATTTGGCGATCCCTGCCGAATTGAGCCAGTCGATCAGCCGCTTCACCTCGCCCATCACCTCGGGGCCGATACCGTCGCCGGGGAGCAGCAGCAATTTGTGGGTCGCCATGGTCGTTTCCTCTGAGATCGAATTCGGCCGGAGTGCTAGAGCGGCGTTGCGCGCTTGGCAAGACACCATTGCCGCCTCGCGGCTGTGCAAGACCCGCAGGGCCTGCCACACTGCGCACGCCGGAGTATCCCTTGCGCGCCCCTGATCGTCCCCCGCCCGACGCACACCCCGCGCGGCTGATCCTGACCCTGTCGCTGGCGGCGACGGTCGGGCTCGGCATCGGCCGCTTTGCCTATGCGCTGGTGCTGCCCGATATGCGGGAGGACCTCGGCTGGTCCTACTCGGCCGCCGGTTTCATGAACACCATCAATGCCGTCGGCTACCTCGTGGGCGCGCTTGTCGCGTCCCGGCTGATCCAGCGCGTCGGCTGGTCGGCGGCGATCCGCGGCGGAACCCTCGCCTGCGTCGCCGCGCTCGCCACCTGCGCACTGACCGGCAATTTCGTTGCGCTGAGCCTCGCACGTCTCGTGCTGGGCTTAGGGGCCGCGGCCGGCTTCGTCGCCGGCGGCGCGCTGGCCGCTGCTATCGCGCAGTCGCGCCCGGAACGGGCCAATTTCCTGCTGAGCCTGTTCTACGCCGGGCCCGGCATCGGGATTCTCGCCTCGGGGCTGATCGCCCCGTTCACGCTGCAATATTTCGGGCCGGGCTCGTGGTGGCTGGTGTGGTGGGCGCTGACGCTGCTGTCCGTCGTGATGACCGTGCCGCTGTTCCTGATCCGCATCGAGAGCGGGGTGCGTTTCTCGGAAGGCAGCCACGCCACCTTCGCGATTCTGCCCGTGCTGATCTATCTCGCCGGCTACTTCCTGTTTGGCGCCGGCTACATCGCCTACATGACCTTCATGATCGCCTATGTGCGCGACGGCGGCGGCGGGGCCGCGGCGCAGGCCGCGTTCTGGAGCCTGATCGGCCTCAGCGCCTTCGTCACACCCTGGGTCTGGCGCGGCGTGCTGGCGCTCGACCGCGGCGGACTTGCCACCGCCATCATCCTCGGCACCAACGCGCTCGGCGCGGCGTTGCCTATGCTGGGGCATTCGCCGGCGTGGCTCGCGGTCTCGGCGGTCGTGTTCGGCGTTGCCTTCTTCGCCGTGGTCGGCTCGACCACGGCCTTCGTGCGCTTCAACTATCCGCCCGAGATGTGGCCGACCGCGATCGCGGCCATGACGATCTCGTTCGGCGTCGGCCAGACGCTCGGCCCGATCGTGGTCGGTGCGATCACCGATGCACTGGGCAGCTTGAGTTACGCGCTGAATGTGTCGGCGGCGCTGCTGGCGTTGGGGGCGGTGGCCGCGTTGTGTCAACGCAAGGTGGGGCCGGCCAAGCAATCGGTGCCGTAGGGTGGGTTAGCCGAAGGCGTAACCCACCACTTCTGCCACTGCGGAAACGAAAGAGGTGGATTACGCCGTGCGACCGCGCTTCGCGCAGCCGCAGGGCTAATCCACCCTACAGCAGCGTGCCTAACTCCCGCTGAACGAATTGTACCCCTGGTCTTCCCAATAGCCGCCCTTGTAGTCGTTGGTGACTTCCATCGAGACCACGTATTTCGGGTTCTTGAATCCGAGTTTCGTCGGCACGCGGATCTTCATCGGGAAGCCGTAGGCGCGCGGTAATATCTCGTTGGCGTATTTGAACGTCATCTGGGTTTGCGGATGCAGCGCGCTGCGCATGTCCAGGGGCGAGTTGTAGCCGTCCTTGTCGGCGCACTGGAACCAGACATACTTTGCGCGCGTGTCGGCGCCGATCAGCTTGAGGAAATCGCGCAAGGGCGTGCCGGTCCAGCTTCCGATCGCGCTCCAGCCCTCGACGCAGATGTGTCGGGTGATCTGCGTGACCTGCGGCAGCTTGTAGAGCTCGTCCAGCGTCCAGGACTTCTTGTTGTCGACGAGACCGCGCACCTCGAGCTTCCAGTCGGCGCCGTCGACATCGGGCGCGTCGTCGAGATCGTAATAGGCGTTGAACGGAAACGGTTTCGTGATCGCGCTTTCCGGGAAGGTCGGCGCCAGCGCGTCGGGATTGAACATCCAGGCCTGCACGGCGTCGTTGAACTTCGAGACCTTCGCGAGCAGGGTATCGGCCGACGAGGAATCGACGACGTCGCAGCCGGTGAGCAGCGTCAGCGCGCCGAGGCTGGCGCCGCCGGCGATGAAGCGGCGGCGGGTGAAGTCCGGCATGGACTTGATGGAGTCCTTGATCAGCAGCCGCTTGTCGACGCCGGGGATGAGGAATGAGCGCTTGGCCATAACGGGTCTCCTAATCAGCGGCCAATGATCATCGCACGCAGGCTCTTGGGCACCAGCAGCGCGAGCAAGACGTGAATGACGAGGAAGGCGCAGATCGCGGCCATGCAGAAGAAATGGACGTAGCGCGCGGTCGGATAGTCGCCGAACAGCATCACGAGATAATAGAGCTGCACCGGCTTCCACATCGACAGGCCCGACAGCACGATCAGCACGCCGACCACGATGATGCCGGCATAGAGCAGGCGCTGCACGTAATTGTAGACGGTGAGATCGTCGTGGCCGAGCTTGAAGGTCAGGGCAGCCCTGACGTCGTGGAGCACACCGGACGGCGTGATCGGCAGCAATTTTTTGCGGAAGCGGCCGGTGGCGAAGCCGGTGACGAGATAGGCGAGGCCGTTGACCATCAGCAGCCACATCGCCGCAAAGTGCCAGAGCAGGCCACCGCCGAGCCAGCCGCCAAGCGTATACTCGCGCGGAAAACTGAAGCCGAACAGCGGCGAGGCGTTGTAGATCTGCCAGCCCGACAGGATCATCAGGATCATGGCGACCGCGTTGGTCCAGTGCATGACACGGACCCAGGCCGGCTGGATCACTTTGGCGGGGGTGGCGCTGACCTGCTCGTCGCTGACTGTGAGGCTCGACATGATGGTTCCGTCCTGAAGGTCGTCTGACACCGAATATACGCCGATACTTCCGCTTTCGTTACGCCCCCGCACGACGGCGAATCGAGTCTGCGGGCGACCTTGGTCACAATAAAGCGAGCCGGGTGCCCCCGGCTCGCCGTTTCGTCGCATCCTGCTTGCGGGATGAAACAGGGACGCGCGGTGTTACGTCGCCGGCATCAGCACGGTATCGACCACATGGATCACGCCGTTCAACTGGTTGACGTTGGAGATCGTCACCATCGAGGTGCCGCCCTTGGCATCGACGATCCAGACCTTGCCGTCCTGCTTCTTCACGGTCAGTTCCTCGCCTTCGGCGGTCTTCATCTTCTTGCCGTCGGTGAGGTCGGAGGCCTCGAGCTTGCCGGGCACGACATGGTAGGTGAGGATCTTGGTCAAGGTCGCCTTGTTCTCGGGCTTGACCAGATTGTCGACGGTTCCGGCCGGCAGCTTGCCGAAGGCGGCATTGGTGGGCGCGAACACCGTGAACGGGCCCTTGCTTTCCAGCGTCGGCACCAGGCCGGCCGCCTTCACCGCCGCGACCAGCGTGGTGTGATCCTTGGAGTTGACGGCGTTCTGGACGATGTTCTTGGACGGGAACATCGCGGCGCCACCGACCATGACGGTCTTCTCCTCGGCGCGGACAGGCGCGACGACGGTCGCGGTGATGGCCAGGGCGCTGAAAGCGGCGGCAGCGAGATAGGCAATACGCTTCGACATGGAGAGTCTCCCGATTGGATTGTGACCGGCAATGGCCGGCGTTTGCGTTGGGGCAACAACGGCGCCTGCGACCTTTTGGCGTGAAGCAGCAGTGCCGTCGTTGGACCGAACTACGGGAGGGTTCGCGATGGGGTTTCGGGAAATAATTTATCGTGATGCGTGAAACTATGTAGCGGCGCATCCGTGTATGAGCGCGGGCTCAGCACCCGGTGCCGTAGGGTGGGCAAAGCGAAGCGTGCCCACCAACTTCATTCGCGATCGAGGGTAGATGGTGGGCACGGCGCGTCGCGCCTTTGCCCACCCTACGGCAGTGTGCTCGTCTCAATCCCTGTTGTTCGGCGTCTGAATGAATCCGCGATTATGCGTCGGGCTGATCAGCAGCTCGTTGATGCAGACGCGCGGCGGCATCGATGCGATGAACGCGATGGTGCGGCCCAGATCTTCCGATTGCAGCATCTTGGCCTGCTCCTCCTCGCTCGGCACCACCGGGCGCAGTTTCAGGATGGGAGTAGCCACCTCGCCCGGCATCAGGCAGCAGGCGCGCAGGCCGTTGACGCATTCGTCCATGTTGAAGGAATGAGTCAGCGCCAGCACCGCATGCTTGGTGGTGGTGTAGGCCGGGCCCGGCATCTTCGAGACGTGGCGGCCGGCCCAGGACGAGACGTTGATGATCGAGCCATCCTGCTGCTTGCGCATCGTGGGCAACACTGCGCGCATGCAATACAGCACGCCGTTGAGGTTGACCTGGACGAGCTCGTCCCAGCCCTCCAGTTCCATGTCCTTCCAGCTCCGCTTGGGGACATTGATACCGGCATTGTTCACGAGCAGGTCGATGCGGCCGTGTTTCGCGACGATTTGATCGGCCGCCTTCTGGGCTTCGGCGGCGTTGGACACATCGAGCGCAATGGCCTCGGCCGCCCCGCCTGCCTTGGCAATCCTGGCAACCACGGTATCCAGGGCGTCCTTGCGGCGGCCCGAGACCACGACTATCCAGCCGTCGGCCGCGAGCGCCTCGGCGCCGGCCTCCCCGATGCCGCTGCCACCGCCCGTCACCCAGGCCACGCGTTTCCCGTTTTTGGTCATGCAAACTGTCTCCGTTGCTTCATTGGGGCGGTTTTTGCTAATCCAGCCCTCGGTTTTGACCGGCCTTGTTTGCCTTGCGGTCGAGGAAATCTTGCATGAACCAAGCTGCCAACGCCAACCTGTTTTCCCGCCTGTTCGACGGTCTGGACGATCCCAAACGCCTCGCGGTCGAGACGCAGGACGGCGCCCATATCAGCTATGGCGACCTGATCGCGCGGGCCGGGCAGATGGCGAACGTGCTGGTCGCGCGCGGCGTGAAGCCCGGCGACCGCGTCGCGGTGCAGGTGGAGAAATCGGTCGCCAATATCGTGCTGTATCTCGCCACCGTGCGGGCCGGCGCGGTCTATTTGCCGCTGAACACGGCCTATACGCTGAACGAGCTCGATTACTTCATCGGCGATGCCGAGCCGTCGCTGGTGGTCTGCGATCCCTCCAAGGCCGAGGGCCTCGCCCCGATCGCCGCCAAGGTGAAGGCCAAGGTCGAGACGCTCGGGCCCGACGGCAAGGGCTCGCTGACGGAAGCCGCCGACAAGGCCAGCAGCGAATTCGCGACCGTCTCACGGGCAAACGACGATCTCGCCGCGATCCTCTACACGTCAGGCACCACCGGCCGCTCCAAGGGCGCGATGCTGACGCACGACAATCTCGCGTCGAACTCGCTGAGCCTGGTCGGCTATTGGCGCTTCACCGACAAGGACGTGCTGATCCACGCGCTGCCGATCTACCATACGCACGGCCTGTTCGTGGCGACCAACGTCACGCTGTTTTCGCGGGCGTCGATGATCTTCCTGCCGAAGCTCGACCCCGATCTCATAATCAAGCTGATGGCGCGCGCCACGGTGCTGATGGGCGTGCCGACCTTCTACACGCGGCTGCTCCAGAACTCCGCGCTGTCGCGCGAGACCACAAAGCACATGCGGCTGTTCATCTCGGGCTCCGCACCGCTGCTCGCCGAAACCCATCGCGAATGGTCGGCGCGCACGGGCCATGCGGTGCTCGAGCGCTACGGCATGACCGAGACCAACATGAACACGTCGAACCCGTATGACGGCGAGCGCGTGCCCGGCGCGGTCGGCTTTCCCCTCCCCGGCGTCTCCGTGCGCGTGACCGAGCCCGAGACCGGCAAGGAGCTGCCGCGCGACGAGATCGGCATGATCGAGGTGAAGGGCCCGAACGTCTTCAAGGGCTATTGGCGCATGCCGGAGAAGACCAAGTCCGAATTCCGGCCCGACGGCTTCTTCATCACTGGCGACCTCGGCAAGATCGACGACAAGGGCTACGTCCACATTCTCGGCCGCGGCAAGGATCTCGTGATCTCCGGCGGCTTCAACGTCTACCCCAAGGAAATCGAGAGTGAGCTCGACGCCATGCCCGGCGTGGTCGAATCCGCCGTGATCGGCGTGCCGCATGCCGATTTCGGCGAAGGCGTCACGGCGGTTCTGGTCTGCAACAAGGGCGCCGACGTCACCGAGGCCGCGGTGCTGAAGGCGCTCGACGGAAGGCTGGCAAAGTTCAAGATGCCCAAGCGCGTGTTCGTCGTCGACGAATTGCCGCGGAATACGATGGGCAAGGTGCAGAAGAACGTGCTGCGGGATACGTACAAGGATATTTACGCGAAGAAATGAGTGGGGGAGCTCTGCTCTCTCGCCGTCATTGCGAGGAGCCTCTACCCGGTACGCTGTCATGCCCCGCGAAGGCGGGGCATCCAGTACGCCGCGGCCTCTCGGATCAATCACCGGCGCTGGTGGAATACTGGATCGCCCGCCTTCGCGGGCGATGACAGCGGAGGATGTGGCGCGGAGTTCAGCCGAAGCCGTTCACTGTCCGCCCACCAAGCTCATCACAAACCGGCTTCCGACGATGAACAGATAGCAGCCGAACGCCACCTCCAGCGTTCGCTTCGACATCGCATGCGCGGCTCTCACGCCGAGCGGCGCTGTCACGAGGCTCATCGGCATCACCAGCACGGCGCCGATCAGCGAGACGTAGCCAAGCGCGAACGGGACTTGCAGCGCTGCGACGGCCGGATAGGTCGCCGCCGCCGGCCAGCCGGCATAAATGTAGCCGAGCGCGCCGGGGATCGAGATCAGGACCGCGAGTGCCGACGAGGTCGCCACTGCCTGGTGGATGGGCCGGCCGTAGAACGTCATCAGCAGGTTCGAGAACAAGCCGCCGCCGATGCCCATCAGCGTCGAGAGGATACCGACGCAGAAGCCGTAGACGCGCATCAGCGGGCCTTTGGGCAGATCATCGCCGAACTTCCAGCCCTCGCGCGCGAAGATGGGACGCGCCGACGCGGAATAGGCGACGCAGACGAACACGATCTTGAACAGCTTCTCCGGCGCGTAACGCGCGATGACGCTGCCGGCGACGACGCCGATCACGATCGGCAGCCACCACACGCGCAGGATCGTCATATCGACGGCGCCGCGCTTGTAGTGCGCCTGGAACGAACGGATCGAGGTCGGAATGATCACCGCGAGCGAGGTGCCGATGCAGAGCGGCATGCGCACTTCGAGCGGCACGCCGGCGATCCGGAAGCATTCGTAAAACACCGGCACGAGAATCGCGCCCCCGCCAATGCCGAACACGCCGGCCAGGAATCCCGAGAGCGCGCCGGTTGCGATCAGCAACAGCGCGAGCTCGACGATCTCCTTGATATCAAGACCTGCAATCACCCCTGACCTGCCCCGGCGACTGGTCGCAACTTCTCCGAAACATGCCTTCGGAAAGCTGCGTGCGGAGCTTTAGGCGATCTGATTCTCGCGGTCGACACGCCACATCTTGCGGCTGGGGTGGAATGCAAGGTGCGCATATCCGGACAGGGGCCAAAACGGGCCGGGGCGGGAGCTGTTTGGTGCCGTCCGAAAGGCGTTAGCGGCTCAAAAGACCGGCCCCGGGCGGGTTTGGACGGCATGGTCCGTTTAGAGGCGTTCCAATAGCAATTTCAACGCGCATCGGTCCCTTCAGAACAAATGAATCTATATTCTGTTTTTCGTTGGCGGACAGAAGTGCTGGTATACCAAGCCACTGATTGGCCTTGCATCATCAACGCTCTAGAGCTGAACCGCGGTTCGATTTATGGCGATTTGGTGATTGCGCAGGCGAAATCGACTCCGTAAATAGAGCCGACCTTTCGCGATCCCCGCGTGCCCCCTGCTGGGCCGCAATAAACATCAAAAGCCCATGACCGCACGGATCGAACGACCGCTTTCCCCCCACATGCAAGTCTACCGCTGGACGCTGACGATGGCGCTGTCCATCGTCCATCGCGCCACCGGTATCGCGCTCTACGTCGGAACCCTGCTGCTGGCCTGGTGGCTGATCGCGGCGGCTTCCGGCCCCGCCGCCTATTCCCACGTCCAGGCCTTCACCGGCAGCATCATCGGCCGGCTGATCGTGTTCGGCTACACTTGGGCGCTGATGCACCATATGCTGAGCGGTATCCGGCACTTCGTGTGGGACCTCGGCTACGGCTTCAAGCCCAATGAGCGCGAGGCCCTGACCTGGGGCGCGCTGATCGGCGGCATCGTGCTCACGGTCCTGATCTGGATCATCGCCTATGCGATCGGAGGCGGACGATGAGCGCGACCGATACGCCCAAGCGCAGCATGCGCACCCCGCTCGGCCGCGTCCGCAATCTCGGTGCGGCGCATTCGGGTACGTCCGATTTCTGGCGCCAGCGCATCACCGCCGTCGCCATGACGCTGCTGATGATTCCGGTGCTCGTGATCATCATGATGCTGCTCGGCCGCAACCAGGCCGGTGCCGCACAGATCCTCGGCTCGCTGCCGATCGCGGTGATCCTGCTGCTCTTCATCGCCGCCAGCGCCTGGCACATGAAGATCGGCATGCAGGTGGTGATCGAGGACTACATCCATAACGAGAAGCTGAAGCTCATCTCGATCATGCTCAACAATTTCTTCTCGATCGCTGTGGCGCTCGCCTCGACCTACGCGATCCTCAAGCTTTCATCCGGAGTGTAACCCATGGCCACAGCGACGAATGGCAAGGGCAACGGCGCTCCCGCCACCAACGGCAAAGCCTATCCGATCGAAGACCACACCTATGACGTCGTCGTGGTCGGCGCCGGCGGCGCGGGCCTGCGCGCCGTGGTCGGCTGCAGCGAAGCCGGTCTGCGCACCGCCTGCATCACCAAGGTGTTTCCGACCCGCTCGCATACGGTCGCGGCCCAGGGCGGCATCTCGGCTTCCCTCGGCAACATGCACAAGGACGACTGGCGCTGGCACATGTACGACACCGTGAAGGGGTCGGACTGGCTCGGTGACCAGGACGCGATCGAATACATGGTGCGCAACGCGCCCGAGGCGGTCTACGAGCTCGAACATTGGGGCGTGCCGTTCTCGCGCACCGAGGACGGCAAGATCTACCAGCGCCCGTTCGGCGGCATGACCATGGACTACGGCAAGGGCCAGGCGCAGCGCACCTGCGCCGCCGCCGACCGCACCGGCCACGCCATGCTGCACACGATGTACGGCCAGTCGCTGCGTCACGCGGCCGAGTTCTTCATCGAGTTCTTCGCCATCGATTTGATCATGGACGACCAGGGCACCTGCCGCGGCGTCATCGCGCTCAAGCTGGACGACGGCACGCTGCACCGCTTCCGCGCCCAGACCGTGATCCTGGCAACGGGCGGCTACGGCCGCGCCTACGCCTCCTGCACCTCGGCACACACCTGCACCGGCGACGGCGGCGGCATGGTGCTGCGCGCCGGCCTGCCGATGCAGGACATGGAGTTCGTGCAGTTCCACCCGACCGGCATTTACGGCTCGGGCTGTCTCGTCACCGAAGGCGCGCGCGGCGAAGGCGGCTATCTCGTCAATTCCGAGGGCGAGCGCTTCATGGAGCGCTATGCGCCGTCCGCGAAGGACCTCGCCTCGCGCGACGTCGTCTCGCGCGCGATGACCATCGAGATCCGCGAAGGCCGCGGCGTCGGCAAGAAGAAGGACCACATCTTCCTGCATCTCGACCATCTCGATCCCGCGGTGCTGGCCGAGCGCCTGCCGGGCATCTCCGAATCCGCAAAAATCTTCGCCAATGTCGACGTGACGCGCGAGCCGATCCCGATCGTGCCGACCGTGCACTACAACATGGGCGGCATCCCCACGAACTATCATGGCGAAGTGCTGACCAAGCGGGACGGCGACGACAACGCCGTCATCCCAGGCCTGATGGCGATCGGCGAAGCGGCTTGCGTCTCCGTGCACGGCGCCAACCGCCTTGGCTCCAACTCGCTGATCGACCTCGTGGTGTTCGGCCGCGCCGCCGCTTTGCGTCTTGCCGAAAAGCTCACGCCCAACGCCAAGCAGCCGGAGCTGCCGGCGAACTCGTCCGAGCTCGCGCTCGGCCGCCTCGACCATTACCGCTACGCCTCCGGCGGCACGCCGACCGCGAAGCTGCGCGAAGGCATGCAGCACGTGATGCAGAACAATTGCGCGGTGTTCCGCACCGGCGACATCCTGAGCGAAGGCCAGAACCTGATCGAGAAGGTCCACAGCGGCATCACCGACATCGCCGTGTCCGACCGCTCGCTGGTGTGGAATTCCGACCTGATCGAGACGCTCGAGTTCGACAATCTGATCTCGCAGGCAGTGGTGACGATGGACTCCGCCGCCAACCGCACCGAGAGCCGTGGCGCCCACGCCCGCGAGGACTTCTCCGCGCGCGACGACAAGAACTGGATGAAGCACACGCTGGCCTGGCTGGACGATGCCGGCAAGGTCAAGATCGAGTACCGCCCCGTTCACGACTACACCATGACCAACGACGTGCAGTACATCCCGCCCAAGGCGCGCGTGTACTGAGCGAACAGCGAAGGCCTTAATCGAAATGGTTGAATTCGCACTTCCGAAGAACTCCAAGATCACCGGCGGCAAGACCTGGCCGAAGCCGGCGGGCGCGACAGACGTTCGCGAATTCCGCGTTTATCGCTGGAATCCGGACGACGGCAAGAATCCGAGCGTCGACACTTATTACGTCGACACCCATGATTGCGGTCCGATGGTGTTGGACGGCCTGATCTGGATCAAGAACAACATCGACCCGTCGCTGACCTTCCGCCGCTCCTGCCGTGAAGGCGTCTGCGGCTCCTGCGCGATGAACATCGACGGCCAGAACACGCTCGCCTGTACGCGCTCGATGCATGACGTCAAGGACGGCGCGGTCAAGATCAACCCGCTGCCGCACCAGCCGGTCGTGAAGGACCTCGTTCCTGACCTCACCAATTTCTACGCGCAGTACGCCTCGGTCGAACCGTGGCTGAAGACGACCTCGCCGACGCCGCAGAAGGAATGGCGCCAGAGCCATGAGGACCGCGAGAAGCTCGACGGCCTCTACGAGTGCATCCTCTGCGCCTGCTGCTCGACCTCGTGCCCGAGCTATTGGTGGAACAGCGATCGCTATCTCGGCCCGGCCGCCCTGCTCCAGGCCAACCGCTGGGTCTCCGACTCCCGCGACGAGGCGACCGGCGAGCGGCTCGACAATCTCGAGGACCCGTTCCGCCTCTACCGCTGCCATACCATCATGAACTGCGCCAAGGCCTGCCCGAAGGGCCTGAATCCGGCGGAAGCCATCGCCGAGCTCAAGCTCAAGATGGTCGAGCGCCAGATCTAGGCCTCATTCATGCTACGGCTCCCCGGCCGCGACGGCCGGGGCATTCTACGCCATAGCCCGCACCACGCGCGAACGTCCGGATTACAACCTCCGGTTCCATCGACAGGCCACTTCCTTCCCAGCGGGAATTTCAAGTAAGCTCTCCGGTCAGGGACCGGAGCGACTGTGCAGGGTGCGCAACGCAACTCGCTGAGACTGTTGCAGTGGATGATGGCGGCATCCCTGGCGCTGCCGATTGCACTGTTCGTCTTCACCTCCACGATCTCCTACACATCGACGAAGGACATCGCCGACCGCGAGATCGAGCGCACGCTCGATGTCGCCCATGAGCACGCGCTCAAGGTGTTCGAGACCATCGACCGCAGCTTGGCCGAACTCAACGAAGTCGTGCGCGGCCTTCCCGACGAGGTCATCCGCTCGCGCGAACCGGCGCTGCATCGCCGCCTGAAACGGCTGACCGATGCGCTGCCGCAGCTCAAATCGGCCTGGATCTTCGACTCGAACGGGAAATCGCTGGTCAACAGCCTCGCCTCGCCACCGCAGGATCTGAGTTTTGCGGACCGCGATTACTTCTACGCCCATGTCGACCAGAACATTGGCACGTTCGTCGGCGCAGCCCTGACGCCGCGTCCGCCCTATCAGGGGGCACGCTTCTTCGGCATGAGCCGGCGCCGCGAAACCGACGATGGCAGCTTCATCGGCGTCATCCAGGCCTCCGTCCTGCCGGAATATTTCGAGAGCTTTTATGCCAGGATCGGCTCCGATCCCGGCAGCTTCTTCGCCATGGGACGCACGGACGGCGTGGTGCTCACTCATTTTCCCCGGCTCGACCGCGACTTCCGGCTCGATCCGACCGGACCGGTCGGGCAGCAGATCGCCGCTCACCCCGAGCACGGCCTCATCACCATCGCCTGGCCCTCGGACGGAATCGAGCGGCGCGTCGGCTACAGGCGCGTCGCCGAATATCCGATCTATGTCAGCGCCGGGCTCAAGACCTCGGCGATCCGCGCGCGCTGGCTCGCCACCATGGGCCAGCATCTGGTGTTCGGCATTCCCGCCACGGCGCTACTGTTTCTGCTGCTTGCGCTCGCGTTCCGGCGCACCCAGCATCTCCACGCCGAGGCCACGGCGCGACGCGAGGCCGAGGAGGCGCTCAAGCACAGCCAGCGGCTGGAAGCGCTCGGCCAGCTCACCGGTGGTGTCGCGCACGACTTCAACAATCTCCTCACCGTGATTCGTGCCTCGGTCGACTTGTTGAACCGGCCGCAGCTGAGCGAGGAGCGGCGGCAGCGCTACATCAATGCCATTGCGGACGCGGTCGCGCGCGCCGCCAAGCTGACCTCGCAGCTGCTGGCGTTCGCGCGGCGCCAGACCCTGAAACCGGAAGTGTTCGACGTCGGGGAGCGGATGCAGTCGCTGCACGACATGCTCGCCACGCTGCTCGGGCCGGCGATCGAGATCGGAATCCGGCTGCCGACCGAGTCCTGCCTCGTCAAGGCCGATGCCGGCCAGTTCGAGACGGCTCTGATCAACATGGCGACCAATGCGCGCGACGCCATGCAGGGCAAAGGCAGGATCACCTTCGCCGTGCAGGCGGCGGCGACCGTACCCGATACATTGGTGCACGTCTCGGGCAGCCATGATCTTGCAGGCAACGATGGCTTCGTCAGTGTCGCCGTCAGCGACACCGGCATCGGCATTCCCGCCGCACGATTGGGCCGCATCTTCGAGCCGTTCTTCACCACCAAGCAGGTCGGCCAGGGCACCGGTCTCGGCCTGTCGCAGGTGTTCGGCTTCGCCCGCCAATCCGGCGGCGAGGTGACCGTCGAGAGCGAGGTCGGCCAGGGCAGCACCTTCTCACTCTATCTGCCGCGCGTGCCGGCGGACCTGCTGCCGCAGCGGCAGGCGCCCAACACCGCGCCGGCGGTGGCCGGCAGCGGCATGTCGGTGCTGTTGGTCGAGGACAATATCGAGCTCGCCAATTTCGCTGCCGACGGTCTCACCGAGCTCGGTTACAGCATCACTTTGGTGGACAACGCCACCGACGCACTTGCCGAGCTCACCGTGGACACAGATCGCTTCGACGTCGTGTTCTCCGACGTGGTGATGCCCGGGATGACCGGGCTCGATCTGGCGCAAGCGATCCGCGAGCGCGGCATCCGCGTGCCGATCGTGCTGACCACGGGCTACAGTCAGGCCCTGTCACAAGATGGCGCCGCCGGCTTCGATCTCGTGCAAAAGCCCTATTCGATCGAGGAATTGTCGCGGGTTCTCCATCGGGCCGCGAGGCTCCGGCCGGTCCGCGACGGCGCCGCCGAGTGAGGGCGGCACGGAACCAACGGGAACCGATTGATTTGGTTCGCGTTATCCGCTCATGCACAAGCCGGCCGCAAAGCGCGAACAGGGCAGGAAGCCCCCCATTGTCGAGATCAAGGGCGAGAACGGCGACGAGGTCACGCCGCCGCCGCCGGAGGTTATTGAGCCCGATCCCGCACTCTCGCCCGAGGAGGCCGAGCAGGTTCGCAAGGACTATCTGCTGACGCGCTTCTGGATCAGCGCACGCGGCTTCTGGGGCCGCAACGGCGACCGGCTGGCGTGGCTCTATTCGATCGGCCTCGTCGTGCTGATCGTCCTCACCGTCGGCTTTCAATACGGCATCAATGTCTGGAATCGCGCGATCTTCGACGCCATCGAGAAGCGCGAGGCGACCACCGTCTTCCATCTCACCGCGGTGTTCTTCCCGCTCGCGATCGGCAGCATCGTGCTCGGCGTCGCGCAGGTGTTCGCGCGCATGGGCATTCAGCGCCGCTGGCGCGCCTGGCTCACGGCAAGCGTGCTGACGCGTTGGCTGGCCAACGGGCGCTATTATCAGCTCAACCTGGTCGGCGGCGACCACAAGAATCCAGAATACCGGATCGCCGAGGATCTGCGCGTGGCGACCGATTCCCCGGTCGATTTCCTCGCCGGCGTCACGTCGGCGCTGTTGTCGGCTGCGACCTTCATCATCGTGCTCTGGACCATCGGCGGCGCGCTCACGGTCACGCTCGGCGGCTCCGCCATCACCATCCCCGGCTTCCTCGTCATCGCCGCGATCCTTTACGCCGCGATCGCCTCCGGTTCGATCCTGGTGATCGGCCGGCGCTTCGTGCAGGTCTCCGAGGACAAGAACCAGGCCGAGGCGGATTTCCGCTACACGCTGACGCGCGTGCGCGAGAACGGCGAGAGCATCGCGCTGCTCGGCGGCGAGGAGGAGGAGCGCGGCGGCATCGACCGCAATTTCACCAACGTGCTGCGGCAGTGGGCGCGTTTGGCCGGCCAGCACATGCGCACAACGCTGGTCTCGCAAGGCTCGAGCCTTGTCGCTCCCGTGGTCCCTCTCCTGCTCTGCGCGCCAAAATTCCTCGACGGCAGCATGACGCTCGGACAGGTGATGCAGGCGGCCTCCGCCTTCACCATCGTGCAGAGCGCGTTCGGCTGGCTGGTCGACAATTATCCCAGGCTCGCCGACTGGAACGCCTGCGCCCGGCGCATCGCCTCGCTGATGATGTCGCTCGACGGCCTCGAGCGCGCCGAGCAGGGCGACGGCCTCGGCCGCATCAAGCGCGGCGAGACCAGCAACGACGCCATGCTGGAGATGAAGGATCTCTCCGTCACGCTCGACGACGGCACGGCCGTGGTCGGCGAGACCGAGGTGGTGATCGAGCCGGGCGAGCGGCTGCTGGTCGCGGGCGAATCCGGCACCGGCAAGAGCACGCTGGTGCGCGCCATCGCGGGGCTCTGGCCATGGGGCGGCGGCAGCGTCAATTTCCATCCCGACCGGCGCCTGTTCATGCTGCCGCAGCGGCCTTACGTGCCGTCCGGCAGCCTGCGCCGCGCCGTCGCCTATCCCGGCGCCGAGGACGACTGGACCGTGGAGGAGATCGGCGAAGCCCTGCACAAGGTCGGCCTCGACCACCTCAAGGAGAAGATCGAGGAAGAGGGACCGTGGGATCAGACGTTGTCAGGCGGCGAGAAGCAGCGCCTCGCCTTCGCGCGGCTGCTGCTGCACAATCCCGACATCGTCGTGCTCGATGAAGCGACCTCCGCGCTCGACGAGAAGAGCCAGGACAAGATGATGCAGATGGTCACCGACGAGCTGCCGAAGGCGACCATCGTCAGCGTCGCCCATCGCGTCGAACTGGAAGCCTTCCACAGCCGCAAGATCGTGCTGGAACGCCGCAAGGGCGGCGCCAAGCTCGTCAGCGATATCGACCTGATCCCGCGCAAGGGCAAGCGCAAGCTGCTCGGGCGATTCCTGAGGCAGCGCAAGGCCGCGCCAAAAAAGGCGGCGTGAGGTCCGTAGCCCGGATGGAGCGAAGCGCAATCCGGGACGGTCCATCAGAGCGGCGAGAACCCCGGATTTCGCTGCGCTCCATCCGGGCTACATTCTTTTCCCGCAACATTGGAGTCCTCATCAAAACCGGCTATGCATGCGCCGCCTGCAACGAGGACCACCTGCTTGACGCCCGACAACGCCCCTTCGTCCGCGCCGTTTGGCGCGTTTGCGCCGAACGCGGCACAGGCTGCGATCATCCGCCTTGCGCAACAGTCGGGGCTGAAGCGCGGTGCGTTCCGCCCGTGGATGTCGCGGCTGGTCAACCTGATACGCGGCGGGCCGATCGATGTGCAGTACCAGGGCGCCTCGTTCCGCTTCTATCACCAGGGCAGCGCGACCGAGCGCGGCGCGCTGTTCAATCCCGACTACAATCTCGACGAGCTCGACTTCCTGCGCCGACACACCCCGGCAGGCGGCGTGTTCGTCGACGTCGGCGCCAATGTCGGCACCTTTGCCCTGGTGATGGCGCAGCAGGTCGGCACCAATGGCAAGGTGGTCGCGATCGAACCGCATCCGATGACGTTTGGACGGCTCTCGTTCAACCACGCCGCGTCGAAGACGACGCAGGTGCGCCTGGTGCAGGCTGCCGCCGGTGACAGCGACGGCGAGCTCATGATCGAGAGCGGCGGCGGCAATCTCGGCGCCACGCACGTCGTCACCGGCACGGCCAGCGCGGAGGCCATCAAGGTGCCGTCGCTGCGGCTGACACGCATTCTGGACGAGGCCGGCGTCGGCCAAGTCGATTCGCTCAAGATCGACGTCGAGGGGTTCGAGGACCGCGTGCTGATCGGCTTCTTCCGCGACGCGCCGCAATCGCTGTGGCCGCGCGCGGTGGTGATCGAGCATCTGTCACAAAACGAATGGCAGCAGGATTGTATCGCTGACATGGTCGCGCGCGGCTTTGCGATCGCGCGCAAGACACGGAGCAATACGTTCCTGTCGCGCTAGCCGTGAGCAAGGGAGATTTGCGATGATCGACCATCTGGGTTTTTCGGTCTCCGACTATGAGCGCGCGAAAGCGTTCTACGCCAAGGCGCTGGCACCACTCGATTACAGCCTGATCATGGAGGTAACGGCGGAGCAGACTGGCCACGCTGCGGCGGCAGGCTTCGGCGCCAACGGCAAGCCGGACCTCTGGTTCGGTGCGGAAGGCGCGATGAACAAGCCGGTGCATATCGCGATTCTCGCCAAGGATCGCGCCACGGTCGCCGCCTTCTACAAGGCGGCGATTGCCGCCGGCGGCCGCGACAACGGCGCACCCGGCATCCGCCCGCATTATCATGCGAACTATTACGGCGCGTTCGTGCTCGACCCTGACGGACACAACATCGAGGCCGTCTGCCACGCGCCGGAATAGCGCGCGTTCAGGCACGACACGACAAGGAACATCGGCGCGGCATCATCGTTGTCATTCTCCAGACAACTGACCTCGATGATGTGATGCCGATCGAACCGCCCGAGATTCCACCGTCGACGCCCGGCACGCCCACCGAGCCGCCGCCTGGAATTCCGCCGGGCAATCCGCAGCCTGAAATCGCGCCGCCCGTGCGCGAGCCCGGCGAATCACCGCGGCCCGACGAATTGCCGGGCCACGTGCCGGAAGAGATTCCATCGCGCGGACAGAACGGACCGCTCACGCCGAATCCCGCGACGGATGCAAGTTCGCTGCGCGATCACATGTGAGGCGAAGCATCACATGTGAGGCAATTGCAACCTGCGTCTGAATGCGCAATGAACGTCACCATAGTGAGGTGATTTGCGTGCAGAAATAAATCGGCCCGCGACCTCTTCGCCCGCCACATTCCGGCCTAACGCGTAGCTGTTCATCCCGACACTTCGTCAAAGAACCTTCCGGGGAAGTTCACCATCATGACCAACCTTCGTTTCGTGCTGCTTGCAACGACGGCTCTGACCGCGATGCAATTCGCAAGCTCCGCATCGCATGCGCAAAGCGCGCCGCCGCTCGTGGTCGCGCAAGCGCAGACACAACCACCAGAGACCGACAAATCGAAGCAGCCTCCGAAGGAAGCGCCGAAGGGACCGCCGCCTGGCGCACGTCCTGCCGCACCACCTCCTCCTGCCGCGGCACCGCCTGCAGCTCCTGCGCGCCCCACGGCGCCGCCGCCCGCAGCTGCACCTCCGCATCCTCCCGCTCCGCCGCCGCCGGCTGCCGCGCCATCGCGCCCGACCCCACCACCGCCTCCTCCGCCTGCGGCACGTCCGACACCTCCGCCTCCGCCGCCACCCCCACCGCCGGCAGCTCCCAAGCAGCCGTCGCCGCCTCCGGCTGCGGCACCCCAGCAGCATGCGCCTGCGCCAACTCCGCCGCCCCCGGCCGCGCAGCAGCACACGCCGACGCCGCCTCCCGCCGCAGCTCCGCCTGCCGCGCGTCCCGCTCCGACTCCGCCGGCAGCAGCAACGCCGCCCGCAGCAGCACCCGCACGTCCGGCGCCGGCACCTGCGGCTACGCCGTCGCCTTCACCGGCCGCGCCTGCGGCCCGCCCTGGCGCGGCTGCACCGACCGCCACGCCTGCTCCGACGGCAACACCTGCTCCGACGGCAACGCCGGCACCGGGCGCCACGCCCGGCGCACCGCCGACTGGACGCCCGGGCACCCCGCCGCCCGGCGGACGTCCCGGCACGCCTCCGGCTGCAGGATCACCGACACCGGCCCCCGGTGCCGCGCCCGCTCCAACGGCCACGCCGGCCCCCGGTGGCGCTCCGACGCCGCTGCCGGGCCGTCCCGGTGCAGGACCGACGCCCGCCCCCGGCACAGCTCCAGCGGCGACGCCGACCCCTGGTCAACAGGGCGGAACGCCTCCCGCGGGCGCGCCCGCAGCCGGAACTCCGGCTGCGCCGCCCCAGGCCGGCGGCCTCCCGCCGCGGCCCGCGGCGCCCGCCGGTGCCGCTGCGCCGAGCACAGTCCCAGGCTCGGCGGCCGCAACGCCGCCGCCCAACCGGGCGCAATTCGCTCCGCCGACGGTTACGCCTGCCTTCCAGGCCAGGCCGACAGTCGTCGCACCGCTGCCACCTCCGCCGCGCCCGCCGCAGCGTGACCTGACACCGCTCGCGATCGGTGCGGGCGTGGTGGCCGGCGCCGTGATCGGAGCCACCATTGCCGACCTGCACAACCAGCGACGCGAGGCCATCGAAGGCGGCCGCACCGTCTACACCGAACCGGATCGCATCATCATCCGCGATCCGGGCGGACAGGCCTACGTCCGCGGCAACGACCTCTATCGCTTCCGCTATGGCGCCCGCGACATCCGCACCGACACCGTCGGCGGCGAGACCCGCACGGTCGTGATCCGTCCTGATGGCAGCGAGGTCATCACCGTGGTCGGTCCCGACGGTTCGTTGCTGCGGCGAATCCGCAGGGACCCCGGCGGGCGCGAGATCATCATCATCGACAACAGCTACCGCGATCCGCGGTCGGTCGGCGGCTTCTATGTCGATGCGCCGCCGCCGGTCGTGAACATTCCCTACGATCGCTACATCGTCGACGCCGAGGAAGCATCGCCGGACGTGATCTACCAGACCATGGAGGCACCGCCGGTACAGCGGATCGATCGGCGTTACACGCTCGACGAGATCCGCTACAGCCCCAATGTTCGCATGCAGATGCCGAGCATCGACGTCAACACGATCACCTTCGAGACGGGCTCGTGGACCATCCCGCCGGACCAGGCGGCCCGGCTGCAGGGGATCGCCGACGGTCTCAACCGTGCGATCCAGCGCAACCCGCGTGCGGTGTTCCTGATCGAGGGACACACCGACGCGGTCGGCAACGAGGTCGACAATCTGTCATTGTCGGATCGCCGTGCGCAGTCCGCGGCCGAATTGCTGACCCAGCAGTTCGGGGTGCCCGCCGAGAACCTGACCTCGCAGGGCTATGGCGAGCAGTATCTGAAGGAGCAGACGCAAGGACCGAGCCTGATCAACCGGCGCGTCACCGTCCGCAACATCACGCCGCTGCTCAACGGTGGCCAGGCCTCGCTGCCGCCGCCCCCGCCCGGCACCGCGCCGCCGCGCTGAGGCGAAGCACAAATGCAAAATGGCCGGGAGCAATCCCGGCCATTTTTGTTTGGATCAGGCGCCCGCTGCCTGAAGCGGCACGCAGGCAGCGCAGATGGCTGCGGCATGCCTGTGATCGGTACCGCAGCAGCCGCCGAGCAGTTGCATGCGCGGGAATGCCCGCCTGAGCGCCACATAACGGCGGCCGAGATCGGCGGGATCGCCGCTGTCGAGCACCTCGGACTCATCGAGCTCGGCATGGCTCTTGGCCGACGCATTGGCCCTGACGCCATGAATGCGTTCGACCCATGGCTCGCCGGCTTGGAGGGCACTCTCGAAGTGGGTCGGATGAGCGCAGTTGATCAGGAAATATTCGCAGGCGCTTTCCGTTGCACGATCGACGACTTCGATCGCCTCCCGCAGGGTCTCTCCCCTGACCAGGCAACCGTCAGTTTCGACCGTGAAGGAGATGGCAACCGGGATCGCGTGCATCTTTGCAGCACGCACCACGCCGATGGCTTCATTGACGCTGTTCAGCGTGAACGCGGTCACCATGTCGGCGCCGGCCTCGGCGAAGGAGGCGATCTGGGACGAATGATAGTCCATCGCCTCCGTCGCATCCATGTTGCCGGCCTTGTAGCCGTCGCCCCGCGGACCGATCGCACCGTTGATCACACAGGGCAGGCCGGAGGTCTCCCATGTGCCGCGCAATTCCTCGAGAAAAAGAATTGCCCGCACGTTGATCGCCGTGAGCGCGTCCATATCGTAGCCGAGCTTGACACCCCAATCAGGATTGGCGCGCCAGGTCGGACTGTCGAGCACGAAGCCGAGCCCATGCTGACGCGCGATCGCAAGATAGGCCTCGTAATACTGCCTCAGATGCGAGCGGCCGGCCTCGCTCTCGAGCAACACGAAGGCAGCAAAGTGAGGAAGCTCCAGACCTTTGTGAAAGATCAGGGTCGTCTCCATGCCGCCGTCGGTCAGGAAGATACCGCCGCGGCGCTGAGGCAGATTGTCTCTGTACTTCGCCATTGGTCGCTCCGTCGCTGCGAGGCCCCACTCATTCGGTCGTTTCAACCTCCTTCCGGTCTCATGCGAGATGGTGCCGCATAATGTCGCGCGGTACGCGACTGCTCCTACTGCCCTGCGGCGAGCCCAAGCGCATCGACCATCACGCGAAACACCTCGGTGTTGTCCATCGAGCCGTGCACGCGCTCGCTGCCCGGCCCGGTCGCCGTCAGGATGACGTCCTCGCCCGAATGCACGCTGGCGCCGATCATCGCCGACAGATTGCCCGGGCGCAGCACCGCGCCGGGGACGTCCTTGTATTTGTCGTTGGCCTTGAAGGTCCCGTCGTCACCGGCCTTGACGGTCGGCTCGTTGGGATTGTCGAGCTTCGGGCGGAACGTCTCGTAGTGATCCGGCAGGCTGGCCGAGAAGATGGCGAGCCGGCGGCTCACATCGACGCGTGACGGATAGCCCTCGGCATCCGGCGCCGGATAATTGGGAAATCCAGCCTGCTCGTAGACGCCGACACGCTCGCGCAGCGGCACGTTGGGCGTGGTGCCCATGTCGTCATTCACTGTGCCGACAAGGCTGTTGGGATGATTGTGGTCCGCCAGCACCAGGATGAGGGTGTCGTCGCCGCGCGCCCGTGCCCATTCGCGCGTCTGGCGCACTGCGTTGTCGAGCATGATCGTATCGTAGACGGCGCGCTCCATGTCGAGGACATGCGCATATTTGTCGATCAGTCCGGATTCGACCATCAGGAAGAAGCCGGTCTCGTTCTTCGAGAGCATGTTCAGCGCCGCCCGCACCTGCTCGGTCAAATCAGGTTGCTCGGGAAATTTCTTCACGCCGCCGCCCTTGAGGAATTTGCGGTCGAGCACGCCATCCATGTTGCCGGTCGCGAACAGGCCGAGCAGCTTGCTTGTCTCCGGCTTTGCGGCAGAAGCGCCGAGCTCGCTCGCGGTCGTCGCGACCTGATAGCCTGCTTCGCGAAATTTCGCGATGTAGTCGGCTTCGTCCTTGCGTTTGGAGCCGGCCGCGGATTTCGGCAGAAAATTCGCGCTGCCGCCGCCCATCAGCACATCCGGCTTCGCCGCGAAGAACTGCTCGACGATCTCGTCATAGGCGGCGCGCCGGCGGGTGTGCGCGACCATCGCGGCCGGTGTTGCGTCTTCGATCTCGGTGTTGGTGACGACACCGATCGCCATGCCGTGCCTCCGCCTGGCAAGACTCGTGATGGTTTCGACGCGGGGATCGTCGAACGGACTTGCGGTGCGGTCCGCATAGACGCCCAGGGCGTTGACGGCGCTCTTGTGGCCGGTCGCATAGGCGCTGGCCGAGTTCGCGGAGTCCGTGATGATCGAGTCCGAGCCCGCGGTCGCCACCAGCGCCATATGGGGCATGTCGTCGATTGCGAGCTTGCCGCGGCTCTTGCCTTCCGCAATCCCCTTGGACAGGATTCGCGCTGCGACCCGATGCGCTGGCGACATGCCGTCGCCGATAAACAGGATGACGTTCTTCGCCTTGCGCGGACCGGTGTCGTAAACCGTCCATGCGATGCTGCGCTGCTGCGTGCCATCGCTGACATCCACCGTGACGGTGCCGGGCTTGGCCAGCGTGACGTCGCGCAAAATCAGCGCCGACTGGTCCTTGCCGTCCTCGCGATCGATGAAGGTCCCGCTACGTCCGAACGCGGCAGCATAGTCCGCGCCGTTCACGGTCACCTTCAGCCTGGCCGGATCGACCGGCCCGGGAAACTCGACCTTGAAGTCGAACCGGGCGCCAGCCAGGATCTCGGCACGATCGATCGGATAGATCGTCTGCGCCGACAGCGACGTTGTCCAACAGAGGACGATGAGTGAGGCGAGTGCCGATCCCTTGACCATGCTCGATGCTCCGCAATCCCGTTCACAACAGGAGCGGAACCCTAGCGGTCGCGCATGACATCGTCATTAAGCGCGTAGCCCGGATGGAGCGAAGCGCAATCCGGGAATCTAGCGGCTGGACGAGAGGCCCCGGATTTCGCTTCGCTCCATCCGGGCTACAAGATCAACCCTTGTCGCTCTCGAGCTTGAAGATCTGCGAGCCTTCGCTGCCCGACAGCAGGCCGGTATCCGTGTAGAGCTTCAGCTTGGTGCGCGTGTCAGCGATGTCGAGGTTGCGCATGGTGAGCTGGCCGATGCGATCGGCCGGCGTGAATGCGGCGTCTTCGACCTTCTCCATGCTGAGCCGTTCCGGCGCATAAGTGAGGTTCGGGCTCTCGGTGTTGAGGATCGAATAGTCGTTGCCGCGGCGCAGCTCCAGCGTCACCTCGCCGGTGACGGCGCGTGCGACCCAGCGCTGCGCGGTCTCGCGCAGCATCAGGGCCTGCGAATCGAACCAGCGACCCTGATACAGCAGGCGTCCCAAGCGCATGCCGCTGATGCGGTACTGCTCGATGGTGTCCTCGTTGTGGATGCCGGTGACGAGGCGCTCATAGGCGATGTGCAGCAGCGCCATGCCGGGCGCCTCGTAGATGCCGCGGCTCTTCGCCTCGATGATGCGGTTCTCGATCTGGTCGCTCATGCCGAGTCCGTGGCGGCCGCCGATCGCATTGGCTTCGAGGAACAACGCGACGGGGTCGCTGAAGGTCTGGCCGTTCAGCGCCGTGGGCTGGCCTTCCTCGAAACGCACCACGACCTTCTCGGCCTTGACGTTGCAGTCGTCACGCCAGAACGGCACGCCCATGATGGGGTTGACGATCTTGATGCCGCTGTCGAGGCTTTCGAGATCCTTCGCTTCGTGCGTGGCGCCGAGCAGGTTGCTGTCGGTCGAGTACGCCTTCTCCGCGCTCATCTTGTAGGCAAAGCCCTGCGCGGTCATGAACGCCGACATTTCGGCGCGGCCGCCGAGCTCGTCGATGAACTGCTGGTCGAGCCAGGGCTTGTAGATGCGCAAGGATGGATTGGTCAGCAGGCCGTAGCGATAGAAACGCTCGATGTCGTTGCCCTTGAAGGTCGAGCCGTCGCCCCAGATGTTGACGCCGTCTTCCTTCATCGCCGCGACCAGCATCGTGCCGGTGACGGCGCGCCCGAGCGGCGTAGTGTTGAAATAGGTGATGCCGCCGGTCGAGATGTGGAAGGCGCCCGACTGGATCGCGGCGATGCCCTCGTGGACGAGCTGCGTGCGGCAATCGACGAGCACCGCCTTCTCGGCGCCGAACGCCTCGGCCTTGCGCGGGATCTCGTTGTAGTCGGCTTCATCGGGCTGGCCGAGATTGGCCGTGTAGGCGTAGCAGCGCGCGCCCTTCTGCTTCATCCAGAGCAGCGCCGCGCTGGTATCGAGACCGCCCGAAAAAGCGATGCCGACTTTCTCACCCTTGGGCAGGCTTTTCAGGATCGTGGTCATGGGGCTTCCAATCGGGTCTCAAGGGGCGGATGGCGTTCGTGGGTTGACCGCGCGAATATCAAATTTCGCGCGCCTCGGCACGCATTTAATGGCTCAAATCGACGGCTCGGGGCCTGTCTTGCGGCCGAACAGGCGCTGGCGGAGCCGGTAGGCGGGCATGTTCAGCCGGGTCAGGGCGGCATCGACCGCCTCGTCCGAGAACCGGGTCCGCGGCCAGCGGTAAATCAGCGCGTAGGCGAACCAGATCACGACGAAGGTGACGAGGCCGGCGATCGAGACGTCCGTGAAGAAGTGGCCGCCGAAGGCCATCCGCAGCCCGCTGGTGACCATGCCGAACATAACCGCACCGGCATAGGCGAGCGGCCGCCATGCCGGCGGCGCCAGCGCAGCCGGCGCCAGCGTCCAGAACGCGGTCGCGCCCTCGCCCGAGAAGAACGAGCAGTTGCGCGCGCAATCGCCGCGCGGATCCCACCACGGCACGAATTGCTGGTCGCCGGCAAACTCAGTCACCACCACCGGACGCGGCCGTCCCCAATAGGTCTTGAAGGTGAGATTGGTGAGGATGCCTGCCGACATGATGATGGTGACCAGCAGGAATACGATCGCGCGCCCCGATACCATCAGCGGCCGGTCGGGTCGGATCATCTTGACCACAAGCGCGACCAGCGGCGGCAGCACGAATGCCCAGGCGACCCACATGGCGGCGTCGCGCGCGACGCCCGCCCACTCATTCAGCTTGAGCGGAAACGTCTTCGTCTCGGGGTCGAAGAACAGCGCGGCGAGCTTGAGATCGAGCTCGGGATAGAGGCCGAAAACGACGCCGATCACAAGCCACAGCGCCAGGGCGATGAAGAGTCCAGTCCGGTTCATGGCGCGCGGTTTAGCGGAGTGGGGAGGAGATGAAAACCCCGGAAGCGGCGCGACTCATCGCGCATCCGGCCGCGAATTCGACGGCAGCGGCGGAGGCGGCTTGTGCGGGGGCGGCGGATTGCGCCAGGCGCCGGCATTGCGGCCGGCAATCAGCCAGTAGACCACGCCGGAGACGATGCCCGCGCCTGTCATGATCTCCAGATGCCGCCGCACGATGCCTTCGAACTGGAGTGTATCGGAGTGGAAGGGGATGAGGCCGAGATAGCAGGCTAGGCCAACTACGCCGCCACCCACGGCATAAGCGAGCGCGCTGCGGATATAGAGCGCTTCGGTGATCGCGACGATCACCGCCGCCGGAACCAGCGCAAAGCCCGAGACGAAGATGAAGCCGAAGCCGAGCAGAATGTCGATCGCGCCCTGGTCGACCGGACCGGCGCCGAGATCGGCAAACTCCGGAAACAACAGCGCGACGACGACGATCATGCCGCCGACGAAGCAGGCGGCGAGGAAGCCGATGAAGATGACGATGAGGCGGCCGATCAGGGACATGACAGAAATGCCAATTCCGCCGTCATTGCGAGGAGCCACCCGGTCCCGCCTTCGGCGGGCCGGATGACAGGCTCCACGACGAAGCAATCCAGACTGTCTCAACGGAAAGATTCTGGATTGCTTCGCTGCGCTCGCAATGACGAGGATGCGAGAGCGAAGGCATGAACTATCAATCCGTCATCGCCATGGCGCGGAGCGCCTGACGTTCGCGGGCCGAGAGCTTCTCGGTCTCCGACTTGAGCTGGCCGCAGGCGGCGAGGATGTCGCGGCCGCGCGGGGTGCGCACCGGCGAAGAATAGCCGGCATTAAAAATGTATTCGGAGAATTTCTCGATCTGGTCCCAGTCCGAGCATTCATAGGCCGTGCCGGGCCAGGGATTGAAAGGGATCAGGTTGATCTTGGCGTGAATGCCCTTGAGCAGCTTCACCAGCAGCTTCGCATCGTCGAGCGAATCGTTGACGCCCTTGAGCATCACATATTCGAAGGTGATGCGGCGTGCGTTCGAGGCGCCGGGATAGTCGCGGCAGGCCTGCAGTAGCTCCTTGATCGGATATTTGCGGTTGAGCGGCACCAGCTCGTTGCGCAGCTCGTCGCGCACCGCATGCAGCGAGATCGCGAGCATGACGCCGATCTCGTCGCCCGCGCGCACGATGTTCGGCACCACGCCCGAGGTCGACAGCGTGATGCGGCGACGGGAGATGCCGATGCCTTCATTGTCGCCGACGATCAGCAACGCATCGCGCACCGCGTCGAAATTGTAGAGCGGCTCGCCCATGCCCATCATCACGATGTTGGTGACGCGGCGCGTGCCGTCTTCGCGATCGGCCCAGTCATTGAGGCGGTCGCGTGCGACCATCACCTGTCCGACGATCTCGCCGGCGGTGAGATTGCGCACCAGCCGCTGCGTGCCGGTGTGACAGAAGGAGCAGTTCAGCGTGCAGCCGACCTGGGAGGAGACGCAAAGCGTGCCGCGATCGGTCTCGGGAATGTAGACGCACTCGACTTCATGCGCGCGCTCGACGTTGTCGCCGCTCGGCAGCCGCAGCAGCCATTTGCGGGTGCCGTCGTTCGAGATCTGCTCGGCCACGACTTCGGGACGGTCGACGGTGAAGTGCTGCGCGAGCTCGCCGCGAATGCCCTTCGAGATCGACGTCATATCGTCGAAGCTTTGGGCGCCGCGGAAATAGAGCCAGTGCCACAGCTGCTGGACGCGCATCTTGCGCTGCGCGGGCGCGACGCCGATCTCGCCGAGGCGGTCGGCAAGCTCGCTGCGCGACAGGCCGATCAGCGAGGGCCTGGCCGGCGGCACATAGGTTTCGAGCGGAGTCTTCTCCACCAGTATTGCGTTGTGCGGCTCGGTCGTCGGTTGCATTGGTTGCCTGATATCTCTCGTCATGCCCGGGCTTGTCCCGGGCATCCACGTTCTATTCCGCCCGTTGCTAGCGCGTGGATGGCCGGGACATCTGGTGCGAAGACGCGCTTCGCGCTTTAGCCCGGCCATGTCGGCTGCACCTTTGGGATACCCCAATATAGCAACCGGAACCGCCGATTGCGACCGTGATACCGACCGCAGCCTTAACGCGGCTGGTTTACCGCCTGCAATCCTGGGAAATCCGGTCCAGCGCCTGGGCGAGGCCCTTCAACGAGAAGGTATCGGTTGTCTCCGTTCCCTTGGCCGAGACGCCCTTGACCACAAGATCGGCGGATTTGCGCATGGCCTCGACCATCCGCTCTTCCTCGGCCGCGTTCTTGATCCAGAGGCCGTCGCCCTGCGTGTACATCGCGAAAGCGGCGCCGCCGACCTCGACCGAGGATTCCGAGCCCGGCTTCAGCGCATAGCCGATCATGACCGAGACTTCGTTGTTCACCTTTTCCGCCGGCCGGGTCGAAACGAAGGCATAGGCGGGATCGCGCGGGCGGTTCGGCGGGTTGGTCTTCGACGACGACGGCTTGGCCAGCGCGAAGCAGACCTTCTTGCCGTTCGGTGTGGCCGAATAGGCGCCCCAGGTGCCGAACTGGCCGATCAGGGTCGGCTCCGCGCCGCCCGCAACTGCGGTGGCTGGAGCCACCGGCTTGCTCTCGGGCTTTGCTACTGTCTTTGCAGCCGGATTGGCCGCCGGTGCAGCCGCCTTTGGCGCGGCTTTGGGCGCCGGTTGCGCCGTCTGCGCCCGCGCGGAATCGGTGATTCCCACGGCCATAACGCCCGTCATCAAGGCTAAAATCAGCACCCGCCACATGCTGGAGTGGTTCCCTCAATATTGTGACTGGAAGATGGCCCGGCCGCGCTTTGTCCCCCGGCAGGGATAACCGGGAAAGTCCAATTTGGGAAGGCAGTTAGCGGCTTAGCCTTTGGATCGCGCAGCCCGCTGCTCGGCCCATTGCGCGTCGGTCCAGCGCAACAAATCCTCGGCGCCCGAGCTGCGCAAATGCGCGCCACCGTCGATCACGACCATCTCGCCATTGATGTAACCGGCACGGTCCGAGACCAGGAAGCTGGCGAGGTCGGCGAGCTCACTGTGCTCGCCGGTACGCCCCATCGGGTTCCGGGCGGTCCAGCCTTCGTCGCGGCCCTCAGGACGGAGTTGCCCCGAGGCGCCAGCGGTCGGGAACGGGCCCGGGGCGATCGCGACGGTACGGATGCCCTTCGGGCCCCACTCGACCGCGAGACTCCTGGTCATCGCCAGCACCGCCGACTTCGCCATCGCCGAGGGAACCGTGAAGGCGCGGCCGGTGATGGTCGAGGTCGAGAGGATCGAGAGCACGACACCGCCATGCTTGCCGTCGATCCAGCGCTTGCCGGCGGCGAGCGTGCAATACATCGCGCCATGCAGCGTCGGCGCGAGGATCGCGTCCGCGGCGCGAAACGACAGATGCTCGCTCTGCGCGATGAAGGTTGCGGCAGCGTTGTTGACGAGAATATCGAGTGGCGCCTCGCGCCAGATCGCGTCCATCATGCTCTCGACGGCGCCACCGTCACGGACATCGCAGGCGATCGTGGTGACCTTGCCGCCGGTCTGCGCGCGCATCTCGCTCGCCGTCGCTTCCAGCCGGTCGAGCTTGCGGCCGCAGATCACGAGCTCGGCGCCAAGCGCGAGAAAGCGACGTCCCATCGCGGCGCCAAGGCCGGAGCCGCCGCCGGTGACGAGGATGCGCTTATCCCTGAGCAGACCCGTTTCAAACATCGTTTGAATCCTTCTTTTTCTTCTTACTTCGTCATTGCGAGCGCAGCGAAGCAATCCAGACTATTTCCGCAGGACGGATTCTGGATTGCGTCGCTGCGCTCGCAATGACGCGAGGATAGGCCTTCACGCTGCGCTAGACAAAGAAACCGGATTGTCGGACCGCACTAAATCCGGCAGAAACGGACCAACTATAATTCCGCCTCGAAACGCCCAGTATTCTCAAGAAGGTGCCGCCATGAAAGCCATCCTCTGCTCGCAATATTGCCAGCCCGATGATCTCGTGCTTGCCGACGTGCCGGATCCGGTGGCAGGTCCCGGCGAAGCGGTGATCGCGATCAAGGCGGCGGCGCTGAACTTCTTCGACATCCTGATGATTCAGGGCAAGTACCAGATCAAGCCGCCGTTCCCGTTCTCGCCCGCCGCCGAAGTCGCCGGCGTGATCGAGAGCATCGGTCCCGGCGTGACTGATCTGAAGGTCGGCGATCGCGTCGTTGCGTCCTGCGGCCACAACGGCGCGCGCGAAAAGATCGCGCTGCCGGCGGCATCGATCGTGAAGATTCCCGACAATCTCGACTATGACCGCGCGGCCGGCATCATCATCATCTACGGCACCGCGCTGCATGCGCTGGAAGACCGCGCGAGCCCGAAGCCGGGCGAGACGCTCGCGGTGCTGGGAGCAGCCGGCGGCACCGGCTTGGCTGCCTGCGAGCTCGGCAAGCTGATGGGCCTGAAGGTGATCGCCTGTGCCTCGTCGGACGAGAAGCTCGAATTCGCGAAAGCGCATGGCGCCGAGCTGACGCTCAACTACGGCAAGGAAGATTTGAAAGAGGGCCTGCGCAAGCTCACCGGCGGCAAGGGCGTCGACATCATCTTCGATCCGGTTGGTGGCGCCTATGCCGAGCAGGCACTGCGCTCGATCGCCTGGGAAGGCCGCTTCCTGGTGATCGGTTTTGCCGCCGGCGACATTCCGAAGATGCCGCTGAACCTCGCGCTACTGAAGGGCTGCGACATCCGCGGCGTGTTCTGGGGTGCATGGACCCGGCTCAACCCGGCCAAGAACCGCGCCAATCTCGAGAAGCTCGTGAAGTGGACCGCGGAAGGAAAGATTTCCTCGCATGTCGACCGCACCTTCCCGCTGGCACAAACCGCCGACGCACTGAAGGTTCTGGCGGGACGCCAGGCCATGGGCAAGGTGATCCTGCATCCGTGATGGTGTGAGCCGCAGCGCTTGCCTGCCACACGCACTCGCCACATATGCGACCGTCGTCGCCCGCCTTCTGCGCAATTGCGTACTGAGGCGGGCGGTCCAGATTTCAGAGACGCCAGAGATTTCAGCCGAGACGCCGCGGCCCACTGGATGCCCCGGGGTCAAAGTCAGCGGAGTCTAGGAAAACCTTCCTCAACCATCACCGCCAAAATCGTGGTGCATTCCTCCGCTCCGCCTCAATCAAACCCAAATATTTCCTAATTCGCGCAAACCGTCGTCGTTTTTTGGGCTGATTCCAACTGCGTTTTACCGGTTCCATTTGCGGGACACTTTGGACAAAAGCAAGAAGACTTAAGCCGAATTGCCCCTGCGTTGCGTTGGTAATGGGGAGCATGACCATGGAGACGACGGCACATCGCCCGTCGAAGGAGTCGAAGGCGTTCGACTCCGATCGAGCCACATCACATCCGCCGACCGCGTCCTTTATCCGTGCGCGCGCCGCGCGGGCCGATCTTTCGCAGGACGATCCAATTCCACTCTTCCTGTCCGATCCGCTCGGTGCGCCGGACCCAGGCGAATATGCGCCCATTGAGGTGCGCTCCAGAATTGTCCCGCGCGTTCTCGCGGCCGTTCTGACGGCATCCACCCTGGCAATTCTGGTCACACTGTATCAGTCCGACTTTCGCGGCCTCTTCCCCGCCAATGCCGTTAGCTGGATGGGCATCGCGCCGGAGCAAGCCATGGCGTCGGCCAACACGCCGGCCATGACGCAGAGCTCGCTGAAGGATTCGGACCGCGCGACCAACACGACGCTGGCGAGCGCCGACACGCAGGTTCCCCCTGCACCGTCAACGCCGAGCCGCGAAGCGATCGCGACCGCCTATCAGACGGCGCTGCAAGCCCAGGCACCCATACCTGCGCCCGCACCCGTCGCGGCGCCGCCGGCGCCCACTCCGCCCGCCAAGACGCTAGCCAAGACGCTCGATGCCGACACGCTGGCCGGGCTGATGACACGCGCGAAGAGCCTGTTGAGGATCGGCGATATTGTTGCAGCCCGCCTGCTGCTCGAGCGCGCGGCCAATGCACAGGATGCAACGGCCGCGTTTCTGCTGGCGCAGACCTATGACCCGGCCGTGCTGGGCACCAGCGACGCGCGGAGCATCGCCGGCGACGCGACCGTCGCGCGTGACTGGTACCAGAAGGCCGCGGCACTCGGATCGGCGGAGGCGCGGCAGCGCCTCGCTCAGCTTCAGAACTAGAACTTTTCAGAGGGTATTATGCGTAACGCTTTGGGAATGGCGGTTGCCGCCATCATGACGATTTGCGCCTTCGCGGCACGCGCCGAGCAGACCGAGTACGATCCGGCCAAGGTCTCGGACGGCCTGAAGGCCATCTTCCAGTTCGGCTCGACCTCGACCAAGCAGTCGCTGAACGCCAATACGGTCACGCTGATCACCGGCACGATCGGCGGCACCTACGTGCAGTTCGGCGCCGACCTCGCCTCCGTGCTCGACGACGGCAACAAGATCCGCGTGCTACCGATCGTCGGCCGCGGCTCGGTGCAGAGCGTCGCCGACATTCTGTTCCTGCAAGGCGTCGATCTCGGCATCGTGCGGGCGGACACGCTCGACTATCTCGAGCGCAAGGGCTTTGCCAAGGACATCAAGAAGCAGTTCACCTATGTGACCAAGCTCTACAATGAAGAGATGCAGGTGATCGCGCCGAAATCGGTCGCGACGCTGAAGGATCTCGAGGGCAAGAAGGTCAGCGTCGATCTGCCCAATGGCGGGACCTTCGTCACCGCGCTGACGGTGTTCGAACGGCTCGGGATCAAGGCGAACTTCGTCTATGTCGAGCAGCGCATCGCGATGGAGAAGCTGAAAGCCGGCGAGATCGACGCCGTCATCGTGGTCGGCGGCAAGCCGTACAAGTCAGTGTCGACCTTCAGCAATGACGGCCGCTTCCACCTCGCGGGGGTCGACTATGCAAAGCCGCTCCAGAGCGACTATCTGCCGGCGACGCTGACCGCCAAAGACTATCCGAACCTGATCAAGGAAGGCGAGAACGTGGACACCATCGCGGTGCCGGCGGTGCTCGCGGCCTACAACTGGGCGCCCAACACCGACCGTTACCGTAAGCTTGCGCTGTTCGTGGATGCGTTCTTCACGAAATTCCCGACCCTGCAGAACCCGCCTTTCCATCCCAAGTGGAAGGAAGTCTCGCTCCCGGCACCTCTGACGGGCTGGAACAGATTGCCGGTGGCGCAGCAATGGCTCGACAAGCACGGCGTCGAACCGGTGACCCGGGAGCGCTTCGAGGCGTTCCTCAAGCAGAACCCCGCGGCCCAGAAGGTGTCCGACGCAGACAGGGAAGCGCTGTTCAAGCAATTCCAGGCGTGGGACGCGGGGAACGCGCGGGCGGAGAAGAAGTAACGAGCGGCATTGCGGCCGATGGTGTCGCAAGCGGCACCCACACACTCGCTGTCATCGCCCGGCTTGACCGGGCGATCCAGTACTCCGTGACGTCAGTGATTGAATCGAGAGGCCGCGGCCTACCGGATTCCCCGCCTGCCACCTACGCTAAAGCTTCGGCTGCCCTGGACCGCAACCCCGGCGAAGCCTTGGCGTGGCCGGGTCGCGGGGAATGACAGCGGTGGGCGTGGCTACGGCGTGTAGCCAACAACGCCTACTGCGCCGCCTCCGCACCATCCACCCCACGCTTCAGCACGGCGCGGGCGGCTTCGCGGTGCTCCGTCGTGATGTGGCTGGCGACCATGCGGATGGCGGTGGCGAGCACGGCGGCGTCATCGGTGAAGCCGAGGATCGGCATCACGTCGGGGACGAAATCGAACGGCAGGATGAAATAGGCGATCGCTCCGAGCAGCGACGCCTGGACATGGCGCGGCGTCTGCCGGTCGAACGCACAGTAATAGGCCGCGAGCAGGTCTTCCGCGAACGGCAATTGCGCGGCGACACGCTTCAGCTTGCGCCAGAAACCGCGGCGCACGCTCTCATGATCCTCCGCGAGCCGATCGGCCGGCTCGAAGCCGACGCTGTGTTCGGCAGCCATGTTCGACAAACTCCCCATTCAGCCAGGGGCGGCAGATGGCCGCATCTCCTGCTGATCACAACATGGGGATGCAGCCGATCCTCGCAAGGTGTCAGGTAGCTGTCAGCTTGGCGATCGTGTTCATCGTCCTGGCCAGCTCGATGTCGAGCTTGGTGACGCCGCCGGCGTCATGGGTCGACAGCACCACCTCCACCGTCTTGTAGACGTTGCGCCATTCGGGGTGGTGATCCATTTTCTCGGCAACCAGCGCCGCGCGGGTCATGAACCCGAACGCCTCGTTGAAATCCTTGAAGACAAAGGTCTTCCCGATGGCGTCGCGGCCCTGAACCTCGGTCCAGCCCGATATGGCGCCCAGTGCCTGCTTGCGTGCTTCCGGCGTCAGCCGCTCTGCCATGATCGCCTCCATTTTCAGGGGAACTTTACCCTAACACCGTGCGTATGGCCCTGGTTCAGACCGGATTTCGTCCATCCGCTAACCATGACGGAGATGTAACCCCGCGGGACAAGAAATTTGCTATGATTGCAGGTGTAAATCGCCGGCCAAGATGAAACTGAGCCTCAAGCGCCTGTTTGGGAGATCGATGACCGGGGGATTGGACCTGGCCGAAGCGCCCACCCCGCCTTCGCCGCGATCAGCGGCGCGGAAGACGGCGCTTGTGTCTCTGGCGCTGGTGCTTGCGATCATCGGCGCGCTCGTCGGCGGATACTATTTCGCGATGCGGCCGGTGACGTTGAAGATCGCGGTCGGTCCGGCCAATAGCGACGACCTCAAGGTGGTGCAGGCGCTGACGCAGGCTTTCGCGCAGCACAAGAGCTTTGTGCGGCTACGCCCGATCCAGACCGACGGTGCCACCGCCAGCGCCGATGCGCTCGCGGAAAACAAGGTCGATCTCGCCATCGTGCGCGGCGACGTCGACGTGCCGAAGAACGCGCAAGCCGTCGCGACCCTGCGCAAGAACGTCGTGGTGCTGTGGACCGTGCCCGGCAAGGGCAAGAAGAAGGGCGCGAAGATCACCAAGATCGCGCAGCTCGCCGGCCATCGCGTCGGGGTGATCGGCAGAACCCAGGCCAACGTCAATTTGCTCAAGGTGATCCTCCAGCAATACGGCGTCGATCCCGCCAAGGTCGAGGTCATACAGTTCCCGGCCAATGAAGCCGCCGAGGCGATCAAGGCCCAGAAGGCCGATGCCTATCTCGCAGCCGGCCCCGTCAACAGCAAGATCACGTCGGATGCGATCGCGGCTTCCGCCAAGGACAGCGGCACGCCGACCTTCCTCGCGATCGATTCCGCGGACGCGATCGCGCAAAACCATCCCGTCTACGAAGCATCGGAGATTCCCGCCGGCACCTATGGCGGCTCGCCCGATCGCCCCGATGACGAGGTCAAGACCATCAGCTTCTCGCACCACATCGTGGCGCGCAAAGGGGTGTCCGATACCACCATCGCGGCATTCACGCGCCAGCTCTTCGCCGTGCGCCAGCAACTGGTGGCGGAATTCCCGATGGCGGCGAAGATCGAGACGCCCGACACCGACAAGGATGCGGTGATCCCCGTGCATCCGGGCGCCGCCGCCTTCGTCGACGGCGAGGAAAAGACCTTCCTCGACAAATACAGCGATTACATCTGGTGGACCCTGATGGCGCTCTCGGCGATGGGCTCGATCGGCGCCTGGTTCGCGGGCTACCTGAAGAAGGACGAGCGCGACAACAACAGCCATTTGCGCGACCGCCTGTTCGACCTGATCGCGGCGGCGCGCAAGAGCGAGACGACCGACGAGCTCGACCAGATGCAAACCGAGGCTGACGAAATCCTGCGCGACACGCTGCGCTGCTTCGATCACGGCGCGATCGAAGAGGGCGGGCTCACCGCCATCAACATCGTGCTCGACCAGTTCCACGCCGCCGTCGCCGACCGCAAGGCCGTGCTGTTTGCCATGCCGCAAAGCCTGCAGCGCGCAGGCGCGCAATTCAGGGCCGCCGGCAACGCGTAAACGCTTGCCGCGTTATTGCTGCGTCATACTGTCTCAGTATAGCTTTCGCTGTCATTCCGGAGCGCGCGCAGCGCGAGTCCGGAATCTCGAGATTCCGGGTCCGGTCGTTCGGACCGTCCCGGAATGACGACGCGAGATGCGCACGAGACAAAAAGCGAAGCCGCCATGAACATCAAATTCTCCCGCCGCCGCTTCCTCACCACCAGCGCCGGCGCACTCGGCGCGATCGCGATGCCCCATCTCTCGCGCGCGGCCGACCGGCCGGCGGTTACGCATGGCGTGCAGTCCGGCGACGTCACGGTCGACGGTGGCGTGGTCTGGGCGCGCACTGACCGGCCATCGCAGATGCTGGTCGAGGTGGCCACGACCGAGTCCTTCAAGGATGTCCGCGCACTGCCGCCGATCGCGGCACTGCCGGAGAGCGACTTCACCGCGAAGATGCTGATCGAGAACCTGCCGGGCGGACAGGACATCTTCTATCGCGTCCGCTTTCGCGATCTCTCGCATACCGCGATCGAGGGCGAGCCGGTGGTCGGCCGCTTCCGCACCGCTCCGGCCGACCGTCGCGACGTCAGCTTCGTCTGGGGCGGCGACGTCGCAGGGCAAGGCTGGGGCATCAATCCCGATGATGGCGGCATGTTCACTTTCTCCGCGATGCGCAAGCATCGCCCGGATTTCTTCCTGCATTCCGGCGACACGATCTATGCCGACGGTCCGATCGAATCCGAGGTGAAGCTCACCGACGGCAAGACCTGGAAGAACGTCACCATCCCCGAAAAGGCCAAGGTCGCGGAGACGCTGGACGAGTACCGCGCCGCACACAAATACAATCTCACCGACGACAACGTCCGCGCCTTCAATGCCGAAGTGCCGATCTTCGTGCAGTGGGACGACCATGAAGTGACCAACAACTGGTCGCTGTCGAAGGAGTTGCCGGCGTCCTACAAGGTGCGCGACATCTCCCTGCTGGCAGCCCGCGCCGGCCGCGCCTTTCACGAGATGTATCCGATGCGGGAGAGCATCGTTGAGCCGGGCCGCGTCTATCGCCAGATCTCCTACGGCCCGCATCTCGACGTGTTCGTGCTCGACGAGCGCAGCTATCGCGGCCCGAACGGCGCCAATCTCGAAACCGCTTACGGGCCCGCGAGCTATTTTCTCGGCCCGGACCAGGTCGCCTGGCTCAAGCGCGGCCTTCTGAATTCGCGTGCGACCTGGAAAGTGATCGCCTCCGACATGCCTATCAGTCTCGTCGTGTCGGACACGCCGAAGGGCGGATCGGAAGCCATTGCGCAGGGCGACGGCCCGGTGCGCGGCCGCGAGTTCGAGATCGCCGACATCCTGCGCTTCATCAAGATGGCGCCGATCAACAACACGGTGTGGCTGACCGCGGACGTGCACTACGCCGCCGCGCATTATTACGATCCGAACAAGGCGCAATTCCAGGAGTTCGAGCCGTTCTGGGAATTCGTCTCGGGCCCGCTGCATGCGGGCACCTTCGGTCCGAACGCGCTCGACAACACCTTTGGGCCAGAGGTGCGCTTCGTCAAAGCGCCGGGCAAGGACAACCAGAACCTGCCGCCGTCCGCAGGCATGCAGTTCTTCGGTCACGTCAAGATCGACGGCGCATCCGGCCAGATGACGGTGACCTTGCGCGACCGCGCCGACGTCGCGCTGTGGTCGACCACGCTCGATCCGAAATTGGCCTGAAGCCGGGAGAACGCCGACGGGCGATCAGGAGCCGCCCGAGCGCAGCGCGGCCTCCAGCGCTTCGCTCGAACACGGCTTTTGCAGCCGCGGCCGCGTCTTGAATTCGGGAGCGATCCGATCCTCGGCGCCGTAGCCCGTCACGAAGACGAAGGGAATTTGCGCAGCCGCCAGCCGGTCGGCGACGGCAAAGCTTTTCTCGCGGCCGAGCTCGACGTCGAGCAGCGCGAAATCCGGCGCGCGCGCTGCGATCGCCGCCAGCGCCTGCGCCACCGACCCCACGGTGCGCACGCTCCTCACGCCAAATCCGAGCAGGCGATCCTCGAAATCGATCGCAATGATCGGATCGTCCTCAACGATCAGAACATCGGCGGGCATGCCGGTCGAGCCGTCCGGGGGAGCAGGTATCATGATGGTGGATATCGAGGGCTGCATGTTCTTACCGATCGAGGACAGCCTCATCCCGACGCCTGCGCCCAGCGCATCGGAGGGTTCCCGGAACGAAACTCACCACAGAACAGTTTTCACGTCTGTCCACTTGTGCACATAGCCCATGATCGGACCTCGCTAGTGTTGAAAGGAGAGCAGGGGATTTACGATGGACGCGCGTATCAGCAAGACAACCGAAGTCGGCAGCCGGCCGGCCAACAATCTGCTGCGGCGCTTGAGTCCGGCTGACTACGCGCTGCTGGCACCGCACGTCACCCTGGACACCGCCGGGGCCAACGAGCTGCTCTACAGTCCCGGCGACGATGTCCAGGTCGTGCACTTCCCCTGTGGGCCGTCGCTCGCGACATTTCTCGTTCCCAATGAGGACGGCCGCGACGTCGAGACCATCCTGGTCGGCCGCGAAGGCGCAGTGGGCGGCATCGTCAGCGAGGGATTTTTGCCGGCCTATACCCGCATCTGCGTGAAATTCGGCGGACCATTCGCGCGCATTCACGTCGCCAAGCTGGACGCTGCCAAGATGCGCTCGGCCTCGCTGCGCAACATCTTCGCCCGCTATGCCGACTGCATGCTGGCGCAGATGTTCCAGTCCACCGCCTGTAACGCCATCCACTCCATCGAGCAGCGTACGGCCAAGTGGATCATTGCGGCGATGGAGCGGACCGGCGACGAGAGCAGCGTGCCGCTGACGCATGAGCAACTCGCGACGCTGCTCGGGGTCGGCCGCAGCTATGCGAGCCGCGTGCTCCAGTCGTTCAAGGCCGAGGGCGTGCTCGATACAAGACGCGGCGCGATCCTGGTCCGCAATCTCGACGGCTTGCGCCTGCGCGCCTGCCTGTGCAACGACGCGGTGAAGATGCACTTCGAGGAAGTGCTGCGCGGGGTCTATCCGACCGAGGAGACCAGCCCCGGCTCGGCGCAGGGCTGATCGAGGCCCCGTCCCCGAGCAAAGGCCGGTTTGGTGCTGAATTTACCCTAACCCCCGGAGATTCCCTGACAAAATTCAGTCAACCAACTAGCAAAGAACACATTGTTTTTTGGCGGTTTTTGCATATATTGCGCCGCAACGCGTAGGGTGCCTGGTCGAGATGACCGGGCGGCCCTTTTTGGGCGGAAAGCGCCCGTTTCCAGTCTTCCAGCGTTGTTTCGAGAAGAGGTCCCGGTCCGACCGGCGAGATCGCGCTTAACCCATTGTCCGACCGCAAAGAAGCTCACTCATGAACCTTCGTAACGTCGCCATCATCGCCCACGTCGACCACGGCAAGACGACCCTGGTCGACAAACTCCTCCAGCAATCCGGTACGTTCCGCGAGAACCAGAAGGTGACGGATCGCGCCATGGACTCCAACGATCTGGAGCGTGAGCGCGGCATCACCATCCTGGCCAAGGCGGCCTCGGTGCAGTGGAAGGACACCCGCGTCAACATCGTCGACACCCCCGGCCACGCCGATTTCGGTGGTGAGGTCGAGCGCATCCTAAACATGGTGGACGGCGCCCTGGTGCTGGTCGACGCCGCCGAAGGCCCGCTGCCGCAGACCAAATTCGTGGTCTCCAAGGCGCTCAAGGTCGGCCTGAAGCCGATCGTCGTCATCAACAAGGTCGACCGCCCCGACGCGCGCCCGACCGAAGTCATCAACGAGGTGTTCGACCTATTCGCGGCGCTCGACGCCAGCGAGGAGCAGCTCGACTTCCCGATCCTGTACGGGTCGGCCAAGCAGGGCTGGATGGCTGAAAGCCCCGAGGGTCCGCAGGACAAGGGTATGGAGCCGCTGTTCGACCTGATCCTGCGCCACGTCGCGCCGCCGACGGTCGAGGAAGGTCCGTTCAGGATGATCGGCACCATCCTGGAAGCCAACCCCTATCTCGGCCGCATCATCACCGGCCGCATCTCGTCCGGCGTGCTCAAGCCGAACCAGCAGGTCAAGGTGCTGCATGCCGACGGCAAGCTGGTCGAGTCCGGGCGCATCACCAAGATCCTGGCATTCCGCGGTCTCGAGCGCACGCCGCTCGATGAAGCCGAAGCCGGCGACATCGTCGCCATTGCCGGCCTGACCAAGGGCACCGTCGCCGACACCTTCTGCGATCCGACCGTCGAGGTGCCGCTGCCGGCGCAGCCGATCGATCCGCCGACCGTGTCGATGTCGTTCATCGTCAACAACTCCCCGCTCGCCGGCACTGAAGGCGACAAGGTGACGAGCCGCATGATCCGCGACCGTCTGCTGCGTGAAGCCGAAGGCAACGTCGCGCTGCGCGTCGTCGAAGCCTCCGACAAGGACGCGATGGAAGTCTCGGGCCGCGGCGAATTGCAGCTCGCGATCCTGATCGAGACCATGCGCCGCGAAGGTTTTGAGCTCTCGGTGTCGCGCCCGCGCGTCGTGTACCAGAAGGACGAAGCGACCGGCGCCACCATGGAGCCGATCGAGGAAGTCGTGATCGACGTCGACGAGGAGCATTCCGGCGTCGTCGTGCAGAAGATGAGCGAGCGCAAGTCCGAGTTGGTCGA
Organism: Bradyrhizobium sp. 482_C4_N1_8; assembly: GCF_052075965.1. Classification (NCBI taxonomy): domain Bacteria; kingdom Pseudomonadati; phylum Pseudomonadota; class Alphaproteobacteria; order Hyphomicrobiales; family Nitrobacteraceae; genus Bradyrhizobium; species Bradyrhizobium sp. 482_C4_N1_8. The sequence continues at coordinate 354,283 of NZ_CP197231.1, read as the reverse complement.
GATGAAGCCGTCCGGCGGCAACCGCCTGCGCCTGGTGTTCTACGCGCCGACCCGCGGCCTGATCGGTTATCAGGGCGAACTGCTCACCGACACCCGCGGCACGGCGATCATGAACCGCCTGTTCCACGGCTACGCCCCGTACAAGGGCGAGATCCAGGGCCGCCGCAACGGCGTCTTGATCTCCAACGACCAGGGCGAAGCGGTGGCCTACGCCATGTTCAAGCTGGAAGACCGCGGCCCGATGATGATCGAGCCGGGCTGGAAGGTCTACAAGGGCATGATCGTCGGCGAGCACACCCGCGACAACGATCTCGAGATCAACGTGCTCAAGGGCAAGCAGCTCACCAACATCCGCACCACGTCCAAGGACGAAGCGGTGCGCCTGACCCCGCCGATCCGCATGACGCTGGAAAAGGCGCTCGCCTATATCGAGGACGACGAGCTCGTCGAGGTCACGCCGAAGTCGATCCGCCTGCGCAAGAAGCACCTCGACCCGAACGAGCGCAAGCGCGCGGAAAAGTCCAAGGAAGCGGTGGCGTAAGCCGCTCCATACCGTAGTGCCGTAGGGTGGGCCAAGCGTAGCGGGCCCACCACTTGAAATCCCGGTCGACAATGGTGGGCACGGCGCAAGAGCGCCTTTGCCCACCCTACGAAGATGGATCACTCGCCCCAGTGCACAACGTGCGCACAAGGCGGGTGATGACACCTCACTTTGTGGTGGCTTCAGCGCTCTTCGCGAACGTGCTAGAGCCCGCTGATGACCTCCCTGCCCTCCTCCGTCAACGTCGCGATCATCGGCGCCGGCGCAGCCGGCCTCGGCGCGGCGCATGCGCTGCATGGCTCCGGCCTCTCCATGATCGTGCTGGAGGCGCGCGACCGGATTGGCGGACGTGCCTGGACCGTGCAGGCCTCGCCTGAGGTGACCTTCGACGTCGGCTGCGGCTGGCTGCACTCGGCCGACAAGAATTCCTTCGTCGACATCGCCAAGCAGCTCGGCTTCGAGGTCAACAAGGACCTGCCGCCCTGGCGCGAGCGCGCCTTCGGCAACGCGTTTCCGCAGACCGAGCGCGACGATTTCATGCGCGCGATGGACGCATTCTACGAGCGGCTGTGGCAGGCCGCGCAAAAGGGCAAGGACGAGCCCGCAAGCCTGAGCCTCGATCCGGGCAATCGCTGGAATCCCATGATCGACGCCGTCTCGACCTACATCAACGGCTGCGAACTGAAGGACATGTCGACACTGGATTGGGACGCCTACGAGGACAGCGATCTCAACTGGCGCGTCCGCCGTGGCTATGGCGCACTGATCGCGGCCTATGGCGCCCCCTGCCCGGTGGCCCTGGGCTGCAATGTCACGCTGATCGATCATTCCGGCCAGCGCCTCCGCATCGAGACATCGCAGGGTACGCTGACCGCCGACAAGGTGATCGTCACCGTTCCGACCAATCTGATCGCCGATGAGGCGATCCGCTTCTCACCGCCGCTGCCCGCCAAGGTCGATGCGGCAGCCGGCCTGCCGCTCGGCGTCGACGACAAGGTGACGCTGGCGCTCGACGATGCAGAAGCCTTTCCGAAAGAGGGCAATCTGCGCGGCGCCACCATGCGCACCGAGATGGGCACCTATCACATCCGCCCGTTCGGACAGCCCTGCATCGAAGGCTTTTTCGGCGGCAGCTTTGCCCGCGGGCTGGAAGACGCCGGCGACGGCGCCATTGCCGCGCACAGCATCGACGAGATCGCAGGCTTCCTCGGCAACGACATCAGGCGAAAGCTCAAGCCGCTCTACGAGTCGCGCTGGGCCCACGACCCCTTCGCGAGAGGATCGTATTCACACGCACTGCCAGGGCACGCTGGAGACCGCGCGGTGCTGGCCGCGCCGGTGGATGGGCGGCTGTTCTTCGCGGGAGAAGCGACGTCGCCAAGCTTCTTCACGACGGCGCATGGCGCCAGGGACAGCGGGGAGCGCGCGGCGAAGGAAGTGCTGGCGGCTTCAGGCAAGCCGTAAGCGCCGGCTACGTCACTCAATCACCCGCGCCCGCAAATCCGCATCGGGAACGAAGCAGGCGTCGTACTTGCCGAAGATGCGGTAGCGATTGCGCGCGATGAGGCTGTACACGGGGTCTCGCAGCAGTTTTGGCACGGCGAACAACGCGCGCACCCAACGCCATCCCGGCAGATGCGACAGCACGATCAGCGCGGCGTCGGACTTCATAAAGACCTCTCCGTCATGAACCACGGCATTGGTGTCGGGATCGTCAGGATCGATGCCAAACGTACGGGCAAGCCGCGCCCCATAATCCGACTGGATCGGCGTGAAGCGAAACCGCTTCGACGTGTCGCGCTTGGCGACGAAGCGGACCCAGCGCGAGCAGAAGATGCAGACGCCGTCGAACAGAATTACGTCATCATCGGGCCATTTGCTCATCAGTCTCTCTATCTTACGCGTTTTCTGGGCGCGAACCGGGATCCACTTCGCGTGAAAACGCTATCGATTATCCAGCATCATAAGCGCGGCCAGCATCAGCACGATCGCGGGGCCTGTCTTCACCAGCGCGCCGAGCGGCTCGATCCAGAGGTCGGGCGTGAGGATTGCCGCGCCGAACATATAGCCGAGCGAGGCGACGATGCCTGCGAGCAGGCCGATCGCCGCGGTGCGGCGGAAGGCGATCAGCGCGCCGATGCTCATGTCCATCAGGCTGGTGCCGATGGTGATGGGATCGACCAGCGCGGGCGAAAAATTGTGCGCGGTCAGGATGCCGGCGGCGGCGCGGTAGGAGACGAACAGCGCGATGAAGCCGGAGACAAGCCAGAACGCAACGAGGCTGGCGAAGATCAGCGCCTTGATCAGGAACAGCCGCGCGAACCATTTGTCCTGGATGGTGGCGGGATGGCGCCCGATCGCATCAGTCAACGTCTTCGGCGCGATGCCCGTGGCGGCGATCCAGGCGGAGGGATCGCCAGTCACGCCGCGGCGCAGCTCGGCGATGGCGGTGGAGCGCATCGGCGGCACCCAGCCGAGATAATTGGCTAGATCGCCGATCTTCGCGCCGAGATCGAGCATGAAGGATGGCATCACGAGGCGCGGCCAGCCGGCTGTGCCGAAGGCGTGGCGGAACTGTTTGATGACGCCCACCATGGTGACCGGCTCGGCCTGCATCAGGTCCCACGTCACGGCTTTGACTGAGGCGTCGTCGATATCGCGCGCGGCGAGCCAGGCGATGGTGGCCGAAATGTCCTCGACTGCGACGGACTGGAATGGCGTCGACATCTCCTTCTGCGGCAGGTCGAGCGGGAAGGCGGCGAGCGCACGCAGCATGGCGCTGCCGCCATAGGCTGACGGTGCGACGACGAAGCCGGGCCGCAGGACAGCGTGGGGAATGCCGGAGGTTGCAATCAGGCGTTCGGCCTCGCGCTTGGTCGTCGCGAAGGCGGTGCGATCCGCCTCCGCGGTCCCGGGGATCGAGATGTGCACCAGCCGGATCGCGCGGCCGCTGTCGGCGATCGCCTCAAGCAGGCGCGCGACGAAATCGCGATGCACCGCGCCGGTGTCGCTGCCGGGACCATCCTGGAGCACGCCAAGACAGTTCACGACGACGTCGACGGCATGCTCGCGGAAGAGGCGCATCAGCGCGGCTGCGTCGAGCGACAAGATCGGCTGCTCGATGTCCCGTGCGCTCATCTTCTGCGCGGGCGACAGGCTGCGTGCGACGCCGACCACGCGAAATCCCCGCACGCGCAGATCGTCGGTGACGAAGCGCCCGATCAGGCCGGAGGCGCCGAGCACCAAAACGGTTGGCTGGGTCATCGCATCTCTCAAAACGGTTTCGCGATCATCAGCCACAGGATCAACATCGTCGCGCCGAAGCCGGGGAAACCGAACGCGAACCAGCGGCGGTAGAGCACGAAGTAGCGTTCAGGCAGAGCGCCGCGCTGCTCGGCCGCCTTGCGCGCGAGATCGCGCATCTCGATCTGCATGAAGACGACGGGGACCCAGAACAGGCCCGCAAAGACGTAGAGCCCAAGCGAGGCCAGCAGCCAGCGTTCCGTGATCGGCATGGCCGAAAGCATCATCAGCAGGCCGCCCGTCACCGGCTGGAGGATCACGGCCGACAGCGTGAAGATCGCGTCCGCAATCACCACCACCGAAGCGGTACGCGCGATGAATTCGGCGTCGCTCGTGCGGTGCGCCATCAGCATGAAGAAGGCGATGCCGGTGCCAGTGCCGAGAATGACGATGGCGCCCAGCACATGGAGGTATTTGACCAGGAGATACAGCGTCATGGCTTCTTGGCCGCCGCAGGTTTGGACTGGTTCAGCGCAAGCCCGAGCTCGCGGCTGGCGGCTTTGACGCCGGCTTCGCTCTCGATCATCCAATGCCCCTCGCTGCCGACGGCCGGCAATGTGCGGAAGTCCACCTTGCCGCCTCCACCGCGAAACGCATCGGCCAATTGGCACGAGAACGCCGGCGCAAAATAGCTGTCATTGGTCGCCACGAGCCATGTGACCGGAATGCGCGCCGCCTTGCCGAACTCGGCCACCGCGGCGAGAAGCGTCTGCGGCGCGCAGATCCGGTTCGGTTCGTCGTTGGCGTGGCCACCGCGCCCCGGCGCAAGCGCGATGATCGCGGAGATCGCGTTCGGATCGGCGTTCGCGAGCGCCAACGCCCCCCAACCGCCGGCGGAATGGCCGAGCACGACGGCCGAGTCTTGACGAACGAAATCCTGCTTTCGCAAAAAATCCAGCGCGAGCGAAATTTCGGTGGCCGTCGCGCGACCCGAGCGCGCGTAATCCGCCTCGTCGCAGCCGCCCTGGTCCTCGACATAGCGGCCGCCGGTCGCACCATGGCCGAGCCGCTCCGGCACCAGCACGGCGAAGCCGTGCGCGACGAGAAACGCGACCAGCGCGCGGTATTCAGGCTGCGGCATTTGCGCCCGACGCAGCACATTCTGCGTCGAGGCATGCGCGATCACCGCAAGCCGGAACGGACCGGCGCCAACGGGACGAAACAGCAGCGCATGCGCGGCAACGTCGGTATCCGGCGATGGCACGCGCCATTGTTGCCGGCGAAGCGGCTCGCCCTCCTCACCCGATGACCCAAACGTGACCTGCGCGCACAGAGGGGACGCCATCAACAAGGCCAGCACAGGCAGGAGGGCGAAGATGTTGAAGAGGCGCATGAATCGCCGCAGGCGAACACGGACAGCGACGGATCTGCAGGAACGAATCATTTTCGGCGGACTTTTTGCGTTGCCATCGCGGTTCATTGGTTGCCGCAGGGCAGTTTTGCACCGGCAATGGCAGGCCGGTGCCGTTCGAAATGGCGTCTTGTCTTCTTTCGGTACAACATGGTTAAAATACTGATGCACAAAATCCACACGTTAACCGATAATTAACGATAGGTCTTGCCGCCGGCGCGGCGACTTGGTTTGATCGTATCCATGAGCACAACCCTGATCGAGGTCCGGCCGGCCAAAGCTGCAGATGCAACTGCGGTGGCGTCCACCCATGACGAAGCCTGGCGCTCCGCCTATCAGGGCATCATTCCCGGCGGCGAACTGGAAAAGCTGATCAACCGCCGCGGTCCGCAGTGGTGGGACAGTGCGATTCGCAAAGGCAGCCGCGTCAGCGTGCTCGTGTTCGGCGACAAGATCGCCGGCTATGCCAATTACGGCCGCAACCGCGCCCGCAGCCTGCACTTCGACGGCGAGATCTACGAGCTCTATCTGCGTCCGGAATTCCAGGGTCTCGGCTTCGGCCGCCGCCTGTTCACCGCAGCCCGCCGCGACCTGATGCAGAGCGGCCTGAAGAGCATGGTGGTGTGGGCGCTCTCGGACAACGATCCAGCGACCGAGTTCTACCGCGCCTTGGGCGGCCGCATGGTGGCGCGCTCCTCCGAGCGTTTCGGGCCGAAGTCGCTCGACAAGGTTGCCTTCGCTTGGACCAATTGAGCTGCTGAAAGTCTAGCCGGCAGCGCTTCCCATCCGTCGATACCGTTGCCTTTTGAGCCGGTAGTCGCTGGATTCATTATTTCACAAAAACACGATGGATTGGCGCGCCAAGCCCGCGTATGACAGCGCCAAAATCGCTGCCGGGCGCGATTTAACCTCGGCAACAACGGAGCCTTGAATGCGTATCGATGCGGTCTCGATCGGAAAAAACGTACCCCACGACGTCAACGTCATCATCGAAGTCCCCGTGGGCGGCGAACCGATCAAATACGAGATGGACAAGGAAGCCGGCACGCTCGTTGTCGACCGCTTCCTCTACACGCCGATGCGTTACCCCGGTAACTACGGCTTCATCCCGCACACGCTGTCCGATGATGGCGATCCCTGCGACGTGCTGATCATCAACACCCGCGCCATCATCCCCGGCGCCGTCATGAGCGTGCGCCCGGTCGGCGTGCTGTTCATGGAAGACGAAGCCGGCGGCGACGAGAAGATTCTCGCGGTGCCGTCGTCGAAGCTGACGCAGCGCTACGACAAGGTGAAGTCGTACTCCGACCTGCCCGACATCACGCTGCAGCAGATCCAGCACTTCTTCGAGCACTACAAGGATCTCGAGAAGGGCAAGTGGGTGAAGATTCTGCGCTGGGGCGGCCCGGAAGACGCGCAGAAGCTGATCCTCGAAGGCATCGAGCGCGAGAAGAAAAAGAAGGCGTGAGCTCTGCTCCCTCGCCCCGCTTGCGGGGCCGCGACGAGCTTCGCTCGCGCTGAGAGGGTCGGGGTGAGGGGGGAGTCTCCGCAAGGACGGTGAGACTTAGATTCGCGGACAGTCCCCCTCACCCGGAATTCAGGCTACGCTTGAATTCCGACCTCTCCCCGCAAGCGGGGAGAGGTGAAGAAAACCTAACCCGCCGGCTTCGGCAGCCCTGCGATCGCGCACGCCGCGCGCAGCGTATTCACCAGCAGGCAGGCGACCGTCATCTGGCCAACGCCACCCGGCACCGGCGTGATCGCGCCGGCAACGGCGAGTGCTTCCTGATACGCGACATCGCCGACGAGACGGGTCTTGCCGTCGTCCTTGGGGATACGGTTGATGCCGATATCGATCACGGTCGCGCCCGGCTTCAACCAGTCGCCGCGCACCATCTCCGGCTTGCCGACCGCGGCATAAACAAGGTCGGCGCGCTTCACGAGCCCGGGCAGATCGCGCGAGCGCGAATGCGCGATGGTCACCGTGGCATTCTCGTTGAGCAGCAATTGCACCAGCGGACGGCCGACCAGATTGGAGCGGCCGATCACGATGGCATTCATGCCTTCAAGCGAGGCGTGGACGCTCTTGGTCAGGATGATCGAGCCGAGCGGCGTGCAAGGCGACAGCGCTTCAAAGCCGCCGGCGAGCCGGCCGGCATTGTTCGGATGCAGGCCGTCGACATCCTTGGCGGGATCGATGGCGTTGATGACGGCCTCGGTGTTCAGGCCCTTCGGCAGCGGCAGTTGCACCAGAATGCCGTGCACGGCGGGATCGCGGTTGAGTTTTGCGACGACGGCCAGCAGATCGGCCTGCGACACGTCGGCCGGCAGCTTGTGCTCGAACGAGGCCATGCCGGCCGCCTGCGTCTGGGTGTGCTTGGAGCGGACATAGACCTCGCTGGCGGGGTCGTTGCCGACCAGAACCACCGCGAGGCCCGGCACCAGATTGTGTTCGCGCTTGACGCGGGCAACCTCGTCAGCGACGCGCGCGCGGAGTTCCGCAGCGATGACTTTTCCATCGATGATCTTGGCCGTCATGTCAGTTCCCTTGGTCTGTCGGTTTGGCGTCTGCCGATCTGGCTTGGGCGAGCTTGCGCAGGGCTTCGCCGAGTCGCGCCGGATCGCCGTCGACCGCGATCTGCTTCAGCCGCGAGGTGGCACCGGATAGCAGCTTTACACTGGCCTTGGGGACGCCGAGCGATTTCGCCAATAGCACCAGAACGGCCTTGTTGGCCTCGCCGCCATCGGCGATCGCGCGCACCCGCACCTTGAGCACGCTGCGGCCGTCGGCCAATTGCTCGATCCCGTCGATGTCGTCGCGGCCGCCGCGCGGCGTCACCCGCAGCGCGATGCTGATTCCTGCGACCGAATAGCGCCAGGGTTCCTTGAAGGCCTCTTTCGCAACCAAGGCGCTCCCGCCTGCTTAGATCACGTTCGGGTAGATGTAATACAGGATCACCCGCTCGATGAACATGATGAGCAGGATCAGGATGATCGGCGAGATATCGAGGCCGCCGAGGCTGGGCAGGAAATTGCGAATCGGCGCCAGCACCGGCTCGCTGATCCGGTACAGGAACTCCGCCACCGCCGAAACGAACTGGTTGCGGGTGTTCACGACGTTGAAAGCGATCAGCCAGGACAGGATCGCGGAGGCGATCAGCAGCCAGACGTAGAGGTCGAGCACGATGATGACGATGTCGAGAACGGCACGCATTGAAGACTCTGGCTTTCGGTCGGGATTGACGCTTTTTGCTAGATATCGGTTCCCCCCGGCCCAAACAAGGGAAGTCAGTGCCGGGGATGGTTAAAACCGGGTCACACCCGTCCTTGACTTGACCTTGGCGGGGACTTAAATGGCGCCCGGTTGTCGGCCGCATTCACCAGAGCGGCCGCCAAACGGGGCCATAGCTCAGCTGGGAGAGCGCGTCGTTCGCAATGACGAGGTCGGCGGTTCGATCCCGCCTGGCTCCACCAGCCTTCGCTCGCTTCGCGAGCTACGGCTAGGCAAGCCAGCCGAGCTCCCTCGTAGCGAAGCGAGCGAAGGCTGTCCCGCCATAGCCCGAAGGGCGACGGCGGACCCCATCCACCATCACTGACATTCGCGAGCTACCGCTAGGCAAGCCAGCCAAGCTCCCTCGTAGCGAAGTGAGCGAAGGCTGTCCCGCCATAGCCCGAAGGGCGACGGCGGACCTTTTCCCCGAGTTCAGCCAGCCCCCCTACTTCCCCGTGAACCTCGGCGGCCGCTTCTCCATGAAGCTCGCGACCCCCTCCCGGAAATCGCTGCCGTTCAACGCGACCATCATCTCGCGGTTGGCCTCGATCGTGGCCTCCGCCAGGGTCTGGAACGGCACCTCGTAGAGCTGGCGCTTGATCACGGCCATCGCGCTCGGGGAAACCATGTCGGCGAGGTCGCGCGCATAGGCGTAGGTCTCCTCGCGCAGCTTCTCCGGCGAGCAGAGCCGGTTCACCAGGCCGATCCGCAGCGCCTCCTCGCTCGACACGCGGCGGGCCGAGAGCAGCAGATCCATCGCATTGGCGTGGCCGACGATGCGCGGCAGCATCCAGGACATGCCATGCTCGGCGATCAGTCCGCGCCGCGCGAAGGCTGTCGTGAAGACGGTATTGTCGGCGGCAAAGCGCAGGTCGCAATAAAGCGCGTGCACGAGGCCGATGCCGGCGGTCGCGCCGTTGAGCATGGCGATGACGGGTTTTCCGATCGATGGATAGAAGCCGTAACGCGTCTGCCAGTCCGGCCGGCGATTCATGTCGAAGGGCGGCAGGTTCGAGGCACGCCTGACGTCGTTGGGGTCGAGCCCCTTCAGCGCATCCATGTCGGCGCCGGCGCAGAAGGCGCGGCCCGCGCCGGTGAGCACGATGACGCGGACATCGTCATCGGCGCTCGATGCTTCCATCGCATGGCGCACGTCGCGCTCCATCGTCGGCGTCCACGCATTCATGCGATCAGGGCGATTGAGCGTGATGGTCGCGACCTTGTCGCTCACCTCATACAAAATGTGTTCATAGGCCATGACGCTCTCCCTGTGTCTGCCGGCACGCGTTCGCGCGCGCTCGTTAGGAACGAGCCTAGCATATCCAGGGATCAGGCAAGGCCTTGCGCGAAGGCCTTGCGCAGAGGCGCGATCACTCGGCGGCTTGCGCCAGCACCTGCCGGCGCGCCAGCCAGCCATCGATGAAATGATCGAGCCAGGCCCGCTCCGCAACGTCGTACACGGCACGGTCCGCGAAATGATGATGCCGCTCGCGCGCGCCGGGCGCGCTGAGGCCGTCATAGCCGCGCGTGGTCCAGCAATGCATCATCGCGCAGGTCACGTCAGGATGAAACTGCACCCCGAAAGCATTGCCGGTGCGGAACGCCTGGATCGGAAAATCATCGCCTTCCGCAAGCAGCTCAGCGCCGACGGGCAGTTCAAATCCTTCGCGATGCCAGTGATAGACCTGCGCCGGCCAATTCGGGCAGAGCGCGTGGCCCGCCGCGGTCGGGCGGATCGGATAGTAGCCGATCTGGGTCAGCGCCTGCGCATGCGGTGCGACGCGGGCCCCCAACTGCATCGCCAGCATCTGCGCGCCGAGGCAGATACCAAGGAACGGCCGCTGTTCGCGGAGCGGAATTTCGATCCAGTCGATCTCGCGGCGGATGTAGTCGTCGGGATCGTTGGCGCTCATCGGACCGCCGAAAAAAACAGCGCCGGCATGCTGGTCGAGCGTGTCGGGCAGGGGATCGCCGAAGCGCGGCCGGCGAATGTCGAGGCGATGGCCGAGCGCGCGCAGCCCATTGCCGACGCGGCCGGGCGTCGAGGATTCCTGATGCAGGATGATCAGAACCGGCAACCGGGCTTCGGAGGCGGCGGCGCTCGGCGTCCTTCTTGGGAAGGGCACCAATTCTGCGCCACCAAACCTGTCCGTCCGGAACGACATGGCCTCTGCGAGTGCTATCGGTTCAGACCGCCAGCATAACTAAGCGGTAGTTAACATCGTGTGAGTTCGCGCACACGCGTCCCGATATTGAAGCAAGCTCCGGGCCACTACGGAGCTCTGAGCTTTCTTTAAAGCGTTTTCGAGCGAAGTGGGTACCGGTTCGCGTAAAGAAAACGCGTCAAAACAAGGAATCAGTGCCTCTGCCTCTGGAACCGGCTGGTGGCGGACAGGATGAAGCCGCGCGGGAAGAAACGCAGCGCGAACGGCACGATCTTGATGCCGAGACCAGGCAACACTGCCCGTTTGTTGGCCATCAGGCCGCGATAAGCTTGTTGCGCAACTTCGGCGGCAGACACGTTGAGAAGAGCCGTATCATGACCGGACCCGACGCCGGCGCGCGCCTGGAATTCGGTGGGCACCGGACCCGGGCAAAGTACGGTGACGCGAACGCCGCGCGGCGCGAGCTCCGCCCGCAAGGCCTCGGTGAGGGAAATCACATAGGCCTTGGACGCGTAGTACACGGCCATGCCGGGGCCGGGCAGAAAGCCCGCGACCGATCCGACATTGAGAAGACCGCCCTTGTTCCTGATCAGCTGATCGGCAAAGCGCAGCGACAGATCCGTCAGAGCCCGGACGTTGACATCGACGATGCCGACCTGTTCGACGCGGTCGCGCTCGATCGCATCGCCGAACACGCCGAAGCCGGCATTGTTGACGAGATGGTCGAGCTCGACGTCTTCGGCGGCAAGCGCGGCGGCGATCTTCTCGCCCGCATCCGCCTCCTGCAGGTCGCAGGCGATCACGATCGGCTTCTTGCCACCCTTGGCGGCGAGCTCGTTCGCAAGCGCCTCCAGCCGGTCTGCGCGTCGCGCCGTCAGCGCGAGGCGATGCCCGTTGGCGGCGAACACACGCGCCAGCTCCGTGCCGATGCCCGCCGACGCACCGGTGATCAACGTTACCCGCTCAGTCACGATCGAAGTCTCTTGAATTGAAGTTTTTTGGCCCCGCAATGGCGGAACGAGAGCATAGGCCGAGCGCGACAGGCAAGCGTCACCGGCAGCATGGCTGCTTGAGCGGGCAACAGGGAAGCAGGAAAACCACGGATTTTACGGGGAAATCCGGGGCCGGGCTGGCCGACGGGGGTATATTAAAGTTTCGTCATGTGGTCAGCACAACCGCCGATAATACCGCGTCGAGACGGCTCAACCCCCGACGGCGCCGTCCTTGACCTGACCACCGGCGCGATTTGCGACCGCATGCTTGAGGTCGATCCGGTCGCGCTGGGCGATCCCGAGCAGGTCGGACGCGCGCCAGACGACGTTATCCTCGAACTCGGACACCTGGCCATCGGCATAGACCAGCTCCCACATCATCTGGACGATGCGCTTGCGGCCCTCTTCGTCGAGCGAGCGCATGATGACGCTGGTGAAGTGATAGAGGTCGACGGCCTCGCCCTCGACCTGGGTAGCGTCCGCAATCAGGCGATCGGCGGTACCGCGATCCAGCCCGAAATGGCTTTCGATCAGGCTGTGCAGCTTGCGCTGCTCGGTCGCCGTCGGCTGACCGTCCAGCGAGACCACGTGAACCAGCAGCGCGGTGGCCGCAAGCCGGTAATCGCCATCGCCGAAAGCACGATCCGCGGCATGAGGAGCCACAATGTCAGCGATGAATTGGCGCAGGCCGTCGAGCATAGGATCCTACCGAAAACGATGAAGCCGCGGGGGTGCGGCCGCCACCAGCGTTATATGAGTGGGAAACTCAACCGCCGCAACGTGCGTCAGCTCCGCGCGGGCATTACCTTTCGGCAATCTGTCACGGTATCTCGTACACCACCATCTTGTCGGCGATGCCGCGCAGGGCCGCCTGCTTCTGGATCGGCTTGATCGCGCGCTGCTCGAGCACCTCGGCGACTGCGGGCGCATCGAGCACGGGGCCCGTGATGTGGATCTCCTGCGCCGTCGACAGGCTCTGGACGCGAGCGGCGATGTTGACGGTCTGGCCGAAATAATCCTGGCGTTCGTTGAGCATCACCGCAAGGCACGGGCCTTCATGGATGCCGATCTTGACGATGAGATCGTCGGTGCCGCGCTGCCTGTTGAGCTCGTCCATCGCGGACCGCATGCGCAGGCCCGCGACGATGGCGTGCTCGGGGCGGACGAAGGTCGCCATCACGGCGTCGCCGATCGTCTTCACCACCGCGCCCTTCTCGGAGGAGATGATCTCGAGCAGCGCATGGAAATGCGCGCGCACGAGATCGAAGGCGGCGAGATCGCCGACGCGCTCGTAGAGCGCGGTCGAGCCCTTCAAATCGGTGAACAGGAATGTCAGCGACGTGATCTGGAGCCGCTGGTCGAGGCTGAGATTGTCCGCCTTGAAGACATCGCGAAACGTCTGGTTCGACAGCATGCGCTTGGCGGTGAGGAACGGCTTGCGCTTGCCGATGAGATGATGGAGCGCCTCGGCCGCGATGAACACCGACGGCAACACGCGCACGCCGGCCTGGTTCTCCAGCGACAGCCGCAGCGGCCCCGGCCGCATGGTCGTCGTCCCTGTCGGAGCCTGCACCTTGTTGTACATGATCGCGAACTGCTGGCGCTCCTTGGTCGGCTCGCCCTGGACGTCGATGAAATGGGCTGCGTGCGTCACCGGCTCGAAGATGATGATGAAGTCGCCCGGCAGTTGCAGCGACATGGTCGCTTTCTCGCCCGCCGGAAGCTCGAGTGTATCGAGCGTCACCTCGTTGGCGAGCGTCGCGAAGGATTCCTTGTTGAAGTCGACGCCGGAACTCCAGAATACCTGCTTGAAATATTCCCACACCGGAAGCGTATCGGGATCGTGCGCTGCGATGCGCCGCACGCGCGGATTGACGGTGAAGGAGACCTCGACCTGATCGTCGACCGACGCCTTGTAGCCGCAGGCGCAGAGCGCGCAGTGATAATCGTCCGGCTTGAGCGCCTTCAGCGTCGAATGGGCACCCAGCACGCCGCCGCAGCCCGGACAGAGCACATTCCAGCCGAGATCGAACAGTCCGAGCCGCGCCGCATGCAGGAAGGTGGAGATCGTGTGCTCTTCGTCGAGGCCATGCTGCCTGGAGAAATCGAGGACATTGACGCGGTTGAGCTCGTGATCCTCGCCGTTCTCGATGAGGTGTGCAATCGCGTCGACCACCTTGGCGTCGGCGGTCTGCTTCAGAACGGAAAACTGGGCCTGGATGTCGCTCATGGCGGAGGCTCTATCTGGGGTGGATCGCGCCATCGGGCAGACGAATGTCTGTCACCGACGCGTGATGCGGAACAAGGGTGAGTGGTCCGGCTGGGTCGTCACGACGCCGAGCGGGATCACCGGAACCCTGTCGGCAAGCTCGATACGGAAGGCGCCGATCAACCGGGCCAGCGCCAGCACGGATTCGGCTTGCGCGAACGGCGCGCCGATGCAGACGCGCGGACCCGCGCCGAACGGCAGGTAAGCGAAACGGTCGGGCGCCTCGTTCGACATGAAGCGTTTGGGAATGAAGGCGTTCGGCTGATCCCACAGCTTCTCATGCCGGTGCAGCAGCCAGGGCGCGATCATGATGATGTCGCCCTTGCCGATCTCGACGCCGGCCGCATTGTCCTTCTCGCGCGCGGCGCGCGCGACCAGGAAGGCCGGCGGATAGAGCCGCATGGTCTCCTCGATCACCGCACGGGTGAACTTCTGGCGATCGATGTCGGCCATGCTGTCGAGGTGCTCGCCGTGGGTCTCGGAGGCAACTTCCTCCTGCGTCTCCGGATCGAGCGCGAGCAGATAGAGCGCCCAGAACAGCGCCGTCGCCGTGGTCTCGTGACCCGCCAGGATCATGGTCGCGACCTCGTCGACGAGTTGCGCGTCCGAAAAGCCCTTGCCGGTTTCGGGATCGCGCGCCGCGTCCATGAGATCGAACAGGTCGCGCGGCGGCGCGCCGTCCTTCTTGCCCATCGTGCGGCGCTCGGCGATCAGCATCGCGACGAATTCGGTCCAACGCTTGCGGAAGCGCGCGCGGGCAAAATCCATCGGGGTCGGCCAGGACACCGGCAGCAGCATGTCGAGGAAATAGGGCCGTCCGAGCCGCGCGCCGTATTCCATGACGAAGTTGCGCAAGGTCGGGCCGTGACGGTCCATGCCGAACGAGAACATCGTGCGTCCGGCGATCTCCAGCGTCATACGCTGCATCGTCTCGCGCAGATCGACCGGCTCGCTTGTTCGCGCATCGAGCTTTGTGATGGTCTCGTCGAGCACCGCGGTCATATGCGGGACGAGATTTGCGGTCGCACGCGGCGTGAAGGCCGGCGCGAGCGTACGGCGCTGATGCGCCCAGGCGTGGCCTTCCGCGATCAGAACTCCTTCGCCGAGCACCGGACGCAGCATGCGGATCCCCGCCGGCGTGCGCGTGTAGTTTTCATAATTGCTGAGCAGGACATGCCGAATTGCATTCGGCTGATTCAGAATGAAGCTGTTGTGGAGGAAAAAGCGGCCCTTGATGACCTCTTCTTCGTAGGCACGCTGGCCCCAGGTCGCGATCATGTTCTGCTTGAGGACCGCGACCCGGCCGAGAAACGACATGTCGTCGGGCGCACGCGGCGGGGTCGGAGGGATGATGGGCCGACGCACACTGGCGATGTTCATGGCTCTCTCCCGCAGATATGACCCAAGCCAATAGCTAGTAAGTCAGCTCGGCAATCGCAATCCTGTTCTCGGAGGCGGGCCAGGCACGCGCCACAATTCGTTCTTCGCCGAACTGGGCCACGACGTTACGCCCGGCCTCCGCGGCCGGGAGCCGCAAGGTTGCTGCCGAATCCGTGGGCACACCCGGCTTGACGTCGGCCGGCTCCTTGCCGTCGAGCAGCACCACGTCCCGCGGCAGGCCGAAATAGCCGCGCGGGCGTGACATGATCACGACGGCGCCGGCATCCTTGTCCGCCGGCCCGAGCGGGCGCGCGGCACGCAGATGCACGACATCGGACGAGCGCGGGAAGGGCGTGCGGTAGATATGCGTCGTCGGCGCGTCCGGCGATGTCAGGACGAATTCGAGGAACCAGGAAGGCTCGACCTGCGCCGGACCCCAGCGGCCGTCGGCGCCGGTCTTCGCGCTGTGCACCGCGCTGCCTTTGCGCTCCCCGGTATCAGGATCAACGCGGAAGACATCGACGGTTGCACCTGCCACCGGGCGATTGGTCGACACGCCGCCTGGCGTACCGGTCACAAGGCCGCTCAAACTGACGCTCTGCTCCGGCACAATCGCGATGCGCGCGGGCTCGCGGCCGGCAATGAATTTGTAGATCTCGCGGAAGGCGCGCGGGTGAAACGCCACTTCGCGATGGTCGAGCGCGCCGAGCACGAGATTGGTGGCGCCCTTCAACTCCGGCCCTTCGACGGTAACACCGGTCGGCGTGCCGGGCTTGCCGATGAAGCGGCCATCCGCCTGGGCGTATTTGTCCATGCCGTCGCTGCGCAGCGTAAGGAAGGCAACACCCGGCGTCACCTCGCTCTCGCCCTCGTTGAGACCGCGCAGAAATGTGCCGCGGCCGTTGAACTCGTTGTTCGGCTGGTCATCGGTCGCGAACACGCCGTGATTGGGTGTGCCGCACAGCACGGCATGGCTGACATCGCCGGCACCGCCGTTCCTGATGACGTTGCGAATCGCATAGCCACCGCGCGAGCTGCCGACCAGCGCCACGCGGGCCGCGCCGGCGCGGCGCTTCAATTCCGCGATGGCCGCCGCGAGTTCGCGGCGCTGGTCCTCGGTCGAGGAGCGCCCCGCTTGCTCGACCTTGTCGTCGCTCCGCGCATTGGGATCAGTGAAGTTGATCGCCATCATGCGATCGCGCGCGACGCCGTTGGATTCCATTCGCCACAAGGTCGTCATCCAGAGCGCGTCGTACTCGCCATTGCCGTGGACGAACAGGACCGGCGGCACCTCGGCAGTCTGAGCCGCGGGCACGGTCTGGGCCAGCGCGCCTGTCCGCAAGCTCGCAACCGCGAAAGGCAAGCTGCCTACTCCCAGCAGGATCGACCGTCGCGACAGCTTCATATGTTTCTCCGGAAAAACCATGTCTTTGTGCCGCTTATAGCGGCCTAACCACTGGACAGCGAAGGACTTTCGCAGGCATCACTGGACTTGCCGGAATCACCCAAAGACCATTCCAAGACCACTTCTGCCAGCCCATATGGAAGGGGATATGACCGAGCAGCCGAACCGTCAGAAATTCGCCGGCGACGGCATCGCCGCACCCCTGCGGTACACCGTGTTCCGGCGCATCTGGCTCGCCAGCCTGCTCTCCAATCTTGGCCTCTTGATCCAGGGCGTGGGCGCGGCCTGGGCGATGACGCAGATGGCGGCCTCGGCCGACAAGGTGGCGCTGGTGCAGACCGCGCTGATGCTGCCGATCATGCTGATCTCGATGCCGGCCGGCGCCATCGCCGACATGTATGACCGGCGCATCGTGACCTTGATTTCGCTCGCGATCGCGCTGATCGGCGCGACTGCGCTGACGGTGCTGGCCTGGCTCAAGCTGATCACCCCGGAAACGCTGCTCGTGTTCTGCTTCGTGGTGGGCAGCGGCAATGCGCTGTTCGGGCCGGCGTGGCAATCCTCGGTCAGCGAGCAGGTGCCGCCCGAATCACTGCCGTCAGCCGTCGCACTGAACGGCATCAGCTACAATATTGCACGCAGCTTCGGTCCCGCGGTCGGCGGCGTCATCGTCGCCTCGCTCGGCGCGGTGGCCGCGTTTGCCTGCAACGCGATCCTCTATCTGCCGCTGCTGGTGGTGCTGCTGCTCTGGCGGCGCAACACCGAGCCCTCGCGCCTGCCGCGGGAGAAGCTCAACCGCGCGATGGTCTCGGGCTTCCGCTACATCACCAATTCGCCGCCGATCAAGATCGTGCTGTTGCGCACGCTGGTGATGGGCCTGATCGGCGGCGCCATCATGGCCCTGATGCCGCTGATCGCGCGCGATTTGCTGCATGGCGGCGCGCAGACCTACGGCATCATGCTGGGTGCCTTCGGCATGGGCGCCGTCGTCGGTGCGCTCAACATCCATGAATTGCGCAAGCGCATGAGCGGTGAAGCGGCGATCCGCGCCTGCACCATCTCGATGGCATTTGCGATGGCCGCGCTCGCCGTGAGCACGGAGCCGGTGTTGACGGCGGCGGCGCTTGTGCTCGCCGGTGCGGTCTGGATGGCGGCGGTCGCGCTGTTCAACATCGGCGTGCAGCTCTCGGCGCCGCGCTGGGTCGCGGGCCGTTCGCTCGCGGCGTTCCAGGCCTCGATATCCGGCGGCATTGCGATCGGCGCCTGGGGCTGGGGCCATCTCACCGATTATGCCGGCGTCGAGGTCGCGCTGCTGACGGCCGCCAGCCTGATGCTGATCTCGCCGGTGCTGGGCATTTGGCTGGCGATGCCGCGCGTCGGCGCCCGCAACGAGGACGCGGACGTGCTCGCCGATCCGGAAGTCAAACTGTCGCTCACGGCGCGCAGCGGGCCGCTGGTGGTCGAGATCGAATATAGGGTGAGCCAAGAGAATGCACGCGCCTTCCACAATGTGATGCAGGACGTGCAGCTCTCCCGGCAGCGCAACGGCGCCTATGGCTGGTCGATCGCGCGCGACATCGCCGACCCCGAATTGTGGACCGAGCGCTACCACTGTCCGACCTGGCTCGATTACTTGCGCCAGCGCAACCGCTCGACGCAGTCCGAACGCGCGTTGCATCAACAGGCGATCGATTTCCACATCGGCCCCGATCCGGTGCGGATCCGCCGCATGCTGGAGCGTCCGTTCGGCTCGGTGCGCTGGAAGGAAGAGACGCCGGATCGTGCCGGCGCCGAGGTGCTGCCGGTGGTCGCGAGCGCGGCGGGAAGCAGCACGTAGGTTTTGGCCTGTAGCCCGGATGGCGCGAAGCGCAATCCGGGACGATCTCACCGCGCGGGCAGACCCCGGATTTCGCTCAGCCGGGCTGCGACGGCACGTCTTACTGCCCGTGATCCGTCAACACCTTGTCGCAGGCTTTGCTGAGGCGGGTACGGTTCTGCTTGAGGCAAGCGAGCACGGCGCCATCGCCATTGTTCATCACGGCACGGCAGAAGCGCGTCACATCGCGCGCGCAGGCATCGTGGCCGGGCTGCTGTTGCGCTGAGGCGCTCGATGCGCACAGAATCAAAGAAACAATGAAAAGAAATCTGGTCATCGCGTAATGCCTCTTACCCCAAGGATGTGCGGGCGAAGCTAGTGCGACGATCCTGGAGCCGCAACGGCTTTATTGCCGAGCGGGACTGGCGCGCGTGGCCCCGGCTTGACGCCGGGAGCACATCGCGAGGGGAGCCAACAACGATCGCCGTTGCGCGTTGTCCTACTGCTTGTCCTGGGCGTCAGCGACCTTGCGTGAGGCGCCCTTTGCGAGGTCCTTGTCCATCACCGCGCGGCAGCCGGCGCTCAGATCAGAGCGATGCTTCATCATGCACGCCGTGATCTTCGGGACGTTGGGGATTTCCGAGGAGCACAGGCGGAAGGCATCGCCGGTGCACTGCTGCTGCGCCTCGGCCGAGAAGGCGAAGCTCGCGGTCGTCGCGACGATCGAGACGATCGCGGCAAAGCCCAGAGCCAGGCTGGTGTCGCGGATCCTACTCGTCAGCAATTTCGCAGAGAAAGACTTGGCCGAAGAAGATTTGGTCATTTGAAGCTCCCATTGGCGCCGCTGGAAGCGGGGCCCGTTGTTGGTGGGAACTACGATGCTCCGGCAAAACAGTTTCCACTGTGATGACGGTCACGGGTGGCCATCCATCTGTGACCTCCGTCACATGGCGCACCTCGCTGAAAATCCGGCGCAAACGCCGTCGTGTTGGTGTCACGTTAACTGTTCCTTCGCATTAATGGCTCGTCGCGCGGGAGATTCCGCAGGGTTGGTTGCGTAATTGGAAAGAATAGCGATGCGTAATGCGTTGGGCCTGATGCTGGCCAGTGTAGTTGCGGCGGTCGTGATCGCCGTCGGCGGTTGGTTTTATTATTCCGCGCGCGCCGATCAGGGCGCCCCCAAAACAACGGCCGCCCGTGCCGCCGATCAATTGCCGGCACAGGCGAAGCTCGCCGCCAAGGATGACGTCGAGACCACCGCGGCGATCGCGGCCAGGCCGACGGCAGTTGCTCAGGCAGCGGCGCCTGCGCCCGCTCCGGCCATGCCGGTGCAGCAGCGGTCGACCTGTGCCAATCCGAACGCGCTGGGCGTTGCCCGCGTGGTCGAGATCGACACCACCGGCGGACCCGGCTTCGGCTTCGAGCATTTCAAGCAGTTCGACTTCCTCACCGACAAGGAGGTCGTGCTGACCTTCGACGACGGTCCGTGGCCGGTCAACACGCCCGCGGTGCTGAAGGCGCTCGGGGATGAATGCACCAAGGGTCTTTTCTTCTCGGTCGGCAAGCACGCGACCTATCATCCCGAAATCCTGCGCCAGGTGCTGGCCCAGGGCCACACGGTCGGCACGCACACGTGGTCGCATGTCAACCTGAACAGCAAGAAGATGACGGAGCAACAGGTCAAGGACGAGGTCGAGAAGGGCTTCAGCGCGGTGAGGTTCGCGCTCGGCACCAATCCGGCACCGTTCTTCCGCTTCCCTCAGCTTCAGCACAATCCGGCGATGGTGAGCTATTTCGGCACCCGCAATGTCGCGATGTTCTCGACCGACATCGACTCCTTCGACTTCAGGAAAGGTGCCACGCCGGAGAAGATCGTCGACAACGTGATGACCAAGCTCGACAAGCTCGGCAAGGGCATCATCCTGATGCACGACTTCCAGAAGCACACCGGCGAAGCGATGCCGGCGCTGCTCGCGCGGCTGAAGGCTGGCGGATACAAGGTCGTGCAGATGAAGGCCAAGGCGACGCTCCAGACGCTGCCGGAATATGACGAGGCGCTGCTGAAGGACCTGAAGGTACCGACCTCGAGCGCGCGTCCGATAACGAGCGTGGTGCAGACGGTGTCGCAGTAAGCCCGAACCGCTTCCTCAATACGCGCATGGCCGGGCTCTTGCCCGGCCATTTGCTTTTGCAGCGGGTCGCGGCCTTACCAGTAGATGCCGTGGCGGTGCAGCTCGCTGATGATGCGGCCTTCGGTCCACGTGCGCTTGTGCTTCGGCTTGCCCGCCTTTGCGGTCTTCGTGGCAGTCGCCGCCGGCGCTGAGGTCGTCGTTGTCGCGGTCACGGCAGGAGCCGTCGCCGCGGCGGGAGCAGGGGCCGAGACTGCCGGCGGACGATCGACGTATTTCGGAGCTTCCGTGGCTGGCGCGACTTCGCTGATTTGTGTCATCGGGGCGATGGTCGTGGTGGCCTGCGGAGCGGCCGTCGCCGTGGCCAGCGACAGGCTGCGGTCGGCGGCATGGGCAGATGCAGAAGCCAGGACCATGGCGGCAACCAGAATGATCTTGCGCATGTGAAATCTCCCCGTGTTTGCGTGACCGGGAAATTAGGGGAGATCTGATCTGCGTTATGTGACTGTCATCACGTAGACTGCGCTCGGTCTTGAACCCGCGATCAGCATCCGCGGCGATCAACCCGCAACGTCATGTCGCGTTTGACGATTGTTTCCAAATATTTCTGATTGTGGCAGACGCTCGACACGTATCAAAAGGCGTGCCGAGTCCGCCCGTTGTGACCTTCATCAAGCGAGTGAAGCGTAAGCTGCTGCCGCCGCGAGAGGTTATTCAGGGGTACGAGAACCCGGAACTGGTTGAAACGATTTTCCTAAGACAATCAACTACAACCCGGACAGCGACTGGCCGCTGGTCGCGGGCATAAACACGGTTCTGGATTTCGGCGGAGGCGCCGGCCTGCATTACAAGGTGGCGCGCCGGCAATGCCCGGACATTCGATGGGCGGTGGTTGAGACGCCAGCAATGGTGCAGCGCGCCAAGGAGCTTGGCACCGATAGGCTGATGTTTTTCGAGCGCATCGACCAGGCCGCCGACTGGCTCGGCACTGTCGATCTCATCCACTCGAATGGGACCATACAGTACGTCCCGGATGCATTGGAAACCGTCAGAACGCTGTGCTCGGTTCGGCCGGCAATGTTGGCATGGTACCGCGTTCCGATCAGCGAAGAGACCCGGCGAGAGGTTCAGACCTCGTACCTGAGCGACAACGGTCCAGGATCGTCGCTCGCCTCCAAGGAGAAGCTCGTCAGATACGAGCGCAACTGGATCTCCGAGCAAGCATTCATCCAGGCTCATGAGGGATTTCGCATCACTGAGCGGAGCCCGGATCCCACCGAGCGCGGCACGCAACAATTCAGGTTCGCGCGGGTCTAGCTTGCGACAATACGGGGGCGATGTGTTTGACAAGTTTGCAGACTGGTTACGTCAGACGGCCTTTTTCTCGACGGCTATCGACATCGCGCGCCAGACGTTACCGGAGCCCGCGCTGATCTGGTTGCGCACGCAGATGGTGCGCAATCTCCGTGGAACGCCTGGCGAGGTGTTCGGCGAGATCTATCGTCGCAACGTCTGGGGCTAAAAGGAAACCGCTTCCGGCGGCGGATCCACGCTGCACAATACCCAGAGGGTGCGAGAAAGCCTTCCTGGTCTGGTTGGCGACCTCGGGATCCGTACCCTGCTCGATTTGCCTTGTGGTGATTTTCATTGGTTGTCGAAGATCGAACTTCCAATTTCTCGCTACATTGGAGGAGACATCGTTCCGGAACTGATTGCGCGAACGGCTGACCAATACAGTCGCCCAGATCGCACGTTCCTCCGGATCGATCTCTGCAACGATCCGCTCCCGGAAGCTGACCTGCTGCTCTGCCGCGATTGCTTCATTCATCTGTCCGAAGAGATGATTTTTCAAGCAATCGACAACATTCGTCGATCCAACATCAAGTATCTCCTGACGACCACTTACCCGGCGGGCCGAAATCGTGCGATCCGCACGGGTGACTTCTTCTCCATCGATCTGAGCGCTCCGCCCTACAACTTCCCGCCGCCGATCAAGGTGCTGGACGACTACGCCCCACCGTTCGACCGGCGGCAACTGGCGCTGTGGGAAATCGAAAGCCTGCGCAAAGTCTGAGGCGATGGCACGCCGTCTCGCGGCGAGGCTGCTTCGGAGGATGAAACAACGGCGCGGAAAACAACGGAAAATCAGAGTTGAGCGGCCCGAGACATAGGTGACAAAACGTACCGGACACATGGGTTACACTTTCCGCTTTTGTTCTGCGGGAGGTGTGGATGCCGTGGAAAGCGAGTTCGGTCATGGAAGAACGCCTTCGCTTTGTGGCCAGGCTTCTGGATGGGGAAGCCATGACGGATGTGTGCCGGGAGTTCGGTGTATCCCGAAAGACCGGCTACAAGATTTTCGATCGCTACAAAGAGTATGGGCTGGCCGCCCTGAGCGATCGGTCCAGGCGGCCGGTGCGCTATGCCAATCAGCTCCCGGAGCAAATCGAGGGCCTGATTGTCCGCCTCAAGGCCGAGAAACCGCACTGGGGCGCGCGCAAGATCCGCGAATTGCTGGTCCGGCGGCTCGATGGCGATGTCAGGATTCCCGCCAAAAGCACCATCCATGCGGTGCTCGATCGCCATGGCCTGGTCAAGCGTGGCGGCGGGCCGCGCCACCGCGCGCGCGGCACGCCGCTGTCCACGGGTAACGGACCCAATGATTTGTGGTGCACCGATTTCAAGGGCGAGTTCAGGCTCGGCAATGGCCGCTACTGCTATCCGCTCACCGTCACCGACCATGCCTCGCGCTTCCTGTTGTTGTGCGAAGCGCTCGATTCAACGCGTGAAGACCCCGTAATTACAGCCTTCGAGCGTCTGTTCCTCGAGCGCGGCCTGCCGCTCGCCATTCGCTCCGACAACGGCGTGCCCTTCGCCAGTCCCAACGCCTTGTTCAACCTCTCCAAGCTCTCGGTGTGGTGGCTCCGACTTGGTATTGCGATCGAACGCATCAAGCCGGGTCACCCGCAACAGAACGGACGTCATGAGCGCATGCACCTCACCCTCAAAAAGGAAACCACCCGGCCGCCGGGCGGCAACAGCCTGCAGCAGCAGGAACGCTTCGATGCCTTCGTTCGCGAGTTCAACTCCGAACGTCCGCACGAGGCCCTCGACATGAAGTGCCCTGCCGAGCTCTACGTCGCCTCAGCGCGTTCCTATGCCGGCCTGCCGGAGCTGACCTATCCGTTCCACGATCGCGAGGTTCTTGTAACCGCGTGCGGCCGCCTTTGCCTGCACCGCAAGCGGATCAACATCTCAACCGTGCTGGCGGGCCAAAAGCTCGGCATCAAGGAGGTCGACGAGGGCATTTGGCTCGTCAGCTTCATGCACTATGATCTGGGATACTTCGACCTGGAGCAGAAAACCCTGCAACCTCTCGACAACCCATTCGGCACGAGGCTGTCACCCATGTCTTAGGTACGTTCCGTTACCCATGTCTTCGGGCCGGACAAGTGATAAATGGTGCCGCAAGAGGGATTCGAACCCCCGACCCCGTCATTACGAATGACGTGCTCTACCAACTGAGCTATTGCGGCGAACCCTACCGGGACCCGCGCAATGCAGGTCCCGATACGCGCGCTCCTGATATCGGGCATGGCCCGAATTGGCAAGGTGGAGCGGGCTTCGAAATGTGCCTCACGCGCCCCAGCGGGACCAGAATCCGCGCCAGCCGCCGGCCTGGGCCTTTGCATGGGTTCTGGGCGTGCCGATTTGTTCCGCAAATTCATCGCTCGGACCCTCGTCATCAATCCCGGGATCATCGGGGGCGCGGACTATCGGGATGACGGCCTGGATCGGGGCCGGCGCAGGCTTGCCGAGGTCGGCGCGGGTCCGGAACACCGGCGTTGCCGCCTCCGGCGATGATTCGGCCGCCTCAGGGGCGGGATTGACCGGCTCGGCAGCCGGCGTGACCGCAGGCTCTTCTTTGGCGGCCTCCCCGGTCGTTTCCTTGGCCTCAGGGGGCGAATTGTCCTGTGCGGCGGGGACCGGATCCGGTGCAGCCGCGGGCGGTTCCACCGGGGCTTCGCTCGGGGCTGCCGTCACCCGCTTCGGCGGCGGGGCGGCCAGCATGGCTTCCTCGAAGGCCGAGGATTCGATGGTGGCGCCCTTGTCGGAGGGCAGGCTCGCGACCGGCGTTTGCCACTGGAAGGCATCGAGACGGCCGGTGACCGGCGAGACCGGACGCCAGCGGTCGCTGACATAGCCGTCCGCGGTCCAGGCCGGATCGTGACGGGCGCGCACCGCGCGCAAGGTCCAGGCGCGGGCACGGCCGCCGTCGCCGTGCTCGGTGCGCTCGAGCTCGGCCATCAGCAGCGCGACGCGCTGGGTCGGATCATTGACGTAGGGTGCCAGCACCGCGCGCGCACGCGCGAACTCGGAGGCGTCGATCGCGGCGCGCGCGATCGCGAGCTGGCCCTCGACATGGCCCGCCTTGTCGGCGGGCGTCTTGGCCGCCAGCGTCTCGACCCGCTGCAAGCGCTGCCGCGCAGAATCGCCGAGCTTCACATGCGCGTAGGCGTCAGCGAGATCCGGATGCGGATTGGCGAGCCACGCGGCCTCGACCAGCTTCATGGAGCGGCGCACCTGATGCGCTTCGCTCTCGAACTTCGCCGCAAGTACCGCGGCCGGCACCAGCGTCGGCGCGAGCTTGATGGCCTCCATCACGCTCTCGCGCGCCACGTCGCGGTCCATGGTTTCCAATTCCAGCGCGCGGGCCGTGAGCAGCACGCCGCGCTGGCGACGATAGGCCGCCTTGTCGATCAGGCCCGCGGACAGATTCGAATCGAGGATCGCGAGTGCGCCGCTCCAATCGCCGCGCGCGCAGCGGAAGCCGAGCACCGCGTGCGAGGCCCAGGTCGAGGACGGCGACAGCTTGATCGCCTCCTCCGCGATCATCACGGCGCCGACCGCATCGTCGGCACGCTGCGCCTCGATGAACAGGCCGCGCAGGCCGAGCAGCCGGGTATCCTCGCGCTCAGCCATGACGCGGAAGACGCGCTGGGCCTCGTCGCGATTGCCTTCGAGCTGGGCCGACTGCGCGTGCAGCAGCAGTGCGAGCGGATCGTTCGCGGCCAGCCGCCGCGCGGTATCGGCGTGGCGGCGGGCGAGGGCGGTATCGCCATGACCGATCGCGAGCAGGCCGTGGGTGATGGCATGGCGGCCGCGCGCATGGCGTTTCTCGTGACGGCGGCGGCGCAGGCGTCCCGGCGCGCGCCAGATCATCGTCACGATGCTCCAGACCAGCACGACCGCCGCCGCAAAGACGCCGAGCAGAAACACGAACCTCGGAAGCGTCGTTGACGCGCGGAAACCGCCCGCGGTCAGGACGAGATCACCGGGCTGATCGGCAACCCAGGCCGCGCCGGCCGCCGCCAGCGCGATCAGGACGAGGAAGAGGACGATGCGAAGCATGGCGATCCCTATTACGCGCTGATTATTGCGCGAACCTTTACTGAGCAGGCTTGACCAGATCGGGCTTGGCGAGATCCGCCATGGCATCGTCGGCGAATTTGCGGGAGGCGCCGAGCGCGGCGTCGCGCGCATCGGCCTTGTCGAGCCAGGCCTGTGCCGGTGCACGATCGGCCTCGGGCAGCGTCTTCAGCTCGCGCCGCGCTTCCGCGAAATCGTTGCGAAGCGCCGCCGCCGTCACCCGTGCGACGATGGCGCCGCGATCATTGCCGACGCCGTCGGTGCGCTCGATACGAACGAGTTTCGAGGCCCCCGCCTGGAGGCGCTCGACGATGCCGGCACCGGCGGCCGGGGCTTCCGCCGGCGGCGAGAGCTTGGGCACGATGTTGAGCAATTCGCGGCTCAGCGCGACCGGCGTCGGAATGCCTGACGACGCAAAGGTGTCGAGCGGCTTCAGCATATCGGGCTTGGCCGCGAGCGACCGCGCCGTGGCCAATTGCGATTCGTAGGGATCGCCATGCCGAACCGCGACGTCGAGCAGAGCCGCCGCCACGACATGGCGCAGGGGCTTGTCATTCGTCGCCTTGTTGTCGGCAATCTTCTCGCCCTGCTGTGCGAGCTCGGCGCGCTCCGTCTTGCTGGCGCGCTCCAGCTGCGCAATGCGGTCGCTGAGCGCGGCAAGATCGGGCGCTGCAGCGCGCGGTGCCGATTTCGCGTCGTTGGCGGTCTTGTCGGACTGTGCGCGCAGATTGGCGATGTCACTGCGCAAGGCATTTGCGGATTTCTCCAGTGCATCGATCCGCGCCACCGTGGCCGGATCGGCGGCGGGCTTGCCCGCCTTGGCTTCGACCGCGGCGACACGTCCGCTGAGCGCGTCGACCGTCGCGCTCGTGACTTGCGGCGCGGCCGGCGGCGCCTCCACGGCGGGCCAGCCCAGCATCCAGCCGACGGCAATCACGATTGCGGCTGCGACCGCGCCGGAGAACGGCGCAATGACCCAGGGCGAAACCGGCGCCGACGCGGGAGCGGAAGCAACCGCGGCCTCCGCATGCGCGGGCTCCGGGTCGGGCCTGGCCTCTTCGGATTTGGACTCTTCGACCGTGGCCTGCTCTGGCGTGGCCTGCTCCGGCGTTGGCTGAACCTCCGGTTCGGCGGCCGCCGTTGGCTGCGGCTGGGTCGAGATTTCGGTTGCCTCAAGGTCGATGGTGGGCGGGGTGCGCTTGGCACGGCCTGACTCGGGAGCCAATCCTGCGTCTTCAGGCTTGTCGTCGGCCATCGTGACGGTTCCTCACACTCAAATGCCCTGAACGGACCCGATCGCGTCGGATTCGGCCCGACCTCTTACGCCAAACGGGTCCGCAAAGCACGCTCCAAGGTATCAAATAGGGCATTTTCGTCCGGCGTCGCAGCCCCCAGAACCTGCGACGCGCCGGCATCGCGCAGCACGCTGGCGACCGTCTCGGACAGGCAGCATTGCGGGATCGCCAGCGCCGAGATTTCGACGCCTTCGTCCCGTGCCGCATCCAGGAAGGCCCGCGCGCTGCGGCGGGAGTAGTGCAGCACCGCCTCGATCCCATGTGCGGCAAAGCCATCGCAGACATCGCGCGGCAGGATCTTGACCGGAGTCATGCGATAGGTGGTCTGCGTCACCACGCTGAAGCCCTCCGCGCCAAGCTCGCCGCCGAGATCGCGCGACAGATCCGCGCCCGCGAGATAGAGCAGCGTGCTTTTCTTCTTCAGCAGCTTCTCGCGCGCGCTCTGCATCACCTTGTCGCGCAAGGCCGCGGCATCGCCGCCGGCGACGATCACCTCGGCGAAGCCGGCGTCGCGCGCCGCAGCAGCCGTGTGCTCGCCGACCGCAAACAGCGGCAGCTCCAAAAGGCCAAGGTTCTTTAAGCCAAGATCCTGCAATTGCGGCGCGACGGCGCGGATCGCGTTGGCCGACGTGACGATGATGGCGCCGTAGTCGGCCTCACTCTCGTCATGGAAGGCGACCGGCTCGAACTTGAGCATCGGGGCGAGCAGCACCACATGACCCCGCGCCCTCAAATTTTCCGCCGTTGCCTCATTGTCGGGATGCGGCCGTGTGACAAGAATGGACATCGCTTGTGTTCCCGAACCGCGTGGCGGTGACGCATTCACGAAGGCGGCTGCGCGTGACGATTGCGCAAGTGGACCCCGGAATGCTACCGGACGTACCAGAACTCTGCTTTACGGATGAGCGCAAGGGCGCAAATTGGATAACAATTCGCCAATGCTGGTACTGGGCATCGAAACCACCTGCGACGAGACCGCCGCGGCCGTGATCGAGCGCGCGCCCGACGGCAGCGGCAAGATCCTGTCCAACATCGTGCGGTCCCAGATCGAGGAGCATGCCCGCTTCGGCGGCGTGGTGCCGGAGATTGCCGCACGCGCGCATGTCGACGTCCTCGACGGCATCATCGACCGGGCCATGCACGAGGCCGGCATCGACTATGCGCAGCTCAACGGTGTCGCCGCCGCGGCGGGGCCGGGGCTGATCGGCGGCGTCATCGTCGGCCTCACCACCGCCAAGGCGATCGCGATGGTGCACGACACGCCGCTGGTCGCGGTCAACCACCTCGAGGCGCATGCACTGACGCCGCGCCTCACCGACGGAATTGAATTTCCCTACTGCCTGTTCCTCGCCTCGGGCGGGCATACCCAGATCGTCGCCGTCACCGGGGTCGGCCAATATGTACGGCTCGGCACCACCGTCGACGACGCGATGGGCGAAGCTTTCGACAAGGTCGCGAAGATGCTGGGCCTGCCCTATCCGGGCGGGCCACAGGTCGAACGCGCGGCGGCAACCGGCGATACCACGCGCTTCGCCTTCCCGCGCCCGATGCAGGGACGGCCCGATGCCAATTTCTCGCTGTCGGGATTGAAGACGGCGGTGCGCAACGAGGCGAGCCGGTTAACCGAGATCGCGCCGCAGGATATCAGCGATCTCTGCGCGAGTTTTCAAGCCGCAGTGCTCGACTCGACCGCCGACCGGCTGAGCGTCGGCCTGAGGCTTTTCCGCGAGCAGTTCGGCGCTCCGCATGCCCTCGTCGCCGCCGGCGGCGTCGCGGCCAATCAGGCGATCCGCGGCGCCCTGCATGACGTCGCGCGGCAGGCCGGGACGCAACTGATCATGCCGCCGCCCGCGCTCTGCACCGATAACGGCGCGATGATCGCCTGGGCCGGCGCCGAGCGCCTGGCGCTCGGCATGATCGACACGATGGAAGCCCAACCCCGCGCACGCTGGCTGCTCGATGCCAACGCCACGGCGCCGGCCGGTTACGGCAACACGCGGGCGGGATTCTAGCTATGACGGCGTTCCGGTCCGTCGCGGTGATTGGTGCGGGCGCATGGGGCACGGCACTGGCGACGGTCGCGGCGCGCGCCGGGCGGAACGTGACGCTCTGGGCGCGCAACAGCGAACATGCCGCGCGAATCGCCTCGACCCGCGACAATCCGCGGCTGCCCGGCGTGCGGCTGGCGCCGGAGATCGTCGTGACGCACGAGCTTGCGGAGGCCGCGCGCGCGGACATGGTGCTGATCGCGACGCCCGCACAGCATTTGCGCGGCGCAGTCAACATGCTCGCCTCGCATCTGACAAAGCCGGTGCCGATCGTCGCCTGCGCCAAAGGCATCGAGCACGGCACCCATAAATTCATGACCGACGTCATCGCGGAAGCCGCACCTCACGCGCCGCCGGCGATCCTGTCGGGCCCGAGCTTTGCCGACGACGTCGCGCGCGGCTTGCCGACCGCGGTGACGCTGGCGGCGAAGGATGAAGCGCTGGCGAGCGCGCTGGTGCAGGCGCTGGGCTCGGCGACCTTCCGGCCCTATCACACGACAGATGTCCGCGGCGTCGAGATCGGCGGTGCGGCCAAGAACGTGTTGGCGATCGCGGTTGGCATCGCGGTCGGGCGCAAGCTCGGCGCCTCCGCCCAGGCTGCGCTGACGACCCGCGGCTTTGCCGAACTCACGCGCCTCGGCCGTGCCCTCGGCGCGCGCGGCGAGACGCTCACGGGCCTGTCCGGCCTCGGCGATCTGATCCTGACCTGCTCGAGCCCGCAATCGCGCAATCTCGCGCACGGCCTTGCGCTGGGCCGCGGCGAGCAGCCTCCCGCGGGCAAGCTTGCCGAGGGCGAGTTCACCGCACCTGTGTTGATCGAACTCGCAGCTTCGCACAACATCGAGATGCCGGTATCAGAAGCGGTCGCTTCGATCCTGAGCGGCCGGAGCACGATCGACGCCGCGATCTCGGGGCTGTTGACGCGCCCCTTCAAGGCAGAGGAATGACGTCTTTCTCGTCATGCCCGCGCTTGTCGCGGGCATCCACGTCTTGATATTGAATTGGTGGCAGAGACGTGGATGGCCGGGACAAGCCCGGCCATGACGAACGGATAGGACGCGCGATGAACTACTGGCTGGTGAAATCCGAACCGTCGGTATGGTCCTGGGACCAGCAGGTGGCGAAAGGCGCCAAGGGCGAGGCCTGGACCGGCGTGCGCAATTACACCGCGCGCATAAACCTCGTGAACATGAAGAAGGGCGACAAGGCGTTCTTCTATCATTCCAACGAGGGCAAGGAGATCGTCGGCATCGCCGAGATCATCAAGGAGGCCTACCCCGACCCGACCGACAAGACCGAGAAATTCGTTTGCGTCGATATCAAAGCCGACAAGCCCTTGAAGACGCCGGTGACGATGGCCGCGATCAAGGCGGACAAGAAGCTCGCTGATATGGCGCTGGTGAAATATTCGCGCCTGTCGGTGCAGCCGGTGACGGCGGAAGAGTGGAAGCTCGTCTGCAAGATGGGCGGGATGTAATCGACTTCAACGGTAGGGTGGGCAAAGCGTAGCGTGCCCACCAATCGAAACCGGAGCTTGCCGTGAGATGGTGGGCACGGCGCGCAAGAGCGCACTGCGCTTCGCTCCGTCGGGGCTACGATATCCGGGCTTGCGTCGCCGGTAGCGTAAACACCTCGCATGGCGAAGCGATGCCGCGCAGCGGATGCGATCCGAGCGCGACGAGAGGCGTGTCCGTCTCCGCGGCAAGCGCCCCCGATACCAGGACGGTCCGTTCCAAGGGCTTGCACAATCCCTCGAGCCGGCTGGCGAGATTGACGGCGGGACCGATCGCCGTGAAATCGAGCCTGTTGGCGGCGCCGATATTGCCCCAGAGTATTTCGCCGAGATGAAGGGCCGCTCCGAACGCAAGCGGCGGCAGTCCTTGAGCGCCGCGCTCCCCGTTGAGATACGCCATGCCGGCTTCGGCTGCGCCTGCGGCACGCAGGGCGGCGTCGCAGGCGCGGCGCG
The DNA here is from genome assembly GCF_052075965.1 of Bradyrhizobium sp. 482_C4_N1_8. Taxonomy (NCBI): domain Bacteria; kingdom Pseudomonadati; phylum Pseudomonadota; class Alphaproteobacteria; order Hyphomicrobiales; family Nitrobacteraceae; genus Bradyrhizobium; species Bradyrhizobium sp. 482_C4_N1_8. The sequence continues at coordinate 322,922 of NZ_CP197231.1, read as the reverse complement.
GTGAGGCCTCGACCACCGGGAAGATTGCGAGCACGCCGTCGCCGATGAATTTCAGCACCTCGCCGCCGAAGGCATGAACGGCACCGGCGATGCGATCGAACCAGGCGTCGAGCGCTGCGATGACGTCGGCCGGCGGTGTGGTTTCCGACAAGGTCGTGAAGTTGCGCAGATCCGCATAGAGCAGCGCGGCTTGAATGGTCTCGCCGAGATCGCGCCGCAGCGGCGCCGCCAGCACCCGCTCCGCGCTGCGCTTGCCGAGATAGGCATCGAGCGGCGCGCGCAACGTGGCGCGCGCGGCGAGTACGGCAAGCGGCGTCGCGGCGAAACGCGCAGCCTGGCGCAATTGCTCGATCTCGTCTGCGGTGAACGGACGCGGCCCGATCCAGCCGAGCTGCGGCCCATCCTGTCGCCCGACCACCTCTTCGTGCACCTCGCCGCCCGCGATGTCGCGCAGCCAGCGGCGGCCGGCATCATCGGGCGGGTCGGGCGCCAGCCCACTTGGTGCGAAGCCGAGCGCCTCGATGACCCGGCCGTTCTCCGCGCGCCACAGCCAGGTCCGCTTCGCGATCAGCGGATGCGGCACCTCCAACGTCAGGCTGCCTGCCGCAAGCGGCACACCGTCGGCGACCAGATGAGCGCCGAGTTCCGCGAGCAGACGGTCGGCCCCGGGGCAGTCCGAGGCGGCATCGACGAGCCAGGCGAGGGTCCGGGAGAGTTGCATGGCCCGATGATGGCGAAGGTGGCCCGTCTTTGTCACGGGCAATCCTTGACGCACCGCTCCACCGCCGCCATGTGGCCAGTGTCAGCCCAGGGATGATCGCCGATGACCGAGCCGTTCGTAGTGCGACGCGAAACCCAGATCGCAGCCCCCCGCGCCACCGTCTTCGCCTATTTGACCGACCCCGAGAAAATCCTGAGCTGGATGGGCTCCGACGCGACCACGGAGCCGCACCCTGGCGGGCTCTATCTCCTCAAGGGCATCGGCCCGCGTGGCGGCGTCGGCCGCGGCACCTTCCGCGAGGTCGTGCCGGTGCATCGTCTGGCCTACACGTTCGGCTGGGAGGGCGGTCAGGAAGTGCCGCCCGGCTCGAGCCTGATCGAGATCGACCTGATCGAGCGCGACGGCGGCACGCTGCTGCGCATGACCCATAGCGGGCTCCCGACCGAGGAACAGGCCGCCGCGCACGCGAAAGGATGGGCGCATTATCTGGGCCGGCTCACGAGCGCAGCCGCGGGCCGCGATCCCGGTCCGGACAAGGGTATCTCAGACAAGATGTAGCTCTCGTAGGGTGGGCAAAGCGAAGCGTGCCCACGCGGCCTATCAACAATGTCGTGAGAATGGTGGGCACGGCGCTTCGCGCCTTTGCCCACCCTACGGCACTCCCGCTTAAACCGCCGCGGTCGCCACCACCTGCTGCAAAAGTTGCTCGCGCCTGGCCTGTGAACGCTGGCCCTTCATGGTCGCGGCGAAGCGTTCGAGGATGCCGTCCTCGAAGGCGGTGACGATGGTGTCGTGGACGTAGCTCTTGCGGCAGATGGCCGGCGTGTTGGAGAGCTTGTCGGCAGCGGCGCGGATCGCGTCCAGCACCTGCTTCTTGCGGCCGCGCTGGCTGGTCGCCGGCGTGATCCGCGACAGCGATTCCACCACGACTGCGGACGCCATCAGCGTGCGAAAATCCTTCAGCGAAATCTTGATGCCGGCGATCTCGCGCAGAAACGCGTTCACCTGCGTGGTGCTGACCGCGCGCACGATGCCGTAGGCGTCGCGATACTGGAACATGCGCTTGCCGGGAACGCCGTTCAGAATGCCGATGGCGCGCACCAGCTTCGCAGCGTCGCACTCTTTCCGCACCGCCTTGCCGCCCTTGGCCTTGAACGTCAGCACGAAGGAGTCGTCCTCGAGCGTAACGTTCGACTTCAGCATCGTGGTGGCACCGCGGGTGCCGTTGAGGCGGGCATAGGATTCGTTGCCGGGACGGATCGCGGTGCGCGCGATCAGCTCAATCACGGCCGAGAGTGCGAATTCACGCGTCGGCTCGTCGCCCGACAGGAACGCGGAGACCTTGCGCCGGATCTTTGGCAGCGCGCCAACAAGCTTTTCCAGCCGGTGCGCCTTGCGGTGCTCGCGGACCTTTTCCCAATCGGCGTGGTAGCGGTATTGCAGCCGGCCCGCGGCATCGCGTCCCACCGCCTGGAGATGCGAGCTCGGATCGGCGGAGTAGCGCACCTGGCGATAGGCCGGCGGCACCGCCATGGCGTGCAGCCGGCGGATAGTGCGGGCGTCGCGGATATGCGCGCCGTTGGGACGGACGAAGGAATAGCCCTTGCCGCGCTTGATGCGCCGGATGGTCAGCTCGTTCTGGTCGCCGAGCCGCAGGCCCAGCTCCTTGGCGATCGCCTCAACCGAGGTCGCAGGCGCGGTGTCGAAGACCTTTTTCGGGCTGAGACGGGCGGAACCGGCCGGTTTCGGCCATTGTCCGAGGGCTTTCGCCAGCGCGACAGCAGCAGGATCGGCCGAAGCGAGCCGCATCGTCCCGAGATTCTGCTGATCCATCATAGTCTTAAGCCTTAGCCCTGTCTGTTATCGGTCAATGCCGCTGTTCTGATTTTTGTTCCAAGGGTCTCTTGGACGGTCTCGTTGGACCCGGGTTGGCCATTTAGGGTGTTCCGAACCGCATTGCGAGTCCCGAATCAGTGACAGACGGTTTCTAAATACCTCCTGCGGCGCATGGGCGCCCTGCACGGGCCTCTTCCGGCGATTTGGTAAAGACCTGGAAAGCCGCGCCGGCCTGTTTCAGATCTGCGACAGTCGCGCCAGGCGGCGTTGATCTTCCGCATGGCTGGCCGCTCGCCGAAGGTCCAGCTTGTGCTCCTTGTCGGGTCCGGTTAGGCGGACGCATAATCGGTTCAACGATGACGTCGGCTCGCCAGTCGCCTGGGCTCGGCTTGCCGTATCTGGAGGGAAGCATGTCCGAGAAGACCTACGACGTCCCCGCGGAATGGGCCAAGCGCGCCTGGATCGACCAAGCCAGGTACAAGGACATGTACGCCCGCTCGATCGCGGACCCGAACGCCTTCTGGGCCGAGCAGGCCAAGCGTATCGACTGGATGCACGCGCCGACGAAGATCGAGAACGTCTCCTTTGCCCCCGGCAACATCTCGATCAAATGGTTCGAGGACGGCATCCTCAACGTCGCCCATAATTGCATCGACCGGCACCTGCACAAGCGCGCCAACCAGACCGCGATCATCTGGGAGGGCGACGATCCCTCGCAATCCCGGCACATCACCTACAAGGAGCTGCACGACGAGGTCTGCCGGATGGCCAACATCCTGCGCACCCGCAACGTCAAGAAGGGCGACCGCATCACCATCTACCTGCCGATGATTCCCGAAGCGGCCTACGCGATGCTGGCCTGCGCGCGGATCGGCGCAATCCACTCCGTGGTGTTCGCGGGCTTCTCGCCCGACAGCCTCGCCCAGCGCATCAACGACTGCCAGTCCAAGGTGATCATCACTGCCGACGAAGGTCTGCGCGGCGGCAAGAAGGTGCCGCTGAAGGCCAATGTCGATGCAGCGCTCGCCAAGGCCGATGGCGTCGACTGGGTCGTCGTTGTCAAGCGCACCGGCGGCACGGTCGAGATGAATCCGTCGCGCGATCTCTGGTATCACGACGCCGCCAAGATGGTGACGACGGAATGCCGGGCCGAGCACATGCACGCCGAGGATCCGCTGTTCATCCTCTATACGTCGGGCTCGACCGGCCAGCCCAAGGGCGTGCTGCACACCTCGGGCGGCTATCTCGTATTCGCCGCGATGACGCATCAATACGTCTTCGACTATCACGACGGCGACATCTACTGGTGCACCGCCGACGTCGGCTGGGTCACCGGACACAGCTATATCCTCTATGGGCCGCTGGCGAACGGTGCGACCACGCTGATGTTCGAAGGCGTGCCGAATTATCCGGACAATTCCCGTTTCTGGAACGTGATCGACAAGCACAAGGTCAACATCTTCTACACCGCACCGACCGCGATCCGCGCGCTGATGCAGAGCGGCGACGAGCCCGTGAAGAAGACGTCGCGCGCAAGCCTCCGGCTGCTTGGCTCGGTCGGCGAGCCGATCAATCCCGAAGCCTGGGAGTGGTATCACCGCGTCGTCGGCGACGACCGCTGCCCGATCGTCGACACCTGGTGGCAGACCGAGACCGGCGGCATCTTGATCACGCCGCTGCCGGGCGCGACCAAGCTGAAGCCGGGCTCGGCGACGCAGCCGTTCTTCGGCGTCGTGCCTGAGATCGTCGATGCCGACGGCAAGGTGCTGGACGGCGAGACATCAGGCAATCTCTGCCTGACGCGATCATGGCCGGGCCAGATGCGCACGGTCTATGGCGATCACGCCCGCTTCGAGCAGACCTATTTCTCGACCTACAAGGGCAAGTATTTCACCGGCGACGGCTGCCGGCGCGACGCCGACGGCTATTACTGGATCACCGGCCGCGTCGACGACGTCATCAACGTCTCCGGCCACCGCATGGGCACCGCGGAAGTCGAGAGCGCGCTGGTCGCGCATGAGAAGGTGTCGGAAGCCGCCGTGGTCGGTTACCCGCACGACATCAAGGGCCAGGGCATCTACGCCTATGTCACCCTGATGGCCGGCGTCGAGCCGACCGACGAATTGCGCAAGGAGCTCGTCACCTGGGTGCGCAAGGAGATCGGCCCGATCGCCGCGCCCGACCAGATCCAGTTCTCGCCCGGCCTGCCCAAGACCCGCTCCGGCAAGATCATGCGCCGCATCCTGCGCAAGATCGCCGAGGACGAGCCGGGCAGCCTCGGCGATACCTCGACGCTCGCCGATCCGGCCGTCGTCGACGATCTCGTCAAGAACCGGCAGAACAAGAAGTCGGCGTAAGCCACGCTCTCGTGCCCCGGAGTCAGCGCAGCGCTTCTTCAACGGTGCGCTGCAGAGCCGGGGGCCGATCCAACGGCAGAGCGCGTGGCCTCCTGGGTCCCGGCTCTGCGCAGCAGCGCCAAGGCGCTGTGGCGCGTCCGGGACACAGAGCCCCCCTCGAAACAACAGCCATTCACACCCTCACGCACTTGTCAGGGCGCGCGGCGCCGCGCCCGCGTCTTTCCAGCCAAGTGTTGTTTTCTTGTCATTTACTTTATTTCGAACATTTTCTTTGTTCCGCGTGCTGGCGGGCCCTTGGCGGCCGCGCGTGGAAACCATCCGGTTAACAGGCGCGATTAAGAATATCCGGGTAAGCGGGCAATTGCCGGTGCTGCGTAGTTTTGGACGATCCGTTCGGGGCAGAGGAAAAATTGATGTCGGTAAGGATTGCTGTGGCGCTCGCCGCCACCATCGGGGCAGGGGTCTTGATGTCGACGGCCGCAGAGGCGCGGCCGGAAATGGTTGGGACGCACGTCGCCAACTATTCACCCGGTACCATCGTGGTCAAAACCAACGAGCGGCGGCTCTATCTCATCCTCGATGACGGCCACGCCGTGCGCTACCCGGTCGGCGTCGGCAAGTCCGGCAAGCAGTGGGCCGGCACCACCCGCATCGACGGCAAGTATCGCAATCCGGCCTGGTCGCCGCCCGCCGAAGTGAAGCGCGACAAGCCGCAGCTTCCCGACGTGATCCCGGGCGGCTCACCGCATAACCCGATGGGCGTCGCCGCGATGACGCTGGCCGGCGGCGAGTATGCCATCCACGGCACCAATGTGCCGGGCTCGGTCGGCGGCTTCGTCTCCTATGGCTGCATCCGCATGCTCAACGACGACATCACCGATCTCTACAGCCGCGTCTCGGTTGGCACGACGGTGGTCGTGACGCGCTGATCTCCAAACTCGTAACAGAATTGAAAGAGCCGCGTCCATCGACGCGGCCTTTTGTTACCAGAAGCGCCAGCCGCGCGCGCACCAGCCGTCGCGATGGCCGCCATTGTAGCTCCGCGCGTAACCGCCCGCGAGCAACGCGGCAGATACGTCCGCAGTTCGCCTTGTCGCGACATTGGCGAGAACACGGCCGTATTTGTCGGGGCCGAGATTGGTGATCGTCACGCCGCCCTGGCCGAGCAAATCGCGCAGGGCGCCGGTCGCCGCTTGAGCCTTGTCCAATTCATCCTGGCAGGATGCCTTCATCTCCGGCGCATCGATACCGCGCAGGCGAACGCGCGCAACGAGAACGCGTCCGTCGCGCTGGTGCACGCGAGCGAGAAAGGTATCGCCGTCGATCGTGCGAATGACGTCGACCGGCTGACGGATGTCCGGATTGGCCTGCTGCAAAATGATCTGGGCATCTCGCGATTGACCGTCGATCGCATGCGGGAAGGGCCAGTTCATCCCGTGCCGGAACGTAAGCACGACGGCCACCACGATTCCGACCACGAACATCCACGGCAACAGCCCCGAGAAGTGACGGCCGAACGGCGAACCACTGTATGAGGGCCGGTATGGATGGCTAGGATCGAAGCGCGGCATCCGCGCACGCTAGGGCTGAGTCGGGCGATCCGGCAAGATAGCCTCAAAAGACAGCCTCAAAAGTCCGAGGCGATACCTTTGCGCTCCCAATCGCCGTAGCGGGTGGGCTCAGGTCCCTTCGGTCCCTGCAATTCCTTCGGCGCCGCCGCGGCGTGGGCAGCAGCAGCCTGCCGGCGCGCTTCCGCCTCGGCCAGCGCGCGCTGGGCGGCCGGCGGGAGCGGCTTGCGATCGGAAACGGGGGGCTGGTCACTCATCTCGGCGGTTCCTAGCGCAGGATCACGGGGTGTGCGACGTCCAATAACGCATTGCTGAGATGGTCATGGTGGGCTGTAAACGCGAGAGGCCATTCTTACATTTGGCATATTCGCATGCCAAAGATAGGTCTCTCGAGGCATGCGCCCATTGCGGCGGAACTGCCGCTCGCCAAGAACCTTAAGCCGCATGCCATCTCAACGTTTCGCTCCTCCGTCCGAAGTGCCCGGTCTCGCGGCGCGGCGGATCGCCGCTGACATCGTCGACGGCGTGCTGCACAAGCACCGCACGCTTGACGATCAGCTCGACGGCAGCGGTGCCCATCCCGGATTGAAGACGCTCGCCGACCGCGACCGCGCGCTGATGCGCCGCCTGGTCGCGACCGTACTGCGTCGGCTCGGCACGCTCGGCCATGTGCTGTCCCGCTTGCTCGACAAGGGCATTCCGTCCGAAGCGCCGCGCGCGCAGAGCGCGCTCCTGATCGGCGCCGCCCAGATCCTCTGGATGGACGTGCCCGATCACGCCGCGGTCGATCTTTCCGTCCGCCTCGTCCAGTCCGACCGGCGTGCCGCGCGTTATGCCGGCCTCGTCAATGCCGTGCTGCGCCGCTGCGCGCGCGAGGGCAAGGCGCTGGTGGATGAAGTTGCCACGCAATCGCTGGACCTGCCGCCCTGGCTGCTCGCGCGCTGGAGCGCGCATTACGGCGAGGCGACCGCAAGAGACATGGCGTTGGCGCTCGGCCACGAGCCCTCGCTCGACCTCACCGTGAAATCAGACGCCGCGCAATGGGCGAGCCGGCTGCACGGTGAAGTGCTGCCGACCGGATCGGTGCGCACGGTGCTGCACGGCGCCGTGACCATGCTGCCCGGCTTCACCGAGGGGCAATGGTGGGTGCAGGATGCCGCCGCCGCGTTGCCGGCTCGGCTATTTGGCGACATCAAAGGCAAGTCCATTGCCGATCTCTGCGCCGCCCCGGGCGGCAAGACCGCGCAACTGGCACAGGCCGGCGCGCATGTCACGGCGATCGACCGCTCACCCGCCCGGGTGGCGCGTCTGCGCGAGAATCTGACGCGGCTGTCGCTCCAGGCCGAGACTGTCGTCGCCGACGCCGTGGAATGGGCCGGCCCTGCCGAGGGTTTTGACGGCATCCTGATCGATGCGCCCTGCACATCGACCGGCACGATCCGCCGCCATCCCGACGTCGCCTGGCTCCGGCAGGAATCCGACGTCGCCGCCCTGACCGCGCTCCAGCAGCGGCTGCTGAAGAAATCCGTCTCGCTGCTCAAGCCGGGCGGGACGCTGGTCTACTGCACCTGTTCGCTGGAACCCGAAGAGGGCGAGCAGGCGATCGCGGCGCTGCTGGCCACGGAGGGCGGCCTGCGCCGCGTGCCGATCGAAGCTTCCGAGGTCTCGGGGCTCAGCGAGATCATCACCACGGAAGGCGACCTGCGCACGCTGCCCAGCCACCTGCCGAACGCCGATCCCAAGCTCGGCGGGCTCGACGGTTTCTACGCAGCCCGGCTCGTTAAATCCTGATTTTGCACCGGTTTTTGCGCCAGCGCTGATTCGCGACGCTTCAAGGTGGTGTCAGACGTCCGATTTTGGGATTAAGAAGGATTCGTCGTTCATCCTCTCCCCCTTCAAGGCAAGGCGTGTCGGTCGCTCAACGCAGACGTATCTCGACGCTGGTGATGAACCGCTTCGCGCGGAACATGCTCGCGCGCGCGAGCGGCGGTTCCGTTGCGCTATCGCGGGTCTGGCCCGGCCGTACCGACCGGCTGATCATCGCGCCGCATGACCTGCGCACCGCGGATGCGACCCGCGCCGCTGAGATCTATGCCGGCCGCTTCGTCTTCGCCGGCAAGATCGTCAATTGCCACGGCCGCTCGATCTTCGATCTCGAACCGCCGTCGGAAGACTGGGAGGTCGCGCTGCTCGGCTTCGGCTGGCTGCGCCATCTGCGCGCCGCCGACACCGCGCTGACGCGCGCCAATGCGCGCGCGCTGGTCGAGGACTGGATCGCCAACCCCGCCAACAAGCGCCGCGCCGTCGCGCGGCGTGCCGACGTGCTGGCGCGGCGTGTGATCTCGCTGCTGTCGCAGGCGCCGCTGGTGCTCAACGACACCGACAACAAATTCTACCGCCGCTATCTGCGGGCGCTGGCGCGGGAGATCCGCCTCCTGCGCTACACCATGGTCAACATGCCCGACGGGGTGCCGAAGCTCCAGGTGCTGATCGCACTGTGCTACGCGGCGCTGTGCCTTGCCAACCAGGCGGGACAGATCCGCAGTGCCTCGAAAAAGCTCTCGGACGAGTTGCAGCGGCAGATCCTGCCCGACGGCGGCCACATCTCCCGCAATCCGGGCGCGCTGATCGAGCTCCTGATCGACCTGTTGCCGCTGCGGCAGACCTTTGCCGCGCGCAACATCGCGCCGCCGCCGGCGCTGCTCAACGCGATCGACCGCATGATGCCGATGCTGCGCTTCTTCCGGCACGGCGACGGCAATTTCGCGCTGTTCAACGGCATGAGCGCGACGCCCTCGGACCTGCTCGCCACGCTGCTCGCCTATGACGACACCCACGGCGCGCCGATGGCGAACATGCCGCATACCGGCTTCCAGCGCCTCGACGCCGGCCAGACCACGCTGATCATCGACACCGGTCCGCCGCCGCCGGCCGGCGTCAGCCACGACGCCCATGCCGGCTGCCTGTCGTTCGAATTGTCTTCCGGCATCAGCCGCATCGTCACCAATTGCGGCATGCCGACCACGGGCCGCGACAATTGGCGGCCGTTCGCACGCGGCACCGCGGCGCATTCGACGCTGACCTATCACGAGACGTCCTCATGCCAGTTCGTCGAGATGTCGGCGATGAAGCGCCTCCTGCACGGTTCACCCGTCACCAGCGGCCCCGTCGAGGTCGAGAGCTATCGCGAGACCGTTCAGAACGGCACGCTGCTCACGACCTCGCATGACGGCTATCTCGCGAAGTTCGGCGCGATCCATCGCCGTGTGCTGATGATCGCCAATGACGGCGCACGCATCGACGGCGAGGACACGCTGTCGCCGCCGCAGGGCGGACGCTTCAAGGGCGCGGATGCCGATTTCGCGCTGCGCTTCCATCTGCATCCGGCGGTGAAGGCGAGCCGGCTGTCGGATGCCCGTGGCGTCATGCTGGTGCTGCCGAACCGCGACGTCTGGACCTTCGAGGCGCTCGACGACAAGGTCGACCTCGAGGACAGCGTGTTCCTGGCCGGCAATGACGGCCCGCGCCGCACCGCGCAGATCGTGATCCGGCAGGATGCGCGGCAGGCGCCGTCGATCCGCTGGAGCTTCGTCCGCTCCACTGCATCGCCTGCGGTCACCAATGCCCGCCGCAACGCCCGGCGCGAGCCGGAACTTCCGCTGTAAACGCGCACGATTCGGCCCCATCTCATCGTTGTGAAAACGGCCGAAAGCTGCTATCGAGCCCTCGCTCGCGCGACTGGCGACCTTGGATGGAGCACCATCGGGAAGCGCGAGATATAGAAGCCGCGCGCCTGGGCATAGACACTCCTTAAGACAGAGGATCTTGCTCATGACTGACCATCCCCGCCGCGTCACCCGTGCTCTTCTCTCCGTCTCCGACAAGACCGGCCTGATCGAGTTCGCAAAGGCGCTTGCCGCGCACGATGTCGAGCTGGTCTCGACCGGCGGCACCGCCAAGGCGATCGCCGCGGCCGGCCTCAAGGTGAAGGACGTTTCCGACCTCACCGGCTTCCCCGAGATGATGGACGGCCGCGTCAAGACGCTGCATCCGAAGGTGCATGGCGGCCTGCTCGCGATCCGCGACAACAAGGAACATGCGGAGGCGATGAAGGCGCACGGCATCGCGCCGATCGATCTCCTGGTCGTCAACCTGTATCCGTTCGAAGCGACCGTCGACAAAGGCGCGGGCTTCGAGGATTGCATCGAGAACATCGACATCGGCGGCCCCGCGATGATCCGCGCCGCGGCGAAGAACCATGACGACGTCGCCGTCGTGGTCGAGGCCGAGGACTACAAGGCCGTGCTCGACGAGCTCGCCGCCAACAACGGATCGACGACGTTGAAACTGCGCCGGCGGCTTGCCGCAAAGGCCTATGCGCGCACCGGAGCTTATGACGCCGCGATCTCGAACTGGTTCAACCGCCAGCTCGAGATCGACGCGCCCGATTTCCGCGCCTTCGGCGGCAGACTGATCCAGTCGCTGCGCTATGGCGAGAACCCGCACCAGACCGCGGCGTTCTATGCGACGCCCGACAAGCGGCCGGGCGTCTCGACCGCGCGCCAGCTCCAGGGCAAGGAGCTCTCCTACAACAACATCAACGACACCGATGCGGCCTACGAGTGCATCGGCGAGTTCGACGCCAAGCGCACCGCGGCCTGCGTCATCGTCAAGCACGCCAATCCGTGCGGCGTGGCCGAAGGCTCCGATCTCGTCAGCGCCTATCGCAAGGCGCTCGCATGCGATTCCACTTCGGCGTTCGGCGGCATCATCGCGATGAACCGCGCGCTCGACGCCGAGACCGCGCGCGAGATCACAAAGATCTTCACCGAGGTGATCATCGCGCCCGACGCCAGCGAGGAGGCGATCGCGATCATCGGCGCGCGCAAGAATCTGCGCCTGCTGCTCGCCGGCAGCCTGCCCGATCCGCGCGCGCCTGGCCTCACCGCCAAGACGGTGGCCGGCGGCCTCCTCGTGCAAAGCCGCGACAACGCGGTGGTCGACGACATGACCTTCAAGGTCGTGACCAAACGTGCGCCCACCGACGCCGAGATGCGCGATCTGAAATTCGCGTTCCGGGTCGCAAAGCACGTCAAGTCCAACACCATCATCTACGCCAAGGATCTCGCCACCGTCGGCATCGGCGCGGGCCAGATGAGCCGGGTGGATTCGGCGCGGATCGCGGCGCGCAAGGCGCAGGACGCGGCGAATGAGCTCAAGCTCGCAGAGCCGCTCACCAAGGGCTCGGTGGTGGCGTCGGATGCGTTCTTCCCGTTCGCCGACGGCATGCTCGCCTGCATCGAGGCCGGCGCCACCGCCGTGGTGCAGCCCGGCGGCTCCATGCGCGACGACGAGGTGATCAAGGCCGCCGACGAGCACGGCATCGCCATGGTGTTCACGGGCACGCGGCACTTCCGGCACTAACGCGATTTGCGTAGCCCGGATGGAGCGTAGCGAAATCCGGGTCTCACGTCTCAGCAACAGCGGCCCCGGATTGCGCTTCGCTCCATCCGGGCTACGCCACTAATCTCGCACCCGCATCAACAACCCCAGCCCCGCGACGAAAAACACCACCAGCACGGCCATGCCGGCCTTCTGGCTCGCCGTCACCGCGGTGATCATGCCGATCAGCAGCGGGCCGATGAAGGACGTTACCTTCCCCGTCAGCGCGAACAGGCCGAAATACTGCGCGATGCGATCCTTCGGCGCGAGACGGATCAGCAGCGTGCGCGAGGCGGCTTGAAGCGGGCCGCCGGCAGCGCCGATGAGACAACCCAAAACGAGATAAGCGCGCTCGGCCGCGCTCGAGAACAGGGGCGCGCCCGGAAGAGGCGGCGCAACCTTGACGAACAGGACGCTGTCCTTGTCGACCAGAAGAATCGCCGCCACCGCCAGCAACAGAACAAGCAGGCTGCCTGCGATGACGCGCTTCGGCCCGAGACCATCGTCGAGCTTGCCACCAAGCCATGCGCCAAGGGCGCCGGCAATCGCGAGCATGATGCCGAAGGTGCCGATCTGGATCGTGTGCCAGCCGAAGGTGCCGGCGGCATAGATGCCGCCGAACGCGAACAGCGACACCAGGCCGTCGGTGTAGATCATGTTGGCGAGCAGGAATGCCGCGAGCGATTTCCGCTGCGGCAGGCCCTTAATCGATTGCTTGAGATCCGACAATCCCTCGCGCAGCGCCTCGCGCACCGGATGCTTCGCCGGATAATCCGGCGTGAACAGGAACAATGGCGTCACGAAGATGATGAACCACAGCCCGGTCAGCGGTCCCACGATGCGGTCGCCCTGATGGCTGACCGGATCGAGCCCGAACAGCGGCTTGAAGCCGAGCAACGTGCGGCCGGTCTCGGGATTGGCGGCGAGGAAGCCGAGCACGATGACGAGGCTGACGATGCCGCCGATGTAACCCGTGGCCCAGCCGGTGCCGGAGAGCCGGCCGATCCGCTCAGGCGGCACCAGGGTCGGCATCATCGCGTTGTTGAAGACGGTGGCGAATTCCGCGCCGACGCTAGCGAGCGCGACCGCGGTGAGCAGCGGCGCAATGATGGTGGGATCGCCGGGCTTGCCGATCCACAGCGTGCAGGCCGCCAGCACCAGCAGTGTACCGAATCCCGCGATCCACGGCTTCCTGCGGCCCGAGGCATCGGCAATGGCGCCGAGCACCGGCGACATCAGCGCGATCGCGAGGCCTGCGGCCGCCATCGCAAAGCCCCACAACGACTGGCCGGTGGCGGCATCTGGCGCAATGCTGGTGGCGAAATAGGGTGCGAAAACAAAGGTCGTGATCAGCGTGAAATAAGGCTGCGCGGCCCAATCGAAGAAGATCCAGCTGATAACAGCGGCGCGCGGCGGATAGGTCCGCTGCGCGCCGGCCAAGCGCGCATCCGAGGCGATCGTCGTCATATTCCAGTCCCCATCACGAACAGTTTTGCCTCTGTTGGGGCAAAGCGTATAGCATTGAAGCGACGCGTGGGAACTGGCCTGAGGCCGCGACGGAAGCTTGATGATGTCGTCATATCCGACACGGCGGACATTTTTCGCCTTCATTGCCACTCTGGCGTTTGGTTTTTCGTCTGCCACCGCACAGGATGCGCGGCGAGCCTATGTCCCACCCGCGCTCGACACGGTGCACGCCGTTCCGTCCGAGCACGGCATGGTGGTGGCGCAGGAAAAGATATCGGCGCAAGTCGGCGCCGACATCCTGCGCCGCGGCGGCAACGCGGTCGATGCCGCGGTCGCCACCGGCTTTGCGATGGCCGTAACGTATCCGCGCGCCGGCAATATCGGCGGCGGCGGATTCATGGTGATCCATTCGGCCGAGCGCAACGAGGACATCACGATCGACTATCGCGAGACCGCGCCGGCTGCGACCACCCCGCAGATATTCCTCGGCGCTGACGGCAAGCCCGATGCCGCGAAGTCGCGGGATTCCGCGCTCGGCGTCGGCGTGCCCGGCACCGTCGCAGGTCTTGTGCTGGCCTTGGAAAAATACGGCTCGGGCCGGTTCACGCTGGCACAGCTGCTCGAGCCCGCGATTGGGCTCGCCCGCGACGGTTTTGTCGTCACCGACGACCTTGCCGACACGCTGCCGGGTTGGCACCGGCGGCTGGCGCGCTGGCCGTCGTCGGCCAGGATCTTCTCGCGCCCCGACGGCACACCGCTCGGCGAAGGCGACAGGCTGGTGCAGAGCGATCTCGCCGAAACGCTGTCGGCCGTCGCCGCACAGGGGCCGCGCGGCTTCTATGAGGGACCGGTCGCGGACAAGCTCGCCAAGGCCGTGACTGACGCCGGCGGCATCATGACGCCGGCCGATCTGAAATCCTATCAGGCGATGATCCGTGCCCCGGCGCACGGCACCTATCGCGGCTACGACATTGTCTCGATGCCGCTGCCTTCCTCCGGCGGCGTGGTGCTGGTGGAGACGCTCAACATCCTCGAGGGCTTTCAGCTGGCCGATCTGAAACAGGGGTCGCCGGCCTCGCTGCATCTGCTGATCGAAGCCATGAAGCGCGCCTATGCGGATCGTGCGCGCTATCTCGGCGATCCCGCCTTCGTCAATGCGCCGATCGACACGCTCACTGCAAAGGACTACGCCGCCAAGCTGCGCGCCGGCATCTCCACGGAGCGCGCCACGCCGTCGAAGCAGCTCGTCTCCGCCCCTCCCGCGCCGCGCGAGGGCACCAACACCACGCACTTTTCCGTCGTCGACGCCGGCGGCAATGCCGTCAGCAACACCACCACGCTGAATTTCAGCTATGGCGTCGGCCTGGTTGCCGACGGAACCGGCGTGCTGCTCAACAACGAGCTCGACGATTTCACCGCCGCGGTCGGCGCTTCCAACGCCTACGGCCTCGTCGGTTTCGAGCCCAATCTGCCCGGACCCGGCAAGCGGCCGTTGTCCTCGATGTCCCCGACCATCGTGCTCAAGGACGGCAAGCCGGTGCTGGTGACGGGCTCGCCCGGCGGCAGCCGCATCATCTCGACCGTGCTCCAGGTCATCGTCAACGTGCTCGACTACAAGATGGATGTGGCCGCCGCCGTCGCTGCGCCGCGGCTGCATCACCAATGGCTGCCGGACGAGGTGCGTATCGAGAGCGGCTTTCCCGGCGATGTGCTGTTCGAGCTGAAGGCGATGGATCACCTCATCGTCGAGCCGATGGGACAGACCTCGGCCAATTCGATTCTGGTGACGCCGAACGGTCCACTCGGCGCGCCGGATCCGCGTACCCGCGGCGCGGAAGCCGCGGGACAGTAGTCTCGCCGTTGCATGGCACGGCAGCGCGCGCCTGCTTGCGCGGGCTGCCCTGCGTGCTACCACCGCGCAGCTTTAAGGAACCGCCGGGGAAACGCACATGAGCACAGCCGATCCGACCCAGCGCATTGAGCGCGCGGAGATCGAAGACACCAGCCTTCTCGCCTTCTATCGCGACATGAACGCGCCGGAGCGGCGGACGTTCTGGGCCTGCGCCGCGGGCTGGGCGCTCGACGGCATGGACTTCATGATCTATCCGCTGGTGATCGGCACCATCATCGCGCTGTGGAAGGTCGATGCGGCCTCGGCCGGACTCGCCGGCACCGTGACACTGCTGGCCTCCGCAATCGGCGGCTGGCTCGGCGGCTATCTCTCCGATCATATCGGACGTGTCAGGACGCTCCAGATCACCATCATCTGGTTCTCGTTCTTCTCGCTGGTCTGCGCGGTCGTGCAGAATTTCGACCAGCTCCTGATCGCACGCGCCGTGCTCGGCCTCGGCTTCGGCGGCGAGTGGGCGGCGGGCGCCGTGCTGATGGGCGAGGCGATCCGGCCGCAATATCGCGGACGCGCAGTCGGTTCGGTGCAGTCGGGCTGGGCGGTCGGCTGGGGTCTCGCCGTGCTGTCGCAGGCAATCCTGTTCTCGGCTTTGCCGCCGGAGACGGCGTGGCGCTGGATGTTCGTGATCGGCGCACTGCCGGCGCTGCTGGTGTTCTACATCCGCCGCTCCGTCACCGAGCCGGAGATCGCGGCCGAGGCCCGCGCAAAACAGGCCGCGAGCGGCGATCGTCCGGCGCTCTGGGAAATCTTCTCCGGCCCGATCCTGAAGACCACGATCCTGGCCTCGCTGATGGCGACGGGCTGCCAGGGCGGCTACTACGCCGTCACCTTCTGGGTGCCGCAGTTCCTGACCAAGGAGCGGCATCTGTCGATCGTCGGTTCGACCGGCTATCTCTCGACGCTGATCATCGGCTCTTTCATCGGCTATCTCGTCGGGGCCTGGCTCGCGGATCGCATCGGCAGGCGCAATCTGTTCCTGATCTTCTCGATCGGCGCCATGGCCGTGGTGCTGCTCTACACGCAGCTGCCGCTCACCAACGAGATCCTGTGGGTGCTCGGCTTCCCGCTGGGCTTCTTCGCCTCGGGCTATTTCTCAGGGATCGGCGCGTTCCTGACCGAGCTCTATCCGACGCGGCTGCGCGGCTCCGGCCAGGGCTTCTGCTACAATTTCGGCCGCGGCATCGGCGCGCTGTTTCCGTTCCTGGTCGGCGCGCTCTCGGCGACGACGTCGCTCGCAAATGCGATCGCGATGTTCGCGGTGGTGGCTTACGTGCTGTTCTTCATTGCCGCCTTCGCGCTGCCGGAGACGCGCGGGCGCGTGCTGCACGCGGACTAGTCCGGCGTTATCACCCCGGGGCGGTGAGGAACCTTACCGTCCCACCTGGTACGGCCCGCCCTTTTCCAGCGCTCTGGCGTAGGCCGACCGCGCGTGGATGCGCTCCAGGAATGCCATCGCCTTTGGATGGCCGAGCTCGAGCCCGCCACGCGCTTGCGCGGCTTCGAGCGGGAAGCTCATCTGGATATCGGCGGCGGTGAACTCGCTGCCGGCGAACCACTCGCTCTTGCCGAGCTCGCCTTCCCAATAATCCATGTGCTGCTTGAGCTGCGGATTGACCAGCGCGGTGAGCGCCTGGTTCGAGACCTTGCGCACCAGTGGGCGAAGCAGCGCGGGTGCGCGCTTCGGCATCAGCGTGAACAGCAGCTTGAGCAGCAGCGGCTGCATCGCCGAGCCCTCCGCATAGTGCAGCCAATAAGTGAAGCGCAGCCGCTCCGGCGTGTTCGGCGGCGGAATCAGCCGGCCGTTGCCGTAGGTCGCAATGAGATATTCGATGATCGCGCCTGACTCGGCGATGGTGTTGCCGTTGTCGGTGATGACGGGCGACTTGCCGAGCGGATGGATGGCGCGCAGCTCCTTCGGCGCGCGCATATCCGGCTGGCGCTGATAGCGCACGATCTCGTAGGGCACGCCCAACTCCTCGAGCAGCCACAGCACCCGCTGCGAGCGGGAATTGTTGAGGTGGTGAACGGTCAGCATCGTTGAGGTCCCCAGGCTAGGCGTGGTCGGTCGGCCGCGCCGTTCGTGCCAGCCCGGGAACACAATGTCGAGCCATCCAGACGGATAATTTCACCCGGGTATATTGACGTCAGCAATTTACCCGGATATTAAAAGGCCAACGTCATCAATATGGCAATGATTTCAATGCAACGGACTTTCACTGCGTTCCAGGGCCATCGCCGCCTGGCGTCCGGGCCAGCGGGAGAGATCGCGCTGGTCGTCAAGCGGATCACGCCACCGCCGGACGAGCCCATCATCATCTTCGAGGACAGCACGGGCCGACCGATCGACTTCGATCTGCGCGGCGGGGATCGCGAGGTGCTGGCGCGGGTGGCAAAGCTTGTCCCGCCACCGGTCGAGGAGTCCGCGCCACCGAGCGAGCCGCGCGGGCGCGGCCGGCCGAAGCTCGGCGTGGTCGCGCGCGAGGTGACGCTGCTGCCGCGGCACTGGGAGTGGCTCGGAGCCCAGCCGGGCGGCGCCTCGGTCGCGCTGCGAAAGCTCGTCGACGAGGCAAGACGCGTAAGCGGCGACAAGGACCGCGAGCGGCAGGCGCGCGATGCGGCCTATCACTTCATGTTGACCATGGCGGGTAATCTGCCGCAGTTCGAAGAAGCGTCGCGCGCCCTGTTCGCGGACGACCGGCGGCGCTTCACCGGACTGATCGCCGACTGGCCGGTCGACGTCCGCGACCACATCGTCAAGCTCGCCTACAGCGACCGCGCTTAGGCGCAGCACTTTCTCTCACCCCATCGACGGCCGAGCCGCGCGCGCATCGCGCGGCAACGGCTTCGCACGCCCCGATGAAAGGCCTATCCATGTCCGCGCCAAAGCCGCTCTGGACGACATTCCTCCGCTTCCTCGCGCCGCTGGTGCTGAGCAACGCGCTGCAATCGCTGTTCGGGACCGTCAGCAACGTCTATCTCGGCCAGATGATCGGCGTCGACGCGCTCGCAGCGGTGTCGGCGTTCTTCCCGGTGATGTTCTTCCTGTTCGCCTTCGTCATGGGCCTGAGCACCGGCGCCACTGTGCTGATCGGCCAGGCCTTTGGCGCTGGCGAGCATGGCAGGATCAGGATCGTCGTCGGCACGACGCTCGCGATCGGCCTGCTGCTCTCGCTTTCGGTTGCATTGGTCGGCGGCTTCTTCAGCCGGCAATTAATGACGATGCTCGCGACGCCTCCGGACATCCTCGACCAGGCGAGTGCCTATGCGCGCATCATGCTGCTCACCATGCCGCTCGGCTTCGTCTTCCTGCTGATGACGGCGATGATCCGCGGCGTCGGTGATGCCGTGACGCCGCTGCTGGCGTTGGCCTTGTCGACCACCATCGGACTGATCCTGACGCCGATGCTGATCCGCGGCGCGTTCGGGATACCTGCCGCCGGAATCACCAGTCCGGCCTGGGCGGCAGCGATTTCCAACGCACTGACACTCATCGCACTGGCCGTCTATCTGCTGCGGACGAAGCATGCACTGGCACCGGATGCCGCGCTGCTGCGTCATCTGCGGCTCAATCGTGCCGTGCTCGGAAAGATCCTCGGCATCGGACTGCCGAGCGCGGTCGGCATGGTGGTGATGGCAGTCGCCGAGCTGGTGCTGCTCGGGCTCGTCAATGGCTTTGGATCGGATGCCACCGCCGCGTATGGCGCAGTCAACCAGGTGATGGGCTACACGCAGTTCACGGCAATGTCGATTTCGATCGCGGTCTCGATCCTCGGCGCGCAGGCCATCGGCGGCGGCAACAGGGCGCTGCTCGATGGCATCGTGCGCACCGGCCTCCTGTTCAACATTGTCCTGACCGGCGGGCTGGTGGGGCTGATCTATCTGGCGCCGCGGGCCGTGCTCGGCCTCTTCATCACCGACAGTGCCGTACTCGACCTCGCCGGGGGACTGCTTCACATCGCACTGTGGAGCTCGGTGCCGTTCGGCTTGGCCACCGTGTTTTCCGGAGCCATGCGCGCGGCCGGCGTCGCCTTGACGCCAATGCTGCTCTCGATCTTCGCCATTGTCGCAATCGAGCTGCCGGCCGCTGTGATCCTGAGCCGCACGATCGGCCTGAAAGGTGTGTGGGCCGCCTATCCGATCGTGTTCTGCGCCATGTTCGTTTTGCAGATGGGCTATTACCTCACGGTGTGGCGCAGGCGCGCGATCCAGCGTCTGATCTGACCGGATCATCAAGATATTATGGCCATCATTAAACGGTGGACCCGTGGCGCGCCCTGCGCCACAATGGATGAAAAGCCAGATCAAAAGCCAGGTCAGGGAGAACGATTTTGACCCGCACAGCCCCGCAATTCCTGTTCGATTTCGGCAGCCCGAACGCCTATCTCAGTCATCTCGCGATCCCGGCGATCGAGCAGCGCATCGGCGTCAAATTCGAGTACGTGCCGATCCTGCTCGGCGGCATCTTCAAGTCGACCAACAACAAGTCGCCGGCCGAGACGCTCGCCGGCATCAAGAACAAGCGCGAATTCCAGGCGGTCGAGACCGAGCGCTTCGTCAAGCGCTTCAAGGTCCAGCCCTATGTCATGAATCCGTTCTTCCCGGTCAACACGCTGAACCTGATGCGCACGGCGATCGCGGCACAGGCGGAGGGCGTGTTCGAAAAGTATGTCGAGGCCGCCTTCCACCACATGTGGCGCGAGCCGAAGAAGATGGACGACCCGGAAGTCGCGGCGAAGGCGCTGGCGTCCTCCGGCCTCGATGCCCAAAAACTGTTCGCGCGTGCCCAGGAGCCAGAGGTCAAGGGCAAGCTGATCAAGAACACCGAGGACGCCGTTGCCCGCGGTGCGTTCGGCTCGCCGACCTTCTTCGTCGGTAACGAGATGTTCTTCGGCAAGGAGCAGCTGCGCGAGGTCGAGGAGATGGTGTCGGAAAAGTGAAGCGCGCGAATGGCGCCTAGCGAATAGCGAGTGGAAATCGCGCCTGCTATTCGCTACTTCCTGTTCGCCATCCGCCAAAAATAAAGCCAAGTATAAAGCCAGGAATAAAACGGAGTTCTCCCATGCGTATCCTCGTGGTCGGCGCCGGCGCCATCGGCGGCTATTTTGGTGGCAGGCTGTTACAGGCCGGCCGCGACGTCACCTTCCTGGTCCGGCCGCGGCGCGCCAGCGAGCTCGCGAGCGCCGGCCTCGTCATCAAGAGCCCGAACGGCGACGTGACGCTGAAGAATCCGCCGACCGTTCAGGCCGACGCGCTCAAGGAAAAGTTCGACGTCGTGCTCTTGAGCTGCAAGGCGTTCGACCTCGACGACGCCATCAACTCGTTCGCGGCCGCGGTCGGGCCTGATACGGCGATCATCCCCATGCTCAACGGCATGAAGCATCTCGACACGCTCGACGAAA
Organism: Bradyrhizobium sp. 482_C4_N1_8; assembly: GCF_052075965.1. Classification (NCBI taxonomy): domain Bacteria; kingdom Pseudomonadati; phylum Pseudomonadota; class Alphaproteobacteria; order Hyphomicrobiales; family Nitrobacteraceae; genus Bradyrhizobium; species Bradyrhizobium sp. 482_C4_N1_8. Next base: position 302,223 of record NZ_CP197231.1, on the reverse strand, counting down.
AATTCGGCAAGGAGCGCGTGCTCGGCGGCCTCTGCGCCATCGCGGCGACCCTGAACGAGAAGCGCGAAGTGGTGCAGCTCCAGCCGATGCAGTCGCTCAGTTACGGCGAGCGCGACGGCAAGCTCTCGGACCGGGTCAAGGCGATCGACGAGGCCTTCAAGAGCGGCATCAATGGCGCCGCCGCCAGCCAGAACATCATGCAGGACATGTGGGAGAAGTGGGTGTTCCTGTCTTCGCTCGCCGCAAGCACCAGCCTGATGCGCACCTCCGTCGGCAACATCCTCGCGGCCCCCGGCGGCAGGGACTTTTTGCTCGGCATGCTGGACGAGACCAGCGCGATCGCCACCGCGTCGGGCTACACGCCGGGCGGCCCGTTCTTCGAGCGCGTGAAGGGCAACCTCACCACCGAGGGATCGCCGATGACGGCATCCATGTTCCGCGACATCAAGGCGGGCCTGCCGGTCGAGGCCGATCACGTCGTCGGCGATCTCATCGCGCGCGCCGACGCCGCCAAGGTGCCGGTGCCGAAGCTGCGCATCGCGTATACGCATCTGAAGGCGTATGAGAGGCAGCGGGCGGGGTAGCTCCAAGCTCCGCTGTCGTCCCGGGGCGCGCAGAGCGCGAGCCCCGGGACGACAGCGGCGCTTGCCGCAACGACTCCGCGTTACTTGAAATACGCGAGATAGTGCGAGACGGCGGTGATTTCCTCATCGCTCATGTGATAGGCGACATCGGCCATCGCAGCACCACCGCCGCCGACGCGCTGGCTGCTCTTGTAGTCGTGCAGCGCCTTGACGAGGTATTCCTCGCGCTGGCCGGCGAGCCGCGCAACCGCCTTGGTGCCGGCGAAGCTATCCGTATGGCACGAGGCGCAGCGGCGGCCGACGGCGACTTGCGCGCCTTTTTTCGACAGGTCCGGATCCCCGTCTTCCGCGGCCTTCGGCGGCGTCATCTGCGCGAAATAGGCGCCGAAATTGCGGATGTCCTCGTTGGTGATCTCCTCGGCGATCGGCTGCATCTGGTCGTTCTTGCGCGAGCCGGCGCGGAAGAACACGAGCTGCCACTGGATGAATTGATCGGGCTGGCCGGCCAGCGAGGGGATGTTCTCCGTCTGCGAAATGCCGTTCTCGCCGTGACAGCCGGAGCAGACGGCGGCCTTCTCCTGGATCGCGGCATTATCGGCCGCCTCGGCTCGGACGAATGCAAGTGCTGCTAGCGAAAGCGTCACAGACAGAATTCCAAACCGAACGGCTCGCATGGTTGATTTCTCCGACTGTCATTGCCGGGCTTGACCCGCCTGCTTGGCGTAGGCCCGGCAATCCATCCTGTTTGCAAAGAGGTTTCTCGTTTGATGGATGCCCGGATCAAGTCCGGGCATGACGAACGCGTTCCGCTGCAAGCCTGTCACAAACAAACGAGGCTGCGACCGTCATCCGGTCGCAGCCTCGTGTCGTCCTACGCTACTTCTTGCTGTAGCTGATGCGATAGATCGCGCCGGCCCAGTCGTCGGCGACGAGGATCGAGCCATCCTTGGCGAGGATGATGTCGTTGGGACGGCCGAGATAGCCCTGGTCGCCCTCGATCCAGCCGGAGGCGAACACCTCCTTCTTGGCGTTCTTGCCGTCGGGGCCGACGATCACGCGCGTGATATTGCCGCCCTGGTACTTGTGACGATTCCAGGAGCCATGCTCGGCGATCAGGATGTTATTCTTGTACTCGGCGGGGAATTGATCGCCGGTATAGAACTTCATACCGAGCGGAGCGACATGCGCGCCGAGGTTCAGCACGGGCGGCGTGAACTCGGAGCACTTGTGACCCATCGCGAACTTCGTATCCAGCAGGTCGCCCTGGTGGCAGTAGGGATAGCCGAAATGCTCGCCGATCTTCGAGATCATGTTCAGCTTGTCTGAGGGCAGATCGTCGCTGATCCAGTCGCGCGCGTTCTCGGTGAACCAGTATTTGCCGGTGCGCGGATCGACGTCCCCGCCGACCGAGTTGCGAACGCCGAGCGCGTAGATCTCGGCGTTGCCGGTCTTGGGATCGACGCGGCGGATCTGCGAGACACTAGTCGGGGGCACGCCGACGTTGAAGGGCGGTCCGAACGGCAGGTAGAACCAGCCTTCCTTGTCGACCGCGATGTACTTCCAGCCATGCGCGGCATAGGAGGGCATGTCGTCATAGACGACCTTGCCGTCGCCGAGCTTGTCGAGATTGGCTTCGGCGTTGTCGTAACGGATCAGCTTGTCGACCGCGATGACGTAGAGCGCGCCATCCCTAAAGGCGAGACCGGTGGGCATGTTCAGCCCCTTCAGGATGGTCTTGACCTCTTTCTTTCCGTTGTTGTCCTTGATGGCATAGACGTTGCCGAGGCCGAACGAGCCAACGAACAGCGTGCCCTTGTCACCCCAGGCCATCTGCCGCGCGGCGAGAACGCCGGGCGCATAGACTTCGATCTTGAAGCCGGCCGGCAGCTTGATCTTCTTCATCATCGCGGCGAGCTCGGCCTCCGACGCGCCGGTCGGCGGGCCTGATGGCGGCGCGAGGCCCTTCTGCGCCTCGGTCTCGTCGCCGAGGAACCAGTCGTCCGGCGGATGGGTCCAGAACTCCTTGGTGCCGGATTCGTATTTCTTCAGCTGGCGGTTCTTGTCCTGCTGTTGCGCGCTGACTGCGCTTGTCCCCGCGAGAAGGGCAACCGCTGCAAGCGCCAGGACGGATTGAAAGACGGATTGATGGAATTTCATCACGTCACTCCCCTAAGGCAGCCGTCAGGGCTGCACGTTATTTTGTTTTGCTAGTCGAGAGGCGAAGTTCGGAGTCTGTCAGGACGACAGACGCAAAAAGGTTAGCACATCTGCGGACGGTGAGAAGCGCGTCGGGAGCACTGCAGTCAGACTCAATAGAAATTGAGACTGAACGCCACGAAGATTTGCACGGCGACGATCACGGTCTCGCTGCAACGCGGAATCAAAAAATGGTGCGTGACTGATTTGCAGGCAGCAGGAAGAGCGGTCGCACAAAATTGCGAAAACAACCCCATGCACAGTAGAACGGCTCACCCCGGTCTGCTCCCGGTGACGCCGGGCAGACATTTGATGCGTCGAGCAAAACGGCAAAGACGGCGATTACGAGGCGACGGGATAGGGTCCGTCGTCGAATACCGTGTCGTGATAGCCTTTCGACCCGATCTCGCGTGCCAGCGTGCTGCGAAAATCCGTCCCATCGCGCAGGCTGTTCAGGACATGCGCGAAGTCGAATTCGGGCCGCCAGCCCAGCTCGTGCCGCGCACGGTCGTTGACATAGACGCGGTCGATCTCGGGGAATAGCCGCCATCCGCGCGCCGCATAGAGCTGCGCGCAATCCGGGTAGAGCTCGCGCACGACACCGGCCGCGTCGCGCGCGAGCGCCGCGAGATGACGGGGCTCGAACGGGCTCGTCGCGGAGATGATGTAACGGGCAAAACCGATCTTCGGCGCGCGCTCGACGCCGAGGAGATGGGCGCTCACCGCGTCCGCTATATCCAGCCGTCTATAGAGCAGCTCGTTGGCCTGTGCGTTGTCCAGCGGGTAAGCCGAGCGCATCGCGGGATCGTCATCGTCCTCAGGGAAGAAGCGCGAGGTCCTCAAGATCACGACGGGCAGGCCGCGCTCGCGAAAGAACAGCTCGCACAGAGTCTCGGCCATCAGCTTGGTCGTGCCGTAGATGTTCTTCGGCACCGGCGCCAGATCCTCGGTGACCCACACCGCAGCCTGTCCGGCTCCGGGTCGAAGCTGCGAGCCGAATGCGCTGGTGGTGCTGGTGAAGACGAAGCTGCGCACGCCAGCGGCTAGGGCCGCCTCGAGCAGATTGAGCGTGCCGGTGACGTTGGTGTCGACAAAATCCTGCTTGCCGTGGGTCGCCACATGCGGCTTGTGCAGCGTCGCGGTGTGGATCACGGCGGTGACGCCCTCCATCTGGCGCCGCACGAAATCGGGATCGACGATCGAGCCGACGGCATCGGTGAAGGGCGATGGCTTCAGATCGATTCCACGCGCGGGGAAACTGCGTCCCCGGAGCATACGGAGAACGGCCTCCCCAAGGTGGCCCGCGCTGCCCGTGACCAGAATTGTCATTTGAGACCCAATACAGCCGCCAGCGGCGTGGAAAACCACGGCCCGACCCGGTTTGGCTGGATGCGTTGGGAAAAATTGGAGCGGGCGAAGGGGCTCGAACCCTCGACCCCGACCTTGGCAAGGTCGTGCTCTACCACTGAGCTACACCCGCATCCTGTGTCGGTCGCATGACGCGCCGGCAACGGCTGTCGTATGCCAAAAGCGGACGGCGAATGCAACAGCTACCGGCAGCATAGATTCGCAATTGAAGGGCCATATGGACCCCGAACGCGGCCAAATCGCCCGAAAACGTCCCGGAACCGGCGAATCGGCCCTGATGGATTGAAATTCGGCCCATTCGGCCCAATCTAGGAGCCGACAACGAAGCATATGATTTGGCGACGTGCTAAAGAGCCGCCATTCCAGACATCAGACGAGGGGATCCCGTGACGATCATCGACCAGGGTAACGGAGCGGCGGGCGCGGCCGCGGCCGATTTGATCAAGGACACCACCACCCAGACCTTCGTGAAGGACGTCATCGAGGAATCGAAGCGCCAGCCGGTGCTGATCGACTTCTGGGCGGAGTGGTGCGGCCCCTGCAAGCAGCTCACGCCCGTATTGGAAAAGGCGGTCAAGGCGGCCAAGGGCAAGGTCAAGCTGGTCAAGATGAACATCGACCAGCATCCGGCGATCCCGGGCCAGATGGGCATCCAGTCGATCCCGGCCGTGATCGCCTTCGTCAACGGCCAGCCGGCCGACGGCTTCATGGGCGCAGTGCCGGAGAGCCAGGTCAACGCCTTCATCGAAAAGGTGACCAAGGGCGTGACGGCGCCGGGCGAGCCCAATATCGCCGAGATCCTGCAAGAGGCCGAGGCGGTGCTCGCCGAGGGGGACGCCGCCGCCGCGGCGCAGATCTATGCCGAGGTGCTGCAGCACGATTCGACCAACATCGCGGCCCTTGCCGGACTCGCGAAATGCTACGCCGTCTCCGGCGCGATGGAGCAGGCCAAGCAGACGCTGGCGATGGTGCCGGAATCCAAGCGCAACGACCCCGCCGTGAAGGCCGTGCAGACCGCGATCGATCTCGCCGAGCAGGCGGAGCAGCTGGGGCCGGTGGCCGAGCTGGAACAGAAAGTCGCCGCAAACCCGCTCGATCATCAGGCACGCTTCGACCTTGCGACCGCGCTGAATGCGCAAGGCAACCGGGCGGCGGCCACCGAGCAGTTGCTGGCGATCATCAAGCGCGACCGCAAGTGGAACGACGACGGCGCCCGCAAGCAGCTCGTGCAATTCTTCGAGGCGTGGGGTGGCACGGATGATGCTACCGTCGAGGGACGAAAGCGCTTGTCGACGATCCTGTTTTCGTAAGGGTTATTGTTGGAGCATGATCTTGTCGGAAAGCCGCTTCACACTTTGCGCTAACGCGGCCCTCCGGGTCCGGATCATGCTCTAGCGGTCTAGCGGGGTCCAGATGCCGATCAACATCGAATATCGCGGCCCCGCCGACCTGCCGGAGATCATTCCGGTATTTCCGCTGCCGGGCGCGCTCTTGCTCCCGCGCGGCCAGATGCCGCTCAACATCTTCGAGCCGCGTTACCTTTCGATGGTCGACGATTCCTTGCGCGACGGCCATCGCCTGATCGGCATGATCCAGCCCGACATCGCGCACTCGCCGAAGAATTCCGACAGGCCGGCGCTGTTCCGCGTCGGCTGCGTCGGCCGCATCACCCAGCTCGCCGAATCCGGCGACGGCCGCTACCTCCTCGAGCTCACCGGCGTCTCGCGCTTCAAGGTGGTCAAGGAGCTCGAAGTGCTGACCGCCTACCGCCAGTGCAAGGTGGACTTCTTCACCTTCGTCGACGACTTCACCGCGCGCATGGGCGAGGACGAGGTCGATCGCGAGGCGCTGCTGACCGTGCTGGCGGATTTCCTGAAGGCCAACAATCTCAAGGTCGACTGGGAAGGCGTCGAGAGCGCGCCTAACGAAGCGCTCGTCAACGCGCTGGCGATGATGTCGCCCTATGGCCCCGCGGAAAAGCAGGCCATGCTGGAGGCGCCGGATTTGAAGACCCGCGCCGAAATCCTGATCGCGGTGACCGAGATGGATCTCGCCAAGAAGCGCACCAGCGGCGATCCGCCATTGCAGTGAGGGGCGCGCTGCCGCGTCACGCTCCGTCATGCCCGGGCATAGCCGTCCGAAGGACGGCGTCGCTTCGCTCGCCGATGACCCGGGCATCCACGTCTGAGAGGCACAAAAGAACGTGGATGGCCGGGACAAGCCCGGCCATGACAAGGAGAGAGCGCCGCCTCAAAAACCCTATTGATGATGGCGGATGCGCTTGCGTCCGGTGAACATCGCGCGGATCAGGTTCTCGCGCTGGAGAAGCCCCATCAGCACGACGCCCAGCACGTGTACCACGGCCAGCACGATGACGGCGTCGGATGCAATCGCGTGGGTATCCTCGACCCACCACAGGCCGAAGAAGGTGACGGTCACCGACATCGCCCCCGTGATGGCCGAGATGGCGATCGCCAGCAGCAGCGCTACCAGCATCAAGGTGCCGGCTGGATTGAGGCCGATATAGCGGCCGGTCATGCCGCGGCGTAGATTCCAGAGATAGTGTGGCGCGACCCGAAGCCGGACGCCGACCATGCGGAAGCGCGAATAGCGGCTTCCCCAAAAACCCCAGACCAGGCGGAAGGCGAGAAGCCCGAGCACCGTATAGCCGACGATGCGGTGAAGGGTATCGTAGACGGAGGGCGTGAACCACGCGGCCAAGATGCTGACCGCGAGGGCCCAGTGCCAGAGGCGTAGCGGGAGGTCCCAGACTGCGACCGTCCGCGAAGCCGTTCGATCCGCGGGGGTCCCGTCGGACGCCCCGCGCGTTTCTGGCACCGCTTCGTCGATCAAGCCGTGACTATCCTCAAGCCTTGCTCAAGCCCTTGCTTGAAACCTTACTTGGCAACCGTCTTCTTCAGGCTAAGATCTTCCGGGCTGTAGAACAGCTCGTAGAGCTTGCCTTCCTTGACGCCGTAGACCTCATAGCACGAGCCTTCGATCTTGGAGCGCCGCACTTCGTAACCCAGCGCCTTGGCCTTGGCTTCGGCTTCGGCGGCCGGCTTCCACGACGCCTTGTCGAGCTTGGTGCAATCCTTGAACCCGTCGGCCATGGCCGCCGAGCTCATACCCATGCCGACCGTCAGTGCAATTGCAACAACACGAATGACCTTCACGAACGTCTCCTCCTCTGTCGTGTGCGCGCGTGGCGCGAAGCGGGAGCGAGGGAAGCAAAGGCGATGATGAAGTCAATCCGGTTTGGACGCGGATGGCTTTAGAGTTATTCTAACGATCCGGAAAAGATCAGTTGGCTCCGTAGGCAGCAGGCATTTGAGCGGCCGCTGCGGCCTTACGCCTCACGGTTTGACGGCCGGCATTCTGGGCGCGGCACCTCAATAGCCGGCAACCGCCATCGCAACGACGGCACTGAGCGCCATCCAGCCGAAATGCCGGCCGCGCGTGGCCCACGCGTTGGCGACAGCCGAGAAACCGAACACACAGACCATGGTGATGACGATCCAGCGGCGCGCCAGCTCCGAGTCCATCCAGGGCGCCGCGATCAGGAGCACACCACCACCGATCCAGGCGACGGTCGAGGCCTGCCAGACCAGGCGAATTAGGGTGCGGAGCCGTTCCGGCTCGATGCGGGCGCGGGCAAAGACCTTGGTCTCGCCGAGAACACCATGGATGAGGGCCACGGCAATGGCCACGACGCCGGAGCACTGGAGCAAGAGATCACGCATCGGCACAGCTCCCTGAAGCTTCGTCCATACAGTTGTGTATAGTGAGATAGGCGCTGGCCCGCCGCCTGTCAATACACTAGTGTATGGCCAATTTCCGGAACCGGTCATGACCGAACAACTCTCCGCCGACGACTGGATCAAACAGGGCCTGAAGGCGCTGGCCAAGAACGGCTTCACGGCCCTGAAAGCCGATCGGCTCGCAAAGGCGATGGGCGTCTCGCGCGGCAGCTTCTATTGGCATTTCGCCGATCTCGGCGCGTTCCACGCCGAAGTCCTGAAGCGCTGGCGCGAGATCGCGGCCGAACAGATCATCGCCGACGTCGAGGCCGCCGGCGACGAGCCGCTGAAGGCGCTGCTGCGGAGATCCTTTGGCGCGCGGCTCGACCTGGAGCGCGCCGTGCGCAGCTGGGCGGCGTTCGATACGGCCGCGCAAGGCGCGGTCCGCGCGATCGACCGCCGCAGGATCGACTATATCGAGACGCTGCTTGCGATGCGGGGCCTTGAGCCGGCGAAGGCGCAGGCCCGCGCGCAGATCCTGTACTGGACATTCCTGGGCTTTGCCTTGTCGGGCACGCCGGTACCGGCGGCACGGCTCCAGGGCCTGCTCGACGAGATCATGCGGATGGTCTCTGCCTAGATTCTTGTTTTGACGCGTTTTCTTTATGCGAGCCGGTACCCACTTCGCTCGAAAACGCTCTGGTGGCGCAATGGGCGGCCGCGATTTTCTGTGCTAGAGGCAAGCGATCTTCGGAGACCCCAATGAACGCGCCCACCGAACGCCCCGAAACCAGCGTCGATCCCAAATTGCTGGAGATCCTGGTCTGCCCGCTGACCAAGGGTCCGCTGGAGTTCGATTCCGCAAAGCAGGAGCTGATCTCGCGCAGCGCCAAGCTGGCCTACCCGATCCGCGACGGCATCCCGATCATGCTGCCGGAAGAGGCGCGCAAGATCGATTGATCAGGCGGCCCTCATGGTGAGGAGGCGCGATAGCGCCGTCTCGAACCATGAAAGCCCGGCTCTCTCACCTCGGCCTTCATCCTTCGAGACGCGCGCAAGCGCGCTCCTCAGGATGAGGAGTTAGAGCTTGCGCGATTGCTACAACGCCTCACCTTTCAGCAACCGCGGGATCTCACCGGTCAAACCAGCGGCCTGGCGGATGAAGAGGTTCTTCAGCGGCGGGGCGCGGTCGACGAGGCCGAGGCCGATGTCGCGCACCGTGCGCAGCAGCGTCGACTGGTTGGAGAACAGGAAGTTCAGCGAGTTGGTGGCAACGCCCATCGCCATGGTGTCGAAGCGGCGCCAGCGCTGATAACGTTCGAGCACGTCGACGCCGCCGAGATCCATGCCGAGCCGCGCGGCATCGACCACGACTTCGGCCAGTGCTGCGACATCCTTCAGCCCCATGTTGAGGCCCTGGCCCGCGATCGGATGGATGACATGCGCGGAATCGCCGACCAGCGCGAGACGCTCGGCGATGAAGGAGCGCGCCACGAAATAGGACAGCGGGAACGCACGCGGCTTGTCGAGCGCCTTGACCTCGCCGAGATGCAGGCCGAACCGGCGCTCGAGCTCGCCGTGGAACTCCTCGTCGCTCAACGCGATGATGCGCGCGGCCTCGCTGCGGCGCTCGGTCCACACCAGCGAGGATCGTTTTCCGGAGAGCGGCAGAATCGCGAAGGGACCCGCGGGCAGGAAGTGCTCCTCGGCGCGGCCGTCGTGATCGCGCTCATGGCCGACGGTGACGACGATGCCGGATTGATCGTACTCCCAGCCATGGGTGACGATACCGGCGCGCTCGCGCAGTTTCGACCGCGCGCCATCGGCGGCGACCAGCAGGCTTGCCGCAATCACGCTGCCGTCGCCAAGCGTCACGTCGACGCCTTCCGGGCGCGCGTCATAAGACGCGACCGTCGTGGCGCGGAGATCGATGCCCTCGGCTTCGGCCCGCACCACCAGCGCGTCGATCAAACGGCGGTTCTCGACCATATGCGCAAACGGTTCGCCCGGCGCGACATCGCCGGCAAAGTTCAGAAAAACCGGACGGGTGGCGTCTTCCAGCTTTGAATCGGTGACGACCATGTCGAGGATCGGCTGCGCCTCGCCCCTGACGGCGTCCCAGGCGCCGATGGCCTCGAACAGGCGGCGGCAGGCGGCCACGATCGCGGTCGCGCGCGGGTCGCGGCTCGGACGGGTCGCGAGCGCGGGGTCGGCGACGATGACGGGAATCTCGGGCCCGAGCCCCTGGCGCAGCGCCAGGGCCAGCGCGAGGCCGGCAAACGCGCCGCCACCAATGACAATGCTACCCTGTACCGGCATACCAAATTCCTGGTTCACACTTCGGCTTTTCCAGGCCTTGCTAGCAGACTTGAGGTGGGCGAAACAGTGCGGTGAAACAAGGGCGGAACTGCCTCATTCCGTCATTCCGGGGCGCGCAAAAGCGCGAACCCGGAATCCAGAGGTTATCGGCTCGGGATTCCGGGGTCATCGCTGTCGCGATGCCCGGGAATGACGAGATGCTTCGAAAGCACCATCATGTCCAAAGGCCTGATCGACCTGATCTCGATTCTCGACCTCGAACAGCTCGAGGTGAATCTGTTCCGCGGCAACAGCCCGAAGACGGGCTGGCAGCGGGTGTTCGGCGGCCAGGTGATCGGGCAGGCGATGGTTGCGGCCTGCCGCACGGTCGAGGGCCGGCTGCCGCATTCGCTGCATTGCTATTTCATCCTGCCGGGCGATCCGCAGATCCCGATCATCTACCAGGTCGAGCGCCTGCGCGACGGCAAGAGCTATTCGACCCGCCGCGTCACCGCGATCCAGCACGGCAACGCGATCTTCTCGATCATGGTGTCGTTCCACACCGACGAGGAGAGCGCGTTCGATCATCAGGACAAGATGCCCGACGTGCCGCCGCCGGAAAAGCTGACGGCGGAGGAGGTGGCGAAGCAGCCGATGTTCAAGGAGATGCCGGAGTTCATCCGCCGCTACTACGAGTCCGATCGTCCGATCGAGCTGCGCCCGGTCGAGCTCGGCCGTTATTTCGGCCAGAAGATCGAGGACGGCCGCATTCACGTCTGGATCAGGACCGCGGCAAAGCTGCCGGACGATCCGGCGCTGCACATGTGCGCGCTGGCCTATGCCTCGGATTTTTCGCTGCTCGACGCGATCATGGCGCGCTACGGCCGCACGCTGTTCGACAAGCGCATGATGCCCGCGAGCCTCGACCACGCGATGTGGTTTCATCGCCCGTTTCGCGCCGACGAATGGCTGCTCTACGCGCAGGATTCGCCGAACGCACGCGGCGGCCGCGGCTTGACCCGCGGCTCGATCTTCAAGCCCGACGGCACGCTGGTCGCCTCCGTCGCGCAGGAAGGTTCTGTGCGCGAGCGGAAGTCCTAGCGCCCAGGCGCGAGTTCGTCGCGCCTGGGATTTGCGATCAAGCTCCGAGCGACCCGCGCGGAGCGAGCTCGGTCTGCGACGCGAACCAGTTCATGATCCAGCGATACACCCACGGGATCGGGATGATGAGGCTGGACAGGATCGCGGCGACGATGCCGCGCCAGAGAATGCCGAGACCGCTGCCCTTGAACACGATCTCACGGCGCGTGCCTTCGATGCTGCGGCAGAACCAGCGCATCTGCGCCGCGGCGACCCAGGCCCAGCCGATGATCGTGATGATCGAGATCGCGAACAACAGATTCCAGCCGATATAGGCCCAAGCTGAGCCGGAGAAGCTGAGCCCGAGCGGCTGCTCGTTGGAGGCGAGGTTCGCGACCATCCATTTGATCAGCAGCCAGTAGAGCACGATCTGCGCGATGAACAGCAGATTGCTGAGCAGCGCACTGCCGATGACGCCGATCGCGATCGCCAGGACGATGAAGCCGAAGAACCAGGGCACCAGCGTCATCGCATTGCCGGTGAAGCTGAGATTGGGCCGGCCGGGCACCTTCACGCAGGACACGATCCATTTCGTGTACCAGACGAACACCCACGGCACCGGAATGATGAGGCACATGCCGATCAGCATCACGATGCTGCGCCAGGTGAACTCGAGGATGCCGAAATCGACCGACAGCGCTCCTCCGCTGCCACCGCCACCACCAGCGTAGCCGGCGCCAGCGTAACCACCGGAGCCCATCATCGGCGGACCGCCGGCCGGCATCATCGGGGGCGCACCGCCACCGCCGATCAGGCCGGGAATTTCGGCGGCCTTCTGCCAGCCGGCCATGCCCTCGGACCACACCAGCGTATCCGGGCGCACAACTCCCTGCGCGACCAGGTCGCGGAATTGCCCTTCCGGATAGGGTCCCTGTTGCTTGCCCTCGGATGCGTAGAACCAACTCGCCATGAAGCGTCCCCCTCAAACATACTTTTGTACCGGCCGGGACGCTTCGGTTCACCGCATCCATGCCAAAAACGCATTGTGAAGGATGAACGGATGCCCTGTACAGAGGCGGCGGTTCACATGGCCAAACGTTTTTCCGCTTCAGTCTGCAAGTTTTTTATGCCATTTGCCCGGAAAGATGCCAGATTGACGCTGCGCCGGGGACATACGGCGTGGCGCATCCCCGGGGAATAGGCCTGACCATGAAACTCGTCGTCGCGATCATCAAACCCTTCAAGCTCGATGAAGTCCGCCAGGCGCTGACCGCGATCGGCGTCCACGGCATGACCGTGACCGAGGTGAAAGGCTACGGCCGCCAGAAGGGTCATACCGAGATCTATCGCGGCGCGGAATATGTCGTGAACTTCCTGCCGAAGCTGCGGATCGAGATCGCGGTCGCCTCCGACGTCGCCGACAAGGCGGTCGCCGTGATCACCGCGACGGCGCGCACCGGGCAGATCGGCGACGGCAAGATCTTCGTCACGCCGATCGACCACGCGCTGCGCATCCGCACCGGCGAAACCGACAGCGACGCGCTTTAAGGCTTTTTGTTTTGACGCGTTTTCTTCACGCGAACCGGTATCCACTTCGCTCGAAAACGCTTTGATCCTTCTTCGATCGCACCGGGCAACGACGCCACAGCGTGCGACGCCAATTGATGCCGGGGGGAATGACATGGCGGGATTGTTGCGCCGCGCAGCTGCTATGGCTGCGCCGCTCGGATTTGTGACGTTCGTTGCGGCGCCCGCATACGCCGCGGGCTCTGAGATCAACACCGCCGACACCGCCTGGATGATCGTCGCCACCGCGCTGGTGCTGATGATGACGATCCCCGGCTTGGCGCTGTTCTATTCCGGCATGGTGCGCAAGAAGAACGTGCTCGCCACCATGGCGCAGAGCCTCGCCGCGGTGACGATGATCTCGATCCTCTGGGTGGCGTTCGGCTATTCGCTCTGCTTCGTCGGCGACGGGCCTTGGATCGGAACGCTCGACCGCTGGTTCCTCGCGGGCATGACGATGGACAGCGTCAACCCGGCGGCGAAGACGATCCCGGAAGCGCTGTTCATGCTGTACCAGATGACCTTTGCCATCATCACGGTGGCGCTGGTCGCGGGCTCGGTCGCCGACCGGATGCGATTCTCCGCCTATCTGGTGTTCTCGGTCGCCTGGTTCATTTTCGTCTACATTCCGCTGGCGCATTGGGTGTGGGGCGGCGGCTTCCTCGCCAGCATGGGCGTGCTGGATTTCGCCGGCGGCCTCGTCGTGCATCTGTCGGCCGGCACCGCCGGCCTCGTCGCCGCCAAGGTGATGGGCCGCCGCCACGGCTACGGCACCGAAAATCTGTCGCCGTTCGATCTGTCGCTCGCGGTGATGGGCACCGGCCTGTTGTGGGTCGGCTGGTTCGGCTTCAACGGCGGCTCGGCGGGCGCAGCCAATTCGCGCGCGGTGCTGGCGATCATCGCGACGCATCTTGCGGCCTGCTCCGGCGCGCTGACCTGGGGCGCGATCGAATGGTCGACCCGGCGCAAGCCGTCGGTGCTCGGCATGATCTCCGGCGCGGTCGCCGGGCTCGGCACGATCACGCCGGCTTCGGGCTTCGTCGCGCCCTGGCATGGCATCGTCATCGGTATTGTCGCCGGCGCCGTCTGCTACTGGGCCTGCACCTGGCTCAAGCACCGCTTCAACTATGACGATTCCCTCGACGTGTTCGGCGTCCACGGCATCGGCGGCCTGACCGGCACGCTGCTGGCCGGCGTGTTCGCGACTTCCGCGATCGGCGGCACCGCCGGCCTGATCGAGGGCCATCCGCAGCAATTGCTGATCCAGCTCTACGGGGTCGCCGTCACCTTCGTCTGGGCGGCCGGCGTGAGTTTCGTCCTGCTCAAGCTGGTCTCCCTGTTCGTGCCCTTGCGCGTATCCCGTGAGCACGAGCTGGAGGGACTGGATATTTCGCAGCACGGAGAAGCGCTTCAGTAATCGGGGGCTTGCGCGACACATAAGCACATGCTTATGTATTGGCATGATCGAAGCCGACATCTTCAAGGCACTGGCCGACCCGACGCGCCGAAAGGTCTTTGAGAAGCTCGCCGGCGGAAGCCTGAATGCCAGCGCTTTGCGCGACGGTTTGGAGATCAGCCAGCCGGCGATGTCGCAGCATCTTTCGGTGCTGCGCGCGGCAGGCCTCGTACGCGAACAGCGGCAGGGCCGCTTCGTGAACTACGAAGTCGACCCGGACGGAATCGTGGCCATCGGCACATGGCTTGCGCGCTACCGTGCCTACTGGCCGAAGCGCATGGAAGCACTCGCCGATCTCCTCAAGGACATGGATCAATGAGCGACGCAGCGAAACCTGATCCCTCCGACGCAAAACTGGTGCTCGAATATGAATTCGACGCGCCGCCAGCAAAGGTCTGGCGCGCCGTCACCATTCCGGCCTTGCGCGAGCGCTGGTTGCCGGATTGCGACCTTGCAGGCGCCGAGCCTGAATCAACGATCGCAGGCGAAGAGGTGCGCTACCGGCTTCGCGATTCAGAGCCGCCGTTTCGCGAGAGCCACGTCATCTTCCGGATCGAGCCGAACGAGGACGGCGGCACGCGCTTCCGCATCATCCAGCAAGCCTGCGAAGAGCGAACAAAGCTGCCGCAGCCGGCCAACAGCAATTGCTGCCTGATGCGCGCGGCGGCTTAAACACCAACAAGACTTCGTCACCTGCAAACATGGAGGTCGCCAATGCGCGACATGCTTCAGCTCGTCCCTATGGTTGTCGAGCAATCCGCCCGCGGCGAGCGATCCTTCGACATCTATTCGCGGCTCCTGCGCGAGCGCATCATCTTCCTCAACGGCGAGGTCAATGATGCGATGTCCGGACTGGTGTGCGCGCAATTGTTGTTCCTGGAGGCGGAGAATCCGAACAGGCCGATCAATCTCTACATCAACTCCTATGGCGGCGTGGTCACCTCTGGTCTCGCCATGTACGACACCATGCAGTTCATCAAGGCGCCGGTTCATACGCTGTGCATGGGCACCGCGCGCTCGATGGGCTCGTTCCTGCTGATGGCCGGCGAGCCAGGTCACCGCGCCGCGCTGCCCAATGCGAGCCTTCACGTGCATCAGCCGCTCGGCGGCTTCCAGGGCCAGGCGTCCGACATCCTGATCCATGCCAACGAAATGCAGGAGACCAAGCGGCGCATCACCCGGCTCTACGCGCAGCATTGCGGGCGCACCGAGGCGGAGGTGGAACGGACCCTGGACCGCGACCACTTCATGACCGCGCAGCAGGGGGTCGAGTGGGGATTGATCGACCGGGTCTTTGCGGAGCGCGAGGCCGCCTGACGATTCAGGCCGGTTGCGCGCATCCCGTGAGCACGCCGAGGGCCGGTTCGATATTTCGCAGGGCGGCGGGGCCCTTTGCCGGGCCCCTTCTGTAATAAAATACCTTCTTGCTGCCCGACACGTGAGCAGCAATTGTGTCGACAGCCTGTCGTGCCCGCTTTTTGATCAGGCGTGACCACGTTTTGAGCGCGACGTATTAGCGCACTGCACCGCAGCACGCGTCAAACGCGAAAACACCCGTTTTCATAGTCCGTTAGGCAACGCGCCCGATCTGGCACGGCATTTGATTCTAAGGGTGCTGGCTGTGCCCGCGTAGTGAACTTCTCCCTCGTGGCGAACCAGTCGAGAAACGCCCGGCCACGTCCGGACCGGGCCAAGCGGGGATAGGACCCATGAAAATTGTTATGGCGATTATCAAGCCATTCAAGCTGGAAGAAGTCCGTGACGCCCTGACCGCCATCGGCGTTCACGGTCTCACGGTGACGGAAGTCAAGGGATATGGCCGCCAGAAAGGCCATACGGAAATCTATCGCGGTGCCGAATACGCCGTGAGCTTCCTGCCCAAGATCAAGATCGAGGTCGCTGTCGCCTCCGACCAGGTCGACAAGACCATCGACGCCATCACGTCCGCCGCGAAAACCGGGCAGATCGGCGACGGCAAGATCTTCGTCATCAACCTCGACCATGCGGTTCGCATCCGCACCGGCGAGGCCGATGCCGCGGCCCTTTGATTTCGCGCTCAACCTTTACCAATCAGGAGTGAATAAAATGACGTTTAAGCGTCCCTATGGCGCGGGATTGGCGGCTCTCGCAGTCGGCATGTTCGCTGCGACCGCGGCCTATGCCGAGCCAACGGTCAACAAGGGAGACAACGCCTGGATGCTGACATCGACAGTGCTCGTGCTGTTGATGACGATCCCCGGCCTCGCGCTGTTCTACGGCGGTCTTGTCCGTTCCAAGAACATGCTCTCCGTGCTGATGCAGGTGTTCTACACCGTCTGCGTCGTCACGGTAATCTGGGCCGTGTACGGCTACAGCCTCACCTTCACCGGCGGCTCCGACTTCATCGGCGGCTTCTCCAAGGCCTTCATGATGGGCGTCACCACCGACTCGAAGGCCGCGACCTTCTCGGTCGACGCCAACATCTCGGAGCTCATCTATATGTGCTTCCAGATGACCTTCGCGGCGATCACGCCGGCCCTCATCGTCGGCGCCTTCGCCGAGCGCATGAAGTTCGCGGCAATCGCGCTCTTCATCCCGCTCTGGGTCACGCTGATCTACTTCCCGATCGCGCACATGGTCTGGTACTGGCCCGGCCCGGACATGATCCAGGACGCTGCCAAGGCACTCGCTGCTGCCACTGATGCGGCTGCGAAGACCGCGGCGCAGGCCAAGCTCGACGAGATCAACGCCGACGCCGGCTGGATCTTCAAGAAGGGCGCGATCGACTTCGCTGGCGGCACCGTGGTGCACATCAACGCCGGCATCGCAGGTCTCGTCGGCGCTCTGCTGATCGGCAAGCGCGTCGGCTACGGCAAGGAGCTGATGGCTCCGCACTCGCTGACCATGTCGATGATCGGCGCCTCGCTGCTCTGGGTCGGCTGGTTCGGCTTCAACGCCGGCTCCAACCTCGAAGCCAACGGCGGCGCAGCCCTCGCCATGACCAACTCCTTCGTCGCCACCGCGGCCGCCGCGCTGTCGTGGATGTTCGCGGAGTGGATCGTGAAGGGTCACCCGTCGGTGCTCGGCGTCATCTCCGGCGCTGTCGCGGGCCTCGTGGCCGTCACGCCTGCCGCCGGCTTCGCCGGCGTGATGGGTGCGATCGTCCTCGGCCTCGTGGTCGGCGTGGTCTGCCTGTTCTTCTGCACCGTCGTGAAGAACGCGCTCGGCTACGACGACAGCCTCGATGTGTTCGGCGTGCACTGCGTCGGCGGCATCGTCGGCGCCCTCGGCACCGGCATCCTCGTCAATCCGGCGCTGGGTGGTGCGGGCATCATCGACTACACCGCGATCCCGCCGAAGGTTGCCGATTACGACTTCGCGGCGCAGATGGTCTCCCAGCTCTGGGGCGTCTGCACCACGCTGGTGTGGTCGGGCATCGGTTCGGCGATCCTCTACAAGGTCGTCGATGTGATCGTTGGCCTCCGCGCCAATGTCGAGACCGAGCGTGAAGGCCTCGATATCACCGAGCACACCGAGCGCGCCTACAACATGTAACTCTCCTCCCGGGCGCGGCCTCCGCGGGGGCCGTGCCCACAACTACGGTTTGGGGCACATACCCGGCAATGTCCCGACCGTTGAGGGGCTCCAGCGCAAGCTGGAGCCCCTTTCTTTTTGCCTTCTTTTGTCCTGCGCGACAAAGAAAGCGATTGCCATTTCAGATTGCCGGCGCAGAAATATCGACCACAACGAAAAACAAACCGGGAGGTCGTCATGCGTTTGGAAGGCGGATGCTATTGCGGCGAAGTGCGCTACGTGGCCGAAGGTGATCCGATGATGCAGGCCCAGTGTCATTGCCGCGAGTGCCAGTACATCTCGGGCGGCGCGCCCAACACCTTCATCGCGATGCCGGCGGCCGGCTTCAGCTACATCACCGGGCAGCCCAAGCAATTCACGCGCAAGGACCTCGAACGCGCCGTCACGCGCGAATTCTGCGCCGAATGCGGCACCCATCTGGTGACCAAGGTTCCGGGCCTGCCGGCGGCGATCCTGAAGGTCGGCACCTTAGACGAGCCCGCGCAGTTCCATCCGCAGATGGCGATCTACACCTGCGACATGCAGGAGTTCCACGCGATCCCGGTGGGCATGAAGACATTCGAGAAGCTGCCGGGGCACTAGGCGCGCCCATATCCGGAAACTCGCCATGCCCGGGCTTGCCCCGCCTGCGCGGCC
Organism: Bradyrhizobium sp. 482_C4_N1_8; assembly: GCF_052075965.1. Classification (NCBI taxonomy): domain Bacteria; kingdom Pseudomonadati; phylum Pseudomonadota; class Alphaproteobacteria; order Hyphomicrobiales; family Nitrobacteraceae; genus Bradyrhizobium; species Bradyrhizobium sp. 482_C4_N1_8. Next base: position 283,726 of record NZ_CP197231.1, on the reverse strand, counting down.
GAAGCCCGCTTCGGCGAGGCGAAGGCCCGGGCATGAACGTTCTTGGGTACGGTAGAATGGGCCGGGGGATGGCCGGGACAGGCCCGGCCATGACGGGACCCGGGCCCGCCATGCGTCCGCTCTATCCGGCCTCATTATTCCCGCTCCGGACGGACCGGACCTCAAATCCAGGTCACGGAAATGACTCTTGATGGCGCGGAAAGCCGATGGTTAATCGCGTCTTAACCTCGCCCTATCTATGGTGAAGTGAACCGCTTCCCGCCGGCGCCTTGGTGCGACCGGCTGTTCCAAGAGTACTGGCGTCCAGAATGGCTATAACCGCTTCATCCCGTGCGCCGCAGGACAGTGGAAGCTCCGATAGCGAACGCTCGCCCTTCGTCCGGCTGAACGAGCTGCTGGCACCCCATCAGCCGGGTAAGCCATTGATTACGCTTGCAGTCGGCGAGCCCCAGCATCCCGTGCCTGACTTCGTCGGCCCGGTGCTGGCCAAGCACATCGCCGATTTCGGCCGTTACCCCGCGAACAAGGGCACCGACCCGTTCCGCACGGCAGCGGGCGCCTGGCTGTCGTCGCGCTTCAAGCTGCCGCGGCCGCTCGACCCCGAGAACGAGATTCTCGTCCTCAATGGCAGCCGCGAGGGGCTGTTCCTCGCCGCGATCGCGGCCGCGCGCTATGTCGGCCCGCGCCCCGGCAAGCCCGCCATCCTGATGCCGAACCCGTTCTATCCGGTCTATGGCGCCGGCGCCCGCGCCGCGGCCTGCGAGCCGGTCTACCTGCCGACCACCGTCGAAAACGGCTTTCTGCCCGATCTCGATGCCATCGACGAAGCGACGCTGGCGCGCACGGTGGCGTTCTATCTGGCCTCGCCCGCCAATCCGCAGGGCTCGGTCGCCAAACCCGACTATTTCAGGCGGTTGAAGCAGCTCGCCGACCGCTACGGCTTCGTGATCCTCAGCGACGAGTGCTATTCCGAGATCTACACCCGCGAGGCCCCGGGCAGCGCGCTCGAATGCGCCGGCCCTGATTTCACCCGCGTGGTTGCGTTCCAGTCGCTGTCGAAGCGCTCCAACCTGCCGGGCCTGCGCGTCGGTTTCGCCGCCGGCGACAAGCGATTCATCGGCATGTTCCTCGAGCTGCGCAACATCGCGGCGCCGCAGGTGCCGGTGCCGCTCCAGCATGTCGCGACCGTTGCCTATGGCGACGAGGCGCATGTCGAGGAGAACCGCAGGCTCTACCAGATCAAGTTCGATCTCGCCGACCAGATCATCGGCGATCGTTACGGCTATCGCCGACCTGACGCAGGCTTCTGCGTCTGGCTCAACACGTCCGCGCTCGGCGACGACGTGTCGATCACGCTCAGGCTCTTCAAGGAAGCAGGCGTACGCGTGGTGCCCGGCAGCTATCTGGCGCGGCTCCAGCCCGACGGCTTCAATCCGGGCGCAGGTTTCATTCGCCTTGCGCTGGTGCAGGATGGCGAGACCACGGCGCAGGCGCTGCACCGCCTGGTCGAGACTCTGGGTTAGGCGGGGCCCATGAGCATGTCGGCAATCGAACGTGTCATTCCACTGGTCGGCCATCTGCCACCGTCGATCCGCGAGGGGCTGGCGCGGCGTATGCGCGAGCTCACCGGTTTCGGCCTGATTGCATTGTCCGGCGTCGCCTCGGCCGCGCTGATGACCTGGTCGGTGCAGGATCCAAGCCTCAGCCACGCGACCTCACGGCCGATCCGCAACATTCTCGGCTATGCCGGCGCGATCGGCGCCGACCTTGCGATGCAGATCCTCGGGCTCGGCGCGATTATGCTGGTCCTGACGGTCGCGGTCTGGGGCTGGCGCATGATGACCCATCGCCCGTTCGACCGCGAGGCGCTGCGGCTCGGTTCCTGGACTCTCTGCACCGTGATCGCTGCGGGCTTTGCCAGCTGCTGGCCGCATGGCGGCGCCTGGCCGCTGCCGACCGGCCTCGGCGGCGTGGTCGGCGATGCGCTGGTGCGCGCGCCCGCGGTGATTTTCGGACCGGCGGGCACGATCTATCGCATGGTGCTGGGCACGATCCTGTTCGCCGCGATCGGCGCGACCTTCCTGATCGCCTGCGGCCTCGGCGCGCGCGCGCATGACGACGAGTTCGCGGAGATCGAGGACGACGACAAGCCGCTCGACGAAGACGAGGAGAGCGATCGCGGCTCGGTGTCGCTGGGGTGGCTGTTCCACGCATTGATGAGCACGAAGGCGCGGCTGATCTGGCTGCTCGGCACCGCTTACCGCTCGCTGGTCTCGAGCGGACCGAAGACCAAAGCCGTTGCGTTCAGCCGCCAGGAGCCGAATCTCGGCGGCGGCCGCGCCGCGCCGTCGATCTCGCCGCAGTCCGAAGACGAAATTGACGAGGACGAGCACGAAGAAGAGGAAGACGAGGAGGAGGAAGAGGAGGAGCCGGCCGCGCGCGCGCCGCGCAAGAAGGCTGCACCAAAGGCCGCCTCCAAGAAATCCTCCGACAAGTTCGAGCTTCCGTCCGTGTCCGTGCTGGCCGCGCCCAAGGCGGGCGATCGCCAGCCGCTCAGCAAGGCTGAGCTGGAAGCCAATTCGCGTTCGCTCGAAGGCGTGCTGCAGGATTTCGGCGTGCGCGGCGAGATCGTGAAAGCCAATCCGGGTCCCGTGGTCACACTGTACGAGCTGGAGCCGGCGCCCGGCATCAAGTCATCGCGCGTGATCGGTCTCGCCGACGATATCGCCCGTTCGATGAGCGCGCTGTCGGCACGCGTCGCCGTCGTGCCCGGCCGTAACGCCATCGGCATCGAGCTACCGAATGCGCATCGCGAAAAGGTCTATCTGCGCGAGCTGCTGGTCGCCAAGGAGACTGTCGATTCGGTTGCGAAGCTGCCGCTCTGCCTCGGCAAGACCATCGGCGGCGACCCCGTGATCATCGACCTCGCGCGCACGCCGCACATGCTGATCGCCGGCACCACCGGCTCCGGCAAGTCGGTCGCCATCAACACCATGATCCTCAGCCTGGTCTACCGGCTGCGCCCGGACCAGTGCCGCCTGATCATGGTCGATCCGAAAATGCTCGAACTCTCCGTCTATGACGGCATTCCCCATCTGCTCACGCCTGTTGTGACCGACCCGAAGAAGGCGGTGGTCGCGCTGAAATGGGCCGTGCGCGAGATGGAAGAGCGCTACAAGAACATGGCCAAGCTCGGTGTGCGCAACATCGACGGCTACAATACGCGCCTGCTCGAATTGAAGGCCAAGGGCGAGGAACCGACGCGCACGGTGCACACCGGCTTCGACAAGGAAACCGGCAAGGCGATCTACGAGGAAGAGAAGCTCTCGCTCGACCCGCTGCCCTACATCGTCATCATCGTCGACGAAATGGCCGACCTGATGATGGTCGCCGGCAAGGACATCGAAGGGGCGGTGCAGCGCCTCGCGCAGATGGCGCGCGCCGCCGGCCTGCACGTGATCCTCGCGACGCAGCGTCCGTCGGTCGACGTCATCACCGGCACCATCAAAGCGAACTTCCCGACCCGCATCGCCTTCCAGGTGACGTCCAAGATCGACAGCCGCACCATTTTGGGCGAGATGGGCGCCGAGCAGCTGCTCGGGCAGGGCGACATGCTCTACATGGCGGGCGGCGGCCGCATCAGCCGCGTGCACGGACCTTTCGCGTCGGACGAGGAAGTCGAGAAGGTGGTGCGTCACCTCAAGACGCAGGGCCAGCCCGAATACCTCGAGGCCGTCACGGCCGAAGAGCCGACCGAGGACGAGGACGGTGGCGCCGTGTTCGACGCCAGCGGCATGGGAGCGGATGGCGGCGGCGATCTCTTCCAACAGGCCGTGGCCATCGTCAAACGCGACCGCAAGGCCTCGACCAGCTACATCCAGCGCCGGCTCCAGATCGGCTATAACCGCGCCGCTTCGCTGATGGAGCGCATGGAACTCGAGGGCATCGTCGGACCCGCCAACCACGCCGGAAAGCGCGAGATTCTGGTCGAGGAAGAAGATAGCCATATGTGAGGCGAGCCGCCTCTGAACATAATTTCACGCAAAATCGATATCTGCAGTAGCGAAATCACGCTAAAAGGGCGCCCAGCCACACAGGACGACGCGTTGATCAGACATCCGGACATTCGATTCGCTGCCACCATCGCTGCGCGAAGCGCGCGCATGGCCGGTGTGCTTCTCGTCACCGCCGCGATGGTGACCGCGGCGTCGTTCGCGCAGACCGTGCCTGTGCCGAAGCCCGCGCCGAAGGGCCGCGATGGCGGTTCGGCCGGTGGGCCCGCCGTCACCGGCGCGACCCAGACGCCGCCGAACCCGGTCATCCCGGATCCGCGCCGCAACGTGCCGACCAGCATCTTCCAGACGTTTGACGCCAACCAGAAGGCGCAGGCGGCCAAGGTCAGCGCCTATCTGTCCTCGTTGTCGACGCTGGTTGGAAATTTCGTCCAGGTCGGCCCCGACGGCAGCAAGACGCAGGGCGACTTCTACATCCAGAAGCCCGGCAAGGTGCGCTTCGAATATGACGCGCCGAGCCCGATCGACATCGTCGCCGACGGATCCTCGCTGGTGGTGCGCGACCGCAAGCTCGCGACCCAGGACGTCTATCCGCTGTCGCAGACGCCGCTGCGCTTCCTGCTGTCCGATCGCATCGACCTGATGAAGGACACCAACGTCGTCAACGTCTCGGCCGACGACGTCTTCGTCAGCGTCACGATCGAGGAGAAGCAGGCGCTGGTCGGCACCAGCCGCCTCCTGCTGATGTTCGGCGCCAAGGACGGCCAGTTGAAGCAGTGGACCGTCACCGACCCGCAGGGCTACGACACCACGATCGCGGTCTACAATCTCGATGCGGGCAAGAAGCTTGATCCTGCCATGTTCAAGATCGATTTCACCAATTACGGCCCATCGCCGGGTTGAAAGCTCTACTGCCGTAGGGTGGGCAAAGGCGCATTAGCGCCGTGCCCACCATCTCTCCTTGCGGCAGGCATTGGTGGGCACGCTTCGCTTTGCCCACCCTACGAGGGCTCGCAACGAACCTTGCACCCACCCCCGAAAAGACGTGGGCACGGCGCTTTGCGCCTTTGCCCACCCTACGAGAGCTTGCTAAGACGCAGGCCTCATGCGTCTTTCCCTGACAACCTGGAACATCAACTCGGTGCGGCTGCGCATCGACTTGGTCGCGAAGTTTCTCAAGAGCGCGCGGCCGGACGTGCTGTGCCTCCAGGAGACCAAGTGCATCGACGATGCCTTTCCCCTGAAGCGTTTCAAGCGGCTCGGCTATGAGCATGTCGCGCTGAACGGGCAGAAGGGTTATCACGGCGTCGCCATCGTCTCGAAGATCCCGTTCGAATCGAAAGACATCCGCACCTTCTGCGACAAGGTGGATTCGCGCCACATCTCGGTCTCGTTCGGCGAGAAGGCCAGCATCGCAAAGCCGCTGGTGCTGCATAATTTCTACGTGCCCGCCGGCGGCGACATTCCCGATCCCGCGCTGAACGAGAAATTCGACCACAAGCTTCGCTTCCTCGACGAGATGAAGGCCTGCGAGCCGCTGCATCCGCGCGGGGAGGATCGCCACATCCTGGTCGGCGATCTCAACGTCGCGCCGCACGAGAACGACGTCTGGTCGCACAAGCAGCTTCTGAAAGTGGTTTCGCATACACCTGTGGAGACAGAGAAGTTGCAAGCCGCGCTGGCAGCCGGTGAGTGGGTCGACGTCGCGCGCGAGCGTTTTCCGATGTCGGAGAAGGTCTATACGTGGTGGAGCTATCGTTCCGCGGACTGGACCGTCGGTGATCGCGGCCGCAGGCTCGACCACATCTGGGTCTCGCGCGCATTGAAGGACGCGGTCAGCGATTTCAAGATCCTGCGCGACGCGCGGAGCTGGGAGCGCCCGTCGGACCACGTGCCGGTGACGGTGACGCTGGAGGTGTAGCGGCGCCGTCCGGGCTACGACGACGTCAGCTTCGCGCCCGCCATCAGGATATCGCTCGCGATCTGGCTGGAGCGCACCGCGAATTCGTCACGCAGGCGCACCGCAGCCGCGGGGTCACTCTCGAGCACACGTTGAAACAGGCTGCGCGCGACGCGGATGACGGAGGCGTGCTCCAGCGCGACCGCGCTCGATGGCCGCTTCATCGGCACCACCAGCGCGAGCTCGCCGATCAGCGCACCGGGACCTGCGATCATCTCCGCGCCGGCGCCGTCGTCGACCCGAAAGGCGCCGCGTTGAACCACGTATCCGGCATCGGCGTCGTCGCCGAGATTGAAGAGGACGTCGCCGCGAACGAAATTACGCTGCTCGGAGCCGATCGCCAGCATGCGCAACGACGCGTCTCCCAACAAGCGCAGTGTCGGGACACGCTCGAGAAGCGCTACGTCGTCGTCGATTGACATTCAGGTCCGGGGCTCAAAGGGCATGCGATCTAAAACGATTCGCACGCCCCTAAAGCGTATCACGGCACCAGCTTGTAGCCACCGGCTTCCGTGACCAGGATCTCCGGATTGGCGGCGTCCTTCTCGATCTTCTGGCGGAGGCGGTAGATGTGCGTTTCCAGCGTGTGGGTGGTGACGCCGGAATTATAGCCCCAGACCTCCTGGAGCAGGGTCTCGCGCGAGACCGGCATCTGGCCGGCCCGGTAGAGGAAGCGGAGGATGGCGGTTTCCTTCTCGGTGAGCCGGACCTTGCGGGCATTGGCCGCGGTCAGCATCTTCGAGCCCGGGCGGAAGGAGTAGGGGCCGACCGAGAACACCGCGTCCTCGCTCGCCTCGTGCTGGCGAAGCTGGGCGCGGATGCGGGCCAGCAGCACGGCGAAACGGAAGGGTTTTGCGACGTAGTCGTTGGCGCCGGATTCCAGCCCCAAAATCGTGTCGGAATCGGTGTCATGCCCGGTGAGCATGATGATCGGGGCCTTGAAGCCGCCCTTGCGCAAGGAACGAACCACCTCGCGGCCATCGGTGTCGGGCAGGCCGACATCCATCAGGACGAGATCGGGGGCATTGGCCTTCGCGGCGCTCGCGCCCTTGGCCCCGGTATCGACGGCGGAGGCCTCAAATTCTTCGTGCAGCGATAATTGCTCCACCAACGTATCGCGCAGATCGGTATCGTCATCCACGATGAGGATCTTGCGGGCATTGGCCATAGGGGGTCATCCTTTTGGAGTCCGGCTCGGCGCGCATGCATGCTGCACCCAGCCGCGAGGGAAAGTTAGGGGGGTCGCCGTTATTATTGTTGTTCGTGTTGAAGTAGTGGGCTGTTACCGATTCACAAGCCAGAAGCACTCTAACTCAAAATCTCAGGCCGTTTTGATGAATGTCCTGTAATGAATTCGACATCGCACGTTCACATGAAAAGCAAAGCGGATTCAGCTAGTTACCCAAAGAATCGAAGCTCCGGACCGCTTCAAGCGATCCGCGTTAAACCTGCTGCCGGGAATCCGCGCCGTGGCTGGCTGACGGCCGGCGCGCTGACGATCCCGGTGGCGCTGGGGCGGGGCGGAATCCTGGCAAACAAGCGCGAGGGCGATGGCGGCACCCCGCGGGGCAGCTTCCGTCCCAGGCAATTGTGGTGGCGGGGCGACCGTCACAGCCGTCCGCGGACCTTTCTTCCGGCCCGGACCATCGGCGACACGGACGCCTGGTGCGAGGACGCCGGAGATCGCCACTACAATCAGGCGATCCGGCTCGGACCGGAGCAGGGCGGTGACCGTCTCAAGCGGACCGACCATCTCTATGACTTCATCATCGAAATCGACCACAACACCAGACCGCGCGTCGCCGGCCGCGGCAGTGCGGTGTTTTTGCATCTGGCGCGCGACAATTTCGGGCCGACCGCAGGCTGCGTCTCGATGACCAAAGCGGCGATGCTGCAATTGCTGCGGCGCCTGGGACCAAGAACCAGAATCATCATCGGGTGAGGGCACATGCTCGACAAGGATCAGATCGCCGCCGCATCGCAGGTCCTGGTCAAACATTGGCGCGACGGCACCAAGTTTGACGCGCTGGAGCCGCGGTTGCGGCCGCAGAGCCGCGCTGATGGCTATGCCATCCAGGCCGCCCTCGAAAACCAATCACTTGGAACACTGTTCGGTTGGAAGATCGCGGCGACAAGCGAGGCCGGACAAAAGCACATCAACGTCGCGGGACCGCTGGCCGGCCGCATCATGAGCGACACCGTGATCGCCGACGGCGGCACGGCGTCGATGAAGGGCAACGAGATGCGCGTCGGCGAGCCGGAGTTCGCCTTCCGCATGGGCCGCGATCTGCCGCCGCGCGCGACGCCGTACAGTGTCGACGACGTGCTCGCCGCCGTCGACACCTTGCATCCCGCGATCGAGATTCCCGACTCGCGCTTTGGCGATTTCGCCGGCGCCGGCGAGGCACAGCTCATCGCCGACAATGCCTGCGCGCATCTGTTCGTGCTGGGCGCCGCGACGACTGCGAACTGGCGCGCCATGGATCTCGTCGAGGAGCGGCCGCAGATCACGCTGCGCGGCCAGCGCTATCTCGGCCACGGCAAGAACGTGCTCGGCGATCCCCGTGTTGCCTTGGCCTGGCTTGCCAACGAGCTGCGCGGGCTCGGCATCACCTTGCGGGCAGGGGAGGTGGTGACGACAGGCACGTGCCATCCGCCGCTGCCGATCCAGGCCGGCGATCATTTCGCGGTGGATTTTGGTGTGCTGGGGCAGGTGTCGGTGGGGTTTGCGTAACCACCGCACACACCGCCGTCGTCCCTGCGGACGCAGGGACCCATAACCGCAGGGAGAAGTTTGGCGAAGACTGGCAGTTACCTCACTTTCGCCGGTACGAAGACCACCCACCAATCAGAGATCACGCGGTATGGGTCCCTGCGCCCCGTGCGCAATTGCGCACTAGGCAGGGACGACAGCAACTACCGGTGCCCGAAGATCGCGCTCCCAACGCGCACATGGGTGGCGCCGAGCATGATCGCGGTGGCGAAGTCCGCGCTCATGCCCATCGAGAGATTCTTCAAGCCATTGCGCGCCGCGATCTTGGCGGTCAGCGCGAAATGCGCCGCCGGCGGCTCGTCGACCGGCGGGATGCACATCAGGCCGGAGATCGTCAGCCCATAGCTGTCGCGGCAGCTCGCGATGAAGGCATCGGCCTCGCCGGGAGCGATGCCGGCCTTCTGCGGCTCCTCGCCGATGTTGATCTGGACGAACAGCTCCGGGTGCCTGTTCTGGGATTCGATTTCCTTGGCTAACGCCTGGCAAATGCTCGGGCGGTCAACCGAATGGATGGCATCGAACAGCGCCACCGCCTCCTTCGCCTTGTTGGACTGCAGCGGCCCGATCAGATGCAGCGCGATGCCGGAATAAGCGGACGTTAACGCCGGCCACTTGCCTTTGGCCTCCTGCACCCGATTTTCGCCGAATACGCGCTGTCCGCCGTCGATGACCGGGATAATTGCATCCGCGGCGAACGTCTTGGACACCGCGATCAGCGTCACGGAGGCGCGACTGCGCCGCGCTTCCTTGCAGGCGCGGGCAATTTCGGCTTCGACCGCGGCGAGCGCGTTTGGTGAATGGCCGGTTACCGGCGCGGCGTTGGTTTCGGTCATGACGTCGGTTCGGACTGGATTGTTGCGGAGCTAGTTCTAATTTTACCGAGTTCAAGAAAGAGTTTTTGAACCCTTCGCTTTACCTTGGCCGATGGGGTGGGCAGCGAAGATGGCAAACGTCAGTTTCAACCGCAAACGAGTGAAACTCAAGCAGGTTCTCGGAATCCGGGCACGGCTTGCGTTGCTCGCGGTGATTCTGGTGACGCCTTTGATGTTCGAGCGCATCCGTTCGCTCGAGGACACGCGCGCGCGGCAGATCGCGCAGGCCGCGACCGAATTCACCACCGTTGCAAGACACAGCGCCGATGCGCAGCGCGAAGTGATCTCGTCGGTCGAAACCATCCTGAAATCTGAAGCCTTCATCCGCGCCTCCGCCGGCGGCATCAGCAAGAGCTGCGACGTGCTGCGCGCGAGCCTGCCGTCGAACCTTCCCTGGATCCGCACGCTGTTGATCGCCGGCCAGGACGGACGCATCCAGTGCGCCACCAACAACATGTATGTCGGCCTCGACCTCAGCGACCGGCCATACTTCCAGCAGGCGCAGGAAACCGGCCGCTTCGTGCTGAGCGACTTCATCCTGTCGCGGCCTGTGCCGTCGCCGACCGTCATGGCGGTTTATCCGGTGTCGGCCTTCAGCGGCGTGGCGGATGCCGTCGTGCTCGCCACCGTCAACCTCGACTGGATGTCGAAGGTCATGAGCAATCTCGGCGGCCGCGCCGGCATCACCGCCGTGCTGGTCGACAGCGCCGGCACCGTGCTCGCCGCGCCGGCTGATCAGCACAGCGCAATCGGCCGTCCGCTCGACAACATGCCGCTGATGTCGGCGATCGCCGACAGGGCGCTGCGTTCGGACCAGGACGAGGGCTCACTCTCTTTCCTCGCCGCTGACGGCTCCCGCCGCGCGGTGAGCTATATCCGCATCGCCGGCACCAACGCCCGCCTGATTGCCAGCATCGACGAGGACAAGGTGTCCGCGGCGGTCAGCCGCGACATCCGCACCGCCTATCTCCAGCTCGCGTTCGTCGTCCTGTTCGTCCTACTCGGCGCGCTGATCGCCGCCGAGAAGCTCGTGATCAAGCCGATCGAGATGCTGGCCGACATGGCCAAGCGCCTCGGCGAAGGCGACCTCTCGGCCCGCGCCGCGCGCAACCGTCTGCCGGCCGAGTTCGTGCCGCTGGCCCGCGCCTTCAACGCGATGGCCGCGCAGCTCAGCCAGCGCGAGCGCGAGCTGATCGCGAGCAACGACCGCCTGACCGTGATGGCCTCGATCGACATGCTGTCGGGGCTGGCCAATCGCCGCGGCTTCCAGAGCCGGCTCGACTTCGAATGGATGCGCGCGCAGCAGTATGACAGCGAGCTTGCGCTCCTGATGATCGACGTCGACCACTTCAAGCTGTTCAACGACACCTACGGCCATCTCGAAGGCGATTCCTGCCTGACCCGGCTCGGCGAATCCTTGTCCGGCATCGCCGCCGACACGATGGGCTTTGCGGCCCGCTATGGCGGCGAGGAGTTCTGCCTGCTGCTGCCGAACACCGATGTGAACCGCGCCGTCGAGATCGGCGAGCAGGTGCGCGCGGCCGTGCTGAAGCTGTGCCTGCCGCACATCACCTCCGCCCACATGATCGTCACCGTCTCGATCGGCGTTGCCGCAACGAAGCCGAACGAGACGCTGCGCCCCGGCGATCTCATCGAAGCCGCCGACGCCGCGCTCTACGCCGCAAAACACCGCGGCCGCAACAATGTCATGGAGCACGGCATCCAGGTGATCGAGAACAGCGCGGCCGCCATGATGCTGGCGGCGAGCGCCTAGCCCGCAGCCGCGGCGCGATCGAGCTCGACCTCCGTCACTACGCGATTGCGGCCGCCGCCCTTGGCGAGATAGAGCGCGCGGTCGCAACGCTCGATCAGATCGGTGATCGCCTCGCCCGCACGATACTGCGCTACGCCGATCGACACGCTGATGCCGGGCAGGGTCTCGCCGGTCGAGCGGCGCGTGATCGTGCATTCGGCGATCGCGCGCCTGATACGCTCGGCGATCTCGGCGCAAGTGGCGAGATCGGCATCCGGCAGCACGGCAATCAGCTCCTCGCCGCCATAGCGGGCCGACAGATCCTGCTCGCGAACTTTTTCGCGCAGCACTTTCGCAATCAGGCGCAGCACCTGGTCGCCGACGCCATGGCCGAAATTGTCGTTGAAGGTCTTGAAGTGGTCGATGTCGAGCATCAGCACGCCGAGCGGCTCGCCCCAATCCGCGGTCGTCTGTGCCTTGCGCAGGAATTCATCGAGCGCCCGCCGGTTTGCCAGCCCCGTCAGCGTATCGGTCCGGGCGCGCTCTTCGGACTTGGAGAGCGAGTCGCGGATCACGTCGAGCTCGCGGGTCTTTTCCGCAAAGCCGGCCTCGAGCCGGGGTCGCCCTCGTGGCGGCCCGGGCCAACTCATTCATGAGCTGGGCGACCAGCGCCTTCGGATCGACGCCGGCCCTGCCCTGATCAGCGACTTCGCTGATCGCCTGCATCTGGGAACGATTGTCGGCCATGGCCGTCGCCAGAAACTCCTTCGCCGCCCCCATGAGGGCATGCAGCCGATCGGACGTCTCGGAGGCGACGGCGCCCGCCCGGGGCGCGACATAGGTCTCGAACAGATCCTGGTTGGTCCTGGCGTCGAAGGGACGGTTGTGGTCGATCAGGAGATCGATGGCATTGCGCAGGTCGTCATGGCTGCCTGCGAAATAGTGGAACCAGACGGCAAAATTGGTCGGCGTCGGCGGAATCCGCTGCTCGGCCATGCTCCGCACCGCCCGTCCGGCGACGGACGCGGCATAGTCGTAATCGAGATCGTCGAAGCCTGATTCCATCGCCTGGCGGGGTGCTGTCGGCGGCCAACCTCGCACCGACCCCTTAATCCGATCCCAATGGGCCGTCCGTACTTTAGCGGAGCAGCCTTGCGGGGGGCCGCCGCCAGCGGCAACCCATTGACCCCCTAAGGACTTCTATGGCCTAGTCCGCCGTCTTTAGACGGCCGAATCCACGAAAACCCAACGATTCCATGACCTCCGAACGCTACAACGCCCGCGACGCCGAACCGCGCTGGCAAGCCGCCTGGGACCAGCAGGCGATCTTCGTCTCCAAGAACGACGATTCGCGGCCCAAATACTACGTGCTGGAGATGTTCCCCTACCCGTCCGGGCGCATCCATATCGGCCATGTCCGCAATTACACGCTCGGCGACGTGCTGGCCCGCTTCATGCGCGCCAAGGGGTTCAACGTGCTGCACCCGATGGGCTGGGACGCCTTCGGCCTTCCGGCCGAGAACGCCGCCATCGAGCGCAAGGTCGCGCCGAAGGCCTGGACCTACGACAACATCGCCGCGATGAAGAAGCAGCTCCGCTCGATCGGGCTGTCGCTGGACTGGTCGCGCGAATTCGCGACCTGCGACCCCAGCTACTACAAGCATCAGCAGAAGATGTTTTTGGACATGCTCGCCGCCGGCCTGGCCGAGCGTGAGAAGCGCAAGCTCAACTGGGATCCGGTCGACATGACCGTGCTCGCCAACGAGCAGGTGATCGACGGCCGCGGCTGGCGCTCGGGTGCCGTTGTCGAACAACGGGAAATGAGCCAGTGGGTCTTCAAGATCACGAAGTACTCGCAGGAACTGCTGTCCGCGCTGGATGGGCTCGACCGCTGGCCCGACAAGGTGCGGCTGATGCAGCGCAACTGGATCGGCCGCTCCGAGGGCCTGCTGGTCCGCTTCGCGCTGGATCAGGCGACGACGCCCGCCGGCGAGAGCGAGCTGAAGATCTTTACGACGCGCCCGGACACCCTGTTCGGCGCCAAATTCATGGCGATCTCGTCGGATCATCCGCTGGCTCAAGCAGCAGCCGCGAAGAACCCGAAGCTTGCCCAGTTCATCGCCGACATCAAGAAGATCGGCACCGCGCAAGAGATCATCGACACCGCGGAAAAGCAGGGTTTTGACACCGGCATCCGCGCGGTGCACCCGTTCGACCCGAGCTGGAAGCTGCCGGTCTATGTCGCGAACTTCGTGCTGATGGAATACGGCACCGGCGCGATCTTCGGCTGCCCCGCGCACGACCAGCGCGACCTCGACTTCGTCAACAAGTACAATCTCGGCAACATTCCGGTGGTGTGCCCCGAGGGTCAGGACCCGAAGACGTTCGTCATCACCGACACCGCCTATGACGGTGACGGCCGCATGATCAATTCGCGCTTCCTCGACGGCATGACCATCGAGCAGGCCAAGGACGAGGTCGCAAAGCGGCTGGAAGGCGAACTGCGCGGCAATGCGCCGGTCGGCGAGCGTCAGGTCAATTTCCGCCTGCGCGACTGGGGCATTTCGCGCCAGCGCTATTGGGGCTGCCCGATTCCGGTCATCCACTGTCCGAAGTGCGATGTGGTGCCGGTGCCGGACGCCGACCTGCCGGTGACGCTGCCTGATGACGCGACCTTCGACAGACCGGGCAACGCGCTCGATCATCACCCGACCTGGAAGCACGTCACCTGCCCCAAATGCGGCGGCAAGGCCCAGCGTGAAACCGACACCATGGACACCTTCGTGGATTCGTCCTGGTATTTTGCGCGGTTCACCGATCCCTGGAACGAGAACGCGCCGACGACGCCAGCCGTCGCCAACCGGATGCTGCCGGTCGACCAGTATATCGGCGGCGTCGAGCACGCGATCCTGCATCTGCTCTACAGCCGCTTCTTCACCCGCGCGATGAAGGCGACCGGGCACATTGCGCTGGACGAGCCGTTCGCCGGCATGTTCACCCAGGGCATGGTGGTGCACGAGACCTACCAGAAGGCCGACGGCACCTATGTGCAGCCGGCCGAGGTGAAGATCGAGGTCGGCGGCAACGGCCGGCGCGCGACGCTGCTGACGTCAGGCGAAGACATCCAGATCGGTCCGATCGAGAAGATGTCGAAGTCGAAGAAGAACACGGTCGACCCCGACGACATCATCGAGACCTACGGCGCCGATGTCGCCCGCTGGTTCATGCTGTCGGACTCCCCGCCCGACCGCGACGTGATCTGGAGCGACGAGCGCGTCCAGGGTGCCTCGCGCTTCGTGCAGCGGCTGTGGCGGCTGGTGAACGATGCAGTGGAGCTCGGCCAGGCCGCGCCGGCAGATCGTCCGGGCTCGTTCGGCCCGGATGCGACCGCCTTGCGCAAGGCCGCCCATGGCGCGCTGGACAAGGTCACCACCGGCATCGAGCGGCTGCACTTCAATGTCTGCCTTGCCCATATCCGCGAATTCGCCAATGCGTTTTCGGAGGTGCTCCAGCGCCCCGGCCAGCCCACAGCTGACCTCGCCTGGGCGGTCCGGGAGGCCAGCCAGATCCTGGTCCAGCTGTTCTCCCCGATGATGCCGCATCTGGCCGAGGAGTGTTGGCAGGTTCTGGGCAATAGCGGGCTGGTTTCCGAGGCCGATTGGCCCCAAATCGAACGCGATTTGCTGGTTGAAGACGCCGTGACCCTGGTGGTCCAGGTCAATGGCAAGAAGCGGGGTGAGGTCACAGTTGCAACAGCGGCCCAGAATCCGGAAATCGAGGCTGCCGTTTTGGCACTCGATGCGGTAAAACTGGCCCTGGACGGCAAGCCCGTCCGCAAGGTGATCATCGTCCCCAAGAGGATCGTGAATGTTGTCGGCTAGGATCCGCATCGCAGCCCGCTTGCTGGCGGTCGCCGCATTGGCGGCCCTGACGGCTGGCTGCTTCCAGCCGATGTACGCCGAGCGTGGCGACGGGACACCCGGCCTGCGCGAAAAGCTGATGGGGGTCGACCTTCCGCCGATCAACAAGGCCAATGCCTCCCGCGAGGCCCGTGTCGGCGTCGAGGTCCGCAACGCCTTGGCCTTCAAGCTCTACGGCACGGCCACCGGCATGCCGCCGACCCATCGCCTGGAAATTCGCTTCGCGAGCAGCAAAACGTCGCTGATCGTCGATCCCAATACCGGCCTGCCGAACAGTGAAAACTACGGCATCGACGCCCAGTACAATTTGATCGAGGTCGTCAGCGGCAAGTCGGTCATGACCGGCACGACGTTCGCGCGCGTGTCCTATGACATGCCCGGCTCCTACCAGCGCTTTGCCCGCAACCGGGCCCTTCGCGATGCCGAGGATCGTGCCGCCAACGAGATCGCCGAGAACATCAACACGCGCCTCGCCTCGTTCTTCATCGCCGGCACTTAAGTCATCCCCGTCATTCCGGAGCGCCCGCAGGGCGGATCCGGAATCCAGAGATTATTGATCGAGATTCTCAGGCGCGCAATTGCGCGCCGTAGTTCGCGCTTCGTGCGCCCTGGAATGACAGTCAGGTCCGATGGTCGCGCTGCGCGGAAAAGAGATCGACGCCTTCCTCGCCCGTCCCGACGGGGGCCGACCGATCATCCTGCTCTACGGTCCCGATGCCGGCCTCGTGCGCGAGCGCGCCGATGCACTGATAGCCTCGGCCGTCGACGACCCCAACGATCCCTTCTCCCTCGTCAAGCTCGACGGCGACGAACTCTCCGCCGAGCCGTCGCGGCTCGTCGATGAGGCCATGACGGTGCCGTTGTTCGGCGGCCGCCGCGCCATCCGCGTCCGCGCCGGCTCGCGCAGCTTTGCCAGCGGCATCGATACGCTGGCGGAGATGGGCGTGAAGGATTGCCGCATCGTGATCGAGGCCGGCGAGCTGCGCCCGGAATCGCCGCTGCGCAAAGCCTGCGAGCGCGCCAAGACGGCCGTGGCGATCGGCTGCTATCCCGACACCGAGCGCGACCTTGCCAAGCTGATGGACGACGAGCTCCGCATCGCCAATCTGCGCATCGCGCAGGATGCCCGCGCGGCGCTGATGTCATTCCTCGGCGGCGACCGCCAGGCCTCGCGCAATGAGCTGCGCAAGCTGACGCTCTATGCGCATGGCAAAGGCGAGATCACGCTGGATGATGTGATGTCCGTCGTTGCCGATGCGTCCGAGCTGAAACTCGATCCCATCGTCGACGGCGCCTTCGCCGGCCGGCCCGACATCGTCGAGACCGAATTTGCAAAGGCCATGATCGCCGGCACCTATCCCGGCGTGATCATCTCCGCCGCGCAGCGCCAGGCCGCGTGGCTGCACAAATCTGCGCTCGCGATCGCCGACGGCCAGCCTGCCTCCGCGGTGCTCGAGGGCGGCTATCCGCGCCTGCATTTTTCGCGAAAGCCGGCGGTGGAAACGGCGCTGCGCAATTTCAGCGTGGCGCGGCTCGCCGCAATCATCGAGCAGCTCGCGACCGCCGCGCTCGACACCCGCAAGCAATCGACGCTAGCCGCCGCCATCGCCCAGCGCACGTTGATGGCCATCGCCGTGAATGCGAAGCGGCGCAGCTGAGGCACCGCTCTCTCCACGTCATTGCGAGGAGCGCAAGCGACGAAGCAATCCAGAGTCCCTCCGCGGAAAGAATCTGGATTGCTTCGCTTCGCTCGCAATGACGATGTGGAAACAGATGCGCCCGCAAAGACGGAACGAAGCGCCTACTCCTCATCCTGAGGAGCGCGCCTTGCGCGCGTCTCGAAGGATGAAGGCCCGGGCCCTCGCCCTTCGAGACGCCGCTTTGCGGCTCCTCAGGGTGAGGGAGACAGACTGTGAATGACGTCTACAGCGCGCCCTTCGCCAGCCGCCTCATCACCTCGTCGAGCTGATCGAGGTTGCGGTAGTTGATCTGGACGGAGCCGCCGGGGTCGCGGTGATTGACCGTGACCTTGAGGCCGAGCGCATCGCTGACGCGCCTTTCGAGATCGACCGTATCAGGGTCCTTTTCCTTACCGCCGGTGCTGCGCGCCTTCTGCGGCTTGCGCTCCGGCACACCCTCTTCATGCGCGAGCGCCTCGGCCTGGCGGACGTTAAGGCCTTCCGCGACGATGCGCCTGGCTGATGCGAGCGGATCGGGCACGCCGATCAGCGCGCGGGCGTGGCCGGCGGTCAGCTCGCCGCTCGTGATCAAGGCCTGCACTTCGGCCGGCAGTTTCGTCAGCCGCATCATGTTGGCGATGTGGCTGCGGCTCTTGCCAACGACCTTTGCGATGTCGTCCTGGCTGCGTTTGAACTCGTTGGCGAGCGCGTGATAGCCGAGCGCCTCTTCCATCGGGTTGAGGTCTTCGCGCTGCACGTTCTCGACGATCGCGAACTCCAGCGCATCGCTGTCGCTGATGTCGACCGGCACGATCGGCACCTCGTGCAGGCCGGCCATCTGCGACGCGCGCCAGCGCCGTTCGCCGGCGATGATCTCGAAGCGATCCTGCGCGCCCTTCACCGGACGCACGACGATCGGCTGGATCACGCCGTGCTGTCTGATCGAATCAGAGAGCTCCTTGAGCTCTGTTTCCGAAAAGGCGCGGCGCGGGTTGCGCGGATTGGGCTTGATGAATTCGATCGGCACCTTGCGCTGCGCGCGCGGACGATCGACATGCTGAGCCTCGCCGCCGACATCACCGATCAGACTCGCAAGACCCCGGCCCAGTCGCGAACGCGCTTCGTCGGCCATCGCCAGCTCCCTTGGATTCACGGTGCAACACTCCAGAACTGAATTATCGTAGGGTGGGCAAAGCGAAGCGTGCCCACCAGTTGTGTGCAGAAGATGGTGGGCACGGCGAAGACGCCTTTGCCCACCCTACGGCAGCGTCAATGCGTGGTGCGCAGCTCGCGCTCGCGCTGGATCACTTCCGTGGCGAGCCGCAGATACGCTTCGCTGCCGACGCATTTGAGATCGTAGACCAGGACCGGCTTTCCGTAGGACGGCGCCTCCGAGATGCGCACATTGCGCGGGATCATGGTCTTGTAGACCTTCTCGCCCATGAACTGACGGACGTCGGCGACGACTTGGTTCGAGAGGTTGTTGCGCGAGTCGAACATGGTCAGCACGATGCCGTGGATCGACAGGTTCGGATTGAGCGTCGAGCGCACCTGCTCCACCGTCTGCAGCAATTGCGACAGACCCTCGAGCGCGAAGAACTCGCACTGGAGCGGCACCAGGATCGCATCGGAGGCCGCCATCGCATTCACCGTGAGCAGGTTGAGCGAGGGCGGGCAGTCGATCAGCACATAGGTGTAATCGGCGTCCGGCGAGACGTTGTTGTTGAGCGCGCCGATGGCGTCGCGCAGCTTGAACGCGCGGCCGGGCGTGGTGCCGAGCTCGAGCTCGAGGCCGGAGAGATCCATGGTCGAGGGTGCGATGTGCAGCCGCGGCACCGCGGTCGAGACCACCGCCTCGCGCAAGCTCGATTCGCCGATCAACACGTCATAGGTCGAGCAGGAGCGGTTGCGGCGATCGATGCCGAGGCCGGTCGAGGCGTTGCCCTGCGGATCGAGATCGACGATCAGGACGCGCTCGCCGATCGCAGCGAGTGCCGTGCCAAGATTGATCGCCGTGGTTGTTTTTCCCACGCCGCCCTTCTGATTCGCCAGCGCCAGGATGCGCGGGTGGCCCTGCGGGACTTCGCCGGTCTGTTGCTGCTGCGGTTCGTCAATCACGCTCATCGCAAATTCCCCACTCGACCCCTGAACGCCTCAGCCGCGCTGCTCGACGGACGTCAGCTCGACGATCCAACCGTCGCCGGTACGGCTTTGGTGAAGCTGCGGTTGAATATTCCAATATTTAGCGGCTTCGGTCAATTCAGCCTCTACATCTTGCCCCTTCGGAAACAGCGCTTTTGCACCCTGGCGCATCAGCGGCTCCGCAAAGCCGATGAGTTGATGTAGCGGAGCCAGCGCACGCGCGGTGACGCAATCCACGGGGCCGGTGATTCTATCCACATTATCCCCGATCTCCGCGAGATGTACGAGCCCCGGAGATGCGGTGACGCGAACTGCTTCGCGCAGAAAGGCCGCCTTCTTGGCGATTCGCTCGACGAGGTGGACGCTGGCGCCAGGCGTCCCGGCCATGGCACAGGCGAGGACGATTCCGGGGAAGCCGCCGCCGCTACCGAGGTCGGCCCAGCGTTTGGCCAAAGGGGCGAGATCGACGAGCTGGAGCGAGTCGGCGATGTGCCGGGTCCAGAGCTGCGGCAGGGTCGAGGGCGCGACCAGATTGGTCTTGGCCTGCCACTCCCGGAGCAGCGCGATGTAGCGATCGAGTCGTTCCTCGGTTTCACGTGAAACGGGGGCGAGCCTGAGGGCCGCGAGCTTGTCCGCGGCGATGATCGCGTCCAGCGACCGATCGTTGGCGCTGGCCTTGTCGATCTTCGGCTTGATCGGCGTCGACTCGGATCGGCGACTCGCGCCCTCGCCCGCCGATGGTTTCCCTGATGACGATCTGCCGCCCGGCCCGCGCTGTTTCACGTGAAACGCCTATGCGATCGCCTTTGAGGTCTTCCGTGCCTCGCGCCGGAGGTAGGCCGCGAGGATACCGAGAGCCGCCGGCGTCATGCCGTCGATCCGGCCAGCCTGGCCAACGGTGAACGGCCGCGCCTTCTCAAGCTTGGCCCGCACTTCATTGGAAAGACCAGGGACCTGCTGGTAATCGACGTCCGACAGCACCATCCCCTCGTCTCGCCTGAAAGCTTCGACGTCGGCGCTCTGGCGCTCGAGATAGACGTCGTACTTCGCGTCGATCTCCAGATGGGTGGCGATGACCGGGTCGATCGCCGACAGCTCCGGCCAGATGGTCCGGACCTGGCTCCAGCCGATGTCGGGATAGGCCATCAACTCGAACGCCGAACGGCGCTGGCCGTCCCGGTTCAGGGACAGGCCGTGCTTGATCGCCTCGTTCGGCGTGATGGTCAGGGACTTCGACAGCGCCCTGGCCGCATTCAGAGCGTCCATCTTGGCGCGGTGATGCTGCGTCCGGGCGCTCCCGACGCATCCGAGCTCAATCCCCTTCTCGGTGAGACGCTGATCGGCGTTGTCGGCGCGCAGGGTCAGCCGGTACTCGGCCCTGGAGGTGAACATCCGATAGGGTTCGCTGATCCCGCGGGTGACGAGGTCATCGATCATCACACCGAGATAGCCATCGGCACGGTCGAACACTGTCAGGGCGGCGCCGCTCGCGGCCAAAGCTGCGTTCAGGCCGGCCACGATGCCCTGCCCGGCAGCTTCCTCATATCCGGTGGTGCCGTTGATCTGACCCGCCAGGAAGAGGCCACGCAGACGCTTGGTCTGGAGGGTCGGATCGAGCTCGCGGGGATCGATGTGGTCGTATTCGATGGCGTAGCCCGGGCGAACCATCTTCACCTGCTCCAGGCCAGGAATGCTGGCGAGGATCGCGAGCTGGACCTCCTCCGGCAGCGAGGTCGAGATGCCGTTGGGATAGACAGTGCTATCGTCGAGCCCTTCCGGCTCCAGGAAGATCTGATGCCCGTCGCGGTCGCCAAAGCGGACGATCTTGTCCTCGATCGAGGGACAGTAGCGCGGTCCGGAACTCTTAATCTGGCCGGAGTACATCGGAGAGCGATGGACGTTCGCGCGAATCACCTCATGGGTCGCGGAGGTCGTTCGGGTGATCCCGCACTGGATCTGCGGGGTCGTGATCCGCTCGGTCATCACCGAGAACGGCTCCGGCGGCTCATCTCCGGGCTGCATCTCGACCGCTGACCAGTCGATCGTGGTGCCGTCCAGACGCGGCGGAGTTCCGGTCTTAAGCCGTCCAAGGGTGAAGCCTGCCCGCTCAAAGGAGGCGGAGAGACCCATCGCCGGGGCCTCTCCGACCCGCCCAGCCGGCCAGTTCTTCTCGCCGAGATGGATCAGACCGCGGAGGAAGGTGCCGGTGGTGACGACGACGGCCCCTGCCCGAAGCTCGCGGCCGTCTGCCAGGCGTAGGCCGGTCACCCGGCCCTCGGCCACGATCAGCTCGTCTGCCTCGCCCTCGATGACGGAAAGACCTTCGGTGTCCCGGATCGCAGCCTGCATGGCTGCGGCATAGAGCTTCCGGTCGGCCTGAGCCCGGGGGCCTCGGACAGCCGGTCCCTTGCGGCGATTGAGGACGCGGAACTGGATGCCGCCGGCATCGCCGACCCGGCCCATCAGACCATCCAGCGCGTCGACCTCGCGGACCAGATGGCCCTTGCCGAGGCCGCCGATGGCGGGGTTGCAGGACATCGCGCCGACCGTGGAGAAACGGTGCGTCACCAGAGCGGTCGTCGCACCCATCCGGGCGGAAGCAGCCGCGGCTTCACAGCCGGCATGGCCGCCGCCAATCACGATGACGTCGAAACTCTCTCGCTCTGTTCGCATGGGCGGACTTCTATCTCAGAGGTGGAGAAGCCGGAAGTAGAAACTGGGTGAGGCGGTTGTTTCACGTGAAACGGTGCGGCCAAGTAGGCGATGCGCATTTTCGCGAAAACAACCCCATGCACAGTAGAAGGGACATTGAGAGGACTGCTGTTTCACGTGAAACAGGATGGGTCTGACCGGGAGAGAACTCCTGGCGAGATCTCGCACGGTTCTGGACGGGGGTAGAGAGGGCACAAGCGATGGGTCTGCTCCGTCATTGCGAGCGGAGCGAAGCAATCCAGAATCCCTCCTTGGAGGCAGTCTGGATTGCTTCGTCGCAAGGGCTCCCCGCAATGACGGGCTTCGGGGACGACCGGCGGCCAAGACCCTCACTGCCCGTCAGGCGATCAGACCGTGCGTACGAACACTGCGACCAGGGCGGTCCAATCGTCCCGCGGTTTCACGTGAAACAGGCCGGAGCCTGCAAGGCACGTGGTCCACGTGAAACGGACCGGAACCGACCCCGCCGCTGTTTCACGTGAAACGCAAGGAGCGTGACAAGCTTGTAGCCTGGATGGAGCGCAGCGAAATCCGGGAAAGGTGTTCCGGCTGCGGAGCCGTCCCCGGATTGCGCTTCGCTTCATCCGGGCTACGAAACGAGCCCCCGTTTCACGGGAAACGCAAGGACTGGAACAAGCTCTAGTTCTACAATGAAGAACTAGTCCTATTTTCCGATGCAGAATTTCTGGAAGATGGCCCCGAGGACGTCCTCGACGTCGACCCGGCCCAACAGCCGACCCAAGGCATAGGCCGCAGCGCGCAGCTCTTCGGCGGCAAGCTCTTCGCCGTCTTCTACAAGCTCCAGGCTCCGGCGCAAGCTGTCTGAGGCCCGGCGCAACAGATCTCGCTGGCGGGCCCGGGTCACCAATGCGCCCTCGGTGGTCCCGAAAAACTCGGCGGCGAATTTCACGAGAGCGTCGATCAGGTCGGGAACGCCGTCCCCCCGGCTCGCCGAGATCCCGAACTCGCCGCGCGGCCCGACCTCCCCCGCCTCGCCCAGATCGATCTTGTTGCGGACGATCCAGACCGCGCCGCTCGATTGATCACGCCCGGGGCCGGACTTCACCAGCGATTGCATCGCGCCCGGATCGACGGCGTGGCCACCCTCGACTAGCCACAGCACGAGGTCGGCGTCTTCGGCTCGGGCTCGCGCTCGGCGCACGCCTTCCTGCTCCACGGGATCGTCGGTCTCCCGGATGCCAGCCGTGTCGATCACCGTGACCGGGTAGCCGTCGAGATCGAGCTGCACCTCGATCACGTCGCGCGTGGTGCCGGCGTAGGGCGAGACGATCGCGACCTCGCGGCGCGCGAGCTGATTGATCAGCGTCGACTTGCCGACATTCGGCTCGCCGGCGATCGCGACCACCAGGCCGTCGCGCAGGCGTTCAGAATGTCCCTGTGCCGCAAGGACTTCTGTGATTTCGTCATACAGCGCTTTGATCGCTTTCACCGCTGGCGCCCTCAACTCGGCTGGCACATCGCCCTCGTCGGAAAAATCGATGCCGGCCTCGATCAGCGCCGACGCCTCGATGATGCGCTCGCGCCAGTCGCGCGCGCGATCGCCGAGCAGGCCCTGCAACTGGCGCAGCGCCTGGCGGCGCTGACGATCGGTATCGGCATGGATGAGATCGTCGAGACCCTCGGCCTCCGTGAGATCGAGCTTGCCGTTCTCGAAGGCGCGCCGCGTGAATTCGCCGGGCTCGGCCGCGCGCGTATTCGGAATAAGGGAAACCGCGGAGAGGAGCGCCGCGAGCACCGCGCGGCCGCCATGGACGTGAAATTCGGCGACGTCCTCGCCGGTCGCGCTGGCCGGCCCCGGAAACCAGAGCACGACCGCGTCGTCGATCGCCTGGCCCGCGCCATCGCGGAGCAGCCGGCGGCTGGCCTGTCTCGGCGCCGGCTGCTTCCCCGCCAGCGTCGTGAGTGCGAGGCCGGCCTGCGGGCCCGAGACGCGCACCACGGCGATCGCGCTGGGCGCACGGCCGGACGACAGCGCAAAGATGGTCTGGTCTCGCGGATGCATGGCCTATTTGTCCGGCTGGCGGGGAAAAGGCAAACGGCCCGTTCTCGCGATGCCGACGCCCCCCCTTTTGCTGCGCTCTGGCCCGCAGCAACGGCTCTATTGCGATGCAACATAAAGCGCAGCATTTTGCTGCAGAGGCAGCCTCGCCCAAGCACCAAATGGTCAGGCAGCGTCAAGTATTATGTAAATATATCAATAACTTACGGAAGATCCGATTTTCCTTTCGTCCCATCGCCATGCTGCATTTCTTCCGCAGCAAAGCCGCACAAACGAAAAAGGGCGCCCGGAGGCGCCCTCTGATCTCATGCTGCATCGCACTCAGGTGTTCATCGAGTCGAAGAACTCTGAATTGCTCTTGGTCGAGCGCAGCTTGTCGAGCAGGAAGTCGATCCCATCCATGGTGCCCATCGGGTTCAGGATGCGGCGGAGCACGTACATTTTCTTGAGCACCTGCGGATCGGTGATGAGCTCCTCCTTGCGGGTGCCGGAGCGCGAGATGTCGATCGCCGGGAAGGTGCGCTTGTCCGAGACCTTGCGGTCCAGGATCAGTTCGGAGTTACCGGTGCCCTTGAACTCTTCGAAGATGACTTCGTCCATGCGGCTGCCAGTATCGACCAGCGCGGTTGCAATGATCGTCAGCGAACCACCCTCCTCGATATTGCGGGCGGCACCAAAGAAGCGCTTCGGGCGCTGGAGCGCGTTGGCGTCGACACCACCGGTCAAGACCTTGCCGGATGACGGCACCACGGTGTTGTAGGCGCGGCCCAGGCGCGTGATCGAATCGAGCAGGATGACGACGTCGCGGCCATGCTCGACCAGACGTTTTGCTTTTTCGATCACCATCTCGGCGACCTGGACGTGACGAACCGCCGGCTCGTCGAAGGTCGACGAAACGACCTCGCCCTTCACCGAGCGCTGCATGTCCGTGACTTCTTCCGGACGTTCGTCGATCAGCAGCACGATCAGATAGCATTCGGGGTGATTGTGCGCGATCGAATGCGCGATGTTCTGCATCAGCACGGTTTTACCCGTGCGCGGCGGCGCGACGATCAGCGCGCGCTGGCCCTTGCCGATCGGCGCGACGATGTCGATCACCCTTGCAGAAAGGTCTTTCCGCGTCGGATCGTCGATTTCCATGCGGAAGCGCTGATTCGGAAACAGCGGCGTGAGGTTGTCGAAATTGACCTTGTGCTTGGCCTTTTCCGGGTCCTCGAAATTGAGTGTGTTGACCTTCAGCAGCGCGAAATAGCGCTCGCCCTCTTTCGGGCTGCGAATGTGGCCTTCGATGGTGTCGCCGGTGCGCAGACCGAAGCGGCGGATCTGCGAGGGCGAAACGTAGATGTCGTCCGGTCCCGGCAGATAATTGGCGTCCGGCGAGCGGAGGAATCCGAAGCCGTCGGAGAGCACCTCGACGACGCCCTCGCCAACGATGTCGGTTTCAGCAATCGCGAGCTGCTTGAGGATGGCGAACAGCAGCTCCTGCTTGCGCATGGTGCTGGCATTCTCGACCCCATTCTCTTCCGCGAACGAGACAAGCTCGGCCGGCGTCTTCGACTTGAGGTCCTGGAGTTTAATTTCCCGCATTGGGGTGGTCCTGTGGGGTAACCTTGGGAGGGGGTGCGAGGAGGCTCTGAAATGCGGACGCGAGAAGGTAAGGTCCGCAGGTCTGGCAAGGAGAGCGCCGGTGAGGCTTCAAACCTGATGCGGTGTCCGGCCTCTGGAAAGCTCAGACAAAACCACATCCGCCTGCGTTGGGTGGGATGTCGCCAATATAGAAAATCGCTTTCCACTCCGCAAGCCGAAGCGCTGAGCGATTCATCGCAAGCCTTGCCTAGAACGGCTTCACGATCACCATGATGACGATCAAAATCATCAGAGCAGTCGGCACCTCATTGATAATTCGATAGAATTTCTGGCTACGCGGACGCCGGTCGGCGGCGAAATCCTTGCACCAGCGTGAAAAAAAGCCGTGGACCCCAGACATCGCCAGGACCAGTGCCAGTTTTACGTGCAGCCAGCCGAAAGAGAACCAGTGGCCGGACCAGGCGAGATAGAGCCCGGCAAGCCATGTGACGATCATGGCGGGGTTGATGATCGCCTTGAGCAGCCGGCGTTCCATCACTTTGAACGTTTCCGACTGCTTCGAGCCGATCTCGGCCTCGGAGTGATAAACGAACAGCCGCGGCAGATACAGCATGCCCGCCATCCAGGAGATGACGGCGATCACGTGCAGCGCCTTGATCCAGAGATAGACGTCTTCGAACATTTTCTGCGCCCGGCTTTCTGTCCAGCGCAGGGAACGCTGGGGATAGTAAGAACTCGTTAAGGTCTCACCCTACACACTTATCCGTCCGTAGCGCCTTCCTCTAATCTAGAATCTTAGATTCTTAAGGTTTGAGTCTATGTGACCGTGAATAGGACTCACACAATTCCGTCCGCACGTTCACGTGCGCTTGTTCACATCCATCAACATATCCCTGATGCTTCCTGCGGCCTTCGATAAGTCGGCCAGCTTCAAAGGCTTGCGCGTTTCTGTCGGCAGCTTATCAAGGGGGTTGTCCGCGCAATCCCGTTTTCCTCTCAACAGGTCGCCGGACTTGTTCCGATGGGCAGTGGTGTGAAGAAAATTGGCACTTGTCCCGCCCCTGGTGTCGCGCAACCCTTTCCGAGGGGTTAAGGTCCACAGAAATCCACAAACCACACCGCCTCCATACAAAGGGCTTTTGTGCCGACCTCGAACAATTATTTCCATCTCCACCTGGTCTCCGACTCCACCGGAGAGACGCTGATCACCGTCGCGCGCGCCGTCGCGGCGCAGTACGCCAACGTCACCCCGGTCGAGCATGTCTATCCCCTGGTGCGCAGCCAGAAGCAGCTCGATCGCGTGCTCGACGAGATCGAGGAGGCGCCGGGGATCGTGCTGTTCACGCTGCTGGAGAAGGATCTGGTCTCTCGGCTCGAGGACAAGTGCAAGCAGATCAACGTTCCGAGCCTGTCGATCATCGGGCCGGTGATGCAGTTGTTCGAAGCCTATCTCGGCGCCGCGACCACGGGCCGCGTCGGCGCCCAGCACGTCCTCAATGCGGAATATTTCAAGCGCATCGACGCGCTGAACTACACGATGATCCACGACGACGGCCAGCATGTCGAAGGCCTCGACGATGCCGACGTGGTGCTCGTCGGCGTCTCACGCACCTCCAAGACACCGACGTCGATCTATCTAGCCAATCGCGGCATCCGCACCGCCAACGTGCCATTGGTTCCGGGCATTCCGGTGCCGGCACAATTGGAGACCCTGACGCGGCCGCTGGTGGTGAGCCTGCATGCGACGCCGGAACGCCTGATCCAGGTGCGCCAGAACCGCCTGCTCTCGATGGGTGCCGATACCAGCGGCGACACCTATACCGACAGGCAGGCGGTCGCCGACGAGGTCGCGTTCGCGCGCAAGCTGAGCGCCAAGCACGACTGGCCGCTGCTCGACGTCACGCGGCGATCGATCGAGGAAACCGCCGCGGCGATCATGAAGCTCTACAGTGACCGCCAGCGCAACCGGCCTACGGGATAGTTTCGGCGATGTCTCTCTGGCGCGGCGAAACTCCGTTGATACTGGCCTCGCAGAGCAGCGCGCGAAAGATGCTGCTGGCTAGTGCCGGACTGGAGTTCAAGGCGATTGCGGCCGATATCGACGAGCGCGGCATTCAGGCCGCCTCGAAACTTTCAGGCCCGCATGACATCGCCCTGCTGCTGGCGCGTGAGAAGGCCAAGGCGGTCTCGGCCGGTCATCCGGGGAGCTATGTGATCGGTGCCGACCAGACCCTGGCTCTCGGCGAGCGTCTCTTCAACAAGCCTGCAGGCCGCGCAGAGGCGATGGCGCAATTGCTCGACCTCGCCGGCAAAAGCCACGCGCTGAATTCCGCGGTGGCCGTGGCGCGAGATGGCAAGATCGTTTTCGAGGATGTTTCGGTGGCCCGCATGACCATGCGGCCGATGACCGAGACGGAGCTTTCCGCCTATCTCGACGCCGCCGGCGATGCGGTGACGACCAGTGTCGGCGCCTATCAGCTCGAAGGTCTCGGCAGCCATCTGTTCGAGCGCATCGAGGGTGACCATTTCACCATTCTCGGGCTGCCGCTGCTGCCGTTGCTTGCGTTCCTGCGGCGCGAACGGCTAGTTGCAGTGTGAACGACAGGAACGGCTGCCTGCTGATGCGGATCCTTGGACTGACCGGCTCGATCGGGATGGGAAAATCCACCACCGCGAAATTGTTCGCGGAGGCCGGCGTTCCCGTCTATGACGCCGATGCCGCTGTCCATCAGCTCTACGAGGGCGAGGCCGCGCCCGCGATCGAGGCCGCCTTTCCCGGCACCACCTCGAACGGCAAGGTTGATCGCCCAAAACTGTCCGCGCGCGTCGTGCATGATCCGGCCGCGATCAAGCAGCTCGAACAGATCGTTCATCCGATGCTCGGCGCCTCCCGGCAAAAATTCTTCGCCGATGCGGAAGCAGCCAAGGCGCCCGTCGTGGTCCTGGATATCCCGCTGCTGTTCGAAACCGGCGGCGAGAAGCGGGTCGACGCCGTCGTCGTGGTGTCGACCTCGCCGGAACTCCAGCGCAAGCGTGTGCTGGAGCGCGGCACGATGGACGAGGCCAAGCTCGACGCGATCATCGCCAAGCAGACGCCGGATGCCGAGAAGCGCAAGCGGGCCGATTTCGTAGTGGATACGTCACACGGACTTGAACCCGTGCGCGCCCAAATCACGCACATTCTGGCCGAGGTCGTTAAGATGCCGCAGCGGCGAGCCTGATTCGCTGCCTCACACGGCCTCTTGATCATGCGTGAAATCGTTCTCGACACCGAAACCACTGGCCTCGATCCGCTCCGCGGCGATCGGTTGGTCGAAATCGGCTGCGTCGAGATTTTCAACCGTATGCCGACGGGCCAGACGTATCACGTCTATATCAATCCCGAACGGGACATGCCGGCGGAAGCCTTTGCGGTACACGGGCTGTCGGCCGAGTTCCTGTCGACCAAGCCGCTGTTCCACGAGGTCGTCGACCCGTTTCTGGAGTTCATCGGCGATGCGCCGCTGGTGATCCACAACGCTTCGTTCGACATCGGCTTCATCAACGCCGAGCTCGACAAGGTCAAGCGCGTCGCGATCCCGCGCGAGCGGCTGGTCGATACGCTGCTGTTGGCGCGGCGCAAGCATCCGGGCGTGTCGAACCGGCTCGACGATCTCTGCTCGCGCTATTCGATCGACAATTCACACCGCACCAAGCACGGCGCGCTGCTCGACGCCGAACTCTTGGCCGAAGTTTATGTCGATCTGGTCGGGGCGCGGCAATCGCAATTGCTCCTCGCTTCGGAAGGCGAGGACATTCGCGCCAATGCGGCTGGCGATGTGCCGCGGCGGCAGCGGACCGTGCCGCTCGCGCCGCGGATTTCCGATGCCGAGCGCGAGGCCCATCGGGCCTTTATCGCAACGCTCGGCGACAAGGCGATCTGGAACGAGTTCCTGCCCGCTCCAGCCGCCCCTCCGGCTGTTTAGGCCTGACCGCTCGTCTGCTGAGCGGCCATTTGCCGCTCCATGTTCTGACGATAGAGACCGACGAAGTCGACCGGATCCAGCATCAGGGGCGGGAACCCGCCGTCGCGCACGGCGGTCGCGATGATCTCGCGGGCGAACGGGAACAGCAGACGCGGGCACTCGATCATGACCAGCGGATGCAAATTCTCCTTCGGCACGTTGGTGATGCGGAACACGCCGGCATAGGCGAGCTCGAACGAGAACATGATCTTACCGGCGGTCTCGGCCTTGCCCTCGACCGACAGCGTCACCTCGAACTCGGTTTCGCTGAGATTGATGGCGCTGACATTGATCTGGATGTTGATCTGGGGCGGCTGGCCCTGCTGCTGGAGCGAGGTCGGCGCGTTCGGATTCTCGAACGAAAGGTCCTTGATATACTGCGCCAGAACGTTGAGCTGGGCAGCCTGGGCCGCCTCGGGAGGGGTGCCGTTGCCGTTGGTCATGAGAGTCTCTCCTTACCCGATTTGGGCTGAATTTCGCGGCGGTTGGCTAACATAGGGCCGCCTCACTCCACAAGGACGAACGGCCCCGGATCGGGTATCCGCGCCGCCCCCGCAATTGTGACGTTCACCCGGCCCTCCTGACGAAATCGCGCGTTAAACGATTGAAGATGCGCGATTTCCGGGCAGGATCGGGTTTCCCCTTAAGCATAAAACGCGCTACACTCGGCGCTGTGCCAAAAGGCGCCATTGGCCGGGCAAGATTTCGTGCCTACATCCCGAGGACCAGACGCGCGGACCTAAAATGGTGATGTAGACTTGCCGTTCCCGTATGGAACGGTCTACTGGCCGGATTGATTTTCCCGGCGACGACCCGAGACGGCCCCTTTCAGCGAAGACCAGAAAGCGAATACGACGTGGACATCTACACCATCATCTTCCTGGCGCTGGCGGTCTTCATCTTTCTGAGGCTGCGCAGCGTGCTGGGACAGCGGACGGGTAACGAGCGGCCGCCGTTCGACCGCACCGCCGCCCGCAATGCGCTGGGGGGTGCCCAGGACAAGAACGTCGTGACCATGCCGGGCAAGGTGATCGACCAGGCCCCGCTGGCGCCGACCGCCGAGCCGGCTCCGCCCTCCGACCGCTGGAAGGGCCTGACCGAGCCGGGCACCGCGCTCGCCCAGGGTCTCGATGCCATCGTCGACAAGGATTCCACCTTCGACCCGCGCCATTTCATCTCGGGCGCCCGCGGCGCTTATGAGATGATCGTGCTGGCCTTTGCCAATGGCGACCGCCGCGCGTTGCGCGACCTGCTGTCGTCGGAGGTCTATGATAGCTTCGACGCCGCCATCAAGGAACGCGAGAAGTATGAGCAGAAGACCGAGACGCGTTTCGTCTCGATCGACAAGGCCGAGCTCGTCGGCGCCGAGCTGCGCGACCGCACGGCTCAGCTCACCATACGATTCGTCTCGCAGATGATCTCGGCCACCCGCGACAAGAGCGGCAATATCGTCGACGGTAGTGCGGACACGGTCGCCGACATCACCGACATCTGGACCTTCGCCCGCGATATCACCTCTCGCGATCCAAACTGGAAGCTGGTTGGCACCGGAAGCGCGAATTAAGAATTTCCTGAAGAACAGCGCGACGGCGCTTTGCGCAGGTGCCGTCGTGCTGTCGTCGTTTTCGCTCGGCGCCGAGGCGGCGCGGCGTCACTATCGCAGCCATCACCATCATCTCCCGGCACTTGCCGCCGCCCCGCCGCGCGCCTTGCCCTATCCGCAGCTCCCTTTGCCGTTCGAAATCCCCGGTGCGCAATATCTGCCGCTGACCTGGACGGACGTGAAAGGCTGGAGCGACGACGACCATCTCGCCGCCTACAAGACGTTCCGCGCGAGCTGCCGGACGATCAACGCGCAGACCGGTGCGGCCGAACCGAAGGCGCTTGGCGGCTCGCTGAGCGAGCCCTGCAGGGCCGCCAAGTCGCTCGAGCTCACCGACGACGGCAAAGCCAGGACCTTCTTCGAGGAGAATTTTGCACCGCTGCGGATCTCGCGCCTCGGCGAGCCCGACGGTTTCGTCACCGGCTATTACGAACCGGTGCTGGAGGGATCGCGGACGCAGACCGACGTCTTCAACGTGCCGGTCTATCGTCGCCCGTCGAACCTGTTCGTGCGCGGCTACAAGCAGGACTCGGTCAGCTTGCCCAACAAGGGCCCGGTCTACCGCAAGATCGGCCGCCGCAAGCTGGTGCCCTATTACGATCGCGGCGAGATCGAGGACGGCAAGATCGCCGGCCGCGGGCTGGAGATCGCCTGGCTGAAGGACCCGACCGATCTGCTGTTCGCCCAGATCCAGGGCTCGGCGCGGATCAAGTTCGACGACGGCGGCACGGTCCGGCTGAATTACGACGCCTATAACGGCTATCCCTACACGGCCGTCGGCCGTGTCCTGATCGAGCGCGGCATCATTCCGAAGGAGGAGATGTCGATGCAGAAGATCAGGGAGTGGATGGCGCAGAACCCCGATGGCGCCAAGGATCTGCGCCGCCAGAACCGATCCTACATCTTCTTCCGCGAGGTCAATCTGTCCGACAAGGAAGAAGCGGTGGGTGCGCAGGGCATTCCGCTGACCGCCGGCCGTTCGATCGCGGTCGACAAGGCACTGCACGTCTACGGCACGCCGTTCTTCATCGAGGGCGAGCTGCCGATCGATTCCGAACGCTCCAAGACGCCGTTCCACCGGCTGATGATCGCGCAGGACACCGGCTCGGCCATCATCGGCCCCGCGCGCGCCGATCTCTATTTCGGCGCCGGCGCGGATGCCGGCCGTGTCTCGGGACGGCTGCGCCATCCCATGCACTTCGTCATGTTGGTACCGAAGGGCCTCGATCCCGCAGTACGCGCCGCGAAGTTGCCGGTGCCGGACCCGCGTCCCTCGGAGAAGATCGCAAGGCTGTTTCCGCAGACCGATCCTGCCAAGGATTCGCCCAAGGATCAGACCAAGCCCGCGGCTCCGGCCGCAGCCGTGGCGCAAGGTAAGGGTGAGACCGTCGCCGTTGCCAATCCGGTCCCGTTGCCGGTGCCGCGTCCCGTGATAGAGCCCGTTCAGGAGCCGCGGCGGCCAGTCAAGAATCGTCCCCATCGGCAGCAATGAAGCGATCGTCCCGTCCGCCCGTGCTGGAGCCTCGTACCTCGCCGCGCCGCCGTGCGCTGAGCGAGGAGGAGCGCGCGCTGTGGGATGCGGTCGCAAAACAGGTCAAGCCGCTGCGGAAGCATCGCGTGGCAAAGACACACGCCCCGCCGCGCACTGAGCCTTCACCGGCAGCGCCGGCTACGCGATCTGCGCCATCGCCACGGCCGATCGCTGCCGCGCCGGCGGTGCGCATGGCAAAGCCGGCCATGCCGCCGCTGGCACCGCTGGGCAAGCGCGAGCGCACAAAATTGTCGCGCGGCCGCAGCGAGATCGAGGCGCGGCTCGATCTGCACGGCATGACCCAGATACGCGCCCACCGGGCCTTGACCGGCTTCCTGCACCGCGCCCATGATGACGGCCTGACCTTCGTGCTCGTCATCACTGGCAAGGGACGGAGCGGCGGCGAAAGCGGCGTGCTCCGCCGCCAGGTGCCGGAATGGCTGAGCCTGCCGGAATTCCGCGCCTTCGTCGTCGGCTTCGAGGAGGCGCATATCGGCCATGGCGGCGAGGGCGCGCTCTATGTGCGGATACGCCGGGCGAGGTATTAGAACGGCCGGACGATTCCGACGCGCGGGATCAGCGTGAGGATCAGGCCGAAGATATTTGTCTTCCGATCCTCCGACGCGATCAGCGGTGCATTGTACTTGGCCGGCAGCATCTTCACCGCGTGCAGGATCAGGAACAGGCAGACCGCCCAGTTCGAGATCCAGCGCGAATAGTCGAACACCATCGCGAACATCACGAGATAGGCGAGACTGATGCCGATCAGCGCCGCGATGACGAGGCGCCGGTGCAGGTCGTTCGCGAGCGCGCCGATCACGCCGGCAAAATAGCGCCAGAGTGGCGTGTGCAGCCAGATCAGCAGGGCAAACACCGGCACGCCGAGGATGTTGTGCGGCAGGCGGCCCCAGGTATCCGAAACCTCCTTCGCCAGCGGCTGGTACCAGATGTAGGCGAATTGCAGCAGGTCGGTCCGCGCCGGATCAGCCATCCGGGTCTTCAGGTAGGCAACGAAATCCGCTTCCGGGATCGGCATCGTTCCCAGGAATTGCGCCGCGAAGAACAGCGCGCTCACGCCAAGCAATGCCACCAAACCAAACGCGACATTCGTCTTGGTGACGCTGTAGGCGAGGTAGTGCCTGATCACGACGATGGCGATGATCGTCGGCACATACATCAGCAGATGAATGTGGTGGATCAGCACGAGGACGATCGAGAACAGCGCGGCCATTGCGACGAACAGCAGCGAGCCCGCCGGCATCAGCAGCAGGATGATCGCCAGCGCGCAGCCATAGATGTCGAAATGGCCGAGCGTGTGCATGAAGTTCTTGAGAAAGAACGGCGAGCCCGCGATGAAGACGAACAGCGGCAGCGTTCTCGCGGTGAAGCCGAACGTTTTCTGGAATAGCCTTGCGTACAGCCCCAGCGTCACCAGCCACGTCGCTCCGCCGAGCGCGAACACCAGCCAAACCGGCACCTTGTCCGTGAACAGCGCGACGATGGCCCCGATCAGCGCGCGCTTGATGAAGCCGAAATGATAGTCGACGAGGAGGTGGATGTAGGGGACGTAAGGCGGCAGCTGGATCTTGTGGACGAACACGCCGACGATGACCGCGGCGTTGATCGCGAGCAGGAGACGCCAGGGATTTTTCTGAATCTGGGCGATCACGCCGCACCCGAACTGACGCGATCTACCTCCGCCGTCGTCCCCGACAAGCGAGCACAGCGAGCGCAGATCCGGGACCCATAACCACAGGAAGTCGTTCGAGCCGGGATCGTGGTCGCCATCTGTTTCAACAAGAGCCGCTGGTGGTTATGGGTCCCTGCTTTCGCAGGGACGACAGCGGCATCCATAGCGTGGCCGCAGCCGAATTACAAAATGAACCGGCTCAGATCGGCGTTCTTGGCGAGGTCGCCGACGTGCTTCTGCACGAAATCCGCATCGACCTTGACGGTCTCGCCGCTGCGGTCGGGGGCGGTGAAGGAGATTTCGTCCAGCACCCGTTCCATCACCGTCTGGAGCCGCCGCGCGCCGATGTTCTCGACGGTGGAATTGACGGCGACCGCGACGTCGGCCAGGGCGTCGATGGCGTCGGCGGTGATGTCGAGCGTCACGCCCTCGGTCTGCAGCAACGCGATATATTGCTTGATCAGCGAGGCCTCGGGCTCGGTCAGGATGCGCCGCATGTCGTCGCGGGTCAGTGCCTGCAGTTCGACGCGGATCGGCAGGCGGCCCTGCAATTCCGGCAACAGGTCGGACGGTTTCGCGACGTGGAAGGCGCCGGACGCGATGAACAGGATGTGATCGGTCTTCACCGCGCCGTGCTTGGTCGAGACCGTGGTGCCTTCGATCAGCGGCAACAGGTCACGCTGCACGCCCTCGCGCGAGACGTCGCCGCCGACCCGGCCGTCGCGTGCGCAGATCTTGTCGATCTCGTCCAGGAACACGATGCCGTTGTTCTCGACCGCGCTGATCGCCTCCAGCGTGAGCTGGTCGGTATCCAGCAGCTTGTCGGATTCCTCATTGACGAGGATCTCGTGCGAGTTCTCCACCGTCAGTCGCCGCGTCTTGCTGCGCCCGCCCAGCTTGCCGAAGATGTCGCCGAGCGACACCGCGCCCATCTGCGCGCCGGGCATGCCCGGGATCTCGAACATCGGCATGCCGCCGCCCGAGGACTGCGTCTCGATCTCGATTTCCTTGTCGTTGAGCTCGCCAGCGCGCAGCTTCTTGCGGAACGATTCGCGCGTTGCCTGGCTGGAATTGGCGCCGACCAGCGCGTCGAGCACGCGCTCCTCGGCGGCGAGCTGCGCGCGTGCCTGCACGTCCTTGCGCTTGCGCTCACGCACCTGGGCGATCGCGACCTCGACGAGATCGCGCACGATCTGCTCGACGTCGCGGCCGACATAGCCGACCTCGGTGAATTTCGTCGCTTCCACCTTCAGGAACGGCGCGTTCGCGAGCTTGGCGAGCCGTCGCGCGATCTCCGTCTTGCCGACGCCGGTGGGGCCGATCATCAAGATGTTCTTCGGGAGTACCTCTTCGCGCAAGGAGCCGGAGAGCTGCTGCCGGCGCCAGCGGTTGCGCAGCGCGATCGAGACCGCGCGCTTGGCATCGGCCTGGCCGACGATGAAACGGTCGAGTTCGGAGACGATTTCGCGGGGAGAGAAGTCTGTCATGGGACCTTAGCTAGGATCAGATGCGGGTCGGGACAAGCCGCATTTTACGTCAGATGATGGGCGGGCCCGATTGCCACTGTTTCACGGCGTCGATCGGATGGATCAGCATCAGGATATTGAGCGTCAGATTGTCGCGAATGTGAAGCGCGAGCATGATCTCGAAGGCGAGCCCGAGCAGGACGGTCACCGAGACTGGCAGCACGCGCGCGGCGAGGAACCCCATCATCATGGCCAGATTGTCAGAAATCGAATTGACGATGCTGTCGCCGAAATAATCCAGCGAGATCGTGCCGGCACGGTAGCGTTCGATGATGAAGGGCGAGTTCTCGACGATCTCCCAGGCGCCTTCGATCAGCATGGCGACGATCAGCCGTGCCGGCCAGGACAGTTGTAGGAAGGGCAGGCGCGCGAACAGCAGCCAGGTCAAGCCGTAGAACAGGAAGCCATGCAGGATGTGAGAGAAGGTGTACCAGTCGGCGATGTGCTGCGAATTCTCGGAGCTGTTCACCACGCCATGCCAGAGCTTTACATAGCCGCAGGTGCAGATCGGCACCCGCCCCATCGCGAACAAGATCGAGGCCTGCAGCGCCAGCAGCAGCAGTGCGATGCCGACCCAGGCCAATGGCGGTACGGCGACCTTGCTCTCGTGCGTGCTCGTCAGCGTCACGGCTCGCGCACCATCAGCAGCGCCGTCCCGTCCGGCGTCTCGACCATGCGGTCGCGGACGAAGCCGGCCTTCTCATAAGCGCGCACGGCGCGTGCGTTGAGCGGATCGGGATCGGTGACAATGCGTGGCAGGCCCTGCCGCAACTGGCCGTCGACGAACTGGCGGATGAACGCGGAGCCGTGGCCGCGCGCGATCATGTCGCTTTCGCCGATGAACTGGTCGATCCCACGGGTGCCCTCCGGTTGCGGCCCGAAGCCGGTATTCCAGGCTGTCAGGCGATAGCATTGAAGATAGCCGAACGGGTGGGTGCCAGCCAACACGATGAACTGGTCCATCGCCGGCTCATCGAGATCGCCGCTCACCAGCAAGAACTGCTCGTCCGGATCGCCCCACCACTCCCGCACATGCACCTCGCCCAGCCACCGCCGGATCAGCGGCAAATCGGCCGGGCTCATCGGGCGGAAGGTGTAGGCGGGCGCCATGTCCTGTTCGGTCTGGCCTAGCCGGTCGCCAGGCTTTCGATGGTCAGATTGCGGTTGGTGTAGACGCAGATGTCGGCGGCGATATCGAGGGAGCGGCGGACGATGGTCTCGGCATCCTTGTCGGTGTCGATCAAGGCCCGCGCAGCGGCCAGGGCGTAATTGCCGCCAGAGCCGATCGCCATGACCCCGGCCTCGGGCTCCAGCACGTCGCCGGTGCCCGTCAGGACCAGGGAGACGTCCTTGTCGGCCACGATCATCATAGCCTCCAGGCGGCGCAGATAGCGGTCTGTCCGCCAGTCCTTGGCGAGCTCCACCGCAGCCCGGGTCAGCTGCCCCGGATACTGCTCGAGCTTGGATTCGAGCCGCTCGAAGAGCGTGAAGGCGTCAGCCGTGGCGCCGGCAAAGCCGCCGATGACGTCGCCCTTGCCGAGTTTTCGCACCTTCTTGGCGTTGGACTTGATCACGGTCTGGCCGATCGAGACCTGGCCGTCGCCGCCGATCACCACCTTGCCGCCCTTGCGGACCGTCAAAATCGTGGTGCCGTGCCAGCCCGGTGCGCTGTTCTGGGAATCCTGCATCAAATACCTCGTTGTCGGACCTGATTTAGGCGGTCGGGACCGACCGTACAACGGGCCGCTCCGGGCCCATTTCGCTCACCATAGGCAGAAGTAGAGGCCCGGCCAGCCGTTCCCGCAGTAGCGAAGGCGTCATTTGACTGTTAAAAGACCGCCGTTTTCGGTCCAAAACCAGAATGGAAACCGCTTTTCAATGCGCACCGCGACGATCAAGCGCAAGACCAAGGAAACCGACATCGAGGTCACCGTGAACCTCGATGGCACCGGCGTGTCCAATATCGCGACCGGCATCGGCTTTTTCGACCATATGCTCGATCTCCTCGCCCGCCATTCCCGCATCGACCTCACGGTCAAGGCGGTTGGCGATTTGCACATTGATCATCACCATACCACCGAGGACACCGGCATCGCGCTGGGCCAGGCGGTCAAGCAGGCGCTCGGCAACATGGCGGGCATCACCCGCTATGCCGGCGTGCACATGCCCATGGACGAGACGCTGTCGCGCGTGGTCATCGACATCTCGGGCCGTCCGTTCCTGGTGTTCAAGGCCGACTTCCCCCGCGACAAGATCGGCGAGTTCGATACCGAGCTGGTGCGCGAGTGGTTCCAGGCCTTCGCCATGAACGCCGGCGTGACTCTCCACGTCGAGACCCTATATGGCGATAACAGCCACCATATCGCCGAGTCCTGCTTCAAGGGCCTGGCGCGGGCGCTGCGCACTGCCGTCGCGATCGATCCGAAGGCCGTGGGCGAAATCCCGTCCACCAAGGGTTCGCTCGGCGGCTGACGTCTTTCGGCCCGCGGCACGCGCCGCTTGCGGTATCACTGAATTCCTAGGAACGGGGCATCACCATGCCTGTCTACACAGTTCATGCTCCCTCCCCTGCCGGAGCCGATCTGCGCGCGACCGACAAGTTCGTCTTCGTGCGCGACGGTTTTCATTTCTGGGCGATGGTTTTGGGTCCGTTCTGGCTGCTCTGGAACAGGCTCTGGCTGGCGCTGATCGGCTGGGTGATTTTCCTGGCTGCATTCGATGCAGGGCTGCATAGCCTCGGCGTTGGCCGCAGCTCGATCTTCCTGGCCAATATGATCATCGCGGTGCTGATGGGTTTCGAGGCCTCGAGCCTGCGCCGCTGGACACTGTCGCGCGGCAAGTGGCGCCAGCTTGACGTCGTCATCTCCGACGACGAGGACACCGCCGAGCGGCGTTTCTTCGAGCGCTGGAGCCTGAAGCAGCGCGGCATCGTCAACGATCAATGGGCCGTCGATCGCGGCGGCCCGCCGCCAACCCGCAACGTGCCGGGTCAGCAATTCTCAAATCCGCCACCGCTGCCGTCGGGCGGCATCATTGGATTGTTTCCGGAACCGGGAGGGTCAAGATGAGCGTCGCGATCATCGATTACGGTTCAGGCAATCTGCATTCCGCCGCCAAGGCGTTCGAGCGCGCCGCGCGCAGCCTGGAGATTCCGCAAAAGGTCTTCGTCACCAGCGATCCGGATCAGGCCTACGGCGCCGACCGTCTGGTGCTGCCGGGCGTCGGCGCCTTCGCCGATTGCCGGCGCGGGCTCGATGCCGTCAACGGCATGGTCGAGGCGATCACCGAAGCGGTCCGCGTCAAGGCGCGGCCCTTCTTTGGTATTTGCGTCGGCATGCAGCTGATGGCGAGCCGCGGCAAGGAACACGTCATCACCGAGGGCCTGAACTGGGTCGGCGGCGACGTCGAGAAGATCATGCCGCGCGACGAGAGCCTGAAGATCCCGCACATGGGCTGGAACACGCTCGACCTGCTGCAGGAGCATCCGGTGCTGGACAGGCTGCCGCTCGGCCCCAAGGGCCAGCACGCCTATTTCGTGCACTCCTACCACCTCAACGCCGCCAACGAGGCGGACGTGCTCGCGCGCGCCGATTACGGTGGACCGGTCACCGCGATCGTCGCGAAGGACACCGCCATCGGCACCCAATTCCACCCCGAGAAGAGCCAGCGTTTCGGCCTGGCCCTGATCTCGAACTTTTTGCGATGGAAACCGTGATTCTCTTTCCCGCGATCGACCTCAAGAACGGCCAGTGCGTGCGCCTCGAGCAAGGCGACATGGCGCGCGCGACCGTGTTCAACCTCAATCCCGCGGCCCAGGCGCAGAGCTTTGTCGAACAGGGCTTCGAGTATCTCCACGTCGTCGATCTCGACGGCGCCTTTGCCGGCAAGCCGGTGAATGCGCAGGCGGTAGAGGCGATGCTCAAGACGATCAAGATCCCGGTGCAGCTCGGCGGCGGCATTCGCGATCTCGCGACCGTCGAAGCCTGGCTCGACAAGGGCATCACCCGCGTCATCATCGGCACCGCCGCGGTGCGCGACCCTGAACTGGTGAAGGCGGCTGCAAGGAAATTCCCCGGCCGCGTTGCGGTCGGGCTCGATGCCCGTGACGGCAAGGTCGCCGTCGAAGGCTGGGCCGAGACCTCGCAGGTGACGGTGCTGGAAATCGCGCAGCGTTTCGAGGATGCCGGCGTCGCCGCCATCATCTTCACCGACATCGCGCGCGATGGCCTGCTCAAGGGCCTCAACCACGATGCGACCATTGCGCTGGCAGATGCGATCTCGATTCCCGTGATCGCCTCCGGCGGCCTCGCCTCGATCGAGGACGTCAAGGCGATGCTGACGCCGCGCGCCAGGAAGCTCGCCGGCGCGATCGCCGGCCGTGCGCTTTACGACGGCCGGCTCGATCCCGCCGCCGCCCTCACCTTGATCCGCAACGCGCGCACCGCCTAGGAGCCGACACATGTTCAAGGTGCGCGTGATCCCCTGCCTCGACGTCAAGGACGGCCGGGTCGTCAAGGGCGTCAACTTCGTCGACCTGCGCGATGCCGGCGATCCCGTCGAAGCCGCGATCGCCTATGACGCCGCCGGTGCCGACGAGCTCACCTTCCTCGACATCACCGCGACCCACGAGAACCGCGGCATCATGCTGGACGTGGTCCGGCGTACGGCGGAGGCCTGCTTCATGCCCGTGACCGTCGGTGGCGGCGTGCGCAAGGTTGACGACATCAAGACGCTTCTGCGCGCCGGCGCCGACAAGGTCTCGATCAACAGCGCCGCGGTGTCGCGGCGCGAGTTCGTCAAGGAAGCTGCCGAGAAATTCGGCGAACAATGCGTGGTGGTCGCGATCGACGCCAAGCGGGTCAAGCGTCCGGGCGGCGACCGCTGGGAGATCTTCACCCATGGTGGCCGCAACTCGACCGGCATCGATGCCATCGAATATGCCCAGGAAGTGGTCTCGCTCGGTGCTGGTGAAATCCTGCTCACCTCCATGGACCGCGACGGCACCCGGCAGGGCTTCGACATCCCGCTGACCCGGGCGATCGCCGACAGCGTTCCCGTTCCCGTGATAGCCTCGGGCGGCGTCGGCAATCTCGATCATCTCGTCGACGGTATCCGCAACGGCCACGCCACAGCTGTGCTGGCCGCCTCGATCTTCCATTTCGGGGAATTCACCATTCGCGAAGCCAAGGAGCACATGGCCCGGCGCGGACTGGCCATGCGCCTCGATGCCTGACGACTCCCGATCATAAAAATGCTACATAGGCCTACGGGGAATGGCCTCCGTGGCCTTGTGTGTTGTTCGAGTAATTCCGATGTCGCGTTTCACGATCCACGATCTGGCCGACACCATCGACGCCCGCGCGGCGGCCGGCGGCGAGGCGTCCTATACCCGTAAGCTCCTGGACAAGGGCGCCGAGCATTGCGCCAAGAAGTTCGGCGAGGAGGCAGTCGAAACCGTAATCGCAGCAGTCGAAAACGATCGCGCGCATCTGATCGCTGAAAGTGCCGACCTGCTCTATCACTTCCTTGTGCTGCTCAAGGCCCGCGGCGTAAAGCTGGAGGAGGTCGAGGCCGCGCTGGACAAGCGGACGAATATGTCCGGATTGGAAGAAAAGGCGTCCCGCAAGGGTTAGTAGATCCCAACGGAAAGGTCGCGTCATGGATATCCGCGCACCCGAGCAGCAGTATAATCCGTACCGCGTCTATACGCGCGAGCAGTGGTCGCGACTGCGCGACGACACGCCGATGACGCTGGAGCCCGGCGAGTTCGACCGGCTGCGCTCGCTGCACGATCGCCTGGACTTGCAGGAGGTCGAGGACATCTACCTGCCGCTGTCGCGCCTCTTGTCGATCTATGTCGATGCGATGCAGCGCCTGTACTACGCAGAGCGCCAGTTTCTCAACATCCGCGACCGCAAGATGCCCTACATCATCGGCGTCGCTGGTTCGGTCGCGGTCGGAAAATCCACCACGGCCCGCGTGCTTCAGGCACTGCTGGCGCGCTGGTCGCCGCGTCCGAAGGTCGAACTGATCACCACCGACGGATTTCTGTATCCCAACGCCGTGCTGGAGCGGCAGGGCATCATGCAGAAGAAGGGTTTTCCGGAGAGCTACGACCTGCCGCTGCTGCTCAGCTTCCTCTCCGACATCAAGGCAGGCCGCCGCCACGTGCGCGCGCCGGTCTATTCGCATCTGACCTACAACATCGTGCCGAACCAGTGGGCCGAGATCGACCAGCCGGACATCCTGATCGTCGAGGGCGTCAACGTGCTGCAAACCGGCAAGCTGCCGCGCGACGGCAAGGCGGTGCCCGTCGTCTCCGACTTCTTCGACTTTTCGGTCTATATCGACGCCGACGAGGCGGCGCTGCGGCAATGGTACATCAAGCGCTTCCTGGCGCTGCGTGACACCGCGTTCACCAATCCGAAATCCTACTTCAATCGCTACGCGCTGTTGTCGGACGAGGAAGCCACCGCCACCGCGATCGCGATCTGGGAACGCACCAACCTCGCCAATCTCGAGGATAACATCCTGCCGACCCGCCCCCGCGCGACGCTGATCCTGAAGAAGGGCGCCGACCACACCGTGGCAAGCGTGGCGCTGCGACGGCTATAGGCCGCGGTATCGTAGGGTGGGCAAAGGCGCGAAGCGCCGTGCCCACCGTCTATCTGCATTGTCGAATGTGAATAGTGGGCACGCGGAGCCTGTCATTGGGCGCGCATTCGCGCGACCCGTTGGCTTTGCCCACCCTACGGCATCGGTGATTGGCGCACGCCTGCAGCCACATCGTCATTGC
Organism: Bradyrhizobium sp. 482_C4_N1_8; assembly: GCF_052075965.1. Taxonomy (NCBI): domain Bacteria; kingdom Pseudomonadati; phylum Pseudomonadota; class Alphaproteobacteria; order Hyphomicrobiales; family Nitrobacteraceae; genus Bradyrhizobium; species Bradyrhizobium sp. 482_C4_N1_8. Next base: position 241,145 of record NZ_CP197231.1, on the reverse strand, counting down.
GAGCGCAGCGAAGCAATCCAGAATCTTTCCGCGGAGGGATTCTGGATTGCTTCGTCGCAAGGGCTCCTCGCAATGACGGAGGAGAGACCTTCCTACACCGCCAGATGCCGCGCCGCCGCCAGCCCGGCCAGCGCCTCGTCCAGCTTGTCGCGGTCGAGCGGCTTGATCAGAAATCCGTTCATGCCCGCCTCGAAACAGGCATAGCGATCCTCCACCAGCGTATTGGCGGTGAGCGCGAGGATCGGCGTGTGGTGGCCGCCTTTGGCCGCCTCATGCGTGCGGATGCGTTTCGTCGCCTCGATGCCGTCGAGCTGCGGCATCTGGATGTCCATCAGCACGAGATCGTAGGGCGTGCCGGCGGATGACGCGGCGAGCCAGGATTCCAGCGCCGCCTCGCCATGAACCGCGATGACGACGCGGTGGCCGAGCTTGGTCAGCAGCGAGCGCATCAGCAGCGCGTTGATCTCGTTGTCCTCGGCGACGAGGATCGACAGACCCTTTGCCGTTACGACGCCGGCGGGGGAGGCGGCCGGCGGCTCCGGCGCCAGTTCGGGCGAGGCGACCTCCGGCGTCAGCGCGAGACGTGCCGCGAGCGAAGCTGCGCGCAGCGGCTTGATCAGAAAGCCGGTGAAGGAAGCTGAAAATTTCTCGTGACGCGAGCTCGACGTCAGCAGCACCAGCCGCTGCGTCGCATGCTTGCGCGCGACCTCGCCGAGATGGTCGGCGATGGCGGCGCCGATCGCACGATCGACCAGCACCGCATGCCATGAGCGCTCCGGCAGCAGCGCCTCTGCGACGGCTCCATCCGAGACGAGGCAGATCTGTCCGCCCCAGCGCTCCAGCCGCCGCGCGATCAGCGAGGCCTCGATGCCGTCGGCGATCAGGAGGATCGACTTGCCGGTGAGATCAGGGCTCGGGAACGCCGTCTGCCCCGCGCCGGATTGCGATGGCGCAAGCGGGATCGCGACGTCGAAGGTCGAGCCCTTGCCCGGCTCGCTCTCCAGGGTGATGCGGCCGCCCATGCGCTTGACGATGCGTTCGCTGATGGCAAGGCCGAGCCCGGTGCCGCCATAGGTGCGGGCGACGCGCTCGTCGGCCTGCTCGAACTCGCGGAAGATGCGCGTTCGCGCCTCGGGCGCGATGCCGATGCCGGTGTCGCGCACCAGAAAGCTGATCTCGTTCGGCCAGATGCCGGGTTCGACGATCAGCGCGACGCCGCCGGTCGCGGTGAACTTGATGGCGTTGCCGGCGAGGTTGAGCAGCACCTGGCGCAACCGCGCGGCATCGCCGACGACCTCGAGCGGCAGGCGCTCGTCGACATAGGCGGCGATCTCGAGCGTCTTTGCCTGCGCGCGCGGCGCGAGCAGCTCGGTGATCTCCTCGATCATGGTCGAGAGCGCGAACGGGCGTTGGTCGAGATCGAGCTTGCCGGCCTCGATCTTGGAATAGTCGAGCAGCTCCTCGATCAGCGCCATCAGCGCTTCGCCGGAGGTTTTCACCGCCCTGGCATAGGTCGTCTGCTCCGGCGTCAGCGTGGTGTCGAGCAACAGGCCGCCCATGCCGATCATGCCGTTGAGCGGCGTGCGGATCTCATGCGAGGCCATCGCCAGGAAGCGCGACTTGGCGCGGTTGGCGGCATCGGCCTGGTCGCGCGCGTCCGACAGCGCGCGCTCGGTCTCGGTGCGGTCGGTGACGTCGCGTCCGACGCTCTGCAATTCGGCGGGCTGGCCGGCATCGAGACGGACATAGCCCTCGCGCCAGGCGATCCAGCGCGCGCCGTGCGGGGTGGTGATCCTCTGGTCGTGAATGCGCGTGCCGTTGCTTTCGCGGGCGCTGTCGCCCTGCTCGAGGACGTCGAAATCGAAACGCGTGCCGACCAGCGCGTTGCGCCCCTGTCCTGCGAGTGCGCAATAGGCGTCGTTGGCGAAGGAGATGCGGCCCTGGTGGTCGCGCAGCACGATCAGATCGCCCTGCTGTTCGAACAGGCTGCGCGCGCGCTCCTCCGCTTCCTTCAGTTCCCAATTGCGGTCGATCAGCGTCTCGTTGTGGGCGGCGAGCTTACGCATCCGCTTGTTGACGAAGCGCAGCCGCATGCTGAGCGTGGCGAGGCCGAGGCAGGCGAGCGCGAACAGGAAGCTCGCGCCGACCGCAAACGTATTGGGATCGTAGCCGGAGTTCTCGGAGCGGCTGCCGGAGACGAAGCCATAGGCGCCGCCGAACGTCGCCGAGAAAATCATGAAGGAGCGGATCGCGAACGCGATGCGGGGATGCTGTCGCCTGAAGCGGCGCATGCGCACCTTGATCCGGAACGTCCGATCCATCGCCATCGACCCCGACTCTTGCTCCGAAACCCCGCGTCGCCAATTGCGACGATGTCTCGCCGACCTTGCGAACAGCTTGAGGCTTTGGTTCGGCCTCCAAACAGGGTTGACGAGGTGTTAACGCTTCAGAGCGAGGCGGCCTGGAGCGGGAGCGGGCGGTGGCCGCCATTGGCACCGACGATCAGCGCCGCGGCCTCGCGCTGCGAAAAGGTCTTCGAGCGCACATAGATGCGGTAATCGGCCGGCCCGTCGGTGGACAGGTAAATCACCGGACCGCCGTCGACCGGCTCCGCGGCAATCGTGATGAGGCGCGTCGCCGGATTGGCCTGACAGGAATCCGTTTCGGAGCCGAGACCGTCGTCCACGACCGCGAAGTCCGCCGCGTCCGGATCGTCGGTGATCTGAACCCGCACCGTGGCCCGCGACAGATCGTCGGTGAAGGCGACATGGACGCCGGCCGTCCAGAACAGGGATGTCAGCTCGACTGAAGTCTCGCCCAGCGCGATGCAGGGATGCGAGACCGATCCGATCTCGCCGCGGGCGAACACCGCGGCCGCCAGCAGGGGAACAACCGAGGCCAGGATCTTGAAACGCAACATGACACTCTACTCGCCCGGGCCCTGTGTGGAACTCATAGGGGAACGCTTGGGCCTTATGGTTTGCAGAGCGTAAAGGAAACTCGTTACCGCCGGGTTGATGCGCGGAAGGATCAGGCCATCTGCCGCACATCCTCCGCGAGTGCGCGGTAGGACAGCGCCTCGGCGAGATGCAGCCGGCCGATCTTGTCGGCGCCGTCGAGATCGGCGAGCGTGCGCGCCACCCGCAGGACGCGGTGATAGCCGCGAGCCGACAGCCGCATGGTCTCGGCGGCGTCGCGCAGTAATTTGGCGCCTTGCGCATCCGGCTTGGCGACGTCCTCCAACACCGAGGCCGGCGCCTCGGCATTGGTGCGAACATGCGGCAGGCCCGCATCCGCGTAACGCGCGAGCTGGATGTCGCGCGCGGCTGCCACGCGCGCGGCGACTTCCGCCGAGCCCTCCGCCGCCGGCGGCAGGATCAGATCGGCTGCGGTCACCGCGGGAACCTCGATGCGCAAATCGATGCGGTCCATCAGCGGACCGGAGATGCGCGCCTGGTAGTCGCCGGTGCAGCGATCGATGCGGCCGCGCTTGCAGGCATAGCCGGGCTCGAACGCATGGCCGCAGCGGCACGGATTCATCGCCGCGACCAGCATGAAGCGCGCAGGATAAGTCACGCGATGATTGGCGCGGGAGACGGAGACCTCGCCGTTCTCCAGCGGCTGGCGCAGCGAATCCAGCACCCGAGGATCGAACTCGGGCAGCTCGTCGAGGAACAGCACGCCCTGATGCGCAAGCGAGATCTCGCCGGGTTTTGCGCGGATGCCGCCGCCGGTGAGTGCGGCCATGCTGGCGGAATGATGCGGCGAACGGAACGGCCGCCGCGCGGTCAACGCGCCGCCCTCGATCTCGCCGGCGACGGAGGCGATCATGGAGACTTCGAGCAATTCGCCCGGCGACAGCGGTGGCAGGATCGAGGGCAGGCGCGCCGCCAGCATCGACTTGCCGGCGCCGGGCGCGCCGATCATGGCAGGTGATTACGTCAATGACAATTTATGGATCAGGCGGTGGGCCTTGCGGTTTCAGCTCATCGGTTTTGCTGTCAGGCTCCAAATGGTCGTCGTCGACTGTGTCATCTCGCTCCGTCCAAGCCTCTAACTGTTCGGACGTCATGGGAACCTGTACGCAGCCGCAGGAAATGGCTTGGCCGCCACAGGCCGGGCATTCTTCCATGTCGCATCCGCTCACGTGAAGTTGCCCTTGGAGAGCACCGCAGTCATGGCATGTGCGAGGCAGCTTAATTTTCTTCTTTTTCTGGTCGTAGACGGGTTCCTCGTCCCCATACCTGATGCGCTCTCGGGGTGTCGTTACAAGCGAGACTGTCTGATACTGCGCGTCCTCCAGCATCTGCGGCCAATGCGCTGCCATCGAATGCGCGTTGTATCCCGCCTCGACGGCCTTGAGAAATCCACCGAGTGCCCCTGTGTGCGCGTTCTTTCCCCGGTAGGCCGACACACCGAGGTCCGTCATGTTTAGCTCGGTGTCGAGCGTTAGCCCGTGCTCAAGGGCATACTTGGCCGCCTTCTCCGTCTGTCGCTGTAGACTTGCTCCAGCGGCTTGCGAGGGCGTTGAGAACCGAACGTAGGAGTAGGCCCGTGCTTGGGCCTCGGTGCGGACAGGGGCATTCATTGGGGCCGCCTCAGGCTTTGGCGTTGGCGATCAGGGGCTCCAGCACCTTCTCGATGATCAACCACCACACGTGAGCCTGTCGCTCCGCAGCCAGCTCAAGACGCTCGCCAAGGTCTCCCAGTGCTCTCGCAGTGTGTGCTATGCCCGAAGCGAACCGAACGGCACTCCTAAGGGCGAGGATGGCGGCCGAGTTCCACAATTCCATTGCAATCTCCATGTGTTGACGCCGTATAGTGGGCGGATTCAATCGGTCGTCGCAACACTCGGAGGTTTGAGGTTGCGATGAACATTGTAAGGCGCCGATCGGCGCAATCAGGACGAGCCCCATTGCCATCGCCAGGACGGCCGTCTGTTGCAGGACGCAATGAACAGAATAAATTTTGGCGGGCGATTGCCGCGGGGCTAAGTAGCGAAGATGCTGCGCTGGAAGCCGGATTGTCACAACCTGTCGGAGGCAGATTATTCCGAAAGGCGGGCGGCATGCCACCAGCGATGTTCAGATCTTCGGCAAATGCGCTCTCCGGGCGGTACCTCTCGTTGGTTGAGCGCGAGGAGATCGCACTGCTCAAGGTGCAGGGCCATTCCATACAGGAGATTGGACGTCGCCTGGGGCGGGCTGCTTCGACAGTCTCCCGTGAACTGCGGCGCAACGCGGCCACCCGCGGCGGCGGGTTGGAGTATCGGGCAACAACTGCCCAATGGCATGCGGATCGATCCGCCCGCCGGCCCAAGCCGACCAAGCTTGCGCTCAATGCAACCTTGCGCACTTATGTGCAGGAGAGACTTGCTGGCGACGTCGTAGCCCCGAGCGGCGCTCCCGTTCTTGGTCCCGTCGTTCCGTGGAAGGGGCGCCGGCATGGCCCGCGCAAGGATCGGCGATGGGCCAAAGCCTGGAGCCCCGAGCAGATTGCCCGACGCTTGCCGATCGACTTCCCGGACGACAAGACGATGCGCATCAGCCACGAAGCTATCTATCAAGCTCTCTTCGTCCAGGGCCGTGGGGCGCTACGCCGCGAGCTGACGGCCTGCTTGCGAACAGGGCGTGTATTACGGATGCCCAGAGCGCGCGTACGCAGGCGAGGCAAGGGTTTTGTCTCCCCGGAGATCATGATCAGTGAGCGCCCTGCTGAAGCTGCCGATCGAGCAGTGCCGGGACATTGGGAGGGAGACCTCATCCTCGGTCTTGGCAGCTCGGCAATCGGCACGCTGGTCGAGCGCACGACGCGCTTCACGATGCTATTGCACCTTCCCCGGTTGGCGGGGCATGGCGAAGCTCCGCGCGTGAAGAACGGACCTGCGCTCGCGGGACACGGGGCCGAAGCCGTGCGCGATGCGATCACGCGCACCGTCATCACCTTACCCGAAGAACTGCGTCGATCGCTGACTTGGGATCAGGGAGCCGAAATGGCTCAGCACGATCGTCTCAAGATCGATGCGGGTATCCAGGTCTACTTCTGCGACCCGCAAAGCCCTTGGCAGCGCGGCACTAACGAGAACACCAACGGATTGCTGCGGCAGTACTTTCCGAAAGGCACAGACCTGAGCATCCACAGCGCCGACGAAATATCCGCTGTGGCAGCGGCCCTCAATGCCCGACCGAGAAAGACACTAGGCTGGAAAACGCCAGCGGAGGCGCTTGACGAACTGCTGTCATGAGTGAAATTAATTGGTGTTGCGACGACCGATTGAATCCGCCGTGTTGGCATTCACACTCTGCAATGGCGAAAGCCGGCAGCCCGGGCGCGACCTGCACCTGCACGTCGACCGCGCGGGCCTCAATCCCCTCAAAGGCGACGGTAGAAACCCGCTGAACCATGCCCGAACCAGCCTGCCCTCTCGTACAATTAGGGGTAGCAGAGCCCGATCTTTCTTGCAAGAACAATACGAGAACAGCCCGAGGGCCCGGAAAACCCTAACCGGTCGTAAACATCACGCAGACACTACGCCTCGAATGCGAGCGGCTCTCATCAGCACATCCCAACGAATGTTCGCTACTCCTAGAGCTGCGGGATGGGCCGTGATCTAACGGGTGAACAATTCAAATGCTTGCAAATCGCCGCAGAAGCGAACGACGGGTGTGCACTCGGCTCGCCAAGATTCACTTTGGCGCGGGCTCGCTGCCGAGGGATTGCACGATCACGGATATCTCGGATGGGGGCGTGAAAGTGGTGGCGGAGTTTCTGGAAGTGCCGCCGCAATTCACCATCATCTTCGCGCCCGATTATTCCCGCCAATGCCGCCTGCGCTGGCGCATCGGCTGCGAATTCGGCGCCGAGTTCACCGATTGAGCCGGACGGGCCAGGTTCCTTAACTGGACTTTAGGGTTAATCGGTAAGCATCGCTGATCAGTCGCCGAGTGATCAGAGTATGCCCAAGCGTTCGTCCCTTGCCTCTCCGCCGGCGAGATTCCTGCTTTCCGCGCTCGTGATGCTTGCCCTCGGCGGCTGCCAGACCACGAGTCTGGAGGACATCACCGGCGCGCTCGGTGGCAAGTCGGAAACCGCTGGCAGGGCCGACCCGAAGCCGGACATGGACGCGCTTCGCGAGCGCTATCGCGCCAAGCCTTCCGATCCCAACGTCGCGCTCGAATATGGCATGGCGCTGCGCGAGACCGGCCAGCGCGCCCAGGCCGTTGCGGTGATGGAGCAGGCCGTGCTCGCCCATCCCAGCAACAAGGCGCTGCTCGCCGGCTACGGCCGCGCGCTCGCCGACAGCGGCAATTTCCAGCAGGCTTTCGATGTGCTCAGCCGCGCGCATACGCCTGAGGATCCCGACTGGCGCATCCTGTCGGCGCAAGGCGCGGCGCTCGATCAGCTCGGCCGCAACGAAGAGGCGCAGCAATATTATTCGGCAGCGCTGAAGATCGTGCCCGAGGAGCCGCAGGTTCTGTCCAATCTCGGCCTGTCCTACATGCTCCAGAACAATCTGCCGCGGGCCGAGGAAACGCTGCGCCGCGCCTATGAGCACAATCGCGCCGATTCCCGCGTGCGCGCCAATCTGGCGCTCGTCGTGGGACTGCAGGGAAAGCAGGCCGAGGCCGAGACCATCGTGAAGGCCGACCTGCCGCCGGATCAGGCCGCGGCAAAGGTCACGGCGCTACGGCAGTTGCTGGCGAAGAAGCAGCAGCGGGCGGACAAGTAGCCCGCCCTCGTTTCTCGTTCGCGTTGGTGCTTACGACACCTTGCGATGCGGGGCTGACCCGCGACCCGCCCTGCCCTTGAGCCTCTTCAGGAGCGGCCCGAGCAGCGAGCGCTTCGGCTTCTTCACCTCGCCACGCCCGGCGAGGCGGTTCGCCATGTTCTGGAACAGAAGGGTGGTGCGGTGGTTCTTGGAGACTTCCGCGATCATCTGGCCGTTATTGGCCGCGGTCGAGAACAGTTTCGAGTCGAACGGGATCGCCGCGATCGGCTGGCTCTCCATGGTCTTGGCGAACGCCTTGACGTCGATCTCCGCGCGCTTGTGCATGCCGACCTGGTTGATGCAGTACAGCGGCGGACGGTCGTTGGGCCGTGCCGCCTTGAGCACGCTCAGCATGTTCCTGGTGTTGCGCAAATTGGCCAGATCGGGTTCGGCCACGATCACGATATCGTCGGCATTGACGAGCGCGCGGCGCGTCCAGCCCGACCATTGGTGGGGAACGTCGAGCACGATGCAGGGTGTGGTCATGCGCAGCGTGTCGAAGATCGCATCAAAAGCTTCGGCGCCGAAATCGTAGACGCGGTCGAGCGTTGCGGGCGCCGCGAGGAGACTGAGGCGCTCGGTGCATTTGGCGAGCAGGCGCTCCATCAGCGCCGTGTCCGGCCGGTCCTGCGAGAGCACCGCGTTGGCGATGCCCTGCGCCGGGTCCTGGTTGTAGTCGAGGCCGGCGGTGCCGAAGGCGAGGTCGAGATCGATCACGACGGAATCAAGTGCGAGGTCGCGCGCGATGGTCCAGGCCACGTTGTGCGCGACCGTGGACGCACCGACGCCGCCCTTGGCGCCGACCACCGCGATGACGCGGCCGGTGATGATGGCTTCCGACGCCGAGAACAGGCTGCAGATGGAGCGGACGACGTCGAGGGTTTCGACCGGTCCCACCACGTAGTCGTTGACGCCGCGGCGGACCAGCTCGCGATAGGGCGCGGTGTCGTTGGGGTTGCCGATCACGACCACGCGTGTGCCGGGATCGCAGACGCCGGCGAGATCGTCGAGGCCCTCGAGGATATCGCGTGTGCCGTCGGATTCGATCACGATGACGTTCGGCGTCGGCATCGTGTCATAGACTTCGATGGCCGCGGCAAGGCCGCCGCCCTTGGCGGTGAGATGCGCCTTGGCGAGACGGCGATCCTGCCCGGCCGCGGTGATCGCGGCGAGCGTCTGCTCGGTCTCGCAAAAGGCCTGCACCGAGATGCGAGGAACCGGCGCAATGTGGTCCTCGGGGTGCCGCGGGTCGTCCGCTTCCTCGTCGTCGTGAAAACTTGTCATTTGCCGGTGTCGCTGAGTTTGGCCTTTTCGGCCTCGGGATACATGGTCGTGGTCGCCATGCCTTTGCGGTAGCGCTCGAAGGCGATCTCGCGCCGTGCAGTGTAGGCAGGCGTCTCCGCCCTCGGCTGCTCGAGGTCGGCGGGGTTGTCGATCATGGCCGCGAGGTTGCGCTGGCTGGCGCAGCCCAGATTGAAGTACGGCCGGTTCTCGTTGTAGCCGGGGTCGAGGATGTTCGGACCGACGTCTTCCGGCCACAGCCCGCAGGGGCCGGCGACCGCGGCGATCTTCGAATAGCTCAGGCGGATGGTCGGCAGCAGTCCGGGATCCTCGGGGCGATAGGGATGCTGGACGATGGCGCGCGACGGCACGCCGCCGGATGCGAGCACCGACCGGATTTCGTGATAGGTCGCCGCCGCGGCGCGTGAATTCGCAGCGTCGCTCGGCACGTCGACGACGACGGAACCGGTGCCTTCGCGCACCCAGTCCCTGGCAATGCCCGCGACGTCCGCGTGCTGCGCGGTGGAGAGGCCGCCGCGCGCCTTGCCGACGAAGATCACGATCGACTTCTTGGCTTCCTGCACCGCGATCGGGTGGCGCTGGCGATAGTCGGTCGGCACCGTCTGGGTGACGATGTCACCGGTGGTGTTGCAGGCGCCGAGCATGACGGAAAGCCCCGTCAGCGCCAGCGCGATCCGCAGGTTGCGACGTCGATCGGCGATCGTCTTCGTCATCGCTTTGTCCCCTCTTGCCCCATTTCTTGCCCCGGTCCCCAAACCGTCCGTCTCAGTCGATGATGAAGCCGAAATCGCCGCGGGTGCCTTCGATCGGATCGACGCTGCGCGCGATGCCATAGAGCCGGTTCATGCGGCCGAGCAGCGCCGTCTGCGCGTCCGAGGCCGGCGCAAAGCCGTCGTCGGGCCGCGACAATTCCTTCTGGGCGACCGCCCGCACCACATAGGGCGTCACGATCACCATCAGCTCGGTCTCGTTGTTGACGAAGTCCTGGCTGCGGAAGAGCGCGCCGATGATCGGCACCTGGTCGACGCCGGGCAGGCCGTTGATCGCCTGCTTGGTCTTCTGCTGGATCAGGCCGGCCATCGCCATCGAGCCACCGGAAGGAATCTCCAGCGTGGTCTCGGCGCGGCGGGTCTGGACCGAGGGGATGGTGATCGAGTTGCTCGAGGTCGAGGACACCGCCTGCGTCAGCGTGATCGCGTTCGTGTTCGACAGCTCCGAGACCTCGGTCATCACGCGCAGGCTGATACGGCCTTCGCTGAGCACGAGCGGGGTGAAGTTCAGGGAGATGCCGAACTTCTTGTAGGTGACCTGGGTGGTACAGACGTGGGTGACCGGATCGCAGGAATAGCCTGCAGGGATCGGGAATTCACCGCCGGCGATGAAGGTGGCGGATTCGCCCGAGATCGCGGTCAGGCTCGGTTCGGCGAGCGTGCGCATGACGCCGGCGCTTTCCATCGCGCGCATCGTGGCGCTGACGGTGGCGACACCCTTGGCGAGGCCGGCCACGCCGAGCCCGTTGCTGCCGACGATCGGTCCGCCAGAGACCGAGAACGGGTTGGAATTGTTGAAGTTCACGACCGCCGTGCCGGCATTCAGGCTGGCGCTGAGGTCGACGCCCAGCTGCTTGACGATGTCGCGGCGGACTTCGCCGACGACGACCTTGAGCATCACCTGGTCGCGGCCGCGCACGACGATGTTGTTGACGACCTTGTCAGCGCCGCCAACGAGTTTTGCGGCGACGTCGCCGGCCTGCTGGGCCTCGATCGGGCTCGACACCGAGCCGGTCAGCATCACGCTGTCGCCTACGCCTTCGATCTGCACGCCCGGCAGCGACTGGCGCAGCGCCGTGCGCATGCCGTTGAGATCGCGCTTTACCGCGATGTCGTAAGAGGCAACCTGCTGGCCGTCGGCGGTGAAGAACACGACGTTGGTCTGGCCGACCTGGCCGCCGATGATATAGGCGCGCTGCGACGAGCGGATCACTGCATTGGCGATCTTGGGATCGGCCACCAGCACGTCCTTGACCTCGCGCGGCAGATCGATGACGACGGACTTGCCGACGCCGAGCGACAGCGAGCGCGTGCGTGTAGGCGCGATGGTCGAAACCGGCGACACGCCGAGATCCGGCGCCTGCATCGGCGCCTGGTCGCCGACCGGCGCATCCGCCGCGCTGACGAAGTCGGGGGCTGCGATCAGCCCCAGCATCAGCACCGCCCCCGTCCAGAACGAGCGTGCGCGCTTCCCCCGAATGCGCAGGCCCGTCCGATCATCCCCGTAGTTCATGGTGTCCCCATCATCACTTCTGTGACGTCAGTTGCCGTGCCTGCACCCCGTAGCGGATCACGTTCACGCCGCCGGGCCGCTTGGCCGTCAGGTCTTCGATCGAAATCTCCGACGCGTTGGCATCGGCGATGCTTCGCAACGCGAGCGTCAGCGTGCCGCCCTGGCGCGAGGCCGACAGCGTCGCGACCTGGTCCGGCTTGAGCTCGAGCGTGACGGTCTTGCCGAGTACGGCGTTCTGGCCGTCTTTTTCTTTCGGCGCCTGGTCGATCGCGAGCACGCGGATGTTGCTCAGGATGACCTCCGACAGGATCAGGTCGTTGCCGCCGGTCGCGCCGTTGGCGCCATCGGGGTTCTTCAGGCGCCGCGTTAGAACGATGTCGACGCGGTCGTTCGGCAGGATGAAGCCGCCGGCGCCGGTCTCGGCTGAAATCTCGGTAGAGACGGCCCGCATGCCGGAGGGCAGGATCGCGGCCATGAAGCCCGAGCCCTCGGCCCGCACCAGCTTCTGCTCGCGGATCGGCTCGCCCTGCATCAACGGCACGCGCGCGATCGAGCCTGCGATCTGGGTCTGGGCGTCGGGCCTGCTGTCGCGGCGGATGAAGGCGCTGCTCGCGGTCGCCGCCGGCCAGGACTGCCATTGCAGATCCTCGGGCTTCACGGCCTGGCCGAGCTGGATGTCGTTCTTCGCGATCAGCACCTCGACCGTCGGCAGCTTCTCGGCGACGGGAAGGGCGGGTGCTGGCTTGTTGTCAAAGCCGCTCGCCAGATACGCAGCGACGCCGCCGGCGCCCAGCGCGATGACGAGAACGACAATGCGTGCGGTGTTCATGCGCTTCTACTCTTACGCGGGGCACTCGAACCGCACGTGGCGGGTTCCCCTGCGTCGATGAGTAGGGAGTAAAGGTATAAGGGGTGTTGCGAGGCCGAGTGTGATGGCCCGTGACGATGCGCGTTCTGGGCAGATGGTGAACGTCGCGTTATCCGCTCGGCCAATGGCCCCGTAGATTCACGCAGGGCGGGACGTTCGTTCGAACGATGCGCGCGGCGTCATGGTGAATGGGTGGTTTAGCCATGGGCGCTTCGCGCAGCGTGCGCGGTCGTCGCTCCTCTGGGTGAGGAGCGTACTTCCTCGTGTTTCAATTGATGTCCGTAGCCCGGATGGAGCGAAGCGCAATCCGGGCTCGTGCAGCGCGTTGTGAGATCCCGGATTTCGCTGCGCTCCATCCGGGCTACGAGTGAGCGCCCTACTTCGCCCGCTTCTGCTCGATCGTGTCCCAGACCTTCGCCGCGACGTCCGGGCCGCCGAGCCGCGCGATGGCGCGGATGCCCGTCGGCGATGTCACGTTGATCTCGGTGAGGTTGCCGTTGATGACGTCGATGCCGACGAACAGCAGGCCGCGCTCGCGCAGCGCCGGGCCGACGGTGGCGCAGATCTCGCGCTCGCGTGGCGTGAGCTCGGTCTCCTGCGCGGCGCCGCCACGCACCATGTTGGAGCGGAGGTCGTCGGCGGCCGGCACGCGGTTGACCGCGCCGGCGAACTCGCCGTTGACCAGGATGATGCGCTTGTCGCCGTGCTTCACCTCGGGGATGAACTGCTGGATCACCCACGGCTCCTTGAAGGTCACCGAGAACATGTCGAACAGCGAGCCGAAATTCATGTCCTGCGGCATCACGCGGAACACCGCCGCGCCGCCATGGCCGTGCAGCGGCTTCATGACGACGGCGCCGTGCTTATCCCGGAACGCGTTGATCTCGTCGAGGTCGCGCGAGATCAGCGTCGGCGGCATCAGCTGCGGAAAGTTCATCACGAACAGTTTTTCCGGCGCGTTGCGCACTGAGGCGGGGTTGTTGACGACCAGCGTCTTCGGATGGATGCGCTCCAGGAAATGCGTCGAGGTGATGTAGGCGAGATCGAACGGCGGATCCTGGCGCAGCAGCACGACGTCGAAGCCGTTGAGCGCTTCGCGCCTGGGCTCGCCCAGCGTGAAGTGATTGCCGGGCTCGTCGCGCACGGTCAGGAGCTGGATGGGCGCGACGATCTCCTCGCCGACCATCGAGAGCTTGTCGGGCGTGTAATAGGACAGGCCGTGGCCGCGCTTCTGCGCCTCCAGGAGCAGTGCAAAGGTGGAATCGCCCTTGATGTTGATACGGGCGATGGGGTCCATCTGGACGGCGACGTTCAGTTTCATGGTCTGCCTTTCAGGTCGAGGCGTCGAATGCCGCCAACACATGGCGCGGAAGTGAGCGCGGCGCAATCAGCATGGCGTCGAATCGCAGTTCGAATTCGGCATGCTCGGGATGCGCCACGAGCCAGCCTTGCGCGGCGTCGATGATGCGCTGCTGTTGGCGCGGGGTCACGGCGAAGGCGGCGTCATCTAGCGTCGCGCGGGCCTTGACCTCGACGAAGGCGATCAGGTTGCGGCGGCGCGCCACGATGTCGATCTCGCCATGTGGGGTGCGGTAGCGCCTGGCGAGGATGCGGTAGCCCTTGGCCATGAGATAGGCGGCGGCGCGGCTCTCCGCGGAGATGCCGGTGCGGAACGCGGCGACGCGCTCGGGCGAGGCGACCTTCGGTTCCGCGCCCTTAGTCTTCGCCATCGCCGTCCCTCAGGTCCTTTGCGAGCTCGAGCGCGCGGGCATAGACCTCGCGGCGCGGTCGGCCCGAGAGCGCGACCGCATGCGCGACGGCATCCTTGACGCTGTGCGCGGCGAGCTGCTCGCGCAGCAGGCCGTCGAGCGCATCCGAGGTCAGCAGCTCCGCGTCCGCCGCAGGCGGCGCGATCACCAGCACGAATTCGCCGCGCGTCTCCAGCGTGTCCGCTCCGCGTGCCAGCTCCTGCAGCGGGGCGCGCGAAATTTCCTCGTGCAGTTTCGTCAATTCGCGGCAGATCGCGGCTTCGCGCGTCCCCATGATCTCGGCAAGCTCGGCGAGCGTGTCCTGGACGCGGTTGCCGGAGTCGAACATCACGAGCGTCGCATCGATGCGGGCGAGCTCTGCAAGGCGCGACTTTCGCGCGGCGGATTTCGCCGGCAGAAAGCCCTCGAAGAAGAAGCGGTCGGTCGGCAATGCGGCGACCGACAGCGCGGCCAGCACCGAGGACGGGCCGGGCAGCGCGTAGACCGCATGGCCGGCTGCGCAGACCTCGCGCACCAGCTTGAAACCGGGGTCGGAGATCAGCGGCGTGCCGGCATCCGACACCAGCGCGATCGAGCCGCCCTGCCCCAGCGCCTCCAGGATCCTCGGACGCGCCGCTTCCGCGTTGTGCTCGTGATATTGCTTGAGCTGCGCCGTGATCGCGTAGCGCTCGGTCAGGCGCCGCGTGATGCGGGTGTCCTCGCAGGCGATGACGTCGACGCCGGCGAGCGTCTGAAGCGCGCGCAGCGTGATGTCGCCGAGATTGCCGATGGGGGTGGCGACCAGATGGAGGCCCGGCGCCGCCTTCGGCGCCGTCAGCCGATGGGCGTCGATGGAGAAACCGCGCGAGGCGGGATCCGTCGCTTCAGGTGTATTTATCGGGCTCGGCTTTACGCGCATAATGAATCGAACTTAGGCATGATCCCGGGGGCTGGGAACCGGTCCTCGGAAAAAGATCGCGCCAGGTCAGGGGTGAGGAAGGACTGGAATGTGATCCATCCGGCATCACATTGCAGAGGGAATGAAGCGTCGGCGCCACATTCGCGGCGGAAACGCCGCCTTGATGCGGGTGACGGATGGTGGACAGCTAGCCAGGGCTTGAGGTGTGGCCGCGTTAAGTGGTCATTATCCTTTTGTTTTAGTTAACTATTTGCCGACAATATGCCTGAATCCGCGGCTTGTGTCGTGGAAAGAATGTTGTGACCGGCCGGCCGACGGTCGGTCAGAAGAGAAGTTGTGATGCTGGGCCCGCGCGATCCTAAATCTCCCGTTCAGGGCTCCCGATTATCGGGGGCGACCCGGCGGAGCGCACTCGGCCTGTTACTCGGCGCCCCCTTGCTGTCGGCCTGCGCCGGCGTGCAGCAGAGTCTCAGCCAGTTCTCCAACCCGTTCAGCAGCTCCTCCCCGGCCCCGGCTCAGCCGGCCGGACCGCCGCAACAGGCCACCACCGCCGGCAGCGGCGGGGTGAAGGTTGCCGTGATCCTGCCGCTCTCGGCCGCCGGCAATGCCGGCCTTGCCGCGCAGTCGATGCGCAACGCCGCCGAGATGGCGCTGGCCGAGTTCCAGAATCCCAACATCCAGCTCCTGATCAAGGACGACAACGGCAGCCCGCAAGGCGCCCAGGCGGGCGCGCAGCAGGCGGTCGACGAGGGCGCCGAGATCATCCTGGGCCCGCTGTTCGCGCAGTCGGTGCCGGCGGTGGCGCAGGTCGCGCGTACGCGCGGCATCTCGGTGATCGCGTTCTCGACCGATTCCAGCATCGCCGGCCGCGGCGTCTTTCTGCTGAGCTTCCTGCCGGAGTCCGACGTCAACCGCATAGTCGAATATTCCGCCAGCATCGGAAAACGTTCCGTCGCCGTGCTCGTGCCCGACAATGCCTATGGCAATGTCGTCGAGGCCGCGGTGAAGGCGGCGGTGCCGCGGCGCGGCGGCCGCATTGTCGCCTTCGAGAAATACGGCGCCGATCGCGCGACGCCGGCACGCACCGTGGCGCAGCAGCTCGGCAGCGCGGATGCGCTGTTCATCGCCGATGACGGCGATGCCGTCGTCGCGGTGGCCGATGCGATGACGGCCGCAGGCGCGAATTTGCGCAACATCCAGCTGCTCGGCACCGGCCTGTGGGACAATCCGCGCGTCTATGCCAATGCAAACTTGCAAGGCGGTCTCTACGCCGCGCCGGACCCGGCCGGCTTCCGCGCCTTCTCCGGCCGCTATCGCACCAAATACGGTGCCGAGCCGATCCGCACCGCGACGCTCGCCTATGACGCGGTCGCCCTCGTCGCCGCGCTCGCGCGCACGCAGGGCCCGACGCGCTTCTCGCCGGATGTGCTCACCAACCCTTCCGGCTTCGCCGGCATCGACGGCCTGTTCCGCTTCCGCGCCGATGGCACGAATGAGCGTGGGTTAGCGGTGATGAAGGTGACGACAGGTGGTGGCGTGGCGGTCGCGGGCTCGCCGAAGAGTTTTGGGGCTTGATGGCTTCGTAGTCCGGATGGAGCGCAGCGCAATCCGGGTTCTATCCGAGTGGCGAAAGCGTCCCGGATTACGCTGCGCTCCATCCGGGCTACGGCAGCTCGCTATGCCGCCAGATCCGCGACCACTGCATCAAGCACCGGAAATCCGCTGCTCGTGACCCGCAAGCGCCCCGTCGCATCCACGATGATCGCGCCCTCCTCGCGCAACAGCGCGATGCGCTTGGGATCAAGCGGGCGGCCCGACAGCGCGCTGTAGCGCTCGGGGTCGATGCCCTCGGCGAGGCGGAGCCCCATCAGCAGAAATTCGTCGGCGCGCTCCTCGCTGTTGAGGAGATCGTCGGTGACGTTGCCGTGGCCGTTGGTTTCGACCCGCATCAGCCAGGCTTCGGGGCGCTTCTCGGTGGCGGTGGCGTGCCTGATCCCGTCGATGTCGAGGCGGCCATGGGCACCGGGGCCGATGCCGGCATATTCATCGCCGCGCCAATACACCAGATTGTGCCGGCACTCGGCGCCGCGCCGCGCGTGATTTGAAATCTCGTAAGCGGGCAGGCCGAGCTTGTCGCAGGTCTCCTGCGTGACGTCATAGAGCGCGCGCGCGACGGCTTCGTCCGGCGTCTTCAATTTGCCGGCCTGGTGCAGGCCGAAGAACGGCGTGCCTTCCTCGATCGTCAATTGATAGAGCGACAGATGCTCCGCGGCTTCATCGATCGCGAGACGCAGCTCGTCGGCCCACATCGCCGGTGTCTGGTCGGGGCGTGCGTAGATCAGGTCGAAGGAGTAGCGGTCGAACGAGCGGCGCGCGATGGCGACAGCGTCGAGCGCTTCGCGGGCGCTGTGCATCCGGCCCAGCGCTTTCAGCGAGGCATCGTCGAGTGCCTGCACGCCGAGCGAGACGCGGTTGACGCCGGCGGCGCGATAGCCGGCAAAACGCGTGGCTTCGACGCTGGTCGGGTTTGCCTCGAGCGTGACCTCGACATCGCTGGCGACGTGCCAGTGCTTGCCGATGGCATCGAGCACCGCGCCGACGGTCGCGGGCTGCATCAGTGAAGGCGTGCCGCCGCCGAGGAAGATCGAGGTGACTTCACGCCCGGGCGCACGCTGTGCGGTCGTTTCGATTTCGCGCGCGAAAGCTGAAGCGAAGCGCGTCTCGTCGATCGCGGCGTGGCGGACGTGGCTGTTGAAGTCGCAATAGGGGCACTTCGACAGGCAGAACGGCCAGTGTACATAGACGCCGAAAGCTTGCTTAGCGCGGCTCAAGGCAGATCTCCGCCAGTTTCACGAAGGCGCGGGCGCGATGCGACAGGCCGAGGCCAAGCGGCGGCAGGCCGTGCTTCTCGATACTGGTCATCTCGCCGAACGTGCGATCGTGGCCATTGGGCAGGAACATCGGATCATAGCCGAAGCCGGCGGTGCCGCGCGGCGGCCAGGCCAAGGTGCCGTCGACGCGCGCCTCGACCTCTTCGAGATGATCGTCGGGCCAGGCGACGCAGAGCGCGGATACGAAATGCGCGGTGCGCTTGTCGGGCGTGGTGGCGCCGCGCTCCTGCAACAGGCGCTCGATCTGCGCCATCGCGGCGGTAAAATCCTTTGCTGGACCGGCCCAGCGCGCGCTGTAGATGCCGGGCGCGCCATCGAGCGCGTCGACCACTATGCCGGAATCGTCGGCGAAGGAGGGAAGCTTGGTCGCCTGCGCCGCCGCGATCGCCTTGATCGCGGCATTGCTGCGGAAATCGTTGCCGGTCTCGTCGGGCTCGGGCAGGCCGAGCTCACCGGCCGACACCGCCTCGATGCCGTGAGGCGCGAGCAGCTCCTTCATCTCGGCGAGCTTGCCGGGATTGTGGGTCGCGATGACGAGCTTTTCGGTGATTCGGCGGTGCATGGGCCTATTGACTACGCGACGGCCAGTTTCTGCAAGTCCACGAGACGGGCAATGCCCTTCTGGGCCAGCGCCATCAGCGCGAGGAATTCGTCTTGTGTGAACGGTTCGCGTTCCGCGGTGCCCTGCACCTCGATGATGCGGCCATCGCCGGTCAGGACGAAATTGGCGTCGGTCTGGGCTTCCGAATCCTCGGCATAGTCGAGGTCGAGCACGGGCGTGCCGTTGTAGATGCCGCAGGAGATCGCGGCGACGTTGTCGCGCAGCACCTTGGCCTTGATCATGTTGCGCGCCTTCATCCAGTTGATGCAATCGGCGAGCGCGACCCAGGCACCGGTGATCGAGGCCGTGCGCGTGCCGCCGTCGGCCTGGAGCACGTCGCAATCGACCGTGATCTGGCGCTCACCGAGCGCTTCGAGATCGACGATGGTACGAAGCGAGCGGCCGATCAGGCGCTGAATCTCGACGGTACGGCCGCTTTGTTTACCCGCGGAGGCCTCGCGGCGGGTGCGTTCGGAGGTCGCGCGTGGTAGCATGCCGTATTCGGCGGTGACCCAGCCGCGGCCTTGGCCCTTCAGCCACGGCGGCAGGCGGTCTTCCAGCGTGGCGGTGACCAGCACATGGGTGTCGCCGAATTTCACCAGGCAGGAGCCTTCCGCATATTTGACCACGCCGCGCTCCAGCGTCACGGGGCGCAATTCGTCGGGCGCACGGCGGCTTGGCCGCATGGGAAATCCTCCAAAACTCTCGGAAAAGGGCTATTCGCGGTGCTTGTAGGTGGGGTGAGGGTGGGCGGCAAGGCTTTTTCACCCCCAGTTTTCCACCCCGCAAACGCCACGCTTGTCAGAACCCTCCGGGATGGACAAATTATAAGCGTCTGAGAGGAGTTACCGTCCGTGGCCCATCACGATCCGATCCATCTGATCGCGCCGCGCGCAGGCCTCGCCCAGCTCAACGAGCGTTCCCGCGACATCTTTCGTCAAATTGTCGAAAGCTATCTCGCGACCGGCGAGCCGGTCGGGTCGCGCAATATTTCGCGGCTGATCGCGATGCCGCTGTCGCCGGCCTCGGTCCGCAACGTCATGGCCGACCTGGAACAGCTCGGCCTGATCTATGCGCCCCACACCTCCGCCGGCCGATTGCCGACGGAACTGGGCTTACGCTTCTTCGTCGACGCCCTGATGCAGGTCGGCGACCTCAATGACGCCGAGCGGCAGTCGATCCAGAGCCAGTTGACGTCGGTGGGTCACGCCCAATCGGTCGAGGCGGCGCTGTCGGAGGCGCTGACGCGGCTGTCCGGTCTCACCCGCGCCGCAGCGGTCGTGTTGACCCCGAAATCCAATGCGCGGCTGAAACACATCGAATTCGTCCGGCTGGAACCCGAAAAGGCGCTGGTGATCCTGGTCGGCGAGGACGGTCAGGTCGAAAACCGCGTGTTGTCGCTGCCGCCGGGAGTTCCCTCCTCGGCGCTCACGGAAGCCGGTAATTTCCTCAATGCGCGGATTCGCGGCCGCACGCTGGCCGAGGCGCGGCTCGAGCTCGAAACCGCGCTCGGCGAAGCCCGCGCCGAACTCGACCAACTGACGCAGAAGGTGATTTCGGCCGGTATTGCGAGCTGGTCCGGCGGCGAGAACGAGGACCGCCAGCTGATCGTTCGCGGCCACGCCAACCTGCTCGAGGATCTGCACGCGCTGGAGGATCTGGAGCGCGTTCGCCTGCTGTTCGACGATCTCGAGACCAAGCGCGGCGTGATCGACCTTCTGGGACGCGCCGAGACCGCCGAGGGCGTGCGGATCTTCATCGGCTCGGAGAACAAACTGTTTTCCTTGTCAGGCTCCTCCACCATCATCTCACCCTATCGGGATGCCGCCGGCCACATCGTCGGCGTTTTGGGCGTGATCGGGCCGACGCGGCTGAATTATGCCCGCGTAATCCCGACCGTGGACTACGCCGCGCGCATCGTCAGCCGCCTCCTGGGGGGCTGACCGGCGTTTCCTCCGATCACGGGCGCTTGATTTTCGTGAGCTTAGGCACGATATCCGGGCCAACAATCCCTTGAGACGAGTTCGAGAAGAGAGCCGATGACCGATCGAGACCGGCAGCCCGACGACACTACCCCACCGACCGACGAGCCCGTGGTGTCAAAACCCTACATCATGCCCGACGATCCGGAGCCCGGCTCGGTCGAGCTGTTGCAGAAGGAAGCCGCCGAGGCGCGTGACCGCATGCTGCGGACGCTGGCCGAGATGGAAAATCTGCGCAAGCGCACCACCAAGGAGGTCGCCGACGCCCGCCTCTACGGCATCACCGGCTTTGCCCGCGACGTGCTCGACATCGCCGACAATCTCCAGCGTGCGCTCGATGCCGTTCCGGCCGAGGCCCGTGCCGCGGCCGATCCCGGCCTGACCTCGCTGATCGAGGGCGTCGAGCTCACCGAGCGCTCGCTGCTCAATGCGCTGGAAAAGCACGGCGTCAAGAAGTTCGATCCGCAGGGCCAGAAGTTCGACCCGAACTTCCAGCAGGCGATGTACGAGGTGCCGGATGCGTCGGTGCCTGCGGGCACCGTCGTGCAGGTCATGCAGGCCGGCTACACCATCGGCGAGCGCGTGCTGCGCCCGGCGCTGGTCGGTGTCGCCAAGGGCGGCACGAAGGCTGCACCGGCTGCGAACAGCAACGAAGTGAACTGAGCGGCGCACTGGTTGATCCTCATGGTGAGGAGGCGCGTCAGCGCCGTCTCGAACCATGCAGGCCCGGCTGTTGCAGCTCGGCCTTCATCCTTCGAGACGCGTGCTAAGGAGCACGCTCCTCAGGATGAGGGTTTGGCAGCTTTTCGCGCCGCTTACGCGCTCACCGCGATATCCGCGGACTGAATCCGCTTCACGCCGGCCTTGGCCATGTCGGCCCAGGCTTTTGCGAGCGAACCCTGCGTGTCGATGCCGCGGCAGGCGTCCTCCACCACATAGACCTCGAAGCCCGCCTTGCGCGCATCGAGCGCGGTCCAGGCGACGCAGAAGTCTGTCGCGAGGCCGGCGACGAAGACGCGCTTGATCTTGCGGCCCTTCAGGTAACCGGCGAGGCCCGTCGAGGTCTTGCCGTCGGCTTCGAGGAAGGCCGAATAGCTGTCGACGTCCTTGTGAAAACCCTTGCGGATGATGAGCTCGGCATGCGGAATCGCAAGATCCTTCGACAGCGCGGCGCCGTCGGTGCCCTGCACGCAATGGTCGGGCCACAGCACCTGCTTGCCGTAGGGGAGATCGACGGTCTCGAACGGCTTCTTGCCGGAGTGCACCGACGCAAATGAAATGTGGCCTGGCGTGTGCCAGTCCTGGGTCATCACCACGTTCGCAAAGGCTTTCGCCATCTTGTTGATGACGGGAACGACCTGCTCGCCTTCCTTCACGGCGAGGCTGCCGCCGGGCAGGAAGCAGTTTTGCACGTCGATCACGAGCAGCGCGGAGGCATCGTCCGGCTTGATCGATGCGGCCGCAAGGAGCGCGGTTGGAGCAAGGGCTACGAGAGCGCTTGTCCCAAGCGCCGCGAGGATTTGTCGTCGATCAAGCATCGTTCGCCTCCCTCCAGGATGATCCAATGGAAGGAAGCCTAGTTCCGTTCGTATACGAACAGAAGCCCGAAAATGCAGCCGGCTCTGTCCAGCGCTTGGGCTAACCCTTGGACTAACCCTTGAGACTAACCCTTGGGCTGGATGCCGTCGCGCACAGCGCGGAAGCGGGTGAAGGCGGCCGACCACTGGTCGCGCGGGGCGCTGGCGATGATGCGCAGCGAGGCGCCGCCGCTCGAGAAGCGGATCCACTGCACCACGGTCACGGGCGTCTTGTC
This sequence comes from Bradyrhizobium sp. 482_C4_N1_8, assembly GCF_052075965.1. Classification (NCBI taxonomy): domain Bacteria; kingdom Pseudomonadati; phylum Pseudomonadota; class Alphaproteobacteria; order Hyphomicrobiales; family Nitrobacteraceae; genus Bradyrhizobium; species Bradyrhizobium sp. 482_C4_N1_8. Next base: position 218,970 of record NZ_CP197231.1, on the reverse strand, counting down.
CTTGCCGCTGACGCCGTCGATCCGGGTCTCGAAACCCTGCTGGCCGTTGATGCGGATCGGCTCCGACATGGTGACGCGGGATTCGCGCACGCCGGGGATCTGGAGCGCGGCCTCCTGGGCAAAGCGGGCGCGGTCGTCGGCCTGCTGCGGGGTGGCGCCGATCAGGCCGAGGATCATGAACGGCTTGGATTCATAGCCCGAACTCTCATTGCCGTCGGCCAGGATGATGCTGGAGCCCGGCGCCAGGGTGCGGATGTCCTTGAAATCGGCGAGATCGGTGATCTTGAACGGCATCAGCCCGATCTGCTCTTCGGCCGAGACCTGCTTGCGGGTGACGGCGCTCGCAAACATCTGCCGCACCGCCTCGTCGGTGTAGATCTTGGTTGCGTTCTCCGGGATCTGCACCGCGACATAGCCGGAGAAACCGGCGCCCGGCACGATCATCGAGTAGCGCTTCACCGGCGTCTCGCCGGCCTTGCCGCTTTCCATGGTGAAATAGGCAAGACCCGCGGGGGTCTCGATCTTGTCCTGCTTGACGCCGGCGGTGCCGCCGGGATTGGAATTGAAGGCGCTCACGACCTCCCCATAGGCCGCCGGCGGCAGCTCGGTGATCAGCACCTTGACGCTGCCGTCCTCGCTCTCGAAGCCCGGAAACGTCTTGGCCGTGCTCAGGCCGACCAGCGGCACCATGCCGAGGCGCAGGCCGGGCGGGAAAACGGCATCGGCCGCAAAGGCCGGAAGCGCTGTGGCGACGAGGACGGCGAGCGCGGCGAGGGGGCGAATGAGCTTCATGGGCACTCTGATTGGTTCACATTGAGGCCGTTCGATGGTCGGCCATTGGGCCGCTTTGTCGCGCAAAGCCGCCTTGATGGCGGCGGTCCGGCCGCCCGCCTTTTAACGGGTTTGGCCCGCCGGTAACAGGGCGGGCAGATCACGGTGGCGGGGGCCGGCTGACGCCTGAACCTGTTAATAATTCATCACCCGCAAGGGCGGTTGAGCCCGGATATGATCTTCCAAAACCCAATGTTTTCATGGCCGAAACTTGCGTTCGGTCCTTGCGGGCCCCTCCCCCCCTCCTATATGAGCGTCAACCATCGCAATATCGCGGATGTTTGATCTTAGGGGGTTTGGAGCGGGTGCCTCTTGGGCCCAGCCAACCTGCCGCAAAAACAAGGATATCAGGACCATGGGAAAGGTCATTGGGATCGACCTCGGCACCACGAATTCGTGCGTCGCCGTGATGGATGGCAAGAACGCCAAAGTCATCGAGAATTCTGAAGGCATGCGCACGACGCCTTCGATCGTCGCCGTGACGGACGACGGTGAGCGCCTCGTCGGCCAGCCTGCCAAGCGCCAGGCCGTTACCAATCCCGAGCGTACGTTCTTCGCAGTGAAGCGCCTCATCGGCCGCCGCTACGACGACCCGATGGTCGAGAAGGACAAGAAGCTCGTTCCGTACAAGATCGTGAAGGCTTCCAACGGCGACGCCTGGGTCGAGGCCGACGGCCAGACCTACTCGCCCTCGCAGGTGTCTGCGTTCATCCTGCAGAAGATGAAGGAGACCGCGGAAGCCCATCTCGGCCAGAAGGTCGACCAGGCCGTCATCACCGTTCCCGCTTACTTCAACGACGCCCAGCGCCAGGCGACCAAGGACGCCGGCAAGATCGCGGGCCTTGAAGTGCTGCGCATCATCAACGAGCCGACCGCGGCCGCGCTCGCCTATGGTCTGGACAAGACCAAGACCGGCACGATCGCCGTGTACGATCTCGGCGGCGGCACGTTCGATATCTCCATTCTCGAAATCGGCGACGGCGTGTTCGAGGTGAAGTCGACCAACGGCGACACCTTCCTCGGCGGCGAAGACTTCGACATGCGCCTCGTGGGTTATCTGGCCGACGAGTTCCAGAAGGAGCAGGGCATCAACCTGCGCAACGACAAGCTCGCGTTGCAGCGCCTGAAGGAAGCCGCTGAAAAGGCCAAGATCGAGCTGTCGTCGACGACGCAGACCGAGATCAACCTGCCCTTCATCACCGCGGACCAGACCGGCCCCAAGCATCTGACGATGAAGCTCACCCGCGCCAAGTTCGAGGCGCTGGTCGACGACCTCGTCCAGAAGACGGTCGAGCCCTGCCGCAAGGCGCTGAAGGATGCCGGCGTCACCGCCGGTGAGATCGGCGAAGTCGTTCTGGTCGGCGGCATGTCGCGCATGCCGAAGGTCCAGGAAGTCGTGAAGCAGCTGTTCGGCAAGGAGCCGCACAAGGGCGTCAACCCGGACGAAGTCGTGGCGATCGGTGCCGCGATCCAGGCCGGCGTGCTCCAGGGCGACGTCAAGGACGTGCTGCTGCTCGACGTGACCCCGCTGTCGCTGGGCATCGAGACGCTGGGCGGCGTGTTCACCCGCATCATCGACCGCAACACCACGATCCCGACCAAGAAGAGCCAGGTGTTCTCGACTGCCGAGGACAACCAGAACGCGGTCACCATCCGCGTCTTCCAGGGCGAGCGTGAAATGGCGGCCGACAACAAGATGCTCGGCCAGTTCGACCTGATGGGCATTCCGCCGGCTCCGCGCGGCATGCCGCAGATCGAGGTGACCTTCGACATCGACGCCAACGGCATCGTCAACGTCTCGGCCAAGGACAAGGCCACGGCCAAGGAGCAGCAGATCCGCATCCAGGCCTCCGGCGGCCTGTCGGAAGCCGACATCGAGAAGATGGTCAAGGACGCCGAGGCCAACGCCGAGGCGGACAAGAAGCGCCGCGAGGCCGTCACCGCCAAGAACGAGGCGGATGGCCTGGTGCACTCGACCGAAAAGGCTCTCGCCGAGCACGGTTCGAAGGTCGCCGAGCCCGAGCGCCGCGCCATCGAGGATGCCGTCAGCGACCTCAAGGAAGCGCTGAAGGGCGACGATGCCGAGGCGATCAAGGCCAAGACCCAGACGCTGGCCCAGGCTTCGATGAAGCTCGGCGAGGCCATGTACAAGCAGCAGGCCGAGGCCGACGCCAAGAAGGATGCGGCCAAGGACGACGTCGTCGACGCGGAATTCACCGAAGTCGACGACGACAAGAACAACAAGAAGTCCGCCTGATCCCCAAGAGGGTGATGATGCGGACGGCTTGGACCCCACACGCGCTACCGGCCTCCCCCCTCACGGGGGAGGCCGTCGTGTCGGGCTCGGCGGGGTGTGTCCCCGTTACGATCGATCAATTCCCGGCCGTTATGATGAACGTCGCCGTGCCGCCCTCTGCCGCGAAGCAAAGGGCTGCCTATATCGTCTCCTGGCGACGTTGTTCCGCTCCGACTTGAATCGCGATTGGATAGACCGAGTTCAACATGTCCACGTCCACCAAGCGCTGCTATTACGAAACGCTCGAAGTCGAACGCACTGCCGACGATTCCGTCCTGAAATCGTCCTTCCGCAAGCTTGCGATGAAATTCCACCCGGACCGCAACCCCGGGGACGACACCAGCGAAGTCAAGTTCAAGGAAATCAACGAGGCCTACGAGGTCCTCAAGGACAAGGACAAGCGCGCGGCCTATGATCGCTTCGGCCATGCGGCCTTCGAGCAGGGCGGCGGCGGCGCCGGTTTCGGTGCGGGCTTCGCCTCCTCCTTCTCCGACATCTTCGAAGACCTGTTCGGCATGGCCGGGCAGCGCGGCCGCGGCGGCCGCGAGCGTGGCGCCGACCTGCGCTACAACATGGAAATCACGCTCGAGGAAGCCTTTGGCGGCAAGACCGCGCAGATCGAGATTCCGGTCTCGGTCACCTGCGAGGCCTGCTCGGGCATCGGCGCCAAGGCCGGCACCAAGCCGAAGACCTGCTCGAGCTGCGGCGGCGCCGGCCGTGTGCGGCAGTCGCAGGGCTTCTTCACGCTGGAGCGCACCTGTCCGAGCTGCCAGGGCCGCGGCCAGATGATCGAGGATGCCTGCCCGTCCTGTTCCGGCCAGGGCCGGGTCACCCGCGAGCGGACGCTGTCGGTCAACATTCCCCCGGGGGTCGAGGACGGCACCCGGATCAGGCTCGCCGGCGAAGGCGAGGCCGGGGTTCGCGGCGGCCCGCCCGGCGACCTCTACATCTTCCTGTCGCTGGCCCAGCACCAGCTCTTCCAGCGCGACGGCGCCGATTTGCACTGCCGGGTGCCGATCTCGATGGTGACGGCCGCCCTCGGCGGCGAATTCGAGGTGCCGACCATCGACAGCGGCAAAACCAAGGTGAAGGTGCCGGCCGGAACCCAGTCGGGCCGCCGATTCCGCATTGCATCAAAAGGCATGCCGGTGCTGCGCTCGCGCCAGATGGGCGACATGTACGTTCAGGTTGCCGTCGAGACCCCGCAGAATCTCACCAAGAAGCAGCAGGAATTGCTGGCGGAATTCGAAAAGCTCTCCTCTGGCAATACCCAGCCTGAATCCGTCGGCTTCTTCGCCAAGGTCAAGGATCTATTCAGTAATCGGGCGACCTGACTCGTCTTGACCGTATCGCCTTCGGCCTATACCTGTTTATGACCATTTTCTGACACGCCGCGGTCCCGCGGTCCCGTCCGGTCCCGACATGCCATTGCCATCGTCCGCGCGTGCGTTGAAGAAGCCCCGTCTCGACGACGAGGTGCGCTTTCTAAGGTCGTGGATCGAAAAGCCGCTGCACATGGGTGCAGTGATGCCTTCGGGCAAGCTGCTCGCCCGGACCATGGCGCATTACGTCGACGTCAACTCAGACGCACCCGTGGTCGAGCTCGGGCCCGGCACCGGCGCCATCACCTCGGCCCTGGTCGAGCGCGGCGTCGACCAGAAGCGCCTCGTCCTCGTCGAATACAATCCCGGCTTCTGCGCCTTGCTGCGCGACCGCTATCCGCAAGCCAAGGTGGTGCAGGGCGATGCCTATCGCCTGCGCGACACGCTCTGGAACGTGCTCAGCGCGCCGGCCTCCGCCGTCGTCTCCGGCCTGCCGCTCGTGACAAAACCGATGCTGACGCGGCTCCGGCTGGTCCGCGACGCCTTCGCGGCGCTGACCCCGGGCGCGCCCTTCGTGCAGTTCACCTATGCGGTGGTGCCGCCGATCCCGAAATCGCTGCCCGGCGTGTCCACAGAGGCCTCGGAACGGATCTGGATGAACCTTCCGCCGGCCCGCGTCTGGGTGTATCGCAAGGACTAATTCCGTCGGCATTCCCTTTTGCGCGGCGGACTCGTTTCGCCGAACGCATGGAAGTGGATGTCCGCACCCAAAATCCTGGTCATTCCCGGCTCGCTGCGCACCGGCTCGCACAATGCGAAGCTGGCGGCGGTCGCCGCCTATGAATTCGCCCAGGCCGGCGTCGACGTCACCCGTATCTCGCTCGCCGATTTTCCGCTGCCGATCTACGACGGCGATCTCCAGGCCAAGTCCGGCGTGCCCAAGCACGCGATCAATCTCAAGCGCATGATCGGCGCGCATCATGGCGTGCTGATCGTTTCGCCCGAATACAACGCCTCGGTGCCGCCGCTGCTGAAGAACGCGATCGACTGGGTCAGCCGCGTACATGAGCTGCACGAGACGCGCGGCGACGTGTTTCGCAACCGCGCCTTCGCGCTCGCCGGCGCCTCGCAGAGCCGGCTCGGTGCGGCCCGTGCGCTCCAGGCGTTGCGGCTGATCCTGACCTCCTGCCACGCCAACGTGATTGCCAGCCAGCTCACGCTCGCCTTTGCCGACCAGGCCTATGACGATATGGACAGGCTCAAGAACGAGGGCGACATCGCCGCGTTGAAGGAGCTGGCGCGGCAATTGATCGACATTTCCCAACGCATGATGTGAGGTGACATGACGCCAGCCGAGATCGCCCCGAAGGACCGCCTGATCGTTGCGCTCGACCTTCCCAGCGTTGACGCCGCGGAGGCGATGATCGCAAGGCTCGGCGACAGCGTCACCTTCTACAAGATCGGCTATCAGCTCGCTTATGCCGGCGGCCTGCCGCTGATCGGCAAGCTCGCCGACAAGGGCAAGAAGGTGTTCGCCGACCTCAAGATGCACGACATCGGCAACACCGTCACGCGTGGTGTGGAGAGCGTGGCCAAGCTGGGTGCTACCTTCGTCACCGTGCACGCCTATCCGCAGACCATGAAGGGCGCGGTCGAAGGCCGCGGTAGCGCGAGCCTGAAGATTCTCGCCGTCACGGTGCTGACGTCCTACAACGACGACGATCTGCATGCGGCCGGCTATCGGCTCAGCGTCTCCGAGCTGGTCGAAGCGCGCGCGCAGCAGGCGCAGGTGCTCGGCGTCGACGGGCTGGTGTCCTCGCCCGAGGAGGTCGGCGCCTTGCGCAAGATCGTCGGCCACCAGATGAGCCTCGTCACCCCCGGCATCCGGCCGGCGGGTTCTGCGAGCGGCGACCAGAAACGCATCATGACGCCCGGCCGCGCAATTGCCGCGGGCGCCGATTATCTCGTCGTCGGACGGCCGGTGGTGGAAGCCGCCGACCCCAAGGCGATCGCTGAAGCCATCCAGGCCGAGATCGCGCAGGCGCTCGGCGCATGATTCGGAAAAACCGCGCAGCGGTTTTCCGGTCGGATCATGCTTAGATAGAGACCGACAAACAGGGAGAAGAACAATGGCAAAGGGCTACTGGATCGGGCGCGTGGATGTGAGCAGCGACGAGGGCTACAAGCCCTATGCCGTCGCCAACGGTCCGATCTTCAAGAAATGGGGTGGCCGCTTCGTCGTTCGGGCCGGCAAGTTCACCACCGTCGAAGGCGCCAGCCGCTCGCGCAACGTCGTGATTGAATTTCCCGACTACGAGACCGCGATCGCCTGCTACAACTCGCCGGAATACCAGGCCAACATCAAGGTGCGCCAGCCGCACTCCATCGCCGACCTCATCATCATCGAGGGCTATGACGGCCCGCAGCCCTGAAGACGGATCGTCGCGAGAACCTATCCTGGATTGACGCGAGCATCATCCGGCTCTCGCGGACAGCACGCGCGTGCGATCATCGCACGCGATCAGGAGAGCGTCGCGGACATCTCCGCTCGCACTCACGTCGACATCATCTTGCATCACCTTGACGGACTCATTCGCTTGAACGCCTGAGGGTCGTTCGCGCCTGAGACGAAGACCGTGGCCGTCATTGGGTCCACCAGCTTGCCGTATTCTTTTGTCCCCAAATGGGGATTGCTGGATCGCTCTCGTTTCATCCAAGGTTGCTTGATCGGAGCCCACATCGATCGGTGATGGGCATCAAGCCAACCCGAAATCTGCGACGTCCGTGACGGGCCGCAAGGCGACCCGCATCGCGCATTTCCATGCAAAGGGAGTGAAGATCATGGCACTGATCATCGGAACAGCAGGCGACGATGTGTTGCCTGGCACGAATGTAGACGATCAGATCTTTGGCCTTCAAGGCAACGACACCATTACTGGCCTGGACGGCAATGATGACGTAAGCGGCGGCGCGGGCAATGATTCCATCGATGGTGGTGCCGGCAACGACATCCTTGATGGAAATGCCGGTATCGATACGATCACCGGTGGCGCCGGCGACGACACGATCAACGGCGGCGCGGGCGACGACACGCTGAACGGAAATGCCGGCGCCGACATCATCCACGGCGACCAGGGCAACGACACCATCGATGGCGGAACCGGCGCTGATCAGCTCTTTGGTGACGCCGGCGACGACGGCATCCACGGCGGCGACGGCAATGATGACATTCATGGCGGCGCGGGTGCCGACACCCTGTGGGGCGACGCCGGCGACGATACGTTGAGCGGCGACGCCGGCAATGACGTCTTGAATGGCGGCGACGGTAACGACCTACTCAACGGTGGATTCGGAGATGACACTCTGAATGGCGATGCCGGCAACGACACGCTGAACGGCGGACTTGGCAATGACCTGCTGAACGGCGGTACCGGTGACGACATCCTGAACGGCGGTTTGGGCGCCGATACGCTCAACGGTGGCGATGGCAACGACACCATGCACGGCGACGCGGGCGACGACATCATGGACGGCGGCGCCGGTAACGATACGATGTTCGGCGATGCCGGAGACGACGAGATGGCCGGCGGCGCGGGCAACGATGCCATGAGCGGCGGCGCCGGTGATGACGAAATGAGCGGCGGAACCGGCAACGACACGCTCGACGGCGACGCCGGAGATGACACGCTCGATGGCGGCGACGGCACCGATGTCCTGAACGGCGGGGCTGGGGCTGACATCCTGTCGGGCGGCGCCGGCAATGACACCCTGAACGGCGGTAACGGCGATGACGAGTTGTCCGGCGGCAATGGCGCCGACGTCCTCAACGGTGGACTCGGCGATGATGTGCTGACGGGCGGTGCTGGTACCGATACGCACAATTTCGGCGACAACACAGCTACGAACTTCGGCAACGATGAAGTCACCGATCTCAGCTTTGCCGATGGCGATGCCGTTGTTGTCGACGCTCCGCCAGGCTTTGACCCGGCTACAGTGGTAGTGGACGACGACGGCACCAACACCGTGCTGGATTTCGGCTTCGGCGCCATTCAGCTCGATGGCATCACGGGCGGCGCGACACCGTTCGAGTCGATCGCCGAAATCAACACTGCCGCCGGTTATACGGCCGTTGACGTTGTCTAGCGCCGACTAGTAGCGGGGCGGCTGTCAGGCCGCCCCGCCCTCATTTCAGTCAGTGATAGTGCCGGCAAGTTATGTATTCGCGTAACCGTGGTGTGATCCCAGCATCTGGTCAGAGATTGCTGGTGGCCTTGATTCCGGGACGATTCGCATTGGTGTGGATCGTTTGTTTCAGCGTGTCCGTAAACCTGCTGCTGCTGGTCGTACCTTTCTATTCAATCGAAGTGTTCGACCGCGTGCTCAGCAGCGGAAGCGTCGAGACGCTTGTCGGCCTCACCGTCATCGCCGTCGGCGCTCTCGCCTTCAGCGCCGCCTTCGACACGTTTCGTAACCGCCTGTTGAGCCGGTTCGCGGTCGGGTTCGAGCACTGCCTCGCTCCGATCATCCTTGAAGGCAGCATCACCGGCGCGGCGCCGGGCGACGGCCGGCAGCACGATCTGGTCAAGCTTCGCGAGTTGAGAACTTTCCTGTCGAGCGGAACGGTCACATCGCTGATAGATGCTCCGTTCCTCCCGGTGTTTATTCTCATCCTGTTCTTCCTGCACCCCTGGTATGGCGTCATAGCCCTGATCGGGGTGGGGGTCCTGCTGGCGATGGGTGTTGCAAGCCACTGGATCGCGCGCGGGGAAATTGCGCAGGCTTCGCAAGCGGCGTTGAAGACGCAGGCGTTGCTCGATGGAATCGTCCGGCACTCCAGCGTGGTGCGGGCGATGGGCTGGACCCGGGGCGCCATCCGCGCGTTCATGAGCCTCAATGACGAAGCCCTGTCTCCGGTGGTGCGGGCCAGCGAACGCATCTACACGATTAGCGCCGCCGCGCGAATGGTCAGGACCATCCTGCAGATTGCCGCGATCGGCTGCGGTGCCTGGCTCGTGCTCCAGAACGAGGTGCTGTCCGGCAGTCTGATCGCGAGCTCGATCCTGATAGCGCGCACGTTGCAGCCCATGGAAGGGTTGGTCTCGGCCTGGCGCGCGTTGGCATCTGCGCAGGACGCGTGGACGCAAGTCTGCAACGCCGCGATGCCGGTGCTTGCGCGTCCGCGGAAGACGTTGCTTCCGCCGCCAGCCGGCATGCTCAAGGTAGAGCGGGTGACATTCCGGATTGGCGGGACGCAGCGTCCCATTCTCGCGGGCATATCCTTTCAATGCCGGCCGTCCGAGCTTGTCGTCGTGATCGGGCCGACCGGCGCCGGAAAATCCACATTGCTGCGCTTGATGGCAGGCCTCGATCGGCCGACCAGCGGTACGATCCGGTTGGACCACGCAGCACTCCATACCTGGGATCCCGACCAGCTTGGGCAATTCGTCGGCTATCTCCCCCAGGACGTGCAGCTCCTGGAAGGAACGGTGGCCGAAGCCATTGCCGGGTTTGATGAATACGCACGGGACGAGGCCATCGTCGCCGCGGCCATGCTCGCGCAGGCGCATGAGATGATCCTGTCCCTTCCGGCCGGCTACCAGACCGAGATCGGCCGCGACGGCTGCAGGCTATCCGGTGGCCAGCGTCAGCGCATTGGTCTTGCCCGCGCCTTCTTCGGCGATCGCAAATTGATCCTGCTGGATGAGCCCAATGCCAATCTCGACCCGGACGGCGAAGAAGCGTTGTGCTCCGCCATTCAATCGGCCAAAGCGCGCGGCGCGGCGTCGGTGATCGTCACCCACCGGCCGCGGCTGTTGACCATCGCCGATGCCGTGCTGCTGTTGAGGGACGGCAACCAGGTCGCCTTCGGACCGCCATATGACGTACTTCGCGCCCAGCGGCCGGCACCGGTACCGGGTTCGGCAGGGCTCCCGCGCAATGTCGAACCTCAGAGGTTGCCAGGCAGGAGGGTCATTCCATGACGCAGACCGGTCATGCCTCCGCGATGTCCGCGCCTGTTGCAGGTCCGTCGAAGACCTGGCCGACGGAGCAACCGCGATCCGACATGCGACGGATCATCGCATGGGGCTGTGTATTGCTCGTCCTGCAATTTTGCGGCTTCGGCTTGTGGGCAACCACGGTTCCGCTCCGCGGCGCCGTCGTGGCACCAGGATTCATCAAGGTCCATTCGAAGCGCAAGGCGGTGCAACATCTGGAAGGCGGAATCATCAAATCGATCTATGTCCGGGAGAACGATCACGTCGAAGCCGGTCAACTCATTGCACGGCTCGACACCGCGCAGATCGAAGGGAGCCTTGGTTCCCTCGAAACCAAGTTCTTTGCTGATCTGGCGATGGAGGCCCGGCTGGCGGCGGAGCAAGACGGTGCGAAGTCAATCCGGTTTCCGGACGAATTGCGGGAAAGTGCAACGCGTCTCTCCGCACGTATCGCCATTCAAACCCAGGAGGCCGAATTTGCCGCGCGACTGGCCGCGATTGAGAACGAGCGCAAGGTGATCGATCAGCAGATGCTGCAAAACGCGGACACCATCCGCGGCCTGCAGAGCAACACCCAAGGACTTGAACAGCAACTCAAGCTGTTGCGGGAAGAGATCGCCGACACGAGTTATCTCCTCGCAAAGGGCCTCGCCCGGAAACCACGTTTGCTGGCCTTGCAACGGGCCGAAGCCGAGGCCACCGGACAGGTCGATCGCAATGCCGCGTCAATCTCGGAGATGCAGGGCAAGATCGCGGAGTTGCAGGACAGACGCAGGCAACTGGGGTTCAACCAAAATCAGGATATCGCCAAGCAGCGGCATGCGACGAGCGAGGAGATCGGCGACCTCAGACATCGAATTGCCGCGTTGCGTGCCCAGCTTGTCCGGTCTGAATTGCGTGCCCCGGAAAGTGGAAGGATCGTCGGCCTCAACAGCAGGGACCTTAATGCCGTGCTTGGACCTCGGGAAACCCTTTTGGAAATCGTTCCGATGCAAGATCGGCTTGTCATCGAGGCGACATTGAAGCCTGCCGATCGGGAAGAGGTCTATGTCGGACAGATGGCGCGTGTGCGAGTTCACGCGCTGAACATTCGCCGCCGGCCGATGCTCGAGGCAAGGGTCGTCGGCGTTGCGGCAGACGCACTGACCGACACCCATTCCGGCGACAGCTCCTATTTGGCCGAGGTTGAGCTGGACCCCAACGCGCCGACGGCCTCCTACATCTCCACATTGATGCCTGGAATGCCTGTCGAGATATTTGTCGAGACGGGGGAACGAACCTTTGCGGAATATCTTTTGCAGCCGATGACGTTACGGATCAACCGTGCGTTCAGGGAGAATTAAGCGCTGGTAAGGGGTGGGCCGGCCTATGAGGGAGGCGACCGTGCATGAGTGCAGTAAGGCACTACCTTCCGCACAGGATGATTTTCGTTCCGATTGCGTCGAGCGCGCCTCGAAGCAAGGCAATGACGGATGCGGTCCGTCTGGGTCTTGTCCGGAGCCACGCCCGCAACAGGCCGCAATGGAATATTTCGCAAAGGCCATGGCGGAATTGCTCGGCTGCCGGAGCTGCTACGTAGCCATGCTATCCGCCTCCGGGCTGGAAGAAGCCAGGATCGGAGATGCTCCTGCCGATCCGTCATGCGCGGCGATGGTTGAGCGATTTGCGCGCAAGGGTACAGCCGAGGACGTCGCCTCGCTCGAGCCGATCAATTCCCGGACCTCCTTCGTCCGCAAGTTGATCGGCGCGGAACCCCCGGTAAAGAGTCATTCAGTCATTGGCAGGTTTGCTTCCGATGAGCGAACCACGGTCGTGTTCGTGGCCGGATGGCGACCGGCCGCGCTTGCGGCATCGGAGATTCCGGGCTTGGCGCATACCGTGCGCCCGTTATGGAAGGCTGCTCATTCACTTGCCCGGCAAGCGCCGGGGCAGGTCGATGCGCAACTCTGGCTCGAAGAGCTGACCTTTCCCGCCATCGTCGTGGACCAGGGCCTGCACATTTACGCAGTCAATCGTGGTGGACGCGTGCTGCTTGCCAAGCGCGAGTTGCTCAGGATGGAAGGAGGCAGGCTTGCTGGCTCATGCGCTTCCGTGACCGAGAGCTTGCGGGGGGCAATCGGGAAAGTGCTCATCGAGAGCGGGACTCATGGATGGTTCAACACTACGGTACCGCTTTCGACGGATCGTCAGCAGTTCGCCTTCGCCAAGATCGGCGCTGTTCCAACGCATGACAAGCTGGGACAGGCCCTCATCGTCGTGCCGCAATTCGATGACGTGCAGGGCGCGCACTGCATCGCATCTGCCTTTGGCTTGAACTGGGCTGAGGAAAGAATCGTCGCCCGGATTCTTCAATTCCAGTGCCCTCGCGATATTGGAGCCGAGCTTGGGCTGACCGAGGCAACGGTGCGAACCTACACCAAGAGGATCATGCTCAAACTGGGGATCAACCGACAGTCGGAGTTCTTTCTTCTGTATCATCTCACCCAATCGCCTTTTGGCGCTGGCAGGCGCGAGAACTGGGTGAGCCGGTCGGCCTCCGATTGTCGATTGGACGAAGAGGGTCCGATGAGATTGCGGACGGCCGGCAAGCATTCGCCTGAATGAGTACGGGGTTCTCCGCGATGTCGAGGCGCATGGGCAGCGCAGGTTTCCTCTACCGGATGTTCGCTGCCCTGGCATTGGCCGGGGCCGGCTTCCCTGCCCATGCCCAGAGCATTCAATTGGCGCTGCCGATTGCCTGCGAGCCTGGCCGCACCTGCTACATCCAGAATTACACGGATCTCGATCCGTCGCGGTCGGCGCGAGATTACAAATGCGGCACGCTGACTTATGACGACCACAACGGCACCGATTTTCGTTTGCCCTCACTGCCGGTGCAAAGGGCCGGCGTGGACGTGCGCGCGGCGGCAGGCGGCCGTATTCTTCGTACACGCAATGACGCGCCGGACGGCGCTTTCACAAAATCGGGACGCGAAGCGGTGCGCGAGGCCGAATGTGGCAATGGCGTCGTCATCGAACATCCGGAGCAGTGGGAAACCCAGTACTGCCACCTCGCCGCCGGCAGTGTGTCGGTCAAGCCTGGAGACAAGGTCGACCTAGGACAGCCGCTCGGCCGTGTCGGTCTCTCCGGCCTCACGGAGTATCCTCACCTGCATTTCACCGTGAGGCACAATGGCGCGGTGGTCGATCCCTTTGCGTACGGCGTTCGCCCCGAGTCTTGCGAGGGCGGTCAATCGCTCTGGCTTGCTGCCCTCCGCCCGAAACTCGAGTACCAGGAACGAGCCATCCTCAATGCGGGCTTTACGACGGGGCCGGTCACGATGGAACTCATCGAGGACGGCAGTGCCGAGAGCCAAAAGCCGTCCGTCGGTTCGATGGCGATCGTCGCGTTCGTGCGGGCTATCGGGCTGAAGGCGGGCGACGCGCAATGGCTGCTCATCAAGGATCCCCTCGACAACGTCATCGCGGAAAATCGGTCTGCACCACTTCAGGCCAACAAGGCGCAATTCATGCTCTTTGCGGGGAAGAAGCGACCTCCCGGGGGGTGGGAACGCGGCTCCTACAAGGCCACTTATGTTGTAGAGCGCGATGGCCAGGTCGTGCTCAGGAAAGACCTGGAGCTCATGCTCTAGCGTTGCATCTGTGCTTGGGGAGACCCGCGCCACGGGCCTTTTGAAGGCCTGATCGGTTGCCGGAACGGCCCGCTCCCGCTATAGGGCGTGGAGAGGGTGAACTATGTCCGATATGCGTTTGATTGTTGCCGGGGCAGGCGGCCGGATGGGCCGGGCGCTGGCACGAGCCATTGCCGACACTGAAGGCGCGGTGCTGGCGGGAGCCCTGGAGGCGCCCGGCTCGGAGCTGCTCGGCAAGGATGCCGGCGTACTCGCGGGCCTGCCTGCCAACGGCGTCAAACTCTCGGCCGACCTCTGGGCGATGTCGAAAGATGCCGACGGCATCCTGGATTTCACCGTGCCGGCCGCGACCATCGCCAATGTCGCGATCGCTGCCGAGCGCGGCATCGTGCACGTCATCGGCACCACCGGACTGTCGGCCTCCGACAACGCCGTGATCAAGAGCGTCACCAACCGTGCGGTCGTGGTGCAGTCGGGCAATATGAGCCTGGGCGTCAATCTGCTCGCCGCGGTGGTCAAGCGCGTCGCCAAGGCACTCGACGAGAGCTTCGACATCGAGGTCGTGGAAACCCACCACCGCATGAAGATCGATGCGCCCTCGGGCACTGCGCTGATGCTGGGCCAGGCCGCCGCCGCCGGCCGCGGCATCTCGCTCGATGAGCATTCGGATCGCGGCCGCGACGGCATCACCGGCGCGCGCAAGCCGGGCGACATCGGCTTTGCCTCCTTGCGCGGCGGCACCGTTGCCGGCGAGCACAGCGTGACCTTTCTTGGTCCGTTCGAACGCCTGACGCTGTCGCATCTCGCCGAAGACCGCATGCTGTTCGCACACGGCGCGCTCAAGGCGGCGCTGTGGGCGCATGGCAAGAAGCCGGGGCACTACTCCATGGCCGACGTGCTCGGTCTCGCAGACATCTGAGCGAGCCGGAGCATGAACCGGACCCGAAGGGCCGCGTTAGCGCAAGACGTGAAGCGGCTTTCCGCCAAGATCATTCCTCAACAATAACCTGAATGGAAAGCAGTCAATGAGCGAACGTCTCCTCGTGCTCGTGCGCCACGGTCAGAGCGAGTGGAATCTGAAGAACCTGTTCACGGGCTGGAAGGATCCTGATCTCACCGAGCTCGGCGTGAAGGAAGCCACGGAAGCCGGCCGCAAGCTGAAGGCGCAGGGCCTCGTGTTCGACGTCGCCTACACCTCGGTCTTGACGCGCGCGCAGCACACGCTCGATCTCATTCTCGGCGAGCTCGACCAGAAGGGCCTGCCGACCTCCAAAGACCTCGCGCTGAACGAGCGCGACTATGGCGATCTCTCCGGCCTCAACAAGGACGACGCCCGCAAGAAATGGGGCGAGGACCAGGTGCTGATCTGGCGCCGCTCATACGATGTGCCGCCGCCCGGCGGCGAAAGCCTGAAGGATACGCTGGCGCGCGCGCTGCCCTACTACGTGCAGGAGATCCTGCCCGGCGTGCTCAACGGCAAGCGCACGCTGGTCGCCGCCCACGGCAACTCGCTGCGCGCGCTGATCATGGTGCTGGAAAAGCTCTCGCCCGAAGGCATTTTGAAGCGCGAGCTCGCGACCGGTGTGCCGATCATCTACCGGCTCAACGCGGATTCGACGGTGGCCTCGAAGCTGGATCTGGCGGGCTGAGCTTCGCCACAAGCGCGGAGTCGTAGGGTGGGCAAAGCGTAGCGTGCCCACCATGTGTCAGCGATCGCGGAAGAATGGTGGGCACGGCGCTATGCGCCTTTGCCCACCCTACGGAAGCGGGGCCTACTGCATCCCCAGCTGCCCGGCCTCCCAGCCCAGCATCGCCTGCTTGCGGGTGATGCCCCAGTGATAGCCGGTGAGCGTGCCGCTCTTGCCGAGCGCGCGGTGGCAGGGCACAACGAACGAGACCGGGTTCTTGCCGACCGCAGCGCCGACGGCGCGTGAGGCCTTCGGGCTGTTGATGTTGCAGGCGATGTCGGAATAGGACACCGCGCGACCCATCGGGATCTTCAGCAGCGTCTCCCACACCCGTACCTCGAAATCGGTGCCGATCATCACCACGCGCAACGGCTGGTCCGGCCGCCACAGCCTGGTGTCGAAGATGCGCTGTGCGAGCGGTGCGGTGCCTTCGTGATCCTCGACGTAAGTTGCGTTGCGCCATCGCCGCGTCATGTCGGCGAGCGCGACCTTCTCCTCACCGGGATCGGCGAACGCAAGGCCTGACAGGCCGCGGTCGGTGGCGATCACGATCGCCGTGCCGAACGGCGAGGGATGGAAGCCGTAGCGCAGCGTCAGGCCCGCGCCGCCGTTCTTCCATTCGCCGGGCGACATCGCTTCATGGGTGACGAAGAGATCGTGCAGCCGGCCCGGTCCTGAAAGACCTGAATCGAGCGCGGCATCGAGGATGCTCGCGGAGTCCCGCAACAGTCCCTTGGCGTGATCGAGCGTCAGCGCCTGCATGAACGCCTTCGGCGTGATCGAGGCCCAGCGGCGGAACAGATGGTGCAGCTCATCCGGCGTGACGCCCGCCGCATCGGCCATCGCTTCGATGGCCGGCTGGGTGCGCCAGTTCTCCGAGATGAACGCGATCGCCCGGCGCACGGAGTCGTAATCGCGCAACGCGGCGTTCTGGGAGCCCGGCTTGGCCAGGCGCTGGTCATTTATGGCGAGTGTCATCATGACTGGAAATGTAGGCGTGGCGCCGGGCCGAAACCACCCGATTTCCGATTCGGAGTCAGGAGACCGGGTTGTAGGTCGGGCCGCGCTTGGCGGCGTTCAGGGCCTCAACCAAGCCTTTGTAAAAACTTGCCTTTTCGTCCGGGCCGAGGAAGCGGGCGATCTGGATCTGATGGCCGCGCGAGATCAAATAGAGATGCTCGATGCCAAAATCCTCGTCGACCTCCATATCGAGGCGGACCCAGAGCGGATTGAACGTCCATTCGGCGACCTGGCCGCGATGACTGACGCGCCGCACCCGCAGTTCGGACGCCGTGACCGAAATCTCCTCGCGCGCCCGCGCGCTGCGGAAATTGGCCTTGAAGGCCCACCAGATCACCAGCACGTCGAGGCCGAAGAAGCCGAACACCGGCCACGCACCCATCATCAGGAAGGCGAGGCCGGTGGCAAAGCTCACCACGCTCAGGAACAGCATCACGGCGAGGAAGCCGGTGCGGTTCAGCGAGCGGTGCGGCGTCAGGAGCGCGGAGAAGATCTGAGGGTCCGTCTCGCTTTCAGATCGCCCGCGCTCAATTTCGTTGCCTGTGCTCATCGTCCCTCAGTATATCCGGATCATGGCGAAAATCACCCGCAAGCCGGCCCCGCGCAAAGCGTCCGTGCCGAAGAAAAAGGCAAAGGCGATAGTTGCGAAGCCGAGGGCTCCCGCCAGGAAATCGCTCAAGGCCGCAAGACCCAATTCTACCAAACCTTGGACGCCGGCCGAGATCCACGAGGTCTTCAGCCGTTTCCGCAAGGCCAATTCGGAGCCGAAAGGCGAGCTCGAGCACGTCAATCCCTTCACGCTGCTGGTCGCCGTGGTGCTGTCGGCGCAGGCCACCGATGCCGGGGTCAACAAGGCGACGCGCGCCTTGTTCGAGATCGCCGACACGCCGCAGAAGATGCTCGACGTCGGCGAGGAACGCTTGCGCGAATACATCAAGACCATCGGCCTCTATCGCACCAAGGCCAGGAACGTGATTGCGCTATCGGCAAAGGTGCTCAGCGAATTCGGCGGCGAGGTGCCGCGCACGCGCGCCGGGATCGAATCCCTGCCAGGCGCCGGGCGCAAGACCGCCAACGTGGTGCTCAACATGGCCTTCGGCGAGCACACCATGGCGGTGGACACGCATGTGTTTCGCGTCGGCAACCGCACCGGGATGGCGCCCGGCAAGACGCCGCTCGAAGTCGAGCTTGGTCTCGAAAAGGTGATCCCGGCCGAGTTCATGTTGCACGCCCATCATTGGCTGATCCTGCATGGCCGCTATACTTGCCTCGCCCGCAAGCCGCGCTGTGAGGTGTGTCTGATCAACGATCTCTGCCGATGGCCGGAGAAGACGGTCTGAGGTGGCGCCGTCGTTTCGGGGGGGCGATGTGAAGCAAGCCGGTTTTGGGGGCATGTCGTGAGTCAGCAAGAACAAATCTCATCGCCATTGCCATCGCCATTGCCATCGCCATCGCCACCGCCACCGCCGGCCGCGGCACCGGCTCCGCCGCCGAAGCCGACGCAGCGGCCGGCGAGCTCGCTCTGGGGCCGGCTCGCGATCCCCCTGTTCGCCGTGATCGTCGCGCTCGCCTTCGTGGCACTGGCGACGCTGCGCTTCGACGAATGGGTCGGCAACGCCGTGGTCCAGACCACCAACGACGCCTATGTGCGCGCCGATCTGACGCGGCTTGCAAGCCGCGTCTCCGGCGAAGTGCTGACCGTCGGGGTCTCCGACTTCCAGCGCGTCAAGGCCGGCGATCTCCTGATCCAGATCGATCCCGCCGACTACCAGGCCCAGGTCGCGCAGTCCGAGGCCGCTGTCGCCGCCGCGCAGGCCGTGCTCGACAATCTGAGCAACCAGGTCGAGCTGCAATATGCGACCATCGCGCAGGCGCAGGCCGCGCAGCTGTCAGCGGAAGCGTTGGAGGTCGAGGCCCGGCAGGAGCAGGATCGCCAGAAATCCCTGACGCAGACGGAAGCCGGCACGCGGCAGCGGCTGGAACAGGCCGTCGCGGGCTACGCGAAGGCGCAGGCCGACGTGCGTGCCAGTCGCGCCGTCATCGCCGCGCAGCAGCATCAACTCGAAGTTCTGCAGGGCACCAAGAAGCAGCGCGCCGCCGATGTCGCGGCGGCCAAGGCGACGCTGGCGAGCGCGAAGCTGAAGCTCGGCTATACCAGGATCACCGCGCCGTTCGACGGCGTCGTCGGCGAGCGCCAGGTGCAGCCCGGCGACTACGTCAACATCGGCACCAACCTCATCAATGTGGTGCCGCTGCCGAAGGTCTACGTGATCGCGAATTACAAGGAGACCCAGCTCACGCATGTCGCGCCGGGCCAGCCGGTCGAGATCACCGTCGATGGCTTCCCGCGCGAGAAGCTGCGCGGCAAGGTCGAGCGCATTGCCCCCGCGACCGGCGCGCAGGTGGCCCTGCTGCCGCCGGACAATGCGACCGGCAATTTCACCAAAGTCGTGCAGCGCATTCCCGTGCGCATCCAGTTCGACGACAACCAGCCGCTGCTGGCGCGGCTGGTGCCGGGCATGTCGGTCGTCACCAGCATCGACACGAAGGCCGCGAATGGCGGAAAATGACGATGCCGGCCGCGGGCCTCTCTCGCGCGGCGGCATCGCGCCACAGCCGTTGTTTGCCGTGGCGGCGGTGCTGCTCGGCTCGTTCCTCGCCAATTTCGACAGCCGGCTGACCACGGTCGGTCTGCCGGACCTGCGCGGTGCGTTCTCGCTCTCGTTTGACGAGGGCGCCTGGCTTTCGACCGCTGGCATCGGCTCGCAGATCCTGATTGCGCCGGCGGTGGCGTGGCTCGCGACGGTGTTCGGCCTGCGCCGCGTGCTCGGCATCCCGAGCCTCGTCTACGCCGCGGTGTCGCTGATCATTCCCTTCGTGCACGATTATCCGACGCTGCTCGCGCTCAGCGTCGTTCATGGCCTGCTGCTCGGCACCTTCGTGCCTGCGACGCTCATGATCGTGTTACGAAACCTGCCGATCCGATGGTGGGTGCCGGCGATCTCGCTCTATTCGATCCGGGTCGGCTTTGCGCTGGATACGTCGAGCTCCCTGGTCGGCTTCTATGTCGACCATCTCGGCTGGCAATGGATGTACTGGCAGAGCGTCGTGATCGCGCCCTTGATGGGCCTGATGGTTTATCTGGGCACGCCGAGCGAGCCGGTGAACCGCACGCTGCTGCGCGAGGCCGATTGGGGCGGCATGCTGCTGCTCGGCGCCGCGGTCTCGATGATCTATGCCGGCCTCGACCAGGGCAATCGCCTGGACTGGCTCGGCTCGGGGACGGTGATGGCGCTGCTCGTCAGCGGTGTGGTGCTGTTCGCAGGCTTCCTCGTCAACGAGTCGCTGGTGCGACAGCCCTGGGCGCATGTCAACGTGCTGTTCTCGCGCAATGTCGGGTTGGGGCTGATCTTGATCCTGCTCTACACGCTGACCAGCCTCTCCAACTCGTCGCTGGTGCCGAACTTCCTCGGCAATGTCGTTCTGCTCAGGCCGGAGCAGAGCGGGATGTTGCTGCTCACCTATGGCGCGCTGCCGATGTTCGTGCTGGTGCCGATCTCGATCTGGCTGCTGCGGCATTTCGATACGCGGCTTGTCGTGGTGCTGGGCTTTGCCTGCTTTGCCGCGGCCAATCTCTGGGGCACGCAGCTCAGCCATGTCTGGGCGCGCGAGGATTTTGTCGGCATCGTGCTGCTCCAGGCGATCGGGCAGTCGCTGCTCCTGCTGCCGATCATCATCACGCTGCTGTCGAACGCCGATCCGAGCCGCGCCACCTCCTTTGCCGCCTACATCCAGATCATGCGGCTCGGCGGCGCGGAGATCGGCATCGCGCTGATGGGAACGTGGCTGCGCGTGCGCGAGCAGGTCCATTCCTTCTATCTCGGCCAGGACCTTGTGGTCGGCAATGCCGACGTGGTGGGTAGGCTCAAGCAGCTCGCCGATTACTTCGCGGCCCATGGCACCGGAATGGCGCAGGCGCGCGCGGTCGGCACGCTCGCGGGCCTGGTGCAGCGCGAGGCCAATGTGCTCGCCTATATCGACGGCTTCTGGCTGTGCTTCTGGCTAGCGATGGTCGCGCTCGGCGTCGTCGCGCTGATCACCCGGGCGCCACCGGGCCCGTTCACGCCGGCGCCGTTCGGTTTCGCCAAGATGCTGCTGCGCAAATGCGGGGTGCAAGTGAACTGAGAGGCCTCACCGCATCTGCCGCGCCGGCTCGATCAGCTCGGGCCGCGGCCCCGACAGGCGCTTGTGCATGTGGACCATGAACGCCATGCCGAAGATCGGCGTCGCCAGATTGACGATCGGGATCGAGACGAAGGCCGCAATGAAAAGGCCGGCGGTGAAGATGGTCGCGGCGTTGTCGCGCCGCATCGCCCTGGCCTCCTCCGGCGAACGGAAGCGCATCGCGGCGAGCTCGAAATATTCGCGCCCGAGCAGCCAGGCGGCGGCGACGAAGAAGATCAGGAATCCGGCACCAGCGAACAGGACCAGCGGCAACGCCACCAGATAGACCACGATCGTCAGCAGCGCGGTCTTGACGCCCTCGTAGATCGCCTGGCTGAACGGCAGCGCAGCGCCCGGCCGCTCGGCGGGATAGTGCTCGCGCTCGACGATGTCGGCGACGTCGTCGACGAACAGGCTCGCCACCAGCGAGGTGATCGCAGGCATCAGGAACACACCGCCGAACACGACGCCGAGGCCCGCCGTGATCGAGACGATCCAGGCGAGGACCTCGAGCGAGGAATGCCAGCTCGGCCCGAGCAGGCCTTCCAGCCAGACCTCACCATAGGTCGCAAACCAGCTCAGCAGCCGCTGCAAGCCGATCGCCAGCACGATGATCAGGACCAGTGCAAGCCCGATCGATCGCCACAGGATCGAGCGCATCGGCGGCGAGATCAATTGCGACAGCGCCTTTACGGCGGCATCCAGCATCGGAGTACCTCTCAGCAAAACCACCCGCGAGAGGTAGACATGCGCGGAAGGTTCGACAAGAGGTCGAGCTTTCCGGGACAGATTGCCGCGCCTGGAGCTTGGGTTCTGAGTGAATCAGAACGGAAGCTCAAGGCGCTTGTTTTGACGCGTTTTCTTCGCGCGAACCGGCAGCCACTTCGCTTGAAGACGCTCTAGCTCACCCTGATGACGAGGGCATAGTTCTGCGGCGCGACGGCGATGGAATGAGCGATGACCGATATCACCGCTTCGCCGGCCGGCAGATTTTCGAAGATGACCTGCTCCACATTGTTCCGGCGGTCGAAGTCCTTCGAGCCGGCCGGCATGTTGCCATGGCGTTCCTGCTTGTTGGCCACCACGACGAGATCGAGGTCGCTTTGCAGGCCTTCGCCGGGCGGATCGGTCCAGACCAGCGTGACCTTCAGGCGGCTGCTTCCCGCCGGTATCGTGACCGTGCGGTCTTCGCGGTCGCCGGCGTCCAGCTTCTTCTTCTCGTCGAAGAACTGCAGCTCTTCGCTCGTGGCATGGGGGCCGACCACCGCTTGAACGTCGACCCGGCCGAAGCCCTGGCTGTTGCTCGCGACGGACCCCGCCTCCGACGGATGGTATTGTCCGGCGAGACTGCGCGCTCCGTTGATGATGAGCGCCTTGAGCAGTGCGGCGCTCGGAGACTTCAGTCCCTGGCTTTTCCTCAGGAACGCCCGGATCACCGCGACGGACCCGGCCACCAGCGGCGTCGCCATGCTGGTGCCGCCTTCGAACATGTAGAGCGGATCTTGCGAGAGCTTCCATCCCTTCGATTTCGTGGCGCGGGATCGGGTTGACAGAATGAAGGATCCCGGCGCCACGACGTCGGGCTTGATGCGTTCGTCGTTGGTGGGTCCGCGGCTGCTGAACGCCACCATCCCTTCGGGATTGTTGGCCACACGATCGGAGCTGATCGGCGTGGCCGGAAAATCGTCTGGCCATGCCCTGCCGTAGGTCATGGCCTCGCTGGGACGATTGTTCTCGCAGGCGCCGATGGTGAGGCAGTTCTTGGCCGTACCCGGCGGCGTCACGGAGTTGGGGTCGACCTGGCCATTGCCATCCTTGTCGCTACCCTCATTTCCGGCGGCGAAGCAGATCAGCATGTCGCGGTGCGCGTAGACGAACGTGTCGAGCTCGTTGGCCTGGGAGTCATACACGCCGAAATTTCCGACGCTGCCCCAGGAGTTGGAATGGATTCGCGCCTTGTCCGTCTTGTAGGGCGGGCCGAACAGCGCATCGAGGCTGTCGGGCAGGCCGCCGAGATTGCCGTCGCTGTCGAGCACGGATTGCAGAACCAGCTTGGCACCGGGAGCCGTGCCGCGGATCGGGCCGTCGCTTTTCGATACGCCGTCGCCGAGAGCGGAACCCGCGACATGGGTGCCGTGACCATCAGGATCGTCTTTGCGCCCGGGCCGGCCGAGCGCGTAGAGCTTCTTGACGCGCCCCTTGAAAGCCGGGTGCGTGTTCGTGGTCGATCCCTTGTCGAAACCGGTATCGGCGATCGCGATGATCTCGCCCGCGCCTTCGCCGCCATTGCTCGGCGTCGCCGCGGGAACGCGAAGAATG
Organism: Bradyrhizobium sp. 482_C4_N1_8; assembly: GCF_052075965.1. NCBI lineage: Bacteria > Pseudomonadati > Pseudomonadota > Alphaproteobacteria > Hyphomicrobiales > Nitrobacteraceae > Bradyrhizobium > Bradyrhizobium sp. 482_C4_N1_8. The sequence goes on along the minus strand of NZ_CP197231.1, from coordinate 195,642 downwards.
CCCCGCGCGATGTTGTTGAGCAGCTTGCGGGGAAAGACCTTCTCGACGCTGCGCACCTCGTCGAGCGCCGCGACGTCGGCAAGACGGCGCATCTTCAGCGTCACACGCACCTTGGCCGTGCCCGGGACGACGTCGTCGAGCTGCACATGCGCCGCTTCCGCAATCTTCTTTGCGGCGGCCTTCACGCCGACATTGCGGTGGAGCATGACGTCGACGGTCACGCTGGTGCGGTCGAGCGCCGCCGGCTTTGCCGCAAGCGCGCGCGCCGCGGCGACGCCTCCGGGTTGGGTGTCCAGGTTGCGCAGCGCCGGCGCGATCTTCACGATGCCCGGGTAGAGGTCTGCCCATGTCACGAACGGAAGTTTCCGCACCTTGTCGAGCCCGGCCGCCGGAAAGTGACAGATGACGGCGCTGCCCGGGACGGCTTCCAGGATCTCGGCGCCGGCCTTGGCGAGCTGCCCTCTGCGCTCGGCGTTGAGCGGCTGGTTGGTCTGCACGATGATGTAGTCGGATTCCTTCGCATTCGCATGATCCAGCGACAGCGCGGCGCGTTCCGCGTGCGGAGCCGAAGGATCGATCGTGATGCCGTTGATCGTGATCTGCGCCATGGCCGTTCCACTTTCCCTGATTGATCGCCCGTCCTTTGTCGTCTGTGCTGGCCGGATCGCTCGCTACGGCTCCGCCGCGATGCTGGCCCAGCAGGTGATGGCGCTACAGACCGTGCTCCAGCGGCCGAACCCCTTGTAGATCTGGGCCGCGATCTGCTCCTGCTGCTGCAGGGTGCCTTCGGCCTTGATCTGCGGATCGGAGACGTTGCGGATCGCGAGCCAGCGCGGTGCCTTCTCGCCCATCTCCTGCGCGACTAGGCCAAGGATGGCATCGCCCATCTCGGAGACGTCGCCGAGCCCCTGGAGATGGAAGTGGTCGTCCGAGGTGTCGAAGCCGAAGAAGTCGGTGGTGACCACGGAGGAGGACAGGCCGCTCGGCTTCACGACGAAGATCTTCGGCGCCCTTGTATTGTCCTTCGGCAATTGCCCGGCATTGGCCTTGAACAGCGTCTTGGCCTGCGCGAACTTCTTCGTCACGGCGGATCGGCTGGAAAAATGCTCCTGCGCGAATGGCTGCTTCTTGAACTTCGATAGGCAGTCGAAGCGAACGATCGGACTGACGACGACGTCGCCGACCTCGAATTCCTTGCCGATGCCGCCCGCCGTACCGGTGGTGATCACGAGACTCGGCTGCACCTCGGTGATGATCTGGCGCCAGACGTCGATGTTCGGCAGCTGCGGGCCGTCCTGCGACATGTGCGAATCGGATTTGAAGATGACGACCTTCTTCTTGCCGATCGTGGTGGTCCAGTAGGTGCCGAGCCGTTTCAGCTCCTTGGCCGGACAGCCGTTGCGCATCTTCTTGGAGATGGCCGCGTAATTATGCGTATAGGGTACGTAATCGTTGCGGGAGTCCTTGCCCGGCGTCAGCACGCGGCTGAGGGCGTGGCCCTCGTCGACGGTCCAGGTCACGACCAGCACGTCGGCGCGCGGTAGCGGTCCCTTGCCGTTGCCCTTCGGCTTCGGCCCGGTTTGCGGCGCCAGCCCCTTCGGCCAGGCAATGTCGGTGAAGCGCGACAGCCCGGTCGAGGTCGAGAAGGCCATGAACTCGCGGCCCTCGCTCGACTCGGAATCGAAATCGATGATCTCGCGCCGAAAGTCTTCGGTCGTGACCTTCGCGGATTTCTTCACCGCGCCCTTGGCCACGCGTTTCACCGCGAAGGTGTCGGGCGGGGGCGGCGTCGTGATCGGATCGAAACCGAGATTTCTCTCAACCCATTTGCGGTCAGCACGCATCGCATTGTCTCCGCCAAATTGATTTCCAGACGTCTGATTTCGACAAACGTCTTCCGTTGGTCGGCCAGACAAGCCAACGGTTGCAATTTTAAATCGAAATCCTTGTCGTCGAATGGTCGTGAATATTGACCGATTCCGTGCCGATCTGAGCCAGTCGGATGTTGCCCCTGCCAAACAAGAGGTTTTCTGAAAAAATATCGTTCAAATGCCTGAACCAATTTGGGTTTGAGATTACACCTATAGTTGAGGTGCGACAATCTGCCTTCCAATCACAAACGGAGGAAGTCATGGCAAGCTCGACCACGCGCGTGACGCTGGCGAACAGCGCACGGAAATTGCCGAAGGGGGCCAAGCTCGTCGGCGCGGCCGATCCCAAGCAGGAAATCGAGATCAGCGTTCGCCTGCGCGCGAAGCGTGCCGACGATGAGCAGGTGATGACGCTCGGCGCGCAACCGCCGCGCGAGCGGCAGTATCTCTCGCGTGCCGAGTTCGGCGCAGAGATGGGCGCGGATACCGCCGACGTCGCCAAGATCGACGATTTCGCGCATCACCACGATCTCAACGTCAAGAGCGTGCATCTGGCGTCCCGCACCGTGAAGCTGACCGGGACGGTGAAGGCCATGAGCGCAGCCTTCGGCGTCAAGCTCAACAAGGTCAGATACGAGGGCGCGACCCATCGCATGCGTAAAGGCAGCGTGCAGATCCCGGCCGAGCTCGCAGGTATCGTGGTCGGCGTGCACGGCCTGGACAACCGGCCGGTGGCGCAACCCCACTTCCGCCGCAAGCTGCCGCAGAAGGGCGCAGCCGCACGCGCCGCGCAGGGCGGCAGCTTCTCGGTCGATCAGATCGCCCAGCTCTACAATTTCCCCGGCGGCGAGACCGGCGCCGGCCAGTGCATCGCCATCATCGAGCTCAACGACATCGACCAGAAGGGCCATCCCACGGGCGCCGGCTACAAAACGTCAGACCTGCGCACCTTCTTCAAGAAGGCGGGCATCCCGATGCCGAAGATCGCACCCGCGAGCGTCGACGGCGGCGCCAACAAGCCCGGCCATTCGGACGCCGACGGCGAGGTCGTGCTCGACATCGAGGTGGCCAGTGCGATCGCGCCCGGCGCCAGGATCGTGGTCTATTTCGCGCCCAACACCACCAACGGCTTCATCGATGCGGTCAAGGCCGCCGTCCACGACACCGCGCGAAAACCTTCGGTGATCTCGATCAGCTGGGGCGGGCCGGAAGACCAGGAAGGCTCGCAGCAATTCGTCGACGGCCTGAACGAGGCGATCCGCGACGCCGCCGCGATGGGCGTCACCGTCTGCGTTGCCTCCGGCGACAATGGTTCGGCTGACATGGGCGCGGACTGGGACGGCAAGCCACATGCAGATTTCCCGGCCTCGAGCCCGTTTGCACTCGCCTGCGGCGGCACCAATCTGAAGGCGCCGAACGGCGATATCAACGAAGTGGTCTGGAACGGCGGGCCGCAGGGCGGCGCAGGCGGCGGCGGTGTCAGCGTCGTGTTCCCGCGGCCGCAATACCAGGCCCAGGCCCATGTGCCGAAATCACCGACGCATCACAACGGCCGCGGGGTGCCCGATGTTGCCGGCGATGCCGATCCCGCGACCGGCTACCAGATCTTCCTCAACGGCGTCGGCACCACCATCGGCGGCACAAGTGCCGTGGCGCCGCTGATGGCGGGGTTGATCGCCCGCATCAACGAGGCGACGACGAAGAAATTCGGCAAGACCGTCGGCTTCATCAACCCGCTGATCTACGCCGCGCACACGCAAGGCGTGTTCCGCGACATCACGGTCGGCAACAATGACATCACCGGCGATTTGCACGGCATGTACAAGGCCGGCCCCGGCTGGGACGCCTGCTCAGGCCTCGGCGTCCCCAACGGCGAAGCGCTGCAGAATTTACTCTCGGCGTGAGGTTTGTCGTCGCCTCTCCCCGCGTGCGGGGAGAGGCCGGATCGCATCGAAAGATGCGATCCGGGTGAGGGGGAGTCTCCGCGAGTCCAACTGGTACCGCCCCCGCGGAGGCTCCCCCTCACCCCGACCCTCTCCCCGCAAGCGGGGCGAGGGAGAAGAACTACTCGTGCCGGTGCCCGTGCTTGCGCGCCTTCGCCTGCTTCCCTTCACCCGTCGGGATCATCACCACGCGGCCGTAGCGGACGCCGCGCTCGGCGATGATGTGGTCGGCGAAATGCTTGACCTCGGAGGCGTCGCCGCGCAGCGCCGTCATCTCCATGCAATTGTTATCGTCGAGATGGACATGCAGGGTGGCCAGCGCGAGGTCGTGGTGGCCGTGGAATTCCTGCACCAGGCGTTTCGAGAGATCGCGCGCGGCGTGGTCGTAGACGTAGACGAGGCCGGCGACGCAGGGGCCGGTCTGCGCGGTGTCCTCGGCGCTCTGTTGCAGGCCGGCACGCGCGAGATCGCGGATGATCTCGGAGCGGTTCTGGTAGCCGCGCGCTTCCGCTGCCGCGTCGATCTCCGCCAACAAATCGTCCTCGATCGTGATCGTAATCCGCTGCATCAGGTCCTCTCCGCGCGTACCGCTCTTGTTACCTCGCCCCGCTTGCGGGGAGAGGTCGGAGTTCAAGCGTAGCTTGAATTCCGGGTGAGGGGGACTCTCCACGAGTCCAATTGTCACCGTGGTCGCGGAAGCGGCCCCTCACCCCGTAAGAACGGGGCGAGGGAGCGCACCGTCATCCTCACAGCCGGGTCCCGCGCAGCCGCAGCGCATTCCCGACCACGCTCACCGAGGACAGCGCCATCGCCGCCGCGGCGATGATCGGGGACAGCAGGATGCCGAACGCGGGATAGAGGATGCCGGCCGCGATCGGAATGCCGGCGGCGTTGTAGATGAAGGCGAAGAACAGGTTTTGCCGGATGTTGCTCATGGTTGCCTGCGACAGTCTTCGCGCACGCACGATGCCGGTGAGATCACCGCCCAGCAGGGTGACGCCGGCGCTCTCCATCGCCACGTCCGTGCCGGTGCCCATGGCGATGCCGACCTCGGCGGCGGCCAGTGCGGGCGCGTCGTTGACGCCGTCGCCCGCCATCGCGACGCTGCGCCCGGCCTTTTGCAGCTTCGTCACCACCGCGCTCTTCTGGTCGGGCAGAACCTCGGCCTCGACCTCGGCGATACCGAGCCGGCGCGCCACCGCTTCCGCCGTCGTGCGATTGTCGCCGGTCAGCATGATGACCTTGATGCCTTCATCGGCCAGCGCTTTCAGCGCTTCCGGGGTCGAGGCCTTGACCGGATCGGCGATCGCGAACAGGCCGGCCAGCTTGCCGTCGACGGCCATGTTGATCACGGTGGCGCCGTCCTGGCGCATGCGTTCGGCCTCGGCATCGAGCGCCCTGGTGTCGATGCCGATCGACACCAGATATCTTGCGTTGCCGAGCACGATGCTCCTGCCGTCGATTATTCCGGTCGCGCCCTTGCCCGTCGGCGAGTCGAACTGTTCGACCTGAGCGAGGGTGAGTTGCTTCTCTTTCGCGGCGCGCATGATGGCGTCGGCCAAAGGATGCTCGCTGGCGCGCTCGACGCTGGCCGCAATGCGGAGGATGTCGTCCTCCGCAAAGCCGGCAGCCGGGACGATCGCGACCACCTTGGGCTTGCCCTCGGTCAGCGTGCCGGTCTTGTCGACCACCAGCGTGTCGATCTTCTCCATCCGCTCCAGCGCCTCGGCGTTCTTGATCAGCACGCCCGCCTGCGCGCCGCGGCCGACGCCGACCATGATCGACATCGGGGTCGCCAGGCCGAGCGCACAGGGGCAGGCGATGATCAGCACGCTGACGGCGGCAACGAGGCCGAACGCCAGCCGCGGCTCCGGTCCGAACCAGGCCCAGGCGGCAAAGGCGGCGATGGCGACGGCGATCACGGTCGGCACGAACCAGCCAGCGACCTGGTCGGCCAGCCGCTGGATCGGCGCGCGCGAGCGCTGCGCGTCGGCGACCATCTGCACGATCTGCGACAGCAGCGTCTCGCGCCCGACCTTGTCGGCGCGCATGATGAAGCCGCCCGATTGGTTGAGCGTCCCGGCGATCACTTTTGCACCTGGCTCCTTGGTGACCGGCATGGATTCGCCGGTGACGAGGGATTCGTCGAGCGCGGAGCGTCCCTCGAGGATAATTCCGTCGACCGGCACCTTCTCGCCTGGGCGGACGCGCAAATGGTCGCCGGCGTGGAGCGCATCGATCTCGACCTCGTGCTCGCCGCCATCGGCATCGACGCGGCGCGCGGTTTTTGGCGCAAGCTGCAACAGCGCCTTGATCGCACCCGACGTCGCGTCACGGGCGCGCAGCTCCAGCACCTGGCCGAGCAGCACCAGCACGGTGATCACAGCGGCGGGCTCGAAATAGACGGCAACGGCACCATCATGACTGCGGAAGGCCGCCGGGAAGATCTGCGGCACGACAGTCGCGACGATGCTGTAGAGATAGGCGACGCCCGTGCCCATCGCGATCAGCGTGAACATGTTGAGGTTGCGGGTGACCAGAGACTGCCAGCCGCGGACGAAGAACGGCCAGCCGGCCCACAGCACGGCGGGCGTGGTGACGACGAGCTGGATCCAGTTCGACAGCGCCGGATCGATCCAGTCGTGTGGTCCGGCGAGATGGCCGCCCATCTCCAGCACCACCGCCGGCAGCGCCAGCGCGCCACCGATCCAGAACCGCCGCGTCATGTCGGCAAGCTCGGGATTGGGTCCCGTCTCCAGGCTCGCGACCTCCGGCTCCAGCGCCATGCCGCAGATCGGGCAGCTGCCGGGTCCGACCTGGCGGATCTCCGGATGCATCGGGCAGGTGTAGATCGTGCCCGCGGGCATCTCGGGTTCGGGCGCCTTCTCTCTGACGAGATACTTTGCGGGATCGGCGGCGAATTTGGTGCGGCAGCCGGCCGAGCAGAAATGGAAGGTCTCGCCGTGATGTGTGTGGTGATGCTTCGAGGTGGCGGGATCGACCGTCATGCCGCAGACGGGGTCGAGGACTGTGGTCGCGGCGGCGCCATGGTCATGCGCGTGGTGCTGGGCATGATCGCCGTGCCCGCCGCAGCAGGAGGACGCCGCGGGCTTGTCGGCTGGCGGAGCACCCGTGGGGGCGGCCTCGGGAGCAGCCTTGGCGGAACAGCCGCATCCGGACGATGTTTCCGACGTGTGATGGTGCCCGTTTTCGGCGTCGTTCATTGCCATGCTCCGGCCTTGCAACATATACCCTAGGGGGGTATATAGAGCGCATGCGCAAGGACATCAAGGCATCCGTCGGAAAACGTCTTGGCCGGATCGAGGGTCAGGTTCGCGGCCTCTCGAAGATGGTCGAGGAGGACCGCTATTGCATCGACATCGTGACGCAGATTTCGGCCGTGCGTGCCGCGCTGCGCCGGGTCGAGGAAGAGGTTCTGAAGGATCACGTCGCCCATTGCGTCGAGCACGCGATCGCGAGCGGCGACAAGGCCGATCAGCGCGAGAAGATCGCGGAGCTGATGGCGGTGATCGGGCGGGCGGAACGGTAGGCTCTCACCATCGTCATTGCGAGGAGCGCAGCGACGAAGCAATCCAGATTGCCTCCGCCGAGGGACTCTGGATTGCTTCGCTACGCTCGCAATGACGGTGGAAAGAGCGGTGCAACGTCTCTCCTGGCCTTTGCCGGAACGACGGCAGGCGCGATGCTTACGCCGCCATCTCCTGCGCGCGTCCCCGCGCGCGGTACATCGCCAGTTCGTTCAGCAGCACAAAATGCTCGGAGCAGATGGCGCCCATCTCCGCGGGCTGCGCGCTCACTTCTTCAGCCGGAACTTCAGTCGGCGCTTCTTCGTCAACCGTCTCAGGAACGAGCGGCGGCGCACTGAGCGTTTCTGGAAACACACTGAATGTGCCCGCTACCTCCTCGAGCGGCTTCTGCTTGTCGGCCCAGTGCAGCGCGGTGTAGTCGAAGCCGTGCACGATGGTGGGTTTGACGACTTCGAAATAGGGCGAGATGTCGAAGTCGCGGGGCATGTAGAGCGAGGAATCGCGGATGTGCAGGATCTCGCGGCGGGCGGCGCGGCTGCCGGCCTTGGTGATCTTCGGCAGGATCGGATAGCGCACGGCATCGAAGGCCTGCGCGATCAGCGCCGAGCAGATGATTTTTGTCGGATCGCCCGAGCCGATCGAGATCATGCGCCGCCGCCAGCGTTGCGGGATCGGCAGCGGGAACAGGAAGCGCATCAGGTCGACGATGTTCTTGGTGTCGTAGCCGAAGCCGATGCGGTTGATCGCATAGCGGCAGACCGTGGTGCGGTCCTCATAGGACAGCCCGACCGGGCGGCAGACACGGGTGTGATACGGGAAATATTTCGACAGCGGCGCCGAGGTGACGCCCTCGCCGATATTGGCCTCGATCAGCACATGCGGCTCGCCATTGGGCTCCGTGGCGCCCTCGACCGGACCAACATAGAGCGCGGCATGGGACCAGGTCGATTGCGTCAGATATTTGATGATGCCGGAGATGCGGTTGTTGCCCTCGACTAGCAGCACGTCGCCGGGCTCGATGACGCCGCGCAGGTGCTCCGGGTCGCTCGGCGTGAACGGCTCGTAGCCCGGCACCTCCTTCGAGAGGTACGCGGCAATCAACTTGCCGACTGAGTCCAGAACCGTCCCCATTTCAAACTCCCCCCACGGCCTTTTCCGGCCGTCTTTTTCCCTTCTCTATCATGGTCGAAACGTGTTGCAATTCGGTTCATCACTCTGTGAGATCAAGCACGATTGATTCACCATGATGGTTGCCGTGCGACACCAGATGCAGCAAGGTTCGCGGGCTGTTCCCGTTCGCCGCAAGTTCCCGGAAACCATGACATGACAATCACGCGCCGCAGCTTCCTATCGGCGTCGGCGGCTCTTGCCGCGATGCCGGTCCTGCGCGCGACTGCCGCACCCCTGCCGCGCGAGGCCGACATCGTCGTGATCGGTGCGGGAGCGGCCGGAATTGCCGCGGCGCGGCGCATCATGGCGGCCAACCGCAAGGTCGTGGTCGTGGAAGCGGCATCCCAGATCGGCGGCCGCTGCGTCACGGACAGCACGACCTTCGACGTGCCGTTCGATCGCGGCGCGCGCTGGATGCACAATCCCGAGACCAATCCGATGATCCGGCTGGCGCGCAGTGCCGGGCTCGACGTCCTGCCGGCACCGACTGGCCAGAAGATGCGTATCGGCCGCCGCAATGCGCGCGCGGGCGAGACCGAACAGTTCCTGGCGGCGCTGGTGCGCGCCAACCGCGCCATCGACGAGGCCGGACGCGGCAAGCTCGATACGGCCTGCGCCTCGGTGCTGCCGAAGGATCTCGGTGACTGGGCCGGTGCGGCCGAATTCGTGCTCGGTGCGAGCTTTGCGGGCAAAGACCTCAAGGAGCTGTCGGCGATCGACAAGGCGCGTGCGCAGGACCGCAACACCGCGATCGCCTGCCGCCAGGGCCTGGGGACCCTGATCACCAGGCTCGGCGAACAGGCGCCGGTGGCGCTGGCGACGCCGGTGAGCAGGATTGTCTGGAGCAATCGCGATGTCAGCGTGGAGACGCCATCCGGCAGGATCGCCGCACGCGCCGCCATCGTCACGGTCTCGACCAACGTGCTGACGTCGGGCGCGATCAAGTTCGGGCCTGATATTCCCAAGCGCACGCTCGATGCGGCGTCGAAGCTCACGCTCGGCAGCTACGATCGCATTGTGCTGCAACTGCCGGGTAATCCGCTGGGGCTCTCGCGCGACGACATCCTCATCGAGCAGAGCAATTCGACGCGCACGGCGCTGATGCTCGCCAATATCGGCGGCTCTTCACTGTGTTCGATCGATGTCGGCGGCTCGTTCGGCCGCGATCTCTCCGAGCAGGGCGAGAAGGCGATGGTCGCCTTCGCCAGGGAATGGATCACGAAGCTGTTCGGCAGCGAGGCGGCGGCCGCCGTGCAGAAGACCACCGCGACGCGCTGGAACGCCTCGCCCTTCGTGATGGGCGCGATGTCGGCGGCCTCGCCCGGCGGGCAGCTCTCGCGAAAAATCCTGACCGAGCCGATCGGCAACATGTTTCTCGCCGGCGAAGCCACGCACGAGACGCTGTGGGGCACCGTCGACGGCGCCTGGGAAAGCGGTGAGCGCGCAGCCGATGCGGCCTTGCGCAAGATCGGCGCGCTCAAGGACGAGTCGGCCGACGTGCCGACGCAGTCGACGAAGAAGCGCCGCGCGCCTCGACAGTAGGACAATTAAGTCGCCAAACACTCCGCTGTCGTCCCTGCGAACGCAGGGGACCCATAACCACAGGGAGTGGTTTGGCGAAAGCTAGCAGTTAGGGGTCCTTGGTCGGTACTGCCACCTGCGCTTATCGACAAATCACACGGTATGGGTCCCTGCTTTCGCAGGGACGACCGCGGAGATTGTTACCGCAAAATCCCGTCCAGCACCGGCAGCCCCGCGATCACCGCCATCGCGATCAGACCGTAGCAAATCGCGCGAAACACTTTTTCGCTGGCGCGGCCGAACAGCGACGCACCGAACGCGACGCCGATCGCATAGACCGGGCCGACGATCAGCGACAGCACCAGCGATTCGCGTGAGATCAGGCCGGTCGTCGCGTAGCTGACCATCGAGAAGAAATCCGACGCGCCGAAGAACAGCACGATATTGGCGCGCGCGACGATCGGCGCGATGGGGCGGCCGAGCCAGTAGCCGACGATCGGCGGGCCGCCGGTCTGCGCCAGACCGCTACAGAAGCCCGAGAGGCCGCCGATGCCGACCGAGAGCCAGGCGTGGTCCTTGCCGCGATAGCGCCAGCCGGACAGCAGCAGCAGCAACAGCGCAGCGACGAAGCAGGAGATGATCCAGCGCGTGGTGACGGGCTCGAGCACGCTGAGGAAATAGGTGCCCACCGGCACGCCGACCAGCGCGCCCAGCACGATTACCGCGGTGGCCTTGCGGTCCGCCTTCCGCCACGCGTCGGGCAGCAGCGGCAGGGCCGCGACGAAATCGATCACCAGGAGCAGCGCGGCAACGAGACGCGGCGCCGCGATGCTGCTCGCCAGCGGCATGAAGATCAGCGCCGAGCCGAAGCCGGAGAAGCCGCGCGCGGTGCCCGAAACGAAAGCGACGGCGCAGAGCGCCATCGCAACGGTGAGGCTGACGTCCTTCGGAAGAACATCCGCAAGGGTCATCCGCGCAAGACGCCGCCGGTCTTCTTCGTGACTTCCGCCACGATCTTCCCGGCGACGGCCTCGATCTCCTGATCGGTCAGCGTCTTCTCGCGCGGCTGGATCGTCACGGCGATCGCGATCGACTTCTTGCCGTCATCGATGCCCTTGCCCTCGTAGACGTCGAAGACATTCACGCCGGTGATCAGCTTCTTGTCGACGCCTTGCGCGGCGCGAACGATGTCGCCGGCCTTGATGGTGCGGTCGACGATGAAGGCGAAATCGCGCGACACCGGCTGGAAGGCCGACAGCTCGATCACGGGCTTGGCGCGGGTCGGCTTCTTCTTCGCCTCGGGGATGCGGTCGAGGATCACCTCGAACACCATCAGCGGGCCGTCGGCGCCGAGCGCCTCGAGCGCGCTCGGATGCATCTCGCCGAAATAGCCGAGCACGTTCTGCGGGCCGATCTGGATCGTGCCGGAACGCCCCGGATGCAACCAGGCTGGTCCGCCCGCGACGATCTGCAGCGCCTGCATCGGTGCACCGGCAACGGCAAGCACCGCGAGCGCGTCGGCCTTGGCGTCGAACAATTCGGCCTGCGCCGAACCCGACCAGTGCCGTCCCAGACCTTCGGACGAAGCAAAGCCGCGCCGAACGCCGCTGGCCGCCATGAACTGATCCTGCGGGCGGTCGCCCTTGAACAGCTGGCCGACCTCGAACAGCGCGACATCGCCGAAGCCGCGATCGGCGTTGGCCTGCGCCGCCGCGATCAGGCCCGCCAACAGGGTCGGCCGCATGTCGGAGAGATCCGAGGCGATCGGGTTGGCCACTTCGAGCTCGCGCTGGCCGCCGCCGAACAGGGTTGCCGCAGACTTCGTGATGAAGGACCAGGTCACCGCTTCGATGATGCCGCGGCTCGCGAGTGCGCGCCTGGCGCGACGGGTGCGGAGCTGCAGCGGCGTCAGCACCGGCTTGCGCGCGTCCTCGCCGCGCTCGAACGGCGTCATCGGCACCTTGTCGACGCCGTAGATGCGCACGATCTCTTCGACGATGTCGGCCTTGCCATGCACATCGGTGCGCCACGAGGGCACCGCGATCTTCACCACCGGACCCGGGCCGGCCATCATGAAGCCGAGATGGGTCAGGATGCGCTTCATCTCCGGCTGCGGCACCTCGATGCCGGAGAGCCGCTTGACCTCGGTAACAGGAAAATCGATCACCCGGTCGTCGCCGAAGGCCTTTCCGACCACGACGTTCTCGGACGGCGCGCCGCCGCATATTTCCATCACGAGCTTGGTGGCGAGCTCCAGTCCCGGCACCATGAAGGCCGGATCGACGCCGCGCTCGAAGCGGTAGCGCGCGTCCGAATTGATGCCGAGCTTGCGCCCGGTCTGGGCGATGTTGATCTCGTTCCACAGCGCCGATTCGATCAGCACGTCGGTGGTGTTCTCGTCGCAGCCCGAGGCTTCGCCGCCCATGATGCCGGCGAGCGATTCGACGCCGTGCTCGTCCGCGATCACGCAGATGGCGGGATCGAGATTGTAGGTGCGGCCGTCGAGCGCCAGCAGCGTCTCGCCGTCGCGGGCGCGGCGCACCACGAGATTGCCCTTCACCTTCTTGGCGTCGAACACGTGCAGCGGGCGCGCGCGGTCGTAGGTCATGAAGTTGGTGATGTCGACCAGCGCATTGATCGGACGCAGCCCGATCGCGGTCAGCCGCTTCTGCAGCCATTCCGGCGACGGCCCGTTCTTCACCCCGCGCACCAGGCGCAACGCGAAGCCCGGACACAGCGTGGCGTCCTCGACCGCGACCTTCACGGGGCACGGGAATTCACCCTTGATCGGCTTGATCGTGGGGTCCTTGAACTTGCCCATGTCGGCCGCGGCAAGATCGCGGGCGATGCCGTGCACGCCGGTGCAGTCCTGTCGGTTCGGCGTCAGATTGATCTCGACCACGGGATCGCCGAGGCCCGCCCATGCGGCGTATGCCGCGCCGATCGGCGCATCCGCCGGCAGCTCCATGATGCCGTCATGGTCGTTGGAGATCTGGAGTTCGGCCGCCGAGCACAGCATGCCGCGGCTCTCGACGCCGCGGATGGTGCCGACACCGAGCGTGATGTCCTTGCCGGGAATGTAGGTGCCCGGAGGCGAGAACACGCTGACCAGGCCCGTGCGCGCATTCGGCGCGCCGCACACGACCTGCACCGGTGCGCCACCATCGCCGGTGTCGACCATGCAGACGCGCAGGCGATCTGCATTCGGATGCTGCTCGGCCGAGATCACCTTCGCGATGGTGAACGGCTTCAGCGCCTTCGCCTTGTCCTCGATGTTCTCGACCTCGAGCCCGATCATAGTGAGCTTGTCGGCGAGCTTTTCCAGGGGCTCGTCGGTGTCGAGATGATCCTTCAGCCAGGAGAGGGTGAATTTCACGAGCTCAGTCCTCCCGCAAGCGTCGGCAGTTCGAGCGGCTTGAAGCCGTAATGGGACAGCCAGCGGACGTCGCTGTCGAACAGCTGGCGCAAATCGGCGATGCCGTATTTCAGCATGGCGATGCGGTCGATACCCATGCCCCAGGCAAAGCCCTGGTACTCGTCGGGATCGATGCCGCAGGCGCGTAGCACGTTCGGATGCACCATGCCGCAGCCGAGAATCTCGAGCCAGTCCTCGCCCTCGCCGAAGCGGATCTCGCCCTTGTCGCGGCGGCACTGGATGTCGACTTCCAGCGACGGCTCGGTGAACGGGAAGAACGACGGCCGGAAGCGCATGTTGATGTGATCGACCTCGAAGAACGCCTTGCAGAACTCGTGCAGGATCCATTTGAGGTGGCCGAGATGCGAGTGCTTGTCGATGACGAGGCCTTCGACCTGGTGGAATTGCGGCGTGTGGGTCGCGTCCGAATCGATGCGGTAGGTGCGGCCCGGGCAGATCACGCGGATCGGCGGCTTCTGGCTCAGCATGGTGCGCACCTGCACCGGCGAGGTGTGGGTTCGCAGCAGCATGCGCGAGCCGTCCTCCTTCGGATGGAAGAAGAAGGTGTCGTGCATCTCGCGGGCGGGATGGCCTTCCGGGAAATTCAGCTTGGTGAAGTTGTAGTCGTCGGTCTCGATGTCGGGGCCTTCCGCGACCGAGAATCCCATGTCGGCGAAGATCGTCGTCAACTCGTCCCAGACCTGGCTCAGCGGATGGATGCGGCCGGCTTCAGTCGGCGCATCGCGCAGCGGCAGGGTGACGTCGATGGTCTCGGATGCGAGCCGCGCATCGAGCGCCGCCGACTTCAGCACGTCGCGCCGCGCGGCGAGGGCCTGGGTGACCTCGTCCTTGGCCTGGTTGATCGCGGCGCCTTGCGTCTTGCGCTCGTCCGGCGACATCTTGCCGAGCGTCGCAAGCAAGGCGGAGATCGAGCCCTTCTTGCCGAGGGACGCGACGCGGACGGCTTCGAGGGCGGCTTCGTCCCCGGCAGCACTGATCTGCGCGAGGATGGATTGGACGAGACTGGCGAGGTCGGACACGGTCGGATCCTTTCAAAACGCTGCCGGTTGTGGCCGCAGCCGGGCCGGAACGTCAAGCCGTATAGCCGTCGTAAATGCAGGGCATTTGAACCCTATAGGCATGGCTGGCACCAACCTGAAGTCGAGGGAGAAGACGATGCGTTTACGATCCTGGGTGGTCGGCTTGAGCTTGGTTCTTTTGGGGAGCGCGGCTCACGCCGCGGAGGAATGCCCGGCCAAATCGACGTCGATGGATGACATCATCGCGGTCCTGAACGCGGCGCCGAGCTGCGACCGTGCCATGACGCTGTTCGATGCTTGCGCATACGGCGCCAGCGGCGACGTGCAATTCGGCGAAGCGGTCGAGAAGAAGTGCGAGGCCGATTTTGTCGGCCGGCTGAGAACGCCGCAGAAGCTCAGCTATCAGCGCGAGTTGCGGGTCTGCGACCGGAAGTACCGGAACAAGTCCGGCACCATGTATATCTCGGCCACGGCCTTCTGCCGGGCGGAGGTCGCCCAGCGTTACTCGCGACGTGCGCTGAAGGCCGGCGGAGCCGGCCATTAGTGCTGGGCTTGCTCTGAAGCAGCCGCTTAGGCGGCCAGCGCAGCCTTGGCCTTCTCGGCGATCGCCTGGAACGACGCAGGCTCGTGGATCGCGAGATCCGACAGCACCTTGCGGTCCACGGTGATGCCCGACTTGGCGAGACCGTCGATAAATCGGCTGTAGGTCAGGCCGAACGGACGCACAGCGGCGTTGAGACGCTGGATCCAGAGCGCGCGGAAAGTCCGCTTCTTGCGCTTGCGATCACGGAACGCGTACTGCTGGGCCTTTTCTACGGCCGGCTTGGCGGCGCGGATGGTGTTCTTGCGGCGGCCATAGAAACCCTTGGCGGCCTTGTAGACTTTCTTGTGCTTGGCGTGGGCGGTCACACCGCGTTTGACGCGAGACATGACAAAATCCTTCAGAGATGACTTGGTTTTCGGATCGCCGCGCGAGCGCGGCGGAGGTGGCAATGATCTTCGACGATCTTGGACGCGATCAGGCGTTCGGCAAGAAGTACTTCTTGACGTTGTCGCCGTCGGTCTTGAACAGCACGCGAGTGCCGCGCAGCTGACGGATCTGCTTCTTCGTCCGCTTGATCATGCCGTGACGCTTGCCGCGCTGGGCGTGCATCACTTTGCCGGTGGCAGTCACCTTGAAGCGCTTTTTAGCGCCCGATTTGGTCTTCAGCTTGGGCATTTGGCTCTCCTAATGGCCACAGAAACCCGCCCGCGAAGGCGGCTGGCCGTCAAAAATGCTCGTTAGAGCGTTGATTGTGCTCAGGTTTTACGAACAAGCGCGAAACCCGCACGGACACCGCCACGGCAGCCCTTAATCAGCCGGGCGATGAAGGCTGGGCTTATGACAGAGGACAAGCCAAATGGCAACGCTGAACCGCCGAAACCTGCCCGGCGACTATTCGAAGTTACCACCCATATGTCCAAGCCATGTCGCCTGGAGCAAGACCAAAATGGCCCATTTTCCCCGATCGCTTTCGTCCTTGACGGACCTCGCCCGCCCGCGCCGCCTGGCGCTGCTTGCCGTGCTGGCCACGGCCGTGCTGCCCTCGACCGCCGACGCCCGTATCGGCAGCTATGACGGCATCTGGAATGTCACTTTCGCCACCACGCGGGGCAATTGCAGTTCCGGTTACAGCGTCCCCTTCACCGTCACCGGCGGCCGGGTGTCATCCGCCGGCGGCGGCCGGGTCTCCGGCACGGTTCGTCGCGGCGGCGCCGTCGCGGTCCAGGTCTCGGTCGGCGCGTCCCACGCCAGTGGAGGCGGCCGGCTCGGCGGGGTGGCCGGTGCAGGCTCCTGGAACGGCATCATTTCCGGCGACCGGTGCAGCGGCATCTGGCATGCGACCCGGTCCTGATACACAAACGGCCCGCCGGAAATCCGGACGGGCCGTTGAACTCTCAGTCCTGAAAAACGGACGTCAGCGCGGCGCCAGCACCATGACGACCTGACGGCCCTCGAACCTGGCATCCTGCTCGACCTTGGCGAGCTCGGCGACGTCGTTCTTGATCTTGTCCAGAAGCTTGGTGCCGATCTCCTGGTGCGCCATTTCGCGGCCGCGATAGCGCAGCGTGATCTTGACCTTGTCGCCTTCTTCGAAGAACCGCTGCATCGCGCGCATCTTCACGTCGTAATCGTGGTCGTCGATCATCGGGCGGAGCTTGATCTCCTTGATCTCGACGATCTTCTGCCGCTTGCGGGCTTCGGCGGCCTTTTTCTGGGCGGAATACTTGTACTTCCCGTAGTCCATGATCTTGCAGACGGGAGGGCTGACATTCGGCGAAATCTCGACCAGATCCATGCCAGCTTCCTGGGCCATACGGATGGCCATGACGGTTTCGACCGTGCCCTTGTTGTCACCGGTCTGATCGATCAGCTGGATTTGCGCATTGCGAATATCATCATTGATGCGCGGCCCGTCTTTGCTGGCAACGGGCGGGGCTTTATTGGGACGGCGAATGGGTGGTTCTCCAAAATTGTGAAAGAGGCGGCTAGTCTGAAGGAAGATGCGTTTGCCGGCAAGCAAGTCGCGTGCGGGAGGCGAAAAAGCCTCAAATGCGAGGCATTTTGGTCACGCCCATGGGCACGCTGCAGGACATAGACACCTTGCTTCTGTTCCGCAAGCGTCCCAAAGGGCAATAGCGATGCTGGGCTGGGCCTCGGAACGCATCCAGACAGCTCAAACCGAACAACCAGAGTAAACGTTCCATGAGCAATGCAATTCCCGAAGCCGTGCTCGGCTTCATCGATGTGGGCGAGGGACCGTCCGCACGCAGGATCGCGGTGCGCAGCCGCGCCGGTCGCGGACCCGGACTGGTCTGGCTCGGCGGGTTCAAGTCGGACATGCAGGGCAGCAAGGCCGTGGCGCTGGATGCCTGGGCCGCGGACCACGGCCGCGCCGCGGTCCGGTTCGACTACTCCGGCCATGGCGAATCCGGCGGCGAGTTCGCCGATGGAACCATCGGAAGCTGGCTCGAGGACAGCGTGGCGGTGTTCGAGCGGTTCTGCGACGGCCCGCAGGTTCTGATCGGTTCCTCCATGGGCGGCTGGATGGCGCTGCTGCTCGCGCGCGAGATCAGGAAGCGGGCCAGTAAAGCGTCGCTTGCGGGCCTGGTGCTGATCGCGCCGGCGCCCGACTTCACCGAGGAGCTGATGTGGAAGAATTTTTCGCCTGCGGTGAAGAAAGAAATCGAGACCAAGGGCTTCTGGCTGCGGCCGTCGGACTATGGCGATGGCTCGCCCTATCCGATCACGCGGAATCTGATCGAGGAGGGCCGCAATCATTTGCTGCTCGGCAGCGCCATCGATCTCGGCTGTCCCGTCCGCATCCTCCAGGGCGCGCAGGATCCGGATGTGCCCTGGCAGCACGCATTCGCGCTGACGCATCGCCTGCCGGCCGACGACGTCGTGCTCACCATGATCCAGGACGGCGATCACCGCCTCTCCCGTCCGCAAGATATCGCCCGCATTCTTGCCGCGGTGGCCGAGATCGGGTGAGACTGCCGCCCAACATTCGGTGTCATCGCCCGACTTGATCGGGCGATCCAGTATTCCAGAGGCCATCGTGCTTTAGCCGAGAAGCCGCGGCGTACTGGATGCCCCGGTCAAGCCGGGGCATGACGAAGAGCGAGAATGGGAGAAATGCCAATGACCGCCACTGCCATGCTGCGCACCTTTTGCGACGCCGTCGAACAGCGTAACGGAAAAGCCTTCGCGGATCTCTTCACCGAGGACGGCGTCTATCACGACGTCTTCTACGGCGCCTTCGAAGGCCGCGAAAAGATCGCAGCGATGGTCGACGACTGGTTCTATCGCACGGCGACCGATTTCCGCTGGGACATGCATGATCCCGTCACCGACGGCACCACGCTCTATGCGCGCTACACCTTCAGCTATCGCTCGACCTTGGCCGAAGCGAACGGCGCGCGGGCGATGTTCGAGGGCGTCGCGATCATGACGCTGCGCGACGGCAGGATCGTGAGCTATCACGAGGTCGCCAACACCGCGCCGGCGTTCGTCGATCTGAAGTTTGCGCCGGAACGGATTGCGAAGATCGTCGGCAAGCAGGGTGCTGAGCTGAAAGCGCGGCCGGAGATGAAGCGGCATCTGGCGTAGCCGCGCGGCCCCTCTCCTCTTGTCATTCCGGGGCGTGCCACTTGGCGCGCGCCCCGGAATGACAGTAACGACTACCGCTTCGACGGATTCGCCATCGGCTTGCGCTGCGCCAGTGCTGCGACCGTGGCGGTGCCGATCGGGCCTTGCTCGTCGTAGAGCCAGCATTCGCCGATCGCGACACCATCGGTCGCCTGGTGATTGACCACGTCGAAGCCGATCCAGTTCGTCACTGGCAGCCGATGCAGATAGATCGTGACGTCGCTGTTGATGTAGCCGAGCCCCTTGTCGCCGGCGTTGGCAAAGGGGCTGGCGAAATCGGCGCCGACAGCGACATGGACGAACGGCGTCATCGGCACGCCGGCCACGAGCTCGCGCACCTCGCTCATCCAGAGCCGGCGCGGACCGAGCGAGCCCATATGGCCGACGATCGGCCGCGTCGTCCATTTGCCGTTCATGCCGAGCCTGGGATCGGTGGGCTTGGGAATGTCGTCCGGCTTCGGCACGTCCCAGTTCGGCGGCGACCAGACGTTGCCGTCCGGATTCTGCGTTTTGCGCAGCAGCTGGCACGAGGCACGCGCCATGCTGACGCCGCCGGAGACAAATTCGGCCTCGACCACGCGAATGCGTAGTCCGTCGCGCACCAGCCGCGTCGTCACCTCGATCGGCTTGTCGATGGTCGGCAGCCGAAACATGTCGACCGTGAGCCGCGCCGGGACGAATTCCGGGCCGGAATGGCGCTCCTCGATGGCGAAGCCGAGCAGGCCGACGATGACGCGTCCGTGCAGCGATTTCGGATCCCAGGGACCGTTGGCCACTTCCGTCGGATGGAATGTATCGCCGTCGCGGGTGAAGAAAGGCATGTTTGTCATGACGCGCGACTTTGAGGAAACGCGTGAGGAAATCAAGGTCCCCCAATCCTCAGGGTGAGGAGGCGCGAAGCGCTCTCATCACAACAACGGTGTCATCGCCCGGCTTGACCGGGCGATCCAGTACTCCGAGACGATTGTGGTTCAATCGAGAGGCCGCGGCGTACTGGATGCCCCGGTCAAGCCGGGGCATGACACCGAGAATTAGGAAGCGGCCTGCCACTCTTCACGCACGCTGTCGTCGTGCTCGTTGCTCGCCGTGGCAAACCTCATCGCCTCAAACTCTCCGCGCGACACCAGCTGCTCCAGCGCCCACACCGCAGCGCCACGCACCAAAGCGCTCTCATCGCCGAGCAATCGCCGCGCCTCCTCCGCCAGCATCGCCTCACCGGAGTTACCAATCGCGATCAGCACGTTCCGCAAAAACCGGTCGCGGCCGATGCGCTTCACCGGCGACTTCGTGAACAGCGCGCGAAACGATGCATCGTCGAGCCGTGCGAGTTCGGCGAGCGACGGCGCGCGCAATTCGTCGCGCGCGGCGAGCTTTGCCTCGCGTCCCTCCTGCGCGAACTTGTTCCAGGGACACGCTGCAAGGCAATCGTCGCAGCCATAGATGCGGTTGCCGATGGCCTTGCGAAACTCGCGCGGGATCGGTCCCTTGTTCTCGATGGTCAGATACGAGATGCAGCGCCGCGCATCGAGCTTGTAGGGCGCCGGAAACGCCGACGTCGGGCAGATGTCGAGGCACGCCTGGCATGAGCCGCAATGATCGATCTCGGCGTCGTCGCGCGGCAGCTCGAGCGTCGTGTAGATCGCGCCGAGGAATAGCCAGGAGCCGAACTCGCGCGAGACGAGATTGGTGTGCTTGCCCTGCCAGCCCAGATGCGCGGCTTGCGCCAACGGCTTCTCCATCACCGCCGCGGTGTCGACGAACACCTTTACGTCCGATGGCGCGGTCGCGACCAGCCAGCGCGCCAGCGCCTTCAGGCGCTTCTTGATGAGATCGTGGTAGTCGTCGCCCTGCGCATAGACCGAGATCGCCGCGCGCGTGCGCTGCTGCAGGATCGCGAGCGGATCCTGGTCGGGCCCGTAATTGACGCCGAGCATGATGACGCTGCGCACGTCCTGCCATAGCCCGCGTGGATCGACGCGGCGCTCGGGGTGTGCTGCAAGCCAGTCCATGTCGCCATGGCCGCCCGAGGCGATGAATTCGAGAAAATGCTTTCCGGCGTTTTCGATCGTGCCGGATGCGGTGATGCCGATGCAGTCGAAGCCGAGCGCGCGTGCCTCGTTTGCAAGCGCCGCCTTCAATTCGGTCGGATCCGAGTTCAGAAGTCGAGGTCCACGTAGGTCCGCGATGCCGGCACGCCCGCCAGCCATTCGCTCAGCAGCGGACGGAACGACGGGCGGGATTTCACCCGTGCGTACCACGCCTTTGCTGCGTCGTCCTCGCTCCATGGCACGTCGCCCAGATAGTCGATCGCCGAGAGATGCGCCGCGGCGGCGAGGTCCGCGTAGGTGAGCCGGTCGCCGGCGAGGAAGTTCCGCGTCTGCGCCAGCCAGCCGATATAGGCCAGATGATAGCGCACGTTGGCCTTGGCGGCTCGCATCACGTCGGCCGAGGGTGCGCCGCCGCCGTTCTCCTCGCTCATGAAGCGCTTGTAGATGCGCTCGGTGACCAGAGGATGCGAGACCTCCTCGAAGAATTTTTCGTTGAACCAGGCCATCAGCCGGCGCACCTCGACGCGCTCGGCGACCGTTTCCGGCATCAGGCGCTTCGGTCCCATGTCGGCGCCGTAGGCCTCATCGACATATTCGGCGATGATCGCGGCGCCCGGTATGGGCGATTGTTCCTTGTCCACCAGGACGGGCGTGGTGCCGGCCGCATTGAGCAGCAGAAATGCCTCGCGCCGCTCCCAGCTGCGTTCTTCGACCAGCCGCAATTCGAGCCCGTATTCTCCCGCGATCAGGCGGATGAAACGCGAATGCGGGCAGAACGGATGATGAAACAGCGTAAACATGAAGCCTTTGACTATTTGATGGTGATTAAGAATCCATCAATGTTTGTGCGGCGCCACACTAGTCCTTCAAAACCGCGAGGCAAGGGCGTGACGTCGCATTTTGCGATTGCGAGAGCAGGACGAATAGGCGAGAAGAGCCCCGCTTTTCCAGCGGAAATGGACCGTAAATATGTCAGACGCAATACGGGCAGTGATCCTCGGCATCATCGAGGGTGTGACCGAGTTCCTTCCCGTGTCCTCGACCGGCCACCTTCTGCTCGCGGAGCGCTTCTTCCATCTCGGCGAAGGCGCCTTCTGGGATTCGTTTACCGTTCTGATCCAGCTTGGTGCGATCCTCGCGATCGTCGTGCTGTACTTCAAGAAATTGTGGGACGTCGCGATCGGTATGTTCACCGGCGACGCCTATGCGCGCCGCTTCGTGATCGGCGTGCTGGTGGCGTTCCTGCCCGCGGTCATCGTCGGTCTCGTCGCCGGCAAATACATCAAGAGCCTGCTGTTCAATCCGTGGGTCGTGTGCTTCTCGCTGATCGTCGGCGGCGCCATCCTGCTGTGGGTCGATCGGCTCGATCTCAAGGCGCGCGAGCATGACGCCACCCGCTTTCCGCTGCTGATGTATCTCTATATCGGCATCGCGCAGTGCATCGCGATGATCCCGGGCGTGTCGCGCTCCGGCGCCAGCATCGTCGCCGCGATGTTTCTGGGCGCCGACAAGCGCGCGGCGGCGGAGTTCTCGTTCTTCCTCGCCATCCCCACCATGATCGGCGCGTTCGCCTACGATTTCTACAAGAACCGCTCCGAGATGACGATGGACCACATGGGCATCGTCGCGATCGGTTTCGTGGTGTCGTTCATCACCGCGATCATCGTCGTGAAGACTTTCTTGAGCTACGTCACCCGCCACGGCTTCGCGGTGTTTGCCTGGTGGCGCGTGATCGTCGGCACGCTCGGCCTGATCGCGCTGGCGCTCGGCCGTTAACCTCTCGAAAACTCACTGACGCGCCTCAACGCAATATAAGCTTTTGATCGGTAGGCAGTTTCCAGAGCAGGGCGGCGCGCCCGGCACAGGAGCTGAACTATGACCCTCGTCAGCGGCTGGGGGCGTTTCCCGGTCGTCGATAGCGAGCTGCTGCGGCCGCGGTCGTTCGAGGCCGTGGGCGAAGCCGTGGTGACGGGCTCCGTGGCCAGGGGCAACGGCCGCGCCTATGGCGATGCCGCGATCGGCGCCGCAAGGACCATCGCGATGACGGGGTTCGACCGGGTCCGGTCGTTCGATCCCGTGACCGGACGCATCCGGCTCGAAGCCGGCGTGCTGCTGTCGGACCTGATCGACACTTTTGGCCCGCGCGGCTTCCTGCCCTTCGTCGTGCCGGGTACGCGCTTCGTCTCGGTTGGCGGCGCCATTGCCGCCGATGTCCACGGCAAGAACCATCATTGTGAGGGTGGTTTCGGCCGCTATGTCGACAGCATCCTGCTGCGCACCGGGCAGGGCGAGACCATCGAGGCCTCGCGCGAACAGAATTCCGATGCCTTCTTCGCGACCGTCGGCGGAATGGGCCTCACCGGGGTGATCCTCGAGGCGACGATGCGGCTACGACCGGTCGAAACGGGGTGGATCCGCGAGCGGGTGATCTCCGCATCCGATCTCGATGCCGCGATGCGCGCGCTCGATGCGGGCGATTCCGCGACCTATTCGGTGGCCTGGATCGATTGTGCCGCACGCGGCAGCGATCTCGGCCGCTCGCTGATCTATCTCGGCGAGCACGCAAGGACGGGCGAGATTGCCGACGGCGCCGGTGCATTTCCCGCCGGCAAAAATCCCGGCCTCGCGGTGCCCGTCGACCTGCCGTCGATGACGCTGAACCGCTACAGCATCCGCGCCTTCAACGAGCTCTACTACCGCATGGGCGCGCGGCGCGCCGGCGCCAGCCATGTGGTCTCGCTCTATCCGTATTTCTTCCCGCTCGACAGCATCAGTGACTGGAACCGCATCTACGGCCGGCGCGGTTTTCTCCAGCATCAATGCGTGATCCCGGAGCTGGGCGCCCGCGCCGTGCTCGGCGAGATCCTCGATCGCGTCGCCCGGCGCGGCGATGCCTCCTTCCTCGCGGTGCTCAAGAAACTCGGCCAGGGCGACGGCATCCTGTCGTTCCCACTGCCCGGCTACACGCTGGCGCTGGATTTCCCGGTGAAGGGCGACATCCTGAATTTCCTCGACGAGATCGACCGCCTGGTCGTCGCCGCCGGCGGCCGGCTTTATCTGGCCAAGGATGCACGCCAGTCGCGCGCCACGTTCGAAGCTGGCTATCCGGCCTTGCGGCGCTTCAACGCAATCCGCAAATCGCTCGATCCCGCCGGGACCATCCGCTCAAAACTTTCACAACGCCTGTTCGATGAGGTTTAAGCCGTGACGTCACGCAAGTCCGCAATTGTGCTCGGTGGCTCCTCCGATATCGGCCGCGCCGCCGCGCGCGCCTTTGCCAAGGCCGGATACGATGTCGCCCTCGCGGGCCGTGACGTCGCCGCACTCGAGCCTGACGCCGCCGATCTGCGCGCGCGCTACAATGTCGAGGTTGGCCTCCACACATTCGATGTGCTCGATACCGCTTCGTTCGAGGGTTTTGTGAGCGGCCTTCCTGCGTTGCCTGATGTCGTTGTCTCGATCGTCGGCCTACTGGGCGTGCAGCAAAATGCCGAGAGCGATCTCGCGCACGCCACCACGATCATGCGCTCGAACTACGAGGGCCCGTCGCTGATCCTCGGCCTGTTCGCAGAGAAATTTTTGGCGCGCGGCAGTGGTACGCTCGTCGGCGTCTCGTCCGTCGCCGGCGATCGCGGCCGTGCCTCCAATTATGTCTACGGATCGGCCAAGGCAGGCTTCTCCGCCTTCCTGTCGGGCCTGCGCGCCCGCGCCAGCCGCGACGGCGTCCATGTCGTCACCGTAAAACCCGGCTTCGTCCGCACGAAAATGACGGAAGGCATGAAGCTGATCGGCCCGCTCACCGTCGAGGCGCCGGTCGTCGGCGATGCGATCCTCAACGCCGTCGAGAAGAAGACCGACGTCGTCTATGTCAGCGGCAAATGGCGTCTCGTGATGCTGATCATCAAGACGCTGCCGGAAGCGGTGTTCAAGAAGCTGAAGTTTTGAGGCGGTTGCGACCCACACCACAGTCTCGTCACGCCCGGCCTTGTGCCGGGCATCCACGTTCTTGGTGGCCGCGGTGAGAAAGACGTGGATGGCCGGGTCAAGCCCGGCCATGACGCTGCGGAAACCTCAAACGCTCATTCGCTGGAACTGCCCGGCCGCGCGAAAACGCCAGAGATATTGCGGGGCGATGGCCTCCAGCGAATCCGCGGCAATGCCGAGGCCTTCCAGCGTCAGCCCCGCCGCCTTGGCCGCCTCCGACACGACATTGTCGTGCTCGAGCAGCGTAACCTGGTCCGGCGTAAGCTTCAGCGCACCCGGCGCGAATTGCAGGAAGTTGGCCTGGAAGCGAGCAAGGCCGAACGACAGCGGGACCAGCGCCCGCTTGCGGTCGGTGATGGCCAAAATGGCCTCGATGATCTCGCGCATGGTCAGCACTTCCGGCCCGCCGAGCTCGTAGGTCGCGCCCGCCTTGGCCTTGCCGTCGACGGCATCCGCGATCGCGGTGGCGACGTCGCCGACATAGACCGGCTGCATCCTGGTCTCGGCGCCGATCAGCGGCAGCACCGGCGACATCCGCGCCAGCGCGGCAAAACGGTTGGTGAACTGGTCCTCGGGGCCGAACATCACGGAGGGACGGAAGATGGTGGCCGAGGGCACCGCGGCCAGCACAGCCGCTTCGCCGGCCGCCTTGGCCTTGGCATAGCGCGAGGGCGATTCCGCATCGGCGCCGATCGCGGAGACATGCACCAGGCGTGCCCCGGCGGCGGCCGCCGCCTTGGCGACGGTCTCGGCGCCCCTGGCCTGGACGGCGTCGAAGCTCTGCGCGCCGCCCTCGGTGAGGATGCCGACCAGATTGATCACGACATGCGAATCACGCAGCGCCGCCTCGACCGAGGCCGGATAGCGCAGATTCGCCTGCACGGTGTGGACCTGCCCGACCTTGCCGGACGGCTGGAGGTACCCGGCCAGTTCCGGCCGCCGCACCGCGACGCGGACCCGGTAGTCCCGCCGGCACAGCGCGCGGACGACATTCCGGCCCAAAAACCCCGATCCGCCGAAAACCGTGACGAGAGTTTCCAGATTCGATGCCATGGGATCCATTCCTGGGGTCCATTCCTGCGGAAAGAGTGCGTGTTATCAGGCTTGTATCGGGCCGGTTTGCGATGCGCAATCCGCATCCCCGCGCAGGTGCCAAGCAGCATTTGACAACCGCGTCACCGAACCGTAGTAACCGCCTCCGTGCCCCAAACGGCATGCCCAGGTGGTGGAATTGGTAGACGCGCTGGCTTCAGGTGCCAGTGGCTTAACGGCCGTGAAGGTTCGAGTCCTTTCCTGGGCACCATACAATTCTGGAAAATGAGCAATTCCAGTTAGTTGAGCCCCATCTGCGTGCTTGGACGGCTCCCTTGGCCACGGGTGGTTTGGCTCCTTGGCTTGCAAGAATGCGCTCGCCGTGTCGGCACCGGCGCTTCCTATTTCGCAGAGCGTTTGCGCTGGATGCGACCGCCCGGTTTGCTGGCCCACAAATACAAACCGCTCACCAGCACCATGATCGTCACGATGTCGAAAAACGCCCAGACGAGCTTGGGCGCCAGGCCGGGAAACGTCGTCGGAAAATGCAACGGCTCGGCGATCAGCAGCGCCTTCGTGACACCCGTCGGCTCGAATACATCAGACACGCCACCGGTATGGGCGTCGATGAGCACCGCGTAGAAGAGCTCCTGTGTCATCATTTGTCCGTCCTTCATCAGAACCACGTAGTGGTTGGACGGACTGATCTCAGCGTTCGGGAACAACAACGACATCACTCGCGCTGCTGGCACCTTGCCGCGGGCAGCAGCGATCGCAGCTTCGATTGACCCAGGCCGATCGACTTCTTCCATACGCCCTGCCTGTGTCATGACGACCCGCCGCCGAATCTCGTCGGACATGGCTGTCCTTACCGAAGTGGAAACGGGGCCATGCAGGGTGTTGATTGCTCCGGTCGTGGCAACGAGGAGCAGCCATGTCATCGTAATGATGCCCGTCAGATTGTGCAGGTCGAGCCACAATAGTTTTCGGCTCTTGTTCGTGCGAACCGTGCCAAATCCAAATCGGCGGACGAATGGCGGATAGAGTATCAAGCCCGAGACGACAGAGGCGATGACGACGAGTGCCGTGCCGGCAAGGAACAAGCCGCCGGGCAGCCCCAGATACAAATCCGCGTGCAGCGTGTGCAGGAATTGCATCACGGGACTACGCCGTTGCGGCATCGTTGTGAGCTGACCGGTGCGAAGGTCGATCGCCTCGCGGTGTATCCGAGTGGGTCCGGCATCCGGGGTTGGCGCCGAGCGCGTCTCCACGATCGGCCACCGCTTTGCAAATTCGAGTGAGATCATCGTATCGCCGGGGTGTCGCGCCAGCGCTGCCGAGACGATGGAATCAAGCGTTGGCGCGCCCTTGCTTTCCGGGACTTCGGCCAACATTCCCGATGAACCAAACGCCTCGTCGATCTCCTTTTGGAATATCAGCGGCAAGCCCGTCAGGGAGAGGATCAGCAGGAACAGCGTCGAGATGATGCTCGTCCAGCGGTGGATGCCGGCCCACGTCCGCAGCGATCGCATGTTGGGTCGCTTCCGCGCGGCGGTACGCGACGCATTTACCAGTAGCGATGTCATGTCGGGTCTTGAGTCCCCAGCAATTGCGCGTCTGTGACAATTGACCGCGGTGGTTTCGCGCGGTCTGCCTCATGGCTCGTCGCGATCACATCCGGCGCGTTGCGGTCTTACGAATTTTTTCGAATCGTGCGTTCGGGCGGCAGCAAAAGGCTTTCGCGCTTACCAACAATCGATGCGATGTGAAATCGAAACGTAGAGCGGCGCGCCAGGATCACCTGGAAGCTTAGACGCCTTCTAGTTGGCATGGATTTTCCCGAATGCTTAGTCGCTCTCGTCCCAAGCGATTCGTGTCTGGGACGGGGCATCAAGAAGAAAAGACTCCGGGGACTGCATGCTTAACGACGTGACCTTCTCGCGCGCATTCGGGCTTGCGTGCGTGTCAGTGTTTTTGACCACGACCTCATCCGTCGCACAGCAATCGGGCCGCCAACAATCGGCGACGTCCGGACAGTCACTCCCTCCCGTGACCGTCGTCGCGCCTGAGCAGCGAGCCTCTCCCGCGCGGCGACAGCGGTCATCCAATACATCGCGCGCTGCGACGACGCGGCGGGCAGAGCGACGTGAGAACGCGCCAGTGATGAGCGCGCCTGCCACGCTTGGAGCAAAACAGGCAGCGTTGCCGGTGCCGTATGTTGGAGGGCAAGTCGCAAGGGGCGGACAGGTCGGCCTCCTCGGCAACAGGGATTATATGGAAACGCCATATAGCCTCACGAGCTACACTGAAAAGACCATCCGCGATCAGCAGGCGACCAGTGTCGCCGAGGTCCTGACCAATTCCGATTCGTCGGTACGGGCGGCGATCGGTAGCAGCAATCGCTATGACGCGCTGACCATTCGCGGCTTCCGGGTCGAGAACAGCGAGATCGCGCTGAATGGGCTGTACGGCCTCGTGCCGGCTTACCGGATCAACCCTGCGCCGATCGAGCGCATCGAGCTGCTCAAGGGACCCGGGGCGTTCCTCAATGGCATGGCTCCGTCCGGCAGCATCGGCGGCAGCGTCAATGTCGTGACCAAACGGGCAAACGAGGACCTGACGCGTCTGACTGCCGGCTACATCTCGAATGCGCGGTTTGGCACGGAGATCGACGTGGCGCGCCGTTACGGCGAGCAGCGGGAATGGGGCGTTCGTTTCAACGGCGGGATCGATGGCGGCAATACGACGATCGACCGTCAGTCGGTACGCGACGGAGTCGGTTCGCTTGGCGTTGACTATCGGGGCGAGCGCTTCAGGTGGTCCGCCGATGTCATCTATCAGGACGACTGGATGAAAGCGGCAGCTCGCGGCTACACGCCCGTCACTGGCATCGCGGTGCCGAACGCTCCGGACCCCCGCATCAACCTCGCCCAGCCGTTCGACTATGCCCGCGCGAAGAGCCTCACCGGGCTTACGCGCGCCGAATATGATGTGTCGAATAATGTCACCGTGTTCGGCGCAATCGGCGCCAACCAATTCACCTTCGACAAGCAGGAAGCCCCCGGCGCCACCATTCTAAACACGGCAGGCGATGCCCTCTCGACCTCTCGCTTCCAGACCGGCAAAAACGACGGCGTATCGGGCGAAGCCGGCGTGCGGGCGCGTTTCGACACAGGTCCGGTCGGTCATGAGGTCGTTGTCAGCGGCAGTGCCTTGAACCGCACTGACTGGCTCGGTCAGACCAATTACGGAAACTATCTTACCAACATCTACACGCCGAACCTGCTGGCGAGTCCGGGCACCCCGCTGTCTTCATTCCCTGAGGGGAAGTCGGCCTTCCTTGGTCTGAGAAGTGTCGGCGTCGCCGATACGCTCTCGATGATGAACGGGATGCTTCAGGTGATCGTCGGAGCGCGACAGCAGCAGGTTATCGCGAACAGCTATGCCCCCGTGAGCGGCCTGGAAGCGACCCACTACGATCAGAGCGCCACGTCGCCTTCCGTGGCGCTGGTGGTTCGGCCGATCAAGGAGCTGTCCTTCTACGCCAACTACATCGAAGGCCTCACGCCTGGACCAACGCCGCCGTCCGGCGCCGCCAACACCAATGCGGTGTTCGCGCCCTTCAAGACAAAGCAGTATGAAGTCGGAACCAAGCTTGATCTCGGAGGCTTCGGCGCGAGCCTCGCGGCATTCCAGATCAGCCTGCCGAGCGGCGCGACCGATCCGGTTACCAGGATCTTCAGTCTCGATGGTGAGCAAAGGAACCGGGGCATCGAGTTCAATACGTTCGGTGAAGTCGGGCCCGGGATCCGCGTCCTGGGAGGGGTGACTTACCTCGACGCGCGGCTGACAAAGACTGAAGGGCACCTCCATGATGGCAACCGTGCCATCGGCGCTCCGGAATGGCAGAGCAATCTCGGTGTCGAGTGGGACACTCCGTTCCTGCCCGGGCTGACTACGACGGCGCGTACCATCTACACCAGCCAGGCCTATGTCAGTGCTGACAACATCCAAAGTGTTCCGGCCTGGATGACGTTCGACATTGGTGCACGTTACGCAACCCAACTGGCGGGACGACCCACCACGTTCCGTGCTTCTCTCACCAACCTCTTCGACAAACGCTATTGGATCGGCAATCCGACCGGTTATGTGATCAGCGGCATGCCGCGTACGTTGTGGTTATCAATGACGGTTGACTTCTGACGCTGCCAGAGAGGCGCATCGTCCTGCGCCAAGCGCGTCACCGAACCATGGTAACCGCCTCCGTGCCCCAAACGGCGCGCAGGTGGGTGGAATTGGTAGACGCTCTGGCTTCAGGTGCCTTCGCGGCCGTGAAGGTTCGAGTCCTTTCCGGGGCGCCAGCTTTTTCTGGATACCCAGCATTTCCAGATAGATAAATCGCATCCTTGTGTTGCGTGATCTCAAACGCGCAACGAAGGGGCGCGGCCCCGCCGACCCGACGCGGATTTCCGCGATCGCTCACGATGTCGACGTATCATTCGTATCGATCGCGAGTCCGTCACTCGCGACGCGTGTGACGTCACCCGTCCGGCAATCATCTGCTCGATGTTTCGGCGTTTCCAATTCGCACGACAATCTGCGGAGCCGAACGGCTGATAACAATGATGTTGACGGCGATTGACCGCTTGTTGCGGTAACACGAGCAGCAAAGCTGCGTGCACGGCTGCTCCTGCAGATTATGCAACGCAGGTCTGTGATTGATGTCCGGCGCAAAACTCGGATAGCCTTCGGGAAGGCCTGACCCCGACAGGGAGTGTGCTTCGTTGAAGAATGATCAAGCGCCAAAGCTTCTTCGACGTGACTTGCTTCGGCTGACGATTGTCGGTGCCGGTGCGTTGGGTGCCGGCCAATTGTTGCCGGCAGCGGCTTCCGCAAAGCCCGTTGATCTCGATCAGAAGCGGAAGGCTCGCTATCGACCTGACTCCCGGGAAGTCAGGAATTTCTACCGCGTCAACAGCTATCCCGCTCGATAGGAGACTTCCGTGCTGATCAGGAAGTCCGAACGTCGTCCGGAGCGTGCCAGGCTTTTCGATGCGGCGGCCGACGAAGCATCGGCGAAACTGGACCGGCGGACGTTCCTGAAGCGCTCGGGAGTCACGGCTGGCGCGTTGGCCGCGGTGGGTGAGATCGCGCTGCACAGCGTGCGCAAGGCCGAAGCCGGTCCGCCGCCACCCGTCGGCGCAACGGTCACGACCCGCAAGAACGTCTGCACGCACTGCTCGGTCGGTTGCTCGGTGATCGCCAAGGTCGCCAACGGCGTATGGATCGGGCAGGAGCCCGACTACGACAGTCCGATTAATCGCGGCTCGCATTGCTGCAAGGGTGCGGCAGTTCGCGACGACGTGTTGAACGAACGACGCCTGCGTTACCCCGTAAAGCTCGTCAACGGACAGTGGACGCGCATCTCCTGGGAGACGGCGATCGACGAGATCGGCGACAAGCTGCTGGATATCCGCCAGAAGGCGGGGCCCGACTCGGTCTATTGGCTTGGCTCCGCCAAGTTCACCAACGAGGCCGCTTATCTCAATCGCAAGCTTGCGGCGTTTTGGGGCACCAATAATTCCGATCATCAGGCGCGGATCTGCCACTCCACGACGGTCACCGGTGTAGCCAATACCTGGGGCTACGGCGCGATGACCAACAGCTACAACGACATCCGCAACGCCAAGACCATCCTGCTGATGGGTGGCAATCCGGCCGAGGCCCATCCGGTTTCGCTGCAGCACATTCTTGAAGGCAAGGAGCTCAACCGCGCCAACATGATCGTGGTCGATCCCCGGATGACGCGGACCGCTGCGCACGCGACCGAATATGTCCGGGTTCGCCCCGGCACGCATATCGCCACGATCTACGGCATGCTGTGGCACATTTTCGAGAATGGCTGGGAGGACAAGGAATTCCTCGCTCAGCGCGTCTATGGCCTGGATGAGGTCCGGAAGCAGGTTGCGAAGTGGCCGCCCAAGGAGGTCGAGCGCGTGACCGGCCTGCCGGAGGCGCAGGTCAAGCACGTCGCCGAACTGTTCGCCAAACAGAAGCCGTCCACCCTGATCTGGGCGATGGGGCAGACCCAGTTCACCACCGGCACCGCCAATGTCCGCGCCAGCTGCCTGTTGCTGCTCGCCACCGGCAACATGGGGCTGCCCGGCGCAGGCGCCAACATTTTCCGCGGCCACACCAACGTGCAGGGTGCAACCGATCTCGGTCTCGATGTCACCTCGCTGCCGCTGTACTACGGTCTTGCCGAGGAGGCCTGGCGGCATTGGTGCCGGGTATGGGAGGTCGACTACGACTGGATGAAGTCGCGCTTCCCCGACAAGAAGCTGATGGAAACGCCTGGCATTCCCAGCACGCGCTGGTTCGACGCAACCCTGCTCCCGAAGAATCAGATCAGCCAGCCCAATCCGGTGCAGGCCATGTTCATCATGGGCCATGGCGTCAACACCATCACGCGGATGCCGGAAGCGGTGAAGGGCATCGAGAAGCTGGAGTTGCTGGTGGTCTGCGATCCCTATCCGACCGCATGGTCGGTGCTGTCGGAGCGCAAGAACGGCACTTACCTCCTGCCGGCCTGCACGAGCTTCGAGATGGAAGGTTCGCGCACCAACTCCAACCGCTCCCTGCAATGGGGCGAAAAGATCGTCGATCCGGTCTTCGAATCGAAGAACGACTACGACACCATGTACCTGTTCGCCCGCAAATTCGGATTTGCCGACCTGATGTTCAAGAACATCAAGGTCGAGAACGGCGCGGTCTCGGCGGAGGACATCCTGCGCGAGATCAACCGCGGCGGCTGGTCGACGGGCTATTGCGGCCAGTCGCCGGAGCGGCTCAAGGCCCACATGAGAAACCAGCATAAGTTCGACCTGGTGACGCTGCGGGCGCCGAAGGATGATCCGGAGGTTGGTGGAGATTATTACGGCCTGCCATGGCCGTGCTGGGGCACGCCCGAGTACAGGCATCCGGGCACGCCGATCCTCTACAATACCAACCTTCCGGTGAAGGAGGGCGGCGGTACCTTCCGCGCGCGGTTCGGAGTCGAGCGCGTCGTGAAGCGCAAGGTGATGGAGAACGGGCAGGAGGTGGAGCGGGAAGATCACGATAATCTTCTTGCCGAAGGCTCGTACTCCGTTGGTTCGGAGATCAAGGACGGTTATCCCGAGTTCACCCTTGGCGTGCTGAAGAAACTCGGCTGGGACAAGGACCTCACGACGCAAGAACGCGAGGTGATCGAGCGCATCAATCCGGCCGATCCCGACAAGGTGTCATGGTCGACCGATCTTTCCGGCGGCATCCAGCGGGTCGCGATCGAACACGGGTGTTCGCCTTACGGAAACGCCAAGGCACGCATGATTGCGTGGAATCTTCCCGATCCGGTTCCGGTGCATCGCGAGCCGATCTACACGCCGCGTCCCGACCTCGTCGCCGACTATCCGACCTTGCCGGACGCGAAGCAATTCCGCGTGCCCAATATCGGCTTCTCCGTGCAGAAGGCGGCCGTCGATCGCGCGATCTCGAAGCAGTTCCCGCTGATCCTGAGCTCGGGCCGTCTGGTTGAATACGAAGGCGGTGGCGAGGAAACGCGGTCCAACAGATGGCTCGCCGAACTGAAGCAGCACATGTACGTCGAGATCAACCCGGCGGACGCAGCCGAGCGCGGCATCGTCGATGGCGGCTGGGTTTGGGTGACCGGTGCAGAGAACAGCTCGCGGGCCCGGATGAAGGCGCAGGTGACTGAACGCGTCGGCAAGGGCGTTGCCTGGATGCCGTTCCATTTCGCCGGCTGGTACGAGGGAACCGACCTTCGGGCGAAATATCCAACGGGGGCCGATCCCATCGTGCTCGGCGAGAGCAACAACACGCTGACGACCTATGGCTATGATCCTGCCACCGGCATGCAGGAGCCGAAAGCCACGCTGTGTCAGATCAGGGCCGCATGAGAGGTTAGACCAATGGCACGCATGAAATTCCTGTGCGATGCGGACCGTTGCATCGACTGCAATGCCTGTGTGACCGCCTGCAAGAACGAGAACGAAGTGCCTTGGGGCATCAATCGGCGGCGCGTCGTCACGATCAATGACGGCAAGCCCGGCGAGCGGTCGGTGTCGATGGCCTGCATGCACTGTACCGATGCGCCTTGCGCGTCGGTGTGTCCGGTCAAGTGCATCTATCCGACCGAAGACGGTATCGTCCTGCACGACAAGGATCTGTGCATCGGCTGCGGCTATTGCTTCTACGCCTGCCCGTTCGGAGCGCCGCAATATCCCCAGGTCGGGAATTTCGGCTCGCGCGGCAAGATGGACAAGTGCACCTATTGCGCGGGCGGCGGCGGTCCGGAGGCACCGGGCAGCGCTGAAGAATATGCGAAATACGGCTCGAACCGGTTCGGCGAAGGCAAGCTGCCGTTGTGCGCCGAGATGTGCTCGACCAAATCACTGCTCGCAGGCGATGGCGACATCATCGCCCAGATCTACGAGGAGCGCGTCGAGAAGCGCGGCTATGGTTCCGGAGCCTGGGGCTGGACAACCGCCTATCACGAGGACGTCAAGTCGTAAGGGGACCTGCGTTTACCGCGACGATTAGGGACGAAGATTGGGTATCCGTCATGACGGCTTTCGCACGCATTCGCTTCGTAGCGCTGTTGTTGATGCTGTTCGGTCTCACGACAGCCCCGGTGCTCGCCCAGAAGCTCGGTCCCGACGGGGCGCCCAATCCGACCGCCAGTGTGGCCAATCAGAAGACGCTTCTCGAGCAGGCGCCGCGCATCCAGGGCCGGATCGACATTCCAGATGTCAAAGCCAGCGTGCTGATGCAGCCGGCGGGACGGACCTGGGATTATTTCCACGAGGTCCTGCTGCACTGGGGTGGGGCGGTGGTGATCGTCGGCATGCTTGCCGTGCTCGCGCTTGCCTATCTGATCATGGGCCGGCTTCGCATCGAAGCGGGGCGCTCCGGCCAGAAGATTGTCCGCTTCAAGGCTTTCGAGCGGTTCGCGCATTGGCTGACAGCGGTTTCGTTCGTGCTGCTCGGATTGACCGGCCTGAACATCACCTTCGGCAAGGTCCTGCTGCGGCCGCTGGTCGGCCCGGATCTGTTCTCCGACATCTCCCAGGTCGCCAAGTACGTGCACAATTTCACGAGCTTCGCCTTCGTGGCGGGCCTCGTTCTGATCACGGTGCTTTTCTTCAGGGACAATCTGTTCAAGCGAGTCGATATTGACTGGGTCAAGCAGGGTGGCGGCTTCATCAAGTCGAAGCATGCGCCTGCAGGCCGCTTCAATCTCGGTGAGAAAATGGTCTATTGGCTGTCGGTCGCGGCCGGCCTCCTGGTCTCCGCATCGGGATTCGTGCTGCTGTTTCCCTTCTACGGCACTAACATTGCCGACATGCAGATCGCCCAGGTCGCCCACGCCGTCATCGCGATCCTTTTCATCGCGCTGATCCTGGGACACATCTATATCGGCACGCTCGGCATGGAAGGCGCATTCGAAGCCATGGGTACCGGCGAGGTCGATATCAATTGGGCGAGAGAGCATCACGACCGCTGGCTCGCCGAAAAGCTCGAAGCGGAAGGCCGGCAACCCTCGGCCACGCCGGCTGAATAGCGCGATGGCGCTCGGACCAACCTGAACCGGGCAATTCAGTTGGAGCGGCCGTCCGGGTCTCGCTTCCCGTCCCGGTCACGCAGGTAATCGTCGGTGGTGCGGACGGTCGGGCTCTGCGCGCCATAAGATTCAAAACCTTGTTCGGCGACGAAGCCGACGCGGCAGTCGCCGCACATCTTGACGGCGTCGAGCCGCTGCGCCGAGCCCGAATACATCCAGTGCTGGCCTTCGAGCTTCGCGACCACACGCTCGATGCTGCTCTTGACGCCGAACGGCTTACCGCAGCGGATACAGCAAAACGGCTCCTCTTCCTTGAGAACCCGGGTTGGCGCGCGGCTGGCGCGGAAGTCGATCTGCGGAACCAGGGTGATGACGTTTTCCGGGCACGTCGTCCGGCACAGGCCGCACTGGACGCAGGAGTCTTCGACAAAACGCAATGCCGGGCGCTCGGGGTCGTCGCGCAGGGCACTCGTCGGACAGACCGATACGCAGGACAGGCAAAGCGTGCAGCCGGCAGCATCGATCTCGACGGCCCCGAACGGCGCGCCTTCGGGCAACGGAACGACATCGACGGGTGCAGGCGCCGCGCGGTGCAGTTCGGCCAGCGCAAAACGCAGCACGTCGCGCTTGCCGCCCACGGCGCGGAAGCTCGCAGGGCGCGGAGTGGGGGCGTCGGCCGGCGCGGTACGGAGCGCTTCGATCAGACCGTCCGGATCGTCGGTCGCGATGACGGAAAGCCGGGCCGGGCCGAAGCCGAGTCCGGCAAGGATCGGATCGGCGAGCGCGATCGTCCGCGTCAATCCGGAGACGTCGTGGCGCGGCTTGGCCCGTAGCAGGAAATGCACCGCCGACACGCCATAGGCAAAAGCCGCGATGATGCTCTCCAACCCGATTTGCGTGACCTCGTTGACCGCGAACGGCAGCACGTTCGCGGGCAAGCCGTCGCCGAACCGCGACAGCGCGTCGATCAGCGGCGCGCCGTTGCTTTCGTCATGGACGAGGACAACGGCCCGCTCGCCGCCCGCCTGACGGTATGCGAGCAGCATGGCACGCAGCTTTCTGACCAGCGCGTCTTCCGCCGGCAGCGCATAGGACGCGGCGCCGGTGGGACAGGCCGTCGCGCATTGGCCGCAGCCCGCGCAGATGTTGGCGTCGATCGCCACATGGTTGCCGGCAGGTGTGATCGCGCCGGCCGGACAGGAATCGAGACAGCGGGTGCAGCCGGTCCGCTTCGAGCGCGAATGTGCGCAAAGCCCGGCGTCGAAGGTGATGTAGCGCGGCTTCTCGAAGGTCCCGACGAGGTCGCGCGCTTTCAGCACGGCCTGGAGGATTGCTGCGGGACTGCCGGGATCCGCGCGCAGATAGCCGTCGCGCAAGTCGGCAGGAACCAGCGCAGGCCCGCCGGTCAAGTCGAGGACGATGTCGCAGCTCGAACGGGCGTTGTTGCGTGACGAGCCGAACGTCAGGGCGCGACGTGAGGACGGTGCGGCTTCGGCGAAATCGTCGACCACCACATCGAACGCGCCCAGATGTCCTTTGACACTCGTTATCCGGCCTTTGGCAATCGGATAGTCGGCGCTACGTGGCGGTGCGATCGCGGCTGGTGGCGCAATCAGCACGGTGACGTCGAGATGTTCCTTCAGCAAGTCGCCA
Source organism: Bradyrhizobium sp. 482_C4_N1_8 (assembly GCF_052075965.1). Taxonomy (NCBI): domain Bacteria; kingdom Pseudomonadati; phylum Pseudomonadota; class Alphaproteobacteria; order Hyphomicrobiales; family Nitrobacteraceae; genus Bradyrhizobium; species Bradyrhizobium sp. 482_C4_N1_8. The sequence continues at coordinate 158,603 of NZ_CP197231.1, read as the reverse complement.
GCCTCGATCGCGGCCTCGTCGCGGCCGTAGATCAGGATGACCCCGCTGCTTTCCAACTGGACCATCGGCGCGGGTGCGGCGACTTCGGCCGCGGCGGCCAGCAGCGCGGCCATCTTCGGTCCCGCGCGGTCGGCATCGCCGGACCATCCGGCGGTCTCGCGGATGTTGGCAAACTGTATCGAATTCGCACGATTATTTTCGGAAGCAACCTGCGAAAACAACGCCGCCTGCTGCGTGCAGGCCACCGTGAGCGGACCATCTTCGGCGGCGACAGCCTTGAATCGGCCGAGTTCGGCGCCGCAGAGCTGCGTCGCTGCCGTCACTTCACCGCGGCAGCCGCGGCGAATTGCGTCTGCATCGAGCGGCATCGTCCCTTCGCACGAGCAGATCAGGTGGCGCCTGCCGGTATCAGATATGACGGTCACAATATCTCGCGGCTCCCAAAATAGAGCGGCCACCTACTGGCCCGTTCACCCCCGAAGTATATACTCCGCGTATCGGAAAAGACGACGCCCGTATCATGAGCGCACGATTATCGCTCTCGCCGGGCGCGAGCGCAGCTTCGCAGGATTGGCTTCGGAAGCGGGAACCACATCTCGATCTCGAGAGGGCACATTGATATCGACAAGTCTTGCACGCATTGCTGTCGGTGTCGCAATCGAGCGGCGCAAGGCGAAGAGTGCGTGGGCCGATTTTCTGTGGCGGCCCGTCTCGGTATTCGCGGGAGAGCCGACTGCGAAGCCGTGGACTCCGATTGGTGGCGAAGGCGAGGTCACGTTGTTCTACGCCGGTGATGCCGTGATCGAGCTGCACCGGACCGAAACCACCAACTATCGCGAAAATCTCACGTCAGGCTCGCCCACGCTGTGGGTCAATTTGCGTCCGACCGGCTCCGAGCCGCCCTACGAGCTGCTCGCGGTCACGGCCGATCCGGCGGAGGGCGAGGCGTTTACCGATGCAGGCAGCAATCTGGTCGAAGCCGTGCCGATGCCACCAGGCATCTCCGAGATCGTCGGCCGGTTCATCGCCGAGCATCATGTCGAACGACCATTCGTCAAACGGCAGCGCAATCGTTAGCAGCGGCATGAGAGAGATCGATGTCAGAGACTAACGTCTTCGTTCGCTGGGCGCGGCTCAAGCAAGCCTCGAAAAGCCAAAACGCTGAACTTGCCCCGGCCGACAAAGAGCAGGCTGCCGAGCCGTCCGTAGCGAATGACGAGACAGACCGGCCTTTCGATCTCGCCAGTTTGCCGTCGATCGAATCGATCACCGCTCACACCGACATTGCGGCGTTCCTGCAGACGGGCGTTCCGGCCGAACTGACGCGCCTGGCATTGCGCCGTGCCTGGGCGGCCGACCCTGCGATCCGCGACTTCATCGGGATTGCGGAGAACCAGTGGGATTTCAACGATCCCAACGCAATTCCAGGATTTGGCCCGCTCGATCCGGCGGACAACGTCGCCGATCTCGTTGCGCAGATGTCGAAGGGGCTGGAGCAGGTGGGTGACGCGCTTGCGGACGTGCCGCCGCCAACCGAGCTCATTCCGCAAGGGCGGCCCGATGCCGAACAGCCCATTCTCGAACCGACGATAGTGGCAGCTCAATCGCTGCCCGATGATGCCACGGCACGACCGGACCAGGACCGGAATGAGAGCATGCAGTCCGTCAGTCCTGCTGCCGGAGAGCCGCCCTCCCAGCGAGCACGACGTCATGGCAGCGCATTGCCCCGCTAGCAACCGGCAGGATCATATGTCTTGCGCGATCGAACAATGATGGATCCAACTTCAACAATCGCTTCAGTGCGTATCGTCGATGAATTCGACCTCGCCCGGGCGCAGGAATATGCCCTGTTGGCGACGTTGCTGACGCGCAGCCCGGACGCGCAGCTGCTGCGCCGGATCTCTGCATTGCACAGCGATGCGAGTGCGATGGGCAAGGCGCACATGGCGCTGGCGGATGCAGCGCGCCGGACCAATGAGCAGGCCGCATCGAGCGAGTTCTTCGCCCTCTTTGCAGGGTTGGGCAAGGGGGCGCTGCTGCCTTATGCGTCACACTACCTGTCCGATACCCTGTATGGCCGTCCACTCGCGCGGTTGCGGGAAACTCTCGAGGGTCTCGGCCTCGAAGCGGCTCCGGAACGTACGGAGCCCGAAGATCACGCGGGATTTCTCTGTGAGATCATGGCAGGCTTCGCCGGCGGGAGCATTCCAGCGCCAGCGGATGCCGAGCGCATTTTCTTTGATCAGCATGTTTCACGCTGGATGAGGCGCTTTTTCGTTGATCTCGAGCGGGCCAGTTCGGCGGACTTCTATGCGGCGGTCGGCGCGCTCGGACGGACGTTCATCGATATCGAGGCGGAGGCCTTCGCACTTCCAGGTTGAACACAGCGTTTTGTACGGCCGCTGCACAAATCCGTTTGGAAGCGTGCTAGGTTGCAGGGGTAGGGATCAACAGAATGCGCGTTTTCATAATTGCCTGTCTGTTCGCCGCCGTCGTCGCACTTGGTGCCGCCGGCATCCTTGATCATTTCGTGCAGGAGTCCGCCACAACGGCGTTCGCTGAGTCGAGCGCCCGCGTTTAGCGGTCATTATTGTTTGTTAAGCTTTCTGTTCTCCACATAGACGTGGGAGACGCCATATGCGCCGGTCGCTGATCGCTTGTTTCGTCGTTGCAGCTCTGATCGCCGCTTCTGCCCTGATCTTCAGGACGCAACCTCGCTCGATAGAGCTATCCGCAGCGGCCATGCCGCCCTTGGTCGAGCTGCACGCCATGGCGGGCGTCCATCAGCTCCCGGATCAGGAGATCGATGATCAGTCGCTCATTTTCCCGGCCAGCGTAAAGCAATAACCTGGCTCCAGACGATCTTGCTCCCGGCCCGCTTAGATCGGCATCTCGAAAGAGAAGGTCGTTTCGCGTCCGGTCGATATCGCACTCAATTTGCCGCCATGGGCCTGGGCGATTTGCGAAGCGATGTAAAGACCAAGTCCCAGACCCTGCTGACTGGGCCGGTCGCCTCGCGTGTATGGCTTGAAGAGGTTTGCCAGCGCCTTTTCGGAGATTGGCGGGCCTTCGTTGGACACCGTCAGATCGAACGTTCCGTCCAAGGTTCTGGCTACGACGTGGATCGGCCTACTCTGGTCACCGTACGTAATTGCATTCCCGAGCAGGTTCGAGAAAAGTTGGCCCATCTTGCTCCGATCGCAGCTGATGGGCTCTTCGATTTGGACCGATGAACTGATCGTCACGGTCGGCCAAGCCGTCCTGAACTCCGCGATGATTTGCTCCAGCACCGGCGCCAAAGGCAGCGTCGCATCTCGCTTGATCGTAAGGCCTCCGCCAAGTCGGCCTCGCGCGAAGTCCATGACGTTTTCGACGATGCCGGCCATGCGATAGACGGCTTTTTGAACGCCGAGCGCGATTTCGGGCGCCCGCCCGGTGTCGAGGTTCTTCAGCAGCACGCGCATGCCTGCATCGACGGCTGCGAGGGGATTACGAAGATCGTGCCCCAATACGCCGATGAACTGCTCGCGAAGCTCTGCCGTTTTTCGCTCGTCGATGAGATCGGCCTGACTCCGCTCCAGACGTTGATTGAGTTCGAGCTGTGCAGCGATCAGTTCGGCCAACAGCTGAAACGTGTCGAGGATTTCAGGCGTACGAAGTTGTCGAGGCGTGGGGTCGATGGCGCACAATGTTCCCCAGACGGCTCCGTCGATCAGGACGATGGGAGCTGAGATGTAGCTGCGAAATCCATACATGGCCGGTGTCGGATGATTGCAGAAGTCGCTGTCCGTCTGCACATCGTTGATGACGACCGTGTTGCCGTGCTGCCGGATCTCGTTGCAGATGGTCGTCTCGACACGCAGTTCTCCGCCCGGCTCAAGGCCAAAGGCGATGCTGTCCCGAACGGCGCAGCAAATCCATTGATCTGAAGTTACGCGCGCTATGGCGACGAAGCCCATGCCCGTTATGCGTGCGGCCAAATCCAGAACTTTGGGAACTGCCCCAATCTGCTGGACGGCATCCACGTCCGCCTTGATGTCAATTGCCATGGTGAACCCTAACGCCCTGCTCTAACAAACGCGATCCTTTGCAAGACGTTCTGTGGAACAAAGAAGCCGTTCAAACCTTATGCTCGGTTATGCCGGAGCATAAGTGTCCAATCTCAGCCAGCATAGGGACGTGATCCTCATCGTGGAAGATGACTTCCTCATCCGCGTGAACGCGGCTGACATGGTGCGGGATATGGGCTTCGATGTCTTCGAGGCGGCCGACGCGGACGAGGCTGTCAATCTGCTGGAGACGGAACCGGCGATCACCGTCGTCTTTACCGACATCCAGATGCCGGGCTCGATGGATGGCCTTCGGCTGGCGGCGGTGATCAGAGACCGATGGCCGCCCGTGCGGCTCCTCATTACGTCCGGCCAACTCAGCCCGGCAGCGGATGACATCCCACTCGGGGCGAGGTTCATCCCCAAGCCGTATCTTCCTGCGCAGCTTCACGACCAGCTTGAAAGGCTGGCCGGCGGGCGGGCATAGCGGGCTTTTTCAAGTCGAGCCCTCAGACCACCCGTCTCCCGGTCCGCTCTGCCACAGCCTTCTGCACAAAGTACATCGCGACCAGCGAGACGATTGCCGACGCGACCACGACGTAGCCGATCCGGTCGAAATGGAGCAGCGAACCATCCGGTTGTTGCGCGATGATGGCGGCGGCGAGGACCGAACCGAGCCCACCGGAGAGTTGCTGAAGCGACGCGCTGACCGCACTGAACGAGCCGCGCTGGCTGGGGTCGGGGATCGCCGACATCAGCGCCTGCGACGGGATCATGCGCGAGAAGATGCCGACGAACATCAGCACGTTGACGAGGATCGCGGTCGCGAGCGAGACGTGGCCGAGATGGGTGTAGATCAGCACCATGATGACAGACACCACGCTGCCGAAGACGAAGGTCGGGTACTTGCCGAACGCGTCGCTCGCCCTGCCGACCAGCGGTCCCGTGACGATGCTGAACAGGCCGGAGACGAGATAGATCGTCGGCAGATGCAGGATGTCGATGCCGAGATTATGCACGGTGAAGGCGCTGGAGAACGGCATCAGCATGTACCCGCCCGTCGCCAGCAACGTCGTGACGGCGAAGGCCAGCGTATAGCGCGGCTGTCCGATGGTCGCGATCAGATGGCGGAACGGGTTTCTGTCCTGCTTCAGTTTCAGATGCGCGTCGACCGGCTCCATCGCGAAGGCGATGACGGCGATCGCGACGATCGACAAGCCGACGATCGCAACGAAGCAGACATGCCAGTTCCAGTGATTGGCGAGAAACAGCCCCGCGGGAATGCCGAGCACCTGGCTCGCGGCGAACGCCGTCTGGACGAAGCCCATCACGCGGCCGCGCAGGTGCAGCGCGAACAAATCGGTGATGATGGCCAGCACGACCGAGCCGATCACGCCGCCGAACAATCCGGTCACGATCCTGCCGAGCAGCAGCACGTGGTAGGTCTGCGCGGCGGCACAGAGCAGGGTCCCGAGCGTGAAGCCGACATAGAAGAACAGCAGCAGGCGCTTGCGGTCGAAGCGATCGGCAAAGCCCGCGGCCAGGATCCCCGACAGTCCCGCGCTGAACGCGTAGGCCGACACCGCGACGCCGAATTGCCCGGCCGTGATGTCGAGCGCCGGCATCAGGATGGCGCCGAGCGGCGACATGATGATGAAATCGAGAATGATCGTGAACTGCGTGAACGCGAGCAGTGCGATCAGGAGCGCCTGGTAGCGCGTAAAGCCGCGCTGGCGTTCCTGTTGGTCGTCGATAGGCGCAGCGAGCGTCTGTTCGGTCATGACACCTGATTTCATTGTGGGCGGCGGGCGAGCGCGCGAAAACTCGCAGATGGGGTCGGCCGGGAGGATTTTCACGGGGCGCGCGGCAAAAGCCCCGCCGGAACATGAAGCTGGCGCCGGGTTGTGGGATCCATGCAACAGCAGGGTGCATGGCCTGGACCCGGCATCCCCCAGGGGCGCCGGCCCTTCTCCCCCCGGTTAAGTCGCCCTTAGCGAATGCCCCCTAGGCTCTCGGCCGTCCATTTCCCTGCTCCCCGGCCTCAGGGCCGGTCATGTTGCGGCAAGTCAGAGCGTTTTCGGATGGAGCAGCCTGCCTGGCACTACGATTCGGGCGTCCCCACACCGTCGGCGGTTCCCGCCGCGGCGCGGACGCTTGTCATCGATCTCGAAGGCGCCCTGCTCCGTTCCGAGCTGCTGCTGGAAGCGCTGTTCTCCAGCCCCGGCCGGATGCTGGCCCGCTTCGGCGCGGGTGGACGCCCGGGCATGGCGGCGCTCACGGATATCCTGGCGCAGGCCGAGCTCGACTACGCCCATCTGCCCTATGATGCCGACGTGCTGAACCAGGCCCTGGCGGCGCGGGCGCGGGGCGACAAGATTTATCTGGTGGCCGGCCGGTTTGCGCATCACGCGGCGGGCATTGCCGCGCATCTCGGGTTCGATGGCGTCGTTGCGCCGGCCGATCTCGCGGCGCCTGACCGGCTGCCGTTCGACCGCGCCTCCATGGAGCGCATCGAGACGCGCGGCAGCAGCCGTGCCAGCCTCAAAACCTGGGCGCAGGCGCTGCGCGTCTATCAATACGCCAAGAACACGCTGGTGTTCGTGCCGGCGATCACGGCGCATCAGATGAATCTTGCGACGCTCGGCTACGCGTTGCTGGCGTTCCTCGCGTTCTCGGCCTGCGCGTCGGGTGCCTACCTGATGAACGATCTGCTCGATCTCTCAGCCGACCGGCAGCATCCGACCAAGCGCCATCGCGCGCTGGCGGCAGGTCGACTGCCGATGTCCTCGGCGCTGCTTGCGATTCCCGCGCTGTGGCTGCTCGCGGTTGCCGCCAGCCTCTGCATCTCGCCTCTGTTCCTCGGCGTGCTCGGTGGCTATCTCGCCACCACGATCGCCTATTCGCTCGTGCTCAAGCGCAAGATGCTGGTCGACGTCGTGACACTCGCCGGCCTCTACACGCTACGCATCATCGCCGGCGCGGTCGGCGTCGGCGTGGTGCTGTCGGAATGGCTCTTGATCTTCTCGCTGTTCGTGTTCACCTCGCTGGCGCTGATCAAGCGCTTCAGCGAGCTCAGCATGCGCGAGAGCGCCGGCCTCGCCGATCCCTCCAACCGCGATTACAGGATCACCGACCTGCACATCATCGGCGCGATGGCGGCGGCGAGCGCCATGAACGCGGTGACCGTGTTCTCGCTCTACGTCTCCTCCTCCGCGGTGACGCCGCTCTACAGCCGTCCCTGGATGTTATGGCTGCTCAATCCGCTGCTGCTCTACTGGTTCGGCCGCGCCCTGATGATGGCGCATCGCCGCGAGATGCCCGACGACCCGATTCTCTACACTTTTCGCGATGGTGCCAGCCGCACGACGGTGGCGGCGATGATCTGCATCATGCTGGCGGCGATCTGACCGCGCCCCGGCGGGCACAGCTGCCGCTTGCGCGGCCCGCCGCCAGTGGCTACATCGCGGGCAACCCGATTAGCTTATGATGCCGACCGACCAATTCGATTGAGGTTTTGAAACGCCATGACCGTACGCCTGCATCGCGGCGACCTGCCCGACCTGTCCCGCTACACCGGAGCGGTGGCGATCGACACCGAGACCATGGGGCTGAACCCGCACCGCGACCGGCTCTGCGTGGTGCAGCTCTCGCCCGGCGACGGCAGCGCCGACGTGGTGCAGATCCCCAAGGGCCACACCGACGCGCCGAACCTGAAGGCCCTGCTGGCCAATCCTGCGATCACGAAGATCTTCCACTTCGCGCGGTTCGACGTCGCGGTGCTGTACCAGACGTTTGGCGTCATGACCGGCCCGATTTATTGCACCAAGATTGCCTCCCGCCTGACCCGCACCTACACCGACCGGCATGGCCTCAAGGACCTCGTGCGCGAGGTGCTCAATGTCGACCTCTCCAAGCAGCAGCAATCCAGCGACTGGGGTTCCGACAGCCTGACCGAGCCGCAGCTCGCCTACGCCGCCTCCGACGTGCTGCACCTTCATGCCCTGCGCGAGCGGCTCGACGCCATGCTGGTGCGGGAAGGCCGCACCGCGCTGGCAAAAGCCTGTTTCGACTTCCTGCCGACCCGCGCTCTGCTCGATCTCCAGGGCTGGGCGGAAGAGGACATTTTCGCGCATTCCTGAGGCCTCGGGCCGCTGTTAGCTTAGGGCTGCCGCCCCGTTTCGGACACTTTCGTGCGGCCTGTCGCAGGCTGCATATTCAGGCGGCGCCGGATACAATGGCGTGCGCCCGTCAACCGGACGAGACGAGCGACACCTCGGGAGCTCAGGTGAATTCGGCCCAGAATCCAACCTACGACGCCGCGCTTGCGGCGAAGTTTGCCAGCGCGGCGCGCCACAGCCGCCTGGTGCGGATTCTGCGCATCGCGGTGCCGGTGACGGTGGCTGCGTCCATGGCCGCGATCGTCGCCGTCTCGACTTTCCTCAATCCCTTCCAGATCCCCGTGAAGCTCGACTCCGGAAATCTCGTGGTGACGGGCACCAAGATCACGATGGAAACGCCGCATATGTCCGGCTTCACCCCGGACCAGCGGCCCTACGAGCTCTGGGCCAAGACCGCGACGCAGGACATCACCGACCCCGATCATGTCGATCTCAATGATTTGCGCGCAAAGGTGCTGATGGAAGACAAATCCACTTTGCTGCTCGATGCGCGCACCGGCCGCTTCGACAACAAGCAGCAGCAGCTCGACCTGCACAAGGATATCTTCCTGCGCACCTCGTCCGGCTATGAGGCGCGGCTGAACTCGGCCTTCGTCGACATGGGCAAGGGAACGGTCTCCTCGGATGAGCATGTCGACGTCAAGCTGACCAACGGAACGCTGACCGCCGACCGGCTGCGGATCACGGAAGGCGGCGACGTCATCCGCTTCGAGGGCAATGTGGTGATGCATCTGGACAAGCTGGACGATCCCGCTGCCGCCCAGCCTGCGCCGGCCGAGCAGCCCGCGCCGCCGGTGAAGACACGCACGCCTCAGAACAAGTCGGCCAATTCAAAGTGATTTTCATGATGAGATTCTTTTCGCGCAACGAAGACAAGCGGTGCGCCATTCTCGGTGTGGCCGCGCTCACCGTCGCGCTGGTCGCAACCGGTGCGGCCGTCGCGCAGAGCACGATGCAAGGCGTGCCCAACGCAATGCAGGGCTTTTCGCAAAACCGCGACCAGCCGATCCAGATCGAAGCCGCCTCGCTCGAGATGCGCGACAAGAAGAAGGAGGCGACCTTCTCCGGCAATGTGAAGGTCATCCAGGGCGACACCACCATGACCTCGAAGACGCTCGTGGTGTTTTACGACTCCGGCGGCGGCGACAAGCCGGCCGCGCCGCAGCCCGCGGCGAAGGGGACCAAGGGTGCGCCGATGCAGTCGGCGCAGCCGGGGCCGGGCGGCAGTTCCTCGATCAAGCGGCTGGAAGCGCGCGGCAACGTCGTCGTCACCCAGAAGGACCAGGTGGTAACAGGCGAGACCGCCGTGTTCGACACCAAAACCAACCTCATCACCATGCTCGGCGGCGTCGTTCTCACGCAGTGCAGGAACGTGCTGCGCGGCGACCGTCTGGCGGTCGACATGACCACGGGCGTCTCGCGGGTGGAATCCGACAGCGGCAGGGTGCAGGCATTGCTGCCGCAGGGCGGCAGCAATGATTGCGGATCGGGGAGCCCGGGCAAGCCCGCTCCGGCGCCGCCTCTGCAATTGCCCGGCGCAGGCAAACAAAAGTAAATTCCTGAAGTAACTTCAATCGCTTGGGCCAGATTCTCCCGATCCGAGGTTGAAGCTTGCCCGGCGAGGCTGTATCTAGCGCGAAGGGCTTTCCAAGCGGGGTTCGCCGCTTTTCGGGCGTGTTTCACTGGGCATGAGACATCCCTTCACTCATGCTGTGCCGGCGAATCGCAAGGCCGGTGCGGCAGATCGCGGGATCACGCGCGGATCATCGCGCAGGATTGTCGTGAAAGGCTAGAAGGCGGGATGGTCGATCTCTTCAGCATGTTCCGTCGGCGCCCCGCCAAGCGCGGCCGGCCAGGATTTGCGCGCCAGGACATCACTGCCCTCGGTGACAGCGTCGGCGGTCTCGTGCCCAGCCCGGTGCGGGATGCATCGCCGATCGCGCGCGACCAGATGCGCGCGCCCGACCATTTCCAGGCCGACTACCAAGCCGACTACCAGACCGAACCGCCGCGTGCCCAGGCGGTGCATCCCGTGAGGGCCGCCAGCAGGCCCAACGGCGCCGGCGGACCGCAGCTTCTGAAGCGGCCGGGTTTCCTGGCTGTGCATAGCGTGGAAAAGAGTTTCGGCAGCCGCCAGGTGGTGCGCGGCGTCAGCATCTATGTGCGCCGCGGCGAAGCGGTCGGCCTGCTCGGCCCGAACGGCGCCGGCAAGACCACCGTGTTCTACATGATCACCGGCCTGATCAAGCCCGATCGCGGCGCGATCGAGCTCGACGGCCACGACGTCACCAAGCTGCCGATGTATCAGCGCGCGCGGCTCGGCATCGGCTATCTGCCGCAGGAAGCCTCGATCTTTCGCGGCCTCACCGTCGAGCAGAATATCCGCGCCGTGCTCGAAGTGGTCGAGCCCTCGCGCAAGAAGCGCGAGCAGCAGCTCGACTCGCTGCTCGACGAATTCAACATCACGCGCTTGCGGAAATCGCCGTCGATCGCGCTGTCAGGCGGCGAGCGCCGCCGCGTCGAGATTGCGCGCGCGCTGGCGACGCGTCCGAACTACATGCTGCTCGACGAGCCCTTCGCGGGCATCGATCCGATCGCGGTCGGCGACATTCAGGACCTCGTCCGCCATCTCACCAACCGCGGCATCGGCGTGCTGATCACCGACCACAATGTGCGCGAGACGCTCGGCCTGACCGATCGTGCCTATATCGTCTATGCCGGTGAAATCTTGACCGAGGGTAGCCCGGATGAGATCGTCGCCGATCCCGACGTTCGCCGGCTTTACCTTGGCGAGGAATTCCGCCTCTAGCCCTTTTTTCCCGTTCGTCAAGCCGTGTACATCGCGCCAAGACTAGGATAAGCAAAAATCGGACCAACTTTTGGGATCGGTTCTTGCTTCATGGCGCTCACGCAGAGATTAGAGTTCCGGCAATCGCAGTCGCTGGTCATGACGCCGCAGCTGATGCAGGCGATCAAGCTGCTGCAATTGTCCAACCTCGATCTCACGACCTTCGTGGAAGAGGAACTCGAGCGGAACCCCCTGCTGGAGCGGGCCAACGACGAGCCGCCCGCGGGTGAAGCCCCGGCCGAGACCGGCCAGTTCAGCGACTCCGACGGTGGCCACAACGACGAGCCGGGTGGCGGTCCGGGCGAGGCGTTCGAGCCGGGCCAGGAAGAATGGATGAGCAAGGATCTCGGCACCCGCGCCGAGATCGAGCAGACCCTGGATACGGGCCTGGACAACGTCTTCTCCGAGGAACCGGCCGAGGCCGCCGCGCGCAACGCCCAGGATGCGGCGCCGACCACCTATACCGAATGGGGCGGCGGGGCCTCCGGCGACGAGGACTACAATCTCGAAGCCTTCGTCGCCGCGGAGATCACGCTCGGCGACCATCTTGCCGAGCAGCTCTCGGTCGCCTTCACCGGCCCGGCGCAGCGCATGATCGGCCAGTACCTGATCGACCTCGTCGACGAGGCCGGCTATCTGCCGCCGGATCTCGGCCAGGCCGCCGAGCGCCTTGGCGCATCGCAAGCCGACGTCGAGGACGTCCTTGCCGTGCTGCAAAAATTCGATCCGCCCGGCGTCTGCGCGCGCAATTTGAGCGAATGCCTGGCGATCCAGCTCCGCGAGCTCGACCGCTACGACCCGGCGATGCAGGCCCTCGTCGAGCACCTCGATCTGCTCGCGAAGCGCGACATCGCTTCGCTGCGCAAGCTCTGCGGCGTCGACGACGAGGACATCGCCGACATGATCGGCGAGATCCGCCGCCTCAATCCCAAGCCCGGCATGAAGTTCGGCTCGGCGCGGCTCCAGACCATGGTGCCCGACGTCTATGTCCGCCCGGGCCCGGATGGCGGCTGGCATGTCGAGCTCAACAGCGACACCTTGCCGCGCGTGCTGGTCAACCAGACCTACTATTCGCAACTCTCGAAGAAGGTCGGCAAGGACGGCGACAAGTCCTATTTCACCGACGCGCTCCAGAACGCGACCTGGCTGGTGCGCGCGCTCGATCAGCGCGCCCGCACCATCCTGAAAGTTGCGACGGAGATCGTGCGCCAGCAGGACGGCTTCTTCACCCATGGCGTGGCGCACCTGCGGCCGCTGAATCTGAAGGCCGTTGCCGACGCCATCCAGATGCATGAATCGACCGTGTCGCGCGTCACCGCCAACAAGTACATGGCGACAAATCGCGGCACATTCGAATTGAAATATTTCTTCACGGCCTCGATCGCCTCCGCCGACGGCGGCGAGGCGCATTCCGCCGAGGCCGTGCGCCACCACATCAAGCAGCTGATCGATTCGGAAGCTCCGTCGGCGATCCTGTCGGACGACACCATCGTGGAACGCTTACGCGCCTCGGGAATTGATATTGCCCGCCGCACGGTCGCGAAGTACCGCGAAGCCATGCGCATTCCCTCTTCGGTGCAACGCCGCCGTGACAAGCAGAGCGCTCTTGGTAACGTCCTCTCCACCGCAATGCCCGATCGCTCCCGCAACACCGAGCCGGCCTGATTGCGCTGGCGCGAAATCGCGCTACTCTCGATCCCCCATCGAGACCGATCCAAGCTGGGCACTTAAAACCAAGCGAGGCATCACATGACCCTCAGAATCTCGGGAAAGAGCGTCAGCGTCGGCGACGCCCTGCGCGGCCGCGTGACCGATCGGACCGACGAGGTCCTGCGTAAATATTTCGACGGGAACTATTCCGGCCACATCACCCTGAGCAAGGATGGCTTCGGCTTCCGCACCGACTGTGCCCTGCATCTTGATACGGGAATTACGCTGGAGGCCGATTCGAACGCGCCGGATGCCTATGCCAGCGCCGACCAGGCGCTCCTGATGATCGAGAAGCGGCTCAAGCGCTACAAGAGCCGGCTCAAGGACCGCTCGGCCCGCAAGGCCCATGTCGCCTCCGCGGCGCTGGCCGCCATGGACGCCACGAGCTACGTGCTGGAGGCGCCGGGCGAGGGTGAGGACGAGGACGAGGTCACCGGCTACAGTCCCGTCATCATCGCCGAGGCCACCACCTCGCTGAAACAGCTATCGGTGAGCGAGGCGGTGATGGAGCTCGACCTCAGCGGAGCGCCCTGCCTGGTATTCCAGCACGGCTCCAGCGGCCGGGTGAACATCATTTACCGCCGGGCCGACGGCAATGTCGGCTGGATCGACCCGCCGGGGCCCAAACCGGACGGTTAAGGGCTGGAACCGGCCCCCGTACCAACCGCAGCCCTTAACAATGAGCGGGGCAAAGCCGCACGCAGCAGTTGGCACCGGGATTGCGTTGGAGTAGAAGCGCCCCACATCAGGATCGGGGCTAAGTCCCCCTCCTGCTTCACCTTCTTGATGCCGGCCAGGCATGGTTTGACCAAGCTGGCCAATTCGGAACCTGACGGTTTAATTCACCTCGGAAACCTTCCATGCCGATTACCGATCTGGTCGCACCCGAGGCGATTCTCCCGGCATTGAAGGTCAACAGCAAGAAGCAGGCGCTTCAGGAGCTCGCGGCCAAGGCCGCCGAGTTGACCGGGCAGAACGAACGCTCCGTGTTCGAGGTGCTGCTGCAGCGTGAGAAGCTCGGCACCACCGCGGTCGGCTACGGCGTCGCCATTCCGCACGGCAAGCTGCCCAAGCTGGAAAAGATCTTCGGCCTATTCGCGCGCCTCGATCGTCCGATCGATTTCGAGGCGATGGATGGCCAGCCGGTCGATCTCGTCTTCCTGCTGCTCGCCCCCGAAGGCGCCGGCGCCGATCACCTCAAGGCGCTCGCCCGCATCGCCCGCCTTCTGCGCGACCAGGACATCGCCAAGAAGCTCCGCGCCTCGCGCGACGCCCAGGCGATCTATTCGGTGCTGGCGCTGCCGCCGGCGACCGCGGCGTAACGTCGCCTGTCCTCGTCGTCCGCTGAGAAGCGGAATCGATCCACGCAATTGCCAATGCACGCCGGCCATCCTCGTGGCATGCGCGCGCGGGATGTGGTGATCCTGCAAGAACCGACAACGCGAAAACTTTTCCGCTTGAGACGCCCGGCACATTGTACCGCGCCCGAGTCCCTTAAGGTCGCCCCAGGACGCAAGGGGCACGCGGGTGGACGTGATGGGGAAGAAAAAGGTGCCGTTGCGCTTCGGCGCAACCGCGGGACGGCGGCAAGACGATCGGGCGCGATTCGCCCGACTTGCCGAATCGGATCTTACCAACGACCGCGCTCCTGCCGGCGAAGGGGCGAGCACGTTCCAGGCGCTGAGCGCGAGCCGTGGCTGGCGCGTGGCGCTGCTTGGGACAGCGGCCAGCGGCGCGCTGTGGCTGATGGAACCGCGGCCGGCGCAAGCCGGACCAAATGGCTGCACGACGGCCGGGACGACCGCGAGCTGCACCGGCGATCAATCGGCCGGGATCGGTGCCGCTGATTTCAACCAGGCCCTCGTCGACACGCTCAACGCCAATTCGCTGACGACCAATATCGCGCCGGCCGCCGGCACGTCCGGTATAGAATTCGTGCGCTCGAGCGGCGCGGTCACCATCAACAACGACATGGCGCCCCATTCCATCATCGTGACCGGAGCCGCCGATGGCATTCGTGCCTCGTCCGCCGCGACGGGGTCGTGGGAAACCGGGGTGGTGACGATCAACCACACCGGCGACATCAGCTCGGCTGGCGGTTTCGGCATCCACGCATCCACAGTTGGCCTTTTCGGCATCGTCGACATCAACATCACCAGCCGCGGCACAATCACTGCATATCTTGATGGCATTTACGCTAACGCCCATTCCGGCTATGGCGACGCCATCACCATCACGAACAGCGGCGACATCACCTCCAGCAATGGTAGCGGCATTTATGCCAAGACGTACACCTACGGCATCTCTGTCACCAATGTCGGAAATATCAACGCGGCCAGTCTCGGTATTTACGCGTTCGCTGACTTTGGTGCCACGATCGACAGCATCGGAAACATTGCCGCGACCGCCGGCATCCTCGCCTCCGCAGATCTTGGCGATGCAGTGATCCGGCACAGCGGAAACATCTCTGCCCTTTTCGGCATTCAAGGGAACTCGGGGCGAGGATCCGTAAGGATCACGCATGATGGAGGTAACATCACGTCCGACCGCATGGCTATCTATGCGGATGCTCTGAACGACGTCTACATTACCAACCGCGGCAATCTCGTCGGCAACGACTACGGCATCCTCGCGGGCGCCCAGATCGGCACCAACGTGGACAGCATCGGCGACATTACCTCGCGCAACGGCACCGGCATGTATCTCGTGGGGACGAATGCCGTCGTGGTGACGAGCCGGGGAAACATCGGCGCGCGCGATTACGGCATTTACGCGTTTGCGGGTGGGATGCTCGGGTACTACGTCACGGTGGACAGTACCGGCGACATCACCTCGTCCGGCGCTGAAGGAATTCATGCCGTTGGCTATGCCGGCTACACGTCGGTCATCAGCCGGGGAAATGTCAGTGCGTATGGCGACGGCATCCACGCCGAGAGCGTGGGCACCACCACGCTGAACAGCACCGGCAACGTCACCTCGACAACCGGCAACGCGATCTATGCGAGTGCGGGCGGCAATATCGGCGTCACGGTCAATGGCGGTGTCTTATCCGGCGCTGCTGCGGGCGTTAATATGGCCGGCGGCGTAACCAATACCTTGACCATCGGTGCGACAGCGACGGTCGCGGGAGGCCTTTACGCCATCGTTGCCAGCACCGGCAACGACACGGTGAACAATGCCGGCACGGTCACCGGCAATGTCGGTCTCGGCAGCGGCACGAACGCCTTCAACAATCTTTCGGGCAGCGTGCTCAACAGCGGCGCGACGGTCGATCTCGGCGCCGGCAACATGCTGGGCAATAGCGGCATCCTGGCTCCATCAGGTCTCGGCACTGTCGGCACCACGACGCTCACCGGCAATTTCGTTCAGAGCGGGGGCGGCAAATTCATCGTGGACGTTGACCCCCACAGTGCCGACCGGCTCAACGTCAGCGGTACGGCTGGCCTCGCCGGCAAGGTGATGGTGGATCCGCTGGCGCGCGTCGCGGCGACCACGACCTATACGATCGCGACGGCGGGCACGGTGAACGGCACCTTCTCCGGTGTCGACTTCCTCACCGCCACCAGCTTCGCCCGCAACGCGCGGCTGAGCTATGTCGGCAACGACGTGCTGCTGACGCTCGATGCCGGCCTGCTGTCGCCGTCGCTGCCGGGCAACGCCAACGTCAATCAGAGGAACGTCGCGGCGGGCATCGATAGTGCGCTGATCGGCGGCGCTCCCCTGCCGGCCGGCTTCAACCCGCTGTTCGCGCTCTCGGGCAATGCTCTGCTCAATCCGCTGACGCAGGTTTCGGGCGAGACGGCGGCCGGCACGCAGCAGACCACGTTCAACGCGATGAACCAGTTCATGGGCGTGCTGACCGATCCGTTCGCCGCCGGGCGCGGCGATCCGCGTTCGTCGTCCGGTGCGACGGGCTACGCAACTGACGACAGCGATGCGCTCGCCTATGCCGGCGGCCGCAAGCGCACGAGCGCCGAGCGCGACGCCTATGCCGCGATGTCGCGCAAGGCGCCGGCGCAGACCTTCGCGCAGCGTTGGAATGTCTGGGCCGCTGGCTTCGGCGGCTCGCAGACCACGGACGGCGATGCGACGCTCGGTTCGAACAGCACCACCAGCCGCATCGCAGGCACTGCGGCGGGAGCCGACTACTGGTTCTCGCCCAACACCGTCGCGGGCTTTGCCCTTGCCGGCGGCGGCACCAGCTTCTCGGTGGCGAATGGCGGCACTGGCCGCTCCGACCTGTTCCAGGCCGGCGCGTTCGTGCGGCACAATGCCGGGGCGGCCTATGTCACGGGCGCGCTGGCCTATGGCTGGCAGGACGTCACCACCGATCGCACTGTGACCATCGCCGGGGCCGATCACCTCCAGGCCCGCTTCAATGCCAACGCCTGGTCCGGCCGGCTCGAAGGCGGCTATCGCTTCGTGGCGCCCGTGATCGGCGGCGTTGGCCTCACGCCCTATGCCGCAGTCCAGTTCACCACGTTCGACCTGCCGTCCTATACGGAGCAGGCAATCACGGGGACCAGCACCTTTGCCCTGAGCTACGCTGCGAAGAGCGTCACCGACACCCGCAGCGAATTCGGCCTGCGTGCCGACAAATCCTTTGCCGCGGCGGACGGCGTCACCACGCTGCGCGGCCGCCTCGCCTGGGTCCATGACTTCAACCCCGATCGCGCGATCGGAGCGACCTTCCAGACGCTGCCCGGCGCGAGTTTCGTCGTCAACGGCGCAGCGCAAGCCACTGAGGCCGCGCTCGTCACGGCCTCAGTGGAAAGGCAATGGCTGAACGGCTGGTCCACGGCAGCGACGTTTGAAGGTGAGTTCTCGAACCTCACGCGCAGCTACGCCGGCAAGGGCGTCCTGCGCTACGCCTGGTGAGACCGCAGAGGCGGCACTTACTCGTTCGAACCGAAGCCCCGCCGTCTGCGACTTATTTTCGCAGCCGGGCGCTGCGATGTTTCTCCGCCGGATACGACCGTCACCCGCTTGCGCGACCCGGCGCGGGTTCGATGCAGGGTTTTTTGAGCCATGAATTGCGGTTCGATCGGCCGGATTTTCGGTCTGTTTTGCGCGGTCACCATTGCCGTGACGGTTGCCGTTCATGCCGATGATACGTCCAACGACCGCGTCATCGCCGAAAAGACCGAGATCATTGCGGCTGATCCGACAAACGCGGTTGCTTACGAGCTGCGTGGCGAAGCCTGGTACCTCAAGCGGGACAGGGATCGCGCCTTCGAGGATTGCAGCGCCGCGATACGGATCGATCCGAATTTCGGGCGGGCTTATAACTGCCGCGGCCGCGCCTATTCGGCGAAGGGCGAACGGGATCGCGCTTTGGCCGATTACAACGAGGCCATTCGCCTCGATCCCGGCTACGGTCCGTCCTACACCTCCCGTGCCCTCGAATATTTCAACCAGCGCGACTTCGATCTGGCGATCGGCGCGTTTACCGAGGCCATCGAACGCAATCCCAAGCAAGCCTACTTTGCTCTTATCAAGAGAGGGGAAGCGTATGCGGCGAAGCGCGACTCCGATCATGCCGTCGCCGATTACAACGAGGCGATGCGGCGCAATCCCGCCGCCGCATGGCCCTACGAGCTGCGAAGCACCGTCCATTTCAACAAGGGCGAGATCGACGAGGCTCTCGACGACTGCAACACCGCCGTCCGTCTGGAGCCCGGGAGCGCTGGCGGCCATTATTGCCGGGCCATCGTTCTCCTGAAAAAGGACGACACCGACAATGCCATCCGCGAGCTTGATGACGTCACCAGGATCATGCCTTCCTTCGAGAAGGCCTACTTCGTTCGTGCAACCGCCTGGCGCAAGAAGGGTGATGATCGTCGCGCCATTGCCGATTTCGACGAGGGCATCCGGCTGCAGCCGGGAAATTCGATGGCCTACAGCAATCGCGCCAGTGCGTTTCGCGACATGGGCGAGAACGACCGCGCGCTCGCCGACTACAACGAGGCGATCCGGCTCGATCCCGGCAATCAGATCGCGCTCGTCAATCGCGGCATCCTCTACATGAAGCTGTCCGACTCCGCCAAGGCGCGCGCGGATTTCAAAAGCGTGCTCGCGCTGCCGCCGGGCGACCAATGGGCCGTGGACACGGCGCGCGAAGGACTTGGCTTTTTGAAGTGATGCGTCTCGAAAGAGCGTGCATCTCCGCTCTAGTCCCCCGGACGCAGCGCAGCGCTTCCCTCGCGATGCGAAGCATCGTCGAGAGCGGTGCGCTGCAGAGCCTTCGCCGGCGCCGCTCGTGCGCTTCAGCAGACCGTCGGCAACAGGCGCCGGACTTCGTCGAGCAGTTCGGGAATCGCCGTCTTGTCACCCGCGAGGTGCTTAAGCAGCGCACTTTGGAATAGACCGTCGAACAGCGCATAGAGCGCGGCGGACGACGACGCCGGCCGCTTGCCGCCGAGCTCGGCATAGCGGGAGGCGATGCGCCAGATCATCGCTTCCAGGCTCTTGTCGATCTCGAGTACATCCTTGCGAAACGCCGCCTCGAACATCGCCTGCGAGCGCAGGTCGTACCAAAGGCGGTGCATACGGGCTTCGTTCTGCAGCGTTGCTGCGAGCTTGGCGAGGAAACCCTCCGTCAATTCGTCGCGGCTCGTTGCTGTCGCGACGACATCGTCATATCGCGTCACGCACTTCGCCTTGTAGTGGCGGACGCAGCAGCAGATCAGGTCGAGCTTGTCGCTGAAATAATAGTGGAACACGCCGTGCGTGAACGCCGAGTTCTGCGCGATTTCGCGCAGGCTGGTGCGTGCGAAGCCGAGCTCTCCAAGCGTTTCGAGCGCGGCCTCGGCAAGCTCGACGCGCCGCGCGTTGAACTTCTCGTCGCGCAGCACCTCGGCCGCATCAGCCACACGCCGGGCCGCTCCCGTCACCTGCCGCGCCATCTCGTTCCTTCCTCAGTCCCGTTCTTTCAAGGACTTATACCGCGTCGACCGCGGAATGCTCCATCCCTCACAACCACTTCCTTTGACAACTGTCAAATTCGTTCTTGACAAGTGTCAAGATTTTGGCGGAGGTTCGCACCAAGAATTTGGACAGTCGTCAAGACGTCCGACCATGGAGGAACGCTTCGCTGGGTGCCGCCGAAAGGCCTGCGCCCATCGACCTGGTGCGCGCCGATTGGCGCAGCACGAATCGATCACCAGCAACGGAGGAGTGCGTCATGAGTGGGAAGAGCCTTGCAGGCAGGAACGCCCTGGTCACCGGCGGTGCTAGAGGAATCGGCGCGGCCATCGCGCAAGCGTTGGCGCGAGCCGGCGCCTCGATCATGATCGCCGACATCCTGGAAGAGACCGGCCGCGCCAGCGCAGCCGCTATCGCGAAGGAAGACGTCGCCACGGGCTTCGTCCAGCTCGACGTCACCGACGACGCTCAATGGGAGCAGGCGGTTGCCAAGACCGTCGCAACCCTCGGCGGCTACGACATTCTGATCAACAATGCCGGCATCGAGATCACGTCGCTGATCTCCGAGGTCAAGGCCGAGGACGCGCGGCGGATGTGCGACGTCAATATCGTTGGCACCGTGCTCGGCATGAAGCACGCCTTCCGTGCCATGCGCCCGGGCGGGCCGGCCGGCAAGGGCGGCGCCGTCGTCAACATCGCCTCGGTTGCGGCAACGATCGCCTTCCCGAGCATCGCGGTCTATTCGGGCACCAAATCCGCGGTTGACCGCATGACGCGGGTCGGAGCGATGGAAGCCGGCAAGCTCGGTTTCGGCGTGCGCGTAAACTGCATCTATCCGGGCCTGATCCCGACCGACATGGGCATGCAGCTCGCCAACGACATCGTCAAGGTCGGGCTCGCGGCCGACGTCAACGCCGCAGTCGGCTCGGTGGTGGAGCAAACCCCGCTCGGCCGTCTCGCCGAGGTCACGGACATCGGCGATGCCGCGGTGTTCCTGTGCTCGAACGAGGCGCGCTTCATCACCGGCATCGGACTGCCGGTCGATGGCGGCATGGGCATGTAACGACAAAGCCGACAACAAGCATTTCGGAGGAACGCAATGAGCGAGAAGAAGCCCGTCATCGTCTATGGCGCTTCCGGCTATACCGGCCGGCTGGTCTGTGAATACTTACGCGAATACAACATCCCCTTCATCGCCGCCGGCCGCAGCAATGAGAAGCTCAACGCCGCGATGAAGTCGAATGTAGCGGGCATCGAGACCGCCGACTACGAGGTGGTCAAGGTGCCGCACACCGTGGCTGCGCTGACTGAATTGTTCAAGGGCGCCTCGGTGGTGCTCAACACCGTGGGTCCCTTCGCCAAGTTCGGCGGCGAAGTGGTGCAGGCTTGCCTCGCTTCCAAGTGTCATTACACCGACACCACCGGTGAGCAGGACTGGCTGATCACGCTCGAGCAGGAGTGGGGCACGAAGTTCGCCAATGCCGGGCTGCTGTTGGCGCCAGGCATCGCGCAGATGTACACCACCGGCGAGATCGCCGCGCAGCTGTGCCTGGAGACGCCCGGCCTCGACACGCTGGACATTGCCGTGTTCTGGGGTGGCAGCCCGACCATCGCATCGACGCAGACCATCCTGGTCAACGCCGCGATGGCCAAGGCCTACTACCTGGAGCAGAACAAGTACGTCGAGCATCAGCCCGATGCCGGCCTCTACAACCTCGCCATCCCTGGTCAGCACGAGCTGGCGCTGGCGTTGCCCTGGGGAGGCACCTCGCACCCGGTGTGGTTCAAGCGCGATCCGCGCGTGGCCAACGTGAAGGTGCTGGGCGGCGTGTTCAATCGCGCGCTGATGCTGGGCGTGCCGCAGATCGTCGCGGCCGCGCTGGAGGCGACCAAGGATATGAATCCCGACGACCGCTACGCCGCATTGGCGCAGACCGCCGCCGGTGTGATGAACACCATGCCGCCGCGCGAGAACCCGCGCGTCAACAAGTCGATGGATTCGGTACATGCCTCCGGCCCGTTGGGGCGCGCGCACTGCGTCATCAACGGCAACAGCAACTACAAGCAGACCGGCATGTTGCAGGCCTATGCTGCGGCCCATCTGTTGCAGCAGCCGCCCAAGCGCGTAGGCTTCGCCTCCGGCTGCCAGGCGTTCGGCCATCACGAGCTGCTCGGGCAATTGCGCAGCTTCGGGCTCGTCAGCAAGCCTGTTCTGACCGTGCACGATTAAGTCAATCGCGGGTGGCGCGGACCTCCGCGTCACCCGCTACCGCTTCGGGTGTTGATCATGCGCTTCATCGATTACCTGGACAAAGGTGCCTCGCTCGGCGCCGACGCGCCGTGCCTCACCATGGATGGACGCGACCTCAGCTATGGCGAGGTGCAGGGGCTGAGCTACCGCGTCGCGCGCGGGCTCGCGCGATCGGGCATTGCTGCCGGCGAGAAGGTCGCAATCCTCTCCGGCAACGATCCGGTCGCGTTTGCCTGCGTGTTCGGCATTTCCCGCGCAGGCGCGGTCTGGTGCCCGATCAATCCGCGCAACGAGGCGGTCGAAAATCGGCTCATCCTCGAGCAATTCGACTGCAGCCTGCTGTTGTTTCATTCAAGCTTCGCGCCGATGGTCGAGGCGGTGCGTGCAGAGCTGCCAAAGCTGCGCGCCGTCGTCTGCCTCGATGCTGAGTTGCCCTTCGCGCCTTCGTTCGACAGCTGGCTCGCCGGCCTCGCCGACGACCATTATCAACGCGAGGCGGTCGACGATCTCGCGATGATCCCGGGCACCGGCGGCACCACAGGCAAGCCGAAGGGGGTCATGCTGTCGGGCCGCAACATCGAGGCGATGACGGCCCTGACGCTGATGGGCTATCCCTTCAAGGGCCGCCCGATCTACCTCGCGCTTGCGCCGCTGACCCACGCGGCCGGCGTGCTGTGTTTCCCGATCATGGCGCTCGGCGGCCGCATCGTGATCATGCATCACCCCGACATCGCAGAATTTCTCGATCTGATCGAGCGCTACCGTATCACGCACACCTTCCTGCCGCCGACCGTGATCTACATGCTGCTCGATCATCCGAAGCTCGACTCCGCGAGGCTCGGGTCTCTGCAATGTTTCTGGTACGGCGCGGCGCCGATCTCGGCCGCGCGGCTTGCGGAAGCGCTCCAGCGTATCGGGCCGATGGCGCAGTTGTTCGGTCAGACCGAAGCGCCGATGATGATCTCGATGATGGCACCTAGCGAGCATTACAATGCCGACGGCACGATCGCGATGGAGCGTCTCGCCTCGGCCGGGCGGATCAGCCCGCTGGTGCAGGCCGGCATCATGGATAGCGACGGCAATTTGCTGCCGACCGGCGCCCGCGGCGAGATCGTGGTCCGCGGTTCGCTGGTGATGGAGGGCTATTACAAAAATCCCGAGGCTACGGCGGAGGCCTCCGCGCATGGCTGGCACCACACCGGCGACATCGGCTACATCGACGACGACGGCTACCTCTATATCGTCGATCGCGCCAAGGACATGATCATCACCGGCGGGTTCAACGTCTACTCGATCGAGGTCGAGAACGCGCTGCGGGCGCATGAGGCGGTGCAGGATTGCGCCGTGATCGGGCTGGCGGACGAGAAATGGGGTGAGCGGATCGTCGCCGTGGTGCAGCCCCGCGCCGGCCAAAGCGTCGATGCGACGGCGCTGGCTGCCTTCGTCAAGGCGCGGATCGGCAGCGTCAAGACACCGAAGCAGATCGAAGTCTGGGACGACCTGCCGCGTTCCAAGGTCGGCAAGGTCTTGAAGCCGGACATCCGCGCGCGGCTGGCGGAGCGTTCAGGCGGCTGAGGCGCATCTTATTGCAGCGCCCATCGCTTCGAAGATATCCGCGAGACGCGCTGACGCGGACATTCGCGCGGGCCTGGAACTCTCATCCGTGTCCGGGCAGGCAAAGGCATGTTTCCGCTTTTCGATGCGCGTTTTGGGTGTCACCATGCTTTTGAACGGACGGGAGGGCCGCCATGCGCTGGTGTGTCTCGGTCGGGGCGGTGCTTGTTGCGGGGGCGATCGTCGGAGGTGACGTTGCCAGCATTGCCGCGCCGAGCCCGAAATCAGGGATAGCCGACGCCAGGCACAGCGCACTGTCCGTCAATGTCGAGCTCGTTATCGCCGTCGACGTCTCCTATTCGATGGATCTGGACGAACTCGCCATTCAGCGCGAGGGCTATGCACAGGCCATCGTCTCGAAAGACTTTCTTCAGGCGCTAAGGGCCCGTCCGGCCAGCAAGGTGGCTCTGACCTATTTCGAGTGGTCGATGTCGGGCGACGACAGGATCATCATTCCGTGGCGCGTGATCGACGGCCCGGAATCGGCGGACGCCGTGGCCGCCGAGATCATGAAAACGCCGATTCGCCGAGGTTCGAGCACCTCGATTTCCGGCGCGATCAATTTCGCAGTGCAGCTGTTCGAAGAAAATCCCTATCGCGGGTCGCGGCGCGTCATCGACATTTCCGGCGATGGGCCGAACAACGACGGAGCCCCCGTCACCGGCGCGCGCGACGCTGCCGTTGAGAAAGGCATCATCATCAACGGCCTGCCGATCATGGTGAAGGAGCCGTCCTATTTGACGACCGATATCGAGAATCTCGATCTGTATTACGAGGACTGCGTGATCGGAGGGCCGGGTGCCTTCATCATGACAATCAAGGATCGCGAAAAATTCCAGGAAGCGATCCGGACCAAGCTTGTTCTCGAAGTTGCGGGCCTCGCGCCGGAGGGGAGGATCGTCCCAACTGCCGAGAATGAGCCCCGGGTGTCCTGTCTGGTCGGCGAAGAAAAATGGCGGGAGCGCGGGCGACGGATCATGCGCTAGTTGCCCGTCAGCAAAGCGAACCGACGTCGGTCGATCGCCTCACGCGCCACCAGCCCTGCCGCCTTGCAAAGATCTGGCGCATAGAGTTGGCAGCGCCGTTCCTGCTTCTCGATAGCCTTGTCGATCAACTCCAGCAGTCGTGCGGGGGCCATTCCCGCGGGAGCGGCAATTCGCCCCGTGACGACGTGCTTTTCTATTGCCTCGTGACGGTCGTGATCGAGATCGGGGTCGCGCCAGCAATTCGCGCATATCATCACGAAGCTCTCGGAATGCGAATAGACGACGGCGTCCTCATCCAGCTCTGCGGTCAAGTCCGCCAGTTGCCGTGCCGAATCCTGTGTGCCGGCGAAGTCGAATAGCTGATAGTTCCGCCGCTCCAGCGTCGCCAAATGTGGAAAAACCGGGACCTGCACCTCACCATACGTGTGATGTGTAATCGGCGCGCCGTCGATCAGGATGACGTCGCCATAGTCCACGCCGAGCTTCTGGTAGAGCACACTGCGGACGATGCCGTGGCACGGGCTCAACCGTTCGATCCAGATGGTTTCCTCCGCGCCCGGATCGTCCTGATCGGCCGTGCGCTCCGCCAGGGGCCGCTCCGCCAGCTTGACCTTGCATTGAGACAATGAGCATTCCGGCAAGCCAAAGCGCCCGATCTCGATCGCAAGCCCCATGCGCCTCCAGACATCCAGTGCCAGAGAGGCATTCTTTGCGCCGGTGGCGCAGATACCAAGATTCCACTCGTAACTCTCGGTGACTTCGTCCGCGAGGCTGGCTGCGATCTGGTTTGCGGTCGCGCCATCTGCGAATCTGCCGCGTGTCTTGTAGAAAAGACCCAGATTGTAATGGTGGGTGCTGTTTTGCGGATTGAGTTCGGTGAGTTTCCGATAGCTGCTCTTGGCAATCGCATCTTGCTGGCGCGACAGCATTCGCGCCGCAGTGGCCAGACCTTCGAGAATCGGTTCCTGTTCGGGTTGCCCCTCGTGGACCTTGGCCAACCCGCTCAGTTTTTCGACGACCAAACGGAACAATGCAATATCGGGCGGCGGTGCATTGAGATCGTCAATGTCGCGCGCTGCTTCAAGGCAGAGCCCTACAGTCGAGAGAATCCAGAAGTCCTGATCGTGAGATTGTGCGACCTCTGACAGAACGTCTATCGCGGCTTCTCTTTGCAAGCATCGATCATGGACGACCCGCAGCAATGCCATGGCGGCTTCGGGCTGCCGGGGCTGCGCTTTTCGCAGCGGCATCAGCTTGTGCAACGCGGCCTGTGTTCTTCCCGCCTGAGCTTCCGCAATGGCATCGCGCGCAATCGCCTCGATCTCTTCGGATGAGAGCACCGCACTTGGACCGTCCGACGTCATTCTCGATTCTCTTCTCAGAGCACCCCGCTTCGGCGTTGAGCCCGATGCTAGGCCGGAACGTCGACGCTTCGCCAGATGGCCCATAAAAAATGCGCGGGCCGCCTTGAGGCATGCCCGCGCATTTGAATTCGCAGATGTCGCGCTAAGCGTGCGTCAGTGCACGCTCACGGCTTGCAGCTCGTTGCTCCAGGCGTTGGCGACCGCGGCTTCGCGGCTGTCGGTCAGCATGATCGGCGTGCCGTCGGCGGCGTGGAGCGCGAAGAGCTTGAGGCCCGGCGCGATTTTCGGCGCCTCGGGAAACAGGCCCGGCACATCCTCGGAGCGGATCTGCTTCACATAGGCGATATGACCTTCGCCGAGGGTTGCCAGCGTCTCGGGCGAGACGTTCTTGGCTTCGTATTCGAACGCAACGTGACCTTCACTCATGGTCTCGACTCCTTCACAGAAACTAAGCGGTCGAGTCCGCTACTCGTTCCATTATTCGTGCTCATTGATAGCGATTGTCTTAACGATCCTCTCCGGTTCAGGCCGGGCAAGATCGACCGACAGCAGCCCGTTCTTCAGATCCGCACCCAGCACCAGCATCCCCTCCGCCAGCACGAAGGTGCGCTGGAAGTGGCGCGCGGCGATGCCGCGATGGATGTATTGCCGGGACTTGTCGTCCTGCTGACGCCCGCGAATCACGAGCTGGTTTTCCTCAATGGTTACATCGAGTTGGTCGCGGGTGAATCCGGCGACCGCCAGCGTGATCCGCAGCCGCTCGGGCTGGCCGTCCGATCGGTCGCACCTCTCGATATTGTAGGGAGGGTAGCCGTCGGCGCCTTTGACGACGCGGTCGAGCACGCGCTCGATCTCGTCGAAGCCCAGAAGGAACGGACTGGAAAGCGTGGGAACACGAGACATAGTTTACAAAGTCCTCTCGAAGCGACTTTGGCATTTCGGGGCCCGGAAGCGGCGCCCCTTGGTCAGCAATATGGTCATAACCCCGTGTCGGTTCAA
The DNA here is from genome assembly GCF_052075965.1 of Bradyrhizobium sp. 482_C4_N1_8. Classification (NCBI taxonomy): domain Bacteria; kingdom Pseudomonadati; phylum Pseudomonadota; class Alphaproteobacteria; order Hyphomicrobiales; family Nitrobacteraceae; genus Bradyrhizobium; species Bradyrhizobium sp. 482_C4_N1_8. Next base: position 131,680 of record NZ_CP197231.1, on the reverse strand, counting down.
GGACGTAGCGGGAGCCTGTGGATTGCCCATTTTCGCGCCTGACCCCGCCCGCGGTCGCGCGGAAGCGCCCAATTCGTCACCGGGAACGCAAATGCTCGGACAAGCCCGGGCATGACGAGTCGGCCGCCGATTTATCTCAATGAAATCAAACCCCCGGCTACTGTGCATGGGGTTGTTTTTCGCGTTTTTGATCGGCCGGCCCTCGGAACCGGTCAGGCCTCGATCCGCGTCCGCCCGTCGCCGCTGAAAAGGTGCAGCTTCGGCCGTACCGCGGCGACGCGGATCCTCTCACCGATGGCTGGGGCCTCGGTTCCGGGAATGCGGACGATGACCTCGCCGGGCGGCAGCTCGCCGGGGGTGGCGGCGACGCGCTGCTCGTCCTGGGCCCGCGTGCCGTAGACGAAAGTTTCGGCGCCGACGCGCTCGATCGCTTCCACGGTCAGCGGCAGTGCGACACCGCCGGCCGGGGTCTGGTCGGTGATGACGAAATCTTCCGGGCGGATGCCGAGGATGCCGGCCTCGGTCGCGCTGCCGTCGAGCTGCGATTTGATCTCATCGGCGCGCGTCGACATCAGGTTCATCGGCGGTGCCCCGATGAAGGAGGCGACGAAGGTCGTCGCCGGCTTCTCGTAGATCGCCAGCGGATTGCCGACCTGCTCGACCTGGCCGCCATTCATGACCACGAGAATATCGGCGAGCGTCATCGCCTCGAGCTGGTCGTGGGTGACGTAGATCGAGGTCGTGTTGAGCCGGCGCTGCAATTTGCGGATCTCGACCCGCATCGCGATGCGCAGCTTTGCATCGAGGTTCGACAGCGGCTCGTCGAACAGAAAGACTTTCGGCTGGCGCACGATGGCGCGGCCCATGGCGACGCGCTGGCGCTGGCCGCCGGAGAGCTGGCGCGGCTTGCGCTCCAGCATCGGCGTGAGCTCGAGCACGCGTGCGGCCTCGTCGACGCGGGTCTTGACCTCGGCCTCCTTCATGCCGCGGTTGCGCAGGCCGTAGGCCATGTTGTTGAAGACGCTCATATGCGGATAGAGCGCGTAGTTCTGGAACACCATCGCGATGTCGCGATCGGCGGGCTCGATCTGGTTAACGATTCGGCCGCCGATGTCGATCTCGCCGCCGGTGACGGTCTCGAGACCTGCGACCATGCGCAGCAGCGTGGACTTGCCGCAGCCGGAGGGACCGACCAGCACGCAGAACTGGCCGTCGCCGACATCGACGTTGACGCCCTTGATGGCCTCGAAGCCGCCGGGATAGGTCTTGCGGACGTTGCGCAGGGTGACGTTAGCCATGAAAACTCATTCCCAAAAACCTACTTCTCGGTCTCGACCAGGCCGCGCACGAACAATTTCTGCATGGCGACGACGACGAACACCGGCGGCAGCATGGCGAGCACGGCGGTGGCCATCACGATCGGCCATTCGGTCAGCGCATCGGTAGTGGTGATCATCTTGCGGATGCCGACCTGGATGGTCTGCATGTCGTCGCGCGTTGTGATCAGCAGCGGCCAGAGATATTGATTCCAGCCGAGGATGAAGAGGATCACGAACAGCGCCGCCATGTTGGTGCGCGACAGCGGCAGCAGCGTATCCCAGAAGAAACGCAAGGGGCCGGCACCGTCGATGCGCGAGGCCTCCAGCAACTCGTCCGGCACGGTCATGAAGAACTGGCGGAACAGCAGCGTCGCGGTGGCCGACGCGATCAGCGGCAGCGCGAGGCCAGCATAGCTGTCGAGCATGTGCAGATCGGCGACGATCTTGTAGGTCGGATAGATGCGCACCTCGACCGGCAGCATCAACGTGATGAAGATGATCCAGAAGATCGCCATCCGGAACGGAAAGCGGAAATACACGATCGCATAGGCCGAGATGATCGAGATCGCGATCTTGCCGATCGCGATTGCCAGCGCCATCACCAGCGAGTTCAGCATCATGTTGCCGACGGGCTCGCGGGTCGAGCCGCTCGTGCCGACGAAGATGGTCTTGTAGTAGACCTCGAAGAAATGGCCGCCCGGCAGCAGCGACATCTGCCCGTTCGCGATCAGGGCGTTGTCCTGGGTCGAGGCGACGATCGCGATGTAGACCGGGAATGCGACGATCGCGATCCCGATCCAGAGAATCGCGTGGGCGACGTAGCGCCGAAAGCCCTCTTCTTCGACCATCAGTAGGTCACCTTGCGTTCGACGAAGCGGAACTGGATTCCCGTCAGCACGATGACCATGACCATCAGGATCACCGACTGCGCCGCCGAGCTGCCGAGATTGCCGCCGAGCAGGCCGTCAGAATAGACCTTGTAGACCAGCGTGACCGTCGATGTGCCGGGACCGCCGCGGGTCATGGTGTCGATGATGCCGAAGGTGTCGAAGAAGGCGTAAACGATGTTGACGACCAGCAGGAAGAAGATCGTGGGCGACAGCAGCGGGAAGGTCACTGTCCAGAACCGCCGCATCGGACGGGCGCCGTCGATCGCGGCGGCCTCGAACACGCTTCGGGGGATGGCTTGCAGGCCGGCGAGGAAGAACAGGAAATTATAGGAGATCTGCTTCCACGCCGCGGCGAGGATGATCAGCCCAGCCGCCTGGTTGCCGTCAAGCAGCGGATTCCAGTCGACGCCCAGGTTGCGCAGATAGCGCGACAGCACGCCGAGCGAAGGATGCAGCATGAAGATCCAGAGCACGCCGACGACGGGCGGCGCCACCGCATAGGGCCAGATCAGCAGCGTGCGGTAGAGCATTGAGCCGCGCAGCGGCTTGTCCGCCATCACGGCGAGCAAGAGCGCGAAGGACAGCGACGAGACGGCGATGGCGAACGAAAAGACGAACGTACGGACAACCGCCTCGAAATAGGCCGGGTCCTTGAACAGGTCCTGATAATTCTCGAACCAGACGAAGCTTGTCGACAGACCGAAGGCGTCCTGGAGCAGGAAGGATTGGATCACCGCCTGCGCGGCCGGCCAGTAGAAAAAAATCAGGACGATCGCGAGCTGCGGCGCAACCAGCGCGTAGGGCAATAGTTTTGCTTGGAAAATGGCTTGCTTTTGCATGATGTCAGGTGAGCGGCAGGCCGGCTTGCGGCCTGCCGCTCATCGCCTCACTTGACGGCAGTCTTTTCGAACTGGCGCAGCATCGTGTTGCCGCGCTCGACGGCAGCATCCAGCGCCTGCTTGGCGGTCTTCTTGCCGGCCAGCGCCTGCTCGATCTCTTCCGACCAGACGTCACGGAGCTGAACCATGTTGCCGAGGCGCAGACCGCGCGAATTGTCGGTCGGCTCCTTGTTGGTCAGCTCGATCAGCGGGGTCTCGAGATAGGGCTGATCCTTGTAGAAGCCTTCTTCCTTCGCCTTGGCGTAGGCCGCCTTGGTGATCGGCAGATAGCCCGAGGCCTTGTGGATGTAGACTTGGCGGTCGGTGTCCGAGAGGAAGGTCAGGAACTTCGCGACACCCTTGTATTCGTCGGCCGACTTGCCGCCCATCACCCAGAGCGAAGCGCCGCCGATGATCGAGTTCTGCGGCGCGCCCTTGACGTCCGGATAGTATGGCATCGGCACGGCGGTGAAGTTGAACTTGGCCTGCGCCTTGACGTTGCCGAAGAACGCCGACGAGGTCAGGTAGATCGGGCATTCGCCGGAGGTGAAGCGGCCTTCGCCGGTGTTGGTGCGGCCGGCATAGTCGTAGGTCTTGGTCTTCTGCAGCTCGACCAGGGTTTCGAGATGCTTGACCTGGAGCGGGCCGTTGAACTCCAGCACGGTGTCGAAGCCGTCGAGGCCGTTGGCCTTGCTGGCGAGCGGCACGTTGTGCCAGGCGGAGAGCTGCTCGAGATTGACCCAGGTGACCCAGGAGCCGGAGAAGCCGCAGGTGTCATGACCCGCAGCCTTCAGCTTCTTGGCGGCCTCGAACGTTTCGGGCCAGGTCTTGGGGATCTCGACGTTCGCCTTCTTGAGCTCGTCGAGGTTGACCCACATGACGGTCGACGACGAGTTGAACGGGAAGGACAGCATCTCGCCCTTCGAGGTCGAATAGTAGCCGGTGATGGCGGGCAGGTAGATCTTGGGGTCGAACTTCTCGCCGGCCTCGGCCATCAGCTTGTAGACGGGTTTTACGGCGCCGGTCGCGGCCATCATGGTCGCGGTGCCGACTTCGAACACCTGCATGATGTGCGGGGCGTTGCCGGCGCGGAACGCCGCGATGCCGGCGTTCATCGTATCGGGATAGTTGCCCTTGTAGGTCGGGATCACCTTGTAGTCGGTCTGAGAGGCGTTGAAGTCGGTGGCGAGCTTGACGATGACGTCGTTGTTGGCGCCGGTCATCGCGTGCCACCACTGGATTTCGGTCACTGCCCACGCCGGCGAAGCGCCAAAACCAACGGTGACTGCAAGCGCGGCAGCCGCGCCAAAGTGTCGAAGAGCCATCAAGAAACCTCCCTTGGGCCGTCAAAAAGAAGCGCTTGCGCTAGCAGCGCCATATGACGTTCACATGACTGTGTAAGCGGGAGAAACGAAAGCAGCAAGCGCGGCCAAATGGGAAGCCGTCAAATAGGCGAATGCCGAGCGCGCAGCCTCCTCCGTTCGCGGCGCACATGCGTGCCCGCGCCGCAGTGCGGCATTTGCTCGGGTGAGGCGGCGAGGGCGTTTAGCGCTTGCGCTCGGGGCCGCAGACGGTGCCCTTTTCGACCATCGCGTCGATCTCCGATTTGGAGTAGCCGAACTCGCCCAGCACCTCCTGGGAGTGCTGGCTGAATTTCGGCGGCAGGCGGCGCAGGCTCGGCTTGCTGCGATCGAGCCGGATCGGCGAGGCCACGCCCTTGTACCAGTCCTTCTCGATGACATCGCCGCGGGCGATCGTGTGCGGGTTGGTCAAGGCCTGGTCGATCTTCTGCACGGGACCTGCGGGCAGGCCGGCGGCGAGCAGACGATTGCACAGCGGCTCGGCCTCGTGCTGGCTGAACACGGCGGCAAGCTCGGCCCGCAGCGCCTCGCGATTGGCGATGCGGTCCTTGTTGCGGGCAAAGCGCGGATCGGTGCCGAGCTCGGGCTTGCCGATCTCCTTGGCGAGCTTGCGGAAGGTGCCGTCATTGCCGACGCCGATGAAGATGTTGTCGGTCCTGGTCGGGAAGATCGCGTAGGGCACGAGGTTGGGATGCTCGTTGCCGGTGAGCGACGGCGGCTTGCCGTGCATGAAATAATTCGCGGTGTGCGGATGCATGATGGCGAGGCCGGTCTCGTACAGCGTCGTCTCCAGGAACTGGCCCTGGCCCGAGCGCTGCCGTTCCGACAGCGCCATCAGGATGCCGATCGCCGCATAGAGGCCGGTGGTGATGTCGACCAGCGGCACGCCGATCCGCATCGGTCCGCTCTCCGGCGAGCCGGTCGCCGCGATCATGCCGGTCATGGCCTGGATGATGGCGTCATAGCCGGGATTGCCGCCGCGCGGACCGTCGGCGCCGAAGCCGCAGATCCGGCAATGCACCAGGCGCGGGAATTTCTTGCTGAGCACATCGTTGCCGATGCCCCATTTCTCCAGCGTGCCCGGCTTGAAATTCTCGATCAGGACGTCGGCGGTCTCGAGCATCTTGAGCAGCACGAGGCGGCCGCCTTCGGAGGCGAGGTCGAGGCCGATCGAGCGCTTGTTGCGGTTGATGCCGATGAAATAGGCCGCGTCTTCCTCGTGGAAAGGAGGGCCCCAGTCGCGCACCTCGTCGCCGGCGGGCGGCTCGACCTTGATCACGTCGGCGCCGTGGTCGGCGAGGATCTGGGTGCAGTAGGGACCGCCAAGCACGCGCGTGAGATCGATGACGCGCAGTCCGCTCATTGCGCCCAAAACGGCTTCAGTCATGCCTTCGCTTCCCCTGTGTCGATCATTGATCACAGGCCTAGCGAGGTTTTTTTGCGCCAGCAATGGCTTGCTGCGTAGGGCCGCATGCGCCGCCGCTGCGCTATCCCGCAACGTGGCAAATCAAGCGGAAGCGGCCGGCCCGAGGGGGATCTCGGGCCAGCCAATCCGCCGTTTGATCAGACGACCGTCAGGCGAACGTCGACATTGCCGCGCGTGGCATTGGAGTAGGGGCACACCTGGTGGGCCTTCTCGACCAGCGCCTCGGCTTCCGCGCGGGCAAGGCCCGGCAGCGAGACGGCCAGATCGATGTCGAGACCGAAGCCGCCGGCCGCGCGCGGGCCGATGCCGACGGTGGAGGTGACCGAGGCGTCAGCCGGAACCTTCGGGCCGCCCTGCGAGGCCACGAACTTCATCGCGCCGATGAAGCAGGCGGCATAGCCGGCCGCAAACAGCTGCTCGGGATTGTTGCCGGCGCCGCCTCCGCCGCCGAGTTCCTTCGGCGTGGTGAGCTTGACGTCGAGCGCGCCGTCGAGGGTCGCCGCATGGCCGTCACGGCCGCCGGTGGCTTTGGCGCTGGTCTTATACAGGACGTTTACTGACATTTTCGTCTCCTTAGGTCTTCGGGTTGGGGTGGAACCTACATCGCAAACAATTAGATTGCGCGCAATTGAAATTTGCATGCCTCACATTTAATTGTTCGCAATTGAATGTACGGCCGCCCGGTCCCAGAATGGAGGAAACCGCGTGAGATTCTCGATGCCCCGGAAATTATCGGCGCTGGACCCGCAGCGCCTCGACAATCAGATCTGCTTCGCGGTCTATTCGGCCGCGCATGCCTTCAACCGGGTCTACAAGCCGCTGCTGGACCGGCTCGGCCTGACCTACCCGCAATATCTGGTGATGCTTGTGCTGTGGGAGCGCGACGACGTGCCGGTCAAGGACATCGGCGAAAAGCTGTTCCTGGATTCGGGCACGCTGACGCCGCTGCTCAAGCGCCTCGAGGCCGCCCACCTCGTCAGGCGCACGCGCTCGCGCGAGGACGAACGTCAGGTGCTGATCGCGCTGACCCCGCAGGGCCATGCCTTGAAGGAAAAAGCGCGCGCCGTGCCGCAATCGATCCTGGCGGCGTCGGATTGCTCGGTCTCGGAACTGGTCGCGATGAAGGACGAGATCGTGGCGCTGCGGGATCGGTTGAATGCGGTGATCGGGGAGTAGGGGGGGCGGCGAGCTCAATCCTCTCGTACCTCGCCGCGAGTTTCTCTCCTCAAAGCCGCTTCTTTGCAAATGCGCGGCCCGAAGCCGATTTCAGATATTTCTCGAACGCAACAGCCTTAGCCTCATCGCTGAAAGCGATGCAGGTCTTGATGCGCCATGGGCCATACTTTGATGTATGTGGCACTTCGCCGGCGTTGTGCTTTGCGAGCCGGGCTCGCAGATCATCAGTGATGCCGATGTAGAAATGGCCGGAATCGAGGCTTTCGAGAATGTAGACGTACTTCATCCTATCCCCCGCCTTGCGCAGTGGATGGACAGTATCTCTCAGGATCAGCTTTTGCCGAGGCCCGGCTTCGCCCTTCGGGCTACGCCGCGGCAGCCTTCGCTACGATAGGGCTTGCCGAGCCGAAGCTGGCGAAGCCAGCGAAGGCTGGTGGAGCCAGGCGGGATCGAACCGCCGACCTCTTGCATGCCATGCAAGCGCTCTCCCAGCTGAGCTATGGCCCCTTAGTCTTCCAGTTGGGAGGATCCTGGTGGATCACTCCCGACCGCCGAGCCTGGTGACTCGCGCGGTGCACCCTTTTTCACAGATCAGGGCTGATCTCAAGTCTCTTCATCACCTCCGACATCACCAATGATGTCCGTGACGTCCTCATCGCCCTCTTCGTCGTCGGCGATAAAGGTCGAATCATCGTCGTCATCGTCCTCGATGGTCTCGTCGACCTCGATGTCGTCCTCGGATTCGGGCACCGCGGCCTTGACCTTGCCGGTGTTTTCCTCGGCGTCGGCCTCCTCGAGCGAGACCTCTTCGACTTCTGCCGGCTCCGGCGTGGTGTCGGCAGCCGGCGTGTGGCGAGGTTCGGCGCCGCGAGTCGCGCGGGCCGGCGCCACAGGCGCGATCGGGACGACTTCGCCGGTATAGGGCGAGATCACCGGATTCTTGTTGAGGTCATAGAACTTCTTGCCCGTGGTCGGGCAAATACGTTTGGTTCCGAGTTCGGACTTGGCCACGGCAGGAATCCTGGGAATGTCTGAAAAGCGGTGTTTCACTTGGCTAGTTGGCGGCCCGCTGTCAATAGCGCATTACGGGAGAAAGACATGCCCGTGACGGCGGGCAGACCTTGTGGTACCTGCCCCGCGAGCCCCGCAGGGACGTTTCGGGCCTATCCAAGGACACAAACTTGACTGATTCCGACAAGCCGACGCCGCTTCAGTCGCGCGCAAGCGGTCCCCTGACCGGGAAAGTACGGGTCCCCGGGGACAAGTCGATCTCCCACCGCGCCCTCATCCTGGGCGCGCTCGCGGTCGGCGAGACCCGGATTTCGGGCTTGCTCGAGGGCGAGGACGTCCTCAACACCGCCAAATCCATGCAGGCGCTGGGCGCCAGGGTCGAGCGCACCGGCGATTTCGCCTGGAGGGTGAACGGCGTGGGCGTCGCCGGCTTCGCCGAGCCCAGGGCGCCGCTTGATTTCGGCAACTCCGGCACCGGCTGCCGGCTCGTCATGGGCGCCGTCGCCGGCTGCCCGATTTCGGCGGTTTTCGACGGTGATGCCTCGCTGCGCAGCCGGCCCATGCGCCGGATCCTCGACCCGCTCGAGAAGATGGGCGCCAAAGTGGTGTCCGGCGGCGAGGGCGGCCGTCTGCCGCTGACCGTCCAGGGCGCGCGCGATCCGCTGCCGATCACCTACAAGACCCCGGTCGCCTCGGCCCAGATCAAATCCGCCGTGCTGCTGGCGGGCCTGGCCGCGCCCGGCACCACGACGGTGATCGAGACCGAGGCCAGCCGCGACCATACCGAGCTGATGCTGAAGCACTTTGGCGCCGACATCACCTCCGCGCAGGAGGGTCAGCACGGCCGCCGCATCACGCTCGTTGGCCAGCCCGAGCTGCACGGCGCCACCGTCGTTGTGCCCGCCGATCCCTCTTCGGCGGCCTTCCCGGTCGTCGCGGCGCTGATTGTCGAAGGCTCGGATGTCGTCCTGTCCGACGTGATGACCAATCCGCTGCGCACGGGCCTGTTCACCACGCTGCGTGAAATGGGTGCCTCGATCGAGGAAAGCGAAGTCCGGGGCGATGCCGGCGAGCCCATGGCGCAGCTGCGCGTGCGCGCGTCGAAACTGCGCGGCGTCGAGGTGCCGCCGGAGCGCGCGCCCTCGATGATCGACGAATATCTCGTGCTGGCGGTGGCGGCTTCCTTCGCCGAGGGCACGACCATCATGCGCGGCCTCCAGGAGCTGCGCGTCAAGGAATCCGATCGGCTTGAGGCCACCGCCGACATGCTCCGCGTCAACGGCGTCAAGGTCGAGGTCTCCGGCGACGACCTGATCGTCGAAGGCCGCGGCCATGTCCCCGGCGGCGGCACAGTCGCCACGCACATGGATCATCGCATCGCGATGTCCGCGCTGGTGATGGGCTGCGCCTCCGACCAGCCCGTGACCGTCGACGACACCGCCTTCATCGCCACCAGTTTCCCGGACTTCATCCCGATGATGCGTTCGCTTGGGGCCGAGTTTTCATGATCATCGCCATCGACGGGCCCGCGGCCTCGGGCAAGGGGACGCTCGGCAAGCGCCTCGCCCACCATTACGGCTATCGTCATCTCGATACCGGCGTCATTTATCGCGCGGTGGCCTACGCCGTGGTGGAATCCGGTCATGATCTCCGGGACGAGGCGGCTGCGGTGCAGGCTGCGCTGGAGCTTGATCCCGAAAAGTTCGGCAATCCCGCCCTGAAGACCCAGGAGGCCGGCGAGGGCGCCTCGATCGTCTCGGCGATCCCCAGGGTTCGCGAGGTCCTGCTCAATTTCCAGCGGCAATTCGCCGCCGATCCGCCCGGCGCCGTGCTCGACGGCCGGGACATTGGAACCGTGATCTGCCCCCATGCCGACGTGAAGATCTTCGTCGTGGCCGACCCCAGGGTCCGCGCCCACCGCAGGACCATGGAGGCCAAGGCGAGGGGCGAGGAGGCGGACGAGGCGGCGGTGCTCGCTGACATCATCCGGCGCGACGAGCGCGACAAGAACCGGCCGATTGCGCCCTTGAAACCGGCCCCGGATGCTTACTTGCTAGATAACTCCCAACTGGATATAGAAGGCGGCGTCCGGGCCGCCATCGACATTATCGAGGCCGTCCGAGCGGGCCGGTCGCGGGGTTAAGCCGCCGCCGTCATTGGAGGAAGCGCCCGCTCCCGCTCTTTGAGGTCGATAACCCCGGTCCCCTGTTTGGGCCCGGCGCGATCCAGGCTCCGGACCAAGATTTCCACGTATCGAACGCGCGGGCCTCAGCCGGCCCGCCTCCGCTGTTCCGCCTCCATGCCGGAGCAACGAGCGGTCGCTCGAAGGTCTTGCGGACCTTCCGACACTGCGTGTGCGATGCGCCCATGAACCCAACGGCCGGCACGACATCCGCAACTGGAGAACAAATGGCTTCGATTTCTGCTGATACCTATAGCCCGTCGCGCGACGATTTCGCCGCGATGCTCGACGAGTCCTTCGCAGGTGGCAACCTGCAGGAGAGCTCCGTCGTCAAGGGCAAGGTGGTTGCAATTGAAAAAGACATGGCCGTCATCGACGTCGGCCTGAAGACCGAGGGCCGCGTTGCCCTGCGCGAATTTTCCGGCCCCGGCCGTGAGAGCGAGATCAAGGTCGGCGACGAGGTCGAAGTGTTCCTCGATCGCATCGAGAACGCCCTCGGCGAAGCCGTGCTGTCGCGCGACAAGGCGCGCCGCGAAGAGAGCTGGGGCAAGCTCGAGAAGGCCTTCCAGAACAACGAGAAGGTCAACGGCGTCATCTTCAACCAGGTCAAGGGCGGCTTCACCGTCGACCTCGACGGTGCCGTGGCCTTCCTGCCGCGCTCGCAGGTCGACATCCGTCCGATCCGCGACGTTGCGCCGCTGATGAACAACTCGCAGCCGTTCCAGATCCTCAAGATGGATCGCCGCCGCGGCAACATCGTCGTCTCCCGCCGCACGGTGCTGGAAGAGACCCGCGCCGAGCAGCGTCAGGAGCTGGTGCAGAACCTCGAAGAGGGGCAGGTCATCGACGGCGTGGTCAAGAACATCACCGATTACGGTGCGTTCGTTGATCTCGGCGGTATCGACGGTCTGCTGCACGTCACCGACATCGCGTGGCGCCGCGTCAACCACCCGACCGAGGTGCTCTCGATCGGCCAGACCGTGAAGGTCAAGATCATCAAGATCAACCACGAGACGCACCGCATCTCGCTGGGCATGAAGCAGCTGCTGGACGATCCGTGGCAGGGCATCGAAGCCAAGTACCCGCTGGGTGCCCGCTTCACCGGCCGCGTCACCAACATCACCGACTACGGTGCGTTCGTCGAGCTCGAGCCGGGCATCGAAGGCCTGATCCACGTCTCCGAGATGTCGTGGACCAAGAAGAACATGCACCCCGGCAAGATCGTTTCGACCTCGCAGGAAGTCGAAGTGCAGGTGCTGGAAGTCGATTCCGTCAAGCGCCGCATCTCGCTCGGCCTCAAGCAGACCATGCGCAACCCGTGGGAGGTCTTCGTCGAAGGTCACCCGACCGGTTCGGTGGTCGAAGGCGAGGTCAAGAACAAGACCGAGTTCGGTCTGTTCCTGGGCCTCGAGGGCGACGTCGACGGCATGGTCCATCTCTCCGACCTCGACTGGAAGCTTCCGGGCGAGCAGGTGATCGACAACTACAAGAAGGGCGACGTGGTGAAAGCCGTGGTGCTCGATGTGGACGTCGAGAAGGAGCGTATCTCGCTCGGCATCAAGCAGCTCGAAGGCGACCCCTTCGCCGAGCCGGGCGATGTCAAGAAGGGCGCGGTCGTGACCTGCGAAGTGCTCGAAGTGAAGGAAAGCGGCATCGAGGTGAAGATCACCGGTACCGACTTCTCGACCTTCATCAAGCGTTCGGAGCTCGCCCGTGACCGCAACGACCAGCGCGCCGAGCGCTTCGCCGTCGGCGAGAAGGTCGATGCCCGCGTGATCCAGTTCGACAAGAAGGCCCGCAAGGTCCAGGTGTCGATCAAGGCGCTCGAAGTCGCCGAAGAGAAGGAAGCCATCGCGCAGTACGGCTCCTCCGATTCGGGGGCGACGCTCGGTGACATTCTCGGCACCGCGCTCAAGAACCGCGACAAGTAAGCGAAACGCCTGTTTCGCAACCATCAAAGCCCCGGCGCGAGCCGGGGCTTTTTTGTTGCGGCGGCATACCATTGTCGTCCCGGACAAGCGCAGCGAAGCGGAGCGCCGATCCGGGGACGCATACCCACGGGGAGTGGTTTGACGAAGACTCGGAGTGGGCGCCTCGCGTCACACTCCTTCTTGTGGTTATGGGTCCCCGCGCCCCGTGCGCAATTGCGCACTAGGCGGGGATGACATCTGAGTGCTTGGCTACCATCCGGGCTACGCCAGCCTTGTTTTCTTCAAATTACGCCGCAATTGATGTATCCAGATAAGCCAATGGTCACGCTGTGACGGCACAACGCGCCCAGCCTTTCATTTGGAGATATTCCGATGTCGCTCGATTCGGACATCATCGTCGATCGTCGCAGGATACGTCGCAAGCTGACGTTCTGGCGCGTGATGGCTGCGCTGATCGCGATCGCGGCGATTGCGGGCTTTGCGCTGATCGCAACACCCGGTGCGCGCGGCACGTTCGCATCCGCCGGCTCGATCGCGCGGGTCCAGATCGATGGCCTGATCCGCAGCGACTCCGATCGCACCCAGGCGCTGGAGCGACTGGAGAACTCGCAGGCCGCCGCCGTCATCATTCACATCAACTCGCCGGGTGGCACCACCGCCGGTTCCGAGCAGCTTTACGATTCGCTTGTGAGGCTAAAGGCGAAGAAGCCGCTCGTCGTCGTGGTCGAAGGCCTCGCCGCGTCCGGCGGTTACATCACCGCGATCGCGAGCGACCACATCATTGCCCAGCAGAGCTCGCTGGTCGGTTCGATCGGCGTGCTGTTCCAGTTTCCCAACGTCACGGAGCTGCTGAAGACCGTCGGTGTGAAGGTCGAGGAGGTCAAATCCTCGCCGCTGAAGGCCGCGCCGAACGGTTTTGAGCCGACCAGCCCCGAGGCACGCGCCGCGCTCGATGCGCTGGTGAAGGATTCCTATGCCTGGTTCAAGGGATTGGTGAAGGAGCGGCGTGGCATGGATGACACGCAGCTCGAAAAAGTCGCCGATGGCCGCGTCTTCACCGGACGCCAGGCGATCGATCTCAAGCTGATCGATCAGCTCGGCGACGAGAAGACCGCCGTGACCTGGCTGGTCGAGCAGAAGGGCGTCAAGAAGGGCCTCACCGTCCGCGATTACAAGCTCCAGCCCCGCTTTGGCGATCTGCCGTTCCTCAAAACGGCTGCTGTCGTTACGCTGGAAGCGCTTGGTTTGGGCTCGATTGCGCATCAGATCGGGCAAACCGGCGTCACGCAGGCCGTCGATCGGCTCGGAATGGATGGAATGCTGGCCCTGTGGCAGCCGGCCGCGTCAAATTGATGGAACCGGGCGAGCTTCAGAGGCTTTTCCCGTCTGGCGGGTAGCGGGGCAGCCCGCTTTTTCGGCATTTGTCACGCATTTTCCCGACGCTCAACCTTCATTTAGCGTCTTGACAGATCACAGTATTTTCACGGAAATGGTCATCCGCACGCTTCCGGGTCCTATCTCTCGATGATCAAATCCGAACTTGTTCAGCGTATCGCCGAGCACAACCCGCATCTGTACCAGCGGGATGTCGAGAACATTGTGAATGCGATTCTCGAAGAGATCGTAGCGGCTCTCGCGCGCGGTGATCGCGTCGAGTTGCGCGGCTTCGGTGCCTTCTCGGTCAAGCATCGCCCTGCGCGCGCAGGGCGCAATCCGCGTACCGGCGCCCATGTGCCCGTCGATCAGAAGAGCGTTCCGTTCTTCAAGACCGGCAAGGAAATGCGCGAACGGCTGAACCGCGACCATCCGGATCCAGGCGCGCCAGACTGAGACCGGCGTCAGGGTTTTCCGCGGTCGCGAGCGATGCGGCCGGAAGCTTGATTCAAGGCGAGCGAAGCGAGATGCGAAAGTTCCTGACCGCGCTGATCGTGATTCCGCTGGGCCTGATCCTGGTGACCTTCGCCGTCGCCAACCGGCATTTCGTCACGGTCTCATTCGATCCCTTCATTACGAACGACCCGTCATTCTCGGTGACGCTGCCGCTGTTCCTTCTCCTCATCCTGGTGGCTGCCCTCGGGGTCCTCGCGGGCGGCTGCGCGGTCTGGTTCGGCCAGCGGCGCTGGCGGCGCGCGGCGCGCCGGAATGATGCGGATGCACGGGCTGCCAGGACCGAATTGGCCGATCTGCGGGCCCAGGCGGCCGCAGCGAAGCCCCAGCCCCAGCGCCTCCCCGTTCCCTCCGGGGTGGGCCTTTACGGGCCCATCGGACGAGACAAGCAGCGCGCGACGTTGTAGAAGCGGCCGCAACCGAAAACCCGGTTTTCCGGCCGCAGACCCGCGGCCTTCACCTGCTTCGAGACCATGTCCCTGCTCGTCAAAATCTGCGGCCTGTCCACGGGCGAGACGCTCGAAACAGCGCTCGACGCCGGCGCCGACATGGTGGGGTTCGTGTTCTTTCCGCCGTCGCCGCGGCACGTCTCTCTCGAGCTTGGCCGCGACCTCGGCCGCCAGGTGAAGCGGCGCGCGCTCAAGGTCGCGCTCACGGTCGATGCCGATGACGCCACGCTCGACAACATCATGGACGCGCTGTCGCCGGATATCCTTCAACTTCACGGCAAGGAGAGCGTCGCACGGCTGCGCGACATCAAGCAGCGGTTCGGCCGCCCGGTGATGAAAGCGGTGCCGGTCGCAACCGCCGCCGATCTCGCCGTGCTGCCTGGCTACGCAGAGGTTGCCGATCGCATCCTGTTCGACGCGCGGGCGCCAAAGGACGCGACACGTCCCGGCGGCCTCGGCGCGGCCTTCGATTGGCGCCTGCTCGAAAACCTGGAACTCAAGCTGCCGTATATGGTCTCGGGCGGACTTGACGCCCACAACGTCGCCGAGGCCCTTCGGGTCACGCGCGCCGGCGGCGTCGACGTTTCCTCCGGTGTCGAGAGCGCCTCCGGCGTCAAGGATCCCGAGATGATCAAGGCCTTCATTCGCGCCGCGCGCGCCACCCAAGATGCAAGTCAAGAGTTGAGCGTTCGATGAACATCGCCAAACCAAACTCCTACCGCAGCGGCCCCGACGACCGCGGGCACTTCGGCATTTTCGGCGGCCGCTTCGTCGCCGAAACCCTGATGCCGCTGATCCTCGATCTGGAGAAGGCCTACACGGCGGCCAAGGCCGATCCGGCCTTCCAGGCCGAGATGAACGGCTATCTCAAGAACTATGTCGGCCGGCCTTCGCCGCTCTATTTCGCCGAGCGCCTCACCGAGCATCTCGGCGGCGCCAAGATTTACCTCAAGCGCGAAGAGCTCAACCACACCGGCTCGCACAAGGTGAACAACGTGCTCGGCCAGATCATGCTGGCACGGCGCATGGGCAAGAAGCGCATCATCGCCGAGACCGGCGCCGGCCAGCACGGCGTTGCTACCGCGACGCTGTGCGCGCGCTTCGGCCTCGAATGCGTGGTCTATATGGGCGCCGTCGACGTCGAACGGCAGCAGCCCAACGTCATCCGCATGGAGATGCTGGGCGCAACCGTGGTCCCGGTGCAGTCGGGCACGCGCACGCTGAAGGACGCCATGAACGAGGCGCTGCGCGACTGGGTCACCAACGTGCACAACACGTTCTATTGCATCGGCACGGTGGCGGGCCCGCATCCCTATCCGACGCTGGTGCGCGACTTCCAGTCGATCATCGGCAACGAGACCAAGACGCAGATGCAGGAGGTCGAGGGACGCCTGCCGGACTCGCTGGTCGCCTGCATCGGCGGCGGCTCGAACGCGATGGGCCTGTTTCATCCGTTCCTCGACGATCCCTCCGTCGAAATCTTTGGCGTCGAAGCCGCCGGCCATGGGCTCACGCAACTGCATGCGGCCTCGATCGCAGGCGGCCGTCCCGGCGTGCTGCACGGCAACCGCACTTATCTCTTGATGGATGCGGACGGCCAGATCCAGGACGCGCATTCGATCTCCGCCGGCCTCGACTATCCCGGCATCGGCCCCGAGCATTCCTGGCTGCACGAGATCGGCCGCGTCAACTATCTCTCCGCGACCGATGACGAGGCGCTCGCAGCATTCCAGTTGCTGTCGCGGCTGGAAGGCATCATCCCCGCGCTCGAGCCCGCGCATGCCATCGCCAAGGTGATGGAGCTCGCGCCGAAGCGGCCGAGAGATCACCTGATGGTCGTCAATCTCTCCGGCCGCGGCGACAAGGACGTCCCGCAGGTCGGCGACATCCTGAGGGGCAAGAGCAAGTGACCACGCGTATCGACACCCGTTTCGCCGAGCTGAAGAAAGCGGGCCGCTCGGCCTTCGTCACCTATGTGATGGCCGGCGATCCCGATCTCTCGACGTCGCTCGATATCGTCAAGGCGCTGCCCAAGGCAGGCGCCGACGTCATCGAACTCGGCATTCCCTTCACCGATCCGATGGCGGATGGTCCCTCGATTCAGGCTGCAGGTCTGCGCGCGCTCAAGAACGGCATGACCTTGAAGAAGACGCTGGAACTGGTGGGCGACTTCCGCAAGGACGACAACGTCACGCCGCTGGTGCTGATGGGCTATTACAATCCGATCTACATTTACGGCGTCGACAAGTTTTTGGCCGATGCCAAGACGGCCGGCGTTGACGGCCTGATCATCGTCGATTTACCGCCGGAGGAAGACGACGAGCTCTGCATTCCCGCGCTGAAGGCGGGCCTGAACTTCATTCGCCTCGCGACCCCGACCACCGACGACAAGCGCCTGCCCGCGGTGCTCGCGAATACATCAGGCTTTGTCTACTACGTCTCTATCGCCGGCATCACCGGAGCCGCGGCGGCGGACGCGAATGCCGTCGGTGAAGCTGTCGCGCGCATCAAGCGGCATACCAAGCTGCCGATCTGCGTTGGTTTTGGCATCCGCACGCCAGAGGCGGCGCGCGCCATTGCCGAGAAGGCCGATGGTTCGGTGGTTGGCACCGCGCTGGTCGACGCGCTCAAGAACAGCCTCGACGCCGAGGGCCGGGCGACCGCCAAAACCGTTAACGCCGTAGCCGAGCTGACGGCGGCCCTGGCCCAGGGTGTCAAGGGCGCGAAAGCTGCGGCCGAATAGGCCATAATTCCGCTTCTGGGGCGGGCGAACACGGCGGCTTGCCGGGCAGAGGCCCGGCCGCCATATATCCTTCAGGCGGTCCCTCCGCGGGGCTCGCACATCGGAGCAAACCATGAACTGGCTTACCAATGTGGTCCGGCCGAAGATCCGCAACATGCTGCGGCGGGAGACGCCGGAGAATCTGTGGATCAAGTGCCCGGATTCCGGACAGCTCGTGTTCTACAAGGACGTCGAGGCCAACCAGTTCGTCATCCCCGGCTCGAACTACCACATGCGCATGGGCGCGGTGGCGCGTCTGAAGTCGATCTTCGACAACGAGACCTGGTACGACGTCGCGTTGCCCGACGTCACGCCCGATCCACTCAAGTTCCGTGACGAGAAAAAGTACGTCGACCGTATCAAGGATGCCCGTGCGCGCACCAATCTGAACGATGCGATCAAGGTCGGCTATGGCAAGCTCGAAGGCGCCGCCGTCGTCGTCGCCGTGCAGGATTTCGATTTCATGGGCGGCTCGCTCGGCATGGCCGCAGGCGAAGCGATCGTGCGCGGGCTGGAGCTCGCCGTCGAGAAGAAGTCGCCGTTCATCGTGTTCGCCGCATCGGGCGGCGCGCGCATGCAGGAAGGCATCCTGTCGCTGATGCAGATGCCGCGCACCACGGTCGCGGTGCAGATGCTGCGCGAAGCAAAACAGCCCTACATCGTCGTGCTGACCAACCCGACCACCGGCGGCGTCACAGCGTCCTACGCGATGCTGGGCGACGTCCAGATCGCCGAGCCCGGTGCGCTGATCGGCTTCGCCGGCGCGCGCGTGATCGAGCAGACCATCCGCGAGAAATTGCCGGAAGGCTTCCAGCGCGCCGAATATCTGAAGGATCACGGCATGGTCGACATGGTCGTGCACCGTCACGAACTGCGCCCGACCCTGGCGCGGCTCTGCCGCCTGCTGACCAGGGCGCCGGCGCAGGAAGGCGCATCGAAATCGGTGCAGCCGGTCGTCAGTCCGGCGCAGATCGTCTCGGCCGCCGAGACGGCGCCGGCCGCGCCGCACGCGTGAACGCGTCCTCTGACAGCGCAAAGCCGCCGCTCGGTGAATTGATCGGGCGGCTGTCGGCCCTGCATCAGAAGCGCATCGATCTCGGGCTGGAGCGGATGCACCGCCTGCTCGAGCGGCTCGACCACCCTGAACGCAAGCTACCGCCGGTGATCCACATCGCCGGCACCAACGGCAAGGGCTCGACGCTCGCTTATCTGCGCGCGACGCTGGAGGCCGCGGGCCTGCGGGTCCATGCCTACACCTCGCCCTATCTCGTCCGCATCAACGAATGTTTTCGTCTGGGCCGTGTCGGCGGCGGGGTGCTGGTCGGCGACGATGAATTGCGCGCGGTTCTGGAAGAGGTCGAGCGGGTCAATGCCGGCGAAGCCGCGACCGTGTTCGAGCTGAAGACCGCGGCTGCCTTCCATCTGTTCGCGCAGAACCCTGCCGATGTCGTGCTGCTTGAGGTCGGCCTCGGCGGTCGGCTCGATTCGACCAATGTGGTCGACACACCGGCAGCCTGCGTGATTACGCCCATCAGCATGGACCACATGGATTTCCTCGGCGATACGCTGACCTCCATCGCCGGCGAGAAGGCGGCGATCATCAAGCGCGGCGTGCCCGTGATTTGCGCCGAGCAGACGGGCGAGGCGATGGCCGTGATCGAGGCGCAGGCGAGGCACATGCGCGCGCCGCTGTTTGCCGCGGGCGAGAGCTGGCACGTCAATGTCGAGCACGGGCGTCTGGTCTATTCCGACGATCGCGGCCTGATGGATCTGGCGGCGCCGCGCCTGTTCGGCCGCCACCAGTTCGACAATGCCGGTCTTGCGATCGCGACGCTGCGCGCGATTCCGGCTTTCAAAGTCAACCAGGCGGCCTTCGAGGCGGGCATCGTCGGCGCCGAATGGCCGGCGCGGATGCAGCGCATCACCTCGGGCGAGCTGCTCGCGCTCGGACCGCAGGGCTCGGAGATCTGGCTCGACGGCGGCCACAATGCCGAAGGCGGGCGCGTCGCGGCGGCCGCGCTCGGCGATCTCGAAGAGCGGGTGTCGCGTCCGCTGGTCGTGATCGCGGGCATGATGGCCAACAAGGACGCGCAAGGTTTTCTCGCCAATTTCGCCGGCCTGACCCGTCACATCATCGCGGTGCCGATCCCCGACACCGAGAATGCGATGGCGGTCGACCGCCTCGCGGATGCCGCGCGCAGCCTCGGCATGCGCGTCGAGACCGCGCCCGGCATCGAAGCCGCGCTACGCGGCTTGGCGAAGCTCGCCTACGAGGTGCCACCGCGCATCCTGATCACCGGCTCGCTTTATCTTGCCGGCCACGTGCTGGGCATCAACGGCACGCCTCCTGCATAGAGGGGCGTAGCCCGGATGGAGCGAAGCGCAATCCGGGATCACGCCGCAAGCGATCAAGGCCCCGGATTACGCTTCGCTCCATCCGGGCTACAGGAATCTCAATGCGTTTCGCCGCGATCGCCGACGTTCACGGGAACCATCTCGCGCTGGAGGCGGTGCTTGCCGACATCCGCGCGCAGGGCATCGCCGACATCGTCAATCTCGGCGACATGCTGAGCGGCCCGCTCGATGCGCGCCGGACCATCGAGATCCTGATGCAGCTCGACGCCGTGCACGTGCTCGGCAATCACGACCGCTACCTGCTCGATCGCCCGCCGGAACAGATGGGATCGTGGGACCGTCCAGCCTACGAAGCGCTCAATGCCGCGCAACTCGACTGGCTGCGCGCGCAGCCGATGACGCGGGTGTTTCGCGAGCAGGTTTTCCTCTGTCATGCGACGCCCGATGACGATGAGGTCTATTGGCTCGATACCGTGCATCCCGACGGCACGGTGGCGCTCTCGCCGCTCGACCGCATCGAGCAGTTCGCGCAGGGCGTCACGCAAACGCTGATCCTTTGCGCGCACACCCATCTTGCCCGCGCGGTGCGGTTGCGCGACGGCCGGTTGATCGTCAATCCCGGCAGCGTCGGCAGCCCCGGCTATCGCGACGTGCATCCATTCCCGCATGTCGTCGAAGCCGGCACGCCGCACGCGCGCTATGCGATCCTTGAGCTCGTTGACGGTGTTTGGCAGGTGACATTCCGGCACGTCGCATATGACCGTGAGGCGATGGCCGTACTCGCGCGCCGCAATGGCCAGCCGGAGCTGGCGAATGCATTGGCGACGGGGTGGGTTGGATAGAGGCGCTTCGTCCCGGTTGCCTCGACTCCTCAATAAGCGCGCTTATGATGAGCGTACATATTAAGGAGGGCAGCGTGCGATGAACGACGACAATGTCTGGCGGGGCGAATACGCGGTCGAGACATCGGCAGCCCCGGAGACGGTCTGGAGCATCTTCCGCGATGTGCCGGGTTGGAAAACCTGGAACGCAGGTATCGAGCAGATCGACATTGACGGGCCATTTGCGGCAGGGACCTGGTTCACGATGAAGCCTCCCGGCGAGGAGGCGCTGCGCTCGCAGTTGATCGAGGTCCGCGAGAACGCGTGCTTCATCGACGAAACGCGAGTCGGCGATCTCGTCATTAAGGTCGCCCATCGCATCGAATCCCTTGGGGCAGGGCGCACACGGATCGTTTACGCCGTCGACGCGCGAGGGCCGCAAGCGTCCGAGATCGGTCCGGCTGTCGCGTCGGACTTTCCCGATGTTCTCGCCAGTCTCGCCAAACTCGCCGAAACGAGATCGGCATGATTGACGTCGAGCAAAAATAAAACGGCCGGCGTGTTGCCGGCCGTTGAAGAATTCTCAGTTACACGTGCCGCGGATCAAACCGCGGACGTGATCCACTGCTGAAGCTTCGCCTTCGGCGCGGCGCCGACCTGACGGGAGGCCATCTCGCCGCCCTTGAAGATCATCAGCGTCGGGATCGACATCACGCCATACTTGGACGCGGTCTTCGGGCTCTCGTCGACGTTGAGCTTGACGATCTTGACCTTGTCGCCCATCGCGCCGGCGATCTCGTCGAGGGCGGGTGCGATCATGCGGCAGGGGCCGCACCATTCGGCCCAGAAATCGACGACCACAGGGCCGTTCGCCTTGAGCACTTCGGCTTCGAAATCGGTATCGGAAACCTTGCCAACGGCCATTGGAGCACCTCGTACGGTTGAAAGAGAATCGGCGCGACGTGGAATCGCGCCCGGGATCATGGCGTCAACCTATGAACGGCTCCTTGCCGGGTCAAGGACGCTCACGCCGACATGAAGGGATGCCAGCGCCGCGTCCAGCGCGGGGGCTGAAATCTCCATATATTCAAGGGCCTCGGTCCAGAGCAGGACGGCCCGGATCGGCTTTTGGGGATAAAGCCGGGCCAGCACCGCCCGGTACAGCGCGAGCTGCCGGACATAGGCGGCGGGCGCCTCCGCGGCGCTTTTGGGCGCCGCCTGGTTGGTCTTGAAATCGACGATCAGAACCTCGTCCGGACGGACGACCAGCCGGTCAATCTGCCCCGACACCAGCGCTGGCGGCCGCCCCGGCCGGTCCACTCGGCCGACGATCGAGACCTCGGCACGGCTGCCGGCGGTAAACACCGGGGCAAAGCGCGGTTCGGCGATCAGGGCGAGAACCTTGTCGGCCAGCGCGGTCCGGTCGGCCTCCGTCCAGTCGGGCGCGTTGCGCGCCATGAAGCCAAGCGCGGCCTCGCGCCGGCGCTCGGGGGCGATGTCGGGGAGGGATTGCAGCAGCCGGTGCACCAGCGTGCCGCGCTGCAGCGCCACCGCGCGCGACTGCACCGATTCGCCTGGCCGCACGCTTCGGCCGTCCTCGGCCGACTGGCCGGAGGGGCGCACTGGATCGTCATCGACGCTCTCGTGCGGTAACGGCGTCCGCAGCCAGTCCGGCAATGCGATCGATTGGTCCACCGACATCGCAGGCGTGCCGAGCGCCCCGACATCCTCCGGCCGGGCGAATCGGGTCACCTTACCGAGCGGCGTCTCGATCGTCTGCTTGTCCAGGCCCGAGCCGGTGAGCCCGGTGTCGATGAGGTCATACCAGCTCAGCTTGCGGACCGTCTTCATGTTACCGGGCATGCAGCCGCCGACGATCAGCCGATCGGCCGCGCGCGTCATCGCGACATAGAGCAGGCGGCGATACTCGTCCTCGGTCTCCTCGATCATGGCCTTGCGTGCGTCGGCGACGGGCTTGGGATCGTCGGCCTTGCGCCCGGCCCAGACCACGACCTCGCCGCCATTGCCGCGCGGCACGTGGATCAGCCGGACCCGCTGCGAATCCGCGGGCGATGATGTCGTGTCGACCATGAACACGACGGAGGCTTCGAGGCCCTTGGCGCCGTGCACCGTCATCACCCGCACCTCGTCGCGCGAGATCTCCATGTCGCGCTTCACCTCGGTGTCGGCCGAGCGCAGCCAGGCCATGAAACCCTGCAGGGAGGCCGGTGCCTTGCGCTCGTAATTCAGCGCCAGCTCCAGGAACTCGTCGAGCGCGTCGTTGGCCTCATGGCCGAGCCGGCGCAGGATCCGCGCACGTCCGCCGTCGCCGCCGAGCAGCCAAGCGTAGAAGGCGAACGGAGTCTCGTCGCGCGACCGCGCCTCGCAGGCTTCAAGCCGCCGCAGTGCCGTGGCGAACGTCTCGCTTGTGGCGGCATGTTCGGCAAGCGCGCGGCGCAGCGACCCCTTGCGGCCCCAGGCGAGCTGAAACAGGTCGTCGTCATCGAGCCCGAACAGAGGGCTCTTCAGCGCAACCGCGAGCGCGAGATCGTCCTGCGGCAGCAGCAGCGCGTCCGCGAGATTCATCAGGTCGATGATCGCGATGTGCTCGGTCAGCTTCAGCCGGTCGGCGCCGGCGACCGGAACATTGGCGTGCTTCAGCGCCTGGATCACGGCGTCGAACGCATTGCCGCGCCGGCGCACCAGGATCAGCATGTCGCCGTAACGTAAGGGGCGGCGCTCGCCTTCGTGTCCCGTCAGCGTGCCGCTCTCGACCAGTTGCTTGATCTCGGTCTGGATGCGGCGGGCGAGCTTCACCTCGGGGCTGGTGGCGGCGACGCCATCGAACGGCGCGCGCCAGCCCTCGATCTCCTGCCTGTCATCGGGCTCGGCGAGATCCCACAGCTCGATCACGCTCGGGCCCGCATCGGCGAGCGCATTGTGCAGGGGATGGCCGATCTCTGCCGAATGGATGCTCTTGTAGATCTGGGGCTCGCGGAAGACGTGGTCGACCGAGTGCAGGATCGCCGCGCCCGAACGGAACGAATAGGTGAAGGCGACCGGATCGAACTTCAGCCCGGCGGCGGTGAACTTGCTGCGCAGCTCGCGCCGGCGCGCGTCGAATTCTCGGGGTTGGGCGCCCTGAAAGGAGAAGATCGACTGCTTCTCGTCGCCGACGGCAAAGACGGTGCGGTTCAACCCTTCGCGCGCGCCTTCGCCCGCGGTGAACTCGGAAATGATGTGCGCGACGATGTCCCACTGCCGCGGGCTCGTGTCCTGGGCTTCGTCGATCAGGACGTGATCGACGCCGCGGTCGAGCTTGTAATGCACCCAGCCTGAAGAGACGCGGTTCAGCATCGCCAGCGTCTTGTCGATGAGGTCGTCGTAGTCGAGCAGCCCGCGCTCCTGCTTCTCACGGCGGTAGTTTGCGGCGGCCGCGGTCGCGATGTGCAGCAGGGCCGCGGTGCGGTCACGCATGGTCACCGCGCGGCGCTTCTCGATCAATCCGCCGAGGCGCTGCCCCTCGTTCTCGAACAGGCGGGCGACGGATGGGTTGTGATCGCCAAACTTCTTCGTCAGCACCGCCTTGCGCGGCAGCTTTTCGTCGGTGAGGAAGACGCCGAGATAGGCATCGACCTGTGCGGCACCGGAGAAGACCTTCGCCTCGCGGAGGCGACTCGCCTGGTCGTTGTCGGACTTGCTGCCGTCTTCCAGCGCGAAGGCAATGTCGTCCCAACGCGACCGCGGCAGGAAGGGACCGTCGAGAATTTCCGTCTCGACGTCCTCGATCCGATCGCTCGCCTCCACGCCCAGCACCGCCGCCATCTGCTCAGCAGCTGCCCCGGCGTTGCCGGCCTCGTCGGTCCAGGCCATGAAATGATCGCGGCTGAGACAGGCTTCGCGCACGACCTCCTTGAAAGTGACGTCGGCCGCACTCGCCATCGCGGTGAGCAGCGCGCGGCCGGTGACGGTCTCCGGATCGCGCGCGGCTTCCAGCAGCACCTTCAGATTGGCGCGCTCCATCATGTCGGTCTGGTCGCGCTCGTCGATCACGGCGAAGCGCGCGGGAACATTGGCCTCGAACGGAAACTGCTGGAGCAGCCGGGTGCACAACGCGTGGATGGTCTGCACCTTCAATCCGCCCGGCGTCTCCAGCGCGCAGGCGAACAGCTTTCGTGCTTCGCGGCGCAGTTTTCGGTCCGGATGGGGAATGCCGACGTCGCGGATCGCTGCATCAAGCTCCGCATCGTCCAGCGTCACCCAATGGCCAAGCGTGGTGAAAACGCGTTCAGCCATGTTGGCGGCCGCCGCCTTGGTGAAGGTGATGCAGAGGATCTTTTCCGGCGGCACACCTGACAACAGCAGCCGGATCACGCGCTGCACCAGCACATGCGTTTTGCCTGAGCCAGCGTTGGCCGACACGAAGGCCGACGCGGTCGGGTCCGACGCGCGCCTCTGTGTGTCGCGCACAGCATTCGGGATGGGGCGTAGCGCTTTTACCATTCTTCGATCCCCAGGCCGCCGGCCGCCGACCATTCCTTGATGCGGGCGAGGTCGTCATAGGTGCCGTAGCGGTTGGTCCACATCGGCAGGTTCAGCGAGGTGTACGCCTGGTTCTCGTCCTCGAAGGCACGGATCAGCGCCTCCAGCTTGGCCCGTGCTTCGGCGGCGGCCGTGTCCGGCGGCTGCGGCTCGTCGCCTTGCCTATATTTGAGCTCGAGGATGCGCTCTTCACCGGGGGGATTGTTGCCGCTCAGGCGCACATAGACGAGCTGGCTGACGGACGAACCCGCGTCGATGTCAGGGAAGCCGCCCTCGCGCAGGATCGCCGCTTCCAGCGTGAGCTGCGGTGACAGGCCCATGCGGACCTGCTTGCCGGTCGGCGGCTGCCCGGTCTTGTAGTCGAGGATAGCATAGCTGCCGCCCTGGCGCCGCTCGATGCGGTCGGCGCGGGCGGAGAGCTGGAAGCTGCGCTCGTGGTCGAGCCGGATCGAAATCTCGCCACGCGTCTCCGCCGTGATGACCTCGATCACGTCGCGACGCGCCGTCTCCCATTCGCCAAACCAGCGCGCGATGCGCTGGAAACGCGGCCACCACAGCGCGCGCGCTTCGGGGCGCTCCATCAGCGGCTCAAAATACTTCTTACCGATCGCGTGCAGCACGCGGGCGGGATCGTCGGGCAGGCGCGCGGCGTAGCTTTCCGTGAACTCGCCGAGCGCATCGTGAATCGCCGAGCCGCGGTCGGCGGCCGACAGAGGCATGTCGACGGGGTCGAGCGCGTCGAGCCGCAAAATGTGCTTTGCGTAGATCGTGTAGGGATCACGCAGCCAGTCCTCGATCGCGGTGACCGACATCTTGAGCGGCCGCGTCGCGCGCGGCGGCCGCGGCTCGGGCTGCTTGACCGGCCTGACCTCGTCGGGCTGGTCCAGCGCGCCCGCAAACTGCACGTATTTTTCGCCCGCGCGGATGGCCGTCTTCCAGAACTCGCCGCCCGCGACCGCCTCTAACCGGTGCAGGAAGCGCGAGGCGACCGCTGGTGCGCCGCCGGCCTTCGCGGAATGGGTCAGGATCACCTCGCCGCCGCCGAGCAGTTGCGCGAAATCGTGTGCGGAGAGGCCGATACGGCGCTCCGGCAGATCGAGGCCAAGCTCGTGCCGCATCGGCCGGCTGAGCCAGGGATCGATGCGCGGCGCCGGCGGCCAGACGCCTTCGATCAAGCCGCCGATGATGATCCGGTCGGCCTGCATCAGGCGCGATTCCAGCGGGCCGTAGATCTGCAGCCGCGCGCCGGGTCTGTCCCGCCGCCGCACGGCCCGGTCGCTGAACGCGGTCTGGAAAACGTCGGCATAGTCAGACAGCGTCACCATCAACCCGCTGGTGGTGCCGCCGCGCAGGAGGTCGTCGAAGGCGGCTGCGAGCGCCAGGCCCTCGCGCTCCTCGAAAGCGAGCGGGATGCCCTGCTCGTCGCGCGACAGTTCGATCATGATCTCGCGATGCCGGTGCGCGAGCTCGGCGAAGTCGTACGGTTTCGATGACGCGAGACTCTCGATCGGCGCCAACGCTTGTCGCAGGGCATCGATCAGCGCCTGGATGCGATCGAGGTCCTCTGCCTTCAGACGCGCACGTGGCTCCGCGTGGTGGAGCGCAGAGACCTCCTTGCGCCACAGCTTTGCCAGCTCCTCGCGGAAACGATTGAATTCGCGCAGCAGGCCTGCGGTGCCCGCAGGCGGCCGCGTGCCGCGCAGGACTGCAAGCTCGAGGCCCTCGATTGCCGCCTTCCATGCGCCAGGCAGCCGGCCAAGCCGGCACAGCGGATGCTTCAGCATCGCCAATAGCGTCGGCGGCTCCAATCCCTTGGTCGCAGCCTCGGCCGCGAGGCGCGCAAAAACGCCGGCGGACGTTTCCATCAGCACGTCGCCGCCGGAATCGTCGAAGGCGAGATCCCATCGCGTCAGCGCGGCCATCACCCGCCGCGCCAGCGCGCGGTCCGGCGTCACCAGCGCCGCTGATTTGTCGAGATGGCGCGCCTCGCGCATCGCAATGGCGATCGCGAGGGCCTCCATTTCGGGATTGGGCGCCTCGACCACCGCGAGGTTTGACATGCCGCCGGCGATCTTCGCTGCGACATCCGGTTGCTTCAGCCGGTCGTGCCAGACTTCCGTCTTGGCAGATGGCCGCATCGATTCGGAGGCGAGCAGATCGCGGCCGCCGTCCGCTGCCGGTTGAAGCAGCTCGACATCGCCGCGCTTGATGCCGAAGCGATCCAGCAGCGCGTGCATAGCATATTGCGGATGGTTCGACGCCGGATGCTCGGCGAACTTGCCGAGCGAATCGCGCACGCCGCCGATGCTGCGCCAGGCGTCGTCGTCGAGGTCGGTGTCGAGGCCGGGCAGCACCACGGCACCATGCGGCAGCGATGCGACCGCATGCAGGAATTTTGCGGTGGCCGGCATCGAGCCGGTCGAGCCCGCCGCGATCACGGGGCCATGGGGATGCGCGGTCAACCGCCTGGCTTCCGCCGCGATCAGGAGGTCGCGCCGCGCCGCGGGCTCGATCCGGTTGATCTCGGCGAGATGGCCGGGCCACGCGATGCGCGCGATCCGCAAAAATTCGAGCGAGTGCTGCCAGTAGCGGTCGAGCATGTCGGGCACGAGGCCGTCGAGCGCGCTCCAGTCGACGCCGCGCGTCACCATGTCGTCGATCAGGCGCGCGAGGTCGCCGGCCAGCGCCAGCGTCGAGGCGGGGCCGCCGACCACCAGCGGGGACAGCACCGGGCCCTTGGCCCAGGCGGCGACGAGCTGCGCCAGCGTCAGCCGCCGTTCCAGCTCGCCAAGCCGCGGCGGAATGTCGAGCGGCGCTGCGCCGGAGAACTGCTCGCCCTCGTCGGCGAAAGCGAGCTCGTCCTCGTCGATGTCGCCGAGCGCGACGATGCGGGGCAGGACCACCGCATCGGCGGCCATCTCGTCGAGAAAGATCTCGCGCACGACGCGCATGGCGCGCCTTGTCGGCAGGTACAGCGTGGCATCCGCAAGCCGCGCCGGTTCCTTGCGCGCCTCGAATCCGTCGACCAGCCGGCCGTCGAGCAGGCTCGAGACGACCGTGCGCAGGAACGGAACTGAGATGGGAACGCTGAAAACGCGCATGGGCTGCCTGATTCGGGAATCAGGCGCCAATATAGGGAGGCGGATTCAAATGGATATGGGTGGAGGGGAGATAGTCCCCGCTGTTCGCCTGACTAGGATCAGGTGTCGTAGGGTGGGCAAAGGCGCACTCGCGCCGTGCCCACCATGTATCCCCGATCTCTAAGCAGAGAGATGGTGGGCACGCTTCGCTTTGCCCACCCTACGGTACTCGCGTCCGGGACACGAGAGCAGCTTACGCCACGCTCTCCAGAAACGCCTCTTCCGCCGCATGCACGGCATCGGGCGTGCCGACATGCATCCAGACGCCGTCGAGGCGGAGGCCGAACAGCCGTTCCTGCTCGTTGGCGCGGTCGAACATCTTGGTCAGCGAGAACTCGCCCGTCGGCGCGTCGGCGAAGATCGAGGGCGACAGGATCGCCGCGCCGGCATAGACGAACGGAACGACCTCTTTTTCCTTGCGCTTGCGCAGGGCGCCGTCGGGCAGCATGCCGTAATCGCCACGGCCGCTATAGCCGATGCTGGTCGCGGTCGGCGCCATCAAGAGCAGGATGTCCATGCGCTCAGGGTCGAAGTTTTCCGCAAGCCGCGCCAGGTTCGAGCGCACGCCGTCGATCCACAGCGTGTCGGAATTGACATGGAAGAACGGCGCGTCGCCGAGCAGCGGCAGCGCCTTGACCACGCCACCGCCGGTGCCGAGCACCTGGTCGCGCTCGTCCGAGATGGTCACGCGCGGATGCTGGCGGGATGCGGTGTGGTTGATGATCTGGTCCGGCAGATAGTGCACATTGACGATCGCCTCGGTCACGCCGGCGTCGCCGAGCTTGTCGAGCACATGGTCCAGCAGCGGCTGGCCGGCCACCGGCACGAGCGGCTTCGGCATCTTCTCCGTCAACGGACGCATGCGCAGCCCGAACCCCGCAGCGAGCACCATGGCTTTGGTCGGTTTGACGGACATCGTGCGCTTTCTCAGACTCGTCTTTCCCGGAATCGAGAACTTTTGAAGTTCGCGTACGCAGCAATCCTAACACGGACCGCAATTGGCCGCACCGCGTCTTAACCGCCTTAACCACCTGCCGTGACGGTTGTACGACGGGTGTGGCCGTCACGCCCCAACGGATGTGGAACGCGCCTTCTTCTTCTTGTCGCCGAGCTTGAGAAAATTGACGCCGATCTGGTCGCCATTGACCCACGCCAGCTCACAGCGCCGGTACGCAAGTCCGGTAGACGACAGCAGGAGAAAAAATTCCTTCAGATGCAGGCCCTCGACCGAGCCGTCGATGGTCAGCTTGGCGCCGCTCTCGGAGACGTCCTCCATGGTGCACTCGCGCCGCCAGGTGCCGTCGATCCCCATCATCTGGGCCGGTATCCCGCGCTCGAAAACAACCCGGCTGTTGCCACGATGGTCCGTCTTGACCGCCATCTGCCCTTGCTCCAGCCCCGTCTTTGTCCGGCTGCCTGCGGGCGATGATACCGATGCGATGGCTAACAGGCGGTAAATCGGGCCGCGAATCAGGCTTGGGGCTGCTCTTGAGGCTGCTCTTCGGACGGCTCTTGGGACGCCCCCCGGGGCGGCGGGACGTTGGCGAGATACCAGTCGCGCAGGCGAGCCAGCGCGGGATGTGCCAGCGAGCGCTGGAGGTAGGTCCAGATCCGCGGCTGGTGGCGAAGATAATGCGGCTTACCGTCGCGGCGGTTGAGGCGGGCGAAGGTGCCGAGCAGGCGCGTGTTCCGCTGCGCCGACATGATGGCGTAGAGTTCGGCGAAGCCGGCCGGATCGAAGCTCGCATCGGCCGTGCGCCGCGCCTTGATGTAGCGCGACAGCAGTGTCAGCTCGAGGGTCTCAGGGACGTCGATACGCGCGTCCTGCAGCAGCGACACTACGTCATAGGAGTGCGGCCCGAGCACGGTGTCTTGGAAGTCGATCACGCCGACGCGCGCCATGCCAGTACGATCGGCGAGCCAGATCAGATTGGGCGAGTGGTAGTCGCGGATGATCCAGGTTCTTGGCGCGGCCAGCGGCTTCTTCAGCAGCTCGCGCCACATCGCGAAGAATTCCGCGCGCTTCTCGTCGCTCAGTGGCGCGTTGCGATCGGGCAGATACCATTCCGGCATCAACCCGATCTCGATCAGCAGCGCCTCGGTGTCGAAGGCAGGAATGGTGTAGGTCTGATCCGCCAGCCGCAGCGTCTCCGGCAATGTCTTGCCGTGCAGCACGGCCAGCACGTCGGTCGCAGCTTCGTAACGTTCGGCGATCGGGCGCGGCGGATCGCCTTCGATCACGCCGTCGCTGCCGAAATCCTCGGAGATCAGGAAGCCGTGGTCGAGATCGTAATGGTGGATCGCGGGCGCTGAGACTCCCGCCACGCGCAGGCCTTCGTCGACGGCAACGAACGGCTTGATGTTCTCGGCAAGATGCACTGCCGCGCTGTAGGATTTTCCGTTGTACATCGCAGCGCCGTCGGGCCGCTGCGGAAAGTTCATGAGGATGACGATCTCGTCGTTACGCTGCAGCCGCGCATAGGAGCGGGTCGAGGCATCGCCGGCCATGTGCTTGCGCGTTGCATCCATGTAGCCGGATGCCTCGAGGAATTCCCGTAGCGCCTTCAGCCGCGCGACTTGCGCGGCGGCCTTGCCGTAACCGGTGATGTCGGCGGCGCGCGCATTCGAGCCCAGCGCCGGCCGGTGCGTCAGCGCGATGTCGATGCGGTCTTGCGGCATCGCCGACGGTGCGCGCTCCGGCCATTCGATCAGGACGAGCGTGGCATCGGGAAGCGGCGACAGGCCGATCTCCTCGAGCTCGCTCTCGTCCTCGACGCGGTAGAGATCGGCATGCATCACCGGAAACGGCGGCAGCTCGTAACCCTGCACCAGCGTGAAGGTTGGGCTCGGAACTTCCAGCGTCTCGTCGCCGGCGAGATAGCGGATCATGGCTCGCGCAGCCGCAGTCTTGCCGGCGCCGAGATCGCCGGTGAGGGTGATGACGTCGCCGGGGCCGACCAGCAGCGCAAGGTCGGCCATCAATTGCGCAGTGGCCGTCTCGTTGACAAGCGCGACGGAGAATGTGGTCGGTTCAGTCATTCGGCGGCGTCGCGATGCGCCGCCTGGTCGGTCGGGAAGTCGCAGATCACGACCGTGCCCCTGCCCACGATCGAATCCACCCGCACCTTGCCGCCATGCAGCTCGACGAAGGAGCGCACCAGCGACAGGCCGAGCCCGGCGCCGCGGTGACGCGACCCCTGCGAGCGGCTTTCGAACCAGTTGAACACCTTGTCCTTCATGTCGGCAGGTATTCCAGGCCCGGAATCTGTCACAGTGAAGACCACGCTGCGTTCGGTGCGGCGTGCGCTGATGCCGACGGTGGAATCCTGTGGAGAAAACCCGACGGCGTTGGCGAGGAGGTTATAGAGCACCTGCACCACGCGCTTCTCGTCGCCGACGAAGCTGCCGATATCGGGCGCGATCTCGACCTTGAGACGGATGCGGTCGGTGGCGAGGCGGTCCTGGATGCCCTCGGCGGCGAGCTCGATGGCCTTGCTGACGTCGACCGGGCCGAGTTCCAGCTTCATGGCGCCGGCGTCGATCGTGGCGAGATCCAGGATGTTGTTGGTCAGCGCCAGCAGGGCGTTGGTCGATTTGGTGACGTAGTCGAGATATTCGGCCTGTTTCGGCGTCAGCGGCCCGGTCGAGGGATCGCTGAGGAAATGCGCGAAGCCGATGATGGTGGTGAGCGGCGAGCGCAGCTCGTAGGAGACGTGGTGGACGAAATCCACCTTCATCTGGTCGGCGGCCTCCAGCGCCTCGTTGCGCTCGCGCAGCGCACGCTCGACATTCTCGGTGTCGGTGATGTCCTGGAACGTCAGCATGGTCGCGCCGTCATGCAGCGGACGGATCATGCCGTCGAGCACGCTGCCGTCCTTGCGCTCCAGCTTCAGCGGCACGTCGGCGCGGCTCTCGATCGAGGTGACGGCCTCGCGGATCTGGCGCCAGACTTGCGGGTCGTCGAACAGCTGATGGCACCAGCCTTCGACCGTCTGGATGTGCGGCTCGTCGCGCATGGCGTCGCTCGACAGCTTCCACATCCGGACGAAGGCCGGGTTGAACAGCTGCGCCCTGCCGTTGCTGCCGAACACCGCGACGCCCTCGGCGAGGCTGTCCAGCGTCTCGCGCTGGACGCGAATCATGCCGTCGAAGCGGCGGGCGAGCTCGAGGCTTTCGGTGACGTCGTCGAACAGATAGGTGACGCCGCCTTCCGGATTCGGGGTGGTGACGACGGAGAGCGCGCGGCCATCGGGCAGGTACCAGGTGTCCTTGGCGGCCTCGACCGCGCGATAGGCCTCGTGCAGCTTGGCCTTCCAGGCGCGGAAGTCCGGCTGCTCCGGCAGCTTGCGCGCTGCGCGGAGCTGGTCGAGCACGCTGGAATCGTCGGGATTGGCGTCGAGGAAGATGCGGTCGAGGTCCCACAGCCGGCGGTAGGAATCGTTGTAGAAGGCGAGCCGGCGCTGGCCGTCGAACACGGCAACGCCCGAGGAGAGCTGGTCGAGCGTGCGCCGATGCGCCTCCGCCATCCGCACCAGCGCCGAGCTCAGCGCATCCGCCTCGCTGGCATCGATGGCGACGCCGACATTGCCGCTGCCGACATTGACCGCGCGGACGTCGTAGATGCGCCGCTCACCGCCGATCACGATCGGCAGCCGCGAGGTGAAACTGGCCGCGTCCTTCAGGCCCCGCTCCATCGCGGTCCGGTCGGCACTGTCGAGCAGCTCGAGCTTGCGCTGCTGGGCGTCGGTGACGCTGCTTGCCTCGGTCGCGCGCACATAGGCCGGATTGGCGTAGCTCAGCGCGCCGTTCTCGGCCTTGGCCCAGATCGGCCAGGGCGCGGCGGCGGCAAAGCCGCGCAGCATCTCGGTCTCGTCGGCGAGGGCCTTGTAACGCAAATTGGTCTCGGCCAGATCGCGCCGGAGTCCGGAGAGTTCGCGAATCCTGACAATGGCCTGGCCGCCGATGGCACGGCCGATGGCCTCCAGCGTGTGGCCGTGCGCGGTGGTCAGCGTCAGCTGGAACCCGTCGCCGCGATCACGCAGCGCATCGACCGCGTGATCCATTTGGAGCGCGGGCTCCGGCGGCAGCCATGTTCCGAACGCGAGGACGCGCTGGGGGGAGGAATCGCGCGGCAGCACCATGGAGATGTCGCCGGAAATCTGCGCGCGATTGTCGCCGGCCGGCCAGGAGATCAGGATCTGCGGCTCGGCGAACAGCAACGCGCCGAAGCGATCGGACTGGAGTTGCAGTTCCCCGATCCGCGCGCGCAGCCGCGCCTCGTTGTTCGCCGTGCGCACGCGCGTGCGCATCAACAGGATCGCGGCCACGACCGAGAAGCCGAGCAGCGCGAGCGCGGTGGCCAGCACCGCGAGTTCCTGCCGGTTGAAGTCCAGCATTATGGAAAGTGTGTCGACGAGGTCGGCAGCCTCAGCCGGCGCAGCCGGCAGCAGCGCCGCGAGAGCGCCTCCCAACAAGCCGTTGCGCGCCAACGATGTGCACGACAGCAGCGTCCGACGCATCGACACGATCACGCCTGACATAGTTGCCCCAGATCGCACGAATTTGCGCGCGGCGACCCCCGTCGCGCGCGAATCAAACGACAATACCCCCACCGTGACTCCAGCGGTAAGAGTCCAGATCGTGAACGCAAAGGCGGTCCCACAAAAATGCCGGGCGCGCGGTTCCAATCCACGTCGTTCTTCGGGATGATTCGGCTGGAGTTGCCGTGTGTTAGCGGCCGGTCGAGCCGAAGCCGCCGGCGCCGCGATTGGTCGCGGACAATGTCGCCACGGGAACCAGCGCTGCCTGCACCACCGGCGCGATCACCATCTGCGCGATGCGCTCGCCGCGCTTGACCACGAAGGGCGCCGCGCCGTGGTTGATCAGGATCACCTTGATCTCGCCGCGATAGTCCGCATCGATCGTGCCGGGCGAGTTCAACACGGTGACGCCGTGCTTGGCCGCAAGGCCCGAGCGCGGCCGCACCTGCGCCTCGTGGCCGGGCGGCAGCGCGATCGCGAGGCCCGTCGGCACCAGCGCATATTGGCCGGGGGCGAGCGTCATCGGCTCGCTGTCGGGAACTGCGGCCATCAGGTCGAGGCCGGCGGCTTCGGAGGTCTGATAGGCCGGCAGCGGAAGGCCTTCGGCGTGGGCCAGTTGCTGCAGTTCGACCGTGACTTTCGTGCTCAAGATGCCGGCTCCCGGGATTTGTCGGTCACGCTCTTGACGACATGCGCGACCAGCTCGATGGCGACCTGTTCCTTGGTCATCACCGGCCAGGAATCAACTGCGATCTCGCCGTCCTCCTCACCATTCTTGCGACTGATCAGATGCACGGTGTTGCGGTCGCCGCCCATCACGCCGGTGGCCGGCGAGACGTCGTTGGCGACGATCCAGTCGCAGCCCTTGCGGGCCAGCTTGGACTTGGCGTTGTCGATGAGGTGCTCGGTCTCGGCGGCAAAGCCGATCACCAGCGGCGGGCGCCGGTCGGTCAGCTTCGAGATCGTGGCGAGGATGTCGGGATTCTCGACCAGCTGAAGCGGCGGCATGCCGGCCGAGGTCTTCTTCAGCTTCTGCTCGCCCTCACTGGCAACCCGCCAGTCCGCGACCGCGGCCGCGAAGATCGCGATGTCGGCGGGAAGCGCCGCCTGCACCTGCTCCAGCATCTGCCGCGCCGATTCCACGCGCTTCACCGTCACGCCCGGGGGATCGCCGAGATCGACCGGGCCGCTGACCAAAATCACCTCGGCACCCGCAGCTTGCGCGGCGGCGGCGATGGCAAAGCCCTGCTTGCCGGAGGAGCGGTTGGCGATGTAGCGCACCGGGTCGATCGGCTCGTGGGTGGGACCTGCGGTGATCAGCACGCGCTTGCCGGCGAGCGGGCGCGGCACCGGCGGCCGCAGCAGGCGCTCGGCGGCGGTGGCGATCTCGATCGCCTCGGACATGCGGCCGATTCCGGCTTCGCCCGCCTCGGCCATCTCGCCTGAATTCGGGCCGATCAGCACCATGCCGTCACGCTGAAGCTGCGTGACGTTGCGGCGGGTCGCGGCATTGTTCCACATCAGCGGATTCATCGCCGGCGCCAGCAGCACCTTGCGGTTGGTTGCGAGCAGGATGGCGCTGGCGAGATCATCGGCGTGGCCATTGGCCATCTTCGCCAGGAGATCGGCGGTCGCGGGCGCGACGACGATCAGGTCGCACTCGCGCGCCAGGCGAATGTGCCCGGCGTCGAACTCGCTCTGCGGGTCGAACAGGTCGGTGTAGACGCGTTCATGCGACAGCGCGCTCACGGCCAGCGGCGTGACGAATTGCTGAGCCGCCTTGGTCAGGACGCAACGGACCTCGATCCGGCGCTCCTTGAGCCGGCGGATCAGGTCGAGCGACTTATAGGCCGCGATGCCACCGCCGATGATCAGGGTGACGCTGGCCTCGGGAAGGGCGCCGGTCCGTTGCGGCGTGGGGGCGGTAGATTGGGCCGGCGGCAGCGCAAACGGCGTCAGCGGCTCCTCGCGGCCCTCGATCAGCTCCCCGAGGATGACCCGGACCTCTTCCTCGACCGACCTGCGGTTCCTGGCCGAGCGCAGGCGCAAATAGGTTTTGACGCCCTCGTCGAGCTTGCGGATGGTCAGGCTTGCCATGACGCCCCTCCAGCACGGAATGATAGCGATGCTATCGTTTTCGTGATTGCAGTGCAATCACAGATTCCGAACGGCGATCAGGATTCCGATGAAGGTGGCGGCGATGATCCAGAGCGCCACGGTGCGCCAGCGATTCTTGCGGCCTTCGCTGCGGCCCATCGCGGCGATGCTCTCCGGCGACAGCCGGATGCCTTCCCGCGTCATGGTCTCGAGCTGCTCGAGCACCGCGACCGAGCGCTGCGCGATGTCGGGCAGGCGCATCAGCACGCGGGCGAGGTCGCTGCCGCCGGAGAGCGCGCCCTGCACGCGGCCGATCGGGCCGAGATTGCGCTCGATCCATTCGCGCACCACGGGGTCGGCGACCTTCCAGATGTCGAGCTTGGGATCGAAGGCGCGCGCCACGCCCTCGACCACCACCATGGTCTTCTGCAGCAGGATCAGCTCGGGCCGCGTCGTCATGTCGAACAGGCCGGTTACCTCGAGCAGCAGCGTCAGCAGCCGCGCCATCGAGATCTCTTCCGCCGTGCGGTTGTGAATGGGCTCACCGATGGCGCGGATCGCTTGCGCGAAATTCTCGACCGAGTGATGCGCCGGCACATAGCCCGCCTCGAAATGCACCTCGGCGACGCGGCGATAATCGCGCGTGATGAAGCCGAGCAGGATCTCGGCGAGGAAGCGCCGCTCCTTCATCCCGAGCCGGCCCATGATGCCGAAATCGACCGCGACCAGACGGCCGGCGTCATCGAGGAACAGATTGCCCGGATGCATGTCGGCGTGGAAGAAGCCGTCGCGGAGCGCGTGGCGCAGAAAACTCTGGATCACCTTGCGGCCGAGATCGGGCAGGTCGACCTGCGCCTCTGCAAGGCGCTTGTGATCGTTCAGCGCGATGCCGTCGATCCACTCCATCGTCAGCACGTTGTGCGTGGTGCGGTCCCAATCGACGGTTGGCACGCGAAAATCAGGATCGTCGCCCGTGTTCTCCGCCATCTCCGACATTGCAGCCGCTTCCAGCCGCAGGTCCATCTCCATCGCGACCGAGCGCGACATGGTGTTGATGACTTCGATCAGGCGCAAACGCCGCGCCTCGCTCGAATAGGTCTCGGCCTTGTGCGCGACGTAGAAGAAATCGGAGAGGTCGCGGCGGAATCGCGAGGCCACGTTCGGCCGCAGCACCTTCACCGCGACAGGCTTGCGGACACCGTCGCGCGACACCTCGCCGCGATGCACCTGCGCGATCGAGGCGGCGGCGACCGGCGGGCCGAGGCTCGTGAACACGTCCTTGAGCGCACGCTCCAGCGAGCTCGCGATCGCGGCTTCCGCTTCGGCTTGCGAAAACGGCGGCAAGCGATCCTGGAGGCTTTCCAGATCACGCGCCATGACGACGCCGACGACGTCGGGACGCGTGGCCAGAAACTGCCCGAGCTTGAGATAGGCTGGGCCCATCCGGGTCAGCGCGCGCGTCAGCCGTGGTCCGTGCTTTGGACCGCGCCGTTCGACGAGGCGCGCAAGCTTCAGCGCGAGTTGCCCTGGCGGCGGCACCAGGGTCGGATCGACGGAACCGAACACGCCCTCGCGCGCAAACACGAACGCGGCGCGGATCAGGCGCGAAATGTGGGTAATGGAAGAAATCACAAACGCCAGCCCGAATGCAGTGCGACGATGCCGCCGGACAATGTCTGCCAGCCGACGCGGGCGAAGCCGGCGTCGCGGATCATGTCGGCGAAGGCGTTGGGTTTCGGAAACTTGCGGATCGATTCGACGAGATACTGGTAGGAC
Source organism: Bradyrhizobium sp. 482_C4_N1_8 (assembly GCF_052075965.1). Lineage (NCBI taxonomy): Bacteria > Pseudomonadati > Pseudomonadota > Alphaproteobacteria > Hyphomicrobiales > Nitrobacteraceae > Bradyrhizobium > Bradyrhizobium sp. 482_C4_N1_8. The sequence goes on along the minus strand of NZ_CP197231.1, from coordinate 94,117 downwards.
TCGGCGTCGCCCGTGACCATGCGGCCGAGCGGCGGGATCACCTTGAACGAGAACAGGTCATAGATCCGGTCGAGCCCGGGCATCTCGACGGTGGAGAATTCCAGGCACAGGAAGCGGCTGCCGGGCTTCAGCACGCGATAGGCCTCGCGCAGCGCCAGGTCGATCCGCGGCACATTGCGAATGCCGAAAGCGATCGTATATGCGTCAAAGCTGCGGTCGGCGAAGGCGAGCGCTTCGGCATTGCCCTCGACGAAATCGACCTGGGTCTCGAGATGCCGCTTCGCGGCGCGCTCGCGGCCCACGGCCAGCATCTCGGCGTTGATGTCGCAGACCGTGGCATGGAAGCCGGGACCTGCCGCCTTGGCAGCGCGGAACGAGATGTCGCCGGTGCCGCCGGCAACATCGAGCAGCGCGAACGGCCGGTCACCCCTCGGCGGGTTGAGCGCGTTGATCATGATGTCCTTCCAGACCCGGTGCAGGCCACCGGACATCAGGTCGTTCATCAAGTCATAGCGCGACGCCACGCTGTGAAACACATCGTTCACCAGCGTCTGCTTGTCCCCCAGGGGAACGTCCCTGAAGCCAAAATGCGTGGTTTCGCCCGGCCGATCCATTACTCTACTCCACTGGGCGGACCATAGCGCGGCCGCCGCAATGGCGCTATCACACCGCCCTCATAAGGTGAATGCCTGACCATGCCTGAATTGCCCGAAGTCGAGACCGTCCGCCGCGGCCTTCAGCCCGTCATGGAGGGTGCGAAAATCCTCGTCGCGGAGGCCCGCAGGCCGGATCTGCGCTTTCCGTTCCAGCCCGATTTCGTGGCCCGGCTCCAGGGGCAGGTCGTCACGGGGCTTGGCCGCCGTGCAAAATATCTCATGGCCGATCTCGCCTCCGGCGACGTGCTGCTGATGCATCTGGGCATGTCGGGCTCGTTCCGCGTCATCAAGCCGGACAACGAGGCCGCGCCGGGCGAGTTTCACTACCCACGGGCTAAGGACTCCACGCACGACCACGTGCTGTTTCGGATGTCCTCCGGCGCCGACATCGTGTTCAACGACCCGCGCCGCTTCGGTTACATGAAAGTCATCGCGCGCAACGCGCTTGAAGACGAGCCACTGCTGCGCGATCTCGGTCCCGAGCCGCTCGGCAACGAATTCGACGCCGCGATGCTGGCGCGGTCGTGCGAGGGCAAGACGACGAGCCTGAAAGCCGCGCTGCTCGACCAGCGCGTGGTCGCCGGGCTCGGCAACATCTATGTCTGCGAAGCGCTGCATCGCTCGCATCTGTCACCGCGCCGCATTGCTGCGACGCTCGCGACCAAGGGTCGCAAGGGTGTTGGCGGCGGCGAGCCGACCGATCACGCGAAGCGGTTGGTGATTGCCATTCACACCGTGCTGAACGACGCGATCAAGGCCGGCGGCTCCAGCTTGCGCGACCATCGCCAGACCTCGGGCGAACTCGGCTATTTCCAGCACTCCTTCAAGGTCTATGACCGCGAGGGCGAGACCTGCAAGACGCCAGGGTGCGGCGGCACCGTGAAGCGATTCACCCAGAACGGGCGCTCCACCTTCTGGTGTCAGAAATGTCAGAAGTGAAGATCGGGCCTGCCGCCGATAGGCCGTGAGTCTCGGCGAAGGCGACGACCCCACCACGCCGTCATTGCGAGCGCAGCGAAGCAATCCGGCCGGGCTGGTGGCCGGATTGCTTCATCGCTTGGACTCTTCAACCGGATAAGTGAAGAGGCCGCCTGTCGTCCGAGCGATCGCCCCGCTCAGGACGCCAGTGTCGTGGTCTCGTCCGCCGCGTGTTTGGCGGCGACGCGCAGCATCCCGTCCGCGACCGAGATGACCTGGTCGATCAGGACATTGGTCGTGGCTTCGAGCTCGAGACGGGTCTCGATCCAGCGCCAGAGGCCGCGGATCTCGTCCGCCGACTTGCCGTTCGGCGCGAATTCGCTGACGGCGAGGCCGCTCGCGAGCGAGTCCTGGTGGTCGTTGCGCATCACAATCAGCGGGCGCGCGAGCACCTCGGCGAGATCGAGCGCGGCTTCCTCGGCGAGCGTGTTGGCGGCGTTGTCGATGCGCTGGCCGCGGATTGGCGCCTGGTTCAGCACGAAGCCGTAGGGCCGCTTCCAAGCGCGCGCGACGCTCAGCGTCGAGACGGTCGCCTCGATGTCGGCAACGCTCGGGCGAGCCGGAATCAGGCAGAGGTCGGAATGGCGGATCGCGGCGGTGGTCGCGGCGCTGAGGCCGGCCGCGGTGTCGACGATCGCGAGCTGCAAGCCGCTGTCGGCCAGCATCTTCAGGCGCGGCGCGATGTCGGCGGCGTGATAGATCGGCTCGACGACGAGATCGTCAGCGTGGCGGCGACGCAGCCAGTTGGACAGGGTACCCTGCGGGTCGGTTTCGATCAGGCGGACGGTGAAGCCGGCCTGCTTGGCCGCCGGCGCGAGGCCGATGGCAAGCGTGCTCTTGCCACTGCCACCCTTTTGGGTGGCCAGTACGATCGTGTGCATGGAAAGTTGAATCCTTTGGAATGCTTGGGTCTGTGGGGTAACGCCACGCGAACGTGCATCGCTTCTCGATGCTGAGCTCTACTCGCTCAGGACGTGCCCTGCCCGATCCAAAGGGGACCGCGGATGTCCGAATCAACGCTAACGATGATGGCAGAATCGGGAATGCCAGCTAATCCGTACCAATACTGGACCCGTCATCGCGCGTATGATGTGCTTGCCGCCGTGAATAAAAGGGGCAGGCGGCATGGGCGGAAACTGGCGCGACCGGACGGCAACGATCTTTGAATGCGAGAAGATGCCGGCGGTCTCGAGCCGCGGCATGGTGGTCAGCAACCATCCGCTGGCCTCCAGCGCCGGCGCCGAGATGCTGGCCGCGGGCGGCAACGCCATCGACGCCGCGATCGCGACCCTGTTCACGCTGACCGTGGTCGAGCCGATGATGGTCGGCATCATCGGCGGCGGCATGGCGCATATACGTCTGGCTGACGGCAGCCACCGTTTCATCGACGGGCAGAGCACTGTGCCCGCGGCGGTACGTGACACCAGCTATACCTCCGCGCCAGGCGCGGCGCATGACGTGTTCGACACCGTCGGCAACGAGAACCTCAACGGCCCGAAGGCGGTCGCCACGCCGGGCTCGCTGAAAGCCTGGTGCGAGACGCTGCGCCGCTTCGGCACCATGAGCCTCGCGGACGTCATGCAGCCCGCGATCAAGCATGCCGCGCGCGGCTATGCGGCGACGCCGTATTTGCACGAATGCATCAGCGAGAGCGCTGCCGAGATGCGCAAGGACAAGCCAATTGCGGCGATCTATTTGCCTGATGGCGAGCCGCTCAAGGTCGGCGAACGCGTGGTGCAGGCCGAATATGCCGAGACGCTCCGCACCATCGCCGACCACGGCGAGACCGCGCTCTACGAGGGGCCGCTTGGTGACATCCTCGTCGACTACATGGAGAAGGCCGGCGGCTTCATCCGCCGCAACGATCTGACCGGCTACAAGACCGTCGAACGGCAACCGATCCGCGCCGACTATCGCGGCTGGACCATCCTTGGCCCGCCGCCGCCCGCGGCCTCCGGCGTGCACATCGCGCAGATGCTGAACATTCTGGAGGGTTATGACATCGGAGGCCTCGGCTTCGGCACGCCGGAGACGATCCACTATCTCGCCGAAGTCCTGAAGATCGCCTTTGCCGATCGCGCCGCGGCCAGCGGCGATCCGGATTATGTCGGCGTCCCCGTGGAGCGGCTGACGTCGAAGGCCTATGCCGAGGAACGCCGCCGCGCCATCGATCCGGCGCGGGCCCAGGCCTGGGGCGCCGGCGTCTCGCAGCTCGAAGGCGCGCACACCACGCACATGACAGCGGCAGACGCGTTCGGCAACGTCGTCGCGACCACGCAGACCATCAACAATCTCTTTGGCGCCAAGATCATGATTCCGGGCCTGGGCGCCATCGCCAACAACTACATGAACCTGTTCGATCCGCGTCCCGGCCACGCGCTGTCGCTGGCGCCGGGCAAGCGCGTCACCACCTCGATGTCGCCGATGATGGCGCTGCGCGACGGCAAGCTGCGCTATGCGCTCGGCCTGCCCGGGGGAAAACGTATCTTCCCCAGCGCGATGCAGGCGCTGGTCAATCTGATCGACCACGGCATGAGCCTGCAGGAAGCGGTCGAGGCGCCGCGCATCTGGACCGAAGGTAACGCGCTCGAAGTCGAGCAGAAGGTGCCGGAGGCCGTGCGCGCGAAGCTTGCGGGCCTCGGCCACAAGGTGCAGCCCGTTGCGACGGTGGCGGGCGGCATGAATGGCATTGCCTTCCACGACGACGGCACCATGACCGGCGCCGCCTGCTGGCGCGCGGACGGCACGCCGGTCGGGATCTCTGGAGGGCTTGCGCGGAGCGGTGTCAGGTTCAGGTTGAGCTGACCGCGCATTCACAAGGACGGTGCGCTCGTACCTCTTGTGCAACTGACGTCGTCCAATCGCCGGCAGGTGTCGCGACCGCAAATCCAGCGGTTCGCGGTTTTCGAACCTCCGCGGTATTTTTCGGTGCGAGGCAGATGTCGCCTATGCGGCCCGATCCGCGCAGATGACGGCACAAGTTCGGCAATGTAGGGTGCGGAACACTGGCGGCAGGCTCGTCGATCAGCGTCTGAGTAAGGCTGTGCGTATGGGCGGCGATATAAGCGGCGACTTCCTGGCCGGCGGCGGCGAGATGGGCGCTTTGACGCGAGCGTTTGACTGGTCGAGCACATCCGTGGGCTCTCCGGACACTTGGCCCCAAAGTCTTCGAGTTACAGTGCGGCTCGTTCTCACCTCGCGGCACCCGATGTTCATTTGGTGGGGACCAGAACTCATCCAGTTCTACAACGATGCATACCGGGAGACGATGGGGCCGGAAAGGCACCCAAGCGCTTTGGGCGCGCGCGGCCGTGAGTGTTGGGCCGAGATCTGGGACATCATTGGTCCCCAGATCGAGTACGTCATGTCGGGCAAGGGGGCGACCTGGAATGAGGACCAGCTGGTACCGGTGACTCGTCACGGGCGCCGCGAGGACGTTTGGTGGACGTACAGCTTTGGTCCAATTGATCTTGAAGGCAAGGTGGGCGGCGTGCTTGTCGTCTGCAGGGATGTCACGTCCGAGCATATGGCAAGGGAAGCGCTGAACCTCATCAATGAGGAGCTGAAGCACCGCGTCAAGAACACGCTCGCAGTGTTGAGCGCGGTAGCTGCCCAGACATTTCGTGACCCGACGAGCAAAGCCGATCTCGAAAAGTACCAGGCACGGCTCGGCGCGTTTGGACGAGCGCAGGATCTGCTGACCGCATCAAATTGGGCGGCCGCGCCACTCCACGATGTGATCGGCACTGCTCTTGCACCTTATCGGACAGGCGAAGGCCGCTTCATCGTCTCGGGTCCTCCACTCGTCGTGAAATCTCGACAAGCGCTGGCTCTGTCATTGGCGCTCCACGAGCTCGCGACCAACGCTTCGAAGTACGGCGCTCTGACCGTAGCGGGAGGCTGCGTATCGATTACATGGTCAACCGAGGCTCAGGATGGCGAGTCAAAATTTGTCTTTGTCTGGCAGGAGATTGGCGGTCCGTCCGTATCGAAACCCGTCGGCACAGGCTTTGGCTCCAGGCTGATTTCCCGGGTGCTGAAGGACGATTTCAGCGGTTCCGTTGACGTTTCGTATGGCGCAGCCGGGCTTACATGCAGGCTGACCGCGCCCCTCGAAAATCTGGGACCTTCGCCAAAGAGCACGTGAGACCGTGTAGGAGCTGCGTGGCTCAACGGAGAGGGCATTGCGTTCCGCACCGCGTCCGGGACACGAGAGAAGTGTTATTCTCTCTCGCCTACTTCCGCACGCAGATCACGCGGACGACGGCCGCCTTCGCATCCGTCGACGTGCCGTTCGCCGTGACATCGTTCGCCTTCAGGAAATTACGCACCGCTTCTGCAGACACCATCACCGCCTGCGACGCCGGCACCGATGTCGCGGGCCCCGCGACCATCGCCGGCTTCAACAGCGCGACGCCGGCGAACTTGCCGTCGCCGTCGATGGCCGGGCTGCCCGAGAAGCCGACCGCCGGTGGAGGCGACAGCGCGGAATCGCTTGCTGTGACCGGCGCCAGCGCGCCCTTGAGGCTCGATACGCCCGCAGCTCCGCCCTGGCTCTGCGGATCGGCAATGCCGATGACATCGACGCTCGTCTTCGCTGTGCCACCGGTGAGGCTGAGCGGCTTCAGGCCGCGCGCGCCGTAGATGTGCAGGAGCGCGAGATCGTGCTCCTTGTCCTCGGCGAGACGGTCGGCGCTGCCATAGCCGGCAATCGTGATCGCGAGACAGCTATCGGTGACGAGGCGGTCGGTGACAATCGCACCATCGTCGCTGACGACGACGCCGGTGCCGTATTCGACGGTCTTGCGCGGCGGCGGCCCGGCCTGCGGGCCCGTCGGAAACGCATTGAACGCGCTCGACATCGCGATCACGACCGGCTCGACGGTGTTCTCGGTCGCCTGGTCGTAGAGGATCGTCATGGTGCGGACTTCGTCGCCCTTAAAGGTGCCTCGCACGTAGAATTTCTTGAGGCCCTGCAATCCCGACAGCACGAAGAAGTCGGGCTTCACCACGGTGTAGTCGACCTTGCGCCCCGACGGCTCCTTCTCCAGCTCGGCGAGTTTCGCCGTGGTCGGGTTCGCTTCCTTGCGGCGGCTCAGCAGCACCTGCACCGTGCCGGTCGGCGAAGTCCATTTCGAGCCGTTGGCGTCGGTCGCCTGCTGCGGCACCAATTTGCCGGGGATGCCGAGCCGGGCGCCGCTGGTCGGCTCCATCACGATTTTCCAGCCGACGCTCTCCTGCTTGCGCCGCGCGGTCTCGGCGAGCGCAGCGCGCTCCTGCGGATTGAGCACGCCGGTCGGCTTGCCACCCTTGGCCTTCTGATATTCCTTGATCGCCTCGACCATGCGCGCGCTGACGTCGCCGGTGATGGCGCCGTTATATTGGCCGACCCAGGCGAGGTCGGACTGGAGCGACAGCCGTTCCGCCTGCGCCATCGCATCGGCCGTCGCCGACGGCGTCTGCAGTGCGGGAGGCCGGATCGGCACGGTCTGGACCGGCTTCGGCTTGGTGCCGGGGATCTCTGGCGTCGTCATCTGGGCGCTAGCGCCTGTGGCAGCCGCGAACATCAGTGTTGCCGCAAGCATCGATCTCATGACAAATCCAGCCAGCCCATTGAACGTGCTACCATTGAAGCACATCTCGTTGGTCGCGAACAATGTTGGGGTGGTTCAGGCAAAGAGCTGAGCCACACACCCAGGTCCTCATCCTGAGGAGCGGTCGAAGGCCGCGTCTCGAAGGATGGCTGCAGGCGAGATCGAGGCCTTCATGGTTCGAGACGGCGCTTTGCGCCTCCTCACCATGAGGGTTTGAGAGAACGAAGGACGACGATGCTGAGCCCGGACGAACTGGAACGCTATGCCCGCCATATCGTGCTGCGCGATGTCGGCGGGCCGGGTCAGGCCGCGCTGAAGCGGGCCTCCGTGCTGGTGATCGGCGCCGGCGGGCTCGGCGCGCCCGCGCTGATGTATCTGGCGGCCGCCGGCGTCGGCACGCTCGGCGTGGTCGATGACGACGTGGTCTCGCTGTCAAACCTCCAGCGCCAGGTGATCCATACGACGCCCGATATCGGCCGGCACAAGGTCGAGAGCGCGGCCGAGCGGATCTCCGCGCTCAATCCGCATGTCCGCTTCGTCGGCCACGCCACCTGGCTCAATGCCGACAATGCGCTGAGCATGATCGGAGACTACGATCTCGTGCTCGACGGCTCCGACAATTTCTCGACGCGTTATCTGGTCTCGGACGCCTGCTTCTTCGCGAAGCGGCCGCTGATCACGGCGGCGCTCGGTACCTTCGACGGCTCGCTCACCACCATCCGCGCGCATGAGAAGAACGAGCAGGGCGTGTTCAATCCGACCTATCGCTGCCTGTTTCCGGAAGCGCCGCCGCCCGGCACGGTGCCTGCCTGCGCCGAGGCCGGCGTCATGGGCGCGCTTGCTGGCGTGATGGGCTCGATGATGGCGCTGGAGGCGATCCGCGAGATCGTCGGCTTCGGCGACGGCCTCGTCGGCCGCCTCCTGATGATCGACGCGCGCGCGATGCGCTTCGAGACGCTGCGCTACGCGCGCGATCCGGCCAATCCGCTCAACGGCGATGGGCCTGTGATCACCGATCTCAGCGCCCATCGCACCTGATCGCCGCCGCTACCGCGTGGCCGGCTTCTCGCTGTCGAGATGCGCCATCTGCTCGGCCGCGTAGCGCGTGCCGGAAGCGACGTCGGGCGGAAATGCTTTTGCAAGCGCCGCGAGATGAGCCGGCGTCAGCGTTACCTTCGCCGCGCCGAGCGCTTCGGTGAGACGGTTGCGCGTGCGTGCGCCGACCAGCGGCACGATCTCCTTGCCTTGAGCCGCCACCCAGGCGATTGCGACCTGCGCCGGCGTTGCGCCGATCTCTGCGGCGATCGCCCGCAGGGATTCCACCAGCGCGAGATTGGCGTCGAGATTTGCGCCCTGGAAGCGCGGCGTCATCAGCCGGTAATCCCTGCCGGTCTTGCCGGAGTCCTTCGACCAATGGCCGCTGATCAGGCCGCGCGCCAGCACGCCGTAAGCGGTGATGCCGATGCCGAGTTCGCGGCAGGTCTTGAGGATGCCGCGTTCGATGCCGCGCTCAATCAACGAATATTCGATCTGGAGATCGGCAATCGGATGCATGGCGTGCGCGCGGCGGATGGTGTCGGAGCCGACCTCGGACAGGCCGATATGCCTGATGTAGCCGGCCTTCACGAGATCGGCGAGGCCGCCGATGGTCTCTTCGATCGGGACGTTGGGATCGAGACGCGCGGGACGGTAGACGTCGATGTAGTCGGTGCCGAGGCGTTGGAGCGAATAGGCGAGGAAGTTTTTGGTCGCGGCCGGCCTTGTGTCCATGCCGGAGAATTCGCCGGCGGGACCGCGCAGCGCGCCGAACTTCACGCTGATCTGCACTTTTTCGCGCGACACATCCTTCAGGGCCTCGCGCACCAGCATTTCATTGTGGCCCATGGCGTAGAAATCGCCGGTGTCGAGCAGCGTGATGCCGGCATCGAGCGCCGCATGGACCGTGGCGATGCTTTCGCCGCGGTCGGCGGGGCCATAGACCTCCGACATGCCCATGCAGCCGAGACCAAGGGCGGAGACGGTCGGACCGGTTGAACCGAGTTTGCGCTGTTCCATGATGGCTCTCCTCAAAAGGCGGCAGGCTGATCGCGCCGCGTGACGAGGCCAGATATGCGCCTGACCGATTAGGCCGATAAGCTGGACAATCCAGAATAGCTTGTTCATCATAGCGAACAATGACCGAGCCCGATCTGCGTGATCTCGACGTCTTCGTGGCGGTTGCCCGCACCCGCAATTTCCGGCGTGCGGCGGTCGAAATTCGCGTGTCGGTGTCGAGCCTTAGCCAGCGGCTGCGGGATCTGGAGGAGCGCCTTGGCGTCCGCCTGATGAACCGCACCACCCGCAGCGTCGCGCTGACCGAGGCGGGCGAGCTGCTGTTGTCCCGCATCGCTCCGGCGCTGCGCGATGTCGGCGATGCCCTGGATCAGGTCCGCGGCTTGCGCGAGGTGGCCTCGGGCCGCCTGCGCATCAACGCGCCGCCGCCGGCGGTGGACCTCGTGCTGGCGCCGATGGTCGGGCCGTTTCTCGCGACCTACCCGCAGGTCGATCTCGACATCGTTTCCGAAAGCGGCTTCGTCGACATCGTCAGCGCGGGCTACGATGCCGGCGTGCGTTATGGCGAGCACCTCGCGCAGGACATGGTGGCGATCCCGCTGAGCGGTCCGCAGACCTATGTCGTCGTCGCATCGCCTGCGTACATCGCGCGCCGCGGCACGCCGAAGCATCCGAAGGATCTGCTCGACCATGACTGCATCCGCGCCCGCTACTCGAGCGGCGTCATGCATGATCTGGAGTTCGAGAAGGCTGGCCAGATCGTGAAGGTCGATCCGCCCGCAAAGCTGATCTCGACCAACATGGGCCTTGCCATGCGCGCTGCGCTCGACGGCGCCGGTATCTGGGCGACGCTCGATGGCTACGTCCATGACGCGGTGAGGTCCGGCGCGCTGGTCAGCTTGATGGAAGATTGGTGCGAGCCGTTTCCGGGCCCGTTCCTGTACTATCCGAGCCGGCGCCAGACGCCGCCCGCGCTACGCGCGTTCATCGATTTCGTCGCGGATTGGCGCAAGCGCGAAACGCGCGGCAAATAAACCTCAGAGCATGCTCGGCAGTACGCGGTCCGGCGGCTTGTGCGCGTCGAGGAAGGTGCGGATGTTGATGATCACCTTCTCGCCCATCTCGACGCGGCCCTCGATCGTGGCCGAGCCCATATGCGGCAGCAGCGTCACCTTGCCGGCCTTGGCGAGCCGCACCAGCTTTGGATTGACCGCGGGCTCGTGCTCGTAGACGTCGAGGCCCGCGCCGCCGATCTCGCCGCCCTCGATCAGCTTGATCAGCGTGTCCTCGTCGGTCACCTCGCCGCGCGCGGTGTTGACGATGTAGGCGTCCTTGCGGATCAGCTTCAGCCGCCGCGCCGACAGCAGATGATAGGTCGCCGGCGTGTGCGGACAGTTCACCGAGATGATGTCCATCCGCGCCAGCATCTGGTCGAGGCTTTCCCAATAGGTAGCCCCTAACTCTTCGGCGATCTTCGGGGCCACGGGGCGACGGTTGTGATAGTGGATCTGGAGGCCGAAGGCGCGGGCACGGCGCGCGACCGCCTGGCCGATGCGGCCCATGCCGATGATGCCGAGACGCTTGCCGCCGATGCGGTGGCCGAGCATCCAGGTCGGCGACCAGCCGGGCCAGGGCTTTCCTTCGGTCAGGATCGAGGCGCCTTCGATCATCCGGCGCGGCACCGCCAGGATCAGCGCCATGGTCATGTCGGCGGTGTCTTCGGTCAGAACTTTTGGTGTGTTGGTGACGGTGATGCCGCGGGCATGCGCGGCCTCGACGTCGATGTTGTCGACGCCGTTGCCGAAATTGGCGATCAGGCGGAGCTTGCAGTCGGGCTGGTTGACGATGTCGGCGGTGATGTGGTCGGTGACGGTCGGAACCAGCACGTCGGCGGTGCGCGCGGCCTCGGCGATCTGCTCGGCCGACATCGGTGTGTCCTCGAGATTGATCCGCGCGTCGAACAGCTCGCGCATCCGGGTCTCGATCGAGTCCGGCAGCTTGCGCGTCACCACCACGAGGGGCTTTTTCTTCACCGACATGTCATGCCCTCATGAGGCGCCGCAAGCCGCCTCTGTTACCAAAGGCCGGCCGTTGAGGCCTCATTAACCCGGTTGTTCGACACTGCCTTTGCCGTGTCGTCCCCGGCGCTTCCTTCAAGCTCTCCCGACATTTCCGGCTGGAAAATCGGGGCAAACTGGTTGTTCAAGTGTCCGTCCTCTCTAGCAGAAGGCCGGGCCAAGACAAGAACCACGGGTTAAGGCTTCGGGAACACTGGCGAGGGGCTTGCGCGGCAGGTTCGGAATTTAGGGTGAGGGCCCGGCGCGGCGGGGCCCTCGACAGGAGACGGGTTGATGGCGTTGGGGCGTTTTTGTTCGGTGATGGCGCTCGTTTGCACCTGGTTGAGCGCCTCGGTCAGCCCCTCCCATTCGGCGAAGGACAGCACCCCCCAGACCGCGAGCGGCCTGCCGGTGCCGCGTTATGTCAGCCTCAAATCGGACCACGTGAACGTCCGCGCCGGCCCGACCAAGGACAATGACGTCGCCTGGGTCTACACCCGCGCCGGCCTGCCGGTCGAAATCACCGCCGAGTTCGAGAACTGGCGCCGGGTGCGCGATTCCGAAGGCGCCGAGGGCTGGGTCTATCATTCGCTGCTGTCGGGCCGCCGCACCGCGGTCGTCACCATGAAACACAAGGACGAGCTCGCGCCGATCTACGACCGGGCCGATCCTGACAGCGCGGTTGCGGCCAAGCTCCAGGCCGGCGTCGTCACGCAGGTCAAGAAGTGCACTGCAAACTGGTGTCGCGTCACCGGCAACGGCTTTGACGGCTGGATCCAGCAGGAGCGCCTCTGGGGCGTCTATTCGGACGAGCAGGTCAACTGACGCCGTAGGCGTCATCCCGGGGCGATGCGCAAGCATCGAACCCGGGATCTCGAGATTCCGGGCCTGGTCCTTCGGACCATTCAGGAATGACCGTGCAAATAGCAATGGCCGGGACAAGCCCGGCCATGACGATCAACTCAACAATGTTGGATATTCAGCGCTTCTTGCGCAGGCGCACGACCATGTCGATGCGCGCGATCTCGTAACCCTCGGGCACCTCCGGCATCTTGGACAGTGCCAGATGCGGATCCTCGATATCGACCAGCTCGTGGCTGTTCTCGAGGTAATAATGGTGGTGGGTGGTGACGTTGGTGTCGAAATAGGTCTTGGTGCCGTCGACGCTGACCTGGCGCAGCAGGCCGGCATCGGTCAGCTGGTTCAGCGTGTTGTAGACGGTCGCGAGCGACACCGGCACCTTGGCCAGCGTCGCCTCCTCATAGAGCATTTCAGCCGTGAGGTGGCGAGCACCCTTGCCGAACAGGAGCCAGCCGAGCGCCATGCGCTGGCGCGTCGGACGAAGCCCCGCGGACTGGAGCATTTCGTTGACGTCGTGCCACGGGCAGCCGGTCAAGGCCGGCTGGCGGCCGGACAGGAGGGCGGCGGAATGGACGTCGTCGTCGTGATGGGGCGCGGGATTCTCGCTCATTTCCAGATTTCGGGCACGCGTGGACACTGCATCTATATGCAATATATGGACAGATAGATGCAGATGCAAGTTTCTCGCAACTAGAGAGGTTCTAATGAGAAATGGAACCGGGCGAGCAGGTGGTCACTTTACCTTCATGAGATCGCTTTGCCACCCGAAATGCCTGTGTTAGAGAGCCCGCGGTTCCGCTTGGCCGATTATGGCGCAGCCGGGCATTGAGGCCCGGCCCGCAGTCCATCCTGGCTCGTGGCAGTCGCGCCTGATGACGGGAATTGGCGCGGCTTTCCGAACGAAACGGGGCCCATTTTCGCCAGAAACGCCGCTCAATCGGGATTTGAACAGAGGCTTCCGCATGCTGAACAGGCGCAACGGCTACGAATACGAAGATCTGCTGGCATGTGGCCGCGGCGAAATGTTCGGCCCGGGTAATGCCCAGCTGCCGCTGCCGCCGATGCTCATGTTCGACCGCATCGCGGAAATCAACGACAATGGCGGCGAGTTCGGCAAGGGAATGGTGCGGGCCGAGCTCGACGTGAAGCCCGACCTCTGGTTCTTCGGCTGCCACTTCAAGAACGACCCGGTCATGCCCGGCTGCCTCGGCCTCGATGCGCTGTGGCAGATGGTCGGCTTTTATTTGGGCTGGAGCGGCGGTGAAGGGCGTGGCCGCGCGCTTGGCCTGAACGAGCTGAAGTTCAGCGGCCAGGTGCTGCCCGAGGCCCGTAAGGTTGTGTACAACATCGATATCAAGCGCGTGATGCGTTCAAAGCTGGTGCTCGGCATCGCCGACGGATGGCTTTCGGTCGATGACCAGATTATCTATCGCGCGAAGGATCTGAAGGTCGGCCTGTTCAAGCAGGGCGTGAGCCTGGGCTGAGCGCATCACCAAGAAAGACAATGATTTAGGCGAGGCTGTCATGAGGCGGGTTGTGGTCACCGGGATGGGTATCGTCTCGTCCATCGGAAACAACACCCAGGAAGTGCTTGCGAGCCTTCACGAGGCGAAGTCAGGCATTACGCGGGCTGAAAAATATGCCGAACTCGGCTTCCGTTCGCAGGTGCAAGGTGCGCCGACGATCGATCCCGCGACGGTTGTCGACCGGCGTGCGATGCGCTTCCTCGGCCAGGGCGCGGGGTGGAATCACATCGCGATGGAGCAGGCGATCCAGGACTCCGGTCTGTCGCCCGAAGAAATCTCCAACATCCGCACCGGCATCATCATGGGTTCCGGCGGCCCGTCGGCCCGCACTATCGTCGAATCCGCCGACATCACCCGCACCAAGGGGCCGAAGCGCGTCGGACCGTTTGCCGTGCCGAAGGCGATGTCGTCCACGGCCTCCGCGACGCTCGCGACGTGGTTCAAGATCAAGGGCGTGAACTATTCGATCTCCTCGGCCTGCGCGACGTCGAACCATTGCGTCGGCAACGCCTATGAGACGATCCAGATCGGCAAGCAGGACATCATTTTCGCCGGCGGCTGCGAGGAGCTGGACTGGTCCCTCTCGGTGCTGTTCGACGCCATGGGCGCGATGTCGTCGAAGTACAACGATACGCCCGCCACCGCCTCGCGTCCCTATGACGTCAACCGCGACGGCTTCGTGATTGCCGGCGGCGCCGGCGTGCTGGTGCTGGAAGAGCTCGAACATGCCAAGGCGCGCGGCGCGCGCATTTACGGCGAGATCGTCGGCTACGGCGCGACGTCGGACGGTTACGATATGGTCGCGCCCTCCGGTGAAGGCGCCGAGCGCTGCATGCGCATGGCGATGTCGACGGTGAAGACCAAGGTCGACTACATCAATCCGCACGCGACCTCGACGCCAGCAGGCGATCCGCCGGAGATCGACGCGCTCCGCAGGGTGTTCGGTGCCGGCGAGAAGTGCCCGCCGATCTCGGCGACCAAGGCGCTGACCGGCCATTCGCTCGGTGCGACCGGTGTGCAGGAGGCGATCTACTCGCTGCTCATGATGAACAACGGCTTCATCTGCGAGAGCGCTCACATCCAGGAGCTCGATCCCGTGTTCGCCGACATGCCGATCGTGCGCAAGCGCATCGACAACGTCAAGATCGGCACCGTGCTGTCGAACTCCTTCGGCTTCGGCGGCACCAACGCCACGCTGGTGTTCAGCCGGCTGGATGTGTGAGCCCAGCACTCTGTCATGCTCCGCGAAAGCGGGGCATCCAGTACGCCGCGGCATCTCGGCCTATAACTGCTGTCTCTGGAATACTGGATCGCCCGCCTGCGCGGGCGATGACGTCGGAATGATGGGAGCCGCTGGGCAATGGAAGGACTGATGAAAGGCAAGCGCGGTCTGATCATGGGCATCGCCAATGATCATTCGATCGCCTGGGGCATGGCGAAGGCGCTGCATGCCCACGGTGCCGAGCTTGCCTTCACCTTCCAGGGCGAGGCACTGGGCAAGCGCGTCAAGCCGTTGGCGGAGCAGCTCGGCGTGGAATTGGTGCTGCCTTGCGACGTCGAGGACATTGCCAGCGTTGATGCGACCTTCGCCGTGCTGCGCGAGAAATGGGGCAAGCTCGATTTCGTCATCCACGCCATCGGCTTTGCCGACAAGAACGAGCTGAAGGGCCGCTACGCCGACACCAGCCGCGAGAACTTTTCGCGCACCATGGTGATCTCCTGCTTCTCGTTCACGGAGGTGGCAAAGCGTGCCGCCGAGCTGATGACGGAGGGCGGCAGCATGATCACGCTGACCTTCGGCGCCTCGGAGCGCGCGATGCCGAACTACAACGTGATGGGCGTCGCCAAGGCGGCGCTGGAGGCCTCCGTGCGCTACCTCGCCTCCGATTTCGGACCGCGCGGCATCCGCGTCAACGCCATCTCCGCAGGCCCCATCCGTACGCTCGCCGGCTCGGGCATCGGCGAGGCGCGTGCGATGTTCGGCTTCATGCAAAAACATTCGCCGCTCCGCCGCGGCGTCACGCTCGACGAGCTCGGCGGCTCGGCGCTGTATCTGTTGTCGGATCTCTCCGGCGGCGTGACCGGCGAGATCCACTATGTCGATTCCGGCTACAACATCGTCCTGATGCCAAGGCCGGACGATCTGAAGGCGTCAGAGTGATTTCGTAGGGTGGGCAAAGGCGCAGAGCGCCGTGCCCACCATCTCTCCATGACCGCAGAAAGACGTGGTGGGCACGCTCCGCTTTGCCCACCCTACGAGAGTTGGTTTATCCCGCGGCGATCTGCTCTGCACGCTGGAACGCCGGCCGCGCCATGCAGCGCGCGAGATAGGCATCGAACGCCGGGCGGGACGGCACCATCTTGAACAGGCGCACCGCAAAATTCAGGCCGGAGCCGACCGTGATGTCGGCGGCGGAAAATTCCTCGCCGAGGATCCACGGTCCCTTCGCGAGCGCAGCTTCCAGCACGTCGAACACCTGCGTGGCGCTGCCCCAGGCCGCCGTCGAGGTCGGGATCTCGATCTTGGTGAAGATCTGGATGATGGCAGGCTCGATGCAGCCAGGCGAAAAGAACAGCCATTGCAAATAGCGCGCACGACGCGGATCGGTTACCGCGGGCGCGAGCTTCGCTTCGGGATAGCGGTCGGCGATGTAGGCGCAGATCGCGGCGGCCTCGCCGAGCGCGGCATCGCCGTCGGCGAGCGCCGGCACCTTGCCCATCGGATTGACCTTGAGGAAATCCGGCGCCTTCTGCGCGCCGGTCGAGATGTCGGTCAGCACGCGCTCATAGGGCAGGCCGCTCTCTTCCATCAGCCAGAGCGTCGTGAACGAGCGCGAGCGGGGTGACCAATAGAGCTTGATCATGGCGAGAACTTTCCATTGGCGTAACGGCGGGCGAGGGCAGATTCATTGCGTGTTTGCGCCCGATGCGCAACGCACTATGCCTAGATGGATGCGCCGTTCTGCGAGCGATATCTTGGTCAACGTGACGGCGACGGACGTTGCAGCAGGGCCGGCAGCGTCTTGTCGAGACTCTTCGTCAGCATCGTGCGTACCCCGTCGCGCAGCACCGGGTTGTTGACTGCGTCCGCCGGCTTCTCCGGAAACATCGCGCGATCCAGCTCGCTTGACGGACCGCCGAGCGGATTGTGCAGCAAGCGCTCTACATACGTGTCCTCGGTCATCAAGGCGGGTGCCTCCTTGATCAACGCGAAGGTGGTACCGTCATAGACCCGGATGTACATCATCGCGAAGAGATGGACTGGCCCACCGTAAGGGTATTGTGAGATACCGATGCCGGATTCCCGATGCGTTCCGTGATTCCGGTGGACGACGATGTAGCGCTCACACCGCAGTTTGGGCGCGAGGAAGCGAACGAAGTTTCCGATGTCGGTCGCTGCGCTGTAAAAAAACGGATGCTGCTTTTCGCGACCACCGGACTTGAGCTCTTCGACGGTGTAGGGGATTCTCTTCACGGAACTGCCGGCCGCAGCGGCGCGAACGCGCGAGACGACGAGGTCGTCGAGTGCCCACGCCGCAATCGAGACCCGCGCACGTTTGTCCATGAACGTGAAAGGCCCAAACTTCTCGACCACGAATAGGTCACCGCCGACCGGTATCACGCCGATTTGGCACGGGCCGCTTTCAACCGGTCCGCTTGGCTTGACGCCTGCCGGTTTCCTGATCGCGGGCTTGACCACTTCCGGCTTTGGCGCCGGTTGCACCTGCCCGCCTGTCGGCGACAGCAGCGCGTATGATACCAATGCGCCGGCAAGCAGATTCATCGTCGTACGCCAACGCGCCTTATTGCGCGAAATACGGCGGCAAGATCTTGTCCAGCCGTTTGGTCAGAAAGTCGCGGGTGGTGTCGCGCAGGGCGGTGTTGTTGGCGGAGTCCGCGGCCGTCTCCGGAAACATGGACTTGTCCACCTTCTGCAAAAGCTCGTTCGAAACGAAGTTGTCAGCCATATGCTTCATGACACCTTCGAACGTTACGGCGGGGCCTTTCATGATTTCGAAGGTGCGGCCGTCGACCCACGTCACGCCGATATAGGAGAAGACATATGCATATGAGATGAGACCGACACCCCGGCTGAAGATGCCGACGCCGCTGAGCGACTGATTGGTCCCGTCAAGCTGTCCTTCGCTGCGCATGACGACGAGATAGCGTTCGCAACCAGCAGTGGCGCGACCTGCCGGATCAGGTTCGACAGCTCCTCGCGCTGATTGCGAAACAGGCCGGATTTGGGGTGGTAGCAGGAATCGAGTGCACCCTTGGCATAAGTGATCCGTCGCACCGGCGTGTTGCCTGCTGCGGCCCGCACCCGCGCAAAGACAAGATCGTCAAGGCCCCAGGATACCGGGACTTCGGCATAGTCGTTGCCGAACACGGTCAAACCGATCTTCTGGACGACGAAGATGTCCCCGGTCCCCGCAATCACGCCGGCGCCGCAAGGACCGGCAGTCGCCGACTCCGCAGGCTTCGGCGTCGCCTTCGCCGTCGCTTTCTTGGCTGTCGGCTTTGCCGATGGTGCGGTCTGAGCGGCGGGAGCGGTGGTTGCGGGAGGGGTTTGCGCTGCTGCCGAAGTCAGGAAGGACAGCAGGATGAGCACCGGGGCAGCAAGTCGAAACATGGATTCCAAGGATCAGAGGCGGGAGGTCATCGGACGCGCCACACTAGGGTGGGATCGCGACAACCGCAAGCTGCACCCGGAGGTCGCCGTCTATTCGGTGGGCCGCTGCCGCTTCCACCGATAATACTTCATCACGAACCCATTCGACGGCTCGATCTCTTCCTTCTCGAACACAAAGCCTTCGCGTTCGTACCAGCGCCAGGCTTTTTCGTTCTCGCGCACGCAGCGCAGGTGCATCTCGTCGGGCATTTCCGTGCGGGTGAAGGCGAGCAATTGCCGTCCGAGCGATTGCCCCTGGTAGGCGGGCCCGACGAAAAGCATGTCGAGATAGAGTTTTGGCAGATGCAGCGCCAGCATGGCGGCGATCGTGCCGTTGTCGTCGGCGACGAACAGGCTCCAGCCGTTCTCGATCTCGCGCCTGATGCGTGCGCGCAGATTTGCCAGCAGGAACTCGCTCGCCTCGGCGAGGCCGGTCGAGGCCCAGCTTTCCATCCAGACGCGGCCGATCTCGTCATATTCGTCGGTGCGCGCGGGACGGATGACGGGATCAGACATTGGTGCTCTCAGTTCGATCTGCCGCCTTGCGCCGGGGCTCGCTTGAATGATCCCGGCTATTCAGGAAAATTCCCGCCTACCCACGTTGGCCGCGCGTGGCTTGCCGCGGGCGCGCCTTGCCGGCCGACAGGCACACCACCTCGGAGATCTGCAGCAGCTGCCGCGCCAGCGGGCTGGTCTTGCGCCAGACCATGCCGATGGTGCGCGAGGGCTCGGGATCGCGGAAGCGCGACAGCGAGACCGAGGCCGATCGCGTCTCCACCGACACCGCCATTTCCGGGATCAAGGTGACGCCGATTCCGGCGCTGACCATCTGGACCAGCGTCGACAGCGAATTCGCATCCAGCATCTCGCGCGGCGGCGCCGATTGCATGTTGCAGAACGACAGCGCCTGATCGCGGAAGCAGTGCCCTTCTTCAAGCAGCAGCAGCCGCATCTCGCGCATCATCTCGCGCGATGGCACCGGTGTGCCTTCGTCGGAGCCCGGCCGCACCAGCAGGAATTTTTCGTCGAACAGCGCGACTTCGGTGAGCGAAGGCTCGGACACCGGCAGTGCGACGATGGCCGTGTCGAGCCGGCCTTCGACCAGTTCCTGGATCAGCCGCGGCGTCATCGTCTCGCGCACGCGGATGTCGAGCTCCGGATGCATGCGCGTGAGATTCTTGGTGATCTTCGGCAGCAGATAGGGCGCGATCGTCGGGATCATGCCGATCCGCAGCCGGCCCGCAAACCGGTCCTGCGAGGCGCGCGCGAAATCGCCAAGCTCATCGACCGAGCGCAGGATGTCGCGGACGCGCGGTGCGAGCTCCTCGCCGAACCGGGTCAGCGCCACCTGCCGGGCGCTGCGCTCCAGCAGCAGGCCGCCAAGCGCCTCCTCCAGTTCCTTGATCTGCATCGACAGGGCCGGCTGGGAGATCGAGCTTGCCTCCGCCGCGCGGCCGAAATGGCCGTGACGCGCCAGCGCGTCGAAATATCTGAGCTGGCGCATCGTCACGTTGGCCATCAGAAAATCCTATCGCAGCGATCATTAAAGTCAACTTCCCCTGATCGAATGCGAAGCCTAGAGTAATTCTACCTGGTCAAAGGCGCGAGTTCGACGCCACCAGAGGAGGTATTCATGGATGACACTTCGAAGTGCCCGTTTTCGGGCGGAAAACCCACGCGCGTGAACCGCGACTGGTGGCCGACCCAGCTCAGCATCGAGATGCTGCACAAGAATTCGACCCTGTCCGACCCGATGGGCAAGGAGTTCGACTATGCCAAGGAGTTCAAGTCGCTCGACCTGAATGCCGTCATCAAGGACCTGACGGCTCTGATGACGGACTCGCAGGAATGGTGGCCTGCCGATTTCGGCCACTATGGCGGCCTCATGATCCGCATGGCCTGGCACAGCGCGGGCACCTATCGCACCACGGACGGCCGCGGTGGCGCCGGTGCCGGTCAGCAGCGTTTCGCACCGCTGAACAGCTGGCCTGACAACGCCAATCTCGACAAGGCGCGCCGTCTGCTCTGGCCGATCAAGCAGAAATACGGCCGCAAGATCTCCTGGGCCGATCTGATGGTGCTCGCCGGCAACGTCGCGCTGGAATCGATGGGCTTCAAGACCTTCGGCTTCGCCGGCGGCCGCGCCGACGTGTGGGAGCCGGAAGAGCTCTATTGGGGTCCTGAAGGCACGTGGCTGGGCGACGAGCGCTACAGCGGCGAACGCCAGCTCGCCGAGCCGCTCGGCGCGGTGCAGATGGGCCTGATCTACGTCAATCCGGAAGGCCCGAACGGCAAGCCTGACCCGGTCGCCGCGGCCAAGGACATCCGCGAGACGTTCGCCCGCATGGCGATGAACGACGAGGAAACCGTCGCGCTGATCGCCGGCGGCCACACCTTCGGCAAGACCCACGGCGCGGGCGATCCGTCGCTGGTCGGTCCGGAGCCGGAAGCGGGCGCGCTCGAGGATCAGGGCCTCGGCTGGAAGAGCAAGTACGCTTCCGGCCTGGCGGGCGATTCCATCACCAGCGGTATCGAGGTGACATGGACGACGACGCCGACGAAGTGGAGCAACAACTTCTTCGAGAACCTGTTCAAGTACGAATGGGAGCTGACGAAGAGCCCGGGCGGTGCGAATCAGTGGACGGCTAAGGGTGCCGACGCGATCATTCCTGATGCCTTCGACAAGTCGAAGAAGCACCGGCCGACGATGCTGACGACCGACCTCTCGCTGCGTCTCGATCCGGCCTACGAGAAGATCTCGCGTCGCTTCTTCGAAAACCCGGATCAGTTCGCGGACGCCTTTGCCCGCGCCTGGTTCAAGCTCACCCACCGCGATATGGGTCCGATCCAGCGCTATCTCGGCCCGCTGGTGCCGAAGGAAACGCTGATCTGGCAGGATCCGATTCCGAAGGTGAACCACGAGCTGGTCGGCGACCAGGACATCGCTGCGCTGAAGACCAAGATACTGGCTTCGGGCCTCTCGGTCTCCGAGCTGGTCTCGACCGCCTGGGCGTCGGCTTCGACGTTCCGCGGCTCCGACAAGCGCGGCGGCGCCAACGGCGCGCGCATCCGTCTGGCCCCGCAGAAGGATTGGGAGGTGAACCAGCCGGCTCAGCTCTCCAAGGTTCTCGGCAAGCTCGAAGCGATCCAGAAGGACTTCAACGCATCGGCAGGTGCGAAGAAGGTCTCGCTCGCCGACCTCATCGTCCTCGGCGGTTCTGCCGCGGTCGAGAAGGCCGCGAAGGATGCCGGCGTTGACGTGAAGCTTGGCTTCACGCCGGGCCGCATGGATGCTTCGCAGGAGCAGACCGACGCGGAATCCTTCGCCCCGCTGGAGCCGCGGGCCGATGGCTTCCGCAACTACGTCGGCAAGAAGCATCAGTTCCTGCAGCAGGAGGAAGCTCTTGTCGATCGCGCGCAGCTGCTGAAGCTGTCCGGTCCCGAGCTGACCGCGCTCGTCGGCGGTCTGCGTGTGCTCGGCGCCAATGCGGGCGGTTCGAAGCACGGCGTCTTGACCTCGAAGGTCGGAACGCTGAGCAACGACTTCTTCATCAACCTGCTCGACATGAGCGCGCAGTGGACGCCGGCGGCTGACGGCACCTACGAGGCCCGCGACCGCAAGACCAACGCGGTGAAGTGGACCGGCACGCGCGCCGACCTGATCTTCGGTGCGCACTCGCAGCTCCGCGCCTTCGCCGAGGTCTATGCCTCGTCGGACGCCAAGCAGCAGTTCGTGCAGGACTTCGCCAAGGCCTGGACCAAGGTGATGAACCTCGACCGGTACGACCTCGCGGCCTGATCCCCGGGCTTAAGGAAGCGACAAACAAAAAGGGCGGCCGCGAGGCCGCCCTTCGTGTTTCTGATGTGCGGATCGATTACTCGCCGGCGGCTTCGCGCGGGGTCTTCTCGCCGTCGCCGCCCTTGCCTTCGAGGTCTTCGCCGGTGGTCTGGTCGACCACCTTCATCGACAGCCGGGTCTTGCCGCGGTCGTCGAAGCCGAGCAGCTTGACCTTGACCTTGTCGCCTTCCTTGACGACGTCGGAGGTCTTCTGCACGCGCGCCGAAGCGAGCTGGCTGATGTGGACGAGGCCGTCCTTGGAACCGAAGAAGTTCACGAAGGCGCCGAACTCCATCACCTTGACGACGGTGCCGTCATAGATCTGGCCGACTTCCGGATCGGAGGCGATCGACTTGATCCACTTGATCGCGGCCTTCATCGCCTCGCCATCGGAGGAGGCGACCTTCACGGTGCCGTCGTCCTCGATGTTGACTTTGGCGCCGGTCTTCTCGACGATCTCGCGGATCACCTTGCCGCCGGTGCCGATCACTTCGCGGATCTTGTCGGTGGCGATCTTGAAGGTCTCGATGCGCGGCGCGTACTCGCCGAGCTCGGCGCGGGCGTTGGTGAGCGCCTTGGCCATTTCACCGAGGATGTGGATACGGCCATCCTTGGCCTGACCGAGCGCCACCTTCATGATCTCTTCGGTGATGCCCTCGATCTTGATGTCCATCTGGAGCGAGGTGATGCCTTGCTCGGTACCGGCGACCTTGAAGTCCATGTCGCCGAGATGGTCCTCGTCACCGAGGATGTCCGAGAGCACCGCGAAGCGCTTGTCCTCGAGGATCAGGCCCATCGCGATACCCGCGGTCGGCCGCTTCAACGGCACGCCGGCATCCATCAGCGCCAGCGAAGCGCCGCAGACCGAAGCCATCGAGGACGAGCCGTTCGACTCGGTGATCTCCGACACCACGCGCGTGGTGTAGGGGAACTCGTGATGCGGCGGCAGCACCGGGTGGATCGCGCGCCAGGCCAGCTTGCCGTGGCCGATCTCGCGGCGCTTGGTGCCGCCGAGGCGACCGGTCTCACCGACCGAATAGGGAGGGAAGTTGTAGTGCAGCAGGAACGTCTCTTTGTACGTTCCGGACAGCGCGTCGATATACTGCTCGTCCTCGCCGGTGCCGAGCGTGGTCACGACCAGCGCCTGGGTTTCGCCGCGGGTGAACAGCGCCGAGCCGTGGGCGCGGGGCAGCACGCCGACTTCGGCGATGATGTTGCGCACGGTCTTGCTATCGCGGCCGTCGATGCGCTTGCCGGTGTCGAGAATGTTCCAGCGAACGATCTTGGCTTCCAGCTCCTTGAACACGCCGGAGACGCGCAGCTTGTCGTATTTCGGCTCCTGCCCTTCGGGGAAGTAATGGGCGATCACCTTTTCCTTGACCTTGCCGACCGCGGCGTAGCGATCCTGCTTGACCGGAATGGCGTAGGCGGCGCGCAGCTCCTGCTCGACGAGGCCGAGCATTTCCTTCTCGAGCGCCGAATTGTCGATCACCGTGACTTCGCGCGGTTCCTTGGCGGCCTTCTCGGCGAGCTCGATGATGGCGTTAATCACCGGCTGGAAGTGGCGGTGACCGAACATCACGGCGCCGAGCATGATGTCCTCGTTGAGCTCCTTGGCTTCCGATTCCACCATCAGCACGGCGTCGGCCGTGCCGGCGACGACGAGGTCGAGCTGGGTGTCGACCATCTCGTCGAGCGTCGGGTTGAGAATGAACTCGTCATTGGCGAAGCCGACGCGCGCTGCGCCGATCGGGCCCTTGAAGGGCGCGCCGGACAGGGTCAGCGCAGCCGATGAGGCCACCAGCGCCACGATATCGGGATCGTTCTCCATGTCGTGCGACAGCACGGTGACGATCACCTGGGTCTCGTTGCGCCAGCCGTCGACGAACAGCGGACGGATCGGACGGTCGATCAGGCGGGAGACCAGCGTCTCCTTCTCGGTCGGACGACCCTCGCGCTTGAAATAGCCGCCGGGAATGCGGCCGGCTGCGTAGGTCTTCTCCTGGTAGTCGACCGTCAGCGGCAGGAAGTCGACGCCTTCGCGCGGCGCCTTCGCCGCGACGACGGTGGCGAGCACCACGGTCTCGCCATAGGTGGCGACGACGGCACCGTCGGCCTGACGCGCGATCTTGCCGGTTTCAAGCTTGAGAGGGCGTCCACCCCAGTCGATCTCGACTGAATGCTTATTGAACATAGATGTCTTCTTTCATGGGTTCTCGAAAGAAGGACGGCCCGAAAAACAAAAACCATGCGCAAGATTGCGGGACGTTGATCGAAGCGGGCGATCAGCGTCCTGCGATCCTGCCATGGTTTTCGGATTTCGGATGGCGTCCATCCTTTCGGGTCATACGGGCGCCTTGCCCGTTGTGCCCAGCCGCCGGATTGCTGCTGGACTGTCAGTCGGCACGAACGCGAACACCGGATTGCGGTCCTCGCCCATCGTGCCCGGGTGCTAGCCGTCAACGGCTCGCACCCGACGCGCACGCAGCCTCGATCAAAAACCTTTAAACAAACGCTTTCGCTCGAAACCGCGCACGAAAACGCGCGCCAGTGGCGCGCGCAGGAACACTTAACGACGAATGTTGTGCTTCTCGAGCAGCGCCTTGTAACGCGCCTCGTCCCTCTTCTTGAGGTAGTCGAGCAGCGAGCGGCGGGTCGAAACCAGCTTCAAGAGGCCGCGACGCGAATGGTTGTCCTTCACGTGGGTCTTGAAATGGTTGGTGAGGTTGTTGATGCGTTCCGACAGGATCGCGACCTGAACCTCCGGCGAGCCGGTGTCGCCGGCCTTGTTGGCATTCGTCTTGATGACTTCCGCTTTGCGTTCTGCGGCAATCGACATCGTCAATTTCTCTCGTTGCGACCGGTGCTGGCAGTCAGACCGGTCAGGTTGAACACACGCTTGGGGATGATTTCGCCGTTGCCGACTTCAGCAAGCGCCAATAGACGGCCTGCCACCGTGACATAGACTGTGCCGCTACTAGTGGGCGCATCCCGTCCGCGCAATAAAACGGCCTGGCCCCGATGGAGCCTTGCCGCATCAGCCCGAGTGACGGCCAGTGCCGGGATGTCGTCCAGCGCGGTCTCAACGGGCATAAGCGCGTCGGCGAGGCTGCCCTCGCCGGACGCGGCTCTATCGCATAAAGCCTCCAACTGATCCAGCGGAATCATGTCGTTCTCGTCAAATGGGCCGACCAGGGTCCGCCGCAGCGCGCAGATGTGGCCGTAAGTGCCGAGAATCCGGCCCATATCGCGGGCCAGCGCCCGGACATAGGTGCCCTTGCCGCACTCCGCCTCGAACACTGCCCGGTCGCTATCCGGTTGATCCACAAGGGTTAAATGATGAATTTCGACGGGACGGGGGGCCAGTTCCACAACCTCGCCGTCGCGGGCGAGGTCGTAGGCGCGCTCGCCCTGGACCTTGATCGCGGAATAGCGCGGCGGGATCTGCTCGATCACCCCGGTGAAGCGGGGCAGCAGGGCCAGGATGGCCTCCTGGGTCGGGCGCTGGTCGGAGGTCGCGGTGACCCGGCCCTCGATATCATCGGTGTCGCGCTCCTCGCCCCAGCACACGGTGAACTGGTAGCGCTTGCGGCCGTCCATCACGAAGGGAACGGTCTTGGTGGCCTCGCCGAGCGCAATCGGCAGGCCGCCGGAGGCGAGCGGGTCGAGCGTGCCGGCGTGTCCCGCGCGCTTGGCGTTGAACAGGCGCTTGAGCACGGCGACGGCTTGCGTCGAGGTCATGCCGATCGGCTTGTCGAGCACGACCCAGCCATGGACGTCGCGGCGGTCGCGGCGCGGCTGGTTGCCCTTCTGCTTGTTGGCGCGGGGATCGTTGTTGACGCGGCGCGGCTCCTGATGCGGCTGCGAATCGCCGCCGAGATCCGCAAAATTATTTTTCTGCACGTCGCGCTGATCGGTCTCTTCGCCGCCGATCGTGCCGTGAGCCGGGTCCATCGTCATCGCTCTTCTTCCCGATCCGAATCCGGATCCTGTTCCAGGTCCTTCTGCACCGCAGGTGTTCGCAAAAGCTTCTCGATCCGTTCCGCTTCGTCGAATCGTTCGTCGACGCGGAAACGAAGGTCAGGTGCAAATTTCAGGTTAACGCGCCGCGCGACTTCGCCGCGCAGGAATTTCTTGTTGCGCTCGAGCGCAGCGATGATGACCTCGGTGTCGCGGCCACCGAGCGGCATCACGTAAACCGTTGCGAGCTTCAGGTCGGGCGACATCCGAACCTCCGGCACGGTGATGATGTGACCTTCGAGGTCCACATCATGCACATTGCCTTGCGCCAGAATCTCGGCCATCGCGTGGCGAACCTGCTCGCCGACACGCAACTGGCGTTGCGAGCCGCCCGGCGCGGAACTTTTCTTCTGATGGTGGCGGGGCATGGTTGAAAATCACCTCGTCGTGCCCGCGTTTGGGACACGAGCATTGTCATTTGTCCTGTTGAAACGAATGCGGCGCGGATGGCCGGAATAAATCCGGCCATCGCACTCCCGCAATTTCAGCTCAAAAAGATCCGGGCGCTTCGGTAAGATTTGGACTTACAGGGAGCGCTGGATCGTCTCCACGCGATAACACTCGATCACGTCACCGGCACGCATGTCGTGGTAGTTCTCGAAGGCCATGCCGCACTCCTGACCGGACTGGACTTCCTTCACTTCGTCCTTGAAGCGCTTCAGCGTCGACAGCTTGCCTTCGTGCACGACGACGTTGTCGCGGATCAGGCGCACATTGGCGCCGCGTTCCACGGTGCCGTCGGTGACGCGGCAGCCGGCAACCTTGCCGACCTTGGAGATGTTGAAGATCTCCAGGATCGCGGCATTGCCCAGCATGGTTTCACGCAGGGTCGGCGCGAGCAGGCCGCTCATCGCCTTCTTCACGTCGTCCACGAGGTCGTAGATGATGTTGTAGTAGCGGATCTCGATGCCGTTGCGCTTGGCGGCCGCAGCCGCCTCCTTGTTGGCACGAACCGAGAAGCCGATGATCGCGGCGTTGAAGCCTTCCGCGAGCGTCACGTCCGATTCCGAGATGCCGCCGACGCCGGCATGCAGGATGCGGGCTGCGACTTCATCGGTGCCGAGCTTCTCCAGCGAGCCGAGGATCGCTTCCAGCGAGCCTTGCACGTCGGCCTTGATGATCAGCGGGAATTCCTTGCGGCCCGCCGTCTTCAATTGCGACATCATCTGCTCGAGCGAGCCGCGCATGCCGGAGATCGAGGCAGCCGCGTTCTCGCGCTTCTGGTGCGCGCGATAGCTGGTGACCTGGCGGGCGCGGGCTTCGTTCTCGACCACCGCGAGACGATCGCCGGCCTCCGGCGGACCGTTGAAGCCGAGCACCTCGACCGGAACCGAAGGACCGGCCTCATGCACCGTCTCGCCCTGATCCGAGATCAGCGCGCGGACGCGGCCCATCTCGGCGCCGGCGACAATGATGTCACCGACACGAAGCGTGCCGCGCTGGACCAGCACGGTCGCGACCGGGCCACGGCCGCGATCGAGCTTGGCTTCGATCACGGTGCCTTCGGCCGGACGCTCCGAATTGGTCTTCAGGTCGAGGATGTCGGCCTGGAGCGCGATCATCTCGAGCAGCTTGTCGAGATTGGTCTTGTTCTTGGCTGACACTTCGACGTCGACGACTTCGCCGCCGAAGGATTCGACCTGCACCTCGTGCTGGAGCAGCTCGGTGCGCACGCGCTCGGGCTTCGCATCGGGCTTGTCGATCTTGTTGATGGCAACGATGATCGGGACCCGCGCCGCCTTGGCGTGGTTGATGGCTTCGATCGTCTGCGGCATGACGCCGTCATCGGCAGCAACCACCAGCACGACGATGTCGGTCACCTTGGCGCCGCGGGCGCGCATCGCGGTGAACGCGGCGTGGCCGGGCGTGTCGATGAAGGTGATCTTCTTGCCGCTTTCGGGCGACAGCACCTGATAGGCGCCGATATGCTGGGTGATGCCGCCGGCTTCGCCGGAGACGACGTTGGCATGGCGGAGCGCGTCGAGCAGCGAGGTCTTGCCGTGGTCGACGTGACCCATCACGGTCACGACGGGCGAACGCGTCTCGGTGTCGGTGGAATCGTCGGTGGCGTCGAACAGGCCTTCTTCAACGTCGGACGCGGCAACGCGCTTGACGGTGTGACCAAGCTCTTCGGCGATCAGCTGCGCAGTGTCGGCGTCGATCACGTCGGTGATCTTGTGAATCGCGCCCTGCTTCATCAGCATGCGGATGATTTCCACCGCGCGCTCGGCCATGCGGTTGGCGAGCTCCTGGATGGTGATCGCTTCCGGAATGACCACCTCGCGGATGAGCTTTTCCTTCGGCTCGTTCGCGGCATGGCCCTTCAGGCGCTGAGTGCGGCGGCGGAACGAGGCGATCGAGCGCTCGCGCACGTCGTCGGCATTGAATGCGGTCACGACCGTCAGGCGACCGCGCTCCTTCTGCGGGCCGGGTTTGTGGGTGGGCTTGGGGGCTACCACAGGACGCGCGGCGCCGCCGGGACCGCGACGGATCTGGCGCGGACCATCGTCCTCGTCCGGTCCGGCTGCGACCGCGGGAGCGCGACCCAACGGGCCGCCTCCCGGCCTCGCGGTGGTCGTTCCAGGGCGCGCGGTGGTTGTTCCCGGGCGTGCCGTGGTCGTGGTGGTGCCGGGGCGTGCTGCGGGCGCGCCAGGACGTGGCGTGGGAGCGGCCGGGGCGGCAGTTGCAGGGCGCGCGGCTGACGCCGGCTGTTCGCCTTCGCCAAAACGCTTCTTGGCCTCGGTTTCGGCCTTGCGCTTGGCTTCCTCTTCGTGGCGGTGGCGCTCATCCTCGGCCTTGCGGCGGGCCTCGGCGGCTTCGCGCTCGACGCGTTCGGCGGCTTCGCGGACAGCGCGGCGCTGGGCTTCGTCTTCGGCCTGGCGGCGCTCTTCGACTTCGCGCACCTTGGCGTCGGCCAGCGCGCTGGCGCGGGCGGAACGTTCGTCCTCGGTCAGCGTGCGCAGCACCACGCCGGAGCCGGCGTTGCGCGGCGGAGCCGGGCGTGCCGGAGCGGGAGCAGGCGCGGCCGGTGCCGGCTTTGCAACAACCGCGGGAGCTTGCGGTTCGGGGCTGCCGTCGACGCGGCGCTTGCCGCGCTTCTCGACCACGACCTGCTTGCTGCGGCCATGGCTGAAGCTCTGACGCACAGTGCCCGTTTCGACGCGCGGCTTGAGCGATAGCGTCTTGCTCGGAACGCTCAGCTTCTTGTCGTCAGGGGTCTTGGTATCAACCATTCAGCAGTCCTAATCCTGATCTTTGTTAACGTTGTGCGTTGCCGCACCGTCCTATCGGGTCGTCGTTGTCTCTCAGAAATCCTGGCCGGGCTTTTCGGCAGTCTTGTCATCGTCCGCCATCCGGTATCGGACCAGCATCTGGCTACGTGACAGGAATGACTTGCTCGCCGGGCCCGCGAGCAGGGCAGCATGTATCACATTTGACCGGGTAAGTGCCAAATCCAATTCTATCGATTTCAACGCAGTGACGACGGGAATCTGCGGCTTGGCGCCGCGATTCCCGTCATTTTGACGTGCCAGCATGTCCAATTTGCGGATTCCGTCCGCGGCCCCGTCGCTGGCATGGATCAGGACCTCGGCCGTGCCTTCCCGCAGGGCGCTTTCGACCTTGCCGAAGCCGGCCACAATCTGGCCCGCCTTGGCGGCAATCCCAAGGGCTTCCGTCACACTCCGAACCAGGAGCGCCTCGATGTCGGCGGGAAGCGTCTGGGGAGTGCGCAGCTCGCGCTTGAAGGCTTTGCTAAATTGGTGACGCCGCACGGCTTCCGCAACCACCTCGCGCGAGGCGGTGACCCACATGCCGCGTCCGGGCAGCTTGCGCTTGAGATCGGGAACTATGTCGCCTTGCGGCGAAATGACGAAGCGGATCAGCTCGTCGATCGGCCGGACCTCGCGACTGACCGCGCACATCCGCATGGTCGCGGACCTTTCGGTCCGCGGTCCATGGTCGAGATCGTGGTCAGTATCTGCGAGCATCCGGGCGACATTCTCCTTCGTCCTTAAGCCGGCTGATCTTCGGTCGCCTCGGCCTCTTCGGCGGGCTTCGCGAGATCGGCTTCGGTGATCCAGCCGGCTTTGACGCGGGCCTGCATGATCATGGCTTCGGCATCGTCACGGGAGATCTCGATACCGTCGAGCGCACCAGGGAATTTGGTCTGCTCGCCGCCTTCCTTGCGCTCGGTCCAGCCGACCAGATCGTCAGTGGCGCAGCCGGCGAGGTCTTCGACGGTCTTGATGTCGTTCTCGCCGAACTTGACCAGCATCTTGGAGGTGACGCCCGGCACGTCCTTGACGGCGTCCTCGACACCGAGCTCCTTGCGCTTGGCCTCGATCTCGGCCTCCTGCTGCTCGAGATATTCGCGGGCACGGTTCTGGAGCTCTTGCGCGGTCTCCTCGTCGAAGCCTTCGATGCCGGCGAGTTCCTTGAGGTCCACCATCGCGAGTTCCTCGACCGAGGTGAAGCCTTCGGACGCCAGCAGCTGGCCGACCACCTCGTCGACATTGAGCGATTCCATGAAGACGCGGGTGGAGTTCTCGAAGTCGGCCTGGCGGCGCTCCGATTCCTCCTGCTCGGTCAGGATGTCGATGTCCCAGCCGGTGAGCTGCGAGGCCAGACGCACGTTCTGGCCGCGGCGGCCGATCGCCAGCGAGAGCTGGTTGTTGGTGTCGGGCACGACGACCTCGATGCGCTCGCGGTCTTCGTCGATGACGACCTTGGAGACTTCGGCCGGCGCCAGCGCGTTGACCACGAAGGTCGCGATGTCGGGCGACCACGGAATGATGTCGATCTTCTCGCCCTGCAGCTCGTTCACCACCGCCTGCACGCGCGAGCCGCGCATACCGACGCAAGCGCCGACCGGATCGACCGAGGAATCGCGGGAAATCACGCCGATTTTCGCGCGCGAGCCGGGATCGCGGGCCACCGCCTTGATCTCGACGATGCCGTCATAGATCTCAGGCACTTCCTGCGCGAACAGCTTCGCCATGAACTGCGGATGGGTGCGGGAGAGGAAGATCTGCGGGCCGCGGGTCTCGCGGCGGACGTCGAAGATGTAGGCGCGGACGCGGTCGCCGTTGCGGAACACTTCGCGCGGCAGCATCTCGTCGCGGCGGATGATGGCTTCACCGCGGCCGAGGTCGACGATCACGCTGCCATATTCGACGCGCTTGACGACGCCGTTGACGATGTCGCCGATGCGGTCCTTGAATTCCTGATATTGCCGGTCGCGCTCGGCCTCGCGCACCTTCTGCACGATCACCTGCTTGGCCGATTGCGCGGCGATGCGGCCATATTCCAGCGGCGGCAGCGTATCGGCGATGGTGTCACCGACCTGGGCGCCGGGATTGGCGCGCTGCGCATCCACCAGCGAGATCTGGTTGGAATGATTTTCGACCTTCTCGACCACCAGCATGTGGCGCGACAGCCGCAGCTCGCCCTTCTTCGGGTCGATCTCGGCATGAACGTCAGTCTCGCTGCCGTAACGTGCCCGTGCCGCCTTGGCGATGGCGTCTTCCATTGCCGCGATGACGATGCCGCGGTCGATCGATTTCTCGCGCGCGACGGCATCGGCGATCTGGAGCAATTCAAGTCGATTGGCGCTGACTGCCATGGCTAGTCTCCTTCGTCAGGCTCGATCTCGCCCCGCCGCGCGCGTTCGGCGGCCAGGCGGTGCTTCTTCGTATTGGTCGGTGCCGGCTTCTTTTTTTGCGGCTTGGTGTTCTTGGTGATCTTCGCACTGATTTCCGCGTGCGGTGCAGCCGGCGGCTCGATGCCGAGATCGCGGCGCATCTGGCGCTCCTCGGCCTTGCCGCGGCGCATGGATTCCGCGATCAGCTCGTCGGTCAGCACCAAGCGTGCCTCACCGATGTCTTCCATCGTCAGGAGAACGTCGGGATTATCGTTCGCCTTGACGTCGTCGCGATGCAGGTGCACGCGGTCGCCTTCGACGGCACCAAGCATGCCACGGAACCGCTTCCGCCCCTCATGGGCGACCGCCATGTCGATCTTCACCAGATAGCCGGAATAGCGCTCGAAATCCGAGCGGCGCACCAGCGGACGGTCGATCCCCGGCGAGGAGATTTCCAGCCGATAAGCGCGGTCGATGGGGTCCGCGACGTCGAGCACGGGCGACAGCGCCCGCGAGATCGCTTCGCAATCCTCGAGCTGCATCGAGCCGTCCGGCCGCTCGGCCATGATCTGCACGGTGCAGCCGGCCTCGCCGGAGATGCGGATCCGCACCAGGCGGTAGCCCATGCCCTCGAGCACCGGACCTGCGACCGCAGACACACGTGCCGCCACGCCCGGCTCGACCACGAGCCTCGGCTCGGCCAGCAACTCGGCATCCGTGGAACCAGTGTTCGGTTCGGTCATATCAGGGGTCAAGGCGCTCGATGGTTAAGGCTTGGTTAAGGACTTGAACAGGTTAGGATCTGCAGAGCCTGTTTCGGAACTCTTTATCCCGGCAGCTCGCCGGGCCGCATATCTTCAACCAAGCCGCGTTCAGGTAATAAAAAAGAGCGGGTCCTTTCGGGCCCACTCTCACTACGCGGATCGTATGAGAAGATGAATTGGCGCTGATATAGCCCTTTCCGTCCTCCCGGACAAGGCCCATCGCGGGAAAGACGAGGCTTTTTGCGCCCGGCCTGTGGCCCCCCCCCGCGCAACGCTTCCTTCATCTAGCAGGCCTAAATTCCCTGATTGTGGGGCGGCTTGGACCAAGGGCGCACCCGCGGCGTGCCCTGTACGAGTTGCGTTTTCATGACCGCTGCCACGTCGCTCATTCCCGGACTGGACGAGATCGTCAAACGCGGCGACCCCCGGCGTCGCGGTGAGATCGCGCGCGCCATCGCCCAACTGTTCTTCCAGGACGCCGAGAAGCTCCGTCCCGATCTCGTCGATCTCTTCGACAATCTGCTGATCGATCTCGTTCCGCATGCCGAGCTTGCCTCGCGCGTCGACCTCGCCGAGCGCTTCTCGCGCCTGAACAATGCGCCGCCGCATCTGGTGAGCCAGCTCGCGCGCGAAAACGAGATCATGGTGGCGGGCCCTGTGCTGCGCCGCTCGCCGGTGCTCGACGACGCCGCTCTCGTCGAGATCGCGCGGCTGAAGGGTCAGGGCCATCTGCTGGCGATGACCGAGCGCCCCGCACTGTCGGCCGCCATCACCGACGTGCTGGTCGAGCGCGGCGATCGCGACGTGGTGCGTCGCGCCGCGGGCAATGCCGGCGCGGAGTTCTCGCAAGGCAGCTATTCCGAGCTGATCAAGCGTGCGTCGCAGGACGGCGTGCTGACGCTCAAGATCGGCCAGCGCAACGATCTCTCGGGCGAGCACCTGAAACAGCTGCTCGACGGCACGCTCGACGTCATCCGCCGCCGCCTCTCGAGCGTGGTCAATCCCGTGCGCCAGGTCGAGATCAAGCGCGCCATGGCGGCGATCGAGGAGGCCGCGCTGCCGCCGGGGCCGCGCCGCGATTTCTCGGCGGCACAGCGCACGGTGCTGACCTTGCATCGCGAGGGTCATCTCGGCGAGAGCGCGCTGCTCGGCTTCGCCAAGGCGCTCAAATATGAGGAATCGATCGCCTCGCTCGCGGCGATGTCCGGTGTCCGCCTCTCGATCCTCGATCGCCTGGTCGCGGGCGACCGCTACGATCCGATTCTGATTCTGGGGCGCGTGCTCAATCTCGGCTGGCCCACGGTGCGCGCGCTGATCCTGATGTGGTACGGCCCGCATCGCACGCCGGCTGATGCCGATCTCGAGCAGGCGCGCGTGAACTTCACGCGCCTGATGCCGTCAACGGCCGAGCGCGTCGTGAAATTCTGGCGCAACCGCCAGACGATCTAATCAAAGTACGGATCTTCGTCGTCATGGCCGGGCTTGTCCCGGCCATCCACGTTCTTGCTGCCCACAGGAGGAAAGTACGTGGATGCCCGGGACAAGCCCGGGCATGACGATTATCGATGGATCGCGCGAAGAATCTATGCGCGCCTGAACCGCAGATATGTGGTCTTGCGCCCTTCGCGCGTGGCCTTCCGGCCGTAGCGCGTCATGGTGTAGCCGTCCCATGGCCGACGGAAATCGTCGGCGCATTGGGCGAGCCACTGAAAATCCGTCGACCGCGACAGATGCATCAGCGTCCACGCGCAGTAATCGTCGATATCGCAGACGAAACGGAATTCGCCGCCCGCCTTCAGCACGCGTGCCATCGCGGCGATGGTGCGGTCCTGGACGAAGCGCCGCTTCCAGTGCCGCCGCTTCGGCCAGGGATCGGGATGGATCAGGTCGATCCGCGACAGCGATGCCTGCGGCAGCCAGGCCAGGAGCTCGGCGGCATCGCCCGCGAACAGGCGGATGTTGCCGATGTTGGCGGCCTCGATCTGCGCGAGGATCTTTGCCATGCCGTTGAGATAGGGCTCGCAGCCGATGAAGCCGGTCGTGGCGAAGTTCTGGGCCTCGGCCGCAAGATGCTCGCCGCCGCCGAAGCCGATCTCGAGCCGGACATCGTCGGCCGCGGGATCGAAGATCTCGTTGGCATTCGCCGGCTTCTCGCCCTCGATGTCGAGTGAAAGATGCGGCAGTAGATGATCGATCAGCTCGGCCTGGTGCTGCCTGAGCTTGTGGCCCTTGCGGCGCCCAAAGAAGGCGCGTTCGCTGTCATCGCGATCGGGATCTGATTTTCGTTCGCTCATCGCAGCGTCTGGTACAGGCGATGGAGCAGCCGCGCGCGGGGTTCGAGCGACGAGAGGTAGATCTGCTCATAATGGGTGTGTGCGCCCTTGCCGTCGACGCCGAGTCCATCGAGCGTTGCGGTGTGGGCGGCGGTGAAATTGCCATCCGAGCCGCCGCCGGTGTGGGTGTCGATCAGCTCGAAGCCGATCTCGGTGGCAAGCGACTTCGCATGCTCGTACAGCGAGGCGCCTGCATTGCTCTTCTCGTAGGGCGGACGGTTGAGTCCGCCCGTGACCTTGACCGTGACGCCATCCGTCTTCGACCTCAGCCCGAGGATCTTGCCGACGAACTCCTCCGCGTCGGCAAAGCTCGGCACGCGCAGGTCGACTTCGGCATAGGCCTCCTCCGGCGTGACGTTGGGACGCGTGCCGCCGCGTGCCACGCCGACATTCACCGTGACGCCGCGTGCCAGATCGTTCATCGCTTCCAGCGCCAGGATGACGTTGGCAAGCTCGCGGATCGCGCTGCGGCCATCCTGGGGCCGCGTGCCGGCATGTGCGGGCACACCCTTGATGAATACTTCGAATCGTCCGACGCCCTTGCGCCCGGTGACGATCTTGCCGCCGTCGCGCGCGGGCTCCGTCACCAGCACGTATTTGGCCTTGCGCCCTTCCGCCTCGATCAGCGCGCGCGAGGTCGGGCTGCCGATCTCCTCGTCGGAGGTGAACAAATGGGTGATGCCGAGCGGCGAGCGATCGCCGGCGGCGCAGAGCGCGCGAAAGGCGTGATGGGCGATATAGGCGCCGCCCTTCATGTCGTAGATGCCGGGACCGAACGCGCTGTCGCCCTCGACCTTGAACGGCAGGCGCTCGATGAATCCCATGGGATGAACGGTATCGAGGTGGCTCAGCACCAAAATGCCCGGCCGGTCCTGGCCCCAGGTCGAGCGTGCAGCGAGATGATCGCCGCAGCCATCGACGCCGGCGACGCGCTCGAGCGTAACCGGCAGATCGCGGTATTGCTCCGCGACCACGGAGATCAGCTTGTTGACCTGTTCAGGTGTGTCCGTCGGCGTCTCGATCTCCACCCAGCGGCGGATGCCATCGAGAATAGTTTGTGAATCGAACCAATTGGACTTGGTCATGAACGCATCTGTGCCTTTGAACCGCATCATCGAAGAGGGCGCGCACCAAAAACGCGCCCGCAAATGACGACATAGGCCAGATTTGACGCAGTCTCAAATCGGATTGAGCCGTCGCGTCAGCGTTTGTCGGGACCTTCGCGGGCGGCGATCTGCTCGACGAGATCGACGATCGAGCGGCGCATCTTCGAATCAGTGATTCGGGTGAACGCCTTGGTCAGAGCGAGACCTTCGGAGGTCGCGAGGAAGTCCGACACATACGACGGCGAGGCGCCTTCGGCGAAGCCGTCCGGGCCAGCTACGCCGCTCGGTCCGCCCTCGAACAGGAACGACACCGGCACCTGCAGAATCTCGGCGATCTGCTGGATGCGGCTTGCGCCGACGCGATTCGTGCCCTTCTCGTACTTCTGGATCTGCTGGAAAGTCAGGCCCAAAGCTTCACCGAGCTTTTCCTGGCTCATGCCCAACATGATGCGGCGCATACGCACGCGGCTGCCGACATATTTGTCAACAGGGTTGGGCGCTTTCGACATTTCCTCAGCCTCCAAACATCACCTTCGGCGCAATCACAA
The DNA here is from genome assembly GCF_052075965.1 of Bradyrhizobium sp. 482_C4_N1_8. Lineage (NCBI taxonomy): Bacteria > Pseudomonadati > Pseudomonadota > Alphaproteobacteria > Hyphomicrobiales > Nitrobacteraceae > Bradyrhizobium > Bradyrhizobium sp. 482_C4_N1_8. The sequence continues at coordinate 57,471 of NZ_CP197231.1, read as the reverse complement.
GAATGCCTCCGGTGCCAGCAGCGTCAAAATCAAACCCTGTTATTGGGAAACATTGCGGAGAAATTTAGCAACGCCCACTGTCTTTTGCAGCCGGTGCAGAATGAGGAGGGCGCGTGCAGTCTGTCAACCGTGGGACTACGGTTGTCAAAGGATTCCGGTCGCGGCGGCCGCGAGGCGTGATCAGGGGTGCCGTTTGGCAACACGTCGGCGGACCGCCAGAAACACGGCCAGCGCAACGAGCATGGCTGCGGGCACGTCGCCCACCCGCGCATAGACGGTCGGCGGAATTGCGGCGGGCAGGTTTGCATCCAAAATGCCTTCGACGCCGAGGCCGAGGCTGGCAACGGTTCGTCCCACCGGATCGATCACCGCTGACACGCCGGTATTGGCGGACCGGACCAGCGGCAATCCGAGCTCGATCGCACGCATCCGGGCCTGCTCGAGATGCTGATAGGGACCGGTCGATATGCCGAACCAGCCGTCATTGGTGAGGTTCACGATCCAGCCCGGACGCTCATTGCGGCCGGCGACCTCGCCTGGAAAAATTGCTTCGTAACAGATCAGCGGCAGCGCGGGCGGCGCGCCGGGCACCGATAGCGCATGTCGCACGCTGCCCGGAATGAATCCGCCGCGCACGCGCGTGAGTTGCTCAAAGCCGAGCTTCTCCATCAAGTCCTGGTAGGGCAGGAATTCGCCGAACGGCACGAGGTGCAGCTTGTCATAGACCGAAAGCACGCTGCCGTCGTGATCGATCACGTAGATCGAGTTGTAGGCGCGCGTGATCGGCGTGCCCCGCGGCAGGTCGGGGGCGCGAACCGAGCCCGTGATCAGCACCGTACCCTTCGGCAGCAGCTCGGCGATCTGCGCCATCGCGTCGGCTTCGCGGGTCAGGAAGAACGGAAAGGCGGATTCCGGCCAGATCAGGATGGTGGCATCGCGCACGCCGGTCGATTGCGGCCCCGAGGCGCGGTCCGACAGCGCCAGGTATTTCTTCATCACCTCCGCCTTGGCGGCGTAGTTGAATTTCGCGTCCTGCTGGAGGTCCGGCTGCATCAGGCGCAGCTTCGCGCCCGCGACCATCGTGGTCGGATGCAGCGACAGGCGGATCGCGCCGAAGATGCTCATGACAATCAGAAGGGCAATCGCAGCAGCCGGCGCGCGCCATGCCGGGCGGCGATCGGGCGTACGGTCGATCAGCGCCGCCGGGCTTGCGAAGATCGCAACGCTAAGGAACGTCATGCCCCACAGGCCGATCAGCGACGCTGTCTGCGCCAGCGGCAGCGGCTCTGACAGGGCATAGCCGAACGCGTTCCAGGGGAAACCGGTCAATGCGTGACCACGCAGCCATTCGGCGATGGTGAGACTTGCGGCGAGCGCGAGGATGCGCGTGGCATCCTTGGTCCAGAGCAGGCGGGCCAGCGCGAATCCGATCGCGGTGAAGATGGAGAGATAGGCCGGCAGGCCAAGCACGGCGAACGGCGTCAGCCACGCGAACACGTCGGCGTCGACGAAGAAGGCGTAGCCGATCCAGTAGAGGCCGGGGACGAAATAGCCGAGCCCGAACCAATAGCCCGTCAGTGCCGCGGCAGGGACGCCGCGATATCGTCCGGCGCCCGCGCCGTCGATCAGCCAGACCAGCACCGGGAAGGTGATGAACAGCACCGGAAAGACATTGAATGGCGCCAGCGCCAGCACCGACAGCGCACCGCATCCCATCGCGATGAGCGCACGCTTCCATCCCCAGGTGAGGATGATGGCAAGCGCAATCTGCCGAAACCGCTGGAACGGGCTCACTGCGAACCGGTCCCGTCGCTTGGCGGCGGGACGGGCGTGTCGCTGGAAGGCGGTTGACCGCTCTCCGGCGTGGCTTCGCGGCGGCGGCTCTCGCGCTGGGTACGCGGCGCAGGGCGCTCCTTCCGTGTCGAGATGCGCAGCCGCTTGACGCGGCGCGGATCGGCATCGAGCACCTCGATCTCGTAATGGCCGGGGCCGGAGATCACCTCGCCGCGCACCGGCAGGCGCCCGACGAAGCTGACGAGATAGCCGCCGAGCGTCTCGACTTCCTCACCCGCCTCGCCGGTGACGAAATCCTCTCCGATCACCGTGCGGACGTCGTCGAGGCTGGCGCGGGCGTCTGCAATGAAGGCGTTGTCGGGCAGCCGCACGATCGAGGGCGGCTCGTCGCTGTCATGCTCGTCGTCGATCTCGCCGACGATCTGCTCGACGATGTCCTCGAGCGAAACCAGTCCGTCGCTGCCGCCATATTCGTCGACCACCAGCGCCAGATGAATGCGCGTCGCCTGCATCTGCGCCAGCAGGTCGATCGCCCGCATCGACGGCGGCACGTAGAGCAGCTTGCGGATGATGCGCGCATCCTGCAGCGGTAGCGCCAGGTCGACCGTACGCAGGTCGAGGCCGGCCGGCAGCGGTTTCTTGCGCTTGGTTTTCGTGGCCTCGGACACCCGTGCGCGCGCGGTCATGAAAGCGAGCAGATCGCGGATGTGGACGATGCCGACGGGGTCGTCCAGCGTCTCGTTGTAGACGACGAGACGCGAATGGCCGGCGCTCTCGAAGCGGTCCATCAATTCGCCGAGCGGGATGTCGCGCTTCACCGCGATGATGTCGGCACGATGCACCATGACGTCGGCGATGCGGCGCTCGTGCAGACCGAGGATGTTGCGCAACATGGTGCGCTCGACGGTCGAGAAGCCGGTGTCGTCAGGCGTCGTGGCATCGAGCACGACCTGGAGATCGTCGCGCACCGATCCCGCCTTCCAGCCGAACAGGGTGCGAATGGCACGCAGCAGCCAGCCTTCCGCGGTCGGCCGCATCACCTCGCCTGATGTCACCACGACCGGCAAATTGGCGGTATTGCGCGGATTGTCGTGAATAGGGTCGGAATCGGGCATCTCAATGCGTCCCCGGGCGGTCTGCATAGGGATCGGGTATGCCGAGATGAGACAGGATCTCTCGTTCGAGCGCTTCCATCTCCTCCGCGTCGCCATCGTTCTCGTGATCGTAGCCGACCAGGTGCAGGAAACCATGCACGGCGAGATGGCTCAAATGATGATCGAACGGCTTCTGTTCCTCGTCCGCCTCGCGCCGCATGGTCTCGTAGGCGATCGCGATGTCGCCGAGCATGCGCGGCGCATCGCCTTCCTTCCACTCGCCCTCCGGCTGGAGCGCGGGAAACGACAGCACGTTGGTCGGCTTGTCGATGCCGCGCCAGTTGCTGTTGAGCGTACGGATACCGGCATCATCGGTCAGCATCACGGCCACTTCGGCGTCGGCAACGTCCTCGTCGACACTCTCGGCGGCGGCCGCCACCGCACGCTGGATCACCGCTTCGGAATCGGGTTCGCGCTGCCAGCAATCGGCAACGACGAGGACCTCGGTCATGGGAAGGTTTGGATGTGACATCTTGTCTGTTCGGAACCAAAGGACGCCCTGTCCGCGCCCGTATGGTCCGGTTGTTGTCTCGTCAGGATTTACCGGCGGCCGGCCGCTGCGGCTGCCCCTCATAGGCAGAGACGATTCGTGCCACGAGCTCGTGGCGGATCACGTCCTCGGCTTTGAAATGAACTTGTGCAATACCTTCGACGCCGCCCAGCAGGCGCGTCGCTTCCGCAAGGCCCGAAGTCTGGCCGTTCGGCAGGTCGATCTGCGAGGGATCGCCGGTCACGATCATGCGGCTGTTCTCGCCGAGACGGGTCAAGAACATCTTCATCTGCATAGACGTGGTGTTCTGCGCCTCGTCCAGGATGATCGCGGCGTTGGTCAGCGTGCGGCCGCGCATGAAGGCGAGCGGCGCGATCTCGATCTCGCCGGTCTGGAGCGCCCGCTCGACGATGCGCGCGTCCATGAGATCGTAAAGCGCGTCGTAGATCGGACGGAGATACGGATCGACCTTCTCGCGGAGATCGCCGGGCAAAAAGCCGAGCCGCTCGCCGGCCTCGACCGCCGGACGCGACAGGATGATCTTGTCGACTTCCTTGCGCTCGAACAGCTGCGCGGCATGCGCGACCGCGAGCCAGGTCTTGCCGGTGCCGGCGGGGCCGATGCCGAACACCAGCTCGTGGCGCTTCAGCGCGCGGATGTAGGAATCCTGCGCGGCAGTGCGTGCGCGCACCGGGCGCTTGCGCAAATTGATGCTGTCGAAGGTGGATTTGGCCGATTTGGCGTCGAATTCGAACAGCGAGCCCTGTGCGATCACGGCGCGGATCGCGCCTTCGACTTCGCCCTGGTCGAGATCCTGCCCCTTCACGGCCTGCGCGTAGAGTGTCTCCAGCACGCGGCGCGCGGCGTCGCAGCCGTCGCGCGTGCCGCCGATGGTGATGTGGTTGCCCTTGGAGTCGACCACGACGCCGAGCCGCCGCTCGATCTGGGCGAGATGCTGGCCGTAGGGGCCGACCAACGCGGATGCGGCGCGGTTGTCGTCGAAGTCGATGACGACCTGGGTCTCGGGCGGAACTTGCATGTCGCGGTCAAATTTGCGGCTGGGAGCGAACGAAGACGAATCCGATGCGCTTTTTGGCAAGGGTTCAGGCTCCAATGGCTTGCGATAAAGCGGGCTCGCGCGCGTTACGCGGCGTCACGAGCTCACCGAGGAAACTATAGCGTTCGAGGCTGTCGATCCGGACCGGCAGGATTTGTCCGATGATGTCGGGCGAGGCCATCACATGCGCAGGCTGGAGGAAGGCAGTGCGGCCGACGATCTGGCCCTCCTTGCGGGCCGGACGCTCGAACAGCACATCGACCGTTGAGCCAATCGCGGCCTTGTTGAAGGCCGATTGCTGGCTGTCGATCAGTTCCTGGAGCCGCTCCAATCGCTGGTCCATCTCGGCGGGGGACACCGTCTCCTGCATATCCGCGGCCGGCGTTCCCGGCCGGGCGGAGTATTTGAACGAATATGCGGCAGCGTAGCCGATTTGCGTGACAAGCGCGAGGGTGGCGAGAAAATCTTGCTCGCTTTCACCGGGGAAGCCCACGATAAAATCTGATGAAAAAGCAATGTCTTGGCGCGCGGACCGGAAACGGTCGATGACACGCCGATAATCATCGGCGGTATGTTTCCGGTTCATGGCGGCAAGAATCCGGTCCGAACCCGACTGCACCGGCAGGTGCACGAACGGCATCAGCTCGCCGAGATCGCGATGGGCTGCAATCAAACTGTCATCGACATCGCGGGGATGGCTGGTCGAATAGCGCAGCCGCGCGATGCCGGGAATCTTCGCCAGATGTTCGAGCAATCGGCCGAGCGGCCAGCTTGTCCCGTCCGGTCCCTCGCCATGATAGGCGTTGACGTTCTGCCCGATCAGCGTGAGCTCCCGGACGCCGTTGTCAGTCAGCCGCTTCACGTCATCGACGATCTTCGCCACGGGACGCGAGACTTCGGCGCCGCGCGTATAGGGCACCACGCAGAAGGTGCAGAATTTGTCGCAGCCCTCCTGCACCGTGACGAAAGCGGAAATGCCGCGCGCGCGGATTGCATCGGGTTTTGGCTGGGCCAGGAAGCCGAACTTGTCAGCCGCGGGAAATTCGGTCTCGATCGCGCGGCCTTCGTCGCGCGCTCGCTTCAACAACTCCGGAAGGTGATGATAGCTCTGCGGGCCGACCACGACGTCCACCACCGGCGCGCGGCGCGTGATCTCAGCACCCTCGGCCTGCGCCACGCAGCCCGCCACCGCGATCTGCATCGCCCGGCCCCCGCGCGCGGCCTCGTCCTTGGCAACCCGCAGCCGGCCAAGCTCGGAATAGACCTTTTCGGAGGCCTTCTCGCGGATATGGCAGGTGTTGAGGATGACGAGGTCGGCATCCTCCGCGTTGGCCGTCTCCACGAATCCTTCCGGAGCCAGCGTGTCCACCATGCGCTGGGCATCGTAGACGTTCATCTGGCAGCCATATGATTTGATGTGCAGCTTGCGCGGCGGCGTCATGGAACCCGGAATTGAGGTGGAGGACGCCCCTCAGATATAGGCTGGAGGGGCGAAAATCCAGCGAATGGAGCCCTCAACGGGATTCCGGGCGCTCCCAAAGGGGAGACAGGTCCCAAAACCCCTCGAATCGGGCCCGCCTGGCGTGGATCCAGCACTACACGCGAGGGGCGGCGAGCCATTCCGGAAAAAACTCTTCCTGCGCGTCGACCGAGGCCGGGGTCACATCAGGCCCGGTGTCGAAGATTTCGACGAGGTCGGCCATGCGCGCATGGACACCTTTCTTCATCCGGTATGCCTTCAGCCCGGCTCCCATGTCCCTCGCCATTGCGGACGGATACACATTGAGGCTGGCGCCGTAGCAGAATGGGATAAGCCCTTCACGCTCGAGCTGACGGCGGATCAAGCACAGGGCCTCGAAGAAATCGGGGGCTTCAGCTTCGATCATCTTTCCGCGATAGGTGCAGGTCAGCTTGCAGACGACAGGATCAATTTCGTACTCGGTGATTACTGCCCTTTCGTCGTTACTGCCGCCGATCAGAGCGATGTTGTGTTGCTCGTCCATGGTCCCGACACGCTCTTTACGACCGAAGCTCGGCCATACCGACGTTTCGCTGGACCAACTCCGGCAACTGATGCATGTCGGCAAAGGTCAGGTCGGCCCCGGCCTTGCGCAGGGTCTCGGCATGGCCGTCCCCGCAATGGCTGCCCCCATGGAAGCCGAACACGGTCATGCCGGCCGCTCGCGCCCCGGCGATGCCGGCCAGGCTGTCCTCGATCACGACGCAGCGCTCGGGCGCCACGCCCATTTCCTTGGCCGCGAACAGGAACAGGTCCGGTGCCGGCTTGCCGTTCTTGACCTGCGAGGCCGAGAAGATGTTCGGCGCGAGGCGCTCATAGAGGCCCGTGCTTCCCAGGCTCACCTGCATGCGCTGATGCGAGCCGCTCGAGGCGACGCAGACGGCCTGCGTGACGACATCGAGCACATCGTGGATGCCGCGGATCGCTTCGAGGTCGGCTTCGAACGAGCGGAACAGCTCGTCCTGCAGATCGCTGTGATAGGCCTCGGGCAATTTGCGACCGAGCTCGGTCTCGATCTCCAGATTGGCCTGCCGCGTCGAGCGACCGAGGAAGCGCGCGAATACCTGCTCCGAGGTGATGGAATAGCCGTGCCGCGTGAGTACATCGGCATGGGCGCGACAGGAGATCACCTCGCTGTCCACGAGCACGCCGTCGCAATCGAAGATGATGAGATCTATAGGCACGAGGGCATGATCCGGAAAAGTGTGAAGCGGTTTTCCGACAAGATCATGCCACTTAAGACGTCGGCTTGTCGTCGTCGAGCGGGACGCAATAGAGCTCGAGCCGATGGTCGACCAGCTTGTAGCCGAGCTTGCGGGCGATCTCCGCCTGCAGCTTCTCGATCTCCTCGGAGGTGAACTCGATCACCTTGCCGTCGCGCAGATTGATGAGGTGGTCGTGATGGCTGTCGCGCATCGTCTCGTAGCGCGCGCGGCCCTCGCGGAAATCATGGCGCTCGATGATGCCGGCATCCTCGAACAGCTTGACGGTGCGATACACGGTCGAGATCGAGATCTTGTCGTCGACGGCGACGCAGCGCCGGTACAGTTCCTCGACGTCGGGGTGGTCGACCGATTCCGCCAGCACGCGGGCGATGACACGGCGCTGCTCGGTCATGCGCATGCCGGTGGCGGCGCAGCGAGCCTCGATGCCGGTCGCCTTGGAGGCGGAGGAAGGTTTAAGTCCAGTCATAGTGTGTCTGCCTGACGGGGGCGCTTTCTGCCATCAATGTTACGACAAGTCACGTCGCATCAGAAGTGCGTTCAATTGTTCCCCGTTGGGCTGCTTATAGTAGCGTTCGCGGCGCCCGACCACCATGAATCCGGCCCGATCGTAGAGCCGCCGCGCCGGCTGGTTATTTTCCTCGACTTCGAGAAATATTGTGCGCACGCCGCGCCCTGCGAGGTGGCCGAGATGCGTCATCAGCAGCGTGCCGGACAGCCCGCGGCCGCGGTGAGCCTGGTCGACCGCGATGGAGAGGATTTCCGCTTCGTCCGCGCCGATCCGCGACACCGCGAATCCGATGGTCTTGCGGCCGAGCCGCAACCGGTGCACGAGCGTGTTGCGCTCGCCGATCATGCCTTCGAACTCGCCTTCGCCCCAGCCGCGGGCAAAGGATTGTCCGTGCAGCTGCGCCAGCCGCGCGGCGTCGCGCGTGGAGGCCGGCTCGACGGCGGCCGTGCCGCCGCGCCACCATTCCGAAAGCCATCTCATCATGAGGTTGCGGCTTGTGCTGCGAACGGTGGCTGTGCGGCCGGCTTTGCGTCGGGTGCCTTCAGATAGAACGGCCGCGCCGGCGTGGTTTCGGGATTGGCCGCGGCGCCGAGCCAGGCGACCCAGCCGATGTCGGGCGCGGGCTGGGCGTCGACCGCAACGGGTTGCGGACCGTCCTTCGGCCAGCGATCGGCGAGGATCTTTGCGGCATTGCCGACCAGATGCGGCGCACCGAATTGCGAGGCCGCGATCGCCGCGTCAATTGGCACGACGCTCGGCCGCACCAGCGGGCTACCGTCGCCGGCTACGATCTGGAAGTAGACGTGATCGTGCCGCGCATCGATCGCCGAGATCACCGGCGCCGTTCCGCTCTGGCCGACGACGGTGGCGGCATAGGCCGAAAGCGTCGTCAGCCCGACCGCGGGCCGCTTCGCCGCAAGCGCAAGGCCGCGCGCCGCCGAAATGCCGACCCTCAGGCCCGTGAAGCTTCCGGGACCGACGGTGACGGCGATGCGGTCGAGCGAGGTGAAGGCAAGATCGGCCGATTGCATCACACGCGCGATCATCGGCATCAGCGCTTCGGCGTGGCCGCGCTTCATCAGAAGCGATTCCTCCGCAAGCAGCTGGACGGCGTCGGTGTCGAGAACGGCAGCCGCGCACGCTTCCAGCGCGGTATCGATGGCAAGGATCAGCATCGAATCAGCTTAGTCGGTCGAGCCGCGGTCGAACCAGTCCAAGTTTGATTTCTCGACAGGCGCACGATCGGCCCCGTAATTCTACGTGGACGCGAAGGCGACAAAATTTTCGCTCCCCATTTTCGATGCGGATGCATCAATTTGCAACCTTAGAGATAGCTAAGTGATTGAAATGTTGGCATTTTAAGTAATCATTAGCAAACCAATGACACCGTCAACGGGCGGGAGAGTGAGTCAACGACGACTCAGACGGGGCGCTTTGGCAGATCAAGCCGCGCCTGTTCGGTCATTTGGAAGGGTTCATTTATGTCTTTTTGGCGAAGCGGTTCTTCGGCTAGGGAGGCTTTGGCTCAGGTCATTGCACTCGGCAAGTCGCAGGCGGTCATCGAATTTAATCTCGACGGCACCATTATCACGGCCAACCAGAATTTCCTGGACGCGATGGGCTACCGGCTCGACGAGATCGCCGGCAAGCACCACAGCATGTTCGTGATGCCGGAGGAGCGGGGCAGCGCGGCCTATCGCGAGTTTTGGGCGCAGCTCGGCCGCGGCGCATATCAATCAGCCGAATACAAGCGGCTCGGCAAGGGCGGCCGCGAGATCTGGATCCAGGCGTCCTACAATCCGATCATCGACGAGGCCGGCAAGCCGGTGAAGGTCGTCAAGTTCGCGACCGACATCACCGCGCGCAAGATCCGCAGCCTCGAAGATGCCGGCAAGATTTCCGCGATCGGCCGCGCCCAGGCGGTGATCGAGTTTAATCTCGACGGCACCATCATCACCGCCAACGAGAATTTCCTGAGCACGGTGGGGTATCGGCTCGACGAGATCCAGGGGCAGCATCACAGCATATTCGTGGGGGCAGGTGAGCGCGATAGCGCAGCCTATCGCGAATTCTGGGCCAAGCTCGGCCGCGGCGAATTCCAGTCCGGCGAATACAAGCGCTTCGGCAAGGGCGGCAAGGAGGTCTGGATTCTCGCTTCCTACAATCCGATCCTCGATGAGACCGGCAAGCCGTTCAAGGTGGTGAAGTTCGCGACCGACGTCAGTGCGCAGAAGCTGTCGAATGCGAATTTTGCCGGGCAGATCGAGGCGATCGGCAAGTCGCAGGCCGTGATCGAGTTCAGCATGGACGGTAAGGTTTTGACAGCCAACGAAAACTTCCTCGGCGCGCTCGGCTATACGCTGTCCGAGATCGTCGGCAAGCATCACAGCATGTTCGTGGGCACTGACGAGCGCGACAGCGAAGCCTATCGGGCCTTCTGGGCCAGGCTGAACGCCGGTGAATTCCAGTCCGGCGAATATCAGCGCGTCGGCAAGGGTGGCCGGCAGGTCTGGATCCAGGCCTCCTACAACCCGATCCGCGACCTCAACGGCAATCCGTTCAAGGTCGTGAAATACGCCTCCGACACCACCGCCCAGGTGATCGCGCGCAAGCGCAGCGAGAAGGTGCGCGATATGATGGAATCGGTCGCCGCTGGCGCCGAGGAGCTCAACGCCTCGGTGCGCGAGATTGCCGAGGCAATGACGCGCTCGCGCGAGACCGCATCGACCGCGGTCGATCGGGTCGAGGCGGCGGACCATCAGGCGCAGCGGCTGACGCAGGCGGCGGAGTCGATGAGCATGATCGTGCAGCTGATCGGCAGCATCACCGGTCAGATCAATCTGCTGGCGCTGAACGCCACCATCGAATCCGCGCGCGCCGGCGAGGCCGGTCGCGGCTTTGCCGTGGTGGCATCTGAAGTGAAGAACCTCGCCAATCAGGCCAAGCAGGCCGCCGACCGGATCGAGCAGGAGATCGGCAATCTGAACGGCATCTCGGTCGACGTGGTCGCCGCGCTGGGGGCGATCCGGGGCGCGATCGAGGGCGTCAGCGAATATGTGTCGTCAACGGCCGCCGCCGTCGAGGAGCAGAGCACCGTCACCAGCGAAATGTCGGCGAGCATGCGCAAGGCCGCGGAAGAGGCGGCGAGCATCGGCCAAGCGGCGTAGGAGAGATCTCGTAGGGTGGGCAAAGCGAAGCGTGCCCACCTCTTCTTTTCGCGATGATTGCATGGTGGGCACGGCGCAAGCGCGCCTTTGCCCACCCTACGGCACTTCGCCTACATCGGCCGAACTTCGACCACGTCGGGCACGAAATGCTTCAGCAAATTCTGAATGCCGTGCTGGAGCGTCGCGGTCGACGACGGGCAGCCGGCGCATGAGCCCTTCATGTTGAGATAGACGATCCCGTCCTTGAAGCCGCGGAAGGTGATGTCGCCGCCGTCATTGGCGACCGCGGGCCGCACGCGGGTCTCGATCAGATCCTTGATCATGTCGACCGTCTCGGCATCGGACTCGTCGAAGAACTCATCCTCGTCGTCGAGATCGGCATCGCTTGGAGCCGCGCCATCGGCGAGCAACGGCGCGCCGGACATGTAGTGCTCCATGATGGCGCCGAGGATCGCGGGCTTGAGCTGCTGCCATTCACCGTTCGCCTTGGTCACGGTGATGAAATCCGATCCATAGAACACGCCGGTGACGCCGGGCACGTCGAACAGCTTTTCGGCCAGCGGCGAGCGCGTGGCCGATTCGCGGCTCGAAAATTCCATCGGGCCGCCGTCGACGACGACGCGGCCGGGAATGAACTTCAGCGTGGCGGGATTGGGGGTGGCTTCGGTTTGAATGAACATGGTTTTCTCCAGACGTCGCCGGTTCAAGGCCGGCGCGCAAGCTATCCAGTAGCAGATGGCGACGGGGAACGCACGGTCAAGGGGTGGGTAGGACGTTTCGTTGCGATATCAGCGGGTTAGGACACTTTAATATTCCCGCGCCGTCATGGCCGGGCTTGACCCGGCCATCCACGCCTTGCTTCGTGGCGCCAAGAACGTGGATGCCCGGGCCTTCGCCGCGCCGAAGCGGCTTCGGCCGCGCAGGCGGGACAAGCCCGGGCATGACGGATATCTGGTTGGCCGCAGTCCAGATAGGGACGCCTACGACAGCGAATCCACGCTTCCATCGCTCAGCGCGCCCGAGATGATCGTCACCGGCACCGGGAACGTGCCCAGTTCATGCGCCAGCAGCGAGACCAGCGGTCCCGGACCCTCCGCGCCGGGATTGGCGGCGAGCACCAGCATGGCGATGTCAGGGTCCTCGTCGATCACGGCGAGCAGTTGTTCCATTGCATCGCCTTCGCGGATCACCCGCTCCGGCGTGATCGCGGCGATGCCGTTGGCGCGGCCGGCGGCGCGGTCGAGCGCGGCTTCCGCCGCCTCCTGCGCCTCGGCGCGCATGATCTCGGCCACCCCGAGCCATTCCTGACTCTGCTGCTCGGGCTCGATGATGCGCAGCATGACCACACCGCCGCCGGCGCGGATCGCCCAGCGGCTGGCATAGTAGACCGCGCGATCCCATTCGGCGGTGTCATCGACGATCACGAGGCATTTGGGCTTGTGACCCGGCTCGAAGCAAAGTCGCTTGCTGGTCATGCATGTCCCGGAATGTGCACGGCCGGCATGCTGCCACACTCCCTCACGCTTGGGGAGAGGAGAAGCTGCCGGCGCAGTGGGCGCCGGCCGGGTCTCGCAAATGCGGGAAATCAGCGCCGGCGGATGAAGCCGACGATGTCCTTCGAGAGCTTCATGGTCTCGTCGGCGATCGCGCGGGCCCGGTCGGCGCCATCGTTCAGGATCGCGTCGATATGGCCGGGGTCGGCGACGAGGCGCTTCATCTCGCCGGCGATCGGCGAGAGTTTCGTGACGCACAGATCCACCAGCGCATTCTTGAAGCTGGAGAACTGGCCGCCGCCGAATTCGCGCAGCACGTCAGCCTTGGAGCGGCCGGAGAGCGCGGCGAAGATGCCGACGAGATTGTCGGCCTCGGGGCGCGCTTCCAAGCCCTTTTCCTCTGACGGCAGCGGCTCCGGATCGGTCTTCGCCTTGCGCACCTTCTGCGCGATGGTGTCGGCGTCGTCGGTCAGATTGATGCGCGAATTGTCGGACGCGTCCGACTTCGACATCTTCTTGGTGCCGTCGCGCAGGCTCATCACGCGCGTCGCGGGGCCCGTGATCAGCGGCTCCGGCAGCGGGAAGAACAGGCCGTCATTGGCGCCGAGGTTGCGGATCGAGTCGCCAAAGTCGTTGTTGAACTTCTGCGCGATGTCGCGAGAGAGCTCGAGATGCTGCTTCTGGTCCTCGCCGACCGGAACGTGGGTGGCGCGGTACAGCAGAATGTCGGCGGCCATCAGCACGGGATAGTCGAACAGACCCACGGAAGCGTTCTCGCGGTCCTTGCCGGCCTTCTCCTTGAACTGGGTCATGCGGCCCAGCCAACCCATGCGCGCGACGCAGTTGAAGATCCAGGCGAGCTCGGCGTGGCCGGAGACCTGGCTCTGGTTGAACACGATGTGCTTCTTCGGATCGATGCCGCTCGCGATGAACGCCGCGGTCACCTCGCGGGTGTTGCGCGCGAGCTCGACCGGTCCGCCCCAGACGTCCACGCCTTGCGTGATTGCGTGCATGTCGACGACGCAATAGATGCAGTTGTGGGTTTCCTGCATCTTCACGAAGTTGACGATCGCGCCGAGGTAATTGCCGAGATGCAGATTGCCCGTCGGCTGGACGCCCGAAAAGACCCGTTCAACGAATGCCATGGTAAGTCTTCCTGGAAGGTATTCGGCCGTCGTTTCCAACAGCGGCGCTGCCCCGTCAAGGGTAATTCGATGGCGTCAAGCCTCGGACTCGGTCCGGGCCGGGCGCTTCAGCGCGTTAGCCGCCTCGCGCCACGAGGCCGCGCCGAGGACCTGCAGGAGCACGCCATAGACGGCGATTCCGGCTGCGATCTGCACGCCCAGGACGATGAAGCGGATCAGCCCATGCGCCTCGGCGGGCGTCAGACCGGTCGTGAGCCAAAGCAGGGCGCCCATGGCAGCCGCGGCGAGCATGATCCGCGGCAGCCGGTTGCGGGCGGCCGCATCGACCGAGAAGCCGAACTCGCTGGTGCCTTTCCGCAGCAGCGAGATCGCGCTGCTCCAGGCGCCGGCCGCGATGCTGGCAGCGATTCCGCTCGCGCCAAGGACGTGTCCGAGCACGACAGCGAGGGCGATCGCGACCACAAAGCCCTTGGCGGTCGCCAGCAGCGGCGTCATCGTGTCGCTGCGGGCAAAGTAGGCCGGCGACAGCGCCTTGATCAGCACATGCGCCGGCAGGCCCAGCGCCAGCCACATCAGCGCATGTGCGGTGGCCGTGCTGTCGTCCGCGCCGAATGCGCCATGCTCGAACAACAGTCGCACGATCGGTTCGGCCAGAACGATCAGGCCGAGCGTCGCGGGCAGCGCCAGCCCGGTCGCCAGTTCCAGCGCGCGCGATTCCGCATGCGCCACGGCGTCACGGTCGCCGCTACGCACCGCGCGCGTCAGCTCCGGCACCAGCACCGTGCCCATCGCGACGCCGACGATACCGAGCGGCAGCTCGATCAGGCGGTTGGCGAAATAGAGCCAGGACACGGCGGAGGGCGTTGCAGAGGCGATGATCGCGCCCGCGACCATCAGCCATTGCGGGCCCGAGCTTGCGATCATGCCGGGGATTGCCTTGGCGAGAAAGCCGCGCATCTCCTGGTCGAAGCTGATCCGCAGCGGCGTCGCCAGTCGCGCGCTTCGCTGCGACAGCAGCATCAGCAATTGCAGCAGTCCGGCCACGCCGACGGTCGCCGCCAGCATCCATGCTGCGAAGCCGGCGTCGGCATGCCAGACGAGCAGCATCGCAATGGCCGCAATCAGCGCGATGTTGAACAGCAGCGGCGAGAATGCTGTGAGTGCAAAGCGCCCCTGCGCATTGAGCAGCCCCATCAGCACGGTGACAGGTCCGGCGAAGGCGAGATAGGGCAGCATCAGCCGCGCGTTCGCGACGGCAAGATCGAGCGTGCCGCTGCCGAGAAAACCCGGCGCGATGATCGTGATGATCAATGGCATCAACAGCGCAATCACGATCGAGATCGCGATCAGCGCCGCGCTGACCGTGCCGAGCACGCGTCCGGCGAAGGCGGAAGCGGCCGCTTCGCCGTCGCGGTCACGGACGCGTAGCCAGGCCGGGATCAGGGCAGCGTTCAGCGCCCCCTCGCTGAGCAGTCGCCGAACCACATTGACGAGCTGAAACGCGGCCAGAAACGCATCGGCCACCGCGCCCGTGCCCAACAGTGCAGCAATCATCGAATCGCGTGCAAAACCAAGCAGCCGCGAGGCCAGTGTTCCCGTTGAAACTGTCAGGAAAGAGCGGATCATTGCGCCGACATAATACCGTTGCTTGCCCGCTTGGGGCCGGTCGTGATAGGCCGCGAGCCAGATTTCAGACCGACAGGAAGCGGATTTCCGCGGGTATCGCAATCCGCCAAACAGGATCAAGGTGAATGGCTGACGTGAAATATGACGTTCTCGGCATCGGCAACGCGCTGTTCGACGTGCTGGTCCGGACTGACGAGGCTTTTCTGGCCAAACACGCCATGACCAAGGGCAGCATGTCCCTGATCGACGAGGCGCGGGCCGCCGCCATCTACAAGGACATGGGCCCGGCGACCGAAGTCTCGGGCGGCTCGGCCGCCAACACCATCGTCGGCATCGGCAGCCTCGGGGCACGCGCGGCCTATGTCGGCAAGGTCAAGGACGACCAGATCGGCAAGCTCTATGTCCACGACATCCGCGCCGCCGGCGTCGCCTTCAACACGCCCGCCGCGAAAGACGGCCCTGCGACCGGCTGTTCCTACATCCTGGTCACTGATGACGGCGAGCGCACCATGAACACCTATCTCGGTGCCGCACAGGACCTGTCGCCCGCCGACATCGATCCGGCCGAGATCGCGTCGGCCGGCATCGTCTATCTCGAAGGCTATCTCTGGGATCCGAAGAACGCCAAGGACGCCTTCGTCAAGGCGGCCCAGATCGCGCATGATGCCAAGCGCAAGGTGGCGCTGACGCTGTCGGATTCGTTCTGCGTCGACCGCTATCGCGACGAATTCCTCGGGCTGATGCGCAACGGTACCGTCGACATCGTGTTCGCCAACGAATCCGAGCTGCATTCGCTCTACACGACCTCGGACTTCGACACCGCGCTGAAGCAGCTGCGCAACGACGTCAAGCTCGGCGTGGTCACCCGCAGCGAGAAGGGCTGCGTGGTGGTGACGCCGACCGAGGCCGTCGCCGCGCCGGCCTCGCCGATCGCGAAGCTGGTGGACACCACCGGCGCCGGTGATCTCTTCGCCGCCGGCTTCCTGTACGGTCTCGCGCGTAACCTGGCGCACAAGCAGTGCGGCGAGCTCGGCGCGCTCGCGGCTGCCGAAGTGATCCAGCACATCGGCGCGCGGCCGCAGGTGTCGCTGAAGGAGCTGGCGCAGCAGCGCGGGTTGACCGTTTAAGGAAGTCGCGCCCCAACCGCGCTGTCGTCGCCCGGCTTGACCGGGCGATCCAGTATTCCAGAGGCGGTTGTGATTTAATCGAGACGCCGCGGCGTACTGGATTCCCCGTTTTCGCGGGGAATGACAGTTGCGGCTCGCGGCCTAAGCCGTCTTCGCCGCCTTCAATCCCAGCCGCTGCTCCACCGCATCGCGCATCACGAATTTCTGGATCTTGCCGGTCACGGTCATCGGAAACTCGTCGACGAACTCCACATAGCGCGGGATCTTGTTGTGCGCGATCTGGCCGTCGCAGAACGCGCGAACCTCTTCGGCCGTCAGCGTCTCGCCCGGCCTGACGCGGATCCAGGCGCAGAGCTCCTCGCCATAGCGGGTGTCGGCCACGCCAAAAATCTGCACGTCCTGAATCTTGGGGTGGCGATACAGGAATTCCTCGATCTCGCGCGGATAGAGGTTCTCGCCGCCGCGGATCACCAGATCCTTGATGCGGCCGACGATGTTGCAATAGCCCTCGTCGTCGATGGTGGCGAGATCGCCGGTGTGCATCCAGCCATTGGCATCAAGCACGTCCGCCGTCTTTTCCTTCTCCTCCCAATAGCCCAGCATGATGCTGTAGCCGCGGGTGCAGAGCTCGCCGCGTTCGCCGCGCTTGACGATCCTGCCCTCGAGATCGACGACCTTGACCTCGACATGCGGATGAATCCGCCCGACGGTAGAGACACGCCGTTCGAGCGGGTCGTCCGTCGCGCTCTGGAAGCTGACCGGACTGGTCTCGGTCATGCCGTAGGCGATGGTGACCTCGCGCATGTTCATCTCGGTGTTGACGCGCTTCATCACCTCGATCGGGCAGGGCGCGCCCGCCATGATGCCGGTGCGCAGCGATGTCAGGTCAAACTTTGGGAATTCGGGGTGATCGAGCTCCGCGATGAACATCGTCGGCACGCCGTACAGCGCCGTGCACTTTTCCTGCTCGACCGCGCGCAGCGTCGCGAGCGGATCGAAGCCCTCGCCGGGATATACCATCGTCGTGCCGAGCGTGACGGAGGCGAGGTTGCCCATCACCATGCCGAAGCAGTGATAGAGCGGCACCGGAATGCAGATGCGATCCTGCTCGGTCAGGTGCATCGCACGTCCCGTGAAATAGCCATTGTTGAGGATATTGTGGTGCGTCAGCGTCACGCCCTTGGGCGATCCCGTGGTGCCGCTGGTGAACTGGATGTTGACGGGATCGTCGAATTGCAAGGCAGCGCCGAGTGCAGTGAGCTGCTCGCGATGCTGCGCTCCGCCCATGCGCGCGACCTCTTCGAACGGGATCGTACCTGATGCCGCGGGGCCACCGATCTGGATCACCATCCGCAAGTCCGGCAGTCGCGCTGCGTTGAGTTGTCCGGGCTTGGCGCCGGCCAGTTCCGGCAGCAGCGTGTTGAGCATCTCAATGTAATGACTGGTCTTGAACACGGTCGCCGTGACGATCGCCTTGCAGCCGACCTTGCGCAGCGCGAACTCCAGCTCGCTCAAGCGGTAGGCGGGATTGATCGTCACCAGGATCAGGCCGGCCTTGGCGGCGGCGAACTGGGTCAGCGTCCATTCCGGCCGGTTCAGCGACCAGATGCCGATCCGCTGCCCTCGCTCGAGGCCGAGCGCGAGAAAGCCGGCGGCGAGCGCGTCGACCCGTTCGGCGAATTCGGTCCAGGTCCATCGCACGCCGTGGCTAGGCGAGACCAGCGCCTCGCGATGGCCCCAGCGCCGCACGGCGCGGTCAAGGCTGCGGCCGATGGTTTCGCCGAGCAGCGGCGTGTCCGAGATGCCGCAAACATAGCTGTCGGCTTTATCAGACAATTCGAAATCCTCTCGTCAAAGATAGTCAGTGCGATCTTTTTCGGTCGTCATGCCCGGGCTTGTCCCGCCTGCGCGGCCGAAGCCGCTTCGGCGCAGCGAAGGCCCGGGCATCCACGTTCTTCGTGCAGCAAGGTCAGGCGTGGATGGCCGGGACAAGCCCGGCCATGACGTGTGGGGAGAGCTCGGCTCTCCCTTAGGCCGCCTTCTTCCCGCTGCCCGCATCGAGCCCGGCATACACGCCACGCTCGAATCCCGTGAAGGCCTCGATGCACTTGGCGTCGACGAACGGCAACACCTGCATCAGGATCACGCCGGAAACATCGCGCGCCGGGTCGATCCAGAAATAGGTGTTGGCGAGACCGGCCCAGGCGAGGCTGCCGGCGCTGCGGCCCTCCGGCGTCTTGGCAGTATTGATCAGGAAGGACAGCCCCCACTTCTTCACGATGTCGGGGAAGAGATCGACATCGTTGGTGTACATGGGCGCAACCGTCGTCATCTTGCCAATGGTGAGATCGCCGATGTGGTTCTGGCCCATCAGCGCGACCGTCTCGGGCTTCAGCACCTGGTTGCCGTTGCCGCGGCCCTTGTTGAGGATCATCTGGGTGAACTTGATGTAGTCGCCGGCAGTGCCGTAAAGGCCGCCGCCGCCCATGCAAAATTCCGGATTCTGCTCGATCTCGAACGGGATCGGCGCCAGCGATCCATCCTCGCCGCGAGCATGGGTGGCGACCAGCCGCTGGCGCATGTTGTCGGTGATCTTGAAGCCGGTGTCGCTCATACCGAGCGGAGTGAAGAGATTGTCGCGCAGATAGGCATCGAGCCGCTTGCCGCTCACGGCTTCCACTGCCTTGCCGACGAAGTCGATGTTGATGCCGTATTCCCAGCGCGTACCGGGATCAGACATGATCGGCGTCTTCAGCGCGACGTCCTGGCAGGAGAAGATGTTCGGGGTTCCGGTCTTCTCCAGATAGACCGCGAGATCGCCGTTCCACACATTGTAAGCAAAACCAGCGGTGTGGGTCATGAGCTGGCGCAGCGTGATCGCGCCCTTCGCCGGCCGCAGTTTCGGTTCGCCCTTGGCATCAAAACCTTCGAGCACCTGCGGCTTGGCGAGGTCGGGCAGCACCGAACCGATCGGCGCATCCAGCGACAGCTTGCCCTGCTCGACCAGCTGCATCGCGCCTGCTGAAGTCACCGCCTTGGTCATCGAGGCGATCCAGAACACGCTGTCGTCAGTCATCGCATCGGGCTTGGACAGGTCGCGCTTGCCGAACGCGCTTTGATAGATCACGTCGTTGCCGCTGGCGGCGATCGCGACGACGCCGGGAATCTCCTTGGCGTCGCTCTTCTGGCGCAGGATCTCGTCGATCTGGGCTTTGCTTTGCATACGCGTTTCCTCCGGTTTGATTATTGTTGGAAGCGAATGATTGTCCTCCTGCACGGTCCGCGCGGCAAGCGCGTCCAGATGCCCGCGCCGGTCGCGATGTCGTGACTTGACGGTGCGTGGCGTGCGCAGGACGAGAGAGGGCTGAACTGCAACACTCCGTCACAATCTGCGGTGGATGGCCGCAACTCACCGTGACCGTGGATAGGCTCTGGCGATATGTTTCACGTGTTTGAAGCACTTGAAACATTTTGTGCGTTGCGGCGTTTCCGCACGCGGCCAATCGACGGCCAACGTTAAGACTTGATGCAAATATTGGCGGTCGTTCATGACCGCGAGGGGGACCTCAGATGATTTCGACTTGGAGCGAATGGAAGCGCTATCCCCGTCCCGGACGGGGCGACAATCTCGAGGCGCCGATTTCGCCCGGCATTTACGAGGTCCGGATCGCCGGCACCGGCGCGCTCTATTCGTTCGGCGCTGTCGATAATCTGGCGCAGGCGCTGGCGCTGCTGCCGGTGGGCTCGAAATCCTGGTTCGGGCGCCGTGACACCTCGGACGTTCCCGATCTCGAATACCGTACGTGCGCGACGTCCTCGAAGGCCGACGCCAAGGCGGCCGCCGAGCGCATGATCGGTCGGCGCGAGACGTATATGAGTGGCGCGGCATAACCGCGCCGTTGCCACTTTAACTCCCAGCAGATGTGCGTTGCGGGACGGTGCATTGCGCGCCGTCTGTCCCTATATTCGGGGCCGATCCGATCGCGCCCCGAGGAACAATGCCATGACCCCGACTGCCGCCGCACGCGCCCCGCAAGCCACGTCCAATCTGCGCGACCGGTTGAAGGATCCGTCGTTGCTGAAGGAGGCCTGCTACATCGACGGCGCCTGGGTCGGCTCGCCGGTCTTCGCGGTGAACAATCCTGCGACCGGCATCGAGCTCGCGAAGGTTCCGCAGCTTGGTGCGGACGATACGACCAAGGCGGTCGAAGCCGCCGAGCGCGCCTTTCCGGCCTGGGCCAAGCACACCGCCAAGCAGCGCTCCAACATCCTGCGTAAATGGTTCGAGCTGATCATCGCCAACCGCGAGGATCTCGCGCTGATCCTCACCTCCGAGCAGGGCAAGCCGCTCTCCGAGGCGCTCGGCGAGGTCGATATCGGTGCCGCCTATATCGAATTCTTCGCCGAGGAAGCCCGTCGCGTCTATGGCGAGACCATCCCGACGCAGCGGCCCGATGCGCGCCTGCTCGCGATCAAGCAGCCGATCGGCGTCTGCGGCGCGATCACGCCGTGGAATTTCCCGAACTCGATGATTACCCGCAAGGTTTCGCCGGCGCTGGCGGCCGGCTGCACCGTGGTGCTGAAGCCCGCCAACGAGACGCCGCTCTCGGCGCTGGCGCTGGCCGTGCTCGCCGAGAAGGCCGGCGTGCCCAAGGGCGTGCTCAACATCATCACCGGTGACGCGCCGCCGATCGGCAAGGTGCTGTGCGAGCACCCGGCGGTGCGCTTCGTCGGCTTCACCGGCTCGACCGCGGTCGGCAAGATCCTCTACCAGCAGGCCGCCGTCGGCGTGAAGCGGCTCGGCCTCGAGCTCGGCGGCAATGCGCCGTTCGTGGTGTTCGACGATGCCGATATCGATGCCGCGGTCGAAGGCGCGATCGTCTCGAAATACCGCAATATGGGTCAGACCTGCGTCTGCGCCAACCGCATCTACGCCCAGGACAAGATCTACGACGAGTTCGTGCAGAAGCTCTCGAAGAAGGTCGCGGCGATGAAGATCGGCGATGGCACCGAGAGCGGCGTCACGCAGGGCCCGCTGATCAATTTGAAAGCGGTCGACAAGGTCGAGCGCCACATCGCGGACGCCGTCAAGCGCGGCGCCAAGGTCGTCACCGGCGGCAAGCGCAGCGAGCTCGGCCGCTCCTTCTTCGAGCCGACGGTGCTTGCCGACGTCAAGTCGGACTCGCTGGTGGCGCAGGAAGAAACGTTTGGCCCGCTCGCGCCGGTGATCCGCTTCAAGGACGAAGCCGATGTGATCGCGATGTGCAACGCCTCGCCGTTTGGCTTGGCTTCGTACTTCTACTCCCGCGATCTCGGCCGCGTCTGGCGCGTCGCCGAAGCGCTGGAATCCGGCATGGTCGGCGTCAACACCGGCCTGATCACGACCGAAGTCGCGCCCTTCGGCGGCGTCAAGGAAAGCGGCCTGGGCCGCGAAGGCTCGCGTCACGGCATGGAAGAATATGTCGAGATCAAATACGTGATGATGGCGGGGGTTTAAGACCGTCGCCGATCAGTCCTTGCTTCGACGCAGTTCGCTCGGACTGCGTCCGAGCTCGCGTCGCATCCATTTGGCCAGATGAGACTGATGGGCAAAGCCCGCTTCGAGGGCAACATCGCTTAGCTTGCGATCGCCTTGAAGGAGGAGCTGGCGCGCGTGCTCCACTCTCCTTCTCAGGATGTAGCGATGAATCGTGACATCCATGGCCGCCTTGAACCATGTACGCAGATGTGAGCTGCTGACGCCGGCCTCGCGGCTGAGAATGTCGATTGTGAGCGGCTGGTCGAGATTTGCATCGATATAGGCGAGGACTCTCTGGAGCTGCGCGTTCGAGAGGCGGATGGCCTCTCCCGGCGGATCATTCGCCAGGTTGATCAATTCGACCGCCAGGGCCATTCCCACGTTTTCGGCAAACAACGGGCCGCTCGGCGAGCCCGCTTTCACGTCGCTTTCGAGAGCCTGTCCAAGCAGAACGATGCGGTCATTCCGCAGCATATGATGATGCGTGAGCCGGGCGGCTGCCAATTGTCGACTCCTTGATGCTGCATGGTCCAGCATGCCTGGTGCGAGCCGGATCTGAAGCGACTGGTAGGGCGTCTCAGCCACGAAGCCGCCGATGGCGCCGGACGGAACCACATCGATATCGCCGGCCTGACGTAGAAACTGCTCCCCGGTCTCGAGACAGAATGAGCGCGTCGCCCGGCTGAGGTGGATGATGATGCGGTGATCGCCGATCGGCTCCAGCGCAACGGCGTCAGGCTCGGTTCGCCTGGCCGCAGCGGTGGCGCCGGCCGATGTTGACGCCGAACTCGGTCTCGCACGCATGGGCCAGGCTCCAGATCTTGGCGGAACGTGTTCGATATTTGGCGGATCGTGCGCGATTTTCAACGGCGCGGGCGTCAAAGAACTCATCTGTCGTTTCCCGACAAATGAGGATGCCAAGTGAGTCACTACGTGATTGTGGGAGCCGGCCCGGTCGGGCGCGAAACCGCGCGCCTTCTGGCGGAAGAAGGACACAGTGTCATCCTGACCAGCAGGAATGCCGGATCGCTCAATGCCGGCGATGTGCGTACGGTTTCGTCAGATGCCACCGATGCCGCACAGCTGGCGGTACTCAGCAAGGGCGCGGATGCGATCTTCATGTGCGCGATGGCGGCCTATCATCGTTGGCCGACCGACTTCTTTCCGATCATGGACGGAACGGTCAAGGCGGCCGAGCAGGTTGGTGCCAGGCTGCTCGTGGTCGGGAATGTCTATGGCTATGGCGCGGGATCTGCGAGCCCTCTCACGCCGGACCTGGAGCCGGACCCGACCACCCGAAAGGGCACGACCCGGCACATCATGTGGCAGCGTGCGTTGCGATCGAGCGTTCCCGCCCTTGAAGTGCGGGCGAGCGATTATCTCGGCGAGGGCGCAGTCGCCTATTTTTCCCTGCTGGCGTTGCCGTCGCTGCTTAGGAACGAGCCGGTTGCCTTCCTCGGCGATCCGGATGCCGCGCATGCCTGGTCTTTCACCAAGGACACGGCGACGACGCTGGTTGCAGCGTCGCGCTTCACTGGAGAATGGGGCCGCGCCTTTCACGTGCCGTCGCAGTCGGCGTCGGTGCGCGAACTGGTACGGAGATTCGCAGCCGCGCTGAAGATCGACGCTCCTGGCCTGTCGCGACTCGCCCCGGCTGAGCTGGAAGGCATCGGCTTCAGCGAAGGGATCGAGATGGCCTATTTGTTCGAAAAGCCGCTTTTGCTCGATGCCGGCGATACAGAGAAACTGCTGGGCGTCACCGCGAGCAGTCTGGACACCATGGTTCGCGACACACTTTCGCAAGTAGCAGACATGGTTGCGACAGGGAAGGAAGCAAAATGAGTGAACAGGTGACCAATCTCGTCCAGAACTACATCGCGGTCTGGAACGAGAGAGATGCCGGGAAGCGCCGGTTGCTGATCGACAGAGTCTTCAGCGACGCGTGCGTCTATATCGATCCGAATGACTCGGTGGCTGGAAAGGATGCGATCGAGCGCCTGGTGCAAGCCTTGCAGGCGAGACTTCCGGATCTCCGCTTCACGCTCGCCGGTCACGTGAATGCGCATCACGATCAGATCCTGTTCGGCTGGACGCTGGCTGCGCCCGGAGCCGCAACACCTGCCGCCACAGGCGTCGACATGGCGGTGTTGGACGGTGACCGCATTCGGCAGCTTCATGGATTTGTAAATCCGCGGGACCAATAGCGTGTAGCCCGGATTGCGCTCCGCTCGATCCGGGCTACAGGTCCGTCACCGCCGCAACACCGCAATCGTCCGGTTCGCGAACGTCAGCCGCTCGGCCATGACCGACACGAAATAGGTCAGCAGCTTGTGGCTGAGCGTGGGGTCCTCGTCCCTGATCGCGTCGAACTGGAGCGTGTTGAGCACGTAGAGCACGCTGGCGACCTCGGCCTGGATCGTCGCGCTGCGCGGCGTGTTCGACACCAGTCCCATCTCGCCGATCGTGGTGTAGCGCCCCAGGCTGCGCACGCGCGTGGTGCGGTCGTCGTCGGCGGGGACCATGATGCCGACGCGGCCGTCGAGGATGAAATGCATGGAATCGGCGGGGTCGCCGGCCTGCACGATGATGTCGCCGGCCTCGACCTCGAGGCGCTGGCAGCGGTGGATCAGCGCGTCGGCGTCGGCCTCGCTGTCGAGTATCCCCGTGAACCAGTCGCGCAGGCTGGCTTCTTCCTGCTCCCGCCCCTGATGCTGCGAGATGATCTCGTTCTCGCACCATTCCAGCGCATGATCGAGCTCGCCGATGATGGTGACGCCCTCACCGACGAAGTCGCTGGAGCGCAGCACCTTCTCGGCCGCCGCCGACAGATGCACCAGGATCAGCTCGACGCCGAGGTCATGCGCGCTGCGCTTGATCTGGGCGAAGCTGTAGGCGGCCGAGGAGTCGACGCCGGTGACGAGCTTGAAGTCGAACAGCAGATAACGGCACTCCGGGCGCTCCTGGAGCAGCTGTTTGACGTGCTGGTAGAGCCGGTTGGCGGAGCCGAAGAACAGATAGCTCTGCAGGTTGAGGCCCTGGATGTTGCCGCCATGGGCCAGCAGCACGTCCTGGTCGTCGCGCGAGCGGTCGAGCGAGGAACGATATTCCGAGCCGTCGAAACTGTACTTGATCGACTCCACCCGTGCGGCGCTGAACGCAAACGTCGCGCAGCCGATGATCACGCCGATCAGGATGCCCGGCACGAAGCCCCAGGCGACGATGATCGCGATGATGGCGATCAGCGAGAGATATTCGAGCTTCGAGAGCCGCTTGCGCGACTCGATGATCCATTTGTGGAGCTGGTCGGCGCCGAGATAGAGCAGAAGGCCACCGATGACGAATTTCGGGATGAAGCCGAGCAGATCGGGCGCGACGGCAAGCATCAAAAGGGACAACGCCGCGACCGTAAGGCCGGACAAGCGTCCGCGGCCGCCGCTGGAGAAATTGAGGATCGTGCGGCTGATCGAGCTGCAGCCGGCATAGCCACCCAGCATGCCGGTCAGGATATTGGCGGCGCCGGTGACGTTCAGCTCGCGCTCCAGATTGGCCTCGCGATGCACGGCAACCTCGATGCCGGTGGTGTTGAACAGCGTGCTGGAGGCCGTGACGAAGATGACGGCAACCACGTTGCCGAGCAGGTCCGGCACGGCAAACCAGGGATAGCGGGCGAGATCGTCGGTGTGCCAGGGCAGCATGAAGACCGCCTGCGGCGGCGGCTGAAACGTCCAGCCCAGGGCGCGAGCGTGATCGAATGAAACGCCGGTGATCCAGAACGCCAGATGCGCCGTGAGCACGCCACCGACCAGGATGATCGGCAGTCCGAACGGGCTGCGCGAGCGATGCCAGGTCAGGTACAGCACCAGCGCCATCGCGCAGGCGGCGCCCAGCTCCAGCAATGTGGTGCCGTTGGCGAAGTGCGTCAGCGTCGTGAACTGGAGCGGGTGGTTGGTGATCACCCGCACCGCGCCCAGGGCGATGAGAAGCCCGGTGGCGCCGAGGAAGCCGCCGACGACGGGATAGGGCACGTAGCGGATGGCGCGGCCAAGCCGCGTCAGGCCCAATCCGCACAGCACCAATCCCGTCAGCACCGTCGACAGGCCGAGCGTGATCAGAACCGGCGAGAGCAGCGGCGTCGACAGGTTCGCCGTCTCGAGGCGTTCGACCACCGAGGCCGCCAGAATTCCTGTCACCGCCGCGGTCGAGCTGTCGGGGGCACCAATTGCGAAGGGCAGGGAGCTGCCGAGCCCGATGACGACCGCAAGCACCGCGGAACTGACGAACGTCGCCGTGATTCCGTAGGACAGGTAAGGCGAGAGCGGCCCGGCGAAGATCAGCAGCGAATAGGACAGCCCGAAGGTGACGGTCAGGACGCTGGCCGCCGTTCCGCCCAATATATCATTCAACGCACGCTTGAGGGCCGGATTGAATCGCGAAGCCGGGCTGAAAATAATTGCTGGATCGGTCACGCCGTTGCGCTCGCCCCTGAAAAGTCCCGTCCCGAGACGTAGACGAGTACGGGCTTAGCGCAACTGGATTCTTGTAACTGTGAAACATCCGACAGTTTTGCGGCGGTTTGGCGTGTGAACGGCCAATCACACGCGGCGGGCCATCCACGTCATTGCGAGCGCAGCGAAGCAATCCAGTCTGTGTGTTCCTCATCCTGAGGAGCGCGGAACGCGCGTCTCGAAGGATGAAGGCCCCGCTGGTGGCCTCGCCCTTCGAGACGCGCGCAAAGGGCGCGCTCCTCAGGGTGAGGAGCAGCAGCTCTGGATTGCTTCGCTTCGCTCGCAATGACGGAGCGAGACGAAACAGCCGGGCTTAGATCTTCAGCTCTTTCCCCGTCACGCGCCTGTAAGCTTCGAGATAGCGCTTGCTGGTTGCATCCACGACGCTGGCGGGCAGCGGGGGCGGCGGCGCGTCGCCGTTCCAACGGCCGGCGTGGCGCTCGACGTCGAGATAGTCGCGCAAAGGCTGCTTGTCGAAGCTCGCCTGCGGCTGGCCGGGCTTGTAGGCATCGACCGCCCAGAAGCGTGAGCTGTCTGGCGTCATGACTTCGTCGATCAGGATGATGCGGCCGTCCTTGTCGCGGCCGAACTCGAACTTGGTGTCGGCGATGATGATGCCCTGCTCGCGGGCGAGCTCCTCGCCGAGCGTATACACCGCGCGCGTCATGCTCTCGAGCGTGTAGGCGACCTCGTCGCCGACGACTTCTCGCATCTTGGCGATGGTGATGTTCTCGTCATGGCCAGTCTCGGCCTTGGTCGCCGGGCTGAAGATCGAAGGCTCCAGCTTCTCGCTCTCGACGAGGCCCTCCTTCAGCTTCTCGCCGGCCAGCGTGCCGCTGGCGGCATATTCCTTCCAGGCCGATCCCGAGAGATAGCCGCGGATCACGCATTCGATCGGGAAGACGGTGGTGCGGCGCGACAGCATGGCGCGGCCGAGGATCTCGGCGCGATGCGGCTTCAAGGCCGGCACGGCGGCAATGATCTCGTCGGCGTCGGCGCTGATCATGTGATGCGGCACCACGCCTTCGAGCTCGTTGAACCAGAATGCGCTGATCTGGGTCAGCACCGCGCCCTTCATCGGGATGGTCTCGCCCATCACGACGTCGAAGGCGCTGATGCGGTCGGTGGTGACGAGCAGCAGGCGGTCGTCGTCGACGGCGTAGA
Organism: Bradyrhizobium sp. 482_C4_N1_8; assembly: GCF_052075965.1. NCBI lineage: Bacteria > Pseudomonadati > Pseudomonadota > Alphaproteobacteria > Hyphomicrobiales > Nitrobacteraceae > Bradyrhizobium > Bradyrhizobium sp. 482_C4_N1_8. Next base: position 29,978 of record NZ_CP197231.1, on the reverse strand, counting down.
TATCGCGCACCTTGCCGCGTCCGATCTTGGGTAGGGGCAGGTCACTGGAGAGCATGGCGGTCATCGGCAGGGCCTTCGCAGACAAGTCCTTCGGACAGGGGATTCAGGCCGCACTGGATGGTACGGCCTAAATCGGGATAGCCTATTCCGGCAGCGGAATGAACTCATGTTCCTGCGGAACCCCGGCGAAGCGGCCGGTTTTCCAGTCCTCCTTGGCCTGCTCGATCCGCTCCTTGCTGGAGGAGACGAAATTCCACCAGATGTGGCGCGGGCCTTCCAATGCATCGCCACCGAGAAACATCATGCGCGTTGCCTTCAGCGCCTTCACGGTGATGCGGTCGCCGGGCCGGAAGATCAGGAGCCGCGGCCCCTCGTACCGCTCGTTCGCGATCTCGACCTCGCCGTCGACGACGTAGATGGCGCGCTCCTCGTGGTCGGGGTCGAGCGGCACGCTGGCGCCCGCGACCGCCGTGACCTCGGTGTAGAACCAGGGCGACACCATCGTAACCGGCGAGGTGATGCCGAACGCGGAGCCCGCGATCACCCGCGCGGTGAAATCGCGCTCGGAAATCATCGGCAGATCGCCCGCGCCGTAATGCTGGAACGACGGCGCGATCTCTTCGGATCCGGCCGGTAGCGCGATCCAGCTTTGCAGGCCCAGCATCTGCTGCCCCGAGGCGCGCTGTGCGTCCGGGGTGCGCTCGGAATGGGCGATGCCGCGGCCGGCGGTCATCAGATTCATTGCGCCGGGCGCGATCTCCTGGACGTTGCCCTCGCTGTCGCGATGCATGATCGAGCCGTCGAACAGATAGGTGACGGTGGCAAGCCCGATATGCGGATGCGGCCGCACGTCCATGCCCTTGCCGGAGACGAACTGCACCGGGCCGAAATGATCGAAGAAGATGAACGGCCCGACCATCTGCCGCTTGCCATGCGGCAGCGCGCGCCGCACCACGAATCCGTCGCCGAGGTCGCGGGTGCGTGGCACGATGACGAGATCGAGTGCGTCGCAGGACATGGGATCGCCGAGCACGGGATCGTTCGAGGGTTGCCAGCTCATGGTGGTCTCCTGTTTCTTGCTGGTATGATCGTAACAGAACAATGTCGGGAACGGGAGAAGACCGATGATCCCACCGCTCAAGCCAGGCGCCAGGCTGCTCGAGGTCACAGGCCCCCGAATCGAGACGGAACATTTGATCCTGCGGCCATGGCGCGCCAGCGACATTGCGCCGAATGCCGCGATGTTGTCCGACCCCGGCACCGCCCGCTTCATCGCCGCCGACGGCAAGCCGGTCACGACCGAGATTGCCGGCTGGCGTAACGCGGCCGTGATCTCCGGACACTGGGCGCTCCACGGCTTCGGCATGTTTGCGGTCGAGGAGAAATCGAGCGGCAGCTACATCGGGCGGGTTGGTCCGTGGTGCCCGCCGGGCTGGCCCGGCTTCGAGGTCGGTTGGGGCATCGCCAGGGATTTCCGCGGCAAAGGTTATGCGGTGGAAGCGGCCAGCGCATCGATCGACTGGGTGTTTGACAGCTTTGAGATCGACGAGATCATGCACTGTATCGAGAGCACGAATACGCCGTCGCAGGGCGTGGCGCGCAGCCTGGGCGCCCGGAAGGAGCGCGAAATCGATCTGTTCGGCAAGCCGGCCGACGCCTGGATCACGTCGCGCGCCGCGTGGACCCGGCGAAATTGAATCGGTCTTTGATTTGAACTAGGTTCGCGTCACGCGCGTGCGTGCGCGATCGGGTCGACCGGATGCTGCTTGCCAATCTCGAACTTGCCTTTCGCGCCGGCGCCGTGGCGCTGCTGTTGGTGTTGGCGGCATCGTTGTTCTCGGACTTCCGCAACGTGCTGGCGGCTCGCCTCGGCGCCGCCTTCGCGCTCGGCTCGGCCGCGCACGCGGTGAGCTATTCGGTCGGCGTGACGTCGCTAGTGCCGGCCTGGCATGCGCCGCTGATCGCACTGTCGACCGGCAATATCGTGGTGTTCTGGCTGTTCACGCGCGCGCTGTTCGACGACGATTTTCGCCTGCGCTGGTGGCATGGGCTGGTCTGGGGACTGGTGACGGCCTTCAGCTTCGCCGGGTGCGTCTGGATCGCGCCGGGCGGCCATGTGCGGTTCTCCGTCACCGTGGTGAACCTGATCGTGCTCGGCTTCATCGCGCTCGCGGTAGGGCAGACGATCGCGTCGTGGCCGGCGGATCTGGTCGAGCGCCGGCGGCGTGCCCGCGTCTTCATCGTCTGCGCCGCCGCGCTCTATGGCGGACTGAACGCGCTGCTCCAGATTGCCGTTGCCGGCAGTGACGTCGGCGATGTCGCCAACACCATCAATGCCGGCGTGCTGGCCTGCGTCGTTGCGGCCATCGCCTACGCGATGATGCGCGTCGATGGTGCGGACCTGTTTCCGGCGAACGCGGGCGTCACGCCAGCGGTCATTCTGAGCCATCCCACAGCCACCGATGAAGCCGCCGACCAGAAGCTGATCGACGCCCTGATGCGCCTGATGGCGGATGAGCGGGTCTATCGCCAGGAGAACATCACCATCGGCGTGCTGGCGGGCCGGCTGAAAATTCCCGAATACAGGCTGCGCCGGCTGATCAACCAGCGGCTCGGCTACCGCAATTTCAATGTGTTCCTGAACAACCACCGGATCGAGGAAGCCAAGGCGGCGCTCGCCGATCCCGCCCAGGCCGAGGTCCCCGTCATCACCATCGCGATGGACGCCGGCTTCCAATCGCTCGGTCCCTTCAACCGCGCCTTCAAGGCGGTGACGGGCGTGACGCCGACGGAATACCGGCGGCTCAAGGTGAGTGCGGCGTAAGTTCTAACCCTTTCCAATCACGCCGAAATTCCAGAATCGACCAGCCCGGTTCAGTTTCAGCCAGTCTATTTTCCAAATCCGGCGAGCACTCCTCCGCCCACTCCGGCTTCCTCCCGGCACACGCCCCAGCCGGAGAAAGCCCGTGACCCGCCGCCGCAAGATCATCCTCCTGACCACCGCCGTCGCCTGTATTGGCCTCGCATTCGGCGCCGCTCGCGCGCGAACGCGCCGCAGGTCGCCACCGGCTTCCTCGCCGACATCCTCTGCGCCGAGACATTTATCTCCGGCCTCGATCCGCAGCGCACCTTCACCGAGACCACCGACGCGATGCCGGGCTCGGGCCTGATCACCTGGGCGATGGACTACCGGATCGACCGGCTGCGCAAGGACGTCACCGTGACGCTGTTCGGCCTCGGCCGTAGCCATGCCGTCTATCGCGAGGGGCTGGGCTGTACGCTCGAGCACGGCGCTGATATCGCCGACGTCGCGCCGCCGGCCGACGACAAGCAGCCCGCATTGCTCCCCGAGATCGCGGGACCCTCGATCGTGCCGCCACAAAGCCCGGAGCTGTCGGCCGCACTCGATCGCGCCTTCACCGAACCCGCGCAACCGCCCGCCCGCCGCACCCGCGCCATCGTCGTCATGAAGTCAGGCCGCGTCATCGCCGAGCGTTATGCGGATGGTGTCGGGCCCGAGACGCCGCTGCTCGGCTTCTCCATGACGAAGTCGGTGATCTCGGCGCTAACAGGCATTCTCGTGCGCCAGGGCAAGCTGAAGCTCGACGGGCCCGCGCCGGTCGCGGCGTGGACAAATCCGGATGATCCGCGCCACGCCATCACCGTCGACCAGCTGCTGCGGCACACCGCGGGCCTCGCGCTCGGCAGCTCGCTGCAGGCTTCGCTCGGCTCCGCCTTCGAGCCGGTCAATCGCATGAAATTCATCGAGGACGACATGGCCGCCTATGCCGCGAGCATGCCGCTTGCCACCGCGCCGGGCGCGGTGTGGAATTATCACGACGGCAACACCATCATGCTCGCGCATCTGATCCGCAATGCTTCCGGCGGCAGCCCCGCGGACGCGCTGCGCTTCGCGCGCCGTGAATTGTTCGCGCCGCTCGGCATGCGCCACGTCACGCTCCAGCTCGACGGCGCCGGCACGATCGAGGGATCGAGCGAGATGCTGGCCTCCGCGCGCGACTGGGCGCGCTTCGGTCAGCTCTATCTCAATGACGGCGTCGCCGGCGGCAAGCGTATCCTCCCCGAGGGCTGGGTGAATTACGCGGCGTCAGCCACGCCGAATGCCTTGGTCGGCATCGGCGCCGGCTTCTGGACCAACCGGGGCGACAGCTTTGGCGCGAATTTCCGCGTGGAGCACGGCTGGCCGCGCGATGCGTTTTTCGCCAAGGGCACGATCGGGCAGTACACGATCATCATTCCCTCGGAGCGTCTGGTGATCGTGCGGCTGGGCCGCTCGTCCAACTGGCCGCCGGAAGCGGATGGCGTGTTCGATCTGGTGCGGGATGTGGTGGCGGTGACGCGCGAGAAGGGGAAAATGGCGGGGGTGGATTGATGACAGCAGCAGAGCGCTGTCTCTTACCCTCCCCTGGAGGGGGAGGGTCGATCGCGCGCAGCGCGAGCGGGGTGGGGTGAACCCTCCGCACGGGCACTGTTGAATGCGGAGGGACCGTCACCCCACCCCGTCTCATATTTCGCTGCGCTCTATATGAGCCGACCCTCCCCCTCCAGGGGAGGGTAAGCAGCTCCTACCTCCCCAGCTCCGTGGCTTTCGCCACGCGGTCGAACCGCTCCAGTGTCATGATCGCGTCCGCAAACTTCTCCGCGCGCGCGTTCAGCACCGGGCGCGCCAGCGTCAGAAACTTCTGCTGCATCGCCTGCGCGTCGGGGAACGAATTCGGCTCGCCCGAGGGATCGGCATAGAGCCGCTCATGCACGCCATCGTCTGTCGTGATGCTGACGCGCGCGCCGAACGGGTGGGTGCGGCCGACCTCGAGCCGATCGTCCTGCACCACGTCGAACTTTTCGGCGAGCGCGTCGATGGCGGCGTCACCAAGGCGGTTGTAATCGTCCCAGCCGAACGAGCCCTGGTCGAGCGCGAGCGCACCGGTGAAGAACATCGAGAACTGGCCGCCGACGATCGAGGTGGGATGCCGCTTGGTCGCGACATCGCCGGTCAAGGTGATGCCGTTCCGATGCAGGCCGATCTCGACGCGCTTGACCTGGTCGGGCGTCAGATTGTGCTCGCGCCGCATCGCGATCAGCGCGTCGATCGCCGCATGGGTGTAGCGGCAGCTCGGATACGGCTTCACGCCGATCTTCATCGTCTCATAGGTCTTGCCGAGCCCGGCGACCGCCTTGTCCGGATGCGCGTTGTCGGTGTAGCCGGCGAGCAGGCCGTGCTTGCCCTCGACCGATTCGCTCGCGCCGACGAAATCGTTGCGCGCCAGCGTCGCGGCGATCACGCCATTCATCGCGGCGGCGCCGACCTGGTAGCGCTTGTTCCAGGCGCCGTTGACCAGGAATTGCAGCGAGCCCGCGGCCTGGCTGCCGGAGACGCCGAAGGCGGCGATGATCTGTTGCTCGGACAGGCCGAACAGTTTGCCCGCGGCGGCCGCCGCGCCATAGGTGCCGGCGGTCGCGGTCGGGTGGAAGCCGCGCGCGTAATGCGAGGTCGGGTCGAGCGCGTTGCCGAGCCGGCAGCAGACCTCATAGCCCGCGACGATCGCGGTCAGCACGTCGCGGCCCGACGCGCCGACCATCTCGCCGACGGCGAAGGCGGCCGGAACCACCGGCGCGCTCGGATGCAGCGAGGAATCCGCGTGCGTATCGTCGAAATCGAGGGAATGGCCGAGCGCGCCGTTGAGCAGTGCCGCGACCGCCGGCGTCCAGGTCTTGCTGTCGCCGAACACGGTGGACTCGCCCTTGGTGTCGAGCGCGAGCGCTTCCAGCATCTTCAGGATCGAGGGGGTGGATTCCGCCTCGCTGCGGGCCCGGATGGCGCTGCCGAGGAAGTCCAGCGTCAGCACCTTGGCGCGATTCAGCACTTCCGCCGGAATATCCTGGTATTTCAGATTGACGACATAAGCGGCGAGCGTTGCGGTTTCGTGAGCCATCGTGTTTCCTCGTTTTGGCGCGCAAGTTAGGCGGGCTGATTTGGCCTTTCAAGCGGCCTTGGGGCCGCGGGCATCAGCCATGCTTTTGGCAGGCTCCAAGAGGATCGGACCGGGACATTCGACGATGGCATTCGCAAGACAAATGTTCGACCGGATCCGATCACGGCGCACGCAGTTGGGGCTGGCGATCCGGGTCACGGTGGCCGCAGTGGCGGCCTATGCGATCGCCACCGCGCTGCATCTGCTATTGCCGCTCTGGGCCGTGCTGACCTCGCTGATCGTGACCCAGATGAGCGTCGGCCGCTCGCTGAAGGCGACGCGCGACTACGTGCTCGGCACGATCGGCGGCGCCATCTATGGCGGCGCCATCGCGATCCTGATCCCTTATTCCACCGAGGCGGGCCTGTTGGGGCTGCTGGTGCTGGCGGTCGCGCCGCTCGCCTTCGTGGCCGCGATCAACCCAAGCCTCAACGCCGCCACGGTGACCGCGATCATCGTGCTGCTGGTTCCGACCATGCATCATTCAGATCCCCTGGCGTCGGCGATCGACCGCGTCAGCGAGGTCGGGGTGGGCGCCATCACTGGCCTGCTGGTCTCATTCCTAGTGCTGCCGTCCCGCGCCGTGCGGCAGATCCGCGCCAGCGCGGCCACGCTGCTCGAACTGATCGCGGATGCCTTCACCGAACTGCTCGCGGGGCTCACGCGCGGCCGCGACAACGACGCGCTGCACCGGATCCAGGACGGCATCGGCACGGCAATGGTGGGCATGAACGCGATCGGCGCCGAAGCCGAGCGTGAACGCTCCGTGCGACTGTCGAGCGGCCCCGACACCGGCCCGCTGCTGCGCACCGTGCTGCGGCTGCGCCATGACGTCGTGATGATCGGCCGTGCCACGGTGGTGCCGCTGCCGGCCGAGGTGCAGATGCGGCTTGCAGCCCCGCTGACGGAAGTCTCGACCGTGATCGCGCGATTCCTTCGCTCCGCCGCCGCGGCGCTGCGCGAGGGCGCCGGCGCGCCGGCGATCCATCCGGTCCACGTCGCGCTCCAGCATTATGCCGAGGCCGTCGCCGCCGTCCGTCATGACGGCCTGATCCGCGGCCAGCCCGGCGACACCGCCGAGCGCTTCTTTGCCATCGGCTTCTCGCTGGAGCAGATGCACCAGAATCTCTGCGATCTCGATCGCGTCGTCGGCGAATGGTCAGAGGCTTCGACCGACAAGTCCGCGCGCGTGGCGGAGTGATTCTTTAGAGGTCGAAGAAAGCGAGCGCTGCCGCGTCGCGCTGCTCGATGCCGTCGGTCAGCGCCTTCAGCGCGACATCGAAGCCGGGCTGCTTCTGCTCCAACTCCCATGCGCCGTCATGGTCCCACTGAAAGCACTGGCCATGTCGCTCGCCCGGCTCGACATGGAGCAGCAGGCAGCGACTGAGCTGTGATGGCTCGGCGATGGGCACCAGGTGTTTCAGCGACACGCCATACTCCTTGCGGAAATAGGCGCAGGCCTCTTCGAGCTCGTCCTCGGAATGAGCAATGAAGTCGAGGACGTTGCGCAGCTGCGTGGCCAGCTCGTCCGGTGCGTAGAAGCGTAGCTCGGAGGACGATTCAGGCAGCCGTACCAGCAGCTCGGTCTCGCCGCGGCTCAGCAGGAAATTGCGATAATCGTCGGGCAGTTTGACATCGATGGCCTGCTCTGCCGCGCTGACATCCGCTTCGCTGGCCGGCGTGCCGGGCTTCCAGCGCCAGCCCTTTGCGGTCGTGCCTGCCTTGCGCCGGGCTTCATATTCGGCGTAGCCGGGAAACAGCGTGATGACATCGTAGCCGCCGAACCGTGACCATTGATAGGCATCGTCAAAGGCTTCCTCCCGTCGCTCCGGAAAGAAGCCGCAAAGAATCTCGGCACGCTGGAGAATGCGATCATGGTTCGGAGCGATCTTGCAGAGATGCTCGATCGTCGCGAGCGCCGCGACCGGATTTTCCGCGAGAAGATAGACGTCGCTGAGCAATTCGAGGATGCGACCTTCAAGGTCGCCTTCGTACATGGACCAGGCGTAATGCGACTGTCCCGCAGCCCGCCGTGCGCGGAGCGCGTCACGCGCCTGTTCGGCAAAGCGCAGGGTCTGCGTAAAATCTTCGCCTGCGGCCTTGCCGTGATGAGCGGCGAGCCAGAGATACAACGGCTCATGTTCGGCCGGAGTGCCCTTGAGCGCGTCGAGCTGCGCGGCCTGCTCGGCCATCGGCGCGCTGAGCGCCAGGATCATCAGCTCATCGAGCCCCTTCTGCCAGTCCGGCTTGGCTCGCGGATTGGGACCGAGGTCGCGCAGCGTGTAGTTGGTATGATCCGTCTCGACATAGCCGGCTGCGACCAGCTTGGCGACATGGCGGCGGAAAGCCGCTGCGGCGCCGGCGATATCAGGAAATTCCTCGCGCAGGAATTCGTTCGCGTCGGGCTCGCCCTTCCAGTTCATATGAATGCCGATCACCATGGGATCGCTGCCCGGGACCAGCATCAGCTCGCGATCGTCATCGCCGGGTGCGCGGTGGAAGAACTTTGCCAGATACATGCGACCCTCCGAACGCGCCGCCGGGATCGGGGCGCCACGTCTCAGTCGCAGCTTCAGGGAAACCGGTTCATGCCGGCCGGCAAGAGCGTTTTCGAGCGAAGCGGATAGCGGTTCGCGTGAAGAAAACGCGTCCCAAACAACGGTCAGCGCTTTTTCAGGCCCTTAGCCACCATGCGCCAGAGCAGCAGGTCGATGCGGTCCTGGCCGAAGAACGGCTCGTTCTCGAACACGAAGGTCGGCACGCCCCAATGGCCGGAGGCGGCATGGTCCTTTTCGTTCTCGGCGATCACCCGCTCGTAGCGATCGGGGTCGGCACTGATCGCTTCATCCATCGCGGCGAGATCGAAGCCGGCCGCTTCAGTGGCGCGCGCGAGGTGATCGCCTTCGTTCCAGCCCGCCACCGAGCCGTCCCACAGCACGCGCGCGATCGCATCGGTGAATGCGAGCGAGCGGCCTTCGAGCTGCGCCATCGCACCCAGCCGGGTCAGGCGGTGGATGTAGGGCTGCTCGGCCGCAACATCGAACGTCGTCTTGTCCTGCACGATCGGATCGGGCCTCGGAAAGCGGAACGGGATGCCCTCGTGCTGCGCCACGCGCGTGCTGTCGAGCACCACATAGCGAATGAAGTTCGGACTGGCCTTCTTGAAGAAGCCGGGCACGCGGACGGCGAGCGGATAGACCGGCCGCAAATTCACCGCGAGATCGTACTCTTCGACGAGCTTGAGCGTCTTCGGCAGCGCCAGATAGCTGAAGGGACTGCGGTAGGAGTAGAAGAGATCGACGGACAGGGTCATTGCACCGGCTCCATGATCCCGATCATCCCGCCAGTCTGCGCGTCAGCATGCGGAAGCGCAAGATCAGGAGGCCAGCATAGACGAACGTGCCGGTCGAGAACCCGATCCAGACGCCGACCGCGCCGAGCCCGGCATTGAAGGCCAGCACCCAGGCGATGGGAAAGGCGACGCACCAATAGCCGATCGCCGCGAACAGCAACGTCATCCTGGTATCGTTGATGCCGCGCAGCGCGCCGGCCATGATGGTCTGGAGGCCGTCGGCGATGAAGAAGGTCGCTCCGACCAGCAGCAGGGTCGCCGTCAGCTCGACGGTGGCCGCGCTGGCCTCGCTGCTCCCGAAGAACAGCCGTCCGAGCGCGTAGCGGCCGAGGATGATGGCAACGGTCAGGGCCGAGACCAGCGCTACGCCAAGCACCGCCGCGACGAGGCCCGCTCGCCTCACCGCGGCCGGGTCGTCGCGGCCGAAAGCATGGCCGACGCGGACCGTCGCCGCCATGCCGATGCCAAGCGGGACCATGAACAGCACGGCGGTGACCTGGAGCGCGATCTGGTGCGCGGCAAGCGCCGTGGTCGAGATCAATCCCATCAGCAGCGCGGCGGACGAGAACAGACCATATTCCAGCAGCAGGGAAAACGAGATCGGCGCACCGACCGCGATGAGCTGGCGCATCAGGGGCCAGTCGATCCGCCACAGATGGGCGAGCGGGCGGTAGTCCGCGAATGGCTTTCGCCATGCGGCGATGGCGAGCACGGCGAGGAAGGTGCCGAGATTGACGAGCGTGGTCGCGAGCCCCGCGCCGAACAGGCCGAGCTCCGGCAGGCCGAACAGGCCGTGGATCAGGCAATAGACCAGCGCCGCGTTGGCGGGGATCGCTGCAACGGTGATCCACAGCGGCGGCTGCGGCCGGTTCACCGCGCTCATCATGCTGCGCAACGCGATGAAGCCGAGCGCCGGCGCGATGCCCCAGGCCAGCCCGTTCAGATAGCGCTGCGCGAGCGCGGCCGATTGCGGCGCCTGTCCGAGCGCCAGCAGGATGCGCTCGCCATAGAGCGGCGAGGCCATCATCGGCAGCGAGATCAGGAGTGCGATCCACAGGCCGGCGCGCAGGGAGCGGCGGATGCGCTTGACGTCGCCGGCGCCGAACGCCTGCGCGGCCAGCGGCGACACCGCGGCCATCAATCCGAGCCCGAAGGTGAAACTGACGAAATAGACGGTGTGCGCCAGCGCGGCGGCCGCGACCGCATCCTCGCCGAGCCGCCCGATCAGCGCGAGATCGGTCGTGATCATCGCGATCTGCCCGAGCTGCGTCAGCATCATCGGCACGGCCAGCCGCAGCGTCTCGACGAACTCTTCGGCGAGATGGTTTTGCGGCACGCCGGCTTGCGGCTGCGGACGAGGCTGGACGGTGTCGAGCATGGCGGTTGCAATAGCACAGCCGCACGTCGAAAACATGGCCCAGCTCTCGTGTCCCGGACGCGCGAAGCGCGAGCCGGGACCCGGGAGCCAAGGGCGCGGCTCTCAGGAACCGTAGGGTGGGCAAAGGCGCGCTTGCGCCGTGCCCACCATCAGTCCAACGCGGCAACAGAAGCGGTGGGCACGCTACGCTTTGCCCACCCTACGATACTGTGGCGCGGAGAGAACTTCTCAGCCCTTCCTTTCAGGCACGCGCCTGATCTTGGCGCCGAGCGCGTTCAGGCGTTCGTCGATGCGCTCGTAGCCGCGCTCGATCTGGTCGGCGTTGTTGATCGTGGAGGTGCCCTCGGCGCAGACCGCGGCGAGCAGCATCGCCATGCCGGCGCGGATGTCGGGCGAGATCATCGATGCGCCACGCAGGCGGCTGGGGCCGGCGATGATGGCGCGATGCGGATCACAGAGAACAATTCGCGCGCCCATGGCGATCAGCTTGTCGACGAAGAACATCCGCGATTCGAACATCTTCTCGAACATCAGGATCACGCCGTCGCATTGCGTGGCAGTGACGATCGCGATCGACATCAGATCGGCCGGGAAGGCCGGCCAGGGCTGATCTTCCAGCTTCGGCACGTGGCCGCCGAAATCGTCCTGGATCTTCAGCGTCTGGTTCGAGGGCACGATGAGATCATCACCCTCGATGCGGCAGACGATGCCGAGCCGCTCGAACCCCATGCGGATCGAGCGCAGATGCTCGACGCCGGCGCGCACGATGCGAAGCGGGGAGCGCGTGACGGCCGCAAGCCCGATCAGCGAGCCGACTTCGATATGGTCGGGCTGGATCCGGTAGGTCGTGGCGCCCAGCGTCGCCGGTCCATGCACGATCATGGTGTTGGTGCCGATGCCCTCGATTCGCGCGCCGAGCGCGACCAGGAAATTGGCGAGGTCCTGCACATGCGGCTCGGAGGCCGCGTTGCGCAAATGGGTGACGCCGTCGGCGGCGACCGCCGCGACCAGCGCGTTTTCGGTTGCGGTGACGCTCGGCTCGTCCAGAAACACGTCAGCACCGGCAAGCTTTGCCGCGCGGAATTCGAGCCGGTCGGTGGCGGTGACCTTGGCGCCCAGTTGTTCGAGCGCGAGCACATGGGTGTCCAGGCGGCGGCGGCCGATGACGTCGCCGCCGGGCGGCGGCAGCATCACTTCGCCGCAGCGGGCGAGCAGGGGGCCTGCGAGCAGGATCGAGGCGCGGATACGGACGCAGAGCTCGGGGTCGAGGTCGGCGGCGCGGATGCTCTTGGCGTGGATGTGCAGCGTATTGCGGGCGGTCCATTCCGCCGCCGCGCCGACCGAGCGGATCAGCTCGACCAGCGTCTCGGTGTCGCGGATCCGCGGCACGTTCTCCAGCGTCACCGGATGCTCGGTGAGCAGGGCGGCGGCGATGATCGGCAGCGCCGAATTCTTGTTGCCGGACGGCTCGATCGAGCCCGAGAGCCGGTGACCGCCCTCGACAATGTACTGGATGGGCGCCACGGGGTTCTCGCTGTCCTGTTGGGTGGGGTGTTTCGGGCGGAAACTACAGAGAATTGAGCGCGGGAGCAATTGTGCTCGCTGCGGTTAGAGCCAGCCTGTTAGCCCCGAAGAGGCTGCTAGCCCCTCATGGTGAGGAGCGCGGAACGCGCGTCTCGAACCATGAAGGCCCGGACATCTCGCTTGCGACCATCCTTCGAGACGCCCGCTTCGCGGGCTCCTCTGTCCCGTGCTGAGGAGCGGGCTTCAATGCCCCAGGATGAGCCGGTCTCCCGTCCGCCACCGCGCGAGCCATTCTATCCCGCCCGGCGACCTTGAAGTTACAAGGATGAGGATCGGAGCTTGCGGCAAGCGGCCCTAGAACAGGCCGATGTTGTTCGCCACCACATAAAGGACGACGATCAGCATCAGGACGCCCATGGCGAGGAACGATATCTCGATGGCGATGGCGCCGCTGCCGAGCGCGGCCGCGACGCCCGCCAGAAGCCTCTCCTCGCGAAACACGAGCGCGAGCACGGAGAACAGGATGGCGAGCAGGCCGAGCGAGATCGCGCCGATCGAGGATGCCTCCCTCAGCTGGCTTCCCGTCGACTTCTCGCGTGGCGGCGCCTGATACTCGACGCCCTTGACCCGCGCGATCATGCGATCCTTCAGGCGGTGGCCGGTGTCGACAATCACTTTGTCGGCCGGCGGCGGCGGGTAGATCGCGGGTATGACCCAATGCGGCAACACGGCCGCGATCAGCGCCAGCACACCGACGATGCTACCGATCACGCCGAGACGGCGAGAGGGGAGGACAGGGCTGGCAGTTGCGGAACTGGTCATGGCCGCGACGTTTCCCGGCCAGAACGGGCCGATGGGTTCACGCCATTTCGTCGTGATGGCCGCTGGTCGGGTTCATCGGCGGTGTTTCCACAGCGTCATGGCCGAGCATAGCCGTCCAAAGGACGGCGTCGCTTCCGCTCGCCTGTCCCGGCCATCCACGCCTTTGCCCCGATGCACGAAGAACGTGCCCTGGGACAATCCCGGGCATGACGCCCCTTCGTGAATGTGTCTCCACACAAATAACTTTGACACAGTCGCCCGAAATTTCGCAATAGAATCAAGGGTCACTCGACGTGCCGTAAAATAATTCTCTGACTCAAATAACTCAACAGCCTGACTCTAGGAACGCGCTCCAACGCCTAACTCTGACTCTACCGCGTCGGGCGCCGCTTCTGGTTGTATCGACGCCTTTGCAAGGCGGCGCACTGGAACGTCCCGCACTCGGCGGACGCGGGAGGGTATACTTAGGTGGCCATCGAAGGCGTCATTGGCCAAGAAGTTAACGGTCTATCGAGAGTTTGAAGGCCTGCAGGTGCGGACGCCATCAGGTGTTGACCGATGATTAAACGTCATGAGCTCGCTCGATCTAAGCGAACCACGTCGAGCTTCATCAGAATGGCAATTGCGTCATGATTTATCGCGAGCGAATACGACATCGAACCTCTGTTTGGCGACCACCTGATCAAAGACGCCGTTCAGCCGGTCGTTGGCCGCGTCATAATTGAGCGTGTAGGTCGAGCCGTTGTAACCGGCGGCGCGCAACTCGAAGAGCAATTTGAGCGCGTTACCGTCCCTGCTCGCGACCGCGACATGAAAAGGCAATGGTCTCGGATTTGCGTAGCTCGCGTCGAGTTTGCCGTCCGCGTCAACAGCTCGGATGGTGATCACGTAACCTCCCTGGAGACGTACCCAGCGGCCGAGTAGCCTGTCAAATGCCGGTTCAGCTGACGACTGCCTTGCGGCCGTCGTTGCGGATGGCTGCTGAGAAGGCTGCTGCGCCAATGCCGGATTCACGATCAGGGAGAGGCAGAGCATCACAAATGGAATGGGATTCATATTGGTTCGATCCGCTTGGTTGCTTCTTCGTCGATCCCGCCCCATGAACCTTGCTTCCTGCCATGAAGCGCTCAGGCCGCTTTATTTGTAAAGCCCCGGCAGTGGCTCAGATCAGTCGCGCTCCGCTACTAAATCGGGTGACATATTGTAAGGTAAACTTATTATTGCTGCAGAGCATTTTCTACAGTCATTGCGATCCATGCAGAACTCGATAGACCCTGCTTGCGTGCGGTGGCATTGAGCGCGTCGACGACATCCGGCGCAAGTGGAACGTTGACAATGACGTCCAGCCCGCTTTCCAAGCTGTAGACCAACTGCGTGATTTGCCCAGCGAAGCGCCGAACCTTTGCAGCTTTTTCTGCATCAGTCTGCGAGCTTTCTTGAGCGACGATCAGGCAGTAAGCGCCGACAAGATGACTTACAATCTGACTCTTTGCCATACCGTCCCGACGTAGAGTATCGATAGTCGAGTTGAGCCGGCCGAGACTTCCCATCGCGTCAGCGTCGGGAAGAAGGGCCTTCATTCTTTCAAGCTTTGAGGGATCGCTGCTGGTAAAATTGAAAGGACAGTTGAGTTTTTCGATAGCGGCGGAGGGCTCTGGCGAGAGCATGATTCCCAATAGCATGAGGCTTCGCGGCAGTGACATCTTAGTCATGGGATGCTCCGTCATTTGTGAGCCAGACGGAGAGACTGCTACGCTGATCAAGTTAGAGCAATATGCCTGAACCGCGGGACACTCTAACGAAAATTGTCAGGGAGACTGACGCTTGGTGTAGGTGATCACGTGCCACGTCGTTCCTCGAGGACGACCACGGCGGACCTGTAGCGGGTGATGGCGCGTCGCAGCGTTGCAGCCCACTGAAACCGCCTTCGCGAGATTTTCGGGTCGTTCGATTTTCAGCTTTGCAATAAGGTCGCCAAATGAGCCGAGCGCCAAATCGCTCGGCTTGCGAATCAATGACGGATAACTGTCGACGGAGATGTTGGAAAAGTTATTGACACTCTGTGACATCGCACCAAGCTAGCCGTCGTTCTCGACCCGAATGCCAAAGCGATGTTTTCGATCCGACATTCAGCCCGTTTACCGATTTCGCACTGCCAGAGGCTAGGACGCGCGTCAGAATAATCACGCACCCGGCGATTGAGCAAATGCCCCTAGAATTTGTGAGTCGATCGCGTGACAGACCTTCACCAAATTCTGCAAGCGATTGTAACCATTTTGGCCGTTATCAATCCCGTAGTGTGCGGTTCGCTCTTTCTGAGCCTGACGCCGAATCTGACCGCGCCGGAACGACGACGCGAGGCGGCCAAGGTCGCCCTCAACATTCTGATCATATTGATGGGCTCTGCGTTGGTCGGACTCAAGGTTTTAAGCATCTTCGGGATTTCGCTTGACGTGTTCAGGGTCGTCGGCGGAATGATCATCGCGTATATGGGATTCGATATGCTGCGTGGCAGCCATACGGTTGCTCAGGCGCCGCCCGACAATAGCGACGCGGACGTTCAGGGCTCACTTGTACCACTTTTAATGTTTGCAGCCGGTCCCGGAACTATTACGGCCGTGGTCACGTTGGCAGCTGTTCATACGCCCGATGGTTTGCCGGTGACGGCAATCATCGCCGCTGTCGCTGGAGCAGGCGTAACATTTGTGGCGTTGACCCTCGCTGTTCGGCTTGGGCCTCGTCTAGGCCGAGGCACGCAAGCGACAGTCACACGCTTCATGGGGCTCATCGTAGCGTCCATGGGAATGCAATTCGTGCTGGTCGGCCTAAAGGCGTTTCTTGAGACTTAGGGTCACAATCATCGCGTAGCGAACAATCGGCCAATGAGGTGGCGCTCGAGGGCATCCTTCCCGCGGAAAGCTTTCGCTTGTTCGAGCCGTTTTACACCACAAAGGAAAATGGTCTCGGTCTCGGGATGTCAATCTGTTCGACGATAATTGAGGCGCATGGAACGTCATGCCCAGGACAAGCCCGGGCATGACGATCACCCAAAGCCACGAGCCTCAGATATCGATCGTCGCGCTCAGCGAATGTTCCTGGATGAAGTCGCGGCGCGGCTCGACCACGTCGCCCATCAGCTTGGTGAAGATGTCGTCGGCCTCGTCGACTTCCTTGACCTTCACCTGCAGCAGCGAGCGCGCATCGATGTCCAGCGTCGTTTCCCAGAGCTGCTCCGGGTTCATCTCGCCCAGACCTTTGTAACGCTGCAGCGTGACGCCCTTGCGGCCGGCGTCGGTGACCGCTTCGAACAGGTCGACCGGGCCGTAGACCATGTGCTCGATGTCCTTGCGCCGCAGCTTGCCAGGGCGGGCATAAACGTCCTGGAGCTTCACGGTGTATTCGTCGAGCTTGCGGGCTTCGACCGAGCCCAGGAAGGCGGCGTCGATGACGGCGGCTTCCTTGACGCCGCGCACGGTGCGTTCGAACTGGAAGCCCTGGCCTTCCACGTACTGGCCGACCCAGCCGCGCTCGACCTCCTCGGCCTGGTTGTCCAGCCGTCCCGCGATGTATTGTGCCGCTGCGGCGGCTTTCTCGGGATCGCCGTAGATCGCCTTGTTGAGCACGCCGGTGATGGCGGCCTGCTCGATCACCTTGCGATTGTAGCGGCTGTGCAGATTGCGCAGGACGCTGCGGACGGTGCGGGCGTCGTCGACCAGCGAGCGCAAATCGCGGCCGGTGCGATCACCGCCGACGCCGGGAATGAAGACGCAGTCGTCGAGGCCTGTGTCGATCAGATAATCCTCGAGCGCCCGCTCGTCCTTCAGATACTGCTCGGACTTGCCGCGGCTGACCTTATAGAGCGGCGGCTGGGCGATATAGAGGTAACCGCCGTCGATGATGTCGCGCATCTGACGGTAGAAGAAGGTCAGCAGCAGCGTGCGGATGTGGGCGCCGTCGACGTCGGCGTCCGTCATCACGATGATCTTGTGATAGCGCAGCTTCTCGATCGAGAATTCGTCGCTGATGCCGGTGCCGAGCGCGGTGATCAGCGTGCCGATCTGCTCGCTTCCCAGCATCTTGTCGGGGCGGACGCGCTCGACGTTGAGGATCTTGCCGCGCAGCGGCAGCACCGCCTGGAATTCGCGGTTGCGGCCCTGCTTGGCGCTGCCGCCTGCCGAGTCGCCCTCGACGATGAAGAGTTCGGACTTGGCCGGATCCTTTTCCTGGCAGTCGGCGAGCTTGCCGGGCAGCGAGGAGACCGAGAGCGGGCTCTTGCGCGTCAGCTCACGCGCTTTTCGCGCGGCTTCACGCGCGGCGGCGGCCTGGATCACCTTGCCGACGATCATCTTGGCTTCGCTAGGGTGCTCCTCGAACCAGGCCTGGAGCGCCTCGTTGAGGACGTTCTCGACCACGGGACGCACTTCCGAGGACACCAGCTTGTCCTTGGTCTGCGACGAGAATTTCGGATCGGGCACCTTCACCGAGAGAACGGCGGTGAGACCTTCACGGCAGTCGTCGCCGGTCAGCGCGATCTTTTCCTTCTTCGCATTGGCCTCGGCATAGCCGTTGACCTGGCGTGTCAGCGCGCCGCGGAAACCGGCCAGATGGGTGCCGCCGTCACGCTGCGGGATGTTGTTGGTGAAGCACAGCACGTTCTCATGGTAGCTGTCGTTCCACCACAGTGCCGCCTCGACGCCGATGCCGTTGGCCTCCGCGCGCACCATGATCGGCGCCGGCACGATCGCCTTCTTGTTGCGGTCGAGATATTTGACGAACTCCTCGACGCCGCCGGAATAGTGCATCTCCTCGCGCTTCTCGACCGCATGGCGCATGTCTGAGAGCGCGATGTTGACGCCGGAATTGAGGAAGGCGAGCTCGCGCAGGCGGTGCTCCAGCGTCGCGAAATCATATTCGATGTTCTTGAAGGTTTCCGTCGAGGCCTGGAACGTCACCTCGGTGCCGCGCTTGCCCGGCGCGTCGCCGACCACCACCAGCGGTGCGACCGCATCGCCATGGGCGAACTCGATGTAGTGCTCCTTGTTGTCGCGCCAGATGCGCAAGCCGAGCTTGCTCGACAGCGCGTTGACGACGGAGACGCCGACGCCGTGCAGGCCGCCGGAGACCTTGTAGGAATTCTGGTCGAACTTTCCACCGGCATGGAGCTGGGTCATGATGACCTCGGCCGCGGAGATGCCTTCGCCCTTGTGGATGTCGACGGGAATGCCGCGGCCGTCGTCGCGCACCGTGACGGAATTGTCGGCATTGAGCACGACGTCGACGCGCGTAGCGTGGCCCGCGAGCGCCTCGTCGATCGCGTTGTCGACGACCTCGTAGACCATGTGGTGCAGGCCCGAGCCGTCGTCGGTGTCGCCGATATACATGCCCGGGCGCTTGCGGACGGCGTCGAGACCCTTGAGCACGCGGATCGATTCCGCCCCGTAATCGCTTGGATTTGAGGGCTCGTTTTCGGCAGGCGTCTGCCGAGCAGGTTCTGTCATGAGAGGCCTTCGAGATGTCGCCCGAATCAGCGGCGCAAAAGGCGCTGATTTGCAGGCTATTTGTGCCATGAAAGACCGCTTGCGCCTAGCGCAAAGTATCTTCCGGCAACCCTTTGACGAAATAGGGATTTTTTGCCGGTTTTCAAGGCTCCTGGAGGCCGATTCTGGGGCTTGCGAAAAGGGCGATTCGAGGCCCTGTTTTTAGCTCTTGAAGGCGTGGATTTTGCGGGGCGGAGAAGCGCGTTCCCAGGCGCCGTGGCGCCCCGGAACAGGCCACCAGGTTCAGTAGATCTGATCCGGCCTCTTGTCGTCGTCGCCCAAGCTGAGGGACCAGGCCTCGCCTGAGGCCACGGTGATGGTATCGGTGCGCACCGGATAGCCCGACACGACCAGCTTGTAGGAATATTTGCCGGGCGGCAGATCCAGCGTTTGTGGGTGATTGACGCCGCCCGCGATCTTGATGGTCTGATCGTTGATCGTGAGCGAAGCCGTGTCCGGCGCGAGATAGCCGAATATCAGCCGCGCTTGTCCTGCTATCGGCAGGAAATTGGCCTTCGCCGCGGCCTCCGTATTCCGCTGCACCAGGCTGACAATGGTCTCGTCCTGCGCGCGGCCAAGCTTCAGGGTGGCCGGCCCCTTGGGTGAGGCGAAGGCGAGCTGCACATGATCGGCGGCAACCACAGTGCTTTCAGGCCTTTCCTCCCAGCCACGCTTTGCGAGCTCCCTGCGGTAGAAGGCGAGCACATCGCTGAGCTGGGCCTGCACATGGGCTTCGAGTCCGACCCGCAGCGGGATTTCGATGCCGGTCATATGGGTGGTGTTGGAGCTGGAGAAGTTGTGTTGCTTCGGCACCGGCATCTCGGCGTTTGGATCCGCCGGTGTGAGTGCGGCCGAAGTTTGCGGTGACGGGTGCGGCAGCCATCCGCCGGCGCCTGCGGCGACCAGGCCGCCCGCGAGAAGAGCGAGGCCGCACGCGAACAGCCGCCATCGTGCCGGGACCTTCGTTCTGCGCCTCACCGTCGTCATGCCACTCTCCAGGGATGTCGCGCGTTGTAGTCTTCGCGCGATGCAGCGGCTGCGACACAGTCGCCGCCGCCTCCGGACGACTAGTCGCCCCACCAACTGGACAGGTTCAACCTGGCCGTTACAGGCACAGGCGGCGGGATCAATACATCTGAAGCGGCAGCACGTCGTCGCTTGGCCCCACCAGGAGGCCCCAGGCGTCGCCGGCGGCAACGGTCAGGGTTTCGTTGCGAGCGGGCTGCCCGGGCAGGCGCAGCGCGTACTGATACTTGCCGGGCGGTAGATCCAACATCGGGCCTTTCGGCGATTGCGGGCCGCCGGCGCCGGCAACGCATCCAGCGCGCCAAATGAAGAATCCACTGCCGGCACTCCCTTCTATACGCGATGATATTTCGCGCGGGCTTTCGAAGCGGATCCCGCCGAACGATTTCTTAGCGAAGAAGGATGAGTCGTGGCGTTGGGGCCGACATGAATCGCCACGACTTGTCGCGCTCAGTCCCTCGCTCTTTCGAGCGCGTGTCGAATGACCTTTTGCTCATCCTCCGTCATCTGCGTCGCGCCAAGCTTGAAGGTCAGCTTGTCGATCTTGCCGGTGAAACGGAAGGGCAGCTTATAGCTGTCGTCCACCGTCGTGCGGGTGTCGCTGCCGATGTCAAACGTTTCGTCGATGGCCATAAGAAACGGAATCGTGTGCGGGATCGTCTTTGCGGCCACCAGCTTGCCATCGGCCGTCAGTACACCGGTGCCACCCTTACCCGGGCCGGGTCCGTTGTACTTGAAGTCGAATACAATGGTGTGCTTGCCCGGCTTGAGCGCATCGGTAAACAAGTCGCGACCGCCAATGCCGCCTTCCCAGCGGTACCGTTCTAGATCGAGCAGGTTATAGACGAAGACAGGCTTGCCTTTGAGCAGGTAGAGGGCGTATCCGCCAAAGCGACCGCCTAGAGTTGCGATCATTCCTTCCGCGCCGCCCTTAGGAACGGTAACCTCGGCCGTGATCGTGTAATCCTTATTGAGAAGGCTCGGAGCGTTAGCGTCAGGGATGCCAGCGTTCTCACCAGAATATGTGAAAACGGTTCGTCCGGCGGTCGCGCTTGGGCGCGGTGTCACAATGCGGGGCAGGACCGAGTTGTCCAGCGGAAAGACCTGGTATTTCGCCGCCTCCGACAGGAACAACGCTTGCAACTCCTTGAGCTTGTCGGGATTCCTGGCTGCGAGGTCATTGGCCTGCGAGTAATCCTCGGCGATGTTGTAAAGCTCCCACTTGTATTCATTGATCCCCGGCAGCTTGGCGGTGCCCAGAAGCCAGGGAGGCGCAGGCGGCGTCGTACATGCATACCAACCATCGTGATAGATGCCGCGGTTCGCGAACATCTCGAAATACTGCGTGTCGCGCTTTGACGGCGCGTTGGCGTTAGCCTGGTCGAACGTATAGGCCATGCTGACGCCCTCGATGGGCCTTTGCTTGATGCCATTGACGGTGTCGGGAGCCTGAATGCCTGTGGCTTCCAGAATCGTCGGCACGATGTCGATCATGTGATGGAATTGGCTGCGGATGCCGCCGACGTCCTTGATGTGGCCGGGCCATGAGATGGCCATGCCTTGCCGGGTGCCGCCGAAGTGCGATGCCACCTGCTTGGTCCACTTGAACGGGGTGTCGAAGGCCCACGACCACGCCACCGACATATGCGGGTAGGTCTTGTCGGAGCCCCAATCCTCGTAGTGCAGCATCAGCTCGGTTTCGGGCAGTTTCAGAATGCCGTTGTAGGCGGTCATCTGGTTCGGCGTGCCCTCGAGGGTTCCTTCGGCGCTGGTGCCATTGTCGCCGCTGATGTAGATGATCAGGGTGTTGTCGAGTTTGCCCATGTCCTCGACCGCCTGGATGACGCGGCCGATTTCGTAGTCGGTATACGCCGCATAGCCGGCAAACACCTCGGCTTCGCGCGCGTACAATTTCTTCTGGATGAACGAGAGCGAGTCCCACTTCGGCAGCGTATCCGGCCAGGCGGTGAGCTGGGTGTTCGCCGGGATCACCCCGAGTTTCTTCTGGTTGGCGAAGATCTGCTCGCGCAGCTTCTCCCAACCCATGTCGAACTTGCCCTTGAACTTCTCGCTCCATTCCTTCTTCGGCTGATGCGGCGAATGGGTGCCGCCGGGCACGTAGTAGACGAAGAACGGCTTCTCGGGCGCCGCCGCGTTCAGTCCGTTCATGTAGTTGATGGCGTCATCCGCCATGTCGGTGATGAGGTTGTAGCCGGTCTTGCCGACCCATGGAAAAACCTGGCTCGTGTTGCGGAAAAGGTAAGGCGTCCACTGGTCGGTCTCGCCGCCCATGAACCCATAAAAATACTGAAATCCCATGCCGATTGGCCATTGGTCGAACGGCCCGGCTGAGCTGTACAGATAGGTCGGGGTGTTGTGGTTCTTGCCGAACCATGAGGTGGCAAATCCGTTATCCCGCAGAATGGTCCCGATCGTCGCACTTTCCTGGCCAATGACGGAATCGTAGCCCGGATAGCCGGTGGACATTTCACCGATCACGCCAAACCCGACCGAGTGGTGGTTGCGGCCGGTGATCAGCGCTGCCCGCGTCGGCGAGCAGAGCGCTGTCGAGTGAAACTGCGTGTAACGCAGGCCCGCCTTGGCGATGCGATCCATGTTCGGGGTCGGGATCACCCCACCGAAGGTGCCGGTCACGCCATAACCCTGGTCGTCGGTCATGATCAGCAGCACGTTCGGCGCGCCTTTGGGCGGCACAACGGACGGTGGCCAGTATGGCTTGGAGTCCGTGGCATCTTCCTTGATCACGCCTTCGAACTTCGGAGGCTCAGGCGGAAGCTGCTTGCCATCGATGGTTGTCGTGGCGCTCGGCGAACCCGGCGTGCCGGTGGTTTGCTGCGCGAGGCTGGTCGTCTCCAGCGCGCACAGCATAAAAGCGACGGTCAGTGCAGTGCCGCAAAGCAGCAAGTTGCGGTGGTTTAGTAAGCGGCTTTCTGGCTTTGAGCTATCGTCAACGTGACGGGTACGCGTCATTGCAAGCTCCCTCTTGGAGACGTCAGAACCTTGTTGACGCCTATTCGGGAGGCAACGCCGCAACGCTCTGTTGATTTAGATCAACTTTCCGCCCACGGGTCCGAAACGCCGGCTGCGCGTGGGCGCACCTGCTTCGTCGCACCTCAATACATCTGCAGCGGAAGCACGTCGCCGCTTGGCCCCACCAAGAGGCCCCAGGCGTCGCCGGCGGCTACGGTCAGGGTCTCGTTGCGAGTGGGCTGCCCGGGCAGGCGCAGCGCGTACTGGTACTTGCCGGGCGGCAGATCGAGCATCGGGCCTTTCGGCGATTGCGGGCCGCCGGCGCCGGCCGCGATCTTGATGGTCTGCTTGTTGATCGTCAGCGACGCCTCCTTCGGCCCGATATTGCCGAGCATCAGCCTCGCCTGTCCCGCCTTGGGCATGATGTCGGCCTTGGCCGCTGCCTGCGGATTCCGCTGCACCAGGCTGACCGTTGTCTCCTCCCTGGCGCGGCCGAGCTTCAGCATGGCCGGCCCCTCCGGCGAGGTGAACGCCAGCTCCGCCCGCTCGGCGGTAACAGTCGCGCCGTCAGTCTTTTCCTGCCAGCCGCGCTTGGTGAGCTCTGCGCGATAGAAGGCGAGGACATCTGAGAGCTCAGCCGGAATGCTGGCTTCAAGCTCCTTGCGGAACGACTGGTCGCTGCCGGGGAATTTCGTCGAGCTGATCCCGCTCGAGCTGCGCTGCGTCGGCACCGGCAGGGCGGAATCGGGATCGGGCTTCAGCGGCTCGGTCGATTTGGCCTGCATGGCCTTGGATTCTGTCGGTTTGGATTGTGCCGATTTGGTCTCGACCGGCTTCGCCGCGGCCACGACCAGGCCGGAGCCGGTGGCGCTGACATTCACTTTCGGGCCCATCTGCATCACGGTCATCGAGATCGACTTGCCGCCCTTGGAGAACTCCATCACCGCCATGTTGGGCTGGTTGATGACGGAGGGCTGCTCCTTCCAGCCCGCGTTCTTCAGCGATGCGCGGTAGAAGGTGCCGAGCGCCTTCACGCTCGAATTGGAGGAGAATTCGAGCCGACCGTCGCCGCCTTCGAATATCACGCCCTCGGCGGTCTCGGGCAGCGGCACCGGTGTCTTGCTGTCGGCGAGCGCATTGAGCGGCGCATCGGAGAGTCCGGCGGCCTGCACCTTGCGCCGCGCCTCGTCGGCGGCGATCATCTTCTGTGCGGCTGCTGCGGCATCGCTGAAGAACTTGTCGTCGGCCTCCTTCTTCGCCTTGGCGCGGGCGGCAAGCGCGGAGTCCTTCACCTGCACGTTCAGGCTGATCATGGTGAAATCATATTTGCGGCCAAGCCGCAGCACGCCGGTCTCCTCGGCGTTGGAGACTTTGATTGCGACTTCGTCGCCGGGCGCGAGCGGCGCGCTGCCATCTTCCTGCCAGCCGCGCGCGGCGAGCTCGCGGTGATAGAAGGCGAGCACGGCGGGCAGCTCGGCCATCGCGGCGGCCGACATCTCGCGCTTGTTGGAGCTTGCGCTGCCGAGGCCCCTGGCCGTCTTGGTCGGGGTTGGCCGCGGCAGGCCGGCCAGATCGCCATCGGCCTTGAGCTCGCTGGGCAGCGCGAAGGGCGCGACGCGGATATCGATATTGGTGCGGCCGTCGTCGCGGCGTGTCAGCGTCAGCATCACCGGCTTCTGCTGGTAGAAGCCGGTGTCCTTGCTGTCAGGGTGCGCGTAGAAGGCGCGCAGGCCGTTGGGAACGGTTTCATCCAGGCTGGTCGTCCAGCGCGCGGCGGTTTCCGGCGTGAGTTTCTGCCAGCCGATCGCGGCCATCTGGCTGGCGTAGAAATCCGACGTCGCATCGAGCGCGCTGGGCGCGATGCAGCCGAGATAGGGCCGGGTCCCATCGAACATGATGTCGCTCGCGCCGTCCGGAAACGGCACGTTCCCGTAGATCCGGTCGGTCGTGTAGTAGACCACGGATTGATCGGGCCGGCCGAGGGCCTGCGTGAAGTGAACCGAAAGGCCCTGCCGTCCCTTCTTGAAGTTCAGATTGGTGCTCTTCTCCTCCAGCGGCCTCACATAGAGCACCCAGCCGTCGGCGCTGAGGAGTTTCTTCACCGCCGGCGATGTCACGGCTTCCGGCGTCGGCATGCGGTATTCGACGCGGTAGGGATCGGGGCGCGAGGTGTCTTCCACCGCGCCCTCGAGCTGCGGCAGCGCATGGACGTCGACGATGCCTCCGTCGGCGGCGGCCGCGGTCGAGCAGCTCGCCATCAGGACAAGGCCGCAGGCAAGCAGCTGCCATCGTGCCGGGACTGGCGTCCCGCGCGGGATCATCGACATCGTCACGTCTCCAGGATATCGCGCACGGCTCAGGCGTGCGCATTTGCAGGCTGCGACACCGTCGGCGCGGCCTCAGACGAGAAGTCGCGGCAGAAACCCGGGAGGTTCAATACAGCAGGAGCGGCGACCATGCCTCTCCGTCGCGCCCGACCGTAAGCTCCCAGGTATCGCCGGCAGCGAAGTTGAGGATGTTCGTCGTGGCTGGATGGCCCGGCACGCTCACCTCGTAGGAATATCTGCCGGGCTGCAGATCCAGCGAAACCGCGTAGGCGCCGGCGGCGTGCTTGATGGTCCGGTCGTTGATCGTGAGCGAGGCTTCCGTTTCGCTGATATTGGAGAACACCAGCTTCGCCTGGCCGGGCTCGGGCATCACGTTCGCATTGGCCGCGACAGATGCGTTCTTCTGCACGAGATTGACGGCGGTGCTGGCGTCTTTGCGGTCGAGCGCCAGCATGCCAGGTCCGAGCGGGGAGGCGAAGGCGAGCTTGACGTGATCGGCGGAGACCACCGCGCCATCGCGCTGCTCCTGCCAGCCGAGCTTGCTGAGTTCGGTGCGGTAGAAGGCGAGGACGTCGCCGAGCTCGGCGGGCACGGTGGCCTCCAGCCTTGTGCGGAGTGGCGTTTCAATGCCCTTGACGACGGTGGTGTGCGTTCCTCGGTAGCTGTAACGGGTCGGCGCGGGCAGCTTGGCAGCGGGGTCCGGCGTGAGTGCCGACGCGAACAGCGGCGACAGATGCGGCACCCAGGCGCTGGCGCTTGCTGCGAGCATGCAGACCGCAAGCAAGAGGAGGCCGCACGCAAAGGCCAGCCATTGAGCCGGGACTCGCGCCCCGGTCCTTACCGTCCGCATCTCATTCTCCAGGGTTTTCGCGCGTGACGTCATTTGCGCGCTGGCGACGGCCGTGACAGGCATCGCCACGGCCTCAAAAGGCTAGTCGCGATTGCAAACGGCCGGGTTCAACGGCGCGGTCTAGCGCCGGGCGGAGACACGTCCGCTCTCGACGTCAAAGACGTCGCCGCCTGCGCCAATGTCGGCAAAGGCGGCGGGGTCGGCGCCGGTCAGCCACACCTGCGCGCCGAGCTTGCGCAGCTCCTCGAACAGCGCCGCGCGCCGGTTCGGATCGAGATGCGCGACGACCTCGTCGAGCAACAGCAGCGGCACGATGGCGGTCATCTCAGCGACCAGGCTCGCATGCGCCAGCACGAGGCCAATCAGCAGCGCCTTCTGCTCGCCGGTCGAGGCATCGCGCGCCGGCATGCTTTTCGGCGCATAGATCACCTGGAGATCGGTGAGGTGCGGGCCGTCGGTGGTGCGGCCGGCGATGGCGTCGCGCGGGCGGTTGTCGCGCAGGATCTGGCGGTAGCGGTCCTCGACCGACGTCGCGGTCTCCGTGAGCAGCGCATTCTCCATCCAGCCGTCCAGCGCGATTTGCGCGGACGGAAAGGCGGATTCCTGCGCGCGGGCGTTGAGCATGCCGGTGAGGCGCGCTGCGGTCTGGCCGCGCGTTGCGGCGACCGCGACCGCAAGCTCCGCGGTCTCGCGCTCGATCGCATCACACCAATGGTCGTCGTAATTGCGCGTCTCGAGCAGGCGGTTGCGCGAGCGCAGGGAGCGTTCGAGCGCGGAGATGCGGCTGGAATGCTCGCTGTCGATCGCCAGCACCAGGCGGTCGAAGAAGCGCCGCCGCTCGGAGGCCGCGCCCATGAACAGCCCGTCCATCGCCGGCGTCAGCCACACCATGCGGATATGGTCGCCGAAGGCGGTGGCCGAATTGACCGGCTCGCGGTCAATGCGGCAGCGCCGGCTGACTGTGGCGTCCGCGCGCGGCGCGTCGATGCCGGTGCCGAGCGTGGCGAGCCCCAGCGCGCCCTCGACCTGCGCCGACACCGCCCAGGAGCCGTCGCCCTGGTTGTCGGCAACATCTTCCAGCGTGGCGCGCCGCAAGCCGCGGCCCGGCGACAGGAACGAGATCGCCTCGATGCAATTGGTCTTGCCGGCCCCGTTCGGCCCGACCAGCGCCACCATGTCAGCCGCCGTCTCGAGCCCCGCCGCCCGATAATTGCGAAAATGCGTCAGCGTCAGGCGTTGAATGCGGGAGGGGGTCATATCACTCTGTCATTGCCGGGCACCCACGTTCTCAGGCTCCCAAGACGTGGATGGCCGGGACAAGCCCGGCCATGACGTATGTAGGCAATGCGAAGGAGGCCGGTAGGCCTCACACCCGCATCGGCATCAGCACGTAGAGCGCGCTCTTGTCGTCCTTGTCCTGCACCAGGGTCGGCGAGCCGGGGTCGGCGAGCTTCAGCGTGGCGACGTCGCCTTCGATCTGGGCGGCGATGTCGAGGAGGTAGCGCGAGTTGAAGCCGATATCGAGGGCGTCGGAGGCGTATTCGACTTCGAGCTCTTCGGTCGCGCTGCCGGAATCAGGGTTGGTGACCGATAGCACCAGCTTGCCCGGCGACAGCGAGAGCTTCACGGCCCGGCCGCGCTCGCTGGAGATGGTGGAGACGCGGTCGACCGCGTTCTCGAAATCCTTCTTGTCGACGACGAGTTCCTTGTCGTTGCCCTGCGGGATCACGCGGCCATAGTCGGGGAAGGTGCCGTCGATCAGCTTCGAGGTCAGCACCACATTGCCGATCGTGAAGCGGATCTTGGCCTGCGACAGCTCGATCGTGACTTCGGCCTCGTTGTCCTCGATCAGGCGCTGCACCTCGCCGACGGTTTTCCGCGGCACGATCACGCCGGGCATGCCGTCGGCGCCCTTGGGCTGGACCAGGTCGAGCTGGGCGAGCCGGTGGCCGTCGGTGGCAACGCCGCGCAGGGTGGCGGCCGTGGCCGTGCCCGCGGCGTGCAGATAGATGCCGTTGAGATAATAGCGCGTCTCTTCGGTCGAGATCGCGAACTGGGTGCGGTCGATCAGCCGCTTGACGTCCTTGGCGGCGAGCGAGAACGAGTGCGACATGTCGCCGGCGGCGAGATCCGGGAAATCATTCTCCGGCAGGGTCTGCAGCGTGAAGCGCGAGCGGCCGGCGCGGATCGCCAGCACGGCGCGGTCGCCGTCGGCCTCCAGCACGATCTGCGAGCCATCGGGCAGCTTGCGCACGATGTCGTAGAACATGTGCGCCGGCACGGTGGTGGAGCCCGCGGTCGCGGTTTCGGCCGGGAGCGTCTCGGTCACCTCGAGGTCGAGGTCGGTCGCCTTCAGCGACAATTTCGCGTTCTCGGCGCGGACCAGCACGTTGCCGAGGATCGGAATGGTGTTGCGGCGCTCGACCACGCGGTGGACATGACCCAGCGATTTCAGGAGTTGCGCGCGTTCGACCGTAACCTTCATTGCACTACTCGCCCGATCCCCAAGGAAACACAACGTTGGAAAAGCCGGGCGGCGGGACGCGCGCCACGGCATCGAAGACCCCGAAAAGCCGGATCATCCAGCCGATATGACCAAAGCCGTCAGGGTCGCGCAAGGTGGCGCGGAAAGCCATCCGTTTCAAGGGATTGCGGGGTGGTTCCCCACGATTTACAGCCCAAAAGGAGGGCGGCCGTCCCGGCAAACGAACACCGCCGCCCAGGCATGGCCGGGGCGGCGGGAGAATGGCAGGAGCCTTAGGCGTTTATTCCTGAAGCTGGCGCTTCAGCGACTCGACTTCCTCGGACAGCGCCGTGTCCTTGTTGACCAGCGCCTCGATCTTGCGCACGGCGTGCAGCACCGTGGTGTGGTCGCGCCCGCCGAAGCGGCGGCCGATCTCGGGCAGCGAGCGCAGGGTCAGCGTCTTGGCGAGATACATCGCCACCTGGCGCGGACGGACCACGTTGGCGGTGCGGCGCGAGGACAGGAGGTCGGAACGGCTGACATTATACTGCCGCGCCACCACGCGCTGGATGTCCTCGATCTTGATCCGCTTCGGCTCCTGCGGCCGGACCAGATCGCGCACCTCGCGCTCGGCCATCTCCAGCGTCACCGGCTGGTTGTTCAGCTTCGAATGCGCGAGAAGCCGGTTGATCGCGCCTTCGAGGTCGCGGCCGTTATGGGTGATGGTGCGCGCCAGATAGAGCAGCACCTCCTCCGGCACGTCGAAGGTGGCGTGATGGGCGCGGGCCGCCGCGACGCGCGACTTCAAGATGCCATGCCGCAGTTCTTCGCCGAGCGAGCCCATCTCGACCACGAGGCCGCCGGCGAGGCGCGAGCGCACGCGATCGTCGAGGCTTTCGAGGTCGGACGGCGGACGGTCGGCCGCGATCACGACCTGGCGGCCGGCATCGATCAGCGCGTTCAGCGTGTGACAGAACTCGGCCTGGGTCGACTTGCCCTGCAGGAACTGGAGGTCGTCGATTACGAGCACGTCGATGCCGCGCAGCGCTTCCTTGAAGGCGAGCGCCGTCTGCGTCTTCAGCGCGGCGACGAAGCCGTACATGAATTTTTCGGCCGTGAGATACAGCACCTTGCGCTCGTTGCCGGAATTGCCGGCCCAGGTCACGGCCTGGAGCAGATGCGTCTTGCCGAGGCCAACGCCGGCATGGATGTAGAGCGGATTGAACATGACGGGATCGCCGCGACGCCCTTCGGCGACCTGACGAGCCGCCGCATGCGCCAGCGTGTTGGAGCGGCCGACGACGAAGCTTGCAAAGGTCAGGCGCGGATCGAGCGGCGAGCCGCCGAGCGCGTCGTGGTTTGCGGAGACCGGCGCAGTCGCCGTCGAGCGCAGTTCCGGCGCGGGCGCGCGGCGTGTTTCGACCGGCGCAGGCGTCTCCTTCTGCTGCACGACCGGGCGCACCGCGGAGCGAACGGTGAGATCGATGCGATGAACTTCCGGCGCCTCGGCCTGCCAGCACGACAGTACGCGCTCGGCATAATGCGCCTGAATCCAGCTCTTCAGGAAGCGCGTCGGCACCGAGAGCCGCACGCTCTCCTCCTGCACGCCTTCCAGATCCATACGGGCGAACCAGCTCGTATAGACGTCTTCGCCTACGTTCGAGCGCAGCCGGCTCTTCACGCGTGACCAGCGATCCTGTTCCGATGTGTTCAT